>NZ_CM174520.1:0-5305289 GCF_057840745.1 Flavobacterium sp. KH_001 | reverse complement strand
AGATTCAGATAAATTTTTTATTATTGATAAAGATTCTCCTAATAAAAAGGGAGCAATTTTATTCCGTATTTCGGGATAACAAATATGTGAACAAATTTCTGTAAAAAAAAATATTTTGGGGTCTAATTTTATAAAAAAATGTTGTAAGTGAACTTTTGTAAGTTAATTTTTTTTAATCAATAAATAATGAAAAATCATCAAACGCAAGTGCGTGTTCGTTACTCTGAAACAGACCAAATGGGAGTCGTTTATCACGGAAATTATGTGCCATATTTTGAGATCGGACGCGTGGAATGGCTTAGAGACAAAGGGATTTCGTATAAAAGTATGGAAGAAAGCGGAATTGGATTACCAATTGTTTCGATGCAAATAAATTACAAAAAATCGGCGCGTTATGATGAGCTCCTTACGATTCATACCACTTTCAAAACTCAATCATCTGTCAAGATTGAATTCGACTGTGCGATCTATAACGAAGCGAATGAGTTATTAACAACGGCCGTGTTTATTTTAGTATTTATTTCGTTAAAATCAGGTCGTCCAACTGCCCCTCCGGATTATATTTTGGAATTATTTAAAACGCTTGTATAATTGTTAAAATGATGTGCGTTTTTGTATCAATTTATATAATTTTGATGTCGATTTCAAACATTAAATCAAAAATGTCGAATACAGATTCGGCATTTTTTTTTCGCGTTTTTGTAATAATTTTGCCAATTGGAAGTCCTGAATCTTCGTCAATTTCCATTTCCTGAGAGGTAATTTCCAGTTTTTTTTCTTTGATGACACGCATCACTTTATTCATATTTTTATAATCAAAAGAGATTAAAAAATGTACGTCGATCGTTTTTTCGACAATTTCGCAAACTTCAAGTGTCATTTGAGCAGTAGTTTTGTAAGCGGCAATCAATCCGCCGACTCCCAATTTGACTCCACCAAAAATTCTGACTACCACTACCAAAACGTTTGTTAATCCAAAAGATTGAATTTGGCCATAAATAGGAGCGCCGGCTGTGTTGCTGGGTTCTCCATCGTCATTGGCACGATAAGATATTTTTGGAGCAGTACCCAATTGATAAGCATAACAATAATGAACCGCGTGAGGATGTTGTTTTTTTAGGTTTTCAATAATTGGTTTTACTTCGTCTTCATTTGAAAGAGGAAATGCACAACCAAAGAACTTGCTTCCTTTTTCTTTAAAAAGGACTTCTTCAGATTCAAAAGCTATGGTTTGATAGGTATCGTTATATTCCAAAAGTAAAATTTCTAAATTATATTTTTTTACCACAGTTAATTTTACCGCAAAGCACGCAAAGTATTTTTTTGGTATGTACGTAATTGGCTTTATTAAGTTCGCAAAGTTTTGTGACGAACTTTGCATAAAACCTTTGCGAACTTTGAGGTTAAGTGGCTAAAGTATTTTTTTATCAAATAAATCAACAACATCTTCCTGGCCCACTTGTAAATTCCATACATTGAAACCTAAAGCTGCAGCTGAATCTGTGTTTTCTTTTTTATCGTCAATAAATAAAGTGCGTTTTGGCGACAACTCATGTTTGTTAATTAAGTATTGAAAAACATCAGCATTTGGTTTTCGTTTTCCAATTTCAAAAGAAAAATAAACTTTTTCAAAACATTGGTAGAAATCACTGTAAAATGAAATGCCACTTTTGGTTTCGAAAGTTTCTATATGAATCGAATCAGTGTTACTCAATAAAAACAAACGGTATTTTTTTGAAAGCATCTGAAGAAACTCTAATCGGTATAAAGGGAAGTCTGCCAGAATAGCATTCCACGCTTCCAGGATTTCTTCGATTGAAGCATTTGGAAGTTGTTTTTGAAAACCTGCCAGAAAATCATCATGCGAAATATCTCCGGTTTCAAATAAAAGATTCAAACGATCCAATTCTGAATTCCATTCGGTCATGCCTAGTTTCTGCAAGCCCGAAATAGTAGCCTGTTTGTCTAAATTGATAAAAATATCTCCAAAGTCAAAAATTATAGTATCAATCATGATTTCTAACGTATATTAATTCGTCGTTTTGAATGTAGGTTTTGGCTATGGTTTTCTTTTGTATAATCGGAGCTTTTGTTCCTTTGCTAAAAATAGTTTTTCCAATAAAAATACGGGCTTCGTCCCAGATATCCTGGTCTATAAAAGCTTGTAATGTTTTCATGCCGCCTTCTATAATAATAGACTGAATTTGGTTTTGATGTAAAACAGCTAAAACCTGCGGTATAATATTTTGATTAAAATCGATTACTTCAAAGGTAGTGTTTTCTGCTGAAAAGTTAATTTTAGATTTCGTAAATACGATAGTTTTTACACTATCATCAAAAATAAAACTCTCTTTTGAAATGCGATTATTTTGGTCTAAAACAACTCTTACCGGATTATTTCCAGACCAGTCTCTAACGTTTAGTTTCGGATTGTCGTCAATTACGGTTTGAGTTCCAACTAAAATGGCCTGTTCCTCGCTTCGCCATTTATGAACCAATTGTCTGGAGTATGTATTGGTAATCCAAACTGGTTTTCGTTCCTGATCAATTTCTTTTTCAGGTGCCAGAAAGCCGTCCTGACTCTCGGCCCATTTTAATATAATATAAGGTCTCTTCTTATTATGAAAGGTGAAAAAGCGTTTGTTAAGCTCATAACATTCTTTTTCTAAAATGCCTACAGTGACATTTGCACCGGCTTCAATTAATTTTTTGATCCCTTTTCCTGCTACTTTTTCGTTTGAATCTACAGTTCCGACAACAACGTTCGGAATTTCATTTGCAATAATCAAATCACAACAAGGCGGCGTTTTTCCAAAATGACTGCAAGGTTCTAAACTTACATAAATAGTAGCTTTTTTTAGCAACGATTTGTCTTTTACAGATTGAACCGCATTGACTTCTGCATGTGGTGCTCCGGCTTTTTTATGCCAGCCTTCTCCTATAATCTGGTCATTGTAAACAATTACGCTTCCTACCATTGGATTTGGGTAAGTTGTTCCAAAACCATTTTTGGCAAGTTCTATACAGCGCTTTATGTATTTTTCATGTGTATTCACAGCACAAAAGTAATTATTTTTGAGTTTAGTGCCATAGTAATTGATGTAGGATAAGAGACTATCAAAAAAGTATTTTTACTTTTGTAGATATTACAAGAATAAACTTAATATGGAAAATTGGTTAATTAGAGAAATTAAAA
Organism: Flavobacterium sp. KH_001; assembly: GCF_057840745.1. Classification (NCBI taxonomy): domain Bacteria; kingdom Pseudomonadati; phylum Bacteroidota; class Flavobacteriia; order Flavobacteriales; family Flavobacteriaceae; genus Flavobacterium; species Flavobacterium sp. KH_001. The sequence continues at coordinate 5,302,093 of NZ_CM174520.1, read as the reverse complement.
AGGAAGACAATCAGGTAGTTGCACATTTAATAAGATCCGTTTTTGATGAACTGGAAATTCCAAAAGTGGGTACAGCCTATGAGGATCCCTATTTAGATTTGATGTTTGAAGAATATAACAAACCGCAATCTGTTTATTTTGTGGTTGAAAATGACGGTAAAATAGTAGGGTGCTGCGGAATTGCTCCTTTAGAAAATGGAGATCCTTTAATTTGTGAACTGCAAAAAATGTATTTTTTACCTGAAACAAGAGGTTTAGGAATTGGAAGTAAAATGATGGAGACATGCTTGGAGCAGGCTAAAGTTTTTGGTTTTGAGAAATGTTATATTGAGACAATGCCATTTATGCATGCGGCTCAAAAATTATATAAAAAATCAGGTTTTGAATATTTAGATGCACCAATGGGCTGTACCGGCCATTGTTCTTGCCCCGTTTGGATGTTGAAAGATTTGAAAAATTAACTGTAACAAATTAGTTTTTTTAATACTTATTTGAAAGAAAATTGGCTTTTGCCAAATGATAATACTCAAAGACCCGAAATGAAAATTAAACAATACCGCACTCAATTTATAAAAGAATTATCGCCTTTTTACGATGCGTATGAAGCGGAGAGTTTTTTCTATTTAATATTGGAAGATAAACACAAGCTGAGGCAAATTGATTTGGCTCTAAATCATGAATTAAATTTTTCAGAAAGTGATTTTGTGGTTTGGAATTCATTGTTAGGTCAATTAAAAAAAGAAGTCCCAATTCAGTATTTGCTGGGGAAAACAAGTTTTTATGGTTTGGATTTTGAAGTTAATGAAAATGTTTTGATTCCGAGGCCAGAGACCGAAGAATTGGTTGAATGGATTATAAATGAAAATTCAAAAACAGATAAAACTAAAAAACTTCGAATTTTAGATATCGGAACAGGAAGTGGTTGTGTTGCTATTTCACTGGCTAAAAATCTTCCTAATGCTGAAGTATATGGTGTCGATATTTCGAAAAAGGCCATAGTAACAGCAAAAAGAAATGCAGTAAGAAATAATGTTGATGTTACTTTTGTTTTTTTGGATATTTTGAAAACGGAAAAATTGAGATTTAATTATGATATAATTGTTTCGAATCCGCCTTATGTTCGAAATTTAGAAAAAGAAGAAATTAAAAAGAATGTTCTGGATTATGAACCGCATTTGGCACTTTTTGTAGAGGATAATGATGCTTTGATTTTTTACCGAAAAATAGCTGCTTTAGCTAAAAGTAGTCTTTTAGAAAATGGCCAGTTGTTCTTTGAAATCAATCAATATTTAGGAAAAGAAATGACGGAGTTGTTGGAGACAATGAATTTTAAAAATATTGAATTGAAAAAAGATATCTACGATAATGATCGTATGATTTCCTGTAAGGTTTCCAAAACCCTGTAGGTTTGTAGATTGTATTAATTTATACCTGCAAGGTTTTGGAAACCTTGCAGGAGAATATCTTAAAAAGTTGAAATCTTCTAATTTAGCCCCGATAGAAGAGGAAATCCTTTTTTGCTGGGGTTCAGCAAAAAAGATTGGAACGGATAGCGGGACAGGTGGCCTTTTGAAAACAATAAATTCTGCTTCTAAAAACTCATCAGAATTTTTACAGTGCAATGACTGAAAACTGCAACTGAAAACTGAAATTTAAAATCTACTCATAACGTAAAGCCTCAATAGGATCGAGTTGTGAAGCTTTTATTGCGGGATATAAGCCAGAAACAATAGCTACCATAAAACTAGTGGCAAAAGCGGCAAAAATGGCCATCCACGGAATTACAAATGCAAAACTCATTGCAGCCGCAAAAGCAAAACCGATTAAGATTCCTAATACGATACCAACCATTCCTCCAATTTGCCCAATCAATAAAGTTTCGATAAAAAACTGAACTGATATGGTGACTTTTGTAGCGCCTAAAGCTTTACGAACTCCAATTTCGCGGGTGCGTTCTGTAACCGAAACAATCATGATATTCATTAAGGCGATAGACGATCCCAGAATTGTGATAATACTGATAATCCAGGAAGCCCAGCCTAAATATTTTGTGATTCCGAGAATTCGGTTGATTAAATCGTCGCTTCGGCCAATGCCAAAATTATTATCACGAACCGGACTTAATTTACGAACTCTTCGCATGGTACTTGTGGCGTTGTCAACAGCTTCGTCAAGAAGTTCTTTTTTAGAAACCATTACACTCATAGTGTAATTAATGTTTGGCGCTGTAAATAAGGAACGCGCAACCTGAATTGGAATCAAGACCCGTAAATCCTGACTGTTTCCAAACGTTGAACCTTTTTCTTTTAATACACCAATTACTTTAAAGCGGGCACCACGAATCGAAATTATTTTATCAATTGGGTTAATGTCTTTTAGTAAACCTTTTTCAAAATCAGAACCTACAACGCAGGAGTAGGTATTATTGTCAATATCAAATTGATTGAAAGAACGACCCAAATTTATTTCTAAACCAGAGTTGCTTATAAAATGTTCGTCGACACCTAGGATTTTGATTTCCGGATCTGTTTTTTGATCTAAATATTTTACTTCGGCAGTTGATGTAGCTGTAAACGAAAGAGAAGTTTCGGTAAAAGGATATTTGTATTTGTTTTTGAAAGCAACGGCTTCTGGGTAAGAAATAATGGGGTTTACAATTTCGCGTTCATTTCCGCCACGATTCTTTACATTATTTTCGTATTGATTGATGTTGAAGGTGTTGGCTCCCATTGAAGCAAAATTGGTAGAAACGGTATTTTCAAGAGCCGTTACAACTGTCAGGATACCAACTAGTGCTGTGATCCCTATCGCGATGATTAATACGGTAAGAATAGTTCGCAGCAATTGTGTTTTGATGGAACCAAAAGCAATTCGGATATTTTCTTTAAATAATTTTAGCATCATGACCAATTTGTCACGAAAATACGTTTTTTGTTACAAGTTTGTTTTCGAACTGCCAATATTTATTTTAAAAAATAAGATATTTGCACACGATTTAGGATTTGTAGAAATCTAAATTGGAATGAAATTAATATTAAAGAGCTTAAGTTTTGGAGTTTCAAAAGGAATCTAAAATCTAAGATCTAAAATCTAAAATAAAAAAAATGGCTTCAAAACCAAGCATACCACAAGGAACAAGAGATTTTTCGCCTGTAGAGGTGTCAAAACGTCAATATATTATTCAGACGATAAAAAATAATTTTGAGAAATTTGGTTTTCAGCCGATTGAAACGCCGTCGTTTGAAAATTCTGATACCTTAATGGGTAAATATGGAGAAGAAGGAGATCGTTTGATTTTTAAAATATTAAATTCAGGTAATTTCTTCTTCAATAAAAATAAAATTGAATTGCCGGAATCTATTGAATCACTGCAGGTTAATTCGGCAGAAACAATTGATTTGAATCAAAGAATTGAACTGAATAAGTTTACAGGAAAAATCTCAGAGAAAGCGCTGCGTTACGATTTGACAGTTCCGTTTGCAAGATATGTGGTACAGCACCAAAACGAAATTGAATTTCCTTTTAAAAGATATCAAATCCAGCCAGTTTGGAGAGCTGACAGACCACAAAGAGGGCGTTACAGAGAATTTTATCAATGTGATGCCGATGTTGTAGGTTCAAAATCATTATGGCAGGAAGTAGAATTGGTTCAGTTGTATGATACTGTTTTTACATCTTTAGGATTAGAAGGTGTTACCATTAAAATTAATAACAGAAAAATATTATCTGGAATTGCTGAAGTAATTGGCGCTTCTGACAAATTGATTGATTTTACGGTTGCTCTTGATAAACTGGATAAAATTGGTGAAGACGGCGTTAAAAAAGAAATGATCGAAAAAGGGATTTCTGAAGAAGCTTTGGTTAAAGTACAGCCGCTTTTTAGTTTTACAGGATCTTTTTCAGATAAAATAAACCAGCTTTCAGATTTATTAGCTTCATCAGAAGAAGGAATGAAAGGAGTGCAGGAATTAAAATTTATTTGTGACAATGTGGCTACTTTAGGATTGTCGACTGCGACATTAGATCTTGATGTGACATTAGCGCGCGGATTGAATTATTATACAGGTGCTATTTTTGAAGTTGCGGCTCCAAAAACAGTTTCGATGGGTTCTATAGGAGGCGGCGGAAGATACGACGATTTGACGGGTATTTTTGGTTTGAAGAACATGAGTGGTGTTGGTATATCTTTTGGTTTAGATAGAATTTACCTAGTTCTGGAAGAATTGCAATTATTCCCGGAAACAGTTGCGGCAACATCAAAAGCGTTGTTTATTAATTATGGAGATGCTGAGGCGTTGTATGCTTCGCAGGCGATTCAGAAATTGAGAAAAGAAAATATAAAAGTGGAACTTTATCCGGACAATGTAAAAGTTGGAAAACAGTTTCAATATGCAGATAAGAGATTGATTCCGTTTGCAGTAATTGTAGGCGAGCAGGAGATTGCTTCAAATTCGTATTCAGTTAAAAATTTAGTGACAGGCGAGCAGGTTTCAGTTGATTTCGAAGGATTGAAAAACACTTTGTTAGGTTAACTGTTTGAAACGTAGGTTTTTGCTGTAGATTGCCCAGATTTAAAGGGATTTCTTTTAAAATCTCTTGTTGAAATAGTTGCTGGAGAAGAAAAAAAACTTTTAATTTGCCCACCTTAAGTTACGGGCGTAGTTCAAGGGTAGAATAGCGGTCTCCAAAACCGTTGATGGGGGTTCGAATCCCTCCGCCCGTGCAATTTTTTTACCGTAAAGGACGCAAAGAATTTGTTTAAGAGTACTTTTAAAAAATACAAAGTTCGCAAAGCTACATCAATAGAAAGCTTTGCGAACTTTGTGTTTTTAAAAAGCTTAAAAGTAAAAAACGTTGCGTCCTTTGCGGTAAAATTTTTTCGCTTTTCAGGTTTTAGGGAGGGATAAGCATAAAAAAAGCTTCGTCTCTTAAGACGAAGCTTTTTTTTAATATAAGGTAAACTTGAATTAATAATTATTTATGAGGCCGAAGCCAACCCTTAAATTCAATTTTGATAGGTAATAATTTAGTTTTTCATTTTGGATACCAAATATACTATAAACTATAACGTAATAGTCTTAAAATTATACTAAATTTTATGGTGCTGTTGTAGTTTTTTAACCCTCTCATTTTTAATAAAGTGACAATTTGACATTTTAAGAGATTTGGCAGTACTTTTGCAATCCAACAGAAAGAATAAAAAATGAAGTTTAAAGATATTTTTAAAAATAAAAGTAATATGACTACGGAAAATACAGAGTTCGATCAGGAATTAGATGATGTAACGTTAGAAAACAATGCCAACGGTGAGCAATTAATTGTTGAAGAATTAAGTGTTGAAGAGCAATTGGCTCAAGACTTGGCAAAAGAAAAAGATAAATTTTTGAGATTATTTGCCGAATTTGAAAATTACAAAAAAAGAACTTCAAAAGAGCGTATGGATCTGTTTAAAACAGCAAACCAAGAAGTTTTGTTAGCAATGCTTCCTGTTTTGGACGATTTTGACAGAGCGACAGTAGAGATCAACAAGTCTGACGATGAAAATTTGAAAAAAGGAGTTGAATTGATTCACGAAAAACTAAAAAGCACTTTGGTAGCTAAAGGTTTAGAGCAAGTTGAAGTTAGAGCTGGTGATGCTTTTAATGCTGACTTTGCTGAAGCAATTACACAAATTCCTGCACCTTCTGACAAATTGAAAGGTAAAATTGTTGACGTTATTGAAAAAGGATACAAATTAGGAGACAAAATTATTCGTTTCCCTAAAGTGGTTATTGGTAACTAAAAAATACAATTAATACATTCTGAGAGTCAATTTTAAGAATTGGAATTTGGAGTTTATATTTTGGAATTTAACCTAAATTATGAAAAAAGATTTTTACGAAATACTAGGCATTTCAAAAAATGCTGACGCTGCCGAAATAAAAAAAGCTTACCGAAAAAGTGCGTTGAAATATCACCCGGATAAAAATCCAGGCGACAAAGAGGCAGAAGAAAACTTCAAATTGGCGGCAGAAGCTTATGAAGTTTTAAGTGATCCTAGCAAAAAAGCAAAATACGATCAATACGGACATCAGGCATTTGATGGTTCTGGCGGATTTGGCGGTGGCCACGGTGGTATGAATATGGATGACATTTTCAGCCAGTTTGGTGATATTTTTGGTGGAGGATTTGGCGGATTCGGTGGAGGCGGAGGCGGTCCTCGTCGCGCTAAAGGAAGCAATCTTCGAATTAAAGTTAAACTGACATTAGAAGAAATTGCAAATGGAGTTGAGAAAAAAGTAAAAGTAAAACGTAAAGTTCAGGCTAAAGGTGTAACGTATAAAACGTGTTCGACTTGTAATGGTCAGGGACAGGTAATGCGTGTAACCAACACTATTTTAGGAAGAATGCAATCTGCATCAACTTGTCCTACGTGTGGTGGTTCTGGACAAATTTTAGATAAAAGACCTTCTGAAGCTGATGCGCAGGGAATGATTTTGGAAGATGAAACGGTTTCTATCAAAATTCCTGCGGGAGTTGTTGATGGAATGCAGTTGAAAGTTTCTAATAAAGGAAATGATGCTCCAGGAAACAGTGTTCCTGGTGATTTGATTGTTGCAATTGAGGAACTAGAACACGAATTTTTGAAACGTGAAGGTGAAAACATTCACTTTGATTTATACATTAGTTTTCCAGAGGCTGTTTTAGGTGTTTCTAAAGATATCGAAGCAATCAACGGAAAAGTTCGTATTAAACTGGAAGAAGGAATTCAATCTGGTAAAATATTAAGATTAAAAGGAAAAGGTATTCCAAGCATAAACGGTTACGGAAGCGGAGATTTACTGGTTCACGTAAATGTTTGGACACCAAAAACATTAAACAAAGAGCAAAAACAATTCTTTGAAAATGCTCTTAACGACGAACACTTTGTTCCAAGTCCTGAAAAATCTGAAAAATCATTTTTTGAAAAAGTAAAAGATATGTTTTCATAAGCTAAACTTTTTTAGAAATGTTTAAATAAATATAAAACCCATTCTAACATAAATTTAGAATGGGTTTTTTGCGTATTAGTACTCAGATTCGCTGTGAATTATTTACTTTTACAGGCGCAAAGCCACAATGGTCAAATTGACCGCAGAAAATCTAAAAAATCGCATGAGCAACTTACTCGAAGTACATAAAGTCGTAAAACAATACGGTGATTATGTAGCGCTTAACGAAGTTTCATTAAATGTGCCAAAAGGCAGTATTTACGGATTATTAGGTCCGAATGGAGCTGGAAAAACTTCCCTTATCCGAATCATCAATCAAATTACTTTGCCAGATAGCGGAGAAATAATTTTAGATGGAGAAAAATTGCAGCCCAAACATGTGCAGACTATTGGTTATTTGCCTGAGGAAAGAGGTTTGTATACTTCTATGAAAGTGGGAGAACAATGTTTGTATCTGGCGCAGATGAAGGGACTTTCTAAAGCCGAGGCAAAAGTACAATTGGAATATTGGTTTGACCGCTTGGGAATTCAGGGTTGGTGGAACAAAAAGATTCAAGAGCTTTCAAAAGGAATGGCGCAGAAAATTCAGTTCGTGGTTTGTGTTTTGCATAAGCCTAAATTGCTGATTTTTGACGAGCCCTTTTCTGGTTTTGACCCGGTTAATGCCAATATTATTAAAGATGAAATTTTGGCATTGAAAGAACAGGGTGCAACGATTATTTTTTCGACACACCGAATGGAAAGTGTGGAAGAGCTTTGTGATCATATTGCTTTAATTCATAAATCGAATAAATTAATTGAAGGAAAACTGAGTGATGTAAAACGTCAGTTTAAAACCAATAGTTTCGAAGTTGGAATCCTCACAAGCAATGTTGAAGGTTTGATGTATGATATTACACAGAAGTTTACGGTTTCGCCAGCAAATTTTAAATCACTAAATGATGATTTGAAATTAAACATCCAAATTGGAGATGCTGCGCCAAATGAGTTATTGAATATTTTAACGCAACGTGGACAAGTGACACATTTTGTAGAAAAAATTCCAAGTGTAAACGATATTTTCATTCAAACGGTTACAGAGAGCAAAAATTAAAATCCCAAAAAATAAATTCCAAATTCCAATTTGAACGTTTTAAAATTGGAATTTGGAATTTGAAAATTAAAATATTTATGAGCATCATTTCGCTGATTATAAAAAGAGAATTTATTGCAAAAGTCCGCAATAAGTCTTTTGTTGTCATGACTTTTTTGAGTCCGCTTTTGTTTGTGGCAATTGCTGTTTTTATTGGGTATTTGAGTTCAATGAAAGCAGATACTAAACGAATTGCTATTCACGACGAAACGGGGTTATTTGCAGATGATTTTGTAAAACAGAATAAAAAAGATGCCGAATACAAATACCTGAATTTGTCTGAAATCGATACACAATCTTTGAAAGACAGTATTGCCAAGGAAGATTTTAGCGGTCTGATTGTGATTCCAAAAACAAACAATTTAAAGGATTTAGAAAGTAAAATAGAATTTATCTCGAATAACAGTCCGAGTATTGCTTTTATTGAAAATACACAGGATGTTATTGCAGGAAAGATCACAAAACTAAATCTGGAAAAAGCCAATTTAGATACACTTGCGATTCAGAAAGCTCAGGCTAAAGTTAATATTCATTTGGCAAAAGCATCCGGTGAAGAAAGTTTAAAAGGATTAAACGAAATCAAAATCGGTATTGGTGGTGCTTTCGGATATTTGATTATGATGTTTATTATCATTTATGGAAACATGGTGATGCGAAGTGTTATCGAAGAAAAAACAAACCGAATTATCGAAATCATAATTTCATCGGTAAAACCTTTTCAATTAATGATTGGTAAAATTGTTGGAACTTCGCTTGCAGGAATATTGCAATTTATGATTTGGGCCATCATTGGATTGGGATTAATGTTTGCAGCTTCGGCATTTTTTGGAGTAAATGTTGGACCAACAGCCAGAATTTCTCCTGAATTAATGCAATCGGCACAACATGAAATGGGAGGAAAAGCACAAATGTACATTAGTGAATTATGGAATTTACCAATTGCCAGTATCCTGATTGGTTTTGTGGTTTATTTCATCGGTGGTTACTTTTTGTACAGTTCGTTTTATGCAGCAATTGGAGCAGCAGTAGACAATCAAACTGATTCGCAACAATTTCTTTTACCTATTATTATGCCGCTTATTTTAAGCGTTTACATAGGATTTTTTACAGTAGTAAATGATCCACACGGAACCGTTGCGGTAGTATTTTCAATGATTCCGTTAACATCACCAATTGTCATGTTAATGCGTATTCCGTTTGGCGTGCCGTGGTGGCAAATTGCGATTTCGGTATCATTATTGTTTGCTACCTTTTTCCTTGTAGTGTGGTTTGCTGCAAAAATTTACCGTGTTGGTATTTTGATGTATGGCAAGAAACCAACGTGGAAGGAGCTTTATAGATGGTTAAGTTATTAAATTCCAACCCTTACGGGGGAATTCAAAATTCCAAAAGTTGGGTTTTGGATTTTTTAAAATTGAAAATTACGAAGAATGAGTAGGATACTAATTATTGAAGACGAAGCAGCGATCAGACGCGTGTTGGTAAAGATTTTATCAGAGGAAAATGATACGTATCAGGTTGATGAGGCGGAAGATGGTGCTGTGGGACTTGACAAAATAAAAAACAACGATTACGATTTGGTTTTGTGCGATATCAAAATGCCAAAGATGGACGGTGTTGAGGTTTTAGAAGAAGTAAAAAAGATAAAACCAGAAATTCCGATGGTCATGATTTCTGGTCATGGTGATATGGAAACTGCTATTCATACGATGCGTTTGGGCGCTTTTGATTATATCTCGAAACCGCCGGATTTAAATCGTTTATTGAATACAGTTCGTAATGCTTTAGATAAAAAACAACTGGTAGTTGAGAATAAAATTTTAAAGAAAAAAGTCAGCAAAAACTACGAAATGGTAGGGGAGAGCGAAGCTATCAGTCATATTAAACTGATGATTGATAAAGTGGCGCAAACCGAAGCCAGAGTTTTGATTACGGGGCCAAATGGAACTGGAAAAGAATTAGTAGCACATCAATTACACGAAAAAAGCGAGCGTGCTAATTATCCTTTAATCGAAGTAAACTGTGCTGCCATTCCGAGTGAATTGATCGAAAGCGAATTGTTTGGTCACGTAAAAGGTGCTTTTACATCGGCGGTGAAAGATCGTGCCGGAAAGTTTGAAGCAGCAGACAAAGGAACTATTTTCTTAGATGAAATTGGAGATATGAGTCTTTCGGCGCAAGCCAAAGTGTTACGTGCTTTACAGGAAAGTATGATTACCAGAGTTGGTGCTGAAAAAGATATTAAAGTTGACGTTCGCGTAGTTGCGGCGACCAACAAAGATTTAAAAACAGAAATTGCCGAAGGTCGTTTTCGTGAAGATTTATACCATCGTTTGGCAGTAATTTTAATTAAAGTTCCGCCATTGAATGAAAGACGAGATGATATCCCGGCTTTGATAAGACACTTTGCAGAGAAAATTGCTTCGGAACAAGGAAATGTAGTGAAAGTATTTTCACAGCCAGCCATAAAACTATTGCAGGAATACGATTGGACAGGAAATATCCGTGAACTTCGAAATGTAGTCGAAAGATTGATTATTTTAGGAGGAACAGAAATTTCTGAAACCGATGTGAAAATGTTTGCAAGCAAGTAGATGCTTCGCGCAATAAGCTTATAGCATTTTAAATATAAATAATTTTAGCTTACGGCTTATAGCCTAAAGCCTAAAGCATTAAAAAATGAAACTAAAAAAAATAAACGAGAAGTTACAAGATGCCTTAATTGAAAACGGTTTGACAGAAGCAAATATATTGCAGATGGAAACTTTTTCAACCATAAAAAGTGGTGCGGACTGTATGATTGTTTCTCCAAAAGGAACCGGAAAATCGACAACGATCGTATTGAATGTAATTCAGCAATTGGCTGGACATACAGAAGAATCGCCACGCGCTTTAATTATTGTGGAAGACAAGGAAAAAGTATTGGCGATGGAAGCTCTTTTCGAGAAATATGGAAAATATACCAATCTTGAAGTTTACGGTGTTCATGACAAAGGCGATATGGACTACGATAAAAACTATATTTCAACAGGAGTTGATGTTTTAATTGGAACGCCAAATAAATTGAGTGATATGTTTACTACCGCTGGATACAATGTGAATCGCTTAAAAATGTTGATTTTGGATGATGCGGATCCTATTTTGAGATTGCGTAATGAAACTAAAATCATGCGTATTTCGAACAGTATTGCAAAAACACAACGAATTATTTTTGCTGAAATATTGACGGAACGTATCGAAATTCTGGCAGATAAATTCCTGTTAGAACCTTATTTCTTTGATATGGATGAAGAAGGAGAAGAAGAGTTGGACGAAGAAGAGGACGGAATTGAAGAGGAGGAATAAGTTTTCAGTCGCAGTTTACAGTGTGAAGTGAAAAATGGTTCTTTGTAAATCAGCTACAATAAAAAATAACAATAAAATAAAATGTCATGGGATTAATGAAGGTGTTTTCGGGGAGTGAAGTTTTAGCAATTGCTTTACAGGAAAGATTAGAAGAAGCGGGAGTAGAAACCGTAAAAAAAGATAATATTCAATCAGCTCGTTTGGGAGGTTTTGGCGGAACAGATTTGGCTGTTGAAGTTTTCATTCAGGAAACCGATTTTGCAAAAGCGAATCCGGTAATTGAAGATTTCAGAATGAGTATTTAAGAAAGTCTTCAGTCCCAGTTTTCAGTCTCAGTACAGAAAACCGATTGTTGTTAATTAAGTAAAAGTTATAAATCGCAATTTTCAGTTTCCATTTTACTGAAAACTGAGACTGCGACTGAAAACTCCAAAAAATATGCAATATAAAATGTTAGTGCTCGACATGGATGATACCTTGTTGACAGACGATCATAAAATTTCAGAATTAAATAAAAAAGTACTGCTTGAAGCTCAGGCAAAAGGCGTTTATGTGGTTTTGGCTTCGGGCCGTCCAACATCTGCCATGACCGCTTATGCTAAAGAACTGGAATTAGATTTGAATGATTCTTATATTATTTCCTTTAACGGTGCTATAATTAGTACAGTAAAAGACGATCTTGTTTTATTCGAACAGAAACTGACTGTAGAGCAGATCCATGAATTGTATGATTATAGTGTGAAAAAAAATACACATATTATAACGTATCTGGATGACGAAATTATCAGTGAAACAGATTCAGAGTATATTGAAATCGAAAAAGAAATCACAGGATTAGCCCATCTTAAAGTTCCTAGTTTTAAAGATGCCGTTTCTAAACCTGCGGTAAAATGTATTTTATTGGCGGAGCCTTCTTATTTAAAAGGTTTAGAAAACGATTTGAAATTAGCAATGCCTCATTTAAGTGTTGCGATGTCAAAACCATTTTTTCTGGAAGCAGCGCAAAACGGAATCGATAAAGCGGCAAGTATAAAAATCTTAGCAGAAAAGCTAAACATTCATCAAAGTGAAATTATAGCGGTCGGAAACGCAGGAAATGATTTAACTATGATCGAATATGCCGGTTTAGGCGTTTGGGTTGATAATGTGATACCTGAATTGCGCGACAGGGCGAATGTAATTGTCGCGTCAAATAATGATAACGGTGTTGCTGAAGTTGTTCAAAAATATATCTTAAATAATTATGTTTATGAAGAAATCAATTGAAACAGAACGTCTGCTTTTGAGGGAATTTGAACTTTCTGATATAGAAGGGATGTTTGAATTGGATTCGAATCCAAATGTACATACTTTCGTAGGGAAAAAACCAGTGACGACTATAGAGGAAAGTATTGCGATGATTGAAAATATTCAACAGCAATACAAAGATTTTGGAATAGGTCGCTGGGCTGTCATTCTAAAAGAAACCAATGAATTTTTAGGCTGGTCCGGAATAAAATTTATTACCAATGAAATCAATAATCATAAAGACTTTTATGAAATTGGATACCGTTTTATAGAGAAACACTGGGGAAAAGGATATGCTACTGAAGCAGGGAAAGTCTTTGTGGATTATGCTTTTAACGAATTGAAAGCAGATGCAGTGTATGCTTACGCAGATGCAGGAAATGAAAATTCAAGAAAGATTCTGGAAAAACTCGGTTTGCAGTATGTCAATTCGTTTGAATATGAAGGAGAATCTGAAGTTTGGTATGAATTGAAAAATCCAAATTTGGTTTAAACCAGAGAAATGCGTCCCAAATCTTTGTAAACTTTCCTCATATAGGTTTGCAAAGATTTGGAAAACAACTCGTAATTTTTATTCTCTGTTTTTTTGGTATTATTTTTTAGCTACAGAAACAAAATATTTATTTCCATCACCCATAGTTAATTTTACACGTTCATCACAAAGATCGATTGCAAAATTTACACTTTCGTAGCAGCTGCAAGTTGTGTTTTTGTCTTTAGACATTTCTGTTTTACAGTTGTTATTTTTGAAGGTTGCTAATTGTGGTGTATATAAACTCACTAAATCTGTTGAAGCAGTAACCAATGAAATAATACTTGCTGAATTATTGTTTGTAATTCTATAAACAATTCTATCAGTATAATTTACTTCATTTACAGTCACTTTACGAATGTAAGTATAAGCAGTTGAACCTTCACCTGGCTCTTTTACTTCAAATTTAAATCCAACCGCACGAATAGCAATGTCAAATTGTGACTGAGAGTTTAAACTCGCCCAAGTTGTTAAAGTGCTAATCGATGGGAAAGGATTAGTTGCAGCCGGAGCATTAGTTTGCGCTTGCGAACTAAAAACGGTTAAGAACATCAAGCAGATTGTGGGTAAAAATGCTTTCATATAGAATTTAATTTATAATTTTCGCCTACTCTTTCTGGTTTTCGGCCTGCCCATTTTTTATTATAACAAAACAACAACATAACGAGTAAAAAACAAAATTGTTATGCGTAAATTGTTTATAAAATAATTTAGTTGTTTTTAGCGGAGTGAAAATACTTCTAAAAACTTTCTAAACAAAGTTAAATGTAAGAAAATTTCAATTTAAAGAATGAAAAAATGCATTTAATCGATAATATTTGCATTTAATCGATGTTTTGTCAATTTATTCTTATTGAAAATATTTTTTGTATTTCTAAAATTATCCTGTTTTCAAAATATACTTTGTCCTGCTAACTGTTTTTCAGGCTGATTCAAAATACAGGTTCCGTGCAAAATGTTGATATATAGTGTATTATTGATTTTATTTTAAAGAATATTGTACGTAAATTTGCAAACTCTTCAAAAGAGATGTAAATATAATATCTTACTACTTAAAACGTAGTCTATTCCTATGGAAAACAGAAAAAAAGTTGCCTTTTATACGCTTGGTTGCAAACTGAACTTTTCAGAGACTTCTACAATCGCCAGAAACTTCAATGATGAAGGTTTTGATCGTGTCGATTTTGAAGAAGTTGCAGACATCTATGTTATCAATACCTGCTCGGTTACAGAGAATGCCGATAAACAATTTAAACAGGTTGTAAAAAAAGCAATGAAACTCAATGAAAAGGCATTTGTGGCGGCTGTTGGTTGTTATGCACAATTAAAACCAGAAGAATTAGCAGCGGTTGATGGTGTTGATTTAGTTTTGGGTGCTACAGAGAAATTTAAAATTACTGATTATATTCACGACTTAAGCAAAAACGATATGGGTGAAGTCCACTCCTGCGAAATTGCTGAGGCTGATTTTTATGTTGGAAGTTATTCTATTGGAGACAGAACCCGTGCGTTCCTGAAAGTTCAGGATGGTTGTGATTATAAATGTACGTATTGTACAATTCCGTTAGCAAGAGGAATTTCACGAAGTGATGCTCTTGAAAATGTTTTGCAAAACGCTAAAGAAATTTCAGCTCAGAACATCAAAGAAATTGTTTTGACTGGAGTAAATATAGGAGATTACGGAAAAGGTGAATTTGGAAATAAAAAACACGAACATACTTTTCTTGATTTAGTTCAGGCTTTAGATAAAGTTGAAGGAATTGAGCGTTTGCGAATTTCATCGATTGAACCTAATTTATTGAAAAACGAAACAATTGAATTCGTTTCTAAAAGCCGCACTTTTGTACCGCATTTTCATATTCCGTTACAATCAGGAAGCAATGATATTTTGAAGTTGATGAAACGTCGTTATTTGCGTGAAGTTTATACGGAACGTGTAAACAAGATTCGTGAAGTAATGCCACACGCTTGTATTGGTGTTGATGTTATCGTTGGTTTCCCAGGAGAAACGGATGAGCACTTTTTAGAAACGTATCATTTCTTGAATGAAATGGACATTTCGTATTTACACGTATTTACCTATTCGGAAAGAGATAATACAGAAGCCGCTAATATGTCTGGAGTTGTTCCTGCAAATGTGCGTGCAAAACGAAGTAAAATGCTTCGCGGTTTATCTGTTAAAAAGCGTCGTGCTTTTTACGAAAGCCAATTAGGAACCAAAAGAACGGTTCTTTTTGAAAGTGAAAATAAAGAAGGATACATTCATGGTTTTACTGAAAACTACGTAAAAGTAAAAACACCATGGAATCCTGAATTGATTAATACGCTGCAAGATATTAATTTGACAAAAATTGATGAAGACGGAAGTGTTCGTTTAGAGTTTGTAAACAAATTAGCGGAAGTGTAAAATGATAATTGTGAAATGTAAATGGTTTATATTTCTAAAGTTTACAAAAACAGCAAAGCCCTTCTTAAAGGGCTTTGCTGTTTTTAATTTAATTCAATCTTTTTCTTAATCAATTTGTAATTTTCATCATTTGGATCTTCCTTGAGGATATACAATGTATTGTTTTCAAGAAAGACTCTCTTTTGTAGATCTTCGTTATTCAGTTCTTCATGTGCCGTTGGTATCAAAAACGTTTCTACTATTTGTTTCCAATTTGAATTTTGAAGTGAATAGGTTGTCATTTCATAAACAGTCCCATTCATTGGAGCCTGATAAACTGAAAAATCTTCTCTGCCATCCTGATTTAAATCGCCTTCATTTATTAATTGAGCTTCACAACATCCAATAAGGATTGGTTTTAATTCTTTATTACTAAAAGAGATTGTGTATTCATCCGGAGTTCCATCTTCAACGGGATTTCCTTCACCTTGTTTTGTCTCAGTAATAAGTGCGAATTCATCTTTACCATCACCATCAAAATCTCCTTCTATTTTAGGGCCAATTAAAATTCGGTCCGTTTTTTCCGGTTGAATAGATTTTGTTTCGCTTTTTGCAGTATCAATGCTTTTTGCAGTAGAAGAAGATGACGTTATTTCATTATTGTTTTTTGTATTGCAGGAAAATACTAAAAAAGAAACAATCGTAAAACAGATAATTTTATTCATGCTTACTTTATTTCTTGCTCCAATACCAATTTCAAGGAATTAATATAATCCGTATCAAATTCAATAACTCTGATTTTTTCCGGATTGAAACTTAATTCACCACCAAACTGACCTCTTGTATCCAGGAAGTCGATAGTTAATTCTTCATCATTCAATTCAAGCAATTTGCCTAAATAAGCCGATTTGGCAGATTTTTTTGCAATCTGAAAAATGCCATATTTATTGGTTAAGAAATTTACAATCGAAGCTAAGTCTTTAATAGGGATAATATCTTCGGCGCTTGTTTTCAAACCTTTTAAGCGGATGACTTTTTCGGTAAAGGCAAGATCCTGATCTCTGTGAATTGCTTCTATGTTTTTGTTTTTCAGAATCACAAAACCATCCAAAATGTAATCGACCGGATTATTTCGAAGTAAAATCCAGTCATCGGAATAATCAATAAGGAATCCAGTGAAAATTTCTTTTTTATCTGTGAATTCTATTGCAATTAATTGTCTTAAATATTGTTCCATCATTTTAGTTTTAGTAAAATTCCAATCCCGAAGACTCGGGATAAATTCCAAATCCCAATTCAATCAGTATTTTGAATATGGAATTTAAATATTAAAATTTATATTTTTTAGGCTATTAGATCTTTGTGAAAGTTTTAAACTTTCACAAAGATTAAAGTACGATAGTTTTTAGACTCCAATTTTTTAAATTCTAATCATATAAGAGTTGGAATTTGGAATTTAAATATTGGAATTTATTTTTTAAAATTAAGGATTAGTAGACCAAATACTGCTGTTTTTAATAAAAACTCGTCGGTTTAATTTAAGTTGAGCGATTAGTAATTCTGCAATATCTTCAGATTGCATTACTTTTTCAGGATTTCCATCCGTTAAGTTTAAATCTTTTGCCATATCGGTTGCAACAGTACTTGGAGTTAAGGCAGAAACGCGGATGTTGTGCTTTCTCATTTCCTGCATTAAAGAATCTGTCAAACCTAAAACTGCAAATTTTGAAGCGCTGTAAGCACTCGTTAATGCGTTTCCAGCAAGTCCTGCAGTTGATGAAATATTAATAATATCACCAGTCTGTCTTTCAATCATATTTGGAATAACGGCGCGGGTTGTATAATAAGTTCCCATTAAATTCACCTGGATGATTTTTTCCCAGGCTGCGGGCTCTAATTCCATGAATTTTCCAAAAGAAGCAATTCCGGCACTATTGATTAAAATATCTATCGTTTTAAATTTTGATAAAGCTTTTTCTACAGCGCTGTTTATCGAATTCATATCTGAAACGTCTGCTGCTAAAGCCAATGATTTTACACCCAGATTAGAAGCTTCATCTGCCAATTGATCAATGTCGGTTTGGGTTCTTGAAACTAAAATTACATTTACGCCTTCTTTGGCTAAAGCAAGTGCAATTGCTTTTCCAATTCCTTTTCCCGCTCCTGTAATTAGGGCATTTTTATTTTTTAAGTCTGTCATGGTAGTATTTTTAGAAATGCAGAAAGCATCATTTAGTAACACAAAAATACAGTTTTTGCTTCCTAAATTAATGCTTTAAATGTTTTCTTAATCTAAGTTTAACAACTTTCTTATTCGTCGTTATTGTTTTGACTATTCTTTTTTGTTGTAATAATTATAACCCCATTTTTTCCTTGATTTCCATAAATGGAAGTAGCTTCAGTGCCTTTTAAAACTTTTATGTCCTGAATATCATTTGGATTAACTTTAGAAAATTGCTTAGTATTTATCAGTCGACCATCAAGAATGTATAAAGGTTCATTTCTTTCCTGAATACTTTTAATACATACAATTCGTAAACTTGGTGGTGAAGTATCCGTTTTTACAAAATTTGAAGAAACTTTTACAGGTGATATCTCAACTTCCGTTTTGACAAATTTAGCTTCTTTTATTTCAGAAATTAAGTCAGTAACTATTTTTTCTTGTGCTTTAGTGCTGAGACCTATAAGCATAGCAATGCCCAATGAAAGAGTTTTGATATTTTTCATGAAAGTCATTTTTTAGATAATTTTTGAGATTTATCTTTGTCAAAGTTTAAAACTTTGACAAAGATTTTCAGGAATCAATTTGAGTTTTGTAATTAATTTTTAGGAGCAGGCTTTCCGTTTTTAGTCGTAATAATAACAACTCCTTTTTTTCCTTTTTCGCCATATTTTGCAACGGCTTCTGTATCCTGAAGAATGGTAATAGTCTTTATCTCCTGTTTGTTTAAAGGAGCGTATGGACTAGTAGGGTTATTTCCGAATAAATCATTTTCTGAATAATAGACTCCGTCAATAATGTATAAAGGTTCGTCTAAAACCACTAACGATTCTACGTTTTCGGGTTGCAGGTTTGGTAATTCTGCCTGCATCATTTCGTCTCTTTTTGCATCATTGCTATGAGACATTGCTTTTCCGTTTAAGATAACCAAAGGAGTTGTTTTTTTAGCTTTTTCAGCTTGTTGTCCAGCTGCTTTTGCTGCAAAAGCTTCTCTTTCTACCTTTTTTGAATAGCCAAAATCAGCAACTTTATCTTTTGCAACTGAATCTTCTTCGTCATTAACAAAACCTGAAGAAGACACAGATTCCGAAATTGGTGCGCTTACTTCAACAGGTTCAGAAACAGTTCCTATACCAACAGCTTCTGCAACTGTAATTTGATCATTGTTAGCAACAACAGTTTGCTGTTCTTTTATTTGTTTGTCTAAGACCATAACAGCTTCAGCTTTCGGAACTAGTTTTGAATCCTCGATGGCAACTCCATCCTTTTTAATTTCTGATTTCTGAATTACTTCTTTCTCCGTTTCATTTACGACCACTTCTGAAGCTGGAATCGTAGTGTTTTGATCTGATTTAAAAAATTGTGTACCTAAAGAAATTAATAATAAAAGAGAAGCAGCAATGGCAATTTTTTTCCATAGCGAAATGGCTTTTTTATCTTCTTTTTTGTCCAGTTTCTCTTCAACGCGCGCCCAGACTTTATCCATTCCCGGAAACTCCTTTTGTTCCGAGTTGTGGGCGGCTTCTTTAAATTTATCGAATATTTTATCTTGATTGTCCATGACTACTTTGCTTTTTGATAATACAATTTGTTTACTAATTCCTTCAGCTTGGTTTTAGCTGCATTTAATTGTGATTTTGAGGTACCTTCAGAAATGTTTAGCATTGCTGCAATTTCTTTGTGACCAAAACCTTCAATGACAAAAAGGTTAAAAACAGTTTTACAGCCGTCCGGAATATGGTTTAGTAAATTGAGTAAATCTTCTTCTTCCAGAGAATTGATTTCTTCTGTAAAAGGTTGTGATAGCAATTTGACATCATCAAGATACATATTGAAATTGGTGTTTTTCCTGATAGTTGCCAAACAGTGATTGACGGTTATTTTTCGCGCCCAGGCTTCAAAAGCTAAAATTTCTTTTAACTGATCCAGTTTCGTGAAAATGGTATAGAAAGCGTCGGCCATCGCTTCTTCAATTTCCTCTTCCTTCTTTAAGTATCGTTTGCAAACGCGATACAATTTTGGAGCCATATGCTCATACACCTGACGCTGCGCATCACGTTGCATTTTTTTGCAGTTGGAAATAATGGTTTCGTTTATCACAATTGTTGTCTTTATACTAAAGAGAGCTTAAAAGATAAAAAGGTTGGGAAGGCTGTGAAAAAAAGTTTTTTTTAAAGGCTCAAAGTTGCTAAGGTTCAAAGGTACAGAGTTTTATTGTAAAGGTTTACAGCAGTGCGTCTTTAAGCGTGGTTTTTATTGAAATGGGCATTCTTTGCAGAGACGCACTACGATGTGCTTCTACGATTACAAGGAGAATAATTTGCGCTGAATCTTTGCGTTACTCTGTGAATTCTTTGTGAATCTCTGTGGTAAAGCTATTACACAAAGATTCACAAAGGATTCGCAAAATTGCACAAAGTGAATGTGTTATTTACTTAACTGGCAAACTCAACTTAAAAATCTTAGTTTCCAATAACTCCGTATCATTATCCTCGCAAAGCAAAAACTCAATTTTATCATTTGATTTTTTATAAAAAGTCAAACCTTCAAATTTATTGGTTGATGTTATTTTTTGAGTGAAATCGATTTTCATGGTTTTAAGATCTATTCTTCCAATGAAACTTCCTAAGATATCACCATCATCATAAGTTGATTTGGTGTCTTCCGCAGTTGATAAGAAATAGATTTTATCTTCAACCAAAATAGCATCTGTAAAACTGGAACGAACTCCTTTTATTTTTGGCAGTTTATAATTGGTTGCCACCAAAGCAAATTCTTCGCCCAGACTTTTGGCGTGAATGGTGAAAATGGTGTTTTTGTTGGATATTCCGTTACCGCGGTTGAATAAATACCAATTTTCGCCATCGAAAATAGCGCCTTCCAAATTGAAATCTTCCGGTTTTATTTCTCCGAAACTTTGCATTAAAGCATATAAATCGACTAAATCATTTTTCTGTAAGATGGTTTTCGATTTAAGATCGAAGGCAATCATTTTGTTTCGTTTGTCTGTAGAACCCGAACCAAAAACATATAAAGTATCGTTATGATGCGTGATCGATTCAAAATCGGGTTTTATGTTTTTTGGAATATTTTGCGACGGATTGTCAATTAAAGGATGATGACTTAATTGCTGATTTTGTATATTGTATTCGTATAAGAATCCGCTATTATCGCCAATGATATAAAGAGAATTGTTATTGAAAAATAATCCTGATGCTGATCCGATTCCGATGATTTGAAATAGTATTTCTAATGTGAATTTTTCCATGAATGTTGTTTTGTAAAAGTGTCGCTAGCCCTGATAGAAATGAAAATACTTTGAGGAGAAATTGTATTTTTTACTGACAGAACAAAGCGACCAGCGGAAGCTCTTGTTATGGCTTGTAAAAAAACAATTTATTGAAAAAGTATTGTAATGAATAGCAGGAATATGCTTCGTAAAATTAGTATATTTATAATATAAAATGGAAAAATATGAAATCTATAGACCCGAATGATTTTAAAGTTGTAAAAAAAATAAAGTTATCAAAGATTTCGACTTTGCTCGATATTGATGCAGACGAAGAGACAAAAGAAAAAAAACTAGATAAAGTTCAGGCGAAATTGAGTGACTTACAAGACGTTATGTATTCGCATAATAAATACGGCGTTTTGATTTGCCTGCAGGGAATGGATACCTCTGGGAAGGATAGTTTAATCAGGGAGGTTTTTAAGGAATTTAATCCGCGTGGGGTTGTGGTGCACAGTTTTAAAACGCCGAATTCTACCGAGTTAGAACATGATTATTTGTGGCGACATTATTTGGCACTTCCGGAAAAAGGAAAGTTTGCGATTTTTAACAGAACGCATTACGAGAATGTTTTGGTAACGCGCGTGCATCCGGAATATATTTTGGGAGAAAATTTACCGGGAATAAATTCGGTTGACGATATCACACCTGAGTTTTGGGAAAACAGAATTGAGCAGATTAATAATTTTGAAAAGCATATTTCGCAAAACGGAACTATTGTAATGAAATTTTATTTGCATTTGAGCAAAGAGGAGCAAAGGGAACGTTTGTTGCGTCGTTTGGAAGAAGAAAAGCACCATTGGAAATTTTCTCCTGGCGATTTGAAGGAAAGAGAACACTGGAAAGAATATCAGGAATATTATGAAGAAGCCATCAATAAGACTTCGACAGATTATGCGCCCTGGTATATTGTTCCAGCCGATGATAAAGAAATGGCGCGTTATATTGTTGCCAAAATTATTTGGGAAGAAATGCAAAAACATACTGATATTAAAGAACCGGAATTAGACGATAAGATTAAGGCTAATATCGAAATGTATAAAAAGGAATTGGGTGCTTAATTACCTAATTAGATAATGTGGCAACTAGAAAATTAGATAATTTTTTATCATAATAACCCGACTGGTTTTTGACCAGTCGGGTTTATTTTTTGTAGCTGTTTTTTAAACTGCTAACTTCTTTAAATAACAAAACCCGACAGACTATGAGGATCTGTCGGGTTCATACCAAAAACAAAAGAATAAATGAACGTATTTTTATAAATCAAATCCGTAGGCAAGACGTAAAGCCACCTGATTGGTTTTGAATTTGTTGTAATCCTCGTAGCGGACACTGATATCGATATATTTGTTAGCGTACCCAATTCCTGGCGCCCATAAAAAAGTAGTGTCGTCATATCCGTTTGTAACGGCAAAACCAGCACCCACTTCACCTAAAACATAGAATTGATCTTCCCAAATGAAGGCTTTAAAACCAGCTTTTGCGGGAATAAATCCAAGATCTTTTTGATCAACTCCATTGTCGTCTTTTCCCATAAATAGGTTTGTAAAACCTGTGGTCAATGTCAACGATGTTCTTTTAGACAAATCATATTGTAAACGAACATCTCCACCAAGAGACCAATCGTAAGCATTGTCAGTTGGTAAACCTCCGTTTAAACCAAATCCCAATCTAAAACCCTGATCGTAATTTTTAATTTCACTTTCCGTATTTGCAGTTGCAGTGTCTTGAGCGAAAGTTGTGTTGGCAGATAAAAAAGCTATAGCAGCTAGGCAGATAAATTTCAGATTTCTTGAGATCATAAAGACATTTTTTTTTGAATTATTAATAATGTAAAAGTAGCAGTGAGGTCGTTTTTAGTCGTTATATAATTTTCTGAAATTGTTATATAATTCTCAAACGGGCCTTTATTTTTCTGGATCAGAAATGCAGGATTCTTTTAGAATCATAGCTAGATGTTGTTGGGAAACATTGAAAATTTCATACATCTTAATTATTTTTTGACGCAGAGAGCACAATCCCGGGAGCTATCGGGGTTCGCAGAGTTCACTAATATTTAAGTTGTCTTTACACGATCTAAGTCCACAAAGCTTTGTGAACTTTGTGTTTTTTATTAAACGTAGAATATTTAAAAAAGACTTTGTGTTCTCCGTGGTAATTTTTTTTCTCTCTACAGCTTTTCGTATTGATCCATTTTGCTTCCTTTACCGTTTTTGGAATTTGGAATTTTATTTTTTTTTGAATTTTTAATATTAGCTTATCTTTTTTAATAATACCGCAGAATTCAAAGCTTCTGATTATCTTTGCCGACTTAAAAACAATAGAATTGAACTTAGCACAGTATACAAAGGAGTTTTCGTATAATTTTAAGTTGGCTTATCCCGTAATTTTAGGAATGGTGGGCCATACTTTAATAGGTATTGTCGATAATATAATGGTAGGGAAGTTGGGAAGTACTGAACTTGCCGCAGTTTCGCTTGGAAACAGTATGGTTTTTATTGCCATGTCTTTAGGGATAGGTTTCTCGACAGCCATTACGCCAATTGTAGCAGAAGGTGATGCGGAGAAGAATGATACTAAAGTTCGTTCTGCTTTTCATCATGGCTTGTTTTTATGTACTATTTTAGGATTAATGCTTTTTGGTGTAATTGTTCTGGCAAAGCCAATAATGGAATTACTACATCAACCCGCTGATGTTATTAAACTTGCAAAACCTTATTTGGACTGGGTTGCTTTTTCATTAATTCCGCTAATTATATATCAGGGATACAAACAATTTGCTGATGGAATGTCGATGACAAAATATTCGATGTACGCTATGATCATGGCAAATGTGCTACACGTAGGTATAAATTATGTTTTGATTTATGGTATTTGGATTTTTCCTAAAATGGGAATTATTGGTGCAGCTCTAGGAACGGTTATATCAAGAATATTTTTGGTCATGTTTATGCACATTATGCTGTCGCGAAGAAATGATTTAAAACGCTTTTTTCAAGATTTTAGTTTTCAGGAAATTAAAAAAGAAACCATAAAAAAAATAATAAGCATTGGTTTTCCATCAGCCATGCAAATGCTTTTTGAAGTGGTGTTGTTTACAGCGTCGATCTGGCTTTGCGGAAATATTGGTAAAACCAGTCAGGCAGCCAATCAAATTGCATTGAGCCTTGCATCGATGACTTTTATGTTTGCAATGGGATTAAGTGTAACGTCAATGATTAGAGTTAGTAACCAGAGAGGTTTGCAGGATTTTAAAAAATTAGTGGTTGTGGCCCGTTCTATTTTCTTGTTAGCCATTATACTTGAAACCCTTTTTGCTATACTCTTTGTTGCGTTTCATAATTACTTACCGTATCTCTTTTTGAATATGGAAAATGGAGGACAATTACTGGATAATAATGAAGTAATAAGTATTGCATCGAAATTACTTTTGATAGCGGCTATTTTTCAAATTTCTGATGGAATACAAGTGGTGGTTCTTGGAGCACTTCGCGGTTTGCAGGATGTAAAAGTACCAATGTATATTACCTTTGTGGCCTATTGGGTAATTGGTTTCCCGATTTCGTATTATTTGGCAGAATATACGCCATGGAAAGCAGAAGGAGTTTGGATTGGACTTTTGGCAGGATTAACTTCAGCGGCGATATTCTTATACATTCGTTTCCATTACTTAACAAAAAAATTAATCAATAATTCAGTTTCAAATAGTTAAATTTGAAGCATATAAAACAAAAATAAAATGGAATTACCTAAATTTTTACTCGGAGACAATACTGATTTTCCAGATGATATTTTTATCATTCATCTTGATTACCCAAGATTTATAATCAATTTAAAAGATGATGAGGTTGAGTTTTTAGAAGAAGCGGAAGATCTTGATGAAGCCGAATTAAATGCAGAAATGGAAGGCTTAATTGAGAAAGCCAATGATTTTTATGACAGAGAAATAAATCGTTACGAAGAGTAATTGATTTTATTTTTAAGCTATTTTTTACGTTCTAAATCTTTCTAATGAAAAAATTAAGTTTTTTAAAACCTATTTTCAATTTTATAGCAATCGGATTGCTAATTACTACTCTTAGCCGACTATTTTTATTTTTTCTTTTTAAAGACAGGGTTGTTGAAACACTAAATTTCTGGTATATTTTTCCAATCGGTCTTCGAATGGATTTGATTTTACTATGTTATTTATCTTTTCTTCCGGCTGTTTTAATTACTTTTTCACCGAATAAATGGTTGAAGTTCACTAATAAATTCCTTGTAATTTATAGTTTCTTATTCCTTTTCTTAATTCTGTTTGTAGAATTAGCTTCTCCGGATTTTGTAAAACAATACGACACGCGTCCGAATAAAATTTTCTTAGATTATCTAATATACCCAAAGGAAGTTGTTGGAATGCTTTTAAAAAGTTACCTAACTTCAATTATTGTTACTTTTTTGATTTTGGGAGCGGTTATCTATTTTGCTTTCAAAAAAGGGAAAAAATATTTCTATACTTCACTAGCTGATTATAAATTCAAATTAATGGTTTTTCCGTTAGTTGCTTTTTTATTGTTTTTTGGAGCGCGTTCAAGTTTGGTTTCAAAACGACCAATTAATGCGAGTAATGCTGTTTTCTCTACCGATCAGCTAACAAATACTTTAGGGTTGAATTCATTTTATACTGTTGCATTTGCAGCATATTCTATCAAAAATGAAGGAAATACTAAGATGTACGGGAAAATGGATGAGGCCGAAGCTATTGCCCGTGTAAAAAAATACATGATTGCCGGTCCAAATGATTTTACAGATGCTGAAATTCCGTTTTTACATGTACAACAACCAGACTCAGCTAATAAGAAGCCTTATAATTTGGTTATCTTTTTACAAGAAAGTTTAGGAGCAGAATATGTTGGAATTTTAGGTGGAAAACCATTGACACCGGAATTTGATAAATTGTCAAAAGAAGGTTTATTATTTACCAATTTGTATTGCACCGGAACTAGAAGTGTACGTGGAATTGAAGCAGTTGTAACCGGATTTTTACCTTCACCTTCAGAAAGCGTTGTAAAGTTAGGAAACTCACAACAAGGATTTTTTACGCTTGCTGATGCCTTGAAACAAAAAGGATACGACACCAGTTTTATTTATGGCGGAATGGCAAACTTTGATAACATGGCTTCGTTTTTCAACGGAAATGGTTTTCAGGATATTGTTGATCAAACAGATTTTGAATCAGATGGAAACAAATATGCTTTCAAAGGAACCTGGGGTTATTCAGATGAAGATTTAGTTACTAAAGCGAATAGTTATTTTAAGGCTAAAGGAGATAAACCATTCTTTTCTTTAATGTTTTCAACTTCAAATCACGAACCTTTCGAATATCCGGCGGGAAGAATTAAACCTTTTGATAAAGTACCAGCTACTGTAAATAATGCCATGAAATATGCCGATTTCTCCATTGGGAAATTCTTCGAAATGGCTAAGAAAGAGGCCTATTTTAAAAACACTATTTTCATAGTTATTGCTGATCATAACACGAGAACATACGGTAAAAATTTAGTACCAATTAATAAATTCCATATTCCTGCTTTAATAATGGGGCCAGGAGTGAAGAAAGGTTCAGTTTACAGCAATTTGGCAAGCCAGATTGATATTCCGCCAACCTTATTAGGTTATTTAGGAATTCCTTTTGAAACGCCAATGGTAGGTAGAAACTTAAATAAGTTAGATGCCAAAACACAAGGAAGATCAATTATGCAGTTTAATGATATTAACGCCTTCAGAGTCGAAAATCAAGTTGTAATCATGCAGCCTAATTTGAAACCATTGCAATTTGAAATCAAAAATGATACGACTTTAATTCCTGTTAAATTAAATGAAGAATTAGCAAAAGATGCTTTGGCGCATGTAATTACAGCAGGAAATTTGTATAAAGAGAATAAGTATAAATTGAGAAGGAAGTGATTTTTTTGTAGTATTTTATTTACTTTTGTGGTGAATAAATTATAACTATGATTGAAATTACTTCAGAAGAAATTAAAAAATATATAACAAGTACAGAGATTGTTCTAGTATCAACCCATCACAAATTAAGCATTCCGGTAATAAAAAGGATTTATAAGAAGATGGTGAATGGTATTAAATTCGATGACATCAAAATATGTGGAAATTTAGTAATCGATGGACATCATCGATATATAAGCTCATTATTAGCTGAAATTGAAATTGGTAAAATTAAAAGTTTAAAATCATCTGCCACAAAAGAATGTAAATGGAATGATATTGAGTTTGATGAAAACGACTGGGATACTATTTCAAAAATTCAATATTTGAATCAAAGAGATGCCGAATATAACCATGTTGATATAGAAACTATTAATGATATTATTTCTGAATAATTATTTGTAAATTTGCAATATGTTGATATTGTTAGATATAGATGGAGTTATGGTTCCTGCTAATTCCTGGAAAAAGCCTGAATTCTTAAACGATGGCTTTCCGGTTTTTAGTTCGAGGGCTACACATGCACTTCAGAAAATTATTTCTGAAACAAGTGCTGATATTTTATTAACTACATCTCACAAATCAAAATATAGCATATCGGAGTGGTTTAAAATTTTTGAATTGCGTGGAATCTTAGTTAATAAAATTGATAGATTATCTGAAAATTTATCGTACTTAAATCGTAAAGAGGAGATTTTGAATTGGTTCAATTCGAAAAATAATCACGAAAATTTTGTAATAATTGACGATGATAAATCTTTAAATGGATTGCCACTTTTTTTGAAAGAGCATCTTATTTTAACAAGTCCGTTAGTAGGTTTAACTGACGAATTAGCTATAGAAACTATTGTTAACCTAAATAAAGAAAAATTAGATATTATATCGAAATAGAAATATATAGTTTTTATCTCTTAAAATACATTTTCAACAAATTTTGAGCAGCTGCAAAAGGTGAAATTTCATCGTTTTGCACTGCTTTTTTGTTTTGCTCTAGTTGCGCAATAATTTCTGGTCGATTGTAGAAGTTTAATTTCAATTGTTCGTTGATGGTTTCCATCATCCAAAAATGATTTTGTTCTTTTCTTTTTTCCTGGAAGAAACCCGTTTCGTTGGTCATTTGAACATAATCACAAATGGTGTTCCAAATATCTGAAATGCCTTCTTTGGTAATGGCGCTACAAGTCGTAACTTTTGGCTGCCAGTTTGATTTTTTGGGAGGAAATAAATGCAAAGCGCGATTGAATTCCAGTTTCGCCTGATTTGCTTTTTTAATATTATCACCATCGGCTTTGTTGATGACAATCGCATCTGCCATTTCCATGATGCCGCGTTTGATGCCCTGAAGTTCATCTCCGGCACCAGAAATTTTTAATAACAAGAAAAAATCCACCATACTGTGAACAGCAGTTTCACTTTGTCCTACGCCAACAGTTTCGATAATGATAGTGTCATAACCAGCGGCTTCGCACAAAATAATCGATTCACGGGTTTTTCTCGCCACACCACCTAAAGTATCTCCGGAAGCACTTGGTCTGATAAAAGCATTTTCATCTTTTACCAATTCTTCCATTCGGGTTTTATCCCCTAAAATACTTCCATGCGAAAGGGAACTACTCGGGTCAACAGCTAATACGGCTACTTTTTTGCCAAGTTGTGTTAGGAAGGTTCCAAAAGCTTCAATAAAAGTGCTTTTTCCAACGCCGGGAACGCCTGTAATTCCAATTCTAATAGATTTATTGGCTTGAGGTAAACATCCATTAATAACTTCGTTTGCTTTATTCGCATGTTCGGGATTGGTACTTTCGACCAAAGTAATGGCACGGCTTAAGGCAGTTCTGTTTCCATCCAGAATTCCGGCAATTAATTCTTCTGAAGAAGGTTGTTTTCGCCTGTTTTTCTGAATTTGACTGATAGCCGATACATTGATAATTTCAGGAGGTGAAATACCGGCTTTTTCTTGTAAACTGCTAGATTGTTTTTTTGGACTTGACAAAATACATTTTTTGGTATTGTAAAAGTACAGAAAACAAAAACAGTTTCAAAAAAGGATTCTTGAAACTGTTTTTAGGTACAATACGAATTTCACGAATTAATTAGTGCTAATTAGTGAAATTCGTGTTTAATAAGCTGCAGTAAATCTTACTTGGTGGTGTTTTGGAGTTTCTGCTTCATCAGCAATTACAACAGCCAGATCTTCTACAGATAAAATACTTCTTTGCTCGTCATTGAATACTGGGTTTTCTAGTCCTAAACGATATTTCCCTGTTCTTCCTGTTGTCGTTCCCGCATGCATTTCGAATGCCGGACTAAAAAAGGCCCAGTCCAGTTCTTTTTCTTCTTTAATGATGTTCAGGTAATCACGTGCAGCAGTTGCAGCAACATAGTATTCTTTTGGGAAATCTGGTGTATCTACAGCTTGGAAACCTGGTGCAACAAACAAACTTCCGCCACCTCCAATTACAATGAAACGTTTTACTCCTGATTTTTTTACGGCTTCCTGAACAGCTTTTGAGCCAGCAATAAAATCGTCATAAATGTTTGGGTTGGTCCATCCCGCATTGTAAGCACTGATGATAAGATCATTTCCTTTTAAGATTTCGGCTAATGCATCTGAATTAAAAATATCAGCGGCTACCCAATTTACATTTGCAGCCTCTTTTGGTGTTCTTGCAATAGCAGTAATTTCATGATTTCTGCCTGCTAATTCATTTAAAATGGCTGAGCCAACAAATCCTGTTGCTCCAATAAGTGCGATTTTCATAATATATAATTTTTATTAGTAATAAAAAATGTTACAGTTTTGTATAAAAAAATAGTTTTAGAACTGATTCGAAAAATCTTCTAAAGAAATTCCCTCTAATTGTAAACTAACTTTCTGATTCATATCCGCGTATAAAGCGGCTAAATTTTGATTGATTTTTTTTCCAACCGGACAATCTGGATTCGGCTGATTCTTGGCGTATCCCAGATTAATGGTTTCAAAAGTCATTTCAAATATTTCTTTCAAAGTAAGATTCGTAGGATCCACAGCTAATTTTGTTCCACCATTTTTACCTTCTTTACTTTCTACAATATGATGTGCTTTTAGATTGGCAATTTCTTTTCGTACCAAAACAGGATTCAGATTAATACTTCCCGCAATATATTCAGATGATAAATAATCATTTGGATATTTGGTGAGCAAAGTAAGAATGTGAATCGTTATGGCAAATTTACCTGAAATCATACTGTAATAAAATATGTTACAAATGTAAAGTGTTTTATTGAACAAAAAAAATATTTTAACGAATAATTAATGTCTCTCAACAATTTAGAAATTCCTATTTTTGTCGGGAACCTACG
Source organism: Flavobacterium sp. KH_001 (assembly GCF_057840745.1). Taxonomy (NCBI): domain Bacteria; kingdom Pseudomonadati; phylum Bacteroidota; class Flavobacteriia; order Flavobacteriales; family Flavobacteriaceae; genus Flavobacterium; species Flavobacterium sp. KH_001. The sequence goes on along the minus strand of NZ_CM174520.1, from coordinate 5,271,603 downwards.
ATATGAACAACTTTATTCAGATATTCTTCTTCTTGTTTTTAGGATTGCTTTTGCAAAAGGTAAAGTGGTTTCCCACTCATATTTACAAAAGCATTAATAAAATTGTCATTTACGTTTGCTTACCGGCTATCACTTTATATCATATTCCCAAAATAAAATGGAACAATGATTTGTTGTTTCCAATAGGAGCGGGCTGGATTAGTTTTTTCCTGGCATTTGTTTTCTTTCATTTTTTAGGTCGACGATTGGGTTGGTCAAATAAACTTATTGGTTGTTTGGTTCTGACAGCTGGCTTGAGTAATTCCTCATTTCTAGGTTATCCTATAGTGGAAGCTTTATTTGGGAAAAAAGGCTTAGAAACTGCTATTTTAGTAGATCAGCCAGGCACTTTTGTTGTGGTTTCCACTTTAGGTGTTTTTGTTGCTGCCTTTTATTCTAAAGGTAGTCCGGATGCCTGGAGCATTCTTAAAAAAGTAATTATCTTTCCGCCTTTTATTACGTTTGTGGTGGCGTGTTCTTTGAATATTTTTAGTTATGATTTAGATCTAAATCTTCAATCTGTATTATTGAAAGTAGGAAGTCTTGTTACGCCATTGGCTCTGTTTTCTGTTGGGTTGCAATTAAATTTTGATAGAAGAAGTCAGCATTGGCGATTTTTACGATTGGGACTTTTTTTCAGACTTATTATAACACCATTCATTATTATGGTCTTGTATGTTTTCATTTTCAATCAGCATTCTGAAGCGATTAAAATTACCATAATAGAAATCGCAATGGCACCAATGATTACAGGTGCGATATTAGCTTCTACTTATGGTTTAAAACCAAAGTTAAGCAGTATGATGATTGGTTTCGGAATTCCCATCTCTTTTATAACTCTTGCCATCTGGTACTTTATTGTTACCAGCAATATTATATGAACGACAGATATAAATTTCACGAATTTTACAAAGGAAAAGAAAACGAATTGGAATACAAAATCGTTCAATTACCTATATATAAAAATATAAATTCAGAAAATATTTTCATAACAGGTTTATCGCCTGCTGCAATTAAAAGAGGATCCGAAAAAGAAAAAAAAATACTCAATGATTGGGACGAAATATTTGAAACTCTTGACAATGTCAAAAGGTTGAAAATAAATATTTATAATCAAGAAATTTTAAATTCTGTATGCAAAATTCCTAACTTAAGTGAACTCATAATCGAAAATTCGAATTTTGAAGATATTTCAGCATTGAAAAAATTGGAAAAATTAACTAGATTAGAAATTAATTATAACTCAAAATTAACTGACATCGATTCTATTTCAAATCTCAAATTAAAACAATTGAAATTGGAACAATGCTTTAATATAAACAATTATGAAACCATTGGAAAAATAAAAACCTTAAAAGGGCTTTCTTTAAATGGAAATTGGACTGCGCCAAAAAATCTAAAAATTAATTCTTTAATTCCTTTTGAAGAGTTAAATAATTTAGAGCATTTAGATTTAGATTATTCTGTTGTAATGGACAAATCGTTTGAAAGTATTTTAAAAATGACCAAACTAAAACGTTTTGATTATTTAGCAACAATAAAAAAAGATATTAGATTGAAAATTAAAAATAATCATCAAAGTTTAGTTGCAGGATTTTTTATGGATTATGATTACGATAATAATGAATTCTATGAAGGTAAGCGATGGTAAAAATACTTCTGGTAACTGATACTACCGGATTTTGGAAATTGGTTCAATATATAAATGGTTTTATATTTGGAAGATTTGACAAATCAGAATAATGTGCTTAATTTAGTCCCAAGCAAGTTGTTGTCCCAAGCAAGTTGTTGTCCCAAGGCATTAATTTTATCTAAGTTGTTTTAAGCTATTTAAGCAGTTTAGAATAAAATTGATAGAAAAAGTAGAGTTTAGTTTTTTTAATTATATTTTTTAGTAATTTTAGAGGAACTAAAAAAATATAATTATGTCAACATTAAGATTAGGCGATATAGCTCCGGATTTTCATGCAGAAACCACAGAAGGACCAATCAATTTTCATGAATGGTTAGGAGATTCATGGGGAGTTTTATTTTCGCATCCATCAGATTTCACTCCTGTTTGTACAACAGAATTAGGAACAGTAGCCAATTATCTTCCGGAATTTACAAAAAGAAATACAAAGGTTATCGCTTTGAGTGTTGATGGTTTAGAGTCGCACAAAGAGTGGATCAAAGACATTAACGAAACTCAAAATACAACAGTAAATTTCCCGATAATTGCTGATGAAGATAAAAAGATAGCCACTTTATATGATATGCTGCATCCAAATGCAAGCGATAAATTTACAGTACGTTCTGTTTTTGTAATTGGTGCTGATAAAAAAATCAAACTAACTTTAACATACCCAGCTTCAACAGGAAGAAATTTTGACGAATTGCTTCGTGTTATCGATAGTTTGCAATTAACAGCAAATTACAGCGTAGCAACTCCGGCAAACTGGAAAGACGGTGAAGATGTAGTAATTACTCCGGCAGTTCCTGACAGCGATATTCCGGCTAAATTCCCAAAAGGGCACACGCCAATAAAACCATATTTGCGTATGACACCGCAACCGAACAAATAAGATTAAGTAGCTAAGATTCTGAGATACTAAGTTTCTAAGGTTTACTAAAAATAAATTCTTAGTGTCTTAGAAACTTAGCATCTTAGCAACTTTTCCTAAGTTCTCTTCATCAACTCACTCATTCTTTTTTTATCTCCAACAACCCAGATAATATCATTTTTTCCTAAGATGATATTCGATTCAGGGTTTAAGATTCGATTTCCGTTTCTTTCAATTCCAACAACCATCCCACCAGTTTTTCCTCTAAACTGACCAATGCTTTTATCGATAAATTCTTCTTGCGAAACCTCCAGCTGGCGTAAGACAATTTGAGATTCTTCAATAGTATCCGGTGCTTCGACTTCGTTTTGATTTAAATATTTAGTAAACTCGGTAACCTGAGCATCTGTACCAATTACACATACTTCATCGCCAGGAAACAAACGCTCATTTTTAGTGGGAATAGAGATCATGACATCACCTCGTTTTATGTAGGCAATATTAATTCCCATTTGTTCTCGAATGCGTAATTCTTCTAAAGTTTTTCCAGCCAAATTTGATTCTTTTCCAATGTCAAAAAACGACATGTGACCATCCCAAGGCATCAAGTTCGCATAACGTCTGTCTATTTTTTTGTTTTCGCGATCGTTTAAATTCTTTAAAAAGTGACTTTCAATTTTATGATATTGTTCGTTCAGTTTTTTAGGAAAAAGCTGGTACGCGGCAATAGCAATGACCAAGGCAACAAAAGCGACCAATGGTGAGAAGAAAATATTCAGTAAGAAACCAATAAAAAACAATCCTAATCCCATCCTAATCAAAATCATCATCAATAAGGCACCACGATATTTACGTTCTTCCCAAAGTAATTCTACTTCATCATCCGCAATGCGTCGTAATGAAAGTGCCCATAAAAAAGGAGCGATAACAACCAATGTTATAAGTGCTGCCAATGTATTTCCAAATCGCGTATCAGCCACTAAAGGCGCAACAAATTTGGCTGATAATAAAATGACGGCTGTAATAATAACGGTATGGAGAATAATCTGAATGATATAAGCATTCAGTACTTTTTGCCAGATGCTCACAGATTTTATTGCTTGCGCGTTGACACTATAACGGTTAATGTTTTTGACCCATTTTCGTGGTAATTTATGTTCCAGAAAGTTTGAAAAAGGAACCGCATATTTCACCATAAAGGGCGTAGTAAAGGTTGTTATAGCAGAAACGGCTACTACAACAGGATATAAAAAGGAACTAGTAACATTTAAAGTCATTCCTAACGTAGCAATGATAAATGAGAATTCCCCAATTTGCGACAAACTCATTCCAGTTTGTACAGATTGTTTTAGAGGCTGTCCGGCAAGTAGAGCTCCAATTGTTGAACTTACAGATTGACCAATAATTGTAACAAGTGTTAAAATAGCAACCGGAAGTGCATGTGTATAAAGCATTTTTGGGTCAATTAACATTCCCACAGAAACAAAGAAAATCGCCCCAAATAAATCTTTTACAGGTTTTATTAAATGTTCAATATGTTCTGCCTGTGTAGTTTCTGCGATAATAGATCCCATTATAAAAGCGCCTAAAGCAGGTGAAAACCCAACATTGGCAGCAAAACTAACCATCATTAAACATAAGGCTAATGAAACAATTAATAACATTTCATCTGTTAGCAAATGCTTTGTTTTTTTAAGAAGGGTAGGGATAAAAAAGATTCCGCCTAAGAACCAAACAGTCAAAAAGAAAATCAGTTTTAAAACAGACATCATCAATTCGCTTCCAGAAAATTGCTGACTTACCGCAATAGTCGAAAGTAAAACCATCATTAAAATCGCCACAATATCCTGAACAATAAGGGATCCGATAACAATTCCGGCAAACTTTTGTGCCTTAACGCCTAGTTCATCAAAGGTCTTCAGAATAATTGTAGTGGATGAAATTGATAAAATTACCCCAAGAAAGATACTATCCATAGACGCCCATCCCATCCATTGCCCGACCAGATAACCAATAATGACCATGGTAATAATCTGGGTAATAGCAGTAATAGATGCCGTGCCACCGACTTTCATTAATTTCTTAAAACTAAATTCGAGGCCCAAACTAAACAACAAAATGATCACACCAATTTCAGCCCAAACCTCCACACTTTTCATTTCGGTTATAGACGGAAAAAAATCAAAATGATTTCCTGCAAGAAAACCAGCAATCAAATACCCTAAAACCAAAGGCTGTTTCATTTTTTTAAAAAGTAATACAGCGATTCCGGCAGTGATCAGGATTAATCCCAAATCACTAATTAAAGGTCTCAAATGGTGTGTAGTTTCTGCAGCAGCGTATAAAGAAATCATAAAGTGGTATTTTTTGTTCAGGAGCTAATCCAGCTTTCCATTTCAAGCTTTTATTCAAAAAACATATTTTTAAAGTAGTTACAGGAGCTTCCGAAGTTTATCCCGATACTTCGGGAGTCGCTCTGTATCTACAAAAAAATATAGTTTTTTTCACAAAAGGCTTTTCATTCTAATCTGGGCTAGTTCCCAATCGGGTTTATAGGGAATAAAAAAAGCTATCGTTAAAGATAGCTTTTTTTGAGAAAATATTTTAGGTTTTCTTTAAATTCCTTAGTATTTGTTGGGATTTAAATCAATTTTCATTACTCTGTTTTTGCAATTCCTATTTGCGTGTCTTTATAATATAAATCAAAAGTTGAAACATTCAATTCTTTAGGAACAATGAAAAACAATTCAGCTTTAAAATTTTTATAGGCAGTTCTTCCAAAAAAAACAATACTTGAATCTGGATTTTTTGTTGTTCCAAATTCAACGGGTATCTCAACATTAAGATATCCTTCTAAGTTGAATTTATCAAATTGATCTATCTCACTTGGATTATATTGAGGAAGATTTGATCCGTAATTTTTATCTTTAGACTTTGTTTTCCTAAAATAATTTCTTTCAGGATTTCCAACAACTGCTGCATATCCTAAATAATCTCCAAGGCGATATCTTAATTTGTTTTCATTATCAACTAATGAAAAAGCGCTGATTTTGGCGTGATTTAAATTCAATGATTTCACACGGCACTTGACCATAATATACTTATACTTCGCCTGGTCAAATTTTATCCCTCTTAAAAGTAGTGTCGAAAAAGATGATGGTTCTTTTGTTTTTAGAATTTCTATTTCAATTTCATCGACGACTTTCTCTTGTGAATATGCTGTTAAATTTAAAAATAAAAATAAAACAATAATATGTCTAAATTTCATTTAGGAAAGATTAAATACCTGTGAAATTTGCAGGTGTTATCTGCATTAATTCTGCTTTAATAGCATCAGAGACTTCTAAAGTTGCAATAAAATTATGAATCGCTTTTTTGTCAATTGCTTCATTTGTTCTTGTCAAACCTTTCAAAGCTTCATACGGATTTGGATACGCTTCACGACGTAAAATCGTCTGAATAGCCTCAGCAACAACTGCCCAGTTTTTCTCTAAATCTTCAGCGAATTTACCTTCGTTCAATAACAATTTGTTTAAACCTTTCAATGTAGCCTCAAAAGCGATAATAGTATGTCCGATTGGAACTCCAATATTACGTAAAACAGTACTGTCAGTTAAATCACGCTGTAATCTTGAAACGGGTAATTTAGCTGCTAAATGCTCAAAAATAGCATTGGCAATTCCTAAGTTTCCTTCGGAGTTTTCAAAATCAATTGGGTTAACTTTATGTGGCATTGCAGATGATCCAATTTCGCCTGCTTTGATTTTTTGTTTAAAATATTCCATTGATACATACGTCCAGATATCACGGTCTAAATCGATGATGATATTGTTGATCCTTTTTAAAGCATCAAAAAATGCCGCAAAATGATCGTAGTGTTCAATTTGAGTTGTTGGAAAAGAGTGGTGTAAACCAAGATCTGTTTCTACAAATTTATTTCCGAATTGTTTCCAGTCGATTTGTGGGTAAGCTACGTGATGTGCATTGTAGTTTCCTGTTGCACCACCAAATTTAGCTGCAAACGGAATGTTGAATAACAAACGCATTTGCTCTTCTAAACGCTCTACAAAAACCAAAATTTCTTTACCTAAACGAGTAGGAGAAGCCGGTTGTCCGTGTGTGCGCGCCAACATTGGAATATCCTTCCATTCTACGCTTAATTCTTTTAATTTAGAAATTAAAGAAATTAATGATGGCATATATACCTGCTCAAAAGCTTCTTTTGTAGAAAGCGGAATCGCAGTGTTGTTAATATCCTGGGATGTTAATCCGAAGTGAATGAACTCTTTATATTGAGATAAACCTAATTTTTCAAAAGCATCTTTGATAAAGTATTCCACCGCTTTTACGTCGTGGTTGGTTACTTTCTCCGTTTCTTTAATCCAAAGTGCATCTTCAGTTGAGAATTTTTTATAGATATCTCTTAAACTGTCAAATAAATTTGGGTTTACACCTGAAAGTTGAGGCAATGGCACTTCGCATAAAGCAATAAAGTACTCGATTTCAACTAATACACGGTATTTGATTAAAGCTTCTTCAGAGAAAAAAGGTGCTAATGAAAGGGTTTTGCTTCTATATCTTCCATCAATTGGCGATATAGCATTCAATTCGTTTAAAGTAGTCATTGTTATGTTGTTTGTTCGAAAGGTGCAAATATAAGTCATTGTTAAAACTTCTGAAAGTTACAAGAGATATATTATGCCTTAATAGTATGATTTAGAAAATAGTTTTAAAGATTTTGTCCCAAATGGTAAAATAAAAACCATAATTATGAGACTGATGTTTATGATGATCAGAATGAAATTTAGTCGTTGAGATCCATCTTGTTGCAAAATTTTTATACCAAAAATCGGGAAAAATATCAGTTTTTAAATGCCCAAATATTCCATATAAAAGATTTAAAATTAGATAAACAATAATGCTAAGATAATTGAAGTTCAAAACTGTAATCGAAAACAGCCAGATAATTCCAAATCCTAAAGTTTCTACGGGGTGTAATACATATAGGCTGTATACACTCGTTTCGACATGTGTGTGATGAAGTTTGTGAATAAGAGAAAACCATTTTAAGTAATGCGCTAGAAAATGGAAGCAAAACATGAAAAAATCCATTACAATAATCAATAATAAAGTATCCGTCATAATTGAAAATAATGAGGGAGAAAAATCTATTTTGATAACACCAAAACGATATAATTCAAAACCCAATAGCGTTATAAATGTATTGCAGATCAAAGTTGCAAGTATCCATTTACGATCTGTTTTGTTCAGTTTCGTATTATCATATTCAATTAATTTGGCTAAAAGAACAGACAGAATTATCAAAACTAAATTTTCTATCAAAAAGAAAACAAATAAACTCAGTAAATTAAATTGAGATAAGAGCTGTAACCAGCTTTGAAATATCATATTGTTTTCGCCATTTCAAATAATTTTTCTCTCATAATTGCAACGCCTTCAGATGCAGGCTTCGCAATAATTTCAACTTTATTTTGGATATTCGGAATCGCAATTGGCTTTGGATCAATATAGAAAACCGGAGTAATGCTGTAAGTATACGAAATCAGTCCGGCCGCAGGATATACTTGTAATGACGTTCCAATTACCGCAAAATAATCTGCAGTTTCCGTAATTTCAATCGCTTCTTCCAACGTGGGAACATCTTCGCCAAACCAAACAATATGCGGACGTAATTGATGTCCGTTTTCATCAAAATCTCCGGTGTATAAATCTTCGGTCCAATCGAGAATATGATTTCTGTTTTGAACGCTTCGTACTTTTAATAATTCTCCATGTAAATGCAAAACCTTTGTGCTTCCGGCGCGTTCGTGCAAATCATCCACATTTTGTGTAATAATATGAACATCAAAATCTTGTTCTAATTCGGCTAAAATTTTGTGACCTAAATTTGGTTCTACTTCTTTAAGCTGCTGACGTCTTTTGTTGTAAAAATCCAAAACCAATTCCTGGTTTTTGCGCCAGCCTTCTGGAGTTGCCACTTCCATCACATCATGGCCTTCCCATAAACCATCGCTGTCACGAAACGTTTTAATACCACTTTCAGCACTGATTCCGGCTCCGGTTAAAACAACTAACTTCTTTTTCATCTTGTTTAATTAAAAGATAAAAATAACAATTTACGTATCTAATTCTTTGAAAAAAGGGAATTTATAGCACAATTTCTTTTAGTATTTGAAAGACCAATAAAAGCGTATTTCTACTTATTGTACCAGTATTATAAATTATTTAGCTTTAAAGGGAATAAAACAAAGCCAATTTTCGATGATTTTAATTCAGTTTACAGGATTGTCAGGTTCAGGTAAAACGACATTAGCAGAAAATGTTCGGCATTTGTTAATTGAAAAAGGTTACAAGGTTGAAATAATTGATGGTGATGTTTACAGAAAGACAATTTGTAATGATTTAGGCTTTTCTAAAGAGGACAGATGCGAAAATGTCAGACGCCTTTTCAATTTAGGACGAAATTTTATAAGTGAAGATACAATCGTCCTGATGTCTGTAATAAATCCTTATGAAAATCTCAGAAATGAATTGCGATCGCATGAATTTGTCAGAACAGTATTTCTCGATTGTTCTATAAATAATTTGATAAAGAGAGATCCCAAAGGATTGTATAAAAAGGCATTATTGCCAGATCACGATCGTAACAAAATAAAAAATTTTACGGGAATAAGTGATGTATATGAGGTTCCCTCAAGAGTAGATTTGGTATTAAAAACAGATTTTGAAACAGTTCCCTTTTCAACTCATAAGTTATACGATTTTATTATAACCAATTTAGCTTAATTTATAATCTAAAGATATGAATCCATCTTTCAGTAAACTTCCGATTTCTTTCTCGATAGATAAATTGCAAAAAGAACTCGTTATATGCGAAACTGATTTGTGGACTCCTCATTTTAATACCAATCGATACGAAGGTAACTGGACAAGCGTTTCTTTAAGATCGCAATCCGGCTTAACAAACGACATAACCTCTTTTGCAAATAAAGCCTATAAAAACACAAATCTCCTTGATCGCTGTCCTTATTTTAAAGAAATAATGGACTGGTTTCAATGTGAAAAAGAAGCAGTACGATTACTTAGATTGGGGCCACTAAGTGAGATAAAAGAACATGTTGACAATGATACCTCTTATGAAGATGGTTTTTTCAGAATCCATATTCCCATTATAACAAATTCTGAGGTTTTCTTTTACGTTGATAAAAAACAAGTTCCAATGCAAATGGGTGAGTGTTGGTACGCCAATTTTCAGCTTTTGCATAGCGTGGAAAATAAAAGTACTGAACCACGTATTCATCTTACACTTGATTGTATAAGAAATGATTGGTCGGATAAATTATTTACAGAAATGGGTTTTGACTTAGAATATTCTAATGAAAAAGTACAATATTCAGAGGATGTAAAACAGCAGATTATAGCGGAACTTTCAAGAAATCCATCAGAAGTTAACGCTAAAATTATCGCTGATTTATTAGCAGAATAAATAGAAAAAATGGAAAATAGCAATCACCCTCTTTCAAACTGGATTCCGTATAAATTAATAGAAAAAGACAATGAAGTTTATTTTGAATGGATTTATTTGGATGATATAAGATATGCTGATCCTTTTTTTGATGAAACAATTTCAAAATGCTGGAAACATTCTTATAACTCAAAACCATTTAAAGTAGTTACAACTGCAGAAAATCTTATTGATTGGTCTAATCAATTAATTGCTATTGAACTCAAGTCATTAATATTTCATGTGTCACGTTGTGGTTCTACTATGCTGAGTCAGTATTTGGCAAGTTCTTCAGAAAATATTATGATTTCTGAAGCGCCCATTATAGATGAAATTCTGAGATGTGATCTTTTTGATTTAGATAAAAAAGGCATTCTTTTAAAATCAGTACTTTTATTATTGGGACAAAAGCAATTTCCGGAACAAAAGAATTTAATTATAAAATTGGATGCCTGGCATATCTTTAATGCCAGTTATTTGAGATCTATTTTTCCTGAAATACCTTTTGGATTGCTTTACAGAAACCCCATTGAAGTATTAAAATCGCATCAAAAACGGACAGGAATGCACATGATTCCTAATTTATTACCACCTAATATTTTTGGAATTACAGCTAAAGAAATTAATGAAATTAGTTTTCAGCAATACGGAGCGTTAGTTCTGGAAAAATATTTTCAGGGTTTTCTCGATTTTTCTCAAAAGGATCAAAATGTTATCAAGCTCAATTATAATGAAGGAATGCAAGGTGTCATAGAAAATTTTCTTTCCTTTATTAATGCCGATTTTCCTGTCGCTGAACTTGATAAAATGTATGAACGTCTAAAAAAACATTCTAAAGATGAAACCGCGATTTTTAAAGGTGATTCTTTTACTAAGGAAAGTTTGCAAATAGATTTTACAAATGTTAATAAGCTCCATGAAAAGCTGAACAATATTCTTCTTGAAGATGTAGTGCGTTGAAAATACATATGAATTTTTCTTTCTGTTTTATTTATAATGTACTTTTGCGCCAAACTCAAATAAAATGATTGATTTAGATTACCTGGCTTTTCTTGAAAATATATTAACAGACAATCGTAAAGAAAGATTTCTCAATGTATTGGGAAATCGTACAAAGCATTTTACAATTGCAGTCGAAGACGTTTTTCAAATGCACAATACTAGTGCGGTAATGCGTAGTTGTGAGGTTTTCGGAATTCAGGAATTAAATGTTATCGAGCAACGCTACGGAAAAAAAATCGATAAAGAAATCGCAATGGGAGCGCAAAAATGGGTTGATATTAATCAATTTGATTCCATTACAACTTGTGTTTCTACTTTAAAAAATCAAGGTTATCAAATCATTGCAACAACGCCTCATGAAAATGATTGTCTGTTGGAAGACTTCGATATTACAAAACCAAGTGCTTTATTCTTCGGAACAGAAAGAGACGGACTATCTGAAGAAATTCTACAAAAAGCAGATGGTTTTCTAAAAATCCCGATGGTTGGTTTTACCGAGAGTTTGAATATTTCAGTTTCAGCTGCAATCATCATTCAAAACTTAACCAATAGATTGCGAAATTCAGATATCAAATGGCAATTATCAGAAGAAGAAATTCTGGAGAAACGTTTGGCTTGGGCTAGAAGTTCTATCAAAGATATTAAACGAATCGAGGCACGATATTACGAGGAAAATCCAAGATAATATTGTTATGGATTTCCTGCAAGGTTTCTAAAACCTTGTAGGTATTTTTGAAAGCCTACAATTTAAACCTACAAGGTTTTAGAAACCTTGCAGGTTATTAAACTGATTTTTCTATTTTCTCAAAAACAAAATAAATCCTAAAATACTAACAATCAAAATGGTCAAAGCCGCCAGAACCATTGTTAGATCCCGAATGTTTTTCCCAGCCCAATCCATAAATAAAAATTTGTGAAGGATAGCAAACGAATAACCTTCAACCATATCGGAACTCTTAATCTTAGCGGCTAATCTGGAAGTTGCTGTTTCTATGAAATATGTTGTTTTTTCCGGAGTATCATAAGCCAATTTTACAACAGGTAATCTCTTATTTACAAAGCCATATTCTCTGCTTTCAAAATCCGTCAGAACTTTAGATTCTAATAATTTTGCATTTTCTAATGAAGCTTCAGGTTCATCTGAAGTTTCTACCATTTCGCAACAAGCGGCTTTTGGAGCTCCATCTGTAAAATAATATGCCAGAAACTCTGCATATTCAAGATCAATATTAGGAACGATTTTGTTGGTTGTTGCATTGATATAAATGACTTCCGATTTTTTCTCGTCTTTTTTATTCCATTTCGAATTAGAATCGGCTTTTGGTTTTTTGAATTTTTCTTTTTCCAATAATTGGCAACGGAAATAGGTTGTGTCGTTTAAAGTAATAATACTTGCGTTTTGGAAACGACTCCAATCTAAATTTAAAGTATTACTTGCTAAAGGAATTTCTTTGGTTTCAAAAGTTGGTTCATAAACCATTTGTGATAAAGTGTACGGAGCCCATTTTGTAGTGGCGTGATAAGCGCCGCTAAAAGCAAATGTCAAAGTAAAAAGTGAAACCCAAATCCCGATTTGGCGATGGTATTTTCGAAGCCCTTTTTTAGGCTGTAAACTATCAGTTTTTTTGAATTGTTTCCATAATAAACCATAAATTAAGATTCCGCTCAAGGCAGAAAATCCAATTATCGATAACAAGAAAATCATTGTAATGATTCGAATACTATTATTGGTAATAGCATCTACAAAAGACCAATTATGGAAAGTATCGAAAAACCAAATAAACCATTGTCTTGACGTTGGATTATAAGTAGCCAGTTTACTGGAAGAAGTTTCTACATAAACTTCCATAGTGTCGGGACGATCAAAACTTAATTTGTAAACGGGCAAATAACGGTTTACATATTTATATTGAGAGGTGAATTCAGTCACAACTTCACTTTTTGTTACAGCACTTTTCTGATCGTCTAAAAAATAACGGGAAAGCCATTCGGCATATTTTTGATCTCCGTTTTCGAGTTTTTTTGCATTTGAAGTATCAAAATACAAAAGAGCACCGGAAATTGTTTTTACCTGATAATAAATTGCATTGTTAAAAGAAACGATTCGGAAATTCTTGAATTGACTGATTTCGTTTTTTTGTAAAACTTCCTGAATGGAAAAATGCAGTTGATTTTTATCAATAATTTGTTGTTCCAGTTTATCATGGGCAATCTCCGGTTTGAAAAAATGCGCCATAAACGGATGCATCAAACCAGAAAGTGTCCAGAATATTACAGGGATAATTGTAATCAAGCCAATTGTACGGTGCCATTTGTACATCTGTTGTTTGATTTTCTTGACAAGCTTAGAATCTTTCTTTTTAGACTTTTTCTCTTTTATTTCTTTACTCATATTCGTGTTCTTATGATTTGTCTACTTGATATTTTTGCCACAGATTAAAGGATTTAAATGATTTTAATCTGTGGCTAAATATTATTTCTTTAATGAAAAATTATACTGGATTCCGAAAACAAAAGTTCTTGGCGCCGCTGCAGTATAGGTTGGTTGAGCGTTTGCTGCATTGGCTCTGGTAACATTATAAGCGTATAATTTGTCTGTTAAATTAAGTACATTTCCATAGATTTCAATTCCTTTCCATTGATAGCCAATTCGCGCATTGAAGATGTTGTAACCATCATATTTTACGGTGTTGATCTGATCTTGATAATAACTTCCCACAAGTTGCCATTCAATAGAAGTTCTAAGATTAGGAAGCCAGTTTGGATAATAACTTAACTCCGAATTTCCAGACCATTTTGGTGCTGATGGCATTTCTTTTCCGTTTAGATTCTGAACTGGATCAGACGGTTTGTCTGAAAGCTTAAAATCAACGTACGTATGTTGCGCGTAAGTTCCACCAAGACGAAAGTTAATTTGTTTTGATGGTCTGTAAGTCGCTCCAAATTCAATTCCTTTATGGCGTGTTTCTCCAGCTGAACGATAATCAGTTGAATTATCAGCAAGTTTGATGTTTAAAAGTTCATTTTTTCCTTCCATATAATAGAAAGCATAATCAAAATTTAATTTATTTTGAAGGAAAGAAAGCCATCCGCCAACTTCATAATTGTTGAAAGTTGCAGGTTCTAAATTATAATAGAAATCGGCAGGAACGCCAGTTGTTCCGCCAGTCCCTGGTTTTGTTCTGAAAATAGAAGTGATTCCCGGAGGCGCAAAACCTTGTGAATAATTGCCATAAAAACCGGCAAATTCAAACGGATTATAATTTGCACCCGCTTTAAAAGTCATTTTGTCATAAATTTTGCTTCCTGTAGAATTATCTATAGCATTGTCGTAATTGACTTTCATGTTGTCATAACGACTTCCAACAGTAACAACTAGTTTTTCTATCGGATTAAAACTTACTTGTGCATAACCGGCCGTGTTGAAAATGTCAGCAGTATAATCGGCTAATTTAGAATCTGGATGTTCTGCAATAATCTCATAAGAATTCACAGTTTGCTTCCCAACTTCTCCCGGATTTAAATTCGCTTTCAAATCAATCACGTAGGACCAATAAGTAACCGGAGAATAATCGTATAAGGCTCCGGCAACAATTTTAGTATTTAAGAAGTCGAATTTTTGAGTATGCTGGCCGATAGCACCATAACTTTTGAAATTATTCGAATTTACTTCGCCTTTTGCCGTTGTAGGATTTACGGTTGGACTCCATTTAATTCCGTACGATGGATTTTGTCCTAATTTATTATCACGTAAATAAGCGGTAATATAACTGCTTGCATTACCATTCCAGTCGTGCTCTAATGTTAAACGAGTTCTTAGGGCATCCGATTTTCTATAAGTGAAATCTGTTGTGCTTTTGTAAGTTCTGTTATTAAATGCCTCTTCGTTTACACTTCCACTCATATCAGAATAATATTTTCCATACATGGTATTACTAATCAATCGGGTAGAAGGAGAAATATTATAGTCGATTCTAGCATTCAGATTGTCTTTGTTGTAATCAGAATATGTCATCCAGCCATTTTCCTGTAAGCTTGAAATACCGGCAATATGAAAACCGACTTTTCCAATCGTTGTGCCACCGGCGGCCTGAAATCTTCTGTAACCATAATTATCAGCCTGTACGCCAAATTTAAATTCAGGATCAACAGGAGGTTTTAGTGAAATTAAATTAATAGTTCCGCCAACTGCT
Organism: Flavobacterium sp. KH_001; assembly: GCF_057840745.1. Classification (NCBI taxonomy): domain Bacteria; kingdom Pseudomonadati; phylum Bacteroidota; class Flavobacteriia; order Flavobacteriales; family Flavobacteriaceae; genus Flavobacterium; species Flavobacterium sp. KH_001. Next base: position 5,256,301 of record NZ_CM174520.1, on the reverse strand, counting down.
TCCGGTCCATATAAAGAAGAAACGGGCCCTTTTACCACTTCAATACTTTGTAAATTGTATTGATTGATTTCCAGTAAAGCATTGTGATTGAAGATTCCCATTGGGCGAATTGGTAAACCGTCTTCCAAATACAGATAATAGGCGTTGGTTGTCATTGGCTGACGAATCGACATCATATGCTGTTCGTTCCCTAAATTAATCATTAAAACTCCTGGCGTTTTATTGATGATTTCGTAGACTGCTGTTGCTTTGGTTTCGTTGATCGTTTTTGCTGTTATTTTACTAATTGCGACAGGAGTTTCCTTGCGAATAGTCGCAGTACGATTGGCAGTTATAAAAACGTTTTCTAATTCTTGAGATTTTGTTGTGTCTTGCTTCACTTCATTCTGAGCAAAGACACATTGCCCTATGATGAGTAGGGTAAAGTATATTTTTTTCATTTTAAATTATATAAATTTTAAAAAGTAACATGTCTTTTTCCCTGACGTAAAACCAGGAAAAAGTCTTTTCAATTTTGAAATTGAAAAGTGCAGCTAAAATTTATATAAAATAGGATGGAGGGTGGAAAGTACTATTAGAAACCGAAATTGGTTTCTCATCAATAGAAGCAAAAAGTTTTGCTGCAGATTCGATTGGAGTGACTAATCTATAATTAGCGGTTGTTGTGTTTTGAATGTAAACTACTTCTGCTTTTTCTTTCAGATTGTTTTGCATTCTTTTTTCATTGTCGGCATATTTCTTTAAACTTTTTTGAAGTTCACATCGACCGTTACAAGAATTAAAAACCATTTTTCGTTGTACACAGATGGTTTTTGAAATTTCTTCCTGATTTAATTTGAATGAGGTATAAACAAAGAAACTTCCAAAAGAAGGAAGCAAAAGCATGCAGGAAAGAAATAGTATTAAAATTCGCTTCAAAGCTCTGTTTATTGTTTACGCTGGCAAAAATACAGTTTATTCGATTTAGAAAGAATAAATATTAGATTTTTTGCAAAAAAAAATCCCCAATTACAAAAGTGTAGTTGGGGATTGAAATATATTAATTAAAATTTATTATTTAACAAGTACCCAAGCGCCAGAAGCGATTAAAGTTTCTGCTTTTTTAAATTTCATTTCTTCAGTTTTACCTGTGGCAACTTCCTGAACTGTTACAGTATCATTACGGTTGATTTTTGGCATATCTCTCACAATCGTTTCGGTAACCTGACGTTGTTGTGTTTCTCCGGCTTCGCGATTGATGTCTTCGCTGTTTGGAATTTCATCTTTGCTCAATTTGAAGTTTTCTTTTTGACGAACTTCTTTTGCTTCGTGAATTTCAGGAACGTTTTGAGCTGGTAAATCACCTTTGAATAAGAATGAAATTACTTCCTTATTAACGTTATCCAACATTCCTCTAAACAAGTTGAAAGCTTCTAATTTGTAGATAAGCAATGGATCTTTTTGTTCGTGAACGGCTAATTGAACAGATTGTTTCAATTCGTCCATTTTACGTAAATGTTTTTTCCAGGCCTCATCAACAATAGAAAGTGTAATGTTTTTCTCGAAATCAGCGATTAACTGAGCTCCTTCACTTTCGTAAGCTTTTTTCAAATCTGTAACTACATTCAAAGTTTTGATTCCGTCAGTAAATGGAACTACGATACGCTCAAAATGATTGTTTGGCTCTTCGTAAACTCCTTTAATGATTGGAAAAGCCTCTCTTGCGCTTCTTTCTGTTTTTTCGGTATAGAAAGCCAGAGTCTCTTTGTATATTTTTCCTGTGATTTCGATATCAGTTAATTTCTGGAAATCAGCTTCTGAAATTGGAGAAGTGATAGAAAAATAACGAATTAAATCAAATTCGAAATTTTTGAAATCGTTAGCTGGTTTAGTTTGACTTACAATTAATTCGCAAGTATCATAAAGCATGTTAGCGATATCCAGTTTCAAACGCTCACCAAATAAGGCGTGACGACGACGTTTGTAAACTACTTCACGTTGCGAGTTCATAACGTCATCATATTCTAATAAACGTTTACGAACACCAAAGTTGTTTTCTTCTACTTTTTTCTGAGCACGTTCGATAGATTTAGTCATCATAGAATGCTGAATAACTTCACCTTCCTGTAATCCCATTCTATCCATTACTTTGGCTACTCTTTCAGAACCAAATAAACGCATTAAGTTATCTTCAAGAGAAACGTAGAATTGAGAACTTCCCGGATCTCCCTGACGTCCTGCACGACCACGTAACTGTCTGTCAACACGACGAGAATCATGACGCTCTGTACCCACGATTGCTAAACCTCCTGCAGCCTTAACTTCTGGAGATAATTTAATATCGGTACCACGACCAGCCATGTTGGTTGCAATAGTTACAACTCCGGCTTTACCTGCTTCTTCTACAATTTGAGCCTCTTGTTTGTGCATTTTAGCATTCAAAACGTTATGTGTAACGCCTCTCATTTTCAACATACGGCTTAATAACTCTGAAATCTCAACAGAAGTTGTTCCAATTAATACTGGTCTTCCTGCATTTGATAATTCAGTAACATCTTCAATTACAGCGTTGAATTTCTCACGTGTCGTTTTATAGATGTAATCTTCTTTGTCTTGTCTTGAAATCGGACGGTTGGTTGGAATTTCAACAACATCCAATTTATAAATCTGCCATAACTCTCCAGCTTCAGTAACCGCTGTACCAGTCATACCACCTAATTTGCTGTACATTCTGAAGTAATTCTGTAATGTAACAGTTGCAAATGTTTGTGTAGCAGCTTCGATTTTTACATTTTCTTTCGCTTCGATCGCCTGGTGTAATCCGTCAGAATAACGACGACCATCCATGATACGACCTGTTTGCTCATCGACAATCATAATTTTGTTGTCCATGATCACATATTCTACATCTTTTTCGAATAAGGCGTATGCTTTTAAAAGCTGAGTAAGCGTATGAATACGCTCGCTTTTTACTCCAAAATCCTGGAATAATCTTTCTTTAGCTTCTGCTTCAGCATCTTTATCCAGTTTTTGTTTTTCAATAGCTGCGATTTCTGTTCCAATATCTGGTAAAACGAAGAAATCGGAATCAGTATCTCCAGAAAGGTATTTAATACCATTATCAGTCAATTCAACCTGATTGTTTTTCTCTTCAATCACAAAATACAAAGCTTCATCCACTTTATGCATTTCGCGATTGTTATCCTGCATGTATTGATTCTCCGTTTTTTGAAGCAATTGTTTAATTCCTTCTTCACTTAAAAATTTAATTAATGCTTTATTTTTAGGTAAACTTCTGTAAGCTCTTAATAATAAGAATCCGCCTTCTTTAGTATTTCCTTCTTTGATTAATTTTTTAGCTTCCGCTAAGAAACCATTTGCCAACTGACGTTGTTGAGAAACTAAGTTTTCAATTTTTGGTTTCAACTCGTTAAACTCATGACGATCTCCTTGCGGAACCGGTCCTGAAATAATAAGTGGCGTTCTTGCATCATCAATCAATACAGAATCGACCTCATCGACAATTGCATAGTTGTGTTTTCTTTGTACTAAATCGTTTGGCGAATGCGCCATGTTATCTCTTAAGTAGTCAAAACCAAATTCGTTGTTGGTTCCGTAAGTGATGTCGGCGTCGTATGCTTTTTTTCTTTGTTCCGTACTTGGCTGGTGATTATCAATACAATCAACAGTTAAACCGTGGAATTCGAATAAAGGCGCTTTCCATGTACTATCACGTTTTGCCAAGTAGTCATTCACCGTTACTAAGTGAACACCGTTTCCAGTTAAAGCGTTTAAGTAAAGTGGAAGTGTAGCTACTAAAGTTTTACCTTCTCCTGTTTGCATTTCGGCAACTTTACCTTCGTGCAAAACCATACCACCAATTAACTGAACATCATAATGGATCATGTCCCAGGTAATTTCTTTACCAGCGGCATTCCATTTATTTGCCCATGTAGCTTTTTCACCTTCAATAGTAACATATGTTTTTGTAGCTGAAAATTCGCGGTCTTTTGGAGTTGCAGTCACTTCAATAAATGAATTGTCTTTAAAACGACGCGCTGTTTCTTTAACAACAGAGAATGCTTCCGGAAGAATTTCCAATAAAGTTTTCTCTGAAATTTCGTAAGCTTCTTTTTCAAGAGCATCAATAGCATCATAAAGATCTTCTCTTTTGTCGATGTCTTCAATGTTTTCTACTTCCGCTTTAAGCGTAGCAATTTTAGCATCTTTATCAGCTCTGGCTTCTTTTATTTTTTCTTTAAAATAAACGGTTCTTGCTCTCAATTCGTCGTGAGACAAACTCATTAAGCTAGTTTCGAATGTTTTAATTTTGTTTAAATAAGGTTGTAAAGCTTTGACATCTTTCTGTGATTTATCACCTACAAAGACTTTAATAATACTGTTTATGAAACTCATGATTTGTTATATTTCTATTATATGTAAATGTTGTATTTAGAACCAAAAAAAAAGCCTCTGTGATGAGACTTTTTCCTTTGGTTTATTTTTTAATATTCATCCTCATTCCAAAGATAATCTTCGTCTGTTGGATAATCAGGCCAAATTTCTTCCATTGATTCATATATCTCACCTTCGTCTTCGATTGATTGAAGGTTTTCTACTACTTCTAATGGAGCACCAGCTCTAATAGCGTAGTCAATAAGTTCGTCTTTGTTAGCAGGCCATGGCGCATCACTTAAATAAGATGCTAATTCTAATGTCCAATACATCTGTTATCTGTTTAGTTTGTGCAAAAATAAATTTTTTACTGAAAAAGACAAGTAAATTTTGATTTATTTTAATAAAATTTAAGAACGTCTCTTGTTAAATTCCAATTTTTAAATTTCAAATTCCAAAAAAGGAACGTAAAACCTGCAATTATGAATTTTTGTATGTAATTTAAATTCGCAGAATTTTTAATTTTTTCTTTGGATTTTGGGATTTTTAAAATTGGAATTTACGAGAAAATTTATTTCCTCGGAATCCATTTCACTTCCTCCGCTTTTAAGTCTGAGGACAACTTCCGTGCCAAGACAAAAAGGTAGTCAGAAAGTCGGTTTAAGTACATGATTGCGATTTCAGGAACATGTTCATTATGACTTAAATGAACTGCCAAACGCTCGGCACGACGGCACACGCAACGTGCAATATGACAATATGACACAGTTTGGTGACCTCCTGGTAAAACAAAATGTGTCATAGGCGGAAGGCTTTCTTCCATTTGATCAATTTCATTTTCTAATAATTCTATATCAGTATCAATGATGCCCAAATTTTTCAATCTAAGCTCGCCGTTTTTCAATACTTCTTTTTCCTGTGGCGTTGCTAAAATTGCACCCACTGTAAAAAGACGATCCTGAATTTCAATTAAAATACTTTTATAGTGCGAATCCATTTCCTGATCACGAATCAATCCTATATGAGAATTCAGTTCGTCAACAGTTCCATAACTGTCAATCCTAATATGATCTTTAGGAACACGCGTGCCTCCAAAAAGAGCTGTGGTTCCTTTATCTCCGGTTTTTGTATATACTTTCATTTATTTTAGAATTTAGATTTCTGATTTTAGATTAAATGTTGTAATCTAAAATTTAAGATTTAGAAAATAATCTAAAATCAGAAATCTACAATTATTTAGTAGTGTCGCTTTCAATCAATCCGTCACGTAAACGAATTACACGATGTGCATAAGCCGCAATATCTTCTTCGTGTGTTACAAGAATGACAGTGTTTCCCTGTGCATGAATATCTCCAAAGAGTTTCATAATCTCTACAGAAGTTTTACTATCTAAGTTTCCGGTTGGTTCATCGGCCAATATAATAGAAGGTTTGTTAACCAAAGCGCGGGCAATGGCAACACGCTGACGTTGTCCTCCTGATAGCTGATTCGGCTGGTGATCCATTCTGTCGGCAAGATTTACCTGTGTTAAAACTTCTTTAGCACGTTCATTTCGTTCAGATTTAGAATAGCCTGCGTAAATCATTGGTAATGCAACATTATCTAAAGCAGTTGTTCTTGGCAAAAGATTAAAAGTCTGAAATACAAAACCAATTTCTTTATTGCGGATTCCTGCCAATTCATCGTCCTTCATTTGGCTGACATCTTTTCCATTTAAAACATAGTTTCCGGAAGTTGGCGTATCCAGACAACCTAACAAGTTCATTAAAGTTGATTTCCCGGATCCTGATGGCCCCATAAGCGCTACATATTCGCCTTTATTGATTTGTAAATCTATTCCTTTTAAGACATAAACGATTTCATTACCAAGTACAAAATTTCGTTTAATGTCGGTTATTTTAATTAATGGATTTGCCATTTCGGTTTACAATTTTGGTTTTAAAAGTACAAAACACTTTTCAATAAACGATAAGTAGCGTGAAATTGATTTTTGTTACAAAAACATCTTTTGGTTTACAGGCCTATTAAATAATGCATATATTTTTTTTGAATTAATTATATTTTTTTTGATTTATTTTATAAAATTATCATTATTCTATAAGTTTTACATGTTTAATATCTTTTTAATATTAAAAACATGGTAATGATGTAATTTTTGATATTAGGTTATTAGATACATTTGTTAATGTATTAATTAAACAATCAATAATTATGAAAAACATACAATTATTATCAGGAATTGCATTAATTGCATTGAGTTTTACATCGTGTAAAGACGAAAAACAAGAAAAAGCTCAAAAAACAATTGACGCTTATGTAACCTACGTTGACTCAGTAAAAAATGTCAAAGCTGATGATTTGAAAGCAGATTGGGCAGCTGTTGAAGCTGAATATGACAGAAGAGCCGAAAATGCACAATTGGCACTTGCTGACATTAAAGATAATGCTGCTGAAACCGAAAGGATAAATGCAAGTAAAACAAAGTACGAGGAATTTAAAAGTGAAATGACCACCGTTTTTGCCCCACCTGCTCCAAGTCCGAAACAACAATTGCGTAACGCTCTGTTTGGTGAAGGAAAAATTGGAGACGATATGAGTTTTTCTTGGGTAAACGCCCAAAATATTCATAGTGTGTACCAACAATTTGTTCATACAGTTGAGGATAATAAAGATAGTTACTCTCGTGAAGACTGGGATGAAATTAAAGTGTTGTATGAAGCACTGGACAACCGAAAAAATACGGTTGAAAAAGAAGGTTTAAGCTCTGAAGACAATAGAAAAATTGCTGGCTTAAAAGTAAAATTTGCTCCAATGTATACTGTAAACAGAATGGGAGCTAAATCTGACGAAAATAAAGAAGCTAAAAAATAAATTTTAGATAAATTGAATTAGTACTAAATGGCAATCAGAAATGGTTGCCATTTTTTTATGCTCTAATTACAAAGTGTTCTTTTGGTTGTTCATATCTAAAAAAGACAAATCCCCACTGAAAAGTATCAATTGTAACGGTTACTTTCGGGTGGTTTTTAATAATCTCCCAGGCTTCTTCCATTTCCTGAGACCAATGAATGTCATCGAAAATCCAGACGGAATCATTATCTATCGTTGGTAATAAAAGATCAAAGTAAGCTAATGTTGCTTTTTTTGAATGATTACCGTCGAAATATATTAGATTGTAGATTGTAGATTGTAGATTTTCAGAAATTAGAAAAGATTCAAATTCTGAAATAATACTTTCCACATTTGTACAATCAAATTCATTTAATTGATTTTTAGCAATAGTAGCGGTTTGAGAACAACCTTCCAATGTAATCACTTTTGCTTTCGGATTCCCTAAGGCTAGGGCAGAAGTGGCTAAACCTAATGAAGTTCCTATTTCAAGAATAGTTGCAGGTTGAAAATAATTGCTAACTCTAAAAAGTAATTCGGCTCGTTTTGGAGAAATTCCTGCAGTTTTTGCAATCTTCGAAATTTGTCTTCTGTTTGATTTAAAAACTTTTGAACCGGCACCAAAATCGGTTACTTCAATAAAGTTTTTATTTTGTAATAATGATTTGCGATAGTTTTTTAAAATATCATACTCAGCTTTTACTTTTTTGTCGTAAAAACATTTGGTCAGTAAACTAAAAACAAATGGCGAATGTACTCCATGTTCATTTTTGGAGTTCCAAAGGAATTTTAAATAAGCTTTAATTTGAAATAGCATAATCTTATTTGCAAGAAAGCACGAAGATACGAATCAGAAATTGAAATAATTGAATGAAAAAAGCCTAATCTTTAATTAGATCAGGCTTTTATGTTATAAAATTTTGATACTTATCTGTATATGTTTACGCCATTATTGGCTTCCCATTGCTGTTTAAAATACTCAGCATCTTCGTTATTATGTGGATGCACACCTAACACAACATGGCCGTCTTTAATACCAGATTCGTATATTTTTGCTCTGTCTTCCGGAATTCCTGATCCTACTAAGGCTCCAATTATACCTCCTGCAATTCCTCCAGCACCAGCACCAGCTAATCCTGCCGCCAATGGACCGGCAACAATTAAGCCTAAACCAGGAATAACAAGACTAGTTCCTAGTGCAGCAACAACTCCTGCAATTGCGCCAATTGTTCCTCCAATAGCAGAACCTGTTCCGGCACCTTCAGCTGCTTTTGTTCCAAGTTCAGAGTGATCGTCTTTGTCTGAATAATGTTTTTTTCTGGTTTCGTCAGACATGATCAGGTTTATTTCGTCTTTTGTATAACCTCTTTCGCTTAAAGTATCATATGCTCTTTCTATGCTGTCACGGTCTGAAAACATTCCTGTTAAAACCTCACGTTTTGTTCCGTCGGGATTATGTAAATTTTCCATTTTTATATAGTTTTAGTTTGTGAATTTATTTTCACTTTAACAAAGCTCGCAAAACAGATATAATATTATTTACACAATTTTTTCAAATCATTACATAATGAAATTCAGACTTTTGTAAAATAGAGGGCACTTATATAGTATTACTTTAATTTAAAGAAAAGAATAGTGAGTTGAGGATAACAAAAAAAAGGCCACAATAAAAATATGTTTTATTGTGGCCTTTTATAATGAAAAATAAGATTTTGTCTTACTAATTTACTGAAATCAATTTCACATCAAAAATAAGAACAGATCCTCCGGGAATACCTCTGTCATCAAAAGGGCCATAACCTAAATGGGAAGGAACAAGCAGAGATCCGCTTCCGCCCGTTTTAAAATAGGGAATTCCTTCTCTCCAGCCTTGAATTACCTGATTTAAACCAAAGGACACTCCTTCTGCTTTACTTTGATCAAAAATAGTTCCATTTGAATAGTAACCTTTGTAAGCCACTGTTACATTAGAGCTTGCAGTTGGTTGAGCTCCTTCTCCGGGCTCGTTGATGATATAATACAAACCAGAATCAGTTCTTTGGGCTGTTAGTTTATTTTTGGCAATATAATCAACTATTTCTTTTTCGTTTTCAACAGTGTAATCTGTTTTTTTAGGTTCGTCATTAGAATTGCAGGAGATAAAAAGGGTTAAGATAAGTAATGATGTTACGATGTATTTCATGATATTTTGAAAATGTATTTTTTAATAGGTTAATATAATAAAATGTGTTTTTGTTTCACAGAGATTCACAAAGAAAAAACAAAGATTCACAAAAAAAAACTTAGTGTAACTCTGCGTTTTCTTTGTGAATCTCTGTGTAATAACTCTATCCTTCAATTTTAGCCGAAAGCTCAAACCAGCGTTCTTCTTTCTGATCTATTTTATTGATGATGTTTTGTAGTTCGTTTGCTTTTTTCTCGATATCAGCATCAGCGACTTTTCCATCAGAAAATAATTGTTCAATTTTAGTTTTATCAATTTCAAGATCTTTGATTTCTCTTTCTAGTTTTTGATATTCTTTTTGCTCGTTGAAAGTTAGATTTCCTGTTGGATTATTTTGTTTCCAATCTTTCTTTTCTGCTTTGTTCTCTTCTTTTTGAGCGACATCGGCACTATCTTCATAAGCTCTGAAATCAGAATAATTTCCTGGGAAGCTTTCGATTTCACCTTTTCCTCTAAAAATAAATAAGTGATCCACAATTTTATCCATAAAGTAACGGTCGTGCGAAACTACTAAAAGACATCCTGGATAATCCAAAAGAAAACTCTCTAAAACATTCAATGTTACAATATCCAGATCGTTTGTTGGCTCATCTAGAATCAGGAAGTTCGGATTCTGAATCAAAACCGTACATAAATACAAACGTTTCAATTCTCCACCGCTTAATTTTTCGACAAAATCATACTGTTTTTTAGCATCAAAAAGAAAACGTTCTAATAATTGTGAAGCCGAAATCATTCTGCCTTTTGCCAGCGGAATAAATTCACCGTATTCTTTAATAATATCAATTACACGCTGATTTGGTTTCGGATTAATTCCGCTTTGCGTATAATAACCCACTTTTATGGTTTCACCTTTTACAACACGTCCACTGTCAAGCGGTATTGTTCCTGTAAGAAGATTTAAGAAAGTCGATTTTCCGGTTCCGTTTTTACCAATAATTCCGATACGTTCTCCACGCTGAAAATCAAAACTAAAGTTATCCAGGATAACATGATCCTTGAATTTTTTTGAAATTTTGTGAAGCTCGATAATCTTGCTTCCCATACGTTCCATATTAATTTCAAGTTCTACCTTATTCTCAAGACGGCGACTTTGTGCTTTTTCTTTAATTACATAAAAATCATCCTGACGCGATTTTGATTTAGTAGTTCTCGCTTTTGGCTGACGGCGCATCCATTCTAATTCTTTAACGAATAAGTTTTTTGCTTTGTCAACGCTTGCATTTTCAGAGGCAATTCTTTCTTCCTTCTTTTCTAAGTAATAAGAATAATTTCCTTTGTATTGGTATAGTTTTCCGTTGTCTAATTCGATGATTTCATTACAAACACGCTCTAAAAAGAAACGGTCGTGCGTTACCATAAACAGCGTAATATTTTCTTTGGCAAAATAACTTTCCAGCCATTCAATCATTTCAAGATCTAAGTGATTGGTTGGCTCATCCAGAATCAATAAATCAGGGCGATTGATTAGGATTATGGCCAATGAAAGACGTTTTTTTTGTCCTCCCGAAAGATTTTTTACTTTAAGTTTAAAATCTTCTAGTTTTAATTTAAATAAAATCTGTTTGTATTGCGTTTCAAAGTCCCAGGCATTGTGCTGATCCATTCCGTCAAAGGCTTTTTGATATGCTTCTTCATCGTCTGGGTTTTCAAGCGCTTTTTCGTAGGCTTCGATTATTTTTAGTGTTTCATTATCAGAAGCAAAAATGCTTTCTTCAATGGTTAATTCCTCTTGTAGATTATTATCCTGAGAAAGAAATGCCATTCGGATTCCTTTTCTCAAAACTACCTGACCTGTATCCGGCTCATCCAAACCATTAATAATACTCATAATGGTGGTTTTTCCCGAACCGTTTTTAGCGATAAAAGCGATTTTTTGGTCTTTATTGATTCCGAATGAGATGTTGTCAAAAAGCGTTCTTTCGCCAAAAGACTTCGATATGTTTTCTACAGATAAGTAATTCACTTTGTAAATTATGAGTTATAAATTATAAGTTATGAAGGTTTTACAAAACACAACTTTTTTGCAAAAGTAAACTATTATATCACGATTTGCGAATTATTTATGGAGATAGGAATTCAGAATCGGACTTAAATCAAAATTATGGATTTGCTGACGAACATTCAAAACAGGTTTTCGAACCAAAGCCTCATTGGTTAAATAATAATGCAAAGCATCATTTGTAGCAATACCTTCAATTTGATGAAAAGGCAGACTGATAGTAATTCTTCGTTTATTTCCCAACAAAAAATCATGATTTTTGAAGTCGTACATTAAATATATAAAAGGTTTTCCGAGTTTAGAATATCCACAAAGTGCAATAAGTTTTTTATCTTCTAGATAAGTGGCGCCTGTAACCAAACCTTTTGTATCAAGTGTTGCCTTAAATTGAGCAATATGATTTCCGGATTGGTTCGGTAAAACATAAATATTGGTTTTGGATGATTTCCATTGCTTGGAGAACAGATAAATACTGTCTTTGGAAGCAATAAAGGCTTCGCAGTCAAAATCGGTATTGTTTGGTTTTTGTGGAGATAAATCAATCTGATCATTATAAGTAAAAACAATGGTGTCAATAAGAGGATTTCCTTCTAAAAATGATTTTTTTTGTATTTTAAGAATGTTTAAATCAGTTCTGTTTCCAGAAGCATTATTGCCAAAATCTCCAATGTATATATAAGAGCTGTCTTGCGTGATTTCTTCCCAGTCATGGTTTGTTGCTTTATCAAGGATGATTTTTTTCTGAATTATTCCCAAAGAATCTAATCCGTAAATCGTTTTGTCATGATCGTCATTGTGTGTCCATAGTAAGTTGTTAAAATATATAAGTCCTGAGGTTTCTTGGATAGAGTCGCTTAAATGAATTGAATATATAGGTTTTAAACTCAAAGTAAGATATTGGCAGCTTCCGTCATTAATTGTCGCGTTTGGATCATAGTTTTTTGAAAGCGAATCTGTGCAGCCCGAAATTTGAGCATGTGCTGATGTAATGATCGCGAAGAAAAAGAAGAGTGCTTTTTTCATTATTAGATTCTTTTCAAATACAAAAGTACAAGACAGTATGGAAACATCGGTTTTTTATAACGATACTTCTTATAAATAATTAGATTCAGATAGTTTAAAATATAATTAAAATGTTATTTTGCATCAAAAAAATAGAACCAAAGCTTTTGTTTGGCAAAGCTATTCCTGCAAGATGAAAATTATACAAGATTTATCCCATTACCGTTTGTCACGTTACTCCAAATTGCTATTTGTGCTTTGGGATATTATATTGCTAAACACTGCTTTAGTAGTTTCTGCGTTGGTTCGATTCGGAGATTTGGAGAAACTTTTTTTAAAGGATGAAAAAACAGTTTCGTTATTAGCTAACTTAATTTGGATTGGACTATTACTTACTAAAGATTCACACAGAATAATAAGGATAGAATATATAGAATCAATCTTAAAAAGAACGATTAAAAAAATTGTAATACATATTGCTATATTGACTTGTTTTGTCGTTTTTTATAAATATGCCGATATTTCCAGATTGCGACTTTTGTATTTTTATTTGATATTCTTTGTACTGTTGTTAATTTCCCGGTACACCTTAATGAAGACTTTGAAATACATTAGGGCTAAAGGTTATAATTTTAAGAAATTCATAATCGTTGGAGCCAATGAAACAGGCGAGAGAATGCGAAAAATAATGGCCAAAAATTTGACTTATGGTTATAAGTTTTTAGGTTTTTTTGATGAGCAAACAGAAGAATCAAACAGCAGTTTTGCACCGCTTTTAGGCGGATTTAATGATGTAGAGGAGTTTATATTAAGAGAAGAGGTCGATGAAATTTATGTAGCTTTACATATCAACAATGTTGAAGCTATAAATAAGTTGGTAAAAATTTGCGAACAGAATATGGTCCGAATTAAATTTATACCTGATTTTCAATTGTATACCAAATCAAGTAAAGTTGAGGTTACTTTTTATGAAAACACACCGGTATTGATGTTTCGCCCGGAACCGCTGGAATTAGCAATAAACAGATTAATTAAAAAAGTTTTTGATATTTGTTTTTCAATAGGAGTTATACTTTTAATTTTTCCGTGGTTGTTTCCTATAATAATGATAATCATTAAACTGGAATCATCAGGGCCTATATTTTTTAAGCAAGACCGTTCAGGTCGCGATAATAGATCTTTTACCTGTTACAAGTTTAGAAGCATGTATGTTAATGATTTGGCCCATAAAAAACAAGCAGGAAAAGGCGATCGTCGTATTACGAAATTTGGAGCTTTTATGCGTAAAACGAGTATAGATGAACTGCCTCAGTTTTTTAATGTTTTTTTAGGGGAAATGTCTGTTGTTGGCCCTAGACCTCATATGGTTAACCTCGCCAAAGAATATGGTGAACTCATTGCGAATTATTCAGTTCGCCACTATGCCAAACCTGGAATCACCGGCTGGGCGCAGGTAAACGGATATCGCGGAGAAACAAAAGAGCTGATTGATATGGAGAATAGAGTAGAATACGACATTTGGTATATCGAGAACTGGAGTCTGTTATTGGATATAAAAATTATAGTGAGGACACTTATAAATGTTTTTAAAGGCGAAGAGAACGCGTATTAGTAAGCTTCATCAGAATTTAAAAAATTGATTATTTGCGATAACTTCTTTTACGTCACTTATATTTTCGATTTTTATTTTTTGATTGAAGGCAGCAACATGATCGCTATGATGAATATCAGTTCCTGCGAAATCATACATTCCTTTTTTTAGAAGTTGATCTGCTATTTTAGTGATTTCGCTTCCATAATATCCGGCTACAGCAAGAAGGTTTAATTGAAAAAGACATCCGGCTTTTTTTAATTTGTCATATTCATTGAAGTTTTTATGATAAAATAAATACCGTTCCGGATGTGCCAAAACGGGAATATACCCTGCAACCTGCAAATCAAAAAGTGTTTTATACAATTGTACCGGAGCATTCATATATGACATTTCGACCAAAACGTAATTATCCTTTAAGGTTAGTAGCTTTTCGTTTTGAAAATGAGTTTCAAACCAGTCGTCCATAAAGTACTCAGCTGCGGCCTGAAACGGAATTTGTATGTTGCGTTCTTCCAGCAAAAGCTTTGTTTCGTTATAACTTCCAATAATATCTTCTCTCGAATTATTCCAGATGTAATGACTTATATGTGGTGTCGTGATAAACTGAGAAAAACCCATTTCCTGAAAAGATTTGGCAAGCCTTTCTGTACTCGATATGCTTTTGGCACCGTCGTCTATTCCGGGTAATAAATGAGAATGAATATCAATATAATTCCCGCCTAGCAGATCCTTTAAATAAGGTTTTGATTTTAAGAATGAAAACATAGTACAAAAATAAGAATTGCAGATTGCTTTATAGTATTAAAAATGATGATTTTGTTATTTACGGATATTATTATTCATATCTAATTTGACATTTACTCTATTATTCTATATTTGTTACTATCAATAATGTAGTATTTTATGAAAATTAAAGAGAATTTGTATAACAAGAGAATTATTTCGATTGACGCTTTACGCGGAATTACCATTTTTGTAATGATTTTTGTAAATGAGCTTGCCAGCGTTAAAAACGTACCACAATGGATGAAGCACATGCCGGCAGATGCAGATGCCATGACTTTTGTTGATCTTGTTTTTCCATCTTTCCTGTTTATTGTCGGTATGTCTATTCCGTTTGCATTTAATGCGAGATTACTTAAAGGTGATAGTGCTACAACAATCTGGACTCATACTTTAAAACGGGCAGCGGCATTAATTATTATTGGTGTCTTTATGGTCAATGCAGAATATGGTTATGATGTCTCAAAAATGCTAATTGCACCTGCTTTTTGGGGACTTTTAGCTTATGCAATGCCTATTAATATTTGGAACAAATATCCTAAAGATTTCCCTGTATGGTTAAAAAACATTTTGCAATATGGCGGAATGTTAGTCTTGATAGCGCTTTACTTCTTATATGTTCAGGATACTGGAGAAATCGGAATGACGCCAAAATGGTGGGGAATTCTAGGTTTAATTGGCTGGGCTTATCTCTTTTCAGTAGTTTACTATTGGCTGGTTTCAGGAAGATTATTGGCAATGATAACTTTTTTAGTATTTTGTATAGCCGCAAATGCTATGAATTTAATTGAAAGATCTGTAATACAGCAATCTTCTCCGCTTAGTTTTATAGCCGGACATTTAACTCATGCGGCTGTGGTTACCGCAGGTGTCATTATTTCATTATTGTTTTTTGATCGAAAAATTGCAGCTAAAATCAATTGGCCAGTAATTGGTTTTGCTGTTTTCTTTTTTGCTGTGGGCTTTTTTCTTCGTCCGTATTTTGGAATTTCCAAAATAAAAGGAACACCTTCATGGACCATGATTTCGGCTGGGATTTGTACGGTCTTGTTTTACTTTCTTTATTGGTTAATGGAAATCAAAAAACAAACAAAATGGAGTAATTTCTTCATGCCTGCAGCAGCAAATCCGTTATTGATTTATATTTTACCAGGTGTGATTTATTATTTCAATTTAGCTTTCAAAATAGAAATTATACCGGAGTATTTCAGAGACGGAATTCCAGGTATTATTTGGAGTTTAATCTTTTCAACGATTATGTTATTTGTGATGAAAATCTGCAATAAGTATAAAATCCAATTACATCTGTAAGGAAGTTGGTTTTGTTTCAGGTTTCAGGTTTTAGGTTCTGCAAAACCTGAAACCTGAAACATTTTTTTCTTTCTTTAATTATTTTTAAAATCATGTATTTGTCTTAATAAAATTTTAAATTTGTAAGAATGCATTCCTAAAAGCTTTTTAATGAATAGTTTAAAAATCAAATTTATCTGGTTTGTTTTTTTTATTACGCCATTTTGTTATTCGCAAAATGATAGTACGGCTGTGGAAAGCAAAGATATTTTAGATGTTGTTCGAAAGATTTTCAAAAAAGATGATTCAATCAGCAA
Source organism: Flavobacterium sp. KH_001 (assembly GCF_057840745.1). NCBI lineage: Bacteria > Pseudomonadati > Bacteroidota > Flavobacteriia > Flavobacteriales > Flavobacteriaceae > Flavobacterium > Flavobacterium sp. KH_001. The sequence continues at coordinate 5,239,825 of NZ_CM174520.1, read as the reverse complement.
GCAAAGAAAATTAGCTTTTTCGTTATTGCCCGTTCCAGTTGGTGCTAATAACTCAAATGGTTTGGTAGTTTCTTTTTTAACCACTTTTTATTTAGATGAGAACCATGAGACAACCAATATGTCACAGGTTTCTTTTTCACCTTATTTTAGTTTTAATAAGCAATTTGTCTTTCCAATTCAGTCCTATATTTACACAAAAGAAAATAAATGGAATTTCATTGGAGATTATCGTTATCTTATTTATCCACAGTTAACGTACGGATTAGGTGATCATAATACAAAGGAAGAAATGTCAAATTTAGACTATCAACAATGGCGCTTTTATCAATTTATTACCCGAAAAGTGGTAGGTAATTACAGATTAGGGGTTGGATTTCTATACGATAATTATCAAAACATTTCTGAAGAGTCATATATTGATGAAGAAACGGACTATGTGAAATATATGAACGGAGATTTTTCAGATGAAACTTCTTTTGGTTTTGCTTTTCAGGGTTTGTATGATTCCAGAAAAAATATCATTAACCCCGAAGAAGGACTATATGTTGAAGCTGATTTAAGAATAAATACAAGTGGTGTAGACGGAAATAAATGGCAATCTTTATATTTTGATGCCCGAAAATACCATTCCTTCAGTAAAACAAAACATCGGGTTTGGGCTTCACGCGCTTTTTATTGGTCAACTTTTGGAGGTAAACCCCATTATCTTGATTTGCCAAGTATAGGCTGGGATCGCGATGGGAAAACAGGGAGAGGTTTTACAAAAAACAGATATCGTAGTAATGCACTGATTTATTTGGAAACGGAGTACAGAACGGACATTACCAGAAATGGTTTTTTTGGAGCTGTCTTTTTTGGTAATATTTCGTCTGTTTCTCAGTTAGATACCTATAAATTTGATAAATGGCATCCGGCTATCGGAACCGGAATCCGAATTAAATGGAACAAAAAAAACAACAGTAATCTGGCCTTAGATTACGGAGTCAGTAAAAACGATTGGTCTTTGCGATTGGGATTAACAGAAAATTTCTAACTTTCCAAAAAATCAACAGTCCAATCTTTCATGCAACTATCGGTAATTATCCTTAATTATAATGTGCGTTACTTTCTGGAACAATGCGTTTTAAGTGTTCAGGAAGCAATCGGTAAACTTGATGCGGAAATTATTGTCATCGATAATAATTCGACTGATGATAGTTGTTTGATGATGCAAGAGCGCTTTCCGTTAGTAAAATTGATTCAAAACAAAGAAAATTTCGGATTTCCAAAAGGGAATAACATTGGCGTTTTTGAGGCAAAAGGAAAATACATTTGTATTCTAAATCCGGATACAGTTGTTGCAGAAGATACTTTTGCTAAAATTTTGGCTTTCGCCGAAGGGCAAAATAATTACGGAATTATAGGTTGTAAATTAATTGATGGAACCGGAAGTTTTCTACCAGAAAGTAAACGCGGAGTTCCAACACCTTGGGTTGCTTTTACAAAGATTTTCGGTTTATATAAAGCTTTTCCAAATTGGAAACTTTTTAATCAATACTACGCTCAGCATATAAATGAAAATGAAACAGGAAAAGTAGAAATTCTGGTTGGTGCTTTTATGTTTATGCAACGCGATTTCTATCTCGAACTTGGTGGTTTTGATGAAGATTGTTTTATGTATGCCGATGATATAGATTTGTCTTATCGCGCGTTACAAAAGCAAAAGTCAAATTACTATTTTCACGAAACTACAGTAATACATTATAAAGGAGAAAGTACGGTTAAAGATGAAAAATACATGAATCGTTTTCAGGAAGCGATGAATTTCTTTTATCAAAAACATTTTAAGAAATCATGGTTTTTTACCTTTTTTATTAAAATCGGTATTGTCCTTTTTTCATTTATAAAAATGTTTCAGGGAAAACCAAAAACAAAATCTGCACCTGAAACCTATATTTTTTACTCTTCAAATGAAATTTTGTCTGAAAAATTACCTTCTATTTTGAAAAATAAAGTGCGGTTTTTCGATTTCAAAAAAGAAAAAATGGTAAATTCGTGCCTTGTTTTAAGGGCTGGTAAGACGGAGATAATTTTGGATAATCAGTATGTTTCATTCAAAAAATGTATCAAAATCATAGAAACTCTTAAAGATAAGAACATTACTTTTAAGATTTTCCCCAAAAACTCAAATTTTATAATAGGAAGTGATTCGCGAAATGACAGGGGGCAAATTATAAAAATCGAGTAAAAAATTATATTAAGTGTAATTTATATATAAAATATTCAGTAATTTCGCAATCAGAAAATCAAAATCACCCTTGAGGTTAACAATATGGCAAGATTTGAATTAAAACTTCCTAAAATGGGAGAAAGTGTCGCTGAAGCAACTATTACCAACTGGTTGAAAGAAGTAGGAGACAAAATTGAAGCTGATGAAGCTGTACTGGAAATTGCAACTGATAAAGTTGATAGTGAGGTACCAAGCGAAGTGTCAGGAATCTTAGTTGAGCAATTATTTGGTAAAGATGATTTGGTTCAGGTAGGACAGACTATTGCAATTATTGAAACTGAAGGTGATGCTCCAACTGCTGCTATAGTAGAGGAAACGACCGCTCCTGCAGAAGTTGCAGAAATTGAAAAAACTATAGAAACAGCTCAGGAAACTGTTGCGGCTCCACAAGATTTTTCAGGATCTGATAAATTCTTTTCTCCTTTGGTGAAAAATATTGCTAAAGAAGAAGGTATTTCTATTGCTGAGCTTGATAGTATTCAGGGTTCAGGAAAAGACGGCCGTGTAACAAAAGAAGATATTTTAAAATATATAGAAGATCGTAAATCTGGTGTCGTAACTCCAAAGGTTGCTGAACCTGCAAAAACGGTTGAACCGGTAAAAGTTGCGGAACCAGTAGTTCAAAAAAGCCAGCAAGCGGTACCGGTTTCTGTAAATGGAGGTGATGAAATTATCGAAATGGACAGAATGCGTAAACTGATTTCAGGATACATGGTAGCTTCTGTGCAAACTTCAGCTCACGTTCAGTCATTCATTGAAGTTGATGTAACGAATATTGTAAAATGGAGAGAGAAAGTTAAAACGGCTTTCGAAAAAAGAGAAGGTGAAAAGCTGACTTTTACTCCAATTATGATGGAAGCGGTTGCAAAAGCATTGAAAGATTTCCCTGGAATGAATATTTCTGTTGATGGCGATTATATCATCAAAAAGAAAAATATAAATTTAGGAATGGCGGCAGCTTTGCCAAACGGAAACTTAATTGTACCTGTAATTAAAAATGCAGATCAGTTAAATCTTGTTGGAATGGCAAAAGCGGTTAACGATTTAGGAAACCGCGCAAAAGCTGGAAAATTAAAACCAGACGATACGCAAGGCGGAACTTACACGGTAACTAACGTTGGTACTTTTGGAAGTGTTTTTGGAACGCCAATTATCAATCAGCCTCAGGTGGGAATCTTAGCACTTGGTGCAATTCGTAAAGTGCCTGCGGTTATCGAAACTCCGGAAGGTGATTTTATCGGAATTCGTCAAAAAATGTTCTTGTCGCACTCTTACGACCATAGAGTTGTTGATGGTGCTTTAGGAGGAAGTTTTGTAAAAAGAGTTGCTGAATATTTAGAAGCTTTTGATGTAGACAGAGATTTCTAAATCAAATTAATAAATAAAATGAAACCCGGAAAATTTTTCAATTTTCCGGGTTTTTTCGTTTAGAGAAAAGAGGAGAATAATTTAAATAAACTCGGTAAATCAATGTTTTTTCAAATTGTAATCACAAATAAATGTCCATTTTAACTAAAAAAAATAAAAAATAAGAGGTAGAAATCCGGCTTTAAAAATTACATTTGTAATCTTATAAAAACTAAAAATGGAACTGAAACTCAACAAACCAATCTGCTTTTTTGATCTTGAAACAACCGGAATTGACATCGGAAAAGATCGAATCGTAGAGATTTCAATATTCAAAGTTTTTCCAAACGGAAATAAAGAAAGTAAAACTTGGTTGGTGAATCCGACAATTCCAATTCCACCTCAAACAACTGCAGTACACGGTATTACTGACGAAAAAGTAGCTAATGAACCTACTTTTAATGAATTGGCGCCACAAATTCATAATATGATTAAGGATAGTGATTTAGGTGGTTTTAATTCAGATCGTTTTGATATTCCGTTATTGGCAGAAGAGTTATTACGTGCCGGAGTTGATTTTGATATGAAGAATAAAGTTTCGGTAGATGTGCAGACTATTTTTCATAAAATGGAAGAGCGTACTTTAAGTGCAGCTTTGAAATTTTACTGCGGAAAAAGTTTGGAAAATGCCCATTCTGCAGAAGCTGATACAATGGCAACTTACGAAATTCTAAAAGCGCAATTAGATCGTTATCCGGATTTAGAAAATGATATGAAATCATTATCTGAATTTACAACCAGAAAAAAAATTGCTGATTTTGCCGGAATGATTGCTTTTGATGCTGACAACGAGGAAATTTTTACCTTCGGAAAACATAAAGGTGCTAAAGTAGATAAAGTACTGGAAACAGAACCTGGGTATTTCAGCTGGATTCAAAATGCTGATTTTCCATTGTACACTAAAAAAGTTCTGACAGCTATTAAGTTAAGAAAGTTAAATACAAAATAAAGTTTTCAGTGTTTAGGAATTAGTGTTCAGTTTTTGGATGCTAAGTAGTTTACTGAACACTAAAAACTGAGAACTGAACACTAAAAAAATGAAGATTATCTGTATCGGTAGAAATTATACCAATCATATCGAAGAATTAAAAAACGAGCGTCCAACAGAGCCGGTGATTTTTATGAAACCGGATTCGGCGGTTTTATTAAAACAGCATCCGTTTGTAATCCCCGAATTTTCTGAAGAAATTCATCACGAAATAGAGATTATTGTTAAAATTAATAAAGTAGGAAAGTATATCGAACCTAAGTTTGCGAATAAGTATTATGACGAAATTAGTGTGGGTATTGATTTTACTGCCAGAGATTTACAAGATAAATTGAAAGCAAAAGGCTTGCCATGGGAAAAAGCAAAAGCATTTGATGGTTCTGCTGTAATTGGAGATTTTTTACCAAAAACCAATTTTGTTTCAATGGAAAACCTTAGTTTTGAGTTGACAAATAATTCTCAAATCGTTCAAAAAGGTAATACATCCCTTATGCTCTGGAAAATTGATGAGCTAATTGCATATGTATCACAATATTTTACGCTAAAAATTGGAGATATTATATTTACTGGTACACCCGCAGGGGTTGCATCTGTCAAACCAAACGATGTTTTGGAAGGCTTTTTAGAAGAGAAAAAATTATTTAGAATACAGGTAAAGTAATGGCTTTAAAATACAACCTTTCGAAAGTATATGCGCTTTCAGACAATGATCCGGAATTTGTAAATGAAATTCTTAAATTATTTGTAACTGAAGTTCCTGAGGATTTGAAACAAATCAAAAAAGGAATTAAAAAGAAGGATCATAAATATGCCTATGCCTATGCGCATAAAATAAAACCTACTTTAGATTTAATTGGTTTAAATGTAGCTTTTGAAGAAATCTTGCAGGTCGAAGCCTGGACAAAAGCTGAAGGCAAGAAAAAAGAAATTATTGAAACTTTCAAAAGCATAAAAATACAAGTTAAAGAAGCGATTAAAGAAATCAAAAAAGACTTTGACGTATAATTTGGGCGTACCCCTATTTTTGCCCTTTTTTAAATTAGGTCAAAAATAGGGTCGGGTCATCCACTATATCTTTTGTTCCAGAAAAATTTCGTTTAACGACTTCTTATTGTTTGTCACAAAAGGATGCCGTTTCTACCCCTTACGCAAATCGTTCTCATAACAACGTCCTTTCTAATAATGACTTACGATCTGGTAAGTATAAAAATACATTTACATGAAAGCAACTATAATTACAATTGGAGACGAAATTCTAATTGGCCAAATCGTTGATACTAATTCTGGCTTTATTGCAAAATCATTGGATAGAATTGGAGTCGAAATACATGAAATGATTTCGATAAGTGATGATAAAAAACATATTATCGACACTTTTGAGCAACTGCAAAATAAAGTCGATGTTGTTGTTGTTACAGGAGGTCTAGGTCCAACAAAAGACGATGTGACCAAAAAAACTTTCTGCGAATATTTTGAAGATGAATTGGTTGTAAATCCTGAGGTTTTAGCGCATGTAACGCAGTTGATTGAAGGTTTTTACAAGCGACCAATTTCACAACTTAATAAAGATCAGGCTTTAGTGCCGTCAAAATGTACGGTATTGCACAATCAGGTGGGTACCGCACCCGGAATGTGGATGAAGAAAGAAAATACTGTTTTTATTTCGCTTCCGGGAGTTCCTTACGAAATGAAATATTTGGTCGAAGAAGAAATAATTCCAAAGATTGTTCGCGAATACAAGCGTCCCTATATCATTCATAAAACCATTTTGACGTACGGACAAGGAGAGAGTATGGTGGCAGAGCGTATAGAAGATTGGGAAAATAATCTGCCCGATTTTATCAAGTTAGCGTATTTACCAAATCCGGGAAGAGTACGTTTGCGATTGACCGGGAGAGGAACGAATAAGGAAGAATTAGAAGCGGCAATTGAAGAAAAGGTAAAATCTTTAGATCTCATAATTCATGATATTATAGTGGGTTATGAAGAAAATGAGACAATCGAAACGGTAATTGGAAAAATATTAACAAAGCAGAATAAAACAATTTCGACAGCTGAAAGTTTTACTGGCGGAAAAATCGCATCTCTTTTAGCAGCAGTTCCTGGAGCTTCAAATTATTTTAAAGGCAGTGTTGTTTCATATGCGACAGAGGCTAAGGTTAATGTTCTCGGTGTCTCGCAAGATTTAGTAGGCCAATATTCGGTAGTTAGTGCTGAGGTTGCTTCGGCTATGGCTTTGAATGTGAAAGAGATACTCAAAACAGACTATGCAATCGCGACCACCGGGAACGCCGGACCATCAAAAGGTGATTCGGATGCTGAAATTGGAGCTGTTTTTATCGCTTTGGCTACTCCAACTGATATAATTGTAGAAGAATTTAACTTTGGTCAACCACGTGAAAAAGTGATAGATAGAGCGACGATTAAGAGTTTAGAAATATTACAGAAAGAAATTTTAAAAAATGTGCAATAATTTTTTGCTACAATGGTTTATTTTTCTTTTCTTTGCACCCTGATTTTGAATAACGATAAAAGATAAGTATAATGTCAAGAGTTTGTGACCTTACAGGTAAAAGAGCGATGGTAGGAAATAACGTTTCTCACGCTATGAACAAAACTAAGAGAAAGTTTTCTGTAAACTTAGTTAAAAAGCGTTTTTATCTTCCAGAAGAAGATAGATGGATTACTCTTAGAGTAGCAGCATCTACGATAAAAACAATTAATAAAAATGGAATTTCTGCAGTTTTGAAAAAAGCGCAGTCAGAAGGATTTATCAAATAATCTTTTCCTAAATAAATATATAGCAAGATGGCAAAGAAAGGTAATAGAATCCAGGTAATTTTAGAATGTACTGAGCACAAGACTTCTGGTGTTCCAGGAACTTCTAGATACATTACAACTAAGAACAAAAAAAATACTCCAGACAGATTAGAGATTAAAAAATTTAATCCAATCTTGAAAAGAGTAACTGTTCACAAAGAAATTAAGTAATAATTAGAGATTTTTGTAAATCTCAATGGTTTTGCCATTCGAGTTTTATAAAAGCTTCAAATAACATTTGAATCATGGCAAAGAAAACCGTAGCATCGTTACAAACATCTTCTAAGAGATTATCAAAAGCCATCAAAATGGTAAAATCTCCTAAAACTGGTGCATATACATTCGTAGAATCTATTATGGCTCCTGAAGAAGTTGATGAATTCTTGAAAAAGAAATAATTACAATCACATTATATAGAAAAGCTACTTTCATTCGGAAGTAGCTTTTTTATTTTTTATATTTGTCTAAAATTTAATGAAGCCTCCCTTATTTTAGGTTTCTTTAAATATTTAAGGATTATTTAGATGGTAAAGTCATATAATCTAAAAAACTAACAACCTATAAAAATGAGTTTTTTTAAAAAATTATTCTCCACTGATAAAAAAGAGACTTTAGACAAAGGTCTTGAAAAATCAAAAACTACTTTTTTCTCAAAGTTAAGCAAAGCCGTTGCCGGAAAATCAAAAGTCGATGACGACGTTTTGGATAATCTGGAAGAAATTCTGGTAGCTTCAGATGTTGGTGTAAATACAACTTTGAAAATTATTTCAAGAATCGAAAAACGCGTTGCCGAAGATAAATATTTAGGAACTGAAGAATTAAATCAAATTCTTCGTGACGAAATTGGTGCTCTATTGTCTGAAACCAATAGAGGTGAAGCAACTGAATTTGAAATTCCAAAAGATAAAAAGCCATATGTTTTAATGGTAGTTGGTGTTAATGGAGTTGGTAAAACGACTACTATTGGTAAGCTGGCTTATCAGTTTAAGAAAGCAGGTTATAAAGTGGTTTTAGGTGCTGCAGATACGTTTCGTGCTGCTGCAATCGATCAGTTACAAGTTTGGGCCGATCGCGTTGATGTTCCGATTGTAAGACAAAATATGGGAAGTGATCCGGCTTCTGTAGCTTTTGATACTTTACAATCTGCAGTTGCTCAAAATGCCGATATTGTTATAATTGATACCGCGGGACGTCTTCATAATAAAATCAACTTGATGAACGAACTTACAAAAGTGAAACGTGTAATGCAGAAAGTCGTTGCCGATGCTCCTCACGATGTACTTTTGGTTTTAGACGGTTCAACTGGTCAAAATGCTTTTGAGCAAGCAAAGCAATTTACAGCTGCAACTGAAGTGACTTCATTAGCTGTAACTAAATTAGACGGAACAGCAAAAGGGGGAGTTGTAATTGGTATTTCTGATCAGTTTCAGATTCCGGTTAAATATATCGGAATTGGCGAAGGAATTGAAGATTTACAAGTCTTTAATAAATACGAATTCGTAGATAGTTTTTTCAAATAAATTTTAGATAATTCAATGAGTTTTTCTTCTTTAAAGAGTATAACGCCTGTTACTTTTTATTTCGCAAGCGTTGTATGTTTTGTTTTAGCCAATGTGTTAAAAGGTACAAGTCTTTCTTTTTACTACATTCTATTGGTTTTAGGTCTAGGTTTATTTTTTGCGGGGATGATTAAAAGAATCAGTACTAAAAAATAAGTATTACCTATGAAATACTGTTTTCTTATTATGCTTTTTAGCCTGATTTCTTGTACCAATAGGAATAATGAAAATAGTGTAGAAAAGAAACAAAGTAAAAAAGTTATTGTGATTCAGCCTTTAGGTAATTTCGATTTGAAACAGTCCGATAAGGTTCTTTCTGAAATCAAGACTATTAACCCAAATGCAGTTTTGAGGGCAACTATTCCTTTTCCTGAAAAGGCCTATTATAAGCCTCGAAACCGATATCGCGCTGACAGTATTATTAAAAATCTTAAAAATAAGATAGGTAAAGACTCGGTAATTGTTGGATTAGCGCATTCTGATATCAGTGCTACTAAAAATGGAATTAAAGATTGGGGTATTATGGGATTGGGTTACCGACCTGGAAAAGCTTGTGTTGTCTCTGATTTTAGATTAGATATTAAAAATAAAAATCAACAATTTTATAAATTAGTTTTGCATGAACTTGGCCATACAGCGGGTTTACCGCACTGTGCAGTTAAAACTTGTTTAATGAGAGATGCAGAAGGAGGGAATCCGCTGGATGAAGAAAAAGATTTTTGCAGGAATTGCAGCGGCTATTTAAAAAGTAAAGGCTGGCAATTGATGTAATTGCTTTTTGCTTACTTCGTGTTAGTGTAATTTCCAGGTTGATCCGTCTGAAAATGCTACAAAATAAGCTCGCGCTGAGATAATAGTCTTAGCATCTGTTGAAAAGTTTTCCCAAATTTGTGATTTGGTTTGCCTGGCGTTTATAGCTAAGTGTGTAGCTCCTTCAGATTTTCCTTTTATAAAAAAGAATTTTCCGCTTGCGGGTTTGTTAAAAGCATTTTCGCAATACCACTCAAATCGGATAGCTCCGATTTTTTTTTTGCTGACATTCATGTAAGTTAATTCAATATCCTTATGGTCTGAATATTGGTTTTTTAATAATTTTGAGGAGATGATTTTTATAGGAGATTCTTTGCAGTCTATAGTATTTAAAAAACTTTGTTTAATAGAATCTGATGGTGATGAAAGATCATTTTGGGGATCAACTTGTTTAGTGACCTGATAGGAGTTTATTTTCTTCTTCATGCTAAATTGATCTTTTTTGTTTTTGGTAATACATGAAGTTGCTAATACTATAACAAGAAAAAGTGTTTTTGTATTCATTGTAGTTTGTTTTCTTTCTTCTTTTTTATATTGTTGTTTTCGTGGTTTTTATGCTATCCGTTGATTGATTTTAATTGCGTATAAATCGAGGCAAAAGTTGTGTTTTTCTTGTAGTTTAATGACTGCTAAAAGGTATTGTAGTAGTATAATAAGCTTTTGTTTTGTAAATTAAAAAGTGTGAGAAAACGCATTTTTTATTTTAAAATGAATTGATAAAAAAAAATACAAGAAAGAAATATAATTTCTTTCTTGTATTTTTAGCAACTTAAGCGGGTGTTGTTTATGTAATATCTTTTACCGTGCCTGAAGTATTAGTTACTGATACAAAGCACTAATTTTCTCCCATAAAGTTTCGTCAAAATCAGATAAAGCTAAGTTGACATCGTCAGCAGCATCTCCCATTCTGATGATAACCATGTTTTTGCTGGGTATAACATATATTTTTTGATCATTTTTACCCAAAGCCATAAACATATCGTTGGGTGCTGTTGGAATTACGCTTCCTGGAAAAGTAAGTTGTGATTGTGGTAAATGGTATGATACTTTTCCGTTTAACCACCATAAATAGCCGTAGGCTAAATTGATGTTTTGTGAAGTTGTAGTCGCTTCGTTAAAAAAAGACTCATTTAGGACTTGCGTATTTTCCCATTTTCCTTTGTTTAGCATTAAGAGACCGAAACGCGCCATACTTCTGGAGTTGCTTGTGTAGACACTGTTTGCTTCGATTTGAATCCAATTACCATTCATTCCTATTTTGTCTCTTAATTTGGTGTTGAAGTAATTCTCCCAGGTTTGTCCGCTTGCTTTTGCGACAACATCCTGCAATTTTACATATACATTATGATAGGCCCATCTTGCGCCGGCGTCGGCTTTATAAATGAGGTTAGCTGGTTCAACATCGTCGGTACTATCATCTAGTCCGGATGTCATGTTTAATAGGTGTTTACAGGTTATGAGGCTTTCTTTTGCAGGTGTTTCGCTTGTCCAGCCGGTTCCAATATATTGAGAAACTTTGTTGTTGATGTTGAGTAAACCTTCTTGTTGTGCAATTCCTGTCACAGTTGAAGTTAGTGTTTTTCCGGCACTTGCCCAATACCAGGGTGTAGCAGCAGTGTGTCCATTGAAGTAGTTTTCTAAAACGATTCGGCCATTGACTAAAATGATAAAGGATTTTGATTGCTTGAGTTCCAGATAGTCTAAAAGTGGCTGAACTGCATTTTGATTCCATTTTAAATCGGAAATAGATGTTGTTTCCCAAGTATTTTCTGTTAAGGGCGGAAAATACATACTTTGTGTCGGTGTTGGTGCGGAATCATTATCTTCTTTGCTGCAGCTTGCACACAATAAGAGGATGAGGATTTTACAAATGTTTTTGGTCATGGTTTTTTGGTGTTGGTTTGGGGTTTGACCAAAAATATGTAAAATAGTTTAATGGGTTTTGTGTTTTTTTTATTTCTTTTGAATGATATAAAGTTAACTTTGTAGTTCACGAAATTTCTTTTGAAAATAGGTGTCCTAGCCCTGATGGGAGGGAAAATCCTTTTGTGGTGGGGTTCACCACAAAAGATTGGAAGGACAGCAGGAAAGAGCTCCTTATTTTTCTCCTGAAGTTAGGAACGATTCAGAATAAAAATAGATTGATTTTAATAGAATAAATATGAAAAACACTTTTGTAATCTTGGTTTTGTCGCTTTTGTTTGTAAGTTGCAAAGAGCAAATTAAACCCGTAGATATTGCTAAATTGAATGGTTATTGGGAAATTGAAAAAGTAGTTTTTGACGAGGGTGAAGTGAAGGATTACGGAATGAATGAGAATTTTGATTACTTTCAGATTAAGGGGACAAAAGGAACCAGAACGAAAGTCATGGCACAGCTTGATGGTACTTTTTTGACCACAAATACATTCGAAAATGTTTCAGTTCGATTTACGGATAAAGGAACTTTTCTGGATTATAAAACGGATTATGCGAAGTGGAGCGAGGAATTAATTTCAGTTTCGGACAAAGAGTTTGTTGTTAAAAATGAGCAACAAAAGGAATATCATTATAAAAAAGCAGCACCACTAAATATTTTAAAAGATGGCAAAGAGACTAAATAGTCAAAGTACAATTGGGGATGTTTTGAACCAGATTATTCAGGTGAATAAATTACAGCCCGGTATGGATCAGATTGATGTAAAAGAAGCGTGGAGACAGCTGATGGGGAATGGTGTAAACACGTATACTAAAAACGTTGTTTTGAAGGGAAGTACGCTTTATGTTGAACTTGGATCTGCTGTTTTAAGAGAAGAATTGAGCCACGGAAAATCTAAAATTGTTAAAATGATTAATGAGGAACTGGGGCGTGAAGTGGTGAAGGATGTAGTGCTTCGCTAATTTTAGATTTTAGATTTTAGATTTTTCGTAGTATAAAAAAAATCCATTCGCCGTGGCGAATGGATTTTTTTATTATGATTGTTAAGTTCAGCAATCTAAAATCTGAACTCTAAAATCATAAATTATTAGAATTGCTCTCTTCCGGCAAAGTGGAATGCACCTTCGATAGCTGCATTTTCATCGCTATCAGAACCGTGAACTGCATTTTCTCCAATAGAAGTTGCGTATGCTTTACGAATAGTTCCTTCAGCAGCTTCAGCTGGATTTGTAGCTCCAATTAAAGTTCTAAAATCTTCTACTGCGTTATCTTTTTCTAAAATAGCAGCAACGATTGGTCCGCGTGACATAAATTCAACTAATTCTCCGTAGAAAGGTCTTGCAGCGTGTACAGCGTAAAAAGCCTGAGCATCAGCTACAGTTAATTGAGTTAGTTTTAATGAAACGATTTTGAAACCTCCGTTAGTAATCATTGCTAAGATGTTCCCGATGTGTCCGTTTGCAACAGCATCTGGTTTAATCATTGTAAAAGTTCTATTTGTTGCCATTTTATTGCTTATTTTTAATTTTGTGCAAAAGTATACTTTTTTTATGAATTGATTTTAATAAATTCATAATTTAAACATCATGAAATGATGTTATGGCAAAGAAAACTGTAAAAAGCGAGTTGTAAATTGTAAAATGTTGATATTAAATGTCTTTTTTTAAATAAAAAGGCGCACTACTGTGCGCCTCTAATTATATGGGAGTATTAATTTTAAACTTTGAAAATGAGTTTCTTTTTGTAGAATACCCACAAAATAAATGTCCAGATTGCAACGTAAACCAGTGCTCCGGCTAAAGAAGCGGTCATTGGATTACTGAAAAATGGCGCTATTCCAAAACTATACAAGTAATTTAAAAGATTGATGTTTTCTGTTGGATTATGCGGATTTTGGAATTCAATCATCACTAGTGCCTGAGGAATAATTTGGGAAGCAAAAAAGACAATCATTGGGTTTACACCCCAAATTAAAAAGGGTTTAAATCCTTTTTTATTGTCGGCTATATCAATTATATAGTACAATATTGCTAAAAATGTAGTTGCTAAACCTGTAGTGTATAAAACGTAACTGCTTGTCCAAAGTGATTTGTTAATTGGGAAAGCGGTATTCCATAACAGTCCTCCAATAATAAGACCTACACCCATTATGGCCATTTTTTGGGCTTTTTCAGTTTTGCCTATTTCTCGTAATAATATTTGACCAATTAATAAACCGATAATTCCGTTTACAATTGATGGAATAGTACTTAAAATACCTTCAGGATCCCAAGTCACGGTTCCGTGATACATATGTCCTTTTAATAAAATGCTGTCTACCCACGATGCTAAATTAGTTCCTTTTTCAAGATTTGCAGCTCCAATTCCGGGAACAGGAATTAAAGTCATGACAGCCCAATAGCCTAATAATAAAGCAACACCTGTTATGATTTGTGTTTTTTGAGAGGTTTTTAGATATAAAAGTGAAACTACAAAATATACAATAGCAATTCGTTGTAAAACCCCTGGAAGGCGTACATCGTGATATGCTTCTATACCACTATAGGCTAAAAACAGGTAAATTATTAGAATGGAGAAGGCCAGAATGTTTTTGACTTTCGAACTAAAACTACCCATTAAGGCATAACCAACAGTAATAGTAATAGCTAAACGACCAACTAAAAGCGGAATTCCATCAAGACCGAAAAGCTGTATTTTGGCAAAGAAATTAAAGAATATTCCAAGGCAGAGCATTCTTAAGGACCGAACCAGTATTTTATTGAAAGTGGTTCCGTCGTAAATTTTATCTGGCATAGCCAAAGGAACGGCAACTCCCATAATAAAGATGAAAAACGGAAATACTAAATCGGTTGGCGTGCAGCCGTGCCATTCGGCGTGTAAAAGTGGTGGGAAAACATTGCCCCAATCTCCGGGGTTGTTTACAATAGTCATTAATAAAATAGTTAATCCTCTGAAGACATCTAGTGAAATCAAGCGCTCTCTGGTCATAGTTTTTGGTAATAGATTAATTTTTGTTTTTTTAAGATTACTATTTGGTTTAGAGAGGCAATAACTTCAGAAGAGGCGGTTATTTATTCTGATGATTATTACTTTATTGTTTATTCGTATTTATATCGTGATAATATTAAAGTTCGTTTCTAATGGTTTTAATTTTTGAATTAAAAGCGGAATCAATTGTTCTCCTTTTTCTAGATAAAACTCCGAAAAATTAGTCTGACGTTCCTGTAAACTTTGATTTGGGAAAAGCTCACATTGTAAATCAATTACGCGTTGTAATTCGTTGTCTAGTTTTCTTTTTTGCGCTTTTAATAATCTTTTTTCAAGATTTTCTAATCCTTTTTTCTGTTTTACTTCCTGCGCCTTTACAGCTCCGGTAAATGATTTATCGGTTTGCTGCGCGAGTTGATAAAGATATTCAAATTGTTTTTCTAATGTTTCTTTTTGAGAAGTTAAATCAATTGGAAAAGCAGATAATTTATGCGTAATAGCATTCACTAAATTCGCAGGTTTTGTAAATAAATCTGCCCAGCTTAATTCTAATTTGTCTGCTTTTTTAGCTTGTTTTTCAGTGTTTAAAAGCACTGAATT
The DNA here is from genome assembly GCF_057840745.1 of Flavobacterium sp. KH_001. Taxonomy (NCBI): domain Bacteria; kingdom Pseudomonadati; phylum Bacteroidota; class Flavobacteriia; order Flavobacteriales; family Flavobacteriaceae; genus Flavobacterium; species Flavobacterium sp. KH_001. Next base: position 5,224,467 of record NZ_CM174520.1, on the reverse strand, counting down.
ACGAACTAAAAGCATAGGAAAAGTAATGTTTACAGCATCAAAAAAAGATTTTAATTCCAGCCAATACGCAATTTCTCCCCCTCCGCCAATGTAACATAAATTAGGCAGGATAATTTCCTGATACAACGGACGCATAATTACATTTGGACTGAATTTCTCCGGATTACTTTCTAATAATTTGAAAATTTCTTCTTTAGAAAAGGAAATTTTAGTGTTGTTCACATAGTATTTATCATTTTCAAAAATGATTCTTTCTCTTAAATCATCTTCGATATAAAACAAATTGATTTCGCGTGGATTTACCTGAACGGTGTAATCTCCAAATTTAGAAATCGTTTCCTGGACAGCTTTGAATGAAGTTTGTTGTTCTAATTCTTCTTTTATAAAAGGAATAAAAGCACGTTTTAAATCGGCGTCATCAGAATCTAAAATCACTAAGCCATAATTAGCAAATAGTTTATCAGCTAAAAAACGAGTAGCATCTGCTAAATTTTCGTGTTTTAAATAGGCCTCTTCAAATAGGTTTTTAAGAACATTCGCGTTTGTGCTGGATCCTAATTCCAGAGAATAAATTTCGAAAAATTCAGCTAATCCTTCTGTTGAAAGTCTGCCAACCGGACCTGTACTTTCTTTGTTCCAGCGAAATTTCTTCCCCTTGAAATTAAAATAATTTATTTCTTCAAAATCGTGATCCTCGGTTGCCATCCAATAAATGGGAACAAAATTATGCGTTGGATATTTCGACTTTAATTCTTTCGTCAAATTAATAGTAGAAATGATTTTATATAAGAAATAAAGAGGGCCGCTAAATAAGTTTAACTGATGCCCGGTAGTGATGGTAAAAGTATTTTGATGTGCTAATAGTTCGATATTTTGCTTAGTTGCATCTGATATTTCGATATTTTGATATTGCTTTTTTAGTGTTTCGACTAAAGGAATTCGGTTTGCATCATCAAAATTGGCCTGTTTTTCAGCTATTTGTTTTTCAAAGTTTTCCAATGTTGGAAAATGATTGTAAAAGAAGTTTAATTCGGGTTTTTGATCTAAATAATCTTGTATCAATTTAGAGAAATATCCTGAGTTTTGGTAGCTGATACAGTCGGTGGGCATAATTTTCGATTTATTTTTGATAGCTGTAAATTTAATGAAAATATGTACTTAAAAGTGTTTTTAACGAATGCTTAAGATTTGATTTTTAGTTTTTGATGTAAAATATTTGTAATCAGTATTTTAAGTTGTATTTTGATCTTAAATGAATAGGGGATTATTTGGTTGATCTTGCAGTATTAGATTTAGGCTTTTTGTTAAAATTTTGAGAGTAATAGTAAACTGTTGTTTCGAAGTGTGTGTTTTTAATAATGAAACTATATTTTTGCAGACAAATGTTTGTTATACTAAATGAGTTAATTCATTTTTATAATGTCATTTTTCAAAAAAAAAATCTATATCAACCACAATGAAAAATAACCCAAATCAGGAGAACTCTCTTCGACATGTTCTTTTTGGTTCGTTAATTGGAACCACAATTGAATTTTTTGATTTTTATATCTATGCCAATGCCGCTGTATTGGTTTTTCCACAACTATTTTTCCCGGGAGCTAGTAGTACAAATTCCACATTGGAGTCTTTGGCTACATTTTCGATCGCCTTTCTTGCCAGACCTTTGGGGTCAGCTGTTTTTGGACATTATGGAGATAAAATAGGACGTAAAGTCACATTGGTTGTAGCATTATTAACGATGGGATTATCCACAATTGCAATTGGTTTTTTACCTGGATATGCCAGTATCGGAATCGCTGCGCCCATTTTATTGATGTTATGCCGATTTGGACAAGGAGTTGGTCTGGGAGGAGAGTGGGGAGGAGCTGTTTTATTGGCAATTGAAAATGCACCGCCAAATAAACGCGCCTGGTACGGAATGTTTCCGCAATTGGGAGCACCAATCGGATTGTTACTTTCTGGTGGTACTTTTTTAATATTAACTGATAGTATGACCAGTGAAGCCTTTATGGATTATGGATGGAGAATTCCATTTATAGCAAGTTCTCTTTTGGTTGTTGTTGGATTTTATATTCGTCTAAAAATTAGTGAAACTCCTGCTTTCGAAAATTCTAAAGAAGAACAGAAAGAAGTTAGAATTCCGTTTTTAACTTTGTTGAAATCATACAAAAATCAATTAATTTTCGGGACATTATCAGCTGTAACTACCTTTTTGGTTTTTTATTTAATGACTGTTTTTACATTGAGTTGGGCGACTTCTGACTTAGGTTTTACTAAAAGAGATGCTTTGTTAATCCAGTTACTTTCAGTACTGTTTTTTGCCTTTTTTATTCCAATTTCAGCTTTGGTTGCAGATAAAATTGGTCGTCGAAAAATATTAATTATCACTACCGCTGCCATCGCTATCTTTGGATTTTTCTTTTCGTACTTTCTTAATTCAGGAAATCCGGTTTTGGTAACTGCATTTGTTTGTATGGGAATGTCTTTAATGGGCTTTACTTACGGGCCATTAGGAACTTTCTTGTCAGAGTTGTTTCCGACTACAGTTCGTTATTCCGGTGCTTCTTTGACATTTAATCTGGCTGGGATTTTGGGTGCGGCATTTGCACCTATGATTGCAATCTGGCTTGCTAGTACATACGGATTAAGTTATGTAGGCTTTTATTTAACTGCCGCTGCTTTAATTTCACTAGTTTCGTTTTTAGTGATTTCTAAGAAAGTACATCAGTTTTAAAAATCAACTCTTAAACCTTATAGAATGGGCAACAATTTAAATTGTTGCCCATTTTTTTTGTGAATTAGAAAAGTATTTAGATATTTGTCTAAATATATAAATGATGAACGATATTTTTAAAGCATTAAATGACGCCACCCGAAGAGAGATTCTGGAGCTTTTAAAAGAGAAAGATTTATCTGCCGGAGAAATTGCTGATGCTTTTAATATTTCAAAACCAAGTATCTCGCATCACTTAGATATTTTAAAACGTGCCGATTTAATTACTTCTGAAAAAAATGGGCAATTCATCATTTACTCCATTAATACCACCATTATGGAAGATGTTTTGCAATGGATACTAACCTTTAAAAAATAAAAAATGAATTTAGAATTGAAAAAAGAACTTCCAATAATTGGAATTGTTCTTACTCCTTTTGTCTATTTAGGTATTATTTGGAATACTCTTCCTGAAAAAGTTCCCGTACATTGGAATTATAAGGGAGAAATCGATAGGTGGGGCGATAAGTTTTCACTTATTACCATATTATTTTTATTGCCCGTTTTAATATATGTGCTAATGACTTTTATTCCGAGAATAGATCCTAAGAACAGGATCTCTTTAATGGGAGGGAAATTTTACCAATTGAAATTTATTTTAGTGCTTTTTATGTCTCTGATTGCTTTGCTTATTCTTTATACAACAAAAGAAAGGTCTATAAATAATCCGAATTTGGTTTTTGCATTACTGGGGGCTTTCTTTATAATTCTAGGGAATTATTTTAAAGTAATTCAACCAAATTATTTTCTAGGAATACGTACACCCTGGACGTTGGAAAATACTGAAGTCTGGAAAGCCACACATTTGTTTGCTGGTAAGCTTTGGGTTGTTGGGGGTTTACTTCTGGTATTGGGCGGATTGCTTCTGAGTACTACATTTGCCAACGCTTTTGTTTTTGTTATAATTATTATGGCACTTGTTCCTGTACTTTATTCTTTTATCAAGTTTAAAGAAATTCAAAAAAGAGATAAAAAATCAATTTAATTTTATTCCATAATTTTTAAATCAAATGAAAAAAGCAATACTTATAATAATAACAATTTTGGTTTCCTCTTTTGCAATAGGGCAAGAAATTGCAGGACAATGGAATGGTCTTTTAAAAGTTCCAGGTGCTCAGTTAAGAATTGTAGCCAATATTAGTAAAACGGAAACGCGATATGTTTCTACTATGGATAGTCCGGATCAAAAGGCGAAGGGAATTCCTGTTGCCACAACAACTTTTGAAAATTCTATTTTAAAATTAGAAATTCCTGTAATTAATGGTTCGTATGAAGGAACTTTAAATAAAGACAATATCATTGTTGGAAAACTTACTCAAAATGGACAATCTTTTGACGTGAATTTATCCAAAGAAAGTATTTCAGAACAAGTTTATGCAAGACCTCAAGAACCTAAAAAACCATATCCGTATTATACTGAAGATGTAAAAATTGTCAATGAAACGGCTAATATTACTTTGGCAGGAACATTATCACTCCCTAAAAAAGAAGGAAATTTTCCTGCTGTAATTTTAATTACGGGAAGTGGAGCGCAAAATAGAGATGAAGAAATATTTGGACATAAACAATTTTTAATATTAGCTGATTATTTAACTAAAAAAGGAATTGCAGTTTTGCGTTTAGATGATCGCGGAGTTGGAGAATCTACAGGTAATTCTAGTACATCAACCACATTAGATTTTGCTAGTGATATACAAGCGGGAGTTGATTATTTAAAAACTCGTACTGAAATTAATAAAAAGAAAATTGGATTAATTGGTCATAGTGAAGGCGGGATAATCGCTCCAATAGTAGCCGGAAACTCAAAGGATATTAATTTTATTGTTTTACTGGCCGGACCAGGACTTCGTGGCGATCAATTATTGCTTTTACAAAATAAATTGACAAAAACACAAATCGGAATACCGGAATTAGAAATTGAAAAGGAAAGCGAAATCTTCAAAGGTGTGTATGATATTATTATTGCTTCTTCTGTAAACGATGGAAAATTAAAAAGTACTATCAGTAGTTATTTAAAAGCACAATATAATGATCCATCAAAGGATGCAACTGTAGAATTACTTACAGGACAAGTTACAAATACCTGGTGGTATAATTTTATAAAACTAGACCCGGTTCCCTTTTTGAAAAAAGTAAAATGCCCTGTTTTAGCATTAAACGGAAGCAAAGATTTACAAGTTCCTGCTGAAGTTAATTTAGAGGCTATTAAAAAGACTCTTACAGAAAGCGGCAATAAGAAAGTCACAACAAAAATATTACCGAATTTGAATCACTTATTTCAGGAATGTGAGACAGGTTCCCCACTAGAATATAAAACAATTGAAGAAACATTTTCTCCAATCGCTTTAGAGGAAATTTCAAATTGGCTTTTGATTCAAACGAAATAAAAAGTGATTATAAATAAAAGGGCTTTAATTTTAAAGCCCTTCTTATTTATATTTTTTTATCTTTTTAAACTAAAATGCCCTCTAAATTCGGTTCCGTTTAATCTTGTAACAGTAAACCAATAATCTGCTGCTGGTTCTTGAGATCCTAAATAAGTTCCATCCCAGGCCCCATTGTTATGAAGTTCTTTAATGAATTTTCCGTAACGATCAAATATTCGAATTCCGGTATTAGGAGCTAAGTAAGCAAAATCTATAGTCCAGGTGTCATGAAAGGTATCATTGTTTGGTGTAAAGTATTTTGGGTAAGGAAGTTCATCTACAAAATTAATGCAGTCCCCAGTTGTTGCCTCAAGAATTTGAATAGTAATCGGAATTCTATCGCTTTCGCAACTGTTTATGGTTTGAGAAGCATAATAGGTGATCCCATTTTCGAGTGGAGTTGATCCAGATAAACTAATATCAGAAGAAACACTATCAAACCACTTTATATTTTCTCCTGTAATATCAATGTCATTTAAGGAAGCCTTTTTTTGAATACAAAATCTTTGTGGTGAAGCGGCAGTCGGAGGTTGAGTATCTTGTATTTTTACTGTTACAGCAAGCCTTTTACTTTCGCAGTTGTTTTCTGTTTGTGTAGCGTAGTAAGTGGTGCTTTGCAATAAAGTTGTTTCAGGAAGAGTAGATCCATTTATTGCGGAGTCATACCATTTAAGATTAGTTCCAACAATACCAATAGAAGCAATTGTTGCGTTTTCATCAATACAATATTGTTTGGAAGTACTTCCTGTTGGTAATGCTGTATCATAAACCTGAACTAAAATTGGAGTTCTGTCGCTTTCACATCCTATAGTTTGTGAGACATAGTATGTCTTATTGTCTTCTAGTAAAGTAGTATTTGGCAAAACAGCAGCAGAAAAACTGGTATCGTACCATTTTAAGTTTTGTCCTGTTATTTGAATGTTGTTTAATGTCACATTTTCAGTTTTACAGAATTCTGTTTGTCCAGATAATATAGGAGCAGATGGTGTATTGACAATTGAAACAGTTATTCCAAATCTTGGACTTTCACAGGTACTAACGGTTTGCGAAGCATAATAGGTTTTTCCATCAACAAGACTTGTAGTTTCTGCTAACAAAGAACTACCGCTTAATGCATCATACCATTTTATTGAATTTCCTGTAATATCAATATTTGCAATCGTTGGATTTTGTGCTGAACAAAAAGGCTGATTTGCATTTCCTGTTGGAGGAGGTGTATTTTGAATGTTTATTGTTACAGGAGTTCTTTCGCTTTCACAGCCATTGATTGTTTGTGATGCATAATATGTTGTCCCATTTTGAACTAATGTTGTATTTGGTAAAAGTGTTCCAACTGTTTGAATATTGTACCATTTTATATTTTGCCCATTAATTTCAATATCAGCTAAAGTTGCATTTTGTTGGATGCAGAAGGTTTGGGGAGTGCTCGCGGTTGGAAGCGGTTGACCTGTTATAGTGACTGTTTGATTTTGCTGCGAAATATTACCATGTCCATCATCATATTTCCATACAATAGTATAAGTTCCAGGTAAACTGTAAGATAAAGGATCTGTTGTTGAACCGGTAATTGCTCCAGCGCAAACATCAGTTGCTGTTGGAATTGTTATTATTGTAGTTTTACAATCTCCAGTTATTGTTGGAAGAGTTGCTAAATCTGGAACTGGTCCTTGAAGGTCTCCAATTGTCACTTCCATGTCGTATTTTTTTTCACATCCACAATTATCGCTTGCAGTTAAATGATAAGTGCCACTATTGACATTGGAAACATTTGTAATTATTGGATTTTGTAGATTACTTGTAAAACTGTTAGGTCCGGTCCATGCATAATTATAACCAGAATCAGCATTTAAATTTAAGTTACCGCCAATACAAACAGGTGAATTACTAGTTGGATTTGCATTAATGTTACAATTATTTTCTTCAGAAAACTTCATTAAGTAAAAGTTTTTGCGCCCTAAAATTTCAGGCTGATATGAATTTGAATCAGCAATACCATCATTAGTCATTATTGATGTTCCACCTACTACTATTTCTTTATTCCTAACAGTTATTTCCGTTTGGGAATATTGATCAAATCCTCCTATATAGCTTCCCCAGATAAATTCTCCTGCTTTAGAAAACTTACCAATGTAACCACCCGAAAAAGAATCAGTTTTATATGCGCACAGACTTGCTATTTTAGCATCTCCTCCGGTAGCACCAACATATAATGAATTGTTTGTAAAAACAAGGGAATAAATAATTGCGTCACGACCTAAGTATGTTCCCCAAACTCTTTGGCCATTTTGATCCAATTTTGCCAAAAAGCCTGTCCAGTCATATAAATTATAATCATCAAAGGAGTTGGATGTGGCTATATTATTTGTGCTGGTTGTTTCTCCACCTACATATACATTATTCTCATCATCAATTTCGATTGCATGAATTTTTTCTCCAGATTCTCCTCCATAATAGGTGCTCCATATTCGATCTCCATCTAAATTTAATTTAAAGACTATGCCATCGTTGGAAAGATTATATGTGTAATTAAGATTTTCCTGAAAAACGCCAGGGGTAGAAATATGATCTAAACTGTAAGACCAGCCTGCAGTTACGATACAGTTTTCTCCTACTTTGACAGTTCTAAACTCATCTGTATCTTTTCCTCCATATAACTTGTTCCAAAGTATATTTCCATTAGGATTAAATTTAGCTACGAAACCATCTCCTATAGGAGTGGCAAAAATATTGTCGTAATGATTGATTGAAAATCTGCCGACCATAATGATATTGTTGTTTTTATCAATATCAAGATCATAGGAAGCATCATTATCTGGTCCTCCATAATAGGTTCCCCAAAGTCTAGTTCCATTTGCGTTAAATTTTACTAAAAAACCGTCATCATAACCGCCAAAAGAAGACCTATAAGAACCAGTTGTGCTAATATTAGTTTTACTATTAGTTTTGCCGACAATAATAACATTGTTTTGTTTATCTGTTTTTACGGCATTTATTCTATCATATTCTTCTCCACCGTAATAGGTACTCCATAATTTTTTGCCATCAGATGAAAATTTAACAAGGATTCCGTCAGAAGCCATTTTATCAGGATTCCCAATTGTAGTTTGATGAGCGCCAGAAGTTGCATATGAAGAATTAGGTACCGAAGTCATTCCCACTAAGTAATTATTACCTAGTAGATCGGTTGCAATTCCTCCAAATTCATTATTGCCATAATCTTCTTCATCTCCATAAAAAGTACCCCAAAGTCTTGTTGGCACCGGATCAATTACAATCGTTTTTCCATCAACAGAATCTACTGAATTAAACCCATAAACATCCTTCTTAATCTTTCTATAACCAACCTCAATTTCCTTTTTACTTGATCCATCTTCAACCCAACTCGCCGGCAAACTTTCTTCCATTTTTCCAAAACGAACATTCATTTGGATTTTGTTATCGACTAAATCCGTTTCAGCACCATTAAATTTTAATTGAATATCAGCTATTTTTCCTTTCGGATGAATGACAAAATTATATTCAACCGTTTTTTGAGTATCTTTTGGAATTGAGAAGACAACATCAATATTCGGGTAGATATTTTTGTATGTAATTTGTTTGTATTTATAAACGCCTGTAATTCCTTCAGGTTTATTGGGAACATTGTAATAATTATCAAAATCATTTGATTTTTGATCCGTAATCAATTCAACTTTTGAGTTAGAATTTACAAAGTCAATATCAATACGATGAAAAATATATTCAAGATTATATTCAGGTTTTGTTTCCTTATCTTTTTCAGGAATTAAATAGGGAAGTGTTTTAGATGTTTTAGCACATACAACAGGTGTTTTCTTGACTTCATAAACATCATACGAAAATCCGTTTTTCTTTAACTGTACATTTAATCCATTAGAATTTAATAGATATTTTACTGCTGTATTTAGTTTTCCTTTTTGATCAATAATCTGGCCTTTATTTTCTTTAAAACCAATAGGTTGATTTTTGCTTTGTGAAAATGTTTGATTGATAATGATTAAAAAAAATAAAAGTAATGTATGCTTCATTTGAAATGATTTGGATCGTCGCAAATGTAATTAAATATCTACAAAATAAAACTAAAATCAACAATCGAATCTTTTCCTGAAAAGTCCCTAAATATCCCTTATTTTTGCAAAAACATTTCTTTTGAAAACAAAGCTTTTTATTATTACGCCTCCTTTTACACAACTGAATACGCCATATCCGGCAACAGCTTATATAAAAGGATTTCTAAATACCAAAAATATCGAATCGGTTCAGGCGGATTTGGGTATTGATGTGATTTTGGAATTGTTTTCGAAGAAAGGTTTGATTGATTTGTTTCAGGTTTCAAGTTCAAAGTTTGAAGTTGTTGGAAACGAAATCTCCGATAATTCAAAGCGTATTTTTGCCTTACAGGACGAATACATCAAAACGATCGACGCCGTAATTCAGTTTTTGCAGGGAAAAAATCCAACTTTAGCTTTACAAATTTGTCAGGAAGATTTTCTGCCGGAAGCTTCTCGTTTTGCTCAATTGGAAGAATTAGATTGGGCTTTTGGAACAATGGGAACTCAGGATAAAGCAAAACATTTGGCGACATTATATCTCGAAGATATTTCAGATTATATTGTTGAATGTGTCGATGAAAATTTTGGCTTTAGCCGATATGCTGAACGTTTGGGCCGAAGTGCCAATTCTTTTGATGAATTGTATGATGCTTTACAACAAGAACCAACTTTTATAGATTCGATTTTAATTTCACTTTTAAAAGCTAAAATTGAAGCTGTAAAACCAACTTTATTTTTAATTTCTGTTCCCTTTCCAGGGAATTTATATAGTTCGTTTCGATCTGCACAATGGGTAAAGCAAAATCATCCTGAAATTAAGATTTCAATGGGCGGTGGCTTTCCAAATACCGAATTGCGTTCCCTTTCTGACAAACGTGTTTTTGAATTCTTCGATTTTATTACTTTGGATGACGGAGAAGTTCCAATTGAAGAATTAATTTTCAATTTAGAAAATCCAAATGCCAATTCTTATAAAAGAACTTTTTTATTAGAAAATGGAGAAGTGGTCTACAAAAATAATTCTTTAAAACACGATTATAAACAAGCACAAGTTGGGACTCCTGATTATTCTGATTTGCCTTTGGATAAATACATTTCAGTTATTGAAATCGTGAATCCGATGCACAGAATGTGGAGCGATGGGCGTTGGAATAAACTCACAATGGCGCACGGTTGTTATTGGGGAAAATGTACTTTCTGTGATATTTCATTAGATTATATAAAGGTTTACGAACCTGTTGCTGCCAATTTGTTATGCGACAGAATGGAAGAAATGATGCTTCAAACCGGTCAAAATGGTTTTCATTTTGTAGATGAAGCAGCACCGCCTGCTTTGATGCGCGCTTTGGCGTTAGAAATTCTACGTCGAAAATTAGCTGTAACCTGGTGGACAAATATTCGTTTTGAAAAAAGCTTTTCTAAAGATTTATGTTTGCTTTTAAAAGCTTCTGGCTGTATTGCGGTTTCCGGAGGTTTAGAAGTAGCTTCTGATAGATTGTTGAAATTAATTGACAAAGGTGTTACGGTAGAGCAAGTAGCAAAAGTCACCCGTAACTTTACCGAAGCTGGAATCATGGTGCATGCGTATTTAATGTACGGCTACCCAACACAGACCATTCAGGAAACGGTTGACAGTCTCGAAATGGTACGCCAATTATTTGAAGCCGGAATTCTCCAGTCTGGTTTTTGGCATCAATTTGCCATGACGGCACACAGTCCGGTTGGATTGTATCCGGAGAAATTTGGTGTGACAAAAGCAACAGAAGCTATTGGAACTTTTGCTAATAATGACATCGATTATACAGATTCAACAGGAATCAATCACGATAAATTCAGTTTCGGATTAAAGAAATCGCTCTTTAATTTCATGCACGGAATCTGTTTCGACTACGAATTACAAGATTGGTTTGATTTTAAGATTCCAAAAACTAAAATTGATCCCGACTTTATTTTCAATGCGCTTGAAGAAGGAAATGATTTCAACACAAAACCAAATGCAAAAGTAGTTTGGCTTGGTGGAAAACCTTCTGTGGAACATTTCACTAAATCAAAAAAAGGAAATTCGTGGGAAATGATGAGTTTTACTTTTCATGATAAAAAGGAAAGTTTCAATTTTCAGACCAATAAAAATGAAGGCGAATGGCTAGTTGAAATTTTGAGTAAAATCTCGATTTCAAATGCTAAGAATTATACTTTTCAGGAAGTAAAAGCAGATTTCGAAACTGAATTAGACGATTTTGAATTGTTCTGGTATTCTAAGCCTGTTAATACTTTACGAGAGTTTGGGTTATTGGTTTTGTAGTTTGTTTTAAAATAGATTTTCTAGTTTTTAGTTACCCAATAATGAAAGTCTCTTTCTAAATCATAAGCCATTCTATTTACACTTCTTCTTATTATAAAATAAGGAACTCCTATCATTAGTGACATATGAATTAAAAGAAATGGAGCCATAAAGAAGGGAATAGTATTTTCACCATTAAAAACCATGCTTATAAAGAAAATTGAATAAAAAAGAAGCGCAATAACTATAAATAAAATCATTCTTTTTCTAAAACAAGAAATTTGAGCGTTTATAATTAATTGATCATTTTCCTCAGTTAGTTCTCCTGTAACTTTAGCAAAAGAATAATTCGTATCGAATAGTTTTTTCCTCTTTTTTATTTCGAAGATATAATTACCGATATAGCCTTTGTATTCATTTATACTAGATCGAAAAACTTCAAATGGTTCGTAATCTAAATTAGATTCATCTACATTAATTCTGAACTTGTGGATAAAATCCATTTTTGAAACGGGTAATTGTATGACAATGTCTTTGGTAAGGTTTATTTTTCTCAGAAAATCACTCATGTATTTTGGTTTGATTTGAAAACCAAATATAATATTAATTATGAAACAGGAATAGTTACTGGAATTATTTAAAAGTGTTCCAAAAGCTTAAAAAAAAAATCAATACTCCACAAAAGTCCCATCAGCAGGAACAGCCGTTTTAGACAAAAGATCATTTTCTAATAAAGCAGTTTTTAATTGTTCTCTCGTCGTAGGGCAATGATTCAAAGCTTCTAAATGATTTGCGAAAACTTTTCCGGGTGCCAATGCCGTGAACTTCAAAATATCGTTCATTCGCATTAATAAAGGCTGGCCAATATCTAATCTCGCCGTTCCGCAGGCGACCGTCGCAATGTCTGGTTTGAATTCAACCAAAACTTTTTGTACGTGTTCTGTGAAAACGGTATCTGAACTTATATAAATAGATTTTTCATTGGCCAATTCAATAAAAAAGCCCATTACATTTCCCATCAATTTAGCGATAAATCCATAACCATGAATGGCTGGTATTCCTGTTATTTTTCCGTCCAGAAAAGGTTGAGGTTCCCAATAATTTAAAGTTTGAGTAATGTTTAAACCTCTTTTCGTTAATTCTTTTTCAATTTGCACACTGCAGATTACCGGAATGCTTTTACGTCTCAAAAAAACTTCGCCAGCTTTATCTATATGGTCCGGATGTAAATGAGTTATGAGGCAATGTGTTACCTTGCTTAAAATTTCCCGACTGTTTTTTGGCAAAGAAACCAAAGGATTTCTATGAGGGTTGTAACGAAAGATGGTAAAGGGCGGAATCGTTTTTCTTTTTCCTAGCATCGGGTCAACTAAAATCACATGTTGCTCCGTTTCAATAACTAAAGTAGCGTTACGTAAATGATGTAATTTCATATCATGCAAAATTAGAACTTAAAAATACAAAGATTTTTCAAATTTAATTTACAGATTTTTCTTTATTTTTAACAGAATTGTTATTATTTAAGATGGAAACTGTACAACGCTTTTTATGTAGCTACACAATAGAAAATCGAAAGCCAATTCCGTGCAGGTTTTCTATCGAAATTCCGTTTTCATTTGCCAGGATTTTGCGCAGTCGCGAAATAAAAACATCCAGACTTCTTCCCATAAAATAATCATCAGTTCCCCAAAGTGAGGTCAAAATCTGCTCTCTTTTTAAAACCGAATTTTTATTATCGAGAAATAATTTTAGCAATTCAGCTTCACGTTGCGTGAGACCAATTTTTTCACTTTCATTAAAAAGAATAAAGTTTTTAGTATCAAACTGGTATTTTCCAATTTCATAAACTGCTTTTTCAACCGGAATGTTTTTCTGCGAACGTTTTAAAAATATTTCAATTTTCAAAAGCAACTCTTCAATACTAAAAGGCTTTACCAAATAGTCATCAGCACCCAGACGCAATCCTTTAATGCGGTCTTCTTTTAAAGTTTTGGCCGAAAGAAAAATTATCGGAATGTCGGTATTGGCTTTTCTGATTTCAGTAGCCAATTCAAAACCATCCATTTTTGGCATCATAATATCGAAAATACAGATATCAAAACTTTCTTTTTTAAAGGTTTCCAGACCCAGTTTTCCATCAGGACAATGAATAACTTCGTAGTTATTTTGCTCCAGATTGTCTTTGGTTAAAAACGCTAAGGTTTCATCGTCTTCGGTATAAAGTATTCTGAATTGTTTCATTTTTTATAAGGAATTGACAAAGTTATAGTGATGCCTTTTTCTAAATTATTTTCGGCTTTTATTTTCCAGTTCTGAAGATTGCAAATTTCTTTGACGTAATATAATCCAAGCCCAAAACCATTTACTTCATTGCTTTTTTCGTTTTGAGCGCGATAAAACTTATCAAAGATAAGCGAAATGTTTTTAGGAGAGATTCCGATTCCGTTATCAATAAAAGCAAGTTTCAAAATTTGATTTTCTACTGAAACCCGAATTGTGATGTCAGGTTTTTCGGAACAATATTTTACAGCATTATCCAGTAAATTATAAACTAAATTGCTAAAATGAAAAACATCTGTTTCAATATAGTATTCTGCTGAAGCACTATCGATTTTAATAGAAGCTTCTGGATATTTCATCTGAATATTTTCAATCGTTTCCTCTATAATAGGAATAATTAAAAGTGTTTCTTTTTTTAGTTCCAAAGGCGAATAATCTGCTTTAGAAATATTTAAAATCTGTTCAATATGACTGTTGAGTTTATTGCTTTGATTGATAATAATATCCGTATAAGTATGCAGTTTTTTGTCTTCTTTAATCGGAGTTTGTTCAATCAAATATTTTGATGCAATTAAAATGGATGACAACGGCGTTTTGAATTCATGCGTCATATTATTAATAAAATCCCGTTGCAATTCAGAATATTTCTTTTGCTGTAAAAGTGTAAAAATAGAATAGACATAAATCAGTAAAATCAAAATCAGTGCAATTGAAAGGATAAACCAAAAACGCATTGAACTGAATAGGTAAGTCGTTTCATTAGGAAAACGAACTGCAAAATAATAAACCAGATCCTTATGTTTTGGAAAGGAAACTGCTTTTTTTGCTTTTCCTTTTTCAGAAGATGAAATGTACTTTCCGTAAACCATCTCGTCACTTTGGCAATTGTACACAGCATATTCAAAGTCGGTTGTAATATGCATTTTTTTGAATTCTGATCTTAAATAAAACTCTAAAATATCAGGTTCAAAAGCATTTTCGATGTTTACAATATAATAATCGTTGGAAATTTTGCGAACAGGATTTTGACAAGACGGTTCATGATCTTTTCCGTTGTATAATTTTCTGGCCACTTCAAGCAAAGCAATATTAGCTTTTTGACTCAGTTTTTTTTGTTCGAGCGTAAAAGCCTCTTTGGTCCAAAGCAATTGTGCCACCAATATGCTGATAATGGCGATCAATCCTAAAAGGATAATACTATTGAGTTTATTTATTTTCAAGAAAACAGTGTTTTTTAGAATGTAATATTAATGAAAATTATAGTGAAAAACAGCGATTAACAAGTCGTTAACAAAGATTTGAAACCGGTTAACAGCGATTTGATTTTGTCTGAAGTACTTTTGAAATAGAAATTCAGAACTAATAACCATTAAATATAATAACTATGAAAATGATCAAAATCTCAATGTTGGCTTTGGCTTTAGGGCTAATGTCTTTTTCAGCAATTGTACCGGTAAAAGTAATTGCGTCTAAAATTGAAACAACGGCTGCAACAATTGCCTGGAAAGCTGAAACTATTGATGTGGGACAAATTCCACAAGGAACGCCAAAAGCAATTGTATATGAGTTTAAAAATACAGGAAAAACAGCAGTTGTAATTACAAACGTGCAAGGATCTTGCGGGTGTACTGCAACAGATTATACTAAAGAGCCAATATTGCCTGGTAAAACAGCTAAAGTTACGGCTACTTACAATGCGGCAAACAAAGGTGCTTTTACAAAAACGGTAACGGTTACAACAAGTGCCGAAGCAACTCCGAAAATTCTTACCCTCAAAGGAACGGTAATCTAAATAAAGGTTGATTTATAAAGGGGAAAACTCCAAATATGTAATGTATTTGGAGTTTTTTTTATGCCTTATTGTGAAGCTGAATTGAGTAAGGAATTTTGCTTTGTAAAGCCAATATTATTTTTCTCGTAAAGCCTTTGTTTTCATCAAAACTTTTTTATTTTTATTAAAAATATTATTATGAAAATTTTCTATTCGCCTGTAGTTGTTATTGTTCTGTTTTTAGTTTTTTCATGTAATTCTAAGTCAGAAAAAAAAGAGGAAGACTTAAAGAAGACTTCAGAAAAAGTGATACCGGAATTAAAACTTCATATTGACAGTGTTGCTGTTTCTAAATTTTATGAAGCCTTTCCAAAGTTGGTTAAATTCCAAACGGAGGTTTTGGCTTTGTACGAAAAGAAAAATTCAACTCAATTGTGGCTCGACAATAAAGGCGTTGTTGAATTTGGAAATACTTTATTCAATAAATATAAAGGATTAGAAGCAGAAGGTTTAAAAGCCAATTTTCCTTACAATGAAAAAATCAATCCTATTTTTGAAACTTCTGTTGATAATAAGCTTTCTAAAGTAGATACTGATTTGATGATTTCAAACCTGTATTTTTATTACGTTCAGAAAGTTTCAGGCGTTGATGAAAAAACAACCAAAAAACTAGAGTGGCTTTTACCACGTAAAAAAGTGAATTATCAGGTGTTTTCAGATTCTATTCATGAAAAAGCTACAATAAGCGATGACAAAAAGAGCAAAATGTTCAGCCAATATTACAAACTTCGTGATGCGCTTCATGAATACAGAGAAATAGAGAAAAAAGGAGGATGGAAAACAGTTGAGGTTGGGGAGGATTTTAAGAATTTTAAAGTTGGAGATTCTGTTGACGCTATTGGCCAAATTAGAGAAAGACTATATATTACAGGCGAACTAAAAGAAAATGACAAAAGTAATGTGTGTGATACAACTTTGATAAAAGCCATTAAAAACTACGAAATACACCACGGATTAACGCCAAAAAATATAATATTAAAAGAACATATTGACGAACTGAATATTCCGGTTTCTGACCGAATCAAAACAATTATTGTCAACATGGAGCGTTGCCGTTGGATTGATCCGCAATTGGAAAAAGGGAAGGAATATATCGAAGTTAATATTCCTGAGTTTAGGTTGTATTTAATTCGCGATCATGAAATTGCTTTTGTTTCGCCTGTAGTAGTTGGAAAAGCAATGACCAAAACCGTTATTTTCAGCGGTATGATGAATAATATTGTTTTTAGTCCGTATTGGAATGTTCCAACAAGTATCATCAACAAAGAAATCAAACCGGGAATGGCCAAAAACAAGAATTACTTGGCACAGAAAAATCTGGAGTGGAACAATGGCGCTGTTCGTCAGGTTCCAGGAAAGAACAATTCGCTAGGTTTAGTAAAGTTTTTATTTCCGAATTCGAATAATATTTATTTACACGATACTCCTTCAAAAAGTTTATTCGAAAGAGAAAACAGAGCCTTTAGCCACGGCTGTGTTCGTGTCGGAAAACCAAGAGAGTTGGCGATTGAACTTTTAAAACAAGATCCAACATGGACTCCGGCCCGAATTGATAAAGCAATGCATGCAGGAAAAGAAAATTGGGTAAGTCTGAAAAAGAAAATTCCTGTATATATCGGGTATTTTACTGCTTGGGTAGACCGTAAAGGCGAACTGAATTTCTACAAAGACGTTTACCAAAGAGATGAAAGTCTTATCAAATTATTGACGGAGGAATAAAAAAGTTGTAAATGTTTTCCACGCAGATTTGGCTGATTAAAGCAGATTTAATTAGATTTTTTTAATCTCATTGCACTAAATAATCTGCGCACATCGGCCTAAATCTTTTTAAATCTGCGTGAAAAACAATTCAAGATCTGGTATAAGCTTATTTCGACAAAACGTCAATACACTTATAAAAACGGTTGGTGTAATGTTCTGTATCAAGAGAAGTAATCGTAACGCTGTTTACTTTTCCGGATGACGCATGAATAAATTTAGACTGCATTCCGTTGGCTTCGCAGATAATTCCGAGATGGCCAATAATAGTATTGTCTTTGTATCCGTAAAAAACTAAAATATCTCCCACTTTAAAATCTTCCGGATTTAACGCCTTGCCTAGATTTTTATAACTGCCGGAACTTCTCGGTAAGTCAACCTCAAAATGATGATAGACATAACTGATAAATCCAGAGCAGTCAAATCCTTTTTTCGGATCATTTCCTGCATATAAATAAGGCGTTCCCAAATATTTTTTAGCATAAGTTATAATTGAGTCGCGTTCAATTTCAGCTTGCGGTTTTTCTATTTGACTTGTTTCTGTTTTATGTTCTTCTTTTGAAGTAAAACAAGAACATAAAACGGCAGTTGAGAATATCGATATGTAAAAGATTGATTTCATTTTTTTAATGTGTTGTATCTATAAAGATAGCTCGTTTTTAATTAGTAAGGAAACGCTTTAAGATGAATTTGTAAGAATAAAGAATAAAAAAGTGAGGTTTGATGTATTTATGTGGTGTTTTTTTATTGCATTTTGACGTTTTAGTATCTTTCTGACTACTTCATTTCAAATATATTTGTGAATACTATTTCTATTTAACCAATATATTATGTTTATCAGAAAATTGCCGTTTTTAATTTTGTTTTTGCTGATTTCGACCCTTTCGATCTCACAAAACAAAAATACTTTTTTATATGCTGGCCGTATTGAAAAGCTTCAAAATGATAATGTTATTTTAATCGGAACTGCTTCGTCCGTATCATTTAATTTTACCGGAAGTGAATGTGCAATTAAACTGCAAAGTGTCGATTCGTACGAACATCATAATTATGTTGCTTTAGTTTTAGACGGAAAATATATAGGGAAAATCAGAATTGAAAAAGGCGATGTACAATCTTTTCCAATTCAAGTTACTTCAAATAAAAAAGAGCATCGCCTGGAAATTTATAAAAATACAGAAGCGCAAAGTGGTAATGTTTTATTCGCCGGAACGACAGCAAAACTGACTTCAATATCCTCTAAAAAGAAAAAGAAAATCGAATTTATAGGAGATTCCATTACTTGTGCTGCCGCGAGCGATTCGGTTGATTGTGATAAAGGAGAATACATGGATCATCATAATGGTTATTACGCTTATGGACCGGTGATTTCAAGAGAAATTGACGTTAATTATTTGGTAAGTTCTGTTTCCGGAATTGGGATCTATCGCAATTGGAATGACGAGAATAAAGAGGAAGCAATTATGCCAGATGTTTATCAAAATTTATATTTAACCAAAGACAATTCAAAACCTAAATATGATTTTGCTTTTCAGCCGAATATTATCAGCATTGCTTTAGGAACAAATGATTTTTCCGGTGGAGATGGCAAAAAAGAACGTTTGCCTTTTAATGCCGAAAAGTACATTTCGAATTACATCAATTTTATAAAAATGCTTTACGAACATAACCCAAAAGCACAGATTGTAATTACAAATAGTCCGATGGTTGGAGGCGAAAGAGGAATCGTTTTTGAAGATTGTCTGAATAAGGTTAAAGCGGCTTTTGCAACAGATAAAACCCATAAAGAAATCCAGATTTTCAAATTCAAACCGATGACACCAAAAGGATGTTTAGGACATCCGGATGTTTCAGATCAAAAAGTAATGGCTGATCAATATGTTCCGTTTTTAAAAAAGCTGTTAAATGAAAAATAATATATTTAAGTTTGTTTTCTTTCTGATGATCTCCGGTACTATGATGGCAAACGTTTCTCTTCCGAATATTTTTGGTGACAATATGGTTTTACAGCGCAATTCTGAAGTGAAAATTTGGGGTTGGGCCAATCCAAAGGAAGAAATCAAATTGGTTTCAAGCTGGAACAATCAGGAATATAAAGTCGTTGCCAATAATCAGGCGCAATGGGAACTTCACATTAAAACTCCGGAAGCGGGCGGACCTTATACCATTTCTATAAAAGGATACAATGAAGTTATTCTAAAAAATATTTTAATTGGAGAAGTCTGGGTTTGCGCCGGACAATCTAACATGGAAATGTCAGCTAGCTGGGGAATTGACAACGGCGAAGAAGAAATGAAAAACGCGACGAATCCCAATATTCGTTTTTTTACCGTTCCGAAATTAACAGCCACGACACCTCAAAATAATTTACTGGGAAACTGGACAGAATCGACTCGGGAAACCATGAAAAACTTCAGTGCCATTGGTTACTTCTTTGCTAAACGTCTGCGTGAAGATTTAAAAAATGTTCCTATCGGATTAATTTCATCCAATTGGGGCGGAACTCCGGCTGAAATCTGGATGCCGGAAGAAGTGGTTCAGAACGATCCTCTTTTATTAGAAAATGCCAAAAAACTAAACGAACAAGAATACGGACCAAGACAACCTGGACGCGCCTATAACGCCATGATTTATCCTCTTGTTGGATTTAAAATTGCGGGTACGCTTTGGTATCAGGGCGAATCGAATGTGGGTTCTTTGGTGTACGACAAAACATTATCGGCTTTAATCTCTTCCTGGAGAAAAGCCTGGCAGGACGAATTCCCTTTTTATTTCGTCCAAATCGCGCCATATAAAACCGGTAACAACAACTTCTCAAATGTTACGGTTAGAAACTCCCAAAGAAAAATATTAAATGAAGTTCCGAAAACCGGAATGGTCTTAACTTCTGATATTTCAGATACGATTGATATTCATCCAAAGAATAAAAAATCAGTCGGAATTCGTCTGGCCAATTTGGCTTTGGCCGAAACGTATAAAGTCAATTTCAATCTGGTAAACGGACCACTTTTTAAAGACATTAAAATTGAAAAAAACAAAGTAGCGGTTTCTTTTGATTATGCTGACGGATTGCATTTTAAAAATAAAACGTCCAATCAATTTGAGTTGGCCGGAGCCGATGGAAATTTTTATCCTGCAGAAACTTCCATAAAAAATAACGAAGTGATTTTGACAAGCAAGAAAGTTCCAAATCCGGTGAAAGTAAGATTCGCATGGGGAAATACAATTCAGCCCGATTTGTTTAATAAAGCGAATTTGCCAGCTTCTTGTTTTGTAACGGAGTGAGGATTTAGAGAATAGAATATAGAAAATAGAGTAAAGAGTCAAGAGCAAGATTTTAGACTTTAGTTTTTTTGTTAAACTAATTCATTCCAAGGTTCGGGAAAAACTTTGAGTAGAGTTACAATAAATAAAATACACAAAGCTTTAAAAAAAACTTTGTGCCTTAGTGCCTTTGTGGCATAAAATAACGAACCACTATGAAAAATAAAAAAATACTAATTATTGGGGTTTTTGCCCTGTTTACTGTTGGAAATATGAATGCACAAAAAAAGCCGTATCTGGATAAAACTAAAACCATTGAAGAACGTATTGATTTGCTTTTGCCGTTAATGACTTTGGAGGAAAAAGTAGGGCAAATGAACCAATATAACGGTTTTTGGGATGTTACCGGGCCGGCTCCAAAAGGAGGAACTGCCGAATTAAAATACGAACATTTGCGAAAAGGCTGGGTTGGATCGATGCTGACAGTTCGCGGTGTTAAAGAAGTTCGTGCGGTGCAGAAAATTGCAGTGGAAGAAACCCGTTTGGGAATTCCATTGATTATTGGTTTTGATGTAATACATGGCTATAAAACGTTAAGTCCGATTCCACTGGCAGAAGCGGCGAGTTGGGATTTAGAAGCGATTAGAAAGTCGGCGGCGATTGCGGCGGATGAAGCTTCGGCATCTGGTATTAACTGGACTTTCGGACCCAATGTCGATGTCGCTAATGATGCGCGCTGGGGACGTGTGATGGAGGGAGCAGGCGAAGATCCTTATTTGGGAAGTAAAGTGGGTTATGCTAGGGTAAAAGGTTTTCAAGGTGAAACAATTGCTGATTTGGCTAAGGTAAATACGATTGCAGCTTGTGCAAAGCATTTTGCAGCTTACGGTTATGTTGAAGCAGGATTGGAATATAATATCGTAGATATTAGCAATTCTAAATTGTATAATTCGGTTTTGCCTCCTTTTGAGGCGACGGTAGAAGCCGGAGTTCGTACGTTTATGAATTCTTTTAATACGTTGAATGGCGTTCCTGCAACCGGTAATACATTTTTACAAAGAGACATTTTAAAAGGAAAATGGAAGTTTGATGGTTTTGTAATTTCAGATTATGCTTCGATTCGTGAAATGATCGCACACGGTTATGCCAAAGACGAAGCCGATGCAACAGCAAAAGCGGTAAACGCAGGTTCTGATATGGATATGGAATCATATTTATATGTCGCAAAATTGACTGGTTTGGTGAAAGAAGGAAAAGTAAAAGAAGCTTTGGTTGATGATGCCGTTCGCCGAATTTTGAGAGTGAAATTTGAATTGGGATTATTTGATGATCCGTACAGATATTGCGATGAAAAACGTGAAAAAGCTACGATTGGAAACAAAGCCAATAATGACGGTGTTTTAGACATGGCGAAGAAATCTATCGTTTTGTTGAAGAACGAAAAGAATTTGCTTCCGCTAAAGAAATCCGGACAGAAAATTGCTTTGATTGGTGCTTTAGCAAATGATAAAAATAGTCCATTAGGAAGCTGGAGAATTGCTGCGGATGATAATTCAGCGGTTTCTGTTTTAGAAGGAATGCAGCAATATAAAGACAATCAATTAACTTTTGAAAAAGGAGTTGATTTACTTTCACAAAAAGCTACTTTTTTGACGGAAACTGTTTTCAATACAACTGATAAAAGCGGTTTTGAGGCTGCAAAAACAGCGGCTAAAAATGCAGATGTTGTCGTAATGGTTTTAGGAGAATATGGTTTTCAGAGTGGGGAAGGGCGCAGCAGAACAGATCTTAACTTGCCTGGTTTACAGCAAGAATTGTTAGAAGAAATTTATAAAGTGAATCCGAATGTTGTCCTGGTTTTAAATAATGGTCGCCCGCTTTCTATTCCATGGGCTGCAGAAAATGTTCCTGCTATTGTGGAAGCATGGCACTTAGGAACTCAAACTGGAAATGCTGTGGCGCAGGTTTTATACGGAGATTATAATCCGAGTGGAAAATTGCCAATGTCGTTTCCTAGAAATGTTGGGCAGGTTCCAATTTATTATAACAAATACAGTACTGGAAGACCAATTGACAGTGATAAAAATGTTTTTTGGTCGCATTATATGGATGTGGAAAAAACACCTCAGTTTCCGTTTGGTTTTGGTCTGAGCTACACCAAATTCGATTATAAAAATCTGAAAATAAATAAAACTTCATTCGCAAAAGGAGAAAATGTTGAGGTTACAGTTGAGGTTACCAATTCAGGAAATTATGATGGAAAAGAAGTGGTACAATTGTACATTCATGATGAGTTCGCCAGTATCATTCGCCCAATTAAAGAATTAAAAGGCTTCGAATTGGTAAACCTGAAAAAAGGAGAAACCAAAACGGTAACTTTTACTTTAACAAATAAGGAACTTGGTTTTTATGATAACGAAGGAAAGTATTTAATCGAAGAAGGAACTTTTAAAATTATGGTTGGCGGAAGTTCTGATAAAGGTTTGGAAAGTGGTTTTGAGATAAAATAGTAATTTGCCACAAAGGCACTAAGACACGAAGTTTTTAATTTCAAAGTCGCAAAGTTTTTTTTCGCCACGAATTCACGAATTAATTGTTCAAAAATTCGTGAATTCGTGGCGATTTCTATTTTAAATAAAAAGCTTAGCGTCTTAGTGTCTTTGTGGCAAAACTTCGTAAGTTTTTTTTACCTTTAAAACCTATTAAACTACAACCTTAAACTAAAATAATGAAATATAACAGATGTGGAAAAAGCGGGTTATTGTTACCTGAAATTTCTTTAGGATTATGGCATAACTTCGGATCAGTAGATAATTTTGACAATGCAGAAAGTATCGCTGTGGAAGCTTTTGACAAGGGAATTACTCATTTTGATTTGGCTAATAATTACGGACCGGTTCCGGGTTCTGCCGAAACTAATTTTGGTAAAATTCTATGGCATAATTTTCAGGGAAATTTGCGTGACGAAATCATTATTTCAACCAAAGCCGGCTACACGATGTGGGATGGACCTTACGGAGACTGGGGTTCAAGAAAGTATTTATTATCGAGTTTAGACCAGAGTTTAAAAAGAATGAAAGTCGATTATGTCGATATTTTCTATTCACACCGCCCAGATCCGGAAACGCCCATTGAAGAAACCATGATGGCTTTAGATTACGCAGTAAGAAGCGGAAAAGCATTGTATGTCGGAATCAGTAATTACTCGGCGGAGCAGACTCGTGTTGCAGTTGATGTTCTAAAGCAATTAGGAACTCCGTGTTTGATTCATCAGGCAAAATATTCAATGTTGGAACGTTGGGTTGAAAATGGTTTGTTAGATGTTCTGGAAGAAAAAGGAGTAGGATGTATTGCTTTTTCGCCTTTGGCACAAGGACTTTTAACAGATAAATACTTGAACGGAATTCCTGAAAACTCAAGAGCACACAATCCAAATGGGCATTTGAAAGAAGATGAGGTTACCGCAGAAAGAATTCAGAAATTGATCCAATTGAATGAAATTGCTAAAAATAGAAATCAATCTTTGGCACAGCTGGCCTTGGCGTGGTTGCAAAAAGACAAACGAATTACTTCAGTTTTAATTGGGGCAAGTTCTGTAAAACAATTATGTAATAATATTGATTGTTTGCAAAATACGGAGTTTACAACAGATGAATTGAATGCGATTGAGAAGATATTAGCATAACAATTTTTAGGTATGCATAATCGTAGAGACGCACTGCTGTGCGCCTCTACGGTAAAAAAGGACTTATTTTTTCAATTCCATATTGTATTTCTTCACAATCTCCAAAGTCGATTTATCTGAAGAAAAAACCGAATTCAATCCTTGCGGTTCCTGAGGAGGATCTGTTGTCAAAGGATCACCCGGACTCCATTTTCCGCTGTCATTTATCGCTTTTCCTTCACCGCCAAATCCCCAGAAATTGGCGCCTTGCAACGGTCCATTGTTTTTAACGCTTTCAGCAACTCTTCCAAAAATATAATTGTAGAAAACATCTCTGTTTGCAACTGATGCTGTTGGTAATAAACTTTCGTTTTCTCTTCCCAAACCAAATTCTTCAATAATAATCGGGCGTTTTAGATGATTGGCAACAGCCACATGTTTATCAATATATTTTCCGGCATTTTCTAAAGTTGTTGGTAATGTTTTTTCAGCATTATCCGCTTTAAACCAATTCCAGTTTTTCGGCCAAATGTGCATGGTCAAATAATCAATATTCTGATTTTGATGTGTTCTCTCAAAAATTCCAATGTCATCATTCGAACTGTTCAATCCTTCAGAACCTGTCGAAATCAAATGATTTTTATCTAAACGGTCCATTAAATTCACAATATTATTCAGCCAAACCGTAAATTTTGCTTCATTTTCAACTGTAAAAAGTCTCGGTTCATTTCCAACCTGCCAAGCCATAATCGTGTTGTCTTCTGTATATTTTTTATGAGAATACGCATTCGTTCTTCCCATAATAAATTTCACATGATTTTCTAAAGCCTGCATACAAGGTTCACAACTATGAAATTGTTCTGTATATGCCATGTATTGTGGCCATGTATTAGGCGCAATTCCCGGAACGGGAATCGGACCTTTGCCATTCCATTCTAAATATTGCGACATACCGCCAGACCATTCCCAATTGTTTGTCAAATACAAAACGGCGTACATTTTACGTTTTCGCATTTCGTTCATCAAAAAATCCAGTCCGTCAAGCAAATCTTCATCGTATTCTCCTTGTTCGTATTGCAACGCCGGACGAACTGTAAAATCATATTTTCCGCCATCGCCACCTACTAAAATTCGGAGATTGTCAATGCCGTTTTTCTGCATTAAATCCAACTCGCGAAGCAATCTTTTACGATCACCTATTTTTTTCGAAGCCAGTAAACTTCCGTACCAATAATTTGTTCCAATGTACGCGTAGGGTTTGTCGCCCTTATAAAATTGCGTTCCTTTCACCGTAATTCGTTCCTGCGCCTGACAAGCCATTGAGGAAAAAATTAAAGCCAATCCGAGGGTTTTAAGAAATGTATTTTTCATTATTATATTTTTTAGGAGCTATTTCCCGCTGTTCCTTCCAATCTTTTGTGCCGAACCCCGGCACAAAAGGATTTTCCCTCCCATCGGGGCTAGGGGTTTACGGTTTTTAAGAATTTTTTTTTTGTTCAATTTCCACAATCTTGTCATTTCGACGAAGGAGAAATCACACTAGGAATTCCGCAAAGAAGATCGCCAATCTTTGTCGAGCTTCGTCTGTGATTTCTCCTTCGTCGAAATGACAAACTAGGTCTACTACTTCGGCAATTCATACATCTTCGGCAAAGAATTCACCAAAGCCGATTTTGTTTTAGAACTAAATGTTTTAAAATCAGCGGCGTTTGAAACTGTTCCATTCGGTACCCAATACCCATCTTTAGTATTGTTCCAAAATAATACATAACTCACTTCAATATTATTTGATGTTAAAGCACTGTATAAATAGGTCGAAAACCAATCTGTAATCGGTGATTTTGTACTTGTAACCTGATAACCGGTTTCAGTCAAAGCGGCAATTTTTACCTTGGTTTTAGCCAAATCAGATATTATTTTTAATTTAGAATTTGCTCTGGTTGCTCCGGCTGACCCTTGATTGTCAAAATCGCCGTAATTGTCCATTCCTAAAACATCAACATATTTATCGCCTGGATAGCGGCTTAAATAATTGGTTTCTGTCGTATAAGAGTTGTCTGGAGAAAACGCATACAAAATATTGTGAACGCCTTTTGTGTTTTTCAAATAATCAACCGTAAACTGATAAGCTGTTTTGTATTCTTCAGGTGAGCAAAAACTCGCTCCCCACCAAAACCAACTTCCGTCAAACTCATGGAATGGCCTGAAAATAATCGGAATCAATTCGCCATTTGCACCTTTTAAATTAGAAACTACACTGGCAATTTTGTCTAGTTTTTTCTTGTACCATTCATGATTTGATCCATCAGGCAAAATACTTTTAAAAGCAGTTGCTTTTTGTTCTGATGTCATTTCGGAGGTGTAAAAAGTTTCTTCTTTGCCCGGTTCTCTTAAATGCCAGCTAAACGTATTGATCATGCCTTTGGAGTAAGCAAGTTTCACATCGGCTATGATTTTTACTTCCTCTCCATAAAACCAGTTGCCTACTTGGTTATTATTTTGTTTATCTGCAATAAACATAAAGTCTGAACCTAAAACAGCTGGGTCATAACCCGTATTCTTTTTGATATCAGAATCACCACCTGCATCTTGGTAAAAACTGTTAAAAGCAGCCTGCTGACCAATAGCAAATTTGTTTTTGGCTAGTTTTTTTAAATTATAAAACAAAGCCACGGTTTCTTTTGTTGCAGTTGCGTCAACTAAATAGGTTGCGGCATTTGAGGTAGTCAACGGATCAGTATCAACAATAACTGGTGGATCAACGACCACTTCCGAATCTGATTCGTCATTCGAAGAACATCCTGAAATTGTCAAAATCGATAAGCTTATAAAAAGAATATTTAGAAGATTTTTTTTCATTTTGATTTGTTTTAAAAGCTTAATTTGAAATAAATGTTAGTCTTTTATTCTCTGAATAAGTTCCAGACAAGCACGACTGTTGTGATATGGACATTTCCAGAAACCAGCTTTGTCTTTTTCCATTAATGAATAATCGCGATAAACTCCCCAAAACCATTCTCCGTTTTCTTTATCCAAAATGTGTTTTTTAATGAAATCCCAGTTTTTCAAAACCATGTCCAAATGCTTTTCGTCGTCTGTTAATTGGTATGCATTATAAAAACCAATTAAAGCTTCGGCCTGAACCCACCAATGTTTTTCAGCTATCAATTCATTATTTTTAGGCTCCAATTCATACCATAAACCGCCGTCAGTATCCAAACCTTCCTGTGTGACTTCCGCCATTTGAATGGCGTATTTTTTATAATTGGCAATTAGATTTTCATCTTCAGAAATTTCAGCACACTGCAATAATAGCCAGGCTGCTTCAATATCATGACCATACGAAATCACGTCTGGTTTTTCAATCCATTCTTCGTTAAAAAATAAACGTAAATGCCCTGTTTCTGTATTAATGAAATGTTTTTCTATCGTCTCTAATATTTCAGTAATGGAGTTTTGTAGCTTTTTGTCTTTCCAAACCTTAAATAAATTTGCATACGCTTCCACAATATGCAAATGCGTATTCATGGTTTTCTTTTCGTTCGCATCTTTTTCACTCAGACGCAAATCGGCAATAGGTTTCCATTCTCGTGTAAAAGCTTCTAAGTAACCTCCGTTTATGGAGTCGTAACTGTGTCTTTCTATTTGTAAATATAAATTTATGGCTATTTCTAAGGCCTTTTCCTCTTTAGAAATAACATAATATTCTGATAGTCCATAAATGGCAAAAGCTAAAGCATAAATCTGATTTTTAGTATCTTTTGGTGTTTTATCAGCATTAATACTCCAAAATAAACCTCCAAATTCGGAATCATAAAAATATTTTGAGAGAAATTCAAAAGCTCTAGTTGCTAATTTTTTATGTTCTTCATTTTTAGTAACCTGATAACTGGCAGAAAAGGACCATAAAATTCGGGCGTTTAAGACAGAACCTTTTTCGGCCGTAGCAATCAAATGATCATTAAAATCAATCTGACCAATAAAACCGGCATTTTGATCGTCAACAGTATGTTCTGACCAATATTTTAAAATGGAATCAAGTTCGGCAGTTAATTCAGATTTAAGTTCCTTTAGTTTTGTTGACACGTCTAATTATATTGCGTTATTTTTCTCAATCTGATTGATAATTGTTTTCACAGAACCTGCTGAAATAAAAGTGTCAGCTGGTGTATTGGTTACATAATCAACCAGTTTTGCTACAGATGAAACCGCAACATGCATCCTTGTATCTGATGAAGCGTAGTACACATAAACTGTTCCGTCAGCATCTTCAATCCATCCATTAGAAAATAAAACATT
The DNA here is from genome assembly GCF_057840745.1 of Flavobacterium sp. KH_001. Classification (NCBI taxonomy): domain Bacteria; kingdom Pseudomonadati; phylum Bacteroidota; class Flavobacteriia; order Flavobacteriales; family Flavobacteriaceae; genus Flavobacterium; species Flavobacterium sp. KH_001. Next base: position 5,195,821 of record NZ_CM174520.1, on the reverse strand, counting down.
CGATACGTCTCCAACTCTTTCAATACCTTCAGGTCCCATAAAATGACCCGCCGGAACGTGTGTTACCTTTGTAATGTCATTCAAATCGGTCATAAACATATAAAGAGTATAGCGTAGTCCTGCAGCCGTGTTACGAACGCCATGCGCCAAATGCAGCCAACCTTTATCCGTTTTGATAGGAGCAGGGCCAAGACCATTTTTCAATTCGTAAATAGTGTGATATTGTTTCCCAAAGATGATTTTTTCTTCTTTTACAACAGGATTTGTCATGTCTTCAACATATCCTAATCCAATTCCACCACCAGCGCCAACGTCAATAAAACCATCTTGAGGACGTGTATATAAAGCGTATTTTCCGTTTACAAATTCCGGATGCAAAACGACATTTCGCTGTTGACCTGTATTCGAAATTAAATCAGGAAGCCTTTCCCAATTCACTAAATCTTTAGAACGCACGATTCCGGCATTGGCTACAGCCGAACTAGTATCACCTTTTGGTGCTTTTGGATCTTTTCTTTCCGTACAAAAAATACCGTAAACCCAGCCGTCCTCGTGATTGATCAAACGCATATCGTAAACATTGGTGTCTGGTTCTGCCGTTTGCGGAATCACGCATGGTTTTTCCCAAAACTTGAAATTATCGACTCCGTTTGGACTTTCCGCTATAGCGAAAAAAGACTTTCTGTCAATTCCTTCAACACGAACTGCCAGTAAATATTTGCCATTCCATTTCATGGCTCCAGCATTAAAAGCAGCATTCATCCCGATTCGTTCCTGCAAAAACGGATTAGTTTTTTCGTTTAAGTCAAAACGCCAGTTCAGTGGTACATGAGCCGCTGTAACTACTGGGTTTTTATAGCGTTGGTAGATGCCGTTTCCAGCATTTTCTTCAGGAGTGTTTTTTTGCTCCGTCAGTGTTTTATGTTCTTTCTCTATTGCTACTTTTCTATCCTGAAATGTAGTGGAAGTGGCTATTGTTGTCATAGTAATCTATTTCTGATATCTGTATAATTAATTGGTATGGTCTCTTTTTTCGTTTAAATCTTGTTCTATGGTTTGCAATTTTTCTTCAGATAAAGGATAAAACAAAATAAAAGCGACTGATATAAATGCTGCGATGGCAGGAAGTATGCTTAACATTAATTGTATTCCGTTTTGGGCCACGGCAGTTTGTTCAACATTGGCCTGAAAACCATAATAGCCTAAAAGCCATCCAGCTCCGGCACCTCCAATGGTCCAGCCAAATTTTTGTGACATGGATGATGCGGAGAAAACTAATCCGGTTGCTCTTCTTCCTTGTTTCCATTCTGAATAATCGGCACTGTCGGCGTACATGGACCAGATTAACGGGAAAATACAACCTGCACAAACACTGATTAAAACCTGAAAACTTAAGATTAAGAAAATATCTTCTTTTCCGAAGAAATAAAATACCAAACTCAAAATTGCAGCTAAAGCCATAGCACCAAAAAAGGTTTTCTTTTTTCCAATTTTATTGGCAATTGGTGTGGCAATAATTACTCCGATGATATTGGCAGCCTGACCCAGAACTAAATAAATGGAAGTGGGTGTCATGTGAAAGTCTGTTCCAAAAAGCGTGAAATCAAAGTTGATACTACTGCTTACATAATATTTAAAGTAATAAACGGCAGCACCGTCACGAATAGAATTAAAAACTAAAGCGCCAATTCCGGCTCCCAGCAAAATCCACCATGGTTTATTTTTCCACAAGTCTTTTAAATCTTCTTTTAAGTTCGATTGTTCATCAGAAATTGGTTTTACTCTTTCTTTTGTAAATAAAAAACAAGCCCAGAAAAAAGCGGTTGTAATCACTCCAAAAACGGCAATTGTTGCCAACCAGCCTGATTTAGAATTTAGGCTTCCGCCGAAATAATTTACAAGCGGTTCAATTAACCAAAGTGCTAATAAACTTCCTCCAAAAGCAAAAACCATTCGATAAGAAGATAACGTGTTTCTTTCTTTTCTGTCAGATGACATTACACCTAAAAGTGAGGCGTACGGAACATTGATCAACGAATAAATCATCATCATTAGAGAATAGGTCACGTAAGCATAAATTATTTTTCCCTTTTCATCAAAATCAGGTGTGTAAAAAGTTAAAACCCCAATTACGGCAAAAGGCACGGCTACCCATAATAAGTACGGTCTGAATTTTCCCCATTTGCTTTTTGTTCTGTCGGCAATGATTCCAACAATTGGATCAAAGCAGGAATCCCAGATTCTGGTGATTAAAAACATGGTTCCTACCACGGCAGGTGCTATTCCGAAAACGTCGGTATAGAAAAAGAGGAGGTACATGCTGAAAATTTTCCAGAACATGGATGATGCGGCATCTCCAAGGCCGTAACCTACTTTTTCTTTTAAACTAATTTTGTCGTGCATTGGGTTCTTTTTAAGGTTGTAATTTAGATTTGGTTATTATTTTAGTGCTTTCTGAATGTCTTTTTCAAATAAAGTTTTGTCGAGATTATAAAAATCAACAAAATCTTTTTCGCTTATTTGCCCAGTGTATGGAGCGTAATAATGCATTTTTTGTTCTTTTTCCTGCCAGCCATGGTTTCTCCACAATAAAACATAGGATATTTTGTAATCGCCAATGGCTTTTGATAAAGTTCCGGTCCACCATTTTGGGTCAGGAATTGCTTCGTAACCTGCTTCTGCAATCGCGATTAATTTATGTTTATCAGCACCAATTTCATTTACGATTTTAAGCTGATCCTGAACTTCTTTAATGAATTTTGTACCGTCTTTATCGTCATTATTCTGATAGGAATCAAAACTTAACATGTCCGCATAATTATCACCTGGATAATGAGATAAAAAATCTTCTTTTGAGCTGAAACTACTAGTGTTATAGACATAAATTAGATTATGGACCCCTTTTTTCTGAAGGTATTCAATGGTGAATTTCCATAAAGATTTAAATTCTTCCGGAGTACAATTTCCTTTTCCCCACCAAAACCAGCCTCCGGTAAGTTCGTGATAAGGTCTAAAAAGAACTGGAATGTTTTTTCCTTTTTTATCTTTTAAGGATAATAGATAATTAGCCGCTTTGTCCAACCAAATGGTAAATTTTTGATTATTTTCTCCTCCTGGTAAAACTGTTTTTACAGCGTTTGGAGTATTGTCCCAAGCACTTTTTCCCGTTGCGGGATTATCAAAATGCCAGCTAATGGTTGTAATTCCACCCCTTTCATGGCCTTCTTCAATATATTGCTTCATTTTTGTAAAGGGGATTCCATCTATATTATTAGGGCTGTCTTTTTCCAGTCCGGCCAAGTCCCAACCATAAACTGCTGGATAATCTCCAACGACATCTTTTATATCGCTTCTGCCGTTTTCGTATTTCCAGTTTACGCCATAAGCAAGATCATCCTGATGTCCAAATAAATAACCTTTTTGAACCAATTGATTTAGTTTTTTATAAAGAGAAACAGTTTCAGATGTCGCTTTTTTATCTGAAAGTGATAAATTAGTATTAGTGATAATGGCTTTGGAAGAACATGAAGTCCCTGTAAGTACTGTTATTATTAATAGTAGTATGTTTTTTTTCATTCGAAATGAGTTGTTTTCCATTGTAATAAGTGTATGAATAACAATTGATAAAAGTATTATAAAACAGTTAATTTTTCAATCTTTAAATCAATATTGTTTTTCTGCTAAAATTATTAAAACTTTAAAAAGTTATTATATTAAAAATGATTAATGTTTATTATTGATGTGCTTTTTAGAAAAATGATAATTCTATTTTTCAAAGATAATCCGATGTTTATCGTGTAATTAATATTATTTTATCAATTATATATCATATTATTGCAAAACAAAAAGGATAAAAATACTTCATAAATAGATTTTTAAAGATGAGTAGTACTAAAAATTTTTACAGGGAAATTGCTCCGCTTTCTGCTGGAGATAGTTTTTTGGTTTTCGACAGGATTAAAGATAGTTTTGATTTTCCGGTACATTATCATCCGGAATTCGAAATCAATTTTATTTTAAATGGAAAAGGAGTAAAGCGGGTTGTTGGCGATAATATAGAAGAAATTGACAGTGTTGAACTAGTTTTAATTGGACCGAATTTATATCACGGATGGGAATTGAATAAATGTACCAGTAAAAAAATTCACGAAATTACCATTCAGTTTCATAACGATTTATTTCATGAATCTTTATTGTCAAGACGAATTATGAATCCAATTCGCGATATGTTTAATCGTTCGATTCATGGTATTTTATTTTCCAAAAAAGTGGCCGAAGAATTAACGCCAAGGCTTGTAAGGCTTTCTAAATTAGATGGTATGGATTATTTTTTGGAAATCACTTCCTTATTATATGATCTTGCTAATTCGAGGAATCAACGTTTGCTCTCAACTTATACGGTAGATTATGATACGTTTGATGATTACGATAAAATGAAGCTCGTATATGAATATGTTCAAAAACATTTTGCTGAAAAAATTACTTTAGAAGACGTTGCGGGTGTTGCCAGTATGTCGATAATTTCTTTTAACAGATTTATTAAAAAGCGAACCGGAAAAACTTTTGTCAATTATATAAATGATATCCGAATTGGATATGCGGCTCGTTGGCTGGTTGAGAAAGATATGAGTGTATCTGAAGTTGCTTTTAAATCAGGTTTTAATAATATTGCGAACTTCAATCGTAGTTTTAAAGCTACTAAAAACTGTACACCTAGTCAATATAGAGAAGATTTTTCTGGTTTAAAGCGTATTTTATAGTGATACTTTTTTAGCACAAACAAATATTATTTTTAACGAAATCGTTTGCTTTTTTAATGATTTGTTAATTTTTATTTATAATTCGTACTGGATTAAGGGATGGTTGTTGCGAAAAATGCATTTTTTTATAGTTTTTATTTTCATATGTGTTTTTTTAAGGCGGTATAGTAAAAATATTATCATCAAATGATATAATACTATCGATTTAATGTTTTGTTCTGTTATAGATTTGTTAAATAATTTAGATAATAAATCACGCCCTTTTTATTACTTCATTATGAACTAACAAATTTAAACTAACCAAACATTTATTATGAAAAAACTAATGACTAACTTTATTCATTGGAATGCTGGACACAGAGCGGTTCCTTTGATTTTATTCTTGTTACTGACGAGTAATTTTATTACTGCTCAGGTAAAGGTTTCGGGAACAATATCTGATGATAAGGGATTAGCTATTCCTGGTGCCAACATATTGGTTACAGGAACAAAAAAGACGGCTTCAACAGATTTTGATGGGAGATATTCTATTGAAACAAATGCAAATTCTACAATCTCTGTTTCATTTATTGGATACATTACGCAGACAATTAATGTAAAAAACGGAGGAACTATCAATGTAGTTTTGAAACTTAGTGCCGAAGATTTACGTGAAGTGTTAGTAAATGTAGGATATCGCAGTGTCAAGAAAAAAGATTTAACAGGAGCAATTTCTACGGTTGGAGCCAAGGATATTGCAGATTCTCCACAAGTATCAGTAGATCAATTATTACAAGGACGTGCTGCAGGGGTGTCAGTTACAAATAACTCTGGCCAGCCAGGTGGTAGTGTGTCAGTAAAAATACGTGGAACTACTTCTATATCCGGAACTAATGAGCCATTGTATATTGTAGACGGTATTCCGATTTCAGGAGATGCTGCCAATACCAATACAGGAGGTTCAATTGTTAGTGGTTATTTGGGTGCAAACACAGGAAACGTAACTTCGAGCCCTATTGCATTTTTGAATCCTAATGATATTGAAACGATGGATATTTTGAAAGATGCTTCTGCGACTGCAATTTATGGTTCCAGAGCGTCAAATGGGGTTGTAATTATTACTACAAAAAGAGGTAAGAAGGGTGCAGGAAAAATTACTTATGATACCTATTTCTCTATTCAAAATGTTACGAGTTTGTTGGATACCATGACTTTGAGTCAATACGCCACGCAGCAAAATGCTTTGGCAGCGGTTTACGGTGTAACGCCACGTGATGAATTTGCTGTTCCGTCTGTTTTGGGTAAAGGAACAAATTGGCAGGATGAGATTTATAAAACGGCGGTGATGAGTAATCACCAGATTTCATTTTCAGGGGCAAAAGAAGGTACTACGTATTATATTTCAGGAGGTTATGTAGATCAGGAAGGTATTGTTATTGGTTCTAGTTTTAGAAGATACAATTTTAAAACAAACGTAGATAGCAAAATAAAGGATTGGTTGACTGTTGGTGTTTCTATTGGAGCCGGTGTAACAAATGAGGATATTACAATTAATGGTGCGAGTAATGGTATTATTAGTACTTCTATTTTATCTACTCCGGATGTTGCAGTAAAAGATACTAATGGGAATTATGCAGGTCCACCGGCCGATGGGTCAATTGGGGTTTGGATTAACCCAGTGGCTTCAGCTTTGATGAATACTAATAAGTTGATTAAAAAGAACTTCATAGGAAATTTTTATGCTAATTTTAGAATAGCAAAGGGGCTTGAGTATCGATTTGATGTGGGAGGATCTACAAATATTGATAATTTTGAAGGCTTCGAACCTACTTATACTTGGGGCGCTGCCGTTAAAGAAACAAATCAGTTAGTAGAGAGATCGAATAATTGGTATGGTCTTAATATTAAAAATGTTTTGACTTATAAAATTGATGCAGGTGCGCATCATTTTAATGTCTTAGCCGGTCAAGAGGCAAATGATAGCCATTGGACGGGAAATTCGCAATCAGTTTCTGGTTTGGTAAGCAATGATATTCATTCTATTAGCTTGGGAGATCCTGATACACTTACAGCTTCAGAATACAAAGGGAGCTCTGGATTGTACTCTTTCTTCGGGTCTTTTAATTACGATTATGACAATCGATATGGCTTACAGGCAACAATGAGAGCAGATGGAAGTTCTAATTTTGGGCCAGGCGAAAAATGGGGCTACTTTCCTTCATTTTCAGGATATTGGAAACTTTCAAATGAAAAATTCATGGAAGGTACCAAAGAATATATTGACAACATTAAATTTAGGGCTGGTTATGGTGAAACTGGTAATCAAAATGTTGGCGGTGCAGGTTACATGAGTACAGTTCGTGCAATAAAATCGGCACTGGGTAATTTCTTTACAGTTAATAATATTGCAAATCCGGGTTTAACCTGGGAAACTTCTAAGCAAACAAACTTTGGTTTGGATTTTACACTTTTTAAGTCAAAACTTCAGGCTACATTCGATGTATATAGAAAAGAATCAGAAGGATTTTTATTCGTTTTGCCATTGCCTTATTATGTTACGGGTACAGATACTTATCAAGGAGGTTTAGGAGCGCCAAATGTAAATTTAGGAAGCTTAAGAAATGAAGGTTTTGAGATGACTTTAGATTATAACAATAAGTTTGGGAAAGATTTTACATGGAATTCTAAAGTAATTTTTTCTACAAATAGAAATGAATTGTTAAGCTTGCAGGATAATTTTGATTTGACAAAAGATGTAATGCTTAATGATTATACTAATAAAGCAGTGACCAAAACAGTGGTTGGTCAGCCAGTTGGTCAATTTTACGGATACCAGACCGTTGGTATTATCAGAACAAATGAACAATTAGCAAATGCACCTATTCCTTATACAGGAAATAAAGCTGTGAAAAGTCAATTAGGAGATGTTGAGTATGTAGACCAAAATAAAGACGGTTTAATTGATGACAAGGATTTAACTTATATTGGTAATCCTCAGCCGAAATTTACTTATGGCTTCAATAACACTTTTAAATACAAAAATGTTGATTTAGGGGTCTTTTTACAAGGATCTTATGGTAATAAGGTTATGAACTTAACCAGACGTGCCGGCACTAAAAACCAACGTTTGTATGAAAATCAATTGGCTGAAGCTGCGGATTTTTGGACACCGGAAAATGTTGATGCAAAGTATCCAAGACCTGATGGTGGAGATGGACATCCAAATATAGCAATCTCTGATCGTTATGTGGAAGATGGGTCATATCTCAGAATTCAACAAGTAACTTTAGGTTATAACATGCCTTCGGATGTAATTTCAAAAGCGAGTATTAGTAAATTAAGATTTTATTTCGGTATTCAAAATCTTTACACATTTACCAAATATACAGGTTATGATCCAGAGATAGGAGCGTACAATCAAGATCCATTATTAGTCGGAATTGATTCAGGACGCTATCCAACCAATCGCAGTTTTACTTTTGGAATGAATTTAGAATTTTAATTACTATCCTTATGAAAAAATATATCAATATAAAGACCTTAGTTTTATTCATAACACTAGGTTTGGTAACTACTTCTTGCAGCGAAGATTTCTTGGATCGCCCATCTGAAGATAGTTACAGCAGTGACCAGTTTTATAATAGTGATGAACAGGTAGAGAGAACAACTTATGGTATGTATGGCGCAATGTGGGCTCCTTATTATACTAAAAATTTCTATGCATTAGCTGAATTGTCATCAGGGAATTGTTTAGCGTATGCAGATGGACCAGAACTGATTCAGTTTAAATTAACTTCCGATAGTCCAATATTGCTAGATCCCTGGAGAGCCTGTTTTGCAATTGTGGCACAGTCCAATAATTTAATTAATAATATAGAGAAAGATGCTACTGGAAATGTAAGTAAAGCTGTAATTAAAAATACTGTTGCAGAAGCGCATTTTTTTAGAGCGATAGCTTATTTTTATTTGGTTCGTTTGTATGGGCCGGTGCCTATTATTGAAGATAATTTAGCTTTGGCAAAAGACCCTTTAGTTAATACAAATAGAATTGAAGATGTTTATACGTTTATTGAAAACGATTTAAAATATGCAGCAGCAAATCTAAAATCAAAAATTAGATCCAGAACTCCTGGTGGTGAAAATATTTTTGTAACACAAGGTTCTGCCGAAGCATTCCTTGCCAAAATTTATTTGTATGAGAAGAAATATGCAGATTCTAAATTAATGGCTGAAAAAGTTATTAATTCTGGCGAGTTTGGTTTGGTGCCAAATTTTGCAGATTTGTTTTTGACAAGTAAAAATAATAACGAAGAGTCTATTTATTCCTGGCAATGGTCTGGTGCTATCAACACTTATGGCGGAGGAAATTTTTCAAATATTCAATATGGTTTGGATATTTTGAATGATAACGCTTCATATGGTGCTACTTACGTACCAAGTAATGATGTTCAGGATGCTTTTGAAATTGGAGATTTAAGAAGAAAAGAATCTTTTATGATTTACGGTGATTCTTACCCTAATTTAAAAGCTAAAGGAGAGGTAGGTTTTGTAATGGATAAGGATAAATATGGCGATGTATTAGCTAATACCGGTGCCGCAGTTAAGAAATACGTAGTGGGTCAGGCTACTAGTGAGACAGGACCTGCCGATTCATGGGGAGGGATGAATAATTGCAATTATATTATGCGCTATGCAGATCTTTTATTGATTCATGCTGAGGCTATTATGGCTGGAGCCGATGAAACTGCAAGTCCTGCTGCAAAAGAATCATATAATAAAGTGAGACGTAGAGCTGGTCTGGGAATTTTAGGAAATAATGTTCCTTTAACAAAAGCAGCTTTATTTCATGAGCGTAGAGTTGAATTTGCTTTTGAAGGAGAATTTTGGTTCGATTTAGGAAGACTTCCGCGTCAGGAAGCAATCAGTATAATTTCTCAACAAGATAGGGGGTTTGATTCTCAGGGAGAAATACATTATACACCGACACCAGCTGATTTTACTTATCCAAAGCCAGATATCGAAGTTAGAAAAAATCCAAAATTGAAAGAGGCACCAGTTCCTTACAGTTTCAAATAATTTTTTAAAAGTAAATCACTATGAAAAATATAAAAAATAGAATGTTATTGAAGTTGTGTCTTTTGGCTTCGATCTCAATTTTACTGTTTACTTCCTGTTCAAATGATTCAGGAGATTCAGGAGGTTCTTCTACTGGAAAGCTTGAAGTTACCGGTATTAGTAAATCTGTTGTTGATGATCCTTTGGTTGATGGGGATAGAGAAGTTGATGTTCCTACAGATATTATTAACGCTGGAAATTATTATATCATTAGAGGATCTGGTTTTAGTACATTAAAATCAATTTCATTTAATGGATTAGAATCCTATTTTAATTCAACATTTGTAACAGATAATGCTATCGTTGTACTAGTTGATGAAAAAACTCCATATTACAATGAAATGGATGAAATGAAAATAGTTACCAACGTGGGTACTTTGAAGTATAAAGTGGCTATAAGACCTCCAAGTCCTAGTATTAAAGGATTTCCAATCAATCCTAATGCGGGAGATATAATCACGATTAAAGGAGAATATTTTTTACGTCCTGTAGTAAATTTTGGAACTACCAAAGTGGAACCTATTGAGTCATCCTTGACTGAAATAAAAGTAAAAGTTCCGGATGATTTTAAATATAAATACCTATCGATAACAAACGTTTCAGGAACAACTGTTGCTAATCAGGCATTTGGCAGTGCGCTTTATGATGATGCTCCTACTAATATCTGGGGTTGGGATGAAAAATGGGATGGAACGAATGTTTTCGATTTGGCTTATACTAAAGATTTTAGCCAGGGATCTAAATGTATTGAATGGAAATCAGGTGAGTGGGATGGTTATCTTATTGCTCTTGCTTCCTGGAATTTTACAGATACAGATAAATTTAAAGCTGTAAGATTTTCTGTTAAAGGCGCAAAAGCTGGAAAAGTAAAGTTTTTTATTAATGGAAATGCAGATAGTAATTTCAAGGTTGTAGAATTTAAATCTGATTCATGGACTTATATAGAAATTCCTTTTAGCGATTTAGGTAATCCAGCTGTATTAAGTAAAATCGGATGGCAGGAATTTGGAGGTTTTGGAGGAAATACCATCTTACTTGATGATATTGGATTGGTATTAAAATAATTGCGAAGGATTCAAAAAAATAAATCTTAAGGGTCAAGTTGACTTTGTTTATAAGAATCCATAATTAAAAATTAAAAGAGAAATATGAAAAATATATATAATAAAGTAAAACATATTGCTATATGTGTCTTTTTGATTGTTGCAGTTTCTTCTTGTGATAATGATATTAAAGATATTGGAGGAGCGCAGCAAAATTATAACACGGCATACGGATTGCTTCAGGCAAATAGTAATCTATCTACGTTTGTAAAAGCAATACAATTAACAGGATTGCAGTCAACATTAGACACGCCGGATGATTATACTTATTTTGTTCCTAATGACGAAACTTTTGCTGCTTATTTAGTTGCAAATGGTTATGTAAATGAGTTGGGATATCCAGATATTAATTTGGTTCCGGTAGAAGATTTAAAACAACTTGTTTTGAGTCATGTTATTAAAGGTGTTAAAAAACGAGTAGCCACACTTGAAGGTGTCGAAGCTGATTATTTAACAACTGGCGAATATGCTACAATGGCAAATGACGTAAATCCTGATTTGTATTTATTGAGTATAAATGTAACCAACAATGTTTTAAAGGTAAACGGATCTGATAAAGCAGCGCCGGGGTTAGATTATTACGCAACAAATGGTTTCGTTCAAGTTTTAAGTAATGTAATTGAATTAACTCCTCCGGCTCCGGTAATTTCAACTCTTTCACAAGTATTAGCTTCGCCGGGAGATGTTATTACAATTAAAGGTCAAAATTTTGTTAAGGTTAAAAGTGTGAAATTTGGAGCTACAGAGGCTGCGTTTACAGTTGTATCTAAAACAGAAATCCAGGCAACTGTTCCAGCTGATTTTGGTTCGTACGCATCAATTGTGGTTGAGACTGAATTTGGAGTGTCTGCGCCGAGTAGCATAGGGATTACATACCTTTTATATGCTGATGATACATCTAAAATTAGTTACCAATGGGATTGGGGTGGTAGTTTTGATATGCTAAATACCGAGCAGGTTAGTAGAGGTACACATTCTATTAAGAAAATTACGGGACCCTGGTCAGGATTTTACATAGGTTTTAAAGAAACTTTGAACACAAGTGATTATCAATTCGTTAAAATATCTGTATATGCTACGGAAAGTACAAAAATATTAGTAAGTATACATCCTAAAGGAAATGAGAATGATGCTTTTGGAACGACCGTTCAGTTAGTTGCCGGACAATGGAATAATATTTCAATTCCGATGTCAGATTTGAAGCTGGATCAGGTAGGACCTACTTTTAATAATGTGTTTATTAAAGAGTATTCTGGAATATCACTTACGCCAGGAAATACTATCTACTATGATGATATAGGGTTTTTATAAAATATTATTTGTTTTGAGTCAGTTTGAAAATGTTCCCTTATTGAAAGATTAGGGAACATTTTTTTAAGTATTTAATTTGAAAAAGAATGAAAAAAATTGCTTTATTACTTGTTTTAAGTATATCCGGGATCTGTTTTAGTCAAGGAAATACTCATGAGCAGCAAGCCGGAAAATTTGAAGGTCTTGCAATGACTCCGCCAATGGGTTGGAACTCATGGAATACTTTTGCTACTAATATTGATGAAAAGTTAGTAAAAGAAACCGCCGACATTATGGTTTCTTCAGGATTGGCCGCAGCAGGTTATAACTATATAGTATTAGATGATGGCTGGATGGCTAAAGAGCGTGATGCAAATGGGGATTTAGTTCCGGATCCGGTTAAGTTTCCAAGCGGAATGAAAGCTGTCATTGATTATGTGCATAGTAAAGGTTTGAAATTCGGACTGTACAATTGTGCAGGAACGCAAACTTGTGCCGGTTATCCGGGAACGCGTGGTTACGAATATCAGGATGCGCGTTTTTATGCTAAATTGGGTATAGATTTTTTAAAGTACGATTGGTGTAACACGAAAGGAATAACTGCACCTGAGGCTTATACAACAATGAGCAATGCCTTAAAAACAGCTGGAAGGCCAATTGTTTTTAGTCTTTGTGAATGGGGAGATAACCAGCCTTGGGAATGGGGAAAATCGGTAGGGAATCTTTGGAGAATTTCCGGAGATATTTACCCTTGTTTTGATTGCGAATTCAAACATCCTGAAAACTGGTCGTCATGGGGATTTATGAAAATTGCCGAAATGCGAAAAGATATCCGCAAATATTCAGGACCGGATCATTGGAATGATTTTGATATGATGGAAGTTGGGAATGAGATGAATGATACTGAAGATAAAGCTCATTTTGCAATGTGGTGTATGTTGGCATCTCCATTGTTTTCAGGAAATGATTACAGAAAAATGTCTAAAGAAACACTTGCAATTTTAACTAATAAAGAATTAATAGCAGTCAATCAGGATAAATTAGGAGTTCAGGGATTTAAGTTTTCTTCTGAAGATGGATTGGAAGTTTGGGTAAAACCGCTATCAGATGGAAACTGGGCTGTTACATTTTTAAATAGAAGTGATGTTGCTAAAAAAATCAATTTCGATTGGAAAAAAAATGCAATTAAAGATGCTGATTTTGGATATGAAGCAGATTTTAATAAAACGGTTTTTAAACTAAAAGATCTGTGGAAGAATAAGGAAACAGGAAATACTAAAAAGAATTTTCAGGCTGAAATTGCTTCTCATGATGTAATCACACTAAAGTTAATCCCGTAAATTCAATTTGAAATGAAATCAAAAACTCGATTGTCTACTATTATTATGTTGTTTGTGTTTTATGTCTCAAATGCGCAATTTGTAAAGTATCATGGGCAACTTCACGTTCAGGGAACTCAGTTAACAGATCAAAATAATAATCCAATCGTATTACGCGGAATGAGTTTTGGCTGGCATAGTATGTGGCCGAGATTTTATAATGAGAAAGCGGTTCAATGGTTGAAGAAGGATTTTAATTGTAATGTGGTTCGTGCTGCAATGGGGATTGAACTTGGAAACATGTCCTATATTAAAGAGCCGGAATTCTCAAAAGAGAAAGTTGATGAGGTTATAAAGGGCGCTATTAAATCAGATATCTATGTAATTATCGATTGGCACAGTCACAATATAAATCTCAAGCAAGCGGTAGAATTTTTTAATGAAATCTCAAAGAAGTATGCTAAATATCCCAATATAATATATGAGATTTTTAATGAACCAGATCATGAAAGTTGGCAGGAAATTAAGGCTTACTCTGAAGAAATAATAAAAGTGATTAGAAAAAACGATCCAGACAATATTATTTTGGTTGGTTCGCCACATTGGGATCAGGATGTTAATCTTCCGGCTGCTGATCCTATAAAAGGTTATAGTAATATAATGTATACCATGCATTTTTACGCAGCCACACACGGTAAAGAATTAAGAGACAGGACAGATGAAGCCTTAAATAAAGGCCTGCCAATATTTATTTCTGAGTCTGCAGGAATGGAAGCATCTGGAGATGGACCTTTAAATATAAAAGCATGGGAGGAATACATAGATTGGATGGAAGATCGAAAACTGAGTTGGATAACATGGTCAGTTTCTGATAAAGAGGAAACGTGTTCTATTCTTAAAAAATCTGCAAAATCAGAAGGAAAATGGAAAAGGGAAGATTTAAAAGAATCTGGAATACAAGTTCGTGAATTTTTAAGAAAGTATAATTCGCAAGAGTAGAAGTGGTTACTTTTATTTCAAAAAAGCCTGTTCAGTTTATGATCAGGCTTTTTTGTTTTTAATTGTAAAACTTTTTGCTTTTGATTTAAAAATTATATTGAGTGTTTTAAGCTTCTAAGAAGGTTTTTGGTTCCTATTTTTTGTAAGAATTTTTAATTCAAAAATATAATTTATATAGATATTTATAAATTAATGTTTGTGAATTAGTTTTTATGTGAAATTTTAATAACCCCTGTTTTAAGAGGGGTTTTATTTTTTTTTATTGCTTTTTGTGGTGGTTTTTTGGTTGTTTGTGTGTTGTTTTTTGTTGTGTACCCTAAAAATTTTCTGATTTTTACTAAAACAGCATTAGGAATTTTTCAAAATTAAATCAGTATTAATGTCAAATAACGATTATTGTTAATTTAATTTTTGTAATCCATAATTCTGCTTGTAAAACGTCAAAAAAATAGACTTCAATTCTTTTGCTCGTACAAAAGTTAATAAATTCGCTAATGAAAATGAAGAGGTTTTAGGGGGAGATTAGAGGTTTTAAAAGTGACTTATAGTAGAATATACATATATAAAAGATTAACTAACCAGAATCAATTTAATAACTAAAAACCAATTAAAACATGAAAAAAGTATTGCACATTTTAGCCGCGATGTTAACGAGTTCTTTTGCATTTGCTCAGGAAGATACCGAAACTCCAGTTGTACCAGCAACTACATGGGGAGGATCAGCAGATGCTTATTATAAATATGATTTTTCAAAACAAATGAATGGATTAACGAGCTTTACCAACTCACAAGATTCATTTGAATTAGGAATGGCGTCTATTAATGCAGGTCATACTTTCGGAAAAGCATCTGTATTTGTAGATTTAGGTTTCGGAAAAAGAGCGGGAGAATTTTCATATAATGAAACAACAGATAAAGATATAAATGCAAAATTTTTAATTAAACAATTATTTTTTACATACCAACTTACAGAAAAATTTAAATTAGTTGCGGGAAGTTTTGGAACTCATATAGGCTATGAAGTGCTTGACGCAGTAGGTAATAAAAACTACAGTATGTCATATGCTTTTTCATATGGACCATTCTTTAATACTGGAGTAAAAGCACAATATACTTCAGGGAAGTTTACGGCAATGTTTGGTATAACTAATCCAACTGATTTTAAATCGGCTATGGATGCAGGTTCATCACAAAAAACATATATAGGTCAATTAGGGTATATAGGTGAAACAGGAAGCGCTTATCTAAACTTTACATCAGGAAGTAGTAATCCGGCTTCTGAAGATAATAAAACACAATTTGATTTAGTTGCTTCAAAGACAATAAGTGATAGTTTTGGTCTTGGTTTTAATGCAACATATGCTAAAACTAAAAATGATATTTCAAGCTTAGGTGATGGTGAATGGTTTTCACTAGTAGGATATGCTAATTATTCATTTAGCCCGTCTTTACTATTGGCATACAGAATGGAATATTTTGACGCTAAAGATGCTGCTCTGGCAAGTTTAGGGACACTAACAGGGTCAAACGTATTCGCAAATACAATTTCATTGAACTATAAAGTTGGAAAACTTACTATAATTCCTGAGTTTAGATACGATGCTGCATCAGAAGATATCTTTTTAGATAGTGATGCTGCTCCAACAGGAGGGTCGTTCTACGGATTAATTGCTACAACATACTCTTTCTAGAGATAAAGATTGATATTTTTTTTTTTTTTTGGAGCTGTCAAAACATGTAAATGTTTTGGCAGCTTTTTTATTTGTTTAAGATTGATAAAAGTAAAAAGTAAAAAGTAAAAAGTAAAAAGTAAAAAGTAAAAAGTAAAAAGTAAAGAGTAAAGAGTGAAGATGAAAGAGTGAAGATGAAAGAGGAGTGGTAGTGAGATATAAAAACTTTAAAATATTGATTGCTTAACAAGTATTTTAAGGAGCTTAATATAATTTCAGTCATTTCTTTTCTTTGTTCTATACTCTTGCATCCTTCATCATAAGGTGGTATGCTTCAAAAAATACAAAAACGCGTTTCTAAGTGTTTAGAAACGCGTTTTTGTATTTTTACTAATTGTCTTTTTACTGAATCTGTTTTTTGTAAATCGAATAAATAGTATCTATTGTTTTTCTATCTAAAACTGATGTAGCATCTGTTTGAATATAGTGTAATTTAAAAGCCTGTATTGCGGCTGAAAGATTTTTTGTATTGTAGCCAATAATACGTAAAGCAGGTTCTATTTTGAAATCAAAAGGAGCTTCTTCTAAAATTGGGTCTGGCCAAATTCCGAATCCTTTTTCTGCCAAAGTTTTCCAGGGAAATAAAGCGCTTGGATCTTGCTTTCTTCCTGGTGCAATATCAGAATGCCCTAAAATATTTTGAGTTGGAATATTATAATCTTTTTTCAATTTTGTTAAAAGGGCTACAAGACTGCTAATTTGTGCTTCGGTAAAAGGTTTAAAGCCATTGTTGTCAATTTCAATACCAATAGAGCATGAGTTTAAATCTGTGTTTTTACCCCAGGTAGATGCACCTGCATGCCAAGCTCTTAAATAGTCATTTAGCATCTGTACAACTTTTCCGTTTTCAGAAATTATATAATGGGCGCTAACCTGTGTTCTGGTTTTGGTAAAAGTGCTTATGGTTTGTTGTACAGAATCTTGTGCCGTATGATGTAGAATGATAAAACTCGGTTTTCTTAAATTAAAATTAACCGTACCAATCCATTCTGTATTAATGCCGTTTAACAACGCAGTTGAACCTGTTTTTGATAAGGTGTCCTTTACAATTCCTAATTGCGAAGCATACGAGGTATCAATAACCACTGGACTAACAGCGGGAATTGTCTTTGCTTCTTTGCTTGTAATCTGGTTTTCTAAGGTTTTAAGCTGTTGATCGTAGGCTTTTTCTGTAGATTTATAAGGATTCGTGGAGCACGAAGTTATTACAATTGCTAAAATCAAATAATAAAAATGCTTTGTCGTCATGATTAGTTACATTCTAGGATTAGGTTATAAACAATTATTCGTGAACTTTTATTGCTTCTGTTTCCTCTTTTATTTCTTTTGTGTCAGAATCTTTTTTCTTTTTGTTTTTCGTTTTCTTGACCTCTTTAAAATTAGCCATGAAATTGGTGTATTTTTCTATTTGATCAGGATTTAAAAAAGCAGTGATTTTTTTAGTGGTACTTTCTCTTAATGCAGTCAATTGTTCGATTTTTTGATCTTGACTGCTCTCTTCGTTTTTCAAAAGAATTCCTTGTTCTCTCATGCTGTCTGCAAGAACATTGGTAATTGCGATAGCTTGTAAGTCATCCAATTTTACCTCTGGCTTCATTTGCTCAACAATTTTTGCGGCAGTTTCTTCAGCAGGAATTTCTTTAGGCTTGCTCGGAGTGCTTTGCGGGCCAGACATCATACTTCTGTCCATTCCCATTCCGCCACTTCTCCCATAACCACCTCCACCATAGCCATTATTATACCCATTTCCATATTGTGCCGAAACAGAATTGAAACACAATAAAGTGAAAACTAAAATAAAAAGTGTGTGTGTAGGTTTCATAAATATATTTTATCTAAAATTGACAATAGGTTACCGTAAATTTAAGCAGGTTCTCCGTATAAATCAAATTCTGTTGCTTCTATTATGCGTATATTAACAAATTCTCCTGTTTTTACATAATGTTTAGACGCATCTATCAAAACTTCATTGTCTACATCCGGGCTGTCAAATTCTGTTCTTCCAACAAAATGAGCGCCTTCTTTTCTGTCAATAATACATTTGTAAACTTGTCCAACTTTCTCCTGGTTTAAATCCCATGAAATTTGAGATTGTAATTCCATGATTTCGTTAGCTCTGGCTTGTTTTACATCGTCTGGTACATCATCTTCCAGTAAATAAGCATGTGTATTTTCTTCATGAGAATAAGCAAAACATCCCATTCTGTCAAATTTCATTTCCTGAACAAAGTCTTTCAAAATTTCAAAATCTTCCTGTGTCTCTCCCGGATAACCAACAATCAAAGTAGTTCTGATTGCCATTCCTGGAACTGCTGCGCGGAAATCTTTTAGTAATTGAGTTGTTTTGGCTTGTGTAGTTCCACGACGCATCGATTTTAAAATAGAATCTGAGATGTGTTGTAACGGAATATCAATGTAATTACAAATCTTAGGTTCGCGTTTCATAACTTCTAAAACATCCATTGGGAAACCAGTTGGAAAAGCATAGTGTAAGCGAATCCACTCAATTCCTTCCACTTTTACCAAAGCTTCTAAAAGTTCAGCAAGATTTCTCTTTTTATAAATATCAAGACCATAGTAAGTTAAGTCTTGAGCGATTAAGATTAATTCTTTTACGCCATTTTTAGCTAATCCTTCAGCTTCTTTTACTAACTTCTCAATTGATTGAGAAACGTGTTTACCTCGCATTAAAGGAATCGCACAAAAACTACAAGGTCTGTCGCAACCTTCTGCAATTTTTAAATAAGCGTAGTTTTTAGGGGTTGTAGTTAAACGTTCTCCTAGTAATTCATGTTTATAATCGGCTCCTAAAGCTTTCAATAGCTGAGGTAACTCAGTTGTACCAAAATATTGATCAACATTTGGAATCTCTTTTTCAAGATCTGGTCTGTAACGTTCCGATAAACATCCGGTTACAAAAACTTTGTCAACTAAACCTTTGTCTTTTTTATCTGCATATTCCAAAATCATGTTTACTGATTCGGCTTTTGCGTTATCAATAAAACCACAAGTGTTGATTACGATAATGTTTCCTTCCTCGGCTGCAGGCGCTTCATGTTGTACTTCTTTGCCATTGGCACGAAGTTGTCCCATTAGCACTTCACTGTCATATACATTCTTCGAACACCCAAGAGTGATTACGTTAATTTTGTTCTTTTTTAAAGACTTGGTTCTCATACTTTTATAAATTGGAGTGCAAAATTACACTTTTTTATTCAAACACCACTTGTTTCGGTTTCTTTTAGATGATTTTTATAAGTCAATCTCCTTAGATTTCGGGATGTGTTATGTATTTTCTTTCTAAAGAAGTTAGTAAAAGGGTGTTGCTCTCATCAGGGTTAAAAAAAATCCGCCAGGTAAGACCTGACGGAAATTTCAAATTAATCTATTTTAATTTAATTACAATTCAAATAATAAAGTCAAAGAAACATTATTAAGTTTCGATGAAATGTTGGCGCCATCAGTAAATCCGGTGGCAAAAAATCCCTGATTTGATTTTCTTTCTGAATAAGAATAAGCTAAATCTAATTTGGTAGAACCAAAGCTATAACCTAAACCTCCTGAGTAGCTGTTTAAATCTCCAATTGTTGATTCGTTTTTATAAGGGCTACCTTCAAATCGGTAACCGCCTCTTAGGCTTAGTCGCTTTATTTTGTACTCAGCACCAATTCTCAATTCACCGTTACTAGTCAATTGGTTATTTATGTCTCCATTTAATCCGCTAAAACCTGGGTCATTTGTCGGTTTGTATTTTGTGTTTGAATAATCTTTAATTGCATAATCAACACTAATTAAACCTGATTTTCCAAATACATAGGCACCACTAAAAGTCCATTTTGCAGGAGTTTGTAAAGTGTAGCGTTCGTAAATATTTATAACATTAGGGTTTAAATTTGCGTATAATTCAGGGCCATTTGTGGCTTGTCGTGTTGTGTATAAGCTTTGATGAACTTCGTCGTAAAGATCGTACCATGTATTAGATTCGTATGCTAAACCAAGACGGAAAGCTTCTGTAACTTTACCAATTGCTCCAAGTTGAAAAGAAAAACCGTTTCCGTAAGTATATAATTCATTATTGAAAGTTAAGTTAGATATAGTTTCTCTAGGTACTAATGGATTATCGTTAGTTTCGTAAAAACTGCTTGATCTTCTGTAATCTGTAATATGAACATTTAAATTGGCTCCAAAATAAATTCTTTCTTTATATGATGTTGCAATGTTAAAGCTTAATTTACTATTGTATCCTGTGGTGTAAACGTTATTCTCCTGATAATATTTTCCTCCTGATGGAACATTGGTAACATAGGTGCTGTTAGGGTTGTTTGGGTTGTCCGGATTTATTACAAATCCCTGATAGCCTAACATGGCTTGTTGTGCGGAATAGCCAGATAAGTTTGGGTATTGATAATTAGGTAAATTAGAGCCTAAAAAACCATATAGGTCACTAATTGATTCGCCAGGTTGTAGTTTTACAAATTGTTGAGGTACAGGTGCTCCGCCATTGCTATTGTTTGCAAAGGCTAAAAAATAACTATCAATAGAATTAGCATTTAATCCAGCTGAAAAAATCTCATTATCAAAGTTATTGGTGTTTTCGTAAGTTGCACCAATAGCAATTTTTTTCCAGTTGTTATTTGGATTTCGGTCATTGAAAACAAAAACACCGCCAGCCTGATTTAGAATAAAAGAATTTTCTTTATCACTAGTTTGAGTTTGGTTGTAATTAGAATTGTTTTTAATGATTTGATTACTAAAAGTTGTTCCAAACTGATTGTTATTGAATATTGCAGAACCGGCAGGGTTTACAGTTAGAGATGATAAATCTCCTCCAACAGCTCCAAATGCACCACCCATAGCTCTAAATCTTGCAGTTCCGGTTATATTATCTTGTGCATAACGCACAGCATCTGATACTTCCTGAGAATGTGAGACGCTAAAAGTTAGTCCTGTAATAAAAAGGAAAAGTATTTTTTTCATGTGGTTAAGTTTTAAATGTGAGTTATCCGATTAGTGAGAAGGAGAAATTATCTTCTTCCTCCGCCGCCACCGCCAGATCTTCCGCCACCGCCACCGCCGTATGAGCCACCGCCGGACGATCTCATGCTTCCTCCGCTGCTATTCATTGAGCGAGATGGGCTAGGAGAGTATGATCTTGTCGAGTTACTGTTGGTATTGTTGTAACTTCTGTTTGTAGTTGTGCCAGATCTTCTGTAGTCATAACTGTTGCTTTGACCTTGTGCTGTCCCTCTTCTGTTTGTGAAAGTGGGGCTTGTTGAGTAGCTTCTGCTGTTTGCATTAGAGCTTCTTCTAAAGTCAGAGTAGTCTGTACGTCTGTTAGTAGTGTAGCCGTTTCTGTTTGTGGTATAGTTTCCTCTTCCGGCATAATTTCTACCAGTATTGTATGAACTTCTTGTAGAATATCCTCTAGATCCGTAGTAAGCTGCAGATCCTCTTCTTCCGTAGTTGTAAGAGTAGTTGTTGTATCCATAGCCGTAGCCTGGGTAGTAACCCGGGTAACCCCAGCCTGGATAATATCCAGGATAGCCCCATCCATAATAAGGATAGCCCCATCCGTAGCCATAGCCATATCCGTAGTATGGGTATCCCCATCCAAATCCAATTCCCCATGACCACATTGGGTCAGAGTAAACGGTTACAGATACATCTGTATTAGCGCTTCCCCAAGCAGGATAAGCTTTTGCTGCAGTTTGTGTACTGTCGTTTTCTGCATAATTACCATAGCTGTCTACATCAGTAAATATTTCTGTAGGCTGGTCATCAGTGTCTTGTAGTGATTTAAAATAATCTTTATATTGGCTGTTAGCAGAATTGTTTGTTGACTGTGCGTATGTTCTTGTCGAACCACCATAAACGCCATCATTGTCCTGATAGGATGTATTTTGATAAGAACCACACGAAGCAACTAGTAAACTCAGTAGTCCAATTAAGTAAAAATGACTTGAGTTTTGGCGGAGAGTAGTAGAAGTTTTCATATCTGTGGTGTTTTTTATTGTTGCACATTACAAAAATAGTTAGTTTTGTCAAACTATTTAGTTAAAATTATTAAAACAAAATTTGTGCCAAACTATTCAATATGAGTAAGAACCTCACTACAAGATCAGAAGATTATTCGAAATGGTATAACGAACTGGTTGTTAAAGCAGATTTAGCTGAAAACTCGGGAGTTAGAGGCTGTATGGTTATTAAACCGTACGGATATGCTATTTGGGAAAAAATGCAGGCGGAGTTAGATCGAATGTTTAAAGAGACAGGACATCAAAATGCATACTTTCCTTTGTTCGTGCCGAAAAGCATGTTTGAAGCGGAAGAGAAAAATGCAGAAGGATTTGCAAAAGAGTGTGCAATCGTAACACATTATAGATTAAAGAATGATCCGGATAAACCCGGAAAACTAATGGTTGATCCAAATGCTAAATTGGAGGAAGAGCTTATTGTTCGTCCTACAAGTGAAGCTATTATTTGGTCTACCTATAAAGGATGGGTACAATCTTATAGAGATTTGCCTTTATTGATTAATCAATGGGCGAATGTGGTTCGTTGGGAAATGCGTACACGTTTGTTTTTAAGAACTGCAGAGTTTTTATGGCAGGAAGGGCATACGGCACATGCTACAAAAGCAGAAGCTTTGGAAGAATCTGAGAAAATGATGAATGTTTATGCCGATTTTGCCGAAAATTTTATGGCAATTCCAGTAGTAAAAGGAATTAAAACAGAAACAGAGCGTTTTGCCGGTGCAGATGAAACGTATTGTATTGAGGCTTTAATGCAGGATGGGAAAGCATTGCAAGCTGGTACTTCTCACTTTTTAGGGCAAAATTTCGCAAAAGCTTTCGATGTGAAGTTTGCTAATGCTGAAGGAAAACAAGAGCACGTTTGGGGAACTTCATGGGGGGTTTCAACTCGTTTAATGGGAGCTTTGGTTATGACGCACTCTGATGATCAGGGATTAGTTTTGCCTCCAAATTTAGCGCCTATACAAGTTGTGATTGTTCCTATATATAAGACAGATGAGCAATTGGCAGAAATTACAACTGCGGTTAATGATTTAACTGCGAAATTGAAAAAGTTGAAAATTTCAGTTAAATATGATGACAGAACAACGCAAAAACCAGGATTCAAATTTGCTGAATGGGAATTGAAAGGTGTTCCTGTTAGAATTGCTGTGGGTCCAAAAGATTTAGAAAATGGAACTTTTGAAGTTGCAAGACGTGATACATTGACAAAGGAAGTGGTTTCTGCTGAAGGAATTGTTACTTATGTAAATGACCTGTTAGAGCAGATTCAGGCAGACTTATTTAATAAAGCATTAGACTATCGTAATATACATATTACGGAAGTAAATAGTTTTGAGGAATTTAAGGAAGTTTTAGAAGGTAAAGCAGGTTTTGTGTCAGCTCATTGGGATGGTACTGCTGCTACTGAAGAGAAAATAAAAGACTTGACAAAAGCAACGATTCGTTGTATTCCTTTGGATAGTGTGGAAGAAGCGGGAACCTGCGTATTTACTGGTAATCCGTCAACAAAAAGAGTGTTATTCGCAAAGGCATATTAATTTTTTTTAATTTTTTTTGCATCAGGTATTGTACATCTTAAAAATAGTTGTATTTTTGCATCCGCATTAGAGAAGCAGGCCCGTTCGTCTATCGGTTAGGACGCATGGTTTTCATCCATGTAAGAGCGGTTCGATTCCGCTACGGGCTACTACTTTTTCTGCGAAATTGTTCTTAAAATACTGAGAATAAAAATGGCCCGTTCGTCTATCGGTTAGGACGCATGGTTTTCATCCATGTAAGAGCGGTTCGATTCCGCTACGGGCTACAATAATACCTCTATAGTAAATATAGAAAAACTTAGAACGATAATGGTCTGTTCGTCTAGGGGTTAGGACTCCAGGCTTTCGTCCTGGTAACAGGGGTTCGATTCCCTTACAGACTACTAAATTAGTTGTAAATAAGTTTTGTAAAATAAAAGTTGGTGTCTCGATTTTTGTTTTATTAGTTAAAACCAAAGTGATTGTTTTACAATTGTGGGAGGTTTTTCTTTTTTAACTAGTATTTATAATAATTATTACATCTAAAATTAAGAAAAAATGGCAAATCATAAGTCAGCATTAAAAAGAATCAGAAGTAACGAAAAAAGAAGAGTTCTTAACAGATATCAACATAAAACTACTCGTAATGCAATTAAAGCATTAAGATTAGCTACTGAAAAATCTGATGCAGCTTCTAAATTATCAACTGTAATCTCTATGATTGATAAGTTAGCTAAAAAGAACATCATTCATGATAATAAAGCTTCTAACTTGAAGTCTAAATTAACTAAGCATGTTGCTAAATTGTAATTAACTACAATTTCCTAAATATACGAAAAGCCCTCTTTAGAGGGCTTTTTTGTTTGGATAAATAGTGTAAATTTTAAATTCCAAATAAGAAATTCCACATTCCAATATTGTGGATCAACAAGAAAAGCTGTTGAGCAGCAAAAGAAAACCACAAAGCGCGCAAAGTTTTTTTCTGCTGTGTTTGCAGGATCTTTAATAAGTTCGCAAAGCTGTGGGTGATTAATCTTTTTCCGCCTTTCGTGACCCCTTTGCTGATGTTAGAAAATAAAAAATTACCACAGAAAATACTGAATTTTATTGATCCAGCTTTGTGAACTCTTAGTTTTTCTACGGTATTCAAAGATAAAAATCTTAGTGATCTTTGTGGTAAAAAATAATTAGTGAATACATTCTTTATTTTTTCACAACATTTATCGTTGATCCAATATTGCTTTTAGACGAAGTTTAGCATTGGAATTTGGAATTTTTCATTTGGAATTTTTAAAGATCTATCTTCTTTTTAAGATATTCTAACATTGGAAGGGTAATTGGCTTTGAAAGGAAATCGATAATTATTGGGTATTTTTTTGCTTTGGCTAAATCATCAGGGTCTATTGTAGAAGATAAAACAATGACACTTGCGGCGTTGCTGAACTCAGTGTAATCTCCCGATGTAAAATGATCCAGGAATTCCCAGCCACCCATGACGGGCATGTTTAAATCTAAAAAAATTAATTCGGGTTTTTTGCTTACTTTGTTTTTGTTGTTGGTGTATTTTAATGTATTGAAGTGGAGTAGTGCTTCTTCGCCATTTTGAGCCGTAATAATTTCATTCGAAAACTCGGATTTTGAAATTACTTTTTTGCAGAGCATTAATGTGATTGGATCGTCATCAATGCATAAGATTTGCTCAAGCATAATCTGTTAATTTTTAAATGTTATTGTAAATGTGGTTCCTTTGTTGACCTCGCTTTCGATGCTTATGGTGCCACCCATCGTTTCGACCTGCGATTTTACCAGATATAATCCTAGTCCTTTGCTGTCAGGATAATTATGGAATCGTTGATATAAGCCAAAAACCTTGTCCCGGTTTCTTTCAAGATCTATGCCAATTCCATTGTCTTTAAAAGTTAATATGGCTTTGTGATCTATTTGTTCAGCCATTATTGATATTTTTAATTTTCGATTTTCTGATTTGTATTTTATGGAATTCGTTAGTAAATTAAGTAAAATGCTTTCTATGTAGGCTTTGTTTGTGTTTAATAACGGGACTCTGTCGAACTTTAGTTTTATGATTGGTTTGTGTAATTCTATCTGAAATGATAATTGACTAAATACGTTTTCGAATACTTCTTGTAAAGAGACTTCTTCTTTTTGCATTGAAGGGTTGTCTTTGATAATAATGACTTTTACCAGGTCATTGATTGTTTCGTTTAGCAGATGTGTCGATTTTGTGAATCCTGCTATGATTTCTTCAAGTTCGGTATTTTCAACAGGTATGTCTTCAATGAGATTTAAAAGACCAATTAAGTTAGATAAAGGGGCTCTAAGATTGTGTGATGTAATATATGAGAATTGTTTTAAATCCTTGTTGTTTTGTGTTAATTCGCGAATAAGATGTTCCTTTTCTGTTTCTAGTTTTTTCTCATCGGTGATGTCTCTTTGTATGGAGATCCAGTGTGAAATCACGCCTTCGTTATTGAAAATTGGAATCATTGAAAATCGAACCCAAAATTCTTCTTTTTGTTTGGTGTAGCTAATGGTTTCAATTAAACATTCTTCTTCATTTTTTATAGCTCTTAATAGTTTTTTTAGCTCCTCTGAATCTGATTTTGGCCCTTTGAAAATATTTGGAGATTTTCCAATTATTTCATTGGATTGATATCCTGACATTTGAGAAAATGCGGGGTTTACGTAAACAATCTTCGGAATCCTGCGGGCTACGGAATTTGCTTCTGTAATTAAAATAGAGTCTTTAGATTGTGTAATTACAGTTTCTAAAAGTTTTAATCGCTGTTCTTCTTCTTTTTGTTTCGTGATATCCTGGATAGCTCCAATCATTCTGATGGCTCTTCCTTTTTCATCTTTTAATAAAAAGCCTCTGTCTAATACATATTTATAAGTTCCGTCAGCACATCTGAAACGATATTGATCCTGCCATTTTTCGGTTTTTTGCTCAATGAACGAATATAATTTTATTGACATCCTGATGCTGTCTTCAGGGTGGATTTTATCAAACCACCATTTTGAGGTTTTGCCGACATCTTCCTGATTGTAGCCAAATATCCCTTCGATACCTCTATTCCAGCTGATGCTGTCTTCCTGAATTTTCCAGTCCCAAATAGTGTCGCTTGTTGCCTTGGCTACAATATCATATTTTTCGTTAGATTCTTTAATTTCTTCGTTAGTCTGTTTTAGTTTTTCAAAAACAGATTTATTTTTGACTTCATTTTTCGAGAGTATATATTTGAATACCAGTCCTGTGGCTAGAATAAAAAAAATGTCTTTGGCAAGGAATAAATTATAGTTTTCTGTTGGTGAAAAGTAAATCGTGAGTAATTTATGACAGATTATAGTCATAAATAACGAAATGATAATATAAACTAGAGTAATTTGGAGAGTTTTACTTTTCATTACTCAAATATAGTTAAATTAACTATAATTCAGCAATTATTGAATGTCAATTTGACAGTTAAATTTACATTGTTCAGTGAACTAATTAGTTGGATATACGCAAAGTATCAAAGAAACGTTTTTTATATCAAAATAAAGTGTACCTTTGCACCCATTAAAAATCACAGATGGAATCTATTAGAAACATTGCAATTATTGCCCACGTCGATCACGGTAAAACCACTTTGGTTGATAAAATTATGTATCACTGTCAGTTATTTCGCGATAACGAAAACACAGGTGATTTAATTCTTGATAATAACGATTTAGAGCGTGAGAGAGGGATTACTATTACTTCTAAAAACGTATCAGTTCAATATAAAGGAACAAAAATCAATATTATTGACACTCCAGGCCACGCCGATTTTGGAGGTGAAGTAGAACGTGTATTGAACATGGCCGATGGTGTATGTTTGCTAGTGGATGCTTTTGAAGGTCCAATGCCACAAACTCGTTTTGTATTACAAAAAGCTATTGACTTAGGTCTTAAGCCATGCGTAGTTATTAATAAAGTAGACAAAGAAAACTGTACTCCTGAAGAAGTTCATGAAAAAGTTTTTGACTTAATGTTTGAATTAGGTGCTGAAGAATGGCAGTTGGATTTTCCAACAGTTTATGGTTCTGCTAAAAACAACTGGATGTCTGATCATTGGGAAAACGTAACTGATAATGTTGAAGCATTATTAGATATGGTTGTTGAAAATGTACCAGCTCCTAAAGTTTCTGAAGGAACACCACAAATGTTAATTACTTCTTTAGATTTCTCTGCCTTTACAGGTCGTATTGCTATTGGTCGTTTAGAAAGAGGTGTTCTTAAAGAAGGTATGCCAATCTCATTAGTAAAAAGAGATGGTACTGTATCTAAGTCTCGTATCAAAGAACTTCATACTTTTGAAGGACTTGGTCGTAAAAAAGTACAAGAAGTTATTGCTGGAGATATTTGTGCAATCATTGGAGTTGAAGGTTTTGAAATTGGTGATACTATTGCTGATTTTGAAAATCCTGAAGGTCTAAAAACGATTGATATCGATGAGCCTACAATGAGTATGTTGTTTACAATCAACGACTCACCTTTCTTTGGTAAAGAAGGTAAATTTGTAACTTCTCGCCATATTAGAGAAAGACTTACAAAAGAATTAGAGAAAAACTTGGCTATGAAGTTAGGTGAAACTGATTCTGCTGATAAATTCATGGTTTTTGGCCGTGGAGTACTTCACTTATCTGTTCTTATTGAAACAATGAGAAGAGAAGGGTATGAGTTACAAATTGGTCAGCCACAAGTTATCATCAAAGAAATTGATGGTAAAAAATGTGAGCCAATTGAGGAATTGACAATCGATTTACCAGAATCGCTTTCTGGAAGAGCAGTTGAATTCGTTACAATGCGTAAAGGAGAAATGCTTTCTATGGAAACTAAAGGGGAACGTATGATTGTAAAATTTAATATTCCATCACGTGGAATTATTGGATTACGTAATCAATTGCTTACTGCTACTGCTGGTGAGGCTATTATGGCACACCGTTTTATAGGATATGAGCCGTACAAAGGAGAAATTGCCGGACGTAACAAAGGTTCATTGATTTCTATGGAAAAAGGAAAAGCTATTCCTTATTCTATCGATAAATTACAAGATCGTGGTAAGTTTTTCGTTGAACCAAATGCTGAAATTTACGAAGGTCAGGTAATTGGAGAAAACTCTCGTGGTGACGATATGTGTGTAAACGTAACTAAAGAGAAAAAACAATCTAACGTTCGTTCTTCTGGAAATGATGAAAAAGCCAGAATTATTCCACCAATTATTTTCTCTCTTGAAGAAGCTTTAGAGTATATTCAAAAAGATGAATATGTAGAGGTTACTCCAAAATCAATCCGTTTAAGAAAAATTTATTTGACTGAAACTGATAGAAAAAGATTTAAAATCTAAGGATTTAATTTTCAATAGAAAAATCCCAAATTCCAATTATAGGAGTTTGGGATTTTTTATTTAAGATCAATATTGGAATTTGGAATCTTTTATTTGGAATTTGTTAGTTTATCTTTTTAAACTAAAATGCCCTTTAACATTTTTGCCGTCATCAAAAGTTAAAGTAAACCAATAATCGTCTGAGGGTAGTTCCTGGCCATTAAATTGCCCGTTCCATCCAGTACTGTTTTTATTCATTTGTTTTAGTAATTTACCGTAGCGATCAAAAATAAAAATTTTATAATCAGGAAGCAGACTGGAATTTTCAATTGCCCATAAATCATGATAAGTATCTCCGTTTGGCGTAAAATATCTTGGGTAGTCTAAAACAATTATCTGAAAAGTGTTAGAAGGTCCGCAGCCATTTTTATCTCTTGCAACAGCATTGTAGATACCTGGTTCTACGTTGTTAAACATTGGTTCATCCTGAAAGCCAAGGCCATCTATTGAGAATTCATAATTTCCAGCACCGGTATATTCAAGTAAAACTGAATTGTCATTAGCAGAAAAATCCTTGATTACTGCTCCGGTTATTATTGCAGGTTCTGATAAAATAACTTTAAAAGTTTTAGTTTTTTTACAACCATTAGCATCTTGTACGGTGACCGAATAATTGCCGGCATCATAAGCTATTAGTGAATTAGTGGTATTCGTAGGGTCAGTGTTCCATGAATAGCTGCTAAAACTGGGATCGACAGTTAAGGTTATATTACCATCTTTACATAAAATTACTGACTCGTCCTCAAAATTAGGCGGATCAAAAGTGTTTACAACAAGTGTTATAGGTGTAATATCATAACAATCGGGTCCATTTACAACTCTGGCATAAATGGTCTGGGAAAAAGCGGTAGTGTTTTTAAAGATATTTGGAACTGCACCGGTTTCTGTTACTGCATCAGTCGCTGTTAGGTAATATTGTACAGTTAGTCCGTTTGGTAGCCCGAAAACGATTTGTGAAGTTGCTTCCGCATTTAAATCAAATTGATAGAAACCGTCCTGAATTCCATCTTCATCACATGTTTCTATTGGGTTTTGATTTGCTATCGTGTTATTAGAAATTTGCAATGTGACTTCAGCAATTTTATAGCAGCCGTATTTATTTTCTAATCTCGCAAAAACAACTTGATTGAGCGATTTATTTTGATATTTATCAGGAGTTGAAATAGGGTTTGTTTTTGCTTCAGCATTGGCCGCTGATTCATAATAACCGCTATTTAAAATTTCGGAATCATTATTTTTTATAATGTTATCTGCTTTGGTTAAATTGAAAATAGATATCCCATCTGTATTATCATCACATTGTACTAGAGAAGTATTTGTTGAAGGAATTTCCGGAGCATAATCAATCTTTATTTCACCCGATAGTGTACATGTTGTACTTATAACAGTTGCTTCAACCTTGTAGGTTCCGGTTTCTGTAACTTCAAAAGTTGAATTTGTACCCAGAATGGTAGCAGGATTGTCTTTTTTATACCATTTAAATGTATAGTCTGAAGGAGAAAGTTTGCTGTCTAAAAGGATTTTTTCTTGAAAACAAGCGGGATTATTGGTTGCCATTGTACGGTCTTCTCCAAGAACAATTTTTGAAGCAAAACTACCTGCTTCAAGGAAAATTGCTGAATTTTGATATCTAACGTCAGCATCGCCGATTACCAATTTTACATGGTATTTTTTTCCTGTAACTACAGTGCTTTGAGCAGTCATAACCACAGTTTGTCCTGCATAATTTATTGGACTGGTATTGGTGTTCAATCCATTAAAATAGCTTGCATTTGAAGCTTCACAGCCTGTATATGAAATACCACCAGGTCTTGTTCCAGGTTCAATTTTCGGATGAATGTTTATAGAAGAAACTGGTATGCTGGTATTCGGTATTACAGCTAAATTTTTATACGGATCAGTAGTTCCGGCTTCTTTTATTAAAAAAGCAAATCCGTCTGAATATTGGCAAGGATAATTATACTGATATTCATTTGAAGCAAAAACATAATTAAAGCTTAATAAACTTGTATAAGCAATAAAATCAAATTCTAAAACTGTAGTATTTAAGGAATTAATGCTGAGTATTGCATCAAGATCGCTGTCATTGCCCCACTGAGGACTATCGCCAGCACCTTCATTTGCATCACTACTAAATGGTCCAACTGCACTTTGAGCTGTTGATGTTACTAAAACAATACCTTCATTAAAAGGAAAATTGCTTCCGTTGTTATTAAAATAAGCAAAACTTTGTTTTCCTGGGGTAAAAGTGTCTCCGCTACCAGAAAAATTTGAAGCGGAGGCACAAGAGCTATTGACTAAAGTGTTTTCAATAAGTTGTTGCGGTGATCTTTGATCATCAATAGTTATGACCTGTGCATTTACCTTTGCAGACAGACAGCATAAAAATAAAACGATTAAAAAACTTTTTGCCTTATTCATAGTATAACAAATATACTATAAATCTCGATTTTTTAATAATTTGTAAGAGAAGTAAACAAATAAAGCAGTCCATGCCAAAACGATTACTATCGTGAAGTAATTTACACTATAATCCATGTCAGTTTCGATTCCTATTTGAGAACCAATATTTTTAACAACTGATAATCGAGGTCCTGGATTTACAATTAAGTTTGACATAGCTTCTAGAGGAAGAAATTGCATGATTTTCTCATCTGTATTACTTTCTGGAAAAATTTTGAAAGCCAGAATACCTTTTAAAATTCCTTCAAGAATACTCCACACTAAAAGAAAACCTAGTGCAAAAGCAGAACGTTTTACCAAAATTCCAAGAAATAAACAGAATGAAAAGAAACCTGTCAGCTTTACGAAAAAAGCTAAAAGATAATCTAAATCACTAAAAATAATACTGAATTCTGTATAAGAAGAGAAAAATAATCCTAAGATTAAGCTCATTACAAAAACAAAAACCGTTGAAGCAAATGCAAACAAAACTACTGTTAAAAACTTGGACAGAATAAATTCTTTTTTGCTTAAACCGTCAATTAAGTTTTGTTTTAGAGTTCCGTAGCTATATTCATTAGCCATCATAGAGACAATAACTATGGCTAGGAAAAACTTAAGGATTGCGGCAACATAAGTATTAAAATGCCAGATAAAAGGAAAATTAAAAATTCCCATTTCGGCCAAATGAAATTTAAAAACGCCTATGTCAAATTTTATAGCAGCGATAAGCGCTATAAAAGAAAGTAATATAAAATAAGTTAATGTTAAAATGCGGCTGGCTTTATTCATCCAGATTTTTTGAAGTTCTATAGAGATAAGTCTGTTCATGGTTTAATTTTTTTGGATGGTGGCGTTTTTGGTTAATTCTAAAAATTGTGCTTCTAAACTGTTTTTGCGTTTTACTAAATGACTTAAAGCAATATTTTTAGAAAACAAAAACTGATTAAGTTCTGAAGCTGATAATTCTGATTTTAAGTACACCAAAATTTTTCCATCTTCTTCAGTAATTCTGTCTATAGAAGAATGTTCTTGTAAAGCTGTTTTCAAAAGTAAATTGTCATCGGCCTGAACTTCAAAGAAACCTTCATTAGCCGACATTCCGTCAACCGAACCGGAATATAAAATTTCGCCTTTTCTCAGAACAATTACGTGCGAACATACTTTTTCTACTTCATCTAATAAATGAGATGCCAGTAAAATAGTAGTTCCTTGTGAGGCGATTTTTTTAATAATATCACGAATCTGATGAATTCCTTGGGGATCTAATCCATTTGTTGGTTCATCCAAAATCAAAATTTCAGGATCGTTCAAAAGTGCCGAAGCAATGGCTAAACGCTGTTTCATTCCTAATGAAAAAGTACTGAACTTGCTGTCTTTTCTTTCGGACAACCCAACCAAATCCAATTTTTCATTGATTTTAGTATAATTGATGCTTTTTATTTTACAAACCAGTTTCAGGTTTTCTTCAGCTGTCATGTACGGGTAAAAGTTGGGTCTCTCAATAATAGCGCCCACTTTTTTCAAAGCTTCATGTGTTTGCATTTGTCCGTTGAACCAGCGATAATCGCCTGAACTCCTGTTTACAACACTAAGTACAATTCCTAAAGTAGTCGATTTTCCACTTCCGTTTGGGCCTAGAATTCCGTAAACACGGCCTTTTTGTATTTCAAAAGATACATTTTTTAAGGCCTGAATACGCCCGTATCTTTTACTAAGATTTTCAATGGTAAGAATGGTTTCCAAATTTATTTCGGTTTTAGTTTTTAGTATGACGATCCAACTTGTATATTGTTACGCTAAATTTATTTATATCATGCGATTGATGTAAATTTGTACTAAAGATATTTAAAAAATGAGTGAACCTTTAATGGTTTTAAAAAAACCGTCTTATCCTTTAACACCTTCTCTTTTAAGTTATTTAGAACGCTACGAACGGATCTCGAAAGTATCTGTGTTCTATGATGATTTGTTGCGATTTGCTGGTTCTATAAATGTCTACGATAAAAATGAAACGGATACTCTGTGGATTCGCGTTTATTACAGCGAGTTTGAAAGAAATGAAATTGACTTAAATCTGAAAAAAATCTATTCGCTTTTGCATTCTGATGGGAATAGCGAGATTATTCAGTTTTTAAATATTGATGCTATTGATTATTGCACTTTCGGAAATTCAAAACCTTTCCGAATTAAAGTCCGAAATATTCTCAATGATAATTACGTTCATTTTTATATTAAAAAAGCAGATGCTTCAAGAATTTATGGTTTAGAATTAGAGGATATTCTTTCGCCGGATAAAATCAACTTTTTAGTTTTTAAAGATACTTTAATCGAAGAGCACATCATCGGAATTCCGGGTGACGTTTTCATGGATACTTTATTGGATAGCTGTACTGAAATGGAAAAGTCTCAAATTGCAAAAGAGTTTGTAAAGTTCAACGAACGCTGTATGATTCGTCTTCTGGGAGATATGCGTGCGTATAATTATGTAATTGTCCCGATTCATGATTTTGATCAGGTAGTTTATAAAATACGTCCGATTGATTTTGATCAGCAGTGTTATGAAGGGAATTTTAAAGTCTATCGTCCTCAGTTTTTCAAGGAAAATTATCCAATGATAAAACTGATTAAGGAGAAATTAGAAGAGCGTTCGATTATTCAATATAAAGATGAGGAAAGAGCAATTTTAGCGAAACGTATTCATTCTGCCGAAAACAGAATTAAAAAACTATTGAATATAATGTGCCACGATACTATTTCGACAGAAGAACATTTGAATCAACTAAAAATGGAATTGTACCGTTATACTAATGATATGAAATTTAAAAATGCCAAATCAATGGGACATATTATGTTCGCGGCATTTGAATTTATTACTCGTAACTTTAAAAACACGAATTTGATTTAACTTTTTGCCACAGATTTCACAGATTAGAAAGTTTTTTTTGGAGATTTACTTTGTGAAATCATTTTAATCTGTGAAATCTGTGGCTAAATAAAAATAAATGTATACTATGAAAAAGTCTTTGTTAATTATATCTTCTCTCGTTTTATTAGCTTGTCAGCAACAATCAGACAGTGATTTGAAAACGCTTTATTCGCTTCCGAAAAAGTTAAAAGAAGTTTCCGGAATTACTTATTTTTCAGATTCTAAATTAATTTATACGCTGGAAGACAGTGGAAATAAAAATGCTATTTACGCTATAAATTCTGAAGGTAAATTAGATAAAACGATCACGATTTCAAATGCAAAAAATGTAGATTGGGAAGATATTACGAAAGATAAAAATGGGAATATTTACATTGGAGATTTTGGAAATAACGACAATGAACGAAAAGATCTTTGCATATATAAAGTAAATAAAAATCAGCTCAATAAAGATCAGGCTTCCGCCGAATATAAGATCTCTTTTTCATATCCGGAACAAACAGAATTTCCTCCAAAGAAAAAAGAAATGTTTTATGATGTTGAAGGCTTTTTTGAACACGGAAACTACTTTTATCTTTTTACAAAAAACAGAAGTAAGGGATTTGACGGAACTGCTTTTATTTATAAAATAGCAAATAAACCAGGCACTCAAAAAGCAACTAAAATTGGAGAGTTTAAAACTTGTAATAATTATAATCATTGCGTGTTAACCAGTGCAACCATTAGTCCTGATGGAAAAAAAGTAGTACTATTAAGCCACGATAAAATTGTTTTGTTCAAAGGTTATAAAGGAGATTTATTCCACAAAGGAACTCAAACAGAAATAAACCTAAATCACTTTTCTCAAAAAGAGGCCGTAGTTTTCAAAGACAACAACACTTTACTGATCGCCGACGAAAAAACAAATAAAGTAGGAGGTAACGTTTACGAGTTCAAATTAAAATAAAGTAAGGTTCTAAGACGCTAAGGTTCTGAGGTACTAAGAAAAAAATAGGCACGCATTCACGAATTATTTATTACAAATAACTTGTGAATGCGTGTCTAAAAAATCTTTGTTACTTTGAGCCTTTGCAACTTTGAACCTAAGAAAAAGCCTTAGAACCTCAGTCCCTCAGAACCTTAGCGCCTTTTTTAAAAACTATATGCCGCTCCAAAAATAACTCTTCCCACTTCATCAGGAGATTGGAAATAAGAGATTCTTGCTGTGATCACGTTGATGGCATTCAACCAAAGTCCGCCTCCGTAATCCTGATGCCATTTTTTAGAATCTTCACCGTCAAGCCAAATTCTTCCGTAGTCAAAACCTCCTAAAATACCATACGTTAAAGGAGCAACTGTACGTTGAATTTTTCCAATGCTAAGTCTTAAATCTGTACTCTGAGAAAAATACGAATTTCCTAGAAAACGTTCGTTTCTATAACCGCGTAAATCGGTATCTCCACCTAAAGCAGCACCTTGATAAAATTCGTAATTGTTGTTTAAAATGGCTTTTCCTTTTAAGATGGTAGCCAAAACTAACTTGCCATTTTTATCAATTTTATGCGTAAATCCAAGAATACTTTCCAGCGTTGGGAAATTTTGCTTCGTTTCGTTTAAGTTTGCTGTCCAGGTGGCTGCAAGCATAAAGGCCATTCCTAGAGTTGGTTTTGCAGCAAAATCAGCATTTTTAAAAAGATATTTTACTTTTAATCCT
Organism: Flavobacterium sp. KH_001; assembly: GCF_057840745.1. Lineage (NCBI taxonomy): Bacteria > Pseudomonadati > Bacteroidota > Flavobacteriia > Flavobacteriales > Flavobacteriaceae > Flavobacterium > Flavobacterium sp. KH_001. The sequence goes on along the minus strand of NZ_CM174520.1, from coordinate 5,159,484 downwards.
CCATAATTCTGACTGTCGAAAACAGCCGGATTAACTATATTGGGAGTATCGATATACCTGTTTTCTGTTTCTTCAACTGTCATTCTCTGATAAATAGGCTGTACGCTAAACTCGCTGCCATAACGCCCAACGTGTCTGATTGCACCTGAAACATTAAATTTTCTGATACGAACACGGTTATAATCCAATCCTAGTTCATCATCATTATTTACCGTTTCATTTCCGTAACCAAAGTAGTTCATTGCAAAATTTGGCGTTGTATACAATGATTCAACATCTATAACCCACTTACCTAATAAGCCCGGAAAATGTGCCGCATAATTAAACTCTAAACCGCCAGTAGCAAAATAGTAAAAGGCATTAAAAATATGTCTTTGTGTATATGGATTTTGTTTGAAATTATTTACCGTATAATTTAAATTAATACCGACTTTTACGCCGTCATCAGGGTTGTAGCCAATATTAGGCAGACCTGAAAAAACATTGTATTTTGGTTTTTCATAATTATACAAATTCACATCATAATCATCTGTAAGTTCCGTTTTTGTTTTAGAATCCAGATTATAAGTGTTTTCTTTTGATTTAAAATCGTAAACAATAACTTTTTTTCCGTTCTCAATGTTGTAAGTATCATTATTTTGACCACCAATCAAACGGATTTTAATATCAGACTTTTGTTCTCCTGTAACCTGAAAAACATCGGCATCATCTAATCCGTAGATCCACAGATTTTTAGTTTTGTCATCTTTTACTGTTTTAGTATAAACCAATTCATCGCCCTCTTTTTTTATTCTGAAAACCTGAATTTCAATATTTTTTCGGGCATTATGATTTAAAATAAATTTGTCTTTTTTATCTGTTCCTGCAATCATTACCGTTTTATTAAGAACATCTGAGTATTCTGAAGCGTATTTCTGTAGCTCTTTTTTTCTGCTCTTTAGTTTTTGCTTGATGTCTTCAATCGTTCCGTCCTGAACTTCTTTAGGTAAATTTTTAAATGCATTATCAATGTCGCTGTCTGATAAATTTTCCTGAATATATTTAGCCTGTTCAATCCAGTCTTTTTCTTCTGCGGTTTTTAAGAAAGCCAAATCTAATGGGTAAGGTTCTCTATTAAGCCATTTCACATTATCGATTTTGCTTTTAAAAGTTCTCATATGACGAATTGCCGGAACGTTCATTAAGAGTGATAGTAAAGTTCCGTCGTACTTAGGGAAAGCCTGATCACGATCGCGTGGAATAGCCTTGTAAACTACTTTATCGCCAATTTTGTGTTCTGCCCAACGCCATTGATCACTATGTCTGTCCCAATCGCCAATAAGCATATCAAATAAGCGAACTTTTATATATTCTTTTTCATCAACTGAATATTTTTCATCTTTACGAAGATTGGCCATCATATCATCTGTACTAATAATATTAGTTGGTTTTCCAAAGTTCTTTCCATCAAGATGATTGTCCGCAGGTCGCTCTTCAACCATATATAATTGATCTCCAAAATTCGAATTGAATTCTTTTAAACCTTCCTGTTTCGGAATATAATACAAAACCGGATTAGTATGCAAAAGCCCCAATTGATCTGATAAACTGGCAATTGCGTAAGGAGTATAAGGATGTGTAGTGGTGTAAAAATCTAAAAGAAAATCTTCAGCATAAGTTTGTTCAAAATCATTTACAACATATTGATCTTTAAAAGCAACAGACTGTAAAAATACAGTGGCGCTTTTTTTCATCGCACGCATTACATATTCTCTTCCTTTTGGATCAGACATTCTTAAGGAAACAGATTGATGTCCTCCGCCTTCGCGAATAGGTTTTAAACCGCCTTTTAAAGTATCTAAAGTAGCAGTTTTGGCTTCAATAGGCATGCTGTAATATTTTCTGTAATGCTGACCGAATAAAAATTTATGAAAGATGCCTTTGTCCGTCATTTTAGCCGAATAAATAGAAGTCGTAACTGTTGATGGGAATTTATTTGGAACATTTGCAGCCCAGTTTATTTCTTTCGCTTTAATGATTTCGCGTTCAAAAAGCATTTTTTCGTGATTATTTTCGTTTCCAAAGAAATTTACTTTTGCATCACCGCTTTTGAATAAAGTCAGGGTTGCATATCCATTGCCACCATAAGAAAAATCAGTTGGATTGACAGCTCTTGCTGCTTCAGATTTAGATCCGGCACCACTAATAATCTGCGTGATGTTTTCGTTATTGATATATTGCAGATTGTGATCATGTCCTGAAACTACAATAACATTTTTTTGGCCTTGTAATAATGTTTTAATTCGCTTGGCATAAATGATATATTGTTTGTTTTGAAGATCCTGCGGGCTTACTCCGGAAGTCTTTCGAAGTAAATTAATAAAAGAGCCAATTACTGGCAGTGGAATTTTTTTCTCCAAAGGAAATAATTGTTTTTCCCACGAATATTGTCCACCGTGTGATCCATTGCTTAATAACGGATGATGAATCGCCAGAATAACCGTTTTCTCCTGATTTTTATTTAAAATGCTTTCAAGTTCTTCAAAAAAAGCTTCGCGGGTTTTAATATCACAATTGTCGTTTATTGTCGGGTGGTTGTCCCAATCTTCCAGAAACCATTCACTGTCAATGGTAACTAATGTAGCTGTACTGTCAATTTTTACATCTTCTATCGGACAACTTTTTCGAGGAAGAAATGCTTTTTTATCATTAAGATATTTGGCCACAAAATCAGACTGATTTTCTAAACCCTTTATTCCACTGTACCAATCATGATTTCCCGGAATCATAATGGTTTTTCCTTTAAATCCTTTGGTTAATTTTAATTGATTGGTAAGTTTGGTTTCGGCTAAAGGCTTTTGTGAATCGTTTTTATCAGCAGGATAACCTTTGGGATAAATATTATCGCCCAGGAAAACTAAAGTCGATTTTTTACTCGCTTTTTTTAGCTTTTCGTGTAATAGTTCTAAAGTTTGTTGTGCCTGCTCTTCATCTGCATTTCCTGCATCACCTACTAAGAAAAAGGTGTGCGCAATTTTTATAGTGTCTGTTGCGTTCTCTGTTTCGTGAGTGCTAACATTTTTACCATATTGGGCTTTATGCGTCGCACAGGAATTAAGCAAAAGCACTAGGGTTATTACAAAAGAATACGTTTTAATCTTCGTAATAAAATGGTTATACAAAAACAATTTCATAATTTAGTGGTATAAAAATATTCTCAATGAATCTTATAGAACAATCCGAAGATTTCGTCAGTAATTTACTCAAAGATAAACTTTCTAATTTATATTCTTATCATAATCTCAATCATACTTTAACAGTTGTAAGTGCTGTAAAAGAGTTGTGCAAAAAAGAAGAAGTAAAGGGAGAAGAAAAAGAACTTTTGCTTGTGGCAGCCTGGTTTCATGACACCGGATACATTGTAGGTTTTGAAAATCACGAAAAGGAAAGCGTGAAAATTGCAGCTGCTTTTTTGAAAGAGAAAGGCCAATCTGATGATTTTATCGAAAAAATTTCTAACCTTATTTTAGCGACAGTTAAAGAATATATTCCGAAAACGCTTTTAGAAAAGATCATTAAAGATGCTGATTATGCACATCTTATGGGCAATGAGTATGAGATTACCTGCGAATTATTGCGTTTAGAACTCAAAAATGCTTTTAATGTTTCATATTCAAATGCAGATTGGGCGAAAGAAAATTTGAGTTTTTTAATGAACAAACATCGTTTTTATACTGATTTTGCATTGAAAAAATGGCAGCCTCTTAAAGAAAGAAACATACTTTTGGTTCAGAAAAGAATTGAAAAACAAGAACAGAAGGAGGCTGATAAAATGGAAGAGGAAAATAAAAAGAAAGATAAAGTAGAGAAACCTGATCGCGGTGTTGATACTTTGTTCCGTGTAACTTTGGGAAATCATACACGATTAAGCGGTATTGCTGATAGTAAAGCGAATATTTTATTGTCTGTAAACGCCATTATTATTTCAATTGCACTTTCGTCTATTATTCCAAAACTAGACAGTCCGAGAAATGCACATTTAGTGATTCCAACTTTTGTGATGCTGATTTCTAGTGTAACAACAATTATTTTTGCCATTTTGTCGACGCGACCAAAAGTAACTTCCGGATTTTTTACACGCGAAGATGTTGAAGCGAAAAAAGTGAACTTGATGTTTTTTGGGAATTTCTACAAAATGCCATTGGTAGAATACGATTGGGCGATGAACGAAATGATGAAAGATCGTGATTATCTGTATTCAACCATGATCAAAGATTTGTATTATCTTGGATTGGTTTTGCAGCGAAAATACAACCTGTTACGAATTGCCTACAATATTTTCATGGTTGGACTGATCGTAACAGTAATCTCGTTTGTGATTGCTTTTAAATCAATTTAATTGTGGTTAAGAATTTTAAACACATCGAAACATAGATACTGAGAATTTGGTAAAGGCGTTTCACTAATCTAAAAACACATAGCTATGTGTGAGAAACATGTTTCTTTTATATATCCTTTTTTCAACACATAGAATCTATGTTTTCTATGTGTTGAATTAAAATTTTAAACAGAAAATTCAAAAAAGCTCAACTAAATTAATTGAGCTCATCTAATAAATCCTGATAGGTGATTTTTTTCGCCGGACTTGCAGTATTGTTAATCACTTTGACGCGTATTGCTCTCAATCCTGAAACACCCTGGAGATCTTCAACTTCAAATTGTTCGATAGCAGGTTCCAGAATTTTTTTGTGTTGTAAATATTTGATGTATTTCAAATACTCCGTTTCTTCGTTATTTTGAGAATAAACAATTGTGATTTTTTCTTTTTCTGTAATTCGTTCTTGTGTGCCTTTGATATTTGCTTTATCAATTCGTTTCTTCACGACTTCATATCTGGCATTGTAAGTGCCGTCAACATCAAAACGTTTTTCATCCATTCTAAAACGAATCGAAAGCGGTGCACTGAAAACCAAAATTAAAGAAGTCACATCCAATTCGTATGGTAATGATTCCTTAAGCTGATGGTGCTCTAATTCCATTTCGCATAAAGTCTGCAGCTGCCACAAACGTAAATTGTGCAGATACATAATATCAAAAGGTTTTGTTGGTGAAATTGATGCTCCAATGTATAAATTATGCTCGACACCATCGGTTTTAAAACGCTCGTAATAATGCGGATAAATTTGCTGTGCGTCTAATTGTTTTCTATCTAGAACAGAAGCTAGTTTCTTGTTGATAATAGACATTGCATTATCAAACTTCTTTCTCTCCTGATAAAATAAACCTGTTTTTTCATCTAAATTTTCAAAATACAATTGTTCTAATTTTTCGTTTTTAGCAGAACCTTTTGTGTTTTTTAAAATCGGATGAATTTCTTCTTCAATATATCTTTGAATATGTTGCTCTGTATCTGCTTTTAGTGGAAAATCCAATTCGTTTCGAAGCGATTCCAACTCAAATTTTCTTTGTTCCAACAGCACCAGATTTGAATTTGGTTTCTGATTATCAAAAATTTCCAAAAGTGTACTCAGCTGACTTTTTAAATCTCTTTTTACAGTTTCATTTCGATGCTCAGATGAACCTTTAATATCAATTTGTCCATATAAAGGATATACATTTTTAAAAACGATTTCCTTAAAAATATAATCTTTTGTAGGATTGTTGTTTTGAAAGTAATTTTGAGATTCTTTTCTGAATTTCCAGTAAACACTAGGGTGTATCGTGGTATATTCACGTTGAATGATCGCTTCAATCTGGTGTTGCATATCCGTATTATAACGATCAATAGTATCTGTTAAATAGGGAAGGACCAATTCCAGTTTTTGAGCATTCACACTATTTAAAGCTCTTGAGTTAGAAGAAACCAACTCTAAAACGCCCAATAAATGATCGTCTTTTATAACCGGCGCAAAAATACAGCTCTGAATACCTTGTTTTAATAAATGCTCTCCCATTTTTTTGTTTGGAGATTCTTCTATAAATTTTGTTACGTTTGAAATAACGAAAGGTTCTTTTTTATTTAGTAAATTATCAAAAGAACATCCAAAAAAGGCATTTTTGCAATCAACTTCCTGATCGTTTGAAAGTAAAAAACTCTCTAGCTGACTTTCTAATTTTGCAGGTTTAACGAATTTTTCTTCTTCAGGATTGTATATAATGAAACCTACTTTCAAATCAGGAATTTTAAATATTGATCTGAAAATATTGGCTACAACCTCGTCAGTTGTAACAGATTCTCTATCTGGTTTAAGTAAATTACTTTTCAAATTTGAAATGGAACTTTCTGTAGTGGCGTCAAACAAAGAAACAATTCCGAAACCTTTTAATATCCAGCTTCCTTTAGGGAATTTAGATTTCCAAAGTTCAAGATTATCATAGTTGTCGATTAAGTTATCAATATCATCCTGAGTTAATTGTATTGCATTTTCTGTTGGAGTAATTTCCATAAAATCTGCATTATACAAAATTCGATAATGTTTTTCGATACCTTCTTCATCCGGAATATCGTAGAAAAACGGTCTGTTGAAATCGATGTGTTGTTTGTAATAACTACTTAGAATTAAACAACAGTTGTTGATATAGAATTGGTGATCATCAAAATCACGAATTTCCATGTAAAATTCGTCGCCTGCATTACGCAGGATTTTTTTGAAACGCTCTGTATAATTAAAAGATATATTTTGAAAAGGAATGGTAACGGCTTTTATTTCATTTTGAGTTAAAGCTGTTGGGAATAGATCAGCTAAAATGTATTTGATTAAGCCTTCATTGTTTTTGATTATGGAATAATCCTCAATTCCTGTTCTTAACTCGGGAATTGATTCTATTTGTTGTAGTATAGCCTTAGCATAGTTTGCACGATAGTCGATATTTGAGGAAGCTATTTCTTCAAAAGATTCGATTAGCTTGTGAAAAGAAATGATAGTTTTAAAAGGACTTTCGTTATGTAAATGAATATCCATCTTTTTTGTTTTTAGGTTACAAAATTAAGCATAATTTAAGAATGTTTTACATTTTACAATCTCTTTCATTTATAGTTCCATAGACGTAAACCTTGTATTTATTGGCCGTTTTAAAGCAGTGAATTATTTTAACTAAAAATTAACGCTAATTATAACGGAACGATCGTTCCGTTATAATATCTTTGTACCATAATAATGAATAATCAATAAGTTAAAAATAAATAAAATGAAAAATTTAGAAAACAAAGTTGCAATCGTGACTGGAGGAAACAGCGGAATTGGGTATGCAGCAGCAGCTGAATTAGTTGCTAAAGGTGCAAAAGTAATTGTAACAGGAAGAAACAAAGAAGCTTTGGTAAAAGCAGAGCAGGAATTGAATGTGACAGGAATTGTTTCAGATCAGGCTGATTTGAAATCTATTGATGCACTAGTAGAAGAAGTAAAAGTAAAATTTGGGAAAGTAGACATCTTATTCTTAAATGCAGGAATTGCTTCTTTTGCGCCAGTTGAGTCTGCTTCAGAAGAACATTATGACAGCATTATGAATGTCAATGTAAAAGGTGTTTACTTTACAGTTCAAAAAGTATTACCAATATTAAATGATGGAGGTTCTATTATTTTTAACACTTCTATAAACGCTCACGTTGGTATGCCAAATTCAAGTGTTTACGCCTCAAGCAAAGCGGCAGTTTTATCTTTAAATAAAGTTTTTGCTACCGAATTAGCACCACGAAAAATCAGAGTAAACGCCGTTTCTCCTGGTCCTGTTGAAACTCCTCTTTATGGAAAATTAGGTTTAGAAAAAGAACAAGTAGACGGATTTGGAGCCGTTTTAGGAGAGAAAATCCTATTGAAACGTTTTGGACAAGCTTCTGAAATTGCTAAAACCGTTGGATTTCTTGCTTCTGATGACGCATCATTTATTACTGGAGCTGAAATTGTTGTGGATGGCGGACTTACTGTTAACGCTGTAGTATAATTTTTTTGAAAAAATTCAGGAACGTTTGTTCCGTATTTTTTGTATCTTTGTAAAGTAATTTTAATTTTGAAGTCATGGCTAGAACAAAAGAATTTAATGAAGATCAGGCTTTAGACAAAGCAATTGAAATATTTTGGCACAAAGGTTATAACGGAACTTCGGCGCAGGACTTGGTAACACATTTAGGTTTAAGTCGTTCTAGTTTATATGATACTTTTGGTGATAAGCAAAAGCTATTTAGTCAGTCTCTGCAACGTTATCAAAAACAATCGCAGGATCAGGTTATAAAGCTTTTAGAGGAATCTAAGAACATCAAAGAAACACTTCATGACCTTTTTAAACAGGCAATTATAGAAAGTTTGCAAGACCGAATTACAAAAGGTTGTTTTATGGTAAATTCTTCTGTAGAACTTGCTATGCACGATGAAGAAATAGCAAAAATTGTTAAAAATAACAGCCAGGTCATGGAGGAAGTGTTTACAAAAGCAGTTCAAAAAGGACAGGAAGCCGGACATATTTCCAAAGCAATTGAAGCCAGAGTATTAGCCCGGTTTATTTTTAATAATTATTCTGGAATTCGTGTTTTGGCCAGAACAGGAGAAAGAGATAAACAAGTTTATGATGATATAGTAAAGGCAATGTTTTCTTTATTGTAATTATAAATTTCAAATAAAAAAACGGCAGGTACAATTTGTATCTGCCGTTTTCTTTTGTAGTAAGTAAGTAATAGAAAATGAATGACTTCTTAGCTTTTTTCTTCTTTATTGAAATACACTAAGTAGTAATACATTTGTTTTTCTTCATCCCAGCCTTTTTCAACAAATTTCTCTGCGCTTTCAGGATTGATAAAATCCATCTTAATCTGAATATGAGTATCCAGGTTAATAACGTTTTTAATCGATTTTCTGGCGTCAGAAACTGCTGCGTTTGCAATAGGGAATGAGGTTACATCTTCGATGCTGTATTTTTCTCCTTTATCAACTTTGTAGTTTTTAAATTCAGGAATTAAGTCCGGATTGTCTAATACTTCATTCAGGAAATTTTGCTCTTCAAACTGATCATTTTTAGCGAAATAATTCACAGATCGGTTCATAAACATTACTTCTTCTTTCTTGTCTTCTGCTGGCAAAACAACATCTTTTGCGAAGTTTTGACAGAATTTTAAATATTTTTTAGTGATGAAGTTTTCATCTTCAAAAGCATCAACAGATAAAAAGTGCTCTAACCAGTAGCGCGCATCATAACGGTTACTATCAACAGTTAGAATTTTATATCCTTCTTCTTTTTTATAGTTGAAAATCAAACATCCTTTATCTAATTTACTCAGGTTGATACCTTGCTGTAAAATCATTTCCAGGTTGCTGTCTTTTTCTTCAAATTGTAAAAAGTCGGCTTGTAACTCACTTTTAAAAATTCCGATAGCATCAACAACATTATTGTCGATACTTAAATTGGTTAAGTACGTTACATAAACCTCTCCGTTTTTAATATGCGGATGATTCGATTGCTCAAATAAATGTGTAGTAATTTTTTTTGAGATCTCTTGTAAATTCCCCGGATTTGTAAAAATCTCAGTCGCATATTTAAACATGTCGTTGTAATCCAAATCGACTTCGTGCGCAAACTGATAATAGTTTTCTTCTTTCTCTCTAAAAGGTTTAAAAAAGTACTCTTTTATCAGAGGTACAATTTCATCATTCAAATTAAAAGGCTGTTCCGATAAAAAAATCGCTTCGTTTCTGCTTTTGTTTCCTACGCGGTGTATCGCAAGCGTCTCGATGTGGGTGTTGAAAAGGTTGATCATATTTTTTTAGGTACTGAGGTTCTTAGATGCTAAGGTACTGAGGTTTAGTTTCTGTCTTTTATTTTTTTAATAAAAGAAACTAACATTCTTTCTACTTTGCGGCTGTCCTCATATAAGTTGTTAAAATCGTATTCTTTTAAATAAGATATGTTTTTTGCGATTTCTAATTGCGTTTGCATTTCGAATAAAGATCCAACGGAAATGTTTAAAAATCGTAAAAGTTCTTTATCGCTTTCTCTTCCAAATCCTTCTGCAATATTGCTTGGAATAGATATCGAACTGCGTCTAATTTGTGAAGTTAATCCGAAAATTTCTTCTTTTGGGAAATTATTTGTTGAAAAGTAAATCTTTGTGGTCAAGGCCATTGATTTTTGCCAGATAAGCAGGCTTCTAAAATTGCTCATTTTTACATATTTTAATTAATTTGATAAAATTAATTAAAATACAAGAAAAAACTTTCAAAATAAAAACCTTAGATCCTTAGCATCTCAGAACCTTAGCACCTCAAACCTAATTCCAGTTTTCCTCAAACCCGTAATCTTCAAAGCTATCATCGCCTTCGAACATGTCTAAGTCGTCTTCGTCAAGATCGTCTTCAAATTCTCCGTAGATATCGTCGTGCATATCGGCTTCGAAGGTTTTTTCTGTGGCTTCATCCGGCATTTCTCCGTGAGAGAATAAGGTTTCAGGATAAATAGCTCCGGCAGATTGCTCCTCAATAGCAGCCAATTCAACTAAGAAAGTCCACATACTGATGAAATCATATACGTAGATGATTTTGGTGTTTTCCTTGTCTAAAATAGAAGATAACGGATAATCACTCATGGTTCTTTGTTCGCCAGGAACATCGCCAGTATCAAAAAGTGGAATTTCATCTTCCTGGTTCCAGGTTTCATCACAAGTATAAAATGAAGCAACTTCCGTTCCGTCAAAACCGAAAGCGTTGAAGATCGCATTGTGTAAATCTTCAAGTGTATCGTCTTCAAGAATTGCAATGTCTCTAAAAATATCTTCTTCGGCGTCTAGAATTACTCTAAATTTATAAACCATAATCTTTGTTTTTATTGAAAGGTCAAAGGTAAAATATAATTAATGATTTACGAATTAGGAATTGTGATTTGTTGAAAAGATTTTAATTGATAAAATCTATTTCCCTGATAAGCGTTTTCTAATCTTATGATAATGTTTGTGATAAGTACTATGACTCGGGTAAGTTCTGCTCGAAGTCATATTATTAAAAACTAAAGCAGTCAGAAATAAAATCAAAACACCAACCAAAACGGGAGAAAGTACATACATATAGCCTAAAGCTTTTATTTTATCGGAACCAATAACAGCAATAAGTGCCGTTGCACCTCCTGGCGGATGTAGCGTTTTAGTCATCTGCATTAATATAATAGCAAATGAAACAGCCAAAGGAGCTGCAATCCAAATAATATCCGGAGCCAATTTATGAACCGTAACACCAATGAAGGCCGAAATAACATGGCCGCCAATCAAATTTCGAGGCTGAGAAAACGGACTTTGTATAATTCCGTAAACCAAAACACTCGATGCTCCAAAAGAGCCAATTAAGTAAACCGCGTCATTTCCTGAAAAATGTATCGACTGAATATAAGCCAGAATTCCGATGCCGACAAAAGAACCTAAGAAAGACCAAAAATGTTCTTTATAATCTACTAGAGTTTCTTTGTAAAGAATGTAACGTGTTTTGCGATATCCTCTTTTTATTTTTTGAACAGGCATAAGTAACTAATATTCGTTGTGGTATTTTTTTGCCACAGATTAAATGATTTAAAATGATTAATCTGTGAAATTTGACATTGTTTATTTGATTAAGCTAGGAGAGTAAGTATAAACGGTGTGCGGATAAATCATTTTTGCAGTGTATTTAGAAATGAGGCAAACTACCAAAATGGGTAAAAACAAAGTGTAATCATTTGTTAAGCCACAAACTAAAAATATGGCTGTAAAAGGTGCGTGAATACTGGCGCTTAAAACTGCTGCCATTCCGATAATCATAAAGTTAACCGGAATCACATTTACATGGAAAAAAGTATTTAAACCTGAAGCTAATAATAACCCTAAAAAGGCTCCAATGAATAAGCTGGGAGCAAATACACCACCATCGCCTCCTGAAGCTAATGTTATCGAAGTTACAATTGGTTTTAAAAGTAAAATTCCAATAAAAGTTAAAGCTAAAGTAAGTGTCATTATTTGATTTGGAGCAATGAAACTGGTTTTAATGGCATGATATCCTTCTCCATATAATTGTGGAAAAATAAATAATGAAATACTTAAAACGGCCGATCCTAAAATGATTTTATAATAATGAGTGTCGATTTTTCCGAATTGAGATTTAAAAAACAAAACGCATTTTGTTAAGTAAACGGAGTTCATTCCTGCCAAAATTCCCAAAAGAATAAAATAAGGAATTGCTTTTAAATGCCAGGTCGTAATAGAAACAGCAAACAAAGGTTCTTCTTTTAAAATAGTAAGCAATCCAAAAGCAATTGAAACGGCAATAACATTTGAAATGATAAAAGCACGTGTTACTTTTCTGGAAATAACTTCTAAGGCAAATAAAATTCCGGCAATCGGGCTGCTGAATAAAGCGGTAACTCCGGCTGCAACACCCGCACAGATTAATTCGGTTTTGTATTGACGAAAAACATTTTCTTTTTGCTGTGCTACAGAACCAATAGTGGCGGTGGCAACGACCGTAGAAACTTCGATTCCCGTTGAACCTCCAAAAATAACCGTCAATAATCCGTTTATAAAGTGCGATGGAATTTTATAAGAAGGCAGGTTTTTTGAAGTTGATTTGGTGCTTTCGAAAACCTCTTTAATTCCTTTGTTTTCTTTTTTCTTAAATAAATATTGTCTTAGAAAATATATTACAGACAATCCGAAAACAGGGAAAATGATATAAAAAATGGGATTTACCGAGACTTCATGAAAGAAGATTTCTTCGTAATATTCGGTTATTTTTTTAAGTGAGATTCCGAGAAAGGCTGAAAGAAAGCCAATTAAAACAGAAACAATAACTAATTTTCGGAATTTAATAAATTGATGATTTTTCTTGATTTGCGCCGTTTTGTTCATCAGATGTGGATTTGTAGATCGCGAGATTTATTTGCGATTTCACAAAATTAGACAATCAAATCTGTTTTTTAATAATAAACGGTCTTTATAATTTGTTAAAATTATTAAGGCAACAAATTCTCTTAGCTAAAAAAAATGCCACAAAGACACTAAGTTGCTAAGTTTCCTATAATTAATTTTATAAAAAAACTTTGTGACTTAGTGTCTTCGTGGCCAAAAATCTTAGTTATCTTTCATAAAACTCAATTGGCAATAAATCAGGGTCTGCGATAAAAGTAAAACGTTTATCAGTAGTTTCATCAATTCTGATAGGCTCAGATTCGATATTTTTTGAATCCAGGAAAGCAATGATTTCTTCTAAATTAATTACTTCAAAAGCCAAATGTCGTAAACCAACTGCTTCCGGTCTTGACGGACGTTTCGGTGGGTTTGGAAATGAGAATAATTCAACGATGTAAGTACCATTCAAAGCCAAATCTAGTTTATAAGACTGGCGTTCTTCTCGGTAGATTTCTCTAATAATAGTTAAGCCTAAAACCTCTGTATAAAAAGTTTTAGATTTTTGATAATCGGAGCATAAAATGGCAATGTGATGAACTTTATTTAAGGTAAGCATTATTTATTTTGATTCAGGTTCTTGATTTAATTTTCTAATAATTTTTGCCGGATTTCCAACAGCTAGCGAGTTATCAGGAATGTCTTTTGTAACAACAGATCCTGCTCCAATAACACAGCCTTTCCCTATAGTTACCCCTGGGCAAATTACGGAGTTTCCACCAATCCAGCAATCATCTCCTATAGAAATAGGTAAGGCATTTTCTAGTGATTTTCGCAATTCGGCGTCAAGCGGATGCGTTGCGGTATAAATTTGAACATTCGGTGCAAAAAAGACATTGGATCCAATAGTTATAGGCGCGCAGTCCAAAACAACGCAATTGACATTGAAATAAACGTTGTCCCCGCAAACAATATTGTAGCCGTAATCACAATGAAAAGGTGGTTCTATATAAAAACTCTTTCCTGTATTCGGAATTAATTCGGCTAAAATTTCTTTGGCTTTTTTGGTCAAACGATATTCGGTTACGTTTAATCGGTGCAATAAATTTTTGGCTTTTCGACGTTCTTTTACTAAAACAGGATCACCCGCAATGTAATATTCTCCCGAGATCATTTTTTCTTTTTCTGTTTTCATATAAAGTATTACATTTTTTTCTTAGAAATCTTCTCGTGAATTTTTACAGTTTCCTGCAAAGCGGCAGTTGCATACCAAGGCGTTAATTCGGCCTCAAGTAATTTTGCCTGTATCGCCGGGTCCGTTGCAACAAGTGCTTCTGCTTCCTGAACTGTTTCAACATTAAAAATATAAATGCCTCTGTAATTTCGATCATTTTTCATAAAAGGTCCGGCAACAACCAATTTTCCTTCTTTGGCTAATTTGTTGATATTCGCCATATGACCTTCAAATAATTTTTGGGTTTCTTCTTTTGAAGCCGTTTTATTAGTTCCGGATTTCAAGAGACAGAAAACGTATTTCTTCATTCCGTATTCATCAGCGTTTAAAGATTTTGCCAAACTTTCGTCGAATTTCACTTCTGTTTCCTGGGAAAATCCCTCACAGCAAAACAAAAGAAATAGAATTAGTATAGATTTTTTCATCTTCAGCGTATTATTTATTTAGCATTCTGTTTTTTGTCAATTCCAAGTTCCTGATCGAGGCTACAGGGGCGATCTTGACTGTAGGATTTCCTTCTGATAAATAAAAGTAGTAGGCAGTATTAGAACCAATTATATAAACATTTTCAGATTTATCATTCGTATAATTTAGCTTATAATTATAGTCAATTTTATTGTTTTTTATTTTTTGAGAAATATATCTGCCATCAGCAAATCCGTATCCAAGGAAAATGGATATTAGAAAAGCAGCAAGAAATTCTATTGCAACGTTGTTATAATAATCAATTCTTTCCTTTTCCGGAACTTCATTTTTATTTTTCTCAGTTTTACTAATCTTCGATCCAAAAACCTTATGCAGACCTTTTTTATCTTCATTTTTTAGCAAGATCTGCGGAAGTTTAAAAGAAAAAATGAATAAAATGAATACCGTTATAAAGAATATGGGATGTGATGTAATTGCGGCTACCGGACTAATCAAAATATCCATGATAGACGAATACTTTACAATGTTTATTCCAATTTGATAATAAAAAATGCTCTCTTTAGCGATTCCTAAAAGTATAAGAAAAAGATACCCCAAGGGAAGTAGATTTTGTAGTTTATCAATGTTTTTCATATGGAATATTTTATACCAACTTCTTCAAAATAACAATTTGGCCTAAGTGATAAACGTCATGCTGAATAATGCCATGAATGTCTTCGTAAAAATTATGATTGTTATTTGGATCTATCTTATCAAAATCAGCATCATTAAAATCATTAAAAAAGGTGGTCCATAATTCCTGTGATTTTGCAAGACTTTGCAGGGATTGCTCCCAGGCAGCTTCAGAGGAATCAATTATAGGTACGAAATAATTATGATCAGGAGTTGTAACGATTTCTCCCTGAACTCTTCTCAAAATATTCCTTCTCCATTGTATGAGATGATTGACAATTTCCCAAATTGTATTGAGGTTTGGATTTGCTTTTTTATAAGCTTGTTCAGCAGTTACATTGCTTAAAGTATCAGCCAGAGTTACTTCCAGCCAGGGATTTCCATTGTAAATGGATTGATATAAATTCGAAACTCTTTTACTTTCTGACATAGCTAATAGGGATTAATTGTGTTTTTTAATATGTTTTTTCAAGCTGACTTTCAGTTGCGTAAATCAAATTTTTGCTAGATAATCTGTTTTATTACTTCTTCAGTTGTCGTATTAAAAACAAGTATACCTTCATTTTTGTTGTCGAGTTGTTCTGCTAGTTTTCCTTCTTTTGTCCAAACAGAACTAAAACCAATACTTACAAAATTATCACATTCTCCAATACAATTTGACATTAAAATGGGCATAGAATGTTTTTTTGCCACTTCCGGGTAGTGTATAAAGGCTTTTTCTACTCCATTTTTTGATTTGGCTACGCTGGCAACATAAATTTCACCTCCAAGATTACTTCCTTTTTCGGCATGTTCTATTTGTAGGCTTTCGTAGCAAATTGCCGGGATAATTTTTTGGTTTTCAATTTTGATTATGACTTGTTCAGTACCATTTTCAAAATAAGGAAATTCATCTTCATGAAGTTGTTGCTTTGAATAGGAGATTCTCTGTTGATTCGGTTGAAACACAATCATACTAATTTGTAGTCCGCTTTTTGTTTTTGTTGGAATTCCAACTCCAATTGTTATCTTTTTTAGATTGCTAATTTCCTGAAAAGTGTCAAAACGATTATCATCTTTGTCAGTTGCCAGATCTTTGGCTAAATCAGGTTCATATCCTGTTAAGGAGAGTTCAGGAAAAAAAATAGAATTTGCATTTAATGATGATGCTATTTCTACAAATTTAAGATGCTTTTCTATGTTAGCTGGAATATCTCCCTTTGCAGGCTTTATTTGTGCGACTGCTATGTTCATTTATTGTTTTTTTATTTAATACTACGAACTAAAAGCTAAGATACAAATAAGTATTTTACAACTCATCCCCGAAATTCTACAATTGGGTTATTTAATATTTTTTAACAGGTACTGTTAAAATACATTTGCTTCATCAAAAACCAAGATCATGCAAACCAAAACACTTTTTACAATTGTCTTTTTATTTTTAACAGCTTTCCTTTTTGCTCAAAACACCATTTCCGGGAAAGTGGTTGACCAGAAAGGAAAACCAGTTCCAGGAGCCAATATTTATATTGACGGAACTTATGACGGAGCGACAAGTTCTGAAACGGGTGAATTTTCTTTTGAAACTGCCGCCGCAGGAAATCAATCTATAATTGTTAGTTTTTTACTTTACGAAACATTCAAAACAGAAATTGATGTTACCAATTTTAAAAATCAAACCATAAAATTAAGAGAAAATGTAAATGCACTTGATGCCGTTGTTATTACGGCCGGAACTTTAGAATCTGGAGATAAGGCAAGGGTTTCTGTTTTAAAACCGTTAGACATTGTAACCACAGCAGGTTCTGCAGGAAACATTATTGCAGCTTTGCAAACTTTGCCTGGAACTCAAACTGTTGGTGAAGACGGGCGTTTGTTTGTACGTGGAGGAGAAGCCAGCGAAACACAAACTTTTGTTGACGGAATTCGTGTCGCACAACCGTATGGAGCAACAACTAATAATTTACCAACAAGAGGAAGATTTTCTCCTTTTTTATTCAGCGGAATTGCTTTCTCGACCGGAGGTTATTCGGCTGAATATGGCGAGGCTTTATCGAGTGTTTTATTATTGAATACACAAGATGAACCAGATATGAACAAAACCGACATTGCTCTAATGACTGTTGGTTTAGGTTTAGGAAATACTCAAAAATGGGAAAAAAGTTCGTTGAGCGTAAATACAGCTTATATCAATTTAGCACCTTATCAGGCAGTAGTTCCGCAAAATGTTGATTGGAATAATCCGTACCAATCTTTGTCTGGAGAAACAGTTTATCGTTATCATTTTACAAACGGAATCTTCAAATTGTACGCAGCTTTCGATTCGGAGAAATTTGACTTAAATCAGAAAAATGTAAACTTTGAAGATAAAATCAGAACTGATTTAAATAACAATAATTTCTACCTGAATGCATCTTACAAAGGAACTTTTGGAACGGGCTGGCAATTAACATCAGGAATCAGTTATGGCTACAATAACAACAAAATAAAATACGATATTAACGATGTTGATAGTAACGAAAATGCAGCACAATTGAAATTGAAACTAAGAAAAAATGTATCGGATCATTTTAAATTGTCTTTTGGAGCTGATTATTTCATTACCAGATTCAATGAAAATTTCGATGACAATGCTTCTATTCAGGTTGCAAATGGTTACAATTCTAATATTACCGCTTTTTACACCGAAGGAGATATTTTATTCTCTAAAAATTTAGCAGCAAAAGTAGGTTTCAGGCTTTCAAATAATAGCTTGTTAGACGAAACCAATATTGCGCCAAGAGCTTCAATTGCTTATAAAGTTTCAAAAAGCAGCCAATTCTCTTTCGCTTATGGAGATTTTACTCAGACACCTGTGGTTGATTATATTAAATATTCGAAATACCATCAATTTGAAAGTGAAAAAGCAAGACATTATATTTTAAATTATCAATTTACAAAACCAGGACAAACTTTTAGAGCCGAAGCGTATTATAAAGATTACAGTAATTTAGTTCAGTATGATACAAGAGATATTGCTTATAATTCGGTTTTTAACAATAACGGTTCTGGGTATGCAAAAGGATTAGATTTATTCTGGAGAGACAGTAACTTATATAAAAACCTGGAGTATTGGATCTCCTATTCTTATATCGATTCTGAACGACAATATAAAAATTTCCCAAACATGGCGACACCAAGTTTTGTAGCCAATCATAGTTTATCAATTGTAACCAAGTATTTCATCACCGATTGGAAATCGCAAATAGGTTTTACTAATAGTTATAGTTCTGGAAGACCATATAACGATCAAAACCAAACGCAATTCATGAATGGAAAAACAAAATCATACAACAGTTTGAGTTTTAACTGGGCCTATTTATTGACAACTCAAAAAATCCTGTATTTCTCTGTTTCAAATGTATTAGGAAGCCAAAATGTTTTTGGATACGATTACGCAAAACTTCCAGATGCCAGCGGAGTGTACCAAAGACAAGCCGTTGTACCAACCGCAGACCGATTTTTCTTCGTAGGCTTCTTTTGGACCATTAGCAAGAACAAAAATGAGAATCAGTTGAAGAATCTTTAGAGGAAGGTGCAAAGTGGCAAAGGTTCAAAGGAGCAGAGGTTTCTTTCATGACTTTTTAAAAAAGCCCAAAATTCGCAGAATTTAGAGAAAAACCTTTGAAACTTTGCAACTTTGAACCTTTGTCCCTCAAAAAAAAACAATTCAGTCACCAAATTCGACAACTCAGTATCATTTAATTTTAAAACAGTACAAACCGATATACTTTTGAAGTATAATAATCAACAGAGTTTTAATCATCAACAAAATAACTTAGACTCTCAGAACCTTAGAACCTTAGTAACTTAAAAAAAAGAAATCATGACCAAAATTATTACAATTACCACTTTATTTATTTGCAGTTTATTATCTGCACAAACACAATTTGAACAAGGAATGGGAAAAGCTTTTGGGCTTTGGAAAGAAGGAAAAAATGCTGATGCTTCGGCAATGTTTGAAAGAATCGCGGCGGCTGAGAAAACAAGTTATTTGCCAAATTATTATGTAGCTTTAATCAACACTACATCAGCTTTTAATGAGAAAGATAAAACAAAAATTGATTTGTTATTGACAAAAGCACAAGACGCCTTAGATGTAGAATTCATTAAGGATCAAAATAATGCAGAATTATATGCGATGCAGGCTTTGATTTATACAGCCTGGGTAGTAGCAGATCCGATGACTAACGGAATGAAATATTCGGCTAAAGTAATGGAAGCTTACGCGAAAGGAAAAGCGATAGACCCAAACAACCCAAGAATCGTTTTTGGTGAAGCAGATTATCAGATAGGAGGAGCAAAATGGTCAGGTGTTGATACAAAACCGCTTTGCGCACAAGTTGATAAAGCTATCGAACTTTTTGCTACTTTTAAACCAGAAACGCCTTTTTCGCCAAAATGGGGATTGGAAAGAGCTTTGGAAACACAGAAAAATTGCAAAAAATAAAATTAATTTAAGAAGATTATAATGGGAGACAATAGAAATACATTTTCGAATTTAAAGAGTGGAACGATAGCTTGTTTCAGGATTTCTATGGTCTTTACAATAATTTTCTCAGCTTTCCTGGGTGCCGATTTAACTTTTAAAAATGTTCTGATTACATTCCTTTTAAGTTGTTTATATTCTTTTGGCTTAGGTTTCGGAAACGGATATATCAATGTTCTTTTAGATAGAAAATGGGATTGGCTCGAGCAGACTAATTTAAGAGTGTATTACGGAATTTTAGTTACTGTTTTATACACTGTTCCAGCTGTTTTGGGAATCAATTATATCATTTTTGTGGTAATACAAAATATGCCTTTAGGCAGTTTTTTTAGCGAAAGAATGATCTGGGTGCATCTTTTTTATATCATTTTATCTCTTGGGGTTTCGACTTTTATGCAGGCCAGAAGTTTTATGGTAAAATGGAAACAGGCATCAAAATTTGAAATTACACAACAAAAGATTATCGCAGGAACGGCAAATGCTAAGTTCGAAAGTTTAAAAAATCAGATCGATCCGCATTTTCTTTTTAACAGCCTAAATGTATTAAGTTCTTTGATTGAAGAAAATCCGGATAATGCACAGCGATTCACTACTTCGTTATCTAAGATTTATCGCTACGTTTTAGAGCAAAAAGACAAAGAATTGGTTTCAGTAGATGATGAATTGTCGTTTGCCAAAACGTATATGAATCTGTTGAAAATGCGTTTTGAAAACAGTTTGTTTTATGAATTGCCAACAACACCGATTAATCCGGATGCAAAGGTAGTTCCGTTATCATTACAGCTTTTATTGGAGAATACAGTAAAACACAATGTGGTAAGCGAACAGAGACCATTACATATTAGAATTTTTATTGATGGTGATTATTTAGCAATTCAAAATGATTTTCAGAAAAAAGAAGTTTTACAAGACAGACAAGGAGTTGGGCTGACAAACATCGTAAATCGATACGGAATTGTAACTAACAGAAAAGTATTGGTCGAACAAAATGAAGAAACATTCACCGTTAAGATTCCGATTTTAACGAAACAAATAACAGTTATGGAAACAAGTGCAGACTATAGTGATGAAAATAAGGCTTATTTCAGAGCTAAGAAAAGAGTAGAAGAACTAAAAGGATTTTACGGAAATGTAATTTCGTATTGTTGTGTGATTCCCTTTTTAATTTTTATAAATTTGAGGTATTCTCCTGGATTTCAGTGGTTTTGGTTTTCGGCTTTAGGCTGGGGATTTGGAGTTGTAATGCACGCTTTTAAAGTTTTCGGTTATAGCTCAGATTGGGAAGAACGAAAAATAAGAGAGATTCTGGAAAAGGAAAACAACAAGCAAACCTGGAAATAATCATGGAAACAAAGTATGAAGAAGCTGAATGTTATTATCAGGCTCAAAAAAGAGTCAAAGAAATAAGAGAATTTTACGAACATTTGACCGTATTCCTGATTTGTAACCCAATTGTCATGGTTGTAAATCTTATGACTTCACCTGGTTATTTGTGGTTTTTATGGTGTGTATTTGGCTGGGGATTTGCAATTTTGATGCACGGATTGAAAGTTTTTAGAGTTTCACCGGTTTTTAATAAAGATTGGGAAGAACGAAAAATTCGGGAGATTTTGGAGAAAGAAAATAAAAGACAAACCTGGAAGTAATCATGGAACCAGATTATACAGAAGAAAGACGTTATCATCAGGCTCAGAAAAAGGTGAAAGAGATAAAAGATTTTTACCAACATCTAACAATATTTATTCTTGTAACGATAATGCTAATTGTCATTAATCTAATGACTTCGCCAGAGTATTTATGGTTTATTTGGTGCATATTGGGTTGGGGAGTAGGAGTGGTTTTCCAAGGATTGAAAGCTTTTGGAGTTTCACCATTTTTTAATAAAGAATGGGAAGAACGAAAAATCAGAGAATTTCTGGAAAAAGAAAAAGAAAGTAAAAAACAAACCTGGAAATAGTCATGGAAACGAATTGTAGTTATAATCCTGTTAAATTTAAATTTGGAGCGATCTTTAGTAAAAAGATAGTTAGACTAAGATCCTTTTATATACATGCCTTTATTTATGGTGCCGGATTAGTTTTTTATGTTTTAAAAGAGTTTTATGGAATACCTCTAAATTTCTTTCCGGTGATATATTTAAATAGTGTTGTAATGATAATTTGGACCAGTGTATTTTTAGTGTCCGCAATTGATTTATTTGCGTATTATAAGATTTTCGGAGAAGAATGGGAAGAACGCAAAGTGAAAAATCTTTTAGAAAAAAGAACAAAAACACAAAAATGGGAGTAATTATGGAAGTAAATTTTAATGATGAGGATAGATATTATTTGGCCAAAAAGAAAGTTGAAAATATAAAAGGATTTTATGGTAATTTAACTTCTTTTATTGTAGTTAATATAGTTTTGATTTTTATCAATTTATATACAACACCAGATCATTTATGGTTTTATTGGCCTTTAATGTGGTGGGGAGTAGGGGTCGTTTTTCATGGTCTGAAAGTTTTCGAAGTATTTCCGGTTTTAGGAAAAGGCTGGGAAGAAAGAAAGATCAAAGAGATCATGGATAAAGAAAAAGAGAATCAAAGCAAGTGGCAATAATTTTTAAAATTTAAAAAAATGGGACGTTTTAGAACACGTATGTACGAAGAATACGCACAGGAATTTAAGAATGACGAGAGCTTTGAAAGGGCATACAAAAAAGTAAAAAAAATAAAAGGCTTTTACTCGCACCTGAAGGTTTACATTATAATCAATCTTCTAATTATCATTTCGAATTTAGATGGAGATTTTTTTGGATGGAACCTTGAGGAAAAGGGTTTATTAGATTGGCATACTTATTCAACAGCATTTTATTGGGGTATTGCTTTATTGATTCATGCTTTTACAGTGTTTGGACCGGATATTTTTTTCAATGGAGATTGGGAACAAAAGAAAATCCGGGAATATATGGATAAGGATGCTTCAAATACCAATAAATGGGAGTAATTTTAAATTATTTTTTTTCAATTTTTTCAGTTTAGTAAATGACCACATTAATTATAGAAGACGAAAAACCGGCAGCAAGATTATTGCAGCGAAAGCTTGAAAAGCTAGAAATTTCCGTAGAAACCATGTTGCACTCTGTAGAAGAATCTGTAGATTGGTTCGCTAACAATGAACATCCGGATTTGATTTTTTTGGATATTCAATTGTCTGATGGTTTATCGTTTGAAATTTTTGAAAAAATAGACATTAAAAGTGCGATCATCTTTACAACGGCTTATGATGAATATGCCTTAAAAGCATTCAAGCTGAATAGTATAGATTATCTTTTAAAGCCAATTGACGAAGACGATTTAGAAGTTGCCGTTACTAAATTTAAGGCTCGTATGCCAAAATCAACTTCAGAAAATCAAAATCTTCAACTTGATTTTGAGCAAATACGCCGCATGCTTTCAAATCCTTTTGAGAAGAATTATAAAAAACGATTCACGGTTAAAATTGGGCAGCATTTAAAAGTAATAACTACAGAGGAAATAGAATGTTTCTTTAGCGAAAACAAAGGAACGTATATTCATACTTTCGATAACAGAAATTATTTGATCGATTCGACTTTAGAAATTTTGGAACAGGAATTAGACATGAAGGATTTCTTCCGCGTAAGCAGAAAATTTATTGTGCCACTTCAGGCCATAAAAGAAATTCAAGTTTATACTAATTCACGACTTAAAGTTATTTTGCCTTCTTATAAAGAAGATGAGGTAGTTGTTAGCCGTGAAAAGGTGCAGGATTTTAAGAGTTGGCTGGGGTAGGTTTCTTAGCCTCCAGAATCATGTAAAACTGTATTCCAAATAAGATTGATGCCAATACTAAATGTATCGCCTGACTTCCTATTGGGAAATCAAGATAAGCCATTGCCATTCCAGTCAGAATTTCAATTCCAATTATCACAATTACCCAGTTTATTTTTGAATATCCTAAACCAAATTTGGTGTTTTTAATGTATAAATAAACATTAACTAAAAAGACAACAATAGAAAAGGAACGGTGAACATAAAAAGTAACCGATGGATTTTGTAACCAAAGAATACTTGCAGTCAATCCGTTTTTAACTTGTTCGTCTACAAACTGACGCACCTGTGTTCCAATCGCTACCTGAATTAAAGTCAGTAAAAGCGAAAACAAAAGTACATTTCTAAAAGTTGAATTGTATTTTACAGTGGCTATTTTTGGTCTGGCCAATTGAATAATGTATAAAATTACCGCAACGATTACCAAAGCCATAACCATGTGAACTGTTATTTTTATTGGGTTCAAGACCGAATAAACTACTTTAGCTCCTAACCACGCCTGAAAGCCCATCATAAATACTACCAACCAGGAAAGTAAAGTGATTTTCTTGTTTTGCCTCCAAAATCTGAAAGAGGCAATTGCCATGAAAAAACAAGCCATTCCAGCCAAAGCACCGCAAAGTCTGTTGATATATTCAATCCAGGTATGCAACGGGTTAAAAATTGCATAATCATGTTTGGTGTATTTTTCCCAATGTGAAGCATCAAAAGATGTTTCAGTCGTAAAATTATGTTTTGCAACCAAAAGACTTTCATCTTTAATAATTACCTGTCCTTTTTCGAAAACACGGTTGGGTTCCCACGTCAATTCCTTTAAATCGGTTGGCGGAATGTAATATCCAAAACACTTTGGCCAATCCGGACAACCCATTCCAGATCCTGTCATACGAACCAGAGCTCCTGCAACAATTACTAAATAAACTAAAACTAATGCTGTTTTTGCGATTGTAGGGAAATGTTTTTTCATTCTTTTTTTAAAGTTGCAAAGTTTCAAAGTTGCAGAGGTTCAAAGGATAGGAACACTTGATTTGAAACATTTAATATTTTAAATTTAAATAAACCTTTGTTGCTTTGTGCCTTTGTTACTATGCACCTTTTTTTAAACCCATTTTTTCAGCTCTTTTAATTACAAAATCATAAGCAGCCTGATATTCATTCGGGATATCACCTTCTAAAATTGCTTCTTTTACAGCTTCTTTTAAAACTCCAATTTCACGGGAAGGTTTCAAGTTGAAGATTTCCATGATTTCTTCACCAGAAATTGGTGGTTGAAAATTACGAACATGGTCGCGCTCTTCAACTTCAACAATTTTCTTGCGGACAATATCAAAGTTTTTATGGTACTTCTTAAACTTTGCTGGATTTTTAGTTGTGATGTCAGCTTCGCACAAAGTCATTAAATCTTCCACATCTTCGCCGGCATCAAAAACCAAACGACGAACAGCGCTGTCTGTTACAATATCCTGTGCCAAAACAATAGGACGCGAACTCATAATGACCATTTTTTGCACAAACTTCATTTTGTGGTTCAATGGCATGTGCAAACGTTCAAATATTTTCTTAGCCATTTTTCCACCTAAGAATTCATGACCGTGAAAAGTCCAGCCTTGTTTTTTAGTGAAACGTTTTGTCGGTGCTTTTCCAATATCGTGTAACAAAGCCGACCAACGCAACCAAACATCATCTGTATTTGGACAAATATTATCGACAACTTCTAATGTGTGGTAAAAGTTGTTTTTATGGGTATGACCTTCAATTTCTTCTACCTGATTCAAAGCTGTTAATTCAGGAAGAATAATATCTAAAAGCCCAGTTTGGTACAAAAGTAAAAATCCGATTGACGGTTTATCTGTCGAAAGAATTTTATTCAATTCATCCACAATTCTTTCTCCCGAAATAATTTTAATTCTTTCTGCATTTTTTGTAATTGCATCTAGAGAATTTTTCTCTATTTCAAAACCTAACTGATTCGCAAAACGAATGGCACGAAGCATTCTTAATGGATCGTCAGAATAGGTAATGTCCGGATCTAAAGGTGTTTTAATTGTTTTATTTTCAAGATCAGCCAAACCATTAAAAGGATCTGAAAGATCTCCGAATGTTTTTTCGTTTAATGATAGTGCCAAAGCATTTATGGTAAAATCACGACGATTCTGATCATCTTCTAGCGTTCCGTTTTCAACGATTGGATTTCGGCTTTCGAAATTATAAGATTCTTTTCGTGCACCAACAAATTCTATATCAGTATCTTCAAAACGTAACATTGCAGTTCCATAAGTCTTAAAAACCTGTACTTTTGGTTTTTTTGGAAGCAATTCAGAAACTTTCAAAGCCAATTCTATTCCGCTTCCAACGGCAACAACATCAATATCTTTTTTAGAACCACGTTTTAAAAGCAAATCGCGAACAAAACCACCAATAACGTAACTGTCAACGTTTAGTTCCTGAGAGGCCTGCGAAATAATCCCGAAGATTTTATGTTCTAAAGCTGTTTTATAATTTGTTTGTATAGCCACGAATTGAGTAATTTTTATAATAATTGTTTCTAATCTTGAAGAGAAGGAAACGCTTGCAAATTTACAACATAGAAAACGCCTTTTACAATCTATTGTTTACTTTTTTGAACAAATTCATATTTTCAGGATGAAGTTTTATTAAAACAAAAAACTTAAGGCTGAATTTCACGAATCACAATCAATAAAAAAAGAAATTCGTGAATTCGTGGCGGAAAAACGATTAGTAGAAATTCACTTATGGAACTATCAAACAAATCAATTCTGATACCTCATTTTTAAAATATCAATTTGTATTTTTGAATCATAGAAAAACGTACAAATGAAAATTGTTATATCTCCAGCGAAGTCACTGAATTTCGAAAAAGAATTACCAACTACTCAATATACTGAACCGTCTTTTTTAAAAGAAGCACGCCAGGTTCATAAAATTTTAAAAACTAAAAAGCCAGCCGAATTATCTGAATTAATGTCGATTTCAGATAAATTATCCGACTTAAACTGGGAGCGTAATCAAAAATGGAAAACTCCTTTTTCACCCGAAAATGCGCGTCCGGCAGTTTATACTTTTGACGGTGATGTTTATACCGGTTTGGATGCTTATACCATTCCGTTAGAAAAATTAGAAGTGTTACAGGATAAACTTAGAATTCTGTCGGGACTTTATGGTGTTTTAAAACCACTAGATTTAATGCAGGCGTACCGTTTAGAAATGGGAACAAAAATGCCAGTGGGTGAATACAAAAATCTTCATGAATTCTGGAAGCCAACCGTTACAAAAGCTTTAAATAAAGAGTTGACGAAAGGGGAGTTGTTTGTGAATTTAGCCAGTAACGAATATTTTTCTGCCGTTGATGTAAAAGCCTTGAAAGTTCCTGTAATAACTCCGGATTTTAAAGATTACAAGGACGGAAAACTAAAAATGATCAGTTTTTTTGCGAAAAAGGCGAGAGGAATGATGGTGCGTTATATCATCGATACTAATGCTGAAACTATTGATGATTTAAAAGGTTTCAATTACGAAGGATATCAGTTTGATGCGAATCTTTCTAAAGGGAACCATTTGGTTTTTACGAGATAGGTTTCCTACAAGTTCAAAGTTTAAAAGGGACAAAGGTTCAGAGGTTTAAAAGAGTCGTAGACTTTACCCATATTGTAGGCAGGGATTTTAATCCCTGTAATCTATACGATATGATTAATTAGAATGATATTAATTATAAAAAATAAAAAAGCCGGGTTAAATTAATTACCCGGCTTTTTCGTATTATAAATTATAAATCAATTATTATATTAACGCTATTAATGCATTGCATCAGCAGGATTAATCTTGTTTTTACCTCTTTTGATAAAGAGGATAATTGGAATACAACATAAGAACATGATACCTAAATACATGAAAATGTCTATGTACGACATTACAGTACTTTGTTTTAACACAGCGTAATCTATAGCTTGATAGGCTTTTTTAAGGGCAACATCGGCACTGTATCCTTTTGCCATAAAGGCGTGCTGCATTCCTTGAATACGTTGTTGCACTTCAAATTTTGCAGGATCCAGATTGTTGATCAGATTTACTCTGTGTTCCTGACTAAAACGGGTAATAAAAGTGGTAATAATAGCAATACCAAATGAACCTCCTAATTGTCTCATCATTCCGGTAAAAGCCGCTCCTTCACCAATATGTTTTCCTTTTAAAGTTGAAAGCGAAAGTGTGGTAATAGGTACAAATAAAAGTCCTAAACCAATTCCTCTCAAAATCAATGGCCAATACATATGTTCTACACCGGTATCAGGTGTCATACGAGTTTGCATCATAAAAGTAAAGAAGAAGAAAACTAAAAATCCAACTCCTACCATATAACCTTGCGGAACTCCTTTCTGGATCATGTTTCCAACAAATGGCATCATGATCGCAGTAGTGATCGAACCTGGAATCAATAATAATCCGGCATCCGTTGCGGTCCATCCTAAAATAGACTGTGTATAAATCGGAATAATTAAAGTTGATCCGTATAATCCGAAACCAAGAATAAAACACATTACGGTTCCGATTCTAAGATTTCCATCTTTTAAAACACTTAAATTTACAATTGGATGTTTGTAGGTTAGCTCTCTCCATATGAAAAGCACCAATCCAAGAACCGTCACAACACTTAAAGTCACGATTGTAGAATCGTTAAACCAATCGTCTTGTTGACCATGTTCCAGAACGAATTGTAAAGACCCGATAAAAGCGGATAATAATATAATTCCCCACCAGTCAACCTGATTCGCTTTTAATTTTTCACCGTATTTTGGACTTCTAACAAAAGTTAATGCCAAAATAGTAGCGATAATTCCTAATGGAATATTGATGTAAAAGATGTAAGGCCACGAATAATTATCTACCAAATAACCTCCCAAAGGCGGTCCTAAAGTTGGCCCCACAATAACCCCCATTCCGTAAATAGCTTGCGCCATACCACGTTTTGCAACGGGGTAACTTTCGGTAATAATGGTTTGGGCCGTTACCAGGAGGGCACCTCCACCCATTCCCTGAACGAATCTAAAAGCTACTAGTTCCCAAATATTGCTTGCATTACCACATAAAAAGGAGCAGACCGTAAATATTATGATAGAAGCCACAAAATAATTACGTCTTCCAAATTGCTGCGATAGCCAGCTCGTCATCGGAATTACAATTACATTCGCAATAGCGTATGCTGTAATTACCCACGCCACATCGGTCAAGGTAGCACCAAGACTTCCGCGCATGTCTGTTAGAGCTACGTTTACAATCGTAGTATCTACAATTTCCAGCAAGGCACAAAGTACTGCTGTTATTGTAATGATAACTCGTCTGTAACCGTATTCTACTAAATCGTCGTCTGCTTGTACTGCTGTTGCCATTTATTTATTTTAAATGTACGTCTACATCAACATTCATTCCCGGACGTAATAAATTTACTTTCTCAGGGTCATTCGATGGATCTAAACTAATTTTTACCGGTAATCTCTGAATTGTTTTTACGAAGTTTCCTGTTGCATTGTCAGGAGGTAATAATGAAAAACGAGATCCTGTAGCAGGAGAGAATGAGGTTACAATTCCTTTAAACTCGTAATTAGGATAAGCATCTACTTTTAAGCTTACTTTTTGTCCCACAATCATTTTGTTTAATTGTGTTTCTTTGAAGTTAGCTACAACCCATGCTTCATTGTTATTGATGATGTAAAATAAAGATTGTCCTGGCTGAACCAATTGTCCTGGCTGAATATCAACTTTCGAAACCTGACCGTCAATTGCAGCAGTTACAACTGTGTAAGTAAGATTTAAATGTGCAACATCCAACATTGTTTTAGCTCTTTTAATGTTTGCTGCAGCAACTTCTGTTTGTTTGTCAGAAGCTTTAGATTTAGATTCGATTACCGATTTTTGATAAGAACTAGCTCTTTGTTGTTGCTCTAAAACACGCACTTGATTTTCAGCTTCTTCTTTTGCAGTTTGAGCCTGCTCAAATTGTTGCTTTGTTATTGTATGTGTTTTGTACAAATTATTGTAACGGTTAAAATCGTTTGTAAGTTGTCTCAATCTGATTTTTGCACTTTCGATAGAACCACTTGCAGATTTCATATTGGCATCAGAAACATTGATACTTGCGTATGCGCTTCCAATATCTGCTTTTGCAGCTTCGTACTGACCTTCAGCTCCTAATAAAGCAGCATTTGCTTCGTCAATTTTCAATTGATAATCTCTCTTATCGATAGTAAATAAAGTATCTCCCTTTTTTACAAAGTCATTATCTTTTACATACACTTTGCTAATGTATCCAGATACTCTCGGAATAATCGGATTCATTTTTTTCTCAATCTGAGCATCATCCGTTTCTTCGTGCGCTTGTCCGTGTAAGTATTTTGATACTCCGTAAGTTCCCCCCAATAAAACCAAAACGGTTAGTATAATGATGAATTTAGTATTTGTTTTTTTCTTTTCCATGAGAGCTATCGATTATATTTTAGAAAGATTGAATGATTGAGATAATTGTCCTGATACTGAAAGTAATTCGTAATATTTTTGAATTATAGTTGCTTTAGATAAAGCGGTATTGATTTTTGCACTTAAATGTTCCACATCAGCTTCAACTAAATCATTTGTGTCTGATAAACCATTGTCAAATTTATCTTTTACAAGTCTATAATTTTCAGAAGCCTGTTGTAAAGCTTCATCATAAACTACACTTTGATTGATCGCTAAGTCATAATCTTCAATAGATTTCTGAACTTCGTTTTTAATACGATCAGTCAAAATTGCTTCTGAACTTTTTGCTTCTAAAGCTTGGCTTTCAGCAACTTTTACGTGTGCACTGTTTTTATAGAGCCCTGATATATCGTATGATAAACCAAGTCCAAAATTCATTGCATATTTTACAGTAATAAAATCTTTAAGATCCAACGCTGTATATCCGCCTAATAAAGCAAGTGAAGGATAATAGCCCGCTTTTGCTATTTTGATATTAGCCTCGCTCGCTTTTTGTTGCAAACGAACTGCTTCTAAATCTTTTCTATTTTCAAGTGCCACTACATCAGATGATGGAGCATTGCTTGTTTTCAAGCTAAAGAAATCACCTTCGTTAACAGTCAATTTCACACTTGGATCTAACTTAAGTAAAGTAGTCAGATAGAAGTTAATATTATTGATATTGTTGTTAGCTTCATCAATAGATAATTGCGTTTTTGAAACCAATAATTGTGCTTTCAATAAATCATTTCTTGGTATGATTCCGTTTTTCTCTAATTCTGTAAAATCAGTAACACGCTGTTTTGCCTGTTTTTGATTTTCGTTTAATAGATCCAACGTTTTTTGCGCTTTGTATAAGGCAGTATAATAAGTGATTACACGCAAAGCAACATCTTCTTTTGTTTTGGCAGCATAAGCACTTTCAGCTTCATATAAATTATCATAAGCATCGATGCTGTTCTGAATTTTAAATCCGGAAAATATTGGCAAGCTTAAAGTTGCCATTCCTAACAATGCCTGATCCGGAGAGGGCATTGGCTCGGCACTAGCCTGATCATTATGCATGTCGATTGAAGCTTTTGTCAATCGTTGATATTGTCCTGAAATTTTAATATCTGGATATTGATTGTTTTTAACCTCTTGTAATTCGTATTTTTTTGAGTTTACCTTAGTGTTGGCAAGCGTAACTTCGTTACTTTTTTCCCAAGCCATTTTTACAGCTTCGTCTAAGGTTAAACTTGTTTTTTCTTGTGCTTCTATTGATGAGATTCCGATAAAGAAAATACCAAAGAGCAATAATGGATTAATTTTCATAAACAAGTAGCGCTTTTATAGTTTGTTGAATGTGCTTTGTAAGACTGGTTTTAATGTAATTATTATACATTTCTTCGGTTTTTAAATTTAATAACTCCACAAAAAAAGATTTATTCATGTGAAAGTGAAAAAAGGTTCCGATGATCGTTGGTGTAAGAAGCGGAATTATAACATCTTTTCTGAAAACGCCTTTTGCCTGCCCTTGCGCAATAATCGTTTCTACAGATTTTAGATTTCCTTTTTTTAATTCAGTAAAAGCGATCATGCTTTTTTCTCTTTTCTCTGAGTTGAGTTCAAAATGTAAAACTCTGAAAATCCCTTTGTTACAACTGATTCTGTTAATGTAAATTTCGATTAATTTATTGACTTTTTCAATAGGTTCGAGATTTTCCTGCAATAAATTTTCGAGTTGTAATTTTAAATCAGATGTTTTATAAAGAATTAAAGCCTCCAGTAGTCTTTCTTTTGAGCCAAAATAATACGAGACCATTGCAATATTAATTTTTGCATGTTTTGAGATATCCCGTATCGATGTACCCTCAAATCCTTTCTCTGAAAATAGCTTTTCAGCAACCTCCAGAATCTGAATTTTTTTATCGTTTAATTCGATGTTTGACATAGTAGTGTTTCTAATCGGATACAAAATTAAACAAGTGTTTAAATTAAACGATCGTTTAATTTTTGTTTAACATAATATTAACATAAAACGGTGTAGTGGTTAGATGATTTGTTTTTGATAGAAACTATTTGGTTTTCTTTGTTGTAATGTAAAAATTAATGTCAAGTTTTAGGGTGTCATCTGGTAATAGGTTTTTTATTTTCAATGATTTCCAGTTAGTTGTTGGGTAAATCCAGGCCTCTTTGGTGAGATTGGTTTTAATTGGTAACGAAAAATTATCATTACAATTGCTGTAGCGATAAAACAGTTGATTGTCTTTTATTTGATATTCTAAAACAGGAACAAGATTAGTCCTCAAATATTGATCAAACAAGTATTGAAAGTCAATCGCTGTATTTAAACTGATATAATTTTCTATTTGTTTAGTGGTGACAATTTTATGGTAGAAATTACGATTTAAGCCTTGTAGAACTTCTCTATATATTGAATCGTTGTCGACAATAATTTTAATCATATGCAAAATAGCCCATCCTTTTATATAATTGTCCTGGCTTCCATCTTCATTTATGCCGTAGCGTGCTATTATCGGCTTGTCGTTTTCTATAGTTCTAAATCTTCCGGCCATAAATTCGTTGCCTGCTTGTTTACCTGCAATGTCAGCGATAACAAGTTCTTCGGCCAGACCGGCAAATCCTTCCTGAATCCAGCGGTCAGCAATATCAGCAGCGGTCATATTGTTGCCAAACCATTCGTGAGCCATTTCATGAACAATCATTTTATCTGTTTTTTTGCCCCAGCCTGTATTTGATATATCTCCGCCTTTTTTATTCGTGCCTCTTTTATATCCGCCTCCATAGGCAATGGCACTTTGATGCTCCATTCCAATATAAGGTGCGTCTGCTATTTTGAAACCATCTTCATAAAAAGGGAAGGGACCAAACCAATGTTCTAATGAGTTCATAGTAAAGTTTACTTCTGGAATCATATGTTTTTCGGCTTTGGTCTTATTATAGTCAAGAACCCAGTAATCCATAGTTAGTTTTCCTTTTTTGCCTTGATATGCTTGGCTAATATTTATATATTTTCCAATATAAAATGAAATTGCATAATGACTTATAGGATTTTTAACTTCCCATTGATAGGTGTTAGTACCGTCATGATTTTTAATTGTGGTTTTTAATCGCCCGTTTGAGATCGCAATTAAGGTATCTGGAGCAGTAACAGCAATCGAGGCTCCGTGATCAGGCTCATCATACATGGTATTTTTGCAAGGGTACCATAAACTTGCTCCTTTGTATTGGCAGGCTACTGAAATCCAAGGACGATTTAAGGAATCTTTTGCCCATACTAAACCACCATCCCAGGGAGGTTTTATCGATTCTGTTGGTTTTCCAGAATAATAAATCGTGATTTTGTTTTTTTTAGAAGCTTGATTTTTAGATAATTTTAAATACCAGATATTCTGATTTTGTGTAAAATCGACTTTTTTATCTTTTTGAAATACACTGTCAATTTTAAGTGGGCTTACCAAGTCAATCTGCATTAAGTCCGAATGCTTTTTGTTAGTAACGTTATATTCAATTACATTTTTGCCTGTTATTGTTTTATTGACATAATCGGGTTTAATGCTTAAATCATAATGCTGAATATCCCACCAAATTCGTTCTGGAGTAATCGAACCATTCAAGGTATCTTGTTTGGTTGGGATATTCAGAGTTTGACCTTCCTGAGCTTGTACTGAATAAAACCACAGATTTAGAATCAGAAAAAGTGTTTTTTTTGAAATTATCAAATGTTTGGGCATAACAAGGATTTTGAATTGACTTAAAAAAATCCCTGTAAATTACATTTAATTAGCGAATATCACCAACAAATTCTGCAATTTTACCAGAACCACTTTCACTCAAATGTTTGATAAAAGCACTACCAATAATAGCGCCTTTTGCAAATTTCGTAGCCTGATTAAAAGTTTCTTTATTCGAAATTCCGAAACCAACAATTTGTGGGTTTTTCAAATTCATGTTTCCGATTCTTTCAAAATAACTTTCCTGAATATTTCCAAAACCAGATTGAGAACCGGTAACACTCGCCGAACTTACCATGTAAATAAAGCCGTTTGAAACGCTGTCAATAAAACGAATACGTTCGTCTGAAGTTTGAGGTGTAATCAGGAATACATTGATTAATCCATATTTTTCAAAAATAGCTTTGTATTCGTCTGCATAAACATCAACCGGTAGATCCGGAATAATTAATCCGTCAATACCAATTTCGGAACATTTTTTACAAAAAGCTTCAACTCCATATTGCAACATCGGATTAAAATAGCCCATGATAATCAAAGGAATTTTTACGCTTTCGCGGATGTTCTTCAGCTGATCAAAAAGAATTTGAGTTGTCATTCCGTTATGAAGCGCCGTCGTCGAACTCGCCTGAATTGTTGGGCCATCTGCCAAAGGATCACTAAAAGGCAAACCAATTTCAATTAAATCAACGCCATTTTTTTCTAAATCCTGAATAATCTGAACGGTATCATTTAAGTTAGGATATCCGGCAGAAAAGTAAATAGAAAGTATCTTTTTATCTTCTTGTAATTTTTGAGTTATTCTGTTCATTTCTTTTATGTTTTTCTCCTAACAGGTTTTTAAAACCTGTTAGGTGTTTTATTACGTTTTTATTTAAAGTATAATAATCTGAGTCGCCCAATTATCATTTTTATTCTCCACCAATAATAGTCCGGAATCCGAATCATTCATTTGTCCAACCAATTCTCCTTTGTTATTCCAAAAAGCGCTTTGTCCTGCCGATGGATAACCCCAGGATTCTCCACTAAAATTAGACATCAAAACATTCATTTTATGATTCTCAGCATAGCTTTGTAAATTTCTATATGCATTCGGAATTCCGTTTGGTGTAAAGAAAATACTGGCGATGTAAATATCACTTGCTCTTTTGCAAGCATTTTCAGGATGCAGGGGATTATCAATATCAGCACAAATGGCAAATGAAATCTTTTGATCCTTAATAGTAATCATCGGATTATAATCGAATGAAGATTGAAAAAACTCATCCTCGCCTTCATGCAAAAACTGCTTCGTATAAATCGAAACCAAATTGTCAGGGGCAATAACAAACTCTCCAATAAACATTTCAGCATCAATTTGAATTGGAGCACCGGCAACAATGATAATATTATTTTCAGAAGCCAGTTTTTTTAAGTGATCTAATCGTGAATCGTTTTTTTGAAAAGCCAGTTTTTGGGCATATTCTCTCTCGTAACCTGTAATAGACATTTCAGGAAATGCAATTAATTGTGCTCCGTTTTGCACCGCCAATTCGATGAGGCGATAATGATCTAATAAATTAGCTTCAATATTTCCCCTGGTTGGTTTTGTTTGTGCTGCTGCTAGAATCATTTCTGTTTTTTATTAATTTTCTATATAAATCCAGGCAACGATTCCTGAGTTCAATGTAACTTCAACTCTTTTATAAGCATTCGATTCGAATATGTCTACTGTAGCTAAATCTGAAGGAGAAATATTATAAACAATACCATGTATTGGGTCTGAAGAACCTTCTGTTGGCACAGCTACAACATAATCTGCCATTCCAAATTCTTCTTCTATCTGAAGACTTTTCAGTCTGTGACCCAAAAGCTGATCTTTAGTTCCGGTTAATACCTTATTAAAAAGCTGCATTTGAATCTGCTTTGACCGTAATGTTCCGTAAGAGAATAACTTTTCCATAATTGCTATTTTTCTTGTTTTGTTTTACAATTTAAAATATTCAATATAATTATCTAAATCTTTATCACCACGTCCAGAAAGACTGATTACCACAATATCAGTTGGCTTAAATTTCTTTTGATCTAAAACCGCAAATGCGTGCGCACTTTCAATAGCCGGAATAATTCCTTCTAATTTAGTTAATTGCAAACCTGCGTTCATCGCATCATCATCAGTAACTGAGAAAAATTCCCCGCGTCCGGTTTTTGCCAAATGCGCGTGCATTGGACCAACTCCTGGATAATCTAAACCTGCGGAAATTGAATACGGTTCTGTAATTTGTCCGTCTGGTGTTTGCATCAAAAGGGTTTTACAACCATGAATAACGCCTACTTTTCCTAATTTACTGGTTGCCGCGCTATGACCGCTGTCAACACCTTTTCCTGCGGCTTCAACAGCAATGATTCCAACTTCTGGCTCGTGCAAAAAGTGGTAATAGGTTCCGGCTGCGTTACTTCCACCGCCAATGCAAGCTACAACATAATCAGGATTTTCACGCCCTTCTTTTTCTTTTAATTGCCATTTTATTTCTTCTGAAATAACACTTTGAAAACGTGTTACCATATCCGGATAAGGATGCGGTCCAATTGCTGATCCTATAATGTAATGAGTGTCAACAGGATTATTAATCCAATCTCTAATAGCTTCGTTTGTGGCGTCTTTCAACGTTCGTGAACCCGAAAGTGCCGGACGAACTTCTGCGCCTAACATTTTCATACGGGCAACGTTTGGCGCCTGACGAGCGATGTCAATTTCGCCCATATAAACGATACATTCCATTCCCATTAAGGCACAAACTGTTGCAGTTGCCACACCATGCTGGCCAGCTCCGGTTTCAGCAATAATTCTTTTTTTACCTAAACGTTTGGCTACCAATATTTGCCCAATTGTATTGTTGACTTTATGTGCGCCGGTATGATTTAAGTCCTCTCTTTTTAGATAGACTTTGGTATTGTATTTTTCAGATAAACGCTTAGCGAAATAAAGCGGGCTAGGGCGTCCAACATAATCTTTTAATAACTGATCAAATTCAGCTTTAAAATCGGGTTCGCTTGTTATTTTTAAATAATTCTGACGTAATTCTTCTACATTCGGATATAGCATTTCGGGAATGTAAGCTCCTCCAAATTCTCCGTAATATCCTTTTTCGTTAACGTTAAAGTTCATTTCGTTTCAAGTTTAAAAGTTGGCAACATCAAATTTTCGTTTGAAATTGCTAAATAGATTTTTGTTTTTAAGCCCCGGTTCGATTTCAAATTTACTATTTACATCAATAGCGTAAATAGGTAAATTGCTTTTTGAAATTTCTTCGATCGCTTTTAATTCGTTTATTCCGATGCCGCCACTCAAAAAGAATGGTTTTTCAGATTTGTATTTTTTTAATATCGTCCAGTCAAAAGTGGTTCCGTTACCTCCGGGTAATTTCCCTTTTGTATCAAAAAGGAAGAAATCAGAGACCGCTTCGAAGGGCTTTATGGCTTCAAAATCAAAATCATTATCTGCAGAAAATGCTTTTATGATTTGGACTTTTTTTGGTAATTGTTTTTTTAATTCTGATAAAAAATCAACCGATTCATTTCCGTGTAATTGAACGGCTTGTAAATTGTATTTTTGAACTTTTTCCAGAATTTCTTCCTGACTCTGATTTACAAAAACGCCCACTTTTTTAACCGTTTCTATCAGTTCCGGAATTTCTCCGTTAAAGTATCTCGCGGATTTCTCCCAGAAAATAAATCCCATATAATCGGGTAGGAGTGTGCCTACTTCGAGTATGTTTTCAGGATATTTCATTCCGCATATTTTGAGTTTCATTTTTTTTGATGTTTTTGCCACGAAGGCGCTAAGACACAAAGTTTTTATTCTTACCATTAATTTCACGAAATAGCACAAATTAAATTTGCGCCTTAGTTACTTTGTGGCAAACCTTTATATATCTAATTGTTTAATAAATTCTGTTGCAGCTTCTCCGGCATTATCGGTTTTCATGAAGTTTTCCCCAATTAAGAAACCACTGTAGCCGTAAGGTCTTAATTCTGAAATGGCTTCTATTGATGAGATTCCACTTTCTGAGACTTTTACAAAATCATTCGGAATTTGCGCTGCGAGTTGTTTGCTGAAATCTAAACTTACCTCGAATGTTTTTAGGTTTCTGTTGTTTACGCCAATCATGTCTAAACTCGGCATAATTGATTTTTCTAATTCTTCCTGATTATGAACCTCAAGTAAAACTTCTAAACCTAATTTCTTTGCAAATTCGGATAATGATTTGATTTCTTCACGAGTTAAAACCGCGGCGATCAATAAAATTAAATCGGCTCCAAAAGCTTTAGCTTCTAAAATTTGGTATTCATCAACAATAAATTCTTTTCGCAAAAGCGGAATATTTACACTTGCTCTTGCCAAAAGCAAATCGTCTAAAGAACCTCCAAAATATTTTCCATCGGTTAAAACCGAAATTCCGCAAGCACCTGCATTTTCATATCCTTTCACCACTTCTTCAACCGTAAATCTTTGGTTAATAACCGATTTGGATGGAGAACGGCGCTTGTGTTCTGCGATAATTCCAGTTAAACTTGTTCTCAGTTTTTGGCTCAAAGAAATCGTTTCTCTTCCAAAAAACACTGAACTTTCCAATTGTGAAACCGGAATGATTGATTTTTTAAGAACGACTTCACGCTGTTTATCAAATATTATTTTATCTAAAATGTTCATGTTGTATTTGTTTCAGGTTTCAGGTTTCAAGTTTCAGGTTACGTTCCAACAACTTGAAACCCGAAACAAAGAAAACTTGAAACTATTTTTTACTTACTTAGTTCTTGTAATGTTTGTAATGCCTTTAACCCTTTTCCGGAGAATAAGCTTTCTTTCGCCAATTCAAATCCTTCCAGCGGAGAACATTTGGTTACGGTTGCAATAGCCATTGCAGCATTGGCCAGAACCACATTGTTTTGAGCTTCTGTTCCTTTTCCTGAAATGATATTAGTGAACATTTCTGCTGATTCTTCGATCGTTTTTCCACCTTCAATTTCGGTTTGTGATAAAAGACGAACGCCAAAATCAGAAGGGTTTAACATTCCTTCCATGTGTGATGTGATCGTTTTGGTTGGACCTGTTAAGGAAATTTCGTCATATCCGTCAAGGGAATGTAAAATGGTGAAATTGATATCAGTATTTTGGTATAAATAAGCATACATTCGGGCTAGTTCCAAATTGAAAACACCAACCAATTGATTTTGTGGAAACGACGGATTTACCATTGGCCCCAACATATTAAAGAAGGTTTTTACAGCCAATTCTTTTCTGATTGGTCCAACGTTTTTCATTGCCGGGTGGAATAGAGGAGCGTGTAAAACGCAGATTCCGGCTTTGTCAATACATTTTTCCAAAAAGGAAGGATTGTTACTGAATTTAATTCCCATTTTTTCCATCACGTTGCTTGATCCTGAAATAGAGGATACGCCGTAATTTCCATGTTTTGCTACTTTTATTCCAGCTCCTGCTGCTATAAACGATGCTAAAGTGGAGATGTTGAAAGTGTCTTTTCCGTCGCCACCCGTTCCGCATAAATCGATGGTGTTGTAAGCTGATAAATCAACGCGAACACATAATTCTAATAAGGCTTCACGAAAACCCGAAAGCTCGTCAATAGTAATACTGCGCATCATAAACACGGTCAAAAATGCCGAAATCTGACTTGGGTTATAATTCCCACTTGAGATATTAATCAATACGTCTTTTGCTTCTTCTTTTGAAAGCACTTCGTGATTGATTAATTTATTTAATATAGTTTTCATTTTTTTTTATTCTAAGGTTCTAAGATGCTGAGGTTCTGAGGTTCTAAGCTTTTAGTTTTTTTGTTTCAAATTTCAGGGTTCAAGTTAATTTTGCGACTGAAAACTGTGACTGAATACTAAAAATGCTGAACACTGCTTACTGCTTTTTAATGTTCATTTCCCTGATAAATCCACATGGGTTCTGTTTTTCCGGCTCTTTCAAACCCGTTCTTTTTATAAAAATCAACTGATTTTCCGTCGGCGGTTAGCATTTGCATGTGAAAATGACTGTATTTCTCCTGCATTTTATCTACAACCATTTTTCCAATTCCTTTTCCCTGATACTCTGGAAGTACCAATAAATGCGGATAATAAACAGTCAAAAATCCATCAGAAATTGCATTCCCAAGTCCGACTAGTTTTGTCCCTTCCCAAGCCGTAACTAAAGTTTCGGAATTTAAAAGACCGTTGTATAATTCATTTGGTTTGCTGGCCGAACTCCATTCGTTGGCTTTGTATAAAATCAAGATATCTTCAATGTTGATTTCTCGGGTTTCTGAAAGTGTTATCATTTTTAAGGTTCTAAGTTGCTAAGAGACTAAGGTTCTAAGTTTTTTGTTTCAAGTTTCGCTAACCTGAAACTTGAAACTTGAAACAAAAGAAACTAACTTTTAATCCAGTTCTCTAAAATCAATTTTCCTTTTGGCGTCAAAACACTTTCCGGATGAAATTGCACACCTCTTACGTCAAAGGTTTTGTGTCTTAGCGACATAATTTGTCCATTTTCATCTATTGAAGTTGCTTCTAAAACGTCTGGTAGATTTGCGTCAACAACCCAAGAATGGTATCTTCCCACTTCGAATTCGTTTCCTAAACCTTCAAATAGAATTTCATCAGAAACAACCGTTTTTACATTTGTTGCCACACCGTGATATACTTTATCAAGGTTTGAAAGTGTTCCGCCAAAAACTTCTCCAATGGCTTGTTGTCCTAAACAAACACCTAAAATGCTTTTTGTCGGTCCATATTTCTGAATTACTTCTTTTAATAATCCTGCTTCATCCGGAATTCCAGGTCCCGGAGAAAGTAATATTTTATCGAAAGTTGCGATTTCGTCAATATCAAATTCGTCGTTTCTATAAACGGT
This sequence comes from Flavobacterium sp. KH_001, assembly GCF_057840745.1. Lineage (NCBI taxonomy): Bacteria > Pseudomonadati > Bacteroidota > Flavobacteriia > Flavobacteriales > Flavobacteriaceae > Flavobacterium > Flavobacterium sp. KH_001. The sequence goes on along the minus strand of NZ_CM174520.1, from coordinate 5,118,845 downwards.
TACTTCGCAGTTTAAATCTTCTAGATAGTGCACTAAATTATAAGTGAAACTATCGTAATTGTCTATAACTAATATTTTTTTCATGAGTTTTTTTGTTTCAGGTTTCAAGTTTTTTTTGTTTCAAGTTCCAACAACGTGAAACCTGAAACTTGAAACTTGAAACTATTTTTTTATTTTTCTCGAACGTATCTTTCTGTAATAATTCGGTTGATTCCTAATTTTTCTACTTTTTCGATTCCTTTTTGAGTTAGTGTATCATTTTTAATTTTTACTACAAACTCAAATTTTCCATTTTCCCATTGACGGTTGTTGAAGTATTCCAGATTTTCGGTGTAAACACTATCTTTCAAAGTATATTTTCCGCCTCCGCCAAAGAATACAGCTGCTGTACTGTCTTTTCCGTTATTCAAATCATGATTGAAAAAGGCAAAATGAGTATCATTTATAATTTTAATCATTTTTGTTTTTGGATTGAAAGTGGAGAAAGTCGAATCTTTTTCTGTCGTTTCAGCTGATATAAGACGCCAGGTTCCTTCAATTGGATTCTCTTTTTTTTCCGATTTGCAAGAGGTTATAGTAATGATTAAAAATAAAATTGAAACTGCTTTTTTCATGATTATTTATGGTTTTTATGGTTTGTTTTTTAATTGTTTCATCGGGTTTTGTTAATCTTTGTTTCCAACGGTTGAAACCGTTGGCTATGCTTATAAGCGTTTTTTTCATATTTGCTTTTCAAACATTGTCCGAGGTTTCAACCTCGGGAGACATATCGCTGAATATTCTGTATTTCTTTCTCTGCGACTGAATACTAAAAAGCTGAATACTGATTACTATATTTTCTCTGCCATTTCAAGCGCTGTATTCAACGCTCTTAATTTATTATAAACTTCCTGCATTTCGCTTTCTTCGTCTGAGCTGGCAACGATTCCGGCTCCGGCCTGACAATGCAGTTGATGATTTTTGCTTAAGAAAGTACGAATCATAATGGCGTGATTAAAATTTCCTTCAAAATCCATAAATCCTATTGCGCCACCATAGAAATTACGGTTTGTTTTTTCGTAATCTTCGATCAATTGCATCGCTCTGTGTTTTGGTGCGCCGCTTAAAGTTCCGGCTGGGAAGGTGTCTGCAACCACCTGCATTGTTGTGGCTTTTTCGTGTAAATGTCCTGTAACTTTAGATACCAGATGAATTACGTGCGAGAAAAACTGAACTTCTCTGTATTTCTCAACGTTCACATCATGTCCATTTCGGCTTAAATCGTTTCTGGCCAAATCAACTAACATTACGTGCTCGCTGTTTTCTTTTTTGTCTTCAGAAAGTTGTTTGGCTAAAACCGCATCGTGTTCGTCATTTCCGGTTCTTTTGAACGTTCCGGCGATTGGGTGAATTTCTGCTTTTCTATTTTTTACGATAATTTGTGCTTCGGGCGAAGACCCAAATATTTTAAAATCTCCATAATCAAAAAAGAATAAGTACGGAGATGGATTGATACTGCGTAAAGCTCTGTAAACATTGAATTCATCACCTTTAAAACCTTGTGTAAAACGACGTGATAAAACCAATTGAAATACATCGCCCCTAAAACAATGCTTCTTTGCCAAAGCCACATTGTGTTTGAATTCCTCATCAGTTAAGTTAGAAAAACCTTCGCCTTCTTTGGAGAATTTATAAGAAGCAATATTTCTGGATTGTAACAATTGCTCAATTTCAGAAATGTTGTTTTTTCCATCAACACTATGACAAAAGATGTAGGCTTCATTTTTGAAGTGATTGATCGCAATAATGTTTTGATAAACCGCATAAAAAACATCCGGAATTAAAGTTGCACTGTCTTTTTTAGCAATTGAAACTTTCTCAAAATAGCGAACAGCATCATAAGAAATGTATCCGAATAAACCGTTATTAATGAATTTAAAATCATTTTTCTCCGATTTAAACTGACTTGAAAATTGCTGAATTACTTCTGGTATATTAGTCGAAGCATCGATTGCAATTTGTTCTGTAGTTCCATCAGGAAAAGTTTTGGAAATGATTTCGTTTTCGATTTTAATCGTCGCAATCGGGTTGCAGCAAACGTAAGAGAAACTGTTATCATTTCCGTGATAGTCACTACTTTCCAATAATAAACTGTTTGGAAATTTATCTCTGATTTTAAAATAAATACTTACCGGCGTGATGGTATCTGCCAGGATTTGTTTGTAGTGTGTGTTGAGTATAAAAGGTTTCAATGTATATAGTTTTTTAATTTTTAGAATATTTCAGTTTAGTTTTGACCAAAAAAAAAGGCTTGTCGTGATGACAAGCCTTTTATATTTATAGTTTTGAAAATACCATAGGAAGCTTTGTTCACGACGTTTGACGTAAATTCTTCCACCACCAAGTATTGTTCATTAATATTTTCATTTTCTTATTTTGATGTCACAAAGATATAAATGTAAATTGGAATAGGAGACATAAAATTTTAAAAAAATCTTTTCTTAATTTGAAAATTTGTTAAATTTCATTAGAAACGATCATTTTTAAAAGCTTAATTTCCAATAGCAATTGTGTTGTTTTGGTTCATTCTAAAGTCAGGATTGCCTTTAATATTAGGCATTGCAAACAATTCGCTATTTTTAAGTTTAGTGTAATCCAGGAAGAAAGTTGGATTTCCGTAAAATCCTTGGATTGCCGGGTTTGCACTTCCTGATTCGCTAGTAATTCCACCATTACAATTGTTAATTATTAAATTTTTGAATGTTATTTTCGATAAATTAGCTTCGCCGTCTCCAATATTTCCTTCCAGTAAAACAAAAGGAGTAAAGCCTGAAACAATACTATTAGACAGATTAAAAAAGGTATTTTCTCTAACATAAATAGATTCCCTAACCAATCCCTGATTGTTTTCTTCTAAATTAACTAAAGTGATATTACTTGCATTTATTTTAGTTAATTTTTTAGTCATATCCGTATTTCCTATCTTATCATAAGAATCTACTTCAAAACATCTTGACCCGGAAACATCTGATGAAAAGGGGTGACGTATGGCAATACTGTTGTTAATATTGATTTGTGCTCCCTGAGTAAAATCGAAATCATCATCGGTAGTACGATATGAAATTAGATTATTCATGTTTAACTCACCTCCATAACATTCAAAAGAATCGTCATTTGAATAACTAACCTGAATATTACTCAAAACTGTTTTTCTTCCAACACCTGCTAATGATAGTCCGTTAAGTTCTTTTAGCGAACTTAATTTTCTGCCTGCATATTCAACTCTTACATATTTTAGAACACCGGAGTTATCATCGGCATCCTGACCTCCGTAGTGATTTAACATTGGCTCTAAATCGAAAGGGAGAATATGAATTCCGCCAATAGTATTTATGGGAGCTTTTCCAAGAATGATAATTCCGCCCCAGTCGCCAGGTTTTCTTTCTGCAATTTCTTTGTTTGAAGTAAAAACGATAGGATCAGTTTCTAAACCTTCTGCCATAATTTTGGCACCATTTGTAATAACAAGAGTACCACAGGTTTTATCATCGCCTCGAATAACGGTTCCGGGTTCAATAGTTAAAGTGGCATTATTGGTAACATAAACTACTCCAACAAGCTGATAGGTGTTGCGTTTTGTTAATCGGGTATCTTTATCTATCGTTCCGGCAATGATATTGGTTGCTTCGTTGTATTCTATTTTAGCTGGATTAAAAGTGGTCCAGTTGGACATCCAGTTGGAGGTACCGGTAATTCCTTTTGGTTGTTGTTGTGCTTGTATAAAAAAACTGCTCAGCAGCGTTAGAATTGCAATTGGTAGTTTTGTTTTCATAACTGTGATTTGAATTTCTAGTTTCTTTTTTTAGTTGCCCAAAATTAGAAGCCGAATGTTAATCAAAGCATGATAAGCTATTACCAAAGTGTTATTTAAGTATTAAGAACGTTATGTTTTTGAAAAGAAAATCTCTTTTATTAAAGAGTGACAATTGTAAATTAAACTGTTTTAACGTAGAATTGAGAATGATTTGTGAGCCTAAACACAAACGCTTTAATCTTCAGGCTCTGTATTTTTATTTATAATGTGAATATCCTGTTGTGAAAACGGTATTACAATTTTGTTTTGTTTTAATGCTTTGTCAATGGCTATAATCATTTCACTTTTAACATCATAGTCAAAGTCGAAATGCTTGATCCAATACATTACCACTAAATCAATCGAACTATCTCCAAATTTGGTAAACCAAATCGTTGGTGCCGGTTTTAATAGAATATTTTTATTCTTACCAATTATTTCTAAAAGTATTTTTTTTGTCAACTCTAAGTCGGTTCCATAAGCAACTCCAAACCGGATTTGCGATCGTCGCTGGTTGCTTCCCAGAGTCCAGTTGGTTAAATTTTGATTTAATAATTCGCCATTCGGAATCACTACATCAGCTCCGTCGTATGTAGTTACAACGCTGCTTCGAATACCAATTGATTTCATTTTTCCGGATTGTGTACCTACTTCAATAATGTCGTTTAGATTTACCGGTTTTTCAAAGGCAATAATTAATCCGCTTATTAGGTTGTTGACAAGGCTTTGCATACCAAAACCTATACCGACTCCAAGTGCACTTATGATTAGTGTTATTCTGTCTAACGGAATACCGGTCGAAGCAAATGCAACCAGAACACCTACAGTTACAATTGTAATTCTTGACAAAAACATCCAGCTGCCAATGTTTTTAGCCTTGTCTTTGTTTTTAATAACCTGATTATCGCTGGCTAAAAAGGAAACCACCTTTGAAATGAAGCCAGACAATAAAATAATAAGAATGAATATGATGATATTTTCAAATGTAAAGGAGATGTTTCCAATATTTCTTGTCTCTGAAATAGAGTTTCTAAAAGGATCAACGATACTTTGAAAAATATAGGTGTTTCTAATCATTAGTATAAAACAAGCAACAAAAAGCAGTAGATAAAAACTAAAGTTAAAATTATGCGGGATGCCTTTTATCGTTTTTTTCGAACTATCTTCATCGGTTGTTTTTAAAATTTTGGAAACCAAATTAATCTCTTTTACAACTATTAAAGTATGGTAAAGAGAAAAAATTACCACTACGGAATAAACGGCTTTTGTCATTAAAAATTTACCTAAATTATAGTGGCCGTTTACCAAATAATAGAAGGAGAAAAATTGAAGAAAAGCGCCTGCAAGAATATACCACAAATAGATTTTTCTTTGAAATTGGCCCCTGTTTAGGAAGGAATAAATACCTATTCCGATACCAAGAAGGTTTATCGCTAATATTAAATAAGATTCTCCAACAAAGTGAATTAGTATTATAATATCAAAAAAGGCTAATAAATTAAGGATAAAGATGGAAATCATTACTTTCCAGACAAATGTCTTTATCGTATGCAGCATCATTATGACCAATGCAATAGTTGATATTGTCCAGATAATTATGGCGAAAATTAGTGGCGGCATTGGAAGTACAAATTGATATAAATTCAACACAACCAAAATGGCAGCAGAAATGGGGCTGTTTAATATATTGATGTCAACTAACATTTCTTTTTTAAAGCCGAGATCAATAAACTTTCCTTTTTGCAATCTGAAATAAATCGCTGTTCCAATTATCAAAAGCAACATGGTGAGGATTGAATTTTTATTGTTTATCAAATAAAAATACATCACAAGAGCATTTGTTCTTATAGAAGTAGCAAAGGGATCTATATGAATAAGAGGACGCTCAAAAACTGGGACTTTTTTTGTAAACAATTGATCGAGTTCTAATCTTCTGAGCCTGTTATTTTCAATTATATCCGATTCAATTTTGTATTTCAATTGATCTCCCATGATTTCCAATGTCTGGATGCTGTCTACGGCATTTTTTAACCTTTCAGAAATCAGTGTGATATCCTTACTCGTCCTTTCGGATTGAAGGCGGTAAATTTCTCTTGAAACAGAATCACTCGGAATATAATACAGGATTTTTTGAGCAACCAGAGAATCTATTTTTTCCTGAGTTCGGCTGAGCTGTTGGTTTTCAAGACTGATTTTTTTTAAACGATCAGTGGATCGGTTTAGCAATTCGTCAAGAAGAATAGAAGTGGAGCTAAGATTTCGATCTGTTAAAACTCTAAATTTTCTCCCAACAATTCCCTTAACTGCAAATTCTTCCCAATCTTTTAATTGGTAAATTTCTCCGGCAACGTCTTTGTAATTGAATCCTTTGGTTAAAAGAAATTTTGCATTCTGGATTTCGAGTTCAATTAAATTGAAAAGTCTATTTTGTTTTTGAACATTTTGGTAGTTAATGTATTTTTCCTCTCTCATTTTTTTTTCTCTTTCGGCCTGGCCTTTAAGTAAAATGAGAGAAGCTTTATCCTTAATTCCCAATTCCTTAACAATCGAATCTAATTTGCTTGTTGTAGTTTGAGAAATACCAGAGACAGAGGATAACGCGGTCAATGCGATTAAAAAAAGTTTAAAACCAATACTTTTGTATTTCTTTGCGGTGTTTTGGAGTAGAAATGCAAAATTTGACATTTGGCTATATTTATTTCATTAGTTATTTTGAAATATTTATTCGATGCGTTAACCAAATTTAACAAAAAAAAATGTCTTTTTTATAATATATGTATTTTAAAAAGAGTTAGTTAGGGTATTATGTCGTTTTTAAGCATAAAAAAAACCTGAACTTTCATTCAGGTTTTTATATAAGAATTAGTAAGTCTTATATTAGAATTTTAAAGCTACAGTCAATTCGAAATCGTCATTGATAGTTTTGTCTCCTAAGTTTTCGAAGAAGTTACCAGAGTTGTATTTGATATCGTATTTAGTTCTGTCAACTTTGAAAGCAGTTGTAGCAGTGTTTCCAGCTACAGTGATGTCAAAAGTTACTGGTTTAGTGATTCCTTTAATAGTTAAATCAGCAGTTACAGTATAAACGTCAGTTGCTTTAGCTCCAATAGTTTTGAAAACTAATTTTGCAGTTGGGAATTTGTCAGTTCCAAAGAAATCGTCAGCTTTTAAGTGACCGTTTAATTTTCCTTGGTATTCTCCAGTTAAGTCAGTTGCAGTTAATGAAGTCATATCAACTGTAAAGCTTCCTCCAGTTAATTTTTTCCCTTTGAAAACTACAGCTCCGTCTTTGAAGTTTACAGTTCCAGAGTGCTCTCCAGTTACTTTTTTACCTACCCATTTGATAGTAGATGCTTTTACGTCGATTTTCTTTGTTTGAGCATTTACTGAAATACTAGCCACCGCTACGAATAATGCTATTGCAATTGTTTTGAAATTTTTCATTTTGTTAAAATTGATTTTGGATTAATAATAATTATATAGTGATAAATAATTCCTCGTGAGATTTTCTAACTTTTTTGTAATGCTGAGCGTCGTCCTCATCATGTCTGTAACCAACAGTTGCAATAACTGAAGCATTTAAACCTAATTTGTCAAAACCTAAGATTTCATTAAATGCAGCAGCATTAAATCCTTCCATTGGAGTTGCATCAATTTTTAATTCAGAAGCGGCACTTAATAAAGTTCCTAAAGCGATATACGTTTGTTTTGCTGTCCAGATGTTTTTGTTTTCATCTGATAAATTGGCGATAGTACCTTTCATCATGTCGCTAAATCCAGCCAATGCATCAGCAGGAACACCTCTTGTTTCGCTAATGTTTTTGATGTAATTGTCTACAGAAACCGCGCCAAGATTTAAATCATTCGCAAATATAAACAATTGCGATGCATCTGTAATCTGAGTTTGGCCGTAAGCCGCAGCTTTTAATTTTTCTCTAATTTCCGGATTTTCAACAATAACAACTTTGTAAGGTTGTAATCCGTATGAAGAAGCACTTAGTCTAACTGCTTCTTTTAAAGTATTTAAATCTGAAGCAGAGATTTTTTTTGTTGCATCAAATTTTTTTGTTGCGTATCTCCAATTTAGATTTTCTAATAGTGTACTCATAATATTAATTTTGTTGGGTTCTGTATTTTTCTAATAACTGATTCAATAATTCTAATTCTTCCTGACTTATATTGTTAGCAAACGTGCGCTCGTGCTCATCTACTTTCGGATCTAATTCTTTTAATATATCTAACCCTTTTTGTGTGATTAGAACTTCAATTTTTCGTCGGTTGTCCGGGCAAACATTTCGGGTCACATAATCTTTCAATAAAAGTTTATCTACTAATCGGGTTGTATTGCTCGTTTTTGCGAGCATACGTTCCTGTATCACACACATATTAGCCGGCTTTCCTTTTTGTCCTCTTAATATACGTAGCACATTATATTGCTCTCCGGATAAATCATACGGTTTTATCAACTCGTTAAAATGATCGTGAATCACATTCTGCGTGTACATGATATTCAGAATAACTTTTTTCGCATTATCCAGCTTTACTGTACTTTTTATAACCTCTTCAATTGTCATAGTCGTAAGTGTATAATTTGTATATACAAATGTAAAACTTTTAATAGTTGTATATACAAATGTGATGTTAAATTTTCGTTAATTCAATTAAGGCGAAATTTTATAACTATACCTAATCTATAAAGTTAATGTAAATGTACTATAAAATTTTAATTTAGAATAGTGCTTTTTATAATGTTTGCTACTGAATTTGCTGAAATTTTTTCATTGAATACCACAAATACCTGAGAGGTCTTAAGATTTTTGATCGCGTGAGGGATAGAAGCCGGCTACCGAAGTAGCGCGGATAGCCCGACAGCATTTAAGAAAAGGCCTAATGAGCGCAAACTGCATCAGGCCTTTTCTTAAATGCTGGCACGCCCTAATTGATATAAGTTTCAAGTTTCAAGTTTCAAGTTTCAGGTTTCAAGTTTCAGGTTTCACGTTATATTGAAACCTGGAACACAAAACCCGACAGGTTTGTAAAACCTGTCGGGTTTGGAAAATCTAAAATCTAAAATCTAAAATCTAAAATCTAAAATCTAAAATCTAAAATCTAAAATCTAAAATCTAAAATCTAAAATCTAAAATCTAAAATCTAAAATCTAAAATCTAAAATCTAAAATCTAAAATCTAAAATCTATAGGGGCGTGCCACCATCCCGATGAGAGGGCAAATTTTCTTTGCGCGTATACGCCCTCTCATCGATATGCTGTCAGGCTTTCGCTGCTACTTCGGTAGCTTAGCTCTATCCTTCACGCGGGCATATGATACAAGAAACCCGACAGGTTATTAAAACGTGTCGGGTTTCATAGATAATGCTGAGTATAAATTTATTTTAACTGTTTCTCGTAAGCTCTTCGTGCGCCGCCTCTAAAATAGACTTCCCCACAATACGTATAATTTAATTTGTCTAAAATTTTAAGCATCGGAACATTGTCAAAATTAGTGTCTACCTTAATGCTGTAAACATTATTTTTAATGCTTAAACCTTCAACGTGTTCAAAAAGTTTGGTAGCAATACCTTTTCCTTTTGCCAATTTTGAAACGGCAACACGATGTACCACAACATAATCGCCATTCGTAAGCCATTTGCCTTCGATTTCTTCGTAAGCCGGTTCTATGTCGAAAATAATGGCAGCGTAACATAAAATAGTTTCGTTTTCTGTAAGCACGTAACCAAAACCATTATTGATATCATTTGTAATTGAAAGCTCGTTAGGATAGCCGTCTTGCCATTGTTTGCTTCCTTCTAATCTTCTTTGTTCGATAGCATCTTGTATAATTTCCCAAATTTGAGGAACTTCTGCAAGAGTTGCTTTTCTTAATTGTAATGCTGTTATACTCATTTTTTTAGTCTAACTATATATTTATTAGTGAGGCAATTTATCTTTAATTAAACCATAAAACCAAGTTCCTGCAATGGCACTTAATAAAGTAACTACAATTACAGTAACTCCAGTCCCAATTTGTGCGAACAAAGGTCCAGGGCAAGCTCCGGTAATAGCCCAACCAAATCCGAACATCAATCCGCCATAGATTTGCCCTTTACTGAAAACCTTTGGCTGAATTTCGATTTTTTCTCCGTGAATGGTTTTAATGTTGAATCTTTTAATGATCTGAACGGATATTACGCCAACTACAACCGCGCTTCCAATTACGCCATACATAAAGAAAGACTGCAATTGAAACATTTCCTGAATACGGAACCAGCTGATGATTTCGGCTTTTACGAATACAATTCCGAAAAAGATTCCCACCAAAAGATATTTTAAGTTTGATAATCCGGAATCTTTCAATTGGCTTGCGTTGATTCCTTCAGTATCGGTATTTTTATTTTCTAAATTATTCATTTTTGAAATTTTAAAGTGAAAGAATATCCTAAAGAGCAAGAATATACGGTAAAATCAAATTCGCCATTATGAAACCGCCAATCATAAAACAGATTGTCGCCACTAATGAAGGCCATTGTAAATTTGAAATTCCCATAATCGCATGTCCGCTCGTGCATCCGCCAGCATAACGCGTTCCAAAACCAACTAAAAATCCACCAACGACAATCATGATGAAACCACGAAGCGTGAATAAACTTTCCCAGGAAAATAACTCTTTTGGCAATAATCCCGAATGATCGGTGATACCGTAAGAAGCCAATTGTTCCGAAAGCTGCGGTGTAATTTCAACCGGATTTGGATTGGCTAAAAGATAAGCGGCGATAATTCCGCCAAGAAAAATCCCGAAAACGAAAAATAAATTCCAGCTTTCTTTTTTCCAGTCGTATTTAAAAAACGAAATATTCGCCGGAATACAAGCCGCACAAATATGTCGTAAAGACGAACTAATCCCGAAAGATTTATTTCCGATAATCAATAAAATTGGCACAGTCAGTCCAATTAAGGGGCCAGCAACGTACCAAGGCCAAGGTTCTTTAATAATTTCTATTATACTCATGTTTTAATATTAAATGTTTTTCCACCATATAAGTGATATAAGTAATTGTAAGTTGGTGTTTAAATCGCACAGACTTAATATCAGTACATATAATCGTTATGTTTTTTTACCATATAAGTGATATAAGTAAATTATAGGCTGGGCTTTAAATCACGCCGAATTACAAACTTATATAATCCTTATGTTTTTTCACCATATAAGTGATGTAAGTAATGATAAGTTTAGCTTTAACCAGTTTAAAGTTAAAACGCTCCGTAATTAAATGAACTTATATAACTTATATGGTGAAAAATTTATGTTTACGCTTTCAAAATCTTGCTTTGGCAAACGAAATCTGATTTTGGAATTGCTGTTTTAGCAATTGCTCCAAAACCTCCGTCAATTTCGGTAAAGTTTCTGAAACCGCGTGCTTGTAAAATGGACGCTGCAATCATACTTCTGTAGCCGCCTGCGCAATGTAGATAAAAATGCTCCTTTGGATTAATGTCTTTTACCCAGTCATTAATATAGGTCAAAGGTTTGCTGTAAGCGTCTTCGATATGTTCTGCTTCATATTCCGTTTCTTTTCGAACATCAATAACTTTGTCTTCTTCTATTTTAAATTCAGAAGCAAATTGTTCAGCTGAAATTCTGTTTACAGTATCCACTTCAAAACCAGCTTTTTCCCACGCATCAAAACCACCTTCTAAATGTCCGATAATCGAATCAAAACCTACACGGCTTAAACGTGTTACGGTTTCTTCTTCCAAACCATTTTCGGTTACTAATATAATAGGTTGTTTTACATTGGCAATCAAAGTTCCAACCCACGGTGCAAAATCGCCGTTGATTCCAATATTAATAGATTGCGGAATAAATCCTTTATAAAAATCGCCGCTTTTTCGGGTGTCTAAAATTAACGCTCCGGTTTCTTCGGCAATAGCCTCAAAATCTTCTGCTTTTATTGCTTTCATTCCGTTATGCAAAACTGATTCGAAGCTTTCGTAACCGCCTTTGTTCATGGCTACATTCATGCTGAAGTACGCCGGAGGAGGTAATAATCCGTCGGTTACTTCTTTAATAAATTCGGCTTCCGTCATATCGGCACGCAAAGCATAATTCGTTGCTTTTTGGTTCCCGATTGTTGAAACGGTTTCTTTACTCATGTTTTTTCCACAGGCACTTCCCGCACCATGCGCTGGATAAACGATTACATCATCGGCCAAAGTCATCACTTTATTTCGAAGCGAATGAAATAAAATTCCGGCCAATTGATCCTGTGTCATTCCAGCTGCTTTTTGAGCTAAATCCGGACGACCAACATCTCCGATAAATAAAGTATCTCCTGAGAAAATTGCATGATCTTTTCCGTTTTCGTCAATCAATAAATACGTCGTGCTTTCCATGGTATGTCCTGGAGTATGCAACGCTTTGATTGTAATTTTTCCGATTTTAAATTCTTGTCCGTCTTTAGCAGAAATACAATCGAATTCGCAGGCCGCGTTTGGTCCGTAAACGATTGGCGCTCCGGTTTCTTTGCTTAAATCAATATGTCCCGAAACGAAATCGGCGTGGAAATGAGTTTCAAAAATGTATTTCAACTTAACGGCATCGCGGTCTAAACGATCCAGATAAGGCTGAATTTCCCTAAGCGGATCAATTATAGCTGCTTCTCCGTTTGACGTTATATAGTATGCACCCTGCGCAAGGCATCCGGTGTAAATTTGTTCAATTTTCATGATATGAAATCTTAAATAAGTTCCACAAAGGTAACTCTGTTTTTTCGGAAAATAAGTGACTAATGTTACAGAAATTCGACTTTTCCAAAAAAACGTTTGATTGTTTTACCATATAAGGCATATAAGAAATTATAAGTTGGATTGTCAATCGTTATGTTTTTTTTACCATATAAGTTATATAAGCAATTATAAGTTGGAGTTTAATTGCGTTGAACTTATATGAGCTCATATAAGTTTAATCGGTTTAGAGTTATAACACACTGCAATTAAATGAACTTATATGACTTATATGACTTATATGGTGGAAAAAAATGTTTGGTGGGTTTCACCATATAAGTCATATAAGGAATTATAGGCTGGAGTTTAGATTGTGCTGAACTTATATGAGCTCATATAAGTTTAATCGGTTTAGAATTATAATACACCGCAATTAAATGAACTTATATGACTTATATGGTGGAAAAAAATGTTTGGTGGGTTTCACCATATAAGTCATATAAGCAATTATAAGTTGGAGTTTAATGCGTTGAACTTATATGAGCTCATATAAGTTAAATAGTTTTGAGTTAAAACACACCGCAATTAAATGAACTTATATCACTTATATGGTGGAAAAAAATGTTTGCGGGTAATTGCTTATATGACTTATATTGTGCTGAACTTATATGAGCTCATATAAGTTTAAACAGTTTTGAGTTAAAACGCACCGCAATTAAATGAACTTATATCACTTATATGGTGGAAAAAAAAATCTACGTAATTTTACTACTCTAGATTAAACATTATGAACACAAAAGACTTATTGGATCAAATTGCTTTTATAAAAGAGATTGATAAAGTAAAATACATTCAGCGAAAAACGAAGCTCTTTAACAGCGACCGATGCGAAAATGATGCCGAACACAGCTGGCATTTGGCTTTGATGGCGATCGTTTTAGCAGAACATTCAGATCAACCGATTGATGTTTTGAAAGTAGTAAAAATGGTTTTGATTCATGATATTGTAGAAATCGACGCAGGAGATGTTTTTATTTATGATACAATAAAAAGTCACGATAATACCGATGAAGAACGATTGGCCGCAAATCGTATTTTTGGTTTGCTTCCGAAGAAACAAGCGGAGGATATGATTGCCATTTGGGAAGAATTTGAAGCCGGCGAAACCAACGAAGCCAAATTCGCAAAATCGATGGACAGGTTAGAGCCTTTATTGCAAAACACCTCTAACGATGGAGGAACCTGGAAAGAGTTTGACGTAAACTATAAAAAGGTGTACGAAAAAAAGAGCGTCATAAAAGAAGGCTCCACAACTTTATGGAACTACGCAGAAGGCTTAATAAATGAAAGTGTTGAAAAAGGAATTTTGAAAAAGGAATAAATATTAAACACATAGAATCATAGTTTTTCATAGCTTAAAAAAAGGCGTTTCACTAATTTAAAGACACATAGCTATGTGTTTTGAAGCAAGTGAAACGCCTTTTTACGTTTCCAAAATCCTATGTCTCTATGTGTTTAATATTTTAGCTTTTAAATTTTTCAAAATTGTTGAAAAGTTTAACAAATACCAGCATATAAACTTTTTTTAAAGGCAGGAATTTCGGGTTTTAATGGGTAAATTTGTGGAACTTCATAAAACCAAATACCACTATAATGGAAGAAATGCTTTTTTATGACCGAATGCAATTCGCCTTCACAATTACCTTTCACTATCTTTTTCCGCAACTTACAATGGGTCTTTCTTTGATCATTGTTTATTTCAAATGGAAATATCTTAAAACTCAAAACGAACAATACAATCACGCCACACATTTCTGGATGAAAATTTTTGCCCTGAATTTTGCAATGGGCGTTGTTACCGGAATCCCGATGGAGTTTCAATTTGGGACCAATTGGGCTAAATTCTCAGAATTAACAGGAGGAATTATAGGTCAAACATTAGCGATGGAGGGTATGTTTTCTTTCTTTTTAGAATCTTCCTTTCTTGGGATATTTTTATTTGGAGAAAAAATTCTTGGACATAAATGGCATTTTGTAACCGGAGTGTTAATCATGATTGGTTCCTGGGCCAGCGGTTATCTAATTATTGCTACCCATTCATGGATGCAGAATCCGGTTGGGTATGAAATTCTGGCAAACGGTAAATTTGTACTGACGAATTTTAAAGCTTTATTTCTAAATCCTTGGCTTTGGCCCTCTTATCTGCACAATCAGGCCGCTTCTTTGGTGACGAGCTCTTTTGTCGTAGCGGGAATTGGTGCTTTTTATATTTTGAGTCAGAAGAATGTTTCTTTCGGAAAATTGTTTCTTAAAACAGGCGTTATTTTCGGATTGATTTCGAGTATAATTGTCGCAGTTCCAACGGGAGATTTACTGGCAAAAAACGTTGTAAAATATCAACCGGTAACTTTTGCCGCTATGGAAGGAATCTTTCATACCGAGAAAAAAGGTTCTGAAATTGTTTTAATCGGTCAGCCCGATGTCAAAGACAAAAAGCTGGACAATAAAATCGCAGTTCCTAATATTTTGAGTTTCCTGACATATGGAAACTGGGATCAGGAAATTAAAGGATTGGATCAATTTGAAGAAGATTTGCATCCAACGAATATTTCAGGATTGTATTATGCCTATCATATTATGGTGGGACTCGGAACCGTATTTATTGGTTTGATGGTAATTGCTCTTTTCCAATTAATCAGAAAGAAATTGTTCGAGACCAAATGGATATTATGGTCGCTCATGTTTATGATGCCGTTTCCGTATATTGCCAATACCACAGGTTGGTACACCGCGGAATTAGGAAGACAACCGTGGCTTGTTTATAATTTAATGCGAACCGCAGCCGGCGCATCGCCAACCGTTTCGTCCGGAAATACCTTGTTTACTTTATTAGGTTTTATAGGATTGTATCTTTTACTCGGAATGCTGTTTTTGCTTTTGATTGGAAAAATTATCAATAAAGGACCTCATCACGTGGAACTTTCAACAGAAAAAATATAAGTATGGAATTTTTTTGGTACGTCGTTTTAATGGGAATTCTGGCCGTTTACATTGTATTGGACGGTTATGATTTTGGAGCAGGAATTATTCATTTGTTTTTTGCCAATACAGAAAAAGATAAAAAAGCAATTACAAGCGCAATTGGTCCGTTTTGGGATGCCAACGAAGTCTGGATTATTGCTGCCGGAGGTGTTTTGTTTTTTGCTTTTCCAACCTTATATGCATCTTCTTTCAGCGGCTTTTATTTGCCGTTGATTATGATTTTATGGTTGTTGATTTTCCGTGCCATCGGTTTAGAAATGCGAGGTCAAGTACATCATCCCATGTGGGAGGCGATTTGGGATAAAGCGTTCGGAATTGCGAGTTTGCTGCTGGCTTTGTTCTTCGGAATTGCTTTGGGAAATATCGTGCGCGGTGTCAATCTCGGAATGGTGCAAAACGGCGTTTCGACGCAAGAAGCTCATTTTTTCTTTTTGCCATTGTGGAATCCAACGTTTAGCCCGCAAGCTAACGAATTGGGAATTATAGATTGGTTTACCCTTTTCCTCGGAATTGTAAGTGTTGTCGCTTTAACGATTCATGGTGCCAATTGGATTATCTTTAAAACCAATTCGTCTTTAAATGAACAGCTTAAAAAAGTCGTTTTTAAACTGAATTTCTTTTTATTGCTTTTAGTTTTTATTTCCTTGGGAATTTGGCATTTTATTGAGCCGGAACCGTTTCATAATTTTGTTGAAAATCCAGTTTTGTGGTTTTTCCCAATCATGACTTTTGTTGGTATTTTAGGATTGTTCAAAGTGCGTTCGTTCAAAAAAGACGGTCAGGCATTTATATTTTCGACCTTGTTTTTAGTGGGAGGATTCGCTTCAACAGCGGTTTCGATTTTTCCGAATGTTTTGCCTTCGACCAATAATGTAAATCCGTCTTTAACGATTTATAATACTGCTGCTGGAGAATACGGATTGAACGCTGGCCTAAGCTGGTTTTTTATCGCTTTGTTTTTAGTGATTGTTTATTTTATTATTCAGTATCGTGTTTTTAGCGGGAAGATGGATGATGTTGGGTATGGGGAGCATTAAGATGTTTTTTTGCCACGAATTCACGAATTAATTTATAGGAATGGCCGTTGGTTTTAACTGACGGTTTTTTAATTTTAGAGAATCTGAAATTTATTATAAAATGGGTATATTTGGCTAAAGCCGGGAAGATATTCTATAAAGTGTTATGAAGAAAAAAGTAGTAATTATATTTTTAGCTCTTGTTTTAATTATATCTGGGAAATTTCTTTTTCAAAAATGGTATTTTAATTCAGATAGAATTCATGAAAGACGAGAGGAAACATGGAATGAAAGAATATCAAATTATAAATATGTAGAATACATTCCGATTATTTTTCAACAAGATGAACTTATCGATGCACGAGATTTACTTTCTAAGACTCATATTAAAAATGTTATTCATGTTTTAAAATTTCATAATGAAAAGTGGAAAGTTCGCAATGGAAAATTGTTAGTTTCTCGTAATATTGACAGGGAGATTTTGTGGAATTATACTACTAAGGCAAATGATTCTGTTTGGTTGGCTGAGCATCGGATAGGGGAATAAATTTATTTAATACACGAAAAACGAAAGTTTGAAGTTTTATACTACATATCAAAATGAAAACCGATAAGTCGAAGAAAAATATCGTAATAGCTTCTATTAGTCGTAAAATTATGAATCCTGAGGAATGGCTTTATTCAAAAGTTTACTTTGTTGGTACAAGTTTAGAATTTGATCTTGAAGAAAATGAACTGTCAATTTTTGAAGTTAAAAGCGCTAGTGCAACAACGATTATTACCACACGTCGTATTTTAGAAAGAAATAATGATGAAATTAATTTCGTAAGGTTTGAAGATATCGATGATGTAGTCTATGGGCATTTTAAAGGACAAGTAAATAAGCCTCAATTATCAATATTTAGAATATTTGATATATATGGAGAGGAACACAATTTTCAAATGGAAACTGGAAAAGCGTCAATAGGATTAATAAATGCTTTAAATACTAGTTTGCGATTAGTTAAGCATATTTAAGTTTCTTTTAGAAAGAAACGAAAGAATCTCACTAAGTATCTTTTTACTATCACAGATAAAGCTTTGATTAAAGTCAACGAGTAAAAATGAAAAAAGAAAGTCTTGAGTTTTCAAATAAACAGTTGAAAAATATTTTAAATGTTGTAGTAGCAATATTTGTAATTTTTCTTTTTGTTAGATCTTTTATAATAGATACTGACAAAAAAAGACTTGATGATGGGCTAAGAAATATTAAAGAAGAAAGTTTTCAAGGACATGTAATTGATAAGGGATTTGAAAAGTTTAATCACAATGCTTCAATGATTTATTTAAGCAATAACACAAAATTTGCTGTTTTAGGACAATTTTGGGCAGAAATCAAGATCGGAGATTCAATTGTAAAGAAAAAAGGAGAAACGACTATTACAGTTTATAGAAATAAAGAAAAATTTGTATTAGATAATAAGGATGTCATAAAATCTTGGAAAAAATAGATACCGAAAACCTCAATTCACACAAGTCCATGTTAGGGATAGTAGCGGTATCTCCCATTTTTTTAACAAGGCTTTTTAGCCGTAGTTTTTGTTAATCGGGAATATAGCTGATAGCCCGTTAGCCACTGAGAAAACGCCCAAAATATATAAATCCGTTTACTCTTAAGAATAAACGGATTTTTTAGTTTTCGTCTACAAGTAAAACTAAAATTGATATCATAAAATAAAAAGATCTGCAAAATCTGCTCCCGATAGCTATCGGGACTGCGAGAAACTTTAAAACAAAACCTCTTTAGTAATAATATAAAACCCCATCACTAAAACAAACCATCCAAAAATAGGTTTCAGTTTAGTTCCGTCGATTTTTTTAGAAAGCTGGCTTCCTACTACCATCCCGAGAAGTGCCATTGCAGAAACGCCTAATAAAAACGGATAATTGATGGGAGTTCCGATGTATAAATCGCCTGCAAAACCTATTGAAGAATTAATTGAAATAATTAATAAGGAAGTCCCAACGGCTTGTTTCATGGGTAATTTGGCAAAAAAGAGAAGCGCAGGAATAATTAAGAATCCGCCACCGGCACCCAGAAATCCGGTTATGATTCCGACTATGAAACCTATAAAACCGAGTTGAATATAATTGGTTTCAGCGCCTTTTATTTCGGGTTGGTTTTTTCGAATCATCGAAATCGCGGCCGTAATCATCAATACTGAAAAGATAATCATAATCAGAAAATCTTTGGAAACGGAATAAGAGGCAATTGAAAATAGAGTCGAAGCAATCTGAGGAAAAATAACTTCACGAATAATCAAAATCGAAATCACGGAAGGAATCGCAAAATACAATGCCGATTTCAGTTTAAGATTTCCCATTTTGTAATGGCTGTAACTTCCAGACATTGCGGTCAATCCCACAATAAATAAAGAATAAGAAGTAGCCTGCTCCGGATTTACTTTAAACAAATACACTAAAATTGGAATGGTCAGAATCGATCCGCCACCACCAATTAAGCCTAGCGAAATCCCGATAATAATCGAAGCAAAATAACCCAGATATTCCATTGCATTTGTTTTTATGCAAAGGTGGTTCGGAAATTAAAATTCTACAGTAACATTTATCACAGAAGCGTTAAATGTTTTTTTTCGCCACGAATTCACGAATTTGTTTTTGTTAATTTAAATTGAAAAACAAATTCGTGAATTCGTGGCTATTTTTAATTATCTCAATAACTCGATTTGGTTACGGTTGAGTTTGACCAAACCTCTTTGTTCCATTTTTTTAAGTAATCGGGATACGACTTCTCTGGAGGTATTTAATTCAGTTGCGATTTCCTGATGTGATAATTTAACTTCAGAGCAGCCACAGGCATCAGAATGTCTTTTTAGATAAAATTCCAAACGTTCATCCATCGAACGGAAGGCAATATTGTCAACGACTTCTAAGACTTCTTCAAAACGGCTTCGGTACGTTTCGATTACAAATTCGTACCAGGAACGGTGTTCCATCATCCATTTGTCCATCATTTGCAGTGGAATCATCATAACCGAAACATCTTCGACTACTTTGGCCATGATCTGGCTTTTTTCACTTTTTGCGGTGCAAATCATCGAAATGGCGCAGGCTTGGCCGGGTTGTAAATAATACATTAAAAACTCACCGCCATCTTCGCCTTCGCGATAGATTTTGATTTTTCCTTTGGTAATTAAAACCGTGTTTTTGATGTATTGTCCGGTGCGCATTAAAATGGTTCCCGCTTTAAAATCCTGAGCACTTCCGTTTTCTTCGATAGTCGAAAGGAGTTCATTGGAGAAATTCGGGAATATGTCTTTTAATGTATTTTGCATTGGTTATTTTTTAAAACTTAGAGTCATAGTTTTTCATAGCTTAAAAAAAAGGCGTCTCACTTGTATCAAAACACATGGCTATGTGTGGAAACTAGTTTCTTCCATTTTCTTTTTTCCACAAAGTAAATCTATGTTTCTATGTGTTGAATTGCATTTTTTTACAAACTAATTCGTGCTAATTCGTAAAATTAGTGGCAAACAATTTTTTATCAAAATGAAATTAAAACATCTCATTTAATACAAAGATAGCAGATTGAAATGGTATAAATTATCAGAAAACCATATTTGACAGTATTTTATGAAAATGAAAAAATCCTATTTTCTATCGATTTTATAGGGTGTATTTTTAAAAATAGTGAGTAAATTTGTGTTTCACTGATTATAATACTTTCTCTAAAACGTTTTCTGAGAATAATAATCGAAATCGCATTTGGCACGTTTTTAATTAATAGAAACGTCGTAATTTTACAAAAACACATTTATTATGAATTTATCACAAGAAGATTGGGTTAATCAGCTTGCTGCTGACGAGAATGCAGTTATACTGGACGTAAGAACTGAAGACGAATTTAATGACGGTTATATCGAGAATGCCGTAAACATTGACATCAATAAAGGTCAGGGTTTTATTTATGAAATCGAAGAGTTAGATAAAAACAAAAATTATTATGTGTATTGCCGTTCTGGAGCGAGAAGCGCCAAAGCATGTCAGATTATGAATGAGTTAGGTATAAATAATGCCTATAATCTGCTTGGTGGAATTCTGGACTGGGAAGGGGATACCGTGAATCCATAAAATAGAAGAAGAGGCAAGAAAAAGCCTCTTTTTTCGTTTAAAATGCTATTAATAACCAAACTATAAATTACCAGATTATGAGTTTAATACCCGAAGAATATCAGATCACAAACCTGATAAATCAAGATACTTATCTTGTAAATGGAGAACTGAAAAAATGGACAGGGCAAACCACACCTGTGTTTTCGACTATTTCTTCTACTGAAAAATATACACCAACATTATTAGGATCGATTCCGTTTATGGCAGATAAAGAAGCTGCTGAAGTGGTGGAAGCTGCAAACGCTGCTTATAATAAAGGACAAGGTTTATGGCCAACAATGAAAGTAGTTGACCGTATTAAATGCATGGAAAATTTCGTAAGACAGATGAAGGAAACCCGCGAAGAAGTGGTGAAACTTTTGATGTGGGAAATTGGAAAAAACCTTGGTGACTCTCAAAAAGAATTTGACAGAACAGTTGAATATATTCAGGATACTATTGCCAGTTATAAAGAACTAAACGGACGCAGTTCACACTTTGAAAAAGTGCAAGGTGTAAACGCGATGATTCGTCGTGGGCCTCTTGGTGTTGTATTGTGTCTTGGACCTTACAATTATCCTTTAAATGAAACTTTCTCGTTATTGATTCCGGCTTTGATTATGGGTAATACTGTAATTTTTAAACCAGCTAAACACGGGGTTTTATGTATTTCACCTTTATTGGAAGCTTTCAGAAGCAGTTTTCCAAAAGGGGTTATCAATATCGTATACGGACGTGGACGCGAAGTAGCTTCTCCAATCATGAAATCGGGTAAGATTGATGTTTTGGCCTTAATTGGAAACAGTAAATCGGCGATTGCTTTGCAGGATCAGCATCCAAATAAAAACAGACTACGTTTGATTTTAGGTTTAGAAGCAAAGAACCCGGCGATTATTTTACCAGACGCCGACTTAGATTTGGCTATTCAGGAATGTATTGCAGGAAGTTTATCTTTCAACGGTCAGCGTTGTACAGCTTTGAAAGTACTGTATGTTCATGAATCTATAGCAGAAGAATTTAACAGACGTTTCTCTGAAAAAGTAGATGCCTTAGGATTTGGAAATCCATGGGATAAAAATGCTTCTTTGACACCACTTCCAGAAACGGATAAACCAGCTTACATTCAGGGATTAATTGATGATGCTTTACATAAAGGCGCAAAAATCCTAAATGACAAAGGTGGAAAACATACCGATAATTTTATTTTTCCGGCAGTTTTATATCCTGTAAATAAAGAAATGAGAGTGTATCATGAAGAACAATTTGGACCAGTTGTGCCAATTATTTCTTTTAAAGATATTAACGAGCCTCTTGAAGATATGGCCGAATCAAACTACGGTCAGCAAGTAAGTTTGTTCGGAAAAGATATTAAAACTTTAGCACCGCTTATTGATGCTTTGGTAAATTTAGTTTGCAGAGTAAACCTCAACAGTTCTTGCCAAAGAGGACCGGATGCGTTCCCGTTTACAGGCCGTAAAGATTCTGCTGTAGGAACTTTAAGTATTCCGGATGCTTTACGTTCTTTCTCAATCCGTACGTTCGTGGCTTCAAAAGATATCGCGTATAACAATGAAATTCTGCAGGAATTGCTAAACAGCAAAGAATCTAACTTCATCAATACCGATTATATTTTGTAGTTATTAAGGTTATATATTAATTGTAGATACCGTCTTTTTTCGCCAGAGAAAGACGGTTTTTCTTTTTTAAGGTACTAAGTTGCTAAGGTTCTGAGGTACTAAGTTTTTTTGCCACAAAGACACTAAGGCACTAAGTTTTTTTAACTTTTCGGCCTTGCGACTTTGCGTGGAATTCTTGCCCGAGTAAAGAAAAAGTCAACTTTGCGACACTTGCGTAATTCTTTGCGACCTTTGCGGTTAAGTGAACCCCAACTTAACAAAAAGCATAATTTTGCAAAAAAGTGTAACTTTAAGTTAAAAAAATCCACTAATATTATAATCAATATTAAATCATCAAAAATCTTAAAACAAGTTATGAGAAAAAATGTACTTCAATTAGTGGTAATTGCATTTGTTTTTCTTGCACAAAACAGCTTTGGACAGGAATTGTATATGCCACGAAACATAAAAGAGGCCTACGCTAAAGGCACTCGTTCTATGGACGGAAAACCAGGAAAAAACTACTGGCAGAATCACGGAAAATATACCATGGAAATTACTGTTGATGCCAAGACAAAAATCGTGAGCGGAACAGAAACGATTATTTACGAAAACAACAGTAATGATACTTTGAGAAATCTTCCAATTCGTTTTGTAAATAACCTTCATAAACCATCTTCTCCAAGAAGCGGCAATGTGAGTCAGGATTTTTTAAGTGACGGTTTAACGATCACATCTTTAAAAATTGCAGATGAAATTTATAAGGAAGATGGAAGAAAATGGGGAACAGTTGGAAATGTAAAATTGAAAAAACCGGTACCTCCTCATTCTAAAGTTACGATTAATATCGATTGGAATTATCCATTGTCTAAAGAGAGCGGGAGAGAAGGGCAAATTGATGAGACTACGTTTTTTGTAGCTTACAGTTATCCACGTGTTTCTGTTTTTGATGACTATAATAAATGGGATAGATTACCTCATACGGATCGTCAGGAATTTTATAACGACTTTAATGATTATACCTACTCGGTTAAGGCTCCAAAAAACTATGTTGTTTATGCAACCGGAGATTTGTTGAACCCTGATGAGGTTTTACAGCCTGAATTTGCGACGCGTTTGAAAAAGTCTTATACAGCTAATGAAGTGATGCATATTGCTAACGAACAAGAAATGAAAAGTGGTGCTGTAACCAAACAAAATGAATGGAACGTTTGGAAATTTGAAGCTAAAAATATTGTAGACGTTTGTTTCGGATTGAGTGATCATTATCTATGGGATGCTAGCAGTGTTGTAGTTGATAAAAAAACAAATCGTCGCGCAAGTGTTCAGGCGGCTTATGATGTGAAAGGAACTGACTTTGTGGCTTCTGTCAAAAACAATCAATATGCTTTGGATTATTTTTCAAATAAATGGCCGGGAGTTCCTTATCCGTTTTCAAAAATGACCGCTTTTCAGGGATTTGCTGACATGGAATACCCAATGATGTGTAACGATTCACAAATGGGAGATCCTAAATTTGCTCAATTAGTGCAAGATCACGAAGTAGCACATACTTATTTTCCTTTTTACATGGGAATTAACGAAACACGTTACGCTTTCATGGATGAGGGTTGGGCAACCACTTTTGAATATTTAATTGGGATTGAAGAGCACGGTAAAGAAGCGGCCGATAAATTCTACAAAGAATTTAGAGTAGAATATTATATAAAAGATCCATCTACTGAAGAAGATCAGCCTATCATTTCAATGTCTTCTCAGGTTTCGGATGCAGGTTACGGAAATAACTCTTATGGAAAAGCTTCTCTTTCTTATTTGGCTTTAAAAGATATGCTTGGCGATGATTTGTTCAAAAAATCATTACATGCTTATATGGAGAATTGGAACGGAAAACACCCAATTCCTTGGGATTATTTCAACTCTATAAATACAGCTTCAGGAAAAAATTTGAATTGGTTCTTTAACAATTGGTTTTTTACCAATAACTATATTGATATAGCAGTTAAAAATGTTACTAAGGACGTAGTTTCTGTAGAAAATGTTGGTGGCTTTGCGATTCCGTTTGACCTTAATATTGTTTATGCAGATGGTTCGAAAGAAACTGTTCATCAAACTCCTGCTGTTTGGGAAAACAATCAAAAGCTGACAACAATTACTTTGAAGAACAAGAAACAAATTAAACAAATTGCACTTGATGGAGGTATTTTTATGGATGCCACACCAAACAATAATAATTTAGAATTGAAGTAAAATTAACTAATTTCTAAGCCGCCTTTTTCATTGAGAAAGGCGGTTTTATTTTTAGTATTAAATAGTATAAAACTAAA
Organism: Flavobacterium sp. KH_001; assembly: GCF_057840745.1. NCBI lineage: Bacteria > Pseudomonadati > Bacteroidota > Flavobacteriia > Flavobacteriales > Flavobacteriaceae > Flavobacterium > Flavobacterium sp. KH_001. Next base: position 5,094,144 of record NZ_CM174520.1, on the reverse strand, counting down.
CCAACTTATGAAAAACAATAATTTTAAGTATGTATTCGGATTTAAGATTGTACTAATTTTTTTAATGATTGCTAGTTTTGGGTTTGCCCAGAATAGAAACAATATTCAAATTGGTACTATTGACAGTATTTCTTCTAAAGTTTTAAATGAGGAAAGGAAAATTTGGATTCATCTTCCAAGAAGTGCCCAGAATACTGGTTTTGCAAAACAAAAATATCCGGTAGTTTATTTGTTGGATGGGGATGCTCATTTTAGCTCAGTTGTGGGTACGATCGAAGAATTGAGTGAAATCAACGGAAATACCATTTGTCCTGAAATGATAGTAATAGGCATCACAAACACAAATCGTACCCGTGATTTGACTCCCACACATTCAGATATCGATCCTCCATTTGTTCCTCAAAATTTAAGCGAGCAATCTGGTGGAGGAGAAAAGTTTGCCGAATTTCTTGAAAAAGAATTGATTCCGTATATTGATAGTAAATATCCAACAGCACCATACAAGACCTTAATAGGCCATTCTTTTGGAGGTTTGACAGCGATAAATATTTTGACAAATCATTCCAATTTATTCAACTCTTATATTGCGATCGATCCGAGTATGTGGTGGGACCACCAGAAGTTCTTAGCAGAGACTCAAAAAAAACTGGCCAATAAAAATTTAGCCAATGTTTCCTTGTTTTTGGCGGCTGCCAACACGATGGATGACACGATGGATATAATAAAAGTGAGAAAGGATACAACACTTTTTACCCGTCATATTAGATCAATTTTGGATTTTAATGATTTCTTAAATCAGAATAAAAAAAGCAATCTGAAGTATCAATATAAATACTATAATGATGATAATCACGGATCAGTTCCTTTGATTGCTACTTACGATGGACTTCGCTATATCTTCAAGTTCAATCAGCTCAAACTTTCGATCCCGGAACAGGTTAATTTCAATAAAGCTGTTTTAACTAAGATTGAAAAACATTTCGAAGAGGTTTCAAAACATTTAGGTTATAAAGTAAGTATTCCCGAAAATACTGTGAATGCTTATGCATATCAGTCTCTTGGCAAAAAAGATATGGATTTAGCGGGTTACTTATTTAAATTGAATGTGACGAATTATCCTAATAGTCCAAATGTGTATGATTCACTAGGAGATTTTTATGAAGCCATTGGAGATAAAAAAAATGCAATTTCAAGCTATGAAAAAGTATTAGTACTGGATAAAAATTTTCCTGAAACAAGAGCAAAATTAGAAAAACTAAAATAAGCTATAAATAGAATGGCAAAAGCAAGGGCATGAAATTGAAAAAGTAACTAGCAATAATCTGGAACTCTTTTATCTCAAAATACAATAATTAAAAAAGGGAATCATTTTTTGATTCCCTTTTTATTATATAAGAAGTTTTATAAAAACTTAAAGCCGACGGATAAATTAGAAATTCCAGTTTTGATACTTCGTCCTGACGGGTCAAGATCTGTTACACCGGCGAGATAGCGATAGTCTACAGTAAATCGCCATAAATCTACACCAGCACCGCCAAGAAAACTGCTATTGTTGTTTTCAAATGCAATGTAATTGAGGTTATTACTCGCTTTTATATCAGAATAGTTTTTCCAGTTGTAACCTACAAAAATTCGGATGTTTCCCATTTTTCCTAACGGAACAATTTTGAAACCTGCAATTAAAGTAGCGTCTGTTCCTCCCAATGTATATTCAGTTTCTCCAATTCCGGTTTGAGAAACACTAAATTTAGAAGAGGAGTACCCAAATTCGCCCTGACCATAAAAAAGTAATAAATTCACTCTTACAAAACCAGCAAAACCAACGTCTGTGCCAGAGCTTTTGGAACTAAAATCATCTGTTATAGGTGAAGTAATATTGGTAGAGAATTGGGGGCCAAATTGTATCAATTGTGCAAAACCATTCACACTAATACATAATAATGCTGCTAAAATGAATTTTTTCATAATCGGATTTATTTGTTTTACGTACCATAAAAATAATTATTATTAATCAGAATTGTATCATAATTTTAAATTTATTTTAAGGTATCTTTTTGATTATGAGTATTATGTGTTTGGTTTGTGTGATGTGGTAACTACTATAGAAATCCTGTAAATTTGTTTTGAATGATAAACGAAAATTGTACTATGGAAATTAAAGCAATCAAAGCGTCAGAAACCTGGGAAATTCGGCACAAAGTAATGTGGCCAGATCAGCCTTTTGAATTCGTACAATTAGTAGAGGATAATTTCGGACTACATTTTGGAGTGTTTGACCAGGAAAAATTAGTTTCAATTGTTTCTTGTTTTATTGTTTGCGATGAAATGCAGTTCCGCAAATTAGCGACACTTGACGAATATCAGGGAAAGGGAATTGCCTCACTATTGTTACATCATATTTTAGAGTTGGCAAAAGATATGAGTTTGAAAAAAGTATGGTGTAACGCGCGAAGCAATAAAAAATCATTTTACGAGAAATTTGGAATGAGAGAAACAGGGCAAACTTTTGTTAAATTAGGTCAGGAATTTTCAATAATGGAAATTTTGCTTTTTTAATACAATCATTTTTAAAGAATAAAGTATTCGGGACTAGATATTTACGATTTTGATTATATTTCACAAATTACTTAGTTTTACTTAGTAAGATTTTGGTTACAAAATGATTTTTTTATGAGATTTTGCAAGAAATTATTAAGCTTTTATTATAATTTCTGAGTAAAAAAACAATGAAAACGTTTTCGTGTTTTTTTAATGTTAAAGCTAATCAAAATTTCTTTTTTTGTATAATTACTTTGCTTACTTTCGCACCCAAATGAGAAAGTTAGTAGTATTTTTAGTGTTTATGAATTTCCTTCTGCTAGGCGGAGGGCAATATCTTAATGCTGAAACACACCAAAGTTCTCATCACTATCTGGAGAAAAGACACCGCGTTAAATTCACCAATCAGGATCAGGGAAATTCTATTATTGAAGATGCCGATGTAGATCTTGATGAAGAATGTGTTGGAAATGATAATCTTAAGGATGGTTTAAGTACTAAATTTTTTGCAACAACTTACAGTCTACTAGATAGCTGGTATTTGACAATCTCTCGTCAGATCGTTGTGAATTCTTTTAATCGTTTTGAAATTTTCGGCTCCTCTTGTGGCCAATCAAATCCTATCTATATTACTCAACGAGTATTAAGAATTTGATATACAATATACATCAGTCACCTTTGTTGTGATCGTGCATATCTTTTGATGTATATTTTTCTACTTCTTCTTATATGAAATTTTAAGATCCGACTTAGGCTTGCTGATGCATTTTTTCATCTCAAGGAATCATCGCATTCCAAGCATTCAATCGCTTAAATTTCTATTAAAATCATGAAAAGAATTATCGTGTTAACGGGCATGCTTGCCTTGTTGTGCCTAACCAGTTGTACATCAAAAAAAGAAGAAAAAGAAGAAGTTGAAAAATTTACAGTGACAAGTCCTGTAAAAATTGACACTTCATTTACAAAAGAGTATGTTTCGCAGATTAAATCTGTTCGAAATATCGAACTCCGCGCCCAGGAAAAAGGGTTTCTACAAAACATTTATGTTGACGAAGGTCAGTTTGTAAAAAAAGGACAGTTGTTGTTTAAAATTATGCCAAACATGTATCAGGCTGAATTACTGAAAGCGCAGGCTGAACAAAAATCAGTAGAAATTGAATTGCAAAATTCGAAATTACTGGCAGATAAAAATATCGTTTCTAAAAACGAATTAAGTGTAGCTCAGGCAAAATTGCAATCTGCAAAAGCTGAGGTTGCCTTAGCAAAACTTCATTTATCATTTACCGAAATCAGAGCTCCGTTTGACGGAACAATCGACCGTATTCCTTTAAAATTAGGAAGTCTTATAGACGAAGGTGAATTGTTGACCAGCCTTTCAGATAATAGCCAAATGTTTGCCTATTTCAACGTATCTGAGCCTGAATATCTTCAATATCAAACGGATGTAAAAGATCGTGCAGAGAATAAAGTGAATTTACTTTTAGCTAATGGCGAATCTTTTAAATACAAAGGAAATGTAGAAGTTATCGAAAGTGAATTTAATAATGAAACCGGAAATATTGCTTTCAGAGCACGATTCCCTAATTCAGAAAAATTACTTAGAAACGGTGAAACAGGAAAAATTCAAATGTTGGTTCCTCTTAAAAATGCTATTGTAATTCCGCAAAAAGCAACTTATGAAATTCAGGATAAAAAGTATGTTTTTATAGTGGATAAAAACAATAAAGTAAGTTCAAGAGAAATCACTATTACAGGTGAAGTACCTGATTTGTATGTAGTAAAAACAGGACTTGCTGAAACTGATAAAATTTTACTTGAAGGAGTTCAGAAAGTAAAAGAGAACGACAAAATTAATTTTGAATTCCAATCTCCTCAAACGGTAATCAATCATTTACGCGTAAAAGCGGAATAGAAGTTTTGTTTCAAGTTTCAGGTTCAGTGCAAAACTTGAAACCTGAAACTTGAAACTAAGAAAACTTTTTACATGGTTTAATCATTAAAAAAATATAAAAATGTTTAATAAATTTATACAAAGACCCGTACTGTCGATAGTAATATCGTTGGTTATTGTCTTTTTAGGAATATTGTCGGTGATGAATTTACCAATCACCCAGTTTCCTTCGATATCGCCACCGATGGTAAACGTTACGGCAGATTATCCTGGATCGAATGGTGAATTGATGATCAAATCTGTTGTTATTCCGTTAGAAAGAGCTCTAAATGGAGTTCCGGGAATGAAATACATGACCTCTGATGCCGGAAATGATGGTGAAGCGAGTATTCAGGTTGTATTTAATTTGGGTACCGATCCTAACCAGGCTGCGATTAACGTGCAAAACCGTGTAGCTTCGGTTACTAATAAACTTCCTCCGTTGGTAGTTAGAGAAGGTGTTAAGATTACCCGTGAAGTTCCGAGTATGTTAATGTATGTGAATCTTTATAGTACGGATAAAAATACCGACATGAAGTTTCTTTACAACTATGCCGATATCAACGTATTATCAGAATTAAAAAGGGTAAACGGAGTAGGTTCCGGAGATATTTTAGGAACACGTGAATATGCGATGCGTATTTGGTTAAAACCAGATCGTATGCTGGCTTACAAAATTTCTGCTGATGAAGTAATGGAAGCATTATCAAGTCAGAGTTTGGAGGCTTCTCCTGGTAAAACCGGAGAAAGTTCTGGTAAACGTTCTCAGGCATTTGAATATGTATTGAAATATTCCGGACGTTTTACAACCAAAGAACAATATGAGAATATTGTAGTAAAATCAAACAGCAACGGAGAGCTTTTACGTTTGAAAGATATTGCAAAAATTGAATTTGGGAGCTCGATGTATGATATTTATTCTAATTTGAATGGAAGACCATCTGCGGCTATTGTATTGAAACAATCTTTTGGTAGTAATGCAAATCAGGTTATTGAAGACGTTAAAGCCAAATTGGAAAAAATCAAACAAAAATTTCCAAAAGGAATGGATTACGAAATCTCCTATGACGTTTCTAAATTCCTGGATGCTTCTATTGAAAAAGTAATTCACACTTTGATCGAAGCCTTTATTTTGGTTGGTTTGGTTGTGTTTCTTTTCTTAGGAGACTGGCGTTCAACGGTTATTCCGGCAATTGCGGTACCGGTTTCGTTGGTTGGAACCTTTGTGTTCATGACCTTCTTTGATATTTCATTGAACTTAATTACGTTGTTTGCTTTGGTTCTGGCGATTGGGGTCGTCGTCGATGATGCGATTGTAGTTATTGAAGCCGTTCACGCCAAGATGGAGGAAGAACATCTTTCGCCATTGAAAGCAACTAAAAAAGCGATGCATGAGATTGCAGGAGCTATTGTAGCGATTACATTTTTAATGGCAGCGGTATTTATTCCGGTTGCGTTTATGTCTGGTCCGGTTGGAGTATTTTACCGACAGTTCTCGATTACAATGGCAACGGCGATTATCCTTTCAGGTATTGTGGCTTTGACTTTGACACCGGCGCTTTGTGCGATGATGCTAAAAAACAATCACGGTAAACCTAAAAAGAAAACACCTGTAAACCGATTTATTGATGGTTTCAATAATAAGTTTAATCTTGCTCAGGGTAAATACCAAAATGTATTAGCTAAAATCGTAAACAGAAGAGCCGTTACTATTATAGCACTTCTTGGATTTTGTGCCGGAACATGGTTGATTAGTAGCACCGTTCCTTCAGGGTTTATTCCAAATGAGGATCAGGGAATGTTTTATGCGATTATCCAGACACCGCCGGGTTCATCATTAGAAAGAACCAATAATATTGCTGAAAAACTGCAAAAAATAGCCGAAACTGTTGAAGGAGTAAAATCAGTTTCTTCATTGGCTGGTTACGAAATTTTGACCGAAGGTACCGGATCGAATGCGGGAACTTGTTTGATCAACTTAAAAGACTGGAACGATCGTAAACAATCGGTACAGGAAATTATGATCGAACTGGAAGAAAAATCAAAAGATATTCCGGGTGCTAATATCGAATTTTTCCAACCGCCAGCAGTACCAGGATATGGAGCAGCAGGAGGATTTGAGCTTCGTTTACTGGATAAAACGGGTGCGGGTGATTTCAAAAAAGTAGAAGAGGTTAATAAAGAGTTTGTTGAAGAATTGAACAAACGCCCAGAGCTATCCAACGTATTTAGTTTCTTTAGTGCGAGTTTTCCTCAATACATGATGAAAGTCGACAATGACTTGGCACAGCAAAAAGGAGTTTCTATCGAAAATGCGATGAACACCTTGTCAACTCTTGTGGGAAGTAACTACGAAATCAGTTTCATTAAATACGGAATTAACTATAAAGTAATCGTTCAGGCTGCACCGGAATATCGGGCACAGCCAGACGACATTTTGAAATTGTATGTGAAAAATGACCGCGATGAAATGGTTCCTTTTTCTGCCTTTATGAAATTAGAAAAAGTATACGGTCTTTCAGAAATTACGAGACATAATATGTATACCTCAACAGAAATTAGTGGAGGTCCTGCTCCGGGATATAGTTCCGGAACGGCGATTAAAGTAATTCAGGAAGTTGCGGCTAAAAAATTACCTCGAGGATTTGATATTGACTGGGCAGGTATTTCTGCCGATGAGGTAGCACAGGGAAATCAGGCAATTTGGGTATTCCTGATCTGTTTAGGATTCGTTTACCTGGTTTTGGCTGCACAATACGAAAGTTTCATTTTACCACTATCCGTAATCCTTTCTTTACCGGCAGGTATTTTTGGAGCTTTCCTTTTATTGAAAGTAACGGGATTAGAGAATAATATTTATGCTCAGGTTGCCATGGTAATGCTTATTGGTTTATTAGGTAAAAATGCCGTACTGATTGTAGAGTTTGCGATACAGCGACATGCAGCCGGTAAAACTGTTCTTGAAGCTGCAATGGAGGGAGCGAAAGCGAGGTTCCGTCCAATCTTGATGACTTCATTTGCATTTATTGCTGGTTTATTACCGCTTGCATTTGCTTCTGGTCCGGGTAAAATTGGTAACAGAACCATTGGTACTGCTGCTGCCGGAGGTATGCTTATCGGAACTATTTGTGGCGTATTTGTAATTCCTGGATTGTACTACATCTTCGGAAGAATTGCGGAGAAACACAAACTGGTTAAAAACGAAGAAGAAAATCCATTAACTGAAGAAATTGATAACAATCATGTCTAAATTCAAATTATATCAATATAGTGTTGTGGTAGGTTTATGTCTTGCTGTTGCGGGCTGTAAAGCTCCGGCAGCAGAGACGGCAACGACCAGCACACCTGTTCCTGAAGCATTTGGAATTGCAAAAGCTCAGGATACAACGAATACGTCTACTGTAAAATGGAATGAGTTCTTTAAAGATCAAAACCTTGTTGATTTGATTGATGTGGCCCTGAAAAACAATCAGGAGTTAAACATGACGCTACAGGAAATCGAAATAGCAAAAAATGATGTTAGGGTTCGCAAAGGCCTTTTATTACCAACTGTCGGAGTACGCGCCGGAGCTGGAGTAGAGAAAGTAGGAAGGTACACCAGCCAAGGGGCTGGTGATGCCACTACAGAAATAAAACCAGGTGTAGAAACGCCTGATCCGCTTGGAGATTTTACTATTGCAGCTTATGCAAATTGGGAAGTCGATATTTGGAAAAAACTACGAAATTCTAAAAAAGCAGCCGTAAACAGATATTTGGCTACTGTTGAAGGTAAAAACTTTGTGGTTACCAATCTTATTGCTGAAATAGCGGATTCTTACTATGAATTATTGGCTTTGGATACGCAATTGGATATTGTAAAACAAACGATCAAATTGCAGTCAAATGCCTTGGAAATTGTAAAAATTCAAAAGCAAGCGGCGAGAGCAACAGAATTGGGTGTTAAGAAATTTGAGGCTGAGGTTCTAACTTCAAGAAGTTTGGAGTTTGACATTTTACAGCAAATCAAAGAAAATGAGAATAAAATTAATTTCTTGTTAGGACGTTATCCGCAGGAAATTAAAAGAACAAATACCAATTTCTTAACGTTGTTGCCAGCTTCAGTTAGCGCCGGTATGCCATCGCAATTGTTGATGAACCGTCCTGACGTAAAACAGGCCGAATTAGAATTGGTTGCTGCCAAATTAGATGTAAAAGTAGCGCGTGCCGAATTTTATCCGTCACTTGATATTTCTGCAGCGTTTGGAGTTCAGGCTTTTAAACCTTCTTATTTGTTTACGTTCCCTGAATCTATTTTGTATTCTTTGGCCGGAGATCTTGCCGCGCCTTTGATTAACAGAAATGCAATTAAAGCGGAGTTTTCAAGCGCTAATGCAAGACAGCTTCAGGCTTTATACAATTATGACAAAACTATTTTAAACGCTTATTTAGAAGTATCTAATCAGCTTTCTAAAATCGATAATCTTCAAAAGAGTTATGATCTAAAATCACAACAAGTTGATGCGTTAAACACTTCGATTGATGTGTCTAATGATTTATTTAAATCGGCCAGAGTTGATTATTTTGAAGTTTTAATGACACAACGTGACGCATTAGAATCGAAATTAGAACTGATCGATACTAAAAAAGAACAACTCAACGCTGCAGTTCATGTTTACAGAGACTTAGGCGGGGGTTGGAAGTAGAATACCATTTTAATTAGTTATTAGTAGAGGCCTCTCAGAAGTAAAATTCTGGGAGGTTTTTTTTGTCTAAAGAATAAAGAGGAAAGAATAAAGAGGAAAGAATAAAGAGGAAAGGATAAAGAGGAAAGGATAAAGAGGAAAGGATAAAGAGGAAAGGATAAAGAGGAAAGGATAAAGAGGAAAGGATAAAGAGGAAAGGATAAAGAGGAAAGACTATAGATTGACTCTTTTTATGGGAAGTTAACAGTTCTTACGGGAATGAGTGTTCTGGAGCAGACAGAAATAGGATTTTTTGAGATGTTGTTGTTAATGGATGTTATTTTGTAATTTGAGAAAAGAAAAAGAATATATTTGAAAATAAATAAACACTGTCATTTGTCAGACATAGCGACCCAATTTTGGGTAGAAAAATCGGATTTTGTCAGATATATATACAAGTTAGTGGCAAGAAATCCGCAGAAACAAAAAATAAAATATGAACAATAAAAGCAATATTGATTCTAAATTTCAATCCCTATTAGAAGTTATCTCGGAAGAATATTTTCACGATTTGTTTGCAGAACTTATTGAAAGCTCACTATTTCTTGACGAACAGAAGCAAATTGAATTATTGGAAATTCTTGCAGAAAAATTTCAGAAGTTTTATAACGTTGATGAATTAACTGAAAACGAAAAAATATTTATTTCTAACCAGCTGATAAAATGGACGCATTTTTCTGATCTAAATAGAGTTTGCGAATTGGTTGGTTTTATGTTTTCTTTTGTCGATAAAAGATACTATGAATTTTTGCGAGTTAGTTTAAAAACTGAACAATTAACTTTTGATGTGAGAATGGAAATAGAGGAAAGTGTTGAAGAATTTGAAAAGATATATTTTAAATAATAACAAGCCAGCCACTAACAGCCAGTACAACGGATTTGGGCATTTGGCTTAATGGAAAAATGGTCTTTTATTTGGAATATTTGGCAAATCCGAAGAATGGGCTTAATTTAGTCCCAAACCCGTTGTAGTACCAGAACGTTAGCAGTAACCTTATCAGAAAATTGAGAATAAACCAAATTATATATAATTAAAAATGAAGAAATTATTAGTTATTGTATTCTTTATATTTTCAACAAATTTTTCATTTGCTTGTAGTTGCATTGGTAAATCTAAAATGAAAAAAGAAATTGAAAATACTAATGTTGTGTTTACAGGAAAAATAGTTTCGCGTAAAGTCTATGAAGAAAAAAATGAATATAATGAAAACTTGAATTTTGCCAAAGTGGAATATAAAGTTCTTATAATTGAAAGGTTAAAAGGCGAAATTAAAACAGATACTTTGACAATTTATACAGGTTTGGGTAACGGAGATTGTGGAATAAAATTTCAAATTGGAAAAAGCTATATCATTTATTCAAATTATGAAGATGAACATTTTAATAATGGCAAAAAAGTTCAAAAGTACTTAAGCACAAATATTTGTACTCGAACAATTGAATTTGAAAATACAAAATACAAAAAAATAAAGAAATATGCCAGAAGAAAAGGCTACTGCTAACAGATACTCCTATGGATTTGCGCAACAAGCTTAAAGGAAAGCCGATTTTGTATTTAGGATAATTTGCAAATCCGAAGAATGATCTTAATTTAGTCTCAAACCCAGCTGTAGACCAGAACGTTATAAGCAATATTAGACAGCATTTAGTTTAAATAGAAACAATGAAAATAAAAATCTTTCTACTCTTAGCATTTTCCCTTAATTCATGTGCGCAGAATTCTAACAAGTATGATTTTAAAAAATCTGATGTTCCAAAAGAGTATCAAGAATTATTGATTAATATTGAAACTTTGAAAACTGGTATGGTTAACTACATGAATGAAGCAAATCCAGACTATACCGAGAAAGATGTAAATCAATGTGTAATAATCTTGCAAAGCTATATTTTAGAAATCGCAAAGAGTACCTCAAAAAAAGATGGAATTGAAATAATCAAGTCAAAAATCCAAGAGTTAAATGAACTCAATAAAAAATGTGGCGATCAACTTATTGAGACAGGTGAAAGAGAACAAATTGCAGAAATTATTATTTCGGCAGGCTATAAAAAAGGTTATAACCAAAAAGACGAAGATGTAACCGAAGAGTGGCGGGAATGGTAATACTCCTCATAACAGCTATTCCTATAGATTTGGGCAATTGGCTTAGTGGAAAGTTGGTTTTGTATTTGAGATGATTTGGCAAATCCGAAGAATGGGCTTAATTTACTTCCAAACCCACTGTAGTAAACAGAACATTATAGGTAACACAAAAAAGCATCACAAACATGATTTATAATATTTTAAATGGTGATTCTATTGCTTACAGTTTTCCTGACACTAAAATTGAAGGAGACATAATCGTTGTTAGAGAAGCACTTATTGACGGAGATTTATCAGGCAATGACTTGCAAAATTTTTGGCATTCAAGAGCGAAGTATTTGAAAGTTACAGAAGCCGAGTATCACGACAAGGTTGTAAGTGAATTTGAAAAAATAATGAATGTGCGCGGCGATTCCGAATTCAATCTTTGGTTTGAGTATGACCTATTCTGCCAGGTAAACATGTGGTTTATTATTTCGGTCATCAATAGTTTGCCAGTAAAGAGAAAAGTTTATGCCGTTTATACTTCCTATTTAGACAGAAAGAATAAGCATTTTTGGAATGGATTTGGACCAGCTAATGCAAGTCAGCTTCAAGCTTGCTTTGCTGATAGAGTTCTTTTAAGTGATGCTGACTTACAATTAGGACAAGAATTATGGACAGCCTATAAAGACAACAATTTTGACCAATTAATTTACCTTGCAAAAAATCAATCTTTTGCTTTTCCATATTTGCAGGAAGTAGTAAAGGCTCATATTGAACGTTTCCCAAAAGATGGCTCAAAAGGAAGACCCGAAAAAGTTATCGAAGACATTATAAAAAATGTTTCTACTGACTTTCATAAAGTGTTTAAAGAATTCTGTAATAGGGAAAGTATTTATGGCTTCGGTGATACTCAGGTAAAAGTCATTTATGATAAAGTAATGCTTTATCAAGATACAAATGATAATTGTTTTTAGGTATAAAGTATAGAATATAGAATTTAAATTTTGCAATTTCACTTTACTTCGGCATTGAAATTTTGACCTTAAACCCTTTATCAGGTTCTGTATCAAAATTAATAGTTCCTTTAACGGCCTGAATACGGCTTTCCATGTTTTGGAGGCCATTTTTTGTCATCTTCGTTTTTTCGCATCCTACACCATTATCCGTGTAGTGTATTAAAATAGATTTGTGATCATTTTCAAATTTTATAAGCACTAAACTTGCCTTACTGTGTTTCTTCATATTCACCATTAGTTCCTGTAAAACTCTACTGATGGTTATCTTTTTTGTATCGTCAATAATTTCCCAGTTGATATCTTCTAAATTAGTGGCAATGATATTTCTTTCATTGGTATTAAAAGCCAAAAGCATTTCTTTTATACTGTTGGTAAAATCTGTTCCGGTTTCAATTCTATTGTTTTCTTTTGAAATTCCTCTCACCCGTCCGTAAATATCATCTAATTTTTCGAGTAGATTCTCTTTAGTACTTTCATTAGATAGAGGTTGAGATTCGGCAAAAGCAATTACATGATACACATCGTTTGCTAATTCGTCATGGATTTTTTTAGCAATACGGGTTTCGGTGTTATACGAAGTTTTAAATGCTGTAACCTTGTTTTTATTTTTATAATAGCGAATTAAAATGGCTATTAAAATGACTAGAAAAATAAAAACAATTCCAAAAACAATCCGTAAATATTTAGCTTGCTGAAGTGACAAAAGATTTTCTGCTTTTTCTAAACGAAGTTTTGCGTTTTCGTCTTTTTCTATTTTAGCATCGTATTTAATTTTGGCAAATTTATTTTTAAAGTTATTTCTAACCTTAATGATGCTGTCATTTAGTGTAAAATACTGTTGCACATATTTGCTGTGCTGACCGCTGTGATTATTTGAAATTATAATTTGAAGCGCTTCTAATCTTTCATCAACACTATTTAGTTTGGTAGCAATATTGTAAGCCTTAAAAGCATTTTCATCTGATTTTTGAATGTCTTTTTTGGAATAGTAATCAGCCAGATGCAGATAACTTTCAATACTTCCATAAGAGTCTTTGATTTCGTCTCTTCTATGAAGCGCTTCAGTCATTAAAGAGAATCCTTTTTCATTCATTCCGTTTTTAAAATAGGCATAACCTAAATTGTCTTGAATTCTTGCTTTAGTAGATGCTGTGGCTTTATTTTCCAAAAATTTCTTTCGTAAAATTGATTCTAGAATTGTAATCGCCTTATCGTATTTTTTTTGGTAGATATAGACAGCAGCAATATTGCTTATGGGCATGTATTTACCAACAGGATCTGGCTCATCTTTAATGGCTTCCTTATAGTAAAAAATAGCATCATCGTAAAGGGATAGTTCTTTATCAGCGATACCTAATGTATTATTTATTGAAGAGGTGTATGCATTCCTTTTTTTATAATAAGCTAAGGCTTCGGTAACAGTTTCTTTACTTCCATAGTAGTCTCCATTGACTTGTTGAATGAATGCCATTTCAATAAGTATGTATCCAATATTGGCACTGTCTTTTAAAGTTTCAAAAAGTTGTTTTGATTTATTGAACTCGTAAAAAGCGACATTAAAGTTTTGTTTGGATCTATTTTCAATTGCTTTATCTCGTAAAGTAAATGCCTCTTTTTTGATAGGTTCTGTGTTAATATCGACAGTCTTTTTTTCCTGACAGGAAATGAAAAGAAGAATAATAAAACAAAAAAACGGGGACCGTAACATATAAATTTACTTTCCCCGAAAATAGTAATTAATTAGATACTAAAAATATATTTATTTATCAGTTGACGGTGGCGGAGGTGGCGGAAATTTTGGTTCGTCACCAGGACCACCAGGAATAGGAATTTCAGCCTGGATAGGATTAGTAATCTTTTCGATTTTCTTTTTTGGTTGAGTTTCAATCTCATCCGGAGTACAAGAAAATATAGTAAATAGTAAAGCGAAAGCGCTTAAAAGTATTAGTTTTTTCATTTTAATTTAATTTAGAAATTAGACATGGGTATGGCCGTCCGGAATATTCCGGCGCTTGTTAATGGCGACACCAAATTGATTTTGGGAAGTAAAAAGTGTAGAACTGTAAGACGTTATTTATACTTCCCGAATAAACTCGGTCTTACTGTTTTCCACAATGTTAATTTGAACTAGTTTTATATTTTTGTTTTAATCTGCAGACAAAACTTGAACTAATTTCTATGGCAAAGGAAAGGCGCTTCTAGCCCTTTGTTGATAAGGGATTCCCAGAATTCCCGCGTTTTCCTGAGATTCCCGCGAATTCCTGAAAAACAAAATACAATGCATACTAAATTAGGTTTGTTAGAACATGTTTTGTGAATTTAAAAACACACCCGACCTTTATTTAATAGAGATAAAAACCACTAAAAAGGTTGTCTCGCACTATTAAAAAAAGATGAAAAATGGAGTTTTGAAGAAATCAGCCCGTTTACGGTTTTCCACATTTTTAATTTGAACTAGTTTTATATATTTGTTTTAATCAGTACATAAAACGGGAACTAATTTCTACGGAAAAATAAAGGCGCTTTGAAGTCTTTTTTTATACGGAATTATCAGAATTGTTACGTTTTTCTGAGATTCCAAAAAATCTTAAAAAATACCATGCATCATACATTAGAAGAATATAAAAAAGCGATTAAAATTAAATACGAGATAGAAAAAGAAGCAGAACATTTTGATTTTTTGTATAACCCTTCCCGCGGAAAACTCCGTGACTTGTGCTGGCTCATTTTTGAAAATAACCCAACGAAAGAGGACCTAAATGTTTTTAGAAATTTATTTTGTTTAGATTTTGATCATACTAAAAAAAATAAGTTTAAGGAACAAAAAGACAAGTTCAGGCCTATTGAAACTTTCTTTAAAGGCGAAACAGATCCATCAAATATTGATGCAATAAATCTCGCAGCAGTTATGGTTGATTTTCAACCGCGACCTTTTAAAAAATTTAATGAAAAATGTAGAATTGAAGAAGCAAAACAGATTGAGATTGCGGATAAAGCTAATGAAGTTGTTGAAATAGAAAAAGAAGTCATAGGCGTAGAGTGTTTAGTGAAAAATGAACATGAAGAGTCGAAAGAGCATCCTAAAAAAGGAAATCTTTGGTTTGATTTTGCAGCTACATTTTCTAAAAAAATAGGTCAGAAAATATATCCACGAAAAATAATTACGATAGGAATTGGAGCGGTTGCTCTGATGTCTTCTGCGCTTTTATATTTTGTGCAGAAAAAAGATTAGAAAGCAAAGTTTCTAAAGAATAGTGGAAAGCATTTTTTCGAAAAATAAAATGCATAAAGAAGTAAAAAGAATAATTTTCTAAAGGGAAATTTTGGCTTTGAAATAGTTTGTTTTTTGGCATATATTATCTGTTATTTATAATATAAAGATAAGAAAAATAATCCGTTAAACCTAATTAATATCAAGGAAATAGCGATTTTTTTTGCTCTAAAATGCATTTTTTTTTAGAAATTTATTGGATGATTATAGCATGAAAAAATAAGGTATTTTTTAGATCATAATTTCGCAGGGAATGATAAAAAAAGCCTGTAAATTTTATGTTACAGGCTTACGATTTTTCATTTGTGCCGATCAGTTACTACTAAAGTTCATTATTTGTTTTTGCACCATTTAGTATTTCTATAATTTTTAAAGCGACGTCGCTTGATGATTGAAAATTTTGCCCAGTAACGATTCTCCCATCCGTTTCTACATGTGAGACATCACCTTTGGAAAACTTAAAAGTGCCACCCCTCGCTTCAATTGTCTTTTGAATTAAGAAAGGAAACTGCTTAAAATAGGCTCCATCTTGTTTTTCGAAGGAATCGGGATAACCGCTAATTTTTTTCCCCGCTACTAAATATTTGCCATCATTTGTTTTTAAGTTCACAATTCCGGCGGTTCCATGGCAAACAGAAGAAATAACCCCTTTATTTTCTTCATATACTTTTAAGGCAATAGTTTGAATTTGCTTGTTTTCTGGTACATCATACATCGCAGCTCCGCCGCCAACGTAATAAACAGCCTTGTAATTTTTGGAATCTATTTCTTCTGGCTTTTTAGTATTTTTTATCGCATACATAAAATCCGGGTCAAATAAATATTGCTTTTGTAAAGTGTCGGAGGTATTGATGTAGGCTAATGGAATACTTCCCCCTTCAGGACTTACAAAATCGACGTTGTAACCTGCTATTTTAAAAGTATTGTAAGCATTTACTATTTCAGCAAAACTATTGCCCGTTGCTATGGTCGATTTGCCGTAATAATGAGCATTGGAAACAATAAATAAAATTTGCTGCCCTAATTTATTACTAGTCATACTGCCAGCGGACTTACTGATTATTTTCCATTCGCCCTGAATCTTTTTGAGTAAAAAAAGATCAATAAATTCCATTTTTTTGTCGGGTATTAGTATTTCGGCCTTAGCCAAAGCTATATTGTTAAATAAATCAATTGAAATAACCCTGCCTACGCGACCATTAAACTGTCCCTGCTTATCATTTTTAAACCATGAAGTATATTCGCTAATGGGTACAATCCATAATTCTTTGTCTTTGTGGCTCAAAAATAGATTGGCCTCCGGATAAAATGCTTTTTCGATGCATTCAGGTTTGTTGTACGAGGTACCATCAATGTAATTTTGAATACATTTTTTAACTGCTGACTCTTCTTCTGTTTGTGCCAGTAAACAAGTTGGTAAAAATACCAGTGTGATAAAATAGATGATTTTTTTCATAAGCTTTTAGAATTAAAATTTTCACAAAGCTATGATTGGCCGTATTTGAACCGGAATAAATTTATAATTCAGGAGTACTGATTTATAAATTAGGACAAAAAAGTACGTTTTTGATGAGTTTACAAGTGCTATTTCTTTAGCTTTTTATAAGTTAGTCATTGAGAATTATTATGTTTAAAATATGAAAACTTCCTTTTTCCGGACAATTGATTTGTAATAAAATTATTTATATTTATAAAATATTACAATAGAGTCGATCACTTGTAACTAAAAACATTTTTATGAAAAAGCTCCTAATACTATTCATTCTTTTATCAACTTTTGGTTGTAAAAAATATGTTGTCTCGTTTGAACAGCCAACAAATATGAAACTTGATAAATTAAAACTGGAAGTACTTCTGGATAAAAAGAAAGTTCAGGATATTAACTTGAATGCAACAAATGCGCTGCCTTCGTATGAAACAGTAGCATTGTCAACATCAGGTGATGGAAAACATCTGCTTCAGGTTAAAGTAAAAGATACTGTCTTTAGTTATGATATAAACTATCCCGAAGAAAAATACATCCTTTTGACTGCGCACTTAAAAGAGAATGGCAAGATCCATATTGGCATTCTAAAACAGCAGTATAAATTTAGGTTTCAAAGATAAGTAGTTGTGAATAAAACCTTTTTTAAATTGAAAAAATACTTTCCCTGAAAAAATAATGCGTGATTAAAATCATACATATCTATATTAATTTGGGTAGCTATGTATGATTTTATAAGACATATAAATAAGCTACAGGCAAGTTTAAAAAAAACGAATTACAAAAAAAACATTAATGACTAATCGACTTTATTTAAATTTATTTATAAGCTTAACAATATTGTTGATAGGATATTATTCCGCAACAGAAATCACAACTTATTGGGGGAATAAAATTGTAAATATAACTTCTATAGTTTTGGCAAGTTTATTTTTAACAGGCTTTAGTTTTAAAAACTTACCGAAGAAAGTTGATTTAGAAATTTATTATAAATATTTGTTTCCAATCTCATTTGGAATTATTGGTTTATGTTTGCTGAATTATTTCATTCCTGCATTGGTTTACAAATTAATGGACTGGAATTTTAATAATGATATTTTAGAATCAATTACAAATTTACCGAGATTTTTAATTATGATGGTTTTGAGCGTATTCTTGGAAGAATTATATTACAGAAGAATAATTGCGCAAAAAATATTAAATGAAAAGGGGTTTAGAAAATCAATTTGGTTGTCAGCATTGGCTTTTTGTATTGGTCATTTCTTTTCAAGCACAGGTTTACTAAGTGCTTTTTTAGGCGGTTTGGTTTTAGGGTATATATTTCTGAAAACAAAGAGTTTAATGTTAAGCTTTATTGCTCACTTAATTTACAATTATACTACATATTTTGGTGCATCAAAACTTAATGAAAACACTAATTTGTGGAACTCATATCTAATAATTACTTTCATTATTTTGATTGGACTTTTAATGATTGCTATAATGTTTTATATCATAAAAAAGTGGAAACCGAAAGTAGAAGCTAAAAAAACCTGCCAGTAACAGCTACTCGGATTTGGGCAATTGGCTTATTGGAAAGTTGGTTTTGTATTTGGGATGATTTGGCAAATCCGAAAATAGAGATTAATTTAGTCCCAAACCCGCTGTAGTACCAGAACGTTAGCAGTAATTATCAATCGACAAAAAACACCAGACAGTAATACTAGCTGGATTTTAATGGAATTTTCGTTTAAACTGAAATAATCGTTTTCAAAATTCCACAATGTGGGACCGTTAAGTAGAATTTGAACTAACAAAATACATATGAAAACACATTTAAAAATATTATTTTCTATTTCATTACTTTTTTTATTAACTAACCAAATAATTGCGCAGGATGCCTCAAAAGCTCATAAAGACTCACTAGATACTGTAGTGAAGAAATATTACGATTTGAACCTTAAAATATTTCAGAAAAACTCAACAATCGAAGATATTGATCGCGCTTTTGAACTTTTTACGGATGACTTTGAATATGTTCATCCAAAATATGGTGGAACTTATACCAGACAAGATTTGTATAATGGATACGTCAGAAATCAAAAAAAAGGAGGTTATGACGGAAAAATTACAGATATAAAAATAGTAAACAAAATTATCGGACTAAACGCAGTAGTTGTAGAAAAAAGGTTTGTTAAAAAGAAAGATGATGGTATTAAAGTTGGAGACTCAGAAATGACACTTTTTGAGTTTAAAAATGGGAAAATTTCCCGAATCTTTGAATATTGGTAATCAACTGAAAACTATACCTAAAAGCTACTACAACGGATTTGGGCAATTGTCTTAATGGAAAGTTGGTTTTGTATGTAAGATTATGTGGCAAATCAGAAAAATGGATTTAATTTAGTGCCAAAACCGCTATAGTGGCAGAACATTCACGGTCATTGTAACAGATAATTTTTCTAATTTAATTATTAGTTTACTAAAATTATGGACAAGGAAACATTTAAAGACTCACTATTTATCGAGACTATAATCCATACTTCAGTTGAAAAAGTGTGGGAAGCGTGGACCGAACCTAATGTTATAATGAAGTGGTTTGGATCTGATCCCAAAGGAAAAGTATTAAGTGCAAAACTAGATGTCAGGTCAGGTGGTAGTTTTGAAGTAGTTTTTAAAGATGCCGACCAGACCGAGCATACTTGTCATGGCATTTATACCGAGATTGAAAAATTAAGTAAGCTAACGTTTACCTGGCATTGGAAAAGCGAACCCAGCGTAGAATCTTTTATTGTTTTGTTGCTAACTGAAGAGGGTAAATCAACGAAAATGCAGTTTGAACATATGAATTTCGGAAACGGTTCAAAACATGACTATGTAAAAGGATGGCAAAGTACATTCTTAAAACTTAAACAACTATTAGGTGATAACCTTTAAAATTATAGAGAAAGAATAATGAACGTAGCAGCTATGAAAATATAAGTAAACCACATGCGGCGAAGGATATTGTACATAGTAGGTCTAGCTTCTAAAAATCCTTACAAATTAGGATCATCATTAATCTCCACTTCCTCAGATTTTTTAGTGTAGTTTAATTCTTCTTCGATCTTTTTACGGTCTTTTTTATTTTGCTTGATTAGAAAATAAACTAATATAGCAACTCCAATTATGATTGCTGAAATAATAAGCCAATTGATTTCCATAAGATTGCTATTTTAAGTTTATCAGAATTTTTATTTAAGATAAGAAATCGCGAAACCATAAACCGGAATGCTTGATGGTTCTTTTCTGCGTTTCAAAATCAACGTGTATTAATCCGAAACGGGCGTTGTACCCTTCGGCCCATTCAAAGTTATCCGTAAGGCTCCACACAAAATAGCCATCAACACTTAAACCATCTTCTTTGGCCTTCAGGATTTGCTCTAAATGATCCTGAATAAAGTGTGTGCGTTTAATGTCGTAAACTTTTCCGTTAGTAACTGTATCAGGAAAAGCAGCACCATTCTCCGTAATTATAATTTTTCGGATGCCTTCATATGCATTAAATCTTTTTAGGATATGATACAGGGCAGGAGGATAGACTTCCCAACCCATGTCGGTGGCGATGACATTTCTTTTTTCGGCACTTATTAATTCGGCACCAATATAGGGCGTCAATAACGAAGCTTTTACAATTTCTCTAGTATAACATTGCAATCCGATAAAATCGAAATCAAAGGCCAGATTGTTGCCGTCATCTTCTTTGATATAATTATTCAGTTTTTTAAGTACTGCCAAATCTTTTTGAGGATAACCCATTCCTAAAATAGGTTCTATAAAAGTTCTGTTCAGTAAAGTATCGACACGTTTTGCGGCTTCGATATCTTTTATGTTCTGAGAAAAAGGTTCAATATGCGTACAGGAGAAAGTAGTTCCGATGTTCGCATCAGCTACTTTATCTCTCAGTATTTTGCCACCGGCGGCTGTAGCCAAAGTTACATGATGCATGGCTTTTAGGTAATTGGTAATTCCCTTTTTTCCGGGAGCGTGAATTCCCAGAAAATAACCCGCTCCGGTAAAAACAGAAGGTTCATTGATGACCATCCAGTTTTTTACGCGATCGCCAAAGTGTTTTGCACAAACCTCGACATAGTCAGAAAACCAGGAAACTGAATCGCGATTGGTCCATCCGCCGTTTACTTCGAGTGCATGTGGCAAGTCCCAATGATAAAGTGTAACCCAGGGTTCGATACCTTGTTCAAGTAAAGAATCTATAATTTTATTGTAGTAATCAATTCCGGCCTGATTAACAGGATGCGTTCCGGTTGGCATAATTCGGGGCCAGCTGATCGAAAATCTGAAATTCGGAATATTTAAATGGCTTATTAAATTTATATCGTTTTGGTACGAATTATAAAAATCGCAAGCCGTTAGGGCATGATGACCGTTTTTTACTTTTCCTTTTTGAGCTGTAAAAACATCCCAGATTGAAGAACCTTTTCCGTCGGCATCATGTGCTCCTTCAATTTGGAAAGCGGCGGTAGAAACACCCCACAAGAAATCCTGTCCAAATTGGTCTTTGTGTAAAAATGACTTCTCAACTTTATTCATTCAATTGACTTTCCTTATTTTTAAACTAATAATTTATTTTAAACTGATAACTTATTAGTGAAGGAAAGTAGAATGCATCGCTCTTAAAAAAAGCCATTCTTTGAATGAAACCAAGAAATTTAGATTGAAGAATTTCATAATGTTTAGTTTTACTCAAATTAATAAAACTAATATGAATTGATCGTAACGGTAAGATTATGAAATTGTTAAGAGATTAAAAAAAGTTTTTCCAGGGGTTATTTTTTTATTAGAATTAGTATTCAGCTAAAAAAATAATAATACAAACAAAAATAGAAAAACCTCCAGAAATACCATTCCAGGAGGTTTATTCTCTATATTCTTTAATCTATACTCTTTCTTCTTTACTCTTTACTCTATTTTCTAAAAAGACTAATTATTAGCCGTCTTATACCCCGTATCCAAAGGAAAAAGCAAGCTGTTAAGTTTAACATCACGCTCATAAACATCAGGAAAAAATCCAATATCACCTTCTTTGCTTACCCAGGCAGTGAAATAGCCTATATAGATTGGGATTTTTTTAGTTAGTTTGAATGGCGTTTCTTTTTCACCGCTCATTGCCGTATTAATCTTATCAATCGTCCAGTCTGGATAATCCTTCATCATGGCAACGGCAAGTTCTTTTGCTTTTTCGACATTGATACAGCCGTGACTGAAAATCCGTTTTTCAAAACCAAATAAAGTTTTAGAAGGGGAGTCGTGCATGTAAATATCGTTTGGATTTGGAAACATAAATTTCACAAGTCCCAAAGCGTTTTCCGGACCTGGCTTTTGTCTTACGTTTCCGCCGTTCCATTCCATATTATGCTCTGCCAGATAATTTTTGTCTTCCGCAATTTTTAACTGTAATTCATTTTTAATAATACTTGCCGGTACATACCAATACGGACTAAAAACAATGCGATCTATCTGTCCGCTAAAGATGACGGTTTTGGTTAATGGAGTACCGATAAAAACTTTAGATACAACATCGTAATTTCCATTTCGGACGAAATACAGCCTGAACGACGGAATGTTAACCATCACATATTCTTCTTGGTTTTCTAATGTTGGCGGAATCCATCGACAGCGTTCCATATTTAACATCAAAGTTTTGATACGATCACTTACCGGCTCATTCATTTGATTAATATGCTCTTTGTTAATAATATAATTTGGAGTGAGTACATGGCGGAGTTTGTATTTCATTACACCATCCATTAATTCCTGATCATAAAAATTACTTTTAGAATCCTGGGCCAAATCACCAAGAACAAAAAGTCGTGTTCTGATGTCCTGAATCGTAACTCCGGTATCATCCGGTCTTAAGTCTTTGTATGGATTTGGCATTGTAATGGTTTTCCAGGTGTTGTTTTTTTCAATTTCCCTGTATTTTTTTAAAACATTCTGAAGTTTGTAATATTGACTAAAAAGAATATGATTATTTTCATCCAATAAATTGTGATTGGTAACAATAGAATCTAATAAAGTCTCATAAGAAAGTTTTTTCTTTGGTAAATACCATTCGATTTTATTTTGTTCAGCGGCATCCATTCCCTGAAAAACATGTTTTGCATAAAGGATATACATGGAACTCAATAAAAGCTCAGTATCCGACTCTGAAATCTTTTCAGTCAAATCTTCATCAAAAACCTTGTCTATTTTATCTTTATACGGAATCCTCACCTGAACACCTTGTTCGTAAGTAGAGTTCAGTTTTTGATACATCAAATGTCCAAATTCGTTGATGTCATTGCCCTCGTACCAGATTGACTTATAGGATCTGTCTTTGTAAAGTGTTGAAACATCTTTTTGATACTCTTTTAATTGAGAATATTTTTTAAAAAAGGCCAACACAGTTACATCGTCAATAATGGGTGCTGTGTAATTATCAAAAGAAGGATCTGGAATAAAAAAAGCAATTTTCTTATGGTCAGAAAGAGTTTTATCCTTTGAAAATCCAAAGGAAGAAACAATAAAGCAGGAAATTAAAAAGATTGTCAGAGTAAAATTTTTCATTTTTTTTCATTTTACGTTACTACTATTTGCCAAAAGGTCAATGCAGGTTGAGGTAATAAAAAAAATGATTTGGGGAAATCGTATAGAAAGCAAATTTCTACAATCAAATTTAGAAAAAAAATCTTATTATTTTTCCTTTTTAGTTCAGAATAATGTTTGATTTAATTTCAAATAGAGAAGAAAAATAATAATTGTAATATTTTGAAATTCAATAGGTTTAGAATTACGGAATAAAGATTATATTTGATTTGCCAGTTTTACTATCCAAATACGAAAGAACCATGATAAATGTAAGTTTTTTTGAGCTTTTAGGAATGTTTGTTATTCCTTTCTTCAGTATTTTAATCCCCATTCTTGCAGGTCAGTATTACGGCTTATTAGTGAGGAATAAATCCGGAAAAGTAAATGATTCTCCAGTCGGATCAGTAGTAGGAGCCGCACTTGGGCTTTTGGCTTTCATGCTGGCTTTTACATTTCAGATTGTAGACAATCGCTATAATAACAGAAAAGAGCTTTTGCTGGAAGAAGTGACCATAATCAGAAAGGCGTATCTTCAATCCGGATTAATACCGGACCCCTATCGTTCTTCTTCCCGAAATCTTTTAAAAGAATATACAGATTTGCGTGTTAGTCTTTTTAAAGATCTTTCAGTAAAAAAAATAGAAAATCTAAAGAAAAGATCACAAAGTATCCTTGATTCACTATGGAGCTATTCTGAAGCTTTAGCGGCGCAAGATCGCAGTTCTGAAGCGTATTCACTTTATACCGGTTCAGTAAACGAACTCGTTGACAATTATAATAAGCGCGTCACTTTTACTTTCGAATACCGACTGCCAGCCACAATTTTATGGGTACTGTTTATAATAATTTTATTTACGATGCTCATTCTCGGCTATCAATTTGGAATTTCAGGTAAAAAAAATCATGTTTTGGCCGTTTTTATTTCCATTATTTTTTCTTCGGTTATGTTTCTGATTTTAGCTTTAGATCGTCCGGAAACGGGAATAATGCAATTAAATCAGGCTCCGATGGAAACGCTTTATAAACAGCTTCACAGTAAAAAATAGCTTTGTTTTTATTCAATCAAAAGACTTTTGGTTAAAACATTACCACTTGTTTTATTAGTTTCATCAGGCTGATGACCGCCAATGGCAATTTTAATCTCGCCATTATATTCCTGATAAACACCTTCAGTACTAACATGCGATAAGTCTTCTGGAGAGAGGGTAAAAGTTATAGTTTTACTTTCGCCAGATTTAAGATTAATACGTTCAAATCCCTTCAAAGTTTTCAAAGGTGCTTTGATGGCTTTGTTTTTATTGATAACATATAACTGCGCAACTTCTTCGCCTGCCATTTTTCCGGTATTGGTAATGCGTACAGAAATAGAAACGCTTTTTCCTTTACTAATTTTAGAAGGCATTGTTAACTGATCGTATTTAAAAGAAGTATAACTAAGACCATATCCAAAACCATAAAGCGGCGTTCCTTTAAAATAACGATACGTTCTGTTATCCATTTTATAATCTACAAATTCAGGTAAGTCTGAGTCGCCTTTATAAAAAGTAATTGGTAATCTTCCGGCGGGATTATAATCTCCAAAAAGAATATCAGCAACCGCAGTTCCCGCTGCCTGTCCGCCATACCACGCATTTACAATAGCAGGAACATTTTGAGCTTCCCACGGAATAGCAATTGCACTTCCGGTCATCATCACAAAAACTACTGGTTTTCCGCTCGTTTTTAAAGCTTTCATTAAATCGGTTTGTACTGCTGGCAATAAAATTGAAGTACGGTCGCCGCCTTTAAAGCCTGGAAAATTCACTTTCATTTCTTCGCCCTCCAGTTGAGGTGAAATTCCACCTGCAAAAACAAAAGCATCAACATCTTTTAAACGATTGATAAGAGCCGTAAAATTGGTTTTTTTATAGTTTCCGGCATTCAGGGCAACGTTGCCTTTTCCTTCTCCCTGCCAGTATTCGACAACCAAATTATAAACGGTTCCTTTTATTGTTTTTAATTCAAAAGTTTGTCCACCCCATCTGTTTTTAGTCCAGGCATTTAGTTCTTCTTTTCCATTCACAAGAAAACGATAGCCATCGTCTGCGGTAAGTTCAAAAGTGATACTTCCATTTTCAGCTGCCGTAAAGTTGGTGGTGTAACGGGCAGAAAAATTATTGGCTTTGATGTTTTGAACCACTGTCTGGCCTTCCTGCCAAAAATGATTCAATTCTGTTTCTATTCTTGTAATTTCAGGCTTTCCTGACAGGTCTGTGTTGTTGAAATATTCTGCTTTAAAACCTTGTTTGCCTTCAAAAGCATATTGGTTTTTAAGATCGGCATACACTAATAAAGTATCATTTGTAAAGTTGATGGCCTGCTCATAAATAACTTCGGTATTGCTGCCTAATTTATCTTTAATGCCTTGTAAAACCGTTGATAGTTTAGAAGGTGTTCCGTTGTAATTTCCTAAAATAGAAATCGAATTATCTGCGTTTGGCCCCAGAACTGCAATCTTTTTAATTTTTTTGCTAAGAGGCAACGTATTGTTTTCGTTTTTCAGTAAAACCATCGATTGTCTGGCCATTTTTAAAGCATGTTCCTGATGTGCCGGACTTTCTAAAACAGAAGCTGGAGTTTGCGCATATTTTACCATTTCGACAGGATCAAACATTCCTAATCGGAAACGGATCATGTAAAGACGTTTTACCGAAATATCAATTTGTGATTCTGGTATTTTTCCGGTTTTAACTGCTTCTACCAAAGCTTTATAGGCGTCTGTTCCGCAGTCAATATCGGTTCCATGAAAAACCGCATCTGCAGAAGCAGAAGCTGCATCCGGATGTGTTTTATGATTTTTGAAGAAGTCGTCAATAGCCCAACAATCTGACGTTACATAACCATCAAATTTCCATTGGTTGCGCAAAATATCGGTCATCAGAATATCGCTCGCACAACAAGGCTGAGTCCTGAAAGCATTGTAGGCACACATAACACCCGCAACTTTTGATTCGGTTATCAGTTTTTTGAAGGCAGGCAAATACGTATCCCAAAGTTCATATGGCGTTACATCAACATCAAAAGTATGTCGCAAAGGTTCCGGACCGCTATGAACCGCATAATGTTTGGCACAAGCTGCCGCTTTTAAATATTTTGGATCATCTCCCTGGAGCCCTTTAACAAAAAAGTCACCTAAAGCAGCAGTCAAAAACGGATCTTCGCCATAGGTTTCCTGTCCGCGTCCCCAACGAGGATCACGAAAAATATTAATATTGGGTGTCCAATAAGTAAGCCCCAGATAACGTTCGTTGGTTCGGCCTAATTCGACGGCCTTATTGTAAATCGCCCTTCCTTCAAGAGCTGAATAATCGGCCATTGTAAAAAGTGAATTTTTATCAAAAGTCGCAGCCATTGCAATAGCTTGCGGATATACCGTTGTTTTAAAAGGTGTTCTTGCAACTCCATGAAGTGTTTCATTCCACCAGTCGTAAGCCGGAATTTCCAATCTCGGAATTGCAGGCGAGGAATTCAGCATTTGAGATACTTTTTCTTCCAGAGTCAGACGGCTTACAAGATCATTCACCCTTGCTTCAAAACTTAAAGAGGTATTTTGAAATTGGAATTTTTCTTTTTTATCCTGTGCTATAGAAGAGATCGAAAGAAAAGAAAAGAGTATGATTTGATAAAGAGCGATTGATTTTTTCATATGACATTTTTTTTAATCTGTCTCCATAATTCTCCAAAGCATATCGATGCTTATTTGAACTATAAAAAGGAAGTATGTTTTATTGTAAAATTTAATTGCAACCGATTGTGTAAAGAAAGAAAAAATAATTTAATTTTACCGAAAAAATATCAGGAATTTATTTCTCATAAATAGTGGAAACATGAAGTCAGCAAATTTTAATGTCGATTTATAATGTAAAATAACCACTATTTTATTTATAAAATTTTTATGGAAGAAAGTAGAGATGTTACCATTTATGATATTGCGCAGCGAATGAATGTTGCGACTTCGACGATTTCGCGTGCTTTAAAAGATCATCCTACTATAAGCGATAAAACTATAAAAAAAGTAAAGAAAGTAGCCGAAGAAATGGGCTTTCGACCAAATATTCTGGCAGCGGGCTTACGCGGAAATTCAACCAAAATTATTGGAGTTTTAGTAACCCGAATCAATAGACCTTTTATTTCATCCTTAATTAGTGGTATTGAGGAAATTGCCCAAAAATCGGGTTATAGTGTTATGATCACACAAAGCCACGATTCGTATGAGGCTGAGGTTAATTTATCAAAAGCACTTTATGATAGTCGGGTTTGTGGTATAATTTGTTCTTTGGCAATGGCTACACGTGATACTTCTCATTTCCAAAAGTTTATCGATAAAAATATCCCATTGGTTTTTGTGGACAGGGTGCCAAAGGATTTTAGTACCTATCGCGTTATGATTGATAATTACTCTGCCGGATATAAAGCGACAAAACACCTGATTGATCAAGGTTGTAAGCGTATTGCACACATTACAGGTTCGCAACATCGGAATACCTATAGTGAACGAAAAAGAGGTTATGTAGATGCTTTGCTGGAAGCCGGATTGATTGTAGATGAAGGACTTATAACCGAAACGAACTTGTCTTTTGAAGAAGGTGAAACTGTGGCTAATGCGTTATTCGATTTGCCAAATCCTCCAGATGGTATATTTGCTTCAAATGATACTGCTGCTGTCGGCGCCATTCAGGTGGCGAAAAGAAGAGGTCTTAAAATTCCTCATGATATTGCAATTGTTGGTTTTAATGATGACCCAATTGCCTCAATAATTGATCCGGGATTAACCACAATTTCGCATCCTGCCGTCAAAATGGGGCAGACATCAGCCAAGAAAATACTAAACCACTTAAAGACGGGTAAAAAGAACTCTGAAACGCCTAAAAAAGATAGTATTACCGAAGTTACTTTTTTAAATACTGAAGTTTTAGTTCGCGCTTCTTCAAAGCGAATAGAATAATTTTTTTTTGATATAAATTGATAATTTTCTATCGATTGCTTCTCTTTTTTAACAAAAGAATTGGTGTAGTGTAAAAAATTTTGCAGTAAAATTTTTTTCTTAAAACACAATGCTATATTTTTACGCAACCGATTGCAAGTTTTTTAATTAATCATTCAAAAAATCACCCGATGCGATATCTAAAGAACCATTTATTTATACTTCCTCTTTTTCTGCTTTTGTTCTCCTTTAAAACAATGGCACAAAAGGATTATAAATTGTGGCTGCAATATAACCAGAAAACGGATGTTGAATTGGTTTCAAAATACCGTTCTGATATGCAGGGAATCGTTTCTTTCGGAAATTCTGAAACTTTAAAAATTGCTTCAAAAGAATTAGAAGTCGGATTGAGTGAAATGTTCGGAAATAAAATTAGTCTTAAATCAGAATTTGACGGAGATCGAAATATCATCATTGGTTCTCAGGTATTACTAAGTACGGAAATTCAAAAAGAAATTGGGAATTTTAATCAGATCAATGACGAAGGTTTTATCATCAAATCGATTTCATTAAAAGGTAAAAATCAAATTGTCATTACCGGTAAAAAAGATATTGGCGTTTTATACGGAGTTTATAGTTTTCTAAGACTGGTGCAGACGAATAAATCCATCAAAAATTTAAACATTGCTGATGCGCCAAAAACGAATATCCGAATCTTAAATCACTGGGATAATTTAGACCGAACTGTAGAGCGTGGTTATGCTGGTTTTTCTTTATGGAACTGGCAGAAACTTCCTGATTTTATTGATCAGCGTTATATCGATTACGCAAGAGCAAATGCGTCAATCGGAATTAACGGAGCAGTTTTAACCAACGTAAACGCAAACGCCTTAATCCTGACGCCACAATATTTAGAAAAGGTTGAAGCCTTAGCGAATGTATTTCGACCATATGGAATAAAAGTGTATTTGACAGCTCGTTTCTCAGCACCAATTGAAATTGGCAGTTTAAAAACAGCCGATCCAAAAGACGCAGATGTCGCGAATTGGTGGAAAAATAAAGCCAAAGAAATTTATAAAAGAATCCCTGATTTTGGTGGATTTCTGGTAAAAGCAAATTCTGAAGGTCAGCCTGGCCCACAGAATTACGGTAGAGATCATGTGGATGGAGCGAACATGCTGGCCGATGCTGTTGCGCCTTTTGGAGGTGTAATTATGTGGAGAGCATTTGTGTATTCGGAACATGATGCCAACGATCGAGCCAAACAAGCTTATGCCGAATTTGTGCCCTACGATGGAAAATTCAAAGACAATGTTATCGTTCAGGTAAAAAATGGAGCGATCGATTTTCAGCCTCGTGAGCCTTTTCATCCTATGTTTGGTGCTATGCCCAAAACGCCCTTAATGATGGAGTTTCAAATTACGCAGGAATATCTAGGTTTTAGTACCCATTTGGTTTTTCTGCCGAAATTATTTCAGGAAGTATTAGAATCAGATACCTGGCAAAAAGGAAAAGGGACTACCGTTGCCAAAGTGATTGATGGTACCATAACGAAAACAAAACTAACCGGAATTGCCGGAGTTTCCAACATCGGAAATGATTTAAACTGGACAGGTCATCCTTTCGCGCAGGCGAATTGGTACGGCTTTGGAAGACTGGCCTGGAATCCGAATTTAGATTCTGAGGTTATTGCGGATGAATGGTTGCGATGTACTTTCTCCAATGATGAAAACTTCATAAAACCAGTAAAAGAAATGATGATGGATTCGCGTGAAGCAGTTGTGAATTATATGACACCGCTTGGTTTACATCATATTATGGATACCGGCCATCATTATGGTCCAGGTCCGTGGGTTTCGAATTTATCCCGACCAGAATGGAATCCGGTATATTATCATAAAGCAGATAAAAACGGAATCGGTTTTGACCGTTCTAAAACCGGTACCAATGCCACAGCACAATATGCTCCCGAAGCAGCCAAAATTTTTGATAATCTGGAAACCTGTCCGGAAAAAGATTTACTATGGTTTCATCATGTTTCCTGGGATTATAAATTGAAGAACGGTCAGACATTATGGAACGGTTTGGCTCTGAAATATCAGGAAGGCGTAAATCAGGTGGCAGCCATGCAAAACGTTTGGAATAAAACTGCAAAGTATGTTGATCAAGAACGTTTCAAAGAAGTAAAAATGTTATTAGAGATTCAATATAAAGAAGCAAAATGGTGGCGAGATGCGTGTTTGTTATACTTTCAACAATATTCTGGTAAGGAATTGCCAGTTGGAGTAGAGAAGCCAACGCAATCTTTAGACTATTTTCAATCCTTAAAATTCCCTTTTGCACCGGGAAATTAAATATTCAAATTAAAAAATATGAGTACAAAAACAGCAATTGTAACCGGAGGGAATTCGGGTTTGGGTTTTGCAACAGCAAAGAAATTATGTGATAACGGAATCAAAACCTATATAATTGGAAGATCAAAAGACAAGACAGAAGATGCGTGTAAAGAGATCGGTCCAAATGCGATTCCGGTTATTTGTGATCTAAATGATTTGGCAGGAATTCCGGCCATGATTGAAAATATAAGCAAAGAAAATCCGATTGATATTTTGGTAAACAATGCCGGAATCAATCTTAAAAAAGAATTTTTGGATGTAACGGATGAAGATTTTTTATCGATAATTCACACCAATCTTTTAAGTGTTTTTGCAGTTAGTAAAGCCGTTGTAAAAAACATGAAAGAAAATGGGGTAGGAAGCATTATCAATATAAGTTCAATGGCATCGCAATACGGTATTCCGAAAGTAATAGCATACTCGGCAAGTAAAGGTGCAATTGAATCGATGACAAGAGCTATGGCGGTTGAGTTGGCTCCGTTTGGAGTTCGTGTAAACTGTATTGCTCCGGGATTTATCAAAACAAAAATGTCTTCTACTGCGCTTGATAATGATCCGGAAAGAAAAAATAAAGTACTGGGTAGAACGCCAATGGGATTCTTAGGAGAACCATCGGACATTGCAGATGCAGTTTATTATTTTGCTTTAAGCGAATCAAAATATACAACCGGAACTGTTTTACCTGTTGATGGCGGAAATAGTATTGGGTTCTAAAAATTTACAGATTGAAAAATATTTTAACACATACGAACATAGATTTAGTTTGGCGTTAAAGGCGTTTCACTCGTTTTGAAAACACATTAGCTATGGTTAAATCTATGTGTTTCAAAGAATACCCCACAAATAGCCTGCTATGTGTTTTTAAACAAATGAAATGCCTTTTTTTAACATCATGTTAAGCTATGTCTCTATGTGTTTAAAAAAATAAAGTGTTATAACAAGTTAGTATTATGATAAAAATGCAACAAACCATGCGTTGGTTTGGTCCTCAGGATAACGTTACTTTAAGAGATATTAAGCAAGCCGGAGCAACCGGAATTGTTACGGCTTTGCATCAAATTCCGGTTGGGGAAATTTGGTCAATTGAAGACATTAAAGAAAGACAGCAAATCATCAGAGAAGCCGGATTGGAGTGGTCTGTTGTTGAAAGTTTGCCGGTTCATGAAGAAATAAAACGTGCTACTGGGGATTATTTGCAATACATCAAAAATTATAAAATCAGTTTAAAAAATTTGGCTGATTGTGGCATTAAAATCATCACCTATAATTTTATGCCGATTCTCGACTGGGTTCGCACCAATCATAATTTTATCAATGAAGATGGAAGTAAAGCGTTGTTATACAATCAGGTTGCTTTTACTTATTTTGATGTGTTTTTGCTGAAAAGGCCTAATGCTGAAAATGATTATTCGGAGGAAGAAAAAGCAAATGCATTGGTATACGGAAATAAGCTTTCTGAAGATGAGAAAGCCTTACTTTTTAAGAATGTTTTATTAGGATTACCGGGAAGTAAAATCAATTTTACGGCTGAACAAATTCTTTCGCTTTTAGATAATTACGCTCAAATTGATAATAATAAACTTAGAGAAAACCTAATTTACTTTTTATCTGAAGTGGCTCCGGTTGCTGAAGAATTAGGTTCGAAATTGGCTATTCATCCTGATGATCCGCCGTTTTCGGTTTTAGGTTTACCCCGAATTGTTTCAACAGAAAAAGATATCAAAGCCATTTTTGAAGCCGTGCCTTTAAACGCAAACGGACTTTGTTATTGCACGGGTTCATTAGGAGCAGATCCAAAAAATAATCTGGAAAAAATTATTGATGATTGTGGAGATAGAATTCATTTTTTACACATGCGAAATACCTTCCGCGAAAGCGCAACTATTTTTAGGGAATCTGCCCATTTAGAAGGAGATACAAAAATGGAAATTCTAGTTGAAAAACTACTTTTATTGATGAATAAAAGAAAAGTGAGTTTACCAATGCGTCCGGATCACGGTTTTTTACATGATGTAGATGAAAAAACAGAAACATATCCAGGATATTCTTTGGTCGGAAGATTAAAAGGTCTTGCTGAATTAAGAGGCTTGGAAATGGGAATTGCCTATAAATTGAATTTGTAATATAAGTATCCTAACAGGTTTTAAAAACCTGTTAGGTATAATTCAAAGTTTATACACGCATTTTTGTGGTCAAAACTGTTTAGCGTTAATATTAATAAAATTATCATGCATTTACTAAAATCTCCATTATTACCAATAATTCTAATGCTTTTCCTCTTCGGAATCAGCACAAAATCCTACGCAATAAATGGAGAAAAATATGTAGTAAACAAAGCTTCTGTAGAAAATTTCCCATTAGCATCTAAAGGAAAAACAGCTTCTATTTTAGTAAGCGAAAATGATTTCCCAGGTGTTTTGCGTGTTGCCGGACATTTGGAAAATGACCTTTTTAGAGTAACAAATGTTCATCCAAAACAAATCAAAACCCTTTCAGGAGCAACCGATTATGTTGTTATTATTGGCACAATCGGAAAAAGTGAAATCATAGATAAATTAGTTCAGGAAGGAAAAATTGATGCAGATCAATTGAAAGGAAAATGGGAAAAATTCATCACTCAAATTGTCGATAATCCTTCAACAGGAATCAAAAAAGCGTTGGTCGTTGCAGGTTCAGATAAAAGGGGAACGATTTACGGAATGTATGATTTGTCGAATCAAATTGGAGTTTCTCCGTGGTATTTCTGGGCTGATGTTCCGGTGAAAAAACAATCGGAATTGCATGTTTTAAGTGGAATTCATTCCAACGGAGAACCGAAAGTAAAATACCGTGGCATCTTTATAAATGATGAAGCTCCGGCCTTGTCAGGCTGGGCATTTGATACGTATGGCGGATTTAATGCAAAATTCTATGATAAGGTTTTTGAATTGATTTTGAGAATGAAGGGCAATTATTTGTGGCCTTCGATGTGGGGAAGAATGTTTTATGTAGATGATCCTCAAAACGCTGTTTTAGCAGATGAATACGGAATCGTAATGGGAACTTCGCATCACGAACCGCTGACAAGAGCACATGCAGAATGGGCAAAATTAGGCAAAGGAAAATGGGATTTTAGTACCAATTCTGAAAACCTGATTTCGTTTTGGAAAGAAGGAATGAAAAGAATGGCAAACACGGAAACTATTGTAACAGTTGGAATGCGTGGCGACGGCGACGAACCAATGACACAGGGAACGGCAATTGATTTACTAGAAAATATCGTAAAAACGCAGAGAGAAATTATAAAAGAAACCACTAAAAAGCCAATTGAAGAAACGCCTCAAATGTGGGCACTTTACAAAGAAGTTCAGGATTATTATGACAAAGGCATGCGCGTTCCGGATGATATTACGCTTTTATTGTGCGATGACAATTGGGGGAATATCAGGAAGTTGCCAGAACTAAACGCAAAACCAAGAAAAGGCGGCTATGGCATTTATTATCATTTTGATTATGTGGGAGGACCGCGAAATTACAAATGGATTAATACCAACCAAATTGAAAGAACCTGGGAACAAATGGATTTGGCGTACCAATATGGCGTTGATAAAATTTGGATTGTCAATGTGGGCGATATCAAACCAATGGAATTTCCAACGGAGTTTTTTCTTGATTTGGCATGGAATCCGGAGAAATGGAATGCAGAGAATTTAGATCAATATTATGTGCAATGGGCGAAGGAAAATTTTGGTGATCAAAATAAGAATGAAATTGCTCAAATTATAAAATTGTACACCAAATACAATTCCAGAAGAAAACCGGAACTACTAAACGAGAAAACGTATAGCATTACCAATTACAACGAAGCAGAAACCGTTTTAGCCGATTATAAAAAATTGGTTGATAAAGCCAATGCAATCAATGAAAAAATTAAACCGGAATACAAGGACGCTTTTTATCAATTGGTTTTGTTTCCAGTTTTGGCAAGTGCAAATCTAAATGAATTGTATGTGGCGACGGCTAAAAATCGCTTGTACGCAAGTCAGGGAAGAGCTTCTGCAAATGTGTATGCAAAACAAGTAAAAGAATTATTCCAAAAAGATAGTTTGTTGACAAATTATTACCATACCAAGCTAGCAAATGGCAAGTGGAATCATATGATGGCGCAAACACACATTGGTTACACGTCCTGGCAAGAGCCGAAAAACAATGTAATTCCGGAAACAAAAAATATTGAAATATCAAATAAATCAGAAGCCGGAATTGCCATTGAAGGTTCTGAAAATTGGTGGCCAAATACTACTTCGGAAATCGTTTTGCCGACTTTTATTTCAGCTGAAAACCAATCTTATTTTGTAGACATTTTCAACAGAGGAACTATTCCTTTTGACTTTAAAATAACCTCTAAAGAGAATTGGATTAAATTTTCAACATCAAAAGGAAAAATCAATTCCGAAGAAAGGATATTGATGAGTATTGACTGGAAAAAAGCTCCGAAAGGCGATGCTAAAAGTCAATTTACAATTTCGGCCAATAATCAGAATTTCATTGTAAGTGTAAATACTAAAAACATTGATTTAACCGGAATAAAAGGTTTTGTTGAGAATAATGGTTTTGTGTCAATTGAGGCGCAGCATTACTCAAGAGCCACTAATTCAGATTTGAAATGGACTGTAATTCCCAACATCGGAAAAACAGAATCGGGAATTACATTAAAACCTTCCAACGTTCAGCCAATTGCAATTTCTGAAAAATCACCAAGATTAGAATATGATATTCATTTGTTGCAAAAAGGAACTATAAAAGTACACGCTTATTTTTCGCCAACCATTAATTTTTCTACTCGTGAAGGTTTGAAATATGGAATTGCTATTGATGATGAAAAACCACAAATCATCAATTTTAATGAAAAAGACTCGGATAAAACATGGAATAAGGCTGTGGCCGATAATATTAAAATAATAACCTCTTCGCATGCGATTGAAAAAGCCGGAAATCATACCTTAAAGTTTTACGGAATTGATCCTGCTTTAGTGCTTCAGAAAATTGTAATTGAAACCGAGTCGGGAAAAATTCTGGAGTCTTATTTAGGACCACCAGAAAGTTTTCAAAAGAAATAAAAGACCAGACCTAAAAGGTTTTAAAAACCTGTTAGGTCTCAATACGCAAAGCTATGTTTTTTAAAAGTAGTGAAACGCCTCTACAGACAAAGTAAATCTATGTCTCTATGTGTTTGAAAAAAAAATTAACTATCAACCAAAAAAATAAAAAAAATGAAATTAATTAAACCCTGTTTACTGGCAATAACCACCTTGCTGTTTGTAAACTGTACGGCGCAAAAAAAAGCCACCTCGCTGAAAGAAGCGTATAAGAAAGATTTTTATATCGGAACAGCTTTAAGCGCTGATCAAATTGAAGTGAAAGATGCCAAACAAGACGCCTTGATTCGTAAAGAATTTAATGCGATTACAGCAGAAAATATCATGAAATCGATGTTTGTACATCCTGAAAAAGATAAATATGATTTTGTATTGTCTGATAAATTTGTGACTTATGGCAAGAAGAATAAAATGTTTATTCACGGTCATACCCTGATCTGGCACAGTCAGTTAGCGCCCTGGATGGAGAAAATCAAAGACAGTACAGAAATGAGGGCTTTCATGAAAGATCACATTACGACGATTGTTTCAAAATATAAAGGAAGAATCGATTCGTGGGATGTTGTAAATGAAGCTTTAAACGAAGACGGAACGTTAAGAACTTCTGTTTTTTTGAGTACCCTTGGCGAGCAATATCTTACTGATGCATTCAAATTAGCTGCAGCAGCAGATTCAAAAGTAGATTTGTATTACAACGATTATAATAACGAAGCGCCGGCGAAAAGACAGGGTACAATTGATTTAATTAAAAAAGTGAGAGCAGGAGGAGGTAAGGTTGACGGTGTTGGAATTCAGGCGCATTGGCGATTGGAAAGTCCTTCTTTACAAGAAATTGAAGAAAGTATTTTGGCTTATTCTGCATTAGGTTTAAAAGTTGCTTTTACAGAATTAGACATCACTGTTTTGCCAAATCCATGGGATTTACAAGGGGCAGATGTAAATCAGAATTTTGAAGGAAGTGCTAAAATGAATCCGTATCCGGAGAAACTTCCAGATTCGATCCAGGAAAAGCTTGCGCAGCGTTATGCAGATATTTTCAAGTTATTTTTAAAACACAAAAACAAAATTAGCCGTGTTACTTTTTGGGGTGTTTATGACGGGCAATCGTGGTTAAATGACTGGCCTATAAGGGGTCGTACGAATTATCCTTTGCTATTTGATACTCAGCTTCAGCCAAAAAAAGCGTATGATACTGTAATGCAATTAAAGAATTAGAAAAATAGCAGTATTGACAAGGGCTTAAAGAATTAATACATCAGACGGTTCCTAAAAAAAAATGTAATAACACAAAGTAAATTTGGATGGTTTGTTTTTTTTGCTAATTTTACACAACCGATTGCTTAAGTAAAAGCCTTTTGAAAGCAGTATACGAGCTAAGTAAATAGTCAAATTTAAATCAACTTTGATTATAAAATTAACCAAAATAACCACAAACAAATAATGAATTTTAATTCTCAAAAACTATCCATAAAAGAAAAAATTGGATACAGCTTAGGCGACCTGGCGGCAAATTTAGTCTTTCAGACACTGATTACTTACCTCGCTTATTTTTATACAGATATTTACGGATTATCGCCTCAGGATTCTTCTATAATTATGTTGGTTGTGGGTTTAATAGCAGCTTTTGTATTTAATCCAATTATTGGAGTTTTGGCAGACAGGACCAGTACCAAATGGGGAAAATTCAGACCATGGATTTTATGGACCGCAGTACCCTTGGGAGTTATTGCTTTGTTAGCTTTCACAACACCTAATTTTGCATATCATGGTAAAATAATTTATGCGGTTGTGACCTATACTTTTTTGTTATTGTTTTATGCCAGTAACAATTTACCGTATTCTGCTTTAAGCGGCGTAATTACTGGTGATATGGGCGAACGCAATAGTTTATCGTCTTATCGTTTTGTGGCGGTAATGTTTGCACAGTTTTTTGTTCAGGTTTTTATGCTTGGGATTATCAAAAGTGCAGGAAATGGCGATAAAGCAATTGGTATTGAAAAAGTAATGACAGCGTTGGCAATATTTGGCACCATAATGCTATTAATTACATTTTTTACAACA
Source organism: Flavobacterium sp. KH_001 (assembly GCF_057840745.1). Taxonomy (NCBI): domain Bacteria; kingdom Pseudomonadati; phylum Bacteroidota; class Flavobacteriia; order Flavobacteriales; family Flavobacteriaceae; genus Flavobacterium; species Flavobacterium sp. KH_001. Next base: position 5,055,956 of record NZ_CM174520.1, on the reverse strand, counting down.
AAAGAACGTATCGTTCCAAAACCAGAGCAAAAATCAAGTATTAAAGAAGATTTAAGCGATTTAGTAAAAAATAAACCATGGTTAATCATGCTGGCGTTGACGACTTTGGTATTTATTACTTTGGCAATCAAAGGCAGTGCTTATGTGTATTATTTTGAAAATTATGTAGACAAGCAACAACTGGCAATCCTTATTCAGCCAATTCTGGATGGTTTAGCAAGTATCGGATTGAATCAATTTGGTGATGATCCTATTGCGGCCGGATTTGGTTTGTTTAATGCTGGCGGAATTATTTTCATGATTGTCGGAATCACTTTATCAAAAAGATTAGCAGATAAATTCGGTAAGCGAAACATCTTTGGTTCCTTTCTATTTGTCTCCACCTTATTTATATTGGCTTTTTACTTCTTTTCTTCCAAATCAGTGAGTCTGATTTTTGTTTCCCAAATTCTGCACGGCTTTTTCTACGGAATTACAATTCCGATTCTGTGGGCGATGATTGCCGATGTGGCTGATTACTCAGAATGGTTAAATAACCGTCGTGCAACTGCGATTATATTCTCTGCCATGATGGTGGGCTTAAAAGCAGGATTGAGTATTGGGGGAGCTTTGACAACTTCATTATTAGGACACTTTGATTATGTTCCTAATGCGGCGGTACAAAGTGCAGTAGCAATAAACGGAATTAAACTTTTGGTTAGTGTCTTTCCTGCAATTCCTTTTCTGATTGGAGTTGCATTGTTATTTTTCTACAAAATCGACAAAAAAATGGAGATTCAGATTGAATCGGATTTAAAAGAAAGAAGAGCCTAGCTTATTTTAAAAATTAAAAAAAACCTGAAAAAAAATGCCTGAAGATAGTATTGAAAATATTGACTTTTTAGAGTTAGAAAAACGAGCGATCTCGAATCCATTAATAAATCATATGTATACCGCTGATCCATCGGCGCATGTTTTTAATGGAAAAATATATATTTACCCGTCTCACGATATTGATGCCGGAATTCCTTTTAATGACAATGGAGATCATTTCGGAATGGAAGATTATCACGTCATTTCGATGGAAAACGTAAATGCTGAGGCTGTAGATAATGGCTTGGCTTTGCATGTAAATGATGTGCCGTGGGCTGAAAGACAAATGTGGGCACCGGATGCCGCGTGTAAAAACGGAAAATATTATTTGTATTTCCCAGCCAAACGTGCCAACGGAATTTTCCAGATTGGAGTAGCCATTAGTGATTCGCCAACGGGTCCTTTTGTATCTGAACCGGAAGCAATCAAAGGGAGTTATACCATTGATCCTGCCGTTTTTGAAGACAATGATGGGAAGTATTATATCTATTTTGGTGGTATTTGGGGTGGTCAGCTTCAAAAGTACCGAGGCAACAAATACGATGAAAATAACGAGGAACCGTTAGCAAATGAACCTGCATTAGGACCAATTGTGGCTTTACTTTCTGAAGACATGAAAGAATTTGCCGAAGAACCAAAAGAAATCAAAATTCTGGATGAGAATGGAGAAGTTTTAAAGGCAGGTGATAACGATCGCCGTTTTTTTGAAGCTTCATGGTTGCACAAATACAATGGCAAATATTATTTCTCGTATTCAACCGGAGATACCCATTTCATTTGTTATGCAATAGGAGATAGCCCTTACGGACCTTTTACCTATAAAGGAAGAATTCTGAATCCTGTAATTGGATGGACTTCTCATCACTCTATTTGTGAGATTGAAAACGAATGGTATTTGTTTTATCACGATTCAAGCTTGTCAAAAGGAGTAACGCATTTGAGATCGATCAAAGTGACCAAAATTGAATACAATGCTGACGGTTCGATTGTGACGATTGATCCTTATAAAAAATAGAAATAAGCACTAAAAAAATTTCAAGAAAACAACAACCGGTTGTCCATGTATTTTTTAAGAAAGTATTTTTAAAATAAAGAATCGGATTTATAAAAAAATAACAATTTCAGTGTTAAAATGTTTTTTTTATAAAATCCGATTAGTTACTTTAGCATACCAGAACAGAACGGAACAGCATGCTAAACGAAGAACAGGAAAAATTTGTATTTGTAATTAATCACGACAGTGATATCCCGAAATACCAGCAATTGGTAAACGGGATAAATAATGCTATTGCGGAGAATATTTTACAAAAAGGAGATTTACTTCCCTCTGTAAATGCGATTTGTAAAGAAAATCAGTTGTCGAGAGACACTGTTTTTAAAGCGTATACTATTTTGAAAGATCAGAATGTAATTGATTCTGTTCCGAATAAAGGATATTATGTATCGGGTGAAACGAGGAAAGTGCTCTTGGTATTGGATACTTTCAAGGCCTATAAAGAAGTTTTGTATCACTCGTTTGTGAATAATTTACCGGATAATGTTATTACTGATGTGCAATTTCATCATTATAATATTGATGTTTTTAAAACAATCATTAATAACAGCGTTGGGAAGTATTACAAATATGTGGTGATGAATTTTGATCACAAAGAGGTATCGCCAACATTATCGGCTATTTCGAATGATAAATTGCTTTTGATTGACTGGAATATTCATTCTAAGAAAGATAATAATTATGTTTTTCAGGATTTCGGAAAAGCATTTTACAATTCGCTTAAAGAAGCAGCTGATTTGTTTAAAAAGTATAAAAACATACAATTTATTTATCCGGATTATACGAATCACCCAAAAGAGACATTGGAGTCCTTTAAGAAGTTTTGTGCTGATTTTCATTTTAAATATGACATTGTCACAGATTCAAAAAAGTTTAATATCGAAAAAGGAATCGCTTATATCAGTGTTAGTGACAGGATTTTAGGAGACTTTTTAGAGCAGTGTAAAGAGAAAGATTTAGAGCCGGGAACGGATGTTGGGTTTTTATCTTACAATGAAACACCAATGAAGAAATTTATTTATAAAGGAATCTCGGTGGTGTCAACAGATTTTAAAGAAATGGGAACAAAAGCCGCAGCATTTATCACAACAGATGAAACGGTACAGCAATATATAGCAACAAGTTTAACAATAAGAGAATCATTATAAAGTATGTATTATATAGGATATGATATTGGAAGTTCTTCGGTCAAGGTTGCCTTGGTAGAAGCAGCAACAGGCAAAAAAATAGTCGTTTTGCACGAACCGCAAAACGAAATGGAGATCGTTTCATTGCATGCTGATTGGGCAGAACAGGATCCGGAAATTTGGTGGCAACACATTTGCACAGCGACAAAAAGAGCGATTCGTGAAGCAAATATCGAAGCTTCTAAAATTCAGGGTGTGGGTATATCGTATCAAATGCACGGATTGGTTATTGTGGATGACGCATGCAACCCATTGCGCAACGCTATAATCTGGTGTGATAGTAGAGCTGTAGCTATTGGCGACAAAGCTTTTGAAGAAATTGGAGCAGAAAAATGTTTCAGTCATTTATTAAATTCTCCTGGGAATTTCACGGCTTCAAAATTAAAATGGGTTAAAGAAAACGAACCAGAAATATACAGTAAAGTCTACAAATACATGTTACCGGGTGATTATATCGCTTACAAATTAACAGGCGATGTTACCACGACAAAAAACGGACTTTCTGAAGGAATGCTTTGGGATTATAAAGAGAACAAAGTAGCTGATTGGTTGTTGGATTATTACGGAATCGACCAATCATTAACGCCAACAATTGTGGAGAATTTCACGAATCAGGGTGTGTTGAATGAGAAAGGGGCAAAAGAATCTGGGCTTCCAACTGGTATTCCAGTTGTTTATAGAGCCGGTGATCAGCCTAATAATGCATTGGCTTTAAATGTATTAAATCCGGGTGAAGTTGCGGCAACTGGTGGAACTTCAGGTGTTTTTTATGCCGTTAGCGAAATGTCAGCCGGAAATAAAAGTACGAGAGTAAACAACTTCGTGCATGTTAATTATGAAGTAGAAAAGCCAAGAATCGGGAAATTACTGAATATTAACGGAGCCGGAATTCAGTACAGATGGTTGCGAAATAATATGGGTGATGAAACCTATGAATCGATGAACCGCAAGGCATCAAAAATTGATATCGGATCTGATGGAGTTGTGGTTATTCCGTTTGGGAATGGCGCTGAACGTATGTTCAACAATAAAAACATCGGAACACACTTTTTGAATCTTAATTTAAACATCCACAGTAGTTCGCATTTGTTCAGGGCTTCTTTGGAAGGAATCGCTTTTTCATTTGTGTACGGAATGGAATGTTTAAAAGATGACAATGCGACAATTGGTGTAATCAGAGCAGGAAATGATAATTTATTCCGCTCAGAAATTTTTTCTAATACGGTGGCAACGCTTATTGGGCATGAAATTGAAATTTATAATACAACAGGAGCAGTAGGTGCAGCAAGAGCAGTCGGTTTGATCGATGGCGATTTTGAAAAGTTTGGTTCAAGTATTACCACAAACGACCACGTAATGACTTTTTTACCGTTGCAAAACAAAGAACCATACGTTCAGGCTTACCAAAAATGGAAACAGGAATTAGAATTAATATTAACATACAAAAAATAAAAGGATATGATAGTTTTAGGCAATAAAGAATACTACAAAGGTATAGGCCAAATTAAATTTGAAGGCAAAGAGTCTGATAATCCACTGGCATTTAAGTATTATAATCCAGAGCAGGTTGTGGCTGGAAAAACAATGCGTGAGCACTTTAAATTTGCGATCGCTTACTGGCATACTTTCTGTGGTCAGGGTTCAGATCCATTCGGACCAGGAACGCAACATTTTCCTTGGGATCAGCCTACAGATGCTATCGCTGCGGCAAAAGAAAAAGCAGATGCAGCATTCGAATTCATTACCAAAATGGGATTTGACTATTACTGTTTTCACGATTATGACCTGGTTAATGAAGGAGCTACTTTCGCAGAATCAGAAAGCAGATTGGCTACGATTACAGAGTATTTGAAAGAAAAACAAGCTGCTTCCGGAGTGAAATTACTTTGGGGAACTGCAAACTGTTTTTCTAATCCAAGATACATGAACGGTGCGGCTACGAATCCAGATTTTAATGTATTGGCGAGAGCCGGTGGTCAAATAAAATTGGCGTTGGATGCTACCATTGCTTTAGGAGGAGAAAACTATGTATTCTGGGGAGGTCGTGAAGGTTATATGACTTTGCTGAACACAGATATGGGAAGAGAATTGGATCACATGGGGCAATTCCTTGCTCAGGCAAGAGACTATGCAAGAGCACAAGGATTTAAAGGAAATTTCTTCATTGAGCCAAAACCTATGGAGCCAATGAAACACCAATATGATTTTGACTCGGCTACAGCTATTGGATTTTTGCATAAATACGGCTTAGAGAAAGACTTCAAGATGAACATTGAGGTGAATCACGCGACATTAGCGCAACACACTTTTCAACACGAAATGGAAGTAGCTGCTAAAGCTGGAATGTTAGGAAGTTTAGATGCTAACAGAGGTGACTACCAAAACGGATGGGATACAGATCAATTTCCAAATAACATCCAGGAAGTTACAGAAGCAATGTTGGTTTTCTTAAAAGCAGGCGGACTACAAGGTGGAGGAGTTAATTTTGATGCCAAAATTAGAAGAAACTCTACTGATATGGAAGATGTATTCTTAGCTCACATTGGTGGAGCTGATACTTTTGCCAGAGCATTATTGACGGCTGACAAAATTATCACATCTTCTCCTTATGATAAATTAAGAACAGAACGTTACAGTTCTTTTGATTCTGGAAACGGAAAAGCTTTTGAAGAAGGAAAATTAAGTTTGACTGATTTGTATAAAATTGCCCAGGAAAATGGAGAATTAAATTTACAAAGCGGTAAACAGGAATTGTTCGAAAATATCATCAATCAATATATTTAATTGATTGACGACAGAAAAATAATTTTCGGTTAAAGTGAAACCGAAATCAAGATTGTTTTTTGTAGTTTTTTTGTCTCTGGCAAAATATTTTGGTTAGTGTATTTGCCAGGGAAAATTAAGTGAATTATTTAGTAATTGTGGCCGTTGATGTTGAAGAGGTCAACGGCCATTTCACTAATTTCTTATTCAAAACAGATAATTTTTAAAATTGTCTTCGCAGTGATTTCTTTCACTGTTTTATTCAAATTTCAAATTATATTTTCAAATCAAATTACTTGTTTCTAATTCATTTTTATTGAATTGGAATACAGAACTATTATTTAATCAAAAATAAACTTAAACCAAAAACCAATGAAATTTTTTATTGACACAGCAAATTTAGAAGATATTAAAGAAGCTCAGGCACTTGGAGTTTTAGATGGTGTTACGACGAATCCGTCTTTAATGGCCAAAGAGGGAATTACAGGAAAAGACAATATTTTGAAGCATTATCTGGCAATCTGTAATATTGTAGATGGCGATGTTTCCGCAGAAGTTATTTCAACAGATTTTGACGGAATGATCAGAGAAGGTGAGGAGCTTGCAGCATTGCACGAGCAAATCGTTGTAAAATTGCCAATGATTGCTGACGGAATCAAAGCTTGTAAATATTTTTCGGATAAAGGAATCAGAACAAATGTTACTTTAGTTTTTTCACCGGGACAAGCTTTATTAGCTGCAAAGGCAGGAGCAACTTATGTGTCTCCATTTTTAGGAAGACTCGACGATATCTCAACTGACGGAATGCATTTGATTTCAGAAATCAGAGAGATTTATGATAATTATGCTTTCAATACACAAATACTTTCAGCTTCAATCAGACATACTATGCATGTAGTGAATTGCGCAAAAGTGGGTTCTGATGTAATGACCGGACCATTATCTTCTATTAAAGGATTATTGAAACATCCTTTGACTGATATTGGTTTGAATCAATTTATTGAAGATGCTAAAAAGATGCAGCTTTAATCCAAAATACGAATAATGGGACTCAATTATTTTTGAGTAATCCACTTTTTCTTTTAAGAGCTTCTATTGTTATTGATAGGAGTTTTTTTTGTTTTTAAAACAAGCGATTGTGTAAAGCTGTATCTCAGGAAAAAAAAATTGACATTACTTTATTTCTTTAGCTTTAACTCGAAGAATATTAGCGTGTTAGTACTTGTTAATTTGTCATAAGCCTTCGTTTTAGGGAATTCGTTTTCTTGTTTTTAGCTGTAATGCCTTTAAAAATAGCAGTTTTTTATCTTTTACTACTTCCATAGATATTATTCATAATAAATTAATTAAGGATCAGATTTTCCCGATCACTCAAGTGTTTATTGAGTTTAAAGCAAAATTTTAATTATAAAATTACACTAACTCTATTTTAATTCTGTATTTTTTTAGATATAAATAAAAAAATATTACGCAACCGATTGTGTGTTTTAGATTTTTATTTATATTTGTTAAATGAATATTAAAAAAGAGATTCAAACTGACTTATAATGGAGTTTCAAAACTTCAATATTTATGCAATAAAAAAAAAACTAACTCAACCATTACTATTAATTATCTAAATCAATTTTTTATGACTAACTTTTTTACAGTTAAAAGCAAATCAAAGCTCCTAAGATGTTTAGGGTTTCTTGCTCTGATGTTTCTGTTTTCTTTGAGTGCCAACGCTCAGGCAACAGTTACCGGAGTTGTTTCTGATGCTCAGGGTCCGATTCCGGGAGCAAATGTGAATATTAAAGGCACCAAAACGGGTGTTGTGACAGGTTTTGATGGAAATTATACTATTACAAATGTTCCTTCTAATGGAGTGCTAGTATTTAGTTTTTTAGGTTTAACTACAAAAGAAATCCCTGTTGCAGGTAAAACTAAGGTTGATGCCGTGCTACAGGAAAGTTCTAATGCTTTGCAGGAAGTTGTCGTTATTGGTTATGGCGCTCAACGTAAAGAAGCCGTTACCGGTTCTGTTGCTTCTATAACAGGAGATAATTTACGAGAAGTACCCGCTGGTAATATTACACAGGCTTTACAAGGAAGGCTCGCCGGGGTGGAAATGACTCAGACATCCTCTAAACCTGGGGCAACTATGCAAATTAGAATTCGTGGAACCCGCTCCTTAAACGCAAGTAATGATCCTTTGGTAGTTTTGGATGGTATACCATTCGCTGGTTCGCTTGGCGATATTAATCCAACTGATATCAAAAGTGTTGATATTTTAAAAGATGCATCTGCAACTGCAATTTATGGTTCTCGCGGAGCAAATGGTGTAATTTTAGTATCAACTAATAAAGGGAAGAAAGGGCAAAAGGCACGATTTACTTTTGACAATTATTATGGTTTAAAAAGTGTTTTCGCCAGATATCCTATGATGGACGGACCAGAATTTGTAAAATTGCGTAAAGCAGCCGGTATCTACACAAATGGTATTGATGAAGCTGATAATGTAAATACAGACTGGCAGGATTTATTTTATGGAACAGGTATGGTGTCCAGTAATGATTTTGGAGTTTCAGGCGGAACAGAAGGCGGTTCGTATAATTTTGGACTTGGTCATTATAAAGATGAAGCAGTTATTCCGGGTCAGGATTATGAACGTATTTCTTTGCGCGCTGCTGTAGATCAGGAAATTGGAAAGTATTTTCGTTTTGGAATCACTACTAACAATAACTATTCAATTACAAAAGGAAATAATCTGTCTATGTATGGGGTCTTAAATAGCTCTCCTATTGCTGATCCTTATAATGTTGATGGTTCATTAAAAAGAATTATACAAATGCCATTGGATCAGCAATGGGTTTATACACGAGAGAGTATAGAAAATTTAGGTGATAAATGGATTGATCAAACCAGAGCCTTTGGATCTTATAATAACTTTTTTGGTGAAGTTAAGATTCCAGGTGTTGAGGGATTGAAATACCGCCTAAATGTTGGACTTAATTTCCGCATGACAGATGTTGGAAGTTATACTGGTGAAGGTGTTTTTAGCGCGCAGGAAACAACTCCTTCGACAGCAACTATTGGTCATTCTTTAACCACAAACTGGGTTATTGAAAATTTAGTAAGCTACGATCGCACTTTTGCTGATAAACACAAAATTAATTTAGTTGGACTGTATTCTTCTGAACAGACTTCTTTTAACGATTCTTCTGTATCAGCAAAAGGAATTCCTTCTGATGCTTTTCAATTTTACAACTTAGGAAACGCAACAGGAGAAATTACAATTAATCCGGATAACCAACATTATAACAAAAGTGGTTTAATGTCTTATATGGCACGTGCGATGTATTCGTATGATAACCGCTATATGCTGACAGCTACTGTTCGTTCGGACGCTTCTTCAAGATTAGCACCGGGATATAAATGGCATACTTATCCTGCAGTTTCAGCTGGATGGAATGTGAAAGGTGAATCCTTCATGAAAAATGTAAACTTCTTAGATGCTTTGAAATTACGTGTTGGTTATGGAGAAACTTCAAATCAATCTGTAAACCCTTATGCAACGCTTGGACTTTTAGGTACAAGACCATATAATTTTGGAGATGAGTACTCCGTTGGATATTATGTTTCGCAATTGACTAACCCTAAGCTTGGTTGGGAATATTCACAAACATGGAACTATGGAATCGATTTTGCAATTTTAAAAAATCGCTTGTCAGGTACAGTTGAATATTATGTTACAGACACAAGAGATATTTTATTAGGAGTGGGTCTTCCTGCTACATCTGGTGTAAATAGTTATACGGCAAATATTGGGCAGTCTCAAAATAAAGGTATTGAATTCTCTTTAAATGGAGTGATAATAGATGATGCTGCCGGATGGACGTGGGAAGCAGGAGTGAATTTCTATTCTAATAAAAATAAATTGGTTGCACTGGATTCAGGACAAACAAGAGATGAAGGAAACTGGTGGTTTGTTGGTCAGCCAATAAATGTAATTTATGATTATGAAAAAGTAGGACTTTGGCAGGAAGGTGATGCTAATTTGACCAAGTTTGAGCCGGGAGGAAACCCGGGTATGATCAAGGTAAAATATACAGGAGGATTTAACGCTGATGGTTCGCCAACAAGAGCAATTGGTCCGGAAGACAGACAAGTTATGAAAATCGATCCTGATTTTCAGGGTGGTTTTAATACACGTGTAGCCTATAAGAATTTTGACTTAAGTGCAGTTGGTGCTTTTCAGAGCGGAGGTATTTTAATTAGTACCCTTTATTCTGCTTCTGGTTATCTGAACATGATGAGTGGTCGTAGAGGTAATGTTGATGTCGATTACTGGTCGCCGGAAAATACTGATGCCAAATATCCAAAACCAGGCGGAATTGCAAGTGGAGATAATCCAAAATATGGCTCAACTCTTGGTTATTTTGATGCTTCTTATTTAAAAATCCGTACTATTTCACTTGGATATAATTTTAAAAATAAATTTTTGGATCAATCAGGTTTAGAAAGATTCCGTATTTATTGTACGGTTCAAAATCCATTTGTAATGTTTTCGCCTTATCACAAAGAATCAGGAATGGATCCTGAAACCAATTCATATGGGGACCAAAATGCTGCAGTAACAACGGCATACCAAAGACGTTTATTGACTCTGGGAACTAATACTCCGGCAACGCGTAATTTCTTAATTGGTTTTAACTTAACATTTTAAATAAAAAAATAATGAAACGTATACAAATAAGAACTTTTATAGCAACAGCTCTGATGCTGTTGTTCTTAGGGTCATGTACAGAAATATTAGATGAACAGCCTCGCAGTATTTATGAACCAAGTTTTTTTAAAACAGAAAAGGGTGTTTATGGCGGATTGACTTCTATGTATGCTCATTTGCGTTACATCTATGGACAGGCTTACTATTATAATACTACAGTAACAGGTACAGATGAAGCTACTTACGGTCAAAGTGCTGATAATAACTTTAAAGATATGGATCTTTCAGGTGTAGGGTCTATAACTTCGACAAGCAGCCGTACAGATGCATTATGGGGAGCGGCATTCCTAAATATCAATACGGCGAGCGGTATCATTGAAAATGCAGCCGAAGTAGGAATTGCTCCTGCCTTAATAGCAGAGGCAAGATTCTTCAGAGCGTTTGATTATTTTGTGCTGACACAGACTTTTGGAGGAGTGCCGTTAGATTTAGGTTCCGGTGAATTAAAATTTAATGTCAATCCCGTTAGAACTTCAGTTCGTAATACGGTTCCTGAAGTGTATACCAAAGCTATCTTTCCTGATTTATTGACAGCAGTAAATGATTTGCCTGAGGTAGGAAGAGTAAAAGGAGGGGTAACTAAAACTGTCGCAAGATTATATTTGTCAAAAGCCTATTTAACTTATGCATGGTGGCTGCAAAATCCAAATAATATTCCAACATATCCTGAAGCCAACAGAACCGATCCTGATGGACATGACGCCGCATGGTATTTTCAACAAGCATATAATATTGCAACGGAGGGTATTGAAAATCCGGGGACTTTCAGCTTACAAAATACCTATTACGATGTGAATTTAGGGCCAAACGATCGCAATAGTGAAATTCTATTATATGCAGATCATACAGAAACAAGCGAATTTTATAACGCGAGCAGTTTAACGTATTCAAATGGTGCAGCTCCGGAAAACTTTGCAGGATGGATGATGACATGGAATTATACCAATATCAGAAGCGGTGGTATAAGCTCTGTTCAGCGTGAAGCAGTGCAGTCATTAGGACGTCCGTGGACTCGTATGTGCCCAACAATAAATGTAATTAAAAATACTTTTGCTGATAAAACAAATGATTCTCGTTACGATGGAACTTTTACAACTGTTTATCGTGGTAATTGGAACAAAGTTAAAGTGGTGCCGCCACTTCCTGGAACCTTGACTAATGCAAATGAAATGACAGTTAATCCGGGTGATGCCATTCTTACTTTTCTTAATGAAGACAATCCAGCAGTAGTATATTCAAATACAACTGGTAATATTGGGGCTGGAGTGCTTCCGGGAAGAGCAGATTATGTAATTAATCCAAGCGGAATCAGCAGAGTTGTATATCCGGGACTTTGGAAGCTAGGTGTTTACCGTACGGATAACGATGGAACATTAGGACAGCCGAATGCGGCAAGTACACGACCTTTTAGCATTGCTAAATTCTCAGAGTTTTATTTTATCGCGGCTGAGGCAGCTGTAAAAGGGGCAGCTGTAAAAGGTGGAAAAAGCGCCAGAGAGTTAATAAATGTGATTCGTGCACGTGCAGGAAAGTGGAGATGGAACAATGCTGGCAATACAGCTAAGATTGAAGACAATAGCGCTGTTCTGACAGCTGCTACACCAGCAGTTATTGATATTAATTATATTTTGGCAGAACGTTCACGTGAATATTATGCTGAAGGATATCGTTGGTATGATTTAATTCGTACTCAAAAATGGGAAGAACTTGCCGGTTCTTATCAAATTTGTGGTACTGCTTATGGAGATCACACACCTGTAACGATAACACGAACTATCGATAAACATCATTATCTGCGTCCAATTCCTCAGGGACAGCTTGATGCAATGGTGATGTCGGCTGCAGATAAAGCGGCTTATCAGAATCCGGGTTACTAAGTAGAATTAAAATATTGAAACAAATTTGGTTAGATCTAAAAGTAGTTAGTTAGTCGTTATACATTTTTTTTACAGAATTAATTTATAACATAATGTAAGTTTGTTTCCAAAAAAGCCGGAAGTTTATTTCTTTCGGCTTTTTGTTGTTGAAGTAATGAAATGTCATATTCTAAATATTTCATTGTAAATTCAGCATCAAAACAATGATCATTCGGATATTAAAAGAAAAAATAAAATGAAAAAAATACTCCTCTTTCTAACATTGTTTATTTGCAGTGGTATGTATCCTCAGATAAAACTGCCACGTTTAATTAGCGATGGAATGGTTTTGCAGCGCGATATTCCCTTGGAAATTTGGGGTTGGGCGTCGCCGGATGAAAAGATCGAAATTAATTTCAATCAAAAGAAATTCAAAACAACAGCTGCAAAAGATGGAAACTGGACTGTTACACTACCATCTCAAAAAGCAGGTGGACCGTATGAAATGACTTTATCGGCCAGTAATACTATTGTTTTGAAAAATATCCTAATTGGTGATGTCTGGCTTTGTTCCGGACAATCTAATATGGAACTTCCACTGGAACGTGTTAAGGGAAAATATAAGGACATAATCGCAAAGATTGATAATAACAATATCAGACAATTTTTGGTGCCTGATCAATACGAATTTGCAAACGAAAATACAGATCTCTCATCAGGAGAATGGCTTTCGGCAATTCCTGAAAACATCTTAAAATTCTCGGCTGTCGCCTATTTTTTTGCCGATGAAATCTATCAAAAGTATAACATTCCCATTGGTTTAGTTAATAGTGCCTTGGGAGGTTCTCCGGCCGAATGCTGGATCAGTGCCGATGCGGTAAAAAAGTTTCCGGAATATGATACTGAATATCAGAAATTCAAAGACGGAACTTTAGGGGGTCAAATTGAAGCAAATGATAAACAAATTAGTTCAAACTGGTATTCAACTATAAACAGTCAGGATGAAGGTTTAAAGAAGAAATGGTCAAATCCTGAATTGGAAGATACGGATTGGAAAAGCATGAATATTCCGGGATATTGGGCTGATACTGAATTGGGAAATGTAAACGGTGTGGTTTGGTTAAGAAAAGAATTTACAATTTCAAATCTTAAAGAAACTAATGCAAAACTTATTTTAGGGAGAATTGTCGATGCTGATTCGGTGTATGTAAACGGTCATTTTGTGGGTACAACCTCTTATATGTACCCGCCAAGAATTTATCCTTTTGATGCGAAGTTTTTAAAAGAAGGAAAAAATGAAATTGCCATTCGTGTCATTAATAATTCAGGAAGAGGTGGTTTTGTTGAAGACAAACCATACGAATTGCTACTTGGTAATGAAGTTATTGATTTGAAAGGTTCCTGGAAGTATAAGTTAGGTGTAAAGATGTTGCCTTTGCCTTCGCCTACTTTTATTAGATGGAAACCAGTCGGGTTGTATAATGCGATGATTGCACCATTGAAAAATTATGGAATAAAAGGTGTGCTTTGGTATCAGGGTGAATCGAGTACTAAAAAACCGGAAGAATATTCAGCTTTGATGGAAACCTTAATTACAAACTGGAGAACAGAGTGGAAGCAGGGTACTTTTCCGTTTTTATATGTGCAGCTGACTAATTTCATGACGCCAAAAACAGAGCCGGGAGAAAGTAACTGGGCCGCATTAAGACAACAGCAAAAAAACACTTTATCAGTTCCGAATACAGGAATGGCTGTTACTATTGATCTTGGAGAGTGGAATGACATTCATCCTTTAAACAAATACGATGTTGGAAAACGACTTTCTTTATTGGCCAGAAAAATGGTTTATGGAGAAAAAAATCTTGTTGCTTCCGGACCTCTTTTTAAATCAATGGAACAAAAAGGGAATCAACTTCTTTTAAGTTTTACCGATATTGGGACAGGTTTAACATCCAAAGAAAATCAACCTCTTAAAGCCTTTGAAATTGCTGGAAAAGATGGGAAATTTGTTTGGGCTAATGCGGTTATTCAAGGAGATAAAATTATCATATCAAATGAAACCATTTTAAATCCAACAAGAGTGCGCTATGCCTGGGCAGATAATCCGGATCAGGCAAATTTATACAATAAAGAAAACTTACCGGCTTCTCCTTTTGAAGGCAGTTTGTAAAATCATAATCGAATTAAAGTAAAAAAAAGCGGGAGCTCTAAAATAGACTCCCGCTTTTATATTGAATTTAAGTTTTGAAGTTTACGTTTTGGAATTTGGAATTTAATTCATTTATTGAACCGGAAGATAAATGTCAAAAGTAGCTCCTTTGTTCTTTTCGCCGGTGGCCGTAATAATACCACTATGGTTGTCTACAATTTTTTTCACAATGGCAAGTCCAATTCCAGTTCCGGTATATTCTAGTTTCCCATGCAAACGCTGGAAAACTTCAAAAATCTTAGAGCTGTATTGCTGCTCAAAACCAATTCCATTATCCGAAATTTTAATATGACAATAGTCGGTGTCATTTTCCAATTTTTCATTATTTAAAAGTGCTCCTTTTTTAATTTCACTTTCAATCTTTATGACAATTGGTGTTTCAGGATTGGAGAATTTAAGCGAATTGCTCACTAAATTATACAAGAGTTGTCTAAATTGAAATGGAATAATATTAGCTTCGCAATTCTCACAGTTATCAATTGTGGCATTTTTTTGCTCAATTTCTTCTTTTAAATCGTCTTTAACTTCATCAATAATTTTAGAAAGATCTGTTTTCTCAAAAACACGTTCCTGAATATTTGTTCTGGAATATGAGAGTAAATCATTAATTAGCGTTTGCATACGTTGAGCCGCATTTTGCATTCGCTGAAACTTATCTTTTCCGCTATCAGATAAATTTTCAAACTCTTTTTCCAAGATGAGCGTAGCAAAAGTTTGAATTTTTCTTAACGGTTCCTGTAAATCATGACTTGAGATATAAGCAAATGATTGAAGTTCCTGATTCATTTTCTCCAGCTCTTCATTTTTTTCTTTAAGCTCTAAGGCATTTAATTTTAATTTATCATCTGCTTTCTTTTTTTCTGATAGATCATGTGTCACTTTTGAAAAACCAATTACATGGCCTTTTTTGTTGTGAACCGCAGTAATAACAGAACTAGCCCAGAAATAGGTTCCGTCTTTGCGAACGCGCCATCCTTCATGGCTTGATTTCCCTTTTTCTATGGCTACGTTTAGCAGTTTTTGAGGAAGATTTTTCTTTATATCTTCTTCGGTATAAAATTTAGAGAAATTGTGCCCAATAATTTCATCAGCTTTATATCCTTTGATCTTTTGAGCACCTAAATTCCAATTTTCTACAGTTCCTTGATGATCAAGGTATAAAATGGCATAATCCTGCACTTCTTCCACCATTAAATGATAACGTTCTTCACTTTTTTGAAGTGATTCGTTCATTAAATTCAATTCTCTGGTTCTGGCGGCTACTTGCTGTTCGAGCTCATGCGTAAAAGCTTTTTCAGTATGAATATCGGTGAAGGCACCCACCCATTTTAGAATTTTACCATCAATATCTAAAACCGGTTCACCAATTACGGCGTGCCATCTGTAATTACCATCTTTCCTTCTAACCCGAACATCACAGCGGTAAACTTCTCCCGTTGCTATGCTATGCGCCCATATTCTGGCATTGTCATCAAAATCATCGGGATGAATCATCGCTCTCCATTCGGGTTCACCGTCGGGATGAATTCCGGTGTATTCAAACCATTTTCCTGATGCGAACAAGGCATTCCCTTTTTCATCGGTTTCCCAAATAAGCTGCGGAATACTTTCTGTTAAAGAGCGAAATCTTTTCTCGCTTTCTTCCAGTTCATGCTGATGATTTTTTTCATCCGTAATATCTCTGATAGTTCCAATTAATTTCTCTGGTTTATTTTCTTCATCATAGAAAAGTTTTCCTTTTCCTTCTATCCAGTGAATTGAACCATCGATCCATATTGTTCTTGCTTCATAATTAAGATATCCTGAGATAAGAGATTCTTTAAAAGCTTTATTTCGAATGTGCATATCATCAGGATGAAGATGTTTCAGCAATTGGTCATGGGTTAATTTTAGATTTTCCTTGTATCCACCAACAATTTCAAGATATCTATGAGAATAAATAGGTTCTCTGGTTTTTACATTTAATTCCCATGTTCCCAGTTCACTTGCTTCTACAATAATTTTCAGCCTTTCTTCATTTTGCTCTATTTCTTTTCGTGTTTCAACTTTTTCGCTGACTTCTGTGACAGTTACAATAATTCCGGAGATCGTTCCGTCTTCTTCTTTTAAAGGAGAATATAAGAAATCGAAATACGAAATTTCCAGTTTTCCATAGCGATTTAAAGGAATTGGTACTTCATATCCATGAAACGGAATTCCTGTTGTTAAAACATCTTTTAAAAGAGAACTTACGCTTTCTTCAACTTCTGGTAAAGATTCAAATAATGGCTTTCCAACAAAAGTATTTTCATCTCTGTCAACTAGTTTTAAATAAGCTTCATTTGCCATTTCAACCATATAGTCAGAACCACGTAAAATAGTGATTCCAATTGGTGCTTGTTTTACAGTATTACGGAAACGTTTGTCTGCTTTTTCAATTTCTTGTCTTGCTTTTACCTGAGGTGTATTGTCCAGAACCCAGATAGCGACTTTTGTTACTTTTCCTTCTATATTTTTAAGAGGCGCATAGACAAAAGTCACATATACAATTTCTTCCTTGCCATGTCGCACAAGCATCATTTCTACTTCATTTGCATGAAAGGGCAGACCTTCATTTATAACTTTTTGTAATGCTTCTTCGTAGTAAGGTTTAACTTCTGCAAAAGAATCCCAATAGTGTTTTCCTGCAATTTGATCGTATGATTTTCCTGCGACTTCAATAAAACTTTCATTTACGATTTCGCTTATCAAAGTCTTAGCATCTAAAACACAGATACCAATTGGAGCTTCCAAAACCATGCTTCGCAAATTATTCTCGTTTTCTTCTATTCTTTTTTTGGCGAGATTAAGGTCAGTTGTTTCGGCTGCAGTATTCATTACCCCATAAATGTTCCCATTTATATCGTATAATGGCGTGAAACTATAATCAAAATAAAAAGTTTCTAATACACCATTTATAGTCAGATCAATACGGGTATTTTTGGAGTGGAAAGATTGACCCGTTTCAAAAACCTGAGTAATTTGATCAAAAACCAATTGATTATCAAGTTCCGGTAAAATTTCTGTGTATAATTTTCCAACGACATCATTTCCTTTCCCCCAAACGTCCATAATCGATTGGTTAGCAAGTTCAATTCGTTTTTCTTTACCCACATAAACACCAATAGGGAAAGGGGCATTTTCTACAAGCTGTCTTACTTTTTGTTCACCTTCGTGAATTCTTTCTCTGGCTAGAACCTGTGTTGTTACATCGATAGCAATAGCTACAACTCCAGAGATACTTCCGTCGCTTTCTTTAAGGGAATCATAAACAAAATTCAGATAAAAAGTTTCAATTTTTCCGTTACGTGGCAATTGAACCGGACGCTCATTTGCAATAAATTTTTCACCCGTGCTATAGACCGTATTGATTAAATTTTCTAAACCCTGATCTTTTGCTTCAGGCAAACCTTCAAAAATAGGTTTATTTAATACTTTTTCTGCTGTTGTTCCCCACAATTGAATCATTTTTTCATTTGCAATTTCTACAATGTGTTCTTTTCCTCTAAAAACACACATTGCAACGGGAGCCTGCATAATATTATTTAAAAAACGGGAATTGCTTTCCTTTAGGGCATCAGTGGCACGTTTCTTTTCTGTCGTCTCAATAACAGTAACAAGGACACCTCCAACGGTACCATCTTCTTTTCTAATGGGACTGTATGAAAAATCGAAGTAGCATTCTTCTATAAATCCATTTCTGTTTAAAGGCAACATAAAGTCTGGAAAACCAATAGGTTTGCCTTCCATAACGCCATCAAACATAGGACCTATAATTTCCCAGATTTCGGAGAAGGTTTTTCTTGTACTAATGCCGAGAGCATCGGGATGTTTGGTTGAACCTAAAATAGGACGATATCCATCGTTATACAATTGTGTATAATCGTCACCCCAGGCAATATACATTCCAAAAGGGTTTTCCAGCATAACGGCCACCATAGTACAAAGACTTTGGGGCCAGGTTGAAGGATCACCCAAAGATGTTTTGCCCCAGTCTTTGGCACGAATTAATTCGCCCATTTCACCACCACCGGCTAGAAAATAATGTTCCTTGTTTGTACGGCTCATTCTAAAACTATTTAAGGTTGAAGAACAAAATGCTCTCGTACAGGTTGTTTTAATTTATTCTCGGAAACGATATTCAGGGCGTTGCCAATGACTTTTTTTAATTTAGAAAATTCGCCGGGTTTCCGAATATAGTAAGTCGCGCCTTTCTGATACATCAAATCAACAATTTCTGTATCCAGGGATGTTGAGAAAATAATTACCGGCAGCGAATTGAGTTCGGCAATTTCTTTTATTTCCTTTAAGCATTCATGCCCATTTTTACGAGGCATATTAAGATCAAGAAATAACATATCGGGTAAATTATCAGAAGAATTGGCAGCTAAATAATCCATAAGCTGAACGCCATCATTAACAACAGCAAGAGATATCGGAAGCGACAGTTCATCAAGTGCTTCTTTAAAAAAAGCGCAATCGTCTTCATCATCGTCCGCTAGTAAAAGATTGTAATGCTGTTTATTCATTGTATTGTAGGATATAATCTGGGTTAAAATATTTTTTATTAAAGGATCTCATCCTGATTAGGTTAGATGATATTTTACTGTTTTGTTTCTGCTAAGATAGAACTAATTACACACTTAGGAATCGACAATAACGCAATAAATTTAACGATTTAAACTAGAAATTCACAATCTTTTTTTGATTTTACTTTTTTTAATTTGTCAGTAAAGTATTTTTCAAATTTATAAATATCTGAAAAATAAAAACCTTCAAATCAGTTGATTGAAGGTTTTTGTGAAATTTATCATTTTAGAAGAAAACAATAAGGAAAGAAAGTTTGAAATCAAACAAGCCACGATCCAGGAACGCATCCAAAAGAATAGAAAATTAGATGTGTCTGAACAATTAATACTGGCTAATGTCAACGTGATAAAAAATGTTGTAATACAATTTTTCAAGAATGGATTTAACTTTTTTTTCCTGTAAAAAGAAATAACTTTCACGTTAATTCAGATTAATCAATTGAGGGCCAAACTCTTCATAAAAGATATTTTTCTGATTGATATTCAGATTGAGTAACGCTTCGTATTGTGTTTTAATGAACATTTCAGGACCGCAGATATAAAATTTAGCTTCTTCAAGTAAAATGGCTTCTTTGCATTTATGAAGATCAACGCGCCCTTCAATGATTTTATTTGAAAAAATTACATCATTTGGCGCCGAATCATAAAAAGTAAAGGTCTCCAGCCATTCTGCTTCTTCTTTTAGAGTTGAAATTTGTTCTTTAAAAGCATGAACAGACTCATTTCGGCAGCCATGAATCCATACTGTTTTTTTATTTTGAATGGCATTTAAATTGGTCTCCAACATGCTTAACATCGGCGTAAGCCCAACACCTCCGCTAATTAAAACCAATGGATTTTTAGAGTCCTTTTCTAAATGAAATAATCCGGCTGGAGCCGAAATTGAAATAACATCTCCTTCTGATTTTGAATGTAAAGTTTGAGAAACCAGACCTGATGGATTTGGTGCGATTCCGCTTTCGTTTTTTACTGAAATTCGGTAATATTCAGGATTGAAAGCACTCGATAAACTATATTGTCTGGGCTGTAAAAGTCCTAATTCCGGAACGAAAACCTGAACGCTGATGAATTGTCCTGCATGAAAATTGGCAATTTCTCTTTCATCTTCAGGGTAGAGATAAAATGACTTGATTTCTGTTGATTCTTCGACAATTTTTTTAATGACAAATTTTCTCCAGCCGTTCCAGCTTCCGGGTTTGGCTGCATTTTCTTCATATAAACCTTTTTCAAGATCAATCATAATTTTTGCCAATTGATAAAAAGCGACGGTCCAGGCTTCTAATATTTCCGGAGTTGCAGCGTCTCCCACAACTTCGCCAATAGAAGCTATTAATTGTGTTCCAACAATTTTATATTGTTCCGGCTGAATATTTAAGCTTCTGTGTTTGGTTCCGATTCCTTTCAAAACGCCAATTAAAACGCTCGGGTCTTCTATATTTTCGGCGTAAGCCAAAACGGCATTTGCCAATGCAGATTTTTGTCTTCCATTGGCCTGATTTCCCATATTGAACATATTTCGCAATTCAGGATGTTCTCTAAACATTCTGGCATAAAAATAATGGGTAAGGTCTTCGCCGCTGGCTCTTAAAATGGGAATTGTAGCTTTGATCAGCTCTTTTTGTTGTGAATTCATTTTGTGATATTTAGGATTTGATTTAGATAAACGCTCTTATCAAAACATTTATAGTCACAAATTTAATTATCACGCGAAGCTACTTTTTATGACTCAAATCATAAGAAGTAAAATTGATTCTGTTTTTTAATGGAAGTTCTCAAAAACGACGATACATACAGAAAAGAAGAATCCAAATACGGTAAAGACTCCTGCTAATTTACCTCCGTGTTCATAAGCTTCCGGAATCATGGAGTTGGCCAGCATCATTAATATTGCACCTCCGGCAAAAGCCTGAATAAACGAAAGCCATTCTTGTGATGCACTGCTAAAAACCGAGAAACCGGCCAGAGTTGCCACTGCACAAAGCAAGGCAATACAGATCCAGAGCAATATGATTTTTTTATTACTCCAGCCACTCGATTTCATTCCGGAAGATCCTGCGATAGCTTCCGGTAAATTAGAAATGAAAACCGCTACTAACATCGTAAGATTTCCTGAAACTCCTTCAAAGATTCCTAAGCCGATGATGATGGATTCTGGAACTCCATCCAAAATAATCGCCAAAACCATCGGGATTATTAAATTGGAGTTTTTACTTTGCCCTAATTTCATTGGATTATTGGTTCCAAAATTGGCAATAAGCTTGTCTGAAAAATAAAATATGGATGCGCCTGCAAAAAAGCCAAAAGCAGGATACATAGTACCTCGTCCCAATTTGACAGCTTCAAAGATTAATTCATACGATATGGCCGAAATTAATGTTCCGGCACCAAATCCCATAATCACACCAATAGCACGATTACTTAGCGAATACCGAATAGCCAGTATTCCGCCAATAATCAGGGATGAAGTCGCTAATAAACCTGTGATAAAAGCTTGTAGCATAATAACGATGTTTTATTGCATGATCTTACTTTTGAATTGCTGATTTTTAACCTAATTGGCTTTTAGAAATAGCCAATAACCCTCATCCATAATCCGCCAATTACCATGTAAATAAGCAACATGACCAGTCCGGTTATCAAACCTTTAACCCACCAGCTTTTTAGGTCGACATAACCACTACCAAAGAAAACCGGTGCCGGTCCGTGACCGTAATGTGTTAAAGTTCCGTATAACGAACCCACGAATCCAAGCATGAAAGCAAGCAGTAATCCCGGAATTCCGATAGAAATACCAACACCTAATAATGCAGCATACATCGCAGCCACGTGTGCTGTTGCGCTGGCAAAAAGATAATGACTAAAGAAGTACACCAAAATAATTATTGGAAAAGCCATTTGCCAGCTTAAACCACCAATCTCCGCTTTTACCTGATCGCTAAACCAGCCAATAAAACCTAATTCGTTAAGTGAGCTTGCCATCATTACCAAAACAGAAAACCAAACAATAGTGTCCCAGGCGCCTTTCTCGGCCTTAATATCTTCCCAGGTTAAAACTGAAGTTAGTAATAACACCACTAAACCAATAAAAGCAGTAGTTGTAGCATCTATAGAGAATAAATCACCTGTTATCCAAAGGAATAATAAAATAAAGAACGTCAATAACATTAACCATTCATTTCGGGAAATTGGTCCCATTTCTTTTAGCTTCTGACTGGCAATTTGTGGAGCGTCTCCAGTACTTTTGAGTTCGGGAGGATAAATTTTATACAATACAAACGGAATGACAAAGAAGGAAACGATACCCGGAACAATCGCTGCAGTTGCCCACGACATCCACGAAATTTTGATTCCTAAATTGAGCGCAAATTTTTGGCACATGGGGTTACTGGCCGTTCCTGTTAAAAACATGGAAGAGGCGATCAGGTTCATGTTATAACTGTTTAATGTTAAAAACGCACCCAATTTTCGATGTGTTTCCGGTTGATCCGGCATAGAGCCAAAACTCATAGACATTGATTTCATGATAGGATAAATAATTCCGCCACCTCTAGCGGTATTACTTGGTACAGCAGGAGCCAATACCACATCAGCAAGTCCTAAACCATAAGCTAATCCCAGTGAACTTTTACCGAATACTCTGATGAATAGAAAAGCGATTCTGTTTCCTAATCCCGTTTTAATAAAACCTCTCGCAATAAAGAATGAAATTCCGATTAACCAGATTACCTTATCTCCAAAACCTTTTAATGCCAGCGTGATCGATTTACCAGCTTCGCCCGGTGCGAGAACTTGTGTAAAGGCAGTCAATGCAATCGCAATCATACACATGGTTCCCATTGGAGCTGCTTTCAGAATGATTCCGAGAATAGTAGCTACAAAAATGGCAAATAAATGCCAGGCTTCAATTACAACACCTTGTGGCGCCGGAATAAACCAAATAATAATTCCAACGGCAAAGGTAATGATGGTTTGGAGAATTTTTACTTCTTTCATAATGAACGAGAATTAAATTAAACTAAAGTCGGCATTGCAGCTGCATTAAAAATAAATTGCTGCTGTAGGTCGACGTATCGGGAATGTCTTTTTCATAATTATCAAGTGTAAATCCTAACTCGATGCGGCCGGTGTAGGCTTTACCAAATTCCAGACTTATCATTGGCGTATAAGTTTGTCTTACGTTTGAGTTGATTTTATAACTGGAATCAAAAGTTTCATATCGACAGGATACTTCTATAGAGGACAATCTGTTGTAAGCTATTGCATATCTTAAATTAGGCAAAAAATAAAAACCTCGCATTTGATAATCGGCAACACTTGCTGTTCTGGCGTCAACGGGTAATGAAAAATATAAATTATGATTTGTTCCTTGCTTGTATTCAGCTTGCAGCTCTAAATGAAATTTGTCAGCAAGTTTAAAATTACTGGTTATATCTGCTCCAACAGCAAAAACTTCCTGTGTTGAAACTCTTCCGGTTCCTCCGTTTAAACCCAGATTTATGTTGTTCTTTTTTGATAAACCGAAAACCCATCTTGTAAAATATTGTTTTCCGTTATCCTTATCTTTTTCCTGATTCTTTCCATTTCCATTGACAATAGTAAAGGCATAATTTACAGGAACTTTTCCAATATCAACTGATCCCAAAACTGAAGCACCAATCTGAAAACTGGTCCAGCCGTTTTTTCCGAATTCATAATATTGATTGGAGAAATCAAATGATTTTATGATATCTACCGAAACCTGATCTTCTATACCAAATGGAGCTCTAAACTGCCCTCCAACTAATGCTGCATATTTATTAAATGTATATTTTGCGTAAGCATTCTCTAAAACTTTTCCTTTTGTATCCGATTTAAAATCGGCTAAGTTTACCAGAATTACGACTTCCGTTTCGGGACTAATTTTAGTGGTGAGACCAATACGCATCCTTTTGATATCAAACGAAGTTTGTGTAACTTCTCCGGTTGTATGCTGAACGCCAAGTACATCAACATTATCTGTCATCGCTGCCAGAAATCTTCCCTGAAAAAGTCCTCTAAATTGAAACTGAGGATATTTTACAGCACTTTCAGCTGTTGTAGTTTCCGGAGTTTGGGCTTGTATCTTAAGTGGAAACAGTAAAAAAGTAAAACAGGCAAATACTAGTAAAATTGTACGGATACAGTTCATAAATAAAAAATTAAGTTTTTTATTATTGATCTTAAATTAGTGACAAAAGGGAAAAGGAATATAGTTGTCCGGCTTGTCACTGTTAGAAATGTTGTACTAAAGTAAGAAAAAAAGTAACTTATTGTAGAAAAAGTACCATTAAAATACTGTTAGCATTTCAGATCAAAAAAATATCCATTCACGACTATCACTGTAAAATTGTAATCTTAGATGACTTACATTATCATCTTTCCGACTTTGAACTTCTTCAAAAGATTCATAATTATTTCTTTTTCAATTTCAATTTAAAAAAATCAATAGTTCTTGTCCAGGATAAGGTCGCTGCTGCTTCATCATATCTTAGTGTGGTATTATTATGAAAACCGTGATTCACTCCCGGATAGAAATAAGCGGTGTTTTCTACTTTGTTTTTTTTCAATACATCTTCAAAAGCAGGCCAGCCTTCGTTAACTCTTGTATCTAAACCAGCGTAATGCAGCATTAACGGAGTTGTTATTTTTTCGGCTTCTTCTTTAGTTGGTTGTCCGCCATAATAAGGAACTGCGGCAGATAATGTTGGTATTTTTACCGCCATCATATTAGATATCCATCCACCAAAACAAAATCCGACAACACCTACATAACCATTACAATCTTTATGTGTTTTTAAGTATTCATACGCCGCAATAAAATCTTCCAGCATTTCTTCACGGGTACGTTTTTTTTGCAATTCACGTCCTGCGTCATCGTTTCCCGGATAACCTCCTAATGGCGATAAGGCATCTGGAGCAAGAGTGATGAAACCTTCAACCGCCGCTCTTCGGCCTACATCTTCGATATAAGGATTAAGGCCCCGGTTTTCATGAACGACTATAATTCCGGGTAGTTTTTTTTTGGTTTCAAGAGATTGTGACAAAAGTCCTTTAATGGCACCGCCACCTTTAGGAGAGTCATAAGTAATGTAGTCTGATTTTATTCTTGGGTCTTCCGGTTTAATTAAGATGCTGTCTGCATAATTGGGCATCATAAAACTTAAAAGCGACGGAAGTGTAAGTGTTCCTACTGCAAAAATGGATAGTTTTTCGATGAATTGTCTTCTCTCAATTTTATTATGGGCATAGTCATCATAGAGATCAAATACTTCTTGTGAAATATCTTCTTTGGTTAATTTCTGCATGGCATTTATTTTTTTGAACTAAATTTTGAAAATAAAATGATTCGTGTTTTATGGAAATGTAACGATTTGATTTTTAGCTATAAATAATTAATTCTTTTGAGCTAATCCGATTCTTTCCACTGCTTCAACTATTTCTGTTACTACATCTTCTGAAAGAATTACACTTGAAAGAATTCGATGGATTTTGTTTGGTATGTCAGGCTGTAGAACTAAAAGTTTCGAAAGATATTTTTGTGACTTAATGTCTTCATTAATCAAAGATAATGTAGCAGCTTTAAGAAGCGGATCCCAAAAACTTTCTTCGGAATCTATTTTTTCAGCCCATAAAAAAGCATTTTTATATTCTTTTTTATATAAATAATAACAACAAAAACCAATATTAATCCACCACGGAGAATACGGATTTTTTTCAATGGCATTTTGCATAATTGAATAGCCTTTATCAAAATATCCTGCAAAAACAAGCATGCACCCAACTCCGCAAACGCGGCCCGACGCATTAGGATTTATTTTAATGCATTGCTCAGCAGAATAGAGACACGCGTCCGGCTCTTTTCTAAGTAAATTAATTGCCGTTAAAGTGTGCCAGGCATGTTGGCAATGCGGATCTATTTTTAAAGATTTCATTACACATCGGTAAGATTCTTCAATAGTATTTTCGTCATTGTCAATAGCAAAAGCCACTCCATAAAGATGAAATTCGCCTAACATCGCCCAGGTGGTTGCGTGATTTGGATGTAATTTTGTTGCCTCAGCCAAATTTCTGAAAGCCGACCAGTAATTCTCAAAGGTACAGTCGCATTGATATTTATAATAACTGTAAATTCCTTTCCAAATACTCAAATTGTCTGTAATTCTGGAAGGAGAAGTTTTTATGATTTCTTTAAAAATAATCCCGTAATATCCACCTATTTCACTGACAATACTGTGTGTGATTTCATTTTGAATATGATGAATGTCTTTTATATTGATATGATCGAAAGATTTCGTCATTACGAATTCTCCGGTCTTTGAGTTTAAAAGATTAACTCTTATTTGTATTGTTTTATCATTGCATTGTATGTTTCCGGTAATAATAAAATCGGCACCTAGTGACTTAGCTGCCTCCATAATGTTTTGATTGATTTTTGAAATCATTTCAGATGAAAAATTTCCTACAACAGAAATGTCATCAAATAATGACAATTGCGCGCTTAGCTCTTCGCAAAGCATTAGCGAAAAAAGATCTAGATTTTGTTCGGTAGTAATCGATTTAAATGGGAATATGGCAATGATTGGATTTGTGTTGTTATGGGGAAGCACAATGGGGAGTGCATTTTCCTCTCGATCATTGTTCTTTCGAATAAATCTTGGAATATAACAACCTTTCGGAATATCTATTATTAACGAATTTTTTTGCCCAATAGTCAAATAATATTCGTTCAAAATTCTCCTTAACCTACCAGCATGAATACGCACAACGGCATCATCGTTAGAATTAAAATCAGCTGATCTGTTAAGCACATTTATAGCAATAGAATATTCTTTGATAAAGTGCTGGTTCTCATTAAGTGTTTCCTCTACAATATATCTTAGAAATTTACTTAAGATAGGAGAGTTTTTTAATGAGTGAAAGTTTAAAACAGATTCTAGTTCGGTAAAAATATCTTCATGTGTATTCTTTTTTAAATTCTCCATGTAAGTTTCATTAAATGAGAATAATAAGGTGAAAATTTGGTATGACTAAAGTTAAAAAAAATATTTTCATTTTATGATAAAATTTGGTTTTTTGTAAGAAAAATTATCAAAAAATAAGGTTTTCCCTGCATTTAACGGTTAAATTTAACGGTTTTTAACTGTTCTAGGACTGTATGCTTTTTTATATTTGACTGTATATCAGTGTCTAATGAAAGATAAAATGGCAATTCCAGAGAAATTATATAGCGAAAAGCTTTCCAGTTTTCAAGAATCTATCAAGGTATTGTACCTGGTTGATGATGATTTCAAAAGCATGTGTGATGATTATTGCTGCAGTAAAATAAATGTTGAAAAGTACACACAAATACTGCAGGATAATTTTCAGCGGAAGGTCGAGTATGAAAATTTGACCAAAGAACTCGAGAACGATATAATACACTATATAATAAAAAACATGGAATAAATTTTCTCCACTAATTATAAAACCCATTAAAGTTAGTGGTTCAGTAATACTAGCAATCAAACAATTTTAAACCATAAACAATATGAAAAAAATGTTTTTACAAATGGCGAAGATTAGAGACCTGGCCATTATAATTTGTTTTCTTATGGCGAACCTTATGCAGGCGCAGGAGGATGAGGCTAACAAGAGTATGGAAATTTATGGGTTTATCATGACCGATATTGGCTATAATTTTAATCAGATTCAGCCAGATTGGTATGATGCTGTTCGACCTACCAAGTTACCATCCTATGAAAATGAATATGGACCAGACGGCAGTTATTATGCCTCTGTACGTCAGACGAGATTTGGTATCAAAAATTATTTTGATACCGGAATCGGTGAATTGAAAACACAATTTGAATTTGAGTTGTATGGTACAGGTGTTGATGCAGGTCAGACCACATTCCGTTTGCGACATGCTTACGCGGAGTTAGGAAAATTTGGAGCCGGTCAGACCTGGAGCCCCTTTATGGATATTGATGTTTTTCCTAATACTTTAGAATACTGGGGACCAACGGGAATGGTATTCTTCAGAAACATACAAATACGTTATATGCCAATTCAGGGCGATACCCGTTTGACTATTGCATTGGAGCGACCGGGAGCAAGTGCTGATCAGGGGGTTTATGAAAATCGTATAGAACTTCAGGGCGTAAAAGGAAGGTTTCCGTTGCCGGATCTTTCAGCAGAATATCATCATGGATTTAACTGGGGATATCTGGAATTAGCCGGTATTGTGAGAAAAATTGAATGGAAAGATCAAAATAATGATCAATTTGATTTATCAGGTGATGCTCTTGGTTGGGGTTTGAATTTAAGTACCAATATTAAATTTGGAGAAAGTACTGTTTTTAAAGGGCAGGTTGTTTATGGAGAAGGAATTCAGAATTACATGAATGATGCGCCGGTAGATATCGGAATAGAAAATAATCCTGGAAATGTAACAGAACCTGTTAAAGGTGTTGCACTTCCTCTTGTTGGGGTTGTGGCTTTTATTGATCATACCTGGAGTGAAAAATTCACCAGCTCACTAGGATATTCTATGATTGATATTGATAATTCTGACGGACAAACTCCTGACGCTTTCAAAAAAGGGCAATACGTAGTGGGAAATATATTGTATTCTCCGGCAAAAAATTGCCTGGTTGGAGCTGAATTTCAATGGGGTGATCGTGAAAATTTTAGCGACGGATGGAGTACTTCTATATCAAAAGTACAATTCTCATTTAAGTATAATTTCTCGCAAGCATTTTACAGAAAAAACTAAAAAGAAATAGCTCTCTAAAAGTTACCAAAAACTAAAAAACAGAATATCATGTGTAAAAAAATACATTATGTAATCCTCTTCGGATTATACATCAGCTTCCTTAGTGCTCAAACCCGAACTGAAAAAGATCTTTTGGGTGAGAAGCAAATTCCGAACAATGCTTACTACGGAGTTCAGACCGCCCGTGCTCTTGAAAATTTTCAAATTAGCGGAATGACGACCCAATTTTATCCCGATTATGTAAAGGCTTTTGCGATGGTGAAATTAGCTGCAGCCCGCGCTAATGCAGCTGATGGCCGACTTAAAAAAGAGCGACTCGCAGCCATAGAAAAAGCGTGTCAGGCTGTTATGGACGGAAAATACCACGATCAGTTTCTGGTAGATTTGTATCAGGGTGGTGCAGGTACTTCGGCAAATATGAATGTCAATGAAGTTCTTGCTAACATCGGTTTAGAAATGAGCGGCCACAAAAAAGGGGAGTATCAATATTTAGAACCGCACGATGATTTAAATATGGGACAATCTACAAATGATGTGTATCCGACAGCGATCAAAGTGGCGCTATTATTACACAATGATAAATTGATAAAAGAAGCTGATTTACTTGCCAAAGCATTCCATAAAAAAGGTGACGAGTTTAAAGACATTCTAAAAATGGGGCGTACCGAAGGACAGGATGCCGTACCAATGACAATGGGGCAGGAATTTCACGCTTTTGGAAATCAGCTTGACGCAGAAATTGCCACCTTACGAAAAGCAGAAGTATTTTTATGTGAACAAAATATGGGAGCGACAGCAATAGGAACCGGAATTACAGCCTCACCAGGTTATGCCGAAAAGGTGGCCACGCATCTTGCTAAAATTACAGGAAAACCTATAGTGATGAGTAAAGACCTTATTGCTGCCACTTCTAGTCAACAGGGATTTGTAATTTATTCTTCGGCACTTAAAAGCATGGCCGTTGCTATGTCAAAAATAAGTAGTGATCTTATTTTCCTGGCCTCGGGACCACGCGCTGGTATATTTGAAATTAATTTGCCGGCCCTTCAACCGGGATCTTCGATTATGCCGGGTAAAGTAAATCCTGTAATGCCGGAGTTAATGAATGAGGTTTGCTTTAAAGTAATAGGGAATGATCTAACTGTTACGCTTGCTGCGCATTCCGGTTTACTGCAATTGAATGCTTTTGAACCAGTTGAAGCTATAGCCATGATGGAATCACAAGGATTGTTTTTTAAAACATTTCCCTTATTCAGAAAAAATTGTATCGAAGGAATTACAGCAAACAAATCTGTGCAAGACCATTATATGGAAAGAAGCGTAGGTATTGTTACCGCTCTTAATCCGGTTTTGGGTTATGAAAAAACTACTGAGCTGGCCAAAGAAGCCCTTGAAACCAACAAAGGAATCCTGGAACTTATTCGCGAAAAGAAATTGCTAACTGAGGATCAAATTAAAAAATTGCTTGACCCTGCAAGTTTAACTGGACAAAAATAACCATCAACTAAAAAATCTATATCATGAAAATAAATACAATCTTTTATAAAAAACTGTTTCTTTTAATCTTTTTATCAGTAAGTACAGGCGTAATTGCTCAAACGAAACCTAAAGTTTTAATTCTGGCAACGGGAGGTACCATCGCGGGATCTGCTGCAAGTGGTGTACAATCGGGTTATACTTCCGGACAGGTAACCATCGATGCGATGGTAAATGCAGTACCAGATGCGATGAAGTTGGCCGATATTAAAGGGGAACAAATTTCGAATGTAGGATCTCAGGATATGTCATTTGAAATCATGCTGAAAGTAGCCAACAGAATCAATGAACTGGCCGGAAGTAAAGATGTTGACGGTTTTGTAATCACACACGGAACTGATACTATGGAGGAAACAGCCTATTTTCTAAATCTGGTGGTAAAAACAGAGAAACCTGTTGTACTTGTAGGATCGATGCGACCATCGACTGCAATTAGTGCTGACGGGCCATTAAATCTTTACAATGCGATTGCTGTGGCTGCAGATCCTAAAGCAAAAGCCCACGGCGTACTTTTGGTAATGAACGACTGGATACATTCGGCACAATCTTTAACTAAAGTTAGTACGACTGCTGTTCAGACTTTTATGTCTCCAATACGCGGACTTATTGGAACTACTTCTTATGGAGTAAATGATTTTTACCATTATCCTGATCAAAAATTCGGAAAAAGTTCTGAATTCGATGTGAAAGGAGTAACCACTTTTCCACGTGTGGATATTATTTATGCTGATGCCGATATGAAACCGGATTTGATCGATGCTTCAATTGAAAAAGGTGCAAAAGGAATTGTAATTGCCGGCGTTGGTAACGGAAACATGAATAAAGCTTCTCTTGACGCTTGTGCAAGAGCAAGTAAAAAAGGAATTATTGTAGTTCGAAGCACACGTGTAGCTACTGGTATTGTAGGGCGTAATGTAGAGTGCAATGATGATGAATTAGGACTTATCGCTTCTTATGGATTAAATCCACAAAAATCAAGAATCCTGTTGACCGTAGCCTTACTTAAACCAAGAAAATTGGATGAATTGCAAAAAATATTCCTGGAATATTAATCTATAAATAATAGTACTTTGAAAGCAAAACGAATCATAGCAAATTGTTCTTTTCTGTCGCAATTGCGGGTTGGTTTGGTTGTCTTTATAATGCTGATTTTACCTTGTCGTTCACTAGGTCAGGAACTGCCAAAAACAGTACCTGACGGAACTGAAGGTGATGTGTTACAGGCTGCAGACACTACAAAGTCTGAAAAACTACCCTGGAATATGTTTGACACCAGTTTTACAACGATCAAATTGGGTGCTGGTTTTTTATATGAATATGCCGGATACACGCAGGATGCAACCGGGAAACGACAAATGGATTCTATTGGCGAAAAGCTTAAATACGATTTTGATGTTCGTGACTTTAGGGTTTTAATCGGCGGCCAGCTGAAAACAAAAAGAACCATAACCTGGAAAACCGGTTTCATGTATGACGGAGATGCGAAAGAATGGTATGTTCGGGAGTCAGGTGTAATGATCGCAACTCCGGAGATTTGGGGAAGCATTTTCATCGGTCGAACAAAAGAAGGTTACTCACTTAGTAAAGTAATGAACGGTTACTCCGGAGAATCTTTGGAGCGTCATATGAATATTGACGCGATACCCATTTTGGGTGATGGCATAAAATGGCTTGGTTATCTGCCAAAACAAAGAATCGTATGGAATATGGGAATTTTTGCAGACTGGCTTTCTCATAACCAAGGCTTCAGTACCTATAGCTGGCAATTTATAACAAGAGCGGCATGGCTTCCAATTCATTCTGAAGAAAAACAAACTACGCTTCATATTGGAGGTAATTTCAGAATAGGGCAGCCGGAAGATAATATGATCAGACTTAAATCGAGACCCGAATCAAACACGGCTCCCATTTTTATCGATACAGGTAGTTTTTCATCCAATCAGGGAACTTTTGTAGGTTGGGAAATCTACTATAATAAAGGACCATGGTTGTTTGGA
Source organism: Flavobacterium sp. KH_001 (assembly GCF_057840745.1). NCBI lineage: Bacteria > Pseudomonadati > Bacteroidota > Flavobacteriia > Flavobacteriales > Flavobacteriaceae > Flavobacterium > Flavobacterium sp. KH_001. Next base: position 5,023,358 of record NZ_CM174520.1, on the reverse strand, counting down.
ACTGAATATGGCTGGCAAATGTTTAATTCAAAAGAAAAAAACGATCCCGTTTTTCATGGGGGAGAAGTAATGATGAGTTACATTTTTACGGGAGCAAGCAGACCTTACACGACAACAAGCGGTATATATACTTTTATTCCGGTTAAAAAATCTGTTTTTGAGGGAGGACTTGGTGAAATCGAGGCCGCATTACGATATTCAACCAATGAATTGAACGGCGGATTAATTGAGGGCGGACGTTTTTGGAGAATAACGCCAACGGTAAACTGGTACCTTTCTAAAAATTTTAGATTTGAATTCGCTTATGGTTATGGAATATTAGACCGGTACAGCCTGAAAGGGGCAACCCAGTTTTTTCAATCCAGAATTCAGATTTTACTTTAATAAAACAAATACTTTAATAAAATAAAGGTTGGCTTAAATTGTTTCATTTTTAAAATTGTTTTTTAGTTGAATATAGCGAAATGGGTTTTGTTATATTGGTTAATAATAAAGCCCTTGCGCTATATGAATTAAGGAAGTTAAAAAAAGAATTTAAAATAAAGAGGTCTGCAGAACTAGTTTTGCAGACCTCTTTTCGTGTATATAAGTACTTTAATCGGCGGTAAGTATTTTAATATGGTTTAGTTAAATACCATTAGACAAAATAAATACTTGTTAAACAATTATTAATTTTTACATTTGCACTGTTTTTATTAATTCTAAATAAAAATAAAATCAACCAAATGTAAAAATCAATGAAATATCTTAGTTTAAAAACAGTACTCATTTTATGTATTATCACTCTTTTATTTTCAGTCCATTCCTTTTCGCAGAATCATGGAAAAGTAAAAGGACAAATCACAACTTCAGATGGGGCTCCGGCAGCAGACGTAAACATTACGCTTAAGAACTCAAAATACAATACATCAACAAATGATGACGGAAGTTTTGAATTGAACAGAGTAAAAGCCAATACCTATACTTTGCAAATATCCCTGACAGGTTATGAAACTTCAGAACAAGAAATAACGGTTGCAGATAATGAAACGACTACAATTAATTTGCAATTGAAAGTTTCCAATAAAGAATTGCAGGAAGTTGTTATTAATAGCAGAAAAAGCATTTTATCAAAAAAGACAACTTATGTAGCCAGAATGCCTTTAAAAAATCTCGAAAATCCACAGGTTTACAGCGTAGTTCATAAAGAACTTTTACAAGAACAAATTGCAGTCGAGATAGGAAGTGCTGTTAGAAATTCACCCGGAGTAGTACCGCTTAATTATCCATCAGGTGGTTTTGCAGCTATTTTTAGAGGATTTGCTGTAGGGATAAATTCAAGAAACGGAATGGAAACATTATCTGGCCGTTCTTCCGTTGGGATTGCAAATGTAGAACGAATCGAAATTTTGAAAGGCCCTTCAGGAACTTTGTTCGGATCTTCAGCATCTTCATTTGGTGGAGTAGTTAATTTGGTAACCAAAAAACCTTTTGAAGCTTCAGTAACCGAAATCGCCTACACAGGAGGAAGTTTTGGATTAAATCGTTTGACAGCCGATATTAATACGCCACTTACAAAAGATAAAAATGTATTGTTCCGACTAAATGTAGCGGTAAACAGAGAAAAAAGCTTCCTGGATTATGGTTTCAACAATACACTCGAATTCACGCCAAGTATCATTTATAAAGCATCAGAGAAACTTACATTTAATATCGATGCGGAGTTGTTTAATACGAATAACACAAAACCTTTATATCCTAATGCGACTGCCACATCTGGTATAACAAATCCTGGTGATTTAAAACTAGATTATAAAAAAGCATTAGTTCACGATGATGCTGATGCTAAATCATCGTCAGCGAAAGCTTTTGTTCAGGGAGAATATCAAATCAATGATAGTTGGAAATCGACTACTTTATTTTCTTATGTAAGTGAGAACGTGGACTACAGTTATCAGGCTTTGCCAACCTGGACTTCACCAACAACAGTTACGATGCGTGCTACCGTTTTTGGACCTATATCAAGTAACTATACCAACATACAAGAAAATATTAATGGTGAATTTGCAACCGGATTTCTAAAACACAAATTACTAACCGGTGTAAATTACAGATATTATTCGGATACCTTTTCAACGGTTACAACACCGGCAGCTCCTTTTAGAACTATTGATGTGACAACGAATTTTGTTCCCGTGAGGAAAAAAGAGATTGATGATGTACTGGGAAATCCAACGATAAGAGCAGGCCGAGAAGAATTTACTTTTAGTGCCTACGTTTCTGATGTTATCAGTATTGCTGATCGATTTTCTGCGATGTTGAGTTTACGTGTAGATAATTTTGATCGTAAAGAAAGTGGTACTACGCCGGCGTATAATCAAACCTCTTTGTCTCCTAAATTAGGATTGGTGTATCAAATAGTTAAAGATCAGGTTTCTGTGTTCGGGAATTATTTAAACGGATTTCAGAATCTTGCTCCTGTAAACCAGCCTGATGGCGGACAGTTGATCTTAGATCCGCTTTATGCAAATCAGTTTGAGGCTGGTATCAAAGCGGAAGTTTTCAATAAGAAATTAAGCACTACAATTAGTTATTACAACATTACAAATGACAATGCCGTAATGCGATATGCGGACTTAACCTATGAACAAGGAGGAAAGCAGGTAAGTAAAGGTTTTGATTTTGAATTAATTGCCAATCCTATTCCGGGATTAGACATTATTGCAGGCTACGCTTACAATGATAATAAGATTGTAAAATCTACTACTTTTGAAGGAAATAAAGCGGCAGATGCACCTGAAAATGTCGTAAACTTTTGGGCTTCTTATAAATTCCAAAACAAGATAAAAGGCTTAGGCTTAGGTTTTGGAGCTAACTATGTAGATGAAACGTATATGTCGACTGCCAATACCTTTTATATTCCATCTTATACTATTTTAAATGCGACTGTTTTTTATGAACGACCAAATTGGAGAATCGGGATTAAATTAAATAATCTAAGTAACGAGAAATATTGGAGCACCTGGGGAGCTCCACAAGCCCCAACCAATTTCCTGGCTAATCTTACTTTTAAATTTTAGTCTGCTATTTATCTTATAAAAACACCTTTTTTTATTAAAGGTGTTTTTGTTTTTTAAATGACTTATTTTAAGATTGTAAAGTCAGGTAGAAAAGTGTTTATATTGTTAAAACTACTTTCTGATTCTTTTTTTGGCTACGTGTTATTTTAAAAAGATTTATATTTATACATTTTACTTTTAAGAAAATGAATAATACAGAAGAACCAATACCACACAACGAATTAGCGCGTTTAGCGGCATTAAAGCGCTATAATATTCTGGATAGTTTACCTGATCATGCTTTTGATGATGCAACTAAACTTGTTTCCTATATCTGTGGTGTACCCATCGCCCATATTTCTTTTATAGATGAAAGCCGTCAGTGGTTTAAATCTGAAATTGGAATTGGGGTATCAGAGGTGCCAAGAGAAATTAGCTTTTGCCGATATACCATTATGGATTCACATATGGTTGAAATACCCGATACTCATTTAAACGAAAGATTTAAGGATGATCCTAATGTTACCGGCGGTTTTAAGGTAAGATTCTACGCAGGAGTCCCACTAACAACGCCTGACGGTTATAACATAGGAACTATTTGTGCCATAGATCATGTGTGCAAAGATCTTAATGAAAACCAGCGTAATGCACTTTCAATAGTGGCAAAACACGTTATAAATCAGTTAGAATTAAGAACAAAAAATATTGAACTCGACATGCAGAAAAAAATTGCAGAACGAGCAGTATTTGCAAAAGATAGTTTTTTGGCTAACATGAGTCACGAAATCAGAACTCCGTTGAATGCTGTAATTGGTTTTACAGATCTTCTGGCTCAAACCAAATTGGATGCCGTTCAGCAGGATTATATTGGCAGTGTTCAGGTAGCAGGAGAAAATTTGCTTTTGATCGTAAACGACATTTTAGATCTTTCTAAAATAGAATCTGGTAATTTGGTTATTGAAGCGCAGCCATTCAATTTAAAAAAGACACTTAAACATATCTATAAGCTTCTACAAGTAAAGGTTCCGAAAGAAATCGAATTCAATCTTTTTCTGGATGCCAATATGCCTGACAATGTAGTTGGTGATCAGGGAAGACTAAATCAGATTTTGGTTAACCTTACAGGAAATGCCCTAAAATTTACCGAAGAAGGGGAAGTAACAGTTTCTGTAAAATTGGTTGATGAAACAGACGATCATTATTCGCTTCGATTTTCAGTTAAAGATACGGGTATTGGTATACCAGAAGATAAGCTTGTAACTATTTTTGAACGATTTAAACAAGCAGAAGAAAGTACTACAAGAAGATTTGGCGGTACAGGGCTTGGACTCAATATTGTGAAGCAATTAGTTGAATTGCACGGAAGTGAAATTCAGGTGAAAAGCAAACAAAATAGAGGTTCAGAGTTTTTCTTTGTGTTTCATTATAAAAAAGTAAAACAGGATGAAATAGCTGCGGAATCAGTTTCAGAAGATAAACTGGGTAAACTTAAAATTCTGCTTTGCGAGGATAATCTTTTAAATCAGAAATTGGTACGAAGCGTTATTCAAAATTTTGGTTTTGAATTGGATATTGCCGAACATGGTGAAGCAGGAATAGCATTGTTATCTAAAAATAAATATGATTTGGTACTGATGGATCTTCAGATGCCGGTTAAAGATGGATACCAAACTACAGAATATATCAGGAATGAAATGAATTTATCGATTCCGATTATAGCCATGACGGCGCACTCGCTCGTTGGTGAGCAGGAGCGTTGTTTTGATACAGGGATGGATGCTTATGTGCCAAAACCATTTAAGCAGGCAGTACTCTTAAAGGCTATTAAAACAGTAATGAATAAGGGTCTTCATGCTGTAAAGAAAAGAAAAATAGACTTTTCTTATTTAGACGAAATGGCCTGTGGTGATCCGGCGTTTAAAAAAGAAATGATAACTCTTTTTATAGAAAAAATCCCTGCCGAATTGGAGCAATTAGAAGAAGCATTCAACGATGAAAATCATGATAAAGTAAAGAAACTATCGCACAACATGAAGTCTAGTTTAGACATGTTTATGCTAACGGATCTTAGTCATTCTTTGTCTATTCTTGAGGAAGAAGCTTCACTGGGAGATTTCTCTTCTGAAGCTGGAAATCAAATGAACCTATTAAAATGTGGCGTTAATGAAGTAGTTAAAATTCTGAATGAACTATGAAAAGTGAGAAATATACTCTAGCTTTACGTTAGATCCAAAAGTTATAAAGTCAAATTTGCCTCAAATTAATAACCTATGAGAATCATTTTATCTGAAGATAATGATATGCTGCGTAAATCATTATCCTTTTTCCTGGAGTCTAAGGGATTTACTGTTGACCAGTTTTCTGATGGAAAAGAAGCATTAGATGCAATTGAAACAAATAATTATGACTTGATCCTGACGGATATCAACATGCCCGGCATAAGCGGAATGGAAATTACGCAATATGTGAGAGAAACCATAGGCTCTGATGTTCCGATCATTATATTTACTTCTTCAGGTGTAGAGCAAACCGAACTCGATTCATTTGATCTTGGCGCTAACGAGTTCATTGCAAAACCCGTGAGTCCTGCAGTGCTTTTAGTGAGAATTAATAAATTACTAAAAACACGTGCTTAATGAAGTTGCTATATTATACCATTTTCCTGCTGCTTATTTCTCCTGTCGTATTGGCACAGGAAAATACTATTGATGAGGTAATGAGGCACGCAAAGCGTGAAGTAGAGAAAGGTAACTATGATGCTGCCTTAGCACTCACTGAACCTTTAAGTGTAAAATTTCCTGAGAATGAAGAAATAAAAATTTACAACGGACGTATTTACAGCTGGAAAAAAGACTACAACGCTTCCATCAAAATTTTAGCGCCAATGTCAGACAGGACCAATCCAAGTTCCGATGCTTTATTGGCAATTATAAATGTGTATTATTGGTCAGAACAATTCGATAAGTGTATTACGTATTGCGATAGGTATTTAGGCATTGAACCCAATTCGCTTGATGTTTTACGGATTAAAGTAACCTGTCTTGAAAAACTAAATCGGGATGAAGAAGCTTTAGCCATTATCGAAAAAGTATCAATTACAGATAACAGTACTCAGGCCTTTAGAGGAGTGAGAACACTGATTGGAGAGAAGGCAAAAAATGCAATATCGGCTTCTTATTTAAATATTTCTACATCGAATCCCGGACAATCACCATTGCATTATGGCTATGTCGAATACTCTCATAAGTTTACCAAATCAGCACTTGTGGGACGTGCTAATGTAGGTCATGTAAATGGCGATACACAAATGCTGTTTGAAGCAGACTATTATCAAACTTTCGCTAAAAAGAACTATTTGTATGTGAATGGAGGGGTTTCAACAGGAGAGACTGTGTTTCCTGTAGCAAAAGCCGGTGTTGAGTATTATTTCGTTCCGCATAAAAAGTTTGACTATGCCTTGGGTGTTCGATACATGCATTTTGAAACAGAAGATGTAACCTTACTAACAGGACAATTGGCCTACCATATTGGTGCCAATACAATTGCCTACAGACCTTATTACGATACGACAAACGAATTATTTTCTCATGTTTTGAGTTTTCAAAACACAAATGAAGAAAAAGAAAGTATCATAAGGTTTGAACTGCAATATGGAAATGTCCCATATCTTTATCTTTACAATAACCTGACACAACCTTTAAAGTCATACAGAGCAGGTATACAATACCAACGTCGTCTTGGTGATTCCTTTTTTATCAGACCTGTTTTTCTTTACGAGTACGAAGAATATCTGCCTGATGCCTACAGAAATAGATTCAATGTTCAGGTAATTCTAACGAAACGCTTCTGATATGACGAAACTATGGGAACTTTATAAGAGCGGAACCTGGGTAGAACCTTTTTTAATTCTGTCCATAGGCCTGTTTATACTAACATCATTTATTCTTTACTTAATAATAATAAGCAGCCGAAGCAGGAAGATAAGAAGGAACAAACGCCTTGCGGAATATACCATCATTATTGAAAAATTAATGTTTTCGGTGGTTTTTCAGGATATGCCTTTTTCAGAAGTTAATAAGGACGAAAATTTTAATAAACTCTTTCGTAAATCCTTTTTCAGGGAAGTTATGATCGATTCGATTATGAATCTTCATAAAAATTACGAAGGAAATTATGCCGAAAAGTTAGAGCAGTTTTACAAAGATTCAGAATTGATAAAAGATTCCTTCAAAAAACTCAGGAGCCTGAGGTGGGAAGTAAAATGCAAAGGAATTACAGAATTATCAGAAATAAATTGTGCTGACGCTTTTGACAGGATCATAAAAGCATCTCAAGGCGGAAATAAAATTTTAAAAATCACAGCCGTAAATGCTGCTATCAAGCTTGGAGGTACAAAAAGTCTGCCATATCTCACAGAGCATCCACATCCAATTGATGACTGGACTCAGATTAATATCATACATGCTTTCAAAAAGCACGATATTGGCGATATTAAAGGGGTTGAGTTATTGCTTGAATCTCAAAATACAACCGTAATTGCACTGGGATTAAAACTTATTAAGGAGCTTAAATTGACACAAAAAATCCCTTACGTCACAAAGCTGGTTGCCAATGCTCCCAATACATTAATAAAGTACGAAGCACAAAACGTACTACAGCTATTAACTGTTTAATAGAATAAAAAATGACTTTTTTTACTACTGAATTAGCAATGTTTTTTGAGGAATATCTAATCCTTATAATTGGTTATGCGGTATTAATTATGTCTTCTTATCTTGTACTAGCTCACTTGTCTACCAGAGAACTTAGGGAATATCTTAAAAAGAATAGTTTTGTTGATTATGATGTGCTTCTTACAAGTGAATTTGCGCCCAGTCTCTCTCTAATAGCTCCTGCTTACAACGAAGGTTTTACAATTGAAGAAAATGTAAAATCACTACTTTCCCTTAATTACAATAATTACCAAGTTATTGTGGTCAACGATGGAAGCAAGGACAATTCTATGGAAATCCTGATTAAAAAGTACGATCTTGTCCTGACAGAACTTGCTATTCACCCAAAAATAGTAACAAAAAAAATTAGGGGAATTTATACTTCCAGAAATGCTGCTTTCAAAAAACTGATTGTAGTCGATAAGGAAAATGGGGGTAAAGCTGACGCACTAAATGTCGGACTTAATATCGCCCAGAATCAATATGTGGTTTGTATTGATGTTGATTGTATTCTGGATAAAGATGCGTTACTCAAGCTGGCAAAACCTTTTCTGGAATCTTACGGCAAACGTATTATCGCTACTGGTGGTGTAGTCAGGATAGCGAACCAGTGTGTTATTAAAAACGGCCGTTTGGTTGAGGTAAATATTCCGGATAAGATGCTCCCAAGAATACAGGTTTTAGAATACTTAAGAGCGTTTCTTTTAGGCAGAATGGCATGGAGCAGGCTGGATGGTTTATTGCTTATAAGTGGTGCATTTGGTGCCTTTGATAAGGAAATTGCTTTAATGGCTGGTGGTTATAACATAAAAACAGTTGGTGAAGATATGGAACTGGTCGTGAGAATGCGCCGTTATATGCTGGAAAATAAAATACCATACGGTGTTAGTTACATACCGGACCCGCTTTGCTGGACAGAAGCACCTGAAGATTTTAAAATATTTAAGAAACAGCGCAGCCGCTGGATGAGAGGGACAATTGAAACACTTAGTCTGCACAAAAAAATGTTTCTGAATCCGAAGTACAAATTGTTGGGTATGATTAGTGTGCCTTACTGGACCTTGTTTGAATTCCTGGCTCCCGGAATAGAATTTATAGGTCTTGTTATAACACTTGTATTTATTGTAATGGGCTTACTTAACTGGCATTTTTTCATATTGCTGGTTCTTTTTGTTTACTTTTTTGCTGTTATGTTTTCGGTTATAGCGCTTTATAGTGAAGAGTATTCTTATCACAAGTACCCAAAACAAACTCATTTTTTTAAACTTTTAATAGCTGCTTTTATAGAACCCATTTACTTTCATCCACTAACAGTTTACGCCGCCCTAATTGGTTACAAAGAAAAAATTATGGGAACCAAAGGCTGGGGGGAAATGACCAGAAAAGGTTTTACTAAGAAATAAAAAAAACCGTAAAGACTTTTTAAGTCAATTACGGTTTTTTTGTGGAGTCGCCGGGAATCGAACCCGGGTCCAAACAAGCAACTAAAGAGCTTTCTACGCGTTTATTTCCTGATTGGATTTTCGATGTTAAGCTAGGTCAGGAACAACCACTCAACACTTATCTTCTTAATTTCGAAATCCACCCGAAGCTCATGGAAATCTAGGTTTATTTTTACGGTTCCCCTATACTGAACGCCACAAACCAAGGCTTTCAAGGAGAATCCAGCTTCCCTATCTGATAGGGACGTGGCTAATCTTACTATAATTCGGATTATGCAGCTAAAGCGTAGTTATTTTCGCCGTGTAAAATTGTAAGATCTTATATTTACGAGCAAGGTCTCAATGCTCGACGTGCTTACTTTCCAATTCGACTTGCTGTCAAAACCAGTCGACCCCAAAATTGAGTTTGCAAATTTATACTATTTGCGCTTAGATAAATAATAAATTTTACTTAAAAATTATATTATTCTTCATCCTTGAAATTAAAAGGATAATCTCCAAAAATTGGTGCCAGTTTACGAACAGCATAAGTGTTTCTGGTCATTTTATTAGATAAGGCAATAATCGTAACATTTTCTTTCTTTAAAGTAATGTAAGAGGAGGTGTTACCATGCCACCAGCCATTATGGAAATAGAAATTTTGTCCCGTTTCCCAATTGATCATTCGGATACCTAAGCCATAATTTTTCGTCCCTTTTCTTTCGTTGCTGTAACCCGTATATACTTCTTTTAGTAAAGCAGGCTTCAAAAAGTCAGATGAATTTCTTGCTCTGTCAAATTTTAAAAGATCGCGTACAGTCGAAAATACGTTTTTATCTCCGTATACATTATCCAGGTAATCAAAACCAATTTCGGCTCCATTCCCTTTGTATGACGGAACAATTGTTTTTCTTTCTTTATCATCATCAAAAACATAGGTATGTGTCATGCCTAAAGGTTTAAAAATGATTTCAGACATAGCTTCTTTATATTTTAAGCCTGTAATTTTTTCGATGATAAGGGCTAGCATTGCATAATTGGTATTGCAGTATCCAAAACGTGTTCCTGTTTTTGACTCCAGTCCAATATCTTTTGTGGCTAAAATATCTAAAATATCCTTATTGGTAAGCTGATTATGTCTGTCCCAAACCGATTTGTCGTGATCTGTAAAATAGGCATAATTACGCATACCACTGCGATGCGTTAAAAGCATTCGAACCGTACAATCTTCGTACGGAAAAGTTTTCAAGATTGTATTTACTTTCTGGTCTAATTGTAGTTTACCTGCATTGACTAATTTTAGTACCGCTGTTGCAGTTAATACTTTACTGACAGAAGCAATTTGTACAGGTGTTTCTGCCGTTATTTTTGTGCCTTCATTTTTGTTGGCATATCCATTATATTTTTCAAAAATAATCTGACCATTGCGGGCAACAAGAAAGCTTCCGTTCATGCTGTTGTTTGGCCAGTTTTTATAGTAAAAATGATTTATTCTCCCTTTTACTGAATTGATATAGGCCTGTGAAATTCTTTTTTCGGGACCTAATGGCTTCATTCTTGGCATTGTATCTTCAACTGTTGAAGTGGTATCAACACTTGTTTTTTTATCTTTTCCGCATGAACTTAAAACTAAGATTAGGAAAAGTATTTGTGGTATATTTGTTTTTTTTAGGAGACTCATTTTCATCATTCTTTAAAAACAAATATATAGAATTCAATATTTATGTTTTCGGTTTTTGACTCTTTCAAAAATCTGATTTTAACATTGTTTTAACTTCTTTTTTTGTTAGTCGATTGTACATCAGCTATTAGCGTTATAAAAATGTTTAAAAAGAGAAAATAACAACAAAATTTTAACTAATTTTGTTATATTTGAAACAAATTGAATCTAAAAAGTTATATTAATATCTATCTTAATCTCGTATAAATGAAATTTGGAATTATAAAAGAAAGAAAATCCCCACCAGACAGACGTGTAGTGTTCGCACCAAGTGAACTTGCTAAACTAAAACAGCTTTATCATGAAGCCACTGTTGAAGTTGAAAGTTCTGATATTCGAATTTTTACTGATGTGCAATACAAAAGTATGGGCATAACAGTGACCGATGATGTATCTGATTGCGATGTTTTATTTGGGGTAAAAGAAGTTCCGGTTGAGAATTTGATTCCAAACAAGGCTTATTTCTTTTTCTCGCATACTATAAAAAAGCAGCCTTATAATAGAAAATTGTTGAAAGCAATTTTAGAGAAAAATATCGATTTATACGATCACGAAACTATTGTGGATGCTGAAAATCGTCGTTTGATTGGTTTTGGAAAATATGCCGGAATGGTTGGTGTTTACAATGGAATTCGTGCCTTCGGAATAAAATTTGAATTGTTCAAATTACCTAAAGCAGAAACCCTTGCCGGAAAAGAAGCTTTAATTGCACAATTAAAACGTATTACTTTACCGCCTTTAAAATTTGTACTTACAGGAACTGGAAAGGTAGGAAGTGGCGCAAAAGAAATTTTGGATGCCATTAAAATAAAGGAAGTTACAATTGAAAATTATTTGACTAAAAACTATACACAATCGGTTTACGTGCAGTTAGATGTTTTAGAATACAATAAACGAATTGACGGACAGGTTTTAGATTTCAATGATTTTACCTCACATCCTGACGCCTACGTTTCTGATTTTGAAAAATTCACAAAAGTCTCAGATATTTATTATGCAGGTCATTTTTATGACAATGCAGCACCCATGATTTTAACTCAGGAAATGTTGAATGCAAGTGATTGCAAATTAAGAGTCGTTGCTGATATTTCATGTGATGTTAACGGACCAATTGCCTGTACGTTGCGTTCTTCTACTATTGAGGAGCCTATTTACGGTTATTTCCCGTTAGAAAATAAAGAAGTTGATGTTTTTCATCCTGCTGCCATTGTAGTAATGGCGGTTGATAATCTGCCATGCGAAATCCCGAAAGATGCAAGTGAAGGTTTTGGAGAGCAATTTATGGAACATGTTATTCCGGCATTTTTTAACGGAGATAAAGATGGAATTTTACAAAGAGCTAAAATTACGGAGAAAGGAAAATTGACTCCAAGGTTTGCTTATTTGCAAGACTATGTAGACGGGATATAATTATTAATTGTAAATGGTGAATTGTGAATTGTGAATTGTTTTTTGCACTTTCATCTAAAAAAAGAGCTTCATAAATTTTAAGTTTTATGAAGCTTTTTTTTTAATTAATAATTCACCATTTACAATTCACAATTAGTTTAAACCATCTCTTCCGGTTTCACCCAATCATCAAAATCTTCTGGGGTTACGTAACCCAAACGTACAGCTTCCTCTTTAAGAGTTGTTCCGTTTTTGTGAGCGGTTTGAGCGATTTCTGCGGCTTTATAGTAGCCGATTTTTGTGTTTAAAGCGGTGACTAACATTAAAGAATTGTCTACTAATTCTTTGATGCGTTTGTAGTTTGGTTCGATTCCCTGAGCGCAATGTTCGTCGAATGAAACGCAGGCATCGCCCAATAATCTTGCTGATTGAAGGAAATTTGCTGCCATAACCGGCTTGAAAACATTCAATTCATAATGTCCCTGCATTCCCCCAATAGCAATTGCCATATCATTTCCGATAACCTGAGCACAGACCATTGTCAAGGCTTCGCATTGTGTTGGATTTACTTTTCCGGGCATAATGGAAGAACCCGGTTCGTTTTCAGGAATATGGATTTCGCCAATTCCGGATCGTGGTCCTGAGGCTAACATTCTAACATCATTGGCGATTTTATTCAAAGAAACAGCCAATTGTTTTAGAGCGCCATGTGTTTCTACAATAGCATCATGTGCTGCCAATGCTTCAAATTTATTTTCTGCCGTTACAAAAGGATGATTGGTGAATTTTGCAATATATTCGGCAACTTTTACATCGTAGCCTTTTGGGGTATTTAAGCCTGTTCCAACAGCAGTTCCGCCTAATGCGATTTCTGATAAATGAGCTAAAGTATTTTTTAAGGCTTTTAAACCAAAAGACAATTGAGTGGTATATCCTGAAATTTCCTGTCCCAAAGTTAATGGTGTAGCATCCATAAGGTGCGTGCGGCCAATTTTTACAACATCTTTAAATTCGACTGCTTTTGCTGCTAAGGTTGCATGTAATTTCTCAACTCCCGGAATAGTTGTTTCAACAATCATTTTATAAGCCGCAATATGCATTCCGGTTGGGAAAGTATCGTTTGAGGATTGTGATTTGTTCACATCATCATTAGCTTTTATGAATTGTTCGCCTTCGCCAATTTCAAAACCTTTAAGAACCTGAGCGCGGTTGGCGATAACTTCATTTACATTCATATTGCTTTGTGTACCTGAACCGGTTTGCCAGATTACAAGAGGAAACTGATCGTCTAATTTTCCTTCTAAAATTTCGTCGCAGACTGCTGCAATAGCATCTCTTTTCTCTATAGGTAAAACTCCAAGATCGTAATTTGCATAAGCAGCGGCTTTTTTAAGATACGCAAAACCTTCAATGATTTCTGGTGGCATGGAGCCCGATGGCCCAATTTTGAAATTGTTTCGCGAACGTTCTGTTTGAGCGCCCCAATATTTATCTGCAGGGACTTGTACTTCGCCCATGGTATCTTTTTCTATTCTGTATTTCATTTGTATATATAGTTTGTTGTAAAATGCTGCTGGTAAATTGAACGCGGATAACACGGATTTACTTTGTAAAAACGCGGATTAAAAACGGATTCTTTTCTTTGATGTTTAAAATTTCTTTTGAAAATGAATGCCTAGCCCCGATAGTAGTGAAAATCCTTTTATGTCCGCCGCGGCGGATATAAAAGATTGTAACGGATAGCGGGAAATAGCTCCTGAAAATACTCATATTCTTCTGATTTAGATAGTTAAATAAAAATGGAAAAAAAACCTTATTTAAAATGAGTTTAAATATACGGATAATTGTGTTTTTATAAAAATTGATTTGGATTTTATTGCTAAGCAAAAATATAAAACTTACATTTGTCCTTACATTCAAAAATTCCGGAAAACATGTTTGAATTTTCACAGTACTTAGGTTTTTTACTTTTCTTGACCATACTAACTATAGGGTTTTGGTTGATGTTTTTCTTAGTTGGTTTCGTATCTTATTGGGTTACGGGAGCAAGCTGGGAAATGTTCAAAGAGAAAAGAGCAAAAAAGAGACAAGAAGAGCAATCAATTTAATTTTAAATTGACTTCATAAAGAAAGGACCCGTTTTAAACGAGTCCTTTTTTTTATGCTAAAAAGAAAATCCAATAAAAAAAATTCCAAATTCCAATCAGAGCTTAATTGGAATTTGGAATTTTTATTTTTGGAATTTAACTAAGTTTATCCAGGAAATTCTCCTCCACCATCACCTTCATTTCTAGGCTGTGCATTCTTTTCTCTGTCGCTTTTAGGTTTGTTGAAACGGTAAGTAAACGATAAGTTGAATTGACGTTTACGGAATTGCATTTCACTGTATGAAGTTTGATAATCAAGATAAGTGTATGATTTCATGATTCTTGAGTTGAAAATATCGCTTATATTGAAAGCAATGGTTGCTTTGTCTTTTAAGACATCTTTACTGAAAGCGGTATTCAAACCAAACATACCCAGATTTTTACCTTGTGCTGTTTTTTGCTCACCATTGTACATTCCGGTTAATTGCCAGTCGATTTTGTATGGCAATGTAATTTTAGAACTAATTCTAGCAAACCAAGAATTGGCTTGGTTGTCAAGGTTTTGCACTATAAGATCACCATTTGTATCTGTATAACTGTTTTCTCCGGTTGTTTTTACATTATAAAGATTGAAGTTACTGTTTAATCTCCACCACTTAAAAGGAGTGTAATTCAGGGTAAATTCGAAACCAAATTTCTGTTCTTTTCCTAAGTTAATGGGAGTACTTTTAATAACCGGAACACCATCAATATTTTCGCCTGGTGCGGGAGTTACGACCTCGCCATCAGGAGTTACAACTTCACCTGTAGGAAATCTCACGAAGCTAAAAACATCTTTTGTATCTTCAAAATAAGCTGATGTATTGAAAGTGACCTTATCCCATCTTTTTATAAATCCTATATCATATTTGTCAGTTAAGGAAGGATCTAAGTCCGGATTTCCCTGAAAAATATTAACGTTGCTTGAATAGTTTACCGCCGGGTTCATGAAACGTCCTCTTGGTCTTGATAAACGTTTACTATAACTGGCAGTGAAATTGCTTTGATCTGAGATTTCATAACTAACAAAAGCACTTGGAAACAGGTTGTTGTATTTTTTTGTATTGAAATCGTTAGTGTCTAACAAGTTAACCTGAATATTGGTATCTTCCCAACGTAAACCTAATAAATAAGAGAATTTGTTTACTTTAAATCCGTACGAAGTATAAAGTGCATTGATGTTTTCTTTGTACTCTAAATTGTTTGATAAATTTGGAATTGCCGCACCATTTTCATCAAGAACGTAATATTCATTATTTAAATCTCCAAAACTTCCTTTATATCCAGCTTCAAATTGACTTCCTTTACCTAAAGGCAAAACATAATCAGCTTGTAACTGAACTTGTTTCTGAACCTGATCGTTTAATGTATTATTAAAGTTGTCAGATCCTGTAATAAGGCTGTTACTGTCATCTGTGTTTCTTGAAATAGAGAAATCAGCAGTCAGTTTGTGTCCTTTATCATTAAAGTTCTTAATTAAATTTGAAGTAAACTCTACATTTTCGCTTCCTGTATCACCATTATTTAGACGATAAGATTTACCTGTAAAATTACGATCTGCATCAAAATTTTGGTAATTGATGATGTCTTCATCTTCACCTGAATTTTTTTGATAGTTGATGGCATTGGTCCAGAAAGTGGTTGGTGTGATTGACCATTCTATTCCGGCTCTCCCATTAAAACCGTCTCTGGTTCTTTTTGTATCACGATCTTCGTCTAAAAAACCTGTTGTAGCTCCGGTAGTTTTGTCGAAGTATTCAGAAGTAGTTCCACCACCACCTTCGTTAGTTCTGTAATTATAACCTGCAGTCGTGAAGTAGTTTAATTTCTCTGTTTTGTAGTTTAAATTAGCACTTAAACCATACGTTTCAGGAATTCCTGTTGAGGCAATAAAAGTTCCGTTGAAACCCTGATTTTTACCTTTTTTAAGGATAATATTAATTAATCCTGATCCGCCTTCGGCATCATAACGTGCTGATGGATTGGTGATAACTTCAACTTTGTCAATGGCATCTGCAGGAAGCTGACGCAAAGCTTCGGCAACGTTTATAGCATTTGATGGTCTTCCGTCAATTAAAATTCGGATATTATCACTTCCTCTCAAACTAACATTTCCTTCCGTGTCAACAGAAACTGACGGAACATTGTCTAAAACGTCGCTTACAGTTCCGCCTTTTACTATCATGTCCTGCCCAACATTATAAACTTTTTTGTCCAGTTTAATTTCAACTGTTGATTTTTCGGAACGAACAACAACTTCACTCAATTGTGCTGCATCTTCTGATAAGTTTACAACTCCTAAATTAGTGTCTTCGGAAATAGTTTTACCTTTTATTTCGTTTGATTTAAACGAAATAAATTCAACTTTTATATCATAAGTTCCAGGAGCAACAGCTACTTCAAATTCCCCTTTTGGGTTGGTGATTCCACCTGCAATAACTTTGGTGTCGTTTGGAGCCATGATCGAGATTGTAGCATACTCAAGTGGTTGTTTACTAACTTTTTCGAATACTTTTCCGGTAACTTTTACCTTGTTTTTACCTGTAGGCGGCTGCTGTGCATAGTTGTAAAAACTTGTAAAAAAAAGAACAAGTAATACAGCAAATTTGATTTTTTTCATTGTTATTTTTGGTTTCATTTACTCTTAGACCGCAAAAGTAGCCTATGGTTTAAAGAGTAAAATCACAAAAAAATGTTAATTCGATATTTTATATTCAATCTAAAAAAGAAGCCACCAAATCTAAATCTCTTCCAATAATGGCTTTTCCGTCTTTTATCACAATCGGGCGTTCAATTAAAATGGGATTGTCAACCATTGATTGAATTATTTGGTCGTTGGTCAATGTTTTTCCCTTATAGTTTTCAATCCAGATTTTTTCTTTAGTTCTGACTAATTGAAGTGGTTCAAGACCTAATTTTTGAAGTAAAACTTTTAAATCTTCAAATGATGGAGTCTCTGTTAAATAGGGAATGATTTCATATTCCTGGTTAGTCTGGTCCATAAAAGCAAGGCAGGTTCTTGATTTTCCGCAACGTGGATTATGATAAATTTGTATCATTTTGTTATATTTAGGATGTTGTAAGAATAGTTAATGCAAAAAAAGGTATTTTAGCAACACCAAAAGTAAGATTTACTTATTAAATTGAATCCTCATTTTTAAATTTTAAAATATGTTTTTAGAACAGGGAATTAAACCACAAAACAAATTTTGGCTCTATCTAATCGGATCCGTTTTAATTATTATTGCATCTTTTATAGGACAAATTCCTTTCTCTGCAGCACTTTTATATTCCAGTTTTGCAAACAAAAAAGCTTTCCCTACGGACAACGCTGGAGCTATGAGCGTTTTTGATCCCAATCTTACTTTGTTTTTGGTCATGATTTCTTTTGCTTTTGCTTTCGCAGGAATTTATTTTGTTGTTAAATATTTGCATAATCAAACACTTTTGTCGGTAACGACATCACGTAAAAAGGTAGATTTGAACCGTATTTTATTTTCATTTTTGTTATGGGCTGTATTTTCAGCTCTAAGTTTTTGGGCAATCTATATGAGATCTCCAGAGAATTTTGTCTGGAATTTTAAACTGCTGCCTTTCTTAATTTTAGTTGTAGTGGGTACAATATTTATTCCGATACAAACGAGTACTGAAGAATATGTTTTTAGAGGATATTTAATGCAGGGATTTGCTAATCTGGCTCAAAATAGATGGTTTCCACTTCTAATGACTTCGCTGATTTTTGGATCAATGCATGTTTTTAATCCTGAAGTTGCAAAAATGGGTTATGTTATTATGATTTATTATATTGGAACCGGATTGTTTCTGGGAATCATTACGTTAATGGATGAAGGAATGGAACTGGCTTTAGGTTTTCATGCTGCTAATAATTTGGTTGGAGCTATACTAGTTACTTCAGATTGGTCAGTGTTTCAGACTTATTCTATCTTTAAAGATATGTCAGAGCCTTCCGCTGGACTGGATGTGATTCTGCCTATTTTTGTGGTTTACCCAATTTTGCTTTTTATTTTTGCTAAAAAGTATAAATGGACTAATTGGAAAGAAAAGTTAACAGGGAAAATTACTACCTTAGAGACATCAAACTAAATACTTATGTTAGAATTAACACACAAGAACGTTCACAACCATTTTCGGATAAATGGATACCATTTAAGCGCAACTGATTTGTGCAGGGTGGCTTATGATTATATAAAAGAAGGTGATGTAAATGAACAGGCTATAGGCGAATTTTTACTGGATTGGTTCGATAATAAAGATTATATCGAAATGAGAACTTCGGGGACAACCGGACTTCCTAAGACTGTAAAATTAGAGAAACAAGCTATGATTCAATCAGCCTTGGCTACTGGAGATTTCTTTGAATTAGAGCCTCGTAATAAAGCTTTGCTGTGTTTGCCTGTAAAATTTGTTGCCGGTAAAATGATGTTGGTTCGAAGCTTAATTTTAGGTCTCGATTTAGATGTCGTAACACCAACTACAGAGCCGTTAGTGCTAAATGAAACCAAATACGATTTTGTTGCAATGGTACCTTTACAGGTTCAAAATTCGATTGAAGAATTAGTAAATGTAAAAAAGTTAATCATTGGAGGAGCAAAATTGGATTCGGCACTTGAAGCTAAATTATTGCCTTTGAAAACAGAGATTTACGAAACCTATGGTATGACAGAAACCATTACCCATATTGCTGCTAAAAAATTGGGGGAAAGTGTTTTTACTGTTTTACCAAATGTAAAAATAGCACAGGATGATCGTGGTTGTCTGGTGATTACAGTACCGTCAATTTCTGATGAGCCGATTATTACCAACGACTTAGTTGAAATAATAAGAGAAAATCAATTTATCTTTTTAGGAAGAATTGATAATGTGATTAATAGTGGAGGAGTGAAGCTGATTCCTGAACAAATAGAAGCAAAGCTGATTGAGAAATTAGATTCCAGATTTTTTGTGACCGGAATACCGGATGTTACTTTGGGAGAGAAATTAATTTTGGTTATTGAAGGGGAAAAACAAGATTTTGCTGCTGATTTTTTTGATGTTTTAGATAAGTACGAAAAACCAAAAGAAATAGTTTTTGTTCCGAAATTCAAGGAAAATGAAAATGGAAAGTTGTTAAGAAAGCCTAGCTTACTTTAATAGAAATTCCAAGAAAAAAAATCCAAATTCCGATTTTGGTATAGTCCCGCGGGACAGATAATGACTTCGGGTATTTTATAATCCTAAGGAAACAAAAAATTCCAAATCCCAATTATAAAGTTGGAATTTGGAATTTTTTTATTGGAATTTAATCCCACAAAGGTGGAATTTTAATTTTAAGCTTTACGTTCTAACAACGCCATGTAAAATCCATCAAAACCAGACTCAGAGGCCAAAATTTTACGATCTTTTATGAATGTAAATTGTTTTCCGATTTCAGTTTTTAAGAATTTCTCCACTTGCTCCTGATTCTCTGATGGCAATACAGAACAAGTTGCGTAAACTAATTTTCCGCCTGGTTTTACAATTTTAGAATAACTCTCTAAAACTTCGCTTTGAACTTTACGGATATTATCAATAAATTCAGGTTGTAATTTCCATTTCGCATCAGGATTTCTTTTTAAAACCCCTAAACCGCTACATGGTGCATCGATTAAAACACGGTCAGCTTTTTCGTGTAATTTTTTGATCACTTTTGTAGTGTCAATAATACGATATTCAATATTAAAAGCGCCATTTCTTTTCGCTCTTAATTTTAATTGTTTCAATTTGCTTTCGTACAAATCCATTGCAATCAATTGTCCTTTGTTTTCCATTAAAGAAGCAATATGCAATGTTTTTCCTCCGGCTCCGGCACAAGTGTCAACTACACGCATTCCGGGCTTTACATCAAGAAAACCGGCAACCAATTGTGAGTTGGCATCCTGAACTTCAAAAAGTCCTTGTTTAAAAGCGTCTGTTAAAAATACGTTTGCTCTTTCTTTTAAAACCAAAGCTTCCGGCTGATCTTTTAAATATTCTGTTTCAATATTTAAATCCATCAAGGTGTTTCTTAAGTTTTCTTTAGTTCCTTTAAGAGTATTGGTTCTTAAAATAACTTTTGCAGGTTGATTCTGAGCGGTAATTTCTTTAGACCAAACTGCTTCGCCAAGTTCTTTTACACCCAATTCATCCATCCAGTCCGGAATAGATTCTTTAAGTGCTCTGGTTTTTGAAAGTTCGTCAAAACGACCTTTAATTTTTCTTTCAGGAGTTCCTTCCAATTGTCTCCAATCCGGAATAGGATATCCTCTCAACACTGCCCAAACAGCAAACATTCTCCATAAATTGTCTCTGTCAAAAGGTTCCTTAACTTCGGCAATTTCAGCGTATAATCTTTTCCAACGAACAATTTCGTATATCGTTTCAGCAACAAATTTCCTGTCAGAACTTCCCCAACGTTTGTCTTTTTTTAATGCTCTTGCTACCACTTTATCTGCATATTCTCCTTCGTTGAAGATAGCATTTAAAGAATCGATGGTAGTATAAACTAAATTTCTGTGTAATCTCATTTTAATTATTTGAGTTGCAAAGGTACTATTAATTGATTGAAAGTTAAATTTTTAATTTTGATTCTTATTTTTCGACTTTCAGTAAAAGAAAAAAAACACTCTGATAAAGTTTAAAAGAGTGTTTTTCTAAGTTATTTACAAATGATTTATTTTATAATTCGGGTTAATCCGATATTTTCCGGAGCATGAAGCACCATTGGGAATTTCTCGATTTTTACTGAACTACTATCTAAACCAAAAGCTCTTTCTTCAGACAAACTCAGTTTCTTAATAAAGAAATAAGAGTTCATGATAATGTTTTCGTGCCATCTTAAATCATTGTCATTTGATAAAAACTTCTCAGACAATACAAATTTAAAGTCACCAATAATATTGTTTTTATTCAATGATTCGTAACGGCTCGTAATATCCACTTCTCCACGTTTTACCATGTCGCGAATTACTTCTCTAAACATCAAATTGATTTTAGTAGGCTCTCTAAACCCTAAATTAAAGTCAATTCTGTAAATATCGTCTTTCGCAATTTCGGTAACTTTATATTGTGTTTTATAAGGTTCTGTCAAAATATTAACGTGTACGAACCAATAGATATCAGCTCTTTTTGGACGTTTTTGTAAAATAGAGTAAATCACTTTTTCTTCCAATTCATCAACACGATTCGCATTAGTCATGTATACTAAATGCGTTGCATATTTAGGGATTGAAAGATCTTCGCTCAACTCCATTAAAACTTTCTTATAATCATCGATCTTGATGATTTTAGTGTAGCTTTTATTAATTTTCTTAGCCAAATACCAAATCGTCATGATCGAAATAAGCATTATTGCAATGATTAAAGTCACATAACCACCTTCGGCAAATTTGGTAATATTAGCAAAAAGAAAACTAAATTCAATTAATAAATAAATCGTGATCAAGGGAACCATAAAGTACAGTTTCACACGTTTCATGATTAAGTAATAATTCAGCAAAATAGTTGTCATGATCATACATAAGATAATAGCAAGACCATAAGCATGTTCCATATTTCCTGATTCCTGAAAGTGCAATACAATACCAACACAACCAAAAAACAATAACCAGTTAATTGATGGAATATATAATTGTCCTTTTACTTCAGTTGGATATTTGATTTTTACCTTCGGCCAGAAATTCAAACGCATTGCTTCATTTATCAATGTAAATGAACCACTAATAAGTGCCTGAGATGCAATTACAGCCGCTAAAGTAGCTACTACAATTCCGAATGGCAAAAACCAATGCGGCATAATAAGATAAAAAGGGTTTCCGTTTTCTCCGCCTAATTGTTGTAATGTATTTCCTTCGTGGTGAATTAAGTAAGCTGCCTGACCAAAATAATTTAAAACCAAAGTTGTTTTTACAAAGATCCAGCTAATTCTAATGTTTTTTCGTCCACAATGTCCCATATCTGAATACAATGCTTCAGCTCCTGTAGTACATAAAAATACAAATCCTAAAACGAAGAAACCATCAGGATGTATAGATAGCAAATGGTAAGCATAATATGGATTAATAGCTTTTATAACCTCTGGATGATCTAAAATTTGAATAGCTCCCAACGTACCTAACATCGCGAACCAAATTAACATCATAGGAGCGAAAAACTTACCAACTAGTTTAGTTCCAAATTGTTGAATGGTAAATAGTATGAATAAAATTCCAATTACAATATAGACAATGGTTGAAGTTTCCATTGTTGGATAGAATGCCCTGATTCCTTCTACGGCAGAGGAAATCGAAATGGGTGGGGTAATAATTCCGTCTGCAAGCAATGCACTTCCTCCAATAATGGCGGGCACGATGAGCCACTGAATTTTGGTTTTTTTAACTAAGGCATACAAAGCAAAAATACCGCCTTCGCCATGATTATCTGCACTTAACGTGATAAGTACATATTTTATAGTGGTTTGCAATGTCAATGTCCAGAAGACACAAGAGATACCTCCTAAAACGATGTCCGCATTGATGATATGATCACCTAAAATGGCTTTCATTACATACAATGGAGATGTACCAATATCTCCATAAATAATTCCTAATGTGATCAATAAACCTCCAATAGACAACTTACTGTGTAAGTTTTTATGCGCTGCGCTCATGTATATTTTTATAAAAGACGGTTGCAAATTTACTGTTTTAAAATAAATTAGCGTCAATTAATAGTAAAAATAAAAAAAAGCACAATTAAACAATTGTGCTTTTAGTTTTTACTGAAATATGGTTTCAGATTAAATTCTTCTACCGTTACCTCTTGAGCCGCCTGAGTTGTTCTCTCTTTGCGATTGACCTCCTCCTCTTGATTCCTGACTTACTCGCGGTGCTTCAGATCTTTGAGGACTTTGAGTAGTTTGCGGTCTTGCAGCATTGGTTCTGTTTTCAGAGTAGTTTCTTGACGTTTCTGCTCTTGGCGACGGAGCTGTTCTATTTGAGTTCATTCTGTTTTCAGAATTTCCTCTTGAGTTATTTGTGTTATAGTCTGAGTTTCTAGGTGCTTCAGCTCTTGGAGTTGCAGCGGTTCTGTTTGTATTAATTCTATTTTCAGAATTTCCTCTTGAATTATTGTTTTCAGAATAATCACGTCTTGGTTCAGCGTTTCTCTGTGTGCTTTCAACTCTTGAAGGTGTGCTTACTCTGTTTTGATTGTCTTTTGATGAAACACGATTTGAGTTGTAGTTTCTATCAGAGTTTGTTCTGTTTTGACTATAATCTCTGTTTGAATTTGTGGTATTGTTGCCAGAAACCCTATTCGTGTTAGATCTGTTGCTGTTGTAAACATTAGAATTTCTGTTTGTTTCTCTGCTCGCAACACGTCTTTGATCTAATTCATATCTATTACTAACATTTGAATGTCTTTGTGCAAAACTATTGTTTGGACGCATTCTTTCATATCCGTAAGTACGTCTTGATTCGTACAATGCAGGAGCTCTGTAGCTTCTTCTGGTATTAACATAATTGTAATGATTATTTACGTTTATGCATACATTAATGTTATTTCTGTATCTGTAAATTGGATAAGGTCTCCATGCATAATAATAAGTTGGATAATAACCCCAAGTCCAGGTAGAGATATAAGGTCTGTAGTTTGTTATCCAAAATGAGGTATAAATTACCGGAACAACACTGTAAACAGGCTCATAAATATAGTTGGCTCCGTATAAATAGCTGTTTCCAACAACCTGCACATTTACCTGATTGTAATTATCTCTCTCTACATCAATTGTGGCAATATCCTGATACACATCTCGATCAAGAACTGCCTGAATAATTACAACGTGAGTTCTCGATTCTACAGATTCGATTACACGAAGATAGTCAACCTGATCATCTCCATTTAAATCTAGATTTGATATTTGATATTTTGGATCATTTAAACGTCTTTCAAAATCCTGAAGATTAGCTGATTCTCCAAAAATGGAGGCAACCGCTCTTAAATCTAAATTATCGCTGATATCTGAATTTTTCGCATATACTGTGGTTTGGCTTTGTACAGAACAAGAGCTAAGACCTATTGCTAAGAACACTAAAAAAAGTACTTTGGCTTTCATGGCAAATCATATTAAGATTAATATTCAGGGATATCCAATTACTGTGCCAGAAAAAAAAACAAAAGCTATTTTATATGTTATAAATAATTGTATTTTAGCAACACCTAAATCTCTACCTATATGAAGAAAGTATTATTGTTTTGTTGCGCTTTTGTTTTATTCATGTCCTTTAAAACGCTGAATAACAAGAGTGAAAAGTTGTTTTTGAATGGTTTTACATCAATGCAGGTGGATACTTTATTTAAGGATAAAATTAGTATTAGAGCCATTTCTATTGATAAGGATAAAATTTGGTACGGTGGAGATAATTCTCGTTTTGGATATTATGATTTAGAAAAAAAAGAAAAATTTGAAGAGCATATTTACCGCGATACCTTGAAGTTAGAATTCAGAAGTATTGCCCAAAATTCAAAAAATATCTTTTTATTGAGCGTAGGAAATCCCGCACTTCTTTATCAGGTTTCTAAAAAAGATCACAAAGTAAAATTAGTTTACAAAGAAATTAATCCTAAAGTTTTTTACGATAGTATGCAATTTTGGAATGATAAAGAAGGGATTGCGATAGGAGATCCGACTGAAGATACTTTCTCAATTATTGTTACACGTGACGGGGGTGAATCCTGGACAAAATTATTATCGGATAAATTACCGACTAATGCTCAGGGTGAAGCAGCTTTTGCAGCCAGTAATACAAATATTGTAATAAATGGGGATGAAACCTGGCTGGTTTCCGGAGGTAAAAAAGCACGTGTTTTTTATTCTCCTGATAAAGGGAAAACATGGAAAGTAACTGAGACCCCTATTGTTCAGGGGAAAACAATGACAGGTATTTTTACTGCTGATTTTTACGATTCTAAACACGGATTTATTGCAGGTGGCGATTATGAACTTCCGAACAATAAATCTGGAAATAAGGCCTTTACTACTGATGGTGGAAAAACCTGGCAGATAATTGGGCAGAACATGGGATTTGGGTATGCATCATGTGTACAATATGTTCCGGGAGGAAATGGTAAAGAAATTATTTGTGTTGGTTCAGAAGGAATACAATATTCTCAAAATGGAGGAGAAAACTGGACGCAATTATCAACTGATTCAAAGCTTTTTACAATTCGTTTCATCAATCGAAACACTGCAATTGCGGCAGGTCATAACAAAATGGTAAGACTACGCTTTAAATAAAAAATAAATAGTTTAAAAATAATAAGCCCCCTAAATAATAAAGTAAGTATTATTATATAGGGGGCTTATCGCTGTTGTTTCTTTATTATTTTCCAGCCTTATCGCGATATTGTTTTAGCAATTTTCGGTTAAAATCATCTTCTGATTTTTTAAGCTTTAATATCTTTTTTGCCGAAAGTATCTTCTTTAGGTTGGACATGTATTTTTCACGCAAAAGATAAAGTTCTTTGTCTGTGCTTTCTATTTGACATAGCAGACTAGCGGCTTCTTTTTCTGAAATTGAATTAATTTTGTCATCATCCAGCTTGCGCAGATACGTTTTCATTTTCTCGTGACGCAATTCATATTGCTTGTCATCAAAAGCATTATAAATAGGCCAGAATTTTTCTGCTTCTGTAGAAGTAAGCTCCAGTTCTGTTGTTAAAAATGATACTTTGTAGGCTTTAATTTTCTCGCGTTTTTCATCTACTTTATCATTTTGGGCATAAAATGAGAAACTGATTAAGAACATCAATAGCGGTAGTATGTTTTTAATTTTCATCTTTTTAAGTTTTTGTTTTATTCTGAAATTAAGTTTTCAATATTAGGATTGGAAGACAAAATATCTTCTAATGTTTCTTGTTCAAGTGCTACGCCTTTATTTAGTTTGTCAATATCTTTTGTATCAAGTTCTTTCATTAAATCATATTGATTTAAATTGGATTGATAAGATAAATAAGTTTCTAATGTCGCTTCATCAAGTTCTTTTGATGTTGCATTGTAATTGTTTACTACAGGAATCATCAGAGTTGCCACAACTGCGGCAGCAGCAACCAGTGAAAGTACTTTTTTACGTTTGTAAATCGGAATTACTTTTACTTCTTTTTCGTCGTTTATTTGCTGTAAAACTTTTGCCGATAAAGTATCAAAATAATGATCCGGAGTTTTAAATCCGCTTTGTATTTTCGGTTCGTTTTCTAATTTAAATGCTTTCATAATGTCTATAAGATAGGTTTAGTTACAAAAGGTTTAATTTGACGTAACATATAATTCAATTTTTTTAACCGCATGATGATAAGAAGCTTTCAATGCACCTACTGATGTACCTAAAATTTCTGCAATTTCTTCGTATTTTAATTCTTCAAAATATTTCATTTTAAAGACTAATTGTTGTTTTTCGGGCAAGGTGACAATTGCTTTTTGGAGTTTAATCTGAATTTCATCCCCGTCAAAATAAGTATCAGCTTTTAAATTGTCTATGGCTTTATTTTGTAAAGCTTCAGATGTTATTCCGTTTAGCTTTGCTTTTTGGTTTAAGAATGTCAAGGCTTCATTTGTTGCAATACGATATATCCAGGAAAAGAGTTTGCTTTCTCCCTTGAAGCTTTTTAGGTACTGAAATACTTTTACAAAAGTATTTTGTAAAACATCATCGGCATCATCATGATTCAAAACAATGTTTCGAATATGATTATACAATGGTTTTTGATAATCAGACAAGAGTTTTTGAAACGCAACATTCTGCGTTTTAGGATCTAATAATTGTGCTATAAATTCCTTCTCGTTTGTCAAGCTTTAACCTTTATCTTGTTACAACATATAAAGTTAGGAATTTTAACCTTATAATGATTAGAATGAATTAGGAGCAAAAGGTTTAATCGTCTTTACTTTTTTTTAGAATTCTGAGTCTTCTTCTTCAGTTGTTTTTGGTGCAGCAGGAGCAGGAGTTGCCGGTCTTGCAGTTTGTGGTTCTGTTTGAGGTTGATAAACAGGAACTTTTGCAACCGGTATTACTTTAGGTTTTGTTGGAAAATAGATTTCCGTCATTAGTTTTGATGGGCTTTTTGTGTCCATTTTGTTAATAGTCAATATCTCAAGGTGTGACCAGCTTAAATCCGGAACAATTTTTTCATTGTTAATAAAAGCTGTTGTTTTAGCAATAGCTTCGTTTGTATGGGTGTAGTCTCCTTTTAAAGTTGTTTTTACAGCTTCAAATCCATTTAGTTTGCCTGCCGTAATATCACTTCCTGCACTTGTTGAAATTTCTTTATTTATAGGTAAACAGATTGAAATTTTTGCCAATCCGCTTGCGGTGTCATAAGTATGATAAATGATGAAAGGTTTTCCGTTCGTAGCTAAACCGTTTGTTTCGCTGAATTCTATAAGCTTCGGAATTACGATTCGGGCATTTTTATTTACCTTCAGAATTTCGCTAGTGAAAGTCTGTTTGATGTAAGGTGTCTCAATTTTTTTAACTACTCCGTTAACTTTTATTGCATAAGTTCTGGTTTCGTAATCCAGGTTTTTATCGATGTTGGCAAGGCTCTTTTCAGAAATGGTTCCAATAATATTATCTGAACCACCATTTAAAGCAGTGTAAATTTTAAATAAGAAACTCATAGTTCCTTTGGCTTTCCAGGTTACTTTTGTTTTACCTGCCAAAGTATCTTTAAATGTCCAGT
This sequence comes from Flavobacterium sp. KH_001, assembly GCF_057840745.1. Classification (NCBI taxonomy): domain Bacteria; kingdom Pseudomonadati; phylum Bacteroidota; class Flavobacteriia; order Flavobacteriales; family Flavobacteriaceae; genus Flavobacterium; species Flavobacterium sp. KH_001. The sequence goes on along the minus strand of NZ_CM174520.1, from coordinate 4,995,221 downwards.
TGATATCTGCTGCTGTACCGTCAAAATTCATTTTTTGCTGAATGCTTTCTCCTTCTTTTGTTTTTAAGGTTATTGCATTTCCTTTTCCATCAGAACCTTCCCAATAAAAAGAGGCACCATTACCAGCTGTTTTGTTTGGAAAAGTCATTCTCATTGTAGGATCTTCTACTGACCAGGATTCAAAATCTTCATAATTTCTAAAATCGTTTATGTAGTTATAAACAGTCGATCGGGGAGAGTTGATGACTTTGCTTCTTTCTACAGAAAAAATCCCTTTTTGTGTAGCAACAAAAACGGTTAACGCAACTAAGCTTAATAACGATAAAAGAAATAAATATTTTAAAATCTTCATTGGTGGTAGGTTGTTTGGTGTCGTAAAGTTATAAATTTTATTACTAGTCGCACTATAGCAGAAAAAAAATAAAAATATACTTTTTAAATTGTTTTTTCTGGTAAAAAATAACTTTGAGCAGAACGATTCTGATGAAGTTTAATTGTGAAACTTCGACATTTATTTTATATTTTTAAATATAGAAATAAATTACGAAAATTACCTTTTAAAAAAGAATTTGATGACAAATAGTATCGCAATAAAAAGAAGAAAAACGATTAATACTTTATAGTTTCCCTTGTAAAAAATCTTGTGCAATGCAAGATCTTTTCGATAAGCAAATATCATTACGATTACAAAGGCGATGAAAAAACAGACTGCGAATATTAATTGTCCCTGACTAAACATAGTTAAAATAATTTTTGACAAATTTAGAGAATTGTATATGAATAGTTGCTAATTTGGCTTTTCATTTCATTAAAAAACAAATTTATCTATATATGAAAAAACAAATAGACGCGGTAAAGGAATTTCATACTGCTTTTAAAATAGGACACAGCGAAACCCCGATTGCAGATGTGGGCGAAACTAAAAAATATCTTCGTTATAATTTGATGAAGGAAGAGAACGAAGAATATCTCGATGCAGTACAAAATAATGATTTGGTTGAAATTGCAGATGCTCTTGGAGATATGATGTATATTTTGTGCGGAACCATTATTGAACATGGTTTGCAGGATAAAATCGAAGCTGTTTTTGATGAAATTCAACGTAGTAATATGAGTAAATTAGGTGAAGATGGTCAGCCCATTTATCGTGAAGACGGAAAAGTAATGAAAGGGCCGAATTATTTTAAACCCGATTTTTCAAAACTTTTATAACGAAGATTAACCGCAAAGAACGCTAAGTTTTTTTTCTTGAGTTCCTATAAAAACACAAAGTTCGCAAAGCTTTGTGTTATTTTTGTGAAAAAATAAAACCCGACAGCTTTAGCTGTCGGGTTTTTGTATTTAATATCCTTTTTTGATTACTGAACTTTAACAGTCCAGCCAAAAGTATCTTCAGAAAGTTTGTTTTGAAGACTTGTTAGTTTTTCTTTTAAAAGAGAAGCATAAGAATTTTCAATTGGAGTCATTTCATAATAAACATCCTGATAAGAGAATCCTTTGATTACGCTTATAACTGCTGCAGTTCCGGCTCCAAAAATTTCTTTTAAAGATCCGTTTTTAGCTGCTTCTACTAATTCTGATACAAGAACAGGACGAACTTCTACATTTAATCCTTCTTTTTCGGCCATAGCAATCAAACTTTTTCTGGTGATACCATCTAAAATTCTTTCGCTTGTTGGAGCAGTCATTAAGGTATCATTAATTCTGAAGAAAACGTTCATTGTTCCCGCTTCTTCTAATTTAGTATGCGTTGCATCATCTGTCCAGATTACTTGTTGGAAACCGTCTTTGTTGGCCAAATTAGTTGGGTAAAACTGTGCAGCATAATTTCCTGCCGCTTTTGCAGCTCCAATTCCACCATTTGCTGCTCTACTATAATGTTCAGCAATAATTACTTTCACTTCGCCTCCATAATATGATTTTGCAGGAGAAAGTAAAATCATGAATTTATATTCGTCAGACGGATTAGCAATAACACCAGGTCCCGTAGCAATCATAAAAGGACGAATGTACATACTTGCTCCGTTTCCTCTTTGAATCCATTCCTGATCGATTTTTAATAATTCATTCAAACCATCCATAAAAATAGCTTCCGGAACTTCTGGCATTGCCATACGTACAGCAGAATTATTAAAACGTTTGTAGTTTTCATCAGGTCTAAACAACCAAACATCATTATTTTCATCTTTATAAGCTTTCATTCCTTCAAAAATAGCCTGACCGTAATGAAAGACTTTTGAAGAAGGATCCATTAAAATAGGAGCATACGGCTTAATGACAGGATTTTGCCATTCTCCATTTTTAAAATCACATTCGAATAAATGGTCTGTAAAAACAGCACCAAAGCTTAAGTTTTCAAAGTCTACAGTGCTTATTTTTGACGACGTAGCTTTTCTGATTTCAATTTTGCTTGTTTGAGTTGTACTCATAATAATATATGTTTTATGTAATTTTCATCTCAACAGAAAGAGTTCTAACGTGATGATTTGGTGTAAAATAGGTTTTATTAAATGCAAAATTAAGTAAAAATATATAAATTACTTGCTAAAACTGTATTAATTACGGCCTTTAACTGAGATTTATTTATCTTATAATAAACCTAAAAAAATCACTTACTTTTATAAAGAATTTATGAAAAAAGTATCGTTTTTTAAGGCTTTACGCATTTGTTTTGACTAAATTTGACTAGTAAAATGGTCTGAAAAACAATAAAATCAGATTGTAAATATTGAAAAAGGTGGAAAGAGAAATAATTAAAACGCTAGATGGTTCAACAACAATTCATTTGAAAGAGTGGGATGAATGTTATCACTCGAAGCACGGTGCTATTCAGGAAGCAAAACATGTTTTTATAAAAAACGGACTTTCATTATTTGAAAAAGATCCGGTTAGTATTCTTGAAATTGGTTTTGGCACCGGTTTAAATGCTTTTATTACTTTTTTAGAAGCAATCCAAAAAAATCAGAAGATCGATTATGTTGGGGTAGAAGCATACCCTGTAAATGCTGAAGAAGTTTTAGCCATGAATTATGTAGAAGAGCTGGAAGCATTGGAATTTCATAACATTTTTGAGAAAATGCATAAATGTGAATGGGATAATAAAGTGGAAATTTGCGATCAGTTCTCGTTAACTAAAAGGAAACAATTTTTTGATGAAATCGACGATTTTGAAACTTTTGATTTGATTTACTTTGATGCCTTCGGATATCGTGTACAACCCGAATTATGGAGTACTGAAATTTTTCAGAAAATGTACAATAGTTTAAAACCAAATGGCGTTTTAGTGACATATGCTGCTCGCGGAGTTGTTAAAAGAAGCATGATTGCTGTTGGTTTTACTGTCGAAAAATTAGCCGGACCTCCAGGGAAACGAGAAATGTTTCGAGCCTTTAAAAGGGTTTAAATTAGTTATTTATAACGGTTCTATATTGATTTATCTGTACTAAGAAAACGGTTTCGTTGCTAAAGTTTTTAAAAAAAATAGTTAAAATAAAGCTTTGTATGTGTTATTTGTTTAAATTTGGTGCGAGTTTAGAAATATAGATAACCCCCAAAAATCTTATTTTATTATGTCAAAAATGATGTTTGATTACACGAAATCAATACTTGAGAGAGTTAGTTTCGATCCGATACTTTTCTGCAAAGAGCTGGAAAAAGCTATCAAAACACTGTTACCGTATGAGATGGAACAATTGCAAGAATGGTTATTAAATTTTATTATTGAAAAACCAGAATTAAAACAAAGTCTACTACTAATTAAAGTATAAAGAAAAAGGAGCCAAATTGGCTCCTTTTTTATTTTTATTTCTTTGATAGCGGACTGATGATTTGCACATTCTGAAAAACTATTGCTCCTTTAACGACTCCGGCAATAGTGGATCGAAGCGCGTCAATGATTTGCATTTTTAATTCGCTCTTCGGGTAAATTAAACTTACCTCACGAGCAGGCTTTGGTTCCTTAAAATTACGTAGTTTCAGTTTATCGGAATCTTTTAGATCCATGGTGTGCAAGTACGGTAGTAACGTTGTGCCCAAGCCTTCGTCGGCCAATTTTATCAGTGTTTCAAAACTTCCACTTTGAATCTGAAAATTGTTTTGTTCGACGTCAGTTCCGTTTTTGCATAAATTCAAAATACCATCTCTAAAACAATGCCCGTCCTGCAAAAGCAAAATTTCGTTGATATTTAAGTCGGCTACCTCAATTTCTTCTTTCTGAAAATTAGCATGTTGTTCCGGTATGTAAGCCACAAACGGCTCGAAATACAAAACAATTTCTTTTATTTTTTCGTCTTCAAGCGGAGTAGCGGCAATGGCAGCATCAAGATGGCCATTTTTAAGTTTCACAATAATTTCATCTGTATTCAGCTCTTCGATTAAGAGTTTTACTTTTGGATATTTTTTAATGAAATTGTTCAGGAACATTGGTAAAAGCGTTGGCATAATCGTCGGTATAATTCCCAAACGGAATTCTCCCCCAATGAAACCTTTTTGCTGTTCTACAATATCTTTGATTCTATCTGCTTCGTTTACAATGTTTTTAGCCTGATTTACAATTTTCTGACCAATGTCTGTAAGTTGAATAGGTTTTTTGCTTCTGTCGAAAATTAAAATGTTAAGTTCTTCTTCAATTTTCTGAATCTGCATGCTTAAAGTGGGTTGCGTCACAAAACATTTTTCGGCAGCAAGAGTAAAGTTTTTGTGTTCGGCAACTGCTAACACATATTGTAATTGAGTTATCGTCATTTTGATAGTATTTTGTGATGCAAAAATAAGAAAATATAATTTTTTTTTATAACTTTTTTTAAGGAGTTACTTTAAATTTGTAGTAACTTACTGTAAAATAATAAAAACATGAAAACGAATATTTTAGGATTACCTGTAAAAGAGTCAGAATTGTTAGTAAAAGAATTGAATGTCTTATTGTCTAATTTTCAGGTTTACTACCAAAATTTAAGAGGGATACATTGGAATATTAGAGGAAAACGTTTCTTTGATTTACATGTAAAATTTGAGGAATTATACACAGATTCTCAATTAAAAATTGATATGATAGCAGAGAGAGTTTTGACAATTGGCGGAACTCCTTTACATACTTTTGAAGACTATATAAAAAACAACAAATTGACAGTTGGAAAAAATATTTCAAATGATGAAAAAGCGGTTCAATTGATCGTACATTCTTTATCAGATTTACTTAAAATTGAAAGAGAAATCTTAAATCAGTCAGCTGAAATCAATGATGAAGGGACAAATTCTATGATGAGTGACTTCATTGCGGAGCAGGAAAAAACGATTTGGATGATGAATGCATGGCTTGAAGAAGAGTTGTAATTCGTTGTTTATAAATAATTTAAAAAGCAGTATTGTCGCCATAGATGATACTGCTTTTTTTTCGAATGTTAAATTTCTATAAAAATTTTTGCTTCAAGCTTTGATTTTATTTGTTTAACACTATTTTTGCGACAATGAAATTACTCGCTCGCATATTATTATTCATATTTATTGCTTTCCTGGCAACGCCTACTGTTGTGACGTTGATGAAGAAAAGTAATGATACGTCTATATTCTTTAGTTTTTCTGAAGAGGAGCACTCACACAAAGAACTTAAGGCTGCTGTTTATCCGGCAATACTTCACCATGAAGTTGTAATGCCTGCTTATATTGAAAAAAAGACCATCGTGTCTGAAAATATTGTAAAATTAGACAATATTTCTCCGAGCATATTTGCTCCACCTCCCAATTTAGTATAATACTTCCGATTATTTTAAACTAACTGTATTTATAGTAGATGCAGTAGATCTTTAATGTATCAATTTTTAGTATTGTATTATGTCAAAAAAAATTAATCTTTTTGCCAACCTTAAATCTGATTTTGCTTCAGGTTTGGTGGTTTTCTTGGTGGCTCTTCCATTGTGTTTAGGTATTGCAATGGCTTCTGGAGCGCCATTATTTTCTGGAATTATCGCAGGTGTTGTTGGTGGTATTGTGGTAGGTTTTTTAAGCCAGTCACATATTAGTGTATCTGGTCCGGCAGCTGGTCTAACAGCTATTATTCTTACCGCTATCACTGATTTTGGTGCCTTCGATGTTTTTTTAATGTCTGTTTTTATTGCTGGATTAATTCAATTAGCATTAGGATTTTTAAAAGCCGGAAGTATTTCAAATTATTTTCCAACCAATGTAATCGAGGGAATGCTTGCGGGTATCGGGATTATTATTATTCTGAAACAATTGCCACATGCTTTTGGTTATGATGCTGATTTTGAAGGTGATCAGGCTTTTATTCAGAATGATGGTAGCAATTCATTCTCCTTTTTATTTGATGTAATTAATCATATTCAATTAGGAGCTGTAGTTATTTCGTTAGTTTCATTTGTAATATTAATTGCCTGGGATAAAGTTCCTTTTTTAAAGAAATTAAAGCTAGTTCCGGGAGCACTTATCGCGGTTATTGCAGGTGTAGTCTTAAATGAAGTTTTTACTTCTACAGGAAGCTCATTGGCAATTGCAAAAGAACATTTGGTTTCTTTGCCAGTTCCAAAATCTTTTGACGAATTTAAATCAATTCTTATTACACCAAATTTTGCCGCTGTAACAAATCCGCAGGTTTGGGTAGTAGCTGTTACAATTGCCATTGTAGCTTCTATTGAAACTTTATTATGTATTGAAGCTGCTGACAGAATGGACGTTCAAAAACGTTATACCAATACAAACGTTGAGTTAAGAGCTCAGGGGATTGGTAACATTGTGAGTTCACTTTTAGGAGGTTTACCAATGACATCAGTTGTGGTTAGATCATCTGCAAATAACAATGCAGGTGCAAAATCTAAGATGTCTGCTATTATTCACGGTGTACTTTTATTAGTAAGTGTATTGAGTATTCCGGCAATATTAAATAAAATTCCGTTAGCTACTTTAGCAACTGTTTTAATATTAGTTGGATACAAATTAGCCAAGCCGGCAACTTTCTTGCATTTCTGGGAAAAAGGAAAATACCAATTCGTACCTTTTATTGCCACTCTAGTATTTGTTGTAGCGACAGATTTATTGAAAGGTGTTGCATTAGGAATTATCATCAGTATTATTTTTGTATTGAGAGGAAACCTGAAAAGAGCTTACAGCTTTAAAAAGGAAGAGTACGAAGATGGAGATGTTATTCATATCGACTTAGCTCAGGAAGTTTCTTTCTTAAACAAAGCGGCTATCAAGTTGACATTGAATGAAATTCCAGAAAATTCAAAAGTGATCATCAACGCGCATGATACGGAATATATCGCACATGATGTTTTGGATTTAATTCGTGAGTTTAAAGAAACTCGTGCTATTGATGAAAATATCAAAGTAAAACTGAAAGGTTTTAAGAAAGCTTACGAGTTAGAAAACACACCTGACAAAGATAATCACGTTACAATCGAACATTATTATGATGTTGCGAAGAGAGCATTGGTTAAAAAAGAAACAGTAAAAAAATAAATTAAGGTATTTCTGCAGTGGTAGAACCATCAAAATTTAGGTAACTTTACATAAGTTCTTTTGGTACGTTTAATCACATGGAAATGCCATTCAAAAAATAAAAAACAATGAAAGAGTTTTATAAGCAATTAATAGAAAACAACAAGCAGTGGGTAGAAAAATCATTAGCATTAGACCCAAATTATTTCGCAGATTTAGCAAAAGGACAAACACCACCATTGTTATGGATTGGATGTTCTGACAGCCGTGTTCCTGCAAACGAAATTATTGGAGCTAAGCCAGGTGAGGTTTTTGTACACCGTAATATTGCTAATATGGTAGTGCACTCAGACATGAACATGTTAAGTGTATTAGATTATGCGGTAAATGTTTTAAAAGTAAAACACGTTATTGTTTGCGGGCATTACGGTTGTGGTGGTGTAAAAGCGGCAATGGGAAATATGTCTGTTGGAATTATCGACAACTGGATTCGTCATATTAAAGATGAATACCGTTTACACGACAAATACTTAAACTCAATTGAAGATGAAACAGAGCGTTTTAATGCTTTTGTTGAAATCAATGCTAAAGAACAAGTTTACAACTTAGCAAAAACATCTATCGTACAAGGAGCTTGGCAAAATGGTCAGGACTTAATGCTTCACGGATGGGTTTACGGATTAAATTCAGGTTTTGTAACCGATTTAAATGTGAACATTTCTTCGAATGCTGAATTAGATGATGTTTATCAATTGAATAATCTATAAGAAGATCATTTATATGAATAAAAAATCGCCTCAAAAGGGCGATTTTTTTTATTCATTTTCGTCTAGGTTTTCATTGAAAGCTGATGGTAACATTGTTGGAATAAACTTTATTAGGATCGGCAATAACAAACTTCCGCCTGGAAGTAAAAAGATCGTAAGCGATGGTATTGTTTTACAGATATCCAAAAGTTGTTTTTTTACTTTTTTCTTTTCCTTGGCATCTAAGTCCCTGGTTGTAGAATAAGCTAACAACACCATTAATTCTTTACTCTGAACTATTTCCTTAACCAGTCTGTTTTTATTCCTAATAATCAATTTTACGACTGTGTGTGTCATCTGATCATAAAAATGTTTCACCGGATTTGAATAATTGAAATACGGAATCTTCTTTTTATGTGTTGTGATAAACGAATTGGTAGTATCAATACTATGTGTTACAAAATCGTCTGAAACCTGCATCATTGATCCTAAGGAATATAAAAAGTAAGCTTCTTCATTCTCTACTACACCATCACTCCATAAAGCCATTCCGGCCATATCGATTAAATAATAATGCTCCAGTTTATTGGTAAAATAATCAAGTTGTAAAGTTTCTAAAGTATCGACAGTAACTTTTGAAAATTTTGAATAGCGTATTGATGCTTCAAAAAGCTTAATCAGTAAATCATCATGCTGCGATTTTACCGTTTTCGTTTTTAAAGCCAAACCAACAATACCAAGAACGGTTTCCTCAATTCGCTTTAAATATTTCTCCGGAATTGCACCATGTTCTAAATATTGTCTAAACGCTAATACATCAATAAATAACAATGCATTCGTCACCAAATGTGAAAAGTTTTTACTGATAATACTGTCATTCGTTTGTACCCTCTGATCGATTATACTTTCTAACGAAAGGGAAGGAGTATCTTTTGGAAGTAAAATTTTAAACAGATTAAATCCTTCAGGATTCATTTCTTTATAAAATTTTAAAACTTCGGTAGTAAAATTGTTGGGTTCAGAATTTCTTTTTTCCAGACAAAAAACACCATACAAAGTATTTAATAAGGCAATTTTAGAAATCTCTGTTTTAAACCAGCCTTTTATCGGAATGGGAATTTGAGAATCAATCGAAATGATATGGCCATAAATAAATCCGGTGGCTCTGACTTTATCGTAAAACGATTCATTAGTCTCAAAAGGAATAGCTTCTGAAAACTTTTGTTCGCTAAAAAACTTATCTATCCAACCTGGTGCTGATGGGTTAATCATTAACTTTTGTTTGAGGCTACAAAGCTATATCTTTTTCTTGTTTTAGAATTACTTTAAAATGAAATAACCACTAGATTTTGTGAAAAAATAGTGGTTACTGTATTTTTATTTGATGATTCCTGCACAGGCAACTCTACCACCGGCATTTCCGGTAGGCTGAGTAGTAAAATCATCTGTTCCCTGATGTACTATTAAACCTTTGCCTAAAACATCTTTGGATGCATCTCCACAGCCAACACACCATTCGTCAGTGGTTAAAGTTATAGTTCCGTTACCTTTTGCATCAGCAGTGAAGTTTCCTATATCGCCTTTGTGATATTCACCAACGCCCCATTTTCCGTGTTTTTTAAAGGTTGGATTCCAGTGTCCGCCAGCTGAACTTCCATCTGCTGCAGTACAATCTGATTTTTCGTGAATGTGTATAGCGTGAACACCAGGCTGTAATCCGGCCACTTTTGCAACAAAAGTTACTTTTCCGTTTTTCTCTGTAAAAGTTGCAGTTCCGCTTACGGTGCTGTTACTTTTTGGTTCCAGATTTACAGTTAAAGTCTTGGCATCACTCGATTTTGTATTCGTCTTACAGCCAATTATTAAGGCAGTAATTATAGCGAAGGAAACAATGATTTTTTTCATATGTGAGGCATTTAAATTAAAGATTAAGTAAATTTAACATAAAAAATACGATATAACTTAACGTCTTAAGTTAAAAAAAACTAAAACTATTTGTCTTATTTTAATAGCAGTTTGAGGCTGAAGACAAAAATATTGCTTAAATTCGTAAAGGTTTTTAACGAAAATTTTCCCAAATTCGATTTTCTAATTCATTAATATTTAATCTTTAACGTTATGATGAAGAATGTTTTTATCCTGTTTTTTTTAAGCACCATACTAGTTTCCTGTAAATGTAAAAAAACAGATTCGGTTTCTAAACTGGAAGGAAACTGGGAACTAAATTATATCTCAGGTCCAAGAATTGCTTTTGATGGATTGTACCCCACTAAAAAACCAACCCTAAATTTCGATCTAAAAGAAAATCATATTTCCGGGAACAGCAGCTGTAATTCTTTTAACGGAAAATTAGTTCTCGACGGCAATAAAATTGATTTTACGCAGCCTATGGCGATGACCAAAATGATGTGCCAGGATGGACAGGGAGAACAGGTATTTATGAGCACTTTGCAAAAAATAACATCTTATGATGTGACAGATGATGGCAAGACCCTGAATCTTATTTCTGGTGATATTGCTATGATGCGTTTCACAAAAAAATAGAAGGTTTATTTATTAACTCTATTAAAAGTTTATTTTATGAAACATAAATTATTGATTTTACTAGTGTTAGTGTGCTTTGTAAGTTTCCCGGTTTTGTCTCAGGAAAAAACGAAAAAGGAATTAAAAGCCGAACGGGAATTACAGAAACAAAAAGAAATTGAAGCACTTATCGATTCTAAGAATTTTGTTTTTGAAGCACAAAAAGCAATTCCACAAGGAGGCAGGATGTTAAATTTAGATTACAATACCTATTTTTTGAAATTTAATACAGACAAAACCACGTGCGATTTGCCATTCTTTGGTCGTGCTTTTAGTGTACCATATGGTGGTGATGGAGGCATAAAATTTGAAGGCGTTCCGGAAAACGTAAAGATTGAAAAAAAGAAAAAGTCGTATAACGTCAAAGCAACTGTTAAAGGTAAGGATGATGTTTACACACTGTATTTTAATATTTTTTTTGATGGAGGAGCATCGCTTTCTATCAGTAGTAATAACAGAGCATCGATTTCATATGATGGAGAAATTGAAGCTCCAAAAACAGATGAAATTAAGAAATAAGAAGCACGTTTTAGTTTTAATAATTAGATCCCCGAATTCTTTACTTTATGCCAAAAAATACTTTTTATGTTTTGATTGAGAAACACTATTTTTTGATGTTGTTTCTGCTGGGAATGTCTTCAGGTTTTAGCCAGGATTTAGAACCTCGGGTATATGCTAATGTTCCTAAAAAATTAAATGTAGCTGCCATCGGATATGCTTTTATGGATGGAAATGTACTAACAGAACCATCATTGCCAATTTCTGATTTTACTATTCAAAGTCATAATCTGGCCGCAACCTATGTGAGAACATTTGGTTTGGCAAATAAATTGGCTCGTGTGCAAGTTGCATTGCCTTTTACTTTTATGGATGGATCAGCAAACGTAAGTGGTCAGAATATAACAGGATCAAGAACGGGCTTTGGTGATATGAAAGTTCGATTTGGTGTAAATCTGTTAGGTTCTCCCGCTCTTGATAAATCCGAATTTAGAAAATTTGAGCAAAAAACCATTTTAGGGGTGAGTTTAGTAACATCCATTCCCACAGGTAAATATTATGATGATAAGCGCGTGAATATTGGTACAAACCGTTGGGGATTTAAGCCTGAGGTTGGTATTTCACAGCGATTTTCTCATTTTTATGCTGAAGTCTACGGAGGTATTTGGTTTTATACCGATAACAATGATTTTTTAGGAAAAAAAATGGAGCAGAAACCTACAGGAAGTTTGCAGGCACACGCCAGTTATTATTTTAAGAATAGTATGTGGCTTGGTTTTAATACGACTTGGTTTTTTGGAGGCAAAACAATTACCGATGGTGTTTCTGATGCCAGTGAAATTGATAATTGGAGGGTAGGAGCAACGTTTTCTACACCAATTGCAAAAGGTCAGTCTCTTAGGTTTCAATACCATGTAGGGGCTTATACAAACAATGGCTTAAATTATTATGCTTTAACGGCAGCGTATCAATATTCTTTCTTTTAAAGATTGAAGATGGTGTAATGTGTTTAAAATCAGTATATTTGATAATGAATAAATGTTTGAATTAATCTAAAACCAAAAAACTATGAAAAAATTAAGTCTTATTCTTGTTATGGCAATCGCCTCGTTTTCATCGTATGCGCAATCTTCGTATAAAGAAGATGTAGAATTAGTGCAGAGTATTTATGGAAAATCTAAAACTGACCTCGTAAAACAATATATGAATTTGTCTGATACTCAGAATGCTGCTTTTACAAAAGTATATGAAAATTACGAAAACGAACGTAAAGCTCTTGGTCAAACCAAATTACAGTTAATTAATTATTATGCAGAGAATTATGCAACTCTTACAGAAGAAAAAGCAGACGAATTGGCCAAAGGAACTTTAAAAAATAATCAGGATTACGAAAAGTTATATTCCAAAACTTATGGTCAGGCTAAAAAGGCAATCGGTGCAATAAATGCAGCAAAATTTATTCAGTTAGAGGTTTATTTGCAGACTGTTATTCGTAACGAAATTCAGGATACAATTCCTTTTATTGGAGAATTGGATAAAACGAAGGTTCAGATGTAACAACTTTTACCTTTACTAAAAAAAAAGCGACAGTTGTAGATTTCTACAACTGTCGCTTTTTTTATTTTCAGACTCTTTATTTAGCTGCTTTAACTTCATAAATAGCATTTAGCATCCCATTTTTCGGACTATCGAGAGTAAGTTCCCAAAACATAATTCCACCTAATTTTTTGGCTTTCACATATTCTGTTTTTGCTTTGACAGATTTAAGATCATCAGATGTTGCAAATGTTTTTGTTCCTGCGTTGTACCAATAAGGCGCTTGCGCTTTTTCATCATAAAAATATTTCCATCCATTTGCTTCTGTATAAGTTGTAGCAAAGTTTTTAAAATCAGCGCCCGGAATGTGCTCACCAGCCTGATATAAACCATTGTTGATGTTTTCAACATTCTTCCATGTTCTGGTATAAAAAGCAGCACCAATAACTAATTTTTCAGCAGGAACGCCTTGTTTTAAAAGATAAGTAACAGCTCTGTCAGTAGATTCTTCTTTCGGATTTGTACTGTATAATGGCGTATGATGTCCCGTAACCTTAGAATATCCGTTTACTAAATCGTAACTCATAATATTAATACGATTTACATATGGTGCAACGCCTTTCCAGTCTATAGACTCATCCAAACATTTTTGAAAACCTCCTGCGGCAAAACTTAATTCATACTTTTTACCTAGAGTGGATCGCAATTTTTTTAACAAATCAGTAAAATTAGGCTTATCTGCAGCTTGGTACAAATGACCTGGCAAACCTTCAATTGATGGATATTCCCAGTCTAAATCTAAACCATCTACTTTAAAATAATCACTAACTTCTTTCACAGATTTTGCAAAAGTAAGTCTGCCTTCATCTGTCGAAAAGGCAGCAGAGCAAGGTTCGCAGCCACCCCAGCCTCCAAGAGATAAAACAATTTTAAGTTGCGGATTCTTAGCTTTTGCAGCAACCAGATGTTTAATTGTGATAGAATCTTTAGGAGAATCAACACTTAGTTTACCATTTTTTAAATGACAAAAACTAAAAATAATTTGATCCAGTTTGTTGACTTCGTATTCGTTAATCAATTTGTCATCGCCCGTGTAGTAAGCAATGATATCCATTTTTTTATTTTTTTGTGCAAAAACAGTAGTCGTAAAACTGCACAATAATAAAAAGGCAATCAGGTTAATTTGTTTCATTTTAAAGTTTTTTGTTTTTTGAATGCTAAATATAAGGCAATACATTTAATATTTAACTATGTTCTTTGTGTCATAAAACAAATTTTAACGAAAATTTGCAAATTCCTGCAAAAATATTGCGCTTCATAAATCAGGTTCTCAAAGATTTTTAATCCGTAGCAAAACCTATTTTATATGCACTGTAGTTTACCACACTGCTATACATCTCTACTTTTAAATGAACTTATATCACTTATATGGTGAAAAAAACACATGGTAGAAAACAAAAAAATAAACCCGCACAGTTTCGGACTTGCGCGGGTTTAAACAAATTAAAAGCTAAAAACTATTTTTGTATTAGAAGCAGTATTCGTTTTCTGCAACCAATTTAGAAGTAATCGTTTCTCTCAATGCCACAACATTTGGATTGTTTGTGTATTTTGTGAAACGTTTTAATCCCATTAACATCATACGTTGTTCGTCACCTTCAGCAAAAGAAATAATTCCTTCTTTTCCTCTTGAGTTAACGATATCCACAGCTTTGTATAAGTATAATTTTGCCATTGCAATTTGCTCTTGTACTTTAGCTTCACCTTGAGTTTTAGCTAATTTCTCTGTTCTAAGAATAGTACTTTCAGCCATGTAAACCTCGATTAAGATATCAGAAGCAGCCATTAATAACTGTTGGTGAGAATCTAAATCCGGTCCGTATTTTTGAACAGCGCTACCAGCAACCATTAAGAATACTTTTTTCAGGTTAGCGATAATTCCTTTTTCTTCAGCAAATAATTCAGAGAAATCAGGAGTATCAAAAGATGGAATTCCCATTAATTCTTCCTGAACTTTCATTGCTGGTCCAAGTAAATCAACGTGACCTTTCATTGCTTTTTTGATCAACATACCTACAGAAAGCATTCTGTTGATTTCGTTTGTTCCTTCGTAGATTCTAGCAATACGAGCATCTCTCCAGGCACTCTCCATTGGAGTATCTTCAGAGAATCCCATTCCACCAAAAATCTGAATTCCTTCATCAGCACAAGATTGTACGTCTTCAGAAACAGCAACTTTTAAGATTGAGCATTCGATAGCATATTCTTCAACACCTTTCAATTCAGCTTCCTGGTGAGAAGTTCCTTCTGCCTCACGAGCAGCAATTCTGTCTTCGATATCTTTTGCAGCTCTGTAAGAAGCACTTTCTCCAGCGTATGCATTAGTTGCCATTTCAGCTAATTTAGAACGGATAGCTCCAAAAGATGAAATTGCAGTATTAAACTGAATTCTTTCGTTAGCATATTTTACTGCATTTGAAGTAACTCTACGTTGTGCATCTAAACAAGCAGCAGCCAATTTAATACGTCCAACGTTCAAAGCATTCATTGCAATTTTGAAACCGTTTCCTCTTTCAGATAACATGTTTTCAACAGGAACTTTCGTATCGTTGAAGAAAACCTGACGAGTAGAAGAAGCACGGATTCCTAATTTATGCTCTTCTTCATTCATAGAAATTCCGTTTGACGGATCGTTTTCTACGATGAAACCTGTAATATTTTTATCATCTCCAATACGGGCAAAAACGATGAAAACGCTGCAGAAACCTGCATTCGAAATCCACATTTTTTGTCCTGTAATTTTATAATGAGTTCCATCTTCAGATAAAACAGCTTTTGTTTTTCCTGAGTTTGCATCAGATCCTGCACCTGGCTCAGTTAAGCAATAAGCTCCAAACCATTCTCCGGAAGCCAATTTAGGAACGTATTTTTTCTTTTGTTCTTCAGTACCATAAAGTGTAATTGGCATAGTTCCAATTCCTGTATGAGCACCAAAAGCAGTTGAGAAAGATCCAGTTGCACCAGAAATGTAATCGCAAACTAACATTGTAGATACGAATCCCATTCCCAATCCACCGTATTCTTCAGGAACCGCAACTCCAAGAAGTCCCAATTCTCCAGCTTTACGCATAGAAGCTTCTGTATAAGCGTAATCTTTTTTCTCAAAACGATCTTTATGCGCCCATAATTCTTTATCAACGAACTCTTTTACAGAGTCACGCATCATTAACTGCTCTTCTGAGAAATCTTCTGGTGTAAAGACATCTTCGCACTTTGTTTCTTTAACTAAAAACTGACCACCACGGGTTACGTTTTTTTCGATTGTATCTGCCATTGCTTTTTGTTTTTTGTATATTTTTTTATTTTATAACCTTGTATAATTTAGTATTTCCAGCTTTTTTGTCATTCCGACGGAGGAGGAATCCCCGCAAGTAGCTCCACAACGATTGACAAACTATGCGGATAATTGTCGCGGAGATTCCTCGTTCCTCGGAATGACAAACTAAACGTTTACTTTGTCGAATCACTAGTGTGATTTCTCCTTCGTCGAAATGACAAAGAAGACGTTTTACAATACCTCGTAAATCCCTGCAGAACCTTGTCCAGTCCCCACACACATAGAAACAATTCCGTATTTACTACCTCTGCGTTTCATTTCATCAAATAACTGAACAGAAAGTTTAGCACCTGTACATCCCAGAGGGTGACCTAAAGCGATCGCTCCACCGTTTACGTTTACGATATCAGGGTTTAAACCTAACTCGCGAATTACAGCCAAAGACTGAGAAGCGAATGCCTCGTTTAATTCAACCAAGTCAATATCTTTCAATTCTAAACCAGCTTGTTTCAACGCTTTCGGAATAGCTTTTACAGGACCGATACCCATAATTCTTGGCTCAACGCCAGATGAAGCAAAATTTACTAATCTGGCAATTGGCTCAAGGTTTAATTCTTTAACCATGTCCTCACTCATGATTAAAACAAAAGCAGCACCATCACTCATTTGTGATGAGTTACCTGCTGTAACGCTACCATCCGCAGCAAAAACAGGTCTCAATCCAGCCAAAGCAGCAACTGATGTTCCGGCTCTTGGACCTTCGTCTTGTTTTACAACGTATGATTTAGTTTCTTTTTTTCCATTTTCATTGATGAAAGTCTGCTCAACAGTAATCGGAACGATTTGTTTGTCGAATTTACCTTCAGCCTGCGCTTTTAACGCTTTCATATGAGAGTTGTAAGCAAACTCATCCTGATCTTCTCTTGAGATTTTGTATTGGTTCGCAACCGCTTCAGCAGTTAAACCCATTCCCCAGTAATAATCTTCGTGACCTGCAGCGGCAACTTTATAATCCGGAGTTGGTTTGTAACCTCCCATCGGAATAAAACTCATACTTTCAGCTCCACCGGCGATAATACAATCTGCCATTCCTGATTGGATTTTAGCAGTTGCCATTCCGATAGTTTCTAATCCAGATGCGCAATAACGGTTAACTGTAACTCCAGGAACATCTTCAACTTTTAATCCCATTAATGAGATCAAACGTCCAACGTTAAGTCCTTGTTCTGCTTCCGGCATGGCATTTCCTACCATAACGTCATCGATACGTTTTTTGTCGAAATCAGGCAGTTCATCCATCATAAACTGAATAGTTTCTGCTGCTAATTCGTCAGGTCTTTTAAATCTAAAAACCCCTTTTGGTGCTTTTCCTACCGCAGTACGGTAAGCTTTTACGATATATGCTGTTTTCATTTGTTTTGTTTTTTTAAGATTTATTAGAAGAAAGAAGAAAGAGGCAAGAAGCAAGATATTTCTAAAGTCTTGCTTCTTGTTTCTTGCATCTATTTTCTAATTACGAAGTGGTTTTCCTTTAGTTAACATATACTGAATTCTCTCTAAAGTCTTACGCTCAGTACAAAGAGATAAGAAAGCTTCACGTTCGATATCTAATAAATATTGTTCAGATACTAAAGTCGCTTCAGATAAATCACCACCGGCCATTACATAAGCCAGTTTGTTAGCGATTTTTTTATCGTGCTCAGAAATGTATTTTCCAGCTTCCATTTGGTCAGTTCCTACTAAGAACATTCCAAGTGCTTGTTTACCTAAAACCTTAACATCAGTTCTTCTGATAGGTTGTGTATAACCTGCTTCAGCCATTAATAAAGCATGTTTCTTAGCCTCAGCAATCTGACGATCTTTGTTTACTACGATAACATCTTTACCATGTTGAAGAAGTCCAGTGTCAAAAGCTTCATAACCAGAAGTAGAAACTTTTGCCATAGCGATCGTTAAGAAATACTCCTGAAGAACGTTCAATTCCACATCATTTTTGCGGAATAAATCTGAAGCTCTCAAAGCCATTTCTTTAGATCCACCACCACCAGGAAGTACACCAACACCAAATTCAACCAATCCCATGTACGTTTCTGCAGCAGCAACCACTTTATCAGCGTGTAAGCTCATTTCGCATCCACCACCAAAAGTCATTCCGTGAGGCGCAACCACAACTGGAATAGAAGAGTAACGAACGCGCATCATCGTGTCCTGGAACATTTTGATAGCCATGTTCAATTCGTCATATTCCTGCTCAACAGCCATCATGAAAATCATTCCGATATTAGCTCCAACAGAGAAATTTGCTGCTTGGTTACCAATAACTAAACCTTGATATTCTTTTTCAGATAAGTCGATTGCTTTATTGATAGCCTGAAGTACATCGCCACCAATAGTATTCATTTTAGATTGGAATTCTAAGTTCAAAATTCCATCTCCTAAATCCTGAATGATTGCGCCACTATTGCTCCAAACTTTTTTGCTTTCGCGAATGTTGTTCAGAATAATGAATGAATCTTGTCCAGGAACTTTTACTTGTGATTTTGTTGGAATGTTATAGAAATAAGTTGCTCCTTCTTTTACAGAGTAGAAACTTTCGCTTCCAGAAGCTAACATTTCAGTAACCCATGCAGCTGGCTCTAAACCTTCTGCTTTCATGATTTCGATTCCGTTGGCTACACCAATCGCATCCCAGATTTCGAATGGACCATTTTCCCATCCAAAACCGGCTTTCATCGCATCATCAATTTTGTATAATTCGTCTGAGATTTCAGGAATTCTGTTTGACACATAAGCAAACATTCCAGAGAAACTCTTACGGTAGAATTCACCTGCTTTGTCTTTTCCTTTTACTAAAACTTTAAAGCGATTGATTGGTTTATCAATAGTTTTTGTCAGTTCAAGTGTAGCAAAATTTGCTTTTTTAGCAGCACGGTATTCTAATGTATCTAAGTCTAAAGACAAAATATCTTTATCTACTTTTTTATAAAACCCTTGACCTGTTTTGCTTCCTAACCATTTATTTTCCATCATTTTGTTGACGAAATCAGGAAGTTTAAACAATTCGTGTTGTTCGTCTGTTGGGCAGTTTTCGTAGATACCGTTGGCAACGTGTACCAAAGTATCCAAACCAACAACGTCAACGGTACGGAAAGTAGCCGATTTTGGACGACCAATTACCGGACCAGTCAATTTATCCACTTCTTCAATTGTTAATCCCATTTCTTTTACCAAATGGAATAAACTCTGAATTCCGTAAATACCAATTCTGTTTCCAATAAACGCCGGAGTATCTTTAGCAACAACCGAAGTTTTCCCTAGGAATTTAGATCCGTATTCGTTTAAGAAATCCAATACTTCAGTTGAAGTTTTTGGACCAGGAATAATTTCAAATAATTTTAAGTAACGCGCAGGGTTAAAAAAGTGAGTTCCGCAGAAGTGTTGTTGAAAATCTTCGCTTCTTCCTTCGCTCATAAAATGAATTGGAATACCAGAAGTGTTTGATGTAACCAAAGTTCCCGGAGTACGGAATTTCTCGATTTGTTCAAAAACCAGTTTTTTGATATCCAAACGCTCCACAACAACTTCAATAATCCAGTCAACATTGGCAATTTTTGCCATATCATCTGTCGTATTTCCAGTTGTGATTCTGCTAGCAAATTTTTGACTGTAAATAGGAGACGGTTTCGATTTTAATGAATTCGCCAAGTGCTCGTTTACGACACGGTTGCGAACTGCTTTACTTTCAAGTGTTAATCCTTTTTTAGCTTCAGCTTCTGTCAACTCGCGTGGTACGATGTCAAGCAGTAAAACTTCAACACCAATGTTGGCAAAATGACAAGCTATTCCTGAACCCATAATTCCGGATCCAATTACAGCAACTTTTTTAATTGTGCGTTTCATAATTTGTTACTATTTGTTTTTTGTTTTGAATTGAAATAAGCCGTCCCCTTTAATACGAATCTGCTTATTCCTTTTCTTTGTTTTCTGTTTGGGTAAATATGTTTTTGTCCTGAATCAATTCGTTGATAATTTCAGAAACTTCGATAAAATGTTTCAGTTTTTCATCCGAAACATGTTTTCTAACGGTTTCATTAAATTTCAGAACTGTATTCTTAGATAAATCTCTTTTTTCTTTTCCAAATTCGGTTAGGTAAATTAAAACACCGCGACCGTCAGATGGATTCTTTTTGCGAACAATCAAACCTTTGTCTTCCATTGATTTTAATGTTCTGGTCAGGCTCGTGGCTTCCATTCCCATTCTTGGCCCTAAGGCAGTCGAAGGTGTTCCTTCTTCCTTGTCGATACTCAAAAGAGCAAACCCGGTGGCCATAGTGGCATCGTATTTTGCAGCTTCTTCGTTATACATTCTTGAAACAGCTTGCCATGTCGCTCTCAAAATATAATCTATTGTTTTGTCTTTCATAGGTAACTATATCGATTTCAAATATAATCAAAAAATACTATGCATGCATATTATTTTAAGATAAATTTTTGGTTAATAAATTTTTTGTTCTGGTTTTCAGTGTTTTATGGTTATTTTTAATTTGAAATATACTATTCTTTTTTGATATTTTAACAAATTAAGTGCGGTAAAAATTGTTTTATGACTTTAAAACGGAGTTAAATTCCATATAATGTAAAAATTGCTGTTTATAATGCAGTATTATTATCCAATTCATATTTGGAAAGTGCCTTTTGCAGTATATTTTTCATTCGTTTTCGGAGGTTTTCGGGTCGGAGAATTTCGATTCCGTCGCCAAAACCCAATAAAATACGTTCCATCTCATAATTCGGCAAAATAAAGAGATGTACAATAATACTTCCGTCTTCATTTTCTTTAATCAACCGCTGTGACGAATGCAAAGGTTTGGTCACAACATAAGGCGCATTTACCGAATCAATCCAAAGTTCGATTCGTCGTGGCTGTAATCCCTGATTAACCGTAACGCCAATTACATTTTTATAAAACAAATCGGCATCAAAATCTTCTTCTATATAAGGTAGGTTAAAATCGTAGTCGATTGCGATAATGCGATCCAAAGCCAAATTTTTAATGGGCTGTGAACTTTTTGTCTTTCCCACCAAAAACCAACGGTTATTAAATTCCTTCAATATAAAAGGATGAAAGTGGAATTTGGTTTCTTCTCTCGATTTAAAAGACTTGTACGTAATCACAAGCGTAACTTTCTTAATAATCGCCTGATAAATCTCGTCTAAGAAATGGAGCCCTTTCAAATTCTCATTTTTATCCAGATAGATAACCGGTTTCGTATGTGACTTCTCCGCATAGATTTTATCCTCCAGACGTTGTAAAATATCTGAGACATCGCTAAACAAAGAGAAATCCTTAAACTGTTTCAGCATCGAAACCGTTTCAGTCAAAACATTCATATCCGTTTCCGTTAGCGGAATATCTGTGATCGAAAATTCGTCATCTTCATATTTATAATACTTTTTATCATAAACAACAATCGGCGCATTATAACCCAGTTTTTCACTTCGCATCAGCTGAATATCCATCTGAATCGTTCGTTTGCTAATCGGGTTTTCCCGACCTTCATATTCAAACAAAGCTTCAGAACAGCATTCGATCAAATCTTCCAGAGTCCATTGCCGGTATTTATTCTGCAGGCATTTGTCAATCGTTTTGTAGCGTATTAAGGCATTTTTGTTTTGTGACATATTTTGAGGTTTTGCCGCAAAGGCACGAAGGCTCAAAGTTTTTGTTTCACGCAGATTATGCAGATTTAGCGGATTTTTTAAATCATTTTAATCCTTTAATCTGTGGCTATAAAAAACTTGGTGACTTCTGCTCCCGATAGCTATCGGGATTGCGCGATTCAAATTTTCAGTTTTTCAATTACGTATAATTATTTCCAGTTTTTGGGCGTGTCCCTCCGGGCCGGGCTTTCGGCTTTATCTTTTGTTCCGTTCCACTTCACAAAAGGATATCGCCTCTATCCCTCACGCGTCTTGTTTCATAATGGCATTTATATTATTACAATATTATTTACCGTCAAAATATTTAAGTCCCAGCGGGACAGTATGTTTATAGAAACCAGTGGGACAGTATGTTTATAGAAACCAGCGTGACAACATGTTTATAGAAATAATAAAACACGTTTTCATTAACCCCATCGGGGTGACATATTTTGTAATGTATTTACAGCCTAAATATCGCTCCGCTGGAGCTTTGATTCAACAATTCAATATTAAGCTATAAACATATTGCTCCTCTGGAGCCTTTAATTCAATTCAAAAAAATCTGCAAAATCTGCGAGAGAAAAATTTTGCGTCAAATTTTTTATAGCCACAGATTAAAGGATTCAATTAATAAAAAAAAACTTTTTAAATCTGCTTAAAACTTTTTAAATCTGCGTGAAACAAAAACTTTGCGCCTTTGCTCCCGATAGCTATCGGGATTGCGCGATTATTTTTTGCGTTCTAAAATGTTTATCTCTTTTTCAATATTAATTCGTGCCTTCTCTTCATACAATTTCCTGAATTCATCCGTTTGAAAAATAAAATCATTTTCCAGAAAATGTTTCAACGCTTTTGCCCGCCCGGGTTTATAAAGAAAATCAGGATAAATGCGGTATTCTTTTCTAATCTGTTCAAAATAGATTTTATAATCGTCCCAATCTCTGGCGAGGATTTTCAAATCAAAATCAATCAGCCAGTTAATATCTTCAACTTCATTATGCTGATGCAATTGTGTCGCACAAATAATATCAAAAACCAATTCCGAATTCAAAGTGGTTTCGTTCGGAAGAATCTTAACCGCATATTCCGCACTTTTTAATTCGTTGTCTTTTTTACTGCTGACATAAATGTAGTCGTGATAAAAGATCGAATACAAAACTTCATTCGGAAATTGAAGCTGATCAAAATAGGTTTCATAACAGATAATCATATCTTGTATATGCGTCAGATTATGATAATGTCTTGATTTTTTGGAATAGGCTTTTTCTAAATCAAGCCAATTTTGCTGAATCTCATTTTCTCCGAAGCCAATATTCGTGAGTAATTCGGTATATTTATCTTTAAGATTCATGTAGTTTTTTCTCAAAAATAAAGATTCTTTTTTACTGCGCAAAATAATTGCGTAGTAGTATTTGAATCTTTGAAAATAAAATTGATAGATATGAAAAAGTCAGGATTTGAAATTCATCCTTTTGATGAAGCTTTTTATAGTCAAGCTTTATTAACCAAAACACGTTCAATTTTGAATGATGTTGAATCATTAAATGATTTTTGGAAAAAAGACTATTATGATTGCAAAAACGATGATGTAATTCTAGATTTACTTCAGAATATTATTCTTAGTGTAGGAGGAATTTCCCGATTTTTTTGGCCTCCAATGAGTAATTTATGTTATAAGAATAGAGGAGAAAAGCTGCGCGAAGTTTACCATATTAATGATTCAAGTATTTTAAAAAATAGAGATATGCGAAATCTTTTGGAACATTTTGATGAAAGATTAGATGATTTTTTAAAAGAATTTACTATTGGGACAATAATGCAAAAATACGTCGGGCCAATAACTTACGTAGATGATAATAGAACATTTTTTAGAGCATATTTTTATGATAAGGACATTTTTAAGATGTTCAATGTAGAATATGAAATACAGCCAATTATAGATGAGATTAATAGAATTCATGAAATTTTATTAGTTCAACAAGAAAATGGTGGTCGATTTTAAATAACTGCGTAGTAGTAAAAAAAACTTTGCACCTATGAACCTCTGCAACTTTGCCCCTTAAAAAATAGAAAAAATGAAAACACAAATCAACGGATTTGAATTAATGGAATTAGGATTCCCGGAAGGAAAAATAATCGGAATCGCATTAAAAATAAACAGTAAAAGACATGGGTTAAAACGTGATGAAATGATAACCAATTTCAAAAGCGTTTTGGAAACACCAGAAAATTATACAGACGATGCTATTTTTAGCAAACTCGCTACTGCCCTAATCGAAAAAGCAAATGAAAAACCAGAAGATTTCATCACTTTAAATCAAAATCCAAACGCCTATTCTGCTTACGGATTAGAACATATCGAAGACGGCGCCAGAAAACAAATGGAAGTTGCTATGAAATTGCCGGTTACGGTTGTTGGAGCTTTAATGCCAGATGCGCATCAGGGGTACGGATTGCCTATCGGTGGAGTTTTAGCTACCAAAAATGCCATTATTCCGTATGGTGTTGGAGTTGATATTGGTTGTAGAATGGCTTTGTCGGTTTATGATATTCCGGAAGATTTTTACTTTGAAAACGAAGCTAAATTCAAAAGAGAATTAGTGGCACATTCTAAGTTTGGTGCAGGTCATGGTTTTCAGGGACAATACAAATCAGATCACGCGATTTTGGAGAACGATACTTTTAATATGAATCCGTTTGTGAAGAATTTGAAAGATAAGGCCTGGTCGCAATTAGGTTCTTCCGGTGGAGGAAATCACTTTGTGGAATTCGGAATCATGGAATTTGCCAAAGACGATGCGGTTTTAAATATTCCGAAAGGAAAGTATGTCGCTTTGTTAACGCATTCGGGTTCACGTGGAATGGGCGCAACCATTGCCGGACATTATACTAAAATTGCTAAGGATGTTTGTAAACTTCCTGAAGTGGCAAGAAACTTAGCGTATCTGGATATGAACTCGCAATTGGGTCAGGAATATTGGATGGCGATGAATCTGGCGGGAGATTACGCTTCGGCTTGTCATGAAATTATCCATAACAAAATGGAGAAAGCTTTGGGAGCAACGATTTTAGCGAAAGTAGAAAACCACCATAATTTCGCGTGGAAAGAAACATGGAATGGAGAAGAAGTAATCGTGCATAGAAAAGGAGCAACCCCAGCCGGAAAAGGCGTAATGGGAATCATTCCGGGAAGTATGACCGCACCGGGATTTTTGGTGAGAGGAAAAGGGGAGGAGAACGCGATCAATTCGGCTTCGCACGGAGCAGGAAGACAAATGAGCAGAACTCAGGCCATTAAAAACATCACGAAAACCGAAATGCAATCTATCTTAAAAGATCACGGCGTAACCCTTATTGGAGCTGGTTTAGACGAAGCACCAATGGCCTATAAAGACATCAATCAGGTGATGGAAGCACAACAGGATTTAGTCGATGTCGTAGCAAAGTTTACCCCAAAAATGGTCAGAATGGCGGATGATGGGAGTAGAGAGGATTAAAAAAGAGGCAAGAAGCAAGAAGCAAGAAGCAAGAAGCAAGAAGCAAGAGGCAAGAAGCAAGAAGTAAGAAAATAGACTTTACTCATTTTATGACAAGCATTAAATTAAGAAGATGACTGGGTATTTACTTATCAGTCGCAGTTTTCAGTGGGTTAGACGTGCAGCAGTGCGTTTAACCCACTGAAAACTTAAAACACACCCCGTTAAAAAAACTTTGTGCCTTAGTGCCTTCGTGGCAGAAAGAAAACTTAGTGTCTTCGCGGCAGAAAGAAAACTTTGCGCCTTAGTGCCTTCGTGGCATTAAAATACTTTAATTTGCGCCAAAAAAAAATTAATGAAATTTATACAGCAGCGAACCATAATCCTAAAGTCACTTATTGCCGCACTGGCCATACTAATAATTAAAAATTTTGTATTCAAAAACCTTTCTTTTTACGGACAGGATTTTCACGATTTGATAGAACTATCCGATATTACGATTATTTTTACCGGAGCCTTTTTTGTATTCGGATTATTATTGGCCGCGACCATGACCGATTTTAAAGAAAGTGAAAAAATCCCGGGAGAAGTGGCTTCAAATTTAGAAGCGATAAAAGACTGGATTTATCTGGCTTTCAAGGCGCCAAGAACAGGAACTTCTGATTTGTGTAAGGAGGAACTGGACAGCACTTTTTTACGCGAGCAAATGATCGCGATTACCGATGGTATTATTGCATGGATTTATTCCCACGGAAAAGATTCTACCGTTATCTTTCCCTTAATTCGAAAATCAAATGAGATTGCCTATTATTTTGCCGAAAGAGGTGTCGACAAAGAAGCCATAAAAGGGATACAGGAAAATACGAATGCGATGCGAAAACAGCTTACCCGTGCCTATTCGATTTCGAGAAACAACTTCATCAAACCGGCTTATACGTTGCTGCAAAGTATTTTGTTTATCGTGATGTCGCTTTTACTGATTACCAAATTCAAAAGCCCTTCAGCCGATTATCTGGTAACATCTGCCATTACGTTTTTGTTTTGCTATTTGTATTTGTTAATTAGCGGTTTAGATGATCCTTTTGATATTCTCAACGGAGATACCAATGTCGATTTGAAACCTATCGATCGATTTAAACAACGATTGTGTTCGGATTTTTTGGTTTGATAGTAAGAAATTACGTCTGTAACTGACTTTATTTATAGCCTTTAAATCAGGTACTTTTACTGGGTTTAAAGGCTTTTTGTTTATTTATATTTGAAAAGAATCATGAAAGAAAAAATACTTGAGAAATTAAAAGAAATAGAAAAAAGTAAAGATGTAGAAATACTTTTTGCTGTGGAATCAGGAAGTCGCGCCTGGGGATTTGCTTCTCCGGACAGCGATTATGATATCCGCTTTATATACAAGCATAAACCAGAATATTATTTATCACTTTGGGAAAAACCAGACGTAATCGAATTCATGACCGAAGACGATCTTGACGGTTCTGGTTGGGACTTACGGAAAGCCGTAAAGTTATTAGCAAAATCTAACGCACCTTTGATAGAGTGGTTGTTTTCGCCTGTGGTGTATTACCAAAATGAAGATTTTGTGAAACAAATGCAGGACTTAGCCGTAGAATGTTTCTCGCCAATAGCAACTTTACATCATTATTTAGGAACGACAAAGAATTTTATGGAAGTATGCGAAATGGAAGAAGTAAAACTAAAAAGTTATTTCTACGCCTTAAGAACTGCTTTAGCAGGGAAATGGATAATAGAAAATAATACTTTTCCGCCCGTTGCTTTTGCTGATTTATTGCCAATCGCGCCACAAAATGTACAAGATAAAATAATAGAATTACAGAAAATAAAAGCCAATCAAGACGAAAAGTATTTACATCCAAAAGAAGTAGTAATAACTGATTTTTTATTGGAAACGATTAAGTTTAATCAAGATAATGCTAGTAAGTTGGGAAGTGGGAAGAAGATGAGTGAGGAGTTAGATTTGTTTTTTAGGAAAATAATAAATAAATGATTATGAAAAATACTTATGACCTAATTATTGAAAATACGGAAAATTTTAGAGACTATTTTTTAAATGATCAAGACCATCCTATAAAGTATTTTCCAAAATTTAATTCAATAAATATAATTGTTGGAGCTAATAATTGTGGTAAAAGTAGATTTATGAGACAGTTGATGTCTTTAAATTCATATTATGGAATTAATGATTTATTTTTATTGAGACAACATATTAATGAGTACAATCTATATGTTGAAATGTTTAATAGAGATAAAATAAAAACCTTTTTAGATAAGTATACTAAACGAATTTATGGAGGAAGTGCGAGTGTATTGGATCAGAAAGCAGATAAAGTTCAAAGAAATACGCTCGTTAAATTGAACGGAGATGATTTAAATAATATAATATCTGTTATAACAGCTAACAAAAAAAGACTTGATGAAATACGAAGTTATCCTAATATGCAAGATGATTTTTTAAAGAATTATTCTAAAATTGACGAGATATATAACAAAGAATTTAAACCTAAAAAATATTATATACCAACTTTAAGAACAGCCCATTCATTATTTCAAATAATAAAACCTGGTTCAGAAAAAAAATTAAATGAACCAGGTACAAATGAATATGAAAAAATTGAAAAAGATATATTTCATCATACTTACTTACAGAATTATAGAATAAATAATACTGTTCAAATTTTTACGGGTCTACATTTATATAGAGATATATTGAATTCAAGAAATTCAGAAAAAGCCATAAGAATTCAGTTTGAAAATTTTGAAAAATTTTTAAGCGCTAATTTTTTTGATAGCAAACAAATTGATATTGTAGCTAAATTCGATAAAAATGATAATGAAAAAGGAATTAATGAATCCGAATTAATTCTGATACATGTTGAAGGGGAAAAAGAGACTAGAAAGCTATATGATTTAGGTGATGGTGTCCAAGCATTAATTGTCCTAATTTACAAGATTTTCATGTCGGAACCTGAATCCTTTATTTTTATTGATGAGCCAGAACTTAATTTGCATCCTGGAATGCAAAGATTATTTCTGGAGCAAATTACATCTAATAAAGATTTGACTGATAAGAACCTGAAATATGTAATTAGCACCCATTCAAATCATTTTTTAGATTTAACAATTGAAAAAGAAGATGTCTCCATTTATTTATTTTCTCAAAGAAAGAATGAATTAAACGATAAACAGTTTACTATAAAAAACGTAAACAGAGGTGATAATTCTTTGCTTAAGGATTTAGGAGTAAATAACTCTTCTGTTTTTATGGCAAATTGTAGTATTTGGGTCGAAGGAATATCTGATCGTAATTACATAAAAGCATTTTTAAAATCATATTGTGATTCAATTGAAAAATCTTATCTAAAAGAAGATATAGATTTTGCATTTTTTGAATATGCAGGATCAAATATTGACCACTATATTTTTGACGATGAAGTAGAAAAAGAAAACATAGAAATAGTTTTAAAAGATATCAAAGCCTTAGCAATTAGTAATAGAATATTTCTTTTAGCAGACTCTGATGCATCTAAGCAAAGTAGTAAAAAAGGTATTAGATTAAAAGAGTTAGAAGAGTTAAAAACAGATAATTTTATTCCTAAGATTGTTTGGAATATAAGAGAAATAGAGAATCTATTGACTAATGAAATGTGGAAAGAAGTTCTAATTGATCTTTGCAATAAAACTTTGGTTAAGTCACACGAAGCTGAAATTTTATTAAAAATTGATGAAGCATTATCTCAAGTTAGCTATTCCGATTTTGCGAAAAAATATGTTGGAGAATTTCTGGAGGAAATAAGAAAAAAAATGGGTAAAATATCATCGACGTTTATTCTTAATCAATCAACTTATGAAGTAAAAGCCGAATCTTTGGGAACAATTATTAATAAACGGGAATTAAGCGAGTTGGTTTTTGATAAAAAATTTTCATGGGATATCTTATCAAAAAATAAAGAAATTGAAAAATTAACTATTGAAATTTATAATTTCATTACGCAAAAATAATGACAATTCAAGACTTAAAATCCCGAAACCTAATCCTTTTCGAAGTTATTTCGGGAAGTAAATCTTTTGGGTTAAATACACCAACATCTGATACTGATATTAAAGGGGTTTATTATCTACCAAAAGAAAAATTCTTTGGGTTAGATTATATTCCGCAAATCAGTAATGAAACCAATGATGAGGTATATTATGAGATTGGTCGTTTTGTAGAATTGTTGCTTAAAAATAATCCTAATATTCTGGAAATTTTGGCTTCTCCGGAAGATTGTATTTTGTACAAACATCCTTTAATGGAGCATTTGAAACTAGAAGATTTTCTATCGAAACTCTGCAAAGATTCTTTTGCAGGTTATGCTGTAACGCAAATCAAAAAGGCGAGAGGTTTAAACAAGAAAATAGTAAACCCAATGCCAAAGGAAAAGAAAAGCCTTTTAGATTTTTGTTATGTCCTGAAAGGTTATGAAACACTTGCTTTAAATAGTTTTTTAGCAGAAAATAAGTTGAATCAGGAACAATGCGGTTTGATTAATTTACCCAATTCAAAAGGAATGTTTGCGTTATTTTATGATCAGGATAAAACTTTAGGTTATAAAGGAATTACTCAAAAAGAAAACTCAAATGAAGTTTCGCTTTCGTCTATTCCTAAAAACGAAAAGTTAATAGGCTATTTGTCCTGCAATCAGGATGGCTATTCGAAATATTGTAAAGAATACACTGAATATTGGAATTGGATAGAGAAACGAAACGAAGATCGTTACGATACAAACCAAAAGCACGGTAAAAACTACGACAGCAAAAACATGATGCATACGATCCGGCTTTTGCAAACCGCTGACCAAATTCTGTCTACTGGAAAATTGAATATCAGAGTTTCAAATCGCGAGGAATTACTCGATATAAAAGCTGGAAATAAAGAATATGATGATTTGCTTGACATGACAGATAATCTAATTGTTTCAATTGAAAATCATTATGAGACTTCAACTTTACCAGAAAAGCCAAATGATGAAAAAGCAATTAAAACTTTAATAAAAATGAGAGAACAATTATATGGATGAATTAAAATATGAAACAAAACTGCAGGTCTTACTTTTAATAGAACAGAATAATATTCCGGAAGCAACTTTAGTTGTTCACTTAGAATTAAACTGTGGTTTGAGAGAAGCTAAGGAAATTGTGGAGAACCTAAAAAGGCAAAAAAATTTTAATAGTAATTGACGCTCAATCACATTTTTAACAAGTTTAGACCCATACAAATCACTTTACCCATTTTATATATACGAAATCCTCTAATCAAGAATATTATTTCCCTTTCAACAACTTCTCTAAATATTCAACCTTTTCTTTTTCAGCCAAAACCAAACGCTCATAAAGCTCCACGACTTTATCAAGAGGATTGAATGTACAATGATTGTTATGAGTATTTCCTTGAGCACCACTATTAGTACTATTATCGTAAAAGCTATTAAAGAAATTTCATAAATTATAAAAATATGTTTTTTCTTACTTTTTTAAGTGATAAAATAGTAACTTTAAAATCTTTATATTTGCATTATCAACTTCATGAAACATGAACTACAAAATATCATTTCAGGAAAGAGCCAAGTTAAGCATGGAGCAAATATCCAAGCAATCTCCGGTTACCTTAGAAAAAGCAAGAGCCCAAGCGGAACGTTTGAGTCAGGCAAGCAAATCAAAAGTGAAGAAACAGCGATAATAAAACAATTTTGCGATCGGAATAGTTTTTGGATTACTTATATAAATATCAATGCTTTTATTTCTTCAGGTGCTGAACAAAAAGTTTATCTTCAAAACAAACATAAAGTAGTAAAGCTAAACGATAGTATTTATTATGAAACTTGGGAAGATTATTTCAATAATTTATTACTAAATAATTTCTATTTCCCTGATACTGCTTATCAATTAATTGGGTTTTATGATCAAAATGAAACAATCTATGCTGTAGTTGAACAAATGTTTGTAGAATCTGATAGTGATACAGAATTAGAAAACGTAAAAGTTTTTTTAACGTCAAATGGTTTTCTTAATACTAGAAATAATGATTATTTTAATCCTGAATTAGGAATTATTCTTGAAGATTTACACGATGAAAATGTTTTAACTCAAGATAATGTATTGAAATTTATCGACACCGTTTTCTACATTACTGAACAATTTTATAAACCATGATATTTTAATTAGGAGCAATCACATTTTCAACAGGCTTCAAACCACTAAAATTATCATCCTTCCTCTTCACAAACTTCAAATAAATAAAATACTCCACAAAAGGAATAATCAAAAACAAAAGGAAAAAAAGCAATTCGTGTTTCAGGATTTCATTAAAAATAAGATCCAATCCGGCTTGTAATTTGCGTCCTATTTCAGATTGTATGGAGTTTTCGATTCGTTGCGGTTCGATTTGATCCAGTTTTTGTAAAAGCGTTTTGAATTTAGCATAATCAATATCTTTTACATTTTTCATGTCGGCTTTGTCGTCAACGACTTTCATAAAACCATACACGCAGGCGCTGTAAACTTCCGACTCGTATTTTTGAAGCAAAAACGAAGTCGATGAATTCTTAAAGTTATCTACAGTTTGTAAACCGCTGTTGTTTTGTTTGATATAAAGCGCCAATGCCTGGGTCAAAGATTTGCTGACATCTTCTGAAGAATTAGAAAGCAATTGAAGCGAATGCAGAAAATCTTTTTTTTCCTTTTCAGATGAAAAAGTGGTTCCAATTGTTTTAGCATAAATATTCGCCGTTATGTTTTTGTTTTCTGATCGCAAAACCGATTTCCCTCCATACAAAAGGCCAATCATAGCAAAGAAATAAAGGAAAACAATCATAAAATACGGAATCCAGAGTTTGGTTATCCAATTGTAATATTTCCTGTCACGGGTGAAAATGTTTTTTCTGTACAAAAAGACATTGAAAATGATTCCTACAATAAGGCCGAGAATAATAAATAAAACGGTCCAGAATAGAAACCAACCAATATTGGGTAAAATAAATTGTTTCGAAAATTCCCAAACTTCAGACCAGACAATACTGTCAATATATTCTTTCATAGGTTTCATTTAAGTGAGATAAAAATAATCAAAAGTTGCTACCAAACTAAAATTCTGGAATAAATCAATAGGTTTTATTTGTTTTAATTTTAACAAAAACAACAGAAAAAGTTATATTAAATAAAAATATACGTTACATTTGCCCTCGAATTAGTAAAAAAACAAACATATGAACCTGTCAGCAATAAAAAATAGCGATCGTTTAGCGGGATTTCTTCCAGCTAAAGACTCAGGATGTCATATGTATTTTATGGAATAGAAACGGAATTGTAGTTCCAAACTCAACATAAATAGATAAAAGCGTCCTCCTCGGGACGCTTTTTTTGTTTTTAATGCGACTTCGACTCCGCCCAGTGTGACAAGAAAATTGCAGAATAGGACAAGAAAATGATAAAAAATAACCCTTAACTAAAAATAATTAAAAAAATAATTGACCAAATGTTACATGATAAAACAAATTAGTGAAATATAATCTTGAAAAGTAATCTGATGAGAGACAGTCATTTGATACAAAAAGAAATCTGCACCAGTATGCGGACAGGGATTTTTATGGATTTTATTCAAGTTTAACTAATTGATAATCAGTAAAATAATTTTAAAAATGATTTGGATAATTGATTTTTTCGACTTTATCTTTGCCGAAGAAAATCTGAAGAAAGAATTTCAAAAAACAACAACGATTTCAAAATATAATACAACATATAAAATGGCTTTTAATAAAAACATATATAACGAACAACTGCTAAACCCGAGCTCAGATCTTGGACGTTTAACAACACAGGTGCATCAATACAGGCAATAGGATAGTTATATCCCGTTGAATTTATAAAGCACCTTTAATCGGGTGCTTTTTTTATGCCCAAAACATACTGATTTTGTAGCTCAGTTGGATAGAGCGTCTGCCTACGAAGCAGAGGGTCGAAGGTTCGAACCCTTCCAAAATCACTCGTTCTCTAGAAAGAACTGGCTCATTGGGGTTACTGGCTAACCTTCCCGACTGTCTCTCGGGAGAAACGGGTTCGACTCCCGTATGAGCCGCTTTTTTTAAAGGTGCGGAGGAAAGGTGCAGAGTTGCAGAGGTACAAAGGAGCAAAGGTTGAAAAACTTAGAATCTTAGCAGCTAAGAACCTTAGAACCTTTTAAAAAAAAATCTGGGAAGATAACGATTGGCTGTTTACCTGCTTTGGATGCAGGAGGTTGCAGGTTCGAGTCCTGCTTCCCAGACAAATGGAAATACGCTAAAGCTGGAGAGTTAGGTCGGTCTGTAAAACCGTTGTCTTTGACTGAGTAGGTTCGAATCCTACTATTTCCACAACTTTCAGGTTGGAATCCTGAAAGTTAATTAAAAGCAGGAGTGGCGGAACGGCAGACGCGGCTGACTTAGAATCAGTATTTTGAGAGTTCGAATCTCTTTTCCTGTACTAGATAAAACTTTGCGACTTTGCGTCTTTGCGCGAGATTAACAAAATAAAGTTAAGCAATACCGGCGAGCAATTTTCGCGCAAAGACGCAAAGTCGCAAAGAAAAATAAGATTAGTGTCTTTGTGCCTTCGTGGCAAAAAAAAGCAGGAGTGGCGGAACGGCAGACGCGGCTGACTTAGAATCAGTATTTTGAGAGTTCGTCCCGATAGCTATCGGGACTCTTCCTGTACTAGATAAAACTTTGCGACTTTGCGTCTTTGCGCGAGATTAACAAAATAAAGTTAAACAATACCGGCGAGCAATTTTCGCGCAAAGACGCAAAGTCGCAAAGAAAAATAAGATTAGTGTCTTTGTGCCTTCGTGGCAAAAAAAAGCAGGAGTGGCGGAACGGCAGACGCGGCTGACTTAGAATCAGTATTTTGAGAGTTCGTCCCGATAGCTATCGGGACTCTTCCTGTACTAGATAAAACTTTGCGACTTTGCGTCTTTGCGCGAGATTAACAAAATAAAGTTAAACAATACCGGCGAGCAATTTTCGCGCAAAGACGCAAAGTCGCAAAGAAAAATAAGATTAGTGTCTTTGTGCCTTTGTGGCAAAAAAAAACACTACGCAGAATAACTGCGCAGTGTGATTTGAATATTTGCTCAGGAATTAAAACAAGTTCTTTTATAAACTGAAATTCATCAAAGGAAACTTTGATTTACAATATCAAACAAGTCCTGTTGCGTGTTTCTGTATAGCACCATTGTAGGGAACTTTCCGCGAAAGCGTATTATGTTTTTCTATGCAACTTGATTTGAAGGCTTTGGATTGTTTGCCAAAAAATAATCTCACTCTATGGGTCATGGGTTCGACTCCCATTCGCAGCAATGCGATAGTTCAGTTGGTTAGAACAATAGACAATTCGCAGGTTCAATTCCTGCACCGATTTTGGATCGGGAAAGTCACAGACTGAAAATCTGTATTTCCAGAGAACATCACTCTTTAAAAGATGACCAGGAAAAAACTGATTTGTCTTTGTCAGTGAAATTAGGATTTGGGGATCCTAATTCACACTCATGATAAAACCAGTGCGAACAGAAATGTATTTTGAAATACGCTATTTCTTTTCGGTTTGATTGTTCAAGTGATTTTTTTAGAATTTAAAATCGCTTTTTCAAAATAGAATTGCAAAACAATTAGAGTAAGCAAATTACAAACTGTTAGTCCGTTTTTCTCGGAGGAGAAGGGCAATGAGGTTTTTTTATTTAAGAATATAGAATATAGAAGCAAGAGGCAAGAAGCAAGAGAATAGAATATAGAGAATAGATTTATGCGGTTTCAAAACTTGAAACTTGAAACTTGAAACAAACAAAACAAAACAAACTAAAAAATAAAACCATGATTACAAGAATTAAAATTGAGGCTTACCAAGTAGGATTAGTATTCGAAAATAGAAAATTGGTAAACGTACTAGAAGAAGGATTGCACTGGATTTTTGGAAATAAAAATGTGATGATCTACAATACGAATGAATCATTTCAGGCGCCATTTGAATTGAATATTTTGTTACAGAACGAAGTATTGGCTTCTATGCTGGAAATCGTTGAGGTGGCGGATAACGAGATTGTTTTGCAATTCGTAAACGGAAACTTTAAAGGTACTTTGCAAGCGGGAAGATATGCTTTCTGGAAAGGAATCATAAAAAATGAATTCACCAAAGTGGATGTTTCTAAAATTGAAATTACAGAAAATGTCCCAGTGAACTTATTGGAGCATGCTCAATTGCGATTTTTTATTAGAAAATTCATAGTGTCAAGCAACGACAAAGCTTTATTGTTTGTGAACGGAACTTTCGTGAAAGAATTGAAAGCCGGAACGCATTACTTTTGGAATAACGCGATTACGATCGAAGTTAAAACGGTTGATGCACGACAACAACAAGTGGAAATTTCGGGTCAGGAATTGTTGACAAAAGATAAAGCAGGATTAAGAATCAATTTCTTTGTGAGATACCAGGTGGTTGATATTATGAAAGCGTTGGTCGATAACAAAGACTTCGATAAACAATTGTATGTTGCCATGCAATTGGCTTTAAGAGCTTTTGTTGGTGGATTGACTCTGGATGAATTATTGGCGAAGAAAGATTCGATTGCCGAGGCAATTTTGGCTGAAGTAACGGCCAAAATAAACGAATTGGGATTGACGATTTCTGATGCCGGAATTCGTGACGTGATTTTGCCAGGTGATATGAAAGAAATCATGAATCAGGTTTTGGTTGCCGAGAAAAAAGCACAGGCCAACAGCATCATGAGAAGAGAAGAAACCGCTGCAACAAGAAGTTTGCTAAACACGGCAAAGCTGATGGAAGAAAACGAAATGTTGTGGAAATTGAAAGAGATGGAATACGTTGAAAAAATCGCTGATAAAATTGGAGAAATCACAATTTCAGGCGGCGGAAACGTTATTGGTCAATTAAAGGAAATCTTCGTGAAGTAAAAAAAGAAACCCTTAGCAGTATCTGTTAAGGGTTTAATTAAAAATAAAATTTAAGAATGAATCAAAAAACAGTATTTACGTCTGATCCTTATGTTGGTCAGACCAATATAAATAGGGGTAGTGAGCTTCCGTTGGCTTCGGCAGAAGAAACGGGTTTAGAGCTCATTAAACGCCGGAAAGAAAAAATAGAAGCAAAGAATATTGTATACAATTTATATAATATTCCTCTGGCAAAGTATGGGTGTTTTTAAAACTTACAGCTGGAGGATTCTGAGAATTCCTGCGTTTTTCCTGAGATTCTCAAGAATTTCTAAAGAGAAATACAATGCGTAACAATACATTAAATGAATATAAAAAAGCGATCAGAATTAAATATGAGATAGAAAAAAACGGAAAATACTTTGATTATTTGCACAAGCCTTCTCGTGGAAAACTTCGAGATTTTTGTTGGCTTATTTTCGAGAAAAACCCAACTCAGGATGACTTAAATGTTTTTAGAAATCTATTTTCTTTAGATTTTGATCATACTAAAAAGAAAAAGTTTAAGGAGCAAAAAGATAAGTTCAGACCTATTGAGACTTTCTTTAAAGGCGAAACAGATCCAGTAAATATTGATGCAATCAATATGGCTGCAATTATGGTTGATTTTCAACCGCGTTCTTTTAAAAAGTTTCACGAACAGTCTAAAATTGAAGAAGGTAAACATATTGGAAATAGCGAGAAAAAAGTCATAAACATTTTCAAATGGCGGAAACGCTATAAAGCAATCGAAAGAAATCTTCGTCAAATGATAGCTCTTTTTTAGAAAGAGAATTATAGAATATTAAAAAAGTAAAAAAATGAAAACAACAGATAAAATTATTATTATCGATTTAGAAGCCACATGTTGGCAAAGTGCAGTTCCGCAGGGGCAGGAAAATGAAATCATCGAAATCGGATTAGCGATTTTGGATTCAGAAACGGGTGAGATAACGCAAAATCAAGGTATTTTGATCAAACCGCAACGTTCCAATGTGAGTCCGTTTTGTACGGAATTAACCACTATTACCCAGGATTTACTAGACAGAAACGGAGTAAGTTTTGAAGAAGCAATTGAAAAATTAGTTGACGAATATAATCCCGATTTATATACTTGGGCAAGTTATGGTCAGTATGATATCAATATGCTTAGAAAACAATGTAAATCATTCGGAATTCCATATCCAATGGCCGACGAACATATTAATGTCAAGGTTTGGTTTGGAGAAAAATTTGGTTTAGTGAAGTCAACCGGAATGAATGGCGCTTTGCATTTATTGGATATTCCGCTTGAAGGAACACATCACCGCGGGATTGATGATGCAAAGAATATTGCCAAGATTCTACATTGGTGTTTGCAGAATTAAAAAAGGCTGTCCTTGGAAGACAGCCTTTTTCTTGGTTAAATTATTTTGGAATGTTATTCGTGACCATAGATTTTAGCGTAAAGATCTTTGTAAATTTCTTTAATGATCTTACGTTTTAATTTTAAAGTAGGAGTAAGTTGTCCGCCATCGATAGACCAAACATCAGGAGTTAACTCAAAACGTTTGATTTTTTCCCAGTTTCCAAACTTCTCATTAATCGTTTCAACTTCTTCGTCGATACGTTTAATTACCTCCGGATTTGCGCTTATTTCAGCGTTTGTGCTTCCTAAAGTTGTTTTATGAAGCTTTGCCCATTCTTTTACAAATTCAAAGTTAGGCTGGATAAAAGCAGCCGGCATTTTTTCACCGTCTCCAATAACCATAATCTGCTCGATAAAACGAGATTGTTTCATGGCATTTTCGATTAACTGAGGTGCAATATATTTTCCACCAGAAGTCTTGAACATCTCTTTCTTACGATCTGTAATTTTTAAGAAACCTTCGCTGTCAATTTCACCAATATCTCCAGTGTGGAAATACCCGTCTTGCAATGCTTCGGCCGTTTTTTCAGGATCTTTAAAGTAGCCTAACATTACGTTTGGTCCTTTGCAAAGAATTTCTCCGTCTGCAGCAATTTTAACTTCGACATTACGAATTACTTTTCCAACCGTTCCAATTTTAAATCCTTTGTTTCTTTGATCGTTTACGGCAATTACCGGTGATGTTTCAGACAAACCGTAACCTTCCATAACCGGAATTTCTGCAGCAGCAAAAACTCTTGTTAAACGCGGCTGTAAAGCAGCACTTCCGGAAACCATTAAATCTAAATTTCCTCCCAAACCTTCTTTCCATTTACTGAAAATAAGTTTCCGTGCAATTTTTAACTGAAACTCATACCAGGCACCATTGGCTCCGTATGGTTCGTATTTTAAACCTAAATCAATAGCCCAGAAAAACAGTTTTTTCTTGATACCGGTTAATTCAGATCCTTTTGCATAAATTTTATCGTAAACTTTCTCTAAAAGTCTTGGTACCGCTGTAATTACAGTCGGACGAACTTCTTTTAAGTTATCACTGATTTTATCAATTGATTCTCCAAAGTAAACCGAAACACCATAATATTGATAGATGTACAAAATCATTCTTTCAAAAATATGACAAATAGGCAAGAAGCTCAACGCCGTGCTTTTTCCCGGATCAAACGGAATTCTTGGCGCACTGTCTAAAACATTAGAAACAATATTTTTGTGTGAAAGCATAACACCTTTAGGTCTTCCTGTAGTTCCTGAAGTATAAATAATAGTGGCTAAATCATCCGTTTGAATACTGTCTTTTCTCGCTTCAACTTCGTTTTGATTGCTTTGGTCTTCACCAAGTGCCAATAAATCACTCCAGTGTTTACAACCCGGAATTTCATTAAAAGAATACACTTCTTTTAAAGTCGGAACATTGGCCTGTATCAGTCTTACTTTTTGAAGTACTTCATCATCAGACACAAAACAGTAAATGCTGCCACTGTGGTTCAATATATATTCGTAATCTTCTTCAGAAATCGTTGGATAAATAGGCACGTTCTGAGCACCAGTCTGCAGAATACCAATATCCATGATATTCCATTCAGTACGGTTATTTGAGGTGATCAAAGCGATTTTATCATCTTTCTGAACGCCCATGCGCAACAATGCTCTCGAAACAGCATTGGCTTTAGCAATATATTCTTCGCTAGATGTTTTTTCCCAGACTCCGTCTTTTTTTGTTGCCAAAGCAACCGGAAGGTTATAAGTTTCTTGTTGATAATAGGGAAAATCAAAAAGGCGTGTGATTGAAACCATGTTTAATATGTTGAATTTTATCGCAAATTAAATAAAAAATAGGTATAATTTTTAATTTTGTGGAATTTTATGGGAAAATTTATAAGGACTCTTGAAAATCAACGAAAACGTTTTCTTTTTGCGGGTAATTTTTCCCAAAAAATAAAAATTATGTAATTTGATGTGTGATTTTTTTTCAGATTACTGAACATCATAATCTACATATTCTTTCACTCTTTCTCCCATTAAAAACATTTTTTTCTTGGTAAAGTGAATAGAAAATTGAGAGTTAATCCATTCGTTGCTATCGTTTGGCCTGTACCAAAAAGTGTAAGAGGCGCTATTGAAACCTTCTCTAAAAACAGGAATTCCTTCTTCGGTACATTCAATTCCCCAATTCATCTTTGTTTTGCTTAAATCTTCAGACTGAATTACT
The DNA here is from genome assembly GCF_057840745.1 of Flavobacterium sp. KH_001. Taxonomy (NCBI): domain Bacteria; kingdom Pseudomonadati; phylum Bacteroidota; class Flavobacteriia; order Flavobacteriales; family Flavobacteriaceae; genus Flavobacterium; species Flavobacterium sp. KH_001. Next base: position 4,955,252 of record NZ_CM174520.1, on the reverse strand, counting down.
CCGGTTCCATCAGGGTTTAAAACTGTAATAGGCTCTTTTTGTCCTGCGGGAATATAAGTACCGGGAACGGGATAGCCAATTGTTGTGGTAATGTAGCGATCACGACCATTATAAGAAATTTTATTTACCTCGACTTGTGAATAAGACTGTGCAACAGTAAAAAATAATGTAATTACTAATAAATGTAAAGATTTCATTCTATGTAGGTTTAAGTGTTTTTGGGGTTTAAAAAAAATCAGTGGCAAATATTTTTAAGCTAATATACTTCAAATTTTAATTAAAAATAAAGATTTATTTTAACTAAAAAATACCGTGTTTTTCCCCTTTGAAAAACAGTTATTTACCTTGCTAATTTAGAGTTTGCTTACTATAATTTTATTTCAAATTAAATGCGTGAGCCGAAAAGCAAAAGAGTAGGCATTATTTTAAAATTGAAATTATGGAAACAGCTTTCTTTTTGATTATGGGATGGTGTGGTACAGGGTACCCGGGATGGTTAAGAGACTTATTGAAAAAAATCCCACCACCGCCAGATCCGGAGCCTTGGTGGCATATTGGCATTATTGGCCTGGGATTAGTTGCAGGTGTAGTTGGCGGACATTACTTTAATGATGCAATTGTAGATAATCAGTTTTTTGCAGGTCAGAAGGCGATTGCATCAGGATTGTTCGCTTTTGGTGCTTCAAATGTGGCAACGGGAATTGCCTCCTCACTAAAACGCTAAAAAAAAATGCCTCAGCTGATAGGGATAGTGCTGAGGCATTTTTTTATATTGTGATAGTTAAAATTTAGTTATCCCTATCCGCTTATGTTGTCAAATTAATAGGAGAGTGTGATTTTAAGATTGGATGAAAAGTAATTATTAAAACCATATAACATTACATACCATTCTCCCGACGGAGGATTTGTGATTGTGATGTTTTCCTTATCTCTGTTAGGTAGTATGCTTGAATATTCGGCATTCCATTTGTATGGATAAGTAGAGATTATTGAAGGACGGCTTTTGCCGACAAACAAATCTGCAGAATTCAAATAGCAGCCACCATCTTCAGATGTTTCAATTACCATTTTCTTTACGTTTGCAGGAAGAGTTAATTTGAAACTTTTTTGATCACCTTGTTTGCCTTCTACGCACTGGTTCATTAATTCTTGAGTGTCATTTCCCCCAGTGCCGCCACCTGTTCCACCGCCAGTACCTCCATCAGTTCCCCCGCCAGTACCTCCTCCAGTTCCACCATCTGGTTCATTATCTGTGGATATGGTCTCGTTTTTGCCATTTACAAGTATTTTCCAGTCAGAACCTTCTCTGATGATATTGATTTTATTAGTTTGATCTTTTAGAAACGCATCATCATTTAATGTGCCTGAGTATGTTTTTCTGGTTTCTGGGTATGGAGTTCCAAATCCCCACTCTCTAACTAAAAACGAATATTTGACTCCGTTGCCACTTAATTTAAATTCAGAAACGATGCCTTCTTCAAGAGCATAAGATTCAGACTTGTAAACGGGTGTGCTGCTTCCATCATTTAGTATAATGCTATAGATACTAACTTTAGAGTCGTTAGAAGAGGTTAGCAGGTCACAGATCGCAATAATTTCTCTTAAATCCGGATTTAGATCTTCTTCACTTACACAGCTGCTAAAAGTTAGGATAATAATAAATGTAAGTAGTCTTAAAATTTTGTTCTTGTGCATCTTTCTTTTGTTTAGTTGTTTTGGTATCTTTTACTTTTTAAGATTAAAATGTAAATATTCTTAGCAAATCTAAAAGGTCTATTGCTAAAATAAAATACTCCAAAAGATGTATTTTTATTTCAATTCAAGTGAATTTTAAAAGGAAGCTTCTAAGAAAGAGTGAGCAAAAAAAATCCCTTTACTCTTTCCTGGTATAAGAAAAGATTAAAGGGAAATTTAATTTGTGATTATAGAAAATTCTATTTATCTATTTTCAATCCATTTTCTGGCGTTGATAAAAGCTTCATGCCAAGGTGTAAACTCGTCATTTCTGTCTTTTGGATAATGTGCCCAGTTCCATTGGAAAGTCGAACGCTCAATATGTGGCATTGTAACTAAATGTCTTCCTGTTTTATCACACATCATGGCTACGTTGTAATGAGAACCATTTGGGTTTGCAGGATATCCTTCGTAAGCGTATTTAGAAACAATGTTGTAATTTTCTTCACCCATAGGTAAATTGAATTTACCTTCTCCGTGAGAAACCCAAACTCCTAAAGTAGTTCCTGCCAATGTAGATAACATAACCGAATTGTTTTCCTGAACTTTTACAGAAGTAAAAATACTTTCGTGTTTATTACTATCGTTATGAAGCATTTTTCCGTGAACTTCATGCTCCGGATTAATAACTTCTAATTCCATAAACAACTGACATCCGTTACAGATTCCAACAGATAAAGTATCTTCTCTTTTGAAGAAATTATCTAAAGCTGTTTTTGCTTTTTCGTTGTATAAGAAAGCTCCGGCCCAACCTTTTGCAGAACCTAAAACATCAGAGTTAGAGAATCCTCCAACAGCTCCTATGAACTGAATATCTTCTAATGTTTCACGACCAGAAATTAAATCCGTCATGTGAACGTCTTTTACGTCGAAACCTGCCAAATACATTGCATTTGCCATTTCACGCTCAGAATTACTTCCTTTTTCACGAATAATAGCTGCTTTTGGTCTTGGTTTTGAAGCATTTATTACAGGCGCTTTACCAGTAAAGTGCGTTGGGAAAGTATAGTTTAAAGCCTGATTTTTATAATTTTCAAAACGTGCTTTAGCCGTTCCGTTTTTAGATTGTTTTTGGTCTAACAAATAAGAAGTTTCAAACCAAATGTCTCTGTATTCCGCAATATCCAAATTATAAATTCCAAATTCCAAACTTGGTTTGCTTTGAACTGAACCAATTTTGAAGAATTCGATATTGTTTGCTTTCAATTTAGCTTCAACAGCAGCATCTTCTTTTGCCTGGAATACAATTCCGATGTTTTCAGCGAAAAGGATTTTTAATAGATCTTTTTCTGCGAAAGCAGAGAAATCAATTTTTGCTCCCAAATTGACATCAGCAAAACACAATTCTAATAAAGTAGTAATCAATCCACCGCTTCCGATATCGTGACCTGCTAAAATTTGGCTTTCGCCGATTAATTCCTGAATCGTGTTAAATGCATTTTTGAAGAAAGAAGCATCTTTAATCGTAGAAGTTTCATTTCCGATTGTATTTCTGATTTGTGCAAAAGAGGAACCCCCTAATTTAAAATCATCCTGAGATAAATTGATATAATAAATTGAATCTCCGTTTTTCTGTAAAACAGGTTCAACTACTTTTCTAATATCTGTACAGTTTCCTCCGGCAGAAATAATAACCGTTCCCGGTGCGATTACTTCGTCGTTTGGATATTTTTGTTTCATTGAAAGTGAATCTTTTCCTGTCGGAATATTGATTCCCAATTCAATTGCAAATTCTGAACAACCTTCAACAGCAGCGTACAAACGAGCGTCTTCACCTTCGTTTTTACAAGCCCACATCCAGTTGGCAGATAATGAAATTCCTTTCAATCCGTCTTTAATTGGCGCCCAGACAATGTTTGATAACGATTCCGCAATAGCATTTCTACTACCAGCAACCGGATCAATCAAAGCTGCAATAGGAGCGTGGCCAATAGAAGTAGCGATTCCTTCTTTTCCTAAATAATCCAGAGCCATAACTCCAACATTATTCAAAGGCAATTGCAAAGGTCCTGCACATTGTTGTTTGGCAACTTTTCCGCCAACACAACGGTCCACTTTGTTGGTTAACCAGTCTTTTGAAGCAACCGCTTCTAAACGTAAAACGTCTTTTAAATAGGATTCAAAATTTGCGTTGTCATAAGAAACAGCAGCATATTTTCTATCAATCGTTTTATCGGTCATAACCGTTTTTGGAGAACTTCCGAAGAAATCTTCTAAAGCATAGTCCATCGGTTTTGAACCATTTGATTTTGATTCGAAAGTAAAACGGTGATCTCCCGTTACATCTCCAACCTGATACATTGGCGAACGCTCTCTGTCAGCGATTCTTTGTAAAGTATCAATATCTTTTTGACCAATAACCAATCCCATTCTTTCCTGAGACTCGTTACCAATAATTTCTTTTGCAGAAAGTGTTGGATCTCCAACTGGTAATTTATCCAAATCGATTAAACCTCCTGTTTCTTCAACCAATTCAGAAAGACAGTTTAAGTGTCCTCCAGCTCCGTGATCGTGAATAGAAACAATCGGATTATGATCGCTTTCTACCAAACCACGAATAGCATTAGCAGCACGTTTTTGCATTTCAGGGTTTGAACGCTGAATAGCATTTAATTCGATTCCTGAACCAAAAGCTCCGGTATCTGCAGATGAAACCGCAGCACCACCCATTCCGATTCTATAATTTTCTCCACCTAAGATTACAATTTTATCGCCTTCTTGTGGTTTCTTTTTGATAGCCTGATCTAATTTTCCGTATCCAATTCCACCCGCCTGCATGATTACTTTATCGTAACCAATTTTGCGGTCGTTTTCTGAATGTTCGAAAGTTAAAACCGAACCAGTAATTAACGGTTGCCCGAATTTATTTCCGAAATCAGAAGCTCCGTTTGAAGCTTTGATCAAAATATCCATTGGAGTTTGGTACAACCATTTTCTTTCTTCAACCGCATTTTCCCATTTTCTGTCATCGTTCAAACGAGAGTATGAAGTCATATAAACGGCAGTTCCTGCTAATGGCAATGAACCTTGTCCACCTGCTAAACGGTCACGAATTTCTCCTCCTGAACCTGTTGCAGCTCCATTGAAAGGCTCAACTGTTGTTGGGAAATTGTGTGTTTCTGCTTTTAAAGATAAAACCGAATCAAATTCTTTTATCTCATAATAATCTGGTTTGTCAGCTGTTTTTGGTGCAAACTGCTGCACCTTTGGTCCTTTTACAAAAGCAACATTGTCTTTGTAAGCAGACACGATATCGTTAGGATTTTCCTGTGATGTTTTTTTGATTAATTTGAAAAGAGAAGTTCCTTTTTCTTCACCGTCAATAACAAAAGTTCCGTTGAAGATTTTGTGGCGACAGTGCTCTGAATTCGCTTGTGAGAAAGCAAAAATCTCAGAATCCGTTAATTTTCTTCCAAGTTTTACAGCAAGATTATCTAGGTAATCTACTTCTTCCTGGCTTAAAGCCAAACCTTCCACTTTGTTATATGTTGCAATATCATCGATTTCCAGAATTGGTTCCGGCTGAACGTTGATAGTGAAAATTTCCTGATCTAATTGAGTAAACTTTTGAAAAAGCATTGGATCAAAATCAGTAAAGTCAGCCGTTGCAGGATGAAATTCTTCAATTCTGATGATGCCCGGAATACCCATGTTTTGAGTAATTTCTACAGCATTTGTACTCCAAGGTGTGATCATAGTGGCGCGGGGACCAACAAAAAAATCCGTCAAGGCGGATTTTTCGATCTTATTAGAGTTGGCAAAAAGCCAGTTTAATTTTGAAATGTCTTGAGCCGAAATTTCGTTTTGCGTTTGTACCGCGAAAACAGTTTTGCTTTGGTTTTCAAAGAAATGGATCATTGTGATGTGTAGTTTGTTGTATTGAAGGTGCAAATTTAGTGTAAATAAATAGTAAGCGCAAATTTGAAAAGGAACTCTTTTAATGTTTTTTTGCCACAAAGACACAAAGGCACAAAGTTTTTTTTGTTTCACGCAGATTTTGCAGATTTATGCAGATGCTCGCAGATAATTTATTGCAACTAATTTTTAAAATTAAATCTATTGAAATCTGCTTAAATCTTTTAAAATCTGCGTGAAATACCTATTTTAATCCTTTAATCTGGGGCTAAAGAAAACTTGATGTCTTAGTGGCGAAACAAAAAAAAGCGGCAATATGCCGCTTTTTAAATGAAGTAAGATGTGGTTTTATTATTTGATAACGATGTTTTTAATAATCGTTTTGGAGTCTTTTGTGATTTTTACCAGATAGATTCCTTTAGCAAGATGACTTACTGAAATGGCAGGATCTGATGTATTTTGTTTTTCGAAAACTTTTTGTCCGGCAAAGGAGATAATTTCAATAGAGTAAATTTCGTCTAAAGCAGCAAAACCAACATAGAAATTCCCGTCTGAAGGATTTGGATAAATTATAATTTCATCTGAAAGTTCAATAATTTCTTCGTCTTCAATAGGCTGTGCCATTTTGCTTGCCAGATTGTTACAAGTATCTGTGGTGTACGAATCCCATTGTGAGCTTAAATTGAAAGTTGTTGAGGGAGAAGTTACAGTTGATTTCCTTCTTAAGGTAACATCAATTGCAAAGTTGGCTGTTCCGCCGCTGAAAGTTCCAATAATATCAATCAAAACGCCATTTTTGAATAAACCTACAGCGTCATTTCCGTTGAAGGTCAATTCGGTTGCTGTGGTCGAAATATTGGCTGCGCTTGTAGAAAAACAAGCGGAAGAAATAGAACTGTTTACAATTACAAATTTACTTCCAGTTGTCAGCGTTCCGGTTAAAACTAAACCAGTACTCCAGGAACCGGCACCGTTGGTTTGTTTTTTTATAGTGTAAGCGGATAAGCTAACGGAACTGCCAGTATTATTTGCAATTTCCAAAGCCTTATTATTGCTTGAGCCTTCAATGTATTCAGAGAAAAGCAAATCGGTCGCTGTTCCTGTTCCACTGCTATTTGTTGTTACGGCAATTGTGTTACTTGAAGCAGAAGTATTACCGGCAGCATCTTTTGCTTTTACATAGATTGAATAACTTGTCGAAGCCGCTAAACCAGTGATCGTTGCTGTTACTCCTGAAACAGTAGTTTTTAAAACGCTGTTTGCATAAACATCATAACTTGTAACGGCTACATTATCTGTTGAAGCTGTCCAGGCAACAGTAATTGAACTTGCTGTTTTTGATGTTGAAGCCAAACTCGTTGGAGCAGTTGGCAGCTGCGTATCTCCAGAAGGAGTACCACCCCAAATTTGATTCACATATTCCGGATGATCGATATAGGGATTTCTGTTATTTTGACGTGCATAAATAGCATTATTTCTTGCAATTTCCCTTGCGCTTACCGGATCTTGTGCATTCCAGGCCAAAAGAACATTTAAAAATGCCGTTGTAAATACTTTGTTGCTTGAACCATCAAACATGGCGTATGAATAGCCTGCAACCGTATTTTCATAACGGGTCGCGAAATAAAAATACATTCTGGCAATATCACCTTTAAAAGCATTGATTGGTTCAAAAACAGTTCCTGAATATCCAGATACAGAACTCGAACCTAATTTTCCTCCATTTTGAGCAGTATAAGTGGCTGAAGCTACGGTTCCATGAGGATAGTTGGAACGTATTCCGTTTACTTTTCCATCTGTTGGTGTGATGAAGTGCGCGTCAGAAACCATTGGAGATTGCTCGTTAAATATAGATTGCGGAATAATATGTTCTCTATTATAACAATCGCCTTCAACAGAATAATTTCCGCAACGTTGTGTTGTTCCTGTACTGTAATTGTAAGGATCTGTTCCGGAAGGGTTTTCGGAATACATGTCCAGAACTGTTCCGTCGTTTTCATAAAAATTATCAACGTCAGAAGTTTGATAGGTGGTGTACAAACCGGCATATCCGTTATCGGTATGTCCTTTTATGATGTTGTACAATTGTGTTTTTAAGGTATAACCTGTTCCCGTTGCAGTGTTGTAATACCCACTCGGAATTTGAGCAAAACTTGCCGTAACAACGAGTAATAAGAAAAAAGAGTAGAATTTTTTCATAAAAATAGTTTTAGATTTGGCTGTGTAATAAATTGATATTAAATAAGTTAATTTATTATTGTATCAAAAATACTACTTTTATGAATGCATGAAGTTAAGAAATAATTATTTTTAGATATATTTTCTTACTAGGTGGTTTTCTGCCACGAAGGCACTAAGACACAAAGTTTTTTTAATTTCGCAAAGGCATAGAATTCCTAGGTTGTTTTCATTTTTTTTTCATTTCGAAGAGATGTGATCTGTAGCTTAATTGTTTCTTAAAACAAAAAAACTTTGCGACTCTGTGCCTTTGCGAGATTATTTCACGGGCATAGATTCACATAGAAAAATAAAAAACTTGGTGTCTTAGTGCCTTCGTGGCAAATTCTCTTTATTTAGGGAAGACTGCACTTTGATAAGCACCCAAATCAGGAGGAGAAGTTCTTGTTGCCCCAATAATATCCAACGGAATTATATAGATCTGATTTCCTTTCGCGAAAGCGGGCGACGCATTATCGATGTTGAATTTATTCTGAGAAACATTATAAAATTTCGGATTTTCATTCAGGATAATCTGATTGTAATGTTCTGTGTCTGTTTTAAATTGATAATCTGGATTAGTTGAAGAACTGCTAAATTTTAAAAGACAATTATTTAACTGATAAACAAATGGAGCGCTGGTACTTTTGTTCAAATTAAATTCATTAGTATTTGAACCGAAAATGATGCAGTTATTGAAAGTAGCCTGAGTCAGCGGATTTGCTTCCGGAGTTTCGCCAGGCAAAGTATTACTTATGTTTACTGCGAAATGCGAGCTGCTTTGCCAGTTGTTGTTAAAAGTACAATGCGTAAAGCTATAATTACCGCCATAAACACAAGATAAACTCGCTAAACCTGCATAATTGATTACGATATTTTCTCCTGTAATTCGGGCATTTTGGGCCAGAATTCCATACTCAACACAGTTATAAATCTGCGTATTTTTGATGAAAACAGTCGTTGCATCCTGATTTTTGAAAGACAAACCAACTACTGCGTTTTTAAGTGTCAAATGGTTTATCGAATGATTTGTACTTCCTTCAGCCAAAATAACCGAATTCCATTGTCCGGGAATAGCATCGTAAAGTGATTCTAATCGATCGCCTTCAAAAATAACTTCGTTTTCTAGTTTTTCAGTTGTTGATTTGGCACCATTAATCTGAAGTGAAGCTTTGTTGTCTACAAAAAGACCCGAGTTAGCATGGAAATATACACGCGATCCGGCTTCAAAAGTGACCGTTTTATCTTGAGGAACTCCCGCATAACCGTAAATAACATAAGGTTTGTCATTGGTGAAAATCAATTCATTTCCATTTACGGCATCATTTTCATCCAAATAAAATCCATCGACATCTTTTCCGTCAATTTGAATTTTTTCTTTGGTTCCATCCGGATTTTGCTTCGGATATAAAAAAACAGCATCCTGAATTAAAGTAACCAAAGCGACTTGCTGTAGGTTTGTTCCGCTGTCAAACTGAATTTCATCGGTATATAAAAAGTCGGTTGGATTGGCGTCTGTAATATCCGCAGTTGTTTCTACAAAAATGTACAAACTGTCTTTGGCTAAAAGCGTAACATTATTGAAGATTTTTCCGTTGTTTCCCGTCATTCCGTCTACCGTCATTCGGTATTTAGAACTCAAGCCTTTTTTGAGTTGAATAATCGGAATCGAAATATCATTTTTAGTTTTATTATAGACTTTTAGTTGGTAAGTGCTTGAACCAATATTCTTAAAAACGGTGTCCAAATAAACGGTATCTTTTGAAAACTTTAAATCTCCTGTGCTGGCAACGGTATCAAAATCAGTTCGGCAAGAACTGAAAGCTAAAAGTAGGCCGAGAATGAAGAGTGCAAAATAGTGACGCATTTAAATTCTTTTTTGTAAAAATAACAAAAAAGGGTCAGGTTCATAAATGATTTTTAATATTAGAATTGGATTTTCTAATTTGTATCTCATCTTTTCTTTAATTTTACGATTTTAAAGCCTATTCTAAATGAATTATACAAAAGAACAAATTTTAGAGCGTTGCAATCAGTTTTCTAAAAACACCTTGATGGAGACGCTAAAAATTGAATATATCGATGCAGGCAATGACTTTTTAACTGCAAAAATGCCTGTAAATCCAAGTGTTCATCAACCAATGGGATTACTGCATGGAGGGGCTTCAGTTGCTTTGGCTGAAAGTGTTGGAAGTGCCGCCTCTTTCTTTTTTATTGACACAAAAGAGCAGGAAGTTCGTGGCATTGAAATTTCTGCCAATCACTTAAAAAGTATTCGTGAAGGTTGGGTTTTTGGAACTGCACGCATCATTCATAAAGGAAGAAGCATTCATCTTTGGGAAATTAAAATTACGGATGAAGAAGGAAACCTGATTTCACTTTGTAAACTAACTAATATGGTTTTGGATAAAAAGAAAACCGAATAAAAACATGAACGACTTTTTCTCTACTATAAGAAAACATCAAGAGCAGAAATTGCCTTTTGTCATTTATTCTAAACCTAATTCATCAAGTGTTTTTGCGCTATTGCAGCAAGATGATACTTTGTACAAAGTCACAGATTATAGCGAAAAAGGTTTTGTTTTTGCTTCTTTTGATGAAAAACAGCTGATATTAATTCCGGAGAATGAATCGAAAATTATCAGTGCTGAACAAACAGCCGGCAATTTTGAATTTAATGAAATTGAAGATCCAAGTTTTGATTCAGAAGCAAAAATGCAATATGAAGCTTTAGTTGAAAAAGGAATTCAGGCGATTAAGAATGAAGAGTTCAAAAAAGTAGTTTTGTCAAGAAGCGAAATGGTTGACCTGACTGATTTTGATTTTATCGTCACTTTTAAACGTTTAATTCATTTGTATCCATCAACTTTTACGTATTGCTTTTCGCATCCTGAAATTGGATTTTGGATGGGAGCAACACCGGAACAATTATTAAAAGCAAGTGGAAGTGCTTTTGAAACTACCGCATTGGCCGGAACTCAAAAAGCAGTTTCTGAAGAGCATATTTCCTGGCAGCAAAAAGAAAAAGATGAGCAACAATACGTAACGGATTTTATTATAAAAAGATTGCGTGAAGTGGCTTCGTCTGTAAATGTTACAGAACCTTACAGTATCAAGGCAGGTTCGATCTGGCACATTAAGACCGATATCTCGGGAGTCTTAAAAGAGAATTCAACTTTAGAAGAAGTTGTCGATACTTTACATCCAACACCGGCCGTTTGTGGTTTGCCAAAGAAAAAAGCAAAAGCATTTATTATTGAAAACGAAAATTACGACAGAACTTTTTATACTGGTTTTCTGGGTGAATTAAACAGCAGTTTTGCCCACAAAGCTACAAGTTCTGATTTATTTGTAAATTTACGCAGCATGCAAATCAAGGACAATAAAGCGATTTTGTACATGGGATGCGGCATCACAAAAGAAAGTATTCCGGAAAAAGAATGGGAGGAAAGCGTCAATAAATCCATGACGATGAAAAGAGTTTTGAATATAAAAAAGAATAATAATTGTTAAAGAAAAAGTTTCAGGTTTCAAGTTTCACGTTTTGTACGTAACCTGAAACCTGAAACAAAACAAACAAAAAACAAATGAAATTAGATATACTAGCCTTTGGCGCACATCCTGATGATGTAGAATTGGGTTGTGCGGGAACAATTTTAAAAGAAGTTTCACTGGGAAAGAAAGTGGGAATCGTAGATTTAACCCGAGGAGAATTAGGAACCAGAGGAACAGCAGAAATACGAGATGAAGAAGCGAAAGCAGCTGCAAAAATATTAGGTGTTTTGGTGCGTGAAAACTTGGCCATGCGCGATGGTTTTTTCGTTAATGATGAAAAGCATCAGTTGGAAGTTATTAAGATGATCCGAAAATATAAACCGGAGATTGTATTGTGTAATGCAATTGACGATCGTCATATCGATCACGGAAAAGGGAGCAAATTGGTTTCTGATGCTTGTTTCTTATCTGGATTGATGAAAATCGAAACGGTTGTTGATGGCGAAAAACAAGAAGCCTGGAGACCGAAAGTGGTTTATCATTATATTCAGTGGAAAAACATCGAACCAGATTTTGTTGTAGACATTACGGGCTTTGAGGATAAGAAAGTAGAAGCAATTGCAGCTTATAAAACTCAATTTTATGATCCAAATTCTGATGAACCTGCAACGCCAATTACAAGCAAAAACTTTTTTGAAAGCTTAAATTACCGCGCCAAGGACTTAGGAAGACTTGTTGGGAAAGATTTTGCTGAAGGTTTTACTGTTGAAAGATGTTTGGCAGTCAATAGCTTAGAAGATTTGATTTAAAAAGTTTAATATTTTTTCAATTTTTTATTTGCGGAAGTAAACATTAGTTGTATATTTGCAACCGCTAAGCAAAATGGTGGTTGTAGCTCAGCTGGTTAGAGTAGCGGTTTGTGGTGCCGCGGGTCGCCGGTTCGAACCCGGTCAGCCACCCAGAAATTTAAAGCCTTGAAGAAATTCAAGGCTTTTTTTGTGCGCTTAATTTTTTCACCATATAAGTCACATAAGCTTTTTTTAAAATTACTGCGAAAGCTTGTGGAGTGATTAAGTACATATAAATCTAGTGTGGAAAGGAAATATTTGAACTTCGTATTCTGAAGGAAAAACTCAAACAACACAAATGAAAACTTAAAAAGTCTTTTTATAAGTTCAAAGTAGTTTTAAATAAACTTATATGACTTATATGGTGGAAACAAAAAAAAAGCATGACGGTTAAGTCATGCTTCATCTTGGTTATTATAGTTTGGTTTATTAAATTATCGTATTTCTTCAAATGTTGTTCCTTGTTCAATGTCTCCGGTTTTAAAACCTTTTTTAAACCAGTACATTCTTTGTTCTGATGATCCGTGTGTAAACGAATCCGGAACCACCTGATCGCTCATTTTACTTTGAATTGCGTCATCGCCAACAGCATTGGCAGCACTTAAAGCTTCGTCAATATCGTCAGTATCTAAGTTTTTCTGATTATAGTGTGTCCATACCCCGGCATAAAAGTCGGCTTGTAATTCTAATGCAACGGAAAGTTTGTTTGCTTCGGTCTCACTTTTTCCTTCCTGTGCCTGACGCATTTTAGCCGACGTTCCGAGTAAGGTTTGAACGTGATGGCCAATTTCGTGCGCTATAACGTACGCAATTGCAAAGTCACCACCCTTGGCGCCAAATTTAGTTTTAAGCTCCTCAAAGAAGCCTAAATCCATATAAACCTTTTGGTCACCCGGACAATAAAAAGGGCCGGAGGCAGAAGATGCCCCGCCACAGGCTGTTTGTACAGAACCTCTAAAAAGCACCAATTTTGGTTTTTTATAGGTCATGCCATGTTCTTCAAATATTTTACTCCAGATGTCTTCGTTGTCAGCAAGAATTACACGTACGAAATTCCCCATTTCTTCGTCTTCTTTGCTCAATGGAGCAGCGGCTTCAGTTTGTTGCTGGCCACCTTGCAGTTGCTCTAATGCAGATCCGACAGTTTGACCGGTTTCGCCACCAAAAACATTTAATAACAAAATAATGATACCAATAACGCCGCCTCCAAGAGCTACTTTTCCTCCTGAGACACCTCTTCGGTCTTCAACATTATCACTTTGTCTTCTGCCTAACCATTTCATAATATATTGGGTTTAAACTTTTTTAAGTTTTCTTTTACACGAATTTATATATTTTTTGGGAATTACGCATTAACAGAAACAATTTAGTTTTAAATTATTTTAACCATTTTCGTATGGCTTCTTCGACCGTACCTCTTATAATAGGTTTTGAGATATAATCATTCATTCCGGCTGATAAACATTTATTTCGTTCTTCTTTTTCAGCTCCGGCGGTTACGGCGATTATAGGTATACGCTGACCTATTTCAGTAACTCTGATTGCTTTTGTAGCTTCATAACCATTCATAATTGGCATCTGAATATCCATAAAAACCAGATCCGGATTAATACTTTCAATTTGTTTAACGGCTTCATACCCGTTTTCACATTCAAAAATAATGGCATTTAGGTTTAGATTCTTTACAATCGTTTTTAAAAGAAGCATGTTTACTTTGTTGTCTTCTACGATTAAAATGCTCACTTTTTTTCGATTAGAACTATAGCTTAAAGCATATTCCGGATTATTTTGCTTCGAAATTTCCTTGAATTTTTCATTGATGCTTTCATGACTGGTTTTTAAATTCAGATCAAAGTAGAAATTACTGCCGTCGTTTATTCTGCTCTTAAGCTGCAAACGACTTTCCATTAAAGCTAATAATTGATTAGAAATGGTTAAGCCTAAGCCCGTTCCTCCAAACTTTCTTGTTGTTGAACTATCTTCCTGAGAGAAAGCTTTGAATATTTTTTTCTGATTTTTTTCTAAGATTCCAATTCCGGTGTCAATAACAGAAAAACGAATGATGTAGTTATCATCTGCTTTTTTATCCAAAACAGTTACGTTTAGTTTTATTGATCCTTCGTTTGTAAATTTGATTGCGTTAGATAAAAGATTGATCAAAATTTGTTTAAGACGAACAATATCTGTCCAGATGTATTTTGGCACTTCAGGATCCAGGTTTAATTCGAGTTCGAGATTTTTTTGATTGGATTCGTAAATGATCAAATCAAATATTTGTCCCAGTATTTTCTGAACATCATATAAATCAATAAAAAGCTCCAGTTTTCCGGCTTCAATTTTAGAAAAATCAAGAATATCATTTATGATTTCCAGTAGTGAATGTGCCGATTGATTGATGGTTGTCATGTATTTTTCCTGAATTTCTTCAAGATTGGTTTTCATCAATAAATGGGTAAAACCAATTATACCATTTAAAGGCGTTCTGATTTCGTGCGACATATTGGCCAGAAAATCAGATTTTGATTTATTTGCAGCCTCTGCCAGTTCTTTGGCTTTAATTGCATCTTCACTTTCTTTAATTTTGGCGATATTCCTATTTCGATCTAAGGCAGAAGAAATGTTATTGGCTAATGTTTGAAAAATATAAATTTCATCATCAGTCCATTTTCTCTCTTTGGTACAATCATCAAAACCAATAAAACCTGAAAAAATGTTGTTGGTAAACAGCGGTAATATTAATATGGATTTAATATTATTAGCGATTAGCAATTGCTTAAAAAAAGTGTCTTCCAAATCCCGCGTTCGCGTATTTAATACTTTTCTATTATGAGAATGAAGAATAATTTCTTTTAAATTGTCTTCAGTAAAATCTTGTAATTCAGTTATCTGGTGTTCAATTCCATCTCGGGACCATTTATACTGCTGACTTATAGTATTGGTTTCGAAGTTTTTATCATGGTAAAAAATATGATCCACTTTTGAGGCTTTTCCAATAATATCAAATGTTTCCTGAAACATTTTTTGCAGACTTTTACTCAGTAGAAACTTTTCCGTGCACAAAGCCAATGCAGATAATAGATCACTTTTAAGTTCTAATTTTTTCTCTGCTTTGAGTCGCATCTGAGAAGAAATAGCAAGCGAAATTACATCAGAAATAGTTCTGGCATAGTTGATATCTTCATTGTCCCAATCTCTTTTTTCTCCCGTACTTTCAAAACATACTACACCAGCCAGTTGTCCATTTGAAAAGATTGGAACATCAAGCATTGATTTTATTTTGTTTTTATTAAAATAAATTTCCTGAAATTCAGAGGTTTCTAATTTATCAAAAACATCGGGCGCATTTATTATGGCTTTGTTTTTTAAGGTTTCAAAATAAATAGGATATGACTCCTTGTCCAGAATGTTTTTATCACTTAAATTTTGATCATCACTACTGAATAGGTTTCTGCATATAATTACGTCACCTGTAAATTTCCAGAAACTTACTCTGTTTGCCTTTGATATCGTTGCAGCTTCTTTAATTATTGAATCGATTACGGTTTGCAGATTATTATATTCACGAAAATCTGTTGTCGATAATTTTTTAGTCGAATTATTATAAGCCTCAATTTTTTCTAAACGTCTTTTTTTCTCATTTTCAATATTTTTCATCTCCGTAATGTCTCTGGCGATACCGGCAAAACCAATAATTTCACCTAAATCATTTTTACGGACAATTACTTTTTGAGAGATCCATACCTGGCTTCCGTCTTTCTTTATAATTGGAATTTCGATTGTGGGATAATTGTTTCCATTTTTCTCCAGATTTTCGTAAAAATCAACAGCATTTCTGATATAATCTTCATGTATGAAATTAGAATAATGCTGTAAAATCACTTCATTTTCAGCATAGCCTAAAAGTGAAAAACCAAATTCATTTATAAAGGTAAAATAACCATCGGCACTTATTTCAAAAATAATATCAGTTGCAGTCTGAATAAGATTTTTATATTGATCCTGAACGATAATTTGTTCTGTAACATCCTGACCAATACTAATAATTAATCGCTCGGAGAATTTTTTATCCTTCCATTGGATGTATTTAAATTCGCCATTCTTATTTTTTAATTTTCGAATATATAATTTATTATCAATGTAGTTTTTTTGATAATTCTCTTTATTGAATTCCGGGTCTTCTGTAAGTCTCCAGAACTCCAGTCCTTTTACCTCTTCTGGCAGATAGCCTAAAATTGAAGTGATGGTTTCGCTGCAAAAAAGTAATTCACCTTTTTCATTTGTGGCAATTGTCAGAGAGTTTCCTTTATGAACAATTTCATTGGTAAATCTAAAGTTATCCCGATTATTTAATAGAACGGCATATTTTACCTGATTGATAATAAAAGTGACAATGCTGAAATTGATCAGTAAAACAGATGATTTAAGTGGAATTAGATTAAAAACAACTGTTATGGTAAGAAAGGTAAAGGTGAAAGCAACAAATGCCCAATATATTTTTATTGGTTTTAAGATGTTGTACGAAAAGAAAAATGAAATTAAAAAAGTAATTATGGGCACAACATCATTTGGAAGGTAAATAATATTGCGGGCAACATAGCTTATGTAAATAAAAAACGATACGATAAAAACCCCCTGAATTTTATCTCGAAGTATTTTTATTTTATCTGTCAGAAGATAAATTATCAGGACAAAAACACCTATAGAAACATTGGCAACTAAGAGACTTTTTGGCCTGATCTTAAAGATTTCATTGATGATTTCAATTAAAATAACCGCGATACCAAAAAATAAAGTATATAATTGATATTCGTTATTGGCGGTGTCCGTTTCTTTTCTTTTCTCAATGAAATTACCAATTTTAGCTTTGATTTTAAAAAACTGATAAACGAGAATGCTTAAAAAACCCAAAAGAGATAGCCCTAAAATAATAAGTTTCGGATTGTTGTAGAAAATAATATCAGGAGCAAACACATACCAATTTGTTATAACTGCTTTCAGGGTATTACCAAAATAGGTAACTCCTGAAAGCAGTGAATTGTAAAAACTATAGTTTACTACCATAGTATTCGTGGTATGTTGGTTTAGTAAATAGCATTTTGAATTTTCTAAACAGAGTAGGTTAAGCTCTTGATTTATTTAGAATTTCCGATTTATTCTAAATCTGACTGACCTATTGTTTCAATTGGATCTTCTTCTTCCATATTGAAAATTCCATAATAAGTCGCGTAGGTCATTGATGTATTAAAAGCAAGCGTGAAAATTATAGCTATACAACATCCAAAGAAACCTATGAAAGACCCTATAAAACCAACAATAACCAGAGCAAATATTATTAGCGGATTTTTACTAATGATAATTAAGCATGATTTCAAGGCATCTAATGCTTTTAGATCCCCAAAAATTACCAGTGGAATAGCCAAATAGGTAAGAAATGATATAATTAAATTCAGCAAGATCGACATACCAATGATTCCCATTTCGTTAAAATAAGCGCCAATAATTGTTGAAATTGCACCACTAATGATAGCTATAATAAAACCAACTGTAAATATTTGTGAAAAATGATGTGTTTTATAATAAGTAAAAATAGTTGAAACATTAAATTCTTCATCCTTATCTGCGCAGTCTGCCATTTTAAGAAAACCGGCGCTAAAAGGAGCGATAAGACCACTTATTACTGAAGTGCCCAGTAAAGAAATAAGCATTTGTACAGAGCTTTGTTTCTGACTATCGAAATTTTCAAGAAAATCTTTACTCATGCTTTCCACGCCATAATAGGCAAAAAGTACACTAAAAAGACCGAAAAAAAAGATAACTGAAAAGACTAAAATAATGAGCCCGAAGTAAAGAGCTATTTTTTTATAGTTTTCAAAAGCATGGTTAAAGACAGTTGAAAAATCTAACGAATAGCCGTGATTTTTAATGTCTTCGATTTGATCAAGAGTAGATTTCATTTTAATAGTAGAATTGTTTTTTATACTTTTTACGCCTAGGTTAAATACTGAAACGTAAATATAATATTTTTAATCAATTACATATGATAATCTACAAAATATCCATAAGCACATTTTTGTTTATTTACATCCAGTCTAGTAATCGTTTGATAGAAGCTAATTTATCTTTGTAAGGAGCATATCGCATAGGAAGATCTAACCAGTTTCCTTTTTTGACAATAGCTTTGTGATGAGAGAAAATGTCAAAACTTAATTTACCGTGATAAGCACCAATTCCACTGTGGCCAACGCCGCCAAAAGGTAGTCTTTTGTTCGAAAAATGAACAACGGTATCGTTAATACAGCCTCCGCCAAAAGAATAATTTGCTATAAGTTTTTTTGCAAAAGAATGATTTTCACTAAAAATATAAAAGGCAAGTGGTTTTTCGTATTTGCTTATAATGTTTTGAATTTCCGCTTCAGTTTCATAAGTAAGAATAGGTAAAATTGGGCCAAAAATTTCTTCTTTCATTACAGGACTATCAAGTGCCGGTTCTTCGATTAATGTTGGTGAAATAAATAGCTTATTGGCATCTGTTTCTCCTCCAAAAATAACTTTTTCGCGCTCGATCATACTGTCTAGTCGAAGAAAGTTCTTGGTATTAATAATGCGGGCAAAATCGGGAGATTTGTCCAGTTTTTTGCCATATGATTTTATGATTTCATCAATTAAAAAAGTAATAAAATTGACTTTCATATTCTTTTGAATCAGAATATAATCCGGTGCAATACAAGTCTGACCGGCATTGATGAATTTTCCCCAGGCAATTCGTTTGGCGGCTAATTTTAAATTAGCAGTTTCGTCAATAATACAAGGATTTTTTCCGCCCAGTTCCAATGTTACCGGAGTCAGGTTTTCGGCCGCTGCTTTGGCGACCACTTTACCAACAGCAACACTTCCGGTAAAGAAAATATAATCCCAACGCTGTGCCAGTAATTTATTAGAAACTTCAACACCGCCTTCATGTACTTCAACGTGATTTACGTGGAAAGTCTTTTCAATAATTTTAGCAATGATTGAAGAAGTATTCGGAGTGAGTTCAGAAGGTTTTAAAACAACTCTGTTTCCTGCTGCAACTGCTGCAATAAGAGGGCACAAAGCCAATTGAAAAGGATAATTCCAGGGTGCAATTACTAGAACATTTCCGTATGGTTCTTTATAAATATAATCAGTAGAAGGGAAGTTGAGAATAGAAGGAAAAACGCGTTTACGACGTGACCATTTGTAAATGTTTTTGATGGTGTCTTTTAGGTCTGAGATGACATAATTTGTTTCAGTTAGAACAGCCTCAAATTCTGGCTTTTTAAAATCATCGTATAAAGCTTTTACAATTAAATCTTCGCTTTTTTGGATGTTATATAATAACTTTTTAAGCGTTTCTTTTCTGTATCCGATGTCGTTTTTATAGTCCATTTTTTGATCAACTTGTTTTTTTACTCTATGCAAGTTAATCGATAAAATTTAAAAAAGTAACAATTAAATCATAAAATCACAACGCATTCCAAATGGTTTCATCAGGAGTAGGTGCAATAATTGTTATGTTTTCTTTGGAGACCGGATGAACAAAAACAAGTTTTCTGGCATGAAGATGAATTCCGCCATCAGGATTACTTCGATCAAAGCCATATTTCAAATCTCCCTTAATTGGCGATCCAATAGCGGCTAATTGTGCTCGAATTTGATGATGACGACCTGTGTGAAGATTGATTTCTAAAGCCACATAATTTTGAAGTTCTTTGAAAACAGTATAATCTAAACTGGCAATTTTACTATCAGGAACTTCTTTTAAATGGGCCTTTGAGGTATTATTTTTTTCATTTCGTTTTAAGAAATGAACCAATTTGGCACTTGCTTCCTGCGGTTTATTTTTCACAACTGCCCAATAGGTTTTTTGCGTTTCACGATTACTGAACATTTCGTTCATTCTTGTTAAAGCTTTGCTTGTTCTGGCAAAAACAACAATTCCGGTTGTTGGTCGATCCAAACGATGAATTACACCCAGAAATACATCACCTGGTTTGTTGTACTTGTCTTTGATATATTCCTTAACAACATCAGATAGCGGTTTGTCTCCCGTTTTATCACCCTGTACAATATCACCCACACGTTTGTTTACCACAATGATGTGATTGTCTTCGTGTAAAATTTGGAGGTTATTTTTATCTGAAATTATTTTCATTTTAGACTTACTTAGATTTAGATGGAAAGAATTTGGCTAAAGCCTTTTTTAGATGAAAAAAAAAGTCCTCCAGCTAAAGCTGGAGGCTATTCAATTTTAAAACCTTTGAACCTTTGTTGCTTTGAACCTTTGTACCTAAAAAAGAAACCTTAGAATCTTAGCAACTTAGAACCTTAGTACCTTAAAAATTAATACTGTTCTTTTTCGTTCGGAAAATCACTAGACTTAACATCAGCCGCATACTGACCAATTGCTGTAGTCATTTGTTCGTATAAGTTTAAATAACGACGTAAAAATCTTGGGCTGAATTCATTGTTCATTCCTAACATATCATGAATAACCAAAACTTGTCCGTCAACGGCGCCACCCGCTCCAATACCAATAACCGGAATCGAAATGCTTTCTGCTACTTTTTTTGCTAAATCGGCTGGAATTTTTTCAAGAACCACTCCGAAACAACCTATTTTTTCAAGCATTTTGGCATCTTCAATCAATTTTTCAGCCTCTTCATCTTCTTTTGCACGAACACTGTAAGTCCCGAATTTATAGATAGATTGTGGTGTTAAACCCAAGTGTCCCATTACCGGAATTCCCGCGTTTAATATTTTTTTGATTGATTCTTTAATTTCTTTTCCACCTTCTAATTTTACAGCATGTCCTCCGCTTTCTTTCATGATTCTGATCGCAGAACGCAAAGCTTCTTTAGGATCTGATTGGTAACTTCCAAAAGGTAAATCGACTACAACCAATGCTCTTTCGACAGCACGAACAACAGATGAAGCGTGGTATATCATTTGATCTAAAGTAATAGGCAAAGTTGTTTCGTGACCAGCCATAACATTTGATGCAGAATCTCCCACTAAAATCACATCAACTCCTGCGGTATCAACAATTTTAGCCATTGTGTAATCATACGCGGTAAGCATGGAGATTTTTTCTCCATTGCTTTTCATTTCGATTAGTGATTTGGTAGTGATTCTTTTATAATCTTTTTTAGCAACTGACATTATATAAGTAAGTTTTAGTTTTTTTTGAATAGTTTTAAAAGCAGCATGTACTTTTAAAACGAAAATTTTTTGACTGCAAAATTAAGTAATATATTCTAACAATCGGCCATATTAACTGCAATTGCCAATCCGCCTTCAGAAGTTTCCTTGTATTTGGAATTCATATCTTTAGCGGTTTGCCACATGGTGTTAATTACTTTATCCAAAGGTACTTTTGCATTTTTAGAATCGGTTTCTAAAGCCAGTTCGGCTGCATTGATGGCTTTTATGGCACCCATTGTATTTCTTTCAATACACGGAATCTGAACCAAACCGCCAATCGGATCGCAAGTCAAACCAAGGTGATGTTCCATTGCAATTTCGGCAGCCATCAATACCTGGGCAGGACTTCCGCCCATTAATTCGCACAGTGCCGCCGCAGCCATTGATGACGAAACACCAATTTCAGCCTGACAACCACCCATAGCGGCAGATATAGTCGATCCTTTTTTGAAGATACTTCCAATTTCTCCGGCAACCATCAAAAATTGTTTGATTTCTTTTTCGCCCGCATTATGGTTTTCAATTACCAAATAATACATTAAAACAGCCGGAATTACACCAGCGCTTCCATTAGTTGGAGCAGTAACAACGCGCCCTAAAGAAGCATTTACTTCATTCACGGCAAGTGCAAAACAGCTTACCCATTTTAATATTTGGCGGAATTTAACTTCGGTTTTTCTGATTTCTTCCAGCCAGGATTGTGGGTTGTCATAATTGGCAAGACCAATTAAATTCTGATGCATATCAAAAGCTCTTCGGCGAACATGTAATCCACCAGGAAGAATTCCTCCTGTATGACAGCCAATATACATACATTCTAACATCGTATTCCAGATACGCATTAATTCCGAGTGAATTTCTTCTTCCGGACGCATCGATTTTTCATTGTCATAAACAATCTCTGAGATCAATTTGTTTTCTGAAATAGTATAATTTAAAAGCTCTACCGCATTTTGAATCGGAAACGGAAAAGCACATTTAATTTCTTCTTTGATCTTGGCATTGGTACGTTCTTCTTTGACAACAAAACCTCCTCCAATAGAGTAAAAAGTAGATTCATATTCAGAATCATCAGCTTTATATGCAGTGAATTTTAATCCGTTAGCATGAAAAGGAAGAAAATCTTTGTTGAAAACAATATCCTGAAGAAAATAAAACGGAATCGTAATCTGATTTCCTAAAACGATTTCATTTTTGGTTTCGATCGTTTTAATGATTCCTGCAATATTGTCGACCGGAATATATTCAGGATCCTGGCCACTTAAACCAAGCATAACGGCCAAATCAGTAGCGTGACCCTTGCCGGTTAAGGAAAGTGAACCATATAGATCAACTTTGACTCTGGTAACTTGTTCTAAAATAGATTCGTTTTTTAACTCTTCTAAAAAACGTTCTGCAGCGCGCCACGGTCCCAAAGTATGCGAACTTGAAGGGCCAACGCCAATTTTAAGCATATCAAAAACAGAGATACATTCTTCCATTGTACAATTTTTATTAAGACAAAGATAATTGAATAATGCAATGATGATTTATTTTTGATTGTTAATGTTGCAGTTTTGTTAAAATAAATATTAAATATTAATAATTTGGCAAAGAAGTAAATTTAATTACTTAATATCGGTCTTTCATAAAAAGTTCGGGATTTTTTTAGGTATTTTTGTAAATAGCTATTACTAGAAAAGACTGATTTTTTTAGTTTTTAATAATCGAAATAAACTGCTACTTTGGGTATTTTGTATGAATGCTGAAAATGTCTTTTTCAAGACAATTGATATACCACACAGGAGCTAAAACCACATTATGATAGAATTTTTCAGGAATTTATTAGAAGAGTTTGAACTGCCACTTAGCAATCCAGTATTGATTTTTTCATTAATACTTTTTATAATTTTATTATCGCCAATTTTACTGAAGAAAATTAATATTCCCGGAATTATAGGTTTGATTATTTCAGGAGTAATTATTGGCCCTCACGGACTTAATATTTTGGCTAAAAATTCGGCAGTAGATTTATTCTCAACTATTGGACTTCTTTATATTATGTTTATTGCCGGTCTGGAACTCGATATGAATGAGTTTAAAGCCAACAAAAACAAGAGTTTATTATTTGGTTTTTTTACTTTTATTTTTCCCCTTTCTATTGGTTTTCCCGTTTGTTTTTACCTTTTAAAATATGATTTTAATGCCAGTTTTTTAACAGCAAGTATGTTTGCAACGCACACATTGGTTGCATATCCAATTGTGAGTAAACTAGGTATAGCAAAAAATCAGGCAGTTGCCATTACAGTGGGAGGAACTATTTTGACCGACACCGCAGTTTTGATTATTCTGGCCGTTATTATGGGAAGCAGTGAAGGGAATCTGAATCAGGCTTTTTGGTTGAAACTAACCGCTTCATTGATTATTTTTTCTGCTATTATGTTTTTGGTTATTCCAAGAATTGCGAAATGGTTTTTTAAGAAACTGGAAAGTGAAAAGCATGCGCATTATATTTTTGTATTATCTGTTGTTTTCTTTGCGGCATTTTTAGCGCAAGTGGCAGGAGTAGAACCTATTATTGGTGCTTTCGTTGCAGGTTTGGCTCTGAATCCTTTGATTCCACAATCATCAGCCTTAATGAACAGAATTGAGTTTATTGGTAATTCATTGTTTATTCCGTTTTTCCTTATTTCTGTGGGAATGTTGGTTGATATTAGTGTGATTTTAAGCGGTCCGACAGCATTGATTGTAGCAGGAACATTGAGCGTAGTCGCGATTTTCGGAAAGTGGTTCGCCGCGTTTTTTACTCAAATTGTTTTTAAATATACCAAAACCGAAAGACAGCTTATTTTTGGATTGAGCAGTGCACATGCCGCAGCTACTTTAGCGGTTATTTTAGTAGGATATAAAGCTAAAATTCTGGATGAAAATATCTTAAATGGAACTATTATCTTAATTTTAATTACCTGTATCGTAGCTTCTTTTGCTACAGAAAAAGCAGCGAAAAAAATTGCAATCTGCGAAGAAGAAGTTTCCCATGAAGATGCGCATCAGGATCAGATTTTAGACGAGCATATTTTAATTCCGCTTGCCAAAACGTCTGCAACATCAAGTTTGTTAGATTTTGCACTTTTGATTAAAGATAAAAAATCATCAAACCCGATTACGTTGTTGACGATTGTACCGAATAACGATCAGGCTGAAAAAAATATTTTAAGATACCGAAAAGCAGTTGATAAATTCGTAATTCAGGGCTCGGCTTCAGAAGTAAAAATCAATACAATTGCAAGAATAGACCACAATCCTGCGAGTGGTATTGCCAGGACTTCAAAAGAAATCATGTCGGATATTGTGATTGTGGGATGGCCGAGAAAAACAGGTTTCTTAGATAAAATTTTTGGTGAAAATGTAGATTCAATTATTAATAACGTTGATAAAAGTTTGTTTATCTGTCGTTTTGAAAAGACATTTATAGAAGAGAAAAGATTGGTTTTCATTTGTCCGCCTTTCTCTGAAAGAGGAGTAGGATTTCAACTTTTGATTCAAAAAATCTGTCGCTTATCACAGGAATTAAGTATTCCGATTGTGATTTATGCTGAATATAAAACACATCAGTCAATTCAGCAAATTGCTAATTATTTGAAGCTGAATGCTAAACTGGGTTTCAAAAGTATTTTAGACTGGGATGATTTCGATGCAATCTCAGATGAAATTAAACCAACCGATTTGATTGTTTTTAATTTATCCAGAAAAGGTTCTGTTTCGTACCAATCGATCTTTGATAAACTACCTCAAAAATTCGAAAAATCATTCAGCGAAAACAATCTGATTTTAGTTTATCCGCAAGACGATAACAAAGTAACTTCTATGGATGCTTATGAAGATTTTACTGCGACACCATTAACCAAAGGTCTTGAAGCAATTGAGCAGATTGGTCGAGGTTTGGGGAATATTTTGAAGAAGGGGTAAGAAAAAGAGTTTTCAAAAAAAAGCTCCAAAAGTAAATTATGACCGAAGATCTAGAAAGAATAATTGAAAAATATAGTTTTCCAAAAAGAGATGTAAATTCAGCTGTCGAAGTAATTGATATTGAATTATACTCGAAATTGAAACTTCCCGAAGATTATATCTTTTATCTTGAGAACTATCATGGAATAGATCAGTTTATTGGTGTTGAATTTATAAACCTTTGGAGTTTAGAAGAAATCATTAAAACCAATAAAAATTATAACATAGTAGAAGAATTAAATCAAACGATTGGAATTGGTTCAAATGGAAGTGGAGAATTCATTGGAATAACATTGGATCAAAACCAGAATGTCAAAATAATTCTCTCACCTTTTATTGATTTGAATAGCAAATATCATATTGAAATCGGTTCTTCTTTTACAGATTTTCTTGTTCGTTTGGATAATGGAATTGATTGGTTTTCTTAATTTTACTAAAAACTTCTTGAATTTTAAACCTGAAAAAAAATGCAGCACAAAGCCCAATCCATCAGACCATTCATAGGAGCCAAAGATTTCGAAATCTCCAGAAGTTTCTATCGCGATTTAGGTTTCAAAGAAGTTGTGTTAGATCCCAAATTTTCCGTTTTCAAAACTGGAGAAATTGCCTTTTATCTTCAGGATTATTATGCCAAAGAATGGATTGAAAACACCATGATTTTCTTAGAAGTTGATGATGTCGATCGTTATTATCAAGAACTTTTGGCTTTAAATCTAACAGAAAAATATGGAGTGAAATTAACTCCAACGCGTCATTTAGATTGGGGAAGCGAATGTTTTTTACACGATCCTTCTGGTGTATTATGGCATTTTGGGAAGTTTAAGTAAAAGAAAGTTTGCCACGAATTTCACAAATTTTCGCGAATTTTATTTTTGGATAAATATTTTTAATTAGTGTAAATTAGTGGCGAAAGCTATAAATAGAAATCAGCAAGATTAATAGTATTGCTTTTGCGCTGATACCAATCATTATAAACTAATTCGAGTTTATCAACTGTAAATTCTCCAAAATCGTAATCTCGAAATTTTTCTACAACAGCCATTAGTTTCTCCGGATTTTCTAGTTTTTCCTGAAATCTCAGAACCGTTGAATGTGCAGTTGCAATGGCATAACGGCTGTCGATGCTTTGCTGTAAAGTTGATTTTTTGAAGTTCTCACGCAATTTATCCCGTAAAACATTCAAAGATTCATCCGTTGGAAACCCCTGAATCATTATTGCGGAAGGAGAGGCTGTAACGCCTTTAAAATTGATGCTGATTTTATGTACATCAATTAAACTTTTTTGAATGATTTCGATATATTCTTCAATCCTGATATTATCCAAAGTAAAACCTTCAGAACAGGAAATAATGGACATTACCGTAATATGAATGTCTGAATTAGGATAATAGTATTGTTGGGAATCAACTTCTATTAATTCATTTAAAAACAACTGAATTTCAGCTTTGATTTCATCGCTTGGACGAATCAAAAGTGTAATTCCGAATCGGGAATCCGATGCGTCATTTATTTGATTGTCAATTTTATAATTTTCTTCTAAAATTACTTTAGAAGATGTTTTATAAAGTTGATTGTAATGTTCTTCTAAATTCATTGAGACTTATTTCTTTTTCGCTTTCTCCAAATTTTCTTTAACCCTGAATTTTACAATCTTGGTAATCAAATCAAAAGGCATTTGTTGATTTAAAGGAAATTGTACAGAACCTTTTCCTGATTTATATTGTGAAAGTTCTTCCTGAAAAGCTTCATGTCCGCTCGGCAAAGCATACAAACCAATATGATTTTTAAAGGCGGCAAAGTAAACTACAATTCCGTTTTGCTCAAAAGCCGGCATCGAATAACTGATTTTCTCGGTAGCATCCGGAGCTGCTTTTTGAATCGTCATTCTAACTTTTTCAAGAATTTCCTGAACGTCATTTGGAAAAGCACCAATGTATTCGTCAATATTTGCTGGTTTTTTGATATCCATATTTCTTTTGTTTTTTAATTTCAGGTGTGCTTCGCCAATTTGGCTTCCAGCCTCGGGTCAAGTTTCAGGTTGCTGAAGAACTTGAAACTTGAAACAAAATTAACTTTTACGCAAGTCCCTTAGGAAAACGATCCAAAACTAAATTTAATAAAATATGATGTTCTAAATACGCTTTTGCTCCGGCTAAAACCAATGTAAAGCCTTCAGTAGAATTACGAACCTGATCAATTATTTTATCTGAATCTCCTTTAAAACCTGAATTTGTTATGCTTACAAAAGTTTCATTTTCGTTTAATGGCGTGAAAACCCATTCGACCAAAGTGCTTTCTTCAGGAGTTCCCCATTCGATTACAATTTTTTTATTTTCCTGTAAAACATGGGTCGTGACGGTTAATGAAAAACCATACATTTCCCAGGTCCATTCTGTTTTTTTATCTTGTTTTAATTTGCCTGAGCCTTTTGTAAACCAGAATTTGCTTGTGATTTCCGGATCAGTAAAAGCCTGAAAAACTTCTGAAACAGGTTTTCTAATAAGCATTTCTGCTTTTGCGAATTTATTATTTTCTGGTTTCATTTTTTTAGTTGTGGATTGTGAAACTTATTTTTTCAAGGATAACTAAGTTATGAAAAAATCATTTATGTTCAATAAATTAAAAAAGAGCTTTACAATAAAGATCTTATTCTTAAAATATGGTATATCCAAAAACCAATGAAAAAGATCTGTATGTAGAAGTTTCAAAGAAGTAGCTTTCTAAGATATTTTTTTTGAAATTCATTCTAAATTCTGCACTGTATTTATTTTGGTATTTATATCCTAGGCCCATATAAAGACTACTGCTAGGTACAATTTCCATTTCATTATTTTTATATTTATTTTCTCCAAAATAAGCTGTTGAATTTACGAAATGAACAATGACATATTGGGCATTTACAAAAAACTTAGAGTTATTGTTCAAGAACATGTAATATCTCAGTCCTAAAGGGAATTCAACAGTTTTATAGTCAATTTTGCTTGTCAAATCATTTTGTGTCACTTCTGTTTCGAAATTATGATAAATAGGTTCGATGATTATAGCCCATTTGTTTTTATTGGAAGGTAAAACAAATTCAGCTTCTAGACCTAATCTAAATCCAGTCTTGTTGTCAAAATTATAAGAAGATTGGTTTGCAAGAGACAAGCTGGAATTTGTAATTCCTGGTCTTATATTAAGATTAAATAAGTCTTTCTTTTTTTTGTTTTTAAAATCAATAAATTCTGAATTGCTGCATTTATTAAATTTTATAAAAAAATCAAACAAGTCATCTTGTTTGTAATTTAGATTTTCAGCTTCTTCTATAAGCATATTGTCGCATTTTAACGCGGTCCATAATTGCTGTCTAAATTGAATGTTTTTTCCAATCTGTGTTTCCGAAATTTTGTAAGATTTATAAATTAACTGGGTAATCCGGGATGAATCAGTTTTAAAAAAGAAACGAGTTAAATTTGCGCTATTGTACTCATATAGAGTTGCTTTTCCCTCGACTAAAACTTTTAGCAGTAACATTTCATTTTTAAATATAGGATAGTTTTCATACTTCATTTCTCTGACCTCTTCAGATGAGCGGTCGATTTCTACATTAAATCGTTCGTATTTTGACTCATTATCAATTCCAAATTCTTTAATATCTTCTATGAAAATGCTTTTTAGAGAGCCTTGTTCTTCTATTTTATATAGAAGTTCTGTTGGATTATTTGCCCAATCTAGGTTTTTAATTAAACATGATATTTTATTATTGTTATTATCGACATAGTAACCTTTTTCAAATGTAATTTGCGAATAAAAAGGTATTGTAAAAAAAAGAAAAAGAAAAAGAAAAAAAGGTATTTTTTTTATCATTTGGATCTTAATTGTTTTGTAATTCTTTCATTTAGGAGAGAATAGGCTATTGTAGAAATCAATTATATTTATTTGGAAATTATTTTGAATAAAATACTATTGAGATAGTTTATATTAAAATAATTTCACAAGAGAAAGAGTTTTAAATATTTATATAAAGCTCTTTCCTTTGTTATGGTTCTTAAAATATAGAATAACCAAAAGTTAAAGCGAATAACTTATAGTTAGAATTCCATTCTCTGTAATTGTCAAGAACATTCTTGCCAAAATTGGCTCTAAATTCGACACTGTACTTTTTCTTTAATTTATATCCTAAACCAAATGTAAAGCTAGTAGTTGGCTTTAGCTCAAGAGTAGTATTTCTCTGTGTAGAATATTCAACATAAGCTTCTGAATTAATTGCGTGTTCTATAACGACTTGCCCGTTGATAAATAGACTAGAATTGCTGTTTAAAAACATATAGTATCGTACTCCAATTGGTAATTCGATTGAGCTGTATTCAATATTTCCTTTTAATTCTTCCTTTGTTTTTGAATCTAATCTGGATTTTTCTGCTTTATACCCTCCTACATAAGTCGGTTCAAAAATTAAAGCCCATTTGTTTTTATTTATTGGTAAAATAAACTCGGCTTCAAGACCAAAGCGAAAGCCAATTTTATTGTCGAAATCTCTATCGTAATCAGGTGTTGACATTGAGGGATTACTAATTGATATTACAGAAGTGGTAATTCCTGGTCTAATGTTTAGATTGAATAAATCTCTTTTTTCTTTAGATTCAAAAACGGTATATTCGGAGTTACCACATTTATTATACTTTGTGAAAAATTTCAGCAGACTACTTTTTTTGTAACTAAGTTTTTCAACGTCATTAATAGCAATATTATCACATTTTAAAGTCATCCATAATTGCTGTTTGTATTGATTGTTTTGTGCAATCTGCTCTTCAGAAGTTTTATAAGATTTATAAACCAGCTGAGTAATTGACAACGTATCTGTTTTGAAAAAATAACGCTTGGTATTGCCTGAAATATACTCAAATAAACTAGCTTTCCCCTCTAATAAAACTTTTAATAGCGCCGTCTCCTTTTTGAATTCAGGGTTTTTATCATAATTCATGTTGCTAATTACCTGAGTAGATTTGTCTATATCCACAGTAAATCGCTCGTATTTGGATTGATTGTCAATTCCGAATGCTTTTATTTGTGCTATTGAAATACTTATGGGCTGATCTTGTTCGTCTAACTTATATTGAATTTCTGTTGGATTATTGCTCCAATCAAAGTTTTTAATTAAGCAAGTTGTTTTTTTATCAGTATTGTCAACAAAATATCCTTTTTCAAATATAATTTGTGAGTACGTTTGAAAGCTTAAAAGAAAAAGTAAGCAAATAAGTAATTTATTCTTCATTCTGGGGTTTAGTTAATTAGTTTTTGAGTTTTGCGCAAATATATATGAAATATTTTTACTACAAAGAACTAATTTTGTACTCTAATTAAACTTTCTGATTATCAATCCATTTCCCAACTGTTGGAGGTGTATAATTCCTCATTTTATCTAATAAATCGGAAATAGTATCACTAACTAAAAGCATTTTTTGATTCGCTTCTTTCAACAAACCTTTTTCGACCATGTTTTCGGTTAGTTCAATTAAGGAATCATAAAACCCATTAATATTTAAAATAGCGATTGGTTTTTTATGAAGCCCTAATTGTGCCCATGTTATCATTTCAAAAAGTTCTTCCAGCGTTCCAAAACCACCCGGAAGTGCAATTACACCATCGCATAAATCATTCATTTTGGTTTTTCTTTCGTGCATGCTTTCTACCAAAATTAATTCGGTTAAACCCAGATGCGCGATTTCTTTTGATCTTAAAAAAATTGGAAGAACACCAATTGCTTTTCCTCCATTATTTAAAACTCCATCGGCTACTGCGCCCATCAAGCCTACGTTTGCGCCACCGTAAACGAGTTCTATGTGTTCTTTTGCAAATGTTTCGCCAAGTAATGTGGCTTGCTCTGTATAAATTGCTTCAGTTCCAGAACTTGAGCCGCAAAAAACAGTTATCCTTTTCATTTTTATTCTTCTTTTAATTCATATTCATAATGTAAAATGCCATCGGGAGTAGGTGGGAAATTCATCTCGTTTACTTTTGTCGCACCTAATTTTAAAACTGCTTTTTGAGAACGGAAATTTTCAGCTCCAATGTGAAAAAATACCGAATCTACATGCTGAAAAGCGTAATCAATCAATAATTTTTTATTCGATTTATTATAAAGTCCACCCCAGTATTTTCGGCCAATAAAAGTGTAACCAATCGCAATACTTGAATTTTCCGGTTTGTAATCATAGAATCGGGTAGTGCCTATTACTTCATCATTAACCGCATCCAGAATTAAAAAGCCACTTTTAGAACTCAAAGCCGCATCAAAAAAAGTTTGAAAAACTTCTTTTTTATAACGGTCTTTTATAGGATGTTGTTCCCAAAGCAAAGGATCTGAAGCTATTTCAAATAGTGCATCAAAATCGGTTTCCTTGAGGGGAACTAATTTGGTTATATTGTCTTCTAAGATTTCTGGTTGTAAATTGAATTCTTGATTTTTCATTTCTATTGTTTTTAATTTTTGCTACAGATTAAAGGATTAAATTCATTTTTTTGCTGTTGTAGGATAATTAACCACAAAGTTTGTCATTCCGAGGTACGAGGAATCCCCGCAAGTAATTCCGCACAGAAATGCGGACAATCTTTGTCGATCTACTTACGGGGATTTCTCCTTCGTCGAAATGACAAAAAAAGACGACAAATCTTTATAATTATTTATATCCTTTTAATCTGAACACAAGAAACGTTTTCCATTTTAATCTCGTTTCCAGTTTTCTTTAGCAGACCTGTTTTTTCATTTCTTTTAAAAACTACCACATTACCGGTTATTACATTGCTGGCAACAAGGAATTTTCCGCTTTCATCAAGAGCAAAAATTCTCGGATGTTTTCCTAAAGTTGATTGATAACCAATGTTTTGTAAAATACCATTTTCATCAATAGAAAAAATAGCGATGTTGTTTTCTTTTCCGCGGTTTGTAGCGTATAGAAATTTTCCATCGGGTGAAATATGAATGTCTGAACTTTCAAAACCTTTTGTAATTTTATCCGGGTGCGTATTGATGTGTTGAATTTTGTTCAATGTTCCATTATCGTATTGATACACACTAATCGCACCAGCCATTTCTTCAATACAATAACCAAATTTCTGATTCGGATGAAAAGTAAAATGTCTTGGACCGGCTTCTAAATCGGTTTTCATAAACGGATTTTTTGTTTCGACTAAAGGTTTTTTCAGAGTTTCATCAAAACGATAACAGCGTATTTTATCTGCACCTAAATCAGGTAAAAATAGATAGTCATTCTGAGGCGAAAAGACAGCCGAATGTATATGCGATCTAGTTTGCCTTTCCTTATGAGCGCTTCCGTCTGTATATTGAAAATTCTGCGCAAGCGAATCTATTTTTCCATTTTCTAATAACGGATGAACGGAAACACTTCCTTCTGTGTAATTCGCATTAACCAACCATTTACCACTTTTATGAACAGAAACATAAACCGGATTTTCGCCGCCGCTTTTGTGTTTGTTTAAAAAGGTCAGTGTTTTATTTTCAGTATTAAATTCAAAACTGCTGACATTTCCATCATTTGGCGTTTTGGTTTCGGTGCAGGCATACACATATTTTCCATTTGGAGAAACGGTTAAATACGATGGATTTATGACATTTTTTGCAGAAGTCACTTTAGTCAGTTTTCCTTTTAAAGTATCTAATTGATATATCTGAATTGATTCGGCGTTTTTATCTTTATTGTAACTGCCCAAGAAGACGTAAGTATTTTGAGAAAAAATAGCTGAAGTTGTAAGAAAGGCAAGTGTTAGAAAGATTGCTTTTAGTTTCAAAGTATTGTTTTTTGGAAATTAATTTTTTAGTTAATAATTTTTAATCTGAAGCCAAAAACGGCTAATTCTCCCTGCATGAAATCTAAATCTTCAGAGTGTTTAAATCCAAGATTCTCATACATTCTCCAGGCAGTTTGCATGGCTAAAGTGGAGTGAATGATAACTTGGTTTAAACTATTTTGAGTTGCTTTTCTAATACATTCCTGGGTCAATAGTTTACCAATTCCTTTTCCTCGTGCGTCGTTATCTACGCCTAATAATCGAAATCCAGCAGTATTTTTTTCCTTAGTTGCAATTCCGCCTGAACCGTAATATTGCATGTCATTAAAATAAACGACTGCGCCAAGAATTGTATCATTATTATCAACCGCTACTAAAAGTTCCGTTTCCGCATGGTTGGTAAAATCGCCAATATTAGCCAGCATTTTGTAATAATTAGGTTGTTCATTTTCTTTTGGAAAACCATCTAATTGCGAATAAACACTAATAAGTAATTTTCCTATTGCCTCAAATTCTGAAGGAAAGGCATTTCTAATTTTATATTGAGATTTTGTCATTTTAATTTATTCCTTTCCACCATTGTTTAAATTCCTGTTTTTCATTTTTCAATTCTACTATTTCTCCAATCTTCGGTGTAATCAACGGAATCGGATTTTCGGATAAACTATTCAATTCGGTTACTTTAATCAGAGGTTCATCCCAGGAATGCAGAGATAAAGGGAATTTTGAATTATGAACCGGAAATACTCTTTTAGCATTTAAGTCTTTCATAGCTTTTATTACATCTTCCGGTAAATTGTGAATGTATTTCCATGCCCGATTATATTGCCCATTGTCGATTAATACTATATCAAAAGGACCGTATTTCTCTCCAATTGCTGCAAAGTGAGAATCGTAACCGCTGTCGCCGCCCAAATACATTTTAAAATCTTTGGTTTCTAAAACAAACGAAGTCCAAAGTGTATTACAGCGTTTAATACTTCTGCCAGAAAAATGTCTTGAAGGAGCAGTATAAATGGTCAAATTCTGATCTAATTCTATTTTTTCATGCCAATCTTTTTCTATAATATTTTCTAAAGAAAAACCCCAAAATTCAAAATGCGAACCAACGCCAAGTGCCGTGATTATCTTTTTTATTTTTGGTTTGAGTTCCATAATGGTTTTGTAATCTAAATGATCATAATGGTCATGTGTGATTAGTAAATAATCAATTTCAGGAATATCATCGTACGTATAAATATCTGTTCCTTTAAAGGCTTTTGTAGTTCCGTAAATAGGAGAGGCGTTTCCGCTGAAAACAGGATCGATTAAAAAACGTTTGCCTTCAAGCTGAATATAGTAAGAGGAATGTCCAAACCAGATTAAAACATCCTGATTTATATCTAATTCTTTTAAATTGGTTTTTACGGAAGGAATAATATCAGATGGAATTTTTCGATCAACCTTCTTGAAAAAAAATTGATTTAAAACATCATAATAGCCATAACCTTCCGCAAGTTCAGGGGTGAAACTTTCGTTTTCGAATTTTCCATTTTTATACTGAGGAGACTTTTGTATTAAAGCCAGTCTTTCGCCAGAAGGTCGTTTTCCAAATCTTGGATGATATAAAAAATAAAAAATAACGGCTAGTAAAAGTAATATTAGTGTAAGGATCATGTTTTTTTATTTAGAAGGATATAATTTTTGTAAATATTCAACTGAAGCTGAAGTCATTTCTTTTAGAATTTCTACATTAATATCGCTTAGTTTTTTGATGTAAATACAACCTTTCGCAGCTCTATGTTTTCCTAATTTAGAAAGTAAATCTTCTCTGTTTTCTTCAGACAAATAAACATAAAGCGAAATAGCCGCCTTTCTTGGCGAGAACCCTGCAAGAGGCGCGTCTCCTTCGTGTCCACTAGCATATTTGTAATGATAACTTCCAAAACCAATAATACTGGGGCCCCACATTTTGGGTTCAAAACCGGTTTCTTTCTGCATTATTGTGACAAGTTCAAAAGCGTCATTTCTTTTTGCTTCATCCTCTACAAAAGTGTTGATAAAATCTGTAACACTGGTTTCTGTTTCTGCAGTTTTATTTTTTGCCATGATTTATTTTTTTGGATGAACTAAATCGCTTTTTAATAAAATATCTTTGATTTTTCTTTCAGAAGCGTAAAACAAATTTGAATCTTCATTCATCTGATTCTCAATAACAATTAAACTCACATCACTTTCCGGGAAATACAAATTAACAGAAGAAAATCCATCACCTAAACCTGTATGACCAAGATATTTTACTGTGTCTTTTTCAATAGTTCGAATGCTGTAACCGTAACCTTCTTTTTCTTTTCCAAAGAAATTATGCTGTGATAATACTGATGGTTTAACGATTGATTGATACGATTCCGGTTTTAGAATTTTTCCTTTATGAAAATTATCGTTCCAGATTGCTAAATCTTGTACCGTCGAAATAATTCCATCAGCACCCAAATTTTCAGGTGTTATAAGGGATTTTTTAACAGCTTCATAGGTGTTTTTATTATTTATATATCCAGTAGTCAAATTTTGAATTTTATCCTGATTATAAGCAAAAGTATGCTTCATCTTAAGTTTCTTGAAAAGTTCATTGACCACTTCGCTGTAACTTTTATTTGTAGTGTGCTCAACAATTTGACCAAGAAGACTGTAGCTCATATTTCCGTAATGAAAATTAGTTCCGGGCTTAAATTCAAGAGGTTTATTAATGTCCACAATTCCGTGTGTGTGATTTAAAAGTTGATGAACCGTAACAGAATCTGCCCATGTTTGGGTAAGCTCAGGAAGGTATTTTTTGACTGGATCTTGTAAATTAATTTTTCCTTTCTCGACTTCTAATAAAATCAAAACAGCAGCAATTAACTTGCTATTCGACATAATTTCAAATTGGCTGTTGATTGTTAAAGGTTTCTTAGTTTCAAAATTGGCAAAGCCTTGTGCCTTTTCGTATTTTGTTTTTCCGTTTTGAGCAATCAGAATTACACCATTAAATTTAGGATCAGCAACTTTGATTAAGCTGTCTATTTTGGCAGCATAATTATCTTTTTTTTGAGCAAAAGAATTACAGTTAGAAAATAGAAAAACGAGAGAAAGCAAAGAAGAGAATCGGGTAATGGCGTTCATTAAGAATAGTTGGTTTTAGTTTATTTGTTTCAAGTTTCAAGTTTCAGGTTTCAACCTCAGTCTCAGTTTTCAGCAGTGCAAACTGTCAAACGAGATTGCGACTGAACTTTTTTTAAAAAACTCCGTTTTCGTTAATTGTTTCTTTTGGAATCGGTTGTCCTAAATCCCAAAGTTCTACTATTTTATCTGCTTCAAATCTAAAAATATGTACGACGGCCGTTCCTAGGTCAGTTGAATTCTGTTTAACACAGGAATGTACCGCAACCAAATCGCCATCTCGTAAAGCGTGATGAATTTTGAAAATCTTATTCGGATTTTTTCTGGAAGATTCTTCCATGGCTATCATCAAAGTATTGGCATCACCTTTAAAATAAGCATTATGATGCTTAAAATTCTCGCCTATATAAAGCCGGAAAGCTTCATGTGAATGCCCATTTGCAGAGAGTTTTAAAAATTCCTGGGCAATATATTTCTTAGTCATGACTCTAAAATTAAAAACAAACTAAGTTATGAAATTTAGAGGTATGTTTTCAAGGAAATAAAGCTACAGAAAGGAAGTTTTTTATAAATCTTCCGATTTGATTTTAGAAGTGTCAATACCCAATTTTTCAAATTCTTTTTGACCTAATTCGGTAATGTAAAAATGTTTATCAGAGGATTTATTTTTGGCAATCCAGCCTTTATCTACAAAGGTTTCTGCAAGCAATTGACCGAGTTTCCCACCAATATGTTCGTAACACATTTTTGCCGGTTTTATGGGAGTCGATTTCTCATTCATTTTTTTTAGAATTAAATTTCTAAGCTCTTCTTTTAACCAGTTTAATTGCCAGATAAGCCATTGGAATATAAGCAAAAATTAAATCTACAACCGTAAACCACATTGGCGAAGGCAAAGAACAAACGCTCACAATGCCGCCTAACAAAAAGAAAGCCCCAATAATTAAACCGAGTTTTGTTCTATGATTAAATGCAATTAAAGACGTTGTAAGGGCGCCGGCAAAGGTTCCGATGGCATGTGCCAAAAAAGGGAAAAGAAAATGTTTTGGTTCAAACAAATGCATCGTTTTTTGCAAACCTTCCATAGTGGTATTATCCGCTCCGTCTGGGGGAGGAATAATAGAACCGCTCATTAAAATAATACTCATGTTAACAATGCTTCCAACAATAAGGCCAGCAATAACGGCCAAAGTATTTTTTAAAATGGGATTCATAAATTTTGGTTTTTAGTTGGACTAATTTATGAAAAATATCATTAGCAAAAAGAACCAAATCTATTATTTCAGGAGACTAATTACTTCGCACTCAGTTTTTTTTCGTTTTCTGTCTGCGGTTTGTCTTTACCGTTGGGCAGACCTTTTCCGGTAGTAATTAGTTTTTTTAAACTGTTCTGAATGTAATTGGTCCACGAATCTTTGCAAATATCAAAACACTCATAATCTGGAACCAATCCTACATGCGTAAATCGAAGCTCGGTTTTTCCATCTTTTTCCGAGATCTCAAAAGTGGGTTTTGTACCCGTCCATTCCGTTTCGTCTTCGGTGAATTTGAAGTAGTTTTGCTCCACCAGCCAAACAATTTTCTCATTCTGAATCACCTCAATCAATTTGACTTTGCAGCGATGTATATCTTCATAATGATAATCAAATTCATCGTTCAATTGGGCTGTATGGCCATCAATTTGTTCAGACCACCATCCTCGAACGTTAGTAACAGCATTAAAAACTTCTTCTGGAGATTGGTCAACTATAAGGGTCGTGGTAAAATCTTGCACACTCATTTTGTGTAGTTTAGAAAGTTAGATAACAAATTTACAATCTAAAAATCAATATGTTAGGGTGTTTGCAAGACAATTGTAAGGGGTGAATCAGACAAGTTTAGATTTTAGATTTTAGATTTTTGGAATTTATCCCGAGACTTCGGGATTGGAATTTGGAATTTTTTAATTTGGAATTTTAAATATCAGGAGCAGAAGATTCATTTTCAAAAGAACCACCAGTCCCGCTGTCCGCTATATTCCCAATTAACAAAAACTACGGCTAAAAAGCCTTGTTTTTCTAAATCGGGAGATACCGCTCCCATCGGGGCTATATTAGAAGTTTAGTTTTTTTAAGAAATAAAAAATCATTCCCTTATAATATCCATCCTGCTTATTTTTTGGTCTTGTATTTCAAAAATAACGACTTGTTCTTTTTTTTCCTTAATTCCATTTCGTCCGTAAACATATTCATGAACGATTGCTTTATTAGTAAAGTAAATGGTTTTTATAAAATTGGCATTCAAATCCGGAGATTGCTCGAAGAGTTTGACAAACATTTCCTCACATTCTTTTTTGCCATTAATTACTAATTCATGATCTGAAAAAGTATAAATCTTAGTATCATCTGTATAAAGAGACATCATCTTTACAATGTCTTTGTTGTTAAAGGCTGACATTTGTCTGTCAATGATTTCTTGTATTGTCATTTTAGTTTAATTGAATTAATCTTTGCGAACCTTGCTGTTAAATTAAATTTTATTATCAGTTCTTCTCAGCAGCCCAATCAATAAATTAATTATAAAAATTGGGATCCCTACAAAAGTTATAATAAATAATTCTAAAACTAAAGTTATATTTATAACTTGATCTTTATAATTGAGTAAAGGAAAATTAGGGTCAATTACAAACAATTTATCATCTAGAAAAATAATTAACCAATAGATTATAAAACTTCCAATCACAATAGTAGAATGAATTATAGTTAAAGGTTTTATAAGCTGCTTTTGAGGTAGTTTTTCAAATAGCCAGTAGAGTAGTCCAGTCAAAAAGTAAGTAGTAAACAAAACTAATGTACAATCATAATTGGATATCACATAATAGGTATCATGAACATTAATGTCCAGAATTGAATTGGGATCAGTACTTCGATACATTCCTATCAATAAAATAAGAATCGAAACAATTAAAAATAAGTGGTGGGCTTTTATTTTTTTAAGGATCATACGTTGTTTTAATTGTAAGAAATTGCAGATAAATACGAAAATAACAATTTTATATTCACTGCAATAATAACTACAAAACTTATTTTAATAAAGTAAAAACTATATCTGCGTAAGTACGTTTAAATCTGCAAAATCTGTGTCCAACTTAATCGCAATATTTACGAATCCTATCAACAACTTCTTCAATTTCAATAAAATGCTTCGCCATCGCTTTCTCCAATTCCAATGTTCCTCCTAAAATCAACATTTCTTTATTTTCAAAACGTTTTCCAAGTCGGTCTTCCAGCATAATGGTCTCCATACTCTGCGCCATATTTATTTCTCTCAAAAAATCATTTGGATGCCCGGCTGTACATATCACAAGTCCAAACGGAATGGTTTTCATACTTTGCGAAGTTTCATTTTGCCCATAAGCATATCCAACAGAATAAACCCTGTCAAACCAGCCTTTGAGTTTAGCAGGACAATCGCTCCACCAAACCGGATAAAGAAATATAATGCAATCCGCTTTTTCGATTTTGGCATGCTCATCCAAAACATCATTAGAAATAGGAAGTTCTGTTTTCGCAAAACCTTCTCTTTCATACTCTTGCTCGGACATATCACTCTGAAAATTCATCGCGTATAAATCCGAGACTTCAAGATTCCAGTTTTGCTTTGAAATTTGAGATTTCAAATGTTCCATAACCTGAAAAGTATAAGACTTTTTACTTGGATGTGCGTAGATGATTAAAATATTCATAAGTGATTATCAAAGTTAGGATAATGAATTCTGTATACTATCAAACGAAAATACAAATTAAAACTAGATTAAAGATAACGAAGTAAAAAATCAAATTCAGAATAAATAATGTAATGTTTTACTTAAAACAATATTATTTTTTGTGATTTGTAGGTCATTGTAAAGTTAATTCTTATTTTTAACCATCTACAAATTCAATTCACTTATGAAGAAAACATTTTGCGCCGCAGTATTACTGTTAAGTACTTCTTTTTCTGTTTTTGCACAATTAAAAACACCATCAGAGTTTATTCCCAATTATGGAAAACAAATCAGTTACTATCATCAGGTAGAAGATTATTTTAAATATCTGACAGAACAATCTCAGTTCATTAAAAAACAGAAATACGGAGCAACAAACGAACAGCGCGATCTGAATGTTTATTATATCTCAACTCCGGAAAACCTTTCCAATCTGGAACAAATAAGAAACAACAATTTAGCAGCAATAGGTTTATCAGGAAACAAAACCACAACCGTCGATGATAAAATAATTGTATGGCTAAGTTTCAACGTTCACGGAAATGAATTTGCCGGAACCGAAAGTGCTATGACAGTTGCTTATGAGCTTTTGAATCCATCAAATGAAGCTACCAAACAATGGCTTAAAAACACCATTGTAATTTTAGATCCGTGTATCAATCCTGACGGTTATTCACGTTACGGAAACTGGCTTAGAGAAATTACAGGCAAGAAAAATCACCCGGGTTTATATGATAGAGAACATATGGAAGTTTGGCCGGGCGGACGTTACAATCACTATCTTTTTGATTTAAACAGAGATTGGGCATGGCAAACACAAATCGAATCGCAGCAACGTATTAAATTATACAATCAATGGATGCCGCAAGTACATACTGATGTACACGAAATGAGTTACAATTCACCCTATTTTTTTCCACCTGCAGCAGAACCTTTGCATGAATTTATAGAACAATACCAAAAAGATTTTTACAATGTTTTGGGTAAAAATATTTCGCAAAAATTCGACAAGCAAAACTGGATGTACAATACCAGAGAGCGTTTCGATTTGTTTTATCCTAGTTACGGCGATACCTATCCAACATACAACGG
This sequence comes from Flavobacterium sp. KH_001, assembly GCF_057840745.1. NCBI lineage: Bacteria > Pseudomonadati > Bacteroidota > Flavobacteriia > Flavobacteriales > Flavobacteriaceae > Flavobacterium > Flavobacterium sp. KH_001. The sequence goes on along the minus strand of NZ_CM174520.1, from coordinate 4,914,131 downwards.
TGCAGTTGGACTAACATTAGAACAGGGCGGAATAGGAGCAGGTCGTGAAATAACAATGGAAAACGGTACTAATGTAACAATCAAAGATCGATTAACACATCACGCAGCAGCAGTTTTGACGGTTGTAGAAAGTGCCGCTTCACAAAAAGACGTTCTCTTAAAAGGATTCAGGGATTTTCATACCAATGCGCGAATAAAAGCGAAAGGGGTTTATAATACTTATGTTTTAAAAGCAAACCCAAAACTGGATCAGTTGGCAGAAATGCTGAAGAAAAATGATATTGAATTCAGTTATGCAGATGCTTCAGGCAGCGCATCAGGTTTTCATTATCAAAACAAAAAAAATGAAAGTTTTAAAATCGAACCAAATGATTTAATTATAAAAGCAGATCAGCCGAGATCAGTTCTGGCACAGGTTTTATTTGAACCGAATCAAAAACTAAACGATAGCTTATCTTACGATATCACGGCCTGGGCTTTGCCATTGGCATATGGAGTTGAAGGTTATGCGGTAAAAAATAACCTTTCCGTTAAAACAAAAGCGAAAATAGAAACAGCTGCAAAAACGCTTCCAGCCAGCGTTTATGCATTTTATGTGCCATGGAATAACAGAACTTCAGCGCAGGTAATTTCATTATTACATCAAGGCGGAATAAAAGTGCGTTCTGCTATGAAAAAAGCGGTTTTCGGAACCATGACGATCGAACCGGGAGGCTTAATTATTAGCCGCGCCGATAATCCAAAAATAGCCGATTTTGAGAAAACAGTTTCGGATATTATCAAAATTAAAACAGACTATAGTTTTATCACAACCGGATTTTCAACCAATTCGAAAGATATTGGTGGGGAGAATTTCGTATTGCTAAAAGCACCAAAAATCCTGATGTTATCAGGTAAAGGAATTGTTTCAACCGAGTTTGGTGCGACCTGGCATTATCTCGATGAAACTATAAGTTATCCCGTTAGTATTGTCGAAACAGCCAATTTCAACAGAGTTAAATTATACAATTACAACACTTTAATTCTTAATGACGGTTCCTATGATTTTTCAGACGATCAGAAAAAACAAATAGACGAATGGGTTAAAAGTGGCGGGAAAGTAATCGCGATGAGCAGCGCTATTTCGTTATTTCAAGATCGCGAGGGCTATGCTTTGAGTTTGTTTGCAAGCAAAGAAGACAAAGAAAAATCAGAGAAAGAAGAAAAGGAAATCGAACTTAAAAAACGCTTTTTAGACTTCGAAGGATCAGAGCGAAGAGAGATTTCAGGAACAATTCCGGGCGCGATTATTGAAAACAAATTAGATAAAACCTACCCAATGGCTTTTGGTTTGGGTAATACTTATTTCAGTCTTAAAACCAACGAAAGATCGTATTCCCTTTTAAAAAGCGCCATCAATGTGGCCTATATTCCAAAAGGATTTGTCAGTTATGGTTTCGTTGGACATACAATTAGCAAAAAACTCAATGAGACGGTAAGTTTTGCGGTAGATAAAAGAGGAGACGGAAGTGTAATCTATATGATGGACAATCCGCTCTTCAGAGGCTTCTGGGAAAACGGAATACTGTTATTCAGCAATTCATTGTTTCTTGTCAACTAATAAAAAAAAGCTCTTCAAATTTATATCTGAAGAGCTTTTTTTTATTTAGAAGCAGAAGATTTCATTTTCAAAAGTGCGTTCAGTCCCGCTGTCCCCTATATTCCCAATTAACAAAAACTACGGCTAAAAAGCCTTGTTTTTCTAAATCGGGAGATACCGCTCCCATCGGGGCTAGAGAAGAGATTTGTTTTTCAAAAAGTACTTATTCCCATTCCCAGTTGGATTTCTTCAACAGGAACAGTCGTTTTGATGGCTTTTGTTTTTTATTGTAATAATATAAAGTTTTTTCACTTCAAAGCCTTAGATTCGTTCTCCAACATCTTTTCGATATTAAAGTAAATACCATCCACTTTGTATTTCCCTTTTTCGAAACTTAGATAATCGCAATTACCAACTAAAGCCTGGGATTTACTTTCGATTTCAAAAACATTAAGCATTAGATATTCATGTTCAACAAGTATAACATGAAACCCGGTTTCACACTGTTTTCCGTCTCCTGTCGAAAAAATGGCATTTAGAATGTTGTGGAATTTTAACGAGGCCATTTTAGCAGCTTCTTCATCTCCTTTTAAGTGATAGATGTAACTTAGAAAATTTAGCTGCTTTAAATCAAAAGGGAAATCACTTAGGGAATGATTGGCTAACTTGATGATTTCATCATAATCCTTGGTGTCGAGCTGTTCTTTGCTGTAAAATTCACGAAGTTTTTTTTCGTCTGGAGATCTCCAGAACGCATTGTATTTTGGTTGAAAAACATAACCAAGATATAAATGCTGGTAATCCTCAGTGGTTAAAAGCGTATCATTTTTCACTAGTCTTTCCATTAATTTCGGATAATAGTAAGAAGAGTTTTTGTCTTTAATTTCTTTTTCGATCGCTTTATAATCTGGAATTTTAAAAGCAGGTTCCTGAGAGAAAGCATGTACTCCCATAAATAATAGGACTAAGATGAAAATTTTTCTGATCATAGGTTATAATTTAGTTTGTGGTTTTTGGTAAAACTAAAGTACAAATTAATACTCATGTTTTCCATTGTAAGAAAAATAGAATAGTAAAAGATTTGAATTATGATAAGTGTTTTATTTTTAGCCAATTAAAAGCAAAAGAAACTAGCTAGTTTATTTTATTTAATTGTTATGATTTCTGAGATCAAAGAGCCGTCTTGTGTATAGCCTTGAACTGAAAAAAGATAGCCTTGTAATTGTTTATTTTGTTTAATTTTAATGAAAGTTTCGCCGTCATTTTTGATTACTAAATCTGGTTTCCAGTCAATTTCAAACCAATTAGAATATTTATTTTCGTCGAAATCGTAGATTGGAGCATAGTATTTTTTTTCTCGATCAAATCCGTCGGTCACAAGATATTCTGCAAAAAGTTCTATGATGTCTTTTTGGTAATTTTCTGAAGTGAAAACCTGAAAAATTTTATTGCCTCGAACAGGCTGAACTAAAATATTGTCTATTTCATTTATTTGCAAGGAAACACTTGAAAGCTCGTTTGAAGTAATATGTTTTCCGTCAATATACAAAAGAGCTTCCTTATTTATACCGGTCTCTAAGTGAGTTTCAATGCCATTCCATTTTACCAATTTAGTATCCTGGTCAAAATTCAAAAAGTACATTAAATCTTTATTCTTAAAATGATCTGCTATTGGTAAATTGTAATATTTTCCAATGTCAAAAACTAACGGTTTGTATTTTCGAATAATTTGTTTTCGTTCCGTATACGTTTTGTTTTTTGAGGTAATACTTATTTCATCGAGTTTTATTGAACCTGAAGTATGTAGTTCAGTCCACAAATCAGAATTTAAGACTGAATCTGTTGTTTTACTTTTTTCTATTTTGAAATTAAAAAAAGGAGATGATTGAACAGTATCCAAATGAAGATTTTCGGGTTTAATGGCCTCGTTTTGATTTTTTATAAATGAAATTTTCATGTGATCTCCTTTGTAAATTAAGAGATTATTAAAGCTGAAATCTTTTTTGTCGTTTAGAAATATTTTGTCAATGATCAAATTGTCTTTTGTCATTAAGGCTAGCTGATTAGTTGGTTTAGGAAAAACATTTCCTTTTATTTTAAATCCAGCCTCAAAATCATATTGGTAAGGAGGGTTTAAATCTGTTACCATTTCTTTCACAGAAAACTGGGTCCATCCTTGGGTGAGTAGCAGTAAATCAAGATGTTCATTTCTTTTTTGATTATCTTTCTTAAAATAGTAACCAGGATTTTCAATATGTCCTTTTACAAATGGCGATAATAAAAAAGCACTTTTAATAGTAATAGTTTCAGCGTAATTAGCGGCATTTATTGGTAGCACTGATAAACTTAAATTGGCTTGTAAACTTTTGTCTGTCTTAATTTTATAAGAGATAGAATCGTTCTCTAAATTATTTTTTTCTATCGTAAGGTTAACTGTTTTTCCTATGTCTTCCTTATAAAATTTACGCTCTGCAATAGGTTGATTGTCTTTGAATAACGTAATTGTGTTAACGCCTTCGAAGAAGTTTTTTTTGTCGAATTCGAAAATGGTGTTTTGAGTTTTTAAATCTGGAATCTCGACATAATCAATAATTTGATTGCGTTGGTGAAATAAGATTTTGTAATTGCTTTTGGATGTCGTACTGCGGTTAGTTTTAATGATTAATTTTAAAATGTCCGAATTGTTGTTGTCAATATTCAGGAGTATGCCGTTTTTTTGAGCAGCGGGAAGATTTGCTTTAAACAACGTGTCATTCGTTTTAATTAAGGCGGTATAGTTTTCGTTCAGGTCATAGAAAAAATGGCACTTTGACATTCCGGAATGTTCACTTTTGAAACTTGCAATTTCCTGATTTTTTTGATTAATAATTTTTCCCGAAAAATCATGTCCCTTACCATTAAGTAATGATTTTATGCCTATTACGTTTTCAGCTCCTTCTAATAAATAGCCACCTTCTGGAAAAAGTTGAACATCATAATTGTTTTTGCCCTTACTTTCTTTTGATACAAGTTTGTTTATAATGTTGATTTTCTGAAAAAAGCGATGATCTACTCCAAAATTCCTCATGTAATTTGTAGAAGCCAATAGGTAATAAGTACCATTTTTTAAAGTATCATTCAATACAAACTGTCCTTTCCCAATACCTTTATTTATAAAAATATTTTGGTCTTGAATTGTTTTTCCGTCGGCATTCAAAAGAGAAACATGAAGACGGCTTGTTTGATTGGATGGCTTGTTTTTTATGTCACTTACATAGGCTTTGAACCAAATAATATCGTCGGCGAAATAAGAAGTTTTATTAAGATGAAGAAATACTTTTTCAAAATACAATTGGTTTTTTTGCAAGGGTAGAATTACAGTTTCTTCAAATGTTGTTTTTGATAAAGTGTCTGTTTTTATTTTTTCTGAAGGACTTTTTATTCTTGTGTTTTCTTGTGAAAATGAAAAACTGCAAGAAAGTAGTAAAATTGATGCTATCAGAAAGTGTAGTTTTATCTGTATCGTATTCTTGGATTTCGATGAAAAAGAGTTACTCATAAAAGGTGTTTTCAAAAATAAAACCTTCATTTTTTAGGGTTCAATGAAGCGGTTCTTAATTTTGGAGTTATTATATTAAAGTTTTGGTTATTTCAAAATATTATTTTAATCGTAACAAAACTCCTTTTCGCTTGACGATGTTTTTATAATCCCATTGTATTTCTCTTGCTTTATTGAGCCAGCGTTTTAAATCTTCTTCATTGATTTGTTCCGATGAAGTATAGCGAAATTCAGCTGCTTTAAAAGAACCCTCGTTTGAAAGTTTTTCTTCGTCAAAAGATTGCCCGCTCCAAAAGAGTAAACGAACATTATTTTTTAATTTACTATAACCAACAATCGGATTCCCGTCTAAAAACCAAACAGGGTGGGCGTGCCATATTTTGTTCTCTGCATCTGGCAGATGTTCGTTAATTATTATGGCAAGTTGATTACAAATTTCTTTGTCTGAATCACTTTGTAAATTGTTATAATCTTTTACGGCTGCATTCATCTTGACAACTTTTAAGTTTTACAATTTTTTTTTCTCAATGTTGAAATTACTGCTATTAGCTAAATTAATCTTTTTTTTATTGCTAAAAATTAAGAAAAAATAAGTTCTTATGAAAACCGGACTGCGTGAGGGATAGGAGCAGGCTACCGAAGTAGCGTGGATAGCCCGACAGCATCACGATAAGAGGGCGTATAGGCTCAAAGTAATTTTGCCCTCTTATCGTGATGGTGGCACGCCCAAATAAAAAATCCAACTTGCTTTCACAAATCGGATTTTGTTCTGAAATTCTATGTAGTGTATTTATTCTACAAATTCTAATATATCGCCGGGTTGGCATTCTAAGACCTTACAAATTGCTTCGAGAGTACTAAAACGTATTGCTTTTGCCTTACCGGTTTTTAGGATCGAAAGGTTAGAAAGGGTTAGATCTACTTTTTCTGAAAGTTCGTTTAATGACATTTTTCTTTTGGCCATCATCACATCTAAGTTTACTATTATTGGCATAGTTAGATTGTTAATTCGTTTTCTTTTTGTAATTCTATTCCTTTTGCAAAAAGCTGTGAGATGAAGTATAAGATTCCGGCAAAAAATAAAAAGGCATCACCATGTCCAATATGATCCGTTAAGTGCGACAGGTTCATTCCCATAGCGGTGAATTTTCCTGAATAAGAAACCGTTATGTTACTGAAAACACCAATTAATAAAGAGAAACCGCTCATTTTCTGGATCAATTTTCCAATTGTTTCATGAAATGGACTAACGTAATTAATTTTTAAGAAAATTTGAATAACGGCATAAAAAAGCAATGCTTCGAATATAGTAATTGTTGTAATGCAGAAAACCATAATGGAGTAATCTACAACGTCATAAGCTTTTAATTGGGACAAATCTAAACCCAATGACAGGTTTTTTGCTCCGACCTCATTGATAAACATGCTTACTCCGTAAGAGCACAATAGTGAACCCGCTTTTATACAAAGTCCAATAAAAACAATCCAAGAAACGACATTCAGGAGTTTTAAAATGTAAGTTGAATTTTTTGACATGATTTTTGATTTTAAATAAATGTATAGCAAATATAAATAAAAATTTATTGTTTATCAATAAATTTTTGTTCAAAAAATATTTAAGAGATCTTATAGTAGCTTTACATTCTTTTTATTTCAAAAAAAATCCGACATGTTTTTACAAATCGGATTTTGATATTTTATTTACAGTTAACTTACAACTGAATTACTTTTCCTGTATGTACATCATAGCGCATAGAAACGATTTTTACCTGATGCTCTTTTACAATGGGATTGTCTTGAATCAATTTTACAGAATGCTCAATATTAGCATTAATCGCCCCTAAATAATTAGTAGCTTTTGGAGTTGCTTTATCGGCATCAATTTCTTCTTTTTCCTGTGAAATTGTTTCTATAATGTTGTCAATATGGTTGAAATGTTTTTTGTACGAACCATCTTTATCATTGATATAAGCTTTGATAGCACCACATTCAGTATGACCTAAAACAACAATTAATTTGGTCTGTAAATGCTCTACAGCATATTCGATACTTCCCATATCAATATCCGAAATAAGGTTTCCGGCATTTCGAATTACAAATAAATCACCAATTCCCTGATCAAATATGATTTCAGGGGAAACACGACTGTCCGAACATGTTATTACAACAGCAAAAGGTTTCTGACTGTCCTGATTGGCTAAGACAGTTCTTTTGTTCTGGCGTGGGTGTGCTGATTTCCCACTTAAAAACCTTTGATTACCTTCTGTTAATTGTTCAAAAGAAGTTAAAATTTTCTCTTCAACTGTTTTGTGTTTTTTACAGCTTATTATAGAAAAAGCGATTAAGACAAGTATTGCAATTTTTGTTTTCATTTTACGAATTTTTAAAATTATTTGTTATTTAAAGAACCGCGCAAAATTATCTTGCTTTTACCTGGAAATTATCCACAAGAAGTTTTTATTGTATCAATTAAATTTATTTTTTAGACGAGTTAAAAGTAGTTGTAATATTGGTTATGAATTCTCTTGTATAATGCCCGGAAGTATCCAAATCTGGATCTAAAATGGTTATTTCGAGTCCGCTTAATTTTTCACTTTGAAATAAATAGGAGGTAAGCTCGTTAAATTCTTCGTAATTAAGTCCATCTGGTGTTCGGCTGTCAACACATGGCATTACAGCATCATTTAAAACATCGACATCTATATGAAGCCAAAAGCCATCTAGGTTCTTACTTTGAATTTCTGAACGAAAAGAATTGACACAATTTTTAATGCCTTGTTTTCGTAACATAGCAAGACTTAAATAAGTCGCAGACGAATTCCGAATTTCATTTTCGTATTCGTCATCATATTCACGATTGCCTACGCACCAAAGATTTTCTTCTTTTATATAAGGAGATAAATTAAGGATATTAGTTAATTTCTCGTGTCCGTTTCCGGTCACGATTGACGCTGCCATTCCACCAACTCCTCCCGTTTCAGATAAAGAAACATCCATAAAATCGGTATGGCCGTCAAGATAGAATAAACCGTAATTTCCTTTTTGTTTTAAAGCAATTGCTGATCCTAATAGAATACTGCAATCACCGCCTAATATAAAAGGGAATTTATTTTGAGTCAATAAATTATTTATTAAATAGGCTTGTTCGCGCGCATATTCAACTAAAGAATTTGCATTGAGAATTTGGGTTTCATTATCCTTACTATTGGAATATTTTGGAGGATCAAGCCGTATAATGTCTTTATGTGGAATGAATTTATGCAAATTGTTTTTCCATAACCAGTCTGGTAATTTTTTTACGCCGGGTTCTTTTCCGGGTTGAGGTTCTTTTAAACCCAGATTTGATGGAAATTCAACAATGTATACTTCTTTCATAACAATTTTATTTATTGTAAAGTTATAAAAATAAATAGGTTTGTTTTTGATGAAGAATTAAATACAAAACAAAAAATCCGACTTGCTTTCACAAATCGGATTTTTAAATTGAAAATTATATGTAACCGTAAAACGGTTTGTATTATAAGTGAATTACTTCGCCGTATGCATCAGCAACAGCTTCCATAACAGCCTCACTCATTGTTGGGTGAGGGTGGATGGATTTTAAGATTTCATGACCTGTAGTTTCTAGTTTACGAGCTACAACTGCTTCAGCAATCATATCTGTAACACCAGCACCAATCATGTGGCATCCTAACCATTCTCCGTATTTTGCATCAAAGATTACTTTTACGAATCCATCTGGAGTTCCGGCAGCTTTAGCTTTTCCTGAAGCTGAGAAAGGGAATTTACCAATTTTTAATTCGTATCCTTTTTCTTTAGCTTGTTTTTCAGTTAAACCAACAGAAGCGATTTCAGGAGTTGCGTAAGTACAACCAGGAACGTTTCCGTAATCGATTGGGTCTACGTGTAAACCAGCAATTTTTTCTACACAGTTGATTCCTTCAGCAGAAGCTACGTGAGCCAAAGCTTGTCCTGGAGTAACGTCTCCAATAGCGTAGTAACCAGGAATGTTAGTTGCGTTGTAAGCGTTTACTAAGATTTTATCTCTGTCAACAGCAATTCCAACTTCTTCTAAACCGATGTTTTCAATGTTTGTTTTGATTCCAACAGCAGAAAGTACAATATCAGCCTCAAGAACTTCTTCTCCTTTTGCAGTTTTAACAAATGCTTTTACTCCTGCACCAGTTGTATCAATACGCTCAACAGATGAGTTAGTCATTACTTTAATTCCGGCTTTTTTCAAAGAACGCTCAAATTGTTTTGAGATATCTTCGTCTTCTACAGGAACAACGTTTGGCATAAATTCTACAATAGTAACTTCCGTTCCCATTGAGTTGTAAAAGTGAGCAAATTCAACTCCAATAGCTCCAGAACCTACAATAATCATAGATTTTGGCTGCGTTGGTAATGTCATTGCCTGACGGTATCCAATAACTTTTACTCCATCCTGAGGTAAGTTTGGTAACTCACGAGAGCGAGCTCCAGTGGCAATAATGATATGGTCAGCACTGTATTCAGTAACTTTATTATCTTTATCTGTAACGTCAAGTTTTTTACCTGGTTTTAGTTTTCCAAAACCTTCAATAACGTCAATTTTGTTTTTTTTCATTAAGAACTGAACTCCTTTGCTCATTCCTTCAGCAACACCACGGCTACGTTGTACAACTGCAGGGAAATCTTTATCGAATTCAGAAACTTTTAATCCGTAGTCTGAAGCGTGTTTTAAGTAATCAAAAACCTGAGCTGATTTTAATAATGCTTTAGTTGGGATACATCCCCAGTTCAAACATACACCACCAAGGTTTTCTTTTTCAACTACAGCTACTTTAAAGCCTAATTGTGAAGCTCTAATCGCTGTTACATATCCGCCAGGACCACTTCCTAAAACAATAACGTCGTATTTCATTTTTTTGGTTTTTAGTATTTATAACCGAAAATGAGGTTTATAATTCCGAAACTCACTCTTCGATTCTTCTTTTGTTATTTGTGATTGCGAATTTAAGGATTTATTTTAAAAAACACTTTAAAATTTATTTTTACCCATACTGATTTTGATCTTTTCACAGAAACTTATGTAATTGTTAATTGTAAATTGTGAATTATGAATTGGAAATTGGAATTGTGGTTATAAATCTGAAAATTATAGTGTTTGCCAAAATAAACAAAGTCGAAGTCCTTTCGTACTGAAAAGCTTCGACTTCGATAAAGGTGACGGGTAATTAATAATTAACCATTCACCATTAATAATTATACTTTAACGTGTCCCCAGTTTTCTCCGCTGGCAATACGTCTAATCTGCATTTCGCTAACGCCAAATTGTTTGGCGATCATTTTTAGACGTGTTTTTTGTTCTGGTCGAGCCAAAATTTTCTTGATTAACATCACTTTAGTTGTGGTTAATTTTCTTCCGTCTGCTTTTAAATTGTGTTCGATTAAATTCTTTTTTGCCTGAATCACACGTGGACTTTTACGGCTGTGCGCCATCATTTCGGCTTTTGTTGCCCATCGTAAATTGCTTACATCATCATTGCTTCGGTTGTAGTCTAAGTGCAAAACATAAGTTTGTTCTTCAGAATCTTTCGGAAGAAAATATTGGGCCACTAGTTTATAAAGGAAAAGATATTTGTTGACAATTTTATCGTCTTTTTTGACCTTGAATCTGAAGGTAGGATAACCATCACTCAAACCGCCTTTTAGGAGACGACCATTTTCAATTTCGTCAGTAAAGCTTATTAAACGGCCTCTGTTTGAAATGGCGTAACGTAATTGTAATGAGGCATTTATTTCTATTTCTTTGAATTGTTCGTTTGGGTAAAATCTGTTTTGTGGCATTTTTCTTTTACATTTGATTTCTATTATCTCAAAGATAAAAAAACCAAAAGTTAAAAAAGTTACATAATTTCCACACAATATTACATTTATGATTCCTATAACGCTAATTTAACTTTTTTAAGAACTTTTTTAGCATTTCAAAATCTAGTTCGCAACTGAAAATTGTGAATCGTATAAATTTTTGTAATAACCTTCTGCCTTATTCAATAATTCCTGATGTGTACCTTGTTCTACAATTAATCCTTTGTCCATTACCACAATTTTATCTGCATTTACAATCGTCGCCAATCGATGCGCGATAATAATCGAAGTTCTTCCTTTGGTAATCGTTTCTGTAGCACGCTGAATCAGTTCTTCAGAATACGTATCAATAGATGAAGTGGCTTCATCCAAAATCAAAATACTTGGATTGCTCACATACGAACGTAAAAAGGCAATTAATTGGCGTTGTCCTGAAGAAAGCATTACGCCACGTTCTTTTACATCAAAATCATAATTATCCGGCAAGCTCATAATGAAATCGTGAACACCAATTTTTTTGGCAGCATCTAAAACTTGTTCACGTGTAATTTCAGGATTTTGTAAAGTGATATTGTTGTAAATGGTATCAGCAAATAAAAACACATCCTGTAAAACCACGGCAATTTGTTTTCGTAAGGAAGCCAAAGTATAATTCTCGATATTATGTCCGTCGATAAAAATAGTTCCACTATTAATTTCGTAAAAACGATTCAGTAAATTAATAATAGTGGATTTACCAGCTCCAGTCGAACCTACAATAGCGATTGTCTGTCCGGCCTCGACAGATAAATCAATTCCTTTAATAACTTCCTCTTCCGGAATATAACTAAAACGCACATCCTTAAATTCAATACTTCCATTAAAAACAGGAGCCTCAATCGTTCCGGTATCCTGAATGTGATCTTGGGTATCGATAATATCAAAAACACGATTGGCTGCAATCATTCCTAATTGCATCTCGTTGAATTTATCCGCAATCTGACGCAAGGGATTAAACAGCATCCCAATAAACATTGTATATGAGAATAAATCTCCAAAAGTCGTAAAATGATCTCCGTTTAGGATTTTAAAGCCACCATAAACGACAACTAAACCTAAAGTTATCGAAGAAATGATATCAGCAATAGGGAAGAATATCGAGTTGTATAGAATCGTTTTGATCCAGGCAACACGGTGTTTGTTATTGATTTCTTTAAAGTTTTCAGCTTCAATTTTCTCACGGTTAAAAAGCTGTACGATTTTCATTCCCGTAACGCGTTCTTGTACGAATGAATTCATATTGGCAATCTGCGTACGAACTTCCTCAAAAGCAACCTGCATTTTACGCTGAAAAATTCGGGTAATATAAACCAGAATTGGCATGGCGACTATTACAATCCATGTCAGTTTCCAGTTCATATAAAACATGAAAATCAAGACCACCAGCATTTTCATCATGTCACTGATAATCATAAACAATCCCTGGCTGAAAATACGGGCAATCGATTCAATATCTGATACTGATCTGGTTACCAATTGTCCAACCGGAACCAAATCAAAATATTTCATTCTGAAACTCAAAATGTGTTTGAAAAGTTTGGTTCGAATATCTTTCACAATGTCCTGCCCAAGCCAGTTGGCCCAGTATACAAAATAGAATTGGGAGAAAACTTCCATTATAAGAACTAACCCCATTAATATAATGTACATTAACAAACCGTACTTATCATGTGTCTTGATATAACCGTCGACCGTTTGTTTTAATAAATAGGGGCGAAGTGCTGCAAAAACCGACAATGAGACTGCAAAAATAATAACGCCGTAGTAGCGCCATTTATAAGGCTTTGTATAGGTTAAAATTCGTTTGAATAATCCGGTATCGAATGCTTTTGCTTTCATTATATTTTTTAGGAGCTATTTCCTGCTTTCCGTTTCAAGTTTTTTTCAAAAATATGTTTTTGTATAATTTTTATAAAGCTTCCGTTGGTCGCTCCATAAATATTACAAAAACAATATTTTTTTCAAAAAAGCTTTCCACTGCAATCAGGGCTATTTTATGATGTAATCGTATTTTATTTCAGTTAAATATAAACCATGAGCAGGCACCGAAAAACCTGCTTTTTCTCTGCTTTTGCTGGCAATAATGTTTTCAAAATCTTCTAATGAAATTTTATGCAATCCAATATTTACCAAAGTTCCAACAATAGAACGAACCATATTTCTTAAAAAACGATTCGCAGAAATCGTAAAAATTAATTTACTTTTTTCTTGTTTCCAATAGGCCTCAAAAATCGTGCAATCAAATGTGTTGACATCCGTATTTACTTTTGAGAAACATTGAAAATCGGTATGTTTCAGTAAAGTTTTTGCCGCTTCATTCATCAAAGCTACATCTAATTTTTGATTAAAATACCAACTCAATTCCTCCAAAAACGGATTTTTAACAGTGTTGATATGATATTCATACGTTCTTTTGGTTGCGTCAAATCGGCAATGAGCATCGTCATGAACTAAAATAATATCAAAAATAGCAATGTCTTTTGGTAAATAAGAATTCAGTTTATGTACCAAATTCGGAATATCAACAGGTCTTTCAAAATCAAAATGACCGTACATTTCCTCAGCATGAACTCCTGTATCGGTTCGTCCGGCGCCCATAACATTTATAGGAGCATTCAATAAAACTGAAAGTGCTTTGTTTAAAGTTTCCTGAACGGAAGAAGCATTCGGCTGAAATTGCCAGCCATGATAATGTGTTCCGTTATAAGCAAATTGAATAAAATATCTCAAGGTAAAGGTTCAAAGGTTCAGAGAGGCAAAGGTACAAAGATTTTTTTCTTTATAGGTTCAAAGTCACAAAGTCACAAAGGGACAAAGGGACAAAGGGACAAAGGTTCAAAGATTTTTTTGTTGCAAAGATACATTGCTGTATAAAATAAGATAAATTTCTAAAGACGTTCAATTTTGCATTCGTCAATAAAAACCTTTGAACCTTTGCCTCTCTGAACCTATGTACCTTTCTCAAGAACTGTTAAACCCCAAAACACCAATCATAGTTTACACAACAAAAAATCGTGTCAGAAATTGACAATTCCAACGATTTAATTGAAGCTTTTTTTAATTTTTTTTTGATGAAAATAGCCAAACGTTAATTTTGAAAATATTTTATTTTAACAGGAAATATTTCTCCTATGTTTGTAGTCTAAATATCAAAAATTATGAATGAAATTACTTCTTATTGGTGGATTCTTTTAATCTTATTCTCCATTATTTTTTACAAATTTATTTTGCGCGTTTTCTTTGGAATGGTAATGGTTCCAGAGGATAAAATTGGTCTTGTGACCAAGAAATTCGTTTTGTTTGGAGCGGATAGGTCGCTTCCTGATGGTCGTATTATTGCGACAAAAGGAGAAGCGGGTTATCAGGCACAAACACTTGCCCCGGGTTTGTACTGGGGAATGTGGATCTGGCAATATTCGATCGATATGACCGGATTTACAATTATCCCGGAAGGGAAAATTGGGTTGGTTTTAAGTAAAGATGGAAAAGAGATTCCAACTGGACGAATTCTTGCCCGAAAAGTAGAAAGCGACAATTTTCAGGATGCGACTTCGTTCCTTAATAACGGCGGACAAAAAGGACGTCAGACCGCTTTTATTACAACAGGTTCGTATCGTATTAATACGTTTTTATTCGAGATCGTTATTGCGGATCAAATCAAGATTTATGAGAACATGATTGGTATTGTAACCGCTTTGGACGGAGAACCAATTCCGCAGGGACAAATTGCGGGTAAGTTTGTTGATAATCATAACAACTTTCAGGATTTTGACAAGTTCTTAGAACATGGTGGAAATCGTGGTTTGCAGCCTCAGGTTATGTTAGCCGGATCTTATTATATTAATACGTGGGGAATCCTGATTGAACAAAATCCGATGACGGATGTTCCAATAGGGTATGTTGGAGTTGTGATTTCTTATATAGGAGAAGATGGTCAGGATGTTACCGGTGATACTTTTAAACACGGAAATATTGTTTCAAAAGGACAACGCGGTGTTTGGATGGAGCCTCTTGGTCCGGGAAAATATGCACTGAATAAATATACAACTAAGTTAGAAGCTGTTCCCACAACAAATCTGGTTTTGAACTGGGCCAATGCCAGAAGTGAATCACATGATTTGGATAAAAACCTTTCTACGATTACCGTGCGTTCAAAAGATGGTTTCCCATTTAATTTAGATGTAGCGCAGATTATTCACGTTCCTGCCGCTGAAGCGCCAAAAGTAATTGCACGTTTTGGAAGCATGAACAATCTGGTCTCCCAGGTTTTAGAACCAACAATTGGTAACTATTTCAGAAACTCAGCTCAGGACAGCGATGTGATTTCTTTCTTAACAACAAGAAAAGAGCGTCAGGAATCGGCTAAAAATCATATTAAATTAGTTCTTGACGAATATAATGTAAATGCAGTTGATACTTTGATTGGAGATATCGTTCCGCCAGATTCATTGATGAAAACACTAACGGATAGAAAATTGGCTGAAGAAGAACAAAAAACATATCAAACTCAAAGAATGGCGCAGGAACAGCGTCAGGGAATGGAGAAAGAAACTGCGATTGCAGATATGCAGAAAGAAATTGTTCGAGCTTCGCAAAGTGTTGAAATTGCTCAAAGAACGGCTGATGCAACGGTTAAAAAAGCAGAAGGAGACGCAACCAGTTTAAAATTGAATGTAAATGCTGAAGCAGAAGCTACAAAAATGCGTGCTAATGCAGAAGCCGAAGCAACAAAAGCAAGAGCAGGAGCACAGGCTGAAGCAACCAAATTGAATGCAAGCGCAGAAGCAGAAAGAATCTCGAAAACAGGTTTGGCCGAAGCAGAAAAAATCATGGCAATTGGTAAGTCAACTGCAGAATCGTATCAATTGCAAGTAAGCGCAATGGGTGGAGACAACTTTACAAGATATAAAGTTACCGAGGAAATTGGTAAAGGAAATATCAAAGTAATTCCAGATGTATTAATTTCCGGAAATGGTGGATCTGATGGTTCAATAAGCGGTTTATTAGGATTAAAACTAATGGAAATGATGGATACCAAAGATTCAAAGGATGGTAAAAATTCTAAGAATTAATTAAATCCAGATGTTATATAACAATACCTAACAGGTTTTTAAAACCTGTTAGGATACAAATCCGGTTTGCGAAAGCAAATCGGTTTTTTTTAATAAAAAAACTTAACAACTTAGTATCTTAGAACCTTAGCACCTTTAAAAAAAACCTTTGTACCTTTGTACCTCTGAACCTTTGCCCCTTAAAAAAGAATGACCAAAATCCTCCTCCTTTCCGATACTCACAGTCATATTGACGATACTATTTTAAAATATGTGGCTCAGGCCGATGAAGTTTGGCATGCCGGAGATATTGGAGATTTGCATGTTACCGATACCATTAAAAAGCTAAAACCTTTACGTTGTGTGTATGGTAATATTGATGGGGCAGAAGCGAGATTGGAATTTCCTTTACACAATCGTTTTTCATGTGAAAATGTTTCAGTTTGGATTACGCATATTGGAGGTTATCCGGGAAAATATAATCCGGCGATTAGAGAAGAAATGACGTTGAATCCTCCTAAATTATTTATTTGTGGACATTCGCACATTTTAAAAGTAATGTTTGATAAAAAGAACAATTTGCTACATATGAATCCCGGTGCATGTGGGAAAAGCGGATTTCATCAAATGCGAACCATGCTACGTTTTGTGATTGAAGATGATAAAATTAAAGACTTGGAGATTATTGAAATAGGGAAAAAATGATCTTTTCACTTAATGAGGAAGCGGAATTTTAATTCTAATCTTTGTTCCTTCATTGGGTTTTGAATCTATAGTAAAACTTCCTTTGAATTTTTTAATTCGGGCTCTGATTCTGTTAAGGCCGAAACCTTCTGCATCTTTTGTTTTTTTAGTTGTGAAGCCTTTTCCATTATCATGAATTACAATAACTAATCGATTGTTTTTTTCGATTAAAGAAATTGTGGTTTTTTCTGCTTCGCTATGTTTTATAATATTACTGAAAAGCTCAGAAACAATAAAATAAAGCTTCATTTCGAATTTTTCAACATATCTTTTTTCTGTCGGAATTGTACTTGAAAATTCAAAAACAATATTCGAATTAGAATTTCTTTCGCATAAATCTTCGAGGGCATAAAGGAGTCCAAAACGAACTAAGAGAGCGGGAACAAGATCGTGAGATATGTCACGCAAAAGATCATGGACTTCTGCCAGAATTGCTTTTGTTTTCTGAATTTCTTCCGAATTAATATTGTTTTGGGTAGTGAAGACATTTAAATGCAATCCTGCTGATGATAAAAGTGAGTTGACGTTGTCATGTAAAAAAGAAGCAATTTTTTTTCGCTCTACTTCCTGATTGTCAATTCCGGCATTAATGACATTAAGCAGTATTCTTTGTTTGATGTCTTTTCGTTTTATTTTCTGTTTTAGTTGATTGTTCTGGTAGAAGAAATAAAACAGAAAAAATAAAATTACAATTAAGATGATAAATAAGCTGACTACTTTTTTGTTTCTTAATTGTTCGTATTTATGAAGTTCAGAAATAGTAGCTTTTTTTGATTTCTCACTTGTTTGAATTTCTACTTTCAATATCTCTTTTTGCTGACTAAAAACTGGAATTCTATTAGACGTAAAGGAAAAGAGAAGGACGACTAAAAATCTAATAAAAAACATCTAAGGATTAATTAAATTGTTTTTTAAAGCGTATTTAACCAGACCAATAGTGTTTTTAGTCTGCAACTTTCGCATAATATTTTTTCGATGGGTTTCAACTGTATTGGTACTAATGAAAAGCTGTTCACTAATTTCTTTGCCACTGTATTCCAATGAAATTAATGCGACAATCTCAATTTCCCGGGGAGTTAAAATAGGATTTTCGATGTGAATATTTTTATTTAATTGGGGATTACTGTGAGTAAAAATATTAAAGATTTTCTCTCTCACTGCATCAGAAAAATATTCTTGTTCTTGATAGACAGTTTCTATTGCTTCGATGATATTTTTGCCTGCGCATTTTTTAGTTAAATAACCTTTTGCCCCTAATTTCATTACTTCTTTTATGATTTTTAATTCATCATAACTTGATAAAATAATGACTTTGCAGGAATTGTTATTTGCGTGAAATTCGTGTAATACTTTAATACCATCTTTTTCAGGCATACTTATATCTAAAACCAAAATATCAGCATTATTTTGAAGAACATCATTATAGATAGTAGTGCCATTCAATGAATTTCCGACAACTTCAAAATTTGGAACAGTCTGCAATAAATTGGTAAGACCATCGATAAGAACCTGATGGTCATCGGCAAGATGAATTCTTATTTTGTTTGTTATCATTGTTTTTGGAAAATGAAAAAGCAAAATTAGAAAGAAGGTATCTGTTGTATTGCCTCAATAAAGCATTAGTATGTCATTTTAAGCCACAAAAAAACCCGAATATAATTCGGGTTCTCTTCGCACAAAAAAATTAAGTTTATAGGTTTACCTCAAACGGTCTACAGATTTTACGAGATCTTCATCCTTCTTGATGGCCTTATTAGCTAAAACTAATAACACGATAGCAACAATTGGTAGAAACATCCCAATACCTTTCTCTGAAACAGCGTTAGCTGTCTCTCCAGATAAATTTAGAGAGCGATATACAAATAATCCTAATAAAATTAAATTTAATATTATGTTCAGTCTGTTCATCACAAACTGATTTTGTCTTTTTTTGAATGAAATAATACTAACAATAGTAAGCATTGTACTTAGGCCTAATAGAATGGTGTAAAACTGGTCCTGCATAAAATAGAATGGTTTTCCAGTGTTTAATGTCCAAAGCGGAATAAAAAACATTAAAACCCCTGTTACAACAAAGGTAAGAAGTAAATAAACAGTTTGAATTCTTTGTATCATGGTCTAAAATTGTTTTACAAAAATATATTTTCTTTTTTTAAAATACTATTGTATGATTAAATTTTATTCGTATTATTGCATCATAATACCGTAAGCACTTCATACTGCGGTCAATTGAAAACAATTATCTACCTATTCTTTTTACAGTATTTCCTTTAAAATAATTAAATTCATAGAATATTCATGTTTGATATTTCTGCATTAAAAGAAATGAAGCTTTCTGAGCTTCAAGAAATAGCTAAGTTAGCTAAAACTATAAAGTTTAATGGCGTTAAAAAAGAGACTTTAATCAGTCAGATTTTAGCACATCAGGAAGCGACTCAAAAGTCGCCTGTCAATGTTGCGCCTCAGGCAGAAATAGAAGATGATAAACCTAAAAGAGCAAGAATTGTTCCGACTAAAAAAGTTG
Organism: Flavobacterium sp. KH_001; assembly: GCF_057840745.1. Taxonomy (NCBI): domain Bacteria; kingdom Pseudomonadati; phylum Bacteroidota; class Flavobacteriia; order Flavobacteriales; family Flavobacteriaceae; genus Flavobacterium; species Flavobacterium sp. KH_001. The sequence goes on along the minus strand of NZ_CM174520.1, from coordinate 4,894,803 downwards.
CACCTAATAAAAGTGCTCCTGTTTTAGAGTTTGATAAGGTAGAGGAAACAGCTGAAAAGATAGAGGAGGCACCCGAAAAGGTCTTAACACCTAAAATTTCAAAACCAAATGCAAAAATTCAGCCGGCTCCAAAAGTTCAGGAAACTGCAGAATCTGCACCAGTAGAGAAAAAAGGACCAAAAATCGTAAAATTTAATAAATCAGCTTACGAGAAAAAGGTTGCTTTACAAAAGGAAAAAGAAGTTGCTTCTGAACAAACAACTGAAACGGAAACAGAAACTGTGGCTCCGGTGCCAGTTGCCGAAAAAGTGGAAGGAGCTGCTCCGGTAAAAAAGATCAATCCAAATCAGAATAAAAATCAAAATCCGAACCAAAACCCAAACCAGAATCCAAATCAAAATGGAAATGGCAATGCAAATGGTAACGGGAATAACGGAAACCAAAATCCAAACCATAAAAATAAAAAGAATAATTTCAGAGATTCAGATTTTGAATTTGACGGAATTATCGAAAGTGAAGGTGTTCTTGAAATGATGCCTGATGGTTATGGTTTCTTACGTTCATCAGATTATAATTATTTAGCCTCTCCGGATGATATTTATTTATCAACTTCACAAATCAGATTATTCGGTCTTAAAACCGGAGATACTGTAAAAGGAGTGGTTCGTCCTCCTAAAGAAGGCGAGAAGTTTTTTCCTTTAGTTCGTGTGCTAAAAATTAATGGTCACGATCCACAGGTAGTTCGCGACAGAGTTTCTTTCGAACATCTGACTCCGGTTTTTCCTTCTGAAAAATTCAAATTAGCCGAAAAAGGAAGTTCTGTTTCAACCCGTATTATCGATTTATTTTCTCCAATAGGAAAAGGTCAGCGTGGTATGATAGTCGCACAACCGAAAACCGGTAAAACAATGTTATTAAAAGACATTGCAAACGCGATTGCAGCCAATCACCCTGAAGTTTACTTAATCGTTCTTTTGATTGATGAGCGTCCTGAGGAGGTTACAGATATGCAAAGAAGTGTTCGTGGAGAAGTTATTGCTTCAACTTTTGACAGAGAACCACAAGAACACGTAAAAATTGCCAATATTGTTTTAGAAAAAGCAAAACGTTTAGTAGAATGCGGACATGATGTTGTAATCTTATTAGATTCGATTACACGTTTGGCAAGAGCTTACAATACAGTTCAGCCAGCTTCTGGAAAAGTATTAAGTGGAGGTGTTGATGCCAATGCATTACAAAAACCAAAACGTTTCTTTGGAGCAGCAAGAAATGTTGAAAATGGTGGTTCATTAAGTATCATCGCAACAGCATTGACTGAAACAGGTTCTAAAATGGATGAGGTGATCTTTGAAGAATTTAAAGGTACTGGTAATATGGAGCTTCAATTGGATCGTAAAATTGCCAACAAACGTATTTTCCCTGCAATCGATCTTACGTCTTCAAGTACACGTCGTGATGATTTGTTACTAGACGAGAAAACATTACAAAGAATGTGGATTATGCGTAAATATCTATCGGATATGAATCCTGTAGAATCTATGGATTTTGTAAACGATCGTTTCAAAAAAACCAGAAATAACGAAGAGTTTTTGATTTCTATGAATGATTAAAAAGGTTCTGAGGTACTAAGATACTAAGGATCTAAGTTTTTTTTCTTTGAGATTATAAGACTAAATGATATAAAAAAGGGATGAGGTTTAAACCTCATCCCTTTTTATTAATATATTTAAAAGTTTTATAAATCAGAAGTGTATATTTGTTTTATTATGATCTTTAATAATTTTAAATGAGGACACTTTTACTTTTACTATTATTTACGTTTACAAATTCTTTTAGTCAGGATTTTTTGACACCAATCAAAGCAGAAACATTTGCACTTAATAGACATACTAATAGAGATATTTCTTTTTTCTCTAATGTAGATAGTAATGGAGATATCATTATTTCTGCTACAACAGAGAGGGACAGTACTTTTACCGATATTTTAACTACAAAATTAGACAAAGATTTAAATTTAATTTGGAAACAGAGATACTCACTTGGAAGATATACTTCTGATGACGAACCGTTGGCTGTTCATATTGATAAAAATAACAATATAATTACAATAGGACGAACAATAGTAAATAATAATTCTAATTATTCGGGAGTATTATTTGCAGTATGCTACAATTCTGAAGGCAAAGAGATTTGGCATTATAATTTTGATGATCCTAACACTCCAAAAAACTACAATTTTCATTACCAGAAATCTTTTCTGGATGAAAATAATATACTTCATGTCGTAAACTCAGTAGATAATGATGATCCTATAAAAGTTGATGTTAATTTTTATTCTATTAATGATAAAGGAGTTGTTGTTGAGAAATTTACACATTCAGACATAATTCAATATGTTGGATATTATAATGTATTTAATGACTTTTATTACAACGAAGGTTTTTATTATATGTTACTACAGAGTTATAACGTAAACACAAGTGAGCCAAATCATTATATAAAAAGGATAGATGAAAAATCAGTAATTGAGGTGTCGTTAAATTCTATAATTGATATTTATGATACAGATTCTTTTAAAGATGCTGATCTTCAGTTTGATAAATCAAATAATATATTTTTTACTTACAGTTCTTATAAAAATGGATTTTTCAACGTGCTCAAATTTAATTCATCTTTAAAATTAGTTTATAAAATTGATACTCCCAAAGATGGTGTGAGACATCTTTTATCTACCTATCTTAACTTGGATGATCGTTTATGCATATTAAACAGTGTAGAGAAAAACGACGTTAATAATTTTAGGCAATTAAGTTTATTAGAATTAAATGATGATGGGGGTATTTATAAAGAAACTGTTAAAAATGATGTTGAGGTATTTAATTTTAAAAAGAATAAGGACAGGACATTTTTTATAGAGACAGATAAAACTATCAAATTATTTGATGAAAAATTAAGTTTAGTGACTGATTTTCAGCATACGGGATTGGAAATAAATGATTTTAGTAAACTAGATAATGAAACCTTAATTGTCGCAGAAACAACATATGAAAAAGGATATCCGGCCTCGGATTTTTTTTCAGAATTAGATATACTTGTTCAAAAAGTTCAACCAGAGAAACCTTTACAAACATATAGGTATTCAGGAGAAGGGACTTCCAAAGCATACGGGCAGAAAATTATTATAGATAATAAAAATAATTATATAATAGCTTCAGAAGAAAAATTGGGTCCTGACAATGAAGGTATTGGTGGTTCGCGTGGTCCGGTGCAAAGAAATTTATATAAATACGATTCAAATTTAAAGCTATTGTGGACAATAGAAATTCCATATTATATTGTTAATCCCTTATCTTCTGAAGATAAAAATATAGTTGTTGATTTAGAAGATAATATTTATATAAATGCAAAAACAGAGAATAATAGTGATAGGTTATTGAAAATTTCTGAAGATGGTAATGTTGTTTTTGATGTGCCTAGTTATAATAGTATGAATATATATATTGATAAAAATAAAGATATTAATGTGGTATCGTTACCTGTTTCTAATTCAACTACCAATGATGACGATACGACAGTGTTTACGCTAAGTTCAAAAAATGGAAATCTAATAAATACTACACTTTTTGAAGGTGTCGAATATTTGGGAAATTATACTGCTAAAGATGGAGATTCTTATATATACATGTTTCCGGGTAATAATAATTCCTATAATAATACAAATCCGAGAATTGAAGTTTATAAAAACTTAAAATTAGAATTTCAGCATAAAATAAGTCTCGAGGGGACTTATGCGGGAATGGTTGCTTTTGCAATTGATACAAACGGATCACTATTTTTCTCTTCGTCTTATGGCCCAGTTGAGTATAAGTTGCATCGTTTAAGTTTACAAAATGAATATAAATATATAAACTTAACCAATGAAATTTCCAAGATTGCTTGTACTGCAGGAGATAAGAATTTCATGATTAGTGATAATCATCAACTTAGTATTTATAATAAAGATTTGGAGCTCTTGGCAAAAACAACTGAGCTTTATAGTTCATATGCTAGTTTGTTTGAATTAGGCGATTATTTGCTGATAAATACATATTGGGATAATTTGGTAAAAGTAGTAGATAAAAATGCGCAATTAGTAAGAAGCTTTAAGTTGCCAAGTTCATTAACATATACCAGGGCAGCTAAAGACACCAACAATAATCTTATTTTAACAGGTAGAAATGGAGAACAGATATATACTTTCGCTGAATATAGTTGGTGGCGTGGTTTTATACATAAATATGATATTTTGGATAAAATGTTAGATATAGATGATCCTATTTTGGATTCGTCGACTACCGGCTTAAAAGTATATCCAAATCCTACTTCTTCTGTAGTAAATATTGCTTTAGAAAAAGATGCGATTTTAAAAGTTGAGTTATATGATTTTGCGGGTAAATTAATGCTAAGTTACTTCAATTCTAATAAAGTAGATATTGCTAAATTCCCTGTTGGGTTGTATTTTGTAAAAATTCAATTGTTAAGTGGTCAAGTTTTTTATAAGAAAATTATAAAGAATTAAAATAATATAGTAGTTAGGAATTAAGAAGAGTTCTTGACTTTTATGAATGACTAAGAAAAAGGCCTAAGGGACTATTTTTTTCTTTGAATTATTAAGACTAAACGATATAAAAAAGGGATGAGTTTCAAAACTCATCCCTTTTTGCTTTTTTAACCTTAGTCCCTTAGAATCTCAGTCCCTTAGAACCTATTTTTTATCCACTACCGGTCTATTTTCTCTATTGGCTAAATTCCAGGCTACAACAAATGCCAATTGTGTTCTTTTTGTTAAAGCGTCGTATTCGATTTTTTCCGGTTCGTCACCTTTACCGTGGTAATCTTCGTGAACTCCATTGAAGAAGAAAACGGCAGGAATACCGTGTTTTGCGAAGTTATAATGGTCAGAACGCTCATAAAAATGGTTTGGATCTTTAGGATCATTAAATTTAAAATCTAAATCTAATTTGGTGTATTTGTTATTTTCAGCTACAACTGCATTATGTAAATCTGATGAAAGTCTGTCGGCACCAATTACATAAACATAATTGTTGCTTTTAGCATGTTCAACATCACGACGTCCAATCATGTCAATGTTGATGTCGCTAATAGTGTTTGCAATTGGAAACAAAGGGTTTTCAGAATAATAACGCGAACCGTGTAAACCATGTTCTTCGCCAGTTACATGTAGAAACAAGATAGAACGTTTTGGTCCATGTCCGGCTTTTTTTGCTTTTGCAAATGCTTTAGCCATTTCTATAACTGCAACTGTTCCGGAACCGTCATCATCTGCTCCATTATAGATTTCTCCATTTTTAATTCCAATATGATCGTAATGCGCTGAAATTACCAAAACTTCATCTGGTTTTTCAGAGCCTTCAATATAGGCCCAGATGTTTTCAGAATCCGGTAAGTTTTGATTTCGTTTTGCATTCAAAAATGCTGCAGGAATGTGTTGGTAATAATCTGTAGCACCTTTTGGGAACGAGACCTTATTTTTTTTGTATTGCTCAATCATGTAAAGTCCGGCTTTCTTTTGTCCTTTCGAACCTGTTTCGCGACCTTCCATTTCATCAGAAGCAATAACATAAAGCATTTTTTTTAAGTCCTTTGCTTTAATCTCATTCATGTATTTGGTTGGGTCTGAGTTGTCTTTTGAAGCAACTGACTGTGCATTTTTACATGAAAATGCTGAAGCAATTAGTAATAGAATTGCAATTTTTTTCATTGATTGGTTTAGTGTAAGTTGATAAATATATATAGCACATAAAAAGTGAGTAAAAATAGGATAAAAAAGAAGTTTATAAAAAATAAGATAAAACTTTTAACAAATGAAACTATTCTACTTTCGCCATAAAAACGATGATGCGCGGGATAAAAATAATAAGACATCCAGACAATCCCAACGAAATTAATAATATTACCAACGAAAGTAAGTGGGCCATTTTCTCCAAATAAGCCAATTATTCTTGTGATAATAAATAAAAGGAGAAATATTAAAAGTAAAAAAGAAAAATAATGTAGGGTGAAAATACCGTGATCAAAATAGTACCATTTCTTTTTGCTATGGAAAATCCATAAAAAGAAGGCAAAGAAAGGCATTATAATGAACAGAATTTTGGGGATATTATGAATGAAAGACTCGATGAATTTTTCTATAATTTGCTTTTTGGTATTATGTTCAGTAACATGCACCGCTTTTTCATAAACCCAATATTGAAAATCAGAAAGTTTTTCACTCTCTTTTCCATACTTTTGAATAGAGTCAATTTCTTTCATTGTTTTTAATTGAAAGTAATTTTTGTTGACTTGTTTCATGGTTTTTGATTGCAAGTAGTTTTTATCTTTTAAATTTTCAGTTTTATCTTTACTGGATTTTTCAAAATTTGAACTAATTTCATTTTCACCTTTGGTAAGATTCTCGGTTACCTTGTTCGGGAACATGGCAATTAAAAGGAAAGTAATAAAACTGATAAAAATATAAAGACGAACAGGGGCCAGATAGGATAATCTTTTTCCGGATAAATATTCTTTAGTTAAAGTGGAAGGTTTAAAAAGAAGATTTTTGATGGTTTTCCAAAATGCATTTTCATAATGCGTTAAATCTTCAAAAAAATGAATAAATAAATGATGAAATGTTTTTCGTGAATCTGTATTTTCCTGTCCGCAATTTGGACAAAATTTTTGTTCAACGACATGCCTGCAATTTAAACAGGTTTTATCTTTTCTTATTGGACTATGTGACATTGGTTAATTTGTGGATTTTGATTTGGTTTAGTTATGGTTTTTATTTTTTCAGCACTTCATCAAGAAATAATTTCAAATGTTCAAATGATCTTTTCGCTGCAACTGCATTATACGCCGCGCCTTTAGAATTGTCATTTCCAGCCTCAGGATTTGTAAAAGAGTGAACAGAATCTGCGTAATAAATCATTTGCCAATCTGCTTTTGAATCGCGCATTTCTTGCTGAAAAGCAGCAACTTCTTCTTTAGAAACATAAGGATCATCAGCGCCGTGACAAATTAAAACTTTAGAAGTAATCGGTGTTACAGGTCGGGCAGCATCTTTGCCTAAACCTCCATGGAATGATGCCACTCCTTTTACGTTCAAATGACCGCGTGCAGCTTCAAGAACTCCTGTTCCTCCAAAGCAATATCCAATAACGACAATATTATCTGCATTTGCACCAGATTTGATTAATTCCTGTAAAGCAAGATTGATTCTTTTTTGATAAGCTTCATAATTCGTTTTATAGAAACCTGCTTGTTTTCCTGCTTCTGACGTATTTTTTGGATAATTTCCTTCACCATAAATATCAGCGATAAAAATAGTATAGCCTAGTTTTGATAAATTCTCTGCAATACCTTTTGACGCATTATCAATTCCAAGCCAGGCTGGCAAAAGTAAAATTCCCGGATTATTACTGCTTTTTTTTGCAGCTTTTATGGATAAACCATTTAATTTTTGATCGCCGTCAGCGTATTTTACTGGTTTTAATTGTGCGTTCATGTTGCCCGAAAAGATTAGGGTTGCAAAAATAAGTGCGATTAAATTTTTCATTTCTTACAATTTTTAACAAATATCAGGAATATTATGTTACAAAAAAACCTTGAAAGCTATTTCTTCCAAGGTTATTTAACAGATATGTTTAAATTTAATTATTCACCGGGGTGATAAGTTTTTTCTGCATTTTTTAGAATGTCTTCTTTGTAGAATAAAACGTCTTTAAATTGTCCTTCTCGGTACATCTTAGCCTGATCGATAAAATGTTTTGAGTTTTCATCTCCGCTGTTTCCTCCAGCCAATAATGATTTTGCTTTTATTTTTGGACCAAATTCAACAGCACAAACAAAACTGTTTCCGTTATAGCCATATCGTTTTTTAGAGCCGTTTTGATAACTGCTTTTGAAAGAAGGTAAACTTCCCCATGAACCTGGGCCGAAACCAATTGGCAAACTTGGTTTTGCATCATCATACTTTAAATCGATAGCCCCGCTTGTACGCTGAAAGCGATTTACTTCGCCCCAGGCTATCTGCCACGTTTCCCATTTCAATTTTAATTCTTTTAGTACAGTTTGTAATTGGGGAATAAGTTGATCAGTTCCTGCAGTTGCAGCAAATTTTTTAGTGTTTTCAACCTGGTCTAATTCACCTTCATTAACATAGGCTTTTTGAATGATCGGATCTAGTTTGTAAGCCCATTCGACAGCTAAAGTAGTGGCTACTGAATTTTCCCTGGCATAATAATCCCAGTTTTTCAAAATCGAAATTGCTTCTGATAGTTCCTTATAATCAGGATAATCAGATTTAATATTTTTTTCGAAAACATTCACCAGACTCGGAATCAAAATTTCAAAAATAGACAGTTTCGAATCATAACCATCAGCAATAACCTTGTCGAGAGTATATTTGTCACCTTTGCTGAAAATTCGAACGGCATTTATTCCTCTGAAATTTTCACCGTCAGGCGCCATATATGGCGCATAATTTTCTTCTTTCGGACTATTTTCTCCGGCGACAGAGTAGGGGGTTGAATTGCAATTCTGAAGCCAGCCGTTTACAGGATTATATAAATGAACTGTTTCATCAACTTCGTGTAAACCTTTCCATTGTGTTGCCGAAATTGAACCGTCTATAACCTTTGACCAATTCAAATTCTTATCTCGTATCGGAATAAAATTACCATGCCAATACGCAATATTTCCTTTACTATCAGCATAAACAGTATTGTTGGAAGTATTCGCTTTTAAATCCATTGCTTTTTTATAATCGTCAAAGCTTTTGGATTTTGTTCGAACCCAACTCTGAATCAAACTTGTCATCGAACGATTATTCGATTTTAAGCTAATCCATTTCCCGTCACGTTTGGCCATAATTGGACCGTTATTAGTGAAATAGGTTTTGAATTTTTTCGGAATCAATTTTCCGTTTTCTGTATAATTAATTGTGATTTCCTTTTCGATAACAGGGAAAAGCTTTTTATCGAATTCATAAAATAGTTTTCCGTTTTTATTGGTAATTTTCTCGGCATACATATCTGCAACATCAACATTGGATGAGGTATGCATCCAACCACAATTTTCATTGAATCCCTGGTAGATAAAAAATTGTCCCCAGGTTACGGCTCCGTAAACATTCAGGCCTTCTTCGCTGGTAATCTGAACCTCTGGTCTGAAGTAAAAGGTAGTATGAGGATTAATGTATAAAATAGCATTTCCGTCGGCTGTTTTTGATGGAGCAAAAGCGAAACCATTTGAACCAGTCTGAACATATTTCTCTCTTTCTACATAAGCCACTTTATCATTATTTCCGGAATAAAAAGCTTTTAGTTCAGCCGTAGAAAGATCTGCAGTGCTAATAGCGCCAATACTTCCATCTGTCCAAAGCAATGGAAACCAAGGTTCAAAATGCGTTAGAAGGGCAGGTTTTACTTCGGGATGTTTATAGAGGTAAAAGTTGATCGCATCGGCATAACTGTTCAATAGTTTTTTGAGCCAGGGTGGTGCTTTTTTATAATCAGTTTTGGCTTCGTTAATGTCAATCAAAAGTTTAATCTCTAAATCATTATATAAAACAGCTTGCCCTTTAATTTCAGAAAGACGTCCCAATTTTTCAATATAATTCATTTCAATTCTCTTGAAATCGTCTTCGCATTGTGCGTAAAGCAAACCAAAAACAGCATCAGCATCCGTTTTTCCATAAATGTGCGGAATGCCCCAATTGTCTCGAATTATAGTCGTTTGCTGTGCTAGTTTTTCTAATCGGTTGATTTCTTTTGAATTGATTTTTTGTGCCGAAATCTGCAAACTGATACAGCCAATTAAAAAAGTAAGTTTTATTATTTTGGAATAATTGAACATGCTTATTTGATATTAAATTTTTGCCCGGCTGTATAAATGCTCATTTCTAATTTTTCAATTGAAATAAGGTTGTTGTTTTTAGATTTTATAATTCCCTTCGGATTTTTAACGACAATAACTTCGCTTTCCCCTGCCACTTCAATTTGATTGTTTCGAACGATGATGGCAGTCGCTTCATCAATTCCGATTCCAGTTAAAGATGGAAATTCAACCATAGCAGAAAGCAAACGATTATAGCGGTTTCTCTTTAAAAAATGCTGATCAATAACTGCCGTTTTTAATAATCCCAAACCTTCTGAAGTTTCTAAATTATCATAGCGAATGTTATCAAAAGTTCCTGAATACTCTTTTTGCAGTTTCTGGTTTCCGGTAATCATTTTTTCAGACATTACAGCTGCGCCGGCGCTTGTTCCTGAAATGGTACTTCCGTTTTCATATGCTTTTTGAATGGCCGTTTTGATTGGTGTATTTTGTACCACCTTCATAAACCGACTTTGATCACCTCCACTTATAAAAATCAGTTTTGCTTTTTGAACCGAATCGGTAAGAACTTTATTTTGAGCTGTTGCTGCATTAAAGTTCAACATCACAATTGGGTTTGATGTGAGTTTTACCATCTGTTTTTTAAAAAAGATAAACGAACTATCCGGTTCTTCACTAGACATTGGTAAAACCACGATATAATCTTTTTTTGATAATTCGGCTACAGCCAAAACTTGTTTCATTAAAGCGTCAGAACGATCTCCGCCGCCAATAATAAATAATTTTCCTTTTGGTGTTTGTGCATGAAGAAAATTAAAAGCGAAAAGAAATAGGAATGCAATAAATTGATTCGACGAAAATTTAAAAGGAAATTTATTTTTCATGGATTAAGGCGTTAAATCGATTTTCTTATAAAGTGATATTTCGTTTAAAAGCACAGCCCAATTCAATAATCGAATCCGTTTTGGCGATGCCTGGAATGCTATCGATTTTTTCGTAAAGAATTCTTCGCATATGCTCGTGATTCTTTGCAATAATTTTAATATAAAGCGTGAAGGAACCCGTTACATAATAACATTCTGTGATTTCAGGAATATCTTTTAATGCTTCGATAATACGATCCGAATCCGAATCTTTATTTAATGTTATTCCGGTAAAAGAAGCCCAATCGTATCCAATCTTTTTTTCTTGTATAATTGGTTTTATACCGCCAATTACCCCTTGTTCTATCATTCTGTTGATACGCTGATGCACCATCGTGTTTGATATTTTCAAATTAGCAGCAATTGCAGAAAAAGCCATTCTTCCGTCTTTTTCCAATTCCTTAATTATATTGATATCAAATTCGTCTAATGTTTCCATTCCTTTAAATTGAGTTTACTTTTAACATTCATAAAAGTAATTATTTTTTTTAATAAAAGGTTCTCAAATTGAATTTATGATAAAATCATATTTTACTTTTTAAAGTAAAAATTTATATGTTTTGACTTATTTGGTTAAAATTAAAGTCAAATATTGATTTTAAATAGCTTAAATTAATATTTTTAAATACTTTTGTAGCTCTAAAAAAGAAAGATCATGATTCATACTGAAAATACCCTTTCGTCAAAATCAGAAATTTTGATTGAAAAAGAAAATAAATACGGTGCTCATAATTATCATCCGCTTCCGGTTGTACTGGAAAGAGGTGAAGGTGTATATGTTTGGGATGTTGACGGAAAAAAATATTATGATTTTTTATCAGCTTACTCTGCAGTAAATCAAGGGCATTGTCATCCTAAAATTGTAAAAGCAATGATTGATCAGGCTCAAAAACTGACTTTAACTTCGCGAGCTTTTTATAATGATCAATTAGGAAATTATGAAGAATACATAACGGAGTATTTTGGTTTTGATAAAGTATTGCCAATGAATACTGGTGCTGAAGCAGTTGAAACGGCATTGAAAGTTTGTAGGAAATGGGCGTATGAAGTAAAAGGAATTCCCGAAAATCAGGCACAGATTATTGTGTGTGAAAATAATTTCCATGGAAGAACAACTACTATCATTTCATTTTCTAATGATGAAACTGCCCGTAAAAACTTTGGTCCGTTTACAGATGGATTTATAAAAATTGAATATGATAATCTTGAAGCTCTTGAAAAAGCTTTAGCATCATCAAAAAATATTGCCGGATTCTTAGTTGAACCAATTCAGGGAGAAGCAGGGGTTTATGTGCCTTCTGAAGGTTATTTGGCGAAAGCAAAAGCTTTATGCGAGAAACATAATGTATTGTTTATTGCCGATGAAGTTCAGACTGGAATTGCCCGTACCGGTAAATTATTAGCCGTTCATCATGAAAATGTACAGCCGGATATTTTAATTTTAGGAAAAGCGATTTCTGGTGGGGTTTATCCGGTTTCAGCTGTTTTGTGTAACAACGAAATCATGAACGTGATTAAACCAGGACAACACGGTTCTACTTTTGGAGGAAATCCTGTTGCAGCAGCCGTTGCTATTGCCGCTTTAGAAGTAATTAAAGAGGAAAAACTGGCTGAAAATGCAGAACGTTTGGGAATCATTTTAAGAAAAGGATTAAACGAAATTGCTGAAAGAAATAATCTTATCACACTGGTTCGCGGAAAAGGTTTATTGAATGCCATCGTAATTAATTGCGGAGAAGATTCTGATTTAGCCTGGGAAATTTGTTTAAGATTCAGAGACAACGGATTATTAGCGAAACCGACTCACGGAAATAAAATCAGATTGGCGCCGCCATTGGTCATGACAGAAACTCAAATTCAGGAATGCCTTGAAATTATTGAGAAATCCCTGAATGATTTTAGAGATTAATTTTAGAATCCAAAATAAGAAATATAAGCTGCAGATATTCCTGCAGCTTTTTTATTGCAGTAAAATTATGTAACAAGTGAAAATAATTATATAATTTTTAAATGAGTAGGAGAAGTAGTTTTGGATGTCTTCAAAATGGAAAAAGAAAATTACTAATAAAATATTTTTTATTAGGCTCGAAAGAAGATAAACGGACAACCAATAACGCAATTATAACTTAAATCCAATTTCAAAAATGGCTTACGCAAATAATGATATTACACGTTTTTTAGACGCACAAAACAAACTTTATCTTACTGCTTTTTCTGAAATTAAAAAAGGAAAAAAAGAAACGCACTGGATGTGGTTTATTTTTCCTCAAATAAAAGGTTTAGGAAAAAGTACCATTGCTAACTATTATGCTCTCAATGGTCTTACAGAAGCAGAAGAGTTCCTTAATCATCCCATTTTATCAAAACATTTGATTGAGATTTCGCAGCTTTTATTAGATTATAAAACAAAATCTATTGAGGCTATACTTGGAGAATTGGGTGCAAGAAAATTACGTTCTTCTATGACACTTTTTTCTCAGACTGAAAATGCACATCCTGTTTTTCAGGAAATATTAGATACCTTTTTTTCAGGATATTCAGATCCGTTAACAATGTCCATGCCAGCTGCATCCAGACAAATTGCTATGGCATCGTAATTTTATTATAAAAGAACTTACAGATTTTATATTAATTTTTAATTTTTCTTCATTTATAAAATCGAATAAAAAAACCATCAGTTGGGGGCTGATGGTTTTTGTTTTATAAAAAGGTTATAGATTAACTTCCGTAACCTGGGTTTTGAGTAATTAGTTTATTAGCATCCATTTCTCTTAGTGGGATTGGGAAAACTAAAGTTGGATCGTCATAAGGAATTAATTCTGATCCGTCTGCATTTACATCGATAGAACCTTTTGTTCTTTTTAAGTCATGAATTGCAAAACCTTCCATAGCTAGCTCTAATTCACGTTCTCTTAAAATAGTTGCAAGAGTTAAAGCTGTAAAATTTTCAGCATGTGCCCTGGTTCTTATTAAATTGATGTCATTTAGGGCAGTGTCTCCAACAGAAGTTCCTAATCTAAAGTTAGTCTCAGCTCTGATTAAATACATTTCAGCTAAACGAATTATCCCTACATCTCCGTATTGGTTAGTGTATTTTGAAGTCAGTAGTCTGTCGTTATCTGGATTTATATAGTTAAAATTTGCTCGATCATCATTGGGATCTGTAAATTTATTGATATAAGTATTTCTAATTTCGACATCACCGCCACGTCCTCCATTTCCTTCAGAGGCATACATTACAACAATTTCGTTTTCACCTGTTTGTTTTGTAATCTGAATGGCGAATATGTCTTCAATTTGATTTTCATCATGATTAAAAGCATTTGCATAGCTGGTTGATAATGCTCTTCCGCTATTTTCTATTACTTCATTTGCTGCATCTCTGGCTGCTGCATAATTTTGCTGCTGTAAATAGACTCTGGCTAATAATGCTTTGGCAGCATATTTATCTGGATAAAAGCTGTTCTCTTCAGGAAGTCCGTTATAAGCATCGTTCAATTGCTGAATGATCAAAGTATAAACTTCTTCGACTGTACTTCTTTCTTTAGAAAGATCGGCATTGAAATCATAAATCGCATTAGGTCTGATAATAACTCCAAGCTGTGTGTTTTGTTTACCGGCTTCATATGGCAATCCGAAGAAACGAACTAAATCAAAGTAAGCTAAACTTTTCAAAAAGTTAGCTTCAGCTATCATTCTGGTTCTCTTATCAGCATCTGCTACCTTGTCAATATTTTCAATTACGGTATTAGCGGCATTAATGATTTCGTAATTACGAGCATAGATTTGTCGAACAAAAGCATTATCCACCAGAACTGATTTAGTATACATTTGTCGGAATTCACCATAACTTCCTCTCCATCTAAAATCAGTAGTGCTGGTTAAACCTGTTTGCGCCATTAAATCAGCAGAAACTAAGCTTCGGCCTCCAAATACATCTGCATCTGCGGCAATGGCATATGCTCCGTTTAAAATATTTACGATACCAGTTTCAGTACCTAGGGTGACCTCGGAATCTTGATTTTGTCTTGGTTCGATTTGTAATTCATCTTCACAGCTTGTTAAAAAAGCGGTAAACAGTATAAATATGATAAATTTATATGGTTTCATTTGTGTCGTTTTTAAAAATTAATATTTACGCCTAAAGCAATTGTTCTAGCGGGAGGAGCAGAGTAAAATTCTTCTCCGATACCTGTATCATCTCTTCTGGCTTCAGGATCATAACCATTGTAATTGGTAAAGGTTAATAGATTTACGCCTGTTGCGTAAAAACGTACACTGCTTATTCCTGCGTCTTTTAATGTAGTTTTTGGTAAAGTATAACCAATTGTTAAGTTTCTTAGACGAACAAAATCAGTTTTATCAAGGAATCTTGTAGATTCGCCAGTTCCGTTGCTTCCATACAATCTTGCTTGCGGCACATTAGTGATGTCGCCAGGATTTTGCCAGCGGTTTAACTGATCTGTAGTTTGGTTATCAAAGTAATCGGCGGCTACCGACTGGTATTTTCCAGCCGAATTATAAATGCTAGCTCCCCATTCTCCCTGGAAAGTAAATGAAAAATCAATATTCTTATAGTTGATTGTATTAGTTAAACCAGCCATTAATTCTGGGAACGGATTTCCTGCGATAATTCTTTTTGCTTCGCTGTAATCATTAGTAGTGGTTCTGTCTAGTGAACCATCAGCATTTATAGTGTTCTTGTAGTATAATGCATCTCCGTTTGCAGAATCAACACCAGCATATTCAACTAAATAAAAAGATGAAATGTTTTCACCAACTCTGTTGATTGTAAATGTGGAAACAATATCTTGACCATTAGGCATTTCTAATACCTCAGATTTGTTTGTTGTAATGTTAAAGCTGGTAGTCCATCTTAAATTTTGGTTCTCAATGTTTTTAGTATTTACTGTTACCTCAAAACCACTGCTTTTTACTTTACCAATGTTTTGAGTGATTGTTGTTGGACCTCCTCCACTAAGTGGTTTTGGTACGTCAAAAAGCAATCCGTCGGTACTTTTGTCGTAATAATCTACTTCAAAGCTTAATTTGTTGAATAAACCCCATTCGATACCAACATCTGTTTGAGTTGATTTTTCCCAGGTTAAGTCATCATTTCCTGCCTGTACAAAAGAAAGACCTGATTTTAGATTGTAAGGTCTTGCCCCATATAATTGACGCGACGCAAAGTTTCCAATTTCAGCATTTCCAACTTTTCCCCAGCTTCCTTTTAATTTCAGAAAAGATAAAACATTGTCGTCTTTTAAGAAGTTTTCTTCAGAAATAATCCATCCTGCAGAGAACGCAGGGAAAACCCCATATCTTTCATTTTTTCCAAAACGAGAAGAACCATCACGACGAATACTGGCTTTGAAAAGATATTTATTATCATAAGCATAATTTAATCTTCCAAATTGAGAGACAAAAGTACTAGCTGTTTCATTTCCTTCTCCGGCATTAACTTCTGCACCTCCATCAATGGTTTGAAAAGAATCATCCGGAAAATAGATACTTGTAACAGATTGATATCTGCGGGTGTATTTATTAAATTCCATACCTGCAACCACATTTACGCTGTGTTTTTCTGCAAAAACGGCATCATAAGTTAGGTAGTTACTCCATATGTAGGTTTCATTATTTACAGACGTTGCATATGCTTCTCCGTCTGTTGCCATAAATGGAGCATTTTTTCCCTGCCAATAATCTTCAGTTTGCCCTAAAAGATCATAAGCAAAATCAGAATTTATTTTTAAAGAAGGAATTATTTGATATTCGGCAAAAACTTTGCCTGTAATTCTTCTCATCATCGTTTTCCAAAATGAATTATCTGCAGCTAATAAATAGTTAGCATATAATGTGTTTGGATTTGCTGTTCCATCTTCTAAACGTGCTGGTGACAATGGCGACTGCGCTACAGCTTGAAGTGGTGTTGTAAATGAATTATCATCTTGAACACGATCTATTATAGATCTTGAAAAGCTTAGATTCATTCCCATTGTAAAATTGTCAGAAATTTTGTGAGATATATTTGATCTTGCTGTAATTCTTTCTAATTCATTACTGTCAATGATTCCGGTTGTATTATTATAAGCACCTGAAAAGAAATATTTTGTTTTTGAATCCCCTCCAGAAACTGAAAAATCAACATCTGTAGCAAGACCAGTCTGAAAAGCAAGATCTTGCCAGTCTGTATTTACTTCTCGATTTCTCCAGTCAGTGCCCTGAGCAAGAAAATCGAATGTACTTTCGGCTTCTGCAGCATCTCCGGTTCCATTAATAGAAGCTTCCGTGAATAATTCAATATATTGATCGGTATTCAGCCATGATTTTTTATGAGTAGCTTCACTAACACCCTGAGACATGTTAAGTGAAAAAGTACCTTTTCCATCTTTTCCCTTTTTGGTAGTAATGATTACAACCCCATTAGCACCTCGTGCTCCATAAATTGCAGCCGAAGATGCATCTTTTAACACATCAATAGATTCGATTTCATTTGGACTTAGTGTTATTAAAGGATTTGTTGAGGCCCCATTTGTTGATTCATCTGAAGTGATTAACGGAATCCCGTCTAATACATATAGAGGCTGTGTTCCTGCACTAATACTTGCTGCACCACGAACTCTAATATCCATTCCTCCATCAACTTTACCATTGGTTTGCGTAATTTGCACACCTGCTAGTTTACCCACTAATGCGTTTTGTACGTTGGCAACAGGTACTTGTTGAATATCTTTTGCAGTTACTCTAGCGATATTGTCTGTTGATTTTCGTTTAGTTTGAGTACCATAACCCACAACAAGTACGGCTTCCAATTCATTTTGAGTTTCAACTAATTCAATTTTCATGTCATTTGAAGCTGCTACATTTATAGTGGCAAAACTTACATAACTTAGAGTTAAAATATCACCTTTTTTAGCCGCTATTTTAAAATGCCCATCAAAATCAGTTTGTGTACTTGCACTTGTACCTTTCAAAACAATATTTACGCCAGGAATCGGAATTCCCTTTTTATCTGTGACCTTACCGGAAATATATCCTTCCTGCGCGGTTGCTATTTGCACGAATAGTATCAATACGAACCATAAAAAATGCTTTAACTTAATTCTCATTTTTCAAATATTTAGGATTAGTTTTATCAAATATCTTAAAAATATGTTAATAAGACTAATATCAACGATGTAAAATATAACATTAAGATGCGTTTTTGTAATATTTGTAACTTTTGGGAGAGAATAAATGGATTTTTTAAAAAATAATGCCAATAAATTATTTAATATTTAATAGCTATTGGTGTATATGGTATTTAAATTTATGTAATTTAACATTTTTTGAAAATTAATATCTATTACTTTTTATTTTTAAAGAAGAAAATTTGTTTTTTGAGTGTTATAACCAAAAGCGATTGCTGTAACAAACAATCGCTTTTGGTTATAACACTCAAAATATCAAAAAAGGCAGTTATTTTTTTGAGTTGATGGAGTAAGCATAACTCATTTTTTATTTAGAGTCGAACTTTTTTGAGTTCCCATAACGTTTTTATAAAAATATCTACATCTTGCGTTGTGTTATAAAAAGCTAATGAGGGACGAACTGTAGTTTCAACTCCCATTCTGCGTAAAATAGGCTGTGCACAATGATGTCCTGTTCTAACAGCAATACCTTCTTTATTTAAGGCTTGCCCAACCTGATCATTGGTATAGCCTTGTAAATTAAAGGATAACACACTTGCTTTATCTTTAGCAGTTCCTATCAAACGTACACCCGGAATTTCCTTTAGTAATCGGGTAGCGTATTCTAACAAATAATGCTCGTATTGACCTATGGTGTCGATTCCTATTTTGGTTACATAATCGATAGCGGCGCCAAGACCTATTGCGTCGGCAATGTTGCCTGTTCCGGCTTCAAAACGGTTAGGTGCTTTGTGGTATTTTATTTCCTCAAAAGTCACATCCTGAATCATATTACCACCAGATTGATAGGGCTGCATTTCGTTCAATAATTCTTCTTTGCCATATAATGCCCCAATTCCGGTTGGACCAAACAATTTATGTCCGGAAAAAACAAGCCAATCCGGATTTAAATCCTGAACATCAACTTTCATATGCGAAACAGATTGCGCGCCGTCGATTAAAACTTTTGCTCCGGCAGCATGCGCCATTTCAACTATTTTTTTGGCTGGAGTTACGGTTCCAAGAGCATTCGAAACCTGAGTAAAAGCAACTAAACGTGTTTTTGAATTCAGTAGTTTTGCATATTCATCCAATAAAATCTGACCGTCATCGTCTACCGGAATTACTCTCAGTTTTAAGCCTTTTTTATCGGCCAGTCTTTTCCATGGAACAATATTCGCATGATGTTCCAGATTGCTGACTATAATTTCATCTCCGGCAACCAAATTATGATCGCCCCAGCTTTGCGCCACAAGATTGATTCCTTCTGTAGCACCTCGAACAAATACAATTTCATTTACTGAACCGGCATTTAAAAACGTTTTTACCTTTTCACGTGCTGCTTCGTACGCATCAGATGCGCGTGCTGCTAATTCATGTGCTGCACGATGAATATTCGAATTTTCATGTTCGTAGAAATAGGCAACGCGATCAATTACAGCTTGCGGTTTTTGAGTCGTTGCAGCATTGTCAAACCAAACTAAGGGTTTTCCATTTACAGTTTCACGCAGAATTGGGAAATCTTTTTTGATTAATTCTGCATTAAAATTGTTCCCTGTAATACCGCCAAATTCTTTTAATCCAAAAGTATTTCCAACAATTGCATTTGTGTTTTTTTGATCAAAAGCAAATGGATTCTGATCTAAAAAATAATACGAATTTGCATATTCACTTCCGCTTGACGGAAAATCAACACGTTTTCTGAATTGCGTATCAACCATTTCGAGAGCCACTTTTAATTCCGCCTCAAAAGAAGAATTTTCACTCTGAAATGGTAAATATTGATTGTTCAAAAGCAATGACGAAAAAAAGGATTCCTCATTAATTTGTGGTGCACCTCCGTTTTTCAAATTAATATCTTGAAAACCAGTATGCGGATTATTCATATTTACGCTATTATCTTCAGGAATTCCAGAGGAAGGAATACCGTATTGAGGATCAAAACCGGCACCTGCATTAGGATATAATGCAGAAGCACTCGAACTTTGATTAGCAATTGATGGAGAAACTCCAAAACCACTAAAAGAAGTTGGAGAAGGCTGTATATTTAACGGACTTTGCGTTGGGAATGGTGCCAGGATATTGGCTCCGCCAGCATGTAAAAGTGTTTCTGCAATTTTTGTTGCACGAGGATGTTCTGCTTTATCCGGACTCAACGAAATCTCCTTAGGAAATTCGTTGGGTAAAGTTTGGAACAACTCATTGGCTAAATTTTGCAAATCGTCAATGTTTGGCAATCCGTTTTCGTTAGTATTTATACTCATGATACTTTCCTATTTCTACATCTTCCAAAACGGCAATTGCGTCATCAACCAAAACGGCTAAAGAGCAATAAAGAGATACTAAATACGAAGCAATCGCTCTTTCATTGATTCCCATAAAACGAACAGATAACCCAGGAGATTGTTCTCCTTGTAAACCAGGCTGAATTAATCCGATAACTCCCTGACGGCTTTCTCCGGTTCTCAGTAATATGATTTTAGATTTTCCGTTTTTGATAGGTAATTTATCAGAAGGTATAAGTGGAATTCCTCTCCATGTCAAAAATTGTGACCCAAATAAAGAGGTAGTAGGAGGTGGTACGCCGCGACGTGTACATTCACGTCCAAAAGCAGCAATCGCTAACGGATGTAATAAAAAGAATCCAGGCTCTTTCCATACTTTTGTCAATAATTCATCTAAATCGTCCGGAGTTGGTGCGCCTGTTCTTGTTTTTATAATTTGAGAAGGAGCAACATTGCTTAATAAGCCATAATCTTTATTATTGATTAATTCACTTTCCTGACGTTCTTTGATGGTTTCGATGGCCAATCGCAGCTGTTCTGTAATCTGATTGTATGGCTTGCTGTACAAGTCAGAAACACGGGTGTGAACTTCGACAATAGTTTGTACGGCAGCTAAATTATATTCTCTCGGATTCTCGATATAATCGACAAAAGTATTTGGCAAAACCCTTTCATCTCGGGCAGAACAGTCTACTTCTATATGACTTCCGTCTTTAACTTTATTCAAGCGAAATACGCCAGATTCTACAGGTGTCCAATGCAATAGATGCGTTAACCAGCGTGGAGAAATAGTTCCGATTTGTGGGACTGTACGTGTTGCAATTGCTAACTGCCTTGCTGCAACATCGCCTAATGCGGTCTGTTGTTGTTTAGATTCTGCCATTTTTTTTGGATTTTTACTAATTAATAATTTATTCTTTTTGATAGCTTAAAGTTATTGATAAAATTTAAAAATTCAGTCAAATACTTCATATACAGATTAATATGTTTTAGTCTATAGTGTTATTAAGAGCCGTAATCACGACATTTTTATTTCTTTAAAATTGCCCCACCAGGCATTACCTCTGGTTTCAATTTAAATTTGCTGTATTCGACAACTCCGGTTCTGTCTGCCCATTCAAAATAAGAAGCAGAAAGTTTGTTGACAATTCCAGCATTTTGTTGCGCCACATTGGTTGTTTCACCACGGTCCGTTTCAATGTTGTAAAGTTCCCATTCATACGACGGATATGTCGAAACTAATTTCCATTTGCCATCGCGAACGGCTCTGTTTCCTGCTCTTTCCCAAAATAATGGTGCGCCTCTGTTTACCTCAGAAACATTGTCAAATAATACGGGTAATAAACTTTTCCCTGCTAACGGATTTGAATGCACGCCATTATATTCTTTGGGATATTCAATTCCGGCCAATTCATAAAAAGTGGGAGCGAGGTCGATAATATGGCCAGTTCCTTTATCAATTCGGCCTGCTTTTATTTTTGATGGAAACCAGGCAATAAAAGGAGAGCTGAAACCACCTTCGTGCATGTTGTTCTTATATTGTTGAAGTGGTGTATTAGATAAATAAGCCCAGTTTTGTTCCTGATAATCAAATGATCCTGAAGTTCCAACTGGTCCTTCATTTCGAACTAAACCTCTTCCAAGCGGATTGTAAGTGTTAAATCCACCTTGTGCACCATTATCTGAAATGAAGATTATCAGTGTATTTTTGTCTTTTTTGAGTGCTTTTAACTTGTCTAATACTTTCCCGACATTCTGATCCATATTATCGACCATTGCGGCATAAACTTCCATTTTTGCTTTCCAAAATTGTTTTTCGTCGTAAGTCAGTTTACTCCATTCCGGAACTTCAGGATCTCTTGGTGCAACCGTTTGGTCAGCTGGTAAAATACCATTTGCTTTTAGTTTCTCAATTCTTTTTTCTCTTAAAACATCCCAGCCTTCGTCAAATTTTCCTCTGTATTTGGCAATATCAACCGGTTTTGCCTGCAACGGCCAGTGCGGCGCGGTAAAGGCTAAATACAAAAAGAAAGGTTTGTTTTCTTTGTTTTGCTCGTCTAAGAAAGTGACCGCATTATTCCCAATTTCATCTGTAAAATAATACGAATCATCTTTTGGATGCAGTTCTTCATTATTACGAATCAATTTCACCGGATAAGGTGTTTTTCCGAAAGGCAAACCTTTGGTATCAAAATAATTCGAAGCACCTTTTAATATGCCATAGAATTTATCAAAACCACGTTGATTGGGCCATTGCGCCTGATCTTCAGAACCAACATGCCATTTTCCGGATAAAATAGTGCTGTAGCCTCCGGAACGAAAAACTTCACCTAAAGTCAAAGATTCTTTATTCAAATAACCTTGATACGCCGGCAATCCCAAATTAACATCAAAGAAACCCATTCCGGCTTTGTGCTGGTATTGTCCCGTTAAAAGTGAACCCCGGGTTGGAGCACAAATCGAGTTATTGTAAAATTCGCGTAAGCGTAAACCTTCACCGGCTAATTTATCCAGATTTGGTGTTTTAATTTCAGAACCATAATTTCCTAAATCGGAATAACCCATATCATCGACCATAATCAGGATAATATTCGGTTTTGAAGCAGTTGAGGTTGTTTTATTTTGCGCCTGAATCAAGATAATTGAAGAAAGAAAAAGGCTGAATGTAAGAGATAATTTTTTCATTTTATTTTAAATTTAATAAGTCGGTATTCAGACTTATAGTGGTAATCTAAATTATTTGCTAAAAAGTAAAAAGGCTATTAAGAGTGTAACAAGAACATTGAATAATTGGGCAATTAGAAAGGCGTATAGTGGTTTTTTACTATTATTTTGAAAGAGATCTTTAAAATTGGTTTCTAAGCCAATACTTGTAAATGCTAATGCAAACCAGATTCCCTGTAAATTTTTTAAACTGTCTTTTACTCCGTCCCGAACTTCTGACGTAAGGAAAAAAGAAAATACTATTGAGGCCAGAATAAAACCAATTACAAACTTTGGAAAACGTTCCCAAATTACTTTTAATGTAGGTTTTGATGTTTTGGCTTCCGCCGAATTATTATGCGTATACGTCCAATAAACGGAGATTGCAAAAGCTGCTAATCCTAATAATACATTTTGAGAAAATTTGACAATAGTACTTATTTTTAAAGCTGTTTCTCCAACCAAAGTTCCGGAAGCCACAACAGCGCCCGAAGTGTCAATACTTCCTCCAAGCCAGGCCCCGGTAACTTCTTCCGGAAAATTGAAATATTTGGCAATTATGGGCATGAAAATCATCATGGGAATGGCAGTTACCAAAACAATCGAAATAACATATGACAGTTTCTTTGAATCGCCTTTTATCGCGCCAGATGTTGCAATTGCTGCAGAAACACCACAGATGGAAACGGCACTCGAAATCATCATCGTCAGTTCGTCATCTACTTTTAATTTTCGGCAAAGCCAAAAAGCAAAATACCAAACTGATAAAACCACAATCAAAGCCTGAATCAATCCTAAAGAACCGGCCTTTAGAATATCTGAAAAAATCACACTTGCTCCCAAGAGAACCAATCCAATTTTTACAAAAACTTCTGTAGAAAGGGCAGAGCGAAACCATTCCGGAAGTTTGAAAAAATTGCCAATTGCCAAACCAATTATCAAACTGAAAATTACGGCTTCTAAATTTAAGGCTTTTATTTCAGTATTTCCTGCAATTATCAAGGCAATTACTGTTAAGAAATAGACGATTGGAAAAACCAGTAAAAAATATTTAACCGATTTTCCAATTAAAAAAGCGCCCAAAGTTCCAATTGAAATCAGATATAGAAATTGGATTCCAATGATTTTCAGATTTCCAAAATCAAAGACATCCTTTGACAATTCTGTTCCGTTTGACCATTTAAAAACAGGAACTTCAGGAAGGAAAAGAAAAAGAGAAATTGCGATGATCAGGAATCCGAGAATGACGACTGTCCAATCTTCATGGATGGTAAATTGTTTTGTTTGAGTTGACATTTTATATTTATTTCCTGCAAGGTTTTCAAAACCTTGTAGGTGTTGTTATTTGGTTACATAAATTAAACTTACAAGGTTTTGGAAACCTTGCAGGAATATAGGTTTTACAAATCGACAAAGTATTTTTGTTTGCCAAAGTCAAATTCATAATGCGTTAAATTGGGCCATAAAGGTTTAACCAAACCTTTTTCCCAGTTTTGTAAAGCAATATGAAGTTCTTTTACTTTGGCTGGATTTACTTGGGCAAGGTCAACGGTTTCAGATTTATCTTTAGCCAAATTATAAAGCCATTCCTGGTGCGTTTTTCCGCTAATGATTAATTTCCAGTCACCGCTTCTGATGGCTTTTGCATCGCCGGAACGCCAGTACAAAGTTTTATGGGCTACTTTGTTTTCATTTACGGTACTAATTAAATCAACGCCATCATAAATGCGATCTTTTGGTAAACCCGAGTGTGTAACTGCTGCAATAGTTGCAAAAATATCCAAAGTACTTACCGGTGATTTATAAATGGTATGCGGTTTGATTTTCCCTTTCCATGACAAGGCAAACGGAACATTTACACCACCTTCAAAATGAGAAAATTTTCCACCTTTTAAAGGCGCATTTGTGGTTGCAAAAGTATAATCGGCTCCGCCATTGTCGCTGGCAAAAATGATTAGAGTATTTTCTTCCAGTCCTTCTTTTTTTACTTTGGCTACAATTCTTCCAATAGCATCATCTAGTGCACTGATCATGGCAAAATAAACACGTTTGTTTTCATCTTTTACATTCGGAAAACGGTCATAATATTTCTTTCGAACCTGAAATGGTGTATGCGGTGCGTTGAACGGAACATAAAGCAAAAAAGGTTTTGTTTTATTTTTGTCAATAAAAGCCTCCGCTTCATCAGCAAATGTTTCGGTTAAATACTTCCTGTCTTTTATAATCGTTGTATCACGACGAATTTGCCCGGTTCCGACACGACCATTTCCCCAGATCGTTTTATCGGTAAAATCTTTATGATGATGGTTAATAATATCCGGATTATCATCTTCTGGCGTGTAAAGTGAAAAAGCCTGGTAAAACCCGTAATGATAATCGAAACCTCGGTCTAAAGGAAAAAATCCTTTGTTGTGTCCTAAATGCCATTTTCCGATAATTGCTGTGCTGTAGCCTTCTTTTTTTGCTAAATTGGCAAAGGTGATTTCAGATTGTGGCAAACCCTGAGTGGCAATTGAAGCATCGTTTGGATATTCGATTTTATCATTCAATCGCCAATTATTGGTATTGATTAAATACTTAAAAGCGTAATATTCTAAGTTGTTTTTGGGATAACGATCTCCGGGCTGAAATTCATGACCGAAACGTTCCTGATAACGACCTGTAAGTAATCCGGCGCGCGAAGGCGAACAAATGGAAGAAGAAACATATCCATCTGTAAACGTAACTCCGGAAGCTGCCAAAGAATCTATCTGAGGTGTTGGAGTTGATTTTCCTCCGTACAATGAAATGTCATATTTTCCTAAATCATCTGCAAGCAGAATAATAATATTAGGCTTTTTTTCTGCGGTTCTTGAAGTATCTTTTTGAGCGAGAAATGCTGCTTTTCCTTCGACTAATTTTTCATTTGGTTTTATCAATGTTCCATCAGTATTGATAGGCCAGAATAAAAAAACAGCAATGATTAGTAATACAGTTAAAATCGAGAAAACGATTTTTTTGGTTTTGGTTAATGCCATAATTTTTATTTTATTTTGAAGCCAACGCTACATCAACATCATTCTTCAAATCTCCCAAACCGTCTTTTTTGAAAACGATTTTTCCATTTTGATATAAGATCAAAGTAGGGAAGACTTTTACTGTTTTTAAATCAGCGATTACTTGCGGGCTTTCTTCCAGTTCAATTTGAACAATTTTCAGTTTCTCACCATATTGTGTTCTGAGATTTTCTAAAATTGGTTTTACTGTTCTGCAGGTTGCGCAATATTTTGAACCAATGTCAACCAAAACATAATTATTATCGGCAATAATTTTTTTGTACTCCGGCAATGTTAATTTGCTTTTTAAATTGGTGTAAAAAGGTTTTCCGCCACCAATCCAGCTGGCAATTCCGCCTTCTAAAATATACACTTCAGAAAAGCCTCTTTTTATTAATTCGGTTGATAAAAGGCCACTTCTGTAGGCGGCAATTGAATAAATAAATACAGGTTTTGCCGGATTTAGAGCCGCAACCTGTTTTTCATAATCTTCCGATTTAAGATTGAAGTTTACAGCACCTTCAATATGGTTTAATGCAAATTCATCAGTTCCTCTGGCATCAATTATTTGCGGATTTTTTTGACTTTTAATTTTCGCATAAAAGGCATCCAGTAATACAATACTACTGGAGCTTTTATCTTGCGAAAAACCACTTGTGGCAAAAAGAAAAAATAAGACTGTAAAACTACTTTTGAATATTTTGTTTGTCATGATTTGAGATTTAGAATTTTCCAGGGCAATAAAAATTAGCAGTGCTTTCAAAGTTTAATTTTGATTGCACTGCTACATTTAATTTTAGAAAACTAATTTTAGTTTTTAAGACTGAACCTGTTCGTAATAAACCGGACTCGGTGTAACGTTTTCTGGTTTTGCTTTTAATGGAAACGCAACTACACCTTCGGCAAGTGGGCTTCCTTCTTTTTTAGATTTGAATATTGGCCACAAAAACTGTGCGTACCATTCTTCTTGTTTGTATGATTTTGTTCCATATGATTCCGGGTATTTACGAGTGATTAAACCCGTTCCGAAAATCACGTCCCAAATGAAAAACATATTTCCGAAATTTCCTTTAAAGTGCCCAACACCGTCTCCGCTTGTATCTGCGTGATGAGCGTGATGCGTTGCCGGAGTCGAGATCAAACGCTCTAAAACCCATGCAATCGGGTGCAATGCTCTGTATTTATAAAATGGTTTATCCCATTTAAGACTTGAGTGCGCTCCCAAAGTAATGATGCTTTTGATAACCAAAACAAATAAGGCAGGCAATCCTAAACCTAAAAACGTTAAAGTAGCAGTCAAATAAATTTGAGAGAAGAAAAGCGTGTAAATAAAGTTTTGTCTTGAAGCCATCGCCATTCCCATATATGGAGCAGAGTGATGTGTTCTATGAAAACGCCATAAAAACGGAACCTGATGATGCAATCTATGATACCAATATTGTGTTAAATCGTCAGCAATTGCAATCAGGAAAAATCCGCCCCAAAAAGGAACCCATGAAAGTGAATTAGCCAGATTTGGAATTAAATAGGGTAAAGCAGTTAAGCTGAAAAAAGCAATTACGGGTGGTAAAAGCAATTTAGGCGCTAAGAAACAAATGATATCTACTTTGCGTTCCTGACCTGTCCATTCATCATCGTACAAACCTGCTGTAAATTCGACTGCACCTAAAACCAACATGAAAACGGTTAGTCCCCAAGTTCGGATATTTTGGAAAGCAGGTTGTATAAATTCTAAATACGATGGCAATGTAATATGCGATTCTGCTACAAGGCCATTCGTTAATTTGAAATAAAGGAAAATTGCCAATACAGGCAAACTGTATATTAAAAGACTAATACTTAAATCTCTTGTTAGTTTTTCTTTTTGAACTATTGCCATGATTTCTTATTTTAAAAATTGATTAATTAATGCTAAACCTCCCGCCAATATGACTAGCGGAACTAAAAAAACAATCGCTCCCACGATGATTTTTTTTCCTATAATTTCATAGTCTACTCGTTTCATTGCTTCTTTTTTTATTACTTAAGTGCTTTATTAAATCTTTTTAAACCTGTTTTTAAAATCCACCACTAGATTGTTGGTGTAAAAATAAAACTATTAATTCTATCTAATTAGTAGAGTTAAATTTAATTATTTTGTAAGATTTTGTTATATAAGTTGTTTCAGTTCTATTTTTGCTGTCTCTTATTATTTGCAAATTGAATTTTATCCTGCAAGTTTCTAAAACTTCCAGGATAAAATTTTATTAATTAGAACTTCCTGCGCTTCCTGGTTTTGTTGCTTGTTTAATTAAATCCTGAACCGTTTTACCTTTATCGGCACCAGTATTGTGTATTCTTCTGTTGTATACATCTTGCCAGTCGATTAACGGATAAACGTTATTTTCTTTGGCCTGTTCATCAAACAGTTTTTTAAGTTCGGCCAATTTCTCTGGATATTTTTGTGCCAGATTATTACGCTCGTTAAAATCTTCATTTAGATTGTATAATTCCCAAACATCTGCATCAAAATTACTTGGAGCTGGTTTTTCATTTTTCCCAAAAGACTTTTTAACAGCAAAGGAATCTGGTAAATGTGCAGCTCCGGCTTTCCAGCCATCTTTATAAATCGCTCTGTTTCCGAAAATGTAGTAATACTGAACTTTGTGTAATGATTCTGCTTTAGCATTATCCAAAGAAGCATAAAAAGAAGAACCCTGAATAATATCCTGTTTTACATTCTTGATGTATTCCGGAGCTTTTATTCCTGTAATATCAAGAGTGGTAGGAAGCAAATCGGTTACATGGCTGTATTGATTTCTGATACCACCTTTGTCTTTAATTCCGTTTGGATAAAAAACGATAAGCGGATTATGAGTTCCTCCTTCAGATTGTGCATCTTGTTTCCAGTTTTTGAAAGGAACGTTTGTTGCTTGTGCCCACCCTAAAGGGAAGTTGGTATTTAAACCTTTTGCCGTTCCGATTTCGTCAATGTTAGCTAAGTTTTTCTTCAGGTTTTCTTCATCAGATGTTCCTTGCGAAAACAAACTTTGGTTGATTGTGCCTTCTGTCGTACCTTCTTTACTGGCTCCATTATCTCCAATCGCAACAAAAATTATGGTATTGTCTAACTGATTGGTTTCTTTTAGATAATTCACAACTCTCCCCACTTCATAATCTGTATAAGTTAAAAATCCTGCATAGACTTCCATAAAACGGGCATATACTTTCTTTTGATCCGGAGTTAGTTTTTTCCAGTCTGTAATTAACGGATTGCGTTCGGGTAAAACGGCACTAGACGGAATTACACCCAGTTTCTTTTGGTTTGCAATAACTTCTTCGCGGTAAGCGTCCCAGCCTTTGTCAAATTTTCCTTTGTATGGATCACTCCATTTTGTAGCTACCTGATGTGGTGCATGAGCAGCTCCAGGTGCGTAGTACAAAAAGAAAGGTTTTCCGGGTGCTGCTTTTTGCTGCGTTTTAATATAGCTAATGGCTTTGTCAGTAATTAATTCATTTAAATGGCGTCCGTCAGGCGTAACGTGAACCTGATCTTCAACTAAATCTGGATTGTATTGATCGGTTTGTGAACCTAAGAATCCGTAGAAATGATCGAAACCTTTTCCGGTTGGCCATCTGTCAAATGGTCCTGCATCTGTTGCTTCTTCATCTGGAGTCACACCGTATTTACCAACAGCAAAAGTGTTATAACCGTTTTCGCGTAAGATTTCTGCAATCGTTCCTTTGTCAGAAGGAATTCTTCCGTCCCAACCTGGGAAACCGGCGGATAAAATAGTATGTGAAAAACCGCTTACGTGTACTCTTCCTGAATTTCTTCCAGTTAAAAGCGCCGCACGGGTAGGGGCACAAATCGCAGTTGTATGAAAGTTGGTATAACGTAAACCATTATTTGCTAAAGCATCAAAAGTTGGCGTTTGAATCAAACCTCCAAAAGCTGTCGAAGCCCCAAATCCTACATCATCCAACAAAATCCAGATTACGTTTGGTGCCCCTTTAGGTGCTTTTACGGGCTCTGGCCAATATTCTTTAGAATCGGCTAAGGTTTTTCCGATTACACCTTTAAATTCTTCTGGTTTTGTTTGGGCAAAGCCAAATTGTACTGCTAGCAATGCCGTAATCAAGAGTCCTTTTTTAGGACTTTTGATTGAAATGTTATTTTTAAATTCTTTCATAATTTATAGTTTTAATTGTGGTTAATTGTTAATATCCAGGGTTTTGTGGTAAACCATCAGGATTGATGCTTCTTTCGCTTTGCGGAATCGGATACAGATTATTTCTTTCAGAAACCGAGTTTTTAGCAGTTACCTTTTTTACTTCAGTAACTAAAGTTCCCCAACGCACTAAATCGAACCATCTTTGTCCTTCCTGAACAAATTCTTTTTTGCGCTCTTCCTGAATAGCAGCTCTAAAAGAGGTTTGCGTTAATCCAGTTAAATCTATTGTTGGATCTGGCGTATTGATATCTTTTCCGTAAGCTCTTCTTCTCACCTGATTAATCAATTCATAAGCTTCCGGAGTTGGTGCTCCCTGCTCGTTTATCGCTTCCGCTAAAGACAATAAAATGTCGGCATAACGAATAAGGGGAAAATTGATTGCTACGTTGCCCGGAGTTGCCAAATTGGTTAAATCCAAATATTTTTTAAAAATCGGTTTTGGAAAAGTATAGAGCGTTCCGGTAGCTGGATTCAACAATTGTTTAGCATAGCTCACATCTCTTCTAGTATCTTCAGGAGCATAGATATCATAAAACAAGGCTACATCCGAAATAATATCAGCCGGTTCTGTTGCAGTGAATCCTGTAAATGAAGTAGATTGAAAAGTACTTCCGCTTGAACCGTTTCCGGCTTGGTTCTTTTCAAACTGAACAGAAAAAATATGTTCTTTGCCATTCTTTTTTGCTTTATTAAAAATGTCTGCGAAATTTTCAAAAAGAGCATATCCGTATCCTCCATTAATTACTTCTCTTGATTTTGCAATCGCATTTGGCCAGTCTTTTCTGGTTAGATAGACTTTGGCTAAAATTGCCTTTGCAGCTCCAGAAGTTGCGCGTCCGGCATCAGTTGCAGGATAAGTTGCTGGCAAACTTTCAGCATCTTTTAAATCGGATATAATTTGAGTATAAACTTCTTCAACAGAAGCTCTCTTGGCTTTTAAGTTTTCCAATTCAATAGAAGTTGGCTCGTGTAAAACAATTGGAACACCTCCCCAAATACGAACTGCCTGAAAGTATAATAATCCTCTGATGAATTTAGCTTCATTAATCAATCTCGTCTTAACTGCTTCCGTACCAGCGACCTTTGGGATATTATCAATCGATACATTCGCCCTGTTGATTCCTGCATAAATTTGGCGCCAGGCCACCTGAACACGGTCATTAGTGGCATCGTGCGTTAAACTGCTCATTGCTCTTACCTGTGGATTTGTTGCAGAAACTCCTGCCGCCGCATAATCAGATCCCATATCGGTTAGGAAATAAAGATTTCTTCCAAATAAACTTTGCTCTCCCGGATCAAGGCTTAAAGAAGCATAAACTGCAGTTACACTTGCAACAGCGTCGTCTTGTGTTTTGAAGTAATTATCTTCGGTTACAAAAGAGGTTGGTGTTACCTCTAAATCTGCACACGATACAAATAGACCGGCACTAAATATGAATGTTATAAATATCTTTTTCATCGTTTATTTTTTTACTTAGAAAGTTATGTTCAGTCCCGAAATGAATGTTTTAGAGTTTGGATAAGAACCAAAGTCAATTCCCGGGTATAAGTTGTTTTGTTCGTATGAACTTACCTCTGGATCGTAACCAGTGTATTTTGTCCATGTAATTAAGTTCTCTGCAGAAACGTAGAATTTAATACTCTTTGCTTTTAATCTTGTTGAAATACTCTTAGGTAAAGTATAGCCTAAAGTGATTAGTTTTAGTCTTAAGAAAGAAGCATCTTCAACATAACGTTCTGAAACAATTCCAAGAGGAGAACTTGTTGCTCTTGGAATTTCATTACTTGGATTTGTTGGTGTCCAGCGATCTTCGAGCGTAACGTTAGCATTAGTTCCAAGAGTCGAAATCTCTAATTGCTGATTCAGTGCATTGAATATTTTTCCACCAGAAGCTCCCTGAAAAGAGAAATTCAAATCAAAATCGTGGTACGAAATCGTGTTGCTGAAACTTCCAACAAATTTTGGTTGAGAACTTCCAAGATTTCCTTTATCAAGAGCCGTAATTACACCATCGCCATTGCTATCAACATATCTTCTGTCTCCCACTTTTGTGTTGGCTAAACTGTTGATTTTTGGTTGTGTGTTAACTTCTTCCTGAGTCTGGAAAATTCCATTCGTTCTGTATCCCCAGAAAGTTCCTAAAGGCAAACCAACTTTTACGGTTACAGGCTGTTGTTGCAATAACGAACCATTTGGGACAACCGGGAAAAACTGATCAACTCCATTTCCAATAGAAACGACTTTGTTTTTGTTGGTAGAGAAAACGAAATTAGAATTCCATGAGAAATTGTCGGTTTTGATATTTTCTGTAATCAAACCAATTTCAAGACCTTTATTTTCAACTCCACCAATATTCTGTAGAACAGTTGCATAACCAGAAGTCAACGGAATTGGTACATTGATCAATAAATCATTTGTTTTCTTGTAATACACATCAAAAACAAAATTGATTTTTCTGTCTAATAAGGATAAGTCTAAACCAATATTATATTGATTTGTTTTTTCCCATTTCAAATCCGGATTTGCCAATCGGGTAGGAGCTAAACCTGTTTGCAATGTTCCTCCAAAAGCATAATTTACAGAACCCATTTGCGCTAAAGAAAGGTAGTTTCCAATTTCCTGATTTCCGGTTGTTCCTGCTGTTATTCTCAGTTTGGCTTCTGTTACACCTTTGATGTTGTTCGCAAATTCTTCATCCGTAATATTCCATGAAAATCCTGCCGATGGGAAATAACCCCAAAGCGATTCTGAACCAAATCTTGAAGAACCGTCTGCACGTCCTGAAAGCGTAAAGTTGTATTTTCCTTTATACGAGTAGTTTACTCTGGCTAACCATGATTTTAAAACACTTTCAAAAGCATCACTATAAGGTTTTACCGGAACACCATCTTGTAAAGCATTGTAAGTATTGGCATCATTTACAAAAGTATTGGCACCAGCATTTACAACTTCTCCTTTTGTGTATTGAAGTGTGTATCCTCCTAAAACAGAGAACTTGTGATTTTCGCCAAAATTAGTGTTGTAGTTTAAAGTGTTTTCATTCAAAACAGAACTTACTAATCTGTTACCAACAGAAGCTAAACCTTTAGTACCAGCTCCGGTAGTGGTAGTTGATGGAGCATAATAGTTTTGTTTGGTATCAAGGACATCTCCACTCACAGCCACTTTTGCAGTAAGTTTTTTAGTAATCTTATATTCACCAAATAAACTTGCCAAAATTCTGTTGATTTTAGTTTCGTTAATAGTATTTTCTAAGTCATTAATTGGATTAGGAACAATACCGTTAACAGCTGTAGCGTAAGGATTATCGGTTAAATTATAACTTCCATCAGAGTTTTTGATTGGCACTACCGGAGGTTGATATAAGGCTACAACTAACGGGTTTGGCTGTCTTCCTGCAGAAGAACCACCATTAGTACCGATACCATTGGATATAGAATTACTATAGTTTGCATTTACTCCAAATTTAAAATTCTGAGAATAATTTCTTTCGTAATTAGCACGAAGAGAGATTCGTTTAAAATCGGAAGCGATTACAATTCCTTCCTGTTGAAAGTAACCTGCTGAAATGGAGTAGCGTGATTTCTCATCTCCGCCTGAAAAAGATAATTGATGATTTTGTATTGGTGCAGCAGTTCTAAAAACAGCATCCTGCCAGTCATAACTTCCTGAAGTTTTAAACGCTTCTATTTGATCAGCTGAAAAAGAAGGGGCCTGACCAATACTTGCCTGAACATCATTACGTAAGCTAGCCCATTGGCTGGCATTCATTAAATCTAGTTTTTTAGAAACATTTTGAAATCCAAAATAACCCTGGTAAGAAATAATATCCTGACCTTTTGTTCCTTTTTTTGTGGTGATAATTACCACTCCATTAGCTCCACGTGATCCGTAGATTGCTGTTGCAGAAGCATCTTTTAATACTTCAATAGACTCAATATCACCAGGATTAATAGTTGATAACACATTGACAGTTGCACCTGCATTTGTTACCCCGGCAGTACTGTTGTTATTGTCATTGTAAATTAAGATTCCATCAAGTACATACAGCGGCTCATTACCAGCCGTAATTGAGTTTCCTCCTCTAATACGTACACTGGACGACGCGCCGGGACGACCAGAACTTTGTGTAACTACCACCCCTGGAATGGCACCACGCAATAAGTTATCTGCCGATGAGGTAACCTGCGAAAGATTGGCTTTTGGAACAGAAGCGACAGAACCTGTAATGTCTTTTCGTTTTTGAGAACCGTATCCTACAACTACTAATTCATCTAGTTCCTGGCGTTCTTCTTTAATGCCTATCGTTACCGGGTTTTTATCAACAATAACTTCGGTTTTTTTGTATCCAATATAACTTATGATTAAAGTATAAGGTAATTTCTGACCGGTTTGAAAGTAAAATTTTCCTTCTGCATCGGTTTGAACTCCGTGAGTTGTTCCTTTAATAACTACTGAAGCTCCAATAATGGGCTGATTTGTAACGTCATCAACTATAGTTCCATCTAATTTTGACTGAATTAACGGCGTCGTATTTTGAGCATTAACCCCTGCCGTCAGAAGCAGGAGAAATAGTAATGAGTATGTTTTTAATTTTTTTTTCATTTCTTTGTACTGGTTTAAGTAATTAACAAGACGCCCTGGGCGCTGATTTTTCAGCACCTGTAAATGTGTTCTTGATTTAGCGATAAATATTCTTTAAGCCTCGCCATTTCTGTTGCCGCAGAAATGGCTTTTTTTATTTATAAACAGCAGCGGTGCATCTTTTTCATTTTTAGTTTATTTAGTTATTAATTATTTTTTTTGATTTATAGGTATAGTTTCAAGAATCTGATTAATACAGAAATGTATTAAATAGATTATTGGAATTTTCAATAAGTATTCTTTTGGTGAATTTTAAAAAGATTCGTTTTTGGTTCCGATTTAGAATGAATAAGAAAATCATCGGTTAACGAAAAAAAATGCTGAGATTTAGCAACAGAAGCACATATAACAAAAAGTGTTATAAGTGTATTTTTTTTGAAGATTTAAATACGATATGCTTGCGGTTGTTTTCAAAATATAGTTTTTTTGGTTTTAAATATGATTTTAAACTCTACTAATCCTATAGACAAAGTTAATTTTAATCTAATAAAAACCAAAAATTTCTGAAGTTTTTTTTGAAATTAGTTGGAAAGGCATATTTTTTTATTTCTTTTTAAGTAGTTAAGTTGTTGATTGTTAGTATTTTGATTGTAATTTTCTTAAGGTGTAAAATGTTAAAAAACTATAGTTTATAAACCTGAAAAAGTAAGTATTTTATATCTTTTTTTAAGTTTTAAAGCTCTCAAAAAAGTAAAGAATGGAAATGAAAACGTCTAAAAAAGACTATTTTATATTCCGCTACAAGTTTTTATGCAAAAACTAGAGTCATTTTTGAAGTTGATTTTGAATAAATTAGACTAATTTTATAGATATTAAAATAAATTCAAATTTTTTATTCATCCTATAAATAAATACTTATATTTGTAATAAGTATTTATACGTAGTTTTATATTTTTAAAATGATAAAAGTAAGTGAAGCTTTAGCGATAGTGGCTGAAAACAGTTCGAATATGCCGGTTCAAATAATTCCGGTTCGTAAAGCACTGGGTTATATCCTGGCAGAAACATTATATTCTCCAATTGATATGCCGCCTTTTCGCCAATCGGCTATGGATGGTTATGCCTTCATTCACAGCGAAAAACATCAATATGATGTAATAAGTACTTCGCAGGCTGGAGATCATTCCAATATAAAACTGAATGAAAATGAAGCTGTACGTATTTTTACCGGAGCTTTTGTTCCAAAAAACGCAGATACAGTGGTAATGCAGGAGCATGTTTTAGCAAATAAGGATTCGATTTTAATTGCTGCTATGCCACCGCAATTTTCTAATATTCGCAATAAAGGAGAACAAATTGCAAAAGAAGAAGTTGTTTTTGAAGCCAATACTTTAATAACGCCTGCTGCAATTGGATTTTTAGCTTGTTTGGGAATAACGGAAATAACAGTTTATAAAAAGCCGAAAGTGGCTATTTTAGTAACCGGAAACGAATTGGTAAAACCAGGTAAAAAATTACCGAAAGGTAAAATTTACGAAAGTAATTCGGTAATGTTAGAAGCCGCGCTTCAGACAATCGGAATCAATAAGACAAAAGTCTATAAGGTAAAAGACAATCTTAAAGCCACAAAAAAAGCACTAAAAGGGATTCTTGAAAAATATGATGTTGTTTTAATTTCTGGAGGAATTTCTGTTGGAGATTATGATTTCGTAAAAGATGCCTTATTAGCAAATGGAGTAGAGGAGCTTTTTTATAAAATCAACCAAAAGCCTGGAAAACCAATGTTCTTTGGATCTAAAAAGGATACTTTAGTATTTGCTTTGCCTGGGAATCCGGCTTCATCATTGACCAATTTTTATATCTATGTTTATCCTGCAATTAAAAACCGAATGGGATTCTCAGATATTCATTTGCCAAAATTAGTTCGCAAGTTAAATGGTGCTGTAACCAATACAACTGGAAAAACACTGTTTTTAAAAGCACTCTATGATGAAACCAATGTCACCATTTTAGATAGTCAGGCTTCATCAATGCTAAATACGTTTGCAATTGCCAACAGTTTATTGATTGTTCCGGATGATGTTGAAGCTTTTAAAAAAGGACAATTAGTGACTTTATTGCCGATTAATTAGAATGTTTTAAGAATAAAGAATAAAGAATAAAGAATAAAGAATAAAGAATAAAGAATAAAGAATAAAGAATAAAGAATAAAGAATAAAGAATAAAGAATTTCAAACTTAGACAGCAGTGTGTAATTTTAAACATACAGCAATAACTTGAAACTTTAAACAAAGAAAACCTGAAACAAAAAACAAATGAATCTCCTTAGTTCCGAAAATATCCTCCTTTTTAGCTTTGCATTAATTGTGATTGCATTTTTATATTCAAGCGTTGGACATGGTGGAGCTTCGGGTTATTTGGCTTTGATGACTATTTTTGCTTTTCCTGTTTCAGTGATGAAACCATCGGCTTTACTATTGAATTTATTTGTTTCGAGTATTTCGTTTTTCTTTTATTATCGAATGAATTATTTTAAACCGAAATTGTTTTATCCGTTTGCAATAGCTTCAATACCAGCTGCGTTTATTGGTGGTTTTATCACTTTGGATAATACAGTTTATAAAATTATTTTGGGAATTGTATTGGTTTTTGCAGCGCTAAGATTGTTCGGAATATTCAATTTTAAAGAAAAAGAAGCGGTTCAGATCAATTTACCTTTTGCTTTGGCAATTGGTTTTATTATCGGATTATTATCCGGAATGCTGGGTATCGGTGGTGGAATTATATTGAGTCCGATTTTATTGTTTTTAGGATGGGCTTCGATTAAAGAATCGGCAGCGATTTCGAGTTTGTTCATTTTTGTGAATTCATTCGCCGGAATTATGGGCTTCTTTTTAGGAGGAAAAACAGTTCCGACAGAAAGTTTTTACTTGGTCCCGATTGCCGTTGTAGGTGGCGTTTTGGGTGGCTATTATGGAAGTGGTTATTTCTCTAATAAAACATTAAAAATTGTTTTAGGATCAGTGATTTTAATGGCAAGCATTAAATTAATTTTTCCGTAATAAATTAAAATTAACCGCAAAGTACGCAATGTTCTTTCGCCTAAATAATTTTATTGAACAACAAGGTGCGCAAAGCTTTGTATAGATCTAGCTTTGCGAACTTTACTTTTAAAAAAGTTGCCAATGGATAAAAAACCTTAGCGCTCTTTGCGGTAAAATTTTTTCTCATTTCAACCTGAAACATGAAACAAAGAAAACCTGAAACAAAAATAAAAGTCATGGAAACACTAACAGTATTTATTCTTTGTGGAGGAAAAAGTTCCCGAATGCAGTCAGAAAAAGGATTGGTTTTGTTTCAAGATAAGCCATTCATTGAACACATTATTCAGGCGATTTTACCAATTACGGATCAAATAAAATTAATAACAGCAACCAAAGAATATGATTATTTACCGTATCAAAAAATACCGGATATTATTTTAGATAAAGGACCATTAGGAGGAATTTATACGGCATTGACGAATTCTGAAACCGAATTTAATTTGATTTTAAGTTGTGATATTCCGTTAATTTCAACAGAGTTATTATCGGAACTTATTTCAAAACATAATAACGAAGCTGAAATTACAGTTTTTGCTTCAGAAAGCAGATTACATCCGTTGATCGGGATTTATTCTAAAAAAGTATTGCCCGTTATCAAAAGCGCAATTGATAACGATGAATTAAAAATGATGGATTTGCTGGCGAAAATTCCGCATCAAATTCTCAATATTGACGAAAGTGAAAACTTTCATTTAACAAACATTAATTCGGTTGACGAATTAAACGACCTGAATATCAATTTAAGTTAGAAGTTATGCGAAACTCAAAAACAC
Organism: Flavobacterium sp. KH_001; assembly: GCF_057840745.1. Classification (NCBI taxonomy): domain Bacteria; kingdom Pseudomonadati; phylum Bacteroidota; class Flavobacteriia; order Flavobacteriales; family Flavobacteriaceae; genus Flavobacterium; species Flavobacterium sp. KH_001. The sequence continues at coordinate 4,856,136 of NZ_CM174520.1, read as the reverse complement.
CAAAATTAACAATTGTAGGCGCAGGTCCTGGAGATGTTGAATTGATTACTTTAAAAGCAATAAAGGCGTTAGAAAGTGCCGACGTTGTTTTATACGACGCATTAGTAAACGAAGAATTACTGCAATACGCTACAAACGCAGAAATTGTTTTTGTGGGCAAAAGATTAGGCTGCCATGCCTATACGCAGGATCAAATTAACGAATTGATTGTTTCGATGGCAAATCGACACGGACATGTGGTGCGTTTGAAAGGTGGCGATCCTTTTATCTTTGGAAGAGGAAGCGAAGAAATTGATTATGTTGAGCAATTTGGTTTGGAAACCGCTATTGTTCCCGGAATTTCATCTGCTTTGGGTGTTCCAGCTTCAGTTGGTATTAGTTTGACACAGCGTCAGGTTGCTGAGAGTTTCTGGGTAATTACCGGAACAACATCTAACCACGAATTGTCGAAAGATGTATATTTGGCTTCAAAATCGGCTGCAACGGTGGTGATTTTGATGGGAATGCATAAACTGGAAGAAATAATTTCGATTTATAAAGAAAACCGAACTGATGATTTGCCGATAGCTATCATCCAAAACGGAACAAAAAATACAGAGCAAAAAGTAGTTGGAACTATAAGTTCAATTACTAAATTGGTATCAGAAAAGAAGATTTCTTCTCCGGCCATTATTGTGATTGGTGAAGTGGTTAAAAATACTTCAAAATTGACTTCCTATTTTCAGGAGCATTTTGATGATGAGTTTATCTTTCAGAATTTAAATTTAGAATAATGATCGAAGTTAAATATTTTGGAGCTGTGGCTGAAAGGACCAAATGTGAATTCGAAAAAATCCCTTTTTCTGAAGTTTCACTGCAACAATTATTGCAGGATTTAGAGGAGAAATATCAGTTCGATTCGCTTACTTTCAGCGTTGCAGTAAACCAAAAAATAGTACCAAAGGCCACCAACTTCGCTTTAAAAACAAGTGATATTGTGGCATTGTTACCTCCTTTTGCAGGAGGATAAATAAATTATCATGAAGGATTCAACACGTTATAACCGACAAATAATTCTCCCAGAAATAGGAGAGGCTGGTCAGTACAAATTATCAAAAGCGAAAGTTTTGATAATTGGTGCAGGCGGTTTGGGTGCTGCTGTTTTGCCTTATTTGGCTGCGGCCGGTGTCGGTGAAATTGGAATTGTTGATGATGATGTTATAGAAGTTTCCAATTTACAGCGTCAGGTAATTTATAAAACTTCGGCTGTTGGGAATTACAAAGTGGAGCAAGCCAAAGCAATGGTTTCGGAATTAAATCCGTTAGTGAAAGTGAATGCGATTGCAGAAAAACTTTCAGGAAAAAACGCAGTTTCCTTATTTGAACAATATGATATTGTAGTTGATGCAACAGATAATCTTTCAATAAAATATTTGATAAACGATGCTTGTGTAGTCACAAATAAACCAATGGTTTACGGATCTATTTTTAGATTTCAGGGACAAGTTTCGGTTTTTAATTATCAAAACGGACCAACATATCGCTGTTTATATCCGGATGAAAGCAGCCAGTCTCTAAATTGTGAAGATGCCGGAGTAATCGGGATTTCAGTTGGAATTATAGGAATGCTTCAGGCAAATGAAGTAATCAAAATGATTCTAGAAATAGGAGAGGTGTTGAGTGGTAAAATACTGGTTTATAATGTTTTAAATAATGAGCAGCAAAAGTATGACTTTGAGAAGAATACAATTGCTAAACCGGATAAAAAGACTTTTGAAGAAAAATATAAAGTAACTGAAAATCAGATTGAAGAAATTGCTGCAGAGGTAATTTTGAATGAAATAGATAATGATGAGGTGTTGTTTTTGGATGTTCGAAATGAAGGTGAACTTCCGAAAATTAATTTCAAAAATGGAATTCAGATTCCGCTCATGAATTTAGAAAGCGAAATTGAAAACTTGAATGCAAATCAAACAATTTATGTTTATTGTCAATCCGGAATCAGAAGTAAAGTCGCAGCTGAATTACTTCGGAAAAAGAATTTCAAAAATGTAAAAAGTATTGCTGGTGGAGCTTTGGCTTTAAGCCAAATATTTAAAGAAGAAAAAATTAAGGTATAGCCACAGATTACGCAGATTAAAAGGATTTTAAATTCTTTGCGATGATTTGTTTGCCACGAATTACACAAATTTTCACGAATTAAAAGTTTTAATTCTCACAATCAAAATAAAAATTAGTGAAAATTTGTGTAATTCGTGGCAAGAAAAAATCATATTAATCTGTGTAATCTGTGGCAAAAAAACAGAAAAATGAGTAAAAATGTATTTGTAGAAGGGCCAATTGCTCCTGAATTCATAGCCGAATCAATCGCCAAACACCAATCAAAACATACGATTGGGGCACACAATATTTTTTTGGGACAAGTTCGTGCCGATGTGATTCACGACAATACTGTTGTTGCCATTGATTATTCAGCTTATACGGATATGGCCAACGAAGCTTTGCACGCAATTCGTGAGAAGGCTTTCGCTAAATTCGACTTAACCTGTATGCATATTTATCATAGTTTAGGCGTTGTAAAAGCAGGCGAAATTTGTTTGTTTGTATTTGTCTCGGCAACGCGCAGAAAACAAGTTTATGAAGCAACAGAAGCCATCGTAAACTGGATCAAAACAGATGTACCGATTTTTGGTAAAGAAATGTTTGAAAACGATACATTCACCTGGAAACAAAATACTAATGGTTGATATTACGCATAAAATAAACACTTTAAGAGCCGCAACGGCTACAGCAATTGTCAAAGTCAGCAAACAGGAAACAATTGATGCTGTGGTTAATAATTTGGTTCCAAAAGGAAATGTGCTTGAAATGGCAAAAACGGCAGGATTATTTGCAGTTAAAAACACGCATTTGTCCATTCCGGATTGTCATCCTATTCCAATTGAATTTACTTCTGTGGAATACAAAATTGAAGGTCTGACGATTCAGATTATCTTCAATGTAAAAACAGTTTATAAAACCGGAGTTGAGGTGGAGGCCATGCACGGCGCTTCGATTGTAGCGCTTACGATGTACGATATGTTGAAACCGATTGATAAGGAAATCGAAATTTCGACTATCAAATTAATAAATAAAGAAGGCGGAAAATCTTCTTTCAAAAATAAATTCCCAAACGTAATAAAAGCAGCCGTTTTTGTTTGTTCCGATTCGATTTTTGCAGGAGACAAACAAGATCGTTCCGGAAAAATCATTGTTGAAAAGTTGAATTCTTACGGAGTTGAAACTTCGCATTATGAGATTATTCCGGATGAAATTGATATTATTCAGGAAAGAACAAAGGTTTTCGCCGAAGAGCATCAGTTGGTCATTTTTACGGGAGGAACAGGTTTGTCTCCAAGAGATGTAACACCGGAAGCATTATCACCGTTATTAGAAAGCAGAATTCCCGGAATTGAAGAAGCAATTCGCAATTACGGGCAACAAAGAATGCCGTATGCCATGTTATCAAGAACTGTAGCAGGAACATTAGGAAAAAGTTTGGTTTTGGCTTTGCCGGGATCAACAAACGGAGCCAGAGAATCGATGGATGCTGTTTTTCCGCATGTAATGCACGTTTTTCATATTTTAAAAGGAAAAAATCATGACACCCTCTAAAACCATTTTAACGGATGATTTTGGACGAAAACACAATTATTTGCGTATTTCGTTGCTGGAGAAATGCAATTTGCGTTGTACGTATTGCATGCCTGCTGACGGAATCGCATTGTCTCCAAAAGCCAGTTTAATGACGGCTGATGAGATTTTTGCTGTGGCTCAAATCTTCGTAGAAAATGGCGTTGATAAAATTAGGTTGACGGGTGGAGAACCTTTATTAAGAAAAGATTTTCCGGAGATTATTTCTAAATTAGCAACTTTAAAAACATCACTTTCGATTACCACAAATGGTATTTTAATTGACCGTCATATTGATGCTTTGAAAGAAGCCAATATCAAAAAAATCAATTTGAGTTTAGACACTTTGGTTTCGTCTAAATTTCACACGATAACACTTCGAAATCAGTTTGAAAAGGTAATTGATAATTTGCACTTGCTTTTAAATAATGATTTTCACGTAAAAGTGAATGTTGTTTTAATGAAAGGATTTAATGAAAATGAAATTACTGATTTTGTCCAGTTAACGCAGTTTTTACCGATTTCTGTTCGCTTTATCGAATTTATGCCTTTTGCAGGAAATGAGTGGGACAGAAGCAAAATGGTTTCTCAAAATGAGATTTTATCAGAAGTAAATAATGCATTTTCATCTGAAGAAATTCAAAAATTAGAAGATGAAAAAAACTTCACAGCGAGAACCTATAAAATAAAAGGTTTTCAAGGTGATTTCGGAATCATAAGTTCCATTACAAATCCGTTTTGTGATGGCTGCAACAGAATCCGCCTGACGGCAAATGGTAAAATCAAGAATTGTCTGTTCTCTAATTCAGAAACTGATTTATTGACAGCTTTTAGAAATGGAGAATCCATTACCAATTTGATTTCAGAATCTATTAAAAATAAAAAGAAGGTTAGGGCAGGAATGGTTACGGTTTCTGAAATGGATGATCCGGCATTGCATTTTGACAATCGTAGTATGATTGCGATTGGGGGATGAGCTTCGAGAGAATCTTTGTCAAAGTTTAGAACTTTGACAAAGATAATCACTCAATCTTGTCATCCCGAGGAGCGAGGGATCACACTAGAAACTCCACAATCAATATCGCCAATCTTTATCGAATCCCGAGTATGATCCTTCGTTCCTCGCGATGACAAGCGAGACGCTTAGGTAAATCTCAATCACAAAAAAAGGTTCAACTTTAATCAAGTCAAACCTTCTTCAAATAATTATTTTTTCTTCTTTTTATCCTTTGATTTACTTTTTTTAGCTTTTTCTTTTTCTGCCTTTTTAGCCTTCGCTTTTGCTTTCTTTTCCTTTTCTTTTTTAGCTTTTTCTTTCTTTTTCGTCTCCGCTTTTAGCTTTGCTTTTTTAGCTTTTTCGAGTTTTTTTATAACTGCTTTTATCGCTTTTTCTCTTTTCTTAGCTTTTTCTTTTTTCTCTTTGAGCTTACTTTTTACTTTTTTGTCCTTTGATTTGTTTTTTACAATCTCCAAGGCAATTTCTTCAATATTTAAAATAGCTTGATTATCCTTAGGCTTTTCAATCGTTTTAATTTCAATGATTTCAGGAGTAACTTCTCCAGTTTTAGGTGCGGCTGTTGTTACTCTTTTAACTATTGCTTTCGGAGTACTTTTTGAAGCTGGTTTTACCGGAGTTTGAGCCGTTGCTTTTACAGTTGCTGCCGGAGTTTTAGCCGCAGTTCGTGGTGCTCTTTTAACCGGAGCTTTTGGAGTTGTTGCTTTTGGCGCCGGAGTTTGTGCAGCGGGTTTAACTTCTGTTGTATTTTCAGTAGTTTCTTTTGTAGGTTCTGTTGCTGGTGTTTCAGTTTTTTTAACGGCTGGGGTTCTGGTTGTTCTTTTTATCATAATGGTATGTTTTATAGAGTAAAATAGACTTTAATTAATTGATTATCAAAACAAATTAATAAAGTTGTGATAACATCAAATTTTAGTAAAGCTAAATTTAAGCAATATTTGCATACGTAAATGTTAAGATTTTCCTTAAGAATTTAATTGCTAACGCAATTAATTTTCTACAGCCTCCAGAATCTTAAAATTACTTTTAGGTGCTTCACATAAAGAACAGCAATAACTTTCAGCTAAATCGGTAAATAAAATCCCTTTTGGAATTCCCTGACTTTCATCACCGTATTCCGAATTATAAAGTGTTAAACATTCCTGGCATTGGTAAATGTCCAATTGCGTTTTCTCTTTTTTCTGTGTGTTTTCTGTTGATTCCGGAATAGAATTTCCTAATTCTTCAAAGTATTTTCGACTTAATTCAATTAAGATAGTTGGCAGTTCTAGTTTGTCAATATCCTGTGAATGCACGATATATTCACGAGTATTTGGATCGAAATTCTTTGCAAATAAAACATTATAGGTATCACGAATTTTAATTGATTCTAAGGCTGCTGGCAGTTCATTTTTTTCAACTACAATCGAAGTAAAATAATGGCCGTCGCGATTGTATTCCGAGATTCCGAAAGTCAATCCGTAGGTACTAATATCAAATTGATCAAGTGTTCGAACCAAAAAGGTTTTCAGATTCAAAGCCCATTCCATAGCGACCGGTAAATGCCAATTTAATTCTAATAAGGAGTGACGGACGTTGATTCCTTTTTTGCCGAGAAATTTCTCCCATTCCAGTTTTCGATCCTTCGGAATTCCTTTCACGATAAATGACTTCCAGGGTGTGATACATATTTTTCCGATTTTACAATCAAAACATAAATCGCACATTTCTTTTAGAAAATCCAGATCATACAAGTTATTTCTCCAATATAAACCTAACCAATACTGATCAATCCCCATTCGGTTCATTCCTTCGTAATAGGGGAAAGGATAAAAAGGAACATTCAATGGCTTGTCAATTGTTCTGTTATTGGTATCTAAAGCTTCACTGACCAAGCTGAAAATCATATCAATTCCATAAGATTCTTCAGAAACGATTTTCTCAATTTCATAATAAAAAGTAGCAATATCCCAGCTGTAAATCAAAACTGGATAAACTTCCATACGTTCCCATTTTGGCAAACGAATGTATAAGTACCAGTAATCTTCATGCTCCGAAGCAATAAAGTTTAAATGACCTGTAAACAACGGAACTAACTGTTGCTTAGGGTCATTAATGTTGACTTTTAGCTTTGGCTGTTCTTTGAACTGCTCTAAAATATATAAGAATTTGTTTCCCGTAAGCCAATTGGTATTTCTGAAAATATCAGTTGAAACATACGATGAAACAATGTTGTTACCACTTTTTTCATTTGGAAAAACAAAATGATGTTTCCCGATTTTTTCTTTGCTGGAAAGATTTAATCCTTTTGGGAAAATGATATCCTGTCTTGATCCAAATGAAATCGAATCCAAACCATGATCCATTGCCATATTGACTACTTCACGTAATTCTCCTGGCGAAATAACGCCTCCTTTTACTATTAATCTTGTCAATTCCATATGCTTTTTGTTTCAGGTTTCAAGTTTTTTTTAGTTTCAAGTTTTGGGTTGCTGGATTGTGCTGATCTAACCGCAAAGTTCGCAAAGGTTTTTCGCAAAGTTTCACAAAGGTTTATATTCTGTGTAAATTGTTTTCTATCGAAATAAGTTCACAAAGCTATACGCTAACATTTTTGCTCAAAGCTTTGTGAACTTTGACTACTTATTAAACATACATTAAAAAAATCTCTGCGAAACTTTGCGAAAAACCTTTGTGAACTCTGTGGTAAAATTTATGTTCAAAGCAAAGAAATAAACTAAACCTTGCATTTCGCTAAAATCTCTTTTACTTCGGTTTTACAACTTCCGCAGCCCAATCCGGCTCCGGTGTTTTTACATAAGTCGGTGAAGTTGTTGACACCGCTTTTAATGGTTTCTTCAATGTTTCCGGCTCCAACCTGACTGCAGGAACACACTAATTTTCCTAATACCGGTTTAGCATTTGAACTTCCTCTTAATAATGAATTTCGCTTGTCTGATAATTCGATTTTGCTTTCAATCATCGTTTTGAACTCAGCAAATTCATTTTTGTCTCCCATTAAAATAGCTCCGACGAGCAGATCATTTTTAACTATGCATTTTTTGTAATAACGCTGTTTTAGATCGGCAAAAACAATTTCTTCGTATGAATCATCGTTTTCCGGAATCTCAATATCTCCAATGCTGCAAAGATTGATATCTTCCAGTTTCAGAATGTTCATTAAAACGGAGCCCTTGTAATAACTGCTGATATCACCTGCTAAATAGTTAGCCAAAATATCAGCCTGCTCTTCTGCAGCAGATGTGATTCCGAACAGTTTATTATCAAATTCTGCAATTTCTCCAATCGCATAAATATCAGGATTTGAAGATTGTAAATACTGATTTACCTTTACGCCACGACCGCAGGCAAGTCCTGTTTCTCGGGCAATTTCGATATTCGGAATAGTTCCGATCGTATACACGATCGTATTTGCCGTAATGATTCTGCCACTTTTAAGGGCGATTTCCAGTTCGTTTGGATTCTCCGTTTCAAAAACCGTACTGACTTCATTATCAAAGTAAATCTGGATGTCACGAAGCTGAACTTCCTCAGCCAATAATTTACTCGAAATCAAATCCAATTGACGTTCCATCAAACGAGAAGCTCGTTGAATTATAGTGATTTTTACTTTTTTATGTTTTAAGGCAGCTGCCAATTCCAATCCTAATAATCCACCACCAATAATGACAACATGCTGTTCTTCCGGAGGTAAATTAGTATTGTCAAGATAGGCTTTTAGTCGGTCGGCATCTTCTTTACGTCGAACTGTAAAACGTCCAGGTAAATGAAGTTGTGCATTTTCAGGAATGAAAGGACGGCTTCCTGTTGCTAAAATTAGAGAATCGAAAGTGTGGGTTTCGCCTAAGCTATCTGTTATGGTTTTTGCCGTTGCATTTATTTTATCAATTGCCACGCCGGCTTTCATCGTTATTTTTAGTTTATTTAAAGCTTCACCGTCTTTTACTTTTAATAATTGTTGCCAGGTAAATTCGCCTGTCATGTATTCCGGCAGTAAAACGCGATTGTAAAACGGATTTACTTCATTCGAAAAAACAATAATTTCATCGGTTGAATTGAATTCGCGATAATTTTGAATAAATCTGAAAGCGGCTGCTCCGGCACCTACAATGGCAATTTTCTGGAAAGGTTTTACATATTTGGTTATGGCAACAGTCGTGTATTTAAAATCCGGCTCTTTTGAAACAGGATCAACAACGGTATTGGTTAAATTATTGGTTCGGTTCAAATCATTATCGAGCTGTTTTCCCCAATGCATTGGCAGGAACACTACTTTTTCTCTGATGGAATCGGTTACTTTTGCTTTTACACGAACTTCTCCGTTTTTGCTCGAAACAATTACAATATCACCATTTTTGATGTCGTTTTTATAAGCGTCAATCGGATTAATTTCTAAAACCGGACTTGGTGTATGCGTCATTAAACGCGATACTTTTCCGGTTTTGGTCATCGTATGCCATTGGTCGCGAACCCTTCCTGTTGTTAGGATAAATGGAAATTGCGGACTTGGTTGTTCTGAAGTATTTTCAATAGCCGTTGGTAAATTGAAAATGGCTTTTTTTGATGGTGTATAGAATTTTTTATCTGTAAAAAGGCGTGGCGTTCCCGGATGTCCGTAATCAGGAACGGGCCATTGAAAAGTACCTTCGGTTCTTAAACGATGATAATTTAGAAATGAAATATCAATATTGGTGTTTTTCGTCAGTGCGCAATGTTCTTTATAAACTTCTTCGGCACTATTAAAATTGAAACCGTTGAAATTCATTTTTTTAGCAAAGCGAATTAAGATTTCAATGTCCGGGAGCGCTTCTCCGGGAGCATTGATTCCTTTTGGCAAATAAGAGATACGACGCTCTGAATTGGTCATCGTACCTTCTTTTTCTAACCAACCGGCGGCAGGCAATAAAAGATCGGCATATTTTGAAGTATCGGCATTATGTGAAATATCCTGAACTACTACGAATTTGGCATTTTGTAGTGCTTTTTCAATACGTCGGGAGTCCGGTAAACTCACCATCGGATTGGTACAGATAATCCAAACGGCTTTCATTTTGCCTGATTCTAATGCTTCAAACATTTCGGTTGCTGTTAATCCCGGTTTGTCTGATATTTCGTCAACTCCCCAGAAATCAGCCACTTCTTTACGATGTTCCGGATTTGCAATGTCTTTGTGCGCAGCCAGAAGCGTTGCCATTCCGCCGACTTCACGTCCGCCCATTGCGTTGGGTTGTCCTGTTAAGGAAAAAGGACCAGAGCCCGGTTTCCCAATTTGCCCGGTCAATAAAGATAAATTAAGTAAAGCCGTATTTTTATCAACACCAACAGCACTTTGATTCAATCCCATTGCCCAAAGCGAAATAAACCCTTTTGCTTTTCCGATAATATCGGCGGCAAGTTTAATATCGTTTACGGAAATGCCGCATAGTTTAGACGCTTTTTCAAGCGAAGTTCCTAAAACTAAGTCTTTATATTGTTTGAAATTTTCAGCGTGATTCTTTACAAAATCATGATCTACGTATCCTTTTTCGATAATGCGTTTCGCAAGAGCATGGTATAAAATAATATCAGATCCAGGAATAATTTGCAGATGTAAATCGGCGAAAGCGGCCGTATCTGTTCGTCTCGGATCAACAATAATAATTTTTATTTTCGGATTATTCTCTTTGTGTTTTTCAATTCTTCTGAATAAAATAGGATGACACCAGGCGGGATTAGCACCGGTAATCAGGAAAGTATCTGCCAGTTCGATATCGTCATAAGAAATCGGTACAGAATCTTCTCCAAAAGTCTTTTTATAACCCACAACCGCAGAACTCATACAAAGTCTCGAATTGGTGTCTATGTTATTGGTTTTCAAAAAACCTTTTACCAGTTTATTGACCAAATAATATTCCTCCGTTAAACATTGGCCAGAAATGTAAAACCCAACGCTATCAGGACCGTGTTTCTTTATGATAGAAGTAAAAACCGCTGCGGCGCGATCAAGAGCAGTGTCCCAGCTAACACGTTCCAGCGGGTAGGATTTGCTGCCTCGCATTTCAGGATATAAAATTCGGTCTGAAGTATCATTGACTACGTAATGCAAGTTCATTCCTTTAGAACACAACATTCCTTTATTTACCGGATGGTCCTTATCGCCCGTAACCATCACACCATTTTTGGCATCATTAGTAACGATAATTCCGCAGCCGACGCCACAATATGAACAGGTAGTTTTGATTTTGGTATTTTGCATTACAGCTTCTTTTTTAAATACAACTATAGTAATTATGCCCAGTCCTAAATGCCTCACGTATTTGACTTAGACAAAAATAAGTATTTTTACGTATAAATACGTATTTTTTGAAATTATTTTTCTATTTTTGATGAAAATAAATGAGGAACAACAAATTAGTTTTTAAATCGATTAAAATTTAGGACTCATGAAAGACGAGCAAGCCATTTGTTATTCCTGCGCCAATGAAAACTGTTTTATTAAAAAGCATCTGCATCTGGAGCAAATGAAACAATATGTTCAGAAGAAGCATAGTTTTGTTTGCAAAAAATCGCAGCAGTTTATCATCGAAGGTGCTCCAATTCAGGGACTTTATTTTATTTGCAAGGGAAAAGTAAAAACGGTTAAAACCGGAATTAACGGCCGCGAGCAAATTGTTAGACTTACTAAAAATGGTGACACAATTGGCTTTCGTGGTTTCGGAACCAGCAAACGCTATCTCATTGGTGCTTATGCGTTGGAAGATACGGTTTTATGTAATTTCAGCAACGAAACCATGATGGAGATTCTTCAAAACGTACCCGAATTTACGTATGCCTTAATGTTGTTTTACGCCGATGAACTTAATAAAAGCGAGAACAATATCCGCAAAATCGCCCACATGAATGTACGTGAGCGCGTAATCGATTTGTTATTGTATATCCACAGAAAATTCGGCCAAATGAACGGTTTAATAGACATCGAACTCTCAAGAAAAGAAATAGCAGACTTCGCCGGAACTACTGAAGAGCAAGTAATTCGCGTACTTTCAAGCCTTAAAAAAGAGTCACTAATAAAAACCGTAGGCAAAAGAATTGGCATCCTCGCCATTCCAAAACTCCAATCAGAAATCATGGAACATAAGTATTTTTAGTTTCAGGTTTTCTTTGTTTCAAGTTTCAGGTTTCAAGTTTCAGGTTTCAAGTTTCAAGTTTCAAGTTTCACGTTTCAGGTTTCACGTTTCACGTTTGTACCCATAATAATACAAATCCATTCCTCTTTTCTCTATATTCTATACTCTTTATTCTTGCTTCTTACTTCTTGCTTCTTTGCTCTATATTCTATTCTCTTTCTTCCAAAAATTATCTAATTATCTAATTGCCACATTATCTAATTCTCCAATTAAGTAAATTACGTAATTCCTAAAATCTCTTATTTTACGGGACTTAATCCCAACTTCATGCGAAAACACAGAAAACAAATTGACTTTCAAACGCTTTTTATGGGTTAAAAAAAATGTTTTAACATGGCATAAGTATTGTACTTAAGTATTTATACGTATATAAATTTGCTTCATACAAATCAAAACAAATTATTATGAGCAAATTAACCAATCCTATATTAAAAAACCACAACACTATTTTTTTATCAAAACTTTCAAAATCTATATTGTTAGGTTTTGCACTTACAATTTTTGGAAGCTATGAAGCACAAGCGCAATTTACACTTACAGGTCAGTTAAGAGACCGTGTTGAAATGCGTGCCGGACAAGGAACTTTACAACAAGAAGGCGATAAAGCAGCAATATTTACAAGTCAGAGAACAAGATTAAACGCAGGATATTCCGGATATAGATTTAAAATATTTACCGCAGTACAAGACGTTCGTGTTTGGGGACAAGATGCTTCCTCTATCAACAGAACAACAACAGAAGCAAATAACGGAATTATATTGCATGAAGCCTGGGCGGAGATTTTTTTGAATGATACGGTGAGTACGATTCAGAATCTGTCAATAAAAGCGGGACGTCAGGAAATCTCTTATGACGATCAAAAAGTCTTAGGCAGTTTAGACTGGTTGCAACAAGGAAGACGTCATGATGCAATTGTTTTCAAATTCGCGAATAAAGGCTGGATTGCTGATGTGGGAGCTGCTTTCAATCAGAATAAGGAAAATAATGCAGGGACAGTTTACAATGGTACAAATCCGGCGTATGGCGCAGGTACTAACGGAATTGGGACGATGTACAAATCATTTCAATATGCTTATGTAGGGAAAAAGTTCTTCTTTGGTGACTTGTCTTTTTTATTCTTCAAGGATGATTTTAATAAATATACTTTAGTGACTGCAGGAACGCCAGCAGTAACTACAAAAGTGAACGGAACGGGAGTTTGGAGCCGAAATACAACCGGAGTTTACTTTAACACTAATGTTACGAGAAAATTAAATTTGGTGGGAAGCTACTACTATCAAGGTGGAAAAAATAAAGATGGAAGATCATTAAACGCCAACTTATTTTCGATTACATCAACCTTACAAGTAGGAAGAAAATTGTTCATTGGTCCTGGAGTTGATTTTTTATCGGGTGATGACGGAACTAAAACAGTGACGGCTGATTCAAAAGACAATCGATTTGATCCGCTTTACGGAACGCCTCATAAATTCTGGGGAAGCATGGATTATTTTTATGCTGCCAATGGCTTTGGAAAACAAGGTTTGCTGGATTATTTCTTCAAAATAAAATACAACGCCAAAGACAATTTAAGTTTTGCATTAGACATTCATGGTTTTGAATCGGCAAATACTTTATCTAACGGAGCAGGCGGAAAACTAAACTCTTATTTAGGAACCGAACTGGATTTACTTGTAAAATACAACCTGACCAAAATCATCAATATCGAAGCAGGTTATTCTTTTATGAAAGCTACGAATTCTATGGCTTCTGCAGCGGTTAAAAATGTTGCCAATGCCGATTTAAGCCCTCAGTTTGCTTATGTAATGCTAAATATCAAACCTAATTTTTTAGCTAAAAAATAAAAACCAATAACTTTTAAATTTCTTAAAAATGAAAAAAATACAGACAAATACATCAGAAGTTTTTAAAAGAATAGTACTGACTTTAATACTCGTTTTAGCCGTTTCTTTTTCGGAAGTATTAGCTCAGAATGATCCAGTAAAACTCGGATTTATTCCGCTAACGGATTGTTCTCCTATCGTAATGGCAAAAGAATTAGGATTGTTTAAAAAGTATGGAGTCGAAGTAGTGGTAACCAAAGAATCTTCATGGGCCAATGTTCGTGATAAGATTTTAACCGGTGAATTAGACGGAGCGCACTGTCTGTATTCAATGCCGTTTTCGGTTTACACCGGGGTAGGAGGAAAAGCAGGTTCTGAAATGAAAATCGCTATGATGCTGAATGTGAACGGGCAGGCGATTACACTTTCAAATGATTTTTGCGGGAAAGTAGGTTTCAAACAAATGAATAAAATTGCACCCGTTGTGGCTGCTAAGCTTAAGGCAGAAAAAGAAGTGACTTTTGCTATGACTTTCCCGGGAGGAACGCACGATTTATGGTTGAGAAACTGGATGGCCATTGCGGGCGTAAATCAAAAAACATCTAAAATTATTACGATCCCGCCTCCGCAAATGGTAGCGAATATGAAAGTGGGAAATATGGATGGCTATTGTGTTGGAGAGCCTTGGGGCGGTGTTGCAGTGAAACAGGGAATTGGTTTTACACAAGTCGCTTCACAAGATATCTGGAAAGATCACCCTGAAAAAGCTTTGGTTGTGAACAAAGAATTTAGTGAAAAACGCAGAACTGATCTTGTAAAAGTGATGAAAGCCGTTTTAGAAGCCTGTATTTGGTTAGACAATCCTGCTAATCGTAAAAAAGCGGCAGCCATAATTGGGAAAGCACCTTATGTAAATGCTCCCGCTGATGTTATTGAAAACAGATTAATTGGAAATTACGATTTGGGCTGCAACCAGGGAACGGAAGTTTATGCCAAAGATTATATGTTGTTTTACAAAGGCGGTTTGGTAAATTATCCTAGAAAATCGTACGCGATTTGGGCTATGGCGCAATATGTTCGATTTGGATATTTGAAAGAAGCACCAAACTATAAAGCGATTGCTGATAAATTGATTCTACAGGATTTATACGAAGAAGTGGCGAAAAGCATGAAAGTAAAAGTGCCAAATGATGATATGAAACCTTTCTCGCTAACAATGGATAAAACGGTTTTTGATCCCTCAAATCCTGCGGCATATTTAAAAGTGGTTAAAAAATAATTTTTTAATTTAAATCAGAATATCATGTCTAATAAAGATACTTTAACGCTAAACGATATCGCGGATCAAACAGAAGTTTTGATGGATAATACCGCGATTGATACGGTAAGAAATGAGAAATTAAAATTGATTTTAAATGCAATTGCGATTAAACTAAAATCAACTGCATTTGCAGGAATCGGAATCGCTTTGTTTATTGGTTTTTGGAGTTTGTTGAGTTTCTATACGAAAGATGCACTTCCGGGACCGCTGGCTACTTTTACTGTTTTGAAAGAAATGTTAAGCGATCCGTTTTACGATTACGGACCGAACGATAAAGGAATCGGATTGCAATTATTCAATTCGATAAAAACCGTTTTACTGGGCTTTTTATTAGGTTCATTAGTAGCAATCCCAATTGGAATTTTGATGGGAGCGAGTACGATTTGCAAACAAATTATGTATCCAATTGTACAGCTTTTAAAACCGGTTTCGCCTTTGGCATGGTTTCCAATTGGATTGGTTGTTTTTAAAGACACGGGAATGGCAACTATATTTATCGTTTTCATTACCTCGTTATGGTCAACCTTAATCAATACTTCTTTCGGAATCGCTTCTATTCCGCAAGATCATAAAAATGTAGCAAAGGCATTTGGTTTTTCTAAAATGCGTTACCTCACCAAAATATTAATTCCGTTTAGCTTGCCCCACATTATAACCGGATTACGTTTGAGTATTAGTGTTGCATGGTTGGTAATTGTAGCAGGAGAAATGCTTTCAGGCGGAGCAGGAATCGGCTTCTTCGTTTGGGACAGTTGGAACGCCTTAAGTCTTGAAAAAGTAATTTCAGCCATCATCATCATCGGAATAGTGGGTTTGATATTCGATAAATTCTTCACGTTTATAGAAAATAAAGTTTCTTATAAAGCTTAATTAGAGGTGCAAAGGTTCAAAGTTGCAAAGGGACAAAGGTTTTTAAACTTAAAACCTGAAACCTGAAACCTGAAACCTCCAGAAATCTAAAATCTAAAATCAACAATCTAAAATCAAAATCCATGAGTTATTTAGAAATCAAAAATTTAGAGATATCATTTCCAACTCCAAAAGGGAAATACATTGCTGTTCGTGATATTAATTTATCCATTCAAAAAGGAGAAATCATTTCGATTATCGGGCATTCGGGTTGTGGAAAATCGACTATTATGAATGCTATTGGCGGGATGCTGACACCAACTGGAGGTTCAGTAGAATTAGACAATCAAAAGATAAAAGGGCCGGGACCGGATCGCGGAATCGTTTTTCAGAATTATTCACTTTTGCCTTGGCTAACAGTAGAACAGAATATCTTTCAGGCTGTTGATTCGGTTATGAATTGCTCTAAAAAAGAGAAACACGAAATTGTGATTGAGAACCTAAAAATGGTGAATCTGTTTGAACATAAAGATAAATTACCAGGACAACTTTCGGGCGGAATGAAACAACGAGTTGCTATTGCGAGAGCATTTGCCATAAATCCGGGAGTATTGCTTTTAGATGAACCTTTCGGAGCTTTAGATGCCTTAACCAAAGGATCAATGCAATTGGAAGTTTTGAAATTGTGGAATTTAGACAACAGGGAAAAAACAATCATTATGATTACGCATGATATTGAAGAGGCTTTGTTTTTATCCGATAGAATTGTAGTGCTGAATAATGGTCCGGCATCGACTATAAGAGAAATTGTAGAAGTGCATTTGCCAAGACCGAGAAACAAAATTGAAATCGTAAAAATGCCTGAATATATTGCTTTGAGAGATAAATTACTACATTTATTGACAGACAAATTCTCTATTGAAGATATGGGAATGAAGTATAAAAATTAAAGAGAATTAAGTTGAGATGTTCTGTTGGGACGCAAATCTTTGCGTCTCAACATTAAGTTTTATTTTTTCCTTCCAACAAATCGAATTACGGAACCTTTTCCGTTATGGAATAAACCTTCGTTCAGTTCGATTTCTGTTTCTTCTAGTTGAATGAATTCGTAGTTTGGGAAATCGGCTTTTATTTCTTCAATTGAAAATAAAGATTCAATATCTTTTGGTCCGCCAACTTTGTCATTTATTGCCAGATATTCTAAATGTTTTTTACTGAAAGCTTCAAAAATAATAATCCCGTCTTTTCGTAAATAAGTTTCAAGTGTTTGATGAAGAGGGGATTTGATTTCAGCTGGAAAATGAGCGTAAATCAAGGCAATCGCATCAAATTGTTCGGATTGATAATTTAGTGTTTCTAATGCTCCAACTTTATAATCGATGGTTACATTATTGGCTTCAGCCAGTTTTAAAGCTTTGTTTTTTCCTTCTGCACTGATATCAAAAGCAGTAACTTCCCAGCCTAATTTTGCGGCGTAAACAGCATTTCGGCCTTCGCCTTCAGCAGGAAAAAGAATCGTTCCGGCATTTAGTTTTTCGATTTGTTCTTTAAAGAAATTATTGGGTTCCTCGCCATACGCAAATGCTGCGTTGCTGTAGCGGTCGTTCCATCTTTCCGTCCAGGTGTCATTCATTATTTATAGATTAAAGTTAATAATTAAAGGCTTGTGGTCACTGTGCATAGTCCAGTCGTGATAAGTTCCGACTTCGACATGGTCCAGAACTTCTATAAAATCATTTGAAGCAAAACAATAATCAAGATGATAAGGTTTATTTTCATGACGATAAAGATACAAAGTAGGATGCTCTTCTTTACCCTGAATCTGATTGAAATATTTATGGTAGGTACTGTAGATTTTCTTTGTTTCGAGTTTGTTTACCACTGTAGTATGGTTTCCTTCCCGACGAGGTTTGTCCCAAATGGTATTACTGTTGAAATCACCAATCAAAATCGTTTTGGTCTCTCTAATTAGATCTTCGTAATAGTTAATAGCTTTCCAAACCTGAGTGACGTATTGTCCGTCTTTATCTTCAGGATTATTGGCCCAAACCGCAAACAAAGTAAAATCAATTGCTCCGCCAGTAACGGCGATAGGTAGAATGTTTTTAAAGCTCGGATTATGACAATCCAACAATTGAAACCGATAATCGCCATAAGAAAAAACACCAACTCCTTTATGCGGATTTGTACCGTACCAAAGAATGTCGGTTGGAAGTTTTGAGTCAGCAGGGAATTTGAGTTTTTCAGGATTTTCACACTCAGAAATTACGACAATATCAGGATTGTAAGGCAGAATGAATGCTGCCTTTTTTCTGAATGCCATGTTGCAATTCCAGGTTATGAGTTTCATTAGAATTGATTTTGTTTTAGAAGATCTTAAATCATATTTTAGTTCTATTTTCAATTTGATCTTTCCAAATTTCCCTATTTGTTACAACAAATTGTTCTTGGCCATTTTTAGTTCTTATTAATAATCCATTGTTAACCATTCTTAAAGTTTTTTCAAATTCTACTGCAATAATATCTTCAAGGTTAATTATGCATTCGTGTTTTTGTAAAAAGTTTAAAATGTTAGTTTGGAATACAAGTTGGTTGTTTGCCAGATATAGATTTCCTCCAACGGTAATTCCATTTATATAATGGTTCGCTCTACCTGAATAATTTATGTTTTTTAGTTTCTGAAATAAAATTTCTTCATTGGCGATAGTTGAAAACATTTTAAAATATGATATTAAAGTCATAAAAATAAAAACAAAAACGGCTACTACTAATAAAACATCAATGGGAAAGTTTTCTTTAAAATAAAAATAGATAGTAAAAAAAATGCTAGTTCCTAATCCTGAAAATAGTGAATATTTTAATCTTTTCATTTAACTTATAGGTAATATTTGATAGGGTACTTTTTAATTAAATAGTCTTTTAAGTTGGACTAAATTACGAATTAATGCAAGATGATATAGATTATTATAAAATAAAACTGCGCTTTTTCTAAGTTTGAAAAAGCGCAGTTTGTACTTCTGAATGCCATTTTGCAATTCCAGGTTATGAGTTTCATTATTAAAGGATAAATGCGATTTAGATTAATATCGCTTTATATCTTAATATTAACCCACAAGTTTTGTTATACCATTGCTGATGTCAATTTCGGCAAAATTGTGTTTTCCCATCACGATAAGTAGCTTGTCTGTATTATATCCTACATATCTTATTTCAGGATTTCCATTTTTTGGTTTTCCACAAATAGAAATTACATTGGTTTGCCATTTCAATTTGCTTCCTTTGTAGGCAGATATGGTTTGCAGGTCGTTTTCAACATAATAAACAATGTTGTTTTTTTTAATTCCTCTTTTTTGTGTTTTTGCAAAATTAATTTCTGAGTTTTTTGAAATTAAAGTGTCATTGAATTTTTGGCCAATGCCAGTGTGAGTGACAAAAAATGTCAACATAGATAGTTTTAAAAATTGTTTCATTTGGATAGAATTGGGGGTTCATAATCGATTCAAATATAATTAATTAAAGCAAATAATAACATTTTATTAAGAGAAAAAAAAAGACCCTTTTCCGAAATAGGAAAAGGGTAAATTATATAGGTTAATTTTAAAGAAAAACTATTTTTTCCAACTAAAAATTCTGGGATTCACAGAAACCATCATCCATGCCCAATTATTGGTGTGACCTGCGTCACCAGCTTTTAAAAATTCCAACGTTTTAGAGCCAAACATTTGAGAATAACCTCCCGTAAGTGTAATGTCTTTTTTGAAATTATAGCCTATTGTAAAATCAATTTCAGTTCCTAAATAATGTTTCAATTCTTCATTTCTAAGCGGCGTTACAATTTTATTCGGAGTATTAAATACATGTGGAATCAAAGTAAACTGCCATTTGTTGCTAGCATAATTCAGTTTTAAATAAGCATCTTCCAGACCCATTGTATTTTGGTAATTGCCAACATAGAAATAATCCATAAAACCGTTGTAAGCATGATTATTACCGAAAATAGGAGAAAAAGATTTGATGACAGTACTTTTATCGTTTGTATCTTTTCCTGATAAAAATTCGTACCCCAAACAAGCTTTAAACGAATCGGTTAAAGTATAGCCAAAACTACCTCCGGCATACCAGGCACTAACTTGTTTGTCAGCATTTTTTCCGGTTTGCCCGTATAGGCCAAGATTCGTGTCAATTTTTTTGGTTTTGTACGTTAGATAGGTTCCAAAAGTCTGCTTGTAATCAACCAATAGTTTCTTTTGAATATTTTCATATTCGTAACCTGTATTCAAAAACAATAAGCTGGCACCAAAATTTTCATAAGTAGAATGAAACCATGCGTATTGCATCGCTTTGTAATTTGTTACCGTGTAAGGCGTCTGGATAATGTTTTCTGCAGTTGAATTATAAGCTGCTCCTATATCCAATTGATGATTTTCAGGATGAAAAGAAACCACTAACGCATCGTGACTTTGTCCTTGTTGTGCCCAATCCATTTCGGCCATAATACGCTGATTATCGTAGGCTAATACTTGTCGGCCGGCACGCGCACTCCATTTTTCGTTTATATCATATTGCGCCCAGGCTTCAAAAAGGGTAACACTATTTTTATCAGCAAGTGTCGTGGTCGGAACATCTCCCCAGGTTCTGATGTTTTGCAGCGTTAATTTTGTACTTAACTGATCTTGTTTGTAATTAAAATTTAATCTCGTACGCTGCGAAATTTGAGACGTTCCTTCCTGACCTTCCGGTAAAAGTGTTCTGTACCCATTTCGATACTCGAAACGGGGTCTGATTTGTAAATTTGCATCTAATTCTTGTGCCTGTACACCTGCTGTGATCATCCCCATCAGCGCTAAAAGAATTATTCCTGATTTTTTCATATTGTGATTTATTAAAAATAAGTCGCAATATTATAAGAATAGGATTACTTTTTAACTGACAAATATCATGTTTTTAAGAGGCGATAAGAGGCTAATTACGATCAATAACACGAGATAAAATAGGTTGTTTTTCGTTCATAATTTTGGTGATGGTATAATGCATCCAAATCAAACAAATAGCAGAGAATATAAGAATAAAAATCCATGAACTTGACCAGATTCCGGTTGCCGTTAATAGGTATCCAAAGATAATCGGTCCAAAGAAACCACCTAATCCACCAATCATTCCAACCATTCCGCCCACAACACCAACTTCTGTCGGAAAGTATTCCGGAATATGTTTGTAAACCGCTGCTTTTCCAATTCCCCACGAAATCCCGATTAGAATAACCAAAACCAGGAAAACCCACATATTGGCATCAAATTTAATTACCGTAATTCCTTTGGCTAAAAGTTCTTTTTTCTTCACTGTTTGGTTTTGTTGTACTACCACTTGCTGCCATGAAGTTTTGGTTGGGAAAATGGCGTTTTCAGCATCAGTTTCGTTTTTCTGAGCAACAGCAAAATCAGTATCTCCAACTTTAATTTTATCGTTTGAAACTTGTGTTATTGTTCCTTTCTTGGTAGCCAAAACTCCGGGTCCTGTAGTTGTGATTTCCATTTTCGGAACCATTAATAAAGCACTTAAAACAACAGAAGAACTTAAAACCCAATACATCACTTTTCTGGCTCCAAATTTATCGGATAAATAACCGCCAAATGCTCTAATTACTCCTGATGGCAAACTGAAAAGCGTTGCAAATAATCCACCCATGACCAAACTCGTTTGATACACGTTCATGAAATTGGGTAACAACCATTGTGAGTAAGCCACGAAACACCCAAAAACTAAAAAGTAATACGCTCCAAAACGCCAAACTCTGGCAGATTTTAAGGATTGCAGCATTTGTGAAACACTTTTGGTATTGTTTTCTATTTTTTTGTTTTTAGCGAAAATTAAAAAGGCTATTCCAATTACAACCAGTGCTACACCATAAATTACAGGCAATATTTTCCAACCATTTTGAGGATCTTCGATAGCAAAATGATTTAATAATGATGGCGCTAAAAAAGTAGTAATTGCAGCACCCGCATTTCCCATTCCGAAAATTCCTAAAGCACGTCCCTGCCATTCTTTTGGATACCAGATAGAAGTATATCCAATTCCGACAGCGAAACTGGTTCCGACCATTCCGAATAAAAAACTCAATAAGGCGAATGTTATAAAACTGTCTGCAAGAGGCAATAAAAATAACGGAATCGAGCAGAGTAGGAGTAAAAGTGAAAAAACATATTTTCCGCCAAATTTATCCGTCAAAATACCTATTGGCAAACGCATAATTGATCCGGTCAGAATCGGAATTCCAAGCAGCCAGCCCACCTGAACAACGCTCCAGTGAAAAATACCATTATCAACTAAAAAGGTTACTAAAACACCATTTAAAGTCCAACAGGCGAAACACACGGTAAAAGCCAGGGTATTTAAGAATAAAATTTTGTGTGATTGCGAGAGTGAGTTTGTAGTTTTCATAGCACTTAATTTTTTAACAAAAATAAGTACTATAACGTAGTTAAAAACTGCGAAAACGCAGTTTTTCAGAAATAATTACGTAATTATACGTAGTTTTTTATAATAAAGAATACTCCGTCGCTTTATTCGAAAGTTCCATTAGATTTTTTACTTTCAGTTTTTTCATTAGGTTAAAACGGTGCACTTCGGCAGTACGCTTACTGATATCAAGAGCTTCGGCAATTTCTTTATTTCCTTTACCGGATAATAAAAGCGTCAGGATTTCTTTTTCTCTTTTCGTAATCATCATTTCTTCACCTAAGTTTTGTTTAGGTTCTAATGAAGCAGAAGAGTTGGTTAGTTGTCCAATAAGTATTGATGAGATATCTCCACTGAAATATTTTCCACCAGCGGCAACAGTATGAAGGGCTTTTAGAAATTCTTCTTTGCTTGAACCTTTCAATAAATAACCATCGGCTCCGGCTTTAATCGATTTCAATACGTATTCTTCAGATTCGTGCATAGAAAGCATAATGATTTTTACATCATTATTCTCACTTCTAAGTTTTTCTACTACCTCGATGCCGGTTAAGTTGGGCATACGAATATCTACTATAAGTAAATCGGGCTTACTGTCAGCGACCACTTCAAGAGCGTCGGCACCGTCAATAGCTTCGCCCACAACCTCGATGTTTGCTTCGTTTTCCAGTAAAGATTTTATTCCATCTCTTACAAATACATGATCATCTGCCAGGACAACTCGAATAGTAGCACTCATATTTTACTTAATTTTGATTCTGAATTTTTACGTATATTCATCTATAAAGAAGATGCTAATATACGTAATTTTTTAAATTAGAGAATGAGTCAATTAGATAATTAGATAATGTGAGAATTGTTTAATTAGATAATTTGCCAATTAGATAATTAGATAATGTGAAAACAACTTTGTTATTTGGTTATTTTTTTGCGCAAACTTGTCATCTCGACGAAGGAGAGATCACACTCGTGGATCGACAAAGATTGGAGATTTTGATTGCGGAGTTTCGCGTGTCATTGATATATACAACGGGAAATTATCTAAATTATCTAATTGGCAAATTATCTAATTATTCAAATTGGTATATTAAAAGTAATCCTTGTTCCTTCACCCGGAATCGATTTGAAGAAAACGCGCCCATTTATATATTGAATTCTTTCCTGCATAAATAACATTCCCATTCCGGATTCACTATTTCGTTTTTTATCGACAGCAGCTACATCAAAACCTTTACCATTGTCATCGACAATAATGCTTAGTAAAGTATTACTGTGCGAAAGCTGTACAATAATATGCGATGATTCGGCGTATTTAATCGCGTTATTGATCGCTTCCTGAGTAAGGCGGTAAATGTTGATTTCGATTAAGGAGTCCAAACGCTGACTAAAATCGGTTTTATTATAAAACAGGATTTCTTTTCCGGTCAGTTTAGAAAGTTCCTGAGTCAGTTTTGCCAGTGATGAAACAATACCGTGATCGCTTAATTCCGGAGGCATTAAATTGAAAGTTGCGGTGCGAACTCCTTTGATAATATCAAGCGATAATTTCTTTAAGTATTCAATTTTTTGAGCCGATTTTTCCTTGTCATCCAGATTGATACTTTCTAAACTGAATTTCAAACCAGTTAACATTTGACCTATTCCGTCGTGAATTTCTTTGGCAATTCGGTTTTGTTCGTTTTCCTGATTTTCAACAATTTTACTCGAAATAACTTTTTGCTGATTGATTTTCTCCGTACTGTTTTCAATGTTAAGACGTTCTACTTCCCGCTGTGCTTTTTTGCGTTCTGTAATATTGAAACAAACAATTAAAAGTTCTAATTCATCTTTTTTAATCGTAACCGGAACCATTGAAAGATCCAGCCAGATATTTTGTGCTTCTTTGTTGATAATATTAATTTCACCCTGCCAGCCACTGCGCTGTTTTTCGAAAATAATACGGTCAATATTAAGTTGTTCTTTCTCGTCAGTAGTAAGAACTTCAGAGAATTTTTTATTAGAGGAGAACTTGGTGTAGTTTAAAAGTTTGGCAAATTTTTCTCCAATATGAATGATTGAGCCATCAGGAGAAATACGGCAATAAAGCAACGTATTTTCCATAGCATAATTCAGGGATTTTAATTCTTTTACGGAGTTTTCCTTTATTTCACTTATAATCTCCGTGTCATATGCAAGTTTTAGCGCTTTCTTTTCAGAAGATAAAAGTTTGGCAATAAGTCGCTCGATTTTTTTATTGGTTGGTTTGAAGATGAAGAAAAACTCCAGCAGTAAAACGAATAGGGTAAAGGCAAAAATCCAGTATTCGATTCTGCGTTGTTCTGTAACTTTTTCGTGTGCTTCAAGATCATACTGACTCACAATCTGATTCATTTTCGAAAGAAAAAGACCTTCGTTTTTCAGAATGGTTTCAACCAGTTTTTGATTAGTTGCTAAGTTGTTTTTTTGCTCTAAATTTAGCAGAAACAAATCGGTTGTTTCTACAATATTGTTGAAACTTGGTTTTATTTCAAGATATAATTTATCGAGCGTTTCGCTTTTTTCTTTCGGAAAAGCCAGACTGTCACTGCCATTTTCGAGTGAATTCTGGTTGTTTTTCCAAAGTGATAAAACATTTTTTAGATGAGCAATTTGTTTTTTAGAACTGATATCAGAAACATAATGTAAAATCAAAACTTCTTTTACAATCTTCTGGCTCAGCATTCTCTGCTTCCCGGAAATGTTAATGATTTTAGAATCGCTAAGTTGTTGTTTTAAGTTGTATTGAACTAAAACCTGACTTATAATTATAGTTACAGCAATAGTCCAGAGTGCAAAAAAATACAGACGGCGTAAATTTTTGAAAGTAATTTTATCTGCAGTTTCCTGATTGCTTTTTTTCATAATAAATTACAATCCTAAAGAAGCTTTTATCAAGTTTAAATTTTCTTCAGAATAATTAATCTTTAAAGCTTCCTGATGTCCTTTGTCCGACATTTTATCCCAGGTTTTTTTGATGATATTTTTTAGTTTTTCCTCATCATGTTTGTGCACAAAAGGATCTAAATAATATTCTAAAAAGACTAAACAAATTACATCTTCAAGCAGTTGTGTTTCGGCATCTTTTTTAAGTAATTTTTTTTCGATTAA
Source organism: Flavobacterium sp. KH_001 (assembly GCF_057840745.1). Lineage (NCBI taxonomy): Bacteria > Pseudomonadati > Bacteroidota > Flavobacteriia > Flavobacteriales > Flavobacteriaceae > Flavobacterium > Flavobacterium sp. KH_001. The sequence continues at coordinate 4,830,726 of NZ_CM174520.1, read as the reverse complement.
AAAAGAAACACGGTCAATAAAATCTTGATTATATCCTGCTTTTTCTAAGATTTCGGCAGTAAGTTTAGCATGAAATTTTTTCAATTCTTCTCTCCATCTCAAATAGCCCACACGATCCATTGGGTATGATTCACGAGCGACTTTCCATCGACAAATGTGTTGTGCTTTTGAGGCAATCTGAACTTCTTCTGAAGCTTCAGGCTCAAATTGCATCAGCCTTTCGTACATCCTGTTGGAATAAAGTAATTCTTTAGGATATTCGTTGTTTTGATCGATTTCGATATTCGGATCCTGAGCGTTTTCGGCATCAATCCATTCGCTTGCTTTTTGAAAAGGTGTAGTCATTTTTTGGTCGGATAATAGATTTCAAAGATACTGAATTAAGTTTTTTTTCTGCCACGAATTTCACGAATTAGCACAAATTATTGTTTTGTTTTTTGCCACAGATTAGAAGATTTTTTAGATTTAATCTGCATTGGCATGAGTCTTAATAAAATTTTCGCCCCGAACTTCACAAATTCCACTAATTTAATTCGTGCTAATTCGTGAAATTCGTGGCAAACAATTTTTAATCCTTTTAATCTGTGTAATCTGTGGCCTATAAATTAATCCACAAACCCAACAAACACTTCATTCTCAATAACTTTAATCGGATACGTTGCGATTTTTAAATCATCATCTCCATTCAGGTTTGAACCATCAACCAATGAAAAGGTTTTTTTGTGCATCGGACACGCAATTTTCGGAATATCATCTGTAGATCCCGTCATTCCTCTGGCCAAAACCATTTCCATTTTGTGCGGACAGGCATTTTGGCAAGCATACCATTCGTTGCGGCGTGTAAAATTGAAAATAGCAATTTGCTTGTTTTTGTATTTGATACAGCCACCACGATTGGTTGGAAAATCTTCTACTTTTCCGGCTTTGAACCAAATTGTAGCATCGTTTGGATGTACTGTTTCGTATTGACTTAAGATTTCTTCCATTTTGTGCATTTTTTTGTTCCTGTTTCTTATCCCTCTTTTTACAATCAAGAGAGTTTTTGATGGCGCAGTAAAAAAGAGGGTAAGAGGACAGCAAACGTTTGTGATATTTTTTTCTTTTTTTGGAGCTTGTGGTGTTTTGCCGCGAAGGCGCAAAGGCGCAAAGTTTTTTTTTAAGTTTTATAATTTGGCTTCGTGACTTTGCGTCTTTGTGGCAAGATATTTTTTTAAGACCACGCTTTTGGCGCTTTTTGATCTCTTAGCGGAACAAAAACAACATTGTCATCTTTCTCCTCAGAGTTTACAAAATGGTTGAAACGTTTTAATAATCTTGGTTTTTCTAATACTTGTTTCCATTCGCATTCAAAAGTGTTAACTAAAGTCTGCATTTCAGCTTCTAAAGTTTCACAGATGCCTAGACTATCTTCAATAATTACTTCTTTCAAATACTCTAAACCCCCGTCTAATTTTTCTAACCAGGTAGAAGTTCTAATAAGTGGACCAGCGGTACGGATATAATACATTAAAAAGCGATCCATATATTTGATAACCGTTTCTTTGTCAATTTTTTCCGCTAATAAAACAGCGTGTTTTGGATTTGCTCCACCATTTCCGGCGATATATAAATTCCATCCACCTTCAACAGCAATTAAACCAAAATCTTTTCCGCGGGCTTCGGCACATTCACGAATACAGGCCGAAACACCACCTTTTAGTTTGTGAGGAGAACGAATTCCTTTGTATCTGTTTTCTAATTCGATTGCAAATCCGGCGCTGTCATCCATTCCGTAACGGCACCAGGCATTTCCAACGCAGCTCTTAACAGCACGAAGGGATTTTCCGTAAGCATGACCACTTTCAAAACCATTATCAATCAAAATTTTCCAGATTTTTGGAAGGTCATTCAAATGTGCTCCGAATAAGTCAACACGTTGAGCACCCGTAATTTTAGTATATAAATCGAATTGCTTGGCAACTTCTCCAATTACAATTAATTTCTCAGCCGTAATTTCTCCACCGGCAACTCTAGGAACAACTGAATACGTTCCGTTTCGTTGAATGTTAGCCAAAAACCGATCGTTAGTATCTTGCGTGGTTAGGTGTTTGTTGGCAGTATCGTTGTAAATACTGGAAAAAATTGAAGCCACAACCGGTTTACAAACTTCACAGCCGTCACCTTTTCCGTGGTGGTCAATTACATCATAGAAATTCTCATATTTATTGATTTTTACCAAATCAAATAATTCCTGACGGTTGTAATTAAAATGCTCGCAGATAACCTCTTTTACTTCTTTTCCAAGTGATTTTTGCGTGGCTTTTACCAAATCATAAACCATTGGTTTACAGCCTCCACAACCCGAAGTTGCTTTGGTATGTTTTACAACATCTGAAAAACTAGAGCAGGTTTCGTCTAAAAGGGAACAACAGATAGAACCTTTCGTTACATTTTCGCAAGAGCAGATTACCGCAGTATCCGGTAAATCCATAACGCTTCCTAAACTTGAACCTTCAGAACCGTCTCTTGAACCTAAAATCAAATCTTCAGGATTTTTAGGCAAAGCCATCGCGTTGCTGTAAATCTGAAATAAAGAATTATAATCACTTGAATCTCCAACTAAAATCCCGCCTAATAAGGTTTTAGAATCTTTAGTAACGTTGATTCTTTTGTAAATACCTGATAATTTATTTTCATAAATAATGGCGGTTACATCATCATTTTCGATAAAAGGATCACCAAAACTCGCAACTTCAACACCAATCAATTTCAATTGTGTCGACATATCGATGGTTTCTCTCATGGTTTTAGAACCATTTAAGATTTGCTCAGCGGCAACATCAGCCATTTCGTAACCTGGAGCAACAAGTCCGTAAATATTTTGATTGTATAAAGCCACTTCGCCAATCGCATAAATAGAAGGATCTGATGTTTGCATCTGATTGTTTACCACAACACCGCCTCGTAAACCGACCTCTAATCCTGAAACTCGAGCTAATTCGTCGCGAGGTTTAATTCCGGCAGATATAACCAACATATCAACTTTTAACAATTCTTCGTTGGCAAACATCATTCCCGTTATGCAGGCTGCTCCATCAATATATTGTGTGGCTTTGTTAAGATGAATGCCAATATTTAATTCTTCAATTTTAGATTGTAACATGTCGCTGGCACCTTTGTCCAATTGTCTTGGCATCAAGCGCGGAGCAAATTCAACCACATGCGGATTAAGACCTAAATCTCGAACCGCTTTTGCTGCTTCAAGTCCTAATAAACCGCCACCTAAAACAGCAGCTTCTGTAGCGCCTTTTTGTTTTATTTTTTTTGCATATCCCATAATCGCATCTAAATCCTCGATCGTTCTGTATACAAAAACGCCTTCTTTTTCAACTCCATCAATTGGTGGTACAAATGCCGAAGATCCTGTAGCAAGAACTAAGTAATCGTACGTATGCGTTTTTTCTAAATGCGTATGTATTGTTTTTTCTGTTCTGTTAATATCTGTAATTAACTCAGAAGTGTTTAGAATAATATTGTTTTCTGCGTACCATTCACTAGTTGACATTGATAAGTCATCAGCGGTTTTGCCTCCAAAGTATTCACTTAAATGAACACGGTCGTAAGCGCGTCTTGGCTCTTCGCCAAAAACGGTAATCTGATACTTTTCCTGTCCTGATTTTGCAATGAATTTTTCGCAAAATTTATAACCAACCATGCCGTTTCCAACTACTATTACTCTAATCATGATTTCTTTAATTAAGTATTACTACGCAAATATAAGTATTTATACTTATAAAAATACGTATGTAATTTGCTTTTTTGTTAGAAAAATAACGAGAAGTAATACGTATTTTGTCGTAATCTCTTAAGTAGTGCGGATTTCAGACGGTTTTTCATCTTCCTAATATTTATGATTTTGGTGCCGATTTTCTTAAATTTGAAAAGATTCTAAATAAGGATTACAGAAAATTGTCGTAAATTCAATTGAATTTTGGAATTTGTTCCTAAAAATTCAATTCATTTTAAATAAAAATCTCATGAAAAATATACTTGCATTTTTGCTCTTCTCGTCGTTGATGATCAGCTGTAAATCAGCATCAACAGGTTCAAAAGAAACAGCTTTGGCAACAAATTCTCAGGAAGCCGATATGACCATCTATTTTAAAGCAACCGGTAATGAACCGTTTTGGGGAATAACACTAGGGAAGGAGCAAACTATTTTTACGTCGCTGATTCCTGGTAAAGAGAAAATCATTTTTTCATCGGTTGAACCAATAAAAGCAATGGATGCGAATGTAAAAATGTATAAATTGAGTAATGAACAGGCAACGGCGACAGTTACGATTCAGCAAGTAGATTGTCAGGATTCAATGTCGGGAGCAATTTCACCTTATAAGGTTTCAATTGAAATTAAAAATAACTCAGAGCTTGAGTCTAAAAAAGTCGAGGGCTGTGGAAAATATATTACTGATTATCGCCTGCACGACATTTGGGTTCTGGAAGAATTAAACGGTTATAAAGTTTTTATCGCCGATTACCAAAGGGAGTTACCAAGAATAGAAATTCATGCACAAGAAAATACTTTTATGGGTTTTGGAGGTTGTAATTCAATTTCCGGAACTCTATTCTATGAAAAAGACCTTTTAAGATTTACCAAAGTAATTTCGACTTTAATGGCCTGCGCACCGGGTAATAAAGAAAGCGAATTTACCAAAGCACTTCAAAGCGCAACAACATATTCAATTGGAGATAATAGATTGACACTTTCAAATCCTTCAGGTAAATTGTTGGTATTTAGAAAGGTTGATTAATTTTTAGGAGCTGTTTACTGCTGTCCTTCCAATCTTTTGTGTCCGCCGCGGCGGACACAAAAGGATTTTCCCTCCCATCAGGGCTAGGGCACTCATTTTTATAAGATGATTTGTTTTTTTGTCATTCCTGACAATACGGGACGAAAAAAATAAAAATCCGTATAAATCCGCGTCTTCGCTTTAGCGAATCCGTTTCATCCGCGTTCTATATTCGCAACGTTATTCTAATAATTCCTTAGGATTTTCTTCGTCTTCTTCAATAAAATCCAATTCCAAAGCACGTACCGTCTGAACTGCATTTCCGGCAATACCCCGAATCGATCCGTACATTCCTAAAGTATTATGAACCACTTTTTCGATTTGTTTTTCGCGTTGTTTCCAGATACGTTGCATGGCTCTTTTTTCGGCATCAAGATCGCCTTGCATTTGCGTAAAACCTTCTACGATTCCTTCAATCTGCAAGCGGAATTCATTACTAGTTAAAAAGTCATACAACATCGACATTTTATCGCCCTTGTTTTCCTGCGCCTGAACCGCCTGACTTACCTGAATCAATGACTGACGCAATACAGCGCTTAAACCTTTGAATTCTTCATAAGTACAAATCCAGATACCGTCGCGCATTCCCATTCGGTCCATTCCGGCTGGCATTACTTCAGTTACTAAAACACCAATATTGGCTCTTTTAGTTCGAATATCATTTTTGAATTTCTCAATCCAGGATGGCTGAAAAGCTTTGGTACGCTTGCTTTCGTAATAAATAGAACCACAATTTTGCAGTTCGCGTGTGTTTACAATCTGAAGACAATCGGCACCGTTGGCGCCTTTTTTAACTTCATCAATACTGTCTAATGGGAAATTATTCGCCAGCCATTCTTCGATCGCTAATTCCATTACTTCGCCTTGTAACTGCATAGAACCTTGTTCCTGCTTGCGTTTCATTTCCTCGATTAGCTTTTTCTGATCGTCAGATTGTTTTTGGTATTCTTTTATTTTAAGTTCGTTTTTTTCTTCTTCCTGTTTACGGATTTTATCACGTTCCAAAACTAAAGTAGCGTTCAGTTGTTTTTGCGCTTCGGCTTCGATTGCTTCTTTCATTTCCAGTTTTTCACGTTGGAGTTTTGCAATTTCGCCTGTCATTTTATTCAATTCACGAAGCTTCTCCGATTTCTCAGAAAGTTCTTTTTCCATTAAGGTCAAACGATCTTTATTTTCTTCTTCGAGTTTTGTTTTTAGCTTTTCGGTAATCTCTTTTTCAGCTGTCTTTTTCTCGCGTTCTAAGCGTTCAGCGAAAAGTTCATTTTCCTGTTTCTTTTTAGCTTCAAAGTCGGCTTTGGCTTTTTCGAATTGTTCATTTTTAAGCTCCAATTCTCTGCTTTGAGCATTGGCTTTTTGTTGAAATTCTTTACGGATACTATCTTCCAACTGATGTTTTAAAACATCATTGACATCGATTGGTGTCCCGCAATTTGGGCATATAATTGAAGATTGCTCAGCCATTTTTATTGATTTTTTAACGAGAATTATAATTTGCTAAGGTATTTAAAAGTTCGGTGTTTTTAGGGAATTTGCTTGTGATAAATTGTAACTTTTTTGACGTGAAATTGGCAGGATATTTTATTAATCGCGCAAAGGCACAGAGTCGCAAAGTTTTTTTTTAAGTTGTAAGTTAAACGCACTGTTTGTCATTGCGAGGAACGAAGCAATCACGCTAGAAAAGCAAAAACTTATTCAGCTAATGTGGTTGCTTCGTTCCTCGCAATGACATAAAATGAGGAAAAACTTTGCGACTCTCCGCCTTTGCGCGATTATCTTTTAAAATTCAACAAAAAATCAACGGCAGATTTCGTAATCTCAGAATCATCTTCTTTTGAAGTAATCAGCGAAACATCCGTAAATAAATTGACTTTTTTCAATTCCATAAAACCAATTTCAGCGTCCTGATTATTCTTCGCAATGTTGGAGGGAACAATCGAAATTCCCAAGCCATTTTTAACCAATTGCACAATCGAATTAATGTTGTTCGATTCGTGAACGACTTTCGGTTCAAAACCATAAAAAGCACAAAGCTCTAATAAAACTTCATGATAATACGGTGCATAATCTTTATTGAAAAACACAAAAGTTTCGTCTTTTAATTTCGGAATTTCTTCTTCGGATTTAATTTGTATCAAACTCTTATTGTAAACCACCGAAAAACCATCCTTAAACCACAATTGTGATTTTATTTTGGGAGATTTTACAGGAGACCGAATGATGCCCAAATCAATTTTTCCTTGTTCTAAAGCTAAAATTTGTTTGGTAGTTGATACTTCAAAAAGCTTGAAATTTACATAAGGGAATTGTTCTTTCAAATGTTTGATCAAATCTGAAATAACAGACGAATAAATCGAACTGATATACGCGATTCTAAATTCGCCGGAAACATTCTCGGCTATCTTTTTTGTTTTAATTGTAATGCTTTCCAAATTTTGAAACAGCTCTCTTACTTCTTTTTCAAAATATTTTCCAGCTTCGGTTAGTTCTACTTTTTTATTATTTCGGTTGAACAAGCGCGCTTGGAGTTCTTCTTCCAATTCTAAAATCTGCCGACTTAAAGGTGGTTGTGAAATAAATAGTTTTTCAGCAGCTTTGGTAAAGCTTAATTCTTCGGCTACAGCCAGAAAATATTTTAAATGACGTAATTCCATAAATACCTGTTAAGTATTGATAATTGACAAAATAAGTATTTTTGAAGTATATATCAAAAGAATACTTTTGAGAAAAAATTGTTTCACGCAGATTTTAAAAAGGATTTAAGCAGATTGGCGCAGATATTTTTTTATGCGTGAATTTTTTAAATTTAATTTAGAATCCTAAATGAAGATTAAAAGAAAAAATCCTTTTTAATCTGCTTAAATCTGTATAAAATCTGCGTGAAAATAAAACTCAAAGTTAAAAAACATAACTATGAAAAAATCAACTATTGAAGAGATCAGAGAACGTTTTGACAATGATGTCGAACGATTTTCGAATTTAGAAACGGGACAAGTCGCCACAATCGACGCTACCATTTCTTTAGAATTAATTACGGAAGCTTCAAAAAGAATTGTGCCGAATGCCGTAAATGTTTTGGATATCGGCTGCGGTGCCGGGAATTATACTTTAAAAATGTTGTCAAAAGTGCCCAATTTGAATAGCACTTTGGTTGATTTGAGTTTGCCGATGTTGGACAGAGCTTTCGAAAGAGTTTCTGCAGCCACCACTGGTAGAGTTGAAGTAAAGCAAGGCGATATTCGGGAAGTTGAATTGCCAGAAAATCATTTTGATATTATTTTGGCCGGAGCGGTTTTGCATCATTTAAGAGATGATGAAGATTGGGAAACAACTTTTACTAAAATATTTAAGTTATTAAAACCAGGAGGTTGCTTCATGATTTCGGATTTGATTACACAAGACACGGACTTATTAAATGAATATACCTGGCAACGTTATGGCGATTATTTAGAAGGAATTGGCGGCGCTGAATATCGCCAGAAAGTGTTGGATTATGTCGAAAAAGAAGATACGCCAAGATCAATGAATTATCAATTGGATTTGATGAAGAAAGTTGGTTTTACAAGCGTTGAAATTTTACACAAGAATATGTGTTTTGGTGCTTTTGGTGGAATAAAGTAAAAAAAGATTTAGCCACGAATTACACGAATTTACACGAATTTTTCCAAACCTTACATAGGTTGAAGCTTTACAAAAAAATAATCTTTTTAATCTTTTAATCTGTGGCAAAAGAAAAAAATAATTAGTGAAAATTCGTGTAATTCGTGGCAAAAAAAAATTATACTTTATTTTCTAATTCTGGCTCAGAAAACTTGTTTTTAAAATCAAAAACCAATTGTGAAGGACCGTTTTGCTGTAAATAATCTAACTTTTCTACGGCTTCTTCAAGTGTTGGAATATGTCCTTTCGGGATCCACCACATTGCTGTTGCTGCTTTTCCGAATTTTAGGAACCATTCTTTACGGCGTTTTAAAAACTCGCTGTGAAACGTTCTATACATATAATGTTCCAAAGTTTCAATATTCTCCCAAACTGAAACATTCACAATAATCTGTTCATCATTATACGGATTCAGGTTTGTGGCATTGTAACTGTCATCTTTTAATCTCCAGACAAAACCTTCGCTTTTTTCGGCTAAAGTATTTACAAGATCTAAATTGTCTACAAATTCCTTCATGATTGGGTCATTTATGGTGACTCCTTTCATTTTGGCAATATTAATTTCGGCAAGATGATAATTACTCATATTTAACTAGTTAAAGATATAGGCAAGTTAACTTTTTGGTACTTAATTATTGTAACTTTTTATAATGATTGTGTGGTTTTATAAACCTGAATAGGAGAGGCGACCATGTCTTCACTTTGTTTGATAAAATCCTGTAAATACGGTTGATTGTTGTGGAAATCAAGGCCAGGCTGATCTTGCCATTCTTCCCAAATGATAAAAACATTCTCGGTTGTATGCAGGTCGTAACGTATGCACGCCGCTTCTTTTTTGGTTTCGGTAACCAAATGATGAATCATGTTTTTAACTTGTTCGATATTTTCCTGTTTACTTTTGATAATTGCGGTAATAGAGATCATGATTGTGAGATGTTAGAAGTTAAAAGTTAAACGTTTTTTCTAAATGCTTTGTGTAATTTTCCTTAAAGATGTCAATGTTTTCGGCAGTGGCACCTTTTTCAACGTCGTGGAAATGAAAACTGTTTAGTTTTTCCATACCTACAAATTTATTCATTTTATGGAAACCAAACATAGCCCCCTCATCTACAGATGTTTCTTCGAAAAATTCTCCCGGAAGTGTGAAGGCGGTTGCAGGTGCATTCCAACTTGTGGTTAGCATATATTTGCGTCCGTGTAATTGTCCACCGGTTCCGTAATTAATGTCCGGATTTGTTCTGGTTCTTCCGTCGCTTCTGTAAATTCCTTTGTTGTGTCCGGCTGTAAAAACGTCGTCGATGTATTTTTTGAAAAGGTTTGGTAATTGAAACCACCAAACTGGCGTATGATACACTACGACATCAGCCCAAATGAATTTTTCGACTTCTTCATCAAGATCAAAATCTTGTTTGATGTCGGTTGTTTTAATTTCGAATTGCTTGCTGTTTGTTAAGTATTCGATTGTCCAGTCGGTAACGGTTTGGTTGAATTTTCCGCCTGAATGAGCGAAATTTTGACTTCCGTTGATGATAAATATTTTTTTCATGTCTTTAATGTTCTTATGAATTCGTGAGTGTGAGGGATAGTAGTGTAAATCCTTTTGTGCCGGGGTTCGGCACAAAAGATTGCAACGGATAGCCCGACCCCGCTTTTTCTGCGGGGACACACCCAAGTTATTTTTATTGTTTTTTTTTAAATGTATTGAGTGTAATTTAAACACATAGAAACATAGGTTTCTTTGGCTAAAAAAGAATGTGGAAAGAAACTAGTTTCTCACACATAGCTATGTATTTTTAAACTAAGTGAAATGCCTTTCTGCGTGCCTATTGGCTATGTTTCTATGTGTTTAAAAACTTTTTTATTTTACTTTTGAAATTGCCTGATTGATAAAATCTAATTCTGAAACTGATAAATCGAAATCCATTGCTTTTGCGTTTGAAATTGCTTGTTCTGCATTTCTTGCTCCGGCCAAAACGATTGTGATTCCCTTTTGTAAAGTCGTCCAGCGTAAAACCAATTGTGAGATCGAAATGTGTTTTGCATTTGCTAATGAACTTAATTCTTCGACTAAAGTTTTTACTTTCTGAAGATCAAACTGTCCGAAATATCCGTTTCTGTGATCGTTGTCTTTTAGTTTGCTGTCGGTAAAATATTTCCCGGTTAATAAACCTCTTTCCATCGGGCTGTAAGCAATAATTCCGATGTTCTCTGCAAGGGTTAACGGAATCAAATCGGTTTCAATTTTACGATTCAACATACTAAACGGGACCTGGTTTGATGCTAATTGAATTGTTTTTTGTGCTTCCTGAATTTGTGAAGCGCTATAATTGCTAACTCCGGCTGCTCTGATTTTTCCTTGTTGAATCAAAGTTTCAAGCGCTTCCATCGTTTCGTGAATTGGCGTTGTCGAATCTGGCCAGTGAATTTGCAATAAATCGATATAATCGGTTTGAAGACGTTTTAAGCTTTCTTCGACTTCTTTAATAACATTTGCTTTTGAAGCGTATTTGTAAACCGGGATTTTCTTTCCGTTGTCATCGGCATCGAAAAAGAAATCGCCTTTTCCGTTATTGCTACCGTCCCAAACCAAACCAAATTTGGTTAATAATTGCACTTTTGAACGATCGTGAGATTTTATGGCTTCGCCAATCATTTCTTCGCTTAAACCAAATCCGTAAAAAGGAGCGGTGTCGATTGTGGTCACGCCGTGGTCGATTGATGCCTGAATAGAAGCGATTGAATCTGCTTTTTCGTTTCCGCCCCACATATTTCCGCCAATGGCAAATGCGCCGTATGTAATAGTTGATAATTCAAGTTCAGTATTGCCTAATTTTCTATATTCCATAATGTTGTATTTTTAAATCTTAAATTTCACTTGGCAAAATTATACCATTTTTAAGAGTGTTAACTTGTATATATTTGTCTTTTTTATGTAAATTTGCAACTTCAAATAATTTACATCTCATGAAAAAAGAAAATTTATACGAGCCGTTTACCGTTTCCTTTGAAACTCTGGATGAATATCCGGATGTGGGAGATCGTCATAATTTCTTTGAATTGGTTTATATTTTGGGAGGAACTGGTTCACAATGCATCAACAAAAATATTTTTGAATATGATGCTGGACATATGTTTTTATTGACGCCTGAAGATTGTCATAATTTTACGATTGAAACGGAAACGAAGTTTTTCTTTTTGCGTTTTAATGATATTTATTTGAAGAACTCTAGTCTGCAAAATGAAAATATTCAGCGTTTAGAATATATCTTACAAAATGCGAATCATCAGCCGGGTTGTATTTTGAAGAATGATGCTGATAAATGTTTGGTCAAAGTGATGATTGAAGCGATTTGTCGTGAACATCAGGATAAAGATGTTTACAATCAGGAATTGATTCAGCAATTGGTGAATACACTGATTATTATTGTAGCAAGAAATATTGCGAAGTATTTGCCTGAACAGGTAAATGTTGGAACTGAAGGTAAGGCGATGGATATTCTGCAATATATTCAGAATAATATTTATTATCCGGAGAAAATAAAAGCGGAATCATTAAGTGAGTATTTCGGAATTTCGAATACGTATTTAGGACGCTATTTTAAGAAGCATGCGAGTGAAACGATGCAACAATATATCAGCAATTACAAAACGAAATTGATTGAACATCGTTTGCAATTTAGTGATAAACGGATTAATGAAATTGCTTATGAATTTGGCTTTACGGATGAAAGTCACTTTAATAAATTCTTTAAAAAGCAGAGAGGGAATAGTCCTTCGGAGTTTAGGAAGACGATACGTATTAGTGCGTAAATGTTGGCACGCGGATGACGCGGATTCGCAAGCGAAAACATGGATTATTGCGGATTTTTTCTTTTTTCGCCACTGATTTCACTGATTTACACAGATTTTAAAATCATTTTAATCCTTTAATCTGTGGCTAAAAACTAAATAATCTTCTTGATAACTCTTAGTTTGTGCGTGTGTTTATTCAATTCAGGATTGTAAATTCCTAAGTGATCTAAACGATCGATACGAACTTTTCCACTGGCGTGAATGATGTAATTATTGTCCATAATGATTCCGACATGAATGATGTTTCCTTCGTCGTTGTCGAAAAACGCTAAATCTCCAGCTTCGCTTTCTTCAATAAAACTTAGAGGTTCTCCATCAAGCGCTTGCTGAGAAGCATCACGATGAATTTTATAGCCGTTTAGTTTATAAACCATTTGTGTGAAACCGGAACAGTCGATTCCAAAAGGTGTTTTTCCGCCCCAAAGATACGGAGCGTTTAAATACATAAAAGCAGTATTGATTAAAGCACTTTTAGGTTTTACACCGCTGGTTTTGGTTCCTTCGAAATCAAAGTTGGAGGTATTGATTTCGCTATTATTTAGAAAAGTTAGGGAAGCGCCAAGCGGAATTGGCAATAATAAATTGTCCGGAGCTGTGATGTAATCAATCAAATCAGCATTCAAAATGATAGCCTCTTTACTTAACTGATTGTAATTGGCTTCAGAAATTACCTGATATTGTTTTGAATCTACCCAGCCTTCATAGTCATCAAACTGAATTTTTATTCGGGCCCATTGATTTTGACGTTCTAAAATTTCGATGTGCTCGCCAAACAAAAGTTGTGTAACGATTTCACTTCTGTCACTTGGTTCAGATCGAACGGGTACTATGGCGAGATTGCAAATTCCGAACATTTAGGGTAATTTATAAGTTGAAAATTGGGAGTTACTTAAAGCAATAACTCCCAATCTATTGTATTATTATTTAAACTCTTTCGATAACAATTGCAGATGCTCCACCACCGCCATTGCAAATTGCAGCAGCTCCGGTTTTAGCATTGTTTTGTTCCAAAACATTCAGTAAAGTTACAATGATTCTAGCTCCTGAACAACCTAGAGGATGTCCTAATGAAACAGCACCGCCATTTACGTTTACTTTATCGTTATCCAGATCAAGAATTTTTGAATTGGCTAATCCAACAACGGCGAAAGCTTCGTTGAATTCGAAATAATCAACATCCCCAATTGCGATTCCAGCTTTATTTAAGGCTTTTGGCAATGCTTTTGCCGGACTTGTTGTGAACCATTTTGGTTCCTGAGCAGCGTCAGCGTAACCTTTGATATAAGCTAAAGGTTTTAATCCTAATGCAATTGCTTTTTCTTCAGACATTAAAACTAAAGCAGCAGCTCCATCGTTGATTGTAGAAGCATTTGCAGCAGTAACCGTTCCGTCTTTTGTGAAAACAGCTGCTAATGAAGGGATTTTATCCAATTTTACATTAGTGTATTCTTCGTCTTTAGAAACGATAATTGGTTCACCGCGTCTTTGTGGTACTTCGACAGGAACAATTTCATTGTCAAATTTTCCGGCATCCCAGGCTTTTGCACTTCTTTCGTACGATTGAATAGCAAAATTATCCTGGTCTTCACGGCTGATGTTGTATTCAGACGCACATAAATCAGCGCAAACTCCCATTGCGTTGTTATCGTAAGCATCTGTCAAACCATCTTTCTGCATTCCGTCAAGCATAGTTGCAGGCCCAAATTTGTTTCCGTTACGCATTTGTACGTAATGCGGAATCAAGCTCATGTTTTCCATTCCTCCGGCAACTACAATTTCTGCATCACCACAAGCGATTGCCTGAGCAGCGAACATTACAGCTTTCATTCCGGAAGCACAAACTTTGTTTACAGTTGTAGCAGCAACTTCTTCAGACAAACCGGCAAAAAGCGCGGCCTGACGTGCCGGAGCTTGTCCAACTCCTGCCTGAACAACGTTGCCCATAAAAACTTCATCAACTAATTTTGGGTCTAGGTTAATTTTTTGAAGTGCGCCTTTTATAGCGGCAGCACCTAATTTTGGTGCGGGTACGGTAGATAACCCTCCCATGAAACTTCCGATAGGTGTTCTAACGGCAGAAACGATAACAACTCTTTTGTTCATTTTCTGTTTAATATTAGTTAATGTAGCAAATTTACTCTTTATTTAAATAAATTCAAATTTTGTATCAATATGTATCAGTTTCATTGGATTTTAAATTTAATATCAATTTTTTGTTAATTCTATTCGTTTGATTGTGAAGTGGTTTTAAAAAAAGATTGAAAAAAGATTAAAAAAAGCGCAGAAATAGTTGTGAGATATGGAATGTTGTCTTACATTTGCAACCGCAAAACAGAACACGTTTCTTGAGCTTGGAGAGGTGCCAGAGCGGTAATGGAGCAGATTGCTAATCTGTCGACGGGTAACCGTCGCCAGGGTTCGAGTCCCTGTCTCTCCGCTTAAATTTTGCCTTCGGGGTGTAGCGTAGCCCGGTTATCGCGCCTGCTTTGGGAGCAGGAGGCCGCAGGTTCGAATCCTGCCACCCCGACAGAAACTTTACCATAAAGTTTTAAAACAAATGGTTCCATAGCTCAGCTGGATAGAGCAACGCACTTCTAATGCGTAGGTCGAAGGTTCGAATCCTTCTGGGATCACAACAAAAGCCACTCAAATCGAGTGGCTTTTTTGTTTTTGCATATTTTTGTAAAAACTTGAAAAACATTCCTTTTATCTTTGAATGTTTTAGTTTTTCATTAAGAAAGCTCCAGGTTGTCCTTCATTTTTATCATATTCACCTTCGAGCCCAATAGATTCCAATTCTTCCCAGTCATTTTCATCGTATTCAGAATCCATATCATCTGAAAGATTTTCTTCCAAATCGCCAAGTTCCAGATCATAATGGTTGCTGGCAGTCAATTCGGCCACAAAAGCATTATCTAAATAATCGTCATAATTTAATAACAACTGTTCTTCATAATATGTTATATCATCTATAGGTTCCTCAGGCGAATAAAAATAATTTTCAGATTTCATATGAATAAGTTTAAAGTTAGTAGTTTGCTAGGTAAACTATTTTTCAGTTAGACGGGTTGCGAAACTTCCTGTTCAGGGTTTTCAAAACTTGCTATTCCTGATTTTAAGACGTCTTTATATTTTGCAAGACCTATTCCTGCTATAGGTACAGCCAGTGATCCAATTATAGAAGCAGCCTGCGTATGGCCTGTTTTATTTAAATAGGAAGATAAAAGTATAGATCCAAGTGCACCTGCAAGAATCAATTCTCCAGGGATATCTTTTATTTTGTTCTCTATAAGTTCTCTAATATCTTCGAGGTTTTCCTGATTAATTAAGTTTTCCATATGTTTTTATTTAAGTTTAATAACTTTATAGAATAAAATTACCTGTTTAGTAACAAATCATTTTATATAATAGATTAGGTGTAATTATATAATTCACAGTAGAGTTAATTGTCAGAAATAAAAGTTTTTTAAAAGATTGATGATAAACTTCCAATTTGAAATGAGTATCTAATTTACAAATAGTTATAAATGAAATTTTGTGATTTCATTCATTGTGGCCTAAATGTAATTTAAAGGAAAATCAATTATGATTTAAATTTGGGAATGGGACTTAACTGATTTAGACCATAACCAAATGCTTGTTTTGAATTGGAATTGTTTATTATATTTAAAAATATTTTTTTATTTTAAATATAAGTGATTCTTTTTCAGTATGGTACTATTAATTGTCTTACATTTACGCTCAACAAATAATTATTAATATGCAAGAAGGTACAGTAAAATTCTTTAATGAAGAAAAAGGTTTTGGATTTATAACACCAAAAAATGGAGGAAGTGAAATCTTTGTTCATGTTTCTGGTCTATCAGAAAACATTCGTGAGAATGATGAAGTACGTTACGACGTAGCAGAAGGTAAAAAAGGACCTAATGCAGTAAATGTAGTTGTAGCTTAATACTACTTCTTTACAAAAAGTATAAAGCATCCGCCCATGGCCGATGCTTTTTTTTATACCCAAAATTAATTTTATTTAGTTGGCCTGGAACTATAAATAAGGCTGCTTTGTTTTAAGAGAAAATAATCTATTAATAAATTTAACTCACTAATGATTGATTGAGACAAATCTCATTTTTATTGAGTCAATACCCTTCATTAAATTAATAGACATTTATAAAGTTTAAAAAATAACTCCAATTTAATCCTTATAAATGCATTTCAAATATCTATTCCTTTGTTTGATTTTCTTTTCAATCCAATCCAATTCACAAATTTTAGAAGAGAAGAAAAATTTCCGTGCAGCAGATTCACTTTTGAAAGAACCTAGTTTTTCTGTTCATAAGGACAATTATTTTTTAACTGGAGTACCTTTGGATGAGCCTATCGATCGCAATTCTGCGGATGTGAAATACCAGATAAGTTTTAAACTGCGATTAAAATCAAAACCTTTGTGGGGCGGATTCTTCCCCTATTTAATGTATACTCAAAAAGCCTTTTGGGACATTTATGCGAGTTCAAAACCATTTGCAGAAATTAATTTTAATCCGGGAGTAGCTGTAGTTCGTCCATTTTATTTAAAAGGTGGAAGATTGACTTACGGAACAATTTCTCTGGAACACGAATCAAACGGTAGAGATTCCATTTATTCGAGAACCTGGAATATGCTTGCTTTTTCTTTAAAATCGCAAATTTCACCACGATGGATTGTCGGATTGAGAGGGTGGATTCCGCTTGTGGATAAAGAAGATAATCCTGAACTTACCAAATATGTAGGTTACGGTGAAGCAAGTGCAACTTATCAGATACAGCCGGGAAGATGGAGTGCCGATATCCTTTTCAGGAAAGGAAGTGGTCTTATCAATTATGGCTCTTTACAGACACAGCTAAACTGGAGGCCTTATAAAAACGAAAATTACTATCTCACCCTTCAATGGTTTATAGGTTATACTGAAAGTTTAATCGACTATCAGGAACACAAAAATATGATACGTATTGGATTTACTATAAAGCCTGAAAATATGGGTATTTTTTAGAATAAAATATTCGAATTTTACCCAATTAGATTCCAAAAAAGCCACTCCAATCGAGTGGCTTTTTATGATTGTTAAACAACGCTTTTTTAGCTACTTAATAACATAGTTCGGTTTCTAATTTCTTTAATTGGACACTTTTTTCTCAATAGAATTTATAAAGAGTTGATGTTAAGATTACAAAATTTTAAAATTATATTTTTCCTATTAGATAATTTTGGTATAAAAAATTCAGTTCTTTGTAGTCATAACTTATTAAGTGAATCTTCAGCTATCAACTTAAAGGCAATATTATTCTGAGCATTGAGTTAAGACTAATGATTATATTAGGATGGACAATAAAAAATTTATAGTAAATTTAAAAAAAGGCCATGAAGCTTCTTTCAAAGAGGCTTATCTGCAGTACTACGATAAACTGATAAATATTGCCAAACGATTTAATTTTACAGTTCTTACTCCACAAGATTTTGTTCAGGAGACTTTTTTGAGATTATATAATAAAAGGGAATTGCTTAATGAAGATGTTTTGTTTGATAAACAATTATTCACGATCTGTAAGAACATCATCATTAATCATGTTAATCGCGAGAATAAAATAATACAACTTGATTCTTCGCAAGTTGAAATGGTGGAAGAAACTGTAGAAACTGGTGTTTTTGAAGAAAGAAGAGAAAAATTACACAGCTTTATAAATCAGCTTCCTGAGCAACAGCAAAAAATATTTACTTTACATAAACTGGAAAACCTTAGCTATAAGGAGATTGCGGCTATGACGGATCTTTCTGAAAAGACCATTGCCAATCATATTTATCTTGCCAGTAAATTTATTCGAAAAAAAATCGAAGACCATTAGGAACTTTTTTGTTTTCGTTTGTTATATATAAAAACGAAACATAAATATGCGTATTGAGTCTTATAAAACTGACGTTAGAACGAAAGAAGATGCAAACTTTATTGTAATTCTTTTGCAGTTCGTTATTTCTGATTGTAAAATGAAATTTGATTTGGAAGATCACAATCATATTTTAAAAATTGAAACCAGCAGAAATATTAAGGAATTAGTTTATGGTGTTTTTAATAAGCAGGGTTTTTATTGTCAAAAACTTAACACTCCAAAAACATGGATGACAAAAGAATAGAAGAAGAATTGAAAAAAGTATGGGGAGAAACTCCTGTTTCACATTCTGATGATACAAAGGAAGCTTCCTGGGAGAAATTTCAATCTGAAGCATTTCCTTCAAAAAAACAAAAATTTAAGGCTTGGCGTTATTATGCTTCTGCTGCTGCAATTTTAATTTTTGGACTTATAGGAACGGGAATTTATTTTAACAGCAGTCCTTTGCAAGACACTATTTATGTGGCTTCGAATGTTGTTAAAAATACTACTTCAAAAGTAAAAACTGTTTTGTTACCTGATAATTCCAGGGTTGAATTAAGTCCGTATTCTAAAATTGTTTATGCGAATAATTTTGAGAGTAACAGAAAAATTCAGGTTGAAGGAGAGGCTTACTTTAAAGTCAAAAAAGATAAAAAACATCCTTTTCAGGTTTTCTGTAATGAGACGACGACAACAGTATTAGGAACTTCTTTTACTGTAACAGGACAAGATAAAGATGGTGTAATAGTACAGCTTTATGAAGGAAGTGTTCAGATGAGTATAAAAGACCAGACGCAAAAATGGATATTAAAACCAGGAGAAAAATTTACTTACGGCAATAAAATAGCTTCGGTAATAGCATTCAACAGGTTTACTGATTTTGATAACGAAAAACTAACAGCTGTTAGCGCTTATATTGAAGCAAATTATGGATATAAAATGATAATTCCGCAGGAATATAGCAACCAGCGAATTACAGTTAGAATCAATAAAAAAGAAGATTTAAAAACAATTGTGCAATTACTATCAGAAATGTATAACCTAAACTTTGAAATAAATGATGAATTAAAGCAAATTACTTTTCGATAGAAAAGAAAAGGATGCAAGCCGCGAAACTACACATCCTCCTCATAATCAGGGTAGCAAAGAGCTAGCCCATTTAATATTATTCAAAAATACAAAATTTCATGAAGCATATAATTTCAGCGTGCTTTTTTTTATTCAGTTGGGCTGTGTTTTCCCAAAGTATAACCGTAACTGTAGATAAAACTGTAACGCTAAAAGAATTATTTAAACAAATTGAGAATCAGACAGATTATAAATTTGCTTTTACTGATCAGATAGATACAAGCCGAAAGTATTTTACTAAAAAAAAGTCGTATAACGGTATCGAAATAAAACAGTTTGTCAATGAGCTGAATAGCATTACACCAATTCAGTTTTCGATCGTAGGCAATAATATTTTTGTCAAGCAAAAGCCCATAAATGCTGCTAAAAAAACAAGCAAGCTAACGGGTCAGGTTCTTGATGAAAGCAGGCAACCTGTTATTGGTGCTAATGTTTTCATTAAAGAACTTTCGACTGGCGCTACAACAGATGCAAATGGGAAATTTTCATTAGAACTTGATAATGGAAACTATACTGTTTTAATTACTTATGTAGGTTTTAAGAACAAGGAAAAACAAATTACGGTTTCTGGCGATGTACGAATAGATTTTAACATTGAAGCAGACAGTCAACAATTAGATCAGGTTATTATAACAACCTCTAAAGCGGTTGATGTAAGAAATACTCAAATGAGTGTCAATAAACTGACTATGGAGGAAATCAAAAAGATTCCGTCTGCAATGGGTGAGCCGGATCCTTTAAAATCAATTTTGACCTTGCCGGGAGTTACAAATGCAGGAGAACTTTCTTCGGGGTTTAATGTCCGCGGAGGTGCGGCTGATCAGAATTTGCTTCTTTTGGATGGTGCTCCTGTTTATGGAGATTCTCATATGTTCGGTTTTTTTTCCGTTTTTAATGCAGATGCAATTAGTGGACTTGATTTATACAAAGGAGGAATTCCGTCTAAATTTGGAGGAAGAGTTTCTTCTGTTCTTGATATAACCCAACAAATTGGTGATTTTGAAGAATACAAAGTAAATGGTGGTATTGGTTTGATCTCGAGCCGTTTATTGGTTCAGGGGCCAATTCAGAAAGATAAAGGTTCTTTTCTCTTGGCCGGTCGTACATCGTATGCTCATTTATTTTTAAAGCTTAATGATAATAGTAATTCAGCAAAGTTTTATGATATAAATGCTAAGCTTAATTATCGATTGGGTGTTAATAACTCTATCTCTTTTTCCGGATATTTTGGAAATGATGTTTTTGATATTGATAACCGCTTTGAGTCTACTTTTGGAAATACAATGGGAATCTTAAGCTGGAAACATAAATTCTCAGATCAATTGAATACAAATTTATCTCTTTACTATAGCGATTATAAATTTACCCTTGGTTTGCCAACAGAATTGTTTGACTGGAACAATAAGATTGAAAACTATGGTCTTAAGTATGCATGGAATCATTCTGTATCCGAAAAATTAAAACTTAATTACGGAATTGATGGCCAATATTATAATTTTAATCCGGGTACTGTGAAACCTACAAGTTCAGAATCACAGTTTAATTACAAACAGCTTGATAAAAAATATGCTTTAGAATCGTCTGTTTATCTGGATTTCGAACATCAGATTACAGAAAAACTGAATCTTCGTTACGGACTCCGTTATAGTATGTTTTACCGTTTAGGAGGAGAAGATATTAGTACTTACGAAAACGGACAGGCCGTAGTATATAATCCGTTATATAATATTTATGAAGAAGGAACTCCAACAGGAAGCATCTCCTATAAAAGTGGAGAAACGATAAGTAAATTTAATAACTTCGAACCTCGTGCCGCATTATCATATGCCTTTAATAATAATACTTCAGTAAAGGCAAGTTATAACAGAATGGCACAATACATCCATATGTTATCGAATACCCAGTTTCCTTTGCCTATGACTATCTGGACACCAAGCGGACCTTTTACAAAACCACAAATTCTGGATCAATATGCTATAGGATATTTTAAGAATTTTAAAGACAATGAATATTCTGTTGAAGGAGAAATGTTTTATAAGAAAATTCAAAACCGTATTGATTACATAGATGGAGCTGATATATTAGCTAATAATAATATAGAACAGGTTATTCTAAACGGTAAGGCCAGATCATATGGAATGGAATTATCATTTAGAAAGAATACGGGTAATTTTACAGGGTGGGTTTCTTACACCTTATCAAGAGCGGAACAAAAAACGCCCGGCAGAACTGCTCAGGAGCCCGGAATTGCAAATGGTGAATGGTATTTGTCAGGATATGATAAACTGCATAATTTAAACGTTGTGGGAAGTTATCAATACAATCCTAAATGGTCTTTTAATGCTAATTTTACACTTCAGTCTGGACAGCCAGTAACGTATGCGAATGGATATTACGAATTTGGAGGAATTAATATCCCGAATTTTTCGCTTAGAAATGAAAACAGACTTCCGCTTTTTCATCATTTAGATCTTGCGGCGACTTATACACCTAAACCAGATAAAAAGAAAGGCTGGCAAAGCTATTGGGTATTTAGCATCTATAATATCTACAACAGAAAAAATGCTGCTGCTATGACGTTCGCTACAAATGATGATACAGGAGCAAATGAAACCAGACGGCTGTCCATTTTTGGGATAGTTCCTGGTATTTCTTATAATTTTAAATTTTAATGGATATGCAAAGGATTATAAAATATAGTTTAAAAAGTAAAGCACTGGCTTTACTGAGTCTTGTTTCCGCACTGTTTTTTGCATCTTGTGAAGATACAGTGACTCTTGATTTAGAAACAGGTCAAACAAAATTAGTTATCGACGCAGAAATTATTTGGCAAAAAGGAACAGCTGGCAATGAACAGGTAATAAAAGTGAGTAAAACGGCTCCTTATTACAATAACACTACACCAAAAGTCTCAGGAGCACAGGTAAAAATTGAAAATAGCAATGGAGATGTTTTTACTTTTAATGAAACAGAACCCGGGTCTTATGTATGCACTAATTTTGTTCCTGTTTTAAATATGGATTATACACTTTCTGTAGCTGCAGAAGGACAAACTTTTAGAGCAGTTGAAAAGCTGACAGCTGTAACGCCAATTGACAGGGTAGAGCAGGAAACTGTTAAGGATGCAGTGGGAGACGAGTTTATTGAGATCGTATTTTATTATAAGGACCCTGCTGATCAGGTCAATTACTATCTGACAGATTTTAAAAGTAACTATCTGCTTTTTCCGGAATATAATCTTTCACGTGATGAATTCTTTAATGGAAATGAAATGGACACCCGATTCACAGACGATGATAAAATAAAACCGGGAATAACATATGATATTACACATCGAGGCATTTCTAAAAACTTTTATAATTACATGAATTTAATTTTGGAAATATATGGAGGAAGTCCTTTTTCGATTCCACCAGGTAATATAAGAGGTAACATTGTAAATACTGCTGATCCTAGTAATTTTGCTTTTGGTTATTTCAGACTTTGTGAGGCAGAAAAAGTCAGTTATTTGGTAAAATAAACAAAATAAGCACATGTTGAGTTAAAACTAAAAACCATTCAAACGAGTGGTTTTTTTGTTTTAATATTGGAATTATTTTATTCTTTTAATTAATAGTAACCTTTTCTTATACTGCGATTTAACTTTTTTTTATTAAATTTGATGTAAGAATTTCTAGCCATTAATCATTATGGAAAAATTAAATCGCCCGGTTTATGTAAAACCTGGTACTGATGATTTTTTTAAAAAGATTCGAAAGGAAGTAAATGAAACGGTTTTAAAAAAAACATCCCTGTATCGGTTTAATGTAATTAAGTCTTTAGGACTAGTAGTACTTTTCTTTTTGTTTTATTCCTGTATTTTGCTGTTCGGAAACAGCACACCTTTACTATTTCTCTTTTATATTTTGTGCGGTATTACTATGATCGTACTTTTTATAAATGCATTTCATGATGCTGCGCATGGCGCCTTGTTTAAAAAACCGAAGCATAACGAATGGTTTATGTATGTGCTGGAGCTTTTTGGTGGTAATCACTGGCTCTGGACACGCCGTCACATCAATCTCCATCATGCGTTTCCAAATGTTCCAGATTGGGACGTTGATATTAAACAAAGTGATATTATCCGGATTTTCCCTAATAGCCCGCTGTTTAATTATCATAAATACCAACATATTTACATGTGGCTTATTTATCCGTTTTACAGCCTGAACTGGATTTATATCAGAGATTTTAAAGATTTTTTTGGGAAGAAAGACAATTATGTAAAAAAAGTGGTGGAGAAAATTCCGACGATAGAAATCTATAAAATGTTTGCGGCTAAAATAATTAATCTGTTTTATATACTATTTCTTCCAATGCTGCTCCTAAATCAGCACTGGTATATAGTTTTAGGAGGTTGGTTTGCCATGCATATGTGTGGAAGCGCACTTGGTGTCGTAGCTTTGGTATCAACGCATGTTGATGAAGATGCTCATTTTCCGAATACAGACGAAGAAGGAAACCTGTCTGCAACTTGGGCAATGCATCAAATGATTGTCACTAAAGATTTCAGTACTGATAGTAAATTGGCTAATTTTTTATATGGCGGGTTCACACATCATGTGGCACATCATCTATTCCCAAACGTTGGTCATACGTATTATCCTTATATTACGCCCATCATAAAACGATATGCTGAAGAATATGATCTTCCGTACACTTCGTATCCTTTTTATCATGCCGTGCGTTCTCATTTCAGAATGCTGAAACAGAAAGGTGTGCACGAGAATATTTTGATGACCGGGGAGATATGAGATTTTTTTTATAAAAGTTTTGATTAAATCCACTCTGGTAAGAGTGGATTTTTTTGTTTCGAAGTACCCTTTCTTAAAGTTTGCTTTAATTTATTTAACATAACAAAAAAATATTTGATTGTAAATTAAGATCTTTTTTGTCAATTCTCTTATTTCAATCCTTTTTTATAAGAATGTGTAATTCGTCGGATTATTTTGATTTTAATCGATTTTATTCCGCTAGTTATTTGAATATTAATACATATATTCGCAAAAATTTTTGTGGATGAAAGTAATAGTATACTTATTAATATTTGGTTGCTTTTTTAACGTGGCTCTTCATGGGCAAAATGAAACAAACATAACCTACGGTTTAAAGTTGGGCGGGCTGTCTTCTAAAATCAGTAATCTGCCAGAAAGTATAAAAGGCCGCGATAACACTTTTGATAATAGTGTAATGGAAAGCAAAGGAGCGTATGGCTTGGAAGGCGGATTTTTCATGAACTGCAAACTTTACGATACCCGTGTCGCTATTCAACCGGAAATTTTGTTCAGACAAGCCGGAGAAACCGTTAATTATCATGATACTACAGGAAAAGAATTTGAGTTAGGCCTGCATTATTCTTATTTGCAATTAGGGGCTTTGTACAAAGTCTATCCTTATGAAGGCTTAAATTTAGGATTTGGCGCATTCTATGGAATCAGTTTATCAGCTAATAATGTTACTTACAAATCCAATGAGGCAGATGGCATGTACAATGTTGCCACCAGACAGTTTTATATAGATGGCCTGGAGGGAAAAGACGACTTCGCTCTCTGTTTTGCAGTTGGATACGAATTACACCAAAGTATTCACTTCGATTTACGCTATTATTTAGGCGTAAAAGATGTGGTCAAAAGTAATTCTTCTTCGTTTCAGTTTATCGAAAATCAAAACAAAAGCAGTGTCATTTGTTTTTCGTTAGGCTATAGTTTTCATCAATGGTAATTTCAATAAAAAACATGAAAAAAATTATTTTACTTCTTTTACTAGTAAGTACAAAATCACTGTTTGCACAAGGTGACAGAGAGATAACATATGGTCTTTTTGCAGGTGGAATTTATTCGTCAATGTCTAATCTTCCTGATGTGATAGTTCCAAAAGGAATTTATGAAGGTTATACATTAGAAGAAGAAGGGAAGTTTGGCGGCACGGCAGGTCTTGTGATCAATTGGAAATATCCATATGCAAAAGTCAGTATCCAGACAGAGCTTTCCTATTCAGGACAAGGTACTGATTTGAATTATGAAGATAACGAAGGACTTAAATATAAAATGACTTTTGGTTACAGTTATATTAATGTGGGAGCACAATTTAAGTATTATCCTGTTGAAGGATTTTATATTGGAGCAGGCCCATATGTGGGATTCAACATCGCAAGCGATAATATCAAATATACCTCTAATGCACAGGAAGTTTTTGGAAACTCAGGTGTTTATTTTGAACCGGATGCCAATGTGCAGAAAGTACTCAAAGAATCCCTGACAGGGAAAAATTATTTTTACGGAATGTTAGCTTTAGGATATGAATTTAATTCCAATTTAAGCATTGGTGCCCGATATACTTTGGGACTTACAGATGCTTTAACTACGGAAGAAAACGGACACCGTTACAGCGAAAATAAAAATAAAGTCAATAGTATTTCATTGATTATCGGCTACTCTTTTGACTTTGATGACTTAGCCAATTTCTAATCGTTGCTTATCCTTTAAAACATAGAAATTATGTGTAAAAAGATTATTTTGATTTCAGCTGTAGTGACCTTGTTGACAAACAATCCCATTTTTTCGCAGCAAAAAGTTTTGCCTGGATTAGTTGAAGAACCACTATATTGGATAAAATCCAGAAATAGTGGTGACGCTTATTATTGGGAAAGTCTAACAAAAAAAGAAGCTAAAATATCTGGTAAAAAGAACGATGGCAGCGCTTTTAATTTTAATCCGAGTATTGTTTTTGATACGACACAGGATTCTTTGATTTTGCCTTTAGGTGTTGAGAGTAAAAGAAAGCAAACGTTGTTTATGGTCTACAAAGTTAAAGATAGTCTGAAAGAGCAATTTTTATGGACCATAAACGACCCTCAAAAAACGATTGCCGTTGCCACCAATAAACGTTTGGTCGATTTAAAAAAATATTCCTATCAATCGTATCAGGAAAAAATTAAACCCCATAAAGCCAATATTCATTTTTTTCAGCAGAATGTAACTGATAGTGTTGCAAAGTTATCCTCATTAACTATTGGTCAAAAGTCTAAATTTGAAAAACTCCCGCCAGAAGAATTTAAAGGAAATATAAGTGAAATTCTGGTTTATAACCGAGTTTTATCAGGTCTTGAAACACAAAAAGTAGCCAGTTATTTGGCGATAAAATACGGTATTTCGCTTTCGCAATTTGATAGTAAGAACTACTTAAACAGCCAGGGACAAACCATTTGGGATATTAACCAGCACAAAGGATTTGAATATTCCATTACCGGAATTGGCCGGGATAATGCCAGCGGATTATTGCAACCCAAAAGTAGTAACATGATCGAAGAAGGACTTTTGACGATTGGTCTTAAAAGTAAATCAAACACGATTCCTGATAACTTTTTTGTTTTTTGGAGTGACAATGGAAAAAATCTTTTGGTCAAAAAACAAGAACAAGGAGAACCAATTGGGATTTCCAGAGAATGGCAGTTGGACTTTAGCAATCCAACCGATTTAAGTCTTGACTGGAGTTTTAATCCAAACTTTATTAAAAGTGCATTACCAAAAGACACCTACTACTGGTTGTTGGTAGATTATTCCGGAAAAGGAACATATGATGAAAAAGATTCAGAATACATTCGTTTAGCTAGTACTTCCAGTAAAGAAAAATTGGTTTTGACAGATTTTAATTGGGATAAGCAAAAATCTGGTAAATCAAAATTCACGATCAAAGTAGCACCGGCAATGTTTAGCAGAGTCTGGATTACGGAGGCCACTTGTGGAGTAGCCGGATCGGGTGAATTAAATTATACGATTGAAGGCGGAGAAGCGCCATTTACCGTTACTGTAAAAAAGGAAGGCAGCGAAGCTATTGTAAAACAATGGAATCAGGCTGCAAAAAGTACTTCCGGACTGAAACTTACCTCAGGAACTTACGATTATGTTGTAAGGGATGGAAAAGGAAATTTGTATACTGAAACTGTGTTTGTCGCAGATAAACAGGGAACAGTTCCGAATCTAAAGTCAGATTATCTGTTAACAGACGGAAATGCTTTGACACTTGATGCAAGTGCCGGTTTGCCAGCAGGAAATTACGAATACCAATGGTACTATGAAGGTGATTTTCTAGATAATAATCCTAAAATATTAATCGATCAGCCGGGTACTTACGAATTGAGATTACTAAACGATCTCGAATGTAAAACCGCAACCAAAATTGCCGTTGCAACAGATGGAAAAGAAATAACGGATTCAAGTGTATTGATTTTATATCCAAACCCAACAGTTGACGGACACTTTTCTATAGCAATGCAATTTCCAACAAAGACAAACGCAACAATCAGCATCTATTCACCAACCGGAGCCCTTGTACAACAAAAGCAATTCTCGCAAATAGAAACCTATTTGCATGATGAGGTTATAAAAAGCGCCGCAGGAATGTATCTGGTTACTGTAAATTCTGATTTTGGTACTAAAACTTTCAAAGTAATTGTGAAGTAATTGAGTTCTGTTTTTACAGAAAAAATTACAGGCTGAAATTAAAAAATAAACCGATTCCCCATAATCGATTATCATACTTTATGAAAAATAAAACTATAATACTGGTATTTTTAATAGGTTCCTTTTTGTTTGCGGCCAATTTTGGACCTTACAAGATAGCTGCTTTTTTTCCTGAAAATAATTCGGAAAAGGAATTGGCAATTTCAGAAAAAGGAGCAGATTCGATAGCCATTGTTACAAAAGGAAATAAGAGTACAAAATCTTTTAACGCAGATATTGTTGAGGGAATTATTGGTGTTAAAAACGAGTCAGATGTTGACGATGCGTATGATAACGTTTTTCATTTGAAAATAGATGCATTACCTTCTCAAAATGAAAATGCTTATTTAGAATATGAATTGTATGGTTATGATCAGGCAGCTTCTGTTTCAAGAAGTTTAAACAATCAGCCGAGTATTGGAGGACAATTTTTATCTCAAAATAAAAGCTGGACCAAACAATCGGAGTTGCTTTCCGAAAAGTCTTTGAGAGCCGGTGATAACGTTTTGTTGTTTACAGCGCCGGAAGGAATTTCGAACGGGTATCGAATTAAAAATGTTCGAATTGTTTACAAATCAGCAACACCTTCTTTTCAGTATACTTTATTACAATCAGAAAATAAACTGTACATCAAAGGAACCAATTTTCCTTCGCAGATCAAAAAAATGAGTATTGGTGGAATGGCTATTGATGTCAATCAGCCTGAATTTGAATTGGTTTTCGATGCTGCAACTGCAGGAAAATCGATTCAGGTTACAAAAGAGACTGCTTCAGGTGTACTTATAAATGAAAAATTAGAAGTTAATCAGTTTTTGAAAGTAGACAGTTTCAGGCCAATTGAAAACGCCAAGGAAAGAATCTCAAAAATAATCGATTTTCAGACTGAAAATAAGCTGGCTTATAAAGAGTTTACGGCTATTTTCCCGGTTGGAGCCTTAAAAAACAATGTTTCAGTATCGGTAAGTGCTTTACGAAAAATTGATATTGCGCCACTAAATTCTGCCATGGTAAATGTTACAGGAACCAACGCCGGATTCCGATTATTGCCACACGGTACTATTTTTGAAAAAGCCGTAACCTTATCATTACCATTTGACAAAAAAGCGATTCCGGAAGGCTACACAGAAAAAGACATCAATGTATTTTATTTTGATGAAAATAAAAGATTGTGGCAGGAAGTAACCAAAGACTCTTTGGATATTAAACAAGGAATTATTAAAGCTAAAACCACGCATTTTACCGATTTTATTGCCGGAATCATCAAGATGCCGGAATCTCCTGAAACTTCCGGCTATACACCAACAAGCATAAAGGATTTAAAAGCAGCAAGTCCTTTAGTTGGTATTCAGTCAATAGCGCCGCCTTCTGCAAACGGAAGAGGAACAGCAAGTACAGGATTTTCTATAGTGATTCCGAATGGAAGAGGAGGTATGCAGCCTTCCTTTAACCTGCAATACGACAGTGATGGCGGTCATAGCTGGGCAGGTATGGGCTGGGATATTTCGGCACCGGCTGTAAGTATCGAAACCCGTTGGGGAGCACCGAGGTATGATGCATCAAAAGAAACAGAAACCTACTCAATCGCCGGAGAACAGTTGATTCCGAATTCACATAGAGCGGACTGGGTTGGCAGAACTTCCGACAAACAATTTTATCCGAGACGCGAAGGTGCTTTTCAGCAGATCATCCGTAAAGGATCCTCTCCCAAAAATTATTACTGGGTTGTACGCGACAAAAGCGGTGTGGCGAGTTATTATGGCGGAACAGCTTCAGGACTTTCGGCTGATGGTGTTTTGCAGGATGCTTCCGGAAATATTGGGCATTGGGCCTTGTGTGAGCAGGTCGATTTAAAAGGAAATAAAGTGACCTACGAATATGATAAAAAAGACGGGGAACTGTATCTTAAAAAAGTGTACTACACCGGTTTTGGTTCAGAAAAAGGGTATTACAATGTGACTTTCTTAAAAAATAGCGATTTAGGCGAAGCAAACCGTCCGGATGTTCAGGTTTCTGCCAGACTTGGGTTCAGACAACTAAACAATCAATTACTACGAAAAATTGAAGTACGCTATAAAAGCGATATGGTTCGCAGTTACGAACTGAATTATAAAGAAGGCGCTTTTAAGAAAACACTTTTGGAATCCATTTCAGAATATGATTCGGAATCTAAATTGTTTTATACCAATAAACTGGAGTATTTTGATGATGTTCGTGATGCTTCGGGGAAATACAATCCTTTTGGGGCTGCTCAAAGTTGGAGTGTACCCAATGACAATCTTAGAAACAATTCTATTCCTTCCTTTAGTGATATTTTATTTTCAGGAAAACATTCTTTGGTAAGTAGTTCTGAAGGTGCTACAAATGGTGTAAGTTACCGACTTGGAATTGGTTTAGCTACTAATGCCGGAAGTTTAAAAGGTTTTACCGTTGGTGGTCACGGAGGAAACAGTTGGGGAACCTCAGATACGGCTGTCATATTAGAAGATTTAGATGGAGATGGGTTACCAGATAAGGTTTTTAAAACAAAAGACGGTGTTTATTACCGAAAAAATCTGGCAGCAACCGGGCAAAACGTTTTCGGAGAATTGCAGTCGATTAATATTAGTGATGTCGGATTTTCAAAGTCAACTTCGTTTAACTGGGGTGTCGATTTAAATTTAAAGTACGGAAATATAGGGTACGACCAACAGCGTTCAAGCAGTAAAACGAAAGTCTATTTTATGGACTTTAACGGAGACGGACTGATTGATTTTGTTCGAAACGGACAAGTATATTACAATAGATTAGAAAACGGAATTCCAACATTTAAAACGAGTAGTACCGGAACTCCATCACCTGTTTTTGGAGGAGGAAATGTAACTATTCCCGGTTATACATCCATTTCGCCGGAAGAAATTGAAAAACAAAATCCGCTGCACGATGTGGTGCGTATGTGGGAGGCTCCTGTAAAAGGAATTATCTCTGTTTCGCATAAATATCAATTGTTTCAGGAAGCAACTCCGGAAGGAATTAAAGCCCGTGCAGAATATGTTAATAATGCCGGAAATGATAAGGCAGATGGCGTTCATTTGTATTTTCAAAAGGGAAATCAATTGTTGTGGAATGAAGCCATCAACGCGACTGATTATACTAGTAAAAGCAAACAAAATACTGCAATTGCTGTAGAGAAAGGCGAACGTTTGTATTTTAGGGTGAGTTCTCTAAAAGATGGAAGTTTTGATACGGTAATTTGGGATCCGGTTATTACCTATTCACAGGTAAAACAATATGACCGTAATGTTAACGGAAATTTGGTGGAAAGCGATGTTGTAGTACTAACTACTTTGAAAGATGTCAATTCTTACTCCTTAGCAACCTATCAGGCAAGTACAGATTTCCTTAGTAGTTCTCTGGCAGGAAAAACAATAGCCACAGCCGGAAATGTTGTAGTAAAAGGAATTCTAAATAAGCCTGTCACCTCAGATCACGTCAGACTTGTCATTACCAAAACGTATCTGGATCAGTCCAGTGCTCCTGTGGTTGTTTTCGAAAAGACTTTTTTAGCCAATGAAGTTGCTGCTTTTAATCTGTCTTCCATTGCTTTACCTGTATTCGAAGCAGAAACGCAAATTAGTCTTGCCTTAGAAACAGACACCAATATCAATTGGCAAACTATTTCTTTTGCGCCAACAGTAACAGTACCTGCTTATCCGGGAGGAATTGTAGAAGAAGTACCTATGGAGGTTTCTCATTTATTGTACAATAAGAGAGAAGGAAATTATACAATTCCGGGTATTACTTCAACCATAGCAGGAAAAGTGAAATTAAATATATTGCCTACAGACTTGGTTTTGGCAACAGCTTTTCCTCCGAGGTCTTTGAATATCTATAATGGCGATGTAATTGTTTCGGCTAAGCAAAATAATTTACTATTAGCACGTAAAAGGTATAAACTGACAGCCGGAACTTTGACTGAAGTGATCAATGCTTTTGATAATGCAGTTGATTATCCTTCTGCAGTAGCGGGAGTTCCCATTCAATTAGAAGTAACTGTTTCCAATCCGTCGTCAACGGCTATACTTAGAAATTATCCCAAACAAAATGCATTAAATATTCAGGTTCAGGTTACCGATTTAAAAGATCTGGTTGATCTTACTGATGATGTAATTTGGAATGCTGCAACCGATGATTTTGGCATTTACAGTCTTTTAAATCCGGACGAAAGAACTTTAGGATTGTACCATAGAAATTGGGGCGGATTTGTTATTAATGGAAATTTAGCTTCCAATACCATAGATCAAACGCAATTAAAACAATCAGACGCTTATAATACGGAGCCGGATTTAAACAATACCGATCCTGATAATTATGACGGAAAAGGTTATGAAGTCGCAGACAGTTATTTTGTTTCTTTAAATCCATCCTACACAAAATTCAGATGGGAAGGTCTTGAAGAAGGAATTTATATCAAAGGACAAACTATCGGAACTTCAAGATTGGGAGAAGATGATATTGCTGATTATGCCGATTTTTCATTACCAACTTTACAGGGAGGAAGTACGACTGCACTCGATATGATTAGCGAAAGCAAAAGTAAAAGTATCTCAGCAGGCGCTTCTGCCGGATTTGCCAATATAGGTTACAGCAAATCGATAGATGGCGATTCGTATGTAACTCAGACTATGAGTGATTTTAACGGTGATCGTTTTCCGGATTATATTCGTGGTGGAAGTGTTCAGCTTACAGCACCGGTTGGAAAAATATCAGATGAAATTATAGATATTGGAGACAATTTCAGTCATGCAAAGACAACCTCTGAAGGGCCGAATTTTGGAGGAAGTTACAGCCACGGCTCAGCTAAAAGCGGATTAGGTATGACAGTTGGAAAAGTAGCAGCTCAAAGAGAAGCTTCAAAAACTTGTGCCGATGAAGAAGCAGAAAAAGCAAAAGACCAGATATCTGTTAGTGCTTCTCAGGGTAAAGGAACAGATCGTGCCGTAATGGTGCATAGTGATATTAACGGCGATGGCTTGCCAGATAAGATCACAGATTCAGGAGATGTTTTGCTAAATACTGGTTACGGATTTGTACCAGGCGGAAACTGGAATCTTGGAAGCCTGAATAAAGGATTTTCTACCGACTGGAGTGCCGGATTAGGTTTTAGCATTAAGCAGGGGTCGATCTCGGGAGGAGCCAATTATGCAAGATCAGAATCAGATGTTGATGAATCCTTTTTGGATATAAATGGAGATGGTTTGGCTGATAAAATTAGCTATCAGGGCAATACGATGCGTGTGGCTTTTAACTTAGGAGGCTCTTTTGATACACCGGTTGTTTATCCAAAATATTCAGAAATGAATTTAAACAAAGGGGTGAGTTATGGTATGAATGCCAATTTCTCCTTTGATATTACCGTTTGGCTGCTGCGTATTACACCAACCGTTGGAGGAAGTAAAGGATGGAGTACAAGCCGTTCTGAAGGAACTTATATGGATATTGACGGTGACGGAAATCTGGATTATATCGTTTCTAAAGATGATAATAATCTTACCGTACAGCTTTCAAATATTAAAAGAACCAATAAACTAAAAAGCGTAACCAATGCCGCAGGAAATAGTTATGTAGTTGATTATAATTTATTAAAACCAAGCTACGAAAACCCTTCAGCAAAATGGGTTTTACAGTCTGTGGATATTTTTGACGGACATATGGGAGACGGTATCGATCATTCGATTGCTAAATTCAGATACGAAGACGGTTATCACGATCGCCGTGAAAGAGAATTTTACGGTTTTGCAAAAGTAATTCAGGAACAAATTGATGCGGCTGATAATTCGGTTTTCTCAACTACGGTTCAGGAATTTTACAATCAGGATTATTTCCGTAAAAACCTTTTGAAGCACAGTTATACGCTGGATAAAAACACCAAAATACGTCAGGAGTCAGAAAACGAATATAGTTTTATTGATGTGGCGACACAGGCCAGCGTTCCGACATCTGAACTAAATTTACCTTCATGTGATGCCAAACGTATTTTTGTAGGATTGATTCACGCCAATCAAAAGGTATATGAGGGAGGAAGTGATTATCTGGAAACCAATACGTTTAATACCTATGATGCCAATGGAAACATTACACAATACGAAGATTTAGGCAACGGAACTGCTACTGATAAAGTAACGGCCAAAATTAGTTATTATGAAAGTACAATGCCGTATTATGGCGGAATTCCAAAACAATTAGAGGTATTTACTACGGATGGTTTAAGACGAAAAAGAGCCACAACCATCAATACAACAACGGCTGAAGTTACCCAAATTAAAAACTATAGTGCTGCCGATAAAATAGCTTTAACGGATATTACCTATGATACTTACGGAAACCTTCAAAAAATAACCGGTCCCGCCAATTACAAAGGGCAGCGTATGACTTTGGAGTATGTATTTGATGCTGACAATCATCAGTTCATGACCGAGATTAAAGATGCATTTGGGTACCAGAACAAAATGGAATACAATTATCGTTTTGGCATTCCAATAAAAACTACGGATCGTAACGATCAAAGTACGATTTATACACTCGATGGTAAAGGACGTATCGCTACAATCAAAGCACCTTACGAAATCGCCTCAGGAAAACCCTATACCATTGCGTATGAATATTTCCCTGAAGCAAAAGTGCCGTACGCCAAAACCAAAAATTACGATCCGGAACTCGATATGGATATTGAAACCTTTACCTATACAGATGGATTAGGCAGAGCGCTGCAGGTGAAGAAAACAGCCAGTTTATTTACACAAGCGGGAAGTCCTGATCAGGAAGCCCAAATCGTATCCGGAAAAATAATTTATGACGGATTGGGAAGACCTATAACAAGTTATTACCCAACAACGACTACCACTATAGACAATAATTTTAGTACAGCAATATCCAGCGTAACACCCACTAAAACGGAGTACGATGAAGTGGGACGCGCTGTAAAAGTTACTTTGCCTGATGGAAGCACTAATAGCACAACTTTTGCTTTAGAAAATTATGATGGAGTTCCTGCATTACGTACTACACAAACCGATGCCCTAAATAAAACAAGCCAGACGTATACAGATGCAACAGGACAGAACATGGCCAGTTTGCAAAATGATTTGCTGACGAAGTTTGAGACTAACGCATTGGGTGAAATGATAAAAGTAACCGATGCGATGGATCATGTTACCAAAAGCAGTTACGACTGGTTGGGAAGACGAATTGAGTTCACACATCCTGATGCAGGAACTACAACGATGCAATACGATTTGGCAGGAAATTTAACTTCCCGTATTACACAGGATATAAAAAATACAGTACCAAATGGAGGTGCTATACAATACGAGTACAACTTTAACAGATTGGAGTCTATTAAATATCCTAAAAACCCGCAAAACAATGTGCAATACAATTATGGCAAAGCCGATGGAACTGCGGCGCGCCGTGGCCGATTATGGTTTGTACAGGATGCCAGTGGCGGACAGGAATTTTTCTACGGTAAATTAGGTGAGGTTGAAAAAGAGATACGAACGCTTCGTATCACACCAACAGATATACAGACGTATATTTCACAATTCGAATACGACACCTGGAACCGAATCCAGAAAATGACGTATCCTGATGGCGAAGTAGTGGAATACACTTATAACCGTGCCGGAAACCTGCAAAGTATGCAGGGTAAAAAAGAAAGCCATACCTACGATTACATCAAACAATTGAGCTACGACGAGTTTGAACAGTGTAAGTATTTAAAATACGGGAACGATACCGAAACCAATTATAACTATGATGCTGTTATGCGCCGATTACAGCAATTGCAGGTAAAAAGCGGTACAAGACAAGTCATGAACAACAGTTATAGTTATGACCTTGTTGGCAATGTTTTAGGGATTAAAAATACTGCCCCGGTAGTAAATAATACTTTGGGTGGAACATCCAACCACGAATATCAATACGATGATTTTTACCGATTAAAATCGGCAAAAGCGACGTATCAGGGCGAGTTTACCAAAGCGAGTTATGAGCTGAATATGAGCTATAATAAAATGCACAATATCACAAAGAAAGATCTGGTGCATACCGTAAACAATGAGCAGAAAGGCTATGTGTTGGATTATAACTACGATAACGAACTGCATCCTAACGCGCCAAACAAAATTGCGGAAACCGGGAAAACTCTTCCAAGAGAATATGTTTACGATGGAAACGGAAACCCAACGGGTTATACAGAAGAAAAAAGTTTCAGAAAAATGACCTGGGATGAAGAAAACCGTTTATCAGGTATTAACGATAACGGAAGAATTCACCAGTTTACCTATGATGCCGGTGGAGAACGAGTGATAAAAAGTTCAGGTGATTCTCAAAACGTTGCCATTAATGGGGAAACCGCTGCTACCATTGTACATACAGACGATTACACAGGTTATGTTTCTCCCTATTTCGTAATAAGTAAAGGTAAATTCACCAAACATTATTTTGAAGGTGCGGGCCGAATTGTGAGTAAACTGGGTAACGGATCATTTGCCCAACCGTTAAAATTAACAGCGGGTGGTGTAAATTATTCCAAACTTACAGCTGAACAGCAAAAAGCTTTAGACAATTACGTAAGAGGTTTAGGAGTTCCACCGGGACCACCAACACAACAAGGCATTTATGCGACACCAGAATTTACAGGAGATCCTTATCCTAGCGAAGTAATTAAACCAGTAGAGGAAAATCAGGAACCACCGGAAGGCTGGCCTAGAAATCCTGTTTTCAATGCACCTGGAGATGTTCCGGGACCACCCGTACAGTTTGGCCCACCAGTAGAACCTACAACGGTTAAGCCAGGAGAAGGATTTACCGGAATTGGTCTGTCGGAGAATGATATTTTTTATTTTCACCCTGATCATTTGGGAAGTACTTCGTATATTACAACCCGAAACGGAAGCATAAGCCAGCATGTGGAATATATTGCTTTTGGTGAGGTATTGTTTGAGGAGCATTCTAGTTCATTTTCTTCACCTTATTTGTTTAATGGGAAGGAATTGGATAGGGAGACGAATCTTAGTTATTATGGGGCTAGGTATTTGGATATGAAGACTAGTTTGTGGTTGAGTGTGGATTCTATGACAGAGAAAATGCCAAATTTTGGTGGATATGTTTATGCTTTTAATAATCCTACGGTTTTTGTAGATCCAGATGGAAATTATGCAGTTTCTGTTCATTATAGAATTACTGTTAATGCGATGATTAAAGCTGGATTCAGTAAAGCAGATGCTAGAAGAATTGCACATGGTGCAAGTATGTATGCAGATCATCCTGATAAGACTGCCCTCACTCTTAATAATTTAGGGAAATCAGGAAGTATGCACTATAGAAGTGATTTTGATTATTCAAAGACAGCTGGGTCACAGGATGAAAAGAATAGTGTTTGGCACTCAATGATGTCTAATGCAGAAAAGAAGAAAGGAAAGACACATTATTACGCAATGCAAAGAGGATTACAATTTGGGTGGTCTAATATTTTTGAACAACAAAACGGACTAGACGAAGGTAAAATGTACCAAGCATTGCATGCACTACAGGATGCCTATGCACATGATGGAGCTAGTACAGATGAACATTTAAATTTAAAGAATAGTACAATGTCA
The DNA here is from genome assembly GCF_057840745.1 of Flavobacterium sp. KH_001. Classification (NCBI taxonomy): domain Bacteria; kingdom Pseudomonadati; phylum Bacteroidota; class Flavobacteriia; order Flavobacteriales; family Flavobacteriaceae; genus Flavobacterium; species Flavobacterium sp. KH_001. Next base: position 4,793,184 of record NZ_CM174520.1, on the reverse strand, counting down.
GCGATAGGAATGCTTGCCAATGACATGTATGGAGATACAGCAAAGGCAGAATTAATAACTGAATCTGCTGGGATAGTTTTGAGTTTGTTTAACAAAAAAAATAATGGAGCAAATTTAAAAAATGGAATGAAATTAGATTTAAATGGAATGACAAGAAAACAGCTAGACAAAGTTTCTGATTTATTTTATCAAAATGGATTTGTATTAGAAAAAACAAAAGAATTAAACAACACGTATACACTTAAACAAAATTTCTGATGAAAATTATAGTTTACATTTTATTGATACTAGCGTATATTTTTTTTCTACTAATATGCTTTTTATGGTTAATAACTTATGGCAGTGGCCATAATATTCCAGAGGAAAGTAATAAATGGTTAATTTGCATGACAGGTTTAAGTCTTTTTCTAATAGTGCTTTTTACTATAATGAAAAAAAAAGGTAGTAGCTAGTATCTCTTAGCAAATGTTAGTAATACCACATTGCACATAAGCCTACTACAATATTTACTTGTAAAAGAAAAGTCATATAAAAAAATAAAAACAGCAGACAAAACTCGTCATTATTTGGAGAGTTTTTTTATTAGAGGCGATCCATACCCAAGCGAAGTATTAAAACCAGTAGAGGAAAATCAGGAACCGCCGGAAGGATGGCCCCGTAACCCTGTTTTCAATGCGCCTGGAGATGTTCCCGGACCACCGGTGCAATTTGGACCACCTGTAGAACCTACAACAGTAAAAGCAGGAGAGGGTTTCACAGGAATTGGTATGCCAGAAAATGATATTTTTTATTTTCACCCTGATCATTTAGGAAGTACTTCGTATATTACAACCCGAAACGGTTCTATTTCGCAGCACGTGGAGTATATTGCTTTTGGGGAGGTTTTGTTTGAGGAGCATTCATCATCGTTTTCTTCTCCTTATTTGTTTAATGGGAAGGAATTGGACAGGGAGACAAATCTTAGCTATTATGGGGCAAGGTATTTGGATATGAAGACTTCGCTTTGGTTATCTGTTGACCCAAAGTCTGATAAATATCCAAATATAAGTTCTTATGCCTATTGTTTTAATAATCCTTTAAATGTTATTGATCCAGACGGTAGAGAGGGAATTGTTGTTTCTGGTCAACACGGTGGTACGATGAAGAGTAGAGAACATTTTTTAATTAATGGTTTAGATAGAGTAAAAGGAGCGTTAAAACATAGACAATCAAAATCTGAAGGAGTAACTTGGATAGTCTACAATGATGGTTCTCAAAAATATGGATATACTAAAACGGAATTAGCTAAATACGAAAAGTTAGCTAAAAAAGCGGGGGTAACAATGAAAGTAATGAGTGATACTGATGACATTGTGGATTATGTAAATAATAAAAATGGAGGAAAGTCGAGAGAAAATGACAAAATCACTAGTTTTTATTATGTAGGACACGCAACGCCAGGCGATATGGATGCAGGATATACAGGTGGTATTTTTGGACAAGATTTTGAACCAGATGATTTGGATGATAATGCTTTTTCTAAAGGTTCTTGGATAAATGTGACAGCCGCTTGCAGAACAGCTGTAGGGGGTGTAATTGAAGATAGTGTTGTGGATCAATTTGCGGAAAAGGTAGACCCAACGTCAACAGTAAATGGTTCAGATGTTAGAACTTATTTTCCAGGAGGGGCAAGAACAGATACTGAACTTTTGAAAAAAAATAATGGAACTCAGATAACAAAGAAAGGAGAGAAAAATGATTAAGAAAATTATTATTACATTAATTATATTGGGTGTTGCATATTGCATTTATAGTCCAATAGTTATTCCATTAGGAGAAGTTAAAAATACAGAGGAATTTAATTTTTCTGTAAACGATATTTTTAACCTAAAAAAGATAATAAAAAATGAGGGTAAAAATTATAAGGCATATATCATCTTAAATTATGAAGAATTAGAATATTTATCTCCAAAAATAAATAAATCCAAAGTCTTAATATCTAGTAATGTTGATGTTATTGATGAATTGATGAATTGTAAATTTAAATATACTGGGGGTGATGCTTCAACGATTGAAAGTAAAATTTATATATGTTCTGATGATGGTTTAATTTTTGAAAGCGAAATCTCGTTAGATGCTAATTCTAAAGGTCTGCAAAATCGACAATTTGGATGGATAGAACCCGTAGAATCAGATAAGTTTATAAATATTTGCAGTAAATTTGAGAGATACTATCTTCCTATTTTGATAATCAAATAACAAAAAAGCCTCCACCGCTCCCGCACGAATCCTTTCGTGTGGCGCAAAGAGAATCGACAAAAAATAAAGTCAAAAACCTCGTCAGCAATGGCGAGGTTTTTTTTGTATCCTGAAATGAATACCAAAGCGAGTTATGAGCTGAATATGAGCTATAACAAAATGCACAATATCACGAAGAAAGATTTAGTGCATACTGTAAATAATGAGCAGAAAGGCTATGTGTTGGATTATAACTACGATAACGAACTGCATCCTAATGCACCAAACAAAATTGCGGAAACCGGGAAAATTCTTCCAAGAGAATATGTTTACGATGGAAACGGAAACCCTAGCTCTCCAAAGTGTTCTCATAAAAAGCTGCGCAATCTCCCGATCATTTAGGAAGTACTTCGTATATTACAACCCGAAACGGAAGCATAAGTCAGCACGTGGAATATATTGCTTTTGGGGAGGTTTTGTTTGAGGAGCATAGTTCATCTTTTTCTAGTCCTTATTTGTTTAATGGGAAGGAGTTGGATAGGGAGACAAATCTTTCTTATTATAGTGCTAGGTATTTGGATATGAAGATTTCGTTCTATTTCTCCTTCGGAATATTTGCATTGATTTTTTTGGTATTCAAATCCTGGAATAAAGAATCTTTTAATATGATGCGATAGTCATCTTCGGCAAAGAGAGTTAGCTTAGAGTTACTGAATTTATAGACGTTGATTTTGTTGTTTTTTATATCAATATAAAGATCATAAGAATAAGTATTGCAATCGTGTTGTTTGCAGCCACTGGCATGCAAAATATCGCCTTCTTTTGTAAATGGGGTCTCTGTATTCCAATATTTAACCATTTGATCATAATCAATTCCTAAAAGGTTTTTTAATCTTGGTGAAAGAGTGCTTTCTGTTAATAAGTGAGTTCCAATAACACTTTTATCAACTAAATTAGTTAAGGTATCTGATGGATTAATTATGGCCGAATCTGATTTTAAGGCGTCTATCTTAATCGATGTTGAATCTGTCGAAGGAATACTTTTAATAACTTCTTTTTTGCATGAAATCAATGCTAAACTACTCAAAGCAACTATAAATAAATACATTCTTGTTTCTTTCTTCATAGTTATCTATTTTTAATTAAATAATTGATTTATAAGTCTTGTTTAGCTAATTTAATAAAAAAGTGTCAGATGCTTGTAATGAAAAAGCGTAAAAAAATAATGCTTATTCTTCTTTAAAAGGATTTTTGGAGGTCTCGAATCGGTTTATTTATTCCTATATTTACTTTTCAGAAAATCTTTCAATCTAAAATGTCGGTCATGTCAAAATACATTAACTCTATATTTTTTTTAATTACTCTTTTTTCAGGATTAGTTACCAATGCTCAGAATGAAGTATATACAAGTGAAGCAAAACAAGCTGTTGCCGATACCGTTTTTGTAAATCTAAAAGATTTTAGCCAGGATTTTATTTATGATATGAAGTATGCAACGGATGATAATTTTCTGAAAGCAAAAGTCTATGATTGCGCTGAATGTTTTTTACGTTATAAAACAGTTCAGGCGCTCGTTGCAGCCAATAACGATTTTAAGAAAAAAGGCTATAAGATCAAATTATATGATTGTTACAGACCCTTATCAATCCAAAAAAAGATGTGGGAGATTGTGTCGAACCCGGAGTATGTGGCCGATCCAAAAAAAGGCTCCATCCATAATAGAGGAGGAGCCGTTGATATTTCATTAGTGGATAAAAATGGAAAAGAAGTTGATATGGGAACTCCTTTTGATTTTTTTGGAATACAGGCCAGTCATAATTATACTAAACTTTCAAATGAGGTGAAATCGAACAGAAAGTTGCTGAAAAAAGTAATGATTAAAAATGGCTTCAATTCATTTGATTCGGAATGGTGGCATTATAATTTAAAAACAGGTTTGAAAGATAAAGTTTCGAATCAAAAATGGAATTGCGAATAGTTATTCCACACATCTGATGTTTTCCATCAAATAAGTATCGGGTTTATATACTTTTCCGTTCATCTCAGACTTTAATTCATTTTTTACGATATAATCTTCAGTGGAGGTTAAATATTTAATACGCATGATGTTCACCGGAGATTTTTTTAGTTCCTCAAAATTATCTTTCAGGAACATAAAGATCCCTGTATTTACGCGATTATCATAACCTTTGTCATCACGAATTAAGGTGCCGCAGTTTTCCTGATCAACATGCATTAAAGTCACAACTTTGCCATTTTGTAATTGTAAAAATACTCTTGAATTTTTATCAAAGCAATTGGCTTTTATAAAGTCCTTACTTTTTTGAATCAATTGTAAATTTAGGGTTGGCAAACCATCTGTTTGAGCCAATGCAAAGAATACGTAATTAAACGTGTTTCCAAAGTTTTTTTCACTGATTAGACATTCATTTGTAATCTTATAGGTTCCAATTGAATCAGTAACATTGGCACTGTATTCACACGGTTTTTGAGCAAATGTGGTAAAGGTTAATAGAAAAAAAGTTAGTGTAATTAGTTGTTTCATTGTTAAGTTATTTTTCTGCAAATTAAAACTATTTTGTTATCATTTTTATCTGTTGTAAAAAAACAATATAAATTCCCGCCATTTTTTATTTTCCACTTTTTTCGAATGTTTTCTACCGTGTCAGGAAAATTTCGGGTTGTGATATTGGCTTGCTGATTTAAAAGCTCGGTTTTCATCTCATTTTTGTTGTAGGAGATCACTTTTTCTATCTCAAAAGTTCTTCCCGGAAACGTAATTATCTCTTCAGAAGTATATAAATGAGAATGTTTGTGAAGTTTATTTATTTTAAAAATAGAACTTACTTCGTCAAAGCCTCCCGACTTCATGATAGCTGAATTGGGTTCGTATAGGTATTTTTGAGGTACGTCATACGATGGAAAATCATTATCACTGCCCAAAATAAATTCGAATGTTTCTATTTTGTCTTTTAAAATATTAGCGGTTTTAATAGTTATTTCACCTGAATAATGATTGTGAATTTCGAAGAGTAATTCTTTAACCTCATTTTCCAAAGCAATAATATGAATTTTTTTGACAAATTGTAATTCTGATAAACCTGCGGATAGATCTAATAATGGAGCGGTCTTAATTAAAATAGAGTCTGTTTTTTCAAAATAAAAATTTAATAACTCGGGAACATTTGGCAAACAGTCTTTCAGCATAAAGACTTTGCCTTTTGCATCATTTCTTCTTGATGGATCAATATAAATCCAATCCCATTTTTGATTCAGTTCAATTAAGACATTCGTTGAGTCATCAGCAAAAAAATCACAATTTGTTATTTGTAATTGTTCGAAGTTATGTCTAACAATTTCAGATAAGTCTTTGTTTATTTCGCAATGGGCAATTTTTTCAAATCTTTTCGAAAAATAATAATCATCAACACCAAAACCTCCTGTAAGGTCAATTAAAGTTTCCCCTGAGATCAAAGAAGCTTTATAAGCTGCTGTTTTTTCAGATGAGGTTTGTTCGACTGATATTTTACTTGGGTATATTATGTTTTTGGTCGCAAACCAGGTTGGTAATTTGTCTTTTGCTTTTGTTTTGGCTTCTATTTGGTTCAGTATCAAAATCCAGTCTACTTCTGGAAAAGGATTTTTCTGAAGTGCAAGCTTTGTAAGGGATGCACCAGTATTTTTAGTGATAAATTCCTGAATGTTTTTGCTTAAAATGGAAGAATTCAATGTTAGATTTTTTCAGTTAATACGGAAACAATTTTATTGTCAGGAAAAAATTCTTTTAAAATTACTTTTAACATGGTAAATACCGGAATTGCAATCACCATCCCAACAATTCCAAAAGTAATTCCACTAATTAAAGTAACCAAAAATATTTCTAACGGGTGCGAATTTACACTTTTTGATGAAATTATAGGCTGACTGATATTATTGTCAATAGCCTGAACCAATAAAAAACCAATGACTACATATATAGTTGTTGGTAAAATTTCGGATTGAAAATCACTGCCAATCAAACTGATCATGGTTAATATGGCTGCTAGTATAGTTCCTATAATTGGCCCGATGTAGGGAATAATATTTAAAATGGCACATAAAAAGGCAATTACCAACGCATTTTTATTTCCGAAAATCATTAGGACGATCAGATATAAAATAAAGACAACGGTTAATTGAAGTAACAAACCAATAAAGTAGCGGGTGAGTAAATGGTTTATTTTGGTAATAGAATTTAAGATTTTATCTTCGTTAGAATCGGGAAGAATCCTTTTGGCACCTGCTTTAAAATTCTCCTGGTCTTTGATGAAAAAGAAAGTGATAAAAAATACAGAAACAAGTCCCATTCCCATATCAGCCATAAAACCCATTATTGAATTTATAAAACTTGTAAAATAGCCAAAACTAAAAGCAGTGGTAATTTTTGATTCTTTCAAAACTTTATTCAGATCAACATGCTGAACATTGAAGTAGCTTTCTATACTTCGCTCTGTTTCAAAGAATTGCTGTTGAAGATGATTGGTATCTAAAAGAGACAAGTTGTTTGCCTGAGAAATAATTAACGGGACAAACAGCAAAATGAAACCAACCATTAGTAAAATAAAAAATATAATAGTTGTGGTTGCAGCTAGTGAATTGCTAAACTTTAATTTGTTTTTTAAAAATTGAACCAAAGGATTTGCGATCAGACATAGTATTAATGAAATGCATAAATAGACAATCACCGTTTGTACTTCATATAAAAAATATAAAATAGCTGCCACGATCAGGATTGTAGTTAAAGCTCTTAAAATTCCGTTCGAAATGATTTTTGATGTTACCATGATTTATTTTTAGACTATAAATATAGGAAAAGCTTTTAAATTTTTAGCGAATAAAAAAAGCGAGATGGTGAGATCTCGCTTTCTTGTTTGGTATGTTTTTTCTTTAGATTCCAAATGCTGCTCTTGGACCTCCAGAGGCAAAAATAGCTGCCATTCTGCTTTTTTGACCCAATGAGAACATGTACATTCCTCTGTCATCTGTATAGTCCATATAATTCATGGTCATTTCTACAGGTGTTCCTGTACAAGTACTGTAGTGTGGGTAAGCTGGTACACCATAGTTTGCAGTGTTATGTGTTGGAGTATCAGATACTAAGTCGCTTCCACAGCTTGCATCTCCCCAAATATGGCGTAAATTCATCCAGTGACCAACTTCGTGAGTTCCGGTTCTTCCTAAGTTATAAGGATAACTTGCAGATCCCGAAACACCAAAATATTTAGAGTCAATTACAACTCCATCAGTTGCAGAAGATCCACCAGGAAATTGTGCATATCCTAAAATACCACCACCAATAGTACAAGCCCATAAGTTAAGTTTTGTAGTTGGTGAAGTAGGATCTAAACCACCTTGTTTGGTTTTCTTCATAGCATCTCTTGTACCCCATGAAGTTTTGGTAGTTGATTTTCTGTTGATTTTTTCTAGGACAAATGTAATACCAACGTTTGCTTTAACACCTGAAAATAGAGCTGGTACATCATTGTAATCTGAATTTAACGCATTAAAGTCAGCATTTAAAACATCAATTTGTGATTGAATCTGAGCATCTGAAATGTTTTCAGCAGCAGTCTTGTACAATACATTTACTACAACTGGTATTTCAACTTTGCCATTTACTAAACGGTTTGTTAATAATCTATTGCTTGTAAAAGCTTCGATTTCATTCATTCTAATAGCCAATGTTGGGTCTTCTTTTAACTGCGCTTCTAAAACTTCCTGGGTTGCACAACCACGGTGAGCGGCAGCGGTTGCAGCTGAATCAGACGATTCTGTTTGTTCATTTTGACAAGAGAACAGCACTAATGCTGTAAATGCGGTAATAAAAATTCTTTTCATAATAGTTTGGTTTTTTGTTATAAAAAAATACATTTGGTTAATGATTTGACAATTTTATAACAAAATAGATATTTAACCAAATTTTAATAACATTTTTTTTGTGAGAATTTTAAGAAAACCACGTACAGCTTGATTCCTACAAAAATTAACAAGTATTAATTAAGAAGTAAATTCGTACAAAGCTATGCTAGCTGCTTGTACTACGTTCATACTGCTGTTCTTACCAAACATATTTATGTGTACAATTTGATTTGAAATTTTTAAAAGATCATCTGAAATTCCATCAATCTCACTTCCTATTAAAAGTGCAATTTTTTGATTTTCAGGAATATTCACTTCTTTTAAGGGTTTGCTGGTACTTGCAATTTCTAACGCAATAATTTCAAATTTATTTTGTAGTAAATAGGTAACTAAATCAGATGTTTCTTTGATTATGGTATGTGGCACATGAAGATGAGTGCTTCTTGATGTTTTATTGATTTTTCGAGGTGTTAACGGAATGTCTTTTCCTAAGAAAATAATATGCTCTACACCAAAAGCCTCACTTATTCTAAATAGGGAACCAATGTTTTGCTGAAAGTAAATATTGTCACAAACCAGTGTTATTGGAAATGTTTTTCTCTCAAATTGATTTTCTTCGTGAGTAAGCTGCACTTTCTTAGAATTAATTAGTAAAAATATAGTTGATGATATTCGCGCCCATTTTTAAGGCTTTATCGCGAACAGTAGCAGGGTCATTATGTACTTCAGGATCTTCCCAGCCGTCCCCTAAATCGCATTCGTATGTATAGAGTAAAACCAGTTTGTTTTCAACGAAAATTCCAAATGCCTGAGGACGTGTTCCGTCATGTTCGTGAATTTTTGGTAATCCGTTTGGAAATGGAAAAGGTTTCTGAAAAATAGGATGATTTGCCGGAATTTCTACTAAACTGTTATTTGGGAATATTTTTTTGATTTCTTTTCGAATATATTGATCCATTCCGTAATTGTCATCAATATGAAGAAATCCTCCGGCAGTCAGGTAATTTCTAAGATTTGTCACATCAGCATCGCTAAAAACAACATTCCCGTGTCCGGTCATGTGTACAAAAGGATAGGAGAGTAAATCCGGATTACTTGGTTCAACTGTTGATGGTTTTGCTTTTATTCTCGTATTAATATTCGAATTGCAAAATCTAATAAGGTTTGGTAACGAAGTTGGATTTGCATACCAATCGCCGCCGCCGCTATATTTTAATAAGGCAATTTCTTGTGAAAAGGAAGGAATAGATACCAATAAAAACAAAAAGAATATTTTTTTCATACCAATTTTAGATCAGTTAATTTGGAGTTTCATTAAAAAAAACAACACTATGGCAAGCTACAACAGCAGCAGTTTCAGTACGTAAACGAGTATTTCCCAGCATAACCGGCAGGAAATCATTCTCTAAAGCCAATGCAATTTCCTTATCTGAAAAATCACCTTCTGGTCCAATCAAAATCGTTACATTTTCATTTGGTTTCAAAACTTCTTTCAACGATTTTTTATCCGTTTCCTCACAATGCGCGATTAATTGTAAGCCTTCATTCTTTTGTTTGATGAATTCCTTAAATGAAATTGCTTCATTTAATTTTGGCAGATACGTTTCATTTGATTGTTTCATTGCCGATAGAATTATTTTTTCAAAACGCTCTAGATTAACCACTTTCCTTTCTGATCGATCACAAAAAACAGGAGTGATTTCCTGAATACCTATTTCTGTGGCTTTTTCTAAAAACCATTCAAAACGATCATTCATTTTGGTTGGAGCCACGGCTAAATGCAAACGGAATTTTGGTTCCGGAGACTTTTTTATCGACAGCACTTCAACTATACATTTATTATCAGAAGCCAATGTAATTTCAGTTTCAAACAATAAACCTAAACCATTTGTGACATGTAAAATATCGGAGTCTTTTTTTCGTAAAACCTTGATGATATGTCGGCTTTCTTCTTTGTCAAAAGAAAAAGTTTCGGTCGTTTCGTCTATATCAGGATTGTAAAATAATTGCATAATTAAAATTGAATTCGTGCTTTTGAAACTACAGCCTGAGTTTCAAAACGATTTGATAAATATTTTTGATAACCGACAATTCCAATCATTGCAGCATTATCTGTAGTGTATTCAAATTTCGGAACAAAAGTTTTCCATCCGTATTTGCTTTCACTTTCTTTTAATCGGGTTCGAATTCCTGAATTTGCAGAAACACCGCCACCAATTGCAATTTGTTTTATTCCGGTTTCTTTTACCGCTAATTTCAATTTATCCATCAAAATTTCGATAATAGTATATTGAATAGAAGCACAAATATCATTCAGGTTTTCTTCAATGAAATTTGGGTTTTCTAATTTTTTCTTCTGAATAAAATATAAAATAGCCGTTTTTAATCCGGAGAAACTAAAATCTAATCCGGGTACTTTTGGCTTGGTAAAAGTAAAAGCTTTTGGGTTTCCTTCTTTGGCATACTTATCAATTAACGGACCGCCTGGATAGGGAAGGCCAAGAATTTTGGCACTTTTATCAAAAGCTTCTCCAACGGCATCATCAGTGGTTTCGCCAATAATTTCCATGTCAAAAAAGCCATTTACCTTTACAATCTGCGTGTGACCTCCGCTAATTGTCAGCGCTAAAAATGGAAATTCAGGTTTGTCAAATCCTTCCTCATCAATAAAGTGTGCTAAAATGTGAGCATGCATATGATTGACAGCAATTAACGGAATTTGTAATGCTAATGATAGTGATTTACTGAATGAACTTCCCACTAATAAAGATCCCATTAAACCAGGTCCTTGCGTAAATGCAATGGCTGTTAATTGTTCTTTTTGTACATTTGCTTTGCGTAGTGCAGCATCAATTACAGGAACAATATTTTGCTGATGAGCTCTTGAGGCTAACTCAGGTACAACACCGCCATATTGGTTGTGAATAAGCTGATTGGCCACAACATTTGAGAGTACTTTATCGTTATGTAGAACTGCAGCAGCAGTATCATCGCAAGAACTTTCGATGGCAAGAATAAAAACCTCTGAATTTTGCATATAAAGGCACGAATTTTGGATTATATTTGACAAATCAAATTTTTAATTTTCTTTGATTGTAAGGAGAAGCCAAAATTAAAGAATTTTTATCAAAAACAGTCGCTCTTTGTCTGTTCAAAGTGAATTTAAAAGAAAACTAAAATTAAGAAGCTATCAAAAAAGTAAAGAAAATAATATCAAGAACCCTAATTGGGTTAATTTTACTTTTGTTAGCACTTGCTATAACGCTGTCTTTGCCTGTAGTTCAGACTGAAATTGCACAATATGTAACCAGTTCCCTGAATGAAGATTTTAAAACAGATATTCATGTTGATAAGGTTGCAATAAACATTTTTGGAGGTGTAAAACTTAAAAAAGTTTTGATTTATGACCATCACAAAAAAGTTTTAATCTACTCTGATATTATTTCTACAGACATTTTAAGTGTCAAAAGATTGCTGGATGGTGATTTGATTTTTGGCGATTTGCGTTTAACAGGTTTGATTTTTAATCTGAAAACGTACAAAAACGAAAACGAAAACAATATCAATAAGTTTATACGACTTTTTGATTCTGATAAGCCATCAAAAACAAACAAACATTTTTTACTGACGGCTAAAAACGCCTATATTTCAAAGGGGATTTTTTCTGTAGTTGATGAAAATAAAAAGACACCTAAATTTTTGTCGTTCACAAAACTTAATGCGTATATCAGTGATTTTAAATTGTATGGGCCTGATGTAAATACGACAATTCATCGTTTCTCATTTTTGGATCACCGTGGTCTTTATGTGTCTAATTTTGCAGGGAAGTTTAGTTATACCAAAAAGCAAATCAAAGTTGAAAATCTTGCCATAAAAACGAAGAGATCCTCTATTTACGGTCAGGCAATTTTAAATTATAAAGTAGAAGATTTTTTAAATTTTACTGATAAAGTAAAGTTTGATGTTAGAATTGATTCCTCCTCAATTGCAACAAATGATATCCGTTATTTTTATGATGGATTAGGTAAAAATCAGCATTTTAAGCTTAAAACAAAATTAAAAGGCCCCCTTAATAATCTTAATTTAAAGGGCTTAAGGCTTACGGATACTAATGGTTCAAGAATTATTGGTAACATAAATTTTAAAAGCCTCCTAGGGACCAAAGAGCAAAAATTCTCAATGGATGGAAAATTTGACAGACTGGTTTCCAGTTATGATAATATGGTGGCTTTACTGCCGATTGTATTAGGCAAAAGACTTCCACAAGAGCTTAAAAGGATTGGGAAATTTACAATTATAGGAAAGGCCAAAGTTTCTACAACTGCACTGGAGGCTAATTTTAAAATGGTTACCGATTTAGGTGGTGGTAATGTTGATCTGCATTTAAACAATATGGATTTTATTGATAAGGCATCTTATTCAGGAAATATTGTTTTGGAAAATTTTGATGTCGGAACTTTACTTGAGCGAAAAGATCTTGGCAGAACGACCTTAAATTTAGATGTTGATGGAATTGGTTTTACCGAGAAATATCTTAACACCATTATAAAAGGTGATATTATAAAATTAGATTACAATAAATACACCTATAATAATATAGTAGTAAATGGAAATTTTAAACTGCCTTACTACAAAGGACAAATTTCTGTAAATGATCCTAACTTATCTCTAACATTTGATGGTTTAGTCGATTTAAGTACGCGTGAGAACAAATATGATTTCCATATTAATGTGGAGAATGCTGATTTACGCAAACTTAAATTCATAAACGATTCTATTTCACATTTTACCGGCGATGCAGTTGTTCAGGTTTCAGGAAATTCAATTGAAAATCTACACGGAAATATTTATATAAAAGATGCTATTTATCAAAATCCAAAAGCAACTTATGAATTTGACGAACTAACAATCAATTCAAGTTTTGATGAAGACAGGTTGAGAACTATAACTGTTAATTCTACAGATATTGTTGATGGTAAAATTGTGGGTAAATTCCAATTTGCACAATTAGGTAAATTGGTAATGAATTCCGTTGGAAGCCTTTATACCAATTACAAACCTTATAAAGTTAAAAAAGGACAATTTTTGCGTTTCAATTTCCATGTTTATGATAAGGTTGTTGAGATGTTATATCCTGAAGTAAATGTAGACTCTTCTACTGTGGTGCGTGGAAAAATTGATGCTGATTTAAATGAATTTAAGTTTAGATTTAACTCGCAAAAAATTACTGCTGCAAAAAACACATTCGATAATGTCCGAATAAGTATAGATAATAAGAATCCGCTTTATAATGCCTTTATCGAGTTAGACAGTATTAAAACACCCTATTATAAAATACGTGATTTTAATTTGATCAATGTAACGTCAAAAGATACTTTGTTTGTTCGTTCAGAATTTAAAGGAGGAGAAAAAGGGGAAGATTATTTTAATCTTGATTTATTTCACACTATAGATAAAAATAAAAATAACGTAGTCGGTATAAAAAAATCTGAAATGAAATTTAAGGACTACTTGTGGTACTTAAATGAAGAAGAAGGAGAAGATAATCAGATTGTTTTTGATAAAAACTTTAAAAACTTTACGATTGATAATATTGTGCTAAGTCATGAGGATCAAAAAATTGATTTGAATGGAGTTTTGCGTGGTACTGATTATAAAGATATTGTGCTGAATTTTGAAGATGTCGATATTAATAAAATAACACCTTTAAATTCCAAATTTGTATTTAATGGAAATTTAAACGGAAATGTCAATTTTAAACAGAATAAAGATGTTTATCAACCCACAGCATCTATACAGATAGATCATCTTAATTTAAATAATACGGAATTAGGAACTTTAGATTTTGATATTTCAGGAGATGAGAATCTGAGAAGATTTACTATAAACTCATCGATTCATAATGGTTTTACAGAATCATTCAATGCCAGCGGAAATTTTGCCATTGAAAATAAAGAAACTATATTGGATTTAAAACTTAAACTGGAAGGGTTTAATTTGGCAACGTTAGGAAAAGTTGGTAAAGATGTTTTGTCTAATGTCCGTGGTTCTGTTTCTGGAAATGCAGCTGTTGTTGGGAATATTAAAAAACCTGAAATAAACGGAAGGTTGTATGTTGAGAAAGCAGGGATGACTATTCCATATCTGAATACAGATTACGAATTAAGTGATCGCACTGTTATTGATCTTACAGATGAAAAGTTCTTGTTTAGAAATAATCAATTAACAGATACTAAATACGGAACAAAAGGGCTGCTGAATGGCGCTATTGAGCATCATAATTTTGGTGATTGGAAATTAGATCTAACTATTACTTCAAAACGATTATTGGCACTTGACACTAAAGATAGCGACGATGCAGCTTATTTTGGTACGGCCTTTATTAACGGAACAGCGAGTATAAAAGGACCAACAGAAAGCCTGTTTATTAAAGTAGCAGCTAAATCAGAAAAAGGTACCGAGGTTAAAATCCCTATTAATAATGTACAAAGTGTTGGTGAAAGCAGCTGGATACATTTTGTAACTCCAAAAGAAAAATACAACTTAGCGAATGGTATTGTTGAGAAAACCAGAAACTATGGAGGTCTTGAGTTAGAATTTGATTTTGATATTACACCAGACGCCGAAGTTGAAGTTATTCTGGATCGAAATTCAGGTCATGGAATGAAAGGAAAAGGATACGGATCATTGTTATTTAAAATTAATACACTTGGTAAGTTTAATATGTGGGGAGATTTCCAGGCATATGAAGGAACCTATAATTTTAAATATGGAGGTTTAATTGATAAAAAGTTTGCGGTTAAAAAAGGAGGGTCTATCATTTGGGAAGGAAATCCTATGAAAGCCCAGTTGAATTTGGAAGCTGTATATAGAACGGCAGCAAATCCAGCTGTACTTTTAGAAAATTCTTCTTTCAATAAAAAAGTTCCAGTTGAAGTTGTTATTGGTTTGAGGGGAGATTTAGCTAGTCCGGAACCTAATTTTGATATTCAGTTTCCATCTGTAAGCAGTGTTTTAAAATCAGAGATACAATATAAATTGGACGATAAAGATGTTCGACAAACTCAGGCTTTGTACTTGCTGTCCACAGGTTCATTTATGAGTCCGGACGGATTTAATCAAAGTGATTTGTCTGGAACATTTGCAGAAACTGCAGCCAGTCTATTAGGCGGAATTATAAAATCGGACAATGATAAGTTTAATATCGATCTGAATTTTATTTCTGCAGACAAGAGAATTGGTCAGGAAGCAGATGGTCAGTTCGTGGCCAATATTTCATCACAGATTAATGAGAAAATCTCCATTAACGGAAAAGTTGGAGTTCCGGTTGGAGGAGTGAATGAATCTGCGATTGTAGGAGATATTGAAATACTTTACAGAGTAAATGAAGATGGATCTATGAACCTTCGTTTATTTAATAAAGAAAATGATATTAATTATATAGGACAAGGAATTGGTTATACGCAAGGTGTCGGTATTTCATATGAAGTCGATTTTGATACTTTTAGTGAATTGGTAAATAAACTGTTTAAAAGCCATAAGCTTGAAAGAACATTAAAAGGTTCTCCTGATGATTTACAAGATTCTAACCTGAATCCTGATTATATAAATTTCTCTAGTAAAAAAGATACCGCAAAGGATAAAAAGAAGAATGATAAAAAAGAAGAAGAGAAACCACCACAGCCTCAAAATAATAATCAGGGATTAATTCCGGACAATGACGATTTTTAAGCTTTTGTTAAAAAAGTACAATTATAAAACCATTCGCTGCAACGAATGGTTTTTTTATGCTAATTTTAGATGTTCCATTTTTTTTTTTTTTTTTTGCCAAATCAAGCAGTTGCATATTTTTATAACACTTCATTTATGTATTGTTAATTTTAAGGATTTAATTAAAATAAGGTGCTTTTATTATTTTAAATGAATTTTTTCATATCAAAAAACTTATTAACGAAAACGTTTGAATTTAACATATTTTATTAATTTATTACAATCATAACCCGAAAAGTGGTGAATGTTTGCTAATTTTACACTTTAATACTTAAATAATGCCAAAAACAATAAAAAAAGTTGGTGTTCTAACCTCAGGAGGAGATTCACCTGGAATGAATGCCGCAATACGAGCAGTTGTTCGAACATGTGCTTATCATAATATAGAATGCATAGGGATTTATAGAGGGTATCAGGGAATGATCGAAGGAGATTTCAAGGAAATGGGACCTCGAAGCGTAAATAATATTGTAAACAAAGGTGGGACGATCTTAAAATCGGCTCGTTCTCTTGAGTTTAGAACCCCAGAAGGTAGAAAGAAAGCTCACGAAAATCTTGTGAAGGCTGGTGTAGATGCATTAGTTGTTATTGGAGGAGACGGAAGTTTTACCGGAGGTTTAATTTTTAATTCAGAATATGGTTTTCCTGTAATGGGGATTCCAGGTACAATTGATAACGATATTTTTGGTACAACTCATACTTTGGGTTATGATACAGCTTTAAATACCGTAGTAGATTGTATTGATAAAATTAGAGATACTGCAAGTTCACATAATCGTCTGTTTTTTGTAGAGGTTATGGGTAGAGATGCAGGGCATATTGCTCTTAATGCAGGTATTGGAGCTGGTGCTGAAGAAATCCTTATTCCTGAAGAAGATTTAGGTTTAGACAGATTGCTAGACTCTCTTCAAAAAAGTAAAGCTTCAGGAAAATCATCAAGTATAGTTGTTATTGCCGAAGGGGATAAAATTGGTAAAAACGTTTTCGAATTAAAAGATTATGTTGAAGCTAATTTACCTGAATACGATGTAAGAGTTTCTGTATTGGGACACATGCAGCGTGGTGGTTCTCCATCTTGTTTTGATCGTGTTTTGGCAAGCCGTTTAGGAGTAAAAGCGGTAGAGTCTTTATTAGAAGGAAAATCGAACTATATGGTTGGACTTCGTGAGGACAAAGTGACTTTAACACCTTTAGAACAAGCAATTAAAGGTAAATCTGAAATTGATAGAGAATTATTAAGAGTGTCTGACATCATGTCAACATAAAAATAAATAAAAAGTTTAAAAAAGGAAAGAAGTTTATTGTGAGGAAATTAGACTTTTAAATTAGTGTAATAAAAACAAAAGCAAAAATTAAGTAAAATGTCAAAAGTAAAATTAGGAATAAACGGATTCGGACGTATCGGAAGAATCGTTTTTAGAGAAACTTTCAATAGAGATAATGTAGAAGTAGTTGCGATCAACGATTTATTAGATGTTGATCACTTAGCTTACTTATTAAAATATGATTCAGTTCACGGTCGTTTCAACGGGACTGTAGAAGTAAAAGAAGGAAAACTTTATGTAAACGGAAGAAATATCCGTATTACTGCAGAAAGAAATCCAGCTGACTTAAAATGGAATGAAGTTGATGTTGATGTAGTTGCTGAATGTACTGGTATTTTCACAACTATCGAAACTGCAAATGAGCACATTAAAGGTGGTGCTAAAAAAGTAATCATTTCTGCTCCATCTGCAGATGCTCCAATGTTTGTAATGGGAGTAAACCACGAGACTGCAAAAGCTACTGATTTAGTAGTTTCTAACGCTTCTTGTACTACAAACTGTTTAGCTCCTTTAGCTAAAGTTATTCACGATAACTTCGGAATTGTAGAAGCTTTAATGACAACTGTTCACGCTACAACTTCAACTCAAATGACAGCTGACGGTCCTTCTAGAAAAGACTGGAGAGGTGGACGTGCTGCAAGCATAAATATCATTCCATCATCTACAGGTGCTGCAAAAGCGGTTGGAAAAGTTATTCCGGAATTGAATGGAAAATTAACTGGTATGGCTTTCCGTGTTCCTACAGCTGACGTTTCTACAGTAGATTTAACTGTAAAAGTAGCTAAAGAGACTTCTTACGAAGAAATTATGGCTGTTTTGAAAAATGCTTCTGAAACTACAATGAAAGGTATCTTAGGATATACTGAAGATGCAGTTGTTTCTCAGGATTTTATTTCTGACAAAAGAACTTCAATCATTGATGCTACTGCAGGTATTGGATTGAACTCAACTTTCTTCAAATTAGTATCTTGGTACGATAATGAGTACGGATACTCAAGTAAATTGATCGATTTATCTGTGCATATCGCAGGTTTAAAATAATATTATATATTTTTGCAAAATCCCGTTATTTAATTAGTAACGGGATTTTCTTATTTTGTTTCGTCTTTGATTAATGTAAAAAACACACTTTTTAATTTGTTGAAGAAAAACTAATCCAAAAACAAAAAAAAAATGAAATTAATAGTTGATAGTGGGTCTACGAAAGCCGATTGGATTGCAATTGATGATAATGGAAAAGTATTATTCACGACACAAACTTTGGGATTAAATCCTGAAATTCTTGACGGTCCGGAAATTATTGAAAGATTAAACGATCGTTTTGATATTTTACAAAATAAAAAAAATGCCTCACATTTATTCTTCTACGGAGCAGGATGTGGTACTGACAGAATGAAAATTGCATTGACTCAAATCTTTCAGGAGTATTTTGTTAACGCAATTGTAGAAGTTCATGAAGATACTTATGCAGCCGTGTATGCTACAACTCCAAAGGGAGAAGAAGCAATTGTAAGTATTCTTGGAACAGGTTCTAACTGCAGTTATTTTGATGGAAAAGTATTGCATCAAAAAGTTCAGTCATTGGGTTATATAGCTATGGATGATTGTAGTGGAAATGTTTTTGGAAAAGAATTAATCAGAAAGTATTACTTCAATAAAATGCCTAAAGAATTAGCTGTTGAATTTGAAAAAGAATATGATTTAGATCCTGATTTTATTAAAAATAAACTATATAAAGAACCAAATCCAAACGCGTATTTAGCGACTTTTGCGAAGTTCTTAATCAAACATAAAGACACTGATTTCTGTAGAAAAATCATTTTTAAAGGAATGAAATCTTTCGTTAAAAATTATATCAAGCAATATGATAATTGTAAAGAGGTGCCTGTGCATTTTGTAGGCTCTATCGCTTTTTATTTAAAAGACGAATTACAAGAAACATTTGATAAATATGAACTTCAATTAGGTAATGTTCTAAGAAGACCAATTGATGGATTAATTGCATACCATGTTGCTAATCAATAGTTCTGGTTTTATGGAGATTGCGATTATTGCTCATGATGGTAAAAAAGCAGATTTAATTGACTTTTTGATTAAAAATGAAGCTGTTTTACACCATGAAAAAATTAAGCTTATTGGTACTGGTACCACCGGAGGAAAAGCAGAAGCGGCAGGTTTTAAAACCCAAAGAATGCTTTCCGGACCATTAGGTGGAGATGCGCAAATTGCAGGAAGAGTGGCGGAAGGGATTACAAAAATGGTTTTCTTTTTTAAAGATCCATTATCAAGTCATCCACACGAAGCTGATATAAATATGTTAATTCGTGTTTGCGATGTGCATAATGTGCCGCTGGCAACGAATGAAGCAACGGCACAATTATTATTAGATGCTATTGCACTGCAATTATAGAGATTTCAACATTTACATTTTTTGGCAAACATGCCACTTGAACCGTTTCACGTGCTGGAGCGGTTTTTTCGTTAAAAAAAGATCCGTAAATTGTATTTATAGCTCCAAAGTTATTCATGTCCATAATGAAAATAGTTGCTTTAACAACGTTTTCAAAAGTCATATTTGCAGCTTCAAGGATTGCAGCAATGTTTTCCATTACTTGTTTTGTTTCATCATTGATGTTTTCAGTAACAAGTTCTCCTGAAGCCGGATTTATTGCAATCTGACCAGAGGCATATAGTGTATTTCCTGATAATACGGCCTGATTGTATGGTCCGATTGGAGCGGGAGCCTTTTCGGTAAAGATGATTTTTTTCATAATAATTATTTTAATCGATGTGAATTATCGGTTTGAAGTACTTCGTTTATTCCACTTAATATCACTTAATACTCCGGATTTAATTCCGATGAAGAAGTTCCAGTTTGAGTTTTCTCCAAGTGGTGTCCAGTTAAAAGCCATTCTCCAGCTTAACAAATCTCTTTCAAAACGAAATTGCGTAAAGGTAACTCCTTTTTGAACAAAGTCGTAACCGGTAGACACTCCGCCTTTCCATTTAGGAGTTATATCCATATTGATGGAAACCATTATAGAGTTGTTGGTAATCTTGCTTTCTCTATTTGTATTGGAATAGGTTAATGAGTAGGCCATTGTCATATCCCATGGAATCTTAGAATTGAAGAATTCGGTTATGACATCTTCGCCGTCATCCTCTTTATCTTGGGCGAACTGGCTATTACGACTGTCGTTTAAGTCTGTATTGGTACCAAACAAGTCATCTTTACGACCTCCATTCCGCTCACTTTGTTTGTTTTCTTCTTTGGTTCCTTTATTAGAAAATGAGTAGTTTAAAGTTAAGTTAGCACTTGTCATTCTGAATAAACTACCACCATTGTCAATGTTGAACGTATTCATCTTCTTTCCGGAATTGTCAATCGCATATGGATCTAATGTAGCGCCGAAGTTGACATTCATTTTATTGTCAAAAAGTTGTGTCCCTCCACTTACTAATACAGGCTGCCAGGCAAGAATGTCTTTTCCGTCAGCATTAAAATTATAGCTGGTGCTGAAATTTAAGTTGTTCAGCAGCATTATTTTTTTAGGTTCTGTTTTTGTGCTGTCGCGATCTCTTACTTTAGCTTCAAAAGTATTGCTTAAGGCAAAGCCTACGATGTTTGAGTTTTCTTTGCTAGGAGCTCCGTAAACACCTCCGTCAAAACGTGAATAAGAGTTTGATATTTTTCCTGAAGCATCTACATAATAGTTGTCATAATATTTTTCGAAACTAGGAGTGTACGCATACGTAACAGAAGGTCTCATAACGTGACGAATCGATTGAATTCTTTTATCATCACCAAAATTAAAAGTACCATAAATTGTAGTTCCTAAGTTAGAACTAAAGTTATAGGTCCTGTAAGCGTCAAAACCGTTGATAGTTTGTGTTACAACTTGGTTTTGACTTGTGTCGTAATTTTTTTCTACCGTTTTGGTAACCCAGGTTTCCTGATAGTTTGTGGATGCTCCGGCACTAAAATATTTAAATATTTTAAAGTTTGTACTAATCGGAATAGATTGTTGTAGTCCAATTTGTGCATCTGTAAACATTTGAGGTTTAAAGAATAAAGAATCGGTTGTTACAAATTTATTTTGACCGGTAACATTGTACTGTAAGTTGATGTTTTTAATAAAACCTTTTTTAACACCATCTTTACCCACAAAAGGATAAACACGATCAATACTACCTTGTAACGAAGGCAATGTCATTTGAATTTCTTCTGTTTGTGTATTTTGTTGATGTGTTGCCGTTAATGCAATACGGGCTCCCGGGATTGTATTAAAGGTTTTGTTATAAGAGATAGACGAACTTAAGGTGTTGTTTAGATTTGACCCAACGTTTGCCTGATTAATAGATTGCTTAAAATATTTACTACTACCCATATTCACCGAAGCAGAGAAACTTGAGTTCGGATTTGATTTAGTATCCTTTGAGTGTGACCATTGGATATTATAAATATTTTGCTTCGAATAATCAGGGTAACCTCTTTCGCTGTTGATCAGGTTTTCAAAACGGATATTTACATTTCCACGATACTTGTATCTTGTAGCATACGAAGATTCAAAACGCATGGCATAACTTCCGTTGGTATAGTAATCTCCTAATACAGTCAGGTCATAGTTATCACTTAAGGCAAAATAATAACCACCATTCTGTAAAGAGAATCCTCTTGTATTGGAGTCGTTATAACTTGGGATGATGATTCCGGAAACACTTTTCTCCTGACTCATTGGAAAATACGCAAAAGGCAAGGCGAGAGGAGTAGGTACATCAGCAATAACCATATTGGTTAAGCCGGTAACTACTTTCTTTCCGGGAATAAACTTTACTTTGTTAGTTTGAAAGTAATATTCGGGATTGTCAACATCTGCTGAAGTGGTGAAGCGGGCACCTCTTAAGAAGTAAACAGAATCGTTTTCTTTTTTAGTAACTGCTGCTTTAATTTTAAATTCACCTTGTTCTGTTCTGGAATTGAATATTAAAGCTTTTTTTGTTTTGAAATTAAAGCGAATAGAATCTGGCTGAACTTCACTGGCTCCTTGCTTAAAATTAGGGTATTGACTTAAAACACCTGCAGAATCTTTTATTCTTCCGGCATATACTTCGTCCTTTTCATAATCCAAAACGATTATACCCGATTTTAACTCTACATCTTTATAATATAATTCAGCTTCGTTATATAAAGTGATGCGTTTGCTTTTTTGATCGATTTTCGCATAATCCTTTGCCCTATATTTTACTTTTCCGTCCAGAAAAGTCTTTTTAGGCTTAACAGTATCCAGTTTTATAGTATCAAGTACAGTAGTGACAGGTTTATCTGTTTGTTTTACAGCAGGTAATGCGTTTTTTTTTGATTTTATCTCTTGCGAATATAATTTACCACATCCTAGTGTTAGGAAAAATGATAATAAAACGATATTAAATAAGTTTGTATGCAAAGGTTTAAATGCTATTTTTGTAAAAGTATGGCTTGTTTTTTGACATGTCAAACTTACATATAATTTTTTGGCAAAAATAATCAATTGTAAAAATTATAGCAGTTGCATTTTATTAAAATTAACTTTTAGATTTATGAATATATTTAACAAAACTAGGCTAATATTTAGTTTTTTTCTAACTATAATTTCATTTTGCGCATACAGTCAGGCAAATGTTTTTAAGGTAACACTTGATGCCGGACACGGTGATCATGACTTTGGTGCCGTATATAGCGGAAGAATTGAAAAAAACATTGCATTGGCTATTGTGTTAAAAGTTGGAAAAATATTAGAAGACAGTCCAAATATTAATGTTATTTATACTCGTAAAACCGATGTTTTTATCGATTTGGTTGAAAGAGCCAATATTGCGAACCGTGCTAACTCTAATATTTTTGTGTCTATACATTGTAATGCGAATAAAAATACCGCTGCAGATGGAACTGAAACTTATGTAATGGGTTTAAGTAAAGTAGCATCGAATCTTGAAGCAGCGAAAAAAGAGAACTCGGTTATTACATTAGAAAAAGATTATAAACGTAAATATGAAGGTTACGATCCAAATTCGCCAGAATCTATGATGGCAATGACCTTGATGCAGGAAGAATATTTAGATAATAGTATCGCATTAGCGACTAAAATTGAAGATAATTTTGACAGGTTAGGGAAAAAGCTTCGTCAGGGCGGAGTGAAACAAGCACCATTTATGGTGTTGCATAAAGCATACATGCCAAGAGTTTTGGTTGAAACAGGATTTGTATCTAATCCTACAGAAGGAAATATTTTAAATTCGGAAGAAGGGCAAAACGATATTGCAAAAGCTATTGCTGAAGCTATTATAAGTTATAAAAGAGAGTATTTTGGTTCTGGAGTTCCAGAATTAGCAGATGCACGACCGGTGAAAGATACTGCCAAACCAAAAACGGTTGTTACTCCTCCAGCAAATAAAAATACACCTAAAGGAACTATTTTTAAAGTACAGTTAATTGCCAGTATCAAGAAAACACCATTAGAACCTAAAAATTTTAAAGGGCTGACAAACGTCACAATGTTGTATGAAAATAATATTTATAAATATTTCTATCAGGAAACTTCAGATTACCAGGCGGCACAAAAATATTTGCAAGAAGCTAAAAGTAAAGGATATGGAGCTTCTTTTTTAATTGCTTACAAGGATGGCGAAAAAATCAGTATTCAGGACGCTACTAAATAATAAGCGCAAGTTCGAATATTTATATTAATTTTGTACAAACACTTAGAATTTTGAAACTAACAAGAGAAATTAAAACGGCTATTTTAGTCATCGCGTCAATTTTATTATTTATTTGGGGATACAGCTTTTTAAAAGGCAGAGATCTTTTTACAAATTACAAAACATTTTATGTAGAATATGATAATGTGGAAGATTTGGCTCAGTCTGCACCCGTTACATTAAATGGTCTGGCGATTGGTAAAGTAAATAAAATCACTATCAACGAAAATACTGGAAAACTATTAGTAGAATTGCAATTGAAAACAGATTTTCCAGTTTCTAAATCAAGCACTGCATCTTTATATTCTCCAAGTTTAATTGGAGGAAAACAGATAAAGATTATACCAAATCTTGCAGACAAGGAACTTGCAGTTGATGGGCAAACTTTAACTCCAGCTGTAGAATTAGGTCTAACAGAATCTTTAGGAGGTAAAATCGAGCCAATTCAGCAGAAACTGAATGTGATGCTTGAGAATATTAATACTCTAGTTTCTGGATTAAACAATGTTCTGGATAAAAAAGGACAGGAAGATCTTAAAAAATCATTAGCAGAATTGAGTCAGACAATGGAGCAGTTTCACAAAGCTTCAGGAAGTATTAATTCTATCTTAGATACTAATAAAGCACAAATTAACGGAGCAGTTACTAACTTTAATAAAATGTCAAGTAACTTCAATAAAATCTCAGATTCCTTAAATAAAGCTGACTTAGGTAAAACAGTTAGAAGTTTAAACCAAACTTTAGCAAAAGTTGATGGTATTATGGCTAATCTAAATGCTGGAAAAGGTTCTGCTGGTAAATTATTAAATGATGATGCTTTGTATAATAATTTGGCTAAAACTTCTAAAGAGCTTGAATTATTATTACAGGATGTTCGTTTATATCCAACGCGTTATGTGAATGTTTCTCTTTTTGGAAAGAAAAACAAACCATACGTTGCACCTACGGAAGAAGCCACTACAACTGAAAAAAAATAATAAAGAATGAGTTATTTAGATAATATTTTATTCGCTATACTTCTGATAGCTGGTTTTGGTTTTTTTGCTTCAAGTATAAAGAAAATCATTAGAAATATAAACTTAGGAGTAGATGTAGATCGAAAAGACAATCCAAAAGCACGTTGGAAAAACATGGCTATGATTGCTCTCGGACAATCTAAAATGGTGAAACGTCCAGTTGCGGGAGCATTGCATATTGTAGTATATGTTGGGTTTGTTATCATAAATATAGAATTACTTGAAATTATTATTGATGGATTATTTGGAACTCATAGAGTTTTTGCTCCTTTTTTAGGTGTAGTTTATGATGTTTTAATTGCTTCATTTGAAATATTAGCAATACTGGTAATCTTTGCTGTTATAGTTTTCTGGATTAGAAGAAATGTGATCCGATTGAAACGTTTCATTAATCCGGATTTAAATGGATTTCCAAAAAGTGATGCGAATTACATTTTGTATTTCGAAACAGTTTTAATGCTTTTGTTTTTATTCATGGATGCTGCCGATTTGCATTTGCAAAATGTACCAGGAGGATTTTCACACTTTCATAAAGCAGGAAGTTTTCCAATAAGCCAATTTATTGCTCCAGTATTTAATGGAATGTCAAATGAATTGGTTGCTATATTGTTTGAGGCTTTTTGGTGGTTGCATATTGCAGGTATTTTGGTTTTTATGAACTATTTATACTTCTCAAAACATTTGCATATTCTTTTGGCTTTCCCAAATACTTATTTTGCCAATTTGAAACCAGAAGGGCAATTTGATAATTTAGAATCGGTTACAAAGGAAGTGAAGTTAATGATGGACCCAAATGCTGACCCGTTTGCGGCGGCGCCGGTTGATGAAAATGCTGCTCCGAGTAAATTTGGTGCATGCGATGTTCAGGATTTAAACTGGGTTCAATTGTTAAATGCTTACACCTGTACAGAATGTGGACGTTGTACATCATCTTGTCCGGCAAATCAAACAGGCAAGAAATTGTCTCCTCGTAAAATTATGATGGATACAAGAGATCGTTTGCAGGAAGTTGGTAAAAACATTGATGCTAATAAAGGTGTTTTTGTTCCGGATAATAAAACGTTATTAAACGATTATATTACACCAGAAGAATTATGGGCCTGTACCTCTTGTAACGCTTGTGTTGAAGAATGTCCAGTAAATATCAGTCCATTATCTATTATTATGGATATGCGCCGTTATTTGGTAATGGAACAAAGTGCTGCTCCGATGTCGTTGAATGCTATGATGACAAATATTGAAAACAATGGAGCGCCATGGCAATACAGTCAGCAAGATAGATTGAACTGGAAAAACGAGAATTAAAATTTAAGATTTGATTGGTTATTTGCTTAACCGTTTAATCGAGTAAAATATTTGAGGTTTTTAGTAGGGTTATAGTAGAGAGAGTGCGATTAACCAATTTAACGATTAACCGATTTAACAACAAAAGAAGATGTCAGAAAGTTTAGTAGTGCCAACAATGGCTGAAATGTTAGCCGAAGGAAAACAACCAGAAGTTTTGTTTTGGGTAGGTTGTGCAGGAAGTTTTGATGATAGAGCAAAAAAAATTACTAAAGCATTTGTACGTATTTTAAACCGTACCAATGTTTCATTTGCAGTTTTAGGTACAGAAGAGAGTTGTACCGGAGATCCTGCAAAACGTGCTGGAAATGAATTTTTGTTTCAGATGCAGGCCATGATGAATATCGAGGTTTTGAATGCATATGAGGCTAAAAAAATTGTTACGGCTTGTCCACACTGTTTTAATACTTTAAAAAATGAATATCCTGAATTGGGAGGTCAGTATGATGTAATTCATCATACTGAGTTTTTAAAATCATTAATTGATGAGGGAAGACTGACTGTTGAAGGTGGTCAGTTTAAAGGAAAAAAAATTACTTTTCATGATCCTTGTTATTTAGGAAGAGCGAATAAAGTATACGAAGCTCCAAGAGATTTAATTCAGAAACTTGATGTTGAATTAGTCGAAATGAAACGCTCAAAAGCAAACGGATTATGTTGTGGAGCAGGTGGGGCACAAATGTTTAAAGATGCTGAACCAGGAAACAAAGAAGTGAATGTTTTGCGTACTGAAGATGCTTTAGAAGTACAACCGGATATTATTGCTGCGGGTTGTCCCTTTTGTAATACGATGTTAACAGATGGTATCAAACATAAAGAAAAAGAAGGGCAAGTTAAAGTAATGGATATTGCGGAGTTAATCGCAAATGCACAAGATTTATAACTAAGGTTCTGAGATACCAAGATTCTAAGGTTCTAAGTTATCTAACTTGAAACTATCCAGTAATCTAAAATCAACAATCTAAAATCTAAAATTAAATGTATATACCTTTTGAAAATTTACCTGGTGAATCCAGAGTTTGGATTTATCAATCAAACAGAAAATTTTCTGAGGAAGAATTTTCTGAAATTGAAACTGACCTAAAAGCTTTTGTAGAAGAATGGGCAGCACACGGAACTAGTTTAGAAGCTTCATATTTATTAAAATACAACCGATTTATTATTTTGGCTGTAAATCAGGATGTGCAAGCTGCTACAGGATGTTCTATAGATAGTTCCGTTGAATTTATTCAGAGTTTGGAGAAAAAGTATAACGTTGATTTGTTAGATAAAATGAACGTAACTTTTAAAAATGGCGAGCATATTGCACATAAAACATTAATCGATTTTAAGAAAATGGTTAAAGATAAATCGGTTTCTGAGAATACGATTGTGTTTAATAATTTGGTGAATAATATTGAAGAATTTAATGAATCCTGGGAAGTTCCTGCTGCTGATAGCTGGCATAGCAGATTTTTCTAAGAAATATTTATAAGATATTTGAAAGGCATGAAATTTCGGTTTTATGCCTTTTTTTGTTTCAAAGGTTGAGGAAGTTGAAAAATAATTTTAAAAGTGTTGAATAATGATATATTCTGGTCGGGAGTTTCGTTGGATGAAAATTAAAAATGGAAGATTGCATCTTGCGGTTGTAAATTTAAATATTCAAAAGAACGGAACTGGTAATAAAATTATAGAGAATTATCCTGAAGGGAAAATTTGTAATAATTCTATTGATGTGGGAATAAATGGATTTGAAGATTGGAAAATTGCTTTGAAGGCTGGTTTGAAATTTGCAGCTTCTTTCAGTCAGGACTTTTGGACAATTACTATAAACGAGGTATCTGGAAAACCTTTTATGGATACCAATCCTACTATCGTTGGTTATACAGGTATTTTAGCTTTTATAGAACAGGCAAATGTTGTTATAAGTAATGAGATCATTCAGGAAATTGAGGAATTTGTTTATTCTAGTTGGTATAATGGTAATGAAAAAGAGATTCCGGATTTTAATGAATTAATTTTTAAGTAATTAATGTGGTTTTTTTTGGGGTTTTATAAAAGCTCAACTTTGACAAGATTTCCAGTGAATAGTTCTTATAAAAACTAAAACCTCTAATCTAGCCCCGATGGGAGTGATATCCTTTTGTGCCGGGGTTCGGTACAAAAGATATAACGGACAGCGGGACAGGTCGTTCTTTTGAAAATGAATTTTCTGCTCCTGATAAAAATTACAGTAGAAAATTTCTGGCCATCATTCATATCTTAGTGTATAAAATATTATAATAATTTAAAGCATTAATAATCTGATGCTTCTAAGATTCACAAAAATCTAACATTTTAAATACGGGAATAAACGTGATTTTTGAGTACTTTCGTAGTACTAAATTTAATACATGAAAATAGCAATAGTTTGTTATCCGACATTTGGTGGTAGTGGGGTTGTAGCCACAGAATTAGGCCTCGAATTAGCCAGACGCGGACACGAAATCCACTTTATTACCTACAGTCAGCCGGTTAGACTGGCACTTTTAAATCCTAATGTTCATTATCACGAAGTAAACGTTCCTGAATATCCTCTTTTCCATTATCAGCCTTATGAATTGGCTTTGTCAAGTAAATTGGTTGATATGGTGAAATTATATAAAATAGAAGTGCTTCATGTGCATTATGCAATTCCACACGCGTATGCGGGTTATATGGCGAAGCAAATGCTGAAAAATGAAGGAATTAATCTTCCGATGATTACAACGCTTCATGGAACAGATATTACGTTGGTAGGAAATCATCCTTTTTATAAACCAGCCGTAACTTTTAGCATTAATAAATCAGATTATGTGACTTCGGTTTCACAGAGTCTGAAAGATGATACGTTGAAATTATTCAAAATCAAGAATAAAATAAAGGTAATCCCGAATTTTATTGAGCTGGATAAAGTAAAAAAAGACCCAACTGCGCCTTGTCATCGTAATGTGATGGCGAAGGAAAATGAGCGTATAATTACTCATATCAGTAACTTTAGAAAAGTAAAACGTATTCCGGATATCATTAAGATTTTCTATAATATTCAGAAAGTAATGCCGGCTAAATTGATGATGGTTGGTGATGGTCCTGAAAAAGAAAAAGCGGAAGTTTTATGTATGGAATTAGGAATTTACGACAAAGTAATTTTCTTTGGAAACAGTAATGAGATCGACAAAATTTTATGTCTGACTGATTTGTTTTTACTTCCATCAGAAACAGAAAGTTTTGGTTTGGCTGCTTTAGAAGCGATGGCATGTGGTGTTCCGGTAATTTCAAGTAATTCGGGAGGTTTGCCAGAGGTTAATTTTAACGGTATTTCAGGATATTTGAGCAATGTGGGAGATGTTGAAGAAATGGCTGCAAATGCAATTAAAATTTTGGAAAGTGATGAAGTTTTAAATCAGTTTAAAGCGAATGCTCTTGAAGTGGCTAAGAAATTTGATATCAAAAACATACTTCCAATATATGAGGCATTGTATCAGAAAGCAATTGACGATTATAAAGAGTAGAAACATTAATTTTAAAGTAACGTAAATGAAAAAAGTAGTTTCGGTTTTAGTAGTTTTTGTTTTAATTTCTTGTGGAGCAAAAAAGACATCAGATTCAAAAGCTTTATATGAAGTTTTGACAACGCAATCTGACGGGGGAGGAAATATCAAATTTTATGAGATTTTGACAGAACCAAATGAAATCAAAATGTTAGTAAACGATCCTCTTTTGGCTGATAAAATGAAACAGGATGATATTAGTAACTCGAACTATGTTATTTTGAATATGGGGGAGAAAAATACTGGAGGCTATTCTATTGGAGTTGAAAAAGTAGAAGAAACGGATAAAAATATCATTATCACTGTGAAAGAAAATAATCCGGCTCCTGATGCTATGACGATGCAAGTGATTACTTATCCCTATACTGTTGTAAAAATACATTCAAAAAAAGAGATTGTTATCAAATAGTAATTTCGCTTATTATAACAAATAAAAAAAACCTGTCGTAGTTAAAGCGACAGGTTTTCTTTTACAATTATTTTTTAATTCTATTTTAGAATTTGAATTTGATTCCTAAACCAACATCAAATCCAAAATTATCATCGTCGTAATATCCTGAACCAATTTCAGGTCTTGCGTCTAAAGATAATAGAATTGGCACTTCTTTGAAGCCATATTCGATACCAATGTCACCTGCTGCAAAAACGTAAGTTCCGCTGTCATTATATTTAACGTTTCCGTTATAATAATCATGATCCCAGGCAGCGATACCAGCACCAACACCAGCGTACCAGTTAAAACCTCCGTCGATATTCCAAACCCATTGGTAAAGACCAACTGCTTTAATAGCGTCAACATCGCTACTGTTTCTCCATCCTAAATCGAACTCAAGTCTGTTTTTGTCGTTTAATCCTCTTTGGTACGATATTTCTCCTCCAAATCCGTTATTGTCTCCTAAGCGTAATCCAAGAGCGTTTTTAGCAATGTCTTGTGCCTGAGCCGTAAACGCTAATCCGAATAGCATAATGGCAGATAAAATGATTTTTTTCATAAAAAATGGTTATTAATTTTTTTCAAATGTACTTTTATACGAAAGGATAAAACGTATAATACTTTTTAAAATTGTTATATAATTCACATTTTTATGGTGATTAATATGAGTGATTAGTGAAATCACTCATTGTAAATGGTAAGTTGCTTGAGTGTAATGATTTAGCTTTTGCTAGTCAGCCAATTAAGAAATTCAAGTTTAATTTGTCCTTGATTCAAAAAAAATCCTGTCGTAATTAAGCGACAGGATTTCTTTTACAGTTGTTTTTTACTTTTATTTTAGAATCTGAATTTGACTCCTAGACCTACGTCAAATCCAAAATTGTCATCGTCATAATATCCAGAGCCAATTTCTGGCCTTGCGTCTAATGATAATGTAATTGGTGCTTCTGGAAAAGCATATTCGATACCAATGTCTCCGGCTGCAAATACATAAACACCGCTATCATTACCGTAATGAGATCCTGATCCGTCATAATCATAATTCCAAGCGGATAAACCTGCACCAACTCCTGCATACCAATTAAAACCTCCATCAATATTCCAAACCCATTGGTAAAGCCCTACACCTTTAACAGAATTAACGTCACTATCATTTTTCCAGCCTAAATCAAATTCAAGTCTGTTTTTTTCAGATAGACCTCTTTGATATGATACTTCGGCGCCAAAGCCGTTACTGCCTCCTAAGCGTAGACCCAGAGCATTTTTTGAAGCAATTTGTGCTTGAGCCGTAAATGCTAATCCGAATAGCATAATGGCAGATAAAATAATTTTTTTCATAAAAAAATGATTGTTAATTTTTTTTGAATTTAGTGTTATTTGATAATATAAAACGTACGAAAATAAATAAAAATATTATATAGTTAACATTTATTTGCGTGTTATTTCGAAACCAATTCGAAAAATAAATTGGACATGTGGCAAATTTGTTTGTATATAATGTCTTACTTTTTAACGATCATTGAAGTGATTAATTGTGAAGTTAAAATATCTTCCATTTCGAATAAATTTTCTTCTTCTTCAGTCAGGTTAGATTCGGCATATGAAAATAATTTCCAGCGTTTTTTATGATATTCCAATGCAGTTAGGTTTTCAACCCAATCTCCTGAGTTTAAGTATAAAGTAGATCCGTGTTTGTTTTCTATAGTAGTAATTTTTGGTTCATGAATGTGTCCGCAAATTACATAATCGTAATTTTTTTCGATTGCTAAATCAGTTGCAGTAGTTTCGAAATCAGAAATGAATTTTACTGCTTTTTTTACGCTTGCTTTTATTTTTTTAGAAAACGAATAAGGTTCTCGGCCTAGTTTAGTCAGGCACCAGTTTGCAAAACGATTGCTTAGGATTAGATAGTCATAGCCCAGGCCACCTAATTTTGCAATCCATTTGGAGTGTTGTACTGAGGCATCAAAAACATCTCCATGAAAAATCCAGGCTTTTTTACCGTCCAAATCTAAAACTAATTTATCAAGGAGTGCAAAATTCCCCATGTTCATGTCGCTGAATTTGCGAAGAATTTCATCGTGATTTCCAGTAATGTAATACACTTTTGTGCCTTTAGAAGCCATTCCAATAATACGTTGAATAACTCTTAAATGTGCTTTAGGAAAATAAGATTTTCTAAATTGCCAGGCATCAATAATGTCGCCGTTTAAGACTAAAGTTTTTGGTTTAATGCTTGATAAATAGTTGTTTAATTCTTTGGCGTGGCTTCCGTAAGTTCCTAAGTGAACATCTGAAAGGACAACTAACTCGACATTTCTTTTTTTCAATTTTTCCTGATTTGAAGTTTAGCAAATAAAAGAAACTTGAGTCAGTTTCATTTTATCAAATGGTTACCAATTTGGCTTCAATTTTAATAAATTATGATTTTTATCCAACTTAGTCTTTACTTAATAATACCAACTTTAAATTTTTTAATTTAATTCATAAAACTTACATTTGCTCAAAACAAATTACAATGGCAGGAAATAGCTACGGCACCCTATATAAAGTTACAACATTTGGAGAATCTCATGGTGAAGCTTTAGGTGGAATTATAGATGGATGTCCATCAGGAATTGAACTTGACTTAGAAGCAATTGAGGTTGAAATGTCTCGAAGAAAACCGGGACAATCAGCAATTGTAACCCAAAGAAAAGAACCAGATGCAGTTCAGTTTTTATCTGGAATTTTTGAAGGTAAAACAACGGGAACTCCAATTGGTTTTATTATCCCGAATACCAATCAAAAATCAGACGATTACTCTCATATAAAAGATAATTACAGGCCAAGCCACGCTGATTATGTGTATGATCAAAAGTACGGTTTTCGTGACTATCGCGGTGGCGGAAGAAGTTCTGCACGTGAAACTGCAAGTAGAGTAGTAGCGGGCGCTATTGCAAAACAAATGTTACCTGAAATTAAAATTAATGCTTACGTTTCTTCTGTTGGTCCAATTCATTTGGATACTCCTTATCAGGAATTAGATTTTTCAAAAATTGAAAGCAATCCGGTTCGTTGTCCTGATGAAAAATCGGCTGCGATTATGGAAGAATATATTCGCGATATCCGTAAACAAGGAGATACTGTTGGAGGAGTTGTTTCATGTGTTATTCAAAATGTACCGGTTGGTTTAGGAGAACCTGTTTTTGATAAATTACATGCTGAACTAGGAAAAGCAATGCTTTCTATTAATGCGGTAAAAGGTTTTGAATATGGAAGTGGATTTTCAGGATCTGAGATGAAAGGAAGCGAACATAATGACTTATATAATCCAGACGGAACTACAAAAACAAATCTTTCAGGTGGAATTCAGGGTGGAATAAGTAACGGAATGGATATCTACTTTAGAGTAGCTTTCAAACCTGTTGCGACTATCATGCAGACGCAAGATTCATTAGATAATAAAGGGAATATTATACCAATGACCGGTAAAGGCCGTCATGATCCTTGTGTAGTACCTCGAGCAGTGCCAATTGTTGAAGCAATGGCAGCGATTGTTTTGGCTGATTTTTACCTTATCAACAAAACATATTAATAAAAGTTAAGACAGTGAGGGTCTTAATATTTTAATTTAAAACAAACAGATTAATGCAACAGCAAGTTACAGAAACCAAAAAAAAATCATTTCTTTCAGGATTAACAGGGCAGATTATAATTGCTATGGTTCTTGGAGCAACTTTAGGAATTATATTGCACAATTATATTTCGCCTGAAGCTGCACAATCGTTTAGTAATAAAATAAAAATGTTGGCAACCATTTTTATTCGTTTAGTGCAAATGATTATTTCCCCTTTAGTATTCACCACTTTAGTAGTGGGAATTGCAAAATTAGGTGATATTAAAACGGTTGGAAGAATTGGAGGAAAAGCACTAGCATGGTTTTTTACAGCATCCTTTATTTCACTTTTAATTGGGTTGTTTTATGTGAATGTTTTGCAACCGGGAGTAGGCTTAAAACTTGATCATGTTGATATGGCGGCTGCATCAGAAGTGACTGGTAAAACTAAAATACTTTCTGTTGAGAATTTTGTGGAGCACATCGTGCCTAAAAGTCTTTTCGAAGCAATGGCAACAAATGAGATTTTGCAAATTGTAATATTTTCTATCTTTTTTGGATTGGCTGCAGCTTCCTTAGGAAGTACTGTAAAACCAGTAATAAATGCTTTAGATAAAGCTTCTCATATTGTATTAAGAATGGTGAATTATGTAATGAACTTCGCTCCAATTGGAGTTTTTGGAGCCATTGCGGGAGTTTTTGCCATTAGAGATGCAGAAGAGTTAGTGCTTACTTATTTTAAATTCTTTGGATCCTTTTTAATCGGAATAAGCACATTATGGGTTCTTTTAATTGCAATTGGATACATCTTCTTGAAAGGAAGAATGACCGAGTTATTAAAACGTATTGTAGGTCCATTGGCAATCGCTTTTGGAACAACAAGTAGTGAAGCTGTTTTTCCAAAATTAACGGAGGAATTAGAGCAATTTGGTGTAAAAGACAAAGTAGTATCTTTTATGTTACCGCTTGGGTATTCGTTCAATTTGGACGGGAGTATGATGTATATGACTTTCGCCAGTATTTTTATTGCCCAATTTTATGGCGTTCATTTAGATTTAGGAACTCAAATGGTAATGCTTTTGGTTTTAATGTTAACCAGTAAGGGAATTGCAGGTGTGCCAAGAGCTAGTTTAGTAGTAGTTGCGGCAACGTGTGGTATGTTTGATATTCCGGTTGAAGGAATTGCATTAATTTTGCCGATTGATCACTTTTGTGATATGTTTAGAAGTGCTACCAATGTACTAGGAAATGCTCTTGCAACTTCTGTTGTTGGGCAATGGGAAAATAATAAGGAAGAGAAATTAAATATATTAGAAGAGAATTGATTTTTTCTGTAATTACATAAAAAAAAGCCGTAATAACTTTCGTTGTTACGGCTTTAATTTTATTGCATAAAATTATGCTACTTTTCCTTTTCTTCCTTCTTCCGTTTCTGGTTCAGTAGACGTATCACCTCCATGAACAGTTTTCAATTGTGCTTTTGTTAATTTTTCAGATCCTTCAGATTTTAAAAATTTTTCTAACATAGTTTAAATTTTAAATGCACCAATCTTGATAAGACACTTGGGGCTTGTGTCTGTAAATATGTGTTAAAAATATAACTTTATTTCAATTATCATGTTAAAAAAGATATTATTTTTTAATGTAATTCTTGTTATATAGGTTTGTTGCTTGAGTCTGGTCAATTTGATAAATATTTTACGGTCTTACTTTTTTTAAGATGTTAATCTTAAAAAAAAAACAAGCAAACTAAATTTACCATATTTTGCGCGTGAATAATTTTGTAAAAATTAAGGTCTTTTTTTATAGCTTAATAATGTATATTTGAGAGCAATATATTAACTATGTTTAGATTTCGAATATTTTTAGCGCTGTCTTTATTACTGAATATTGTTTCATTAAAATTAATAGCACAAACTAATACTGAAGCTTCAGTTAAAGCAGATAAGCTTGTAAAAGAAGCATTAGTTAAATTCCGGGAATCAAACTTTGAAAAATCATTAATTATATCCCGAGTTGCGTTAAATTCTGCAACAAGCGCTAAAAATTATTCTTTAATTTCCCGCTCTTATAATATCATTGCTGCTAATTACAATGAATTGTCAGAAGTTGACAAAGCTATTTTCTTCTATAAAAAAAGTTTGTATTATGCCAATAAAACAGATAATGATTCTATAAAATACAATCTCTATAATAACTTGGGGAATATGTATTGTTTTGAAAAAAAGCAATTCGATAAAGGAATTAGTTATTATAAAAAATCGATAGCGTACGGTTTAAAGATTAATGACTTGAATCAAATTTACTTTACGAATGTAAATATTGCCTGGGCCTATTTTGATATTGGGAAATTCAAGGAAGGTTACCCCTATTTAAGATTTGTTGGGAACAATACTGAAAAATATGGTGATAAAACCACCGAGATTGTTGTAAACATGCTTAACGGAATGTATGCAAGTTACTCCAATGAAGATGATACGGCAAATGCTTATTTCTTAAGTGCAATTCATGCGGGACAAGACAGTGAGGAGCAGTCAGATTTATCTTTCGCACATTTAGAATATTCAAAATTTTTAACCAGAAAGAAAAGATATAAAGAAGCTTATGAAAATCTGGCTTCATACAATAAAATTACAGAAGCATTATACAATCAGCAGAAACTGGAAAAAGCCTCTATTGCTGGTTTTAACTTGGAATTGGATGAATACAAAAGGCAAATTGATAAAATTGAAAATGAAAAAATTTCACAATCACAAAGTCTAAAAAAATCCAGAATAATTGTAATTCTCTTTGTTCTTATTTCTCTTATTCTTCTTTTTTTGATAATTACATTGATAAAGAATATCAGATTTAAAAAGAAGCATAATTTAGAGCTTTTAGAAGCAAAAGAAATTGCTGAGGAAGCTTCTCTCCTTAAAACACAATTTATTTCGACTATAAGCCATGAATTGCGTACTCCCTTGTATGGTGTTGTGGGTATAACAAATATGCTGCTTGAGGAGCATAAAGAATTGGCACAAAGTCAACATTTAAGTTCCTTAAAGTTTTCTGCACGATACCTTCTTTCTTTGGTAAATGATATTTTGCAGATTAATAAAATTGAAGAAAATAAAGTTATTCTTGAAAATCTGACATTCAATATCTCAGATGAAATTACAATGATTAAAAATTCACTTTCTTTTCTTTCCCAAAAAAACAATAATAAGATCAAGGTTTGTATTGATCCGTGCATTCCTGAATACCTGATTGGCGATAAATTAAGATTAGCACAGATTTTAATGAATCTGGTTAGCAATGCATTGAAATTTACAAAAGACGGAGAAGTAGAAATTATTGTTAATTTGAATAAAATAGAAGAGAAATTTTATTTTTTAGAGTTTCATATAAAAGATAATGGTGTTGGAATTGCAGTTGTTGATCAGAACAAAATTTTTGAGAAATTTGTTCAGGTCGGAAGAAAAGAGGAGGATTATCAAGGAACCGGATTAGGTTTGAGTATCGTAAAACGACTTTTAGGATTGTTTGGCAGTAAAATTAATCTGGAAAGTAATATTGGTGAAGGAACTTCATTTTCGTTTGTAATTCCGTTTGAACATGATCCTCAAAAAACGAAAAAAATTATTGATGAAATAGAAGTAGATTTAACATCCAGCGAGGTTTATAAAATCTTAATTGTCGAAGATAATCTGATTAATCAGTTGGTTACAAAGAAGATTATCGAGAAAAATAATTATGTATGCAAAGTAGTTGATGATGGTTTTGGCGCGTTGGATATTATTGAGAAAGAAGATTTTGATCTAATTTTAATGGATATTAATATGCCATTGATGAATGGATTTGAAACTTCTAAAAGAATTCGTTTAAAGGGAATAACAACACCGATTGTGGCTTTGACTGCTTTTGATAAAGATGAAATAACAGATGAGTCGATTTCGTCAGGAATAAACGATATTATAGTGAAACCGTTTGAACCAATTAAACTATTTAAGATTATCAGTTACTTAATAAAAGAAGCAAAAAACGTTGGTTAATACCAACGTTTTTTGTTTTGCTTAGAAGCATTTGACTTTCTTGATTTATGAGCTCCGCCACTTCGGTTTGAATTTTTAGGTTTTTCAGCCGTTGCCTCCGGACTTCCTGAATGCCATGGGTAAGGATGGTCAGTAATTGTTTTTACGTCTACTTTTATTAGTTTTTGAATGTCCTTCCAATAAGGTTCTTCATCTTTACCACAAAATGAAATAGCAATTCCACCGTTTCCTGCACGTCCGGTTCTACCAATTCGGTGAACGTACGTCTCAGGAATATTAGGTAAATCAAAGTTGATTACATAAGGTAATTGATCAATATCGATTCCTCTAGCCGCAATATCTGTCGCAACTAAAACGCCAACTTCTTTGTTTTTAAATGCATCCAAGACACGTTGTCTCGCATTTTGCGATTTATCACCGTGAATGGCTTCAGCTGGAATATCTTTTTTACGAAGTGCTTTTACAACATTATCTGCGCCGTGTTTGGTTCTTGAAAAAACCAATACATTTGATAACTCTTCGTTTTTTATTAAATGATATAATAAATTTCTTTTCTCTGTTTTTTCAACAAAATAAACACGTTGCTCTACAGTTTCAGCAGTTGATGAAACAGGAGAAACTTCTACTTTTGCAGGATCCTGAAGAAACATTTCTGCCAGTTCACGAATCGCAATTGGCATTGTTGCAGAAAATAATAAAGTCTGACGGTTTTTAGGTGTTAATTTTACGATTTTTTTTACATCGTTTATAAAACCCATATCCAACATTTGATCGGCTTCATCCAGAACCAATGTATGTAAATGGTCTAAATCAAGAAATCCTTGTTTCTGTAAGTCTAATAATCTTCCTGGTGTTGCTACCAGAATGTCAACACCATTTTTTAAAGTGTCAACCTGAGGATTTTGAGAAACTCCACCAAAAATAGTCAATTGAGTTAGGTTGGTGTATTTGGCATAAGTATCAAAACTTTGTCCAATTTGAACCGCTAATTCACGCGTTGGTGTAACTATAAGAGCACGAATTTGTTTTGCTTTTTTTGATGAGCCTACAATTCGGTGTAACTGATGTATAATTGGAATAGCAAATGCCGCTGTTTTTCCTGTACCTGTTTGTGCACAACCAATTAAATCTCTTCCCGATAAAACGATCGGAATAGATTGTTCCTGAATAGGTGTGGGGTTTAGGTAGCCTTCTTCAAATACGGCTTTTTGTATACTTTTTGAAAGTGATAAATCTTCGAATAACATATCTTAGGTATTAAGATTTTAGTTTAAAGTACTAAAATTCTGTGCAAA
Organism: Flavobacterium sp. KH_001; assembly: GCF_057840745.1. Lineage (NCBI taxonomy): Bacteria > Pseudomonadati > Bacteroidota > Flavobacteriia > Flavobacteriales > Flavobacteriaceae > Flavobacterium > Flavobacterium sp. KH_001. The sequence continues at coordinate 4,753,971 of NZ_CM174520.1, read as the reverse complement.
GATAGGTTTATTCGGCCAATCGTTTATTTGAATTGGGGTTTATTTAGGAAATTCACTAATTACGACTAATTAAAATTTTAGTTTAGATTAGATTTTTTCGTTGTTGGCCTTGATGAAATCGGTTACCAGATAGCCAATTAATTTTCCTATTAAATTGTTGTTTGGAGAATCAGCTAAATCCGGAGCACCTTCACAAATATGTAAATAAGTAGCATTTTTATGTTGTCCAAAGAAGGATACAAACTGTCTTAATTCTTCTACAGAAAAACCACTTATAGTCATAGCGCTACTGGCGATATTTGGTATGGCATCCAAATCAATTTCGATACCGAAAGAATCATTTTTTATAAAATCTAAAGCCATGATCATTTCTTTGTTGAATTCCTTTTCTTTTCGAATGTTTACGCTGTCGTATGTATTATATCGAACACGATCTTCTAATTTTTTAATAATATCAAGAACGCTTTTTGAAGTATAGTTTTCATGCAGTCCAAATATGAAATATTTTTTAAGGAAACCTTCTTCATAAGCATATGAAAAACCATTTCCGCTATGGCGTCCTTCTAAAATTCGGAAATCAGAATGGGCGTCAAAATTAATGGCATTTATTGGTTTTCCTTTGGCTAAAGCCGAACCTTTTATATTCCCGTAAGCATTATTATGTCCTCCGCCAATAATGATTGGTGTTTTTCCTGCTTTTATAATAGTGAAAATAATATGAGAAACTTCTTTATCAATTTTTTCTACTAACTGACTTAATTTAGATCGGTCGTCAATGTCATTAAAATCTAGATTTTCAACATCACGCATTTCTTCTGCAACATTTATTTGTCCCAAAACAATAATTTGGCTGCCTTTGCAAAAACGATTATGCTGAATATTAGCTATACTTTTTATAGCACATTGCCATGCAGATGCTGCTCCGGGTCTACCGTAATTTGCACGCACGCCAATATCTTCAGGAATTCCCAAAAGCACGTATTTAGCCTCACTTTCTTTTAGAAAAGCAATCTTGTCAGCACCTTTCGGGACAACAATCATCTTCTCTCCAAACTTTATTTCGCCACTTCGGTGATTTGTGACTTTTGCTAAATCATTAACAGTAAAAGGAATTAATTTCTCCATAAAAAAAAATTATTGTCCAAAAATAATATAATTGTATTAACTTACGTTATTAGGATATATTAATTCTTAAATTTGTTTTAAAGAAAATTATTTAAATATGGAAAACCCAAAGAACAACAACTCAAGTCTAAAAGCGGTAATCGCAGTTTTAGCAGTCCTACTTATTGGTAGCTTAGTGTATATTTTTAAATTGTCTTCTGATACTGAAGTAGTTAAGACAGAACTTACAACCACCATGACGGAGAAAGAATCTGTTATGAAAGATTTGCAAGAATTGAAAGCAACGTATGATGCTGCTATCGCTGAAAACACATCAATGTCTGATGAGTTAATTCAGGAAAGAGATAAAGTAGTAGCGTTGATGGACGATTTGAATAAATCTAAAGGAGATGTGTCTAAATACAGATCTCAGGTTCAGGCAATGCAAGGTAAAATGAAAACTTTAGTTGCTGAAAACGACGAATTGAAAAAACAAAATGGTGTTTTGACAGTTCAAAGAGATAGTACTATTGTAGTTTTAGGTGAGTCTAAAAAGTATAACGAAGTATTAGTTGGTCAAAACGAAGAACTAGCTAAAACAGTTGAAAAAGGTTCTAAATTATCAGTTTTAAACACTAAAACTATTGCTTACAAAGTAAAAGGTTCTGGTAAACAAGTTGAAACAGATAAAGCAAGCCGTGCAGACGTTTTAAAAGTTAGTTTTACAATTGCTGAAAATTCAATCGCTAAATCTGGAGATAAAACGTATTATGTACAAGTTATCGATAGTAAAAACAATGTTTTAGGAGATAAAAAGACTGAAACTTTTGGAGACAATACTTTAACTTATAGTTTTAAGACTACTGTAAAATATGAAAATAAAACAGTACAGGTTTCTGAAGACTTAATTGGTAAAGATTTCGAAAAAGGAACTTACTTTATCAATGTTTTTGATAATGATGAATTGGTTTCTAAAACTAGTTTCTCTTTAAGATAAGACGTCCGGAGGGATAATAATACCACTAAAATATTAAAGGTCTGTGAAGTTTTTTACAGACCTTTTTTTATTGCATTTTTTTAATTTAAAATCTTTCCTTCCAGAAAAACACTTTCAATTAAATTACTGCCAAAAGCATATGGAATTTGGTAGTAAGATGAAATGGGTTTTGTCACGATTAAATTGGCCTTTTTGCCTTTTGTAATACTGCCGTGGGTTTCAGAAAGTCCCATTGCGTAAGCTCCGTTTATAGTGGCTGCATTAATGGCTTCTTCAGGAGTCATTTTCATTTTAATACAAGCCGTTGCAACAACAAAATTCATATTTCCTGATGGAGTAGAGCCAGGGTTGAAATCTGTTGCTAAAGCAATAGGTAAACCTGCTTTTATCATTTCACGGGCAGGTGTGTACGGAATACTTAAAAAATAAGAACAAGACGGTAAAGCAACAGGCATTGTTTCAGTATTTTTTAAGGCTTCAATATCTTCCGGGTTCATAATTTCGAGATGATCGACAGAAAGGGCTTTAAATTTAATTCCAGACTGAATTCCTCCGATCGAATTGAATTGATTCACGTGAATTTTTGGTTTTAAACCGAATTGAATTCCGGCTTCTATAATTTTTTCCGTTTCTTCAACAGAAAAATAACCTGTTTCACAAAAAACATCAATATAATCAGCTAGTTTGTTTTGAGCGATTTCAGGAAGCATTTTTGTTATAATTTCATCAATATAACCTTGTTTATTTTCTTTATAGTGCAGAGGGAAAGCATGAGCGCCCAGAAAAGTAGCCTTTATAGCAATGGGATAATTTTCTGCCAGTTTTTTAATAACGCGCAGCATTTTTAATTCTCCTTCAACAGTAAGTCCGTAACCTGATTTTATCTCAACAGCTCCGGTTCCTAAATGCATAACTTCTTCTAATCGAAGTTTGGATTGCTCATAAATTTCTTCTTCAGAAGTTTCATTGAGTTTTTTGGCCGAGTTTAAAATTCCACCACCGCGATTGGCGATTTCTTCATAAGTAAAACCGTTTATTCTGTCGACAAATTCCTGTTCGCGATTTCCTGCATACACAATATGCGTATGACTGTCGCACCAGGAAGGTAAAATAATTCGCCCTGTTGCATTAATAATTTTATCTACTTGAATTTCGGGTAGATTGTCCATCGATCCAAAATCTTCAATAAGATTATCTTTTAAAATTAAAAAAGCATTTTTGATAGTTGGGAGAATTGCCATTTCGGCTCCTGAAACCTTAGAAATTGAAGTTTCACGAACCTGAAGCAGTTCTTTTATATTGGTAATTAAAGTAGTCATATATTGATATTGTTATAAAACACAAATTTCACAAATTAGCACTTAACAATTCGTGAAATCTGTGAAATTTGTATTTAAAATTGGAATTTGGAATTTAAAATATTGGAGTTTATTTTAATTTATTCTGAAACTGTAATTTCAAACATTTTGCTCCAGTTTTTACCGGTTACAAAAATGGTTTTAGTTTTTGGATTGTAAGCAATTCCGTTTACAACATCACCAGAATCAATATCGGTCATTAATTTACGCAAACTTGACATGTTTAAAATTCCTTCAACAGCGCCATTCTTTGGGTCTACTATAGCAATTGCATCTTTTTGAAATACATTCACATAAAATTTTCCGTTGATTAATTCTAATTCGTTTACTGCTTTTATTTTTGAAGTTCCTGAATAAACATTGATATAATCGACCATTTTTTGTGTTGTAGGATCCATTTTCCAGATTTTCTCTGTACCGTCTGATTGATAAATAAATTTACCATCATTTGTCATTCCCCATCCTTCGATCTCTTTTTCGTAAGTAAAGGTTTTTTTAAGTTTTAAAGTATTAGCGTCATAAATAAAACCTGTTTTTTCCTGCCAGGTTAACTGAAACAATTCGCCGTTGATAAAAGTAATTCCTTCGCCGAAATATTTTGGTTCAAGGTTTATTTGTTTAAAAGTTTTGCCTGTTTTGTAATCGTATTTTCTTAAAAACGAATTTCCTTTTTCTCCGGTACTTTCATATAATGTGTCTTTGTAGAATTCTAAACCTTCGGTAAAAGATTTTTTATCATGAGGATAGGTATTAACGATTTTAAAGCTTAATAATTTAGGTTCAACATTAGAAACGACCTCAATTCTTTTTGTTGCATCAGAAAAATCTCCATCAAAAAAGACAGTCGCTTTTAGATATTGATACCCTAATTTTTGGTCTTTTAATTCAAATTTGAATTTTTCTGCACCTTTAGTACTTCCAACTTTTTTGTCGTTAACGAAGTAAGCAATGCTGTCAATTTCCTTTGCATTTGGATTTAAAACTGCGATCGAAACAGCTTCCTGAGGAAGGAAATGTGCTGGAAAAGCAGAATCATCAATAGTAAAAAAAGAATTTTCACTTTTATTTTTATCTCCACATCCAATTAATGTGATTCCTAATAAAATGACAGTTAGGAAGTTATATTTTTTCATAGTTAAAAATTTGAATAAGCCAATATACGACGATATTTTTATAGCAACAAAGCTCTTGCAAAAATATAAAAAGATTGTATATTTGCACCGGCAAGTCCTACACGACCAGCTCCTGCAGACTCCCCCAGGATGGGAACATAGCAAGGGTACGTGGTTGAGCGGTGCGATGTAGGTCGCTTGCCATTTTTTATTTTTTAGATTTAAAACAAAAGTAGTCTTCCTTCGGGAGGATTTTTTTATTTTTGGACCTTTCGTAGAGTGAGAAGTTATATGTTAGAGGTAAAATGTTTTTAACTATTGCATTAATTTCTATCTATGATACATCACATTTCACCTATAACATTTAACATCTAACCAGCAAATGAGTAAAGTCGTTTTAATTACCGGAGGATCCTCAGGGATTGGAAAATCTATTGGAGAATTTTTACATAAAAAAGGTTTCGTTGTTTACGGAACGAGCAGAAATCCTGAAAAAGTTCTTAATTCTATTTTTCCATTATTGACTTTAGATGTTCGTAATACAGAATCGATTCATTCTACTGTTGCAAAGATTATTGAAGTTTCCGGACGATTAGATGTTGTAATTAATAATGCAGGTGTTGGAATTACAGGTCCATTAGAAGAAATTCCGATGGAAGAAATCAAAAACAATTTTGAGACTAATTTTTTTGGGCCAATTGAAGTAATGAAAGCTGTTTTGCCGCAAATGCGTGTACAAAAATCGGGTTTGATTATTAATATCACGTCAATTGCGGGTTATATGGGATTGCCTTACAGAAGTATTTATTCTGCCTCAAAAGGAGCTTTAGAATTAATTACTGAAGCTTTACGAATGGAGGTAAAGTCTTTTGGAATTGAAATTACGAATGTTGCGCCAGGCGATTTCGCTACCAATATTGCTTCAGGGCGTTATCATGCACCGGTTGTTCAGGGATCTGCTTATGAAAAAGTTTATGGAGAAACTCTTGCAACGATGAATGAGCATGTCGATGCAGGAAGTAATCCTAATGAAATGGCCGAGGCGATTTTTAAGATTATGCAGGAGAAAAATCCAAAAGGACATTATAAAGTTGGTGCCTTTATGCAGAAATTTTCGATTGTGTTAAAACGTGTTCTTCCAGATAAAGTTTATGAGAAGATGCTAATGAACCATTATAAATTATAATAGTATGGATAGTATTAAAGAATTTCTGGCTCCTCTTTTTGGTATTTTAGTTCTTGTTGTTATTTGGTTTGTAATTCGTAGAATATTAAGTTCAATCAGTGATAAAATCAATAATTCTGAAGTTTATAAAGAAGATACTTTAAGGGTTCTTGAAGAAATTCGAGATGAATTAAAACAATTAAATCAAAAGGAGGCTTCAAAATAATTATTAGTTGTAATTTTGCACCGATTTTGCGTGAGGGATTACTTCACTTAACTTTTATTGGTTATAGGAGTTCAGTGAATATATTTGAGGCGTTATCCTTTTGTGAAGTGAAACGGAGCAAAAGATATAGCCGAAAGCCCTTGGGGCACGCCCAAATTATGAACACAATTAAATAGATATAATTATGAAATTTTTTATTGATACGGCTAATTTAGCTCAAATTAAAGAAGCACAAGCATTAGGTGTTTTAGATGGTGTAACAACAAATCCATCATTGATGGCAAAAGAAGGAATTACCGGAAAAAACAACATTTTGAAGCATTATGTTGATATTTGTAATCTTGTAGAAGGTGATGTAAGTGCTGAAGTAAATGCGTTGGATTATGATGGAATGATCAAAGAAGGTGAAGAATTAGCTGAATTGCACGACCAAATCGTAGTGAAATTACCTATGACAAAAGAAGGTGTAATGGCTGCGAAATATTTTTCAGATAAAGGAATCAAAACAAACGTAACACTTGTATTCTCTGCTGGACAAGCTTTATTAGCTGCAAAAGCCGGAGCAACTTATGTTTCTCCTTTTATTGGTCGTTTAGATGATATTTCTACAGATGGTCTAAATTTAATCGAAGAGATTAGATTAATTTATGATAATTACGGATACGAAACTCAAATTTTAGCAGCTTCTGTACGTCATACAATGCATATTGTCAACTGTGCTAAAATTGGTGCTGATGTTATGACAGGTCCACTTTCTGCAATTGCAGGATTGTTGAAACACCCGTTAACAGATATTGGATTGGCTCAGTTTGTTGCTGATTTCGAAAAAGGAAATAAGTAATACGATTTAAACATTACATAGAATCGCCATCTTTCTTGTGAAAGGTGGCGATTTTTTTTATATTTTTATTCTTAAAAATAACCTACATATGAAAAAAGTACTAGTAATGTTTTTGTTTTTAGTAGCTGGTTTGCAGGTAAATGCACAAGCGAGGGTTTTGAAATCAGTAAATGAGGCGGGTGATGTCGCCACTTTTGAATTAGACTGTACGGTAAAGTTTCAGACACTCGCAAAAGGGCTGAGATATAATATCACACGCCACGAGTTCAAAGGTCCAGAGATGAAAAATTCTTACCGATTATTGTTGGTAATGGATGGTTTTTATTCTAAAACGCTGAATAAAGAAATGACGATTTCAGCTGTTTTAAATGATGGAACTGTAATTGAGGCAAAAAAGACAATTGAAGATGATGGATTCTTTGATGGTGCCTGTACGTTAAAAATTAAAGATCCTAAAGCGCTTTTAGAAGCCAATATAGCTAAAATTATTGTTCATGCTGATAAAGATGTGGTTTATACATTATCAGAGCAAAATAAGGCTATTTTTAAAAAGAATTTGAGTAACATTATGACGGAAAAATAAAATACAATTGGCTTATTGTATAAGCTAAAAAAATCCCAAATCTCAATTGGTAAAATTGGAATTTGGGATTTTTTATTTTTAGGTTTTAATGACCTCCACCACCACCTTCAACGTGATTAATTCCTTGTCTTTTTAATATTTTAGGACAGTAGTAACCGTAGAATCCTAAGTATGCAAAACCTATTAATGGAACGATATAAGAGAAATGTGTCCAGGTGATCCCGAAAATACCTTCTGGGCTTGTTAGATCGATATCACAGATGCTTCCCTGAACTAAAGGAATAACTCCTCCTCCAAGAATCATCATAATTAAGAATGAAGACGCTTTTCCAGTGTTTTTTCCTAATCCTGCAATGGCTAAATCGAATATAGAAGGCCACATAATAGATAAGAATAAACCTCCAGAGATAAAGAAGAATTTGGCAATAGAAGGATCTGGACAAACCAATCCAATTAACATCATTAACACACCTGATATACCAAAAAGCATTAAAGTTTTTCCTGCATTTTTACCTCCCACAAAACTTACAGCTATGAATAGTAGAATCCAGATTGGATAGATGTAAAATGAAGAAACATCATGTCCGGCGAAAATATTAGCTCCAATAATTACTCCAAATGCGATAGCAGGAACAATAAATTTAAGAGCAGTATTTACAAGGTTTGATGTATTGAAAACGTTTACTCCACCATTCCAGCGACCAATCATTAAACTTCCCCAATAAAGGGCAATAAACGGAGCAATTGCATCTTCTAAAACATTACCAAATTCTGCAGTATGTAGTAAAGCGGGTAAATTACTAATGATAGTTACCTCAGTTCCTACATAAATAAAGATACCTAACATTCCTAAGTATAGTTGTGGGTAATCTAAAATGTTGAATTTTTCGTGTGCTACCTTAACTACTTCTTCCTCTTCTTTTGCAGGATCTTCAATTTTAGAGAAGTTCATGAAAATAGCCACAGCTATAAAAGCAAGACCTAAGATGATAAATGGTAATTTAATATCTTCTAATGAAAGTGACGTTTTCTTGTCATCTCCCATTCCGAATAAAGCAATTCCTAATAAGATAGCTCCGATAGTTGTTCCGAAAGAGTTAATACCTCCTGCCAATGTTAAACGGTGTGCTCCTGTAGCAGGGCTTCCCATTTTAATGGCTAATGGATTAGCTACAATTTGTTGAATTGAAAATCCTAAACCAACAGTAAATAAGGCAGTTAAGAAGAAAGGGAAACTTTCCATTGTAGCAGCTGGAATAAATAAAAATGATCCTACTGCAGAAAGAATCAAACCTGCAGAAAGTGTTTTTTTATATCCAAATTTTTGTAAAACGTCTACTTTTAAAGAAACTAAAAAGAAGATTATTGATCCTACAAAGTAAGAAACGTAGAAAGCCCAAGCTACTAATTGTGATTGTACCTGAGATAAAGTAAATACTTTTTTAAATACCGGAATTAGGATATCGTTGGCAGATCCAACAAAACCCCAAAAGAAGAAGACGATTATCAATGAGATAAATTGCCCCCATTTGGTTTGCACATTTTCTGAACTCATAATTGTAATAAGGTTAATTTTTAATTTATTGTTTTTTGAAGACCGTAAATATATTTGTTAAGTATATCAAAAAAAAATAAAAAGGCACAAATAATGTTAAATTTAAACGAACGACGCCATTTTTTCAACAAAGTGTTAATTTTTACCAAGTTAGAAAACGAAAAATGAAATGTGTTTTTACTCAAGTATTTTAGTTTTTACATCCTTACTGTAGTTTCTTCCAATCGGAATAGTGTAAGATTGTATCTGCACGCGGTTTCCTTCTATAGATTTAACCTTGTTTAGCGCGATAACGTAGGATTTGTGGATTCGAAGGAAGCGATCTGCGGGCAACTCTTCAGATAATGAAGTCAATGATTTGTGGGTAATATAGGTTTTATCAGGAGTAACAATTTTTATATATTCCTTCATTCCTTCAACAAATAAAATCTCTTCAATATTAATTTTCATCATCTTTTTATCAACCTTAATAAAAATATGAGAATCACCTTTTGTGGTTTCTACCTTAATATTGTTTTTAAGATTAAATTCGGTTGTGATTTTATTAATGCACTTTATAAATCGTGGTAGTGGAATAGGTTTTACTAAATAATCTAAAACATCAAGATCGTAACTTTCAGCAGCAAATTCTCTAAATGCTGTTGTGATAATTACTTTGGTTTTGTTTTCGATCAGACTAATTAACTCAAATCCGGTCATCATTGGCATATTAATATCCAAAAATACCGCATCGACAGTTGTACTATTTATAAAATCAAGCGCTTCAAGAGAATTATTGAATGTAGCAATAACCTCAAAATCAGTAAAATTATTAAAATAATTTTGCAAGACTTTGATTGCTAATGGCTCATCATCAACCAACACGCATTTAATCTTCATTTTGAATAGGTATTTGCAAACGGATTATATAGTAATTCAATTTTGTCGTTTGTTTTAAACTGAAATTATTTTTATAAATTAACTTTAGTCTCTTCTTAGTATTGGTTAATCCAATTCCGCCTTTTGAATTAAGATTTTGTGAAATTACAAAATTATTTAGGATTTCAAAATCTAACATTTTATTGTCGCTAACTTTACAATTGATCTTTATTTTTAAGTTTCGATTATTTAAACCTCCATGTTTAAAGGCGTTTTCGACCAATGATATGTATATAAGAGGCGGTACAACAATGTCTTCAATATTAGATTCTAAATTGATTGTAACTTCCACATTTTCAAAACGTAACTTTTCAATTTCGATATAATTTTGAATATAATCGATTTCTTTAATTAAAGGGACAAATTTGGTTCCTTTTACATCATACAAAACGTATTCCATCAAATTTGATAATTTGATAATTACATCCGGAACCTTCGCAGAAGATTCTAATGATAATGCATATAGATTATTTAAAGTATTAAAAAAGAAATGGGGTTGAATCTGGTTTTCAAGATATTTTAATTTAATCTTAAACTGATTTTCTCTTAAAGATCTGTTTCTTTCACGTTCACGCAACCATGTTAAGGTAAGGTAAACAGAGGAAGCCATTGCCAGGACATATAACTCACCAATGCAAACGGCTACAATGTGATTAATTTCAAAAGGATGATATTCTCTATTGGCTTCTGGCCAGATATTTTCAGATATAATATAATAGGTAAGTGCCGTCTTGAGTAAATAGATAGCAAAAAGACTTAGCAGTAATGAAAAGGTATAAGTAATATACTTCTGTTTTAGTACATACCTAGGAACTAAGACGAAGAGATTAAAATAAACTAATGGTATATGAAGTGAGAACTCAACTAAATTCGATTTGAAAGAATAGGGGTAATCATTAAAGTACGCTCCCCATCTTAAAAAATTCAGAGTAAAGTAACTGCCCCAAAACCAGAAGTGATTTTGAAGTTTTATGTCAAAGTTTAATTTTTGAATATCGTTCAATTTAATTGATAAGGGATTAACTCTTTTTTAACTATTCTTAAATATAGTGCAACTTTAAACAATTAGTTGGTAAAACACAATTCTTTTAAAGAAAAAAACAATAAAAACTTAAAAAGGCGTAATATTTTCATGTGAAAACGTTTTCGGAAAACGCATTATTGATTGTTTTATGTCGTTTGTTTAAAAAATAAAGCTGTTTGTATAATTTATTTTTTTTAACAATACCTTAAGAATAATTTTACCTCATAACTAACAAAATAAATAAACATGAAAAAAATTTTCTTAATCTTTATGATTGTTTTTACAGCGCAAGTTTCGCTTGCTCAGGTAAAAAATGTTAAAGGTGTGATTACGGATTCTGAAGGGTTGCCGTTGCCAGGGGCATCCGTTGCAGTACAAGGAGGTCAAAAAGGTACTACTACCGATTTTGATGGTGTGTACACAATTGAAGCACAAAAAGGACAGACTTTAGTTTTTAGCTATGTAGGTCTTGAAACACAAAGTATAGTTGTAGGGGATGCTGCTACAATTAATGTTAAAATGTTAGCAGCAGCTTCGAATGCTCTTAATGAGGTTGTTGTAACTTCATTAGGTGTTAAGAAAACGAGAAAATCTTTGACTTATGCTGCGCAAGAACTTAAAGGAGAAGAATTAACTCGCGTAAAAGACGCAAACGTTATTAATACAATCGCGGGTAAAGTTGCCGGTGTTGCGGTAACAAAAAGTTCTGGTGGTACTGGAGGATCTACAAAAGTAGTTATTCGTGGTAACTCTTCTATCATGAACAGCCAGCCTCTTTATGTTATTGATGGTATCCCTTTATATAATGGAAGTTCAAACCAGCCAAACGATTCTTTTGGAAGTACTGCTGGAGGTAACCGTGATGGAGGTGATGTTGTTTCTTTAATTAATCCTGATGATTATGAAGGAATGACGGTACTTAAAGGTGCGGCGGCTTCTGTATTATACGGGTCTCAAGGCGCAAATGGTGTTATTTTACTTTCGTCTAAAAAGAGTAAAGAAAACACATCTAATTTAGCTGTTTCGTCTGTTACTACTTTTGAATCTGTTCATTCTTTACCAAAATTCCAAAATGAATATGGAACTGCAAATGCACAGAAATCTTGGGGAGGAAAAGTACAGTCAAATGATTTTGTTGATGACTTTTTTAACACTGGAGTTACACAAATTACTTCTTTAGCGTTTACGACAGGAACAGACGTTTCTACTACAAGTTTGTCTTATGCTAATACTTCTGCTTCAGGTATTATAGAAGGTAATGGATTGAAGAAAAATAATTTTGGAATTCGTCAAACTGGGAAATTTTTTGATAATAAATTAACTGTTTCTGCTGATGCAAAATATACAAGTCAAACGATCGATAATAGACCTGTAAATGGACTTTATTCGAATCCTTTAACAGGAGTGTATTTATTTCAAAGAGGAAATGATTTTAATTATTATAAAGATAATTTTGAAACATATATGCCAGACAGAAATTTATACGGTCAAAATTTTTATAGTGCGCCTAATGCTGACATTTATGTTCAAAACCCTTATTGGTTAATTAACAGAAATAAATCTGTTGATAAAGACAATTTCTTTAATGGTAATATAGCTGTAGATTATAAAGCAAACAATTGGTTAAGTATTGGAGCAAGATATAGCTACAATAGAATTGAAAATGATTTTGATAAAAAAATATATGCTACTACAAACACTTCTTTGTCTAATATAAACGGTAGATATATAAATGTTGCTACATTAAGTACACAGCGTTACGGAGATTTAATTGCTAAAATTAACACTAATATTAACGAAAATTTTAGTTTTAATGCTATAGTTGGAGCAAGTATTAATAATACATTAGCAAATCAAGCTACTACTTTAGATTCAGGAATTGTTGGTGGGCTTGTTAATGCTAACCTGTTTACCTTAGGTAATTTTGGAAGCGCATCAGGACTAGATAATTTAAGTCTTCAGGCTACAGGTTCTTCAAGAGAAGTTCAATCTCTATTTGCATCTGCAACTTTCGGTTATAAAAACATGTTATATTTAGATATTACAGGACGTAATGACTGGTCTTCTACTTTAGTAAATACAGATACTCCATCTTACTTTTATCCATCTGTAGGGCTTACTGCTCTTTTAAGCGAAATGATGACTATGCCAGAGTGGATTAACTTTGGAAAAGTGCGAGGAACTTACGCACAAGTTGGTAATGACGTTTCTGCTTTCGTAACTTCTCCTAAATCAACTATCCAGGGTGGTAATATTATTCCTCCTACAGTAGGACCAAGACCTGGTGAAGGATTAAAACCAGAATTAAAATCAGAATTTGAATTTGGTACAGAGTGGAGAATGTTTAATAACAGATTAGGTTTTGAAGTTTCATATTATAATTCAGAAACTAAAAATCAATACATTCAGGTTCCTGCGCCTGCAACAAATCCTTACGGTTATACTTTTTATGGAATTAACGCAGGTAGTATAGAAAACAAAGGTATTGAGCTTGTTGTTACAGGAAAAATTATTACTGGAGATAAATTTTCATGGGATACTACTGTAAACTATTCTCAAAACAAAAATAAAGTTAAAGAAATTCCTGAAGAATTGGGAGGTTCAATTCCTTTAACTCCTGTAAATAATATCAATTACAGATATGCTTTAACTGAAGGTAGACCATTTGGAGTTATTGAAGGGAAATATATTGTTAAAAATGATCAAGGAGAAATTGTTTTAGATGATAATGGAAATGTAGGGCTAGAAAGTGGATTACGTGAAGTAGGAAATGCAAATCCAGATTTTATGTTAGGCTGGTCAAACACATTTAAGTTTGGCGCTTTTACAGCTAACTTCTTAATTGACGGACGTTTTGGAGGGGATGTAATGAGTATTACAGAATCTATGAATGATTGGTATGGAGTTTCAAAAAGAAGTGGAGATGCAAGAAATGCTGGTGGTGTTGCAGTAAATGCAGTTATGCCTAATGGTACAAAAGTAACTTCTATAGATGCTGAAAAATATTATACTACAGTTGGAGGCCTTAATGGTGCTACTGCAGAATATGTATATGATGCTACAAATGTAAGTTTAAGAGAAGTTTCACTTGGATATACTTTCAATAAAAAAACATTACCATTTGTTAATACAGCAACTTTGTCATTAATCGCTAGAAATTTATTCTTTATTTATAAAGATGCACCTTTTGATCCAAACATTGCTTTAAGTACAGGTCAAGGTTTACAAGGAGTTGACATTTATGGTTTACCATCAACAAGAAGCATTGGACTTAATTTAAATGTAACTTTCTAATTTAAAATATCATGAAAAGAAATAATATAAAAAAATCATTAATCTGTTTCGGTCTTTTAACCTTAGTTGGTTGTACAGATAATTTTGACGAGATTAATAGTAATCCCGATGCTTTTACACAGGAGGAACTAACACAGGATTTTAATCATATAAAAGGTCCTTTTACTACTATGTTTGATAATGTAATGGTTAATGTTCCAGGTTGGAAGTATCAGGTAGCTATTGATTTATCTGGTAATACATGGGGAGGTTATACTACAGCTCCAGGTTTTGACGGCGCTAATAATCTTTCTTATGCACTTGGAGATAACTGGAACAAGTGGGGTTGGGAGCCTATCTACGCACAAGTTATGGCAAATTACTTAACAGTAGAAAGAGCGTCAAAGGGTAAATATGATGAATTTTACGCCCTTGCTACAATTGTTAAAGTACAAACTTTACATAAAGCAGCTGATTCATGGGGTCCAATTGTATACTCAAAATTAGGGACTACAGATGCAGCGATTGGATATGATTCTCAAGAAGAAGCTTATGTATTAATGTTTAAAGACTTAGATTTTGCTGTTGGAGAATTAACAAAAAGAATTGATGCTGGAGAAAAAAGTTCTTTTACAAATATAGATCGTTCAACGTATGGAGGAAATTATATACAATGGGTTAAATATGCTAATTCATTGCGTCTTAGATTAGCGATGCGTGTTGTAAAAGTTAATCCTCAATTAGCTAAAGCGGAAGCAGAAAAAGCGATTAGCCAAAAGTTTGGTGTAATGACAGTTGTAGGTGATAGTTTTATAGTAAATAAAAATGTATCACAACATCCTCTTAAGGTAGCTGCTTATGAATATAATGATAGTCGTATGTCTGCAGATATGGAATCTATTATGGGAGGTTATAATGATCCTAGAATGAAAGTTTATTTTGCCGAATCTGAACAGTACCCTGGAGAATATAAAGGAATTCGTACTGGAGGAATTCTTGGTGATAAATCGCTACATATGAAATTTTCAAATTTTGGTAAAGTGATAAAAGATGATAAACAAGTAGTTTGGTTGAATACCGCTGAAGTATACTTTTTAAGAGCTGAAGGAGCATTAAGAGGCTGGAATATGGGTGGTGATGCTGCAACATTCTATAAAGCTGGTATTAATGCATCTTTCGATCAGCTTGCAACAGGTGGTGCTGCTGATTATATAGCTGATAATGTAAAAATGGCTAAAGATTATGTAGATCCAGTTGCTCCATTCAACAGTGGTTTAGCTGTAAATAAAGTTACTGTTGCCTGGGATAATGCAGCAAGTAACGAGGTGAAACTGCAAAAAATTATTACTCAAAAATGGATTGCTAACTTTCCTGATGGTATGGAAGCTTGGGCTGATCACCGTCGAACTGGTTATCCTAAATTATTACCAATTCTTAACAATCAAAGTGCTGGAGTAATTACAACTGAATTTGGAGTAAGAAGAATATCGTTTGTTTCGACTGAATTCGATGGTAATCCTGAAGGTGTTAAAACAGGTATTGCAAAACTTGGAGGACCAGATAATGGTGGAACCAGAACTTGGTGGGACACTACAGCTCCTAACTTCTAAAACATAGGGATTAAAAGAATTTAAGTTTGGTTGGTAAATGGTATAAGCAATGAAAGTTGTTTATACCATTTCAAAAACCAAAATTGTAAATACAAAAAAAGAAAAAAATGAAAAGTGCTTTAGAAATCAAACCTGATATTAGCTATAAAAGTGCAGGAAAATTTGAAGAAACTCGATTTGAAAAAATCCATAATGAGATCTTTAAGAGTTCTGCCGAAGCTTCATTAATTGTGGCGCAGGAAATTGCACAGTTAATCAAATCTAAACAAGAAAAGAATAAATCTTGTGTATTAGGTTTAGCAACAGGTTCTTCTCCTATTAAAGTATATGCTGAATTAGTTAGAATGCACAAAGAAGAAGGTCTGAGTTTTAGCAACGTGATCACTTTTAATCTGGATGAATATTATCCAATGACAAAAGAGAACAATCAGAGCTATCACTATTTCATGCACCAGCATCTTTTTAATCACATTGATATTAAACCTGAAAATGTAAATATTCCTGATGGTACAGTGGCAATAGATGAATTAAATCAATACTGTATCGACTATGAAATGAATATTAAAAATGCAGGAGGTCTTGATTTTCAGTTATTAGGTATCGGACGTACAGGTCACGTAGGTTTCAATGAGCCAGGATCTCACATTAACTCTGGTACAAGAATTATTACACTTGATCATATAACAAGAGTAGATGCTTCATCCGACTTTAATGGTATTGATAACGTTCCAAAAAGAGCGATTACCATGGGAGTTTCTACGATCATGAGATCTAAAAGAATTGTTTTAATGGCTTGGGGACAAAACAAAGCCGATATCATCAAAAGAACTATTCAGGGTGATATCAGTTCAGAAGTTCCTGCCACATTTTTACAAAACCATCCCAATGCAACTTTTGTATTGGACCAGTCTGCTGCTTCAGAATTAACCCGTTTTAAAACGCCCTGGTTAGTTGGAGAATGCATCTGGACACAAGAATTAAAAAGCAAAGCGATTGTTTGGTTATGCCAAAAAACAAAACAATCTATTTTAAAATTAACAGACAGAGATTACAACAATAATGGAATGTCTGATCTTTTGGCACAAGAAGGCTCTGCTTATGATTTGAACATTAATATGTTCAATGTATTGCAGCATACCATCACGGGATGGCCAGGTGGAAAACCTAATACAGACGATTCTCATCGTCCGGAAAGAGCCAATCCTGCAAAAAAACGAGTGATTCTTTTTAGTCCACATCCAGACGATGATGTGATTTCTATGGGAGGAACTTTTTCAAAATTGATAAAACAAGGACATGATGTACATGTAGTATATCAAACCTCTGGAAATATAGCAGTTACTGATGATGAGGCTTTGAAATTTGCTGAAGTTGCCAAGGATTTTGTTGGTGAAGCGGGAAGTGGAATAAATTTTAAATCGGTGATTGAATTCTTAAATAGCAAATCGGAGAATCAAATTGATTCTTTGGAAGTTCGAAAATTAAAAGGACTTATTAGAAGAAGAGAATCTTATGCAGCGACAAGATATATCGGCTTAAAAGATGAAAATACCCATTTCCTGGATCTTCCATTTTATGAAACAGGACAAGTAAAGAAAAATCCGTTAGGCCCTGAAGATATTGAAATTGTCAAAGATATTATCGCCAAAATAAAACCACATCAGGTATTTGCTGCAGGTGATTTGGCTGATCCGCACGGAACGCATGAAGTTTGTTTGAATGCCATTTTCGCAGCAATGGCAGCCCTGAAACCGGAAAAATATATGGATGATTGCTGGTTATGGTTGTACCGAGGAGCATGGCATGAGTGGGATATTCATGAAATTGATATGGCCGTTCCGCTTTCTCCATCAGAAGTATTATTGAAGCGTCATGCAATTTTATACCACCAATCTCAAAAAGACAGAGTTATGTTTCAAGGAAACGATTCTCGAGAATTTTGGGTTAGGGCAGAAGACCGAAATAAAAATACAGCCATCTTATACGATGAATTAGGTTTGGCAGAATATGAAGCAATCGAAGCTTTTAAACGTTTTGATTACTAAAATTAGTTTAAGATTCGGCTAACGAATCAAATTTCAAAATTCAGATTGATTTTATAACGAAAGTGAGGTTCAATAGGAGTCATTCTGAGTTTTGTTTCTTTTATCTATTATTAATGTTATCTCCGGATAGCATCTTTCAAACACAATAAAATGAAATATTTATTAGTCCTACTATTAGCGGGTTTAACTTCTAGTGCTCAAATTCAGAAAGAGCAACTAAATCTTATGCCGTGGCCTCAAAGTGTTGTTTTAAACGATGGTAATTTTACTTTAACTAAAAATTTTAAAGTAAATGTTACAGGGAATCCGAATCCAAGAATTTTTGGAGGTGTGACTCGTTTTTTACGACGATTAGATGGTAGAGCTGGTATTTTTTTCGAGCAGGGTTTTATTACAAAGTTAAATGAAGTTCCAACAGCAGAACTTCAGGTTAACTGTACTAAGAGCGGAAAAATTGGTTTGTATGAAGATGAAAGTTATCATTTGGATATCAAACAGAATAAAATTACAATTAATGCAACAAGTGATTTAGGAGCCTTACATGGTCTTGAAACGTTATTGCAAATGTTGCAAAATAATAATACCTCATTTTATTTTCCAAGCGCACAAATTTCAGATTTTCCAAGATTTACCTGGAGAGGCTTGATGATTGATGCCTCAAGACATTTTCAGCCTGTAGATGTTATCAAAAGAAACATCGATGGATTAGCGGCAATGAAGATGAATGTTTTTCATTGGCATTTGGTTGATGATCAGGGTTGGAGAATCGAAATGAAAAAACATCCAAAACTAATTGAATTAGCTTCAGATGGAATGTATTATACACAAGAGGAAATTAAAAATATCGTAAAATATGCTGATGAGCGTGGTATTTTAATTGTTCCGGAAATAGATGTTCCTGGTCACGGATCGGCAATACTTACAGCTTACCCGGAAATTGGTAGCAAAGTGATTACGCTGACTGGTGGAACTTCAGAAAAAAATATTCAGGGAACCGCTATTGCGACCTATGGAATTGAAAGAAATGCTGGTATTTTTTCACCAACATTAGATCCTTCAAACCCTAAAACGTATCAATTATTAAGTGAACTTTTTGATGAGGTTTGCCCGTTGTTTCCAGGAGCTTATTTTCATATTGGTGGAGATGAAAATGAAGGGAAAGACTGGGATGCAAATCCGAAAATTCAAGCGTTCAAAAAGAAAAATAACCTAACGACTAATCACGAACTGCAAACTTATTTTACCATGCAATTAGTGCCGATGCTTAAAAAGCATGGAAAACAGTTAATGGGTTGGGAAGAAATTTTGACAAAAAACATGTCAAAAGAAGCTATTATCCATTCCTGGAGAGGACCTAATGAAGGCGTTGTTGCCGGTCAATCATTAGTTGATGCAGTAAAAAAAGGTTACAAAACAGTATTGTCAAATGGATTTTATATTGATTTGATGTATCCTGTTGAAAGTCATTATCTGAATGATCCAATGCCAAAAGGGGCTGATTTATCTACAGAAGAAAAAGCAAGAATTTTAGGAGGAGAAGCAACAATGTGGACAGAACTCGCCTCAGCTACGACTATAGATTCTAGAGTTTGGCCAAGAACCGCTGCAATTGCAGAAAGACTTTGGTCAGCGGAAAATATTACAGATGTTGAAAATATGCGTAAACGTCTTGATGTAGTTTCGTTTAGACTGGAAGAATTAGGATTGACGCATATTCGAAATAAAGAGGTAATCTTAAGAAATGTTGCAAACAATCAAAATACAAAAGCATTAGATGAATTTACAAATGTTTGCGAACCTTTAAAAGGATATAAACGTAATAAAGGTGGAACGGAATATCAAATGTATTCTCCCTTAACATTATTTGCAGATGCTTGTACACCAGATGCTAAAGACTCTTTGGCTTTCGACGCAGCAGTTGCCCAATATTTGGCAAATAAAACACCGGAAAATAAAGCAAAGGTAACCGCATTTTTCAATAAATGGATTGCAATGAATAAAGGATTAATCGAGCTGAGTTCCACAGCACCTTTAGTACAGCCAATTTTGCCTTTGTCTAAAAATTTAACTGACGCGTCACAGGAATTGTTGCTTGTTTTGGATAATAAATCAACATTAAAAACAGAAGATTTAAAAAATTTAATAGAACAATGTAATAGCAAAGATCACGCAGATGTTGAGCTATCAGTATATGAAAGTCTTAAAAAATTAATTTAAAGTTTGGTTTGAATTAGTACGTTGTAGTTAGCATTATTTAGTAATTATTTATCTCTACCGGAATTTCTGGTAGAGATATTTATAAGCTGATGAAAGCAATTTCAATTTTTTCAAATTATACAGTCAATAAAAATCTTAAAATAACCATTAAAAGAGTAATAACATTTAAAACCAAATAAGAGAATAAAACAAAACATGACAAAAAAATAGAATTTCAGATTGATGAATCCCCAAGTTTATCTTCTTGTATTTAAAACTAATTTTTAAAAGAATTATATCTAAATATCAATCAATACTATTGGCTAATGATTATGGTAGAATCGGTAATAGTAATATTTATTTATAGAAGTAATATGAATTAATTCCACCTGACTGCAATCTCTCCAAATTGCAGTTAGCTGAAACTCCGGTTATTGTTTTTTTATGTGCTGCGTTTTGACATGTATCATATGGTAACCGGAATATTTATTTTTCTATTAACCAATATTTATTAATTATGAAACATTATTACAGATTGCTTTTTTTGTTACTGTTTCCCTTACTAGCGTTAGCCCAACCAGCTCACGGAAAAAAGGTAGTAGGGTATTATGCGCAATGGTCTATCTATGCCCGGGATTTTAATATTCCGAAGATTGACGGAAGTAAATTGACGCATTTGAATTATTCTTTTTATGGGACAACTTATGACCCTGCCCATCCGGAGAATACAAAGTTATTGTGTTTAGATTCGTATGCTGATTTTGAGCATATGGAAGGTGGAATCCCATGGGATGCTCCGGTAAAAGGAAACTTTTATGATTTGAAAAAATTAAAAGAAAAGTATCCACATCTTAAAATCTTAATTTCTGTTGGAGGCTGGACTAAAGGCCAGGATCTTTCTCCAATTGCTGCAAGTCCGGTAGCAAGAGCTGCTTTAGCTGCAGACATGGCAAACTTCATTGTAACGTATCCTTTTATTGATGGATTCGACATTGACTGGGAATATCCTCTTTCTGGAGGTACAGACGGTACTGAAGTAATTAATGGAGCACCAATTCCTCCACAAAAGTATAGCCCGGATGACAACAAAAACTTAGTCTATTTATTGAAGGCAATGCGTCAGGCAATGCCAAATAAATTGGTTACCATCGCTGCCGGAAATAATGTTCGAAATGTATCCAAACAATATTTAGGACCAAACACCAGAGCACAATATGGAATGACAGAAGACATTTCTACTTATTGTGATTACATCACTTACTTTGGATATGATTTTGGAGGAAACTGGTTTGATAAAACCTGCTATAATGCTCCTTTATATTCAAGCGGAAATTCAAATGATCCATTGTACAATGCAACTCAATCTGAATCGCTTGATGAATTAACAAATCAATATTTGAATGTTGTTGGTTTTCCTGCGAATAAATTAATCATGGGATTGCCTTTCTACGGGAAAAAATTCGACAATGTTGCGAATAATGGAACCAATCCAAACTTACCTGGATTATTCGTTTCTGCACCGAGATATATTGTTTCAGGATGTACAAATCCACAGAATCCTGTAGGAACTTGGGACGGACCAGCTGCCTGCGAAAAATCAGGAAGTATTGAGATATGTGATTTAGTTGGAAATCCGGTTACCAATTCACATCCTTATTTAGACCCAAATACCATGTTAGTTACACCAACTGCAGCAGCTGCAGGATGGGTACGCTATTTTGATAATACTACTAAAGTTCCTTATTTATATAATGCTACTTTAAAGCAGTTTATCTCTTATGAAGATAAACAATCAATGGATTTAAAAGTGCAGTACATTAAATCGAGAAATCTTGCCGGTGGTATGGTTTGGGAATTATCTCAGGATACCAGAGGTTCTATCCCGAATGCATTACTAAATCAGGTAGATACTTCTTTTGGAAGCATCGTTGCAGGAACAGTAAGCATTGCGGGTTCAGTAAAAAACGGATCAGCTTTAGTTCCGGATGTAACAGTTGAATTAAGAGATGCAAGCAATGCCGTATTACAAACAGTGGTTTCTACAGCAGGAAATTTCACATTCAACAATTTACCTTCCGGACAAACTTATAAATTAACAGCTTTAAAAGGAACTTATACTTTTACACCGGTAACTTTAACAAATGTTACGGTTAACCAAACTGCTGTTGTAATTAATGGAACTCAGCCTTTGTACACTGTTAGCGGAACTGTTCTTGACGGAGCAACTCCAGTAGCAGGAGTTACAGTTTCTGCAACTTCAGGATCAACCGTTTTAACCGCAGTTTCAAATGCAAGTGGCGTTTATAGCGTTGCAGGTTTAACAGCCGGACTTAACTTCACCGTTACGGCAGCAAAAACTGGATTTTCTTATACGCCAACTTCTACGGTTTATACTGCAATAGACGCCAACAAAACATTGAATTTTGTTCAGGGTGCACCAATTGTTTATTATACGGTAAGCGGAACTATTTTGAATAATACAACACCAGTTTCTGGCGTTACAGTTACAGCAACTTCAACAGGAGGAACTTTTACTGCAACTACAAACGCAAGTGGAGTATATTCAATCGCTAATTTGCCATCAGGCGGAAATTATACTGTAACGGCTGCCTTAGCAGGACAAACGTATACGCCGGCTTCAACAGTGTATACTAATTTAACGGCCAATAAAACATTGAATTTTTCTCAGGATGTTATTGTAGTTGGTGCCAGTAAAATTAGCGGAACAGTTAAAAACGGAACCGTTGTAGTATCTGGTGCAAAAGTCGAATTGATTTTGCCTTGGACAGATAATACACACCCTTATTTAAGTAAAATTGCAATTACAGATTCGCAGGGAAAATACAGTTTTGACAATGCTCTTTTTGCTGGATATACGACAGTTTCAAGTTTAAAATTAAACACTTGGGAAAACGGAGAAGTTGTTTATTTACCAAACAATTTAGCAAACTTTGCTGTTCCTGCAAATCCAACGGTCTATGATTTTAATACAGGTGCAGTTACAACAACTTATACAGTTAGCGGAACGGTTCTAAACGGTGCATCTCCAGTTTCGGGTGCTACAATTTCAGCAGTTACAGGAACAACGACTTTAACAGCAATTTCCGATGCTTCTGGAAATTATAGTGTGGCTAATTTGGTTTCGGGATCAAATTATACTGTTACTATTGCTAAAACAGGATTAACATTCACTCCGGCTTCTACGGTTTATAATGCAATTAGTTCTAATAAAACGCTGAATTTTACTCAAACAGTTGTAAATCCGGTTTATTACACTGTTAGTGGAACAGTATTAAACGGAGCAACTCCGGTTTCTGGAGCTACGATTTCAGCTGTGACAGGAACAACAACTTTAACAGCAACTTCAGATGCTTCTGGAAATTATAGTGTGGCTAATTTGGTTTCAGGATCAAATTACACTGTAACAATTGCTAAAACAGGATTAACATTCACACCGGCATCAACCGTTTATAGCGCTATCAGTTCTAATAAAACGTTGAATTTTACACAAGTTGTTAATCCGGTTTATTACACCGTTAGCGGAACAACTAAAAACGGAACTACAGCAGTTTCAGGAGTAATCGTTTCTGCTACGACGGGAACAACAACTTTAACAGCAACTTCTGATGCTTCAGGGAATTATAGTGTTGCCAATTTAGTTGCAGGTTCAGATTATACTGTAACAGCTGCTAAAACGGGTTTAAGTTTTAGTCCGGCTTCAACAGTTTATGCTGCAATTAATGCCAATAAAACATTGAACTTTACTCAAAATGTTACCAGCGGTAATTTAATCAGCGGAACGGTAAAAAGCGGTTCAACTCCGGTTGCAGGTGCTAAAGTAGAATTGATTTTACCTTGGACAGACAGCACGCACGGATATGCAAGTTACATTGCAACAACTGATGCTTCAGGAAATTTTAGCTATGCTAATTCAGTTTTAGCAGGATATTCAATTATTACAAGTTTAAAATTGAATGCCTGGGAAAATAATAGTATTGTTTATTCTCCTACGAATTTGGCCAATTTTGCTGTACCAACAACACCTCAGGTTTATAACTTTAATTCAAATTCGGTTGCGCCTCAGGTTACGATTACAAGTCCATCTCTTGCGACGGTTGCAATTGCTCCGGGAACTGCAATTCAGTTAAAAGCAAATGCAAGTTTAACTTTTGCAGATCCAACAGTAACTATTTCTTCTGTTGTATTTAATATCAACGGACAAAATATTACAGGAACGCTTTCTACAGGAACAGAATATGTAGCAAGTTGGACACCAGTTGCAGCTGATTTTAATAAAAATTACACATTGAAAGCAACGACTACAGCTTCAAATATTGTTACTGCAGAGAATACTCGTGCATTTTATTTACAATGTTCAGGTACTTCTTGTCCAAATCAATTACCGGAAATTGCATGGGTTGCACCTGCAGCAACATCTATTAATCAGGCATCAGGATTTCAGGCTGTTCCGGTTAGTGTAAATGTTACCGATGCTGACGGAACAATTTCTACAGTTTCAATAAGTATTGACGGAACTTCTTTTGCTATGACAAAAGGAACAGGAAATGCTTATAATTACACTTTCACACCAAACGCATTCAAAACGTATGCAATTGTTGTAACGGCTACAGATAATGCTGGTGGAGTAAAAACATTCAATCAGTCAGTGAGTATTATCAGTTCTTCTTTCAATCCGTTACCGGCAAAAGTTATTGTGGGTTATGCTCATGGATGGGATAATGCCAGCGCGCCATTCTTATACTTCAATCAAATGGGAGATAAGAAATTTAATGTAGTTGTTTATTCGTTTATCGAAACTTTAAACAGAGATGGTTATACGCCAATTTTGGTTGTAAACGAGCCGAGATACATGACAAATGGAGTTTTCAATCCACAGTTATTAAAGAATGATATTAAATTCCTGAGAGACAAAGGAATTCCGGTTATTGTTTCTATCGGAGGACAAAATGGTCACGTAGAATTACAAACCGTTGCTCAGAAAAATACTTTCGTAAACGGATTAAAAGCAATTGTAGATCAGTATAATTTTGATGGAGTTGATATTGACTTCGAAGGCGGTTCTATGAATTTTGGAGCAGGAGCGCTTAAAGATTTTTCTTATTCAGCGATTTCAGCATATCCAAAATTGAAAAACATTGTAGACGCTTTCAAAGAATTAAAATCAAGTTACGGAAGCGGATTTATACTAACATCTGCACCAGAAACATTCTATGTTCAGGTTGGATATTCTGTTTATTCTGATGGAGCAGGTTCATTCTTGCCAGTCATTCACAACTTGCGTAATGAACTGGATCTATTAATGGTGCAACTGTACAACACAGGATCTATAACAGCTCTGGATAATGTAGCATATTCACAAGCAACACCAGACTTTTTAGTTTCAATGTCAGATATGTTAATGAAAGGATTTAATGTAGCTTCTACGGGTTTCTATTTCCCACCGTTACCAGCTTCTAAAGTGGTGATCGCGATTCCGGCTTGTGCTGGTGCAGCGCCTGCGGGAGGTTATTTAACTCCTGAAAAAGGAATCCAGGCATTCAATTATTTGAGATACGGAACTACTTTCTCCGGAAGAGCTTATACCTTAAAAGGTGGTCCTTACCCAGACATGAGAGGAGTAATGACATGGTCAATTAACTGGGATGCTTCGTGCGGAACAGGTTACGAATTCTCAAATGCTTACGCAGCCTATTTTGCATCAGCAGGGAAAACATTGGCTCTGGATAAAATTGAAGCAAAAGGAAGTACTATCGCTTACTTTAAAAATGATGCTTTGTCGGTTACGAATGAAACAGAAGAAATTGCTCAGGTAGATGTATTTAATACTATCGGACAATCATTGGTAAGTTACAAAAACATTCAAAATAATAAAGAAGTCCTGCTTCAAAATCAAAGTTTCACAACGAAACAATTGTTCATAGTTGTGGTAACAGACAAAGCAGGAAACAGAAAATCATTTAAAGTGATGAACTTTTTAAATTAGTTATTATGAATGAAAATTTAGAAATAAAAAATTGGGACGGTTAAAATTGAGTTTGGTTATTTATTTTTTAATCTGGTTTTTATTTCAAATAAATGCGACGAATTTAAGTGATTTGTTATTTGGTTTTCACTTAGAGGAGCGTATTATAGACCCGGCAATTTATTGCCGGGTTTTTTTATTAATGCATATTGCCAAGTGTAAAATTGGCAGCACAGGTACCAAAACCAATTACGAATGCAATAACGGAGAATAAAATAATTTTTAATGAAAGTTGTTTATTTTCTGATATAAATATCAATCGACCTATTCCAACTAAAAAAGAAATCACGCTGATAAAAGCAATCATGCCGCCAATAAAAACTAAAAAGCCTCCCATATTCTTTTATTTTTTCTTTTATTTTAAATCAAAATTATAAATTGCTCACTATTACAACGCAGGTTCCAAACCCTATAATGACAATAAATATAGGAATTAACATAAGTCGCAGATAAAATTTTTTGTTCTCTTTGGTAAAAATTAAACCAATAAGACCAATTAAAAACATTGCAAAAAGAATAAACCCAAAAAACACTAAACCCTCCATATTTTAATAGTTTTATTAAACATTTAATTTTTCTCTTATTTTTTCAATTTTGTTGTCTCTGTAAAATAAATTCATAGTCTCAAAAGGAATAATTTTCATTTTATCACTCACAATATGAACACATGATTTTTTAACTGCTCTAACATCAAAATCATGAGCATCCATAAAATTCATAATCAAAATTCGAAACAAGTTATTGTAATTTAAGGTGTCGGACTGAACTCTTGGTAAACAGCACATTAATTCATTAAATTCACCTTCTGCACAATCTACAGAAATACCGGTGCTAAATAAATTAAGCATATGTGTTTTTAGTTTTTCATCATGCTCAAAAACGATTGTGTTTTTCGAGTTATTCAACAGATCTTCCGGATTAATTAAATGGGTCATAGGAAAAACTTCTCCATCAATTTTTAGTGCGTAAGCCATACATAAAGCATCTGGATTACAAGGAACGGGAATTAAGTCTTGAGGAGTAAAAAGAGGTGCTTGCTCGTAAATTTTTCTACGGACTTCTGTCAATGTAATTCTTCCTGAAATATCATCGTAATTATCATTTCTGCCGGCAACTTGTGTGGGCTGAAAAGTTACACCACGAACGCATTTTTGTTGTAATGCATATTCTATTATTTTACCAATTTCATCGTCATTTTCTCCTTTTTGAAGTGTGATAACCAAGGTTGTCGAAATATTAAATTGATTTAGATGTTCAATGGCTTTTCTGCGCACTTCGGTTAAATCTTCACCACGCAGTTTTTCTAATACTTCAGGTTTGAAACTGTCGAATTGCAGATAAATTTCAAAATCGGGCATATAGGTAGCAAGAGTCTCTACAAATTTGATGTCTTTTGCAATTCTAATACCGTTTGTATTTACCATCAAGTGTTTGATAGGTTTGCTTTTGGCAATATCTAAAATTTTAAAAAACTCAGGATGCACAGTTGGTTCTCCGCCCGAAATCTGGACTACATCTGGTTCACCTTCATTTGCTACAACAGTATCAAACATTTTTTCAATTTCTTCTAATGTGCGATGTCTGCCGTAGTTTGGAGCTGAGCTGGCGTAACAGGTAGGGCAGGCTAAATTACAGCGATCGGTAACTTCAATAATCGTCAAACAGGAATGCTGTTCGTGATCTGTACATAATCCGCAGTCATACGGACAACCATAATGCACTTTTGTATTGAATTTTAAAGGCATTTCAGATTGTTTATTGTAATTACGAAGTTGCTTATAATAGTTAACATCATCTGCAATCATCGACTTTGACTCGCCATGTGTTTTGCAATGTTTTAACATCCAGACTTTCTCATCCTGAAAAACAATTTTAGTATCTACAAGGGCTAAACAATGAGGGCAAAGGCTTTTAGTATAATCGTAAAAGATGTAATCACGAGTTTTCATTATAATGTTTTTAAGGTGAAGTAATAAGATTTCCTTTGAATTTGAAGGCAAATATTCGGCAGAGAAACTTCCAATAATAAATAAAGATTAAAACGGAACTCCATTGTATAATGCTTAAATTAAGAAATAAGGATTGGTATGGTTTTAAAAATTCTACTAAAAATCGGAATAAAAAATACAAGACCATAAAGAGCTTAAATCGATCTCCATTTATCAAATTTTTATTTTTTATACTTTGAAATAAAACAAAAAGTAAAATCATAAATAGAATTTCATACAAGGCAACAGGGTGTCTTTGCAGACCGTCGCCTAAATTCATTCCTGTGAAAAAGGTAGTTTCGTTGCCGTAAGTTGGCTCTGCAATTCCCATTGAAAAACACCCAATTCTGCCAATAAATAATGCTGTAATAATTGGAATCACATACAGATCTCCCGAAGCGATTTTTACACCAATGATCTTTTTTATTAGTTCAACACCAAATAATCCACCCAAAAAACCTCCTGCAACCGTTTTATTTTGATATAGGGTTAAAAAAGTCTGATGGGTAATTGCTGAAGGGGTTTCTAATAAAGCAATAAATCTGGATCCTATTAAAGCGCCAATCATAGCACCAATCATTATAATTAAGCGATTTATGTCTGATATAGGATCTTGTGTTCTTTTTTTTAGAAAGTAATAGGTTCTTATGCCGATAAAAAAGGCTAAAGTTTCAAATATAAAGTGCCAGTAAAAGGTTTTTCCAAAGATTTCAAATTGAAAAGGGAAGGTCATTTTAGTCAGAATTTTTAGCTAATATAGATAAATCTAATGGAATGGTTTTAAAATAAATTTAAGTATTTTTGAAATCCAAATTTCGGTATTTAAAATTCATGAAAAAGTCCATCACATTCCTATTAGTCTTTCTAATTCCTATTGTTTCTTTCGCTCAAAATAAATTCGGAAATCCGGAAATTGACCCAATTAAAATTCAAAAAAACTTCAGTGAATGGTCACTATATCAAAGTAAGAATATAATGCTTTCGAGAGATTTTGTGGCGCTTGATCTTCTTTCAAAAGAAATCTCAAAAGAAACTTTTTTAAACGAATTGACCAACGGAAATTATATCCCAATCCGATTAAAATCAGACGATTCAATCTATTATTACAAACTGTTTAAAATTGACCCAAATTCCGATTCAAGTATAAAAGCAACCATCAATCAAATAGGTTTTGATGCGCTTAAAAACTATAGAAAGGAAGGTACCGCTTTTCCTGAATTTTCATTTAAAGATTTAAACGAAAATGAAGTTTCAAACGAAACCATGAAAGGAAAAATCATTGTGATAAAATGCTGGTACATTCATTGTACGCCTTGTATAAGGGAATTTCCGCAAGTAAATCGTTTAACAGAAGAATACAAAGACAGAAAAGATATTCTTTTTATAAGCTTAACCGAAGATTCTCCGGAACAATTAAAAGCATTTTTAGCGAGAAAACCCTTGTCGTATGCTGTAATTCCGGACATGAAAATCTACATGAATGAAACATTGGATTTAAACGCTTTTCCAACACATTTCATTGTAAACAAAGAAGGTTTGATTGCAAAAGTATTGCCCAATTTCGAAAGTCTTGAAGTGGCGCTGGCAAAAGAAAGTAAACTGTAGTTTTTTTAACCCTATAAGTAATATAAGGAATGTAAGTCTAGCTTAAAATATTCCAAAACTTATATGATTTACTATATTCAATACAATTACAAGTTTAGTATTAAATGAACTTACATTACTTATATGGTGACAAAATAAGCTGCAATAATAAAAAAAACTTAGAGCCTTAGCACCTTTGCAACTTAGAACCTTTTTCCGTACTTTTGCACAAAATTAATTAAAAAGACATTCATGTTAACAGTCAATAATTTATCAGTTCAATTTGGCAAACGAATTTTGTTTGACGAAGTAAATACCACTTTCACTCACGGAAATATTTACGGCGTTATTGGAGCCAATGGTGCTGGAAAATCTACTTTTCTTAAAATCATTTCGGGTGATATCGACCCAACTTCTGGCCACATTCATTTAGAACCGGGAAAACGTATGTCGGTTTTGAACCAAAATCACAACATGTTCGACGAGCATACTGTTTTGGAAACCGTTTTGATGGGGAATAAAGTTTTGTACGCTGTTAAAAAAGAAATGGATGAACTTTATTTAGACTACAACGACAAAAACGCTGATAGAATTGGAGAACTTCAGGTTCAATTCGAAGAAATGAACGGTTGGAATGCCGATTCTGACGCAGCTTCAATGTTGTCTAACTTAGGAATCAACGAAGAACATCATTATACTTTAATGGGAGATCTTGAGGGGAAAATTAAAGTTCGTGTGCTTTTGGCGCAGGCACTTTTTGGAAACCCGGATTTGCTTATTATGGATGAGCCTACCAACGACTTGGATTTCGAAACAATCGCCTGGTTAGAAAATTTCCTGGCAAATTATGAAAATACAGTAATTGTAGTATCTCACGACCGTCACTTTTTAGATTCGGTTTGTACACATATTTCTGATATTGATTTTGGAAAAATCAATCACTACTCAGGAAACTATACATTCTGGTACGAGTCTAGTCAATTAGCGGCAAAACAACGTGCACAGCAAAACAAAAAAGCAGAAGAGAAGAAACAAGAGCTTGAAGAATTTATTCGTCGTTTTAGTGCGAACGTTGCAAAGTCTAAACAAGCAACTTCTCGTAAAAAAATGATTTCTAAATTGAACATTTCAGATATCAAACCTTCTAGCCGTCGTTATCCTGCGATTATTTTTGATCAGGATCGTGAAGCAGGAGATCAGATTTTGAACGTTGAAAATTTAGAAGCTTCTGTAGAAGGAGATCTTTTGTTTAAAGGTGTTCATTTGAATATGGCAAAAGGCGATAAAATCGTTCTTTTCTCAAAAGATTCACGTGCTACAACCGCGTTCTACGAAATATTAAACGGAAACCAAAAAGCAGATGCCGGAACTTTTGACTGGGGAATCACAACAAACCAGGCTTATTTGCCAGCTGAAAATCATTCATTCTTCGAAAACGATTTGACTTTGGTAGACTGGTTACGTCAATATGCAAAAACAGAAGAAGAGCGCGATGAGGTTTTCATTAGAGGTTTCTTAGGGAAAATGATTTTCTCTGGAGAAGAAGCTTTAAAAACAAGCCGTGTATTATCAGGAGGAGAAAAAGTACGTTGTATGTTATCGAGAATGATGATGGAGCGCGCTAATATATTAATGTTAGATGAACCAACCAATCACTTAGATTTGGAGTCGATTACGGCTTTCAATAACTCTTTGAAAAACTTTAAAGGTTCTGTAATTTTCACAACGCATGACCACGAATTTGCACAAACTGTTGGTAATAGAGTAGTGGAGTTAACACCAAACGGAGCAATTGACCGTTATATGACCTTTGATGAATATCTTGATGATGAAAAAATTCAGGAATTAAGAAAGAAAATGTACAATTTGTAATATTGTAACTGACTATAAAAAAGAAATCCCGATCACAAAATGATCGGGATTTTTTTATGTTTTTTATTTTCTGAAAAGCTTGGCGAAAATAAAAATAATGATCGCAACAATAAAGATTACGATAAATATCCCGAATCCCATTCCGGCTTTAAAAATATCTCCTATAACTTCGCAACTTGTAAATGAAAATAGTATTACGAATACCATTAACAAACGTGTAATGTTCTTTTGCATGATTTTGCTGTTTTAAATGTTTTAAAAAGAATTTAGTATTCTAATTATCGTTAGAATAAAATTACTTTAAACAGCAAAAAAATGTTTTATATAATTTGATTGAAAAGTTCTATGATTTGGGGATTCTATAATTTATTCAGATTTAATTTATGTAATTTTAAAAAGTGTTTAAACAACCTGATTTATGATTCAAAAAGTTTTAGAAAATATTGCCCATCTTTTTTATCCTACAAGTATATGTGCCTGGAAAGAAAGAGAAAAATACGTTGCCTCTGAGGAATACAAAAGATTGCGGTTTGTTATTGATTCTTTTGATACAAATAAATTTAGTAGTATGCTCAAAACTGAATTTGATAGAGATGCAACTTTAAAGGATTTTCAGGATCTTACCCAATTTGATTCTATGGAAGATAGATGTTTTACCTTTCTTTTAACTTTGATTGAAGATGGAGAATTAAAATCAATCAATTTATATATAAGTATTTTAGTTCCTTATTATGTAATTCAAACGATTACTCATACAAAACAAATCCTTATTTCTCAGTCAAAAATGGATGATATTGAAGGAAGTAAGTTGGATGTAAGGAAAATTGATGAGTTGGTTTTGGAAGTTGAAAAAATTATAGAAAATAAATTGTCCTATCAGAAATTTCCAAAAGAATTGTTGAATGCCGTTATTGAAGATATTTCGTTTCAGGATGCTTATCAGGGAGAGTTTGAGATGTTTAATGCTTTTTTTAATAATCAATCTGCAACTCACGAATAAATTAATTTTTAATTAGAGTTTTTGTCTCTTATTGTTTTGATTTCTATGAATATAAGACCTGTGATAATTAGTATTTCTCCAAAAAAATAAGCAATGCCAAAAACTGATATACTTTGGTAGTAATAACGTATGATTCCAAACGTCAAAAGGCAATACAATATATTGGCAATGCAGATTATTTTTAAATATGATTTCCAATTATTAATTATCAGAAAGAAGCACGAAAAGGAATAAGCTGAAAAAATGACTGCCAGTAAAGAAAGATATTCCAGAGTAGTTTTAGACAAACCAAAGAAGTTATTGAAAGTTCTAAGAACAAAAAATAGTAAAAAGGCAGTTAGCATAGCACCAGAACCATCTAATAAAAATATATTTTTTGGTTTTGCTTTAAACCGTTTGATGCTTTCTTTCATATCTTACTCTCCAATAGTTCCAGTCTTAATATCTCCAGCTCGTTTATAACTCACTGCAATCACACCGCTCGGCGTAACCGTGCTTTCAATTAAAGTAAATCCTGCCGGAGTTGAACTATCATCAAACAATTTTTTTCCTTTACCCAGAATTATAGGGTAAATCAAAAGCCCAAGTTCATCAACTAAATCATGTTGAAGCAAAAGCTGAACCAGCGTGGCACTTCCCCAAACTTTAATGTCTTCGCCTTCTGAATTTTTGAGTTTTTCGATGTCTTCTATAGTGGAGAGGAATTCGGTATTTTCCCAGTCTGAATTATTTCTGGTGGAAGACAAAACGTATTTGGTAACTTCATTAATGCCCGGCCAGCCCTCTGCGTGTTTGGGCCAATAGTCTTCAAAAATATCAAATGTTTTTCTGCCTAAAAGAATATCAGCAGGTTTCATTTGTTCCTGCATGACATTGCCATATTCTTCATCTCCAAAAGGCGCCACCCACCCTCCATATTCAAAACCGCCCGAAGTATCTTCTTCAGGGCCACCAGGTGCCTGCATTACGCCATCGATTGTAATCATGGTTATGACGATTATTTTTCTCATGATGTTTGGTGTTTTTTGTTTTATCAAATATAATAAAAAGCTCTTTTTGAAACAATTTGATACTTTTTACTATCCAATTTTCTCGGCAATGATTATCGTGTGAATTTCAAAATCATCAGCTTTTGGATATTTAACTTCGAATGTTTTAACGATTTCAAAATGATTTTTTATAAGTTGATTCTTTATGTCTTCTAAAGAATGATAATAAAAATAGGTACGATCGCCTCTACTTCCTGAAATAAAACCTGATTTAGACGGCGATCCCTCAATGAAACTTATATATAAGAAACCATCTTTAGTAAGTAGTTTATTTGCATCGTATAATAGTTTTGAAGAATCTGTTTCCGAAAGATAGGGTAAACAAAAACCACACATAATCGCGTCAAATTTTTCATTTACTTCGTCTAGTTCTCGTGTATCCATCACTTTAAAATTAGCAGACGGGTTATTTGATTTAGCCAATTCAACCATTTTCGGTGCAATGTCAATACCCGTAATCTTTAAGTTGGATTTTTTGGATAAAAGGTACTTTGTAATATTTCCAGGGCCACAGCCAATTTCAAAAATGTTTACTTGATTTTCTTTTAAAACAGTACAGAAAAAATCATAAGTATCATCATACAAGTTGAGATCCATAAACCTATCCTGATAGAGGTTTGCAATTTTATTCCAGGTTTCAAATGTTTCTTTGTATTTATCCATCGATTTTTAATTCAATAATCAATTAATATTAGATCGGATTGAATCCTTAAACTAGTTTGTGGTTTTCTTACTTCAAATATTTAAATTGTCTTCGTGCTGAGGAATAAAAAAGAAAAAAATAATTGATAGTGATACCCAAAGTGTTATAGAAAAAGATATTAGCCCTTGTGTAGATTCAATTTGAGTTTGCCATAAATTAGATAGCATTAAAAAAATTATCAAAAAAGGGACTAACCCTATTAAGAAAAAAGGTATTAACAATATAAACCCAATAAAAGTTATGATAATTGGCTTTCTAGCTGTAATTGACGACGCAAAATTTGCAATTGAATTTGGAAGATATAGTCTATAAAGAGTGTTATTTAGTAGTTCGTCTTTTAATTCAGAATTAATTAAATTATTTGTTAATTTCGAGGTGATTTTTTTTAGACTTTCATGTAAATCTTGTCTATCTTTTCCCATACGATAAAGATTGAAGAACAACGTGCAAAAGATGATTGGTATTAGTTGAATAACTAAATTTTCTGGATTCGTTATTGTAATTATACCAAGGGAAATGTCAGATAATGATTTGTAGTCTACAAAGAAATAAAGAGTAACTAATATCAATAAAATTAGTGTTTGCCTTTCTTCTTTTTTTATAAGTTCTTGTAAATTGTTGTAAAGTTTATCTCTGTAATCAATAAGGATTTCCTCTTTATTATTTTCTATAAATTCTTTTAAATGATTTTGATTGATCATATCTGAAAATTTTGATTTTTTGTATTGCTAAAATATGATTTTATCGGCTTAAAAATATTAGATATAGGAAAATACAAAAAAAAATACACACTTTCAGAGCTTAAAATCCCAGTATCATACCAAAAAAAATATTTCCCCACCCAACACCCCAACAAATAAATTCTGATTTCGTATATTTGCCCAACCAAACATCACACTTAATTATGAGCCAAAAAGTATTACTTAATTCAAAAGAAGTTACTATCATACTCCATCGTTTGGCTTGTCAGTTAATCGAAAAACATCTTGATTTCTCCGATACTATTTTAGTCGGGATTCAGCCAAGAGGCGTTTTTTTAGCTGAACGTTTAAAACAAATATTAGAAGACGAATATAAAGTTCCTGAAATTTCTTTGGGATATCTGGACATCACTTTTTTTAGAGATGACTTTCGCCGTACTGATAAACCGCTTGAAGCCAATAAAACACAAATTAACTTTATAGTCGAAGACAAAAAAGTCATTTTTATCGATGACGTTTTGTTTACCGGACGAAGCATTCGTTCTGCCTTAACCGCAATTCAATCTTTCGGGAGACCGTCAGAAATCGAATTGTTAGTGTTAATCGACAGACGTTTTAGTAGAAACCTGCCAATTCAGCCCGATTATCGCGGTCGTCAGGTAGATGCCATTAATGATGAAAAGGTAAAAGTAAGCTGGAAAGAAAATGATAGCGAAGATGCGGTTTACCTGATAACCAATTAAATAAATTGAATCGTTAAAAATTGAAAAGATAATAATGACAGAAAACGAAGCGTTTATTTACGAATCAATTTTTAATCAGGTTAGAATGGGATTTCTTTCTGTTGATGAGATTAAAGAGAACATCATAGAAGAAATTGAAGACAACGAATTTGAAGATGAAATTTCAGAAGAGTGGGCTTTTGATACCATAAAAGAAGAATACCAAAAGTTACTTGAAGAAAGTAAACAATGGAAAAGTCCAACTGATACGGAAAGACTAATAAAAGCATTTGATGAATTGGGTGATGAAAACATCGTTGCGCTTCATAATGCAGGCTACACCACAACAGAGGGTGAATATGAAGTAGTTGAGGTGGAAAGAGAGCTGCAGGAAAACGAAGTCTGGTCTGATGGTTATTGTTTTTATCACCAACAAGATTTGGCAAGGGCTGTTGCAGTAGAAGATCCGGGTTTGTTTATCGCTTTTCAGAAAGTAGATAATACTAGTGATGCCGTTGCAATGGAAGTTGGAAAAAAGGTTGCCGAAGTTTTAAGAAACAACGGTTTTCAAATAAAGTGGAGTCCATCTGCCAGAACAAAAATAGAAATTCCGGATTTCAGATGGCAGCATATTTTTGATGAAGATGGAAGAGATTTACAGGATTATGGCGAGGTTATAGAGCGAATGATCCAATAAAGAGAATTGCTCTTAAAGAATTTGACAAATAAATATTAAAGAAATAAAAATGAAAGAATTAAGCGTAAATCATTTATTAGGAATTAAATACATCAACGAGAATGATATTAACCTAATTTTTGAAACGGCAGATCATTTTAAAGAAGTCATTAACCGACCGATTAAAAAAGTTCCTTCATTACGAGATATTACCATTGCTAACATTTTCTTCGAAAACAGTACCAGAACCAAGCTTTCGTTTGAGTTAGCCCAAAAAAGATTATCAGCAGATGTCATTAGTTTTTCTGCAGCTCAGTCTTCGGTTAAAAAAGGAGAAACACTTATTGATACGGTTAACAATATCCTTTCGATGAAAGTAGATATGGTTGTAATGCGCCACTCCAATCCCGGAGCGGCTTATTTTTTATCTAAAAATGTCAAAGCCAGTATCGTAAACGCTGGAGACGGTGCGCACGAACATCCAACGCAGGCTTTATTAGACAGTTATTCGATCAGAGAAAAACTAGGAGATGTTGCAGGAAAGAAAGTAGTTATTGTAGGCGATATTCTGCACTCGCGTGTAGCGCTTTCAAACATATATGCTTTGCAAATGCAAGGCGCTGAAGTAAAAGTATGCGGACCAAAAACCTTAATTCCGAGATATATTGAATCGCTTGGAGTTACAGTCGAGCCGAATTTACGAAAAGCATTAGAATGGTGTGACGTGGCAAATATGCTTCGTGTACAAAACGAACGTATGGATGTAAACTTTTTCCCGTCAACAAGAGAATACGCGCAACAATACGGAGTTGATAAACCTTTGTTAGATTCTCTTGGAAAAGAAATCGTCATCATGCACCCGGGACCAATCAATAGGGGAGTAGAGATTACTTCTGAAGTAGCGGACTCTGATCATTCTGTAATCCTGAATCAGGTGGAAAATGGAGTAGCGATCAGAATGGCGGTTATTTATCTTCTGGCTTCTAAAATACAGTAAATTTTAGTTTATTTTGTTTCAAGTTTCAGGTTTCAAGTTTTGGAACGCTGAGTTTGAACTTGAAACCTGAAACTTGAAACCTGAAACAACAATAAAAAAAACTTCGTACCTTAGTAAAATGAAAGTAGATCAAAAAGGACATACCGTTACGATTAAAGACACCCAGGGAGATTTTAATTCTTTTTTGGAGAAAGTGACGCAACAATTTAAAACCTTTGAAAAACAAAATATTATAATCGATTTATCAGCAGATACTAATTTAGCTGAAAGCGATTTGAAACTTTTTCTGCCACTTTCTAAACAACAAAAGAAATCAAAAAAATCATTTGTAATTGTAGTTTCTGATCTTGATTTCAATTCAATTTCTGATAAATTAGTAGTGGTTCCTTCTCTTTTGGAAGCACACGATATTATTGAGATGGAAGAAATAGAAAGAGACTTAGGATTTTAGATTTTAGAGTCCAGATTTTAGATATTAGATTTTACACTAAATCTAAAAAAAATAAATTCCTCAATCTAAAATCAACAATCTAAAATCTAAAATGAAATTAACCATACTTGGCTGTTATGCCGCAACTCCCAGAACACTTACAAACCCAACTTCGCAGGTTTTAGAAATTAAAAACAGATTGTTTTTAATCGATTGTGGCGAAGGAACTCAGGTTCAATTACGTAAGAACAAGATTAAATTCTCAAAAATTAATCACATTTTTATTTCCCATCTTCATGGAGATCATTTGTATGGATTGATTGGAACCATTTCGACTTTTTCTCTTTTAGGAAGAACGACTGATTTACATGTTTACGGACCAAAAGGAATAAAAGAGTTAATTCTGCTTCAATTAAAACTAACGGAATCCTGGACAACTTACAATTTGTTTTTCCACGAATTGGAGTCTAAGGAAAGTGAAGTGATTTTTGAAGATCAGAAAGTAATTGTAAAAACGATTCCGCTAAAACATCGCGTTTATACCAACGGATTTTTATTTCAGGAAAAACCAGCAGAAAGAAAATTAAATATTGAAGCTGTGCAGCAATATGATATTCATGTTGCTTATTACCAGAAAATAAAAAATGGTGGAAACGTAAAGCTGGATGATGGAACTGTAATTGAAAACAAAAAATTATCTTTCGATCCTATTCCGTCAATGAGTTATGCCTTTTGTTCTGACACGGTTTATAATGAAGCCATAACTTCGATAATTGAAAATGTAGATGTTTTATATCATGAATCTACCTTTTTAGAATCAGAAGCGGCTTTGGCACAAAAAACTTTGCATTCAACAGCCAAAGAAGCGGCGAGAATAGCACTTAAAGCAAATGCCAAACAATTGGTTCTAGGCCATTATTCCACACGATACGATGGAATAGAACGTTTTAAAGAAGAAGCAGAAAGTATTTTTCCAAATGTACTTTTGGGAGATGACGGAGTTTCTTTTGAGTTTTAATTAAAAAAGGTTCTAAGGTTCTGAGATGTTAAGATTCTAAGTTTTTTTGAAACCTGAAACTTGAAACAAAATAAACTAAATTAAAAAATCATGAACGATTTAAGCAATTATAGAAAGTCATACGAGAAGAGCGAATTATTAGAAACCAATATTCCCGAAGATCCAATTAATCTTTTTAACCGATGGTTTCATGAAGTGGAAGATTTTGGTGGAAACGGAGAAGTAAATGCCATGACGGTTTCAACTATTGGTTTAGATGGTTTTCCGAAATCCAGAGTAGTTTTATTGAAGAAATTTTCTGAAGAAGGTTTTATCTTTTATACCAATTATAATTCGGAAAAAGGAAAAGCGATTGCTGCGAATCCACATGTTTGTCTGTCTTTCTTTTGGCAGGAAATGGAACGTCAGGTTATCATTAAAGGAATTGCGCAAAGAACTTCTGAAAATATATCTGATGGTTATTTTGATTCCCGCCCGGACGGAAGTAAATTAGGTGCGATTGTTTCTAATCAGAGCGAAGTGATTCCGTCAAGAACATTTTTAGAAGAAAACCTTAAAAAATTAGAAGCAGCATTTGAAGGAAAATCAATTCCGAGACCTGAAAATTGGGGCGGATTTTTGGTAACTCCCTTAGAAGTAGAATTTTGGCAAGGAAGACCAAACAGGTTACATGATAGGATTCGATACCAAAGTCAATCCGACTATTCATGGAAAATTGAACGACTATCGTCTTAGTTGTAAGAAAATTATATTAAAAGAAAAAATTTAGATGTAGTTCGTCGATTATTTTTGTAGTTTAACGGTAAATTGAATACGTTTGGTGTAAGAAAAAACGATTTAATTTAAATATAAAAATTTAAAGGATTTGCCCCAACATTTACTTTAAGCTTGCGTAAACTACTGATGACTATGACGAAGAAAATTATGCACACCATGCTGTTCATTGCAATATTTATTGCAATGAACTCATGCTCTGCCGATACTGCCGAGGGAAGTGAAAGTAGCACTCCAACAAAAACTCTGATAACTGATTATACTTACAATGATTCAGAGTTAGAAACAATGCAATTGATAAACAATTACCGCGCAACAATTGGTTTAAATGCATTGCAAAGAATCAATCATATTTCATCTCAATGTCTGGATCATAATAATTATATGATTGCTACTAATGCGGTGAATCATAATGATTTTACTGCCCGTTCCGAAAATATAATGCAGGTACTTGGCGCTACAAAAGTAGGCGAAAATGTAGCTTTTAATTATAAAACTTCTGAAGCTGTATTAAAAGCCTGGTTGGAAAGCCCTGGTCATAAAGAAAATATCGAAGGTAATTTTAGCCACTTCGGAATAGCTGTGACAATAGATCCTGCAACAGGAAAAAAATATTACACTAACATCTTTGTTAAAATTTAAGATAATTTAAAACTGGTTGGTTTTTATTAGTGATCGTTGCGACTCTAAGGGTTGCAGCGGTTTTTTTGCAAAAAAAAGCTGTCTTTTTTAAGACAGCTTTTTTAAAATCTATGAAAATCTTAATTAACTAATTACAGTGCAGTAATAATAAATTCGCTTCTTCTGTTTTCTTGGTGTTCTGCTTCGGTACATGGTACATTATCAGCACATTTGTTTACTAGTTGAGTTTCACCATATCCTTTACCGGTTAATCGCCCTTTATCTATACCATTTTTAATTAACCATTGAATAGTAGATTTTGCTCTTCTGTCAGATAAGGCTTCATTGTATTTAAATGTTGCGCGGCTATCTGTATGCGAGCGAATATCAAGTTTCATTCCTGGGTTTTCATTTAATACAACCAGTATTTTTTCTAAATCAATGGCTGCTTCTGTTCTAATATTGGATTTATCTAAATCAAAATAAATCATTTTTATGCCAAAGCAGGTTCCTAAATCATCGCCTATAGTTACACGACAGGTGCTTTTATCCAAAGCGATGGGTAAGTTTGTTTTTCCACTAACTTTTCCTATTGTGATACTAACTTCTTTAGTTTCATATTCTTCTTTTTCGGCTCTTACATTGTAGGTTTTTCCACAGTCAACAGGGAAACTGTAATTTCCTGATGCATCTGCAATAGTGCTATTCAATACAGTTTGATTTTCATATAAGCTTACTTTTGATTCTGGCAAAACAATACCCGTTTTAGCATCGGTTATTGTACCGGTTAGCTCCTGAATACATCTTAATTTTTTAGTTTCCAGGAATTTATAAATATCATCGGATCCTTGTCCGCCATCTTTATTAGAACTGAAGTATCCTTTTCTTGTTTCCGGATCAATCACATAAGCAAAATCATCTTTTGGGGAGTTGATATCGGCTCCCAGATTTTGAATGTCACTAACAGTTCCGTTACTTCCAAGTTTCCCGGCAAACACATCCAAACCTCCAAGGCCGGGATGTCCGTCTGAAGCAAAATAAATTTCGTTTTCATCGGTTACATATGGGAACGTTTCTTTCCCTTCTGTATTAATAGTTGTACCCATGTTTTCGGGAGTACCAAAACTACCGTCGCTGTTAATAGTTACTTTATAAAGATCAGACTGACCTAACGTTCCGGGCATATCAGATGCAAAATATAATGTTTTTTCATCAGGACTAAGTGCTGGGTGTGCGGTACTGTAAT
The DNA here is from genome assembly GCF_057840745.1 of Flavobacterium sp. KH_001. NCBI lineage: Bacteria > Pseudomonadati > Bacteroidota > Flavobacteriia > Flavobacteriales > Flavobacteriaceae > Flavobacterium > Flavobacterium sp. KH_001. The sequence goes on along the minus strand of NZ_CM174520.1, from coordinate 4,712,540 downwards.
TATCGCTGGAAAAAGATACTGGTGTAATGTTGGTCCATTTTTCATTTTCCAGAGTAGCTTTATAGATTTTGATTAAAGTAGTTTTCTCACCATTTTTTCCTTTTTTTCCGTCTAAATAATTATTTCTTGTAAAATATACCGTTTTCCCATCTTTAGTAAGAGCTGGAGAAGACTCATGAAATTTGGTATTTAGATCTGTTTTGAATTTTTTTACTTTTGCAGAGTCTATATCGGCTATGTATAAATTTGTAAAATATTCGCCAGTCCATTTGTGTTTACGTTGAGAAAAATTTCCCGTATCTCTGGCTGAGGCAAAATAGATTTTGTTGTCGTGGACAAAAGTTCCATAGTCAGAATATTTAGAGTTGATTCCTGCATTCTCAATATTATAACGTCCGGAATTGGCTTTTATCTGATCAAGATAATTCACATTTTGCTCATAAAGTTTCGCTCTGTTATCTGTTTTGTTTTTGGCATTAAATTCACCCAAAAGTCTATTGGCCTTATCTGCCTCTCCAATAGATTTTAAGGACTGGGCATATCGGTAATAATATTCCGGTTCAACTTCTGAATTCATGGCAAATAGTTCGCCATACCATTTTGCTGCTCCTTCAAAATTGGAGTTGAAGTAGTAGGCGTTTCCTAGTTTCTTAAACATGTCTTCGGACTTATATCCTTTACTTGCTACTTTCTCGTAGGTCTTTATTGCATCAACATATGCGTAGCTGTCGTATTTTTTGTCAGCAGCATTTATTTTTGATTGCTGTGCATAACTGTCAAATGAAAAAACATTTACAATTATTAGGCAAAGAAGTATATAATTTTTCATAATCATAGTTTTTTTAGAAGAAACGAGGAGTTGTCATTTTACCATTTTTTTTGAAGAATTCATAATGAAGGAATATCTCGTGTGATCCTGAATTGTAATTGTTTAGATTGGTGGTTTCACGATCGTAACCATAACCTAAATAAAGCCCATCCGTAATCTGAAATCCTACCATAGCACTTAATGAAGCGCTCCATCTATAAGCGACACCCACTACAAACTTATCATAGAACATAAAATTGGCTGACATATCTACCTGAAGTGGTGCGCCTTCTACCATTTTGGTAAGTACAGCAGGTTTGAATTTTATGTATTGGTATTTATCAAGGTCAAATACATAACCTGCCATTAAATAATAATTGATTTTATCTTTGAAAATGGCAACATCATTATCATCGTATCGATTGGTTTCTATAAAGTTTGGTACTGAAAAACCGATATAAGCCTTATCCGAGTGCCAATAAATCCCCGCTCCAACATTTGGTGAGAATTTGTTATCTAAATCCTGAAACTGTGGATCTCCCGCATCTTCGGGATTCAGTTTACTGGCATCTAAACTGAAGATGTTGGCAGTTCCCTTGATACCAAATGAAAGCTTGAAATTAGCAGATGTCTGGATGGTGTAAGATAAATCGACAGAAATATTATTCTCATTTGTTGGTCCGATTTTATCATTTACCAACGAGGCTCCAATTCCCAGTTTACTATTGTTGATGGGTGTATTAACTGAAAAAGCGCTTGTTTCAGGAGCTCCATCCAGTCCGACCCATTGTGTACGGTACAGGCCAAAAACGCTTAAAGCCCCACGAGAACCTGCGTAAGCAGGATTAATATTTATAGTATTGTACATGTATTGCGTAAATTGAGAATCTTGCTGTGCAAATCCTACAATCGTTACAAACATTATGACGAAGGAAAATAATTTTGTTCTCATAGTAGATATTTATTATTTTGTTATTACTATTGATTTTTATTAATGGGACTCCTGGAATAAAAGTCAATACATTCGTATATTCAAAAAATAAAGATTTTTTTAATTTTATGTAATTCGCTATAAGTTTGTCTTTTATAGCGAATCACATAATTTTCAATCTTTATTTTGATAGATATAGATAACCATCTTTTTTATTATTCTGCATTACATTATTTCCATCCAAAGATTTATAAGTAATAATGTAGAAGTAAGTTCCAGTTGGCAGACCATCAGATTTTTTAACCGTGGTTCTTCCTCTGGAAGTTCCATCAAATGCATTGGTTGTATTGTTATAATTAGTAGTTTCAAATACTAATACTCCCCAACGATTATATATTTCAACAGTATTTTCAGGATAACAATTTATTTCGTCAATACTATCAATTGTAAAGAAATCATTTATTCCGTCTCCGTTAGGAGAAAAGGCATTGTGTATCACTATATTTCCGCATGGTAATACTTTACAGTCATCTTTTACATCCATTGAAAGTAGTATAGTTCTCGGACAATCTTCATCGATTATTTTATATTCGAATGTGTAATTGCCTATTGCAAGCCCAAATGGATTTAGAACACTACCTTGTAAAGCGTTACTATTACCTGTGTCTGACCATGTACCTGTTGTTGGTTCATTAGTTGGCAGCAAAGTCATTAAATCAATAAGAGAAGAGTCTTCATTACAGGCTTCGCTTGTTAGATTCACTATAGTTGGAAGAACGGTTACTGTAATTGTTCTTGTAACGCAAATTTCAGGGCGGTTTTTAAGACAAATTTGATAATCGTAATTGTATGTTCCTGCAGGAGTTGTACTTGCAACATTTACATTTCCTGATGCGTCCACAGTAATACCAGGATGACCATTGGTACTAGGAAGTAATGTAAAGTTTAGTAGTTCTATTAAAGCAGGATTAAGATCAATTGTATCATTGCTTAAAACATTTCCAACATTTCCGTATCCTTCACAACTAACACTATAAGTGTCTGAAAGAGCATTGATTACTGGTGGTGTATTAATAACGGTTACAGTTACTATCGCTGTATCACAGTTTCCAAAATCAGCATTTTCACAAATTTGATAGGTTAGTACGTATGTTCCCGTAGGTGTATTTGCAGGTACATCTACAGAGCCATCAGTGTTTAATGTCAAGGTTCCTGTTGGGTCTGGTGTAACCGTAGTTAAGGTCACATCAGCCGGATTAATTACATTACCATTCAATGTATCATTTGTGTAAACATTTAGAACGTTTGTACCTCCGGTATTACCACTTATTGGACCTGCATTATCATCATTGGCTACTATTGCAAATGTTGGACGGGCAATACAATAAGGATCTGATGGTGGGTAATTTACAACTATCGTTTGCGAAGGATTAACGCTTATCGTTAAAGTTGCAGTAGGACGTAATGCTTCGAAACCGTCTGCTCCCTCAATCCATTGATTATTCTGGAATAACCATCCTGGCCAATCTACACCATTTCCGGCTTGATCTACAACAGCGCCAGGCCACAATACTCGTCCTGTTAATGGTAAATCGTTCATTGTAGTAATAACATTGTTGTTACTGTCAGCCCAGGCAATTGTTACACCGTTTACCGGAGTGAAATTTCCAGGTGTTACTATGTAGTCTACATAAGGAACATCATTTACACAAATTGCTGTCGCAGTCACGGTCATTACCGGAGCTTCAATGGTAATAGTTACCGTTGCAGTATCACAATTTGAAGTTTGATCTGCTTCGCAAATTTGATAAACCATTGTTAATGTACCTACAGGAGCATTTGGTAGAATATCTACTGAACCATCAGGATTCAATTGTAAAAATTCATTTGGTGTTACTGTAGTTATTATTACATCAGACGCAGTTACCACTACACCTTCAATGGTGTCGTTTGGCAACACATTCAGAACATTAGTAGTTGTATGGTTAACACCTGCAAATGGTCCGGCACTATCATCATTAGCAATAAGATCACGATATTCTTTACAATTGACACCAAAGTCAATGTCTAAATGAACTAAATCTTCCGGCGTTACATTTACTATATATCCTGCATCAGGCGACGTTGTACAAACTGTATGTAATTGTGTTTTACCAGTTTTTGACGGTGCTTTTTTATCTGTCACTGACGGTAGTACTTTTACTAAGCCACCAACTCCTAAAGCAATTGCAGTTGTTTCTAAATTGGCATCGCGAACCAGTTTAACAGTATATTGTCCGTAAGGATTTTCGGTTTCTGGTCTGTCTCTCCAATAGCCCTGAATTCCAATAATTACTTCTTTATGGTATCCGTTTGGACCGTCTACAAAGACATTAGCACTTGATGCATTTCCGAATCCTCCCGCATTTAATTCACCAATATTTTGTGGACCTGCATAACTTCCATCTCCATTAAGATCGATCCATTCCCAAAGACTGTAATCTATAGAGCCTTCGCTATCAGGAATGTTTTGAGTTACGTTGCCATCATTGTTGGCGTCATACCATTCATCCTGAATTCCATTTGCATTTGTATCGTACCAAACATAATCTCCTAAAATAGGAAGTTTTGTTTTTCCATATTCAAAGTTATGTACCTGGAATTTACAATCTTCAAGAGTAGTAAAGAATAAGCTAGAATCTACAGGAAATAACTGATAAACATTATTTAAATTAGCATCCTGAACCTGAACTAAGTAACTTCCTGCAGCCATGCCTGAGAAGGTATACATTCCATCTGCTCCTGTTAAACGGAATAAAATTGGTCCTGTTGTTGTTCCTTGAGGAATCAAGGTTACAGGTACATTTGCAATTGGTGTATTAGTGTCTACATTTATTATTTGTCCGGAGATTTTAATTCTATAGTCTGGCTCAGTTATAATCACTGTAGCAGTGGCAGTACAGGTTTGGTTTCCACTATTTACAGATGATGTTGCTGTAAGTGTATAAGTTCCGGCTGGTAAATTGGTATTTCCAACAACTTCATTATTTCCATTGGTAATCACAACTGTTGATCCGGGGCTATTGGTTACTAAAATTGAACCATCGCTTTCTCCCATACAAGTTACATGTGAAGCAATACCCGATACAGAAACTTTGTTTTCTACAGTAAAGGTTTGTGTTAATTCTGTTTTGTTACCGGCACAATCTGTTAAAGTATATGTTCTGGTAAGGATATAAGGATTTCCTTCGCAACCGCTTCCTCCGTTATTAGAGTCACTTATTGTAATGTTTATATTTTCACTGCAGTTGTCTGCGGCATCTGTTATATCACTTGGATTCCCGACTGGAATATCGGCAATACTTTGCAAATTAGCTACATCTGTTGGAGCAGTTCCTGTTGGAGCCGTTGTATCCTCTACTTTTATAATTTGAGTATGAGAAACTATATTTCCACCACAATCACTTGTTGTCCATTTACGGGTTAAGGTATAATTGGTATTACACTCATTTTGAATATCACTTTTAATTTCAGTATATACTATAGGTAGATTTCCATTGCAATTATCAGAAGCTTCTAGTGTGGCCGCTTCTGGAACGGCATCACAAGAAACGGTCATGTTTTGTGGAAGGTCTCCAATAAATGTTGGAGAAGTAGTATCCTGAATATTGATTACCTGAGTAAAAGTATTTGAGATATTTCCACAATCATCTTTTACAATCCAGGTATTAGTGTAAGTACCTGCATTAGAGCATCCCTCAGAAGCAACAAACTGACCGCTTGTTTTTTCTATATTACTAACATCACTATCGCATAAATCAGTTGCAACAGGGAATGAGGCTTGCGCCGATGCCAAAGCTGTTGTGTCACTACATTCTATTGTTACATTTAAAGAAGCTGTTTGTGTAGTCCATGTTGGAGCAGTTTTATCTTCGATAGTAATAACCTGAGTAAAAGTTTCAGAAGTATTTCCACAAGCATCTTTTACAATCCATGTATTGGTATAAGTACCAGCATTAGAACATCCTTCAGTAGCAACAAACTGACCACTTGTTTTTTCAATATTAGCAACATCACCATCGCATAAATCAGTTGCAATAGGGAATAAGGCTTGCGCCGATGCCAATCCAGTTGCATCATTACATTCTAAAGTTGCATTAAGAGATCCGGCAACGCTAGTCCATGTTGGCGCAGTCGTATCTTCGATAGTAATTATCTGAGTAAAAGTTTCAGAAGTATTTCCACAAGCATCCTTTACTATCCATGTATTGGTATAATTACCAGCATTAGAACATCCTTCAGAAGCTACAAACTGACCACTTGTTTTTTCAATGTTGCTCACATCTGTATCACATAAATCAGTTGCAACAGGAAATGAGGCTTGTGCGGATGCCAATCCGGTTGTATCATTACATTCTAAAGTAACATTAAGAGAAGCATTAATGGTAGTCCATGTTGGTGCAGAAGTATCTTCGATAGTAATTACCTGAGTGAAGGTTTCAGAAGTATTTCCGCAATCGTCTTTTACAATCCAGGTATTCGTATATGTACCAGCATTAGAACATCCTTCAGAAACTACAAACTGACCGGCTGTTTTTTCGATGTTGCTCACATTTGTATCACATAAATCAGTTGCAACAGGGAATGAGGCTTGCGCGGATGCCAATCCGGTTGTATCATTACATTCTAAAGTAACATTTAAAGAAGCTGTTTGTGTAGTCCATGTTGGTGCAGAAGTATCTTCGATGGTAATTACCTGAGTAAATATATCGGAAGTATTTCCACAATCGTCTTTTACAATCCAGGTATTCGTATAAGTACCAGCATTAGAACATCCTTCAGAAGCTACAAACTGACCAGCTGTTTTTTCAATGTTATTCACATTTGTATCACATAAATCAGTTGCAGTAGGGAATAGGGCCTGAGCAGCTTCTAATCCTGCAGCATCACTGCATTGAATAGTTTTATTTAAAGAAGCTGTTTCTGTTGCCCATGCTGGTGCAGTAGTATCCTGGATAATGATTACCTGTGTGAAAATATCAGTAGCATTTCCACAATCATCTTTTGCGATCCATGTATTAGTGTAAGTACCGGCGTTAGAACATCCTTGCGTTGGTATAAACGGACCACTTGTTTTGGTATAAGTAACAATAGTGCATTTTGCATTTGCAACTGGTGCCTGCTCTTGTGCAGCTGCCAATCCTGTTGTATCACTACATTCTAAAGTTACATTTAACGTCCCCGCTACTGTAACCCATGATGGTGCGGCACTATCCTGAATTGTAATTACTTGAGTAAAGGTACTTGATGAATTATTGCAAACATCTTTTGCTACCCATGTATTAGTATATGTTCCGGTACTTCCGCAACTTCCTTTTTGTAATGTGCCGCTTGTTTTGGTATAAGTTACTGTTCCTCCACAATTATCTGTAGCAACTGGTGCCTGATTTTGTGCAGCATTAAAACCTGCATCATCACTACATTGTAAGGTAACGTTTAGTGCGTCAGCTGTGGTTGTCCATGTTGGAGCCGTAGTATCCTGGATTGTAATTACCTGAGTAAAAGTTTGAGAGTTGTTTCCACAGGCGTCTGTTACTGTCCATGTATTGGTATAGGTTCCAGAGTTTATACATTGTGAAGGTACAAACGAACCGCTTACTTTTATGATATTGCTTACATCGGTATCACATAAATCGGCTGCAATTGGTAGGGCAGCTTGTGCATTGGCCAATCCCTGAGTATCACTACATTCCAAAGTTACATTAAGAGCAGTGGCAGCAGTGGTCCATGTTGGAGCTGTAGTATCTTCGATAGTGATGATCTGAGTAAAGAAATCAGAGGTATTTCCACAATCGTCAGTTACGGTCCAAGTATTGGTATAAGTACCTGCATTTCCACAGCCTGAAGAAGCTGTAAACGAACCGCTTACTTTTATGATATTGGTTACATCTGTATCACATAAATCGGCTGCAATCGGTAGTGCAGCTTGTGCATTGGCCAATCCCTGAGTATCACTACATTCCAAAGTTACATTAAGAGCAGTGGCAGCAGTGGTCCATGTTGGAGCCGTAGTATCTTCAATAGTGATGACCTGAGTAAAGACATCAGAGGTATTTCCACAATCGTCAGTTACGGTCCAGGTATTGGTATAAGTACCGGCATTTCCACAGCCTGAAGAAGCTGTAAACGAACCGCTTACTTTTATGATATTGGTTACATCGGTATCACATAAATCGGCTGCAATTGGTAGTGCAGCTTGTGCATTGGCCAATCCTTGAGTATCACTACATTCCAAAGTTACATTAAGAGCAGTTGCAGCAGTTGTCCATGTTGGAGCTGTAGTATCTTCAATAGTGATGATCTGAGTAAAGACATCAGAGGTATTTCCACAATCGTCAGTTACGGTCCAGGTATTGGTATAAGTACCGGAATTTCCACAGCCTGAAGAAGCTGTAAACGAACCGCTTACTTTGATGATATTGCTTACATCTGTATCACATAAATCGGCTGCAATCGGTAGTGCAGCTTGTGCATTGGCCAATCCCTGAGTATCACTACATTCCAAAGTTACATTAAGGGCAGTGGCAGCAGTGGTCCATGTTGGAGCCGTAGTATCTTCGATAGTGATGACCTGAGTAAAGAAATCAGAGGTATTTCCACAATCGTCAGTTACGGTCCAGGTATTGGTATAAGTACCGGAATTTCCACAGCCTGAAGAAGCTGTAAACGAACCGCTTACTTTGATGATATTACTTACATCAGTATCACATAAATCGGCTGCAATCGGTAGTGCAGCTTGTGCATTGGCCAATCCCTGAGTATCACTACATTCCAAAGTTACATTAAGAGCAGTGGCAGCAGTGGTCCATGTTGGAGCCGTAGTATCTTCAATAGTGATGACCTGAGTAAAGACATCAGAGGTATTTCCACAATCGTCAGTAACGGTCCAGGTATTGGTATAAGTACCGGCATTTCCACAGCCTGAAGAAGCTGTAAACGAACCGCTTACTTTTATGATATTGCTTACATCGGTATCACATAAATCGGCTGCAATCGGTAGTGCAGCTTGTGCATTGGCCAATCCTTGATTATCACTACATTCCAAAGTTACATTAAGAGCAGTGGCAGCAGTGGTCCATGTTGGAGCTGTAGTATCTTCAATAGTGATGATCTGAGTAAAGACATCAGAGGTATTTCCACAATCGTCAGTAACGGTCCAGGTATTGGTATAAGTACCGGCATTTCCACAGCCTGAAGAAGCTGTAAACGAACCGCATACTTTGATGATATTGGTTACATCGGTATCACATAAATCGGCTGCAATTGGTAGGGCAGTTTGTGCATTGGCCAATCCCTGAGTATCACTACATTCCAAAGTTACATTAAGGGCAGTTGCAGCAGTTGTCCAAGTTGGAGCTGTAGTATCTTCGATAGTGATGATCTGAGTAAAGACAGTAGAGATATTTGTACATGCATCAGTTGCAGTCCAGGTATTAGTGTATGTTCCTGCATTGCTACAAGTTAGAGATGCTACAAACTGGCCACCTATTTTGTTATAAGTGACTGTTCCTCCACAACTATCTGTTGCTAAAGGGGCATTAGCCTGAGCAGTTGCTAAACCGGCAGCATCACTACATTGCAAAGTTACATTAAGCGCTCCTGCAGCAGTTGTCCAGATTGGTGCCGTTGTGTCGTTAACAGTAACTATTTTTTCGCAAGTAGAACTGCATCCATCGAAAGTAGTAGTTAGTATTAATTTGAACGTTGTATTACAAACAGAACCAGCCTGAACAGTTACATTTTGTGCATTTGATGCAGATGTTATGATGGCACCGTTTGCAGTTGCTGGAGGTAAAGACCACGCATAGGTAGTCATGCCAGCTGGTGCTGAATAAACATTAGACGAAGATAAACACACAGGCCCGGAAGTACCGGTAATGGAACAACTAGTAACAGCTTTCACCGTTACGGTTGCTTCACTTGTAGCGATAGCACTTCCAGAGCATAAGCCTGAATTAGAAAATAAGGCTCTGAATTTTGTGGTTTCTGTTAAATTAGCGGTATTATAAACTGTTAAACCTGCCGTATTAGCAATATCTACCCAAACTGAAAATGGAGAGATAGATGATTGCCATTTAGTTACAGTAGAATTAGCATTTAGACCAGTTAGTGTTAAAGCGGCGCTAGCCCCTGAGCAAATAGTTGAGTTTGGTCCAACTATTCCTTTTAGTGGAATTCCAAAAGTAAGTGGGATATTAGTACATAGACTTGAATTAGGGGAGTTACCACTAACAGAAGCTAATTTTGCAATATTGATTACACCAGGGTTATTGGGATCACAAATGTTGATTCCCAAACTTCCAAAAGGAATATTAAACTCTAAAAATGAACTACCGGTATTACAGTTAGAATTACCAGCTTGAACAGCGAGGCCTGCAGGTATCACATTAGTTTCAGTTAAAATATCTCCATCTCCCGTATATAAAGTAAAACCACTTCCGTTAGAATTAATTTCTAAGATATATTCAGCACCGGCTACACTAATGTCGTCTCCAAATGAATCCTCTGTTAATCCGGTTAAAGGATCATTATTGGTATCTAAGTACAATCTAAAAAGTGCCGAACCACCATTACCAATGTCCATACCTAATCTTAATACTTGATTTTGAGTATCAACTTTAGCGTGAATCGTTCCAATGTTACACGTGGAAGAAGGGTTAGCTGATAATACTGTGCTGTAAACAGTTCCGGTTGCATATTCATCACCAACTGCGTTGGGTCCTGGGCAGTAATCTCCATCATATGTACCTTGAGAATAGCCACTTGTAATAAATATTAAAAGTAACGCTATAAAAACGCCTTTAATATTGATATTTTTTAAAGAAGAAGTAATGTTTTTCATAATCTCTAATTTTTAAAACTTTAATACTTTTATTATGAGACTTATATTTTTTTTTAATCAGTTTTGTTTTGATTAAAAATTATCGATCGGCAATAACAAGGAACTGATGTTTAAAGGGACTTTTCCTGTTTTTGTTTGGGGAGTGTATTTCTTTTAATTTTTTAAATGAGATGAATTATGTAGTAATAGAGTGGTTAGAACTATATTGAAAAGCAATACGATATTCCGTTATAGTGCTTTTAAAAGAATCTGTAAAAGGCCTAATAAACGTAATCTTTGGAATATTTGAATTGCTGTAGACATCTAAAGAAGAAGTTTTATTACTTCTGTTGTTTTCAATCTTTAGATTAAGATCGAGATACCCGGCTTTTTCAAATGAAATAAGTATAATGAAACAGAACAGTATTGAAAAAATGTTTTTTTGGAAGATATTGTTTCTGAGCGAAAAAATAAACTTACAATTGTGGACAAATTTTACAGCTTTTATTAGAGTAGTTTTAGTTCTCATAACTTGGGTTTTTGTTTTTTGGTTTTTGTTGATTTTTAACATAATCAAAGTTATATAGACTGTTTTGTTTTGATTTTTTTTGTCTGTAACTAACCTAAAAACTCGTTGAAATGTCATTATTTTGTTAAATAATGATCAAAAAAGCATTTTTTTATGCCATTTCTAACAAATAAAAAATTGCCGTTTTTTTACTTTTTTAGCTTAAAAAGTATTTTTATTGTAATTTTAAGTTATTGATAATCAGTTATTTATGTTATAAATTGTTGATTTGAATAAATCGACTAAGTGAACGGTTTAATAGATAAAGTGCGCTTTTTTTGAAAATTGGATATTTTTATATTTCGATTCTCTTCATTTCTGGCTCTTCTTTTTTCTTGTTAAAATTTTAGACTAAATGTTAACAGAAATAAAAAAGTGATTACTATTAAAATTTCTTTTGTAAATTAGAACTTCAATAAATCAGAACTTCTTTTTTTGATGTTTCTAAATAACTTCAGCCTATGAAAAATTTAATCTTAATACGTCATGCTAAATCAAGTTGGGAAGCACCTTTAAAAGACTTTGACAGACCTTTAATGAAAAGAGGGATTTTAGATGCGCATGATGTATCGGCCAATATTTCAAAATTTCTTCCAAAAACATATATAATATGGAGTAGTACTGCAGCGCGTGCCTCAGAGACTGCTTTAATTTTTGCCCAAAATATTTCATACCCTATCGAGAGTATCGTTTATAAAGACGATCTTTATACTTTTGATGAAAGACAGCTCGAAAAGGTTATTAAATCATGTGATAATAGTTTCGAAAGCGTTATTCTTTTTGGACATAACGAGGCTATTACAAATTTTGTTAATAAATTTGGGGATGTTTTTATCGAAAACGTCCCGACTTCAGGTTTTGTATCATTACAATTCGACAGTGAAAGCTGGGATAACATCAATAAAGGCAAAACCCATAAAACAATTTTCCCCAAAGATTTAAAATAAATAAAGTGTACGAACAGAAATATATCGATAGAGAAAAAAGTTGGTTAGCGTTTAATGCAAGAGTGCTTCAGGAAGCAGCAGATAACACAGTACCACTTTTAGACAGGTTGCGTTTTGTTGGAATTTTTTCGAACAATTTAGATGAGTTTTTTAGAGTTCGTTATGCCGCAATCCGTAGACTAAGCCTTTCAGGAATTTCTGGCGAAAAATATTTAGGCGGCGTTTCTGCCCATCAATTAGTAAAAGATATTACAGAAATCGTTATTCAGCAGCAATCTGAAAGTCTTCGTATTTTAGGTAATATCGAAGCTGAATTGGAAGCTGAAAACATATTCATCATCAATGAAGATCAAATTACACAAGATCAGGAAAGATTTCTGAAAGACTTTTTTATTCAGAAATTGAGTCCCGAACTCGTAACTATCATCTTGAATGATTTAGCGGAATTTCCTATTCTTAAAGATACTTTGGGATACTTGGCTGTTCGATTAGAGATGAATCAAAATGATGAAGTTCGTTATGCAGTTATCGAAATTCCAAAAACAATAAACAGATTTGTGGTTCTGCCATCGCATGATGATAAACATTATGTTATTTTGATTGATGATGTAATTCGTTATAATTTGAAGAATATCTTCAATATTTTCGATTATAAAAGTGTTTCGGCACACATGATTAAAATTACGCGTGATGCGCAGTTGGATATCGATAGTGATTTGAGCAAGAGTATGCTCGAGAAAATTGCTTCTTCGGTAAAAGACAGAAGGATAGGTGAACCTGTTCGTTTTATTTATGATAATTTAATTGAAGAAGATACTTTGCGTTTCTTTTTGGATAAAATGAAAATTGTCGAAACAGATAGTATTATTCCGGGAGGAAGATATCATAATCGTCGTGATTATATGAATTTTCCAAATTTAGGACGATACGATCTACTCTATAAACCGAATGAACCATTACCAATTCCAGGGCTAAGTTTGGGAGGAAGTATATTGGAGAAAATCAATAAAAAAGACTATTTATTACATGCTCCATATCAATCATTCTCTTATCTGACAAAGTTTTTGCGTGAGGCGGCTTTAGATCCTACAGTAACCAGTATAAAAATTACTTTATATCGTTTGGCTAAGAATTCACAGATTATCAGTTCTTTGATTAATGCAGCAAAAAATGGTAAAAAAGTAACAGTTCAAATTGAATTGCAGGCTCGTTTTGATGAAGCAACCAATATCTCGTATGCTGAACAAATGCAGACGGAAGGAATTAATCTTATTTTCGGAATTAAAGGATTAAAAGTACATAGTAAAATATGTGTTATTGAAAGAGTTGAAGACGGAAAAACAAGGCGCTACGGGTTTATTTCAACCGGAAATTTCAACGAATCTACGGCTAAAATTTACACAGATGTCACACTTTTTACTTGTCATCAGGGAATTCTGAAAGACATTTCTAAAATATTTGAATTTTTCGATATTAATTACAGAGTACACCGATACAAACATTTAATAGTATCGCCACACTATACCAGAACCAAGTTTATCAAACTGATTGATCGTGAAATTTTGCATGCTCTTGCCGGTAGAAAAACACATATTAAGCTTAAAATGAATAGTTTGTCTGATTTTAAAATGATCGATAAATTATACGAAGCCAGTAATGCCGGAGTAAAAATTCAGTTACAGGTTAGGGGGATTTGCTCTTTAATTCCGGGAATTCCGGGAATGAGCGAAAACATAGAAGCTATTAGTATTGTTGATAATTATCTGGAACACTCAAGAGTTTATATTTTTGGAAATGCAGGTTTAACCGAAGTATATATTTCATCTGCCGATTTTATGACCAGAAACCTGGACGGAAGAGTAGAGGTTACGTGCCCTATTTATGATCTGGAAATTAAAAAAGAACTGATCGATAATTTTAATATTGCATGGAAAGGGAATGTTAAAGTGAGATATCATTCCTATAAATTAGATAATAAATACAAGCCTAGAAATCATCATGCCCCATTTAGAGCTCAGCTTGAAACCTACAAATATTACCAAAATAAAATTGCGGTATTAGAAGAGGTTCCACAGAAAATAAATTAATAAAAACCAAAATCAAATCATAAGTGAGCATGATTAATATAAAGAAGTTTGCAGCAATAGATATCGGATCAAATGCCATGAGGCTGCTGATATCGAATGTTGTAGAACAAGAAGGCAAAGAACCGCAATTTAATAAAAGTTCCCTTGTTCGTGTACCAATTCGTTTGGGACAAGATGCCTTTACTGTAGGTGAAATTTCAGAAGAAAATATAGATCGAATGGTTGATGCCATGAAAGCATTCAATCTTTTGATGAAAGTACATAAAGTAGAACGTTATATGGCGTTTGCGACTTCGGCAATGCGTGAAGCGTATAATGCCAAAGAAGTTGTCGCTTTGATCAAGAAAAAAGCCGACATAAAAATTGAAATTATTGATGGTAAAAAAGAAGCTGCTATTATTGCTTCTACAGATTTACATCATTTATTAAAAACAGACGAAACTTATTTATTTGTAGATGTCGGCGGTGGAAGTACCGAATTTACGTTATTCTCTGATGGAAAAATGATCAATTCAAGATCTTTCAAAGCGGGAACAGTTCGTTTGTTAAATGATATGGTTTGCGATGTTGTATGGGATGAAATCGAAAAATGGATTAAAACCAATACGGCAGATTATGAAGAAGTAACATTGATTGGTTCTGGCGGAAACATCAATAAATTGTTTAAAATGTCTGGAAAACAGCAGGAAAAACCGCTTTCTTACATTTACATCAATTCACAATATGCTTTCTTGAATTCTTTGACATACGAGCAAAGAATCGCTGAATTGGGATTAAACTCTGACCGTGCCGACGTAATTATCCATGCAACAAGAATTTATCTTAACGCAATGAAATGGAGTGGGGCACGTCAAATTTATGTTCCAAAAATCGGACTTTCTGATGGTATCGTAAAAGCAATGTACTACGGTAAAATTTAATTTTACGCCCTAATTTTGTTGCCGCGAATTACACTAATTTACACGAATTAATATATTTCATCACGAATAAAAAATTAGTTGAAATTAGTGTAATTTGTGGCAAACCTTTTTTAAAACTTATATAAAATGAATAAAACCAGACTTGAAGCTTTTAGTGATGGTGTTTTAGCAATCATTATAACGATAATGATTTTAGAAATTAAAGTACCTCACGGACATGAATTTGCCGATTTAAAACCGCTTATTCCAAAGTTTTTAAGTTATATTCTAAGTTTTATTTATGTTGGAATTTACTGGAACAATCACCATTATTTACTTCACGGATTATCAAAAGTAAACGGAAAAATACTTTGGGCAAATTTACATTTGCTATTTTGGTTATCACTAATTCCTGTTGCCACAGGCTGGATGGGCGAGCATAATTTTGCAAAAGCAGCAATGGCATTTTATGGAGCTATCTTATTGCTTTCTGCTATTGCTTACGTAATTCTTCAAAAAACTGTATTAGATGTAGAAGGAAAGAGTTCTGTATTGGCAAAAGCCTTGGCAAAAGATTTTAAAGGAAAAGCGTCAATAGTTTTATATAGTTTTGGAATTGTAGCTTCTTTTTATAATGAATGGATTTCCGGTGCAGCCTATTTTATTGTTGCAATGTCATGGCTTATTCCGGATAAAAGGATTGAAAGAGTGTTTACTAAATAAAAGATATCACGGCATACATTTTCTTAAAATGAAAAAAAATGAATTGTAAAAATATAGTTGTAAGTTCGTTATTATAAAACCATTTTGACAAAGATGAAAAAAAGACTACTCACACTATTTTTGACTTTTAATATTTTAGGATTGTTGAATGCCTGCTTTCCTGAATGCCCACACGAAAAATATTATGATTATCATACGATAATTGCTAGTGTAGGTTATCCTAAAGTTGTAGCAAGTGAAAAATTAGTGTTCGGTTATCAGATAGATTGGGATAATCGTGAATATATGGCTGAAGAAAAGGTAAATTTCAACTTTTCGAATGCAATATATGCAACAACTAAATGTCAAAAAGGATATGGAGGTGAAAAATATCCCTTGATTAGAATTTCAATTAAAAGTAATGCAGCTTTTAATGCCAATTTTCCAGCTGGATCTGAATTAAACAGTATTGTTACCGCACATGGTTATGATGTTAATGATAAGCTTGTTGAAGGTTTTCTGGCTGATTTAAATCCTGCTACATTAAATACTTATGTCATGAAAATAGCTTTAAAACCCGAAAGTTTTAAAAAACACAGGTTTACAATAGAAATTGAAAAATCAAATCATGAGATTTTAAAAGCGACAACTGAAGAAGTAACATTTGAATAAAACAGATTTTTTACTACTAAATTATAATGTTAAAAATGAAATCCGTTTTTCAATCTATTCATATTTTACCTCAAGTTGAATTAGATCAATTAGATGATTTAATTACCTTTAGAAAGCTTAAAAAAGGAGATTTTTTATTGACCGAAAATCAGGTTTGCAATGAAATCGTTTTTATAAAAAAAGGAATTTTACGCTCTTATTTTTTCAATCATCAGGGTGATGAAATTACAAATTGTTTTGCTTTCGAAAACGAATTTATGGCTTCATTTTCTAGTTTTATAACTCAGGAAATAGCCGAAGAAAATATTCAGGCTTTAGCCAATACAGAATTGCAGGTTATAAGTCGTGAGAATTTAGAAAAGCTTTATAAATCAAGTATTCATTGGCAGGAAATAGGGCGAAAATTAACTGAAATGGAACATGTAAGGCTTCAGAAACGAATGATTTCTTTTCAGAAATTATCCGGAACACAACGTTATGAAGAACTTTATCAGAACCATAAAAAATACCTTCAGTTAATTCCACTTCAATATTTGGCTTCTTATTTAGGCGTTACACCAAGACATTTAAGTCGAATCAGAAAAGCGATTTTATAGGACATTTGTCTGGTTTCTGAGAAATATTTGCTCATTATTTTTGCTGAAAATAATATACAATAATGAGAAAGAATATTTTAATAATTGGAGGGACAGGATTAGTAGGTAAAGTCATATTACGTATCCTTAAGGGAAGAAATCCTGATTACAACTTATTTATTGGAAGCCGTAAATTAAACAATCAAAGGAATAGTTTGGTTGTTGATGTCGCTAATCCTAAGACTTTTAATTCTATCTTAGAGAATGAAATCGATTTAATCGTAATGTCTACAAAAGATGATGCGAATGAAATTCTGAAATTTGCAATACAAAATAATATTGATTATGTTGATATTACAAAACCAACTCCCGATTTGACCATTGCATATGATTTAGCCAAAGCAGATAAGCAAAATATTAATAGCCGAATTGTTTTTAGTTCTGGCTGGATGGGTGGTATTGTTGGCAGTTTGGTTGATTTTGTAGAAAGGGATAAGTCTAAAATTCAAGAAGCAAATCTTTATATTTATTATTCGGTAAAAGATTTGGCTGGGAAAAGTTCAGCAAATTTTTTAGCAGAAAATGTATGTAAACCATTCGTTGTTTATAAAAATAACAAACCACAACAAGTCAAACATTTTTTAAATTCCGAAAAATTTAATTTCTCATTCGGAATTGGAAAACGTCAGGCTTATAACCTTGATGTTCCGGATTTGTTTATTTTAAATCAGATAGAAAAAATACCAACCGTCTCGGTTAAGATGACTTATAATTCTAAGTTTGTAACAAGTTTAATGGGGTATTTTCAGTCGCTTAAGATTTTTAATATCATGTTTTTAAGAGAAAGACAATTACTCTTTAGTTCAAGCGGAAATGGTGATCAAACTATTTTTGAAGCAATTATTAAAACTCAGGATAAAACAAAAAGAGTTAGCTTGCAAAGTATTAAAGGTCAGGCTGAATTAACTGCATTTTCTACTGTTTTACATATCGAAAAGATGTTAAGTGAAACTTTAGTAAGTGGGATTTATTTTAGTCATCAAATGCATTCGTCGCAGGAAGTTTATGAAGCGTTAAATAATTACAATACCATTAATCTTAAAATAAGCGAATAGAACATGAAAAAAATACTAATTATAAACGGACATCCAAATTCGGAAAGCTTCAATTTCGCTATCGCAGATTCTTACCAAAAAGGCGCTATCACTTCTGGCGCAGAGGTAGAAACAATTATAATTGCTAACTTAAATTTTAGCCCTAATTTAAAATTTGGTTACCAAAAACGAACTGAATTAGAACCTGATTTATTGGAAGCGTGGGAGAAAATTCAAAAAGCCGATCATTTGGTTTGGATTCATCCTGTTTGGTGGGGCGGACTTCCGGCAATTACAAAAGGATTTATTGATCGTTTGTTTTTACCCGGAATGGCTTTTCAATACCGTGAAAACTCAGTTTGGTGGGATAAACTTCTAAAAGGAAAATCAGCACACATTATAACAACTTTAGATCAGCCAGGCTGGTATTACAGATTATTTTATGCGAGGCCAAGTGTTAATCAGTTAAAGAAATCAACTCTGGAATTCTGCGGTGTAAAGCCAGTAAAAGTAAGCTACATCGGAATTATAAAAGGATCTAATGAGTCTCAAAGAGAAAAATGGCTCGATAAAGTATATGATTTCGGACTAAGAAATAAATAACAATATTACGAACAAAAACTAAGTATGCAAATCCAATCCAAAGGTTGTACGTAAGAGTTCAATATTTGGGTTGATTTCTAATAATCGGTTATAACGATCCTGATCATTAAAACTTCTTTTGGTTTCTATTGCTTCATTCACAATAATTTCAATTGTAATATCGTGATTGTGCAAATGCCCTCTCAAATGTCCTAAAAGCCCGTTTAGCTGACTTTCAAAATCTAGTTTCGAACCTTCGTTTGGCAATTCAAGTGTAATTTGGGTGCCGTTTAATTTTGGATCGTTAATCAAAAGTAACGATTCCATAATTTTGAAACCTTTTTCACCAAGACGTTGTGCATATTTGTTCCACTGTACTAACATTTCTGTTTCTGTAAAGTCTTCTGTAGGTAAAACTGAAGTAGGTTTTACATATGATTTGTTGCTTTCTTCCATTTCTTTTTTCGCACGAATACTCGCGAGAGAAAAAGCAGAAACCTTTTTAGGTTGATTTTCAGTTGAAGATGTATTTTCAACAGTAGCAGAAACTGGATTTTCAGCGTTTGCAGTTGAAACTATTTCTTCTTTTTGTTGATTTAAAGCTTCAGAAGAATTATTTGAAGTTTCAGTTTGACTTTCGACTTTCGACTTTTGACCTTTGACTTCAACTATAGAATAACCTCCATTTTTAAAGTAAGTAGGCGGAATTATGAATTGCTCAACTTTTTTTTTTCTCCATCAAAGTTGATAGAGGCTAATTGCATCAAACATAATTCGACCAAAAGACGTTGGTTTTGACTTAGTTTGTATTTTAAATCGCAGTCGTTGGCAATGTCGATTCCTTTTAATAAAAAGTCCTGAGAGCATTTTTGAGCCTGAACACCATACATTTGTTGTGCTTGTTCACCAACTTCAAGTAAACTCAAAGTTGCAGGCGTTTTGCTTACTAATAAATCTCTAAAGTGCGAAGCCAGACCAGCAATAAAATGATGCCCATCAAAACCTTTTGCCAGAATATCATTGTAAGCTAATAAAAGATCCGGAATTTTATTTTCTAAAAGTAAATCTGTAATGCTAATATAAGTTTCGTAATCTAAAACATTTAGGTTTTCGGTTACAGCCTGACGTGTTAAATTACTTCCGCAATAGGAAACTACACGGTCAAAAATAGATAAAGCGTCACGCATGGCACCATCAGCTTTTTGAGCAATAATGTGCAAAGCATCATCTTCAAAATTGATCCCCTGACTTGTTGCAACTTCTGCCAAATGTTCTTTAGCATCTTTTACTGTAATTCTTTTGAAATCAAATATCTGGCAACGCGATAAAATCGTTGGAATAATCTTGTGTTTCTCTGTTGTTGCTAAAATGAAAATAGCATGTTTTGGCGGTTCTTCTAATGTTTTCAAAAAAGCATTAAAAGCTGCCGAAGACAACATATGAACCTCGTCAATAATATAGACTTTATATTGCCCAGTTTGGGGTGGGATTCTAACCTGATCAATAAGGTTACGGATATCATCAACCGAGTTGTTTGAAGCTGCATCTAACTCAAAAACGTTAAAAGCAAAATCTTCATTTGGATCGTCATATCCTGGCTGATTTATTTTACGTGCCAAGATACGTGCGCAGGTCGTTTTTCCAACACCACGCGGTCCGGTGAATAAAAGGGCAGAAGCAAGATGGTTGCTGTCAATAGCATTTAGCAAAGTGTTGGTAATGGCTTTCTGACCTACAACATCCTTAAAGGTTTGTGGGCGATATTTACGAGCCGATACTACAAATTGTTCCATATTCTTTTTTATTCGATAGCAAATATAGGGTATAATTTAATGATTTGAAAATTTAAAAATTGAAAGATTTCATGTGTTTTGAACATTAAAAAGTAATCTGTTTTTTTAGAGAATGTTGCGTTTTTAAATTGAAGTTTTTTGCTTTAATTATTTCTAATGAAATATTGTTTGATTACTATTTTGTAATAAAAAATGTACTATTTTTAATCCCAAACAAATTAATATTTTGATAAAGGAATTAAATATAATTAGTATTTATGAACGCAAAACAAATAGTTAAATTAAGTAACATCATCGGAATAACTTCAATACTTTTATTGGTTTATTGGGTTTTTACTTTTATAATGATTCAGGTTTTTGGTTTAAAAGTATTTAGAGAAAACATGACCGAAACTTTTTATTTAAGTGTTTTAGGAATTCTTGCTTTAATGACTGGTTCGTTGATCGTTAATCTAATGTTTAATTTAACCAGAATAGCCGAAAGACACAATCAAGACACTCTAAATACTAAATCAAATAAAATAAGATTTATAGTCTTACTTTTAATTTTTCCTTTGATTGCCATAATTTTATTTGGAGGAGATTATTTGACTTCTGCCAAAAAGGAAAAATTATTAGTTGCGTCTGCTAAATCTATTATCGAAACCAATAAATCAAGTAGTGACAAAGTGGTAAACTATACTTTTTCCGAAAGCTACATTAAAGAAACTGCAGCGATTTTAGAAGTTTTATCAGGAACAGATAAAAACTTTCCGAGTGTAACAGTTATTGTTAAAGATTCGATTAAAGGTTCACCGGTTTACTTGGGCTTTAATGAATATTATAATGGAAATCTGAAAGATACAATACACCCACAAAAAGCGGACTATATTTACAAAACAACCCAAGAAGAAAGAGACTATTTAAACAGCGTTTTTACAAAAAAAAGCGAAGAAATACGCTATAGTTCGCATGATGGAACATATGAATTATTTTATCCTTATAAGAAAAATGGAAAAAACATTATATTGTATTTTTCTGAGCAACAACGTTATGGTAAATTGGGCCGCTAATTAAGTGAATATGAAAAATATAATTTTTGTAACGGTATTTTGTTTTTTGCAAAGTTTAAACCTTTTGGCTCAGAATGAATCCGAAATTAATCAAAAATGGATAGCACTAAAAGATCAATTTAAACATAAAACAGAGGTAGTTGCTGAATTTACATCTAAGCTTCAAAATTCAAAAATAATAGATAAAAAGGAATTAGAACAAACTAGTTTTTATGCTAGCGAATTTGGTAAAATATGTGAGAATAAAGTATTAAATAAAGATATAGTTGGTAAAGTAAAACAAGCAAATGACTTATTGAATACCCATTTGGTAAGGACTTTAGTTAATTTGGAATCTGATTTTAAACTCAAAACGCAGGAATCAATACTTTCATTATATGATCAATTAACCGCTGTGGAAAATCAGATTTTGGTAGCCATCAAAAAGTATAATGAAGTGTGCATAAAACAAAATAGAAAAGAAGTAATATTCGAAATTCATAGTGAAGATCGAGCGGCTTCAATTAAATTTTGATATTTTTCCTTTCATAGAATTGATTCTAAAATTAATTATCACAAAAATGCATCAATATAATTTCAGTAAAAATATTTTAAAATTAAAAGTTAAAAAATCTCCCTTTGCAGTCAGAATTGTAATGTTCTTTTTTGCATTTGCTTTTTTTGTATTTCCAATTGCGGGAACGATGGTTGGTATATTAACGAGAAGGGGATTGCATTTTGGTTATTTTATTGGAATAGGTTTATTTTCATTAATGGGATTTTACCTTCTTCGACTTTCACTTTGGAATACGTATGGTGAAGAAACTATTGAGATATTAGAAAGTAAGATCGTTTATGAAGCTAACTATGGATGGTTTAAAGATGGAAAGAAAGAATTTGCAATTACGAATCCTAATTATTCATTTAAAGCAGTAGGTTATGAAGAAGACAATGAAGGTGTTCTGATTATTTTTTCTGATGAATCGAAAATGGAATCAGTGGTAAAAATGCCTGCTTCTGCTTTAGAAGAATTGATTTGGATTTTACAGCCTGTAAATAATGAAGTATTGGGTAATTAAAATGAAAAAAATAATTATTACCGGAGCAATTGTTTTTGGAATTTTTCTAGTTTTTATTGGATTAATTATATTCTATTTTTTGAATGTATTTAGTTTTAATTTTGAGTAAATCGAAAAATTGAATCGCTAGAACTAAAAACAGTTAAAAATGAAAACTCCAAACCCAATCATAACCGTCAACGAATCCGAAGGCCAAAAACTAAAAATAGCAGGAGGCGATTACCGAATTATAATCTCAGGAAAACAAACCAATGGAGAATATGCCGTAATCGAAATGTCGGTTCCTCCGCGTGCGGGGCCTAATCCACATTCGCATGCTGATTTTACAGAAACGTTTTTTGTGCTGGAAGGCGAAGTTTCTTTTAAATCAGAATTAGGAAGTTATGTCGCCAAAAAAGGTTCTTTCGTCAATATTCCAAAAGGCGGAATTGTACACGGTTTTAAAAATCTTTCCAACGAACCGGCTAAACTCTTGTGCACCGTCACACCAGCCGGATTAGATGATTTATTTGAAGAAATAGCGGAGTATCTTGAAACAGCTTCTTCAAATACAGAAAATGAAACAAAAGAAAAATTAAATTTCCTCTTCAAAAAATACGGACAGCAAATGTTTCCTCCTGATTATTTAAACTAAAAAAACTGGAAAAAATATAAATTTGATAACATAATTGTGTAAAATGTTGATTTTTAATTTTTTAACTTTAAAGTTACTAAACTAAAAAAATATCATTATGAAAATTAAATCAATTTTATTAGGAATGAGCTTTGCTTTTCTATTGGTCGCCTGCGGTCCTAAAGACGCCGATATTGAAAAAGAGATAGATGCAAAAATCAGTGGTTTGGCGGGAGTTTATGTCACGGTTGTAAAAGGTGTTGCTACTATTTCGGGTACTTGTCAGGATGATAGCGTTAAACAAAATGCGGAGAGTATTGTAAAAGGAGTGAAAGGCGTAAAATCAGTGGTTAATAATTGCGAGATTTTAGCCGAGGAACCTGTAGCCGCGGAACCTGCTCCGGTTGAAATTAATCCAGACACTGTTTTGATAACTTCTGTTAATGAGGTGGTGAAAGCTTATAGTGGTGTTAGTGCTAGTGTTGCTAATGGTGTTGTAACACTTACAGGAGAAATTAAACGCAGTCAATTAGCACCTTTAATTCAAAGTGTTCAGGAATTGAAACCTAAAAAAGTAGAAAACAAATTAACTATTAAATAATGATGTTATGAGTTTACAAGAGAAATACAAAGAGTTAACAGATTTAGCTTCTACTTTGGGTGTAGCAAATTTACAAGTTAGAGAACAGGATAATGTATTGTATATTGACGGTACAGTAAAGTCTGCAGCTGATAAAGAGAAACTTTGGGATAGTTACGGAACATTAGACCCTGATTACAGATCAGCAGATGTGGTTATGAATATTGAAGTAACAGAAGGAACTACTACAGAATACACCGTAAAAAGCGGCGATTCGTTATCCAAAATAGGAAAAGATCATGGCGTGTCGTGGCAGGATATTTTCGAAGCCAATAAAGATATTATTAAAAACCCAGACCTGATTCAGCCGGGTTGGAAATTGAAGATACCAACTTCGTAATTTAATTGCGGGTCGTTTTGAAAGTCTGTCATTTTTATGACGGACTTTTTTGTTTTAACCGCTTTAATTAACCGCAAAGAGCGCAAAGGGTTTGCGCAAAGGGCGCAAGGTTTTTATTCTAATTTTATGTCATTGCGAGGAACGAGAAATCACATTACGAATTTACAGTTCGTTCTCTCTGGATGTGATTTCTCGTTCCTCGAAATGACAAGATTGTGGTCAAAATAAAACATCTTATGAAACTGAGTGCCCTAGCCCTGATGGGAGGGAAAATCCTTTTGTGCCGGGGTTCGGCACAAAAGATTGGAAGGACAGCAGGATTAGCTCCTGAAAAATCACCTTCCCTTTATACTCAATTCAAATAAAAATTTTGCGGTTTCCTGATCGGAGTCGGCGGAGAAACCTGCTACATAAACGCCCTTTTTGCCCGAATTCGATTTAATTCCGTATACAACTGCCTCATCGCCTGGATCTGAATCCCCTTCGTATCGATACACATGTACAATTTCAAATTTTTCAGGATTTTTTTTAATCGCGTCAGCATTGCGATTAAAATCACATGTAAATCCTTTTTCATGAAGTTGGTCCAAAGCTTTTGAAACAGTTGCGTAGTGATACATTCTTGTCATGATAATTGATTTAAAAATTAAGGATTTTAAAGGTAACCAATTTAAAATTAAATTGTTATGAAAAATTTATAAAAATCGGAAATTTAAATGGCTGATTCTTCGTTGATAAATCGCTACTTTTGCACCGCAGACCGCCTTATCGTCGCTCAATTCGTTGGGGGGAGGAAAGTCCGGACACCACAGAGAAGCATAGCGGGTAACCCCCGTCGGTGTTAGAAATAACGCAAGGACAAGTGCAACAGAAAGTATGTACAGGTAATGCTGTAGTGAAACCAGGTAAACTCTATGCGGTGAAATACCAAGTATATCAGCATTTAAGGGCTTCTCGTCCGTTGTTGAAGGGTAGGTAGCTTGAGTCCAGTAGTAATGCTGGATCTAGATAAATGATAAGGCCCTGATTTATCAGGGACAGAATCCGGCTTATAGGTCTGCATTTTTTATATATTTGTGAAAGCACTAAATCTCATTCATGAATATAACTACTCCAAATCCTTCTCCGAAAATTAAGAAAAGCACTTTTCATGCTATCATTACCAATCTTACTTTTTGGGTTTTAATCGCCATTATTGCCGGTGTTTTGCTCGGACATTTTTCGCCTGAGAATGGTGTAAAAATGGAAATTGTCGGAAAAACATTTGTCGACATTATCAAACTATTTATTGGACCGATTATATTTCTTACGATTGTTTTGGGAATTTCGGGAATGGGAAACCTGAAAAAGGTGGGCCGAATTGGAGTGAAAGCTTTGTTTTATTTTGAAGTGGTTTCGACGATTTCATTGGCCATTGGGGTTGGCGTTGCCTATTTTTTTCAACCTGGCAAAATTGATAAATCAGGTTTGGCTTTACAAGATGCGAGCAAATACACGAACCATGCTGCAGAGAATTTTTCGTGGCTGCAGTTTTTCCTTTCTAATTTTACATTACAGGTTCTTTTGGCGGCGATTGTTTGCGGAATAGCCTTGAATTTTTATCAAAAAAGAGAACAGACAATTTTGGTTCTAGAACGTTTCTCAAAAGTAGTTTTTACGGGCTTAAAATATGTGATGTATCTGGCTCCAATAGGTGCATTTGGAGGAATGGCTTATACAATTGGTAAATTTGGATTGCAAACTTTAATTCCGCTTGGAAAATTGATGCTTTGCGTTTATCTAACGATGGCTTTATTTGTGTTTCTGGTTTTAGGAACTCTTCTGAAATATTACAAAATCAAAATTTTATCCATTTTAAAATACATTAAAGAAGAACTTTTGTTAGTTCTCGGAACCTCTTCTTCTGAAGCCGCTTTGCCAAGTATTATGGTGAAACTGGAACAAATGGGCTGCAGTAAATCTGTTGTTGGTTTGGTGATTCCGACAGGTTATTCTTTTAATCTGGATGGAACTTCGATTTATTTGTCGATGTCGGTTATATTTCTTGCGCAGTTGTATGACGTGCATTTGAGTTTTGCCGAGATTCTGAGCGTAATTGGGATTTTAATGATTACTTCAAAAGGAGCTGCGGGCGTAACCGGAAGCGGATTTATTGTCTTAGCTTCTACGTTAACGGCGATTCATAAAATTCCGGTGGAAGGATTGGCTTTTTTATTGGGCGTTGATAAATTTATGAGTGAAGCCAGAGCAATTACAAACTTAATTGGAAATACAGTGGCAACGATTATAATTTCGAAAACAGAACACGATTTTACGGAGCTGAATTTGGAGCCTGTTGCAGAGGAATAATGTTTTTTTTTGCCGCAAAGACACAAAGACACTAAGTTTTTGCTTTTGTTTGATTGTAGCTTTGTGACTTAGCGCCTTTGTGGCATTTTATTATTATACTATGAAAAGAATTGGAATTTTAGGACTTGGTGGAGTAGGCGGATATTTCGGTGGACTTTTGGCGAAAGCCTATTATAACTCTGCTGATATTGAGGTTGTTTTTATTGCCAGAGGCGCAACAAAAGAAGCCATCGCCGAGAATGGATTGAAAATTATTAATGATGATTCTGAAATTGTTGCGTACCCAAAACTGGTTTCAAATGATCCTGATGAAATAGGTGTTTTAGACTATTTAATTTGTGCCACCAAAACGTATGATATTAAAGAAAGTTTGCTTTCGCTGCACAAATGTATTACTTCAAAAACTGTAATTCTTCCTTTATACAATGGTGTTGACGCTCCAGAACGTATCAAAAAAATATTTCCTGAAAATGATATTTTACAAGGTTGTGTTTATATTGTTTCCATGATTGCCTCGCCGGGAACGATTAGAAAAATGGGCTTTTATGAAAAGCTTTTTTTTGGTTCAAAAACAACTTCAATTGCTAAATTAGAAGAACTGCAAAATATCCTTCAAAAAGCTAAAATTGAAAGTTATCTGGTTGAAAATATTGAGGAAACGGTTTGGGAGAAATTTATTTTTATTTCAGCATTGGCTTCAGCCACTTCTTATCTGAATCAGAATATTGGCGAAATTCAAAAGAAAAAGAAATCTATGAAAGTTTATGTAGAATTGCTTCATGAAATTGAAGCGATCGCAAAAGCAAAAGGCTTGCAATTGCCAGATGATATTGTAAATCAAACTATTATTAAGCTTGAAAAATCGCCTAAAGAAGCTACTTCATCGATGCACAGAGATTTGCTGGCAAATCGAAAAACAGAAGTAACTTCGTTGACACAATTTGTAGTCAACGAAGGTTTAAAATATGGTGTTGCAACTCCTCTTTATGAAAAGATCGCAAATGCATTATTATGATCTATGATTCGTCTTTTGTAGTACGAACTAGACTAATTCCGGAGGTAAAGAAAACGATTCCTAGTATTCCGTAAATAATAAGCGATTTAATATCACGTGTTCCTCCTGTAGTATCAGCAAAAATAACTGCTGTGTAAATAAGACCTACAATTCCAAGAATTGTAAGTATTCCTCCAAATAATCTTTTTAGGTTCATGATTTTGATTTTTAATGTTTATCAAATTTACTTTCTAAAAACTTTACGGCTGTTATACAATTACTTAGAGAACTTATATGATTTGCAGTAGAAATCGTGCGGTATAGAATCGATTGACTTTAGGATAAAGCAGTTACTTAATATACTGTAAGAAAATTTTTTATTTTTTAATTTGATTATATCGTTTAAATGCTATTTTTGCCACAACTATTTAAAAACCACCAATGAAGAAAAATTACCTATTCGCTATTTTATTTGCCTTTTTAATTAATGCATCTTACGCACAGGATGAAGCAGTGACATCTGTTCAAAAAAATCAATTTAAAGTTAATATGTTTTTGCCAGGTTTCGTTTGGGAACATGGTTTTGACGCTAAAAACACTTTATACTCTGAAGCTAGTTTAGGTTTAGGATTCTCATCAAATTCTAATGAGTCAAATTTTGCGTTTTTTCCGCAAATCGTTGAGCAATTTCGTCATTACTACAATCTTGAAAAAAGAGCGGCTAAAGGAAAGAGAACCGCATTTAATTCTGGAAATTATCTTGGCTTAGTAGCCGCTTATAATTTTGAATCTATTTCGACGAATGATAAATATAATGAAGCAGTTCCTTCCTTTACAGTAGGCGCGCTTTGGGGATTACAGCGTACTTACAAAAGAAAGTTTAATCTGGAATTTAGCGCAGGTCCCGGAGTGAATTTTGATAAATATGATACTGAATTTGTGCCTCTGGTAAACTTTACCTTAGGCTGGGTAATTGGAAATTAGTTGTTATAAATAGAATAGAAAAGCCTTGATTTATCAAGGCTTTCCTATTTTAAATTCCAGTCCAATATTACGAACACTTTCAATTCTGATTTTTGGATCTGAATTAAAATATTTTCTAAGCCTGCTGATAAAAACATCCATACTGCGTCCTGAGAAATAATCGTCTTTTTTCCAGACAGACATTAAAATTTGGTCTCTCTTTAATAACTGGTTATGGTTTAGATACAAATACTCAATAAGAGAAGCTTCCATTTCTGTGAGCTGCTGTACGTGATTTTTATTGTTGAGGGTTAATCTTTCATTATCAAAAATATAAGAACCAATTTCAATTATATTATTCCCTTCCAGACTTCTCTTTTGTTCAATTCTCTTTAAAATATTCTGTAAACGCAGAATCAGTTCGTCGACTTCAAAAGGTTTTATGATATAGTCGTCTGCACCTAATTTTAATCCGATTATTTTGTCTTCTTTTAACTTTCTTGCTGTCAGAAAAATAAATGGAATTTCAGGATTGATCGTGATTACTTTTTCGGCCAGTGAAAAGCCGTCCATTTTAGGCATCATTACATCAAAAATACAAATATCAAAAGTCTGGTTTTTAAAATAGTCTAAAGCTATTTCTCCATTTTCTGCCCAGACTACTTCGAATTGATGCAGTTCTAAATATTGTTTTAAAATGGCTGCAAAATCAAAATCGTCTTCAGCTAAAAGTAGTCTTTTCAAAATAAGGTATTTAAACTTTTAATAAAATAGTAAACTCGGTTCCTTTTCCTAAATCACTCACAACTTTAACAGTGCCCTGATGCGCTTTTATAATTTGGTCTACATAATAAAGGCCTAAACCTAAGCCTTTTGTGTTGTGCAGGTTTCCTTGTTGTACGCGATAAAATTTATCAAAAAGAAGTGACTGTTTGTTCTTTTCAATTCCGATTCCGTCATCTTCAATACTGATCGAAAATTGATTTTCTATGATTCTGGTTTTTATGGTAATCGTTTTTGAACCATATTTTACAGCATTTTCCAGAACATTTAAAAAAGCGGTTGTCAGATGGAATTTATCTAAAATCAAAATGGTTTTCTGCGTTTGAAAATCGGTTTTAAGATTAATTTTTGGAAAAGTAATTTTAAAATCATTTACAATGGATAGCAGAAAATCTTCGGTTTCTATTTTTTCTTTCTGTAATTCAATTTCATTTTCGGCCAAAGAATTCGCCATAACCTGATCAATCAGATTTTGTAAACGATTATTCTGACGCGAAATCGTATTAACAATTATATTGAAATTTTCATCGTTTTCACGAATGTTTTTCTGTTCTAAAATTTTAGTAGAGATGCCTAAAGTTGCCAAAGGTGTTTTAAGTTCGTGCGTTATATTATTGATAAAATCAGTTTTGACATCACTTACTTTTTTCTGTTTGATTAAAGCTTTAATGGCAATTACAAAAAGTGTTATGAGCGTTACAATGGAAAGTAAGGATAAGATCAGAATGAAAGTCATTCTTCTTAAAATAATCATTTCCCAATCAATAACAGAAACGTACATAGAGTCTTCTGTTAATAATTTATAGTCCTGATTTTCAAAAGTTCCGTTGGTGGTTCCAACATAATTTCGAACTAGAAAGGCATTATTTAAAGAGGCTAAATTACCATATAATTTATTACTGATAAAAGGTTTTTCAGAGAATATGGTATCAGCTTTTTTACTGTTTTTATACAGAATATATTTGTTGAGAACGATGGCAAAATCGATTTTTAGATTTGGTAAATCTCTTTCAAATTTTCGTTTGATTTTCTGTGTTAATGCATCACTAAATTCACTCTTAAGAATGGCTTTCTTAATCTCAATCTTATTCGTTTTACCCTGAAGATAATTCTCTGATAATGATTTGTATAGTGCTTCTTTTTTAGCTACAAGAACCGAATCAATATCGCTGTAATTATTTGAAATCTGAGCGATTTCATTTTTGATTTCCGTATGAAACTGCGCCACTTTATAATCGTAAGTGGTTTTTACCAAATAGCATTGCACCGTTGACAAAACGATTAACGCGACAACTGAAAATGTTATTAATAAATTGATTCTTTGTTTCATTGTTTTATTAGCCCGTGGATGAAACGGATTATTTTATTTTTCACGCAGATTTAAAAATGATTTTAGCAGATTAAAATTGATCTTTTTAAATCTGCTTCAATCTGCATAATCTGCGTGAAATTAATGCACGCTGACCACTAAAATCTGCGGGCAAATTTTCTCATCCCAAAAATAAAGCTTTTATGATACAATTTCAGCATTAACCCCGCATTAACCTTCAATTAACTTTCACAACCTTTTTTTAGAAGCACTTTTGCAGTCAATGTAAACCAAAATCTTTTTAAAATGAATGTTTATTTGCCTTTAAAACTTTTTATAATCCTATTGCTTTTCTTTTTTTCTCTTTTAGGAAATGCCCAAAATAAAATACCAAATGATAGTATTTCGAATAACCTGAAGGAAGTTGTTATCACTCAAAATAAAAAGGCATTTTCGAATCAAAATGGGAATATAAAATTGGATGTTGCCAATTCTATTTACAATTCGATTCCAAATCCAATTGATTTGTTGGCTAAATTGCCGACAATTCAAATTAGTTCAGATAGAGAAAGTATTTCGGTTGTAGGTAAAGGATCTCCTCTGATTTATATAGATGGACAAAAAGCAACGATGAGCGATTTGAATGCTTTGTCAGTTGCTGATATAAAAACGATCGAAATTATCAAGAATCCATCTTCAAAATATGAAGCTGAAGGCAGGGCGGTTATTTTAATTGCAAGGAAATTGAGCAAGAAAGACAGTTTTAGAACTGAAATTACTGAAGTTGCGTCTTTCAAAAAAAACTATAATAATTATTTAGGATTCAATTCGAGTTTCAAGAAGAACAAATTAGAATGGAAGGCTAATTTCAATTACAATCGTCGAAATCCTTGGGAGAACCATAATATTTCTTATGAAATTCCGCAAGCTTCAATTGTTTCCAATTATGATGTTACAGCAAATTCGCATATTCATCAGTATATTTTTGGAGGAGGTTTGTTTTATAAAATAAATGAAGAGGATTATTTTTCGGTTAATGCTAACGGAAACCGAAGGAATGATACTTTTGACATTGATACTTTTACTTTTAATAAAAATCAAAGTGACGTCAACAATGTTTTTACGTTCAGTGAAAATTCAAGTAAAAAGAATTTTGCAAATGCGTTTCTTAATTATTCTAAAAAGCTGAAATTTATCGATACAAAGCTTTTTGCAGGTTTTCAGTATTCCAATTTTAATCAGCATTTGTTAAGTTTGGTTCAAAATAATTTTAATGAAACCCAGCCTGAACTATCACAAAATCGGGATCAAAAATTTAAGGTAGATGTTTTTTCAGGACGTATAGATTTAGAAAAAAAGTTTAAAAATGAAATGAATCTGGAATATGGCGCACTTTATTTAAAAGCCATTTCTAAATCAGATTCTGATATTTTTGATTTTGACAAAAATGAAAATACCTTTCTAAATTATGATTTTAAAGAAGAAAATTTAGCTGCCTATATACAGTTTTCGAGCAAGATAAAAAAGATTGATTTTTCTTTAGGATTAAGAGTAGAAAACACCAAAGTAAAAGGGCAATTTAAAAGCGATATTTCTCCATTGATTGATAAAAATTATACGAATATTTTTCCGAAAGCAACTTTTACATTTCCCATTGACAGTACAAAAAGCATTAATATAAATTATGCCAAAAGTATTATAAGGCCTAATTATTCTTCTTTGAGTCAAATTGCAACGTACATAAATCCCTATTTTATTTATGGGAACAATATAAATCTGAATCCCACATTTAATGATGAAATTTCGACACTTTTTCAATATCATGATAAAACTATTAAACTAAGTTATTATCAAAATCGAAATCCAGTTTATCGCAGTTTTATATTTGATGATCAAACGAATGTTTTGACTTTTACTGAAATCAATTTCAAAAAAGAAACTGGTTTTAATATTGATTTTACTTTACCTTTTACTTATAAAACTTGGACGACAACAAATTCGCTAATTTTCATAAAAAATAAAATTGAAGATGATGCTGCATTGCTCAATTCATCAAAACCCTATTTATATTATTACTCCAATAATGAATTTAAATTACCCAAAGAATTTACTTTTGCTTTTTCATTTTGGGGAATGACAAAGCAAAGAGAAGGCGTTTTTGAAAGACGAGCCAATTTTGTATTTGATATGTCGCTGGTAAAAACTTTTGGCAAAAATTGGAGTTGCATTTTAAGTTATAATGATATCTTCAAAAATACAATTTATGCTGAAAAGTTCACGATAAACAATATAAGTTCAAAATCAAGATATTTGGTTGATGCAAATGAAATTTCTATTTCGGTCAAATATACTTTTGGAAAAATTAAGGAAACGGAATTCAAAGAAAAAACCGTTGATGAAAACCAAAACAGAGTTCGATAAAAATAAAAAAGTCCCTTGATTTTCAAGGGACTTTTTTATGATCTAAAATGTCTTGTCCTGAAATAGCGATACACAAAAAGTATCATTATGGAAAAAGATCAACAATTGCGCTATGTAAAGCGTACACAGAAAGATTACACTATGGCTTTTAAGCTTCAAATTGTTCAGGAAATAGAACAAGGGAGAACTTCAATTTCGCAAGTTAAAAAAGATTATGCCATTCAGTCCCGTTCTACAATCGTTCAATGGCTTCGGAAATTTGGTAACTTTGATTGGGACAATCAAACACCTCTTACTATGTCAAAATCTCCTGAACAAAAAATAATGGAACTTGAAGCCAAAGTGAAGTTATTAGAAAGACAAAAAGCATTTTTAGAACAGCAGGCTTATGTTGCTGATAAAAAGGCTATTATTTTTGATATGATGATTGATATAGCTGAAAAAGAATATCAAATTGACATCCGAAAAAACTCACCACCCGAACAATCGACCATTTTAAAGAAGAACATCAACAAACAATAATGTTTGCCTGTACTTTGTTCGGGATAGACAGACAGGTTTATTATCGAAGAATAAAAAGAACCAGTTCCAGACAGCATCTGGCTTCAGAAGTTATCAGCCTGGTTCTTGGAATTAGACAGACAATGCCCCGAATAGGAGCAAAAAAACTGTATTATCTTTTAAAAGTTCAATTGCATCAACTCAAAATCGGTAGAGATAAATTTATCAATATACTTAGAGCAAATCATTTGTTGATAATGCCTAAACGTTCTTATCACATAACAACAAACTCTCATCACCGATTTAGAAAGCATCAAAATCAAATATTAGATTTACAGATCCGCAGACCTGAGCAAGTCTGGGTATCAGACATAACTTATATTGGGAAAAGAGATAATCCTTGTTATTTAAGTCTAATAACAGATGCTTACTCTAAAAGAATAATGGGCTTTAATGTGGCAGATAACATGAATACTCAAAGTACCTTAACGGCTTTAAAAAATGCAATAAAACAACGCAGTGATAAAGACTCAGTATTAATCCATCATTCCGATAGAGGACTACAGTATTGTTCTGATCAATATCAAAAACTATTAAATCAAAACAATATAAAATGCAGCATGACTCAAAACTCGGATCCATATGAAAATGCAGTGGCAGAGAGAATAAATGGAATTCTAAAACAAGAATTTAATATTGATAAGTTTAATCAGCAGATTGCTGTGATGAAGGCGCTAGTGAAAAATGCAATTGATATTTATAATAATAAAAGACCACATTACTCTAATTATATGCTCACCCCTAATCAAATGCACCAACAAAACATAATACAGATGAGAACTTATAAAAGAAAAACACCTGTAAAAAAAGTTCTTACAGGTGTTTAATTAAAGATATTTGTCTAATAATCTGTATCGATTATTTAGGACTAGTCAAAAGGAAATTATCCCTCGTCTTCTTCAGTAACTTTTTTTAATGAATCATCTGGTAATTCTTCATCGTCGTCTGTCGAATTTAATTCGAAGAAACTAAAAAAGGAACCACCATAACTTTTCTGGAAAGAGAAATTACTCAAATGCTCCATTTTGGTGTATTTGGAATGTTCGATAATCATCATGCCATCTTCGTGCAATAAATCTCTTTCGAAAACCGTCAGCACAATTTTTTCAAATGCAGCCTGATCTAATCCGTAAGGCGGATCGGCAAAGATAATATCGTAAGAAGTTTTGCAGTTTTCCAAGAATTTATAAACATCGCTTTTAGTCGCAGCGATATCAAAATCATATTCTGATGAAACTTGTTTGATGAATTTTACACAACCGAAATCTCCGTCAACAGAGGTAATGGGTGCACTTCCGCGTGAAGCGAATTCAAAGCTAATATTGCCAGTTCCAGAAAATAAATCTAAAACTTTTAAACTGTCAAAACTAAAATGATTGTTCAAAACATTAAATAATGCTTCTTTACTCATGTCAGTTGTAGGTCTTACAGGAAGGTTTTTTGGCGGAAAAATGCGGCGTCCTTTGTATTTTCCAGAAATGATTCTCATGATTGAAATAAGATATAATGTTTTTGATTTTGTGCAGTAGAAAAGTTATTTTTCTCTTGTAATGTGCTTACATCTAAGAAGGAAACATTACGAATGTATTTATACGCTATGGTATAAAAAGGGTCGTTTTTTTCGATAGTACCCAACAATTCGAGTGGAAAAATCTCAGGATTTAAATTCGATTGTTCGGCTGTAAAAAGCAGGTAGTAAATAAAATCTTCCGGGGTATTATATTCAAAAGAATTGAATAATAACAACTTTTGGTTTTGAACTACGATAATTTCAAAATGCTCCGGATTAAAATTAACGATCATTTTTTTGTCATCGTTATTTCGTGAAGCGTCAAGAATTTTTTCGACTAAAATGCTGTTAACATGTTTATAGTCAAAAGATCCAACATTGTCAATCAGGAAATTATTGATGTTTACATACGGAATGTAAACGGCATTCATTTCGTAATTTGAAATAGTGTCGAAGGTAAAAAAATCAGTTTCGAAAACTTTTGTATTGTATTGCAAATAGCTGCCCAGATAATTTTCATCAAAAAGAGCAGTTGGAACAAAAGTGGAAAGATTGTTATTATGAATCACCATAATTTCGTCGTAAGTGTCTTTCAGTTCCGGATATTTTTTAAAAGCATCACTAAAGGATTCTTCAATTTTGGTCGCCTTTTTAGTGGGATCAAATTGAACTTCATTAAAAGAAGTAATGGTATTATTTAAGGTATCAAAACAACAAAAAGAAAATCCGGTCAGGGAAACCTGAATAGAAAGCTTTTTATAATTTTTTGATGTAATATTAGTATTTTGAAATGCCATAATTTGATTTTCAATTCATTACCTGTTGTAGTGTCAAGAAGGAATTTAATTCGAACACAAACTTACAAATTAAAAAGCAAGAATAATAATTGCAATTTCAAAAAACAATTTAATATACATTTTAAGGCAATGTTAAGTTTTTTCTCCACCATATAAGAGATATAAGTTCAATTAATTTCTGATTTTAAGTATTCTTATATTTACTCTAGATCATTTTGAATTAAAAGCGATTATCAGGCTGTGCTTAACTGAACTTATATCACTTATATGGTGGAAAATATTGGTTTTTGAAATTGAAATTGCCATTTAAAAAACCGTACTTTGTTGTTCAATTTTACCCTATGAATTCAGCACTGTTTTACGGCGTTTTACAAAGAAAATTTCCTTTTGCTCCCACCTATAAACAAGATATTTTTTTTCAAAAAATTGCCATCTTTTTAACCGAACCGGCAAACGATACCATTTTTGTACTGAAGGGGTATGCCGGAACCGGAAAAACAACGGTGATTTCGACTATTGTAAATAATCTGGGAGAAATTAATAAGAAGTATGTTTTGCTGGCACCAACGGGTCGCGCGGCAAAAGTAATTGCCAATTATTCCAATACACCTGCATTTACGATTCATAAAAAAATATATTTTCCTAAAAAGTCCTCTGGTGGAGGCGTGGCTTTTACAAAACAGGTAAATAAACATAAAAACACGATTTTTATCGTCGATGAGGCTTCGATGATTTCTGACAGTAATTCGGATTCGAAATTGTATGATAACGGATCGCTTTTAGATGATTTGATTCAGTATGTTTATTCCGGAACTAATTGTAAAATGATTCTTTTGGGAGATACTGCCCAGCTGCCTCCGGTTAATTTAGATATTAGTCCAGCACTTGATATTCAAACTTTAGGAATTCATTACGATAAAGAAGTTGAACATATCGAATTAGACGAAGTAATGCGTCAGGAAGAAAATTCCGGGATTTTATACAATGCAACCGAATTACGTGAATTATTGAAAGAAAGTTTTATTACGGAGTTTAAGTTCAATGTAAAAAAGTTCAAGGATATCGTTCGTTTGACCGACGGTTATGATATTCAGGATGCGATAAATACAGCATACAGTAATTATAGTATTGAAGATACAGCCTTTATTGTGCGCTCGAATAAAAGAGCGAATCAATACAACGAGCAAATCAGAACCCGAATTTTGTTTAAAGAAAGTGAACTTTCGGTAGGTGATTTTTTGATGGTGGTAAAAAATAATTATTTCTGGCTGAAGGAAACAGATGAAGCCGGATTTATTGCCAACGGAGATATTATTGAAGTGTTGGAAATGTTCGGAATTAAAGAACTATACGGATTTACTTTTGCCAAAGTAAAAATCAGAATGGTCGATTATCCTGATCAGAAACCTTTTGAAACAGTTTTGCTTTTGGATACAATAAAAAGTGAATCTCCGTCATTAACTTATGAAGAATCCAATCGCTTGTACGAAGAAGTGATGAAAGATTATGAAGATGAAAGTACAAAATATAAGAAGTTTCAAAAAGTAAAAGAAAACGAATATTTTAACGGCTTGCAAGTGAAATTTTCCTATGCCATAACCTGTCATAAATCGCAGGGAGGGCAGTGGGACACCGTATTCATCGAACAGCCATATTTACCAAACGGAATCGATCGCGATTATATTCGATGGTTGTATACGGCAATGACACGTGCTAAAAATAAGTTATATTTGATAGGATTTAAAGACGAAAGTTTTGAGGAGTAAAGTTTTGCCACGAATTTCACGAATTAGCACGAATTATTTAATGTCAATTAGTAATAATGAAAAAAATACTTTTAGTTCTTATATTAATTAGTTTAAGTTGCTCGAAGAAACAAGATTTTAAGATTGAAGAAAAGGATAAACCAATAGTTTTCTTTGATCCAATTACTTTGGGTAGTAGTGGAGTGGATGCTGGTTTAAAAATCGATGCTCGTTTTAGTGAATGTGGAGAGTGGGGTGGGCATCATGAAGATTTAAAAATATTTGCTAAAGAAGGAAATTATAAAGATTGTTTTTTGAATTATATCAAAACGGATATTGATTGTGAAAAGCGAGATAATAATGGACATAATATAGAAACAATTGTTGTTCAAAAAACAATCAAATTAACAGATTCGAATAAAAAATCAATAATTGAATATATGAAAAGAATGATTGACTCTAAAGCAGGGGAAAGATTCCCAGGACATGCAGGAGATTCATTTTCAATTATAAATTCTGATTCAACTTTTTTAATTAAAGTTTACGATTATAATTCTAAAAATTCAAAAAGTTATAATCAACTATTAACTGAATTAAGGCTTTCCAAAAAATAATTAGTGAAAAATTAGTGAAATTAGTGGCAAAAGAATCTATACAAAATGACAACTCTAAACGACTTACATTCGATTTCCTCTACGTTTTCGAATACAGATAAAATGCCGGTTTTGTTTTTAGGACACGGAAGTCCGATGAACGCCATTGAAGAAAATCAGTTTGTGGCCGGTTTTCGAAATCTGGCTAAAACATTGCCACAACCAAATGCGATTTTATGTATTTCGGCGCATTGGTTTACGAATGGAACCAAAGTAACCTCGATGCAAATGCCAAGAACCATTCATGATTTTGGTGGTTTTCCGCAGGCACTTTTTGATGTTCAATATCCTGCAAAAGGAAGTCCGGAATTGGCTGTAGAAACTAAGAAAATATTAGAACCTGTACATGTTGATTTAGATGAACATTGGGGTTTAGATCACGGTGCCTGGAGCGTAATAAAACATTTATATCCAGAAGCAAATGTTCCCGTAATTCAGTTGAGTATTGATTATACCAAATCGGGACAATATCATTTTGAGTTAGCTCAGAAATTACAATCACTTCGTCATAAAGGTGTTTTGATTATCGGAAGCGGAAACATTGTTCATAATCTTCGTTTAGTAGATTTTAGAAATTTTGATAAAGACAATTATGGTTTCGATTGGGCTATTGAAGCCAGAGAAACAGTAAATAATTATTTATTGGATGGAAATTTCCAGCCTTTAATAGATTTCGAAAAAATGAGCAAAGCCGTGCAGATTGCAATTCCAACTCCTGATCATTATTTACCTTTGTTGTATACTCTGGGTTTAAAAGAAAAGTCAGAAGAATTGAACTTGTTTAATGATAAATTATTGGCGGGTTCGTTGAGTATGACATCTGTAAAAATTATGTAATAATACTTCGTGAATCTCTGTGGAACCTTCGTGTATCTCTGTGAAAAAGCTATTATACAAAGTGACACGAAGGTTTCACAGAGACTCGCAAAGAATAAAATTTAAAAATATCTAAAATGAAAATAATAGCTGTAATTCCGGCGCGATATGCATCAACACGTTTTCCTGCTAAATTGATGCAGGATCTTGGAGGTAAAACGGTAATTCTTAGAACGTATGAAGCTTCAGTAGCAACAAATTTATTTGACGATGTATTTGTCGTTACCGACTCTGATTTGATTTTTAATGAAATTGTTTCAAATGGAGGAAAAGCCATTATGAGCATCAAAGAACACGAATCAGGAAGTGACCGAATTGCGGAAGCTATATTTAGTCTTGATGTTGATATTGTAGTGAATGTTCAGGGTGATGAGCCTTTTACTGAAGCTGGGCCTTTAGAGCAGGTTTTATCTGTTTTTAAGAATGATGAAGATCAAAAGATTGATTTAGCTTCTTTAATGCGTGAAATCACAGATGAAGACGAAATTAATAATCCGAATAATGTGAAGGTTGTTGTAGATCAATCGCAGTTTGCATTATATTTTTCGCGTTCTGTAATTCCGTATCCGAGAGATAAGGATGTTGGTGTTCGTTATTTCCAGCATATTGGAATTTATGCATTCAGAAAACAGGCCTTGTTAGACTTTTATAGCTTGCCAATGAAATCTTTGGAAGCTTCTGAGAAATTAGAGCAATTACGTTATTTAGAATTCGGAAAACGTATTAAGATGGTTGAAACAACGCATGTTGGGATTGGTATTGATACGGCTGAGGATTTAGAAAAGGCTAGGGGTATTTTGGCTTCTAAATAGTTGTGTTGCTGTGAAGATGGTACGCGGATGAAACGGATTCGCTAAAGCGAAAGCGCAGATAAAAACGGATTTTTGTCATTGTAACAAAACAAAAAAGCTCCAAAATTTTGGAGCTTTTTTGTTATCTGAAAAAATCTAAAATCTAAAATCTAAAATCTAAAATCTAAAATCTAAAATCTAAAATTAGTATAAATCCGGGAATTTAGAAGGATTAACTTCATGCATCATACTATAAACCTTTTCGAAAATATCTTCGGCAGAAGGTTTAGAGAAATAGTCGCCATCAGTTCCGTAAGCCGGTCTGTGGGCTTTTGCAGCAAGAGTTTGTGGTTTGCTGTCTAAATGAACATATGCATCTTGCTCTTCCAAAATTTGTTGTAAGATAAAAGCAGAAGCTCCACCGGGAACATCTTCGTCGATTACTAACAAACGATTTGTTTTGGCGATACTTTTTACAATATCCTTATTGATGTCGAATGGAAGTAAAGACTGAATGTCAATAACTTCACAATCAATTCCTAAATCTAATAATTCAGTTGCTGCTTGTTCTACTAATCTTAAAGTTGAACCATAAGAAACAAGTGTAATATCAGAACCTTCCTTTAATGTTTCAACAACACCGATTGGCGTTTTGAACTCACCAAAATTCAAAGGTGTTTTTTCTTTTAAACGGTATCCATTTAAACATTCAATTACCAAAGCTGGTTCATCAGTTTCTAAAAGAGCGTTGTAGAATCCTGCCGCCTGTGTCATGTTTCTTGGAACCAAAACGTGGATTCCGCGAATAGCGTTGATAATCATTCCCATTGGAGAACCAGAATGCCAGATACCTTCTAAACGGTGTCCACGAGTTCTAATAATTAACGGTGCTTTTTGTTTTCCGACAGTTCTATATTGTAATGTAGCCAAATCATCACTCATGATCTGGATCGCATATAATAAATAATCTAAGTACTGAATCTCAGCAATAGGGCGTAAACCTCTTAGAGCCATCCCGATTCCCTGACCAACGAT
This sequence comes from Flavobacterium sp. KH_001, assembly GCF_057840745.1. NCBI lineage: Bacteria > Pseudomonadati > Bacteroidota > Flavobacteriia > Flavobacteriales > Flavobacteriaceae > Flavobacterium > Flavobacterium sp. KH_001. The sequence goes on along the minus strand of NZ_CM174520.1, from coordinate 4,671,532 downwards.
AGTTGCTTCACGAATTCCGACATCGGCAACACGAAGTTCTCCGTATTTTTCCTGCATGCCTTCTAAACCTTGGTTTACATCACCAATGTTTCCTACATCCTCACCAAAAATTAGTGTTTCAGGGTATTTGGTAAACAAAGCGTCGAAGTTATCGCGAAGGATCATTCGGCCATCTGAATCCGGTTTTGCATTTTCTGCATATTCAGGAAGTACTTTTTCTACAGAATAAACATTCAAATCCGAATCAGAATGTAAATGACTGCTGAATCTTGGTTGTGTTTTTGTAATGTAATCTGTAATCCAGTTCGATAATAAAGCCTTGCTGTTTGGCACTTCTACAAAACGCAATATTTTGCGCGCTATAACCAACATTTCCTTTTTTAAAGGCGATTTGATAGCGCTTAATTCTGAAATATATTTTCTAATTCTTTCTTTATGATTGATGCTTGCTTCTGCAATTTGCTCCAATAATGTCAAAAGGTTTTTTTGATCTTCAATAATTGGGTTGATGAAAGAATTCCAGGCTTCTTTTTTAGCCTCAAGGACTTCTTTTTTCAATTCAAATTCAATTTCTGAAAGTTCTTCAGGAGATGCAATATTGATGGCAATCATCCATAAACGCATCTGACGAATACAATCGAAATCTCTTTCCCAAGCCAGTCTTTCTCCATTTTTATAACGTTCGTGTGAACCTGAAGTAGAGTGTCCTTGTGGTTGTGTTAATTCGTTTACGTGAATTAAAACCGGAATATGTTCTTCACGGGCAATGGCGCCAGCTCTTTCGTAAGTCGAAACCAGTTCAGCATAATCCCATCCTTTTACTCTGAAAATTTCATATCCTTTAGAATCTTCATCGCGTTGATATCCTTTAAGGATTTCTGAGATGTTTTCTTTGGTTGTCTGATGTTTAGCGTGAACCGAAATTCCGTATTCATCATCCCAAACGCTCATTACCATCGGAACTTGTAAAACTCCGGCAGCATTAATTGTTTCAAAAAATAAACCTTCAGAAGTACTGGCGTTACCAATAGTTCCCCAGGCTACTTCGTTTCCGTCTACAGAGAATTTATCTTTGATTTTGATTCCATCAACATTTCTGTAAATTTTAGAAGCCTGGGCCAATCCCAATAATCTTGGCATTTGCCCCGCTGTAGGAGATATATCTGCGCTTGAATTTTTTTGTTTTGTCAGGTCTTTCCAGGATCCGTCTTCGTTTAAACTGTGTGTTACAAAGTGTCCGCCCATTTGTCTTCCGGCTGACATTGGATCAAAATCTAAATCGGTATGACCGTATAAACCTGCGAAAAATTGTTTTGGAGTTAATTCGCCAATCGCCATCATAAAAGTCTGATCGCGGTAGTATCCTGAACGAAAGTCACCATTTTTGAAAGCTTTCGCCATCGCAAGTTGTGGAACTTCTTTTCCGTCACCAAATATTCCAAATTTGGCTTTTCCTGTCAATACTTCTTTACGACCTAAAAGGCTACATTCACGACTGGTTACTGCAATTCTGTAGTCCTTTAATACCTCAGTTTTGAAATCCTCAAATGTTAACGTAGTATTGTTTTTTTCTATAATCATAATCTGGAATGGTCATGTTGAGACTGCGAAATTACTTAAAAACAATCAATAATCATAATTCTTTAAAATAAATATAATTTAATTATATGTATTTAAAATCAAAAAACTACGTATTTTATTTATGTTATTTTAAATAAAAAACACAATTTAATAATAATAATGCATCTTTTTGATTAAAATTTATTCAATTAAAACCATTTTCGGGTAAAAAGATTGACTAATGTTTTAGGGGACAATGTTATAACAAATCTAATTTTTTCGTTATATTTTGGTTGGGTAATTTCCCACCCATTATTGGAGTAAACCGGAAAATAAAGTTCAAAATAATCAGGAACAAGGTTTAGACGAACTCCGGTATCATACACAAAATCGGCACTTTGATGTTTACTTTTCATGAAACCAATATCACCATACATTTCAATCCAATTCCATATCGAATAACTCGCGTTTAATGTTGTCATCCATTGATTGGCAAAGGATGGCTCAATTTTAGATTTAAAACCACCTTCAGCCATGACAAATTGCTGACTGAAAAAACCACTACTTTCAGATCTTCCGTAGAAATTATAATCGAACATATAATCGGTTGGACGATCTAAACCAAAGCTGAAATAGTCTGAATCTGTCTTGTTATAAAGAAAACTTCCTGCGTAAAATCTTAAATTTAATTTACGATTATCGTCAAACAATCTTCTGTATTCAATTTCTCCAGCCAATTTTCCAAAATCTCCAGAAAACTGAACATCAGTCATGAAATTAAAATGATTGATTAATTCGGTTTTAGTATTCGAATAACGTGCATTGAAGATAGAATAATTTGCAGGTGAATTATCAGTAATGTATTCGCTGGACTCTCGATTTACAATAACTTCACGCAACAAGAAAAGTTGTTTTCTGTTGTCTCGGAAATTTTTCTCGCGAATGCGAAATTGCACCATTGGATTTAATCTCAAATAGGCAGCATCAGGAGCATAGTGAAAATAATTCTGACTAATCGAATAACGTACATTATAAAGTGTACTATTACGATAATACTGAGTATATGAAAACGCCGATGAGCCGGAAATTGTTCCTGCTTTTATGGAATAAGCCGGATTAATATCAAATATAAACGGTTTGTCTAAAATGGTTTTATTATGAAAGCGAATCCCAGGCGTCAATCCATCATATAAATTATAATTAAGTGTCGGAATGTATAAAATCTGATTGTAGTAAGGATCTTCTAAATCTTTGGCAAAATTAAATTTAATCGGACGATTTACGATTACAATGTTTTTTAACGATTTCCAGTTATTTCTTTGGTTGTATTCTGGAACTTCATTGTCATAATTAAGCACGATTTTGTCCGCATTTTTTCGATCAAAGTTATAAACCGAATCATTCTTTGTTGGTTCAATCCAGGTTTTAAAAACGACTTCATTTTTCTTAATTCCATAAACGGGAATTGGGGCATAAATGCCAGTCTTGTTTTTTATCTGAAATTGTACGCTGTCTTTGGTTCTTGAAACATTGGTGAATTTATAATCAATAATTTCGCGTGAATCGATAATAGTTTCAAAAAACCAATTGATTTTTTTTGGACTATTTTTAGTGAGGATTTCTTCAAAATCAAAACGGTTTGTCTGTTTTACTTTATTTAAATTATAAAATTCCTGAACACTTTCAGGTACAATGTTATGATTTAAATAATCATCTAAATAACTCAAACTTAAACCCGCACGGTATTTACTCGCAATCTGTTCGTTGAATTTGATCAAGGTATTTTTTGGGTCACCAATTGGCTGATCCAGGTTTTTTCGCGCCATCAGCATGTAATAATAGCTGTATTGCTCGTTAAAAGTCAGATTGGTGATATTATAACTTTTAAAAAGTTTCATGTCCGAAAGTCTTCCCAACATCTTTTGATCCAAATGATTTTCTTCCATGTATTTCATCATGGTGTAAATCTGAATTCCGTCATAAACCCAATTGTCTCTTCGGGGATCAAGGCGTAAACTATTCTTCAGATAATTGTTTAGATAAGTTTTTAGGAAAGTAATCTCAAAAACAAATTCATCCGTAAACGGACTAATAAATGATGGCAACTGATTTAATCCGTAAAAAGGATTTCGATCATAATCAGCCTGAGAAACTGTGATTTTTTGATGGGGATATTTTCCAATAAATTCATTGGCAAAAGTAGCTACTCTGTTGATAACAATGGCTCTCTGAATGTCGTTAAGCTTTTTCGTTTTTAAATCAGATAGTACTTCTAAATCTCCAGTAGTATAACTTCTGAAGCTATTTTGTTTTTCGATAAACAAATTAAAATCGGTTCTGTTAGTTCCGGAAAAAGAATAAGTACTGTAAGCAGCATTAGAATCTTCTTTTGAAACCGAATTTAAATCGGTCGTAATGAAATAATTATTTGGAATCTTTATTTCAACCTCATAATCCGAAGTCGCATTAGCAATATCATCAAGATTAAAATTATTGTTTTTGATAAACTTATGATTTTCAAATCGGGCAGGAGTTAAAAACCAGTTTTTTAAGTTCATTCCACCATTTTGCTCAAAGCCGTAATGTGTAAATTTAGCGCTCGGAATTTTTGAAATATAAATAAGGTGGAGGTCTATTTTCTCTCCTGGATTTAACTTTCGATTCAGTTTAACAATAATAAAATCAGGATTTTTATCAGTTCTTTCCCATTCTAAGGCCAAATTATCTGAATCGGTCAAATTCAAAATTGTTGTATTTCCTCTTTCTTCAGATTTGGCAACATGAAAACCCCTGTAAAACTCATCTGAAAAGCGTTTGGCCAAAGGTGTGTTTTTACCTGAAAAAGCGTTGTTCCAGTCATTCAAAACGATGGAAGTCAAAGAATCATTTGAGGTGTTATGAAACGTAATATCCTGTCTTACATTCAATGTTTTAAGTTCAAGATTAACCGCCACATCCATCTTAGACTGATGTTGTGCATATTGTTTTATTGAGCTGAATAAAACTAAAATGAAGAATATGAATTTATAAAATGATTTCAAGGATGACTCGGGATAATTTAGCGTATACTTAAGTTACGAATGTAAAGTCGTTTTGGTTTTTTGTAAAAATAGCATAAAAAAAGCTGTTTTAAAAAACAGCTTTCAATTTTTGTGATACTTAACGTTATTTATGCATTTAAACGATTTATTTTCCTTTTATTAAAGTTACAATAACTTAAAATGCGATATAATTTAAAAATTAGAAATTTGGACTTAAGTCGTATTTTTTGTAGAATTTATCCAGAACATCAACTACTTCATCTTCAGTATCTACGATTTTGAATAAGTTTAAATCGTCTGGACTTACAGTTTGCATTTTTTCAACCAAAACCGTTTTAACCCATTCAATCAATCCTGACCAGAATTCAACTCCCACTAAAATAATTGGGAACTTTCCAATTTTCTTGGTTTGAATTAAAGTAATCGCTTCAAACATTTCATCCAAAGTTCCAAAACCTCCGGGCATTACTACAAATCCCTGAGAGTATTTTACAAACATTACTTTTCTAACAAAGAAATAGTCAAAATTCAGGTTTTTATCGTGGTCGATATAAGGGTTAAAATGCTGTTCAAAAGGCAATTCGATATTTAAGCCAACCGAAGTTCCGCCACCGAGATGAGCACCCTTGTTTCCGGCTTCCATAATCCCGGGACCACCCCCCGTAATCACACCATAACCGGCTTTACTAATTTTATAAGCAATTTTTTCAGCCAATAAATAGTATTTATCATCTGGTTTTGTTCTCGCCGATCCAAAAATCGATACACACGGACCAATACGCCCCATGCTTTCGTAACCGTTTACAAATTCGGACATGATTTTAAAAATCGCCCAGCTGTCATTGGTTCTAATTTCGTTCCACGTTTTTTGTTTCAAACGATCCTGAATTACTTTATCCTCATCATTATCAAAATCTTCTAATCTCATTTTTGGTATATTATAATTTATATTTTATTCTAAGTGCTTATTCAGAGGTTAGTAGAAGGAAGGAGCTGCTTCCTGCTGTCCACTGTATCTTTTATGGTGAACCCCACCATAAAAGGATGCCGTTCCCATCAGGGCTAGGGGACTCGTTTTCAAAAGAAGAATCCTTATTAATAGGTTTGTTCTTCAATTGATTTTGTAATAGGACTTATTACTTTTCCGGTATGCTCTGTTGTTTTAGATTCTATAAGCATTATTAGACATTCCTCAACAGATGAAACCCGGTGATTTATTCCTTTTTTGACTACAAATAATTCGCCTTTTTTCATAGTAAATGATGGCTCGTTTTCAATTTCCATTAAAAGTTCACCTTCGACAATATAGAATAATTCGTCTTCATTTTCGTGATTATGCCACGGTATTTCCTGACCTTTTATTTTTGCCACTTTAATATATTGATCATTTACTTCATCAATTATTTTAGGCGAAAAATAGTGGTCTACGTTACTGAACTTGTCTACTAGATTCATAGATTCTGTATTTAGTCTTCACCGAAATCAAATTTTTTTCAAAAACGGCTAGCTAAATTAAGTCTTTTTTTCAGAATTGTCACAAGAATGTCCATTTATTAATTTAAATGTAACAATTCACATCGGGCTGATTTTGTATTGTTATTCATTATCAAAGGATTAATGAGTTTAAACAAGTATATCGTTCCTGTCGAACTTAAATACAGAGATGCAAATTATCAACGAATTACCCCTTTCCTCGGGACGTTGTTATAAATTTTTCGTTACGATGGAACTATTAAGGTTATTAAAAGACGCTATCAAAATATGCAATTCAAATGGTTTATCCATGGAGAAAAGTATTCTCATTATTATCATTCCGGAACGAGGGATGCCCGTAAGAAACTCCGCAAAGCAAAGTCAATAATATTTGTCGACATATTTGAGTTGATGGATGACAATGATTGTATTGTCGTTTTCAACCTTTGTCAAAGTTTAAAACTTTGACAAAGGTATTAGCGTGAAGATCAAATTATTCCAATTCCTTCTTCAAAAACTTAGCCGTATAGCTTTTTTTATTTTTCGCTACTTCTTCTGGAGTTCCTTTGGCAATTAATTGTCCACCACCTTTTCCACCTTCAGGACCAATATCAATAATATAATCGGCAAGTTTAATAACGTCCATATTATGTTCGATAACCAGAATGGTATTTCCTTTGTCAACCAGTTTATTGATCACATCCATTAAAACACGGATGTCTTCAAAATGCAATCCTGTCGTTGGTTCATCCAGTATATAAAACGTATTTCCGGTATCTTTTTTAGATAATTCTCCAGCCAGTTTAATACGCTGCGCTTCTCCGCCAGAAAGTGTTGTACTTTGTTGACCCAATGTAATATAACCTAAACCAACATCCTGAATCGTTTTTACTTTTCTGTAAATTTTCGGGATATTTTCAAAGAAAGGAACCGCTTCATCAACCGTCATATTCAATACATCCGAAATTGATTTTCCTTTGTAACGAATTTCCAGTGTTTCTCTGTTAAAACGTTTTCCCTGACAAGTTTCGCATTCTACATAAACGTCTGGTAAAAAGTTCATTTCGATCGTTCTAACTCCGGAACCTTCGCAGGTTTCGCAACGTCCGCCTTTTACATTAAAACTAAATCGTCCGGCTTTGTAACCACGAATCATACTCTCAGAAGTCATTGTAAACAGGTTTCTGATTTCAGTAAAAACCTCCGTATAAGTCGCGGGATTAGAACGTGGCGTTCTTCCAATCGGACTTTGATCAATATCAATTACTTTGTCAATATGCTCTAAACCTTCGATTTTTTTATAAGGCTGCGGTTTTTTCACGCCATTAAAATAATAGGCGTTCAAAATAGGGTAGAGTGTCTCGTTTATTAAAGTCGATTTTCCACTTCCTGAAACTCCCGTCACGCAAATCAATTGTCCTAATGGCAATTCGATAGAAACATTTTTTAGGTTGTTTCCTGTTGCTCCGGTTAGTTTTAAAAACTTTCCGTTTCCTTTACGGCGTTCTTTCGGGATCTCCAATTTCATTGTACCATTCAAATATTGAGCGGTAATCGTATTCGATTTTAAAGTTTCAGCCGGAGTTCCAATACTAATAATTTCACCGCCATATTTTCCGGCTTTCGGACCAATATCAATAACATAATCGGCTGTTTCGATCATGTCTTTATCGTGTTCTACGACAATTACAGAGTTTCCGATATCACGTAATTGTTCCAGAGATTTAATCAGTTTTTCATTGTCTCTTTGGTGTAAACCAATACTTGGTTCATCCAAAATATATAGAACACCAACCAATTGTGAGCCAATTTGAGTTGCTAAACGAATACGTTGTGCTTCACCACCAGAAAGTGATTTTGAACTTCGGCTTAAGGCCAAATAATTCAAACCAACATTCATCAGGAAGTTCAAACGATCTTTGATTTCTTTGACAACTTCAGAAGCAATCAAAAGTTGTTTGTCTGATAAATGATTGTTAAGATCCTGAAACCAGGCTGTTAAATCGGAGATATCCATATCACACAATTCGGTGATGTTTTTTCCATTTACCCTAAAAAACTGCGCTTCTTTTTTCAGACGTGAACCTTCACAAACCGGACAATTCACTTCGTCCATAAAATCTTTCGCCCAACGCTTTATAGTTGTTGAAGCACTTTCGTCATATTGATTTTTGATGAAATGTGAGATTCCCTCAAAATCTATTTTATAATCGCGCGTAACCCCTAAATCTTTTGAGTTTACAGTAAATTTATCTTTTCCGCCATGAAGAATCATTTCCATCGCTTCTGCTGGAATTTTCTCAATCGGATCCGTAATTTTAAATCCGAATTTTTCTCCAATAACTTCCAGTTGCTTGAAAATCCAGGAAGATTTATATTCGCCAAGTGGTGCAAAACCTCCAGATTTAATAGATAATTTAGGATTCGGAATAATCTTTTTGATATTGATTTCATGAACCGTTCCCAAACCATTACAATGTGGACAAGCTCCTTTTGGAGAGTTGAAAGAAAATAAATTCGGCTCCGGATTTTGATACGAAATTCCAGTGGTAGGACACATTAAATTTCTACTGAAATAACGTACTTCATTGGTGTCCTGATCTAAAATCATCAGTACATTCTCGCCGTGATGCATCGCAGTATTAATACTTTCAGATAATCTTTTTTGATTGTCTTCGGTATCTTCAATTAACATTCTGTCGACAACAATTTCAATGTCGTGGGTTTTATAACGGTCCAATTTCATACCTGAAACCAGATCCTGAACTTCGCCATTTACCCGAACTTTTAAGAAACCTTGTTTGGTAATTTGTTGGAATAATTCGGCATAATGACCTTTTCTGGCTTTAATTACGGGAGCCAATATATTGATGCGTCTTCCATTAAAATCCTGAATAATCAAATCTTTAATTTGCTCATCAGAATAAGAAACCATTTTTTCGCCAGTGTTGTAACTGTAAGCGTCAGCTCCACGAGCGTATAAAAGTCTTAAGAAATCATATATTTCAGTAATAGTTCCAACGGTCGAACGCGGACTTTTACTGGTTGTTTTTTGTTCAATAGCAATTACCGGCGAAAGTCCGTCGATTTTGTCCACATCCGGACGCTCTAAACCACCAAGAAACTGCCTGGCATAAGCCGAAAAAGTCTCCACATAACGACGTTGTCCTTCAGCATAAATCGTATCAAATGCCAAAGATGATTTTCCCGAGCCTGATAAACCGGTAATTACAACCAGTTTTTCACGCGGAATTGAAATATCAATATTTTTTAGATTATGAACTCTTGCACCAAGAACTTCAATAGTATTGTCTTTTTCTAACATAATTTTGAGCAAAACGCAAAGTTACCACTTTGATTTATTCTTTTAATACTAGAGTACAAAACTTTATGTTACAATTAGTAACAAAATAGCGTTCATTAATGACGTTTTTCTTTCTGAAAAATATTCAAATTGAAGCTTATTATTCAATTGTCATAGAACGCAACTTCATTCTATAAGCTTCAAGTGCTATGGATTTGGAAATGAAGCCGTAATATTTTTCATTTCGTAAAACGGGAAGAAAGGCTGTTTTTGATTTTTCGAACTTACTCATGACAATTTCCATACTGTCATACGAAGAAATAGTGGCTGCTGGGGTCTTCATGACATCTTTAATCAAGGTGTATTTTACGCGATAACTATTAAAAATAATCTCACGAATATCATTAAAATGAACTACACCAACTAATTCTTTTTCATTATTTACAACAGCAAAAACAACCTGATTGGAGTGCGAGATAAGATCAACTAATTTAGTTAGGTTTTCTTCCGGATGAACGGTCAGGTAATCGCATTGAATGATAGTATCAATATCTAAAGTTGATAAGATATTGGAGTCTTTATTACTTGTAAAAGCATGACCTTTCTTAGCCAAACCTTTTACATCAAGTGAATATTTTTCAAAACGTTTTGAAATCGCAAAACTTATAGAAGAGACAATCATTAGTGGAATCATTAAACTATAACCTCCGGTAATTTCTGCAATTAAGAAAATTGCGGTTAATGGAGCATGAAATAATCCGCTCAGAATACCTGCCATTCCAACCATGGTAAAATTACTGATTGGTAATTTTGACAAACCAATCATGGTTATAAATTTTGAAAAAAAGAATCCCAGGTAAGAGCCTAAAAATAGGGAAGGAGCAAAGTTACCGCCATTTCCTCCGCTACCGATAGTTAGTCCGGAAGCGAAAACTTTTACCATCATGGTACATCCAACGAAAAGAAGTAAAACCCATTGGTTATTTCTAAAATCTCCAAATAAGGTATTGTCCAGAATTTTACCCGGATCAGCTTCAGACAAAGTTTTAATGCTTTCATAACCCTCACCAAAAAGTGTTGGGAAGACAAAAATAAGTAGCGCTAATAAGGAAGATCCAATTAACGCTTTTTTGTAAGCACCCATTTTTAAGTGTGCAAAATAATGTTCTACTCTTTGGAAATTTCTTGCGTAATAAACGGCTATAAAGCCAGTTAAAATACCAAGAATTACGTAAAACGGAATATTGTGATAATTGAAAGCTTCTTGTTTCTTGAAGGACAATAAGATAGTTTCATCCAAAACAATTGCAGAAACCAAAGCACCGGTCGCGGCTGAAATCATGATAGGAGTAAAGGCCGAAATGCTAACGTCAACCAATAAAACTTCGATGGCAAATAAAACTCCGGCAATTGGGGCATTAAATGCGGCTGCAATTCCAGCTGCAACACCACAGCCAATCAGTAATGTTCTGTCTTTATAGGGTAATTTATAATTTTGGGCAAAGTTAGATCCAAACGCAGCTCCTGTAACCACGATTGGGCTTTCAAGACCTGCAGAACCTCCTAAGCCAACCGTTAAGGAACTGGTTACAATTTGGGCATACATTTGTTTTCTCGGAATAATACTGGCTTTTTTAGCTACAGCATATAAAATTTGAGAAGTCCCTTTTTCGATGGTTCCGTTAAGCACTTTTTTGATAACAAAAACAGTAAGCAGAATACCAATAATAGGCAAGATACTGTTGATAAAACTTAATTTTAAAATAGCATTGATATAAGTTGCAAAAGAGAAAACACTATGCGCAAAAGTTTTTAAAACGATTACCGCCAAAGAGCATGAAATACCAATTAAAACACTTGATAAAAAAATAAACTGCTTTGGTGTCATTAAGGACTGTGCCAAAGCAATAACGCTTTCTAGTTTTCTGAAATATTTTTTTAGCATTCTGTCTGTAAAAATTAGGGGGATACTGCAAATTTAGGGTATAACATTCAAAATTGTATGATTTTTATTTAAAATCTATTTTAATTTAAAAGCCTACAGCAGTATCATCACCTCTAAAATCAGCTCCTGCTTCTAAAGTTTTATTTGGAAGTACCAAAATAGCATCTACTTTACCAATTATTGGCGTTGAATTCTCATTAATTAAATACCCTTTCGCTTTAAGCTTATTGATGGTGGTGTTATCAAAAGTACTAGGTTCAAAAGTAATAAGGTCTGGTAACCATTGATGATGAAATCTTGGTGCATTTACAGCCTCTTGCATGCTCAATTTATATTCGTAAACATTTAAAATTGTTTGCAAAACCGATGTTATAATGGTAGAACCTCCGGGAGTGCCCACCACCATAAAAAGTTTTCCATCTTTCTCAACAATTGTCGGAGTCATTGAACTCAACATTCTTTTTTGAGGTGCAATGCTATTGGCTTCATTTCCAACTAAACCAAACATATTAGGAGATCCGGGTTTGGCACTAAAATCGTCCATTTCATTGTTTAAAAAGAAACCCAATTCATCACAATAATATTTAGAGCCGTAACCGTCATTTAAGGTTGTGGTTGCTGCAATTGCATTTCCGAATTTATCAACTATAGAATAATGTGTGGTTTCCGTACTTTCATTGTAAGTTACTTTTCCTTCTTTAATTTCTGAGGATAAACTGGCTTTGTCAACATTAAAAGTGGACATTCTATCTTTTAAATAATCTCCAGACAGTAAGGCGTTGACCGGAATTTTTACAAAATCAGGATCACCAAGAAACTGACTTCTGTCAGCGTAAGCTCTTCTTTCTGCTTCCACAATGACCTGAATGGCTTCAGGAGAATTATGTCCCATTTTTGCCAAATCATAAGGAGCAATCATTTTTAGAATTTGTGCCAGACAGATTCCCCCGCTGCTTGGTGGAGACATTGAAGTAATCTTTAAATCTTTATAAGTAAATTGAAGTGGTTTTCTCCATTTTGCTTCATATTTAGACAAATCTTCTAAAGTGATAATTCCACCGTTTTTCTGAAGATAATCAACTAGAATTTTGGCCGTTTCACCTTTATAAAATTCATTTCTTCCATTCTTAGAAATTCGTTTTAAAGTCTTAGCAAGTGCCGGATATTTAATAGTGTCCTTTTCTTTAAAATTTGCTGCTAAAAGTGTCGTTCCTCCGTTTACTTTTACAATTGCATCACGATAATCGTTTAGACTTTTTTCTTGTTTTTTGGTAACCACAACACCTCTCTCGGCTAAAGCAATGACAGGTTTTAAAATTTCGGATATTGGCATCGAGCCAAATTTTCTATGAACCGCAAAAACGCCTGCCACCGTTCCCGGAACACCAATTGCCAAAGCAGTTTCAGTACTTTTTCCCTTAATTACATTTCCATCCTGATCTAAAAACATATCTTTTGATGCTGCCAAAGGTGCTTTTTCACGATAGTCTAATGACCCAACTTCTCCATTTGCTTTTCGGTAAACCATAAAACCGCCACCACCAATGTTTCCAGCGAAAGGAAAAGCGACTGCTAAAGCTAGTTCAGTACCCACCATAGCATCAAAGGCATTTCCACCTTTTTTCATAATATCAGCACCTATTTTAGATGCTTCTTCTCTGGCAGAAACGACCATGGCTTTAGAAGTAACCAATCCGGTTTGACTTTGTTGTGCAAAACTAAAAACGGAAATAAAGGAGAATAAGAATGTAATTTTTTTCATAAAGGAGAAAATATTGGTTTTTATAAAATCAATTAACTTTATAAGGAAAGTAATTTTTGTTTGGCCTGAAGTTGCATTTCTTCAAAGAAAGTCGTGAATTCCTGCTCAAATTCGGAGTAAAATTCTTTAAGCTCTTCACTGGCAAATTGCATTTTAGAAAGGTTTTTCGACCTTCGATCCATTTGGGTTAAAATTTGATGAATGCCGTCCACTGTTCGATAACTCAAAAGCCAATTTCTTTCGATCATATAAGGCATTAAACCTTGTGTTTTTTCAGTCAGAATATCATAATTGGTATGAAGTGAACTGTAGAATCGATTAATAAAATCTTCTAGTTTTTCATCAGAATAGTTGCTCCAGTTTTTAGCTAAAAAATGATCATAAACAATGTCTACAATCACACCGGCATAATGATGGTATTTTTCATGTAACCGTTTGGTACTTTGTCTAAAAACATCGTGGGAATCAGTATAAGTGTCTATAAAGCGATGTAGAATAATTCCTTTTTGAACATCTTCAGGAAAATGTTCAAACTGTTTTCCACGAATACCGTCCGCCATAAAATTGCCGATTTTGATCAAATCATTATCACCTGAAAGATATATGTGGGCTAGGAAATTCATTTTTTTTATAAGGTACTAAGGTTCTAAGTTGCTAAGATTCTGAGGTTATTTACTAAAGTATACTTTTTATAATTACTAAGTTTCTAAGCTTATTTAGTAAAAGTATGAAAACTTTTTGACATCGTTTAAAGAATGATAATGGCTTTAAACTTAATATTTGAAATCTTAGTCCCGAGGTTTCGGGATAGCATCTCAGAACCTTAGTAACTTTTTTTACAAGAACCTTAGTAACTTTTCTATATTTGTAAATAAAAATAACCATATCTCAAAAAAATGACTTTAATAAAATCAATATCCGGGATTCGCGGAACTATAGGAGGAAAAGTTGGTGATAATCTGACTCCGGTTGATGCTGTGAAATTTGCATCAGCTTATGGAACTTTTCTGAAAAATAACACTTCAAAAGAGAAATTAACGGTTGTGATTGGTCGTGATGCAAGAATTTCTGGTCCGATGATTCATAATCTTGTTGTAAATACGTTGATAGGTTTAGGAATTAATGTAATTGATCTTGGACTTTCAACAACTCCAACTGTAGAAGTTGCTGTGCCATTAGAAAAAGCAGATGGAGGAATTATTCTAACAGCTTCTCACAATCCAAAACAATGGAACGCTCTTAAATTATTGAATGAAAAAGGAGAATTTTTAAGCGGGGCTGAAGGAGCGAAAATTCTTGAAATTGCAGAGGCAGAAGCTTTCGATTTCTCTGATGTAGATAATTTAGGAGAAATTACTGTTAATGATGCCTATATGGATATTCATATCGACGAGGTTTTAAACTTGCCTTTGGTTGATGTTGAAGCGGTAAAAGCGGCTAAATTTAAAGTTGTTGTTGATGGAGTAAACTCTTCTGGAGGAATCATTATTCCGAAATTATTAGAATTAATGGGTGTTGAAGTAGTAAAATTATATTGCGAACCAAACGGACATTTTCCTCATAATCCTGAGCCTTTAAAAGAACATTTAACGGATATTTCAGAATTGGTAGTTAAGGAAAAAGCGCATTTAGGAGTTGTTGTTGACCCGGATGTGGATCGTTTAGCATTCATTTGTGAAGATGGAGAAATGTTTGGAGAAGAATATACATTGGTGGCTTGCGCCGATTATGTTTTGAGTAAAACTCCAGGAAATACAGTTTCAAATATGTCATCATCACGTGCTTTACGTGATGTTACTAAAGCGCATAACGGAAACTACGAAGCAAGTGCTGTAGGCGAGGTGAATGTAGTTGAGTTGATGAAGAAAAATAACGCCATCATTGGTGGTGAAGGAAACGGTGGAATTATCTATCCTGAATCGCATTACGGACGTGATAGTTTGGTTGGAGTTGCTTTATTCTTAACGCACTTGGCGAACAAAAAAATGTCAGTTTCGGCTTTAAGGGCTTCTTATCCGGAATATTATATGAGCAAAAATAAAATTGAATTAACACCACAAATTGATGTTGATGCCATTTTAGTTGCCATGACTGAAAAATATAAAAACGAAGATATTACCACTATTGATGGTGTGAAAATTGATTTTGCTACAGAATGGGTTCATTTAAGAAAATCAAACACAGAGCCAATTATTCGTATCTACACTGAAGCTCCTTCTCAGGAAAAAGCTGATGTTTTAGCACTTAGAATAATAGATGAAATAAAAGCAATTGCCGGAATTTAGTTAGAAAAGATTCTAAGATACTAAGGTTTTAAGATTTTTAAATCTGTTTCAAACAAAAAACTCTTTCATTAATTTGAAAGAGTTTTTTTTTGGGGAACTATTTTAGAGAGTTGGTTATTAGTTTTTGATGATTTTTATGGATTTTTTTACTGTTCCATAAGTTGCATTAACTATGTAAACGCCATTAGATAGTTTATCGCCAATTTTGATATCTTCATTTGTAAAATGATCATTTGATGAGTAGCAAACAATCCCTTTTATATCAATAATTTTTAGACTTAAAGGTTCCGTCACATTTGATTTAATATGAAGTGTTGATTGTGTTTTAATTGGATTTGGATAAACAGTAAAGAAATCTTTTTCAATAATTGGGTCGTTTATACCTAAGTTAGCAGCAGTAACATCAATAAAGTTAAAATTCATATCATCTGATTTAAACTTGATTTTCAGATAAACTTCTCCTTTGGGTAATGTAACTCCACTTACAAGTTTGTCAGCATAGGTTTGATAACCACCAGTAATTGGGAAAGTTTCATCTGTTTTTACTACAACATCATTAACTAAAATGTCAAATTTTCCTGGAATTGTTGGTGATGCCACTCTAAAAGTTAGGTTGTACGTTCCGGCATCAGCAACATTTAGCATGAATTCATTCCAGTCTCCTGCTTCGATAAAACAAACATTTTGACCAGTTCCGGAATCTGTTGTGTTTTGTAAGCCTGTTCCCTTTCTTCTATAGTGTTTGTTGGCTGTTATTCGCCCCGGAACATTTATTTTTTTTGCAGTGTAGTTTGTATTTATATATTCTGTGCCAATTGGCTTTAGAACACCACTTTCAGGTGCTAATAATTGACCTTCCTGCATATCGGTCCAATCTGCAGGAACTCTTCCTGTAAACCAGGAATATCTGTATATATCCGGATCGTTTTCAAAACTGGTAATGATTTCTTTCATGAAGGTAGTTTTCTGATCTGCAGTTTGAATAACTCTATTTGCAAATTCAGTTACCCAAACAGGCCGATTGTATTTTTTGAGAAGACCTGTAACACCAATGACAGAACCTGATGTATTATCATAAGTATGAAAAGCAATATAATCGACTTTACAATTTGGGCATAAAAGGAAAAATTGATCATGCCAGGCTACAGGATCAGAAAAACCACCGTAGTTATTTGGACCATTGTAAGCTGGTGAAGCACTAACAATTTCCAGATTTTTTGCTACTGCAATTTTTTCGACATTACCCCATGCATTTACAGCTTCTTGCGGCGTTAATCTGGCACCATCATTAAAGTTTGGCTCATTAAAAGCTAGTAAATACTTTGCACCCGGTTTTATTCTGTTGATGAAAGCCTGTACTTCGGCATCACTAATTTTTCCCCAAGCCATAGGAACATATTCGACACCTAGAGATTCGTAATTTGCATTAATATCATTTTCAGGTGATGAGCCCCAATTGTACCACCAGGAAATACCAGGTTTTAGTGCTGTTAAATCGGCAAGAGAATTGTTTCCATAAGCAATCCCTCTTTTTGGACTTTGAGCAAAAGAGGTTATGAAGATGACAGATATAAAAAATGTAAAGAGTAATTTTTTAAACATGGTACTAATTTTAATGTGGTTTTTGGATAGATTTTAATCAACTTCAAATGTATACTGTTTGTGTAGATTACCATTTATTCTAATTCAGAAAAAATCATTACAAAAACCCATCAAAATCTACTTTATATGGCTTAAAAACATTGTTTTCGAGTTTTAGCTGCCTTACATAAAAGCAAAAGTCCAAAAAGCAATTGCTGCCTTTTGGACTTTTACGTATTTTAATAAATGAGTATTATTGAACGCGATGTTTCCATCTTTTATGCGTCCATAAATAATATTCAGGAGCTTCGTAGATTTGTTTTTCTACTTCTCTTAAATATTTTTCAGTAATTTCAAAATTTTCATATTCTTTTGGATTATCAGCTATAGGTATGATCGTCGCTTCATAATAACCTCTTCCAACTTTTTTAACTTTGATAAAAATAACGCTTAAGTCATATTTTTTAGCCAACATTTCAGCTCCTGTATGAACCGGAACTTCAATTCCCATAAATTTCATCGAATGAAAAATCCTGTCGAGTTTTGGTGATTGATCACTGGCCAAACCATAGAGACTTAAAATTCCGTCTCGTTGGTTTTGTGCCATTAACGGAATTGCTTTTTTTGTTTCAACCAATTCGGCATCATATTTTCCTCTGATTTTTCGAACTAATTTATCAAAATAAGGATTGGCAATTTTTTTATAAACTCCAACGCCGTTAAAAAGCATTCTTTTGTTAAGTGTTAAAAGCCATTCCCAGCTTGCGTAGTGCGAAGCAACTAGTACAACACTTTTTCCTCTATTTTCATATTCATGAAAAAGATCCATATTGGTAATGGTAAATCTTTTTTCCATTTCTTCAGGCGTAATGCTCATCGTTTTGATCATCTCCAAAAACATATCACACATATGCTGATAGAATTTCTTTTCGATTTCTTTTCTTTTAGCATTACTTAAATGGGGTAAAGTAAGTGCCAGATTTTCACGGACTGTTTTTCTGCGATATCCAATAACATGATAAACAAGAAAATACACGAAATCTGAAAACCAATAAAATATACGAAATGGAAGTATAGAAATAAGCCAAAGAAAAGGGTAGGCTACTATATAAGCGAGAAACTGCATCTAAATTTTTTTTACAAAGATAAATTAAAAATGAATAACGATCGATGTTTTGGTTTCTTGTAAAGTTATGTTTGAGAATCATTATATTTACCGTTCACATTAAATATTTTTTATGAATACCGTTAATACCGTTTTGGTTGGGATTATAGTTGCCAATGCCTTGATTAGTTACAAAGGTTTTAATGATCTTGCTTTTTTTAGAAAATACGAATTTCATGTTGGAAGTATTCGTTCCGGTGAGCAAATCAGAATGTTGTCGTCTGGTTTTTTACATGTTGACATGATGCACTTAATATTTAATATGTTGACGCTTTGGTTTTTTGCACCGGTTGTCATTGAGTGGCTCGGTACCATTTCTTTCATTTTGATTTATTTTGGAAGTTTGATTTTTGGAAGCTTGCTAACAATGCTGTTTCATAAAAATGATTATAGTTATCGTGCGGTAGGAGCTTCGGGCGCCGTGACCGGAATTTTATATTCTGCGATATTATTACAGCCCGATATGATGTTGGGAATCTTTTTTGTCATTCCGATGCCCGCTTATTTGTTCGGAATTTTATATTTATTATATTCAATTTATGGAATGAAAGCCAAAAATGACAATATTGGGCACACAGCCCACTTTGGAGGTGCTATAGGTGGTTATTTGATTACTTTGGTAAAAGAACCTTCCTTAATTGTAGATCACAGTTTGATGGTTATTTTATTAGCAATTCCGATTTTAATACTTTTTGCGATGGCTAAATTAGGAAAATTGTAAGGTTGGCATAACTTTTGAAATGCCCTTATCAATAATTTTAAAATATAACAAAAATGAAGAAAGTAGTATTATTTTTAACAATCATGTTTATGACTATGTCTTACGGCCAGGAAACCAAACAAATTCCGCAGATCAATGTAAATGGAGAAGGAAAAGTAAAAGTAGCTCCAGATCAGGTTTCTATTTCAGCTACAGTTGAAACTAAGGGAAATAATGCTAAAGACGTCAAAAAGCAAAATGACGAAAAAATGGACGCTGTTTTAAAATTCATCAAAAAAATGAATATTCCAGCAACAGATTTCAGAACAAAACAAGTGGCTCTAAATCCGCAATACGATTACGAAAAAAAGAAAACAAGTTATAATGCTGTTCAGACAGTTGAAATTTTAGTGAAAGATTTATCTAAATATGATGAATTGATGGAAGGTTTAGTTCAGCAAGGAATTAACCGTTTGGACAAAGTTTCTTTTGAATCATCAAAATTAGCGCAATATCAGTCTGAGGCAAGAAAAATTGCAATGAAAGATGCTAAAGCAAAAGCAGAAGATTATGTTTCTGTTTTAGGTCAAAAAGTTGGTAAAGCTTTTGTGATTTCTGATAACTCACAAGTTTATCACCCACAACCAATGTATGCGATGAAATCTATGGCTATGGATAATGCTGAAGGCGCTTCAAATGAAACGTTAGCCATTGGAGAAATTGAAATTACAGCAAATGTTAGTGTTAGTTTTATTTTAGACTAAACGATATAATAAATTCCCATATTTAAATCCCAAATTCCAACTTAACAATTGGAATTTGGGATTTTTTATTAAAAGTCTTTTTTGATTTCAGGTTTGGAATTTAAAAATTTGAAATTTACATTCTTAAACTGGCAGATTTTTTTCAAACGCAGCACCAAAAGAAAAAAACGAATCTGTACTTCCAACGCCTTCAATTTGATGAATTTGCTCGTATAAAATTTTACGAAGCTCTTCATTATTAAAAGAAACAATTTTAATAAATAAGGCATATTTTCCCGAAACCCAGTGGCATTCTATAACTTCCGGGATTTCTTTCAGTTTTTCGGCTATAGAATAGGAGTAACGGGCTTCTTTTGTAACAATCCCTGTGTAGGTAATAGTTTCAAAACCAAGTTCTTTAGCATTTAGTTTTACAGAGAAACCTGTAATTACTCCTGCTTCCTGTAACTTCTTCACTCTTAAATGTACCAAAGAATTGGATATATTTAATTCCTTCGCAAGATCTGAAAATGGTATTCTTCCATTCTCACTTAGTTTCTGCATGATTTCTCTATCTAAATAGTCAGTATTTTCATTCTTCTTGGTACTTGCCATAGCGCACGAGTGTTTATAGATTCTATTATTTTGACAATTCTTATGTTAAAACTGGATTTTAAAGTGTCAAAATTACAAAAAAAAGCGTTTGAAATGTCTATATGTCAATAATAGTATATAATGACTGTTATATTTACATCTTTATATATAGATTTGTGTCATAATAACAGTATTTTAACATAACAGAAATGAATAAAGATCAATTACTTACGAAACTATGGGAGCAATATGCTGATATTACTCCATCTGCAAAAAAAATACATGAATTGTTAGAAGACAGAGGTGAAGAAATTCAGAATGATCATATCGCGATTCGTACTTTCAATGATAAACGTGTTAATATCGAGGTTTTAGAAAGACCTTTTTTAAATGTTGGTTATGAGGCAAGGGGAGAATATAATTTTGAGACTAAAAAGTTATATGCTAAACACTATGAACATGTTACTGATAAGAATGCTCCAAGAATTTTTATTTCTGAATTAGAATTAGAAAAATGTTCGGCTGAATTGCAAGAAACAGTACAAGATATCTTAAACAGTTGTGATCAAAATGTATTCAACGATCCTGAATTGGTTTTAAGCGGTTCTGTTTGGAAAGGAAATTCACAAAAAATCTACAAATCATTATTGGAGGAATCTGAATATGCAGCCTGGATGTATGTTTACGGTTTTAGAGCCAATCATTTCACTATAAATACCAATGCTTTAAAAGAGTTTAAAACTTTAGAAGAATTAAACAACTTTTTAGAAGAAAGCGGATGGAAACTAAATGCATCCGGAGGAAAAATTAAAGGTACACCAGAGCAATTGTTGGAACAATCAAGCACATTAGCAGATTTGTATGTGGTAGATTTTGAAGAAGGTGCTTTAGAAATTCCATCTTGTTATTATGAATTTGCCCTGCGTTATCCAATGGCAAACGGAGAATTATACCAGGGATTTGTGGCATCATCTGCCGATAAAATATTTGAGAGTACTGATGTAAAGCTGCAGGAAACTAAATAATAAAATTCAAAATTAGTTTATTGACAATGCTTTATTCCTGCAAGGTTTTTTTCAACCTTGTAGGTATGGCTATATATTCAAAACCTGATATTTAAAACCTACAAGGTTGAAAAAAACCTTGCAGGATAATGAACTTAGGGAGTTAAAAACAATTCTGCTTTTTGATAAAAGCAGCATAACAAATTAATAAAAAGTCGAAATGACAACAACAGAAATAGGATTCGGAATTAAAGAAGCTTTAGGCCAACTGGGGATAAAGGAAATTAACGAAGGAACTTCAACAGGAGTAAACCATTTTTCGAATGGAGAAATTTTAGAAAGTTATTCTCCGGTTGATGGAGCATTAATTGGAAAAATTAAAACTTCTACCGCAGCAGATTATGAAAAAGTAATGGAATCAGCGACAGCAGCTTTCAAACAATTCAGAGTAATGCCAGCACCACAACGTGGAGAAATCGTGCGTCAGTTTGGTGAGAAATTGAGAAAAAATAAAGAAGCTTTAGGTAAACTGGTTTCTTATGAAATGGGAAAATCACTGCAGGAAGGTTATGGTGAAGTTCAGGAAATGATCGATATCTGTGATTTTGCAGTGGGGCTTTCACGTCAGCTTCACGGTTTGACAATGCACTCTGAGCGCCCTGGACATAGAATGTACGAACAATATCATCCTTTGGGAGTTGTTGGAATCATTTCGGCATTCAACTTTCCGGTAGCAGTTTGGGCCTGGAATACAGCTTTAGCTTGGATTTGTGGCGATGTTTGTGTTTGGAAACCATCTGAAAAAACGCCTCTTTGCGGAATTGCATGCCAAAATATTATTGCTGAAGTTATCAAAGAAAATAACCTTCCTGAAGGTATTTCTTGTTTAATCAATGGTGATTATAAAATAGGAGAATTATTGACAAGCGATAAACGTGTACCATTAATTTCAGCTACTGGTTCTACTCGTATGGGTAAAATTGTCGCACAGGTAGTTGCGGGACGTTTAGGAAATTCATTATTAGAATTAGGTGGAAACAATGCCATTATTGTAACGCCGGACGCAGATATTAAGATGACTGTGATTGGTGCCGTTTTTGGTGCTGTGGGAACAGCCGGACAAAGATGTACTTCAACGCGTCGTCTGATCATTCATGAAAGTATATATGATAAAGTTAAAGATGCAATAGTTTCTGCTTACAAGCAACTACGTATTGGAAATCCATTAGACGAAAAGAATCATGTTGGTCCGTTAATTGACAAGCATGCGGTTGAAATGTATAATCAGGCGCTTGAAAAAGTCGTTGCCGAAGGTGGAAAAATCCTAGTTGAAGGCGGTGTACTTTCAGGAGAAGGTTACGAAAGTGGCTGTTATGTGAAACCTGCAATTGCTGAAGCTGATAATACATTTGAGATTGTACAACACGAAACTTTTGCCCCGGTATTGTACTTATTAAAATATTCAGGAACTGTTACAGATGCAATTGAAATCCAAAATGGCGTAGGACAGGGATTATCATCTGCAATTATGACCAATAACTTAAGAGAAGCGGAACTATTCTTATCAGTTACAGGCTCTGATTGTGGTATTGCCAATGTAAATATCGGAACATCTGGTGCTGAAATTGGCGGTGCTTTTGGTGGAGAAAAAGAAACAGGCGGAGGAAGAGAGTCAGGTTCTGATGCCTGGAAAGTTTACATGCGAAGACAAACGAATACAATCAACTACACTACGAGTTTGCCATTAGCACAAGGAATAAAATTTGATTTATAGACCCCGGAACAGGTCTATAAAAAAAAATCAGAATAAAGAGAATACCGTAGTTTATTTGGTCAATGTTTTTTTCGGCATTGACCAGATAAATTGCCTGCATAAACTAAAAAACAAAAAAAGAAAACGAAAAAAAATTAATCAAAACCATTACCAAAATGAAAAAACTATTAATCAGGAAATTAAACTTTATTCCTTTACTGTTATGCTTGTGGATGCCAACCATCAACTTTGCACAAGCACAGAAAACAATTTCAGGAAAGCTCACTGATGAAAAAAATAACTTTTACCCAATTCCATTGACAGAATTACAAACGAATTAATACTGTAAATGATTTTAATTTAAAAAGAATAGCCTATATTTCTTGGGCTATTCTTTTTATGTAAAAAAAATTTCCATAAGGAGAGGTAGAAATTGAAGTAAAAACACATCATAAAAACGAAATAACATGGGCAAAAAGAAAATACTTTTTATTCTTGCACCCTTTTTTATACTGCAATTAGGTTGGTCTCAAAAAAGTTTCCCAAACTTAGAATCCGCTAAAAACAGTATTAATTATAAAGGAAACCCAACAAATGCTACAGACAGAAAATCATTAGCTTTCTCAGATAAAGGTGCGTGGTTTGCATTCGGATTTTTGGAACCATCAGAAATTAAGGCAGGATTTTCAGGACCTTTTTTAATGACAGAACAAAACGGGGTTTGGTTAAGTCCTTCGTTTGTTTCGTTAGAATTAAAGGATGAAAACAAGCAGGAAGTAATCAATTGGAAAAGTGCATTAATCGATCAAAATAGCTATAACAGCCATTTAGAGCAACAATTTAAAAATGACAAATTAGAGATAAAACAACAGTTGGTATTTTTATCCGGTCATTCGGCATTACAAAAAACAAGTATTACTAATAAATCAGGAAAAACGATAACCCTTTTCCCGTCTTATAATTCGAACATTTTTTTAGACGATTTACAATTGTCTCAAGAAGATAAAAAAATAAAAATTGTTTCTGCGAAAAGTACTGCGACAGGCTACATTCAGTTCTTAAATAGTAATCCTGAAATTGAAATTACAAAACAAGGATACAAAGCCGAGACAGAAAAATTGGTATTAAAACCAAATGAAACTAAAGAAATTGTAGTGGCTCAAACTTTTATTTTTGCTCAATATTCATGGAAAAATGAAAATGAAACGATTGCAAAGACAGTTTTTAATACATTGCTTAATAACACACAAAAAGACAAAGAAAGACAGTTAGCAGCATTAATAGCCAAAAAGAAAAGCATTTACACAGATACAGTTTATTCTGATTTGATTGCAAAATTGGTTTTAACGCTACAAAACAACACCAGAATTGCTGCAGAAGGATTAAAGCACGGAGGCCTTTTTCCGAGTTATAATTACGAGTGGTTTCATGGTTTTTGGGCTTGGGATAGTTGGAAACATGCTGTTGCTGTAGCCAATTATGATTCGGAATTGGCAAAAAATCAAATGCGTGCTTTATTTGATTATCAGGAACCAAACGGATTTATCCCGGATTGTATCTACAGAAATAATCTTCTGGAAGAAAACAATTACCGAAATACGAAAGCACCGCTTGCTGCCTGGGCAATCTGGAAAATTTATGAAAAAACGAAAGACGTTAACTTCATAAAAGAGTTTTATCCAAAGTTAAAATTATATCACAATTGGTGGTATAAAGACCGTGATCATGATCAGGATGGTCTATGTGAATTTGGTTCAACTGACGGAACTGTGATCGCTGCTAAATGGGAAAGTGGAATGGATAATGCCGTTCGTTTTGATGATAGTAAAATTCTGAAAAACGGAGAAAAAGCCTATTCACTAGATCAGGAAAGTGTAGACTTAAATTCGTTTTTATATGCTGAAAAGGACTATTTAAATAAAATGGCTGCCGTTTTAAAACTGACGGAAGAAGCTAAAAAATGGAAAGACGAAAGTGTAACGCTAAAAGCTAAAATTCAAAATCAGTTTTGGGATGCGTCAACAGGTTGGTTTTACGACACTACAATCGACGGTGAAACATTGATTAAAGCAATGGGATGTGAGGGATATTTGCCAATTTGGGCTGAGGTTGCCACGGCCGAACAAGCCAAAGTTGCTAAAGCGAATATGTTAGATACAAATTCCTTAAACACCTTTGTTCCTTTACCAACATTGGCCGCAAATCATCCTAAATTTAAACCTGAAGGTGGCTATTGGAGAGGACCGGTTTGGCTTGATCAAAGTTATTTTGGAATTAACGGATTAGAAAAATACGGATACACAACTGAGGCAAATGAATTAGCACACAAACTGATTTACAATGCAGAAGGAGTTTTAGACAAAGGAACTTCAATTAGAGAAAATTATCAGCCTGTTACAGGAAAAGGATTGGAAGCTTTTAATTTTAGCTGGTCTGCCTCTCATTATTTAATGCTCCTTTTACAAGACAAATAGTCGAACTAATTTCTAAATTTGATTAACACAACAATATTAAAAAGTATGTTCAACCAAAAAATATCGTTAACAAAAATAGTTTTAACAGGCTTGCTTATTGCGAATTGCAATTCAACACCTGTTTTTTCTCAAACTAAAAAAACTACTGCAACGGAAAAGAAAGACCCACAGCGTTTTTTCCCGAAACAAGATTTAATGCAAATTGGGGTTTATTATTATCCCGAGCAATGGCCAAGAGAGCAATGGGAACGTGATTTAAAAAATATTAAAAAGTTCGGATTTGAATTTACTCATTTTGCTGAATTTGCCTGGACTTATATGGAACCCGAAGAAGGAAAGTATGATTTTAAATGGCTCGATGATGCTTTGGCTATAGCCGAAAAAGAAGGATTAAAAGTTATTCTTTGTACGCCTACACCAACTCCTCCGGCATGGATGGGAGAGAAATATCCTGAAATTTATCTGGTTGATGCAAACGGTCGACGCAGAGAACACGGAAATAGAGCCAATGTGTCTATTACGAATGAAAAATACCGTGAATTTACCGATAAGATTGTAGCGGAGTTAGGGAAAAGATACGGTAAGAATAAAAATATTATGGGTTGGCAAATCGACAATGAACCTCTTGGAACTGCCGATTTTAGTCCTTCTGCCCGTAAAGCTTTTCAAACCTGGCTTAAAGTCAAATATGGAACAATCGAAAAGTTAAATACAGAATGGGTTGGGAGTTTTTGGAGTACGAGATATAGTAATTTCGAACAAATTGTTTTACCTAATTCTGAAATGTATTTTGAAGATAAACTAAGTCCGCATGCTGTTCTAGATTTTAAAAGATTTACTTCGGATGCACAAGGTGAATACTTGAACAGACAAGCCGAAATACTTCGAAAATACACAGATCCAAAACAATGGATTACAACAAACTTTACCAATGTAATTTATGATGCCGATCCAAGAAGTGCAGACAAAATGGACTTCATCACCTATACCATGTATCCTGTAAGTGGCCAAAATCCTTTAGGCGGAGATAGTTTTAGAATGGGTTCTCCAAGTAAAATTTCAGAGGCAAACGATTATTACAGATCAATAAGCGGAGTTACTGGTGTTATGGAATTGCAGCCGGGACAAGTAAATTGGGCCAGTATCAATCCACAATTACTTCCGGGAACAGTACGTATGTGGCTTTCACAAGCTTTTGGCGGTGGTTGTTCTTTTACCTGTACGTACCGATACAGACACCCGCTTGGAAGCAGCGAAATGTACCACGAAGGAATAGTAGGAACAGATGGAGTGACACTTTCTCAGGGCGGAAAAGAATTTGTACAATCGATCGAAGACATGAAAAAGCTTCGTAAAGAGTACGATCCAAAAGCTATAATGCCTCAGGAAATCGCAAAGAGAAAAACAGGTTTTTTATGGAGTCATGAAAATCTTTGGGATTTAGAAAATCAAAAGCAAACCCGATTTTGGAACACCTGGAAACATAGAAATACTTATACTGCCGCCGTTAAATCAACTGGTGCGCCAATGGATTTTATTACCGAAGGAGATAATTTTGATGAGTATGCTTTTATTGTGGCACCGGCTTATCAGCTAGTAGATCAAAAACTTGTAGCAAAGTGGCAAAAATATGTGGAGAATGGAGGAAATTTAATTCTGTCATGTCGCACAGGCCAAAAAGATAAAAACGGTCATTTCTTTGAAGCAAACTGGAACGCTCCAATTGTTCCATTAATTGGTGCAGATGTTGACTTTTTTGATATGTTAGTTGCAGATGTAAACGGGACTATTAAAGCAGGAAATAACAGTTATAAATGGAATACCTGGGCAGATGTATTGACTCCAAAACAAGGAACAGAAGTTTTAGCAACTTATGATGATCAGTTTTACAAAGATAAAGCGGCTGTTGTTACCAGAAAGTTAGGAAAAGGAACCATTACCTATATTGGTGTCGAAAGTAATGACGGTGCCTTAGAAAGAGAAGTGGTTCGTACTGTTTACTCTCGCGCTAAAGTAGCCATTGAAGATTTGCCAAAAGGAGTTTTTATAGAATGGCGTGATGGTTTTTATGTAGGTGTAAACTATACAAATCAGCCTGTAAACTTACCGGTACCTCAAGGAAGCAAAATATTGGTGGGACAAAATCCGCTACAGCCGGCACAAGCTATAATTTGGAAATAAAATAAAAAGACAAAAACAATTTAATATAATACCAATGACTTTTTCAGAAGAAACAATTCAGGGTTTAGTAAAAGAGCATTACGGACTAAATGTAACCGTAAAAGCATTAAATGGGTATGATGAATTAAATTTTCTTTTATCGAATGAAAAAAATGAAAAATACATTCTAAAAGTATCAAATGAGAGTCACCCGTTTCCTTTTCTGGAAGCGCAGATTAATATTATCCAGCATCTTAAAAAAAGCGATATTTCAGATTGTTTTCAGCATTTTAGCATCAATAAACAAGGAGAAGAATTAACGAAGATAATAAGAGATTCTAAAACCTATTATATAAGAATTCTAAACTTTTTAGAAGGTACTTTTTGGGTTGATGCAAAAGAAAAAACAAGTGAATTACACCATAATTTAGGCTCATTTTTGGGAAGTATGGATCATGCATTACAGGATTTTTCTCACCCTGCAATGCATCGTAGTTATACTTGGGATATTAGCCGTGCCAGTGAAGCAGGTGATAATCTAAAACATATTCTGAACCATGAAAAAAGAAGAATTGCAGGATATTTTCTGTTACAGTTTGACACAGAAGTAGTACCGCAAATTCACCGTTTAAGACATGCTTATATTCATAACGATGCCAATGATTATAACATATTAGTACAAGAAAATCGTATTAGTGGTTTGATTGATTTTGGCGATATGGTTTATACTGTGCTAGTCAATAATTTGGCGATAGCCTGTACTTACGCAATGCTCGACGAAGAAGATCCCTTGGCTGTTGCGGCATCGATTGTAGCGGGGTATCATAAAGCATATCCACTTAAAGAGCAGGAATTAGATTTATTATGCTATTTAATTGCGGGAAGACTTTGTATCAGCGTAACACAATCGGCTTATAATGCGTCATTAGACAGTAATAATGAGCATCATTTTATTACTGAAAAACCAGCTTGGAATTTGCTATATAAATTAATCGAGATTAATCCAATCAAAGCGCAAGATGCTTTTAGAAAAGCTTGCGGTTTTACCGGATTAATAAACAATGATGATTACAGCAATTTACTCGAAGTTCGAAAAAAGAAAATTGGTCGAAATTTAAGTATCGGCTACAAAGACAAATTAAAAATTGTTAAAGGAGCTTTGCAATATTTATATGATGATAAAGGAAGAACCTTTATAGATTGCGTCAATAACCCTTCACATGTGGGGCATTGTCATCCGGTTGTAGTTCGAAAAATGCAAAAGCAAATAGCAACTTTAAATACCAATACAAGATATTTAAATGACACCATAACGAAGTATGCGGAAAAACTAACTGCAACATTACCATCTAAATTGAGCGTTTGTTACTTCGTGAATTCGGGTAGTGAAGCTAATGATTTGGCAATTCGAATGAGCCGCCATTTTACCAAACAAAAAGATATTATTGTTTTGGATCATGCCTATCACGGAACTTCGACGGTGGCAATGGAAATGAGTCCATATAAATTTGACAGCAAAGGCGGTTCCGGTCAAATGCCGTGGATACACAAAGCAATTAATCCGGATTTGTATCGCGGACCTTATAAATATGGCGACACAAAAGCGGGTGAGAAATATGCTGCTGATGTACAAAGAATCATTGAAGATTTAAAAAAAGAAGACAAAGCACCAGCCGTATTTATCTGCGAAACGCTATTAGGAGTTGGTGGTCAGATTCCGTTACCGGAAAATTACTTAAAAACAGCTTATGACTATGTCAGAGCAGCCGGAGGTGTTTGTATTGCTGATGAGGTTCAGGTTGGTTTCGGAAGAATTGGAGATCATTTCTGGGGATTCGAGTTACAAAATGTAGTTCCGGATATTGTGGTTTTAGGAAAACCAATTGGTAACGGACATCCTTTAGCTGCTGTAATTGTAACAGAAGAAATTGCTGATGCTTTCAATAACGGATTAGAGTATTTTAACACTTTTGGAGGGAATCCTGTTTCAATGACTACAGGATTAGCCGTTTTAGATGTTATTCAGGAAGAAGAAATGCAAAAACATGCCTTAGAAGTTGGAAATCATTTAATGAACGGGCTTAAAGGTTTAATGGCAAAATATCCAATCATTAGTGACGTTCGCGGACATGGATTTTTCATTGGTGCCGAAATGGTAAAAGACAGAACAACCATGGAACCAGCCGTTCCTGAAATAGATATCGTCGTAGAAAAAATGAAAGCAAACGGCTATTTATTAAGTACCGACGGACCTTTGCACAACGTTTTAAAAATAAAGCCTCCAATGACATTCAGTAAGCAAAATGCGGATGAAATGGTTAGACTATTAGATATCGCATTAAGCGAATTGTAAAAGAAATGTCATCGCAAAGGCACGAAGTTTAAGAACAAAACCTTGGCGACTTTGCGCCTTTGTGGCGAAATTTATATAATAAAGTATTAAAATGAATGATAATAATATCCTTTCCAGGAGTTCTATTAATCTTGAAAGTTTAGAGAAACAATTAGAGGGTAAATTATTTTACGATCATACCATGCGTTTGCTCTACGCAACTGATGCCAGCGCTTATAAAGAAATGCCTTTAGCGGTAGCGATTCCGAAAACAAAAGAAGATATTCGAAAAATTATCGCTTTTGCAAGAGAGAATGGCAGCAGTGTAATACCTCGTGCAGCCGGAACTTCGCTTGCGGGTCAGGTGGTTGGAAACGGAATTATAGTTGATATTTCGCAGGAATTCACCAATATTATATCGGTAGATCAGGCTAATAAATCAGCTTGGGTAGAGCCGGGAGTAATTCGCGATGAATTAAATCTTCATTTAAAATCATATAAATTATTTTTTGGCCCGGAAACGTCAACCAGTAATCGTTGCATGATTGGTGGAATGGTCGGAAACAATGCCTGTGGCGCAAGATCTGTTATTTATGGATCTACACGTGAGCATTTATTAGAAATTAAAGGTTTTTTGGCTGATGGTAATGAAGTCACGTTTGGTTCTTTGACCAATACTGAATTTGAAGATAAATGCAACGGAATCAATGTTGTGAGCCCTTTAGAACAAGCAATTTATGTTCAGGCAAAAGAAATATTATCTTCTGAAAGTAATAGAACTTTATTTGAAGATAATTTTCCGAAGAAAACAATTCCGAGAAGAAATACAGGTTATGCTTTAGATTTATTGGGAGATGCTATGCCTTTTTGTAATTCAGATGAAAAATTCAATTTTTGTAAATTAATAGCAGGATCTGAGGGGACTTTATTCTTTTCCACCGCTATAAAATTAAATTTAGTTGATGCTTTAAAACCGTATGCAGCTTTAGTTTGTGTTCATTTTGAAAGTATCAATGAATCGCTTAAAGCGAATATAGAAGCTTTGAAATTCAATCCGGATAGTGTTGAGTTAATTGACCATTATATTTTGGAATGTACCAAAGAAAATATAGAACAAAGCAAGAATCGTTTTTTTGTAAAAGGAGATCCTCAGGCTATTTTAGCGGTTGAATTTTTAAGAGATTCACAAGAAGAAATTGATGCTGTTGCGAAGGAAATGGAAGCTTTGATGCGTTCTAAAAATCTGGGCTATCATTTTCCGATTGTTTATGGTGATGATACTAATAAAGTTTGGACGTTAAGAAAAGCGGGGTTGGGGTTATTATCTAATATTCCCGGCGACGCAAAAGCCGTTGCTGTAATTGAAGATACTGCGGTAGATGTTAATGATTTACCTGATTTTATCGAAGATTTTAATGCAATATTAAAAGAAAGAAATTTAAACTGCGTTCATTATGCGCATGCAGCCACGGGAGAATTACACCTTCGTCCCATTATTGATTTAAAAACTAAAGAAGGAACAGCACTCTTTAGAACCATAGCGACAGATATTGCCCATTTGGTGAAAAAATATAAGGGATCTTTAAGTGGAGAACATGGTGACGGAAGACTTCGAGGAGAATTTATTCCGCTGATGTTAGGTGAAGAAATTTATCAATTGTTTATTCAGATAAAAGAAGTTTGGGATCCCTGGGGCGTTTTTAATCCGGGTAAAATCGTGAATACACCACCGATGGATTCTAGTTTAAGATACACAGCGGGTCAGGACACGCCAATGCCGGAAACGTATTTTGATTTTTCAGAAAATAACGGAATCCTGCGAGCTGCCGAAATGTGCAACGGATCTGGAGATTGCAGAAAAACAGAAAAAAGCGGTGGTACCATGTGTCCGAGTTATATGGCGACGCGTGATGAAAAACATACTACCCGTGCAAGAGCCAACATTTTGAGAGAAACCATAACGAATTCAAAAAAAGAAAATAAGTTTGATGATGAAAATCTTCTGGATGTACTTGATTTGTGCTTAAGTTGTAAGGGCTGTAAATCAGAATGTCCTTCTAATGTTGATATGGCAAAGCTAAAAGCTGAAACATTACAACAATATCATGATAAAAATGGAGTGAAATTTCGCTCGAGACTAATAGGGAACACACCAAAAATAAACCATTTGTTTGCCTCAATTCCGTGGGCTTATAATTTATCTACTAAAGGTTTATTAGGGAATATCATCAAAAAATCAACTGGTTTTGCAACAGAGAGAAAATTGCCTTTAATGCACAAAATTACTTTTGCCAAATGGATAAAAAATTACATTCAGGAAGGAGATTTTATAAATGGTATAGTATATCTTTATAATGATGAGTTTCTGAATTATTATGATGTAGAAATTGGTCAGACAACGGTAAAGCTTCTGAATCGTTTAGGTTATTTGGTTGAAATTCCTAAAATAGGTATAAGCGGAAGAACCTATCTATCAAAAGGAATGCTAAAAGAAGCTAGAGAAATTGCAGAAAAAAATACTCAGGATTTTGAGAAAGCGATTCCCGAAGAGGGTTTGTTAATCGGAATTGAACCTTCTGCAATATTAACGTTCCGTGATGAATACCCTGATTTATGT
Source organism: Flavobacterium sp. KH_001 (assembly GCF_057840745.1). Classification (NCBI taxonomy): domain Bacteria; kingdom Pseudomonadati; phylum Bacteroidota; class Flavobacteriia; order Flavobacteriales; family Flavobacteriaceae; genus Flavobacterium; species Flavobacterium sp. KH_001. The sequence continues at coordinate 4,639,039 of NZ_CM174520.1, read as the reverse complement.
CGTGGCGACTTAAAAGCAAAAGCAAAATTATTTGGAACAAAAACTTTTTTAATCGAAGAGTTTTTAGCCAAAGAATTAGAAGCGGGAAGAATCACCTCTGATAGTTTTTCGGATAAAATAGAAAGAGTTAGAATGCACGGACATTGTTTTCAGAAAGCTTTATCGTCATTGGTACCACTAAAGAAAATTTTAACGTTACCAAAGAATTATACTGTTCTGAATATCCCGAGTGGTTGCTGCGGTATGGCTGGATCTTTTGGTTATGAGAAAGAACACTATGATATTTCGATGAAAATAGGAGAACTGGTTTTGTTTCCAACCATCCGTTCTGAGGAACACGCAACATTGATTTCTGCATCAGGAACAAGTTGCAGGCATCAAATTGCAGATGGTACAGGACGCAAAGCACAACATCCGGTAGAGATACTTTATAATGCTTTAAAGTAATTTTTAGTACTGGATAAATGCGGAAGAGACTATACTTTTAGATGATAAGAAAAGTAATATATTGTTAAAAAAATTAAGTTTTTTCTATTTTTGAAGATATTTAGGATTTGATTCCTATTTTTATTTCTTAAAGAAGTCTCGATAATATAATATAGAGCTTCTTTTCGAAATAATGTTTATCAACTAAAAAAGTAAATAGATATACTTAAATGAAAAAACAATTTATAACCTTAACAAGTTCTTTTACAGTAGTTTTTTTTATTCTAACGAGCTATAGTAGTACAATAACCGCACAACAAATTATCTCAGTAAAAACAAAAAGCAATGCACTTGTTTTAAATGTAAGTCCGGGAAAAGAAGTAAACACTATTTATTTGGGAGAAAAACTGGCAAATGATTTTGAGTATGAAAAAATTCAGGGACAGTTTCGTCAGGGAGCAGATTATTCGGGAATTTATAATGCAGCCTATACACCATCAGGATCTAAAAACTTACTAGAACCTGCAATATCTGTAACACATGCTGATGGGAATACGTCATTAGATTTGTTATATGTATCACACAAAACGACAACGGTAAGTACAGGAATTTCGCAAACAGAAATTACCCTTAAAGATCCCATATATCCTGTTGAGGTTCATCTGTTTATTCTTGCCTATTATGACACAGATGTTATCGAACAATGGACCACAATTCAGCACGGTGAAAAAGGAAATATTACTTTAAATAAGTATGCTTCTGCAAATTTATATTTGAAAGGCTACAATAATTTTTGGCTAAACCAATATCATGGTGAATGGGCAAGAGAAATGCAGCCTGAAGAAACAAAACTGACACACGGAATTAAGGTTTTAGACACAAAACTAGGTGCTCGCGCTAATTTATTTCAGCCGTCAGTATTTATGGTTTCTTTGGATAAACCAGCTACAGAAAACGAAGGAAAAGTTTTGTTTGCAGGTTTAGAATGGTCAGGGAATTTTAGAACCGATTTAGAGTTGGATCCATTAAATAATCTGCGTGTTATTTCGGGTATTAATAACGCTGCTGCAGCTTATTCATTGCCTAAAAATGAAGTTTTTACAACACCAAAATTTTGGTATACCTTATCATCAAAGGGAAAAGGATATGCAAGTCGTAATTTACACGATTGGTCAAGAAATTATAAAATATTAGACGGTAAAGGAAACCGCATGACATTGCTGAACAACTGGGAAGCGACTTATTTCAACTTTGACGAAGATAAACTTAAAGTGCTTATTGCTGACAGTAAAAAATTGGGTGTAGATATGTTTTTATTGGATGACGGGTGGTTTGGAAACAATTATCCCCGTAACAATGACAATGCAGGTTTGGGAGATTGGGAGGTAAACAAAAAGAAGTTACCAAACGGAATTGGAACTTTAGTAAAAACGGCTAAAGATAATCAGGTAAAATTCGGAATCTGGATTGAGCCGGAAATGGTCAACCCTGCAAGTGATTTATATAAAAAACATCCGGAATGGGTTATCAAACAACCGGGAAGAGCAGAACATTATTTCCGTAATCAGTTAGTTTTGGATTTATCAAACCCAAAAGTTCAGGATTTTGTTTACGGTATTGTAGATAATCTTTTTACCGAAAATCCAGAATTGGCTTATATCAAATGGGATTGTAATGCCGTAATTTATAACGCATATTCCAGTAATCTAAAAGATAAGCAGAATAATTTTTATACCGATTATGTAAATGGACTATATAAGGTATTAGAACGAATTCGTGTAAAATATCCAAAAGTGCCAATGATGCTTTGTTCTGGCGGAGGAGGTCGAGTAGACTATGCAGCCTTGAAATATTTTACTGATTTTTGGCCAAGTGACAATACCGATCCCTTAGAGCGTGTATACATACAATGGGAATACTCGTATTTTTATCCGGCGCTTACCATTGCGGCACACGTTACCGATTGGGGTAAACAGCCGATTAAATACCGTACTGATATTGCCATGATGGGAAGATTAGGTTTTGATATTGTGGTTAAAGATCTAAATGAAAAAGATTTAGCTTTTACCCAAGAAGCTATAAAAAATTATAAAGCACTAAGTAACACAATCTGGCAGGGTGACCAGTATCGTTTGCAAAGTCCGTGGGACAATGATGCCGCATCGGTAATGTTTGTCAATAAAAATGGAAACGAAGCAGTGGTATTCAGCTATTCTGTTAACTCCAGATATGAAGCTGGAACACATCTTCCAGTTAAATTAAAAGGACTACAATCAGACTTAAATTATAAAGTAGAAGAAATTAATATTTATCCTGGTAAAAAAGCAGCCGTACAAACTGCTGTTTATTCAGGTGATTTTTTAATGCAGATTGGTATTAATCCAAATGTTACAGCGTCAAATAGCAGCGTTGTATTGAAAATCACCAAGAGCTAGAATAAATTTCAATTTATAAAGGAGTTAGAAAATTACTAAAGAGAAAATAAAATGTTTACCTACCAAAACTTAAGATATTAATTTTAAGTTTTGGTAGGTAAACATTTATTCTTTAAATATAACTACACCAAATTTGTACACATTAAATAAAAGTTTAATTTTACTTTTTCAAAATAGATTTCCTTCTTGCTTGTCATAAAAATAATCCTTCCTAATTATTTTGACAATCGGTGTTTCAAGAAGATAGTTTCGAAATTCATTTTCATTAAACTCAAAATCCCATGTGTCAATTTGTAAAATATATTTTGATGCTTTTTTTGGCATCCCTAATTTTAACTTCCTGTAAACAAAAACAAGGAAATAAAATCAAAGTCGGGTTTTCTCAGGCCATGACTACCGACGACTGGCGCAAGCAAATGAACAGCTCTATTAAGATTGAAGCTTCGTTACGACCTGAAGTTGATCTGACCATTAAAGACGCTAATAACAATATCGAGAAACAAATTGAAGATATAGAACGATTCATTTCTAATAAAGTAGATGTTATTATTGTTTCGCCAATTCAATCTAAACCTTTAACGGCAGTTGTCGAAAAATCAATAAAAGCCGGAATCCCGGTTCTTGTGGTCGACAGAAAAATAGAAGGCGAAAATTATACTGCATATCTTGGCGCTGATAATATTGAGATTGGCAGAATTGCTGCCCGATATATTATTTCGCACAGTAAAGGTTCTGGTAAAATTATTGAAATTACCGGAGCAAATGGTTCGTCGCCAGCGTATGAACGTAGTCTGGGATTTGAGCAGATAATCAATGAAAACAAGCGTTTCAAAATAGAAAACACCATTCATGGCGATTGGGAGGGTGAATCTGTTAAAGCGCCTTTGAAAACGATTCTATTGCAAAATCCCGATATTGAATACATTTTTGCCCATAATGACCGAATGGCTTTAAGTGCCTGGGAAACAGCTAAGACCGTTGGATTAGAAAAGAAAATTAAATTTATAGGAGTTGATGGACTAAATACGGTTAATGGCGGAATAGAATTGGTGAAAAACGGTGTTTTAGACGGAACCATTTTATATCCGACAGGCGGAAACGAAGCCCTGAAGTTAGCTCTTAAAATGTATAATAAAGAACCTGTCGCTAAAAATAATATACTGAATACCATTGTAATTGATGAAAATAATGCAGAGATTATCGAAAATCAAATGGACAAGGTCGATCAGCAACAAGCGGTCATTGAGTCACAGCAAGGAGCAATAAATGTACAGGAAAGAGAATATGCTTCTCAGAACAATCTGGTAAGACTACTAAGTTTTTTCCTGGTGATCATTTTGAGTTTGACGATTTACAGTATTTATTCGACTATTTCTATTTCAAGAAAGAAAAAACAGCTTGAAAGAATTAACCAGACTGTAATTGATCAGAATAATGAAATTCAGGAAATGGCAAAAATTGCAGAAAGAAGTAATGAAGCAAAATTGAATTTCTTTACCGGACTTTCGCATGAATTTAAAACACCCATAACTTTGATCATGAGTTATGTGGAGTCCTTAATAGAAAACGAAAAAATCAAAGGAACTGCACTTATTGATGAGGTAAAACTGATTCATAAAAATTCAAATCGATTACTCAGATTAATAAACCAGCTGTTGGATTTTAGAAAAATCGAAGAGCAAAAATTTACCTTAAGAGCTTCGAATACTAAAATCTATGATTTTTCAAATGAGGTGATGACCAATTTCAAAGGCGAGGCTGCCCGCAGAAATATTGATTTTCAGCTTACCTGCAAAAATAAAAATCTGGAAATATTTATTGATAGGGGTTTGATGGATAAAGTGTATTTCAATTTGCTTTCAAATGCTTTTAAATTTACTCCCAATAACGGAAAAATTAGTATTTCGATTATAGAAAATCAGGACAATACAGTTAAAATTAGTTTTAAAGATTCCGGAATTGGAATACCTGAAAATGAATTGTCGAATGTTTTTAATCCCTTTTTCAGAGCATCAAACAATAATAAGAATAGTTCCGGAATTGGACTTCATTTGTCAAAAGAATTTGTGCTATTGCACCAGGGAACAATCGAATTAAAATCGAAACAAGGAAGCGAGTTTGTGATTACGCTATTAAAAGGAAACAGTCATTTACAGCCTTCTGAAATGATTAATAAAGCTGAAAATCTAAATACAGCTCCAAATTTAATATCGGATAATTTAGATATAGAAACAGATTTAAATGAAGCAAATGTAATTTCTGAATCAGAGAAACATACTCTTTTGATTATAGAAGATAATAGCGATTTGGTAACATTCTTAAAGGCCAAATTAGCGAACGAATATCTGGTTCATACTTCTGATGGAAGTGATGCAATTGAAAAAGCAATGGAAATTGTTCCTGACATTATAATTTGTGACATTAACCTGGTAGACAAAGACGGTTACGAAATTAGTAAAGAATTGAAAAAGGATTTACGTTCGTCACATATTCCAATTATTATTTTAACAGCTCAAAGCAATAAGGAATCTGTTTTGAAAGGCTTGCAAAGCGGAGTAGATCAGTATCTTACAAAGCCTTTTAGTCTTTCTATTTTAAAACAATCTATTTCAGGTTTACTTTTCAACAGAGAAAAACTTCGTTATTATTATACCAATAATATATATCGCATTGAGCCTGAGTCTAAATTTGGTAATCAGGAACAGTCCTTTATTACTAAAATGAATGATATTATTAAAATGAATGTCGAAAATCCTAAATTCTCAGTTGAAGATTTAGCCGATAGGCTTGGTGTTTCTCGCGTTCAGCTGTACCGAAAGGTAAAAGCTATTATCGGAATCAACATCAGTGATCACATAAATAATGTAAAATTGGAGAAAGCAGCTGAGCTTTTAAAGGCTAATAATATGAATATTTCTGAAATTGCATATTCACTTGGATTCTCTTCACCAAATTATTTTTCTACAGCTTTTAAGAATAAATTTGGAATTTCACCAAAGGAATACAAATCTTCAAATTAACAATGGTTTGAAATTGATACAATTCGTGTATCAATTTTAAACCAAATGTAACAAAATCGAAACTACACGGTTTTCGTAAATAAATTTTAAACTCTGTAAAGCCTTGTAAATAAAGCTTTTGTTGTTTAAATGCTAATCCATCAGTATTTATAGAATTAAATTGTAACATCATTAAAAATAAGTTGTTTTTTTTGCGGATATCTTAGCAACAAGTTTTTAATACATGTACAATGAATAAGATATTGATTTGGTCTGTTACTGCTGCACTGGCAGGTTTTCTATTCGGTTTTGATACCGTAGTTATTTCTGGAGCTGATAAACAATTACAGCTTCTTTGGCATTCATCTGATGCGTTTCATGGATCTGTTGTTATGGCAATGGCACTTTGGGGAACAGTTGTAGGTGCTATTTTTGGAGGAATTCCAACTAATAAAATAGGTCGTAAAAAGACATTATTCTGGATCGGAATTTTATATTTCATTTCAGCTGTAGGTGCTGCTTTTGCAAATGATCCTTTCGTATTTGCTGCTTTCAGATTTATTGGAGGTTTAGGTGTTGGTGCTTCTACTATTGCTGCTCCGGCCTATGTTTCTGAAATTGCTCCGGCAGACAAGCGCGGACGCTTAGTAGCCTTATACCAGTTTAATATTGTACTGGGGATTTTAATTGCCTTTATCTCAAACTACTTTTTAAAAGATATTGGAGAAAATGCCTGGCGTTGGATGGTAGGGGTTCAGGCAATTCCATCTTTTATTTATATACTTTTTATACTTACAATCCCGGAAAGTCCAAGATGGTTATTGTCTAAAAACCGAGATGAAGAAGCGCGCAAGGTGTTGTTTCAAATAGATCCAACAGCAAATCTCAAAGATATCATGGATGAGTCTAGAGAAAATGGTGTGACCAAACATGAAAACATCTTCATGAAAAAATACCGTTTTCCATTAATATTGGCTTTCTTAATTGCATTTTTTAATCAGTTCTCTGGAATCAATGCCTTTTTATATTATGCGCCAAGAATTTTTGAAGAAGCTGGTTTAGGACAAAACACAGCTCTTTTAAGCAGTATCGGAATTGGAATTACGAATCTTATCTTTACTTTAATCGGAGTAGCATTAATCGACAAATTAGGAAGAAAGTTGTTAATGTACATTGGTTCTATTGGATATATTATTTCTTTAGGGTTAGTATCTGCTTCGTTTTATTTTAATTGGGGAGGATTATCAGTACCTATTTTCCTTTTCTTATTTATTGCTTCTCACGCCATTGGGCAAGGAGCTGTAATCTGGGTTTTTATCTCAGAAATCTTTCCAAATCATATCCGTGCATCGGGACAGGCTTTTGGAAGTTCAGTACACTGGGTCCTGGCAGCAATTATTCCATCGTTGATTCCGATGTTGTTTTCAGAAATAGGTCCGGAAGTCGTATTCTTAATTTTTACATTAATGATGGTGTTGCAGTTACTGTTTGTAATTTTTATAATGCCGGAAACTAAAGGAATATCCTTAGAAGTTTTAAGTGAAAATCTAACCAAAAAAAATATCAAAAAAAATGAAATCAATGAAACATCTACCGCTGGCATTTTATAGTGCTATACTAATATCTATAGCAGGCTGTAAACCATATTCGGCTGTTGCACAAAATACAACTGTTTCAGTTTCGACTTCTGCCGAGGAAAAAATGTATCGCCCTAATTTTCATTTTACGCCAAAAAAAGGATGGATGAACGATCCTAACGGGATGTTCTACGCAAACGGTTATTATCATTTATTCTATCAGCATTATCCTGACGGAAATAAATGGGGACCAATGCACTGGGGACATGCGATTAGTAAAGACTTGGTTAAATGGGAAGAACAACCAATTGCTATTTATCCGGACAACGATAAATATATTTTTTCAGGAAGTGCTGTTGTAGATACAGACAATACTTCAGGTTTAGGTACTGGTAAGACAGCTCCAATTGTAGCGATTTATACGCTGCACGATATGACAAAAGAAAAAGAAAACAAAATTGATGTTGAGCAGCAGGATATTGCGTATTCGAATGATAATGGTTTTACATGGCAGAAATTTAAGGAAGGAAATCCTGTCGTGAAAAACCCTGGAATTCGTGATTTTCGTGATCCAAAAGCGACCTGGGATGAAACACACAAACAATGGATATTGGTTTTAGCCGCTCAGGATCGATCTCAGTTTTACAAATCAAAAGATCTTAGAAACTGGGAATATTTATCTGATTTCGGAAAAAATATTGGAGCTCACGGAGGTGTTTGGGAATGTCCCGATTTCTTTGAGATAAAAGTGCAAGGCACAAATGAAACCAAATGGGTTTTAATACAAAGTTTAAATCCAGGTGGAGCCAACGGAGGTTCAGGAACACAATATTTTATAGGAGATTTTGATGGAACAACTTTTACGTTAGATTCTAATTTTGCAAAAAGAGTAGAAAAAGAAAAAGCCGTTTGGATCGATTACGGAAAAGATAATTATGCCGGTGTGACCTGGAATAATGTTCCGAGTGCTGACGGCAGACGATTGTTTATTGGATGGATGTCTAATTGGGAGTACGCACAAGATGTACCAACTAATACTTGGAGAAGCGCGACGACAATTGCACGTGAAATACAGTTAATTAAAAAAGGAAATGATTATAGTCTGGTTAGTAATCCGGTTAAAGAAATCAATAAATATGTTTCTAAAACAATCAAAGGGAAAAACCTTAAAGGAAAAGGAAATCTTTCAATTTTAGAACCGGGAAAAATTGATTTAACTCAAGCCATTGTCAATTTTAATTTAAAAAACTTAAAACAGGATACTTATACGATTACGCTTTCAAACGTAGCCGGAGAAGCGTTGACTTTCGGATTAAATAATTCAGATCATTATTTATTTCTGGATCGTTCGAAGGCAGGAAAAAATGATTTCTCAGATAAATTCGCTTCCACAATAACCAAAGCGGCTTTAGAAGGAAATCAAAAAGAAGGTGCTTTTAAAATCATTTTAGACAAAACCTCTATCGAAATATTTTACAACAATGGAGAAAAAGTAATCACCGAAATCTTTTTCACAAACCAGCCATTTACTTCTCTGTCGGTTTCTTCAAACGAAGGAGTTGAATTGAGCAACCTCGTAATTAACCAATTAAATATAAACTAACTAAAAACCACTAACCTCATGAAAAGTAAAATTATTTATTTTCTATTTTTCTTCTTTCCAATGCTGATGATGACAGCGCAGGAAACAGGAATTAAAGGAATCGTAATTTCGTCCGACGATGGAATGCCGCTTCCGGGAGCAACCGTACTTATTTCGGGTACAAATACGAGTACCGTAACAGATTTTGATGGAAATTTTTCTTTCGGAAATATAAATTCAGATGCTGTAATTGTTGTTTCTTTTATCGGATACGCACCGCAATCAATTCCCGTTAAAGGACAAAAAACAGTTACTGTAACTTTAAAAGTAGACAACAACCAACTAAATGAAGTGGTTGTTACTGGATACTCCAAACAAAAGAAAACAGATATTACCGGAGCAGTAGCGGTTGTAAACATGAAGGAAGTCATGAAACAACCGGAGCCAAACCCAATTAAAGCGTTACAGGGAAGAGTAGCGGGGGTGAAAGTTTCGTCTGACGGATCTCCGAGCGGAGGAAATACAAAAGTTGTAATTCGTGGAGTAGGAACTTTAAATAATACAGATCCTCTTTATGTAATTGACGGAATGCCTACTAAATCAGGAATGCATGAATTGAACCCGAATGATATTGAAACGATTCAGGTTTTAAAAGATGCTTCTTCGGCAAGTATTTATGGTTCACGTGCTTCAAATGGAGTAATTATAATTACTACAAAGAAAGGAAAAGAAGGTAAGATGAGAATCAATTTTAGTACTTATACTTCTATTTCTGATTATTCAAGAAAGTTGGAGGTGTTAAATGCAAATCAATTCGGGCAGGCTTTATGGCAGGCGAATGTTAACGACGGATTAAATCCAAACAATAATAATCTGCGCTATCAATTTGATTGGGAAGTTAACAATAATAAACCGCAATTAAATAAAGTTTTAGTTCCTGAATATTTAGATGCAGATCAAACTCTGAAAGCATCCAATACAGATTGGTATGATGCCATTTCGCAAACAGGAATTGCTGAATCTTATGATTTATCTGTATCAAACGCATCAGAAAGAGGAAACTATGTTTTTTCTTTGGGCTATTATGGAAGTGAAGGTGTTGTGAAAACAACTGACTTTGAAAGAATCTCTGCCAGAATGAATGGCTCTTATAAATATTTTGATGGTAAACTGGTTATTGGAGAAAACTTTAGTTTCAATCGTACCAATGAGGTTACAGATCCCGGAGTACTAGATCCGGCACTTCGTGCCTTGCCAATTATTCCGGTGCATACTGTTGACGGAAAAGGCTGGGGCGGACCAGTGGGTGGAATGAATGACAGACAAAATCCGGTTCGTCTTTTAGAATATAATAAAGACAATAATTATGATTATTTACGTCTTTTCGGAAATATGTATGCCGATTTAGAAATTATCAAAAACCTTCACATCAAAAGTAGTTTTGGTATTGATTACGGATTTTATAAAAAACGTACCCTTCAAAGAAGTTATAAGTCCGGGTATTTGCAAAACGATCAGACATCTGTAACTATTGATGAGTCAGTGAGCGATAAATGGACATGGACCAATACAGCAATTTACAGCCTGAATTTCGGAAAAAGTAATCTGAATTTAATGGCCGGAACCGAGATGTATAAAGACGTTTTTGACAACACAACTTTGCGTAAAAATGACTTTTTAATTGAAACCCCTGATTATATGTATCCTGATGCTGGAACCGGAGAATCGTTTACAAGCGGAACTTCAACAGTATATTCATTGCTTTCGTATTTTGGAAAAGCGGACTATGAGTTTGACAATCGTTATTTGCTTTCAGCTACAATTCGTCGTGATGGTTCATCTCGTTTTGGTAAAAACAATCAATTCGGAACCTTTCCGGCAGTTTCTGCAGGATGGAGAATCAGCAATGAAAATTTTATCAAAAATAGTGCACCTGTCTTTTCAGATTTAAAATTACGTGCTGGTTGGGGGCAAACCGGAAATCAGGAAATCAGTAATACTGCAGTCTATAGTTTGTATTTGGCTAGTTATGCAGGTGGAAGTCCAACCTGGGCAACTTCTTACGGAACAGCTTATGACATTGCAGGAAACGGAAACGGATTACTTCCTTCTGGTTTTATCGCAACACAATCTGGAAATGATGATTTAAAATGGGAAACTACTACGCAAACCAACATTGGTTTAGACTTCGGATTATTCAAACAAAGATTAAGCGGTTCTGTTGATTATTATATCAAGAAAACCGAAGATATCCTGGTTTTACCTCCTTATTTAGGAGTAATTGGCGAAGGAGGAAATCGTTGGGTAAATGGTGCTTCGATGGAAAATGAAGGATGGGAAGTTACTTTAGGATACCACGATGAAACATCATTTGGATTGAAATATGATATCTCTGGAAATATTTCGGCAAACAAAAATAAGATAACACAATTACCAGATGAAGTAAGAAATAATTATGGTGGAGACGGATTAAATGATAATATTTTAGGTAGACCAATTAACTCTATGTATGGTTATGTTACAGACGGACTGTTTAAAAGTCAGAACGAAGTTGATAACTCGGCCAATCAGGAAGGAAAAGGCCTGGGGAGAATTCGTTATAAAGATTTAAACGGAGACGGAACCATTACCGATAAAGACCGTACCTGGATTGGAAATCCAAATCCGGGTCTGTTGTATGGATTTAATTTAGGACTAGGATATAAAAATTGGGATTTCACTACTTTCTGGGAAGGAGCAAGTGATGTTGATGTAATTAATAATTCCAAATACCAGACTGATTTTTGGAGTGTGGATGATGTAGGTTCAAACAAAGGAACCCGCTTACTTAACGCCTGGTCTTTGGATAATCCAAATTCTACTATTCCTGCTTTAACAACGGTAGATAGAAATGCAGAATCAAGATTTTCAACTTATTATGTAGAAAACGGAAATTATCTTAAACTGCGTGTTTTACAATTTGGATATAGTTTACCAAAAGATTTATTGAAAAAGATGAATTTTGAAAGTTTCAGATTTTATGTTAGTGGACAAAATTTACTGATTATTGATGCTAAAACTTTCACTGGTGTAGACCCTGAAAATGCTGCAAATGCAGTATCTGGATACCCGCAGCCAACGACTTTTACAGTAGGGCTTAATTTTACGCTATAATAAAAAGATTAAATCAAAAAACATGAAAAAAATACTATATATAACAGGGTTTTTAGTGCTGGGAATATTTGCTTCCTGCTCAGATTTTCTGGAAAATGATCCGCGTGGTGTGTTGTCAGAAGAAGATATTGTAACACCTGAGTCGGTAGAAGGATTTATGAATGCAGCTTATGCACAGTTAGGAAATGATCATTATGATTCGCCTTATAGTTTGTGGCCATTTGGAAATGTACGTTCTGATGATGCTTACAAAGGAGGAAGCGGAACTAATGATATTCAGGATTTTCACTTTTTTGAAGTTTCGAATAACATCAGACCAGATTTTGGAGAGTTAGATTCTTTTTGGTACATCAGTTATGTAGGCGTTTCAAGAGCGAATAAAGCTTTGAAAGCATTAGAACAAATTTCGGAAGCTGATTATCCGCTAAAGAAAACACGTATGGCTGAAATGCGTTTTTTAAGAGGGCATTTTTATTTTATGCTAAAAATTATGTTCCGAAATGTTCCTTACATCACAGAAGATATTCCGGTAGAAGATTATAAAACGATTTCAAACAAAGCACTTTCAAACGAAGAGCTTTGGAATAAAATTGCGGAAGATTTTCAAACTGCGGCCGATGGTTTACCAGATACACAACCACAAGTGGGTCGTGCTACTAAAAAAGCAGCTTACGCTTATTTGGCAAAAACACGTTTGTATCAGGCTTATACACAAGATGAAACTTATAAAGTTACAGGAACCAATGCACAGCATTTACAGGAAGTTATTGCAGCAACTGACAACGTAATAGGAAAGGCAAGCTTAGAGCCAGATTTTGCAAATAACTTTCTACCTGGAACGTATGAAAACGGAGCGGAATCGATTTTCTCAATTCAATTTTCAGACAATGACGGGACTTTATACGGAAGATTAAATTTTTCAGATGTCCTGTCAACTCCTCAAGGATTGGGATGCTGCGATTTTCATAAACCAAGTCAAAATTTAGTAAACGCGTTTAAAACAGGCGCAAATGGTTTACCTGAATTTGATACCTATAACAATCAGGATTTTGATTATAAAAATATAGATGCTAATACAGTTGATCCAAGATTGTATCACACTGTTGCGATGCCGGGTTTACCTTATAAGTATGATCCTGAATTTTTATACGTTGAGGCATGGGTAAGATCTCCTGGCACATATGGCTATTTTGCTTCATTAAAAGAAAATGTAGCGCCAAGTTGCAGCTGTGTAGTGAACATTGATCCGTTTTACGGGAATTCAAAGAACAGAATCCAGATTCGTTATGCCGATGTGATTTTAATGCGTGCCGAAGCTTTGATTGAATTAGGAAGACAAGCAGAAGCTTTACCATTAATCAATCAAATTAGAGAAAGAGCTGCGCAAAGTACGGGAAGACTTCCGTATGTGAACAACTTTAAAATTAGTACCTATGTTGACGGAGTGAATTGCAACTGGACACAGGATTTTGCCCGTAAAGCTATGCGCTTTGAACGTCGTTTAGAATTAGCTATGGAAGGAAGCCGTTTCTTTGATTTAGTTCGCTGGGGAGTGACAGATCAGGTATTGAATGATTTTTATGCAGGAGAAAAAACAAAACGTACCTATTATCAGGACGCCTTTTTTGATGAAGGTAAAGAAGAGTATTGCCCAATCCCGTTGAAACAAATTAATTTCAGTCAGGGATTATACAAACAAAATCCTGGTTATTAATCTATTTTAAGAACATTCACATGAGAAAATTTATATATAAAAATTGGACAAGAGTGTCTTTCATTCTGGCAGTAGTTTTTACACTTACTGCCTGCGAAAACAGTTTTGAGAGTGGCGGTTTTGATGTCGATTCACCTTCGAATGTTACTTCTTTTAAAATAAATGGAGTAGCTGGTAAAATTGATCAGAAAACAGGAAATATTAATGTTACTATGCCTTATGGATCTGACATTACAGCTGTAAAACCTGATATGGTTCTAGAGGCCGGAGCAACATCAAATCTGGATGTAACAGCGCCAGTCAATTTTACAAATCCGGTAAAATTCAGAGTAGTAAATGGTAATTTGTTCAAAGACTATACCGTAACGACGGTAGTTTTAAGTCCAATTAAAAGTTTTACCATTAATGGAATTGCAGGAACAGTAAATGATGCGAGTAAAACCATTACCATGACGCTGCCAGAAGGAACCAATTTGACAGTCTTGAAGCCAATTATTGAATTGACGGAAGGTGTTTCTATTTCACCGGCATCGGGTCAGACAATTGATTTTACAAACTCAGTGATTTTTGTAATAACGTCTAATGGAAAAAGCGTGAATTATACCGCTAATGTAGGAGTTCCGGTAACTGGTTTAGTTGTTGCTTTTTTAGGAACCGCTGCAACCAGAGCAGAAATTACAAATATGGATGAGATTGCTGCTGCTGATTGGTTCTTTTCTACTTTTAGCGGAGCGAAATATATTTCATTTAACAGTGTTGAAAGCGGTGCTGATTTAAGCGATGTCGATGTAATCTGGTGGCATTTTGATTCAGCTGCTAATTTACCGGCAATCGCCTACAAACCTGCTGTCACTACAGCTTTAAAGAACTTCAGATCTAACGGAGGGAATTTACTTTTGACATCTTTTGCCTCTCAATATGTTGATGCCTTAGGAATTGTTCCTTCAGGAAAAGGACCTAATAATGTTTTTGGAGATTTTCCTCCAAACGGATTCGTTGATGCAAATTCGTGGGGAATGTCTTTTGTAGGCCATGAGGGTCATCCAATTTTTGATGGACTAATAACGTATGAAAACGGGAAAGCAAATCTATTACAAGGCGGAACTTTCAGATTAAACCATACCGCATGGTGGTTTGTGCCGGAGTGGGGAGGCTATGTTAATGGAGAAGGCTGGAGAAACCAAACAGGCGGAACCAATTTAGCGAGTGAGGCCTGGGATAATAATCTTGACGGAAGAGTTACTATAGCAGAGTTTCCAAATACAGCAAGTAATAAAAATGTGGTCGTGATTTCAATGGGTGCGTATGATTGGTATAATGAAGCTAACAGCAGTGGCGTGCCAAGTCAGGCTAACGAATTTATCAATAATATCAAAAAAATGACACAGAACAGTATCAATTATTTAGCTAAAAATTAATTACCTTGAATTCACTAAAAATGAAATATAGAAATATAGCAACAATCGCTTCCATTTTCTTTTCGCTTGTTTCGTGCAGTCAGGACGATACGTATGTGGGAGGTTCTATTTCAGGAGGGAATTCTGAGATAACAAGCATTTTTCCTGTTCCGCCTTCGCAATGGATGGGCGCAAGTGACCCATATTATAGTGCGGGATATACAGGAGATATTATGCCTTTTTTCGATAACGGAAAATTTCACATTTATTTCCTTCATGATGCTCAGAATAAACCTGCAGGAAAAGGGTTTCACGATATTCATGAATATTTAAGCACCGATTTGGCTCATTTTACCTACGAAGGACAAATGATTCCATATGGAAAAACTACCGATCCTGATTTTGCCATTGGCACAGGATCAGTTGTAAAAGTGGGTAATCTTTATTACTTTTATTATACAGGACACAATGAAACGCCAGCTTTTGTACAATCCAATGCTCGTGAAAGTGTTTTATGCGCAACAAGCTCTGATTTGAAAAACTGGACAAAAGTCCTTTCTTTTAAAATTACGGCACCGGCCGGATATTATAATTATGATTTCAGGGATCCTCATGTATTTTATAATGAGGAACTGAAAAAGTATTCAATGTTGGTGAGCACACAAACAGAACCGGGAAGAAAAGCAGTTTTACTGCATTTTACAAGTACTGATCCTGCGTCAGGAAAATGGGATGTTCAGGCTCCTATTTATACGACAACTCCTCAGGATAATTATTTAATGATGGAGTGTGCCGATATTTTTAAAATGGGTAATTATTGGTATTTAGTTTTCTCTGAAAATTGGAGTGGTAATAAAGGAACACATTACAGAATGGCAAATTCTATCAATGGACCGTGGACGACACCAGAAAATGACATGATCGACGGAGAATATTTTTATGCCGGTAAAACAGCTTCTGATGGAAATAAAAGATATGTTTTTGGATGGAATGCCCGTAAAATTCCTGAAAATGATCTTGGAAATAAAGATTGGGCAGGCAATATGGTCATCCATGAATTGGTTCAAAATGGTGATGGAACTCTGGGGACACATGCACCGCAATCAGTTGAAGATTTATTTGCTAAAAAGAGCAGTACAGCTGAGGTTGATATAATCACAGCAAATGTGACAACAAATAATGGAAGTTATAGTTTGTCGGGTGAAGCAGAAAAAGCAATGGTAACTTTTAAATCCGCAGGTAAGAAAGCCAGAATAAAAGCAGAAGTCACTTTATCAAATAATGCCGGAACAACAGGATTTGTTTTTCATACCAATGATAGCGGAAGTTATTATAAGATTGTTTTCGATATAGCAAAAGGTAAAATAATAGGTTATAATTCTATTTCACAAGAAGTAACCCGCATGCCATTTCAGTTTCAGACAAATTCGAAGTATGATGTTGAAGTAATTACAGAAGGAAGCGTTGTAGTACTTTATATTAACGGCAAAGCAGCTTTGACGAATCGTGTTTACGGTAGAGAACAAAACAAATGGGGATTAATTGCTGAAGGACAAAATAGTATCTTTTCTAATCTGCAAATTACACAACCAGAATAACATTAATATAAAATAATTTTAGAATGAATAACGGAAAAAACCTTAAGGCAGTGGCCTACGGAGAGGTGCTTTGGGATGTTTTCGACAAAGAGAAAAAGATTGGTGGTGCACCTCTAAATGTAGCATTACGTATGAAAACATTCGGTTGCGAGGTAGCCATGATTAGCTGCGTGGGAAATGATGAAGACGGAGAAGCCATTATCAATCAGGTAAAAAGCTTAGGACTGGAAACAGATACTATTGTTAAATCAGAAGATTTTCCTACTGGTTTAGTAAATGTAACATTGAATGAACGTGGTTCAGCAAGTTATGAAATCGCTTATCCTTCAGCTTGGGATAAAATTGAATTGAACGATTTCGCTAAAAAGATAGCTTTCGGTGCTGATGTCTTAATTTACGGAAGTTTAGTTTGTAGAGATAAGATATCAAGAGCGTCTTTGGAAGAATTGTTGCAAACCCGGGCTTATAAGGTTTTTGATGTTAATTTAAGAAAACCACATTATACTTATGAAATGCTGGAGCAATTAATGCATGCTTCCGATTTTATTAAGTTCAATGATGAAGAGTTACTAGAAATTACGGCAACGATGAAGTCGTCATCTATTAGTTTAGAAGAAAATATGCGTTTTATTGCAGAAAGAACTAAAGTTACCGCAATGTGTGTCACCAGAGGTAAGCACGGTGCTTTGTTAATGTGGGATGGGCAAATTTACGAAAACAGTGGTTATCCTGTTGAAGTTGCCGATACAGTAGGAGCAGGCGATTCATTTCTGGCAGCTTTAATTACTTCTTTACTTACAGGTAAAGAACCTCAATACGCTATTAATTTTGCTTGTGCAGTTGGAGCATTAGTTGCAGCGGCGCCAGGAGCCAATCCGGAAATACCTTATTCTAAGATTGAAAATTTAATGTTAAATGTTAAAGTATAGTCTTCCTTATATATGTGTTTAAAATTATGCCCTTGAACTGAGAATGTTTAAGGGCTATTTTTTTATTACCTTATTATAGTATAGATTAATGTCTGATCTATTTTAGACAGCTAACTTTTCTGGTCCCTAATTATGATGAACAAGAAAAACTAAACTTCAGCTGTATTAGTAACTATTTATTCTACTATAATATATAAGAAGGATTCTTTAGATAGGAAGTAGTATTTTAATCAGGAGCTATTCCCGCTGTCCTTCCAATCTTTTGTGCCGAACCCCGGCACAAAAGGATTTTTCCTCCCATCGGGGCTAGGGCAGCTGTTTTCAGAAGAAAATTATCGTTTCAAAGAAATAAAAAGAAGACTTTGTGCCTCTGCGTCTTTGCGAGAACCTTTGAAAGCAAAGAAAAACCCAGCTTTGTGTCTTTTTCAAAAGCAAGTAAGCATAATAAAAAGGGAAACTCAAAACTTTTTGTCCTGGTGCCTTTATGGCAAAAATCACCAAAAACAATCCAAATCATCCAAAAGCGAGAAAATCCGGAGGAAAAAAGAAGACTTTGCGCCTCTGCGTCTTTGCGAGAACCTTTGAAAGCAAAGAAAAACCCAGCTTTGTGTCTTTTGAAAAGCAAGTAAAGTCCAATAAAAAGGGAAAATCAAAACTTCGTGTCCTGGTGCCTTTGTGGCAAAACCCACCCAAAACAGGCAAATCCAGCCAAAACCCAGAAAACGCTAAAAAAACTTTGTCTTATAAAAACCGTTATACCAGTGACTTATAAAAAAGATTGAAATTATATAATAAAAACCCTTGGAAATGTAAATAAAGGTGGTACTTTTGCACCCGCAACAGCGATAGACGTTCACTGAAATACTGACAAGCATACGAATTAATACTGAAAAAATATTTTCAAAAAAAGATTCCAAAAAGCTTGTGAGATTTGAAAACGGATGTTACATTTGCACCCCGCAAAACACGGAAAGTTCATTGATAGATTGGTAAATAAGAAGAGGAAATTGAAATGAAAATTTTTAAAAAAAAACTTCAAAAAACATTTGCCAGTTAGAAATAAGTTTTCTACTTTTGCACCCGCTTTGAGAAACAAATCAAAGCAACAAAATTGAAACACGTTCGTAGACATATTGAATTGACAGCCGCTTTAACAGAGATGTTAGAGCAAAAGAATAAAGAGTAAGATAATCGAGAGATTTATAAAAGAACCGATAGAGACTGATTCGAATAATAATTAGTTCTGATTTATTAGAACAAACAATATACGATGAAGAGTTTGATCCTGGCTCAGGATGAACGCTAGCGGCAGGCTTAACACATGCAAGTCGAGGGGTATAGTTCTTCGGAATTAGAGACCGGCGCACGGGTGCGTAACGCGTATGCAATCTACCTTTTACAGAGGGATAGCCCAGAGAAATTTGGATTAATACCTCATAGTATTACGAAATGGCATCATTTTGTAATTAAAGTCACAACGGTAAAAGATGAGCATGCGTCCCATTAGCTAGTTGGTAAGGTAACGGCTTACCAAGGCTACGATGGGTAGGGGTCCTGAGAGGGAGATCCCCCACACTGGTACTGAGACACGGACCAGACTCCTACGGGAGGCAGCAGTGAGGAATATTGGACAATGGGCGCAAGCCTGATCCAGCCATGCCGCGTGCAGGATGACGGTCCTATGGATTGTAAACTGCTTTTATACGAGAAGAAACACTACTTCGTGAAGTAGCTTGACGGTATCGTAAGAATAAGGATCGGCTAACTCCGTGCCAGCAGCCGCGGTAATACGGAGGATCCAAGCGTTATCCGGAATCATTGGGTTTAAAGGGTCCGTAGGCGGTTTAATAAGTCAGTGGTGAAAGCCCATCGCTCAACGGTGGAACGGCCATTGATACTGTTAAACTTGAATTATTAGGAAGTAACTAGAATATGTAGTGTAGCGGTGAAATGCTTAGAGATTACATGGAATACCAATTGCGAAGGCAGGTTACTACTAATGGATTGACGCTGATGGACGAAAGCGTGGGTAGCGAACAGGATTAGATACCCTGGTAGTCCACGCCGTAAACGATGGATACTAGCTGTTGGAAGCAATTTCAGTGGCTAAGCGAAAGTGATAAGTATCCCACCTGGGGAGTACGTTCGCAAGAATGAA
Organism: Flavobacterium sp. KH_001; assembly: GCF_057840745.1. Lineage (NCBI taxonomy): Bacteria > Pseudomonadati > Bacteroidota > Flavobacteriia > Flavobacteriales > Flavobacteriaceae > Flavobacterium > Flavobacterium sp. KH_001. The sequence continues at coordinate 4,619,071 of NZ_CM174520.1, read as the reverse complement.
ACTCAAAGGAATTGACGGGGGCCCGCACAAGCGGTGGAGCATGTGGTTTAATTCGATGATACGCGAGGAACCTTACCAAGGCTTAAATGTAGATTGACCGGTTTGGAAACAGATCTTTCGCAAGACAATTTACAAGGTGCTGCATGGTTGTCGTCAGCTCGTGCCGTGAGGTGTCAGGTTAAGTCCTATAACGAGCGCAACCCCTGTTGTTAGTTGCCAGCGAGTCATGTCGGGAACTCTAACAAGACTGCCAGTGCAAACTGTGAGGAAGGTGGGGATGACGTCAAATCATCACGGCCCTTACGCCTTGGGCTACACACGTGCTACAATGGCCGGTACAGAGAGCAGCCACTGGGCGACCAGGAGCGAATCTATAAAACCGGTCACAGTTCGGATCGGAGTCTGCAACTCGACTCCGTGAAGCTGGAATCGCTAGTAATCGGATATCAGCCATGATCCGGTGAATACGTTCCCGGGCCTTGTACACACCGCCCGTCAAGCCATGGAAGCTGGGGGTGCCTGAAGTCGGTGACCGCAAGGAGCTGCCTAGGGTAAAACTGGTAACTAGGGCTAAGTCGTAACAAGGTAGCCGTACCGGAAGGTGCGGCTGGAACACCTCCTTTCTAGAGCCCCAATTGTTAGTATTAATACACGATGGGGAAAAAAGAAGAAGCTTTATGGGTTTTTAATTTTAAGACTATTTTACTCTTGCTGTTAGTTCAAATAATAAATTTTAAGTAAAACAGAGTCTCGTAGCTCAGCTGGTTAGAGTACTACACTGATAATGTAGGGGTCGGCAGTTCGAGTCTGCCCGGGACTACTATTTAACTTAAAAAAAAGGAAATTTTAGAAGTTGAGCATTTATGAGTATTCATAACTCATAATTCATAACTCATCATTTAAAAATGGGGGATTAGCTCAGCTGGCTAGAGCGCCTGCCTTGCACGCAGGAGGTCAACGGTTCGACTCCGTTATTCTCCACTGGTTTACTGTGAAGATAGTAAATAAAAGTTCATTGACATATTGAGATAAGAAAATAATAAAAAGTAGAAAGCGTTTTTTACTATTTAAAGTAGAAAACAAAAAAAAACGGTCTTAATTAAATTTAAGATTGGTACAATAAGCAAAATAAGGGCGTATGGGGGATGCCTTGGCTCTCAGAGGCGATGAAAGGCGTGATAAGCTGCGAAAAGCTACGGGGATCGGCACACACGAATTGATCCGTAGATACCTGAATGGGGCAACCCACTATGTTGAAGACATAGTACACCGATAGGTGGGCAAACCCGCTGAACTGAAACATCTAAGTAGGCGGAGGAGAAGAAAACAAAAGTGATTCCGTAAGTAGTGGCGAGCGAACGCGGATTAGCCCAAACCAATGATGTTACGGCATTGTTGGGGTTGTAGGACCACGACATTTTATGTACAAGGAACCGGAAGTTACTGGAAAGTGACGCCATAGAGGGTGATAGCCCCGTATGGGTAACGAGTATAATAGATAGTGGTATCCTGAGTAGGGCGGGGCACGTGAAACCCTGTCTGAATTTGGCGGGACCATCCGCTAAGGCTAAATACTCCTGAGAGACCGATAGTGAACCAGTACCGTGAGGGAAAGGTGAAAAGAACCGTGAATAACGGAGTGAAATAGATCCTGAAACCATACGCTTACAAGCGGTCGGAGCCCTTTCGTGGGGTGACGGCGTGCCTTTTGCATAATGAGCCTACGAGTTAACGTTGCTGGCAAGGTTAAGTGGTTAAGCCACGGATCCGTAGCGAAAGCGAGTCTGAATAGGGCGCTTTAGTCAGTAGTGTTAGACGCGAAACCGTGTGATCTACCCATGGGCAGGATGAAGCTGTGGTAACACACAGTGGAGGTCCGAACCGGTTGACGTTGAAAAGTCTTCGGATGACCTGTGGGTAGGGGTGAAAGGCCAATCAAACTCGGAAATAGCTCGTACTCCCCGAAATGCATTTAGGTGCAGCGCTGAATTTAAGTTATATAGAGGTAGAGCTACTGATTGGATGCGGGGGCTTCACCGCCTACCAATTCCTGACAAACTCCGAATGCTATATAATGTTTCTCAGCAGTGAGGGCTTGGGTGCTAAGGTCCAAGTCCGAGAGGGAAAGAACCCAGACCATCAGCTAAGGTCCCCAAATATACGCTAAGTTGAAAGAACGAGGTTTGTCTGCCCAGACAGCTAGGATGTTGGCTTGGAAGCAGCCATTCATTTAAAGAGTGCGTAACAGCTCACTAGTCGAGCGGACGAGCATGGATAATAATCGGGCATAAGCGTATTACCGAAGCTATGGATTTACAGTTTACTGTAAGTGGTAGGGGAGCATTCCAGCAGGGTTGAAGGTGTATCGTAAGGTATGCTGGACTGGCTGGAAAAGAAAATGTAGGCATAAGTAACGATAATGCGGGCGAGAAACCCGCACACCGAAAAACTAAGGTTTCCACAGCTATGCTAATCAGCTGTGGGTTAGTCTGGTCCTAAGGCGAACCCGAAAGGGACAGTCGATGGCTAACGGGTTAATATTCCCGTACTACTAATTACTGTGATGGGGTGACGGAGTGATGAAAGCGCCGCGAACTGACGGAATAGTTCGTTGAAGTACCTACCTATAAGATCTGCAGGCAAATCCACAGATCTTGGGGAAATACGATAGTACTCGGAGTCTTCGGACAAAGAGATAGTGCGCCTAAGGGCTTCCAAGAAAAACCTCTAAACTTCAGGTAATTAGTACCAGTACCGTAAACCGACACAGGTAGTTGAGGAGAGAATCCTAAGGTGCTCGAGAGATTCATGGCTAAGGAATTAGGCAAAATAGACCCGTAACTTCGGGAGAAGGGTCGCCCTGTAGCAATACAGGGCCGCAGTGAAGAGGTCCAGGCGACTGTTTATCAAAAACACAGGGCTCTGCAAAATCGTAAGATGAAGTATAGGGCCTGACACCTGCCCGGTGCTGGAAGGTTAAGAGGAGATGTTATCTTCGGAGAAGCATTGAATTGAAGCCCCAGTAAACGGCGGCCGTAACTATAACGGTCCTAAGGTAGCGAAATTCCTTGTCGGGTAAGTTCCGACCTGCACGAATGGTGTAACGATCTGGACACTGTCTCAGCCATGAGCTCGGTGAAATTGTAGTAACGGTGAAGATGCCGTTTACCCGCAGTGGGACGAAAAGACCCTGTGCACCTTTACTATAGCTTAGTATTGACCTTGGATAAATGATGTGTAGGATAGGTTGGAGACTGTGAAGTGGCGTCGCCAGGCGTTGTGGAGTCATTGTTGAAATACAACCCTTTGTTTATCTGAGGCCTAACCCCATATTGTGGGGGACATTGCTTGGTGGGTAGTTTGACTGGGGTGGTCGCCTCCAAAAGAGTAACGGAGGCTTCTAAAGGTTCCCTCAGTACGCTTGGTAACCGTGCGTAGAGTGCAATGGCATAAGGGAGCTTGACTGAGAGACATACAGGTCGATCAGGTACGAAAGTAGAGCATAGTGATCCGGTGGTTCCGCATGGAAGGGCCATCGCTCAAAGGATAAAAGGTACGCCGGGGATAACAGGCTGATCTCCCCCAAGAGCTCATATCGACGGGGGGGTTTGGCACCTCGATGTCGGCTCGTCACATCCTGGGGCTGGAGAAGGTCCCAAGGGTTGGGCTGTTCGCCCATTAAAGTGGCACGCGAGCTGGGTTCAGAACGTCGTGAGACAGTTCGGTCTCTATCTACTGTGGGCGTTAGAAATTTGAGTGGATCTGATTCTAGTACGAGAGGACCGAATTGGACAAACCTCTAGTGTATCTGTTGTCCCGCCAGGGGCACCGCAGAGTAGCTACGTTTGGAAGGGATAAGCGCTGAAAGCATATAAGCGCGAAACCCACCACAAGATGAGATTTCTTTTAAGGATCGTGGAAGATGACCACGTTGATAGGCTATAGATGTAAAGGCAGTAATGTCATAGTCGAGTAGTACTAATAATCCGTAAGCTTATGTACACCCTTTTCTCCCCGATGCAAATCGGGGAGAAGAAACTTTCTAAATATAAAATACTTTTCTTTATCTCAGTATGTTAAGATATTCTGTAATGTTGACTAGCTAAAGCTAATCACCCATTGCAAAACGACCTTAAGGTGGTTATTGCGGCGGGGCTCACCTCTTCCCATCCCGAACAGAGTAGTTAAGCCCGCCTGCGCAGATGGTACTGCAGTTATGTGGGAGAGTATGTCGTCGCCTTTCTTTTTAAAACCCTATCTGATACAAATGGTAGGGTTTTTTATTTATACTTTTTAAAAGTATTAAAGGTACCTTAGCTCAGATGGTAGAGCAATGGACTGAAAATCCATGTGTCCCTGGTTCGATCCCTGGAGGTACCACATAATGCTCGGATGGTGAAATTGGTAGACACGCTGGACTTAAAATCCAGTGAACAGCAATGTTCGTGCGGGTTCAAGTCCCGCTCTGAGTACAAGAAAGCCCTTTCAATTTTTTGAAAGGGCTTTTTTTATGCAATTTTTTTTTGTTTTACTTCTTTTCTTCAAAAAATGATCAAGTCATCCATAAAATAGTTTCTAGTTGGCAAGAGCTATTAAAAAGCCTGATTAACTAATCTCAAAAGTGCAATGTTGGAGTTCAATAAGAAATACTTTTCTCTTTAATTTTTATTGGATAAAGATTTTCTGTATGGTTATTTGTATTAGTAAATAAAACCATCAAAGTATTTAAGATGATCTTAATTGACAATATAAGAAAGTATATTTTATTGTTGAACGGTTCTTTTTAGATATTTACGATGTTTTATAGTATCTGAGGCTATAATACCTTTCCATAAATCTGTATAATATTCTTTAATATTTTCTATGATAATAGAGGCAAAATATGTTCTAGGCGTGCCAACAACTTTACTTTTCAATATTAAACTTTGTTATAATCTAGATCTCAATATAAATAGTAGAAAAAGAAGTCCATTATATTGATTTTTGATTTCATTTTGTAATTATTCAATTTTGTACATAACCTTTTAGTATAACCAATTGGTCATAGTGACTCTTCGTGATGTATTCTTAAAACATGAATTCGTTAAGTTTATTGGATCATATATTTGTAAGATTATTACTTTTGTAAATGACAATAAGCCGGTAAAGTATAGGACTTCTAAAATCATTATTTTTTTTCTTTCTTACAAAAGATAAGTTGGTAATATTTGTATAGTATTGAATGTATTCTCATAAAGAAAATGAAATTAACGCTTATTGAATCAATAATTGTTTTTTCCGTAAAAATTCTAAAAAGCTAATTTCCATCGCGAATAGTTATGTGTTCGAGCACATTTTTTTTTATTTTTTGTCTCTAAGTGTAAATTTTTTAATTATGTTTGCTCATATTTCATTAAAAAAATATGCTGTGACCAAAATTCACCCCCCGTTAATTTTACTAAATGAACCTGCTCTTTTATTAAAAGTGGCAGAGGGAGATGAATTGATATATACCCGACTTGTCGAAAAATATTGGCAGAAGGTACTACAGCATGCACTCAGCTTTGTAAAATCATATCCGATTGCTGAGGAATTAACCCAAGATGTCTTTATTCAGATTTGGGATAAACGTGAAAAGTTAGCAGAGGTAAACTGTTTTAATAATTATCTTTTCATAGTGAGTCGAAATTTGATCATTAGTCATATTCGGAAAAAACTGATAGAAACAGATTCACTAAAAGGAGAAAAATTGCAAGAGCTATTTTTCAATCCTGATGAACAATATGAGTTTAAAGAATTGATTGAAATAATAAACGATGGCGCTGCACTTTTGCAAGAGCCAAGACGCTCTGTTTTTCTGTTAAGTAGAATGGAAGGAAGAGATACGGACTATATTAGTAAAGAACTCGGTATAGCAACCAGAACTGTGCGTTGGCACTTGTTACAAGCCTTAAACTTTCTTAGAAAACACCTACATAGTCAATATAATGTCTATGTAATCATGTTATTTTTATTTATCTCATATTTTTTTTCATAAAATTTTCATTTTTCATTGCCACTTTGGTATTGAATCCTCGTCTTTATAATTGGAGTCCTTTTTAGATCTCTACAAAATCATTTTATTTATGTATCAAGAAGAATTGTTTAAAGAACTTATGGAGCAGTTTGTCTCGGGAGAGATTACCCCTAAGGGAAAAGAAATGCTACTTTCAATGCTTGATGATCCAAAGTATTCACAAGAACTCAATACAATTCTCCGGGAAAATTATGATTCTGTAGAAATCTCTCAAGTGAGTCCTGAAGCCACAGGAAAATTTATAGAGGAGTTAAAAATTAAAATGGAGAAATCTTCTAAGACAGAGAATGAAGATCCTACTGTTTTTAATCTGTTGAATTGGAGAAAAATTGTAATTGCGGCAAGTGTACTTTTGGTAGTAGGACTTGGAAGTTATTATGTTTTTCAAAAAAACAATAGAATGTCAGTAGCAGTCGCGTCAAAAGAAACACATGATAAAAAGCCTGGTAAAACTGGGGCGATACTTACGTTGTCTAATGGCTCTAAGATAGTTTTGGATAGTGTAGGGAACGGTTTGTTGGCCAATCAGAACAATACAACTGTTTCAAAAAAGAATGGTGGGGTAGTGTATACCTCAGGTGCAAATGCCGAAGTGGTATACAATACCATGACTACACCAAGAGCGCATCAGTACAATCTGGAATTATCAGATGGTACAAAAGTATGGCTCAACGCTTCATCATCAATTACTTTTCCAACTTCTTTTGGTGAAAACGAAAGAAAAGTAAAGATAACAGGAGAGGTTTATTTTGAAGTAGCCAAAGATAAAACAAAGCCTTTTAGAGTTTTGGTAAATGATATGCAAGTCAATGTATTGGGGACTCATTTTAATGTAAATGCTTATCAGGATGAAGAGACAGTAAATACTACTCTTTTGGAAGGTAGCGTGTTAATAACCGAAAAAAGTAAAAAGATACTGTTGAAACCGGGACAACAGGCTATAAAACAAAAATCAGGAATTATTTCGGTAAACAATAATGTGAACATGGATATGGTAATGGGGTGGAAAAACGGTTTGTTTTATTTTGAAAATGCAAGCCTTGAAAAAGTTTTACGACAAGTGAGCCGCTGGTATGATGTGGATGTTGTTTTTGAAAAAGGGGTACCGTCAAGAGCATTTGAAGGAGAAATACAAAGAGATTTAAAGCTCTCGCAAGTATTAAAAATTTTAGAAAAGAATAAAGTTCATTTCAAAATCGAGGGAAAGATTTTAAGGGTAATGCCTGATTAGATTACAATGGGGAAACCCTATTTATAGCATATGTATTTATTGTCCATAAAAAAGCCAGCAGATGTTGGAAGCATTGCTGGCTAGGTTCTGAAAACAGAACAGTTATGGAAAAATAAATAGATAAACCAGCCAAGCAAGCATGGAGAATTTATTATTAACCAAAACCATTACGAAAGTATGAAATTATTACCAAAATCCCAGCCAAAGAATTATTGGCTGACATCAAAAACCTGGAAAGTTATGAAATTAACATCCATACTGGTTATTGCCCTTACTTTTCAAGTTTCGGCAGCAGTATCTTCACAAAACATTACTTTTTCAGGAAAGAATGTTGCGATTAAGAAAGTATTATCGGTCATAAAAAATCAGACAAATTATGTTTTTTTCTATGACGTTGAAGTCCTGAAAAATGTTAAACCCATTTCTCTTAATGTAGTAAATGCTCCAATTGAGAAAGTTTTAGAACAAACTTTTGCAGGCCAGCCTGTCACCTGGATTATCGAAGGAAAAACAATTTCGTTTGTTCCTAAAGTAGAGAAAATAAAAGAAGTACTCCCTTTGAAATCCGCAGAAAAGCAAGTTAAAGGAAAAGTAACTGATGAAGCTGGTCTACCTATTCCAGGAGCAAATGTTAGAGTAAAAAACGGAGTAGCATCGGTACAAACTGATATGGATGGTAGCTTTAGTATTTCTGTACCATCTTCTAATAGTATATTGATTATTTCCTTTATGGGAATGCAAACTCAGGAGGTAATAGTTTCAAGTGATTTTTTGCCTGTCGTTTTGATTGCACAAGGACAAAAATTAGACGAAGTTATGGTACAGGTTGCTTACGGAACTCAAAAGAAAAAGACACTGACAGGTGCACAAGCCTCTGTGAGTCAGAAAGCGCTTCAAGACAGACCAATTACTAGCTTAACGACTGGTTTGCAAGGGACTATGTCGGGAGTTACTGTTACCACTACAAATGGACAGCCTGGCAAAGATGGAGCCGCCATTAAAATACGTGGAATAGGAACCTTAAATAATAGTAATCCTTTGGTTGTTGTTGATGGAGTGATCGCTACCATGAGTGAAGTAAATCCTTCTGATGTTGAAAATGTAACGGTATTAAAAGATGCTGCTTCTTCTGCAATTTATGGTTCCAGAGCGGCAAATGGTGTAATTTTGGTTACAACCAAAAAAGGAAAAAAGGGAGGGGTTCAGGTTCATTTCGAATCCAATATGGGAGTTCAGAATTTGGGACCATTACCTGATTATTTACCTTCCTGGCAACAAGCAGAAATGTTTAACCAAGCCAAGTTAAATGAAGGGACTGCCATTGCAAACTTACCATGGAGTGCTGATAAAATCCAAAAATTAAAAGACGGTAGCGATCCATATAACTATCCTAATACTGATTGGCTGGATTTGTTTTATAAACGTGCAGCGATACAAACCAATCATTATCTTAGTATAGGCGGGGGAGACGGTAAATCACAGTACTCTTTCTCTATGGGGTATTTTGATCAAAATGGTAACGTAGACGGATTAAGAAGTCAAAAAGTATCAACCCGATTTAATATCAATACAAAAGTTAGTGATCGGTTCAGTATCAGCGGAAATATAGCTTACCAATATATGCCTACTGTGGAACCAATAAGTTCTTATGCACCTGGTTTTAGTTCGATGCTAAAGTTACTTAATCGTATTTCTAACACGGTAGTTAATCAATATCCAAATGGTCAATATGGCTATGTTGGGGATGGAAATCCAATGGCTTGGCTGGATTCAGGTTCTGAAAACAAGACCATAGCAAATACACTTACAGCAAATTTTGGTGCCGACTGGGAAATTGTGAAAAATTTGCATTTTAGACCAGCATTGCAATATCGTGGTACTTCGGGCCAAAGAAAGCAATTCATGGAAAAAATCGAATATTTTAGCCAGACAACAGGAGCTTTAACCAAAACCCAAGGACCTAATCAGTTGTATCAAACTTCAGATAAAAGTACTTATTATAACGTTCAGGCATTATTGGATTATAAATTGAACCTGGGAGAGAAACATCATCTTAGTTTCTTAGGAGGAGCAACCAAAGAGTATAGTCTTTATGAATTTATGTCGGCTTATCGTCAGGATTTCTTAAATAATGAGTTAACAGAAATAAATGCCGGACCTGCTGCAGGACAAAAAACAGAAGGATATTCTAATGATTGGGCTTTACTGGGATATTTTGCAAGATTCAATTACAATTACAATGAGCGTTATTTATTTGAAGCCAATTACAGATACGACGGCTCTTCTCGTTTTGCGGGAGATAATAAATGGGCAGCATTTCCTTCATTCTCTGCGGGATGGAATATTTCTAACGAGCAATTTTTTGAACCTATAAAGGAAGTAGTTAATTCATTGAAGTTTAGAGCTTCGTGGGGCCAATTAGGAAACCAACAAGCTAACTCTAGTGATCAACCAAACACTAATTACTATCCAACTTATGCAACTGTTGAATCTGGACAAAATTATTCTTTTAATCAGTCTTTAGCAGCTGGTATTGCACCAAATAATGGAGCCAATGCTAATGCAAAATGGGAAACTACCACAGCAACCGACTTCGGTTTGGATTTTTCTTTCCTTAATAATAAACTGTCATTTACAGTTGATTATTTTACTAAAATTACCGATGATATTTTGATGACTCTGCCGGTTGGTGAAGTATATGGTTTGAGTGCTCCGGTTGTAAATGCTGGGTCTGTGTCTAATAAAGGTTGGGAATTTTCCGGAAAGTACAATACCAATATTGGAGAAGTTAACCTTGATTTTGGTGCTAACCTTACTTATATTGACAATAAAATTACTGATTTGAAAGGTGTTGGCCCGATCGTTGGTTCCGGAAGTTCTACTTTCCAGGATGTAGGCTACCCAATTAATTCTCTTTACGGTTATAAAGCAGAGGGGATTTTCAGGAGCAAACAAGAGGTATTAGATCATGCCACGCAAGGTTCAAATACAGCTCCCGGAGATTTGAAATATACTGACATCAACAACGACGGTAAGATTGACTCTGGTGACAGAACGTATTTAGGCACCTATTTCCCTAAAACTACTTATGGATTTAACATAGGAGCAACTTATAAAACATTTGAAATCTCTGCATTTTTTCAAGGAGCAGCAGGTGTAAAAGCAAACGTATCGAACATGATTGGTCAAATTGGGGGGACAAGCTCTAAGCCTACCTCTGCATTTTTAGATAACTGGACTGTTGATAATCCAGATGCTTCTTTCCCAAGACTTTGGACATCTTATAAACAAAATGATCCGGAAAGCACTCCATCTTCTTTTTGGGTAAAAGATGCATCTTACTTACGTTTGAAAGCGCTAACAGTAGCCTTTAATTTTCCTGAGAGTTTAAATAAAAAGCTCGGTGTTGTTAATGCCAAGATTTATTACACAGGTCAAAATATTCTGACTTTCACTAAGTTCTATTCCTGGATAGATCCGGAAGTTGGTTCTTCGGCAAGTATTTATAGTTATCCGCAAGTGGTTACAAATTCAATTGGACTTACTATCAATTTTTAATTAAAGATCTTTTTATACAATATAGTTATGAAGAAAATATTTCTTTTTATAAGTTTTACGGCTATTCTTTTAGTAAGCTGTCAGGACGACTTTTTGGAGAGAGCTCCAAAGGATTCTTATAGCGATGCTTCATTATGGTCTTCAAAAGCCGATGCTATCGCGGCTTTAAATGGTTGTTATGCCGGATGGGAACTCGGGTCAACGATTATTGGTGATGATTGTTTTACAGACAACGGTTTTGATCAATTTGGCTGGGATGGATATGAACCGATGGCTTCCGGACTAATTAGTCCTGGTGATGAGTGGTTTCCAAATTTTTGGAATTACAAAACCATCCAAAGATGTAACTGGTTTCTAAGTAATGTTGACAAAACCCCTGTTTCTTCTTTGAGCGAAGATTTAAAAAACAGAATGAAATCTGAGGTTCGCTTTTTAAGAGCTTATCAATATTATAAGATGAGTGTTTATTATGGTGATGTTCCTTTGGTTTTAACCTCATTGACTCCGAGTGAATCGAATACCGTTACAAGAACTCCTAAAGCAGAAGTGATTGCGTTTATTACCAAAGAACTAAATGAAATTGCTCCTTTATTACCAGTTAGTTATCCAGCTTCAGATGCTGGGCGTATCACCAGGGGAGCAACACTTGGACTAAAAGCCAGAATTCAGCTAATCGAAGGGGATTATGCTGGAGCAGCTGCTACTAGTGAAGCCTTAATGGGAGCACCTTTTAATTATAGTTTGTTTGATAATTTTCAGGAGCTTTTCAGACCAATTAACCATGACAATCAAGAAACATTGCTTAATTGCCAGGCTCTAAAAGATCTTAATGCTGATTGGTACCCAATTGCGTACGCTCCTAAGTCACAGGGAGGATGGAGTTCTTATGCGCCAACTCAGGCACTGGTTGATACTTATGAAACCATTAATGGTAAAACAATTGCAGAAGATGCAACCTATGACCCATTACAACCTTATAAAAACAGAGATCCTCGTTTGGATATGAGTATTATAAGACCGGGATCTCTTTACATGGGGTCTTATTTTGACCCTTATCAAGGAGATGATGATTATAATTTGGTAGGAGATAATACATCACAAACAGGTTATAATCTAAAAAAGTACATCGCTAATCTTGATGATTATAGAGGAACTGATTATGGGACAGATATAGATAATATTGGTGGAGCTGTAATGGTAATTAGATATGCAGAGGTTTTATTAACTTATGCAGAGGCTAAAATTGAATTAAATCAAATTGACCAATCGGTATATGATGCTATCGATAAGATTAGAACCAGAGCTGGAATGCCAAATGTTGATAAAACAGTTTATAATAATCAAACAAAAATGCGTGAGTTAATACGCAGAGAAAGAAGAGTAGAGTTAGCGTTTGAAGGATTAAGATTTGTTGATACCAGACGTTGGAAAATCGCTGAGCAAGTGATGCCTGGAACGGTGAAAGGTATTTTAAAAGGGTCTGTTAATCCTGAAAACGGCGAGCTTACTTTGGAACCTAATACTGTAAAAGAAGTTACCATACGTGTCTTTACAAATCCTAAGCATTATTTGTTACCAATTAAACAGAAAGAAATTGATATCAATAAAAATCTAAAGCAAAACCCAGGTTATTAATGTTTATTGTGGTTTGATACCCTTGATTTTGGATTGGTTGAGAGAGGAGCTCAGGCTCCTCTTTTTTATTTACAGTTAATTTTTTTAAAATTATTTATCTCTTAAGGAATATAGGCAGTAAAAAAAATAAAAGTTAGGTAAATTAATTATCTACAGTTGTTTTAATGAATTTTAAACATATGAAAAAAGTACTCTTGTTATTGCTTTTCTTTTTTTTTGCAAAGGCAACAATACTTACAGCACAAATACAAACTACATCAAAAATATGGACTGCAGATAATAATGATGGCACCTATAAAAATCCATTGTTGTGGGGTGATTGGCCCGATCCGGATTTTATTCGTGTAGATGATGAGTTTTATTTTGTGTCTACAAGTATGCATTATGTTCCAGGGTGTCCTATTTTAAAATCGAATGATTTGGTAAATTGGGAGATGGCCGGTTATGCCGTGGATCAATATAATGAAGATTCTCGTTATAGTTTGCAAAATGGGGACCGATATCTCAGAGGCTCTTGGGCTGCCACCATTCGTCATCACAATGGATTATTTTATGTTGGATTTTGTACACCAAATTGGGATAAGGAAAAAGGCAATTTTTCAATTTGCACTGCCAAGGATATAAAAGGACCCTGGACGAGAACTATTTTTCCTGAATATTTATATGATCCGGGTTTGTTTTTTGATGATAACGGAAAAGTGTATGTGGCACATGGACAACAAAAACTCTATATAACCGAATTAAATGCTGATGCTTTATCGGTTAAAACACCTCAAAAAGAAATCTACAATAATAGTGATTATCCTTATTTAGAAGGATCACATATGTACAAAGTCAATGGTAAATATTATATCTTAGGTTCTACTGGAGGTACAAAAGGGCGACAGGTTTGTTTGAGATCAGATAATATTTATGGTCCTTATGAATCCAAGGTAATAATTAACGACGATCATACTTATCCGGGAAATGGTTTACATCAGGGTGGAATGGTACAGCTAAAAGATGGTTCCTGGTGGTTTATCATTATGCAGGATCGAGGGCCAATTGGTCGTACTCCTAATCTGGAACCCGTTACTTGGGTAGATGGATGGCCGATGTTGGGCGTAGATGGTAAAGGCGTGGAAAACTATAAAAAGCCTAATGTAGAAAAAGCATCCCCAATCACAGTTCCTGCAACTTCCGATGAATTCAATACTCCTACACTAGGCCTGCAATGGCAATGGAATCACAATCCTGATCATAAAAAATGGTCACTAAAAGAACGTAAAGGTTATATGCGTTTGAAAGCTTCTCAAGCCTCCAGACTTTATGAAGCCAGAAACACTTTGACACAAAGGGTACAAGGGCCCTATTCTACAGGTACTGTAGAAATGAATGTGAGTGGTATCAAGGACGGAAATGTAGCGGGCTTTGGTATTTTTCAAATGCCTTATGCGTACGTAGCTGTCCAACAAAAAGGGAAACAAAGAAACTTAGTGATGGTAAATAATGATACCATTATTGCTTCAACCCATTTTACTGGGAATACCATTTGGCTTAAAGCCAATGTCTCTCATAAAGACTATATTGCCACTTTCGAGTACAGTACAGATGGGAAAAAATTCCAATCCATTGGAAACACTTTAAAAATGGGTCTGGGTCTGGATTGGACTGCAAATCGTTTTGCTTTATTTAATTTTAGTACCACAAAAACGGGTATTAACGGATTCGCCGATTTTAACTGGTTTCACTTTGATAATGAAAATGCATTTGAGAGCAGTAAAAGCGAAGCATTAATCCCAAAAAAGTTCTCTAATCCAGAGCGTATTCGTTACGACGCAAAAGGAATGATCATTGAAGGAAAAGAATTTTTTACTTATAGCGCGGCTTTCCACTATTTCCGTTGTCCAAAAGAATTATGGAGAGATCGTTTTAAAAAAATAAAAGAAGCCGGATTCAATACCGTGGAGACCTATGTCCCATGGAATTGGCACGAACGTGATATGCCTGCTAATATTGATGATTACTCAAAATTTGACTTTACAGATTTGATGGCTTGGCTAAAAATGGCTCACGAAGAATTTGGTTTCTATACAATTGTTCGCCCCGGTCCTTTTATTTGTGCCGAGTGGTCGGGAGGAGGGTATCCGCAATGGCTGGCAAAATATACCCCTGGTAAAGAAGAATTTTGGTTAAGAAGTTCTGATCCTGAACATATCAAATGGTCCCAGCATTGGTACAAGGCTGTTTGTAAGGCTGTTGCTAACGAGCAGATCACAAAAAAGGCAAAAGGAGAAAAAGGTATTATTTTATTTCAAATTGAGAACGAATACAATCATGACGATTCTACCAATAAAGAAGTCTTACTTAAGGGCTTATATGAAGCTGTAAAAGAGAATGGTATCAATGTACCGATGTTTACCTGTTTAACAGAAGAATGTCGTAGCAGTAAAGATCCTGAGTTGTCGCAAGTTTTTGATAGTGATAATTATTACGTAGGTCTTAATGAAGCGCCAAGTTGTGCTATACGAATGGCCGATCTTAGAAACAAACAAAGTGATTCACCCGGATTTGTCACTGAACTTCAGGGAGGATGGTTTTCTTTGGTTAACGGGAGACTTAGCGAAGAAAATTATTCGGATGCCCGCCACTATAAGGCCATTACAATGATGAGTCTGTTAGGCGGAGCTTCAGGATTAAATGCTTATATGTTTTACGGAGGCACTCATTTTGATGGATGGGGTGCACGCGGAATGACTACTTCCTATGATTATAATGCGGCTATTAGAGAAAATGGAGCACTTAGCGCAAAGTATTATGTTTCCCAAAAAATTGGTGATTTTATAAAATTATATGGAACTAAGCTGATGCAATCCCAAGGAGGACCGTGCCAGCTAGATGTTGATGGAAAACCCGCACCTAAAAACCTTTTTGGAGGAGTACGTATTGCTCCTGATGGAACAAAATTCGTTTTTCTTCACAATATCGATGATAAAAATGCCATTTCAGGTAAAGTTACCTTATCACCCGGAAAGATCAGTAAAGACGATGAACCTCTTTATAACATCAACCAAAATGGCGAAAAAGTATTAATCCACACTAATAATGCTAACCTAAATGAAGCTGTTAGTATTCCTTCCTTTGACGTCGATTACCAATTAAACGATTTGGATGCCAAAGTTTTTGTAATTGCGCCAGGTAAAACGGCTTCTCAAGGGGAATGGTGGCCAAAAAACATTGAGAAGACAAAATCTGTTTCAGTTCCAAAAAGTATACGTGTCACTAAAGCAAAAGTGTTAGAGGATCCATTGGCAAAAGCAAAATGGCAACCTTTGAAGCCAGCAACAGCATTATCAGAAATTGGGGTTAACGATTTTAGATATTGTTATTACAAAGCCAATATTAAATTAACAGCTGCTCAGGCTGCAAGTCAAAACAAGTTGCTATTCAATATGTTTACTCGTGATATTGTTAATGCACAGATCAATGGGCAAATAGCCAAAAGAATAGCTCCTAATGAAGCTGATGCACAATCCTGGCCAACCCGAGACTGTTTTATTCGTATTGGATCAGATGTTTTTGACAACCAATTTGATACATCAGGTTTATTAAAAGAAGGAAATAATGAAATTGTAGTTGTTTACGAAAATTTGGGACATGCCCACGGTTATATGCCAATGGAAGAATTGGCAGGTATCAAAAGTGCCGGTTTATCTGATTCTACTTCTAAAATTAATTATCCGTTACAATGGGAAATCGCTAAAGATTTGGCAGGTATTACTGAAGGTTTCACCAAAGAAGAATTCAAGACTTCAAAATGGAAAAAAGTTAGCCTTGATAGTACTTCTGAAGTAGTAAGAAAGGCAAAGGGAGTGCTAACCAAGACAAATCCAACTGGTTTGGTAACCTGGTACAGCGTAGAGTTTGAACTTGGTCCAAATGTAAATCCAGAAACTACATGGCGTCTTTTGATAAATGCATCAGGAAATGGTTATATGTATCTGAACGGGCATAATATAGGCAGGCACTGGGAAGCTGGTCCACAGCGGGAATTTTATTTACCGGAGTGTTGGCTGCATTTTGAAAAAAACAAAAAGAATGTGCTGCTTCTTGGATTGCGCCAAACTGAAAATGGAGCTGTAATTAAGGGAATGGAAATAAAAGAGTATTAATTGAAATAGGTAGTTAATAGGTTTAAAAGAATATAAGATCAAAATAAAACAAAATGATGAAAAATTTAATTGCGCTTTTATCCTTGCTATTCATACAAATAGCATCATCTCAAAATCTTCCGAAGAGTCAATTGTCAACTGACCAGCCAACAGATTTTAAAATAGGAGTAAATGATTTTATGCTTAATGGAAAGCCATATGTGATTCGCTGTGGTGAAATGCATCTTGCAAGAATTCCCAGAGAATATTGGGAGCACCGTTTGAAAATGGCAAAAGCAATGGGACTCAACACCGTTTGTGCTTATTTGTTTTGGAATGTGCATGAACCTGAACCAGGCAAATTCAATTGGGATGGAATGGCCGATGCAGCAGCGTTTTGTAAGCTGGCACAAAAGCAAGGGTTATATGTTATTTTGCGCCCGGGTCCATATGCTTGTGCAGAATGGGATTTTGGAGGTTTTCCATGGTGGTTACTTAAAAAGAAAGATATCAAACTCCGTACGCAAGATCCTTATTATTTAGAGCGTTGCCGTTTGTATTTAAAAGAAGTTGGTAGGGTTTTAGCACCACATCAGATCGATAAAGGAGGAAACATTATTATGACTCAGGTAGAGAATGAGTATGGTTCTTACGGAAATGACAAAGAATATTTAGGAAAAATAAGAGATTTTCTAAAAGAAGCTGGTTTTACAGTACCACTCTTTACTTGTGATGGTCCATCACAATTAAAAAGCGATGTAAGAGATGATATTTTCAGTGTTGTAAATTTTGGAGGAAATCCGGAGTCGGCTTTTAAATCCTTAAGAGAAATTCGTCCTACAGGCCCTTTAATGTGTGGAGAATATTATCCGGGCTGGTTTGATTCCTGGGGAACCAAGCACCATACAGGTTCCGTAGATAATGTGGTCAAAGAGATAAAATATATGCTGGATAACAAAGCGTCTTTTAGTATATACATGGCGCACGGCGGTACTACTTTTGGCATGTGGACAGGTGCTAATAGTCCTCCTTATTTACCACAAACCTCAAGTTATGATTATGACGCGCCGATTAGCGAAGCAGGTTGGGATACTGAAAAATTCTACGCGTTACGCAAGCTCTTCTCAGGATATTTGCAGCAAGGAGAAACATTACCTGATGTGCCTGCACGAAACAAAGTGATCAAAATACCAGAATTTGCAACAACAGAAATTGCTCCTTTATTTTCAAATCTTCCTGATTTTATACAGGATAAAGTTCCTCAAAATATGGAACAATATAATCAGGGATACGGAAGCATATTGTACAGAACCACATTAGAAGGAGGAAAAGCAACCACACTAAGTATAAAAGAAGTACACGATTTTGCTTTGATTTTTATCGATGGAAAAAAAATAGCAACTCTGGACAGAAGAAAAGAAGAAAACAGCTGTAAAATACCCGCTACTAAGAAGGGAGCAGTTTTGGATATTTTGATTGAAGCTACCGGTCGCGTAAATTATGGTGGCGACCTGCATGATCGAAAAGGAATTACAGAAAAAGTATTTTTAAAAGGAGAAGACGGAAAAATCACGGATTTATACAACTGGAAAGTATTTCCAATTGCATTAAGTAATGACGAGACTCCAAAATACTTAAAATTTAAAACAGGAAATACTACAATGCCAGCCTTTCACAAAGGAAATTTTATTCTGGAGGAAACAGGAGATACCTTTCTTGATGTAAGTACCTGGGGTAAAGGTTTAGTGTGGATTAATGGACATTGTCTGGGAAGATTTTGGAATATTGGCCCAACACAGTCAATGTATGTTTGTGGACCCTGGTTAAAAAAAGGAAATAATGAAGTGATCGTTTTAGATTATGTAGGACCGTCAAAGAATGTCTTATCCGGGATGGAACTTCCAATATTAGATGCCTTAGATCCTTCTCTTGTCATGACAAAGCATAAAAAAGAAAATCAAAAATTGCAGATGAATGCGATGACTCCTGTATTTAAAGGACAAGCGAAAGCGTCAATTGAATGGCAGGAAGTAAAATTTAAAAATACAAAGGGACGTTATTTCTGCCTGGAGGCACTAAATGGGCATCAGGATAAACGCCCGTATGCGAGCTTAGCAGAATTATATCTTTTGGATCAAAATGGTAAAGAAATTCCGCGCACCAAATGGAAAATAGTATATGCCGATAGTGAAGAAGTTGATAGTGGAGATGGAAGGTCAGATAACATATTTGATTTACAAAGCACTACGTATTGGCACACACAATATTCAGAAACCAGTGATGATTTTCCTCATCAGATCGTAATTGATTTGGGAAGTATTAAGAATATAGGCGGAATGAAATTTCTTCCCCGACAAGATTCCCCTAATGGACGGATAAAAGACTATCAGGTCTACATTAGCAACGATCTTTTTCCAGGGATATAGTGTGAGAATTATTTAATTATAAAAATTAAAAAACATCATGTTAAAAATCACGCGATATTTAGTTGTGTTTACTATGCTTTTCTTACTGATTAACGCAGCAGGATTTGCTCAAAAAACGGCTTTCCATAAAACGGTCAAATCTGAAGAAAATTCCCGAATAAATTTAAATTTAAACAGCAATTGGGCTTTTTTTAGAGGTGATATCAAGGATGCCGAAAAAATAGATTTTCAGGATAAAAATTGGCTAGGAGTCTCTATTCCGCATACCATGCGTTTGGAAACCAAACACTGTGGAGGTGGTGCTATTTTTCAGGGAATAGGCTGGTACCGAAAATATTTTAAAATAGAGAAACCGGCTTCCCAAAAAAGAATTACCCTCAATTTTGATGGCGTTCAAAAAAACTGCGATGTGTATCTCAATGGCGAAAAGTTAACTACACATTACGGAGGCTATATTGGGTTTGTGATTGATATTACAGATAAAGTTAAGTTTAACGAAAACAATGTATTGGCAGTAAGGGTTTCCAGTCTGGATGATCCTCTAACACCTCCGGGAAGGCCGCAGTCTAAACTAGATTTTTATTATTATGGGGGAATTTACAGAAATGTATCTCTCACGATAACCAATACATTATATATTTCAGATCCTTTAGAAGCTAATAAAATTGCAGGAGGTGGTTTGTTTGTCACTTTTCCCAAAGTCAGCAAAGCAGTAGCCGAAATTCAGGTAAAAACGCATGTTGTTAACCAAAGTAAAGCAGTGGTTAAGACTATCGTAGTTAACAGTATCAGAAACAAAGAAGGTATTGAAGTGGCCCATTCACGTTCTAACGAAATGGTAAGGGAGGATAAAGAATTTGTACAAAAACTGGTTGTAACTAAACCAAAATTATGGCATCCTGACCATCCTTACCTGTATGATTTGGTTACCCAAATTTACAACAATACACAACTGACAGATCAAAAAACGACTCCAATAGGAATTCGGTCAATAGCTTTTAAATCCCCAACAGGAAAAACGGATGGTTTTTACATTAATGGAGAAAAATTGTATCTCAGAGGAGCAAATCGACACCAATGCTATCAAAATATTGGAGATGCAGCTCCTGCTTCTATGCAGTATCGTGATGCGCTTCAATTAAAAAAAGGAGGTTTTAATTCCGTTAGAGCTTCTCATTATCCGCAATCACCAGATTTTTTAGATGCTTGTGATAAAATCGGATTGTTGGTAATTGAATGCGAACCAAGTTGGCAATTTTATAATGAAGATGCAGTTTTTATAACCCGTACACAAGATAACGTACGAGAAATGATCAGACGCGATCGCAATCGCCCGTGTATCTTTCTTTGGGAAACTTCGCTAAATGAATCTCCAACTCCAGATTATTGGGCAAAAGACATCGTAGCAATTGCACATCAGGAAATGCCAAACAATCAAATGTTTACTGCTGATGATTTTTTTGCGAAAGGAAAAAAATACTATGACGTAAGTTACAAGGTAATTAATGAAAATGCAACAGATCCTATGCCCGAGATGCCATCGCTTACGCGTGAATGGGGAGATACATGGATTGCAGATCCAGCTAAGGAAGATGGACTTAGAGCTTCAAGAATTTATACTGAAAAAGGACTAATTAACCAATGTCTGCTCAGGCAAAATGCTCTTAATGGAACAATGCTCGAAGAAGAAGGCGGCTATTGGGATCATGCAAGACTTGATGCAAATCCACGAATTGGAGGATATTTTCTTTGGAGTTTTAATGATGTTGCCCGAGGAACTGACATGACAACTGCCTTTTGTGGTGTGGTAGATATTGACCGCTACGAGAAGTTTGGCTATTACCAGCTTCAATCGATGCAGGATGCCAGAAATCCAACTTACGGTCCTATGGTTTTCATAGCAAGTTATAATAACCGTGCTGATCTGGACAAGGATATTGTGGTTTTCTCCAATTGTGATAAAGTAAGGCTGTATCGTAATAGTATTTTTATCAAAGAAATTACAAGAGAAGAGAATGCAAAAAGTGCCCCATTTGTAGCAGGTAAAGGAGGCAGCCCATATTTTCTTTTCAAGACTGACCATTATCAAAAAGGAGAACTAAAGGCTCAGGGTATTCTTAACGGAAAAGTAGTATCTACCCACATCGTAAAAACTCCTGAAGCACCAGATCATCTTGAAATAGAATGGGCTACTAAAGGGGTTAATCCAATAGCCGATAGTTCGGATATAATTCCTTTTTATGTTAAAGTATGTGATAAGAACGGAACAGTTATTTCAAATGTAAACCCTATGGAATCCTTTGAAATTAACCTAAAGGTTTCCGGAAATGGAAAATTAATAGGTGCTAATGATTCTCGTATCAGCATTGCTCATCAACAAACAGAAAGCGGTATTGGATACGGAATGATTCGCACCTCATTAAAAGAAGGAAGAATTGAAGTAACTGCCAGTTGTACAGGATTGAAATCTGCACAGAGTGCAATAAATACATTGCCTTTTACAGGAACCTTTGCAACAGACGGTCAGCACGCTAACTGGATAGCCGAATCCGATTCGACTCAAATTAATACAGAAGATTTGGTATCTCAGGGAGTGGTACTTCCATCAGAATTAAAAGTTACAACAGCAAAAATATTAGTGACTCCAAAAGAGCAGAGCAAAGGCATTGAAAATCTACTCGATGGTAATACTGCAACGGTTTGGGCTGCTAGCAATAGTTCACAGCCAGTAGAACTAATAATAGACCTTGGAAAACAATATAATCTGCAAGGAAGCCGATTTATATGGGGAAAAGACAGCGACTGGTATACCTATAGTGTAGCTATTTCTGAAAACGGAACCGATTGGACTAATGTAATCCAGCAAAGAAAAACATCAGGACAGGATTACAAACCTGTATTGCACGAGTCTGTGAAAGGGAAATTTATTAAAATTATAATAGAAGATGTGCAACCGGAGAATAGTAAAGTTGCCATAAAGGACATTGTCTTTTTTGGCAAAGAATAGGATAACTACATTAACCATTTACGAATATTAAAGATAATTGCAATTACTTAATTGAAACCATGTAAATCTATGAAAGCAAATAATACACGTCGTTCTTTTCTAACTAAATCCATTGCAGGAGTAACTGGAGCTATGGCAGCAAGTGCAATACCTTTATCTGCTTTTGCAAACACGACAGACGCAGTTGTTTCCTCCGCAGAAGGATCTCATACTTTTTTGACTAAGCCTTATTTACAAGCACCAGGAGTAGACAGTATGACCATTATGTGGCTAACAAATTTAAAATGTTTGAATTGGGTAGAATTTGGTGAAACTGAAAAATTAGGCAAAAAAGCACAACAAGTTATAAACGGAATGCTCAATACTCATTCTAAGATAAATTGTGTAGAATTAAAAGATCTTAAACCGAATACACGATATTTTTATAAAGTTTTTTCAAAACAAATTATAAAGTTTCAACCCTATAAAATGACTTTTGGAGAAATTATCACAAGTGAAACCTATTCTTTTACAACGTTGGATCCTAAGGCCGAAAAAGTCACCTGGTTAGTTTTAAATGATTTGCATGATCGACCGGAATCATTTGGAGAATTGATGGCTATCAATCAGAACAAACCGTATGACTTTGTTTTTTTAAACGGAGATATGTTTGATTATCAAATTGATGAAACTCAGGTTGTCAATCATTTGCTGAACCCTTGCAGTATATTTTCAACTGAAAAGCCTTTTTTATATGTTAGAGGTAACCATGAAACCAGAGGAGAATTCTCAAGGAATCTTTATGATTATTATTATAATTATGATAACAGAGAATATTACTCTTTTCAGATTGGACCCGTTTTTACAATGGTTTTAGATACTGGTGAAGACAAAGAAGATTCACATCCTGTTTATGGCGGAGCAGTTGATTTTGATCATTATAGAGAAGAACAAGCGATTTGGTTAGAGAGCCAAATGAAAAGTAAAGCTTTTAAGAAAGCACCTTTTCGTGTGGTGATGATGCATATCCCACATTTTCATTCTGATGATGCGCATGGGACTCTGCATTGCAGACAACTTTTTCAGCCTTTATTCGAAAAGTATAAAATAGATTTATTTATAGCGGGACATACGCACGAATATGGATTGTATGCCCCTAATGAGGAGCATTCGTATCATTTTGCTATTGGAGGAGGTCCTGAAACAGGAACAAGAACCTTGACCAGAGTTGAGGCTACTTCAAAAAAAATGAATTTAACCATGTTCAAAGATAATGGTACAGAAATCGGTCAGTTTAATTTGGATTCGAAAAGATAAACCGATCTAAAGAGTGGTGATATATTTGAAAAACAGATTTTTTATCAAAGTGAGATAATAATAAAATTAACGATAAAGAAAAAGCAAACTTATGAAGAGTACCTTTTGGTCATATTAATTTTGTTTGGTTTAGTTTTTTTAGAAGTAAGGCTTGTATATAAACCAATTATTACGAAAAGAACACCAAATAAGGTATATAAAGTTAATGGCTCCTGTACGATAAAATAGGCAATTATAAAACCGAAAATAGGACAGAGAAAAAGCCAGTAAGAAGCTTTTATTGGATTAATTTTTAATAAATAAAGCCAAAACTGAACGGCACCAATAGAAACTGCAATTGCCAGCCAGGTAGTAGAAAACCAAAAATCACTGTCAAAAGTGTTTTTATTTGTCTGATAGGTTAGAAATAAAACTGGAAGCAGAAATATAGCTCCAATAATGGTTTGCCACCCATTGATTGTAAGAATATGTAATCCGCTCCAGTTTTGTTTTGAATAATAAATGGTTCCTAGTGAATAAGCAATCATACTCATTACCAAAATAAGTATGCCAGAGGGAGTTGCAAAGCTGCTTTGTAGTAAAGGATAGGCAGCTAAAAAAACACCTATAAAACAAAGAATCAAACTAAGTATGTTTTTGAATTTGATTTTATGGGATAACCAAATCGCCGAGATCAAAACAATAAAAACAGGATTAGTTGCAACAGCAAGACTCCCCAAACCGGCAGATACTTTTTGCATAGCAACGACATACAAACCCAAATAAAAAGTAATGTTGAACAAACCATAAATACTGATTTGAATCCATTCTTTTTTCTGCGGTAATCGTTTTGCCATTACAATATGTGAAATAAAAAGCATAATGCTCCCGGCTATTAAAAATCTGAAAATAGAAATCACAAAAGGCTGAGCAGAGTGCAATCCGATTTTGGTTGCAGTCGAGGCAGAGGCCCACAAAAAGGAAAATAATATTCCGGCAAAAATGATTTTAAATTCTTTAATTTTATTGGTAATCGGGAGCATTTTTTCTTTGATCATTTTAGGAAATAGTTGTTGTAGTTTTTGAAAAAATTAATGTTTCTATTTCAGATAAATCATCATTAAACTGAACAAAACTTGCCGGAAATCCAGTTTTTATTTTTCCGAATTTATCTTCTAAACCAATTGCACTCGCTACGTGAGAAGTTGCCATTTTTATAGCTTCATCAGCCGAAACATTCAAGTGGTTAAATGCATTTTGAACTGCTTCTGCCATTGAGATTGTAGCTCCTGCCAAATTCCCATCTTCATTTCTATAAAAGCCATTTTCTAAATGGGCGTCAAAATTATCCCATTTAAAGTTTTCTACTTTTCGTCCTAAAAAGGTAGCATCACTAATTAAAAAGAATTTATCCTGCTTTAGCTTATGAGCTACTTTTGCAGCTGCATAATCACAATGAGCACCATCTAAAATAACAGGAGCATAAACATTTTCATTTTCAAAAACGGCACCAACTAAACCAGGTTCACGATGACCAAATTGTGTCATTGCATTGAATAAATGAGTCACCAGTTTTATTCCTTTAGAAAAATAATGCTGTGCTTCTTTATGCGTAACAGTCGAATGTCCAATCGATATTTGAATACCACTTTCAAGCAGCATTTTCAGTTGTTCTTCTGTAAAACATTCAGGAGCAATTGTGATGACTTTAATAACTTCTTTTCCAAGTTTAATAATTTCTTCAAGCTCTTCATTCGTTGGTTTTCGAACTTGATCAATACTATGTGCACCACGTTTCAACGGATTCAAAAAAGGCCCTTCCAAATGCATTCCAATTACGCCGTTGTCATGTTTTTTCATGTATTGACGAACAGCTTCAATTCCTTTAAGAATCGTTTCATTAGATGATGAAATTAAACAAGGAAGTACATGAGTTGTTCCATATTTTAAACTCGCATCATAAATATCCTGAATCGCTTCTTCGGTAGGAGTCTGACTAAAATAAAGTCTTTCTCCACCATTAATCTGAATATCAATAAAGCCTGCTGCAATATGTTTTCCGTGTAAATCGATCGTTTCAATATCATTTGGAACCTCTTTTTGAACAGAAAGAATACTTCCATTTTCAATTATAATGACTCCGTTATTAATTATTTCTTTACCAGTATGCACGGTCGCGTTGATAATCGCCTTTTTCATTTTTTGCAATTTTATTTCTTTATTATTTTACTGCTAATTGTAGTATTTGAATCGTTTATGTTTAGCAGATAAATTCCTTTAGCCTGATCTCCCAATGAAAAAAAGATTTCCTTTTCATTCGAGTTCAGGGTTTCTTTTCGGATTATTTTACCTGAAAGATCAAATATTTTTATGTTTACTTTGCCTTTCGCATTGTTAAGTCTAATTCTAATTAAATCTTCAACAGGATTTGGATTTAGATCAATACTGAAGTTTTGTTCTTCATTACTTTCGGTAATTTTTTTCTTTTTAGCAGAAAAACTATTTTCTAAAGGAACAAAAGTGTCAGTTCCATTCGTTAACCAATTTAAACTGAAACGAACAAAATACATTTGGTAGGTCGAACTTTCACCATTTTCATAATAGATACCAATAGTTCCGTCTGACAATACTGTAAGACTGGAATAAGCTGAAGCTCCGGCAAAAATAGTTTTTGGTGCACTCCAAGTAGTTCCCTCATCAGTACTCATTTGAACGCTGACATTTTTTCGACTGTTTGAAAACGGAATTGAATGCAGCAAACGATTTTTATCATAGCCATCAAGGGTAGAAGTGTAGCGTATAAAATCGCCGTCACAGTTAGGATCAGTTATGCTGGATTGGTTATATGCAGTTCCCCAACTAGCCCCTTTGTTGGTAGAAATATTAAAACGACGTGTACCTGAATTACGAATACTCATCATAATATTACCATTGTTCAATTCAACAACTTTAGCTTCATCTCCATCTAATTCTGCTCTTCCTGTGGATGCTGTCCAGGTAATCCCGTGATCAGCACTTGTGATCATGTAATTATTAATATGTTCAACACCTGATACATTTTCTCTTACCGCAATGGCAGCAACAATTTTTCCATCTCTTAATTGATGTGCTCTTCCTGAAGCTACGAATAGGCCTTTCCAATTTGGATTTGGACCATAAATCTGGCTTGTAATATCAACTGGAGTTCCCCAAGTTATTCCATTATCAGTGCTGTGAATGACTAAAACTTTAGCTGGAGCTGCATTTGTAGAAGCGAAAAAACCTTTTTCGGCAGAAACCAGACATAATAATTCTCCAGTAGTTTTATCTAAAACTAAAGCGGCATCGCCCGCCCCGGTTGCAGCTCCAAAATTGGCAATAGTTAATGGTGCCGACCAGGTTTTACCGTTATCTGTGCTGCGACGGACTACCGGATCAATTTTAGCAGCTAAATCCCCTGCACCGTTCCATCTCTTATCTGTTACAGTTACTAATGAACCATCGGCTGCAGTAATAATTGCCGGAATACGATAATTTGAAGATCCCGCATCTCCAGGAGTAAATAAAAGTGTATTGGCTAATAATATAACACGATTTCCGGTAACTGTATTTGAAGTTGTATTGTAAGTAATTGCGTTTGCTATTATTGATTCGCAAGTCGCATCTAATAAATTTCCTTCGATTGCCGTATTTGAAACATCATAGGTTATCCAAAAATAATTATCTCCTGAAGTTAAAACTTGTGATCCATTAACAGTTAAATTTCCGCCTGACGGAGCTATATTCCCAAACAAAGTAGCCGTCGAAGCATTGAAAATTGAAGCAGCTCCACTAGTGTAAATTTTAATATTCGTAACATCAGAAATATTCGTAGTTCCTGTCATCGTAAATTTTAAAGCACTTACCGTAAGTGGATTTATAGTACCACTTACCGAGGCTTTCACAGCGATAATTCGTTGGTTTAAATCACCAATTCCAGTTGGTAATTCGGTTTGAACTAAGGATACTGAATTGATTTGCATTTCATTTGTCTGTGCAATTACTGCGGCACCATTATTTAATATAGCCGGATGATTATGACCAGAAATATCCGGAACGGTTGTCCCGCTTACATTTTCAAAATCCCAGGCTGCAATTAAATTGGTTTCTGTTCCCGTAATTGTTGCTGTTTTATCGGTAAGAATTTCTGTTGCCGTCATGGCTTTATTCCAAAATCGAATATCATCTATTTGGGCGTTCATATAAGAAGCAAAATTACTTAGTGTTCCAAAAAATAAATCACCTGTGTTAGAAACAGTATTTGTACCGCCAATATTGGTTGTAGTTTTTGTTTGTTGCAAAACACCATCCACATAAATCTTGCAACTTGTAGAGGTAACATCTACTACCATTGCCAAATGATGCCAAATGTTGTTTGCTATATTTGATGTTCCGTAAGGAGGCCCTGCAGCACCCGCACTCGTTGTTAGATTAACTCCGAATTGCCCTCCGCCAGAAGAGGAGTTATTAATAAATTCATATCCAATTCCTGAGCCATTTGGGCGTTTACTGAGGATACGTTTTGAAAAATCTGTTGTTTTGATTTTGCAGGTTATCGTCAAATTTTGACCAGCTGCTACATTAAAATCAGCATGATTTGCAACAGACATATAATCATTTACGCCATCTAATGATAGAATCATTGGAAAAGCATTTGAAGTGGTAGGAGATCCGACTAAAGTTCCAGGATGGTTATTTCCGGAAACATCAGGAACTGAAGTACCACTTATGTTTTCAAAATTCCAGGCAGCTAAAAGATCTGTTGCTGCTGCATTTACAATTGCCGTCATATCAGCCTGCAATTGTGTCGCTGTCATGGCTTTATTCCAAATGCGAACATTATCGATCTGACCCGTCCATTTGTAACTATTACCAGAATCTGAAGTCGCTCCCACAATAAAATTTAAAGCATTTGAGAAATCAGAAGTAACAGAGGTAAAAGTTTTGCCTGTATTAGCTAAAACGCCGTCAACATAACCGTACATTGTTCTGTTGCTTGATGCATCAATTACTAACGCAATGTGATGCCAGGTTCCGTCAGCAATAGAGTTTGCAGAATATCCTGCAGAACTAATATTATTGGGAGTTCCGGTACCACTCATGTTCATGGCAAATTTTCCTGCGTTTGAGCCATTACCTGTCCAGAATTCATATCCGTTTCCTGAAGCTCCGTTTCTTTTGGCAAAAATTCGTGGTGTACCTGTAGCAGTTGTCGTTTTTATCCAACAGGTTATCGTTTTATTTTGACCGGAGCCAAAGTCTAAATCCGCATGGTCTGTTACCGTCATAAAAGTAGATATTCCATCAAGGTTTAAAACCTTACCGCTTTGTGCTTTTATACTGTCACCATATAAACACATAAAACACGAACAAAATAAGAGTAATAAATTTTTCATAATTTGATATTTGGTTAAAATTGGTTAATAAGCATAAAATTTTAAGCAAATGGAATCGGGTAACAGACAATTAAGATAGCAATACTTTAGCTTTTTCCTAAGTATTCATTTAATATTTGTGTACAATACCATTCCTGACGAGGTAAATGAAAAGGTCCTTTGAAAAGATTTCCTTTTGCGGTTTGAGCAACAGTTCCGTCTCTGTGTAAATACCCGAACCATTCTCCGTTTTCTTTGTCATGAAATTTGCTGTAAGAGTAGTCGTGAATCATTTTATGCCATGTTGCATATTTTTCATCTCCGGTCATAGTATAGGCTAATAATGTTGCAATAATTACTTCATTATGAGGCCACCAAAATTTCATATCCTGCCAATATTCCTGAACTGGCTGACCATAAACATCACAGAAATATAAGATTCCGCCATGTTCTTTATCCCAACCGCGTTCCCACATATAGTCCAGCATTTTACAACCCAATTCAATCAAATGAGGATCGTTATTTCTATATTTTGCTTCATGCAAAATAAACCATGCACCTTCAATGGCGTGACCTGGATTTAAGGTTCGTCCATCAATATGATTGATTATGGAGCCATCAGGAGCAACTTGTTCCATCACACATTGAATGTCATGTTTTACAAAATCACGTTCAATTTCCGCGATCCATTTGGTAATCCATTCGTCACAGCGTGGATCGCCAATTGTTTCTCTTACCTGCTGTGCCGTATTAATCATAATCATTGGGGATCCAATTCCTTTTGCAGGACGTTCACCAGTATATTTGGGCTCTAACAATCCCGGTGTACTTGAATATTTGATGCATTCCCCAAATAAATGACGCGCCTGTTCTGCGATTACGTCATCTCCGCTGGCCTTTGCATAAGCACTCATTGCGATTACGGCAAAGGTTTCAGAAAAATAATAACGGCGTTTACGAATCGGACTTCCGTCACGGGTTACATGAAAAAACATTCTTCCATCAGTATCAAAACAGTGTTGATTTAAAAAATCGATTCCTGATTTTGCACCTTCTAACCATTCTTGTTTAGGTTCAATTGTGTTGTAAAGCGTTGACAAAAGCCAGGCTGTTCTCCCTTGAAACCAGACCGATTTATCGTCGTCAATAAGATCACCAGTTTGACCTCGCATCAATAAATAACCACCGTGAATTGTGTCAATTGAATGAGGAAACCAAAATGGCACCGTGTCAGTTAATAATTGGTTATGATAAAAATCTTTTAAGTGTAATAGATCCGTTTTTGAATAACTCATTTTATATATGTTTTAGACTTAGTCACACTAATGGTACTAAGTATTGATTTAGCGTTGTTGACTTTTATTTTAATAGTTTGAATTCAATTCTAGTTTAAAGGTGGAACAGGGAAGATCAGCCTCGTTTATCAGATTTGCAGTTGTATAGGGTTTCCAGGCATATAAAACAGCTTTTATTTTTTCATTTTTTGGAATAGGGATCGAAACCTCATTTTTAGTAATTATCGCACGAGATTCGATCCGGATTCCTTTTTCGGTTACTAATTCAAAACCGATTAATTCTTTTTTATCTGCTGTCGACAACTGTTTTGCATTCGAAAAAGTGATTACAATTGCATCTCCTTTTTGTACTGCTTTAATTGCTGATGGTCCGTTTGCGATTACCGCTTTCCCATAAGTGTATTTTAAAGCTAAAAGCGCCAGACGATCTCCAACCTGCTTTTTTTGAATAGGATGAACATTTGTAGAATCACCATAATCCATACTAATCGCCATGCCGCTATAGGCGATATTTTTCTGGATTTTGGTTTGTGCATCTCTAAAGGACGGCCAGGTTGGACGATCTGTTCCTGACAATTGAACATAATAAAAAGGGAGGGAAGCTGTTTCCCATGCTTTGCGCCAGCCTTGTACTAAAACTGGCATTAAATGTTCGTATAATTCGATGTTATGTGCATTACTTTCTCCTTGGTACCATAGAATTCCTTTTATTGGGAATTCTGTAAAATGCGATACACCAGCTTCAAAATTGTAGCAGGGAGCATAAGGATGTCTTTGCTTTGGATTTGTAGCATTTTTTAGATTTACATCTGCTCGAGATCTGACCCACGGCATGATGTAATCCGATTTTCGCCAATTGGTTAAGGCGTCTACAATTTTGTCGTCGTGTTCAAAAGTATAGCGGTCAATCCAGGATTCGATTGGAGATCCTCCAACAGCCACTTGTATTAAACCTATTGGGACATTTTCTTCATGAGTAATGTTTTTACCGAAGTAATAGGCTATTGCTGAAAAATCTTTGGCACTAATAGAATCACATATTTTCCATTTTCCGGAGAAGAATTCTAATTGATTGGTTTTTTGTAGAGTAATGGAATCCCAGGCTTTATCATCTGTTTCTGCAATCGCTTCAAAATTGAATAAACGCAGGGTTGCATTCTTACCAGCATTTTTAACCTCAGATTTCCCATTTGCAGATTTTTGAAGAGGAAAAGCCATATTAGATTGTCCTGAACAAAACCAAACATCTCCAATTAAAATGTTTTTTAGTACTATATTTTTTTCATCAGAAGAAATAGTAATTTGATGCGTTCCACCAGATTTCATTGATGGGAAAACCACTTTCCATTTGCCATATTCATTTGCTGTAACAACTTCTTTTTGATTGTTAAAAGCAACTTCGACTTTACTACCGCCATTTGCATTTCCATAAATAACAATAGGCTGATTGCGTTGAAGTACCATATTGTCAGTAAAAATGGGAGCCAGATTTAGTCCTCCAAAATCTTGTGTAATAGCTCCGTAAACGGTTTTTGCCAGAATTGTGGCGCCTTCTTCTGTTGGATGCAAAGCGTCAGGAAAAAGGTCCGGACGATTGTATAATTTTTCGTGAAGGTCAATTAAGTTTACTTTATTTGCTTTTGCAATCGCAGTAATATGTTCCTGAATCTGCCAAAACCAATCCCGGGTTCCCGATTTAAAACGAGAATGCTCGTTGAATATCGGAGTCATTCGGCAGATGTATATTTTTATATTTGGATTCTGGTTTTTAAAAGTGTCAATTAACCAGGAATAATCAGCGTCAAAATCGTCTTTGTAATTCGGCCAATTTCTTGGATCAGTATCATTTAATCCCAGGTGAATGATAGCAATATCCGGTCGATAAGCAATCGCCTTAGTATATTCTTCGGTTTTAAAATACGGTGTGCTTCCTTTTTTTAGAAGCGTTGCACCACTATGTCCAAAGTTTTTTACCTCGTATTGCTGCCCAATTAAAGTTTGAAGCTGTGAGGGATATGATGCTGCTGAAGGATTAGATAAAAGATAGCCAGCAGTTACAGAATCTCCAATACAAGCAATTTTTGTAATGGTTTGCGCTTTCATTTCAAGATTAAAAATCAGCGAAATGAAGCATATATAGGTCAATATAATCCGATTTTGTATCATCATTATTTCTCAGATATTATTAAAACTGAGTTGATTATTTAGCTGGGCAGAACGCATGGCTCCGCCCTAGCTTAATAAAAAACCAAAAAACTAACTAACAATTCTTTAATGTAAAAAGGGGTAAACGACTACATTCTATGCATCTGCAAAGTCATTTACTTTTGGACGCAGAAAACTAAGTTGAACAAATAGTGCCAACGTTACAACTCCGGCCATTAATGCAAAACCAAAACCTAAAGTTCCACTATCGGCAGATTTTCCGAGTAGCGATGTAACTAGTGCGCCGCAGGCGACTCCAGTCATATTTAGAACACCATAGGCAGTTGCCCGATGTTTTGAAGAAACAAATTGACAAATGATAGGCATATTATTAGCATCGAACATTCCGTATCCTATACCAAAGCATAAAACAGCTCCGACTACGTGAAATAAGGAGTCCCCAAAACCAATCAGCATCAATGCGGGAATCGTTAAACTCAGACCAATTGCACTGGTATAAACTCTTCCTTTTATATTTTTTTGAACCCATTTATCCGACAAGATTCCACCAAAAATAACACCTATTAAAGAGGATAATGAGATTGAAATGGTTGCCAAAGGCCCAGCCTGATCCATTGAAATTCCTAAATTATCAGAGAATAGAGTAGGAAGCCAGTTTTTTGTTGCCCAACCTGGTAAACTAATAATAGCGAAGTAAAATAGAATTACCCAAAATGAAATATTCGTAAGCAATAATGCCAAACCTTTAAAAAGAGAATCTTTTTCGATTGTTTTATTAAATTCAGGATCGAAAACCTTTGTTGCTACTTTTTTCTCACTTAAAAAGAAAACTAAAACAACAGAATATACAATACCCACAATACCAAAATGATGAAAAGTAGTATGCCATGAAAATTTAGCCGCTATTGTTGCTCCAAAACCACCTAAAGCCGAACCTACATAAAGTCCTGTCATGTGAATTCCGATCGCCAGAGATCTGGTTTTTTGCTGATGAAAATCGGCAATTAAAGACAAACCAGCAGGAATATACAAAGCTTCGCTTACTCCCATAACAGCTCTCAGCCAATAAATCTGATTATAGGAAGTAGCATAACCCATTGCATAAGTAACAGCAGACCAAACAAATAAACTTCCAATAATTAACCATTTTCTATTTAGTTTGTCAGCAATAATTCCGGAGATAGGGCTCATTAGTGCATATATCCAAAGAAAAATAGCCATTAGACGTCCAAAATTCTCGCCTGATACCAATTCAGGAATATCCGCTTCCATAGAAGGTCTCATGGTGGCGAGCATTTGCCTGTCCATATAGTTTAAGAGCGCTACAATCCAGAGCAGAGCCACTACCAACCAAGGATAATATTTAGAGTTTTTCATATTTTGTATGCTTTAATTTTATTCTTTAAGCGTTGATGTCCGTTTGATTATTTGATCGTTCCCAGCATAACATCTGGTGTACGAATCCCAGGTTTTATTTCTCCATTCGACAATACGATATTATCATTCCATAGGGTTGCTGTTGTAGTTACGTGGGCAAGGAAAGGCAATTCGCCAATTTTCGACCATTTATCCGTACGTGTGTTGTACAACAGAACATCATTATAAAAACCTTTGTGTGTTGTATTTAATATGTTTTTATCGGTAATAAGTTTTGTTTTTTCTTCTTCAGAAGTAGCTTTTGCAATCTGCGACAAATAGGTTTCGATTTTATGAAAAGTACTTCCGTTATCTCCACCAATAAGTACAATATATTCTTTCCCAAAAGAAACGCCGGCACCGGCTGAAAAATTGGTTTTGTGTTTTCCGTCAGAGATATCGGCTTTGTTTTCCCAAATTTGTTTTTTCAAATCAAAAGCCAAAGTAGTAGGGTGTAAGTCGCTTATTCCTGATGCTGTTTTGGTCCTTCCTCCAACAATAAAAATTTTATTATTTTGTATTACCGCAACAGAATTGGCTAATGCAAAAGGTAATTTGGGTAATGGCTTCCATTCTGGTTTTTCAGTGTTTAAATCAATACTAAAAACTAAATCGGATGAATTTTTTGCCTCATCTCCGCCAATTGCATAAACTATATTCTCATTATGGGTAAGCGCAATGTTGGTAATTGCTATTGGAAGATCAGGTAATGGATTTGTTTCTACTTCATTTTTTACTGCATTCCATTTTAGAAGATAAGCTTTATTTGAAAGTCCGTTTTCATTTTCTCCGCCAACATAAACAACTCCTAAATTTGTGGTTGTGTTTCCGGGATAGGCTATTGCTTCCGGTAAAGTACTGGCCACTTTTTTATTCCAATTGTATTGATTTCCTTCTTTTTGTAAAACATGAATTTCATTTGAATAATGTTTTTTTCCTCCTTCCCAAGGCATTTTATCCTGAAAATTGGCTCCGCCTGCAACAATCAAAACGTCGTTGCTAATTCCATTAATCGGACCAGCAAAACCTAAAGAAAGGCTCCCATCAGCATTTTGCAGTTGAGCTGCTTTTTTCCATTCGACTTTTGAAATATTTGTTTTTTGTGCGTGACCAATCGTTGCTGACATAATTAAAATAGTAAGGATTATGGAAGAAAAGGATGTATTCATATTGTTTGTTTTAAGGAAAACGAACTTGATTATTTTGATTTAAAAGCATCGAAATTTAAACCTTCAACATCTTTTTTGAATAGCTCAAATTGCGCTGCGCTCATGTTTTTAACCGGTAATCTGAATTCTCCTAAATCATGCCCAACTACTTTCATATAAGCTTTTCCTACGGAGATTCCGCCATATTTTCCTAAGAAACGAATCATATCAATTGATTTTTGCTGAAGCGCTCTCGCTTTAACTAAATCATTGTTATTGAAAGCTTCAATTAAATCATAATACAATGGAGCTGCATAATTAAAAGTACTTCCAACAGCACCCTTTGCACCTAAAACCAATGCTGATAACATATTTTCGTCACGTCCCCAAAGCATGTCAAATTTTCCATTTTCATAACTCATACAGCTTTGAAAATCCATGAAATCTTCATGTGTATATTTTACTCCGGCAAAATTCAGCAATTTACCATCCAAAGCTCTTACCAAATCATACATTGCAATGTTAACACCTGTCAACACAGGAATATGATAGTAGTAAAAAGGCATGTTTGGAACACTTTCTCCAACTTTAATACAGATCTCGGCAAGTGTATCAACGTTAGAAGGTTTGAAGTAAAATGCTCCGGTTAAGGAAACGGCGTATAAACCAATTTCATAAGCATGTTTTGCCAAGTCGATACAATCCGTTAGACAAGTTCCGCCAAGGAAAACCATAACTTTAAAATCGGCATCGTGGTTTGAACAGTCTGCCCATGCTTGAGCAACCGCTTTTTTCTCTTCTAACGAAATAGAAACTCCTTCTCCGGTTGATCCGTTGATAAAAGCGCCTGTAATTCCGTTTCTTTTTAGAAATTCGTAATAAGGAGGAATAAGACTTACATCTAGTTTTCCGTTGCTGTCAAAAGGAGTAAAAGGAGCAGAAATCAGACCTTGTAAATGTTCAATTTTCATGATTATATTTTTTTATTGTTTGTGTTGTGTTTAATTAGGCTGGAAGGATTTCCAGCCTAATTTTAAACTGTATTTTTTATTCCGTTCTTATAGTGGATTTTGAACAATTTTTGGATTAAAGTTTATTGTGTTTTGTGAGATTGGAAACAATACTTGTTTTCCAGTCATTGACGGAACCAAATCGGTTCTGTTGAAACGAACGATATCCCACCATGATTTACCTTCAAAAGCTAATTCTTTTAAACGTTCTTTTAAAATAACATCATCATTAGCTGTTGGTGTACTGTTTGTAAAAGAAGCCGAAGCATCTGCTCTTTTCATTACCATATCCATTTCGGCAGTAGGGTCTTGTCCAAGAGCATTTTTAATTTCAGCTTTCATTAAAAGAATGTCAGCCCAACGGTAAATAATAATATCACTAACAAATCTTCTTACAGTTCCATCTACAGTTCCATTATATTTTACTAATCCGGTAACAACTGGGGTAGATTCGTTGTATAATGTTAAATACGTCGCATCTTTTCTTGTATCCGTTGCAGCAAAATTAAATCTTGTAATATCTGGCTGTACTCTTGAAATCCCTGCATTACCAGAACCACTTCCTAAAGTTCCAAATGTTGCTATTGCTGTTGCTGCCGTTAATGGAGCAAAATCACTTGGACCAACAAACATAAACTGATTCCAGTTATCCAGTAATGAAGAAGGTAAATCAGCCAAAGAATAACGAACTGCAAAAACTACTTCGGCATTTGCCTTTTTATCGAATGCAAAAATATCTTTAAAGTTAGGTAATAAAGTTGGTGTTCCAGGTATTGTATTAATAGCGGTTAAAGCCGTATTTAAATCAGTCGTTCCTCCGCCTAATTGTTTTGCTGTCCATAAATTAACATCAGCTTTTAAAGCGTATACAGATGCAAGAGACAATTGAGTTTTGTTATTTGCAGTATCAGGAAAATTTGAAATTGCTAAATCAATATCTGATTTTATGAAAGCAAAAGTTTCTTCAATTGTGTTACGCGGAATAATATATTCTGATTGATTGGTGTTTTCTGTTGGTTGCGTCACAATTGGAACACCACCCCAGGAACGCGCCATGATAAAATAACATAAAGCACGCATTGAGTAGGCTTGAGCAATATAGCGCTTTTGTTCATTAACAGTTGAAGGGCTAAATTGAATTTGAGGAACATATTTCAAAACCAGATTTGCCTGATGAATTACAGTATATAAACCGCCCCATTCAACATCTATGTTTTGCGGCGTAAGATTGTTATTGTAATAGTTTGCTAAAGTTAATGGAGATTGTACACCACCTGTTATTTCAGCACTTCGTGCACCGCCCAGTAAATAATAATTTTGTTGGGTCTGAATCCTAAAGTTAACGTACATTCCGTTTACGCCGGCTTTAGCATCATCTTCAGTTTTCCAAAAACTATCAGATGTTATGACACTATTAGATGTTAGTTCTAAATCTTCCTGACAAGAATTCAATAGAGAAAGACAAGTAAATAGTAGTGTATATAGAAGAAATTTCTTTTTCATGATTTTAGTATTAAAATTTACAAACTGATATTTAAGCCAAGGATAATATTTCTGGGAATTGGATATGTACCAGTTGATCCTGCTGCATTTAATCCTAAACTTGATCCTCCGTCAATACCTTGTACTTCTGGGCTCAACCCTTTGTATTTTGTGAAATAGTATAAATTGCTTCCCGTTACGTACATACGAAATGATGCTAATTTTACCTTTTCAACCCATGTTTTTGGGAAGCTATAGCTGAAAGTGATTTCTCTTATACATAAATAATCTCCACTTTCGTAATAACGGCTATTTCCCTGAAACATATTAGTATTGTAAGCAGCTCCACTAGCTTCAGATCTAAATAAATTGTTTTGATTGGTCTGATCTGCCCAACGGTAGCGAGGTATATCTGTAATATCACCTTCTTTTTGCCATGATTGTGCACTTTCGGCAAGTAATCCATAATTACCTTGAAACTGACCAAGAAAACGTGCTCTTGACTCGTTGTAAATTGTTGCTCCTAATGAGTAATCTGTCCTTACGGCTAATGAAAATCCTTTATAAGCTGCATCAAAATTGAAACCTCCTACGAAAGTTGGGAACATATTACCCATGTAAGTTCTGTCTCTGCTATCGATGATTCCATTATTATCAGTATCTTCGAAAACGGCATCTCCTGCAAATTTTTTACCTTCTGGATTACCACCGGTTACAGCAGTTTTTGTTACATAGGTATCGTGAACTTTTAAGTTGTAAGCATCGGCTTCTGCCTGAGTAGAAAGTATATATAATTGTTTGTGAGCATAAAAATCTCCAATTTTTTGTCCTTCCTGCAAACCTCCAACAAATTTATAGGTTCCACTTCCTGCATCCCAAATCTGAGTTCCGCCAATTCTGTTGTTTCCATTTCCATTAAATGGAAGTTTCTCCACTGTGTTTGTATTATGCGAAACATTTGCACCTACATTAATTTTCCAGTCGTTTTGATTGTAAACGTTGGCTTGTACTTCCAGTTCAAAACCTTTACTTCTTAATCCTCCCAAATTGGTTAAAACCGTATTGAAACCACTATTTGAAGCCAAAGTTAAATTGGTCAATAAATCCGAAGTTAATTTGTTGTAAAAATCTCCGATAATTCTAATTTTATCTTCGTTGAATCCTAAATCAAAACCTCCATTTACAGTTTCTGATTGTTCCCATCTTAAGCCTGGATTTGCAATTTGAGAGTTGATAATTGCTGATTGTCCATTGTAGCTATTAGGAAGACCATTTGTTGTCCCTGAATACAATCCGCCAGCCTGAAAATCACCTAAAGTTCCTAGGTTACCATTTACACCGTAACTTCCTCTAAGTTTAAGCGATGAAAAGAATTTTGGCATAGTAGCAACCCAAAATTTTTCTTCATGCATATTCCATCCTGCAGATATACCAGGAAAGAAACCATATTTATTGTCTGGTCCTAAGCTTGAAGATCCGTCATAACGGAAAGAGGCCGTTGCAAAGTATCTGTTTTTATAATCATAATTAACACGTCCAAAAACACTGTTTAATACTAGTTTAGTATCGTTACTGTAAACAGAAACCGGAATTGGAGAAGAGTCTAATGTTTGTGCTAAATCAGATGGACTTCCTTTTCCAGAAGCATTAAAATATTTAATGGATCTGTCATATTTAGAAACGCCTAACTTGGCATCAAAATTACCAACATTATCCCATTCTTTTTTATAGGCAAAAACTCCTTCGTATTGTGTCTGAAAAATTTGATTGCTTAATCTTGTTGCTGTACGAGTGTTGTCTACTAAACCGCTGCTACCGCTTAAAAATGCTTGTTGAAAAGTGTTGTCATTTTCATTTTCACTGTAAAGAGAGATCGCAGGAGTGAAGGTAAAATCTTTGGCAAGTCTTAACTCACCATCTACACTCATTTGTAATTTATTATTTTCGTTAATTCCTTTAACTTTACCCATTTGATATAATGGATTTCCATTAATATTATTTTGACCCGGAGCTAATGTTCCGTCTTCCAGATACATTTTTGTTGTTGGCGAGTTTCCTAAGTATCGATTAAAAACTACACTATTGGCAACAACCTGATTGTTGCTAGATTTAGAAAATAAAACACGTCCGTTAACAGTAAAATTGTCTGCTATTTTTAAAGAAGCATTTAATTTACTGGTGAATCTTTGATAACCAGTAAAAATAGTAATACCATCTCCTTTTAAGTATCCTAAACTCAAATCAAAAACACCAGTGTCAGTACCTCCGCTAAAACCAAGGGTGTGACTTTGTGTAATAGCATCCTGGAAAAGTACATCATTCCAATCTGTACTTTTGTACATAATGGTATTATTAGCATTAAGCGGGTCTTGAATTTCCTGCCAGCCCTTAGCCTGTAACTGGCCAATAGTTTCTGATGATAAATTAGATTTTAATAAAGTAGCAAAAGGAGTATTGTTTAAAAGGTTATTACCAGTACCTGCAGGTGTAGCTCCTGTTAGTTGCCCTAATCTTGCAATACCTGTTGTAGTTGAAAGCCCTGCCAGTTCAGCAGCATTATACAAACCTAAACGCTGAAATTTAATATAATCTCCACCATCCATGAAATCATATTTTTTAGCAATTCGGCTATTTTGAGTCGAAACATTATAGGTAACTTTTAATTTTCCCGCTTTACCAGTTGAAGTTGTAATGATGATAACACCATTTGAGGCACGAGCTCCATAGATTGATGTTGCTGCAGCATCTTTTAAAACCTGAAGTGAAGCAATATCAAAAGAGTTAATATCATCAATTTGAGTACGAATTACACCATCTACTATATATAAAGGAGTTGCTCCTGATGGATTATCGATAGAAGTACCTCCTCGGACTATAACATTAGAAGCTTTTCCTGGTTGACCAGATGAAGTTTTAACAACCAAACCGGTAACATTTCCTTGTAGTGATTGAGTAACGTTTGAATAAGGCACATTTTCTAATACTTTTTTATCCAGTTTAGAAACGGCAGTACTTAAGGTTCTTCTGTTTTGAGAACCATATCCTACTACAATAACCTCATTCATTTGCTGACCGATCTCTTTAAGAACAATATTAAGCGGAGCAGAAGTTATAGTTACTTCTTGTTCCTGGAGACCT
This sequence comes from Flavobacterium sp. KH_001, assembly GCF_057840745.1. Classification (NCBI taxonomy): domain Bacteria; kingdom Pseudomonadati; phylum Bacteroidota; class Flavobacteriia; order Flavobacteriales; family Flavobacteriaceae; genus Flavobacterium; species Flavobacterium sp. KH_001. The sequence goes on along the minus strand of NZ_CM174520.1, from coordinate 4,578,706 downwards.
ATATAAGAAACAATCAATGTAGTGATGTTATCTGGTAAATCAATACTGAACTTTCCATCAAAATCAGTTTGGGTACTAAAGTTAGTTCCTTTTGCAACAATGTTTACGCCAGGCAGAGCTTCTCCTTTTTCGTTAGTAACGGTCCCTGTTATTTTTTTTTGGTCAGGATTATTCTTTTTTACATTCTTATTTGTAGAAACAATACTTTTTTCTGTCTTTGCAGCTACTGACTGCATGTTGAAAATTAAAAGTACTGCAGCTGCTACTTTAATGATTTTTGAGTGATTAGGAATAAACCTATAATTTTTAGGTTTACCTTTAGGCAATAATTTCATACTTTTGTAATGGTTTGGTTAATAATAACTTTGTTAAAGGTCTATTTATTTATCTTCCAATCATTGATCCTTACGAGGACCAGCCAGCAATGTGTCCAGCATTTGCTGGCTTTTTTATGATTAAAAAACAAAATATTTTATGCAATGGTTTGAATTGATATTTTGATGTGATCTTTAATTTCTTACTTACGATATAAAACTTGTATTTTCCTTTTTTTGATTTTTAATGAATAAGACTGTTAGAAACGATCTTAATATTTTTTTGTTTTTGGAATTCCAGCGTCGATAAATTATTTTATTGATAAAAATGTAATTCAGGATTTTAAAGTGTTTTAAAAAATCCACTACTTATTTTTACTATCATTTAACAATCAAGCACCGCTATTCGGATGAATGTTATGATAACTTTACGAATAAATTAATTTATTATAACGAGGTAAAGATATAAAATATTTTAATATAACAACTTTAGTTATTAAAATATTTTAATAATTAAGAAAGGTTAATGAATTTAGTTGTTCATTAAAGGAGATAACATCTTCTCTTTAATAACACAACAAGCGCCAATAACGCCAGCACGACGGCCTAATGTAGACTTTTTGAGTTTCATATCACGGTTAACTAAACCAAGTGAATATTTTTTTAATGCAGATTGAATTGGTAATAGTGCGTAATCACCTAATTGTGCGAAATCTCCGCCAATTACCAGTAAGTCAGGGTTGAAGATATTTAATAAAACAGATAAATAGCGCCCCATTTTTTCACTTTGTTTAGTAATTAAGTCTACACAAAGAGTATCTTCAGAATTGACAGCTCCCATAATAATGGCATTATGTTGCAGATCAGAAGAATTTTCATCGAGAACAATTTTGGATTGTTTCCCGTTTTTTATAGCATCTTTAAATTGGTTAATTAACGACCAGCCAGAAATTTCAGTTTCTAGACAACCTAATTTTCCACATTGGCACATAATTTCATTGTTGAAAATTGTACTATGGCCAAATTCTCCTGAATACCCTGATTTTCCGTAATAAAGCTTACCATCGGTAATAATACCAATAGCAACTCCCCAGCTATAATTAACAAAGATTATATTTTGTTCATCATCTACAACACCTTCGCAATATTCACCAAAAGTCATGGCACGGGTATCATTTTCAAGATGAACAGGAAGGTCTAATTGTTCAGAGATGATTTCTGTTAAAGGTCTGTTTTCACTAAAAAAATAATTATAGCTAAAACCTTCCATTGAATTGATTCGACCTGAAAAGTTGATGCAAACACCAACAATTAGTTTCTTGTCTACAGAACTATCTTCAATAAATGAATTGATTAGTCCACAAAATTTCAACAAAGATTTTTGATTGTTTTCGAGAACAAAAGCAGTTCCCAATTCAACACTTACTAATTCGTTTTTAATATTTTGTAAACCAATAGACATACTTGTAATTCCTACTTCAACTCCTAGAAAATAAGCACAAGTTGGGTTAATACTAAATAGGGAAGGCCTTCTTCCTCCGCTATTGGTTATTTTTCCCATGTCAACGACGTAACCTTCGCTCAGTAATTCGTTAACAGCTTTAGTTACTGTTGGGACACTAGATTGTAGTTCAGTACTTAATTCAGCGATGGTAGCATTTCCGCCAGACAGTAAACGCTTGGTTATAGATTGTCTTAACATGTGCCACTTTTGGCCGGAAAGGCTTTTGTCTTTACTAATATCTAATAAATCTTTTAAACTCATTATTTTAAGAATTAAGAAGGTCTTTACAAACTTACTATATTTTTTAAATAATAATAATAACAGGGCGACTAATATTAAAATATTTTCAATACTATTTTTTTATTATAAATTAATTTCTCTTCGAAATTAATTTTTCTAACTGATTGATTTCTTAGATTTGTAGTATGCACCAAAAACTCTTTTTACCATGCCTATAATTGAACAATCAGAATATGATTTTCCTTCTATAATGCATCGAAACAGGCATATTTCTACTATTTATGCCGCTTTGTTTAAAAAGTTTGATGCTCCGGGATATACGAGGGAAAAGCTTGAGTTGAGTGATGGAGATTTTATCAATATCGATTTTATTATAAATGATCCTAAAAAAGCAGTGATTTTATGTCATGGTTTAGAGGGAGATTCCCGTAGAACTTATAATAATAGCTGTGCGGCTTATTTTCAACAAAATGGTTTCTCTGTTTTTGCATGGAACAATCGTACTTGCGGAGGAGAAATGAACCGTCTTCCTAGACTTTATCACCACGGTGCAGTCGATGATCTCGATGAAGTAGTTCAGTTTGTTTTGAAAAAAGGATTTCAGGATGTTTATTTGATTGGATATTCAATGGGAGGTGTTCAGCTTCTCAATTATTTAGGATGGACAAAAATTGATAAGCGGATAAAAGCCGCAGTTTCGGTTTCAGTTCCAACTCATATCGCTACTAGTGCTGAAGTACTTAAGCAAGGCTTTAACAGAGTCTATTTAAAGAATTTTACAATCGATATTAAAAGAAAACTGAAATACAAGGCAGCACAGTTTCCTGACTTTATAAACCGCGATCAAATTGATAAAATTTCTTCTTTTGATGAAGTTGATCAATATTTTACAGCGCCTTTGCATGGTTTTGCGAGCCGTGATGATTATTACCAACGCGTCTCTCCGGAATTTTCTCTTAGAAATATTACGACTCCGGTTTTAATTATTAATTCTCTTGACGACCCTTTTTTAGGTGAAAGATGTTACCCAAGAGCTATAGCGCAAGACAGCGCTTATGTTTATCTTGAGACCCCAAAGTACGGAGGACACTGCGCTTTTCCATTGCGTGATTCAGAGTATTCGTATGCTGAGATAAGAGCTTATGAATTTTTTGAATCTTGTTGACCAAGTGAGAGATTTTTAAAACTCAGTAAAAAAAGTAATGTACTTTTGAATTAACATGTCCCGAATTTTTGAATCTTAGATAATCGTATCTATAAGGATGATCTAAAAAATAAATAAAATCAGGAATTTTAGTTAAAAAAATAGCAGTTATATATTTTTTTAAATTGTTATTAATATGTTGATAAATAATGGTTTATAGTTTGTTTTGATGAAGGATTCAAAGCAATTAATATTTATATTTGAAATTAATTAACGGCTTATTAATTTAAAATATTTATTATGGAAAAAGCTATACAATTAAAAGTACGCAAGGAGTTAAATGGGCAGCAGCAATTGAATATAATTAGATTGAAAGGGAGCTTAATTTCTAAAGGCTATACAGAAATAATACATATTCTGGATCAGGATGATGAATTCCATATTAATTCATTTGAAACTCCGGTTGAAACTAAGAATGAAGTGCAGGAGTATATTAAAGCATTTATAACTAGAGAAAACCTGATGGATACAATTTCATTATATAAATGATAAAAATAGTGAAGGACTAAATTTTAATAGTTGGTATTTATTTTAGAAATCTATTATAAATATCTAGTTAAACAACAATAAATGTATAGTCATCAATAATTTTATAGGATCTATGTGTATGAATTTTAATACAGTTCATTACTAAAAATATCAAAAGCATCTTTTAGAATATAAAAGGTGCTTTTTTATTTATATAGATGATGATCTTTCTTTTGCGCCCATAATAAGAAGCCATAAGCAAATGCCGATTTCTCCCAATGCTGAAGGTATACTTATATATTGTGAAATACCAAAAGTTGAATAATTCGGAATTAAAGTATTACCAATAAAATTGATTAGATAGCCAATACAGCCAAGCATTAATAAAAGACCAAAAATTTTCGGTAAGAAACCAGATTTATATACCAAATAACCAAGAGGGAACAGCCATAATCCCCAAAATATCGAAACCATTAGAATTCCATTGTCATATTGGTTAAGATAAAACATCACTTGATTTTGGAGTTGTTCATTTGCGACAGTAATGGAATTATCACCATTAGTAAGGGAAAGAACCGCAAATTTATTTTGGATGTTAACGAATGAAATTGGAACGCTAATTACAGCTAAAAGAACCATTAATTTTGCATAAAATTCGTTTACTGGTTTTAGGAGTTTGTAAAGCGCAATAGGCAGTATTAAAAAGAAACTATAGCAGACTAATCCGCTTACAATTCCAAATCGGAAAAGTGTTTCAGATTCTTTTATAGCATTAAAAGTAGCTGTTGGATTATCCCAAAAGATAAGTTTAGAAGGTACATAAGCCAAACTGAAAACTCCTGTTAGCACTACAACAAGGTATAATAAACCTGCAATTCTCGCCTTTTTTTTATTTGATGTCATTTCTTTAGATGATTATGTTAAGTCGGTTTGTTTTGGCCATTTAAAAGCCGTCCAGACAATTACAAAAGTTAATACACTTTCTAAAATCGCATAAAAAACATAAAATGCTCTCCATTCAGAGATTGATGTGATTGCAATTAATAACATAATAGCAGTGAAAAACAAACCAAATATAATGTTCAGCAACTTGTTTAATCGAGGTTTTGCAAGAATTGAAAAACAAACCATTATAGCGGGAATGGCTAATAATAAAGAAGCTAAAAATAGTTTTACAGGACTGTTTAGTAGATTTGTTCCGTCAACTAAGCCTGCTGTTTTTTCAGGTATGTAAAGCTCAAAATAGTCGCCATATAGATATAAAAAAGTTACAGACGCCCATAAAAATGCCAGTTTAATTTTAATATTGATTTGGAAATCTTCAAGAACAGCTTTTTTCATCTTTTTGAGGTTTAATCTGTTTAAAACTTCTAATAAGACGATTAGGTGCTGATAATGTTACAGTTAGTGGTGAGGATTAATTTAAACCAGCAAGAAGGAGGGCTAGAGAAGGAGTTAGAATGTTTTGATATAATTAATTGCAAAACTTTTTCCATCATATGAAGGTGAAATAAAAGAGGTCGATTTATCTTCTTTTTTACCAAATAGTTTGCGTGTCAAATAAGGATTCATCCAATATGCTGCTTTGGTACATAGTATTCCGATTCCGGCTCCGGCCGCTACATCGGTTAACCAGTGCCTGTTATTATACATTCTGAATATTCCTGTTCCGGTAGCAATGGCATAACCAGCTACACCATACCATATCGATTTGTCTTTATATTCCTGATATAAAAATTCGGCGCCTGCAAAAGCAATCGCGGTATGCCCTGAAGGAAAAGAATCATTTGAAGTTCCATCGGGTCTTTCAACATTGGTAATCGATTTTAATCCGAAAACCGCTCCAATGGTAAGAATAGTTGAAGTAGCTAAAATAACAGAACGATCTCTCATGTTATTTTTTCCTTTTACACCAAAAGCGTTAAGCGCATATACAGAAACAGCAGGAACATATCTTGTAAAATCATCTATTGTAACCTTTGTATCTATGTTTTCTGTAATTTCATCGCGAATCTGAAAATTAAAACTTTTTATCTGTCCACTTTCGATTCCCCAAAATCCATATCCAATTAAAATACCTGGTATTATAATTTGTTTATAATTGAAACGTATATTTCGAACAGTATCCGTCTGAATACTGTCTACTACAATGGTGTTTTGTGCCAAAGAATTATAAGATATCAGTAGTAAAAATAAAAGAAGACTAATTTTTCTCATTTATAAATTATTACATGATAATGAAATTTGATCTAAATACTTTAGAAGTAATTGTTTTGCTGCGGAGTAATTTATTTTTTATTAGAATAAAGATACTAATTTACTGGATGTTTGTTAGTTATCTTGGTTTTCGAACTTCCTTAATTTCTCTTTAAGTTCTAGATTTTCTTTGGTTAAAAAAGCAATTTGATCAAGTAGACCATTTGGAATTGTGGAAGATCGTTTTGTAAAATTAGTGGATATAGAATCTTTTTTGAAATTATCTTCAATGACTTCACTTCTGTCCACATCTAATACTTGCGTAATTCTATCCCATTCATCATTTGTGATTTTAGTTAAACCACGCTCTTTTCGGCTGTAAGTGGCTTGGGTCATATCGAGTAGATTAGCCATTACATCCTGCGTTATTTCTCGCTTTAAACGCATTTCTTGTAATTTGATCCTTTTCAATTTAAATTAATTATGATTTAGATTATTAATACGATCCGTGATTATTGGGATTGTTTTGCTTTAGCAGTAAGTGTAAAGGCCTTATAAACACTAAAATATAAAAAAAGCATGTACTATGTATTGTCTCTTCCATATCTTAAGCAAAAATTAATTTTAGACAGAGCTACAGATAATCGCTTTAAAAAGTTTTTTTCTTTAGTTCCAGATAATAATGTTTTGGTGGTGGAGCTTGTTTTTGTTTTTTAATTGTATTGATTATTTTTTTAGGTATAAATCCTACGTATAAATACGCGAATTTTAAATCTGAGTTATCTGAATGAAATTCCTTAAATCTATCTAAAAAAGTAATTTTAAAAAGGAGAAAAAGGCGAATAAAAACAGGTTATTTGATTTAACAAATGTTTAGGTTGACGAGATTTTAAAAAATATAAAAGTCTAATTAAGTCTGATTTATTTTTGTAAGAAATAATTTGGCGCTTATTTTGTAAAGTGCTATTTTTTAAGGTATTTAAGTAATATGTTAAACTTAATTTTAAAAATAAGTATAATTTGAAAAAAAATAAATGCATGAAAATTTAACTAAAAAAAGTTCCACAAATTTGATAATAATTGTTAATATTGTTATAAAGAAAAAGCCTTTCAATTGTTGAGGATTATTTTTTTGAATCTAAATTTGATTTTATTATGCTTTCACAAATTCTTTATATGCCTATGATTTAACCTCAGTGTATTCAAGTTAGTTAAATTGCTAAAGCCCCTCAGATTATGGATTTATTCTTTTCAATAAAGTTTGTAAATGTATTTCTATATCTGTTAATCTATTAACAAACCAAAACAATCAACCAAACTAATAACCTATGGCAAAACGACTACCCAAATTACCTCCTTTACTACAAAGTAAAATCTACAAAACCGGACAAACCAGAAGTGCAAATGATGATGTGATTTTCCAAAATAGGGCCAATAGAAACGGTACTGTTTTAATACCTTTTGAATCAATTCATTTATTTGATATTTCTGTTTTCACTTCTGACAGATTTGAAAGTGGATTTATTGTTGTCATCAGCCCTGAAGAATATTACACAAATCCTGACACATTAGTTGAGATGAAAGCCAGGAAGTTAAAACTTGGTGTCAATGCTATCTTGCTTTACGAGACAAGAGCACAATGGAATGAATTTAATCCTTACAAAAATAAGCTTGCTATAGCTGAAAAAAGAACATCTCCTATAGATGGTCATTTTGTTGCAAGAATACTAACGTCAACTTCAAAAGACGAAGAGAAGATTATTCTTGGTTTCAATACCAGTAGTTGCAAAGGTGCCGGAATCAGAGTAGCAGAATACGCTTCTCTTTTAACGATCAAATCTTCCCACTTACAATTAGAATATTTATTCTGGCTCTGTTATAATTCCAAAGAAGTAGCACTTGGTGCCGGAATGACAGAAAGTGAGATAGAAAATCGAATAGCAGCTATAAATACTGCTTGTAATAATCAAAAATTATCTAATACAGATCGACTTTACAAAACTCGAATTATTGATAATGCCAAAAACACGATTTGTCCCCTTTGTTTAAAAAAATTAAGTGCAGAGGCTTTTCTACTAAATTTCTTTGAATCTGCAGAGAAGTTAGATATCGATAAAGAGATTAGTCCCATAAATCTTTTTTACATTAATCAGTTGAAAACCGGCGAATTTAATCATGTCCCTTATAATTTGGCATGGGGACATCAGAATTGTAATATGATTTGTAAAGAAACTGGCGTAATCGAAACTATTAAATGGATGAAAGAGGTCGTTGTAAATACGATTATTTTCAACAAGGATTCATCTAATTAATGATTTGGAACAGGTGTTTGGGATAGGTTTAGAAGCCTGTTTTGAATAATGTATCGAAAATAGAATAAATCCATAAAACAATAAATCAACTAATTAGAGAAAAGCTTTTTGTGCTAAAAAGTAATTTTTTGTTATAGACGAAAATTAGTGAGTATGTGGTTTTTCCAGATTATAAGTCATCTTTCAAATCAATTATTCAGGATTATAAAATACATAACCTGAATAAAAATTCAATAAAAGCTGTCTTTTTGATTTATTTAAAAGTGGTCTCAAAAAACCGAAAAAAAATCATCAAAAAAAAAAGAAAATGTTTAGCGACTTAAGAAAAAAATATATAGAAAATTATAGTGGTTTTCCAAAAGAAATTTGGATTCTGGCATTAATAACCTTTATAAACAGAACCGGGACAATGGTAATTCCGTTTCTCTCAAAATACATGAGAGAGAACCTGCATTTTGAATACAATCAAATTGGCTGGGTTATGGTTTGTTTTGGTGTTGGTTCTTTTATTGGCACCTGGTTAAGCGGGGTGTTATCCGATAAAATTGGATTTTATAAAGTAATGATAGGAAGCCTTTTTGGAAGTGGAATAATCTTCTTTACGTTACAGTATACAACATCATTTGAAGGGTTTTGTATTGCAATTCTCTGTTTAACAACTGTTGCCGATATGTTCAGGCCGGCAATGTTAGTATCTTTAAATACATACACTCGAAAAGAAAACAAAACCAGAGCGCTGGCCTTAGTAAGAGCAGCAACAAGTTTGGGGTTTCTGTTTGGTCCGCCTTTGGGTGGTCTTATCATTATACTAATCGGTTATAAATATCTTTTTTATGTAGATGCGGCCACTTGTATTTTGGCAGTTTTAGTTTTTGTTCTTTTAGTTAAAGAAAGAAAACTGCCTTTTAAACTCAAAACACACAATATTGGAGTAGACAAATACGCAATATTAAAAGATAGAACTTTTATAATGCATATGTTCATTTCGCTGATAACAGGGATTATGTATTTTCAGGTGTTTACGACATTGACATTATATCATAGAGAACAATTTAATTTATCAGAAGTAAACAGTGGTTTGCTTTTGAGTTTTAGCGGAATACTAACATTGCTTTTTGAATTACCCATTGTTAATTATGTAGAAAAAAACAAAATGAATAAGCTGAATGTTATAATGGTTGGTTTATCCTTTATGGTGCTTAGTTATGTTCTTCTGCTATTAAATGATAAATGGTATGGAATATTGTATGTAATGATGTTTTTCATGACACTGGGAGTAATGTTGACTTTTCCTTTTTCAAACTCATTTGCCATGACCCGATCACATAATAATCAAGAGGGGAGGTACATGTCTGTTTTTACGATGAGTTTTAGTCTTGCACATATACTAAGCGCTAAGACAGGGATGGAAATTGTCGCATATGCAAGTTACAGAGCCGACTTTATATTTATGAGTTTAATTGGTTTATTGGCTATTTCGCTTTGTTATTGGCTGGTAAGAATGGTTGAAAAGGAAACAATAGAAACTAAAATAAAAATAGTGCAATCCATTTTTGTTGATAAAAGCAAAAAACGATAATCTGCATGCAATGTTTGAATAAAAATGAGCTACTCATATTATTAAAAAACACCCATTTAAAATGAAAAAATATATTGTACTAAATGTCATAATTATTTTTATTTTTTTAGTTTCTCCGAGTTTAATTTCACAAGAACTTTATGCCGGAATTGAAGTAGGAAGTAAGGGAGTAAAAATGTCGGTAATAAATGTCCAAAACATTAGAAAAGGGAAATATGAAGTAGTTGATTTTTGGACAGAAAATGTAGCTATCGCTAAAGGGATAGCCGTAGATAGAAAATTAGCAGCAAATGATATTGACACTGCTTTTGATGTAGTAGTAAAAAATTATACGAAACTTGTTAAGGAATACAAAATTGATGAAAAAAATATCTTTATTGTGGTGTCTTCCGGAGTTGGAATGGCAGAAAATGTTGATGTTTTACTCCAAAGATTGTATGTTTTTACTAATATAAATGTGGGGATAATTACCTCTGAAACAGAAGCAAAGTTGTTGTTAAAAGGATGTATTCCTCCAAAAGAATATTCTGATTCGTTGATTCTTGATATTGGCGGAGGAAATACTAAAGGCGGATATGTGGAGAAATTTAATGAAGATGATATTTTAATATTTTACCCTGTAACACTAGATTTAGGAACTGTAACTTTTACGGAGAAAATAAGCAAAAAAGCGAAAACGAATTCAATTGCCGAATTTAACGAATTGTTGTCTGCAGCACTGCCTGAGTTAAGAGAACAGACAGATCGCTTGTATCAGCAAAGTCCAAAGATTTTTAACAAAGATAATGTTTACATGTCCGGTGGTGCCGTTTGGGCTTTCTACACACTGTTTAAAGGAAGTGGAGCAATAGAAAATTTTAATTCATTTGAAATTAAAGATGTTGAAGCTTACAATACCATGATAAAAACGGATTATGCAAAATTTGAAGCATTAGCAACGCAAAATAAAGATGTTGAGAAAGTGCTGAAAACTTATTCTCAAAAGTATTTAATTGCAGCAAATGCCTTATTATTGACACTATTAGAGAAAATGCCTGATGCCAAATCTAAAAAGATCTACTTCACAAAACAAGGACAAATGGCGTGGCTGCTTTCTTATATTGCTGATTCTGCAAAAAGAGCAAAAAATATCCATTGAGATTAACTTATTTTTTGAATACTTCTTAGGTCTTAAACAGGTTGAAATAAGTGATTTAAAGTGCTGTAATTGGCGATTTTGAAACAAGTAGGGCATTCGTATTTGGGAAATAAATGAATCTAATAATCAATAAAAAACCAGTAATCTCATCGATTACTGGTTTTTTATTGATTATTTGTAAAGAGCAATCTGGTAAACAACGCTCTCTACTCGCATCAAACATATAATTTTAGGTAAGCAGATAGTTTAGTTTTTAATTCTAAAATCAGGTTTTTTTCTCATAGATGTGCTGGCAAACAGTTGATCATTTTTAAGTTTTATAAAGTCTATTCCGAATTGCTTGTCCTGATACCAATTACTGATAAGGGAATTGAAGTCTTTATTTTGAGTTATTCCAATAACCTTGGTATCATTGATGAGCAGATCTTTTAAAATTATTTGATCTAAATATTCGTCGGAAATTGAAATTGCATCAGCAAATACAATAAGGTGGCTGAATCCTGATATTACTGAATTGGTTAGTGTTAAAAAGGTATTTTCTCTAATTAATATTGCTTCGTGTTTAAGCCCTTCAATTTCAGTTCCAATATCTTCTGTATGCATCATTGTGAAATTCGTAGCATTTACTCTTGTCATTTCTTTTTTGCTGTCTAAAACCTCTCCTTTTCTCGTGTCGACAGTTTCCATTTCAAAACATCGGGATCCATAGCTATCTGACAAAAACGGACTCCTAATTGCAATGCTGTTAGATATATTACACTGAACACCCTGAGTAAAATCAAAGTCATCATCGGCAGATCGCAGAGATACTAAATGACTGGTATTTATATATCCTCCGTAGAACTGAAAGGAATCCTCATCAGATGAGGTAACCTGTATATATTCTAATTTTGTTTTCGCTCCAACCCCTGCTAATGATAATCCGTTTATAGGCTTATTATGGCTTGTTTTTTTTCCTGAAAATTCAATTCGAATATATTTTAAAATACCGGAGTCACTGTCCTTGTTATTTCCACCATAAAGTGCTTTTTGTGGGTCAAGCTCAAAATCCAAAGTACCAATTCCTCCAGTTTTGTTTATTGGTGCATCTCCTAAAATAATAATACCTCCCCAGTCCCCAGGATTTCTATCTCCGGAGTTTCTGTTGGAGGTAAAAACAATCGGGTCAGTTTCAGTACCTTCCGCAATGATTTTGGCACCTTTTGTAATTACTAATGTGGTCAAAGTATCTGCATCACATCTTACCAATGTACCCGGTTGAATGGTCAAAATTACATTTGGAGCGACATAAACCGTACCGACCAAAACATAAACATTTTCTTTTTTTAATGTCATGTTTGAAGTAATTGTACCAGTTATTATTATGGAAGCGTCGTTATAGGTGGTCGTTTTGGGATTGAAATTTGTCCACATGTTCAACCAATTGGTATCACCATTAATACCTTTAGTATTCTGTGCTTTAATTAATAGCGTGAAAGTAAAAAATACAAGTAACAGTAATTTCTTTTTCATAACTTCTTTTTTTTAAAATTTATTTTAAAAAAAAGGCCAGCCATTAAAAGCCAGCCATTTTACGATTTCAAATCCATTATAATTTAGAAGCAATTTCTTTTTTATACTTGTTCAGAATTGATTTCGTCATCCCTAAGTTAGCTTTAGTTGAATCAACTGCCAGATAGATCATATACATGTTGTTATCAGAAATATCAATAATATGAATTTGAGATGTCAAAGTAATCATGATATCTGACACAATCTGGTTTTTTAGTCCTAAAGCACTAATTGCATTCATTTTTGCTTTTACAACTTCAAGGTTGAAAGCAGATGCTAATTCAGGATCAAAATCTGCAACAACAGATTGTGAAAAGTAGGACATTCCACTTTGAATTTCAGCAATTGAAACTGCGATGAAACCCGGTACATTTTTTTGAAGATCTTCTCCGAATTGGTTTAAAAAGTCTGACATAGTTTTAGTATTTAATTGTTGTTTTTTATTTTTTTTCATTTTGTTTTCAACTGCAGTTCTGACTTTACAAATATATTTTTAAAAACATTTTGAATTCTTTTATGTTTGATTTGATTTGTTGATTTTTTCTTGTTTTTTTTGGAATTATACCTTGTTTTTGAAACTTTTTTTTGAAAAATACTGAAAATGAGGTATTTGTGTTTTAATATTTTGTAACCATGAAGTGGTTGTTTTTAGAGATATTTGAATTATTTGCTTTTTAAGGTTAATTTATTCATAATCAAAGACTTATATTTTGTTTTTTTTGCCATACAATGGTGTTATAATTTTAAATATTTATTAATCATGTTTTGTTTAAGCTGTTTATATTCTGTTAGTTGTGTTTTGTTGTTCTATTTTTTACCCCTTTAATGGTTTTATTTTGTTTAAAAAATACTTTTCTATTCTCACAAATTACAGGATGAAAATAAAAAGGTCATTTTTGGAATGATTTTATGTCAAAAGCGATATGATTTTAGGTTTGATTGTAATAAAACAAATTTCATCGCAGAGAGAAATTATAATTAAGGAAGCTTGTGCTCAAAAAAGAAATCAATGTTTCTGTCCTGAAAAAAGAATAATTATAAAAAACTTCTTGTGCCATAATTTTGTCACGGGAGCTTTTGGGTTTATAAAAATATTTACAAGGTGCTTTAAATGAAAAAAATCTGCGAAGCTTTATATTCAAGGGTTTTAGGTGTTCTTTAGTACTTTAATTTACGAATCCTTTCTTGATTGTTGTCATATAAATTCTGCACATTTGTAGTTATGTTACTACAAGTTTTTGAATTCAATTTTTACTTTATACCATTATATTTGTAATAGAGAGATTTATTACGGTTTATGGTAGAAACCCAACTTGTCGACGTGACGAGTTGGGTTTTTTTATTTTTCTCCTTACAATAAAGGGATTAGTTGGCAATTGAGCATAAAAAAAGTCCTAATGAAAATTAAGACTTTTTTGTAGGGAGAACAGGATTCGAACCATAAGTTAGGAACCCTTGTATTTCCTGCGTTTTTGTTTTTCTTAAACCTGCGGTGCCATTGGCTTCGCTACTTGAAAAAATAGCTATTCATTAGGCAAAGCTTTTTTAAATTCGGATAATATTTCTTCTCTAGTTTGTTTTTTTTGCAAAACCGCTTTTTTCTCGCATATCTATTTTAGTTCCCACAAAATCATAGTACTCTTCTTAGGAACGAGGTTGCTTAAATTATTTAATTGGAATCAGCTTCAATAACTCAGTCATGGTATTTGGTATGATATACATTTCTAAGTTATTATATGACGATGACAAACCTTCAAAAGCTACAGCACCCAAATAGTAATCTGAAAGATCAAAACTATACACCTGCCAGTTTTGAGTATTTTTTATTAGTTTGAAGTCTACGCTATGATATCCATCTAAACATGGAATATATTTAAAATCTTCATCAATACCTTTTCCTAATGCTTTTACAAAAGACTCTTTGCGTGTCCATAAACTGTAAAAGGTTTTTTTTTTGTCAGTAGCATTTTGAATCGTTAACCTTTCGTTATCATCAAATATATCAGGAAGAAGATTTGTGAATTTAAAATCTTCAGATAGATATTCAATATCTATTCCAACTTTTTTACGTGAAATTGCAATTATAGCAAAGTTTTCGGAATGTGAGATATTGAAATGTAACCAAGGATGCGATGCTAAATATGGTTTTTTATTAAAATCATAATCAAGGTAAATGTTTTTTACAGCTAATTTAGTATAGGCTCCTAGAATTATTTTTAAAATTGATCTGTATATAATGAATCGGTTTCTGTCTATTTCTTTGTAAAAGCGTTTTGCTTTTTTAATTTCTATTGAATTAAGGAACTTATACAAATCAGATTTTAAATCGATGAAGTCAGGTAAATAAATACAGTAAATAATTATATCATTTGTATTTAATGAGTATTCCTTACCAGAGAATAACTTAACGCTCTTGATATTCGAAAAAGAAATATAGAGTCTAGATGTCTTCATGTTTTTTATCTAAAATATCCTGAATTAGTCGCGCTAATACTCTATCATTTGGTGGCGACACAATGTCTAAATGATTACCTGGGATATTATGAATTGTCACGCCCTCTAATGCCGCTTTTTTCCATCCTAAATGCGTAGGGTCTAATTTATAGTTAATATCATCTTTTGCTCTAAATAAGTCTACTTCAAAGTTTTGTGGTTTAAGGTGATAGCGATCAACAATTTTTTTAACCAAATTATCAGCTTCTATGAATTGTTTAAGGGCCAAAGCTTCTTGTTCAGTCATCGTATCGTTCTTGCCAAAATGTCTTTTTAAGATATAATCTTTTTTCCCATTAAAACGCATTTTAAAACCCTTCCAGCTCAATAGCATTTCTTTTAAAAAGTCTAATCTTCTGTGGGTAATATCAAAGTATCTGACTAATTGTTTTTGTCTGTAACTTCCATAATAATAAGAAGAATCAACATAAGAGTCAAGTAGTGCCGTTAGGGTTACTGTTTTTCCTTGTTCTTTTAACTGACGCGTCATTTCGAAGGCAACAATGCCACCAAAAGAAAAACCTGCTAAGGCGTATGGTCCCTCTGGGTTTACTTTTATGATGGCATTTATGTAATGTGTTGCCATAGCTTCAATTGATTCATACCATCCATCAAAACCTTTCGGTTTTGTGCCCTGAATACCATAAATAGGTTGATCCTCATCAAAGTGTTTACTTAAATTGATAAAGTTTAAAACATTAAGTCCTGCTCCGTGTACGATAAAAAGAGGTACTTTGTTTCCATCAGGTTTTATTGGGACTAAACATTCTGCATAAATTTCGGTTCCCGTGTTTAGTAGTTTAGCAAATTTTTCTACTGTTGAATATTTAAATAAAGCAGACAACGGAATTCGCTTGCCAGTGTGTCTCTCTATTTCAATCATAACTTTTACTCCTTTGATTGAATGTCCTCCCATCTCGAAGAAATCACTAAAAATATCTATATTCTGTATGTTTAAGCTTTCTTTCCAAATAGTAGCAACTATATTTTCTTCCTCTGTTCGGGGTGCGGTATATTTAACTTTTTTAATTATTTTATAATTTGATAATGCTTTACGGTCTATTTTGCCATTAAGCGTTGTTGGCATTTTCTCTATTAAATTAAAATTATGTGGAATTAATTGTGACGGTAATTTTGATGCCAAAGCTTCGCGCCATATAGGTATTAGATTTTCATTATTTTCTATATTGGAGTGAGGAACAATATGTGCTACAAGAAAATTTTCGTCAGCTAATACAACGGCATATTTTATGCCATCAAGTAATAGTAGTGCTTGTTCTACTTCTCCTGGTTCGATGCGATGTCCTCTAATTTTAACTTGTTGATCGATACGCCCTAAGCATTCTATTTCGTTGTTTGGAAGTATTTTCCCTAAATCACCTGTACGATAAATTATATCGTTTTTGCCTGCAGAAAATCTATTTTTAATAAATTTTTCTGATGTAAGTTCTGGTCTTTTCCAGTAACCTTTTGCAACACCGTCACCACCTATTACAATTTCACCAATCTTTCCTGGTGCGGCAAGTTGTCCTTGCTCGTCAATGATGTAAAATTGTGTATTTGCAATAGGTTTTCCAATTGTTATTACTGTATCATCAGTATTTATTTGTTTTATGGATGAAAAAATGGTAGTTTCTGTTGGACCATAGACATTCCAAAGCGTATGGCATTTACTTACAAGCTCTTTGGCAAGATCTTCTGGCATAGCTTCACCACCGCATAAAGCTTTAAGCGGTAAAGGTTCAGACCAACCAGAGTCTAAAAGCATTGACCAGGTTGTGGGAGTCGCTTGCAGAAAATTGATGTTTTCTTTTTTTATTATTTCAAGTAAAAGTCTTCCATCTCTAGCTGTTTCATGGTCTGCTATTATTAATGTTGCGCCTTTAATAAGTGGTAAATACAATTCTAATCCTGCAATATCAAAGGAGATAGTGGTTATAGATAATATTCTGTCATTTTCGTTAATACCAGGTTCTAAGGCCATACTCAAAAGAAAGTTAACCAAATTTTTATGGGTGATAGGAACTCCTTTTGGGTTGCCGGTTGATCCAGATGTATACAGTATATAAGCAACATTATCGGAACTAACGGTAAAAGCAAGCGGTAAAGTAGAATATTGGTTTAATAAATCAATAGCATCTTCTATAAAAATAGTATGCGACCATGACGGTAAGGATGCAAATAAAGTTTTACTGGTTATTAACATCTTTGCATCAGAATCATTAAGCATAAATTCTAAACGTTCTTTTGGATATTCGGGATCCAATGGTATATAGGCTGCTCCGCATTGTAAAATGGCTAATAAAGTGTAAAGCAGTTCCGGGCTTCGTGAAAAAGAAACGGCAATAAAATCACCAGATTGTATTCCCTGCGCTTTTAAATAATGTGCTAATTGGTTCACTTTTTCATGTAATCCGGCGTAAGTAGTTTTTGAATCATGAAATTCTAAGGCTATATTTTTAGGTGTAATTTCTGCTTGTTTTCTAAGTAACTCCGTCAAAGTCACATTTGGATATGGCATTTCAGTACTATTTAAGATGTCGTAATCTGCTAAATAGTTGCCTCCTAGTAAATCCGATAATGGATTGTCTGAACCTGATATTAGTTTATGCATTATATCTTCAAATGAAAGCATCATTTGATTTATTTTTTCTGGTTTGAATAATGTAGTATTATAGGACCATTGAAATATAGGTCCATTTTTAGATTTAAAAATATGAAGTTGAATTTCGAAGGTTCCGTATTCTCTCGGATTCATGTTTAAATCGTGAGTAAGACCCGTAAATGAAAATTCATTTTCTATAGTCCGATTCAAATCAACTGTTAGTATAACCGGAACTAACGGAATTCTTGAAGGGTCTCTGGGAATTGCGAGACTCTTAAGAAGATGACCAAAACTAACTTGTTGATGTTCATATGCATCAAACAACTGAGAATTTCTTTGCTTTAGATAGTCAAAAAAGCTAATGTCAGGATTAATTTTACTGCGTAACGGAAGTAAATTAACACAATCTCCAATCAGCTGTCGCATATCATATAGTGTATTTCCTGAAGAAGGGAATCCGACAACCAAATCGTGTTGACCAGTAAGCTTGCATAAAAAGATCTCAAAGGCTGCTAGTATTGTGGTCACCAAACTACAACCGGCATTTATTCCTATATTTTTTAGTGAGGTTATAATTTTATCATCTAAAGGGAAATCCAGGCGAGCACTATTATATGTTCGTAATGAAGGTCTTACATAATCTAATGGTAGTTCAATTGTTGGAACCGATTCTTTATAGATATTTAGCCAAAAATCTTCTAAATTTTGATATTCAGTACTTTCCATAAAAGAATTTATTTTTTCGGCAAAATCACTGAATCGCTCTGGAGCTGGAAGTTCCGGTACTGTATTTTCAATATACGCTGAATAAATTGTGCCGAGTTCTTCTAACATTATATCGATACTGAGTCCGTCACCTATAATATGGTGAATTGTAAGGGTGACTAAATATTCAAAATCTTCGACATTAATTACACTAACTCTTAACAGAGGACCATTGACAAGGTCAAATACAGCATTAACTTCTTCCTTGACTACACTATCTATATATTTTCCTTTTTCAATAGGGGGCAGGTTAGAAAAATTATTGTAAGATATTTTGATATCACCTTCCGTATAAATACACATAAAGTTTCCGTCTGGACTGAAGGAAGCTCTAAGTCCTTCATGGCGTTGTATTAAAGTTTTTAGTGCTTGCTCAAATGTATCTATAACTAAATTACCCTTAAATTTAATCGAAATAGATAAGTTATATGCTTTATTGGCATCACTACTTCCAAAAATACAATCTGACCATATTTCCTGTTGAGAATTTGTTGAATAGATTACTCTTTCAATCTCAGGTGAAAATGGAAAAAATTGAGTTTCATTTTTACTTTGAATTTGGGGTTGAGGTTTGTTTTTCATTACTATCATAATTCTATTTTTAAATGAAATTGTACAGTTCGTGAAGTGACAATTTAAAATAATTGATTATTAATCATGGTTGCAAGATTCTAATAGCTGTATTTTTATGAACTTCCCTTTTTTATTAGAGTCTTCTATAAACCATGCTGGATTCCCGTTTTCGTCGCGTCCTAATTTTCCGCCCTTTATAGGAGGATCGTTAGCCATTATGATATACTTTTTATCTGCGATTTTATTCTCCAAAAATTGCTGATCATTAATCTTCAAAACATCAAAAGGTTTTTCTGGTTGTAGGATTTCATGTGTTTCAATGACCTTTTCGGGATTAAAAGTTTCGGCATCTAAATGTTCTGTTTTCAGACTTCCAAGAGCAGACTTTCCATTTAATGTGGTATTTCGATAATTTTGTAATTGGTCGATCTTTTGGCTCAAAAGCTGTATTTGTTGAACAATTTGTTCTAATGAAATTTGATTTTCAATTGAAGATAATTGAGGTTTATTTATTAAAATATTAGATTCAATGATTTCATTAGGAGTGATTTCAATTTCTTTTTTAGATTCATTGAGATCCTCTTCAGGGAGGTTAAGGTCTATATAATTAGCTAAAAGAGTTGGTGTTGAAAAAACTTCGTTAAGTTGTCTAAAAGTAATTGGTAAGTCAAACTCTTTTTTCAGTTTACCTGACAATTGGGTAAGAGATAAGGAATCAAGTCCAAGTTCTAAGAAAGTATTTGATGCTGCATCAGATTCATAAGTTATTCCTGATGCGTTCCTAATAATTTCTGAAATCTTAAATAGAACTGAATCTTTTCGTGAATTGTTTGCTTTGGTAGCGCTATCTGTTTCTATTGAAGCTATAGGTGTATTTAAAACTGCCGGTATATCAGCAACGACAGTTTTTTGAGGTACTGCTGTCTCAACTGTACTTAAAGGTTCAATCCAACAAGGTTTGCGATCAAAAACATAACTTGGTAATTTGATTTTTTGCCTTTGTTGTTGATCGTAAAAAGCATGCCAGTCAGGCTTTATACCTCTAATCCATAAGTCTCCTAAAGCGTTTAACAAAGTAGAATATTCGTTTTCTTGCTCATCCTTAGGAAAAGTTAGACTAGGAAAAGCTGGTATGACTTTACCAACAGCTTGTTGACGCGCTAAAGTAATTAGAGTTTGCCCAGGGCCAACTTCTAATAGTATATAATCCTCTAAACCAAATGCAGTATCCATTGCATCTGCAAATCTTACCGTATTTTTTAAATGGTTCACCCAATAGATTGCACTTGTGGCTTCTGTATCTGAAAGCCAGGTTCCCGTTACTGTCGAGATAATAGGTAAGCGAGGAATATTTAATTTTATTTTTTCTACTTCATTTTTAAATGATTCTAAAATAGGATCCATCATAAAAGAGTGAAAGGCATGGCTGGTCAGGAGTATTTTGTTGGGAATATCTTGCGAATCAAGTTTTTTATTAAAATCAGTAATATCTTCTTTTGTGCCCGAAACCACACAAAACTGATTCGAATTTATTGCCGCAAGGGAAAGTGTTTCCGGAAGCAGTTCATTTAATTGCTCAATAGGTACACGTACAGCCAGCATAGATCCGCCAGGGAGTCCACTGATTAATTTTCCTCTAACCGCAACGATGTGTAAAGCGTCTTTTAAATTCATAATTCCTGCCAAGTGTGCTGCGGCAAATTCACCAATACTATGGCCACAAAGAAAAGTTGGTTTTATTCCCCAACTCATCCATAATTGAGACAATGCATATTCGGTAACGAATAAAGCAGGTTGCGTTAAACGAGTATCTTTTAAAAGTTCTTCAGCTTCACCGGAGTTAATTTCAGGATAGATTATATGACGTATATCTAAATTTAAATCTTCCATCAATAGTTCAGCGCATTTATCTATCGCATTGCGATATACTTCTTCGTTATCATAAAGCGTTTTACCCATTTGTAAAAATTGGGCTCCTTGTCCCGGGAATAAAAATCCCATTTCGCCAGGTGCACTTTTTAATAGTGCGGATTTGATGCTTTTTGTTTTGAGAGAAATTAATTTTTCGGCTGCATCACTTGCAGTATTGGCTATTAAGAAGCTTCTATGGTTAAAGTCATCGCGCGTTGCACTCAATGAATAAGCTATGTCTGCTAAATCATTATCTTTTGATTTATCAATAAAGTTACCCAGCTCATTTTCATAGCTCAGCAGACTATTTTGGCTTTTAGCAGACCACATGAGTATTTGAAGTGGTCGCGTCGTTGAAGGTGGCAAAGGTTTCATCTCATATTCTTCGACAATAACATGTGCATTGGTACTTCCTATACCAAATGAGCTCACGCCAGCTCTTCTTTTACCATCGGCATTCCAGTCAATCAATTTATTATTGATGTAAAAAGGGCTATTATCAAAATCTATATTTGGATTTGGTTTCGTGAAATTAACCATTGGAGGTATTTGCTTATGACGCATTGCTAATAATGTCTTTATTAGACCTGCAGCACCTGCAGCTGCAGTGGTATGACCCATATTGCTTTTTATAGATCCCAAAGCACAATAGCCATTTTTTTCTTGTTTACCATAAGCGATTTTAAGTCCTTCTATTTCTATTGGATCGCCAATAGGAGTTGCGGTGCCATGTGCTTCCATATAAGTAATGGTTGATGGCGATATTTGAGCGTCATTGAATGCATTTATTATGGCTCCAGCCTGGCCTTTTGGGCTAGGTGCCATAAAACTGCCTTTGTCTCCTCCGTCGTTATTTACACCAACGCCTTTAATTACTCCGTAAATAATATCTCCGTCTTTTTCAGCTTCTTCTAATCTTTTAAGTAAAACGACTCCTGCGCCATCACTAAAGACGGTACCTTTTCCAGAAGCCTCAAAAGATCTGGTAGAACCATCTGGACTTTTAATAAATCCATCATCATAAAGATGACCACTATTTATGGGTGAAGTTACGCTGGAACCGCCCGCAAGAGCAACGTCACACATTCCGGTTCTTATTGCTTTTACCGCTTCAGCAACTGCTAATAACGAAGTCGAGCAAGCGGAATGCACACTAACAGAAGGACCTTTTAAATTTAAATGATATGAAGTTCTGGGGGCAATAAAATCTTTTCCATTTACAGTATAGATCTGAAGTTCGCCTATTGAACTTTTTAGCTCTTTGTTTGAAAATATATTATTTTCGTAGTAAGTATTAATTTCACTACCTGAGTATACTCCAATACTTCCTTTGTAATGTTTAGGAAGATGTCCGGATTGCTCTAATGCCTCAAATGAAATTTCTAGAAACACTCTTATTTGCGGATCCATAGCGGCCGCAAGTTGTGGGTTTAATCCAAAGAAATTGGCATCAAATGTTTTGGCTGAAGACAAAATCCCTCGAGCACCTATATAAAGTGGGTCTTTACGAAGACTTTCAGGCAAACTAATGTCTAATTCATCTTTCGTAAAATAAGATATTGTCTCTTTTCCATTTTTTAAGTTCTCCCATAATTCCTCCATTGAGTCAGAACCAGGGAATCTTCCAGCCATACCAATTACGGCAATGTCTGCAGAAACAGTTTTGCTTTTGGTCTCTTTAAACGCAAACAAATCTTCCTTATTTTTTTCTCCATTCTTATCCTCTCCTAAAATTGTACAAAGCTCTCTAATTGTAGGGTAGATGTACATTTTTGAAACAGGTACTTCAATCGATAAACGTTGTCTCAATACCGAAGTAATTTTTTGTGCCAATACTGAACTACCCCCAATATCAAAAAAATCATCATCTATACCTATACTTGGTATTTTTAATTCTTCGCTCCAGATCTTTGCAATATCTTTTTCTAATTGTGTATTAGGTTTATTGAATAGAGGAGCAGAGTCTGGTCTGGTATATTCAGGAATTGGTAAATTCTTTTTATCAATTTTCCCATTTGGTGTTATTGGAAAATCCTCTACCCAAATATATTTGGAGGGTAATAATATTTCTGGTAAAATTTTTGAAAGTGCCTCATGAATTATTTTTTCATCCTTTAGTTGTTCATTAGATTTAAAATAAGCTATAAGTTTATCTTCATTTCCATAATAATTGCTTACGATTACTGCTGACTGTTTTATTCCTGGAAAACTATTTAAGGCAGTTTCAATTTCACCTAATTCAATACGATGTCCTCTAATTTTTACTTGATGATCTATACGCCCCAAACATTGAAATTCTCCATTCGGTAATAATTTTCCCAAGTCACCAGTACGATAAAGAATAGCATTTGGTTCTGTCGAAAATGAATCTGGAATAAATTTTTCAGCTGTCAGTTCCGGACGTTTCCAATAACCTTGAGCAACACCATCTCCACCAATAACTATTTCTCCAATTGTTCCCGGAGAAACAGCTTGCCCATGCTCATCTAATAAGTAAATTTGTGTGTTTGCAATAGGTCCTCCAATTGTAATTAATTCATCTTCTGCGTAAATTTGCTTGATAGCTGACCATATTGTAGTTTCTGTTGGACCGTACATATTCCAAAGAGAATCACATCTTGCAGTTAACTGATGCGCCAGATTTAAAGGCATAGCTTCGCCGCCACAAAGGGCTTTTAATCCCAATGGTGTTTCCCAGCCAGAATCAAGTAGTAATTGCCATGTAGTTGGCGTAGCCTGCAGTATTGTAATTTCTTTTTTTTGCAAAAGCTGAAGTAAAAGCTGTCCATCATGAGTAGTCTGGTAATCAGCAAAAACTACTGTAGCACCTTTAATTAATGGTAGAAATAATTCGAGACCTGCAATATCAAAAGAAATTGTAGTAATGGACAGTAATTTATCTTCAGGATTTATACCTGGCTCAATCGCCATGCTGAATAAGAAGTTTACTAAATTTTTATGAGTTACTGTAACTCCTTTTGGTTTTCCGGTAGATCCGGAGGTATACATCATATAAGCAACAGCCTCTTGAGCAACAGTTAGTAAAACAGGTGAAATAGGATAGTTGTCTATTGCAGACAACGCATTTTCGACCAATATTGTTTTTGAATAAATTGGCAATGAAGCTGCAAGTGATTTTGTAGTTAGCAAAAAACTAGCCTCAGAATCTTCCAGCATAAATTCTAAACGTGCAGTTGGAAATTTAGGATCTAATGGTAAATATGAGGCACCACATTGTAAAATGGCAAAGAGAGCGATAATTAATTTAGGACTTCGCTCCATGGAGACAGCAACTATTTGTCCAGAGGATAAACCCTGAGACAGAAAATAATTAGCCATTTGGTTTGTCTTTTTTAATAATTCGCCATAAGTAAGCTTTTCATCTTCAAATTCAAGAGCTATTGAATTAGGGAAAATGGCAGCTTGCTCTGCAAAAAGGTCATGTAACGCAATTGTTGGGTACGTCATTTTAGTCCAACTTATCTTGTTGTCTAAATTATTTTTGTAAAGTCTTTTCATTTTAATGCTATTAAAATTAAAGTTGAGCAAAATAATATGATGAGTTTAACGTCATGATATTTATAATTTATTACTTAAAACTGAGTGTTTTTTTTAACTAAATAGTTTGTTTATCTAACAAATAGATGTGGGAGTTATAATTCTTTTTGGCTAATAATTTTGATGTAAAATATTTCTGTATATATCTGTTAATTAGCTGTTAATGGTTTTTTTAAATAAAGTTTTTCTTCACTTATACTTGTATTCTCATTATATGCTATTATCATCTATGAATGACATATTCTAAATTAGATTTGGGTAATTTTATTAAATCTGATAAGTTGGTTACGAAACCAATTTCGTTTACCAATTTTCCTTTTTTGCAACTGCAAGATTTTTGTATGTAAATATCCTACCTATTTATCTTTCTGTTTTTTGTTTTAAAAGGCAATAATTCCTTGTTGAGACCAATTTACCCTTGAACAGGACAGTATTTATTTTGACAGAAATAAAATATTTAATTTTACGTTTTAATAAGTTGCTTTTGTTTAGATGTTTACATGTTTTTTGGAAGGTAAATATCTAGTAATAGCGCTTCAGGTTTTTAAAGAAATCAGATATGCTAATAAGTAAAAAAAGAAGCAACCAATATATTTTCATGAAAACATAACAGTTGTCATATTAGGTGTGATCTGGTTTATTATTATTTTTTAGTAAAGAGACAGGAACGCTATAAAGGATTTTTTCAATGTAGGTAAATAGTCATTAAAATACTACATTTAATGTCGTTTATCGGAATTAAAATTAGTTTTATCGGTTTTATTTTGTAAATAAATATTTTTGCAGTAAAATAATAAGCCTATAAAACTGTGAAGTATCAAAATTTAAAAATTATTAATCTGCTCATAATTATGCTGTTGTTCTTTCCTTTTAAAGGAAATAGTCAAAATACACAAGATATTATGGAAACCATAATTACATCTGGTAGTAATGCAACAGGAAGTTCTGGTTCTGTAACTTATTCAATTGGCCAGGTATTCTATACTTATATAGGAGTACAAACAGTTTATAATGTAGCTCAGGGTATACAGCATCAGGAAAATGATGAAAGTCTTGGTACACCAGAAATTGAAAAACCTACAACAGAAATATTTGTTTTCCCAAATCCAACGGCAGATTTTGTCAATATAAGTATGAAAGGCGATGAGCTGGAAGCCGCAAATAGATTCTATCGTCTTTATGACTTACAAGGCAGGCTTTTGAAGCAAAATGTAATTACTCAAGCTGAAACCCAGATTAGCTTAAACAACTTTAGTTCATCCCTTTATGTACTTACGGTATATGTGGATAACAAACTTTATAAATCTTTTAAAATATTAAAAAAATAATACAATGAAAATTGCACTTACGATACTTTTATTTTTGACTTTTACCTTTACAGTATTTGCTCAAGCACCTGAAAAAATGAGTTATCAGGCAATTATTCGCGCACAAGATAATAGTCTGATCATGAATTCGAGAATTAGCCTTAAAGTTATTATACATCAAAGTACTGTTAACGGAACAAGTGTATATCAGGAAACGCATTCTCCTACTACGAATAACAATGGTTTAGTTTCTCTTGAAATTGGAACAGGAACAGTTTCGATAGGTAATTTTAGCCAGATAGCCTGGGATAAAGGCCCTTATTTTATAGAAACGCAAGTTGATGTAAAGGGTGGTTCTAATTATAATATTACCGGAGTTACACAGCTTTTGAGTGTGCCATATGCGTTACATGCAAAAACAGCCGACAGATTAACCGGAGGGGTAACTACTCCAATTACCAAAGCAACCGTTATTTCATTCACTTCTTCAAGAAACATTGCTGCTGCGGATGTAAATAATACAATAGAGTGTACAACATCAGCCACATTAACATTAACCGCCAATTTTAGTAGTATGCTAATAGGGGAGACTATTAATTTAGAAGCGCATAACGGTGCTGTATTGACTATACTAGCCCCTTCAGGAGTGTCAATTAATTACAAAGCAAATGGTAGTGCAAAGTTTACCAGTGTTTCTGGAAACGTAAGGTTTGGCTTTCTTAGAAAAACGGGCACAAATTCCTATATTATATCTGGACAATGAAACATTTAATATTTTTTTTACTCTTTACGACTATAGTTTTTTCACAAAACTATCATTATGCTATTGATGATGCTCCCGTAAAAACTCCAGAAATACCACCAGGGGTCAATAATCAATTAGAAGAAATTAAATATTTTGAAGCTTTTTTGTTACCAATTGCTCAAAAAGCGAATCTTCAGGCGGCTTTAGACTTGCATGGTGCTGTACGATTAGAAAAAGGGGATTATTCAGGAGTAGATATTGTCATGAAAAGCAATCAAAGGCTTTATGGTTATCCATCATTAACCAAAGTATCTAATATTACCATAACAGCCGGAAGTACAGGAGTGGTTTTAGAAAACTTACTTCCACAAGATAAAACGATAACGCTTCAGGCAGGAGGAGTAATTTCTAATTGTACTTTTAAATCTATAAAGTGGGCAACTTTAAAAGCAACAAATGCAACGTTTACAAATAATACCTTTATAAATTACGGTGGTAATATTTTAATAGATTGTAGCCAGTCTGGTTATTTTAGAAATAATAAATTTATAAAACACCAATCAGGAGGGTTAACGACGGTTTTGACTATGAAAGGAAATACCGCAACTCCTAGTTATGGTAATGTGAATTTGCACACCAATTTTCTAACACCTCATGGAGATACAAGCGAACTGAATAATTTAGTATCGGCTACTTTTGTTGGTATTGATGCAGAAGGCTGGAATCTTACCGGAGACGGAACCAAAGCTATGTTTAAGGCGAGTAATATGGGCAATGTTAAAATAACAGATTTAGGAGGTGGTAACTCATATTCTGCTGTTCGAACCGGAGCTTATGATATCGATGCTGCCAATGTATCTATATTAAATAAAAAACTTTTTACAGAATTTGATGTAATATCACCGAGAACTAACATGATAATGATAGCTGCTTTAGGGGGATATAAAAGAGGGAGCGGGACAGTTACCGGGTATGATCTCTTGGGAAATTTAGATAATACCAACACTCTAAAATATAATAATGTTGAACAAACTACTGCTATAACTAATACAGCAATAGTTTCAAATCTTAGTGCTTCTATTCTGGGAAATAAATACACGCCCTGGAGTCGACCAGCATGGGAGACATTACCGGATCCGACAGGTGCAAATTGGAGATCTGACAGAGTAGGTAAACCAGATAGTACAACTTATATTCAGAATTTAATAAATACAAATGGAGTCGCAGAACTTCCTGAGGGTGTCTATTATATTAGTTCGACTTTAAAAGTCCCTCTTGACAGAGCTCATGGAATTATGGGTAAGGGTACAGGAAAAACTTCAATAGTAGGTTTGAAAGATGATTTCCCTTTAATAACGCTTACGGGTGGTCAGGACGATAATTTTGTATTGGCACATTTGACGCTGCAAGGCGGCAGTGTAGGTGTTTATTCATCACAAAACTTTGGTACACAACATATGAGTTTTGTATGGTTAAAATATGTAGTATTTAGAGATCAAAATTATGGCTTTCAGTTAGATAAAATGATGGGCTTCGATAATAATTTCTTTGATAATATTTCTTTTGTAAATTGCAATAAAGGATTTTTTCAAGATCCTCTTGTAAACGGAGATTCTGATCATTCCAGCTTTGTTGATAAAACAATGTTTTACAGAAGTCAGTTTATAAATTGCAATACAGCGGTTTCTATGTTGGCAACAAGGGCAGACAATTTAAATGCCTGGGTAGATTGTAAATTTAGCGGAGGACAATCCGCTCTTATCTTAGGTGGAAATAATTATCCAATAGCTGCGAATTGTGATTTTACAGGTTTTACAGGAAAGCAAGTTATAAGCAGTGGAGATATCTCTCTTTATAATTCTAATTTTTACAGTAACAGCACTACAGCTTCAACTATTAAAGCTATTAACTCCTATATTGAAGGATGTAATTTTTCAGATGCAACGACCTTATTTTCATCTGTTATATATAATCCTGTAAATGCCTATATAACAAACTCTACTGTAACAAGTACAGTATCTTCTTTAGTGATAGATGGAGATTGGAACAGTAAATATTCAGGAGTATTTATGAATAGTAATTTTAAGTCAAACTCCACACTTAGCAAGCTGTTAGTAAATGTAAAAGAAGGTACGGCAACCGTAATTATAAATACAGCTTCTAACCCTTATCCGCAGCTTTTAGTAACACGATAAACAGTATAATTTTTGATATACCATCTAACTTAACTGATCAATTTTTTTATTGATCAGTTTTTTGTTTTAAATACCTCTTGTGCATTATATAGTTATTAGACGTACTATCTTGCTTCTTTTATTATTTGGATAATTATGGATC
The DNA here is from genome assembly GCF_057840745.1 of Flavobacterium sp. KH_001. Lineage (NCBI taxonomy): Bacteria > Pseudomonadati > Bacteroidota > Flavobacteriia > Flavobacteriales > Flavobacteriaceae > Flavobacterium > Flavobacterium sp. KH_001. Next base: position 4,549,906 of record NZ_CM174520.1, on the reverse strand, counting down.
AAAATTCCAAATGAGTTCTAAAAAAAATCAGATACTTTCGTAGTTTATAAAATCTGATTTCAAAAATTTTCGTGCACCGTTTTAATTAAAATTTATTTTTGGCAAGATTTTTCCTTTTTTCATTGTCATAATGATAAAGGCTTTGTTTGGCAACGCGTCGTTATTGTGGTTATTATCTGGTTAAATATAATTTTTAAACGGCTTAAATCGGCTATAGAAGGCGACTAATTGCATTTTATCGATTTTAAAATCCGTTGGACAGATTTATTATTTAAAACTATGAAAAATGCATATTTTTGAGCGAAATTTAAAATTGACAAAACAAAATTGATTGTTTGGTCAGAAATATTGTTAATAATTTATCATTTAAGGTTAAAGTTTAACTTTTTGATAACATTGAAAGAAGGGCGAATTATTTTTAACTACAATAGTAATTCAAGATAAGAATTATTAAAATTTTTTATTTTTATGAAATATAGTGTATACGAAAATATCAGAAAAATAAGAGAATTAAAAAACTTAACCAGAGAGTTTGTCGCGGCTGAATTAAAAATGAGCCCTAGTGGTTATGGTAAAATTGAAAGAGGAGATGTCGATTTAACTGTTTCTAAATTAATTGAAATTTCAAAAGTTTTAGATGTTTCAATTGAGTTCATATTTAAATTTGATGTGTCTATTTTTTTTAATGAAACTGCAAAATAAAGTATTCTGAAAAAATGTAAAATTAAAAGTTTTAATAGCGAGACATAAATAGAGTAAATTAAATAATAAAGTTATGGAAAATTACTATTTAAGAATCAAAAAGTATCGGATAGAAAATAATCATACTTCTGAATATATAGCTATTCAAATGGAAATGAGTTTGAAAAAGTATGAGAGTATTGAGAAAGGAATGGTTGATCTCAAATTATCAAAGTTAGATAAGTTAGTGAAAATTTTAGGAATCAAAAAAAGTGAAATTTTCAAATTGGATACTTAATTTTAGAAAAAAAACATTTTTGTTAATCACAAAAAAAAAAATAGAGTTCATTATTAAAAGAACTCTATTTTTTTACTTCCTATTAGTATCTATATTTATTTTTTTACTTTTAAAACATATCCCAAAGACTCCAGAATTAAAACATAATGCGTTTTTGTGATGTCCTTGACAACAGCATTATGATCACAAAATGGTCCGGAATTCAAATGTATTTCATCTCCAATTTGGTACTGCATAACCGATATTTCTTTGGCAGTATCGCCACTTTTAAGCCATTCTTTTATTGTCTGAATTTCCTGGTCTTTTACAACAGCATGTTTACCCAACCAAAATAAATACCGTACCACACCAGGTGAATTAAAAACCAGATTTCTGTCTTTTTCTTCCAATTGTACAAATATATAATGATCAAATAATGGTGATTCGACCTTTATTTTTCTATCAGATCTTTGTATGATTTTTTTAATCAAAGGGCAATAACAATTGACATTAAACCTGGTTAATTGTTCTGCGGCTCTTTTTTCCCATTTGGGTCTAGTGTATACGACGTACCATTTCATAATCCTAATTATTTATTGTATTAAAATACATTATGATTTAAATAGAGATTTACTCTTTTGTATTTACCTCAGTGATTTTTTTAAGAGTAATAGCTCTGCTTTAATTTTTCACTGCAAATAAACATTCTTCAAAATCTAAACAATCACGAGGGTTTGCAGCCTTTTTTATTAATAATCAGACGTGCTGTTTCAAGTATTAATTACTTTGTGAATTTAATTCCAAGTACGGTAAGCCTTTACATTTTTAATAGCATTTTTTCCTTAGTAAGGACATTTAGCAACGAAAATGTAGTTTTAATTCTACATGAATATTATAATTTTAACATAAATTAACATTGTTGATATAGCCGATAAAAATGATTTCTAATTTCTGGATTCTTAAGTCTGAATTTGAATTGTTTTTATTCTTATAAGGAACAATAATTTTAATTTCTTTAAACATAATTTTTCTTTTTTGGATAGCTAGATTGTAGCTATTCACGGGGAACCCCTTTTCATTTCTAAAAAAAGAAGCATTAAAATCCTGTAACAAGGTTAATAATGTATTTCGACTACAAAATCCATATTAACAAACTTACTTTTAACTTAAAAACATTAAGCTTATGAAAATTGGAATAACTTTTAGTGCTTTTGATTTATTACATGCAGGGCACGTGAAAATGCTTGAAGAAGCAAAACTACATTGTGATTATTTAATTGTTGGTTTACAGACCGATCCCACCTTAGATCGCCCAACAAAAAATAAACCAACCCAAACTGTTGTCGAACGTTACATACAATTAAAAGCGTGTAAGTTTGTTGATGAAATAGTTCCTTATGCTACTGAACAGGACTTAGAAGATATTTTGAAAGCCTTTACTATTGATGTCCGTATCTTAGGAGATGAATATAAAGAGAGAGATTTTACAGGCAGAAGCTATTGTGAAGAAAAAGGAATTGAGTTGTACTTTAATATAAGAGACCATCGTTTTTCAAGTACCAATTTGCGTCATGAAGTGTATCAGAAAGAAATTTTAATAAACAGTAATGGCAATTAGTACTCTTACTCATGTAATTCTAACAGGGGGAGTTGGCAGCAGATTGTGGCCTCTATCCAGAAAAACACTGCCTAAGCAATATCTTGAACTTTTTGACGGAGAGTCACTTTTTGAAAAAACAGTGAACCGTAATCAAGTTGTTTCCAATAAAACGATAGTGGTTGGAAATATAGAAAATTACAAAATGAGTAATGCCATTATGTCAAAATTAAGTAAGTCTTTTACTCATATTGTAGAAGCTGTACCTCGCAATACAGCTGCAGCAATTGCATTTGCTGCATTTGCATCAAAGCCAGAAGATATTTTACTGATTACACCATCAGATCATATTATAGAAAGCAATCAGTTATATGATGCTGCTTTACAAAAAGCGATTGTACTGGCTAATCAGGATTACCTTGTTACGTTTGGTATAAAACCTATTAAACCGGAAACGGGTTATGGTTATATTGAATTTGAGAATGAAAACGTGGTCGCATTTCATGAAAAGCCAGATTTCGAAACAGCAACAGCTTATCTTCAAAATGGAAATTACTTTTGGAACAGTGGACTTTTTTGCTTTAAAGCAGAAAAATTTTTAGTAGAGCTTAAAAAGCAGGAGCCTGAGGTTTATTGGGCTTCAAAAGCGGTTTGGGAGGTAAATCAAAACGGCTTTCTGAATTATGAATTGTCACTAAATATTCCTTCGATAAGTATTGATTATGCTGTTATGGAACGAAGTAAAGACATTAAAGTAGTCCCTGGTCATTTTGAATGGTCTGATCTGGGTTCGTTCGAATCGGTTTATGACTATCTGGTGCAAAAAGGCCATCCAATTGACGAAAACAGAAATATTGCTATTGGAACTTCATTACACACTACTTTTATTGGGGTTAAAAATTGCATTTTAATTTACACCGCCGATGCCTTAATGGTCTTGCAAAAAGAAAATTCTCAAGAGGTAAAACAAGTTTATCAACATTTAGAATCTATTGCTTCGCCATTATTATAATTCATTTTAATTTTTTTATAAACGAGCCTACAATGATCGACAAAAATGCTGCAATATATATTGCCGGACACCAAGGAATGGTTGGAAGTGCTATTTGGAGAACCTTACAAGCAAAAGGTTACCATAATCTTATAGGAGCTTCAAGTAAAGAATTGGATTTAAGAGAACAAGAAGATGTTCGGGACTTTCTTCGAAAAATAAAACCTGATGTTATTATAGATGCTGCGGCAAAGGTAGGAGGGATCATGGCGAATAATGATTTTCCCTATCAATTTTTGATGGAAAACATGCAAATTCAAAATAACCTTATTGGGGAAGCGCATAAGTTGGGTGTAAGCAAGTTTATCTTTTTAGGTAGTTCGTGTATTTATCCAAAATTAGCATTACAGCCTTTAAAAGAAGAGTATTTGATGACAGGTTCGTTAGAAACTACAAACGAATGGTATGCTTTAGCAAAAATTAGTGGTGTAAAATTATGCCAGGCCATACGCAAACAATTCAAAAAAGATTTTGTGAGTTTAATGCCAACAAATTTATACGGTATCCATGACAATTTTGATTTGAACAGTTCTCACGTTTTGCCGGCGATGATTCGTAAATTTCATGAAGGCAAAGAAAATAATAATGCTTCAGTTATTCTTTGGGGTACAGGTAAACCAATGCGGGAATTTCTATTTGTAGATGATATGGCAGAAGCTGTAATTTTTGCTTTAGAAAATGAACTTCCGGGACATTTGTACAATGTGGGAAGCGGAGAAGATATTACTATTAAAGAATTAGCTGCTATCATACAAAAAATCGTCGGGCATACCGGACAGATTATTTGGGATGATAACAAGCCGGATGGGACACCAAGAAAATTACTGGATGTTTCTAAAATGCATAAGATTGGTTGGAAACACCAGGTCAATCTTGAACAAGGAATTCAAAAAACCTACAATTGGTTTTTGGAAAACATTGAAAATTTCAAAGAAAAGATCTATTAGTAGGTCCTTTTAATTTATCTCCAACAAAAATTTTATCGTTACGATTTTAAAAATTTGCACTTTGCAACACAATGCCTTGTGCCTTATACTTAACATTATGAATCCATTAAAAAAAATAGCTTTTATTACAGGTGTTACCGGACAAGACGGAGCTTATTTGAGTGAATTTTTACTAGAAAAAGGCTATATCGTACACGGTTTAAAAAGACGAACTTCTATGTTTAATACAGATCGTATCGATCATTTATATCAAGATCCATATATAGAAAACAGGAATTTTATTTTGCATTATGGTGATATGACTGATAGTACCAATTTGACTCGTTTAATTCAGCAAATTCAGCCTGATGAGATTTATAATTTGGCGGCGATGAGTCATGTAGCAGTTTCATTTGAAACTCCGGAATATACTGGAAATGCAGATGGATTAGGAACCTTGCGCCTTCTGGATGCGATTCGCTTACTGGGGTTGGAAAAAAAGACACGAATTTATCAGGCATCGACTTCAGAGTTGTATGGGAAAGTGCAGGAAGTACCCCAAACTGAAAAAACACCTTTTTATCCGCGCTCGCCTTATGCTGTGGCAAAAATGTATGCCTATTGGATTACCGTAAATTATAGAGAAGCTTATGGAATGTATGCCTGTAACGGAATTTTGTTTAATCATGAATCACCTATTCGTGGAGAAACTTTTGTAACGCGTAAAATTACCAGAGCAACTTCAAGAATAGCTTTAGGATTGCAAGAAAAATTATACCTAGGAAATCTGGATGCTAAACGCGATTGGGGACATGCCAAAGATTATGTGCGTATGATGTGGATGATTTTGCAAGCAGAAGAACCTGAAGATTGGGTAATTGCAACAGGGACAACTACTCCAGTTCGTGAATTTGTTCGTATGAGTTTTGCAGAAGTAGGTATTGAATTAGAATTTAAAGGTAAAGGCGTAGAAGAAAAAGGCTTTGTGAAATATTGTAGCAACCCGGATTATCAGATTGCTATAGGGACAGAAGTATTGGCAGTTGATCCAAATTATTTTAGACCTACAGAAGTAGATTTACTAATAGGAGATGCTTCAAAAGCCAGGACTAAACTAGGTTGGCAATGCCAATACGATTTACCTGCATTAGTAAAAGAAATGATGGAATCTGATTTAAAGTTGATGGCTAAAGAACAGCATTTAAAGGAATTTGGTTATAGCATCTTAAATTATTTCGAGTAAACCAATAATAAAGTAGTAGAACGTAATTTTTTATGCTTCCTAAAAGATATTAAATGAAAATTAAAAATATTTGCTGTTTAGGTGCCGGTTACGTTGGTGGTCCAACGATGTCTGTTATCGCATTAAAATGCCCGGAAATTAAAGTAACTGTTGTAGATTTAAACGAAGCTCGCATTTCGGCATGGAATGAGGCGGATCTGGATAAGTTACCTGTTTATGAACCAGGACTTGCAGAAGTAATTCGTGAGGCAAGAGGTCGTAATTTGTTTTTTTCAACTGAAGTAGAGCGTGCAATTGAAGCTGCAGATATGATTTTTATAGCAGTAAATACTCCCACGAAAACTTATGGAGAAGGCAAAGGAATGGCGGCAGATTTAAAATTTGTTGAGCTTTGTGCCAGACAAATAGCCCGAGTAGCCAAAACGGATAAAATAATAGTCGAAAAATCAACTCTTCCAGTCCGGACAGCCGAAACATTACAGACTATTTTAGATCATACAGGTAACGGTGTTAAATTTGAAGTACTTTCAAATCCGGAGTTTTTAGCAGAAGGAACAGCTATTGATGATTTACTTAATGCCGACAGGGTTTTAATTGGAGGAAAACAAACGGAGAGTGGTCTACAGGCAATTCAGTTTTTGGTTGATATTTACAGGCACTGGTTGTCACCAGAACAAATTTTAACCACAAATGTATGGTCTTCAGAATTATCAAAATTAACTGCTAATGCATTTTTAGCGCAAAGAATTTCCTCGATTAATGCGTTATCTGCTTTATGTGAAGTAACTGAAGCAGATGTAGATGAAGTTGCCAATGCCATTGGAACTGATACTCGAATTGGATCAAAATTTCTTAAAGCTTCAGTAGGATTTGGAGGATCTTGTTTTCAAAAAGACATTCTAAATTTAGTCTATTTATGCCGCTATTTTAATTTACCTGAAGTGGCTAATTATTGGGAGCAGATTATTATCCTGAACGATTATCAGAAATATCGTTTTGCAAAGAATATTATCAACACGCTTTTTAATACAGTTAGTGGGAAGAAAATAACTTTTTTAGGTTGGGCATTTAAAAAAAACACCAACGATACCAGAGAGTCCGCTGCTATTTATGTAGCAGAACATCTCATTGAAGATGGCGCAGAAATTCATATTTATGACCCAAAAGTTTCTGAAGAAAAAATCAAATCCGATATGCGCTATATATTGGAATTAAAGGGACTTACAGAACAGAAAATTGAATCAAAAATAAAACAAATTTTCGTTTATAAAACAGCAATGGATGCTCTCGATCAAGCTCATGCTGTTGCAGTGTTAACTGAATGGGATGAATTTAAAAAGTATGATTGGGCGACTATTTATTCCAGAATGTATAAGCCTGCTTTTGTATTTGATGGGCGTAATATTCTGGATGCAGAAAAATTAAAAACAATTGGTTTTCAGATTAAGGGAATTGGAAAAGGGTAAGCTAATCGAGTACATAAAAAACTATTTTTTTAACCATTTTATTTTCATTCCTTGAAAAATATTTTGATAAAGTTCAAACAGCATCCTAAGTATGATACAGTCATAAGTTGGGGAAAATTGCTTTCGATTACCGGAAGTGCTCAAATTATTATACAGATTTTAGGATTTGGTTCGGGTATTTTAATAATCCGTTTGTTAACTGTTCAGGAATATGCTTTTTATACTTTAGCTAATACAATGCTGGGGATGATGGCCGTACTTGCTGACGGGGGTATCGTTCCGGGAGTCATGGCTCAAGGAGGAAAAGTTTGGGAAAATAAGCAAAAAATGGGCACTGTTTTAGCAACTGGTTTAGATTTAAGAAGAAAATTTGCAATTGCAAGTTTGTTAATCTCAGTACCTATTTTGTTTTATCTTTTATTGCATAATGGTGCTAGTTGGATTATGGCATTACTTATAGCAACGGCGCTGATCCCTGCTTTTTATGCGACTTTATCAGATTCTTTATTAGAGATTATTCCTAAATTGAACCAGACTATTGTACCATTACAACGAAATCAAATCGAGGTAGGAGTTGCCAGATTATTTTTATCAGGTTTAACTATGTTTGTTTTTCCCTGGGCTTTTGTAGCTATATTAACGGCAGGTATCCCTCGTATATGGGGAAATGTTGGTTTAAGAAAAATAGTCTATACTATGGCTGACAAAGACAAAAAGCCTGACAAAGAAGTGAGAAGTGAAATATTAAGCTTAGTTAAACGGATACTTCCAACCTCTATTTATTACTGTTTTTCAGGGCAAATTACAATTTGGTTAGTTTCTATTTTTGGCAATACACATTCTTTGGCTCAATTAGGTGCTTTAAGTAAAGTAAGTGTTATGTTGTCCATTTTCAATGTAATAATTGCAACATTAATTATCCCTCACTTTGCCAAATTAGTTTCAGATAAATATCTATTGCTTAACCGTTTCTTGCAAATAATGGGGCTCTTGCTTGTTTTAGTAAATGCTATCGCTTTAATAGTTTATTTATTTCCTACTCCAATTCTATGGGTACTTGGAGACGCTTACAAAGGTTTGCAATTTGAGTTGTTATTAAGTATAATTAGTAGCTGCATTGGCTTACTAGGGGGAGTCGTTTTTAACTTATATACATCAAGAGGTTGGGCTATGTCTCCAATAGTGTCAATTTTAATTAATTTGTTTTCGATTGTTTTTTTTGCAAGTGCATTAGATTTAAGGAGCTTAAAAGGAGTTTTGTTTTTTAATATAGCCTTAGGAATAGTTTCATTGTTGCAAACCATTTTGTTTTGTTTATATAATATTTTTCTAATAAAAAATAATGATAAAGAATTAACCCAATAAAAATGGGATTTAAGAGAAATAGAAAAATAAGTAATTATTAATATCAGTAAGTTCTTAGACAGTTTTATTTGACAATATGGAAATTCTTTTTATTTGCGGCTCAGCCGAAATTGGTAATGATGGTGTAGGCGATTATACTCGTCGATTATGTGGAAAACTTATAAAATCTGGCCATGAAGCTCAAATATTATCTTTATGTGACCATCAGGCAAATTCTTTTATCAGTGAAACTCAAATAACAGAAGAAACGGACGTACTGGTACATAGAATACCTATTTCAACTCCCAATAATCAACGCCTAATTTGGTTACAAAGTGTTTTGAAAACTTTTGAACCCGATTGGATTTCTTTACAATATGTCCCTTATAGTTTTAACCCGAAAGGATTGCCATTTTGGCTTCCGTCTTACTTAAAAAAAATAAAAGGAAATCATAAGTGGCATATAATGTTTCATGAATTATGGTTAGGGATCGATGTTGAATCTTCTATCAAACACAAATGTATTGGTCGATTACAACAAATTATAGCTAAAAAGGTAATTCATAATACTAAAACACATTTTATAAGTACTCAAAATAAATTATATCAATTCTTTCTGCAATCTCATAATATTAGTGCAGAAATTTTACCAATTTGTGGTAATATACCTTTGACAGGAATAAAAAAAGAGTCTGTGGAATTTGTGCAGTTTGTTTTATTTGGTACAATTCATAATGGAGCTCCTTTTGAAGATTTTGTTGCTGATTTAATGAGTACTTCAAATAAGTTTGAAAAACCAATAAAATTTGTTTTTATTGGTAAAAACGGCCCGGAACTTACAAGTTACACCTCTATACTTGATCATTATAAAATAGGTTATGAGGTTTTAGGCGTACAATCTGAAAATGTAATATCACAAGTACTCCGTGATAGTGATTTTGGAATATCTACAACACCTTATTACCAAAGTGAAAAAAGCGGAGTTTATGCGGCCTACAAAGAGCATCAGCTAAATACGATTTGTGTTTCACGCGAATGGACCCCAATAAAGGGACAGTACATTATACCACAAATGATTAAATATGAAAAAAATAATTTGAATATAATTCCGATGGATATTGAAGTTCCTGATACGCAAAATATGGCCACACAGTTTATTAATTCAATTTTCGTATCATGAAGTTATTGGTTTCTCATCCAACATTAAATGCGAATTCAAAAAATCTGATGATTGGATTATTGCAAAATAAGCTAGTTTTTAAATTATTTACGTCGATAGCAATATTCCCGGGGCAGCTATTATACAAATTAAGCAGTAACCCCAAATTAAAAGATTTAAAAAGAAGAAGTTTAGATAAAACATGGCAACCTTACACAAGATCAAACTCTTTTTTTGAGTTTGGACGTTTATTAACTTCAAAATTGAATTTAGATAGTTTAATTGCACATGAAAATGGTGTTTTTTGTATTGACAAAGTTTATCAAAAGCATGATAAATGGGTTTCAAATAATTTAGCGAAAGCAAAAAAAAGAGGCCTGTCAGGAGTCTATGCCTATGAAGATGGAGCATTGTCTACCTTTAAAAAAGCAAAACAATTAGGACTTTGCTGTATTTATGACTTACCTATTGGTTATTGGAAAAGTGCCCGGTTATTACTGCAGGAAGAATTTGACGTCAATCCTGATTGGTCAGGCACACTTACGGGATTTAATGACTCAGTAGATAAACTCCAAAAAAAAGATCAGGAATTAGCATTGGCCGATGTGCTCTTTGTTGCAAGTAGTTTTACCAAAGAGACATTAAAAGAGTATTCAGGAGATTTACCGGAAATAAAAGTAATTCCGTATGGATTTCCGGAAGTTAAGCAAAAGAAAAACTATCAGCCGCTTGGAAATAGAAAGCTTAAAGTTTTATTTATAGGCGGTCTATCGCAACGAAAAGGGATCTCTTATTTATTTGAAGCAGTTGAAGGAATGCAAAATAAAGTAGAGTTGACTGTTGTAGGTCAAAAAGCAGTAGCTAATTGCGCTGCACTGAATGAAGCCTTAGAAAAACACACATGGATTCCGTCTTTACCTCATGAAGAAATATTAGCCTGTATGAGTGAACATGATGTATTTGTTTTTCCTTCTCTTTTTGAAGGTTTTGGTTTGGTAATAACAGAAGCAATGTCGCAAGGAGTACCAGTCATTACAACAGATCGTACTGCAGGACCGGATCTGATCAGGGATGACGAAGATGGATGGATTGTGCCGGCCGGTTCTTCATCGGCACTGAAAGAAGTTCTTATTAAAATACTGGAAAAACCAGAAATACTGGAACAATTCGGATTAGCAGCTCAAAATAAAGCTAAAGCCAGACCATGGTCTGTTTATGGACAGGAAATGGCTGATGCACTTTCTTCGTTAGAGATTTAAAACAAATAGAATAAATGGATAGTACGATAGAAGAAGTAGTAGAACCAAGATATAACTTTTTAAAAATAGCTATTTGGTTGTATTTTTTACTTTGGATTTTTGAAGGTGCTTTACGTAAATGGGTTTTACCAGGACTGGCTACACCATTACTGATTGTACGTGATCCTGTTGCTATTTTTATAATAGGCAGGGCTTTATATGAGAATGTAAAATTTATAAATCCATATATTATTTTTGGATCGATATTTACCTTGTTTGGGTTAGTAATTACACTAACATTTGGGCATGAAAATCTTTTCGTAGGTATTTATGGTGCCAGAATTATGCTGCTTCATTTTCCACTTATTTTTATAATTGGACAAGTTCTGGTAAAAGAAGATGTGCTAAAAGTCGGACGATTTCTTTTAGTAATGAACATTTTAATGACAACTATTGTTTATTTTCAATTTATAAGTCCTCAATCAGCATTTATAAATATTGGTGTTGGAGGAGAGGGAAGTGCAGGATTTTCCGGAGCGATGGGTTACAGCAGGCCACCAGGAACATTTTCGTTTATTTCAGGTTTGTCTATTTTCTATACAGCGGTCTCTGTCTTCGTTTTTTATTTTTGGTTGTCTAAGGATTACTGTTCCAAAATTCTACTTTATACCAGTACCATTGCCTTAGTTATTGCGTTGCCTCTTACTATAAGCCGTGGTGCCGTTGTGGCTGTTGCTATTGTAGGCTTATTCGCCATCATCGCGTCAGTAACTTCAGCCAAAATGTTAGTTAAATTGCTTATTAGTGGTATTGCTTTCTATTTAGTGATACTCATTTTACAAAAATATTCTACAATATTTAGTTTAGGTACTGAAGTATTTATGGATCGAGTAGATACCGTGAATAAAGTAACTGGCGGAGGTTTAACGGATTCAATTTTTTTAAGGGCCATAAATGAATTCATCGGACCTATCTTGGAACTATTTGATCAGCCACTGTTTGCAGGAAATTTAGGTATGGGAACAAATGCCGGTGCTCAAATGTTAACAGGTAAAATTGTCTTTCTGGTTGGAGAAACAGAGTTTAGTCGCATAGGAGGTGAACAGGGAATTATTCTTGGAGGGGGACTTATGGTTTTGCGTATCGTTTTAGCAATTAGTATCGCTGTTCAGTCTATAAAGTTACCGAAAGAAGAAAAACTTCTGCCATTTATTATTTGCGGAGCTGCCTGCATAGCAATATTTCAAGGACAATGGGCTCAACCCAGTATTTTAGGTTATGCAGTTATAATGACGGGTTTAGTTATGGCTAGTTTAAAAAAGGAAGAAACTTCGTCGAAAAAAAATAGTTTATGATTAGAAGAATAATTTTAATTGGTAATTATAAGCCCGACAAGCAATTTAGTATGCAAATTTTTGAAGTTCTAATGGCAGAAGGATACACAAAATCCAAGCTTCACGTTAAAGTGATTCGTCCTGGTGAGATATTCAGAAAATTAAGCTTAAATAGGCAAGGCGTAATGAAATGGTTAGGATATATAGACAAGTTTTTTTTATTCCCTATTCAGCTTTTAGTTACGAGAAGCATAAATTTTATCTTGTTTAGATCAGTAAGTTATCATATTTGTGATCATTCTAATGCTTTTTACCTTTATTTTCTACCTAAAAAGAAAACAATTATCACCTGTCATGATGTTTTAGCAATAAGAGCGGGTCTTGGATTTGGAGATACTTATTGTCATGCCACAAAATCTGGCAAAGTATTGCAAAAGATAATTTTAAAAGCCTTATCAGGAGCTAAAAAACTGGCCGCAGTATCTGAATTTACACTAAATCAATTATTAGAGATTGATACAAAAGGTGATAGCAACAAAAATTGGATAATTATTCATAATGCTTTATCTGAAAAGTTTGTGCCTTTGCCAGAAGAGCAGATTCAGGCAGTATTAAATAAGTTTCAACAACTAAAAGGCAAGGACATTATTTTGCATGTAGGTTCTGATCTGGAACGTAAAAACAGAAAATTATTGATCTATATGATTTATGAATTGCAACAGAATTGGGATGGATTATTAGTTTTGGCCGGAGAAGTACTAAATGCACAACTGCTTGAATTAATTCAAAAATTAAATGTTTCCGATAAAATTTTGCAAATACAGAATCCTAGTGATATTGAAATTATAGCACTTTATTCCAGGTGTCAGGCCATGATTTTTCCCTCTTATTCTGAAGGTTTCGGCTGGCCAATAATCGAAGCTCAGGCTTGCGGATCGCCTGTTATTACAAGCAATAAAGCTCCTATGATGGATGAAGTAGGCGGAAATGCTGCATTATATGCTGATCCAAACGATGCAAGCTCTTTTGCAAATCAGTTTTTAAAATTTAATGATATAAAATTTAGGGACGCTACCATTAAACTTGGATATGAAAATGCAAAACGATTTGATTTCAGTAATACAATTCGGCAATATGTTGAATTAATAGAAAATTAATCATGTTGGTACTAAAAATAATAACCGTTTTATTGCCTTGGCCTTTAAAACGATTTGTTCTGATTCATTTTTTTAAATATGATATTCATTCATCAGCCAGAATTGGTTTTTCATGGATTTATCCTAAAAGGCTGATTATGGATTTGGATTCTAATATTGGAAACTTTAATGTCGCAGTACATTTGCATTTAATGATAATTGGAAAACACTCGAGCATTGCAAGAGGTAACTGGATCACTGGATTTCCTACTAACACTAATTCTAAGCATTTTTCACATCAGCCAGATCGCAAATCGAATTTAATAATTGGAGAACATTCGGCTATTACAAAAAAACATCATATAGACTGCACTAACATGATTCAGATTGGCAATTTTGTTACAATTGCAGGTTATTCAAGTCAATTGCTTACCCATTCAATTAATATCGAATTAAATATTCAGGACAGTCATCCCATAACTATTGGAGATTATTGTTTTGTTGGAACTGCTTCAACTATTTTAGGCGGCGCGTCTTTACCAGCCAATTCTGTGCTTGGAGCAAATGCCTTATTAAATAAAAAGTTTACAGTTCCTTACAGATTATACGGTGGGAATCCTGCTAAAGAAATCAAAGAACTGTCAAAAAATTGTAAATATTTTAATAGACAAAAAGGTTTTGTCTATTGAATACTCAAACTATCAACATAACTAACATAATGATCCAGACATGAAAATAATTCATTATATAGCTAGTATTGATAAAAGTGGCGGTGGAACCACAGAATATATGCGGTTGCTGAGCGCAGCATTAAAAAAAGATACCTCCTTTAGCATTGCTACAGGTATTTCTAAGGACCCTATAAATATTGAAGGTGTTCCAATAAAGTTTTTTAACAGCAATTTATTTCGATGGTTTTCCTTAATGAATGAGTTTCATTCTTTTCTTAAAAGTGAAAAACCTGATATTGTACATATTAACGGAATTTGGACCCCTCAAAATTGGGGATTTCAAAATGTGGCGCAAAAACAGGGAATAAAAGTAGTAGTATCACCTCATGGCATGCTGGAACCCTGGATTCTGGCTCATAATTCATTCAAAAAAAAGATTGCATTGTTTTTATATCAAAAGAGAGCTCTGAAACAGTCAATATGTCTTCATGCAACTGCTCAAATGGAGGCAGCAAATATTAAAGCTTTAGGTTATAAAAATCCTATTCATATTATTCCAAACGGAATTTATTTAAGTGATATAAAAGTGATTAAGGAATGTTACGGAACAAAAAAAATGATATTTATGTCCCGGATTCATCCTAAAAAAGGTATTGAAATCCTGTTGGAAGCCTGGAGAAATTGTTATACAGAGGATTGGACTCTTGAAATTGCAGGGACAGGTGAAGAAAATTACATGGCAAGTCTAATTCAAAGTGTCGAGGATTTAGAAAATGTGCGTTTTGTTGGAGCACAGTATGGTGAAGAAAAGTGGGACTTCTTGCGATCTGCCGATGTAATGGTACTGCCAACGCATAGCGAGAATTTTGGAATCGTAGTTGCCGAAGCTCTGGCAGTAGGGGTTCCGGTAATAACAACTCAAGGTACACCGTGGGAAGATTTAGAAATATATAAATGTGGGTGGTGGATTGATTTATCGGTTAGGAATTTAGAAGATGCATTATTTAAAGCCTTCAATGCACCAATCATGTTATTAGAAGTTATGGGAAGGCAAGGACGGGAACTAGTGAAAAATAAATACGACATGGAAGTAATGGGTAAGCAAATGTTGGAATTATATAAGAATATCTAAGCGATGAAAATAACAATAGTTCAGGGCGCTTTTTTTCCTGTGCCCCCATTAATGGGCGGAGCTGTTGAAAAAATGTGGTACGGTTTAGCAAAAGAATTTGCGAATCGGGGACACGAAGTAAACTATATCTCAAAATCATTTGAAGGACTTTCAAATGTTGAAAGTGAAGATGGAATTGACCATATTAGAGTAAAAGGCTATAAAGCACCATCTTCTGGTATTGTACTAAAGATTCTGGATTTATTTTACACTTTAAAAGCTGTTCGAAAAATTGCCACTAATACAGATATCATAATTTCAAATACCTTTTGGCTGCCTATTATTTTATCATTGAAGCAAAAGAAAAAATGTATGATAGATGTCGCGAGAATGCCAAAAGGACAAATGAAATTTTATACCAAAAATGCACGTTTAAGAGCTAATTCCAGCCCTGTAGCAAAAGCAATAAAAGATGAAATCAAGACCGAATATTTTGATAAGGTCGTTATGATACCAAATACATTACCTTACAGAAACACAACTACTATTGATTTTTCAAAAAAGCAAAAAATAATTTTATATACGGGTCGAATTCATCCTGAAAAAGGTTTAGATATTTTAATAAAATCTTTTGTTTCCCTTGACGCAAAAGATTGGCAATTACTTATTGTAGGTCCTTATTCTACAGAAACCGGAGGAGGAGGAGGAGCTTATCTGGATAAACTAAAACAGTTAGCCCAAAATAGCAACGTGAGATTTTTGGAACCTATTTTCGATATCGATAAATTAAATGTAATATATTCAAAAGCCTCTGTATTTGTCTATCCTTCTATAGCAGAACAAGGTGAGACTTTTGGCGTTTCACCTTTAGAAGCTATGAGTTGGGGATGTGCTACAATAGTTTCAAATTTAGATTGTTTCAAAGATTTTTTAATTCATAATAAAAATGGTTTGTGTTTCGACCATCGCGCAGAAAGAAGAGTCGAAATTTTGAGTCAGTATCTTAAAGACTTAATAAATAATCCGCAACTAATCAATGACTTAGCAACAGCAGGCTTGATGGTAAATGATACACATTCCAATGAAAAATTAGCAGCAGAATTCTTAAATGAATTTGAGTCTATGAAAATCACCCAAAATTAAGAATGAAACAAAAGTATTCTCAAAATTCACCGTACGATTCACCATGGTCTGTATCGCAGCGTATTAAAATGATAGTATGGGAATATGTTTGGTTATTATTTTGTACCTGGACTCCAAAACCTGCTAATTCATGGAGGTTGTTTTGGCTCAAATTGTTCGGATGTAAAATTTATGGAAAACCATTTGTGCATCAAAGGGCAAGAATTCAAATTCCATGGAACCTGATCTTACACGATCACGCATGCCTGGGTGATCGGGCCAATGCTTATACGTTGGGAGTTATAGAAATATTTGAGCACGCCACAGTAGGCCAGGAAGTATATCTGTGTACTGGTACTCATGCATTTAATGAACCTGCTATGAATTTGATAACGAGTAAAATAATAATACAAAGAAATGTTTTTATTGGGGTAAGAGCTATCATAATGCCTGGCATAATAGTAGGAGAAAATGCTATTATAGGAGCAGGAAGTTTAGTGACTAAAAATGTCGAAAAAAATACCATAGTAGGAGGAAATCCTGCCAAACTTATAAAACCTAGAAGCTTTGAATAAAATTCCAATTTCTGTAATCGTTTCTGTAAAGAACGAAGCTTTAAATTTACCATCTTGTTTGGATAAACTCGAGCGTTTTGATCAAATAATTGTAGTAGATTCCTGCAGCACTGATGATACTCCGATTATTGCAAAGACCAAGGGGGCCGAAGTATTGCAGTTCCAATGGAATGGTAAATTTCCAAAAAAACGCAATTGGGCACTACAAAATGCTGACCTTCGCCACGAGTGGATTTTGTTTTTGGACGCTGATGAATTTGTTTCTGATGAATTTGTAAACGAAGTCGGTATCAAAATCCACGATCCCTATTATAATGGTTTCACAATACGTTTTGAAAACTATTTTATGGGAAGGAAACTTAAATATGGGTATGGATTTCAAAAGTCGGCTCTTTTTAAGAAATCAAAGGGCGCTTATGAAAAAATCGATGAAGATTTGTGGAGCCATTTAGACATGGAGGTACATGAACATCCAATTATTGAGGGTAAGGTTGGGGTTATTAAATCGAAAGTTGTTCATAAAGATTTTAAAAACTTAGAACATTACATATCCAAACATAACGCTTATTCTACTTGGGAAGCCCACAGATACCTGCAGTTAAAGCAAACGAAAAATACCCTTCTATCTTTCAATCAAAAAATTAAATACAGTCTTATTAATACAGGACTACTTCCTGCGGTCTATTTTTTAGGTTCTTACTTTTTTAAATTGGGCTTTTTAGATGGTAAGGAAGGATTTTATCTGGCACGTTTTAAGTCACATTACTTTTTTCAAATTCAAACCAAAATTGATTCATTCAAAAATAACATCGAATTAAAATGAAAAGAATATTGATAACTGGAGGAGCTGGATTTGTCGGTTCTCATTTGTGTAAAAGATTGTTGAATGAAGGAAATGAAGTGATTTGTCTGGACAATTACTTTACGGGAGCTAAATCCAATATAATTGAGCTGTTGGATAATCCTTATTTTGAAATGGTAAGACACGACATAACAGAGTCCTATTACGCTGAGGTTGACGAGATTTACAATCTGGCTTGTCCTGCATCTCCTGTTCATTACCAATATAATCCGATAAAAACAATTAAAACTTCTGTAATGGGTGCCATCAATGTTTTAGGATTAGCCAAACGTGTTAATGCTAAAGTATTGCAAGCCAGTACTAGTGAAGTGTATGGAGATCCGTTGGTACATCCTCAAACCGAAAGCTATTGGGGGCATGTAAACCCAATAGGTATTCGCTCCTGTTATGACGAAGGAAAGCGTTGTGCCGAGACTTTATTTATGGATTATCACAATCAGAACAAAGTTGCCATTAAAATCATTAGAATATTTAATACTTACGGGCCTAATATGAACCCGGGTGATGGGAGAGTGGTTTCGAATTTTATTGTACAGGCTCTGCAGGGAAAAGATATTACCATTTTTGGAGATGGTTTGCAAACCCGTTCATTTCAATACGTTGATGATTTAGTTGAAGGCATGATTCGTATGATGGGGTCTGAACCTTCATTTCTGGGTCCGGTAAATTTAGGCAACCCTAACGAATTTACGATGCTCGAACTGGCACAGGCAATTATTGAATTGACAGGTTCCAAATCGAAAATTATTCATCTTGATTTACCACAAGATGATCCCAAACAAAGACAGCCAGACATTTCTTTGGCAAAAAATAAGCTTAATGGCTGGGAGCCTAAAATACAATTGCGAGAAGGTCTGATTACTACCATCAGCTATTTTGAAAAGCTATTGGTAAAGCTATAGCCAACCTCTTTTTTATAAAATAATACAATTTATTTCTACTTTTTTTTCTCAGTTTTTTATTGGGGGATCAGGTTTTTATACGCTAAAAATTCAGTTAGTATTAATCTTAAAATCTATATGATGAGAATAACTATTATAACCGTATGTTTCAATAGAAAAGCTACTATCGAAAAAGCTATCAAAAGTGTATTGGAACAAAATTATCATGATATTGAATACATTATCATTGATGGCAATTCTACAGATGGTACAAAAGAAATTATTGAATCTTACGGAGACAAAATATCCAAATTTGTCTCAGAACCTGATAGTGGAATGTATGATGCAATAAATAAAGGACTCAAATTGGCAACAGGAGATGTTGTTGGTTTGATGCATTCTGATGATGAATTTTATGATAAAAAGGCCATTGGAAGAATTGCCGCTCGTTTTAATGCTGACCCTAGTATTGATGGCGTTTATGGTGATGGTGTTTATGTTTCGAACGATAAGGAAGAACGTCTGATTCGCGATCGTATAGGGGGTGTCTTTAGTCTCAAAAAAATTAAAGAAGGTTGGTTGCCTTTGCATCCTACTGTTTACCTAAAGAAAACAATAATAGATAATAATGGTGCTTATAACCTTGATTTTAAAATAGCATCAGATACTGAATTCTTACTTCGCTACTTGTACAAATATAAAATTAAGATGAGTTATATCGATTCTTACATCGTTAGAATGAGAATGGGAGGTATGAGTACCAGTTTTAAATCTGCGTTTGAAGTTTTATATGAAGACTATAAGATTTATAAGTTTCATGGTTTAACAGCAATTCAGACTGTCTTTCTTAAAAAGACTATTGCTTTAAGACAATACATGCTGCATTTATAAAAGATCAAAATTAATCTGTCTACTTTTTTTGATAGTCTAAATCACCAGCGAAAAAGTGGGTTAACAGCAGGATTTGCCAAATAGATAAATTAAATAAAACCAGTAATTGTAACCAGGAAATGAAAACTTTTTTCGTTTATGAAAACATTCTGAATAAGGATATTTTTAGCTCTGAAAAAGTTTTCATTTTAAATTGATTAGAATCTGGAATAGATAAATATTAATATATATACAGTTAAAATGAAGAAAATTTTCCTTTCGATTATTTTATTGCTTTTATTGATGCTTCAGTCTTGTACAACCAAAAAGCAAATGTTGTATTTACAAGATTTAGATAACTATGCGAATTCGAATTTAAATTATACATCGAGTAAAATACAACCGAATGATATTTTAAAAGTTGAAGTTGGTGATCTTAACCCTTTAGTAGCTGCGCCTTTTAATATAAATACGACTGCGACTTCGCAAACATCAGTAGAAATGATGAGATTATCAGGCTATTTAGTGACTCCACATGGGAATATCACGCTGCCAATTTTAAACGAAATTAAAGTGGGTGGTTTAACACCGGCCGATGCAGAGATAAAAATAAAAGGGCGTCTTGTAAATGAAGGTTATTTAGTAAATCCTACAGTGCAGGTTCGCGTTCTCAATAATAAATTTACCATTTTGGGAGAAGTAAATGCTCCAGGTGTAATATCTTTTAGTGAAGAGTCTATTAGCTTACTTGATGCAATAGGGCTGGCAAAAGATTTAACGTATTCAGCCATTCGAAAAGATGTAAAACTTATTAGAGAACAAGACGGAAAGCGTTTGGTTTACCACATCGATTTAACTACGGCTGCTTGGATGTCTAATCCAAATTTCCGAATAAGACAAAACGATGTTATTGTGGTAACACCTAATAAACTAAAAGTAAATAGCGGGGGATTAATCAAGGACCCGATACAACTGCTGGCGATATCTGCCTCTATTTTAACAGTTATTCTTTTGCTGACAGATTAATACTGATATAAAAGAGAATTTTACATTTTTCTACTTAATTAAAATAATTATGGATTTAAAAAAAGAGTTTTTAAAGTATTTACAGTATTGGCCTTGGTTTTTGCTAAGCTTAATTTTATGTGTAGGTGCCGCTTTTATTTTTATCAAAATAGTACCACCAACATACCAAACTTCGGCTTTGATCTTTATAGATAAAAAACAAGAAGACAAAACAAAAATAATTACCATCACTACGAATCAAAAAAATGATGATGATAATGTAGAGGAAGAAATCCGTCTAATTACCTCTAATGAATTTTTGATGGATGTAGTAAAAAATGTGAATTTAAATATTAGCTATTTTGAAAAAGTATATACCATCCAAAATAATAATGTAAATGAAGTTCCCTTCATTTTGAAATTTACGGTTTCTAATGATTCATTACCACAAGTTTCTTATGACATTAAAGTAAATAAAGAAGGATTTACCATTACAGATCCTGATACCGAAGAAAAGTATGACGTTAAAGGATACGAAGGAGATCAGATCATTAAAGGTTTACCATTTAAAATTCAGTTGTCTCAAAAAGCGAAGAAAAATCCAGCCTATTATTTCGAAAACGAATATAAAGTGAGTCTTGAACCTACCGCTATTGCTTTAAAAAATCTAAAGTCATCGCTTATCGTTTTATCCGATGAAAAGTCAAAAGGAACAATAGAATTAAATCACACTGGTTCAAGCCCTGTGCTTTCAAGAAAAATATTAAATGAAATTATCATTTTGCTGGATAAAAATATTGTTATCAACAAGCAAAAATTATTTACAAATACGGTTTCTTACTTAAATCAAAGAATAAGAACTTTCACTAAAGAAAAAGATTCTATTGAAAGTGTAAAAGAAAAATATTTGCAAAATAATGATATCGCGGTAATGGACAATTATGCTATCGAAAGAACCGCCGAGAGAAGCCAGAAAAAAGAAAGCTCTATGCTTAATGAAAAACAAATTACACTTACTAGTTATGCTATTAGTGATATTAAGAGATCTGGTGCTACCCAAACTTTAGGTACAGATTATAATTTAGAATCACCGATAGTTAATCAAATGCTTTTAAATTATAATGCAAAACTTCTTGAGAGTGAAGTAATCCTGGAAAGAGCACAAAAAAACAATCCTGCCTACATTACTTTAATAACCCAATTAACTAGTCAAAAGCAGCAGATAGTGAATACTTTAGAAGGTTATTTGAACTTTTTAAATCAAAATAACAGAGTTAATAAATCGGAAGAAAATATTGCCGAATCAAAAGTTAAAAACATTCCTACACAAGATAAAGTTTTGGGCAATATCAATAGTGATCTAAGTATGAAAGAAGAAACCTATGTAGCATTATTACAAAAGAGGGAAGAGGCTGTTTTGAATGGTGCGATTTTAGAATCAAATTTAAATACTTTAAACGCGCCCGAAACGAATTATACGGCAATCTTTCCGCAACCAAAATCATTTTTGCTTGGTGCTTTTATGTTTGGTTTGCTTCTTCCTTTTGGATTCATATACCTGCGTTTAGTCTTAGATACCAAAATACATAACGAAGACGATATTCTGAAAATAATGTCTAATATTCCTATTTTGGGGTACATTCCTAAAGTAGATAATGGTGAAAAACTCGATAACACGGCTACTTCACGTTCTATGATAGCGGAAGCAACACGTACTGTGGTTTCAAATATATCTTATTTACTACCAAAAAAAGAGGAAAAGAAAGGACGAGTAATATTGTTTACTTCTTCTATTCAGGGAGAAGGGAAATCCTTTAGCGCATTTCATAATGCTATAACCGTTAGTAACCTTAATAAAAAAGTATTGCTAATAGGTGTCGATCTAAGAAATCCTCAATTGCATGATTATTTTAAAGTGGATAAAAATAAATTAGGGCTCACCAATTTCCTGGCTAATAAAAGTGATGACTGGAAAGGATTCGTGCAAAAAGATACTACTTTTTCTAAAAACCTGGATATTTTATTTGCAGGAGAGGCTCCTCCTAATCCTTCACAATTAATAACCAATTCTAATTTTGAATCCTTAATTGAAGAGGCAAAAATGCTTTATGATTTTATACTACTTGATACTGCTCCGGTACAAATAGTATCTGACACACTCAATTTTAGTTATTTGGCTGATGTTACCGTATTTGTAGTAAAATATGGTTTTACAGATAAAAGCAATTTAGTTCACATAAATAATTTTATTAAGAAAGAGCAGTTGAAAAATGTAGGGATCCTTATAAACGGAGTAAATATGAAAACCGCTTATAGCTACGGCTATGGACTAAACTATGGTTATCAATACAAGGAGGTAAAAGTAAGACGCCCGTGGTATAAGAGAGGCCTTACGATGAAAGAAGCCTAATAATAGTCTGGTGCTACAAACCCATCTCAAACAAAAAACTGTTTATTAATATTAAAAGATAAAAATGGTTCATAAAATACTTCTAATGATATTGCTTTTAATTATCGCTGTCGTTTTTTATTTTTCCTGGTTACCTGATCCCAGCCTTAAAAGTGAAAGCTATTTACCAAACTGGCTTTTGAAGTGGAGTAATCATTATTATAATTTACGTACTGCTATTCCTTTTATAGCTGTCGGTTTTTTACTCGAAGCCTATACGAAGTACAAGAATTCAAATGAATTAAATCCTGCTAAAAATTTCAATTTTATACAAAATATTGGTATCGCGACAATAATTGTTTGTATAGCTGAGGGCGGGCAATTTTTAATTCATAAAAGGAGTCCGGATTTCATGGACGTTTTTTACGGAATTATTGGAAGTGTAATAGGGGCAGTAGGTTACAATTTATTTAAAAAAAATCAGAAATGCGAAACAGACATAAATTTACGTTCATAATTTGCTGTGCTATTGCAGACATGATCGCTATGGTATTTGCTACCATACTATTTTTGAATTATGCAAGTGAAGAAAAGATTGGATGGAATGCCTTATTTCTTAACAAGATGATTCCAATTACAATTTTAAGTTGGTTATTCTCGGTTACTTATTTTCAATTATATAAAGTAAATGTTCTTTTCAGTTTAGAAACTTTTTTTCGCAATAGTTGGCGTGCTTTCTTCACACAAAGAATACTGTGGCACAGTTATATATTTATTTTTCAGGATAATGTATTGTACTTCTTTAGTAGCAGGGCAAATTTATTTCAAATAAGTTTTTTGCTGTTCTATTTTTTGCTGTCCAGAATTTTATTTACTGTAATTATAGGCCAAATTAAAGGATGGGTTTTCAAACGTTATACAGTTGCGATATGGGGATTTAACAAAACAAGTATCGAATTGGCATCTCATTTAGAGAGCAACTCTTTTTTTATTGATTTCGTAGGTATTCTCAATGAAAATTCTTCTGTTGAATACATAAATAATGAAGATTTCAGTGAAGCGCTTTCCGAAGCTATTGATAATGCATCCAGAGACAATATTAATGAATTATTCATAGTATCTAAGCCTGATTTCATCTCAGATTTGAATTATTTCTTTGAGCTGGGAGATAAACATTGTATGCGTTTGAAATTTGTTCCTGATTTTTCATCCATTTCAAAAAAACATTTTAATTCCAGCCATTTAAATAATTTTCATGTCATCAAACCACGTTTTGAACCATTACAAAATGCCTACAATCGGTTAGTGAAGAGAATATTTGACCTTGTTTTCAGCATGTTGGTCATTATTTTTATTTTGTCATGGCTTTATCCTTTGTTAGCCATTCTTATTAAGAGACAAAGTAAAGGACCTGTTTTATTCAAACAAATGCGAACGGGTAAAAAAAACGAACATTTTTGGTGTTATAAATTCCGAAGTATGTATGTAAATATGGGGGATGAAAGTGAACAGGCAAAAAGAGAAGATTGCCGAATTACACCTATCGGGAAATTCCTTCGACGTACTAGTCTCGATGAGATGCCTCAATTTTTTAATGTCCTGATGGGAAAAATGAGTATAGTAGGACCACGGCCTCATATGATCAAACATACATCAGACTACAATGGTCATATTAATAATTTTATGGTTCGTCATTTTGTCAAACCGGGAATTACTGGTCTGGCTCAGGTATCGGGACTTAGAGGCGAAACCAAAAAAGTATCCGATATGAAGCGCCGCGTTACGACAGACATCGAATATGTGCAACGCTGGAGCTTAATCACTGATATTAAAATTTGCTTATTAACAGTTATTGTAACCTTGAAAGGAGATAAAAATGCTTTTTAACTAAAAAATAGAAATTATGGATATTACTAATTACTTTGTTGGTTTACTTACAGGAGTTTCTGTGACAACCTTTTTTATTGGAAAAGAATGGTATAAATATTATACGAAATACACGATTCAACAAAAACAATTGGACCGGGTTCTGAAATTGAATGATAAAATTAAAAAAATTAAGAATTTGAGTTCAACAGGAACTTCGAATCTTAATGTTGGTTAGAATCATTTTCTTAGTTTATTTTTTCCAGGAATGTTTTGCAAAAATCAACCGTATCGGTAATGATTTTTTGTGAAGTG
The DNA here is from genome assembly GCF_057840745.1 of Flavobacterium sp. KH_001. NCBI lineage: Bacteria > Pseudomonadati > Bacteroidota > Flavobacteriia > Flavobacteriales > Flavobacteriaceae > Flavobacterium > Flavobacterium sp. KH_001. The sequence continues at coordinate 4,524,787 of NZ_CM174520.1, read as the reverse complement.
AAATAATATTGTCTTTTATTATTTTTTGCCAAAATTGATACTTGTTTGCACTCAAAAGTTTCGCAGAGTTTATAATTGAATTTAATAATAATTCTTTCCTTGTTTTAAGCATGTCTTTAAAGTGTTCAGAATATAAAATATGCTCTTTTTTATATTCAGGGATAATTTCCTCTCACTATATAATTAGAGCATAAATTATTATAAGAAAGATAAATGTTAATTCTTAAAGATGATTAAAAAAAGAGTATTAGTTCGGGATAATAAAGGAATTTTTTTAAAAATGTTTAAAAGAAAGTTTAAAGATGAATTTGAATTTTCTGAAGATTCTTTTTTACTGAAAAATAAGAACAAACGGGATAAATTTGATTATTCGGTATTTGTAGTATATGACTATTCAGAGCTGGTAGAATTTTTCGAATTAGATAGTATAAGAACAAATTTTACGGTATGCTTATTTAGTAAACATCTTTATAATAGTTTATCATTGATAGAAGAAATTAAAGACTTAGTTTTAATAGATGCTTCAAAAAATAAGGCAGAACTTTTTGAAGATTTGAAATTGTATTTTAAAAAAACATCAGGTTTAATCCCCAAAATAGCACGTAGAAAAAAAATCGTAGACTCAAAGATATCTAAAATACAGCTGGATATACTTCAAAAAGCATTATTTTATTTAACGTAATAAAATGGAAATAATCATTTTTTTTAAATAAGAATGCTTTTGAAATGATTCGCCTTGGGCTAAAAAAGGCAATTAAAACTAGAATTTGTAGCCTCAGAGACTTTTAAATAGTGGAAAAAGTAATAAATTTTTATGCCCCAAATCGAGCAGTAATAAAGCACAATTTTGGACTCGACCAAAATTTGAGTTTCATAAAAAAAATCCATTAGAAATAATGGATTTTTTTATGGTTTATCTGAGCATTTTAAATAGATATTGTTTCATTCTTGATAGATGTTTTTAAGAATTTATTTCGCGGGTTTTCGAATAATGGTTGTTCTATTCTGAATTCTCTAACTCGAACTGGGCAAAAATATTTTAAAAAACCGCCTTAGCTTTGTGTGGCAGTTTTGAAAGTAGCTCCATTGGCTTTATTGATATATTCTGGAAATCTCAGGAAGCATTTAGATTACTTTTTGTGTAAGAAATAAGTTTTATTAGCTTTTTACAAGGAGTAGGCTTGTAATGTTTTTTTTGCCCATTTTCCCCAGTCTTTCAAAGCATCCAAAAGTATTTTGTTTAGGCCTTTATTGTCAGTAGGTTTGCCTTTAATTGGTGGGGCTAAATCTTTGTCAGAAACTGGAATTTCTGTAACTTTTGTAGCAAACCATGTCATATTTTCATGTGGCAGAGCCAATCCTAAAATTGTTCCGGGTAATCCTGTAAAAGATTCAGGGCCACCAGCAAATGGAATTTGAATGGTGTAATAGGCAACAACATAAACAGAATCGATAATTATAGCATTTGCTCTGCGGCATTCATAACCCGCAATTTCTCTGGTTTCATCGGTAATTTTCCAATCAATTTTGCGTAAACTGTCTTTAACTAGGTATAAATCATCGTAAACGTTTTTTTGGGTAATGCTGGTTTGGGCATCTAGATCTGTGGCGATAACATTTTTTAAATTAGCCATTGCATCGTCAGCAATCCAACTGTTGCTTGCTGATTGATTTGTTTCATCCCATTTGTATAAACTCTTGTTTTTCGAAAAACTGAGAATGCTTTTTGTAGTTTTAAATTGTGGATTGGTTTTTTTATAACTTTCAAAAGCAGCTTGATAATAACTATCAGTTTCTCCTTTTATTTTTTTTGTAATCAAAGCATACATATTCGATTTTTTCTCAAATTCGATTACACCATTTTCTACAAAGTGGTCATTTTGTGCAAAAGTATTGCAGCTTGTCAATACAATTATTAGAATTAAGATGCGATTTATTATTGTTTTCATGGTTTTAGTTTTGTTTAATTTCTCCTCCGCCCATTTTGCTGAAATCCCAGCTTACAGAGAACATAAAGTATCTTTGGATAGTGGTATAAGTACTTTGGTTGATATTTCCATTGAATGCAGAACGATTAAATCCTACATTTTGGTTCAAAAGATCTCTTCCCGTTATAGAAACTCTCAAATTATCTGATTTTAAGAATTTTTTGGTGATAGATGCATTCCAAATAAAACGTTCAAAAGTTTCCTGAATCACTTGCGTTTTTCCATTATATTGATAATTACCATCTGTGCTAATTTCTAATTTGAAAGGTAATTCTACACTGGTCCAGAAATTTCCATTAAAACCCCAACCATTACTATCACTATTTTCGTTGATACTTGCATTAGCAACGTTGTAAACAGGTCCGAAGCTGGTATTAAAATTGTATTTTTTTTCTTTATACTTTGATAAGTTTAAATTAAAGGAATAACTTGAATTTTTAGTTTGATTCAGTTTTGTATTGATGTAATTATAGTTTACATTTTTGTTGGCGCTTAAACCAATTCCTGCTGTCATGTCTATAGCTTTGATTGTTTTGCCAAAATTACCATTCAAATAATAACTTGTTGTAGCTTTGTCTTTTAGGTTTACAAATTTTGATATACTTTCTCCTCTGTCATTTGTAACCACATTACTTATTATTGGATCTAGCGTAAAATTATACGATCCATTAACCGAAAAATATTGATTGCTAAGTACTTTATACGAATAATAACTTCCTCTAAAATTATTTCTAAAAGAAGGATCTAAATTTGGATTACCCACAATTGTATTCAATTGATTTTGATTGTTTCGGACAGGCTGTATTTGTTCTAATGTTGGCTGATCGGTGTTTCCGTTATAAGACAAACGCAATGATTCTCTTTGTTTAAAATTATATTGATAGTTTATCTGAGGCATGTAGTTGACAAATTTTTGCTTAAAAGAACTATCTGTATAAACATCATATTGTTTAAAGTTTACACCACTAAATTTAGAGCCAAAAGAAAAAACAGTTTTATTTTTTTTGTAATTAAAAATAGCTCCAAGTTGGTTTATCGTTTGGTCTAATTCATAATTATTACTAAAGATAGAATCCAAAACATTATAATCCCCATTTGGAGATTGATTAAAAGATTTACGATCAGCTTTTCCATTACTAATGTTGAAGCCATAATTAAGAATTACAGATAGACTTTTGGATAATGGTTCGGTATAGATTAAATTTGATTTAAAAGCTGTATTGCTAATATTATTGACTTTATTTTGATCGACTACTTTGGTGCTATCGGGACTAATTACGGATGCTGTAAAAAATTCAGCTCTGGAATTTAAGTAACCATCACTTTTACTATCTGTACTTGATTGGCTTAAATTAAGAGATAATGTTCGGCCCGTTTTTTTTAGTCTTTTGGTTAATAAAGTATTTATATTAAAAGCTTTATCATCAACATCGTTTGTAGTGGTCTGTTTCAAATTATTCAATTGGTTACCTTGTTCGTCAGTACCTTTTCGCATTTCTGCTTCACTTGAATTACTATTTTTAAATAACCCATCTACATTTAATTTTAAAGTTAAAGTAGTATCAATTTTAATTTCATAAGCCAGATCAAGTTTATTTTTAGTCATGTTTTTTTCAAAACTCTTGTCTGAAGTATTATAAATGCTGCTAGAACTTAAATTTTGCTGGTTAATATCATTGCGACTTCCTGAAAGTTTTATATCGCCAATTTTATAATTTGCATTGATAGATTCTTTATCGTTGTTCCATTTATTGTCAAAATGTATTCCGCCAGTTTGAGCTACTGGAATTCCTTCACCATTAAATTGTCCATCCCAACTTTCAAATTCATCATTTCCATTGTTTGAAAAGTTAATACCGCCGTCATCAGTTACTTGATAACTATTTTGGCCATATTTATCTTTATCTCCCCATCCTAATCCTACTTGTCCGGTATTACCTAAAATACCATAAGCTGCTAATTTTTTCTTATCCCAAAACTTATTAAACATAACTTGGCCCTTGTAAAAATTATCAGTTCCTCCTCCGAGTTCTACTTTACCGAAATGACCATTTTTTTTGTCTTCTTTAAGTTTAACATTTAGCGTTTTGGTTTTCTGACCATCATCAATTCCTGTAAAAGCGGCCTGATCACTTTTTTTGTCGTACAATTGTACTTTATCAACCATGTCCGCACGTAGATTTTTTGTAACTAAAGTGGGATCATCACCAAAAAATTCTTCACCATCAACCAAAACTTTGGTTACAGTTTCGCCCTGAGCGGTAATTTTTCCATCCTTATCAATTTGTATTCCTGGGAATTGTTTTATCAGATCTTCCACTTTTGCATTAGGCTCTATTTTAAATGCTTTTGGATCAAATTCTAACGTATCCCCTTTGATTTTCATGGCGGCTCTATTGCCTTTTATAATTATTTCTGACAGCAGTCTACCCTTATCAGCCAAATTAATTTTACCATAATCTTTGATTAACTTTGTGGAATCAACAGAAAATTGATCTACAAAATCAGCATATTTGGGATAAGAAACCAGCAAAATAAATTTACCGGATTTAATATTATTCAACTCAAAATAACCATTTTCTTTGGCTCGGGTAAATTTTACTAAAATGGAATCTTGTGCTCTTAACAAAGAGACTGATGCTTTCGTTAAAGAAGAATTGTTTATGGTATCTGTTACATATCCTTTAACTGTGCCTGATATTTGTGCCTGTAAAGTATTTGATAAAAAAAGAACGCAACATAATGCTAGAATTGTTTGTCTCATTAATTGGTTTTGGTTTTTTGAAAAAGAGGCATTATAGTTCTATTCTATTTTTTGAAAAATAGAAATAAAATGCACTCGTGTGTGATTTGTTTTTGTGTAAGCAAGATTGTAGATCCTAAAATAGAAATTGAAATAGTACCTTTTGATACAGGTTTACTGAAGTGTAGTGACTTGGTATTATGAAATTCATAATTTTTTTGCGAGGTTTTGGTTGTTAGTGGTGTTAGTTTTAATTGTTTTAATTAGGAATTGTTACTATAATAGTTAAATGTGAATATCGCTCAAAAGTAAATAAAAATACTACAATATTAAAAAAGACTTTACTTTTATTGTCATGATTAATTATTTACATTAACAATCATGTTTTTAGCCCATATCTTTCAATGTTAAGCTGATCTTAAAATCTTCTTCAAAATTATGAAGCAGCTAATTCTAAAATGATTTGGTTTTGCATATGATGTTAGTAAGGACTCCAAAAATCAAAAAAACTTCAAGGCTCGCTCGGATAAAATTAAATTTCAGTTTGTATTTTGCTTGAATTTCATTTTAGTTTGTTCTATTGTGGAAACGTACTTTCTGGCAATGAATAAGTAAAATTCTCTGATTCAAAGCACGTAGAAATATTTCTAAAAAACCGCCTTAAGTTTCATGGCAAAATTGAAGGCAATTCCATTATGATATTGCCTTCAATTTTGCCATGAAACTTACAACGCCTGCTTGAAGTTGTTTTTAAGATGATTTGTCTTAACTTGTTTAAAGTAAGTTCTATAATTATTTTTAAGAGTCAAAAGCAAATAATTATTTTTAATAAGCTGAAAATCAGCATCTTGACTTTTTGTGATAAATAAAAGAGTACGCAGATATTTTCATACTCGGTTTGTATTGATTATTTATATTTAATGTTAATACTAATAATATCAGATGTCATATTAGTAGTTCTGGTATAATGACCATAACGAATTTCTAGGGTGTTCCAATGTTTGAGGCCAAAGACGCCATTCAAAGGCGTAAACTTCATGCCCATTCCAAAGAAACTACTATCAAATTTTGATAAATCATAGTTACTAGTGTAATATTCATCGGCAGCAGTATGCTCTCCGTATGGTTTAAAGTATTTTGTTCCTGTTTGGGTATAATACCTGTAAAAAGGACTCAACGAGAACGCCTGGGTTAATTTTACCGGTATTTCAAGATCAGCTGTATGCGCTTTTAGACTCCAGTCATCTGTATAATAGCGATAGTAAGCCCTGATAATCATATTATCTCCTAAAAAGTAACTAGCCCTTATTCCCAAAGGAATTTTGAGTCTGGTATCCGGCATTTTTTCCTGATGTACTGATCCGTCAGTAAAATAAACTCTATGAAACGGAAGACTTAAATACCCATTTTGGCTGATAACATCTCCTACAAGCATCACCTGCAAGTCTTTGTTTATAACCTGTGAGTAACTCAGGGTTCCTGCAAAAGTATTTCGGTTGGCACTGCCATAACCTTCCTGACCTGGTGGACGCAGCTCCACCGGCTCTATTAATTTAAGCTGATCTATAAAAGTTTGAAATTTGGCTGTAAATTCTCCATTTTTATTTTTTGTTTTCTGAGAGAAACTAATATTTCCTCCGAAAGATTGATAATCAAACTCGGTTGATGACGATACACCAATTCCGAGCGTTCTTCCTTTTTCTTCATTCTCTCTAAAATAGGTCAATGATGGATAAAAGCGATTATCTGCGCTTGATGCAGATGAATTGGCACTCAAATCAATCATATCTGAAGAGGCAGACGTATAATGATCAATTCCTGCTTCGATGTCGAAAGTATGCTTGATTCCGGTTTCTCCGTACTTGACTAATTTAACATCAATGGTATTGGCAATGTCTGTCAGATGTTCAGAACCAATTCCTCCGGTAACGGCAGAATTATTTCCATCCTGACTATAGTAGCTTGATACTAAATTTACTTCTTCAAGTTTTAATTTTTTGCTTTTATAGCTGGTAGAATCAGTAGGAGCGTTTTGCGCTCTTGATTGAAATAATGCCAATAAAGCAAATCCTGTAATGAATATTCTTTTCATTTTTTATAGTATGAAAATTAGTTACAACCACAGCCACCGCCGCTTTTTCCTGAATTTGCTCCGGAAGCTCCTTCTCGGTAGGATTGAAAGCTGAGTTCTGTCTTTTCGATTTTCCTGTTAGAAAGTACCATTTCAGAATCGTTGATTTTTCCTTTTTGGTATTCTTTTACCGAGGTACAGGAGGTGAGCAGAATGCCTGCAAAAGCAATGCTACACAATAGTACGAGCGCTTTTTGTTTTGGCTTTTTCATTTCAGATTGATGTTTTTTGAAGTGTAAATTTTATTATTGTCGTCGATGATAATACAATATAGATCCGAAATCTGGTCAATTAGAAACAGTCCGGCTTTAATTCCCATAACTGCTATTGGAGTAGCCATAGCATCGGCAAATTCGGCATTTGAAGCAATGATAGTCACGCTTTTAATTCCTGTTATTGGAAGACCTGTTTTAGGGTCAATGGTATGCGAATATTTTTTTCCGTTAATTGTGACAAACTTTTCGTAATTTCCTGAAGTGGCAACTGCCTTGTTGGATATTTCCATATAAGAGAACGCTGCATTTGGGGCGTCAGGATTGGCTACACCAATAGTCCATTTTTGCCCGTTTGGCTGTAGTCCCCAGGCACAAAGATCTCCACTGGCATTTATAATACCACTCTGAACATTATTTTTAAGCAGTACTTGTTTTGCCATTTCTGCGGCATAACCTTTTCCGATACCACCAAAACCAATCCGCATTCCTTTTTCTTTTAGAAAAACAGTACAATTCTGTTTATCAAGAATAATATTTCGGTAATCAATAAGGTGAATCATTTTTTTTGCTGTCTGCGGGTCAGGAAGACTGGTCATTGTTTTGTCAAAATTCCACAGGCTTTTGTCAAGACTTCCATACGAAATATCAAAAGCACCTTGTGTAATTTTAGAAATTCCTATCGCTCTTTCAATGAGATTAAAAACTTCCTGATCTACTTCTACAGGCTTAATACCAGCATTTTCATTAATTAGATTAGTCTGACTGTCTTCCTTGTAAGTAGTAAGCAGTTTTTCAATTCTTCTGATCTCTTCAATGGCAAGATTGATATTCTCATTTCCTGTTTTCTCATTTGCGGCAACAACGGTAATAGTAAAGTTGTTCCCCATAAGTTTTAGGGATTGTGAATATTTTTGATTTTTTAATATGTTACTTTTTGCTATCACAGATCGCTTTTATTTCGGCAGTCCATTGTTCAGGTGTAGTTTCAGGTTTACCATGCCAGGTTTTGATTACTTTTCCATCGGCATCCAGAAGAAGAGTAAGAGGGAAACTTCCTTCTTTATTATAAATTTCGGCTAAATCTTCGTTACGTTTTACCTGTTCTGGGGTACCAATATTTTTCTTCTTTCTTGGAAAATCAGCATTTACCAATACTAAATTTGAGTTAGCCATATCAGTAAATACCTGGCTCTCTAAATAATCCCTTCGAAGAACGATACAAGGGCCGCACCAGTCTGATCCTGAGAAGTTCAGTAGAATCAATTCATGTTTTTCCTTTGCAATTTTTTTAGCATTATTAAAGTCAGGTTCCCAATTTATAGGAAGTACTGTCAATAAAAGGAACAAAGTAATTAGTTTCATCTTTAAAGTCTTGTTTTTAGGTCTTTACGAAATAACGAATTGTTCTATATCTTATTTTTTTTATTCGCTTAAGATTGGGTTAATATTTTATAGGTTGAGTAATCAAATTATTTTAAGGCGTTCTATTCATTTTAATACTATGTAACTTCTTATAAATATGGCAGTTTTTTTAGAGCAATAAAATTTAAGTTATTAATTATTTTGGGATAAGAGCTAAGATTAACGAGATGTAGACTTTTAAAATATCTGCGCTGAATAATTATAATTCACAGTCATAAATCTTTCAAATACTTTCGATAAATTTAGTATATCTCTTAATTATTGATAATGATTTATATCACTTTTGAGATTGATAGGGATCATTTGTTTTTCAATCTGCTTTTTTGAATTTTACCTAACTATAAAAAAGGATAATGCTTTGTTTATTATCAAGCAAAGCGATAATTTTTAAATTTTTGTGCCATGAAAAAAAGTAATGATGTTTTACGTAAGGAAGTAATAGAAGCGATCAAATGGGAGCCTATTTTAAATTCTAACGAAATAGATGTTAGTGTTGATGATGGTATTGTTACGCTAGGAGGTACGGTAGATAATTATACGCAGAAAAAAGAGGCGGAGCAAACTGTTAAAAATATTGCTGGTGTAAAAGCAGTTGTAGACGATGTAAAAGTTGATTTATATTTTTCAGCAATTAAAAGTGATACCGATATAGCTGCTGCGGTTATTAAAGTATTGCGCGAAAACTGGGCTGTTCCTGACCATTTGCTCAAAGTAACGGTAGAGAATGGATGGGTAACACTTGAAGGGATTTTGCACTGGAATTTTCAAAGAAAAGCAGCAGACAATGCTATTCGTTATTTAGAGGGTGTTAGGGGAGTAATTGATAAAATAAAAATTGAGGCTGAAATAAAAAATGAACTAGAAAAGGAGTTCGTTGAAAAAGCGCTTCGCCGCAGCTGGCTTCTTGATATTGATAATATCAGGGTCAGAGTTGATAATAAGACTATTATCCTTAGTGGCATTGTCAGCTCCTTATTTCAGAAAGAGGAAGCAGAAAGAATTGCATGGAATACACCTGGTGTTTGCTTTGTAGATAATGAGCTTTTAGTAGAAGTTGATTGATTTTTAACTATAAATTTAAAAAAAATGAAAAGTAATGATATTTTGCAAAGAGAAATTCAGGAAGCACTTAAATTTGAGCCTTTGCTGCATGCAGCCGAGATTGGTGTTATCGTAAAAGAAGGTGTAGTGACCCTTACGGGAAATGTTGACTTGCTTGTTAAAAAGACAGAAGCGCTTCATGCTGCAAAAAGAATTAAGGGGGTAGCGGCAATTGTAGATGAAATTCAGGTAATATTTGAAAAAGGTTCCTGTAGTTCTGATCAGGAAATTGCTGTTCAAATTGTTTCAAAATTTAAAGAAAATCAGATTGTTCCTCAAAATACAATAAACATAACAGTAGAAAAAGGTTGTGTTACGGCGGAGGGTATTTTACCATGGAATTATCAGCGGGAAGTAGCTCTTGAGGTAATTAGAAATCAGAAAGGAGTAAAAGAAGTTACCAATAATATTAGACTTAAAAGAGAAGTATACGATCAGGTAGAGAAAGAATTACTGGAAAAGGCATTACAAAGACATTGGGCGTTTGATACAGATGAGATCGATGTTGAGGTTGCCGGTGCAACTGTGCAGTTATCTGGAACGGTTGGGTCAATTTTTCAAAAAGAAGAAGCGGAAAGGATTGCGTATAAAACGCCTGGAGTAATCAAAGTTATCAATCATTTAAAAGTGAACCTTGAACAGCCTTATTTGTGTTAAATAATAAATCGATTGAAATTATGACAGAGCGAAAAACTCAAAGTGATAAGTCAGAAATTAAGTTTTTAGAAGGGCCACAGTCGAGATTTGCAGAACTGAAATTTATAATTATTATTTTATGGGAACTGATAAGATGCTTTCGTAAACTGTATTATATTGGTCCCTGCATTACTTTTTTTGGCTCTTCCCGTTTTAAGGAAGATCACGTTTATTATGAATTTACCAAAAAGGCTGCAGGAGAATTTGCGAAACTTGGTTTTACAATAATGACAGGCGGAGGACCAGGTCTTATGGAAGCCGCTAATCGCGGAGCAAAAGAAGTGGGTGGGAAGACTGTTGGTTGTAATATTAAACTGCCGGTTGATCAAATACCTAATTCTTATCTCGATAAATGGGTAGAGACAAAACATTTTTTTATTCGTAAAATACTTTTGGTAAAATATTCTTTTGCCTTTGTAGTTATGCCCGGAGGTTTTGGGACATTAGATGAATATTTTGAAGCGCTTACACTTATACAGACAGGCAAGATTAAAAATTTTCCAATAATAATTTTCAATACACAATATCATAAAGCGCTTATTGAGCATATTAATCTAATGAAAAGTGAGGGAACCATTAATGATGCTGATTCGAAATTATTTATGATTACTGATGATATTGAACAGGCAAGGCTTTTTATAATTGAGCATAGCATTAAAAATTATGGATTAAAAGCAAAATTTCAGCCTACGCCCATTCAATGGATTTAAGGTTTTAACTTTTCATTTTACATTTGTAATTTAAAATTTTAGTCTTTTGAAATCTTTTCTAAGCCGAATGGCTCTATTCTTTCTATTCTTTCTGTTTATGACTATTATGGATTATATTATTGCTAAGCATATCCTGTATAATTAGTTTTCCATATGCATGTGCAAGACTAGTAGCGTTTAAGGGATTAAAGGATTGTGTCTGTACGGAATATTCTAATTTTTGATCTGGCATTGTAAATAGATTACTTTCCCAAAAATAATAGGTATCATTGACATAATATCCTTCCTGGTAGATTTTGGTGTAAATGGCGTTATAGTAAATAGAGAAGTCATTATCATTATATGGGTCTGCCAAATCATACATACTTTTTAGAGCATAGTACTTTTCTTTTTGTTTATTAAGTAATACAATCGTTAAAACGGCAGCTATATCATCTTGCTCTAATTGTTTTATAATCTCTTTTTCATCTTTTCCTTTAAATGCTTCAATGCCATAAATTTCAATAGATGGAATGGCATCATAACCAAGGTTGCAAAGATCGTCAGCAAGGTGATTTTCCATTTGCCACTGAAGCGATTGGTCTGATTCTTTTATCAATCCAACTACGACGATACGACCAGTTTTTACATTTAGCTTCTCAGAGGCCTGCCATGAACTAATTATACTTGAGCTAGAGCATTGAACTAAAAAAACAGACAATACTATAATGAACCATATACTTCTTTTCATTGTAATTGTTTTTTGATTACCCAAATTCTATAACAGTATGAGATTATGATTTCAACCTCGATTGAAAATAAAGAGGATTTTAAAAGTAATATTCAAAGATTGTGAACCATTAAAGATACTACCGCTATTACGAAAAAGCAGGATTGTTTAAGATATAAAGTGTTGGCAGGTTAAATCGTATATCTGATTTTCCTGCCAATTATTATTTTTTAAATACAAGCATCGGGGTTCTGGTATTAAAACCTTTTTCAGAAGTTTTAAGTGGTTGAAATAATTGCTCCAACCAGTTTCGGTTTTCTTTGGCAAACATGGTTATGATAGATGGTTTGATTGTCATAATATCAATTTGTAAGTGTCGTAATAAAGATACTTCCGGATTTAACTTTTTGAAATGAAAAGATACTTTGTCAGACTTAAATTTATGCTCTATTTTATTGAGTTTTTTGTTGACTTCTTCCTCCTCTGTAAAATAATCATAATGGTAAACAGCGATCGAAGCATCAAACGAGGATCCAAATTTTTTAATCAACGGCAGTTCAGTTTCTATTTTTTCTAAATCTGACGGGTATAAAATAGTACTTAATTTTTTTATTCTGTAATGTCTTGGAACAACCAGAAGTGGGATCGGAGAGTCATGTAAGATTCTGGTCGTATGACTTCCCAATAGCTTATTTACAAGACCACCGCCTCTTGTACTCATACAGATATAATCGGCTTTAATTCTTTTGGCACAATTTAGAATGGCTTCGCTTACATCAAGTTTATTTTCCGCAATATAAGTTGTTTTACCTGGCTGTTTGTTGGTTTGTCTGTAGAGCGTATGTACAAATTTTATAAGAGCTTGCTCCTGTTTTTTGTTATCTGGCTCCGGAAGACCTACAAAAGTAACAGCTGAAAAGGGATCAATAATAAATGACGTATTTACATATAGAAATGTAAGTTCATAACCTATTTGAGATGCCAGCTGAATAGCAAAACGTACAGCTACTTTGGAGCTATGAGATAAGTCGGTTGTAACAAGTATTTTTTTCATGCTTTCTAGATTTTTGATCGGGTACGAAGGCCCAATTATTTTAATTAATGACAAATTCAGTTTATTATTATTTTGAAGCAAACTTCATTTCATTAACATAAAGATTCATTTTTTTCCAGTGTTTGTGATCGATTTTCGTGGTATCAATATCAGTAGTCCAGTCAAATCCGGGAAATAATTTTAACCTGTTTACAACGCGCTTTTTATATCCGAATGAAAAGCGATCCCCCCGCATTTGAAACTCTATATTCTTATTATCATTCGTCAAGTTCTTGTATAAAATTGTTTGTGTTTTCCAGTCACCACCCCAAGTAAGGAAGGATTTAATAAAACATAAAACTCCAACAATAATGAATGCCATTAACTGTGATCTTGATCTTTTTAATTTTCCAAAAAACTGACTTGCTATAAATACAAAAGTTAAAGCTGCAATAAAAAGGATGATAAAATGAAGTATTGAATTATTGATATAAAGCGGAGTATAACGATTCACTAGCGTAAGTGTCGCAGTTATGAGAAACAGAGCATACAGTATTGTAGTTTTCATATTTTCATATTGTTAATAGGATAAAAAAATTAAAATTTATCTAAGTCATTTACTTCAGATTCGTCCTCATAGAAATTTGAAGTTGAATTTAAATCTTCTTCATATTGTTTTCGGTCTTTATTGTTTTGTATAAAGATGTAAATCATCACGATTAAAATTACGATGCTCAGAAATGTTAATATAATCCAGCTTGGTTCCATGGTATAGCTATTTAAGAGTTAGTTTTTTTTGGTTTTGTCTTATGTTACTAATCAGAATTACAACAGTAATTGCAGTAATTGCCATTAAGGTTATTATTGTTTTCATGATTTTTAATTTTAAAAATAATTTTTAGGAAAAGCTGTCAAAATGAAAACCTCCTTATGCGTTTTAAAAACTGGAATAAAAGGGAGAATTTTATCTCCCTTTTAAAGTTATTCTGATATGGCATACTTATGTTCCACAACAAGCTGATTATTGACGGACCAGATTCCCGGTGTTTTCCAAACTATTTTTTCTGCAAGATCTTTTTGAAAAAGTGAAGAAACAGCTCCTGTCAATGTCACGGTTGTACCATCTACTTTAACGAATATGTTCTCAGAGTGCAGTGTCCAGTTGCTTTCTAAGGCTCTTACGATATTTTTTTTCTCAATTTCATCCTGTATTTCAGATTTTATTTTGATGCGGTTGGTTACGCCTTTCACACCTGTAAGATGGCCGACGGATTTATTGGCGGCTTCTTTTTGATAATTCCAGATTACCTGACCCTCAAGGGTGACCCAGCCTTTTTCAACTTTAATCTGAATCTTTTCCTGAGGTACATTCCAATTATCTGTTAGAGCCTTTAAGACATCGTTGGCAATATCTTCATCAGACTTGGTATTGCTGGAATATTTGATTTCAATTTCTTCAACAACTGCTTTGACGCCATCAACATTTTTGGCGGCATTTTCAGCTTCAATTTTTTTATAATAGGCGTCTACAGTTCCCATTAGGGTTACTACACCATCTTTTGCAGTTACACCAATTTCTGCGGCATGCAGCTGTGGTTCCCATTTAATGGCGTCTTGAACATCTCTTTGTAATTCTTCATTTGTTTTCATATTATTTTCATTTAGATAGTTGCTTAATTTGAGTTTATAGTGTTTTATTTGTTAGAGATGAAAAGCTTCGTTCTCTAATAGCGCGCGGTTCTCTTTTTCCTCTATTGAATTTTCTTTAGGAATATGAGTATTAAGTGTGGTTCTCATAATTTCAATGTTGGCATTTGTTTCCTGAGCAAGCAGCACATATTTACGAGCTTTTACTTCGGTTTTATATTTTATGGTTTTGTCTTTTGAAAATCCCATACCTATTAATGGCAACGTAGCTCCTAGAAGTACGGCGACACAGGCATATATAATGGGTATTCTAAAGTAGGGAAGATTGGCAGTGAGGTTGAAAATAAATAGTAATCCAAACAATAACCCGCATAGCCCTATGGCAAATAGTCCGGTAGTACTCCATTTTTCCATTTTATCGTAAATGTTAAAGTATCCAAGAACATTTTGTTCCGTATAGCAATCTTTACCAATTATTGAAAGTTTTGTAATGTCGTATCCACTTTTTTTTAATTTTTTGATTGCATCCTCTGCCTGCTGCAGTGATTTATAATTTGCTACGAATAATTGTTGATTTTCCATGGCTATCTTTTTTTGGGTTAGTATAAGATTTTATTAGGTTTTTAGAAATTAGAAGCTTGTGCAACTCTTAAATCTAAAATTTACCGTTAATTCCTTTTGCTATGTAAAATTGCATTAAAGCACAAAGAATAAAAATGATCTGAATCATTTGTAATAATGACTTTTAGCACTTCTGTTTTTAGTTTTTAATTTAGTGCCAGATAAAAGATATGTTGGATATCATTTATTACTAATGAAGAACTAACTAATTTAGTTATTATGAAAACTTCACAGGAATATCAGGTAGATTTGGAATGTCAGCAAAATGGAACTGCAAAAGTAAGTGCCGTTATCTTTAATAATGATATAGAAGTATCATCTTATTCCTGTTTAAAAAATCTCGATGAAAATACGTGGTCAGCAGAACATCTATTTCTCGCCGCCGTAGAAAGTTCTTATATGACTGCATTTTTTAATACAGCCAAACATAAAGGAATCAAGTTTAAAAAGTTCAAAAGTACAGCCCGTGCAGCTATACTAATCTCAGATGAATTTTCAGAGATAACTGATATTGTACTAAGACCTATGGCCGTTATTGAGGAAAGTAAAATGATCAACAAAACATTGAAGATTTTCTCAATTTGTAAAGAACATTGTTTGGTTTTAAAGGCCTTAAAAGTACGACTGCACATCTTTCCATCAGTTAGTCTGGAATAAAAAAGCTATACTTTTCAATACTTGAAGCCGCTGTTTAAAGCAAAACTTATTTTGTATCTTTAAGATATTATACGGCGATGCTAATTTATGTACAAGCTATGAATAATAAGGAACAAGAATTACAGGGATTAAATATTGAAGAAGTACTTGACTTTAGAGCAAAATATGGAATCAATAAGTATAATTACAAAAAAGAGAACAGGTTCGTAGCTTTTCTAAAAAGCATCTTTGCAGAACCAATGATTCTTTTATTACTCGTTGCCGCCGGAATTTACTTTATCAATAGGCAATATAGTGACGCAGTATTTCTTACCGTTTCAATTTTATTAATAGCGGCAATATCACTTTATCAGGAAAAGAGAAGCCAAAATGCTTTGGCAAAATTACAGGAATTCACAGAACCTTTGTGCAAAGTTATTCGTGAGGGTAAACAGCAAAATATTAAAACACAAGATATTGTTGTTAGTGACCTGGTAATTGTAGAGGAAGGGGGATTAGTCCCTGCTGACGGAGTTATCATGAGTTCAAATGATTTTTCAGTAAACGAATCGATACTTACCGGGGAGTCTTTGAGTGTTTTTAAAGATCAAGAAAAAGAAGATAATAAAGTGTTTTCGGGAACTACCATTGTAAGCGGATTAGCAATTATTAAAGTTACAGAGATAGGAAACCAAACAAGATTAGGGAAAATAGGGAGCAGTCTGGAAGCTATTAACGAAGAAAAGACACCATTAGAACTTCAGATTGGGAATTTTATAAAAAAGATGGTTTTTGTTGGAGTTCTGGTTTTTATTCTGGTATGGGCTATCAATTATTCCAGAATGGGTAATATTCTGGGAAGCCTTTTGGTAGCGCTTACTTTGGCAATGAGTATATTACCAGAGGAGATTCCGGTTGCTTTTACAACATTTATGGCACTGGGAGCACGCCGGTTAATGAAAATGGGCATTGTAGTCAAACAAATGAAAACAGTTGAAACACTGGGTAGTGCCACCATTATCTGTACAGATAAAACAGGAACCATAACTCAGAATAAAATGGAGTTAGCGGGTCTTTATTTGCCGTCAGGGTTAGAGACCGATGTTAGCACTTTTAAAGAATCAACAGAAACGGAGGACCTTTTAACAACTGCTATGTGGGCCAGTGAACCCATACCTTTTGATCCGATGGAAATTGCTCTTCATACTACTTATAAAAAGTTTACAACTAACGATTTGACTGCCAACTTTAAAATGATTCATGAATATCCATTATCAGGCAAGCCCCCAATGATGACACATATTTTTGAAGATGCTGTCAATAATCGTATTATTGCTGCTAAAGGAGCGCCTGAAGCAATTTTTGAAGTTTGCCATCTTATAAGCAAGGAAAGAGAAGTTGTACAATTGGCTATGGATAAATTAACCGGAAAAGGCTACAGGGTTCTTGGTGTTGCCAAAGGTGTTTTGGAAGGAAATAGTTATCCTGAAAAACAGCAGGAAATTCCCTTTGCGTTTAAAGGCCTTGTTGCTTTCTATGATCCACCAAAGGATAATATTTCGCAGGTACTGCAGTCTTTTTACGAAGCCGGAATAGGAGTAAAGATTATAACCGGAGATAATGCCCGTACAACAAACGCAATTGCTCAGCAGATCGGCTTTAAAGGATTTGAAAAATCCATTACAGGTGATGAACTTATGAAACTAAACAATGCAGAATTACAAAGTAAAGTAATGGATATCAATTTGTTTAGCCGAATGTTTCCCGAAGCCAAACTAAGAATTGTCAACGCTTTGAAAGCAAATGGACAAATTGTTGCCATGACGGGAGACGGTGTTAATGATGGGCCTTCACTTAAAGCAGCTCACATAGGTATTGCCATGGGAAAAAAGGGAACAGCTATAGCAAAAGATGCTGCCTCCCTTATTCTGGTAGAAGATGATCTTTCTAAAATGGTAGAGGCCGTCGCAATGGGAAGAAGAATTTATACGAATCTGAAAAAGGCAATTCAATATATTATATCAATACATATTCCCATAATTCTGATCGTTTTTATTCCACTTGCTTTAGGATGGATTTATCCCAATATATTCAGTCCGCTCCATGTAATTCTGCTAGAACTTATTATGGGACCAACCTGTTCAATACTCTATGAGAATGAACCTACTGAAGCCGATACCATGCAAAGAGGACCGAGAGCATTGACATCTACTTTTTTTAAGACAAAAGAATTGATAACAAGTATTTTGCAGGGAGTTGTTATTACTATAGGAGTATTAGGTATATATCAGTGGTCAGTATACAATCAATGGAATGAAAACAGCACACGAAGTATGGTTTTTTTGACTTTGATTACGGCCAATGTTGTGCTCACATTAGTAAACAGATCTTTTTATTATTCATTATGGGTAACACTTCAATATAAAAATTTCATGGTTTCGCTTTTAATAGGGATTACAGTGCTTTTGGTTATACTACTATTTGCAGTACCCTTTTTACGTTCTTTATTTAATTTTGAAATGCCTACAGTTTTTCAGCTTATTGTATGTGTACTGGCAGGATCAGTATCCGTATTATGGTTTGAGGTTCCAAAATATTTTAGAAGGAAATGAAAAATCTTCTAGATTTCTACTTCACTTCCTATAAGCGGAACACTGCAGTTATAACCATATCGATCCTGAATTTTAATTCGAAGTTCATCTGCCGGAAGATTTTCTCCATGTACCAGATAGATACATTTGGGAATATTTTTAAGTGCTGAAAGCCAGTTTACAAGATCTTGTTGATCGCCGTGAGCAGAGAGTCCTTCAATCTGAACTATTTTAGCTTCTACGTTGTAGTAGTTTCCATATATTTTAATTTCATCGGCACCTTCAAGAAGTCTTCTTCCTCGAGTGCCCTCTGCCTGATAACCTACCATTACAACAATAGTTTTCTCCAGACCTATATAATGCTCGAAATAGGATAATACGCGACCTCCTGTGGCCATTCCGCTAGCAGCAATGATTACCTTCGGCTGAGGATCTTCAATTATTCGCATAGTCTGTTCGTATTCAGAAACTATTTTAAACATTTTGCACATTTCATGACAGTCATTAGCAGAGAGTTTGTGCCATTGCATATTCTGTAAAAAAATATCCAGGACACTGGCACCCATCGGTGTATCCAGAATATAAGGAACATTTGGAATTCTGCCCTCCGTTTTAAGTTGCCATATCAAATACATTATGGATTGTGCTCTTTCAACGGCAAATCCTGGAATAATAACAGTTCCTTTTTGTTCTATAGTGGTATTGATATAGTTTTCAAGCTCCTTTTTTGCATCCAGATCCGGATGAATACGGTTACCATAAGTACTTTCTAAAAAAAGATAATCACCTAGTATGGGTTTTGTTGGCGGAAACATCAAGACATCATCATCACGTCCTATGTCACCTGAAAAAACCAAAGTTTTGCCTTCAAGTATTAGTGTAATAGTGCAGGCACCAATAATATGTCCTGCACCAGTATAAGTAGCAGTAATATCAGAAGAAATGTCTGTTGAAGTATCTGGTTGTACGATTTTAAAATAGGGAAGAACAGCTTCAGCTTGCTCTAAAGTGTAGAGTGGTTCTGCCTTTTCATGTTTAGAATAATGTTCTTTGTTGGCTTTATTGGCTTCTTCTTCCTGAATTTTAGCACTATCTAAAAGAACAAGTTTGGCCACATCTCTAGTAGGAGAGGTGCAATATATTTTACCTGTGAATCCCTGTGCAACCAATCTTGGAAGCCATCCGCAATGGTCCAGGTGACCATGGGTAAGAAGTACGTAATCTATTGTAGAAGGCAAAACCGGTAAGGGCTCCCAGTTAAGTTGTCTCAGAGCTTTAAGGCCTTGAAAAAGTCCACAATCAATCAATATTCTGGTACCATTACTTTCTATGAGTGTCTTTGAGCCTGTTACGGTTCCGGCGCCTCCAATAAATTTTACTTTCATTTTAAATAAGTTTACAAATTTGTGAAGCTTCTTTTAGTACATTTCGAATCCTGTTTTCACTAATTCCTATTTTATGAAGACTTTTCGAATCATTAATTAGATCTTTTACAAGTATCTGATCGAGAATAAGCAATTTTTCTTTTTCGACTATTGAGAGTGTTGTGAGACAGGTAATGGGGTAGAGTGCTCCTTTGTCTATTTTATTTTTAATACTTTCATTTTTAGGATAATCCCAGCTTAAGAGCGTTATTCCACTACAGATGGCAAAATTTTCAGCATCTTTAGTAAATCGGTTGTTAGTTACTATTATACAGGAATCGATGTTTTCGCTTCCGCTAAAAATAGTATGCTGTTTCGCTTTGAGATCATTAAAACGAGACAGAATATACATCGGCACTTTTACATCTGAAGCGCCTTCTCTGCTGCTGTGAAATTTACATTCAACCATCCAGACTTTGTTCTCTTTTTTCAGTGCCACATCTACTTCATGCGATACACATTTTCCCTGCAAGGTGAGATTTGTCCTTGTTTTATAACCTTCGGTGGCATAAAGTCTGGATATGAATTTTTCAAAGAAAAAGCCTGCCGGTCCAAGCATTTGTAATGCGTAGCGCAGGTTATATCGCGCAGCATGTCCGTTTGATGCTTTTTTTAAGATCGCAAATGCCAGCTTGTATATTTGCTTGGTGGTTATGCCTTCATACATTTGATTCTGTATCTGTACCAGGCACTCCCTGATAAGATCAGGATCAGCACCTGATTTTTGAAGAGAAAGTTTTAACTTTTCAATATTGAAAGGTACAACATGTCCTGAGTGCTTAATTACTTTCATTATTCAAGAGTTTTACAAGACGATTAGAATACTTTGATTAAAAGGAAATAAGATTTTATCTGTTTTGAAATAGTCAAATCAAAATTACCATAGATTATCCCTAGACAGGGTGACAACAATCATTTACGAATATGATCTTCATCATAAATTGAGTTTTTAGTTTTTTATTCTGCTTAGTTTTTCTAAATTAAGGATATGTATCGTACTGGAAGTCTTTTCGATTAACCCTTCCTCTTTAAAATCGCTTAAAGTGCGGCTTACAGTTTCAGGTGAAGTTCCGGAAAAAGCTGCCAGATCATCTCTGGAAAATTTAATACTGGTTCCATCAGAGCTATGTTGCTTTAGCAGGTGTACAATGCCTTGGGCAATTCTTTTTCGTACCGACATATAAGCAATCTGCAGCAATCGTTCTTCTTTTTCCCGCATGTCATTTGCGAGAATTTTTATGAATTTGGCACCTACATCAGGATACAGAAAAAGAAGTTTATCAAGCTGCTCTGTTGGCAAAAAACTTAAAACCGTTTCTTCGAGTGCGATAGTAGTATCGTTATACGTATCATTCGAAAACAATATACTAATATCCAGATAATCGTTTTCTTTATAAACACCCGTAATAAGTTCACGTCCTTCTTGAGTAAGTTTTACGGTTTTGACTTTTCCGCTTATGATGTAATAGATCCCTAGTACATGATCGCCTTCGTAATGAATATATTGATTTTTTTTATAATGTCGCGTACTGCGATCAAGCATGATTTCTTTTAGTTTTACTAACCCGTCTTCTTTAGAAATAACTGCGTTGAGGTTTTCGGCACTCTGCCCATAAAAAAGTTGTTGCATTTCTTTTTTCTTCAATCTGGCCTCTATTGCCTTCAGGAGCTCAATATCATCAAATGGCTTGGTAAGATAATCGTCAACTCCCAGTTCCATTCCTTTACGAATATCGGCTCTTTCCGCTTTGGCAGTCAAAAATATAATAGGTGTTGCTTGTGTTTCAGGATGTTTATGAAGAATGTGTAAAACGCCATATCCGTCAAGTTCAGGCATCATAATATCACATAGTATTAGATCAGGCAATATTTTAAGTGCTGTTTCCACTCCTGTTTTTCCATTAGCTGCCGCAAAAACCTCATAACCGGAGAGTTCAAGGATTTCAACAACATTTTCTCTGATATTGTCATTATCTTCAATGATAAGTATTTTAGTCATAACGTGGCAATTCAATAGTAAATAAGGTTCCTTTATCAATGGCGCTTTTAAATGAAATGGTTCCATTCATTAGTGATACATAGCGTGAAACAATATGAAGTCCCAGACCCGTCCCTGGAATATTTCCTGTATTATGCGCTCTGAAGAAAGCTTCAAACAAATGTTTATGATCTTCCTCGGGAATACCAATGCCGTTATCTTTTACATTGATGGTTACTATAGTATCAGTTATAGAAGTCGATAGTTCGATTTCTGTTTCTTCTCCAGAATATTTTATGGCATTAGATACGAGATTAATAATACAATTTTTGAGTAGGTTTTTGTCTAGTTTTACCAATGTAATTTCAGTATTAGGGATACTGATTATCTTTTGTCTCTTTTTTGTGAGGAGCTTCAGTTCTCCTATAATTTCTTTGATAAAATCCTGTAGATTAAAACTAGTTATCTGTAAGGTTATTTTATTTGATTCTGCCTTTTCAAGAAGTAGAAAATCATCCAGAATTGCAGTAAGATTTGCAATAGCGCTTTTGATTTTTCGAATATGGGTTTCAATTTTCGGATTATCGATATTTTCTACGTAACGCTGCAGTAGGGACGTGGAGAGCTGAATAGTGCTCAACGGTGTTCTAAATTCGTGAGATGCCATAGATAAAAGCCGGCTTTTAATTTTATTAAGTTCTTTCTCTTTTTCGAGGGTATTACTAACTTCTTCTTGTGTGACGGTTAGGGCTTCAATGGTTTCATTTAATGTCTGTGTGCGATCTTTTACGAGTTCTTCCAGGTGCTGAGTGTATTGCATTAAGCGGTTTTCCGCTTCTTTTTGATGGCTCATATCGTGAATGAAACCTGCAAAAATTCTTTCTCCTTCAAATTTTACTTCGCTTACTCCAAGTCTGAAAGGAAAAATGTTTCCATCTTTTTTCCGTCCAAGTACATCTCTGTCATGGCCAATAATATGTGGAATTGCCGAAGATTTATAATTTTCTATATAAGAATCGTGTTTTTCTCTATCTGGGGATGGCATCAACAGTGAAATGTTTTTACCAATTACTTCCTCAGGATTATACAGAAAAAGCCGGCAGGCAGAAGGATTTATAGATTCAACAATTCCCTTTTCGTTAATTGTGATTATTCCATCGATTGCATTTTCAATAATTGCATTTAAAAGTGCCTGGTTTTTCATTTCGCAATCGATTTTTGGTATAACAAATATCGTGAAATGTTTTTTGATAATCAGTTTCTTATGTGTGTAATTTATTGAAGTGTACTATTGTCATTTCAACAGGCATTGTATCTCTTATTTTAGAGGTGTTTACAGCCGCATTTATAATTTTAATGCCATTTATTAAAGCATCTGAATTGAATGAGATACTATTAATTCCTGCCGCAACCAAAAAAAAGGTAAAACCTGGCGAGTTACTTGGTGCCTGTCCGCAAAGGCCAATTTTCTTTCCCAGATTTTTTGCTGTATGAATCATTTGAAATATCATCTGTTTAGGGGCTTCATTTTCTTCATCAAATAAATCTGAAATTAATTCACAGTCACGATCTATACCCAATGTGAGTTGCGTTAAGTCATTAGATCCTATAGAGAAACCATCAAAAATTTCCCCAAATTCTTTAGCCAGTAAAATGTTAGAGGGTAATTCGGCCATGACATATATTTCAAGGCCATTATTATGCTGTTTTAAACCATATTCTTCCATTAGAGCGATTACTTTTTTCCCTTCCTCGGGCGTACGACAAAATGGAATCATGAGTTTTACATTGGTAAGTCCCATTTCATCCCGAACTATTTTCATTGCTTCACATTCAAGCCTGAATCCTTCACGATATTTTTCATGGTAATAACGAGAAGCGCCGCGAAAACCAAGCATTGGATTTTCTTCGTGAGGCTCAAAAAAAGAGCCTCCAAGAAGTTGAGAATATTCATTGCTTTTAAAATCACTCATTCTTACAATGACTTCTTTGGGATAAAAGGCTGCAGCAATTGTAGCGACACCCTGTGAGAGTTTTTCGATGAGGTAATTTGGTTTGTAACTGTAATTCTGTGTGAGTGCTGCTATCGCTAAACTTTGATCAGCATCAAGTACTTTTTCCGGATGAATGAGCGCCATGGGATGTATCTTAACGTTGTGGCTTATAATAAATTCAAGTCTGAGTAATCCTACGCCATCATTTGGATAAAATGATAATTCAAATGCTTTTTCTGGTTCAGAAACTATTAGCTGGACTTTTGGTTTTTCAGGAAGCTTTATTTTGTTGAGAGGAGAAGTTGTTTGCAGGTATTTTAGTTTGCCTTCATAGACATAACCGGTTTTTCCTTCTGCACAGCTTAAGGTAATAAGATCTCCATCTTTAATAATTTCAGTGGCATTACCCGTTCCGACAATGGCTGGTGTTCCCATTTCTCTGGCTACTATAGAGGCATGACTTGTTCGTCCGCCTTTATTGGTAATGATTCCAGCTACTTTTTTTAGGATAGGATCCCAATCCGGGCTGGTAAAATTAGTAACCAGAATTTCTCCACCTTGAAGTGTCGAAGCTTCTTTTGGCGATAATAAAATTCTTGCAGTACCGCAAATTATACGGTTTCCAACAGCCTCGCCCTGTACCAGTGCTACTCCTTTTTTTTCTAATTTATAAGTAGTAATTGATATTGGTTTTACGAGGGAATGTACCGTTTCTGGTCTGGCCTGAATAATATAAAGCTCTCCATTTAAGCCATCCTTCGCCCATTCAAAATCCATTGGTTTATTATAATGTTCTTCTATAATAACGGCCCATCTGGCGAGTTTTTCAATTTCGGAGTCGTCAAGTACAAATTTATTGCACCATTTTCGGGGTGTAATTTTTAAAACCGTTGAATTAATGCCCGATGAATTATCATTGTAAATGAGCATCTTATTTTTTGCTCCGAGATTTTTCTGCAAAATAGCCTTTTTATTGTTTTTAATGGATCTTTTAAATACAAGAAATTCATCAGGAGTTACAGTACCCTGTACAATTGTTTCACCTAGACCCCAGGTTCCCGCAATATGAATCACATCAAGGAATCCTGACTCGGGTTCGAGTGTAAATCCGATACCGGAACAAGCTAAATCTGAGCGAACCATTTGTTGTATGCCTACAGAAAGAAATACCTTATCATGATCAAAACCGTTGTCAAGCCTGTACTTAATGGCTCTGTCTGTATAGAGTGATGCAAAACAGCATTTAACCGCGTATATAAGAGGCATTGTACCTTTAATATTTAGAAATGAATCGTGCTGCCCTGCAAAGCTTGCATTGGCAAGATCTTCTGCAGTGGCACTGCTTCTAACTGCAACTGCCAGATCTTGGTTTTCACATAAGGAGAAGTAAGCGTCTGAAATTTCGGTTTGAAGATCCAGAGGAAATTTTGCATCAAATAGCAGCTTTCTTGTTTTCTCACCAATTTCGGTTAAGTTGCTAAAGTCTTTCTTATCCAGAAGTTGCATTAGTTCATTCAGTGCTAAACCTAATTTATTGTATTCTATAAAATCTTTGTAAGCAGTTGTAGTTATAGCAAAACCATTGGGAACTCTAATACCATGAGGACTAAGATTATTATACATCTCTCCAAGAGAAGCATTTTTGCCACCTACTTTATTAATATCGTTAATTCCGATCTGACTAAACTTTAAAGTATATTTTTCCATTTTCATTATTTTCAAATCTCTCATCTCTATAGTTTTAATTTGAATTAAAGATAGTTCGATGGCAAAAAAATGGAAATGATCGTAATCATCTTTTGCGATTTAGAACATTTGTACCAAGTGACGCAGATCATTTTACTATTTGAGATAATAGATGAAATTTGTCATATTCGATTACTTAATGGTCAGGTTTAGAAAAGTAATTTCAAGTTTTAAATAAGAACTAAAATGGAAACAAGTAAAACACAATATAAAAGCATATCAGTATTTGAGAAACTTAGAAAAACAGATAAGACTGGTAATGAGTATTGGAGTGCCAAGGATGTAGCAAAATTACTAGGGTACTCTAAGTATAGTTCATTTATTAAGGTGGTCGATAAAGCAAAGGCTGCCTGCATTAATACTGATCAGGAGACGGCATTACATTTTAAAGATTTTAGTGCAATAAAATCAGTTGGTAATGATTTGCAAAGAAATAGGGGAGACGTAAAATTATCACGCTATGGCTGTTATCTTATAATTCAAAATGCAGATTCTACTTTAAAACCGGTAGCACTTGGGCAAGCCTATTTTGCGACACAAGCTCGTCTGCAGGAATTAAACCAACAGCAGAAAAGTAAAAATTTTAAAATAGTAAAAGAGCGAAGATATTTTCTCCGCAAAGAACTGGCTAAGCGAAATCTTCAGTTAGCGGGCGCCGCGAGCAAAGCAGGTATTATCAAACCTTCAGATTATGCTTTTTTTCAAAATCATGGATATAGAGGACTGTATGGGGGTCTGGATGTAAAAGCGATCCGTGAGATCAGAGGTCTTGATTCTGATGAAAATATTCTTGATCATATGGATAGTACAGAATTAGCAGTCAATTTATTTCGTGTCACCCAAACCGCTGAAAAGCTAAATAATGAAAATGTGCAGGATAGTGCCGAGGCTAATAGTATTCATTTTGCGGTTGGGTTAAAAGCACGTAAGGCAATTGAAGAAATCGGAAATATAGTGCCAGAGAATATGCCTGTAATGGAAAGTATCAGATTGCAGCAAAAACGTGATAAAAAATTGACATCAGAAAAAAATAATATTAAAAAGAAAACAGGTACTAGTATAAGATCTTGATTTAGTTAAAATGAATGTTTAAAAGTTTGAAAATCATTGTGGTTTTACATCTAATAGTTTTATATTTAAGCATTAAGATAAACTTATCTGAATGTTTAAGATATCAATAGACGAAAAAGCAATTGTTTTAATAATTTAAAAAATGGATGTTTTGACTACAATAGAATTTTTAACTCGTTTGATAATAGCATTGTTCGCTGGATTAATTATTGGTTTTGAAAGACAATGGCATCATAAAGAAACGGGCCTCAAAACCAATATGCTGGTAGCAACAGGTGCGGCAGCCTTTGTATTATTATCTATAAAAGTCGCTGCCACCGCTCCAAATATTGATGTTACCAGAATTACGGCACAAGTAGTGATGGGAGTTGGTTTTCTGGGTGCAGGAGTTATTTTTAGAGAAGGACCTAATGTACATGGTTTAAACTCTGCAGCTACAATTTGGTGTAGTGCTGCTATTGGGTGTATTGCTGCTTCAGGTTATTTTATAGAAGCTTTAATGTGCACCTTTTTAGTAACATTTGTTAATACTGCTCTTGAACCTGTTGAAAGATGGTTAAGAAATAGAAAGTAAAGTAGATTAAATCTTTAGTAATTAAATTTTAACGTAATAATCGTATGGAAAATCAAATAAGTACTACCATGAAAACAAAGTTTTACATACTCGCTATTATTGTTGCGTTGCTATATAGCTGCCAGAAAAAAGAAAACGACACAGAGATAGATCCGGATGAAATTTCGGGTGTCAATGATACTATGCTTAGAAAGTGGTTCTTATTAAATAAAGAATCAGACAGTATAATTAATTCGGCACAGCGGATTATTCAACAGCAGAGAGAAGAAGTAGAGTCCCACCCGCAGGATGAGCGCGAGTACATGAACACGTATATTACAAAAGCGCAGCAAAATCTTGACCAATTAAAGAAAAAAGTAAAGTATACCAAGGAGTTTGTTGCACATATAGAACATTATGATTCATCTCTACAGCCTCAACTTGATTCATTAGAAGCAGACTATGTACTTGAAAAAAATAAACTGGAAAATGCATTAAGCCAATTGAAATAGTGTTTTTATTATTAACATTTTTATTGAAATAAATTCTTTTAATTCAATAAAATACTATAAATCAAAGTTATTCAATTAACGATGAGTATTTTATAATGTTATTTGTATAGTATGTAAAAAAAAAGCTGCCTAAAAACAGACAGCTTTTAATAACAAATTATTAAGAGATTATAGTATTAATTAATTTTAACCAAATGTGCCTCGATAGCAGCTCTGTCTGATTCATATTGTTCAGGAAGTTTTAAGTTTTTACCTAATTCTTCTAAACTTTCATCAACAGTAAATCCAGGATTTTCTGTAGCGATTTCAAACAAAACTCCTCCTGGTTCTCTAAAATAAAGAGAGTGGAAATAGTTTCTATCAATCTGTGGTGTAATAGACAATCCGTATTCCTCAATTTTTTCACGGAAATGCATTAAAATTTCATCATTTTGCACACGGAAAGCCACGTGATGAACAGATCCGTTTGCCACATGGCCACGTTTTTCTTCAGCCAATTCCACTAAGTCAACAATGGCTGCATTCTCTACAGCATCAGTGGCGTAGCGGTAACGGTTTACATCTTGTTCGATCAGTTTGTAACCAAAAATATCAGTTAAGATGGCAGCAGTAGCTTTAATACTGTTTAAAGTCAAAGTAATGTTATGAAAACCTCTTGTTGCTACATCCGCTTTTACTTCATCGGTTTCCCAAGGTTTTCTGTCATCGCCAGTTTTAGATTCGATTAATTCTAATTTTAAACCATCCGGATCTAAGAAAGTAAGATATTTTTCACCGAATTTTTCAGCGGGTTTATTGTAAATAACATTGTATTGCTCAAAACGTTTTTGCCAGAAATCTAAGCTTCCTTTTGGAACAGAATATCCAATTTCTGTTGCCATTCCAGAACCTTTTCTTCCTTGCTGAATTCCTTCTCCCCAAGGGAAAAAAGTTAAGATGGTTCCGGCACTTCCAACTTCATCTCCAAAGTAAAAGTGGTAGGTTCCCGGATCATCAAAATTCACCGTTTTTTTAATAAAACGTAATCCTAATATATTAGAGTAAAAGTTGAAATTGCGTTTAGCATCACCTGCAATTGCAGTAATATGGTGTAAGCCTAAAATTTTATTTTCCATGGTATTTTTATTTATTTAGTTGTTATTGATTTTCTTATACAAATTTACGTCTGTTATACTTCTGCATCGATTAACCTAGATTAAGAAATAAAAAGCAGTTCAGTTTTCATTTGTCAATTAATAACCAAATAATATTCCATATGTATTAAGTTGTTGTAAATAAGGTGTTTATTGTTAATTTGGGTTTTTAATCCTACGACATATCGTAATTTGAAGAATTGCATTCCCTATATTTAGAAAACCTTAGTAATTTAAAAGTCCCATTTCTGGGACTACTTTTTCCAATTTATAATTTTATAAATATTGATTTTCGAAGTTTAGGTTCAATATTTTTTGTTTTATGTCCTTTTCCAATGGTGTCTTCAACCAGTAGAATTGATCCTGTTTCAAATGTCCTTTTTTCTCCTAGTGAAGTTTCGATTTCGACTCCACCTTCCAATAAAACAATATATTGTCGATCTGGAGCATTATGAAAATCGTAATCATAAGAAGGACTAACTTCTCTAAAGACAATTGACTTTACCGGTTCATCATCAGATAAAAAACCGATATCACCATTGTTCTTTAATGGAACTTCAAAATCTTCAAAATGACTTTCGCCATTTGCATCGCTGTAAACCCGGGTTATCGTAATCATTATTTTTTATTAAAAACCAATGCGTTTGCACAATCTACCTCGTCCTGACTTATAGTATGTCCCATATTCGGGTAGATTTTCTTGGTAACATCTGCACCCATTTTTTGCAGAAGCGCTTCGGTTTCATTTACTCTTTCAACCGGAACATGGAAATCAGGATCGCTTGTTCCGATGAAAATTGGAGTGCTTTCGAAATTTCCGGCATAGTGATCTTCAAAAACTTTATCGCCTATAAGTCCGCCTGTAAAAGCTATAACTCCTCCATATTTTGCGGCATTTCTGGCCGTAAATTCTAAGGCAAGACAAGCTCCCTGTGAAAATCCAAGGAAATAGATATTCTCTTTTTCAATTCCGTTTTGCTGAACTGCCACAACAACCTGATGAATGGCTTCTAATGATTTTGAAAAAGAAGGTTCATTTTCGTTAATAGGCGCTAAAAACGAATATGGATACCAGGTTCTGTTTTCTGCCTGCGGTGCAACCAATGCAAAATCGTCAACTTTAAGATGCTTTGCAATAGAAAGGATGTCATGGGCACCAGCTCCACGTCCGTGAATCATAATTAAGGCCTTTTTAGCTTCATTTAAAGTCACACCGCCTGTTAGGGTTTCTATGTTCATAATAGTATGTTTTAAGATTGTTTTTTCCAGATATCCTGATATTCATCCGGATGTCTTTTGAATTGTGCATGCACGTAAGGGCAGAGCGGTAAAACCATCATATTATTAGCACGTACATAGGTTGTCATTTCTTCCAGAAGTTTCTTAGCATAACCTTTTCCTTCGCCTTCCGGTTCAACTCCAGTATGGTAAACAGTTAATAAATCATCTTTGATGCTGACCGTCATTTCGCCTAATTTTTTATCATCCACATAAAGATTAAAAGCGCCATGTTTTTTCTCGTCTAATTCCAGTTTGATAGTTTCCATATATGTTAAATTATATTTTTGTTTTTAGCAGATAAAAGAGAATCAATAATCTTTTCTTAAAGATACTATGATTATAATAAATCTGCAATTTTAAATCTGTTTAAGCTTGGTTTTTAATGTGTTATGATTAATGAGTTATCATGGTAGCTCCAGACAGAATCAAAGTTCTAAATTCTTTTTTTCAGTTGTTAAATTTCTTTTACAAACTTACAGAAACTTCGAAAGCCTGTTGATTAATGTAGATTAAGAAAAATAGTAATCTTGTATTCTTTTAAGGTTGGGCAAACAGGAAATTCTTCAGGCGATAGGAAGGGATTGCGGTTTAAGTAGCCGCATATTATTTTAAAAACTGCCATAAAGCAAAAAAACCTGCGAATCCTTAGATTTACAGGTTTTTGCACGATTTTGGCTTTTTTAAAAGATTGAAAAAAAGTTTGCCTTTTCTTCTTTTTCCTTTTTCTTGGGGAGAGCAGGATTTGAATTTAATCGCCTAAACACGTGTCTATATCACATCTTAAACTACTGTGTCTTGTATATTTTTAAGTAATTTTGGATAATTGCAACGATAGTACAAATTATATTGGTCTTTTGTAGACTGTTACATCATCTACCCACATCATTGCACTTGTAAATAAGTTAATTTTGTTGGGATCAATAAAATTGGAGTCTTTAGATCCAACGTTCATATTTAACATAATCGAGTGGGGTCCGAAATTATTGAGATTAAGATTGGCGGTACTACTATTGGTATACGTTGCAACTGTTACATTGTCTACCATAATAGTAACTGTTACGACATTGTTTTTCATCTTCCAAAAGGATTCATATAAATGCCATCCGCCGTTTGCGTTTATATTAAAACTACCAGGATAGTTTCTTTCTGCAGCATTTCCTAATAAGTTTGTTCCGCTAGAAGTTCCATAAAAAATATTTGAAGTAAAACGACTTGCATTAGGAGCAAAAGAATAACCTTCCATGATATCAATTTCTCCTTTGGTTGGCCAGGCATTTCCCTGTACAGACCAAAAGGCAGGCCAGGCACCATACGTATCTGTGAAAGACTTGTAAGTACCACCATCCATCGCTATTAATTTAATATTGGCAGAAAGCATATACTCTGTATTGTTTTCCGGTTTGTATTGGTAATTAGAAGTTATGAACCCAGACTGATATTTGTACGTGCTCAATTTTGTAGTCTTGATTTCTAAACATTGTCTTCCATCTCGCCATTGCGTAGTTGGCACAGAGCTAGCATAGTCACAATACCACGAATTATAATCCGCTCGTTGCTCTTTGGTCCATTGTGACAGGCTTGAGCCAACGTTAAATGTATCTTCAAATTGTTTGACCCATGGTGCAGCAGCTACTTTGCCTGTACTGTTTTTTGTATTTGTACTAGCACCTGCTGATTGGTCTTTTGCTATTGGACTTGTGTCTTCTGCGCAGGATGTAAATCCTAAACCTAATACACATGTCACTGCTAATGCGAACAAATTTAATTTTTTCATAATTTTCTTTTTTGGTTAATTAATAGTTGTAGTAAAGTATTATTTTCAAAAAACTAATCTAAACCTTCCAGAAATCCAGTATGCGAGCTTTTAATTGCAAAATTCGAATCGTACAATAAAGGCCAGTCATTTCCTGGGTGGTTAAGTTCTGTACTAAATGGAATCCATGACTCATTATCCTTCATGCCCCAAACGGTTAAGGCATATTTATTAGCAGCCGGTAGAGCGTTATAGATTTTTACAATTTCTTTGTATTTTTCCTTTTGGGCTAACCTTCTTTCATTTGTAAAAGTCGAGATGTCATTAGACTGATTTACCTGTATATCTAATTCTGAAACATGGATTTTCAGGCCTTTTACTACAGCTTTGTTAATGTCAGTTTCTATCTGCGCTTTGGTTGGGCTTAAATAAGTATTATGCATTTGAAAACCAACACCATCAATAAGATTACTTGCTTTTAAATCGTCAACAATGCTAAAAACTTTATCTTGTTTTGGGATATTAGTTGAGGTTGCATAATCATTATAAAACAACAATAGAGAGTTATCACCAGCTGCAGTTGCTGCGTCTTTTGCCCATTGAAAACAATCTTTTACATAGTTGGCACCCATTCGTTGCAGAAAAATTGTATTTCTCATAGTGCCGCCATTGTCATCCACTGCTTCATTAACTACATCCCATGATTTTACTTTTCCTGCATAATGAGTAACTACCGCCGTAATGTATTTTTTTACTTCTGCTTTAAATTCGGCATCAGTACCAGAAAAATCTTTTAACCATTGTGGTACTGAATTATGCCATACCAAAGCATGACCGTGAACATTGATACCATTGGCATTTCCGTAAGCCACAATTTTATCTGCCACAGTCCAGTTATAAACACCACTTGCGGTAGAAATCTGATCCATTTTCATTTCGTATTCGGCAGAAATACTGCTGAATTCATTTTTTAAAATAATATCATAAGGGCTTCCGCTGGTTAATTGCGAAGCCTTTATTGCCATACCAATAAAAAAGGGATTAGTCAGTTTATTAGCTTTTACTTTTAGGAAAGTTGGATCTTCAGGGATATTGCTGGAACCTGTAGTTACAACACTAATAACATTTGAATAATCTGAAATTTGTGTCTCGTTTTTTGCTCTCACTCTGTAGTAATACTGCGTGCCTCCTGCTAAACCAACTACAACTTCGTTTAAGTCCGTAACTTCTTTTGAATTGTAATTAGGTATAAGTGTTGCAAAATTTTCACTGGTTGAAACATCCAAAAGATAAGTTTTTGAATTGGAAACGTAATTCCATTTAGCTCTAAAACCGCCGTCGTTCACGTCTTTTGCCGGGTTGGCTGTTGGAGTTTCTAAAGTATCAGCGACTTCGCTGTCATCTTTAGAGCAGGCACTTAAAAAAAAGAAGAGGCTGGTGAGTACTAGTAAAAGTTTAATTTTCATACTGTTTTGTATTATAGAATATTCTTCTACTTGGAGAGAATACGCTTATTTATGGTTTCTGTTTTATTATTTATTGTATGATTTACCTTAGTAGAGAGGCTGCTTTAGGACAGCCTCTTTTTTTTAATGTACAACCATCAATTATTGGTAACGAATCTTGATATTATCAAATTTAATTACACTTGGATTAGGAGTGTCATCCTGAATAACGCCAATTTTGATTTCATTTATTTTAGAAACATCCAACGTAGCTGCTGTATTTGAGCCAAAACCATAATTATCTTTAAAATCGGCTATTGAAATTGTTTTGGTCGTCCAGTTTACATCCGTAACTTTAAAATTATAAGCATAGTTGTCATTGTTAATAGTATTTAACTGAATGGCAAATTGAGCACCTGTAACATTCGCACTTATATCAATATCGATATACGCTTTTTTAGCATCGGTATTAGTTGCGCTTAAGAAACTGCTTCCTCCTCCGGCACTGCTTCCGTTGTAGCCATTTGAAGTCGAACCAGACCACGTAAAGGTTGCGTAATTACCTGATGGGCCACCAGCAGTATTTGCATTAAAAGCGGCAACATCACCGTAAGAGAACCAATCTTTTCTTACACCATTCCCGTCAAAATCAGATACAAGGATTAGTGTAGCAAATTCTATTATCTTTTTTGCTGTACCGCCCGGTGTGGTAATTACCAGCTCTGATCCGGAAACGGCATTTGCAGGTAAACCAATAACAATTGAAGAAGACGATTTTAGCGTATAAGTCAATGCTTTTCCTCCCAAAGTAACCGAAGAAACATTATAAAACCAGGTTCCCTCAATTTCCAGAGGAAATCCCGGAGTTGCTACAGCCGGAATTGTTTTTGTAATGGTAGGAACAGGCTGTAAAATCTCAATGTTTTTTGTAAAGGAAGTAGTAGCAGTTACAAACGTAATGGGCTGCACACCAAATCTACTTCCTAATTTTTCATCAAAGGGAACAGTAAAAATGAACGCTTTATCTGAATTATGATTTGGATTGAAACTGATATTAATTTTATTGTCCAGTGTAATCTTTTTTAATCCTGCCAAACCTTTACCTTCGACTCTGACTTTATTAAGCGGAAAGGCCTGGTTAAGTAAATCTCCGGGTTCAGCAACCATTGCATCTATATTTGCAGTAACTGTATTATCATCATTTTGGCAAGCTGTAAAAGAAGCCAGCGCCAAAAGAATTATAATGCTATATTTTATTTTAGTGATCATAGTATAAAAATTAGTTGAAGTTAAAAGGAACTGGCGGTTCTAATAATGATGGATTGGTATCAATCGCAGATTGAGGTAATGGCAATTCAAAATAATTGTTTCCCGGGGTTATCTTTCTGGAAACTAATTCTGTTCTGGCAGGGTCAGAATAAAAACCGACTTCCTGCTGTGAAATAATTGCTGTTGCCTCGGCAAGGCCACGACGTTTTAGATCGAAGAAGTACTGTCCTTCAAGTGCAAATTCAACTCTTCGTTCGTTAAACAGTTCATCTCTTGTAAGTACTGTTTTAACGGGTAATCCTGCTCTCAATCTCACTTCATTAAAAGAGCTTAAAGCAGCTGGAGAAGTAGTGGAAGCAGCTCCGCCCATAATAGCTTCGGCATGCATTAATAAAACATCAGAATATCTTAATATAATGGTGTTTTGTGATGTTCTCATGAAAAACACATCGTTTCTTTCAGCTGCAGAGCCGACAATGTATTTTCTGAAATTAGCTGCCGTAGAAGAGTATATTTTTTTATATCTGAAACCGCCCTGAGTTTTTAGCAATTCAGGATAAAAATCGCCATCTGTCATGATGGTGTTCTTTTTTCTGGTATCATTTGGTTCAAAATCATCCTGTAATGAAATAGAAGGGAGGTAAACTCCCCAGCCGTCGCCGCCACCGGTTATTCCTGTGTCTCCGGGAACGATATACGCCTGATTGGTATTTTGAGTTCCCCATTCGGTAGCAATTGCTTTCCATTGCAGGGCAAACATGCTTTCGGCACTATTGTTATTTTCAGGACTGCTAAATAAATTCCCGTAATCCTGAATTAAAGTATATTGGCTTCCAATAATTTGCTGGGTTAAAGCGGCACTGTCTGTATATTCATTTAAGGTTAAATGCACTTTTGCAAGAATACCCATAGCAACAAATTTAGTAACATACCCTTTTTTCACTGATTTTTCAGGTAAATTTTGAACGGCATATTCCAAATCCTGTTTTATGAATTTATAGATATCTGAAATAAGATTCCTTTTTGGTTGTTTTGCAGAACCTGCTTTACTAATAATAGGAACAGCACCAAATGTTCTAACTAAATAGAAATAGGCATTTGCTCTCATAAATCTTGATATTGCTATGGCATTTTTATAAGAGGCTTCAGGTAATTCACTTTTTCGGTCTT
This sequence comes from Flavobacterium sp. KH_001, assembly GCF_057840745.1. Lineage (NCBI taxonomy): Bacteria > Pseudomonadati > Bacteroidota > Flavobacteriia > Flavobacteriales > Flavobacteriaceae > Flavobacterium > Flavobacterium sp. KH_001. The sequence goes on along the minus strand of NZ_CM174520.1, from coordinate 4,489,215 downwards.
CAACTAATTTCATTAGGTTATTGGACTGATCGACAACCGAAAATAACGAAACATATCCTTCTGCAAGGATTGGGTTTTGCGAGGTTACCTGTGCATCTTTAAATTGGGCGTACGCACCATCAAACGAAAAAGCATTTCCGGCATACATATCTCCTACAGCAATCAGGAATTTATCATTAAAAGTAAACCACGGCTTGAAGTACAAACTCTCAGCTATCCCATCAAAAGCAGTAATGCCTTCGGGTAAATCAGCCGGGGTCAATTGGTTTTCAGATGGTGCATCCAAAAAATCATCTGAACAGGAAAATAAAGACAGCAATGGTATTAGCATTCCCATCAAAAAAAGTTTAAAAAGTTTTTTCATAACTATTTTTTTTATGTTAACGATTATGAATCATTAAGTTAAATGTGTTTTTTATAAATCTTAGAATTCTAAATTCATTCCAATAGAAATCGTTCTTGGCACAGGATACCTACCCAAATCAATACCACTCAAGGTTATATTTTGATCTAAATTTCCAAGGGCAGGATCAAAACCAGAGTATTTTGTAAATGTGTATAGATTTTGGACATTGGCATATAATCTAACTTTAGAGAAAATAGATTTTTCGAATATCTTTTCAGGTAAGTCATAGCTTAAAGAAACATTCTGAATTCTTAAATAAGAACCATCTTCTACAAATCGATTTGAAATTCTGCCATTCCCATTTGGATCATTAAGAGTGATTCTCGGAACATCAGTATTTTCATTTACTCCAGGTTCAAAAGCCTGCAGTGCCTGAGTTGTAACATTTCCAAAACGGTCTCCAAATCCAGGGTAAACACCATCAGTATAATGGCGCGTAAAATTATAAATTTCGTTACCCTCGCTTCCTGTTAATACAACTGAAAAATTAAAGTTTTTGTATCTCAAATTATTGGTGAACGAATACGTAAAATCAGGAATTGCACTTCCTATAGCTGTTTGATCTTTAGCATCAATTTTTCCATCCTGATTAAGATCTTTAAAACGAATATCCCCAATTCCGGTTCCTGTTTCCTGAGTTGGTCCTGCAGTTAAGTCGGCAGCATTTTTAAACAATCCGTCGGTAACATATCCATAAAATTGACCTACTGGCTGTCCTGCTATTGTTTTAGTAACGGTATAGGCATCGAACTGTACTTTTCCTAATAAATATTGGCCCTCATTTTGAAAAGAAGTTAATTCATTATTGTATTTTGATAAAATAAGGGTACTGTCCCAGGTAAAATTTTCGGTTACAATATTTCTTGTGTTCAATGTAAATTCTACTCCTTTAGTGACAATTTCACCTGTATTAAAATACAAGTTAAGAGCACTTTGATTGGATTCGTCATTGATTTGTTTGGTAAGGAAATCAGAAGAATTTTTAATATAATAATCAAAATCTACTTTTACTCTGTTGTTAAATAATGCTAATTCAAAACCGGCATTGAAAGACTTAAGAGATTCCCATTTAACATCAGGATTACCTAAATTATCAATTGTTGGAGAAACGCCTCCAAATGGAGAGGAGGTTAATGTTAACATAGTGTCATATCTATTTGGTGGAATATTTTGATTTCCAACCGAACCGTAACCCACTCTAAATTTTAAATAATTTATAGTATTGGATAAAGGCTCAAAGAACTTTTCGTTACTTGCTGTCCATCCTCCTGAAAATGAAGGGAAATAACCCCATTTGTTATTAGGACCAAAATTTGATGAAGCATCTGCTCTTAAAGAAGCAGAAAAAGAATATCGATCAGAAAAGCTATAGTTTAATCTTGAAATATAAGAGGCCATAGACCATCTTCCAGAACCATTTCCGTTAAGAGCAGTATCAATATCACCAATATTTAAGTTCGTAAAATCTTTATTTAAAAACTCACCTGTTCTGTAACCGCTTAAATATTCGTAACGGCTTTCTTGTGCTTCCTGACCTAATAGGAAAGTAAAATTATGATTATCGTTTATCGTCTTATTATAGGTTAGATAATTTTTAATATTCCAGTAATAGCTTTGATCCTGCTGCTTAAATGATTTATTTAAAAGTTCAGATACAGTTCCTAGAGTATATTTTGGTACGAAAGTGCTGCTTTTTGCAAAATTCAGGTCATAACCCAATTCAGATCTAAAAACCAACCCTTTGATAATCGTAAAATCAGCAAATAAATTACCATTAATTTTAAATCTTTCTGTAGTAGCATTGTTGTATTCCGACAAAGCAATTGGATTAGTCGCTTCATTTGCCGAAGAGCCCAAACCAGTTGTTGGTCCTGCATAAGAACCATCAGCTGATCTAACCGGTAATTCCGGTGATTGTCTTAAGGTGTTCATTACTAAACCGCCTCGGTCATCATTTCGGACTACCTGCTGAGATGATTTGCTTACCGATAAGTTATTACCAATCTTTAGCCATGATTTTACATTAGAATCTACATTTAATCGCATAGATAATCTGTGAAAATCTGAATTCAAAACAATTCCTTCCTGATCAAAATAATTTAAAGAGGTATAGTAACGTGTTCCTTCTTTTTCACCTGAGAATGACAGCTGATGATTATACATAGTAGCTGTTCTAAAAAGTTCATCCTGCCAGTTTGTTCCCTGTCCTAATAAATCAGGCTTTTGATATTGATACGGAACAGGCTCACCGTTTAATTTGAAAATTTTTGCCTGATAGGCAGCATATTGGGGTAAGTTTAAAACATCAACAGTGTTGGTTACTGCCTGAGTAGCCATATAGGTTTCATAGGTTAGCTTTGATTTTCCTTTTTTTCCTTTTTTGGTTGTGATCAAAACGACACCGTTTGCACCATTTGCACCATATATTGCCGTTGCTGATGCATCTTTTAAAATATCAATAGTTTCGATATCCGAGATATTCAATCCTGATAAAGCCGAGTTTTTAGTTTGTCCGTTTCCTCCACCTAATGCGCTAAATGAAAAGGAGTCGTTGTTTTTGTCCGCAAAAACCGGGGTTCCATCAATAACATATAATGGTTCATTACCATTAATAGAAGTAATTCCTCGAATTTGAACTGAAATTCCTCCTCCCGGTGTACCAGAATTTTGAGTAACATTTACACCTGCTGCTTTACCTACAAGAGCCTGATCGAGAGAAGTAAAGGGTTTGTCCTGAATTTCCGAAGCTTTAATTGATGAAACGGCGCCATTGATATCTTTCCTTTTAGAAGTTCCATATCCAATTACGACTACTTCATTTAATTTTTCCAGTTCATTAGTCATAACGACCTGCATCATCGATTTTGTGTCTGCTGGCAAGGTTACATTTTTATAGCCTATATAACTAAAGATTAATGTGCTTTTTGGATCTACATTGTTTAAAACAAATCCACCATCAAAATCGGTAGTTGTTGCATTTTTTGTCCCTTGTACGATTACACCAACACCGGGTAATCCGAGTCCGCCTGACGTTACTTTTCCTTTAACAGTTTGAGCGAAGAAAAAATTTCCCCACATCAATACTATTAAACACAATAGTTTTTTTAATGTTCTTTTCTGCATAAAATTGGTTGTTAGAGTTTAGTTTAAATAATTAGTCAATTTTTGGTCTTCAAAAACATTTAATACCATGGTCTACTATCTGAGTTAAGACAATAGAATTATTTCTTAAATATTTCTTAACGAAAGTAAAATGTAGGGGTATGCAGTTGTAGAACAGATGAAGCATATTGTGCAACAAATGATGCAAAAAAGGAGAGCGAAAACGATGTTCTGGCTAAATAAGCTAATTATAGTAGTAAAAGCACAACTGAGGTATTGCTAAAAAATATGCTTTAAAAATATCGTTTATCTAGAAAAAAGGCTAAAATATTTTGTTTATGTGATTTTTATTGTAATTCAAATAAAGGGCTTTTTGAAAATATTGACTTACAAAAAAAAGAGCTCCTGTTGATAAAAACAGAAGCTCTTTTTACTTATTTTTTTAACGCCCGTACTTTTTTTAATTCTTTTTTTCTTGCGTTGGCAGATATCCGTACTTAATTTTATAACATTTAGCAAAGTAGGAGGGAGAAGTAAATCCTACTTTATAACTTATTTCATTAATATTATTGTTTCCTTTTTCGATCAGTTGTTTTGCTTTTTCTAGTCGAACGTTTCTGATAAACTCATTAACTGAAACGCCTGTTAATGTTTTTATTTTTCGATACAGCTGACTTCTGCTTAAGAAAATCTTAGAAGACAGTAATTCTACAGTCAACTCAGGTTCACTGATATTTTCGTTGATAAAATGCAAAATCTTTTGAATGAAATCATTATCGAGTGAAGTTGTTTTTTCTTTACCATCTTTTGTGATTCCGCTATAAAATTTCTTAAACATGATTTGCCTGCTTGTAATAAGCTGTGCCAGACTCGATTTTAAAATATCTAATTCAAATGGTTTACTCAAATACATATCAGCGCCAGAATCGATACCTTCTAATCTGTCTTTTACCATTGCTTTTGCAGAGAGCATTAATAAAGGAATATGGCTTGTTTTTAAATCGCCTTTTATGTTTTTACACAATTGCAACCCATCCATTACCGGCATAATAACGTCTGTAATTATTAGATCAGGTAATTTCTGAACAGCAAGTTCATAACCTTTCTGACCATTTTCGGCTGCAATAACCTTATAGGATTTGCTTAGTTCTTCCTTAAGATAATTTCTTAATTCAGGATTGTCTTCAACAATTAAAACAGTGTATGGTTTTGCAGTTTCTACAACAGTATTTTCGAGAGGTTCATTTGTAAAATCATTGTCTTCAGATAAATGATTAAGAGATTCAGACAGAAATTGATTTTTATTTTTTTCTACTTTAAAAACTTCGTCCACTATTTCGCTTTTCTTATAAAAAGATTTGCCTAAAGGAAAGGTTACCGTAAATTTTGTGCCTTGTCCTAACTGACTTTCAACATCAATTCTTCCTTTATGCAGCTCAATAAATTCTTTAACGACCTCTAAACCAATTCCGGTACTGCCGTAGTAATCTTTATTTACATTATTGACCTGATAAAACCGGTCAAATATTCTTTTTAGATCTTTTTTATGAATTCCGGAGCCGGTATCTGTAATTATTATTGAAAAAGAAGGAACGCTATTGCCATTAATTAACAACGAATTATCAGGACTCGATTTGTCTATCGAGATAGTAATAGAACCATGATCCGGTGTAAATTTAAATGCATTTGAAATAATATTAAAGAGTATTTTTTCCAGCATTTTGGGATCTAGCCAGTCTTCAAGTTCTTCAAATGCTGATTCAAAATTAATAGTAATATTTCGGGCAGCAGCTTCTTCATCAAAGTAGCCAATAATTCCTTGTGCAAATGCTACGACTTCGATTTTCTTAGCCTGAAGGAAAATTTTATTAAACTCTAGTTTATTAAAATCCATAAGCTCATTGATCAGTCTCGAAAGTCTATCCGAACTTTTGTGTACAATTTTTAATTTATTATGTATTTCAGGAGATAGATTTTTGCTTCTTAAAATATCTTCCAAAGGATTAATAATAAGCGTTAACGGAGTCCTGAATTCATGTGAGATATTCGTGAAAAACTGTAATTTATTATTATTTAATTTCTCTGATTGAATATTCTTTTCTCTTTCTAAAATTATTGCCTGTGCGGCTTTAAAACGATTTTGATAAATTTTATTGAAATATCTAATCAGGAAAATTAGAACACCTGCGTATAGTAAATAAGCCCAAAAGGTTTTCCACCACGGTGGCAGGATTTTTATTTTTAGTTTTAATGCAGTATTGCTCCAGGAACCATCTGCATTGGCCGATTTTACTTTAAAAGTATAATTACCCGGCGCCAGATTGGTATAAGTTGCTGTTCTGTTATTCCCTACATAATTCCAATCCTTTTCAAAACCTTCAAGGTAATAGGCATATTGATTTTTTTTAGAATAATTATAGTTAATTCCAACATATTCAATTGTAAAAACAGATTGAGTGTAGTTAAGTGTAATTTCTTTAGTTTGAGAAATTACTTTGGTTAAGGGTGAGGCATCTTCATTAGGTTTTATGGATCGATTGAATAATTTGAAATCACTGAAATACAATTTTGGTGCTTTCTCTGTTTTTTTGATCTCGTTAGGATTAAAATAATTTACTCCCTCGTAACTGCCAAAATACAGTTCTCCATTTCCATCTTTAAAGACTGCATTATTATTAAAATCATTGTCGATAAGACCATCATCTTTATTAAAATTGGTACTTTTTTTATTCTTAAAATCGAGTTTTGTTAATCCGGATCCGCCGCTTATCCATAAAGAACCATTGTTGTCAGAAATTATAGCACGAACAGATTTTTCCTTAAAACCCGGAAAATTATTATAGTTTGAAAATGTCTTGTCTTTTTTATTATAATTAAATAATCCTTCACCATCTGTTCCTATCCATATTTTTTTATCATTGGACTCATAGATCGATAAAATAGTCTGAATACTATTATATTTCGTTTTGTCTTTAAACATATCATCGCGCATTTTGATCACTTTAAAATCAGAGTCGTCTTTTAAACTTACCTGATATAGTCCCAAGATCGTTCCTACCCACAAAACATTATCAGAGTCTACAAAAACTTTACGGATAAAAGCGTTATCTAAAGCATTGTCTACAAAAGATTTTGAATCACAATGAATAAATGTATTGTTCTTGTTATCAAAATAATGCAATCCTTTTATAAAAGTTCCAATCCAGATTCTGCCTTTAGAATCTTCTGAAAAACTAAAAATCCGATTCGATTTTAAACCTGCTGTATTTGCTGTATTGTAGTTTATGAATCGTGTAGTGCCATTTTTTAAAAAGAAGATTCCACGATCCCAGCTTCCTATCCAGATATTTTGCTTACTGTCTAAAAATATAGTCTGAATATCAGTAGCATCTAATCCGGAATAGTAGTTTTGATTGTTTTTGTTTACATGAATGTAACTTTTATTGATAAGATTATAAATGTCGAGGCCTCCGCCTTCATTACTAATTAATAGATTACCCTTTTTATCTTTTATAACCGAAGTTACATAGCTGGTTTGTAAAGAATTGTTGTTGTTTACTTGCGATTCAAGAGAGTTGAATTTGTTATTGGGTTTGTCAAATACGCCAAGTCCTTTATTAAAATAGCCTAACCAAAGCCTCTTTTCTTTGTCTTCGAATAGTGACCAAACCGAATTAGATTTTAAACTAAAGTCATTGTATTTACTGTGCAGGTATTTTTGCAGTACTTGACCTTTGTAATTTACAACCAATAATCCGTCATTTTCGGTGCCACAAATTATATAACCGTGACTGCTTTCTATAATCGATAAGATTTTGTTTTTGGTAATAGAATAATTTTCGAATTGGTAATTATCTGTTTCAGGCTTAATTTTTATCAGACCGTTTTCAGTCGTTCCAAGCCATATGTATCCAAATTTATCTATAACAAGATTTTCGATGTCATCTAATAAAGGTTCTCTTTTAAATTTATCTTTATAAACCTGTTTAATTTTTCCGTTTAAATCGAGCTCTAAGAGGCCATAACTTGTTCCTAAATAAATAATTCCGTTCTTATTTTTTACTGAAGATTTTATTAGAAAATTAAATTTTTCCAACACCTTTGACGGAATTAGAGAGGCTTTTAAAGTTTTTATATTGAGTTTAAATAATCCAAAACCGTAAGTACCTAAGATTAAATTGCCGTTATTATCCTGAATAATTGTTTTTACAGTAATGGGTTCGTCATACCCTTTTCTAATTACATCTTCAATATTTATTTTGGTAAAATTATCTAAATCCCTGTTGTATAGGCATAAACCATCATCAGTACCAATCCATAAGTTATTATCAGAATCAATAAAGGTTGCATAAATGAAATTACTGTTTATGGAACCGGGCTTTTTGTTGTATTCGTATCCAAAATAATTTACACCATCATATCGATACAAGCCCTTACCGTTTGTACCTATCCAAATAAAACCATTCTTATCCTGAATAATCGAGGAAATGGCTCTTTTTGAAGTAGTTTCCTGTATACTTCTAAATTGGTAGTTGTCAAATTTATCTTGAGAAAACAGACAATTTAGACATATAAAATAGCATACAAGAGTATATATAATATTTTTCATTTAATGGTTGTATTGATCAATTCCAGCTGAAAATCCCCTTTTGTTTTAAGTGCAATAAACAATATTAATAAAACTAAATAGGAATTATACTTTTTAGATGTAAATTTTATCATATTGCCAAAAACCTGAGCTCGATTATTGATGAATCGTACTCAGGTTATTTAAAAACAACTTTATGTTAGGGAAAGAATTATGAATTTCTTTCCCTTTTATTTTAGTTCAAATTTACTGGTAAGACCTTCATTAGAATTCCAGCCGACCATGATATTGAACAAACCAGGTTCTACTAAAAAATTACCTTCATTATCATAAAAACCAAGTTCCTTCTCTGTCAATGTAAATTGAACTGTTTTAGTTTCTCCCTTTTTTAGTGTAATAAGTTCAAAACCTTTTAATTCTTTAAGGGGTCTCACTACACTTGCAACAGGATCATTTATATACAATTGAACCACTTCTTTTCCGTCAAAATTTCCTGTATTGGTAACGTCAACGCTAACTTGAATTTTTTCTCCTTTTGCAAAAGTTGTTTTATTCAATTTCAAATTTTTATAATCAAACTTCGTATAGCTTAATCCAAAACCAAAAGGGAATTGAGGTGTTTTTTCGACATCCATATAATGTGACCAAAAAACATTTTTATCACTATCAATTGGTCTTCCTGTACTGTATTTGTTGTAATAAATTGGAACCTGACCCACATTTCTCGGGAATGACATTGTCAATTTTCCGCTTGGGTTGTAATCGCCATATAAAACCTGAGCAACTGCATTACCTGTTTGAGTTCCTAAATGCCAGGCTTCTACAATTGAAGGAATATGTTCTGCCGCCCATGGAATAGAAAGCGGACGACCGTTATTTAAAACTAAAACGATATTCGGATTTACTTTGTAAATTTCTTCTAATAATTCCTGTTGAACTCCAGGTAAGTTTAAATCGGTTCTGCTTCGGGCTTCTCCGCTTTGAAAACCGTATTCACCTAATACCATTACCACGACGTCAGCATTTTTTGCTGCCGTTTTTGCCGCTTCAAAACCGCTTTTATCTGTTGTATTGAAAACGGTTTCTGTAAGGAAAGTAGCTTTTTGCGAAAGCAAATCGGCACCTTTTTCAAAAGTCAATTGATTGTCTTTGTATTGCTGCATTCCTTCTAACACCGAAATAGCAGTATTATCATCCGCTGCGATTCTCCAGCTTCCTAACGGACTGTTTTTATCATTTGCCAAAGCGCCGATCAAAGCAATTTTTTGTCCGGATTTTTTCAGCGGTAATAGATTCTTCTCATTCTTCAATAAAACAATTGATTTCTTTGCCATGTCTAAAACCCCGTCATTATTGGCTTTGTTTCCAACAACTTCTTTTTCTCGCTTTTCGTCGCAGTATCTGTACGGATCATCAAATAAGCCTAATTCAAATTTTACACGCAAAATTCTGCGAACGGCATCATCGACCAATGCTTCTTTTACTTTTCCTTCTTTTACAAGTCCAACTAACTTTGCCACATATAAATATGATTCCATATCCATATCAGAACCTGCATTGACCGCTTTCGCTGTTGCATCGGCTTCGTCTTTTGCATAACCGTGTGCAATCATTTCGCGAATAGAAGCATAATCTGAAACCACAAATCCGTCAAACTTCCATTTCCCTTTTAAAATATCTCTTTGTAAAAAGGTATTTCCTGTCGCCGGAATTCCATTCAAAGTATTAAACGAATTCATAAACGTACGAATTCCCGCTTGTATAGTAGCTTCAAAAGGAGGGAAAACGGAGTTGTATAATTTCGAAGTACTTATGTCTACACTATTATATTCTAATCCAGCTTCAACAAAACCGTATGCTGCAAAGTGTTTTGCACAAGCCGCAATTGTATTTACTTTAGCCAAATCAGCAACATTTTCTCCCTGAAAACCTTTTACTCTAGCGTAGCCTATTTTACTTCCCAAATATGGATCTTCACCAGCACCTTCCATCACACGTCCCCAGCGTGCATCATTTGAAACGTCAACATTGGGTGCAAATGTCCAGTTAATTCCAGATGCTGAAGCCTCAGCTGCTGCAATTGCTGCCGATTTTTTAATAGCTTCCAAATCCCAGCTTGACGCTTCTGCCAGTGGAATAGGGCTTAACGTCTTATAACCGTGAATAACATCAAAACCAATTATCAATGGAATTCCCAAACGGGTTTCTTCTACAGCGATTTTCTGTACGGCACGAACTTCTTTTACACCTCGAACAGTAAGCATTGATCCAACCATACCTTTTCTTAAGTGTTCGTATTTTAATTCAGCGCTGCCGCCTTTTGGCGCGGGTCCGGTCACATCCCAAAAGCCATTATATTGGTTCATTTGCCCTACTTTTTCTTCTAAAGTCATTTCTTTCATCAAAAGTGAAATCCGATCTTCAATCGGTTTATTGGCATCCAGATGTTTTTTTGTTTGTGCATATCCGTTTCCAAAAAGGATTAGAAATAAAAAGACATATTTTTTAATTTGTTTTTTAATCATTGTGGTTTTGGTTTTTATAGAAGTTATTAAATTATGTAAAGCATTATTTTTGCCGATTTAATTATCGCTTATAGAATTCAAAACTTTTGAGTATTCAAATCTGTACAATTTTTTGGATTGTAAATGTAGTTTTACAGTAGTACCAATAGTAATACATTTGAAGCATTCTCTAAAACAAATGATGCAATACGCAGCGTCAATGCTAATAAAATAGAGAGATTTCTAATAAATCTTTTAGCTTCAATGCTACTGGGGAAAAACCTAACTATAGGATTCTTTTAAGAGATTGGGCAAGTTTTAATTTTAGATCTAAAAAAAGCACTAATAAAAAATAAGCTCTTTTGGAATTGATATATTTCAAATTAGAGTTAGGAAATCTATATGATCTTTTTTGATGATCTATAAGCATTGAAAGTGATTTAATGCAAAAGCTGGAAGATTCTATTTTTATTTTTTAATGACAGTTTCTCACTTCAAATAGGGAAGTCTGGAATTTGAATTTTAAAAATATACTATTTGATGTCAATTGAACTTATTTTTCCGTCATAAATGAAAATCAAAATTAACTCATATTCAAATATGAATTATAAATTAAAACGTGCAAAATAATAAATAAATGACTTTTTTTTATAAAATTAAAAACTAAATTATCTGTATTATTGCTTATTATTGTGCTTTCTACAAAAAACTAAAAAACGTATCTTATCTTGAAATATTTTGTGCTGCAATTTATACTGTTAGTGGGGCTTCCTTTAATGGGGTGGTCGCAAGAATATGCAGTTAAATTTCTTGATACCCCAAATGGTTTATCTCATACTTCAATACGATCAATATTTCAGGATAGTGACGGGTATATGTGGTTTGGTACTTACGATGGCTTAAACAGGTATGATGGCTATAATTTTAAAGTTTATCGAAATAGTGTTAAGGATGCAAAATCATTGCGATTTAATAATATTTATTATATCGAGGGAGATTCAAAGAAAAATATTTGGGTCGGAGGCTCCAATGGAGTTTGCGTTTATAATAAAAGCAATGCTACCTTTTATCCCGTTCAATATCGTTTTGCTAATAGTAAACCAAAAGTACTCAAGGATATTATTCGTCAGATAAAATCGGTTTACAAAGAACAGGTATTGGTAGGTACACAAAATTTAGGGTTACTTCTGTTTGAGAACGGATCCTTTACCGGTAGAAATATACCCCTTGAAGGATTAAATAATAAAGATATTAAATACAAATACGATGCTATGGTTCTCGAAGAGGACAAGGGTAAAGGTTATTGCTGGGTGTATGTTAGGAATGTGGGTATTTGTAAATATGATTACCATTCAAAAAAATTGAAGGTGCTCTTTTCTTTATCCATGGACGTGGAATCGATGCAGGTTTCTTTAGATCATAATCTTTGGTTGGGTACCGATGAGGGGCTCTATCTTTTGAACACCAAATCTGGTTTGCTTTCCCATAATTATTTTTCAGAAAAATGTACTGTTACCGATATTCTTTTAGATAAGAAAAAAGAATTGTGGCTTGCCACAGATGGCTGTGGTATTTATAAGGTCGTAGGTGAAAGTAAAAAAGCGGTAGCCTATAATTCAGTGCGCGATCATCAACTTTTAAAGAGTAATTCCATCGAGTGTTTGTATGAAGATACAGCAGGAAACAAATGGATTGGAACCCTGCGCGGAGGTATAAGCATGTTGAGTGGTACGCCAAAATATTTTAAAAGTATTCGCTATAATGCCGTAGGGAATGATCCTACAGAGAATTTTATTCTCTCATTTTGTGAAGATGAAAAAAACAATATTTGGATAGGAACTGATGGGGCAGGTTTAAAGTATTGGGACAGAAAGAATAATTCCTATGTAAAATATCCCAATAAACTCTCAAGTGGTTTTATTACCAGTATTATAAGAGACAACAATAATGATATATGGCTGTCTACCTGGGCAGGTGGTATAAACCGTATTAATTCTGATCGTACTGTAAGTCATTTTTCTTGTTATAATCCGTACACAAAACATATCGAGAAAAATATATGGTTGGTTTACAAGGATTCTAAAGGAAATATTTGGGCCAGTGCTACTAATGAAGGTTTTTTATATCTCTTTGACAGGAGTAAAAATAATTTTCTGCTTTACGATCGGGGAATTGATAATTTGCAATGCCTTACAGAGACTAGTGATGGCAAACTCTGGGGAGGAAATTACACCTCTTTGGTTGTTATTGACAAAGAAAAAAGAAAACACAGCCGGATCAGTGTTAGTAATCCGGTTCGCTGCATACTTGAAGATAAAAGTAAAAACCTCTGGGTTGGTACCCAGGAAGGAGGGTTGCTGTTATTTGATCGCAAAGTAAAAACGTTTAAACGTCTGACCACCGAAGATGGTTTGCCTTCAAATACAATTTTAAGATTACTCGAAGACAAAAAAGGGAATTTATGGATGAGTACCTATAATGGTATTTGCAGATTAGACTGGAAAAGGAAAATATTTAGGAATTTTTCGGTAAATGACGGACTTCAAAATAATCAGTTTAGTTTTAATGCCGGATTAAAATTAGCTTCCGGAGAATTTCTATTTGGTGGAATAAACGGATTTAATGTCTTTTTTCCTGAAAAAATTAAAGAGTTCAACCAGAAGAACAACGTAGTACTCTCCGATTTTTATGTAAACAACAAGCCTATTGAGGAAAGTTCAAAGGAATTAATCTCAACGTGGGATTGCGGTAAGATCAAAATGGTAAAGCTGCCCTATGACCAAACTACCCTATCAATAGAGTTTGTCGCGTTGGATTTTAATGATGCTGATAAAATAAAGTATGCGTACTTTCTCGAGGGTTGGGACAATCGCTGGACTTATGCCGGGCAGATACGAAAAGCAAATTATTCGAGATTACCCGAGGGAAAATATACGTTTAAGGTAAAGACAACCAATTTTAAAGGAGGCTGGAACGAAGAAGCAAATCTTATTACAATAGTGGTTATGCCGCCGTGGTATAGGGCTTGGTGGGCTTATATTTTATACTTATTTGCTCTTGTTGCAATTGTGTTTGCCTACATAAAATACAGTAAAAATAAGGAAAATCTAAAGTACAAAGTAAAAATTGCTGAATTAGAAAGCAAGAAAGAAAAGGAAATTGCGGAGAAGCAATCTTCAATGTTTACTTATATCTCACACGAGTTTCGTACGCCGCTTTCACTCATCATAAATCCACTGAAAAAGGCCGTTCAAAAAGAAAGTGTGCAAAATGGCTCTTCAGGAAGCGATTTAGCGATTGCTCATAGAAATGCACGAAGACTTCTGAGTCTGGTGGATCAATTATTGCTTTTTCGTAAAGCTGAAAATGATGCTGATTCGCTCAGATTGTCAACGATTAATGTAAATAGCCTTTGTAATGAGGTGTATCAATGTTTTGTTAATCAGGCAAAAGATAAGAACATCAAGTACGATCTTAGTTTGCCGGATCATACTATTGAAATTATCGGAGATTATGAAAAAATTGAAATTTCATTATTTAATTTAATGTCTAATGCTTTTAAATATACTGCTGCAGGAGGCGAAATTAAACTAAAACTTACGGAAAATGATGCTGAGGTTTTTCTTGAAATTGCAGATAATGGTAAGGGAATCGAAGAAAAGAATATGGAGGTTATCTTCGAAAAATTCAGGCAAATAAATTCAAAAGTATCCGTTGGGACAGGTTTTGGAATTGGGCTTTATATTGTTAAGTATTTTATCGAAAAACATAAAGGAACCGTAAGTTGTACCAGTGAAATCGGAAAAGGGAGTATATTTAAATTGACATTCTTAAAAGGAGGAAATCACTTTGAAGGTGCTGAAATTATCAATATTGTTAATCAAAGAAGTCAATTGCTTAATGAGCTTCTTGGTGATGAAACAGATGAGGATCATAATTCGGTTTCAGCTGCTGTTTCAGAAAATGATATCCATAAAATAATGTTGACAGACAAACGTACTGTTTTGATTATTGATGATAATGCTGAAATAAGAAACTATTTGATCAAATTGTTTTCAGATGTCTATATTGTTTATAGTGCAGAAAATGGCGAAGAAGGCCTGAAATTGACTAAAAGACACATGCCGGATTTAGTAATAAGTGATATTACAATGGAGGAATTAGATGGTCTGGAGTTGTGTAGAAGAATAAAAGAAAATAATGCGTTGTCTCATATTCCGGTTATCTTATTAACGGCATCAAAAAATCCAGAAACACATCTTCAGGGAATAAGCGATGGTGCTGATGATTATATTACAAAACCATTTGATGATGATATGCTCGTGGCGCGGGTAGATTCTTTATTGAGGAATCGAAGTAATTTGCGTAAATACTTTTTGGAGAGCATAACCCTGAAAGAAAATACACAGAAAGTTCCTGTTGAATATCAGGATCTATTAGAAAAATGTATCGATATTGTGGAATCCAATATTCATAAAAGAGATTTTAAGATTAAAAATTTTGCAATGGAAATGGGAATGAGCCATAGTATGCTGTATACCAAAATTAAAATCATTTCGGGAGAGACTTTAAATTCCTTTATTCGCTCTGTTCGCCTAAGAAGAGCCGCTATGCTAATGTTAACAAAAGATATTAATATTGCCCAAGCTAGTGCTGAGGTTGGTTTTGAAGATCCTAAATATTTCAGACAGCAATTTGTAAAGTTATTTGGAATGACGCCCTCAGAGTATATCAAAAAATATAAGAGTTCTTTTAATGCTGATACCAATATTGTCAAATAAGGTTCTTGTATTTTTTCGTTTGTAATTATGACTTGTTTTAGAACTTGAAAATTGATGTTCACTTTTGCTTTGAAAGTAACAAGTCCGGACTCAGCTGTCCTTCTGCCGGGTAAAGGGTGTAATATAGAGGTGTAGGATGCTACTTAGCATCTGCGACTATATTGTCTAAAAGAAAAATACTTTATTGGACCGGTTGTTTTGTCTTAAACTTCTATGCTATTAAGTCGTCTACGAATGTTCTCCTGTTTTTTTACCGGGAGTAAATGGGGTTGTAAATATCTTTTTTAAATAGCATACGGAAATGAATCCTGGATTTGCCATTTTAGAAGCAAATCGTATTGAACTTTTAATTCCGCATCAATATGAAGTATTTGCTTAAGGGTAATTTGCTCATGTGTTTTTAGTAGAAACAAGCCTTTTAAAATGATTTTTAAGTAATTATTTTTTGTGTAAAAAAATGGCTGTATTTTTTAATAGTATTAAATTTTAATGCTAAAATAAAATGAATAACGAATTTAACCTCCTTTTTTCTTGAATTTACCCCCCATAAATGCTTTTCACTACACATTACTTTGCATTAATAATTAGTTCCGGGAAGCGAAAAAATGCATTTAGAATAGTAACTTAAAAGTGTGTTTTTTACGGTTAATTAATTCACAATTCGATGTGCCGGTTTTTTTTGAAAGAGAAATACTAAAAGAATATATAATGAAGACCATTTTAAATTGTGCAAATCCACCTTAAATAAATACTATAATAATTCTTCGGAAAATGAAGCAAAATAAAAGAACCTCTAAGAATGAATTTAAAACCTCTATTTCAAGGTCGGTTCTATAGAGAAACTATCATTTTTTGCTTCCTATTAAAGAAGAAATAAAATTATAATTACTAACCAATAACCAATTTTAAAACTATGAATTTATGAAAAACAAAAAAAATGTCAGTCGAATGAAAAATACCAAATTTTTCATAAAACTTAAACTCGCACTTTCGGTTTTTGTTTTAATCTCATCGCTTGGTATGCAAGCACAAAATGTTATTAAAGGAACTATACAAGAAAGCAAAACAGGTCAGAAAATTCCAGGTGTTACTGTAACAGTAAAAGGAACTTCAAATAGCACAGTAACCGATTTTGACGGAACTTATAAAATAAGTGTAGCAAATCCACAAAGCACACTTGTATTCTCCTACATTGGTTTTACTACTGTCGAGGAGGCGATCAATAACCGAACGGTTATAGATGTTGCACTAAATGAAGAGAGTAATGCATTGAATGAAGTGGTAATAATTGGATACGGAAGCGTGAAAAAAAGCGGTGCTACAGGTGCTATTAGTAGTCTGAAGGCAAAACAATTAGATGCCCAGAGTAATACCAACCTGGGTAGTGCTATTCAGGGAAAGGTGGCAGGAGTTTCTGTAGAAGCTGCAGGAGGAAGTCCTGGTTCGGGAACCAGAATTCAGATCAGGGGGGCAGGTTCATTAAACAATAACAATCCTTTGATTTTAGTGGATGATATTCAGGTATCCTCCATGAATAGCTTAAGTCCAAATGATATTGAGTCCATCGAGGTTTTAAAAGATGCCGCTGCTGCTGCAATTTACGGCTCAAGAGCTGCAAATGGTGTAATTATTATTACCACAAAGACTGGAAAAAAAGGCGACATCAAAGTGTCTTTGGATGTCTTTGGAGGAGTGGCCAGTGTAACCAAACAATTGGATTTGTTGAATCAGGAAGAGTGGGCAAAAGTAAGTAATGCAGCATACAGTGCAGCTGGAAAAGCACCATTACCTATTGCACTTAATCCTGAAGTAGGCGGAGCCGGAGTAGATTATCAAGATGAAATATTCAGAGCGGCACCTACGCAAAATTATTCGTTAGGTTTTTTAGGAGGATCCGATAAGTTAAAATACAGTATGTCTTTGAATTATTACAATCAGGAGGGAATTATCAAAGAAACTAATTACGAGCGTTTCAATATCAGGGTAAAATCAGATTATAAAAAAGGGATATTCAAGATTGGAGAGACCATTTTATTGACCAAAGAAAAAAGAAAAGAATTGCCTGGTGTACCTGGACAGGGAAGAAACGTGCTGGGTAGTGCTATTACAATGATTCCCGGATTTGCAATATACGATGAGGATGCCGTTGGAGGATATGGCGGGGCTTCTGGTCCTGTAACAGATATCTTTAATCCGGTAGCAGCATTAAATCTTCTTGATGTCACCAGCGATACCTATCAAGCCTTGCTGAATACTTATCTTGAGGCTACCTTTTTTGAAGGTTTCAAATACAAATTAAATCTTGGAGCAACAGTTTCAGATTATAAAAGAGACAATTATACACCTAGATATGAGGTAGGAGGCTTCTTTAAAAACTTAGATAACGACTTGTCTCACTTAGATGAATTTAATCTTTACACTCAGGTCGAAAATACTTTAAACTATACTAAGTCTTTTGGGAAAAATTACGTAAATGCTTTGGTGGGATATACTGTTTATAACAATACCTTCAAATCAGTAACAAGCTCTGTGAGTGGTTTACCGGATAATATATACACGCTTTCCGGAGCTGTACAGCCTGCTGCCAGTGGTTACAATTTAGAGAATAATTTGGTTTCGTATTTAGGTCGTGTGATCTATTCTTATGATGATAAATATAGCTTGTCGGCCACTATCAGACGTGATGGATCCTCTCGATTCTCTCCTGATAACAAATGGGGTAATTTCCCGTCTGTTTCCGCAGCGTGGGGTATTGGAAAAGAAACCTTCTTTACGAATTTAAAAACGCCAATATCAGATTTAAAAATTCGTGCCAGTTATGGTGTATTAGGAAATCAGGAAATAGGGGATTACCAATATTTAGGATTAATTACTTCAGGGATCAGTTACGGAGTTGGAGAGCCAAATACATTATGGAACGGAAATATTCAAACGAATTCTCCTGCGGTAGATTTAAAATGGGAAGAAACAGCTACCTCAGACATTGGATTGGATCTTGATATGTGGCAGGGTAAAGTGCAATATACTTTTGATTATTTCAAAAAACAAACCTCTGATTTACTGTTAAGAGTGCCTATTCCATTGTCAGTTGGATCCAGCAACAATCCTTATACCAATGCTGGAAATGTAACCAACAAAGGATATGAAATGAGCCTGACATACAATGAAAAAATAAAAGATTTTAATTTCAGTATCACCGGAAATTTCTCAAGTATAAAAAATAACGTAGATGAGTTAAGTACGGGAAGTCAGGTTGTAGAAGGATCAAGCGGATCTTTCCATGGTGCTCCGGTTACCTATACTAAAGTGGGTTATCCTATTTATTCTTTCTTTCTGGTACAGACTGACGGATTATTTAGATCTCAGGCAGAGATTGATGCACACAGTAAAAATGGAACATTGATTCAGCCGAATGCACAAGTTGGAGATATACGCTATATTGATTATAATGGAGACGGAGAAATTAACGGAGAAGACAGACAATATAGAGGAAGTGCTTTTCCTAAGTTTGAATATGGAATGCGTTTTCAAGGAGATTGGAGAGGTCTTGATTGTACTATAGCCCTACAAGGAACTTCAGGGAATAAAATTTATAATGGAAATAACACAGATCTTGAAACAGTAAGATCAAATATCAATTATGCTAGTTCCACTTTAGACTCCTACACTTTTAATCCAAATTCAAATTTTCCGAGGCTGGATATTGATGATAAAAACAATAATAGTGCAGATTATTCAGATCGATTTCTGGAAAACGGTTCTTATCTGAGAATCAAAACGGTTCAGATTGGATATACGATACCAAATAGTATAACTAAACAAGTAGCTGTCGATAAATGTAGAATTTATTTTGCAGGAGATAACCTTTATACGTTTACTAAATATTCAGGTTATAACCCGGATGTATCAGCAGATGCATTAGGGGGGCGTGGTATTGATTACAAATCATATCCACTAAGTAAGACGATCCTTTTTGGTTTGCAAATTAACTTTTAACTAGATAAAAATGAAAAAGAAATCCATTATAATATATCTAATGACAGGACTTGTGGTTTTAAGTTCATGTGATACCAATCTTGAATTAGAGAATCCAAGTCAACAAACAAATACTTCTTTTTGGAAAACTCCCGAAGATCTTGAATCCGGAGTAGCTACGATCTACAATACGCTGGTAGACAATAATAATGCTGGCTATTGGGAAATACAGGCCATGCAGCTCAAGGAGAATAGAACTGAAAATTTTGTAGCAAGAAATGACGTGCAAGACCGTTATTCTGTTTCCTTTTTTAAGAATGATGCTGGTAACAAGCTAACTGCAGAAATATTTAAAACCTTGTATATTGGGATTTTTCGTGCCAATCAGGTAATTAGTTATGCACCACAGATCCAAAATATTGATCAGACCAAAAGAGAGCAACTAGTAGCAGAAGCTACTTTTCTAAGAGGATTGAATTATTTTAATTTGGTTAACGAGTTTGGAGCTGTGCCCATTACAACTGAATTAATACAAACGCAGTCGGATTATTTTAAATCAAAAGCAACTGAGGCGGAAGTTTGGAATCAGGTTATCGCCGATTTTCAGTTTGCAGCCAATAGTGCTTTGCCGGAAATTTATCCTGTAGCGCAAAGAGGAAGAGTAACCAAAAATACGGCTATCGCCTTTTTAGGTAAAACTTATCTGTATATGAAAGATTATGCAAAGGCCGAGGAGCAGTTTACTAAATTGGTAAATAATGAAGGCACAAATGGCTATGGTCTTGTGGATAATTACGCTGAATTATTTGATGGCAAACATGAAAACGGTAAGGAATCTGTTTTTGAAATTCAATTTAGCAAAGTAGGTGGTTCGACTATTTGGGGCGGAACTCCGGCAGAAAGAACAAGAGCGACTACCATGGCGCAGGAATGTGCCCCTGGTGAAGTGGGAGGATGGAACGAATTATTGCCAACGACAGTATTATTAAATGCAATGACAAAAGAGAAAACGGTGACAGGCGCATTTGATCCCCGAGCACTAGCTACTTTGGCTTGGAACTATCCTGGATGTGTTTTTTATAATGCAGATTTTGCTACTAAGTTTGGCGCAGACGCGATTTGGATTAGAAAAAATCAAAATTGGTGGAACAACGACGAAGGCGATTGGAAATCTGAATTGAATGAATTTGCAATGCGTTATGCCGATGTACTTTTAATGCTTGCCGAGGCAAAAACAATGCAGGGAAAGGTAGCAGAGGCAATACCATTGGTTAAGAGAATTAGAGATAGAGCTAAATTGGCCGATATTTCAATGACCGGATGGTCTAAAGATCAAATGATGACAGAGATTATGCATCAAAGAAATATTGAATTTGCCCGCGAGGGTCTTCATTTCTTCGACTTAAGAAGATGGGGAATACTAGAGCCTGTAATAACAGCCAGTCAAAGGGGCGACCTTTTCACTACCAAATTCTCCTATTATCCAATTCCACAGAGTGAATTGAATAATAATCCTAATATGACTCAAAACTCACCGTGGTAAGTGGGTTGGTAATGTGTTTAATTAGTTAGTTTATTGCTGAGTTTGACAAATGATTGATGGTATTGAATCAGTCATTTGTCATCTCTTTTTATGATGTTGCCATTTCAATTGGTTTTTGCCTGTGATACGTTTAAAAACCAGCAAAGGCCTAACTAGTAAGTTATAAACATTGAGAATGATAAATTTTGATGATGTCTATTTGAAAATATTTTATATGAAAAAAAATACAATTTTAACCTATATTTTTGCCCTGTCTTCCTTAGTGGTCAATGCACAAGAGAAGCCTGCAAATAACGATTGGGAAAACCCGGCTGTCTTTGAGATCAATCGTGAAGCTGCGCGGGCAGCATTCCTACCTTATGCAGACGAATCTTCTGCAATTGCTGATGAATACACCCGTTCACCCTGGTTTTTAGCTTTAGACGGACAGTGGAAATTTAATTGGTCTCCCACACCGGATGAACGCCCGAAAGATTTTTTTAAAACCGATTTTAACACCACCAACTGGAAAGAAATTGCAGTACCTTCCAACTGGGAATTAATGGGTTATGGTATTCCTATTTATACTAACATAACTTATCCATTTGTTAAAAATCCACCCTTTATAGACCATGCAGATAATCCTGTTGGGTCCTACAAACGTACTTTTGAACTACCGGAAAATTGGAATGCGCGCCGTGTTTACCTGCATTTTGAAGCTGGAACCTCAGCTATGTATATTTGGGTAAATGGACAAAAAGTAGGCTATAGCGAGAATACAAAAAGCCCTTCGGAATTTGATATCACAAAATATGTAAAAGCGGGTAAAAATCAAGTCGCTATAGAGGTATATCGTTGGAGTGATGGCTCGTATTTAGAGGATCAGGATTTTTGGCGTTTGTCCGGGATTGATCGCAGTGTCTATCTTTATAGTACTTCTAATACTCGTATAGCAGATTTCTTTGCACGCCCGGATCTTGATGCTTCTTATAAAAACGGAAGCCTGTCTGTAGATGTCAAGGTAAAGAACTTCAATACAGCGGCAAAAAACAATCAAACTATCGAAGCCAAATTAGTAGATGCAGCAGGAAAAGAAGTTTTTAAGAAAGAAATAAAAATAAATGTAGGAGCCAATTCAGCGCAATCTGCTACACTCACTGAAAATGTTACGACACCTAAATTATGGAGTAATGAAACGCCCAATTTATATACATTATTACTTACACTAAAAGACGAGAACGGAAAGTTTATTGAAACGGTTGCTACTCAGGTTGGCTTTAGAAAAGTAGAATTAAAAAATGGGCAGTTATTAGTAAACGGTATTCGAATTATGGTTCATGGAGTGAATATTCATGAGCATAATCCTAAAACGGGACATTATCAGGATAAGGAAACGATGATGAAAGATATCAAATTAATGAAACAATTAAACATTAATGCGGTACGTTGTAGTCATTATCCAAATAACTTGTTGTGGGTAAAATTATGCAACAAATACGGGTTGTTTTTAGTGGACGAAGCCAATATTGAAACGCATGCAATGGGAGCTGAATTACAAGGTCCATTTGATCAGAGCAAGCATCCCGCTTATCTTCCGCAATGGAAAGCAGCTCATATGGATCGTATCTATAGTTTGGTTGAACGGGATAAAAATCAACCATCCATTATCCTTTGGTCATTAGGAAATGAATGTGGTAACGGCCCTGTTTTTCACGAGGCTTATAACTGGGTAAAAAATAGAGATAAAACCAGATTGGTTCAATTCGAGCAGGCAGGAGAACAGGAAAACACCGATGTGGTTTGTCCGATGTATCCTACTATGGATTATATGAGAGAATATGCCAAACGAAAAGATGTAAAACGCCCCTTTATCATGTGTGAATATGCACACTCGATGGGAAATAGCAATGGTAATTTTCAGGAATATTGGGATGTTATCCGCAGCAGTAAAAATATGCAGGGCGGGTTTATTTGGGACTGGGTTGATCAGGGATTTGAGGTAACAGATGAAGTGGGACGAAAATATTGGGCCTATGGTGGTGATTTAGGAGGTCAGAATTATACCAATGATGAAAACGGTTGTAATGATGGACTAGTTTGGCCAGATCGTACACCGCATCCAGGTGCTTTTGAAGTAAAAAAAGGTTATCAGGACATCCTTTTCACCAGTGTTGATCCGTCAAAAGGAATTATTGAGGTAGAAAATGGATTTGGTTATACCAACCTTAATGAATATGTTTTTAAATATGAAGTCTTAAAAAACGGTCTGCTTATTAAATCCGGTACCCTTGACATTGACCTTGCTCCACAATCTAAAAAACAGCTTCAGATCGAGTTGCCCAAAATAACGACCGAAGATGGGGTGGAATACCTTTTAAATGTTTACGCTTTCACCAAATATGGCACTGAAGTTTTGCCTCAAAATTTTGAAGTGGCGCGTGAACAATTTTCAATAGGCAGCGGAAATTACTTTGTCAAATCAGCAATTAAAGGCGCAAAACCACTTGTTAAAGAGACTAAGGACCTGATTACGCTGACTGCTGGTGGTGTGGAAGTAGCCATAGATAAGAAAACAGGTTTGATGCAACAATACAAAGCTAATGGGGAGTATTATTTCAATCAAATGCCAGTCCCTAATTTTTGGCGTGCCCCTACAGATAATGATTTTGGTAATAATATGCCAGTAATCAGTAACGTATGGAGAGCGGTGGGGAGATTTAATAATGCAGATGCAATTGAAGTTAAGGAAGAATCGGGTAAAGCAATTGTCGTAGCCAAGCTCTTTTTAAAAGACGTAGCTTCTGTTTATACCATTACCTACACGATGTCTGCCGATGGAAGTTTTTCCTTGTTAAATTCATTTAAGGCAGGAACGAATGAGTTACCGGAGATGCCTCGTTTTGGTATGCTGTTCTCCCTTAAAAAAGAACTGGATAATTTTTCTTATTATGGAAGAGGTCCATGGGAGAATTATCAGGATAGAAATACCGCTTCCCTGAAAGGGATTTATCAAAGTAAAGTTGCGGATCAATATGTACCTTACAGCCGCCCTCAGGAGAATGGATATAAAACGGATGTTCGTTGGTTAACACTGACTAATAACTCCGGAAATGGTATTGAAATAGAAGGTTTGCAGCCATTAAGTGTAAGTGTCTTAAATAATTATCCGGAAGATTTTGATCCGGGGCTGACAAAAAAATACCGTCATACCAATGATATAACGCCGCGACATGAGGTGGTTCTGTGTGTTGATTTAGCCCAAAGAGGCCTTGGTGGTGATACAAGTTGGGGTGCTCTTCCTCATGAACAATACCAATTAAAGAATAAGGAATATAGCTATGGTTTTGTTATTAAAGCTATAAAGAAATAAAATACAGGCAGGGGACCTGAAATTTTTTGTTCACATGCAAAGTTTCAAGCAGTAAGCTGTTGGCTAATGAAACTTTAATTTTTATTACAAAGCATTGGTTTTGCTAATGGATTCCCAATCATAATTTGCTTAACCTCTGCTTTTAGAAATAACTAAAGCCTGATTAACTTCTTGTTTAATCAGGCTTAGTTGTTTTTATTAATGAAATTTTTATCCTCATCCTGAGGTTGAGTACTACACGAGTAATCAGGATTACTAAATATTGTTTAGGTGAATTGTTTTCCTTAATCCATGCATATTATTTAGAACATCTGTTGTCATTTATATTTTTGAAATACTTCATAACATCTCAGAGACGTAATGTTAATACAATGTTTTATAATCGGAACATTTTATTAATGTAACCGTAACCTTATCGACCTACCCTGATTTCTAATTTTGAAGACATATAATAAAACAACACACTGTACTATATGTCATTTTTAAAATTAAGAATACATCAAAAAAAAATAATGAGAGTTGGTACTTTTACTACCCTCGTACATTCAGTAAATAATGCAAAACAAATGTGTTATGTATAAGAAGTTTACTGATGAAGAACTTGTTGAATTATTACGACAAGGGAAGGACAAAGCGTTTGATGAATTGTACTTTCGGTATCGGGATGTATTGGTTCGCTTTGTTTATATGCGAATGAAATCTGTTCCGGTTTCTGAAGAAATTGTTCAGGAGGTTTTTACTACGATTTGGGAACGTCGAAAGACTTTAGTTATTCAAAAGAATTTTTCAGCTTATATCTACACTTCAGTTCGATATATGACTTTAGATTATATAAAATCACATACTATTACCGACCAATATATCAAGGAGGTTGTGGAGAGAAGCAATAATGAGTATAGCAGTACTAGTACAACTGAAGCTTCTATTTACTATGAAGAGCTACAAGAAGCGGTAGATAAAGCCACTTCCTTACTTCCCAAAAAATCCAAAGAAGTTTTTATTCTGAGTCGCATTAAACACTACACTAATAAAGAGATAGCCCAAGAGCTTAATGTTTCGCACGAAACCGTAAAATATCATATTGCTTATGCGTTAAAATTTATGCGAAACTATTTGGGCGAATTCAACTAACAACAGATTTACAAATTTAAGGTGTACGCTTTTTTTTCTTAACAAAAGCGTAACCTTATCAACCTACCTGAAATCAACATTTCCAAGACATACTAATAAAGAGTTAAACAAATTATAATGCTTAAAAATTTACATCAGGATATAAAGCTTTTTTTAGAAGGTAAGCCTTCCTTAAAAGGAGAAGAAATATGGAATAACTGGTACGATAACCAAAAAGACTTTTTTGATCCTACTGTAATTATTGAATCTGATCGTTCAAAATTAAAAATGGAAATCAGACAAATAAAGAAATCAAAGAAGGTATTTTTTCTTCAGAATAAAAATTGGGCTATAGCAGCTTCTCTGTTATTATTTATGGGGCTTTCCTTTTTTGTTTATCAATCATCTGTAAGCACAATTACGAAACAATATGCTACAAAGTCAGGAGAACACGCTAAAATAATACTAAGTGACGGAACTAAAATTTGGTTAAATGCAGGAAGTCGTTTAAAATATCCTGCCCAATTTAAAGGAGATACACGAGAAGTTTATTTAACCGGTGAAGCTTTTTTTGATGTGGCGAAGGATAAAAAACATCCTTTTATTATTCATACAGATAAAATGGACACCAAAGTTTTAGGAACCAGTTTTAACGTTCAGGCATATCCGGATCATACTACACAAGAGGTTTCTGTTTTAACCGGAAGAGTAAATGTAAAATCGATTGTTACCGAAGAGAATGTGTATGTAACTCCCGGCCAGAAAGTGGTTTTTAAATCGCAAAGTAACAAGCTGAAAGCCTTTACGGATATTCCGGTGAACTCCATTTCACTATGGCGAAAAAACATCATTGTTTTTGAAGATGCTCCTTTGCCAGAAGTCATTGCAACAATTAATCGCAACTATAATGTAACGATCGAAGTCGGAAACAAGAATTTAAACAATTTAAAAATTAGCGCCTATTTCAAAGAACTTCCTGTTGATGAGGTTGTTGCTTTAGTGTGCAATATCATAAATGCTGATTATAAAATGGAATCGGGAACTTACATCATACGATAACTTTTTAAAATCAAATGAATTCATCTACGTAGAAAACCAATCATAATCAAGAACAATTAAAAACTAAAAACATGACTAAAAAGCAAATGCGGTTTGTCCAAAACTGTCAGAGCATTAAAAAATCTGTACTGATCAAAGCACTTCTTTTTGTGGCTTTATTTTTTATCGGATTAACAGCAAAAGCAGCCAGCGTAGATATCGGTAAGAGAGTTACTTTAAGAGTAGAGAATGAAAGTATCAAAAATGTTTTTCAGAAAATAGAAAAGCAGGCTGATGTACATTTTATGTATGAAACCAATCAGGTTAATACCAATCAAAAGATTAGTTTAAAACTGAATAATGTCACAATAGAGCAGGCATTAGATAAAATATGCAGTAATTTTTCGCTGAAGTATGAAATTGTAAGCAATAATATAGTCATCAAAAAAAGCCACAAAATTTCTGATGCAAGTCAGAATAAAATCAGCATTTCAGGAACGGTTTACGGTGCTAATGATGGAATGCCACTGCCGGGTGTTGGTATTAAAGATAAAGGTTCTGATGCTGCGGCAACGACAGATTTTGATGGGACTTTTAAAATTGAAATAAATGCATCTGAAGCCATTCTTATTTTTTCGTATGTTGGATATGTTAATCAGGAGGTGAAAGTGACAGCGGCCGATAAAAACATCACGATCAAATTAGTAGCCGATGTGAAACAACTGCAAGAAGTTGTAGTTATGGGGTATGGAAGTGTAAAAAAGAGTGAAGTCTTAGGATCTGTAGGATCTGTTTCTATGAAAGAAACTTCAAGCAGAACATACAACAGTGCTGCAGAATTACTACAAGGTACAGTTGCGGGTGTTACGGTGCTTAGTAATGGTGGTGACCCAACGGCTGAACCTACAATTAATATTCGCGGAATTGGTTCTTTGAATGCCGAAACGCCTTTGATCGTTCTGGACGGAATTATCTACAGTGGTTCTTTGAATACCTTAAATCCAAATGACATTGCTTCAATAAGTGTTTTGAAAGATGCGGCTTCTGCGGCAATTTACGGTGCAAGAGCTTCTGGTGGTGTAATTTTAATTACTTCTAAAAAAGGAGTTTCGGAGCGTATTAATCTAAATGTAAACTATCAGGGAGGTTTTCAAAACGTAGCCAAAAAACTTGATGTTCTTAATGCAGCTGAATATGCTGATGCTATGAACTTAGCCAGAGACAATGCAGGTATGCCAAGAATTCCTGCTTTTGATCCTGCATTTGAACCAACTGCGAGAACTACAAAAACAAACTGGATGGATGAAATTTTTCATACAGGTGAAATTCAGGATTTGTCCCTTTCTATAAACGGTAAAACAGAAAAATCTAATTTCTTTGTTTCTGGAAGTTATAGAAAAAATGAAGGGATTTTATTAAATACTTTTGGTGAACGTTATACAGCAAGAGCAAACTCCTCTTTTAAATTAGCGACAAATTTTACTATTGGAGAAAATTTATCTTATTCGTTAACTAACGGTCAGAGTGCCAATACATCAAGCGGCTATACAGGAGCAATTTTGGGAGCCATTTTTTATCCGCCAAATGCAACCATATATAGAGAAGATGGTTCAGGACAATTTGGTGGAGTTCCGGAGAAATATATTGGTTCTTATGGAGATGTTATCAACCCTGTTGCTTATTTGAAGAGACTGGATAACAGAAATCCTGTGTCGACCATTTTGATCAATCCTTATGCAGAATGGGAAATTATCAAAGGTTTGAAAATAAAAACAAACTGGGGTTACACCAGAATTCAGGATAATGCAAAAGATTTTACAGTAAAAATTACAGAGCCTGGAAAAATATTTGACTTTAACAGATTAACGCAAAAGTCAATTACAACCACTGATTTATTAGGGGAGCAAACAATTTCTTACGAAAAATCTTTTGGCAAACACAATTTCAAAGCTTTAGCCGGATATACCTATCAGGAAACAAAGAGAGAATTTTATACGGTTGAAGGAACAGGTTTTGATAACGAAGATCCATCGCAGCGTTATTTGCTAAATGCAAAATTAATTCAGCAAACAGCAGCAGGATTTTCTGATGAAATTATTTCATCTTATGTTGGAAGGTTAAATTACGATTTTAATCAAAAATATTTATTCTCAGGAATTGTTCGCCGTGACGGAACTTCAAAACTTTTATCAGAGAATCGCTGGAAAGTTTACCCTTCTGTTTCTGCAGGTTGGTTAATTTCTGAAGAAGAATTTATGAAAAATATTACCCCAATCGTAAGCAATTTAAAACTGCGTGCAAGCTGGGGGCAAATAGGAAATTTAGGAAATCTTGGACCTTATCAATTTAGTGTACCATTGAATCAGACTCAGGCTTTGATTGGGTCAACTCCGGTAATTAATTATGGTTATGCCGAAGGGGAATTATCAAATCCTAACTTAAAATGGGAAAGCTCAGAGCAGACAAACATTGGTTTGGATTTTACAATGTTAAACAATACCCTGATCGGATCTGTAGATGCGTATGTAAAAAAGAACAAAGACATGTTGGTTCGTGATCAGCTTCCGGGTGTCTCAGGAACTCCACAAGGTAGAATTGTAAATTCTGGAGATGTTGAAAATAAAGGTATTGAAGCTAGTTTGACGTATCAAAAAACGCGTGGAGAATTTAAGTTTGATGTAACCGCAAATGCTGCATTTTTAAGTAATAAAATTGTTTCTATTAAAGATGGTTTAACTTCTCTGGAACCTTTAAATATTAGCCGCGTTCGTAGTTTGCCTTTAGCCAATATTTATCAGGTTGGGAGCCCGGTTGGGGCTTATTACGGATACGCTACAGACGGATTGTTTCAAAGTAATGCCGATGCAAAAGCATATGTAAATAGTTCTGGTACAGTTTATCAGCCAAATGCAGTTGCAGGAGATATTAAATTTAAAGATGTAAACGGAGATGGTGTTATCAATAATAGTGACAGAGTAGTACTTGGAAATCCGTTTCCAAAAACAACGTACAGTTTAAATGCCAACTTTAGATATAAAGGTTTTGATATGAATGTTTTCTTTAACGCAGCAGCAGGAAACAAGATGTTTAATGCCGTAAAATATACTGGTCTAAATGCTTCTTTCCCTGGATATAATTTATTGGCAGATTCTAAAAATGCATGGTCGCCAACAAATACAGATACCAATATTCCGGTTCTTTCCTCAACAGATAACAACAATAACTTCGGGAGAATCTCTGATTTTTACATTGAAGATGCTTCGTTCATAAGATTAAAAAACGTATCGATTGGTTATACGGTTAAAGAAAATTGGCTGAACGGAAAAGCGAAACTGAGATTCTTTATTTCGGGACAAAATTTATTTACAATTACAAATTACTCTGGAATGGATCCTGAAGTTGGTCTTAGCAACTTTGGTCTGGACTTAGGTAAATACCCACTTTCTCGTATTTATATGACGGGTGTAAATGCTACTTTTTAAAAAAAAATATAAAATAAATAAAATGAAAAATTTAAGTCTTTTATTATTGAGTTTTGTGCTTTTACTAAGCACTTCGGCTTGCGAAAGTGAACTTGATGTGATTCCGCAAGGAGCACCGTCAAGCGGAAATTTCTGGAAAACGCCAGCTGATGCAAAAGCAGGAGTAAATGCAATTTATGCTTTATATTCTGATGATAATATGTATGGTCGTGGTTTTTTCTGGCTGAATAATGCGAGTGATGATATAGGAACTAAGCCAAGACAAAATGCAGAACGTATCAAGAACTTTATTGTTGATGGTGCGGAGTCTGATACCAAAGATATTTGGAGATTGCATTATGAAGTAATGAAACGTTGTAATGATGTGCTTCGCAATGTTCCGAAGATTTCACTAGACGAAAAAACGAAAAACATGATGCTGGGAGAAGCTTATTTTAATCATGCTGTAATGCATTTAGAATTAGCGTATCATTATGGGGATGATCGCGCAGGGATCCCAATTCAGGACAGAGAAGATCCAACAAATGTATATGTGCCTCGTGCAAAAAACGTTGCCGAAAACTACGCATATATCGCCGCAGATTTAGTTAAAGCTGCCGATTTATTACCGTATTTTAATGAGCTTACACCCGATAATTATGGTCGTGCTCATAAAACAGCTGCGTGGGGATATTTGGTGCGTACCTACTTGTATGCAAAAGACTGGGACAATGCAATTAAGTACGCAAACATGATTGTAAACAGTGGAAAACACAAGTTACTTGAAAATTTTGAAGATGTGTTTAAAATTAAAAACAATTGGTCTTCAGAATATATCTGGTCTGTAACTTCAAGTTCAGAAAACACAGGATTAGGTTCTATTTTTCCGGGAGTATGTCTGGAAGATAAAGGTTGGGGAGTTTATAATGGTTGGGGAAATTTTTATCCTACCAAAGAATTATTTGACACTTATGATCCGGCAGATAAAAGACGCAGCGCTACAATTTTGCAAAAAGGAGACACGTTCATGTATTTTGGTGAATTAGTAACTTTTAACGAAGGAAAATATGTTGTAAGTTCAAGTAACAGAACAGGATATCAATTCAAAAAGTATATGGAACCGTTCGGTTATCCAAAAACAACTTCAGGTGGAATTGATATTCGTTATGTAAATGCAAACGGAGATAAGCCTTCAACAGCTTTGAATGTACCTCTTTTACGTTATGCTGATGTGATTTTGATGTTAGCAGAAGCCAAATTAATGAAAGGTTTAAGTGCCGATACTGAAATAAATATGATTAGAAACCGTGCAGGTTTAGCAAGTATCTCGGGTGCAACATTAACAGATTTAAAAAGAGAAAGACGCTGCGAATTAGCGGGAGAATGGACAGATCGTCATTTTGATTTAGTACGTTGGGGAGATGCTCAGGCTACGTACGCAAAACCTTTACACCATTATAATGGAAGTGTTATTTATCCTGCACGTAATTTTAATCCTGCTATTCACCATGTTTGGCCAATACCACCAGATGAAATTGCAGTGAGTAAAGGAGCCCTTACTCAAAATAAAGGCTGGTAGTTTGTAGTTTCAGTTAGTTTGTTTTGTTTTTTTACGCTGCAAGCTTGTTGTGGAGCTTGCAGTTGTAAAGAAAACGACAAATGATTTTATATAAAATTGGCCAGTCTTTAAAAAAAAGGCTGGTTTATTTAGTAATACAACCTTAATACATTCATAAAAACGATGTAACTACAACAAGTTACTTTCTTTATAAAGTTACCTACAACTTTAAATAGCAATAAAATAAATTTTCAATGAAAAAAATAATAGCCCTTTTTTGCCTCCATTTCTTCACATTTGCCCAAGCGCAGCAGTATAGCTCCAGCAATATTCATTCGCATAATGATTATGCAGGTAAACTTCCTTTTTATGAAGCTTATTCTAATGAAGCCGGTGTCATCGAAGCCGATGTTTTTTTAGTAAATAACGAATTACCAGTTGCCCATACTTCAAAAGAAATTACGACTTATAACACGCTAAGAAGTATGTATTTGGATCCTTTATCCAATAAATTAAAGACTTTAGCAGGAAAGGCATATCAAAGTAGTAAGCCTTTAATTTTAATGATTGACATTAAAACAGAAGCAGAACCGACTTTAAAATTAATCGTTCAGCAGCTTAAGTTATATCCGGATTTGATTTCGAATAAAAATCTAAAAGTAGTTATTTCAGGTAACAGACCTTCTGTCGCAGATTGGAAAGAATATCCTGAGTTTATCTATTTTGATGGAAGAGTGAACGAAAATTATTCTCCGGAACAATTGTCACGTGTCGAAATGATTAGTGAGGATTTAAAGGAAATCACCATTTGGAATGGTAAAGGTGTAATGACACAAGCAGATGCTGAGAAAGTACAAGCCATCATTAAGAAGGTGCACGATCAAAATAAAAAAATCAGGTTTTGGGGTACGCAGGATAATGTAAATACCTGGATGACTTTGATGAATTTAAATGTCGATTATATTGCAACAGATAATGTTCCGACTTTGACACAATTCATTAAAAATATTAAAACAACCTTTTATCAGAATACCGAATTTCATCAAGCCTATGTTCCTAAGAATGGATTGGCATTTTCTAAAAAGAAGCCTAAAAATGTAATTCTCTTAATTGGTGACGGAATGGGATTGACTCAAATTTATGCTGGTTATACGGCAAATAAAGGGCAATTAAGTTTGTTTAATATTCCAACTCAGGGACTTTCTATAACCAAATCTTCAGATAGTTATATCACAGATTCAGCTGCCGGAGCAACAGCAATGGCAACAGGGCATAAAACCAATAACAGATTTATTAGTGTTGATGAAAGCGGAAAACCTCTGGAATTAATCACACAACAATTGGCTAAGAAAAACTATAAAACCGCTATTATTTCTGCTGGAAATATTACAGATGCTACACCGGCTGCTTTTTATGCTCATCAACCTGACAGAAGTTATAGTGAACCTATAGCTCAGGATTTTTTATCAAATCCTTCCGATATTTTAATTGGAGGAGGACCAAAGGAATTTAATTCCAGAAAAGATGGCAAAGATTTATCTAAGATTTTGATGGAGAAAGGATATACTTTTTCAGATAAATTCAGCAGTCTTGATACTATTAAAAGCAACCGATTTGTGGTTTTAGATGATGCTTCGGTAGTTTCTATGAAAGCGGGGAGAGGTGAGTTTTTAACCAAATCTTTGGCGAAAGCAACAAATACTTTTTTAATGGCAAAGAATCCGTTTTTCATAATGGCCGAAGGAGCACAAATCGATTACGGTGGCCATCAGAATAATGTAGAATATGTGGTACGTGAAATGCTGGATTTTGACAAATTGGTTGGATTAGCAATGGAATTTGTAGATAAAAATCCCGAAACACTTTTGATTGTTACAGCTGACCACGAAACTGGGGGGCTTTCTTTAATTGACGGAAGTATAGAAAAAGGATATGTACATGGAAGTTTTAGTACAAACGACCATACCGCAGTTCCGGTTCCTGTTTTTGCTTACGGACCGGGAGCTCAAAATTTTATGGGCGTCTACCAAAATACAGCTGTTTATAGTAAAATACTAGAGGCCCTTTTTACAAAGTAATTCTGTAAACAGCGTCTCAGTCAAGTAGAGGAAAACCCCAAAATTTTAGTTTACAAAAAAATGCCAGACTCCTAAAGGAATCTGGCATTTTTGCTATAAGGTAAGTTCTTTTATTTTTTGATTATTTTATCAATAAATAGTATTTTGTTGCCTGTACTTAAAGTGTAGATATAAATGCCTTTTCTAAGACGACTTACATCGATTTGCACTGTGTTTTCAGTTGCGTTTCCTGTTATTTCTACTGGTGCTGCAACTAAAAAACCTAAGAGGTCATACAATTTTAACGACATGTTTTTTGGTTTATCCGTTTTTATGGTAAAATTGACAAAATCAGTTGCAGGATTAGGATATGCTTTTACTGAACATCCTCCGTTTCCATGATCTGGCGGCAAAGCTTTTACAATGTTTACGGTAAAAGAACAATTGGTTGTATTTCCTGCTGCATCAACTACTTTAAAAGTATTGGTAGTAGTACCTAATGGAAAAACACTTCCTGATGCCAGCCCTGATGTTTGTGTAATAGTAATACCGGAGCAATTATCAGTTCCTACAGGAGTAGAATAAGTTACGATCGCTCCATGTAATCTACCCTCTTTTTTCTGGATAATGTTTTCCGGACAGCTTAATATCGGCAATTCAGTGTCAGTTACAATGATATTAAACGAAGCTGTTGCTGTATTGCCAGATGCATCCGTTACTTCAAATGTATTGGTTGTTGTTCCAATTGGGAATACTGTACCTGAAGCTAAACCCGCTGTCTGAACAGTAGTGGCTCCCGGAAAATTGTCAGTTCCTATTGGGGTTACATACGTGATTTTGGCTCCGCATATTCCCGTATCATTACTTTGCGTTATTGTTGCCGGTGCTACAATAACAGGTAATTCTTTATCAGTTATGGTTAGTGACTGATTAACATCGGCAGCAGCTAAATAATATTCATTTCCTAATTGAGAAGCCGTAATGGTTACGGTTCCTGCGCTTAATATTTGGATTTTCCCGTTACTAATTTTTGCAATACCTTCATTAGAACTTACATAAGTAATCGCTAAACCAGATGTGGCCGTAGCATTTAGATCATAAGAGGTCGCGGCTGTAATAGTAATGGAAGGGAAGTTGATGCTTTGTGCTGCTTTTTTAAGGTCAAAACGTGCAATAACAGGTCCATGATCCGATGTTGTATTTACATAATTCGAAATATCCAAACGTGGATCGTAAACGGCAACAGAATTTGGAATGTAATCGTTTGTAAGTTCATTAGAAATAATAATGTGATCTAAAAAGCCGCCAGAAGATAAGTAGCTATAGGCTCCTGCTTTACTTATCTCTAAAGTTAAAGCGTTATAACGAGCAGTGTCTTCCACCATTTTTTGGTACGACGAAGGATTAGGAGTAATAACAGATACATCGACGTCATCATTATAATCACCCAGAATCATAAAGTTTGCGTTGGGATATTCTACATCTAAACTGTCCTTTAAAAGTTCAGCGTCGTATTTACGCATATTGTATTTTGAAATATCAGTTCCACTGTTGGCACGACCATGAAGGTCAATAATGTTCATTTCTTTTTTAACCCCGTTAATGTTAGTTTCAATATTCACTAAATAAGGTAAACGTCCTGAGGCAAAGAAACTAGAACTGTTACCTCCAGGATAGTTAGGTAAACTGGTATTTCCTGCACGAATATTATCGTACAAATCAGTAAACATAACACGGGTTTTGTTTACTTTGGTGGTTTGTGTATTGTAAATAACCACTAATTTTTGAGGAGGAAATAAAGGATCTGGTGGCGAAAAGGAATAAGACCAGGCTGGAGAAATGCTCTTGTCAAATGTTTTGCCATTGATGCTTATTTTTTGAATCAAAGTTTCCAAGGCAGCTTCATCCGATACTTCCTGAACTACATAAACATCGGCATTTAATTTATTCATTACTTTGGCTACATTTTCAACTTGCAAAGCGTCGTCAATTGGACCAAATTCCCCGCTTGTTCCAACTACATCACTTCCAAAAAACTCTAAGTTGTAACTTACAATATCGAAGGTTTCAGCTTTTGGAAAAGAGGAACCGGTAAAATGACCTATTTGCTGATTTAGTCCGGTAGAGGTAACCGTCAAGGAGCCTTCTAAATTTAATGCTTTTACCGAAGGGGCAAAACGCGCATAAATAGTTTTACCAGCTAATGCATCGTTTGTAGCAACAACAAGACTGGATTGAAAATTGGTATTATCAAGAGCTAATTGATAGTTAGAAGGAGCTGTGATTGTAAAATCACCATAACCTCCAGCCATGAAAATAAAGGATTGACTATCTGAAGTTGAATTTGCGTTTGTTTCACTAAAATTCAAATTAGGGTTAGAAGCTAAAAATGTTGCTTCATTGGTAATACTTACATCATCGATTGTCCATTCAGCGGCATTATCTCCACCTGATGCGGTAGTTTCATATACCCAGGCGACATATGTATTATCGGTTTTATAAGCAGCTAAATTGATAAACTGCGACGCTTTAAATACTCCGGTAGTTGAAGGGAAATCACCTTCAAGTTCTGTCCAGGTAGCAGTTTCGGGGCTGCTTGTTCCGTCGTAATCAACAGAAACCATTAATTTTAAATTAGGACCCGAGTAGAATTTACGGGAATAAAAGGATAACAATGGGAATTTATCGAAGCTATCTAAATGTAATTTTGGTGAAATTAACCAATCTTTACTTGCTCCGTTTTCAGCGTAGCCATTTATTAATACTGCAGCTGGTGAACTATTAAAACGGCTGCTTGTACTAGCCCATTTAATTTTATCGCCTGCTACACTATAAGCAGTCCATCCACTGTTTGTAAGTACGTTTACATCATTAAAATTTTGAGAATAAGGATTGATTCCTACACCGGATACTAGTATTGTTTTAGTACTTGCCCCAGAAGTCTGGTGTTCTATTTGTCCTGAAAAATTACCCATTGCAGTAGGTGTAAATCGTACATAAACAGTAGGAGCGTTAGAAGCATCAAAATCTAGCACGTCAAAAACCAAAGAAGATTGAAAATTATCATTTGGATTTTTTGAAATTGTAAAATTATTTGAAGCAGTAACAGTCACTACATCATTAAGATGCTGTGCCTGAATTTGATAACTGCTTGTTTTTGATGCGAAATTTTGTTCTGCAAAGCCAAAATCCAATGCAGTCTTTGTTGTTGATATTGAAGGCACTAAAACACTAGAAGTCTTAACATTCAGCTGATTACTGTCGGTTTGAAGATTACCATAAAAATCTTCCGAAATAACATACACAACATAATCAGTACCAAGAGCTAAATTAGAAATACTTTTAGTATAAGTCAAAGCGCTGTCCGTAACATCAAAAATATCAGACTGTAAAGCAGTATTTCCATTGGCATCTAAACCTGATTTTATTTGAGAAGCACTTGGTTTAGCACTTCCTGAGGCTAATAATACAAAATAAGTCTTTCCAATTTCGTTCACTTGAATTGACAAATCAAAACCATTGGATAGGATATTTTCTATTTTAGGGTACCCATCAGCGTACACAGGTGGCGTAATGTCATTTTGAATAGTAATATTATCAATAGCAAAAGAAGGACGGGAGCCAGATCCTGAATTCTGCTTAGAAATCCATCTTAATTGTACAACCTCCCGATTGTCGCATTCAGCCGGTAAAATGACCGTGATAGTAACGGGATTTAAAGGAGAAGTAACTCCAGCAGTTGTTTGTTTAACGGTATTGCTTAAATACGAGGTTGTCGGCAAAGTAGTAAAAACAGAAGAGTCACCTATTCGATATTGCAAAACCATTTCATTAATACGGGTGTTAGCAGTTCCGTCATAAGGGTTGCGAATTACCATGGCATCATATTGTACTACAATGCCTGACTTTGCTACTGTGTTAATTGCTAAGCCAATCGTTAAGTCTAACGAGCCAGAGTTTAAAAATCCAATTTTTCCATTATAATTATGAACATTCCCACTGGTAGTAGAAGCAGAGCTACTGGCTGTCAGGGCTCGGTCTCCTATTAAAACAGCGTTGGTATTGTAGGAACTTCCGGGAGCGGTACTTGCTGTCCAACCCTGTAATCCTGAGGGATATGTGGTTGAGGTAGGTTCTAATAAAGAAAAATCTTGTACATAAGGCAAATTTTGAGCTACCGGAGATGTTCCCTGAGCAAATAAGGACATGGAGAAGCAACAAAAAAGACTTAAAAAAGCCATGAGATGGCGCGTTTGGTAGAAGTGTTTCATTTTTTAAGAAATAAGGTTGTTAAAAATCAAATTTAGAGTCTTTAAAGTTAAGCTATTATTATAAAATTCATAAGTTTATTGTAGTTATTTACGGATTTTTCAGATAAAATCTGATTGTTTATTGGTGGAAAAAACTGATAAATTGGTCATTTTTTACTTAATATGATCATTAGATTTGGAATAAGCTGGTCATTTGGTTTTAGTGCAGACAGAGCTCTGAGTAATAAATTTTGTTTAGAAATCTTAACCAGATTAATAAGTTATTATAGTAAATGGATTGTTAATATTAATGTAAGGTAATTTTAAAAATGCCATAACTTTTGTTCTGATATTACATTGTTTTTTTGATGAAAAATTTTTTTATGGAAAATAACAATGATTTAAGCAGAAGAAGGTTTCTTAGAAATTCTTTATTGGTTGCCGGAGGAGTTTTCATCGCTCCGCTTATCGAAAGCTGTAGTGATGATGATAAAACGGATAACAGCGGTGCGCCAGATGGAATGAAAAATGAAGGGTTTGAGACAGGAGTAGCCAGTTTTGACCCGACTGAAACAGGAGTGATTATCTGGACAAGATATTCAGCAGGTTCAGATGCTGAAATAACCTGGGAGCTAAGTAAGGATGCCGGATTTTCCGAAGTACTAAGAAATGGGCAGGCAACAGCGTCATCCATGAATGATTTTACAATAGCGATAGATGTTCAGAATATTACTTCCAATACAAAATATTATTATAGATTTTATAATGCCAAAACCAAACAGGTAACTGTTACCGGAGAAACACGTACACTGCCGTCTAAAACAGATAGTATAAATGATGTAAAAATGGCTGTTGTTTCCTGTTCTAATTTTCCGGCAGGACTTTTCAATGTGTATGGAGCGATTGCTTCTTCAGATGCTGATGTAGTGGTTCATCTTGGAGATTATATTTACGAATATGCGCCGGGACAGTATGGAACAAATCCATTTACCAACCCGCTGGGAAGAGAACATAAACCAGCCAGGGAGATTACAAGCCTCAGCGACTACAGAGAGCGCTACAGGCAATATAGAGGAGATAAAAATCTTCAGCTTCTTCATCAGAAAAAACCTTTTATATGTGTCTGGGATGACCATGAGTTTGCTAACGATACCTATAAATCCGGTGCAGACAATCATCAGCCTGCAGAAGGGGATTTTCAGATGAGAAAAATGGCGGCTTTTCAGGCTTACAGCGAATATATTCCGCTTAAAACAGGAAAAGATCTTAGAATTTACAGAAGTTTTAATTTTGGTAGTATTCTTTCGCTTTACATGATGGATACCAGAGTTATAGCAAGAGATAAACAGCTGAGTTATTCGGATTATATTGATATCGACGGGAATTTTGACCAGACAAAATTTAGAACAGATTTGTTAAGCACAAGCAGAAAATTAATTGGAAGCGAACAAATGACATGGCTGGGATCACAAATCAATGCAGATACTGCTAAATGGAAAGTTTTAGGCCAGCAGATCCTGATGACAAAGATGCTGATTCCCGCAGAACTTCTATTACTTTTGAACCAAATTTTAGCAGAAGTCGATCATTTAGGAAGTGCACAGCCGGCGACCATGCAGGCTCTTATAAACACAATTTCTGAACTTGTTGTGATTAAAATGAGACATAAACAAAATGATCCTTCTTTAACGGCTCAGGAAATTGCGAGAATTACGACGACTCTTCCCTATAATCTGGATGCCTGGGATGGTTACTTTGCAGAACGGGAACAATTATATGCCATCCTTTCCGGAAAAGATGTGGTGGTGCTGGCCGGCGATACTCATAATGCCTGGATGGGTAAACTTACAGATATGCAGGGGAAATTTATAGGTACTGAAATAGCCTGCAGTTCTGTGTCATCGCCAGGATTGGAAGCTTATCTTGGAATTACATCTGACCCTGCAAAAGCGATAGAGTTAGCACAGGCCTTTACAGTGCTGATAGATGATTTAGAATATGCAAATTTATACAAGCGAGGATATACCTATCTTAAATTTACAGCATCAGGTGCTGAAGCTGAATGGCGATTTGTAGATAATGTAACAACTGAAACTACCAATACTGTAACAGAAAAAAAATATACTATAGCATAATCTCGTTTGGCCCTGATTGTAGTTCTTTTCAGTAGAGCCAAAAAAAGAAGTTAATAAAATCGGAACAGGAGTAATCGTGTTCCGATTTTTTTATGCTATAGATTTGGATATTCTAAAGTAAGCATTGATTATTGATGATAAATTGTAATGATAGACAACCTTAGCTTGTTGTGGTGAAAATCAGGATTCGAATCGGTTTTCGAATCCTGTTGCTTTGTCGATGGTACTTTTTATCATTTTTAATCTCTTTTACAATTATAAATATTGCTATTCTTAGTTTGATGGTTTTGCTATCGTAGCTAATATCCCGCCATCAACATATACGATATGACCGTTTACAAAATCACTTGCTTTTGAACTTAAAAAGATTGCCGCACCCTGCAAATCGTCTGGATCACCCCAACGACCGGCTGGTGTTCTTTCCATAATAAAATCATTAAACGGATGTCCATTCACACGGATTGGAGCTGTCTGACTTGTAGCAAAATATCCTGAATAAATTCCGTTAGTCTGAATATTGAATTTTGCCCATTCGGTTACCATATTTTTGGTCAGCATTTTGCTGATGCGTATGCGCTTACAGAATCTCTACCCAATTCACTCATCATCGAGCACATGTTGATGATTTTTCCTCCGCCACGCTCTATCATTCCTTTGGCAGCATTTTTAGAAACAATAATCGGACCGGTTAGATCCACTTTGATAACAGCTTCAAAATCGGCAACTTCTATTTCTATAATGGGAGTTCTTTTGATGATTCCGACATTATTAATAAGAATGTCTATTGGGCCAACTTCAGCTTCTATTTTGTTAATTACGGCAAAAAAGGTACCCATCCCAGCAACTCCAATTCTGAAAATTGCAACAAATGAGACCGCTTTTTGATACAAAAGGATTTCCATCTATTTTTTCAAAACAATCATAAAACATATTAAAATAGCTATCAGCTTGAAGGGTACCAAATTTACTAACACCATAATAATAAATTTAGTTTGGTGTAGATTTGCACCAAAATTTTGAAACGGAAAAACATAGATGAATTAGTTTTTTATTAGATAAATCATTTATAAATATTAAAATTTGAAAGCCTTAACTTTTTTTTGCAAATATGAAGGAACTCCAATTGCAAAAATGTATCCTTTCCACTAATCCAAAATCTTAAACAAGAAATCTTCAATAAATTGATTGGTAAATTCCGAGCTTGCCTTTGAGGAGACGTCGGTAAGTTTTGGTAAATTAACGCTAAAATATTGCTGGTGATGAGAAGTTTCAATCAAAGTAGTACTCAATGATCTTGGATATTTATAATCTGGATTATATTGGGAGATAATTTCTGCTATCTTTCCGCATAAGTCTTTGTAAGGCTTAAATACCTCATTTTTATTGATTTCTGCCACTTCTTTGACCAGATAGACTTTACTGCTTTCTGCAATAACAATTTGGTTAAGCAGTTTTTTATTGTAGTCAAATTGACTGGTACTTTCCGGGAATTCGTGGGTAAGCAAGCTGACAATTATTTTTAGTCTTTCTTTTTTATCAAGTACGTTTTCTAATTTAAATGTCATTAAGAACTCCATATATGACCAATACCAATTTAAGATATAAAGCAAAAGGCGGTGTTTGTTTTCAAAATACCGATAAACAGTAGCCTCGGTACTGTTTATTT
The DNA here is from genome assembly GCF_057840745.1 of Flavobacterium sp. KH_001. Taxonomy (NCBI): domain Bacteria; kingdom Pseudomonadati; phylum Bacteroidota; class Flavobacteriia; order Flavobacteriales; family Flavobacteriaceae; genus Flavobacterium; species Flavobacterium sp. KH_001. The sequence goes on along the minus strand of NZ_CM174520.1, from coordinate 4,447,692 downwards.
CTATGGCTAGCTTCTTAAAGGTAAATTGTTCAAAACCCAGCTCATAAATCAGGTCAATGGATTTTTTTACCATTAATTTACCCAATTCACTGCTTTCCGGATTTCTGAGGAATATCTTTTCGTTGATATCAAATTTAATTTGGAATTCCATACTAATTACCTTTTTGCAAATATAGTAAAGATTTGTTACTCAATAGTGATAGTGTTTTTAAAAATATTTAACAATTATTTATAATAGTATTACTATCATTTCAGATAGTTTTAGTAATTTTACTCTAAATTTTAAATTTTAAAATAAATGTTGATCAATACAAAAATTCCGTTTTCTTATCTTTTTAATAAAGTAAAGTATGAATTTTGGTACGTATTAGTCATCGGTACCTTAGTTCATTATCTTACTATTCAGTTTGAAAATGTTATTCCGGTAATGCCCATTACAGTGCCTGCATTTATTGGTACAGCCATTTCTGTTATTCTTTCATTCAAACTCAGTCAGTCTTACGAACGGTGGTGGGAAGCCCGAAAAATATGGGGGAGTATAGTAAATGACAGCCGCAGTTTTGTATTGCAGCTGCAATCTTTTGTAGCCAGAGAAAATCAAAATGAAGTGAGAGAAATTGCCTTTAGGCATATTGCCTGGTGTTATAGTCTGGGGCAGAGCCTTCGCGGTCTTGATTCTATTAAAAATTTAGAAAATTTTGTTTCTGATAAAGACATTGAGGAAATAGCAAAACAAAATAATAAACCCTTAGCATTATTACAGCTAAATACACTTCAAATACTGGAATTGAAAGAAAAAAGAGCGATGAGTATCTTCTCTCAAATTCAAATAAACAATACTTTAGTCAATTTTTCAAATGCGATGGGAATGGCTGAACGAATTAAAAACACGGTTTTTCCTGTAACGTACCGTATATTTCTGCATATTTTTATTTACATTTTTATTGTAACGCTTTCTATAGCACTAAGAGATATCAAAAGTTATTTTGAAATTCCACTGCTTTTGACTATTTCAACCATGTTCTTCCTTTTAGAAAAATCTGCTACTCATATGCAGGACCCTTTTAGAAATCAGCCTACAGACACGCCAATGACATCAATAGCAAGAACAATTGAAATCAATATTAAAGAGTTATTAAAAGAATCCGATATACCTAAGCCGCATCAGCCGGAAAAATTTTATTTATCATAAACATTAAAACCAAGCAAAAATGAAAACGTTAACAAAAGAAATGCAGGCCGCAATAACTCCTTCCAAGGCTTTAGAGCTTTTAAAGGAAGGAAACCAAAGATTTGTAAGCAATCTGAAAATAAACCGTAATCTTTTACAGCAGGCCAATGAAACTTCAGATGGGCAGCATCCTTTTGCTGTAATTCTGAGTTGTATCGACAGCCGAACTTCTGCTGAATTAATTTTTGACCAGGGACTTGGTGATATTTTCAGTGTACGTATTGCTGGAAATATTATCAATGAGGATATTTTAGGAAGTATGGAATTTGGCTGCAAAGTTGCGGGGTCGAAAATTATTGTAGTACTAGGCCATACAAAATGTGGTGCTGTAAAAGGTGCATGCGATCACGTTGAAATGGGTAATCTTACAGCATTGCTGACAAAAATAAGACCAGCAGTTGATGATGAAACCGAGACTAAAGAAAACCGCAATTCAGGTAATGCTGCTTTTGTAGAGAATGTGTCTGTTATAAATGTTAAACGTACCGTTAAATCAATAATGGAACGCAGTCCAATCTTAAAAGAGATGATTGAGAAAGGGGAAATTGGAATTGTTGGAGGATCACACGATATTACTACGGGTGAGGTAACATTTTTCCCTGCTTAATTTCGAATCTTAAGAATAAAAGTAGTGGCATTTCTAGAATAATTAGCATTAAAAAATGCTTCTTTATAAATAAGTCATTTCTATAATAAATATTGAAAATATGCCAGAATTAACTACTGGCATATTTTTTTATGCTGCCCTGTATAAATATATTCGAACCTAAACTCGGTAGGTCATTATTTTGCCATAAAACGTAAAGTGATACTTTCAGATCCGGTAAACTGTAAATGCCTTGATTGTATATAAATTCAAATTTTCTTTAATTGTTATGACGTTATTAGTCTCCATAGTTCTAACTCCTTTGAAGTCTTGAACCCTTATGCTACATTCTTTCTCAGCACTGAAATTCTATTATGGGAAAAATTGATTTGCCACGATTCTGCCACAAAACTTAGACGGATGAAATATCTTTAAAAACAGCCTTTAGTTTTTGTAGCAAAAAAGGTATCCACTCCAATTGATAATGAACACAAAATTGCTTGAATCATTTAAAATTAGATTGCAATTGGCTTATTCTGTAGGGCCTGTTTTGTAAAAATTAGTTGTGTTAAATCTAATAAAGAAATACTGCAGACTGGTTATGGGGTTCGAATGCTTCGGAGTTTATAGTATAGGTTTCAGATTTTCAACAATCTGCTATTTAAAATATTGAATCTTTCGCTCCATTGTAGCTGTTACTTCATTTTTATTCCCTTCTAAATACATCTTACATTTAATCCAGTTTTTATGATTATCATATTCATATTCATAATATCTGTTTGTTGGCTGATTTATTTCATCTTCACTAATAAATTTAACTTCCACTAAATCGTTATTTTCATTATAATTGAAAATTATGTCATCACTTGGGTAGGGATAAGTTTGATGACCTGTAATATGTGTTTTTTGAATATAGGTATTGGTAGAGTCGTAAGTATAAATTGCAGTAAGGAATATTCCTAAATAGTTACGCCAAGTTGTCTTGATAATTTTGCTTTTATCATCGTAGTAGCATTTAAATTTAGTGTCACAAGCATAGTTGAATTTATTGTCTAAATTACCGTCCCGATACGGCCCTATGTTTTTTAAATCAAAATTACATTCTATTAGGTTTTCTTTCGAATCGTATGTAAATGTCTTTACTAATAATAGTTCGTTTTCTGAAGGTGATTTAAATATTTTTTGTTCAGGTTTGGGTTTATAATAAATCTTTTCTTCAATGATTTTATTTCCTTCAGTTTTATATTGATATTGAAACTGCCTTAAATCTCTATATTGATCTTGATTTAGAACTATATTCACACTGTCTAGTTTGGCTATTTTATAATCTCTGTCATTTTTAAATCTAGTTTCAATACTGAAATTAGTTTGGATTTGTAAATCCAAGTCAATCGATAATGGTTTTAAAATACGCAAGTAAGGAAACAAATCTTTCTTTAAAATATAATCTTTGTCATCATATTTATATTTATATATTCTCCCCTGTGGCCGATCTTCATAACCTTTGGATCTAAGAGTAATTGCTTTTTGTATAGCAAGTCCTTCTTTGTTAAATTCATAAGAATCATCATTCGCAATATCGTTTTCAAATAAAACACGATATTTTACTAATGGTGTAATGTCTTGTTTGTAAAAGGAATAAAATGTATTTACAGTCTTAACGGGACCGTTTAAATTTAACGATCTATTTACTTTTAATTTGTTTTCCTGGGCAATGCAAAGGCAACTGCATAGCAATGCAAAACCTGCAATAACTTTTTCAATATTTAATTTAATTTCCATAATATGAAATTTTTCTTTTTACACTTTTAAGTACCTCGTCCTGCATTGATTTGTATCTGAGTTTACATTTTATCCAATTGTTATGACTATCGTACTCATATTCGTAAAAGATTTTTTCTCGTTTTTGTATAATATCATTTACGTAATCACATGCTATGATATCTGCATTTTTGTTATAATAAAATCTGGCTGTTTTATATTTTAATTTAAAACCATCTCTGTAAAATATTTCAACTTCAGTAACATAATTTTCGGTGGGATGATATTTGTAATTCTGTTCTATAAGGGGCTCTTGTTCGATCTGCGGGTCTATAGCATCCGTATTGGACATTTTAATTAAGCGATTTTTGGCATCATATTCAAAGATCCATTTTTCATGAGCCCCATCTCTCTCCGTATAATAATTCTCGTTTTTGTATTCACCTTCATAGAATAATCGTTGCTGTACTAAATTGCCTTTTAGATCGTATATATATTTTTTGGTTTGGTATAGCTCAGTTTCAATTTTATTATTAGGAGCATCTTTTTGTAAAAAATATTCCTTTTCAGCAGTTATTTTACCGTTTTTGTCGAAATTATATTTATACGCAAAATCCGAGTCTGAATTTTTAAAACAGCTAGATCTTTTAAATGAAGTTTTATTTACATTTTGCATATTTAAATTAGCCATTCCACTCCAATCAGGTACCCGATAGACTTTCTTATCCGATTCGTATTTGAATTTATTTTGAAGATCTTTTTGGTCATATACTAATGAATCGGAAAAATGTCTTGATATTAAACCATATTTATTAAACTCATATGATTCATATGAGTTCCGGAATATTACTACATCTATGATATCATCTATTTCATATGCTGTGAGATCTTCTTTGTAAAAGGTTCGGTCATACACGACTGATTTAACCGAATCATTTAAATTTAAATGATACAAATCTTTATTAATTCCGTTTTGATTGTTGGTTTTCAGCTGTGAAAAACATGATAAGGTGAGGAAAAGAAATGGTAGCAGGGTTTTTATGTTTTGCATTTTAAGTAACATTTATATTCGATCTGGCTGGTTAACTTATTGATGTATTCGGACTTCAAAATAATATTATACAAGCTACATAAGTCTGCCTTTTTGAGTAGCAGACGCCTTAGATAATTGTGCCATATATTCTTGAATTTTATCGACTACATTATTACAATTTTTAATAGCCGACAAATAATATAGGATTCCAATCATATTCTTTGAGGCATCAACGGTAGTTTCTACTTTTTTTAAAGCATCTGTTTCGTTGCCAACAGACGTCATTTTTGTATAGGTTTCAACTATAGACGGTTGTGTTCTTCTCAATTCTAGTATTGCGCTATCAAGTTTAGTACTCATAGCATGAAATGCTAATCCCATTTTAGTGTAACCCCTTTTAGCTTCTTCAATAGTATTTGCTTTAGCAGCAACGTCGAATTCGGTTGCTCTCTTTTGCAACGATTGTGAAAGTAATTCAGATTTTTTGACAAAAGCAGCGCCATGAGCTATCAAAGCTTCATATCTTTCCTTAGAGTATACTTCGTTAAATGACGGATCACTATTTATTTTAGTTTCCGTTCCAGAACTTTCGGTAGTACTACTTTTGCTTTTTTGAAGTTCGACTGAAATATCACTGAATACATCAAGCAAATTTTTATCTGTGGAAGTACTTTGAGTTAAAGAAGTACTATTCGGATTAGCGTAATTATCGTCTATTATGGTTTGACAGACTTTTTCAATTGCAGCTAATGTCTCTAGTTTGGATTTAGTGGTTTGTGTAGTTTTATTTTTTTCAATTGTTCCATTTTGGGCATAATTCACAGTAATACAAAGGAATAGTATGTAGGTGAGTTCTTTTTTACCAACTAGTTTTAATCTCATAAGTATTTTAGTTATGGATAGATTTTTTGGGTTTTCAATTCTATAAATATATACATTATTACACTGGTGTCCACTAAAAAAGAAAATAAGTTCTTTTAAATTATTGTACATCTGTATCTTAATAGTCATTTTTGAGCATGACGATTTGAAATGATTATTATGTCGTAAATCAATATTATGAATATGAATCAGGGTAAATATGTTTTTTCTCAATTGGTTGAATTTCTTCCTCAATGTGTTTGATATAAATTAATTTTTAAGTTTAATAGAACAGCAAGAAAATTTTGTAGTAATGTTTCGAACTTAAGCCTTTAAATAGTTTTATTACAGTGTTTTAAAATGTATCTTAAAATAAATGCACCGATTCTGCACCCAGTTCAGATATATCTTTTTCAATATTTTATCTGCCCAAAAATGTCTAATACACATTCGAACATGAGCTTCTTAAGTATTGATTTTTTTGAGGTTTTTCTTTTTCTAAATAAATTGTACTAATATTTTACCACAAAATTTTGATGGTTTATTATCCTTAAAAAACGCTTTTGCTTTTTTGGCGAAATTGTAGGCAGCACCAAATAAAACTTGTGCTATAAATGCTTTATTTAACAGATAAATTTATGAATACTGAATGTTAAATCTGAGCTTAAAAATTATTGTTTAGAAAATTACAAGTCCTGCAATAAATTATTTCTTCTGGGGAGGCATTTTTTTTCTGCTTAATTTTAGTTGGAGGGTCAGTTTTCTTATCTAATGTACTATTTTCGATAGGTTCTTCACTTTCTGAATCTTTTAGAAATTTCTTCACTGTACTTTCTGCCAAAAATCTTAAAAAAGATAATATTTCAGCAGCTTCGTCTAGGGTGACGTTCATCCCTTCGTCGGTTAACATTTTATGTGCCTTCTCGGGAGTTATTTTCCATTTGTCCTTTTGGTTGTTCATTACCTTTTTATTTTGTAACTCAAAGATAATCATTTGTTTATGAAATTAAATAATGGTTAATTTTGTACCGTAGAGGGATCTCTACGATACAATTTACAAACCGCCATTTTTTGGACGATTTAATAGCACTTTCGAGTATAAATAAATTGAATGATAATGTCTTTGAATACAAATACTTAAGGGATGCTGCTTAAATGTTTTTTCCTATTTTGGGTTTAAAATTTGCAACATAAATGACATAATTTTTTGTAGACGCATAAAGGGGTACAATTGGGTACAATAAAAATTGTACTTGTAGAGATTTTTAAGTATTAGTTCCTTTGTTTGAAACTAATCATAAAGTTCCGTTTCAAATTAAAAATAATATGAAGACAATAAAAAGTGTATAATCAATTATAAAAATAATGATGAGTGATGATGTAGTAACAAAAGAAGATTTAAAACAGTTTAGTCTTCTTTTATTGGATAAAATAGAAGTCCTTTTAGAGAAATCTAGTTTTGTAAAAAGCGAGACAAATGATCCTGAATGGATTAAAAGTAAGTCAGTGAGAAAATTGCTTGATATTTCAGCCGGTTCGGTTCAGAATCTTAGAACTACTCAAAAAGTCCGTTTTAAGAAGGTGCTTGGTTCGTATTATTATAATAGAAAAGATCTTCAAAAACTTTTTGCAGATGAAAAAAGATAATGGATTAAAACAAAGAAATATTATGAACTACTTATCGATGTATGTTGATGATCCCCAACTTAATGTCTGGCATCTATCAATTTTGACAGCGATATTAGGGTTAGGATATAGGCAGGGGCAGAGTAAGAGGATAAAGGTCAGCCGCAGCAAAATTATGGAGTTGTCGCACGTGAACACTCTACCGACTTATCATAAGTATTTTAAACAGCTTCAGGATTTAGGATACATTAAGTACACCCCATCTTATCATCCAGGATATAAAAGCGAAGTTAAGTTGTGTAAAAAGAGGCTATCTCAAATATTTTGAGATAGCCTCTTTTATGTTTAGATATATTTTGAAATTATTTATCACGAAGAAATGTTGTATTTCTTTTTGATTGCCTGAATTTCCTTTTCGAGCCTGCTGATAACCGCCAAATCAGGCTTAGACATTTTGGACGCAGTTTTATTGAGTTTTTTATTGAGAATAGACATTTCACGACCGATTGTGGCCTGCTCAGTTATAGCATATGCCTCAGTCTGTTTTACCGATGCATGACCCAGCAGTTCTTTAACTACATTAATAGGGACGTTGTTATTTAATGTCACAGTGCTTCCAAAAGTACGGCGGGCCATATGCGTGTTTAATGTAAAAGGAAAGCCACACAAGACTGCCACCTCTTTTAGATACTCATTCATTTTCTGGTTGGATGAAACAGGAAGCACGGTTCCACGTTGGATACACAGCGGGTGCTCTTTATATTTTTCAACTATTTTCAGTGCTTGGGGAAGAAGAGGTACATTAAATGATGAGTTTGTTTTCTGCCTTTCGGACATAATCCATAGATTTCCATCAATGCCTTGCTTAATATCAGTTTTCTTTAATTGATAAGCGTCTATGTAAGCCAGGCCAGTGTAGCATTGGAAGACAAATACATCCCTTACGACATTGAGCCTGTCAGTTGTGAAATAATGACTTTCAAGTTCGTACAATTCCTGTGCGGTGAGTGGTTTTTTTACCAGTTTTGTTTTACGTCCCTTAAAGTTCTTAAATGGGTCCTTGGTGATTAACTCCTTATCAATGGCGCGGATTACAATCTTTTTGAAATTTGCAATATACTTTAGGGTGGTGTTGTTGCTGCAGTCGCGTACAGTTCTAAGGTAAAACTCGAAGTCCTTTACAAACTCGAGATTCAAATCCGCAAATTCAAGATCGTGCTTTTTAAGCTTGAATTTTATAAACGCAGTCAAATGGTTTTTAGTAATGGTAAACCGGTCAAGAGTGCCTTTTGCATAGCCTTTTCCAAGAAGCGCCTCCATTTCATCATTATGCTTTTGAAATTCTTCGAGCACCTTAATCTTTGGCGCTGTCCTTCCCAGGACCTCGTCCATAATTTTCTCAGCGGTTATGGTTTTGCCGCTGTACTTCATTTCGGTTTTGATTTCATTGATTTTTAAAGTCAGCGAATCCAAAAAGAAGTTCAGCGACTTTGCATCTTCCTTTGAGCCGACCGCTCTTTCGAACCTTTGATCCCATCGTGTATTATCCCATTTTCTCTTAGTTGAGCTTTCCTTACGGATACCGTCAACAGTTATTCTGAAATACACGATCCATTCTTTACTTTCTATTTTGGGTCTTTTTAAAAAGAATCCCAAACCAAAACTGCTTTCCAACATAATCCTACTTTTTAAATTAATAAATGTAGAATAATATTACTGCCAAATCAAGTCGTTAATCTCGTTAACCCTTGTAATATAAGGGATTTTCACTGTTTCTGGTGCACTTTTCAGCGCGCCGGAAAGTGCACCGATTCTGCACCTATAATTTTGTGAGGATTTATAAATATTGAAAATAGGCTTTAAACGAAAAAAACCTGCAAATCGTTGAATTTGCAGGTCTTCAGACATTTTTTGTGGCTTTTTGAAAAGATTGAAAACTTTAAGTTTTCCGCCTTTTTGGCCTTTCCGTGGGGAGAGCAGGATTCGAACCTGCGAAGTTCACACAGCAGATTTACAGTCTGCCCTCGTTGGCCGCTTGAGTATCTCCCCGATCTCAGCATTGATGCGCTTTGTTGTTCTAAGCGGTTGCAAATATATAAACGTTTTTGATGTTTACAAACTAAAATCGCACTTAATTTTAAGATATTTTTGAATTAATTTTTAAGTTGTTGGTATTGAATAAAATAAAAAAGACATAATAATGAAGTTTTTTTTTATTTATTCGAAATGTTGTTCCAATTTGACCAAAAATGCTACTATTTTTAGGTTAATATAGAAGTTCACATATCTTCGGTAGGTATTTTTCTTGCTTCATAAAATGTAAAAATACCTTAAATTAACTTAATGTGATTTTGAGTAAAAAAGATTCTTCTTAAAAATAGTGCAAAAACGTTTATGTTAAATCATCTTTTGTAATTGCATCTTCATCGTAATGATTAAAGGACAATATTTCACTTGTAAGCGTAGTTCTTTGGAATTAGCATCCAACTCTTCAGTTTGTTTTTTAATTCATTTTGATGTAGCATAAAACAAAAAAATCTCCACTAGGGAGATTTTTTTGTTTTATGTTGAATCTTATTCTTATTTAGCTAAAAGCTCTAAAACTTTTGCTCTTAATTCAGGACCTCTCAAATCTTGCGCAACTACTTTTCCTGATGCATCAAGAATAAAAGTTGCCGGAATTGATTGAACACCATATTGAGCAGCAATTGGCTCGTCCCAAAATTTTAGGTTCGAAACATGTGTCCAGGTTAAACCATCTTTTGCGATAGCTTCTTTCCACTTGCCAGCTTCTTTGTCTAAAGAAACTCCAATAATATTTAATCCTTTAGCGTGTAATTCTTTGTAAATAGCTACAACATTTGGATTTTCTTTTCTGCATGGTCCGCACCACGATGCCCAGAAATCAACAATAGTTACTTTTCCTAAGCTTTCCTTAAGTGAAACTACTTTACCTTCAGGATTTGGAGCAGAGAAATCTGATCTTCATTTAGCGCTGCCAACTGGAGGAGCTGTTGCACCAACCGCAGGCATTTTTGCTTGACCTATTTTAGATTTAGCTTCTTTTCCAGGAGTAGTATTTTTTAACGACTCATCTAATGAGTTGTATAAACTTTCAATTTTTTTAGCATCTGCTGTAGGATCTTCAGACATTCCTTTAACGATCAATACAGAGATAAAAGATTTTGGGTGACTTTCAGCGTAAGTAACATATTTCTTTTTAGAATCTGCCTGAACTTCAGTTTGAATAGTCATATATTGTTTCATCAAACCGTTGATAGTTGCTGTATCCTGAGCTTGTTGAGCTTGTTGCATTTTCTGAGTGTTATTTTTTTGAAAATCAATTAATCTTTTTTGAGATTTTTTAAGTTCTTCGTCAAATTTTACGTACTCATCATTGCTATAAGTACCACCAACTTTAGTTTTGTGGATACTGTCCTTATCAATTGCAACTGTAATTTCACCAGTTTCTAAGATGAAAGGAATTGGCCCGTTTGCATCCTGAAGAATTAAAGTATGAAAAGCTGGTTCAGTTACTTTTCCTTTTATTTCAAATTTTTCGTTTTCAACTTTTACTGTATCAAGAGCAACATTCATTTTTGTTGTTGGATCCTGACCTTGAAGAATGATTGTTTTTCCGTTTGCAATTCCTTTTGCAGTTCCTGTAATAAGGTATTCTCCGTCTTTAACTTTGCTGCATGACATTATCGCAACTGAAGCGGTAAGTAAAAAAAATATTTTTTTCATTATAAAATTAATTAGTTAATTGATTTGTGCAACAAAAGTATCTAAAAATATAAAACATAAAGAATTTTGTAACCTAAAATTTTGTTATAGTTTTTTTATCTTTAAGTATCATGTTTTCAGGGTGTTTGCTAGGTTTAATCGACTTAAAACTCTTAATTATATGCTTATTTAAACTCAAACTAAGCAATTTTTTGATTTTTAAGCATAAAAAAAGCACGCTGTAGACAGCGTGCTTTTAGGTATATTCTAGCGTAAAACTATTCTTGATTTGTTTTCTTTCTCCATGTGAAAGAATTCAAAATGTGTCTTTTTGCGAATCTTCCAGGAGAATCAGCGTTAACCATTTTCACATAAGTTGCTTTAGGAACACTAATGTATTCGTAAACACTTCCGTTAGAGAAATCGATAATTAAACGACCTTCAACAAATTTATAATCTGTAATTGAACAAGTAGAAATCGTTTCAGTATATTCTGGTAAATTTGCTTTAATCGTCTCAGGATTAATACTTACCAAAAAGTGATAAGCCTCAATAATCGCTTTACTTTTTTCTTCTGCTGCTTTTAAACCAGCATCATCACCTTGAAATTTATCAGGATGAGCTTCTTTCATCGCATTACGATAAATGGTTTTCAAATCTTTTAACTCAGCAGTTTTGTCTACGTTTAGTAACTTGCGGTATTCAACTATTTTTTTCATAAATAAAAGGTAACTTATTGTCTATTAGTTTGAAATGAGTGTTTTTTACTTCAAAACGACAAATTTTTTGCAAAGGTACACTTTTTTTTAACTTTTTAGTTTTAAGGCAAAAAATATTATGAAAATATGTAAAATGTTAGAAGTTAGATGTTAAACGTTAGAATGTTATGATGAATTGATACAGGATAATTTAACCGCAAAGTGCGCAAAGTTTTTATAATCATACAGTCTTTAGTAAACCGCAAAGTTCGCAAAGCTATGGCTATAAGCTTTGCGAACTTTGTGTAAACCTTTGCGAACTTTGCGATAAAATGTCAAAGCTGCTCTATTCTCATTTCAAATCTGAAACCTGAGACCTGAAACCTGAAACCTGAAACAATTTTTATTTATTCTCTGGTTTATGATTTGCTTTATCAAAATTTTTAGACTTTTTCGGATATTTATCGTAACTAATATCACTTGGATTTTCAATCACCGATTTAATGGTAACCCAGTCTCCAAGATTAAAATTTGAATGTGCTATTTTGTAATCTAAAAGATATTCACCACAAAAATAATTGTTGTTTTCATCTTTTTCGATGATACCGGTATAAACTCCTTTTTGGGGCATTTTTTCTTGTGAATCCTTAGACATAACTTTTAAATTTAAAATTGATGCAGCAAAGTTAAGCATTTTATGTTTGTTTTAGGGAGTTCGCGACAATCTCAGTATATTTGCATATGCATAAAAACTTTAAGCCACATCCAAATTCATTTAAAAATACCTTTTGTGTTTTTCATGAAGTGCTTCCAGATGCAATTGAAGGCTTAAAAAAACAATTCGAAAGTAAGGCCGGAAGTGCCTATTATTATAGTGAAGCCGGAATGTACAGAGTTTCGAATCATTGGGGAAGATTAGCCAACAGTAAATGGCGTTTGATTGCCATGGAACCGGAAACGCCTTCGAAAACAAAAATAGGTTTTGCCGCCTGGAGTGAATTTCATCCGGATAATGCCGAAGAAAAACTATATTATATTGAAGCTGATTTTGATAAGAACACCGTAATCTATCAGCATAAAAATAATCCGGCCTATGATAAAAAAGCGATTCTGAGAACGAGTTTTGAAACGACAAAACGTATTAAACAAATCAGAAATCTGCAGCAGCTGACTTCCTGGGCAAAACATTTTGATGATGATATTGATGTTTTGAGAGAAAGGATTATAACAGAATTGATTTATACCGAGAAAAGTTTAGAAGAAATTAAAAGAGAAATATAATGGGACGCAACAACGAAAAGAACATCAAAGCACACAATGACAAATTGCACAAAGCCCAGAATAAAAAGAAACAGGCTGAAGTTGCACGCAAGGAAAAACTAAAAGAAATTGTGAAAAAATTTAATGAAGATAAAAAGAACGAAGAGTAAGAATAGTTTTAAGTTTTCTTTGTTTCAGGTTTCAAGTTGTTGATACCAGAACAAAAAAAACTTGAAACTTTAAACCTGAAACAAAAAAAATATGAATAGTAAATTTGACGATTTAAAAGTAAGTGTGCAGGAAATAATTGATTTAATTGCTGCAAAACAAGATAGAGAAGCTAATAATAAATTGCTTGAAGTAAATGAAACTTTAGACGAAATGCTGGATCATGCCGAAGAAGATGAAGAACTAAGAGAAATTAGCAGATATCAGGTTTTATTGAATCAGCTGCATGTTAAGATCAATGGAGAAGAGGCAGTTGATGGAGAATAAAACGTGTTTTTGCGATACAGGTTTACCGTTTGATGATTGCTGTGGATTGTATCTCAAAAACAATCAAAAAGCACCAACCGCATTGGCTTTAATGCGTTCTCGTTATTCGGCATACGCCACTCAAAACGCCGATTATCTTCTGGAAACAACGCATGTTTCGGAAAGAGCTTATTATTCAAAAGAAGAAATTCTAAAATGGGCGACATCTAATAAATGGCAAAAATTGGAGATTTTAAGTTCTTCTGAAGAAACAGTTGAGTTTAAAGCCTATTTTATGGATTTAAATAGTAAACCTCAAATTCATTATGAATTCTCTACATTCAAATTTGAAAAAGGCTCCTGGTATTATGTTGACGGAAAGTTTGAATAATTGACAGAAATTGCCTCGATTTCAACTGCTTTCTCCTCAATATTTTAACTAAAAATTAATAAACGTTTCTTTTTTCGTAATTCTAAAATAGCGTAATTTTAGAATTATGAAAAACGAATTTAAAAAAGGTTTTTATTTTAAGTCGTACGAAGCCCCATTTCAGTCTCCGTTTGAAAAACTTTTTGGCATTTTCAAAGAGCTTATCACCCATACTTCGGGGGATTTTGATGAAGCTATAGACTGGCTTCGGGAGTTAGATAAAGAATATAAACTGACGGATGAGAACTACACTATCGATGATTTTATCGAAGATTTAAAAAAGAAAGGTTACATAAAAGACGAAGCAAAACCTGATGGCACTGCTGGTTTCGGAATTACAGCTAAAACAGAAAGAGCAATCAGGCAGCAGGCCTTAGATCAAATTTTTGGTAACTTAAAGCGTTCAGGAAACGGAAATCATAAAACGAAACATGCCGGAAACGGTGATGAACATACCGGTGAATTCCGTGAATTTAATTTTGGAGACGGTTTGGAGCGAATTGCTTTGACTGAAAGTTTGCGTAATGCACAAATCAATAATGGTGTAGAAAGTTTCATGCTGACCGAAAATGATTTGGTTGTCGAAGAAACGCAATACAAAGCTCAAATGAGCACGGTTTTGATGATTGACATCAGCCACAGTATGATTTTGTATGGTGAAGACAGAATTACGCCTGCCAAAAAAGTAGCAATGGCTTTAGCAGAATTAATCACAACGCGTTATCCAAAAGATACATTGGATATTTTGGTTTTCGGAAATGATGCCTGGACGATTCCTATTAAGGATTTGCCGTATTTACAAGTTGGACCTTATCACACTAATACGGTTGCAGGACTCCAGCTAGCAATGGATATTTTGCGAAGAAAACGAAATACCAACAAGCAGATTTTCATGATTACCGATGGAAAACCAAGCTGCGTTCGCGAACGCGATGGTTCCTATTATATGAACAGTAATGGACTTGACGAGTATATAGTAGATAAGTGTTACACACAGGCACAGCAAGCCAGAAAATTACACATTCCGATTACCACTTTTATGATTGCAAACGATCCGTATTTACAGCGTTTTGTGAATCATTTTACAGAAGCAAATCAGGGAAAAGCATTTTATACGGGACTTAAAGGTTTGGGCGAAATGATTTTTGAAGATTATGAAACGAATAGGAAGAAAAGAGTGAGGTAATTTTAGGTTCTAAGATGCTAAGGATTTAAGATTTTTATACATGACGTATATTGTAGAGACGCACAGTAATGATATTATACTGTAATTTTCTACGGAAGAATAAAAAATAAAACAATAAACTGATATTTCATAAAATGGAAATAAATACTATAAAAACACTCGGTCAATTAAAGGCTTCAGGATATAAGAGCATAAGTATTAAGGATGAGTTACGAAATAATCTTCGTGAGAAAATCAAATCGGGAACACCTGTTTTTGAAGGTGTTCATGGTTTCGAAAATACGGTGATTCCAGAATTGGAACGCGCTATTTTATCGCGTCACAATATCAATTTATTAGGACTTCGTGGTCAGGCAAAAACACGTTTGGCGCGTAAAATGATCGAATTACTAGATGAATATATTCCGTTTGTTTCGGGTTCAGAAATTAATGATGATCCGCTAAATCCAATTTCACGTTTTGCAAAAGATTTAATTGCTGAAAAAGGAGATGAAACTCCAGTTTCCTGGTTACACAGAAGCGAACGTTTCTTTGAAAAATTAGCAACACCGGATGTAACGGTTGCCGATTTAATTGGAGATGTGGATCCGATAAAAGCGGCGAATTTAAAATTATCTTATGCTGATGATCGTGTGATTCACTTCGGAATGATTCCGAGAGCGAATCGTTCTATTTTTGTTATCAACGAATTACCCGATTTACAAGCCAGAATTCAGGTGGCATTATTTAATATTTTGCAGGAAGGCGATATTCAAATTAGAGGTTTTAAATTGAGAATGCCATTGGATATGCAATTTGTATTTACTGCAAATCCGGAAGATTATACTAACAGAGGAAGCATTGTAACGCCTCTTAAAGATAGAATTGGTTCTCAAATCCTGACCCATTATCCGGAGAGTGTTGCCATTGCCAGAACAATTACAGAACAGGAAGCTAAATTAGACGAAACACAAAGCGAAATTGTTTATGTACCAAGTTTGGCTAAAGATATTTTAGAACAAATTAGTTTTGAAGCGCGTGACAGTGAATACATTGATAATAAAAGCGGTGTAAGTGCGAGAATGAGTATTACGGCTTACGAGAACTTAATTAGTACAGCAGAACGTCGTGCGTTAAAAGCCGGAGTTGATCATACCATTTTACGTCTGTCTGATTTCATTGGAATTATCCCGGCAATCACCGGAAAAGTAGAATTAGTATATGAAGGAGAGCAGGAGGGAGCCGCTGCCGTGGCGCAGAATTTAATAGGATCTGCTATCCGAACTTTGTTTTCTGATTTCTTTCCGAAAATTGAAAAATTAGAAAAACCTGGCGAAAAAACACCATACTCAGATTTAATAGAATGGTTTTTTGCAGAAAGTGGTTTCGAATTGTTAGATGATGCTTCAGATGCTGAATATAAAAGTATTCTTGATGAAGTGACTCCATTAGAAACTTTATTGAAGAAATACCAGCCACAGTTAGATAAAAAAGACCAATATTTCATGAAGGAATTTATTTTATGGGCTTTGGTAGAATATAAAAAACTAAGCAAAGATCGTTTTGCACAGGGACATCAATTTAAAGATATGTACGGAAGTTATATTAGTAAATTATAAATTGTGAATTGTTAATTATGAATTAACGTTGCGTAGAAATAAACCCGATAGCTTTTAAAAAGTTATCGGGTTTATTATTTATTGAAAATAAGTCTATTACCAGTTTTATTTCTTCTACCTTGCTCCGTTGGCTGTATTTGCAGTCTTTCCCAAAAATAAAATGGAAGAAGGTTTTGAAGATTTGATTGCAAGTTATATCGAAAATAAAGTAGGTATTTCGGAGCATTTTTTAAGCAAAGAATTGGCAGATAATCTCAAACAAAATCTACTTGATTTAAATCAGAGAAGTTTATTGTCTGAAGCCGGAATAGGGAATTCAGAGAAACTCTCTTATGATGGTGCGGTTAGAAGCGATTCGATTTATTGGCTCGATAAAAAGCATAATAATGTTTTTGAAAATGAATTTTTTGCGCAAATTGATGCCTTCATTCTTTATTTAAATGAAAGCTGTTACGCCGGAATCACAGGTTATGAATTTCATTACTCTTTATATGAAAAAGGTGATTTTTATCTGAAACATCTAGATCAATTCAAGAATAATCCAAGTCGGAAATATTCTATGATCAGTTATCTCAATAGTAATTGGCTGGAAAGTGACGGAGGAGAATTGATGATTCACCAGGAAAATAACAATCAAAAAATTGCACCAACTCAGGGAAAAACCGTTTTCTTTAAAAGTAATGAATTGGTTCATGAAGTTTTGGTTACTCAAAATACCAGAATGAGTATTACCGGTTGGCTGAAAAGTGATTAAATTTTAACCTAAAAATATATAAATAGTTACTTTTGGATTTCTGATAAAGAAATAAAGATGGTTAGTAAATATATTTTAGAACTCAATGGTATAAATATAGGTTATACAGAATTTGAATTTGCAGACCCGCCAATGGGAATAGTGCATGGAAAAATAATATTTGATGGGATTGATTCTCCTTACGATTTGTTTCGAAATCATTGTAAAAAATACAAGATTCAGATTAATTCGGATTTCCCTAAAGAAAAGTTTATTGATACAGTTGTAATCCCCGAATTAAAAATTCTTTTGCAAAATGGTAGGCAATTGCCAGGTTGGGGCGGAGCAATAACAGGAACGGATTCTGATGGATTTGAAATTCAATTTGGAGGCATCACTTCTGAATTAATGCAAACTGAATTTAAACATCATTTCCTCAAATATTATGGACATGAATAAAAATGAGAAGATGATTAGTCTTATTTTTGCATTCTAAATTTAGCCTATGTTATTTCTTATTCTTAGTATTCTTTGCAGTGTAATTGTTGGTGTTATATTCAAAATCACTAGAAAGTATAATGCTAATCCCACTCAGGTTGTAGCATTCAATTACGTAACAGCATTGGCACTTTGCTATTTTACTTTCAGTCCCAATTTAAACGAAGTTGATGTAGCAGCACCATGGAATATCTACATCGCCATTGGAATACTATTACCAGTCGTTTTTCTGTTTTTAATTGCTTCTATAAAGCATATGGGGATCGTAAAAACGGATGCAGCACAGCGTTTATCACTTTTTATTCCGATACTAGCAGCCTGGTTTATTTTCAAAGAAGATTTCAATTCTTATAAAGTTATAGGATTATTAATTGGTTTTGTCGCACTATTATTCATACTTAAAAAACAATCAGTAAACACAGAAAATAAGTGGGTTTATCCAACAGTTGTTTTGTTGGGTTTTGGTGTAATTGATATTCTTTTTAAGCAAATAGCACTTTATACTACTTTGCCTTATACCACTTCTTTATTTATAGTTTTTGATATTTCTTTGGCCATTTCTTTATTGGTTGTTGTTTATGAAACCGTTTTGAAAAAGGTAAAATTACAAGCTAAAAATATTCTTTTCGGAGGTTTGGTCGGACTTTTTAATTTCGGAAATATATTGTTTTATCTAAAAGCGCACAAAGCATTTTCAGAAAACCCATCGACTGTTTTTGCCGGAATGAATATGGGTGTTATTATTTTAGGAAGTCTTGTTGGTCTGCTTTTTTTCAAGGAAAAATTATCAAAAATTAACTTTATTGGTATCTTTTTAGCCTTAATTGCGATAATTTTTATTGTTATTTCACAATTTAAGTAAATTTTTTCTGTAGTCTAATTCCTTTATTTACAGCTCTTTTAAAATTAAGTTTCAATTTATTCAAAATAAACTCTACTAATTCTATAGAATTTAAGAAATATATTTATAAATTTGTCCCAACAATGAAATACTCTAGTCAAAATATCATTCAGGTCATGTGTAGCATCACGTTGTGTTGCATGTTGAACTATGCAGTGAAATGGCGTTAATAGAAAATCACTTGTTAGTTATTTTTTTTTAGCCTTTCATGCACCAATGAAAGGCTTTTTTTAGAACTATTAAAAAATAAAGAAATGAGACCAAATAGAAATACGAATATTATGATGCAGTGTTGTCTGATCAAAATTCCATGTTGTCGAATGCGATGTTGGAGATAAAATTGAGGTTTTTCCTTGTTATAAGTAAAAGCGTCTTCAAGGATAGAAAAAATACAAATCAAATATTCAAATTTAAAAGATATAAAAGATGAGCACAGAAATAATTAAACAGAACCCCTTTCAATCGATGATTGATCGTTTTAATATCGCAGCCGATATTCTTAATCTGGACGAATCAATCAGGCAAAAACTGCAACGTCCGGAAAAACAAATCGTAGTTAATTTCTCGATTGTGTTAGATAACGGAAACGTTCAAAATTTTGAAGGTTATCGTGTAATTCACAATACAGCATTAGGGCCGTCAAAAGGCGGAATTCGTTATGATACAGGTGTAAATCTGGATGAAGTAAAAGCATTGGCTGCCTGGATGACCTGGAAATCTGCTGTTACCGGAATTCCTTTTGGAGGAGCAAAAGGCGGAATTATCTGTGATCCCAGAAAACATTCTAAAGCAGAATTAGAGAAAATTACAAGAGGATATACGAAAGCATTAGCTGATATTTTTGGCCCTGAAAAAGATGTTCCTGCGCCAGATATGGGAACTGGTCCAGACGAAATGGGCTGGTTAATGGATGAATTTTCATTAGTTCATGGTAAGCCAATTCACGCTGTGGTAACTGGAAAACATTTACATTCCGGAGGTTCATTGGGAAGGGTAGAAGCAACTGGAAGAGGTGTGAGTATAATCACATTATTAGCCCTTCAAAAATTAAAATTAAGACCGGCAAGATCTACTGCTGCTATTCAGGGCTTTGGAAATGTAGGATTGCATTCGGCTTTGTTTTTATATGAAAAAGGATTGAAAATTGTTGCGGTTAGTGATGTTTCAGAAGCTTTTTATAATCCGGAAGGGCTTAATATTCCAGAACTGATCCTTTATTACAATCTAAACAATAAGAATATTAAAGGGTATCCGAATTCGGTTGCCATCAAACATGAAGACTTGTTGTTATTAGATGTTGATGTATTGATTCCGGCAGCGAAAGAAGATGTTATTACACAGAAAAACGCCGCTGCTATTAAAGCCAAAATTATTGTGGAAGGCGCTAACGGACCTGTTTCTTCAGATGCAGATAAAATATTGCATGACAATAATGTTTTGGTTGTTCCTGATATTTTAGCGAATGCCGGTGGAGTTACGGTTTCTTATTTTGAATGGCTTCAGAATTCACTTTTAGAATCGTGGAGAATTCATCAGATTAATACCCGTTTAGAAGATATTTTAGAAAAAGGTTTTGAAACGGTTTTCAGAATCGCCTTAAAACATAATGTGACGCCAAGAATAGCAGCATACATTATTGCTTTGCAAAAAGTGGCAGATACACAATCAGTGAAAGAGGTAGCGTTAGATGCTCCGAAATTCAAGCAGAATTAAATATTGGTTTGGGAGAAAGATTTTTTATGTATTGAAATCGTTTTTGGTTAGTAAACGAAATTAATTTAGTGAAAATATCTTTCTCTCTTGGTTTATAAGTGACTTTCTTCTCTATTAAAAAGTAATTTTTAAAAATGGAACATATTAATTTTCTTGCCTTTGCAATGCCTGCTTTTTTCCTTTTTTTATTTCTGGAATACAAGTTGGCACAACGTAAAAAGAGACCTGAAATTTTCAATTATGAAAGTTCTGTTTCAAACATTAGTATTGGTATAGCCGAGAGATTAATTAATCTTTTTATCTCCGCCAGTTTTTATCAGTTGTATTATCTGATTTATGATAATTACAGACTTTTAGATATTCCGGCTAACATTTTTGTTTGGTTTGCTTTAATTCTTGCTACCGATTTTGTTTGGTATTGGTATCATAGATTGGGGCATGAGGTTAATTTTTTCTGGGCAGCACATATTGTACATCATCATAGTGAAGAATTTAATTTTACGGCTGCGGCCAGAATTACCACTTTTCAGGCTGTTATCCGAACGGGATTTTGGTGTGTTTTGCCTTTTATTGGTTTTCATCCAACAATGGTAATTACGATGTTGATTGTTCATGGTGCGTATTCTTTTTTTACGCACACGCAGCTTATTGGTAGAATAAAATGGTTGGAATATGTTTTTGTAACTCCTTCTGTCCATGGTGTTCATCATGCTTCAGATGAAAAATATCTGGATAAAAATTACGGCGATATGTTTACTTTTTGGGATCGTCTCTTTGGAACTTTCCAGGAAGAAGAAGAAAAACCAAAATACGGATTGACACATCCCTTAAAAAGCTATAGTTTTCTCTGGCAGCATTTTCATTACTATTTTGAGATTTATGAGCTATGGAAACGCTCAGAAGGTTTTAAAGCCAGCTGGAAAGCCATTTTTGGAAGTCCGGCACATATGGATCAGGATATTCGGCCAACGTTAGAAAAGCGTTTTCTGCAAGATAAAGAGAATCCACATCAACGCTTGAAATTTCGAAATTATCTCTATATTCAATTAGGAGTTTGTACTTTGCTTTTAACTGTTTTTACTTATTATTTTGAGTATTTAAATGGCTTCGATAAAGCTTTTGTATTATTCTTGATTTTCATTACACTGGTTAATTGCGGAGCATTATTAGAACAGCGAAAATGGATATATTATTTGGAATATGCCCGTCTTTTTATGATTTCAACTTACTTTTTATATGAGGAAAATTTAACGGCATTTTTCTTTGTTCCGTTAGCGATTATGATTTTTGCTGAGCAGTTGTTTTCGTTAAGTAAACGCTATCAAAATATAATTTTGCAGTTAGAAACTTCGGAATAATTATTAGCCACAAATTCACGAATTAAAATATATTGAATTAGGTTTTGGCTACTAAGAATTGCACAAATTTTTACTAATTGTTTATTAGTGAAATAAAAAAATAGCCACGAATTCCTGAATTTATATTTAAATAATTCGTGAATTCGTGGCTATTTTTTTTCGGATTTTAAATCGTCTTAATCGCCATAATCTTCTCCTCAAAAGTATCTTTAAAATCAGATTTGCTTTTGATTCTAGTTTTATAAGTATAAATGGTAGCTACAGAAAGTTCCAGAAATTCTGCCATTTGGCTGCTATCCTGAATTCCTAATCGGTACAAGGCAAAAATCCTTAGTTCGGTGTTTAGAAGCTCTCCTTTTTTAACGATGCATTTGTGATCATTTGGGAATAAATGATTAAAATCCGTCACAAAAGTAGGGAATAATTTCAGGAAGATTTCATCGAATTGATGAAAGAGATTCTCGCGTTCTTCCTTTACATTATAACGCTTCAAACTCGCAATAACTTCATCGGTTCTTTTGGTAATGATTTTATGAAGTGTGCTTTTCTGAATATGATCTATCTTATTAATGAAAGCCGAAGTTGCCTTAATAAAATAGGTAATATATTCTTCTTTAATAGCATTGGCTTCACTCAGGCTAATATTCATTTCCTGAAGTTGCGCATACGACGAAGCCATTATTTTTCGGGCTTTATTTCTTTCTTTTAATTGTTTGAAAATGATAATCAGAAACAAAACTATGATCAAGGTAAGAATCGTCAATAAAATAATGATTCTTTCTAATTTATCATTTTTATCTTTTACGTTATTCAATTGTGCTTTCTCAATAATCGGTAAGATCGTGGAAATCTCGATTTTTCGATGTCTGGCATTATAAAAAGTAGCGTCATCCATCGCGATATTGATGTATTCGTTGGCTTTATCCAAATAACCCATTTTAAAGAGTTCGTTGGCTAAATTCCGAAGTGCGACGGTTTCTTTGGTCGCATTTTTAACATCGGCAATAGCGGCAAGTGCCAGGTAATGAATGGCTTTTTTGGTATAGCCTCTTTCTGAATAGATATAGCCGAGGCTTGAAGTTGCAATTCCGTAATAATCAGAAGGTAATTTGTAATTGTTGATCCAGTAGCTGAAAGCAAATTCAGCGCCACGCCAATCTTGTTGTTTTAGTCTCTTTAAACTTTCGGCAGCCCAATATTCATTAGTATTGGTTCCGATCAATTCTAAAGCCTTTTTAAGGAAGTGATTTCCTTGTTGTACATAATGAATATTAAAACGCTGATCTTTATTGTAATCGGCTAAATCATAGTAGGCACGGGCTTTTATAGAATAATATTCGAATTTGTTTTTTTGATCGAGCTTTTGATCGTCAATAACATTCAATGTATCTATGGCTTCTTTAAAAAGTCCCGAAGAAAGTAATACGAAACCTTCCTTAATTCGACTTTTGGCTAAATATTTAGGATCTTTTAAAACAATCGCCTTGAATTTTGCTTCTTCTAAGTAATAATAAGCGGAGTCATATTTGAATGATTTGTATTCGTCAAACAACAACATATAGCTATTATAAAGCTGCTCGTTGTTTTGACTGACGGTAAATTTTGAGACGTCTTTTTTTAAGGCTTCAATTTTACGATACTTCTGTTTTAAGTAAATATCTTTTTTAAGAAGCACTTTATCTAATTCTTCCAGCACTGGATTTGTCTCTTTCGCAGTTAGAGAGAAACCTGCAATGAAAAAAAATAGAATGAATATTCTTTGCATAGTTAGTTTTGGTTAAGGGGTAAAATTCTTTTTTGGTTGTTGAGTTAATTCGTTTTTTAATTCAGGATAAAAATAAATGTTGATGATTTATAGCTGTCAGAATTTGGTAATTCTCTTAATAACAAAGCTATAAAATTTAGATCATCGAACAAAAATAAGATCTAAATGTTAAAAGTAGTCTAATAATTTGCAATTATACAATAAAAAGCAATAATATATATGTATAGTGAAAAAAATATAGACTTTAATTTACATATTGTCATAAATACTATTATTTATATGCTGTTTTTCATCTCAACAGCATCTTGATTTTTGTAAACACAAAAATAATGTAAAATACTGATTTGCAATAGATTAAATTTAATTTTATTTCAATTACATCTTGATTTTTATCAGATATTTTTTTTTAGGTTTTTTTAACATCTAGCTTCGTTCTGTCTTTAATGAGACAAAAAAACTAACAAACAAACCACAAATTTATGAGATGTAAAAGTATTTATTGGTTAGCTGTTATTATGTGTCTGTTTGCCATTGGCTGTGACAGTATTGATGACGGAAGCTATGTTGATCCAATTACCATTTATGAGAAAGTAAACGGAGATTGGGGATTAACAAATTTGAAAATGGTAGATGAATCTGCAAAAGCAAATGCCATCGAGCCAAACGAACAAAACTTGAGTACGTACTTTAACTACGAGGATTTTAAAATCAGATTCAGTGTAGACGAAAAGAACCAGCCAACAAGTTACGAGGTTATGGGTAATGTTCCTCCTTTATTTGCCCCAAAAGGATATTGGAGATTAAGCTCCGATTTTCAACAGACTAATGCCAGTGCAGTAAGAATCTATCTGTACAGCGATGCTCAAAAAACACAAAAAACAGATGAACTTCGATTAACATCAGTTCCGGGAAGCAACGACGAAATGGAATTTCAGTTGGTGCATTCTTCTAGCGGAACTCCTTTTGTGTCTTATGTATTCAAATTAAATGCTATTAATTAAAAGTAATATGAAATCGCCATGATTCCAAATTACAAACTAAACAAAGAATGGCGATACCATATTCCGACAAAAAACAAATATTAAATACATATGAAAAAGTTTATATATACAATTTTACTTGCCCTTTTGATGGCACCTAATTTTATCCAGGCTCAGGAAGCTGCAGGAGCTGTGGGGCCTATATCATCATTTCCGGTAGTTTACAAATACGATGAACAGGTGACATGGTATTTTGATATGTCAGCATCCACTTTTGCAGAAAACGAAGATCTATATTTATGGATGTGGTCACCATCTGAACCAGATGCAGGAAACTGGGAAAATTCGTCAGATTTTGCGAAACTGAAATATGAAGGAGATAAAGTTTGGAGTTTTACCTTAACGCCAACCGTTTACTTTTCTCAAACTCCAGATCAAATTGCAGCAAGCGCAGGATTTTGGTTCCGTTTAAAAAACAAAAACGGATCGAAGCAAAGTGATGTTGCTAATGTAGCTTATACTGATTTCTCCTCTTTTTATACTGCAAATGAGTTAATCAGATCTTATCCAACAAAACCAACAATTGACAAACCAGTTAGTATTTTATTTAATTCAAACCTAAAAGATGGTTTTAGTGGAGTGCCGAGTGTACACTTCCATAGTGGTTTAAATAATTGGGCCGTTTTACAGGAATATCAGGCCTGGATTCCGGAAGTATCTGAAAAAACAAAGTTGAAAGATCTTGGAAATGGTTTTTACAGAATGGATTTGATTCCACAGGAATATTATAATACCGAACCGGGTTTTGTTATGGAAAATATTACTTTTCTGTTCGTAGCAAAAGACTGGACCACTAATTCTGGTGATCAGATAATTTACGCCGGAGAATATATTCCGCCACCGCCACCCGTATTTGGATTTTTCCCTTTACAAATTAGTCAAAGAGATTTCCTCGGAATGTCTCGTAAAAACAACGAGCCAGGTGTAAACAAATTAATTTACACAATTAACGCGGGCAGTAAAGTGATTTCTGGTGAATTTGCCGGAGGAACAGCTGAGATAAAAGGATTTGTCAATTTGGTTTCTGAACTTAACGGAATTCCTGGTCTAACTGAAATTCATGTTTTGGTAAAAGACAATAAGGACAAAACAATTTCGGATACCACGATTCCTCTTAAAACTCTAGACAAATAATTCACTATCAAATTAAAACATCAATTCTAATGAACAGTAAAAATAAAAAAATAGTCCTGCAGCATCTGTGGACTACTAAAACTGTGGTATTCATGATTTTCATTCTTTTTCTTTCGGCAGGAATGTTTGCTCAGGAAAAAAAGCAGGTATCAGGTACCGTTTATGACAATACAGGTACTGTATTGCCGGGCGCTTCTATTATTGAGGTGGGTACTAAAAACGCCACCACAACAGATTTTGACGGAAGATTTACATTGTCTGTAGCCGTAGGAGGTTCGATTGAAGTTTCGTTTATAGGAACAACAACTCAGAAAGTTCAAATTACATCGGCAACAAAGGCTAATATTGATGTTCGTTTACCAAACGATGGTTATCAGTTGGCAGAAGTACAGGTTGTTTCTGTTGGATATGGAACGCAAAAGAAATCAGATTTAACGGGAGCTATTTCAACCGTTAAAGCAGACGATTTAGTAAAAGGAACAATCTCTTCTACAGAGCAGGTTTTGCAAGGAAAAGTGGCAGGTTTAAATGTTATTCGTCCTTCTGGAGATCCTGCAGCTGGTTCTACTTTACGTTTACGTGGAGGAACTTCCTTAACAGCAAGTAATAGTCCGCTTATTGTAGTAGATGGAATTGCTGGTGTTGATATCAATGTGGTACAGCCCTCTGATATTAAATCGGTAGACGTTTTAAAAGATGCTTCGGCGACAGCCATATACGGATCAAGAGGGGCAAATGGAGTTATTATCATTACCACAAAATCTGGAACAAAAGGCGTTTCTGTTACCTATAGCGGATTATCAAGTTTTGGTTATGTGAATGATAACTTAGATCTTTTATCAGCAAATCAATGGAGAGGATATGTCCGTCAAACCGGAAACCAGGATGCAATTGATTATGGAGGAAATACAGATTGGCAAAAAGCAATCGAACAAACTGCTATTTCACAATCGCACACTCTAAGTATCAATTCTGGTAAAGCGGATAGCGGTTTCAGAATGTCTCTTTCTTATTTGAATAATGAAGGGGTTATCAAATCAACAGGTTTAGAAAGATTAAGCGGAAACGTTAGTGGATACCAATATCTCGGAGATAATAAGGATGTAAAATTTGATATGGGTTTATTCGCCAATATCGACAAATGGCATCCATTAGATTACAGAATTTTTGAGCGTGCATACAATTTAAATCCAACGATTCCGATTTATGACGCTAATGGTGAATTTACTTCAGTTGGAGGAACAATTTATGAAAATCCGGTTGAAATTTTAACCAACAGAACTGTTGATAATGAAAGACACAGACTTTTAGGTTATTTTAAAACAGAGATTAAATTTTTAAATGATTTTACGGCTGTTGCCAATATTTCATTAGAACATAATGCAGTTCAGGGAAGTACTTATAAGCCAACATATGCCGTTATGGAAGGAAGAACTGAAGATGGTTATGCTCAAAAAACCTACGCAGAATATACTAACGCACAAGGAGAATTGTATGTGAATTACAATAAAACTTTTGGAAAACACACTATTAGTGCTTTAGGTGGTTATTCATACTTAGAGAATATTTACGAAGGTTTCGGCGCACAAAGAAGTGGTTTTGTATCAGATGCTTTTAGTTATAACAATTTAGGTGCAGGATATAATTACCGTTTAGGCGATGTGTATTCTTATAAAGGGAAATCAAATTTAGTTTCGTTCTATGCTCGTGCTAATTATAGTTTTGACAGCAAATATTTGTTTACTGCAACAGTAAGAAGAGATGGTTCTAGCCGTTTTGGAGAAAACAATAAATGGGGAACTTTTCCATCAGCTTCTGCAGCATGGAGAATTTCTAACGAAGAATTTATGAGCGGTTCAAAAGACTGGTTGGGTAATTTAAAACTAAGAGTGGGTTACGGAGTTACAGGAAATCAGGATGGAATTGGCGAATATAAATCACTTTCCATCTTAGGAGTTGGAAATGATAGTTACTACGATCCGGTTACGCAAACCTGGAGTTTGGCTTATTCTCCAAAACAAAATCCAAATCCTGACTTAAAATGGGAATCTACTAAACAATTAAATATTGGTGTCGATTTTACCTTATTTGACCGAGTAACAGGTTCATTTGAATATTATTCAAAAACAACAGACGATTTGTTATACACTTATGAAGTGCCTCAGCCTCCCTATTTAGTGGGAACGATGTTGGCAAACGTTGGTGAAATGTCAAACAAAGGAGTTGAGCTTACATTGAATGCGGACATTATTAAAGGAGATAAATTTTCATGGAATGCGAATTTAACTTTAGGACACAACGTTCAGAAAATCGAAAAACTGTCGAATACAACTTATGAGACAGATGTTATTTACAGTGGATCTTTACACGGATTAGCGGGTATGTCTGGACAATATTCTCAAATTATTGCGGAAGGATATCCCGTTGGAACTTTCTGGGGATTCAAAAATGCTGGACTTGATGCTGACGGGAAAATTCAGTACTACAATGCAGCTGGAGCTGTAGTGGCAGATAGTGCTTTAACAGATGCTGATAAAACAGATTTAGGAAATATTCAGCCAGATTTGACTTTAGGTATCGGTATGAATTTCACCTATGGAAATTTTGATTTAGGTGTTTCTGGTTACGGAATGTTTGGGCAAAAAGCATTAAATGCAACCAATATGATGTTAAATGATCCTAACAGATTACCAGCCTATAATGTGCCGGATGATTTCTTAAACAGCGGTCTTACTTCATCTCCAAAATATTCAGATTATTGGATAGAAGATGCTTCTTTCTTCAGACTTCAGACACTTTCAGTGGGGTATACTTTGCCATTGAAATCTAAATCATCAAAATTCAGAGTTTATGCTATGGGAGAAAATCTGTTTGTAATTACAGGTTATAAAGGTGTAGATCCGGAGATCGGTTTAAATGCGCAAGATGGTCAAGATCAAACGGGATTGGCAGCGCCTGGAATCGATAAGTACAATAATTATCCGCGACCAACAACGATTTCTGTTGGATTAAATTTTACGTTTAATAATTAAGCGATTAACTCAAAAATAGAACAAATGAAAATCAAAATAACAGCAGCATTATTAATAAGCATGCTCTTTACGATATCATCATGTACCGATTTAGATGAACAACTATATGATAGAGTAGAAGATGGGAATTTTGGAAATACTCCCAAAGAAATTGATGCATTAGTTGGAGGTGCGTATTCTTCATTAAGAGGATTTGCAGATGGGATATCAAATAATTATCCAACGTGTGAGTATGTATTCTTTTTAAATGAAACGGTTTCTGATGAAGCGACAATTCCGACCAGAGGAACAAACTGGTACGATGGGGGACAATATCAGGATGCACAAAGACATACCTGGAAAGCAGACAATCGTATGATTCTTTCTGCCTGGCGTTACAATTATACCGGAATTGCAAAGATCAATTCGATCATTTATCAAATCGATAAATCATCTTTGACTGATGCAGCAAAAACACCAATTTATGCTGAATTAAAAGCCTTAAGAGCATATTACTATTATAATCTTTTGGATTTATTCGGAAATGTGCCAATTGTGACCAATTTTGAAGATACAGCTTTACCATCAAATTCTACCCGTAAACAAGTGTATGATTTTGTAGAGAAAGAGTTGTTGGACGCTATTCCGCATTTAACTGCAAACGTGGTATATTCTAAATTCACAAAAAATGTTGCCTATTCTCTTTTGGCCAGATTGTATTTAAATTCAGAAGCTTTTATAGGAACGGCTCGTTGGCAGGACTGTATCGATATGTGTCAGAAAGTAACGGGTTATACTTTGGCACCGGATTTCTTCACCAATTTTGCTACAGATAATCAAAAGTCACCTGAAATTATTTTTGCCATTCCTTATGATTCAAAAGCGGGAACAGTTGGAAACTACATGTCCTCAATGTCTTGTCATTATTTGCATAAACTGACACTTTCGCCAATTGGAGATTATCCTTGGAGCGCTAACGGAATGTGTGCACAGCCAGGTGTTTATTCTGCTTTTGCTGATACTGACAGAAGAAAAAAATGTATGGTTGCCGGAGATCAGATCAATTTAGCAAACGGGCAGGTTATCGTTATGGATAATGGAGAACCTTTAACCTATACAGAAGAAGTAACAAGTGTTGCTGATGCTAAAGAAAATGAAGGTGTTCGTTTGGGTAAATACGAAATGAAAGCTGGAGAACAATGGGAACGCGATCATGATTTAGTTGTAATTCGTTATGCCGAAATCTTGATGATGCAGGCAGAATGTTACGTTCGTTTAGGATCTGCAGATTTGGCAAAACCATTTCTACAACAAGTTACAGCGCGTGCCGGAGAAGAAATGCCAGCAACAATCGATCTTCATTTTATTGACCAGGAATTGCTTAAGGAATTTACTTTTGAAGGAAGAAGAAGAACAGATAATATTCGTTTTGGAACATTCTTCCTGGAATGGTGGGAAAAAGGTACAACAGAAAAATATAGAGCAATTTTCCCTATTCCAAGTACTGTTTTAACTACAAATAAAAACCTGAAACAGAATCCTGGTTATCCTCTGAATTAGGTTATTGAATGTCAGTCTTCCATGTTGGTTAGTCGTGGAAGGCTGACATATTTTATGCCACTCCCGATAGCTATCGGGATAAAGGATTATTAGGATTGAAAAGTAATTTTTGTCTCTCGCAGATTCTGCAGATAGTGCAGATTTATTAAATGAGTTTGAATAAATCTTTTAGAATCTGCTTAAATCATTTTAAATCTGCGTGAAATAATTTAGGCAAAGATTTTACGGGGTAGAATGATTAAAAAAAATCTGCCAGATCTGCCAAATCTGCGAGAGAAAATTTCAGCCACAGATGAACGGATTAAAATGATTTAAAATAATCTGTGAAAATCTTTTAATCTGTGGCAAAAAAAAAATAGCCATCAACAGTTATAAAAACAAATAGTATTTCAATATGAAAAGATATATCACATTATTGTTTTTTGGTGTCATGAACATTTTAGTCACCGCTGGATGCAGCAGCGATGACAAAAGTCCAGATAAACCAACAGAACCAGAAACAATTCAGCCTGTTGCGATTGAAAAAACAAATAGTACCAAAATTTATGTGCATTACATGCCCTGGTTTGAAACCAATGAAAGTAGTGCCGATAAAAAATGGGGATATCACTGGACAATGGCCAACAAAAATCCGAATACAATAGGAGCAAACAATCGTCGGGAAATAGCATCTTATTATTATCCTCTAATTGGCCCGTATCATTCAGGTGATAAAAATGTGATTGAAAATCATTTATTATTGATGAAATATTCAGGAATTGATGGTGTTTTGATCGATTGGTATGGCACTTATGATGTTAATGATTACAGAATGGTAAAAGAAAATACAGAACAGCTAATTGCTATGTTAGACAAAGTAGGGCTGGAATATGCAATTGTTTACGAAGACAGAGTAACGACAAATGTTGTCAATGCCGGAAAAGCAATTTCTGTAACCAGCGCTGCCAAAACTGATTTAGCCTATATGGAGAAAAATTATTTTGATGATGCCAATTACATCAAAGTAAACGGAAAACCATTATTATTGAACTTTGGACCAATTGTATTGCAAACACCTGCAGAATGGACCAATATTTTTGGTACGCTGACTACAAAACCTACTTTTTTAACCCTTTGGGATCAATCAGTTGAAGCGGGCGCTAATGCTTCCGGCGAGTATGCCTGGGTTTATAAAAACAGTAGCTATTTGATCAATTTTTACACCAATACAAAACCAAAACTTTCTGTTGCTATGGGAGGTGCTTATCCTGGTTTTAAAGATTTTTATGCCGAAGGTGGAGGTGGTGCAGCTATCGGTTGGACAATTGAACACAATAATGGAGCTACTTTGGACGAGACACTTGCATTAGCTAAAAATGGCAATTTAAATTACCTGCAACTGATTACATGGAATGACTTTGGGGAAGGAACTATGTTTGAGCCGACAGTAGAATTTGGCTATACTTACATCGAAAAAGTGAAAGCCTTTGCAGGTGTCAAAAATACCGAATCCTCTTTTGCTGATATAAGCAAACTGTATAACCTAAGAGTAGAAAAGAAAGGCAATACCGATGTCCAGCATAAATTAGATCAGGCTTTTAATTATTTTGTTTCGATGCAGCCTGCAAAAGCGAAACAATTAATTAGTGAAATAAAATAAGAGTTGTAATTAATACAATTAAATAATGAAAAACATAAGATATAGCTACTGTCTAATCCTTTTCGCGTCAATTTTGATTTACGCTTGCAGTGCCAGTACTAAAAAAACATACAAAATCAGCTCTCCGGATAAAAACACCGAATTAGTTTTTGAATTAACAGCTTCAGGTCAGCCTCAATACAGTTTTACATCTAATGGAAAATCGGTTATTGAGCCTTCATTAATGGGATTCGAATTTCAGGGAATTCAAAAAATGACAGAAGGTTTTGAAGTGGTTTCTACCGAAGAAAAAGGTGCCGATCTAACTTGGGAACAACCTTGGGGAGAATTCAAAAAAGTGCGAGATCATCATAACGAATTGATTGTTCATTTAAAAGAATCAAAAGGGGAAGAACGTTTGGTTGATATCATTTTCAGGGTTTTTGATGATGGAGTAGGTTTTAGATATTCTTTTCCGAAACAGCCTCATTTAGGGAAAGTGAAAATTTCGAATGAAGTTACCCAGTTCACTTTTAAGTCTGATAACGAGGTGTGGTGGATTCCGGTGCATCGTGAAAACAGCTATTATGAAAGTACCTATCGCAAAACGCCAATCAGTAAAACGGATACAATCAATACTCCGGCCACTTTTGAAACCAAAGAGAAATTGTACGTTGCCATTCATGAAGCCAATTTGACTGATTTTGCTTCGATGACACTTTTAAAAACAAGCGACAAACAGTACAAAAGTGATTTAGTGCCGTGGGCAGATGGTGTAAAAGTATATGCTGAAACGCCTTTTCAAACACCTTGGAGAACTATTGTGGTTGGAAAAACGCCCGGTGATGTTGCAACGTCAACTATTATGCTAAATCTGAATGAGCCTTCAAAAATTGAAGATCTTTCCTGGATTACGCCTTCAAAATATATTGGAATTTGGTGGGGAATGCATTTGGAGAAATTCACTTGGGGACAAGGTCCAAAACACGGAGCCACAACTAAGAATACAAAAGAATATATTGATTTTGCTGCGAAAAATAATTTTGACGGCGTTCTGGTAGAAGGCTGGAACGAAGGCTGGGACGGCGACTGGACAGCCGATGGATCTGCATTTAGTTTTGTAAAAGCATATCCGGATTTTAATTTGGAAGAAATAACCAAATATGCAGCCATTAAAAATGTTCGTTTAATTGGACATCATGAAACGGCAGGTGCTACAAAAAACTATGAAAGCCAATTAGAAGATGCATTTAAACTGTATCAGAAAATGGGTGTGAATTCGGTTAAAACAGGTTATGTCAACAAATATTTAGACAAAAAAGAATGGCACGACAGCCAGTACGGAGCACGTCATTACCGAAAAGTAATCGAAACGGCGGCTAAATATCACATTATGATTGACAACCACGAACCAATGAAAGGAACGGGAATTCAGCGTACGTATCCGAATTTCATGTCTCAGGAAGGTGGAAGAGGTCAGGAATATAATGCGTGGTCTGTTGATGGCGGAAATACTCCAGAGCATTTGACAACTTTGCCTTTTACAAGAATGTTATCAGGACCGTTCGATTATACACCGGGGAATTTCAATTTTGATTATAAAACGCCATCAGGAGCGAGGGTACAAACCACTTTAGCGAATCAACTGGCATTGTATGTCATTATTTTCAGTCCGTTGCAAATGGCGTCCGATTTACCTGAAAATTATGTTGGAAAACCGGAATTTCAATTCATAAAAGACGTTCCGTGCACTTGGTCATTTACCAAAGTTTTAGATTCTAAAATTGGAGAATATACCACAATTGCCCGTAAAGACTGGGATGAGAAAAACTGGTATTTAGGATCGATTACAAACAAAGACGCCAGAGATCTTAAAGTTCAACTGTCCTTTTTAGATGCAGGAAAAGAATACGAAGCCGAAATTTATGCCGATGGTGCAGGAGCAAACTACAAAACAAATCCGTATCCGGTAACCATTTCTAAGCAAAAAGTAAACAGTAAAACAGTATTAGATATTAAACTCGCAGCTGGCGGAGGAACAGCTATAAAATTCTCTCCAATACAGAAATAATTGAGTTAGTTTAAGTTAAGTTTGAGTTTGGCAATGAACCCGATATCTTTTAATAAGATGTCGGGTTTGTTATTTTTTTACCATATAAGTGATATAAGTTCATTTTAGTCTGATTGAAGAATGGTGATGTTTTAGATCATATAAGATTGGAGTAGTAAACATTCACTTATTTTCTATTACTTTTATAAACTGAAAAACTGTAATTGTAAAGTTTCAGGTTTTGAGGTTTCAAGCTAGACGGGTGATTTTACCGCAAAGTTCGCTAAGTTTTTTATCTAACTGTATGTTTAGAAAACACAAAGTTCGCAAAGCTAGATTAACTCAAAGCTTTGCGAACTTTTCTTTTTTGTAAAACCATTGAAGTAATAAAACTTAGCGAACTTTGCGGTAAAATTTATGCTCAAAGTCAAGCAACCTGAAACTTGAAACCTGAAACAAAAAATTAGTGTTTATAAAGTTTAACATGATTTCCGAAAGAGTAGGTAGCTGTTAAAGTAGGGCCATTATATCCCCATTTAAAGTATCCGTTAAGTCTTTCTTTTTCAACATCAACTCTAATATTTAAACCAGTATAACCGGCAGTCAAACTAAAATTTTTGTAGACATTATATAAAACAGATAGGTTATAACTTAGTATGCGACCGTCGATATCGTTAATTTTTAGGGCGAAATAATTTGTATTTACATAAAGCCCCCATTTTTTTGCTAAAACAACCTCTGCCCAAAGCCCTAAGTCAGGGAGTGGCGCGGTAAAATCAAAATTATCTTTATATTCTGCTTGTGCATTTTCTCCTTCAACTTTTAAACCAACATCACCAAATAAAACGTGCGCTCCAATAAGAGCTCCAATTTCGTATTTTGGTTTTGATATAAAGGCATAACCATAATATATACGAGCGATTTGAGTGTCCTGAAATGATGAAACAGTTGTATTTATATTATAGGTATTATCACCAAATTCGATGTCTCTTTCCAACTTCTTGGTTGAGGTTCGTTTTAGATAGAAAAACTCACTTCCTAGTCTTGATCTTCTGGAAATTCTCCACTCAAAACTAGCAGCAAATGATGTAGAAGTTCTATTAAATCCCAAGTCTTTTTCAAAATCAATCAAACTTCCAGAATCGCCATTGTTTGTACCTACTTGTACCTCTGCACTATTTGTGGGAAAAAAGAAACCAGCGTTAAACTTAAAGCGTCTTGCATGCCAAGGCAAATCTTCAGGATCATAATCCTGAGGTATGTCAGAATTGTCTTGTACGGCAGGTAAAGTATTCTCGGCAGCTATTTCAGCAGTAGTCTGAGCATTTGCCGAAAACCAAAAAAGGGAAATAATCAATAAAGAAAATAATTTTTTCATGAGATTTATTTTTAAGTTTTGGTGGATAGTTTTAACAATTAAAGTTAACAAAAAAAATCATGCAATTCGTTTTTTTGCTTTTATTATTTGATTAATTCCTTTGATAGTCAGTTAACTATAGGTTTTGTTAAATTTAGTTGATATGTCACTCTTTTTTGTAATTTTGCATTATGACAGACACAAACACAAATTCAGAACCATTTGATAAAGCTTTTAGTACTGAAATTGCAGACAGTTTTTTATTTCAGATTCACCGAATTAAAAAGGCTCTTTTTCGTCGTACAAATGCTTTAATGAGCGAAGCCGGAATTACTTTGCAGTTAGAACAATTGCCATTAATTATGATTTTGCAACATAAAGATTTTTCTCAAAGAGAACTATCTGATAAAACCATGCGCGACAAATCTTCCATTTTAAGAAGCATTAATGCATTAGAAAAAAAGAGCTTGCTTGTTGTCAGAAAAGATAAAACCGATAAGCGCAAAAATGTAGTTAGCCTTACAGAAGAAGGAATGGTATTGGCTAAAACTATTCGCACTTTAATGAAAAAATCAGAAGATGAGGTGCTTTCTGTTTTTACGGCTAAAGAAAGAGTTGAAGCTTTGAAAACTATAAGAAGTTATGCTGATAGATTGGAGAGAATATAGAACATAGAATATAGAGTATAGAACATAGAATTTAGAATAAAGAAGAAAGAAGCTAGAAGAAAGAAAAATTTTGCTGGAGATTAAGCAGATTTTGAAAAAAAAATTAGACTGAAATCATTTTAATCTGTGTATCCAGATAGCTATCGGGAGTGGCAAAAAAATATAAAATAAAAAAATGAATAAAAAAGAATTATTAGAAGGACCGATATTATCCTCCTTATTAAAATTAGCGGTGCCTATTATGATAGCGAATCTTTTGCAGGCTGCTTATCAATTGGTGGATGCTTTTTGGGTAGGCCGTTTGGGTGGAGATGCTGTTGCGGCGGTGTCGGTAAGTACGCCGGTTATATTTTTAACGATTGCCTTGGGAACGGGTCTTGCGATTGCAGGATCAATCTTAATTGCGCAATATTTTGGTGCGGGACAACAGGAAATGGTCAATCATGTCGCCGCGCAGACTTTGTTGATGGTGATTAGTGTTTCGGTGGTATTATCGATTATTGGATATTGGTTGAGTCCGTATTTTTTGCAAATTTTACAAGTAACACCAGAGGTCTATAAAGACGCTTTGGGTTTTATGCGTGTGGCTTTTATAGGACTGGTTTTTAGTTTTAGTTTTATGATTTTCCAGTCGGTGATGCGTGGGGTTGGTCGTGTGACTTTGCCGGTTTATATTGTTTTGGGAACTGTGATTCTGAATTTCGCATTGGATCCTTTGTTTATTTTTGGGTGGAATTTTATTCCGGCAATGGGTGTAAAAGGAGCGGCTTTGGCAACTTTATCGACTCAAAGTCTGGCGATTATAATTGGGTTTTTCATCTTATTCAGAGGAAAACATGGTATTCATTTGCAGCTAAAAGATTTTAAACCAGATTATAAACATATTAAAAAAGCTTTTAAAATTGGTTTTCCATCCTCAATCGAACAGTCAATGCGTGCGATTGGTATGATGGCAATTACTTTTTTGATTGTACATTTCGGAACGACAACAGTTGCTTCATACGGAGCAGGTTCTAATTTAATTCAGCTGATTTTGATTCCGGCGTTAGGACTTTCTATGGCGATCGCAACTTTAGTGGGACAGAATATTGGTGCCGGAAATATTGCCCGTGCGGCTCAAATTGGAAAATTAGGTGGTTATTTAGGTTTCGGTTTATTAAGCGGACTTGGAATTATTGCCTATGCTTTTGCGCCCTATTTAATTGCATTTTTTGTTCCGAACGATCCCGCAGTAATCGAAGGTGGAACTCAGTTATTAAGAATTACTTGTCTTTCCTGGGGATTTCTGGGTTTGCAGCTTTGTTTAATGGGCGTTTTCAGAGCGGTTGGAAATACGACGCTGCCAATGATTTTGACTTTGGTTTCGCAATGGGTGATTCAGTTTCCGTTAGCTTATATTTTATCGCATAATACATCGCTTGGTAAAGTTGGAATTTGGTGGGCTTTTCCTATTTCATCTGTTGTTACGGGATTAATTACCTTAGTTATTTATGCTAAAGGCGATTGGAAAAAAGAACGCTTAACCGGTAAAACAAATAAATTGATTGATAAAGTGGAGAAAGAGATTGTGAAGGAAGGGTTTGAGAGTGTTAAGTAAGGGTCTAAGGTACTAAGATGCTAAGGGTCTGAGGTTTTTTTTAGGAAGCTTCTGAGGTTCTGAGTTGCTAAGGTTCTAAGGTTTTTTATGGCTCAGAGAGGTAAAGACTTACAGGAATATAGTTTTTTAGAAAATATTATAGAGGCGCACAGCAGTGCGTCTCTTTTTTGTTATTTAAAAATGCTTTGAAATTTTAAAACAATAATTGTCTTATGAAAACTGGTCTGCGTGAGGGATAGGAGCGAGCTACCGAAGTA
This sequence comes from Flavobacterium sp. KH_001, assembly GCF_057840745.1. Taxonomy (NCBI): domain Bacteria; kingdom Pseudomonadati; phylum Bacteroidota; class Flavobacteriia; order Flavobacteriales; family Flavobacteriaceae; genus Flavobacterium; species Flavobacterium sp. KH_001. Next base: position 4,409,962 of record NZ_CM174520.1, on the reverse strand, counting down.
GCGTGGATAGCCCGACAGCTTTTAAGAAAAGGCCCAATGAACGCAAAGTTGATTGGGCCTTTTCTTAAAAGGTGGCACGCCCTGATTAAATTATGAGTTATGAATTATAACTCATAATTCATAACTCATAATTTAATTTTTTAAACTCTATTATAATCAGCTTTCCAGTGGACTATGGCTTTTTTTATAGAATCTCCTGGAAGGCTGTTTTTTATGGCATCTTCTAGAAGTGGAAGGAATTCATCATCGGGTGCGAATCTTAGGGCAAATAATTGATCGTCGGTTAATTTGTATTCGAATTCTTCAAGTCTTTTTCCGGTTAGGGTGAAATAACGGTAGCGAAGTTCTAATCTTACAATGCGGTTTTGCAAAATTAAGGCGTAATGCTGACGCAACATAAAGGCAAGACAAAACAGGAATATAAATACTACACTTATAAAAGACCAAATTAATGGCTGATCTGTCGTGCATGCAAAGTAAATACTGGCAATAAGAAAGAGCATTAAAATGGGATAATAAACAAAATGATGGGGAGTGTAAAAACGTATGTGGTTGTAATAGGTTTGAATTTTCATAGTTTTTGGATTTAGGTTTAAAGTTAAAAAAAGAAAAGCTATCCTATGAATAGAATAGCTTTTTTTTCAAAATAAACTAACATAACCAATGTTTCTTATATATAAACCCGAAAGATTTCCTTTGGGGTTTTCTTAGTGTTATCTGTATTTTTAAAAAAGCCGTAATTGCATGTAAATCAGTTTCAATGGCTTTATTTCGTTTTCAATGGCTTTATTTCGTTGAGGTAAAATTAGCTTTATTGTAAACCTTTCTTGTTATATTTTAAGAGGATATTGTTATATGATTTCAACTTAATGGTTAATTGTGAATTGTGAATTGTGAATTGTGAATTTTTTGAAATAGAAGCAAGATGCAAGAAGCAAGAAGTAAGAGTATAGAGTATAGAAAATAGATTTTAGAGGCAAGAGGCAAGAGAAAAGAGGCTAGAGAAAAGAGGGAGAATATAGAGTATAGAAAATAGAGTATAGAAAATAGATTATAGAGGCAAGAGGAAAGATGCAAGATTTTGCGCTTATTGCTTACAGCCTACGGCTTACAGCTTTTTCCCATTCTTCTAGTTTTGAATTAAAGGATTTTCCGGCGTTGGCGGGACTTGTTGATGGTAGGGTTATGAGTTGATATTCTTTTTTTAGGTGGACGTATTTTTTGAAAAAGGCGGCGGCTTTTTGGCCGTTGAAGAGGATGGTTTTGATGTTTGGATGGTCTGTTAGAAATGTTTCGAAATCATTGGCTATTTCATTTTTTATGGCGCTGTCCAAACTTCCTATACGATCGCAGAATTGCAGTACATCCCATACCGCGATGTTGTTTTTTTGTAATAATACCTTTCTGGTTTGATAGTCATTTGAGAAATCTTCATTCAGAATATGAAACATAAACTTCCAGAAATTATTCTGATTGTGTCCATAATACTGATTCAGTTCCAGCGATTTTGTCCCGGGCATAGTGCCTAGAATCAAAATGTTAGCGTCTTGAGAAGTGATTGGGGCGAATGAGAAGCTTTTCATGTTTTTGTTTAGCTGTTCTTGAAATTAATAACTGTTAAAATAATCATTTATAAGTAATTATAAAACAAATTAGAAAAATTATATAACAAGTTTAGGGGGTTGGTAAACGAACTTTGGCGTTATAGATTTCCTGGTCTTCAGCTACTTTATGAATTCCTTCTTTATCGAAAGCTATAACGTTGAATCTCAATTTTAATTACAAACAAAATGAAAACAGTTACTATTAATACAGAAAAAATTGACGCTATTTTTGAACAGTTACACTCTAATTTTGGAGGAAAGGTAACTTCTGATTTAGATGAGTTTACTTTAGAAGTTAATAATAGTAGTGCAAGAGGATCTATTATTGGAGCTTCTTTTAATGATAATATTTCATACGTGCAATTCGATATGAATTTTGCTGTTGATGTTCGAATTGATATTACAAATGTACAGTCATCACCAATATATTTTGCCTATTGTTCACAAGGAAGTTTGTCGCACAGTTTTGGTGTTTTGGGTGAAGAACGAACTTTTAAAACCTTTCAGACGGCCATTACTTCATCTAAAGTAAATCAGGATAATGTTTTGTTTTTTGAGAAAGAAAAGAATACGAAGTTTACCTTGATTATTGTAGGAACTGAAGCTAATAATCAACTTTATGCTTTGGACAATTCTTTGAGTGATAAAGTAAAAGAAACGTTTTTCGAAAGTAGTAACGACGAAGATTTCTTTTATCTGGGTTCTTACAACCTTCAAATTGCTGAAAAAATTGAACAATTAAATGCCGTAACTCAAACCGGAATTGTTAGAAAATTACTGAAAGAAGGTATTTTGAGAATTATTTTGGCAATGGAAATTCAACAACATACAGACGATTTGAATGCTTTCTCAAAAGATGCAAATTGCTTGACTTTAAGAGAAATGGAAGAAATAAAAGAACTTTCAGAATTCATAAAAAATTCACCGGAAGAACCTTTTACCATTAAATCATTAAGCAAAAAATCAGGTTTGTCACCAAATAAATTACAGGAAGGTTTCAAAATGATTCACAATCGTACGGTAAACGATTATGTCACACATATGAGAGTTCTAAAAGCCGAACTTTTAATTAGAACCTCAGACCTAAATATCTCCGAAATAGTATACTGCATTGGTTTTACAAGCAGAAGTTACTTCTCGAAAATCTTCAAACAAAAATTTAATTGTAGTCCTAAGGAATATAAATTTAATTTGAATCCTTTAGCTATTACTGCTTAGAAAAGTTGCTGAGATTCTGAGGTACTAAGGCTCTAAGGTTTTTTCTTAGCTCCTTAGTATCTTAGTACCTCAGAATCTTTAAAATCACCTCCCAAACCTGTAATACTCCAAATCCTTATTCTTCTTATTATTAATAGAATCCAGAATAGAATTCATTCCTAAAACACTGAAAGTAATTCCGTTGCCCCCAAAACCTAAAACGTAATGTTCGTTTTTGTCTGGATTTGGTTTTCCGAAATAAGGAAGTCCGTCTTGGGTTTCTCCAAAGGTTCCCGCCCAGGAATAATCGATTTTGAAAGTAATGTCCGGGAATTTTTTCTGGAATTGTCTTAAAAGCATTTGCTCTTTTTTAGGTAATAATTTATCTCTTCTTTTCGGATCTTTAAATTCCTCGTCGCCGCCACCCATTATAATTCGGTTATCTTCGGTAATACGGAAATAAAAATAGGGTTCAGCTGTATCCCAAAAAATAGCATTTTTAAAAGAGTTTGGTACTTCCGGTAATGCTTCTGAAGCAATGACGTACGTACTTTTAAGATCTACGACCTTTTCGGTAAGTGTTTCGGTACTTTCATAACCGCTGCAGTGTATAATATGATCTGCCGTAATGAGATGCCTGTTTTCCGTATGCGCTATTAGTTTTTTCTTTTGATTTTGTATAGAAGTAATATTCGTTCGGTCAAAAATTTGCATTCCTTTTTGCTCGCAATAATGCAGTAAATCATTGGCCAAACGGAACGGATCCATAACCGCTGCCGTATTAGATTCGATGGCCGCCATGGCGCTTAATCCCATTTTTTTTAAATCTGAAGCTTCCAGCCAGCTAACGTCAAATCCGTGTTGTTTTCGGGTTTTGAATTCGTGCCTTAAAAACGGAATATCCTTTTTAAAAGAACAATAATAAATGCTCTTTTTGAATTCAAATTGGCAATCGCTTTTAATGGTTTCGATTATGGCTCGCAAGTCAAAAATAGCCTGTTTTCCGTTTTTATAACTGTCAACAGCACATTCCAATCCTCTTAATTTTATAAGTTCATGCAATGGAACATCAATTTCATATTGCAATAAGGCGGTGCTTGCAGCCGTACTTCCATTACAGATGTCACGTCGGTCAACAAGTACTACTTTTTTGCCTTCATTAATTAATTTATAAGCAATAAGGGCACCGGTTATTCCGCCACCAATAATTAAAATTTCAGTATTTAAATCCTGGTCAATCGACGGATAACTGTATGTCATGGCGCTTTTTAAAGGCCAGAAAGTTTCTGTTGATCGAAGTTTCATTTGTCTTTTGGTTTTTTATTTTCCATTTGGGTTTAACTTTTTCGTTTGCTTACTTTTTCTTCCCGAACGACTTTATTATTTTTTTCGTCGTAAATAGCATCGTATATTTTTTGCCCTGTTTTGCTGAAGATTTTTATTTTTGGTTCTTCATGAGTTCCCGTAATAACAATAGGAAAACCAATTATTCCGCCCGGCGGTAACCCTAAGCGCATTCTTAAATCTAATAATCCGTCAAAACTTGTTGTTCCTTTTATAGTAGGTCTAAAACTCGCAACACTAAAGGTAAAGGGCTCAATACGAATTAAATTATTATCGATTGTGGAGATAATTTCAATTCCCTTCATATCAGGATTGTTTAAACCCTTTTGTCCCGTTTGTGAACTAATTCCGTCAAATAATTTTAATCCCTTAACCTGAACATCACGTAAATTTATAGTTCCGCCACCTTCAAGAGAGGCATAAATTGGTCCCATATTTCCATCTAAATCTCCTTTAATGGTATAATCAACAGAAATAATTCCTTGTGCTTTTTCGGCCGCCGTTACCATGTCATGAAACATTGGAATTTCTTTGTAAGCTCTTTGCACACTAAAATCTTTGGCTGTGAAATGTGCAGCAAAATGGGCGGTGGTTGGTGTTTCATCTTTATAAGTAGCATCAACTCCTAAAATACAATCGATGATATTAAAAGTGGTATTTTCTAAAAAGAAACCGCCTTTTGCGATTCCGACCTTGCCAGCAAGCTTGTTTAAAACGAGTCCGTTATATTCTACCTTATCTGCATTTGCGTTAAGTGATACATTTAAGTTTTTTGGAATAATGACAACCCCGCTCATTTTTGGATGGTCTTCTTTTGCATATTCTACTTCAAGGTTTCGATCTGTGTTTTCGCCTTTTTCAAGCGCCATTAATTCATCAACATTAATCAGTTTTGATTTCATGTTGAAGTTTCCGTTCAAAGTTCCGTGCGATTCGAGGAAATAATTTATGGTATTGAGAAGATATCCGTTAATGTCAAAATCAGATTTTCCATAAGAAGCATAGAATTTTTCAAACCACATTTTTTCATTCTGAAAACGGAAATTTCCTTGTTTGATAAAGAAAGCTTTCGGGAATAATTCTGAAGTTGCTTTAATATTTCTCAATAAAAGAGTTCCCCGATTATCGAGTTTATCATATTGTCCGGTGGTTGCATAACTTTGTCTTCCTTTTAATGAAAGATCAGCTTTAGCATAACCCGTTACATCAAGACCTTTTTGGGAGAAAACCTGATAAATTCGGCCTATATTCAATTCTCCTTTTATTTTGGCATTATAAGCAAGATCACCATAATCAGAAAGAGTGGCATTTACATACATCGGATTGCCTTCAAAAACAAAAGATGCTGGCGCAACGGCTACAATTAAATCCTGAAAAGTTCCGGCTTTGTTTAGTACATTCGCGACAAACGTAATATCAGTAATAGGGTTAGGATAGGAGTCGGTTTTTAGCCAACCCTCACGCAAAGAGATTCCGCCGATTGTTTTGGGAAATAATTTTTTTGACATACTAAAAAGGCCTTTGGCTTTAATGTCTGTTTTTAAAATCCCTTTTAAATCGATTGTGTTTAAACCAATTGCAGCATCAACAACTGCTAAATCTAATGCTCCTTTTACGCTCGCATCGACCGTCATTTCACTGAGTCCTTTACTTCGTAAATAAGCTTTGAAATAATCTTTTTCGCCCACTTTAAATTTTAAAGTTCTCAAATTGATTATTAATTTTTCAGGATCCAGCTCAGGCAACAGCGCATTCAAATCCATATTAAAATCAGTCAGCGGAACCGGTGCATTTTGATAATTGATGGCACCTTTATCAATTTTAAGATTGAAGGCTAAATTTGGTTTTTGCTTTTTGGCGACATTATAATTTCCTTTAAAAGTAAAAAGTAAATCGCTTCGGCCTGAAATCTCTGTTTCATCCAACCAGGTTAAGTATTCCGGTGGCATAACAGATAATAAATCTTTTACTGTAGTATTTTCTGAAGCGGCTTTGATATTAATTTTATAACCATCTCTCAAAATCGTAAATAAGCCAGTAAATTTTAAAGGTAATTTGTTGATTTGCAATTCATTTTTCTGCAAAATAAACGAAAGCGCATTCGTATTGATTCTGGTAATTAAATCGGCATGAACTCTTTTTCTTCTCACATAGCCGGTTCGGTTGTAATAAAAATCAAGTTTGTCAATGTCAGCATCGGTGCTTAAATCGAAAATATCTTCGCTCAGATTTCCTTTTCCAACATAATTGAAACCATTGGCATCCACCAGAATTTTAGCCGAACGATCGTTGTATTTCACGTGGCAATCTTTAAGGTCAATTCGTTCTAATCGAATTGCTGTTCCTTCTTCCGGTTGGTCTTCTTTTTTTATGTTTTTAGGATCAGAAATATAAATATTGTAATTAGCTTGTCCTTTTTGATTGACCATTACATTAATCATCGCTTTAGAAACGTACAGTTTGTTGATTTTTACTTCATTGTCAAAAATCAATCTTTTCAAATTAATACCAAATGCCACTTGTTCTGCTTTAATTAAAGTGTCATTTCTAAATGGCGCTGAGCCTGTCATCGACAAATCATCCAGCGAAACAGTTAATGATGGGAAATGGGTAAAAAAGGACAATCTGGATTTCGAAAAATCCATTTTAGTATCCAGACGTTCGTTGGCAATTTTCTTTACTTCGGCTGCGACTTGTCCTGGAAATAGTAACGGAATTAAAAACAATAATAGCAAGATACTTGCTATTACTATTCCCGTTATTTTCAGGATTTTCAGGCTTATATTTTTATAGGAGGCTTTCATGACATTTGATTCAAAGTTTATGATTTAGCTTTTTCGGCCGCTTTTTTAGCGTCTTCTTCTTTTTGCTTTTCTTCTTTAGCTTTTTCTTCCTTAGCTTTTTCCTCTTTTTCTTTTGCTTCTTTCTCTTTCGCTTCTTTTTCTTTAGCGGCTTTTTCAGCTTGCTCTTCTTTTTTCTCTTTCGCTTCTTCGGCTTGTTTTTCTTTTTGTTTCTCTTTTTTCTTGAAGTAGCCTTTAAATAAGAAATTGCTTTTTGCCGCTTCCATATTTTCACTAAATCCTTTTGTACCGGATTCTAAGTTAGACAGCGTATTTGAAACACTGGCTGCCATTTTATCGTCACGGACCAATCTTGCCAAAGCACCGTTTCCGTTATTCATACTATGACTGAAAATGGCTAACTCTTCAGAAATAACGCCTACGTTATCCATACTTTTTTTAACGCTTTTCATAATGTCATTCATTTCGATTCCCTGAATAGAAGCCAATTGTCCACCATTTTCAATTATTTTAGTTGATTGTACTCCTGGGGAAATGGTTAGGACTTTATCGCCCATTAATCCATCAGAACCAATACTGGTGCGCGCATCTGTTTTGATAAATTCGCGGACTTCATCTTTTATGACCATTGAAACGACAACCGAAGAATCGTTTATTAACCTGATTTCTTCGACCGTTCCGATATTAATTCCTGAAAAACGAACGTTGTTTCCGACTTCCAATCCACTTACAGTTTTAAATTGTGATGTAATGTTGAATGTTGAGCCAAAAAGGTTTTTTTGTTTTCCAATAAAGTAAACTGCCAGTATAAAAAGCAGCGAGCCAATTGTTACAAACATTCCTAATTTCCAAGTATATCCAGATTGCTTCTCCATGATTTCTAATAATTTATTTTTTGGTTTATTCGAAAAAAGAACGAACCCATTCGTCTTCGTCTTTTTCTAGTTCTTCGTATGTTCCTTCAGCGTGTATAGCGCCATCTTTCAAAACCATAATTCGGTCGGCTGTGAGTTTTGCACAGGCCATATCGTGTGTAATAATGATAGAAGTCGTTTTTTGCTTGTGTTTGATGTCTAATATTAATTCGCTGATTTCTCTCGACGTTATCGTGTCTAAACCTGTTGTAGGCTCATCGTATAAAATGATTTCGGGCTTTAAGATTAAAGTTCTGGCCAGGCCAATTCTTTTCTGCATTCCTCCGGATAATTCTGATGGCATTTTATCAATGGCATCGCCTAATCCTACATTCTCCAAAGCTTCCATTACTTCACTTTCGACTTCTTCAGCTGTCAATTCACTTTTGTGTTTTCTTAAAGTAAAAGCCAGATTTTCTCTAACTGACATGGAATCGTACAAGGCACCGCTTTGGAATAGAAAACCAATTCGGACTCTGATTTCATTTAATTCCTTTTTACTCAGATTCAATACATTCTCATCAAACACTTTAATTTCGCCTTTATCAGGTTCTATCAAACCCACAATGCATTTAATCGTAACTGATTTTCCAGAACCGGAGCGTCCTAAAATCACTAAATCTTCCCCTTTATTAACGGTTAGATTTACGCCTTGGAGGACCTTATTGTCTTTACCAAAAGTCTTATGCAAATCCTTAATTTCGATTATAGGAGTTTTGCTTTTTTCTTTTGTTTCCTTCGTTTTTGGCTCTATATTTTCTTTCTCTTTTATCATTGTACAAAGAATAAATCGGTTATCTGAACTGCTACCATATCCAAAATAAAAATGGCTAAAGATGCCGTTACCACTGCTGAATTTGCAGCTCTACCAACACTTTCGGTTCCATTTGCAGCATTAAAGCCTTTATAACATCCAATCATTCCGATAAAAAACCCGAAGAAAAATGTTTTGATTGTGGCTGGAAATAAATCTAAAAACTCAAGTGATTGAAAAATTTGCGTCATATAACGGTAAAGATTTACATCTCCATGAATATTAACACCAATATAACCTCCAAAAATTCCAATAGCATCAGCAAAGAATACTAATAGCGGAACCATTAAAGTACAGGCCAGAATTCTGGTAACAACCAAATAATTATAGGGATTAATTGCCGAAACTTCCATCGCATCAATCTGTTCTGTTACTTTCATGGAACCTAACTCGGCACCAATTCCGGATGAAATTTTTCCTGCGCAGATCAATGCCGTAATTACCGGCGCAATTTCTCTTATCAGCGAAAGCGCAACCATTCCGGGCAACCAGGATTCTGCGCCAAATTTGACTAAGGTTGGTCTGGATTGCAGCGTAAGGACTAAGCCCATAATGAAACCTGTTATCGCAACTAAAGGCAATGATTTATAGCCAATAATATAACATTGTTTCAAGAGTTCTTTGGCCTCATAAGGAGGGACAAAAACTTCCTTAAAAAACTGCTTTGCAAACAAAGTTGCATTTCCTATTTCGGTGAATGTATTTCGTAAAGTGAGAATCATATATGTTCTGTTTTTTGTTTGAAAACCTTTATATATCAACTTCTTATAAAATTGACTATGCCTGGATTATCAAGTATTAAAGTTATCTTATAACTAAAGAAATACCATTACAGAACTTTGTAGGAACTTTATATAATTAACATTGAGCAGCACAATAATTAAAAAGAAACGACGTTAGCGGAACATTATAAAAACAAAAAATCCCTTCTTCGAAAAAAAAGGGATTTCCTGGGTTTATAGCGTTTTGGCCAGTTTTATTATCGCTATTATATTTAAGAGTTAATTGCTACACCTGGATTTGATTTTATTAATGGAATCACTTTGGTATCAGATAATTTAAGGTTTTCCATTATTAATCGGGCAGTCAAATAACATACTGTTGATTCTGCTCCCTGGTTTAAGTTTACGTTTTCTTTTTCAAGTCCATCATAACCTCCGCCACTCACAGGATTGTACATAATCTGGTTTAGATGATTTTTTCCTAAAAACCAGTTGAAAGCGGTTTTCATTTTGTGTTTGTATTCGGGTGTTCCGAAAGCGCTGTAAAATGAATTCAGCGTTTGAATAGTGTAGGAAACATCAATTGGCTGTTCTCCGTATTCTTTTGGTTCTGCCCCTTTGTGCAGCCATCCGTTATTAGAAATAACTTTGAAGTTTTTATCGATAAACATTTTCGACATTAAGAAATCCAATGAATCCATGGCTACTTTTTTGTAGATTGGTTTGTTGGTTACCAAATAGGCGAACAACATAGATTCCGGTAAAATTCCATTTCCGTACGTCATATAATTTTCAAACCATTTCCAATCGCTGGAAGCATGAATTTCATAGTTAGAAAGTAATTTTGCATTCAGTTTATTGATAATAGCTGCAACGTATAAATTGGGAACAGCGGTATGATATAAATAAAGCCCTTTTGTTGCAAAACCAATTGAACGTGGCGACTGAATCGTTTCGGCCCATTTTAAGGAATTCAACAAAACTTTGGATGCTTTTTTAGAAATAGATTCTGGTAAAATATCACTCATTGAAACTACAGTTCCTAGTGCCCATAATCCTCTTGCATTTGAGTCTTCCAAATTAACTTCGGCATTTTGCTCAATATGTTCTCTGTTTTCCTGATCGACATAATTGATGAAATTCCCTTTGGGTTTTTGACAACGCTCAATGAAATCCAGATAAATTAAAATATAAGGTAAATCATCTTTGTCTTTTGTTAGTTTATAATGCATACAAAAGGCAACTAAAGCACGTGCGTTATCATCTAAAGTATAACCTGATTCAAGATCAGGAATCGAAATTTTACTAAATTGTATAATTCCTAAATCAGTAGTCAGTTTTTTAATGTGTCTTAACTGAATTGAAGGATAAGTGAATTTAATTTCATATGTATTCTCCATTAAGGTTTTATAGGTGTTCATGTGCGTGATCGCTACATTTTCCCAAGATGAGGCACGCATTTTTGTAAACGCATTAATTCCCATCTCTTCTCTTAAATTATCGTCAGCAAGTAATTTTATTGTTTGCTCGGCAAATTGATTTACATCTCCGATATCAACCAGAATTCCACAGTCAGAAGTTAAAACTTCTAAAGTATGTGGGATTTTTGAAGCCACCATAGGGCAGGCACAGCTCATCGCATACGAAAAAGTACCGCTCACTGCCTGATTTGGATCTTTTGAAGTAAACAAATAAACATCAGTTGCTTTCAAATAATCTAATAATTCGTTTGTATCCAGATATTGATTTATAAAACGTACATTGTCTTTTAAATTTAAATCTTCAACAATACCTTCCAGTTTATCACGATAAGCATCAACGCCGTCTTTGATTAAATTAGGGTGTGTTTTTCCGATTATTAAATACAGGACGTTTGGTTCTTTTTCTATAATTTTCGGCAATGCCTGAAGTCCTGTTTCAATGTTTTTTCCTTCTCCAAGTAGTCCAAAAGTAGAAAGTACTTTTCTGTCCTGAATGTCGAATTTTTCTTTTGCCTGATCGGGCGTTTCATAAATTACAATATGAGTTCCGTGTGGCACACAAGTGATTACTTCTTCAGCGATGTCATAATCTCTCATCAAAATTTCTTTTGATTGATTGGTCATTACAAAAACAGAGTTGCTGTAGCTCAATAACAATTTTACAAAGGTTTTCAATTCGTTATTCGGATTTTGAATAACAGAATGAAAAGTATACGTAAGTGGTTTTTTAATTACGTTTAAAAAGTCTAACAAATAATCGCCATAATTTCCTCCAAACAAGCCAAATTCATGTTGAATATGAACCAATTTTACCGATTTGTCATTATTGATTTGTTCAGCAACTTTAGCATATTCAGCTTTATCTTTTGTGTTTAAGGTAAACGCCTGTGTTGGTTTTGCTTTTGATTCATTGACCAATTCACAAATTTCACAAGTTACTGATTTACCAAAAACATCTGTAATTCCTTTTATGGTATCCTGCGTATAAGTCGCTATTCCACATTGCGTTGGTGGAAACGTTGATAGAAAAACTATTTTCGATTTATTTGTTATCGTTTTCATTGGGATTCTGTTTTAGTTCCGTTAGTAAGTCGTTTAGGTTCAAAGAAGCCACCGCAATCTTGTCATCGGCGGCACCGTAATAAATATATAGAAGGTCATCAAAAATGGCGGTTCCTGTTGGAAAAACCACATAATTTACATAACCGTGTCGTTCGTAATATTCTGCAGGCGTTATAATGGGTCTGTTCAATCGACCTATAACTTTTTGTGGATCTTCAAGGTCTAATAATGCTGCAGAAGCATGATAAACCAATCCTTTTTCTCTTTTTTCTGCTGAATGATAAATTAATAACCATCCGTCTTTGGTTTCGATAGGTGGAGCACCTGGCCCAATATGACTTGTTTCATGATCGTATTCTGGCTCCATCACGATATGATCTGGCAGGTTTTTCAAATAAGCTTTCCAATATTCTGGTGTCAGTTCATTTTTTTTCTCATAAGCGAAAATTTGAATCGATGGAAATAAGCGATGTAAACCCACAAATTTTCCATTTATTTTCTTTGGAAACAGCACCACATTTTTATCCCAAACCAACAAATGTTCTTTCATTGTTACCGTTAACGGATAATTTCTAGCAGTATTAACAGCCAATATTTTTGCAACACCTGGATTTTGTAAATGATTTTTTATCAGATTACTGAAATCATGCAAAATGAATTTAGGCGTAATAATTCCTTTCTTTTTAAATTTTGTCAAATCTTTTGAAGTCGCCAGAGCCCCACTAGTATTGATACCATCATAGGTAACATATGTCATATAAAATTTATCATCAATTTTAGTGATACGAGGATCTTCGACACCGTGAATTTCATAAATATATTCCGGTTCAAAAATGGGCTCTTTATGTCTTTCTGCTAAAGTTGTAGGACCTTCAAAACGACAATACCCAATAGTTGAAAAATTACCTTTCTTAGCAGCTCTGTAAAACATATGTACTGTATTCCCATCCTGGTAGATCGCTGGATTTAGAACACCTAGTTCTTCAAAAGCACGGTCTGTCTTTTCTAAAATCACGCCGTGTTTTGTAGCCATTAAAGTTTCCGTCGCTGCTAATTCCATATGTTTCAATTTTATTAGATAAAATTACTTTACGAATACAGGCTCAATTGATCCAATCGATCAAAAAATTGACTCAAAAGGATTGATATGGGAATTATGTAATAAGAAGAGGGGGATTATAAAATTAATGTAAAAAACTGATTAATAGTGTATTGTAGTGAGAAATTAATGTTAATAATAAGTCCTTTTATGCTATTCATAAAAAAAGCGAAACCAAATTAATAGTTTCGCTTTTTTTACTCTTAAAAATTTTATTTCTGTAAGTTTTACGCTTCAGTTTTTTTGAAGTTTGTTTAAAATTTGTTTCAGGTTTCAGGTGTGCGACTGTTAACTGAGATTGAAAATTTTTATCGGTGAATAGAATAATGCTTTCTTGTTATAAAGGCAATTGGAATACCGATACAAAATATTAAAATCAAGATGGATAGAATCAAAGGAAAATCCAGATGTTTTTCTGGTAAAACTGGAAATACTGTTGGTAAAACTACGAGGTTCATAATGATCCAGACAAAAATCCCGTACAAGATGCCAGATAATAATGTATTCTTTTTTAGAAAGCTGAAATACGGATAAATAGTAAAATAAAACCACGCAAAGGTCAATGCTATAAAATAATGTAATAATAAACCATACAGCGCCATTTGCGAACCACCGGAATACGCATCTTTTTTAAATAATCCCGAAGCAATGGACTGCAGGATTTTAATAGCTGTTGTTTTTTGCAGGATAAAGGCATAAATTGTAATAGCAGCTAGCAAATCAAGTGTGCCGGCAATTAGACCAGATAAAAAGATTGTTCCGCTTTTTGATTTCATATAGTGGTTTTGTGGTTTGGTTTTGGACAGTTGCGGTTTTATACTTTATTTTAGTATTTTATAAATTTCATTCAATTGATGTGTATGTCTTTGCGTATGAATAAGTGTGAACGAAATCCACTCCAAAATTGTAAACTTTTCAAATCCGGGTAGTTGAAAATCAAGACAAGTCAATGTTAAATCATGGATTGCTGATAATGTCAATAAATCAGCTTCTCTATTAAGCAGTGCTAAAGTTTGCTCCTTTTTATCATAATCGATGATTTCAGGTAGTAGGAAATCTGGAGATTCCATTTTTATATCATAGTTCAAAAATAGTGCTTTCAGATCTTTGATGTATAAATCAGGTTCTCTATTCGTTTTTTCTGTTTTTCCCAAAAATAAGGCGGCATAACCAGAACTGGCCTTTAGAATATGTTGCGTGGTTTGTCCGGCTGTCCAGCTTCCTTCATATGGAACCTTATTTAGGTTGGTTTCAGAAAACTTAGAATGGATTTCGCTTAAATTTTTGAATGTTTCGACAATGTTGGTTTGCAGAGTTGTTTTCATCTTTTTGATTTAAATTGTGAATTCATTTACGGAGGTGATCCACCAGACATTTCCGAAAGGATCTGTTACGCCACAAGTTCGGCCATATTCCTGATCACTTAATCCCATTAATTCTGTTGCACCTTCTTCCAGTGCTTTTTTGAAACTTTCATCGGCATTCGGTACATAAACAAATATGTTTGCCGTTTGCGGTTTCCAGTCATTAGTAGTATCAGCAAACATAATAGTACTACCGTGAATGCTAATTTCAGCATGCAATGCAGTTCCGTCATCACGTAATTGAGGGGCGTGTAAAACAGTGGCATTAAAAACGTTTTTTGTAAAGTCGATAAACTTTAATGCACCATCTAAAATTAAATAAGGCATTATGGTTTGATGATTTTTTGGAATATTCATTTTCTATGATTTGATGATTAGCGATTACCCAAATTTACAATTTTAAATTAAATATTTAAAAATCAAAAGATTATGTTTTGTTACAAAAGCACTTCGCAATGAAATCCGTACGAATCAAGAAGTTCGATAATTTTTTTATGTGAAATGGAAGCGCCATGAATGCGCAGGATTTTATCACAATCTTCCAAATCAAAATTGATAGCACTGTTTGGAAAATGCTCAAGAAGTTTCCTCACAATCAAAATAGATTGCTCAACTTCCTGAACATTTGTTTTGAAAACTTCTATCATCGCCTACAAGTTTATAACGCAATATTTTTATAGCGTTCGATTTTATGATAATAATGATAAGATATAGCCAGAATAACTAAAAAAATTAGTGGGAAGAAAGATTGGAAATTAACGCCGTCAACTGCAAAATGACTTATCGAAGCAAATATAAAATCGAATCCAAATCCGGCATAAGCCCATTCTTTTACATTCTTAGGAATTGACGGAATCACCAGAATTAAAACTCCCAATATTTTAAATACAACTAAAGCATTTCCAAAATATTCAGGATAGCCTAAATGTCTGATTCCTTCTTTAGCCAGTTCAGATTGAGAAGTTAAGGCTGGCATAACGCCTTCAAACAAGAAAATAATAATTGTAGTGATCCAGAAAATAATCTTTGCTTTTTTCATGTGGTTTTTGTTTTAAATAGTTATCAGTTAATTATTTATACAAATCTACTAATGTTATTTTTCTTACGGAACAGGTATTTACGACTATTTTAGGGGCATTTGGGACAGATTGAAAGGATTTTAGGTTTAGAGGGAGATAATAGAGGCAAGTAGCAAGAGGTAAGAGAATGGAATATAGAATATAGAGGATAGAATATAGATGAAAGAAGCAAGAAGCAAGAAATCTGCTGGATCCGCAGAATCTGCGAGAGTTTTTTTAGCAAAGTATCCGCAAAGATTTGTCACCCTGAGGAACGAAGGGACAAACTAGTAGCTCGACAAAGATTGGCGATTTGATTGATATTTTATTTATTCAAAACTTACTCTCAGACTATTTTCGATTCTTGCTTTGTTCCCTTTATAAGTTCCAGGTTGCCATTTATTATAATCCTTTTTTAATGTTTTGGTAGCAAAATCAATTAACTCAGATTTGAATTTCTCATCTATTCCATTTTCATTCACCCAGTTATCTGCCAACAAATTAGAAATACTACCATTTTTTTCAATTATAAACTGTATATCAACAAATAAATTATGACTGCTTTTTTTGTTTATTGGTAAATCCGTTTTTATTGTAATATTACAATCTACATCGATGAAGACATTTTGAAGAAATACTTTAGGTCTTTCTTTATCCTCTAAATCATAAATACTTATAATTTTATCGTTTATACTTATGTTCTTAATTAATATATTTTGAGCTTCAGTTTCTATTTCAGATTTATAATTTTCGCCATATTTCTCTTTCATCTTCAAATCGATATAGGCGCGATAACAACCTTGTGTCTGTCCTTCATATCTTACACAACCAATATCCTGAATTCCTAATTTAAATTTTCTCTTTTTTAAAACTTCTTTAATTTCTTCTTCGTAAGGTTTAAAGTCGCATCCAAAACAAATCGTTTGAACATAAATACCTGGATATTTTTTTAGATCCTTTTTTGCCCGTTCAATATCATAAAGACATAAGCTATCTGTTTTTCTTGGATTTAATATGTATTTAGAATAATCAAGCGGAGGAGGCACTTTATGTACTTCAGGTAGTTTTGGCGTATTAACGGTATCGCTATTTGATTCTTTTTTACAACTTAGAATCAAAAGGAAAATAATAAAGGAAAGTATGAAATGTTTGGTCATTAATGATTTCTGAATTAGTCAGAAGTAAATATATGAAATTATTAAAGCAGTAAAATGAATTATAAAATACAAACCGAAAAATCTGCCAAATCTGCAGAATCTGCGAGAGGTTTTTTAAATAAAGTAACCACAAAGATTTGTCACCCTGATTTCTATGATAAAACCAAATCTTTTTGATAAGGGATTTGGTTTTTTATTACCGCAAAAACTCGATGGATTATTTTATTTCTCACAGCGTTTAAAACGCTCATTTTATTCTTTCCTTCATCAACTTTTCTAATGTAGTATGTTCTTAAATCATTATCTGATCGGACCGCACTCATCGCTGCCAGATGCAGAATAGTTTTTAGATTTTTATCAGCAAGCATTGATACTCCAGGCCTTCTTTTTAATGATGTTCCAGATTGAAAATCAAAAGGAACTACTCCACTGTAACATGCCATTTTCCTAGGATCAGTTATAGTTGTGAATCCTTCTGTTTTTGACAACAATGTCCATGATAAAACCTGACCTACTCCAGGAACAGATTTAATCAATTTCTGTTGTTGATTAAGACTCTCTTGGTTTTGGATTATATTTTCAATATCATTTTCTATTATCTTAATTTGGACGTCAATATCTTTAATAAGCTTAATATTTAAGTCTTTTAGCTGTTTATCTAAGCCAATACTTTTCATGAGTTTGTAATCATGCTGCTGCACTATTAGCTGCTTTTTAATCTTTATTCTTGAAGCTCTTTCGGTTAATAGTATTTTTATCTTTTTAATCGAACAAGAACCTGGCTTCCATTCTCTGCTTTCCTGATGATTTTTTTCGATGAAATTACAAATGCGAAGAGCATCAATTTTATCATTTTTACCTCTAACAAGTCCTATACTTTTTTTGATATGTAAAGCTGATATTACATAAACTTTAAAATCAAATTTTTCAAGCACTTCAAACAGATTCCAATTATATCTGCCTGTGTTTTCCATAGCTATAATTACCTTTTCTCCCGAGTAGCTTTTCAAGAAACGTTTAATAACAGGTACTTTATTTTCAATGGAAAAGTAGCTTACTGTCTCATTTTTAATACAGATATCTAAAGTCTTACTGCTGATATCAATGCCAATAATAATGTTTTTCATAACTTTGCTTTTACGATTCAACAAATGATTTGAGAAATTCATCATAAGCTCAACTCCTTGATAACGGGTCTCTAGCCCAAATTTCTATCTGAGTCTTTGATGAAAGGGAAGCGAAAGTCTTAATCAAGATATGAGTCACAAACTCAGAGGAACGAATAGTTTACTTTTGCTTCCTTTCTCAATCATAAATTTAATTAAATTTCAAAAAGCAAATCTAAAGGAGGAACGAAGGGTCACAAAAGAAACTCCACAATCAAAATCGCCAATCTTTGTCGAGCTACTCGCGGGTATCCCTCGTTTCTAGGGATGACAAAAATGAGCATAATGAAATAGATAAAAAAATCCGCAACAATCCGTGTTTTCGCTTGCGAATCCGCGTCATCCGCGTTCAAAAAACTTCGTGCCTTAGCGCCTTCGTGGCAAAACAAAAAAAAAACGCTGCAAAACCAAAGTCTCACAGCGTCATCTCAAATAAATAATTAAAACGGGTATTATCTCCAACCACCGCCCAATGCACGATATAACTCGGTATTGGCAGAAAGTTGTGCTCTTTTTATATCAGCTAATTCTAATTCGCTTTGCAATAAAGTTGCTTGTGCAGTTAGAACTTCCAGGTATTCTGCCATTCCGTTTTTGAATAACAAATTGGCATTTTTAATTGCTTGTTGCAACGTTTTTACACGTTCTTGCAAGAAAGCTTCCTGTTGTTGTAATTTTTCAACTGCAACCAAAGCATCAGCAACTTCACTAACGGCTATTAAAACAGATTGTCTGAAATTGATCACAGCTTTTTCTCTTTCAACAACAGCAATATTATATTCTGTTTTTACTCTTTTATTATTGAATAAAGGTTGTGTTAAACCTCCTGCAACAGTACCGAATAATGAGGCGGGAATAGTAAACCAATTGCTGGCTTCAAACGAATTCACACCACCTTGTGCTGTAATTCTAAGGGCTGGATAGAAATCGGCTTTTGTGATTCCGACATTTGCGTTAGCTACTTTTAAAGCTAATTCTGCACTTTTTACGTCCGGTCTTCTGCTTACTAATGAAGACGGAATTCCGACAGCGGCGTTGTTTTTTACAGCAATAGTACTCAATCGAATCGTTCTTTCTTTTGAATCCGGAAAAGATCCTGTCAATACACTCAAAGCATTTTCCTGAATCGCAATGTTTTGTTCCAATAACGGAATCAATTGCGCTGAATTTAATTTCTGCGCTTCTGATTGCTGAATAGCCAATGAAGTTACCTGACCAGCATCATATTTTAATTTGATGATACTAGTTGTACTGTCATTCAGTTTCAGGGTTTGTTTGGCAATTTCCAATTGTGCATCCAACATTAAAAGATTGTAATATCCTTTAGAAACATCGGCAACGATAGTGGTCTGCAAAGCTTTTTTCACCTCTTCAGACTGAAGATATTCAGCATAAGCCCCTTTTTTCTGATTTTTGATTTTACCCCAAATATCAGCTTCCCAGGAAAGTGTTGCTCCGGCTGTGAAGTCATTAATGTGATTTTGACCCAAAGCCTGACCCAAATTTTTTCCCGTAAAACTATTGTCTGACGGATTGCTGGTACTGGCATTAACTCCTAAATTTATCTGAGGAACATTATTCCACTTTGATTGTGTAAATCGGTATTGCGCAATTTCGATGTTTTTAGTAGCGATTTGTAAATCGTTATTTCTGATCACTGCCTCATCGATTAGCTTGATAATATCTTTTTCTGTAAAGAAGTTTTTCCACTCCAAATCGGCGATACTGGTTGTATCTTTTGAAACCGATGCATTCCTGAAATTCTCAGGAAGTGCATCTTTTGGAGTTTCAATATCCTTCGAAACAGAACAGGATATCAATGTGGTGATCAAAATAGCGACCATCACGATTTTGGTTATATACTTTTTCATTTTATAAGTTGTCATTAAATTTCTGTACAAGTATCTTTTTTAGTTTCAAGATCTTTTGAGATTCTGTACGATATATAGCCGATGCCAAATATAATGGCCACCAGAATTGTCGTTATATAATTTTCCATATTTATTTTTCTTCTTCGTTATGAACTACGGCTACCGGTTTTCCGCTAACTTTTTCTTGTAAATGTTGGAATACGATGAATAATACCGGGATGATCAACAACCCTAGAATTACTCCTGAAACCATACCCCCGGCGGCACCAATACTAATAGAGTGGTTACCTTGTGCTGATGGCCCTTTGGCACTCATCATCGGAATTAATCCTACTACGAAAGCCAGCGACGTCATGATAATTGGACGTAAACGTAATTTTGCTGCATCAATGGAAGCTTTAACCAAGGCCTGTCCCGATTTTCGTTTTTGGACGGCGAACTCGACAATCAAAATCGCATTCTTGGCGAGCAATCCAATTAACATTACCAATGCAACTTGTACATAAATGTTATTTTCAATTCCTGTTAAACCAATGGCTACGAATACTCCAAAAATTCCTGCAGGTATAGATAAGATTACTGCTAAAGGCAAAATGTAACTTTCGTACTGTGCAGCAAGTAAGAAATAGATGAATATCAAACACAGTAAGAAAATAGTTGCCGATTGACCTCCGGAAGAAATTTCTTCACGGGTTTGTCCTGACCATTCATAACTATATCCTGCAGGTAATTGTTGAGCTGCTACTTCTTCAATCGCTTTAATAGCATCTCCGGAACTAAATCCAGGTTTCGGAATCGCATTAATCGAAATCGAATTAAACAAGTTGTATCTCGAAGCGGTTTCAGAACCATAAATACGGCTTAGTTTTACTAAAGTATTTATCGGTACCATTTCGCCATTTTTGTTTTTCACAAAAACTCTGTCAATTGCTGACGGATCTGCTCTGTCGGCAATATCAGCCTGAACTACAACTCTGTAATATTTACCAAATCTATTGAAGTCAGAGGCTTGTGCGCTACCAAAATAAGCCTGCATTGTTTGCAGAATATCTTTTACTTTAACACCTAACTGATCTGCTTTTTCGTCGTTGATATCCAATTGTAATTGAGGATAATCGGCTTTGAAAGAGGTAAAGGCTACAGCAATTTCAGGGCGTTTCATTACTTCACCAATAAAGTTTTGTGAGATTCCACTAAACTTATCCAGTTTACCTCCGGTTTTATCCTGAAGCACTAAATCCAATGCCTCAACGTTACTAAATCCGGGTACAGTTGGGAAACTAAATACGAAGAAACTTCCTCCAGAAATCGCACCCAATTGGCCACGAACCTGGTTCATGATTTCATCAATATTTTTAACCTCGCCACGTTCTTCATTTGGTTTAAGCAATACGAAAACTACTGCTGATGAAGGGCTTGTAGAATTTGTCAATAAGTTGAAACCAGAAATAGCAGTTACAAATCGTGATGCATCCAATTTTTTTAATGTGTTTTCTGCTTCTGTCATTACTTTCTGAGTTCCGTCTAAAGAGGTTCCAGAAGGCGTATTAACAGCAATGGCGATAAAACCTTGATCTTCTGTTGGGATAAATCCGGCAGGAGTAGTTTTCACCATTACAATCGTAGCGAAAGTAATTAAGGCCAATCCACCTAAACTAACCCATTTGTTACGAATTAAGAATTTTAATCCTCCAACATAACGGTTCGTTAATGATTCAAAACTATTGTTGAATCCGGTGAAGAATTTTTCTTTAAATCCTTGTTTTTTGTATGGAGCATCTCCTTCGTATGCAGCGTGATTATCTTTTAAGAATAAAGCGGCAAGGGCAGGGGATAATGTCAAAGCATTTACGGCTGAAATTACAATTGCAATCGCCATTGTAAAGGCAAACTGACGATAGAAAACCCCGGTTGAACCTTCCATAAAACCGACCGGCAGGAATACAGCAGCCATTACCAGCGTAATCGAGATAATAGCACCCGTTATTTCGTGCATTGCTTCATGTGTGGCTACTTTTGGAGACAGATGTTTGTGCTCCATTTTCGCATGCACGGCCTCGACGACGACAATCGCATCATCCACCACAATACCAATCGCCAGAATTAAAGCGAAAAGCGTTAAAAGGTTGATCGAAAAGCCGAATAACTGCATGAAGAAGAACGTTCCTAAAATTGCTACAGGTACAGCAATGGCCGGAATTAATGTTGATCTGAAATCCTGCAAGAAAATGAAAACAACTATAAATACCAATATAAAAGCTTCAATTAAAGTATGTTCAACCTGTTCGATAGATTGGTCTAATGATACTTTTGTACTGTAGAAAATATTGTGTTTTATTCCTTGTGGGAAATCTTTTGAGGCTTTCACCATCAATTTATTAATCGCAATCTGAATTTCATTTGAGTTAGAACCTGCTAACTGAATAACACCAATTACAACTCCTTTTTTACCGTTCAAACGTGTTAAACTGTTATAAGAATAAGCACCAAGTTCCACTCTGGCAACATCTTTTAAGCGAAGGATAGAACCGTCAGCATTCGAACGAATCGCAATGTTTTGATAATCCTCCGGTTTAGTAAGTTTCCCTTTGTATTTAATTACGTATTCAAAAACTTCTTTACTTCTTTCTCCAAATTTACCCGGAGCAGCTTCTAAACTTTTGTCCTGAATAGCTGCCATAACTTCATTTGGCGTAACATTATAAGTCGACATTTGAGTTGGGTTTAACCAAACTCTCATCGAGTAATCTTTAACTCCACCAAAAATACTGGCAGAACCAACACCCGGAATACGTTTAATCTCCGGAATAATATTAATTTGAGCATAATTGGCAACAAAAGTCTGATCGTATTTCGATTCGTCTTCTGTGTACATACCAATCGCCATGATGAAACTGTTTTGTTGTTTCGCGGTGATTACACCTTGCTGAACAACCTCTGCAGGCAACTGACTTGTCGCCTGGGCAACTCTGTTTTGAACGTTAACTGCGGCCTGATCTGCATCTGTTCCTAATTTAAAGAAAACAGTAATCGCAAGCGTACCATCGTTACTCGCTGTTGAACTCATGTACGTCATGTTTTCAACACCATTTATAGACTCTTCCAGAGATGGTGCAACCGAACGTAAAACCGTTTCGGCATTCGCTCCCGGATAAACTGCCGTAACCAAAACCGAGGGAGGCGCAATATCAGGAAACTGTTGTAAAGGCAATTTTGTAAGTCCAAGTACACCCAGGATCACCAATAAAATGGAGATTACGGTTGCCAGTACAGGTCTTTGTATAAATATTTTGAACATTGTCGTAAAAATTATTTTTTGTTAATTATTTGGGCAACTTCAGAAGTCGATTTTTGAGGTTGGATCACTTGTCCTTCCTGAAGTTTGTCGATTCCGCTTAAAACAATTTGGTCGCCAGATTTTACACCTTCTCCAATAAGATAGTTAGTTCCGCTTTTACCAATAATCGTGATTGGCATTTTGTTTACTTTATTTCCTTTGTTTAGGGTATAAACAAATACTTTATCCTGCATTTCTATCGTAGCCGATTGTGGTACCAGAATCGCATCGTCGTGATTGATTCCTAAACGAATTTTTCCTGTGTTTCCAGAACGTAAAGTTCCGTTTGCATTCGGGAAAGTTGCTCTTAAAGTAATCGCACCGGTATTTTTATCAAACTGACCATCTACCATATCAATTTTTCCTGATTGTGCGTAAGCATTATTATCAGCCAAAATCAAAGTTACAGGAGGTAATTTTTTGATTTTATCACCCAATGTATTTCCAGCATATTGTGTTTTAAATTTGATGAAATCAGTTTCACCAAGAGAGAAGTAAACAAAAACTTCATGTACATCAGAAAGTTTGGTTAACGGTTCAATATCAGTAGCCGAAACTAAACTTCCTTGTTTTTTAGGCAATCTTCCAATGTAACCACTAACAGGGGCTGTCACATTAGTATATCCTAAATTAATTCTGGCAGATGCTACCATTGCTCTTGCTTGTTCGATATTAGCAGCAGCGATTTTTTGAGAAGCTTTAGCCGTTTTCAATTGATAATCAGAAACTACTTTGTTTTGAACTAAAGGCGTTAATTTATCAACTTCTAACTGAGCATTTATTAAAGCCGCTTCAGAAGCATGAAGGCTGGCCAAAGCATTGTTTAATTGCTCACGGAAAGGGCGTTCGTTTATTTTGAATAAAGTTTGACCTTTATTTACATAAGCACCTTCATCTACTAAAACACGGTCAAGGTTTCCGCTTACTTGTGGACGAATCTCCACGTCTACAGTTCCTTGTATTGAAGCTGGATATTCAGCATCTGTAACAGCGTCAGAGTTTTGAATCGCTAAAACAGGCAAAAGTGGAGCTGCCGGAGCAGGAGCCTGCGCTTTATCTGCACAACTACTTAGTACAAGTGCCAGGATAAAACTGGTTATAATTACATTTTTCATTTTCATATTGGTTTTAATTTGTTGGACATTCATTTGAGTTAAAATCTTTTGTAATCTGGCATTCCCGGTATTCATAATTAATTGAATTAAATTATCTAACGTTGTTAAGTTAAAAGGCGCAAAATTCCGTATACTGAGCCCATTGCGATTCCTTAAGAAATCGGTATTAAATTATTTATCACTGTTAAGTAAATAGTAAAAAAAGGTTACTAAATTACTCTAATTAAATTTTCTAACACTGTTAAGTGAAATGGAAAATTTTTTTACTGTATTGATTTGATGATACCACCAATCGCATCCTTCAGGATTTGATTGTTGATTGTTTCCATTACTTCGCTTTTGTTAATGATATTAATCGCAATTAAACCGTGAATAACAGAAAAGAAAGTAAAATATTTTTGTTTGATAACTTCAGGGCCGGGGTTACTGTTTTTCATAATTTCAGCAATCACCGCAGTGAATAATTTATATGGTGCTTCTGCAGCCGAACATTGTTGGGAACAACAATTCATTTGCACACCAAACATTACCTGATACATTTCAGTATCTGTAAAGGCAAAATCCCAATACGCCATCCACATGGCTTCTAATTGGTCTTCCGGTTTATCAAATTTAGCTCTGGCGTTTTGCAACTCCTTAGATAATTTAATAAAACCCTTACCGGTTAATTCCGTTAAAATAGCTTCTTTATTCGAGAAGTATTCGTAGATAATGGGGGCAGTGTATTCAATTTTGTCAGCAATCTTTCGCATACTCAGACCTTGCCATCCTTCTTCTTTGACGATAGCATAAGCAGCTTCAAGAATGTTATTTCTTGTCTCTTCTTTTTGTCTTAATATACGATCTTTACTTGCCATTTTGATGAGTATTAAATAATCTAACACTGTTAGGCAAATGTAATACCGATTTTCTGATTATAATATAAATTCGTTATAATTTTTTCTTATCACGAGATAGACGCTGAAAAATAAGGCTTTCCCAAGGTTTTTAATTGTAAAATATTTTGTTTTTAATGAAATTAGAATTCTTTTTTAACATTTTTTAAGATTTACTAATTACACAAAACGTCGTCAAAAGTAAAAAGGAGAAATAATTTGATTTAAGCTTTATAATTTTCAGGAGCAGAAATTTTCATTTTCAAGACACGTTTAGTCCCGCTATCCACTATATTCCCGATTAACAAAAACTACAGCTAAAAAGCCTTGTTTTTCTAAATCGGGAGATACCGTTTCTATCGGGGCTAGGCGAGAGGTTTAATTTTCATAAGACGATAATCAAAAAATGCAAAACCATACAAAACTGGACTAAAGTCCAGCTCTACAATATTATTAGAGCCTCTGGCTCTTTTAGATCGTCCGCATAAATTTTTAAAATTCCGGAGGAATGACCAATATTTTAGGGCTGGACTTTAGTCCAGTTGAGATGTATATTATTAAGAAACGCTATAAGAAGTCTTTATTTTATCATTCACATCATTATAAAAAGGAGTTTCAATCGCGTGTTTTTTGGCATTTTCAATAATATAATCAACCAAAAATTGTTTTTCAGTTTTATTGTTGTTTTCAAAATCCAATTGCAACGACGATTTCGATGCAAACGGAAATTTAGTCAATAAATCTTTAGCGGTTTCAATGTCTTCGTTTGTCAGACTGATATCATTTTTGAAAGCTAACGATTGAATCTCAATCATCATGTTTTCCAAAATATGCATTAAGTTTTGGTCTTCCAAAAGTTGACCAAAACTAACTTTATAGGCAGAAGTTAGAGCTGCAACCGGTGCAACGAATAAATATTTCTTCCACAGTGTTTCGTTAACATTTTCCAGATACGTAATATCCAAACCTCCGGCTGCTAACAAATCGATCAAAGGTTGGTTTTCTTTTCCACCAACGAAAATTTTCCCTGGTCCGCCAACATGTTGTACATGTCCTGGCTTCTTTACATTCGAAGCCACATAAATACAGCCTTCCATAATTTGCCCAACTTCAGGCAAAGTCTCACGGATAATTTCTTCGGCATTTACTACATTTTGCAACGTGATTATAACAGTGTCAGCATTGATACAATCTTTATAAGTAGACAGCACCTCTTTTATAGAATAAGATTTCGAGGTAAGAATCAAAACATCCAAAATTTCTATTTCTCTTGGATTATCAGATACCAGATCGGGAAAAATAGTTTCCTTTTCACCTTTAGATTCAAATAGTAAACCTTCCTTTTCAATGTTGCTTTTGGTTTCACCTCTGCAAATAAAAATGATTTTAGTCGTACTGTCTTTGTATTTCTTTGCTAGTGGAGCACCAACAAATCCGCCGATTCCACCAATTCCAAGAATTCCTATTTTTATTGTTTCTGAGTTCATGTTGTCGTTTTAGGTTTTAATTATCGATGCAAAGTAAATGGGTTCCTATTTATTAAATGATGTAATAATATAGGTTATATTTGTAAAAATTAAGGATTATGAAAGACACCTTTTTTATATACAAGGATTTCGAAATTTATTCTGTTGAAGAATTAACATGGAAAAAAGAAGTTCACAGACACAATTTTTTCGAATTACTTTATATTGAATACGGAACGGGAAATCACATCCTAAATTCAATTCCTCACCATTATAAGGAACACGATATTTATTTGCTTACGCCAAAAGATTATCATTCTTTCAAAACCTTAAAACCAACAAAGTTTCATTGCCTTCGTTTCTTGCCTAATTTCTTTTCAAACAAAAAAGAAATCGAAGAGATAGAAAAATTGTTTTATTACCACAATCAGACCAATGGTAATTTAATTTTCCTTGACGACGATAAGGCATTTTGCGAAACACTTATTGTAAAAATATTAGACGAAGTGGCGCGACCAAAAGGGCAAAACGAAGTTATAATCAAAAGTTTAATGACAGCGCTAATTCAAATCATTCATCGAAATGCCATTTTAAATGAAAATAATCTAAACTTACAAACTACCGAAATACTGAAGATTGATACGATTTTAAATTACATTAGATCGAATATTGCAAATCCGCATTTATTGAAGAAAAAAGAAATGGCCAATCATTTTAATGTCTCGATCCATTACATTGGTGAGTATTTTAAGAACCATTTAAATATTACTTTACGAGATTATATTGTACAAACCAAACTTAAAGTGGTAACCGAAAAACTAAGCAAAAGCAATTTAACTTTTTCAGAAATTAGTAACGATTTAGGTTTTATTGACAGCAGTCATTTTAATAAATTCATGATGAAAAGCACCGGAATCTCTCCATCAGAATTTAAAAAAGCATTAAGCATTTCTTAGCAACAATATTGTCTGCCAAGAAATGCTGTTCTATTTTTATTTAACCAAATCCATTTCGACATGCTCAATTCCGGCATCCAGGAAATAATTATTGGTTTGCTTAAATCCGTTCTTAATATAAAATGGGCTCGCATTCACCTGTGCATAAAGATAAATTTTGTCTTCATTACGTAAATCTTCTACAATTTTTTTCAGAATTGCTTCTCCAACTTTCTTTCCGCGATAGGAATTCAAAACCGCAATACGTTCAATTTTTGCTCCTTTCTCCATTATTCTGTAGCGAGCCGCTCCGGCAGGTAAACCATTCACCGTTGCCAGATAATGAATTGACTCAGCATCATCCATCGATTCCCGTTCCTGCGATACATTTTGTTCTTCAACAAAAACTTGTCTTCTAATCGCAAATGCAATCGATTCTAATTTTGGATCTTCAATTTTTTCTACTTTAATATCGTTTTCTACTTCTTTTAGAGGATTATGTAGGTTCATTTCTTTAATAGTTGTCATTCGGTCAAAAAGATTTTTCGTTTTTAAGTTTTGATTTACTTCGTTTATGGCTTTGTACAAATTATTCTCGGTATCGGTCAATTCCACTAAAGCCTGTGTCATAACAGCCCATAAAGGTTGTAATTGCTGTATGAGATCGTTTGCCTTTTTAGTAAGGGTGATCAGACGTTTTCTTTCGTCTTTGGCATCTTTAGCAGAACCAATAAGTTCCTTTCTCTCTAATTCTTTCAAAAGCGAAATTGTAGTAGGATGAGAGTACCCAATTTCCTGGGAAAGCTCCACCACACTAATGTCCTTTTGCTGAGAAAGCACATAAATTACCGGAAACCATTTCGGTTCAAAATCAATATTCTGACTTTTGTAAAATAACTGTGCCTCTTTTCGCAAGTTCTCCGTCAAACGCTGCAAAAGATTGCCTAATACCAATGATTTTGATTTTTCTAATACCATAACAAATAATTTGTATGCAAATTTACGTAGTTAACTACATATATTCAAAATGGAAAAGAAATTTTAAGTTTTATTTATAAAGTGTGTACTTTAAAATTGGGTGTTTTTATTTTTAGGAGCAGAAGGATTAGGATTTTGAAGACGACTTGTCCCGCTATCCACTATATTCCCGATTAACAAAAGCTACGGCTAAAAAGCCTTGTTTTTCTAAATCGGGAGATACCGCTTCTATCGGGGCTAGGCTAGAGGTTTAGTTTTCATAAGATGCTATTAAAAAATGCAAATCATACGTTAGACTGGACTAAAGTCCAGCCCTACAATATTTGTCATTCCTTCGGGATTTTTAGAAATCAGAGCGATTTCATTAATTATTTCATTCCCTGAACATTCATTTCTATCGTATAAACACTTTTACTGGCCGTAATAAACAATGTCTTACGTTTTTTTCCTCCAAAACAAACATTGGCAGTCCAAGGTTCAGGAACATCAATATGAGCTATTTTTTCTCCCTGCGGATTAAATATGGTAACTCCTTTTCCGGTTAAGTAAATATTTCCGGACTCGTCTCTTGTCATTCCATCCGAACCTGATTCAGTAAACAGCGTTTTTTTACCTAAAGAACCATCGCTGTTGATGGTATAAAAATACGTTTTGTTTGCCGCGATATCCGCTACGAATAACGTTTTTCCATCCGAAGTTCCAATAATACCATTAGGTTTTATAAGCTCATTGTCAACGTTTGTAATTTTAGATTTATCCGGAGACAGATAGTAAACACATTCTTTCTCTATTTCTTTGGAGGTATGTTTCCAATAATCTCTCTTGTAAAAAGGATCTGTAAAATAGATACCGCCTTTTGGATCCACCCAAAGATCATTGGGGCCATTCAGCCTTTTTCCTTCAAAGTTGTTTACTAATACAGTATAATTTTTGTTTTGGTCTATTTTCCAAATTTCATTTTTTTCATCGGCGCAAGCCAAAAGATTGCCTTCGTGATCAAAATACAAACCGTTAGCTCTTCCTGCATTTTCCATAAAAATAGAAAGTTCGCCATTAACTGACCATTTCATTATTCTATTATTAGGCTGATCGGTAAAATAAATATTTCCTTTTTTATCTA
Organism: Flavobacterium sp. KH_001; assembly: GCF_057840745.1. Lineage (NCBI taxonomy): Bacteria > Pseudomonadati > Bacteroidota > Flavobacteriia > Flavobacteriales > Flavobacteriaceae > Flavobacterium > Flavobacterium sp. KH_001. The sequence goes on along the minus strand of NZ_CM174520.1, from coordinate 4,380,482 downwards.
CAGCCGGTCCTTCTGTAAAACTGTATTGATCGGATAGTTTTGTGAGAACTGCGCCTTTTGCAATTAAGTTATGGTTTTTCTCTTCTGATAGCTGAGCGTGTATAAAATTTGTAAAAGCAAAAGCAATAAAAAATAGAAGGTTTGATTTTATTTTAAGTGGGAGGTGGTTCATAATGAAAAGGTTTAAAGGTTGCTTTATCAACAGCTTCTATCCGGGCTAGTCGAGAGGTTTAGTTTTTATAATTTTCTCAACAGATTTATAATCAAAATCCACTTGTTGGATACTTTTCAGGATTTTGTGAAGTATGAAAAACGGCATTTAGAAAAACAGTTTTAGATAGCTCATCAATAATGAAAAAAGCAATGTATGGGAATTTTTTAAAAGGCAGAAAACGATAAGTAGTGTCGTGAAATTGACAAAATGGATTAATCTGTAAGGCTCTATAAACCTTTTTGTAATCATTAAGAAAGTCCAAAGCTACTTTTTTACTAGCTTTAAAAACATAATATTCAACGGCTTCCTCAATATTTTTTAATGCAATAGGAGAGACAATAATCTTATAACTCATACTTCTTTTTTATATCAGTATAAATTGTTTCAGCATCTTTATATAGATTTTTATCTAAATTAATTTGGCTATCTAAGATTTGTTGTTGTTCAGCAGATAGCTCATAAGGTTTTACATTTGCTATCTCAAATTTTATCTTTAGTGCTTTCATAAAAGCTTTTACAGCTTCAATTTGAGAAGCATCTTCCGTATACGCTGTGATATTAATTGCTTGCATGATTTAAAGTTTACTAAAGTTGATAAACAAAGTTAAGACAAAAGTCTAATTTGCATGTTAAACACTCCAGTTATTTTTGCACAAGAAAAAATTCCGTAGGAATGCACAATATTGTAGGGCTGGACTTCAGTCCAGTTTAGGTTCAATATATTAATAAATCAAAAAAGATAAACATGTACCAATTCATAACGAATTTGTACAATTCTCAAATCCTTCTTTGTGAATATCTTTGTGTTATTAGTTTAAATCAAAAGATAAAAAAGATGAAAGCAATAGGATTTAAAACCTCATTACCAATAGATAAAGAAGATAGTTTCATTGAATTTGAAACGCCAAAACCAATTCCGGGAGCGCATGATTTGTTAGTTAAAATTGAAGCGGTTTCTGTTAATCCGGTCGATTTTAAGATTCGCCAGAATAGTGCCAAAGAAACGACTTTAGAAACGCCAAAAATTATAGGCTGGGATGCTGTCGGAATTGTAGAAGCCGTTGGTGATCAGGTTAGTTTATTTAAAGTAGGAGACGAAGTTTTCTACGCAGGCGATTTAACCAAACAAGGAAGCAATGCTGAATATCAAGTTATTGAGGAACGTATTGTGGGTAGAAAACCAAAATCCCTTTCCATGGAACAGGCTGTAGCAATGCCTCTAACCGGTTTAACAGCCTGGGAAATATTATTCGACAGGATTAGAATCAATCCGGAAAAAGATAAAGGCAAAAGCATTTTAATCATTGGCGGAGCTGGTGGAGTAGGTTCAGTTGCTATTCAATTGGCCAAAAAAGTGGCCGGATTAACCGTACTTGCTACAGCTTCACGTCCTGAATCTATAGAATGGTGCAAACAACAAGGCGCTGACTTTGTAGTAAATCATAAAAATTTGATTGAAGAAGTTCACAATGCAGGTTTTCAGCAAGTCGATTTTATTCTGGATTTGGTTGACGCCAATCAGTATTGGCAGGCATTTGTGGAACTGATAAAACCACAAGGGCATATTGGTTCGATTAGTACTCCAGGCGAAAATGTAAATCTTCTTCAGTTAAAAACTAAAAGTATCAGCTTTCATTGGGAATCCATGTTTACACGCTCGACGTTTCAAACAGAAGATAGGATCTCTCAGCATCATATTTTAAACGAATTAGCCAATTTATTAGATAATGGTACAATTCAGTCTACTTTAAAAACTACGCTGAATGGTCTAACTGTTTCTAATTTCAAAAAAGCCCATCAATTACTAGAATCAGGAACTACGATCGGAAAAATTGCGATTAAATTTTAAAGAAAATTATAAAGCAAAAAGCAAGCTGATAAAGCTTGCTTTTTATTTTTAAGCGCAACGTATTTCACGATGTGTTTTATTTGCAATATTGGCCCGAAAAGCATTTTTGGAATCCGTCTCCCACGGTTGAAACCGTAGGCTATAATCAAAATGTAAATAAAAAACTTTGCGGCTCTGCGCCTTTACGTGATTATTTCGCCAGTTTTTTTTAAAACTTTGCGAATCTCAGTGCCTCCTTCGTGCAACTTTGTGAAATTATAAAACTTTGCGACTCTGCGCCTTTGCGAGATTCTTTCTCCTGCATTCTTATCCTTTCCCAGCATTAGAATCAAAATCCACCATCCATTGCACACCGAATTTATCCGTAAACATTCCAAAGTAATTCCCCCATGGTCCAAAGTTTAAAGGCATTTCAACTTTGCCACCTGCTGAAAGTCCGTTGAAAAGTTTATCAGCTTCTTCCTGACTTTCTGCAGTAATCATAATGGTATTTCTGTTGTCACTTTCATCTACTTTTCCCATGACTTCCATAACGTCGCTTGCCATTAAACTACTCCCTTGACTTATTGGTAATGCAATGTGCATGATTTTGTTCAGCTCTTTTTCGGGTATTGGATATTGTTCACTTGAGATATCTTTATAACGCTTAATCGTTGTAAACTCGCCACCAAAAACCGATTTATAAAAAGTAAAGACTTCTTCGGCATTGCCGTTGAAATGTATATATGGATTAATAGCTGCCATGATTTCTATTTTTTTAAAGATTCCAATAACTTTTCTAAGTTATCAACAGACATTTTAAAGCCTTCTGTAAAGCCCATTTCAATCATCATCTCTAAACGTTCCAGTGATTCATTAAAAATACTGATATTCACTTTTGTGATGCCGTTTTCTTCGCTAAAATTATAATCCCAATCAGAACCTGGTAATACACGGTTTTCATTTTCGTCTGAAAACGCGTTGTACATTTTAAAATTGGTTTTCGGACTAATAGAAGTAAATTCCTGAACCGCCCAGCGTTCCTGACCTTCCGGACTTACCATAGCGTAAAATCTTCGACCGCCAACTTCAAAATTCATATATTTTGTTCTGGCTGACCAGGGTTTTGGTGCCACCCATTGGTCTAAAAGTTCTGCTTTAGTAAAAGCATCCCAAACTAGCGGCAATTCTGCATTAAATTCTCTGGTTATGTATACCGTTTTCGCTGGTTTATCAACGGTAAAATCAAATAGCAAATCTGTTTTCATTTTTTTTGGTTTTTTAGTGTTACTAATAGTTCGTCGAGCTGATTAAACTTGGTTTCCCAAATGTCTCTGAATTGTTTGATCCATTTATCAATCTCTTTCATCTTTTCAATTTCAAGTGAATAGTAAATTTCCCTGCCTCGCTGTTCCTGTTTTATTAAATCACATTCCGTAAGAATGCGAAGATGTTTAGAAACAGATTGACGTGTTGTATTAAAGTTCTCCGCAATGGCATTGGGTGTCATTGCCTGTAGTGCAATCAGGGTTAGAATTGACCTTCTTGTCGGATCAGCAATTGCCTGAAAAATGTCTCGTCTCATAATGTTTAAAGTTTAATTACGAAGCCAATCGGTTGCAAATATAAGCGCAACTATTCGGTTTCGCAAATTTTTGGTAACTTTTTTTCACCATATAAGTGATATAAGGCAATTTAACTATTGGTACGGAGGCTTTAACGTTAGAGCATATAAGTTTTTTTTTCAGAGCGTAGGAAGGATTCTTTCAGAGAGTTGCGCGGAGTTGGCGCACAATCTTGTCATCCTGATTTCTATGATAAAACCAAATCTTTTTGATAAGGGATTTGGTTTTTTATTACCGCAAAAACTCGATGGATTATTTTATTTCTCACAGCGTTTAAAACGCTCATTTTATTCTTTCCTTCATCAACTTTTCTAATGTAGTATGTTCTTAAATCATTATCTGATCGGACCGCACTCATCGCTGCCAGATGCAGAATAGTTTTTAGATTTTTATCAGCAAGCATTGATACTCCAGGCCTTCTTTTTAATGATGTTCCAGATTGAAAATCAAAAGGAACTACTCCACTGTAACATGCCATTTTCCTAGGATCAGTTATAGTTGTGAATCCTTCTGTTTTTGACAACAATGTCCATGATAAAACCTGACCTACTCCAGGAACAGATTTAATCAATTTCTGTTGTTGATTAAGACTCTCTTGGTTTTGGATTATATTTTCAATATCATTTTCTATTATCTTAATTTGGACGTCAATATCTTTAATAAGCTTAATATTTAAGTCTTTTAGCTGTTTATCTAAGCCAATACTTTTCATGAGTTTGTAATCATGCTGCTGCACTATTAGCTGCTTTTTAATCTTTATTCTTGAAGCTCTTTCGGTTAATAGTATTTTTATCTTTTTAATCGAACAAGAACCTGGCTTCCATTCTCTGCTTTCCTGATGATTTTTTTCGATGAAATTACAAATGCGAAGAGCATCAATTTTATCATTTTTACCTCTAACAAGTCCTATACTTTTTTTGATATGTAAAGCTGATATTACATAAACTTTAAAATCAAATTTTTCAAGCACTTCAAACAGATTCCAATTATATCTGCCTGTGTTTTCCATAGCTATAATTACCTTTTCTCCCGAGTAGCTTTTCAAGAAACGTTTAATAACAGGTACTTTATTTTCAATGGAAAAGTAGCTTACTGTCTCATTTTTAATACAGATATCTAAAGTCTTACTGCTGATATCAATGCCAATAATAATGTTTTTCATAACTTTGCTTTTACGATTCAACAAATGATTTGAGAAATTCATCATAAGCTCAACTCCTTGATAACGGGTCTCTAGCCCAAATTTCTATCTGAGTCTTTGATGAAAGGGAAGCGAAAGTCTTAATCAAGATATGAGTCACAAACTCAGAGGAACGAATAGTTTACTTTTGCTTCCTTTCTCAATCATAAATTTAATTAAATTTCAAAAAGCAAATCTAAAGGAGGAACGAAGGATCACAAAAGGAACTCGACAAAGATTGGGGAATTTCTGTGCGGAGCTTCTAGTGTGATCCTTCGTTCCTCAGGACGACAAAAAAATGAGAAGAATACAAACTTATATTTTCTAAAATTTCAAACTTAACCCAAAGCTTAAATTGCCTTATATCACTTATATGATAAATTAAGTTTGGTGGGAAAGCGATTATTCACACGAATCAATATTTATCGTAAATTGACTCACTTTAATTTCCAAAAAAAACTTTATGAATCAGAAAACCACAACCCAATCATTCGCCAATTTTTCTCGTAAGAATTGGGTAATGAGCTTATTATTTACCGTTTTTATAACTACGATCAGCCATAATCTTTATGCAGTTGAAAAAGATTCTCTCAAAGGCAGCTGGGACATAACAATAGATGTCGACGGAAAACCGGCACCAGCCTGGCTTGAAGTCAGACGTTCAGGTCGAACAACGCTTGTTGGACAATTTATGTGCGTAGTAGGCAGTGCCCGCCCAATATCAGAAATCCATTTGAAATATGGAAAATTTAGTTTTGCAATACCGCATCAATGGGAGCAGGGAAGCAACTATCTTCGTGTAGAAGGTACAATTGAAGGTGAAAAAATATCCGGAACCTTACAGACTGTTGATGGCAAAACGCAAAGCTGGACCGGTGTTCGTGCGCCAACACTTCGTCGTACTACTGCGCCAGTCTGGGGCAAACCAATTCATCTTCTCAAGGATAATTCAATAAAAGATTGGCATGCAGAAGTAACGAGTCAATGGGTAGTAGAAAATGGTATTTTACGCAGTCCAAAGTCGGGTGTAAACCTGGCGACCAACGATAAATTTACTGATTTTAAACTCCATATAGAATTTCGTATTCCAAAAGGCAGTAATAGCGGCGTGTATCTTCGCGGTCGCTACGAAGTGCAGGTAACGGATGGTAAAGGACTAGAACCTGCTTTGGATCAAATGGGAGCTATTTATGGACTTCTGGTTCCAAATGAAATGGTTGCCAAGGAAGCCGGCGAGTGGAATACGTATGATATTACCCTAATCGGTAAAATGGTAACCCTTGTTGCTAATGGCAAAACCGTAATCAGCAATCAGTATATTCCCGGAATCACCGGTGGAGCGATAGACTGCAACGAAGCCGAGCCAGGACCTATATTCCTTCAGGGAGACCACGGTCCGGTGGAATACCGCAATATTATTATCACACCAGCTAAATAATTTTTTTTCCACCATATAAGTCATATAAGAAAATTTAAGCATTGGTGCGCAGGCTAAAACCTTAGGGCATATAAGTTTTGAGTTTCTAAAGTAATTTCTATGCGATAGCAAAGAAAACAACAACACTTATATTTCTAAAATTTTAAACTCAACCTAAACCTTAAATTATCTTATATGACTTATATGGTGGAAACTCTTTTACTTCAAAATGACAACTTCCTCAGGAACTTTAAACAGCAATACACAACCGTTTTTCGAAAAGACCGAATGCGTACTTCCGGGTGGCATGTACATATAATCACCTTTTTTAAGTTCGTCTTTTCCGGAGCGGACTTCGCCTTCGACTACATAAATTTCTTCTCCGGCAGGGTGAATGTGATTTGGATACGAAGCGCCAGCTTCAAATTTTAATAAAAAGGCGTTGGGTCTGTTTGTGGCTTCATCAAAAGATAATGCCTTTGAATAAATACCATCCGTATTTACACCTTCTTCAATAAGAGGTTTCCAATTTATTTCACTGCTTCTTGTGATTTGTTTTTCCATTGTAATTCAATTTTAATTGTTTTTATTTTTCATACTAATTTCATCTAAACTCCATTTGTAATTTTCCATAGTAGCCAAAAGAAAAGCGCCCATAGCAAATACAAATACCGAATAATCAAGCGGATCTTTTACGCCAAAAGAATACGTCATGGCAAGCGCAAACAGCAAAGTCAAAATTGCGGTGCCAATCGAAGCCAATCGGATTTGATAGCCAACGAGTAGGAGTAAAGCCAAAAGTGATTCGGTAATAGTGGCGGAGATAGCGATGGTTGGAATACAATTTTTCGGAGCAAAAGAATTTACTTTTCCGGCGTAAGCCAGAAAACTTTCCCAGCCCGAAGAATAACTTCCCCAAAATCCTAACCGACTCGAAACGGCGGACATAAATCCTGCTGCTAATGCGATGCGCAAAAGAAAAGCCGCATAATCCTGATATCTTTTCATATACTAATTTGTTAGTAATTATTGAGATACAAAGATGTTGCAAGTACAATTGCTAAAGAATAGAGAATTCCGGAAAAAGCATGTAATTACGAATTAACTGCTTTCTCTTTAAATAATTTTGGAGAAATATCCGTGTGTTTTTTGAAGAAATTAGAAAAATAAAATGGATCATTAAACCCCAAAGCATAAGCCACTTCTTTCACCGAAAGTTTTTCATAAGTAAAAAGTCTTTTGGCTTCAGAAATAACCAATCCGAAGATGACATTTTGAGCCGTTTTGTTGGTGTGGAGTTTCGAAAGCTCGTTTAGTTTAGATTCGGTGGTACCAATTAAAGTTGCGATTTCGTTTACCGATAAATTCTTTTCGAAATTCTGCAAAGTGGTTTCCAGAAAATGCAGAAAAAGCGCATCGGGTCTGTAGATTTCGTCGCCGCGATTAATTTTGGTGCGGTTGATTTCAATCAAAATCAATTCGATTCGGCTGTGAATGGAAATCAAATATTGATATGGCGTTTTGGTTATTTCTTTGCTGATTTCCTCCAATTCCCGAACAATAATTTCAGGATGATCCACCGTAATCATTTCGTTCATTGCAAAATGGCAAAACAAACCGTTGTGGAAAATCAATTCCATATCATTATCATCTTTACAAAAGAAAGCGTAGGTAAATTCCAAAACAAATCCGGTGGCATTTTGGATGTCTTTGAAATAATGAATTTGTCCGGAAGTAATGGTAATAATGGAGTTTTCGGTCAATTCAAATTCATTTTCATCCACAGAAATAGTCGTTGTACCCGAAGTACAAAAAACTAAAACGTATTTCAATACACGTCTCGGATTTTCTAAATCTGTCGCCTGATCAAATGTTTTTATAGAAACCATATTGAGGATAATTGTATATCAAAAATAAGAATTATTTCGCACAGTAGCCACAATCTTGTCATCCTGACGAAGGAAGGATCACACTAGAAGCTCGACAAAGATTGGCGAATCACGATGCTTTTAAGTATAGTATGTTATTTCGACGAAGGAGAAATCTTAGCAAGTAGCTCTACAAAGATTGGCGCTACTCTCATTTTGTGTTATTTAGAGGAATGCAGAATGATATACTGAGAGCTATGGCAATTCAGTTTTGTTAAAATGCAATTTTACCGGAAATGTTTTTTGTTTCTGGCTCTTTTTACCTTTAATTTCGACAGGATTAAAAGTATCATATGGTATTGCGGTAACGGTTAAATGTTCTTTTTTACCATCATTATCGATATCTCTATCGATGGCATAAGTAAAAATGTCTTCTGTTAAGGAAATTATTTTATACTCATCAACTTTCGTTGTTCCGAAATAAAAATTAATATGATTTCCAACAGGTTCCCATGTTAAAAATGTTTGATTACCGGTGCAATATGTATTGGTAAAATAGATTTCGTCATATTGATATACCTGGCCTTCATTGTTTCTAAACGTAAAATAGTCCCTATGGCAATCAGGATTATGATCATAGACATAATTGATTTCTTCCATTAGTACAGTATCGTATGTCCAGACTTTAAGTAATAATTTTGGGTCAAAAGTTAAGGGTTCCGGAATTGGATTTTCATCCTTGTTACAAGAAGCAAATAGCGAAACTAAAAGAGTTAGAAATATTATTTTTTTCATATATTTTTAAAAGCTGATAATGATTCAGGTATTTTTACAGCGGCAAATCTAAATACAAAAACTGATTTTTTGCTAAAGTTTCAATTGAAAAATTTTTAAATTTGAGGCGTTTATTGTAATATAGATTTTTAAGATGTTTTTCTTATATTTATAAAAAACAGAAACGCCATGATCAAAATAAATTATAAAATTCAATTTGCTCTATTTGTTCTCTGCTTATTCTTTATTGGCCTTGGTATATTCGAAACATCAAACGAAGAACTAAAAACGGGAACAGCTCTTTTCTGGCAAATTTCTCATTTTGTACCATTTGTAATGGGAGCGATTATTTTTGGGAATAATTTGTATTCCAAACGAGTTGGAAATTTTAAAAACTAAGAGAAACTTTTATAATTTTAAAGAGCTATTTACTTCGTCAGTCGCCTGTTGTCTATAATGTCATTTTTGCCTCCCGAAGCCTTGGGATCGACATAGTATTCCCTATTATTGTGACTTTTCGATTAGCGATTTTAATGAATTTTTGGAAGCGCTTAGGTCAAGAATATTAATTTAAAGTATTCAATTATAATATTTACAATTATTTCCTAGCTTCCATACTATAAAATAGACGCTCGTGTTAGCAGGGGCAGTGGAGCTGGATTTCAATACTAACTCAATTTTCAACTCATCTTAATTCTACCAATCTGGTAAAACTGGTTTTATTTCCTTTATTTTTATTTTAGTATATATTGTTTCTGTTTCATTCTTGCTCTTCTTTATCTGCTTCAATATATCACCTTCTATTTCAAATTTCTTAATTGTCCTTTTTCCGGCTTTACTAAATGAAGTATTAGGAAGCTCTAATAACAAAACATTATTTACCACATTATAATAACCTACTACAGAAGCTTTTTGAACATCGTTTACATCAACTTCGTTAATTTTACTACCAAAAAGAGCAAATTGACCTGATTTAAAAAATCTCAAATAGTTATACCGCTTTAAATCTATAGTTTTATCTTCATAAAAACTAAAATACACAGCATCTGCTTCAATTTTGCCCGACATTTCTTTTGTAAAAGACTTTTCAAGTTTCATTTTTTTCAAATGCAACCTCCCATACTGATTTTCATCAATATACTTTGTATAATGCTGCGTTAATCTACATGAACTTGCAAATAACACCAGAAATAGCACTAAAATATTTCTCATAATTTTTAATAACTGTATAATAGTTAAATAAGCAATTTGAATTGGCTGTTATAGTAGGATAAGTAAGCAACCTGCTGTTTCTTACAATCTTTTGTGAGTCCCATACCTGTTGTGTCTTCCTGAGCACCCGCTGCGCAAATGTCTCTGACTTTGCGCCATTTCAAACAAATATAATTGAAAAATAGAAACCTCATAAAGTCTCTGACTTTAAAACTAATTTTCTTAGAATAGTTTTCTGATTGCAATAAATGAAGGTAATATAAGAACTAATCGTAAAAAGTCAGGAGACTTTTATCAAGTTTACAATTTCTAAGATGCAAAAAAAAGCGCAAAGTCAGAGACATTTGCGCAGCTTGTCATGAGAACACTTCGAAGAGCGGGGGATTTTTGGCTTTCTTGTATTGTCCTAAATTGTTAAATTTAGGTCTTAGAATTTAAAAAATATATCCAAAGAATTCTATAAAATATTTATTTTTTTAATTGAAAATGTTTCTATATTAGCTAAAACGAAAGATTTAAAATCGCATTTTATTTTTTATAAATTCTATTTAAAAACAGCTATAACTAATTATAATATTATGGGTTTCTTTTCAAGATTATTTGGACGTGATATGCCTACACCAACTCCATTAACAACAAATTCAGGAAAGCGAATAATACCTGAGCAAAAAATAGAGCAAACTATTCCACCAGCAGGTGATCCTTTTTTTACAAATGCTCCTGAACACTGGCCTGTGGTTATCAATGATTTCTTGAGTAGTAATAAAGAATTCAGCAATACATTTGATGAAAAAACAGGAGATGTTATTTTGAGAAAAAGAATGTTTATGGTTAACTCATTGGTGTTAATAGGTAAATTAAATCAATGGCTTTTAACAAAAACAAGTAAATCAGTTGAAAATTCATATGGAAGCTCTTTACTAGAATCAAAAGACAGATTTGCTACTAGTTTTTGTATTGAAAAAGTTTTTGCAAAAGGAATTATTAAAACACATGGAATTGTAATTGACGATTATAAAAAATATGCAGTTATATTATTCGATAGATCAGAATCAATACATTATATAAATAAATTAAAGAACTATTTTTTAGACGAAGGATTCGAGGATCTAATTTATTATGCTACCACAGATCCAGATACAATTAAAGATGAAGAAAAAGAAATTGAATTTGTAAGTTTTGATTCAAATAGTTTTACTTTAGACAATGAAGGTCAAAAAATTGAAGGTGAAAAGTTAAAGGAATATTTTCTATGGTGGAATGGAGAAAAGAAAATGACCTTTGATGAATCTGATATACTAGGCGCCCTGAAAGAATACCATACAAATTGTTCTGATTGTTACTCATACATTTTAGGAAAATTAGGATATGCTTTAAAATTAAATGGTGACGACACACGTGTTGCACTTCCTGAGTATGATGAATTAGTTGTTACCGGACCTGAAAATATTGATATGGTTATTACTTTATCAAAAAAAACAGGAATTAATTTTCATTTTCGTGCTATTCCTGCTTTTGAGAATTACAGAAATAATTTCATAAAAATGTTTGCTGTTTTTTGCAATGATTTAAAACAACAAATTGTAGAACAAAATTTTGAAAGAGATCCATTTTTTGTTGACCCTAGCTGGCTGGACAGATTAGAAGTAGTTGTTAAAGGGAATGATGAAATTTATTCTTTTACTCTTATTAAAGATTTTCCTCTTGATCCAAGTTTAAATTAGCTTTTAAGGATTTTCCTTCCCAGTAGGTTAAGGGAGTTGGTTTCATAAGAGGATTTATTTTATGAGGACAAATAAATAATGTAAGAAAAAGAATATATTTTTAATGATTTTTCTTATATTTGAAGTTCTTAAATCTTCACATTAAGAACGAAATAAAATTGCCCTTGTGCTATGTAGTAAAGTTCCGAAAGGGCTTTGACGCCGTGAAGAAGCGTAAGACTGCTAACGCATAAGGGTTTTTATTCTTAAATCTTCACATTATGAATGCAGACACCCTTTCGAGAGAAGCCGAAACCAGGCTGATGAATTTTTTCAATGAAACAATAGAGCCAGAAACTATGGCTAAGACACTAAGACAAGTAAATTATATACTCGCTTTAGGGGTTATGAGAGAACATGAAACGCTTCAAAACGAAATTGCCAATTTAGAAAATTGCTTTTACTGGCTGAATGAATTAGCCGAAATCTTAAATCCTTATTTGGATAAGGAATAGATTTTTCTTTAGAATTTGAATAAAATAAAAAACCTCGATTTTAAAAAGTCGAGGTTTTTTATTTGGATTTTGTTGTTGTGTTCACAAATGAGATGATTACACTAGCAGGAGCTACAGGCGTGTATTGTTTGCTGTTTTATTTAGCATTTCCATTTTTTGCAACCAATAATCTAGATTTTCATTTTCTAATAAAGCTCCAATTTCTTGTATGTCTTTGTTATTTGAATCTTTTAATTTTAAAGCTAATGGTTTTATTTCTTTAAGAAAAACTTCTCTATTAAGTCCATCACATTTTGTTTCTCCGAATCTTAAAAACTGAATTGCTTTAGATACTCTAATTTCGTCATTTGAAGAGAGTGCTTCTTTTATGGATTCAAGTCTGGTCCATTTTTTACTGTTATCTTTCCACCACTTTTCAACTTTTTTGGCTTGTAGTTTTTGTAACTCTTTTAGATTTTCTTTTTCAGGATTATTTCCCTGCTTTAAACCGTAAATGTTAGTAGTTTGGTATCCGAAATTTTGAAAAGTTAATTCCTCTAATAACCATCCTGCTCTTATAGAAATCCAATCCAAATCATAAGGAATATAATGGCCATGTCCATAATATTTTTCTGCGCCTGGATAAATTAAATCTCCTGTTCCTGTCAATTTTACAAAATTTGTATCTTGAACAAGTTTAATTAATTCTGGAATAATTGGTTTCTGATAATTTTCTAATTGTAGTTTAACAGGATAAATTTTTTCATAAAAAGAAGCTTTTTTGAATTCAACGAATAAACTATCAATCTTCTTTTTTTGACTTGAGCAAATAGAGCAAATTAATAATGTAAATAGAAAGATAATTTTCTTCATTCTTTATTTTTTTTATGATAGGTAAGATTTTGCCATAGAAGGAGATTTTCCTTTACGTTGATAAACGAAATGAAAGTATTAGCCGAGCTCTACAGTGGAAAAAGAATTCTATTAATTAAAGTATTGAATTAATACTTCATCCTCCTCAACAATATGATCCGTTATATGAAATACTTCCTGAATCAAAGGATGTTCTAATGCCTCTTTTCTATCTAAAATATTTCCAAGTAAATCTTGTTTCCAGTGTGAATCTTCTTTGTCCATTAAACCAACCTGAAAATTATCTTCATTAGTCCAAATTCGAAATGGAAATGCAAATCTATTTTTTGGTTCATCAGAGTCCCAATCGCCAATACTAATTATTCCGAGTGCATATTTGCCTTCATGCCCTTTTGTGAATTTTAAATAGTAAATAGCAAACGCGTCTTCGTCTTTATAAACAAATCTAGTGAGTTTGACAATTTCATTGTTGCAACAACTACAGATTTCTTTAATGGGTTTTTCGAATTCGATTCTGATCATTTGTTTTTGTTTGCGGTATTTAAGAAACAAATATATAATTTAATTCATTGCGTTCACGAGCGGGACGGTAGGGATAGCAGGGGAGCAGAGCTATTTATACTTGTTGACATCAAAGTCAATGAAATATAGATTTTCCTTGAATCGATCACCATCTTTTTCTTGTCTGGAAAAATAAAGTCTTTTCTCTTTTTCGTGAGCAAACGGGCAAAATTCTGAAAGTTTTGAGTTAATTGGACTTCCTAAGTTTTTTGGAGCAGTCCATTTATTTTTTCTTTTAAAAGTGATGTACAGGTCAACTTCTCCAAATCCGGATTTATCTGATGAGAAATAGAGCATGTATTTTCCATTTGGAGAAATATACGGGTTTGATTCTCTTTCGTTTGTATTAATAGGTAAACCTATATTTTGAGGTTCCTGATATTTTCCATCCTTTAATATTGAATAGTAGATATCGGATAATCCTGTCTTGTTCTCATTCTCTTTCATGAAATAAATGGTGCCCTCTTTGGTTATTGAGGCATATGACTCAGAAGCTTCCGAATTTATACTGCCTTCGAGTCTATAAGGTTTTGTCCAGCCTGTGTCAGTAAGGTTTACCGCCCAAATATCAAAATCTTTCCTGTCAGATGACCTATTTGTGTTTCTGTTTGATTGAAAAAGGACCGTCTTGCCATCGGGAGAAAACATAGGGTCTATATCCTTCCATTCACCTATTGATGACGAAAAAGAAGCAATAAGTGGTTTAGTCCATTTTCCATTTTCTTTTCTAGACTCCATTATTGTCAATGAATCTCTTTTTCCTTTAGACAGGACCCATAACGCTATTTTAGAGTCAGGAGAAATTGTTAAACCAAATTGACCATCATTAGAAATAGTATTCGGTTCAAATAGAGTGGGAGTTTGCTGTCCATTTATGTAAAGTGTCAAAAATAGTAGCATAAAAGAAAAAGTGATTTTCATGTTATTTTCTATTTATTAAATATTGCTAATTCTTTAAAATCAATATTAATATTCTGTGAATTTGCGTATTAGTGCATTTTAGTATTTAGTTCTAAAGATAAACAAAATTTCAATTTATTAATTTCGGACTAAATAAAGTGCTACTATGCAAAGACAGAGACATTTTGCATAGGGCTTCGAAATCAACATTTTGGAAAACGGTGTTCTTAATACTTATATATTCTTTTAGGCTTTCCAAATGTTTTCTAATCAATACACTTGATGTTTCTAGCTTTTCTTTTTAAATTCTCAATTATCCTTGCTGGCGCGAAAGTCCCACTCATGAACATAACCTAAATCAATTAATATTATTCCAGCTTAATATAAAACTTCTATCAAAAATATCAATTTACAAATCCAAACAACCAAGTACTTATACCTGATTATTCCTTTTGAAAATGAATGCCCTAGCCCCGATGGGAGGGAAAATCCTTTTGTGGTGAGGTTCACCACAAAAGATTACTTCACTATAATATTTATTTTAATCGGAGTTCAGTGAACTTCGTTTGGAAGGAACAGCGGAAAATAGCTTCTTATTAAAATTCCAAATTCCAATCTTTATCGAGCTACTTGCGGGGATTTCTCCTTCGTCGAAATGACAAACTGTACCTGTAAGCCGTACTGATGGAATTTTTGTGAGCAGTTCCGGAGGAACAAAAGATATTGTAGGGATGGATTTTAATCCATTCTACGCATAGTGATTTGCCAATCTTTGTCGAGCTTCTAGTGTGATCCTTCCTTCGTCAGGATGACAAAAAATAAGAGGGAAAAACTTTGCGTCTTTGCTCCCGATAGCTATCGGGATTGCGAGATTAATTCACAAGCCTGATAACAAAAACTTAGCGAACCTCCGTGCTATCTTAGCGAATCTCTGTGAAACTTCCAAAACCTCCCAAACTTACGAAAACAAAAAAAGGGCGGTACCGATAGCACCGCCCTCTTAGGCAAATTTTAATTTACATTTTAAAACCAAATCTAATTTTAAAATGCCGCAATGAATTGCGTACAGTTTTTGGTAATCACTAAACAGAAAGCAAAACGCAGGTTATTCGTTTATGATGTCGCCTTCCTTAGTTTCTTCGCTGGCAATTTTTACCAGTTTGTCTTTGCGATTTAAGTCGCCAAATATTTCGGTTTTATCGTCGATTTCTCTTCCTCTTTTTACATTGACTCTTGTGGCTTTGTGATCGATTACTTTAATTACAAAAGTACCTTCAGCAGAACTTACCAAAGCCGTTTTCGGAATTACGAAGGTGCTGTCTTTCGCGTTAAGCGGCAAAAGTACTTCAGCTACCATTCCGGGTAATAAATCTTTTTTAGTGTTTTGAACATCCATTTCTACACGTTCTGAACGCAGTTTTAAATCTAAAGCACCAGACATTCTTGTGATTTTTGCTGTAAAAGGTTCAGGCAATGATTTTACGTTAAAAGTCATTTCGTCGCCTGTGTGTAAATATCCCGTGTACAATTCCGGAACAGAAACCGCCAAACGCAATTTATCCTGCTGCTGAATCGTCAATAAAGGCAAATCGGAGCCTTTTCCTGCCGGACCAACAAATGTTCCTAAATTGACGTTTCTTGCTGCTACAACACCATCAAACGGAGCACGAATCTCCAAATAACCTCTCATAATCGAAACTTCTTTGTGTCCTGCAACCGCAGCCTGATATTGTGCGTAATCAGAATTTTTCTTTCCGCTGGCCATTTCTAAATCATTTTTAGAAATCGTTCCTTCCACTTTGCTGGTTTCGTACAAACGGTTATAGGTACTTTTGCTGGTCGCGTAAATAGCTTCCATCGACTTCAATCTTGATTCGGCTGCAGCCAGTTGCGAACTGATTTCAGGCGCTTCTAAAACGATCAAAAGTTGTCCTTTTTTTACTTTAGTTCCAATATCAACTTTAAGCAATTTTACGAAACTGCTCACTTTAGCATACAAATCTACTTGTTGAAAACCGGTTAATTCGGCTGGCAAACGCAATTCGGTTGTTAGTTTTTCTTTCTCTAACAGAAACGTTTCTGTTTTAGGTTCCAATTCTGCAACAGGCGCTTCTTCTTTCTTAGAATTACAGCTGTTCAGGAAAAATAGTGCTGCAAAAAACAGCGCGCTAATTTGTATTTTATTTGTCATTTTTCGAGTTTAATGATGAGATATAATGGATGCTTTCTTCGTCCTCAGGATCTAAAGAAACCGATTGTGTCGTTGTATGTTCTTGCGCCCACGCAAAGATAAGCGGCAGGATTAGCAATACGGCAAAGGTCGAGAATAATAATCCGCCAATAACCGCTCTTCCTAACGGAGAAACCTGATCGCCACCTTCACCATGACCAATTGCCATTGGCAACATTCCGGCAATCATCGCCACCGAAGTCATGATAATCGGACGAAGACGCAGCGCCGCAGCTTCACGCGCCGACTCTAAGGCGTTTCCGTTTATCTTACGCAATTGCTCGGCATTGGTAACCAATAAAACGGCATTCGCGATCGAAACCCCAACCGACATGATGATTCCCATATACGATTGTAAGTTTAAGGTTGAACCTGTAATAGTCAGCATCAATAACGCTCCTAAAACCACCGCCGGAACAGTTGTTAAAATAACCAGCGAAACCTTGAACGATTGGAAATTAGCGGCTAACATTAAGAAGATTACAAAAATGGCAACCAATAATCCTACTTGTAAACTACTTAATGTTTCTTCCAATACCTTACTTAAACCAATTGGAGAAATGAACAAACCACGTGGCAGTTCTCCTAATGAGCTTATTGTTGCAGCTACATCTTTAGACGCGGTCCCCAAATCGGTCTGGTTGATGTTTGCTGTAACGGTAATGTATGGCATAGCCCCTAAATTGTCATTTTCACCGCTTACAAAGCCGGGTGTAATTTTGGCAACGTCGCTTAAAACCGGACGAAGCGAGTTTTTCAATACTGGAATTTCTCCAATATCGGTTTTGCTTTTCATTTGGTTTAACGGAACCTGAACCTGAACGTTGTACGACAATCCGGCTCTTTCGTCAACCCATGTATTTTTCTCTGTATATCTTGATGATGAGGTCGAAGCCACAAGTGATCTCGAAATATCATTCATATCAACTCCTAATTCGGCAGCACGGGTTCTGTCAATATCAATATTCATCGCTGGATAATGAATGGGCTGACCAATTTGTACGTCTCTGAAATACGCTATTTTTTGTAGTTTTTCTACAATTTTATTGGCGTATAACTCATTTCGTTTTTTGTCTTTTCCGGCAATACGAACTTCAATTGGAGTAGGAGAACCCTGGCTCAACACTTTATCTGTCAATTCGATTGGCTCAAACGATAGTTTTACATCTGGTAATACTTTCTTGATTCGCGCTCTGAACTCATCTTTAAAGTCGTCCATATCCACATGATATTCTTTCAGACTCACCTGGAATACGGCTTCGTGCGAACCAGCCATGAACAAATAAATTGGGTTAATCGAGAACAGCGATGGGTGTTGTCCTACATACACAGACGAAATTCCGATATGTTCTTTACCAACCATTTTTTGCAATTCTTTCAAAATAATCACCGCTTTTTCTTCGGTACGCTCTAAACGGGTTCCATCAGGAGCGCGCATTCTCAGCTGAAACTGACTGGAGTTTACTTTCGGGAAAACATCTTTTCCGATAAACGTAATAAATGCAACCGCAAGAAGTGTAGCGGAAACAAGATAAACCAAAGCGGCTGTTTTTTTGAAAGGAAACAAGCGATCTAATGTTCGCATGAATCGGATTCTGAAACGCTCGAAAGCACTTATTTTTCCGTTTCCATCTGTATCGGTTCTTTCAACGTAATCTTTTTTCTGCGTAATCAAATGTTTCTCAGATTCCGGAGTTAATCCGCAATCGTTAAACTCTGCTTCATCATCAGTAATTTCAGGACCATGTTCGTGTTTCGCATGACCTTTCATTAACCAGTTGGCCATTACAGGAACAAAAGTTTGTGAAAGCAGGAACGAAATAACCATTGAGAATCCAATTGCCAATGCCAATGGCAAGAACAACGCTCCCGGAATACCAACCATCGTAAATGCCGGAGCAAATACCGCTAGGATACAAAGTAAGATCAATAATTTAGGCAACGCAATTTCCTGACAGGCATCCCAAATGGCGAGTGCCTTGGGTTTTCCCATGTCGAGATGCTGGTGAATATTTTCGATCGTTACGGTACTTTCATCCACCAAAATTCCAATTGCCAAAGCCAGTCCGCTTAAAGACATTAAGTTGATCGTTTGTCCGAATAATTTCAGGAATAAAACTCCCGAAATAATCGAAATTGGAATGGTTAAGATTACGATCAAAGCCGCACGTCTGTCGCCAAGGAAAAGTAAAACCATTAATCCGGTTAAAACCGCACCAATAATTCCCTCTGTAATTAAACTTTTTACCGAGTTGATTACATAAACCGACTGGTCAAATTCGTATGATAATTTCACATCTTCAGGAAGTGTACTCTGAATTTTAGGCAATTCTGCTTTTAATTTCTGAACTACATCCCAGGTCGACGCATCTCCCGCTTTTGCAATACTAATGTAAACCGAACGTTTTCCGTTTACCAAAGCATAACCTTGTGTAATATCGGCACCGTCTTTTACAGTGGCAACATCGCCTAATTTTAAGTTTTGAACGCTTCCTTTAAACAACGGAATGTTTTCAAAATCTTTAACTTCTTTAATGGTATTATTCGTTGGTGTAATATAATTGGTATTACCCATTCTCACGTTTCCGGATGGCGCCGTTTGGTTGTTGATACGAATCGCTTCAACAATTTGATCCGGCGTCATATTGTGCGAACGTAACAAATCGGGATCAACATTAACCTCAATTGTTCTTGGACTTCCTCCAAAAGGTGCCGGAGAAAGTAATCCGGGAATCGAAGTAAACGAAGCACGAACGTAAACGTTGGCTAAATCCTGTAATTCATTGTTCGATCTGATTTTACTGCTCAAAACCAATTGCCCAATTGGCAAAGAGGAAGCATCAAAACGAATGATGAACGGAGGCTGTGTTCCCGGAGGAAAGGCCGCCTGGATTCTGTTGGAAAGCGAACTCAGCTCGGCAGCAGCCTGCGCCATATTCGTGTTTTCATAATAGGTTAATTTCATAATCATTAACCCCTGAATATTTTTGGTTTCAACCGATTTTACACCGTTTGCAAAGGGTAAAATGTTGACATAAGTCTTAGCGAAATAAGCCTCCATTTGGTCTGGCGTATAACCTCCAAAAGGGTGCGCGATATAAATTACCGGTAAATTCATTTTCGGTAAAATATCTACCTTAATGTCCTTTATGGCACCAATTCCGAAGAAAAATAAACCAGCCACCATAACCAATATGGAGATAGGTTTGCGGAGTGCAAAACGTATTAAATTCATTAGGATCTATAATTAAAATTCATTTATAAATAAGTCGAAATTGCCTGATGCGGCTACTTTTAGCAAATACGATTGCCATACATTGTTGTTGACGATATCACGGTCAATTTCGGCACGGTTTAACGTAAACATCGTTTGTGTCAAATCGGTTAAATCGGTTAAGCCGTTTTTGTATAAAGTCGATTTTTGCAGATACGCTTTTTGAGCTGCGTTGACCTGAATTGGTGCTTCGGCAAAATTCTCGAGCGTGATTTTTATTTTATCTTCTGCAAAACTCATTTGCGATTTTAATTCTCTGTCCGCCTGATTGTATTCTTCTTTCAAAGCCTGAGAAACGAATTTTTGAGCGCTAACTTGTCTGCTCATTCGGAACGGTGTGGTCAAGTTCCAGCTAATCCCAATTCCGACTAAATAGTTAGAACGATCCGGATTTACGCCATCCCAATAATTTCTGGTGAAAGCCGTTTGATCCTGAACATAATTCGTATCAAAACCAGAAGCACGGGTTTGAACAACTCCAAACGCACTCATCGTTGGATAATAAAAACGCTTATATAATTTGGTTTGCTGATCGCTGTAATCGATTCTTGTTTTGTAATATTGAAGTAACGGATGAAGGCTATCAGTTGTTTTTTCAGCTGTTAAAATGGCTTTCGGAATTTGATTCACAAACAAAGTGTCTGTCTTGAAATCCTGAGGTGCAACACCCATTAAATCAACCAATTTATTGTTTTGTTCCTTAACGAAATTGCGAGCGAGGTTCAAAGAAATTTTAGCTTTTGAAACTTCGGCTGTAGCCAATGTAGAATCGACTCCCGCCAATAATCCGTTTTTAACACGCGCAACAGCTGTCTTCTTGAAAACTTCTGCGCGGCTTAAATTCTTTTGCTGAGAGATCAGTAATCTTTGGCTTGCCAGTAAATTCAAGTAAGCAGCAGAAATCTTGATTTCCTGTTGAAACATTTCCTGTTGCAAATCGCGTTCTTTTGCCTGAACATCGACTTTAGCCAAATTGATTTTTTCTTTTGCTTTTCCGAAAGTGAAAAAGTCCCAGTTCATATTGACTAAATAAAGTGCTCCAAAAGCAGAGTTCCAGTTTTGATTCGGTAAAGCGGGACCAGAAGAAGCAGCGGCCAAACCATTTAATCCGTAAAGAGCACCATTTTGTCCGTTGATCGTTCCGTAATCCTGTTGAGCTGATAAGTTCAGATTCGGTAAGTAATCGCGTTTGGATTGTTTAAGAGTCTCACGCGAAGCACTGGTGTAATTGCTTTTTGCCCGGATAGAACCGTAGTTTTCAAGACCTGTTTTTACTGCTTCTTTTAAAGACAAGGTTTGTGAATAACCAATTGAGGCAAAAATCAAGAAAAATAATAAAGTAATTTTTTTGAAATACATAAAACTCAAAGTGTGAAATTATGTCCCAAAATTATTTCTCTTATGCGGATATAAGCCTTCTTAAATGATGTAATGCGATTAAAAATGACCAATTGAATTTGTCATTTATTGGGAATGATAATTAAATATTTGTGGTTAATTTGTAAACTATTTGAAAATTAAAATGAATAAAAAGTTTGATAACATCTTGGATAACAAATGGTGGCAGGAAATTGCCGTCGTCGCGTTTTCCTTTACTATATATACACTAAAAAACGACTGGATGCTCTTTAGTTCCATGACATCAGTCTTAATGGGCATATTTTTCTACTTCATCTTATACATGCACGCCCAGTTCAATCGCTTTTTTTTGCTGCCGATATTATTCAAAACCCGTCGTCCTTTAACTTATATTTTTTTAACGCTTTTTGGAGTGTTCGTGTTTTCGGTCATTTTGTACGAGATTACCATGCTCGATATGTTCAGCAATTGCCGCTTGTATCAGAACTCGCATCAAAGGAGTTATATGTATCAGCTGGCGAGTGTTTTAGGAACTTTGGTTTGTATTTTGAGTCCGATTATTGTTTTTAAATTCTACAGAATTCACAGAAAACAAACCGATGAAACGTTGTTGTTCAATCAAATGCAATTGAATTCTTTAAAAGGACAATTGAATCCGCATTTTTTATTCAATACTTTCAATACACTTTACGGAATCAGTTTGGAATTCCCGGAAAGAACACCGGATTTGATTATGAAAGTGTCGCAATTAATGCGTTATCAACTGGAAAGCAATAACAAACAATGCGTATCTTTAGAAGAGGAACTGCAATTTATAAACAGTTATGTACAACTTGAAAAAGAAAGAGTAGGATACCGTTGCGATATTACTTATGATTGTAAAATTGATAATGAAAATGCTTATAAAGTGTCGCCAATGTTGTTGATTGCTTTTATAGAAAATGCCTTTAAACACGGGACCTGCGCTATTGAAAAATGTTTTGTGAGAATTATTGTTACGGTAGAAAACGGTTTGTTGCATTTGCATGTGGTGAACTCAATTCCTACGAAAAAGACCGATGTGGTTTCTACTAAAATTGGTTTAAAAAATACGATTGAACGTTTGAATTTAATTTATGGGAAAGACTATAAATTAGACATTCAGGATGATAAAAACACCTACATCGTTGATTTGAAATTGCAACTCAAAAAGTTTCTGTAATGAAAGACCCAAAGAAATGTATAATTGTGGATGATGAGCCGGCAGCGCATTACGTGTTGGCGAACTACATCAAACAAAACCCGCAATTAGAATTGGTTTTTCAGGGCTATAATGGCATTGAAGCAATGGATTATTTACGCGAAAATCACGTTGATTTGATGTTTTTGGATATCAATATGCCGGAGATTTCAGGAATGGAATTGCTCAAGATTATTCCAACGCATCCTAAAACCATTTTAACGACCGCTTATTCTGAATTTGCATTGGAAAGTTATGATTATGGCGTAATTGATTATCTGCTTAAACCTATTTATTTTCCGAGATTTCTAAAAGCGGTAGACCGATTTTTTTCAACAGAAAATGCAAAAGCCAAGGAAGAGGAAGTAGCTGTAAATTCGATCAGCGTAAAAGTGGACGGTTATTTTATGGACATTGAATTGGACCAGCTTTTATTCGCACAGAGTTTTGGAAATTATGTGAAACTGCACACGATTAAAAGAACGTACCTGGCTTCGATAACTACAAGCGAATTAGAAAAATGCCTTCCGGAAAAGAGCTTTATGCGCATTCATAAATCGTATATCGTGGCTTTGGATAAAATTGATGCGACGGAAAAAGACTTTGTAACCATTAAAAACGAAAAACTCCCAATTGGAATTACTTATAAAAGAGAATTGTCTGACCGAATTAAAAAGTAGTGAAATGCCAGCTGTTAGATGCAAGAAGCAAGAGACAAGATTTTAGATGCAAGAAGCAAGAAGCAAGATGCAAGATGGATGACGTAAAATGTAAGATTTAAAATTCACAACTCATAATTCACAATTCACAATTCAAAAAAAGATTGCTTACTAATTCAGTTATTTAAGAAAAAGCCTGTTGAAGATTAATACTTCGCAGGCTTTTTTGATTGATGTGATGACCATTTTTTAATGTTTATTTAAAGGTGTATTTATACTTTTTAAAAATAAAGTCTTGTCTGAAAAATATCTCTGAAATCTATTTTTTCTTGCCTAAAAGTAGTACTTTTAATACGCTAAATTGAGCGTAATTAATTTAAAAGTTGAAATCATGAAAAACGTATTTATAGCTGTTTTTTTTATGTGTAGCGGTTTTTTGATGGCGCAGGAAGGAACGAATATGAAAGAGAAAATAACGCCTCCTGAAAAGGTATTATTTACATTTCAGAAAGAATATCCCAATAAAGTACCCGTTTGGGCAATGGAATATGTTGGAGATGATAACGATGAAGTTAGATACGAAGCAAAATTCAAAACAGATACAAATCAAGAAGCGCTAGCCGTTTACGACAATTTAGGCGTTTTAAAAGCTTATGAATTGCAAATTCCGTTAAGCCAGTTACCAGCAAAAGCACAGGCCTACTTAAAGAAAAATTACCCACCCAAAGCAATTAAAGAAATTGCAGTTGTGGTAGATTATAAAAACAAAACAACCTATGAAGTGATGGTTGAAAAAACTTCCAGATTTTATGATGTTGTTTTCGATAAAAACGGAGGTTTTGATGTCATCATAGAGAAAAACTAAATTATGCTTACTTACTAATTCAATATATTGAAACGACAAACCCGATAGAGATTAAATCTATCGGGTTTTGTTTTTTATAACTATAACGAAACCTAACAGGTTTTAAAAACCTGTTAGGTTTGCCGCTGAAAATTACAACATCATTCCCCCAGAAACCTCAATACGCTGTGCATTTACCCAACGTGCCTCTTCGGTACATAAAAAGGCAACAACACCTCCAATATCGTCTGGTAAACCAACTCTTCCTAATGCGGTTACAGAAGCAATTTGTTGGTTCATTTGCTCATTGTCACGAACAACACCTCCGCCAAAATCGGTTTCGATTGCACCAGGTGCCACAACATTGGCTCTGATTTTTCTTGCGCCTAATTCTTTTGCCTGGTATTTGGTCAAGGTTTCGATTGCCCCTTTCATTGAAGCATAGGCCGCATAACCTGGGAACGAAAATCTCGCTAAACCAGTTGAAATGTTTACGATTCCGCCACCGTCATTCATTACGTTTAATGCTTTTTGAGTTAAGAAAAATGGCCCTTTGAACTGAATATTAGTCAATTGATCAAATTCGGCTTCTGTTGTTCCAATAAATGAATTATGAATTCCGATTCCGGCGTTGTTTACCAGAAAATCAAATTTATCGGTTTTAAAAGTGCTTTTTAAGACTTCAGAAACACTTCCAAAGAAAGAATCAAAAGTACCAGAATCCGCAACATTTAATTGAAGCGAAGCTGCTTTTTGACCTAAGTTTTCGATTTCTTTTACTACTGAATCCGCTTCTTCTTTTTTGCTGTTGTAGGTAATGATTACGTCAATTCCTTTTTGTGCAATTGCGATTGCCATGTTTTTCCCTAAACCTCTGCTGCCGCCTGTTACTAAGGCGATTTTTGTATTTACTGCCATTTTATTTTAGATTTTAGATTGTTGATTTTAGATTTTTAGAATATAGAATATAGATTGTTGATTATTTGAAATATAGCCACAGATTAAAGGATTAAATTGATTAAAAAATCTGCTAAATCTGCTAAATCTGCGAGAGAAATTTTAAACACATAGAAACATAGTTTTTCTTTGGCTGTAAAAGGTTATTGAAAGAAACTAGTTTCTCACACATAGCTTCTATGTGTTTTTTAGGTAAATGAAATGCCTTTTTTAAACGTTCCAATTATCTATGTTTCTATGTGTTTAAAAATATAGCCATCACAGATTTTTAATTTTTAATTCTCAATTTTTAATTAATTCCCGTGTAACGCCTCAAATGAAGCTTTTAATTCCGGAACACTTGCGTTTACTCTTTTTTCACTCGTACCGAAAGTCAGTTCGTTTTTACCTTGTTTTAACTGTTCGAAAATGGAAACAATAAAGTCAGCTACGCTTGGATGTGCATTATGTAAACCAACTCCACCCAAATCTGTATTCAATGCTGGTGGAATAATTTCAATCACTTCAATGTTTTTTGCTTTTAAAATGTGACGAAGTGAAAGCGTAAACGAACGGAAGAAAGCTTTTGTAGCTGAATAAACCGGAACTTTTGCAAAAGGCGAAAAAGCCAATCCGGAAGTTACATTCATTACCGTTTTAAGTGATTCTAATTGAATAAATAAAGAAGTTAAATGAAGAGGTGCTTCGATATTGGTGTTAAGCTCTGTTTTCATGCTTTCATAAAAATCAGCATCGGTTACAGAAACCCATTTTTGAATTCCGGCATTGTTGATTAATACATTTAAATCCGGGTGATTTTGGGCAATCCATTCGTAAAGTGCTATACGTTCTTTTTCATCTGACAAGTCGCATACTTTTGTAATTACGGTTGGAAATTTTGCTTTGACTTCATCTAAAACAGATTCTCTTCTTCCGCAAATAATTACGGTATTGTTTTCTTGTATAAAACGTTCGGTCAGGCCAAGTCCAATGCCGCTGGCACCGCCTGTTATTAAAATTTTGTTGTTTGCTAAGTTCATCTTTTTGATCTTTTAAATTGATAAGACAAAGGTAGGAGCAAAGCAGAGATGGGGAATTGTAAATTTCAAACCGAAGTTTGCGAAATTCAAATCGGTAAACAAAAATCAATAACAAAAATCAATATCAATGTCAACTAAAAAAAATAATTTAAAATTCAAAATCTCATTTTTATGTCTTACTTACAGAAGTAGAATGATCGGTTAAATTTTACAGACATATAATTGAACACTGATGACGCGGATTCGCCTTGCGAAGACACGGATTATTACGGATTTTTTAATTAATCTATATCTAAAGCTCCAATTTCAAACCTGAAACTTGAAACTTGAAACAAAAATTAACTTCTAAATGCTAAAGGCGTGAACGATGTTTGTTTTTTAAAGAAATTAGAAAAGTGCGCCAGTTCTTCAAAACCTAGAGAGAAAGCGATTTCAGAAATGTTCCAATCTGTTTGTTTTAAAAGGATTTTGGCTTCGTTTATTAAACGGGTGCTGATTAATTCTGTTGTGGTTTTTCCTGTGTTTTCTTTTAAAACTTTATTCAAATGGTTTACGTGAACGGATAATCTTTCAGCAAAATCCTTTGCAGTTCTTAGTTCTAATCGCTGATGTGGTGATTCAATTGGGAATTGTCTTTCTAATAATTCAGCAAATAAAGACGAAACTCTCGCTGCCGAATTATGTTTAGAATATAATGCTGTTATAGGCTGTAATTTTTGTCCAAAGTGAATTAACTCCGCTACATAATTTCGAATTAAATCGTATTTATAGATATAATCAGAGTTGATTTCTTTTTGTATTTTATTGAAAATCAATTCCACTTCATCTACTTCTTCATCCGTAAGCTGAAAAATAGGATAACCATCTGAAGCAAAAATGGGAAGATCGTCTAAATCAATTCCGCTTTTGTTTTTGGATAAAAACTCGCTTGTAAAAACACAAAATTGCCCGGATTGATTGGTGTCTTGCGGTATATAATTGTATGGGATTTTTGGTGTCGCGAATAAAAGTCCCTGCTTTTCGATTTCGATTATCTTATCAGCATATTCAGATCTGTTCTTGCCTCGTATCAAACTTATTTTGTAGTAAGCTCTTCTGTCGTAAGGCATAGAAGGCTTGTCTTTCATTCTCTCCAGTAGTTCTTTGATGTCAAATACATTAAAATGACCAATCTCTTTTTGGATGTCGGTGGGTAATAATGAACTTGGTTCAACGGAAGAACCTTCGGTAATATCCTGGTAAAATGAATCTAGGGATTTCATAGGTGTGAATTGTAAAATTCAAATATACGAAAAATTTTGATGGGTAAGTTTATTTGCCACAAAGGCACTAAGACGCAAAGTTTATTTTTTTCATTGCGTAATCGCAATGACCAATCTTTGTGTCTTAGTGCCTTTGTGGCAAAAGCTTAAAATAAACTCCCCTGAATTAATTCTGGCTGAGGATTGCTGCCAAAAGGAAAAGTCTCTAAAATAAAATATTGTTTTTTGATCGGATCAAATTCTCTTAAAATAATGGCATCACCTAAAAAAATCATATTAATTGTAGTGAATAAATCACGCGCAATTTTGATGTTTTCGGGCGTTAGGTTTCTTCCTATTGAAATATGCGGATCGTCGCTTCTGTCTTTACTGGGAATAAGAAGTGCTTCCTGAATTTTTTTCATCATAGGCTTTAAATTTATTTTAGAGTCTTCACTTGGAGATATGAAGAAAGCCCGACTTTCCTCATAGGCATCAAAATGATCTAAATAAATTTGAACAGGCGTTAAAGTATCAGCAATTTTAGAAAGCTTTTGTCTATATTTTTCAAGCTGATTTTCATCTGCTTTAAACCCGCCAATTGTAATATGCGCTACAGAATTGCAGCTACCGTACCATCCAATTATATTGAATAATTCTAGTTTTAGTTTTTTGATTATCTCAATTCCATCTTCTGAAGGATGAAAAACAACTGAATATTTCTTTTCCATTATATAAAAAACGACTTTATAATTTCAGGATCGGGAGCGTAATTGTGCTGTTACTATACCATTTTATTTCTAATGGATCTTTAGCATCGGTCATATTTTCAGAACTTACATCTTTACCGGAACCATAATTTACTTCCCAATTTGGATTTTTATTAACGCCCAGAACAATAACAATTGAACTTCCTTCTTGTAATTCTTTAGAAGTGATAAAAGTCTGATTGATATCGATAGTCTCGATTTTGTTTGGTACTAATAGTTTCCTTTTTGTTCTGTCTTTTGCTAAACTGGCTCTTTGTATATTGTTGCTTAAAGCAAAATATTGGCCTTTCGCCGTTTTTTCATAAAGCTGTAGCTCAACATCAATGTCTTTTTTATTACTACTTATTTTTAAGGAAGCTTTTAATGAACCACTTATAGTTATAGGTTCGGAAATTGGATCACTTTCAAAAACTAATAAGTGTTTTTCAGGTTTAATAATAGAATCACTAACATTAGGAAACCCATTTACGTAATTGTCGTTGTAAATATTAATTTCTGAACGATCTTTAAAATCAACAATTTGATTAATAGAGGTTGTTTTTTTGGAAGCTATTTTTTGCAAAGAATATTTAGTGTCTTTAATGCTGAGATAAAAAGTAAGATCCTGATTGTGCATTTTATCTAACGACGGAACGCTTTTCCATTCGTTTTTACCCATGATTTCAAAGTTTACTTTATCTTTTAAAATATCCGGACGTTTTGCACCTTTTAGGATATAATCAAACCACTGGAAAATAATAGCATTAATTGGAATATTTGCTGCTTCATCTATCACATAGCCTCCTAATTCTTTTTTGGGATATCCTTGCGAACCTCCATGATCATAAGGCCCCATTATTAAATAATAGTTGTTCGTTTTGTTGTATTTCTGATATTGATTGTAATAGTACATAGCACCAAGCTGATCGTCATCATAATAGCCTGTCGTGCTTAAAATGGGGATATTTATATTGGCAAAAGCTTCTTTTTGTGGTGTCATATTTTGCCAGTAACTGTCATAGGCTGGATGATCTAACCATCTTTGAAACAACGGCGAAGGATTGCCTTCGATTTGGTCTAACGTTCTGAAACTACTGCCGTTTTTATAATATTGAGAAAAAACTTCATCCCATTTTTTATTGTTTTGAAAATCACCAAGATCTGTTAATTTATTATTGGCAACGAGGTGAATCCATCTTAAAGCGTAACTCATAAAAATACCATTTTGCATCGGAAAGTCAATTCCTGCACCAACAGATACTAAAGGAACAATTGTTTTTAAGGCAGGATGTACTTTTTTCATGGCACTCCATTGTGCGAATCCCAAATAACTTCCGCCATATAATCCAATTTTGCCATTGCACCATGGTTGTTTGCTAACCCAATCCAGAATGTAATAAGCATCATCGCCGTCGTGTTCGTAAGGCTCAATTGGATCATTACTTAAATTTTTACCTCTTGTATTGGCAATAAAACCAACGTAACCCATATTGGCTATTTCTTTGCATTGACTTAGTTCGTTTCCAGCATAGATATTATATTTCATTACCACCGGTTGTGGCTCGGATACATTTCTGTATCTGACCATAGTGCCAGAAATTGTGCTTTTGTTTGGTAATGTGATAATGATGTTTTTATCAATTATATAAGTGTCCGCTTCTATTTTTTGAATTATTTTACTTGCAATAGAAAGTGTTTTACTGTAAATAAAAAAGCGTGAATAATGACGGCATAAAACAGCTGCATCTTCTGTACTAATACTGTCATTTTTTTGAGCGGATTGTAGCTGTGATTCAAAATTGGTTTTCATTTCATCCAATTTTATTTCGTAATAACTCTCTGCCCAAGTTTTTCCATCCTTATCAAAGCTGTTGTATAACTTGTAAAATTCAGCCGTGTAAGTGTTTTCAAAATCTGAATTTGATTTAGGTGCTTTTGTAATGGTTCTGGCATACGTTTTATAAATAAATCCCATAGGTCTATTTACGATGCTGTCACCTAGTATTTCTTGTGAGTAGGTAACAAAATTTCGCTCCATATCTTTATAATCTCCAGCAACAAATTGTATTCTGGCATAGCTGTCTAAAAACGTTCCTTTACCTGTATTTTTATAGATTGGTGCTACTTTTTTTGCCAGCAGAGGCATGTTTTTACTAATGTTGATACTATCACTGAATTGAGTTTTATCGAAATATATTTTTTGTGAAGTTGCTATTTGAAAAGAGAAACAAATCAATAGTATTAGGATATTTTTCGTCATGCCTGGAAATTATTTTTGAGGTTTTGGTTTAAATTTTTCTTCTCAAAAATAGTTTAAATTTCTTATAAAACGGATAAAGGTTTTAATTGTATTTAAAATCTAAACTGTGCCGTCAATGCTGCATAAAAATAATCTTTGTGTCGAGGATGGATTAAAATCCATCCCCACAAAATATATAGAATCTACGATTCTTTAACATCAGAATTTAAACTGCGCCGTTAACGCCGCATAAAAATAATCTTTTCCTGTTCCGACCTCTTTTAAAAAAGAGCCTGCGTTAAACCAACCAGATTCCAGTGTTAAGGCAAGGAAATCATTCGCAGTATAATCTAAATTGGTAATCAATTGAGAGCCTATAAAACGCTCTGTGGTATTTTTTCCGGAATATAATAATTGCATATTTGGGGCATAAATACCATCACTAATAGATTCTCTCCAAAAAATATCATAGTCCAATCCGAGACCTAGTTTTTCGGTTAAGGTGAAATTAATGGATGGGTGAATATCAATTAAATTGGACGGACCAATTAAAGCAACCAATCCAAAATAAGCACCTCTTGGATATAGCGGATTAAAAGTTTCTAAATGATTGTCATCTGAATGTTTATCTCCGGAAATAATCTCTGTTTTCAAACCAATTTCCGGACTGAATTTCACTTCTGTAAAAGTATAGCAGGCAAAAGAGGAAAGTGTCCAGGCTGAGATGGATTGTTGATTTATGTTTCCGAATTGATATAATCCTTCAAAATCATATTTCCAGTTTCCTTTGTTTTTCCAGATTCGGGTTCCGATAGACTGACGATTTTCTTCTCCAATAGCATTGTCAAAAGCAGCACTTTTTTTCCATAATCCCAAATAATAAAAATCAATATTCTGAATAAAGGGTACTTTATGCATGACATTGTAGCTTCCCCAGAATTGCGCATTTTCATTGAAACTATCATTAAAGGTTCCAGATTTATTAACAATAGGATGCGTATAAAAAGCATCGGTCTGCCAATTGTTTTTTTTATAAAACAATTTGGCCGCATCAAAAGCAAGTCGGCTGTTTGGGCCTTCGCGAACGGCAATTAAACGCTGCGATCCGTACGACATTTCCTGTCTTCCTGAACGCAGTGTTAATTGTTCATTTTCGTTTCGAATAAAATCAATATCCAGAAAAGCCTGATGGATATCTAATTCATTTTCATCAACAGGACTTGGATCAATTTTACTGTTGGCCAAGCTGCTTTGTAATTCCACAAAAGTTCTGAAAGCTCCTAAATGAACATCGGCATGAAGTAAATAACGTGAAAGTAAATAGCCATCGCCTTCGTCAGAGTCATCTCCCCATTTGTCGTTTACAGTATAAGTGTATTGCAGTCTTGCTTCGCCGCCAATAGTAGCGTAATATTTACTGTTTTCGCTAAGTGGAATGTATTTGATTTTTTCATACCAATTTCTGGTAGAATCTTTCAGATAAGTCAAATCATCGTCATATCGCAGCTTTTGGAATGCCATTTTCTGTTGCGCATTTGCGGTATAAATCAACCCCAAAAGCAGCAATAATCGGAATATAATTTTCATGTGATTTAATTTTTTTGATAGCCTCCATAATAGTTAACAGGGCTCCATTCGGGAATGGCTTTTGGAATTGGATTTGCGTATGCTCTAAAATCATTATCAGCATAAACTACTTTACCGTTTACGACAGTTAGTTTTGATTCGATATTTAGAATTTTCTCTTCTGAAGTATTGAAATAATCATCAGACAGGATTACAAAATCGGCTAAATTATTGGTTTTAAGCATACCGCGATCTTTTTCTAAGTTAATCAATTGGGCACTTCCGTAAGTGAATAATCTTAAAGCCGCTGTTCTGTCCTGAATATTTTCATCCAGCATGTATTTTGTTCCGCCCAATGTTTTTCCGGTTGTCAGCCAGTATAAACCAACCCATGGATTGTAGCTGGCAACACGGGTTCCGTCGGTCCCCATTCCGACCTTGATTCCCATTTCGAGAATCTTTTTAAGAGGAACCGTGTTTGCAGCAGCTGTTTTGCCATATCTTTTTATAAAACTTTCCCCTTGATACGCCATTCTGTGCTGAATAGCCAAACCTCCATTTAAAGCTTTTATTCTTTTTAAATTTTCAAATGAAACGGTTTCTCCGTGATCGAAAAACCACAATAATCCGTTTAATGGAGTCTCTTTGTCAATCTCTTCAATAACATTTAAAAAACGGGTTATGCTTTCGTTATAAGTCGCGTGAATTCGAAACGGCCATCTGTTTTTAACCAACAATGATAAAACCGATTTTAATTGCCCTTCCATCGCCGGACTTAATTCTGGTCTTGGTTTATCGAAGTTTTCGAAATCACCGGCACTCATTACCAGGTTTTCTCCGGCACCCTGCGCATGATATTCTACTTTATCGTCGTCATGATCGTCACAGCCTTCTCCAATTTCAACAGTGCTGACCCATTTGGTATAATCGTTAAGTTCGCTTCCTGCTTTTTGAGCAAATAAATAATAAGGCATTCTGACTGTTAAGTCGCTTTCTTTGCATAAACCGTTTGTTACACCATAGTCATCCGGAAAGTTTTGAAATCCGCCCCCGGCATCGATAATGGCCGTTACACCAAGACGATTCATTTCAGACATAAACTGTTTGGTCGAATTTATTTTTTCATCCGGAGTTAATTCAGGAAGTTTAGAAAGGGTAGAGTAGAGGATGAATGCGTTTGGTTCTGCTACTAATAATCCGGTTGGATTTCCGGCAGCATCTTTTTCTACCAAACCTCCATTTGGATTAGGAGTATTCGCATCAATTTTTAGAGTTTCCAAACCTGCTTTATTCAAATAAGCATGTCCGTATAAATGCAAAACAAAAGTTGGCACATCGCCTGTAGCTTCATTTATTTCTTGTAATGTTGGTAATCTTTTTTCTTCAAACTGATAAGCATTCCAACCACCAACAATACGAACCCATTGACCTTTTGGTGTTCTTTGTGCTTGCTCTTTTAGCATTGCTAAAGCTCTTTTAAGGGAACGAACGCCGTCCCAGCGTAATTCGGTATTAAAAAATCTCCCTCCTCGAATAATGTGCATGTGAGAATCAAATATCCCAGGAATAATTACTTTTCCTTGTGCATCAATTATCGTGGTTTTTTTGTTTTTTAATTTTAAGATTTCATTGTTTGTTCCTGTTTTCAGGATTTTTCCATCGGCAACAGCCATAGCTTCCACAATAGTATTTTTATCATCTAATGTATGAATAACAGCATGATTCACGATAAGTGTGGCATTTTTGCCTTGAGCGAAAATAGGCAGTGAAAGAATTAAAAGTAAAGCTGAAAGTAAGGCTTTTGGTTTCATAATAGTGGTTTTTATTTAAGTTTTGGAGAAAAAAAGGCTGTAACTTAAAACAGCCTTTTTTAGATAACCAACCAAGAACAATTCTAATGAATTAATGTTTAAGCATTTCATGTGCGTATTGAACACCCACACCGTAAGCACCACCGTATTTTTTAACTAAATCAGTAACTGCTACATAAGTTTCCTGACGAGCCCAGTCACGTTGCAATTCTAGTAAATATTGTAATGAAGTGATTGGATGGGCACCAGCCTGAACCATACGGGTTACGGCCATTTCGTGTGCTTCTTTAGAAACATCACCGCTTGCATCTGTAATTACGTAAACATCATAACCTTCATTGATTGCAGATAAAGCAGGTCCAACGATACAAACACTTGTCCATAAACCGCCAAAAACAATTTTCTTTTTACCTTTTTCAGTTATGGCTTTGTAAGCCGGAGCGTCTTCCCAGGTATTCATTGAAGTACGATCGATATAGTTTGACGTTTTTTGAGGATAAAATTCTTCAATTTCACGGAAAACTGGTCCGCTAAATGATTTTTCTGCTACCGTTGTTACAACAGTTGGAACTTTAAATATTTTTGAAGCACCGGCAACTAAAGCAGTATTGTTACGAAGCTGATCAATTGGAATGTTGCTTACTGCGAATGCCATTTGGCTTTCATAATCAATTAATACCAAAGTGTGATTTGTTGGGTTTAATAAGGCTGGACTTGGTTTTTGTGCGAATCCAATGAATGTTACGAATAATAAGACTGCTGTTGAGATTAATTTTTTCATGATAATGTAATTTTGTGTGTTAATAAAAAGGTTTTTTAAAATTTATATTCAATTTGATTTTCAGTTTATTGCATTCAAAAGCAGTGCCTTGTTTGCAAGGCGTTGATTTATAACGAATTTTTGAAAAAAGGCAATAGTGATTTTAACGATATATCGTCAATGTTTAGGCGATCTTCGTAAAAGTTTAATAAAAAGGCATTGACGAGAAAAATTTGGGTACCTAAATTTTTCCTTTTAGATGTAATCTATGTTGTATTTCTGATTTTAATAAACCGCTTCCTCCGCCAAAATGCTCAATTACTTCGACATCGGGCTGCTGTTTTAAACAAAAATTAGTAAACTCTTTTTCGACATGATCTTCGATTCCGGAACTCAGCAGAACAATGTCTATTTTGTTGTTTAGAAAATATTCCTGAGCAGCATTTTCATCGCTGAAACCTATTGCATTCCAGTCTTCGTAAGCATTCACCAAGCGAAGTAAAATCTCCAGTATTGGTTCGTTTTTTCCGAGTATTAAGAATTCAAATATTTTCATCTTTTTATTTTTAAAGGTTCTAAGGTTCTAAGTGACTGAGGCGCTAAGGCTTTCTTTTCAGTTGTTGATAGAACGTCTAATTTACTTTACAAATTTATTTCATAAATTCCTGTTTCAACTTAATCTAGGACAAGAAAGAAATCTTATTATCTTAGTGACTTAGTTTAGAAACTTTATGAACTAATTTCCTTTACAAAGGTATTTCTTAAATCATAATTTCAACTTAATCTAGAATAAGAAAGATTCTGATTTTCTAAGATACTAGGCTTTTAAGCTTTTATCTTAGCTTTAAACAGAATTTCAAATTTACTTTACAAATTTATTGTGTAAAATCTCTTTTCAACTTAATCTAGAATAAGAAAGATTCTGAGTTTCTAAGATCCTAGGCTTTTAAGTTTTTTTCGATAATAAAATTTCCTAAATCTTAGCCTCTCAGTCCCTTAGAATCTTAGAAACTCGAAATATATTAAACACGTAACTTAAACGAACACAATAAATTGAGGAAAAAGGAAATGTTAAAAGTGAAAAAAAAGCACGAAAATGAGGAAAACCGTAAGTTTTTCTTGAAAGTTGCTTGTAGTTTTGCGCTGTAGAAGATCAAAAAGTTATACTGTTTTACCTTTTTTAATAGTATAATGATCTTCTTAAAACTGTTTTTGGAGAAACATTTTTTTAAATGAAAATTTGACGATTTACTTTACGTGAATTCATTGTGTAAATTTGCAAGACATACAATTAAGTCAAAATTTTTGTAGGGTTTTTAGATTTGGTTACACGTTAGCCAAATTTAAAAACCCTTTTTAATTCCAAATTTTGAGAAGTTATATATTAATATTCAGATTTATTTCCCACGGTTGAAACCGTGGGCTATGTCTAAAAAGAATAATTACAAAAGAATCAAGATTACAATCCATGAGCTTTAAGCCATTCTTCACAATCCCTGGTCCAGAGTTTACTGGTACCTTCTACGCCAAGGCCAAAACCGTGACCTCCTTTTTCATATAAATGTAACTCAGATACAACTCCATTTTTTTTAAGTGCCAAATAATAATTGATACTGTTTTCGGGTAATACCACGGTATCATCTGTCGCATGAATAATAAAAGCCGGAGGGGTTTGAGCGGTTACCTTTTTTTCATTCGAAAAGAAATCAATTAAATCCTGTGAAGGAGTATTGCCTAATAAATTCGTTTGCGATCCTTTGTGTGTTATATCGTTTTGCATAGAAATAACAGGATAAATCAGAAGTGAAAAATCGGGACGAGCGCTTATTTTTGATGAAGTTTCGTATACTCTCTCATCATAATGAGTAGATAGCGTAGATGCTAAATGTCCGCCTGCAGAGAATCCCATAATACCAATTTTATTGGGATCAATATTCCATTTTGCAGCGTTTAGCCGTACAATACGCATAGCTTCCTGCGCGTCTTGCAAAGGACCTACAGCTTTGTTTGTCATGATTAAATCGCTTGGTAATCTGTATTTTAAAACAAAAGCGACAATTCCTTGTTTATTGAGCCATTCTGCAACTTTAGTTCCTTCTTTATCAAAGGCTAAATGAGAGTACCCACCACCGGGAAGAATAATAACAGCCGTTTGATTTTGTTTAACCTCTTTTGTAAAAAAAATACTTAGTGTAGGTATTGAAACCTGACTTGTACTTTCCATTTTCCCATCTTTTAGACTTTCTTTTTCTTTATAGTCAGGAGCCTTAATTTCTTGTGGAATCGTTTTCCAGAGTGGAATTACTTGGTTTTGAGCCTGTAGCTGATTTGCGATTCCGAAGAATAAAACCATACTTAAAAAAGATTTTACGGTTATGATTTGTTTTGAATTTTTCAATTTTTGATGCATTTAGTTTTTAATTAATTTATAAGCAAGATATTCAAATTTATATTTTTTTATTGAATCCCCAACCTGAATCAATAGACAAGTGTCTTTTTTTGAATAAAAATACTTTTTGTAAATGGGGTTTGAGAAGATTGATTTCAGGACAATTGTTACCTATAAAACGGACAAATTTCACATATCCTTATTTAACATATATATTGTTTAATGTGTAATTTTGAGTTCTTTTTTTTACATGTTATGTTAATTTATAGTACTAAAATAATTTTATGTATAATTTATTTGTATTATTAAGATTTAAAAGTATATTTGTGCAATCGATTACATTATTTGCTTTTTATTGCACTAAAGATTGATTTTGAAGTTAAGACTTAAAAGTAAATCGATTAACCAAAAAACACCACAAATTATAAATTAGAATAAAACCCTTACCATGAATCAAACAAATGAAATTTCTATTGGACAAACTAGTAAATCAACAGGAAGATATCGTTGGAGTATATGTGCTTTGTTGTTTTTTGCAACCACAATTAACTACTTAGACAGACAGGTTCTTTCCTTGACATGGAGTGATTTTATAGCTCCTGAATTTCATTGGACAAATAATGATTATGGAAATATTACGGCTTTATTTTCAATATTTTATGCCGTGTCATTACTTTTTGCCGGAAGATTTGTGGATTGGTTAGATACGAAAAAAGGTTTTTTATGGGCCATTGGAATATGGTCTGTTGGTGCTTGTTTGCACGCATTTTGTGGAATTGCAACATCCGGAATTATTACAGGAAACTGGTTTGTTGGGTTTGAAGGTGCAAAAGATGCTATCCGCATGGTTAACGATACCGGAATGGTAATTAATGTGAGTGTGAGCTTGTTTATTTTTGCACGTTTTGTTTTAGCAATAGGTGAGGCAGGGAACTTTCCTGCAGCAATTAAAACTACTGCTGAGTATTTCCCAAAAAAGGACAGGGCTTTTTCAACCAGTATTTTTAATGCAGGTGCAACTGTTGGTGCATTGGCAGCTCCAATTTCTATTCCGTTTATAGCGGAATCTTTTGGATGGGAAATGTCATTTATTATCATTGGTGCTTTAGGATTTGTATGGATGGGATTTTGGGTTTTTATGTATGATAAACCAGAAAGACATCCAAAGGTTAGTACTGAAGAATTAGCGTACATTCAACAAGACGATATTGCAGATAGTAAATTAGCAGGATATGTTCCTGAAACAACCACAAAAGTGTCTCTTGCAGCTTGTTTTAAATACAAACAGACTTGGGCTTTTGCTTTTGGTAAATTCATGACTGATGGTGTTTGGTGGTTCTTTCTATTTTGGACACCAGCTTATCTAAGTTCGGTGTACGGAATGGATTCTACTGAAGCTGCATTACCATTATTTGTTTTATATATGATTACTTTACTTTCTATTATTGGCGGCTGGCTGCCAACTTACTTTGTAGACAAGAAAGGAATGAACCCTTACGAGGGAAGAATGAGAGCAATGCTAATTTTTGCATTTTTTCCTTTATTAGCATTGATTGCACAGCCTTTAGGATATATTAGTTACTGGATTCCGGTAATTATTATTGGTATTGCGGGGGCGGCTCATCAATCATGGTCGGCTAATATTTTTACAACTGTTGGAGATATGTTTCCTAAAAAAGCAATTGCAACCATTACCGGAATTGGAGGTTTAGCCGGTGGTATTGGTTCTACTATAATCAACAAAGGTTCTGGAGTTCTATTTGATCATGCAAAGGAAACTAATATGGATTTTATGGGCTTTAAAGGAATTGAGGCCGGATACTTTATCATTTTTTCAATTTGTGCAATTTGTTACCTAACCGGTTGGATTGTTATGAAAACATTAGTTCCAAAATATAGCCCGATTACAAATCTTTAAAATGAATTCTCATTTATTAGGATCAATTAATTAATTTTAAAGTAGTTAAGGTTTGGTCTGTAATTCCTTCCAATCTATTTATAAGTGAAAAAACTATAAGTTTAAACTCAAAACAAGTAAATTTTTCATTTGGATTATGATATTTAAAGATAAAAATATAATTTTGTGCAATCGATTACATTAAATTAAAAATTATGACAAAATACAGTTCAAGATACGCGTCAAGCCCTGAAGCAGTAAAACAATATGATACACAACAGTTGAGAAATGAATTCTTAATTGATGACTTAATGCAGGAGAACGAAATTGTATTGACGTATTCTCATTATGACCGATACATTGCAGGTTCTGCTGTTCCGGTAAAAGATCTTACTCTGGAAACGATTGATCCTCTTAAAGCAGGTTATTTCTTAGAAAGAAGAGAAATGGGAATTATCAATGTTGGTGGAAGTGGTTCTGTTGTTGTTGAAGGAACATCTTATGAATTGGGTTTTAAAGATGCTTTATATATTGGAAGCGGAAATAAAGAAGTAATTTTTAAAAGTGCGGACAGTAAAAATCCAGCTAAGTTTTACATAAACTCTGCACCGGCTCACACTACTTATCCTACTGTCAAAGTAAGTTTAGAGCAAGCTAATAAATTGCAGTTAGGTACTATGGAAACGGCAAATCACCGTACCGTAAATCAAATGATTATTGGTAGCGTGGTTACAACTTGTCAATTGCAAATGGGAATGACAGAATTACGACCAGGGAGTGTTTGGAATACAATGCCGGCACACGTACACGATCGTAGAATGGAAGTTTATTTCTATCTAGATATACCGGAAAATCAGGCTGTTTGTCATTTTATGGGACAACCACAGGAAACAAGACACATCTGGATGAACAATCATCAGGCGGTTATTTCTCCACCATGGTCTATACATTCAGGTTCAGGAACTTCAAATTATACTTTTATTTGGGGAATGGCCGGTGAGAATTTAGATTATGGAGATATGGATGTTTGCAAAATAACAGATTTAAGATAAGAAGATGACGAACTTATTTGATATAAAAGGGAAGGTTGCCCTGATTACAGGAAGTACACACGGACTGGGAATGGCAATGGCAAAAGGACTGGGTGAGGCAGGAGCTACAATTGTAGTAAACGGAAATTCTTCTCAACAGAAAATTGATGATGCTGTAAACGAGCTTAAAAGTCAAGGTATAAATGCAGTTGGTTGTAAGTTTAATGTAACTGATGAGCAGGAAGTTATAGCTGCTGTTGCAAAAATACAAGCCGAAGTTGGACCTATTGATATTTTGATTAATAATGCAGGAATCATCAAAAGAATTCCGTTAATCGATATGGAAGTAGCGGATTTTAAAGAAGTGATTGATATTGATTTGGTTTCTCCTTTTATTGTTTCTAAGCATGTTGCCAAAGGTATGATTGAGAGAAAACAAGGAAAAATAATCAACATTTGTTCGATGATGAGTGAATTAGGCCGTAGTACGGTTGGTGCTTACGCTGCTGCAAAAGGCGGTTTGAAAATGCTGACTAAAAATATGGCTACGGAATGGGCAAAACACAACGTTCAGATCAACGGAATTGGGCCTGGTTATTTTGCGACAGAACAAACAAAACCAATTAGAGTTGACGGACATCCTTTTAATGATTTTATCATCAGCAGAACTCCGGCGGCAAAATGGGGTGATGCAAGTGATTTAGCCGGTGCAGCGATATTTTTATCATCAAAGGCAAGTGATTTTGTTAACGGGCATATTTTATATGTTGATGGCGGAATTTTGGCTACTATTGGTAAACCATCAAACGAATAATTCTCAATTATATTAAAAAAGACATGAGTTCAAATAAGACATTCATAAACGACAATTTTTTACTTGAAAATAAATACGCTGAAGAGTTATATCATAATTACTCAAAAAATCAGCCTATCATAGATTACCACAATCACCTGAACCCACAGTTTATTGCTGAAGATAAAATTTTTGACAATATCACACAGGTCTGGATTAACGGCGATCACTACAAATGGCGTGCAATGCGTACGTTAGGGATTAACGAACAATTTGTAACGGGAAATGGTTCTGATAAAGATAAGTTCTTAAACTGGGGAAAAACGGTTCCGTACACCATGCGTAATCCTCTTTACCACTGGACTCACTTAGAATTGGCTCGTTATTTTGATATCTACGAATTATTGAATGAGAAATCAGCTGAGAAAATATATATCGAAACTTCTGAGAAAATAAAATCAGAAGCGTACAGCACGCAAAACTTACTTAAAAAAGTAAACGCTGAATTAGTTTGTACTACAGAAGATCCAATTGATAGTTTAGAGTTTCACCAGAAACTGACTAAAAATCCAATTGGTACAAAAATGAGTACTGCTTTCAGACCTGATAAAGCAATTTTAATTTCGAATGATGGCTATAATGCATACGTAGATACTTTGGGAGATGTAGCTGGCATTGCCATTAATACTTACGATGATTTACGTGATGCTTTGAGAAAGAGAATTGAATTCTTCGGTCAACACGGATGTAAATTAAGTGATCATGGTTTAGATCAAATTTATTTTGAAGAATTTACAGAAGCTGAAGTGGCTTCCATTTTCAAAAAGAAAAGAGAGAACAGAATCATAACTCCTGAAGAGACATTGAAATTCCAAAGTGCAATCTTATTGTTCCTTTCAGAAACATACCATGAATTTGGATGGGTGCAGCAATTTCACTTAGGTGCATTAAGAAATAATAATGCCCGTATGCACAGAATTTTAGGTCCTGATACAGGTTGGGATTCCATCGGAGATTATCCGCAGGCACAAAAACTATCTTCTTTCTTAAATGCATTAGATAGCAAAGATAAATTGACAAAAACAATCATTTATAATCTGAATCCTGCTGATAACGAAGTTATGGCTACGATGATAGGAAACTTCAATGACGGAAGCGTTAGAGGTAAAGTACAATTAGGATCAGGATGGTGGTTT
Organism: Flavobacterium sp. KH_001; assembly: GCF_057840745.1. Classification (NCBI taxonomy): domain Bacteria; kingdom Pseudomonadati; phylum Bacteroidota; class Flavobacteriia; order Flavobacteriales; family Flavobacteriaceae; genus Flavobacterium; species Flavobacterium sp. KH_001. The sequence continues at coordinate 4,338,600 of NZ_CM174520.1, read as the reverse complement.
TTAGATCAGAAAGACGGAATGACAAAACAATTAAACGCCCTTTCAAATATGGGTTTAATTAGCTGTTTTGTGGGAATGTTGACAGATTCAAGAAGCTTCTTGTCTTTTCCAAGACACGAATATTTCAGACGTATTCTTTGTAATCTTTTAGGAGATGAAATTCAAAGAGGAGAACTTCCTGCTGATATGGAATGGATTGGAAAACTGGTTTCTGATATTTCGTATAATAATGCAAAGGAGTATTTCAAGTTTTAATTGAGAAGATAGAGTATAGAATATAGAGAATAGAATATAGAGAATAGAATAAAGAAGCAAGAAGAAAGAGTTTTTGATAGCTCAAAACTTTATTTTCTTAATCTCTTAATGGTAAAAAATCTTTACTGGTAAAATAATATATATGAGTAAAATAGTTGCATTCGGTGAAATTATGCTACGTCTTTCGACAGAGCGACACCTGCGTTTCGCGCAATCTACCGCATTTGGAGCTACTTATGGCGGCGGCGAATTTAATGTTTGTGTGTCTTTGGCAAATTATGGTTTAGATGCAGAATTTGTAACAAGATTACCTGAAAACGAAATTGGTGGATCTGCTTTGAGAGAAATGCGAAAAATGAACGTGGAATCTAAAAACATAGTTTTTGGAGGGGAACGTTTAGGAATCTATTTTCTGGAGACTGGTGCCGGCACAAGAGGAAGTAATGTAGTGTATGACCGTACGCATAGCTCGATGGCAACTATTGAAAAAGGTCTTATTGACTGGGAAAAAGTATTAGAAGGAGCTACCTGGTTTCACTGGAGCGGAATTACACCTGCCATTTCTCAAAGTGCTGCAGAAGCTTGTTTAGAAGCTATTAAAGTAGCGCACAAAATGGGAATTACGATTTCCTGTGATTTAAATTACAGATCAAAATTATGGCAATATGGTAAAACGCCAAGTGAGGTTATGCCGGAAATGCTACAATATAGCAACGTTATTTTAGGTGATATTGATACTGCCTATTTTATGTTGGGCATTCCAAAAGCGAATCCAAATTATCAGGATGAAAAATCGCTTCCTGTTTTATACACGAAGCTGTTTGATTTGATTCCGAATTTAAAAACAGTAGCAACGACTTTACGTTATTCTGTAAGTGCTTCACACCAACGAATTGGAGGAGTTTTATTTAACGGAAAAACAATTTATCACGCTGCCGTAAAAGAAGTAACGCCAGTTGTTGACAGAGTAGGAAGTGGAGATGCCTTTATGGGAGGATTGATTTATGGATTGTCACAATACGAAAATGATAATCAAAAAGCATTAGATTTTGCAGTGGCTGCTTGTTGCTTAAAACATACTATTGCTGGAGATTATAATTTGGTGACCTTAAAAGAAGTTGAAAATATGCTTGGTGGTGATTCAGCAGGATTAGTATCAAGATAAAAAATAAAAAAATGGCAAAGTATACAAGAATTGAAGTAGCACAGCAAATGAAAGATAATGGAATGGTTCCGTTGTTTTTTCATTCAGATATCGAAGTGAGCAAGAAAGTTTTAAAAGCCTGTTATGATGGTGGTTCAAGACTAATGGAGTTTACCAGCAGAGGAGATTTTGCTCATGAAGTTTTTGGAGCTTTAAACAAATATGCTTTGGCTGAACTGCCAGGGATGATGTTAGGAGTTGGTTCGATTACTGATGCAGCTTCGGCTTCTTTATATATGAGTTTAGGTGCTAATTTTATTGTAACACCGGTTTTTAGAGAAGATATTGCAATTGCCTGTAATCGTCGTAAAGTATTATGGTCTCCAGGTTGCGGAACACTTACCGAGATTGCGAGAGCTGAAGAATTAGGTTGCGAAATTGTAAAATTATTTCCTGCTGATATCTATGGACCAGAGTTTATAAAAGCAATAAAAGGACCATGCCCGTGGACGAACATTATGCCAACCGGAGGTGTTTATCCAACAGTAGAAAGTTTGTCTTCATGGTTGAACGCAGGAGCAACTTGTGTGGGTCTTGGGTCACAATTAATTTCAAAAGATATATTAGATAACAATGACTTTGATGGCTTAAAAAATATAGTAAGTCAGGTTTTGGATATCATCAAAAATATTAGAAAATAAATAAGGAGTAATCATACCGATTCCTTATTTACATTGCAGTTTTTTTTAGATTTTAACGTTTTGTAATTGAGCATTACGCTTGCTAAATACAGTTTGTCACTCCTCACAGCAAATGGTATTTTACTCTTACAAGTGTAATGTTTCTTTTACAATTAAAAAAAGACTTCTTCCAAAGCAATAAGGTATTTATCGTGGTTATTTATAACGCTTTAATGAATTAAAATGAAACAGTTAAACAGAAAAAATACAGGATTAGAAAAATTACAGCCAATAAAAGTAGTTCAGTTTGGAGAAGGGAATTTCTTGAGAGCTTTTGTTGATTACGCTTTTCATAAACTAAATAAAGATGTTGATTTTAATGCCGGTATTGCGATGGTTCAACCTTTGAAAGATGGTATGGTGCATCTGATAAATGATCAGGACGGTCTTTATACTTTGTTTATGAATGGTATTAAAAAAGGTGAAAAAATACAAGATATTGAGTTAATTACAAACGTTGTAAAAGCGCTAAATCCCTATACTGAATTTGCAGATTATTTAGCTTTAGCCAAAGAAGAAGAACTTCAGTTTATTGTTTCAAATACTACTGAAGCTGGAATTGAATTCATCGAAAGTGATACTCCGGATATGCAACCACCAGTTTCGTTTCCTGCAAAGCTGACTGTTTTATTATATGAAAGATTTAAACATTTCAACGGAGATGCTTCTAAAGCAGTAACAATCATTCCTTGTGAATTGATTGATTATAACTCAGAGACGCTAAAAAAATATATTTTACAATATGTTGACTTATGGAAATTAGAGGATGCATTTAAAATTTGGGTATCAGATGCATGTACATATCACAGTACTTTGGTTGACAGAATTGTTCCTGGATATCCAAGAGCTGAAATTGAAGAATACAATAATAAATTAGATTACCAGGACAATTTAATTGTTGCTGCTGAACCTTTCTTTCTTTGGGCTATTGAAGGCGGCAATGCTTTAAAAGCAAAATTACCTTTTGATAAAACAGATTTGAATGTAAAAATCGTTGATGATATACGTCCTTTTAAAATGATTAAAGTTCGTATTCTGAATGGTGCACACACGGCAATGGTTCCTTTTTCGCTTTTGTACGGTAACAAATTAGTAATGGAAACGGTTAACGGAGATTTTACCGGAAAATTCGTAAACGGCGTTATTAGTGAAATTAGCGAAACTCTTGATATGGACAAAAATGAAATTACAGCCTATTCCGAAGAAGTAATGGACCGATTTAAAAATCCATTTATCAAACATGCGCTTGCAGATATTGCATTAAATTCTATTTCAAAATTCAAAGTAAGAGTTTTACCTAGTTTATTAGGATATTACAATGCTAACCAAAAATTGCCTGTGAATTTGACTTTTTCATTAGCGAGTTTAATTCAATTCTACAAAGGAACCTGGAATAACGAAACATTACCTGTAAAAGATTCTCCTGAAATAGTTGAAGCATTTAAAGATGCGTGGCAATTAGGATCTACAGATTTAGTTGTGACTAAAGTATTAGCGAGCACTGACTTCTGGGGTGAAGACTTAACTAAAATAAAAGATTTATCAGAAGCTTTAGTATTGGCCTTAAATGAAATTGAAGAAAACGGAATAGAACAAGGATTTGCGAATTTCAGCAAACAATATTAATTGGAATAGTTTCTAAGAATCTTAGAAACTTAGCAACTTTAAAAAAAAACGATCATGCAAAAAAAATTAATAAAAGTAAATCCTTCAGATAACGTTGCTGTAGCATTGGTTAATCTGGTTGCTGGCGAAGTAATCAACTTTGAAGGGCAAGATATCACTATCGAATCTGATGTGAAAATGAAGCATAAAATTGCGATGGTTCCCTTTAATGTGGGAGATCGTATTATTATGTATGGTGTTTTGGTTGGTAAAGCAAGTGCAAGAATCGAAAAAGGAGGATTGCTTTCTACTGCAAACGTAAAACACGAAAGTGATAAAGTAACTGGTAAAACAGAAACTATTGGGTGGAATTCTCCAAATATTGATAAATGGAAAGACAGAACGTGGCAGGGTTATCACAGAGAAGACGGGCAAGTTGGAACTGAAAATGTTTGGTTGTTTTTTCCACTAGTTTTTTGTGAAAATAGAAATATCGAAATCTTAAAAGATATTTTTGAGAAAGAATTAATGAAACCAAAAGAGAACGATTATCAATTGTTGCTTCGTTCTTTGGTAAAAACAGAAACTGGCGGTGCTGGTAATGAGGCAGCTTCTAATGATGCTAACTTATTCAATAATATTGAAGTAAAATTCATTACACACCAGGGTGGATGTGGTGGAATTCGCCAGGATTCACATAGTTTGGCTAAGTTATTGGCTGGTTATGTAAATAATCCAAACGTTGCCGGTGCTACAGTTTTGAGTTTAGGGTGTCAAAATCTTCAAATTCAGATCTTTAAAGATGCTTTAGATGCTATTAATCCAAATAGTAAAAAGCCTGTTTTAATCTATGATCAACAGCAAATCGGGACAATTGAAACGATGTTGAGTAGTGTCGTAAAAGATACTTTTGAAGCAATCAAAAAAGCAAATGATATAAAAAGGGAGCCAGCTCCATTATCTAAATTAAGAATTGGTTTAGAGTGTGGTGGTTCTGATGGATTCTCCGGAATTTCAGCTAATCCAACATTGGGAGTTTTATCTGATAATTTAGTTGCCTTAGGAGGAACTACAATTCTTTCTGAATTCCCTGAATTATGTGGAGTAGAACAGGAATTGGTAAACCGTTGTGTAGATGATAAGGACGGAAAACGTTTCTTGGAATTAATGCAATGGTACGAAAAAACAGTTGTAGATGCAGGTTCAGGATTTGACATGAATCCATCTCCAGGTAATATTAAGGACGGTTTGATAACAGATGCAATGAAATCGGCTGGTGCTGCTAAAAAAGGTGGTACTTCACCAATTGTAGGTGTTTATGATTATGGAGAATATATTAATGAACCAGGATTTACCTTGTTGTGTACGCCAGGAAATGATGTAGAATGTACAACTGCAATGGTTGGTTCAGGAGCAAATATGGTTTTATTTACAACAGGTTTAGGAACTCCAACAGGAAACCCAATTGCACCAGTTGTGAAGATTTCATCTAATACGGAACTGGCTAAAAAGATGTCTGATATTATCGATATTGATACTGGTGGAATTATCACAGGAGAAAAATCAATCAATGATATGGCTGATGAAATGCTTGAGTTTATTATTGATGTTGCAAGTGGAACAATAAAAACTAAAGCTGCAATCTTAAATCAAAACGATTTTATTCCTTGGAAAAGAGGAGTTTCTTTGTAGAATTTTTTCACCATATAAGTGATATAAGGTTATATTACATATAATACTTAGTAAAGGCAGCTCATTTAAAGGCTGCCTTATTTTTTTTTTACCATATAAGTGATTATAAGTTCCTATTATAACACGTGCAAAAAAAGGCAGCTTATTTAAAGGCTGCCTTTTGGTGTATTTCGATGCGAAGTTCGCTTATATGGACCTGTTATGATGAACTACTTATAAGCTGCATTTTAAATTATGTGCAAAGTAAAATGAACTTATAATCACTTATATGGTGGAAAAAAATTACGATGTTGTTCTGGACGAAGACTTACGAATGTGTAATTCTGGTGCGAGAACTACCTTTTTTTCAATTTTAATAGTATGTGTTTTGTCTACCTGTTCAAGAAAAACACGCGCTGACATTTTTCCCATTTCAAGTGGTGATTGGTCTACAGATGTAATCGATAATTCCATGAATTTGGTAAAAGGTTCATTACTAAATCCTGCCACACAAAATTCTTTAGGAATACTGATATTTCTTTCTTTCAATTCCTGAATAGCCCCCAGAGCTGCAAAATCACTCGAAGAGAATATTGCGTCAGGCGGAGTTTCCAGTTGTAACAACGTTTCAACAGCGTTTTTTCCGGCTTCAACACTACTTTTAACAGGAACAACATATTCTTCTTTAAATAGCATTCCATTATCCAACAATGCTTGTTTATAACCCAAAAACCTGTTTTTGAAAATTTCAAGAGATTGATCTCCTGATAAATGAGCAATGCATCTGCAGCCTTCGCTTATTAAATGTTTTGTGGCAATGTAACCGCCTTTAAAGTCATTGATAGTTACCGAGCTTACACCATCAATATGTTTGCTACGGTCAAAAAAGATAAGTGGAACATTTTTCTCTAATACATTACGAAAAGCGGCGTCATTCTCAGTGCTTACAGCTGTTACAGACATTAGAATTCCGTCAACCTGAGCATCTATTAAGGTATATAGATTTTCACTTTCTCTTTTTAGATCTTCATGAGTTTGACATATAATAACTTGATATCCATGAGGCTGGAGTTCTTCTTCGATACCACGGATTACCGAAGCGAAAAAGTTACTGTCAATACGAGGAACAATAACGCCTATGTTATTACTTCGGCCGCTTTTTAATGCTAAAGCAAGTTTGTTTTGCTTATAGTTCATTGATGCAGCGGTTTTAATTACCAGGTCACGTGTGCTTTCTTTTATTTTAGGATTATTGTTCAATGCCCTAGAAACAGTAGCGGCGGTGATATTTAATTTTTTGGCAATATCATAAATGGTTATTTTCTCGCTCATTCAAAAATATTTTTTGATTTATTTTAGACAAAAGTACATTTTTTTTATATAATCTAACTCATTATGTTATCGATTACCATAATATAAAAGTTAAATCGTTTTCAATTTCACAATGATAATAAATTATGTCTTTTTTTACACAAAGTGTAAATAAAATTACTAATAAAAATTAAATATATAAATTTTTTCTAAATTAATTTGGTGCATTCAATGTATTTTTCTACTTTCGTGTAATCGATTACATAATTGTTGCTTTTTATTCAGGAAATGATAATAAATATAACTAAATGATTACAGCTAAGCCTTTACTATTGAAAACAACCGTGCTTTTTAGCGCTGTTATTGTATTGGTTTTATCTTGTGGAAAGCAGATTTCTGCTGTTTCTGAGACTGATCCGTGGAAAAAAAAGGATTTGATCATAAAAGGTATGCCTAAAACACACTTTTTGAATAAAGATTATAATGTAACTGACTTTGGTGCTGTATCCGACGGAAAAACAATGAATACTGCAGCTTTTGAAAAGGCTATTAATGCATGTTCAGAAAATGGAGGTGGAAAAGTAATTGTTCCAAATGGAAAATTTCTTACCGGATCGATTCATTTAGAAAGCAATGTGAATTTATACTTAGAAGATAAAGCGGAGATTCTTTTCAGTATAAATCCAAATGATTATCCTATAGTTCATACTTCATGGGAAGGAACTGAATTGATGAATTATTCTCCTCTTATATATGCTAAAAATAAAACTAATGTTGCTATAACCGGAAAAGGAACTCTTAACGGACAGGCTAACAATACAAACTGGTGGGTTTGGTCAGGAGGTAAAAATTATGGCTGGCAAAAAGGTGTTCCTTCACAAAATGATCCAAACAACAGAGAGGTTTTAGTTGATATGGCAGAAAAAGGTGTGCCGGTTTCAGAAAGGGTTTTTGGAGATGGACGTTATTTACGACCAAGCTTTGTTGAATTCTTTGAATGTAATACGGTTTTAATTAAGGATATAACCATAATAAATGCTCCGTTTTGGATTCTTCATCCTTTAAAATCAAACAATATTATTATTGATGGAGTAACTGTAAATAGTCACGGACCTAATAATGACGGTTGTGATCCTGAATATTCTCAAAACATAATTATTAAAAACTGCACTTTCAATACTGGTGACGATTGTATCGCTATTAAATCAGGTAGAGATGCAGATGGTAGAAGAGTTGCAATACCAAGTAAAAATATTATCGTGCAAAATTGTAAAATGATTGACGGACACGGTGGTGTTGTTATTGGCAGCGAAATTTCTGCAGGAGTAAACAACGTTTTTGTTGAAGACTGTGTAATGGATAGTCCGAATCTGGACAGAGCAATTCGCATTAAAACAAATTCAAAAAGAGGAGGCATTATTGAGGATGTTTTTGTTCGCAACATTGAAGTGGGAACAGTTAAGGAATGTGTTTTAAAATTAAACATGTTTTATAATGTATACGGATCACAAACCGGAAATTTTATACCTGTTATCAGAAATATTAATCTTGAAAATATAAATGTAAAAAACGGAGGAAAGTATAGCGTTTGGGCTGAAGGTTATGAAGTATCTCCTGTGGAAAATATCACACTTAAAAATGTGGTAATTCACAAAGTAGATTCCATTTATAAATTGAAGAATGTAAAAAATATCAATTTTATTAACACTTATATCAATGACAAAAAAGTAAAACCAATTAAAAATTAAAAGAAAAAACTATCACTTAACCACAATTAACCAAACTATGAAAATTAGAACATTATCAAAGAAAAAAATAAAATACAACCTTGTATTTTTATTTTTCCTGAATTTGCTTTGTAGTAATGCAATAAATGCTCAGTCGAGTATTGTAGAGGGAAAAATTACTGATGCCGCCGGATTATCTTTGCCGGGTGTGAATATTCTCGAAAAGGGAACAAAAAACGGAACTTCAACAGATTTTGAAGGGAGTTTTAAATTAAATGTTTCAAATACTAAAGCTATCTTAGTAATTTCCTATTTAGGTTTTCAGACACAAGAAGTTAGTGTTGCCGGAAAATCTAAAGTAAATGTTAGTCTTGCTGAACAATCTAATGCACTTACGGAAGTTGTGGTTGTAGGATATGGTTCTGTAAAGAAAACGGATCTTACCGGTTCTGTAAGCACGATTAATGCTGCAACAATTACAGAAAGAAATACCATCAATCCATTAGAGGCCATTCAGGGAAGTACACCTGGAGTTCAGATTTCATCTAGCTCAGGACGCGCCGGTGATGGATTTAAAGTTGTAATTAGAGGAAACAACTCATTAGTATCAGATTCAAGTAATCCAAAAATGGTAGGTTCAACCCCTTTATATGTTGTTGATGGCGTGCCAATGGATGGAATTGATTTTTTGAATCCACAGGATATTGCCAGAATGGATGTATTAAAGGATGCTTCTTCTGCAGCTATTTACGGGTCTAGAGGATCAAACGGGGTTATCATTGTAACAACTAAAAGTGGTACTAGCGCTAAAGCAGGTATGAGTGTTACTTTTGACACTTCTTACGGAACTAAAACTGCCGCAAGACTTCCTGAGATGATGAGCGGTGAAGAATGGTGGAAATTTCACCAGGTAGCTTATATGAGTGCAACCCCTTTAACTCAAACACCCACACAATTAGCAGCACTAGCCGGAAACCAAAGTCCGTTATTAGTGTCAAGAGCAAATAGTGGTTATAATTTTGACTGGTATGATGCGGTGCTTAAAACAGGGATGACCCAAAATAATTATTTAAACCTTTCGGGACGTTCTGATTCAGGATTAAGTTATAATTTAGGTTTTGGTATTCAAAGCGATGAAGGTCTTATTGATAATGATTCAACAGATAAGTATTCATTTAAATTAGGTTTAAATCATAAGATAAATGATAAATTCTCTACGGGAGCAAATATTACAGTTGCTCGTTTGGATACGCAGTTAGGTAGTGACCTGGCAATGCAGGATGCTTTTAGATTAAGTCCACTTATGTCACCTTGGGCTATTGACGCCGATGGAAATGAATTAGTTGGAACAAATTTCTTTCTTCCTGGAAAATTAACTTATCCTGATGGTTCATGGGCAATCAATAAAACAAGTACTGTCAACCCTTTGGTAGAGATTGCAAATTCTTCTCAAACAGAAAAAACATGGCAAACAGTTGGAAACGTTTATTTTCAATACCAACCTATTAAATGGCTATCTTTTAAAACAACTTTTGCTGCCGGAATTAATAATACTAAAAGAGGATTGGCATATGGTGCACAAACTAATAACGGTGTAACATTAAACGGTAAAAATTCATCATCAATAGAAAATTTAGAGAACTTCAATTATACGTGGGATAATCAGATAGATTTGAAACATACTTTTAATGAGGTACATGACTTTAGTGTTTTATTATTGCAAAGTTTGTATTCAAATGTTGATGAAAGCTCTTATTTATATTCCAACAGTCAACCTTTTAACACAGGAACAGATAATATTGGTTCAGGAGTTCAAACAAGCTATGTTGTTAAATCATCTTATGCAAAAAACACCCTTAACTCTTATGCAGTACGTTTGAATTATACTTTTAAAGATAAATATTTATTAACGGCATCTAATAGATGGGATGGTTCATCTGTCTTGGCAGAAGGGGCAAAATGGGAGAGTTTCCCTTCAGTAGCTTTAGGTTGGAAAATTAGTAAAGAGGCATTCTTGGTAAATAATTCTATAGTTTCAGATTTGAAATTGAGAGCGAGTTTAGGATATACAGGAAATGACAATGTTGCGCCTTATACATCTCAGGCTTTATTAAATCAACAAACATTTTATGCAAATGGACCTAGTGTAGTTCCAGGCTGGCAATCAGAAACATTGGCGAATCCACTTTTGTCATGGGAAAAAACAAGAGAGATCAACTTGGGTCTTGATTTTGGTTTCTTAGCAAACAGAATTACAGGTAGTGTTGATGTTTATGACAGATTATCAGATGATTTGATTTACAAACAGCAATTACCATCAGAATCAGGTTGGAAAAATACATATTCAAATGTTGGATCTGTTAGCAATAAAGGTATTGAGGTTTTGTTGACTACTAAAAATATTAAAACAAATATGGTTAGTTGGGAAACGACTTTTACATTTACTAAAAACGTAAATAAATTGGAATCAATTTATAACCAGGATCAGGTAAGTGATATTGGAAATAATTTAATTCTTGGATCGCCTCTAAATCCTAATTATAATTATGTTTATGATGGTGTTTGGCAAGAGAGTGAAGCAGCTCAAGCAGCCTCATACGGACAAGCTCCGGGACAGGCACGACCAAAAGATTTAAATGGAGATGGTAAATTTAATCAGGATGACAGAACGGTAATTGGCAATCCAAATCCGGAGTGGCAGGGAAGTTTTTACTCTAAATTAAATGTAGGGCAATTCGATTTCAATTTTTCTGTATTAACAAGTCAGGGGCAAACGGTATTGAGTAGTTTTCACCAGAACTTTACTGATGTAAGTGACAGAGGACGTCAAAAACTGGCAATGGATTATTTCATTCCAACAAACGGAACAGGTATTGAGGCCAATGCAAATACTACAAATCCTCGTCCAGGGCCAGTTGCAACAGGAGCGGGAGCTTATTGGACATCTTTATTTGCTTACTACAGAGATGCATCATATGTAAAAATTAAAAACATATCTTTAGGATACACTTTTAATTCAGAGTTACTTAAAAGAATGAAAATGAGTAATTTAAGAATTTATGTAAATGTTTTAGATCCATTTGTATTTACAGATTTTGACGGATATGATCCGGAATGGGCAGGTTCAGCTTTTGGTGTAAACCGTCCGGCTTCTGTGACTACGCAATTGGGACTAAGTGTTAAATTTTAATAAGATATAAAATGAAAAAAATAATATTAATTTTAGGAATAATTGTTACTGTTTTTAGTTCATGTAGTGATTATATAGAAGAAGATAGCAAGTCATATGTACCTGCAGATGAGACTTACAAAACAGCATCAGGTTTTCAACTACTAGTGAATTCAAACTATGCCTGGCTTAAAGGAATATATGGAGGAAATCCATGGTTGTTTGAATCAGGAACTGATATGTATGCAGAAGGAAGAACTCCTGAGCCAGCCGGATTAAGTCAATATACTTTATTAATTCCTTCTTCAAACAATGTTGATGATTTGTACAATTCATGTTATCAGTTGATTCAGTCTGTAAATAAAACGGTTTATTATGCTACAGTTACAGAAAAAACCTCGAATTTAGATATGCTTGTTGGAGAAGCAAGATTTTTAAGAGCAAATGCTTATTTTTTATTGGTTCAAACATATGGTGGTGTTCCAATTGCTAATGAAAATGTAACCACTCCGATTTTATCTTTCCAAAGAAATACAGCTGAAGAAGTGTATACTGCGATTATTTCAGACCTTGATGCCGCACTTGCAAGCGTGGGAACAGGAACGTATAGCACAACAGGAAAAGTAAACAAAAGAGCCGTAAATGATTTATTGGCAAAAGTTTATTTGACAAGAGGTTACGAAACTTTTGGTAACGCTGCAGATTTTACAAAAGCGGCTTCTTATGCAGATGCTGCTATTGCAGGACAAGCTTTAAATTTAGATTCTGATCAGTTGTTTAAACCAGGTAATGATTTAAACGTTGAAACTATTTTCTCTGTACAATACGACAAAACTTCAACAAGTACTGATCCTACAAAATTAGGAAATAGTCAGTTTTATTATTTCAGCTCTTATCTTGGAGGATCTGAAACAGGAGCGCCATTAAGAAGTTACAATTTATGTCCAACTGATTATGCTTTAGGGTTATATGAAAAAGGAGATAAAAGATGGGAAGCTACGTTTATGACAGAAATTTTAGAAGAAACAACAACAGGATCTGATGGAAAGGCTAAAACAGTACTTTACTATCCATATTACAGAAGTACAAATCCGACTGCTTTGAAAGTAAGACACTTTTATGAGCCAAAATGGTTTACTCCAGCTGACAGATTAGCTTGGGAAACGGCAAATGCTTCGAGACTTGCAAAGACCTTTGTTTATCACCCATGGGGAGAGTATTCTGCGGCACATACTCTAATAAAAAATTTGGATTGTTATACTATTCCGGTTAAGAAATTTGATGATCCGGATCCAACGACACCGGCAGGTACTGCAACAAATAATCTTGTAAGTACTAGAGATATCATTGTATCAAGACTTGGAGAAACCTATTTGATAGCTGCTGAGGCTTATTTAAAAGCAGGAATTCCTACTACAGGTTTAGACCGTTTGAATGAAGTAAGAAGAAGAGCTGGCGTAGCAAATGCAACAATCGGACAATTTAATATCAGTTATATCCTAGACGAAAGAGGAAGGGAATTGCTTGGAGAGTACAAACGTTGGTTTGATTTGAAACGTACAGGAACTCTTGTAGAAAGAGCATCAGCACATAATTATAAAATTAAAGCAGCCAACTTTGTTGGTGTTGATGGTAAACTTAAAATTTTAAGACCAATTCCACAAAGTGCTTTAGATTTAAACCAAAATAAAGATTTTCCTCAGAATCCTGGTTATTAGTAATTTGATAATTTTTTGAGAAATTGTTTTTTGAAGAAGTTAAGAAGGAGTTTGGAAAAGTACCAAACTCCTTACTTAACTAATTTCATTTTAAGATGAAAAAGATATTTTTTATAGTACTGCTGATCTCTGCTGCTACTTTTGCTCAAAGCAATTATAGTGTAGATACTTCCTATACTATAAAAAGTACTTATAATAAATTAATCAAAAAATACCCCTTTATAACCGTCTCGCAAAGTCAGAGTAATATTGCAGTTACTGAAATTAAAGAGGTCATTTATCAAAAGCATAAAGACAGGATGTTGCATTTGGATGCTTTTTTCTTTAATAAGGAACAAAACAATCCCATAGTAATCATGATTCATGGTGGTGGCTGGAGATCAGGGAATAAGGATCAAATGCAGGACATGGCCAGAGAGATTGCTTCAAAAGGTTATTCTTGTTTTGCAATTGAATACAGATTGTCATTAGAAGCAAAATATCCGGAAGGAATTTATGATGTAAAAAATGCCATAAAATTTATAAAAGATAACGCTATAAAATTTAATGTAGATCCAGACAAAATTGCCGTTTTAGGTTGCTCATCAGGAGGACAAATGGCAGCTTTGATTGGTACAACAAATGAAATTTTAGATTTTGAAGATAAATCGTTTAAGAGTAAATCTTCTTCAAAAGTTCAGGCTATTATTGATATTGATGGAGTTTTAGCATTTAAACATCCAGAATCTTCAGAAGGAGATGTGGCTTCATTTTGGCTTGGAGGTACTTATGATGAAAAACCTGAAAATTGGAAGAATGCATCGGCTTTAAACCACACAAATAAAGGTTCACCTCCGATACTTTTCATAAATAGTAGTTTTCCCAGATTTCATGCAGGGAGAGATGATATGATCGCCATTTTAAATCAATATAAAATTTATAGTGAAGTTAAAACAATTGAGAATTCACCTCATTCTTTTTGGTTTTTTGAACCCTGGTTCAGTGAAACAATTGTTTACACCACACAATTTTTAGATAAAATTTTTAAATAATTCGCATACAAGATGAAAACAAAAATCACAATAACAAGCTTACTTTTATTAGGATCAATGGCAGTAAGTGCTCAAAAATACGATATTAAAACGGCAAAAACATATGCTGAAATTTCAGCCAAAACAGACGGAAAATGGGAAGGAAGAAAATACAAAGGCGGAACAGTTTTTAAAAATGTTGACAGACTAAAATTGGCTCCTGAGCATACAGATCATTCTTTTGATATTCGCTATGAGGGACCAGGTTGGGAAAGTAACAGAATTGGATATCGTTTGTATTTAGACTGGAGAAACGCAATTGATATTTTTGGAAAAAAGACGTCAGAGATGATTTTGCCAAAAGTTGGACAGGATAATTTTGATTCGTATCATGAAATGAGTGATTGGGGTGCTGATATTCTAAAAGCGGGTAAAGCAATTGGAATTGGCTCAATTGATCGTTATTTAAATAATGAAAAGTTACATTTTCGTGAAGTAGATTCTACTATTGCAACAGTGGTAAACAAAACGACTCAGTCAGGTGTAAAGGTGAATTATTATGGTTGGAAAACTGCTTCAGATAAAATCGACTTTATATCAGAATTAACAATTAAACCAGATCAGCTATATACACAGCACACGATTAAAGCTTCAAAAGAGATTAAGGGAATTTGCACCGGAATTGCAAAGCAAAAAAATACGGAGTTGTTTAAAAAAGACAGCAAAAATAAAAAGTGGGCTTACATAGCTACTTACGGCGAACAATCATTGGTTCCCGATAAGTTAGGGATGGCTATTTTTTACAAAACAGGAACAATTGAAAATAATATTGAGACAGATTTAGATTATTTACTAGTTTTCAAACCAACCACAAAAGCAACTGCATTTTACCTTTTAGGCGCTTGGGAACAAGAAGTGAGCGGAATAAAATCGAAAGAAGAATTTGTGAAATATTTAGATGAAAAATTAGAAATTTTAAATAAAAAAGGAAAAATGTAATTGAAGTGCAAGGACAAAAGGGAATGGAATTAGAAGTAGCTATGGGTATACTTTTAGTGAAGCACAATAGCATTAAATAAGTACTAGTAAACACATTTACAATGATAGACAATAGAAATATAAATTATGCCGCTTCAATTGTTCTGGGGTTTATGATATTATTTTTTTGTTGTAAAATCATAGCTCAGGGAACTTTAAATAATGAAATAGTAATTTCTAAAGATTTGAAGTGGTCAGAGCGAATGGCGCTTTCGATAATAAAACGTGATCCGAAAGCATGGCAGATTGACAATAACGAAAAACCAAAATGGGATTATAAACTGGGTTTAGTTATGACTTCATTCGAAAAATTGTATCATAAAACAAACAACCCGGTTTATGGAGATTATATTAAAGAATACGGTGAAACAGTCATAAATCCTTCAGGAGAAATTCTGAATTATAAATTAGAAGATTACAATATAGATAATATCAATGCCGGAAAAATGCTTTTTGATCTTCATAAAAGAACAAAAGACAATCGTTATCTAACTGCAATGCAAACTTTAAGAAAGCAGTTAGAAACACATCCAAGAACAAACTCTGGCGGATTCTGGCATAAGAAAATCTATCCCTACCAAATGTGGCTTGACGGTTTGTATATGGGAACACCATTTTATGCGCATTATAATTTAGATTTTGATGGTGGAAAAGATTTTAATGATATCGCAAAACAATTTGAGGAGATCCATTTGCATACTATTGATAAAAAAACAGGTTTATTATTTCATGCATGGGATGAGAGCAAACAAATGCCATGGGCCAATAAAGAAACGGGAACTTCACCTAATTTTTGGTCGCGTTCTATTGGTTGGTATATGATGGCGCTTGTTGATGTATTGGATTATATGCCACAAGATCATCCTAAAAGAAAAGAACTAATTCAATTTCTGAATGAAATTTCAATAGCTATTGCAAAATATCAGGACCCGACGGGACTATGGTATCAGATTACGGATGCAGGCTCAAAAGAAGGTAATTATCTGGAAGCATCCGGTTCAGAAATGTTTGTTTATACTTTTGCAAAAGGAGCAAACAAAGGATACTTACCAAAAAAATATAAAGATCTCGCAGCAAAAGGTTTTGACGGTATAACAAAGAAGTTAATCACTGTTGATCCTGATGGCGAAATACATATTATACAAGTCTGTGCAAGTGCAGGATTAGGTGGTAATCCGTATCGTGATGGCTCTTTCGAGTATTATATTAAAGAAAAAATAAAGGTAGATAATTCTCATGGATTAGGCCCTTTCATTTTAGCTGCATTAGAATTAGAAAAGTAGTAGAATTTAAATATATTTAAAATGAAGAATAGTAGAAAACAAGGTTATTTTGTATCGGCTTTACTAGTTTGTGTTATGGCTTTTACAAGTTGTAAAGTGATTTCGCAAGAGCCTGCAAGTAAGGATATCGTAATTTCTAAAGATTTAAAATGGTCGGATAAAATGGCTTTGACTTTGATGAAACGTCATCCTGAAAGTTACATGATAGACGACTCTAAAAAGCCGAAATGGGATTACGTACATGCTTTGGTTTTACATTCATTTGAAGAATTATACAAAAAGAATCCAGATCCTGGATATAAGGCTTACGTAAGAAGTTATGTAGATCAGTTTGTAGAAGGTGACGGATCTATTAAAACGTATGAATTTGACAAATACAACATTGATTTGGTTGTGCCCGGACGTTTACTTTTTGATGTTTATGCAGAATCAAAAGAGGATAAATATTTGAAGGCACTGCAATTAGTTCGTAAACAATTGACAGAACAACCAAGAACAGAAAGTGGAGGATTTTGGCACAAACAAATTTATCCTAACCAAATGTGGCTTGACGGCTTGTATATGGGAGAACCATTTTATGCACAATACACTGCTACTTTTGAAGGAGGAAAAAGTTTTGACGATATAGCTAAACAATTTGAATTAATTCAGTTACACGCTACAGACCCAAAGACAGGATTATTATATCATGGTTGGGACGAAAGCAAACAAATGCCTTGGGCAAATAAAGAAACAGGAAATTCACCAAACTTTTGGTCAAGAGCTTTAGGATGGTATGTTATGGCTTTGGTTGATGTGTTGGACTATATGCCAAAAGAGCATCCAAAACAAAAAGAATTGGTAAAGTATTTAAACAATGCTTGTACAGCTTTGGCGAAATATCAGGATAAATCAGGTTTATGGTATCAGGTAACAGATAAAGGTGGAGAAAAAGGAAATTATTTAGAAGCTTCCGGATCTTCAATGTTTGCTTATGCTTTTGCAAAAGGAGCTAATAAAGGATATCTACCAGAAAAATATAAAAAACTGGCTAACAAGGCTTTTGATGGTTTGACTAAAGTCTTAATCAAAAAGGTAGATGAAGATGGAGGTATCACATTAACAAATTGCTGTCAGGTTGCAGGTTTAGGAGGTAATCCATATAGAGATGGTTCGTATGACTATTATGTAAATGAAAGAAAAAAAGATAACGATCCTAAAGCAACAGGTCCGTTTATTTTAGCCGCTTTAGAATTGAACAGATAATTTTAAGTTGATATCTTCAACAGAAACTTAACAGGTTTAATGTAGAGAATTAACCATAAAGTTTGTCATTTCGACGGAGGAGAAATCACATAAAGTGAAGACACACAGTACGTCACTTTATGGATGTGATTTCTCCTCCGAAATGACACAAAAAAAGCTGACCTAATAGTAGTCTTAAAAAATGAAAAAGATAAAAGCCATTATTCTTCTATTATCGCTGTTTTCAATACAAAAGAATTTAGCCCAGGTTTGGGTACCTGATAATGGAGACGGAACGTACACAAATCCAATAATTCACGCAGATTATTCAGATCCGGATGCCGTTAGAGTAGGTGATGATTTTTATATGACTGCATCGTCCTTTAACTGCATTCCCGGTTTACCTATTTTGCATTCTAAAGATTTGGTCAACTGGAAAATTATCGGATATGCACTTTCCAAACAAATACCAACAGAAACTTTTGATAAAGTACAGCATGGCAACGGAGTTTGGGCACCAAGTATAACTTTTCATAATAATGAATTTTATATTTACTATCCGGATCCTGATTTTGGAATTTATATGATAAAAGCCAAAAAGCCCGAAGGACCCTGGTCTGAACCTATTTTAGTAAAAGCAGGATCGGGATTAATCGATCCTAGTCCGTTATGGAACGATGATGGAAAAGTTTATTTGGTACATGCCTATGCAGGAAGTCGTGCTAAAATTAAAAGTTTAATCACAGTTTGTACAATGAATGCAGAGGGAACTGTTGCTAATAATGATGAAGTAATGATAATTGATGGTCATGAAAGTGAAGGTACAATTGAAGGACCAAAGTTTTATAAGCGAAATGGATACTATTATATTTTTGCTCCGGCGGGAGGAGTTTCGACAGGCTGGCAAACGATTTTAAGATCGAAAAATGTATTTGGTCCTTATGAGAAAAAGAAAGTTTTAGAGCAGGGTAAAACTACTATAAATGGGCCACATCAGGGAGCATGGGTACAAACACAAACGGGTGAAGATTGGTTTATACATTTTCAGGATAAAGGAGCATACGGGCGAATCGTTCATCTTCAGCCTATGAAATGGGAAAAGGATTGGCCTGTAATGGGAAAAGATTATGATAAAAACGGAATTGGAGAGCCTGTAACGACTTTCAAAAAACCAAATGTAGGTAAGAAATATCCAATTGAAACTCCTGCAGAAACAGATGAGTTCAATGATCCAAAATTAGGACTGCAATGGCAATGGCAGGCAAATACTCAGGTAGAATGGGGATTTCCGACGAGTTTAGGATATCTAAATTTATTTTGTTTACCAACATTAAAAGAAACCAATAAAATCTTTGAAGCGCCAAATTTGTTATTGCAAAAATTTCCTGCTGAAGAATTTACAACGACTACTAAATTAACTTTTAACGCAAGATTAAATGGTGAGTCGACAGGACTTTTAATAATGGGATTAGACTATAGTTATTTGTGCCTTAGAAATGATAACGGAAAGCTGTATTTAAATCAAAAAACAGGAACTTTTGATAAAAAAGTTTCAGAAACAGAAACGACTCCAATATTAGTTTCAAACAATACAATTTATTTGAGAGTTCAGATTAAAAAAGGAGGAGTTTGTAATTTTTCTTATAGTTTGGATGATAAAAAATATTCCTCAATTGGAAGTGATTTTAATGCAAAAGAGGGAAAATGGATTGGTGCCAAAGTTGGACTTTTTGCCTTGAGCGAAAAAGTAACAAATGACTCAGGAAATGTTGTCGTAGATTGGTTTAGAATAACGAAATAAAATAACGATGAGTCAATTTAGAAAAACAGTATTATTTCTTTTATCGGTTTTAAGTTTTGGTCTTCAGGCGAAAAACAATTATAAAAGTGGGCCAGACATTATTCGTAAAAATGATTTACTTTGGTGTGGCACAACGGAGGCAAAGGCAATTGCAGAAAATGTCTTGTTGCTTCAAAGTAATATTATTGGGTGGCCAAAGAATATCCAAATGCAAAATTTACTTAGGAAAGCAGAAAAACAAAAGCTGATTGCATTAAAAAATGATAAAGTAGTTTTAGTTGTTGCACAAGACGGATCTGGTGATTATACCAAAATTCAGGATGCGATATACGCCTCCCCATCCTTTCCATATGAAAGGGTCATCATCAATATAAAAAACGGAATTTATAATGAGAAGGTTAGAATTCCCGAATGGAATACGCATTTAACATTAATTGGTGAAAGCAAAGAAAATACCATTATAGCTTTTGACGACAATTTTAAGAAAGTCAATCTAGGGCGAAATAGTACTTTTTACACCTATACAGTTTTAGTGGAAGGAGATGATTTTTCGGCATCTAATTTAACCATAAAAAATACTTCGGGAGATAATGGTCAGGGGATTGCATTATCCGTCGTGGCCAATCGTGCAAAGATTTCAAACTGTATTATTTTAGGAAATCAGGATACTTTATACCTTTCCGGAAAAGAAGCAAAACAATATTTTAATAACTGTTATATAGAAGGTACAACCGATTTTATTTTTGGAAGTGCAACTGCTTTATTTGAAAATTGTACTATTCACAGTATCAAAAGTTCCTATATAACGGCAGCTTCAACTCCTGAAGGAACTCCATTTGGTTTTGTTTTTAAAAATTGTAAACTTACCGCTAATCCTGATGCGACAGCAGTTTACTTAGGAAGACCTTGGAGAATTTATGCCAAAACAGTTTATATAAATTGTGACATGGGAAAACAGATTAAAGCCGAAGGTTGGGAAAATTGGTATAAATCTGATGCTGAAAAGAATTCTTTTTATGCCGAATACAATTGTAAAGGTGAAGGCTCGCAACCAGCCAAAAGAGTATCATGGTCACATCAGCTTAAAAAATCAGAAGCGGACAAATATACTATAGAAAACATTCTTAAAGATTCAGATCAAAAGTGGTATTCCAGATAAATTTTGGCTTCAAAAAAATATATATTATGAATGTTAAATGTCTCTTTTTTTTATTACTTTCTTGCTTTTCTTTTGCTCAGAATAGCGAATTTCCGACGGCAAAAGTTGATTCAATTGTCAATAGGATTCAGTTGCCTATTTTTCCTTCTTATCAAATAAATATCCAAAAAATTGGGGCTAAAGGAGATTCTGTAACCAATAATAAAGTTGCTTTTGACAAGGCAATGGCGTTGTGTAAAAAGAATAACGGAGGGACCATCATTGTTCCTAAAGGAATCTATAAGATTAACGGACCAATACATTTTGTAAGCAATGTAAATCTTAAGATAGAGAAAGGTGCAAAAATTAAATTCAGCGATAATCCACAAGACTATTTACCTATGGTTCTAACAAGTTGGGAAGGTACAATGTTGTACAATTACAGTCCGCTAATTTATGCATACGAATGCTCTAATATTGCCATAACAGGTGAAGGTACTATCGATGGAGAAGGAGGTAAGACATGGAAGAGCTTTAAAGCAAAAGAGGAAGCTGGTAAAAATAGAAGTCGTGAGATGAATCATACTAATGTTCCTTTGAAAGAAAGAACTTTTGGGGAAGGGTATTTTTTACGTCCACAAATGATTCAGTTTTTTAATTGTAAAAACATTTTGGTTGAAAATATTCGTATAGAAAATTCGCCTTTTTGGTGTCTACATTTATTGAAATCACAAAGTATCACTGTGCGTGGTGTTAGCTATAAATCGTTAAATTATAACAATGATGGTATTGATCCAGAATATGCGAAAGATGTTTTAATTGAAAAAGTAACCTTTGATAATGGCGACGACAATGTAGCTATTAAAGCGGGAAGAGATCATGAAGGAAGAGCCAATACAGCAACGCCAAGTGAAAATATTGTAATTAGAAATTGTAATTTTAAAGGCTTGCATGGAGTAGTTATTGGTAGTGAAATGTCTGCGGGAGTCCAAAATGTATATGTGGAGAATTGCAAAACGGTTGGCTATTTAAAAAGAGGAATTTATTTAAAAACCAATGCAGATCGTGGAGGTTTTATAAAAAATATTTTTGTTCGAAACATTCAGTTAGATGAGGTCGAAGATTGTTTATATATGACCGCGAATTATCATGGAGAAGGTAGAGGATTTCAATCAGAAATTTCAAATATCCATTTTTCAAATATTACCTGCAATAAAGCATCAGAATCAGGAATTGTGATCCAGGGGTTTCCAGACAAAAAAATTAAGAATATTTCTTTAACTAATATTGAAATAAAGTCAGCGAAAAACGCCATTTCAAACGAAAATGCAGAAAATGTATTAATGACCGATGTTTTTATTGGAAAAAGAGCCACCGTTCCTACAGCAGCCAAATAGTTTTTTTCAAGTTTCAAAGGAGCAAAGGTTTTCCTCAATCTAGTTATTCCGAGAAACGAGGAATACCCGCAAGAAACTCTACTCAGTTTTGTTATTCTGACAAAGGAACACACAAGAAACTCGGCAAAGTTTTCAGAAAGTAATTCAACAAAGAATAGAAAAAAACATAAGCAATAAAGTTTTCAATAAATCTAAGAAGTCTAAAAAATGAAAGAATATATACTAATCCTCTTCCTTATAACAACAACCTGTTTAGCTCAAAAAACAACAGTCTATTGTATTGGTGATTCAACAATGGCAAACAAAAAAGATCCGGAAAGTAATCCTGAGCATGGATGGGCACAAGTACTTCAGCCTTTTTTTACTGAGAGTATAGTTATAAAGAATAAGGCTGTCAATGGGAGAAGTACAAAAAGTTTTATAAATGAAAATCGTTGGGACTCGATATATAAAAAGCTCAAGAAAGGAGATTATGTATTGATAGAGTTTGGACATAATGATGAAAAAATTGAAGATTCAACCAGATATACAAACCCGCATACAAGCTATAGATATAATTTAATTCGATTCGTAAAAGAAACAAGAGCTAAAGGTGCAACACCAATATTACTTACATCAATTGCCAGACGAAATTTTAATGAAAAAGGGGTATTAGTATCAACGCATGGTGATTATTCATTAGAAACAAGACTAGTAGCGCAGGAATATAACGTCCCCTTTATTGATTTGGAATATTATACCGAATTGCTGGAACAATCATATGGACCTGAAAAATCGAAGCAATTGCATTTGCACTTCAAAGTGGGAGAAAATGCTTATTATGATAAAGATAAAGCGGATGATACGCATTTGTCTTTGTTAGGAGCAACAAAAATTGCTACAATTTTTATTAATCAACTTAGGATTTTAGAGGAGCCTACTTTAGAAAAACTTAAAAAATCTATTAAGTAAGTTTCAATACATTTTAAGATTTAAAACTTTAGCATGAAAAAAACTTATTATGTTATAGTTTTTTATATCTCGTAACAATTAAAATAGATGTTACCCTAATCTGCTAGTATTATAATTTCTAAAGGTAAATTTAATTTCTAGTTTATATCAAATTTGTATCGTCTTAGTAAGAAATCTTACCTTGATAGAAGTTTATTGTTTTTTTTTATTCTTAATATTTTTTACCGTTTAAATATTTTGATATTTTTTTCGCAAGAATGGGAGAGCTTATGCTGTCCCATTTTTTTTGTTTTAACATGTCTTCTTGTATATGTTTTTACTATTAGTAAATAGGAAGCTATATTTATTGTTTTTAGGCTCTAAAGAGTTTTTCATATTTTAATACGAGTATCGGAGCGTATTTCAAATACCTTAATCTATAATTTAAAAAACTTTTGGTGGTAAAGTAAAAAGGTATTTAGGGAGAACTTTGCACCTTCAAACTTGGATGTTTGAGTTAGGAACACTTAAGAAAATAATTAAATACATAATAATTAAGATGTTATGAAGAATAGATTACTCCCTTTATTTGTTGTTTTAGGAACTATATCTGCCTACTCGCAGGTTGGTATAGGAACATTAAACCCAAAATCTTCTGCTCAATTGGAAGTTTTTTCTAACAACAAAGGTATGTTGATACCACAGATTGCCTTAACAAGTACAGATGATAAGAAGACAATTGAAAATGGTAATATTGTTAGTTTGTTGGTTTATAATACTACTAATAATGCAAACATTACCCCAGGTTACTATTACTGGTTTGACAATAGATGGAATAGAATGCTAATTTCTGGTGATCTTACTGCTGCTGCTGGTAATTCTGTACCTGGTCCTAAAGGTGAGCCTGGATATCCGGGTGAAAATGTTACTATTTATACCGATAAATCTACAAGTACAGTTTATGTTCAAAATTCTGACGGAACATGGTCTCCGATAAATGGAAGCGGTGGGGTAGCTGGAAAAGATGGAAAATCTGCTTTTGAAATTTGGAAAGAGATTCCTGGAAATGAAGGAAAAACTGTAACAGAATATTTGGCAAGTTTAAAAGGAGACAAGGGAGACAAAGGGGAAGTTGGCGTAGCTGGCGGAAGCGGAATACCTGGCAATAAAGGAGAAGCAGGATATCCCGGAGAAGGCATTACGATGTATGTTGATAATACAACCGGAGATGTTTATGTTCAGAAACCTGATGGTACCTGGACACCAATCAATGGTAAAGACGGAGAAGTTGGAACAGCCGGAGGTAACGGAGTACCTGGAAACAAAGGAGAAGCAGGTTACCCTGGAAAAGACATCAATATTTATACGGACAAAGAAACCAGTACAGTTTATGTTCAGAATGCAGATGGAACCTGGACACCTATTACAGGTGCAAAAGGAGACAAGGGAGACAAAGGTGAAGTTGGCGTAGCTGGCGGAAACGGAATACCTGGCAATAAAGGAGAAGCAGGATATCCTGGAGAAGGCATCACGATGTATGTTGACAATACAACCGGAGATGTTTATGTTCAGAAACCTGATGGTACGTGGACACCAATCAATGGTAAAGACGGAGAAGTTGGAACAGCCGGCGGTAACGGAGTACCTGGAAACAAGGGAGAAGCAGGTTATCCTGGAAAAGATATTAATATTTATACGGACAAGGAAACCAGTACGGTTTATGTTCAGAATGCAGACGGCACCTGGACACCTATTACAGGCGCAAAAGGAGACAAGGGAGACAAAGGTGAAGTTGGCGTAGCTGGCGGAAGCGGAATACCTGGCAATAAAGGAGAAGCAGGATATCCCGGAGAAGGCATTACGATGTATGTTGATAATACAACCGGAGATGTTTATGTTCAGAAACCTGATGGTACGTGGACACCAATCAATGGTAAAGACGGAGAAGTTGGAACAGCCGGCGGTAACGGAGTACCTGGAAACAAGGGAGAAGCAGGTTACCCTGGAAAAGATATTAATATTTATACGGACAAGGAAACCAGTACGGTGTATGTTCAGAATGCAGACGGAACCTGGACACCTATTACAGGTGCAAAAGGAGACAAGGGAGACAAAGGTGAAGTTGGCGTAGCTGGCGGAAACGGAATACCTGGCAATAAAGGAGAAGCAGGATATCCTGGAGAAGGCATCACGATGTATGTTGACAATACAACCGGAGATGTTTATGTTCAGAAACCTGATGGTACGTGGACACCAATTAATGGTAAGGACGGAGAAGTTGGAACAGCCGGCGGTAACGGAGTACCTGGAAACAAGGGAGAAGCAGGTTATCCTGGAAAAGATATTAATATTTATACGGACAAGGAAACCAGTACGGTTTATGTTCAGAATGCAGACGGCACCTGGACACCTATTACAGGCGCAAAAGGAGACAAGGGAGACAAAGGTGAAGTTGGCGTAGCTGGCGGAAGCGGAATACCTGGCAATAAAGGAGAAGCAGGATATCCCGGAGAAGGCATTACGATGTATGTTGATAATACAACCGGAGATGTTTATGTTCAGAAACCTGATGGTACGTGGACACCAATCAATGGTAAAGACGGAGAAGTTGGAACAGCCGGCGGTAACGGAGTACCTGGAAACAAGGGAGAAGCAGGTTACCCTGGAAAAGATATTAATATTTATACGGACAAGGAAACCAGTACGGTTTATGTTCAGAATGCAGACGGCACCTGGACACCTATTACAGGCGCAAAAGGAGACAAGGGAGACAAAGGTGAAGTTGGCGTAGCTGGCGGAAGCGGAATACCTGGCAATAAAGGAGAAGCAGGATATCCTGGAGAAGGCATTACGATGTATGTTGATAATACAACCGGAGATGTTTATGTTCAGAAACCTGATGGTACCTGGACACCAATCAATGGTAAAGACGGAGAAGTTGGAACAGCCGGAGGTAACGGAGTACCTGGAAATAAAGGAGAAGCAGGTTACCCTGGAAAAGATATTAATATTTATACGGACAAGGAAACCAGTACGGTTTATGTTCAGAATGCAGACGGAACCTGGACACCTATTACAGGCGCAAAAGGAGACAAGGGAGACAAAGGTGAAGTTGGCGTAGCTGGCGGAAGCGGAATACCTGGCAATAAAGGAGAAGCAGGATATCCCGGAGAAGGTATCACGATGTATGTTGATAATACAACCGGAGATGTTTATGTTCAGAAACCTGATGGTACCTGGACACCAATCAATGGTAAAGACGGAGAAGTTGGAACAGCCGGAGGTAACGGAGTACCTGGAAATAAAGGTGAAGCAGGTTACCCTGGAAAAGATATTAATATTTATACGGACAAGGAAACCAGTACGGTTTATGTTCAGAATGCAGACGGAACCTGGACACCTATTACAGGCGCAAAAGGAGACAAGGGAGACAAAGGTGAAGTTGGCGTAGCTGGCGGAAGCGGAATACCTGGCAATAAAGGAGAAGCAGGATATCCTGGAGAAGGCATCACGATGTATGTTGACAATACAACCGGAGATGTTTATGTTCAGAAACCTGATGGTACCTGGACACCAATCAATGGTAAAGACGGAGAAGTTGGAACAGCCGGAGGTAACGGAGTACCTGGAAACAAGGGAGAAGCAGGTTATCCTGGAAAAGATATTAATATTTATACGGACAAGGAAACCAGTACGGTTTATGTTCAGAATGCAGACGGAACCTGGACACCTATTACAGGCGCAAAAGGAGACAAGGGAGATAAAGGTGAAGTTGGTATAGCTGGCGGAAGCGGAATACCTGGAAACAAAGGAGAAGCAGGATATCCTGGAGAAGGCATCACTATGTATGTTGATAATACAACCGGAGATGTTTATGTTCAGAAACCTGATGGTACCTGGACACCAATTAATGGTAAAGACGGAGAAGTTGGAACAGCGGGAGGTAACGGAGTACCTGGAAACAAAGGAGAAGCAGGTTACCCTGGAAAAGATATTAATATTTATACGGACAAGGAAACCAGTACGGTTTATGTTCAGAATGCAGACGGAACCTGGACACCTATTACAGGCGCAAAAGGAGACAAGGGAGACAAAGGTGAAGTTGGCGTAGCTGGCGGAAACGGAATACCTGGCAATAAAGGAGAAGCAGGATATCCTGGAGAAGGCATCACGATGTATGTTGATAATACAACCGGAGATGTTTATGTTCAGAAACCTGATGGTACCTGGACACCAATTAATGGTAAGGACGGAGAAGTTGGAACAGCGGGAGGTAACGGAGTACCTGGAAACAAAGGAGAAGCAGGTTACCCTGGAAAAGATATTAATATTTATACGGACAAGGAAACCAGTACGGTTTATGTTCAGAATGCAGACGGCACCTGGACACCTATTACAGGCGCAAAAGGAGACAAGGGAGACAAAGGTGAAGTTGGCGTAGCTGGCGGAAACGGAATACCTGGCAATAAAGGAGAAGCAGGATATCCTGGAGAAGGCATCACGATGTATGTTGATAATACAACCGGAGATGTTTATGTTCAGAAACCTGATGGTACCTGGACACCAATTAATGGTAAAGATGGAATAGATGGAAAAGATTTTGAATACACAGACTTCACTCCAACACAATTGGCAGGTTTAAAAGGAGACAAAGGCGATAAGGGAGATGCTGGAAAAGATTTTGAATACACAGACTTCACTCCAACACAATTGGCAGGTTTAAAAGGAGACAAAGGAGACAAAGGAGATGCTGGAAAAGATTTTGAATACACAGACTTCACTCCAACACAATTGGCAGGTTTAAAAGGAGACAAAGGAGACAAAGGAGATGCTGGAAAAGATTTTGAATACACAGATTTCACTCCAACACAATTGGCAGGCTTAAAAGGAGACAAGGGAGATGCGGGTGTGCAAGGACCAATTGGTTTAACAGGAGCGACTGGCGCACAAGGTCCAATCGGTTTAACTGGAGCAGCAGGTGTAAAAGGAGATAAAGGGGATAAAGGGGATACTGGATTACAAGGTCCAATTGGTTTGACAGGAGCAACTGGAGCAACTGGCACACAAGGTCCTATCGGATTAACTGGAGCGACAGGTGCAAAAGGAGATAAGGGAGATACTGGATTACAAGGACCAATCGGTTTAACAGGAGCTACTGGCGCACAAGGTCCTATCGGATTAACTGGAGCGGCAGGAGCAAAAGGAGACAAGGGAGATACTGGAGTACAGGGTCCAATTGGATTAACGGGAGCAACTGGCGCACAAGGTCCTGTAGGATTAACTGGCGCAGCAGGTGTAAAAGGAGACAAAGGTGATACAGGAGCACAAGGTCCAATCGGGTTAACTGGAGCAGCAGGCGCAAAAGGAGATACTGGATTACAAGGACCAATCGGTTTAACAGGAGCTACTGGAGCAACTGGCGCACAAGGTCCTATCGGATTAGCTGGAGCGGCAGGAGCAAAAGGAGACAAGGGAGATACTGGAGTACAGGGTCCAATTGGATTAACGGGAGCAACTGGCGCACAAGGTCCTGTAGGATTAACTGGCGCAGCAGGTGCAAAAGGCGACAAAGGAGATACAGGAGCGCAAGGACCAATTGGTTTAACAGGAGCAACTGGAGCAACTGGACCACAAGGTATTCAGGGGGTTGCTGGAATTGGCGGAAAAACTAATGCAGGAACAAATGTAAGTATCACGGGAGCAGGGACAGATGCTAGTCCATATGTAGTAAATGCCATAGTTCCTCAACAAGCTATAGATGAGTTTACAGCAACTGTCGGCCAAACTAACTTTACATTAGCGGCTGCACCGTCTTCTTTAGCTAAAGTGAAATTATATATTAATGGTGTTCGTATCGATAATGATGCATTAGCCGTAATTGGAAACGTTTTAACTTATAAACCTCTAAACAATGGTGCTTATTCATTGATGGCAAATGATAATATTATAATTGATTACTTAAAATAGTATTAAAATTAGCAGGTTAAACTTTGTAGTGGTACTAAGTTAAATGTAGCTTGAAAGGGGGTATAACTTTAATAAAGTTATGCCCCTTTTTCTTTTAAAACTAATAAAAATTAGCTGTAAAATTGACCTTATTTTGATATAGCAATGACTTCTAGAGGTCGTAAACTCTTTACTATGCTTCTAATTTTGCACTTTCATTTAGAGTGATTTTAAATGATAATGTAAAATTAAATTTATATAAAATGATAAAAGATTTACAACGTCTTCAGTTTGTCTTGAAAAAAGACAGAATAGGTTTAAACTTTGTTTTTAGTTTTATAAGCCTGCTACTATTATCTCAAAATAGCCAGGCTCAATTAGTTAATAAGGGAAATTTAAAAGTAAGTGGTAATACAATATTGTCAATCTACATGGATTACGATAACACAACCACTGGTAATTTTATTAATGATGGGCAGGTACATGCTTTTCAGAATTACAATAATGATGGGATTGTTTCTTATAGTGAGAAAAATTCAGGAACAACATCTTTTACGGGCGAGCAGGAACAAATAATTACTGGTTCTCAGATTGCTGATTTTCAAAATGTTGTTTTTAATAATTTGACATCTTTAATGCCTTTTCAACTTAAAACGGCAATTAAAGTTGATAATAATTCGGATTTTAAAAACGGAATCATTAATGCAGGAGATTACAATGGTAAAATGATTTTTGATGAGAAAGCATCGTATACAAATGTTGGAAATCAAAGTTTTGTAGATGGAATGGTGCAAAAAAAAGGAAATAGCATATTTGAATTTCCGGTTGGGAATCAACTTTTTTACAGGCCAACAATTGCTGGATCTTCATCTGATATAAAAAATGTTTTTACTACACAATATTTTTATCAAAATTCGAATGCTCTTTACCCTCATTCTCAAAAAGAGGAAACAATTTTAACAATAAACGATGCTGAATATTGGAAAGTAACACAGGAAAATGGGACTGAAAAAATTGTATTGAGTCTGACTTTAAATGATAAGACGACTCCCTCGACATTTTTTAACACCCCATCAGGAACCAAACTTGCTATAGTACGTTGGGATGACACACTTCAAAAATGGGTTAATTGCAAAGGAGAGACAAGTGATCCTGCCCAAACTGAAAACTTTGAAAAACTTTTAACAGCGCCTGTAAATGGCTATGGAATTTTTACTATGGCCATTGTGAAAGATGACTTCCCAGAGAATAAATTGATTGTTTACAATGCTGTGTCTCCTAATGGTGATGGAATTAATGACAGTTTTCATATTAAAGGAATTGATAAGTATCCAGACAACGTGGTTGAAATATATAACCGCTGGGGAGTAAAAGTATTTGATGCGAAATCTTATAATGAATCAGATAATATGTTTAGAGGATATTCAGATGGCCGTGCAACGATAAATAGAGGAGAAAAACTACCAACGGGAACTTACTTCTACATATTGAAGTACAATAATACGAAAAAAGTAGTGGAGCAATCCGGGTACTTATACATAAACAATCAATAATATAATAGAACATAATAAATAGAAATAATGAAAAAGCTTTTTTATATAGTATCATTATTGTTTTTAGGCATTCTCGGGGCTTCTGCGCAACAGGAATCGCAATATTCGCAATACATGTATAATACTATGACTTTTAATCCAGGATATACCGGGTCAAGAGAGGTTTTAAGTGCTATGGCATTATACAGAACACAATGGGTAGGCCTTGATGGAGCACCAAAAACGATGAATTTTTCGATTCAGACACCATTGGGATATCATGGAAATGGTCTTGGATTAAATGTGGTAAGTGATCAAATTGGACCAACAAAAAATACTGGTTTTATGGTGAATTATGCGTACACTATTATGCCAACGGATGAGTTGAAAATCTCATTTGGTATCTCGGGAGGTTTTGACAATTTTGAGGTTGATTACACAAAATTAAATACGGAAAGTCAGGATCCATACATGACAGGAAGTGAATCTCAGTTTTCTCCAAACGTAGGAGCTGGGGTTTATTTCCACACTTTTAAATGGTATGCCGGAATATCGGTGCCGAAATTATTAAAAACAGAGTTTTATGATGATGTAGCTGCATCTGTATATTCGACTAAAGCCCATTATTATTTAATGGGGGGATACGTTTTTGATATCAATCCGTACTTAAGGTTTAAGCCTGCAGTACTAGCTAAATTTGTTGTAGGCGCACCAGTAGCTGTTGATATGTCAGCAAATTTCCTGATTAATGATAAATTGACTCTTGGGGCTGCATATCGTTGGGATGCCAGTATTAGTGCATTAGCTGGTTTTCAGGTGACTGATGGAATTCAAGTTGGTTATGGATATGATTATGATACTACAAATCTTGGAAATTACAATTCAGGATCACATGAGATATTTTTAAGATTTGATTTATTAAGTAAATCGAAAACGAGATTGGTAAGTCCAAGATTCTTCTAATAATGATTAATACAAAATAAGATGAGTTCTAAAAAAGTAAAAGTTGTTTTCGTATTTCTGGGTATGCTGTTGACTCATGTCAGTAATATTACGGCTCAGGATAAAAAACTGGAAAAAGCAAATGAGGCTTATAATAAATTTGCTTTTATTGAAGCGATTAAATTATATAAGGAAGAAATAAATAAAGGTGTAAGTACAACAGAGATTTATAAAAATTTAGGTGATTGTTACTATTATAACTCGAATTATACTGAAGCAGCTCAATGTTATTCTAAGGTCGTGACAAGCACTAACAGCTTTGATCCCGAATATTATTTTAGGTATGCACAAGCACTTAGCAACGCTAATGATTATAAAGCTGCTGAAGCGGTTATGAAATTGTATTACTTAAAAACGGAAAAAAAAGATTTAAGTGAAAACTGGAATGAAAAGAAATTATTGGCAGAGATAAAAAAACAATCTGGTCGTTATGACATTAAAGCAGTAGAACTTAACTCTCCATTTTCAGATTTTGGAACTTCCTATTGGAATAACGACAAAGTAATTTATGCGTCAGCAAAAGATACCGGTGTTATCATTAAAAGAAAACACAGTTGGAATGACAAATCATTTTTAAAATTATATACTGCCGATATTACAACTGATAGAGGATTGCAGAATCCGGTTCTGTTAAAAGGAGATGTTAATACAAAATATCATCAAAGTACACCAGCAATAACAAAGGACGGTAAAACTATGTATTTTACCAGAAGCAATTATAATGATGGTAAGCTGGGAGCTGATAAAAATGGAACTACTTTTCTAAAAATCTATGTAGCTGAAAATATTAAAGGTGAATGGAAAAATGTGAAGGAATTAGGATATCCTTTAAATGGTGATGGTTTTTCATCTGCACATCCTGCATTAAGTCCAGACGAAACGGAACTATATTTTGTTTCAGATCGAAATAATAAATTTGGCAACTCAGATATATATATAGTCAGTATTAAAAAAGATGGTTTTATTGGTAATGATATAACCAAATTAAGCGACGAAATTAATACATTAGGTAGAGAAACGTATCCGTTTATGGATGCATCGGGAGTTTTGTATTTTTCTTCAGATGGCCTTCCAGGACTTGGTGGCTTGGATGTATTTGCAGCAATCAAAGATGAAAATGGTTTGTATCATGTTGTAAATGCAGGAGATGGAGTAAACACAAATAATGATGATTTTGCTTACGTAATTAAAGGTGAAACTAAAAAAGGGTATTTTTCATCCAATCGAAATGGAAATGATGACATTTATGGTTTTACTGAAAATCGACCAATTGATTTTGGTTTTGATATAAAACCACTTGTATTTGGGACATTAAAATACGTAGCAGGTGAACCGATTGAAGGAGTAGCTATTGAAATTTATGATGAGAATAATGAAAAAGTAACTACTGTATATAGTGATGTAGAAGGTAAATACGAAGCAAATTTATTCCCGTATAAAGATTATAAATTGGTATATAAAAAAGAAGGTATTGCTGAGAAAGTACAACCAGTTATTCCATTAAAACCGACAGAGAAAAGAGAGTACTCAAATGATTTTATCAACGAGATGGAAGTAATAGTTAATAATGTAAAAGTACCAATTCATGAAGGGGATGATCTAACAGATAAATTAAAATTAAAACCAATATATTTTGATTATAATGGTTATAAAATTAGAGAGTCGTCTAAAGTAGAATTAGATAAGATTGTTGAAGTATTGAAAGTGCGTCCAAGTATTTATTTAACGATTAATTCGTACACGGATAGTAGGGGAAGAGATGATTTTAATATGAAATTATCAGAAAACAGAGCAAAAGCTACTTTAGATTATATTGTCTCACATGGAATTGAGAAAGAAAAAATAAAAGCTAAAGGATATGGGGAAACTCATTTAATCAATAAATGTTCTAATGGAGTAAAATGTTCTGAAGCTGAACATCAACAAAATAGACGTTCAGAATTTATTATTAGTGTAAATAATAAATAGTTGAATCCGTCAGCGTTATATTAAATTAGTAGTTAGACAAAAAAGGACATCCTACAGGATGTCCTTTTTTGTTTATTTAACATTGAGTTTTATTGTTTTGATGAATTTTTGGAAGAATGTTGCTTAATAAAATCTTCAGAAGGCTTTCTTTGAAAAATTTCGTAATATTTTGATGAAAAATAACTTAATTTGCTATAATTCAATTCGTAAATTACATCAGTTAAAGAAATGAATTTGCCACTTTGTAAAAGTTTTTTGGCCAGATTCATTTTTTCTATAATAAAAAGATGATTTGGTGTATCATTAAAACACTTTCTAAATAATATCTTATATTTCGATTCAGACATTCCTGCCATTGAGGCTAGAAAAGTTACTGAAGGAAATGAACCAAATAAATTGTTAGTAAGATATTCTTTAGTTCTATTTATAGCTTCTTGTTCATTTTCAGTTATATTGTTTTTTGGAGCTTGAGAGTCATAAAATTTATTAAAAAAATTGCCGAGTAATCTTAATGAGATACCTTTAAGTAAAGGCTCAAATGATAAATCATAAATTGATTTGTTTTTGATAGATCGAATCAATAAAATGCTATTGCTATCAATATTGCCATAATGATAAAAGACCCTTTTACCGTCCTGTTTTTTTTGCTTCACTTCTTCTTTTGTAGAATGCTTTGCTATAAAATCATTTAATAACTTTTTATCAACCAATATTCTTACAGCAATTGTTCTTTCGTTAATAGCAGGTTTGAAAGAGCTTTCAATTTCATTATCTATAATTGCAAGATCAAGTTTGTCATAAGATCCAATTTCATAATCTTTATTATTGATTTT
Organism: Flavobacterium sp. KH_001; assembly: GCF_057840745.1. NCBI lineage: Bacteria > Pseudomonadati > Bacteroidota > Flavobacteriia > Flavobacteriales > Flavobacteriaceae > Flavobacterium > Flavobacterium sp. KH_001. Next base: position 4,304,158 of record NZ_CM174520.1, on the reverse strand, counting down.
TATCAAATTTACATGCTCACTTAAATCAAAATGGAAGATATATAAATCATTTTCAGATGTCTGTCGGGTTATTTTTAAAGGAACTGTCGCTGTGAAATCGATAAACAAAACTGATATACCGGGTATTATTTGTGTGAAATATGAGTGCCCCTTGCCAATATTATCAGGAATAATAATAATTTTATTATCTATAAATTTTGCTTCAATTTTCTCTGCAAACTCTTCTTGCCATTCTGGCGTTAGACTATAATAATGTGTGATTTTTTTCATATGCAAAATAATAATTTTAATAAGAGAACTCAATTACACCCTATCTCAGTACTGAAAAAATCACAACTGTTTTATAAAAGTCTTTGGTGATATTCCGAAGTTTTCTTTAAACTTTGAAGCAAAGTAGGAGTTATTAGTAAAGTTTAATTGATCTGAAACTTGGGATATTGACAATTGGTTGTTTTCAAGAAGCTCTTTTGCTTTTAATAATTTATTATCCATAAAAAACTTGTTAGGTGTTGATCCTGTTATTTTCCTAAATAAATTTTTAAATTTTGATTCAGACATATTAGCTTTTTTTGCCATATTCGAAATGCTAGGAAAAGGATCCTGGATATGTTCAATTAAAAATATTTGCGTAGTAATAATGCTATTGAGATCAGCCGTATTTACCGTTTGAATTATAATTCTTTGAGTTGACATCTTTTTTAAATAATTTGAAATAAGCATTTGTACTGTACCTATCATATTTAAGTTAAAAATTGAACCGCCAACTTTTAATTTTCTTAAATCATTCAGTAAATGATAACTTTCACTGCTCATTCTGTCAAATCTGACAATAGTATTTTTTGAAGAGTCCGTTATTTTTTCAATATCGTGAAGAGGTATGTTATTCTTTTTTACAAATTTTTCAATCATTGTTTTTTTTATAAAAATACAAAGTGCATATGCACAACTTCCAGCTTTGACATTGTAATCAGTTTCCAATGCTCCGTCAAGTACTGATAAATTATATCGCCAGCGACCAACATCATAAACAGAGCTGTTACTTAAAACTGTTGCTTCACCTTCTGTCAGGTTATAATAAAGCCCAACAAAGTCGTTATTTTTATTTTTTTGGATGAAACGAAAATCTTTATTGTATAATACATTAACATAATAAGCAATTATTCCTTCTCCGCATTCTAGAAAATATCTTGTACCCGTTTGAAGATCTTCTGGCATAATGATAAAATTGCCATCAATTTTTCCTCCAAGTTGTTTTGCAAAATTTTCAATCCATGTTAAATCTGCACCATAAGAATGTTCAATTGTTTTCACTGAAGTATTTTTTATATAAAGTTAGTTTAAATTTATTTTACTGTTGTTTGTAATGGTTTGATATTAAGTGGTTTGATTTTTTTTTTTGTAATAAAAAATGCATTTTTTAAGCTCGCACAACTTCTATATATTATGGTATCAGTACCAGTTAAAACAGCAGTAATTCCATAACATTTGTCATTGGCTGCTTTCATAATTAGCCTCCATTTTTTGAGTGTGGACTCTATTTAAAATTAGATTTTAGAATGGAATTGCTATGCTACAATAGCAAAGTCACTGATATGTTGCTGGATATATTGTTTGATTTTATCGGCTTCTGAATTCATAATTCTAAAAAATTCTTTGTCTAAATCGTTAAATTCCCAGTACTTAGGGTATAAATCAAAAATATCTTCAGCTGTTCTGGCTATTTCAAGTTCCGATTTATTTTCAAAATAAATTCTTTTAGCCTTATTTAAATGAGCGGCCATTTCTATTGCTCCCCATTTTTTTAGTATTTCAGAAAATAGAGATTCAAAAATATAACTGCCATATCCGTTTTTAATCAATTCTAAAAAGCCTCCTGTTGTAATTTCGCCATATAATATATTGTAGGCGATTAATGTATCCTGTGGATCATTAAAATTATCATCTGTTTCAATGTCCGTAATTTCATAATACTTAGAAAGTAGTAAATAGAACAAATCCCATGTATTGTCGCTATAATTTAAAAGTTCTTCTTTTTTAATGTATGGTAGTTTTTTTTTAACTGTTGCAGTTTTTTCCATTGATTTTTTCTCGATTTTCATTTTCGTTTTCATTTTTTTCATTTTAAATTTAGAGAGAAAGATTTCTGAATTTCTAATTTTAGTAGCTCAAACTATTCTCAATTAATCCCTTTTATATTCATTTTTATTTAAAATTAAGAGATACTCTTTTGTAAATTATTTTTGTATTTTATATTTATAGCAGAAGTTTTATAAGACCTCCATTTCTTTTTATTTTTTCATTATCTGGAAGAAATAAGTTGTGCTTATTTTTAGTTTAAATCAAATTTAAATAATTATTTGAATCTTAATTTATAAAATAGTACTTAATTTAACTATTTGAAAACAAATTAAATAGTGCTTCGTGTTTAGTCTTTTTCTGATATTTTTAGAGCTTTTTATGGCAATTTTGGTTTTTTATTTAAACGATAAAAAATTTTAAAATTTAAGTATTACCCGTTATGATTTTTTTTCTCAAAAATCAGTTTTTTAAAAGTCTTATTTTAATATTCTAATGACTTGAGTTGGAGGATAAATCTATAAATCTGCTTTAACTTTGACATAATCCTTTGCTGAAAAGGAATAAATAAAGTTATGTCTATCTTTAGACTTGTACGAATTATATGATTACTTCTAACTTTTCTTTGGAATTTGGTCTAAATGCGGACGAAGCAAAAAAACTAAATAAAATGTACTTTAAGAATCGCTATAAAAAACGGCTCCAAGTTCTTTTGGGATTCATTTTATTTGTTTCTGTTTTTTACGATTTTTTTGATGTTAATAATAACAGTGATTTGATTATATGCATAATACGAAATCTGTTTTTTATAGTTGTTTTTTTTATTTGCCAGAAGCCAATTGTCCACACAGTTTGCAAGCTTATCTTTCAGCTAATTAAAAAGCTTTTGACATTTGAAAAGTTTGTAACAAAATATAGATTCAATTTTACGAGTTCCTTTATTTATGTTCATGCCCCATTAGGTGAATTTGCTCATAAATGGAACCAGGTTGAAAAAGCAATTCTGACTAAAGATTTTTTCTTTTTATATGTTAAGGAGAAAAATGCCTATATTATTTCTATTTCCTACAAGAACAATAATAAGAAGATGGCAGAATTAATTGCGTTTATAGAAAGCAATGTAATATGCATCACAAAAGTTTAGTTGATTATATTTTGAATAGTAGTAGTAAGTAAAATTTTATTTCAATTGTTGTTACTAGTTGATTGAATTGGTAATTGTTGTAGAATGTAATTTTGTAATTAACAATTGGAATATTATTTTACTTCTCATTTATTATATAGTAAATTCCTTCTTTCTATTCTAATGCAGTTATTATATTTTTAACCTGCAATATAAATTTTTAATTGTGTGTTCATTACGGTAAAAAAACCTCATTTTATTTGTTTTTGGACGTATTGTGATATTTTCAATTTTTAAGTGATATTATCTTTGCACTTCAATTGTTTCAATTTTAAAAAGATAATGAATTAATGAAACCGAGAAAATTATTTTAAAACAATTTTATAATCAAAAAATGAAAAGAGAAAAGGTTTTAGTGCGTGATAATAAAGGTGTTTTCTTAAAAATGTTTAAAAGAAAATTTAAAAATGAGTTTGATTTTTTTGAAAATACATTTCTGATTGATAATGAAAACGATTATATAGATTTTGATCGATCTATTTTTGTGGTTTATGATAAATCTGAAATGATTGACTATCTTAAATTAGAAAAAAAAGGATCAAATGTTTTAGTTTGTTTATTCAATAAGCAGTTATACAGTAGCTTAGCTTTTTTACAAGAAATTAATAATCTGATCTTACTAGATGAATCTAAAACAAAACCTGAGATCATAAAAGATTTACAAGCACATTTTAATAATACTTCAAAAACTGATGGGCAAATAAATAAATCTTTATTTGGGAGCTCAGCAATTTTTCAAACACAATTTCAAAATTTATATAGTGCGCTTTTTTTTCTACTGTAGTTTGTATTTAGCGAGTTTTGTAAACTAAAAGTTATTTCATATTAATTCACTTCAAAATGTAGGATAAAGGTTGCTCAATATCCTACATTTTTATTTGCCAGTATTTTTTTTTAATAGGTTATAATCTACTAAGGATTGTAATCTTTACTCATTTTGAATTTCTTTCGGAGAACTAATTTGTCCTGATATAGTTTTCTAATCTCTAGATTTATTTTACCGTATTTTTTTAATAAAATCATCTACCTGCTCTACTAAGTTTTTTCGGTTTTCTTTTTCTAAGACCTTAATAACATTAAATTCTGTTGTTTAGTACCTTTCAAGTGATAGTTAAGTTAGAGGATGTGAGACATTTTGAGAGTCATATCCAAAGATATTTTTCAATAGATGTTTTTATAACTAATTGATAATAAAGTACAAGGCGTAGAAGTTAATTTATTATTAACTCAAAGAGCAAAAAGAGTTGCAATTTTAACATTAAAGATGCGTTATCTATCATGCAAACTTTTATTTTTGCGCCTTAATTTAACACGTATAAGCATGAAAGATCTATTAGTAAAAATCAACGCCGAAATTGACACATTCAAAGCAGAAGCTGAATCTTTAACTGAAAAAGGTATTAAAGCTGCTGGACCAAGAGCACGTAAATCAACTTTAGAAATTGAAAAACTTTTAAAAGAATTCAGAAAAGTTTCTATCGAAGAATCAAAAAAATAATCTTTTTGAATTGAAAAGATAAAACCTCGTTTAAGGAATTAAACGAGGTTTTTTTATAGTTAATTTTTGAGCATTTTGATAAATTATTTTTCAGTACGCTTGATTCTATCTTACTCTATAATTCCTGACCGTGTTGTAATTATGTTATCTTTTTGTTTTACTAAAAATATATAACCAGAAAAAGGTTTTGTTTTTATAGTATGATTTAGAACAATGCAATCATCGGTATAACTCAAAACATCATATTTGAAACCTCCCCAGGTTAAAATGCTGTCTTTTGTTGCAGACCATTTTAGAGGAGCTTCTACAACATCGTTTTCTCCAAAATATTCCTGAAGTTCACCTTTACTATTTCTCTCATATCGATGACTCAATTTATCTTTATCGAATTTAAAATGGGTAAAATGTGATGAATTTGAATTATAATATACCCAATGTTCATCAGGTTTTGCTATAAGACTTTCTTCAATAGGATTTAGTTCACTACAGCTTATCAAAACAAATATTAGGGCTATAGCATAAAATTTTGTTTTCATAGGAAATGATTTAAAATAAGAATAAATATAAAGTATTATTAGATAATTCAATTGGTTTTTCGACACAATTGAATTTTAGCTATTGATATAGAATTTCCGTCAGTTATTAATAAACGGTACTTTTATAAAACCTTTTTCTTTATTCAAATCATTCTTCCTCTAGTTTTCTCCATTACAATAAAATCTGGTAAATTACAGTAATGCAAAAAAGTTCTTTTAATGGTTGGTAATTGTAAGAGATAAAATCAGTATTATTTCTTGATTCACATTCTTCGTCCTAAGTTCTTTCATAAGATTTATCAATTGATTTGAAATTTTACAAACATTAATATAATAGCTGGTTTGTATATATTATATTAGCAACAGATTAAAGGATTAGAAAGATTAAATTAAAATCTAGTGAATCTACACGGTCTGTGTGAACAAAAATAGCATATGAAAATATTGATTTTTTTATGTGTTTTAAGAAAATTACAAGAATATGAAAGTTGGACTTTTTATACCCTGCTATGTCGACCAATTTTATCCGAAAGTAGGTATTGCAACGTATGAGCTTTTACAAAAATTAGGTTGTGATGTTCATTTTCCAATGGGACAGACCTGTTGTGGACAACCGATGGCAAATAGCGGATATCAATATTTAACCAAAGGCTGCGATGCCAATTTTATCGCCAATTTTTCTGGTTTTGATTATATCGTTTGCCCTTCAGGAAGTTGCGTTTTGCATGTAAAAGATCATTTGCATGATGAAAAACAAGAGGAATTAGCAACTGAAATGCGTAAAAAAGTTTTTGAATTAACAGAGTTTATTACTGATATTCTAAAAGTAGATCATATAGAAGGGAGCTTTCCCTTTAGGGTCGGAATACATACCAGCTGTCACGGACAGCGCGGTTTAAAGCTCTCGCAGATGACCGAACTAAACGCTCCCTTTTTCTCTAAACCCGAACAATTATTACACAATATAAAAGGACTCGATTTGGTTTCTTTGACCAGAAAAGATGAATGTTGTGGTTTTGGAGGTACTTTTTGTGTGACTGAAGAAGCAGTTTCAGTAAAAATGGGACAAGATCGAATTAAAGATCATGAAAACCACAATGTTGATTACATAACAGGAGGTGATATGTCGTGCCTGATGCATTTGGAAGGAATTCTGAAAAGACAAAAAAGCAACATCAAAACGATTCATATAGCCGAGATATTAAATTCATTGGAAAATTAAAAGATTCCTTTTAACTCACAAAAGATGTCTTCAGAAAAAATAATAGAACACAGCGAAGCAGCAACACGTTTTAACAAAGATGTGGAGCGTGTAAACTGGCATGATGAAACGCTTTGGTTTGTTCGTGAAAAACGTGATAAATCGGCACATCAAATTCCGGACTGGGAATTACTTCGTGAAACCGCTTCTCAAATCAAAAATAATGTGCTGGCCAATATGCACGATTATTTAATTGATTTTGAAGCAAATGCTCAAAAAAACGGAATCATTGTGCATTGGGCAGCCGATGCAAAAGAACATAATGAAATTGTGCATTCAATTTTGCAACAACACGATGTAAAGCAAATGGTGAAATCAAAATCAATGCTTACAGAAGAATGTCATCTGAATGATTATTTAGCGGATAAAGGCATTGAAGTTATCGATTCAGATTTAGGAGAATATATTGTTCAGCTTCGTAAAGAACCACCAAGCCATATTGTTCTACCGGCGATTCACCTTAAAAAAGAAGATGTAAGTGAAACTTTTCACGAACATTTAGGAACTGAAAAAGGAAATTTTGATCCACAATATTTAACAGAATCTGCAAGACGAGAACTTCGTGATACATTTTTAACGCGCAAGGCCGCTTTGACCGGAGTTAACTTTGCTATTGCCGAAACAGGAGAGTTTGTAGTTTGTACCAACGAAGGAAATGCAGATATGGGTGCGCATTTAGCCGATGTTCACATTGCCTGCATGGGATTCGAAAAACTGATTCCCGAGCGCAAACATTTAGGCGTTTTTCTAAGATTACTAGCCAGAAGTGCAACGGGACAGCCAATTACCACTTTTTCAAGCCATTTTAAAAAACCAAGAGACGGAAAAGAAATTCACGTTGTCATTGTCGATAACGGAAGAAGTACGCAATTAGGAAGAGCAGATTTTAGAAACTCTTTAAAATGCATTCGTTGTGGCGCTTGTATGAATACTTGTCCGGTGTACAGAAGAAGTGGTGGACATAGTTACCATAATGCCGTTGCCGGACCAATTGGGTCGATTTTAGCGCCTAATTTAGACATGAGCAAAAATGCCGATTTACCTTTTGCAAGTACCCTTTGCGGTTCGTGTACAAATGTATGTCCGGTGAAAATTGATATTCACGACCAGTTGTATAAATGGCGTCAGGTTTTGGTAAAGGAAGGGCATACGCCAACTTCAAAAACTATTGCGATGAAAACCATGGCAACCGTTTTAGCGAATCCCACGGTATTTAATCTGGCTGGAAAATCAGGAAGATTTGTAATGAAAAACATTCCAGGATTAGTTAATAATAAAATGAACAAATGGTACGACCAGCGCGAAATGCCTGAAGTTCCGGAGGAATCTTTTAGAGAATGGTATAAGAAAAATTCAAGGGAATCTAAAGCAAAAAAAGATGAGTAGTAAAGCTGAAATTTTACAAAAGATAAAAAACAGTCAACCGAACGGAATTGCTGATTTACCTGATCTAAAAGTTTTAGGTTCTGATCAGTTTGATGTTTTTGAAATGTATAAAACAGTATTGAAAAACATTGGAGGAAATCCGATAGAAGTGGCTGATTATGATGAAGTACTAACGTATATCAAGAATAATTACCCACTTGAAAAACGAATTATAACTACACTTCCGGAACTATCTGAAATATCCCTTTTAGATTGGAAAAACGAAGACCCGCATTCGCTTAAAGATGTGGAATTAACGATTATAAAAGCGCATTTTGGAGTAGCTGAAAATAGTGCACTTTGGGTAACAGATGATATTCTAGGACAACGCGTTGCACCTTTTATCACACAATATTTGGCAATCATAGTAAATAAAAAAGACCTTATTCCGACAATGCATCAGGCCTATGACAGAGTTGGAAACCAGGAATATGGTTTTGGAACTTTTATCGCAGGCCCTTCTAAAACGGCTGATATTGAGCAATCTTTGGTTTTAGGTGCGCATGGTGCGAGAGGATTAGTTGTTTTTTTGATGGATTAAAAATACTTCACTTCATAAAAGAATTATTAAAACTGTGTAAGTGTCTATGGCTTAGCACAGTTTTTTTGTTTATTAGATATAAAAATTAACTATGATTATAGATATCTTAAAAAAGACAGTATTTATTTGTTTTGTTTTACCTATTTTGTTTGGTTGTCAAAACAACAAAGGCGCAAAGGATATTACGTCGAAAAATTTAAATGAACTTATTTTTAAAAAGTGGCTTAAAGACACTATTGATATATTAAAAAAAGAGAATCATTCAAAATATAAAAAAGAAATACGAATAAGTTCAGATTCATTATCAATGGATATTGAAAAAAGATTCGATGAGAAAATTGATCCTAAAAACATTCTTAAAATAAAGAATAAAGAATTGAGTTATGTACTGGATTTATTAGATAGAAATCATGATTTGCCTAAAGATCAGTTTAGATTAAAATTTGTTATCTCTTCGTATTATTCAGTGTCAATGGTTAATCAATTAAAGTATGAATATGATAGTGAGATTAAGTCGCTACAAATAATTAAAGGAAATCAGATAGAAAAATATAAGTTTTTGAAAGGTAATTTAATAGAAAAAAAGATTGCAAAGTAAGTTTTGCAACTCTCTGAAATACTCTGCTAAAAAGCTGGTACTTCTTTAATTTATTTAAAAATCATTTTTTGTAAATTTGAAATATGAACATAAATATCAAAGACATATCAATCAGACGTGTTATAACTTCTGATTTACCCAAACTAGCAGAATTTCTGCAATTCCTAGTTGCGGCAGAACGACCATTTGACCCCACACTTAAAGAGGGAGAAATATTCTATTATAACATAGAAGATTTTATATCTGATGAGAAGTCAGAAATTCTGGTTATCGACTATAAGCATCAAATTATTGGCTGTGGATATGCTCAGATCCGATCAGCAAAACCATATCAAAAGTTTGAATCATTCGGATATTTGGGTTTTATGTATGTGAGCCCTGAATTTAGAGGAAACGGTTTTAATAATATATTACTTGATGATCTTAAAAAATGGATTCTGTCTCAAGGAATAACTGAGATTAGACTGGAAGTTTACTCTGAAAACGAAGCAGCAATTAAAGCTTATGAAAAGGCTGGCTTTAAACAAATATCAACAACAATGCGTTGTGATATAAGTTAATGGAAGTATTCTTGATAAAAAGCTGCTAAAAATCACTGGCTTTTAGTCTAGAAAGCAAATACGAACCACTCCTAATTAAGAGTGGTTTTTTTATAAGTATAAATGTGTTAAAAAGAGAAACAAAGGATAAAATCTTATAAGTAAAGAAGTAATGCAATTTTTATCTATTAATTTTTATGAAATATCTATAAAATTAACTTATAATTGTACTTTTTACACCAAGCAAAAAATATTTATTTTGAAGTATTTTGTTTTACATCTCCTTTTTTTAATAGGTTTTTCTTCTGTATGCTCTGCACAGGATAATCCAATAAAATTTCTTGATATTTCTGATGGTTTGTCTAACAATTCTGTAACCACCATTTTTCAGGATAGTGATGGTTATCTTTGGTTTGGAACTTATGATGGATTAAATCGTTATGATGGTTATAATTTCAAAGTTTTCCGAAACAGAATCAACGATGAAAAATCACTCCTTTTTAATACCATTTATAACATTGAAGGCGATTCCCGAAAAAACATTTGGGTTGGAGGTTCAAACGGTATCTGTATTTACAATAAAAGAACGGCAACATTTCACCCGGTAGAATATGTTCTGTCCAACAAAAAGCCTAAAGTTTTAAAAGATATTATTCATCAAATGCGATCAGTTTCTGCTGAACTTGTTTTGGTCGCATCTCAGAATTTGGGTTTAATTGCTTTTGAGAACGGTTCTTTTGTCGGGAAACAAATTCCGCTAAAAGTTTTAGGGAACAATATCAGCATCAATAATTATGATGCCATTGCTATTCAGGACGACAAGAAAAAAGGCCATTCCTGGATATATGTTCGTAATGTTGGAATTTGCAGTTACAATTATCAATCAAAAAGTCTAAAGTCTGTTTTCTCCTTTTCTAAAGAAGTGAAAGCAATGAAACTGGCTTCTGATGGTAATCTTTGGCTGGGAACCGACGAAGGGATTTTTATGTTCAATACAAAATCCGGTGCGCTTTCAGAGAATTATTTTTCGAATAAATGCAGCGTTACCGATATTCTTCTTGACGCGAAAAATGAAATCTGGATCACAACAGACGGCTGTGGTATTTATAAAATTAGTGGAACAAATAAGAAAGCCAGTTCTTCTAATATTGTAAACGATGTACAATTAGCCAAAAGCAACTCAGTTTGGAGTTTGTACGAAGATAAATCGGGAAATAAATGGTTTGGTTCGTTGCGCGGTGGTATAAGTATGCTGAGCAATACGCCTAAATATTTTAAAAGTATTCGTTACAATGCGACGAATCCGGCCGAAAACTTTATTTTATCATTTTGTGAAGATGAAAAGAAAAATTTATGGGTAGGTACAGATGGTGCAGGATTGAAATACTGGAACCGAAAAACCAATTCCTATAGTAATTACAGCAATAAATTATCGAGTCCGTTTATTACCGGAATTGTAAGGGATAATAATAACGATATTTGGCTTTCGACCTGGAACGGCGGTGTAAATAAGATCAATGCGAATACTAATACGGTTACCCAATATAATTGCTTTAATCCTTTTACCAAACAAATTGAGAAGAAAATCTGGCTGGTGTATAAAGATTCAAAATCTAATATTTGGGCCAGCGCAACCAACGAAGGGTCTTTGTATTGGTTTGACAGCTCTAAAAACAGTTTTGTTCTTTTTGATAAATCGATTACGAATCTGCAATCTTTGATCGAAACCAGTGACGGAAAACTTTGGGGCGGAAATTACACGACTTTATTTTCTTTCGAAAAAAATAGCAGAAAAATTTCTAAAACAGTTATTGGAAATCCGATAAGATGCATTCATGAAGACAAAGACAAAAATCTATGGCTGGGCACTCAGGAAGGCGGATTGTTATTATTTGACAGAAAAACAAATACTTTCAAAAGGTTAACTACAGACGACGGTTTGCCATCAAATACGATTTTGAGATTGCTTGAAGATAAAGAAGGCAATCTTTGGATGAGTACCTATAATGGAATTTGTCGATTTGACAAGAAACAAAAAACCTTCCGTAATTTCTCTGTAAATGATGGTCTGCAAAGCAATCAGTTTAGTTTTAATGCCGGAATTAAATTGTCCACGGGAGAATTTTTATTTGGCGGAATTAACGGTTTCAATATCTTTTTTCCGGAAGCAATCAAAGGATTCAATCAGCAGAATAATTTATTGCTGACAGATTTCTATGTAAACAATCAGCCAATTGAAGAAAGCAAAAATGATTTGGTTTCTGAATGGGAATCTGGTAAAATAAAAGAAGTGAGCCTGCCGTACGATCAGACTACTTTATCACTTGAATTTGTTGCATTAGATTATAACAATGCCGACAAAATAAATTACGCCTATTATTTAGAGGGCTGGGATGCACAATGGAATTATGTAGGTCAGGCCCGAAAAGCAAATTATGCGAGATTAACCGAAGGGAAATATACTTTTAAAGTAAAAACAACTAATTTTAAAGGTGGATGGAACAAAGAAATAAGTCTTGTAATAATAGAAATTTTGCCGCCCTGGTACAGAACATGGTGGGCTTATTCTGTCTATTTATTAGCGCTGGCTGGAATTCTTTTTGCGTATTTGGAATATCATAAAAATAAAGAAAAACTAAAATACAAAGTAAAGATTGCAGAACTGGAAAGCAAGAAAGAAAAAGAAGTTGCCGAAAAACAATCGTCGATGTTTACTTATATCTCGCATGAGTTTAGAACGCCGCTTTCGCTGATTATAAATCCGCTGAAAAAAGCAGTTCAGAAAGAAAGTGTTCAAAACGGATCTTCGGGAAGCGACTTGGCAATTGCGCACCGAAATGCCCGCAGACTTTTGAGTTTGGTAGATCAGCTTTTGCTTTTTAGAAAAGCCGAAAATGATGCTGACTCGCTTAGATTATCATCCATAAATGTAAATAGTTTATGCAACGAGGTATATCAATGTTTTGTCAATCAGGCAAAGGATAAAAATATTCAGTACAACTTTCATATTCCGGATCACGAAATTGTAATTATTGGGGACTACGAAAAAATTGAAATTTCATTATTCAATTTAATGTCTAATGCTTTTAAATACACACAAGTTGGCGGTGAAATTAATCTTATACTGACAGAGACTGTTAATGAAGTAGTATTGGAAATCTCTGATAATGGTGACGGAATTGAAAAAAAGGACATTGAGGTCATTTTTGAGAAATTCAAACAAATCAATTCGAAAGTTTCGGTGGGAACAGGTTTCGGAATTGGGCTTTATATTGTAAAATATTTTGTAGAAAAACACAAAGGAATCGTAAGCTGCAGCAGTGAGGTTGGAAAAGGCAGTACATTTAAACTAGCATTCCTAAAAGGAAACAGTCATTTCGAAAATGCCGAGATTACTAATAATGCACCACAAAGAAGTCAGTTATTTGATGAATTAAGCGGAGATGATCTGGAAGAAAATGTGAGTACGCTAAATCTGTCTCTTGCAGAGAGTGATTTTCAAACGATCATGCTGACTGATAAACGTACGGTTTTAATTATTGACGACAATGCCGAAATCAGAGCATATCTGATCAAACTGTTCTCAGAAAATTACATCGTTTACAGTGCTGAAAACGGTGAAGAAGGATTGAAACTTACCAAAAAACACATGCCGGATTTGGTGATCAGCGATATCACGATGGAACAAATGGACGGTTTAGAGTTATGCCGTAAAATAAAGGAAAGTGATAGTTTATCTCATATCCCGGTTATTTTATTGACAGCATCTAAGAATCCGGAAACGCATTTGCAGGGAATTACAGATGGTGCCGATGATTATATAACAAAACCTTTTGATGATGATATTTTAGTTGCCCGCGTAGAATCGTTGTTGCGTAACCGAAGTAATTTGCGAACTTATTTCTTAGACAGCATAACGCTAAAAGAAAACACTCAGAAAGTTCCGGTTGAATATCAGGAAATTTTAAAAAAGTGTATTGACATTGTTGAAGCCAATATTCATAAAAGAGATTTTACAATTAAAAACTTCGCCCTCGAAATGGGAATGAGTCACAGAACACTTTATACCAAAATCAAGATTATTTCTGGTCAGACTTTAAATGCATTTATTCGTTCGGTCCGAATTCGAAGAGCCGCAATGTTGATGCTGACAGAAGATATGAATATCGCACAGGCAAGTGCCGAAGTTGGTTTTGAAGATTCAAAATATTTCAGACAGCAGTTTGTAAAACTCTTCGGGATGACACCTTCAGAATACATCAAAAAGTATAAGAATTCGTTTAATTCTGACTTGAATATCATTAAATAATCATCCTTTAGAATTTTATTCTTTGAATACTCTTTTGTTTTTTGCAGGAGAGAGCAAGAATCTTTGAAAAATATCAAACGTTTTAGTTGTAAATCGAGAATTTTTCAATAATTGCGAATTTTGTAAAAATACATGATTATTTTTTTGTACTTGTTAATTTTAAATCTAAAATAATGGTTAATTTCCATTTTGACCTCCTTTTTTTTCCATTTTACCCCTCCTTAGAAGCGCGTATTACATATTTCTTTGCACTTATAGTAATCTATTTAAGTAGTTACTGTGTAATAAATAAGTGTTTATTTTTTTTGGTAAGTTTTTAATCCGCTTAAAGAATGGGCCTTCTTTAAGATAAGATTGTAAGAGTTGGTTTTACGTATTACTTATCGACCCGCAATTAAAAAATTGCGGGTTTAAAAAATAAAAATAAAGACTTTTTGTATTGTGAATTAGCAATTCGTTTAGAGTAAAAAAAAAAAAAGAATATTAACCAAACTTTACTAAAATGACAAAAACCAAACCATTGCCTTTTGATTGTCCTTTTTCTTTGTCAAAAAGAGAAAGACAATCCAGATTCTCTTCAAAAATGAGTTTACCTCATTTTCAACAACAAACTTTACTAGCATAAAACAAACTAAACTAACCTAACCTTAAAATTTGAGAGATGAAAAAAAATATATTTTTATTTTTTCTTGCCCTTTTTGCCGTCCTTTTTACCGGATGTCAAAATAATGAATCTGGTTTTCCTAGCTCTGATGATCCTACAGTTGTAGTTTCGACCAAAGAGATTTATGGAGCACCAAGCCGAAAATTCGAAATTAAAGCTGCTCTGGCAGATGATTTAGGATTAAAAAGTGTTCAAATTCAAATTCCTGAATTATCACTTGATAAAGTGATCACGTTTGCAACAAGTCCGTTGCTTGAAACTTACGACTTAAGTTACTTCTTCGAAATCCCTGCAAACCGTGGAACTTCTGAAGCTTTCAAAATAAAATTGATTATAACCGATGTTTCCGGAAATGTTGTTAATGAAGAAATCAATCTTCGTTTAGACGGAGAATTTGCTGCGCCATCTATAAGTATGGTTACTCCAAAAGAAGGAGCTGTTATTTTATTGTCAACAAGTAATGAAATGCCAGTAAATTTTGTGGTAAATGATGATTCAGGAATCGATTATGTTCAGGTAAAATGTGAGGCTTTAGGTATTGACGAAATGGTTCAATTAACGGGATCACCTCAATCTTATACTTTCAACAAAACGTACACATTGCCTGTAACAGCTGCAAATTATGTGTTAACAGTTACGGCTAAAGATAAATTCGCAATTCCGAATACAGGCTCTTTAAACATCAATATTGTGGCAACTAACGAATATCCTGCTATCTATTTATGCGATCAGCCAAAAGGTACAAACCTGACTACTGATGCTGTGGGTGTGCCAATGTATTTCCACGAGAAAAACGGACAGGATTTCGAATTTAAATATTATGCTGATAAAGACAATAAAGAGATTTATTTCTTAGGTCAGGAAGCGGACTTTGCCCCACATTGTTTCGGATTAAATGCAGCTGGAGGCCTAGTAGACGATTTAACTGCAACTCCAATTATTTTACCAACTAAAGGATATTACAACATAAAAGTAAATCCAAATACACTGGCATATACTGTGACAAAATACACACCTTCAAGCAAAGTTTGGGCTGATGTTGCCAACGGATTATGGCATGATGACGAAGCCTTAAGAAGACCATTTGTGAGTGTTTGCGGTGGCGGAATTGATGGTGCAAACTGGGATACCTGGAATGCATGGGTAACGACAAAACTTCACTTGGCAAATAATGCAGCAAACCCTTACCAGTTAGTTGGAGAATATACTTTAACAGGACAAATGGAAGCGACTTTTACGGGGCAGTGGTGGAATCCGTCATGGAGATTAATTAAAAATGGTATCTGTACCATGTCGCCTGGAGAAAACGGAAATGCTAAATATCCAGCAGCTCCCGGAGTTTATAAAGTAGTTCTTGATACAGAGTTAGAAAGAATATTTATAACAAAAAAATAAGTTGTTATGACTTTGTTATAACATTTAATTAATAAAACAGCTTACTATGAAATTTAAATATATATGGTTTTTTATAGCCCTTATGTGCACAGCTGCATCATTTGGACAAATAAAAGTAACAGGTAGCGTTAAGGACAAGGGCGCCGTACCAATTCCGGGAGTGAATATAGTTGTAAAAGGAACAGCTACTACTGCGGCAACAGATTTTGATGGAAAATTCACCATTACTGTTCCTAATAAAAATGCTCAAATCGAATTCTCATTTGTTGGTTTTTCCAACAAAACAGTTCTGGTTGGCGATAAAACATCTTTTGATGTGGTATTGGAAGAATCAAGCCAGGCACTAGATGAAATTGTTGTTGTAGGTTATGCCGCTGTAAAAAAGAGCGATGTAACAAGTTCGATTTCTTCTATTAAAGGAAAAGAACTTCAAACAATGACTGTTGGTAACGTTGCAGAATCTTTACAAGGAAAAGTTTCCGGAGTTCAGGTTACAGGACAAGGAGGTCCGGGTGCACAGCCAAGAGTATTGATTCGTGGTATTTCTACAGTAAATTTAAGTACAGATCCGCTTTATGTGGTAGATGGTATTCCGATGGGAACAAGCATCAATTTCTTAAGTAATAATGAAATTGAATCTATGGAGGTTTTAAAAGATGCTTCTGCAAGTGCAATTTACGGTTCTCGTGCATCAAACGGAGTTATCCTGATTACAACTAAAAAAGGTAAAGTTGGTAAAACAAGATTCAACTTTGATACAAGCTCAGGAATGCAAATCATGAACAACCCTTATAATATGGCTAATGCCGAAGGTTATGCAACGATTATGAATAAAGCATACAACAATTCGGGATACGCAGATTATTTGCCAAATCCTTCTCAATACAGAGGAAAAACAACAGATTGGTGGAAAGCCGGAATTAGAGGCGGAGCACCTGTAGTCAATGCTTCTTTGGGAGTTAGCGGTGGTTCTGAGAAGCATACTTATGCAATTAGCATGAACTATTATGATGCAGAGTCTATTTATGAAGTAGGAGGTTGGGAGAGAATTACTTTGAGAATTGCAAATGATTTCAAATTCTCAGATAAATTTTCTGCTGGAATCACTTTAAATCCACGTTATGAAACTTATGGTCAGCCTGGAAACTGGGCAGATTTTGATAAAATTGATCCAATTACGCCAATTTACAAACCAGCAGACCAATTAACGGGAGATGAAAACGAATACAGTATTTATGCACGTTCACCTTCGTATGTATGGAATCCGGTTGCAGCTGTAAAGAGATATGATGATTTTACGGATCAGTATAACTTAAATACAAATGGTTATTTGCAATACGCGCCAATCAAAGGTTTAGTAATTCGTACACAGGCTTCTATAGAAGTGGGTGACAAAGTAAGAAGCAGGTTCAGACCCGATTTCATCATTGATGCAGCACACGAAAAAGAAGAGATCAATAAAGTCGAAAGATGGGCTACAACAAATGTAGACTGGACATGGCAAAATACAGTTACCTATTCCAGAACGTTTGCAGAAAAACACAATGCGTCCTTAATGGTTGGTAATACAATGGAGGAATACAATGGTAGTGATGTCTGGGGTTATGGAGAGGGAGTGCCTAATAACTCTGATTTAATGAGAGAGGTAAATGCTTCTACCAAAAACCGCGATAGTGGTGGTAACAGCTGGTCAAGTTCATTGATGTCTTACATTTCTCGTTTTTCTTATAACTACGACAGTAAATATTACTTCACAGGAACGTTCAGACGTGATGGTTCTTCTAAATTTATGACGAATAACAAATGGGCAAATTTCCCCTCAGCTTCTGTTTCATGGAGAATTCTGAATGAAGGATTTATGGAATCTACAAAAGATGTTTTAAGTGATCTTAGATTTAGAGCAGGTTGGGGTAAAGTAGGTAACCAGGGTTTACCAACAGCAGTTTATCAGTCCAACATCGGGCAAGGATTTTATCCTATCGGAGATGTTGTTGCAGATACTTCATTTCCTTCTTCTATGGCAAATAAAGATATCAAATGGGAAACTGTTGAAGATATGAGTTTTGGAATTGATTTCGGACTGTGGAAAAACAAGCTTTCAGGATCATTAGAATATTATCAAAAGAAAACACATGATATGTTATTTCTGAAGCAATTTCCAGCTTACAGCGGATTTCCAAGTAACGCAACAATCTGGACAAACGTAGGTTCTATGCAATCCAGTGGTATCGATTTATTGATTTCTTATAAAGATAAAAAAGGTGATTTCACTTATGGTGCAGATGTAACTTTTACAACAGTAGATGTTGAGATGTTGTCATTATCTTCTAATGATGAAAAATTGTACGGCTCTGCAAACAGAACTTTGACTGTTAAAGGTGAGGAGCCAGGATATTTCTACGGATATGTAGCCGATGGTTTATTCCAAAATCAAACAGAATTAAATTCTCATACAGATGAACACGGAACAAAATTACAGCCTTATGCAAAAGAAGGAGACGTACGTTTTAAAGATGTAAATGGTGACGGAAAATTAGATGATAAAGACCGTACAAAAATTGGTTCTCCCTGGGCGGATTACAATATCGGATTGAATTTGAATTTTGCTTATAAACAATTTGATTTGGTAGCTAATTTTTATTCTAGTATTGGAAATGATATCGTAAATACAAACATTTCAGATTTATACAATGGTGCAAGTTTAACCAACAAAGTAGAGGGATTAGATCAAATGGCATGGCACGGAGAAGGAACTTCGAATTCTGTTCCTCGTTTGTCTAAAGATGACAACAATGAGAACTACACTAAATTCTCTTCTTTATACGTAGAAGATGGTTCTTATGTACGTATGAAAAACTTACAATTAGGATTTTCATTCTATAATAAATTCGGATTAGATAAACTTAGAATTTCTTTATCAGGGCAGAATTTATGGACATGGACGAAGTACACAGGAGTTGATCCGGAAGTTGCAGGCGGTGATCCTAATCAGGGTGACGCAGTAAAAGGATCAGGATTTGGAGGGTGGAATTACCCTGTACAGCCAACAATTTTGATGGGTCTTAATGTAGCATTTTAATAAAAAACGAACATGAAAAAAATAATTTTATCAATAATAGCTTTAGCTGCAGTTGCAGTTTCCTGCTCTGATTTTATTGAAAAAGACGAAAGAGGAAAACAAACCCTGGAGAACTATTTTCAAACAGCACAGGAATGCGAGAATTATGCAAACGAATTAACACGCAGGTTGCTAATCACTAATGATTGGTGGGTATTGGTTGCGCCAAGAGTTACTAACGAGATGTCTACTGATGATGCCTGGATGGGTAACACTGGTCAGGACAATAGCGCACACAGACCAAGCTCACAATATATTATTTCGCCGGATAATATGGGGGATATGAATAGTAGTTATACAGCGCACTTCTATACCATTCAATCGGCAAATATTGGTTTGGAGAAAATGGCTTTGGCTCCAATTTCTGATTCGCAAAAGAATCAATATATGGGAGAATCGTTATTTGTTCGCGCCTATTGCTATTATGAATTAGTCAATCTTTTTGGAGGTGTTCCATTATACACAACAGTATTAGGAACAAATGATTTGAAATTAGAGCGTAGTTCTGCTGCAGATGTTTATGCGCAGATCGAAGCTGATCTTAAAGAATCTGCTGCAAAATTGGAAACTATTCCGGTGAACAGAAGTGGAAGAATAAACAAATGGGCTGCTTATGCTTTATTGGCTCGTGTTTCGTTATTTCAGGAAAAATGGGCAGAGGCGAAACAATATTCAAACAAAGTAATTACGGAAGGTCCTTATTCATTAGAAACTGATTTTCTAAATATTTGGAATGTAAATAATCACAATGGTGTTGAATCAATTTTAGAAGCACAATCTTCTGATGTACAAAACAAAAGTTTAGGTTCTGCATTACCAACATTGGCAGGAGCGAGAGGTGAAGACAAAAAATATTTCCCAAGTAATGATGCTCAGGATGTTTTGGACGGTTGGGGATGGTGTATGCCAACCAGCGATTTAGAGAATGCTTATCTTTCTGAAAATGATGTTATCCGTCGTAGAAGTACCATTACAAAATGGGGAGAAGCAGCTTACGGAGATGAGGTTTTAAATCCGACACATAAATTCAGTCTTAATGATAATAAATCAGGACGTATCTGCCGTAAATATTATATTCCGATCGCAACACGTCGTGCTTTAGATAATAAAGACGGACACTTGCCATTAAATGTTCCATTGATTCGTCTTGCTGAAATGTATTTGACAAGAGCTGAGGCAAGCTTCCATACAACCGGAGATGCTTTAGGAGATATTAACATCATTAGAGCGCGCGTAAAATTAGAGCCAAAAACAGGTCTGGCTGGACCAAATTTATTGAAACAAATATACAAAGAGCGTCGTTTAGAGTTGGCTTTTGAAGGATTACGTTTGTATGATATTCGTCGTGAAAAAGATCCAACTACAGGAAAAAGAGTTATCGAAACTTTGATGGGACCAAACGGAACTTTCGTTCAATACAACTTAAATTCAACAGACCCTTACGAAACTACAAACTTGAGAGAACCTCAGGATAAAGGAATCAACTTTAATCCGGCTAAAAATTTATTATGGCCAATTCCTCAAATGGAAATTGATTTAAGTGGAGGATTAATCAAACAAAATCCTGGATACTAATGAAAATTATAAATAACAAAAAAGTAAGTCTGCTATGTGCAGGCTTGCTTTTCGCTAATGCTTTATTCGTTAGTTGCGACTCTGAAAAATCAGATGATTCAGGTGCTGAAAATGCAATTGCTGAATTAAGTGTAAATCTGGATATGAACCTTCAGACAATGGAAAGTTTTGGCGCTTCTGATGCCTGGCAATGTAATTTCATTGGGAAAAATTGGCCTTCTGATAAAAGAAACAAAATGGCAGATTTGCTTTTCAGTAGAGAATTAGATGCTAACGGAAATCCAAAAGGAATCGGATTATCATTATGGCGTTTTAATCTGGGAGCAGGAAGCACAGAACAAGGCGATGCCAGTGATATTGGTGACGAATGGAGACGTACCGAATGTTTTACAACAAACGGAGTTGCTTATGACATGAACAAACAAGCCGGACAGGTTTGGTTTATGAAAGCGGCAAAAGAACGTGGTGTCGAAAAATTATTAGCTTTTACCAATAGTGCACCAGTTTACCTGACTCAAAATGGAAAAGCGCATGCCAGCATCAAAGAATTTTATAATTTGAAAGAAGGAAAAATGCCAGAGTTGGCTGATTTTTGGGCTACTTCTTTAGATAAATTAAAAACGGAACACGGTTTAACAATCGATTATGTAAGTCCGTTTAACGAGCCGCAATACGAGTGGGACGGTTCAGGACAAGAAGGTTCGCCAGCAACCAATACAAATATTTACAGTTTTGTAAATGTACTGTCTCCAAAATTACAATCTAAAGGACTTACGGCTCAAATTGTTGTTGGAGAAGCAGGAGCTTATGAAGCCTTATACAAAACAGTTTCAGGAAAAGAAAGCAGATCTAATCAGATTGATTATTTCTTTGGCGTAAACTCTACTAAAAAAATTACAGGATTATCTAATGTAAAGAAAACCATTTCAGGACACAGTTACTGGCAGGCATGGCCTTTGAGCGAACTGGTTTCATCAAGACAACAGGCCGCTTCAAGAATTCAGTCAACTGGCGGAGTTAGTTTATGGTCTTCAGAATATTGTGTTTTAGAAAACCCGGGAACATCAGAATTGCCAGGAGGCGGAGGTGCAGGAAGAGATTTAGGAATGTCATTGGCACTTTGGACTGCCCGTATTATCAGCACCGATATTGCGGTTGGCGGCGTTACGTCATGGCAGTGGTGGACAGCGATCAGCCGCGGTGATTATAAAGATGGATTAATTCACGTTGATGATAATGCAAGCAATGGGGCGGGAGATTCAAACTATTGCAAAAATGACGGATACATTAGAGATTCAAAAACACTGTGGGCCTTAGGAAACTTCTCCTTCTTCGTAAAACCGGGAATGGTAAGAGTTCAAATTCCAAGTGTGGATAATGCCACTTCCGTGAATGGTGTAATGGTAACGGCATACAAAGACGCAGCAACAAAGAAATTAGTTGTTGTAGCAGTTAACATTGGTAAATCGGCGAAAGCCTACAAATTAAATCTTGCAGGAGGAGCTTTGGCAGATAATAAATTTACGCCTTATACGACTTCTGAAACTTTAAGTTTGAAAAAAGGTGTAGCTGTTGATGCTTCTAATTTTGTGATTCCAGCGAAGTCGATTGTAACTTATGTGGGAACATATAAATAGGAAGGTGCAGAGGTACAGAGGTTCAAAGTTGCAAAGGTTTTTAACTTGATTATGCAAACCTCTGTCAAAGGCGAACAACGACAGTTCGTGAATAAAAATTATATAGCATAAGAAAATGAGAAAAATATATATCTCGCTTTTATTGGTTACCAGTTCGTTGTCTTTTGGACAACGAACGGCAACCATAAGCACTGATAATGTTGTACAAACCATGGATGGTTTTGGAGGCTCTGATGCCTGGAGATGCCAATTTGTGGGGAAATGGCCAGAACAGAAAAAAAATGCCATTGCCGACTTACTTTTTAGTAAAGAAATCGATGCGCAGGGAAATCCAAAAGGAATTGGTCTTTCGATCTGGAGATTTAATTTGGGTGCAGGAAGCACAGAACAAGGAGAAAAAAGTAAAGTTTCAGACGAATGGAGAAGAAGTGAATCTTTTTTGCAGGCTGATGGATCTTATGATTTCTCAAAACAGGAAGGCCAGAGATGGTTTTTGCAGGCCGCTAAAAAACGAGGCGTTGAAAAATTCCTGATCTTCACCAACAGTCCACCAGTTTATATGACCAACAACGGATTATCTTTTGCCTCTCAAAAGAATAAACTGAATCTAAAAGATGGTGCAATTCCAAAATTTGCCGATTTCTTAGTTCAAAGTATTCAAGGGTTGGAGAAAAAAGAAGGGATAAAATTCGACTATGTTAGTCCGATAAACGAGCCGCAATGGGAGTGGATGCCCAAACATGGCGACACCAACAGTCAGGAAGGAACTCCAGCAACCAATCAGGAAATTTATGATTTGACCAAATCACTTTCAGATAAATTAAAAGCTCAAAAAATGAGTACAGAGATTGTAATTGCCGAAGCTGCACAAATCAATTATTTATATGAAAATGTAAATGGTGAAAACCGCGACAATCAGATTGACTATTTCTTCGGAAAAACAAAAACAAACATAACTAAACTTCCAAATGTTAAAAATGTCATTTTAGGACACAGTTATTTTACAACCTGGCCAATTGACAAACAAGTTTTAAGCCGAAAATTGATCGCTGCAAATGTGAAACAAAATCCGGGTTTGAAATATTGGCAGTCTGAATACTGTATTTTAGAAAATCCGGGTGAAGCCGAAATTCCGGGTGGTTCAGGAGGCGGAAGAGATCTAGGAATGCAGACCGCGTTATTCGTGGCGCGTTTGATTCACAATGATATTGCTGTTGCCAATGCCGCTTCATGGCAGTGGTGGACTTCTATAACCCGTGTTGATTATAAAGACGGATTGATTTATCTGGATGACGGAAAAAGTAACGGAGGAACAGCACCGGATTACGTGAGAAACGATGGTGAATTTCATGATTCAAAATTGCTTTGGGCCTTAGGAAATTATTCTTTGTTTGTGCGTCCGGGAATGCTGAGAATTGATGTTCCAAATCAAAACGAAGTCGATGCTGCAAATGATGTTATGTTGACCGCTTACAAAGATACAGCAAACAAAAAACTGATTGTCGTAGCAGTAAACTGTGGTAAATCATCTCAAAAATACAAGTTTGATTTGTCAAAAGGAACAGTGAAAAATAATGAAGTTACGCCTTATGTAACTTCTGAAAACTCCAATTTAAAAAGAGCCAATACGCAGAAAACTGATGATCTGGAAATCCCTGCAAAATCAGTCGTAACGTTTGTAGGGGAATTAGAATATTAAGGAAGTCTCAGGTTTAAAGTTACCGCAAAGAACCTGAAACTTGAAACAAAGAAAACTAAAAAACAACAATTAAAAACTAAAGAATAGTGTTTACAAAAAAGAGCTTATTACCTGTTTTACTCTTTTCGTGCGTCTCGGCGTTCAGCCAGATATCGTTTGGAGATTCGAATAAAATTAATGACAACTGGAAGTTTAATCTTCAGGATATTTCAGATGCAAAAAATACCACTTTTGACGACAGCAAATGGCAGTCTGTAAATGTACCTCATGACTGGAGTGTAAAAGGGCAGTTAAGTCCAACGCTGGCAAGCTGTACAGGTTATTTGCCTGGTGGAATTGCCTGGTACAGAAAATCAATCAATATCCCGCAAAGCAAAGCGGGAGAAAAAGTTTATTTATATTTTGAAGGTGTTTACAACAGAAGTGAAGTTTTCATCAACGGACATTCTTTAGGGAAACGTCCAAACGGATATATTTCGTTTGCATATGATGCAACTCAGTTTGTGAAATACGGCGGAGAGAATACGATTTCAGTTCGCGTAGATCACAGTCAAAGTGCCGACTCAAGATGGTATACCGGTTCAGGAATTTATAGAAATGTGTGGGTAGTTTACGCAAATCCTGTTCATATTGCACAATGGGGTGTTTATGCGTATCCTGAAGTGAAAAAAGGAACCGGAACGTTGAATGTTGAGGTAGATGTTGAGAATGGATCTTCTGCAAAATCAATTTTAACTGTAGTAAACGAATTGATTTCAAAAGACGGAAAATCAGTAGCTAAAGCAACAGCGAAAATTGATGTTGCAGCAAATAAAAGCGGAAAAGTTTCGGCTAAAATGAATGTGAAAAATCCACAACTATGGGATTTACAAAACCCGAATTTATATCAGCTTAAAACAACAGTTTTTAAAGACGGAAAACAGATCGATCAAACCGTTACAAAAACAGGTTTTAGAACTTTTACTTTCGATTCAAATAATGGTTTTGCATTAAATGGAACATGGATGAAAATGAAAGGTGTTTGTTTGCATCATGATGCAGGAGTTTTAGGTTCTGCAGTGCCTCGCGAAGTTTGGGAAACCAGATTAAAAACATTAAAAGAAATTGGTGTAAATGCTATCCGTACAAGTCACAATCCACAAGCTCCGGTTTTTTATGAATTGTGTGATGAATTAGGGATTTTAGTATTGAATGAAGCTTATGACGAATGGGAATTCCCAAAACGTAAATGGTTAGAAGGATGGAATTACGGAACTCCGGGATTTGAAGGTTCGTTTGATATTTTTGCAGACTATGCAGAAAAAGATTTAGAAGATTTTGTACGTCGTGACAGAAACCACCTTTCCGTTTTCGCATGGAGTATTGGTAACGAGGTAGACTATCCAAATGATCCTTACTCTCATCCTGTTTTAGACAAAGGAAAAGATGGTTTTGGGCAAGCTGCTTACGGAGGTTATAAAAAAGATGCTCCAGATGCAATGCGTCTTGGCGTAATTGCAAAACGTTTGGTTGCAGCGGTAAAAAAATACGACAAATCCCGTCCGACAACTGCAGGTTTAGCAGGTGTTGCAATGTCTAATGAAACAGAATATCCGGGATCTTTAGACATTACAGGATACAATTATACAGAAAGCAAATACAAATCAGATCACGAAAAATATCCAAACAGAGTGATCTACGGAAGTGAAAACGTTCACGATATGGAACCTTGGCTTGCCGTAAAAAACAACAAGCATATTTTTGGACAATTCCTTTGGACCGGTATTGATTATTTAGGAGAATCAGGAAGATGGCCTTCAAGAGGTTTTTACTCTGGTTTAGTTGATTTTGCGGGAGTGATCAAGCCAAGAGGGTATTTCCGTCAGTCATTATGGTCTGATAAACCAATGGCGTATATAGGAACTTATCCATTGAAAGATACTAAAGACGTCTCTAAAGATGCATGGGCAATTTGGAATTACGCTCAAGGTGAAAAGATTCGCGTTGTGTGTTATACAAATGCTGCAAAAGCACGTTTAGAATTAAACGGAAAAGTGGTTGGTGAAGCAAAAGCTTACGACGAAAAAACAGGAATTATTTATTGGGATATTCCATTTGCTGCTGGAAAATTAGAGGCAGTTGGTTTAAACAGAGAAGATAAGGAAGTAAGCCGATATGCTATCACTTCAACTCAACAGCCAGTTGAATTAACGATTGCAGATACCAATATCACAATTGCAAAAGAGAAAGGCGTTGCAAAAATAATGGTTCAGGTTAAAGATCAAAATGGTCTTCCTGTAATGCTTTCTGATAACGAAGTTACGTGTACTATCAGTGGTCCCGGAACTTTATTAGGACTTGAAGCGGGAAACAACAGCGACATGACAGATTATACTGATAATATTCAGCGAGTATTCCACGGACATATCGCAGCCTATGTACAGGCAACCGGAGAATCATCTCAGCCTATTAAAGTTACATTTACAAGTCAATGGTTAAAACCAGTTGAAGTTACCGTGAACGTAAAATAAATTAGTTAGTTTTTTTAAATTATCAATTAACCTGTCAGCGTTTTGGTTAGCCGACAGGTTAATTGTATGTAATGACGAAAAGTTTATTATATTTGAAGTGTAGTATTAACACTTATTAAAATAAAAATGAAAATAAAAAATATAGTTCCGTTGATTTTGGCAGTAACTTTTGTTGCAGTTTCTTCTCAGGCACAGACAAAATCATTCAAAAAAGAAGAGTTCAAACAATGGGCACAAACACCACCGATGGGTTGGAATAGTTGGGATTGCTACGGACCAACAGTAGAAGAACACGAAGTAAAAGCCAATGCCGATTATATGGCAAAAAACCTGAAGAAATTCGGTTGGGAATATATTGTTGTCGACATCAGATGGTTTGTCGAAAATGACAAGGCAGGAGGATACAATCAGACAGATCCACGGTATGTAATCGATCAATATGGAAGATATTTGCCAGCCGTAAATCGTTTTCCGTCAGCAAAAGACGGACAAGGATTCAAACCTTTAGCAGATTATGTTCATAAGAAAGGATTGAAATTCGGAATCCATATTATGCGCGGAATTCCGAAAAAAGCAGTCGAAGACAAAATGCCAATTAAAGGAGCGAACGGAATCACAGCTGATCAAATTTATACTACAGCTTTACAATGCGAGTGGTTAAAAGATAATTATACCATTTTAGCAGACAAGCCCGGAGCACAGGAATATTATGATTCTATATTCGAGCTTTATGCAAGTTGGGGAGTTGACTTTATCAAAATAGATGATTTGTCAAGACCGTATCACGAAGGTGAAATCAACTTAATTAGAAACGCGATCGACAAATGCGGACGCAAAATTGTATTAAGTACTTCACCGGGAGAAACGCCAATTACGGCAGCACCACACGTAAAAGAACACGCTAATATGTGGCGTATGGTTGATGATGTTTGGGATACCTGGCCTCATATTACGCATTTGATGAAAGTAAGTGAACAATGGTATCCACATATTGCTCCAGGAACATGGCCAGACTGCGATATGATTCCATTAGGGCGCATTTCGGTTAGGGGAGAACGCGGTGAAGACCGAATGACACGCTTGACAAAAGACGAGCAGTATACTTTAATTACTTTCTTTAATATTTTTAAATCACCGCTATTTTTTGGTGGAGATTTACCAAGTAACGATGCTTTTACCTTATCCTTATTGACTAATAAAGAGGTTGTTAAAATGCACAATGAAAGCACTGATGTGAAACAGCTTTTTCAGAAAGATGGAAAAATTGCCGTGACTTCAAAGAATCCTAAAGATGGAAGTGTTTATCTGGCGTTGATTAATATTTCAGATACCGCTTCAGAAACTATTTCGGTTAATCTTTCTGATTTGGGAGTTTCAGGAAATACAGCTGTTCTAAATATGTGGACGGGTGAGAAATCAAAAGTTTCTTCTACAGCAATTTCCGCAGAATTAAAACCTCATAGCTCCGTTCTGTATCAATTAAAAGGGAAAAAATAATGAAGAAAATGCGTTTTAGCTTTGTTTTATTTTTAAGCATCTTTACTTTTTTACAAGCTCAAAATAGCAAGGAAAAGGGAATTCCGCCTGTAATTGCAGAGAAGGATTTAACGGCTTATTTGTTTGTGTACTTCACTGGAAATTCGGTTGAAGAAGAAGCGGTCAGATATGCTATTAGTGCTGATGGTTATCATTATTACCATTTAAATAATAATAAACCAGTTATTGACAGTAAAGTAATCAGTTCAACTGGTGGTGTTCGTGATCCGCATATTTTGCGTGGTGATGATGGTAAAACTTTTTATATGGTTTTGACGGATATGACATCTTCAAAAGGCTGGGACAGTAATCGTGCGATGGTTTTGCTAAAAAGTACTGATTTAGTGAATTGGAAAAGTAGCATTGTAAATATTCAAACGACTTTTCCTGGAAACGAAAACTTAAAAAGAGTTTGGGCACCGCAGACTATTTACGATGCAAAAGCAGCAAAGTATTTGATATACTTTAGTTTGCAATACGCAGGTGGTCCTGATAAAATTTATTACGCATATGCCAATAAAGATTTTACAGGTTTAGAAAGCGCTCCGAAATTATTGTTTGTTCCAAAATCAGAGAGAGCTTGCATTGACGGCGACATTATTGAAAAAGACGGCGTTTATCATCTTTTTTATAAAACAGAAACAGAAAAAGCGGGAATAAAAGTAGCCACAACAACCGATTTGACTTCTGGAAAATGGACGGAAAATGATAACTATCTGCAACAGACAAAAGATGGTGTAGAAGGCTCAAGCGTTTTTAAATTGAATAATTCCGATGATTATATCTTAATGTATGATGTCTATACAAAAGGAAGATATCAGTTTACAAAAAGTAAAGATTTAGAAAATTTCACGGTTATAGACAATGATATTTCAATGGATTTTAATCCGCGTCATGGAACTATTTTACCTATCACACGATCTGAGTTGAAAAGAGTAACAGCAAAATGGGGAATGCCGGAGCAATTTCCAAAAATAAATAATAACCCGGTTTTAGAAGGGTATTACGCAGATCCTGAAATCTTATATTCCAATAAAACCAAAAGATATTACATCTATCCAACAAGCGATGGTTTTGATGGCTGGTCAGGAAATTATTTCAAGACTTTTTCTTCAGATAATCTGACAGATTGGAAAGACGAAGGAATTATAGTTGATCTTCGAAAAGATGTAAGCTGGGCCAACAGAAATGCTTGGGCGCCTTGTATCGTGGAGAAAAAAATCAAAGGAAAATACAAGTATTTTTATTATTTCACGGCCGCTCAAAAAATTGGTGTAGCCTCATCAGATAATCCAAACGGACCTTTCACGGATAGTGGAAAAGCGTTGGTTAGCACAAGACCGGAAGGTGTAAAAGATGGTCAGGAAATTGATCCGGATATTTTTACAGATCCAAAAACAGGAAAAAGCTATTTGTATTGGGGGAATGGTTATATGGCTGTAGCCGAATTAAATGACGACATGATTTCGATAAAAGAAGGAAGTACCAAAATAATTCAGGTGGATGCTACTTTTAGAGAAGGGACTTATGTTATTCACAGAAAAGGAATCTATTACTTTTTATGGAGTGAAGACGACACCAGAAGTCCAAATTATAAAGTAAGATATGGAACATCAAAATCGCCTTTGGGGCCAATTGAAATTCCAAAAAACAATATTGTAATTCAGGGAATTACGGATCAGGGAATTTATGCTACGGGGCATAATTCGGTTTTACAAATTCCGAATAAGGATGAATGGTATATTACTTACCATCGTTTCTCTTATCCAACCGGAATAAAAATGGGTGATGCAGGTGGTTTTCACCGTGAAGTCTGTATCGATAAACTAGAGTTTAATGCCGATGGAAGTATCAAACAGGTAACTCCAACACATACTGGGATTAATGCAATAAAATAATTTAGAAGTTTAGTTTTTAAAAAGCCGTTTCTGTATAGAGAAACGGCTTTTTCTTTTTTAAAACCTTACTGACTATCAAATGCTTTCCACATCATTAATGACAGGGTTATTAATGGATTGTTTTCTCTTTTCAGTTGATGAGTTTGCCTTAATATGTTAAGAAAATTTATACTGATAATTTGATAATTATTTATTGAGCGTAAAAGAGTGTGTTTTTTTAAGTATTAAGTCTTTTTAATCTTAAAAAAATATCAAATTACCATTATGACCTCCATTTTTTTCCAATTTGCCCCTGCTGTAACATGTAGGATAAGTATTACTTTGTATTGTTCTCACTAATAATGCAGTATTATTTTTATAATCATAAAATGGTTATTTAGGATAGGATAAGATTCCTTTTTAGCCAAAAATGTTAAGCAAAACATGGTAAGTAACTTTAAAACTTGTTGTGTTTAGTGGCTGAGCATTAGTAAACTGCCTTACTTGATTACAATTACAATATTTTACTAACTAAAACCACACAAACCATGAACAGACCTTACGATTAATTTGTAAAATGCATTTCATATAATTGGGGTTTACTGCTAATTTTTGAACAGGAACTTTCAGATTAAAAGGAGCCTCGTTATTTTAATGCGTTTCCGGGCAGTATGCAACTATAGCATAAATAGTCCGAAGAGATTCTAAAACATTAATTTAATACTTAAACAATTTATATCAATGAAAAAAAGATATTTGCTTATGTTAAGCATACTTGTGTGTGCATGTTCAAAAGATGAAGTTATTGAAGTTAATCAAACAAGTTCGGCAGAAAAAGAAGCCGTAATTGAAAATACGGTAAAAAATAATAATACAACCGCTAAAGTAGGAGCGGCGTCGATTGCCGGGCTGAATTGGGCAGACGGTCGGGATAATTTTGTAGATGGCTGGGTTATCCCTTCTGGTTTAGAAGCAGCTGACAGTTATACTACTGTTGTGGCAAAAACAGATGCAATATTAAATGGTTTTACAAGTAAAATAAGTGGGGTTAATACGATACGTATTCCAATTAATCCTCCCTCTGTTTCTGAGAGTTGGTGGGCTAGTTATCAAGGTGTGATAGATAAAGCAACCAGCAAAGGATGGAAAGTAATTATCGCTTGTTGGGAGTCTTCATCATCAAAAGACGGTATGATTGACAATACAACAGCTTTTTGGAGCATGTGGACTACAGTTGTCAATAAGTACCAAGGTAATGCTAATGTATATTTTGAACCGTTCAATGAGCCTCATGGATATACTTTAGCGCAGTTAACGACTATTTATGCTCAGTTTCTTTCTACTTATCCAAATGTTCCCAGAGGGCGAATAATCTTGGGTGGAACAGGATATTCTGAAAATGTTACAGGAGTTGGAGCAGATAGCCGCTTTAGTAGCTGTCTGTTAGGATTGCATAATTATGCTTTTTGGGCTACCAGATCAGTTACGCAGTGGAGAGCGGATTGGCGCAGCAGGGTAGGTAGTTATGCCAGCCGTACTGTAATTACTGAATTTGGTGCCGGAATGAACTCAGGTAAAGATTATCAAAACGGAAACCAGACAGATAATGAAATTGCTTATATAGTAGCAACAAGTGATGTATGCAGAACTGATAAAATCGCCAGTGTTTATTGGCCTGGTTTAAGAGATGGAGATTCTTATAGTTTATTTACAAGAGGTGGAAGCGGAACCAATATTACAATTAATACAGTTAATAATTCTGGGGTATTCCGTGTAAGATATGGGTGGGGTGAAAATTAATTAAAAGTAAAATAATTTTTCAATTTAGTTTTTGGAAAAAACAAAAGGCCGTTTCGATTTAAGAAACGGCCTTTATTTTATATGATAAAATGGTTTTTACGCCGTCTGATCGTCTGTAGTTGCAGCAGGAGCATTTGTTTTTACAGATGCTATTCCGTTATCTCTGGCAGATGTACTTTCATACATTTCGCTTGAACCAATAATTTGGCCATTACTGGCTTTTAAATTGAAATATGGTTTTCCGTTGCTTGATTCTTTTTTGTCAAATTTGCTGTCGTCTTGCGAATTGGTTTTTACTGATTCAATTCCGTTAAGACAGGCCGCTTTTGTAGTATAGCCTTCGCTAGTTAAAATTGTTTGTCCATTTCCTGCTTTTAAATTGAATTGGAATTCGCCGTTGGCTCTTTTAGTAATTACAAATTTTCCCATATTATTTATTTTTAAGTTAGGTATTAAATAAACTTTGCTTTAATAAAAATACAAAACTTGATGATATAAATTATTCTTTCAGGAAAATAAAATTGAATATTAGAACATTACACAACATAGAAACTTCAGAAAGCACAGTTCAATTAATTTTTTTTTGAGTTAATACTTTTGATCATTTAAATCTTCATCAAAAAAATAATTCTCTACTTTTGTTAGTAAGCGTTACTACTATGAAGGAAATTAATGAAATTTTAAAAGCTTATTCAGAAGCAAAGAAAGCCGGAAAAAAGACTGCTTTGGCAACTGTCGTAAAAGTTGAAGGTTCGTCTTATCGTCAGCCTGGTGCACGTATGTTGGTTACTGAAGATGGGAATCTGACGGGCGCCATAAGTGGTGGCTGTTTAGAAGGCGATGCTTTAAGAAAGGCCCTGCTATCCATTCATCAGCAACAGAATAAATTAATTACCTACAATACCAGTAATGAAAATGATAGTGAAGTTGGGTTGCAATTAGGCTGCAACGGAATCGTTCATATTCTTTTTGAATATATAAATGATGAGGTTATAAATAATCCGATTCAGCTTTTACAGCAACTGGAAAAAGAGCGGAAAACCGCAATAATTGAAACTATTTTTTCTCTTAAACGAAATGCACCACAAATAGGCACCGTTTTATTTTACAGGCAGGATTCGGATATTTTGCATAATAATGATATCGCCATAAATAGTATTCCGGACGTAAAAAAAGCACTTGAAAGTAAAACGACCATCATAAAGAAACTACAGGACGATAATGAAAATGAAGCTCTGATTGAATGTATCGAACCAGTCGTTTCTCTTGTAGTTGCCGGAGCAGGAAATGATGTTCAGCCACTGGTAAATATGGCCTCTTTATTAGGTTGGGAAGTTACTGTTGGAGATGGAAGGGCAACCCACGCGACAACAAAACGTTTTCCTGAGGCCACACAGGCATTTGTTGTGAAGTCAGAAGAATTTCTTGAAAATATTGAAATCGATGACCAGACTTATTTTGTTTTAATGACGCATGATTACAAATATGATTTAGCGGTATTAAAATTACTTTTAAAAAGAGATTGCAAATACATTGGCATTCTGG
The DNA here is from genome assembly GCF_057840745.1 of Flavobacterium sp. KH_001. Lineage (NCBI taxonomy): Bacteria > Pseudomonadati > Bacteroidota > Flavobacteriia > Flavobacteriales > Flavobacteriaceae > Flavobacterium > Flavobacterium sp. KH_001. Next base: position 4,270,836 of record NZ_CM174520.1, on the reverse strand, counting down.
GGCCGAAATCAAAATTAAACCGAATGCTCGATGATTTAGCTTCAGATGGAATAATTTTAACTGAAGAACAATTGAGTCGTATTTATGGCCCAATCGGACTTGATATTGGAGCAGAAACTTCTGAAGAAATTGCGTTATCCATTATAGCAGAAATCAAAGCGGTTATGAGTAGAAAAACAGGAACTTCTCTCAAGTATAAAACGCACAAAATACACGATTCAAAAATAGTAATCTAAAACAAAGGTGATGACGGGCATTGTAATTTTAGCAGCGGGAAATTCTTCCAGATTGGGACAGCCAAAACAGCTATTGGGATACAAAGATTCTACTTTATTAAAAAACACGATTGCAGAAGCTTTTTTAGTACCAGATATTGCCATCATAGTAGTTACCGGCGCAAATAATCAATTGATTGAGGAAGAACTGGATCCTTCGAGAATAAAAATATGTTTTAATAGCGATTGGGAAACGGGAATGTCATCTTCAATAGTAAACGGTCTCAATACATTATTGCAATTGTATCCGGATTGTCAAAATTGCATTTTTGCCGTTTGCGATCAACCCTACGTTTCCAGTTTGGTTTTTGAGAATTTAATTCAGGAACATTCCAAAACCGGAAAAGGAATTGTGGCTTCGTCTTATGCCGAAACTTTAGGAACACCTGTTTTGTTTAATAAAAAATACTTTACTGAATTAGCAGCTTTGCAAGGACAGGAGGGAGCTAAAAAGATCATTAATCGATTTTCAGAGGATACAGTTTCAATTCCTTTTGAAAAAGGTAATATCGATATTGATACGGAAGACGATTACAATAAACTTATTTCTGAATTGTAGGGTTTTGCCACAAGGCACTAAGACACAAATTTTTTATTAATAGTAATTTGTAGAAAAGCTTTGAGTCTTAAAATCAGTTGATCAGAGTGAGAAAAATCTTCGTGTCTTAGTGCCTTCGTGGCATGGCATAGATTGGCATTATCGAAGCTGAGCGATCAAAGCCGTTACTCTTTCAATTGTCTCTTCAATTTCTTCTGCAGTTGTAAATCGGCCTAAACTAAAACGTATCGAACTCAAAGCAGCTTCATCAGATAAACCTAAAGCTTTCAATACATGCGAAGGTTGAGAAGTTACAGACGAACAGGATGATCCATTGGAAACAGAAATGTTTTGCAACGCCAGAATAAGTTTTTCAGAATTTACTCCAGGAAAACAAATGTTAGTAGTATTACAAATTCGGTTTTGCGTATTTCCGTTTACGAATGAGCCATCAATCTTTAACAGACCATTTTCTAGCTGATCTCTCAATAGTATAATTCTATTGTAGTCCTTATCTATTTCTAAAACAGCTATTTCTAATGCTTTACCTAAACCAATAATTCCGGAAACATTCAATGTTCCACTGCGTAATTTTCTTTGTTGGTTTCCACCGTTTAGTAATGGGGTTAGTTTTATTTTGGCTTCCGCCGAAATGTATAAGGCACCAACACCTTTTGGTCCATAAAATTTATGTGCAGAAAGTGCCAGAAGATCAATTCCGAGTTTTTTTACATCAATAGAAATCTTCCCGATTGCCTGAGTTGCATCACATAAAAAGAGCGCGTTTTTTGCATGTGCAAGGTCTGCTATCTTTGCAATATCCTGAATGACACCTGTTTCGTTGTTGGTAAGCATTGTTATAACAATCAGTGTTTTAGTTGTTATTACCTCATTTAAAAGATTAATATCTAAAAGCCCGTCTGAAGCAACTGGTAAGTAGGTAACTTCAAAGCCAATGCTTTCCATATAACGGCAAGTTTCCAAAACAGCTTTGTGTTCTGTTGCAACCGTTACAATATGTTTTTTAGTTTCATTTACCAATCCCTTAATCGCTAAATTAATCGCTTCGGTTGCCCCTGAGGTAAAGATGATTTCTTCTTCTTTGGCTCCGATCAAATTAGCGGTTTGCCAGGCGGCATTTTCAATAGCTTCCTGAATTTCTAATCCGGCTAAATGATTGCTGCTTGCATTGGCATATAAATCAGTAAAATAAGGGAGCATCGCATGGAGGACTCGCTCGTCCACACGAGTTGTAGCATTATTATCTAAATAGATAGTGGGCAAATGAGGCATAATAAGTTCTTAGTGATGTAAAAATACAATTTTGTAATTTAAATAATTCTCTTATTTAGTACTTAAATAAATTACGGGTTTGTGTAAATTTTATAAGTATTTATAGCATAGGATTGTTAAATTTGTTAGGAATAACATTTTTGATTTTTTCTAACTTAAAAATACCAGGTATGGCTGCCAAAAAATCAACCAAAGACAAATTGATAGAAGATGAATCGAATGCATCTCGTCGGGACTTTCTAAAAAAGTCGGGATTGTTTACTGCTCTTGCTTTGGCACCACCTTCATTGGTGATGGCCTCTGAAAATAAATGGGATGAAAAAATTGCCGGATACCTTGAAACGGTTCCGCTTTCTATAGAAGTAAACGGAGTAAAACAAAATCTGAATGTGGAACCTCGTACCACTTTACTGGATTTACTGCGCGAACAATTACACTTAACCGGAACTAAAAAAGGTTGTGATCACGGACAATGCGGTGCGTGTACGGTGCACGTTAATGGCACAAGAATTCTATCTTGTTTGTCATTAGCCTCTATGCAACAAAATGCGCAGGTAACTACAATCGAAGGACTTTCAAAAGGAAAGAAACTACACCCAATGCAGGAAGCCTTTATTAAAAATGATGGTTTTCAATGCGGCTATTGTACGCCTGGACAAATCATGTCGGGAATTGCCTGTATCAAAGAAGGCCACGCGAACAGCAGAGAAGAAATTAGAGAATACATGAGCGGTAATATTTGCCGTTGTGGTGCGTATCACAATATTGTCGATGCCATTACCGAAGTTAAGGAAGGAGGGATGCTATCATGAAGAATTTCCAAATCATAAGAGCATTATCATCAAAATCGGCTGTTACAAGCATCGGTAAAGAATCTTCTGCAATGTTTATTGCGGGCGGGACCAATCTTGTCGATTTAATGAAGAAAGATGTGGTTGCTCCGGACAAATTGGTCGACATTACCGCATTAGATTTAAAAAAGATAGAATTCCTTACCGGAAAAACTTCAATTGGTGCGTTGGCAAAAAACAGCCAGGTTGCCGAAGATAAAGCCATAATAGAAAAACACCCTTTGCTGGCAATGGCTTTAGCGGCCGGAGCGTCTCAACAAATTAGGCATATGGCAACAGTTGGAGGAAATATGCTGCAGCGTACGCGTTGTTCTTATTTTTATAATACGGATATGCCCTGCAATAAAAGAGTTCCAAAAAGCGGCTGTGGTGCCATTGGCGGTTCCAACAGAATGCATGCGATTTTTGGTGCATCCGATAGTTGTATCGCCGTTCATCCGAGTGATATGTGTGTGGCACTGGCTGCACTTGATGCAACAGTTCAGGTTGAAGGACCAAAAGGGAAAAGAGAAATTAAATTTACTGATTTTCATCGCCTTCCAGGAAATACACCAGAAAAAGATAACACCCTTCAAAATAAGGAATTGATTACTTCAGTTGAAATTCCGAACAACAACTTTACTAAAAATGTACATTATCTAAAAGTTCGTGATAGAAGCAGTTATGCCTTTGCATTAATTTCTGTTGCGGCTGCTTTAGATATTCAAAACAATACGATTACCGACGTACGTTTAGCAATGGGGGGTGTGGCACATAAACCATGGCGACTTACTGAAGCTGAAGAATTTCTTAAAGGAAAAACGGTTTCTGAAATCATTTTCAGACAAGCGGCAGATTTGGCCATGAAAGGAGCGAGAGGTTACGGAGATAATGATTTTAAATTAACTCTCGGACCAAACGCAATTGTAGAAGCATTAACTATAGCATCATCTAAATAATTTGAATTATGAGCAAGACAAGTAATATAAATAGAGTTGATGGATTTGCTAAAGTAACGGGTTCTGCAACTTATTCGGCCGAATATAAAACGGATGGTGTTGTATATGCCTGCCTGGTTGGAAGTACAATCGCAAAAGGACGAATCAAAAGTATAGACACTAAAAAAGCCGAATGGGCGCCGGGAGTTCTGGCGGTTATTTCGCATTTAAATGTGGATAAACCTTCCGGATATGCAAAAGCAAAAGATCCTCACAATTTTGGACAACCGCTTCAGGTATTCAAAGATGATACGGTTCTGTATTATGATCAGCCCATTGCGATGGTGGTGGCGGATACTTTTGAGCGTATGCAATATGCCGCGAGTTTAATTAAAGCGGAATACATCAAAGAAGAGCACATCACCGATCTTCAAAAAGCAAAAGACAAAGAGAAAAAAGTAGAGACCGATAAAGGCGATGATTATCACCGAGGTGTCCAGGACAATTATAAAAATGCCGCCGTTGTTTTAGAGGAAGAATATACAATTCCGACTGAAGTTCACAATCCGATGGAATTGGCTAATATTATTGCCAAATGGGATGGAAACAAACCAACTGTTTATACCAAAAGTCAGGGTGTTGAAGGAACTAGAAGAAGTATAGGCGGTGTATTTGGAATTCCGCCTGAAGATGTTTCGGTAAATTCAGAATATCTTGGAGGTGCTTTCGGAATGGGATTGCATACCTGGCCTTACGAGATTGCAGCGCTTATCGGAGCAAAAAAATTAAATCGTCCGGTTAAATTAGTGCTTCACAGAGAGCAAATGTTTACCAATGTTGGATTTAGACCTTATACCATCCAAAAAATGGGTTTAGGAGCCACAAAAGAAGGTAAATTGATTGGTCTGACGCATGAAGCTGTAGCCATGACTTCCAGCTATGAAGATTTTATGGAAGGAACGGTAAACATGTCCCGATTTATTTACAATTGTGATAATGTTTCAACGAGATATCGCATTGTAAAATTAGATACTTGTACACCAATTTGGATGCGTGGTCCCGGCGAAGCGACAGGTTCTTTTGCTTTAGAAAGTGCGATGGACGAATTGGCCCATAAACTAGATATGGATCCAATTGAATTCCGTAAAATAAATTATGCCGAAAAAGATCTAGAACAAAATAAACCTTGGAGCAGCAAATATCTTTTAGATTGTTACGAAGGCGGAATGGAACGCATTGGCTGGAAAAACCGTAAGAACAAACCAGGCTCTGTAAAAGAAGGCGAGTGGTTAGTTGGTTACGGAATGGGAACCGGAACTTTCGGCTGTTATAGAAGTCCAACTTCTGTAAAAGCTAAATTCTTACCCGATGGAAATTTAGTATTACAATGCAGTGTAAACGATATGGGCCCAGGAACTGCAACTATGATGACCGCGATTGGAGCTGAAATTACTGGTTTACCAAGTGAAAATGTAATCATCGAAATGGGAAAGAGCGGACTTCCAAAAGGCCCAACTCAGGGAGGATCAGCAACTACTTCGTCAGTAGGATCTGCGGTTCATGATGCCTGTAATTTATTAGTGAGTAAAATTTTAGGTTTGGCTGTTGAAACTTCCACCTTTAAAGGAACGGCGATTACTGATTTGGCTTTCGCCAATGGCGTAATAACATCTAAAAAAGACAATTCAAAATCAGTTTCTTTAGCCTCGTTATTATCAGCCAATAAGCTGGAAAATTTTGAAGTTGAAAATGTATCAAAAGCGACAGAAGAAGCAAAAAAATATTCCATTTATTCGTTTTCGGTACATTTTGTAAAAGTACTCGTAAATCCGAATTTAGGAAAAATAAGATTAGCGCACGTAGTTTCTTGTGCTGATATTGGAACCGTAATCAACCAGAAAACTTCTGCCGGACAAATGTACGGTGGAGCAGTTGGCGGAATCGGAATGGGGTTGATGGAAGCATTAGAAATTGATCATCGTTTTGGTCGACCTATCAATAATAATTTCGCGGATTACCATGTTCCGGTAAATGCTGATATTGAAAAACAAGAAGTTTTCTTCGTCAATAAAAAAGATCCAATCAGTAATCCGATGGGAACAAAAGGTCTTGGAGAAACGGCTTTAGTCGGGATGGCGCCTGCAATTGCAAATGCTGTTTTTAATGCGACAGGAAAACGTGTGCGGGATTTGCCGATTACATTGGATAAGATTTTGGAGCCTAGCGTAGCAAATGCATAATTGATGTAGATACTATCATAACAAAAAAAGAGACACACATGTGTCTCTTTTCTGTTATCTTATAACGATTTATTACTTAATCGTAATCGGTAATTCAACTGTTGTTTTATCCCAACCAATAACCAAATTAGTTACAGCTCCCTGAGTAGTAAAAGCAATCGATAAAGCTTCAACAGGAGTAGAAACTGGTTTTACAGGAACAGAAACTCTAACAAGATCTTTGCTTTCATCATAAGCATAACCACCCCACAAATCAAGTTCTTTATTGATGATGATAGTCCATTTGTCTTTTTCAGGAATAGCAAATAAACTGTAAGTTCCTGCTGGAACTGCTACACCGTTAATAGTTGCTGGTTTGTAGAATTTGATTTCTGTATTTTCATTTGCACCAACTCTCCAAACTTCTCCGTATTTAATTAAATCTCCAAAAATTACACGTCCTTTTACAGAAGGTCTTGCATAAGTAACTTTGATTGAAGGTGAAGGAGTATCTGTTTTTTTAAACTTCACAGCCTTATTTGGAAAATAAGCAATATCAACAGGACTCGCATCTAATGGAGCAAATTTTACTACGTCTTGAGCCTGAACTGTAACGGCAGTAAATAGAATAACTGCTAGTAAACATAATTTTTTCATAGGATTACAATTTTTAGAATTAATACAAAGTAAGTTAATAATGCAGAAAAATCATATAATTACAGTTTGTTTTTTGTTAATGAATTGGTAATGCTTCTTAATTCTGATTTTGCTCTTTTTCCTTTTTTGCATACCAATTTTGCATGATGTAAAAAGCCTTCTTTTTATTTCCGTCGTTTGAAATCAATCCTTTTCTGTTGTATTCGTCCTGAATGCCCGGAAGCAGTCTTCTTGGCGATCTGAAATCAACCAAAATCCATGGACTCAAACCACTCAGATGAGGTATTTTTTCAATCATTTTCAGGTTCTGAATGTATAAATATTCCTGATATTCTTCTGTCCAGCGCTCATTTTTTTCTCCGTGTAAACCTTGTTTGGCATCACCTCCAAATTCCGAAACAATAACAGGTTTGTTGTATTTGGTTTTCCAGAAAATCTTTTCGGCATCTTCCAGTTTTCCGCCATACCATCCTAAATATTGATTGAATGAAATAATATCTAAATAATCGCCAATTGCGTCATTTATTGTTCCAAATCCTGCGCTGTCACTTTGTGTCAATAAAGCCGCACTGATTAATCTGGTATTGTCTAATGATTTGGTATGGTCCACTAATTTTTTGATAAATGCATTTCGAGCATCCGAAATTGGTGTCTCATTGGCCATTGACCAGATGATAATACAAGCTCTGTTTTTATCTCTGGTAACTGCAGCTGTCAGCTGATCTTCTGCATTTTGATAAGTCGCTTCTCTCGTAAATTCAACAGTCCAGTAAACCGGAATTTCTTCCCAAACCATTAAACCCATTTTATCCGCTGTTCTGATAATGTTTTCGTTATGCGGATAATGTGCCAGACGAACATAATTACAACCCAATTCTTTAGCCCAGTTTAACAAACGTAATGCATCCTCTTCAGAATTGGCGCGTCCACCTTTTGCATTTTCTTCATGAATCGAAATTCCTCTTAAAAAGATTGGTTTTCCGTTCAACAGAATTTTATCTTCTTTGGATTCAATGGTTCTAAAGCCAATATTGTCACTTAATTTTTGACTGTTATAATCAATAGTTACATCATATAATTTTGGATTTTCAGGTGACCAATAAGAGATTTTTTTCGCCGGAATTTCGAAGTTCAAAATTCCATCGGCACCCACTTTTCCCTTATAATTGATTTTTAATTCCGGAATTGTAATGGTTACTACATTTTTTACTGCATCGGGATTACTGATTTTTACAAAACCTGAAATCAAAGCTGTATTATTCTTTTTAAGCTGAATATTGTAATCTTCCACAAATGAAGCTTCTTCTTCAATCAAAGTCACATCACGAGTGATTCCGCCATAATTCCACCAATCTGTATTAATTGTCGGAACATCTTCTTTATGGCGTGTATTATCCACTTTTATAACCAGATAATTATCTTTTGGTTTTACAATCGATGTTACTTCATAATTAAATGGCGTAAATCCACCAATATGAGTTCCGAGTTTCTTCCCATTCAAATAAACATCAGCTTTATAATTGACCGCTCCCAGATAAACAAAAAGACGTTTTCCTGCTTTCAAATTATAATCAAATGACTTCTTGAACCAGACATTACCTTCGTAATATTTAAGCTCCGGAACCTGCGAAGTCCAATCTCCCGGTATATTAATTTTGGGTGATTTATCAAAATCATATTCCACCAATTCCTGTTTGTTCACCGCATGATAGTTATTGAAATAAGCGGCGTTGGATGGTTTCGCCTGTTTGTCATATTCATCATGGTGAAAGCTGTAATAACCCGTTTCGTATGGGTCAACAATGTAATTCCAAACACCGTTTAAAGAAGTTGTATTTCGGTTAGGGACGTTTGAAATTAGGTTTTGATTTTGTGCCTGTCCGAAAAGGGATAGGGTCAGGAGTAATGTGGTTATTAGTTTTTTCATTATTGTTTTTTTTTTGCCACAAAGGCACTAAGACACAAAGCTTTTTTGTCACGCAGATTTTGCAGATTTGAGCAGATTTTTTTTAATTAAAATTTGTTGTAATAAATAATCTGCGCATATCTGCTTAAATCTTTTTTAAATCTGCGTGAAATAATTGTCTGCTTGAAAAAACTTTGTGTCTTCGCGACTTTGTGACATTATTTTTATTTAAGCATTATTTTTAAATATTCTCCTTTAAAACTCTGGTTCAGCGCTGTCATTTCAATTGGCAAACCGGAACCATCGGGTACAACTTCAATCGATGCTTTTCCGTTCGCCATTTTAATGGATTCACTTCCTGTCGGAGTTCCTTGGTTTTTCATTGTTTTTCCACCTTTCAAACATTGAAAATAAACACTTTCTTCGTAATCCAGACAACGTAAATTGTTATTGTCAATTGCCGTTGCCGTCAGCAGATAATTGCCGTTTTTTAATTTTTGGGAAGACAATTGTAAGGAAGTTGCCGTGTCATTTTTGTTGAAACGGTAGTTTACTTTTAAAGTATCAGAAACCGTTTTTCCTTCTTTATTTTTTCCAATAGCAACCAGATTATTTTCGCCTTTTTTAAAATTAACATCCCAAGTTAAACCATTTGCAGGATATAGCGAAAAATTTCTTTGTTTTTCTCCAAGAGATTTTCCTTCATGATAAAGCGTAACTCGCTCACAATTACTGAAAACACTCAATGTTCTGGGTGTATTTTCAGGTCCCTGACGCTCGGTCCAGGTATGCGATTCGATGTAGGTAAATGGTTCTTTGCTCCAATAGCTTTTAAAAACATAATAGGCATCTTTCGGAACTCCGTTTCGGTCTACCAAGCCTTTTTGGTTCATGTACGGAATATCATCTTCCGGTCGCAAGGGCGTTGCAAAATCCTTAAATGCCCATTGTACGTTACCCACGAATGTTGGATCATTCTCGGATATATGTAAATGCCAGTCAAATAAATCAACGATATAATTCTCGCTCCAATCTCCAATTTGTGCAATATTAGCCACTTTGGTTTGCACGATTGCTTCTTCCCAGCCCTCGGCTTTTATAACATTTTCACCCGTAACCGGTTTCTCGCTGTGACGTCCAACATGACTGTCGCCGCCATATTCGGCATGGATAAAATGTTTATATTCTTTCTTGTAAACATCAATTGCTTTTTGGTAACTTTTATAACTTCCGGAATACCAGCCCGACCAGATTGAAGGAGAGAAGACATCTACAATCTGTGAACCTTCATAATATTTTCTAATCGCCGTTTTTCTGGTTGGATCTAGTTTATGAGCGAGATCGTTTAATTCAGTTAAAAAGACGTTGGTTTTCTCTGTATTATCGCCGTCAGGAAAATCAGGAAGCCAGTTCATTTCATTACCCAAAGACCAGATTATAATACTTGGGTGATTGTAATTTTGACTGATGATTTCAGTAAGCATGTTTTTGGTATTTGTTTGCCAAAGTTCACCGCCAATTCCGCCACGGCACCAGGGTAATTCATCCCAAACCAATAGTCCCAATTCATCACATGCTTTATATACTTCAGGATCTTGTGGGTAATGTGCCAGACGAACAAAATTAGCGCCCATATTTTTTATGGATTTCATATCGGCCCAATGTTGCTCATTGCTCATTGCAGCGCCAACACCCGCTTGCTCTTCATGTCTGTGTGTACCTCGAATAAGTAATCGCTTTCCATTCAAATAAAACGGACCATGATCTTTAAACTCAAACCATCTGAAACCTACTTTTTCGTTTAGGCTGTCTTTGATTTGATTTTTTTCGGATAAAATTGCAGTAACCGAATATAAATTAGGATTTTCAGTATCCCACAATTCCGGATTTTTAATGTTTTCAAAAGTGATATTCTCTGTTTTATCTGAAACAGGAATCGTTTTGCTGGCTACTTTTTTTCCTTTCGGATTTTTAAGAATCACAGTTAACGATAATGCCGAATTATCAGTATTTACAGTTGAAGCCAGAATTTGTACCGAAGCTTTTTTTGCAGAAACCTCAGGAGTTGTAATTTTTAGATTATCGATGTGATTTTTGTATTGAGATAACAGCCAGACATCTCTGGTAATTCCGCCATAAATAAAGAAATCGCTCTTTTGAGACGGAATTATTTCGATGTCATAACTATTATCCACGCGTACAAAAATATCGTTGTTTCCTTCTTTGATGAAGTTGGTGATATCAATCGTAAAACCAATATAACCACCAATATGACCGCCAGCTTCTTTACCGTTTACATATACTTTTGTAGTGACATTCGAGCCTTCAAAATATAAGGAATAACGTCGGTTTTGATCTATTTGAGAAATATTCAATTTCTTTTGATACCAGCTCGCATCACGCCTGTATCCCGGATTTAAATCGGTTGCGTCTTCGGCGTTCCAGCTGTGTGGTAAATTTATGGAAGTCCAGTTTGAAGCCTTTTGTGCTTCTGAAAGGTTAGGAGTGTGATTTTCTAAATACAGCCAATTGTCATTGATATTCATTTTTGTCTGAGCAAAACTGCTGCTCAGACAAATTTGAAAAAAAACAAAAAGTGCAAAAGTAAAAAGTTTGTTATGGTGATACGGTTGATTTGTCATTGATTATAAGCTTTTTTTAAGGTGCAGAGGTTCATAGGTTCAAAGGTTCATAGGTCAAAAGTTCCTAGACTTTGAAGGTTCAAAGACTCGCATGGTAAAACCTTTGAGCCTTTGCACCTCTGTCCCTTTGTACCTTTATTTGTTACTTTTTCGTAATACTGCCTCCAGAAAGTAGTAATCGGCATAGATTATTGGTTCGTCAATTTCGTCGTGTTTTGGCCAGTTTCCGGTACTGTGATCCAGAATAAAAGGTGCTTTTACGGTATCTGCTAAAATGTATTTATCTGAATTTAGCGAAGTCATTATTTTATCGGCGAAAGCCAAATAACTTTTGTTTTTAGTGTAACCGTATAACTCATATAAAGCAGAAGCCATAACAGTTGCCGCAGAAACATCGCGAGCTGAATTTGGAATCGCAGGATCTTTAAAATCCCAATACGGAATTCCGTCTTCCGGTAAATTTTTATGGGTCATGAAAAATGTTGCAGTTGCTTCGGCTTGTTTTAAATAAGCAGGATCTTTGGTATATCGATACGACATGGTGAATCCGTAAACGGCCCAACCTTGTCCGCGAGCCCAAACAGAATCATCATTATATCCTTGTAAAGTTGTTTTTTTTCTAACAGCTCCAGAGGTTGGATTATAATCAATAACATGATAACAACTATTGTCTGCCCTAAATTGATTTTTTAAAGTCGTGTTGGCATGTTGAATCGCAATCTCCTGATACTTTTTATTTCCTGATAATTTAGAGGCTTCAAAAAGCAATTCCAAATTCATCATATTGTCAATAATTACCGGATAATCCCAGATTTCTTTATTAAAATCCCAAGATCTTATGGCGCCAACTTTAGCATTAAAACGAGTGCATAATGTTTCGGCACCTTTAATAATAACGTCTTTGTATTCTTGTTTGTTTTCCACTTTTAAAGCTTCTCCAAAACTGCAAAACACTTTGAATCCAACGTCGTGCGAATTACTATTTACACTTTCTTTTTTGCTAAAAGGCGTCCATTTTTCTGCCTGGCTTTTATAGGCTTCATTACCTGTCAATCGGTACAAGTGCCATAAATTTCCGGCAAAGAAACCGCTTGTCCAGTCTTTTGAAGGAACTTTTTTAATTAAATTGGTTTTGATGGTCATACTGCGTGGCATTGACATCGAGTCAACCGGATAATCGAGCAGCATTTTATATCTTTTCTCCAGAAGGTTTTCTGAAGTTGCAGCAACTTTTGTCTGAGAATTAATTCCGGATTTGCACGCTGTTGCCAGCAGTGCAAACCCAAGAATTAAAAAAAATGAACTAACTTTATTCATACTTGCTAATTAATCTAATTTTTAATAACAGTGGGTGAATTTAACACATAGATACATAGTTTTCATAGCTTAAAAAAAGCGTTTCACTTGCATCAAAACACATAGCTATGTGTTAGAAACTAGTTTCTTTTGATTGTCTTTGTATTAATTTCTTATTTAAAATCTATGTTTCTATGTGTTTAAAATATTTTCAACCATTGTAATTCTACTGTTTTAATAACCAGGATTATTTGGTTTTAAATTAGGATTGATCGCTAATTCAGTTCCCGGCAAAGGGAATAAATAATCTTTGTTTGGATCAAAATTCGCATGAGGTTCAAAACCATTAGGACCAAATACTTCAGGTCCGTTTTTCAGCCTCTTAATATCATACCATCTGATATATTCAAAAGCCAGTTCTAATCTTCTTTCATTGATTACCATTTTTTTGAAATCAACTTTAGAAAGTCCCGGAGTTACATCGGCAGGAAATGAAACTTGTTTGCCCGCTTTATTTCGTGCTCTTGCACGCACTCGGTTTACATAATTATCTGCTTCTGCAGTTCCTGGTGTAATTTCGTTTAAAGCTTCGGCAGCAGTCAGCAAAACTTCAGCATATCGCATTGTGATATAATTGTGTTGTGATGTTCTTCCGTTAGCACCTGCTTTTCCAGGAAAACGGTAATATTTGGCAATATGCGGACGAGGCGCTTTTTCGTTATCACTTGAAGGATAAACCTCCAAAGATCCACCTGTTCCGGTTTTCTTTCTGATAATAGTATCAAAACTTACTGCTCTTCTGTAATCTCTTTGATCCCAGTCATTAAATACTTTTAAAGAAGGCACTGCAACAGAAAATCCTTGTCCATAGCTATAGCTATCATCTTTTAATGAACCTGTAAAAAAAGCGGTATAATCCTGACCGTAATTTCCTGATGTTAAGTTATTAAAATCAATTGTAAACAAAGGCTCTTTTAACAAAGCTGCTTTTGTAGCGTTAAATAAATCCTGAAAATCAGCATCTAAACCTAAACCGAATTTTGCTTCGTTGTTAATTACATATTTCGCTTCATCATACGCTTTTTGATAGTTTCCTAATGTCAAATAAACAGAAGCCAAATAACCGGCTGCTGTACCTTTTCCCGGAACGGCTTTTACTTTTGGTTTGTCGTCTAACCATTGTTTTGCAAATTCAAGATCGGCTATGATTTTAGCATATACCTCGGCTTCTTTGGTTTTACCCAATGAATTCACCTGAGAAACATCATTAACAACAAAATCAACATACGGAATATCACCAAATATTCGAACTAAATGATAGTAAGCAAAAGCTCTTGCAAAATACGCCTGAGCTACGATTGCGTTTACTTTTGCAGGATCTCCCGGAGTCTTTTTTGCACCTTCAATAGCCTGATTGGCTGCTGTTACAATGATATACGATTGTGGCCAGAAGTTGGCAACCAATGCGTTGGTATCATTCATTTTCATATCATTAACATCAATACGGGCAGCCTGAGTGGTTCTGTCTCCAATATCGGCCATGTCATCACGCAACATCAAGGCGATGGTAAATTCTCTTCCCCAATAATTATTATGTGCAATGTTGGCAAAGGCTCCGTTTACAGCGGCTTGTAAGTCGTCTGTATTGTTAAAAAAGTTGTCTGGGCGAATGATTCCAACTGGATGTTCTTCAAGATCTGAGCATCCAAAAGCAAATATTCCTAAGAAAAATAAAGCTATATATTTTTTCATAATATGATTCTATTAAAATTTTAAATTGAAACCGAAAGTGAAGGTTTTCACGTTTGGGTAACTTCCGTAATCCAATCCTAAATTGGTATTACTTCTGGCGTTGGTGTCGTTTAAGTAATTTACCTCAGGGTCTGAACCCGGATAATCGGTGATCGTCCAAAGGTTTTGCGCGCTTACATAAAAACGAACTTTGCTCAATCCTATTTTCGAAACTACTTTATCATCTAAACTATATCCGATAGAAACGTTTTTCAAACGAATATAACTTGCATCATACACAAACCTTGAAGTGATTCTTTTGGTTCTTGCTGCATTGGCAGGAACATTTGTATCAGTATTTGTTGGTGTCCACGCATCTAAAACTTCCGTAGTTGCATTGTTGTTTCCAGAAGCCAATTCCATTAAAGTATAATTTAAGATTTGGTTTCCTTCTGAACCTTGGAAGAAGATATTCAAATCCAGATTTTTATAAGTGAAATCATTGTTGAAACCGAAAATGAAATCCGGATTTGGATTCCCGATAATAGTTTTATCACTTGAATCCAGTTTTCCGTCACCATTTACATCTTTGAATTTTTCACCACCCGGAGCCGTTTCAAAATTCCCCGGAAGCGCTGTTTCTCCCTGCTGAATTACACCATCGTAAATAAATCCGTAGAAAGAACCAACCGGCTCGCCAACTCTCAAAATTTGAGATTCTGTTGCAAGGAAATGCCCTGGAGCAGAGTTAATTAATAAGTCTTTGTTATCGGCCAATTTCAATACTTTATTCTTGTTTGAAGAGATATTAAAGTTAGTAGACCACGTAAAATCGGCACCAATAAAGTTTTTCGTATTGATTCCTAATTCCCATCCTTTGTTTTCTAATTCTCCAACGTTTTGAAGCTGAGATCCAATTCCTGAAATTCCAGGTAAAGGTCTGTTGAACAATAAATCTTTGGTAATGGTTTTATAATAATCTGCCGTAAGACTGATTCTATTATCAAATAAACCTAAATCAATTCCGTAATCCTGTTGGTACGAAGTTTCCCATTTTAAATTCGGATTATCCAAAGAAGTCAACTGTACTGCGTTTACAATTACGTCACCGCTCACATCATAAATTTCAGAGAATCTTGACAAAGTAGAGTAGGCACCAATCGATGGATTCCCGGTTGCTCCGTAACTTGCTCTTAGTTTAAGGTTTGAAATCGTTTTATTGTCTTTTAAAAAATTCTCTTTAGCAATATTCCAACCCACGGCTCCGGAAGGGAAAGTTCCGTATTTGTAGTTTTTACTGAAACTTGAAGAACCGTCACGACGTGCTGTGAAAGTGAATAAGTATTTATCATCGTAATCAAAGTTCAACCTTCCGAAAGCAGAAATTAATTCGGTTTCAGATAGACCTGAATCTGGTTTTAAGAACACGGTTCCGGCTCCTAAATTATGATAAGAGTTGGTATTCGTAAGAAATCCTCTTGAAGCAGCATATGAATTTTCATTTGTGTTTTTTTGATACGAATAGCCTCCAAGAACGGTTAAAATTCCTTTGTCGATAATTTCTTTTTTGTACGTCAAATAATTCTCGGTTAAGAAAGATGAAAATCTTGTGTTGTTTACAGAAGCTTCTCCTTTAATATTTTTTCCTGCAATTAAAGTAGATGGAATATATCTTCCCGTTTGAGAATTAGACTCTGTTAAACCTAAAGTGGTTTTGAAATTTAAATCTTTAAAAATCTGATAAGAAGCAAAGAAATTGCTTCTGTTGGTAATATTGATTACTTCCAGAATGTTTTCCATTGCAGTCGCATACGGGTTATCAATATCATCTCCAATGGGAGCTGTAGTCGTATAAGAACCATCTTCGTTATAAATACCTTTATCCGGCATAAAACGGTAAGCAGCCGCAATTACACCGGCAGCACCTGTTCCTCCGGCTCCCGTCTGGCTGATAATTCCGTCTTTGTTTTGTTTGCTCGTAAATAAATTCAAACCTACTTTAAACTTATCACTCAAATCAGCTTCAAGATTACTTACGATTGTGTACTTATCAATTCCTGAATTAATTACAACTCCGTTTTGGTTGTAATAATTTCCCGAAACATAATATCTGATTTTTTCTGAACCGCCTGAAAATGATAATTGTGAATTCGAAATCATTCCGTCACGATAAATTACATCCTGCCAATCTGTGTTAGCGCCACCGGAAGTGTGTGTGGTAAAACTTTTTCTATAAGCGACAAACTGGTCGCCGTTTAATAAATCCAATTGATTGTTTACAGATTGCGTTGAAGTCGAATTACTGAATTCAATTACCGGCGCTCCTGGTTTTCCTTTTTTAGTCGTAACCATAATAACTCCGTTTGAACCTCTTGATCCGTAGATAGCTGTAGCTGATGCATCTTTTAAAATCTCAATCGAAGCAATATCCTGAGGTGCCGGCATAGAAGCACCTGCAAAACCATCCACAACAATAAGAGCATCTCCACTCGCATTGATTGATGTTCCTCCACGAACCCTGATTTTCACCGGAGCACCTGGCTCGCCACCATTATTCGATTGTACCGAAACCCCTGCAGCGCGGCCTTGCAAAGCCATTTCTGCATTCAATAAAGGATAAGCGGTTAGCTCTTTTGCGGTTACTGATGATACTGATCCTGTAATGTCGCTTTTTTTACGGGTACCGTAACCTACAACGATAACCTCATCCAGATTTTTAGTATCTGATTTTAAACTTACATTGACTACCGTTTTATTTCCTACCGGAACTTCGATAGTTTGATATCCTACATAGTTGAAAACTAAGACAGCATTTTTTTCCGCAACTATTACTGTATAGTTTCCATCCATGTCGGCAGTTGCGCCAACAGAAGATCCTTTGATATAAACATTAGCACCAGGAAGCCCAAGTAAGTCTTCGCTGGAAGTAACTTTTCCGGTGACTTTTCTTTCCTGTGCATTCACAACAATATTTCCTAGTAAAAAGAGCACCAGAAAACACCATTTAAGCGATTTAATTTTGTGGTTTGTAAACATTCATTTTTTGGTTTTAAGGTTAATGTTAGATAAAATAAAAAAGCAATAAACTCATTCCGATTATAAGCAGCATGAAGAGAATTTGCAGCAATAAGAATTTTGTTTTTTTGATTTTCATATCACAAATGTATTAGGGCAGAATGATATAGAAATACAAAAAAGGGTATCTAAAAATACAGATACCCTTTTTTAAGCCTTTAAATATGCGGATTTTCTAAAATACATCAACGGACTTAGAAAATTTGTCAGCAAATTGCGACGGAGTTTCCCCGTACTTTTTCTGGAAACATTTACTGAAGTATTTCGGATTATTAAAACCTACTTTATAACTTACTTCAGAGACATTCAGTTTATTTTGTTCTAATAATTGAGCGGCACGTTTTAATCGGATTTCGTGAATGAATTCATTTGGCGTATAATTCGTCCATGCTTTTACTTTTAAGAATAACATGGTGCGGCTAACTCCCAATTCGGAACAGAAAAACGGAATATCAAATTGTTCGTTCGAAATGTTTTCTTCCACAATTTTGAACGCCTTTTTGAGTAATTCTTCATCCAGAGAAGAAACAGTAATTTCTGAGGGAACAAAATTGTCTTCGCTGGTGAATTTGTTTTTCAGTCTTTCAGTTGAATTCAAAAGATTCTTAACACGAAGTTTGAATTCCATCAAATTAAAAGGTTTACTAATGTAATCATCGGCACCGCTTTCGAGTCCTTCGAATTTATAAACCAATGAAGATCTGGAAGTCAGTAATATGACCGGAATATGACTCGTTTTTAGATTTTCTTTTATTTTAGAACATAGTTCTGTTCCTACCATTTCTGGCATAATAACGTCACTAATAATTAAATTCGGAACAAATTGTAATGCTTTTTCAAAAGCAATTTTACCATTTTCGGCCTCAATAATATTGTATTCTTTTTTGAGTAAATTTTTCATAAAGGTTCGCAAAACCTTGTGATCTTCTACAATAAGAATAGTTTGTTTTTCAGCATTTACAACAAAATCTTCAATGTCTTCCGGTTCTGTTATTGCTCCGGTTTCTAGTTGCGTAGTATATTGAACGATATCATCACTGATTTTAAAATCCTCTATAATTTCATCGTCTGCAAGATGTGCACGACCCAGTGGAAGTGTAACTTTAAAAACAACGCCCCCGGCTTCTTTATTCGTTACATCAATATTTCCTTTATGCAGTTTGACGATATTCTTTACAATTGACAATCCAATTCCGGTTCCTTTATTATAGTTTTTCTGAACGTTGTTGTGTAAAGGAACTTCAAAAAACAAATCGAAAATTTTATCGATATGTTCCTCGGCAATTCCTGCTCCTGAATCTTCTACGGCAATAAAAAGGTTTTCGTGATCATGATTGATTTTGATATTGATCGTACCACCTTTTGGTGTATAACGAAAGGCATTAGAAATCAAATTATAAAAAACACGTTCCAGTTTATAGCGATCAAAATACACCAGAATTTCCTCTTCAGAAGCTTCAAAAGTATAATCGTAGCCACCGTCTTTGGCGTATTCGATAAAAGACAAAAAGATTTCTTTGGTGAATTTGACAATATTCCCATTGGCAGATTCTAATTTAACCTGATCGTTTTCCAGTTTTCTGAAATCCATTAAACGGTTAATCAGACTCAAAAGATGATTGGCGCTTCCTTCAATTACCAGCAACTTTTTGTACATTTCATTGGTGCCATTATAATTGGATAAAATCTGTTGCAACGGCCCTAAGATTAAAGTTAAAGGCGTTCTGAATTCATGTGAAATATTCGTAAAGAAATCCAGTTTTGCCCTGTTGTTTTCTTCTATACGTTTGGTTTCTAAATATTCCAGGTCGAGTTTTTGTTTCAATCTGGCTTTTGATTTCATAATCCAGATCAAACCGTATAAGGCTGAACCAATTATTATCCCATACAATAAAAAAGCCCAGATACTGCGCCACGGAGCCGGATTTACAATAACAGTTAGTGTAGTAGGAACTTTGTTCCAAACACCGTCATTATTAGCACCCCGAACTTCAAAAACATAAGTTCCCGGATTCTGAATAGCGTAAATAGCTTCAGTATTTTTGGTAATGGTCCAGTTGTTTTCCAGTCCGGTCAGGCGGTAACTGTATTGATTGTTTTTTGACCGAATGTAATTTGGAATCGCAAAATTGATCGAGAAATTTGCCTTGTCATAATCCAAAGTAATGGTTTTGGTGTAGCCGATACTTTTCTCCAAAATTTCAGTTGAATCCTGAGGATTAATCACTTCATTTTTGATTTTCAAATCGGTAATTAAAACCTGAGGAACATATTGGTTGAGGGAAATTTTTCGGGCATCAAAATAAGTTGCTCCGGATGGACTTCCGAAATAAAATTTATTACCATCTAATTTTAAGGCCGAATTATCATTGAATTCATTGCTCGCCAAACCGTCTTTTTGATCGTAGATTACAATCGTTTTTCTGGTTGTACTATATTTTATTACGCCCTGATTGGTGCTGATCCAAAGGTTTTTATCATCATCTTCCAAAATAGAATGAATTGATGTGATAACCGTATTTCCAATTTTAAGATTGATTCTGTTAAAATTCTTTCCATCAAAATAATGCAATCCTTTTGCTTTTGTTCCCACCCAAATTTTATTCTGAGAATCCTGAAATAACGTCAAAATATCATCACCAGCCAAAGCCGAAGCATCAAAAAAGAAATGTTTTATAGCCGATTTAGTAGGCTGGAAATTTTGAAGCCCAATAAGATTTAGCCCATTTTGCGTTCCAATCCAAAGTCTTTTTTGTTTGTCAATTAAAATTGTTCTGACGATATTATTCGTTAGAAAATCAGACTTTGTATTATCATTTCCAATAATCTGAAAAGTTTTTGAAATCGTATTATACCGAATCAATCCTTTATTAAATGTACCAATCCATAAAATTCCATTCCCTTCTGTTTTGATAGAATAAACACCGGTTTCTTTCAATAAAGTATTTAGTTCCGATGAAATTCTGCTGTCTTCAATTTTTTTAGAAATGGTATTGTAAGCCGTGATTCCTTTAGAAAAAGTTCCAATCCACAAAATATGATCATCAGCAAGGCACATCGATTTGATATCATTTTTTGTTGTCTGTCCACTTTTACTGTTGATGTAACTCGTTGCTTCGGTATTTGCATTGTAAATCGTGATTCCGCCACCTTCCGTTCCAAAATAAATGTTTTTATTTTTATCTGCAATTATAGAACTTACCACATCAAAACTCATCGGAATCTTTTTAGAATTCTGATTGTAATTCGAAAAGTTCACATTCGAGACATCCCAAATATTCACGCCTTTATAATAACAGCCAATCCAAACCGATCCTTTTTGATCCAAAAAAACCGATTTTACCTTATCGATTCCGTTGCTGTTGTTGCTGTTATTTATTTTTTGAATGCTTTTATCTTCTCCTAAAATATAAATTCCGTCGTAAGCGCCAATCCATAACGAACCTTGTTTATCAATAGTCAAAGCACGAATGTCTGTACTGAGCTCACTATATTTTTCAGCAGATAAAAAAGAAACAAATTTGTTTGATGATGGATTAAATTTTAAAAGTCCTTTGTTTTTTGTGCCAACCCAGATGTAGTTGTAATGATCTTCAGTAAGTGCCTGAACAGTCAAAAGATCTGTTGTATTTAAGGGATAATTTTTAAAAGAAAACTTTCCGTTTTTTCTGCTTGTCAAAACACATAAACCTTTTGTTGTTCCAATCCAGATTTGACCTTTTTTGCTTTTTAAAATACTTAATATATTATTGCTTGGAAGTGTTGTATTATCGGTATCCGAATGGAAAGTAGAATTAAATTGCCCCGTTTTTTTATTGTAAATCGTCAATCCTTTAGATGTTCCAAACCACATTTCATCGCCAATTTCTTTGATGCTCCAAATCGCGTTTCCACTTATGGAATGATTGTTTTTGGTGTGCAGATATCTTGTAAAAGTATTGTTGACAGGATTATAACAATTCAGCCCGTTATATGTTCCAACCCAAATCTTCCCGGAATTATCTTCTTCAATAGCCAGAATATCATTGTTACTGATAGTAGATTTATCAGCAACATCATTTCTGAAAATCGTAAAGCGGCTGCCGTCATATTTATTAAGACCATCACGTGTACCAAACCACATTTGCCCAAATTTATCCTGATGAATAGCAATGACAGAACTCTGCGAAAGCCCGTCAGTCGTAGAAATGTTTTTGAGACGATATTTATTTTGAGAAAATACATTCCCGGAAATAAATAATAAAACCAGAAAAGCTATTTTGTATTTCATGGTGCGTTATGTTTTTGCCACGAAGGCACAAAGACACAAAGTTTATTTTTAATTTGCTTTGTGTCTTTGCGACTTTGTGGCAGATGTAACTTATTTTAAGCGCGTTTGCAATTGATAATCATACAATGACGGAATTTGATCCAGAGCTGTATTTAAAAATTCAATATAAGCGTCAGGTTCGTATTTTACCTCGAATTTTGCGTTACCGTTCACGCCAATAATTCTCGCAAAAGGCCCGTCTTTCATGCCGTATAATAAAACCGGTTTTGTGCTGTCAAATGTTTTTTCAACCTGAACATTCAGATTCCAAAACATGCTGAAAGGCCCGTGTGATGGTTTCCAATAATCGGCACCACCACCGCCAAATAATAAATAACTATTGTTCTTATCCGGATTGATATGAACCGTAATATGATCGAATAAATTTTGATGATTTGCACCCGAATGCTGATCTAATAAAGCATCTGCAAAAATCTCACAATTCTGATATACATTTTTTGTAGCAAACGTATTGAAGCTCAAAGGGTGAACTGTTTTATTATAAATTTTAAGATTCTTCACCAATATATTATGTACACCACCTAACGTTACGGTATAATGTGCCATATGTGGTCCATCGGTTACAATATCCTGAATCGTAACATTGGCATCTTCTTCGGCCAGAATTCCGCTGTCTGAATTTGTAATCACAATATCTTTAACCCAGCTGTTAAATAAACGAGTTAAAAAGATAGCATTGTTTCCCGGTTCAACATGATGTGCTACTCTCGGAATGTCCGGAAAAGTAAAGCGGATATGTTCAATTCCCACTTCGTTGAGATGTTTCCATTCCACCAATTGCGCCTGATAACTTGGTTTTATCGCAATGGTCAAAGGCGTTTTGATGGTAATTTTTGAGTTTGAAATTTTAGTGATTTCAACTTGTTGTCTCACAATTGGAAGCTTTGGAAATTGCCAATGATGAGAGCCTGGTTTTACTTTGGCACCTTTGTATAAATCCTGAATGATTTCGCCATCTTCTCCGTCTTTATTGAATAATTGAAGTTCGACTACATCACCAATTTTTAATCCTTTTACATCAGAAACTGAAATAATATGCTCACCCATATTTCCGGAACTCACTTTCGCCAAAACATTTGGAGTAGGTTCGTATTTATCCAGATACGATTTTACACGTTCTCCAGGAATCTGTGTCCAGATAAAACCGCCCGACCAGGCATATTGCGAAAAAGGTAAATCGATATTGTTTTCAGCTTCGCGCTGTCTTTTATCAAAAGTGGTTAAATATTCGCGAAGTTCAGCCAGTGATTCCGGATCTTTAAGATACATCATTGGTCTTGGGCAGTAAATTTCGGTTCCGTTTTCGCCAGAACCAATACCGCGAAGCACAAAATTGCTTCTTTCGATGTATAAAATATCACTTAGTATAATTCGGCCTGCAGGCAATTGTAAAACTACATTTCCTTCTGTAGAATTTGCCGCTTTTATGGCTTTCAATAAAGCTTTTGAATCGTCTAAATTGTCATTTGCTTTTACGCCAAAATCTGTAGCATTAATAATTTTTCCTGCAGTTTCAGGAATTTGGCTTTCGCCGAAATGATAGCCCGCGTAACTAAAATCAGGGAGATAATTTGCCTTTGAATCGGTTAGTATTTTTGGTGTTTGTTGCGCCATTAAAATACTATTTATAAAAAGACTGAAACAAATAATAATGGTTTGACGCTTCATGGTTTTGTGGTTATTTTGGTTAGTTAGGTTTTGGTTTGCCATTTGCCATTTGCCACGAAGGCACTAAGGCGCAAAGTTTATTAAATGCCACAGATTAAAAGATTAAAAAGATTATTTCACGCAGATTTTAAAAAGATTATAGCAGATTTAATTTAAATAAGCTGTGGCAAAAAAAATCTGCGCACATCTGCTTAAATCTTTTTAAAATCTGCGAGAAAAAAAAACTTTGGGCCTTAGTGCCTTCGTGGCAAAAAACTTAGACAGTTCTTTTAATTCCCATTTCAAGCCCTCGTAATTCGGCTAAACCTCTTAAACGCCCAATCGCAGAATAACCTGGATTTGTCTTTTTCTTCAAATCATCCAGCATTTGGTGACCGTGATCTGGGCGCATTGGCAATTGGCTATTGTTTCTTTTTTCGACTTCAATAATTGCCTTTACAACTTCGTACATGTCAACATCGCCTTCCAAATGATTGGCTTCATAGAAACTACCTTCTGCATCGCGTTGTGTACTTCTTAGGTGAATAAAATTCATTTTATCACCGTGACGTCTTACAATTCCAGGTAAATCATTATCAGCTCTTACGCCGTATGAACCCGTACACATGGTGAATCCGTTTGATTTTGAAGGTGCAGCATTCATTAATTCAATCAAATCTTCTTCTGTACTCACGACTCTTGGTAAACCTAAAATCGGGTAGGGTGGATCGTCCGGGTGAATCGCCATTAAAACACCTTTGCTTTCGGCAACCGGAATAATTTCCTTTAAAAAGAAGAAAAGATTTTTCTTTAAAGCTTGTCTGTCAATATGATTGTAAGCGCTCAAAGTCACCAGAAAATCTTCTACAGAATATGCTTCTTCAGCGCCTGGAAGTCCTGCCAAAATATTTTGCTGTAGTTTGATTTTATCAGCCTCTGTCATTGCTTCAAAATATTTCGTCGCTTTTTCAATTTGCTTTGCAGAATATTCTTTTTCTGCTCCCGGTCTTTTTAAAATAAACAATTCAAAAGCAGCAAAAGCATTAATATCAAAACGCAAAGCTTTTGATCCGTCTTCCACTTCATAAGATAAATCAGTTCTTGACCAATCCAAAACCGGCATAAAATTATAGCAAACACATTTAATGCCGCACAACGCCAGATTGCGAATGCTTTCTTTATAATTTTCAATGTATTGAAGATAATTTCCTGTTTGTTTTTTAATGTCTTCGTGAACCGGAATACTTTCAACAACCGACCAAGTTAAACCAGAAGCGCCTTTTTTAGGATCACCGTCTTCGTGTTCAATCTCCACTTTTCGTTTAATGATTTCTTCAATTTCCCATACTTGTCCGTTCGGAATATGGTGCAATGCCGTAACAATTCCGGTAGCGCCGGTCTGTTTAATATCTTGTAAAGAAACCGGATCGTTTGGTCCGAACCATCTTAATGTTTGTTCCATTTTATTCGTTTTTTATCATTCCTGCAAGGTTTTCGAAACGTTGTAGGTATTTATTATTTTTTTTAAGGAGCTAGTTCCCGCTATCCGTTCCAAACGAAGTTCACTGAACTCCGATTAAAATAAAAATTAAGTGAAGTAATCTTTTGTGTCCGCCGCGGCGGACACAAAAGGATTTCCACTACTATCGGGGCTAGGGCACTCATTTTCATAAGAAAATTCCCAGTTAATTCAATTTTAAATACTGGTAGCGGCAAATCCACCATCTACTACTATAATGGTTCCCGTTACAAATTTGGACATGTCACTGCATAAAAATAAAAGTGCACCGTCAATATCTTCCGGTTTTCCAAATCTTCCCATAGGGGTATGATCGATAATTTTTTCACCTCTTGGTGTTAAGTTACCGTCCGGAGTCAATAATAAAGCCCTGTTTTGTTCTCCAATAAAAAAGCCCGGTGAAATAGCGTTTACACGAATTCCTTCACCGTATTTTGAAGCCAGTTCAACCGACATCCATTTAGTAAAATTGTCAATGGCCGCTTTTGCAGCTGAATATCCAACTACACGTGTTAAAGGCCTTTGTGCCGATGTTGAGGATATATTGATAACATTTCCTTCTTTTTGTTTTGCAAAAAGTTCAGAGAAAACCTGTGTTGGAAGCATTGTCCCAATGATATTCAAATCGACTACTTGTTGGAGATCATTTGTTTTCATATCATAAACAGCCTGATCAGGTTGTATCGTTGCTCCCGGCATGTTTCCTCCCGCAGCATTAATCAAAATGTCCAGACGACCGTATTTTTCTACAATAAAGTCTTTGGCTTTTTCAAGTTCTTCTTTGTTTAAAACATTGGCCTGAATAGCAAAAGCTTTTCCGCCTTTGCTTTCGATACCTGCCACAGTTTTATTGGCTTTTTCGATCGATTGCGATACAATTCCGACGATTACACCCTGTTTGGCTAATACGTTTGCAAAATTGCTTCCCAATACGCCCGCACCGCCAGTAATAAGGGCAATTTTTCCTTCAAGATTAAATATTGAATTCATTTGTAAGTTTTATTATTTATATTTTTTAAGTACCTGTAGGCTTAGATTTCAGGTTTAGTTTTTATATTAAATTCCAACCCGCTTTCGGGGGAAAATTCCAAATTCCAATTCTTTCAAAACTTAAAACAATACACTCTGTTCCTTTTTAGGTTGGAATTTGGGATTTTAAGATTGGAATTTTTTAGTTTTGGAATTTGGCATTTCAAAAATTGGAATTTTATTTTTTTAAATCTTGACCTTAATAACAATTTTTTTCAATGGTCCCACGCCAATCATGGCAGCGTGAACGTCTGTTGGGAATAAAATAGCAAATTGTCCTTCCTGCAATTCAAAATACATGTCTGGCTTGTCGTGGAAAAAACGAACATCCCTTTCATCACTATATTCACCATTCGGATTCACACATTTTTCCCTTGGTTTCCAGGCAAAAGTTTCTGGTTCTTTCAGTGAAATCTGTATGTCAATGTTTTGATCATGACATTCAAAACCTTTTATGCTTTCTTCTCTGGTTGTTCCTTCTCCGGAAATTACAATTACTTTTAATCCTTCTCCAATTTCAAAGGCACCATCTTCAAGATTTAGTAAATCTGTCTGACTTAGATAATCAAATGCTTTTTTGAAATTGGGATGTAAACCACAATATTTTGCGGAATTACTTAATACGTCTATAATCATATTTTAAATTATGTAGTTAGTTATTGTTAGGCTATTTACTTTTATAAATAAAACAAATTATGGTTTTTATATTCAAATTACGTAAGTTTGCGTGTACGCACACGGACTTTTACAAATGTATATAAAAAGTTAAGTAAAACAACTTATCTTTACCTAAAAAAAATAATTTTACGCGGTTTCAAAATAGTTTTAACTTAAAAAGTAAGAATATCATAACAATAAAAAAAATAGCGGAATTAGCCAATGTTTCACCAGGAACTGTTGACAGGATCATCCATAAACGTGGTCAGGTGGCGCAGGAAAATGTAGATAAGGTGAACGCTATTATCGAAAAATACGGTTATAAGCGAAATATCCTGGCGAGCAATCTGGCCTTAAATAAGAAATTCCGATTCGCGGTTTTTTTACCTAAATACGAAAGCATCGAATATTGGAAAAGCCAAATTACAGGAATAGAAAAAGCGGCAGTCGAGTTTGGGAAATTCGGTGTCGTGCTGGATTATTTTTTCTATGATTTTAATACTGCTTCTTTTAAGGAAGCTGTCGAAAAAGTCTTGAATTTTGATTGTGACGGCCTGTTATTTGCACCAATTTTTCACGAAGAATCTGTTCGTTTTTTAAATGAATATGAAAAGAAGAATATTCCGGTTGTCATGATCGATTCGAATATTTCAAGTGATGCAGCACATGCCTATGTTGGGCAAGATGCTTTTCAGAGTGGTTATCTGGCGGGAAGACTTATTAGTTTTGCGGTAAATAACGAAAGACAGGTTCTGATTTTTAAGATCACCCGTGAAATCGAAAGTACCTCCGTTTATTTGCAACGCATTGATGGTTTTTATTCTTTTTTTAAAGACCATAACGAGCTCACTAATTTTAAATTTTCGGAAGTGACCATCAAAGATTCCGGGATTGATCAGTTATCTCTGCAAATGTTTCAGGGAATAAACAGCGTTTTTGTGCCCAATTCCAGAGCTTATATTGTAGCCCGGTTTTTAGAGCAAAACAATATTAAAGGTGTCCGTATTATTGGTTACGATTTATTAAAAGATAATATAGAATACCTAAACAAAGGAATTATTGATTTCCTGATTAACCAAAGACCAGAAGAGCAAGGTTATATGGCGGTTAATCATTTGTATAAAAAATTGGTTTTACAGGAAAAAGTAGAAAACACACATTATATTCCGTTGGAAATTATTTTGAAGGAGAATTACTTTCCTGCCAGAAAATAAGAAAAAGGGTTTCACGCAGATTTTGGCAGATTTAAGCAGATTAAAAATGATTTTTTATTTTAATCTGAAATTTGATAAATATAATCTGCGGCTATCCGCTTAAATCTGCCAAAATCTGCGTGAAATAAACTATTACTTCACTTTTACCTCAAGAGGATTATCTATTTTTTTAGCAAAAGAACTTAAATACTTTTCCCATTCTGCTTTTGTTTGAAACGGACTTCCTTTTTTCCATCCAAAACCAGCATAATAAATTACTTTGTTATCTTCTACTTTTAAATTTGCGTATAAATTACTCAAGTCTTTATCATTGGTTACATAGTTTGTAAAACTGATTACAGTGTCGTCCGGAGCTACCAGTCCCATTCCAATTTCTGAATCATCGATTGGTTCCCAATGACTCATCCAGTGTTGTTTAAAGTTTGTAGTTATAGTTCCTTTTTTATCATGAAGAGTTAATCCGGCAGCAATTGTTTTGGCACCTTTAATCGAAATTTCAAAACGGGATAAATAATTCCCATAGTCAAGACTAATTAATTTTGATTCGGTTATTTTATTTCCTTTTGCATCCCAATCCGCATAGGTTAAGATAAAACTGGTTCTGATTGGTCCGGTTGTAATGGTTTTCCAGCTGATAAAATTCTTCGAAAAATAATATTTTCCATCAACGTTTACAGCAATTCCGCCAATTCCACGGCTATCACCAACGGCAAAATTATCTAAACCTTCACCAGTATCTTTATGATAAGATCCGGCTCCCGAAACTGTTTTTTCGTACCATTTATTAATAATAGGATATTCTACTCTTTTTAACCACGCATCAATTCCGCTGGTCAAAGTTCCACCCGGAATTTTATCTTCCACCATTTTCTGTGCTACAGGACCATAAGTTCTAAAAGCAACTTTATTGTTTTCCCAGGCATAATCTTCTGTTCTTTCGGGAACAAATCTCGAATAGCAACTTACTGTTTTTGATGCCGATGGATTTGTACCTACAAACACTTCGTATTCCTGACGGGATGAAGCCTGAACTTTGGGCTGAAATAAAAGTACATCTGCGTTGCCGTCGCCATCACTATCTACCGTTTGGGTTTCTAAAAAAGCAGGAGAAGTAACTTCCTTTACCACATAGTTTTCAAGTTTATCTGATGCAGATAAGCCAAGCGCTTTTTTTGTGATTTCGACAGTTTCAAATTCTCTGTCCATATTTAGCGTATTGGTTACCCTTACGATTTTATTCTGAGAATTAACGGCAAAACTACTTGCCAGAATTGTGGCTAATAAAAGATGTTTTTTCAAAATTTAAAGGATTTATTTTCTGAATTATAGTTCAGATTTAATGAAGGACTAAAGTACAAATCAAATCTTAAATAGAAATACATAAAGAGTATAAAAACGTACAGATTTGAAAATGAGAATATGGTTTTAAAAGAAAGTAGAATATTATAAGTAGAATATTTAACTCATATTCGTTGGGTTTCTTACTATTGTTACGTTATTTTTGCCGCTTTTAATTTTTAAATTGCCCAAAAATTTATGAGACTATTATGTGTAATTGGAATTTTTATATTGTCATTTTCTGCAAAAGCACAGTCAGTTAGTGGAGTAGTTAAAGATGTAAACGGAAAGCCTCTTAACGATGTAATGATTTATAATTTCATTTCAAAAGTACATGCTCATAGTGATATAAGTGGAAAATTTGTTCTGGAAAACACAAAGCCAGAAGATAGTTTGCGCGTAACGAAGCAAGGGTATGTTACTAAAAATACTACTATTTCAAATGCTGAAATGCTTTCCATTATTTTAGATGAAAAGCCATTTTTACTGGAAGAAGTTACCATTACAAATAGTCTGAAGTATTTAAATAGCATTTCTAAAATAGATTTTGAAATTCAGCCTATTTCAAATTCGCAGGATCTAATGCGTAAAGTTCCGGGTTTATTTATTGGTCAGCACGCTGGTGGAGGAAAAGCAGAGCAGATTTTTCTTCGTGGATTTGATTGCGATCACGGAACAGATATTAACGTAACTGTAGATGGAATGCCGGTAAATATGGTTTCTCATGCACACGGTCAGGGTTATGCCGATCTTCATTTTGTGATTCCGGAAACGGTCGATAAAATTGATTTTGACAAAGGTTCTTATTTTGCTGATAAAGGAGATTTTACAACGGCAGGGTATGTTGGCTTTAATACAAAAGAGATTTTAAACAACAATGCTGTTTCCTTTGAAGCCGGTCAGTTTGATACTTTTAGAACCGTGGCTTTATTCAACTTATTGCATACTGAAAATCAGTCGGCTTATTTTGCCGGAGAATACATGATGACGGATGGTTACTTTGATGCGCCACAAAACTTTAACCGAATCAATTTGTTTGCAAAGTATACTGCTAAAGTAAATAACGGAGATAAAGTGGCAGTTTCCTTATCTCATTTTACAAGCCAATGGGATGCCAGCGGACAGATCCCGGACAGAGCGGTAAATGACGGAACGATTTCGCATTTTGGTGCAATTGATCCAAACGAAGGCGGAAATACAGGAAGAACAAATTTTAATCTTCAATATGATTCTAAAATTGATGGCCATTCACACATTAAAAACAATGCTTTTTTAAATAAATATGATTTTGAACTATATTCAAATTTCACTTTTTTTCTAAATGATCCTGTAAATGGTGATCAAATTAAACAAAAGGAAAACAGGACAATTGTTGGTTTTCAATCGGAATATAATAATAAACTAAATGATAAATGGTTCTTTAAATTAGGAGCTGGACTCAGAAATGACAATAATAAAGATGTCGAATTATCGCATACTGTAAACAGAAAAACGGTGCTGGATTATTTGAGTTTGGGGAATGTAAATCAGACTAATCTTTTTACTTACACGAGCTTTGATTTTACGTCAGGAAAGTGGTTGATTAATTCCGGTGTTCGCTTAGATTATTTTAAATTTGGTTATGAAGATCAATTGGCAACAACTTATACAAACCAAACACAAACTAAAGCTATTGTTAGTCCGAAATTAAACTTTTTATATACAGAGAATAATGCATTGCAGTATTTCTTAAAATTAGGAAAAGGATTCCACAGTAACGATACCCGCGTTGTAGTGGCTCAAAAAGGACAGGAAATTCTTCCGGAAACGTATGGAGGTGATCTTGGAATTAACTGGAAGCCTTTTCCCAGAATGATTGTTAATTCGGCTATTTGGTATTTATATCTGGCACAAGAATTTGTATACGTTGGAGATGAAGCTGTTGTTGAGCCAAGTGGGCAAACAGAGCGAAAAGGATTTGATTTCGGATTTAGATACCAGCTTACGAATTGGTTATTTTGGAACACAGATTATACGTATACACATGCACGTTCTATGGATGAACCTAAAGGAAATGACTATTTGCCACTGGCACCGGTTCATACTTTAATGAATGGAATTTCGGTTAAAGATTTACATGGTTTTTCAGGAAGTTTAAGAACCAGATTTTTAAGCGACAGACCAGCAAATGAAGATAATTCTATAGTTGCAAAAGGATATTGTATCACTGATTTTTCTGTAAATTATCAAATTAAAAAAATTTCTATCGGATTGAATATTGATAATATTTTCGATACCAAATGGAAAGAAACGCAGTTTTTAACAGAAACCAGATTGGCTAATGAAACTGATCCGGTAGAGGAAATTCATTTTACGGCAGGAACTCCATTTAATGCCAGATTAATTTTGAAATATAGTTGGTAATAATATCATATCTTTAGGTATAATATTTAAAGATATGAAACAAAGCGCCGGCATATTACTCTACAAGTTTATAGACTCCACTATTTATTTTTTATTGGTGCATCCTGGTGGGCCATTCTGGAAAAATAAAGATTTGGAAAGTTGGTCTATTCCCAAAGGTGAATTTACCGATGATGAAGATCCGCTCGAAGCTGCAAAACGAGAGTTTCAGGAAGAAACCGGTTTTGAAGTGGATGGTGATTTCATAGCACTTGAATTTGTTAAACTTAAATCAGGAAAGACCGTTTTTGCATGGGCGGTAGAATTTGATATTGATGTTACTTTAGTAAAAAGTAATGAATTCGAAATCGAATGGCCGCCAAAATCAGGTAGCATGAAAAGTTTTCCTGAAATTGATAAAGCCGAATGGTTTCAAACCGCAGAAGCCCTTAAAAAAATCAATCCTGCTCAGGCCGATTTTATAGTTCAGATTATTTCAAAAATTTCAACTTCACTTTAAATCGCGATCACTTTATAAAAGTATTTTTTGTAATTTACATAAACTCTAAATCAATACAGGATTAGAGATAATTAAGTAAAAATCAATAGTATGGTAAAGTGTATAATCTTCGATTGTGATGGCGTTCTTGTAGATACAGAAAAAATAGGTAACGGAATTTTGTTGGAAATGGCTGCCGAACATGGTTTTGAGATGAAAATTGAAGATGCGTATCGCGATTTTAATGGTCGTAATTTAAAAGAATGTTTTCAGCATATAGAAACGGCAATTGATGGAAAACTTCCAGATAGTTTTGAGAATGAATATCGCGAAAAAAGCTTCGAAGCATTCAAAACGCAAGTCAAACCTATGGAAGGTGTTGTCGCATTTATAGATAAACTAAAAATTCCGTATTGCGTGGCTTCAAGTGGTCCGGAAGATAAAATCCGTTTGAATCTTGAAGTATCAGGTTTACTTGATAAATTTGAAGGTAAAATATTTAGTTCCTATCAAATAAAAAGCTGGAAACCAGAACCTGGAATATTTCTACATGCTGCAAAAGAAATGGGTTTTGAGGTAAAAGATTGTATTGTTCTCGAAGACAGCAAGGCAGGTGTAAAAGCAGGAATCAGCGGTGGTTTTAAAGTGTACGGTTTTGCGAACGGATACAACAATGAAGATTTAGAAAGTGAAGGAGCAATTCTTTTTAAAAGCTATGAAGAATTAAGTGTACTTCTTCAATTAGAATAAATTACACGTTTAAACTACATCCCATTTACCATTTTCTTTCGCAAGATCAATCATAAGTTGGCCATGCTCCGTCATTAAACCTTGTTCGATCATTTTTGCTGCGCGGTCTTTATTGGGTTGGCTCCATTTGCTCTTCTTCGGATTTCGGGGCGTAAAAGTCAGATAGAAACTTTCAAAATCTCGTTTTTTGCATAAGCTGTCGATCCAGCCAAAACATAAAGCTTCTTCGGTTGCATCATTTAAGTTAATGCTTTCGACTTTACTTTTTTTGTGGTATAAAATCAACCAGACTGATTTTTCTGTTTGGGAATTTTGCTGTAACCAGTCGCGCCATTCTTTTCTGGTTTGGGCGTAAATGGCTAGTTTTCCGTCTTTTGTTTCCATGATTTATTCCGAATTGCTGATATAAATTTAATAAAAAAAATTAACCGCATAATTTTTTTACCGCAAAGGGCGCAAGGATTTTATTCAGGATTGTGTTTACAAACGAAAAAGTTCGCAAAGCTTTGTCGATAAATTTTACCACAGAGGGCACTAAGATTTTTTACTTTAGTGTATGGTCAGAAAACACAGAGTTCACAAAGCTTTGTCAATGCCAGCTTTGTGAACTCTGTGTTTATAATTACAGTGCTGAGATAAAAATCTTAGTGTCCTTTGTGGTTAATAATCTTGCGGTTAAATAAACTCTTCATCAAAAATTATCATTAGGTAACAATAGGTTAAACGCATTTAGGATTTTTAAGCATAAAATTGCACGTTCTTTTTTATGATGCGCCACTTCATAAATCTTTAAAATTTTAACCTAATGAATTTAAAAATTCCATTCGTTCATAAAGCCTATTTTATATTTCTATTTTCTATTTTTTTCAACGCTGCTATTTCAGCTCAAAATCCTAAAAATCTAAACGGCACTCAAATCGCTTTCTTATCTGATGTGCATTTGCAGGATCTATTCGGAACCTTTTCAGACAATGATTATAAAGGAGTCTTAAATCCGAAAACCGGACAATATGTTTTGTTACGAACGATGGCCTCGCAATTGCATTCGACTAGAATATTCAATGAAAATTACTTTGCTTTCATCGCTGCTTTGGAAGATATCGTAAAGCGAAAAATAAAATATGTTGCACTTCCCGGGGATTATACAGATGATGGTCAGCCCATTCACGTTCGGGGTTTAGAAAAAATCTTAGCACAATACAGCAAAAAATACGACATCGAATTTTTTATCACGACAGGAAATCACGATCCTGTTGGACCTTTTGCACAAGATTCCGGTAAAGAAGATTTTCTTGGTAAAGATGGAAAAAGTCAGCCCATTTATAGCAAAGACGGCCTTTATAAGCTCAATTTAAGTACTGAACAGCCTGTAATTGTAACAGCCGATATTGCCAAAATGGGTTATTTAGGAATCACGGACGGATTAAAAGATTTTGGCTTTTATCCGAATAAAAAATACAAATTCTGGGCAACTCCGTTTTCGACTTATAACAGCCAGAATTATAGTTTCGAAAAAGCTTCTGAAGCTGCTTTATTATCAAACAGAGTATATAATGTCGCGCCGGGTTATGAAGTTCCGGATGTGAGTTATGTCGTTGAACCAATCGATGGACTTTGGTTAATGGCAATTGACGGAAACGTTTATATTCCGAAGAAAAATGATGGTGATCCGAAAGATTCTAAAAGTTATTCTGAGGCAAGTACGGGTTATAATAATGTACTTTCGAATAAAAAGCATCTTATAAAATGGGTGGAAGACATTTCGGCGGAAGCCAAAAAACAAGGCAAAACCTTAATCGCTTTCAGTCATTTTCCTATGATTGATTTTAATGACGATGCCTCTGCAGAAATAAAAGAATTGCTTGGGCCAAACAAATGGCAATTAAACAGAGTTCCGGTGGAAGAAGTAGCGAAGACTTTTGCTGATGCAGGATTGAAAATTCATTTTGGCGGACATATGCATATCAATGATACCGGAATCCGTACGACGGAAAAAGGGAATACTTTGGTCAATATTCAAACACCATCTTTGGCCGCTTATATTCCGGCTTATAAATTATTGACGATTAAAAAAGAGAATGTAGTCGATATTCAAACCATCACAATTGATGATGTTCCGAGATATGACGAACTTTTTGATTTATATAGAATGGAGTATAAATTCTTAGAAAGTCAACAGACAAAAGACATTTGGAATATCAATATTCTGAAAACCAAAAACTACCACGATTTCACCGATTTCCATTTGAAAGAACTAGTTCGTTTACGTTTTTTATCAGACGATTGGCCTTCTAATTTCAAGGATTTTTTCCTAAAACTTTCTGCTCCCGATTTATTGGTTTTGGCGAGTGTTCAATCAGATAGTGATTTTGATGAAGTGTTGAAAAATAAAGAAAGATTCCAAAAAGAGTGGGAGGAAGCCAAAATAAAATCGGCTCAATATTTAAAAGAAAACAAACTCAAAAAAGAAGATTTTAACTGGACAGGCTATGATTTACTGGTTGATTTTTATCGTTTTAGAAGTGCCGATGAATTGGCTTTAGCCGATGTTGGAACTGTAAGAGCGAAACAATATAAAGTATTATCTCAGTTGTTTTTTGATAATTATGCAGCCGATACTTCAAAAGAAAAACCACTGGAAAACCAAATGCGATTGTTTTTAATCATCTTCAATAAATTCATGCATGAAGTTCCTGCAGATCATTTTAGTGTTGATTTGAAGAGTGGTGTGATTAAGCGTAAATAGTTTTTTTTGTTTTAAGTTTCAGGTTTCAAGTTATTGAAATGTGTAAAAATTTAACCGCAAAGTTCGCTAAGATTTACGCAATCCGATAGCTATCGGGAGCAAAGGTTTATTGACAAAGCTTTGCGAACTTTGTATTTTCTAAACATAAACTATGGCAAAAAAACTTTGCGAACTTTGCGGTTACATGCGCTCCAACAACTTGAAACCTGAAACAAAGAAAACTTGAAACAAATTATTTAACCCCGTTGATAGGATCAACTCTCACATAAGTCCCATCATCGTATTTTACCTGATAAGAAGAATTAAAAAATGTACTTGGTAAATAATAATCGGTAGTTATGATTTGTGCTCCTGATTTTTTGGCTGCTTCGAAGTGTGAATAATCATTCTTACGAGCTTCTTTCGTATCCGAATCGGCTCTGGTTCTTATGATGTAGCCTTTTTTTACTAAATCAGCAATTTGAGGATCTTCAGAATTGTTTCTGAATAAAGTTGCTGCTTCTGGTTTTCCGGGCTCAGCATTGATGAAAACAGCGCGTCCTTTTAGTGAAGGGTGATTCAAAGCATATAAATCTCTTTTGGCTCCGTTGTTATCCAAAATAAACAAGAATTTACCTTTTGCTTCTTTTAATGTTGGCCAATTATTGTTTAGAACGGCTTCTTCCAAAGTTTTGTATTTACCACGTACGATATCCGGCGTGATTAGTTTATTTCCTAAACCTTTCCTAAGTTCTTTATCTAAAGCGTCAAATAATTCAGGTGTGAATTTTTCTGCTTTTGTACCTAGGTAACTATCGTCATCTTTTGGTTCCAAAGTAATAAAAACTGGAACGTGATCAGGATTGGCATCAGACCATTTTTTTAATTCGGCCAGGCAATTCTGAAGCGTGTAGCAGGAAGTTCTAAAATCGATATCGATCATATGAAAAACTTTAAACCCAGGTTTTTTCATTTCTCCTTTTGGATCATAAGCTTCTTCAGATTTTGCCAGGTCTAAACCTTTTGGGTGCGCAAATTTCCCACCTTTAGTATCTGCCTGAACATCAATTTCAAGATTTCTCAACCCTTTGTTCAATTGTTCCGTAAGTGGAATATGAGTGTATTGCAAACCTTTTAAAGAACGGCTGGTGTCTTTGGCCTGAATAAAAGTGTATAAATCAGTTTCAATGGCTTGACGGTAACTGTTGTGAGATCCGATAACCTGAATTTGATTAATTTTTAAATTTTCATTTTGCGCCTGAACGTTGCTGTTTATGGCGCCAGCAAGAAATAGGGTGAACAGAATTTGTTTCATGATTTAAAATGTAAAAAGTGTTACTAGATTAGGGGACGCATCAAAAGAAAACACTTTTTAGAGCCCACTAAATTAAAAACAGCAGTTGAGTTTTATGTTAGATTAAGAAAAAGAAATCGCAAACGGACTGTCATTTTTAGCTTAAAATAGTAGTATTTATACAGCAAAAGAATTCATTATTTAATTTAAAGTTAACGTTCAGGCAAAAAACTTTGGTATAACATTTTATTATTTTACAGGACCAAATACTACCAAAAGCAGCTATGAAGAATCCTGAAATTTTTGAACAAACGTATACCGAATACTGGAAAAAGCTCAATGCGTTTTCGTATACGATGACTCAGGATAAAGACTTGGCGCAGAACATTGTTCAGGATGTTTTTATTGATTTATGGGAACGAAAAGACGATTTGAATATTAATGCGATTGAGCCTTATTTATTTCGTGCCGTAAAAAATCAGGTCTTCAAACATTATCAAAACAATCGCTTTGATAAGACCATTATGGAAGATCAGTTTGAGGATTATGTTATTGATAATTTCGCTTCAATCGATCCTGAATTAATGGATTCACTTTATTCCTTATTAGATAAACTTCCGGAGAAACGAAAAGAAGTTTTGTTGATGTACAAATTTCAGGATATGTCAATAGATATGATTGCTGATGAACTCGGAATTTCAAAACAAACGGTTAAAAATCAAATTTCTTCTGCCTTAAAACAACTTCGTGAAGGCTTAAAAGACCTTGCCTGGCTGGCTCCATACATCATTTTGCATCAAAAGTTTTAAGATAACTTTCCGTTGATGTTTTCATAATATTTCCCGATAGTACGATTTCGTGATTCTGGTACTTACTTGTAATAATAACCTGTTAGGGTAATTAGCAATTTTTTGTTTAAACACATAGAAACATAGATTTTTCTTTTTAGAAGAAGAGAATTTTAAAAAACTAGTTTTCACACATAGCTATACGTAAAACGCTATGTTTTTTAAAGCAAGTGAAACGCCTTTAGTGAGTGAAAAAAACTATGTCTCTATGTGTTAAAAAAATTACGC
The DNA here is from genome assembly GCF_057840745.1 of Flavobacterium sp. KH_001. Taxonomy (NCBI): domain Bacteria; kingdom Pseudomonadati; phylum Bacteroidota; class Flavobacteriia; order Flavobacteriales; family Flavobacteriaceae; genus Flavobacterium; species Flavobacterium sp. KH_001. Next base: position 4,232,976 of record NZ_CM174520.1, on the reverse strand, counting down.
CAACATGGACCAACAAATAGTATGATAAAAAGAATCAAACATAGTTTAGAACATTTACTCGACAAAAGTTCAAGAAATAAAACTTCAATAGCAGAGGAAAATCTATTAAACGATTTTGCTTTTGACCAATATCAAAATTCAAAATGGAATGAAACAACAATGGGAAATCCCGATGAAGTTTCGCAACATATATATGAAGGAATTCAACTTAGAATAGGAAAGAAGAGAAGCTTCAATCCTTATTTAAAATACATGGCCGCTGCCAGTATTCTTTTTCTTGTTGGTTTGGGATTTTTTTTCAAACCAGGTTTTTCAGTTGAAAAGCACTTAACATTTAAAACTTTAGATACCCCCAAATCTATCCAATTAAATGACGGCTCGAAAATTTATCTGGCAGCAAATTCTATTTTTCAATATCCTGAAAAATTTCAGGGCGATGAAAGAAAGGTTTCACTATTAAAAGGAAATGCGTTTTTTGAAGTGGCCAAAGACAAAACGCATCCTTTTATTATCTCTTCAGGCGAAATTAAAACACGAGTAGTTGGAACTTCTTTCCACATTCAGTTATCAAAATCAAAATGTGAAGTAATTGTCGTAACCGGAAAAGTAAATGTTACTTCAAAAGGACAGAGTGTTGATTTGGTTCCGAATGAAGAAGCCTTGTTTGAGTCTCAAAAATTAACCAAACAACTGGCAGACAAGTCTTATTTAGTGAATTGGTACAACACTGATGTTACGCTAGATCAAACTACTCTTAAACAAGTTATCACGATTTTACAATATAAGTATGGAGTTTCATTTCAGTATGATAATGAACACGTATTAGCAACGCCGTTAACGGTGTTCATTAAGAAGGACGCATCATTAGAGAATGTTTTAGAACAAATTAATTATATCACAAACCTAAAATTCAGAGTTTATGGCGAAATAGTAAAAGTGGATTAAAAACAAAAAAGCAGTTGCTGAGAACAACTGCGATTAATAATTAAGTATCGATAAAAAACCAATAACTTAAATCATGTATTTTAAACTTTCCTATTTAAATCTAAAGAGAATTGTCTTTTTAGTAATGGCGTTACTGGCCATTCAAAATGGTTACAGTACAACTAGTTTCCTAGAAAATTCAAAAGTAAAAAATAAAATAGAAAAAGCTACACTTGTTTCTATCTTTTCAAAATTAAGCCAGCAAACGGATTATAAATTTAGCTATGGACAGGCTATAATTGCTGATAATACGATTTATACAGTAAATTATAGCAATGAATCTGTTGCATTGATTTTGAGCGACCTTTCTAAAAAAGCTAATTTCAATTATAATATTAATGGAAAATTAGTTTTAATTCAGAAAACAGAAGCTCCAAAAACGACAACTCATAAAGCGGTTGACAGAATCAAAGTAAAAGGAAAAATTGTTGATGAAAATAAAGTACCAATTCCTGGTGCAACGATTAAGGAAACAAGTTCATCTAACGCAACGACTACAAACTTTGACGGTGAATTTGAAATTACGGTTGGAGAAGGAAAAACAATCGAAATCTCTTATTTAGGTTATAAAACAAAAACAATGGCTGTTCAAAGTGGTTTTATGACGATTCAATTGGAACCAAATACAGCTGAATTGGCAGAGGTTTTAGTTGTAGGTTACGGTAAGCAATCTAAAAAAGATGTTACAGGAGCTGTTACACAATTAGAAGCAGCTAATTTTAAACAAGGTCCCACTATTTCTCCGGATCAATTATTACAAGGAAAAGTAGCTGGTGTTCGCGTTGTAAGTACAAGTGGTGAGCCGGGAGCAGGTGTAAATGTTACGATTCGTGGAGTTGGTTCTATCAGAAGCGGAAGTACACCTTTATTTGTGGTTGATGGAGTGCCATTGTCTAATGATGATGTAAGTCCAGGTGCAAGTAATGTTGGTTTTGGAAGCTCACAAGCTAAAAATCCGTTAAACTTTTTGAATAATAGTGATATCGAATCGATTACAGTTTTAAAAGATGCTTCGGCTTCAGCCATTTATGGAGCGAGAGGATCTAATGGAGTTGTTTTGGTAACGACTAAAAAAGGATCTAAAGGAGAAGGAACTTTAACTTTTGATTCTTATACCGGAATTGCGACTGTTGCTAATAAATTAGATGTTTTAAATGCTGATCAATATAGAAAAGCGATTAAAGATCCGGCTTTTGACCACGGCGGAAATACAGACTGGCAGGATGTAATTTACAGAACAGCTATTACAACAAATAATTCATTGGCTTTCTCTAAGCAGACAGAAACGGGTAATTATTACGCTTCTGCTGCACAAATGAATCAGGAAGGTATTATCAGAAATAGTGCTTTCAAACGCATTTCAGGAAGAATTAACGCGGCTGAATCATTTTTGGATAACAAACGTTTGAAAGTAAAACTGAATCTTACGGCAAGTGAAACTAAGGATGATGGAGTACCAACAAGTGATGATGGTGGTTCTAACGGACAATTGATCGTGCACACTTTAATGGCAAACCCAACAAGATCTGTTTTTGATGCTGACGGAAAGTACACCAACTTCAACATGAATGCGCATTATAATCCTGCTTATTTATTAAGTATATATGATGACGAAACGCGCACATTAAGAGTCTTGGCAAACCTGGAAGCGTCATTACGAATTGTAGACGGATTGGAATATAAATTGAATATTGGTTTTGATCGCTCTGCAGCAGAAAGAAGCACGACAATTTTTCCAAACTTAACAGATTTAAATCCAAAAGGAAAATATGTTCAGAATAATTTAGATTCAAAAAACTCTTTGATCGAGCATTATTTGACTTACAATTTACAGTTAGACAAACACAAGTTTGAGGCTTTAGGTGGATTCTCTTATCAAAAATTTGAAAGATCAGGGACAGGTTTCAGTATTGACGGAATTTCAAATCAGGGAGTTGGTGTACCACCTTCAATCAATCCTGGATTTGCAGGAACACAATCCGGAGTTGCAGGATATGCTCAGGAAAACGAATTACAATCATATTTTGGAAAGTTACATTATAGTTTCAATAATAAATATCTTTTAACGGCGTCGATGAGAGCAGACGGTTCAACTCGTTTTGGAGATAATAACAAATACGGATATTTTCCTTCAGCTGCTTTGGGTTGGAATATCTCTAAAGAAAAATTCTTAGAAAATGCTTCAGCTGTTAGTAACTTAAAATTAAGATTAAGCTGGGGACAAACAGGAAACCAGGAAGTTGAAAATAAAATTACTCAGGCAAGTTATTCTCTTGCAGGAGCTGACGGATATTATTTATATGATGATTTGAACCTGGTAAACGGAGTCTCAGTAAACAGAACACCAAATCCTGATTTAAAATGGGAAGTTGTTACGCAATATAATGCTGGTTTAGATTTTAGTTTTTGGAATGATAAATTCTATGGAACTTTAGATTATTTCAACAAAACCACGACCGATGCGATTTTGAATGTTCCTTCTCAGGCTCTAAGTCCAACTACTACAATCTGGACGAATATCGATGGAAAAATCATAAACACAGGCTTTGAGTTTATGTTAGGTTCAAAAATTATTGATAATAAAGATTTCTCGTGGAATATCGATATGAACGGAGCGACTATAAATAACAAAATTGAAGATTTGCCAGTTTCAGAAATTTTAAGCGGAACTATTTCAGGACCGGGACAATCAGGCGTAAATGCTAATATTTATAAAAGCGGTTATGCTGCAGGATCTTTCTATTTGTTAGAGCATACTGGTTTTGACGCCAATGGGGCGAATGTCTTTAAAGATCAAAACGGAGACGGGAAAATTGATAACAGCGACAGGGTAATTATTGAGGGAGCGTTACCTACTTTTTACTACGGATTTAATAGTGATATGAGATACAAAAACTTTACGTTCTCTTTCTCTATCATTGGACAAACCGGAGGTTATTTATTGAATAATACAGGATTAAATGCCTTAAACATAAACAACTTAGCATCTGACAGAAACGTTGCTACAGGTTATTATGAGTCGGGTGCAAATGCTACAAACTCGCCAATTTTATCTACACTTTTCTTAGAGAAATCAGACTTTATCAGATTAAATACAGCTCGTGTTGGATACAATTTCGATTTAAAAGGAATGAACTGGATCAACGGATTGACACTTTATGTTACAGGACAAAACTTAATTACGATTACAAACTATTCTGGTTATGATCCTTTAATCAACAGTCCGAAATCAAATGGAGGAAATCAATCTATTGGTATTGATTATGCTAGTTATCCAACTTCCAGAACATTCAGTTTTGGAGCAACTTTAAAATTATAATTACTATGAAGACAAATACAATTTTTAATATAAAACTAATAACATTATTTTCTTTCATCTGGTTGTTTGCCAGTTGTACGGATCTTGATGAGGTTGTTTTGGATGAGGTTTTAGGAGATAATGCCTCTAATCCTGCAGGCGCACTTGCTGCAGCTTATGATCGATTGGGAGACGGAACTTTTACAGATCACGGAGCCGTTTTTTCTTTACAGGAATACACAACAGATGAAGCTATTTTACCAACTCGCGGAAGTGACTGGGGTGATGGTGGAAAATGGAGAGACATGCATGAATTTACATGGAAATCTGATAATGCTGTGGTAGGTAATAATTGGAATTTATTAACGAACGGAATTACGCGTTCTCTAACAGCGGTTCAGTCGATTGAAGAAAGCTCGATCCCACAGAAAACCTTGTTTTTGGCTGAAGCTAAAGCTCTTTTGGCGTATTACATGTACACCACTTTAGATTTGTATGGACAAACCCCATACAGAGATCCGATGAACCCAAAAGCACCTTTACAAATTTTAAAAGCCGATACTCAAATTGATAAATTGATCACAGATGTTGAAGCTTTGATTCCTGATTTGGCCCCAATGGGTGAGCAGCAAACGCATCACGGACGTTTTACAAAAGAAGCTGCATATGCGTTTTTAGCTAATATGTATTTGAACCGTGCCGTTTTTAAAGATCGTTACAATGCTAGTTCAGGCTTTAATTTTAACGAAGCTGCTGTAAGCGGAGGAGGAACAGATATGGACCGTGTAATTTATTATACTTCATTATTAATCAATTCCGGGAAATACAGTTTAGAAAGCGATTATTTCAAAAATTTTGCAAGAGATAACGAAAACGGAAAAGAACTTATTTTCGCTATTTCTCAAAAGATCGATTACATCCGCAACGGTTCTAACAGTTTTGCTTATGTGTCTATGGAACGTAATCAGAGAACATCTGCCGCAAACAGAGGAACAAATGCAGCTTGTACCACTCCTGAATTTTATGCAACCTGGGATGGTAATCATGAAGATCCAAGATTTCAGCAACATTATCAATATGCAGATGGTACATGGTTTATGAATGATGGTACCGATGTGAGCGTCCCTGCAACAGATATTGTACCGAAAAGCGCTAATTTACCGTGGTTTCATTTTAACAGAGGAATTCAGGCCGGACTTCAATACGGACCAATATTATTGCCTTCAGGATCTTTAGAGATGATTGGCAATCGTATTAAGGTTTCTCCTTTGTACATGGAAAAAAGTACGACTACAAGAATGGATTTTACACCATCACTAACGTTTAAAAATCCTGCTCAGGCTGTTTTTGCTCAAAATGAAATCAACCAGGGAGCGCGTGTTTTTAAATATGAATTTGACCCGGAAGGAGGAAACGGAAACAGTAATGTTGATATTTCATTGTTTCGTTTAGGTGGAATTTACACGATGAGAGCAGAGGCTTATTTCAGAAAAGGAAGTACAGGATTAGCTATGGAAGATTTGAATAAACTGCGTACCAGTAGAAAAAGAGAATCTTTATATGCAAGTGCTCCGGGAAAAGCCTTAACCTCTTTAGATGCTGAGCAATTGTACAAGGAAATTGGTTTCGAATTATACTGGGAATTATACAGAAGACCACAAATGATCCGTTTTGGAAAGTTTGATTTACCGGGAACTGCAAAAGCGGCTTCACAGCCTTTTAGAAGAGTATTCCCAATTCCGCAGTCAACAATTGATGTGACTAAGGAATTCACACAAAATCAAGGATACAATTAAGTTTGTGTTAGTTTATTTTTATTTATTTTTTTTACAAAAAGCCTGTTTCGTGAGAGACAGGCTTTTGTTTTTTGAGACAAATCAGAAATATTAAATAGATGGATTAAAATGAATTTCTTCATATAAATCCCAAACACTGCCACTGCTGACCGCTTCTTTCATTTGGGCCATAATAATGTTTTCTCCATCGCATCTTAAATTAATCATCCCGTATTTGATTCTGTTGGTACTGTCGGTAGAACGGGCCAATTCAGTCGAAAAAACCAGCGGTCTTTTTGATTTGGTATATTTTCCGGCACATCCAATAGCATCGGCTCTCGGGTGCGAATAGGTTTCATTATCTCCTGATGAAATTACTGTTGCATAAGGATTTACCTTTTCCATGAAATCGGTTGTAAATTCAGATGCTCCATGATGGCATGATTTTGCAACATCAACCTCAAAAGGATTTAAAGGATTATAATGTTCCAATAAATGTTCTTCAGCAGGAATATTCAAATCTCCTCCATATAAAAAGGAACGGTTTCCGTAAGTAATTTTCAAAACAATGCTGTGTCCGTTTATCGTATGCGCTTCATCATCAAAATATTTATAGGCTAATTTATTGTTGATTTGAGAAGTTACCGGACCCAAAACTTCAATCTTAAAATTTTTATTATTGATTAATTTCTCCGGAATAACGCTTGTATGATCCAGACGCTCAAAATTGGTTAACCTTCCCTGAGAAGTAGCATTGTTGACTGCGGCCAGAAATTTTTCCTGTAAATCAAGCATACCGCCTTTTAGTTTTAAAGCATTAAATTCAGCCAAAGTAGTAAAGGAAGTTTCGAGAAAATATTCATTTGCGTGTTTAGTTTTCTTTCCTAATTCGGTATTATATTCCAGTTTTGGAAAATTAACCTTTGCATCATTGAATTTCGCAATTCCGTTATGATAAATGGTTCCGATAGTATAATGATCATCGTTAATAATATCTATTAAGCCCTGATAATGATCTTTGTCAAAATGACTAATGAAGATATAATCCAGATGGACTTTCTTGTTTTTATCAAAATAATACTTGTATTGCCATTTACTCAAATAGTTACTTAAATTATCATTTGGCCCTCCATCAATGATCATTTTTAGTCCGTTTTCATCATTCCCTACTTCAATCAAAGCACCATCGCCCTGACCAACATCTACATAAAAGCATTTTAAGGATGGAGATAAACCAATGCAGTTTTTGTCAATCCAGCCTTCTTTGCTAAAGGCATAAATTTTTTGCCAGTTGCCATTTTCTTCCGGTAAAACTTTGACAAATGATCCCATCAAAATGGTATTATTTTTTGATTTTGGTTTTCCGTCGGTTCCTATGCTTTTATACATGTGTGCATAAAGCGTTGTAACTACTTTGTAAACTTCTGCCATGTGATTTTTGATTAAAGTTGATACTATAATTTTATTTTTCTAAGAATGTAAGTGTTAAATTGTATTCAAATATATGAAAATCAGTTAAATAGAGTGTTTTATGTAAGGAATGTTTTAATATCTTTACGTTAAATTTTATCTGATTTTTTGGTTTCAAATTATAAAATGAAACCAATAAAAAGGAATAGCTCAGATATTTATTTTTAATTCTATTTAGCTTTGAGGTAATTTTAAGAAAGGACAATATTTAAATTGAAATTCGAGAAATTAATATTACTATTTTATTTAATCTGATTAATCATCAGAGTTATATAATGAAAAAGTAACGATATTTTTTGTTAATCAGGATAATTTAAATTCCCCATTTCTCCAGATTTAATTTGCATAAACAAAGAGAAGCATGAAAAAACGATTACTTTCATTGTTGGCTGTCCTATGGATAAACTGTATTTTTTCGCAAATAACTTTGGGACAAAATCTTGACAGAACTTCGTTACCAATAAAAGAACCACCACGACAAACTTATACAGAACTGAACGCCCGTGATGCTAAGGCACCTGCGCGCTGGGAAGTAAAAGCTCCAAAAGGCGCTCCTAATGTTGTAGTTGTCTTAATAGACGATATGGGTTTTGGGGCTTCAAGTCGCTTTGGTGGGCCGATTAATATGCCCGTGCTCGATAAAGTTGGACGAGAAGGAATAAGTTACAATCGCTTTCATACGACAGCACTTTGCTCACCAACACGCGTTGCTTTACTTACTGGTTATAATCATCATAGCAACAACGCAGGTTCAATTATGGAGACGGCAACCGCTTTTCCTGGCAACAACGGTATACGACCACAAACAATAACTCCAATGGCCGAAGTACTGAGACAAAATGGTTACAGTACTGGTGCATTCGGGAAGTATCATGAAACGCCACCATGGGAAATTTCGGTATCAGGTTCGTTAGACCGCTGGCCAACACATTCCGGATTTGATAAATTTTACGGTTTTATTGGAGGAGAAACCAATCAATGGGCACCCTTTGTTTATGACGGAACTGCTCAGGTTGAAGTTCCTAAAGACCCTAATTATCACTTTACTACAGATATGACAAACCAAGCCATAAGCTGGGTACGTTTTCAGCAGGCTCTGACTCCCGATAAACCTTTCATGATTTATTTTGCAACAGGCGCTACACATGCACCGCATCATGCACCGCAGGATTATATTGATAAATACAAAGGAAAATTTGATCAGGGGTGGGATAAAGTTCGTGAAGAAACTTTAGAACGTCAAAAGAAACTGGGAATGGTGCCGAAAGATACCAAATTAGGGCCAAAACCGACTGATATAAAAGACTGGAGTACACTTTCTGTAGATGAAAAGAGAATGTTTGCCCGTCAAATGGAAACTTACGCTGGATTTGGCGAACATACAGATCATGAAATTGGCCGTCTTTATGATGCTATTGATGATCTTGGAGTATTAGACAATACTATTTTTATTTACATAGTTGGCGATAATGGAGCAAGCGCCGAAGGAACTATGAATGGACTATTTAATGAAATGACTTATTTCAATGGGGTTCCGGAAACCGTTCAGGATATGCTAAAACATTATGAAGAATGGGGCGGACCTAACACTTATCCGCATTATGCAGCAGGCTGGGCTGTTGCTTTGGATTCACCATTTTCATATACAAAACAAGTAGCATCAGATTTTGGAGGAACACGAAATGGAATAATTATCAGCTGGCCTGCGGGAATAAAAGCCAAAGGGGAGATCCGTTCTCAATTTACTCATGTTATTGATATCGCACCAACAGTTTTTGAAGCCTGTAAAATTCCGGCACCAAAAGAGGTTAACGGCATCAAACAAGATCCGATTGAAGGAACAAGTATGGTTTACAGTTTTAATGATGCTAAAGCAAAAGAACGTCATACGACGCAGTATTTTGAAATGTTTGGTAATAGAGCAATTTATCATGATGGCTGGTATGCCAGAACGATTCACAGACCAGCATGGAAACAAAAACCGGCAACTTCATTAAAAGATGATTCGTGGGATTTGTACAATTCTACTGAAGATTTTTCTCTGAGCAATAATCTGGCTTCAAAAAATCCTGAAAAGCTCAAAGAACTTCAGGCTATATTTATGAGGGATGCCGAAAAATATCATGTTCTGCCAATTGATGATCGCTTACTGGAGAGATTAGATGCAGAACTAGTAGGACGGCCTGATGTAATGGGAAAAAGAACTAAAGTTACGTATGGAGAAGGAATGAAAGGAATGGGTGTTGATGTTTTTATAAGTACCAGAAATACTTCCTATTCTATTACAAGTGAGGTTGAAATTAAAGAAAATACTAATGGTGTAATAGTTTGTCAAGGAGGAAGGTTTGGAGGATTTTCATTCTATGTCAAAGAAGGGAAACCTGCCTTTGCCTACAATTATCTTGGACTGGAAACTTATAATGTTCAATCAGATAAAGTATTGAAGCCAGGAAAGCACACTATAGTATATGATTTTAAATATGATGGTGAAGGCTTAGGAAAAGGAGGAACAGGAACTATTACAGTTGATGGAAATAAAGTTGCAGAAGGAAAACTGACCAAAACACAGCCTGGAATTTTCTCTGTAGATGATCTTGCAGATGTAGGCACAGACGATGGAACTCCTGTTGTGGATTATGGAACATCATCACATTTTAATGGAAAATTGGATAAAGTAACAATAGAAACAAAAAAATAAATCAAAAATTAAGTCAATTACAAATCAAATAAAAATCAAACATTATGAAAAAGTATCACTTATTATTCGCAGTTTTTTTCTTTTCGCTGACAATGTCGGCTCAAAGTGAAGGGTCATTTTTACTTAATTTATATGGAGGTTATACCTTTTCGGACAAAGTAGAATTCGACTCCTCATACGCACGTGTGGAGGATGGTTTTGAGTACGGTGCAGGATTGGAATATTTCTTTATCGACAACCAATCAATTGAGTTAAAATATAACCGACTTGATACAAAGATGCCTTTATACACAAAAATTCCCTTAAGTGGTAATGGTTCTTTTCCTGCCGGAAGTCAGGTTAACGCCGGTGATGATGATGGTGCTATTAACTATATATTAGCAGATTATACGTATTATTTTGGGTCAAGTGCTTCGAAAGCCTTGCCTTTTTTAGGTGCTGGTGCTGGTATAGCTATTCTTGAAACACCTCAAAGTGGAAGTGGAACTTATTTTGCCTGGGAAATTAAAGCCGGTGTAAAAGTAAAAACCAATTCACCTGTATCAATCAATCTGCATGCTTATTTACAATCTATGTCAGCAGCTGTTGGATATGATTACTATTGGGACTACTACTGGGGACCTGTGGGAGTTACTGATTATGCATCAACATTTCAATTTGGACTTGGAGCTGCCATAAGCTACGACTTCAGTAAATAAAAAAACAGCCCTTTAATCGAATTTCAATCTTACAAATAAAATCATGAAAAAAATATTTTTAGCAATTGTCTTAGCTTTTACTGCAGGCGGATATGCCCAATCTGGTTCAAGTCTGGCAGATGATGTTGCCGTAATTCAGAGTATTTATGGTAAATCTAAAGCAGATTTAGTTAAACAGTATATGAACTTGTCAGAACCACAGGCGGCGGCATTTCAAACTATCTATGATGAATATGAAACGCAGCGTAAAGCGTTAGGACAAAAGAAAATGCAGCTAATAAAAGATTATGCTGATAATTATGATAATCTTGATGATGTAAAGGCGGCAGAATTAACAGAAGCTAATTTGAAAACGAATGCCGAATCAGATAAGTTATTGTCTAAAACATTCGGTAAAGTTAAAAAAGCAGTTGGCGGACGTAATGCTGCAAAATTTGTTCAGTTAGAACAATATTTACAAGTGACTATAAGAGGCGAAATTCAGGATTCAATTCCTTTTATCGACGAAATAGATAAATCAAAAATTTCTAAATAAAAAACAAATGCAACTCTTAAGAGTTGCATTTGTTTTTTTAGGTGCTGAGGTTCTCAGAGACTGAGGTCCTAAGATCAAAAAAACTTAGAAGCTTAGGTTCTTAGTCCCTTAGAACCTTCGTAAAAGATAGTTATTTTATAAAATACTAGTGCAATGATATAATAATTAAAGCCTATAGTATTGGTATTTTTGATAGAGCTTCACATGAACTGTGAAAACAAAATCAATGCATAAACTGCATTCAATTAATAACAATTCAAAATAGAATATCATGATACATCAAATAGACACAACTGATAATATAGTCGCCTTTAGAGCATTGGCAGAAGTTACTAAAGAAGATTTTCTGAGTGTAGTCGTTCCTGCTGTTGAGCATCTAATAAAGCAGACTAATGAAATCAATTTTTTATTGGTTCTGGATACAGATTTAGAAAATTTCACTGCCGGTGCCTGGCTAGAAGATGCATTACTTGGATTAAAGCATCTTGGAAAATGGAACAGAGCGGCTATAATTTCAGATTCAGAAGATATTATTTCGTTTACCAACGGATTTAGCTATGTCGTTCCGGGAGAATTCCACGGATTCAAAAAAATAGACTTCAATAAAGCCTTAAACTGGGTAGAGGGGAATATTAACTTGGCTTGAGATTAGTTTTTTTTGTTTCAGGTTTCAGGTTTCAGGTTTGCTGGGCGTTAAAAAACAGCCACGAATTCACGAATTATTTATTTACTATGATGTAATAAAATTCATGAATTCGTGGCTAATTTTTTTACTCTCCTATTCCGTTGCAACAACCTGAAACCTGAAACCAAAAAAAATTGAAACAAAAAAATAGCCACGCCTTCATAAATTTTCTACATAACCGTAGGTATTCATGAATTTTCGTGGCTAATTTTATGATCAGATATTCCGTTCCAACAACTTGAAACTTGAAACTTGAAACCTGAAACAAAAAAACTAAATCTTAGTGATTATACTCAATACCACTACTTTCAGTTTCTGCTTTTTTATCTTTAGATATTTTTGATAGCTTTTTATAGCATGCTGAGGCTAACAATGGTAACGCAAGACCTCCAACAACAGCTGCGGTCTTATTATGACCAGCTTTTTTTAATACAGCACCAACAACAAGCGTGCTTATACCAGCGCAAACTAAATTCCTAACAGAAAGTTTAGAGGCCGGATTTGGTGTAATACCGTGTAACAACGGGTCTATGAAATTTAAATTTTCCATGATTATAATAATTTATTTGTTTGAACTTTTTTGTCTTTTATTTTGAGATTTTTTCATTGTCTGTTTCAATCTCGATTTTTTCAATCTCTACTTTTTCTTTTTTGATAGCTTGTCTTAGCAAAGCCAAAAGGCTCATGTAGACATTCGCAACAAAAACTAGCGAGAATCCTGCCAAAATATACCCGCGCCAGTCATTTAACAAAAGTTTATAATCCGTAAAGAATAAACAGGCAATTGTGACATAATGGCTAAAACAGTATTCACAGGTAAAAAGATAAAACGCTTTTCGTGACAGTAATGTCCTGTCATTTTTAGAATGTTTGACACACCATTCTCTGGGTTCCCTAAAAATTTCTTCATGCGTTACCGTCCAACTGATGCAAGCAACTGGAACCGCTAAAACAAAAAGCCAAATAATTTGGGTTGAAAGATCCATAAACTGACGTGTTTCTTATTCTCTGGGATGTGTTTCAGGAAAATGTTCCGCTTCAAAGTCATCCATTTCATCAAGATCATCATCTATATGTTCTTCTTCATCATCGTCAGGTTTATTATGATCATCGACGTCATCAGGAACATATTCTGTATCCTTTTCTTCGTCATTGGTAATTAAACCATCCTCATTAATGATTCTTTCTTCGTTCGGAATATTTTCATTTCGCCTGTAATCATTGGTCTCGTGATTCACATCTCCTATAAATTCTCCGTTATAATGCTGTTCATACGGATCTTCCTCTTTTTTATAATTATCGTTATCAATAAGTGTTTCCTGATCTATAAAATCTGGATCTGTCTGACCATAATTTTCATTATTATACTTTTCCATGATATTTAATTTTAATTGTTTTTTGTCGAACGGAAGAAAACCTCCAAGGCTTTTACTTTTTTAATGGCTTGTATTTTTACAAATTTAGCTTTAGAATAATTGGAAAGCGTTACAGAAAATCAAATTGAATTTCTATAATTATCAGTTTGTACGGAAATTCCATGTGATTGAGCCACAAAGTTTAAATCATATAATTCCAGGTGAAAGGTAAAGGCGGACAAAACTGTTCATCACTATATTTATTCCTATCTTTTTTACTGATAAAGAAATTGCGACACGACTTCTATTTAATGGTTATTCTAAAGAAATTTTTGTTCAGGGATAGTTGTAGTGCAGATTTTTTTTGGAGGAAACTACATAAAAAGGCTGTAGATCCATTCGATAATGATGCGTATATTTGGAATAATAATAATTAATAATGCTACCGATGAAGAAAATAGGATTTTTATCGTTTGGACACTGGGCCAATCATCCTTCCTATCAAACTCGTACTCCAGGCGACACACTGCTTCAGTCTATTGATCTGGCTGTGGCGGCAGAAGAAATTGGTATTGATGGTGCTTATTTCAGGGTGCATCATTTTGCAACGCAGTTAGCATCGCCCTTTCCGTTACTTTCAGCCATAGGTGCCAAAACGAGTAAAATAGAGATCGGGACAGGTGTGATCGATATGCGGTATGAGAATCCCTTGTATATGGTAGAAGATGCCAGTGCTGCCGACTTAATTTCAGGAGGACGTTTACAATTAGGAATCAGCAGAGGATCACCGGAACAGGTCATTGATGGCTGGCGCGCTTTTGGTTATGAGCCTATAGAAGGTGAAACTGATGCCGATATGGGACGTAAAAAAGCTTTGGAATTTTTAGATAAATTAAAAGGTGAAGGTTTTGCTGAGCCAAATCCATTTCCGATGTTTCCCAATCCGCCAGGATTATTGCGCCTTGAACCGCATTCAGAAGGATTACGAGAACGAATTTGGTGGGGAGCCGCGTCAAATGCTACGGCAGTTTGGGCAGCTGAAAATGGAATGCATTTGCAAAGTTCTACGTTAAAGTATGACGAAAATGGGAAACCTTTCCATATTCAACAAGCGGAACAGATCAGATTATATAAAGAAGCCTGGAAAAAAGCAGGACACAAGCACGAAGCAAGAGTTTCAGTTAGTCGTTCTATTTTTGCACTAGTCAACGATCAGGACAAATATTACTTTGGAGATCAGGGTAAAGGATCTGATAGTTTTGGAAATATAGAAAGAGATAAACGGGCAATTTTCGGAAAGAGTTATGCCGCTGAGCCGGATAAACTCATTGCAGAACTGGCGCAAGACGAAGCCATTCAGGAAGCTGATACCTTACTTTTGACCATTCCCAACACTTTAGGTGTAGATTATAATGTTCACATATTGTCATCTATTCTAAAATATATTGCCCCTGAGCTCGGTTGGCGCTAGAGTCTTCAAAACAAATATAATAAAGCCTTCTTTTCTAAAAGATCAGAAGGCTTTTGCTATTTCCAGAAGCGAAGAAACTTTTCTCAGTAAGGCAAGACAAACTTTAATTAAGCTATGTCATAATTTATTTAATTAACAACCGTCTTTGTTGACTTCTCGTTTATAAAGTATTTTGCCATCTTGTTCTACATAGTCACCCGCTATTATGGGATAAGAATATTTTGGTGCCTGCGATATGTGATGGCTTCTTATAATTATTTTGTCGT
This sequence comes from Flavobacterium sp. KH_001, assembly GCF_057840745.1. Classification (NCBI taxonomy): domain Bacteria; kingdom Pseudomonadati; phylum Bacteroidota; class Flavobacteriia; order Flavobacteriales; family Flavobacteriaceae; genus Flavobacterium; species Flavobacterium sp. KH_001. Next base: position 4,217,741 of record NZ_CM174520.1, on the reverse strand, counting down.
TAACTTTCAGCTGATGTAATTGCTCAAATTCATATTTAAAACTCAAAATATTCGTGCCAACCCTTTCTGGTCCAAAAACAAGAATATAATCGTCACCATCAATTTTAACCATCATGCCGAAACCTAATCTTGAGTCCGGCGGAAGAGAAAGAGAGGTCACAACGGCTTCCATATTGGTGTACTCTATAACGGACTTGCTTATTTTAGTCACGCTGGCATGCACTTTTTTACCGGCTGGAGATACTTGCCATTTTTTGTACATTACACCATCCGGTGTAGCTTCCCATTTTTTTAAACCAGCTTTCCTTTCTGCAGCAGAGAGCGGCTTTGAGATTGACTTTTTAGGAGTTTCATTTTTAATTTCGCGATTAGCAAATACCGCACCGCTTACCACAACCAGCGATAAGATCAGCACATAAAGGATTTTTTTCATCTTTTTGTTGTTTTAATTAGTAATAAAGTTTTATCTCATTTTAAAGTTTATGAAGTAAAATTACTTTACTATTTTGCGGATTGTGGGCTTATAATTGTAAATAAAAATGTAAACTTTGTAAATAAAAACTTGACACTATGTTTAATAACAGAAAAATGTAAACTTTGCAAATAAAACTTGAAACTATGTTCAATAGCAGAAATCTTCTTTCAGGAAAACGCAAATACGTGTTAGGATTATTATTGCTCTCACTTATCTGTTTAATCTGTGCTGCTTTTAGCAGTGAGGATAGTGATGACTTTAACTTTGCCAGAAGGGAAGTTTTACTCCGCAAAATTGGACATGAAATACTTCTACAGTCGGGTGATAGTATATCACGAATACTGCCTGTGAAAAAAATTGCAGAAAATGAATACCTGATTCGTTTTGAAAGTGATTTTACTTTTCAGCCGGACAGCTTAATGAATACGACCAGTCGCTTTTTAGACGAAGCTCCGTTTGCAGGGAATTATATTGTTAATGTTTTGAACTGTAGTGATTCAAGTGTAGCCTATGGATATGCTATATCCAAAAACAAGAAAGAGAATATTGTAGCCTGCTCAGGAAGAAAGCAACCCAAAGCTTGTTATACCATTAGTATTAAATTTAAACCAACAGGCCTAAATATAGTTAAGAATGGATATCTTCTGGGCGGTTTGTCCTTTCTAGGATTTTTAGGATTTATTCTTTTGAAACCTTTTAAGTCGAAAAAATCTTTATCTAAAAATGGACATAGCGATATAATCACTATTGGCTCCGGGCTGTTTGATACGATAAACAAGAAACTTGTTGTAAACGAAAACACAATAGATCTAACCGGAACTGAAACCCGTTTGCTACTCATTTTTGCCTTGTCTCCCAACGAGATTATCGAGAAAAACCGAATTCAAAAAGAGATATGGGAAGATGAAGGTGTTATCGTGGGACGTAGTCTGGATATGTTCATATCAAAACTTAGAAAAAAACTGGAATTTGATCCAAACATAAAAATTGTTGTGGTTCGCGGAAAAGGGTATAAGCTTGAGATTAGCACGTTATAATATAAAAGTAAAGCGGATGCAGAAGTATAATTTTAATTAGGAGCTATTTACTTCGTCAGTCGCTATCGCTCGTGTCCTGCTGTCCTTCCAAATCTTTTGTGCCTCCCGATAGCTATCGGGACCAGCACAAAAGGATTTTTCCTCCCATCAGGGCTAGGGGACTCGTTTTCATAAGAAGGTTTGTTTTTGTATTTGACAAATCATTCAAATACAAAATCATCTTTAAATTCAGCCTAAAACTCCAATCTTGGCATACGACTATTAGTGACTGGTTTTTATTTTAGACGCAACAAAATCAATTACTTTGTCGAAATTTTCTTTCCCAATTTCACTTTCTGATAATGAATACCAATTCCCGCTTTCTTTGAAACCGAAGAATACGGTTTGATTAACAACATTGAAGTATTTAAAATTATCCCAATTGATTTTATAATCGCCTCCATAAAATTTAAATCTAAAATAACTATTTTCAAATTCCCATATACTAATTGGATTTTCATTCCACTTTTGTATAGTTTCAACAGTTATCCTTTCTGTTGTCTTTTTTGCGTTCTTATATTTATTCAATCGAATTATTGAGCTAATTGCAGAAACTACTCCTAAAATTATAAACAAATTTCCAATATTTCCTTTTCCATATAGTATTACAATTCCAATAAAGATAAAAATAAACGCAACTATAGCTGTTTTTTTAGTTTCTCTCAAGAATTTTTCCCAAGCAATCTTTAAAGTTAATTCAATTTGTTGTCTATAAATATTCTCGTCAAAAGGTATTTCAAATTTCATTTTTTATGCGAGGTTGTTAAAATGCCCACTAAGGTTCTGATATTAAAGTGAGTTTGATACTAAATTAAGCCCTATTCGTGTATTTGCCAAATCTGTTGTCGCATCTTTGTACGGTGTAACAATCTGCGCAAACTTTTCCACTTTGCAATAGCTATTTATTTTGTGCTTGGATTATTTTTAGGTTCGTAATTCCGATTATACTAGTTAGTTTATTCAAACCGTTTTTAGAAATAATTCTAAATGCTATTTCAGTTAATATAAATCTAAAAACAATAATAGACATTAATGTCGGAATAATTAGTGAAATTGAAACTTCAATTTCTTTTATAAAAAAGGATATTATAAATCCAACCATTGGAAATAAAAATATGATTGATAACATTATACGGAAAGCCTTATTGATTGTAATTTCAACAGATCCTTTTTTTGATTCTAATTTTCCGCTTAAAACGCAAAATGCTCCGCGTCCAGGTTCTGATGATATTATTTTAAATCCGTTTTTATTTACTTGTCCAATAAATGCTTTTTTAGTCCATTCTGAATCAAGTGAATCTGTAATCATTGTATTTTTTTCCAATTCAGCTAGTGCTTTCGAACTGTCACTTAACAATTCTATTTCATAATATTTTATCGGAAATATATTCATTTTTCATTTTTTTAGTTATGCCCAAATCCTTTGTAGTCGTTGTTGGCGGTCGTTTACTTTTCTAGTTCTTTTTCAAATCCCATTTTAATTAACGACTTTTCTTTTCCATTCAATTCTCTACCTTTATATTCTGCAAAAATTTTAAAGGCATTATCGAGTTTTTTAATTCCAAGCTCATAGTTTATTTTTCCCCATTTATACAGCGCAACTTCAATATTTGAAGCATAGATACCAGGCTTAATTTGTGAGCCATTATACTCTTTACCTTTTATTGGTGTGAAAAAATCTAATTTTCCACCTTCTTTGGTTTCTTTCAAAATAAAAGCTTCAGTTTCGGCTTGAGTGAGTTTACTTTCGTTTTGAGAAATCTGACAAAAGGTTTTCGTTGAAAGTAATAAAAGTAAGAGTAAAATTTTTTTCATTGTTTCTTATTTAGTGAAATGATCGGTTAAATAACCGTCAACGTCTTGGTACTACAGTGGATTTGGGTAAATCATCCCAAAGACAAAAACATTTTTTCTTTAAGCCAATTGCCTAAATCCGTTGTAGCTGTTAGTAGACTTTGCTTAATCTTCTGTAGCAAAATATATCAGCAAGCATATTACAAATATTCCAAACTCTATTATTGATAATCTTTTTGGATTTAAAAATGATGCTAGCACTCTGTCGATTGCTAAGAGTACAGCTAAACCGACTACAATTCCAAATACTAAAACACCACCAAGACTAGCGCCACCTGTTAAAGTCAAACAATAAAATCCGAATGGAATTCCCGCTACTATTCCAATAATGGAAAGAATAGAAACGAAAGTTGGCTTAAATTTTTCTATATTCATAACATATTGCGTTTTCTTTTGTCGAGATAAAACCATTTAATATTCAGCGCAACCATAAGCACTAAAATGATTCCAATCCATATATAATCACTTATTGGAAGATTTTTGAATTCTGGTTTTTGAATTTTTCCAAACACTCCAATAGAATAGGGAACGAGTAAATAAATCGTTATAAATAAGAATATAAACTTCAAAATAAGCCTCATTTCAATTGTGATTTTTTGTGGCAATGGCTATTAAATTAAAACCTATTTTCGGATTTGCCACCCGAGTCCCGATAATTATCGGGACGAACAGGCGAAGCAAATCATCCCAAATACAAAAACTAACTTTACATTAAGCCAAATGCCCAAATCCGTTGTAGCTGTTAGCAGTAGTTGTTTTTAATCTTCCCCTAAATATTCAGTTTTACCGTTTTTAATATCAACTTCAGCAAAACTATGTTTTCCAAAAACAATTAATAATTTATCTGCTTTAGGTTTTATAACTCTTATTTCAGGTTTTCCAACGCTCGGTTTACCACAAACTGAAATTATATTTGTTTGCCATTTTAATTTGCCATTTTCGTAAGCCGACAAAGTTTGGATGTCTTTTTCAATGTAATAGACAACATTCTTACTTTCTATTCCTCGCATTTTTGATTCAAAAGACAGATTCAATTCTGTTTTTTTTGAAACTAGATTTTTATCAAAGTTTTGGGCAAAACTTGTCTGAGTAAAAATTATTAAAACTAAGAATTTAAAAATGTGCTTCATAAGCAAAATCGTGTTTACAATTACCACTAACGCTCTGGTACTACAGCGGGTTTGGGACTAAATTAGGCCCTATTTTTGGATTTGCCAAATCTCCTAAATACAAAAACAATTTTCCATTAAGCTTAAAACCCCAATCTCTTCAAACACCTGTTAGCCGTTCGTTGTTTTTTGAATCGTTATTCTATTTCAATTTTATTGTAAGCAATCCACCGTTTCAAATTCCCAACCATTCTTTTTAAATGATCTTCATTTAAAAAAATATTCGTCCAATATTCAAATCTGTCGCACTGAATACTTATGTAATATGTCATAATTGCTAAACAAGCAAAAGGCAAAAACTTTTTTTCTTCGTTACTAATTTTCGTTACAGTTTCGTAGCCTTTTAAGAAACTATCGGCTTTTTCTTGATATTCTTCTTCGTTTAAATTTGTTGCAAGTAATTGAAAGAGAAAATAAGAAACATCAAAACATAAATAACCATTGCCACAAAAGTCAAAGTCAAAAAAAGTTATTTCTTTTTCATCGTCAATGTGCAAATTGTCAAACCAAACATCAAGATGAACACTTCCATATCTCATTTCCTTTTCGTCAATACGGTCCATTTTCAGAGCTAAAAAAGCAGACAATTTTTCTAAAAAATCAATATCATCGTTGGTTTTCTTAAAGAATTTTTTAGTTCTTAAAATGGATTGGGTAAGCAAGTTTTGAGTATTGTAAGATATTCTCTTTAGTTCAAATTTTTCTGCCGATTGATGAACTTTTGCTAATGCTTGTCCAATTAAAAAACTTGTTTGGTGTGAAAATTTTGCTGTCTTTACACCTTTAGCATGTGAAAATAAAACGCCAAGTCTTTTCCCTTCTGGGGCTTCAATTTCTTGTATGTATTCGTTTGATTTGTCTGCGATTGGATAAGCAACTTGTCGGTTGGTTTCTTTTAAGTGAAGCAAAAGTCTTAATTCCTCTTCAATTTCTAATTTTGTCCGCCAATTAAAAGTATAAACCCTAAAAACGTATTTCTTTTCGGCATCATGAACTATGTATAAATGGTTCATTGCAAGTCGAAATATGCTACATTCGGTTTTATCGCTTAACTCGTAGTTTTGTCTAATAACTTTGCCAAGTTCGTTTGGTGAAAGTGTACTGTTTATTGTCGGGAATTTCTCTAGCATTAATTCTTCGATTGTCTTTTGTTACGGTCGTTTTTTACAATGACGTCTGGTACTACAGCGGGTTTGGGACTAAATTAAGCCCATTCTTCGGATTTGCCAAATCATCCAAATACAAAACCAACTTTCCATTAAGCCAATTGCCCAAATTCGTTGTAGCAGCTGTTAAGCGTTAGGTTTTATTTTGCTAACGAATATGTTTCCCAAAATTCGTTATTGTAACTTTTCGATTGAAATGTATTTTGTTCGTCTTTGAATTGGATTGAAGTTGGATTCAAATTATTGAAATCGCTCCAAAGTGAATTTAATTCTATTTCAAAAGGTTTTAAATTATTTTCATTATCTAATATTTTTCCAGATTGAATTATTTCAGTTTTTGTGAGATAATATAAATCATTTACTTTGTTGTAATAACTTGTTATGGATTCTTTTAATAGTTCCTTATTGATGTATTTTTTATCCCAACCATACAACTCAAAGTCTTGATTTATTTCTTTTTGATTTTCTTTTGTCTCCCAATTTTCAATAATCTTAACTATAGCAAAATCTTCTTTGTTGATGTATATTGTGCCTGAATAATTGGTAAGTAGCGATCTGCCAGTATAATTGTAATGGTCTCTGTCTGTATTGAAATCAATTACATAAACTTCTTTTTCATTGTAAATTTCATTTTCGATTTGTGAGAATCCGAACTTTTTAAATTTTCGACTTTCTAAAAAGCGAGAGTACATTATGGGATTATTATAGGTTAAATTTCTGAAATTTCTAATATTGGTGGGTTCATAACCATTTTTTGTATTCCATCTGATTTCTTCTAATAATTTTGTATTTCTATTACTGTTTTGGTTGTATCCGAAATCATATTGTTTGAAAAATAAATCTAAATTTAATTGCGTGTTGTCTTGAACAGTAACGACTATATTCGAAAACATCTTTGAGTTAAAAGCAAAAGTTGGATAATTCGTTTTAATATTATCAATTACTTTTTTTATAATTTTTAGGTTTTCTTTTTTATGGTTTACAATTTTAACCTCCTCAAGAATGATAGGTTTTTTATCTCCTGTTTTTGTTGTTGTTTTAAAATTATTAATGTCAAATCTATTTGTTTCATTTGTTTCGCTTTCATCTGTTTTGGAATTTAAAATATTTCCATTTTCTATAAAAGTGGATTGACTTGTATTGTTAAAAAACAGGTAACCATCGTGAACTAAATCTGGTTGCAAGTCAATGAAAGTGATGGGACTGAAGAATCTCGTTGATTGCTTTTGTTTCATTTCATCCTGATTAGAAGAAATAAACAAGTAAGGTTTTTTTTTGTTTTTTAGATAATATTCAAATGAATTTTCAGTAACAATTGCTTTTTCCCATTTGCCTTGTAAATAAATAGAATCATAGGCCGTTATTGCCGCCAGACTGTACACTTTTTCTTTAAGTGCTTTTTTTATATAAGAACCCATGGGAATAAAATCTTTAATAATTGATTCATTTATTGAAGACATATCGTTCGCAAAATGTTGATTTGCGCCCCAACAAATTATTTTTTCATTAGGATGGTTTTTAATATAAGCTAGAAGGTTACTAGCCATTTGTTTATCACGAATATTGTCTTCGGCTGTTGTGTTGAATGTACTTGAAATGGATACTTTTTTATAACTACTTTCCCCCAATGACATCAAGTTTTTAATGATTTGAATCCAATAAAACTGTTCTTCATTTTTTTGCTTTTTAGAAACAGCTTCCAGTATTTTAGAAAGTGAGTTTTTAAATTCACTATAATTAATATCTTTTTCATCAAAAACACCATAATACATTGATTCCATTTGTAATTCTAAATCTTCTTGATCTAAAGTGATTTGAATCTGGTTTCTATTACAATATTCGTATAAATCTTTGATTAAGTTTTGTTCGCCATATTTCCCCGTAATTTGATTGTCAAAACCAAACAGTTTTAAGTTGTTTTTATTTGCGTCATAAAAATCAATGAAACTTTGAAATTCTTTTGTTTTACTCCAAATTTGGAATAATGATTTTTCAAATGCTTCTTTTGTGTTTTTTCCATTATTTATATCCTCTTGTGCTTTCCAAACATCGTAAACTCCAGATTCAAATGCAATGGTATTAAATCCCATTTCCCGATGAAGGTATTTTACTATTTTGGTTTTCATCTCAAATACATTTCCATCATTATGAGATTTTTCTCCAATCATAATAACTTGAACATCTTTTAATTCCTCTTTCAAAAAAGAAAAATCTTCTACATTTGGATTTTCGGATAGTGTTACTATTTTCGGATTAAAATTTTGTGCGTTAGCACAAAAACAAATTAAGAAAAATATAAAATTTGCTATTCTTTTCATTTTTAGATTTTAGTTTCTATTTTTTATGTTCAGCCGTAAACTGACGGCTAGCGTTCTGGCGCATGGCGAGGCTAGGGAATAAAGATGCAAGATTTTTAGGTTAAACACAAATTCTCCAAATACAAAACCTGCTTTAAATTCAGTCTAAAACTCCAATCTTGCCAAACGGCTGTTAGACAACGTATTTTATATTTCAAATTTATTTAATGTTCGAATATTTTCCTTTTTTAGAATTTTGATCATTTCATTAAAATCGCTTATAATTTCATCTGTTTTTGGCAAATCAGCTACTTTTTTTACTTTGTAAGATTTTATAAAAGAACGACCAGCCAAATGCACCCCTTTTTCTTTATACCTTCTTGAAAGTTTAAAGTCATGTATTAAACCGGTATTATTACTTATGACTCTTCTTTTTATCTCTAATATTGTTTCAAAATTAATCTTACCTCTATCAAGATAAAAAGTGCAATGGTATTCAAATTCATCATTTTCATCTTTTTTTGATAACCATTTATTATTATCCTTATTCTTTGTAGTGGAATCAGATGGAATAAAACCAAAATCAATTAAATCGTCAAACAGAGTCACTTCTCTAAATTCTTTTTTTAATCGATTCAGTTTTTTTTGTTCAAATACTATCGAGGCAATTAGTATAATCACCATTATTATTAGAAAAATCATTTTTGTGTTTCTTATATGTTGCCTAACGTTCTCGCGCTACAAACAGTTTGGGATTAAATCAGCGTTATCTTTCGGATTTGCCAAATCTTCCAAATACAAACCAATTTTCCCATTATGCCAAATGCCCAAATTGCTTGTAGCGTGTGTTGGCGGTTCGGTTGTCGTTATTCAAAAATGTTATATTTTAACTGATCATTCAACTTTTTAATTTTCTATATATAAAACAACCCGCTTCGGTAGGATGATCTAATACTAAAGAATTCATATTTTCTTTACGCAATAGATTAATAATCATAAAATCTCCAATTGCAACAGTCGTAAAAAATATACCAAATACTAAAAGTAAAATATTACCAAATATGATTGCATAAATTGCTGGAATAAGACCTAATAAAATGGCAGGCATTATTGCTCCCAAAATATATTCTTTTACTTTCAAAGGTTCTTTACAATGACAATATGGTGTTAGCATTTTCCATAAGATTCCAAATTTAATTGACTTAAAACCTTTTTCTGTATATTTTGACCAAGTAATTCCGTGAATTAATTCGTGCATAATTATTCCCAAAATCATAACTATTATAATTAGAACTGAAAAAGGAAGTGGGTTATTTGTGATGCTAAATTCTTTAAAATAATTTTTAAAATATACAATGGTTAGCTTTTCATTCCAAATCAAATAAAATGGAATAGTATAAATCATAACAATAGGTATCATACCAAAAAGCCCATAGATATTTGCTTTAGCTAAGTCAATTGTCAAAGTTTCTTTTTTATAGTTTTCTAAATTTTTCATTTAATTTTATGTGTTATTTTTCTGCGTAAGTTCGGTTTCAACTGACCGCGACGTTCTAGTACTACAGCGGGTTTGGGATTAAATTAAGTCCTATTTTCGGATTTGCCAAATCATCCAAGTACAAAACCATCTTTCCATTAAGCCCAATGCCCAAATCCGTTGTAGTAACTGTTGTGCGATCGCTTTTTTATTTATAATCTATTTTCCAGTTTAAATTTTCCAACTCTTCTTTTGAATATTTCTTCAAGATCAAATTCTGTGTAGTTTTTAACCTTTCAAAATTTTCATTCGGGTTTATATATTCTATCGAGTCAAAATACATGATAGATATAATTTTTTCTGAAGGATGTTTGTCTATAATTTCAGAATCTTTTTTACCAATCCCAATTCCTATATCTGTGGTATGATTCTTTTTTAAGTACTCATTAAAACTTTCGTTTTTAGAGTTTATAAATGTTCTACAATACAAATCTTTACCAGAATTATTGTAGACGGTAATATGATGTTCGCCCTGATGACAACACCCTATAAATAAAAAAGCACAAATTAAAGTCCAATATTTCATATTCGTTTTGGTTTTCCAAAGTGTCGCACAACGTTCTGGCGCTTGGCGAGGTTGCGAACTTCGTAACTGAGTATTTTCGGTTACTACTAAATTTCTTGCGAAAGATAAACGTGAATTTACCGCATAATTCGCAATCTCGCCAAACGGCTGTTGTGCGTTCGGTTTTTATTTTTCTTTAAATGTTTTTAGACATTGAATCATTATAGCCATATTAGTTTTCACCTCATTTGTTATTGAAGCAGAAGCATGTAAATAGTAAAAACTATTATCATTTTTACTTTTGGTAATAAATGAAATTATTTCAATTCCACCATAATTTCCCGGGTTTGATTTAGAATGTGTAAAATATGTATCATTGTCTAAAAACAATATTTTTCCAGATTCAATTAATTTTAAATCAGGATTTTGTTTTGCTTTTTCAAGCATATTTTCAAATTCATCCTTTAAGTTATTACTGTTAGAAAAAATTTTGCCTTTTTGTATAGAAATTATATTTGTAAAGTTTTTTTCGTCTGGTTTTGAAAAAGCATTAATTCCCAATGTAATTTCTTCAACATCATCATAATTTTCAATTTTCCATTCCCAGTTTTTTGGCAAGAATAATTTAAAAGACTCGTTTGGATAAGTAATTAATTTTTTTGGAAATTTTACAGGATACTTTTCATATTGTTCCACTGTAAATTGCTTGTTTGAGCAAGATGTTAAAAGTATTAATATCAATAAGTTTATAATTACTTTCATTAGTAGTTATGTTTTACGGATTTCGTGTTAAACTGACGCACAACGTTCCGGTACTAGAGCGGGTTTGGGACTAAATTAATACCATTCTTCGGATTTGCCAAATCTCCCAAATACAAAACCATCTTTCCATTAAGCCCAATGCCCAAATCCGTTGTAGTGGCTGTTAGGCACTGGCTATTTATTTCTTTCCACCGAATAATCTTGATAGAAAACCTTGTTTCACTCGTTTCTCAACTATCCAAATTGGTTCATCACTCGGTCTTATGATTTTTGTGTTCGGTCCTGATTTACCCCAAGGAAATCCTGTTTTTATAGGTTGATTAGTCAAGTCCGCCACTAAAAACATTTCTGGTAGTTCAACTTGTCCGTTTTCAAAGCCATAATCCTTTTCATTTTTTTCCATTATTCCGACTTTTTCACTCCAAATATCCATTACGGTCTTTTCGTGAATAATGTCCAAGTTGGATTGATTTCCTTTTTGTCCGAACTCGTCAACATGTCTTATGAACTCCGTTAAATTTTCAGAGTGTTTTACAACGACCGATGGGTCGTGACAGACATAATAAACTGAATTCCATTTTCCCTTAGAGTCAATATCTAAAATCCAAAAATTCCCAAACCCATCTCCTGCAAGTTGTATTGATTTTGGAAACATTTCTTCAAATCCAAAATGACCGAATGCATCAAAACGTACTTCTTCAAGTCCATAAAACTCAAAACCTTTGCTGAATCTTAATAATTCTTCGATTTCATTCGGTAAGTTGTTATCTGGAAGCTGATTTTTCAGGTTTTCTATTTCACTGTCGGTCATTCCATCCAGCAATTCGACCTTATACAAATCTCCGTCTTCCGATTCGTATTGGTTGGAAAGGATTGATTCTAATTGTTGTTTCGGTGTCATTTCTGTTCGTGTTGTTTTAGCTTGTGCCTAACGTTCTGGCACTACGCGGGTTTTGGACTAAATTAAGCACTATTTTTCGGATTTGCCAAATCATCCCAAATACAAAACCAACTTTCCATTAAGCCAATTGCCCAAATCCGTTGTAGTAGCTGTTAGCGGTTCGGCCTTGTTTTTTTAGTTTACTATTTTGTGCACTTCATAAATGGGTTTAAACTCGCGATTATAACAAGCATATTCATTTTCAAATATACCTTTTTCAAATGCTTCTTTATGTAATTCTGGTATCTTCTTAAATCTTTTCATGCGAAGTCTATCTACTTTTTTAAGAGTCATAAAATCACAAGTACAGCTTAACAGCATTACGACTTCGACTTCATCACATTTATCTACAAGCTCTATTGTCGCTGGATCTACTCCAAGATATTTAAATAATATAGTTTTTGCAGAAATAGGGATATCTATTTGAAAAAAACCAACTAAATCTGTTCTGCCAACTTGAATCGTGTCATTAATCATAATTTGCACATATGGCAAAGTTTCCAAATTATCATCAATTACCTTTCCTTTAATTGTTTTCTTCTGAGAATAAAGACATATTGAAACAATGAGCAAAATATAAGTAATTAATAATTTCTTCATTTCAATATTTTTCTTTTCGTTTATATTCCAATATGTGGTCTATTTTGCGCTGACCGCTAACGTTCCCGCGCTACAAGCAGTTTGGGACTAAATTAAGTCCATTCTTCGGATTTGCCAAATCTTCCAAATACAAACCAATTTTTCCATTAAGCCAATTGCCCAAATTGCTTGTAGCGTGTGTTGGTGGCAGTTATTTTTTCTTTTCGTTTGTTCTGTTGTCAATTGTTACTCTGTATTCTTCAGAATTTTTTATCAAGTTTCCTAAACTGTCAATTTGAAATAAATATAAGTCAGTTTTGTTTGTGTCAATAATTTTTTCTTTAATTTCTAAATATTTCAAGTTTTTAAGATTGTCAATTTGGTCTTTATCCATCGTAATTCTATTTCCATAAATTGTGTAAACTCCATAAAAATAGTCACTTAATCCTATTGCAGAATTGTCAAATATGTATGTTCCGTCAGTTTTGAAATCAATTCCTGTTCCGTTAAAGTCGCCATCATAAAACACTTTCACCAATGTTGGTTTGTCAAATTTTAGTTGTGTTCTAATATGAAGTGTCAAAATGATTGATGTGAAAAAAAAACATAAAATTGTGAAAGCAAAACATTTTAATTGACGTTCAATTTTATAAATTTTAAAGTCCGTAATAAATGTCCAAATGAAAACTATAAGTCCAACTATTATCAATCCAAATTCAATAATGCTGTCAAAAAAGAAAGTTTTGTATTGAGATTGAAATGCAAAATATGTTAGAAATCCACCTATTAGCAAAATCAAAATCAGTCTAATGTTTTTCATAATGTTTTTTGGTCTTTATAATTGCCACCAACGTTCCCGCGCTACAAGCAGTTTGAGATTAAATTAAGCCTTATCTTCGGATTTGCCAAATCTTCCAAATACAAAACCAATTTCAAATTAAGCCTAATACCCAAATTGCTTGTAGCGTGTGTTAGTGGCTGTTTTAATTTAGAAGTACTTAATTTCTCGTGTAGTAATTTCCGTTAGCTTTAAATCGTCATTATTTTTCCCTTCAAAAGTTTCCATTTTTAACCAATTGTTCTTTTTATCATAAGTATATTTTTTCTGGACGATTTTAATAGTTTTGCCTTCTGGAGATATATATTCATTTAAAATCATATTTTGAAATTTATCATATTGTGTGTTTTGAGTTTTATATTTGTCAAAACCAATCGACCTGTAATTTCCAGTAATTTCTTCTTCCTTTGTTCTATTTCCAAAAACATTGTATTCAGATTTAAAATCATAGCCTAAAATTGGTTCTTTTTCTGGATATATATAAAATCCTTTTACTTCAATTTCATTTCCTTTTTCATCATAGTAATAGTATGAATCAGTATTATGAGGCGAAAATTTTGCTAATTGAAATTTTCTAGTAATTAGGTTATTTGAATTATATTCATATCCATAAAGCGGTTTGATTTCGCAATTTGGTTCTCCATAACTTAGGCAATGACCTTCTTCAATCTGATTCCCATTCTCATCATATTTGTAATTTGTTATCATTACTGTCTTGTTCTCTCTGAAATTGTAAGTCAATTTTAAAATTACTTTATTTTGAGAATTATATTCATATTTTTCCACTTCATATAAATATTTAGATTTTCCTTCCTGAGTTGTTGGATTATAATCACTAAATCCACCATATAAATATTCCGTTTTTTCAACTATTCTATTTTTATTGTCATATTTTGATAAAATCTCTTTTATTAAAATATTGGACATATAATTTTTTGTTGATATTAAATTCCAATTTTCATCATATTCATATATATCCCCATCATTTCCAAAACTAAGTTTGTTCAGTTTTGATATAAGTTTGTTTGCTTTAAAATTGTAATGAACTTCTTCGTTTACGAGTTTTTTAAATACTGCATTTAAACCTAAACCGTAATATACTATTTTATCTGGAATTCCATTTTGGTTGAATTTATAAACGATAGAATTATATGATTTATAAGCTAGATTTTCATTTTTTACGTTGACAGTTTCAACTTTTCCATTGAGAAGAATATTTAATTTGTCATTATCTTCTAAATATAAATTTATAGTCTTTGTTTGCCCAAGAGAAATTGAACTTTTTAGAAATAAAAGAAAAGTAATAATGATGATTTTATGTTTCATACTTACGACGGTTTTCAAAAATAGCCACTAACGTTCCCGCGCTACAAGCAGTTTGGGACTAAATTAAGCCCATTCTTCGGATTTGCCAAATCATTCCAAGTACAAAACCAACTTTCCATTAAGCCTATTGCCCAAATCCGTTGTAGTAGCTTCTAGGCGATGTTATTTAGATATCAATTTTAATGTTTTGATTGTATTTTTAATATAGTTAAAGGTTTAAAACTCTTGTTGTCTAAAACTATTAATTTTTCGTTGTTCATAAGGTGATATTTTTGAGTAAAAAGACTATCGGTCAAAATAGTGATGTCTTTTTCTATTAAAAATATTTCATTACCTTTTTTCTCATAATTACCTTTTTTGTAGTCTGCTCCGTGTTGATATTGAACTTTTATTTCAAAAGTATTATTATCAAATAGAGTTATTAAAGAACCTTTTGATTCTTCCATAATCGCTTGTAAATAAATGTTTTTATGAAAATTTTGTTTCCACAAATATGACACAATTGTAAAAACTAAAGGAATTAATAAAAGTGAAAAGTAGTTTTTTTTAATTTGCTCTTTTGTCCAATTAATAAAAATTAAAGATAGAATCAGATAAATTAAAAACAGGAAAGGATTTAAAAACATATCATAAACAGTAACAGAGTAATTTCCAAAAGTTGAATTGAGAAAAATTATTAAAGTTCCAATAAAACTTATACAGATAAAGAGTACTGATTTTAATATATTTATAAATATTTTCAAAGTTTAATTTTCTTTTAGAAATTATAATTTTTCTAACTTTAGTTGATATAATGATATTTGTCTCGTTTTTAAGGTAATATCGCCTAACTTCTTGGTACTACAGCGGGTTTGGGACTAAATTAAGCACTATTTTTCGGATTTGCCAAATCATCCCAAATACAAAACCAACTTTCCATTAAGCCAATTGCCCAAATCCGTTGTAGTAGCTGTTAGCGGTTCGGCCTTGTTTTTTTAGTTTACTATTTTGTGCACTTCATAAATGGGTTTAAACTCGCGATTATAACAAGCATATTCATTTTCAAATATACCTTTTTCAAATGCTTCTTTATGTAATTCTGGTATCTTCTTAAATCTTTTCATTCGAAGTCTATCTACTTTTTTAAGAGTCATAAAATCACAAGTACAGCTTAACAGCATTACGACTTCGACTTCATCACATTTATCTACAAGCTCTATTGTCGCTGGATCTACTCCAAGATATTTAAATAATATAGTTTTTGCAGAAATAGGGATATCTATTTGAAAAAAACCAACTAAATCTGTTCTGCCAACTTGAATCGTGTCATTAATCATAATTTGCACATATGGCAAAGTTTCCAAATTATCATCAATTACCTTTCCTTTAATTGTTTTCTTCTGAGAATAAAGACATATTGAAACAATGAGCAAAATATAAGTAATTAATAATTTCTTCATTTCAATATTTTTCTTTTCGTTTATATTCCAATATGTGGTCGATTTTGCGCTGACCGTTAACGTTCTGGTACTATAACGGGTTTGGGACTAAATTAAGACCATTCTTCGGATTTGCCAAATCATTCCAAATACAAAAGCTACTTTGCATTAAGCCAATTTCCCAAATCCGTTGTAGTAGCTGTTGTGCGTTCGGTTTTTTTATTCATTTTGTTTTCCAATAAGTTCAATTTCGCTTTTCGTTTCTTCAACTTCTTTTCGTGTAAATAAAAATGGTAATATTAAACCTAAAATAATGAAAAATAAAGAATATTGCTTAAATGGTTCTACTCGCAAATATTCTGGAATTAGCGGATTTTCTGATGGACTTCCAATTTTTGAAATCAATATGAATAATCCAATACTAAAAGTTAAAACGCAACTCAAACAGATAATTAAGTTGTCTTTTAGAATTTCGGATAAATTTTTCCGTTTTCTTTTTTCCGTTAACATTAAACCGCAAATTGGAATTAATGAGATTAAAAGGTAATCCAAAGTATTTATATCAACTCCGAAAAAATAACCTGTTTTATTCTGTATAAATTCTGCTAGACCAAAAATAGATGTTGGACCTAAAATGAAGTTCAGTGATATGAATAAGGTAACTGAAATTGAGATTGATAAATAAAGATATTTTTTGTTTAAATTATCTAACATTGATTAATTAATTTTCTATTTCACTTCTGATTTTCTGCATACAGCCAAACTGACGCACAACGTTCTGGCACTACAGCGGGTTTGGGATTAAATTAAGACCATTCTTCGGATTTGCCAAATATTCCAAATACAAGACCAACTTCCCATTAAGCCAACTTCCCAAATCCGTTGTAGTGGCTGTTACCAGCAGGCGATTATTCTAAGTTTTTATCATAATATTTATATGGCAAACTTTTAGGAATTCCAAGTCGAATTTTTTCAATATTGAAATCTTTTTCATTGCTGAAATTATACAATCTATAAGTATCATTGCGGTTGTCTATAATGAAATAATTTATAGTCTTTCTGTTTGGTTTTAAACTGTCATAGTCAATGAAATGTTTATTTTTATTTTCACACGGATGTTGCTTTCCAATTATAAAGTTTTCATTATTACCGACTGCAAAAACATTATGCCCAACAACAATCTTTTCGTCTTCAAAAATGCTATCGTTATCTTCGGTATATGAAATCCAAGTATTTTCATCCCATCTTGCTAAATGAAAGTTTTTTATTATTTCATTGCTTGATTCATTTTGTCCAAAGTAACAACTAGTTAAACAAAGACATAATAATAAAATAGTTAACTTCTTCATTTGTGAAATTTTAACGAATGTTGTTGCGCTTGCTGGTAACTTATATATATGTGTGACAAAATCACACAAATCTAACCCAATTAAGGTAGATATGTGTAATTCAAATCACCAATTATTCATTACCAAATATATCAATTTCTTTTTCCAAATTATAAAAATTACGCAACAACCAAAATGTAAAAACCATTTCAACGCATTATTTTATAAAACATTCCCAATATCATATAATAGAAAATCACAACTCTGCCTTAAATTTAGGGTCAATTTAAAACAAAGAAATCATGAGATCAATATGGACAGGTTCAATCAGTTTTGGTTTAATTAATATTCCTATTAAGTTGTTTTCGGCAGTGCAGGAGAGTAGTCTGGATTTGGATATGCTCGATGCAAAAGATCTTTCAAATATTATCTTTAAAAGATTTAATGAAAGTACGGGTAAAGAAGTAGCGTATGGAAATATCATCAAAGGTTATAAAATTGAAGATAAATATGTAATTCTCGATGATGAAGATTTTCAGGCTGCCGATGCGGTAAAAACTAAAACGATAGATATTCAGAGTTTTGTAGCTGAAAAAGAAATTGATAGTATTTATTATGAACAGCCTTATTTCCTGGAGCCAGATAAAGGTGCCATGAAAGCCTATGCCTTGCTTCGTGATGCATTGGCAGCGTCCGGAAAAGTGGGAGTAACGAGTTTTGTACTGCGAAATAAAGAAAGTTTGGCAATTTTAAAGCCCTATAAAAATGTTATTGTTTTAAACCGAATCCGTTTTGAACAGGAAGTTAGGGATCCATCCGAATTAAAACTTCCGCCAGTCGCTAAATCTACAAGTGCAAAAGAAATGGATATGGCTGAAAAATTAATCGATCAGCTTACGGAGAAATTTGATATCAGTAATTTTAAAGATGAGTATACTGCCAAACTTTTGGATATTATTAAAAAGAAAGCCAAAGGAAAAGCGCCTAAAAAACCTGCAGAACTTAAAGTGGTGCACAAACAAACCGACGATCTTATGGAAATGTTGAAAGCGAGTTTAGAAACTAAAAAGAAAAAATCATCTTAACCTCTGTCGCGATCTTCAATTTTTTTGATGATCTTTTTGACGTTGGCTCCTTTTTCTAAAACGGGTTTCCATAAATCGCCTTTTTTCTCAAAACGGCTCAAAACGTTTTTTATAGTAAATTGAGACGGATGCAAATCGTCATTTACTTCGCTCCATTCTAAGGGCGTAGAAACTGTTGCACCAGGTTTAGGACGAACGGAATAAGGTGCTGCCAAAGTCTGACCATGTCTGTTTTGTAAAAAGTCGATATAAATTTTACGGTCTCTTTTTTTGATGCTTCTTTCCAAAGTAGTGGTGTCCAGTAAGCGTGATTGCACTTCTTTGGCAATTAATTCAGCTAATATTTTAGTCGAATCATAGTCATATTGAGCGCCTAACGGAATATATACATGCAATCCTGTAGCACCGGAAGTTTTGCACAAACATTCGGTTTCCAGTTCATCCATGACTTCTTTGACGGTTAAAGCTGTTTTTACCACTTCTGTGAAATCTTGTTGATCAGGATCTATATCAATTACCAGCCAATCCGGATTTTCTATATGCTGAATGGTGGAATTCCACGGATTGATTTCGATACAACCCAAATTCGCCATATAAAGTAAGGTTTCTTTATTGTTGCAAATCAAATAGTTCACATCAGCATCATTCGATTCTGAGAATATTTTTTTTGTTTTCAGCCAGGACGGACTTTTTTCGACATCTACTTCTTTTTGGTAAAAACTGGTGCCGGCGATTCCATTTGGAAAACGGTTCATCGATTGCGGACGATTTTTTAAGTAGGGAAGGATAAGATCAGCTACTTCATTATAATACTGAACGATTTCTCCTTTGGTAATTTTGTCATCCGGAAAATAGATTTTATTCTGATTAGTCAAATGAAGAACCGTTTTTCCCACTTTCAAATCATAATCATTTTCCGTTTTGTTTTTTTGAGTAGTGTCATCCATTTTTTCTTCTTTTTTTTCTTCTTTTTTTAATTCCGTTGTATTTTTAGTATCCGATGGTAGAAAAACTTCAGTAGGTTTTTTGTCTATTCTCAAACCAAGATAAACCGGATGTCTAAGACGTTTATCAGCAGTCCATTCAGAGAATTTGATCTGGCAGACCAATTTTGGTTTTACCCACTGAATGGTATCCCGAAGACCGGTTTTTTCATTTAAAGGAGAATCAGCAATAAAATAAGGCTGTAATTTAGTGTACAATTCTTCTAGTATTTGTTCTGTGAAACCGGTACCGCATTTTCCAATGTACTGAAGCCTTTTTCCATAATACTGTGCCATTATAATAGCGCCAAAATGCTTTCTTGAATTCTTAGGTTCAGTAATTCCAATGATAATTACTTCTTCCTGATTGGCGGTTTTAATTTTTAGCCAGTCATGAGAGCGTTTGTCTGATAAATAAACACTGTCAGCTTTTTTGGCCACAATCCCTTCTTCTTTGTTTTTGGTAGCAAGTTCAAACTGTTTTATGCCGTCTCCAACAGAATGATCGGCATAGAAAATATTACTGAATTTGTATTTATTGAATAAAATTTTCAGAAGTTCTTTTCGATCGAGAGTGGATAGTTTAGTAACCAGATTTCCGTCTAAATTTAATAAATCGAAGACATAATACTTTAAATTTCCGAAACCTGTTTTAAGGTAATTCTGAAGCAATTGAAAACTGGCTTTGCCTTGTTCATCTTCCACTACAACCTCACCATCTAAAACAACTGCATGATCAATTTTTTTTAATTCTTCGGCAATAGGTTTAAAATTGGTATTGAAAGAAATTTCGTTTCTGCTGTATAATTCAACATCTTCATTTGGGTTAATGACCGCGATAGTTCTGTAACCGTCGTATTTGTTTTCGAAGATCCATTCTTCATCATCAAATGCTTTGTCCGTGATTGTGGCCAACATCGGTTTAATGAATTCGGCAGGTTTGTCCGTCTTTTTAATTGTTTGTTGGGTTTGATTTTCTTTTTCTGAATCTGCTTCCTTTGCTTTTTCACCCAAATCAGCTAAAGTCCTTCTCGAAATAACCGATTTATCTTTTTCTAATATGTCTGTATCATTAACATATTTGTCATTTTTTTTGATCAGTAACCATGCATTTTCCTGTTTCCCATTTAATTTGACTAAAGAAAATTCACCTTTGAGTTTTTTGCCATTTAAAACAAAACTCAGACGCCCTTTTTTTAAATTCGCCACCAAGGTTCGTTCGGGTGATGCTGTTTTCTCTGAGGGAGTATAGGTTCCGTTATCCCAAACAATAACATTTCCAGCACCATAATTTCCAGGCGGAATAGTTCCTTCAAAATCTTTATAACTGTACGGATGATCTTCAACCATCATGGCAAGTCGCTTTACATCAGGATCCATTGAAGGCCCTTTTGGAACCGCCCAACTTTTAAGAACACCATCCATTTCCAGTCTAAAATCATAATGCAAATGTGATGCGGCATGTTTTTGCACAACAAAAATCAATTTATTGGAAGATTTTTCAACTTTACCTTTGGGTTCCTGTGTTTGCTTAAAATCTCTTTTTTTATTGTATTTGGAAAGTGACATAAGTTAGAATTGATGCGTTAGAAAATAGGTGAATACTCCAAACTATATAGATATACAGCTTAAAATAATTTACGGAATTGTGATACTGGCTAATACAACAAATATAAAATTGAAATGGAGGAAATTTTTTATAACATTCTGTCTGACGATTTCATAATTATCAGATTTTATTGCGTTTTGCGCCTAATTTTTGAAACGATGTGTTTACGGTGCGTCTTCCAAATTTGAAACCTCGGGCTATTTTAGAATTAAAACTAAAAGTTAAGATTATTATTAAAATGGTTTGTTATCTAATTAACAAGTTTTCAAAAAAAAACAGAAAAACTTCACGGCCGAAAATATATTTTCATCTGATTTGCAATAAATTGTATAAAATTTACGATTAATTATATAAAGTTATTCGTTTCAGATTTTGGAAATTTGATGCAAATAACTAGTATTCAATTAATTGATTGTTAATCCTTAACCTACATATCTATGCTACACCGTAACTATATTACTATTTTGTCGAGTGCCTTGCTTATTGCTTGTGGCTGCTCAAATGATAAAGATCCTGTTGTAAATCCAGATCCCGGAACACCAACGAACCCGGTAGAAAATAACCCTGCTAACACCACTTATAGTCCGGCCTTTGCAGGGCAAACGCGAATTGGTGGTTTACAAACGAATACTGGTTACGAAGGAAAAGTCATAACTTCGTCCTTGACTAGCCCGTGGGGAGTAAAAAGTCTTCCTGATGGAAGATTATTGGTTACTCAAAAAGCGGGAACAATGCGCATTGTTACTGTTGCAGGAGAGGTAAGCAGTCCGATAACGGGAATTCCAACGGTGAATCCTGACGGTCAGGGTGGATTGTTAGGATTGTGTCTTGATCCTGAATTTTCCTCTAATAGAATGATTTATTGGGTTTTTTCAGAAGCATCATCAGGCGGAAATCAGACTTCGGTAGCTAAAGGAAAATTATCGGCAGATGAAAAAACGATAGAAGGCGCGGTCGTAATTTATCGTGCTAATCCCGCAAATCCTAGTAATCTGCATTATGGTGGACGTATCCTTTTTGATCAAACCGGAAATTTGGTTGTTAGCACAGGAGAACGTTCTGTATTACAAACAAGACCATTAGCTCAATCTGTTACGGCAGCCTTAGGAAAAGTAGTCAGAATAACAAAAAACGGACAGGCTGCCTCAGGTAATCCAACCTTTACAGGAGCCGGTGCTTTGCCTGAATTGTATTCGATTGGGCACCGAAACCCACAAGGACTGGCACTTAATCCGGTTACCAACGAAATCTGGCTGGCTGAACATGGACCGAGAGGAGGTGACGAAATTAATCGCATTAAAGCAGGAGCAAATTATGGATGGCCTGTTATTACATACGGAATTGAATATGACGGACCAGCAATAGGAGCAGGGATTCAGAAACAAGACGGTATGGAGCAACCGGTTTATTATTGGGACCCGGTGGTATCACCAAGTGGAATGACTTTCTACACAGGTAATCGTGTGCCGGAATGGCAAAACAACCTTTTCATTGGAGCTTTAAGCGGTATGCATATTGTTCGTCTTGCCATTGAAAACAATAAAGTGATTGGCGAAGAAAGACTGTTAGCAGGAGAAGGCCAACGTTTTAGAGATATTACACAAGGTAATGACGGAGCCTTATACGCAATCACAGATCAGGGTCGACTTTATAAAATTGACAAGAAATAAAATAAAATAGAATTTAAAATGGCGCTACATAGGCGCCATTTTTTGTTTCTTGAAAGTGTATAAGATTTTTCTGTTTTGAATTTGTTTACTTTGGTGTAAAATAAGTATCGGTTAGCAAAATAACGGTTAAGGAAATGGCGTAAACTGCAGTTGCAATAAGGGCAAAAATAATGTGGGCGATAAACAATTGTATGTAGTAACCTTTATAATCAATTTTAGGCTGATAATGCGAAATTTTAAAAAGTATCATCCAGCTGACGATACCTGTAATTCCACTGGCAACCCCTAACAAAAGCGCATGTAGAAAAGTTAATTGTATAATATTGTGTGCCCAAAAATAATGATATATAGTTACAAAGACGACCCCAATACCATAATGAATCAGCCAGCTCAATGTGTTTTTGGAGGCCATAGAGAGGTTGATTTTTAAGTTACGCATCAGATAAGTCAGCAATAAAGGTTCTTTGTATAATTCTCTGTATTGAGCTGATACTGCATAACTAAATAAGGTCATACTTGATGTCGCGGCAATTGATACTATTATGATTTGAATAATTAGGTAAAAATCCATAATTGATATTTTTGGAGTATAAAAAGCAATGTATTTCATCTATTGTTCTTTATTTCTGAAAATAGATGAAACACATCAATTGCTATTCTCGATTTCGAATATTTTGCTCTTCTCTATCAAGATCAGGATTGTTGAGATGAGCGCCTTCAAAATCATTAAGATCATTGTCTGCTATATCATCGTTGTCTGAGACATTGTTTTTGTAGAGATCATCTACGCTAAGATTTCTATCATCATCATTATCAGGATCGCCTTTATCCAGGTTATTTTGATTTTTATCCAGATTATTTTGATCATCGTAGATTTCTTCTTCCTCCTCATCTTGTTGTAGGGCATCTAAGAATTCCTGATCCAAATCCTCCTCATCATTTGTAATAGCATCATCTTCGTTTACTATAGTTTCTTCCTCCGGATTGTCATCGTCTAGCGGAATGTTTTCGTACTGATCAACATAACTTGTGCTTTCATCCAGTGGTTCTTTGACTTGCGATTCGGTAGTTTGATTTAAAGTGCTCATCTCTATTGGTTTTAATTAATACTAGTTCGAATTATAACCAAATTTAGAGTTGAAAAACGACTTTTATTTACAAGATTCTAATTTGTAATTGTATAATTATCAGTGTTTTGATTTAAATAGATGCGATGAGACACAACATATCGTACAAAGAAAATAAGGAAGGAGTCTCAAGTTGAGATTGTGGTAAGTAACTTAGTAAATAGATAGGAAGTCAATTAAAAGTAAAAAGTCGGTGAAGTATGGCTTTTAAAAAATCTTTTTGTCGTAATCAACAGGAAATTTTTTCTTCAAAAAAACATTATAAAATGTCTTTTAAAATATTTTTAAGTTCATTAAAATTACTTGGTTTTGTAATATAATCTTTAGCATCCAGTAATTTTGCAAGACTCCCTGATACCGGGGCCGTAGAAAATATAATAACAGGAATATTTTTGATCGTCTCTCTCTTTTTTATTTCTGCCAAAAGCTCGATCCCGCTCATCAAAGGCATATTAATATCAAGGAATATCAAATCAGGATTAATTTCTTTATCTGCCAATTTTTGAAGCGCTTCAATAGGATTATGAAGTGCCATATATGCTGCTGTTGAGACCGCTTCCAGCGCCTGCTGAAAGAATTCACAATCATCTGAATCGTCATCAATTTGCAAAATATTTTTATACTTCATAGGTGGACTATTTGTTTTGGATTTTTTTTCAGATATGTATCCTAGTAAATTTAAATCTTTTTACGGATAATAAAGTAATTTTTGGACTATTTTTTTATTGAATCATAAGATTATGATTACTTTTTTAAATTGGAGAGATCAAAAAAACTTGCTGTAAAAGCAAGGCCTTTACTTTAGTCTTACGTTTCAGTATAATGTTGAGATTAAACTTTTAGAGAATGGGGAGTAATAATTATTTAATTTTTTATGTATAATTCCAATTTGTTTAAGAAAAAGCAAAAGCGCTTTCGTCTCGTACAAAATCTAATTTAAGATTGAAACCATATAACATTAATCTGAAATTATGTAAAACCATAAAAATTAATACTTCCATATTTGTAGGTCATATTGAATAGAATTTAAAGCTAAACATTGAGTCTGTTTTTAATTTAAAAAAAAGAATTATTGAAAGAACTTTACACACCAGAAGTGCCTAATAAGCGTATGGCTTATAGCAATATACTACAAATTGATGATGATTCAGATGATTGTGAGTTAT
The DNA here is from genome assembly GCF_057840745.1 of Flavobacterium sp. KH_001. Lineage (NCBI taxonomy): Bacteria > Pseudomonadati > Bacteroidota > Flavobacteriia > Flavobacteriales > Flavobacteriaceae > Flavobacterium > Flavobacterium sp. KH_001. Next base: position 4,192,831 of record NZ_CM174520.1, on the reverse strand, counting down.
TCATGGAAGCGCTGGAATCAGTCTCTATGGCTACCTATACCGCAATTCATGATCCGGTAGAAGCATTGCAAAAATTGTTGCAAGAGGAAATTTCTCCCGATGTTATTTTTCTGGATTTAAACATGCCCCTTATGTCCGGTCTTGAATTCTTAACTGAAATAAAAAAGGAAGAAGGATTAAAAGAAATTCCGATTATTATCTTTTCGACCTCGCAACTGGATGATATCATTCGTGAAGCCATAGCGCATGGCGCCGATGATTTTATATCCAAACCAAACAATTTTAACGACTTAAAAAAGATTTTAAGTCAATATACATTTTCAGTATAAGTGTTGGCAGCTTTATCATTGATTGTAGCCGTGGAAGGTTCATCAATACCAAAGGCACTTAAAAATAATTTAGAAAAGATTTTATTATTTTTCTTAATTTTATTGAGTAAACAATTGTTACATAGTGTGATATGGCCTTTTAATTGTAATTAAATGAAATTATCTACTCAAATTTTTGTGGCTTTTACTTTGGTGATTTTGTTGTCCGTTGCGGACTCTTATACCAATTATTTGCTGTCGAAAAAAGTGCAATTGAACTCACAGTTTCTGGCCAGATCTGAGGAGATTATTCGGAATTCTAATAAAACACACAAATCGATTATCGAAATGCAGAGTGCTTTTCGCGGTTTTCTGCTGACAGAAGATTATACCTTTCTGGATTCTTATTTTATCGGACTAAAAAGAGTGCCTTTATTAATAAAAGAACAGGAAATTCGTATTGGGAGCAAGAATGAACAACGTACTATACTAGATTCTATCAGCACGCTTCATAGTGATTGGGTTCGATATTCGAAAGAATTGATAAAGAGTAGACGAGAATATCCGTACTCTTATAAAAATCTTTTTAATACTACTCTAAAAAGACATGTCGGTAAAAATATAAATGACGCTATTTCTGAGAAATTCACGCGATTTGATAAAATCGAATATAAAAGAAGAAAACACCATACAGAGATGCTTTTAACTTCATTAAAATATGCGCATACTTTTTCTTTTATATTTCTTACGCTTACTGTTATAGTAGGTTTATTAAGTACAGTGTTTATAATGTATATCACCAATAAGAGGATTACGGCAATGGTTCGTCTTGCTGAAAATATTTCTAAAGGGAATTTTACAATGGTAAAAGATACCAGAAACGATGAGCTGACTGCTTTGTCAAAATCGCTCAACAGAATGTCTGGTAAGCTGGATAAAAATATTCATGAACTTAAAAACAGAAATGCTGAGCTGAATAAATTCGCTTATGTGGTTTCGCACGACCTAAAAGCACCAATTCGCGGTATTCATAACGTTGTGAGCTGGATTGAAGAGGATCATGAAAAGGAACTATCGCCAGAGATTAAAAGATATCTCAGCATTATTCCGCAAAAAACAAGACGGATGGAAGCACTTATTAATGGTTTACTGGATTATGCCCGTCTGAACCTAAAAGCGCCTTCAGAAAATATAGATACAAATGCTTTGGTACGTGAAATTGCAGCTTCTATTGTTCCGAGAAATTTTAAACTTGAAATAGGGAATCTTCCGGATTTATTTACCGAAAGAATTAAACTCGAACAGGTATTTGCCAATTTGATTAGTAATGCCGTAAAATATACACCACAAGAAGACGGAGTGATTCAGATAAGCTGCGAAACATTTGGGGGTGTTCATGAATTTTCTGTTAAAGACAACGGAATTGGAATTGCAGTAGAATATCACGAAAAAATATTCGAAATCTTTCAGACATTACGCGAACAAAATGAACAGGAAAGTACCGGAGTTGGGCTGGCAATAGTCAAAAAAATAATTGATGATCAGCAGGAAAGTATAATAGTTAAATCAAAATTGGGCGAAGGTGCCGAATTTATTTTTACATGGAGAAATAATTAAGGATATGAAAAAGCCAACGATTTTATTAATTGAAGATGATGAACTGGATGTGATTAGTGTAGAACGGTCTTTAAAGAAATTAGAAAGTGAATATGTACTTCACACGGCTTATAACGGAATTGAAGCCTTAAAAATCCTGAGAGACCCGGAATTAGCATTAATTCCCGATGTGATTTTACTGGATATTAACATGCCAAGGATGAATGGAATAGAATTTCTTAAAGTATTGCGGGAAGATAAAAACCTAAAAGATTTAAAAGTGTTTATCATGACAACCTCTTCGGAGGAAATGGATCGTTCAGAAGCAGAAAAATTAGGAATAGCAGGTTATATTATCAAACCGCTTAATTATAATGATAACACAAAACGATCAGATTCTATGGACGCGTTTGTGCAGTTTCATTTAAGGAAAATATTGTTTGACGAAATTTAAAACCTGACAGTATCATCAGGTGAGCTAAAATATAAAGTATCAGATTTTTTTAATCATTCGATAAAGAATTGGGAATATGAAAAAAACAAACGAAATTAATATTGAAGAAGTTCACGACATCCTTGAGTTCCCGATTATTTCAGGAGATAAACCTTCGCAGCCGAAAGGGAAAAAGGAAGATTCAGAAGAATCTATTTTGACTGATGCAGAGTTTTTAAAGATTTTGCTGAAAGTCAAAAATGGTAATTTCACGCAACGTTTCCCAACGGATCAGAATGGGATAAAAAGATCAATCTGCGATACTTTGAATGAAATCATTGACCTGAATGAACGTATGGTTTTTGAGTTTCAAAAGGTTGGAAAAAGCATTGGTAAACAAGGAAAACTTACTAATCGCGTTGCACTTGACGGCGCGAGAGGTTCGTGGAGTTCCTGCGTTGATTCGGTAAATACGCTGATTTCAGATCTGGTGCATCCAACGATCGAAATTGCTCACGTAATCACATCTGTGGCAAAAGGAAATTTATCTCAGGAAATGCCGCTTTCTATTGAAGGAAATCCATTGCAGGGAGAATTCCTCAGAATTGCAAAAGAGGTAAACGGAATGGTAAAACAGTTGAATCTGTTTTCGATGGAGGTTACGCGCGTGGCACGTGAGGTAGGTACAGAAGGTAAACTGGGAGGTCAGGCAAAAGTGAGAGGTGTTGGTGGTGTTTGGAAAGATTTGACCGACTCGGTAAATAAAATGGCAAGTAACTTAACGGGTCAGGTACGTAATATTGCCGATGTAACCACAGCGGTAGCAAAAGGAGATTTGTCTAAAAAGATTACCGTTGACGTAAAAGGAGAAATTTTGGAGTTGAAGAACACTATTAATACGATGGTGGATCAGCTGAACTCGTTTTCATCTGAGGTAACCCGTGTGGCGAGAGAGGTAGGAACCGAAGGAAAACTGGGTGGCCAGGCACAGGTAAAAGGAGTTGGAGGAACCTGGAAAGATTTGACGGATTCCGTTAATCAAATGGCTTCTAACTTAACCGGTCAGGTGCGTAATATTGCTGATGTAACAACAGCGGTAGCAAAAGGAGATCTTTCGAAAAAAATTACGGTTGACGTAAAAGGAGAAATTTTGGAACTTAAAAACACCATTAATACGATGGTGGATCAGCTGAATTCGTTTTCTTCAGAGGTTACGCGTGTGGCGGTAGAGGTTGGTTCTGAAGGAAAACTGGGAGGTCAGGCAAAAGTAAGAGGAGTTGGTGGTGTTTGGAAAGATTTGACCGATTCGGTAAATCAGATGGCATCCAACTTGACCGGTCAGGTAAGAAACATTGCCGAGGTAACAACAGCGGTGGCAAAAGGAGATTTGTCCAAAAAAATTACAGTAAACGTTGCGGGAGAAATCCTCGAACTTAAAAATACAATTAATACCATGGTGGATCAGCTGAACTCCTTTGGTGCCGAGGTAACTCGTGTGGCACGTGAGGTAGGTTCAGAAGGAAAACTGGGAGGTCAGGCGAAAGTAAAAGGGGTTGGTGGAACCTGGAAAGATTTAACCGATTCGGTGAATCAGATGGCCTCGAATTTAACGGGTCAGGTGCGTAATATTGCTGAGGTAACAACGGCAGTAGCCAATGGAGATTTATCCAAAAAGATTACGGCTGTAGCCGAAGGAGAAATTTTGGAGTTGAAAAAAACTATTAATACGATGGTGGATCAGCTAAACTCTTTCTCTTCCGAGGTAACCCGTGTGGCACTTGAGGTGGGGACAGAAGGAAAACTGGGAGGTCAGGCAAAAGTAAAAGGAGTTGGAGGAACCTGGAAAGATTTAACAGACTCCGTAAATCAGATGGCGTCAAACTTGACGGGTCAGGTGCGTAACATTGCGGAGGTAACCACAGCGGTAGCAAAAGGAGATTTGTCACGCCAGATTACGGTAGATACAAAAGGAGAGATCCTGGAGCTTAAGAACACTATTAATACGATGGTGGGCCAGCTGAACTCGTTCGCCTCTGAGGTAACTCGTGTGGCGCGTGAGGTAGGTACGGAAGGAAAACTGGGAGGTCAGGCGCAGGTGGAAGGTGTTGGTGGAACCTGGAAAGATTTAACGGATTCGGTGAACCAGATGGCATCGAATTTAACTGGTCAGGTGCGTAATATTGCCGAGGTAACTACAGCGGTAGCAAAAGGCGATTTATCACTCCAAATTACCGTTGACGTAAAAGGAGAAATCTTAGAGCTTAAAAATACAATTAATACCATGGTGGATCAGCTTCGAGGCTTTGCTTCGGAGGTAACACGTGTATCGAGAGAGGTAGGAACAGAAGGAAAACTGGGAGGGCAGGCGAATGTACCGGGAGTTGCCGGAACCTGGAAAGATTTAACGGATTCGGTGAATCAGATGGCAGGAAACCTTACCGCTCAGGTACGTAATATTGCCGATGTGGCGATTGCCGTAGCCAACGGGGATATGTCCCGAAAAATTACCGTTGACGTTCGTGGAGAGATTCTTCAATTAAAGGAAACTTTAAATACGATGGTGGATCAACTTCGTGAATTTGCATCCGAGGTAACTCGTGTGGCGCGTGAGGTGGGTACCGAAGGAAAACTGGGAGGTCAGGCGAATGTACCGGGTGTTGCCGGAACGTGGAAGGATTTGACCGATTCGGTGAACCAGATGGCTGGTAACTTAACGACTCAGGTACGTAATATTGCCGAGGTAACAATTGCGGTGGCCAACGGAGATATGTCGAAAAAGATTACCGCTGACGTTCGTGGAGAGATTCTTCAATTGAAAGAAACTGTAAATACGATGGTGGATCAGCTTCGAAGTTTTGCTTCGGAGGTAACCCGTGTATCCAGAGAGGTAGGAACAGAAGGTAAACTGGGAGGACAAGCGTTCGTACCGGGAGTTGCGGGAACCTGGAAAGATTTAACGGATTCGGTAAATCAGATGGCGTCTAACTTAACAGGTCAGGTGCGTAATATTGCCGATGTAACCAAAGCCGTAGCCAATGGTGACCTTTCTAAACAAATTACCGTTGACGTAAAAGGGGAGATTCTGGATTTGAAAAATACCTTCAACACGATGGTAGAACAGCTGAATTCATTTTCATCTGAGGTAACCCGTGTGGCGCGTGAAGTGGGTACCGAAGGAAAATTAGGAGGACAATCGGAAGTAAAAGGGGTTGCAGGAACATGGAAAGATTTAACAGATTCGGTTAACCTGATGGCCTCTAACTTAACGTCTCAGGTACGTGGAATTGCGAAAGTAGTAACCTCAGTAGCAAAAGGAAACCTAAAGCAAAAATTATCCATTGATGCCAAAGGTGAGGTTGCTCAATTAACGGACACAATCAACGAAATGATTGATACGCTGGCTACTTTCTCTGATCAGGTAACAACCGTGGCACGTGAGGTAGGAGCAGAAGGAAAACTGGGAGGTCAGGCCAATGTACCGGGAGCTTCCGGAACCTGGAAAAACTTAACAGAAAACGTAAATCAGCTGGCAGCGAACTTAACCACTCAGGTACGTGCGATTTCTGAGGTGGCTTCTGCGGTAACACAAGGAGATTTAACGCGAACGATTGGTGTTGAAGCAAAAGGTGAAGTAGAGGCTCTTAAGGATACTATCAACCAAATGATTTCGAATCTGAAAGCAACAACTTTACGAAATCAGGAACAAGATTGGTTAAAATCGAATTTGGCCAAATTTACGCAAATGCTTCAGGGGCAAAAAGAACTGAATTCGGTTACCAAAAAAATCCTTTCTGAGTTGGCAACGGTGGTAACCGCACAACACGGACTCTTCTATATTTTGCAGGAAGATGAGAATTTTGAGGATTCAAAACTGAATCTGATTGCGTCTTACGCTTATATCAAAAGAAAAAATTCTCCAACGCAATACGCTATGGGAGAAGGTCTTATTGGTCAGGTGGCGATTGAGAAGGAAAGAATTATTCTGAGTAATGTTCCAAAAGATTATATCAGAATCAATTCGGGTCTGGGTTCTGCAAAACCTCAGGATGTTATTATTTTGCCGGTTTTATTTGAGGGACAACTTAAAGCTGTTATTGAATTGGCTTCACTTGATACTTTCAGCCAGACGCATTTAGATTTCTTGGAAGGATTGACAGAAAGTATCGGAATTGTATTGAATACGATCGAATCAAATTCAAGAACAGAAGAACTTTTGGTACAATCTCAATCGTTGGCAAGCGAGCTAAAAAGTCAGCAGGAAGTTTTGAAAAATACCAACGAAGAGCTGGAAGAAAAAGCCTTCTTGTTAGCGAATCAAAAAGAAGAAGTAGAGCTCAAAAATCAAGAAGTTGAGGTGGCGAGAAAAGCTTTGGAAGAAAAAGCAGATCAGCTAACTTTAACTTCAAAATACAAATCAGAGTTTCTGGCCAATATGTCTCATGAGTTGAGAACACCATTAAACAGTTTGCAAATTCTTGCCAACGAATTAATCGCCAATAGAGACGGAAATCTTTCAGAAAAACAAATTCAGTTTGCCAAAACGATCAATTCTTGTGGAGACGATTTAATTCAGTTAATTAATGACATTCTGGATCTTTCGAAAATCGAATCCGGTTATATTTCTGTGGATTACAATCCGATTAGTTTTGACGAAATCAGCCGATTTGTGGAATCTACTTTTAATCCGATTGCAGCGGCGAAACATCTTCGTTTTAAAATCAGTATGGATGACGAACTTCCTGAATTGATCGAAACCGATTCACAGCGATTAAATCAGATTTTGAAAAATCTGCTATCGAATTCGTTTAAGTTTACTGAAAAAGGAGAAGTACAATTAAAAATATACAAAGCCAATAACAATTGGAAAATGGCAAATCTTAGTCTCGATAAAGCAGATGCTGTTGTGGCTTTCGAAATTTCGGATACCGGAATTGGAATCTCCAAAGAAAAACAAAATATCATATTCGAAGCTTTCCAACAGGCAGAAGGTTCAACGAGCCGTAAATATGGCGGAACTGGTTTGGGATTATCCATCAGCCGCGGACTTTCTGATTTATTAGGGGGAAGTATTGAGCTGGAAAGCGAAATGAATGTCGGTAGTAAATTTACGCTGTTCCTGCCTTTGCAATACGTTGATATTTCTGAAATTATAGATATTGATGTAGAAGAAGAAACAGATGTAAAAGGCCGTATCAAATCATTGCCTTCAGAAAAATTCAATCGTTCTGATATTGATTTGTTCTTTGTAGATGAAATAGGGGATGACAGAACCGATATTAAGCCGGGTGATAAAATCTTATTGATTGCGGAAGATAATCTGACATTCGCTAAGATTATGCTCGAGCAAGCGCATATCAACGGAATTAAGGCGATTGTAACTACAAAAGGAAATGACGTGGTTGATTTTATAAATCAGTTTCATCCGCATGCGATTACAATGGATTTAAACATGCCGGATACCAGTGGCTGGAAAATTCTCGATAGATTGAAAACCGATTTCAATTTGCGACACATTCCGGTTTATATTATTTCGGGTGAAGATGAGCGAAACAAAGGATTGAAACGTGGTGCAAGGAACTTTTTCTTAAAACCGGTTAAGAATGATTCGCTGTCGTATCTTTTTAATGATATTCACGATTTCAAAAATAAGAAAATAAAAAATCTGTTAGTTGTAGATGACAATGAACAGGAACTGAGCAGGATTGTAAATGCAGTTGATGGTGATGATATTAGAATTTCGAGTGCAACAACAGCAGCTGAAGCTGTTAGACTGATTCAGGAAAAATCATTTGATTGTATTATCTTAGATTTGGTTTTACCAGATGCTGACGGACTCGATATTATTACCGATCTGGAGAATAATATTGCGGGACAGGAAACCGCCATTATTATACATTCGGCGGGAGATGTCAATAAAAAACAACGCTCAAGACTGAATCGATTTGCGCACAGTATTATTACGAAAAGTGCGGGTTCGATGGAAGAATTGATCGATCAGACAGCTTTGTTTATGCATCGTGTTCATAAAGAACTACCGGATGAAATGAAAGAAATCATCGAATCTTTTTACTTAAGAGAAGATGTGTTGCCGGGCAAAAAAGTGTTATTGGTTGATGATGATGTTCGTAATCTTTTTGCCTTGACTACCGCTTTAGAACGATACGGATTGGATGTAATCAGCGCCGAAAGCGGTCAGGAAGCAATTGATATTCTGAATGAGAGTAAAGATATAGATATTGTTTTAATGGATATTATGATGCCGGAAATGGACGGTTATGAAACCATGAAACGCATTCGTAAAGATGCCAGACATAAAGATCTTACCATTATTGCCGTAACCGCAAAAGCAATGAAAGGCGACAGACAGCGTTGTATAGAATCAGGGGCTTCAGATTATATGACAAAACCTGTAAATGTGGAACAATTGTCTTCACTAATGCGTGTGTGGCTTAAATAATAATTTCATATTCAATGTAAAATCTAATGGGAGACAACGCAATTAAAATCTTAATAGTCGATGACAAAAAGGAAAATCTGCTTTCGTTGCAGGTTATCCTGGCTGATCGTGGTTACCAGTTTGTTGAAGCAACATCAGGGAAAGATGCGTTGCGGATCCTGCTGAAAAACCAGGATTTTGCTATTATCCTAATGGATGTACAAATGCCTTTGATGGATGGTTTTGAAACCGCTGAAATGATTCGCCAAAGTGAAAAACTAAAACACGTTCCCATCATCTTTTTGACAGCCAATATGAACACCAATGAATACATTTTCAAAGGATATCAGTCTGGCGCTGTTGACTATATGATCAAGCCATTATCTCCGGAAATATTGCAGGCAAAAGTGATGGTTTTCACCGAATTGTTTCGAAAAAATCAGGAATTAAGAAAAAAGGAAGAAGAAACGCATGCCCTGAACGAAATGATTTTAAAAGCTAATAAAGAACTTGCTTCTCAATACGCAGCAATTGAAAAACATGCTGATGAACTGAAAAAAAAGAACATGGAACTTGATGCGTTTACCTACATATCAAGCCATGATTTGCAGGAGCCGCTGCGTAAAATTCAGACTTTTGCCAATCTTATTATGTCTAATGAATATGCTAATTTATCTGAAGATGGTAAAACGAAATTTGACCGGATTTTATATGCCTGCAACAGAATGCGAGAGCTTATTAACAGTCTGCTTACTTTCTCGAGAGCCACTCTGGTGGACAGAAGGTATGAAACAGTTGATCTGAATACCATAATTAAAGATGTAAAAGAGGCACTGCATGAAAATCTACACGAAAAAGGAGCTATGATCACAACTGATTTTCATGATACGGCTAAAGTGATTCCTTTTCAGTTTGTGCAATTAATGGAAAACCTGATTCATAACGCTATCAAATTTGCAAAAACAGAAACGCCATTAGAAATTACAATAAAAAGCCGTTTGGTTAATGGATTTGATCTACAAATCGAAAACCTCGCTACCGATGTAAATTATTGTCACATTAGTTTTGGCGATAACGGTATTGGTTTTGAACCACAGCACAGTGAGAAAATCTTTGGTGTTTTTCAGAAATTACATGGCAGAGATGTGTACGAGGGAACAGGAATTGGACTTGCAATCGTAAAGAAGATAGTAGAAAATCACAATGGTTACATTGATGCTATTGGCGAGCCTATGCAAGGAGCAACTTTTAATATTTATATTCCTTATTAGGGAGATGAGGTTTACTAGCTGTTCTCTTTTTAAATAGGATTGATTCACAAATAAATATTTTAAGAGGTTTAGTTTAATATTTTTTAATGTAAATTGACTGATATTGAGATTTTTATAGTACTTTTAATGTGTAAGACGCTAAACTTTTATCATATGAAAAACAAGATTTTAAAAGGATTATTATTAGGAAGTGTGCTAATTTCAATGTTAGCCTGTAATACTAAGAAGGAAGAAGAAAAGCCCGCCGTAGTAGTTGATAAAGAACAAATAAAAAAGGAGATTCAGGCAAAAGAAGATGAATTTGCGGCAACTTATAATTCTGGGGAGGTAAAAAAAATAGGTTATTATGCTGATGATGCAATAAGTTATTATCAACATAGAAAACCTCTGGTTGGTAAGCAGGCAATTTCTGAATTTTTAATAGCAGATCTAGGAACAAATTCTAATATAATTTCTTTTAAAACAAATGAAGTTTTTGTTTCAAGTGATGGGAATCAGGTAGTTGAAAGCGGTGCTTATACCGTAACAGATTCTGTTACTAAAACGGTTATCAATAGCGGAAATTATCTTAGTTTGTTTGAAAAAAGAGATGGTAAGTATGTTTGTGTGAGAGATATGAGCGCTTCAGATATGGAAGTAAAATAAAGAGACCAAATTTACAAATAAAAAAATGGACTAAAAGCTAATAAGTTTTAGTCCATTTTTTTTTGGAGAAAAGATTTTATTAACGTCTTCTTCCGCCGCCACCGCCAAAGCCACCGCCGCCGTGAAAGCCTCCACCGCCACCTCTGCTGCCACCGCTAAAGCCACCTCCGCCGCTGCTTCTGGTACGACCTGAATCAAAACTTGAGTTCGATGAACGATTTGAAGTTGATGGACGATTCACGTTTGAAGATCGGTCTGAAGTACCTGCCGATGGGCGATTTACTTTGGATGATCGATCTGATGTTGAGCCACGATTCACATTTGATCCACGATCTGAAGTTCCTGCACTTGGTCTATTGCTTTTATTTCCACGATCAGATGTACCCGCCGTTGGGCGATTGGTGTTATTTCCACGATTATCACCGTACTTTCCATTTGCCCGATTATTGTTAACGGTATTGGATCGGTTTCTTTCGTTATTATAATGGTTAATCTGGTTTCTGTTGTTAATGATTACCGTATTTCCGCCACCATAATGACCACCATAATAACCTCCATGATACCAGTTGTTATGACGATAAATACCTACTGCCAACACTGTAAAGGCAGCAAAATAGGGTGGGTAATACCCATAATAGTATGGAGGATAATAAGGCACATAGGCAGGAGAATACACATACTGTACAATAGGCGCCGATTCTACGACAACAGTAGTTGTAGCAGGAACATTAACCGTAACAGGATTAGAACCAACATATGCCGGATTAGCAGTTACTGAATCACTTTTAGTTTTGGGCTCAATGACATAATCTTTTCCATAAAGATCTTCATCTCCCACTATTTGCAAAGAAACTTTTCCACTCTTGTCTTTGTTTACTAAAATAACAGCAACATCCTGGGTTTCCTTTTCGCTTACATTTACCTGAAGTACAAACGTAAAAGCATTGCCATCTTTTTTGGTTACGACTTTAATAAAGTCAACTTTTTTGTCAAGATTTAGATCCAGATTATTGATTTTTGTCTCTTTCTGATTTAATGCCTTTTCAAAATCCTCAATGGTTTTTGACTTTTGAAAAAGATCTAGTACTGCATATAAATCCAGATTATCTCCGGGTAATCCTAACGGCGGCACATCATCATCTTTTGTTTGAGAAAATGCAGACTGATTTGAGAAACATATTACAACCACTAATAATGACAAAAAAAGTTTTTTCATAATGAATGAGTTTAGAAGAATATACTGCAAGTTAGTGAATATCAATTATATAAAAAAATATTGTGTTTGTTTTGTTTATCCTTATATTTTTGCTCCTGTTATGGTAACTCTTTAGCTTTTTAACGTTTTAAAAGAAGATAATTTATGATAATATCTTTAGATTTATTAAATTACTGGTATAAGAAACGAATTCGAATAGCTAAATAATTTATTTTTGCTGTAACTTAAATTTAATTATGGCTAAGAAAATTTTAATAGTTGATGATCATTTAGTAGTCCGAAATGGAGTTGCTATGGTTTTAGAAAAACAAATTGAAGATGTAAAAATCTCAAATGCAGAAAATTTCTTTGAGGCTGTTGCACTATTAAAAGAAGATTGTTTTGATTTGATTATTTTGGATATCAATATTCCAGGAGGAAAAAGTACGGAGATGATTACTGACTTGAGAGCGATTCAGCCTGCGGTCAGGATTCTTATTTTCTCTGCGCATGAAGAAGAACAATATGCTTTAAAGTACATTTCTGCCGGTGCTAACGGATATCTAAACAAACTCTCCAGCGAAGAAAAAATGATGTTTGCCATTAACTCTATTTTTGAATCGTCGACCTACATTTCAGCTGAACTGCTTACTAAACTGGTTGATGCGCGAACAAGTAAAAAGGTTATTAATCCATTAGAAGTTTTATCTAAAAGAGAACTTCAAATAGCAAGATTACTAATAAACGGCAACGGTAATCTTGAAATTTCGAATATGCTGGATATTCACATGTCTACTGTAAGTACCTATAAAGCCAGGGTGTTCGAAAAACTTAAAATTAATAATCTTGTAGAACTTATTAATCTTTACAAAACTTTTGAATACTAGGCATACTCAACTATAATTTCAATAATGGTGCCTTCATTAATCGAACTCGAAATATTAATATCTCCTTTGATGATAATAAGAAGTTCAATAATCATATGAAGTCCCAGATGATAATTTTTTACAATTGGGTTTTTGTAAAAATCAAGATAATACTCAATGAGCTCTTTGCTCATTCCTTTTCCATTATCCATAACGGTTAAGGATAACATATTATCTTTTGTGGCACATTGCAATTCTATCTCTCCATTGTTTGTGTTTTTTGTCGCGTTATCCAAAAGATTATGAATAATAATAGATAATGCCTTCTTGTTTGTTTTGATGAAAAAATCTTGTGGAACTTTATTGATAATAACTGTATTTTCTGATGCCGCAATTTTTTCGAAAATCTGAATTTTTTCCTCAACTAAATCATGTAACGAATAGCTTTTGTCTTCAAGTTTTCTTCCTTCTATAAATATCGTCGAATATTTAATTAGGTTTTCAACATATTCATATAGTTGATCTGATGATAATTGTATCGTTTCTATTTGTCGTTTTAGTTTTTCATCTTGCTGGATATTTTTATTATCAGATAAATGATTAAGGGAAGCGGTTAGAAATTTTAACGGGCTTTTTATATCGTGGCTGATGCTTTTTACTAAAGTCTCCTGTTGTTTGATTTCCTGTTTTAGGTTTTTTTCAGTAGTTTTTAGTTTGTTTACCGTTTTGGCCAGTTTTTTGGTTTTTTTAGCAATAACCTCCTTAAGCATTACATTCTTTAATTTTATATAATACAATCTTAAATGCCACATGAAAAATAAAAATAGTACGACCAATAGATAACAAAGAATCGTAAACCAGATTGTTTGATGGAACATCGCCGGAACTATCAGTATAACTTTTTTATAAACGTAATTCCCTTCAAAACCAGATAATCCTCTGATTGTAAGAGTGTATTCTCCTGGTGGTAATGTGGTAAAGGATATGGATTTTTCGAATCTTATTTTTTCCCAACGACTGTAGGCTCCTTTATCCAGCTTGGCTTCGAGATTTATATTCTCTGGATTACCATAATAAGGATAAGCAATTAGGAAACTTACCCTTTGGAAATTATTTTTCAATACAATTGTATCTTTTGGAAAAAAAGAACTTTGGTCTACAATGACCTTGTCAATATAAAATTTTCTATTGGGAAGTAAAGGCTTTATTTTATATGGATTAAAAAATACGATACCGTTCAGAGACGGTAAAGCGATTTGACCGTTTTGAAGAATGTTTCCGCAAGGCTGGCAGCCACCGTTAAATTCATTAGTTAAAAAACCATCCTCTTTGTTGTACTGATGATAATATATAGGCGTACTCTTGTTTTTGGTATATTTTAATAACGCCATTCTGGATACCTGAAAAAGGCCTTTATTCGTTGGAATCCAGAAAAAACCTTTTTTATCTTCCACTATACAATGTGCAGAATTTAGGTAATTATTTTCATCTATTGGCAATGCAGATAATGCGCCATTTGAATAAAGGAAAAAACCTTTTTCATAAGTCGTTAACCATATTTTTTTTTCGCTGTCAATAAAAATACTTCTAATGTTTAATCCTTCACTTTTCTTTATAATTGAAAAAGTTCCTGTGTCAATTTTATATTTAAAAAGACCTTTTTCGCTCCCAAAATAAAGAGTATTGTAATCGTACTGTGCAATAAAAGTGATATTCTCTCTTAAAATTTTTACAAGCTTCAGCGTTTTATTTTTAATGGAGTATAATTTCGCCTGATTGTATTCATCCTTTTGGAGGCTAATCCAAATCGTATTACTGTCGTCTTTAAAGATGGTTTTCGGGCATTGTTTTAATTCATAACTAATATTTGTTTTATAATCTGATTTCTTTAAATAACAATGAACTCCCGTTTGTCTGCCTACCCAGAAATTATTCTCATCATCTTTCGCGATTGATATATGTTCATTGAGTTGCATGCTTTTTAGAAAAGGAATACTATCCAGAACTTTCTTATCATTAAAGATTAAACCTTCAGCTGTAACAATTGTACTTTCTGTATAAGGAAAAGCAGCATAATAGATTTCTGCTGACTTGTGTACATCTTTTTTTACAGTTTTAAAAACAGGAAAAGTTATGATGCACAAACCATTTGTATAACTTCCTAAATATAGTTTTTGGTTTTTCCGGTCATAAAAAATAGAAACAATATTGCTTTTCTCAAACTCTGCAAAGTTTACTAAAGGAACTGCTGATAACGGGCCAGTTCCATTTGTTAGGAGATAAATTTTGTTTTTTGAATAAAAAAACACCTGGTTTGCAGTTATGTTCCAGTATAATTTGTGTTTAGTCTTAAAAAGTGGGGAGTTTAGTTTTCCTGAGGATTTTCCAGTGTCAGAAAAACGATCATAATCACCATTATTTTTGACGTAGTAAAGTTTGTCATTAAGTACGAAGAATTTAAAAATACTCTCGCTTTTGTAGGCAATTTTATAGAGGCTCTTTCTTTTAGCATCACACAATTCTACTTTTTCTGTATCAACAAAAAAAAGATTCCCGTTGGGCATTCTAAAATAATAAGCTTCACGGGGATTTATCGTATTGTGTGAAGGTAATCCGTCATGATAAAAAAAACGCTGACCATTTCGGGTAATGTTATAGGCCGGACTTCCTTTTTTGATGATTTTAATCTTCCTTTGGTTAATAAGGACAAGCTCCTTTTTTTCTGTATTAAAACAGTAGAGACTATCTTTTTGTACGCTTCCTAAAATTTCGGTAAAACGACATTCCTTTAAATCAGTATTAGAAGAATTAAAAGTAAGGAAAGTATCTCCATCGTAGCGAACAAGACCATTTTCTGTCGTTATCCAGATAAAATTGTATTTACCCTGGACAATAGCTTTTACGCTGCTTTGAGGTAATTCATTGTTGTCTGCAGTATACCATCTTGCGGTGTAATTTTCCTGACAAGTTGCTTTAACTGCTGTTAGCAATAATAAAAAGTAACAATAGCGAAGGAGGGATATAAGCAACGTCATTTTTGACATCGGACTGGTTTTAGACACACACAAACTTAGCAAACATTATTCATTATTTTAAATTTGTAGTTTTAAATCTACACGGCTGTAGGTTTATTGAGACAGATTCTTGTAATCATCAATGGCTGATACGGCTATATTTGCTCAAAACCACAGTCATGAATTTTGATAAAAAAAAGGTAATACCCCGAATTTTTATCAAGATAAGATTAATAAAAAAGAGATTATGAAAATAGGTATTATAGGAGCTTGTAATATGACTTTAGATATTGCTGCCAGAGCTGCGAAATCGGGACACGAAGTATTAATCAGCCATCCGAGATGTCTTGAAAGTTTAAGGCCTATTGTAGAAAAAATGGGGATAAGGTAAAATTAGTTACTAAAGATAAAGCGGTAAAAGCTAAAATGATTGTACTATTTGTTCCCAGGGAAGAACTTAACGGCTTTTTTGATGGTCTGCCGGATATGTCAGAAAAAATACTATTGCACACCAATAATCCTTTTTTTAATACTGAAAGTCTTTTGTCTCCAATTGCGGAGGTAAAATCTTCAAGTAAAATTATAACTTCACTATTACCGGGTGCACATGTGGTTAAAATTTTTCATGTACTGGAGCCAGGTGTTATTTTATCGAAATGTCAAACCCAAAACGGAAACGAAATATTTTATATGGGAACCAATCAGGAAGCTAAAAATAAAGTAAAAAGTTTTTTAAAAACGATAAACTTATCAGCTTGTGATCTTGACGAATTATGCTCGGCAGGGCAATGCTAAGATTTAAATTGATTTTATAAAAAAGTACTTCCAGGTTGTCGTTTTGTAACTATCTTCATGAAAAAAAACATAATGGCAAATCTGCACTAGTATAATTAGCATTATTTCTTCCTCTAAATTCTTTAGAATTCTATTTAGAAGAAGGATTACGATTCAACTTGTAATGTTTTGACTTACATGATTGTATCATATAAGAATGTAATTAACTTCGATTAGTGTAATAGGTTTTATCTATTGCGGTAAATTAATTTAATATGCATCTTTCGCTTTACTTTTTTATTTTGTTTGTAAATTAGTCTGATAATAAATCGATTAAGATTAAAACAAAAAATAAAATTGTAATTATGGACAACCAATCAAATGACATTAGCAAATGCCCTTTTCATAATGGGAGCATGGACAAAGTAGCAGCTACAGGCACAAAAAATCGTGACTGGTGGCCAAAACAATTAAAGGTAAATATTCTGCGACAAAATTCTCCACTCTCAGACCCGATGGGAGAAAATTTTAATTATGCCGAAGCCTTTAAAAGCCTTGATCTTGAAGCATTAAAAAAGGACTTACATTCACTTATGACTGATTCGCAAGAATGGTGGCCGGCAGATTTTGGTCATTATGGAGGTTTATTTATAAGAATGGCATGGCATAGTGCCGGAACTTATAGAGTACAAGATGGTCGTGGTGGAGCAGGTGCAGGACAACAGCGTTTTGCCCCGCTTAACAGCTGGCCGGATAATGTGAGTCTTGATAAAGCAAGAAGATTATTATGGCCAATTAAACAAAAATACGGTAGAAAAATTTCCTGGGCCGATTTGATGATCCTGACAGGAAATATCGCTTTGGAATCTATGGGCTTTAAAACTTTTGGTTTTGCCGGAGGAAGAGCCGATGTTTGGGAACCGGACGAAGCTGTTTATTGGGGTTCTGAAACTACATGGTTAGGCGGAGATGAACGTTACAAAGACGGTTCTGAAGGTGTGCCGAAAGATCATGGCGTTGTTTCATCTGATGATAATGCGGATGGTGATATTCATACAAGAAACTTAGAAAAACCACTTGCTGCTGTGCAAATGGGACTTATATATGTAAACCCGGAAGGACCAGATGGTAATCCGGATCCTATTGCTGCTGCCAAAGATATCAGAGATACTTTTGGTCGTATGGCTATGAACGACGAAGAAACAGTAGCGTTAATTGCAGGTGGACATACATTTGGTAAAACACACGGAGCTGCTTCTTCTGATCACGTAGCAGAAGAGCCGGAAGCTGCAGGTTTAGAACTACAAGGTTTTGGATGGAAAAACAGCTACGGTTCCGGTAAAGGTGGAGACGCTATTACAAGCGGACTTGAAGTTACCTGGACAAAAACACCAACACAATGGAGTAATAACTTCTTTGAAAACTTGTTTGGTTTTGAATGGGAACTTTCTAAAAGCCCTGCCGGTGCGCATCAATGGGTAGCTAAAAATGCAGAACCAATTATTCCGGATGCTTTTGATAGTTCTAAAAAGCATTTACCAACAATGCTTACAACCGATTTATCATTGCGCTTAGATCCTGAGTACGAAAAAATATCAAGACGTTTTCTTGAAAATCCTGACCAGTTTGCAGATGCTTTTTCACGTGCCTGGTTTAAATTGACACACCGTGACATGGGACCTGTTTCGCTTTATTTAGGAGCCGATGTTCCGAAGGAAGAGTTGATATGGCAAGATCCTATTCCGGCTGTAAATCATGAATTAATAAATGCGAATGATATTGAGCAATTAAAAGGAAAAATTCTGAATTCAGGATTAAGTATTTCTCAATTAGTTTCAACTGCGTGGGCGTCAGCTTCTACTTTTAGAGGATCTGATAAACGTGGAGGTGCTAATGGAGCACGTATAAGACTGGCTCCTCAAAAAGACTGGGCAGTAAATAATCCGGCTCAGCTGAAAACTGTTTTAGATAAGCTTGAAAGTATTCAGGCAGAATTTAATGCGGCTCAAGGTGGTGGAAAAAAAGTTTCACTGGCAGATTTAATTGTTTTAGCTGGTTCAGCAGGAGTAGAGAAAGCGGCTGCAGCTGCCGGAAATTCTGTTACTGTACCCTTTACTCCAGGACGTATGGATGCCTCTGCAGAGCAAACAGATGTTGAATCTGTTGCATTCTTAGAACCGAAAACAGATGGATTCCGTAATTACCGCAAAACAAAATCATCTGTTGCAACTGAGGAATTACTTATTGATAAAGCGCATTTGTTAACGCTTACAGCACCAGAATTGACTGTGCTTTTAGGTGGATTGCGTGTATTGGACATCAATGCGGATGGCTCTAAAAATGGAGTATTTACAAATCGTCCGGGTCAGCTTACAAATGACTTCTTTGTAAACTTACTTGATATGAATACACAATGGCAATCAGTTTCTAACGATAAAGAGCTTTATGCAGGAAACGATCGTTCTACAGGTCAGCCAAAATGGATTGGTACACGTGCCGATCTTGTTTTTGGATCTAATGCCGAATTAAGAGCTCTTGCAGAAGTGTACGCAAGCAGCGATGCACAGGAGAAATTTGTAAAAGACTTTGTTGCCACATGGAGTAAAGTAATGAACCTGGATCGATTCGATTTAAAGAAATAATTTCTTTTCAATAGAATAGAAAATGAAAGAGGAGCCCTGGTTGTGGCTCCTCTTTATGTTTATAGGCTTAAATTAAACTGCTTTTATCTGCGTTTTTTTCTTCTTTTTCTTCTTTTTCAACCAAATAATAAACCCAGTGATAGGTAAACTGGCTGCAATTAAACTGGCTAAGAACGCAATTATTTTTCCAAAAAGCCCAAAGATTTTTCCGGTATGAAGATCATAATTACTGGCTTCGATAATATCAACAGTATTAAAATCCTTATATAATTTATAACGAAGTAATTGCCCTGTTGAAGCATCAAAGAAAAAGGTATTTTGTTTTCTGGACCATTCGTACGGATATAACATTCTCAACCTAAGACCTCCGTCTTTTCTTATGGACAAGGTTACTGTATTGGCTCCGGGATATTGTTGTATGGCCGTTGTGTAAATTC
The DNA here is from genome assembly GCF_057840745.1 of Flavobacterium sp. KH_001. Lineage (NCBI taxonomy): Bacteria > Pseudomonadati > Bacteroidota > Flavobacteriia > Flavobacteriales > Flavobacteriaceae > Flavobacterium > Flavobacterium sp. KH_001. The sequence goes on along the minus strand of NZ_CM174520.1, from coordinate 4,173,214 downwards.
GATTATAAAGTATGGCTAAAGGCTCTTCTTTAGGAATTGCTTTTGATTCTACTTTGATGCCGTCAGTAAGTTCACTTCCGGTTAAGAATGCAGCTGCATTTTTTACGCCTTTAAAAGCAAAAAACAAACCGGTAAGGGCAATAACAATCAGAAAAAAAGACGCATAGAACCCCAATACATTATGCAAATCGTAATTAACCCGTTTAAATGTTCCCTTCCATTTAATTGTCAAAGCATGTTTTATCGCTTTAATCCGATTTGGAAACCATAATATTAGTCCGGTTAGTAACATCAGGGTGAAAATAACCACAGACCATTTCTGAATAAAACTTCCAGTGTCGCCTAAAAGCAAAGAAGTATGAAGCTTTCTGACAGTACTTAACCAATCTTGTTTTTCGCTGGTAAGTAATGTCGCATCGTACGGATTAAAAAAGTACGTTTTCTTTTTTGTAGAAAGTTCGACAGCGGCATTAGAAGCTTTTTGATCTACTTTGATTGAAGTAATTTTTTGATCCGGTTCTGCTTTTTGAAAATTGAGGACAATTTTCTCAACGCCTGCAAAAGGCTTTTCCTGAATTGGTACAAGTAAATCTTCTTTTTTGCTCAAGCCTCTTATTTCTTCCTCAAAAACATAAATACAGCCAGTAATACTAATTATAAAAACAATTATTCCGGTTGCCAAACCTAACCATAAGTGGACCTGGCGTGCTATATTTTTAATTTGTTTCTGATTCATTTTATAAAGCGTATACTAAAATTAGAGGCTGTTTTTTGAAAAGTTTTTCAAACCAGCTGCGCAAATGTAGATGTATTTTAGAAACATTCCAAATAACACTTATTACAAATCAAGTAATTTAGGTACTTGTTGGTTTAAAATTCAGAGCCGAATTTATTTTGAAAAAACAGCAATTTGGTGTTGATATATTTAGAAATATATTGTTCTTTTGCGCTCAATTTAGAATCAGTTTAAATAAATATAGATATGAGGACAGCAATACCTTCAATTTCAGATTATATACAAGTACTCAATAAAAGAATAGCAAGTTTATCCTTGACATCAGCATTTTTAATATTGATGTTTTTGTTGTTTAATTCCAGTGTACAGGGGCAAACAACTGCAACTGGTTCAATTTCAGGTAGTGTAATTACTAATGATGGAAATGCCAGTCAGGGTGTAATCGTAAAACTAGTAGAGATTAATAAAAACGCAGTCACCAATTCGGCAGGAAATTTTGAATTCAAAAAAGTACCATTCGGAAAATATACTTTAGAAGTTACGATGACTGGTTACGAATCATCTCTGGAAAATACCGAGATTACAGAGCAAAATCCAACGGTTTCAATTGACATCAAAGTAAATTCTTCTATTCAAAATCTGGAAGATGTCGTGATCAGAACAGGAGGAAATCGTTTTGCTAAAAAAGAAAGTTTTGACGTTGCCAAAATGCCTTTAAAGAACATCGAAAACTCTCAGGTTTACATAGTAGTAAGTAAGGAATTAATGAAAGAACAGGTAGTTACTGACTACAATAGTGCTTTTAAGAATGTACCGGGAGCTGGTATCGCCGAAGTTAGAAATCAAGGACGTACGACTTCTATTTCGAGAGGTTTTGCAACTCCACAGGTAGTAAGAAACGGTGTTGGAAGTTTTACTTATACCACTATCGATCCTTCCAATTTAGAGCGTATAGAGGTTATCAAAGGACCATCTGCAACACTTTTCGGAAGTACATTATCATCATTTGGTGGATTATTTAACCGTGTAACTAAAAAGCCTTTTGATACTTTTAAAGGAGAAGTTTCCTATTCTGCCGCAAGTTGGGATTTGAACCGACTGACTTTTGATGTGAATACACCACTAAACGAAGATAAAACAGCTTTGTTACGAATCAATACGGCTTTGCATAGTGAAAGAAGTTTTCAGGATGCCGGATTCAATAAAAACTTCTCCATTGCACCAAGTTTCTCTTATGCAATCAATGACAGGTTAAGTCTTTTAATTGACATAGAATTCAGCATGTACAAAGCAACTTCACCAACCAGACTGGCTCCTTATACAAAAGGTACGGCTCATAGTATAGAAGAACTTGGCATTCCCTATAAATTATCTTATGCCAACAATACTATTAATTACACGAGTCAGCAATACAATATTTTTGCACAGCTAAAGTATAAAATGTCAGAAAGTTGGGATTCTCAGACTATTTTGTCCAGAACAAGATCGTCATCTGATGGTTATGTGACTGGTTTACAAATGACATCAGATACGACAATAAGACAACAGGTAACTTATCAGGAATCACCTTTTTATGGAACAGATATTCAGCAAAATTTTATTGGAAAATTCAATATTGGACAACTTAAAAACAGAGTAGTAGCCGGTCTTGACTTCTATAGTCTGCGCGCAACCCGAAATGATGCTATCATTAATATGCCCGCAATGGATTATAAAAAACCTGGCGACGCTTATAACGATTTTAACATTCAAAAAGTACAGCCAATGTTTGACGGTGCTACTTTTAATAATTTTGTTTCGACTGATGAAGATACGTACAGCGCTTATGTTTCTGATGTTTTGAATGTCACTGATAAATTATTAGTAATGGGGGGAATTCGTTTGGATAAATATGAGAATCATGGATCGTATTTTCCCAGCAAAGATTCAATTGCCGGAAATTACAATCAAACTGCCTTCTCTCCAAAATTTGGAGTAGTTTACCAAATTGTGAAGGATAAAATCGCCGCTTTTGGAAATTATATGAACGGATTTAGTAATGTTTCAGGTTCAGATTTTGAAGGTAATACTTTTAAACCAAATCAGGCAAACCAATGGGAAGGTGGTTTTAAATTCGATCTTAGTAAAATATCAGCTACCTTAAGCTATTATGATATTGCCGTTACAAATATAACACGTGACGATCCGGAGCATTCTAACTTTTCAATTCAGGACGGAACTCAGGTAAGCAGAGGTTTTGAAGCCGAGTTAATAGCCAATCCAATTTCGGGATTAAATATTGTGGCGGGTTATACGTATAATGATAGTAAATACGAAAAGAGTAATGCAAGTGTTCAGGGATTACGACCAACAACAGCCGGATCACCTCAAACTGCAAATTTATGGGCAAGTTACAGGCTTGTTACGGGCCGTGCACAAGGTTTAGGAATTGGTTTTGGAGGTATTTACGGAAGCGAATATTATCAGACGAATACAACAACTTTTAAATTTTCAATTCCGGCTTATACCGTTTTAGATGCATCCCTTTTTTATGATCAGCCAAAATATAGAATTGGACTTAAAGTGGACAACTTAACAAATGAAAAATATTGGTCTTACAGACTTGCAGCGCAAAACCCAACACGAGTTACCGCTAATATAACATTTAAGTTCTAAGTAACTTTAAATCAAAAAAAGGGATTGTTTCATAGGAGACAATCCCTTTTTTAGTTTAAGAATTCGAATACCATTTTAAAATGCTTATTCTTCCTCTTCCTCATCATCCGGTTCCGCTTTATTGGCGCTATATTCGTCCAACGTTCTTCGGTTCGGATCATTTTTGTCGCTTAAATCTCTTTCGGCATCAATTGTTCGATTGCTGTTTTTTTGAAGATTAATATCATCGTTATCATCGAGATTTTGTCCGTCTGAATTATCAGTATTGTAAGGCTCTCTATCCTTGTAACTATTTTGATGCTGATTAATTGCCGGATCTTTATTTTCCATTGTTTCAGAAGTAATGGCTTCATTATCTGATCTGCTGTTTCTGTGGTTTGAAGTATTCATAATAATAAGATTTAATAATTAATACTTACAAAGCTATTAACCAGAAATAGAAATAGGTTATAAGTTTTTTATTTGCAATTGTATTATTATCAGGTTTTTACAATTGTGTGTTAGCTGTTTTTAAGAAGAAAAAGGATAAGCAGCCATAATTAAATAAGTAATTATAATAATACTCATCAGAAAAATAACAACGGTCAGAACTGTAATTAGTAATGTAGAATATAAGTATTCGCCTTTTTGCAGAAGTTTGTGCGTTTGTCGGTATTTCCAATACGATAAAAAAATGGTAACGGCACCTGTAAGGACTAATGCTATACCTATAATTATGGTTAATCCATTTTTAGGAATATTGGTTTCACGAAAAAAACTGACTGGTAATTGATTCACAAACAGTGAAAATTTTACGATTACAAAACCAAAAACCATTATTCCGATGCCAGTTCGGACCCATGACAAAAATGTTCTTTCATTAGACATTTGTTCGTTGATCATTTTTTTATTATTCTCCATTATGTTCAATGTATATCTTAAAATTATAATAACAAAAGGGAAAAAACCTGTAAAGAATTTCTCTTTACAGGTTTTTATTTTTTTTACTTATTTGAAATTAGTTAAACAGATTCTAAGTACGTTTTGAAATTCATAATATCGTCTTTCACCAGTTTTTCGAAATACGGATTAAGTAGTTTTGCAGCGCTTTCGCCCGCAACTCCCAGTGGAGCATGATACGAAATAGTAACAATGATTTCTGTGCCTTTTCCGTTAGGTCTAAAAACAACTTTTCCGGCATTTTTTATAGAGGATTCCGGAAGAGAATTCCAACTGATTAATCTTTCTTTTTCATCTTTTACGATTTCGGCTTTCCAGGTTAATTTACCAATTCCGGCTGGGCCTTTTGCGGTCCATTTTGAGGTGGTATAATTCAAAGGTTTTACAGATTCAAGATGGTTCATGAATTTTGGCAGATTTTCGAAATCACGCCAAAAATTATAAACCTCACTTACTGGTTTATTAATTACACTACTAACTCTAATGTTTACATTGGAAGCTTTGTCATTTTTAATATGATCTACGGCATCATAAACAGGACAATAGCCTGAAAGTCCTCGTAACAGCATAGCACTTCCGGAACCGATTTGCGCGATGCTTTTATCTTCTTTTGATAATCCTTTATACAAAAGATAGCCGCCGCTGGTAACCATTAAAAGTCTTTCAATTGCTGAAACATTTGTTTTAAGTTTTGAAGCTTCTGAATTAGAAACTTTTTTATGAGATGTTGTGGCTGTTTCCATAATTCTATATTTTTTATTGATTTGCAATTTTTAGAAGATTAAAATTAAGTGCTTTATACTGTTTTCCTTTTACACGATTAATTATGATTATTACAGAATTAAGCTTGATAGAAGGAATTCTTTGGCTTTAAAATTTAGTAGAATTTGCTCTTTTATGATTTTTATACGGAACTTTATGTAGCAGATTTTCAATCAGAAAGGCTTCTCTTTTTGTGTGGAGTTATGTGTTTTTTGTTTGATATGAATTTTATGTAAATCGATTTGAGCCGGGCCATTGATAACAGATCCGTCTGTCGAGAATCGGGAACCATGACAAGGACAGTCAAAAGATTTTTCATCAGCATTCCAATTTACAATACAGCCCAAATGAGGACAAACAGCAGAAAATGCTTTTAAAGAGTTATCATAATCACGGTAAACGGCAATTCTCTTTAATCCGTATGAAATTACGCCACCTTCACCAGCTGGTAAATCTGCCGTATTTTTTAAGTCAGATGAAGTAATCCAATCAACATACTGCGACGCCATATTGCCCATTTCTTTTGCAAAGTCAACCGCAATTTTAAGGGTAATACGGGATGGGTTGTATAAATCCTGATATTTATTTTTAACTCCCATTATACTATCGCAAATAATCATAGCGCCAATTGTGGTGTGCGTCATTCCGTTTCCGGAATCACCTGTAATAATATAAATATTGTCATCACCAGGATTCTTTCCCATAAATCCCAAAGAATCTACCGGTTCCATAACCTGACCTGACCATCTGTAAGTCAAATCGTCTTCCAGCATCGGAAAATAATTTCGCGTCCATGCTTCGAGTCTGTCATAACGTTCGGCTGCTGATATTCCATCTTCATCTAACTGACCCGTTTTATGATCTTCGCCACCGGAAATTAATAAATCGTATTTGTCATCATAGTTTTCCAGACGCACATAATGATAAGGTTGTGAAACCCATTTAGATTGCTGATCGCCTGTATCCCACCAAAGTGCGTAGGGAAGCTGCCCTTTCGGAATTTTACCGGCAATAACATAAGTGCGATACGCATGTTGTTTGGTATGCATAGTCAAAACATCATTTACAGGACTGTTTGTGGCTACTACAATATGTTGTGCAGAAAAATTATATCCGTTCACTTTTGCGCCCTTTTTGGTAATATCTTCTGCATGGGCTTCTGTATATATAATACCACCTAAAGAAATAATAGCTTCAGTAAGTCCTTTTAAATAATGTAAAATATGAAACTGTGCCTGATTTGCAAACGCAAGGCATCTTTGATTTTCGGCGTTGGCCAATCCTGGAGTGGCTTTTAAAATAGAAGTTTTTAATCCTGTTTTTTGTGTGACATGAAACTCCTTGTCTAAATTTTCTTTTTTGTCAGAAGGATGAAGAAACAAATAACCATTTACTCTTTTAAAGGAACAGTCGATATTTAATTCGGTAACGATTTTTTCAATTTCATCTATAGCGTCAGTATGACTTTCAGCTGCAAGTTTGGCTGCATTTTCTCCAAATATTTTCTCAAGAAAATAATATCGGTCATCCAAAGCGCTTGTTAAATGCGCTGTAGTACGTCCGGTTTCGCCACTTCCTATAAAACCATCTTCAACCAGAACTATTCTTTTTCCGGCTTTGAGTAATTTATAAGCAGTCGTTAAACCCGCAATTCCGCCACCAATAATAAGTACTTCTGTTTCTATATCCTGATTCGGTTTACCAGAGGAAATTATCTGTGTAGAATCAATCCAAAACGAGACATTATCGCCTGAAGTAATACTGGAGCTTTTTAAAGTATTGTTTGATTCGTTCATGGTCGTAAAGTTTAAAAGTTATAATCAGTTGGAATTGTGGTTTTTGCGATAGTTTACTTGTATTAAGTACTTATCAAAGCTACTATGCAAAACACTTGAATACTTACAATTTTAAGCGCAAATTTTATATGATTGCCATTGTATTGTACTTATATTCAGACAATAAAAAAAGCCGCTTAAATTGCTTTAAGCGGCTTAATTAAAAAAAAACGAAACTATTTAACCAAATATTTTTTCTGAATTTGTTTTTTGACTTTTTTATCAATGCCATATTCTACTAATAACATTTTATCAATACTGCCATATTTCTTGATAGCCGCATTCCACGCTGATTCTAAGTAAGCTTTTTTTACGCCCATTAGTTTCGCCATTCTTTCTTCCGGAATTCCGTAGGCTTTGTATTTGCTTAAATCTGTTTTTGCAATTGCTTCATTAGATCTTAAATAGTCTTTCATAATTTCTTCATCAGAAACATCTAAAATATGCAACAATAAAGACGATGCAAATCCTGTTCTGTCTTTACCAGCTGTACAGTGAAACAAAACAATAGTCTCTTTTTTCTTCACTTCATCAAAGAAAGGTTTAAAATCTTTTGCACTTTCTGCAAATCCTGCATTGGCAGCAACCATTAATGAATCTGCCTGAGCTTCGTTGAAAGTTGGTGACATCATAATTTTCATAAATTGTCCCATTTCTTTGCCATTAATAGAACCGATATTAGCTCTTTTAGTTTCAATTTTTTCTCCTGCTGGAATAAAGTCAGGATCTTTTTTTATTTCATCGTCGTTTCTAAAATCTACAATCGTAGTGATGTTTAAAGCGTCGAATTTTTTAATATCATTCTCTGTCAATTTAGAAAAATTACCTGATCTGAAAATAATATCTTCTTTGATTTTTTTGCCGTCTTTATTATGGATTCCGGATAGTGATCTGAAGTTCGGGCTGTTCTCGATTTCCATATTTTTTTGAGCCTGAGTTTGAAAAGCAATCATTAAAAAGACTGCTGTTGTGCGTAAAAGAGTTTGAGTTTTCATATTTAATTATTTTGAAATTAGAGATTAGAATTTTAATGCAAACTGAAACTATCAGCTTGCATTAAGTAGTATTTATAAAGTTTTTGAAAAGAAATGAATCTTATAAAATTTGGTATTTAAGACCTAACTGACCGTTGATAGAGGACCATTCGCTGTTGGTGATTCGGCCTTCATTATTCCCCATAAATTGTTTGAAGGGTTCGTTAGTAAGATTTCTAACTTCCATAAAAACTTTGATTTTATTGCTGATCGAATAATCTGCAGAGAAATCAACTGTGAAATTTTGCATAGCAGAGATATAATAATCCGGACCTAAATTTTGATTAATTGTTTCTACTGATTTTCCTCTGTAATTTCCGGCGATTCTAAACATGAAGCCATATTTTTCGTAGAAAAGAGAAGAATTAAACAACAATTTAGATTGATTTGGCAATGTAGTTTCGTCCGTAGCGGTTACATTTCCTTGCGCATCATATCTTGAAACTTCTAATTTTGATTTTATAATTGAAGTATTAAAATCGATTCCAAATCCGCCCCAGAAACCATTCCATTGTGTAAATCTTTTGGTGATTCCCAATTCAAAACCTAATAAACTCGCATCTTTAATGTTTTTAGGCTGCGTCACGATATAATTTACGTTATTGATTCTTTCTGCCGAAATATCCCTGAAAATATAGTCGCTAATATCTTTATAGAAAACACCAGCCGTAATCAATCCAATATCTGTTAAGAAATACTCTCCCATAAAATCTAAATTATTAGAAAAAGTAGGTTTTAAATCCGTGTTTCCTCTGGTAATTTTTGGAACTCCAGCAGTAACATCTATAATTTCACTCGGATTTAAATCGGGTAAGTTTGGTCTTGAAAAGGTTCTGGTATAAGCCGCTCTGAAATTGATGTTTTCATTGAAAGCATATTTCAAATGTACCATTGGTAAAAATGCATTATATGATGATGTTTTGGTAATTGGCGTTGCTACTTTAGTTTGCGAATCATAAGCGGTACTGCTCATTGTAACATTTGTTTCTTCGTTTCGGGCACCGGCAATGATTTTTGTTTTTTCAGATAAATCATAAACGCCCATAACATAAGCGCTGAAAACATTTTCTTCGCCTTTAAACTTTGTTGTTACATTAGAGGCCGGAGAATAATCTGCAAAACCATTTGCTTTTAAATAAGATGGCGTGAAAATATCAAACAATTGATTTTTTGTAATTGGGTTTACAATTAAATTATTGAACGGACTTCCAATTTCTGAAAAGAAATTACTAGCATTTGGATACGGTTCCGTTTGTAAACTGCTCATCGGAAGTAAGGCTGGCGAACCCGGAATTCCTAAAGCTGCACCAGGTAAATAAACGATTGGCGTTTGTTGTCCCTGATAGTCTTTGAATCTTAATTTTGAACCAGCTTTGATCACAAATCTGTCAGTCGCATCATAATTAAAATTAATTTGTCCCACTTTATCATGATCTCTTTGGTCTAATTGGGTAATTACCAATTGTTGCAAAGTTAATCTTGCAGGATCCATAACATCATTTGGATTCGTCAATTTTGGATCGATGTTGTAAATGTTTACACCATTTCCGTTAGGAGAATCAAAAGTATTATAAACCGCTCCGTCTGATGATCTTACACCAAAATCACCAACCAATTTTTGAGAAAACTGTGCAATTGGTAATCCTCGCATATCCGAAGGCATGTTTGGAGGAGTGTCTAAAAGATACGTCATTTCGTTGTTAGCAAACGACCAGTCAAATTTCAGTTTAGAACCAATTCTGTGTTCTCCTCCAATTTCTAATCCGTTTAAATCTGTTTTATAATCAGAATAACGGTAGCTAAAAGTATATCTCTTTTTAGCAAAGTCATAAAATGATTCATAAACCGGACGCACGTCTCTGAATTTGTCATACAAGAATTTCCCGAAAAACTTATTCTTATCGTTCAATTCAAAATCAATTCCACCGCTTATTGCTTTTGTAGTTCTTTGCCCAAAATATCTTTTAGCATTAACGGTATTAATGCCATATTTTTGAGATTGAACGGGTGCGTTGATATTGTAATCCACTACCATTTCATCAGTAGCGAAATTTCTGTCCCAAATAGAAGCAGCCAACACAATTCCTAATTTATCTTTAAAGAATCTTTGTCCGTAAACTAAAGACGCATTATAAGAACCTTTCTCAGCTTTTTGATTGTAACCGCCACCAAGACTCGCGTTCAGCATTGTTTTTTTGGGTGCTGTTCTGGAGATAAAATTCACAGATCCTCCAATGGCATCACCTTCCATATCAGGCGTTATCGCTTTTGATAACTGAATGTACTGAATCATTTCGGTCGGAATGGCATCTAAAAGTGTGTTTCTTGTTCCCATTACAGAAGCACTTGGCAATCTTGTTCCGTTGTACAACGTAGAGGTCCATCCGTAAGGTGTTCCTCGAACACTCACCTGATTGGCTTCTCCATGATAACGGTTTACACTTACACTTGGCATTCTTTGAACCGCTTCGGCAGCATTACGGTCTGGTAGTTTTCCAACAGCATCTGCAGAAAGCACATCCATAATAGCAAGTGATTTCTTTTTCATGCTTAGGGCTTTGATTTGAGATGGCCCTGTAAAACCTTTTACAATAATTTCTTTTAATGCTCCTTCTTCTGCAGCAAGCGTAACAGTTCCCAAATTATTAATACCCGAAACTAATTTTATTTCTTTGGTAATCGTTTGGTAGCCCATATAACTAAATGAGACTGTAAGCTTTTCGCCAGATAAATTCGAAACTTGAAAATTACCATCAAAGTCTGTTGAAGTTCCCGTTTTTCTTTCTAAAATAGAAATATTTACTCCTGGTAAAAACGTTTTTCCATCAGAAACTTTTCCGATCATTGAAGCATAATTTTGCGCTATAAGTTGATTTCCGGATAAAATCAAAGCAAATAACAATAGTAGTTTTTTCATTGTGTGTAGTTAATTTTTATTTTCTGCTGCAAAACTATCTGATGGTTATTTTCCGGAAGTCTTTTTAAATTTAGCCGTACAAAAAAGACTAAAATTATTTTTAAGTTGTTGATTATTAGTTATTTGTTAATAATATCAAATGGTTAACTAAATATGAAGGACTTGTTATTCTGAAATTCAATTGGATATGGAAATACTTTTCTTATAAAAAAACAGGCTTTACGAGAATGCATTTTCTGATGATAAAGCTTCTTCAAGTACTTTTTTGTAATCACTTGGAGTTGCTCCGGTAATTTGTTTGAAATATTTATAAAAAGTCGATTTGTTTTTAAATCCACTTTCGTATCCAATTGTAACAAAATTGGCGTCTTGTTTTTTATCAATTAATCTTTTGGCTTCTTCAACTCTTAAGGAATTGATGTATTGATAAAAATTGGTTTTCAATTCGACATTGAGCGCTTGTGTGATTTTTACTTTTGAGATATTTAAATCAGCCGAAAGTTTATCCAGATTGAATTCAGAATCAAGATGGCCTTTTTTGGTTTTGAAATAAGATTGAACAGCATTGATGATCTCGTTCATTTCATCTGATTTCAATTCGTAGTTTTTATATTTTTCTTCGTTTTTAAGTTCAATAACCATTTTTTGAATCTCAAAAAATATAGCAAAGCGAATATGAATGACATAAATGAAGATAAAAAGCATCAGACAATAATAAACGAATCGAAGGTTTATTTTCATCTCCATATTAAGAGCCAAAAGTACAAGTCCCAAAACAGTTAAGACGCCCAACGAACAATAAACACTTGCAATAACTTTTACGATGCTGATTTTTAAATTAAAGATTCGGGAAGGATCTGGTTGAGAAGAGCGGATATACTTCAAACAATAAAAACTATAACCGAGGAAAGACGGCATTAGAAGTATCATTACTATAAGGTTAGAAAGTTTAATGATTTTTGGGAATACAGGATTGGTGACCGCAATAAACACTACAACTATGTTGAAGGCAAAACCTATAAAGAAGGGAATGCAATGGTAACAGATTTTTCGGGTTGAAATGGGCTTACCAAATACGGAAAGCATATAAAAATAAAGCAACGGACCGTAGAGGAAAGAGAAACTCCCGTGCAGTTTTTCAAAAAGATTGGCATCCTGATAAAAGAAGAGTATAGAGATCTTATATATAAGGTGAAAGAATATTGTTCCGAAAAAGAGACTAAGGTAAAAATCTTCCTGCCTGAATTTTTTATTAAAAAAGATTAATAAAGCAGTAATTAAAGATTGGATCGAGGTTAAATAAAGAAGGAATAACATAATAAGTTGTATTGATAAACAAAACTACTCGATGAGAATTATCATAAGGTTACCAAAAGATTAAGCTAAGGGAACCTACAAAAATTGGCAATCATTTTAGATTTCATTTTTGAAGAAATTTATAAAATGAAACTGCAGCAAAATTTTAAAAAGTTTACAAATAGTAAAAAAAGGCACTTCCGTAAGTTTTTGAAATAGCAAATAAAGTACTTCCCTTTTCATTGTTTTGTAAAGTGTTGCGAGGCCTTAATTTTAAAGAGAAAAAGCTTTAAAAGTGTTAGTTTTCAGGAAACTGCATTTTCTATTTTTTTACAAATCCTTAACAAATTGCAGCCCTTAAATTTCCTTTTTTTTAACAATTACATAATTCTCGTTTTTTCACTATTTGTAAAATTCATTGTTAATTTGCTTCAATAAATTTAATATTTGTAAACAATTAACCATGAAAACAATTTACAAGGCAATTTTTATTTTTTCTGCTATACTCTTTGCACAAAACATGACAGCGCAAAAAGGAACCATCAGCGGAACCATTACAGATTCACAATCTCCATTGCCGGGAGCCACTATTATATTGTCAAATAATCAAAAAACAACAACTGACTTCAGTGGTTCTTTTACGATTCAGGATGTTAGAACAGGAAATTTTGAATTACAAATCGCTTATATAGGATATGAAACAAAAACCATTACGGTTGAAGTTAAGGACAATCAAAAAGTAAGTTTAGGTATTATCACACTTTCTACGAATTCAAAAGAATTAAACGAAGTTGTAGTAAGCGGAATGACGCAAAGAAATAGTGAAGCAAGAGCGCTGAACATGCAAAAGAAATCAATGAGCATTGTAAACGTAATTGCTGCCGATGGAATAGGAAAACTTCCGGATCGTAATGCTGCAGAAACGGTACAGCGTATGCCCGGAGTTTCGATTGAAAGAGATCAAGGTGAGGGACGTTTCGTTTCGGTAAGAGGTTTGCCGCCTTTCTGGTCATCAACTACAATTAATGGAAACAGAATTCCAACTGCTGAAGAAGAAACCACTTCAAGAGCAACGGCATTCGACTTTTTTCCATCAGATCTTATTGCTTATGTCGAAGCTACAAAAGCCATTACACCAGATATGGATGGAGATGCCATTGGTGGAAGCGTAAATTTTACCACGCAGACTGCTCCAACCAAAAGAACTATTAAAGCAAGTGTTTTTAGTGGTTACAATGAGAAATCAGATAAAGGAATTTACAGCGGATCGCTTACGATTGGTGATAAAAGTAAAAACGGAAAATTCGGTTACATCATAAATGGTACTTACTGGGACAGAAACTGGGCAACTGATAATTACGAAGCCAGAAGACAAGGAGATCAGGGAGTTTACAGATTAGAATTAAGAGATTATACCGGAGTTAGAAAAACGACAGGTTTAAATGGTGCAATGGAATTTAATCCGTCTTCAAGAGATAAAATCTTCCTGAAAGCAACTTATGGTGGACTTACAGATGAAGAAACACATTACAAACACAGAATTCGTTTTGATAAATTCAACAGTACTACGAATGCATTGACAGTTGAACAGCAAGATATTCACAACGAATTAATGACGCAGTTTATTGGGATTGATTTAGGTGGAAAACACCAATTGGCAAATGGAAATCTAGACTGGAGTCTGGCTTCTTACAGAAATCAGTTTAAATATGGAAATATTCCAAATGCAGAAGACAACAGTTATTTCTTAATGCAATTCAACCAAACCGGAGTTGGTGTTAAACCGGAATATATGAATACGGTTCCGGTTGCAAATGGCGGAGCAGGAGGACCAAGAGCGTATTGGGCTGCTGATGGCGGTATGCTGGATCCAAATAATCCAAAATCAATATTTGACTTTTTCTCAGATCCAAATTTCCAAACAGATCCGACAAAAATGAAATTCTCCACTTTAGAGTTGTATAAAATCAGCATTGTAGAAAGAGATAACATTATTGCAGCTGTAAACTACGAGCACAATTTTAATGAAAAACTTAAAATGAAATTCGGTACGAAATTAACAGACAAAGATCGTATCGCCACATTTAGAGATGAATATTACAATTGGACAGGATCGGCAACACCATTTTTATCAGATTACAGTCAGGATTTAATTCTTCAGCCTGGAGGAACAGACTATATGAGAAAAGAAACAGGAACGAATATCGGAAACACTTTCGGACCGGTTTTATCTACTGGTGGTATGACAAAATTTTTCAATACTTCACAAGGTAATTTAGTTTTAAATCCGACAGATTCTCAAATTCCGGAATTAGGAAAAGGATTAGGAAGAAACTTTAATGTAGACGAAACAACCTCTTCTTTTTATGCAATGGCAACGTATTTAGCTACTGATAAATGGACAGTTTTAGGAGGGGTGAGAGTTACGAATACCAATACAAAAGTAACCGGAAAAACAGTAGAAAATGATGTAGTGGTTGATGCTGAAAATACTAAAAATTACACTTCAGTATTGCCAATGTTACATGTAAAATATACTCCGGTTGATAATTTAAATCTTCGTTTTGCAACAACGAGAACTTTTGCAAGACCCAACTTTGGAGACATTTCTCCAGCGGGTTCTTTGAATACTATTGATGGTGAATACGCAGGTGGGAATCCAAATTTGAATCCAACTTATTCTTGGAACTTTGATTTATTGGGAGAATATTTCCTTGATGAAGTGGGAATTATCAATGCTGGAGTTTTCTACAAATCAATTACAGATCCAATTTTTGATGATACCTACCAGGGAACTATTAACGGAATTCCTGATATCGAAATCAGTTCGCCAACAAACGGTGGTAACGCATGGATTGGCGGAGTGGAATTCGGATTCACAAAAAGATTCAGCTTCTTGCCTGGATTCCTGAAATATTTCGGAACTCAGATCAATGCAACACTTATGAATTCTGAAATGACATTGGGTAAAAATGCTAATAATCCAAACGGAAGAAAAGTGTCAACACCTTATCAGGCAAAAGAATTATACAACTTACAATTGTTTTATGAAAGCGGAAAACTTAACGTGAGAGCAGCTTTTAACCACAAAGGAGCCTACGCAACAAGTTTTGATGCCAATGCCAAAAATACTGACATGAACGATATTTATTATGGTAAATACAACTCACTTGATTTCTCAGCTTCTTATAAAGTTGGCGACCATTTTACCATCTTCAGTGATGTAAATAACGTTCTGAATGAGCCTTTAATGTATCATTTTGGAGAAACGCCAAACCGACCAAAACAGGTGGAATACTATGGAGCGAAATTCAATTTAGGACTTAAATATAATTTATAGACAACTATAAGTTAACCCGTTGGATGTTGGAAGGTTTTATTTTTACAGTTTATTTTTTTTAATCGACTGCATTCAACGGGTTTCTAAAAAAGGATATCCAATCTCAATTTTATACCACATTATCATTTTAATCTTAAGGAACTAATGTCTAAAAAAGCATCTAATTTCAGGTTTATATTAAAAACATCCATAGCGGCATTTGGTACTTATTTTTGTATGTATGCTTTCAGGAAACCTTTTACTGTAGCCACATTCGACCATATGTCTTTCTGGGGAATTGACTATAAAATATTGCTGATTTTAGCGCAGGTTTTAGGTTATACGTTTTCTAAGTTTTTGGGAATCAAGGTTATTTCAGAATTAAAATCATCAAAAAGAATCCTTTATTTAATAAGCTTTATTGCGATTGCAGAATTGGCATTATTAGGTTTTGCAATAGTACCGGCACCTTATAATATCGCATTTTTATTCATAAACGGACTGCCTCTCGGAATGATTTGGGGAATCGTTTTCTCTTATATTGAAGGAAGAAAAACAACTGAATTATTAGGCGTTATTTTATGTTCCAGTTTTATAGTTTCTTCGGGTGCGGCAAAGTCTGTCGGTTCCTTTGTCTTGAAGGTTTTGGGATGCAATGAGTTTTGGATGCCTTTTGTTTCGGGATTGATTTTTATAATTCCGTTAATCGTATTTTCATTGTTTTTGGAGAAAATCCCAAACCCGGATAGCGAAGATTTAGCTTTACGATCAAAAAGAAGACCGTTGAGTAAAAAAGAACGCGCTTCGTTATTTCAGCAATTTGCTTTTCCGTTAACGGCCATCATTATCTTCTATGCGATGCTAACGGCCATGAGGGAATTCAGGGATAATTTTGCAAGGGAATTATGGGATACTTTAGGATATAAAGAAAGTATTTCTATCTATATGTATTCAGAAATTCCAATTGCCATTTCAGTTCTGGTAATTTTAGGTTTCTTAGGAAGTATGAAAAACAACTACCAGGCTTTTAAAAGGTATCATCTGGTTTTGTTTATTGGTTCATTGCTTATCGGCTTAACTACCTTTTTATTTCAAAAGCATTTAATGGGACCACTTCCGTGGATGATCATTTCAGGTTTTGGAATGTACGTTTGTTATGTTCCGTTTAACGGTTTGTTTTTCGACCGAATGATTGCCACTTATAAAATAGACGGAAACACTGGTTTTTTAATTTACATCGCCGATGCTTTTGGTTATTTAGGAAGCGTTTTGGTCTTGTTTTTCAAAAATTTTGGTGACAAGAATATTTCACTCTTAAGCTTTTTTACCACTTGTATTTATCTGTTATCCTTTGTCGGGATAATTACAACCATAATGTCGTTTAATTACTTTAAACGTAAATTCAAAAAAACAATAAAAATTAACACCACTCCTTTATACACCTGAACAAAGAAAAAAACAGAATAAAAGTAACCCATTCGTATAATGCATAAATTAATTTAAACACATAGAAACATAGATTTTATGTATTTGAAAAAAGTAAATAAAAAAGAAACTCGTTTCTCACACATAGCTATGTGTTTTAATGCGAGTGAAACGCCTTTTTTGAGTTCAAAATGCTATGTTTCTATGTGTTAAAAATAATTATAACAATGGTTTAAAATTAGAATAAAATAAATTACACAAACACAAACACATGAAAGAGAAATATGATTTAATAATTGTAGGGTCGGGAGTTTTAGGCACATTTCATGCCTACCACGCTTTACACAAAGGAATGTCGGTTGCTATTCTGGAAAAAAACAGCAAACCGGAAGGCGCCACAGTTCGAAATTTTGGTCAGGTTGTTCCATCAGGAATGGACAGAAAATGGCAAAACTTCGGAAAAGAAAGTTTAAAAATTTACAAAGATATTCAGTCGCAATTTAATATCAGCATTCGCCAAAACGGAACGGTTTATTTAGCTTCAAACGAAGAAGAAATGCAATTGATAGAAGAGTTGCATCAAATCAATATTTCAAATGATTACGAATCTAATTTGCTGACAAAAGAACAATGTCTGGCCAAATACGCCGGATTACGATCTGATTATTGTACGGGAGGTTTATTCTTTCCACAGGAAGTAACAGTTGAACCTTCGACAATGATTCATAAATTACATGATTATATGACAGCCAATTTAGGTCTTGATTTATTTATGAATACCACTGTTTTGAATGTTGAAAACAGAAATGATGGAGTAGTGGCAACCACTTCGGCAGGACAAGAATACAAAGCTTCAAAAATCATTATTTGTAACGGAAGTGATTTCAAAATACTATACCCGGAAATTTACAACAACAGCGATTTGGTTGTTTCTAAACTTCAGATGTTGCAAACTAAACCTCAAAATAACTATAAATTAGATGGTTCTATTTTGACGGGATTAACGATCAGAAGATATGAATCTTTTGAAGAATGTAAATCGTATGCTGCAATAAAGGCAAAAGAAAATCCGGATAGTTTTGAGAAGAAATATGGTGTTCATATTTTATTCAAGCAAGCGCTGGACGGATCTGTAATTTTGGGAGATTCACACGAATATGCGCCGGCAAAAGATATTGATTCCCTTGGATTTGACCTGAATATGGACATTGACAATTTCATGATTGAAGAAGCCAAAAAAATAATCGATTTGCCAACGTATGAAATCCAAAACAGATGGTTCGGAATGTATTCACAATGTAAAACCAAAGATATTTTTGAGCATACCATCGGTGATAATATCCACATCATAACCGGAATAGGCGGAAAAGGTATGACCGGAAGCGCCGGCTTTGCCAAACATAATATTGCCAAAATTTTTAATGTTTAATTTTTTTTTGCCACTCCCGATAGCCATCGGGATAAAGGATTAAAAAGATTTAAAAAAAATCTGCCTTAATCTGCTTTAATCTGTAAAAATCTGCGTGAAAAATTAAGCACAATTACATTCAAGAAACATGTAAATACATGTTCAAAAAATAAAACACACAAAATGAAAATTAATGAAATTGAAATGGTCGTTTTTGATATGGCCGGAACAACAATAAACGAACAAAATATAGTTTACAAATCATTGCACAAAGCCATCAACAAATTCGGAATTGAGGTTTCGTTGGAATTGGTATTGTCATTAGGTGCAGGAAAAGAAAAACATCAGGCCATAAAAGATATTTTAAAGCATATCAATAATACAGATTCAAATACATCAGAAGCAATCTTTGAATATTTCAAGGAAATACTGGATCAGGAATATTTGTCTGCAAAAGTGTTACCAATTGAAGGTGTCGAAAATGTACTTCAAAACCTTAAAAAAGATGGTGTAAAAGTGGTTTTAAACACAGGCTACAGCAGCCATGTAGCCAATACATTATTAGAAAAATTAAACTGGAAAAAAGATAATCAGTTTGATGCTTTAATTACAGCTGATGATGTCGTACTTGGCAGACCTTTTCCGGATATGATCCATAAAGCCATGCAGCTGTTTGCTATTACAGATGCTTCAAAAGTATTAAAAGCTGGAGATTCTGCTATTGATATTGAAGAAGGAAAAAATGCCAAATGCGGTATTACAATCGGCGTTTTATCAGGAGCGCAAACACGATCACAACTCGAAGAAGCAAATCCGGATTACATTTTAGATTCTCTGGCCTCTTTATATAGTATTATAAATTAAAAAGAAATCCCTGCAGGAAATAGTTTTAAAACAGTAATTCAATAGTAACCCATTAAAACAATTCAACCCAATGAAAAAGATTTTTAGATTAAGTTACGTTACAATGCTGGCAAGTGTACTTTTAGTTACATCTTGCACCAACGATGCAACACTTACGAGCGACGAGAGCGCTGTAAATGCGGATAAAACGAATTCCAAAACTGCTAAGACAGCTCTTGTAGCCGGAGGCGTTAAAAAACTGCTTATTATAGGTATCGATGGTTGTCGCGGAGATGCTTTAATGGGCGCCAACACACCAAATGTTCATGCTTTATTACCGAATTCAGTTTACAGTTTGGATGCTTTAACAGAAGCACCAACCTGGAGTGGAAACGGCTGGTCAACAATGCTTAGTGGTGTGACACATTTAAAACATGGTGTTACGGATAACTCTTTCTCAAGTCCGAATTTTGGAACGTATCCAAGTTTTTTAAAACGCCTTGAGACTTACAATGCTTCTTTAAGAACCATGTCAATTGTACATTGGGCTCCAATCAATACTTATATTGTTGACGGAATTGATTTGGAGAAAACCCTTACTACAGATTTAGCGGTAAAAAATGAAGTGGTAGCTGCTCTAACAAACGACAACCCAGATGCTTTGTTTTTACATTTTGATGATGTAGATCACGCCGGTCACAGCTACGGATTTTCATTGAATGTACCACAATACAAATCTAGTATTGAAACTACAGATGGTTATATCGGAGAAATTCTGACTGCTTTAAAAAACAGACCTAATTATGCCAATGAAGACTGGCTGGTTGTTGTTGCACCAGATCATGGTGGAATAGTTACGGGTTCTACAGGATCTCACGGAGGAACATCTTATGAGGAAAGAAATATTTTTACTATTTTCAACAATAAGAATTTCACTTCAACAAAAATTGAAAAACCAGTTGATCCTACAACATCAATTACAGGTAGTTTTGCCAATTTTAATGCAAACAACAAATATGCGTCAACAACGAATGCGCTATACAATTTCGGGACTTCAAGTTTTACGGTAGAATGCAGAGTGAAAACTTCAGGGTATTCTAGTGATCCGTCTTTAGTTTCTAATAAAAACTGGGCAAGTGGTAAAAACCGCGGATTTGTAATTTGTGCCAATACGGGTGGAGTATGGAAAGTAAACATTGGCGACACTCAAAGTCGTGTTGATATTTCGGGAGGAACAATCAATGATGGAAAATGGCATCACTTAACTTTGGTAGTAGATCGTACAGCAAAATTGGTTAAAACCTATCAGGATGGTGTTTTCGTTGGTCAGGCTGCTATTCCTACTAATTTTGGAAGTTTGACTTCAGGATTACCGTTTGCCGTTGGACAAGACGGAACATTAACGTATGGTGCCAATGTAAACGGAAATCTAGCGGAAGTTCGTGTATGGAATAAAGCTTTAGCTGAAGCTTCTATTTTAAATTATACATGTTCCTCTGTGACTTCTTCTCATCCGGACTACGCAAGTCTTATTGGTTATTGGAAAGGAAATAATGGTTCAGGAAATAGTTTTACGGATTCTAGTACAAAACAAGTAGCGCTTACTTTTGCTAATACGCCAACATGGACAACAAGTACAGCTACCTTAAAATGCGGAACAGCGACTGGAGTTGTTCCAAAAATGGTAGATATCGCCTATTCTTCTCTACAATGGTTTGGAGTACCGATCAACTCAGGATGGTCGTTAGACGGACGCTCATGGCTTCCGGCAGGAAATTAATTCAGTTTGTGTTTTTTATTGTTAAAAGGTTGTCTCTGTTTCTGGAGATGACCTTTTTTTTATTTAACCGCAAAGGGCGCTAAGGTCTACGCAAAGGGCGCAAAGTTTAATAGTATAGCTTTGCGAACCTGGCGCAAAACCCTTGCGCCCTTTGCGGTTAAGTATGAAGTAAATATTAACTATTACTTTCAGAGTAGAAGTAAAGCACTAACATAACACAATTTTCGGTAGTTCTGTTTTCAGGAACGTGCGGATGTCTCCCATTAAAACATAAAGAATCACCTTCACTCACAAGTACTTCAACATCATCAATAATATACGTCACACTTCCTTTGATGATGTATTTAAATTCCCAGGCATCTGTAATTACTTTTTCACGTTTACAATCGGGTTCAACGTCAAGTATTACAGCTTCAAAACCAATAGAATTAATACTTTTACTGAAGATATGATAGTAATTAAAACCTTTTGTTTCGGCCCTGTCTTCTTTCTCTATTTTTTGATAATCTTCTTTTTTAATATGCAGGTACTTTGCATTTTTGGTATTTTCAACACCTTCAAAAAAGTAACTGACATCAGTATTTAAGGATTGTATCAACTCAATTAAAACGGGCAGGGATGGAATAGTTCTTCCGTTTTCGATTCTCGAAATTAGTCCATTGCTAACGCCGGCTCTGTTGGCAACTTCATGAATGGTTAGCGAATTTTTCTTTCTAATTTCTTTTAATCTTTTTCCAATACCAATTAAAAAATCTTCCATAATAAAACTTCCAGTTTGAATTGTAAATATAGTATAATTAGCACTAAAACTTTTTAAGAAATGAGCGGAGGAGAAATATAGTATCTGAAAACTATAATTGATACCTGGTAATTGTGCTCTAAACGAATATATATTTTAAAAGCTGTGATTTACTGAAAATAAAGCAATCAATTTTAGTATTTAAACAGTTTTAGGGCTAAATAAATAGAGAAACGGGAAACATAAACACAATATTAATAAATTATTAAATGAATGAATAGCAAAATTATCAATAACCGTTTATCTTACTTTTGTAAGGGTCTTCTTTAACAATTTAAAATTGCATTATGAGTTCTAATTTGGTATTAAGGTTACGAGAGGGAGATGATTCTTGTTTTAAAGAAATCTACGATTTATATCATTTTAAAGTATTTTGTTTTGTAAAAAAATATACTGCTCAGCTGGCAGATTCAGAAGATGTAACGCAAAATGTCTTTATTCATGTTTGGAAATATCGAACTAAACTAGATCCGAATGTTGAGTTGGAAGCTATCTTGTTTAAAAGCTCAAAGCAAGAAATTTCAAAATGGTATAAAAAGCAAAACAGAATTTTCTCGGTAGAAAATGAGCAATTGATTAAAGAACTTGATTCTCCCTCAGAATCAGACGAAAATATAAATTTAAAGCTCGAAAAAATACAATCTCTTCTTGATAAAGTTCCTGAAAAAAGAAGAAAGATATTTCACCTCCATAAGTTTGAAGATCTTAGTTACAAAGAGATTGCGGCAGAAATGGATATGTCTCCAAGTGCAGTTGCAAATCAAATTTCAAAAACATTACAATACCTCAAAAAAAATTCAGTAAAAAACCATGAACTCTATTGGTTTGCACTATTTTTTATTAGCCAGTCGGATGCATTTATAAGTTAAAAATTTTGTCTCTTATTAAGAAATAGTTAAGCCTGATACCTACCCGTGATATTTGAAGTCTTAGAAATCTAATATACTTAAATGGCGATAAACAACTGTGTTTTCTCCAACTATTAAATTTAATTTAAATGAAGTCAAATAGATTTAGAGACGAATGGGATGAAATACCCAGTCACGGATTTCTTCCATCGGAAGTTAGATTGCGTATGTGGAGCAACATTCGAAAAAGCACTACTGATAAGTACAAAAGCTATTATAAGTGGGCTGCCGCTGCTTGTGCTGTAATTGCATTATCAATAACGGGCCATCAGCTTTTTTCGTCTCCGGATATAGCTGCAAATAAAATCGCTTCTGTTCGAACCTTTAATAGAGATGTTCGCCTTTTATGTCTGCCTGACGGCACAAGGGTTTGGCTAAATGAAGATACGGAAATAGAATATCCATTGCATTTTTCGAAAAACGAAAGAACGATAACTTTAAAAGGAGAAGCTTTTTTTGAGGTAAAACGTGATACTACAAGACCTTTTATTATTACTTCGGGACCTATTAAAACGACCGTTCTTGGAACTTCATTTAATATTAAAGCTTACGGTAATAAACAATCCGAAGTTAACGTAAGAACCGGTAAGGTAAAAGTTGAAGGCACACAGAATACGGTTTTTTTAGTAAGAGGTGATAAAGCAGTTTACAGTCCTGAAACGTTAACGGTAAATAAAGACAAAACAAAGATCCTTGAACCGGACTGGAAAAAGGTGCTTATTTATGTTGATGGTTTAACACTGGAAGAAGTGATCGCAAAGCTAAAAAAAGAGCATTCATTCTCTGTAAATTATTTAGATGACGATCTGAAAAACCTGAAAATACAGGGAACTTTGGATACCAGACAAGGCTTTTATGAGATGCTGCAAACTATTGCTTTTGCATTGGAAATAAAAATAAGACCCACTGGAAATAATACTTATCTGATTAGTCGGTAAGGAATTCCTCTATTTCAAAAATACATTTTGATATAATGATTGTAACAGGTTTCAAATTTTTGCAAAAAAGTTTGACAGCTTTGCTATGCACTTATTGGAATTCAAAAAATGAAATTGACTAAAAATAACACCTTAAAATAAATTCTAATTATTCTAATATTTATCAATTATGAACAATGATTCTTCCAGGCAATTTATAACTGCCTTCTGGATTTTGCTTTTCGGATTATTTCTGAGAACAAGCACACTTTATGCACAAAATGGCACCGTATCGGTTGATTTTAAAAATTCTTCGCCACAAAAAATAATTGATAATTTAAAGTCACAAACTCCTTATCAATTTGTTTATCAAAAAGATTTGGATTTGAGTACTCCATTGGTAACCTTAAAAAAAGATAATGTTTCCATTGACGAGATTTTAGCTGATTTACAAAATCTAACAAACTTAAATTTCAAAAGAACCGAAAATAATATTGCGGTGAAGAGAAATGATGCTGTCAAAAAAAAAAGAATGGGAAAATTATCGGAAAGGTAGTTGACAGCAACGGACTTTCGTTACCAGGTGTAAATATAAAAGTGACTGAACTGAGTGTAGGCGCACAGTCTGACATTGATGGTAATTATGTTTTAGAACTGGAACCAGGCGAATATACGCTTGAGATTAGTGCTATTTCTTTTCAAACACAAAAAATCACGGGTGTTAAAGTGTTGGAAGGCGGCGAAACTCCGCTTGTAGTTTCTTTAAAAGAAGATGCGCAATCACTGAATGAAGTTATCATTATTCAGGATTACAAAAAAGCCACAGCTTCGGTTGAAGGTTTGTTGTTACAGCAAAAAAAAGCAGCCCAGTTTTCTGATGGTATTTCGGCAGAGCAAATTGCCAGAACACCGGACAGAGATGTGGCAAGTTCATTAAAGCGTATAACGGGAGTAACAACAATTGGCGATAAATATGTTGTGGTACGTTCTATGGCCGAGAGATGGAATCAGGCGGTTATGGACGGAATCGCATTGCCAAGTACAGATGCTTATCAGCAGAATTTCTCTTTTGATATTATTCCAACTTCTATAGTCGAAAGCATTGTGGTGAGCAAATCTGCAACGCCGGATATGTACGCCAATTTTGCCGGAGGATATGTTGAAGTTAAGACGATGGATATTCCTAAGGAAAATTTTACCAATTTTTCTATCAGTAATTCCTATAATAGCAAAAGTGCTTTTAAGGAGCGATTAACAAGACAGGAAGGCGATTATGACTATTTAGGTTTTGATGACGGACGACGTGATTATCCATCTAACCGTCCCACAATAGATGCTCCCAAAACGGAGGCAGAATCAGGTCCATTCCTGGAGTATAGCAAGTTATTTACTGAGGATAATTTCTCTACTTATAAAACGTATGGCGCTCCCGGAACAACCTTGCAATTTGGTATAGGAAGAACTTATAAATTGAAAGACAATAATAAATGGGGATTTGTTGGTTCTTTAATTTTTAAGAATACGCAGGAAAAACTTGAAATTGAGCATACGGAAAGAAATAATAAAAGTAATACGGAATTTTCTGAAGAGAATGATAAAAGTGCATATTCAACTTTTACAAAGTATGGATTTAAAAATTCAGGAGCCAATTACAATTATAATTCAACTTTGGGCGGTATGTTTAATGCCGGTATTCAATTGGGTAATCATAAAATTACAATGCGTAATACGGTTATGCATATTTATAACAATCAATTGACCCAAATTACAGGCTGGGAAAATGACGATAGCACAGCAGAGATTTTAGATGGCAGCAGACTTGCAAATATTAAAGAGTCTAATTATCCTGTTTACACGACTTTTATCCAGAATAAAATTGAAGGGAACCACAAATTCGATAACCTTGAAGTTAATTGGTATGGAGCCTATGGAAATGTAGCAAAAGATACTAAAGACGCAACATTTGTAGATATTGGAAGGGCAAAAGTAGGTGATGATATAATAACGGCTTATAGTGTTTATAACGCTGAAACCAGATTTCCGTTTAGCCGAAGCAATTTTACTAATGATGAGGCTGATTATAACTGGGCCATTAATTTCAAATACGCTTTTAATTTTGGTGATTCTTTTACAAATGATCTTAAAGGAGGTTATTTTGGGACTTATAAAAAAGCAACAAATCAACAGGAATCTGCTAAGTTAATAACGGTTGGTCAGACAACTGAGCGTGCTGTTATTTATGAACCGCTTTCTGAATTCTTAGACGGATCAAATTATTATTGGGGAGGTTTTGGATGGCAGGATTATGGCGCATACGGTAATAAGTATGAAGGTGATGTAAAAATACATTCGCCATTTTTAATGCTCGATGATAAAATTGGCCGATACGTAAGGTTAGTTTGGGGAGTAAGAGCCGAAAGTTATATTTATACAGAAATACAAAGTCAGACTGAAACTCCTGATGGTTTAGCAAAAGACCAGGGGAATGATAAAGTTTGGCAATTTCTGCCATCGGCAAGTTTAATTATTAGTCCAACTAATAAAATGAATATTAGATTAGGGTATAATAAATCTGTTTTGCGTCCACAATTTGCAGAGCGTTTGGGGATTCCTTATTACGACCCAATTCGTTCAGCTAAAGTATACAATTATTCAGATGGATTGGTTTCAAGTGTAGCTAATAATTATGATTTTAAAGTAGAATGGTTTCCATCCGGTGGTGAGATTTTGTCTTTTGGTATTTATCATAAAGATATTGATGACCCAATCGAATCTGTTGGTTTCCGCAATCCTTCAGACGGAAGAGATATCTACAATTTGAACTCAAACAATGCCAAACTTTGGGGAGTTGAATTTGAGTTTTACAAAAGTCTTTCTTTCTTAGGAGAAGGCGAAATTTTGAAAGATCTGTTTGTTTATGGCAACGCTTCTTTCAATGGTACAAAAGTAACCTCTTACGTTAATATTGATGGAACCGGTGGGCTTTATGAAGCCAACAGGCCTTTGTACGGGCAGTCGCCATATACTTACAATTTAGGTTTAGATTATGTAGGTGACCGTTTTGGCTTTAGTCTTAGACATAATGCACTGGGAGATCAATATATACTGGTAGGATTTGAATACGCGGCCGAAGAAATTCGCAGACCATATGCGATAACAGATGCGCAGGTAAGTTACAGATTTTTTAAAGAGAAAAATCTGGAATTAAAATGCAGCATGAAAAACATCTTTGATACAGGTATAGAAACTTATAATAACACTAATAGTTATAGTCAAACTACGGATGTTCCATATGGATCAAATCCAAGAGAACGATTTAATCTGGGAGCAGGAGCAACAGATAAGTACGATGAAGATATTGATCAGGTGGTATTTAAAGCCTGGAGCGGAAGAACTATAAGTGTATCTCTTAATTATAGGTTTTAATAGAGAATCCAGATAATTTAATTTGTTCTCCTGATGGATATTAAGAAACCGTTAACAAAAAAAACAGACATGATTTTTTGCTTTTTCAAAAGCTAATATCTAATAGTAATACACAAGACATTTTGTGTTTAGAGAGATAAATTTAAAATGCTTGTGTTTGTAAGGATTCTACTTTAAGTAAATCTCAAACAGTTCTTTGATAAATTTTAAACAGATAAAGTAGTAAAGGTTGCAGATATTCGGAATCTTCAATAAAAAGCCAATTTGTAAGTAATGGCATCGGGTTTATCATATCCATAAACATCTAGCTTTTTATGTATTTTAAAATTTAAATGAGAATTTGACCCTGATCCTTTCATTAAATTAATCCTGTAATGAAAGATGGAGTAGGCGTAAACCTCCGGTGGTAAAGCGGAATAGTTTATAGAAAAGAAGTATTTACCAAAAACGAGAAAGACCTAAGGAAAGGAATTTTGCTGCCCTCTCCAAAGGCCTAGTTTAATAGCAGCAAATATAGAAATAATTAAATTATTATGAAAAACTTTTTTTTATTTGCAATTGTAGCTCTGCTTGTGAGTTCTTGCCAAAATGATGATTCTTCTGCTGATTCTTCTTTTTCTATGAAAGCTGCTGGTGCTGATTATTCAGGATATCCTGCAACAGTACAAACGGTAAGTGGTGACATTACTGTAAACACAACCTGGACAAGCAACAAAGTTTATGAAATAAGCGGTGTTGTTAGAGTAAAATCAGGAGCTACATTAACAATTCAGGCTGGAACTTTTATTAAAGCAAAACCTCTTGCTGCAGGTGTTGCTACAGGGGCTCTTGTAATTACTAAAACAGGTAAAATTAATGCACAAGGAACAGCAAATGCTCCAATTATTTTTACAAGTTATAACTTATTAGATGGTAATGCTACAACAAAAGCAACTCCTGGAGATTTTGCAGGTTTAGTGATTTTGGGTGACGATCAGGTAAATAACGGATTGACTACCAATGTTATTGAAGGATTAGGAGATCAGCCTACTGTTTCTGATTTTTATTATGGTGGTTCTAATGCTGCTCACAACGCAGGAACTATCTCTTATGTACGTATCGAATTTGCTGGTAGAATTTTAGATGATGGTATCGAGATCAATGGTCTTACTTTTGGAGGTGTAGGTGCTCCTACAACCGTAAACCACGTTCAGGTATCTTACGGTAGAGATGATTCATTTGAGTTTTTTGGAGGAAGAGTAAATGCTTCGTATTTAGTTTCTTTTGCACCAGATGATGACAACTTCGATTTTGATCTTGGTTATACAGGAACAATTACAAAAGCTATTGCACTTGCTGATAGTAATTCTACACACAGTACAAGTGGAACTGCGCCTAATTTAAGCCCGGATTCAAACGGTATTGAATTAGATAACAACGCTGGAGGTACTACAACAACACTTATTACACGTCCTGTTATTTCTCAAATGTCTATCATAGGGGTTAGCTCAACTACAGTTGCTGATTTATACGAAAATGCTATCCACGTACGTAGATTAGGACAAATTAACCTTACTGATGTTACTGTTACAGGATACAACAAAGGGATTAACTGGGAGTCTCCATCATTGCCGGCTAACTCTACATGGTCTTTATTATCAATCCACGGATTTGATAATCCAGTATTGCCTGTAGGAACAAGTTTAGGTTTTGGTAATACAACTTCAACAGTTAATCCTGCTACAAATTGGGCGCTTACGCAACCATTCTTTAATAATGGAACATTAAATTTTACAGGAGCTACAGGAGCATTCAAAA
This sequence comes from Flavobacterium sp. KH_001, assembly GCF_057840745.1. Lineage (NCBI taxonomy): Bacteria > Pseudomonadati > Bacteroidota > Flavobacteriia > Flavobacteriales > Flavobacteriaceae > Flavobacterium > Flavobacterium sp. KH_001. The sequence continues at coordinate 4,144,418 of NZ_CM174520.1, read as the reverse complement.
CAGAAGCTAACTGGACTAACACCTGGACGAAGTTTACAAACTTCTAATACTTTTAGGTTAATAAATATTTAATTCAGCATGGGTAGAAATTCTGCCCATGCTTTTTACAAAGAAATTATGAAAAACTTTTTTTTATTAGCAATTATAGCCCTAATTGTGACTTCTTGCCAAAATGATGATCCCGTTGATTCTTCAGTTCCTCCACAAACTGTAGATCCTGAACCTGAGTCTCCTGAAGAACCTGTACGTGGTAGTTTTACTATATGGGAAGATGATTTTGAAGATGGAGATGTTTCTGATTGGGTTTTGCTCGATAAAGATGGAAATAATAGCAGCTGGATTGCCAGAAAAAATATTCAGGTAGACCAAAATACCGGCGCTGTAGTCGGAGGTACGATAAATATTTTAGGAACATATAATATAGATCTTAGTACTGGTGCACCGCTTGAACAAGTAGAGAAAAATTGGGCCATAGCAGCTCCAATTAACCTTTCGTATTATTCAGGAAAAATAGAATTAGTTATTAATGCGCAAACGTCTATTTTTGGTGGCTCTCGTGATTTGTTGGTATATGGTTCAACATCACCGGATCCGGCAACTTTCAAACCTTTAGCTACAATACAATTAAAACGGGAAACAACGTTCGATGCAGAGTTCAAAGATTACACGGTAGATATTTCAGAGTATGTTGGTAAAACCGAAGTTTATATTTCATTAATAAATGAAAACACCACATTTATTGGATATGAAATTGATAAAATATGGATTACTGCCGAAGCACTTTTAGAAAATGGTATTTCGAAAAAAGCAGCTAATTTAAACTAAGACAAATTCTATAATTAAATTAAAATGATGTTTTAGACCGATCAGATTTCTGTTAAGGAACTGCGGAATGACATTTTTATATAATACTACCGAATACTATTATTTCTAAAAAAATAAAATTTACCAAAAATTAAAAATAAATCAGTAATTGTTTGATTATTAGGGTAAACAGTTGCCAATTATATATATAAAATGAAAAATAAGATTGTGAAAATACTTTTTTTTTTAATGGCGCTTCTTCTTTTAGGGGCTTGCGCAAATGATGAATTAATTCCTTTATACCCACAGCAAAAAGCGGTCAAGCTGGTGATTAGAGGTTATAATGCAAGGCGGGATTCTATTCAGATTGCTGTTAATGGTAAGGTAATACAAATTGAGAAGCAGGATGCATTCGTCAAAAATATTGTCAGAGATTATGACCTTGTAATTTATGAAAATGAGCTCAAAAATGTTGTAATTACAAATAAAAGAACCAAAGAAATTTTGCATTCCTATCAAATAGGAAGTGAAAAAGACATTGATACGATTTCGTTTTATACTAAAAAAGATTTGTGGCTTGATAATGTATTGTCCACAAAACCCGGAGTACTAACAAAGACAGGAAATGCCGGATTCAAATTTATTTTTCCCACCCTTAATCGTTATTCAGCTAGCGGGTATAATGGAAATTTAGACGGCATTATTCGAAAATTGAACGGCGAAACAATCACTGTTGCAAAAAATATAGGTAAAGAGCAATACAGCAGTTTTGTTGAGTTTCCTGCTTCACTGCCTCCAATTATAAAAATGGAATTGGTAAAGCATGGAACAACAGAATCTTATATAGCCGGAAAACAAGTTGTTGTTGTTATGTTAATGACAAAAGATAAATCAAGATTGATTGTTCTGGATGAAAAAAAGGCTGATAATGGTCAATTTTCAGGAATAGACGCAACCTTGAATCTGGTTGATTTTTTTGATTTCTAATTGAATTTTTTTAAGCGTTTTTGTCCGTTAATTTTAAAGGTTTAAAATGAAATATTCTTCTCTGATCAGAATCCTTTTTTTTCTTTTTTTCAGCCTTTTGATAATTTCCTGTGAAGTCGATGATAAACCGGAAATCTACGAAGAAGGTTCCAATAAATACACAAACGATTGGATGTACAACCAAATGAAAAAATATTATAAATGGAATGAAACAATGCCTGATAAGGGAGATTTAGGATTAAATCCAAAAGAATATTTCCAGCGATTATTACAAAAAGAAGATGTGTATTCATACGCCGTACATCCAGATTTTCCGGAAACGGTACCACAGAGTTTAAGGAGGAATTTTGGATTTGATATTTCATTTACAGAACATCAGAATAAAATTTATGGTGTGATTTTGTATGCCTTATATGATTCTCCGGCTAAAAACAACGGTTTATTAAGAGGACAATTAATAACCAAAATTAACGGCGAAGAACTGAATTTGAATAATTACGATAAGATTTATAAAAACATTGCATCCGCAACACATTTAGATTTGGAAATAGTTTTCTATTCAAAAGAAAAAGGTTTTTCTCAACCCGAAACAGTTTCTTTATTACAAGGATTTTCGTTTTCTCAGCCCATATTTTCTCACGTAATTACAAATAATAATACTAAGATTGGTTATGTCGAAATTCCGCATTTTGATGTTGGTCAGGCACAATTGTTCCAACAGGTTTTTCAGGAATTAAAAAATCAGAATGTCACAGAATTAGTTTTAGATTTGAGATACAATGGAGGAGGAGATGTTTCATCTGCAACAGCATTAAGCATAATTTTGGCACCAAATATAAAATCAAGTGATCTTTTTATACAATTTGAAGGAAACAAAAATGGAGGTCTTGTCAAACAATCTTTTCAGCAAGCCCTGGAAAGTAACGAACCTAATGTGAGTTTTGATATTCTTAAAAATGCTCATCCTGATATTAAAAGACTCTATATTTTATGTGGGAAACGCACAGCCTCAGCTTCAGAAATAATTATTAATAATCTTCGTCCTTTTATGGATGTAATTACAATAGGAGAAAAAACCGTTGGCAAAGATGTAGCCGGTTTTCCTATTGAAGACGACAGGATTGCAAATACTAAAGGTTGGATTTTATATCCTTCCATCTATAAATTATTTAATGCAAAAAACGAGGGAAGTTATTCAAGCGGTATAAATCCGACTTTTAGCGTTGATGAACTTCAGGAGGCTGAAGTTTTTACTTTAGGCAATAGCTCTGAAATTTTGTTAAACAATGCAATCCATTTAATTTCAGGAAATACAGGTAAAATAAAAACTGTAACAACTTCAAAATCATTACCATTATCTAAAATTTATATTGATGCAGATCCTTTATTAGTGATGCATTAAATTCAAACCTTTCACAATTATATAATAGGGTATTTTATTATGCAAGGAATAAATTCTTCAGAGCATCGAATTTTGCTGGCAGCATTCCGTAAATTCGAACAGCTGTCTGCAACTTCCAGGAATAAAATAGAGGAAAAAGAAACTGCTAATACACAACGAGCCATGGAAGAACTCGATGCGCTCTACGATAAATTTCAAATCTTACTTGCTGAGCTGGAAAAATGCACCAAACAATATGAGCTCAAAAAGAAATCAACGCGAAGTATTATTAATAGAAACCTCAGGAAATTAATCCCAATTTTTATTTAGGTCTAAAATATAATGTAGTTCCGGTAAGTTTTGCTATTTAAAATCATCATTGTATTTCATTACTTTTTGGTAGAACATGGATCCCAATGTTAAGTTTTTGATCTGAGGTAAAACTTAACATTGGGGCGTTATTTTTAAGGGTATATTTGTTAATAATTAATTAACATTCAGTTAAAATGTAAATAACATTGAAAACTATTTAAAATTTCACTCTATAAATTTATCTGCACATGAAAGAAAAAGAAAATGAATTAAATGAAAACTCTGAAAATGATAGTTTAAAGGCCAGTGAGCAAACTCTTGAAAATGAAATTGCTACTGACAATGACATAAAAACGGAAACAACAGATTCAAAACCATCGGCAGCAGTAAAGCAAAAAGCTACCGTAACAAAAAAGAAACCTGTTAAAAAGCCTGAAGTTTTAGTACCAGAAACTACAGAACAAAAAGAAGAAGGTGTTTCGGCTGAGGCTTTGGAAAAAACCGAAGAAATTGTTTCAGAAGATAAAAATAATAGTAAATCTAAAAAGAAGAAGACCAAGATGAAAGAAAAAGACGCAAAAGACAAGGACAAAGAAAAAGCAAAAAAGAAAAAACAACTAGCTAAGAAAAAAGAAAAAGCGAAAGAGGATAAAAAGAAAGAGAAAGCTAAAAAAGCAAAGCAAAAAGCAAAAGCTAAAAAGCAAGCCAAAGCGAAAAAAGCAAAAGACAAAGCTAAGGCGAAAAAAATCGCTAAAAAGAAAGCGAAAAAATCGAAATCAAAATCGAAAAAGAAAAAATAAAAATAAAGCCCTGATATTTCAGGGCTTTATTTTTTTATCTGTAGCAGCATTTTCCTTATTCCGAATGTGTTCCCGATGGGAGATTCCCCAATTGATCATTTCAGATATAATAGGACCAAAAGATTGGCAATAGGAAGTAGACTCATAAAGTATGGGCACTTTGGCATCACGGTCTTCTGTTCTTTTAACCAGATTATTGAGTTCCATATCTTTTAATTCTTTCGAAAGCATTCTGGAAGTTATTCCGGGAATACTTTGCTGAATTTCCTTGAATCGCGTGTTTCCATTACAAATGGAGTTAATAATAGGCAATTTCCATTTACCGCCTAAAACATATAAAGTGTCCTGAAGCGCCTGAATCTCTTCTTTCTGATTTCTCGCCATAGCTAATATTTTAACACTAATATATAATTTTTTTTTCACCATATAAGTGATATAAGTTCATTTTAAACTTTGTGTTTGGTTTGAGTAATCTTTGCGGATGATGTCATTTAAGTTGGAATCATTGTAGCGTAATTTTTCACCATATAAGTGATATAAGTTCATTTAAACTTTGTGGTTGGTTTGAGTAACCTTTGCGGATGAGGTCATTTAAGCTGGAATTATTGTAGCGTAATTTTTCACCATATAAGTGATGTAAGTTCATTTAAACTTGTGGTTGGTTTGTGTGTAGTATTTGCTTATAAAAGCTCATATAAACCGTGCTTAGTGTTGGGTATAATTTTTTCATCATGTAAGTGATACAAAGTCATTTAAATTAATGTCTAAATAATTAGTGTTTTTCTTATATGATCTTGGCTATTATAAAAAGCAGCTAAACAATTGCTATTATATGAACTTATATCACTTCTATGGTGAAAAACACACACGCAGTATACTCCATGATACCGCTGAGAAAGCAATGTCTTTTCAGATTTAACTTTGTACCGTTAATTTAAAAACTTAAAAAATGGACAATTTAAAAAATAAAGTTGCGGTAATTACCGGAGGAAATAGCGGAATTGGTTACGCAACAGCCAAACAATTAAAAGAACAAGGCGCAACGGTTATTATAACCGGAAGAAGAAAAGAAGCAATTGAAAAAGCGGCTTCAGAATTAGGAGTTCACGCCATTGTTGCTGATCAGTCTCGTGTTTCAGATATTGAAAATCTAGCTTCAAAAGTAAAAGAAGATTTTGGTCAAGTTGATATTCTTTTCATAAATGCCGGAATTGCCGGTTTAGGAACTATTGAACAGGCTACTGAAACCTTATACGATGATATTATGAATATCAATTTAAAAGGAGCTTACTTCACTTTAAGCAAGTTTATTCCGATTTTGAATGATGGTGCATCTGTAGTATTTCTTTCTTCTAACACAGCCAGTATGAGCGGCGCCGGATCATCTATTTATTCTTCAAGTAAAACTGCTCTGAATGCCGTAATGAAAATAGCAGCGGTAGAATTAGCGCCAAGAAAAATAAGGATAAATTCGGTTAGCCCTGGTCCAACAGAAACTGAAGTAATGAAAAAAGTAGGTTTAGATGAAACAACCGTAAAATCTATTATGGAGGTTGTTGTGGATAAAATTCCCCTAAAACAAATGGGAACTTCAGAAGATGTTGCCAAAATGGTTTCGCATTTAAGCAGTGATGCCTCAAAATTCATCACAGGAGCTGATTTTATTATGGATGGAGGAATGGTTTTGGCTTAAAATCTTTGTTTCAGGTTTCAAAGTTTCAAGTTTCAGGTTGAAATATTTAACCGCAAAGGCCGCAAAGATTTACGCAAAGGTCGCAAAGTTATTATCATATAGCTTTGCGATCTTTGCGTTTTATCAAATACTAAAAAAAACTTTGCGCACTTTGTGGTTAAATCGCAAAGCATTTCACATATAAAAAACACTTTGCTCCATTTCCTAACCTTATTGAGCTAGTGAATGGAGTAAATTGTTTATGTTGAATATAGTATCAAATTGCTTTCTTGAATTTATTTACGAACTGATTTGAAAGCTGCTCTTAATTCTTTGCTAAAGGTTTCAGGCTGTTCCCAGGCTGCAAAGTGACCTCCTTTTTCTAATTTATTGAAATAGATAAGGTTTGGATATGCTTTTTCTGCCCATGTACTTGGTGTTGTATAGATTTCATCAGGAAAAGCACTTACTGCTACTGGAATTTTAACGTTTTTGGGAGCAAAGAAAGCAAGCTTATTTTCCCAATACAATCGAGACGAAGAAACGGCAGTATTAGTTAACCAATACAAAGTAATATTATCTAAAATATCATCTTTTGTAAGTCCTTCATTTTTTCCGGAAAAGGTACGTGAAATCAACTCCAGACTTTTTGCGTCATGGTCTAATATCCATGAAGCTAAACCAATAGGTGAATCTTCAATCGCATATAAGGTTTGAGGACGGTTTCCCATTTCCTGAGCATATGCGAGACCGTTTTTATAGAAGAAAGCAAGTTGTCCGTAAGCTTTCTTTTCATCAATTGAAAGATTAGCAGGTTCAGTAGCGCCACTAAAAGCAGCGGCATCAATTGCAGGCGGTACTGCCCCAGCCATATTTGTATGTATGGCAATAAGTTCAGGAGCAGCTTGTACGCCCATCATGTCAGTGATAAGAGCACCCCAGTCGCCGCCTTGGGCTACAAATTTTTGATATCCCAGACGTTTCATTAAGGTAACCCATGTTTTTCCAACGCGCTCAGGACCCCAGCCTAATTCGGTAGGTTTGCCTGAAAAGCCGTATCCGGGAATTGAAGGTATAATCACATCAAAAGCATCTTCGGCTTTACCGCCATAAGAAGCAGGATCAGTAAGCGGGCCAATAATTTTAAGCTGTTCAATAATAGAACCTGGCCATCCGTGCGTAATGATAATCGGTAGTGCATTTTTATGTTTCGATTTCACCTGAATAAAATGAATATCAACCCCATCAATTGTAGTGATGAAATTTGGATAAGAATTAATTTTCTTTTCAATTTTACGCCAATCGTAATCATCTGCCCAATATTTGGCAAGCGATTGAATTGTTGCTTGTGGTACACCTTGTGTATTATCAGTAACAAGTTCCTTGTCAGGCCATTTTGTATTTTGTATTCTACTTTTTAAATCATCAAGCTGAACCTGAGTGGCATGATATTCAAAAGGACGAATAGATTCGGAAGTATTTGTTGTTTGTTTTTTCTGTGCCAAACCTGCTGTTATCATTAGCAACATCATAGCAGTAGTTAGGATACCGGTAAATTTTTGTTTGTATTGTTTAATTGTTTTCATTGTTATATTTTAAAGGGATAGTAGTTTTATTTATTAAATTGTTCTGTCTATAATTTTTTGCACCAGAGGTCCAATAAGGAGTATAGCTGGTATGACAAGTACATAAGCTATTCCCCATGATTTAAGCCAGACATTGAAAAAGTTATCGGTAAAACCAAGGTTTATGGCTATGAGACTGAAGGAAATGATTCCTGTCGTAATGATGCCCATGCTGAGTGCAAATGCAATTTTATTTTTCATGATTATTTTATGGTATTAAAAGCACCATATTTGTGTATGGTGCTTTTAGATTGAATTATTTTCTGCTGATTTCTCTTAGATCAATTGATACTAATAAAGGTTCCGGAAAAAAGGGAGTGTTGTCTTCCTGTCTTACGTAGACATTTCTTTTAGTCGCTATTTTAATGCCCTGCACATCAATATAATCCGATAAATAATGTGCAGCGGTAGCACCTCCGGCAATATCAACATTGTAATCATGTCTTTTGATAAGACCATCTTTGTCTATATAAAAAGTTTGTACAGGAGAATGCGTAGCTACTTCCTTCGGAAAGGTTACCTGAAGTCTTCTGAATACTTCACCGTTTTCTTCCCATGGTTCCAGTTCTTTTACCTCATAACCTTCACCAGTAAAATTAAAAGGTGCATTAAAGTACGTCCACATTGCATATCCGGTAAAATAAGCAAGTTGAAGAGCGCTCCATGGCGTTTCTGTAGTATATCCGGAAAAGGATTCACGTGGATTTGATAATTCTTCAAGAACTTCTCCTTTACTATTTTTGATAGCAACATGTTCTGCTGTAAATGCAGTATGCCAGTCTTCATTAAGAAATGGAGAGTGAGAAGTAAATTGTTTATTGGTGTGAGAAGTAACATAAATGTCGTCTACTGATCCCGGATGTCCTACCATTGACCATAATACTCCATCACAGATAAGTCGTGCTGTTACAGTTTCAAACTTGTTAAAGTTCTCAGCACCGCCATGAGATTTTATTGTAAATTCTAATAAATCATTCTTCGCTTGTTGTTTAGCTGTTTCCATTGTGTTTGATTTTAAATTATTTTAAATTTTAGGAGACAAAGGTATTTTGACTGTACAGCCTGCACATTCAAAATATAGGTTAAACAGACGAAGTGGATAGTGAACCTGACAATTTCAAACCCGAAATGTTTTGCGTTTGAAAAATTATAGAAATGGAATCAAATTATGGACAGTAATATTTGTCTTTATCCTTATGGGGGTGGGTCTGGATGTGTGGATAAGTGAATTTTAAAGTACAAAGGTATTGTAATATAAGTGTGTTATAGTGTTTGTATTCAATTTGTTATGTTTTTAAATTCGATTAATAAGAAAATACATTTATAATATTTTACAAACAGCATTTATAAGATTATTTAGTTTATTATCATCTTATTAAAAGGTAATTTTGTGCTGTAATACTTATTTAATTCATGGAGTTCCATCCTACAGTAAGCAGCACAAAAGTCCCATGGCTTCCATCTATTTGATTCTAGAGAAATTTCAATTATTGTGACTGTGTAAATTTTTCAAGTTAGAGAATGTCCGCTTGGACATCAACTTCGCCTGTTTGAGATATTTCTTGATTTTAAAGGGCCTGTTATCGTAATAATTTTGTCGAAGAAATTAAAAGCAATAACATAATTTAAAATCAAATACAATGGAAACAATGCAAACAAACAAACGAAGCATCGCAAATATTTTTGCCGTAGGTGCTTTTATTTTGCTTACTACAACTGGTTTTGCACAAAAGAGTCAGGAAAAAAGCAAAACGGAATCAGAAGCGATTCGCCCTTATCATATTAGTATTTCAGAAAAAGCAATCACAGAACTTCGGGATCGTGTAAATGCTACAAGATGGCCACAAAAAGAAACAGTGACAGATCAGTCGCAAGGAGTAAAATTAACTCAAATTCAAGGTATCGTAAAATATTGGGGAACTGATTACGACTGGCATAAAACAGAAACGAAACTAAATGCCTTACCTCAATTTATTACTAAAATCGACGGATTGGATATTCAATTCATCCATGTAAAATCTAAACATAAAAATGCGCTGCCAATTATCATTACACATGGCTGGCCGGGATCATTCTTTGAACTTTTAAAAGTTATTGGCCCGTTAACAGATCCTACAGCTTATGGAGGAAAAGCCGGAGATGCCTTTGATGTTGTAATTCCTTCAATGCCCGGTTATGGTTTTTCTGAAAAACCAACAGGAACAGGTTGGGGACCAGAAAGAATTGGAAGAGCATGGGATGTTTTAATGAAACGTTTAGGGTATACACATTATGTATCGCAAGGTGGTGACTGGGGTTCTGTAATTGCAGACGCAATGGCTGTACAGGCTCCACAGGGACTATTGGGAATTCACCTGAATATGCCTGCAACAGTACCGGCAGATATTGCTAAAGCATTACAAGACGGTAGTCCGGCACCTGCCGGATTATCAGATAAAGAAAAGGCAGCTTTTAATTCGTTGAATAAATTATATACAAGAGGCGCAGGATATGCCGGAATGATGGTAACCCGTCCTCAAACTTTAGGTTACGGACTTACAGATTCACCAGTTGGTTTGGCTTCATTTTTCCTTGATAAATTCAACGATTGGACTTACAGTGGAGGTAATGCTGAAAAATCACTGACCAGAGATGAAATTCTTGACGATATATCACTGTACTGGTTTACTAATACAGTTAATTCTTCAGCCAGTTTATATTGGGAGAACAACAATAACAACTTTAATGTTGTAGAGCAAAAAACAAATGAAATTAAAATTCCGGTGGCAGTAACTGTATTTCCAGGAGAAATTTATCAGGCACCAAAAAGCTGGACGGAGAAAGCTTATAAAAACCTTATTTATTTCAATGAAGTAAACAAAGGTGGTCACTTTGCTTCCTGGGAAGAACCGCAACTTTATACAGAAGAACTTCGTGCCGCTTTTAAATCATTAAGAAAATAACAAATCCTATTGCCTGAAAGGTTTGATAAGCTATCAGGCAATTAATTCACTAATCAACTAACAATAAAATTATGGAACCAAAGAAAAATAAAACATGGGTAGTAAACAGAAAGTATAAAAACTTTATCTATAAGGCTGTCCGTTTCACTCCTTAGTTTGGCCGTTTCGACTATTTTTTGATTTCATAAACAGGATTGTCGATATAATTTTGACCAAGAAATTAACTGATACTGAATTAGTTTAAAAAACAAACACAATGAAAAATATTAAACAAACAGAAGTAAATCGAATTTTAAAGGTTGCTGCTGTACAAATTAGTCCCGTTTTATACAGTCGTGATGCAACTGTTGAAAAGGTAGTCAAAAAAATATTAGATCTTGGAAAGCAAGGTGTTCAATTTGCCACATTTCCGGAAACAATCGTGCCTTATTATCCATATTTCTCTTTTTTGCAGGCTCCGTTTGCAATGGCAAAAGAGCATCAGCGCCTATTGGAAGAATCAGTTACGATTCCATCTGCTGCAACCGATGCAATAGGAAATGCAGCAAAAGAAGCAAACATGGTAGTATCGATTGGAGTAAATGAAAGAGATGGAGGAACCATTTATAATACACAGCTTCTTTTTGATGCTGATGGAACACTTATTCAACGCCGTCGAAAACTAACACCAACCTATCATGAAAAAATGATTTGGGGTCAAGGTGATGGTTCTGGTCTGCGTGCAATTGATAGTGCAGTTGGCCGCATTGGTCAGCTTGCTTGTTGGGAACATTATAATCCGCTTTTTAGATATGCCCTGATTGCTGATGGAGAGCAAATACATTCGGCTATGTATCCGGGTTCTATTTTTGGGCCGTTATTCAGTGAACAGACAGAAGTGAATGTTCGACAACACGCGCTTGAATCAGCTTGTTTTGTTGTTGTTGCAACCGGATGGTTAGATGAAGATCAACAAGCTCAAATAGCTAAAGATACCAATGGGTCAACAGGTCTTATTAGTGGAGGTTGTTTTACTGCTATAATTGGCCCTGACGGACAAATTATAAGGGAAGCTCTTAAATCTGGAGAAGGAGAAGTCATAGCTGAAATAGACTTTGCACAAATTGATGCCCGCAAAAGACTTATGGATGCCCGCGGTCATTACAGCCGTCCGGAACTTTTAAGTTTACTGATCGACAGAACTCCAAAACCTCATGTTCACGAACGTGCAGAGCAATCTATTTTACAAGAATAATTTCTACGAAACAAAAAAATAAAAACATAAAAGTAAAGGAAATACAAAATGAAAAATACAGTAAAAATTATTGCTCATACAGTATGGGTAATAGTATTCGCACTAGTGATGAGCGAAGTTACAGCACAAGAGAAAGTAAAAACAAATGTGAAAAATGATGAGACAATTCGTCCCTATCGCGTAAATATTTCGAATGCCGATTTAAAAGATCTAAAAGAACGAATTCAGGATACAAAATGGCCAACAAAAGAAACCGTTGCCGATCAGTCTCAGGGAGCAAATCTTTCTAAAATGAAAAATCTTGTAAACTATTGGGGAACTACTTATGACTGGAGAAAAGCAGAAGCTAAACTAAACGCTTATCCACAGTTTATAACAAAAATTGATGGTGTCGATATCCACTTCATTCATGTTCGCTCTAAAGAAAAGAATGCAATGCCAATTATCCTAAGTCACGGATGGCCGGGATCAGTATTTGAATTTATAAATGTTATCGGCCCCTTAACTAATCCTGTTGCTTATGGCGGAAAAGCCGAAGATGCTTTTGATGTAGTTATACCATCATTACCAGGATTTGGATTTTCAGGAAAACCAACAGAAGCAGGATGGGACATTGACCGAATTGCAAAAGCATGGGCAGTATTGATGAATCGTTTGGAGTATAAACAATATGTTGCCCAAGGTGGAGACTGGGGAGCTGGAATTGTCAATTCAATGGCATTACAAGCGCCAAAAGGACTACTTGGTATTCATAGTAATTTACCGGCAACCTTACCGGCAGAAGCAGGAAAAGCACTTGGAAGCGGAATAGCACCAGAAGGATTTTCTACAAAAGAACGTGCTTCTTTCGAGCATCTTAGTAAATCAATCAGAGGTGGTGATTTCACGTATAAAACTACAATGACTACAAGACCACAAGCAGTGGGTTATGCTCTTAATGATTCTCCTGCGGGTCTGGCAGGCTGGCTTCTTTTACATCCCGGTTTTGCTAATTGGTCGTATGGTATAGATCCTAAACAATCTCCAACAAGAGATGAAGTGTTAGATGATATTTCATTGTATTGGCTTACAAACAGCGCAGCGTCAGCATCAAGAATTTATTGGGAAAACAGAAACATCGAGATTGTGAGTTCGGCATCAATGAAAACCGATCAGATTAAGTTGCCAGTTGCTATTACCGTTTTTCCCGAAGATGTTTTTACATCACCGGAAACATGGGCACGCAAAGCATTCAAAAACTTAATTTATTTTCACGAAGTAGATAAAGGCGGACATTTCGCAGCATGGGAACAACCACAATTGTTTACAGCAGAATTACGTCTTGCATTTAAAACGCTTAGATAATTTAAAATAGGGGGCTAAGTTGCTAAGGTTCTGAGATGCTAAGGCTTTTTATCTCAGAAATAATTAGAACCGTAGAATCTTAGAGACTTAGAACCACAAAAACAACAATAAATAAAAAATGCTAAGATGCTAAAGTTTTTATCTCAGAACCTTAGCACCTCAGTACCTCAGAACCTTAAAAAAAAAACACAAAAATGGAAACAAACAATTCAAAAGTGCTTTACACAGCTGTAACGCACACAACAGGTGGAAGAACAGGCGAATCTCGCAGTTCAGATGGTAAATTAGATATCAAACTTTCAACTCCGGGATCTACAGGTCCGGGTACAAATCCGGAACAATTATTTGCGGCAGGCTGGTCTGCTTGTTTTATTGGAGCAATGGGAAAAGCAGCGGCAAATTTACAAGTTACACTTCCTGCAGGACATTACGTTAGTACAGAAGTTGACTTAGTTTCAGGTGATGATGGTTATTCATTGCAGGCACGCTTAAACATCAGCTTACCAGGTTTGAATCCTGAAGTTGCTAAAAGCATAATACAAGGTGCATCAGAAACTTGTCCTTATTCAAAAGCTATAAAAGGCAACATTAAAACAGAGTACAATCTTATCTAAAAAAAGAGAAATCTTTTTAAAAGGTTCTGTTTCCATTTTTTTGGAAGCAGGACCTTTTTTAGTTTAAAAACTATGAAATAAAAGACGAGCATAGCCTTATAAAGGATCATTACGATCGGACTTATTTCATTTATCAAATCTCCTATAAACTCCAGCTTTATGCCTGTCCGTTTCACCTTTTACTTTGTCCGTTTGAGCTATTTTCTGATTTCAAAAAAAGGATAGTCGAAGTACTTTTGACGAAGAAATTAACTGATAATCAAACAACTTAAAAAAATAAATAACATGAAAACAAATTCAAACTTCAGATCAAATGCAATAACAATTCTTAGCTTTTTTGCATTACTTATTTCAGGCGCAGTTTCAGCCCAGCAATCAGGAATAAAACGTACCGATTTACAAAAACATGACCTGAGCGCTGCCGGATACGAAACCGTACAGGCGAAAATTGATTTTGATGCACATTCCGCTTTCGGAAAACATTCTCACCCTGGTGAAGAAGTGATCTATGTTTTGGAAGGTTCATTAGAGTATGAAGTCGAAGGTAAGGGAACAGTAACATTAAAAGCTGGAGAAGTACTTTTTATTCCTGCAGGCGTAGTGCATTCAGCGAGAAATAATACTAATGCAAAAGCTTCAGAATTGGCAACTTATATCGTAGAGAAAGGAAAACCTGTTTTGGTTTTAAAAAAGTAGTTCATCAACGAAATTTTCAACTTTCAGTCTGTCCGTTTCAGCTTTTACTTCGTCCGTTTGAACTCTTTTCTCATTTCAGAATAACCATAGGCAGACTACTTTTGACGAAGAAATTAACTAATAATCAACTAAATAAAAAATAAGAATTATGAAAACAATATCAAAAATATCAAAACGTATTACAGCTTTAACTTCTAAAGTATTTTTAATCGCCGTTCTTTTCTTTGTAATGACATCAGTCCATGCACAATCAGAAAATCAAAAATCAAATCCAATTGCAGTAAGCTCTTCTCTTGGAACATTAAAACAAATTAACGCCGGTTTATTAAACGTAGGATATAGTGAAGCAGGAACTTCAAATGGAAAAGCGGTTATTCTGCTTCACGGCTGGCCTTACGATATTCACAGTTACAATGAAGTGGTTCCCATTTTAGTTGCAAAAGGTTACAGAGTAATCACACCTTATTTAAGAGGATCAGGAACTACAACCTTTCTTTCAAAAGATACTTTTAGAAACGGACAACAAGCAGCATTAGCAAACGATATTATCGCTTTGATGGATGCTCTTAAAATTGATAAAGCCGTTATTGGCGGATTCGACTGGGGAGCAAGAACAGCCGTAGTTATGGCGGCACTTTGGCCAGAACGTTTACAGGGATTGGTTTCGGTAAGTGGTTATTTGGTTGTCAATCTTGAAGCTAATTTAAAACCATTGCCTCCAAAGGCAGAATTAGGATGGTGGTACCAATATTATTTCGCTACAGAAAGAGGAAAATTAGGATACGCCCAAAACACTTATGAGTTCAATAAACAAATCTGGCAAATCGCTTCTCCTTTATGGAAATTCGACAAAGCAACTTACGATCAAACAGCGCAGTCTTTTGATAATCCGGATCACGTAGCAATCGTAATTCATAATTACAGATGGAGACAATCTCTTGAACCTGGAGAATCTAAATACGATAGTTTAGAAAAACGTTTGGCCGCAAGACCTGCAATTAAAGTTCCGACAATTACCATAGGAAGTGATTTTGATGGCGCTTTCGCGGATGGAAAAGCGTACAGAGACAAATTCACAGGAAAATACAAACATAGAGTTTTAAAAGAAATAGGGCACAACGTACCACAAGAAGATCCGAAAGCATTTGCGCAAGCGATTATAGACGTAGCTAATGGTAAATTGTAAATGGTTAATGATTAATTACCTTTTACATCTCACATTTTACATCTCAATATTAAGCATATAAAAATCACATTTTACAACTCACAACTCACAATTCACAATTAACAATTCACAATTAACAATTCACAATTAACAATTCACAATTAAAAAAGTCATGGAAACAAAAATCTTATACACAGGAAAAACACACACTACAGGTGGTCGCGAAGGAGCATCACAAAGTTCAGATGATCAATTGAATATTAAATTAAGTTCTCCGGGGTCTTCACGTCCTGGGACAAATCCGGAACAGCTTTTTGCAGCGGGTTGGTCAGCCTGTTTTATTGGCGCAATGGGAATCGCCGCTTCAAAACTAAATATTAAATTGCCTGCAGATACTGCCGTTGATGCAGAAGTTGATTTAGCTGTAACGGACGGAGCTTACTCCTTACAGGCAAGATTGAATATCAGCCTGCCAGGTTTAGATACTGAAACTGCAAGAAAATTAGCAGATGAAGCGCATCAGACTTGTCCTTATTCAAAAGCGACAAGAGGAAATATTAATGTTGAAATTAATATTCTTTAAATAGCTATAGATGTAAAATGTAAAAATGTAAAATGTTAGATGTTGTTAACCCTTTTTCACATCTAACATTTCACCTTTAACCTCTAACTAAACAAAAAATGAAAAAAATAAAAAGAATACCCGCATTCTTTATTGCAGTGATTCTCCTAATCGGAATAACTGCTTTTGGACAAAACAAGCCAGAGAAAAAAGCAGTGAAAGGTTTTGCACTTTTGGAATTATATACTTCTGAAGGCTGTTCGAGTTGTCCACCAGCAGATGAATTGATGGGAAGAATTCAAAATGAATATCAAGACGACAATGTTTATGTTTTGGCTTATCACGTTGATTATTGGGACAGACAGGGTTGGAAAGATGTTTTTAGTAATGCAGATTATACCAAAAGACAATATGATTATGCCAAGTTCCTTGGAAAAGAACCTATTTACACACCGCAGTTAATCATAAACGGAAAAGCAGATTATATTGCTTCGCAAGAAACGTTGGTTAGAAATGGAATAAAAGCCGCACTTTCAAAACCTGTTATGACCGATTTGTCTTTAGAAGCCAGCCAGACCAATAATAATCTTAATGTAAATTATAACATCGAAGGAACTTTTAAAAACAGTAGTTTATTAATTGCAATTGTTCAAAAGTCAGCCAAAAGTAATGTGAAAAGAGGAGAGAATGCAAATCGCATTTTATCTCATTATCAAATTGTACATCATTTGCATTCGGTAGATCTGAAAGACAAAAAAGGAACAGTTTCTATTCATCTGCCAAAAAGTTTTAGTACAAAAGATTTTGAAGTAATTGGCTTTGTTCAGGATAAAAACAATGGCGCAATTTCGGGAGCAACAAAAGCTAATTTCCAATCCTCTTCTGTTTTATGAAAACGCTCTTCTTAAGCTTAGGCCGTTGCAGCAAAACGGAAAAAGCAAAACGCAGCAGCACTTTAAAGCGTTATGAAAATGATCTTATTATAAAAGAAAACATCATGCAGCTCATGCAGGATAATAAAGCACTTTGGCTCTAAATCAAATTTAAAAAGGTAATGAAATCGGGATAAAAATATTTTGTTCCGATTTTTTCCGTCATTAAAAAATGCTTTTAAAATATCCTATCTTTGACAAAGCGAGATCTAAAAACACATAAAAAATTATGGAAAAAGTAAAAAGCTTTCACGTATCCCGTAAGGTGATTTGGGGAAGTTCTATCGCATTGGCAATTCTTGCTTCGATACCAAAATTATTTGACGGCGCTTCAACTCCGGGAGATCTTATCATCAATTCTTCAATTACCCTGATGTTCTCTATTTTTATATGGTATTACAATATTTACAGCCTGCCTAAGTTTTCTTCGCAGCGTACGAATAAAAGCTTATTCAACTGGAAACTTTTATTGAGTGTTATCTTGGGAATTCTGGTTATGGTTATTCTCGTAATTGGACACCAGGAACTTTTTCAGATATCCAAAATGGATGCTCCCATTATGTTTGAATTGCGAGGTGTATTAATTAATTTGATAGTTTATATGTTTCTGCATTTGCTTTTTCAAAACTATCAGACGCAGCAAATGGGAGTGGAATTAGAACGTACGCATGCTGTAAATCTCGGAGCACAATACGAATTACTGAAACAGCAGGTGAATCCGCATTTTTTGTTTAATAGTCTGAATACGTTGAAATCGATGGTGGAAATTCAGGATCCGCAAAGCGCTGATTTTATTCTAAAATTATCTGATTTTTATCGGTTTACCTTAGAAAGCAGAAAAATGGATTTGATTCCGCTTCGCGAAGAACTTCAGATTTTAGATTCTTATGTTTATTTGCTAAAAGCGCGTTTTGAAGACGGATTTGTTCTAATAAATGAAGTTGATCAAAAACAATACGATTCAGCTATTCCGCCTTTTACTTTGCAATTATTAATAGAGAATTGCATTAAGCACAATGTGGTTTCTTTGGATAAACCATTGCTGATTAAATTGTATTCTGAAAATGACTTTTTAGTTATTGAAAATCCAATACAGCTTAAAAGAGGTGTTTTGTCAACAGGCGTTGGTCTTGATAATATCAATCAGCGTTTTATGCATTTAATTCACAAAGAAATTGAAATTGACAAAACCGAAACTATTTTTAAAGTAAAAATACCCATGATCTATGACTATCATAATAATTGAAGATGAAGTAAAAACGGCCAAAGCACTTGGTCAGTTAATTTTGAGTATCAGACCCGATACTCAAATTTTATCGTATATACAAAGCATAGATGGAGCTGTGAGTTATCTATCAGAAAATGATCAGCCCGATCTTATTTTCATGGATATTCAGCTTGCTGATGGTTTATGTTTTGAGATTTTCAAAAATGTTGCCGTTGTATCGCCGGTAATATTTTGTACCGCTTTTGATGATTATGCGATTGAAGCATTCAAATCAAACGGAATCGATTATGTTTTGAAACCGTTTTCAAGAGAAAGTATTGCGCAGGCAATTACAAAAGCAGCTGAATTAAAGAATTTCTTCCAAAGAAATAAAAAAGTGATGCCGGACTTCGAGTATTTATTAACCCGAACTGGAGAAAATAAAGGGAAAAGCAGTTTCCTGGTTTTCAAAAATAATAAGTATCAAACGGTTTTAACTGAGAACATTGCTTTATTCTGCATTAAAAATGAAACCCCAACAATTATTACTTTTGATAAAGCCGAATATCAAATTACGCAATCTTTAGATGAGGTTCATAAGCTATTATCTCCAACGCAATTCTTTAGAATCAACAGGCAAAATTTAATTAATTTTTCAGCGATAAGAGAAGCAGAACATTATTTCTCCCGTAAATTAATTCTAAAATTAACCATTCCGACAGAAGAAAAATTATTGGTTGGAAAAGAGAAAGCAACTGCATTTTTGAGTTGGTTAGAAAACAGGTAAATTATTTATTTTTTATGCCACAGATTTCACAGATTAAATTGATTAATCTTTTAAATCTTTTAATCTGTGGCTATAAATATATGTAATTAAAACGCCGATTTATAAGTGTAAATCGGCTTTTGTTGTTTGTAATATTTGGCCCGTCTTAGTATTTTGAATGAAAGCAATTATTTCGAAATCTTTTGAATTGAAATTGTCTGGTTGTACGATCATTATGTTTCCTTCTTTTTGAGTTAGTTGAAAAGAATTAAGCTGTTTTACAATCTGAACATGATGAAGGGTAGCACCTTGGTTTTCTCCACGAAATACTTTTGAAGTGGCTTGCTTCTGAATAGTAGCTACAACCAAATTAGCATCTTTTTGAAGCATATTGGTTGTATAATTAATTTGTAGAGAATCTTTAGTAGTTTTTACTGTTAGGTCTAAATTAGCCGTTGTTTTAGCTTCTAAGGCATTTGAAACTTTTCCGTATAAGGCTGTTTCATTGTAACCTGCAAATTCTGTAGTTCCGTTGATGATGAATTGCGGCGTATACATCACATACAAATTAAGCCAATCCTGATATTTTTGTTGACGCTTTGTAAATTCATTTGAACTAAATTGATCTTTCCAGCCCAAACGATCCCAATAATCTACATGGTAAGCCAGGAAATAAATATTTTTTTCTCCGGCTTCACGCTGCAATTTTGCCAATAATTCATCAGCAGGAGGACAGCTCGAACAGCCTTCTGAAGTAAAGAGTTCAACAACAGCAAAACCATTTTTGTTGATGGTTTCTATTTTGTTTTTTGTAGTTTTAAAACTCCCTGCTATTTCGCTTTCGGGAAACATAAAACAATCTAAAAAGAAGAGGGAGGAAAGGGTTATAGCGAAGAAGATTAGGATACTATTTTTCATAATTTCTATTTTTAAAATTTGACATTCTGTTTATTTACTCAAAGGTAAAATCACAGTAACTGTTTTTAAAGCGAAAAAATGTCAAGTGTCCATATTGGCAGTTGAATAGACCAATCTTTGGAACGAAGAAAGTTTCAGGTTTTCTTTGTTTCAGGTTTCAGGTTGTGACGCTTGCGAAATGAGAAATCGCATAGATATTTACCCAATATTATCACTTGAACGAAGGAGTAGATAATAAAGTCGAAATAAATTGATAATACTTTACAGAGTTGTTTCGGTAATTAATATTTATGAGAATGACATGCTATATCAACTTGAAACCTGAAACAAAGAAAACTTGAAACAAAACTAAATAACCTTAGAAGGAGACAATCCGTATTGTTTTTTAAAGGCGAAGGAGAAATGAGACAAATCCTCAAAGCCCACTTCCAAATAAACTTCAGATGGTGTTTTTCCTTTTTCTTTGATAAGATAATAAGCTTGCTGTAATCTTTTTTGTAGTAACCATCGACTTGGTGAAATGTCAAAAATACGTTGAAAATCACGTTTAAAAGTAGCCAGACTGCGACCGGTTAAATAAGCAAAACGTTCTAATTGCACATTAAAATGAAAATTCTTTTTCATGAAAGCTTCCAGATCTATTTTGCCGGGTTCATTAAAATCAAATAAAATATCCTTGAGCTCCGGTTTGCATTGCAGTAAAATATTGATAGCTTCATTTACTTTTAAAGCTTGAAGTTCTTCTGTAATTAATTGATCTTCGTTGATGTAAGGAATCAGTGAATCCATTAAACTTTTAAGCAACGGAACTTCTTTTAACTGAAAGACCGTTTCACTTTCAGGACTTTTAATTAAACTGGTTTTCAGATTGTGTTTTATGGAGAAATCACGTAATGCTTCCTGATTGAGATAAATGGAAATGGACTGAAAGGCAGTATTAGGATCGGGTTGTTTGTTGAATTTGATAAGCTGATTCCTTTTGATAAATCGAAAATCTCCGGGTTTGAAAACATATTCCTGATTTCCATTATTTAAAGTAAGTATTCCCGAAATCTGAAAACTTAAAACATGTTCTGCAGCAAATTGTTCGCCCTCCCGATTTTGGGTATAGTAGCAGGAATAAGCAATTGGAGACGTCTTTTGATTTATTTTTGAATCGTTCATATCACAAATTTATAAAAAAAAGGGCAGTAATTATGGATAACTGCCCTCTTCAAAATACCTTTAAATTATTGTTTTTTACCATTATTGGTATACCATTTTCCCTGTGCTGTATCAAAGAAACTTCCGGCATCATCATGGTCTGTGGATAAACTAATATCGATCCATTTTTCCATTTCTTCTGTTCGGCTTTGATCAGCATTTTTTAAAATACCAATTGCTTCACTTCCTAGTACCAAATGCACTGGTGGGTTTGGATGGGAAGCTAAATCAACCATCACTTTTGCTGCTTTTTCAGGATCTCCGACAGCAACAAATTTTCCTCCTTTGAAAAAATCAGTACGTTGTTTTACCATTTCGTAGCCTTCGATTTCAGCTGCATACGACATAGAAGCTCCAGCCCAATCCGTACGGAAACCACCTGGTTCAACACTTGTTACGAATATTCCAAGCGGGGCAACTTCCTTAGCCAAAGCTTCAGTAAAGCCACTTAAACCAAATTTTGCCGCCTGATACATCGTTAAACCTGGATTACCAACGCGTCCACCAATAGAACTGATTTGTAAAATTCTTCCTGAACCTTGTTTGCGCATATAAGGTAATACGGCGCGTGTAATTTCAATTGGTGCGTATAAATTGGTTTCCAACTGACTTCTAACTTGTTCCTCCTTTAGATTTGCTTTTTGAAATTTAATTAAATTTATGATTGAGAAAGGAAGCAAAAGTAAACTATTCGTTCCTCTGAGTTTGTGACTCATATCTTGATTAAGACTTTCGCTTCCCTTTCATCAAAGACTCAGATAGAAATTTGGGCTAGAGACCCGTTATCAAGGAGTTGAGCTTATGATGAA
This sequence comes from Flavobacterium sp. KH_001, assembly GCF_057840745.1. NCBI lineage: Bacteria > Pseudomonadati > Bacteroidota > Flavobacteriia > Flavobacteriales > Flavobacteriaceae > Flavobacterium > Flavobacterium sp. KH_001. The sequence goes on along the minus strand of NZ_CM174520.1, from coordinate 4,122,445 downwards.
TTTCTCAAATCATTTGTTGAATCGTAAAAGCAAAGTTATGAAAAACATTATTATTGGCATTGATATCAGCAGTAAGACTTTAGATATCTGTATTAAAAATGAGACAGTAAGCTACTTTTCCATTGAAAATAAAGTACCTGTTATTAAACGTTTCTTGAAAAGCTACTCGGGAGAAAAGGTAATTATAGCTATGGAAAACACAGGCAGATATAATTGGAATCTGTTTGAAGTGCTTGAAAAATTTGATTTTAAAGTTTATGTAATATCAGCTTTACATATCAAAAAAAGTATAGGACTTGTTAGAGGTAAAAATGATAAAATTGATGCTCTTCGCATTTGTAATTTCATCGAAAAAAATCATCAGGAAAGCAGAGAATGGAAGCCAGGTTCTTGTTCGATTAAAAAGATAAAAATACTATTAACCGAAAGAGCTTCAAGAATAAAGATTAAAAAGCAGCTAATAGTGCAGCAGCATGATTACAAACTCATGAAAAGTATTGGCTTAGATAAACAGCTAAAAGACTTAAATATTAAGCTTATTAAAGATATTGACGTCCAAATTAAGATAATAGAAAATGATATTGAAAATATAATCCAAAACCAAGAGAGTCTTAATCAACAACAGAAATTGATTAAATCTGTTCCTGGAGTAGGTCAGGTTTTATCATGGACATTGTTGTCAAAAACAGAAGGATTCACAACTATAACTGATCCTAGGAAAATGGCATGTTACAGTGGAGTAGTTCCTTTTGATTTTCAATCTGGAACATCATTAAAAAGAAGGCCTGGAGTATCAATGCTTGCTGATAAAAATCTAAAAACTATTCTGCATCTGGCAGCGATGAGTGCGGTCCGATCAGATAATGATTTAAGAACATACTACATTAGAAAAGTTGATGAAGGAAAGAATAAAATGAGCGTTTTAAACGCTGTGAGAAATAAAATAATCCATCGAGTTTTTGCGGTAATAAAAAACCAAATCCCTTATCAAAAAGATTTGGTTTTATCATAGAAATCAGTATAAGCTTCAGCCGCACCAATGATTCCGAATCCGGCATTGTTTACCAATACATCTATTCTTCCAAAATGTTCCGCTGCCGTTTTAACCGCGCTATATACTTGTTCGTAGTTGGTTACATCTAATGCTAATGGAAAAATTTGATCTTTAAAACGGTCTTTCAAATCGTTTAATTGATTGATATCGCGAGCTGTTGCTACAACTTTATCACCACTTTCTAAAACTGCTTCCGTAAGATTACGTCCTAATCCTCTTGAGCTTCCTGTAATAAACCATATTTTTTTCATTGTAATTGTATTTAATTGTTCATTACAAAATTACGTCGGAAGCAATGTTTGTTGTTTTGCTGAAAAGCTCAAATTTATTTGTTTAAAAGCTCAATGGTAAAAAAACAAAAAGCCTAAGAATAAATCTCAGGCTTTTTAGAATGGTATTGAAATAAGTTATTCTGCAGCAGTCGCAATATATTGAACACTATATAACTTTCTAAACATAAAATAAGTTACACTCACCATTACAAAAGCAATAATGGCATCGATTGTTGCAGAAAAGCCTAATACAGCTAATTTTGAAAAGAAGGCGAAAGTAATGTCAAAGAAAATACCCGCAAATACCCATTCTTTCAATCGCAATAATTTATTCGGAATTAATAAGGTAATTACGCCGGCAACTTTAAATACCCCAAGCAAGTAAATAAAATGTTCCGGATAACCTAATTGTTGTGTAATTCCCCAGACAATTGGATTGGTTGTAAGTTCGAAAAAACCGCTGGCGCCAAACCATAAAGAAGTTAAAATAACACCGGTCCAATAAATAATTTTTGTTGTTTTTGCATTCATGATTTTAAATTTTTAAGTTGTTAAACAGGACAAATTTCTATTAGATGTATCAAAAAAAATAGTGCTTTTTTGTCGAAGCGGACAATTTTAGCTTCCAAATAGGCAATCAATAAGTTCAACAGATTTTATAACTTTACAAAAGATTTATTCAGATTTTAAAAAATGGAAGCCAAAGAACTCTTACAACAACATATTGCTAAAATAGCTTCATTGACAGATGAAGACTTCGCTTATATTTTTTCTCATTTTAAACCACAATCTTTCAAAAAAGGACAGGTTATTATTGGTGAAGGTGATAAAGTAGATTGCGAATATTTTGTCATTTCGGGTTGTCTGAAAGCGTTCTTCATTAATGACGAAATTAAAATGTACATATTGCAGTTTGCCATGCCAACCTGGTGGGCTTCTGATTATGCTGCTTTATACAATCAGACACCTGCTACCATAAGTGTTGATTGTATTACAGATGCAGAAGTGCTTTGCCTTTCTAGTGAAGATCGCGAAAAACTTTGTAGTGAATTCCATCAGTTAGAACATTTTTTCCGCTGGCGAACGAACAGAGGTTATATCGCTTCTCAGAAAAGGCTTTTGTCCTTTATGAATAATAATGTCAAAAAAAGGTATGAGGAGCTTTTGGCATTATATCCTCAATTATACAATCTTGTCCCAAAACATTTAATTGCGGCATATCTCGGAGTTTCAAGAGAAACTTTAAGCCGATTGCATAGCTCTTAAAAGGAGATGTAATCAAAATGAATGGATTTGCATACGTCTGACTGGACTGAAGTCCAGCCCTACAATATATTTAGAGCCGAAGGCTCTTTCTCGTAAAGTTCGGTAAAGTTCCGGAGGAACGGTTTATTTTGTAGGGCTGGACTTTAGTCCAGTTAACGCCAACGCAAATGATTGATTCATATAACAAAACCAACATAATTTCCTGATTTAACCCAAAAATCAGAATGTGATCTACATCACGTAACCAATTTTCATAGTCGCCGTTCCTTTGTATTGTACTTTTAAATACAATAAAAATGGAAACAACAAATTTTAAAATCGTAAGCTCAAATAGCAACGTAGAATGGACTGGTAGAAAAGTTACCGGTGCTCATAATGGTACAATTGGTATCAAAGAAGGTAATTTCGTCTTTAATGATGGGATAATAAAAGAAGGTAATGTTGTCATCAACACTTCTTCAATTAAAATTCTGGATGTAACAGATCCGGCAACAAATGCACAATTCGCTGGTCATCTTGCCTCAGATGATTTTTTCTCAATCGAAAAATTCCCTACTGCCTCTTTTGATATTCTTACTGTTAGAGAAGTATCAGACAGCACTTATTATCTGGAAGGTAATCTTACCATAAAAGATATTACTCACGTTGTTGGTTTTGAAGCAACGGTTGAAAACAATAAAAATAACATTACCCTTTCAGGTAAACTGGTAATTGATCGTACTAAATATGATATCAGATTCCGTTCAGGGAATTTCTTTAAAGATTTAGGAGATACCTTAATTTATAACGACTTCGAACTAGATTTTAATATCACTGCCGAAGCCATCTTTTCAGAACAAGCTAAAAACTAAAGCCATGCCGTACGTAAAAATCGAATTGACTCGCGAAGGAGTAACCCGCGAGCAAAAACAGGAATTAATCAGTGGTATAACCAATCTGATTACAGACGTATTAAACAAAGACCCGCACTTAACTCATATCGTGATTCAGGAAGTAGATTTAGACGATTGGGGTTATGCAGGAGAACAAGTATCAGTATTAAGAGAAAAAGGCATTACAGCCGATAAAAAATAAATATCATGAAAAAACAAACCATAATCGTAACAGGTGCAGCATCTGGTATCGGAAAAGGAATCGCTAAATACTTTTTAGACAGAGGCGATAATGTAGTAATCAATTCAGTAACTCCGGCTTCATTAGAAAGCGCTTACAACGAATTTGGAGCAGGAGATAATCTGGCAATGTACGCCGGAGATATCAGCGATAAAAATACAGGTGAACAACTGGTAAAAATCGCAATCGAAAAATTTGGGTCTGTAGATGTGTTGGTAAACAATGCCGGAATCTTTGACAGCAGACCCTTTTTGGAAGTGGATGAGGCTTACTTAGACAAGTTTTTGACAACAAACTTAAAAGGAACTTATTTTACTACGCAAGCCGTTGTTCCTCAAATGTTAGAACAAAAAGGTGGTGTTGTAATTAACATCGGAACACCATTAGTAAATCACGGATTAGGCGGATGGCCGGCATCGGCACCAGTATCGAGTAAAGGTGCAATTCATGCCTTAACAGTTCAATTGGCAGCAGAATTTGGAAAACGTAACATTCGTTTTAATACAGTTGCTCCAGGCGTTATCAGAACGCCGATGCACGGTGATAAAGCCGATCAAAATGCAGGTCTGCACTTGTTAAACAGAGTAGGGGAAATAGAAGATGTTGCCGAAATGGTTTATACTGTAGCAAAAAGCAATTTTATCACCGGATCAATTATCAATGTTGATGGAGGTAAAGCTGCTGGTCACAACTTAAATTAATTTAAAAAAAAATAATAACTGCTTCGATGCTTTGTAGCAATACAAAGTGTTGAAGCATAAATAATAAGAAAAATGAAAAATATAATGAAATCAGTATTTATTGCGCTTTTTGCAATAAGTAATCTAGCGGTTATTGCGCAGGAAAACAAAAAAACAAAAGTATTGTTTGTTTTAACTTCACACAATAAATTAGGTGACACTGGGGAATTAACCGGTTCATGGATTGAAGAATTTGCAACACCTTATTTTTACTTTTTAGATAAAGGAATTGAAGTCGTAATTGCTACTCCAAATGGTGGACAGGCTCCAATTGATCCCAAAAGTAATGATCCATCCTTTCAAACTCCGGCAACTAAACGCTTTTATGCAGATCAAAAGGCGCAAAATGCCTTGGCAAATACAGTGAAAATTACCAGTGTAAAACAAAAAGATTTCAAAGCGGTTTTCTATCCTGGAGGTCACGGTCCAATGTGGGATTTGGCTACTGATAAAAATTCGATAAAACTTATTCAGGATTTTTACAATAATAGCAAACCAATCGCTTTTGTATGTCATGCACCTGCAGCTTTGGTAAATGTTAAAGACAAAAGCGGAAAATATCTAATTGCAGGAAAAAAAGTGACAGGTTTTACCAATAATGAAGAAGCAGCCGTTGGATTAACCAAAGTAGTACCCTTTTTATTAGAAGATAAATTAAAAGAACGAGGAGGTAAATATTCTCAGGGTTCTGATTGGAGTTCATATGTAGTAGAAGATGGCTTATTGTTGACAGGTCAAAATCCACAGTCTTCTGAGGAAGTAGCTACTAAATTATTATCAAAAATAAAATAAGTAATGATTTGGTATGGTTGAAAAACAGCTGTACCAAATCTTTTTTTAATATTTAAATAGATTTGTTATGAGATCTAAAATATTCTTTAATAGTATCTTAGTGCTATTTTTTATTTTTGCTAACCTAAGTGCTGCACAAGGACTAAGTACTAAAGAATTTAATTTTATTAATCCGGAAAATATAGTCTGGACTTCATTTCCAGCTTTTCCTCAAAAAGTAAAACTGGCCATTTTAGTGGGTAATCCAACTAAAGAAGAACCCTTTATTGTTCGGGTAAAAGTACCCAACGGCGAAAAGATAATGCCACACCTACATCCTGAAGACAGGATTTATACGGTAGTTTCAGGTATCTTTTATATTGGAATAGGCGACAAGTATGATGAAAATAATTTAAAAGCCTATCCGCCTGGTTCAGTAGTGGTATTACCGGGAAATACTCCTCATTTTCATTTTGCTAAATCGGGTGAATATATTACTCAGGTATATGCCATAGGTCCTCTTGGTTTAGACTATCTGGATAAGCAATTTGATCCGAGAATAAAATCTAAATAATAATATTTAAGTGATGTAGATCACGTAGTCTTCTCACTGTTTCTTTTGAAATTTGTAGTGTAATTATAAACTTAAAAATCATGAAACTGCAAAAATCAAAATTGTTAGTATCAAAAGTAATTTTAGTAATCGCTTTAATGCTCAATAATGTACAGGACATAAAAGCACAAAATAATATCAAAATGGAAAATCAGAAAGAAGATGTATCAGCAATTACAGATGCAATAGAAAATTATTATTTTAAAGGCGTTTATGAAGGAGATGCCATATTGTTGGAAAGCATTTTTTATCCCGGAACATTAGTTTATGGAGATATAAACGGACAACCTTACTTTAAAACAGCCGATCTTTATTTGAATGGCGTAAAAAACAGACAAAGTCCGAAAGATTCAGGCAAACCTTATAAAGGCGAAATTCTGAATATAAAAGTCGTAAACTCAATTGCGATGGCAGAGATTAATTTAAAAATGTATGAGTTTAATTATCGGGATTTTTTATCTTTCCATAAGATTAATGGCAAATGGTATATTGTCAATAAAATGCTGACCAATGTAAGTGAATAACTTTAAAAAGTAAAGTCATGTGGTACAATACAAAAGCAACAGAATTACTTGGAATTCAATATCCAATATTACAAGGACCATTTGGAGGTAATTTATCCTCTGTAGCCTTGACCGCAGCGGTTTCAAACGCAGGCGGACTGGGTGGTTACGGTGCCTATACAATGACACCTCAGGAAATTTTTGAGGTTGATAAACAAATAAAAGCCGTAACTGATAAACCGTATAACATTAATCTTTGGGTTTCTGATCATGATATTCCTGAAGCTGGTTTAACAGAGGAACAATTCAGTAAAGCTGCAGCATTATTTAAACCTTATTATGATGAAGTTGGAATTCCGTTACCGGAGAAACCAGCGTCATTTCAATCCAGATTTGAAAATCAATTGCAAGTGATCTTAGACGTTCGTCCAAAAGTATTCAGTTTTATGTTTGGTGCATTACCGGTTGATGTTTTAGAACAAGCCCGAAAATTAGGTATTGTAACAGTTGGAGCAGCAACAACGGTAGACGAAGCTATTTTTTTAGAAAATTCAGGCGTCGATATGATTATAGCTTCCGGTTTTGAAGCTGGCGGACACCGACCTTCCTTTTTAGCTTCGGCTGAAGCATCGGTTACGGGAACTTTTGTTTTATTACAATTGATTAGGGAAAAAGTAAAAATTCCGGTGATAGCAGCAGGCGGAATCGCAAATGGAAAAGGAGTTGCAGCAGCATTAGCTTTGGGAGCAAGTGCAGCGCAAATTGGAACTGCTTTTTTAGCTGTTGACGAATCAAATGCATTGCCAATTCATAAGGAAATGTTATTCTCAGATGCCGCAAAATATACGACATTATCACGCGCCTATACAGGAAGATTGGGTCGTGGAATAACCAGTAGAATTGCAAAGGAAATTATAGGGAAAGAAGCGAGTGTTTTGCCATTCCCACTGCAAACAACTTTTATGTCACCCTTGCGTAAAGCCGCACTTGATCAGGAAAAATGGGATATGATTTTGTTTTGGGGTGGACAAATTGCACCCATTTTAAAACATACAAAAGCCACCGAATTAATGCACTCCCTAATACAAGAAACCACAACATATTTTGATGATTTAAAAGGGTAAAAGAATCCCTTTTTAAAATTAAAGTTAAAAAAGTTGCAAAATAAAGACCGAACGGTCTATATTTGCAACGTAGAATTTGGAAATCATGAGTAAAGCAGAAAGAACCAGACAATTTATAATTGAAACGTCGGCGCCTCTTATTAATAAGAAAGGCATGGCCGGTACGTCTTTAAGCGATATTATGGAGGCTACAAAACTGGCTAAAGGAGGAATCTATGGTAATTTTGAGAATAAAGAAGAGATCTGTATTGAGTCTTTTTTATATTTAAGATCACAATTAGCTTCCAAATTAGATGTAGCTGCTTCCAAAGGCAAATCTGCTAAAGAGAAACTATTTAATTTACTGGATGTTTATAGCAATGGTAAAAATATGACAGAAGGTTGCCCGATTTTGAATTTTGGAACAGAAGCGGATGACACAAATCCGGTCATGAGAGAACATGTAAAAAAAGCCATTCTTTCTGCCCAGAAAAGATTTTTTACTATAGTAGAGGATGGAATTCAGAAAAAAGAATTGTCTTCAGAAATAAATCCGGAGCATTACAGTATCAAGGTTTTTGCAATGATAGAAGGCGCTATTTTGTGCCGAAAAGTATTTGGAAACAATGATCAAATGAATATTGTTCTGGACAGCATCAAAAATGAATTTGAAAGATATGTTTTATAACGTATTTTTTTTAAACAATTTTAGACCGATTGGTCTTTTTTAATTATTAATAATTTTACAAAATGAGAAATTTAGAAGAAAACCATAAAGGTTTCAGCACCCTTTTAGCCTTGGCACTTATACCTTTATCAGGGTTTGCAACCGATATTTATTTACCATCGCTTCCTGCTATGGCAAAAGACTTAAACGTTACAGCTGGCGCGATTCAGCTTTCATTAGTTTTTTTTATGTTCAGTTTGGGAGTAAGCCAAATTTTTATAGGCAGTATATTGGATAGTTTCGGGCGCTTTAAAATTAGCATTGCATCATTGGCTGTCTTTTCAGCAACCAGTTTTGTTATCGCTTTTGTGCCTAATATTTATGTCATATACGCTATGCGTGTCATTCAGGGAATTGCGATTGCCTTTATTGTAGTCTCAAAACGTGCTTACTTTGTTGATCTTTATTCAGGAGATAAATTAAAAAGTTATATCAGTTTATTTTCTATTATTTGGGCCTGTGCGCCAATCATGGCTCCGTTTTTAGGAGGTTATTTACAGAGTTTATTTGGCTGGAGATCGAATTTTTATTTCCTTGGCGGATTATCATTGCTTTTTCTGGTTTTGGAACTTTTATATAGTGGTGAATCGTTAAAATACTTTCATCCCTTTAAATTAAAATCGATTGCTCAAACCTATTCAGGTATGCTAAAAACAGCTGATTTTACGTTAGGAATCGTAATTCTGGGGATTTGTTTTGGATTGGTAGTAATTTATAATTTGGTTAGCCCTTTTATCATAGAACGTGTATTTGGGTATTCTGCCATTACAACAGGTTATAGCTCTTTATTATCTGGTTTAGCTGTGATGACGGGTGGTATCATTGCCAAATCTCTTATTCATAAACCTTTAGCAAAAAAGGTATCCATTGCTGTTACTGTACAACTTGCGTTAGTGTTGCTAATGATTTTTACAGCACAATTTGGAAGTAATATTTACACAGTAATTGGTTTTACAATGGGACTAAATCTCTGTGGAGGTTTTATATTTAATGTTATTTATGGGTATTGTCTAAGCCGTTTTTCAAAAAATGCAGGTATAGCAAGCGGACTTACAGGAGGAGCTACGTATATGGTGAGTTCCGTTTTTAGCTATGGATTTGTTAATTTATATGCTGTTAAAAGTCAGCTATTACTTGGAGCAGCAAACATTTCGTTACTATTTATTATGGGATTTATTTTTATAGTTTTTAATAGATATAGATCGAGAAGCGTTATGGCAGCTACTGTTAGAGCATAAAAAAGGAAAGAGTTTGCTCAAAGGGGGGCTTCACAGAGACTACATAAAAAAGGGATTATTTCATTTATAAAGAAATAATCCCTTTTACTTTTAAACATAAGAACAATCTGATTATTAGCTTTAATTACTATGTCATATTTGATTTAAGTTTCCAATTGTGCTTTTTGCCGAAGCTTACAAGTCATCTGTCGAATTTTTAATTTTTTAGCGCATGTATTATATAATTTTATGCTAATAAATTAAGACAACACATAAATGTTTAAAGAAAGTATAAATTTTAAAGAAGCTGGAAAGTTTGAAGAAACGCGTTTTGAAAAGATTCATAATGTGATTTTTGATTCGTCTCAGGAAGCTTCCATTTTAGTTGCTCAGGAAATCGCGAACATCATTCAAAGAAAAGAAGAGTTGAACGAACCTTGTGTGTTAGGATTGGCAACTGGATCTTCTCCCGTAAAAGTATACGAAGAATTAGTGCGACTTCATAAAGAAGAAGGTTTGAGTTTTGCAAACGTGGTAACCTTCAACTTAGATGAATATTATCCTATGGATAAAAACAATATTCAGAGCTACTGGCACTTTATGCACGAACATCTTTTTGATCATGTAAATATACTACCTCAAAATATTAATATTCCTGACGGAAATGTAAGCAATGAAGATCTTCAGCAATATTGTATTGATTATGAAATGAAGATTAAAGATTATGGCGGATTGGATTTCCAGCTTTTAGGAATTGGAAGAACGGGCCATATCGGATTTAATGAGCCGGGATCTCACGTCAATTCCGGAACCAGAAGTATTACGCTGGACCACTTAACGCGAGTTGATGCAGCATCTTCGTTTTTAGGTATTGATAACGTGCCTAGAAAAGCCATTACAATGGGAATTGGTACCGTAAAACATGCCAAAAGAATTGTATTATTAGGATGGGGAATCAGCAAAGCAGAAATAATTAAAAAAACAATTGAAGGGGAAATTTCTTCAAGAGTACCCGCTACTTATCTGCAACAGCACAACAACACTACATTTGTTTTAGATACAGAAGCTTCATCAGAATTAACCCGAGTAAAAACGCCCTGGTTAGTGAAATCGGTTATCTGGACAGAAGAATTAAAATTGAAAGCTGTGGCCTGGTTAAGCGAATTGACTCAAAAGCCTTTCCTTAAACTAACAGACAAAGATTATAACGATAACGGAATGTCAAGTGTTTTGACCGAAGAAGGAACTGCTTATCATTTAAACATAAAAATGTTTAACAAAATGCAGCAAACAATTACTGGCTGGCCAGGTGGAAAACCAAATGCAGATGATACCTACAGACCAGAACGTGCGACTCCGGAGAAAAAACGAATTATCATTTTTAGTCCACATCCGGATGATGATGTTATTTCGATGGGAGGAACTTTTGACCGATTGGTAGAGCAGGGGCATGATGTCCATATCGCTTATCAGACTTCAGGAAATATTGCCGTTTCTAATGAAGAGGCTTTAAAATTTGCTGAAATTTCAAAAGCTTTAAATGCTAATTCAATTGAATCTGAAAATATTATCAACTTCCTTAGAAATAAAAAAAGCAATGATATTGATTCATTAGAAGTAAGAAAATTAAAAGGTTTGATTAGAAGAAGTGAATCTTTAGCCGCAACACGTTATTTAGGATTGCCGGATTCAAATGTAAATTTCCTTGATCTTCCTTTTTATGAAACCGGAACAGTGAAGAAGAATAATCTTGGCGAAGCAGATATCAAAATTATGTGTGATATCATCGAAAGAATTAAACCGCACCAAATTTATGCAGCAGGAGATTTAGCTGACCCGCACGGAACGCATAAAGTCTGTCTGGATAGTTTATTTGAAGCTTTAAAACGATTAAAACACAACAGTTATATGGATGATTGCTGGGTTTGGTTATACAGAGGAGCCTGGCATGAATGGGAATCCTACCAAATTGAAATGGCGGTTCCGATGAGCCCGGATCAGGTATTGAAAAAACGTCATGCGATTTTTTATCATCAGTCTCAAAAAGACGGAGTTATGTTTCAGGGAGATGACAGCAGGGAATTCTGGGTAAGGGTAGAAGACAGAAACAGATTAACAGCTGAAAAATATCACGCTTTAGGATTAGCAGATTACTCGGCTATTGAAGCTTTTAAACGTTATTATTTCTAGTTTAATTTAAAATATAATAGACTATTTTCATGTGGTTTATTTGGTTAGTTACCAACTTTGAAAATGCAGCCCTGGTAAGGCTGCATTTTTTTTGTATTGTGGGATTTAACCGCAAAGTGCGCAAAGGTTTTACGCAATGCTCGCAAAGTATCTCTAAATCGAAGAATTCAAAATTCTTTGTTTTACATGCTCCATGTACGATCTTCCAATCACATATCGAAGGCCTTCAATCTCAATGCTGTTTCCTTCAACGGCATCGATTTTGTCAATTGCAATGGTGTAAGATCTGTGTATTCTTAAAAAGTTTCTTTCAGGAAGTAAATCGGTGAAATCCTGTAAGGTACTATGAATAATGTATTTGCCTGTTAGCGTATTTATTTTCAAATAATCTTTCAAACTTTCTATGACCAGAATCTCATTAAAGAAAATCTTCTTCATTCTTTTCTTGTCAATTTTTACAAAAATAAAAGGACTTTCTGTATTGACTTCTAGTGGGTTACTGTTTTTGTTTTCAAGCCTTTTACTTACTTTATTTAAAGCTTTCATTAATCTTGGAAATTCGATTGGTTTTACCAGATAATCCAATACATCTAATTCATAAGTCTCGATTGCAAATTGGCTATAAGCACTGGTAATGATAAGTAGAGGAGGGTTTTCAAGACTTTTTATAAAATTGATACCATCAAGAACCGGCATGTTAATGTCTAAAAAAATGACATCAACATTATTGTTTTTTAAAAAGTTTAAACCTTCTATTGGGTTGCTAAAAGTGTTTATTACCTCAAAATTTTCGATTGGCTCTAAATAATTTTTAATGACATTAATAGCCAATGGTTCATCATCTATGATTAAACAACTTATTTTCATCTTTATAAATATTATTTTTTGAGCGAAATAATTTTAGCGGTATTTTTAAACCAGGCCGTTTTCAGCGACTTTAATTTTAAGCTTTACGACAAAAATATTCTTTTTATTTTTAAAAGAAAGTTTGTACTCATTTTTATTATAGCCTAATTCGAGTCTTTTTTTAACATTTTCAATTCCTATACCACTTGACTGGTTAAAATTATCTGTATGCTGTGTAATTTCTGGCATTGGATTAGAGATTGTAAAATGCAGATAATCACCTTTTACTGTAAAGTTAATATTAATTACAACTTTCCCGGTGTTTCTGTTTACGCCATGTTTAAAAGAGTTTTCAATAAAGGTCAATAATATGATTGGAGCAATTTCCTTATCATGAATATCTCCGGAAATTGACATATTTACTTCTAATCGATCATCATTTCTAATTCTTTCAAGATCCAGATAATTTTGGATACAGAGTATTTCATTTTCTAAAGTTTGTCTTTTGCTTTTGGTGTCATACAGCATATAACGCATTAACTCAGATAGTTTTATAACGACTTTTGGCGTTTTGTTCGATTTTTCAACTGATAAAGAATAAATATTGTTCAACGTGTTAAAAAAGAAATGCGGAGAAATTTGCGATTTCAAAAAAAGTAATTCAGTTTCTAATTGCGATTTTTCAAGATCCGTTACTCGCTTTTGCTCATTCAGGAAATCGAAAGTTATTTTAATTGCAGTAACAAAAGTGATTACATACAATTCTCCCATCATCATCTCGATGGTGTAATTGAGTGTCAGTTTGGTAATGACTTCTGGTCCTTCCGGCCAAACGTTATGCGCTATTAAAAAGTAGGTAAGATTGAATTTTAGAATTACCATTAAAAAAATAGAGGATAGAATCGCAAGTACATACAATATGTATTTTTTTCGATAAATCAGATAAGGCATAAAAATCAAAATATTCAAATAACATAAAGTCATGTGAATAGGAAAACCAAGCAAATTTGTTTTTATGGAATACAAATAATCATTGAAATAGCTTCCCCATCGAAAAGTATTAAATAAAAAGTAAGTAAGCCAAAAAAGGACATGATAACGCAACGGTATACGATAAAGTTTGCCAGAACTGAAATTCATAATATGGGTGTTTTTTGTGACTTTTTTTGATGTTTATCTTCGTTTATATGTCGTACGTCTAAAATAGTTTTCCTAAAAATCAAATTTACTTAGATTTAGAGTTAAATTAAGATTGTTTTTATTTGAAGAAATTGATCTTTTGTTTTATTGCCTAATTCTGATTGCAAGTTGTAAAATAAAAGTGTACAAAATTAAAAGTCGGTGATTTTTTTTTTAAACTGTGTTTTCTTCACTAAATCGATTTATGTATAAAATAATAGAATCATGTTAACAAAGAAACAATATCGCATCATCAACAAGTTTTTCCTAAGGTTTCTAAAATCAATTTAGAATTTAGTTTATTCGGGAGATTCACAAAAAAATAACCAATCAGATAAAAGTCTGAAACAACAATAAAAATTATCTAACCAACAAATAAATAATAAAATTAATGGATATCATTGACGTATCGATCATCGTAGCCTATATTCTGCTTTCAGTAGGAATAGGGATTTGGATTTCAAGAAAAGCATCGAAAGGATTAGATGATTATTTCCTTGGCGGAAAAACAATCAAATGGTATTTTTTAGGATTAAGTAATGGATCAGGAATGTTTGATGTTTCAGGAACTTCCTGGATGATTGGCGTTCTGTTTTTATATGGCGTAAAAAGTTTCATGTTTATGTGGCTTTGGCCTATTTGGAATCAGATTTTTGTAATGATGTTCCTCGCAGTCTGGATAAGAAGATCAAAGGTAATGACTGGTTCTGAATGGATTTTAACCCGATTTGGAAACGACAAAGCCGGAAAAGCTTCTCATATTATAGTAGCTATTTTTGCTATCATTTCAACCATTGGTTTTATTGCTTATTTCTTTGAAGGAATCGGGAAATTTATCACCATTATTCTTCCTTGGGATTTAACGCTTCAATATGGAGATTTAATTCTATTGACATCAGAGCGCTCTTATGCTTTGATAATTATTTTCTTAACAACAATTTACACGGTTAAAGGAGGTATGTTTTCTGTAGTCGCTACCGAAGTAGTGCAATATCTAATTATGATTATTGCCAGCGTTTTAATCGCAGGTTATGCTTTTGTAAATTATACTGATATTCAGATTAATTCCGTGATCAGCGCGGAGTGGAAAAATGTTTTCTTCGGATGGCAGTTTGAAACCCAATGGAGCGAAAAGTTTCAGACCTTCAATAATTTAATTGATTCTGAAGGATATAAAATGTTTGGCGCTTTTATCGGAATGACATTATTCAAAGGCTTTTTTGCTAGTGTTGCCGGACCAACGCCAAGTTATGATTTACAAAGAATTCTGTCTACAAAATCGGTAAAAGAAGCGGCTTATATGAGTGGTTTTACGAATCTGATTTTATTCATTCCAAGATATTTATTAATCACCGGAATTGTGGTAATTGCTTTAATAAACCTGGCACCGGAATTAAATGCAAATACAGGTTTAACCGGAGCTGATTTAGAGTTATTAATGCCAAAAGTGGTTAATTTATATTTGCCTGTTGGAATAAAAGGACTTTTACTTGCTGGCTTACTAGCCGCATTTATGTCTGGATTCTCTGCTTTTGTAAATGCAGGACCAGCTTATATTGTAAATGATATTTATAAAAAATACTTCAAACCCGTTGCAACCAATGCACACTATATTAAAGTAAGCCAGATTTCTTCTTTCGTGGTTGTAGGTTTGGGTGTCTTTATGGGATTCTTTGCAGATTCTATTAATTCCTTAACCTTATGGATTACCAGCGCTTTATACGGAGGTTATGTGGCGGCCAATTTCCTAAAATGGATTTGGTGGCGCTTTAACGGCTGGGGGTATTTCTGGGGAATGTTTGCCGGTTTAATCGTAGCTTCTTTACAGTTTGTTTTAGGGCAATATAAAGGAACTTTTACAGAAGGATCATTTTTATATGATTTGTCAGAAGTACAGGCGATTTACTTATTTCCGGTAATATTTGGTTTCTCCATTTTAGGTTGTCTTTTAGGAACTTTCCTAAGTAAACCAACAGACATGGATGTCTTGCGCTCTTTTTATGCCAATGTTAGGCCTTGGGGATGGTGGAGCCCGGTTTATAAAACATTAAAATTGGAAGATCAGACTTTCGAAAAGAACAATGATTTCTGGAAAGATATGCTGAATTGTGTGATCGGAATTGTATGGCAGTCGAGTATGATTTTGCTTCCGATATACTTTGTTATCAGAGATTATCCAAAGGCTATTGCAGCATTGGTTGTATTTTTAGTAACGACGACCATTTTGAAATTTACGTGGTTGGATAAGGTGAGAAGAATTAAAGATTAGGTAAGATAGTAGTCACAGTTTGTCATCCTGAGGAACGAAGGATCACAAACGAAACTCGACAAAGATTGGCGATATAGCTTGCGGAGCTTCTAGTGTGATCCTTCGTTCCTCAGGACGACAAGATTGAGAACAAAGCATTATAGAATAAAAACAAATTATTAAAACGCATAGGACATAGAACTTCAAGTGTGAAAAAAAAACAAGTTTCCCACACATAGCTATGTTTTTTTTGAGCATCTATGTTTCTATGTGTTTTTAAAAGAAGTGAATAAACAAAAAACAACAAAAAATATAAAAGATGAGTACTATTCCTTGGCAAGACAGACCCGAAAACAGCAATGATGTAATGTGGAGATATTCTGAAAATCCTATTATTGACAGATATGCTATACCATCGTCAAACAGTATTTTTAACAGTGCTGTTGTTCCATTTGGCGATGGGTTTGCGGGTGTTTTCAGATGTGATAATAAAGCAGTTCAAATGAATATTTTTGCTGGTTTCAGTAAAAACGGAATCGATTGGGACATAAATCATGAGCCAATTGTAATGCAGTCTGGTAATACCGAAATGATTGAATCGGCATACAAATATGATCCTCGTGTTGTTTTTATCGAAGATCGTTACTGGATTACCTGGTGTAATGGCTATAACGGACCAACAATCGGAATTGGATATACTTTTGACTTTAAAGAGTTTTTTCAATGTGAAAATGCCTTTTTACCTTTTAACAGAAATGGTGTTTTGTTTCCACAGAAAATCAACGGAAAATATGCAATGTTAAGTCGTCCGAGTGATAACGGTCACACGCCATTTGGTGATATTTGGATCAGTTACAGTCCGGATATGAAATATTGGGGAGAACACCGTTTGGTGATGAAACCAACTCCGTTTGAAGATAGCGCCTGGCAGTGTACAAAAGTAGGAGCAGGACCAATCCCAATTCTTACTAACGATGGCTGGTTAATGATTTATCATGGCGTTATTAATACCTGTAACGGTTTCCGTTATGCAATGGGATCGGCACTTTTAGATGTTAATTCTCCGGATAAAGTAAAATACAGAACACAACCTTATTTATTAGGACCGGCGGAACTATATGAAATGGTTGGTGATGTACCAAATGTGGTATTTCCTTGCGCTGCTTTGCATGATACTGAAGAAGATAAATTGGCTGTTTATTATGGTGCTGCTGATACAGTAGTGGCTATCGCATTTGGTAAATTAAGCGAAGTGGTACAGTTTACAAAAGATAACAGTTTATAGAAAAAATATGCTTTTAAAATCAAAATCTTTAATAGTTGCTTTAGGGATTCTTTCGATAAGTGGTTATTCACAATCGAAAAAAGCCGTTGTACCAAAAACGTATGTAGCTGCTAAAACTTCAACTGCAATTGCAATTGACGGGGAGGAAACTGATCCTTCGTGGAATAAAGTGGAATGGACGGCTCTTTTTGAAGATATCTCAACTGATGTAAAACCAAAATATGCAACCAAAGTAAAAATGCTTTGGGACGAAACCAATTTTTACATACTGGCAAAAATGGAAGAACCGCATGTTTGGGCTAATCTAAAACAACGTGATACTATTATTTTTTATAATAATGATTTTGAGGTTTTTATAGATCCGGACAGCGATACTTTTAACTATTATGAATTAGAGATTAATGCTTTAAATACAGCCTGGGATCTATTTTTGACAAAACCGTACAGAGAAGATGATAAGGTTGTACTAAACGATTGGAATATTCCGGGGTTAAAATCGGCTGTAAAAATCAACGGAACCTTAAATAATCCAAACGATACGGATGAAGGCTGGGTATTGGAAATGGCGATTCCGTGGGCTTCTTATAAGACAACTTTCTTTGATCAAAATGTTCCTGTAGATAAATTCTGGAGAGTTAATTTTTCCAGGGTAAACTGGCAGCATGATATCAAAAATGGCAGTTACGAACGAAAGAAAGATGCTGAAGGGAAATTTCTTCCAGAGTACAATTGGGTTTGGTCGCCAATGGGGGTAATCAATATGCATGAACCTGAAAAATGGGGTTATGTTTATTTTTCTTCAAAAGAAGGAAAAGACAGTTTTGAAATTCCACAGGATGAAAAAGTCAAATGGGAATTGTACACACTTTACCGCGCTCAGAAAGAATATCAGAACAAAAACAAAACCTGGGCAAAATCCCTAACAGATCTTACTAGGAAACCAATTACCGTTGATGGAAAAGTATTAAAACCAGTACTTGAAAATCATACAACCGGATTTAATATAGCTGTAAAAAGTCCATTCTCAAATAAAACTTTAATTATAGAAGAAGACGGCAAAATAATATCAAAATAAACCACTATGAAACTACCAAAACTATTACTTTTTTTATTGGCACTTAGTATTTTTTCATGTGCTAAAAAAGAAGAGCAAACCGCTTTTAAATTTGGAGTCTGGACAACCGCAGATGCGAAAAAGTCCGACGCAGATTACACAAAAGAATTCAAAAAATACAAAGGCGGCGGAATTGACGAAGTATTAATTAATACAGGAACTGATCCAAAGCTTTTAACAAGAATAGCGCCTTTAGCAGCAAAAGAAGGTTTAAAAGTACACGCCTGGATTATGGCGATGAACAGACCCGGAGATTCAATTGCTTTACAACACCCGGATTGGTATCAGGTAAGTAAAGAGGGAAAATCGTGTTTTGATAACCGTCCGTATGTAGATTATTATCAATGGTTATGTCCAACCAGAAAAGAATCAAGAGAACACGTTTTGCATTTAGTTGAAGAGTTAGCAAAAGTAGAAGGTATTGAAAGCGTTCACTTAGATTACATTCGTTTCCCTGACATCTTTTTACCAATCAGTTTATTACCAAAATACAATTTGGTTCAGGACGTAGAATTACCTCAGTTTGATTTTTGTTATTGTGATGAATGTGTGAAAGCATTTGAAAAAATCCACCATAAAAATCCCAAAACAAGTCACAACACTTCTATCGATATGGAGTGGAAAAACTTCAGACTAAATGCAATACAAGCTGTAGTTAATGACGCTTATAAAATTGTACACAAACACAATAAAAAACTAACAGCAGCAGTATTTCCTTATCCAGAAATGGCCGATCATATGGTGCGTCAGCGTTGGGATAAATGGGATATTGATGAAGTTTATCCAATGATTTATCATAGTTTTTACGATGAAGAAATTGACTGGGTGGGTTACGCAACAAAACAAGGCGTAGCCGATTTACAAGGCAAACAAACGAAAGTTAATACCGGAATTTATATTCCAGGATTAAAATCAGACAAAGAATTAAAGGAAGCCATTTTACTAGCAAAAGAAAATGGTGCAATAGGAGTTTCTTTCTTTGATGGAGGTGCTTTATCGGAAAGCAATCTGAAAACAATTAAGGAAACAAAAGCAAGTTTAAATAATTAGTGGTTTTTTTGTTAAATCCGGATATCTGCTGAGTTGGTTAGTGCAGATATTCGGATTTTGATCAAAAGTAACTTTATATATTTGCAGGAACCATGATAGTAATTGTGGTTCTGTTTGTTTTTATTGAGGTAGGATTCATTCTGTGTGAGTAAAAAGAATGTTTTACTATTTTTTTGAAGAAATAAAATTTAAGATTCAGCATACAAGAATAAAAATTAAATAATGAAAAAAACTGTATTCATTGCCGCACTCACAATAGCATCGATATTTTCTGTTCAGGCACAGGAAAGTACTCCATTTTGGCAAAATGAAAAAATCAATGAAGATAATAGAGAACCGATGCACTCGGCTTATTATGTTTTTGAGAATGAAAAATTAGCAGCAAATAACGACTGGCGCTCATCAAAAAACTATTTAGATATCAACGGAGCCTGGAAATTTAAATATGTTGACAGTCCCGCAGATCTTCCGGCAGCATTTGAAAAAAGCAATTTTAACGACCAATCCTGGGATAATTTTAAAATTCCGGCAAGCTGGGATGTAAACGGTTATGGATTTCCTGTTTATGTAAACACAACTTACGAGTTTGACTACTTAATGGCACCAAATCCGCCATTTGTTCCAACAAAATTTAATCCGACCGGAGTTTACAGAAAAGAGATTATAATCGACAAATCCTGGGAAGGGAAAGATATTTTTCTGCACATTGGTACAGCAAAATCAAATCTTACCGTGTGGGTCAATGGTGTTTATGTGGGTTATGGTGAAGATGGAAAACTGCCATCTGAATTCAATTTAAATAAATACGTTAAAACTGGTAAAAATACGATCGTTTTGAAAATTATGAAATGGAATGACGGTTCGTATCTGGAATGTCAGGACATGTGGAGAATGAGCGGAATTACACGAGATTCTTATCTAATAGCAAGAAATAAAACCCATTTAAAAGATTATGAAATTATCCCTGATCTAGACGCTTCTTATGTAAATGGAAGTTTAAAAATTGCAACTGAATTTTCAAATTTAAATCCAAAAGACAATTATACTTTAGAGGTTCAACTGAAAGATGGAGATAAAATAATTACTTCAAAAAATATTTCCGCTTTAAGCGAAAAACAAACCATCGATTTTGCAGTAAATAATCCGAAGAAATGGAGCGCTGAAATCCCAAATTTGTATCAGGTTGTTTTTCTTTTAAAGGATAAAAAAGGAAGTGTTGTAGAAGTAATCAGTCAAAATGTAGGTTTTAGAAAAGTAGAAATCAAAGGCGGACAGCTTTTGGTAAACGGAAAAGCCATTTACATAAAAGGAGTAAACCGTCATGAAGTTGATCCGGTAACAGGACAAACGATTTCAAAAGAACGCATGGAGCAGGATATTAAAATCATGAAAGAATTTAATATTAATGCGGTGCGAATGTCGCATTATCCAAACGACGAATATTTCTACGAATTATGTGATAAATATGGAATTTATGTGGTAGACGAAGCCAATATAGAATCACACGGAATGGGGTATGATATTACCAAAACCTTAGGTAACAAACCAGATTGGGAGTTGTCACACTTACAGCGTATGCAACGTATGGTGGAAAGAGATAAAAACCATACTTCGATCATTATCTGGAGTATGGGAAATGAAGCGGGTAACGGTTATAATTTTTACAGAGGTTATTTGTGGATTAAAAATCGAGACAAATCAAGACCAATTCAGTACGAAAGAGCTACGGCGGGTGCGTGGGATGGAAAAGATTTAAAGTACGAATGGAATTCGGATATAATTGATCCAATGTACAGTTCTCCCGATAAAATGGAAGAATATATTTTGGCCAATCCAAATCCGTCAAGACCTTATATTTTGTGTGAATACGCACATGCAATGGGGAATTCGATGGGGAATTTTAAAGATTATTGGGACATTATCCGAAAATATCCAAACTTACAAGGAGGCTTTATTTGGGATATGATCGATCAGTCGGTTTACAAAACAACCGCTGACGGAACCCGAATTCTGGCTTACGGTGGAGATTTTGGTCCGAAAGAAAGGAAAAATGACAACAACTTTGTAAACAACGGAGTTTTTACGGTTGAAAGAGAGCCAAATCCACATGCTTTTGAAGTTCGAAATGTGTATCAAAACATTCTGACTTCCTGGGAGAATAAAGAAACTGCAACCGTAAAAGTTTACAATGAATTTTCGTTTAAAGATTTAAGCAATGTGAGTTTGCATTGGAAATTAATTTTGGATGGAAAAGAGGCTGAAAGTGGTGTTATTGATAATTTAGAAATAAAACCTACGGAATCGAAATCGTATAAATTACCAGTTAATTTAGAGGGAAAACAATTTCAGGAAGCTTTCGTAAACGTAACCTATCATATCAAACAAGACGAACCATTTTTACCAAAAGGTTTCCAGATTGCAACAGACCAATTGGCACTTAAAGGAAGCTGGAAAAACGATATTAAAATCGAAGGTGGTTCAAAAATAACGGTAGAGAAAAAAGAAAACAGTACTGTATTTAAAAGTGATAAAATGAAAATTGCTTTTGATAAAAAATCGGGATTTATAAATGGTTATTCTTTCCAAAATCAGTCAATTGTAAAAGAAGGTTATCAATTGCGACCTAATTTGTGGAGAGCACCAAACGATAATGATTTTGGAGCGTATCTTCAGGAAAAACTGAAAGCATGGAAAGACGCAACAGAGAATCCTACTCTTATAAATTGGTCTTATGCAGCGAAAGACAATAAAATTATTGTTACGGCAACGTATGATTTACCTCAGGTTGTTTCAAAATTAGTTTTGAATTACGAACTTAGCGGCAGCGGAGAATTAAGCGTGAAAGAACAGTTGAATATTGATAAAACAAAAGAACAGCCAATGCTGCCAAGATTTGGTATGGAAATAATTGTTCCGAAAGATTTTAGCAAC
The DNA here is from genome assembly GCF_057840745.1 of Flavobacterium sp. KH_001. Classification (NCBI taxonomy): domain Bacteria; kingdom Pseudomonadati; phylum Bacteroidota; class Flavobacteriia; order Flavobacteriales; family Flavobacteriaceae; genus Flavobacterium; species Flavobacterium sp. KH_001. The sequence continues at coordinate 4,100,223 of NZ_CM174520.1, read as the reverse complement.
ATGATTTATTACGGAAGAGGACCACACGAAAACTACATTGACAGAAATTACAGTTCACAAGTTGGTCTTTATTCCCAAACGGTTTCAGAACAGTATTATCCTTATATACGCCCACAGGAAACGGGAAATAAAACGGATATTCGTTGGGTTGAATTATCAAACGATAAATTAAAATTAACTGTAAAATCAGATGATTTGTTGTCAATAACAGCTTTGCATTATTTAAATGAAGATTTAGATGATGGATTGAAAAAAGATCAAAGACACGCTGCAGAATTGAAAGAAAGAGATTTAACCAGTTTAAAAATCGATTACAAACAAATGGGTGTAGGTGGTATTGATAGCTGGCAGGCATGGCCAATGGAAAAATATCTTTTGAGAGACAAAAATTATCAATATCAATTTAAAATTACACCATCTTTAAAATAAATTTATGAGAACATTAAAACCATTATTTGTCTTAATCTTCTTAGCCGTTTTAACTGCGGGTTATAGTCAAAAAGTGTACACGGAAAAAGACATTAAAATTATTCCGAAACCAACACAATTAGTAATCAACAAAGGCATATTTGAATTTTCTAAAAGCACAAAATTTATTGCTGTAACTGATTTTCAAAAAGAAATCTCCAATGCGCTTATAAGCAAGTTTGAAAAAGCGGCCGGGTTTCGTCCTGAAGTATCGACCGCAATTCCGAATAACAATTATGTGCAATTTAAGGTAGATGAAACTTTAGATAAAGAAGCCTATATATTAGATGTAAATTCAAAATTCATTACCATTACAGCCAAAGGACAAGCCGGTTTTATTTACGGATTAGAAAGTATTAGACAATTGCTTCCGGTTGTAATTGAAAGTAAAAATGTTATTCCGAAACAAAAATGGCAAATTCCGAATCTGGTTTTAAACGATAAACCTCGTTTTCAATGGAGAGGTTTAATGTTGGATTTGTCGCGTCATTTCTTCGATAAAAACTATATTTTAGCTACGATCGATCGTTTGGCTATGCACAAAATGAACGTTTTGCATTTGCATTTAGTAGACGATCAGGGATGGAGAATTGAAATTAAAAAATATCCAAAATTAACCGAAGTAGGAGCATGGAGAGTCGATCAGGAAAGTTTATCCTGGAATGCAAGACTTACCACAAATCCAGATGAAAAAGGAACGTATGGAGGCTTTTTAACTCAGGATGAATTAAAAGAGATCGTAAAATATGCTGCATCAAAAAATGTTGAAATTATTCCTGAAATCGAAATGCCGGCACACGTAAGCAGTGCTATTGCGGCATATCCCGAACTGGCTTGTTTTGACCAGCGCATTGGAGTTCCGTCAGGAGGTTTATGGCCCATTACTGATATTTATTGTGCCGGAAAAGAAACAACATTTGAGTTCCTTCAGAATGTAATCGATGAAGTGGTTACCATTTTTCCTTCAAAATACATTCATATTGGAGGTGATGAAGCGACTAAAACCAATTGGGATAAATGTCCGAATTGTCAAAAAAGAATGCAGGAAAACGGTTTAAAAAACAGCCATGAACTGCAGAGTTATTTTGTAAAAAGAATGGAGAAATACATCAATTCTAAAGGCAAAAAACTAATTGGCTGGGATGAGATATTAGAGGGTGGTTTAGCTCCGGAAGCAACTGTAATGAGCTGGAGAGGAACCAAAGGCGGTATCGAAGCTGCGGAACAAGGTCATGATGTTATTATGACTCCGGAATCACCTTGTTATTTCAATTTTTATCAGGGACCTCAAAATGAAGAACCTTTAGGTTTTGATGCATATAATCCATTAAATAAAGTGTACGAATTTGATCCTGTGGTTTCGACGATGACACCAGATCAGGCAAAGCATGTATTAGGCGGACAAGCGAATTTATGGGCAGAATTTCTTTCGACTCCAAGTGCTTCAGAATATATGATTTTCCCGAGATTGGCTGCTTTATCTGAGACTCTATGGAGTCCAAAAGAAAGCCGCAACTGGAATGATTTTACCACAAGATTAGCTTCATTATTACAGCGTTATAATTATTTGGGAATCAATTATGCAAAAAGTGCTTATTTGGTAACGGCTTCTTCAACGGCAGATTTAGTTCAAAAACAAATTAATGTTACTTTGAAAAATGAATTTCCAAATCCCGATATTCGTTATGTTTTGGGCAATAAACCATTAGATCAACAAGCTTTAAAATATACAAATCCAATTCCGTTTAATGAAACAGCGATCCTAAAAGCTTCCTTATTTCAAAACGATAAACCAGTTGGAAAAACATTTACCGATACTATTTTATTTCATAAAGGAGTTGGACATAAAGTAAGTTACCTAACCCCATACAACAGTAATTACAAGGGGGATGGACCGTTTGGAATGGTAAATACAATTCGCGGTTCTAAAAACTTTCATGATGGTCAATGGCAGGCATGGTTAGTAAATGATATGGAAATTGTTGTTGATCTTGAACAACAGCAAAATATACAGCAAGTAACAGTTGGAACTTTAGAAAGTCAGGGAGCGGGAATAAATTTTCCGGTACAAGTAAAAGTCTTAGTTTCAAACGATAGCATCAATTACAAAGAAGTAGGAAAGGTGAATCGCACGTATGCATCAAATCCTGTATCGGAATTAAAAGATTTTATAATTACTTTTGACAAGCAAAATACCAGATTTATAAAGATCATAGCAGTTAACTTAAGAAAGAGTCCAAAAGGAGACAGTTCCTGGTTATTTGTAGATGAAATTGTAGTCAATTAAAATAGCTGAAGTAATAATAGCTAAAAAAGAAATGAGAAATACAACAATCCAGACAGTATGCTTTTTTTGCATGCTGTTTTTTAGCATAAACACATTTGGACAAGAGCCTGTAGATTTTGTAAATCCGTTGATCGGAACTTCAAATTATGGTGCTGCTTTTCCGGGACCAATTGCGCCAAGAGGAATGGCAAGTATTAGTCCGTTTAACGTAGCCGGTCCTCAAAACCGACCGTTAGAAAAAGACAGTCAGTGGCTGTCTAATCCGTATGTAAATGAAAACACTTTTCTGACCGGATTTAGTCAGGTGAATTTAAGTGGTGTAGGCTGTCCTGATTTAGGTGTGCTCTTGCTAATGCCAACGACTGGAGAAGTTGAAACCAATCATTTGAAATACGGTTCTACATATTCTAAGGAAGTTGCCAAAACGGGTTATTACAGCGTTGATATTGATAAATATAAAATTAAAGGAGAATTTACAGCTTCGAAAAGAGTAGGAGTAAGCAAATTTACTTTCCCGAAAGGAAAATCTAATATTTTACTGAATTTAGGTTTAGGATTGACAAATGAAGAAGGTGCCATGTTAAAAGTGGTTTCATCAACAGAAATTGAAGGAATGCGTTCTGTAGGTTCGTTTTGTTATAATAGTCCGGAAGATGCTTATCCGGTTTATTTTGTGGCCAAATTTTCAAAACCGGCCAATCACTTCGGAGTTTGGAAAAAAACACCAAAATACGAAGGTACAGAAGCACAATGGATGGGTTACAACGGTAAAACCCGAATGATGAAAAACACTATTAAAACGGTTGTTGGAGATAGCATCGGAACTTATTTTTCCTATGAATTTGATAAAAAAGAAACGGTTGAAGTTAAGATCGGGGTTTCTTATGTAAGTATTGAAAACGCCCGTGAAAATTTAGAAAGAGAAACCGGAGGTAAATCATTTGATGCTGTTTATAAAGAAACGTATGATGAATGGAACAAAGAGCTTTCTAAAATTTTAGTTGAAGGTGGTTCCTATCAGGATAAAGTTATTTTTTATACCGCATTGTACCACACTTTAATTCATCCCAACACTTTAAATGATGTTAATGGAGAATATCCTCAAATAAAACGGACCAAGATTGGAAGAACCACAGACACACGTTATACGGTATTTTCTTTGTGGGATACCTATCGAAATATGCATCCGTTAACGTCTCTGGTTTATCCGAAGCAACAATCCGATATGATTAAAAGTATGTTGGAAATGTATGATGAAAACGGCTGGCTGCCAAAATGGGAATTAAATTCAACCGAAACATTTACGATGGTTGGAGATCCAGCAAGTATTGTTATTGTAGATGCCTGTCTAAGAGGAATTCAGGATTTTGATATTTACAAGGCGTATCATGCCATGTTAAAAGGCGCAGATCAAATTGAAGAGAATCCGCTGCGTCCCGGTCTTAAAGAATATCTGGACAAAGGATATTTATCGACTAATTATCCTGGACCGGTTTCTACAACACTTGAATATAATACTTCGGATTACGCTATTTCTCTATTAGCGAAAGCTTTAGGCGAAAAAGAAGATTATAAACGTTTTACTAAACGCTCATTATCCTATCGAAAACTATATGACAAAGATTTAAAATTGCTTCGACCAAGAACAGCTACAGACAATTGGTACGAACCTTTTGATCCTATTGCAGGAGCTAATTTTCAGGCCAATGTTGGGTTCATCGAAGGCAACGCCTGGCAATATGCTTTTATGGTACCGCATGATATCAGAGGATTGATAAAATTAATGGGTGGAGATAAACCTTTCTCTGATCAGTTACAAAAAGTTTTTGATATCAAACAATTTGATATGGCAAACGAGCCGGATATTGCTTATCCTTATTTATTCAATTATGTAAAAGGTGAGGAGTGGAAGAGCCAGGAAATGGTGAAGAAGTTAGTTAGAGAGCATTTCAAAAATGAACCAAAAGGATTACCTGGAAATGACGATACAGGAACGATGTCGGCATGGCTGGTGTATTCCATGATGGGATTCTATCCAATATCACCGGGAGATCCGATTTATACGCTTACAACGCCAATGTTTGATAAAATAACGATTCAATTAGATCCAAGATATTACAAGAAAGAAAATATTGTAATTCAGCGAGAAATTAATAGTGACGGAAAAATCAAAGACATTCAGTTAAATGGGAAAAGTTTGAATAGCTTCTTCATTTCACATGATGATTTTGTAAACGGAACAACGTTGAAAGTGATTCAGGAATAACGTATCTTTAGTTTAAAATAGGCTGTTTTCTAACTCGGGTTAGCAGTGGAAAAGGGTTATAATAATGTATTTATAATCAAGTTATGAGCTACGAAAAAATCAAAGAAGAATTTATTAAAGATGCGGAAGAATACATAAACGCAAAGCGACAACCGTTCGAAGAATTATCTGGCCCCGAACTGGACCTTGCAAAGTATCAATATCTGGAAAACTTTCAAGACTATATCAACCATCTTAATTTTCGAATAAACGCCTTGCTTGACGATTATTTGATTTCTTTTCATAGTCTCGAAGAAGCAAATGCTTTTCAGGATTATATGAAACCAACATTTGATATGCTTTCAGGAAAATATACGGAGGGCATTATGGAGTAAGTACAAAATCTTTGACTAGTCCTAAATAATCGATACAGATTATTAGACAAATATCTTTAATTAAACACCTGTAAGAACTTTTTTTACAGGTGTTTTTCTTTTATAAGTTCTCATCTGTATTATGTTTTGTTGGTGCATTTGATTAGGGGTGAGCATATAATTAGAGTAATGTGGTCTTTTATTATTATAAATATCAATTGCATTTTTCACTAGCGCCTTCATCACAGCAATCTGCTGATTAAACTTATCAATATTAAATTCTTGTTTTAGAATTCCATTTATTCTCTCTGCCACTGCATTTTCATATGGATCCGAGTTTTGAGTCATGCTGCATTTTATATTGTTTTGATTTAATAGTTTTTGATATTGATCAGAACAATACTGTAGTCCTCTATCGGAATGATGGATTAATACTGAGTCTTTATCACTGCGTTGTTTTATTGCATTTTTTAAAGCCGTTAAGGTACTTTGAGTATTCATGTTATCTGCCACATTAAAGCCCATTATTCTTTTAGAGTAAGCATCTGTTATTAGACTTAAATAACAAGGATTATCTCTTTTCCCAATATAAGTTATGTCTGATACCCAGACTTGCTCAGGTCTGCGGATCTGTAAATCTAATATTTGATTTTGATGCTTTCTAAATCGGTGATGAGAGTTTGTTGTTATGTGATAAGAACGTTTAGGCATTATCAACAAATGATTTGCTCTAAGTATATTGATAAATTTATCTCTACCGATTTTGAGTTGATGCAATTGAACTTTTAAAAGATAATACAGTTTTTTTGCTCCTATTCGGGGCATTGTCTGTCTAATTCCAAGAACCAGGCTGATAACTTCTGAAGCCAGATGCTGTCTGGAACTGGTTCTTTTTATTCTTCGATAATAAACCTGTCTGTCTATCCCGAACAAAGTACAGGCAAACATTATTGTTTGTTGATGTTCTTCTTTAAAATGGTCGATTGTTCGGGTGGTGAGTTTTTTCGGATGTCAATTTGATATTCTTTTTCAGCTATATCAATCATCATATCAAAAATAATAGCCTTTTTATCAGCAACATAAGCCTGCTGTTCTAAAAATGCTTTTTGTCTTTCTAATAACTTCACTTTGGCTTCAAGTTCCATTATTTTTTGTTCAGGAGATTTTGACATAGTAAGAGGTGTTTGATTGTCCCAATCAAAGTTACCAAATTTCCGAAGCCATTGAACGATTGTAGAACGGGACTGAATGGCATAATCTTTTTTAACTTGCGAAATTGAAGTTCTCCCTTGTTCTATTTCCTGAACAATTTGAAGCTTAAAAGCCATAGTGTAATCTTTCTGTGTACGCTTTACATAGCGCAATTGTTGATCTTTTTCCATAATGATACTTTTTGTGTATCGCTATTTCAGGACAAGACACTTTATAAATAAAAAAAAGTCCATTCACCGAAGCGAATGGATTTTTTTTATATTATCGAATTTCTGTAAAAGAGAATAGGATTATTGTGTTTTTATACCAATTTCAGCGATAGAAATATATCTTCCGTCTACACTGGTTTTTCCAATAAACTTAATATATCTGGCTTTCGCCGATGTTTTTAAAGTGATGTTTTGCTCCACCGGATTGCTTTTGATATTAGCAAATTCACCTTCCGCAACCGTTCTCCAGTTTACACCGTCTGTGCTTATTTCCCATTGGTAATTTTTTACAATTCCACCCGTTCCGTTATGACGTGGCAAATACGATAAGGTTGTGAATTCCATTTCCTGTCCCATATCAAGAACTATGAACTGAGGTAAAGGCGTTAATGATGTATTATCAGCTGTACTCCAGAAAGTTTCGGCATTTTCATCAATAGCGTTTAATGCTGATTCTTTTTCCTCATTTTCAAAAGAGACAGTAACTATTTTCCAGTCTTTTTTATAAATATTAAAGGATTGAATGGCAGTTTCACCAGATTTCATATCTGTTCCAAAAGATTTTGCCTTAATATTACCAGATGTTAAAAATGGAAATGGACTTACAAAAATTGGAGATTGTACAGTAGGTTCCGTTCCGTCAATGGTGTAACGAATTTGATTTACACTTGTTTCGGTAGTGATCAAAACGTTACCATCTTTGTCTCTTTTAATTTTTGGAAGAGGCAATAGTTCTGGCTCTCTAAAAACACCAATATCACTTAAAGCAATACAAACGGGTGATTCTTTAATACTGATTCTCAATTTTGTAGTTGTGATATAATTTGATAAACGTACCAGTCGGTTGGCACCAATACTGGTAGCTTCGCCTACTTTTTTCCAAATTCCACCAATAAAAGCATCAATTTCCACTTTCTCAATGCGCTGACCCAATTTGATATTTTCTCTTAAACGAATGATATTAAAAGTCTGTTCTTTATGCCACTCTAAAGTTACCGTAGCCTTTTTTACTTCATCGCTGGTTGCCCAATAGGAGTAACGATCATTATCCGTAAGATTTTTGGTTCCGTAAAAGATCTGATTTTCGCCGCGAACTTCTGAAGCCGTAATCACAGCAGATTGAGCAAGATTATCAGCGAATAACTTCTTTAGAAAAGCACCAAAATCTTTCAAACTCTTAACATCATTCTGATGCAATAAACCTTCTGTATTTGGTGCAATTCCAATGTCCATTCCAGCACCTCTTCCAACAGATTTCAAGTAAATTTCGAATAACTCCGAAACAGATTTCACATTGTTATCTTCATTGGCATGATAAAACCAGCCATTTCTAAGAGGCACATCACATTCAGCTGGTTTCCAGAACTTACCGTTTCGTGTTCCGCCCTGAGCTTTATCAGAATCCGTTTCTCCGGGAACGGCTACTGTTTTACCTGCAATTGGTTCCGGAGTAAAAGTAGCCCAGGATGTTTCATTGGCAAAACCTCTTTCATTTCCAACCCAGCGTACATCGCCATTATCAGCAAAAATAACAGCTCCGGGTTGTAATTCACGGGATATGCCCCATGTTTTATCCCAGCCGTAATAAGTAGCTCGGTCTATGTTTCTTTTTTCGTTTTTACCGCCATAATATCCGTCTCCGCCATTGGCGCCATCAAACCAGGTAATGAATAGATTACCATAATTCGTGTACAATTCTCTCAACTGATTTCTGTATTTTTCTACATATTCAGGTTTTCCGTAATCTTCATTATTTCGATCCCAAGGAGAACAATAAAGACCGAATTTCATTCCGGCTTTACGTGTTGCAACTTCAAATTCTTTTACCATGTCGCCTTTTCCATCACGGAAAGGGCTTGCACTAATGTTGTAAGCTGTTGTTTTTGTTGGCCATAAACAAAATCCATCGTGGTGTTTGGCAACAAAAATAACGCCTTTAAAACCGCCATCTTTGGCAGCATTCACAATCTGACTCGCATCAAATTTTGACGGATTGAAGATTTTAGGATCTGCATCACCATAACCCCATTCTTTATTCTGAAAAGTCGTTGGAGTAAAATGTACCAAAACATATTGTTCTAATTCCTGCCAACGCAATTGCGGTTCGGTTGGCAATGCTCCATAAGGAGCTGGCGGGCCAATTTTCTGCGCTGCCATTGACAAAAAGGCAAAGCAGGCTAAGAAAGTTAATACTAGTTTTTTCATTTGATTTTATCTCACTTATTGCGTTACTTTTATTACAACCGCTTCCTGATTGGCTAATGAGGTTCTCAATTCTTTCGGGATTGTAACAACGATTCCGCCATCGACTTTTTTGCTGGTCAGTTTTTGTTTGTTGTTTAGTAAAGAAGCTTTTAGATTGCCTTTAATATCCGTTTTGATGCTGATTTCCGCAGGTAATTCTTTTTCGTCTTTGGCAGGCATATAAATCCCGTAAATGGACTTTCCTTTCTGTGTGTAGCCCACTTTTCCATCTAAGTAAGGTGCAACAGGTTTAGTATCATAAATAGCTTCACCGTTTACTGATAACCATTTTCCAACGTTAGCTAAAGTTGCTTCAATTTTAGGATCAAATTCTCCTTTGGCATCGGGTCCAACACCTAATAATAGATTTCCGCCTTTTACTACAATACTCGTCATCAATTGAATTACTTCTTTTGAAGATTTGTAATGGTCGTTTGGCACCCATCCCCAGGCTCCTCCAAGGGTAATGCAACTTTCCCAGGGCACACTTAATGGTTTCTCAGGTGTTTTTTGCTCAGGCGTTAGATAATTCTCATATTCGCTCGGAACCCAACGATCTACAACCAACATTCCAGGTTGTTTTTTACGAGCCGTTTCTGAAACCAATTTCATGTTGATATCCATATCATAAGGATATTTACAAAACTCTTCTACTTTTTTATTGATGGTTGACAACGGACGAACCCAACATCCGTCAAGCCAAAGAATGTCCACTTTTCCGTAATTGGTAGTCAATTCATTCAACTGATTTTGAGTGTATTGTACATAACTTTGCCATCTTTCCGGGAATTTTTGGATGTCATAAGTTGGATTTCTGTCTTTTGGAGGGTAATACAACCACCAGAAATTTTCTGTTGTCCAGTCTGGTTTTGAGAAATAAACACCAACAGCCAAACCTTCTTTTCTTGAGGCATCCAATACGTCTTTTAATACATCTGCTTTTGGATTTTTAGCATAAGGTAATTCTGGATTCGTGATTTTAAAATCAGTATATTTTGAATCATACATACAGAATCCATCATGATGTTTCGAGGTGAAAATCATATATTTTGCTCCGGCATTTTTGAACATTTTTGCCCATTTTTCAGAGTTTAAATTCGTCGGATTTAATTTGAATTTGGTATTTCTGTAATCCGTTGCATATTTGTAATAATCGTCGTATCCATCTCTGCTAACCCAATCCTCTGGTGCCAATCCCCATGATTCTACAATTCCCAACTGAGAATAAAGTCCCATATGGATTAAAACCCCAAATTTGTAACCCTGCCATTTGTCCAAATTAGCTTTCACTAAAGGATCTTTTGTCATAACGTAGCCTTCTTCTTCGGTTTTGTCAGCTTTCATGCTGAAATCACCCTGTGCATGCATCGAAAGCGCACTGGCGCAGACAAATGCCGTATATAATAATTTGAATTTATTTTTCATTGTATGGTTTTTTGGTAATTAGTTATAACGGATTATTTTAGGAAAAACTCAGGGTTAATCAATTTGTTCCCGGTTTCATCATAAACAGCGTAGTTAAAACCACTCTGAACGCAATATGAACCGTAATCGCCTTTTTTGTTCAGGGCAATAAAACCAACCTGAATATCTTTTAAATCTTTGTTTCTGTTTTTCATCAGTTTCACTACTCTCAAAACAGCTTCCTCACAAGCTTTTTGCGGCGATTTTCCCTGACGCATCAATTCAACAACCAAATGACTTCCCGAAATTCTAATTACTTCTTCGCCATGACCCGTTGCCGTTGCAGCACCAATTTCATTATCAACATAAAGACCCGCACCAATAATGGGAGAATCGCCTAAACGACCGTGCATTTTAAATGCCATTCCACTTGTTGTACAGGCTCCGGAAAGATTTCCATCAGCATCCAAAGCAATCATTCCGATAGTATCGTGATTTTCAATATTAGCAATTGGTTTGTATTCCGAAGTTTTTAACCATTCTTTCCATTCTCTTTCAGAATCCGGAACCAATAGATTTTCTTTTGGAAAACCTTGTGCCAATGCAAATTGAAGCGCTCCGTCACCAACCAACATTACGTGTGGTGTTTTTTCCATTACGGCACGTGCAACAGAAATGGGATGTTTAATAAATTCCAGACAACCTACAGAACCAATATTAGACATTTCGTCCATGATACAGGCGTCTAAGGTTACGCGTCCGTCTCTGTCCGGTCTTCCGCCATAACCAACACTTCTTTCTGTTGGATCACCTTCCGGAATTTTTACTCCTGCTTCTACAGCATCAAGGGCGCGTCCACCTTTTTTCAATACTTCCCAGGCAGCTTCATTGGCTTTTAAACCAAAATTCCAGGTAGAAAGTACAATAGGTTTTCTTATTTTTCCATCAGAAAGGTTATTATCATGCTCTTCGTTCTCTTCTGGTTTCCCAGTGAAAGAACTTAGCGCTACAGCAGCCGAAGCCATTGCAGCTGTTTTTAGAAAGTTTCTACGATTGTTCATATGTTGTGTCTTTTTATTTGCTTTTGTTGCTAAAAATAAGGGTTTTTATTTAATTACTAAATCGTATTAGTAAATAATTTTTATGTGCTATTTTTTAACTACAAAATCAGTTTTTTTGTTTTTGTATAGTTTTTTATTTACTGTAGATTTTTGATTCTACATTTTATTTTCAATTATTGTTTAATGTTATTCAATAACGTACCAGGTATAATTTTCAGGTTCTATTGTAAAAGTTAGTTCAATATCATAATTACGATTGATTTTGTAATTTTTAACCGAAGTTTCTTTTTCACGGACTATTGCTTTTTCGCTTAAACCTGTATAATACAATGGTATATTTATAGTTCTGGTTATTTTTTCTTTGGTTGGGTTATATAGCATGATAAATCCCTTTTGTTTTAGCTGTGGATTTACATGTATAAAACCGTCCCAATCTCTACCGTCTGCGCGTCGTAACTGAATCATATCTGAATTTAGAATCTCCCGATATTTTTTGTACCAATTAATTGTTGTTTTAACCAATTCCTTTGTTGTATCAGTATCATACAAGCGAGGGCCACGATAACATGCCTGAACTCCCGCTCCGTAATATTGCACCATCAATTGTTCGTAATCTTTAAGATGTTCACTTAATGGCTCTAAAACAGCTGATGCATCGCCGCCCTGATAAACGGTCAAAGGCACAAATCCCCAAGACATTGAAGCTGATTTTTCAATTGTTCCATCATGTATATTCTGACGATTTAAAATACGTTGTTGTTCTCTTGAACGAGAGAAATTTGTTTCCCGGTAACCTAAAGCAATTTTATGTGTTCCATCAAGAAAATACCAATCTGGGGCATTGATGTAGACTCCTTTTTCGTTCAACCAACGGTACAGATCTTTTTGAATATTCATTTGTCTCCATTGTGAATCATCCAAATTCATGTGTCCCGGATGTGTCGTCGAAGCACAGACATCGCCAGGATATGGCCCATCATTTTCCCAAATATCAAAGTTTGTTGCTCTGAAAAAGTTTTTGATGTGATCTCTGTACGACAAACCCCATTTACTTCCAAAACAAGGGGCATTTCCAAAAAAAGCGCCACCAGGTTTTCCAGTTTTAGGATCGATTACGTCATCATCATCACTGATGTGGCGGCTGCTAAATAATGAATAACCGCCTATTTTAATGCCTTTACTATGAGCATAATCTGCCAACGTTTTCCATTTTTGATGATTTTCAGGTGTATCCAATTCCATATTCAGATGACTTCCAAAACTCAAAATAAGAGCTTCATAACCTGTTAGTGCACATTGATCAATTGCTGCACGTACCTGCTCGTCATTTTGACTTACCAAATGCATAAAAATCGGATTTTCTGTTGTCCATGGTGCAATAGTGCTGTACATTCTTTTAATCATCAGTCCACGACGTTGGCGGTCATAAGTATCGATTAATAATTCATTAGTACGAACAGAATTAAAGACTTCACCCGGTTTTAAATCTATTCCGGGAGCTTTATCGGGATAAACTTCAAGTAAACAAGGTGTTTTGTATTGGTAATGTACCTGCGAAGTGTAAACAGAATCTTTTTTCCAATGTGTAGTTTGGTCGCTCAAATCATAACTCATTGCATTATTGAAAGCATAATTGGTTTCGATATAGAATCCGTGTTGACTTCTCATTTTATCTGGATTTCCTTCCACGGCACTTTGTTCTTCTACCATTGCTATATTTTCACTTATAACCCTGTCTAGTTTAATTTTTCGTTGTCCTGTATTTTCAATTGTGATTGATTTCGTTATCAATGGCAATCCATCGTACAACTCATAATTTACTTTTACTTTCAAGCCTTTTAATTCGGGTAATGAAGAAATAAATTCAAAAACAAGCAATTTTCCAGTAGCCTGCTTTTTATTCATCGCCCAATTGTTCGGTTTCCAGTTGATATAAGGTTTTAGGTCCGAAACAGAATAGTTAGAAAAAATGAAATCTTCTTTTCCAACTTCCATTTTATCAACCCATTCTGGCAATAAATAAGCATTTTCTTTCTGGCCTGTCAGTCCTCCAATGCAATATTCTTTTCCATCAAGCGTAATTTTAGCTTCCGGTTTTATAGCTCTTATTAATTGCTGATTATTAGTTAGATTGGTAAGATCTGTACAGGCAATATTTGGTAAAATCCGAAAGGATCTTCTAATTAGTCCATTGTACAAAATGATCGATTTTTTATCCTGGCTTGCATATACATTTGCCTTGGCACTGATGGGTGTAATTAACCAATCACTTATTGTTGCGGCTTCTGTTCTATTATTCAAAACAGGAAGATTTGACAAATCAGCAGATCTTTTGTTTTTTTCCTGTGCATGAGTCGATAAACCAATCACAAAGATTATCAATCCAAATATTACGTTTGTTATTTTCATGTTTTTTAATTGAAAAATTCCAGCGTTTTGGCTGACCAGTCATTATCAAAGAAACCACTTACTTTCATAGCTGGTAACCCATTCAAAAGTAAATCTGCTTTAAATATCATTACATCTGGAAATCCTGTAATTCCGGAAATATAATTGTTTGCCCAGGTTGCTTTCATTCCTTTCTCAGAAGTTCCTCCCACAACACCTACCATTGCTGTTTTACTGTCATTTCTTGGTACGACAAAATAGGCAGCGAGATCATCTCCTTTTAGGATTTTGTCACCAACTTTTATTTGTTGATTGTCTATTTGAATTGGAGCATTTTTCAAAAGTAATTTCCACGCGCTATTGTTCGAAGCATTTCCATAAAGTACCACATTTCTGTCCTTGTATTTTTCTAATGAAAATTCTTTGTCTGAAATCACGTCGATACTTCCATTACCTCGGTAATAAAAAGTTTCAGCATCAAAACGGGCTCTGTTTAAATACCATTCACGATCTGATTCAGAACCGCCTGTTGCATACACAAAAACGACATTATTATCGAATGCAAACTTAAATCCTCCCTGACGTTCTGCGTATTTTTCAGCGGTGTTGATTTCGTTTATCAAAGCCCATTTTCCATCTTTGAAATTCAGAATCGCTTTTTTATCCGAAGTCGTTTTTACCAGCTGATCGTCAATATTTAATGCAATTTCTCCTTTTAAATCTAAGGAAGCCAAATCAAGTTCCATAATAGAAACATTTACAGTCTTGATGTTAATTTGTTGTTTATCAATTTTCGCATTGATATTGGAGAAATCAAAAGGTTTTATTTGCTGTTGTAATTTTATCCAGTAATCAGTTGAAGAAACTGCCGGAGTTGCGGTGTGAAAATCAATTTCTTTAATTTCTTTGTTTGTTGGAATCGTTTGACGTTTGAAGAATTCAAATATCGGGAACCAATCTACAGAATGATCACCATACCAATGTTCACCTCCAGGATATTCGTAATAACAAAAGTTAGGATGGAATGTGCCTAAAATCTGGCGCATTTCCCGCACTTGCGAAATCGGAACAGTCGAATCGGCATCGCCATGCAGCATATAAACACCTCCTTGTTTAAGATTTTGTACGAGGCTTTTAACGCGCCCTGAATTAGCCGAACGTTTAATAGGTTCAAAAGCTTTGAACATATCATGCATTTCATCGCCTTTGTCAAATCCGTACATCGAAATATCAGGGTAGGAAGCACAAGGAGCAATGGCTGCAAATTTTCCCGGATAAGTTGTTCCTAAAAACCAGGTGCCGTGACCGCCCATAGAGTGACCGGTTAAGTAGGTTTGAGCAGGAATAGTGTTGAATACTTTTTTGGCTTCAGCCAAAACTTCCAGAGCATCAATTCTTCCCCAATCTTCCCAGTTAAAACCAAAGGGACGTCGATTCGTAGCGGCAACAATGTGAACCCAGTCTTTTTGTTTGTAGGCTCTTGCCTGATTTCTGGCCTCAACAGAAGCGCCGTGAACAGAAAGAACTAACGCTTTTGGTCCTGTTCCCAAAGCCGGAGCGATACTATAATATTGAACGCTGTTATCCACTTTACTCACAAAAGTGCGTTCATGATGCACAGTCGCAGCGCGTTGTTGGATTGTAATTTCTGTTTTGTCGATTACTTTTCCGCTTTTATCAGAAAGTGTAAGTTCCATTTTTAATTCTCCTGTAAAATCAGCTTTTGCAGCCGGAACTTTAAATTTTACTTTTCTGACAAACATCGGCATGATCGCGTCTGTTGCATAAGTGGCTTTTTCTCCGCTTGATAAAGTAGCTGTAATGATAAGATTTTTTAGTTCTTTTTCAGTAGCGTTAATGACACGAACGGAAGCCCATTTCTCGTCTTTTTCACCATTAATAACGTCAGGAAGTGTCAAATCACGTTTGGTAAACTGAATGCTTTTTGACGGAACAATGATTTTTGATTTTACACGGCCAAAACGACCTTTAGTATAAACAAATTCATTGATACCTTTTCGAAGTTTAAACGGAATCAAAGTATAACCAAAATCATAATGGTCGCCTTCGTGTGGCTGACCGTTTATATAAGTGCGGGTACCTCCTGTAGTTTCTAAAAGGACAATTTGTTCTTTTGAAGCATTATATTGCGTATAAAGAAAAGCGGATCGCATAGGCTTTCCGCTGAAAACTTTTGCTGAATCGACCTTGATTTCCTGCCAATCTCCTTTTTGCTTAGTCGGATTTACAAATTTTCCAACCGCATATTGCCAGGCTATTGGATCTTGTCCATTAAAAAGCGTGCCTGTTCTGCTTTCAGTTTGAAGAGTGTAGCCATTTATAAAATGATACAAGACATTTCCCTCGGCAGTTGTAACAATTTTTTCTTTACCAAAATATTCAACGACATTTCCGGTCGTTTTTGTCTGCGCAAAAGAATTTATGCACAACATAATCGAGAAAATTAAGAGCCTTTTTTTCATTTTCAGGGGTTTATTTTTTTTATTTTATTCCAACTTTTCAGACTTTTACTAAAACGTTTTACATAAAAAGCATTAAAAGTGAAGATTTAACAATTTATTTCCGATAATTTTACGTTTCTTTAAATTTATTAAATCGATTTAGTAATGTCGTAAATTTTTTTTGCTATTTTTGTTTTTTATGAAATATAAAATTATATTTAAATTTATTTAGTAAATACTCCAATTTTATCCTTATTTAGTTATTAATTATCATTGTTATTCTAAAAAATGAAAATCGTTAAAACAAATATCGCTTCCTATACTAATACGTCGCTATCTGTGTTTTCTCGCGAGGAATCTTTTTTTCAATCGCCTTTTCATTCACATCCGGAATTTGAGTTGGTTTATATTTTAGAAAGTCACGGAAAACGCATTATCGGAAATTCTGTAGAATCTTTTGAATCTGGGGATATGGTTTTTCTTGGAGATGATATTCCGCATGTTTGGCTTAACGATGAAATTTTTTATAAAGGAATAAATAGTTTAAAGGCTAAAGCCATGGTGATTTACTTTAGCAGAGATCTTTTTGGAAACTCTTTTTATGAGTTGCCGGAAGCTCAGGAGGTTAAAAAATTTCTTTCTCAGGGTGTAAAGGGAGTTTCGATTACGGGACAAACGAATGCAATCATTGCTAAAAAGATGGAAAAATTACTAAAAAAGAAAGGTTTTGAAGTTGTCATGGGACTTATTGAAATTTTGTTTCTTTTATCAAAAAGTAAAGATCTCAGATATATTAATGACGATTCTTATGTTTCAGTTAGTGATGAAAATAAAAATGACCGACTTGCAGCTGTTTTTCAGTATGTAAAAACAAATTATAAAGAAGAAATATCATTGGATGAAATTTCTAAAATCGCCAATCTGACACCTACATCATTTTGCAGAATGTTTAAAGCGAAAACAAAAAAAGCATTTGTAGAATACCTAAACGAAATCAGAGTTTCAAATGCTTGTAAATATTTAATTGAAACCGATTTGGGAATTTCTGAAATTGCCTATGAGTGTGGTTACAAAACAGCTTCAAACTTTAATAAGCTGTTCAAGAAATTGATTGGAACAACTCCAAAGGAATACAGAAGAAATGCTCTAGTCCAGGCTTTTTAAAAACTTTCTTTTTTAAGGTCTAAGATGTTTCTGTCTTGTTTCCATACAGAAGTACAACTTCACTTTTAATAAATCTGGTTTGTTTTGGTACAAATAGCAGAGTTACGTTTTGCATTTTTATTCCATAAATGAAATATTTTTTTTTAATCAATAATTTATTTCTGAAATGCGTAGCTTTTTTCGGCTTTTTTATTGAATTAATTATAAAGATAATAAATGCTTAATTAATGATAATTTTGAGCTAAAATAAAACTTAATAATGCAATAATTTTATTTTTTTGAGATTATATCAAAAATACTGTGTTCGAAAACTTAAAACGTTTTAGTAGATAGAGTAAATTTTTTAGACCAATCCATTTTTAGGTTACTTTTTAAGAGATAATCTTTTATAGAAAATAAAAATATATAATATGAGAAGCAGAATAAAATTAGTTTTCACAGCTTGCTGTTTTGCGATAGGAGTTTTATCTCACGCACAAGGCGATGTTATGGTGGAAAATGAAAAAATACCTGGTGATACTTATATTGGTCCAAAAGATCAGGCGGTAAAAGATAATCTGGCTAAGTGGCAGGATTATAAATTTGGTGTCCTGATTCATATGGGATTATACAGTCAATTAGGGATCTGTGAATCGTGGGGACTAGCGCCTGAAGATTGGGTAACACGCAACGGTTATGATGATTATGATTCTTTTGCTTCCGATTATCGCGGTGCAAGATTTAGTCTGAATCCAACACAACTTGATTCGGAAAAATGGGCAAAAATGTTCAAAAACGCCGGAGTGAAATATTTGATTTTTACTTCAAAACATCATGATGGATTCTGTATGTATGATTCAAAATTTACAGATTTCAAAATTACAAATCCGAATTTGCCAAATGCTAAAAATCCAAAACCGGATGTATTGAAAAATGTTTTGGATGCTTCAAGAAAAGAAGGATTATCAGTTGGAATCTACTTCTCAAAACCAGACTGGACTTCGCAGGATTTTTGGTGGAAATACTATCCGCCGAAAGACAGGAATCCAAACTATGATATTAAAACGTATCCTGAAAGATGGCAGAACTTCGTAAAATACACTCAAAATCAGTTGGATGAATTGACAACTAATTATGGAAAAGTAGATGTTTTATGGCTTGATGGAGGATGGGTTCGTCCTTCAGAAAAAAAAGGACGCCAGAATCTGGATATTAATATGAAACAAATTGCAGAAACGGCGCGTAAAAAGCAGCCGGGTCTTATAGTTGTTGATCGTTGGGTTCCGGGCGAATACGAAGATTATCTTACTCCTGAACGAAAAGTGTTGGAAAAACCAATTCCGGTGCCATGGGAAAGCTGTGTGACACTTGGAAATGATTGGGGATGGGTGCCAAATGATAAATACAAATCCGGAACAGAAGTGATTCAGTTATTAACCGGAATTGTGGCCAAAGGTGGAAATTTACTGCTTGGTGTTGGCCCTGATGGTAAAGGAAATTTTGAACCGAAAATTGAGCAGGCTTTAGCCGAAGTTGGAAAATGGCTTGATATTAATGGAGAAGCAATTTATGCTACGAAACCAATTGTTCCTTACTCCGAAGGTAATTTGTATTATACTTCAAAAGGTGAAAAAACGGTTTTCGGAATTTATCTTCCAAAAGCAAATGAAAAAGAAATACCGGCTGAAATCATTATTAAAAACAATTTAAAAGGAAAACTAAATGTTACGCTCTTAGACGGTAAAATAAAATTAAGCCACAAAAATGTTTCTGGAGGAATTGCTGTCACAATACCAAAATCTTTAAGAGCAGAGCTGGCAAAAAAAGCTGGAGTGGTTATTAAAGTGGCCAGTTAATAATTCGATCTTTAGCTTGAATGATTTTGTAAATGATAATGTCTAATTTTAGGTTTCTAACCTTCAATTTTAATTAATATAATATGATAACTCAAAAATATTGTCTCGCATTAGATTTAAATGATGATCCCGTTTTAATTGCGGAATACAAAAAGTATCATGAAAAAATCTGGCCTGAAATTACAGAAAGTATTGTTAGTGCAGGCATTGAAAATCTTGATATTTATTGCGTTGGGAATAGATTGTTCATGATTATTGAGGCCAATGAAACTTTTACTTTTGAAAGAAAAGGGGAGATGGATGCCAGTAATGCTGTGGTGCAAAAATGGGAAGAATTGATGTGGAAATATCAAAAAGCATTACCAGGAGCAAAAGAAGGTGAAAAATGGATGATGATGGAAAAAATATTCGACTTGCATGAAAATAGATAGCCACCAACATTTTTGGAAATATAATCCTGTAAAAGAAGCCTGGATTAATGAAGAAATGGAAGTGATCAGGAAGGATTTTTTACCTGCTGATTTAAAGCCTTTGCTGTTTGAAAATCGGTTTGCGGGCTGCGTGGCGGTTCAGGCTGATCAGAGCGAAGAGGAAACACGTTTTCTTTTGGATTTATCAAAAGAAAATGATTTTATAAAAGGCGTTGTCGGTTGGGTTGATTTGCGTGCTGAAAATATTGAAGCGCGTTTGAACGAATACAGTAAATAT
This sequence comes from Flavobacterium sp. KH_001, assembly GCF_057840745.1. NCBI lineage: Bacteria > Pseudomonadati > Bacteroidota > Flavobacteriia > Flavobacteriales > Flavobacteriaceae > Flavobacterium > Flavobacterium sp. KH_001. Next base: position 4,080,162 of record NZ_CM174520.1, on the reverse strand, counting down.
GAAAAACTGAAAGGCTTTAGACATATCGTTCAGGCAGAAGCGGATATTAATTTTATGCTGCAGGAAAGTTTTCAAAATGGAATTTCGAAATTGGCAAAATACAATTTCACATATGACATTTTGATTTTTCCAAAACATTTGGAAAATGCGGCCAAATTGGCAGCAAAATTTCCAGAGCAAAAATTCGTTATAGATCATTTGGCAAAACCAGACTTTAAAAATAAAGAATTTACAGAATGGGAAAAAGGTATTAGAGCTATTGCAAAATTCCCAAACGTAATGTGTAAGGTCTCAGGTTTAGTGACCGAAGCAGACTGGAACAATTGGAATGAAACAGACTTTGTATATTGCTTAGATGTGATTACAGAAGTTTTTGGAATTGATCGCCTGATGTTTGGCAGTGACTGGCCCGTTTGTTTGCTTGCAGCTTCGTATTCAGAATCTTGTGATATTACAGAACACTATTTTTCGAAATTTTCGAAAGCAGATCAGGATAAATTCTGGAGCAGTAATGCTATACAATTTTATCAATTGGAATAAGTTACTTTCTAATAAAAACTACTAACTATTCAACCAAAATAATAAACAAATGAATCTTAATCTTACTGACAAAATAATTATCGTAACCGGTGGCGCAAAAGGTATTGGACTTGGTATTTGTAAAGTTTTGGCTGCTGAAGGTGCTATTCCTGTAATAATAGGAAGAGTCGAGGCAGATAATCAAATCGCTGTAAAAGAAATTGAAGCCGAAGGAGGAAAGGCACTGTCTGTTGTGGCCGAGTTAACAAATCCGGAAGCTTGTAAAAGTGCAGTCGATCAGGTAGTGGAGCTCTGTGGCCGCATTGACGGATTAATCAACAATGCCGGTGTAAACGATGGTGTAGGTTTAGAAAGCGGCGATTACGAAAAGTTTGTTGCGTCGATTCATAAAAATTTGGTGCACTATTATTTGATGGCGCAACACGCTTTGCCAGAATTGAAAAAAACTAAAGGTGCAATTGTAAATATTGGTTCAAAAACTGCTGATACGGGACAAGGAAATACGTCAGCTTATGCAGCATCAAACGGTGGACGTAATGCTTTAACCCGCGAATGGGCAGTAGAATTATTGAAATACGGAATACGTGTAAATTCAGTTATTGTGGCTGAATGTTATACCCCATTATACGAAACCTGGATTAATACACTTGAAAATCCACAGCAAAAATTAAAAGAAATCACAGCTAAAATTCCATTAGAAAACAGAATGACAACTGCCGAAGAAATCGCCAATATGGCAGTATTCTTATTGTCTGATAAATCAAGCCATACTACAGGCCAGTTGATTTATGTGGATGGTGGTTACACACATTTAGATCGTTCCTTGTAACTTATAATAAATTGCTATTTGAATACTTCGGTTTTTATGGAAAATTAAAAGTATTCAAATAGCATAAAAGCCATTCGAATTGGGAAATCTGTTAAATTTATTTTTAAGGAATACCAATAAACATCAGAATACTTCTCTACCAAAAAATATTAAATAAAACTAATCAAGCCAAAATTGGATATGATAATGTAGCACTATGCGATAAAGTTTGTCAAAACTGAAATTTATAATAAAAGTGTTTTTTGTGATTTTTTTTGATGTTTATCTTCGTTTATATGTCGTCCGTCTAAAATAGTTTTGCGAAAAATCAAATTTGTTTAGATTTAGCGTTAAATAATGTTTGTTTTTGTTTTAAGAAATATGTCTTCCTCTATTAATATCAATTTTACCAAAAACAAAACATTTTAATACCAGCTGAAAACCGATAAATTAAAACGAATATAAAGATTTGAATTTGCATAAATAAAACGCCTCGCTTTACTAGAAACCTAACCAAAATTATTAAACCTAACCAAAATGAATAAAAAGATGTTTTCACTAAACAAGAGCCTTTTGCTACTACTCTGTTTGATGATGGGATTATCTGTTTTTTCGCAGCATACTACAATAAAAAGAATGGGTTCTATTGACACTCAATCCTTTGATGATAATTGGCTTTTTTCCCGATTTGGGTCTCAGGCTGACGGATTGGTTAAAGACGAACCTGAAAATTTAGAAGCCGTTTCAGTAAATGAAGCCAATTGGGAGAAATTAAACGTACCGCACGATTGGGCGATCAAAGGGCCTTTTAGAATTGAATTAAGAGGAGAAACGGGAAAATTACCATGGAAAGGAATTGGTTGGTATAGAAAACATTTTACGGTTCCGGCTTCAGATTCAGGAAAACAAATTTTTATTGACTTTGACGGAGCGATGGCAAATGCTAAAATTTATTTAAATGGGAAATATGTTGGAACCTGGCCTTACGGTTATAATTCTTTCCGCATGAATTTGACTCCCTTTTTAAAATTCGGGCAAGAAAATATTTTAGCCGTTCGTTTAGATACAGAGAACTGGGATTCACGTTGGTATCCTGGAGCAGGAATCTACCGTCATGTTTGGTTGGTAAAAACGAATCCGGTTCATGTTGGACATTGGGGGACTTATATAACCACTCCAAATATTAGAAAAGATGCTGCCGATATCAGAGTAATGGTTAAGGTTGATAATGCAACAGATAAATCGGTAAAAGCAGTTATTACAACTGACTTATACGAAATGGATATTAATGATACACCAAAAGCAAAAGTAGGTTCTTTAATTACTTCAACACTGGAAATCAAGGCAAATGGAACTGAAGAAGCGGAAACGCATACGGTTGTAAATAATCCTAAATTGTGGGATTTAAAAACGCCTAATCGTTATGTAGCACAAACTAAAGTAAGTGTTGACGGAAAAGTGGTTGATACTTATAACACTCCTTTTGGTGTTCGTACAATTGAATTTACGCCAAGAAACGGTTTTCTTTTGAATGGAAAAAGAGTTGAAATCTTCGGAACCTGTAATCATCACGATTTAGGTGCTTTGGGGGCTGCAATCAATACTTCGGCCTTGAAAAGACAATTGGTTATGTTGAAAGAAATGGGTTGTAACTCTTTGCGTACTTCTCATAATCCACCAGCTCCTGAATTATTGGAACTGGCTGATAAAATGGGATTTTTAGTTTGGGATGAAGCTTTTGATGCGTGGAAAATAGGAAAGAAAAAATCAGACTATAATTTGATTTTTGATGAATGGCATGATAAAGATTTAATTGCTTTAACTCATAGAGACAGAAACAATCCTTCCGTATTTATCTGGTCCATTGGAAATGAAGTTCCGGATCAGCAAAATGTGAAATTGACAAAAGAATTAGCAGATATAATGCGCAGGGAAGACCCAACACGCCCGGTTTCAAACGGATATAATGATCCTGATGGAGGAAGAAGTTCAGGAGCTGTTGTTGCCCTGGATCTTATGGGAGTAAACTATTTCTTTGACCAACAGCCAAAATGGGATGTTGATCCAAGATATGAGAAAAAGCCAACAATAGGAAGTGAAACAGCATCAACCGTAAGTTCACGCGGAGAATATTTCTTTGATGATAAATACAACAAAACGAGCTGGCAAATTTCCTCTTATGATGATGCATTTCCGGGCTGGGGCTGTTCGCCGGATACACAATTTCGTACCAATGCAAAATACCCACATTTATTGGGAGAATATGTTTGGACCGGTTTTGATTATTTAGGTGAACCAACTCCCTATAATTCAGATGAAACCAATTTATTGAATTTTAGAACGGATCCTTCCAAACAGGCAGAATTAGAAGCAAAATTGGCAGAATTACAAAAAAGCAATCCGCCTTCAAGAAGTAGTTATTTCGGAATTATCGATTTAGCCGGTTTCCCGAAAGATCGTTATTACAGTTATAAATCACATTGGAGACCAGATGTTCCAACAGCTCATATTCTTCCACACTGGAACTGGAGCGAACGTGTTGGACAAGTGGTTCCGGTACATGTTTACACTTCGGGAGATGAGGGAGAATTATTTCTTAACGGAAAAAGCCTTGGAAGAAAGAAAATGGAAGCAGGAAAAGATTTCCGTTTGATGTGGGAAGATGTAGTTTATACTCCAGGAGAATTAAAAGTAGTTTGTTATAAAAAAGGAAAAAAATGGGCAACTGATGTAGTTAAAACTACAGGAGCTGCAACAAAAATTAAAATGGCTGCAGATAGAACAGCAGTATTGGCAGACGATGTTGATTTGGTTTTTATAACAGTTGATATTTCAGATAATGAAGGATTGATGGTTCCTCGTTCTAATCCTTTAGTTAAATTTTCAATTGAAGGAGCGGGAGAAATTGTAGCAACGGACAACGGAGATGCAACGAGTTTTGTTCCCTTTCAAAGTTCTGGAAGACCAGCTTATAACGGAAAAGTTTTAGTAATTGTAAAAGCTAAAAAAGGTGAAAAAGGACAATTTACTGTGAAAGCTGAAAGTGAAGGATTACAAGCTGCTGCCACAACAATCAGAATTAAATAAATAAAAAAAATAAAATGATAAAAAAAATAATCTTAACTGCTTTAGTTGTCGGAACAACTATTACCGGAACAGCACAGAATAAAATTGCTGCAGCGGATATTGCTCCAAAAATGAAATGGTTTGAAGACGCAAAACTAGGAATCTTTATTCACGCCGGAATTTATTCCGTTGCCGATGTTTCTGAATCCTGGAGTTTTCACAATGGAAAAATTTCTGTTGAAGATTATATGAAACAACAAAAAAGTTACACTTTGAGTAATTACGATGCTGCTGCCTGGGCAGAAATGATCAAAGATTCGGGTGCAAAATATGCCGTAATTACAACTAAACATCATGATGGTGTGGCGATGTACGATACCAAATTGGGTAAACTGAGTTCGGTAAAAACCACTCCGGCTAAAAAAGATATGGTTAAGCCTTTTTTCGAAGAATTACGAAAAAGAGATATTAAATGTGGTGCTTATTTCTCCTTAATCGATTGGACACACAATGATTATCCGGGATTTTTGAAAGACAAAGCACGTTATGATATTAAAAAAGAACCAGCACGTTGGGAACGTTTTCAAAAATTCTTCCAGGGACAAATCAAGGAAATTTCAGATTGGTACAATCCTGATTTATGGTGGTTTGATGGAGACTGGGAGCACAGTGCTGAAGAATGGCAAGCAGAGAAAACACGCAAAATGATGTTGGACAGAAATCCGAATACCATTATCAACGGACGCTTACAAGGGTATGGAGATTATGATACTCCGGAACAGAATTTCCCGGTAGTTCGTCCCGCTTATAAATGGTGGGAATTGTGTATGACGATGAATGAAAACTGGGGGTACCGTGTGAGCGATACCAACTGGAAAACACCTTATGAAATCATTACGATTTTTGTTGATGCGGTTTCAAACGGAGGAAATTTATTATTAGACATCGGGCCAAAACCTGATGGAACTTATCCGGAAACAGTTGTTTCTACATTGAAGGAATTGGGTGACTGGAACAGAAGAAATGGCGAAGGTATTTTTGGAACTATTCCGGGAATTCCGTTAGGACATTTCTACGGACCAACGACTCTTTCTAAAGATTCAAAAACACTTTACTTGTTTGTTCACGGAAAAACTTCGGGACAATTGATGTTGAAAGGACTTGATAACAAAATTCAGGATATTACAGTTTTGGGATCCAATGTAAAATTGACTCATAAAGTGGTGGGTAAAATTTCATGGAGTGCCGTTCCTGGATTAGTTTACATTGATTTGCCGGAAACCGCTGACGACAAATATGTGACTTGTATCAAAGTTACTTTAGATGCGCCAATTAAATTGTACAGAGGTCACGGCGGTTTTTTAACTAACTAATATTCATTAAAATAACAGATTATAATTCATGCCTTAGTGGTATTTCAATAATACAATTATGAACAAAAAAGCATTTGCAATAGCTTTATTTTTTGGAGTTCAAGCCTTGTTTTCTCAAAGTACTCCAAAATATAAAAACCCAAAATTACCCGTTGAAGACCGCGTTCAGGATTTATTGTCCAGAATGACGGTTGAGGAAAAATTTTGGCAAATGTTCATGATTCCTGGTGATTTATCTGATGGGGCAGAAAATTATAAAAATGGCATTTTTGGTTTTCAGGTAAGTGCCAAAGGAAGTACTGATGCAAGCAATCAAATTTTAGATTACAGCGCAGCAAGTAATGCAAAGGAAACAGTAAAACTGATTAATAAAATTCAAAAATATTTTGTAGAGAAAACGCGTCTCGGTATTCCGATTATTGCTTTTGATGAAGCTTTACACGGACTGGTACGTGATGGAGCAACCGCATTTCCTCAGTCTATTTCATTGGCAGCAACATTTGATCCGGCTTTGGTTAAAAGAGTTTCAACTGCTATTGCGATGGAATCTAAAAGCCGTGGAATTCGCCAGATTTTGTCGCCGGTTGTCAATCTTGCTTCTGATGTTCGTTGGGGAAGAGTAGAAGAAACCTATGGTGAAGATCCTTTTCTTTCTTCAAAAATGGGAGTGGCCTATGTGTCCTCTTTTGAGGAAAGAGGTGTGATTACAACGCCTAAACATTTCCTTGCGAATAGCGGAGACGGTGGACGTGATAGTTACCCAATTGATTACAACGAACGTTATTTAGAAGAATATCAGCTTCCGCCTTTTCGTGCTTGCTTTGGTGAAGGAGGAAGTAGAAGTGTTATGACTTCATACAATTCTTTAAACGGAAGTCCGTGTACAGCCAATGACTGGTTGTTGAATAAAAAACTGAAAGGAGAAATGAATTTTAAAGGATTCATTATTTCAGATGCGAATGCTGTTGGCGGCGGAAATGTACTGCATTATACAGCAAAAGATTATCCTGAATCAAGTGCCAACGCCATAAATAATGGTTTAGATGTGATTTTTCAAACCGCCTTTGATCATTATAAATTATTTCAACCGCCATTTTTGGACGGAAGAATTGATATGAAAAATATTGACGAATCTGTAGCGAGAGTTTTGAGATTGAAATTCGAATTGGGATTGTTTGAGAATCCCTACGCTGACGAAAAAGAGACAAACAAATGGAACGGAAATCCGCTTCACAAATTATTGTCAAGAGAAGCAGCCGAAAAAGGAATCGTCTTATTGAAAAATGAAAACAATGTTTTGCCTCTTAAAAAATCAATTCAATCAATTGCTTTAATAGGAAATGATATTACCGAAGCACGTTTGGGTGGTTACAGTGGTCCCGGTAACGGAAAAATAAGTATCCTGGAAGGAATCAAAGCGAAGTTAGGAAAATCTGTTGTGATTAATCTGGCTGAAGGTTGTGCAAGAAAAAGTACAGATTATACTGTTGTACCATCAGCTAATTTATTTAGCATTGAAAACGGAAAATCAATAAATGGATTAACAGGAGAATATTTCAATAATGTACAACTAAGTGGAAGTCCGGTTGTAACAAGATTAGATAAGACAATCAATTTTGACTGGACATTATATTCTCCGGATCAGGCAAAAATCAACTACGATTTTTATTCGGCTAAATGGAGCGGAAAAATCAAATCTCCGGTAACAGGATCTTATAAAATAGGTTTTGAAGGGAATGATGGTTATCGCTTGTATTTAAACGGAAAACTAATTATTGATAATTGGAAAAGCCAAACTTATTCAACAAAATTAGTGAATTTCAATTTTGAAAAAGACAAAGAATACGATATCAAAGTGGAATTTTTCGAATCGCAGGGTTATGCTAAATTCAAATTGGTTTGGAATGTTGACGTAAATAACGATTGGCAGCACAAAATTGATGAAGCTGTAGCTGCAGCTAAAAAATCAGATGTAGCTGTAATCGCTGCAGGAATCGAAGAAGGAGAATTTAATGACAGAGCTTATTTAGGTTTGTTAGGACATCAGGAAGAATTAATAAATGCAGTTGCCGCAACAGGAAAACCGATTGTAGTGATTTTGGTTGGAGGAAGTGCCATCACGATGGACAAATGGATTGACAATGTACCATCGATTTTGGATGTTTGGTATCCTGGCGAAGATGGAGGTAATGCTGTAGCGAATATTTTGTTTGGAGATAAAAATCCTGCAGGTCGTTTACCTATTACTTTCCCTGTTTTTGAAGGACAATTACCACTGGTTTACAATCACAAACCAACAGGTCGTTCCGATGATTATACTAATTTGAACGGTGCACCTTTATTTCCTTTTGGATACGGACTGAGTTATTCAACTTTTGAATACAACAATTTAAGATTTGATAAAAAACAAATAGGAAAATCAGAAACTACAAAAGTGTATTGTACTATAAAAAACACCAGTAAAGTTGATGGGGATGAAGTAGTTCAGTTTTACGTAAGAGATGTTTTAGCATCAATTGCGCAGCCAATCAAACAACTGAAAGGTTTTCAGAGAATTTCACTTAAAGCAGGAGAATCAAAAGAAATTGCATTTGACATTAACAAAGAAACGTTACAAATGTTAAATCAGGATATGAAATGGGTAGTTGAACCGGGCGATTTTAGAATTATGATAGGCGCTTCGTCGAGAGATATTCGATTGAGAGAAGTTCTTACGGTGACAGAATAAGCGTTTATAATGGGGTGAATTAATTTTAAGATAACAGATTATCTGTTTTGTACTTTTTTAAAGTGTTACGAGAAAATAAATATAAGAAAATACTTTATTTCCAAGTGCTGCTAAAAAAGATAAAATAAGAGAAAAAAAAATGGTTACTGTGGTTAGATTCTTTAGTTAGAAAAACTAGAATAATTTTAGTTGAAAAAAAAATAAATGGGGTGATTATCCTGTGTTATAAGATTTTTTTAATAGAATAAAATTTATGTTAAATAAATCATAATTTTAACAGTTTTATTCTGTCCTTATTATGGGTCTGATTAATATTCAATTATGTACTATTATTGTTTATTTAATAAGAAATGTAGTTAAGTTAAAAAAATATATGTAATTCATTTACAAACTATTGACTTTTTTTAATTCAAATATTTGTTTAAAATGTTAAAATTAAAAGAAGGATTAAAAAAAATCACTAAAACGTTTTTGTAAATTGATTTATTAGGTATATATTTGCTAATAATAATTAACGAATGTTTAAGAAAAAGTTAACGTTTTTTAAAAGTATTTACTATCAAAAAAAAGCTCTTAGATAACAAATGAAGTAGTCAATCGTTTTATTCATTCTGAACGATAAAGTAGAAGAAGTTTTTTAAATTATTGGCTAGAAAAAATCAATTAAAAAGTCAGAAAAAGTAGTGTAAATTAATTAGATAATCGTCTTTAATGATCCACGAAATCTTTTTTTAAAACCAAAAAACTAAAACGTTATAGTTGCAAGCGTTGAAAAATAAATTCAAAAAATGACTAAGAAAACGGAAACAAATTATTAAACAAACAAGAAGCTTATGATGTAAAAAAAAACAGAGTATTAATCAAGGGAATTATTACCAAATTCTGATAAGGAGAAATCGGTAATTTGAAATTAAAGGTTTTAGTATTCAATATTTTTTAGAAATCGGAAATCTTTCAATTTAAACAAAATTTAAAAACCAAACCAAACTAATATTAATTATGAGAAAACTGTTATATGAATCGCTGTTAGTTTTTCTAATGGTATTGTGCTTTCAAAATGCGAAAGCCCAAAACACAACAATCTCTGGGGTAATTACAGACAATACTAATGCACCCGTTCCATCAGCGATTGTTAGAGAAAAAGGAACAAAAGTAGAAACGATTACAGACGAGAACGGAGCATTTTCAATCTCTGTAAGAGAAGGAGCTACTCTTATTGTAAGTTCAATAGGTTACAAAACATCAGAATTAAAAGCTACTGATGGAATGAAAGTCAGATTAGCAAGTGGTACCAACGAACTTGATGGTGTTACGGTTACTGCATTGGGGCAATCTAAAAAGAACAAATCGATTGGTTATGCTACGAGTGTAATTAAAGCAGATGCCATTGTTAAAACAGCATCTCCTACAATTGCCAACTCATTATATGGTAAAGCACCAGGTGTACGTATTACGTCAACTCCGGGTGGAGCGGGAGCAATTAATATCCAGATTCGTGGAATTAACTCGATTACAGGTAGAAACCAGCCACTTATTGTTATGGATGGTGTGCCTATTCGTAATGGTGAGGTTTCTAACAGTGATTACTGGAATCAGCCTCGTATTAAAAGCAACGGTTTAGCAGATATCAACCCTGAAGATGTTGAAAATATTTCGATCTTAAAAGGAGCTTCTGCAGCTGCTTTATATGGTTCTGAAGCTGTAAATGGGGTAGTATTGATTACTACTAAATCAGGAAAAGGAAAAAAAGGTTTAGGTGTCGATTTTAGCACTAGTTACTCAGGAAATCAAATTGCTTATTTGCCAAGATTTCAGTACGAAAGAGGTCAAGGTTATTCTAATGGTAATTTTAATCCAAACTGGGCTGGACCAGACGGTTTTGTGCAATATGATACAAATGGCGATGGAGTTAATGATATGAGAGGAGTTGCGAACAGTTCTGTAAACTTTGGTCCTTGGTTTGATGGAAAACCAATTATGACATGGGATGGTGTAGTGCGTCCGTATTCTGCTCAGAGAGACGGTTACAAAAACATGTTCCAAAATGCATGGGATGCAACTACAAACTTTGCTCTTACAAACAATACTGATAACAGCAGTATTCGTTTCTCTTATACTCATATCGAATCTGAAGGTTTGAGTATGAATAATAATAACAAAAAGAATAACTTCAACTTAAATGCATCATTCAAGACAGGTAAGTTGAAAACAGATGTTGTTGTTAGTTATTTGAATCAGAACATACGTAATCGTTCATTTGCTTTAGATCGTTTAGTAAATAACTTTACAGGTATGCTTAGCCCTTTTGATAATGGCGATTGGTACAGAGCAAAATACAAAACAAGTTTAGGTTATAAATATGTTACAGGAGTAAATGGACAAAGTTTAACTCCGGATGAAAATATTATTCGTAATGGTTTCAAAGCTGATATTGGTGATTTCTTTTGGAATACAAATGCAAATCAACAAGAGGAGATTACAAATCGTATTATAGCTAGTGTTACTGAAACACTTTCAATTACAAACGATTTGTCTGTACGTGGCCGTGTTTCGACTGATTTAACCGCTATAAACACAGAAACGAAAAATCCATTAGAAAGACCTTTAATTTACGGTTTTGGAACAGGATCTTATCAAATGGAAGGTCAAGACTATAATGTTCTTTATGGTGAATTAATAGCGACATACAACAAAAAATTAAATGATGATTTCACTGTTGGTGCATTATTTGGTTATTCTGGAACACAGGAAACATCTAAATATTTGTCTCGTTCTACTAATGGTGGTTTAAGTGTGGAAGGTTGGTATGATGTAAATTCTTCTGTTGGATTAGCTAATAGTGGCTCTAAACAATTTACAATACTTAAAGATGCACTTTTTGGAACTGTAAGTGGAAGTTATAAAAACTATTTGTTCCTTGAAGGTACATTAAGAAGAGACCGTACTTCAACAATGAATCCGAATAATAATGCTTTTACTTATCCTTCTGTAAACTCTAGTTTCATTTTATCAGAAGCTGTTACATTACCAGATTTCATTAATTACGCAAAAATGCGTGGTTCTTGGGGTATCGTAGGATCTTATCCAGGAGCATTTCTTGCCAACGTTGCATTCGATCAGGTTTCTTTAGGGTCACAAGGAACAACAAGTCCTGTATTGACAACGACTTCACAAGCTGCATATGGAAATGAAGGAATTAAACCTGAGATGAAGCATGAAATAGAACTTGGTTTTGAAACTAAATTCTTAGACAGAAGATTAGGATTGGATTTCTCTTTCTATACAGCAAAAATTAAAGATCAGATTATTGGATTGACTTTACCAGCTAGTTCAGGAGCTACTTCTATTTTAACTAATGTTGGTGAATTAAGTAACAAAGGATTTGAGGTTGCTTTGACTGGTACACCTGTTAGAACAGATAGTTTCTCTTGGGATGTGACTTTGAACTGGGCTAAAAACATTAATAAAGTGATTTCATTATCAGATGGTTCTAACGAGATTTTGCATGCTGACTATGATGGATCTGCTGCTCAATTAAAATCAGTGGTAGGGGAAGAAATGGGAGGTATTTATGCACACCCTATCAAAACTGATGCTAACGGTAATAAAGTGGTTGGTGCTGATGGATTTTATCAGCTTGATGGAGACAAATGGGAAAAATACGGATCAGCTATGGCTAAAGGTGTTGGAGGTTTAATCAACTCTTTGACTTATAAAAACTTCACATTAGATATTGGTATTGATTACTCTTACGGTGGTTCTTTGATGCCAACAGGGATGAACTGGATGACATCTAGAGGATTAACAGAAGAATCATTAAACTACAGTACAAATGAGCGCGGTGGTTTAACATATTACATGGATAATGGAAAAGGTGTTCAGGTTCCAAATAGTGCAACTGCAGGACCAGGAGGGCAACCATTATTCCGTGATGGTATGTTAATGGATGGTGTAAATGTTGATGGAACTCCAAATACAAACGTAGTTTCTCAGGCAGGTTATTATGTTGTGACTTACAACTGGGGAGGTCCTCAATATGATAGTGTTTCTCGTTATGAGTTGTATATTCAAAAGAACGACTATGTTAAATTAAGAGAATTATCACTTATGTATAATGTACCATCATCTTATGCTAGCAAAATTGGAGCTACTAAGTTGAGTCTTTCTTTCTTTGGACGTAATTTGTTTTATATCTACAGAACAATTAAGGATATGGATTCAGAGGCAACAACTTCAGGAACACAGTGGGCTCAAAACGTGAACAACTCAGGAATAACTCCTTCTACTAGAAGTTATGGAGTAGTATTGAGAGCATCTTTCTAATAGGATAAATTATAATTAAAATAGACAACATGAGAAAATTATTATATATATCATTAGCTTCAGTCGCAATTTCTTTGAGCTCTTGTTCGAAAGATGATTTTGCAGAAGCATATAGAGATCCGTCAAAGGTAACAACTACAACAGTGCCTAAACAATTTGCCGGATTTATGAAAGTTAACTATGAGGACGTAATTCCATCATATTGGAATTATTTTACTGTAATAAGAACAACTTCATTGACTTATACTCAAGGACACGGATTTACTAATGTGTCTAACCGTTATGTTCCGGGAGCAGCAGTAACTAACAGATGGGATAGATATTACAGATTCATTACTCAATACAGAGAGTTGGAAAAAGTAATGGCTTCCTTATCTACTGAAGATCAAAAAGATAGTAGAATCTATACAATTACGTCTACGATCTATTTGTATGATCATACTGCAAAAATGATTGATAACTTTGGTGATATCCCTTTCTCTGAAGCAGGAAAAATTAGTTCAACTGGAGGTGCTTATGCACTTGCATTGGCTAAGTACGATAATCAGACAGAGCTTTACACGATGATGTTAGATAATTTGAAAGCTTTTTCTACAGAATTGAATACTATTACTTTGTCTGATAAAACAAATTTAGAGTTCAAAAATCAGGATCTGATCAACAAAGGTAGTCTTGTAGCTTGGAAGAATTATTGTAACTCTTTACGTTTGAAGTTGTTAAATAGAGTTTCTGCTGTTCCGACTTTTTCGGGAAGAGCAAATACAGAAATCGCTGAAATTATTGCTGAAGGAAAAATTGTGGATGAAAGTTCAGAAGATATTGCTTTCAGAGTATATACTCAGGATACAGATTTAGATACTTCAGGTTTCTGGGATGCTTTGGAAGGTTGGAATAATAACCTTGCTCCAAAACCTATGATTGATCACATGAATGCCAACAGTGATCCTCGTCAGGCATGGTTGTTTGAAAAAGGTGCAAACGCAACAGATTACGTAGGAGTAGATCCATTAACGACTTCTACAGTTCAAGATAAAGAAATAGCCGATGGTGAAATTGCTATCTACAATAGATCAGTAATCAGTCAAAACGATTGGTTACCAGGTACATTGATAAATGCTGCAGAAGTAAACCTTATTCTTGCGGAATACTATTCAAGAAGTGGAAATGCAGCTTCAGCTAAAACACATTTCGAAAAAGCAATCAGACAATCTATTCAATATTATGTAAGATTAGGTGATAAGGCAGATTTATTAACTTATAAACCTGCTACAGAACCAACTGCTGCTGAAATTGATGCTTATATTGCTAATGTTAATTTTGCAGGTGCTACAACTCCAGCTGCTCAATTACAATTGATCGCTTTTCAAAAGTATATTCATTATAACATTATGCAGGCTGACGAATCTTGGTCTGAGCAAAGAAGGTTGAAACTTCCTGCGCTTAATTTCGCGCAAGATGAAACAAGCCCTCAAAAAACACCTCCAACGCGTTGGACATACCCAAGTTCTGAAAGTGTTTATAATGCAAATAACTATAATGCTGTTAAAGACAAAGATAATTTAAGTACAAAAATTTTCTGGGACGTAAAATAAGCTCCTTATAGATTAATATTTTGTTATTAGTAAGAAACCCCAAAGTCAGGAAATTTCCAGACGATGGGGTTTCTTTATTAATGTCAAATATCAATATCAATATCAATATCAATATCAATGTCAAACGTCAATGGCAATGGCAATTTCAATGTAAATAGCAATGACAATTGGCAATAGGGCAGAGATTGAAACTTTATTCGCTAGTAATAAGATATTTTCTAAATATTAAAAACTATAAAGTAGAAAAAAATCGACGAATTTGCTGTTTGTTTCACTGCAGTTCGCCGATTTTTTGTTTTAAAGATTCTGTGCTGTTTTTTGTTGACGATTGCTCCAGAGAGCTAAGAATGGCTTTTATCCAAAATTTTATCTTTTTAATTTTGCTTGATAAAAGTTAGCGGTTGATCGTAATTAGCAATTGCACTTAAAGCATTGTAAATGTATTTGCTCACTAAAATGCCTCCTTCGCTGTTAATTAAAGCAGTATCATCTTCAGGTGTATGATATTGAGGATGTCCTCCTGTATGTAATCCAATGGCTGAAATGTTATTTTTATAAAAAGTAACGTGATCAGAACCGCCTACATCTCCGGCAAAAACAATTGGATTTAGCCCGCTGCCTTCACCTAGTTTTTTCATCAGTTCGACACCACCCGGAAAAGTTCCAGCACCGCCCATATAAAGCTCTTTTTTATCGTTTAACCGACCCACCATATCCATGTTGATCATTACTTTTACCGCATTTTTTTCTACAGGAAGATGGTTGACAAAATACTTAGATCCTAATAAACCTTCTTCTTCCGCACTAAAGGAAACAAAAATAATACTTCTTTTAGGTGCTGTTTTATTGTGATGAAACTCTTCTAAAATAGATAAAAGAGCCGAAACTCCCGAAGCATTATCATCGGCTCCATTATGAATCGCAAGAGTATCTTTTTTCTTGCTGCCGGAACCTTTTCCGCCCCAGCCCCAATGATCATAATGTGCTCCAATTACGATATATTCTTTTTTTAGATTTTCATCAGAACCTTCAATATATCCTACAACGTTTTGAGTTGATACGCTATCTGATTTCATTTTGTTGATATCGGGTTTTATGAAGATTTTAAAAGGCTGATAATAGTTGTCGTTAAATTTTTTCAAGCCATATTTTTTAAAATATTTCCTGATGTAAGCCGCCGCTTCGTTATTGCCTTTTGTTCCGGCAAGACGCCCTTCTAATTTATCTGAAGCTAAATAAGTATCGTGTTTCAGAAATGTTTCAGATGAAAATGTTGATTGCGCGGTTCCCTTTTCAGTGGCAATAAAAGCTACAACAGAGAGGAAAAGAGTTTTTTTAAACATGTAATTAATCATTAATTTATTGAAATAAAATAGAAACCCATAAGGTTTGGAATCTTATGGGCTGTTAAATTTATTGTATTTGCATTTCGATTATCGTATCGATTGCATCGATTTTGGTGCCATCCAGGTACACAAAAGCTCCTTCGGGTTGTTGTTTGAATTTTAGTTCTTTTTTACTGTCCATCAAATAACATTTTTTAATTTTTTGTTTCATCTCAGGAATAAAAATGTATTCGGCTTGCTTTGGTGTTTTTATAATGTGTGCAAACCAGGTTTTGTCTTTCGCAGTAAACACACCCCAATCTTGCTGTGGCATTACATTGCCTCTTGTTCCGTAAATACTTTTTCCGTTTTTGTCCATCCAAACTCCCATTTCTTTCAAAGTTGTGACAAATTCAGGTTGAATTGTTCCGTCTGCCATCGGCCCGACATTCAAAAGAAAATTAGCATTCAGACTTGCAGCATTTATCATATAATGCAGTAAATCTTTAGTCGATTTGTATTTTCTGTCGTTGATATCAAAACCCCACGAATTGTTCATGGTTTCACACGTCTCCAAAGGCAATTGAGAAACAGATTGTCCTCCAAATCCAGTTGTGTTTCCTCCTGGTAAATCTTTTTCAAAGGCTTGAAAATCTTCTCCTTGTATCGGTAAAAGATGATGATTGTTTGAAATCAGACAGTTAGGCTGAAGAGAGTGAATCAATTTGTAAATTTCATCATAATGCCAGTTTACCTTGGATGATAATGTTTTATCCGTATCGTTATCCAATTGATCCCAATGTCCGTCAAACCAAATTCCGCCGATTTCTCCGTAATTGGTAAGTATCTCCGTTAATTGCCCTTTCATGAATCTAATGTAACTTTCCCAATCACTTTTGATAGTTCTTCCTGTTCCTTTTCCCGTTTTACCCGTTTCGTATTGATAATCGGTTCTTGTCCAGTCTAAAAGAGAATAATAACAAAATAATTTGATTCCTTCTTTATGACATTCGTCAGCCAGTTCTTTTAATAGATCTCTTTTGAAATGTGTATTTGTGATTTTCCAATCGGATAATTTGGTGTCAAAATTACTGAAACCGTCATGGTGACGTGTAGTAAAAGTGATGTATTTCATTCCGGCCGCTTTAGCAGTGCCAACCCATTTTTTGGCATCAAAATCCTGAGGGTTAAAAACATTAATCAGTCTTCCGTATTGTGTTACTTTGATGTTTTCATTGTTCATGACCCATTCTCCATGGCCAAGAACACTATAAGGACCAAAGTGAATGAACATTCCGAATTTATCATCCTGAAATTCTTTTCTGTTTTTTAGATTTCCTTCAGTGGGAGTGTAGGTTTGTGCTAACATTGTTAGGCAACTCATCGAGAAGAACAGCAGGAAAAGTGTGGTTTTTTTCATGTTTTTTTAAAGTTAGGTGGTTTGATAGTAACGTTTTAATCGTTTTTGAAATTTAAAAATATAAAGCCTTAAATACTAAGTCTATATTATCTAAATTTAATTATCAATTACCTTTCTCCAATCAAAAATCCGGATACATTCCAGGCGCTGCTACTTGTTCCTTCTGGTTTACCAAGTGGAATTGATACACGAATCGTGTGTTTTCCCGGTGAAAGATTTCCTAAATCAATAAGATTTGGATTGGTTGTAGTTCCCGGGCACCAGTTGGAACGGCTTAAATCGGATGAAGATAATCCGCTGCCAAAATTCCCCGAAGCCGGATTACTCAATCGGTACGAACCACAATCGGTTCGCCATGGCGTAAATCCAAAAACTTCTTTCCCGTCGATAAGAATAGTGTTCTTTTTCTGTAGAAATTCATCACCATTCTCCCAGCCTCCGTGACCGGTTGTAGTATAACTTAATTTAAAGTTTTTATAACCTTCCGGTACTTCAAAAGTCACTTCTAATCCTTTTTCATTATCAAACATGGTGGCGTAATCTTGTCCTGCCATTTCCATAACATTGAGCGTGTTGAAAAGCGGTAAAATAAAATCACCTTTAGGATTGTTGTCCTCACCTTGGTGAATCGAAATGTTCAAACTGGCTTTGTGTCCGCCTGCATCATAATTCCCAATAAACATTCCGATATAGACTTCCTGATTACTCAGTTTTGGCTGTAATAATGAAATTTCCTGACGATAGAAAACGCTATCCTGCCAAACCTTATTTTTTTGCTGTAAATAGTTGAAATGCTTGACACCAAAAGGAGTAAAGAAACGCATCAATTCCAGCAAAGGCGTGTATTCTGACGTTGCTACAACGCCCTGATATTTTTTACCATTTCCATTTTCATAAATAGGTAATGTGTTAACTCCGTTTTTTAATCCGTCCAAAAACGAACTTTTCTTATCCATCGGAATCATAAAAACGGATCCAGTTCTGTCGTACGCATCGCCATTAGATTGTTGGGTTACATCAACATATACAGAACTTCCTTTTTTTATTTCAGGGAATTTTACTTTTCGAACAATTACGGTCCCGCTTGCGTATCTAAAAATACTGTCATTTGATTTTGCATCAGATACAAAATGAATTTGTTCTTTATTGAAAACTGATATGTTCACAAATCGGCTTTTCCATAAAAGATCTTTATAGGTCAATTGATCGACTTCAGAAACCTTTGGCAGGGTTAAAATTGCCGGTATCGTTTTTAAATTCTCAATTTTAGTAGCTGTCATAGAACTGTTCCCGTTACGGATGGTTTCCAAAACTAAACCTAGATCCTGACCCAGAACACTTGGGCCGCCTTTTAACCCCAATTCGTTGGTATACCAAATTTCGATTTTATTGGAGTTTACGGTAGTTACCGCTTTTTTGCAGGTGAAATTCAGGATTTTTTTGGTTTCATCTGTGAATTCAAATTTTTGTTTTCCCAAGACTTCTTTGTCGTGATTCAGGATTGATTTTCCATCTTTTAGATTAGCTAATTGCGAAATGGTTTTAGAATCAAAAGCTACAAAAGTCTGCTCAAAAGGAAAGTTTGCTTTTTGTTGAATGATTTTATCTGTTGTGATCAAACTCAGATCTTTAGAAGCAAATAAAAACAGTGGATCCTGATTTGGGATTATTTTCCCATTAGAACTTCTTTGATACGTAACTTTAATTGCTTTAGTCGTTTTCTGAGCAAAAGTCAAAGAGATGAGACAAAAGGCAAGGAATGTAAATAAAATTTTCTTCATGTTATGGTTTAGGTTGTTTAAGCGTATAAGCAATTTTACTAAATCGATTTAATAGAAAACCAAATAAAAAAGCTGGATTATTAAGTTTTGAGTATTAAATAATTGGGAAATGCAATTGATTGTGAGATGGTTTTATAGTAAGCTAAGATAGAAATTTTTTGAATTGTAATAGGAACATACTATTTCTTTTTTGAGAAAAATATACTGATTTCTATCTCATCTGTTGATAATCAGTTATTTTGCTATATCGTTTTAGTGAAAATTAGTATTTACTAAAAATATTTAGTAATCAGTATGTTACATTTTTTTTGAAATAATTTTGTTCGTAAAAAAAAACGACTACATTTGTCATATGTATGAACATATGAACAAAATACCGTTATTAGATCACGACAGTAAAATTCCGTTGCACAAACAAGTGGAGGAATTATTACGTGAACTAATCAAACATCCCGATTTTAAGGATGGGGAGTTATTTCCGAAAGAAGTTGATTTGGCGAAACGTTGGGGGATTTCCCGAAATACACTGCGTCAGGCAATTGCTATTTTGGTAAATGAAAAACTATTAGTAAGAAAAAAAGGTTCCGGAACAAGAGTTTCTCAAAGCAGAATTACTACCAATCTGAACAACTGGATGAGTTTTACTCATGAGATGGAAGATATGGGGCTGGAATTTAAAAACCTTTCATTGCAGGTGGAAATGGTTCCGGCTACGGCCAAAATAGCCAAGCATTTGCAAATTAATGAAGGAGATGAAGTACTGCTTTTACAACGTACCCGAAGTATAGACGACAGTCCGATGGTTTATTTTGAATCTTATTTTCATCCAAGAATTGGGCTTTCAATTGATGAAAATTTTGAGACTCCATTATATGAAATCCTGGGGAATAAATACAATGTGGTTCCTGTGTATTCTCAAGAAGAACTTAAAGCTATTGCGGCGAGTAAACGTATCGCAGGTGTTTTGAAGATCGAAAAAGATCAACCCGTTCTGGAAAGAAAAAGGGTAGTGCTTGATACCGCAAGAAAACCAATTGAGTACAACATTTGTTATTATCGTAACGACTGGTTTACGTATACGATAGAAATAAAACGCACCATTTAAAAAATGAAAAAAATAGGAATTGATGTAGGAGGAAGTCATGTTACGGTAAGTCTTATTGAAGATAATAATATCGAAAGACAGTCGCAGTTAGTGACAAGAAAAGAAATCAATTCTGAAGAAAAACCAACCGTTATTGTTGCGGCAATTGCGAGTTGTATTAATGAAATTCTGAGCAACGGAGATACTATTGATGCAGTTGGAATTGCTTTTCCAGGACCATTTAATTATGAAAAAGGAGTCAGCGAAATCTTGGGAGTTGGTGGAAAATTTGAAACTACTTTTGGTCTCCATATCCAACAAGCGCTGAAGAATTTCACAGGTTTAAACGATGTTCCTTTCATTTTTGCGAATGATGCAGATTGCTTTGCAGAAGGGACCTATTTTCGTCACAAATTAAGTAGCAATAAAACCGTTTTCCTGACTTTGGGAACCGGATTTGGATCGGCATTTATGGTGGATGGAGATTTAGTAAAACGTCATTTGGATATTCCGGAAACGGGTGTTTTTTACAACCAGCCTTTTTTAGATACCATTGCCGATGCGTGTTTTTCGACTCGCTGGCTCTTAGCAGAATACAAACGTATTTCTGGTAAAAGTATTCAGTCAGTAAAAGCAATTGCGGATTTAAATAATGACATTTCGAAAGCCGTTTTTATCAATTTTGGAACTAATATGGGAACGTTTCTTTTTCCGTGGTTAGAAAAATTTGGTTGTGAAGAATTGGTAATCGGAGGAAATATTTCAAGAGCCAAAGCTTTATTTATGCCGGCTTTGACAGAAAAATTAAATGCATTAAAAATAAAATTAAATATTGTTTTCTGTGATAATGCTGAACAAAGCATTTTGAAAGGAGCAACAATTATTGCAGGAAAAAAGCACAAGTTACAAATGGAAAAAACAATTCAATCTAAAAGAAAAACAACACAACCTTTATTGCCTGTCAATGCAGTTGAAAAAGCCAATGCAGCATATAATGTTTTCCCGTCATTAAAGTCTAATGCTGAAATTTTCGTTGGATTTAAATCTTTAGGAAATGCTATTGCTAAACAAAAAACGGTTATTATAGATGGTTTTGGGGGTGTTCTTTGGGAAAACTTTAGAAATCACCTGAACTCGGTTTTAATAGGGAAAAAGTTGAATGTACTTTGGTATGATATCGATTCTTGTTTGAAATCGTCTTCAGAAATTGAAGCCATGATTAAGCCAAATCTAAACGGAGATGATCCGGTTTTTGGTAAAAGATATTTAGGTGAACTTTCGGATTTTTTCGATATTGATAAATTTAATGTACTGCAACCAGATACTACTGCTGATATTTGTATTCTCTACGGAACAGGAGCGTCTTTAGCCAATTGGACAGGGAAATTGATTTATGTAGATGTCCCAAAAAATGAAATTCAATATAGAATGAGAGCAGGTTCGACCAAAAATATTGGTTGTACAGATACTTTGGCATATTCTCAAATTTATAAAAGAATGTATTTTATTGAATGGCCGGTTCTAAATACACACAAAGCATCTTTACTTCCAAAAATAGATCTTATTGTAGATGAACAACGTATCGATGAAATTACCTGGATGCAGGGAAGTGATTTTAGAAGCGCGTTAGATTTAATGCTCGAAAGTCCGTTGCGTGCCCGTCCTTGGTTTGAAGCCGGAGTTTGGGGTGGTCAGTGGATGAAGAAACATATTAAGGATCTGAATCAGGGCGAAGTAAATTATGCCTGGTCGTTTGAATTAATTACACCTGAGAACGGAGTTGTCTTGGAAGGAAATAATCATTTATTGGAAGTTTCTTTTGATTTTTTGATGTTTCAGAACAACAAGAAAGTGTTAGGAAAAGCAGCAGCCCGTTTTGGGAATGACTTTCCAATTCGTTTTGACTATCTGGATACTTTCGATGGAGGAAATCTTTCGGTACAATGTCATCCGAGACCGGAATATATCGCAGCCAATTTTGGCGAAAAATTTACTCAGGATGAAACCTATTATATTTTAGATTGCGCTGATGATGCCGATGTTTATCTGGGATTTACAGAGGATATCAATCCTGAAGAATTCAAAAATGCTTTAATCGAATCGCAAGAGAAATCAGAAGCGATTGATATTGAAAAATATGTATTAAAACACAAAGCTAAAAAACACGATTTATTCCTGATTCCAAACGGAACTATTCATGCTTCTGGGATTAATAATATGGTTCTGGAAATAAGCAGCACCCCTTATATTTTTACTTTCAAAATGTACGATTGGGTTCGCCCGGGATTAGATGGAAAACCACGTCCAATCAACTTAGAGCATGGTTTTAAGAATGTTTATTTTGACAGAAAAGGAGAAAGAATTGTAGAAGAATTCATTTCAAAACAAAAAGTTGTAAAAGAATTTCAAAACGGTAGAAAAGTGAGTTTACCTACTCATGAAGAACATTTTTACGCCGTAGATCGTTACGAATTTACAGGAGAAATTGAAATTGAAACGCTTGGACAATGTCATATCTGTATGTTGGTTGAAGGCGATATAGCCGAAGTAAGTGCAGGAGAAAACACTCAAATATTCAAATATGCT
The DNA here is from genome assembly GCF_057840745.1 of Flavobacterium sp. KH_001. NCBI lineage: Bacteria > Pseudomonadati > Bacteroidota > Flavobacteriia > Flavobacteriales > Flavobacteriaceae > Flavobacterium > Flavobacterium sp. KH_001. Next base: position 4,057,536 of record NZ_CM174520.1, on the reverse strand, counting down.
GAAACTTTTGTAATTCCGGCCAATATTCCAAAATACAAAATCAATCACAAAAGCGATAAAAAAGCATTTGTAGTGGTTTCGTATGTAAAAGATAGCTGGTGTTAAAAACCATAGAGCAACAAATTAAATGAACCACCATTATTGCTCTTTTACTATTACTATTAAAAATGATCTCTATTAAGAACCAAAAACTATTATGAAAACAAAAGGAACAAAATATTTTATATTTCTCATAACGCTTATAGCAGCGTTGGGAGGTTTTTTATTCGGTTTTGATATGGCTGTTGTAAGCGGAATTATCGAACCATTAAAATTACAATACGGATTATCATCTGCTCAGGAAGGATTATTTGTTTCTTGTGCTTTATTAGGCTGTATTGTAGGTGTTGGCTTTTCGGGTTATCTCAGTGATAAAATTGGAAGAAAAAAAGTATTGGCTATCTCAGCCGTATTATTTTTAATCAGTGCCATTGGTTTTGCCTTTTCAGAGGCTTATCCAATATTGATTTTGTTTCGTGTTTTGGCAGGTATGGGGGTTGGTGTGGCCTCAAATGTGTCTCCGCTTTATATTTCTGAAGTTGCTCCTTCGCATAAGCGCGGACAATTGGTAGTGTTTTACCAACTCGCCATTACCATCGGAATTTTGGCTGCTTATATCAGTAATTTGTTTTTACAAAGATATGCTTCTTCACACGCTGGAGATGGCGATGGTCTGCTACATTGGTTGTTTGTCGAAAATGTATGGCGCGGAATGTTTCTTGTTGGAGTTATTCCGGCCACAGCATTTTGTCTGTTGTTAATGATAGTTCCGGAAAGCCCGCGTTGGTTGGTGCAATTTGGAAAAAATGAAGAAGCCTTAGGTATTCTTACCAAAATAAATGGAGCAGAAACGGCACAATTAGAGTTGAACTCTATAAAAGAAATGGCTAATCAAAAATCAGGAGGTTACAAAGAATTACTGCGTTTGCCTTTGCGTAAATTGTTGACATTGGCTATTGTACTTACGGCCTTGTCACAATTTAGCGGAATCAATGGTGTTATTTTTTACGGACCTACTATTTTAAAATCGGCTGGTATTGTGACCAGCGATGCCTTGTTTTATCAGGTAATATTAGGATCAGCAAATATGCTTTTTACTTTTATAGCAATCTTTAAAGTGGATAGCTGGGGGCGCAGGCCTTTGTATCTAATAGGTTCTTTATGCGCTGCTTTTGCATTGGCATTGACCGGCTTTTGTTTCCTGATGAATATAACAGGCTGGTTCATGTTATTTAGCATCATTTTATTCCTTTTATTCTTTGCCTTTTCACTTGGCCCATTAAAATTTGTGATCTCAACTGAAATATTCCCAACACATATTAGAGGAACAGCTTTGTCTATGTGTATCATGACAATGTGGGTTTCTGATTGGATTGTAAATCTGTTGTTTCCTATGTTGAGAGACGGATTGGGAATTGCGGCGACCTTCTTTATTTTCTCTTTCTTCTGTATTCTCTCTTTTGTATATGCCAAAAAGAAATTGTTTGAAACAAAAGGAAAAAGTTTAGAAGAAATCGAAAGAGCCTGGAATCTGGAACTAAAGTCAAGCCCCAGTAAATTATAAGATATGAATATAGTAAAACGAAACATCAGACAGTTATCCCTGGTCTTTTTGCTAATCTTGACACAATCAATTTTCGCTCAAAAGGAAGTTCCTTATTTTGGAAAAATAAATTGGATTAATGGTTTTGCAAAAGAAATTACGGGTGAAAATATCACGTATAATTCGGCTTTTCAGGATTATGCGACGGTGGCACTTTTGACCAGAAATACAGACGGGAATAAGACAATTGAGTGGGAGACGTCGCCAGTTCCAAATAAAATAAAAGGCGATTATGTTTATTTCAGTTGGGTGGCAGGACATTCAACAGGAACAAGTAGTGGTGATCGAAACTACGATTTGTATGTTGATGGAAAAAAGATTCTGGCTTTTACAACTTTACCTAAAAATCAAAAACCAAACTGGATTTTTAATGGAGAGGACGGATCAGCATTGGCATTTCAACAAATTAAGCTTGATGGTGCAAATGACTCGCAAGGCTATGCCTTTTTGCGACTTCCTGTGAGTAAGGTAAAAGCAGGACAGGCAACTCGAATCAAAATCGTGGGTCAGAAACAAAATAGTAACGATTGGTTTATGACTTTCAAGTTTGCATTTGAAGAAAATGTAAAAGTTGCTCCGATGCCTTTTCTTCTAAAAAATGGGACACAACCTATTGTGGTTACCGTTTTGCATTTTGGAAAAGACGAACCTGTAAAAGTAAAAATCAATGGTAAACAAGAATATACTTATGTCGCCAAAGACGGAATGAACAGTTTTGATGTTCCGGTTACTGCAGTCAATAAAGAAGAAAAAATTAAAGTTGTAGCAAGCGTAAATAATAAGATTTTTGTTGATGATTATTTTGCTGTAAAACCGGTTGTATACAGAGAACTTCACTTGTTACATCATTCTCATACTGATATTGGTTATTCTGATTTGCAGCCTGAGATTCTGAAAATTCACAATAAAAACATTGATGATGCTCTGGCTATGATTGAAAAAACAAAATCATATCCGGAAGAAGCAAAATTCAAATGGAATATTGAGTCTATATGGGCAGTCGAAAATTACTTAAAAGTAGCTACTCCAACCCAAAAAGAGAAGTTTGTTGCGGCTGTAAAAAATGGAGATATTTTTCTTTCGGCTTTGTACGTAAATATGCTAACAGGTATGAGTCAGGCCGAAGAGATGTTTCATTACACAGATTATGCAGCCAAACTACGCAAGGAATTTGGTTTTAAGATTAACAGTGCCATGATTTCAGATGTGCCTGGTTTTGCGTGGTCTACCGTAACGGCACTTTCAAAAGGAGGAGTGAAATATTTCTCGATTGGCTCTAATTTTATGGGATTAGATCATCCTTACAGAGGAGACAGAGCAGGACATTTTCTGAAAAATTGGGGAGACAAACCAGTTTGGTGGACATCACCTTCAGGAGAGGAAAAAATCTTGTTTTGGGCTGGAGCGAAAGGGTATTCATCATGGCATGGAATGCAACCAGGAAACATTTACGAAAGAGCACCCAAAAAGATTGCAGATTATTTAAATGAATTAACTGAGAATAATTATCCGTATGATATGGTACAATGGCGTTTTAACATTGTTGCTGACAATGGCCCGATTGAACCTAATAGTCCTGATTTTGTGAAAAAATGGAATGAAAAATATGCTTCTCCAAAATTGATCCTGAATACTACGGAGAAAATGTTTGAAGCTTTCGAGAAAAAGTATGGCGATAAAATTCCGACAGTAAAAGGAGATTTGACTCCGTATTGGGAAGATGGTGCACTTTCGACCGCTCAGGAAGAAGGGCAAAACAGAGTAAATAGTTTACGTCTTCAACAATTGACTACGCTGTATACCATGTTGGATCCTAAAAAATACAGCGAACAAAATTTCTATGAAGCCTGGAGAAATATCATCATGTTTCATGAACATACCTGGGGAGCACATAATAGTACAACAGCTCCTGACGCTCCTTTTGTAACCGAACAATGGCGAATTAAAAGGCAATTTATGCTCGATGCAGATACTCAGATTAATGTATTAGAGAAAAGTTTGTTTGAAAAGATTAGTAATTCCCAATCAAAAAAAATAGCCGTTTTTAATACTTCTTCGTGGAAAAGAACCGGATTGGTTACGCTGAAAACAAACGCTGAAGGGAAATCAATTAAAGATACAAACGGAAATATTTTGCCTTTGCAAAAATTGAGCAACGGAAAGTATGCCTTTATAGCAAAAGAAGTTCCAGCTTTTGGAACTGCCATTTATGAAATAACAAACAAAGTTGCGCCAGTTTTAACGAGCAAATTTGTTTTGGGTGAAAATTCTTTATCAAACGGGAAAATTGAATTTAGCTGGGATAGAAACAATGGAAGTATTACGAATCTGAAAGCAGTTTCCGATTTTAATTACGCTGGAGATTTTAAGCAACAAGGATTAAACAGTTATTGGTATGTACCGGGACTAAATCCGGAAGAAGTACAAACTAACGGAGACGTTCAGGTTAAAATTATCGAAAAAGGTCCGGTGTTAACAGCAGTTTGGATTACTTCTGATGCGCCTGGAGCCAATAAATTAGAGCGTATTCTTTCACTTTACAGCGGAAGTGATGAAGTATTAATACAGAATATTTTAGATAAAAAAGCGGTTAGAACAAAAGAGGGAGTTCATTTTGGATATCCATTTAATACACAATTTACCAAAACGACTCTTGATGCGGGTTACGGATCGATGGAATTCTTAAAAGACCAATTGGCCGGATCAAACATGGATTATTTGTATGGTAGAAGATGGGTAGATGTTTCTGCCGGAGATAAAGGAATTCAGTGGATGTTATTGGAATCGCCTTTGGTGGAGCCAAACAGTCTTATCGATGAACGAAAAGAGGTTGTACCCAATCATAAAGAATGGAAAAAAGCGGAGAAACCAACAGCGATCTGGTTCAGTTATGTGATGAACAACTATTGGCATACCAATTATAAAGCCGATCAGGAAGGAGTTGTGAATTTTAAATACGCGCTTCGTCCGCATGCAGAAGTAAATGATGTGGAAATGGAAAAAGCGGCAGCTGAGTTTACACAACCTTTGATTGGAATGGCTATTAATGAAGATGTAAAGTTGTCTTCAAATCTTTTTGAATTGACAAACACTAAAATTGTAGTAACGAGTCTGACACCAAATGAAGATGGAACAATATTGATGCGTTTATTCAATCCGGAGAAATCTGCAGAACAAACTAAATTTATTTGGAAATCTTTACTTCCGAAGTCTATTATTGACGTATCAACCGGAGATGAAAAATCAAATGCTGCAGAAATTAATATGGTTGGAAGTGGAGTTTCGGAGTTTTTATTGAAAATGTAAAAAGGGATAAAAACAGAAAAGTTAATCTTAAACAGAATAAACAGATATGAAAACAATTTCAAGAATAGTTTTGCTGCTGGTAATGACCATTTTGCTTTTTTCCTGTTCAAAGAAAAAAGACAGTTTCAATCCGGCTTCCTGGGTAGATCCGCAAATTGGATCAGTACACGGACGTTGGTTTTTTTATACTCCGGCTTCTTTGCCTTTTGGAATGGCAAAACTAGCTCCGCATACCAATGCTTATGGAAGTATTGGAAGCTGGGAACCCTGTGGTTACGACGATCGTCATACCTCGATTGAAGGTTTTGGCCATTTTCATGAATTTCAAATTGGTGGTTTGGTAGCAATGCCGGTAACAGGAAAATTGCAAACTACTCCGGGAACTTTAGAAAAACCGGAAACAGGCTATCGATCGACTTTTGATAAAAAAACCGAACATGCGGAGCCGGGCTATTATTCCGTTTTTCTGAAAGAATATGGAATTAAAGCCGAATTAACGGCAACGGAAAGAGTCGGTTTTCATCGTTATACTTTTCCTGAATCTAAACAATCACGTATCATTTTTGATATCGGTCATCGTCAGGGCGAAAGCAGCGGTGTGACAGAAGCGACAATGAAACTTTCAGGAAAAAATACATTAGAAGGAACAATCGAAACGTATCCGGAATATTTAAAATTCTGTGATCCCGAAAAACGCGTGAAAATGTATTTTGTGATTCAGATGAATAAGACACCTGAAAGTTATGGTTCATTTGTCGAAGATAAAACCTTTGATAATCAATCAGAAACCAAAGGAATTGGAAACGGAATGTATGTGAATTTTGCAACCAAAAAAGGAGAAGTTGTGGAGATGCAGGTGGGACTTTCGTACACCAGTATCGAGAATGCAAAGTTAAATTTGAAAGCGGAAGCAGAGGGACAAACTTTTGATGCTGTAAAACAAACAGCACACGAGAAATGGAATGAGAAATTAGGTCGCATTAGAGTTCAGACCACGAACAATATCAATAAAGTAAAATTCTACACGGCTTTATATCACGCGCTCTTAGGACGTGGATTAGCAAGTGATGCGAATGGAAGTTATCCGAGACACGATGGAAAAATCGGTCATATTCCTTTGAATGCAGACGGAAAACCAAAATACAATCATTACAATACAGATGGAATTTGGGGCGGATTCTGGAATTTGAGTCAGCTTTGGGCATTGGCTTATCCTGATTATTTAAGCGAATATATTCAGTCGAATATTGATTTTGCAAAAGAAACAGGCTGGTTACACGATGGAGTGGCGGCAGGTGCACATTCTAATGGTGTACAAACAAATTGTTTTGGTTTAATGATTGCTTCAACGTATAATTGTGGTATTCGTGATTTTAATGTACAAGAAGCCTATAAGATTGCTTATAAAAATGAAACAGGCTATAGCGGTCGTCCGTTTGGTTCAGGAAAATACGATTTGGCTTATTTTGTAAAAGAAGGTTATATTCCTTCAAAAGACACACTATTGGCTAACGGATGGATATTTAATTTTGGAGCCTCCCATACTTTAGAATTTGCTTATACCTCTTACGGCGTTGCGCAATTTGCAAAGGCCTTAGGCAAAAAGAAGGATTATGACAAACTAATAAAGCAGGCAGGAAATTGGAAAAATATCTTTGATCCGGAAACCAAATTTATCCGTCCGAGATATGAGAATGGTAAATTCATAGAAAAGTTCGACCCAATGCAAGCCTGGAGAGGGTTTCAGGAAGCGAATGGTTACCAATATACCTGGTATGTTCCACAAGATCCTGCAGGATTAATTAAAATTCTTGGTAAAGATTTATTCAACAAACGACTGGAAACAACATTTGTAGAAAGCCAGAAATCAACTTTTGGCGGTGGAAAAGGAGTGGACAGTTTCTCTGGATTGGAAAAGCTTTATAATCACGGAAATCAGCCTTGTCTGCACCATTCATTCCTCTTTAATTATTCAGGAAAACCCTGGCTGACACAAAAATGGTCGCGTACGATCTGTGATGAATTCTATGGCACAGAACCACTTCACGGTTACGGATTTGGTCAGGATGAAGATCAGGGACAATTGGGCGCGTGGTTTGTAATGGCATCCATGGGATTATTTGATGTTCAGGGACACGCAGCCATGAATCCGACTTTTCAATTTGGAAGTCCATTGTTTGATAAAGTAACGATCAAACTGGATAAGAAATATTATAAAGGCGATGAATTGATAATTGAAGCCAAAAACAATTCAAAGGCAAACAGATATATTCAATCGGCTACTTTTAACGGAGAGAAGATTGAAAATGCCTGGATCTATCGCAAGAAACTTACAGATGGAGGCATTTTAATCTTTGATATGGGACCAAATCCAAACAAAAAATGGGGTATCAAAACACCACCGCCCTCGATGAGTACAAGTAAATGAAGACATACTAACTTCTATATTCTAACCAATACAATTTCGATTAACACATGAGAAAAATTCTTTCTTCAATAGCAAGTCTCGCCTTTGCATTGACCACTATAGCACAACAAAAGCAGGTGATAGATAAGGCATTAACAGATAAAATAAAAAACGATCAATACATGCCATTTGTGAAAAATAAGGCATTGGAAGTAATGAAAACCGGAGTAAATGCCGGCGATGGCTATCGCGAAGTCTGGATTCGTGACTACAATACTTTTATTGAACTGGCCGCTCAGGTGACTAAAAAAGAAGATATAAAAGAAAACCTTTTGGTATTTTTCCGAATGCAGGGAGAAGATGGAAACATCATTGACGGTTATACACCTAAAGAACAAATTGGTGCAGGTGAAACAGATTTCTCTTATTCAAAACTAGAACCAAGATATGCCGCTCATAAAAATACAGTTGAAACAGATCAGGAAACATCACTGGTACAAGCGGTTTACAAATACATTCAATCAACCGGTGATACCTCTATTTTGGCAGAAAAAGTTGGAGATAAAACCGTTGCAGAGAGATTAGAGTGGTCAATGGATTTTTTAATGAAAAACCGTTACACTGAAAAGTACGGACTAATTACAGGAGCAACAACGGCAGATTGGGGAGACGTACAACCCGAAGAAGGTTATGGAGTTGATATTGATGGACATACACATGTTGCCTGCGATATCTATGACAATGCAATGTTTATTGTGGCTCTGAATAACATGATGGAAATTATGCCATCAACTAAAAAGAAATGGGATAAAATTAGAAAAGACGTAGCAAAAAACACTCGCACTTATCTTTGGGATGCCAAAAAGCAAAAATACATTCCGCACTTGTATTTGAACGGATCACCTTTTCCTGCTGATTTTGATGAAGATAATATTTTCTATTTCGGTGGTACAACAGTTGCTATGGAAGCAGGCTTATTGAGTAAAAAAGAAGTAAAAGCGTCCTTAGATGAAATGGTAAAAAGAGTAAAAGAAGCCGGAGCACCTTCTATTGGTCTGACACTTTATCCTCCTTATCCTAATGGTTATTTTGTAAACAAGATTATGAATCCGGTTTACAGTTATCAAAATGGTGGCGACTGGACCTGGTTTGGAGCCAGAACCATTCAACAATTAATTAAATACGGTTATGTTGAAGAAGCTTATAGAGAAATACAGCCAATGTTGAAACGTGTGAAAGACAATAATGGTTTCTTCGAATGGTATTCAATAAAAAATGAGCCAAGAGGTTCAGGTACTTTCAGAGGCGAAGCTGGTGTTTTGTATACCGCAATTGTAATGTTCGAAAATCTGAAATAAACAGCAAAAATTAGAAAAGGTGAAGTTGATACAATAGTAAATCAATTTCACCTTTTTTGTTTCTTCGAATGAATAGAAAAATCAAACAGAAAGGATAAGATCAATTTATTTTTAAAAGAATTAGAGAAAAAGTATCGTATCCTTTTTTCGCCTCAAATGATATGAAAATGATTAAAATAGTTTAAGTATCCGTTAACGGAGCGTAGTTCGTGAACGAGTTTATGATGTAATTTCGAAAAAGTTTTTAAGAACAAAAAAGAGATTAAAAGTAAAATTGATACTTACAATTAAACAGAACAATAAATGAAAAAGATTTTTGTATTTGTACTTTGCACAGTCATGGCTTCTGCCGTAAATGCACAACAATTTATAGCAGAGGGCAGGAAAGCGCTCGCGATAATTCCGTCAGAAACCAGTGGTGTACCAAAAGCTAAAGTCAGCTTAAATGGTTCATGGGAAATAAACATGAATCCGGGTAATGAAGTTTGGAAAAATGATTCAGGAAACTGGCAGAAAATTCAGGTACCAGGCGAGCCGGCTATGCAGGGTTTTAAAGTAGAAAACGACAAAGAATTCTTTTATAAAACAACAGTTAATGTTCCGGCGAGCGCGAAAAACAAAACGACTCTTATCCGTTTTAATGGCGTTTACAGCTATGCGCGAGTTTTTGTAAACGGTCATTTCGTACGCGAGCATTTTGGAGGATTTACGGCTTGGGATGCTGATATCAGCGCATTTGTTCAACCCGGAAAACCTGCAATTGTGTATGTTGGCGTTACAGACAGGGCAGACGATATTTCATATGCTTCCGGTTATGCATTTCATCCCATTGGAGGAATCTTAAGAGAAGTTCAATTGCTTGTAGTACCTAATGATTATATCAATCGATTTTATGTGCAAACTGATTTTGAAAATGATTTTAAGGAAGCAAAACTTTCTCTTACTGTAGCCAAAAGTAAAGCTAAAGGGAATAGTAAAATTAAATTTCAATTGTATGATGCCGGTGGTAAAGCGGTTTTAAATCAGCCACAAACTTTTGATTTGGCGAATAATGGAGAAGGTAAATTTTCGGTTACTGTTGCAAATCCGATTTTGTGGAATCAGGAACAGCCTTATTTGTATACTTTGAAAGCAGAATTAATTTCAGCTGGAAAATCCGAAGAAAAAATTGAACAAAAAATAGGTTTTAGAAAAGTTGTTGTAGACGGAAAAAGAGTGCTGGTAAACGGTGAGCCCATTAAACTCCGTGGAGGCTGCAGACATGATATGCATCCTTTATTAGGAAGAAGTACCAATCGACATTATGATAGTCTGGATGTTGCAATGGCCAAAAAAGCCAATTTGAATTTTATTCGGACCTCACATTATCCTCCTTCGCAGGACTTTCTGGAATTTGCTGATAAATATGGAATTTATGTTCAGGAAGAAACTGCCATTTGCTTTGTGAACGATTGGCGAGAAGGCGTTTATAAAAAATTAGGAGAAACAAGTAATGACCCGGCATTTACTTCAAGATATTTAGGACAGTTAAGTGAAATGATTGATCGTGATAGAAATCACGCAGCGGTTATAATGTGGTCCATTGGGAATGAAAGTGACTACGGAATTAATTTCCAGAAAGAATATGAATTCGTAAAATCTGTTGATTTGTCAAGACCTGTTTCGTGGTCATGGCCGGCGACTGCCTTTAAAGAAAATAAAAGATGTTTTGATATAGCTGTTGCACATTATCCCGATTATAAAGGTAAAGACGAAGAAAATTTTGGGCTGGCAATTAAAAACATGGAACACGAAAGTTTGCCCTTATTAAGCGATGAGTGGGCGCACGTGGCCTGCTATAATACAACTTTATTAAAAGCCGATCCCAACGTAAAAGATTTTTGGGGACAAAGTTTAGATTTAATGTGGGCCAATCGTTTTGATGTACCCGGAAATTTAGGTGGTGCTATCTGGGGAATGACAGATGAAACTTTTCACTTAAAAGATGGCGTAACAGGTTATGGACCATGGGGATTTATAGATGTGTGGCGAAGAGAAAAAACAGAATTCTGGAACACCAAAAAAGCCTATTCGCCTATTAGAGTTTTAAAAACAAAGTTTGAAAGCACAGAAGTAAATGCGTTCTTAAATGTTCCTGTTAAAAATAGATTTAATCATATTTCTTTAGATCAGATTAAATTGAAAATTACGGTCAACGGTAAAAGTTTTGATCAGCCAATGCCCGCATTAAAACCGCATGAAGAAGGAGTAATTAAAGTAGCGATCAGCGATACAAATAGTCCAGTTCTGTTACAGTTTTATGATTCGCAAAATAATCTGATCGATGAAGAGCAACTTACATTTAACAAACCAATAGCGCTACAAGCAAAAACACTTAAACTTAAATGGAATGTAAAAAAGACCGATAAAGTAATTGCATTAGAAAGTGAGGGATTAACAGTAAAACTAGACGCCGTTACGGGACAGCTTTTAAGCTCTGAAATAAATGGAGAAAAAATAGTAACAGGAGCAACCAGAGTAATTGTAAATAAACCAAAACAACCGGATGCTTTTAAAGAAACGCCAGGTATCTATTCAGGTGAATACAAAGTCAAAAGTGCAATGGTAAATACGGATGATAAAAGTATGGTTACAGTTACATCTGAAGGTACAATAGATGATTATCCTGTAAAAATGATAACGGTTTATCAAGTCGATGGTACAATAAATATAGAGTATGAAGTAGAGAATGTTCCGGAGTACACCTGGCAAATAGGATTGGCTCTGCCAGTAGCGAATACTTTTGAAACGATAGAATGGAAACGAAAAGGATATTGGAGTACTTATCCGTCGAATCATGTTTCCGCTAATGAAGGTAAAGCCAAACGTTTTTCAGATATAAAAGAAACCTACCGCGTTCAGCCTGCTTATGATGTTTCGCAAGGTATGTATGATTATTATTTAAAAAGCACTATTGATCCTGCAAAAGCAGATATGAAGGGAACTGAAATGTACAGAGGAACAAAAGAGAATATTTTGTCTGTGGATTTGACTTCAGGAAATAAAAAAATAGAAGTGATTTCAAATGGATTGCAAGCTGCAAAAATGAATATCCTGGAATCAGGTCAACAGGAATTGCTGATTATGGATAAATCAGATTACTGGAGTTTGAACTGGGGAAATTTTGCCGGTACCAAAAACAATTCGAAAAGTTTAAAAGGAATAGCAATTGTAAAATTAGTTCAAAAAAAATAAGCAGTTTGAATATCTCATTTAGGAGAATATCTGAATAAAAAATTGTAATAAAGTGGATTGGTTAATGCTAAAAAAGGGATATTTCTTATGAAGTATCTCTTTTTTTTCTTTAGTAGAAGGGCAAATAATAATTAAATAAAGATAATATCGACCTAATATATAAACAGAAGTAATTATATCTTTAAATTTCTAAAAATAATACAAATTTGGCAGCAAATAGGCAAGAATGATTTTTGACCTGTGAGAAAAACGCTTGTATTTGATCAGCCTTATTTTTTTAATTTTAATGTAATTAAATATGAAAATGAATTGTTTAAGAAGCTACAAGTTTATAATGATTTTTTGTTTTTCTGTTGGAATAATGCAGGGCCAGCAAAAAACGGTTGCTTATAAAAATCAGAATTTACCCGTCGACAAAAGAGTTGAAGATTTACTGAAACAATTGACTACGGAGGAGAAAATTTCGTTGTTAGGATTTGAAAGCAAAGCAGTAAAAAGATTAGATATTCCGCAATACAATTGGTGGAACGAATCTTTACACGGCGTAGCGAGAGCAGGAAAAGCAACTGTTTTTCCACAAGCAATTGGAATGGCGGCTTCATTTAATGATGAGTTGTTGAATGAAGTGGCAAACGCAATTTCTACCGAAGCAAGAGCGAAGAATAATATGGCTGTAGCCAAAGACCGTCGTTTGCAATATATGGGACTGAATTTTTGGTCACCAAACATAAATATTTTTAGGGATCCACGTTGGGGAAGAGGACAGGAAACCTATGGTGAAGATCCTTTTCTTACCGGAAAAATGGGAACAGCTTACATCAAAGGATTGCAGGGAACAGATCCAAAATACATGAAAACAGCGGCATGTGCTAAACATTTTGCTGTACATAGCGGACCAGAGAAAACCAGACATTCTATTGATGTAATTGTAGATGAAAAAGATTTAAGAGAAACCTATTTGTACGCTTTTAAAAAGCTTGTTGATGCTAAAGTTGAAACCGTAATGTGTGCTTATAATAGAGTCAATTCTGAACCTTGCTGCACCGGAAAAACATTACTTCAGGATATTCTACGAAAAGAATGGAAATTCGGAGGACATGTAGTAACCGATTGCTGGGCATTGCAGGATATTTACGAAGGCCATAAAACATTACCAAACAGTGTAGTTGTTGCTGCGGAAGCCATAAAAAGAGGTGTAAATATGGATTGTAGCGGATTGTTACAAAAAGATGCTATCAATGCCTTAAACCAGAAATTGATTACTACCAAAGATATTGACAATGCGTTGGCTCCAACCTTGCGCACACAGTTCAAATTAGGGTTTTATGACAAACCGGAAGATAATCCGTATCGAAAATATGGTATTGACAGTATAGCAAATTCTTACCACAGAAATCTTAGCCGAAAAATGGCCGAGCAAAGTATGGTTTTGTTGAAAAATGGAGAAGTAGGTGAGAAGAAAACAAAGTTACTGCCTCTGAAAAAAGAGAATTACAAATCGCTGATGGTAGTAGGGCCAAATGCAGGTTCTTTGGATGCTTTGTTAGGGAATTATCACGGAATTACAGATAAAGCTGTAAATTTTGTTGAAGGAATTGCCGGCGCAGTTGATCCTGACACTCGTATAGAATACGATATGGGTTGTGATTTTACGGATACAACCAATTTTGGTGGAGTTTGGGCAGCTTCTATGGCTGATGCAACGATTGCCGTAATTGGTTTTACACCGGTTTATGAAGGCGAAGAAGGGGATGCTTTTTTGGCTGACGGAAAAGGGGATAGAAAAAATATGGATTTGCCAGCTTCGCATATTGCCTATATTAAAGCACTGCGAAAAGGAACTAAAACTCCTCTTATAGCGGTAATCACCGGAGGAAGTGCTGTTGATATTTCAGCAATTGAACCTTATGTTGACGCGATTGTTTTTGCCTGGTATCCGGGAGAACAGGGTGGAACAGCTTTGGCAAATCTTCTTTTCGGAAAAGTATCTCCATCAGGACATTTACCAATTAGTTTTTATAACTCTTTTAGTGATTTACCTGATTATAACAGCTATGCAATGGCCGGCAGAACCTATCGTTATTTCGATAAAGAAGTACAATATCCTTTTGGTTTCGGATTAAGCTATACCACTTTTGGGTACAATTGGGTTCAGAAACCAGAAAACACGAAAACGTCTTCTGATAAAATTTCAATGCAAATAAAAATTGAAAATACTGGAGATTATGATGCTGATGAAGTAGCTCAGGTTTACATTCAATATCCAGATTTAGAAAGAATGCCATTAAAAGAATTAAAGGCTTTTAAAAGGGTATCAATTGCTAAAGGGGATTCTAAAACAATTACGTTGGAAATTCCATTGTCAGAACTTCAAAAGTGGGATGATGCCAAAAAACAATTTAAGATTTACGAAGGACAATACAAAGTGAAAATCGGTTCAAATTCGAGAGATGTGATGTTGGAGACGGGTTTTGAGATTGGGAAATAGAGAATAGAATATAGAGAATAGAATATAGAATATAGAGAATAGAGAATAGAGAATAGAGAATAGAGAATAGAAAATAGAGAATAGAAAATAGAGTATAGAAAATAGAGAATAGAAGAAAGAAGAAAGAAGAAAGAAGCAAGAGGCAAGAGGCAAGATTTTTATCGCTTTGCTCTTTATATAATAACAGAAGAAAATGAATAGAAAATTTAAATCAGCATTTTTTGCAATTTTAGGGGTTTGTACGCTGCAATTGCACAGTCAGGTTTCTAAGCAAAATTTGACACAATATGTAGATCCTTTTATTGGGACTGGATTTCACGGACATGTTTTTATGGGGGCGAATGTTCCTTTTGGGGCGGTTCAGTTGGGACCGGTTAATATTTCACAAGGTTGGGATTGGTGTTCGGGTTATCATTATTCTGATCCAACTATCATTGGATTTTCTCATACACATTTAAGTGGAACCGGAATTGGGGATCTTGGTGATTTTCTTTTTATGCCTGCAGTTGGTAAAATCAACCTTAAGAAAGGGACTGCCAAAGACATGGAAAACGGATATATCCCCGGTTTTGACCATAAGGATGAAGTGGCTAAGCCAGGTTATTATTCGGTTATTTTGAAGAAAAACGGAATCAAAGCTGAAATGACAGCTTCTGAAAGAGTGGGTTTTCAAAAATATACTTTTCCAGCTTCAGATAAATCACATATCATTTTAGATTTGGTAGAAGGAATTGGGTGGGATAAAGCGGTTGATACGTACATCCGTGTAAAAAATGATACTTTGATTGAAGGCTATCGTTTTTCAAAAGGTTGGGCAAACGACCAACGCATTTATTTTGCAGCAATTTTGTCAAAACCAGCGAAAAAAATCCAATTGTACAACAGTACAAAAGAGATGATTAACAAAGTGGTTTTGGGTGACAGTGCCAAAGCAGTACTTCAATTTTCAACTTCAAAAGATGAAGTGATAAAAATTAAAGTTGGAATCTCGGCAGTGAGTACGGAGAATGCTTTAATGAACATTAAAAAAGAAATTTCAGGTTGGGACTTTGAAAAAACAGCAGCTCAGGCTGATGAAAAATGGAACAAAGAGCTGAATAAAATTTCGGTAAAATCTAACGATGTTGCCAAACTGAAAACGTTCTACACCGCTTTATATCACACGATGATTGCCCCGTCTACTTACAATGACAGTAACGGCGATTATTACGGCTCAGACAAACAGGTTCATAAGGCTGCAGGATTTACAAATTTGACGACTTTTTCTTTGTGGGATACATACAGAGGAGCAAACCCTTTGTTTACTTTAACACAGACGGAAAAAGTTTCGGATATAATCAATTCAATGTTGGCAATTTATCAGGAAACAGGTCATCTTCCCGTTTGGCATTTGATGGGGAATGAAACCTATTGTATGCCCGGGAACAGTGCCATTCAGATTGTTGTTGACGCGTACTTAAAAGGTATAAAAGGTATTAACGCTGAGTTAGCTTTTGAAGCAGTGAAAGCTACGGCAATGCAGGACGATCGCGGATTGAACTTCGTTAAAAAAATCGGCTACATTCCGGCAGATAGTCTAAGAGAATCTGTAGCGATCGGAATGGAATATGCTATTTCTGATGGCGCAATTGCCATGATGGCTAAAAAAATGGGCAAAACCGAAGATTACAATTATTTCTTCAACCGCTCAAAAGCCTATAAAAAATATTACGATGCCTCGACCACTTTTGTACGAGGAAAAGTAAGCGATACACAATGGAGAACGCCTTTTGATCCTTTTAAATCGGCACACATGAAAGATGATTTTGCTGAAGGAAATGCATGGCAATACACTTGGTTAGTACCTCACGATGTTGAAGGACTGATCGCCATGTTGGGAGGAGAAAAACCTTTTACAAAAAAACTGGATAATTTGTTTGTTGTTAAAGGCGACATGGGTGCTGAAGCGTCAAGTGATATCACGGGTTTGATTGGGCAATATGCACACGGAAACGAGCCAAGTCATCATATTACCTATTTATACAATTTCGTTGGACAACCTTGGAAAACAGCGGAGAAAGTACGCTATATAGTTGATAATTTATACAGCGATAAACCTGACGGATTATGCGGAAACGAAGATGTCGGACAAATGTCAGCCTGGTATGTTTGGAGTACTTTGGGAATGTATTCTGTTAATCCTTTCAATGGGATTTATGTTATCGGCAGTCCAAGCATGGATGAGTCGGTATTGAATTTATCTGATGGAAAAAGTTTTACGATAAAAGCTTTAAACAACAGTCCAAAAAACATCTATATTCAAAAAGCAACTTTAAACGGAAAACCGTATACAAAAAGTTATCTGCTTCATTCGGACATCATGAAGGGGGGAGAGCTGATTTTTACAATGGGAGAAAAACCTTCTAAAACCTGGGGTGTTTCGCTAAAAGACAGACCTTATTCTGCAGAATAATTTTTCTAACCAAAAAACCAGAACTAGAAAATGAAAAGAAGAGAATTATTAAAATATATTGGTTTAACAGCAGGGACAGTTGCATTGAGCGGTTCTGCATCGATACTTTCGGCTGCTGAAAAAAGCCCTAAATCTAAAAGAGTGTTGCGAATTGCGCATATCACAGATGTACATATCCGCCCGGAAGAAAATGCACCGGAGCGATTTGTACAATGTTTGGAGGAAATAAAGAAACACAAAGTTGATTTTTTCCTGAATGGAGGAGATTCTATCTATGCTGCAGATTATGATAATATTACGAGAGAGAGGGTAAACGAATTATGGAAAGTTTGGAGCGAAACTACTAAAGAAATTAATGATTTTGAAATGCACAGCTGTCTTGGAAATCATGATATGTGGTGGGTGGCTCCGAATAAACAAGATTCGATGTATGGAAAAGACCATGTCGTGAAGCAACTAGGAATTCCTAATCGGTACTATAGTTTTGATAAAAAAGGATGGCATTTTATAATTTTAGATAGTAATAATGGCGGTGGTTCTTTAGACGAAGAACAACGTTTATGGTTAGAAAAAGACCTGCAAACCATTGCTGTTGGTACACCGGTTGTGTGTATGAGTCATTATCCTATTCTTGCTGTATGCACCCATGTTGATGGAGGAAACCATACCGATTCAAAATACATCAGCGATCTTTTCTATAAACATAAAGACAAAAAAATCACTTGTATTAGCGGACATATTCATTTACTGGATGAAGCGGTTTACAATAATGTACACTATTACTGTAATGGTGCTTTGAGTGGTTTCTGGTGGGAGCCAGGTGATAAAGATTCAGCCGGAAAGAGTTTTTATAAGCAAACGCCACCGGGATATGCTATAATCGATCTGTTTGAAGACGGATCAGTTAAAAATCAATACTTTCCGCATTCTTTCTAAATATTAGTATTTATTTACTTTTTTCGAAAAAAGATAATTACTAATTAAACAAGGGTAATATTGAATTAATTAATATACTTCAGGTATTATATTTTTATATTCCTAAAAATGTATGAATTTAATAAAAAATATATGGCATTAATAACGCAGACAGATATTAAAACGGATGTTAGTTCTAATGAAAATAAGAAATGGCTTTTTCCTTTTATATTGGTAACCAGCTTGTTCTTTTTCTGGGGATTTGTACATAACTTAGATCCGATACTTATTCCGCATCTAAGAAAAGCATTTAATCTTACAGACTTAGAATCTTCTTTAATCGATTCTTCGGTTTTCATCGCCTATTTTGTTATGGCTCTGCCAGCAGGTTATATCATGAGAAAATACGGTTATAAATCGGGTATCATGATAGGATTAGTACTGTTTGGTATTGGTTCCATTTTGTTTGTTCCTGCTGCCAATTCATTACAATATATCTATTTTCTGGGAGCTCTGTTTGTAATCGCTTGCGGACTTACGTTTTTGGAAACAGCAGCGAATCCTTATGTAACCATTTTAGGACCATCTGAAACAGCAACCAAAAGATTAAATTTTTCGCAATCGTTTAATGGATTGGCTGCTTTTATTGCGCCGGCTTACATTGGACCAATGATTCTATCGGGGAAAAATTTAACTAAGATTGAATTAGATGCAATGTCGCCTGCAGCATTACACGCTCATATTTTAGAAGAAGCGGCAAGTGTAAAAATGCCTTATTTAATATTAGGACTGATTATTTTATCAGTAGCGGTAGTTTTTTATTTTACCAATATGCCCGATGTAAAAGACGAAGATAAAGAAGGAGTTGAGGGAGCTAGTTTTGCGGGAGCCTTAAAATCAATGCGTTTACGATGGGGAATTTTAGCGCAATTCTTTTATGTTGGAGCACAGGTTTGTGTGGGAAGTTTTTTCATCAAAATGGCTACCACTTCGGCTGGTTTAAATGAAGATATCGCTGCCAAGTATTTAGGTTTTTATGGTCTGGCATTTATGTTAGGTCGCTTCGCCGGAACATTCTTCATGCAATACATACAACCAAGAAAATTATTGATCATTTATTCGATCATCACAATACTATTATCAGTTGTAGCAATAATCGGAACAGGAATGTTAGTAGTTTATACTTTAATCGCAATTGCCTTTTTTATGAGTATCATGTTCCCTACGATTTTTTCAATGGGAATTGACGGACTCGGACACAATACAAAAATAGGATCTTCATTGATCGTAATGTCAATAGTTGGAGGAGCTTTACTTCCTCCGGTTTTAGGATATATTTCAGATGTTACAGGAAGTATTCAGAATGGGTATATAGTGCCGCTGATCTGTTTTTCAGTAATACTATTGTTCGCCTTTAATGGACATAAAACAAATAAAGCATAAATTCTATTTATATAATATGTTAGAAAACGGAGTTAAAAGATTAGTAGTAAAAATGCACCCTCAAGATAATGTATTGGTGGCATTAACTGATCTGGGAAAAGGAGAAAGTGTTGCTTTTGAGAATGAAACGTACAATCTGCAGGACACTATTAAGGCAAAACATAAATTTTATACTTCCGATTTAAAAGCGGGAGCTGAGATCATTATGTATGGTGTTTTGGTTGGAAAAGTGCAAAATGATGTTGCAAAAGGCAGTCTAATGACAACAGATAATCTTAAACATGCTGCTGAACCATATCAGTATCGTGACGTTGATTTTGAATGGCAGGCACCAGATGTTTCAAAGTATAAAGACAGGACTTTTAAAGGATATAAAAGAAATGATGGCCGTTATGGAACTGCTAATTACTGGTTATTTGTTCCAACGGTATTTTGTGAAAACAGAAATCTGGATGTAATACGTGAAGCCTTGCATAATGAGTTAGGCTATTCAGTAAGTGATAAGTACACGCAGTATACGCACCATTTACTTGAAGCTTATAAAAAAGGAGAAAGTCTGGATGCGATCGATGTTCAATTAGCTCCGGATCATAATGAGCATAAGGTTTTCAAAAACGTAGACGGAATTAAATTCTTAAACCATCAGGGAGGTTGTGGTGGTACGCGTCAGGATGCTTCGACATTGAGCGCTTTACTGGCTTCGTATGCCAATCATCCCAATGTCGCGGGAATAACAGTTTTGAGTTTAGGCTGTCAACACTTGCAAGTACAGGATTTTACAAATGATGTAAAAAAGCAAAATCCTTCTTTTGATAAACCAATCTTTATTTTTGAGCAACAACAGTCAAAAAGTGAAGAACAATTGATTGCGGATGCTATTAAAAAGACCTTTGAAGGATTAATTGAAATAAACAAACAAGAAAGAGTTCCGGCTCCATTAAGCGAATTATGTTTAGGTGTTAAATGTGGAGGAAGTGATGGTTTTAGCGGCGTTTCTGCTAATCCGGCTGTGGGTTATACTTCCGATTTATTAGTAGCTTTGGGTGGTAAAGTACTATTAGCTGAATTTCCTGAATTGTGTGGAGTAGAACAGAACTTAATTGATCGTTGTATATCAGAACCAGTAGCTAAAAAATTCATTGATTTAATGCAGTCTTACGATGCATTGGCACATAAAGTAGGTTCAGGATTTCATATGAATCCATCCCCGGGAAATATTAAAGACGGGTTAATAACCGATGCGATAAAAAGTGCAGGAGCAGCTAAAAAAGGAGGGACAGCACCAGTCGTTGATGTATTAGATTATACAGAACAAGCAACCAAAGCAGGTTTAAGTTTGGTTTGTACACCAGGAAATGATGTAGAAGCTACAACTGGTAAAGCGGCGTCAGGAGCAACCTTAATTTTGTTTACTACAGGATTAGGAACTCCAACAGGTAATCCGGTTTGTCCTGTTATTAAAGTGGCTACAAATTCTATTCTGGCCCAAAAAATGAGCGATATTATTGATATCGATTGTGGTCCGATTATTAGCGGAGAAAAGTCTATTGAAGAAATGGGAGAAGATATTTTGGAGTATTGTATTAAAGCGGCAAGTGGTGAAATTATTCCAAAAGCAGTTTTATTAAATCAGGATGATTTTATTCCGTGGAAACGAGGAGTTTCTCTATAATTATAAAATTTAAAATAAAAACACATGTTTTCATTACAAAATAAAAAAGCGGTTGTTACTGGTGGTGGTAGCGGAATAGGGAAGGCCATTTCGGTTTTATTTGCAAAACAAGGAGCTGAAGTTCATATTATTGAATTAACAGAAGAAAGTGCTAAAACGGCTGTTGAAGAAATACAGGCAATTGGCGGAAAAGTATTTTCACATGCCTGTAATGTTGCAAGCCAGGAAGAAGTTTTAGCAACATTCGAAAGAATTGGGAATATTAATATTTTGATCAATAACGCCGGAATCGCGCATGTTGGAAAAGTAGATACTACTGCGGCAGCTGATTTTGATCGTGTTATGGATGTGAATGTAAAAGGAGTTTACAACTGTTTGTTTGCAGCGATTCCACAATTAAGACTTTCAAATGGTGGTGTTATTGTAAATATGGCCTCAATTGCGGCATGGGTTGGTATTCCGGACAGGTTTGCGTATTCTACTGCAAAAGGAGCTGTCATGGCAATGACTCTATCTGTTGCAAAAGATTATATAAAAGAAAATATTCGTTGTAATTCTATTTCACCTGCAAGGGTTCACACGCCTTTTGTAGATGGTTTTATTTCGAAAAATTACGCTGGTAAAGAAGAAGAAATGTTCGAAAAATTATCTCAGTCACAACCAATAGGAAGAATGGGAAAACCAGACGAAATCGCGGCATTAGCATTATATTTATGCAGCGACGAAGCAGGATTTATCACAGGTAGTGATTACCCTATCGACGGAGGATTTATCAAGTTAAATAACTAGAAAAAGGGACTAAGGTTCTGAGGGACTAAGATTCTAAGGTTTTTTTGGACTTAGAACCTCAGAACTTTACTTCCTTAGAACCTTAAAAAAAGAAAAATAAATAATTTAAAAGAGGTACTAAGGTACCAAGATGCTGAGAAAAAACCTTAGCACCTCAGAACCTTAGCACCTCAGTACCTTAAAAAGAAAAAAAATGAAATTAATACGTTTTGGAGAAATAGGAAAAGAAAAACCAGGAGTTTTAATTGGTGAAAAAAGATATGATGTTTCGTCACTTGTAACAGATTTTAACGAAAGTTTTTTTGAAGAAAATGGCTTAGACAAATTACAAAAAGCATTAGAGAGTAATCCGGCTTTGCCAGAAGTTGATGATAGTGTACGTTTAGGTTCTCCGGTGGCGAGACCTTCAAAAATAATCTGTATTGGATTAAATTATGTTGACCATTGTTTAGAAACCAATGCGCCAATTCCGGCAGAACCAATTATCTTTTTTAAATCAACAACGTCTTTATGCGGACCAAATGACAATCTGATTATTCCGAAGAACAGTGAAAAAACAGACTGGGAAGTGGAACTGGCGTTTGTTGTGGGTAAAAAAGCAAGTTATGTAGAAGAAGCAGAAGCTTTGGATTATGTTGCAGGATATGCTTTATTGAACGATTACAGCGAAAGAGCGTTTCAAATCGAACGTGGCGGACAATGGGCTAAAGGAAAAGGAAGTGATACATTTGCACCTCTTGGACCATTTTTGGCTACAAAGGATGAAGTAAAAGATGTTGATAATTTATCAATGTGGCTGACTGTAAACGGTAAGAAATTCCAAGACAGTAACACGTTAAATTTAGTTTTCAAAATTCCATTTTTGGTACATTATTTAAGTCAGTTTATGACCTTGCTTCCTGGTGATATCATTAGTACAGGAACGCCTCCGGGAGTTGGTTTGGGAATAAAGCCGGAACCAATTTATCTTAAAGCAGGTGATGTTGTAGAATTAGGAATTGAAGGTTTGGGTACTAGTAAACAAACTGCGATAGCCTATACAAAATAGATTAATGTAACCCGTTGGGTGAAATTAATTGTATCACATAGAAACATAGGTTTTTAAACTTTCAAAAAAGGCATTTCACTTGTTTAAAATGCGTAAAGCTAATTTTGTACAAGAAATGGATTTCGTTTTATTTTTAGTCAAAAATCTATGTTTCAATTTATTAAGTAAATTTATTGTAAATTGTACTCAAGGTGTTATCGTACACACGACGTTTTTTTAGTTTTAATAATAATTTAATTAAATAATAAACATGGTTAAGTCATTTTTCTTTTCGCTTCTTTTATGCACGACATTGTCGTTTGCGCAGGAAGTAAATATTATTCCGCAGCCTGTAAAAGTGGTGAGGAATACCGGAAATTTTGTGATTACTTCACAAACAAGTTTGGTTGTTACTAATAAAGAAGATAATGCTACGGCTGCTTTTCTGAATGGTTATTTATCTAATTATTACGGTTTTGTATTGCCTATTGCAAAAAAAGCAAATACAAATTACATCAAATTAACAAGTCAGAATAATAGTAAAGGACTTAAAAGTGAAGGTTATACTTTTAAATCAGATAAAAATGGTGTTGAAATTAACGGGAATGCTGCAATAGGAACTTTCTACGGAATGCAAACCCTTATTCAATTACTGCCTGTTGAAAAAAGCAAAAGCCTTGCAATTGCGGCTGTTGATGTGCAGGATGAGCCTCGTTTTGAATACAGAGGAGCAATGTTGGACGTTGGACGTCACTTTTTTCCGGTTGCCTTTGTAAAAAAATATATTGATTATCTGGCGTTGCACAAAATGAATTATTTTCATTGGCATCTAACGGAAGATCAGGGATGGAGAATCGAAATCAAAAAATATCCTAAACTTACAGAAATAGGCTCTAAGAGAAACGGTAGTATTCTTGGAAGTTATCCTGGTAAAGGAAGTGACAATACTCCAGAAGGCGGTTTTTATACGCAGGAAGAAGTAAAAGATATTGTAAAATATGCTTCAGACCGATTTATTACGGTAATTCCGGAAATTGAAATGCCGGGGCATGGTAGTGCTGCAATTGCGGCCTATCCGGAGTTAAGCTGTTTCCCTAATGAGAAAACGCAACTTCCTGATAATATGATTTCAGCTAAAAGCAAGCAGGAAATGGCAAATGGAAGAAATAAAATTGTTCAGGAAACCTGGGGAGTTCATTCTGATGTTTATGTTCCAAGTGAATATACCTTTAAGTTTTTGCAGGATGTTATTGATGAAGTAATAGTTTTATTTCCTTCTAAATACATTCACGTTGGGGGTGATGAAGCTCCTAAAGATGCCTGGAAAAAAAGTGAATTTTGTCAGCAGTTGATAAAAGAAAAAGGATTGAAGGATGAGCACGGTCTTCAGAGTTACTTTATTCAGCGTATGGAAAAATACATCAATGGAAAGGGAAGAACTTTAATTGGCTGGGATGAAATATTAGAAGGTGGTCTTGCTCCAAATGCTATAGTAATGAGCTGGAGAGGCGAGGAAGGCGGAATTGCAGCTGCAAAAGAAAATCATAAAGTTATTATGACCCCGGGAAGCCATGTTTATCTAGATCATTCGCAAACCAAAAATGAAAAAGAAGTTACTATTGGCGGTTATTTACCAATAGAAACAGTTTACGCTTATGAGCCAATTCCGAAAGAATTAAACGAACAACAGGCAAAATACGTTTTAGGAGCACAGGGAAATGTATGGACAGAATATATGGCCAATCCGGCTAAAGTAGAATATATGATATTCCCTCGATTGAGCGCTCTAAGTGAAGTATTGTGGTCTCCAAAAGAGAGTAAAAACTGGACTGAATTTCAAACAAAACTTGAAACGATGAAAAAGCGATATACTATTTGGGGAGCTAATTATTTTAAAGAGTAAAGAGTAACGAGTAAGTAGAAAAACAAAAAAAAACGAGGAACTTAGTTCCTCGTTTTTTTTTGTTTTTTATCTAAAAGTAATTAAAGATGCTACAACGCTTGTTTTTAAATTAACGCAAAGCATATCTTAATTTGATACCATAAGAAATCAATATCACATCAGTAACTTTTGATGAATCAAGAATAGAATTATATCCTAACTGTACCGGAAGTTCGGGATTATATTGAATCAGATTTTTGCTTTCATTTTTGTCATAGATATTGTTTAATCCATAATCTAAATAAAGACCAATATAAAGAGAACTTCTTGATCCGATCTTTTGCTTTAGACCTGTTTCAAAAGTAGCAGAATAGGATACATCAGTATCCAGATCTTGTTTACTTGTTTTGATATTATCTGTACTTGCGAAACCAGCAAATGCAGGAGCAAATAATTCAACATTATACTGCGGATAGTAGCCGCTTGTAGTTAGATTTTCAATTTTTGTTTCGTATTTTCCATTTGCTGCAAATCCAATTTTAAATCCACCGGCAAGATATAATTGTGATGTTCCCGGAGTTTCATATTGAATACCAATTGGAATATTGATATATCCTAAGTTTTGTTCTTCTCTTAAATTGGTAGCTTTATATCGAAACTGAAAAGATTCATTCTCAGCATCTGTAGTCATATATTGTCCTGAGAGAAACGAGGATTTAAAATCAGATCTGTACGTCTGATATTCTACACCTACACCAATACTGACAGTTTCATTTAGGTAGTAAGAATAACGAAATCCTGCACTAAAACCATTACCAGCAACTACTTGAGCTTCTGGTAAATAATCCAAATACGAAAAGGGCCCGCCTAGAGATATCGATATTTCTTGTTTTTTATCCTGACCATAACTATCGAGGCATATAATTAAAAGTGCCGCTGCAGCCAATGATTTTATAGAGTTGCTTATATTTTTTTTCATCTTAAAGTTAAATTATGCCAGTGCTATTTTTATCTAGCACTGGCAGATTATTTATTTTACAATTACTTTGAAAGTTTTTTTGATGTTACCAGCTTCGAGAACAACAAGGTACATATTGCTTCCTGTTGTTTCAGGTAATTGTATTTCAGTTTTGACAGAAGATGATTGCACTGTTTTAATCAGTTTACCAGATACAGAATAAAGTGTTATTTGCATATTTTGTAACTCTTCTTCAGGAAAATCGGCTTCAACAGTAATTACTTTTCCTACTTCAATTGGGTTAGGATAAAGTTTGGCTTCTAACGTATTTTGAAGCACAATCGTAGCGTCGCATGTCTGCAATACTCTTCCATCCAGCGTAGTCATTTTTACACTGTATATTGCCGAAGTATCCAATATAGAATTTAATTCATTTCCAGCTGAATAATAAGGTCCGGTTCCGACTAGTTGGCCATTTTTAAACCATTGGAAAGCAACAAACACATAACCACCATTTGTTAGCGGATTGTTGTTTACAAGAAGGATATTATTAAACTTCTGTTTCACAATATCATAAAACGCAAATGGTTTTTCTACTTTGATGGTGTAGTTTGCCGTAGCGGTTCCATCTTGCGAAGTAATAGTTACATTTTGTGTGTAAATCCCTGGTTTTGGAGTTGCAATAGAGAAATTAGCGCCCGGTATAATAGTGGCGTTTGTTTGATTTACAACAGCGATATTAGGATTGTTTTCTCCACATGACATAAGATACGTAATATCTTTCGCAGGATTAGTATAAACTTTACTTCCTATGGTAATACTTTGAACTGTTATATCATTGTTTTTGATTATAAGAAGCTGTGAAACACTTGCTGCCGGAAGATAATTTTCATTTCCATCCTGATGAGCCGTAATTAGCAATTCTCCTGATCTTAACATACTTACTACACCAGTTGGTGAAACATCAGCCGGCGGCAGGGCAGAAGTGTAGGTAAATGAAAAGCGTATTGGTAAACCTGAATTAGAAAGAGCCTGTAAATTAAAATCGTTATTACCGCCAAGAATTCTTGGTACCAAAGCTCCGAATGTAATTTGCTGCGCCGCTTTTTTAATAGTAAGATTTGCAGTTAAAGTGACTGGTGAGCAATTTGGTGTAGCTGCTGATGGTGTTACTGTAGCAGTAACGGCATAAATACCGGCGTTAGTAGCACCATTATTTGTTCCGGTTGCCGGAACAGTAGAGTAAGCGACGCTCGCTCCTGCAGGAAGATTAGCCACCTGTATTACATGTTCATTACTATCAAAAGTAAATTCAGTATCATTGAAAGTTACCTGATCGATAAGAGAATTTGAAACTTTAACTGTTTGATTCTGTGTTGAAATATTTCCACTGCCATCATCAAAACTCCATGTAATAACATAACTTCCGTCAGTAGTATAATTCAGAGGACTAGTTGTTGTTGCATTAATAATTCCGGCACAATTGTCTGTTGCTGTAGGAATTGGAATTTGTGCTGCTAAAACAGAGCAATAATTAGTGATTTCCGGAAGATTTGCAACAGTAGGAACTGGTGGCGTTACATCTGGAATAGTACTTATAGTTACAGATTGTGTAGCAGAACAATTATTAGCGTCATTAATTGTTAGGGTATAGATACCTGCAGCTAAACCACTAACATCTTTTGTTGTACCACCATTAGACCATAAATAAGTATAAGGAGTAACTCCACCTGTAACATTGATAATCACAGCTCCATTATTTAATCCGCTACAAGAAACATTAGTTTGAGATGCAATGTTCGAAGCTAATAGGTTTGGTTCTGATATATTGAAAATTTGTGTTGCAGTACAATTGTTAGCATCTGTTACGGTTACAGTGTACGTTCCGGCATTAAGCCCGGAAGCTGTAGCACTATTTCCTCCAGAAGGACTCCATGCATAAGTATAAGACCCAGTTCCCCCCGTTACATTTACAGTTGCTGTCCCATTACTTCCTGCATGACAAGAAACATTTGTTTGAGAGCCTATAGAAGCTACTAATTGAGCTGGTTCGGTTAGAGCAACACTTTTAGTTGTAGTACAGCTGTTAGCATCTGTCACAGTTACTGTATAAGTTCCTGCAATAAGCCCTGTTGCTGTTGCAGCAGTTCCTCCAGAAGGCGCCCATAAGTAAGTATAAGCACCAGTTCCACCAGTTGCAGTTACGGTTGCAGTTCCTGTAGTTCCTCCGTTACAACTCACATTTGTTGGAGTAATTGTAGCAGTAAGAGCATTAGGTTCTATTATAGTAACACTTTGAGTTGTTGTACAGCTATTAGCATCAGTTACGGTTACTGTATAAGTTCCTCCGCTAAGTCCTGTTGCTGTATCGGCATTTCCTCCAGATGGAGACCATGAGTAAGTATAAGAACCTGCTCCGCCATTTGCTGTTACGGTTGCTGATCCATTGGCTTGACCATTACAAGTAACATTTGTTTGCGCAGTAATAGAGGCAGTTAATAGAGCTGGTTCTGTAATTGTAAAACTTTGCGTTGCAGTACAACTGTTTGCATCTGTTACGGTTACTGTATAAGTTCCCGGGCTAAGTCCTGTTGCTGTATCGGCAGTTCCACCTGATGGAGACCAAACGTAAGTATAAGTTCCAGTTCCACCTGTTACATTTACAGTCGCAGATCCATTGTTAAGTCCGTTGCAGGTAACATCATTTTGACTTCCTACAGAAGCTACTAATTGAGCTGGCTCCGTTAAAGTAACGCTTTGAGTTGTAGTACAGCTATTGGCATCAGTAACCGTTACGGTATAAGTTCCTGCAGTAAGTCCTGTTGCTGTTGCAGCAGTTCCTCCAGAAGGTGCCCAAGCATATGTATAAGCACCCGTTCCACCATTTGCGGTTACGGTTGCGACTCCTGTAGTGCCTCCGTTACAGCTCACGTTTGTTGGAGCTATCGTAGCAGTAAGCACATTAGGTTCAGTTATAGTCACACTTTGAGTTGTAGTACAGCTGTTGGCATCAGTCACAGTTACTGTATAAGTTCCGGCGCTAAGTCCTGTTGCTGTTGCAGCAGTTCCACCTGATGGAGCCCAGGCGTAAGTATAAAATCCAGTTCCACCTGTTACGTTTACAGTTGCAGATCCATTGTTAAGTCCGTTGCAGGTAACATCATTTTGACTTCCTACAGAAGCTACTAATTGAGCTGGCTCCGTTAAAGTAACACTTTGAGTTGTGGTACAGCTATTGGCATCAGTAACCGTTACGGTATAAGTTCCTGCAGTAAGTCCTGTTGCTGTTGCAGCAGTTCCTCCAGAAGGTGCCCAAGCATATGTATAAGCACCCGTTCCACCAGTTGCGGTTACGGTTGCGACTCCTGTAGTGCCTCCGTTACAGCTCACGTTTGTTGGAGCTATCGTAGCAGTAAGCACATTAGGTTCAGTTATAGTCACACTTTGAGTTGTAGTACAGCTATTAGCATCAGTCACAGTTACTGTATAAGTTCCGGCGCTAAGTCCTGTTGCTGTTGCAGCAGTTCCACCTGATGGAGCCCAGGCGTAAGTATAAAATCCAGTTCCACCAGTTGCGGTTACTGTTGCAGCTCCTGTCGTTCCTCCATTACAAGTAACATCTGTTTGATCTGTAATAGAAGTTGCTAAAAGTGCTGGTTCTGTAATTGTAAAATTTTGCGTTGCCGTACAACTGTTTGCATCTATTACAGTTACTGTATAAGTTCCCGGACTAAGTCCTGTTGCAGTTTCTGCAGTTCCACCCGATGGAGCCCAAGCATACGTATAAGTACCAGTTCCACCTGTTACGTTTACAGTTGCAGATCCATCATTAAGTCCGTTGCAGGTAACATGAGTTTGTCCTCCACTGGAAGCAGTTAATAGAGAAGGTTCGGTTATAGTAACACTTTGAGTTGCAGTACAGCTATTGGCATCAGTAACCGTTACGGTATAAGTTCCTGCAGTAAGTCCTGTTGCTGTTGCAGCAGTTCCTCCAGAAGGTGTCCAAGCATATGTATAAGCACCCGTTCCTCCAGTTGCGGTGACGGTTGCGGCTCCTGTAGTGCCTCCGTTACAGCTCACGTTTGTTGGAGCTATTGTAGCAGTAATAGCATTAGGTGCTGTGATTGTAACGCTTTGAGTTGTTGAACAGCTATTAGCGTCAGTAACGGTTACTGTATAAATTCCTCCGCTAAGTCCTGTTGCTGTATCGGCATTTCCTCCAGATGGAGACCATGAGTAAGTATAAGAACCTGCTCCTCCATTTGCAGTTACTGTTGCTGATCCATTGGCTTGACCATTGCAAGTAACATTTGTTTGCGCAGTAATAGAGGCAGTTAATAGAGCTGGTTCTGTAATTGTAAAACTTTGCGTTGCGGTACAACTGTTTGTATCTGTTACGGTTACTGTATAAGTTCCCGGGCTCAGTCCTGTTGCTGTATCGGCAGTTCCACCTGATGGAGACCAAACATAAGTATAAGTTCCAGTTCCGCCTGTTACGTTTACTGTTGCAGATCCATTGGTAAGTCCGTTACAGCTAACATTTGTTTGACCTCCTGCAGAAGCAACTAATGGAGTTGGTTCCGTTATAGTAATGCTCTCAGTTGTATTACAACTATTAGCATCCGTAACTGTTACGGTATAAGTTCCTGCAGTAAGTCCTGTTGCCGTTGCAGCAGTTCCACCAGTAGGAGCCCATGAATATGTATATGCTCCAGTTCCTCCAGTGACAGTTACTGTTGCAGATCCGTTTGTTCCCGAGTTACAGCTTACATTTGTTGGAGTTATTGTAGCAGTAAGCGCATTAGGTTCTGTTAAAGTAACGCTTTGAGTTGTAGTACAGCTATTAGCATCAGTCACAGTTACTGTATAAGTTCCGGCGCTAAGTCCTGTCGCTGTAGCAGCCGTTCCTCCAGAAGGAGCCCATGCATATGTGTATGTACCAATTCCTCCAGCTGCGGTTACGTTTGCTGCTCCTGTTGTTCCTCCATTACAAGAAACATCAGTTTGACTTGTGATAACAGCTGTTAAAACAGCTGGTTCTGTTATTGTAAAACTTTGCGTTGCTGTACAGCTGTTTGCATCAGTAGCGGTTACGGTGTAAGTTCCCGGACTAAGTCCTGTAGCAGTTGCTGCGGTACCTCCAGCTGGAGACCACGAATACGTATAAGAGCCTGTTCCTCCAGTTATGTTAACAGTAGCAGATCCATCATTAAGTCCATTGCAGCTAACATCAGTTTGACCTCCTGCAGAGGCAATTAATAGAGTTGGTTCCGTTAGTGTAACGCTTTGAGTTGTAGAACAAGTATTGGCATCTGTAACGGTAACAGTATAAGTTCCTGCAGTTAGTCCTGTTGCTGTTGCAGCAGTTCCGCCTGATGGTGCCCATGCATATGTATATGCACCAGTTCCGCCAATTGTAGTTACTGTTGCAGATCCGTTTGTTCCTCCGTTGCAGCTTACGTTTGTTGGAGCTATTGTAGCAGTAAGAGCATCAGGCTCTGTAATTGTAAATGGTTGTGTGGTCTGACACAAGTTAGCATCAGTAACGGTTACGGTATAATTTCCGGCAGTTAGTCCTGTTGCTGTTGCTGCCGTTCCTCCAGAAGGTGCCCATGCATAAGTATATGCGCCAGTTCCTCCGGTTACTGAAACAGAAGCAGATCCTGTAGCGGCACCATTGCATAATATATTAGTTTGTGACGGCATAACTGCCATTGCGGAAGGTTGGGTAATCGTAAAGTTTTTAACAATTGAACAACCATTACTTGAAGTTATGGTTACACTATAATTTCCTACCATAAGATTGCTCGCTGTATCTGCATTACCTCCAAATGGAGCCCAAGAATAGGTATATGGCCCCGGAGCTCCTGAGGGAACTACAGAGGCTGAACCTGTGTTTGAACCATTACAAAGAATATTAGTCTGGGATGTAGTAGCAACTAATGTATTTGTGCTTGTCACATTAAAATTTTTGGTTACCGTACAACCATTAGCATCAGTAATAAAACAGCTATAATTTCCTGCTGCTAATCCTGTTATTAGTTGTGTTGTTGCTCCAGAAGGTGACCATAAATAGTTATATGGTGCAGTACCACCTGTAGGGCTAACAGCTGCCTGCCCTCCAGTAATACAAGTTGCATTGATTTGACTTGTAGATGCATTTAAGACATTTGGCTGTGAGATGTTGAAGGTTTTAGTTAGGAAACAACCGTTAGCATCCGTAATTAAACAAGAGTAGCTTCCTGCTGCTAATCCTGTTGCTGTAGAAGCTGTTCCTCCGGAAGGTGACCATAGGTAAGTATATCCAGGTGTACCGCCTGAAACGATTACTGTTGCTGTTCCGTTGCCTTGACCATTACAAAGTAATCCAGTTGATGCTGTTGATGCTGTTAAAACTGATGGTTGATTTATTGTGACAGTTGCAGTATTGCTACAAGTATTGGCATCTGTAACAGTAACCGTATAAGTTCCTGCTGACAAACCGAAGGCTGAGGCTGCAGTTCCTCCAGATGGAGACCATGAGTAAGTATAACCCGGTGTTCCTCCGGATGCAGTTACACTAGCTGAACCATTAGATCCTCCATTGCAAGACACATCTGTTTTAGAAGTTGTTAAAGATACTAACGGGGGAGTTGAAATTGTAATATTTTTAACCAATGTACATCCATTTGCATCTGTAATAGTACATGTATAGTTTCCTGCTGGTCTTCCTGTGATACTTGAGGTAGTACCTCCAAGCGGTGCCCATAAATAAGTATATGAAGGTGTTCCTCCCGATACTGTTACACTAGCTGTACCATTTGATCCACTAAAACAACTAACACCTGTCGATGCGGTAGTTGCTGATAAAGCAGCTGATGGACCATTGATTATAAAACTTTGTGTCGCAAAACATCCATTTTCATCTGTAACAGTAACTGTATAAGTTCCGGCAGTTAATCCTGATGCTGTTGCGCCAGTACCTCCTGAGGGTGCCCATGAATAAGAGTATGCACCAGTTCCTCCTGTTACATTTACCGTAGCAGATCCGGTAGCGTCACCATGGCATGCTATATTAGTTTGTGCTAATGGTGTGACGATTAATTCGCTAGGTTGAGTAATAGTAACATTTTCAGTTGTTTGACACGAATTAGCATCTGTAATCGTAACGGTGTATGTTCCGGCAACAAGACCTGTTGCTGTAGCACTAGTACCTCCAGACGGTGACCAGAAATAAGTATATCCAGGCCCGGGCGTTCCTCCTGTGGCTGAAGCAGTAGCTGTACCATTAGCTCCTCCATTACAAGAAACATCTGTTTTAGTGATACTTCCAGTAATTGCACTAGTAGGTTCTCCAACGACAATGCCAGAGATATTTTTTGTACAGGCGTTAGCGTCAGAGATAGTGACACTATAAGTTCCTGCTACAAGTCCCGTAATAGTTTGAGTTGTTGCTCCAGTGTTCCATAAGTAAGTATAGCCAGGAGTTCCGCCTGATGGGGTAATTGTAGCTGCTCCATTTGAGCCTTGAAAACAGGAAACATTTGTTACACTTGGAGTTCCATCAAGGGCTGCCGCCGGAGTTCCAACAGTAATACTAGTTACCGTTTTCGTACAGGCATTGGCATCTGTAATGGTAACATTATAGGTTCCCGTCACAAGTCCTGAAGCGGTCGCGGTTGTTGCTCCATTAGACCATAAAAAAGTATATCCGCCTGCGCCTCCTGTAGGAGTAATAGTTGCAGTACCATTAGATCCTCCAAAACATGAAACTGGAGTTGTAGAAGAAGTGCCGTTAAGGACTGAAGGCTGTGTTATGTTAAAAGTTCTTGTAATTTGAGTTGCTTCCCCATCAGTAATCGTTACGGTATAGGTTCCGGCAACAAGTGAAGATGCCGTTGCTCCAGTTCCTCCAGACGGGGACCAGGAATAAGAGTAAGGTACCGTACCACCTGTTACAACAACAGTAGCGACACCATTGTTTCCTCCATTGCAGTTTATATTAGTTTGTGGTGTAGATGAAGTACTTAGACCGGCAGTTGTATTGAATGTTAATTCTGTACCATAACTAGTACCGGCAGTATTAGTAGCATATGCTCTGTAATGAATAGTAGAACCAGAAGGGAGTCCGGTAATTGTAGCACTAAATGATCCTGTTCCTGTTCCATTTTGAACTTTATTATTAGAAATGGTTGGAGATGCAGTTGTAGCCCAAACTATTCCTCTTTCTACATCTTCGTCACCACCATCCACACTTAGACTACCACCCATTATCGCCGAAACAGCTTTAATAGTTGTAGCTGTGTTGGTAGTAACAGTTGCAACAACAGTAGGAGACACTGCTGGTGTAACATAACCTGAAGGCGTTATTCCTAGGTCATTAGTTCCATGATGAGACCAATTATTATAATTATTTATACTTGCTAATAATGCTGCCTTAGAACCTGTTAATGTACCTATATATTTACTGTTGGCAACTTCTGAAACTCCAGGGAATAACGAAACACAATTTACACCATTGGCTAAACCCGGAGGCAAAGAGCT
Organism: Flavobacterium sp. KH_001; assembly: GCF_057840745.1. Taxonomy (NCBI): domain Bacteria; kingdom Pseudomonadati; phylum Bacteroidota; class Flavobacteriia; order Flavobacteriales; family Flavobacteriaceae; genus Flavobacterium; species Flavobacterium sp. KH_001. The sequence continues at coordinate 4,023,440 of NZ_CM174520.1, read as the reverse complement.
TGAGTTTCCTCCAGTAGCTCCAGTTGTATTCCATTTGGTAGTTGTATCATAGTCACCAAGATTATAATCTGCATGTACACCTGCAATAAATATAGGTGATGCAGGCTGCGGACCAGTAGAAGATTGATAGGCCAGCATCTGATCACCGCCAGATAAATTAAAGCCTGTTCCTAAGGCAAATGTGATTGAGGCCGGTGTTGTTCCTGTTACTGTGAAAGTATCTAACGTTGCAGTTTCCACAATTGATACTATAGTCCCTGCGGGTGTAAATGCCGGTACCGTCCATAATAAATGTGGTTCGGTACTACCTGAAATCCAGGTTCCGTTACCCCATCCTTTTTCAGTTAAATACAAGAGCGTGCCTGTATTCATAGCCTTAAGGGTAATAAAAGAAAAACCATCTGAACCAGCGGTTTGATAGCCAATAAAAGCTATGTCACCTGCTGCCAGAGTAGTTTGGGCATTTACATTTTGTTGTACAAAATAGGTACACAAAAAGACGATAAATGTGAGTAGTTTTCTTTTCATAACATAAAATTTTAGTTTAATGACATAAGTAGGCATTTTGCCAGCCGCCTGCTTTTTCAGGTTTATTAGATGAAGTAAAAGCTTTAATAAAATGCCCGTCATTAACGAATGTTTTTATTTTATTAAAACTGATATCATCATTAGAATCAAAATTTAATTTATACATATGGTGAGCAAACTTTGTTCTGTTTGTCCCCTTATCGAATTCAATATTTCCTCTGGGGCCGGAGATATTTAGTTTATCAATTTCTTCAATTAAAGAACTTATACTGGTATTGTTCCCGGTATTACGAAGAATGGTTTTTATTATCAGCCCATTTTCATATCCTAAAATAGAAAACACGGACGGCGCGTCTGAATATTTACTTTTATATTCGTCAGTAAAGTAGGCACTATTACTATCATTTTGCATCCAGGAGCTTACAACGTAGAGTTCGTGGGGCTCAATCCTAAATTCTTCTAAAATTTTATTGTTGATAAAAAAAGGAGTTACATAAAACGGGTACTTTTTAGTGACTTTATTTTGATTTGTAAAATCAGCATTTTCCTCAGCATATAGACCGCTATAGAAAGCAAAAACAGCATCAGGATCGTGCGAATTAATAAACTCATCCATGTATGCAGATTCATTTTCTCGTGGTACAAAAGGAGTGATATAGTGTCCTGAAAAAATAGGGTTTTCTTTAAAAGCATATTCAATAGCAGCTAACATACCGTAACCTGAATCGTAAAACGAAGTTGCGGTTACAATTTTCTGATAGTTTTTAGCTATTAGATAAGTGCCTAAATGATAGCACGATTCTGTTAACCCAAAAGAATTAATGTAAACACCTCTGTGTGCAGCTGTCTCATAGGGTATCGTTGCTCCTGTATCAGCAACAAGCAGTAAAATATCATTTTTTGAAGCATAATGATAAACTTCAGAAATATTATAATGCCCAAAAAAGCCAATGATAATAGATATATCTTCCTGGAAATTTAATTTTTGTATTTTCTCAATTATCATTTTCTCATCTGCACCAATTCCAATACTTTCCACAAAAAAATTGACATCGAGATTATTAAGCTTTAAACCTCTGATAAAATCTCTGTCTAATGTTGGATATTGTTGCGATTTTGGAATCAGGATCCCAATTTTAATAGCGTTGTCCATAATATAAGATTAAAAAAACAGAGGCATAATTACCTCTGTTCATTTATATTGTATTAATTTCTGGAAGGAAATATCCCTTCTGTAGCGATGGAGTAGTTTATACCCAGATAAGGATTTCGGATACTAAAGGGCTGATTACCTCCGGCAACACCAGTAATACCACTGATAGTCGAAGCTATACCGCCAATTAAGTTATTTGTGCCTCCTGGTTCACTGTAAATATTAGGAACAGCGTTACCTGCAGCAAAAAAGTTATTTCCACTATCAGTCTCGTTGGTTATTGTACCTCCGCTTAATGCATTAGCAACTGTAGAAACATTAGCCTGACCCGCAACAAGAGCATGTGTATGCGAAGGCATGTTGGTTATTAATAGGGAAGTGTTTTCAGTACCGGATATTTGACCTATATTGATAGTACTTAGTCCTGGTCCCTGACCCTGTCCGACAAGAGATCTTCCTCTTAAATCAGGTAAAGCAAATGTATTTACGCCATCACCTCCATATGTTGTTCCAAGTAAGGAAAAAAGTGCACTATTTTGTGCTATTGATAAAAGTTGTCCATAGCAGAGTAGCCAGCCTCGTGGCGCAAAATTAAATCCAAATGCTAGAATTGTTCCTAAAAAAGTCTCCATAATTTTTTTTGTTAATTGGTTAATGTTAGTTTATATGTCAGTAATTCAATACAATACAAAATTAGACTATATGAATATTGTAGGAATAGGTAGTTATACCTGTTTTTGAGACGAAGTTTAGTTATGTGTCTTATTTTCTGTTAATTAACAACTTTAATGGTATTTGTTACTTTTAAATAGAGCATTTTGATGCTTGTGTTAAAGATTTTAAATTTCTTTGTCTTACAGCATTAAGTAGTTATAAATGAAGGCTTCCCAAAAGAATAAAATCTTTAATTTTATCGAAAAGATCCTGATGTAAGTATCAGAATATGTCTTTAGATTAAAATCGCATAATAATCTTAGAATAAATAGTTTACAATAAATGAAAGTTAAAAAATTAGTAGTAGTACTTATCTGCATCGTATTTGGTTTTTCTTTAAAAGCACAATCTTTCAAGACAGTAAAAGAGTTGGCAGACAGGCGCGTTCCATGGCTTGCTGGTAAACTAAATTTTTCACTGATACCAAAGGAAGAAGGAAAAGATGTATTTGAATTATCTTCAAAGAAAGGCCTTATCTATATTGCAGCAACCGATGTAAATTCGGCTTCAGCTGCTTTAAATTGGTACTTAAAATACTATTGTTATCGCAATATGTCTCATATGGGAGATAACATGGATCCTCTTGAAAAGATACCGGTAATTGATAAAAAAATCAGAATTGTTTCTCCTTATCGTTTTCGATATGCCCTAAACTATTGCACGATCAATTATACGATGAGCTTTTATACCTGGAAAGACTGGGAACGCGAATTGGACTGGATGGCCTTAAATGGTGTAAATTTAATGTTGGCTCCTGTAGGGGTCGAAGCCGTTTGGCAGAATACGATGAAGCGCCTTGGTTTTACTCAAAAAGAAATTTTTGATTTTATTCCTGGCCCCGCTTTTAGTGCATGGTGGCTCATGGGAAATATGGAAGGCTGGGGAGGACCCGTTTCTCAAAATATGATTGATCAACAGGCTTTATTAGAAAAAAAGATTTTAAAGCGTATGAAGGAGCTCGGCATTCAGCCAGTAATGCAGGGTTTTTATGGAATGGTTCCGACATCATTAAAAAATAAAGAAAAAGTAAATATCATCGATCAGGGAAAATGGGCAGGCGGTTTTACCAGACCTGATTTTTTATTACCTACAGATCCTTACTTTGAGAAAATTTCCGGTATTTATTACTCCGAAATGAAACAATTATATGGCAGTGATCTTCAGTTTTTTGGAGGTGACCCCTTTCATGAAGGAGGAAATTCAAAAGGCGCTGATCTGGCAGTTTGTGCTAAAGAAATTCAAAAACAAATGCAGCTTTCTTTTCCTTCCAGTACATGGATACTTCAGGGATGGCAGGAAAACCCTTCCACTAAATTACTGGCCGGTGTAGATAAATCAAAAACTTTGATTATTGAATTGTTTGGTGAAAATACTGCCAATTGGGAAACGCGTAAAGCTTACGATGGAACTCCATTTATTTGGTGTAATGTGAGTAATTTTGGAGACAAAGTCAGTTTATACGGTAAAATGCAACGATTTGCAGATGAGGTGTATCGTGCTAAAACAGGCTCGTATAAGGCTTTTTTAAGCGGCATCGGAATTATTCCTGAGGGAATTCACAACAACTCAGTAGCTATTGATTTTATGTTAGAATTGGGTTGGCATAAAGAGAAAGTCGATAGTAAAGAATGGATCAAAAATTATGTTAAGTATCGCTATGGAAAAAGTAATGATACAATTCTAGCTGCCTGGCAAGGATTTCTTGAAACCATATATAGTAGTCCCGAGATTTATCAGGAAGGTGGTTCAGAATCCATTTTTTGTGCAAGACCTGGTAAAAATGTAGAAAGTATATCTTCATGGGGAACCAGAAAGAGAAACTATGATGTAGCAAAATTTGCTGATGCCGTTAAACTTTTTGTAGGCGCTTCAAAAGAATTTGAGCAAAGCGAAACTTTTCAGGTCGATAAAATTGATTTGGTAAGACAGGTTAATGCAAATAAAGGCGATATTGTATATCAAAACATGATTGATGCTATTAATAAGAAAGATGCTGTTGCTTTTGAAACCGCTTCAAAACAGTTTCGAAAGATGATTGTTCAGCAGAATGACTTATTAAATTGTAATCCGCATTTTTCACTTCACACCTGGTTAAAGCAAGCCACTGATTTTGGAACTACACCACAAGATAAAGAGCTGGCGTTGCGTAATGCAAAAGAACAAATTACGATTTGGGGACCTTATGATCCTACTACAAATTTGCATGATTATGCTTTTAAAGAATGGGGAGGGATTTTAGGTTCTTTGTATTTGGACCGATGGAAACTGTTTGAAAAAGAACAATTAGGACATCTTAAAAATCAAACAATAGCTCCTTCAAATTATTTCGAAATGGAAAGAAAATGGACAGCAGAAAACGATTTGTATTTGCCACACATATTTACAAAGGAGCAAGAAAATGCTTTGATTAAGTCGATCTTAAACTAGAAGTTGTTTTTTTGTTTAATGTAGTTACTGGCCTTTTAAAAAAATAAAAGGTGATTTTCTGTATTATTTTTTTTGTAAAAATATAAGTAATGCAAATTAATCAAAGGATTACCATTTTTAATTTTATGATAAATTTTTAAGAATACAATAACCTTATGACTGAAAGAGATACTGTTTATTAAACACTTCTTAATATTTTTAAAACTGTTGTTTAATTCAGGAAAAATTACGAATAATTGTGTGATATATTTAATTATAGTTTGTTGTTATCGTTTTTTTATATAATTTGGTAAGATCCCAAATTGCAATAATTAAAATGAAACAAGATATTAAAGACCTGGAACAATCCTTGCATATTCAGGATTTTCTTTTTACAATAAAACAAAAATCAGATCACTTAATTAATTATTTTCTTTTCAGTTTTTTTGTTGTCGGACTGCTTCTCGCATTCTATTATGACACCTGGCAAATTGCAATAGGGGTTGGAGGGTTATTACTTGTAGCCTATTATTCTACAAAAATAGCTTTACCAAAATCAAACTTGTATCAGTATGTTCTCAGTGTTGTATTGGGGATTTATATGGCGCAGTTTATTTACCAGATGCATGGGATGTTTGAAATGCATTTTATGGCATTTATAGCCAGTGCAATACTTATTACGTATCAAAACTGGAAACTCCAAATACCGCTTATGTTAGTTGTAGCGATCCACCATGGATTATTCGGCTATTTTCAGTACAAGGGGTTTAATGAAATTTATTTCTCTCAGTTAGATTATATCCCTTTGCAGACCTTTATTATTCATATGATATTGGCAGGTGTTATTTTTTCAATTTGCGGGTTATGGGCGTATCAGTTTAAAAAATATAGTGAAGCACACATTGACTTAATTTTTAATAAGAGGGAAATAGAAAATCAGGAATTAAAAACAGCCAATTATGAACTTGATCGTTTTGTTTACAGTACCTCCCATGATTTGCGTGCTCCACTGAATTCAATGCTTGGTCTGATTGAAATAGCAAAAGATGATACTGCTGAAGAGATAACACGGGAGCATCTTAAAATGTTGAACAGAAGTGCTAAGAAACTGGATGGTTTTATTTGTGATATACTTGATTACTCACGAAATTCTCGTATGGAAGTGAATATGGAGCAAATTAATTTCAGGGAACTTCTTAATGATGTAACTGAAAATTTAAAATTTATAGGAGATAATAACAGAACAATTCAATTTATCATTGAAATCTCGGGTGAAACTTCTATTTACTCCGATAAAAATCGTCTTATTACCATTCTGGGAAATCTTATTTCAAACGCGATTCGTTATCAGAATCCAGGAGTTTCAAATCCTTTTGTCCGTATTAAAATAGAAACATCCCAAACTGAAACAAGAATTACTATACAGGACAATGGTATTGGTATTTGTGAAGAAGTACATTCAAAAATATTTGACATGTTCTATCGTGTATCCCATGAATCAGTAGGTTCAGGACTAGGGCTGTACATTGTAAAAGAAGCAGTAAACAAACTCAACGGAGAAATAAAAGTAGAATCGGAAGTAGGCGCAGGAACGACTTTCTTAATTAAAATACCAAATAAATAACCAATCATCATTAAATGAATCAAGAAATTACTCAACCATCTTTCAAAAAAATTCTGGTAATAGACGACAATCCAACAGATCGTTATATTGCAAAACGAATGGCGGAAAAATATCATTTTGCAGAAGAAATCATTTTACAGGAATCCGCTCTTGAAGCTCTCGTTTATATTAGATCACTAGAAGCTACTCCTGATTTACTTCCGCAGTTAATTTTTTTAGACATCAATATGCCCGGTATGAACGGATATGAATTTTTGGAAGAATATGCTAAACTTTCAGAAACAATAAAAAGTAACTGTATTATTTTAATGATCACAACATCATTACATCCGGATGATTTTAAACGGGCAGAAAATGATCCTGCTATTTTTCGCTTTCTTAACAAACCGCTTGATCAGGAAAAATTCAGGCTTATTGAGTATGAGTTTTCGTTGAAAAAATAATAGTGTAAGATAATTTAAAACCTCCAAAAATATTTGATTTTTGGAGGTTTTTTTGATTCGGGATATTTGAAGTGGTTCCTCTTGAATAAGAATGACGGTGGGTTTCTAAATTAATGTAACTGCGTCAAGTAAAAATAAAAAAAATAATGCGTTGAAAAAGAGTATTTATACGTATAAGAAAATGTAAGCAGGAACATAAATTTGGTTTACGGTTTTGAGTAGTACTTAAATCGTTTTCTTGCAATTTGAATTATGACAGATAAGTACTAAATGAATTTACTAAAACCCCTACCTGTTTTTATAGAAATTAAAAGTTGTGTGAATGAAAGTTAGAGTTCTTTCAAAATACTCCTTTTGGTGTATTTCAAATGGTTTGTATATGAAGTAAGTTTGTTGCGTACAATAGGTATTAAAAAATAGCAGTGTATCAGAGGTTTTGAATAATTAGTAAAGGCATTTTAGAAATTTAATACTACACGAAAATGATTATCAGAATTATATTTTATTTGTTTTTAGCTTTAATGCTTGCTGTCAGTATAAGAGAATTTTATAAAAGCAGGGATTAAACATTTTGGTTTAACCGGAACAACAAAAGGTGTCAGAAGCAGTGCTTTGGATCACTTACTATGCAATTAATTTGATTTAAACGTTTTTTTATGTTAATTTGCTTTAACATACGTTTAATAAAATTACTTGTTTATTATGCTGCCGGAAATACAAAATCTTCATAATGTTTGGGAGTCAAATCGAACTGTCAAAACAACATCTCATCAAATCTCTTTTGATGAACTTACGAATTCAATTATTAGTACAGGTCCATTTTCTTTTTATATAATAGATTTTTTTGATATGTCGCTTTCGCATATTAGTCCGTCTTTATTTGAAATGCATGGATTTGATCCTGAAACCTTAACTTTTAATGATGTATTAGGCGCCATCCATCCGGAGGATATTGAGTTTGTAGTAAAAGCAGAAGCCTTTTTGACAAAATTTTTCTATGAAAATATTGGGCGTGAAAAACTATTAAGTTATAAAATAAGCTACAGTCATAGGTGCCGAATAGAAAACGGTGATTATGTATTGTTTAATCATCAGGCATTAATGCTGACAATGGATGATAGTGGTGGTTATGGAAAATCACTAAATATCCATACACGTATAGATCATTTAAGCTCTTTTAATACCTATAAAATATCACTTATTGGACTTAATGGCGAACCATCATTTATGAATTTGAGTCTTGATTTGGATGCTAAAGGATTTGAATTTTCTAAAAGAGAAGTTGATATTATTAAAGAGATAGGAAATGGCTTAAATAATACTGAAATAGCCGAGAAACTTTTCATCAGTCCATTGACAGTAAAAACACATCGCAATAATATACTCGCTAAATCTGGTTCTAAAAATACTGCTGAACTGATAAAGAATTGTATTATTCAGGGAATAATTTAATCAGCTTTAGAAAAACAAATATTTAGTATCAAAAGAATAACAAATAGAAGGTTTTTCTTTCGGATCAATAAAAAATTGATTTATCTGCTTACAGTTTGTACTTTTGCATTTATGAATGATAATTTTATAAATGAATATTTTGGCATCGGGATACAAAATGGTAAAACACCTGAAAATTTGGGTGTTTTGTGGCGATCGGCTCAAAATTTAGGTGCAACTTTTATATTTACAATTGGTAATCGATATGCCAAACAAGCCTGCGATACTCATGATGCAGTAAAAGCAATTCCTTATTTTCATTATGATACTTTTGAAGCTTTTTTCGAAAATTTACCTAAAGGTGCGCGATTGGTTGGTGTTGAATTAGATGATAGAGCTTCAGATTTAGAAACCTTTGAACATCCAAGACGTTGTGTTTATTTATTAGGAGCAGAAGATCATGGTTTATCCAAAAAAGTAATGGCTAAATGCCATCATCTGGTAAAGTTTAAATCAGTAAAAAGCTTAAACGTGGCAGTAGCAGGAACTATTATTATGTACGACAGAAACTTACCTAAACCTCGTTCTTAAATAATATTTAGTTTAGTTTCTCAATACTTTCCATTCTCAAACAATATTCCGTTCCTAAATAGAGTGGGTTTCCGTGTTTTTCAGACCAAAAACCATCCAATACGTCTTTGGTTATGCATCGGTAAACAGCAACTCCTTTAAACGTTTTATTGTTTTCTCCTTTGTAATTAAAATTAATGACCAGAATATTATCTTTAAAGAAACCGTAACCTTTTTGCTCTTGTGTCTTATTAATAACCCAATGCGCAATAATTCGGTTGTTTTTATCTAACGATAAAGTCAAAATAACTTTATAAGTTAGTTCCTGGCTGTCATCCTGATTGCTTCCGGAAATAGAATAGGTGCCAATTAAATCTTGTATAGTCATTTATTTGATGATGCAGAATTAGGGAGCTAAATAAGATGTAACAGAAACAAACTAACTTTATTCTTTTCTAGTAGAATGTAGAATGAAGTTACGTTGTACTAAAATCTTTTTTAAGAACACATTAATCCATTGGTTGGAGCAAATTTATAAAAATATATTTGACAGATGGTCTGCACGGTATTTTGAACTAATTTAGTTTTACAATATCCTTGAAGAAGTAATTTCAATATCCGCATATTTCCAGGCATTGTTAAAGCTAATTTTTGCTTCGGTAGATTTTTTTTTGTCATCAAGTTTTTCGAAAGCAATAACAAGCCCTTTCAAAGCCCAGCCGTTATTTCGGAAGTTTTTTAAATCATCCTCATATATTTTTACAGCATCTTTATATTTTCCAGCACTAATCAAAACTGCACCTAAATGATGACGGACGGAAAAAAACCAATCTGGCGGTTCATTATAATTTAGTGCATCTTCTTTTGCTACTGCTTCATTCAAAAGTAGAATTGCCTGATTGTATTTCTTTTCTCGGGCATAAATTTCTCCTTCCAAAGTTTTCGAGGCAATTTCACATAAGTCAAATACGCTGTTGATTCCCCAAATTGTTAAATCTTTTATTTTAGGATCGGTCATTATTTTTCTCATGGAGGCAAGGTGTTTTTTTGCATCGACTGTTTTATTTTTAGATAACATTGCCATTCCTTGCGCATAATGCCAGATTACCAATGGGTATTTTAACTCTTTTTCTGGCGGCGGCGCATTTAGGATCTCTTGCCATAAACCAAGTTTTACCTGAACATACCAGGGAATAGCATAATAATGTTGTAATGTGGACCATGCAGGGTCACGAAGCAGTTTTTTATGGGCATGATTAGCCGTCGCAAATGCGCCTTTTATGGCAAGTTTACTTTCTCCGCTTAATGTGGCACAGGCCGAAAGAAAATGATAGTTATGTGGATAATAGGCAAGGGGATATGCTCCCTGGGCATGACATGCATCAATATACAAGCTGTCAATTTCAACTGCCTTTTGATTAGCAGTGACACCATCATGGTAACGTCCGGTTCTTATATAAATATGGGACGGCATATGTACCAAATGTCCGGAACCAGGAACTAAATTATAAAGCAAGTCGGCACTGCTTTCTGCATTTTCAGGATGTTGAGACATTTCTTCAGCATGTATATAAAGATGGTTTGCGCCAGCATGTTTTGGTTCGATCACCAAACATTCTTTAAGTACGCTTATTATTTCGGATGTCCAGGGCTGCGGTTTTCCATCTTTATTCCATAAATCCCAAGGATGTTGATCCATTAAGGATTCTGCAAAAAGAGCGCCTATCATAACGTCTTTTGGATATTTTTTATATACTTTTCGCATGGCCACAGCATAGGATGAGTCGAGTACTGATCGTATAATTGTCGTATCTTTAGAATAGCGTTGTGTTAAAGCATTAATCAAATCTTTTTCTTTTTCAGTACAAGATACCGAATATGTCTTTGCTTTTTTTACAGCGTCGAATGCCCGTATAAAATTATCTTTTTCCATACCAGCATTGTAATTGGGGCCAAGAACATAGGCATAACCCCACCATCCCATTGCGCACTGAGGTTCCTGACGGGTAATCTCGAAAAAGGAACGTGCTGCTTCGGCATGATTAAATCCGAAGGAAAGTATTAAGCCTTGATTGAAATATTTTTGGACTTCTGTATTTTTTGTAGATATTAGAAAATTAAATCCTTCTAGTCCTGTAAATAAAGGTGCTTTTTTACCTGATGAATACCAGCTTTTGTCTGAAACTTCGGGTATACTGCAGCTGTAATTTGTGGTCACACTACTTGTCTTAGTGGTTTTATTTTTTGTATCCCGATTGCAGGAACAGCAGACTAAAATTGAGCAAAATAAATAGAAAATGTTTCTCATGATTTCATTTTTTATGTTCTTCAATTTATAAAAGACTACTAGAGTCAATAATTTATTTTTCTCTATTTTTATTTTTTTTCTCCCATTGCTACAATCATTTCGCAAGGGCCGACAAAACGGTTATCTGATTCAAAACTTTTAAGTTCATTCTCTATTTCAAGCCATACAGATTCTTTCTCGGGATGTGATAAAGTGCTTAACATTTGATGCAAGGCACCAAAAGATTCTTTTTCAAACTGTACACATTCGGCTGCTGAAGATAAATTTAGGGGTGAATCAACAAGCTCAGATTTTACATTAATAAATCCGGCATCAGTAAACGCTTTCTCTATAACACCTTCAGAACCCAAACTAAAAGGACCCGGCTGACCTAATAGAGGTGGAGGCAATTTAGCTCGGTTTCGAATAATGGAAACAGGTATTGAGAAAAATTTATTTTTTTCTGGTGTCGAATAAACAATTGCTGCTACTTTTCCACCTGGTTTTAATACCCTTAAAATTTCTTTTAATGCTTTCTGCTGATTGGGAAAATAAATTAAACCAACCCTCGAAATTACAGCATCAAATGACGCATCGTCCAGTTCCAGATTTTCACCATCCATCACCCTTGTTTCAATATTATGTAAGCCATTCTCGCTGGCCATTTTTTTTGCATACTCAAGAATATTTGGAGAAATATCCGTCGCTAAAACATAACCAGATGTTCCAACTTTTTTTGCGGTAGTAATGGTTTGTTCCCCAGCTCCGGCAGCGATATCCAGAACGTGGTTACCTTTTGTAATATCGGCAAGTTCCAGCATTCTGTCGGTTGAAGGCCCAAGCCATTGATGAAGTGTATCACTCCAACGGTACCATGCATTGGCGGCTTCTTGCCATTGTTCTTTGGTTGTGGTTTTATACTTGATAGGGTCAAATTGCATGTTGTTAGTTTTCATAATATCAGTATTTTACATTAAAGTTACATTAAATTGATTATTAGTGGTTTAAAATAAACATGAAAAGACCTGAATCATTCAAAATTAGATTAATCCTATCTAATTCTGTATGATTTGTTGTGTGAAAATTGGGTGTTAGTAAGCCAAATAAGAGGATTACTCAAGGAAAAATTTTCGATTCTCTTTGTCCTTTATTTAAGAAAATTAAATGAGTCAGACTATTAAAAATAATCCACTTCACATCTCAGCGAGGTGATTTTGAAGAGCAGGAATAGAAATTTTCCTTTTATAGGATATAGTTACAAAACGTTAAACCTATTCAATTAGTTAAATTTTAAATTTATTTCCTCAAAGTCAGTTTAAAAATGATCAAGGCCGAAATTGCATCTTTATTGCATCTTTTCGTTTAAAATTTATTTATAGTCTGTAAGTAATTTAGTTCCTATCGCTTTAGTAAGTTTTTCTTTAAAATAATAAGAAATCTGTTAGTGAAAAATCATTGCCATTTATTTTTATTCTTTTGTTCTTTTAATAAAAAAACGGCTAAACAGTATTTTCGTTAAAATTAAAGCCGATTAAAATTGATAAAATAATTATTTTTTATCAATTTTATTACATAGACTGTTTTTTATAATGATTTTTTATATGTAATTATTAAAAAATTACAGAAGCAACCGGTTGTGTATTGAAATGTTTTTTTATATTTGTAATAAATACACTTATTGACTTTTGGATTCAATTATTTTTTTATATAACCTAAACATTTCCAGGAGATGTTGTAATACAAGAACAATTAAAATGAAACAGCGACAGATATTTTTATTATTATCATTATTATTTCTTTTCTCTTTTAATGGGGTAAACTTTGAAGATACACTTGGCAAAGGGCCGGTCTTTTCTAATGTGGTCTACACAGGTGACGATATTATTTACAAAAAGTACCCATTAAAATCAGATGAATTTTATTCGCCTGTTTTACAAGGATGTTACCCTGATCCTGCCATTACCAGAAAAGGAGATGACTATTATATGGTTTGCTCTTCATTTGCCATGTTTCCGGGTGTACCGATTTTCCATTCTAAAGATTTAGTGAATTGGACAGATCTGGGGGGCGTATTAAATAATGTTTCTGAATTTAACCCTCACGATACAGTTATCAGTCAAGGTGTATATGCTCCAGGTATCACATATAATCCTCATAATGATACTTTCTATATGATTGTAACAGCCTTTACAGGTAATATGGGGAACATTATAGTAAAAACTAAAGATCCAATGAAAGGCTGGGGAAGCCCGATAAAACTCGATTTTAATGGAATCGATCCATGCATTTTCTTTGATGATAATGGTAAAGGATATATCGTTCATAATGACGCTCCGGATAAAGGAAAAGAATTGTATGAAGGCCATCGTGTAATTAAAGTGTGGGAATATGATATTGCAAATGATAAAGTAATTCAAGGTACTGATAAAATTATAGTAGACGGAGGTGTCGATCTTTCTAAAAAACCAATATGGATCGAAGCACCCCATTTGTATAAAAAAGACGGACATTATTATTTAATGTGTGCAGAAGGTGGTACAGGTGATAATCATAGCGAAGTTGTTTTTATTAGTGATAGTCCAAAAGGGCCTTTTAAACCTGCATCAAACAATCCAATTCTTACACAAAGATATTTTCCACAAGACAGGCCTGAAAAAGTAGATTGGGCAGGTCATGCTGATTTAGTTCAGGGACCGGATAATAAATATTATGGTGTGTTTCTTGGTATCCGTCCTAATGATAAAAACCGTGTAAATACGGGACGTGAAACTTTTATGCTTCCGGTTGATTGGTCTGGAGTTTTTCCTGTTTTCGAAAATGGATTAGTTCCTCTGGAGCCAAAAATAAAAATGCCTATAGGTGTTACTGAAAACAAAACAGGAAAAGACGGATTTTTCCCGAATGGTAATTTCACGTTTACTGAAAACTTTACTTCTCAAAAATTAGATTACAGATGGATAGGTCTAAGAGGACCTCGCGAAAAATTTATTTCGGTAACTAAAAAAGGCCTCGAGATTAAGCCTTTTGCAGTAAATATTAAAGAAGTAAAACCAACATCGACACTATTTTACAGACAACAGCACAACACTTTTTCTTTTGCAACAACACTGGAGTATAAACCAGCATCTGAAAAAGATCTGGCAGGTATTGTTTGCCTTCAGAACGAGCGTTTTAATTACGTTTTTGGTATAACGAAAAAAGGCAAAGACACTTATATAGTATTGGAAAGAACCGAAAAAGGGGCATCAAAAATTATTGCAAGTGCTAAAATTGAAATCAGGAAAAATATCCGTTTGCAGGTAAAAGCAGCAGGAGATAGTTACGAATTTAGCTATGCTTTAAATGGTACTGATTATGAAAGTTTAGGTGGAAGCGTTTCAGGTGATATTCTTTCAACAAATGTGGCCGGAGGTTTTACTGGAGCATTACTAGGCTTGTATGCTACGGCTTCAAATGATGCTCAGGTAAAATAAAAACAGGATTTAAAATATTTATATAATGAAATCAATAATTAGGTATTTCGTATTTGCAATTCTTTTTTTAATAGCACAAAAAGGATATTCCCAAGACCCGAATTTTCACGTTTATTTGAGTTTAGGACAATCGAACATGGAAGGATATGCTAAAATACAACCGCAGGATAAAGAGGGAGTCGATGAGCGTTTTCAGGTTTTACAGGTGGTTAATTGTCCTGACCTTAAACGAGAAAAAGGAAATTGGTATACCGCCATTCCGCCTTTGTGTCGTTGTAATACCGGATTGACACCGGTTGATTATTTTGGAAGAAACATGGTAGCCAATTTGCCTAAAAATATAAAAGTTGGGGTTATAAATGTAGCGGTTGGTGGTTGCAAAATTGAACTTTTTGATAAGGACAAAACAACAGATTACGTCGCAACAGCTCCGGATTGGATGAAAGGAATATTAAAAGAGTATGACAACAATCCGTATGCGCGACTTGTAGAGATGGCAAAAATTGCACAGAAAAAAGGCATAATTAAAGGTATTTTACTGCATCAGGGAGAATCTAATACAGGTGATACGCTTTGGCCTCAAAAGGTAAAAATTGTGTACGATAATTTGATGAAAGATTTAAATCTGGATCCAAAAAAAGTGCCGCTGCTTTCCGGAGAAACTGTTAATGAAGATCAAAATGGGAAATGTGGGAGTATGAATAAAATCATTGCCACACTGCCAAAAACAATATCGAATTCTTATGTAATTTCATCTAAAGGATGCACTGCTGAGCCTGATTTTTTACATTTTAATGCGGCAGGTTACAGAGAATTGGGAAGACGTTATGCTGATAAAATGCTATACTTACTGGGCTATAAATTCTCAGAAGGTAAAACTCCTTTAAGAGTACAGGCGCCGGTTGGTTTTGATCAATTAAATTCTAATATTCCATCCGGAAAAATAGAAAGCAGTACTTATGAATCTAAAACAGTAGGTTCGGTAAGAAAGGTTACGGTTTATACGCCTCCGGGATTCAATAAAAAGAAAAAATATGCTGTTCTGTATCTTTTACACGGAATAGGTGGCGATGAAAAAGAATGGCTAAACGGAGCAAATCCGCAGGTTATATTAGACAATCTGTATGCTGAAGGAAAAATAGAACCAATGATTGTTGTAATGCCAAACGGCCGGGCAATGAAAGATGACAGCGCTACCGGAAACATTATGGCTCCAGATAAAGTGCAGGCATTTGCAGTATTTGAAAAAGATTTACTAAATGATTTAATTCCGTTTATCGAAAAAAAATATCCTACTTACAAAGACAGAGAACATCGGGCTATTGCCGGTTTATCCATGGGAGGAGGACAGTCATTGAATTTCGGATTAGGCAATCTGGATAAATTTGCCTGGGTTGGTGCTTTCTCTGCAGCTCCAAATACTAAAAAGCCGGAAGAATTAGTTCCGAATCCGGAAGAAGCAAAAAAGAAATTAAAACTATTATGGATTTCTTGTGGTGATAGCGACTGGCTTATCGAAAATAGCAGAAGAACTCATGAATATTTAGCTAACAATAATGTACCTCATATCTATTATATCGAGCCGGGAGTTCATGATTTTAAAGTATGGAAAAACGGTTTATATATGTATTCACAGTTTTTATTTAAGCCTGTCGATCAATCTCTTTTTTCATCCTATACTATTTTAGGAGAGCCAGCACAGACTAACATTCGTAATGCAAAATATCCGCAAATATTGTCGGACAATCGGGTAGTTTTTAAAGTTAAAGCTCCGGAAGCTTCAAAAGTACAAATTGACTTAGGCAAAAAGTATGACATGATAAGAGATTCCGAAGGATTATGGACCGTTACCACAGATGTAATCAATAAAGGATTTAATTATTATTCGTTACTTATTAATGGTGTGGCTGTAGCCGATCCGTCAAGCGAAACGTTTTACGGCATGGGACGTATGGCCAGCGGTATTGAAATTCCGAACAAAGAAGGAGATTTTTATGCTTTAAAAATAGTGCCTCATGGCGATATCAGAATTAACAAATACTTCTCAAAAGCAACAAATTCCTGGCGTGAAATGTATGTTTACACACCGCCAGGTTATGAGAGTTCTACCGAAAAATATCCTGTTTTATATTTATTGCATGGAGGAGGCGAAGACCAAACTGGCTGGGCAACTCAGGGTAAAGCCAATTTAATTTTAGATAATTTAATAGTCGAAAATAAAGCTAAACCAATGGTGATTGCCATGCTTGACGGCAACATGGGAAGTACTGGAGGAGTAGCTGGTTTCAATGAAAATGCATTGAAAGCTTTTGAAAACGAATTAAAAATGGGCGCAATACCTTTTGTAGAAAGCAATTTTAAAGTAGCAAAAGATGCTAAAAACAGAGCTTTAGCAGGTTTGTCAATGGGGGGATTGCAGACACTTTATGCGGGTGTTAAAAATTCAGATCTATTTTCCAGTATTGGTGTATTTAGTTCTGGTTGGTGGGCCAATAATTCAACATTATCAGAACCGCAATATGAGTTCATGAAAAATAATGCCGCAACTATTAATTCAAATATTAAAAACTTTTGGATTTCAATGGGAGGTAAAGAAGATATTGCTTTTGAAAATTGCAAAATCATGATGAGCAAGTTTGATCAAATGGGTATTAAATATCAATATAGCGAGTATCCGGGCGGTCATACCTGGCCGGTTTGGAGACACGATTTATTTATGTTTGCTCCGTTGTTATTTAATTAATTATTCCAAATATTTCAAAAGAATTCAAAAGACAAAAAATTATGAAAATATATTGGATTGGCATATTGCTGTTTTTTGGAGTTTCATTATCTGCCCAGCAGAAAGATGACTTAAAGCTTTGGTATAAAAATCCCGCCGGTGCGCTATGGGAAAATGCCCTGCCAATAGGAAATGGTTTTCAGGGTGCTATGGTTTATGGAAATATTGAGAAAGAAATTTTTCAATTAAACGAAGCAACGGTATGGAGCGGAAGTCCGAACAGGAATGATAACCCAAATGCAAAACAGGCTCTTGGCGAAATAAGAAATCTTATTTTTCAGGGAGAATATAAAAAAGCAGAAAAGCTGATTAATGAAAATATAATTACTAAAAAATCCCATGGACAGATGTTTCAGCCTGTGGGGAATTTAGAATTACATTTTTCTGATCAGCACAACTTTACTGATTATTACCGCGAACTTGATATTAAAAAAGCCGTTGCGAAGACTAGTTATAAAGTTAATGGAATTACGTACACAAGAGAAGCCTTTACATCTTTTCCGGATCGGGTTTTAGTGATAAAACTTTCGGCCGATAAACTCGGAAAATTATCTTTTATAGCCGATTTTACTTCGCAGCATAATAAACAGGAAATAACAGTTAACGGTACTAACGAACTGTCACTTTCGGGTATAACAAGTGATCATGAAGGAGTAGAAGGAAAGGTCAAATTTAATGCACTTGCTAAATTTAAAGTAGAAGGCGGACGTATTGATACTACTGGCAATTCAATCCAAATTGAAGGAGCAGATTCCGTTTTGATTTATGTTTCTATTGCGACCAACTTTATTAATTATAACAATATCAGCGGTAATGAAAAGGAGCTTTCAAAATCTTTTTTGAATAAAGCATTTGATAAGAATTATGATGAAATGAAACAGGCTCACATTGCCCAGTATCAAAAATATTTTAAAAGGGTTACACTTGATTTAGGAACATCAACAGCTTCAAAACTACCAACAGATGAAAGGCTGGCCAATTTCAGAAATGTTTCAGATCCATCTTTTGTCACTTTATATTATCAGTACGGGCGGTATTTGTTGATCTCTTCTTCACAACCCGGAGGTCAGCCTGCAAATCTTCAGGGAATTTGGAATGCTGGTATGACACCGGCATGGGATAGCAAGTATACCATTAATATTAATACAGAGATGAATTATTGGCCGGCTGAGAAAACAAATTTATCAGAAATGCATGAGCCGCTCTTAAAAATGATTCAGGAATTAGCGCAAACCGGAAAAGAAACGGCAAAAGTAATGTACGGTGCCCGTGGCTGGATGGCGCATCATAATACAGATATCTGGAGAATTAATGGTGCAGTTGACGGTGCCACCTGGGGAGTATGGAATGCAGGCGGAGGCTGGCTGAGTCAACATTTATGGGAGCACTACTTATACACCGGAGATAAGGCTTATCTTGAATCTGTGTATGAAACGTTGAAAGGTGCAGCAGATTTTTATGCTGATTTTTTAGTAAAAGATCCTGCAAATGGCTGGTTGGTCGTGGCTCCCGGAAATTCGCCTGAAAATTCGCCTGCCGCACACCAAGGGTCTGCTGTTACTGCCGGCTCGACGATGGACAGTCAAATTGTGTTTGATGTTTTTACTTCGGTTATAAAAGCATCAGAAGTATTAGGAAAAAACAAACAATATACAGACAGCTTAAAAACTTTAAGAAGTATGCTGCCTCCAATGCAGATTGGAAAATACAATCAGCTTCAGGAATGGCTGGATGATGTAGATGATCCCAAAGACAATCACCGTCACATTTCACATTTATACGGATTATATCCTTCTAATCAGATTTCAGCCTACAGAACTCCAGAACTTTTTGCAGCGGCTAAGAATACATTACTTCAAAGAGGTGATATATCCACAGGATGGAGTATGGGCTGGAAAGTAAATTGGTGGGCAAAAATGCAGGATGGAAATCATGCTTATAGCTTAATTCAAAATCAATTAACGCCGCTTGGTGTCAACAAAGATGGAGGAGGAACTTATAATAATCTTTTTGATGCTCACCCGCCTTTTCAAATTGATGGAAATTTTGGATGTACCTCAGGAATTACTGAAATGTTAATGCAAAGTTCAGACGATGCTATTCATTTGCTTCCTGCTTTGCCGGATGCTTTAAAAGGTTATGGAGAAATAACTGGTTTAAGAGCGCATGGAGGTTTTGAAATTAAGGATATGAAATGGAAAGAGGGTAAATTAATTGAAGTAACTATTCAGTCAAATTTGGGCGGAAATCTTAGATTAAGAACGCCAAATGAAATTAGAACAAAAGACAATAAAGATTTAAAAATAGCGGCAGGAAAGAATTCAAATGTTTTTTATCAGATGAAAGAGGTTAAAAAACCGGTTATTGCTGTTACAGCGACTATAAGATCTTTAGATATTAACTCAACTTACTCATACGACATAGAAACTGAAAAAGGTAAAACGTACAGTTTCGTAATTAAATAATAGCATGAAAAATCTTTTTATAAAATATAGAATCTTGTATTGCCTACTGGGTTTGGTTGTAACATCGTCCGTAACAGCCCAAATGCAATTATTTGATTTAAAAGAGGTAAGATTAAAAGAAGGTCCGTTTAAAAATGCGCAGGAAGTTGATCTTAAATATATTTTAGAACTTAATCCAGATCGCCTTTTAGCACCTTATCTCATCGCTTCGGGAACACCCGTAAAAGCAGAACGCTATGGAAATTGGGAAAGCATAGGACTTGACGGACACATTGCCGGACATTATCTTTCGGCTCTGGCTATGATGTATGCTTCTACAGGAAATACTGAAGTCAAAAACCGGTTGGATTATATGATTTCAGAATTGGAAAAATGCCAGCAAAAAAACGGCAATGGTTATGTGGGAGGAATTCCGCAGGGAAAAGTTTTTTGGGATCGTATTCACAGCGGAGATATCGACGGAAGCAATTTCGGATTAAACAATACCTGGGTTCCATTGTACAATATCCATAAACTTTTTGCCGGTTTAACCGATGCTTATCGTTATACCGGAAATGAGAAAGCAAAGGATGTTTTAATCAAACTAGGAGACTGGTTTATCGAATTAATCCGTCCGCTTTCTGATGATCAGATTCAAAACATATTAAAAACAGAACATGGCGGCATAAACGAATCTTTTGCCGATTTGTATATCATCACAAAAGACAAAAAATACCTGGAAACGGCCGAAAAAGTTTCGCACTTAGCAATATTAAATCCACTGGAGAAAAGAGAAGATAAGTTAACAGGTTTGCACGCCAATACCCAAATACCAAAAGTGATTGGTTTTGAGAAAATCGGTGTACTGTCCGGAAATAAAGACTGGACCAATGCCGCGCAGTTTTTCTGGGAAAATGTTACCCAAAAACGAAGCGTAGCTTTTGGAGGGAATAGTTTTGCAGAGCATTTTAATCCAACAGAAGATTTTAGCGGTATGTTAAAATCAAATCAGGGACCGGAAACCTGTAACTCCTACAATATGGAGCGTTTGAGCAAAGCTTTGTTTCTGGATAAAAATCAGGTAAGTTATCTCGATTTTTACGAGCGTACGCTTTACAATCATATTCTTTCGAGCCAGCATCCTGAAAAAGGTGGTTTTGTTTATTTTACTCCCATCAGGCCGAACCATTATCGGGTATATTCACAGCCGGAAACAAGCATGTGGTGCTGTGCGGGTTCAGGGCTTGAAAATCATGCTAAATATGGAGAATTAATTTACAGCCACAACGCTAATGATGTTTTTGTAAATCTGTTTATTCCCTCGACTTTAGACTGGAAAGAAAAGGATATTTATATTGAACAAAGCACCAAATTCCCCTATCAAAATACTACCGATCTTGTTTTGAAACTAAAGAAAAGCACCACATTTTCTATGAATATTCGACGTCCGGAATGGGCTCAGGATTTTGAAATTTCGATCAATGGAAAAATTCAGAAAATAGAAGCAAAACCATCCACTTATGTAACGCTTAAAAGAAAATGGAAATTAGGAGATCAAATATCGATTAAATTCAAAACTTCTACACATTTAGAAAGTTTACCTGATGGCTCCAACTGGAGTGCTTTTGTAAATGGACCTATTGTATTGGCAGCTAAAACATCTAATAAAGATTTAGAAGGTTTATTTGCAGATGACAGCCGAATGGGACATGTTGCATCTGGCAAATATTACCCGTTAGATCAGGCTTATGAAATGATTGGAGATAAGGCAAATTATATTGCGAAATTGAAGGAAGAAGGAAACCTGCGTTTTCGTTTAGATTCTCTGGAATTACAGCCTTTTTTTGAAATTCATGATACGCGTTATCAAATGTATTTTCAAAATTACACCAAAGAACAGTATCAGGAAAAACATGCCTTATTGAAGCAACAGGAAATTGAAGCAATGGCTTTGGAAACAAGAACTATAGATAAGATTAGCTGTGGTGAACAGCAGTCAGAAGTGGATCATCGTTATAAAGGTGAAAAAAGTGATTCCGGTTACGACGATACAAAAGCATGGCGAAGTACACGGTCGTATATTTCCTATCAATTATTAAATAAAAATAAGGCGGGAAAATATTTGGATATAAGCTGCACTGCCGATTTTAAAACCGATAAAATTACCATTCTCATCAATGAAAAGCCGGCGCAGATTATCTCCTCAGCAAATAAAACCATCCGACTAAACGTTGAAAAAATTGAAATGGTAAACATTACCATAAAATCAAATGACGGAAGCAATAGTCCAAAGTTTCATCAATTTAGAATTTTAAAAGATTAGAAATTGATGCAAAATATTCATCATATAATTCAGAAAATCATGAAATTAAGTTATCTGTTTATCATAAGTTTAGTTGCTGTTTGTAGTCTAAATGCTCAACAATATCGTTTTAAAGATGCATCTCTGAGTTCAAAAGAGCGTGCAGAAGATTTAATTTCAAGATTAACCCTTGAAGAGAAAGCGGCGTTAATGTGTGACCAGAGTGATGCAATACCAAGACTTGGAATTAAAAAATTTAATTGGTGGAGTGAAGCGCTGCACGGTTACGCAAATAACGATAATGTTACTGTTTTTCCGGAACCGATAGGAATGGCAGCCTCTTTTGACGATCAATTATTGTATAATGTTTTTAACGCTGTTTCTGATGAAGCCCGGGCCAAATACAACCAATGGATTCAGAATGGGAATGAAAACAAACGTTTTTTGAGTCTTTCAGTCTGGACACCAAATGTTAATATTTTTAGAGACCCTCGTTGGGGCAGAGGGCAGGAAACTTATGGAGAAGATCCTTATCTTACTTCACGAATGGGAATTTCAGTTGTTAAAGGGCTTCAAGGTCCGGCAGATGCTAAATACCGTAAACTTTTAGCCTGCGCCAAACATTTTGCCGTTCACTCCGGACCGGAATGGAGCAGACATGAATTGAATTTGAATAAGGTAGATCCTCGCGAACTTTACGAAACCTATTTGCCGGCCTTTAAAGCATTAGTCCAGGATGCCGATGTACGTCAGGTAATGTGTGCTTATCAGCGTTTGGATGACGAACCTTGCTGCAGTAATACGCGTTTACTACAGCGTATTTTGCGTGATGAATGGGGTTATAAATACATGGTGGTTTCAGATTGTGGAGCTGTTACCGATTTTTATACCACGCATAAAGTTTCGTCAGATGCAACGCATGCGGCATCAAAAGCCGTACTTGCCGGAACTGATGTTGAATGTGTTTGGGAAAAATATCCTTTTAAGAATTTACCGGAAGCAGTCGAGAAAGATTTAATAAAAGAAGCTGATATTAATAAAAGTCTGCTTCGTGTTTTAATTGGCCGTTTTGATTTAGGCGAAATGGACGAGGACTCAATTGTGCCTTGGGCTCAAATTTCGGCATCTGTCCTTAATAGTAAAGAACATCAACAGTTAGCTCTTGAAATGGCTCAAAAGTCAATGACACTTTTGCAAAATAAAAATAACATACTTCCTTTAAATAAAACAAACAAGGTTGCAGTTATTGGTCCAAATGCTGATAATGAACCAATGTTATGGGGAAACTATAATGGAACTCCAGTCAAAACAATTACTATTAAAAGCGGTATAGAATCAAAAGTTACGGCAAACAAAATCGTCTACGATAAAGCCTGTGATTTAGTGGAGGATAAAGTAAAAGAAACCTATTTTGACCAGCTTTCATTTGAAGGCAAAAAAGGAATCAAAGCCACTTATTGGAATAATCCAGACAGAGTAGGGAATAGTGTAGCAACGCAGCAAATTTTAAATCCCATAAAAATGACGACTGCCGGTCAGCACGAATTTGCTTCCGGAGTTAAATTAGAAGGATTCTCAGCCAAATATGAAGCAGAATTTGTGGCAAAAGAAAATGACAGTCTTGTTTTTAAAACGGGTGCTACCGGAGCTTTTGAATTATTCGTTAATGGTAAATCGTTATCAAAGTATACCAACTGGCGCACGCTTCCAGGCAAAATTAAATTTGCAGTTGAAGCAGGCAAAAAATATAAAATCGAAATTTTGTATGCCCAATCAAACAATTGGCAGGCTAATCTTGAATTCGATTTTGGAAAGGAACATGATATTGATTTCGCAGGACTAATTCAAAAATTAAAAGGCATTGATACGGTAATTTTTGTTGGCGGACTTTCAACATTGCTGGAAGGCGAAGAAATGCCAGTTTCTTATCCTGGTTTTAAAGGTGGTGACCGAACGAATATTGAGCTTCCGGCAGTTCAGAGAAAGTGTTTGAAGGAACTAAAAGCTGCCGGTAAAAAAGTAGTTTTTGTAAACTGCTCCGGTTCTGCAATTGCCTTAACGCCAGAAACAAGCAGCTGCGACGCCATTTTACAAGCTTGGTATCCAGGTGAATCAGGAGGTCAGGCTGTCGCCGATGTTCTTTTCGGAGACTATAATCCTTCGGGTAAACTGCCGGTTTCATTTTATAAAAATTCAGATAAACTAGCTGACTTTGAAGATTACTCAATGAAAGGCCGTACCTATAGATATACAACGGATGTTTTGTTTCCCTTTGGTTTTGGTTTAAGTTATTCCAAATTCC
The DNA here is from genome assembly GCF_057840745.1 of Flavobacterium sp. KH_001. Classification (NCBI taxonomy): domain Bacteria; kingdom Pseudomonadati; phylum Bacteroidota; class Flavobacteriia; order Flavobacteriales; family Flavobacteriaceae; genus Flavobacterium; species Flavobacterium sp. KH_001. Next base: position 3,998,981 of record NZ_CM174520.1, on the reverse strand, counting down.
AAATTGGTAAAGCAAATTTGGCAAGAACAAACCTAAAAACAACTGAAAGTACACAGTTAAATTTTTCGATAAAAAATACAAGTAAACGAGACGGAACAGAGATTGTTCAGGTTTATGTTCGAAAAGTAAACGATACAGACGGTCCTTTAAAAACACTGAAAGCTTTTAAGCGAATCGATTTAAAAGCAGGTCAAAGCCAAAAAGTGACAATCGATTTACAAGCCTCTTCATTTGAATTTTATGATTCAAAAACAAGGGGAATGAATGTAACTTCAGGTGAATATGAAGTTTATTATGGTACAAGTTCATCTGCTAACGATTTAAAAGTTATTAAAGTTTTAATTCAATAAATTAGCTCTTCTGCTACAAAAAGAAATAATTAATATAAAGTACGTTATGAGTTTTAAGTATGTTTTATGTTTATGTCTGGTAAGTTTTTTTAAACTAAGTGCACAATCTGTCGTAAAGAGTCCTGACGGAAAACTTAAAGTTTCTGTTGTGGTTGCTAACGGAATGCCTTCGTATAGTATTATTTACAATGAAAAAACCTTTGTTGAAAATTCTCCACTTGGGCTAAAAACCAGTGTAGGTGATTTTACAGCAGGATTGGTTTTAAAAGCAGATGTAGATCAAAATAAAATCGATGAAACTTATGATCTGCCTAATATAAAACAGCGAGTTGTACATTATGAAGCTAATGAGGTTGTGTTTTCTTTCAGTAAAGAAAATAAACCTGCAATTGATGTGATATTCAGAGTTAGCAATAACAATGTAGCTTTTAAATATAAAATATATCCGCAAAAGGAAGTACTGGCCTGTGTAGTGCAGGAAGAAGCTTCCGGTTTTACATTGCCTGAAGGAACGACAACCTTTCTTTGTCCGCAAAGTAAACCCATGACCGGATATGCCAGAAGTACCCCTAGTTATGAAACTTCGTATACATTAGACGCCGCAATGGGACAAAATGGAATGGGTGAAGGTTATACGTTTCCCTGTCTTTTTAAAGTAAAAAATAATGGATGGGTTTTAATCTCCGAGACAGGAGTTGATAGCGGTTATTGTGGCAGCCGATTAATTGGACATGAAAAAGGATTATATACAATCGGATTTCCAATGGCCGGTGAGAATAACGGAAACGGAACCACAGCGCCAGGACTGTCACTCATTGGCGAAACGCCATGGCGAACGATTACTGTTGGAGAAACTCTGGCTCCAATTGTAGCAACCACTATTCCTTTTGATTTGGTAAAACCAAAATATGAAGCTTCTCAAACATACAAATACACCAAAGGTTCCTGGAGCTGGATCATGAAAATGGACCCTAATACTACTTTTTCGGTACAAAAAGAATACATAGATTTTAGTGCTGCAATGGGATATGAAACCATCTTAATTGATGCACTTTGGGATACTCAGATAGGAAAAGATAAAATTGCTGAACTGGCAGAATATGGCGCCGGAAAAGAGGTTGGATTGTATTTGTGGTACAACTCGAATGGCTATTGGAATGATGCCCCTCAAAGTCCCAGAGGAATAATGGATAACTCGATCAGCCGTCGTAAGGAAATGGCCTGGATGAAAAGTATTGGTATAAAAGGGATTAAAGTAGATTTTTTTGGAGGAGACAAACAAGTAACGATGAAATTATACGAAGACATCCTTACAGATGCCAATGATTTTGGTATAATGGTGATCTTTCACGGTTGTACATTACCAAGAGGCTGGGAGCGTATGTATCCAAATTATGCAGCTAGTGAGGCTGTTTTAGCCAGCGAAAATCTGCATTTCGGACAAGGCAGCTGTGATAATGAAGCCACAAATGCTTCAATCCATACCTTTATTCGAAACACCGTTGGAAGCATGGATTTTGGAGGAAGCGCTTTAAATAAATTTTATAACAGTGATAACATTCCCAATAAAGGCTCAAAACGAAGAACTTCTGATGTATTTGCTTTAGCTACAGCCGTTCTTTTCCAGAGCGGCGTACAGCATTTTGCGTTGGCACCAAACAATTTAACCGATGCTCCGGCCTGGGCTATCGATTTTATGAAAGAAGTTCCGACAACCTGGGATGAAGTTCGTTTTTTAGATGGATATCCGGGTAAATATGTAGTTTTTGCACGTCGAAAAGGAACGAAATGGTACATAGCAGGAATTAATGTTCAAAAGGAAACACTTAAGGTTAAACTAAAACTACCAATGCTGACTTCCGGTACAGCACTTAAATACTATTTTGATGAGGAAGATTTAACTGGAAAAGTAAAAACAGTAACGCTTAAGAGGAATAGTGAAGTCGAAATAAAAATTCCCTGTAATGGAGGAGTACTGTTAGTACATTAATCAGCAATTTTTTATACGAATTGAAAAAAAATACTACTGCAAACAGAAACGGAAAGGAGGAATTTTAAGTTTTATTCTTCTTAAATTTTTAGAGTTTTCCATAAAATTTTAAGCAAAAAAAAACATAATATATTTAATTGAGAAACAAATAATTGATTTTCGATAAAATAGTATATATTTAATTCAAATTACTAATCATTTTATAATGTCCAAAGAAAATTGTTTTAGAGTCATTTTATTTTTTCTGATAAATAACTTGTTTTCTCAAAATACTTTTGAAAACTATCAATTTCGTTTAGTAAATAAGGAGTCCTCGAAAAGTGGTATTTATACCATTGCACAAGATCAATTTGGGATCATGTGGATGGGAACAAATGGTGCTGGCCTCTATAAATTCGATGGAGTGAATTATGTTTCATATGAGCAAAACTCCAATGTTACAAATTCTATCAATAGCAACTTGATTTATGTAACTTATGTCGATGTTCGCAACCGGTTGTGGGTTGGGACTGATGAAGGATTATGTCTTTATAATCGTGATCTAAATAGTTTTGAAAGTATTGATATTCAAAAAAAAGTCAAAAAAGAAACTGTTATTTCGGTTAAGAGTATTATTGAAGACAATAATGGGAATCTTTTTTTAGGAACCTTTAACGGAGGTTTGCTGAAATTAAATGGCAAGACAAGAGAAATAACTTCGGTAAAACTAGATGTTCCTAACCCTGCCAATTATCTTATTAATAGTCTTGTAAAAGATAAAAACGGAACGATTTATCTGGGAACCAATTTTGGTTTAAAAGTACTAGATCAGGTAAAAAATGAGGTTAAAAAAGTAACTGCCATAAACGATAATCAAATCTTGTCTGGAAATATTGTGTCTATGTTTAGGGATAACAGACAGAATATCTGGATTGGAAATGGTTACAAAGGACTTGTCAGAGTAAATCTAAATTCTAAAGAAGCCATTTCTTATCCTATTACTAAAAAAAGGATTATGTCAATATTGGCAACAGATTCTAAAACAATTCTTTGTGCAACAGAAAATGACGGACTTATTATTGTAAACGATCAGGGTGAGGTTCAAAAAAAATATGTAAACAGCAAATTTAATATGCGCAGTTTAAGTTCGAATTCCGTTTGGTCCTTATTTCTGGACAATGAGCGTCGAATTTGGCTGGGTTATTATAACAAAGGATTAGGTGTATTTGATAAAATAAACAGTAAGGTAAATATCATCGAAAGTTTACCTGGAAATTCTCAGTCCTTACAAACCAATTGCGTTACGGGTATTGCCAAAGACCAGGAAGGACAATTATGGATTTCTATGGAAGGAGGTGGAGTCGACGTGTACAATCCAGTTAATAAAACCTTTAAACATATTACTAAATCGGATAATAATTTTTATTCCGGATTAACAAATGACAATATCACAAAAGTATATTTAGATAAGAAGCAAAATATTTGGTTATCCAGCTGGAACGAAGGGGTTTTTCTCTTAAAAAAAGGAAGCAGAAACTTTATTAATTACAATACAAAGAATACGAATCTGACCTCAGATAATATCATGAGTATTACTGAAGATTCAAGAGGTGTAATCTGGATAGGAACTTTTGCAAAAGGTTTACATTATTATACTCCTGCTGATGGGAAATTTCATCATTGTAATTCAAAACCATTTAATACTATAATGAATTTAGACATTCGAAATGTAATGGTAGATTCAGATGATGCCATTTGGGTAGGTTCAACAACTGGTTTGTACAAGGTTTTCACAAAAGATTTCATTACTTTTTCTGTAGTTTCTTTTCGCGATAAAATGTCTGAAAAGCTCAAAAATCATAAGAGTACACATACGATCAATACTTTGTATGAAGCTAAAAATAAAGAAATTTGGATTGGTACTGATGGCGCAGGTTTATTTAGCTACAATAAAAAAACAGATAGTCTAAAATGGTATATAAATTTTAGAGGGCTTCATGAAAAATCAATTTCATCTATTGTAGAATCTAATGATGGCGGTATTTGGTTAAGTGGAAAAAAAGGAATTACAAGACTGGATTTAAAGAATAAAACCACCTTTAATTATTCTATATATGACGGTTTATTAGGGAATGACTTTAATAATAATTCGGTACTGAAAGATGAAAACGGAGTATTGTATTTTGGAAGTTATGAAGGTCTGAATTACTTTAATCCTACGAATTTGGTTAAAAGTAAAAAACAGCTTCCAATCTATTTTACAGATCTAAAACTTTATAATAGATCTGTCGGACCGCTAGAAAAAAACTCGCCATTAGTAAAAGTAATATCCCAAACAAAGAAGATAATACTTAGACATGATCAGTCTGTTTTCACGATAGATTTTATTGCCGTTAATTATTCTTTCCCTGCCACAAATGAATTTGCATATTATTTAGAAGGGTTTGAGGATTCGTGGAATTATGTTGGTAACAAACGGTCAGCAACTTATACGAACTTAGCACCAGGTAATTACGTTTTTAAAGTGAAAGCTGCTGAGAAAAATGGAGTTTGGAGTCAAAAACCTTTGGAATTACAGATTGAAATTTTACCGCCTTGGTGGAAGACTTCTTTCGCCTATTTATTTTATACGCTATTGCTGTTAGCAGCCATATATTTTGCCAATCAATATTATCAGAATCGTTTTAAACAAAAGCAAATGATAGAATTTGAAAAGACAAAAGCGGTTCAGATTGAAAAATTAAACAATAAAAAATTACAATTTTTCACTAACATATCACATGAGTTTCGAACACCGTTGACACTGATTTTAAATCCGCTAGGCGATATCTTGAGGAATTACAGTTCAGATTTACCAGAGGCTGTATTGAAAAAGTTGCAGACAATTCAAAAAAGTTCTGACAGACTTTCAAGATTAATCAATGAGTTGATGGATTTTAACCAATTGCAGTTTAATAAAATGACATTGCAATTACAACAAATTGAAGTAGTCAGTTTTACAAGGGAAATCGTTAGCTATTTTGACGAAGAAGCATTAAGTCGTGGCATTCAGTTACAGTTTGAGTCTAATAAAACGGCTTTAAAAGATTGGATAGATCCAAAAATGTTCGAGAAAATTACTTTTAATGTAATTTCAAATGCTTTCAAGGTTACGCCGGATAATGGCAGAATAACTGTTAAAATAGTAGTTAACAACGAATTAATTCACTTTCCTCTGATAGACTCAGCTATTGCTTATCCTTCATTTGAGATTATTGTTGAAGACACGGGTTCTGGATTAGATAAAAAAGATATAAAGAGAATTTTTGATCGTTTCTATCAGGTAAATAATTTAAATAAAGCGTACTACGGAAGTACCGGAATAGGATTGGAGGTGGTTCGTGGTTTTGTAGAATTACATAAAGGAATCATTGAAGTAGAAAGCGAATTGGGCGTTGGTACAACTTTTAAGTTATTATTTCCTATTGGAAAGGAATTCTTCAATGAGAGTGAAATACTACTTGAGGAATATAAAAAGGAGAAAAAAGTGAGTTTCACGCCAATTGTAGAAAAAGAAGAAACTCAATCCGGGAATGTAGAAGAAAAACAAGATCGAATTTACACTATTCTGATTGTTGAAGACAATGTAGAACTGCGAAATTATTTAAAAAATGAACTCAAAAAAGAATATAAAGTTTTAGTTGCAGAGAATGGTCAGGTTGGTTTAGAACTAGCTTTTCAGAAATTACCTGACTTGATTTTAACAGATGTAATTATGCCTGTTATGAATGGTTTGGAATTGTGTAAAAACATTAAAGCCGATTTGAAAACCAGCCATATTCCGTTAATGATGCTGTCTGCAAAGGCATTAGTTAAAGATCGATTAGAAGGAATTGATTCGGGTGCAGATATGTACTTGAGTAAACCCTTTGATATGGATATTTTAAGATCCAGCCTGGTACAATTGATAAACAGCAGGCAGATTATGTTTAATAAATTCTATAACGGAATTACACCAAAAGCGAAAGAGAAAACCACCACTTTAGATAATGATTTTATAAAAAATGTATTGAATTATATTAATGAAAATATTAGCGAATTGGAGCTAAGTGTTGAAGATTTGGCTTCGAACGTATATTTGAGCAGAAGCCAATTGTATCGAAAAATTAAAACATTAACAGGCGTATCAGTAAATGAGTTTATTCGAAATGTACGCTTAGAAAAAGCGCAGGAATTAATAGAATTAGGCAATGACAATATGACTGAAATTAGTTATAAGGTTGGCTTTAGTTCTCCGTCGTATTTTACAAAATGTTATAAAGATAAATATGGATATTTGCCTACTCATAACAAAAAATAAAAACTTTTTTGAAATTCACCCTAAGACGGCTTTTATGCCGTCTTTTTTATTTCTTCTAAGTAGTATAAATGAAAAAATATTGTAGTTGAAAAAGCTTTTAAATTATCAAATAATAATTAGTTAGCTACTATTTCTCTTTTATGGAAATTATTAAATAAATATAAATTGTCGTCTAATTTCTTAATACCTAAAAAATCATGCTTCAATATTATTAAAATCAAAATTTTATTTTGTTTAGTAAATTAATGTAAAATACTGATTTTGCTCGTTTTTTTAACTATCGTGCTACAAATTTGATAGTTTTTGCATCATATTTAGTATGTGAAATTTATGTTAACATTCTATTTTTGAATTAACTAATATCAAATAACCGTCAAACCATTATTAACAATTTTAAACCAATTTAGAACATGAAATGAAACCAGCATTTGTGTATTAAACAGCTCTTTTTTTCAATCAAAATTTAAAACCAATATTTTATGATTTGAGAAAATTGAAAATTACAAGAAGATCGGATTCGTAATTTTCGAAAATTTAAAAGGGTAGATAAATAGTTTAAGAGGTAAATTATCTTAATGCATAAATAACAAAAAAACTTTACAACCAATTAATTATTTAAACTAAACAAAAAACCAATTAATATGATGTTAAAATTAAAATTTGCAATAATCGCATTGCTAATGATAAGCTATCAGAATGTGATGGCACAATCAAAGACCATACAGGGTGTGGTTGTGGATCCCTCAGGAGTTCCTTTGCCTGGAGCCAGTATTAATGTGGAAGGCTCAAAAAATAGCGCATCAACAGATTTTGATGGTAAATACATTTTAAGAGACGTTAATTCGAACGATAGAATTACATTTTCATTTGTTGGATTAGTTACTAAAACTATTACTGTAGGAACCAGTACTACAATTAATGTAACATTAGCAGAATCCACACAAACCTTACAGGAAGTTGTAGTAGCTTACGGTACTCAAAAAAGAACAAAAGTTACCGGAGCAATTTCGACAGTAACCTCAAAAGACATTACGGCAGTACCTATTACTAATGCAGAGTCGGCATTGCAGGGTAGAGCGGCAGGTGTTACCGTTGTTAATGGTGCACCGGGTTCTAATCCGACAGTAAATATTCGTGGTTTGGGCACAATGAATAATACTAACCCCTTATATGTAGTAGATGGTGTTTTGGTAGGTAATTTATCAGGACTAAATCCAGGCGATATTGAATCCATGTCAGTTTTAAAAGATGCTTCAACAACGGCTTTATATGGTTCGAGAGCTTTTAACGGGGTAATTATGGTAACGACCAAAAAAGGAAAAAAGGGACCTGGTCAATTAAATTTTAGTACTTACGCTGGTTTTCAAACCGTGACAAAAAGATTTGATGTTATGAATACACAACAATATCTTAAGTATGCTAAGGATTTAGGAAGTGACTTAACAGCAAGAGCAGCCGAATTTGGTAATATCAATACCAATTGGCAGGATCAGGTTTTTCAGGATGGTTTAATGCAGGATTATAATCTGAGCTTCTCAAACGGAACTGAGAATTCTTCAAGCCGTTATTCTGCAGGATATTTAAAACAAGAAGGTGCACTTATAGGTACTGGTTTTGAGCGTTATTCTTTCAGAGCCAATAATACTCAAAATATAGGTAAGTTAACTATAGGAAGTAATATTGGAGTGTCTTTTAGTACGACTAATCCGGAGCGTGCCTCAGGAGGTAGAGCACTATTGGAACATGCTATCAAAATGGCGCCTTACTTACCGATCTACAATTCAGCTAATAATGGTGGATATCAGGGACCTACTTCTGCTTTAGACGGACAGGATGCTGAAAACCCGGTACGTATAGCAAATTTAGGATATCAGGAAGTTAAAGGATTATCTATTATAGGAAATATTTATGGCGAATTAGAAATTTATAAAGGTTTAAAATTCAAGTCACAGGTTTCGTTAGATTATTACACAACTGAAGATCATACCTTTATTCCAAGCTATGCTGATGGTGGGGCTCATCAACAGGCTTACGCTTCGATTGCTGAAACAAATACTCAGGGGCAAAGCATTGTTTTTGATAATAGTTTATCTTACAAAACAACTTTTGCAGAAAAACATAATCTTGAGGTATTAGGAGTTATAACTAAAATTGAAAATAAATTTCAAAATATAGTAGCGGGAAGCCGTAACTCGATTACAGACGAAATAGATCAGCTAAGTAATAACCTTTCTAATTTAGCGTCCACTAGTTCAGAAACTAATAATTTAGGTTATATCGCCCGTATCAATTATGATTATGATGATAAATACATATTTGCTGTTTCAGGACGTAGAGATGGTGGTTCTCGTTTTGGAAATAATTTCCGTTACGGTAATTATTATTCTATTGCTTTAGGATGGAATATTGCAAAAGAAAGTTTTATGGCAGATTCTGTTTTTAGTACATTAAAACTTAGAGGTAGTATAGGAACAACAGGTAATGATTCCTTAGACAATTACCAATACAGCCCTACTTTGTCGTCCAATTATATATACCCTATTGACGGTGAACCAGAAATTGGTGTTACTCCGGGAGGTGCGGCTAATCCAAATTTGAGATGGGAATCTAAAAAAGACAGAAACATAGGTTTGGATTTTGGGTTATTTGATGAAGCATTCACTGGTTCTGTGGAGTATTTTAACAACATAAGCAGTGATATCCTTTTTAGAGTACCACTTCCGGCATCTGTAGGTGTTCCTGGTGGAACTCAATTTCAAAACGTTGCCGATATGAAGACACACGGTTTTGAAGTATCATTAGGCTACAACGACAGAAAAGGAGATTTTACCTGGTCTGCAACAGCTGCTCTGGGTACGAGTAAAAATGAAGTAACTGGTTTAGCTCCAGGTGTAACCAGTGTTGTATCCGGACCATCAGGAAGAGCTGGTATAGAAAATTTCTCAAGATTAGAAGTAGGTCAGCCAGTATTTTACTTTTGGGGGTATGAAACTAACGGAATCTATCAAAACCAGGCAGAAGTAGATGCAGTTCTTGCTCCGGGTCAGACCACTTTTCAGCCAGGTGATATCCGATTTGTGGATCGCAATGGAGATAAAGTAATCAACTCAGAGGATAAAACAAATATCGGAAATCCATATCCTGATTTTACATATGGTTTAAACCTTACCGCAGCTTATAAAAAATTCGATTTTACTGCTTTTATTACGGGAGTATCAGGAAATGAAATTTTTAATGCAAATAAATTCGATTTAGAAGCTATGCCACGTTTGTTCAACGCTAGTACCGATGTTTTAGACCGATCTATTGTTGTAAACGGAGTGGTTACCAATCCTTCGGCAACATTGCCAAGAGCTCAGGGTGCGAGTCAAAATTATGCAAATGCGAGTCAGCGTTATGTTGAAGATGGTTCTTTTACCAGGTTGAAAAATATTACTATCGGGTATACTTTTTCAGATGATTCATTCGCTAAGTATTTTCAACGTTTAAGATTCTACGTAAGTGGTCAAAATCTTATTACTATTACTGATTACTCTGGGTTAGATCCTGAAATTGCACGTGTAGACACTACTTTAGGTTCTGCAGGAATTGATGTCGGAAGATATCCACAACCAAAATCAGTAATATTTGGCCTTGAAGTTACATTTTAATACAAAAAGACGATGAAAAAAATAAAATATATAGTGGTAGTATTGTTAGGGATTTTTGCAATAAATTCATGTAACGATAGTGATTTAGAATTAACTAATCCAAATCAATTGTCCCCTGAGACTTACTTTAAAAATGAAGTTCAGGTACAATCTGCGGTAAATGCTGCTTATGCTAACCTGCAGACAAGAGGGCTTTATGCAAGGCATATTTTCTTTGCCTTAGACAATATGTCGCAGGAAAACAAAGGAAATCCACAATTAGAAGGAAATAAAGTACCTTTTTTAAATTTTTCTTTTGACGCCAGCAGTGATATAATACAGTTTTACTGGGAAACCTGTTATTTAGGAATAGCAAAAGCAAATTTTGTACTGGATAATGCTGATAAAATTAATGCTTTATCAAATTCAGCACTGAGCCAGGAAAGAAAGAATAAATTTTTAGCAGAAGCGCATTTTCTAAGAGCGTATTACTATTTTCTTTTAGTACCTCGTTTTGGTGATTTGCCAATTTATACTAGTAGTACTACCGTAGTTGGTGCTGCAAGAAGCCCTAAAGCGGATGTATATAAATTGATTGAAGCTGATTTTGATTTTGCGTCTAAAAACCTTTTAAGCAAAAGTACTGAGCAAAAAGGAAGAGCTACAAAAGAAGCAGCATATGCTTATTTGGGAAAGGCGTTATTGTATCAAAAAAAGTATGATGAAGCGTTAGCTGCTTTTAAGAATGTAACAGGATTTACTTTAGAGTCTAATTTCTATAATAACTTCATGGATGAAACGGAGCATGGTCCGGAATCCATTTTTGAAATTGAGTACGATGAAAATTTAGGAGTAGCAGACAAATGGGGTAGTGATACTACAGGAGAAGGTGTTGCCGAATCTACACTAAGAGGACAGGAATACGGTAACCTTGGCTGGTACAATGTGTATCCATCAGATGATATATTAGATGAGTACGAGCCTGGTGACAAACGTTTTGGAGATACTTTTTATGTTCCCGGATCAAAATACAATAATGGTGCTAATACTATGACGGCAGCTAATTTTTCATCATCTGCAGGCCCAAGAAGAGCAGGTTGGAAAAAATATCAAAACTACTACAAGCGTACAGATGAAAACCTGGATTCAAGTATCAACTTCAAAGTTATGCGCTATTCAGATGTGTTACTTATGATGGCAGAATGTGAAAGCATGAGAGCCGGTGGGGTACAGGCAACTGCTATTGGATACATTAATCAGGTTCGTCTTAGAGCAAATGTACCTTTACTGGCTACAACGCTTACAAAAGACCAGGTGTTTACAGCTCTTGTTCACGAACGTAAGGTAGAATTAGCTGGTGAACAAGTTCGCTTTGATGATATTATAAGATGGGGTATTGCTAATACTGAATTGGCTGGAACTGGTTTCACAGCTGGTAAAAGTGAGTTATGGCCAATACCAAATAGAGAAACATCTTCAAATCCAAATATAAAACCAAGTGATAACAATCCTGGTTACTAAGTGATTGAAGTTTGTTAGTTTGAGTTAGTTTAAGTTAGTTTAAGTTAGTATTTGACAAACAGCGCATTTAAATATGCGCTGTTTATCAATACGTGACACTTTTGTAAACACCAGATTATTTACTAAAGACTTTAGTTTTCAAAATTTAAATAAATTTTAAGGCAGGCCTCAGTTTTATTCAAATGAAAAGAATTGCTTCACTTTTTTTAATCGTAACGTTGTTTTACAATGTTTTAGGATTTTATATCATGTTTGCTGAACAAAAAGAGCAAGTGTGGGTGACTGCTATGGAGAAAACTAACAGTTCAAATTTTGAAATAATTGAAATTAAAATTACGCCTTATGCCTATGTTGTAGATTCTGGTATTGAAGATGCCAATGAAGATTTTGTAATCAACAATAAAACTTATCATGTCTTTAAGAAAAGAATTCAAAACAATGTTCTAAAATTATATTGCCTAAAGAGTTCTCATAATGAAGCTTTAAATAAAGATCTAAAAAAAATTGTCGATAGTCAGTTATTTGATGATAGTTCAAATAAAGAAAATCCAGGCAAAAAATTAATGAAATCCTTTATGCAGGATTACATTCCGGGAAACACAATAATTTTTATAACTACTTCTATAAAATTAGTGTCCCCTGTTACTTTACATTCATACCCTCCACAACAAAATATTCTTTCGGGATATTTTACTGCCAATTATCCTCCGCCTGATATGGTGTAGCATTTCCTTTGATGTCAAAATGTAAATAGTATTTGATTACCATTCTTAGAAGCTAATTTTTTAGTTTCAGCTAAGGGTCAAATTTGCTTATTTACAATTTAGCATACAACGTCAATTAATTTCAATTGAAAGAAAAAGCTATCTAACAACCATATAAACCAACCAAAAATGAAAATTTATAAATTTTTGTTTAAAGTACTATTATGTAGTGCTTTAACTACAACCATATTTGCTCAGACTAAAGAGGGTAAAACTAAAATTAAAGAACCTACCGGAGAAAATAATATGGCCTATAAATGGTCGCAAATCGCAGTTGTTGCCACTGGTAATGATACTGATAGATTTAAACCAAGACCAACAGTGACTTCCCGTTTTTTAGGATTAACATTTGTCGCTGTTTTTGATGCCTGGAGCCGTTATGATCAAAAAGCAATTCCTGTATATTTAAAAAATATAGAAAGAAGACCTAATAAAGAACAGACACTCAAAAATAAAGAGATTGCTATCAGTTATGCTGCCTATAATGCATTATGTGAATATTATTTTTCAGACAAAGATTTGTTTGTAGCCTTTATGGTTGAATTAGGTCTGGATCCTAATGATAAATCACTCGACCCTAAAACCCCTGCAGGAATAGGTAATTTAGCAGCAAAAGCAGTAATTGAAGCAAGAAAACATGATGGATCAAATCAATATGGAGAAGAAAATGGTTCAAATGGAACTCCCTATTTTAACTATGTAAATTATAATCCGGTCAATTCCCCGGACGAAATGATTGATGTAGCTCATTGGCAGCCAAAATATTTTTCAGATGGAAAAGGCGGTAAGTTTGCACCAGGCTGCGCTACTCCATTTTGGAACAAGGTAAAGCCTGTAGGATTAAAATCAGGAGATCAGTTTCGCCCTATACCCCCACCTGCATTGGATTCAGAACAACTTAAAAATGAAGTTAAAGAACTACTTGATTTACAATATAATCTTACAAATGAACAAAAAGCATTGGTAGAATTTATGCGTGATGGTCCAAAATCAGTACAGCAGGCAGGACATTGGCTAAAATTTGCCGAGGATGTTTCCAGACGTGATAATCATACTTTAGATCAGGATGTAAAAATGTTTTTTTATAATCAGGTAACTGCTATGGATTGCTTTATAGCATGCTGGGATACAAAAATGTTTTATGACTTTGCCCGTCCTTATGCATTAGTACATTACTATTATAAAGATCAGACTATAAAAGCCTGGGGCGGACCAGGTTTTGGAAATATAGAAATGAAAGGCCAGGATTGGAGACCTTACTCGCCGGATATTTTTTTATGTCCCGCTTTTCCAGGTTATGTTTCCGGACACAGTACAATTAGTGGCGGTTGCGGTGAAGCCTTAAAACTATGGACCGGAAGTGATACTTTTGGAGAATCTGCAATCTGTAGTACGCCAGGATCAATGACAGAACCAAACAACATCGGAAAACCTGTTGTGCTTAAATTCCCAACCTTTACAGAAACAGCAAATATGGCAGGAATTTCCAGAGTAATGGGAGGCTATCATATCCAGGCAGATAATGTTGAAGGACTAAAGCTGGGCAGAAATGTGGCCCATGAAGTTTGGAAGTTTTATAATTTTCATATAGGAAACAAAAAGTTCGATAAATAATAGCAGGATTAACCCAATCTAAAATGTTTTAATTATGAAAATTAAACAGTTAATATTGCTATTTATAACATCTGCTTTAGCACAATCCTGCGATTATTTTTCTAATCCAAATGACAAAATGATTAAGATTTTGGAGGCCAGAAAAAAAATGTACGATGTGAAAGAAAATGCATTTGCTTCAAAAACGGAAGTGGCTTATTATGACTCTATAATCAAAAGTTCAGATGAAGGTTTTTTTAAATTAACGAACGAGTTAAATAAAGGAAATGCATTATTAAAGCTCGGAAAAGAAGCGGAGTCTGTAGCCATTATCGAAAGTGCCATTAACAGAATGAAGAGGCTGGATGGCAAAGACGATGTGAAATCACTACAATCATTAGGCATTGCGTACATGAGGCTTGGTGAAAAACAAAATTGTGTGAATTACCATAATCCGGAATCCTGTATTATGCCCATACAAAAAAACGGAATTCATGCAATACGTGAGGGTTCTCAAAAAGCGATTGAAGTTTATAAAAAGTTATTAGCGATAAACCCTAATGATTACGAATCAAGATGGCTGCTCAACATTGCCTATATGACACTAGGGGAATATCCGTCAGAAGTTCCCAAACAATGGCTGATACCCAATCTGAATAAAGATTCAGGCTATAGTATAAAACCTTTTCTGGATGTTGCCGCAAACGCAGGTATAAAAGGAAGAAACATGTCGGGAGGTGTTATTGTGGATGATTTCAATAACGATAATTATCTGGATATTGTGACCTCTGACTGGAGCCTGGATGGGGTGATGCATTATTATCAAAACGATCAAAAAGGAAAATATATCGATAATTCTAAAGTTTCAGAAATAGGCCGTTTCAAAGGAGGATTAAATATGATACAGGCAGATTATGACAATGATGGAGATACGGATATTTTTGTTTTGAGAGGTGCCTGGATGCGTAAATACGGAAGACAGCCGAATTCGCTTTTACGCAATAATGGCGATGGTACTTTTAGTGATGTAACCATTAAAAGCGGGTTGTATTCTGAATTTCCAACTCAGGCTGGAACCTGGAATGATTTTAATAATGATGGTTATCTGGATTTATTCATAGGCAATGAATCATCAGATGAATCCTATCCTTCAGAATTATATCTAAATAATCAGGATGGCACCTTTACGAATGTTGCCAAAGCTGCAAAATGTGATGTGGTCAGTTATATTAAAGGAGTAACAGCAGCAGACTACGATAATGATGGTGATATAGACTTGTTTCTCTCCGGAATGAATAAGAGAAAAATTTTATTAAAAAATACCGGACTCAAAAATGGGATTCCGCAATTTAAGGACGTTACAGATCAGGCAGGATTGGCAGGTATTAATGTGATGACTTTTCCAACCTGGTTTTGGGATTATGATAACGATGGCTGGCAGGATATTTTTGTTTGTGGTTATCAATATAATGGTTCTATTGCAGGCGAAATTGCCATGGAAGCCCTCAATATTCCAAATGAAAGCAGTAAAATGTATTTGTACCATAATAATCATGATGGCACTTTTTCAGATGTTTCTAAAGAATCGGGGCTAAGTAAAACCGTATTTGCAATGGGATCCAATTTTGGAGATATAGATAATGATGGTTTTCTCGACATGTACCTCGGAACCGGAAATCCGGATTATAAATCACTCGCGCCAAATCGATTGTTTAGAAATATGGGCAATGGAAAGTTTGCTGATGTTACGGTTTCCGGACGTGTAGGAAACTTGCAGAAAGGGCATGGCGTGGCTATTAATGATCTTGATAATGACGGCGATTCTGATATTTTTATTGAAGTTGGAGGTGCTTATTTTGGAGATTCTTTTAGTAATTCCTTATACATGAACCCGGGTCAAAACAATAATCGCTGGATAAAATTACAATTAGAAGGTACAGACAGTAATCGTTCTGCCATTGGAACAAAAGTAAAAGTCACTTTCAAAGAAAACGGAGTTTCCAGATCGGTGTATAGAATCTTAAACTCAGGTGGTAGCTTTGGAGCATCGGCTTTAAGAATGGAGATCGGGATTGGACAAGCAAAAATCATTGATCAGATCGAAATTATCTGGCCCAAAAAACAAAAGAAAGAAGTGTTTAAAAACATTAAACCCAATCAATACATTAAAATTATTGAAGGAGAAAATAACTTTTCGAAAATAGACATTAAAAGAACTATTTTTTCAACGGCCGGAGCACATTCTCCTGTTTGTATTTAAAAAAAAATATTAGAATTATAAATATGAAAAATATAAAAATAAATGTAGCTTTTTTTAGCCTTCTGGGTTTATTAGTACTTGTTAGCTGTTCCAAAGAATCAGATGAGAAGATCTTTACTACATTAGATCGTTCTGAAACGGGAATTGATTTTAGTAATAATCTGAAAGAAAATGATTCACTGAATTACTTTACCTACAATTATATTTATTTGGGTGGAGGAGTTGCTACCGGAGACATTAACAATGATGGACTGGTGGATATTTTCTTTACGGGAAACCAGGTATCCAATAAACTATATCTGAACAAAGGAAAATTAAAATTCGAAGATATTACCAAAAAAGCTGGCGTTGGTGGTGATTCTCGCTGGTACAGTGGCGTTGCAATGGCCGATGTAAATGGTGATGGTTTTTTGGATATTTATTGTAGCGTAGGAGGTAAATTCGGTCCTAAAAACAATGAATTATACATCAATAATGGTAACGGAACTTTTACAGAAAAAGCCAAGGAATACGGCATTGATGATATAGGAAACAGCGTTCAGGGAACCTTTTTTGACTACGATAAAGACGGTGATTTAGATTTATTTGTAGCTAATTATCCACCAACTAGATTCAATTCTGCCACAGGTGATTACGTGCAAATGATGCGCAATGTCAAAGACAATGAATCAGGACATTTATATCGAAACGATGGCAATCATTTTGCTAATGTTACCGAACAAGCAGGTGTAAAAAATTATGGATTATCATTAAGTGCTACGGTTGGTGACTTAAACAACGACAGCTGGCCGGATATTTATGTTTCTAACGATTTTAATTCTCCTGATTTTATGTACATCAACAATCAGGATGGTACTTTTAAGGAAGTAGTAAAAGAGGCTATGGCGCATAATTCTTTTTACGGAATGGGTGTAGATATTTCTGATTTCAACAACGATGGAAATTTAGATATTTTTCAGGTAGACATGGATGCGAAAGACAATCGTCGTAAGAAAGCCAATATGTCCAGTATGAATCCCAAACTTTTTTGGGATGTAGTTGATGCAGGTTTTAACTATCAATACATGCACAATTGTATGCAGTTAAATACAGGAGTTAATGAAAATGGTATTCCGCATTTTGGGAATGTATCTCGTATTACCGGAACTTCGTCTACAGATTGGAGTTGGGGGCCTTTATTTGCCGATTTTGATAATGACGGAAATAAAGATTTGTTTGTAACGAATGGAACAAGAAGAGAAATTAATAATAATGATTTCTTTCATAGTTTAGAAGCGCTTAATCTACAGCCAAAAGATTTGCTTAAGAAGTCACAAGAAATTCCTTCAGAGAAGATTGATAATTTTATGTTTCAAAACAAAGGAAACTTAAATTTTGAACAAGCCAATAAAAAATGGGGAATTGAATTCAAAGGTTTTTCAAATGGTGTAGCGTATGCCGATTTGGATAACGATGGTGATTTGGATTTAGTCGTAAATAATATCGACGATTATGCCTCTGTTTTTGAAAATTCAAGTTCTAAACTTAATAATTACATCAAAGTAAATTTTAAGGGAAATACTAAAAATACTTTTGGTTTAGGGAATCGTGTTTACATAAAAACGAAAAAAGGAACCCAAATGCAGGAACTTACGTTAACCAGAGGATTTCAGTCTTCGGTGGCTCCTGAATTACATTTTGGTGTGGGACAGGACAAAACTATTGATGAAGTAAAAGTGGTTTGGACCAATGGAAAAGTGCAAAAATTCTCTAATGTCAAAGTAAATCAAACCTTAAGCTTTAAGGAACAGGATGCCAAAGAAGAAGTAGCTGTAAAAACAGCACCTAAAACGCCTTTGTTTGCAACTGAAAACACCGTTTTTCCGGCTTTCAAACACGAAGAAAATAAGTACGATGATTTTAAAGATCAGGTTTTATTGCCTCATAAAATGTCGACTTTTGGTCCTGCTATTGCAGTTGGAGATTTAAACAAAGACGGTTTGGATGATTATTTTATTGGAGGTTCTGCAACCTATTCAGGAAAAATATTTATGCAGACAAAGAATGGTTTTGTAGAAAAAAACAGTCAGGCACTTGAAGATGATAAAGCAAGTGAAGATACAGGAGCTTTAATTTTTGATGCTGACAATGACGGGGATAATGACTTATATGTAGTAAGCGGTGGTTATGAATTTTTGGTTAACGATCCAAAATTACAAGACAGATTGTACATCAATAACGGAAAAGGCGATTTTACAAAAGCTCCAAAAGGAGTATTGCCAACGATGTTGACAAGTGGCTCAAAAGTGTACCCTATTGATTATGATAAAGATGGAAAACAAGATTTGTTAGTTTTAGGAAGACAGGTTCCGGGACAATATCCATCACCGACAACTACTTATTTGTTGCATAACATAAGCACTGCAACTCAGCCAAAATTTGAAGTTTCTAAAAAGGCTCCTAAGGAATTTACCAATTTAGGTATGGCAACAAGTGCTGTAATTACGGACTTTAATAATGACAAATTAGCTGATATTATTGTGGTGGGCGAGTGGATGCCGATCCGTATTTTTCAGAATACAACAGCTGGTTTCAAGGAAGTTACTAAGAACATGGGACTTAATGACGATACTACCGGTTGGTGGTGGAGCATTCAGCAAGGTGATTTTGACCATGATGGCGATATGGATTATGTATTAGGAAACAATGGTCTGAACTACAAATACAAAGCAACTCCTAATGAAACCTTTGATATTTATGTAAAAGATTTTGACAATAATAAACACAAAGATATTGTCTTGAGTTATTATAATGATGGCAAGCAATATCCGGTTCGTGGCCGTGGCTGTTCGTCTCAGCAAATTCCAAATATTAAGAAAAAATTCAAAGACTATGAAAGTTTTTCAGAAGCTACTTTGGTTGATGTTTATACAGAGAAATCACTTAAAGAAGCCCTGCATTATAAAGTAAAATCATTTGCCAGTATTTATTTAGAAAATAAAAACGGCAAGTTCATCATCCACGAACTTCCGGTTGAAGCGCAGCTTACCTGCATCAATCAGATAATGATAGATGATTATGATAAGGATGGCAAACTTGATATTTTAATAACGGGTAACATGTACAACTCCGAAGTTGAAACACCTCGAAATGATGCTGGTCATGGATTGTTTTTAAAAGGAGATGGCAAAGGGAAATTCAAATCAGTTGCAGCAACTGAAAGCGGGTTTTTTACTCCGGGCGATGTTAAAAACATGGAAAAAATTAATGTAAAAGGGAAAACGTATCTCCTGGTCACTAAAAACAATTCGTTTTTACAAAGTGTGAGAATTAACTAAAACCTTTCATAAAAAACATCTTACTGAAATGGTTGTTTCACAATACTTACAAGGCCCAAAGTGGTCTTGTAAAGTATTGTTGTACACATTATTTAATGTTTTCAGCGAGTTAGCTGTTTTTCTAAAATTTTATAATTCAGTTCGTTTTTAGAAAATAAAACCAAACCAAAATCATGAAAAAAATAGCATCATTATTATACTTAATAATATTGTTTTTAATCGCTTTTCAAACCCAAAAAATTAGTGCTCAGGGTTGTGTGGCTGTACGTCAAATGGGAGGCCTTTTTATGAATTCTGCCAGTTCCTACAATTTAAACAAAGGCGAATTTCAGGTAGGGACAAATTACCGCTATTTCCATTCCTGGAGGCATTTTGTTGGTAAAGAAGAACAATTGGAGCGTCAAACCACAGGGGGCGGACATGACGCAAATGGCGTAGAGCAGGGTAATGCCGTAAATATTTATTCGCATGCACTTGACTTTAATTTTTCGTACGGAATTACGAATAGAATCCAGATCAACGCCACATTACCTTATGTGCACAACGAACGTTCTCAGGTATTAAGACAAGCAACGCCAGTAAAAGATACACTTAGATACAGCGTTTATGCACAAGGTTTTGCAGACGCCCGGGTAAGTGTGAATTATTGGTTTTTTGATCCAAAAACGGCTCATAAAGGCAATTTAATGCTAGGATTGGGAGTAAAGCTAAATACCGGAAGCCATACTAAAATGGATGACGCCCCACAAACCGACGGCACAACAAAAAACGTCATCATGGATCAGGCCATTCAGCCGGGTGATGGCGGAATTGGAATCGCAGCAGAATTACAAGTATTCCGACAAATAACCGGTCGTCTTTACGGATTTGCAAACGGCTATTATTTATTCAACCCAAAAGAATCAAACGGCACTTTTAAATCACCACCAAAAGCAGGTCTTGAAGGCTACGAAATTTATGCTTGTCCCGATCAGTATTTTGCAAGGGCAGGATTGTCTGCAGCAATAGATAAAAAAGAAAATTTTAGTGTTTCACTCGCCGGAAGAATTGAAGGTATTCCAGCTTATGATGCTTTTGGAGGCCAGGTTGCTTATCGCCGCCCTGGTTATGTTATCGCAATCGAATATGGTTTTGCTTATCATATCGGAAAACATAATTTTAGTTTGTTTATCCCCTATAATATAGTGAAAAACCGTATTCAGAGTGCTGCTGATATTGCCAGTCAGAATTTGCAAAATTCAACTATCACGGATCCATCCAAATATGTGCACGTGCAGGGAGATGCCGCTTTCGCAGATTATTCTATCAATTTAGGTTACTCGTACCGATTTAGTTTAGGCAAAAAAATGAAACTATCGATGCCGTAAGGAACTTCAGAGGAAAACCCTTTTTAATTTAAAATCAATATTTAGAATATGTTTCGAGAAAAATATATAAAGTTAGTATGCTGTTTCTTCCTTTTGCTTAACATCCAAATGCAGGCACAACAGCAAAATTTGAATGGGATAGTCGTAGATAGTAAAAACGATTTGCCATTGAGCGGCGTAACCATTGAGTCAGAAAGACAAGAAATTATCACTAATGAAAATGGCGAATTTGTTATTCAAAATCAAAAATTGCCAGTTAAATTGACCGTAAGTTTTATAGGATATAAGACGCACGAAATTGTGGTGAATACTTTTGACTCATTAAATATAAAACTAATCAGAGACTCCAATCAATTAGATGAAGTGCTGATTTCGAGCGGCTATTTATCTCAAAAAAAATCGGAGTTTTCCGGTTCTGTTGCTACGGTCTCTGCAAAACAATTACAAAACCGTCCTTCAACTAGTTTCGATCAGCTTTTAGGCGGTCAGGGAACAGGAATTGATGTAATCCAATCTACAAGTGTTTTAAATAATACACCAGTAATTAGGGTTAGGGGATTAAATACTATTACATCCGGACTTTTTCCTTTGATTGTAGTAGATGGTGTGGCTGTTTTCACAGGCTCTTTGGGTGGATTTGTAGGTAACAATCCGCTATCCGGAATTAATCCCAATGATATTGCCACTGTCGATGTATTGAAAGATGCTTCAGCAGCAGCCATTTATGGTTCCAGAGCAGCTAATGGTGTTATGGTTATTACCACTAAAAAAGGAAAAAAAGGAAAAACAAGATTCAATTACAATACCTGGTTTAGTCGAAGTACACCTTACAATTTGCCTAAACTATTAAATGCGGAAGATTATACGATGATCAAAAACGAAGCTTTGGTCAATGCCGGTAAAGCACCGGGTTTTTTCTTATCTAAGAATCCTGATGGAAGTACGGTGGATACAAATTGGTATGATGTAGCGTATGAACCTGGGATTTCAAGCAATCAGAATCTTAATATTTCTGGAGGTAATGAAACCACTCAGTATTATTTTTCAGTAGACTATACTAACCAAAATAGTTTTATTAAGAACAACACCTTTCAAAATTACATGACACGTTTAAACCTTAGTCATGAAGTTAACAGGTCCATTCGGGTCGGAATTAATCTCTCCTACAGCAGGGCCAAAAATGTAGGTCCGAATACGGGTGCCGTAGCAGGAAACACTTTATCATCCTCCACTTATAACACGGAATATATTACCAATGAACCTTTAGGAAGAATGACCTATGTTTTGCCTCCTAATGTGCCAGTTTACAACCCAGATGGATCTTATAGCATTCAAAACGGAATAAGTGTAGGTTATGGCGCTAACATTCCGTCAATTATCGGGACAATTAATGCCTACAATCTGGCTATGGTACAGGAACTTGATTTAACCACTTCAATCAGTAAATCGCTTTTGGGGAATATATATGGCGAGTTTGATATCACCAAAAAATTAATCTTTAGAACTAGTTATGGATTGAATACAATTGGTCTTGAAAATAAATTGATTTTAAATCCCATTCACGGAGGAGGAGCTGCATACAATGGTGTGGCAACAAACATAGCAACAGATTTAGCAAGAACCGATTGGGCAAATACACTTACCTACAAAGATGCTTTTAAGGAAAATCATAATTTCTCAATTCTGCTAGGTTATGAGCGTATTAAAACTACGCTGGATAGCTGGGGCGCTTCTCAAAGCAATGTCACTGATCCGTATTATAAGAATTATCAGGGAAGTTATGCTAACATTTCGCCTATCGGTAATGACCTTTCTGAAAATGCTTTATTGTCTTATTTTTCAAATTTAAATTACAATTTTAAAAACAAATATTTTCTCAGCTTAAATTATAGAATTGATGGTTTATCAGCTTTACCTGAGGGAAATAAATATGGTAGTTTTGGAGGAGGTTCAGTAAGCTGGAATCTTCTGGAAGAATCTTTTCTTAAAGATTCAAAAGTAAGAGGTTTTCTGGATAACTTAAGATTGAGGGCCAGTTACGGAATTGTAGGAAATAGCGAAATTGGAAATTATCCTGCTATCGGAACTTACAATTCATCAACTTATGGCGGTTCACCAACCTTAGGATATTCACAAACTGCCAACCCAAACTTGAAATGGGAAACAAGTTCAAAACTCGATTTAGGACTGAATTTTGCCATGCTGAACAATCGCATTTCAGTGGAGTTTGATTATTTCAATAATAAAATTAGAGATTTGATTCTGAAAACACCACAGTCACTTTCTGCTGGAATTCCAAATAATTATATCAATGAAAATGTGGGCGGTATGTACAATACAGGTTACGAAATAGGTATTAATGCACTTGCTGTTACGAGCCGAAATTTCAATTGGAATATAAGTCTGAATCTTTCTACTCTTGAAAACAAAGTGACGTCTTTATCAAGTGATGTCTTTGTTCCAAGTGTTTTTGGAGTACAAAATATGACAAGAGTTGGCTATTCTATCGGGTCCGTTTTTGCGGTGCCAACAAAGGGTGTAAATCCGGATAACGGACAAATGGTTTTTATAAACAGTGCAGGCAAAGAAGTGCAATACAATCATATTGGTTCTCCAAAATGGACCTACCTCGATGGTAGTGCAGCTCCTGCGATAGATAATTATAAAGATGGTGTGATACAAGGTCCTTCCTTGCCAAAATTATTTGGAGGTTTAAACAACACTTTCAGTTACAAGAATTTTGTTTTGAACGTCAATCTGACTTTTGCTCAAGGGAACAAACTTTATAATGGAACGCGTGCAACCAATTCGGATCAGCGTTATTTTAACAATGGAGAATTTATAAAAAACAGATGGACGACTCCAGGTCAGGTTACTGATATTCAAAAATTGTATTATGGCGATAATGTTTCGGCTGGTTTTTCATTCTCCAGTACTTCAAAAGTCGAGGACGGTTCCTATATAAAATTTAAAAATGTGTCTTTAGGATATAATGTACCAATGGAACTTTCTTTTCTAAAAAATACTTTTAGCTCTATTTATGTGTATTTACAAGGAAACAATTTTTACACTTTTACCAAATACAGAGGTTCTGATCCTGAAGTTTCGATCAATGGAAACTCTATTAATTCAGGAAAAGATCAAAATGTTCCGCCCAACGCCCAAGTATATACTTTGGGTTTAAATATTGGATTTTAAATTAAAATCAAAGATGATGAAAAAATATATTTTAATGAGCTGTTTTATTCTGATGTTTACGGCAGCCTGCAATGACGATTTATTAGATACTCAGCCAGAAACCAGTATTCCAGAATCTATAGCGTTTAGTACTCCGGAAAAAATTTTGGCGCAAACCAATAACCTGTACAAACAATTACAAAATCAAAGCTTTTATGGAGGAAGATTTATTGTTTTTAATGAACAGCGGGCCGATCAGTTTGGGCAAAATGACGGAAATGCCGCAACAGGTTCTGCGGTGTGGAATCAAAATGTAGCCTCGACAAATGATTTCGTAAATAACGTTTGGTCGGTTGGATATACCGCAATTAATGCGTCAAATATTCTAATCAGTAAAATGAATGAAACGACAGTGATTTCAAAAGAACTGGCTAAAAATTACATTGCTGAAGCCAAATTTGTTCGTGCTTTCTGTTACTTTAGTTTAATTCAAACCTATGCTAAACCGTATAATCAGGATAAAGGCTCATTGGGTCTTCCTTTGCGATTAACGGCAATTACAACTTCAGGAAATAATGATTTGGCCCGAAGTTCTGTTGAATTGGTCTATAATCAAATTCTGAAAGATTTAGATGAAGCCGAAACAGATTTACCGGTTAGTTATACAACGCCATTACTAAATACTTCCAGAGCTAAAAAAGTTACGGCAATTGCATTAAAAACAAGGGTTTTATTGGTACAGAATAATTTTGAAAAAGCAATAATAGAAGCTAAGAAAATTGTTTCTGCTACCCCGCCTTTTCAATATACAGAAGGAAATTTAACTCAAAAATTAGAACCTAATTATGCCGCTATTTTTGGAGGAAGTTATACAGGAACTGAAGCTGTTTTTTCTATTCCTTTTGCAAATTCAACTACCGAAACCCCTTCTGCACAGTATGCGCTGTCCTATAATTATTTAACGCAGCCTATTATTTTTTTAGCAGCAGCAGGAATTGTCAGTGATCCCGTTTTTAGTACTGCTTCTGATGCTCGCTCAGGTCTTATCGGTACAAGTGCGGCAAATCAAAAAGTATTAAAAAAATTCAGTGTCACAACAGCACCTTTTAGAGATTACGTACCTGTAATTCGTTATACCGAAATACTGTTAAATTATGCAGAAGCGGCTGCCAATACGAATGATTTAACATTGGCAACAGCGCTGCTTACAGCGGTTAGAAATCGCTCCGATCCTAATTATGTTTTTCCTGCAAATGACATTACAACAAAAGAAGCACTGATTGCAACAATACAAAAAGAAAGAGATATTGAATTTTTAGGAGAAGGTTTTCGTTTGATGGATTTACAAAGAAAAGTACAAACCCTTCCAGCCAAAAAAGGCTCCATCGGAACAGCTCCTTTGGTCTTGCCAACTAGTAGTAATTATATTTGGCCAATTCCAAGCGGGGAAATGGCTGCAAATAAATTAATGGAGCCGAATCCTTAATTTCATGCTTCATTTCTTATATAAAATGCTTGATTTTTGGGATTTATTTATTTCGTATTCTTCTATTTTTGAAAGCTTATTAATTAGGGGGTATTTTCTATTTAATACTCAAATTTAATTATTTAATCTAAACCAAAAGGTTCTCTAAAACATATAAAATGAGATTACGATTTATAGCTGCGGCTTTGTTTTCAGTTTTTTTTCAAAGTTCTTTTTCGCAAACCAATACTTCTACGGAAAAAAGAATTCAACAGTTAATTAAGAAAATGACTTTGAAGGAAAAGGTCGGCATGTTACATGGAAACTCTAAATTTTATACAGAAGAAGTAAAACATCTCGGAATTCCGGAATGGGCCTTGTCAGATGGTCCACATGGAGTAAGAGCAGAAATGAATCGCCATAATTGGCAATATGCAGGACTAACGGATGATGCCTCAACCTCTTTTCCTCCGGGAACAGCCATGGCAGCAAGTTGGAATCTTGAACTGGCAAAACAACGCGGTATTGTTTTGGGTGAAGAAGCACGCTTTCGTAAAAAAGATGTTTTACTTGGACCAGGAATCAATATTATACGTTCTCCGCTTTGCGGAAGAAATTTTGAATATTTGAGTGAAGATCCATTTCTTATTTCGCAGCTTTCCATCAATTATATTAAGGCCTTGCAAACTCAGGATGTTGCCGCATGTGTAAAGCATTTTGTAGCTAATAATCAGGAAGAAAACCGTTTTGTGGTAGATGTGACTATGAGCGAACGCGCCTTACGAGAAATTTATTTGCCGGGTTTCAAGGCTTCTGTCGTTGATGCCGGTGTTTTAGGCGTTATGGGAGCCTATAATAAATTCAGAGGATCCTATTGTACTGAAAATGATTATTTAGGGCGAACACTTTTGCGTGATGAGTTTAAATTTAAAGGCGTTTATATGTCTGATTGGGATGCCGTTCACAGTACTGAAAAAGCAGCTTTGGCCGGTTTAGACTTAGAAATGGGAACCGAAAAAGAAAATTATAATGACTGGTATTTCGCAGATCCGTTGATTAAGGCTGTTCAGGAAGGGCGAATAAAAGAAAGTTTAGTCGATGAAAAAGTAGCCAATATTCTGAGAGTCATGATAAAAACGAAAGTTTTAGATCCAAAGACACGAATTAAAGGTTCTATCAATACAAAAGAACACCAACAAGCAGCTTATCGTTCTGCGGTAGAGGCGATAGTGTTGCTAAAAAACGAAAAGCAAATTTTACCGTTGAATATGAGTACCATAAAATCAGTAGCACTTATTGGTGATAATGCAACCCGTACACATTGCGGCGGCGGATTTAGTTCAGAAATAAAAGCTTTATATGAGGTAACACCGCTTCAGGCTCTGACTACTAAATATGGAAAGTCTATGCAGATAAATTTTGCACAAGGTTATGAGAAACAATCTCATGTTGTGGAAAGAAGCAGCGACGGTCAATTAAACACCGACAAAGTAGATTGGAAATTAATCGAAGAAGCAGTTGCTCAAGCCAAAAAATCGGATGTAGCAATTGTTTTTGCAGGTTTGAACCATGATTTCGATTCAGAATCATTTGACAGATTACACATGCGTTTGCCTTACGGACAGGAAACTTTAATTCAGGAAGTAGCCAAGGCAAATCCTAAAACAATTGTAGTGATTATTGCAGGTTCTCCACTTGAATTGGCGGGTATTGAGTCACGTGTGCCTGCAGTAGTTTGGGGTTGGTATGGTGGAATGGAAGCAGGTAATGCTGTAGTTGACGTATTGAGCGGCAAAGAATTTCCTTCGGGAAAATTACCCTTTACGTTGCCTGTTACTTTGAATCAATCTCCCGCACATGCTTTAGGAGCTTATCCCGGGCACGATTTAAAAGTAAATTATGAGGAAGATATTTTGGTAGGATATCGTTGGTTTGATACAAAAGGAATTGAACCTCAATATCCTTTTGGTTACGGTCTGTCTTATACTTCTTTTGATATCTCTAATGTTACTGCTGATAAAAAAGTATACAGTGTAAATGATGAAATAACAGTAAAATTTACTATCAAAAACACAGGAAAAACAGACGGTGCAGAGGTAGTTCAATTGTATGCTGGCCAAACAAAATCATCCGTTTTAAGACCTAAAAAAGAATTAAAAGCATTCGACAAAATATTTCTAAAACCAGGAGAAGAAAAGACAATTGATTTAAAAGTAAAGGTAAAAGATTTGGCTTTTTATGATGAGAAAAATGCTGCCTGGAAAGTAGAACCAGGTGAATTTGTGCTTTATACGGCTACATCAGCCGAGAATATTGTAAATACGCTTCCTATTACGGTACAATAAGAGAATAATATGTAGTTTTTTTACAGTAATACAGTTCGTTCTTCGAACTGTATTACTGTTTTTTTTTAGCACGTACTTTGCGTTAAATTTTTTACCACAGAGAACCACAAAGATTTTTCACAGAGTTGCACGGAGAACATTAAACTTTACGCTTTTCTGTGACTTTGTAAGATTAATAAAAACTTTGTGGATCTCTGCGAAACCTTTGTGGATCTCTGTGGTATTCAGTTACACAGCTTTACCGCAGAGATACACGGAGATTTAACAAAGAGTTTCACGGAAAAAATTAAACTTTTCGCTTTTGTGAGTTGGCGAGATTAAATAAACTCTTTGTGTATCTCTGCGAAAACTTTGTGTATCTCTGTGGTATTCAATTACACAGCTTTAACTCATAGCTAGATATCAAAATGGGCTAATTTCCTCTTCTTTCCTTTAAATCTTTTTCAATTCCAATTTCCATATTTCTATCAATTACATAAAAGCACAACAGAACGGCGCTTATGATGAATATAAAGCCTGGATAAATGCTTATACACAATTTAATTCCCTCTACAGCTGCCGGAACCTGATTAACCTCTTCAGCAACATAACCATATTTGGATAAAAAAGCGGCACCAAGAGCACCGCCAATACTGATACCTATTTTTAGTCCGAAAATCATAGCCGAAAAAACAGTAGCAGTTGCTCTTCGATTGTTTTTCCATTCGCTGTAATCGGCCACATCTGCAATCATCGCCCATAACAATGGAATAGTTACTCCATAAATAAATCCATGTGCTAATTGCGTCAGAAAAACCAGTGCAATAGCTGTCCTGCTGTAAAAATTAAAAAGCAGCAAGCTTAAAGCCGACAAAAAAATGAAATTGATGTAAATATTTCTTTTGCCAAAAGAATCTGCAAGTGATTTTGAAAATAGAATTCCTAGAATCATAAAAAGAATTCCACCAGCATTAAAAAGACTAAATGCCGAAGTAGGAACATCTCCAGGCCACTGAAAGTCTACTAATCCCATCGTTATCAAAGAATTATTCAGGTCATGAATAAATGCGGTAAAACCAATATCATTCAAAAATACAGTTTGCGCAACAGGATCTAAATAATATTTAAAATAGAAAACATACATTCCGCCTTTTAAAGACAATGTTATAAAAACTAAAATAGTAACCAGTAGCATAACCAGCCAGGGACCATTTTTAGTTAGGTCTATAAAATCCTGTCGAACTGTAGATTTCTGGTGCCTTGCGGGTATGATTCTTTCTTTGGTAGTAAAAAACGTAATTAAAAAACAAATCACACCTGTAATCGCAAATAGAATCATCGTATTTTTAAAACCAACTGCCTTATCACCGTGTCCTAAAATTAAGACCAATGGTAATAAAAGGGACTGAATTATAAATTGAGCTACCATTACGGCAACAAAACGATAGGAGGAAAGACTATTTCTTTCTTTCATGTCACCAGTTAAAACTCCACTTAAAGCAACATACGGCAAATTATTGGCTGAATAGATTATAACTAGAAAAAAGTAAGTGAGTAGCGTATAGATAATCTTGCCATTTTCTCCAAAATTTGGAGTTAAAAAAGTAAGAACAGCGCCAATTCCAAAAGGCAGGGCAGTCCATAATATCCAGGGCCTGAATTTTCCCCAGCGGGTTTGGGTGCGATCAGCAATAACCCCCATAATAATGTTAAAAAAAGCACCAATAAAGCCACCAATAAAAATAATAATACTTGCCGTTCCGGCAGGAATTTTATAAACATCAGTATAAAAGAAAGCCAGAAAGGTTAGTAAGGTTTGAAAAATCAAATTTGCTGCAAAATCTCCTAAACCGTAACCTATTTTTTCCAGTACAGAAAGTTTTTGTGATGTATCACTCATCAATATACTGGTTGACTTTTTTCTGCTTATATTCATCGTGTTCCTTGAAATTTTTTAGAGCGATATTATCTTTAAAATAGCGCTTCGTTTTCATTTCATTTAAATAAAATGTTAAACGTAAAAATAGCTTGAAAGTTGAAATAAGATTGTCAATTTTGAAGCCTTTAATATCAGATTTGAAGCATTCTTTAGTTGTAGTAAATCTATTAAATTTAAATTGCTATTTTAGCTTCTGATTTAAAGAAAACAACTGAAAGTCAACATTATTATTCACATTTTTTTTATTTACTTATATGCGCATTTTCCATCTTTTGTTGATCGTTTCCTGTGTTTTTATTAGTTGTAATAAAAAACAGCATACTGAAGAGCATCACAAATATACCAATGATTTAATTAATGAAACTAGTCCGTATCTTTTGCAGCATGCGCACAATCCTGTAGATTGGAAAGCATGGAATCAGGAAGCGTTGGACAAAGCAAAAGCAGAAAATAAACTTATTATTATTTCTGTAGGATACTCTGCCTGTCATTGGTGTCATGTTATGGAAGAAGAAAGTTTTGAAAATGAAGCTGTGGCTAAATTAATGAATGACAATTTTATTAGCATAAAAGTGGATAGGGAAGAGCGTCCAGATATTGATCAGATTTATATGAATGCGGTACAATTAATGACGGGCAAAGGCGGATGGCCTTTAAACTGTATTGCACTTCCTGATGGGCGCCCTATTTTTGGAGGTACATATTTTACAAGAGAAGAATGGACAAAAGCTTTAACAGATCTCTATGATTTGTATAAAAAAAATCCGAAGAAAGCCAGTGAATATGCTGATAAATTAGTAGAAGGAATTCAGAAATCAGAATTAATTTCAGTTAATAATAGTCCGGCTGATTTTAAAAGGGCAGCGCTTTCGGAAGCGTTAAAATTATGGCAGAAAGAATTAGATTATAAAGAAGGCGGTTTAGCTGGCGATACCAAATTTCCAATGCCAGGTGCATTGAGTTTTCTGCTACGTTACAGTATCCAAAATAATGATAAAGCGATCCAAACCTATGTACATACAACATTAACAAAAATGGCGAATGGAGGAATTTACGATCCAATCGGTGGCGGTTTCTCCAGATATGCTGTAGATTCAAAGTGGCATATCCCTCATTTTGAAAAAATGCTTTACGATAATGCACAATTAGTGAGTTTGTATGCGGATGCTTATTCGACAACCAAAAATGAATTGTATAAAAAAACGGTAGTTGAAACATTGAATTTTGTAGAAAAAGAACTCATGGCTTCCAATGGGGCTTTTTATTCCTCTTTAGACGCCGACAGTAAAAACAAATCAAGCAAACTGGAAGAAGGTGCTTATTATGTTTGGAAAAAAGAAGAGTTACAAACGTTGTTAAAATCTGATTTTTCTCTTTTTCAAAAGTACTTCAACATCAATGAAAATGGTTTGTGGGAAAAAAGAAACTATGTTTTATATAAGACACAATCAGATAAAGACTTTGCAATCAAAAATAAACTGACGATAACAGAACTGGATTCTAAAATAAAAAACTGGAAACAAATACTTTTGGCGGCTAGAAACAAAAGAGCAAAACCGCATTTAGATGATAAGACTTTAACTTCATGGAATGCTTTAATGATAAAGGGCTATGTTTCTGCTTATAGGGTATTTAAAAATTCACATTATAAAGAAGTCGCTTTGAAAAATGCCAATTTTATTGTTAACAATCAGCTGCAAAAAGATGGAAGTTTAAATCACAGCTATAAGGAAGGCAAAAGTAGTATTGCTGGTTTTTCAGAAGATTATGCTACTGTGATAGATGCGTTTATTTCTGTCTATCAAATTACACTCGATGAAAAATGGCTCAATAAAGCGAAACAATTGACGGATTATACAATAGCTCATTTTTGGGATAAAAAATCGAATCTGTTTTATTTTACCTCTAATACTTCAAAAGATTTAATTAGCAGAAAAATGGAAATCGTGGACAATGTAATTCCTGGTTCTAATTCTATGCTTGCCCAAAATATATTTTTATTAGGGCATTATTATTCTAATGATAGGTATTCCAAAACTGCGCAACAAATGTTGAATAATGTAAAAGCAGACGCCTTACAATCGCCAACAGAGTATTACAATTGGTTAAATTTAATGTTGAATTATACCGATGATTTTTTTGAGATTGCTATTTCCGGAAAAGATGCTTTAGCCAAAACAAGCCAGCTTCAGAGCTATTATTTGCCTAATATCCTTATTGCAGGAGCAACTAATGAAAGTAAGCTTCCTATTTTAGAAAATCGTTTTGCAGACAATCAAACCTACATTTATGTCTGTGTGAACAAAGCTTGTAAAATGCCAGAAAAAGAAGTAAATGCGGCAGTTGGTAAAATAAAAAATGGTTTGTAGAAAACAATTAAACAATTAAAAAATCTTCGCAAGATTACTTTAGTAGTGTCTTACCTTATTAATAGAAAGGATTTTAGGGTTAACAAGTTTAGATGCTGATACTATTCTAATGCGCAACCAGTTGTTTTAGATCATATTCTTTCTTCAAAGGTTCGAAACAGTAATCTTATTGATTTGCAAGTATTTGATGATTAATTTTCCTGATTTTGACTTTTACGACTTATGTAATAAAAATGGATTATGTCTTTTAAATTGTCAAAATTTTCTTTTAAAAGAATA
This sequence comes from Flavobacterium sp. KH_001, assembly GCF_057840745.1. Classification (NCBI taxonomy): domain Bacteria; kingdom Pseudomonadati; phylum Bacteroidota; class Flavobacteriia; order Flavobacteriales; family Flavobacteriaceae; genus Flavobacterium; species Flavobacterium sp. KH_001. Next base: position 3,966,319 of record NZ_CM174520.1, on the reverse strand, counting down.
ATACAATTGAGTTTAATTTGGTTTTTCAGTATTAAAATTAAGTAGAATGTTTTTTATTGGATCTTTTTTTGATAATTCTTACGTTAAATTATTAAGCAACCGGTTGTGTGTTGGTTGTTTTTGTTTATATTTGTAATAAATACACTTATTAAGATTTGTAAAAATGGAATTTCTATATAATTAAAGACTTTGAGTTTGGATTTAAAAATTAATGTTGGTTATAAGTGTTATTCTACAAAATTGGTTTATAACTAAGGGTAAGGTTAGTTTTTAAATTAAAGCCGAAAGCTTAAACACTTTCGGCTTTTTCATTACGATCGAATTATTCAGCTATAATTCGATGATAGTAAAAAGAAAATAATAAGAATGAATTATTTAAAATCATGAACTTAAAAAATATTTTAGTGCTTTTTGCTTTTCTTGCCTCATGTCAGTCCTGGTCATATCCGCATCATACTAACGGATAAATAGTGAAATTATGAAAACAACTATATATATATTATTTCTAGTTTTTATGTTCACTTCTGTGAATGCACAGCAGTATAAAAAACACTCTGTAAGCAAGGATAGATTATCTATTGCTTTATCTGCAGGAGAGCTTAACATAATTCCTCTTACCGAAAAATCGATACGTGTACAATATCAGATAGAAGATAAAAAAGAACAGCAAGACTTCGTTTTCATCAATAAGCCTGATGTTCCTCATTTTGCAATAAAAGAAACTGCCGACAATTTAGAACTCAGTACAAAAACAATCGTAGTTACATTCAATAAAAAAACAGCCGTAATTTCATATAGTGATAAATCAGGCAGTGTATTTCTTAGTGAAAAAGCAAATACAAGATTGTTAAGACCGAGCAAAATTATGGGCGAACCTTGTTACGTAGCTGAACAAGGTTTTGAATCTCCTCAAGATGAATATTTGTTTGGATTAGGACAGTTTCAGGATGGTTTTTATAATTTAAAAAATGCGACACGCAAATTAATCCAGGTCAATACACAAATTGCAATTCCGTTTTTGGTGTCCAATAAGGGCTATGGGTTATTATGGAATCAGTATGGGTTGACGTATTTTAATCCAACAAATCAGGAAATTTCTTTGATTAAGAATACAGTTAGTGAAGGTGAAAAGCAAGAAGTCGAAGTGACAACAACTTCGGGAACTCAAAAAGTTTCACAACAGCAATCTATTTACTCCGGAAATTTTTCAGTAGCCAAAGACGGAGAATATTCTATATTTCTGGATCTAGGAGATATGGATAGCCGTCAGCTAGTACTAATTGATGGTATTGATGTAATCAATCAATCAAATTTATGGTTACCACCGGCAGTAGGTAAAATAGTTCACTTAAACGCAGGAGAGCATAAAGTAAAAGTAATTTGTAAATCAAGCAATATACTATCTCTTAGTTTAAAACTTTCAAATAACGAAACTGTTTTTAATTCTCCCAATGCAAAATCACTTGATTATGTAGTTTTTGCAGGAAATAATACAGACGAAATTATAGGCAATTACCGTAATCTAACGGGTAATGTACCAATGCTTCCTAAATGGGCATTTGGATTTTGGCAATGTCGGGAGCGTTATACTTCGGGAGAGCATTTGGTTTCAACTGTAAAAGAATTCAGAAAACGTAATTTACCGGTGGATGTAATTGTGCAGGACTGGCAATATTGGGGTAAATATGGATGGGGAGTGCCAAAGTTTGATGAAACAAATTATCCGGAACCTGAAAAATTTATAAAAGAAATTCACGATTTAAATGCTCATTTTTCTATTTCTGTCTGGGAAAATTTAAATAAAGAATCTGAAATAGGGAAGGAATATGTAGCAAAAAATTTATTTATTCCGAATAGCCCGTGGATCGATATTTATAATCCCGAAACCCAGAAAACACATTGGAATGCACTTAATAAAAATTTATTTAATCTGGGAGTAGATTCCTGGTGGATGGATGCGACTGAACCTGAAAACGATGCCTTACGAGGTAAGCAGACTCATTTTGGATTAGGTGATTTTTACCGATTAAGCTATCCGTTATTTGTTAGTAAAGCGGTTTATGAAGGTCAAAGAAAAACTAATCCGGACAAGAGGGTCACTATTCTTACCCGATCTGCTTTTTTAGGACAGCAGCGTTATGGTACTATCAATTGGTCGGGCGATATAGGCTGGGATTGGGACGCTTACAAACGTCAGATTGTGGCTGGCTTGAATTATAATCTTACCGGAATGCCATATTGGACAACCGATATTGGTGGATTTTTTCGCCCTGGTCCGACACAATATACTGATAAAAAATACCATGAAATACTCACTCGCTGGTTTCAGTGGGGTGTTTTCAATCCGATATTTCGCATTCATGGTTATCAAACAGAAACCGAGCCCTGGAAATATGGAGAAAAAGTAGAAAGCAATATGCGATCGATGCTCAATCTGAGATATCGATTGCTTCCCTATATCTATTCAGAAGGCTGGCAGATTACGACGAATAATTCAACCTTGATGCGACCTTTAATTATGGATTTCAATGATGACGAAACTGCAGTTAGTAAAGCTTATGAATACATGTTTGGAAAAGCATTATTAATAGCACCCGTTATCGCTCCCGATGTTACAAATTGGGATGTTTACTTGCCAAAGCAAAATGCCTGGTTTGATTTCTGGACCGGAAAACGATTCGAAGGAGGACAAACTGTTTCAACGTCAGCTCCATTAGATAAAATTCCCGTTTTTGTAAAAGAAGGTTCAATTGTTCCTCTGGGTAATGTAATTCAGGATGCACATTCTAAACAAGATGTATTAGAACTTCGAATTTACACAGGTAAGGACGCGGCGTTTACATTTTACAATGACGAAGGTGATAATTACAATTATGAAAAAGGAAAATATGCTGAGATTCCTATAAGGTGGAATGAAAAAAATCAAACGCTGACTCTGGAAAGACAAATAGGAAGTTATCAGAATCAAACAGGATCATATAACATGAATATTGTATGGATCTCCGGAAAGCAAAACGATACCATTTCTGAAACAATAAAGTATGTTGGGAAAAAAGTAGTAATAAAAAAGACAAATTAAACTGAATTTGAATGCAATATAATTAAACGCAGGATCACCATTAACTATCAAACCAAAAAACCGTTACAATGAAAAACCATACCAAAATTTTATTTGCGCTACTATGTTGCGTATCAGCAATTAAAACTACAGCACAAAATCCTATTATAAAAAACATCTTCACTGCTGATCCTGCGCCTATTGTACATAAAGGAACCTTGTATTTATATACAGGACATGATGTTGCAACCGAGCAGGATACGAATTACAAAATGGCCGATTGGCGTGTATATTCGACAAAAGATATGGAAACGTGGCAAGATCATGGTACACCGCTTTCACCAAGCACATTTTCCTGGGCAACCGGTGATGCTTACGCAGCGCAATGTATCGAGAGAAACGGAAAGTTTTATTGGTTTGTTTCCACATTTCACAAAAAAGATGATGTAAGCGGAGGAGGCGCTGCGATTGGTGTGGCCGTTTCTGATAGCCCAACTGGTCCTTTTAAAGATGCAATTGGCAAAGCGCTTATTATTAATGAAATGACTACAGACATGACGTATGCCTGGGACGATATTGACCCGACAGTATTTGTTGATGATGACGGACAAGCCTATATGTTTTGGGGAAATGGAAGCTGCAAATGGGTAAAACTGAAAAAGAATATGACCGAGGTAGATGGCCTGATCACTACTTTCAAACCCAAAAATTATATCGAAGGACCGTGGGTGTATAAACGCAAAGGAATTTATTATTTAGTTTATGCCAGTGCCGGAACAAAACCTGAAATGATTGAATATTGCACTGCCAAAAAACCAACAGGACCTTGGGAATATCAGGGCATTATTCAGGAAAACGTATCCAATAGTTTTACGACTCACCCGGGTATTATTGATTACAAAGGCAAATCATACTTTTTTTATCACAACGGAAGTTTGCCTACAGGCGGAAGCTACAGACGTTCTGTTTGTGTAGACTATATGTATTATAATGAGGATGGAACCATTCAAAAAATAATACAAACCTCCGAAGGTGTCAGTAAAATAAAATAGTGTCTCTTAATTTAATCTTTTGTCCCATGAAAAAAGGAATTAAGTTCGTTTTCGTCTTCTTTGTTTTGTTGACTCAGACGGTTGCTTTGGCGCAAGCCCAAAATCCAATACTTTTTGCTGATGTGCCTGATATGGCTATAATAAGAGTAGGCAAAAATTATTATATGAGCAGTACTACGATGCACATGAGCCCGGGTTTGCCTATAATGAAATCCACAGATCTCGTCAATTGGAAAATCATCAATTATGCCTATGATACTTTGGCAGATATGCCGGAATTAAATTTAACAGAAGGAAAAAGCACCTATGGCAGAGGTTCGTGGGCAAGTAGTCTGCGTTTCCATAACGGAATGTATTATGTAACCACTTTTGCACAAACCACAGGTGAAACCTATATTTTTAAAACTACAGCTATAGAAAAAGGAAATTGGCAAAGAGTTTCTTTTAAACCCGATTATCACGACCATTCGTTGTTTTTTGATGATGACGGTAAGGCATATTTAATCTACGGAGGGGGTAAAATCAAATTGGTTGAACTCAATGATGATTTAACCGGAGTTAAACAAAATGTTCCGGAGAAAGTTATTATAGAAAATGCCAGTGAACCTGCAGGAAAGAATATTATGCTAGGTGCAGAAGGTTCTCAGTTATTTAAAATAAAAGGAAAATATTACCTGTTTAATATTTGCTGGCCTCAGGGCGGAATGCGTACCGTAATCATTCATAGGGCAGATAATATTAATGGTCCGTGGGAAGGGAAAGTAGGTTTGCAGGATTTAGGCGTTGCTCAAGGCGGACTTATAGACACTCCCGACGGTCGCTGGTTTTCCTATCTTTTCCGCGATTTTGGAGCTGTTGGCAGAATTCCGTATATGGTTCCTGTAAAATGGGAAGACGGTTGGCCAATATTAGGTGAAAAAGGCAAAGTTCCCGAAAAATTAAACCTGCCAACGAGTAAAGGCTTGATTCCGAATTTGGTCGCTTCTGATGAATTTAATCGCAAGAAAGGACAAGAAACACTTCCATTAGTATGGCAATGGAATCACAATCCGGATAATACACTTTGGTCTTTAAAAGAGAGAAAAGGCTACTTGCGCCTTAAGGCAGGAAGAATTGATACTGATTTTCTCTTAGCAAGAAATACACTCACACAGCGCACTATTGGTCCAACAAGTTCAGCTTCTGTTGCTTTAGATATTTCTAAAATGAAGAAAGGTGATTTTGCCGGATTATCAGCTTTACAAAAAGAATACGGATTGTTGGGAGTAAAAGTGGAAGAGGGTAAAAAATCAATAGTAATGGTAAGTACTATTAAAGATAAAGCTGTTGAAGTACAGCGAATTCCTTTAGATCAAAATCAGGTTTATTTTAAAATTGATTGTGATTTTACAAACAAAAAAGATGAAGCCAATTTCTTTTACAGTTTAGATGGAAAAGTGTGGAACCCGATAGGAGACACTTTAAAAATGAAGTATACCCTTCCGCATTTTATGGGATATCGTTTTGGTTTGTTCAATTATGCCACAAAAAACACTGGCGGATATGTTGATTTTGATTGGTTTAGAATTAAATAGTAAAAAAGATAAATTATGATAATAGATAAAAGTATTACAAATGAATTTCTAATTAGAATTCACGTTTTGGTTTTGTTATTCGGATTGATTGTACCCGTTTTGGCCGTTGGTCAAATTAAAAAGAAAGCAGAAAAATCAGAATCAAAACCGCAATACCGTAACCTTTTTAAGGAAGCAGGTTACACTCAAACGGATATTGACAAGAAATTAGCCAAAGCGTACCATGATGTTTTTGAGGGACCAAACAAGGTATATTTTGAAGAAGGCGATTCTTTAGGATATGTTTCCGATATCAAAAATAAAGATGCCCGTACCGAAGGAATGTCGTATGGAATGATGGTCGCCGTTCAACTCAATAAAAAAGAGGTTTTTGACCGAATTTGGAGATGGTCGGTTAAATACATGCAACATCAGGAAGGGCCAAGAGAAGGCTATTTTGCATGGAGTGTAAATCCTGAAACTAAAAAACAAAATTCAGCCGGCTCTGCTTCAGATGGAGAATTATACTATATCACCAGTTTGCTTTTCGCTTCTAATAAATGGGGCAACGACACCGGAATAAATTATTATAAGGAAGCCAGAAGAATACTGGATGCCATGTGGAAAAAAGATGGTACTGATGGTATTCATAATATAATCAATACCGAACACAAGCAAATATCTTTCGTACCTGAAAGAGGAGGTTACAACTGGACAGATCCTTCTTATCATGTTCCGGCATTTTACGAAATATGGGCTTTGTATGCAAAAGATGGCCACGAACAATTTTATGCAGCATGTGCCGATGTTTCCCGTAATTTTTTGCATAAAGTGACTCATCCCGTAACAGGTTTAAATTCAGATTACACTGAATTTACAGGAGAACCTCATCCTACCCCGTGGATGCCTCCCGGATTTCGTTATGATTCCTGGCGTGTTCCTATGAATATCGCAATGGATTATACCTGGTATGGAAAAGATAAAAAGTGGCAGGAAGAGTATGCGCGAAAATTCCAAAACTTTCTAAGATCAAAAGGATTAGACACTTTTGATGATCAGTTTAATCTGGATGGTTCTAAACCGGAATTTATTCTGCAGGCCGGTCCGGTTAAAAAACTCAGACATTCTATAGGATTAGTAGCAACTTCAGCTACAGCCTCACTAGTCAATCCCGATAAGGCAAGTATTGATTTTGTTCACGCGCTTTGGAAAGCAAAGCTTGAGCCTTATGAAGATGGTTATTTTGATCCGTACTACGATGGCTTAATGTATCTCTTCAGCTTAATGCATTTAAGTGGGAATTATCAAATTATAAATCCGGCAGTTAAATAAATTTTAAACTTAAAAAATAAAAATATGAAACAGTATACAGTTGTGCTCGTATGGGCTTTTATTTTATCAGGGTTTGTTGGTTTTTCACAAACCAATACAACTATTGCCGAAGATTTTAAACCTTCAACTGTCAATCAACCCGGACAGGAATATCCGCAAGTCAATTCTCAGGGTTACGCCAGATTTCAAATTATGGCGCCCGAAGCTAAATCGGTTGTAGTAAGCCTTGGGTTAGGTGGAGCAAAAGGAGGTACAATCCTTACCAAAGAGGAAGATGGTTTGTGGAGAGGCACCACAGCAGGCGCCATGGACGAAGGGTTTCATTATTATCATGTTACAGTTGACGGAGGCGTTTTTAACGATCCGGGCGCACTCAACTTTTACGGCTCAACCCGTTGGGAAAGCGGAATCGAAATTCCGGCGCATGATCAGGATTTTTATGCTCTGAAAAATGTTCCGCATGGAAACGTACAGCAAATTCTTTTTCCTTCAAAAAGTACTAATACCTCTCGCAGGGCTTTTGTTTATACGCCACCAGGATATCATAAAGATAAATCAAAGCAATACCCGGTTTTGTATTTACAGCACGGTTGGGGAGAAGATGAAACAGCCTGGAGCAATCAGGGACATGTTAATTTGATCATGGATAATTTGATTGCAGAAGGTAAAATAAAACCATTCCTGATCGTTATGACTTACGGAATGACGAATGAAATTAAATATGGTGGCTTAGCAAGTTTTAAAATAGAGCCCTTTCAGACGGTTGTTACAGAAGAATTAATTCCGTATGTGGATTCCAATTTCCGAACGCTTGCTAATCAGACGAATCGTGCCATGGCGGGTTTATCGATGGGAGGTATGGAAACAAAATCGATAACACTCAATAAACCGGAAGTTTTCTCTCACTATGCACTTCTTAGCGGTGGAACTTATAAACCGGAAGATATTAAAGACAAATCAAAAGTCAAACTGATCTTTTTAAGCTGTGGTAGTAAAGAGCGTCCTGATGGTATTAAAGAAGCTGTGTCAAATCTTAAGACTGCTGGTTTTAATGCCGTTCCCTATATTTCTGAAAACACCGGACATGAATTTCAAACCTGGCGTCGCAGCTTTAAAGAATTAGCGCCGCTTTTATTTAAAGAGTAGTGATTTTTCAGGAATACTAATCCATTCATTTAATATACAGTATCTGGCGGTGAATTCTCTTAGCCCCAAAACATGACATTAAACAATTCACCAGTCCAGGTACTTGTTGTTGGCTTAATAATTAAATATAAAATTATGTATAAACTTAATAGCATGTTAATGGTTATTTTCACTAAGATTTTATTGAAGGAAGTGCTTCTTTGTTGTTGTTTGTTTAGTCTTTCAAACAAGTCATTTTCTCAGAATGTAGTATTAAACGAAAAGGAATATTTTGAAACTCCGGGGCTGAATGTCTGGGTTTTTAATAATGAATACAACGGAATGTTTTTCGATGAAAAAACGGCCGGAATAGAATTTATTCACCATGGTGTCAGAACGGTAACGGGCGGTGCCATCAGGCTTCAGAATACACCGGAACAATGGGATTTAATTCCGAAAATGATCAGCCGAAAAGTCGATAAAGAAAAGAATTCCATTGAAGTTACCCTGCGATATGAGGAATTTAATTTTGACTCCAAAATTATAGTTACTGCAAAAGGAAAAGGTTTTGTTATCGATGTTGTATTAGAAAACCCCGTGCCAAAAGCTTTAGAAGGAAGGGCAGGATTTAATATGGAATTTATCCCTACTTCTTATTTTGAAAGTAATTATGTTGTAGACGGAAAAGCGGGAAATTTTCCCCGATATCCTGCAAGTAATACTGAGATTCGGCCTTTAGCTGAAAAAATCCCTCAGTTTGCCGGACATACCACATTTGACGATCGTGGAAGGAATGAATTTATAGCAACGCTTCCTTTAGAAACGGGTAAGAGTTTCATCTTTGCACCTGAGAATCCGGAGCGTACCGTAAAAATTCAGTCTGAAGATCAGGATGTAATGCTTTTTGATGGTAGAAATTTGGGACAGAATGGATGGTTTATAGCCAGAAGTATTCTTCCGTCAAACAAGAAAGGAAAAGTAATGACCTGGTATGTAGAACCTAATGCGATACCCAATTGGAAAAGAGAACCCGTAATTGGTTTTTCACAAGTGGGTTATATGCCGGGACAAAAGAAAGTAGCGGTTGTCGAACTGGATAAAAATGACAAAGCGTTAAGTACGGCTTCAATATTTAAACTAGATGATAACGGAAAATTTACAGAGAAATTAAAAGCAGATGTCAAGGTTTGGGGAAATTATCTAAGGTATAATTATGCACAGATTGATTTTAGTGCTATCAAAGAAAAAGGGCTTTATTATATCCAATATGGAGATCAAAAAACAAATACTTTTCAGATAGAGGATGATATTTATTCGAAGATATGGTATCCAACTATGGATGTCTGGTTTCCTGTTCAAATGGATCACATGGAAGTGAACGAGGCGTATAGAGTTTGGCACGGAAAGCCATTTTTAGACGATTGTCTTCAGGCACCAATCAATCACGAACACTTTGATGGCTATAAGCAAGGCCCTACGACAGATACAAAATACAAACCTTTAGAACGTATTCCAGGAATGTCAGTAGGCGGCTGGTTTGATGCCGGTGATTTTGATATTCAGACTTTTTCGCATGTGAGTGTTATCAATAGTTTTGTAGAATCCTGGGAAGCATTCAAAGTAAACAGGGATGAAACTTACATTGATCAAAAAACACAGTTTGTAGACATTCACCGTCCAGATGGCCAGCCTGATATGCTACAGCAAATTGAACACGGCGTTTTGAATCTGGTAGCACAAGTTGAAAATATTGGTCATCCTGTTAGAGGGATAGTCGTACCAAATCTCCATCAGTACCATCATTTGGGAGATGCTTCAACCGAAACCGATAATCTGCCCTATAATCCCGCTCTTAAACCTTTTGAATCTAATGGCGTTTCCAGCGGTACAAAAGATGACAGATGGGCTTTTACCAACCGAACTTCATTTTTGGATTTCAGAACTGCTGGGGCATTGGCAGCTGCAAGCAGAGCTCTTAAAGGTTATAATGATGCACTTGCTGCCAAATGTTTAACTCTTGCTAAAAAGCTGACGAACGAAGCAACTGAAATAGATAAAAAAGCAAAACCGGACAACAGCCCAATGTCCAGATGGGGTAAAGGGAGTGATATGATTGCTATCCTGCAACTCTACTTAAGCACAAAAGACGCGTTGTATAAAAAAGGTTTTGAAGATAAAATATGGAAGCTTTTGGATGATAATTTAGATTTTAATATGAACTCCGCTTTATTGGCTGTTTCTGCTATGGATGCTGCTTACAAACAAAAATTACGTGCTTATGTAGTCAAGTATAAAGAAAAAATGGACAAAGAAAATGCCGAAAATCCGTATGGTGTTCCAATTACAAAAAGAGGCTGGGGAGGCAGTTCACAAGTTATCAATTGGGCAAGCACAAACTACTATATTCATAAAATCTATCCTGATATCATGGACAAAGAAAGTGTTTATCAAGGATTGAATTATATTTTAGGCTGCCATCCGTATTCTAATTTATCGTTTGTAAATGCGGTAGGAAACAGATCCAAAAAAGTGGCGTATGGAGGCAATCGCGCTGACTTTACCACAATTGCAGGCGGAGTTGTTCCGGGGCTTATTTTTCTAAAACCGGATTATCTGGAGAATAAAGATGACTGGCCATTTTTTTGGGGAGAAAATGAATGTATAATTGATGGTGGTGCGTGGTATGTTTTTCTGGCGAATGCCGTGAATGACCTGGCTAAGGAGAAATAGTAAACAGGATTAAATTTAACCGCAATCCCGATAGCTATCGGGAGCAAAGAGATTACGTAGTCGTAAAGTTTTTTTCACGCAGATTCTGCAGATTTTGGCAGATTCAACAGATTTATTAATTATCTGCGCATATCTGCTTAAATCTTTTTAAAATCTGCGTAAAAAAAAACTTCTCGGTTTTGCGGCTTTGCGAGATTAAATAAAAACTTTGTGAATCTCTGCGAAACCTTTACGTATCTCTGTGGTACCTCACAAATGAGACAAAGTTTTATTGACAAAGCTTAGCGAACTTAAAAGACAATGTAAACACAAAGAAAAAAAACCTTTGCGTGCTTTGCTGTAAAATTAACCACAACATAAACAAAAATAAAAATGAAACGATTTCTAAATATTACCCTATTAATTTCCTGCTTATGTTTGGAGACAGGCTGGAGTCAGGAAACACAAATTGTCGAAAACTTTAAACCATCATCTGTTAATCAGGTAGATAAGCAATTTCCGCAGGTTAATTCGCAGCGACGTGTACGAGCGAGTATTTCGGCACCCGGTGCTACTAAAGTACAGCTTGATCTTGGCGGAGTGAAATATGATATGCGAAAAGATGAAAATGGAGTATGGACCGGAGAGTCGAATCCGCAAGACGAAGGATTTCATTATTATCAGCTAAACATTGATGGGGCTTCTGTTCCGGATCCGGGAAGTTTGTATTTCTACGGAGCAGGAAGGTCGGGAAGTGGAATAGAAATTCCCTCGGAAGATCAGGATTTTTTTGCGTTAAAAAATATACCACACGGTTTGGTAAGCGAAAATATTTACTTCTCAAAACTAACCAATTCTTTTAGACGCTGTTTTATTTATACACCTCCAGGTTATAATGAAAATACTAAGACACGTTATCCGGTATTATATTTACAGCACGGAAGTTTTGAGGACGAAACAGGCTGGTCAGCACAAGGTAAGGCAAATTTAATTTTAGATAATCTGATTGCTTCAAAACAGGCAACTCCCATGATTATTGTAATGAATAATGGCTACGCTTATAAACCACAAACCAACGAATCAAAGGATAAAAAAGAGCGTCCGGAATCTATCTTTGAAGAAGTGCTTATTACAGAAGTTGTTCCGATGATTGATACTAAGTTTCGCACGTTGGCCAATCGCGAACATAGGGCTATTGCTGGTCTTTCGATGGGAGCCAATCAAACGATGCGAATTATGATGAACCATCTGGATACTTTTTCCTATTACGGAGGATTTAGCGGTACAGCTAATTATCCGAGTATAGATCCCATTGATACTAATAGTTTTTTAGAAGGAAAATACAAAGACGGTCCGGCACTTAATAAAAAAATAAAGCTTTTTTGGTTAGGCTTAGGGACTAAAGAACCTAGTCCGTTTCCTAAATCAGTTGGTGCTTTCAAAACCATGTTAGACCAGCAAGGAATTAAATATGTTTATTATGAATCGCCTGAAACGGCTCATGAATGGCTTACATGGCGTAGATGTTTATATCAATTTGCTTCTAAGTTATTCAAATAGTATTCGAACAGTCAATAAAAAAAGATCAATTTGTGGAAAAAATCTTCTACAAATTGATCTTTTTTCTTGCTTAAATTTAATTTCCAAAATGTTTTTGGACTGCCAGAACTAAGAACATAAAATCGGTAGATCCGCCGCCCATAACGTATTCTGTTTGTTGCCAAAAGAAAGGCCATTTTTTAAGTTCGGGCAAGTTTGGTCTAATAAGCGCTGTACCAGAAGTAACTCCACCGGGAATGTACGACCAATCTGCACGGTTCATACCATAAGCAACTAACAATGAATTTGATCCAATGCCCGAAGCAAACGATGCGGTATTATTACCCGGATGAACTCCAAGAATAAAATTCAATGCATTACTATATACCTCAGAAGTAGTAAACTCGGGCCATGATTTCGAAAAATAATATTGTTGAACGCCAAACTCCTGCAAAGTCCATCCTGCTCCCCAAATATTAGGGGTGTATGGAACTCCATATGGAGAATCTGTAAGTGCATTGTTTTTGGTTTTAATACTCCATTTTTTTGCTTCAGCATTTAATTGATCAAGAAATGATTTATCCTTGATAAGATGTTTTACCCTTCCAACTTTCCATCCTGATTTTTCAAAATTCTTCAATACATCTTTTTGCATACTGACAATTTCATTTATGTAAATCGCTTCATTGGTTGCCAATGCCAATTCAACCAGTACCATTATTTTGCCATCAGCTTTTATTGATTCGCTATAAGAAGTTTTATAAAGTGCTTTTGCAGTTTCAAGACATTCATTGGCTAATTTTGGGTTAGTACTCTTTAAAACACGATACGAAGCAGCAAGTCCGGCAGCCACATACAATTCCCTTTCAGGATTATCTTCTGTAAAAACCCATCGGTCATCATCTTTTGCACTCGGATTAGCACTCCATTTATTATCAGTAACGCCTCCAAAATCACCAAGAAGGACATATTGTTTTAAATCATTTGTAATTATTCCTCTATATAACCGTCCCATAGCACGATAGGCTCCCAAAACGGAAGTAAGCCCGTGTTCCATTTGCTGTAAAGCATCCGACTTGCCGTCTGGCTGATGAATTTCTACTATTCTCTTATCATTATCAATGCTGGTTACATCATACGATTCAATAGTAAATTCTTCCAGCATTAAAGCGAGATTCCAAATAGTACCAATTTGAGATTCAACCCTTAAATCATCATCTCCCGCATCATGCCATCCACCCTGATTTAAATTCGGAACAACTTCGTTCGGTTTATACTTTGTAAGTGTTGAGGAACCCTGGACATAACCATCAAAATGATTGATGTTAATTGGAGCCATCTGCGCATCATCCAAATGACAGTAGTTATGCCAAATTCGATATTTTTCATTCACTCGCACATGACACATTTGAACCGGTAAAAAGTATTCCAAAATCGGCTGCCAAACATTTCGATCATATAATTTGTTACTTATTTGAAAAGGAGATGTTTCATTTCCTTTATAACTCAGCGTATACATTCCTTCTTCTTTTACTTCAGAAAAGTCTAGTTGAAAGTAGTTGTATCTTAAAAAATTACCCCACTTTTTAGGGTTTATGGTTTTGATGTTTTTTTTGCCGAACTCATCATGTTTTATCAAAATTACTTCTGATGTTGCTGAATCATTTGGATCAGTTTCAAGAATAGCTACCTTTGATTGTGTTGGATAGTAGCCCACCTGTGAAACCTGAACTACCGGTTTATATGTCCAATTTGGAATAACATTTGGAGAGACAATAATGTCGATGACCCTTTTACCGGAATTTTTAGAGATAGGAGCGCGGACAATAAACCAGCCATTATTATGATTGATTCTTCCATCCCATAAAGCAATCTCTTCTAAATTAGATTCAATAGTTACTCTTGATAAATCACTTTCGGGAGCAATTGTAATTCTCTTTCCTTTACAAAGTGGTGTTCCCAGGTTCTGTCCATCAATTTGTGATTGAACAGGCCCATAAGGAGAATGGGTAAAAATGCCAAAATTTCCATCACAGATATAAGATTTTCCAAATAAGTCACCAGGAAACAATTCAATATTAAAACCAATTTTACCTAACCATTTTACATCAACCTCATTTTCTAAATCGACCGTAATTCGAAAATTATTTCCTTCAGTAGGCGTTACGTTCACTTTATACTTTAATTTCAAATCCGGATAATCGATTGGATTAAAACCAATATGATTTTTAGTTTCATCTGGATAGGATAAGGATTGTGAAATAGTTTGTGTAACAGGGTCAATTTTTTTCTCTGCTTCTTTTGGCACGGGAGACCATTGCCCAGGCGAAATTTCTAATCTCAAATCTCCATTTGCCATAACACGTTCGCCATGTTGAATCATGGTTACACCCGTTTGATGACCATCAGGATAGATATCATCAAAAACGGTAACTTCTATTCCACGGGCCGAAAAATAACCTTTTGGATGGAGTTTCAAATTTTGGGCCACCATTTTTAGTTGCAACATCACTGCTATTAATACAAAAACAAGAAGAGCTTTATTTTTCATTATTTTTTTTAGGTGTTTTGGTTAATATTATATAATGAATGCAAATAGGCTAATTTTAATTAATTGGATATTCAAATAATGCCATTAAGTTTATAAATATAGTTTTCTACTAATAATCTGAATAACAAAATTGAAGCATAATGTAGAAAAATTGATGCGCTTTGGATCACTTAATTTTCATACACGAGCATTTTTAACGATGCAAGGCGATAAAAGTGTGAATTTAATTTAAGTAAATATTCTTGGATAGCATCATTAGCAAGTTCATCTGGAGAAATATCTAATTAGTACACAAAAGATAGTACTGATAAACTTAAACCTTATTTGAATCCTAATAAAATATTTTTTTTAGAAATTTATTGTTCAGAATTCAATATTAATTTTAGTGTCTCTACGTGCCATGATTTGACACAAAGAAAAATATTTTGTACCTCAAAATGACGAGGTACAACAGGTGGACAAATTTAAGCAAAATATCTCCTAATATCCAAAGTAAAAAGGAATTAAAAAACGAGTTAAAATATTGTTTATAAATATATTAACTCGTTTATCTGTTGTTGTTTTTTGTTGTTTTGTTCTGCTATTTTCCGATGCAGAAATTAGCAAAAATATTCCCTAGTAGTTCGTCGTTAGAGACCTGGCCTGTAATAAGTCCAAATTGATATAAAGCTTCACGGATATCAAGCGCAATTAAGTCACTCGAAAGATTGGTTTCAAGACCAAATTTTACTTTTTGTATTTCATCTAAAGCTTTTAATAAAGAATCATAATGCCTTGTATTCGTTACAATTGTTTCATTATTTCTTAAAGCTCCTGTATTAACAAAAGAAAGCAACTGATTCTTTAATTCATCAACACCAATGTTTTCTTTTGCGGAAATTTTCAAAAGTTTCAGGTTTAAAGTTTCAAGTTTTTGGTTGATGTTTTCGATTTCATTTGCGTTTAATAAATCAACTTTATTTATAACAACCAAAATAGGTTTAAGCGGATATTTATTTTTTACTTTTTCAATTTCGACAATATAGTCAGAACCTGAAACCTGAAACCTGAAACCATCAAACAAAAAGATCACAACTTGAGCTTGTTCTATTTTTTCGAAAGTTTTTTTGATTCCGATACTTTCTACGACATCTTTAGTTTCTCGGATTCCTGCAGTATCAATGAATCTAAAGCCTATTCCGCCAATAACTAATTCATCTTCGATAGTATCTCGTGTTGTTCCGGCAATGTCTGAGACAATGGCACGCTCTTCGTTTAATAAAGCATTTAATAAAGTTGATTTTCCCACGTTTGGTTCTCCAACAATCGCAACAGGAATACCGTTTTTAATAACATTTCCAACAGCAAACGAGTCGATTAAACGTTTCAGTACAAATTCGATTCGGTTTAGTAATTCGTGGAATTGAGTTCGGTCTGCAAATTCAACATCTTCTTCTGCAAAGTCTAGTTCCAGTTCAATTAAAGAAGCAAAATTTAAAAGCTCTTCACGTAATTTGGCAATTTCATTACTAAAACCACCACGCATTTGCTGCATTGCAATTTGGTGCGAAGCTTCATTATCTGATGAAATCAAATCAGCAACGGCTTCTGCTTGCGATAAATCTAGTTTTCCATTTAAGAAAGCTCTTAAAGTAAACTCTCCCGCATCAGCCATTCTACATCCTTTTCTCAATAGTAACTGAATAATTTGCTGCTGAATATAAGTTGATCCATGACAAGAGATTTCGATAGTATCTTCACCCGTATAAGAGTTTGGTCCTTTGAAAACAGAAACTAAAACTTCATCCAGTGTTTTTGAATCATCTATTATATGACCCAAGTGCAAAGTATGCGTTTTCTGCTTAGTTAAATCTTTGTTTTTGATGGATTTAAAAACCGAATTTCCGATAGTGATAGCTTCGGAACCTGAAATACGAATGATAGCAATAGCACCTGCTCCTGATGGAGTAGCCAATGCAACTATAGAATCTTGATTTATCATGGTGCAAAGGTATAAAAAAAGGCATAAAGTTCCGAAGTGGAAGTCGGGGAAGATATCTTGTTTTTTACTTTTATAAGTTGATATTTTAAGGAATTAATAAATGTTAAATTACTGATAATTATCAGGTTGTTTTGTTTTTAGAATGATTAAATTTGAGAAAACAATACTTTAATCCTAAGCAAAATGAAAAAGATATTATTTCCCACAGATTTTTCTGAAGCAGCTACTAATGCATTTGTTCATGCGCTAGAATTTGCTAAAATTGTCAATGCCGAACTGGTTTTGTTACACACATTTGAGATTCCGGTTTATGATAGTCAGTTTTTTCCAGAAAATTACGCTTCGATTTACAGCTCAATAGAATTAGCTAAATTTGAGATGTTTAAGGATGAAATTCCTAAACTTAGAACTATTGCTATGGAACGAAACTTAGAGGATATAGTGATAAAACATCGTTTGATGGATGGAGATTTAATTTATAATTTAAAAAATGCCGTTGAAGAGGATGAGATTGATTTTGTTATTATGGGAACTACGGGCGTTTCAGACTGGACTAAATTTTTTACAGGATCAAATACAAACTCAGTAATTTCTGAAGTTAAAGTTCCGGTTTTATGCATTCCTGTTACTGCAAAATTTCATAAAATAAAAATCATTGGTTTCACTACCCGTTTTCGTGAAAAAGATAAAACCGAACTTCGCAAAGTGATTGAAATAGCTAAGAAAACAAATGCAAAAGTAAAATGTTTATATGTTAAGACTTCTAATTCAGATGTTTCAAGCGCCACAATTAAAGAATGGGAAAATGAATTCAAGGGCGATCATGTTGAGTTTTTAGTATTGCCAAGCGATGAAGTTAAGGAAACCATTCTTGATTTTATTCTTTATAAAGACATTGATATTCTGACTACAATTACACATAAAAGATCTTTCTTCGAAAGTATTTTTGAATCTAGTTTTACAAAAAAAATTGCCAAAGAAGTTTCGGTTCCGGTTTTAGTAATGCATGAAACTTAAAATTCGGTTTTTTTAAGATTGATTTTATGATGCAAAACTTATATTTGTATCTCATCAAATCAATACAATGAATTCATATCAAAATAAGGTTACCCATTATTCAGAACTTTTTAGTAACATCAATAAAAGATACAATAGCATTAGTTTACTGCGTTTATTAAGTGTTTTTCTATGTTTGTTTATGTTGTTTTATTACATCAAAACCAATGAAACTTTTTACGTAGTTCTTGCTTTTCTATCTTTTGTTGGTTTTATTTTTTTAATGAGAATCCATTCCAAACTATCTTTTCAAAAGCAACTTACAACGGCACTTTTAAAAATCAATCAAAACGAAATCTCCTATCTGAAAAGGGAAAAGCTTCCTTTTGAAAACGGAATTGAATTCAATGATTTTCATCATCCTTACGCTTATGATTTAGATGTTTTTGGTGAACATTCTTTGTTTCAAAATCTAAATAGAACTGCTACTTATATTGGGAAAAAGACGTTAGCAAACCAATTGTTAACTCAATTTCCGAATGAAGTTATTCTGGAAAACCAGGAAGCGATAGATGAACTGAAATCTAAAATCGATTGGAGACATGATTTCCTGGCATTGGCAGCAATTAGCAATGACTCCAAAGCTTCTTACGATTCTATATTGTATTGGAATTCATTTAAAAATAATACTTTACCTAAAGTTTTAATTGTACTTTCATTTGCTCTTCCAGCTTTGTTTTTGGGAGTTTTAACTGCTTATTTCATTACTTCTAAAACTATTTTATTATCCTATCTGAGTTATATTTTTATTTCCAATTTGATGGTCGTGGGAAGATCATTGAAAAGAATCCAGTCCGAAATTGCGAAGGCAGATAACATTGATAAAATTATAAAGCAATACAGTTTATTGGTTCAGAAAATTGAAAGCGAAACTTTTCAATCAAAGAAATTAAAAGATTTACAGCAGCAGCTTATTTTTAAAAATGCCACGGCGAGTGTACATTTGAAACAGTTGTCTGAGTTGTTTTCCAGAATGGATACGATTAGTAATTTAGTAGCTGCGACGTTATTTAACGGAACATTTTTGTTTAATCTTCATGTTTTAAAAGCATTGTTAAAATGGAAAGAAAATTATTCTCAAGAATTTGAAAAATGGATTGCTATTATTGGAGAATTTGAAGCTTTAAATAGCTTGGCAAATTTGGCCTATAATAATCCAGATTTTGTTTTTCCTGAAATCAACTCAGAATATAAAATCGGTTTTAAAAATCTAAGTCATCCGCTATTGAACCCGGCAACCAGAGTAGGGAATGATACTCATTTTTATCCTGAATCTTTTATGATTTTGACGGGCTCGAATATGTCCGGAAAAAGTACTTTTTTAAGAAGTTTAGGAGTGAATATGGTTTTAGGTGGAATAGGCTCAGTAGTTTGTGCTTCAGAAGCTAATATTCACGCACTTCCAGTTTTAGTTTCAATGCGATTGTCCGATTCTTTAGCAGATAGCGAATCGTATTTCTTTGCTGAAATTAAGCGTTTAAAGCAAATTATGGATGCCGTAGAAGAGAAACCGGCTTTTGTTTTACTAGATGAAATTTTAAGAGGAACAAACTCAGATGATAAACGAAACGGAACTATTGAAGTAGTAAAAAAGATAATTGCTAAAAATGCAATTGGAGCGATAGCAACACATGATATTGAAGTTTGCTTAACAACAAATGAATATCCTGATATACTAACAAATCAATGTTTTGAAGTAGAAATCAAAAACAACGAATTGCATTTTGATTACAAACTTCGTAATGGAATTTGTAAAAACAAAAGTGCTACATTTTTAATGCAGAAAATGGGAGTTATCTAGGGTTTTAGATTTTAGATTTTAGAAAATAGAGAATAGAATACAGAATGTAGATTTTGATTTTTGAACAGTTTTTGCTCTGCGCTAAGTAGAAGAGTTATAATTTGCGCTTAGTTTTTCATTTCTAAAAAAGAAAAACTAAGCGCAAATTATCCAAAAAGGCAAATCTATCATCTATATTCTATTCTCTATTTTCTAAAATCTAAAATTACTTCTGTGCTTCTTTAATAGTATTAACAAAAGCCTCCACGGGCTGAGCGCCTGAAACAGCATATTTTCGATCAAAAACAAAAAAGGGAACTCCTTGCACACCATTTTCCTGAGCTTCTCTAATGTCGCCTTTTACATCGCTTAGATAAAGGTTTTCATTCTCTACTACTTCCTTTACTTCATTTGAATCTAATCCAGCCTGAATTCCAAGTTCAATTAAAGTTTGAGCATCGTTTAGATCTTTTCCGTCAGTGAAATAAGCTTTAAAGAAAATCTCTTCCATTTCATCGCCTAGCTTTTTAGCTTTCGCCAAATGAATAATACGATGTGCTGTCAGTGAATTCGAAATAATAGCTTTGTCAAAATGATAATCCAAACCAACGCTTTTTGCGCGTTCTACCACACCTTTATGCATTTCTATAGATTGTTCAACTGAAATGCCTTTTCGTTCAGCTAAAAACGTATAAACGTCTTTTCCGGATTGCGGTTCAATAGTTGGATCAAGTTGAAAGCTTTTCCACTCAATTTCAAAATCATTTCCAGGAAACTCCTCTAAAGCGGTTTCCAATTGTCTTTTTCCGATATAACAAAACGGACACATGATGTCCGACCAAATTTCTATTTTCATAATACAAAGTTAGAAAAAATAGTTTCAAGTTTCTATTTGTTTCAGGTTTCAGGTTCTTTCTTTGCGCATATTTAACCGCAAAGTTCGCAAAGATTTTTATGCATAGGTTGATTTTAAATACACAAAGTACGCAAAGCTG
The DNA here is from genome assembly GCF_057840745.1 of Flavobacterium sp. KH_001. Taxonomy (NCBI): domain Bacteria; kingdom Pseudomonadati; phylum Bacteroidota; class Flavobacteriia; order Flavobacteriales; family Flavobacteriaceae; genus Flavobacterium; species Flavobacterium sp. KH_001. The sequence continues at coordinate 3,945,588 of NZ_CM174520.1, read as the reverse complement.
TATAGTAATGCTTTGCGTACTTTGCGTAAAACCTTTGCGAACTTTGCGGTTAAATATACACAAGCCTTAATCGCATTTCAACCTGAAACCTGAAACTAAGCTAAAATAAAAAACCGCAAATCTTTTAAAAAGAATTGCGGTTTCTAGGTATAAAAAATGGTTGGTTAATAGCGATATTTTTTTTTACAATGATATGTCTTTAATTCGAAACTAAAAAAAATCCCTGTAACAAAAAGAAGTTTTGATGTTAACTATTTAACATTACAGGCATTACCAACATTGTAACAGTTTCTCCTTCTTCTAAACCATCAACTGGCGTAAGAATCCCGGCTCTGTTTGGTAATGACATCTCTAACATGATCATGTCTGATTGTAAGTTGGTCAACATTTCAGTTAAAAAACGGGAATTGAAACCAATTTGAAGATCATCTCCCTGATAATCACAAGTCAATCTTTCTTCTGCTTTGTTTGAGTAATCAATATCTTCTGCAGAAACATTTAATTCAGCTCCGGCAATTTTTAAACGAATTTGGTGTGTAGTTTTGTTTGAGAAAATCGCAACACGCTTAACTGAACTTAAAAATAAAGAACGGTCAATCATTAATTTATTTGGATTTTCTTTTGGAATTACCGCTTCGTAATTTGGGTATTTTCCATCAATCAAACGACACATTAAAATATAATTATCAAATGAAAAAGTTGCATTTGAATCGTTGTATTCAATTTTCACTTCAGCGTCAGAACTTCCTAAGATACTTTTTAAGATATTCAAAGGTTTCTTTGGCATAATAAAATCAGCTACCTGAGATGCTTTTACATCTGTACGGGCATATTTTACTAATTTATGAGCATCAGTAGCAACAAAAGTTAAACCTTCTGGTGAAAACTGGAAGAAAACGCCAGACATTACCGGACGTAAATCATCATTTCCGGCAGCGAAAATTGTTTTGCTTACTGCAGTTGCTAAAACATCAGCAGGAACTAAAGTTACAGAAGGATCTTCAAGATTTACAGATTTTGGAAATTCTTCTCCAGCTGCATAGGCTAATGCATATTTCCCTGAATTAGAACTAATTTCAACTGTATTATTATCTTCAACTGTAAAAGTTAAAGGTTGTTCTGGAAACGTTTTTAAAATTTCAAGCAAAAGTTTTGCAGGCACAGCCACGCTTCCTTTACTTTTAGAATCGATTGATAATGTAGCCGACATTGTAGTTTCAAGATCTGAAGCCGAAACTGTCAACGCATCATTGTCTAGTTCAAATAAAAAGTTGTCTAAAATAGGCAACGTGTTGTTACTGTTAATTACACTACCTAAAACTTGTAATTGTTTTAATAAGTACGAACTCGATACTATAAATTTCATCTGTTTTGTTTTATTTTTTGATGTGTTTTTTAGCAATTAGAGGCTAAATATACGGATTACAAATATATCGTAAACTATCTTAGTTTTGCAATTTTTTTATTAACATCTATTTACTGTATTTTCTTTTTCTCATATAAGTGAATACAAGTCCGAAAACCAATAAAATTAGAATTGGAAGTCCGATAGTTATGAATTGCGTCATTGTATAGTTTTCATAAACTTTATCCTTATCCAATAAAGGCAAATCAACATCTTTACTTCTAATGTTAATAAGTCCGGTATCGTCTAACAAATAATTGATGCAATTCATCATGAAATCTTTGTTGTCATATAAATTCCCTGTGCGTTGATCATAGCCTAATTCTACGGGCATCATGTTTTTATCTAATTGATTTCGCGCCAAATCTCCATCGGCAATAACAATCATTTTATTTGGTTTTCCTTTTGCCTGAAACGCATTTTCCTTGAATGGCAAAACACGATTCTCGAAAGCCGAGTGAAAATCTCCTTCTAATAAGACAGCTAACGGTGAGTTTCCTTTATTTAAATATTCTTGAGGAGTCGTTTGCTCTGTCACAATATTTAAGTTGATTTCAGTTGGAGTTCCAATTTTCTTAGAATATTGCGAAGACTGTAATAAAACCGTTTTCTTGATTCCGTTTTTCAAAGTGTCAATTGGACTTGCAAAATCAAATTTAATCTGGCCTAAATTTTTAACGATTGGGTGTTTGCTAGAAGGTATTACAATAGGAGCGTATTTCCATTTAAATTCCTGGTATTGAGTTGCGCTTCCTTGCTCTCCGGTTGCCAGTTTGATTGGACTTCCGTATTCGTCTTTTATTAAATCAGGATTAATTCTGAATCCGTATTTGAAGAACATATCGTTCAGATTCAAATCTCTTGGATAGGCCAGAGTAGCACCAGATTGATTGTACAAACTGTCCATGTCAGCAGCAACCTGATCGATTAACCACAACGTTTTTCCGCCGTTCATGATGAACTGATCTAAAACCTGTTTTTCTTCATCAGAAAAAGTTTCAGTTGGTTTTGCGATAATCGCCAAATCATATTTTTTAAGAGCATCTAAAGTTCCGGTTGGATTCTTAGCAACTGAATCTAATGTGAATGGCCCAATGTAATAGCTTTCTTTAATTTGTCTCAACATTTTGGCAACATGAACCTCGTTCATTTCGCCATTTCCTTTTATGAAAGCAACTTTCTTTTGTTTCGCTTTAGTAATTTTATTGATAGCATCTGAAATAGAATATTCTAAATGCTGAATCGAACCGATAACTTTTTGTTCAGTCGAAGCACCCATAATGTTTTTCAACAGCGGAATATTCACTTCTTTATTGTCGTAAACGGCAATTGCCCAAGGGAAAACCATCGCCTGAGATTGTTTTCCTTTATCGTCAACAGTGATGTTTATTGGCGTTAATCCTTTTTGATAAAGTGATTTAACCATTTCCATACTTTCGTCTTCGTTCTCCATCGGATTAACAAATTCGAAAACAATATTATTGTTATAAGCCTGAAATTCTTCTAATAATTGTTTGGTTTCTTGTTGCAAACGTCTGAAATCTGCGGGCAAATCACCTTGCATATAGATTTTAATCGAAAGCGGGTTCTTTACTTGTTTTACAATTTGTAAAGAAGTTTCAGATAAAGTATAACGCTTGTCTTTGGTTAAATCGAATCGATGGAAAAACAATGTTCCCAATACATTTAAAACAATTAAAACGAAAACGGTAATACCTAAAACTTTGATATTTTGTTGAGTAGATGCTTTCATTACGCTTTAAAAGATTTTAATTGATAAACAGTAAAAGACAAAAACAATACAGTAATGCTTAAAAAATAAATTACATCACGAGTATCGATCACACCTCGACTCATACTTTTAAAGTGATCCTGCATTCCAAATGCTGATACAATATTAGATTCTCCAGGAATCAAAGAAGCCAGCCCCTGAAAACCAAAATAATAGAAAAAACATAGAAAAACCGCGATGATAAATGCCACGATTTGATTCTCTGAAAGGGTAGAAGTGAAGATCCCAATTGCAGAATAAGAAGCAATCAAAAACAACAATCCGAAGTAAGAACCAATTGTACTTCCCATATCAATATTTCCTTCAGGCAAGCCTAAATTCGAAATCACCTTCACATAAATAAATGTTGGTACAATTGCTAAAACGATCAGAAATAGGGAACCTAAAAATTTACCGTTTACAATTTCCCAAATCGATAATGGCTTAGTTAAAAGTAACTCTAATGTTCCTTGTTTTTTTTCATCAGAGAAACTTCTCATCGTAACCGCCGGAATCAGGAAAATCAGAATCCATGGTGCTAAAGTGAAGAACGGGGTTAAATCGGCATAACCGGTATTTAATATGTTATAATCCCCTTCAAAAACCCATAAAAATAGTCCGTTACTAATTAAGAAAATAGCAATGACCAAATAGCCAATAGGAGATCCAAAAAAGGATTTTATTTCTCGTAAAATGATTGATTTCATTATTTTTTGTTTATTTTTTGTTTCAGGTTTCAAGTTCCAGGTTCTCTACTTTGTGAACTTTACGTTTTTAAAAAACCTTGTATTATAATCTTTGCGCCCTTTGCGGTTAAATTGTTCCGATTTTCAGATCCAGTATGTAACTTGAAACCTGAAACTTGAAACAATTTTAAACTAAAGAAACCACTTTATCCACACTCCAAGCTTCTGGTTTTGAATTAAATAACTTTTTAGTGAAATCCCAAACGGAATTAAAAAGTTCAGATTGTCTGTAATTTTCTAAATCTTCTTCCGTTTCCCAATAACTGTAAGTAAAAAAGATGCATTTGTCATTCTTATCCTGATACAATTCTAAAAAACGATTTCCTTCGGCATTTCGTATTTTATCTTTTACGGTGTCAAAATTCTCCAGAAAATCCGGGATTTTTTCTTCGTGAAAGCTCATTTTTACTATTCTAACGAACATGTTTAAAATTTTAGATTTTAGATTGCAGTCCCTACACTTTGGGGATAGATTAAAAATCTGCAATACGGGCGCAAAAGTACCAAAATGATTGTTCTTTTTATTATAATTCTGTTTCTTGTGAAAATAATTTTTATGAAGCTTTAAATTAGAGTTTAATTTGTATTCTGATTAATCCTTAATTATTGCCTTTAATTTAAATGTTTTCTGATCTTTATCTCTCATAAATTCATAAAGCTTTTCATTGAACAAGTTTTTTAAATACTCCCAACTACTTGCATTTATACCGCCATTTCCATTTTTATCAATATTGTTAACGATTTTAAGGTTGCCAATAAATTCAAAATTATCACGAAATTTCATGAAGTCTTTCTTCCATATAATAAAATTATAAGAACCTAAAAGATATGGTTTTATTTCTGGGTGAATTGCCCACATTTTTTCTAATTCTTCATCTGAATGTTTATAGAAGTTATTCTTTGTAGTGTGTCCAATTCCGAAAAAACTACTTTCTTTAATTACCTCAATTGTGGGTTTTTCCAGATTATCGATTGTTAACGCACAAAAGGTAAAAGTATGTGGACTTTTTTCTTTATAGGTACTTGTACATAGAAGAACTTTGTATTTGTTACTAATATTTTTAAAGGTTAAAAGATCACCTTGATGTATGTCTTTAATTTTTTCCATATTACTTTTTAGTATTGTAATAATGTAAATCTTTTAAAAAAAGCTAGCTCAAAAATTGAATGGTAATGACATCCCGATAATTCAATCCCAACAGGCTATTTGCAGAACCCACTTTTGAAGGATTACTCCTAAAAATGGCAATCTCGAGAAAACCGGCTTCATTAAAAATAGCTAATTTTTCGCCCTCATATGTTTTGATTGGATATTTATCAGATGTTGCAATTGCTGAGTAATTCGGCAGAATTGTTTTGATGCTTTTGGGCTTCATCACAATTTCGTACGGACGGCCTTTGGAAACTTCTATAAATTGCTGTTTTGAGATGTTGGTCACAATATTTCCAAAATGGTCAATGTAAATAACATATCCTTTTAGTGAATTTCCATCGTTAGCAACCACCGCTTGTAGTTCGGTAATCTGTTTAATACCGGTAACTTCTTTCCCGATAACATTTAGTAAGCCGCCTTTTGCAATATGGCAGGCTACTTGTATAAAAATATCCAAATCGCTGAATTCAGCCGGAAAACGGTCGTGAATATTGATTTCGACAATTTTTTGCGGAACGATTTTTTGCGTAAGCATACTTAAAATTCCGTTATCAGCGCAAATAAAGTAATGATCGTTCCATTGCATCGCAATATGTTGATTTTCTTTATTGCGCTCAATATCAACACCAATAAGATGCACAGTTCCTTTAGGAAAACTTAAATAGGATGCGCCAATAACATAACTTGCTTCAGCTGTATTAAATGGATCTATATCGTGCGAAATGTCAACAATTTGAACCTCTGAATATTCAGAAAGAATTTTACCCTTTAGCGAACCAACAAAGTGGTCTTTTAAGCCGTAATCAGTAGTAAGGGTAATTATTGACATAATTTTGTTTATAACTATTGGTAGTATTTAAATCTAATTTTCATTAAATTTGAGAAATGCAAATCTAATAATACTAAATACAAATTGAAAGAAAGAAAAGACAATTTGCATTTAAAGATATGAACATACCCGACAACCACCGATTTATAAAACTGATTTATTTTTAATTTAAAACTACTTCATTTGAACGAAAGAATTATCGAGCTAATAGACATCGCTCCAAAAGACTTTTGGGGCGCTCAAGACTCTCATCTTGAAATAATTAAAAAGTACTACCCAAAGCTTAAAATAGTAGCGAGAGGGACGACTTTAAAAGCATTTGGCGAAAAAGAAGTTTTAGATGAATTCGAAAAAAGATTTCAAAGGTTAATGCTGCATTTTACCCGATACAACAACATTGATGATAATGTAATTGAACGCGTAATTATGAGTGATGGTCAGGATGAAAAAAAATCATACGATCATGACAAAATATTAGTTCATGGGGTTGGAGGTAAAATAATTAAGGCCATGACGCCTAACCAGCAGCTACTGGTAGATACCATCAAAAAAAACGATATGGTATTTGCAGTTGGTCCTGCCGGAACCGGTAAAACTTATACCGGTGTAGCAATGGCGGTTAAAGCGCTTAAAGACAAAGAAGTTAAAAGGATCATACTTACGCGGCCAGCGGTTGAAGCAGGAGAAAATCTTGGTTTTTTACCTGGCGATATGAAAGAAAAACTGGATCCGTACATGCAACCTCTTTATGATGCTTTGCGCGATATGCTTCCGAACGAAAAACTCGAAGATTACATTTTAAAAGGAATTATTCAGATTGCGCCATTGGCATTTATGCGTGGGCGCACACTTGATAATGCTTTTGTAATTCTCGATGAAGCTCAGAACACTACGCACTCACAAATGAAAATGTTTTTGACCCGTATGGGAAAAAACGCCAAGTTTATGATTACGGGAGATCCTGGACAGGTAGATTTACCACGCAGAACTATTTCTGGTCTTAAAGAAGCCATTTTGGTTTTGAAAGACGTTGACGGAATCGGGATTATTTATCTGGATGATAAAGATATCGTACGTCACAGATTAGTGAAAAAGGTAATTGACGCTTATAAACAAATTGAAAATCACGATTAATTTTATAAAATGTCAAATGTAAATCGTGAAATGTGTTTTGACATTTACTAATATTCGTTTTCTACATTATCTTTAATAGGAATGTGGAAAACGAATATTTTTTTTGAATTAGAAAATTAGATTTTAAAATAAACTTCCGAATGATAATTAGAATATTTACTTTTTTACTCTTGATATTTTTGATTTCTTGCAAAAAAGTAGAAATTCCTGTAAATAAATTTATTGGGACCTGGTATGATACAGAATACATAGTTCCTGGTAGGTCAAGTATAAAAATAAATAAAGACAGTTCTTTTTCTTATAGAAGTGCAGGCTGTGATTGGAGGGTATTATCAAAAGGGAAGTGGAAAATAATTGGAGATTCAATAGAATTAAACAGTACAACTAGTGATACATGTTATAGAATGTTTCCTTTTGTTGAATGCATTCCTTTTGGAAAATACAAAAGAAATGATCTATTGACAATTCCAAACTGTGATCCCAAAAACGATGCTTCTTTTGCGATTTTCAATAGAGAAATATTTTATATTAAAAATGATTCTCTAGTTTACAAATTAAAAGCCAATTCTAATTGTCCTGATACTTTGAAAATAAAGTATGCAAGAACTCAAAAGATTAGAAAATGAAACAACTAGATGATTTCTACTTAAAACAAGAAGAACCTGTAAAAGGCGTATTTCTTGTATTAAGAGAAATTATTATAAAACAAGATCCTGAAATTACTCATGTTCTAAAATACGGAATGCCCTTTTTCTGCTACAAAGGAAAAATGTTCTGCTATTTGTGGATTCATAAAAAACACAAACTACCATACATTGGAATTGTGGAAGGAAAATATTTTGATGAATCCTTTTTGCTTCAGGAAGTACGTTCAAGAATGAAAATTATGTTGCTTAATCCTGATGAAGATTTGCCTTTGGAACAAATAGAAAGGGTTATTCAAAAGGCATTAAATTTATACAAATCCGGAATTATAAAAGTTTAAATTATTTATAATTCAATATTTAACGAAATAGTTAAATAAATAATAAACTTCGCTCATTTAAGGCTTTTGCAGCTTGTAATCTTTGTTCTTCTGCGCCTAAAGCCGTAAATTTGCATTCTATAAATACTTGATTTTTAATATGACTAAGCTTAAAAATATAAAAGTTGTAGTAAGTGACCTTGACGGAACTTTACTCAACCCTCAACACAAAATTTCAGATTATACCAAATCCATTTTTCAGGAACTTCACAATCAAAATTATCTTATCGTTGTTGCTACAGGCCGTCATCATCTTGACGCGATGGCTATTATTGAAACACTTGATGTTCCGGTATATTTAGTGAGTTCAAACGGAGCGAGAATCCATTCACCTAATAAAGAAGAACTTTTTTCATTCAACTTAGACAGTGAGGTTGTAAAAAATGCTTTGAATGTTGATATTGACCCTGCTATTACGGTAGTTTTATTCAAAGAAAATGTTTGGCAAACCAATAAAATAAATGAAAAATTAAACGCTTTTCAGGCTGAACTAAAATATCGCCCGGAATTGGTTGATTATAAAACATTAGAAGATTTTGGAGCAATCAAAATTTTCTTCTCGTGTGATGATCATGAAAAGCTAGTAAAATTGAAAGATGACATTTTAGCCAATTCTTCAGAACATTTACATCACGCTTTTAGTTTGCCTACTTGTTTAGAATTTATGGATAAAGCGGTAGATAAAGCGGTTGCGATTGAAAAAGTTTTAGAAAAAGAAGGGTTTACTTTAGAAGAAGCAGTTTCTTTTGGAGATGGTTTCAACGATGTTCAAATGTTGTCTGTATCGGGAAAAGGTTTGATTATGGGGAATGCTCCAGCTTTATTAAAAGAAACGTTGCCTAATTTAGAGGTTATTAAAACCAATACTGAAGACGGAGTTGCGAAATATATTTCTTCAAAAATATTAGATAAAGAATTTGTAATTGGTTAATTTTTAAATATTTACCAATAAAACATATTGCTGATTAAAGCTGAATTTATAAATTTATAGGAAATTTACCAGAGTTTGGTAAAACCTATTTTAAATAATTAACTTAATTATCAGTATTATGGACAAGTTTTTACTTCAGGTTCAGAAAAATTGTATTTCTGGAATTATCCTTTTATTACCTCTGGTTGTTTTCTTTATGATTTTGGAGAAAGTTTGGGGATTTTTTCAAAAATATGGAGACAAATTTTCTCAGTTCTTGCGTTTAGATAAAGTCTTCGGACCAATTGCAAGTGATGTTATGGGAGGTATCTTTTTATTAGTATTGATTTATTTCAGCGGTTATTTAATGCAGTTTTCTTTCCTGAAAAAATTTACGGAATGGATTGATAATAAATTAATGGTTTTCTTGCCAGGCTATGAAAAAAATAAAAAATTAGCAGAAGAAAAATTGGCAAAAGAAATGGGTAAACCAATTACAGATTTGCCGATTTTACTAAAATCGGGAGATTATTGGCAACCTGCCCACTTAATCGAAGAAAAAGATGATGGGAGTGCCGTAGTTTTTGTACCTGCTGCACCTTCTAAAGATCACGGGCAAATTTATGTAGTGAATATTTCAAACATTAAAAGATTACCAGCGACAACTTTAGGAAGTTTGAATGAATCTATAAAATCAATGGGAAAAGGAATTTTGGAATTTAAATGATTCTTTTGCCTCCATAAATATGTAATCCTTGAAATTTTTTCAGGGATTTTCTTTTTTAATTAAGTACTAATCTAAGACCAGGAGATCAATAAAGAAAAACAATTTTTTTAATAACTTTCAAAGTGTATTTTTGTTTTCTCAAAACAACTACCATGACAAAAAACATTTTTATCCTTGCCTTTTTATTTCTTTCCATTACTGGTAAAAGTCAGAGTTTGAAATTAGAAGAAATAATGAAAGGAGAATCTTTTATTGGAAATCAACCAACAAACGGACGTTGGTCCTTAGACGGGAAAAAGGTTTATTTTGAATGGAACCCGAAAAATGAATTGGGAACAAGCACTTACTTCTGGCAAAAAGGAATGACCAAACCCGAGATTATTTCTCCAAAAGAAGAAGCTTTTTCTCAAATGGATTTTAAAACAAAACCTGGATCAGATGTTGTTTATTTTCTGGACAAAGGAAGTTTATATTCTTATTCCATTCAAGCCAAAACTTCAAAGAAATTAATTCAACAATCTACAGCAATTTCTAATTTACAGTTAGGATCTCAGGCTGGAATTTTATTTTTTGAACAAAACGATAATATCTTTAAATACAATACTAAAGAAGGAACTGTTTTACAAATAACCAACTTTAACAAAGGAATTAAAAAAGAAACTAAACCTGAAAAAGAAACTTTTTTAAACACACAGCAAAAAGAATTGTTTCAGTTCATAAAAGATAAAGAAGCCAAAAAACAATGGAATCTAGCTAAAAGCAAAGCAGTAAAATCTGATTTTGTAAAAGAGTATTTTTATGGAAAAGACCAGTTTTTTAACCTGAAAGCAAATCCAAATGGAAATTTTGTTACTTTTTTATTAGTTGAAGAACCTGAAATAAAAAAGGAAACAATGGAGGTTTTTATTACCGCTGATGGCTATAATCAAACTCCGGAAACAAAAGAGAAAGTTTCTACAGCCAATTTTGTTAAAACTAAATTCGGGATATACTCTGTTGCAAAAGACTCAGTTTACTATTTAAATTTTTCAAGTTTAAATCATATTCAGGATACCCCAAAGTATTTTGAATTGTATGATAATTTAAAAAACAAACCTAGAGAAGATAAATTGATTGTTGCTCAGGCGCCAGTTTATAACGAAGATGGTTCATTAGCGATTGTCGAAATCAGAAGTCAGGACAACAAAGACAGATGGTTAGTAAACTTAAATTTGGATAAAGGGACTTTTGAAGAGATAGAATACCAACACGATGAAGCCTGGATTGGCGGGCCTGGAATTCCGGGATATTCTTTTGAATCAGGAACTCTTGGTTTTTTAGCAGATCAGGAAACTATTTATTTCCAATCTGAAGCTACAGGATATTCTCATTTGTATACTTATAATGTAAAATCTAAAAAGAAAACGCAACTAACAAAAGGAAATTGGGAAGTTCGTGATGTTACTCTCTCGAAAGATAAAAAAGCATTTTATTTAACGACAAATACAACGCATCCAGGAAATAGAAATTTTTACAAACTAGCCGTTGCGGATGGTGTTTTACAACCCATTTTAACGACAGATGGCGCACATGAAGTTGTGCTTTCTCCTGATGAAAAATCGCTTTTAGTTCGATATTCCTATAAAAATATTCCTTGGGATTTTTATTTAGCTGATAATAAGAAGAACACAACTTTACAGCAAATATCTTCTTCAACTACAGAAGCTTTTAAGAAATACCAATGGAGAACTCCCGAAGTCATTACATTCAAAGCGCAAGACGGAACACCAGTTAATGCAAGAATTTATACGCCTAAAGCAGAAGTTTCCAATAAAGCTGCTGTAATTTTTGTGCACGGAGCTGGATATCTTCAAAATGCTCATAATTTTTGGAGCAATTATTATAGAGAATATATGTTTCATAATTTGTTGACTGATTTAGGTTATACTGTTTTAGACATTGATTATAGAGGTAGTGACGGTTACGGTAGAGATTTCAGAACCGGAATTTATCGTTTTATGGGAGGAAAAGATTTATCTGATCATCTTGACGGAAAGAAATTATTAGTGGAGAAATATGGTATTGATGTCAATCGAGTTGGGATTTATGGAGGTTCATATGGTGGTTTTATTACTTTAATGGGAATGTTGACGACTCCTGGCGAATTTGCTTCGGGTGCGGCTTTGCGTTCTGTTACAGATTGGGCACATTATAATCACGGATACACAGGAAATATTTTGAATTTTCCAGAAACTGATCCAGAAGCTTACAAAAAAAGCTCACCAATTTATTTTGCTGATAATTTAAAAGGAAACCTTGTAATGTTACATGGAATGGTTGATGATAATGTTGAATATAAAGATGTTGTGCGTTTATCCCAGCGTTTTATCGAATTAGAAAAGAAGAACTGGAGCTTAGCTTCTTTTCCGGTGGAATCTCATGGATTTAAAGAAACGTATTCGTGGATTGATGAATACAGCAGAATCTTAAATTTATTTAATTCAACGCTTCTTAAAAAGTAAGCTAGCAGTCATAGTTTTCAGTCGTAGTTTGGCCGACTAAAAACTGTGACTGAAAACTGAATAACTTTCTTGTTTGCTCTTTTAATTAGTTTTAAATTTGCATTCGTAAAACAACAACACAACATAGGATAATGAGCAATACAATTACAACAACAAATTTTAATTTTCCGAATCAGAAATCAGTTTATCGCGGAAAAGTTAGGGAAGTTTATAATATTAATGATGAACTTTTAGTAATGGTGGCAACGGACAGACTTTCGGCTTTTGATGTGGTTTTACCAAAAGGGATTCCGTACAAAGGACAAATTTTGAATCAGATTGCAACCCGATTTATGGAGTTAACAGAAGATATTGTTCCAAATTGGTTGATTGCTACACCAGATCCAAACGTTGCTGTTGGACATTTATGTGAGCCATTCAAAGTAGAAATGGTAATTCGTGGTTATGTTTCAGGACACGCCGCTCGTGAGTATGCTGCAGGAAAAAGACAGATTTGCGGTGTAACTATGGCAGAAGGTTTAAAGGAAAATGATAAATTTCCAGAGCCAATTATTACGCCGACTACAAAAGCTGATAACGGTTCTCATGATGAGGATATTTCTCGTGAGGATATATTAGCAAAAAGAATTGTTTCTGAAGAAGATTATATTGTTTTAGAAAAATATACACGTGATTTATTTCAAAGAGGAACTGAAATCGCTGCAAGTCGTGGTTTGATTTTAGTTGATACAAAATATGAATTCGGAAAAACAAAAGATGGTGTTATTGTTTTAATTGATGAAATTCATACGCCAGATTCTTCTCGTTATTTTTATGCTGAGGGATATCAGGTAAGACAAGAAAAAGGAGAGGAGCAAAAACAATTGTCAAAAGAGTTTGTACGTCGTTGGTTGATCGAGAATGGTTTTCAAGGTCAGGAAGGACAGCAAATTCCAAATATGACTGATGAATATATTGAATCTGTGTCTGAAAGATACATTGAATTATACGAGAATATTTTAGGAGAAAAATTTGTTAAAGCTGATATTGCAAATATTGATCAGCGTATTAATAAAAATGTATTGGAATATCTTAGTTCTAAATAGTAACTTTTCGTTTTAAACTTATATGGATATCCCCAGATTAAATTATTTTAATCTGGGGATATTATTTTTTATTGCTCCATTTTAGTTTTCAAATTTTCAAGGCCCTTTTGTAGATCTTTGCCAATCATTTCATCCATTTTCATCATCGGCATCATGACATTCATTGGATAAGGAAAAACACCGTTGATCCCCCATTTTACTTTGGTTTGATTTCCAGCTACAGCTTCTGTAGACATAAAACCAACAGCAGTGTCATTCATTGGCTCTTTAAAACGTAATGCAAAGTCAATACGCTTTCCTTCTGCTATCTTGGTAATTTCCTGTTCTCCAACACCAACATCTTTTACATCACTTTCCCATGCTGCGATAGCACCAACAGATCCGTCCGTTCCTGTGTAAGTTGATTTCATTTTCGGATCAATATTTGCCCAGACACTAAATTCATTTTGATTTTTTAAATATCTCACATAATTAAACACACTATCAGCAGGTTTATTAATAGTAATTTCTCTTTCAACAGCATAATCTTTTGGCATAAAGTAAGCTGCTATTAATACAATTGATACAATCAGTATCAGGATTAGTAAAATTCTTTTAATGATAAGCATAAGTTGTAATTTTAAGATTGGTACTGCTTTATTTGGCTAGTTTTCAATAGTAAAGTTAAAAAAGTAAAAGGTTGGTTTTATGGTATTCTAAAATTTTTATATGATTTTTTATTTTTTTTTGATTTAAACTGTAACAAAATGAATATTTGAGCGTCTATATATGAAACGATAACTTAACATTCAGGAGAGTTTATTAGGTTTCTATTAAATGAATGTTAAGAATTAGTTAAAACAAGGTACTTGGTAATGCATAATACAAAAAATAGGATTACATTTACATAGAAATTAAAAATCATCATTAATCAATCAATTTAATAATCAATCAACATGAAAAAATCAGTAATTATTTTAGGAGTAGCTTTAATAGCTTTTGCCAATGTTTCTATGGCAGCGAATCACACATCATCAGTAGTGAATCCAAAAATTGAAGTATCACATAGTTTTTCAGCTCCATTGCATGTAGCAGTTAGTAAAGGAGATTTAGAAGTAGTGAAAAAATTTATTGCATACGGTGCAGACGTAAATGAACAATCAGAAGACATGACGCCTTTAATGATTGCAGCGCGTTATAACAAAGTTGAAATTCTTAAAGTATTGCTAGAAAACGGTGCACGTCCTGGTGATAAAAATGAGAAAAAATATACTGCTTTGAAATATGCAGAATTATCAAACGCAACAGAAGCAATTGCTATTTTAAAAGATTTAAAATAACAGTTTTGTTTTAATCTAGTTTGAGTTAGTATACAAAACGGCCTTCCTTGAGCAGAAGGCCGTTTTTATTTTTATGCCTTAAACGAAGTAGCAATTAAAAATCTATTTTCTTAATTTGCTTATCCTGAATTTTTGAAAACAGAATCAAAGCTGTAATTGCTCCAATCGTTGCAAACAGCATATCAGATTGTGTATCCCAAACATAACCTTGTGTCCCAAGAAATGAATCTCCTCCTTCGCCAGTAGCAAGCGAAACAAACCATTCTATAAATTCATAAGCGGCACTAATCGCCAGACAAATACTAACGATGATAAAGTTGAAAAAGCTTTTATTATTGATTACTTCTTTCCTAATAAATAACTCTCTGATAATCATTGCCGGAACAAATCCCTGGGCAAAATGGCCTACTTTATCATAATTATTTCGACTTTGATGAAATACTTCTTTTATATAATCAAAGAAAGGAACTTCGGCATACGTATAATGTCCTCCAACAAACAGTATAATGCAATGAATTAAAATCAAAGTATAAGTGAAATTGGTAAAACGGAATTTTTTGAAAGTGAAAGCTAAAACCAGAAACCCAATAATAGCAGGAATAACTTCAAGAAAACAAGTAAATCCTTCTTTTGGATTTATAACTGAGGCTAATAATGAAATTGAAAACAGCGTTATTAAAAAGTAGATATATTTCATAAATGATTTTATTGATGCAAGATATTAAACTAAAATGTAACGGAATCAAAAAAGCACCATTAAAAAATAATGATGCTTTTTCTTTAACCAATTAATTTATTTTTAGATCCTTATTCAATAGGAACATTTTTCTTGCGGTTGAAAACCCAAAATATAATTGGGAATACCAATAGCGTTAAAATAGTTGCTGTAATTAAACCTCCAATAATTACAATGGCCAATGGTTTTTGTGATTCAGAACCAATTCCGGTTGAAATTGCTGCAGGCATTAAACCTATCGATGCCATTAAAGCAGTCATAACTACAGCTCTTGTTCTGGCTTTTACTCCCATGAAAATGGATTCTTCGAGAGTAAATTTGGCCTTCAGATTATGATGGAATTCAGAGATCAGAATTACTCCATTCTGAATACAAATTCCCAAAAGAGCAATAAAACCAACACCAGCGGAGATTCCAAAATTCATTCCTGTAATATGCAAAGCCATAATTCCTCCAATAATCGCAAACGGAACATTCGCTAAAACAAGCAATGAATCTTTAATATTTCCGAACAAAATAAACAACAATACAAATATTCCAATTAAACTGATCGGTACAACCTGAGCCAAACGTGCACTGGCTCGAACTTGGTTTTCAAATTCTCCTGTCCATCCAGTTGTGTAACCGTTTGGCATTTTCAATTCGGCTACTTTTTTCTGTGCTTCGGCGATTGTACTTCCTAAATCACGATCACGAACTGAAAATTTAACTCCAATAAAGCGTTTTGTATTGTCTCTGTAAATGAATGCTGGACCCGTTACCGTTTTAATATCGCAGATTTCTTTCAACGGAATTTTAACTCCACTAATAGTTGGAACTTTAAGTTCAGCCAAATCTTCCTCATCTTTACGATACTCTTTAGAAAAACGAACTCTCACATCAAATTTTTTCTCGTCTTCATATTTTTGAGTCGCTGTTTTTCCTCCAAAAGCCAATTCTAAAACAGCTTGAGCATCACTCAAAGTAACGCCATAAGCGGCCATTTTTTCTCTGTCCAGAATCACACTGATTTCTGGCTGACCAACGTTTCTTAAAATTCCGGCATCTTTTATACCAGGAATATCTTTAATTTTGGCTAAAACTTCATTTGATAATTCATCCAGTTTGTCTAAATCATCTCCATAAATTTTTACGGCATTTGAAGCTTTAAACCCGGCTACAGATTCGGCTACATTATCAATAACGGGTTGCGAATAATTATAGGTAATTCCCTGGTGAACTTTCAGTTTATTATCCATTTCATTAATCAACTCATCCATATTGATGTTTCGCTTCCATTCTGATTTCGGTTTCAAATCAACCTGAAGCTGGATAAATCCAAATCCATTTGGATCTGTTCCGTCATTGCTTCGACCTGTTTGCGACAATACATTTTTTACTTCCGGAAAACTTTCCAGATCTTTTCGAATCATTGCAGCGGTCTTTACACTTTCAGGAAGCGAAGTACTCATTGGTAATTCTGCCGTCACCCATAATGCTCCTTCATTTAATTGTGGAAGGAATTCTGTTCCTAAAAAGTTAGCCGAAAAGAAAACAGCAACTAAAACTACAACAGAGGCAATCAGCGTTTTTACTTTGTGTTTAAATGTCCATGCAAATCCTTTTCCGACAATTCGATCCCAGAAATTCACGAATGGATTATTTTTCTCCTTTACATTTTTATTTAAAAGAATGTGTGACAGAACGGGAACCAAAGTCAGTGTGAAAAGTAAAGCTCCCATTAAAGCAAAACCTAAAGTGTAGGCTAGGGGCGAGAACATTTTTCCTTCTACTTTCTGGAATGAGAAAATTGGCAATAATGCAGTAATAATGATTAATTTAGAAAAGAAAATAGCTTTACCCATTTCGGTTCCGGTTTTTTTAATCAAACTTCCGTTTGCAATTTTATTATAAGCCTTCATTCCCAATTGATGCGCTCGGTGGTCCAATACCACAAACAATCCCTCGACCATAACCACCGCGCCATCAATAATAATTCCGAAATCGACTGCACCCAAACTCAGTAAGTTGGCACTCATTCCCATCATTTTCAAACATAAAAATGCAAACAATAAGGACAATGGAATAACTATGGAAACCGTAAAAGTAGTTCGCCAATCAGCCATAAAAAGAAAAACGACACACGTAACCAGAATAATTCCTTCGAACAAATTGTGCATTACCGTTTCGGTCGTAAAATTCATTAAATTATCACGATCGTAAAATGTTTCTATTTTAATGTCTTTTGGAAGAACATTATCATTTAAATCCTTGATTTTATCTTTAATTAAGGCCAATGTTTCCTGAGCGTTTTCGCCTTTACGCATCACAACAATTCCTTCAACAGCATCATCATTTTTACCAATTCCGGTTTGCCCGACTCTCGGCATGGAACTTTCATAAACCGAAGCGACATTTTTTACCAGAATAGGATTCCCTCCCGCATCATCAACAATAATATTTTCGATATCCGGAATCGATTTTAAAAGTCCGACACCGCGAACGACGAATGCCTGGCCATTTTTCTCAATAATATCTCCACCAACATTTAAGTTTCCTGCATTGACAGCATTGTAAACTTGTAGTGGAGTAATGTTGTATTTTGCTAATTTGATAGGATCAACACCAACTTCATAAGTTTTAGTTTGTCCTCCAAAAACATTTAAATCGGCAACACCAGGAACGGAACGAAGTTGTTTGTCAATTACCCAGTTTTGGTAAGTCAACAATTCTCTACTGTCTCTGCTGTTACTTTTTACAATGTATCTGAATATTTCTCCTGTTGGTCCATACGGAGGCTGAACATCGGGCTCGACATCTTCAGGCAGGGAAACATTCTTCAATAAATTATTGACTTGCTGACGCGCGAAAGTATCATCGACTCCATCATCAAAAATAATTTTGATCACAGATAATCCAAACATCGTAATACTGCGAACGCTAGTTTTTTTCTGAACCGAGTTCATCGAGATTTCAATTGGAGAAGTCACAAAACGTTCTACTTCTTCAGCACTTTTCCCATTCCATTGTGTAATGATAATAATCTGAGTATTCGTTACATCCGGAAAGGCATCAATTGGCATATTTTTAAAGGAAATAAATCCTGCTACCGCCAATAATCCCACCCAAAAAAAGGTGAATGCTTTATTCTTAAGCGAAAAAGCAATAATATTTCTGATGAATTTGTTCATGATTTATTCGTTTAAGGCGCGATAAATAAATAACTGATTGTTGGTAATGACTTTTTCGTTTTCTTTCAATCCACTTGATATGTAGGTAGTATCACCGACAACACTATAAACTTCAACTTGTCTGGTTTCAATATTGTGACGATCTTTAAAAACCATAACGAAATTTTTGCTTTTATCAAAAACAATAGCGTCACTCGGAATAGCAATCAATGATTTATCTTCTTTAAAAGACAATTTAATGTTGGCATTCATATCAGGTTTTAATAAGTAACCTGGGTTCTGTAGTTTTATACGTGCCTGCATTGCTTTTGTTTCCGGATCAATTACGTTGAAAATTTTATCTACTTTTCCTTTAAAAACTTTATCAGGATAACTTAAAGTGGTTACATCAGCATCAATTCCCAATTTTACTTTATCAATATCGGTTTCATTGATGTTGGCCATCGCCCAAACCTCACTGATTTCAGCAATATCAAAGATGTTTTCAGAACGGTCATTTCTCAAAAGCATATCCTGATTAATGCTTTTTTGAATAATAAATCCGCTAATCGGAGCCGTTACTTCATAAATAGAACCAGCTTTAATATTATAGATTTTATACGTTTCCTGAATTTTTCCTAATTGAGATTGTGCTTTAGTTACTTCAGATTTGGCCTGAAGCACATCACTCTCCGAATTTAATTTTCCATCAAATAATTCCTGAGCCACTTTGAGATTGTTTTTCGCTACTAATAAATCACTTTTGGCATCAAGAGATTGTTTCTCAAAATCGGCAATATCAGTACTTTTAATCGTAGCTAAAACTTGCCCCTTGTGTACGTAATCTCCAAGTTCTACATTTACTTTAATTACGTTTCCACCCACAAGTGGATAAACATCAATCATTTTATTGTTATCAGCGGTAATTTTTCCATAAAAGCTCAATTCGTTTTTTACAGGTTGTGTTTGTGCTACATCTGTAGTAGTCGTTTTTAGCATTGCATCACTTAATGCGAAAGAGGTATTGGTCTGTGGATTTTCAACTTCCTTTTTACAGCTTGTGAATGCGAGACTCACAATTGCTATTCCTATTATTAGTTTATGTTTCATCTTTAATTTGTTTTAGAATAAGTCTTTGTTGATCGTGCTGTTTAATTCTTCTCCGGAAAGCGCTAGTTTTTTCTTCAATTCATTAACCTGAACTGTTGCCTGATTGTAGCTTTCCATAAAATCTGTAAATTCTAATAAGCTCACATTTCGTTTTTGAAAATTGGTTAACATTCCGTTGTAAACGGCATCAAAATCTGCGTTAACAGTTGGTTTTATCACCGCGTAGTTTTTGCGTGATTCATCCCATTTATTCCATGCCGATGTGATTTCAGTTTGCAGTTGCAAATCAAAATTTTGTTTTTCAACTTTAGATTGATCTAAAATAGTTTGAGCGTATTTTATGTTTCCTTTATTTTTA
Source organism: Flavobacterium sp. KH_001 (assembly GCF_057840745.1). Classification (NCBI taxonomy): domain Bacteria; kingdom Pseudomonadati; phylum Bacteroidota; class Flavobacteriia; order Flavobacteriales; family Flavobacteriaceae; genus Flavobacterium; species Flavobacterium sp. KH_001. Next base: position 3,925,631 of record NZ_CM174520.1, on the reverse strand, counting down.
TTCCAAAGTGGAAGCGGAATCCCAAGTGTCAAATTAGCTTCTTTATTAAAAGCGCCACTTCGTTGATCATAATTCGCACCTACAGTAATATCAGGAACTGAAAGTGATTTTTGCCATTTTACATTGATTTCGTTGGCATCAATTTCTTTTTGTTTGGCTAAATAATCGGGACGATTTGCGATAGCTTGGTCTTCAAAAGATTTCAAATCAAAAGGGATTGTTTTTAAATATTTACTAAACTCTGAATCAGAAACATTTGGAATCACGGTTTCTTTCTCGTTCAGTAATAATTTTAAATTTGCCTGTTCTTCAATATTATCATTCACAACTTCCATACGCTCATTCTTAAAATTAAGATATAAGGATTGTAAACGAACCACATCCTTCAAAGGAACATTCCCTTTTTGGGCCTGAATAGAGTAGGAGTTGATTAAGTCTTCGATATGGGCCAATTGTTTATCCGTAGTTTCAAGACTTTTTGTATTGTAATAAACAGTGTAGAAACTTTTACGCAATTGCAGTTTTAAAGTTCGAAGTAAGTCATTAAATTGCAACTCAGCTAATTGCTCATTAGTTTGAGCCAGTTTTACTTCATTACGTTTTTTTCCACCTAAATAAATAAGCTGTTCGATACCAAATGCTTTTTGACCGTCTTTTCCAATATCGAAATATTGATTTCTTTCAGGATTATAAGCATTTAATTCTGCCGTAATGGTCGGATTATCCCAAATACGTGCCTGAATGGTCAGCGCTTTTGAGGCATCAATATTATATTGGGAGGCCAGTAAAAATAGATTGTTTTTTAAAAATTGGCTTTCACAATCTTCAAGAGTGACTGTTTTTTGAGCAAAGCCTGCCTGACTTGCCAAAATCAGAAATAGGAGTGCAATTAACTTTTTCATTGTATCGGTTTTATTTGATACAAAGATGCTATCGCAAGACTTTAAGAGACCTTAATAATGACCTTAAAAAGACCTTAAAAATGATTTAGAGTGAAATAAAATGATTTTAATGAAAAATCAATTGAAAGAGATTTGTCTTTGCTTCAGGAATACTGTACTTGATTTTAGCTTTATGTAGTACTAAAATACGATTGACAATACGCAATCCTAATCCAAAACCTGTTGTGCCTTTAGAATTGGCTCCACGCATAAACGGTTGAAAAAGATTCTTTTGCTCGTTTTCGCTTAGTGTATTTCCGGTATTTGAAATCGAAATAATAAGATGATCATTTTCAGTGTTAATTTTTACATTGGCTTGTTTGTTGTCTGAGTATATACAAGCATTTTTTAAAACATTACCTAAAGCGATTTCAAGTAAGTTTTTGTTTCCTTTAATTTCTAAAGCAGTATCCAGATTATCATCTTCTTCCATTTCAAAAAGAATTACAAAATCAGGAAAGCTTTTGTTTAAGTCTTCAATTGCCGAAAACAGAATTTCATCCATTCGGTGTACTTCATGATTTTCAAGATTCTTATTATCAATTTTAGAAAGAATCAATAGCGAATTAATAAGTTCGGTTAATTGATTGACATCAGTTAAAATTGTTTTTAAGAAAGATTTTCCTTTATCAGATGTTCCTGAATCGGTAATTGTATTTTCGATTTGAGAAGTTATTCGCGACAACGGAGTTCTAAGTTCATGTGAAGCGTGCGCCGTAAATTCTTTTTGTTTTTGATAGGAGATTTCAATTCGATCCATCATGAAATTAAATTCATTTGCAATCAAATCGATTTCGTTTTTAGTACTTTTTGATTCGATACGAGTGTCAAGATTGTTCTCGTTGATGTTGTTTATTTTTTGATGAAAAATACTAAGCGGACTCATTGCTTTTTTCACCATGAAGGAAGTCAAAACCCAACAAATACACGTAAAGAAAATATAAGAAACAATTAAAGTATATCTAAGAAAGAGTAGTTTTCGTTTACCATAATCATCTGTCGCAGATATCAGTGCATAAAAATCTTTATCTTTTGTGTCATAGAAAACACCATAAACTTCATAATCACCTTGTTGTTTAAAAAAGGTTTTATGTTTTTTAAGGTATTTTAAATCTTCAATAGACCAGTTTATTTTAGCATCGTCAATACTGCTGTAGATTAATTTGTAATGAGAATCAAAGACCAACGTTTTTTCATCATACAATTTATTGATGGAGTTTTGATCAATCATTTTCAAAAGCTGATCATCAACCTCTTTTACATTGACCAAAAGTTTAATGTTCGAAAGAGCTTTTATTTCCAGACGATCACGAAATTCCTCTTTTCTAAAATTAGAATACAAAACAAATATCACGGTAGATGCCAACCCAAATAGGATTGTAAAAAGTAGACTAACTAAAAGCGATATCCGGTTTTTTAATGTCATTCCTGAGCACTTAAATAATATCCGTAACCAATTTTGGTCCGAATCAGTTTTGTTTCGTGGTCCTTATCAATTTTCTTTCTTAAAAAATTGATATAAACCTCAATTGTATTCTGATTGGTTTCAATGTGATAGTCCCATAGTTTCTCGGCAATAAATTGTTTAGATAATACTTTTCCTTTGGCATGAGCCAGAATCAGAATCAATTTAAATTCTTTTGGTGTCAGTTTGATTTCTTCGCCTGAACGAAATACTTTCATATCATCTTCCAGAATTTCTAAATCTTCAATAACAATTTTATTTTCACTCTGCTGCGGAATATCCTTGCGTCGTAAAAGTGATGAAATACGGGCATACAATTCCTCAAAATGAAAAGGTTTAACCAAATAATCATCGGCACCATTATCAAAAGAAGCTAATTTGTCTTCAATTTCGCTAAAAGCAGTAAGCATTATAATAGGGGTCTTTTTGTCAATTTCCCTGATTCCTTTGCAAACGTCAATGCCGTTCGTTCCTGGTACATTAATATCAAGAACAATCAGATCATATTCCTGTGATAGGTATTTCTTTAATAATAAAGAACCATCATAATAAGGTACACACTCGAATTCTTTTGAAGTAAAGAATGCAGAGATTTCTTTAGATAAAGTAAAATCGTCTTCGAGTAATAGTATTTTCATGCTGTTTTTTGTGAGTCAATTCGGCTAATAATAACCGAATTGACGTTTAAATTTATTTCTTATTTGAAATAAGAGAAAGTCTCATTATTTTCAATCTTCAATAATGATTCATAAATCAATTGAATCACATTTTCAACATCTTCTCTGTGAACCATTTCAACAGTCGTGTGCATATAACGTAGAGGTAACGAAATCAATGCAGATGCTACACCACCATTGCTGTAAGCAAAAGCATCGGTATCTGTTCCGGTCGCTCTGGAAATTGCGCTACGTTGAAACGGAATTTTATTTTCCTCTGCTGTATCCACAATTAAATCACGTAATTTATTTTGAACTGCCGGAGCATAAGCGATAACCGGCCCTTTACCCATTTTAAGATCGCCTTCTACTTTTTTGTCAATCATTGGGGTAGTAGTGTCGTGACAAACGTCAGTGATGATGGCTACATTTGGTTTAATGGTTTGCGCAATCATTTCGGCACCACGTAGACCAATTTCCTCCTGAACCGAGTTGACGATGTATAATCCAAATGGAAGAGTCTTTTTATTTTCATGTAATAAACGAGCAACTTCAGCAATCATAAAACCGCCCATTCTGTTATCTATCGCACGACAAACAAATTTATTTTCGTTTAAAATCATGAATTCATCAGGATAAGTGATAACACAACCCACATGAACACCCATTTCAAGAACTTGTTCTTTGGTTTCACAACCCAAATCAATGAAAATGTTGCTCAATTTCGGGATCTCTTCTTTATCACGTAAACGTGTATGAATCGCCGGCCATCCAAAAACACCTTTAACAATTCCCTTCTTAGTATGAATATTAACTCTTTTTGATGGCGCAATCTGATGATCTGAACCACCATTACGAATTACATACAGTAAACCATCGTCAGTAATATAGTTTACATACCACGAAATTTCATCCGCATGACCTTCAATTACAACTTTAAAAGGAGCATCAGGATTAATGATTCCAACAGCTGTTCCATAAGTATCTGTAATAAAAGTGTCAACGTATGGTTTTAAATAATTCATCCAAAGTTTTTGTCCTTCACTTTCATATCCGGTAGGCGAGGCGTTATTTAGGTAGCTTTCCAGGAAAGCAATTGAGGTATCTTTTAAGATAGATTCAGTACTCATAAAAATATTTTTTTGCTAATTTATAAATTTGGTATCAGAGTTGTATATAAATATATAATTTTACATTTAAATTATGACTCAATGAGATTTACCTACATTCTTTTATTCTTTATATTGATTTCGTTTTCAAGCCATGCTCAGGTTACGCCAAAAGAAAATGAGCGAATGGGCTATATTCTAACAGAACGAGATTCTATTTTGGGCGATACCATTGAATTGCCAGAGATTATTATTACCAAAGAGAAGCTCGATCCCGAAGCTCAAAAGCAGTTCCTAATTCTTCAGAATAGAGTTTATAAAGTATATCCATACGCAAAATTAGCTGCAGATAGATTGACAGCTTTAAACCAGGGAATGGCACGTCTGAAAACCAATCGTGAAAAAAAGAAGTATTTTAAAATTGTAGAAGACTATCTTAATAATGAATTCGAAGCAAGATTAAAAAAGCTTTCGCGTAAACAAGGTCAAATTCTAGTAAAATTAGTTCACAGACAAACCGGAATCACAACTTACGAATTGATCCGAACTTTAAAGAGTGGTTTCAAAGCTTTCGTATCAAATACAACCGCCAGTTTGTTTGATATTAGTTTAAAGAAAGAATACAAGCCATATGAGGTCAATGAAGACTATTTAATAGAAACAATTCTGCAAAGAGCATTTGAATCTGGCCGATTGATAAATCAGAAAGCAGCAAATCCCTTAAATTATAATGATCTTATGAATCATTGGGAAGAAAAAGCAAAAGAGCCCAAAGATCAATAGTGATACATATATAGTATAGTAGCCCGACAGTTTATTAAAATCTGTCGGGTTGTTTTTTTTATACATATATATAAGGAGAGAAAATCTACTATAATATATAGTACAGAATATATGTGAGAGCGACTGAGCGAAGCCGAAGCCCATTTCAATTGGAATTTGGATTTTCAAGATTTGGAATTTGTTTTTTAGTAAGGAGCTATTTCCCGCTGTCCTTCCAAATCTTTTGTGCCGAACCCCGGCACAAAAGGATTTCCACTTCTATCGGGGCTAGGGGAGCTGTTTCCAGAAGAAGATAATCGTTTTCCGGAAGAAAGAAGAAGACTTCCCGCTATATTATTTTCATAAGAACCCGGGAAAACAAAGAAAAACCCAGCTTTGAGCATTTTTTCAAAAGCAGGTAAACCCAATAAAAGGGAAGAATTAAAACTTTGCGCCTTGGTGCCTTTGTGGCAAAACCACCCAAAACAGGCAAATCCAGCCAAAACCCAGAAAACGCTAAAAAAACTTTGTCTTATAAAAACCGTTATACCAGTGACTTATAAAAAAGATTGAAATTATATAATAAAAACCCTTGGAAATGTAAATAAAGGTGGTACTTTTGCACCCGCAACAGCGATAGACGTTCACTGAAATACTGACAAGCATACGAATTAATACTGAAAAAATATTTTCAAAAAAAGATTCCAAAAAGCTTGTGAGATTTGAAAACGGATGTTACATTTGCACCCCGCAAAACACGGAAAGTTCATTGATAGATTGGTAAATAAGAAGAGGAAATTGAAACGAAAATTTTTCAAAAAAAACTTCAAAAAACATTTGCCAGTTAGAAATAAGTTTTCTACTTTTGCACCCGCTTTGAGAGACAAGCAAAACAAGATTGAAAGACACGTTCGTAGACATATTGAATTGACAGCCGCTTTAACAGAGATGTTAGAGCAAAAGAATAAAGAGTAAGATAATCGAGAGATTTATAAAAGAACCGATAGAGACTGATTCGAATAATAATTAGTTCCGATTAATCGGAACAAACAATATACGATGAAGAGTTTGATCCTGGCTCAGGATGAACGCTAGCGGCAGGCTTAACACATGCAAGTCGAGGGGTATAGTTCTTCGGAACTAGAGACCGGCGCACGGGTGCGTAACGCGTATGCAATCTACCTTTTACAGAGGGATAGCCCAGAGAAATTTGGATTAATACCTCATAGTATTACGAAATGGCATCATTTTGTAATTAAAGTCACAACGGTAAAAGATGAGCATGCGTCCCATTAGCTAGTTGGTAAGGTAACGGCTTACCAAGGCTACGATGGGTAGGGGTCCTGAGAGGGAGATCCCCCACACTGGTACTGAGACACGGACCAGACTCCTACGGGAGGCAGCAGTGAGGAATATTGGACAATGGGCGCAAGCCTGATCCAGCCATGCCGCGTGCAGGATGACGGTCCTATGGATTGTAAACTGCTTTTATACGAGAAGAAACACTACTTCGTGAAGTAGCTTGACGGTATCGTAAGAATAAGGATCGGCTAACTCCGTGCCAGCAGCCGCGGTAATACGGAGGATCCAAGCGTTATCCGGAATCATTGGGTTTAAAGGGTCCGTAGGCGGTTTAATAAGTCAGTGGTGAAAGCCCATCGCTCAACGGTGGAACGGCCATTGATACTGTTAAACTTGAATTATTAGGAAGTAACTAGAATATGTAGTGTAGCGGTGAAATGCTTAGAGATTACATGGAATACCAATTGCGAAGGCAGGTTACTACTAATGGATTGACGCTGATGGACGAAAGCGTGGGTAGCGAACAGGATTAGATACCCTGGTAGTCCACGCCGTAAACGATGGATACTAGCTGTTGGAAGCAATTTCAGTGGCTAAGCGAAAGTGATAAGTATCCCACCTGGGGAGTACGTTCGCAAGAATGAAACTCAAAGGAATTGACGGGGGCCCGCACAAGCGGTGGAGCATGTGGTTTAATTCGATGATACGCGAGGAACCTTACCAAGGCTTAAATGTAGATTGACCGGTTTGGAAACAGATCTTTCGCAAGACAATTTACAAGGTGCTGCATGGTTGTCGTCAGCTCGTGCCGTGAGGTGTCAGGTTAAGTCCTATAACGAGCGCAACCCCTGTTGTTAGTTGCCAGCGAGTCATGTCGGGAACTCTAACAAGACTGCCAGTGCAAACTGTGAGGAAGGTGGGGATGACGTCAAATCATCACGGCCCTTACGCCTTGGGCTACACACGTGCTACAATGGCCGGTACAGAGAGCAGCCACTGGGCGACCAGGAGCGAATCTATAAAACCGGTCACAGTTCGGATCGGAGTCTGCAACTCGACTCCGTGAAGCTGGAATCGCTAGTAATCGGATATCAGCCATGATCCGGTGAATACGTTCCCGGGCCTTGTACACACCGCCCGTCAAGCCATGGAAGCTGGGGGTGCCTGAAGTCGGTGACCGCAAGGAGCTGCCTAGGGTAAAACTGGTAACTAGGGCTAAGTCGTAACAAGGTAGCCGTACCGGAAGGTGCGGCTGGAACACCTCCTTTCTAGAGCCCCAATTGTTAGTATTAATACACGATGGGGAAAAAAGAAGAAGCTTTATGGGTTTTTAATTTTAAGACTATTTTACTCTTGCTGTTAGTTCAAATAATAAATTTTAAGTAAAACAGAGTCTCGTAGCTCAGCTGGTTAGAGTACTACACTGATAATGTAGGGGTCGGCAGTTCGAGTCTGCCCGGGACTACTATTTAACTTAAAAAAAAGGAAATTTTAGAAGTTGAGCATTTATGAGTATTCATAACTCATAATTCATAACTCATCATTTAAAAATGGGGGATTAGCTCAGCTGGCTAGAGCGCCTGCCTTGCACGCAGGAGGTCAACGGTTCGACTCCGTTATTCTCCACTGGTTTACTGTGAAGATAGTAAATAAAAGTTCATTGACATATTGAGATAAGAAAATAATAAAAAGTAGAAAGCGTTTTTTACTATTTAAAGTAGAAAACAAAAAAAAACGGTCTTAATTAAATTTAAGATTGGTACAATAAGCAAAATAAGGGCGTATGGGGGATGCCTTGGCTCTCAGAGGCGATGAAAGGCGTGATAAGCTGCGAAAAGCTACGGGGATCGGCACACACGAATTGATCCGTAGATACCTGAATGGGGCAACCCACTATGTTGAAGACATAGTACACCGATAGGTGGGCAAACCCGCTGAACTGAAACATCTAAGTAGGCGGAGGAGAAGAAAACAAAAGTGATTCCGTAAGTAGTGGCGAGCGAACGCGGATTAGCCCAAACCAATGATGTTACGGCATTGTTGGGGTTGTAGGACCACGACATTTTATGTACAAGGAACCGGAAGTTACTGGAAAGTGACGCCATAGAGGGTGATAGCCCCGTATGGGTAACGAGTATAATAGATAGTGGTATCCTGAGTAGGGCGGGGCACGTGAAACCCTGTCTGAATTTGGCGGGACCATCCGCTAAGGCTAAATACTCCTGAGAGACCGATAGTGAACCAGTACCGTGAGGGAAAGGTGAAAAGAACCGTGAATAACGGAGTGAAATAGATCCTGAAACCATACGCTTACAAGCGGTCGGAGCCCTTTCGTGGGGTGACGGCGTGCCTTTTGCATAATGAGCCTACGAGTTAACGTTGCTGGCAAGGTTAAGTGGTTAAGCCACGGATCCGTAGCGAAAGCGAGTCTGAATAGGGCGCTTTAGTCAGTAGTGTTAGACGCGAAACCGTGTGATCTACCCATGGGCAGGATGAAGCTGTGGTAACACACAGTGGAGGTCCGAACCGGTTGACGTTGAAAAGTCTTCGGATGACCTGTGGGTAGGGGTGAAAGGCCAATCAAACTCGGAAATAGCTCGTACTCCCCGAAATGCATTTAGGTGCAGCGCTGAATTTAAGTTATATAGAGGTAGAGCTACTGATTGGATGCGGGGGCTTCACCGCCTACCAATTCCTGACAAACTCCGAATGCTATATAATGTTTCTCAGCAGTGAGGGCTTGGGTGCTAAGGTCCAAGTCCGAGAGGGAAAGAACCCAGACCATCAGCTAAGGTCCCCAAATATACGCTAAGTTGAAAGAACGAGGTTTGTCTGCCCAGACAGCTAGGATGTTGGCTTGGAAGCAGCCATTCATTTAAAGAGTGCGTAACAGCTCACTAGTCGAGCGGACGAGCATGGATAATAATCGGGCATAAGCGTATTACCGAAGCTATGGATTTACAGTTTACTGTAAGTGGTAGGGGAGCATTCCAGCAGGGTTGAAGGTGTATCGTAAGGTATGCTGGACTGGCTGGAAAAGAAAATGTAGGCATAAGTAACGATAATGCGGGCGAGAAACCCGCACACCGAAAAACTAAGGTTTCCACAGCTATGCTAATCAGCTGTGGGTTAGTCTGGTCCTAAGGCGAACCCGAAAGGGACAGTCGATGGCTAACGGGTTAATATTCCCGTACTACTAATTACTGTGATGGGGTGACGGAGTGATGAAAGCGCCGCGAACTGACGGAATAGTTCGTTGAAGTACCTACCTATAAGATCTGCAGGCAAATCCACAGATCTTGGGGAAATACGATAGTACTCGGAGTCTTCGGACAAAGAGATAGTGCGCCTAAGGGCTTCCAAGAAAAACCTCTAAACTTCAGGTAATTAGTACCAGTACCGTAAACCGACACAGGTAGTTGAGGAGAGAATCCTAAGGTGCTCGAGAGATTCATGGCTAAGGAATTAGGCAAAATAGACCCGTAACTTCGGGAGAAGGGTCGCCCTGTAGCAATACAGGGCCGCAGTGAAGAGGTCCAGGCGACTGTTTATCAAAAACACAGGGCTCTGCAAAATCGTAAGATGAAGTATAGGGCCTGACACCTGCCCGGTGCTGGAAGGTTAAGAGGAGATGTTATCTTCGGAGAAGCATTGAATTGAAGCCCCAGTAAACGGCGGCCGTAACTATAACGGTCCTAAGGTAGCGAAATTCCTTGTCGGGTAAGTTCCGACCTGCACGAATGGTGTAACGATCTGGACACTGTCTCAGCCATGAGCTCGGTGAAATTGTAGTAACGGTGAAGATGCCGTTTACCCGCAGTGGGACGAAAAGACCCTGTGCACCTTTACTATAGCTTAGTATTGACCTTGGATAAATGATGTGTAGGATAGGTTGGAGACTGTGAAGTGGCGTCGCCAGGCGTTGTGGAGTCATTGTTGAAATACAACCCTTTGTTTATCTGAGGCCTAACCCCATATTGTGGGGGACATTGCTTGGTGGGTAGTTTGACTGGGGTGGTCGCCTCCAAAAGAGTAACGGAGGCTTCTAAAGGTTCCCTCAGTACGCTTGGTAACCGTGCGTAGAGTGCAATGGCATAAGGGAGCTTGACTGAGAGACATACAGGTCGATCAGGTACGAAAGTAGAGCATAGTGATCCGGTGGTTCCGCATGGAAGGGCCATCGCTCAAAGGATAAAAGGTACGCCGGGGATAACAGGCTGATCTCCCCCAAGAGCTCATATCGACGGGGGGGTTTGGCACCTCGATGTCGGCTCGTCACATCCTGGGGCTGGAGAAGGTCCCAAGGGTTGGGCTGTTCGCCCATTAAAGTGGCACGCGAGCTGGGTTCAGAACGTCGTGAGACAGTTCGGTCTCTATCTACTGTGGGCGTTAGAAATTTGAGTGGATCTGATTCTAGTACGAGAGGACCGAATTGGACAAACCTCTAGTGTATCTGTTGTCCCGCCAGGGGCACCGCAGAGTAGCTACGTTTGGAAGGGATAAGCGCTGAAAGCATATAAGCGCGAAACCCACCACAAGATGAGATTTCTTTTAAGGATCGTGGAAGATGACCACGTTGATAGGCTATAGATGTAAAGGCAGTAATGTCATAGTCGAGTAGTACTAATAATCCGTAAGCTTATGTACACCCTTTTCTCCCGACTCCGGTCGGGAGAAGAAACTTTCTAAATCAATACTTTTTTCTTTATCTCAGTATGTTAAGATATTGTGTAATGTTGATCAGCTAAAGCTGGTTACCCATTGCAAAACGACCTTAAGGTGGTTATTGCGGCGGGGCTCACCTCTTCCCATCCCGAACAGAGTAGTTAAGCCCGCCTGCGCAGATGGTACTGCAGTTATGTGGGAGAGTATGTCGTCGCCTTTCTTTTTAAAACCCTGTTTCTAACGAAACGGGGTTTTTTGTTTTACAATACTTTATGTTTTTACCGCAAACAAAGCAAAGGTTTTTATTATCGGTGTGTACAACACACCTGTTTAAGTTCGCAAAGCTGTGTTAATAGTTTTGCGAAGTTTGTGTGTAATCCTTTGCGAGCTTTGCGGTTAAATAGCAGTTGCTGTACCTGATTTCTTCTGAAAATAAAACTATGTAGTACTCTGAATTTGAATTTGGAATTTAAAAGTTGGAATTTCTTCTGAAAACAATACTTGTGTTTATCGGGAATACAAGCGGACAGCTTGGCCCACCGAGGCGGGAAACGCGCACTCATTCACTTGCAAAAACTTCTCTTGGGTATTCTGATCTTAAATTTTATATATTTGTCTTATTATTCTAATGCCTAAAACTTCAATAAATACAAAAAATGAAAAATATTTTTCGTACAGAGGATTGTCATGAATTCGAAAACAGAATTAATCACCTTACATCGGAATCAAAAGCACTTTGGGGCAAAATGAGTGTTGATCAAATGCTGGCTCATTTCATTGCAATGTCACATATGAAATGGTATATGAAGATATTCACCCGAAACCAAATACTATTATAAAGTTTATTTTAAAAGTATTAGTTAAAAAAAAGGTAGTTAATGAAACCCCTTATCCTCGAAATAATCAGACTGCGCCACAGTTTATTATTAAGGATAACAGGAATTTTGATATAGAAAAGAGAGACTGATTTCTTATCTCAATAAAACCCAGGTTTTAGGTGAGAAAGAATTTGAAGGGAAAGAATCTCACTCTTTTGGAAAATTAAGCGCATTGGAATGGAATAATATGTTTGCTAAACATCTGAATCATCACTTAAATCAATTTGGAGTGTAAATTTAAAAAGTTAATTATGAGTAGATTAATTGTAGTGTTTTTCCTGTTTTTCGGATTATGCTCAAATGCACAACAACAGGAAGTTCAGAAGACCATAGAATACTTTTTTGAAGGATTTCATCAAAAAGATACGATTAAAATAAAGTCAGTTTGTGCTAATAAGATAATTCTTCAATCAATAAGTGAAAGTGTAACTAAGGGTAATAAGTTATCTGAGGAAACTGCAAAAGAATTTTACAAATCGATTGCTTCAATTCCGTCGACCATGAAATTTCAAGAGAAAATTTTAAGTTACACTATTCAAATTGATGGAACGATGGCGCATGTGTGGGCACCATATGAATTTTATCTAAATGATAAATTAAGTCATACCGGTGTCAATACTTTTACTTTATTTAAGGAAAAAGATTCCTGGAAAATTATTTACCTCATTGATACCAGAAGAAAATAATCTTTTATTATGCTACATAAGTTGCATAATAAAGACAGATATCTGCCAATACACATTCCTCACATTTTGGTTTTGGTCTGCAGGTTTCTCTTCCTAAAAAGGAAATTGCCATTCCGATTTCTGACCAAATTGATTTTGGCAGGACTTGCATTAGTTCTTTTTCGACCTTAATTCCGTCTTTACTTTCTTTTATTATTCCAATTCTTGGGGCAACTCTAATTACATGAAGATCAGCTATAATACCCTCTGCAGACTGATGGGTTTCTCTTAATATTACATTTGCTGATTTCCTGCCAATTCCTTTAAGGCTCGTTAATTCCTTCATATTTAAAGGAATATTTTTATCTTCTTTAAGGGTTTTTGCAATTTCTAAAATCCATTGTGTTTTTGTTGGATAGTTTCGAACTTTGCTGATATAGGGTATTAAAGCTTCAGAATCTATCTGAGATAGACTTTTCAGGGTGGGAAATTTTTCAAATAAAGATGGGGCAATTTTATTTATATTGGCATCTGAATCTTGTGCAGATAGAATTACCATCACCATTAATTGATATGTATTTTGATATTCAAGAGGATGTTTCTTTCCTTTATATTTTTCCAGAATGGGCTGAAGTTTCACTTCCCAATCTGATGTTTCTCCAAATAAATTCATGTTGTATTTCTTTAAATTTAAATAAAAAGTATATAACTCTCACAAAATTAGCTACTTTTAATGAAATTGATGATTTTATTTATGACATTTTGATTTCCTAAAATTTTTCTGTGTCCTAAACCATCAGTTAAAAATAGTAATCCCTTTTCTAAGTTTTTATGAATATGAATTCCTGCTTTTACCGAAACTTCCGGATCATCATTGTCATGAATTACTAAAACTGGAATTTGTACTTTTTGAGCTGCTTTATAAGCTGAAAAATCATCCATTTTTACCTCGTATTTATCTTCAAAATGATTGCGTAGCTGTATACTCATTTCAGGTTTTAAACCTAATTTAGAAGTAAATTCATCCAGAATATCCTGAACAATATCACCACTTCCTATTAAAATTGCTTTGTCCACTTTTAGCCCATCTTTAATAGCATTCAAAACTGACATCCCTCCCAAAGAATGACCAATTGCAATTTCGAATGGACCAAATTGCTTTTCAAGTTCTAATATAGAGTGAATGAACTCGGACATTATAGTTGTTTTTCCTTGCGACTTTCCGTGTGCTGGTGCATCAAAACTAACCGTTGAATATCCAATTTTTAGTAATGCATCTGCTATTTTGAATAATTGTGTACCTCTGCCTGACCAACCATGGACCAATAAGATTTTATGATTACTAGTTCCATATTCGTAAGTGATTATATTTTTATCAATTGTCTGAACATTGATTGTCTTTTTCACACTTTTAGAATCCATTTCAAGCTCTCGTTTGGGAACTTTATGTTTTATTGGTGTTGTAAATAGTTTTGCAGCATAAGTAGTTGCCAATTTAGTGGATATAAAAGCACATAATTTAGCAGATAAAATTATAAGCTGCGGAATTTTTAATGATTTAGTAGGATTAGTTTCCTTTTTTGCCATATTAATAAATTTTTTATGAGAGCTAAATGTTGCTTATTTTTTCCTAAATTTAGGAAACATAAATGTAGTACAATAAATAGATGTTTATAAATTTCTAAAATGGAAATATTTCATATCAGTGCAGAGTGTTATCCAATGGCAAAAGTGGGCGGTTTGGCCGATGTTGTTGGAGCATTGCCAAAATACCAGACAAATGCTGGACATCAGGTTCGGGTTGTTGTTCCTTGTTATGATACAAAGTTTAAAAATGAAAATAATTTTGAATGCGTTCATTGGGGAAATGTAAAGCTTGGTAATTTCGATTTTCCGTTTAGCGTTTTAAAAGAAACTACGAATAAATTAGGCTATGAATTATATCTCATAGAAATAAAAGAATTATTTGACAGACCAAATGTGTACGGATATGAAGATGATATCGAAAGATTTTTATCTTTTCAAATTGCAACTTTAGATTGGATTACCGCTCGTAAAACCGTTCCCAATGTGATCAATTGTCACGATCATCATACTGGATTAATTCCATTTTTGTTGAAGTATGCCTATAAGTATGAAACTTTACGAAGTATAAGAACAGTAATTACAATTCATAATGGTTTATATCAAGGCTGGTTTGGTTTTGATAAATTGTATTATTTACCAGAGTTTGATTTAATTCATGTAGGGTTTTTAGAATGGAATAATTCCATTAATTCATTAGCTGTTGGAATAAAATGTGCCCACGCAGTTACAACTGTTTCTCCTAGCTATTTGAATGAAATAAATATTGCAGCAAATGGTTTAGAGGATTTATTTAAATCTGTTAGAAGTAAATCAAAAGGTATTTTAAACGGTATTGATTTTGACGTTTGGGATCCTTCAAAAGATGAAATGATTGCTGGAAATTACTCCATCAACACGTTTGAAGATGGCAAACAAAAAAACAAAGAAAGGTTGTGTGAACAATTTGAATTAGATCCAACAAAATCATTGTTTAGTTTTATAGGACGTTTATTTGAAGAAAAAGGAGGGGATTTATTACATCAGGCAGCTGCTTTAGCCTTATCTGAAAATTTTGAGAATATCAATATTTTGATTTTGGGATCGGGAAATGCTATAATTGAAGAACAGTTGGTGCAACTACGAAATGATTATAAAGGAAATTACAATGTTTTTATAGGTTATAATGAGGAATTAGCCCATTTAATATACGCCGGTTCAGATTATATTTTAATGCCTTCAAGAGTAGAACCTTGCGGATTAAATCAAATGTATGCCTTGCGATATGGGACGGTTCCTATTGTAAGAAGGACAGGTGGCTTGCGTGATACTGTAATTGATTTTGGAGATAATGGAAACGGAATTTGCCATGATCAGGCTTCTGTTGGAGATATTTGTTATTCTATAAATCGCGCGGTAAAATTGTACGACGATAAAATAAATTTCAATGAAATTATAAAAAAGGGAATGGCAACAGATCATTCCTGGGAAAGAGTTTGCCAAGAATATATCGAGATATACAACCTAATAATTGAAAAAAATGAAATTTAAAAAGAAAAATGTAGTTGCTATTATTTTAGGAGGAGGACAAGGATCACGTTTGTTTCCATTAACTGAAACAAGATCTAAACCAGCGGTGCCAATTGGTGGAAAATACCGATTAGTTGATATTCCTATTTCAAATTGTATTAATTCTGATATTTTTAAAATATTTGTTTTGACACAGTTTAACTCGGCATCATTAAACGCACATATAAAAAACACTTTCAATTTCAGTATTTTCAGTCAATCATTTGTTGATATTTTGGCAGCAGAGCAAACTCCGGATAATCCAACCTGGTTTCAGGGAACGGCAGATGCAGTTCGACAATGCATGTCACATTTTTTAAAACATGAATTTGATCACGCTTTAATATTATCGGGAGATCAATTGTATCAAATGGATTTTAACGAAATGTTAGAAGCGCATATTGCTGCAGATGCAGAAATCTCAATAGCTACTTTACCGGTAAATGCTAAAGATGCTCCCGAATTTGGAATTCTTAAAACAAATCACGAGAGTTGTATTGAAGCTTTTATTGAGAAACCTGACGCTTCTTTATTGCCTCAATGGGAATCTGATGTAAGTGATCAAATGCAGGAAAAAGGAAAGAAATATTTGGCTTCAATGGGTATTTATATTTTTAACCGACAATTATTGGAAGATTTAATGGCCGATCCGCATACTAAAGATTTTGGAAAAGAAATCATTCCACAGGCTGTCGGTAAACATAAGATTCTTAGTTATCAGTACGAAGGTTATTGGACAGATATTGGAAATATCGAATCCTTTTTTGAAGCTAATATTGGTTTAACAGCTGATATTCCTGAGTTTAATCTGTTTGATAATGACAATAAAATTTTTACCAGACCAAGATTACTTCCTCCATCTAAATTTAGAAATTCGATTATTAATCAATCCTTAATTTCCGAGGGATGTATTATCAATGCTAAAGAAATTAAGAGATCTGTTATTGGTATTCGTTCCAGAATTGGAGAAGGAACTGTGCTTGAAAACTGTTATGTAATGGGTAACGATTTTTATCAGGATTTAGATGAACTAAATCACGAAGCAAGTATTAATAAAATTCATGTTGGAATTGGTGAAAACTGTTTTATACAAAATGCTCTTGTTGATAAAAATGTCCGTATTGGAAACAACGTTCACATCAGTGGTGGAAAACATTTAGATAATTTTACAAACGAATTATATAGTATCAAAGACGGTATTGTTGTTATTAAAAAAGGTGCCATATTATCAGATAATTTCAGAATTGAATAAAATACTTAAAATTAATTATTGCCTTAAAAACCAAATATGTCTAAAGTAATCACGCATTCTCTATTTACTGATTTTGATATCGATTTATTCAAAGCAGGGAAACACTTCAAATTATATGAAAAGTTAGGAGCGCATTTAGTTGAAGTTAACGGAGTGAAAGGTGTTTATTTTGCTGTTTGGGCTCCAACGGCCCAGTCCGTTTCCGTTGTAGGTGATTTTAATTATTGGACAGGAAATGAACATCATTTACAAGTTCGCTGGGATTCTTCAGGTATTTGGGAAGGTTTTATTCCTGAGATCACAAAAGGTGCTTTGTACAAGTACAAAATTCAATCCAATATAAATGGAATTATAACTGAAAAAGCAGATCCATTTGCTTTATATTGTGAAAAGCCACCTCACACCGCTTCTGTTGTCTGGGATTTAGATTATAAATGGAAAGATGAAAACTGGATGCAATCGCGCCAAAACCATAATGGTTTAGATAAGCCATATTCTGTTTATGAAGTGCATTTAGGCTCCTGGAAACGTGGTGAGCACAATAGGTTTTTGACTTATTTAGAACTTGCAGATGATTTGGTCGCTTATATGAAAGAAACCGGATTTACACATGTAGAATTTATGCCGATAATGGAGTATCCTTATGATCCCTCTTGGGGATATCAGCTGACAGGATATTTTGCACCTACTTCTCGTTTTGGAAAACCACAGGACTTCATGGTTTTGGTTGATAAACTGCATCAGGCTGGTATTGGAGTAATTTTAGACTGGGTTCCATCACATTTTCCTGATGATGCACATGGTTTAGGTTTTTTTGATGGATCACATTTATACGAACATCCCGATCGCCGAAAAGGGTATCACCCAGATTGGAAAAGTTTGGTTTTTAATTATGGACGAAATGAAGTTCGTGCATTCTTAATTAGTAACGCGGTTTTTTGGCTACACCATTATCATGCAGATGGATTAAGAGTGGATGCTGTTGCTTCAATGCTTTATCTTGATTATTCGAGAGAAGAAGGTGAGTGGGAACCAAATATTTACGGAGGAAGAGAAAATCTGGATACCATAAGTTTTCTTAAAGAATTCAATGAAGTGATCTATGCTAATTTTGATGGAGTCCAAACTATTGCTGAAGAAAGTACTTCTTTTCCTATGGTTTCGAGACCAACCTTTACAGGAGGTTTGGGTTTTGGAATGAAATGGATGATGGGCTGGATGCACGATACTTTAAAATATTTTCAAAAAGAAACAGTTTATAGAAAGTACCATCAAAACGATTTGACTTTTTCAATGACATATGCTTTTACGGAGAATTTTATGCTGCCATTTTCGCATGACGAAGTAGTATATGGAAAAAAATCTATCGCCAATAAAATGCCTGGCGATGAATGGCAGAAGTTTGCTAATTTAAGATTGTTATACGGTTATATGTTTACCCATCCTGGAACAAAATTATTGTTTATGGGGTCTGAATTTGGTCAGAGTGATGAATGGAATTTCGAGAAAAGTTTAGACTGGCATTTACTTCAATATGATTATCATTCGGGTGTAAAAAGAATAATCACAGATTTGAATCAACTATATAAATCTCAACCTGCATTGTATGAAAAGCAATTTACTGGTGAAGGTTTTGAATGGATCAATTATTCTGATCATCAAAATGCTGTTTTATCTTATATCCGAAAAGGAAACAATGAGAAAGAAAATTTAGTCATTGTGGGGAATTTTACACAAGTTGTTCGTGAAAATTATAGAATAGGAATTTCACAGAAAGGTAAATTAATTGAGATTTTCAATACGGATGCTACAATTTATGGAGGAAGCGGCATTGGGAATTCAGGCAGTTTAAAAATTGAATCTTCACCTTATGATGGCAGGGATTATTCGGTTGAATTAACATTGCCTCCATTGAGTGTCACTGTTTATTCGTTTGGATAAAATTTCTATATTAATTTTTAGAATATCATTTTATCATTTTTTGATTCTAATATTACCAAATTGTTGATTTTTTGAGATGTAATTTGTTAGTCAGGCAGAAAAAACGTTTTCGTTAATAAACCTCATATTCATAGGGCTTTATATAGTTTTTTTGTATGTTTGAAATAGCGATATAGTTAGAATAATTAATTCATTAGCGATATGATTACAAATACATCATTAGAATATAAAGGCGATTTATATCCATCAAAAATTATCTCCTATGAACATGAAGGCGATTCTATTTTCTTTCATACAGATAATAAAGTAATCTTAAAAGTCACTATTCTTAGAGATAGTTTAATTCGATTTCGTTTTACTACCAAAGGTTATTTTAGTAATGACTTTTCCTATGCAATTGATAAAACACAGCTTCACGGTTATAATTTTCTGGAACTTACTGAAGAAGAAACTTATTTCTTGATAAGAACCAGCAAAGTAAAATGTAAAATACAAAAAGCAGATCTTCGTTTATCCATTTATGATTTAAGTGATCTTTTGATTCTGGAAGATGAACTTGGTTTTCATTGGGAGGAAAGCTATGAGTATGGCGGGAATATTGTAAAAATGAGTAAATCTTCTAAAGATGGAGAATGTTTTTACGGTCTTGGTGATAAAGCCACTCAAATGAATTTAAAAGGTAAAAGACTTGAAAATTTTGCTACAGATCAATATGCTTTTCAAAAAGAACAAGATCCATTATACAAAGTAGTTCCTTTTTATATTGGTTTACATAATAAACAATCCTACGGTATTTTCTTCGATAATACTTTTAGAACCTTTTTTGACTTTTGCCAGGAAAGGAGAAATGTTGCCAGTTTTTGGGCTGAAGGTGGTGAAATGAATTATTATTTCATTTATGGCCCGCAAATGCAGGATGTTGTTACGACTTATACTGATTTAACCGGTAAACCTGAATTACCGCCCTTATGGGTTTTGGGTTATCATCAATGTAAATGGAGTTATTATCCGGAAAGTAAAGTAAAAGAAATTACTTCAAAATTCAGGGAGCTTAAAATTCCATGTGATGCTATTTATCTGGATATCGATTATATGGAAGGTTTTCGCTGTTTTACCTGGAACAAGGAATATTTTCCCGATCCAAAACAAATGGTTGCCGAATTAGCCGAGGATGGTTTCAAAACAGTTGTAATTATCGATCCCGGAATTAAAATTGATAAAGATTATTGGGTTTACCAGGAAGCTTTAGAAAAAGATTACTTCTGTAAAAGGGCCGATGGACCATATATGAAAGGTAAAGTTTGGCCAGGAGAATGTAATTTTCCAGACTATACAAATCCCGTAGTTAGAGAATGGTGGGCAGGGTTATTTAAAGAATTAATTTCAGATATTGGAGTAAAAGGAGTTTGGAATGATATGAACGAACCAGCCGTAATGGAGGTTCCGAATAAGACTTTCCCAATGGATGTTCGTCACGTTTATGACGGAAATCCTTGCAGTCATAGAAAAGCTCATAATATTTATGGAACGCAAATGGCCAGAGCGACATATCATGGTGTAAAGCGTTTTGCCTATCCTAAACGTCCTTTTGTAATTACACGATCTGCTTATTCTGGTGCACAGCGTTATACATCGTCATGGACAGGTGATAATGTCGCCACCTGGGAACATTTATGGATTGCAAATATTCAGGTTCAGAGAATGTGTATTTCAGGAATGGGCTTCACAGGTTCGGATATTGGAGGTTTTGCAGAACAGCCAACAGGAGAATTATATGCACGTTGGATTCAGTTAGGAGTTTTTCATCCTTTCTGCAGAACACATTCTTCCGGGGATCACGGTAATCAGGAACCTTGGGCTTTTGACGAAGAAGTTATTAATATTACCAGAAAATTTGTGAGCCTCCGTTATCAATTACTGCCATATTTATATACCATGTTTTGGCAATATATTGAAGAAGGTGTTCCAATGTTAAAACCTCTTGTTTATTATGATCAGGAAGATATTCAAACTCATTATCGTAATGACGAATTTATCTTCGGAAATCAAATTTTAGTTTGCCCGATTCTTGAACCTAATGCTGTAGGTAGACGTATGTATATTCCACGAGGAGAGTGGTATAACTATTGGACTAATGAATTCTCAATAGGAGGAAGAGAAGTTTGGGTTGATACTAAATTTGATGAAATTCCGGTGTTTGTAAAGGCGGGAGCGATTATTCCAAAATATCCTGTTCAGCAGTATGTTGGTGAACTTGAATTTGATGAATTGACTTTGGATTTATATTTTAAAATTGGTAAAGAACAATCTTTTGTATATGAAGATGCACAAGATGGATACGACTATAAAAAAGGTCGTTACAGCTATTTATCATTTAGAACAATAGGAAAAGAAAAGGAACTTATTATTCAATTGCATAAAGAAGGTAAATATGACACACCTTATAGCAAATATAGAATCAACTTAATTGGATTGCCGTTTAAAGTTACTGAAATCGAAATCGATAATGAAAAGGTTGAATTTGATAAACTTGTTTTTGAATCAAGTCATGTCTTACTCGTTGATAAAGGTTTTAACGAACTTCACATTATTGGTGAATGATGAAATTATGATATGTTTTAATTTAATTATGTAAAAATTTCAAAAAATAATATTTGTATTTTTACTCTGTATTTTAAAATTTAATAATAATGAAAAATTATTTACCAATAGGGATTTTCGCAGCACTAGTAGTTTGCGCCTGTGCCACAAATCCAATCACAGGAAAGCAAAACTTAAATTTTGTTTCGAATAGTGAATTGTTTCCGACTTCATTTCAACAATATAACGCTTTTATAAAGGAAAATAAAGTTATAACCGGTACAGCTGACGCTAAAAGAGTTGACCTTGTTGGTAGTAAAATTAAAGCAGCAGCCGAAAGATATTTAACCTATTTAGGTCAGACGCAATACTTGAAAGATTATCGATGGGAGTATAAACTTGTTGATAATAAAGAGGTAAATGCGTGGTGTTTGCCTGGAGGTAAAATTGTCGTTTATTCCGGAATTTTGCCCGTTACACAAAATGAATCAGGATTAGCAACGGTTATGGGGCATGAAGTTTCTCACGCATTGGCGAATCATGGGGCACAAAGAATGTCTGCTGCACAATTACAGCAAATTGGAGGTGTGGCTTTAGACGCTGCAACAAGCAATAAATCGGAATCTACAAGACAGATATTTTCTCAAGCTTATGGAGTCGGTTCTGAAGTAGGAGTAATGCTTCCTTTTAGCAGAAGTAATGAAAGTGAAGCTGATAAAATTGGATTGACATTGATGGCAATTGCCGGTTACAATCCTGATGATGCCATTGCTTTTTGGAGCAGAATGTCTGCTAAATCAGGCGCTGGAGGAACTCCTGAATTTATGAGCACTCACCCGTCTGACGCAACAAGAATTGCTAATTTAAAATCACTTATTTCACAGGCAAAAGAAATCGCTCTTAAAGTTGGAACTATCAGATAATGTATTACTTTAATAAATTACTAAAGCTATTCTTTCAGAGTAGCTTTTTTTATATCCTATATTTTTTTAAAGTTGTTGATTTAATAATACAGGATTTGAAGAAAATTCATTTGATTATGATAAAAAATAGATAAATTCGTAGCGCATTAACAAAACCATTTCTATGAAAAACCTACAAAAAGGAGATAAAAAATTATTAAATGCCTGGGCATTTTATGATTGGGCAAATTCAGTTTATACACTTACTATTGCCTCGGCAGTATTTCCTATATTTTATGAAGCCTTATTTTCAAAGGATAATCATTATATCGATGTTTTTGGGATGCATCTAAAAAATTCTGCTTTAATCAGTTTTACGACCGCAGGTGCATTTTTATTAGTTTCATTTATGTCCCCGCTATTATCAGGTATTGCAGATTATGTTGGGAATAAAAAGGTATTCATGAAATTTTTCTGTTATTTAGGAGCTCTGTCTTGTATGGGATTATATTGGTTTGATCTTGATAACATTTACATGGGACTGGCTTTTTATTTTCTGGGATTAGTAGGGTATTGGGGGAGTTTGGTTTTTTATAATTCTTATCTGCCAGATATTGCTTTTGAAGAACAACAAGACAGTATTAGTGCAAAAGGATATTCGTTAGGTTATATTGGAAGTGTGATTTTATTGATCATTAATTTAGCTATGATTATGAAGCCAAAACTTTTCGGAATTACCGGCACTGATGGCGAAGCTGCTATGAAAGCTATGCGTTATTCTTTTATTATGGTGGGAGTTTGGTGGGTTTTATTCAGTCAATACACTTATTATTATTTACCGAAGGGAAGTAAGAATAATGGACAAAAATTAACGAATGATGTGATTTTTAACGGTTTCAGAGAATTAAAGAAAGTTTGGGCTTTATTACAGGAAAATATCCCCTTAAAAAGATATTTAGGAGGTTTTTTCGTCTCTAGTATGGCTGTACAAACAGTGATGCTTGTGGCAACTTATTTTGGAGCTCAGGAGATTCAATGGTCATCAAAAGAAGAAGGCACGATTGGTCTAATCATTTGCATTTTAATCATTCAATTAGTGGCAGTTGTTGGTGCAGTTTTAACTTCAAGAGCTTCTGCTAAATTTGGCAATATCCCAAGTTTGATTGTTATTAATATAATTTGGGCTGTTTTTTGTGCGTTGGCATTTTTTATTACTTTACCAATACATTTCTACGTTATGGCTACCGTAGCAGGATTTGTTATGGGTGGAATTCAGGCTCTTTCACGATCTACGTATTCAAAATTATTACCGGAAACGGAAGACACCGCTTCCTTTTTCAGTTTTTATGATGTTGCAGAGAAAATTGGAATTGTAATAGGAATGTGTGTTTACGGAATAATAGATCAAATAACTGGAAGTCCGCGTGCGGCAATTGTAATTTTGGGAGTTTTCTTTGTTACAGCCATTTTTCTTTTAAGAAGAGTACATAAAAAAGAGATTGTTAGTTAGTAGATTCCTTAGGATTATCTATATAGTTTATTTTATGTTAAGCCGGGCATTGATTTTTAAAATCATTTGTCTGGCATTTTCATTTTTGGGATTTAAATCTACTGACTTTTGATAATTTTGTTTTGCCAAGTCTAATTTTCCAATGGCTTCGTAAATTTCTCCTAAGCTGTCATATGCATTTGCTGATTTCGATTCAGAACAATTAAGAGTAAAAATCTGAACAGAAAGATCTAATTGTTTTTTATTATAAAAATGATAGCCTAAACTATTCAGGTTTTCTTCAAAATTATAATCGGGATTTTTTAACTTCAATTTCTTAAATAGTATAATAGCAGCTTCAAAATTGTTTTCAGAGAAAATCTCGATTAATTCTGTTTGTGGCGTCTTAATCTGATTTAAGGTTAATTCGAGTTTTTTCGAAGTATAATTTGGTCGGGAAATAGTTATTCCTTCAAGTTCATTTTTGTTGTTCAAGTTAAATTGAATAAGATTTGGATAATTGTCAGCCCTGAAAGTATTATTTCCTAAGTAATACATTTTACTTTTTTCAGAAGCTGTAATGTCTTTTAAATATGATGAAATAAGATATAAAGTGTCATTTTCTTCAAAAATTTTACTAGTACCTAGTCTATCATAACCATAGAGAATTTCACTATAATATCCGATAACTTTTTCTTTTAAAATTGTTGGAATTTGTTTTCTAGATGTTTCATCAATTGTCTTGTTCCAACTTAGCTTATTGATTATTTCATTTTCAAGGTAATTCATTACCGGCAATCGGTTTGGTTTGTCACCATTTGCTAAAATCGCAATTCCATTTCCATTTTTCATTGTAGCCAATAGATCACCGCCAGTCCCTGTATTAGAACCGTCATGTGAAAACCATTCCAGGTTTCCCAGTCCAATACTTCTTTGCCAGCCATAACTCCAGCCTCTTGGACCATTCATCGTAACAATATCCGTTACCTTTTTAGCAACTGCATTTGAAATTACTTTGTTGTCCTTTCCTAATAATGCTTTTTGCATTTCGATGGCAATCAATGCCATATCAGTAGGAGTAGACCATAAACCAGAGGGAGCAACCTGAGGAGTAATTGGAATTCCGGTTCTAATAACTTCACCTTTGCTATTATGCACTTTTGCAATATTGGTTAAAAATCCATTTTCATTAGGTTGGATCATTGTAGAATTTTGTAATTGTAACGGATCAAGCAAATTTTCTTTTACAATTTGTGCTAATGGTTTTTTAAAATGATCTTCGAGCGCACATTGGATAATGACATAACCACCGCCACTGTATTCCCAGTTTGTTCCGGGTTTAAAAAGAAATTCAATTGGCTTTTTAGTGCGGGGAAGTAATTTTCCTTGTAAACTTTGTACAATTGTAGGGATGGAATCTCCTTCATAATAATCTTCAAAACCGCCCTGGCTTGTGCCAGCTGTATGAGACAAAAGTTGGTTCCACGTCACAATAATATCTTTTGTAAAATTGCTTTTAGGAAGTTTCCATCTTTTAAGATAATTTTCTATTGGATCATCTAAATTAATTAAACCTTGTTCTTCCAGCATAGTGCAAACAATTGCAGTTATTGGTTTTGAAATGGATGCAGTAGAAAACGCGGTATTTTTATCAATTTTTTCTTCAGAATCGGCTGCTTTTACACCCCATTGATTCGTCCATATTATTTCGTAATTTTCAAATACGGCAACGCTCAATCCTTTTAAATTATATTGAGACATCATTTCTGCAGTGTTAGATTTTAAACCGTCTAACGCTGTAATTTTAGATGTAAATTTTTTTGAATCTTTTATGTTTTGAGCAAAAGATAAGGCACAAGAAAGAGTCAGAAGGAAAATTAGATTTGTCCGTCTCATGTTTTTGATTTTAAAAAGTTGATTTTTTAAACAAGGCTTGTTTACTTTATTATAATGCCGGCAGACTTAAAATCATTCAATAAATTATTTACCGCCGATTCTAGATAAGTCCCGGAATTTTTATCACTTTGATTCATAAGAATAACAAAACCAAAATTAGATTCAGGATATATTTTTAAGATGTTTTGTGTGCCATTTGAGCCACCATCTTTTGTATAACTTAAATTTCCATTGTTGTCTGTTTGCATTTCCCAAAAATACCCCATGTCAGGATTTGAGGCAATTTTTTGATGTGACTCCAGAACTACTCTGTTATTTCGATCTAATTCAAATTTGATAAATTTTGTCAGATCACTAATAGTAGATTTAAGCATTTTTGATGCTCCCCAAAGATTACTTGATAAGGGAGTCATTGGTAATCCACTTTCATTATAACCATTTGCGACTATATCATTATTGTTCAGTTTGATTTTTGTTGAATTCATCTTCATTTTATCAAAAATTACCTGCTGCAATTGGTCTTCGTAATTTTTTTTATAAACATTTTCTAATATATGAGCACATAATTCAGGACCCAAAGCTCCGTATTTAAAGGTTGTTCCAGGCAATGTATCAACTTTTACTTTTCTTAGCGCATTAAAAAAATCACTTTTAGTATACGATTTATCGAGTCTGTTTTTATGAACTAAAAAACTATCAGGACTATATTTTTGACGAATTTCTTTAGTGTCAGGAAAAGGAGTTAGAATACCACTACGATGTGTCAGCAAGTCTTTAATTCGTATTGGATTTCCGTTGTATTCTAAATTAGAAAAAGGTTCTTTTAAGTATTTTCTAATATCGTCATCAAGTTTGATTTTTCCTTCCAGGACGGCATTAGCTACCAAAGTTCCGGTAAACACTTTTGTGACAGAAGCGATTTCAAATAAGGTATTATCATTCGCTTTATTACCTTTTCCTTTGTCAATTTCACCATAATGCCTGGTATGAGATTCTCCATTACTAATAATGGCTATAGAAACAGAATAGGTTTTTGAATCCTTTAACAAGAGATTAGCATTTCTATCCATTATTGAGGAAATTTTATTTTCCGATAATGTATTTTGTTTTTGCTGACTGAAGATTGAAATAGTAAAGCTCAATAATAGAAGAAGGGAAATTCTGTTCATTATTTGATTTTGATTAGATGATTTTTTTGAGATTCTTTCATTATTGAGCTTCTACTTAAATTTATGCTTTTGAAATATTCCCGGAACCAGAAACTTTTACATCTCTTTTTTCAGGATTTCCAGTGTATTTAATATCACCCGATCCGGAAACTCTCGCTGTTAAACTTTCACTACAGTTCACTTTACTGTCCCCTGACCCGGAAACATTTACATCAACTCTTTTTGATTTTAGTTCGGAAGCATCTATATCGCCAGAACCAGAAAGTTTGGTTGTAAAACTATCAGCCGAACCTTTCAAATGTACATTTCCGGAACCACTTAAATTTAGTTCTAAATTATTGGAATCAACGGCTAGGTTAAAGTTTCCTGAACCAGAAAGTCTTGCTAAGAATTTGTCGTTTTTGATCGCGTCTTTTGATTGAATATCACCAGAGCCAGATAAACTTAATTCAGAAATTTTCTCAAACGGTACTGTTACCTGAACCTTTTTACCCATACTAGAACGGATATTAGTATTTTTCTTTACCTGAATTTTAAGTGTGTTATCTTCTACTTCAACCACAATAAGATTCAATATGTTTTCTTCACCTTTTATTGTAATTTTGCCTTCTTTTCCTGCAACTAAATCAACATCAAAAGAACCAGAAACTTTAATAGCATCGTAGTCAGATGTATTTCTTGTTTGGGTTACTACTTTACCATTTCCATCAACTCTGTTGCTTGAAGATTGGGCATTCGCCATAATGCTTGCTAAGAATGTACTGCAAACTAATAATTGAACTGTTTTTTTCATTTTTTTGATTTTTTAAGTTTATAGTTTTTTAATTAGTGATACGTTTCCGTAGTTAGAATTTATTGATATTTTATTTTGACCTTTTTTCTTATTGAATCCACTGATTCTTTTGCTTGTATTTTTGCTTTCCGTAACGGATACATCTAAAGAGTTGTCACTTTTTATATTTCCGTATCTGGTATTAATATCAAAATCAAAAGCATAATTAGTGTCGTATCCTAATGAAACATCTGTATATCCTGAGGTGATATTTACATTATTAGCTTTACTTGTAATTGTAGAAATATTTATTTTGCTATAATTTGCATCAACATTAACACTGTTTGAAATTTCAGCAATGGATATAGTAAGATAGTTTCCAGATCCTGAAAAAGAGTTTAATCTCTGAAATTTTAAAGTTCCGTAGTTACAGTCATATTTTATGTTTTGTCCGTCAGCAACAATTAAATCAGTATAATTTGTATCAAGGTTTAGATTCCCCGAATCATTGACTTTTAATCCAGAATAACGTGCCTCAATTGTTCCGTTTTTAATATAATCGATTGTAGAATTTTGACAATATTCAATCTGAAATCTATTATTTGTGTTGTTTAATTTACCAGCTGTAACTTTACCATATTTACAGGTAATATCAGAAGCTCCTTCTAAACTAAGAATTGTAATGTTACCGTATTTATTCATCAGTTTTACAGTGCCGTTTTTTGGGATTTTTATCATATAATTAATTTCAAAACTATTGTTGCTGCCTTTGCTTTTTATAGAAGAACTACCAAGTTTCGTTATAGCGGTAACCATAGATTTCAAGGCTGTAATATCAACATCAATACTGTTTAATCTTTCATTTACCCAGTTTTCATTGCCTCCTGTTACTTTTATAGTAATGTCAAGATCAATTTTATCTTCATCCCATGTTGATACTGAAATGTTTCCATATTTGTTATCAATATCAATCCCGGCATTTGAATTGACGATATAGGTCTTTTTTATGCTTTTTTGTTTTGAAATAAAAGTATCATCATTTGAAAAACCCAAAAAAGGAATTAAAATGAATAGAATTGCTAAATTATAATGTTTTTTCATCTGTGGTGTTTTTTAGATTTTCGTTTTCTTCAATTCTTTTTAAGACAGTCTGCAAAAATGATATCCTGGTTTGCAGATTGCTGATCATGGCGTAAATTATTTGTTTGTTTTCGCCATTCTTTTGTAATTCAGTAATAATTTTTTGATAATCAGCATCAAAAACTTTCATTTGTTTTAATGCGTCATTTATAATTTGTTCGTTTTCCGGAGAACTCTTTTCTTTTAGTTTTACAAGTTCATTGTCGATTAAAATGCTAAAAATTGAATCTGTTCGTTGTGTTTCTTTAGAAGCAAATTTGAATTCTTTTGGTTTTTCATTCTTGTAGAACAATGATACTCCCAACATTAATACGATCGATGCGGCAATAGCGGTTACGAACCAATAATTTTTTCTTACTGGTTGTTTTTTATTATTTAACTTATTTAAAAAATCTACCTGATGATCAGGATTTAGTTCCTGCACATCCCACTGATTTTCAAATTTTTCAAATAATTGATCTAAACTGTCATTTTCCTTTTTCATAATTTCTCTAATTTTTTTCGTAAACTTTCTTTTGCTCTGCTCAATGTCGTTCGGCAATTGGCATAACTAATATTCAAAATTTCGCAAATCTCTTCCTGATCGTAACCTTCAATATAAAAGAGCGTCAATACCATTCGATAATTATCTTTCAGGCCTGAAATGGTATCTAACACCTGTTTTACTTTAAGTGAGTTCAAATCAATATGCTCAGAAAAAAAACTGTCATTTTCTTCGATCTTATAAAGTGTCTTGCTTAGATCTTCGACCTGAAAAGCATTGTTCTTTTTGTAAAAATCAATACTGTAATTGATAATAATTTTTTTAAGCCAGGCGCCAAAAGCGACTTCCTGCTTGTAATCGTTTATTTTTGTAAAAGCTTTCAAAAAACCTTCCTGCATGACGTCTTGTGCAAAATGTTCGTCTTTTACAATTCTGTAGGCTACGTTGTACATGGCTTTACTGTAACGATTGTAAATTTCGAATTGTGCCTTCTGATTGTTGTTTTTACAAAGCGCGATTAATTCTTCGATATTTTGATTGGTTATACTCAAGTAATGGTTGCTAGTTTTTTATAAGGACTTTGCTTTTTTTGATATGTTACACTTTTCATAAAATTAATTTTATTTTTTTTGAAATAATTAGATTTGTCACTTAAAATTGAATTTCAAAACTGACTCTTTTGCATTTGGCATAATGATTGTCTATTTTTACCGCCTATGTTGTAGATGAAACACTTATTATAGTTTTATTAAAAACGAGCGTATTTGAAACTAAATTTACAACCTGGATTCAACTTTTAATGACAAAACGACTTATATACTATTATGTCAAATCATAAAATACTTACTATTGACAATCTGTCACTTCAAGAATTCGATTCAGAAGCAGAATTAATTCCATTATTAACTCCGGAAGACGAAGAGGAAATGAACAACGAAGAGCTTCCGCTTTCGTTACCTATTTTACCTTTACGTAATACTGTTTTATTTCCGGGAGTTGTTATTCCAATTTCTGCCGGACGAGATAAATCTATTAAATTAATAAATGATGCCAATGCCGGAGGAAAAATTATTGGAGTAGTTTCTCAAATTAATGAAGAAGACGAAGATCCTTCTAAAGATGATATTCATAAAATTGGAACTGTTGCGAGAATTCTTCGTGTTTTAAAAATGCCTGACGGAAACGTTACAGTTATTTTACAAGGAAAAAAACGTTTTGAAATTGATGAAGTAGTTTCAGAAGAGCCGTATATTACAGCAACGATTAAAGAAGTTTCAGAAGAACGTCCTGACGAAAATGACACTGAATTTACAGCTATTTTAGATTCTGTTAAAGAATTAGCTATTCAGATTATAAAAGAAAGTCCAAACATTCCTTCAGAAGCTACTTTTGCGATTAAAAACATTGAAAGCCAGTCGTTTTTGATCAATTTTGTTTCTTCTAATATGAATTTATCTGTAAAAGAAAAACAAGGCTTATTATCAATAAATGGATTAAAAGAACGCGCTTTAGAAACGTTACGTTACATGAATGTTGAACTTCAAAAATTAGAATTGAAGAATGACATTCAGTCAAAAGTTCGTTTTGATTTAGATCAGCAGCAGCGTGAATATTTCTTGCACCAGCAAATGAAAACCATTCAGGAAGAATTGGGAGGCGTTTCGCAGGAAGAAGAAATGGACGAAATGGGGCAGAAGGCGAAAACTAAAAAATGGGACGAAAAAACGCAGAAACATTTCGAAAAAGAATTATCTAAAATGCGCAGAATGAATCCGCAATCGCCTGATTTTGGAATTCAGCGTAATTATTTAGAGTTGTTTTTAGAATTGCCTTGGGGCGAATATTCTAAAGATAAATTTGATTTAAAACATGCACAGAAGATTTTAGATAAAGATCATTTTGGACTTGAAGAAGTTAAAAAAAGAATGATTGAACATTTGGCTGTATTGAAACTTCGTAACGATATGAAATCGCCAATTATTTGTTTAACAGGACCTCCTGGAGTTGGTAAAACATCAATTGGACGTTCAGTTGCTGAAGCTTTAGGACGTGAATACGTGCGTATTTCTTTAGGAGGATTACGTGATGAAGCAGAAATTCGCGGACACAGAAAAACGTATATCGGTGCGATGCCAGGTAGAATTATTCAAAGCTTAAAGAAGGCCGGAACTTCAAATCCTGTTTTTATTTTGGATGAAATTGATAAATTATCAAGCGGAAATAGTGGTGATCCATCTTCAGCTTTGTTAGAAGTTTTAGATCCGGAACAAAACAATGCTTTTTATGATAACTTCCTTGAAATGGGATACGACTTATCTAAGGTAATGTTTATTGCTACGTCAAACAATATGTCAGCAATTCAGCCAGCATTACGCGACAGAATGGAAGTAATCAAAATGTCAGGTTACACTATTGAAGAAAAAGTAGAGATTGCCAAAAGACACCTTTTTCCAAAGCAATTAGAAGCACACGGATTAACATCTAAAGATTTAACGATTGGTAAAAAACAATTAGAGAAAATTGTTGAAGGTTATACTCGTGAATCTGGTGTTCGTAATTTGGAAACTAAAATCGCTCAGGTCATTCGTAATGCAGCAAAGGCAGTTGCGATGGAAGAGGAGTACAATAAAAAAGTTACAGATGAAGATATTGTAACTGTTTTGGGTGTGCCAAGATTAGAGCGTGATAAATATGAGAATAATGATGTTGCCGGAGTTGTTACAGGTTTAGCCTGGACAAGTGTGGGTGGTGATATTTTATTTATTGAATCATTAATTTCTGAAGGAAAAGGCTCATTAAGTATTACAGGGAATTTAGGTACAGTAATGAAAGAATCGGCTACTATTGCTTTGGAATATATTAAAGCTAATGCCAAAAAGTTAGGTTTAAATACAGAGTTGTTCCAAAAATATAATATTCACTTACACGTTCCTGAAGGTGCAACACCAAAAGACGGACCAAGTGCTGGTATTGCGATGCTGACTTCTTTGGTTTCTTTATTGACTCAGAAAAAAGTGAAGAAAAACCTGGCAATGACAGGTGAAATAACACTTCGTGGAAAAGTTTTACCTGTTGGCGGCATTAAAGAGAAAATTCTTGCTGCCAAAAGAGCAGGCATTAAAGAGATCATTTTATGTCACGAAAACAAAAGTGATATTGATGAAATTAAAGCTGAATATTTAGAAGGTCTTACATTTTATTATGTGAAAGAAATGAGTGAAGTTTTAGCTTTAGCATTAACTGATCAGAACGTTAAAAATGCTAAGACATTGAAATAATTTTCAATTCAAATTTCAATATTTAGAATCCCAAAATTCCAAACTTCGTGCGTTGGAAATTTGGGATTTTTTTATTGGAATTTATTTAAGGTTTAATTTTATTTTTGCTGTTATATAATTTTATATTTGTATTTGCGTTATTCCCATATAGGAATCGCCCCAAAAGCATGTTAAAACGATTTGTTTTACTTTTTTTTATCTTGATTTGTTCGATTTCCTACGGGCAAATTGGAGGGCGGTACACTTATCAGTTTCTAAATCTGACCTCGTCACCAAGGCAGGCAGCGTTAGGAGGAGAGAACATAACAATTTATGATGAAGACGTTAATCAGGCTATGGCAAACCCTGCAGCTTTAAATGGAGATATGGACAATCACTTAGCAATGAATTATGGGAATTATTATGGAGAAGCTTCTTATGGAACTGCTTCATATGCTTATACCTATGATCGACATGTTCAAACTTTTTATGCAGGTGTAAGTTATGTTAATTATGGAACCTTTGAAGGTTATGACGAAAATGGTCAGGCTACTTCGGATTTCTCTGGAAGTGAAGGGGCGCTTTCTCTGGGTTACGCCTATAATATTCCCTTTACAGATGTTCATATTGGAGCAAATGCAAAGTTAATAACTTCTACTTTAGAAAGTTATAATTCTATTGGTGGTGCAATTGATGTGGGAATTATGTATCAAATTCAAAAAAATAATGTAAATTTGGCCCTAGTATTTCGTAATATTGGAACTCAGTTTACTACATATTCAGGAATACAGGAGAATTTACCGTTTGAAATCATTGCTGGTGTATCGCAAGAATTAGAACATGTTCCGCTTCGGTGGCATCTTTCCTTAGAAAATTTGCAACAATGGAATATCTCTTTTTCGAATCCTGTTAGGGGAGAAACCAATATTGATGGTACAACAAGTGAGGAAAAAGTTTCCTTTGTAAATAATGCTTTGAGACATGCTGTGATTGGTGTTGAACTTTTTCCGGGAAGAGCAGTCAATTTGCGATTAGGTTACAATTTTAGAAGGGCAGAAGAATTGAGAATAGATGAACAACGTAATTTCTCAGGGATTTCTTTAGGGTTCGGTTTGAAAATGAATCGTTTAAAATTTAATTATTCATATTCACGATATACATTGGCAGCAAATACGAGTCTTTTTGGGTTAATTTTAAATTTTCAATAGGTAATTTTATGAAGCTATTTTATCTAATTCTATTTTTTACAGCAGGTCTTTTTAATACCTCAAATCTTAATTTTAAAGATGAATCCCTTAGCGAAGTTGAGATCGAAAGAATCAACTATCACGTAAATACAGTAAGAGAAATGGTTTATGCCGGTCCTCAGTATAATACTAAAATTGCTTTTTTAGTAGACATGAGAATAAAATCGGGAAAAAACAGATTCTTTGTTTATGATTTGGTAAATAACAAAATTTTAGATCAGGGACTTGTAGCTCACGGCTCAGGCTCTGAAACCGGAATTAGAGGAGAACTTAAATTCAGCAATACACCAAATTCTAATTGCACATCTTTAGGTCGATATTCTATCGAGAAATGTTACAAAGGAATATTTGGAAAAGCCTACCGCTTAAATGGATTAGATCAATCAAATAATAATGCTTTGAAAAGAGCTATAGTACTACATCATTATTCTGCAGTACCACTTGATGAGCAGGATTATTATATTTCGAATAGCCACGGTTGCCCAATGGTTAACGAAGAATTCTTTAAAAGAATTGAAAAAATAGTTGATAGTTCTAAATCGAAAATTATCCTGGATATCTATTATTAAGCAGACATTCCAATTTAATTTTAATATTTATAATTTAATAGCAAGTATCATATGAAGAAGATCTTAATCGTTTTTCTTATGATACTTTTTGTTTTTATAGGTTATACAATTTTTCACAAAACCAATAAACTTTCTTCATCAGTTCCCGTCACAATTTCTGTTAGTCATATAAATGAAGTAAAAAGATTGATAGAGAACAATTCGAAATACAATAAAAGAATTGCATTTTTTATTGATATGAAAATATCGTCTGGTAAGAATCGTTTCTTTGTTTATGATTTAAAAGCTAATAAAATTATAGATAAAGGTCTGGTTGCACATGGTTCAGGCTCTGAAACTAATGTTAAAGGAAAGTTGAAATTCAGCAACATTCCAAATTCACTAAGTACTTCATTGGGTAAATATTACATTGGGAATTCTTATAATGGAAAGTTTGGGAAAGCCTATAAGCTGTACGGATTAGATGAAACCAATAGTAATGCATTTCATCGTGATATTGTTTTTCATTATTATTTTGATGTTCCATATCAAGAGCAAAAAGGATATATTTGCAACAGTTTTGGTTGTCCAATGGTAAATAAAAAATATTTTGAAAGAGCTGCCAAAATAATTGATGGTTCTGAAACGAATATTATAATGAGTATCTATTACTAGTGGAAGAATTAAAAGTCTTAAAAATTAAATTTAAAATATAAAAAATTGAAAAAAATAACGATTGCAATCGACGGATTTTCGTCAACAGGAAAAAGCACTTTAGCGAAACAACTGGCAAAAGAGCTGGAATATGTTTATGTAGATACGGGAGCAATGTATCGTGCGGTGGCTTTGTTTGCAATGCAGAATAATTTTATTGGGTCTGATTCTTTTGATAAAAAAGCACTTATCGAAGCATTACCAAAAATTCAATTGGAATTTAAATTTAATGCTAATTTAGGTTTTGCTGAAATGTACCTGAATGGTGAAAACGTGGAGAAACAAATCAGAACTATTGAAGTTTCTAATTATGTGAGTAAAGTAGCTGAAGTTTCTGAAGTACGTTCTAAATTAGTAGAACAACAACAGGAAATGGGAAAAAACAAAGCGATTGTAATGGATGGAAGAGATATAGGAACTGTCGTTTTTCCAGATGCAGAATTAAAAATATTTATGACCGCAAGCGCCGAAACCCGAGCCCAAAGACGTTTTGACGAACTACAACAAAAAGGTGATGATGTATCTTATGAAGATGTTTTAAAGAATGTCATGGAAAGAGATTATATAGATACCCACCGCGAAGATTCTCCACTAATCATTGCCGATGATGCTATTGAAATTGATAATTCTTATTTAACCAGAGAAGAACAATTTGCAGCTGTTTTAGAATTGATAAATGACGTTGTTAAAACGGCTTAATTTTTTGCAGATATCATTTTTAATGGTAGTTTTACCGCTTCATTTTATTTAAAAGACAATTTCATCATATGGGAATTAAATTAAGACTTACAATTATGAATTTTCTCCAATTTTTTGTTTGGGGAGTATGGTTGATTTCATTGGGAGGATACATGGGGCAGGTTTTTGGTCCAATTGAAGGTGGAAGTGTTGGTTTATCAATAGGTAGAACATATGGATCAATGGGATGGGCAAGTTTATTTATGCCTGCATTACTTGGTATAATTGCTGATAAATATTTTAGTGCTCAAAAAGTATTAGGGATTGCTCATATAATTGCTGGAATTGCAATTTTCTTCGCAACAAAAGCTACAAATTCAACTGAAATGTATTGGGTTATTTTTGCAACTAGTTGTTTTTATATGCCAACGATAGCTTTAAATAATTCTGTAAGTTATGCTGTTTTAAATAAGTTCAAATTTAATGTACAGGAAGCGTTTACTCCAATTCGTGTTTGGGGTACAGTAGGTTTTATAATTGCAATGTGGGTTACTGATTTAACAGATTGGAAATCGAATACAAATCAGTTTATATTTGCTTCGATAGCTATGATTGTTACAGGTTTGTTTTCTTTTACAATGCCAGATGTTCCTGCAGAAAATAAAAATACAAATCAATCTTTGTCAAGTAAATTTGGACTAGATGCTTTTGTGTTATTTAAGCAAAAGAAAATGGCTGTGTTTTTTGTTTTTGCAATGTTATTAGGTGCGGCACTACAAGTTACAAATATGTTTGGTGATACATTTATTAGAGATTTTGGTTCTAATCCTGAATATCATGGTACTTTTGGTGTAGAGCATTCAGTTTTTATAATTTCATTGTCTCAAATTTCCGAAACATTATTTATCTTAACTATACCATTTTTCTTAAAGAGATTTGGAATCAAACAAGTAATGATTTTTAGTATGATTGCATGGGTATTACGCTTTGCTTTATTTGGAATTGGAAATCCAGGTTCAGGAGTTATTTTCCTTGTATTATCAATGATCGTGTATGGAATGGCTTTTGATTTCTTTAATATTTCTGGTTCTTTATTTGTTGAGAGAGAAACAGATAGTAAAATAAGGTCAAGTGCACAAGGATTATTTATGTTGATGACCAATGGAATTGGTGCTATTTTAGGTGGAGAATTTGCAGGCAGAACGGTAAGTTATTTTACCGTTGAAAATAAAGTGCAGTGGCCGGAAGTTTGGTTTTCATTTGCAGGATATTCTTTTGTAATTTTAGTTTTATTTGCATTTTTATTTAAATATAAGCATGATCCTAAGGAATTGGAGAATTTGAGTCATTAAGAAAAAGTTTTTTTCAAGACTTTTAGTTTTGAAAATTAGAATAAAAAATAAATACAAATACCACAATGATTTCTATATGCGGAAATCATTGTGGTATTTTTTGTTAAATGAATTATATAAATGAATATTATGGCAAAGACAAAAATAAAATTATATTCTCTTTCTGAAATGAAAGATAAACTTATAGGGAAAATTGGAACCAAAGAAAGGGACAAATACGAGAAAAAACTTCTCAAACATATTTCTAAATTTAAATGACCTTTCAAGTAGACCTTGGTCAAAGGTTAAAACTTTGACAAAGGTAAATCGCGCATAGAAGATAGTTGCGCATAGTAAACCCTACAGGTTTTTAAATCTGTCGGGTTTGTTTTTAATCGAAAGCAAAAGGTGTGAAAAACTACTAATCGTTCTTGCCTAGCCCCGATAGAAGTGGAAATCCTTTTATGTCCGCCGCGGCGGACATAAAAGATTGGAACGGATAGCGGGACTGAACGTCTTAAAAAACCTAAAATCTTCTGCTCCTGAACAATTGCCTGATAATCATTTAGAATTGTTTTGCTATTACAAATATTTGTATTAATTTTGCAAACCTTTTGGCAAAGAAGAGTTTCCTTTAGGTATCAACTATTTATGTAAAACAACTTCTGTTTTTTCTACTGCTTTATGAAACTCGAGGAAAACAGAATACAAATTTTTTATCAGCATGTCTGAACAATTAAAATCACAAGAAGAGTTTTTAGCAAATTTTAACTGGCATAACTTCCAAGAAGGAATTGATGCAGTAGATGAGAAAAACTTACAAGAATTCGAAGAACTAGTTTCAAAAACTTTCATCGCTACAGACCAAGAAGAAGTAGTTGAAGGTGTAGTTGTTAGAATTACAGATAGAGACGTTATCGTTGATATCAACGCAAAATCGGAAGGTGTTATTTCTTTAAACGAATTCCGTTACAACCCGAACTTAAAAGTTGGTGACAAAGTAGAAGTATTAATCGACATCCGTGAGGATAAAACAGGTCAATTAGTATTATCTCACAGAAAAGCACGTACTATTAAATCATGGGATAGAGTTATTTCTGCAAATGAAACAGGAGAAATCGTTAATGGTTTTGTAAAATGCAGAACTAAAGGTGGTATGATCGTTGATGTTTTCGGAATTGAAGCTTTCTTACCTGGTTCTCAAATTGATGTTAAGCCAATTAGAGACTACGATGTATATGTAAACAAAATGATGGAATTCAAAGTGGTAAAAATTAACCACGAATTCAAAAACGTTGTTGTATCTCATAAAGCGCTTATCGAAGCTGATATCGAAGTACAGAAAAAAGAAATCATCGGTCAATTACAAAAAGGACAAGTATTAGAAGGTGTTGTTAAAAACATTACTTCTTATGGTGTGTTCATTGACTTAGGTGGTGTTGACGGATTAATTCACATTACTGACCTTTCTTGGAGTAGAATCAACCACCCAAGTGAAGTTCTTGAATTAGACCAAAAATTAAACGTTGTAATCCTTGATTTCGATGATGAGAAAACAAGAATTCAATTAGGATTGAAACAATTAAACGCTCACCCATGGGATGCTTTAGATGCTAATTTAACTATTGGTGATAAAGTAAAAGGTAAAGTAGTTGTAATCGCTGATTACGGTGCATTTATTGAAGTTGCTGAAGGTGTTGAAGGTTTAATTCACGTTTCTGAAATGTCATGGTCAACTCATTTACGTTCTGCTCAGGATTTCGTAAAAGTTGGAGATGTTGTTGAGGCTGTTATCTTAACTTTAGATAGAGATGACCGTAAAATGTCATTAGGTATCAAACAATTGACTCAAGATCCATGGACTGACATTACTTCTAAATACCCAGTAGGTTCTAAACATACAGGTATCGTTAGAAACTTTACAAACTTTGGTATTTTCGTAGAATTAGAAGAAGGAATTGATGGATTAATTTACATCTCTGACTTATCTTGGACTAAGAA
The DNA here is from genome assembly GCF_057840745.1 of Flavobacterium sp. KH_001. NCBI lineage: Bacteria > Pseudomonadati > Bacteroidota > Flavobacteriia > Flavobacteriales > Flavobacteriaceae > Flavobacterium > Flavobacterium sp. KH_001. The sequence goes on along the minus strand of NZ_CM174520.1, from coordinate 3,886,655 downwards.
AATCAAACACCCATCTGAATTTGTAAATGTTGGTGAGAAACTTGATGTAGTTGTATTAGAATTAGATGTTGAAGGACGTAAATTATCTTTAGGTCACAAACAAACTACTGCTAATCCTTGGGATCAATACGAAGATTCTTTCGCTGTAGGAACTATCCACAATGGTGAAATTTCTGAAATCGTTGACAAAGGAGCTACTGTAGAATTCGGAGATGATATCGTTGCTTTCATTCCTACTCGTCACCTTGAAAAAGAAGACGGAAAGAAATTGAAAAAAGGTGATACTGCTGATTTCAAAGTAATCGAATTTAACAAAGAATTCAAAAGAGTAGTTGCTTCTCACACTGCTATCTTCCGTGAAGAAGAAGAGAAAAACGTGAAAGCTGCAACTGAGAATACTTCATCTGCTTCATCTACTAATGCACCAGCTGCAACTTTAGGAGATAACAATGATGTATTAGCTGCATTAAAAGCTAAAATGGAAAAAACTGAGAAAAAATAATTCTTAGTTTCCTCTAAATAGAAAGTCCCACAGTAATGTGGGACTTTTTTTATGTTATTATTGTTTCAAATTTTCTTTGTTTGAGATTGTGATTCTAAAAACTTAATTTAATTGAAGTTTGATTTTAATTTGGAGCTATTTCCAGCTATCATTCCAATCTTTTGCGCCTCCGAAAGCCTCGGGACCAGCACAAAAGGATTTTTCCTTCTATCTAGACTTATGGCATTCGTTTTCAAAAGAAGTTTGGATTATTTAACTGCTAAAAGTTTTGATTCTTCGGGAGTATAATAATCAACAATTAAATAAGATTTTATTCCAGTTATTTTCATTTCATCAAGAATATCAATTAAGTTGCCATAATTTGAGTTTTTGCTTGGTTTTATAATTACTGTTACACCTTTTTCGGGCTTGCCTCTTTGTATTGAGTATTCAAGTACTTTTGCATTTCTTTCTAATAATTCTTTTCTAATTCCATTTTTTCCGTAGGACACTTCTTTTGGGGCATCAATCGGAACAAATATTAATCCAGAATAAGTAATTATTTTATTATTATCATCTAATAGAACTGTCATAGTACGATTTTCGTCAGGCATATTACAACCATATGTTTCACCACAATCATCACAACCAGGTGTTCCATATTGCATGACTTTCGGTTTTGCCAACTCAATCGTCACCATAAAAAATATAATCAACAAAAACGAAACGCTAACCATTGCAGTTAAATCGACTCTCGTGCTTAATTTTTTACTTCTTACTTTTTTAGGTATATTTTCCATGGTTTTAAGGTTTTTATTTAGAAGCTAATAAATTTGATTCTTCCAGGGTGTATTCGTCTACAATTGCATAAGTATCAATTTTTGCAATTTTCATTTCATCTAAAATATCAACTAGATTTTTAAAGTTACTTTTTCGACTAGGTTTTATAATTACTATTACACCACTTTTTGGTTTGCCAACTGATATCATATAATCACTTACTTCTTTCTTTTTTCTATATACTTCTTTACGAATTCCATCCTTTCCAAATTCAATTTTCTTTGCTGTATACATGTCAAATTCTAATATTCCTGAATAAGTTATGATTTTATCATTTTCGTCCAATAAAATTGTATATAAACGATTTCCCCTAATACAACCACCTTCACCGCCACATCCAAACTCTTTATCTGGTAGCGCTAAATCAAATCCTTTTGGTTTTGCTAATTCAATTGTTACCATAAAAAATATAATCAACAAAAACGAAATACTAACCATTGCTGTTAAATCAACTCTTGTGCTTAACTTTTTACTCCTTACTTTTTTAGGTAAATTTTGCATAATGAATCAATTTGTTTACGAAAGTTAGTAATAAAAGTAATATAATAAGATTATGAATTAGAAAAATATTTAAAAATAAATTGGCGAATTAATATGTTGTTTTCCAGAAGATTTTAAAGTTTTATTAATGGTTTGATTTCTGATTTGCTTTTTTCATAAAACCAAATTAGAAACTATCCCGTAAATGAGTTTATAACTTAAAATAATATTTATGAAAACTAGAAATTTTTTAAACGTAGCAATCTTAACACTCGGCTTTGCATTTACGTCTTTTGCACAAAAAACAGTAATGGTTGGTGGAGCTGCAATGTATCCTAACAAAAATATTGTCGAAAATGCCGTAAACTCAAAAGATCACACAACTTTAGTGGCTGCTGTAAAAGCTGCAGGTTTAGTTGAAACATTGCAAAGTAAAGGACCATTCACCGTTTTTGCCCCAACAAATGCTGCATTCGATAAATTACCTGCTGGAACTGTCGAAACATTATTAAAACCAGAGAACATTAAAACTTTGCAAACGATCCTAACCTATCATGTTGTTGCTGGAAAAATGAATTCTTCGGACATTGCTAAAGCAATTAAAATGGGTAAAGGAAAAGCAACTCTTAAAACTGTTAGCGGTGGAACTTTAACTGCGTGGATGGATGGTGCAGCTTTATACATTAGTGACGAAAGCGGTAACAAATCTAAAGTTACAATTGCTGATGTGAATCAATCTAATGGTGTAATTCATGTAGTTGATAGTGTGTTATTACCAAAAATGTAAAATCTACTCAAGTTCCAATTATTTAAAAATTCCAAATTCCAACTTTAAAACTGGAACTTGGAATTTTTTTATTGGAATTTTTTAGATTTATCTTTTAGCAGTTAATGTTGAGCCAGCCGAAGCCACGACCACACAAACTACAGCCAAGATTTCATAAAAGTTTAAGTTTTCCTGCAAAAATATAAAAGCACATATTGCTGCAGCGGCAGGTTCTAAGCTCATTAAAATACTAAAAGTTCGTGGAGGAAGCTGACCTAATGCTTTCATTTCTAAAGTGAACGGAATAGCACTAGACAAAAGTGCCAATGCAGCTCCCATACCCAAAAACTTTAGGGTAAGATTGGCTAATCCATTTTCGTAAAATCCAAATGGCAATATTAAAATTGCAGCAAATAACATTCCGGTAGAAACAGCCTGACCGCCGTTCATAATTTTAGAAATTTTTCCTCCCAAGACGATATAGGCTGCCCAAAGTGCGCCTGCTAAAAGAGCAAATATAACCCCAAGCAAATCGATTCTGTTATTGGACCACGGAGCAATTAATACAATGCCCATTGCCGCAAGTAAAACCCAACAATAATCAATCAGTCTTTTAGATCCGATTATAGCAACTAATAAAGGTCCGATAAATTCTAAAGTGACAGCCAGTCCAATTGGGATCCTTTCGATAGCCATATAAAAAATTAAATTCATCGCACCCAAAGCTAAACCATACGGAACGACGATTTTCCATTGATTAGTTGTGATTTGTTTTAAATTTGGTCGGTAGGCTAAAAGTAAAATTATAGCCGAAATTCCAATTCGTATAGAAGCCGTTCCTGCCGCACCAATTGCAGGAAACAGCGTTTTTGCAATTGCCGCACCACATTGTACACTTATAATAGATAATAATACTGCAGGGACAGGAGGAAGGTTGAATTCTTTATTTTTCATGCGTAATTGAAATGGACTGCAAAAGTACGAAATAAGTTTCGAAGGATACATTTCAATCCAGTTCAAATAGGAAAAATGTGTTACAAAGAAGCAACTAAAAAAGTATGTTTTATTTTATTCTAAAGCACGTTTCGTTACATAGGCACGATAGCCAATAATTGCCATCTGCCATTTTTTTGCTTTTGAAATGTCTAATCCTTGTTTGGTAAAACTTGGTAAAAGGATTTTATTAATTTTGGCTAAAATTTTAAACATAGTAGGTTAGTTTTTTCAAAGATATAAAAAAAGACTTTGTTTTTTAACAAAGTCTTTTTGATGTTTATAAGAGAACTAATTAAGATTTTTTACTTTCCTTCTCCATCTTCTTCATTTCTTTTTCATAAGCTTTCATGTCTTTTTCGTAAGCTTTCATATTTTTCTCATATTCTTTCATGTCTCTTCCAACAGTTTCTTCTATGTACTTGCCGTACTTTTCCATCTCAACGCTGAATTTTTCCATGGCAATTTCATACTTCTCCATATCCTTACCGTACATCGCTTCATGCTTAGACATGATTTCATCAACTTGTTCTGTGTAAGCAGAAAGAGTTGGTTCAAAATCTTCCATTTTTTTCTCAAATGCAGCCATATCTTTTTCGAAATTAGCCATGGCTACTTTATCTCTTGGATTTGCAGGAGGAGCTGGTGCTTTAGGCATTTTAGACATGTCTATAGTTGGTAACTTTGGCATTGATCCGCCAGGAAAAGCGGGTGCAGCTGGAGGTGTAATAGTACTTATTCTTGGAGGAGCCGGTGGAGCAGGAGGCGCAACATGCATATTATTAACATCAGGACCATTTACTTCATCAACATCTGCAACGCGATCCTGAACCATCATGGAGTCGTTTGGTTCACCATCTGTAACAACGCCAATTTTTTTGACATTATCGTCGTCAGTTGATACCACAAGACCAAAGCTTTTTATTGCTTCGTCTCCATTTATCTCAATGGTTTGAACCTCATGAGTCCCTTTTTTAATGTTCATTTTGATGGCTGTCAATTCCCTATCTGTGTTTCTTTTTACATTCGAGATAGCAACATCAAAATCGTGTTTTTGTTTTATTTTTTCAGAGATCACTTTTAATTCCTCATCTGTTGTTGTTTTTTCGATTTTGTAAACATCATCTGATGTAGTTCTGGTAACTTCCTGAGTTTCTTTTTTCTCTTGTGCAATCGTTTTTATTTGAAATAAAAACACAAATAATGCAAGTGCTGGAATTATGGTGCAATACTTCCAGTAATTTGTTTTTTTTGATTGATTTTTGTTTAACATGACAATTCGTTTTTTGATTAATGATTGATAAAAATGATTGGTAATGGCAACACAAGTTTCATGTGTTGTTATTTTTAAAAGCGTGTATTGATACGCTTTTTTGTCTGATATTTTTTTGGCAGCTTCATTATCAGCAATGAACTCAAGGTTTTGAAGAATTGCTTTTTTGTACAACCAAATAATAGGATTGAACCAAAATAGCACACAAAAAATTCTTGAAATAATCACATCTACAGTATGATTTTGATCACTATGAACTTTTTCATGTTCCAGAATACTTTCTAATTCTGATGCGCTATACAGTGATGAGTTGTATACGATATAATCAAAATAAGAAAATGGTGCGATGTTTTCCTCAATATCAATAAATTTAAAATCGGCTTCCTGCTGTATTTCTCTACCTTTTAAAACAGAGTTTAAGCTGTAAAAATCGGTTGCAAACTTTATCATAAGGGCCAAAAATCCAATACCGTAAATAATAAGCGCTACTAAATTCCAATTGATTTCAAAGGTTTCTTCCGGAATAGTATTAGTATGAGGAATATAACCAGTAGCATAACTCATAACTTCACCAGGTATTGGTATAGGATCGACCCACACAATTTTGGTGTAAACCACAAAAGGCAAAACTACGGAAGTGATAAGACCAGCTAATAGAAACCATCTGTTACTATTGAAAAAAGTTTCTTTACGAAGTAAAAAAAAGTAAGCGCAGTAAAATAATACTAATAATCCGCTTGATTTGGCGATAAAAGTGAAAAATGCTTCCATAATGCTTATTTTTCTTCGTTTGGTTTTTCGATCATAGCTAAGATTTCACGTAATTCGGTCGCAGATATTTTTTCTTCTTTGGCAAAGAATGAGACCATACTTTTATAAGAACTGTTGAAATAATTATCAATTGCAGTACTCATGAAACCTTTTCTGTAATCTTCAATACTTACAGTTGGATAATATTGATGTGTATTTCCAAAGGCATTATGACATACATATCCTTTTTCTTCTAAATTTCGCACAATAGTCGAAAGCGTATTATAATGCGGTTGATCCTCTGTTATTTCTGCCTGAATCTCTTTTACAAAAGCTTTTTTAAGCTTCCATAAAATATGCATTATTTCTTCTTCTTTGTTGGTTAGTTTTAACATGGTCTTGGTTAGTTTTTAATTTCAAATTGAAAATTATTCTTTAGTTTCAATTTCAATAACACTATTTTTATCCTCTTCGCCATCTTTAGCTGATGTTTTTGAACTTTTATAAATATGTATTGTTTTAATGTTGTCAGAATTCAGATCTCTAACTTTCCCATCATAAACAACTTCTCCGTTGACAATAATTAATTGCTTTGATTGCGTATTAATATTGTCGTTTGATACTAGACTTATGTTTGTTTGCAGTTTTGGCTCAATAGTTATATTTTTATTATAACCAACTTTAACATTCGTATTTATCTTAGTATTTACATTAGTATCTGTATTATTTGCACTAGTGCTTGTATTAATGCTTGTATTAGTATTATGATTAGTTTTAACATCACAATTAGTGTTAGAATTTACAATTTTTTTTACTTCGACTTTGCGTTCTTTATCGATAATTTGTACTTCACCGATTTGATTATCTGTTTTTAAACCTATTTTTTTAGATCCGTCTTTTTCAGTTTCAATTACAATTTCACAATCTTTAATTGCTTCACTTCCTTTAACTCTGTAAGATTGTGATTGTTCAGAACCTCTTTTAAGATCAAATCTAATGGCTGTTAACTCATTTTTTGAATTTCGTTTAACATCAGAAATCTTTGCATCAACATTGTGATTTAGCTTCATTTTTTCAGCCATTTCTTTTAATTGTTGATCAGTGGTTGTTTTACTGATTTTGTAAACATCAACAGAATCATCTTTTTCTCTAAGTTCTTTTGTTGCAATTTCTCTTTTTTCTTTTGCAATTACTTCAATTTGAAATAATAACACAAAAGCAGCGAGTGCCGGAATAACAACATAGAGTTTCCAGGAGCTCCTTTTTTTTGATTGATTTTTGTTTAACATGACAATTCGTTTTTTGATTAATGATTGATAAAAATGATTGGTGATTGATAGACAACTTTCATGAGTTGTAATTTTTAAAAGCGTGTATTGATACGCTTTTTTGTCTGCTATTTTTTGAGCAGCGGCTGCATCAGCGATAAATTCAAGATTTTGCGTTATTGCTTTTCTATAAAGCCAAATAACAGGATTGAACCAAAATAAGATAGAGAAAGACCTCGCAATCAAAACATCCATAGTATGGTTTTGATCACTGTGTACTTTTTCATGTTCAAGAATACTTTCTAATTCAGAAGCTGTGTACATTGATGAGTTGTACACGATGTATTCAAAATAAGAAAATGGAGCAATGTTTTCGTTTATATCAACAAATTTAAAATCAGCTTGTTGTTTTATTTGTTTTCCTTTTATAACTGAATTTAAACTATAAAAATCAAAAGCAAATTTTATAAGCAAAGCTAAAACTCCAATAGTATAGATAGCGACTAGTGTTAGACTCCAGTTAATTTCAGAAACATCTTTTTCTATTTGCGCTGAATATAACGACGCATAATTTACATTTGAAAGTGGAGTTGGATCAACCCAAATCACTTTAGTATAAACTACCAATGGAAGTATTGAAGAAGTAATTAAACCTATCAATAGAAAACACCTGTTACTATTGAAAAAAGTTTCCTTGCGTAACAAAAAATAGTAAGCGCAATAAAATAACATTACTAAGCCTGCTGATTTTGCGATATAAATAAAAAGTGTTTCCATAAACAATAGTTTTTATTTGTCCTCTTTAGGAGTTTCAATCATGGCCAGTATTTCGCGTAATTCAGCCGCGGATATTTTTTCTTCTTTGGCAAAAAATGAAACCATATTTTTATAAGAACTATTGAAATAGTTATCAATAGCTGTCTTCATGTATTTTTTGCTGTAGGCTTCTAAAGTAATTATCGGGTAGTACTGATGTGTATTCCCAAAAGCATTATGTGCCACAAAACCCTTTTCCTCAAGATTACGAACAATAGTCGAAAGTGTATTGTAATGCGGTTGATCTTCTGTTATTTCAGCCTGAACCTCTTTTACAAAAGCTTTTTTAAGCTTCCATAAAATGTGCATGATTTCTTCTTCTTTGTTGGTTAACTTTTGCATGTTTTCTAATTTTAATTCAAACCTACAACTATTTTTTTAGTTACACAACTATAAAAATAGTTATTTAACTAAAAATTAAGTTTGATTCGGATTAAGAGCGCAGAAAAGGATTCAAATTTAAAAGTAATAAATTGAATTTGAGTAATTTAAATGTTGAAAATGTTTAGTGTTTTTTTTCGAGAAGCAAAGCCTTTTTAATCCAGAAACAACAAAGAGTAGCCACAACCCCAATAGAAGCCATGAAAAACCAGTTAATTTGGTAACCTAATCGGCTGATGATTTCAAAACCAACTTTGGAACTAATAATATGGGCTAAACTAAAACTCATAGTATACAATGCCATATAACGGCCTTCCTGACCACGTGGGGCACGACTTAAAGCGAAAGCATTAGAAAACGGAAAGGTTAAAATCTCTCCAATCGAAATGCAAATCATACTAATCACCAGAATACCAGCCCACACATTTATCAAAAGCAAAAAGAAACTTGAAGCCATCACAAAGGAACCCAGTATAATAATTTTAATTTTTGGGAAACCTTTACGTTCCATAAATCCAACAGTTGGCATTTCAAGAGCAAAAATTAAAAGTCCGTTTAAGGTCATTAATAATCCTGTTTGGAATTCACTTAAACCAAACTTTTCATTATGATACAAAGGAAGCGTTGTGAAAAGCTGGAAGAAGATCATTGCTGTTACAAAACTCACAAATAAGAAAACCCAAAAGATTCGATCATGAAAAACGGATTTTTTATCTGCGGCGCTTTCAATTTTATCATCATGAGCAACTTTTTTCTTTTCTTTTACCAATAAGGCAAAAATTGAAATGGATATGATACAGGAAGCTCCATCAACCCAAAACAATCCAGAGTAACCGATTCCCATAATAATTAATCCACCTAAAGCGGGTCCGGCCGCGAAACCTAAATTTACCGCTAAGCGCACCAAGGTTAAAGCTCGGGTTCTGTTTTCTGGTTTGGCATAAGCACCTAATGACACAAACATAGCAGGTCTGAACATATCTGCAATCACCATTAAAATAAACATGGCAATGCACAATCCCCAAAAAGTTGTTATATATTGTACGAAGAAGAGCGACACTCCACTGGTAAATAAACTAAAAATCATGATTTTGTAGAATCCGATTTTGTCTGAAAGTTTTCCTCCCAGCCAGGATCCCAACATTGAACCTAAACCAAATGCAACCATAATCCAGCCAACCTGATTATAAGAGAAATGAAGGTCTTCTTTTAAGTATTTTGACAAAAAAGGAAGTACCATAGTACCGGCACGATTGATAAAAGTGACCAATGTAAGTATCCAAATTTCTCTTGAAAATCCCCTAAAATTATTGATGTAGTGGTTGGTTGCGGCTTTGAGCATTATAAAAATATGTTATTTGCAACAAAGTTAGGAAACTTTGTCACGTATCGCGGTTGCTGCTTTGTTACTTTTAAACTATTTTTGTTCAAAATTTCCAAGATGAAGAAAATTGCATTTCTTACTTTATTATTAACTTTTAGTTTTGGCTTCAGTCAAAAGAAATTTGATAAAAAAGAAACAGAAAAATTTCAGAAGACTATAAATTCAGAATACGCTGATCCTAAAACAAGTCCGTTAATGGAAGAAGATTTAAAAGTTTTTAAAGCTTTAGATTTTTATCCTATTAATGCCAAATATTTTGTCAATGCAAAGTTTGTAAAGGCCAAAAATGAAAAGGTTTTCGAAATGAAAACGACCGGAACAAGAACTCCAAAATATATAAAATACGGAACTTTATACTTTACTATTGAAGGTAAAGCATTGCAATTAAATGTATATAGAAGTATTGATCTTTCGAAAACAGATGAATATAAAGATCATTTGTTTCTCCCTTTTTCAGATTTAACTTCAGGAAAGGAAAGTTATATAGGAGGAAGATATATTGACTTGAAGATTCCAAAAGGAAATACTATTGCAGTCGATTTTAATCAAGCCTACAATCCCTATTGTGCCTATAATCATAAATATTCTTGTCCGCTGGTTCCTTTGGAAAATGATTTGAATATTGAAATTAAAGCGGGAGTTAAAACTTTTCATTAATGGAATTCTTTAATTTTCATACGCACCAATTTACAAATCACCCCAATATTCTGGAGTTGGTCAATCAGTATCCAAATGAGTTTGATGCTTCGATTCCGTTTTATTCGATCGGAATTCATCCGTGGTATATAGTTGAGGATAGAATTGATGCTGATCTGAAAATTATTGAAGAAAAATTACAAACGAAAAATTGTCTGGCGATCGGAGAATGCGGTTTAGATAAACGAATTGAAATTCCGCTGGAACAACAAATTATAGTTTTTGAAAAGCAATTGGCTTTAGCCGAAAAATATAAAAAACCTGTCGTTATTCATTGTGTTGCGGCTTTTCAGGAAGTGATTGAAATTAAGAAGAAATTAAAAATTTCCGTTCCGATGATTATTCACGGATTTTCAAAAAACAGTCAGCTTGCCAATCAATTAATTGCGGAAGGATTTTATCTTTCTTTTGGAAAATATTTGCTGAGAAATCCAGAATTAAAAATGGTTTTTCAACACATTCCGGACGATCGTTTTCTATTGGAAACTGATACGATTGAAGAAAATATTCAGCAGGTTTACGATTTAGCAGCAGAATATAAAAGTATAACTGTTAAAGAATTACAAGATGTTATATCAATTAATTTTGAAGATATATTTAGAAGGTAAAAGAATAAGAAACAAGAATTAACAGCCAAGAGAAAAACTTGAAACTTAAAACTTGAAACAAATTAAAAGAAAACAAAAATAAACAAAAGATTTTATGGCAGAGTGGACAGAAAGAGCCGAGCTTTTATTTACAAAAGAAGGATTAGAAAACTTAAAAAACTCCAATGTTTTGGTAGTGGGTTTAGGAGGAGTGGGATCGTTTGCAGCTGAGTTTTTGGCAAGAGCGGGAGTAGGGAGTATGACAATAGTTGATGGTGATGTTGTTGATATTACAAATATTAATCGTCAATTACCGGCATTGCATTCAACAGTTGGACAACCAAAAATTACTATTGTTGGCGATCGTTTGATGGATATTAATCCGGAATTGAAACTAACGCGAGTTCAGGAATTTTTATCTCCGGAAAGAGCTTTTGAAATCGTTTCTCCTGAATTTGATTACGTTTTGGACTGTATAGACAGTATTACGCCAAAACTTAATTTGATTATTGCGGCAAAACGCAAAAGAGTAAAAATATTAAGCAGCATGGGTGCTGGTGGAAAAATGTTAGCTTCAAAAGTAAAAGTGACTGATATTTCTAAAACAATAAACTGTTACTTTTCTAAGACTATCCGTAAACGTCTAAAAGCAGAAAAAATCAATAAATTAAAAGTGGTATTTTCTTCTGAAATTCAGGATGAAAAAAGCTTAAAATTAACAGATGGAAAAAACTTCAAAAAATCTTTCTACGGAACGAACAGTTATATGCCAGGCTTATTTGGGCTTCACGCTGCAGAAACGGTGATTCGCCATTTGCTTAAAAAAGAGTAAAAAATTGTTTCATGTTTTCTTTGTTTCAGGTTCAGGATCGAGTAAAATTCTGTCAAATTTATCACAACATGAGAACTTGAAACTTGGAACCGCTAAAAAGGCGCACTGCTGTGCGCCTCTACAGAAAAAACCTTTGAACCTTTGTTCCTCAGAACCTTTGAACCTTAAAAAAAATGATAAAAACAGTAATTTTTGATATGGATGGTGTTATCGTAGACACTGAACCTGTACACCGTTATGCTTATTACAAGCAATTTTCAGAGTTGAATATTGAAGTATCTGAGGAAATGTACACTTCGTTTACCGGATTTTCGACCCGAAATACATTTCAGAGTTTAAAAGGATTTTTTCCGACTATTGATCACGAAGTTGAAGATTTAATTCAGAGAAAGAGAAATATTTTTAATGATGCTTTTGATACTAAAGAAGATTTGTATTTACTAGAAGGTGTTGAAGATTTGATTAAAGATTTATACGCTAGTGGAATCCAGTTGATTTTGGCTTCTTCTGCATCAAAAGTTACAATTGAACGTGTCTTTACAAGATTTAATTTACATCAATACTTTACGCATATTGTAAGTGGGGAAGATTTTCCGCAATCGAAACCAAACCCTGCTATTTTTTTACACGCGGCTTCTTTGTCTATTGCGCCAAAAGAAAATTGTATTATAATTGAAGACAGTACAAATGGTGTAAAAGCGGCAAAAGCAGCTGGAATTTATTGTGTAGGGTACAATAGCCAGCATTCAAATTTACAAGATTTGTCAGATGCTGATACAATTATCAATCATTTCAACGAATTGAATGCTCAAAAAATATCACAGTTAAAGGCTTGAATTAAGTTAAATTTAACATTTGTTCCCTAATTGAATTTGTAAATTTGAACAAAACAAATAAAACCTAATAATGAAAAAAATACTTATTGCATTAGCTATTATTTTAGCCCCATTTGGTACAGAAGCACAAATAAAAACACCACAGGCAAGTCCAAAAGCTTATATCAAACAAACAGTTGGTTTAACAGATGTTGAAGTTACTTATTCAAGACCTGGAGCAAGAGGTAGAGCTGTATTCGGAAATTTAGTTCCGTTTGGTAAATTATGGAGAACGGGAGCTAATGAAAACACAATCATTAATTTTAGTGATGATGTTGTTATTGACGGTAAAACATTAAAGAAAGGAAAATATGCAATTTATACTATTCCTAAAATCGAAAGCTGGGAAGTGATTTTTTATCTTTCTACAGACAACTGGGGATTACCTGAAAACTGGAGCGATGCTTATGTTGCCTTGAGAACTACGGTTAAAGAAAATGCTTTGCCAACTCCGGTTGAAAGTTTTACGATTGGAATCAATGGTTTAGATCCAAACTTTGCTTATTTAGAAATGGCTTGGGAAAATTCTCATGTAGCATTAAAATTTGAAGTTCCAACAGCAAAAACAGCTACAGCAAGTATTGATAAAGTCTTGGCGGGACCATCTTCAAATGATTACTTTGCTGCAGCGCAATATTTATTCCAATCAAACGGAAACATTGAAACTGCAAAAACATATGTTGATAAATCGTTAGATATGAGTGCTGAAAAACCATACTATATCTTAAGATTGAAATCATTGATTCAGGCCAAACAAGGTGATAAAAAAGGAGCTGTTGAAACCGCAAAAGCTTCATTAGCTGCTGCTGAAACTGCTAATAATCAGGATTACGTAAAAATGAATAAAGATAGTATTGCGGAGTGGAGCAGATAGTGCTTTAAACTTTTAAATTCCAATATTTTTAAATTCCAAATCACAAGGCTGGTAAAAGTTTTGGGATTTGGAATTTTTTTATTTTTAAATATATAGACAGACTTGTCTGTATGTATGAAGAATTTTATACATTTGTCCTATATAAATTTAATTCGATGTCACCTAAAGAAAGAATTTTAGAAAAAACAGCTGTATTGTTTCATCAGCAAGGTTATAGTGCAACAGGTATTAATCAGATTATCGAAGAAGCTAAAGTGGCAAAAGCCAGTTTTTATCAGCACTTTAAATCAAAAGAAGATTTGTGTGTTGCATTTTTAAACGAACGCCATTTTTTCTGGTTTGATCAATTAGAACAGTTTACAGCTAATGAAAAAGAGGCCAAATTAAAAGTATTGACTTCGTTTGATTTTTTAATCTTTATGAATAAAAAGGAAAACTTCAGAGGCTGTAGTTTTCTCAATATACTTTCAGAAATACCTTCAGATAATACTAAAATTTTAAATGTACTTCAGAATCACAAACATGATTTAAGAGTTTATTTTCAGAATATTATCAAGGAAAAATTGTTATCAGATCATGTATACTTATTGTTTGAGAGTTGTATAATCGAAAGCCAGTTATTCAAATCTAATCAGCTTATCGAACAATCCAAAAAAATAATTCAAACCTTAATTTAATAAAAATGGAACAAAAATTACCATTGCCACCTTTCACTTTAGAAACGGCAAAAGAAAAAATTCAATTAGCAGAAGATGCCTGGAACAGCCAGGATCCGGAACGAGTTTCGAAAGCGTACACAGTTGATAGCGAATGGAGAAACCGTGATCAATTTGTGAATGGAAGGGAAGAGATTGTACTCTTTTTAACTCAAAAATGGAAAAAAGAAACCAATTATAAATTAAAAAAAGAGTACTGGGCACATACAGAAAATAGAATTGCAGTTCGATTTGAGTATGAATATCAAGATCTTAACGGAAACTGGTTTAGAGCCTACGGAAATGAAAATTGGGAATTTGATTCGAAGGGTCTAATGCAAAAAAGATTTGCCAGCATAAATGATCTTGCAATTAAGGAAGAAGATAGAAAACTGTTGTAATTAATTCATACTTGGCGGTTCTGGAATTTTGATACTTCTTTTGATTTTCTTTACAATTAGAAGATAAAAAGTTATTCCTCCTAAAATAATCAACAATGCAATCTGGAGTTGTCCTAGACTATTATTGTCGTTATACATTTTGTTGGCGAGGGCTAATTTTGCTTTGCCTTCTTTTACCTGAATTTGAGACAGGGATTCAAGTGTTTTGAGAGCTTCCCCACTGGAATAAGCAATTTTGCTCCAGTTTTTATTTTCAACCTGGTTGTTAATTTCTTTGCAGGATGCTAAAAAAGCATCAAAATGCTCTTTTTCTTTATTAGTTAAAACTGTTTTGGCATACAGATCATCAATGCTGTGAACGATTTTTAAAGTCTGAATGATCTCATCTTTCTTAATATTATCACTCAAATCTAGCTTTTCGGCTTCGCTTTTTATAAAATGAAGTTCTTTAGCATATTGAAAAATATAGTGCGAAACCATCAAACGGTCGTTGTAAATGGCATTGATGTTTTCGTTTACATTTTTGGAGTTTTGCAATGTATTGAAATTGCTCAATAAAATAATAAGCATTACTATTAGCAAAATGAAAGCTGCCTTTGTTTTATTGCTGTATTTTTTTAGATCTTTCATAGTGAGTATTTTTCGTGAATTTTAATGCTATAAAAAAGTGAGTTCATTATCCTGTTTTAATAGCGCTTAAATAGACCCACACTATAAATAAAAGTTGTAATGGTACTCTAAACCATAAATAAGTTATTCCTTTTCCATCAAAATTACCTTTTTGATAATCGATGTGTTTCGTAGCTGCGTAAATATTGGCGGGAAGCAGAAAAATCATAAAAAAGATCGTTGACCATGCGGCATATATTGTTAGATCTGGTATCAAGAGACCAATTCCCAGAACAATTTCAATTACTCCCGTGATGTAGATTAATTCAGTTTTAAAAGGTATTTGAGGCGGAATCATCATAGCCATTCCTTTAGTAAAAACAAAATGAGCGACAGCTGTAAAACAGAGCATGGCGCACATCGCAATTCTCGCAGCTAAAAGAAAGTCATATTGATCCGTCGTAAATCTTATGAAAAGATTAGATAATAAAAAAACAGAAACTAAAACAATTAATGGTTTCATTTTTAGTATTTTATTAGTGCCTAATTAGACCTGAATAAGATACAAAAGTTTATTGATTTATAAAATCAATTATGCATTTTAAAATTGCAGCTTGTTGTTTCTCATGAGAAGTTCTCATAGAATTATCGCCAAATTGAAATCCATATTGGCCAAATTGAAAATGATTGGCACTTTCACTTTTACAATCTGAATTTTTTTCCTTCTTTATAATTAATTGGAAGCGTCGGACTTTTAATACCAAAGGGTGCCGATCCATCATCTCTATAGTAAAAATCTTCTTTGTTATCAGAATATCTTCCAGCACAAAGAAGATTAAAAGTTGTGCTTTTTCTGCTTGACTTAAGAACACTTATGTCTATCCAAACTGGAATTTTATTATTTCGATAAAGTAAGTTAACAACTTGATTATCATTGAAATTTAATTTTATAATTCCGTCGTCTTCTGGATAAAAAGCAAAATGATCCGGATATATATTTTGATGGGAAGGAGTAAAAATTACATTATATTTAAAATCAGTAACTAGCTTATCCTTGACATATCGTTCTGCAAATTTAAGTGCAACTAAACTTGCTCCTTGCAAATGAAATAAAAATTCTTGCTTTGTCATGTATAGTTGTTTTTATTCTGATTATTCTAGCACCACTTCATCATCATCATCAGTCCTCCCTTTAAAGAACAAAACCTGCATCAACAAAGCCAATACTATTGTCAAAATCGCCCCAATAAAATTCAGCCATAAATAACCCAATTTTTCCTGACCGCTTGGGTAAATAGCAATCATAAAATAATAAATAATAAAAATAGTGAGCTGGCTGATAATGGCGCTGTAAAACATTGGCTTTGCTGTAACCCGACGCAAATAGAATCCTACCAAAAAGATTCCTAAAACGGTACCGTAGAAAATGGATCCAATGATATTTACTAATTGGATTAGATTCTCAAACAAAGTTCCCACGCAGGCGAAAAGTATCGCTACAATTCCCCAAAGCAAAGTGAAGAATTTGGTTGCATTCAAATAATGTTTTTCGGATTTCTCGGTTTTCAGATTTCGTTTGTAAATGTCAATTGCTGTTGTCGAAGCTAAAGCATTTAATCCCGAAGCTGTTGATGACATTGCAGCAGAAAGAATTACTGCCAACAATAAACCAATTAAACCTTTTGGTAAATAATGCAAAATGAAATGAAAAAAAACATAATCTTTATCGTTGGTTTCGCTATTGCTGTCAGCTTTCGAAATGATTTCTTTGGCGCGGTCGCGAAGGTCTTTTTCTTTGTTGGATAATGCTACTAATTCTTTACGTAGAATCGGATTATCAAAATCCTGATTCAGCTGATCGATGTACAATAAATTGATTACTTTTTTATCTTCTGAAAGTGTAATTAATTTTTTCTCTAAAGCATGATATTCTTCTTTATAAGCCGATTTTTCAATTACAATCTTGTTATTCGGATTAAAATTTAACGGAACAGGATTAAATTGAAAAAACACAAAAACCATAACTCCGGTTAGCAAAATAAAGAATTGCATCGGAACTTTTAAAAGTCCGTTCATTATTAATCCCATCTGACTTTCACGAACCGATTTACCTGATAAATAGCGACCAACCTGGGACTGATCAGTTCCAAAATAGGCTAGGGCAAGGAAAAAACCTCCTGTAATTCCACTCCAGAAAGTATATTTTTCTTCCGGATCAAAAGAGAAATCAACAATATTCATTTTGTCATTAGCTCCCGCGATATGCATCGCACTGGTAAAAGTCATATCGTTTGGTAAGTAATGTAAAATCAGGAAAAAAGTGATAAACATTCCCGACATAATCACAAACATTTGCTGTTTCTGTGTAACGTTAACAGCTTTTGTTCCTCCTGAAAAAGTATAAATGATAACCAGAACTCCAATGATGATGTTCATTAAAGTTAAATTCCATCCCAAAAGGGCAGACAAAATAATGGCTGGTGCATAAATAGTCAACCCGGTTCCTAAGCCTCTTTGCACTAAAAACAGAATTGCCGCGAGAGAACGTGTTTTAACATCAAAACGTTTCTCCAAAAATTCATAAGCGGTATAAACTTTATTTTTATGATATAGTGGTATAAAAGTCACGCAAATCACAATCATGGCAATTGGCAAACCAAAATAGAATTGTACAAATCCCATTCCATCATGATAAGCCTGACCAGGTGTTGATAAAAACGTAATTGCGCTGGCTTGGGTTGCCATCACCGAGAGCCCTACGGTATACCAAGGTGTTTCGTTATTTCCTAAAATGAAATCTTCAACGTTTTTACTTCCTTTGGTTTTCCAGGAACCATATCCAACAATGAATAAAAGGGTAACAATTAGTACGATCCAGTCAAATAGTTGCATAGGTTATGAATATAATTGCATGATTAAGAAAAAAATCAGGATGTAAATGGCGTTAGCTACCAAAACATAGGTGTAGCTTTTTTTCCATTTTTTTTCTTTTTTGGCTTCCATTTTTTTGATTTTTATTTCTTTAATTCTGGTTTAGGAGCTTCTATAGGCTGTTTTAGCGAAATGATGTTTGAAAGCAATCTGTACGCGCCGGCAACACCTTCTGGTAATTCTCTAAAAAAGCTTAAGCCCGTGTAAATATAATATCCTTTTCCATATGGTGCGATTAATAAAGCACCATCTTTCGCTGATTCACCTTTATCGTGCGACGAAATAATAGGAGTGAAGGCAGGGTCGTATTGATCTGGGTAATATAAACCTTGTTCTTGTGTCCAGCCTTGAAAATCTTTTTCAGTGATTTTATTAGGTGTATTTAAAACAGGATGGTTTGGAGCTAAGAAAGTTATTTTAGCGTTTTCCTCAGTAACACGATCGTTTGATACTTTTAACGGATAAGGTGCAATCTGATCAGTTACCATTCTGCCGGAAGTATTGTATTGTACAATCATGTTTTTTCCGCTTTTTACAAAATCAAAAAGTATTTTTTGTTTGTTGGCCAAAGCATTTACAGTATTGTAAGCACGGACTCCCGTAATAACGCTACTAAAAGAATCTAATCTTTCAGGTGTAATTTCTTCTGGTTTCAAAATAGTAACTTTATATCCCATTTGAGCCAGGCTTTCAGGAACTTCATCACCAGCACCCATAATATAAGCAATGGCATCACCAGAATTTTTTAAATCAATTCGGATACATTTTGATTCAGCTGGTTTTAAAACCATTTGTTTGGTAATATGACTGTAATCAATAATAGTTTCATCTTTGTCAAAACGTTTATTATCAACAATAGCAATTGCTTTTGCAACGGTTTCTTCCTGATTTACAGGAGGAGTAACCTCAAAATAAAACGTTTGTTCGCTTCCTTTTTTAGTTAACGAAAACGGAATCTGTTTTGGTGAAACTACCCAGCTTTTTGGTAAATCTAATTGTAAATTTCCCGTAATAGCATCTTTTCCGGCACGTACTTTTACCGGAATCATTTTGCTTTTGGTATCTTTAAAAATCAAGACTCTTTCAGAAATTGAAGTGGTAACTTCTGGTACAATATCAAGGAAATTGTACATTTCTCCTTTTACGCCGTCATTGTATTTGTAAACAACAGTACGCTCAAACGGAATTTCAACCCCACTAATTTTTACATTGAAGACCACTTTTACTTCTCTGATAATGTCCGGAATTCCAATGTTTTCCTGATTTGAAACAGTGTACATTCCAACACTTGCTTTTTCTTTAAGCCAGTAGGGTTGTGTATATTCTAAATTTTCAGGAAGTTGAATTTGAAGAATACTTTTCTGATTGTTATTATTCTTTAAAACACTGTTTTGTATCGTTGTTTTGTTATCCGGTAAAGAAGTAACACTTGTCAATTGCATTTCAGTCGAACATCTGTTAATTGCTTCAAGGCTCAGTTTGATTGTACTTCCAGGTGTTGCTTCTTGTTCGCTGGCAACAGCTTCAAGATATAAACCGGAACATGAGGCTATTATGTTTTTTATTGCTGCCGCTTTTAGAGGTTTCCAATGATCATCATCTAAAGCCTGAATCATTGTATATGCTTTTACCAAGTCAGGAATACTTGCTGAAGGATTAGTGAAATCGTATTTTGAAATTATTTTAGAAATTAATTCACCAATTGGTTTACCGTTTTTAACACGGTTCCATGAAGTATCTATGCCATCAAATAAATTATCTCTTTCTATCGGAGATTCTCCATTAATGAGTTCCAGATACTCCGTTTCTTCACCACGCGCTCCCGTACTTCCAAAGCCTTGAGACTGGTGGCGGCTTCTGCTTAAAGCGGCAATTTCCTGATTTGATTTTCCGATTCCTGTGTAATAAACACCCGTTTCTAATCTGGTAAACTTTGATTTATTGGCAGCGTCAAATTTTTCCTGGCTTCCATAAAACCACCATGATGGATTAAAAAACTGGCGTTTAACCTGCCAGGGTTTTACGTATTTTAATTGTTCGGGATATATTTTAGGATCATTTGTTAATTTAAAACTTTCCACACTCAACATAGCCGATGATGTATGATGCCCGTGAGTTGTACCTGGCGAACGATGATCAAATCTATTAATAATTACATCTGGTTGAAATTTTCTGATAGTCCAAACGACATCAGCAAGCACTTTATCTTTATCCCATATTTGTAAAGTTTCATCTGGATTTTTAGAAAATCCAAAGTCGTTTGCACGTGAAAAAAACTGTTCTCCACCATCAATTTTTCGGGCTTCAATTAATTCTTGTGTTCTGATTACACCAAGTAATTCACGCAATTGCGGACCAATTAAATTTTGACCTCCGTCGCCACGAGTCAATGACAAATAACCTGTTCTGGCATTCATTTCATTTGCCATAAAGGAAATTAACCGTGTGTTTTCATCATCAGGATGTGCAGCAACATATAAAACAGAACCTAAAAAGTTAAGTTTTTTTATTTGATTATAAATCTCAACAGAACTTGGTTTTTGTGGTTGTTGTGCAAATGAAATAGAAATCCCGGTTAAAAAAAAGAAGAGAATTTGTAACTGAATTTTTCGCATAGCGTATTGTGGTGTTTTGGAAAGAGGTTCAAAAATAGTAATTATATTGTTGAACACGATTTAAATGAAATGTTAATGTTTAGTTATTGAATTTCTTTCAACAAAATTTATTCCAAAAAAAAATGCTGCCAGATTTTATCTAGCAGCATTTAAGAGAATTGATCTAAAATTTAAATCATTTGGTATTTCTTAGGATTACAGAAAATTATTTCAATTTGTTTTCTGTGTCTTTATAGTTTCCTGTAATGGTTACACCACTATTTTTTGTTACTTTTCCGTAGATAGTAATAGAAGAATCGTTTCCGATAAAATTAATTTTAGCTCCGCTATTTAATCTTAAATCTCCCCAGATTACAACAGAACCTTCAATTTGCAATGTAGCATTACTATTGATAATCAATTCTGTTGGATTTTGTTGTTGGTATTTACCCTGAGCTAAAGTTCCTCTCATATTAAAAGTTCCTCCGCTATTTAAAATCAAAGTATTTTGAATGCCTATTGATCCACAATGTGTCAAAATTCCACCAGAATTAATAATCACAGAACTAATCGCTGTTGATCCTGAGTATGATTTTACTTCATTTGAATTTAAAATTAAATTCTGGCCCTGATTGTAAGTGCCATAATTAGAACAGTTTGCAAATGTAGTATTTGGTTTTTCCATTTTTATGATTTTCAAACCGCCTTTTCCACTCGCAACATAAATATAATTACCACTTGATTTTACGTAATTTGAAGAACCTGTAATTCCAACAGTTCCAACTAAACTAAGTTGAGATCCCGATTGATAAACATTTAAACCTGCTGCCCCGTTTGCGACAAAAGCATAACCCTCATTTACAGAAACCGCATTGGTAACATTATCTTCTCCGGCGGTTGTTAAACCAATAGTTTGCAATTTAGATCCACTGTTGATATCATAAACACCTAAACCATTGTACCCTTCAGAAACCAATAATTTTATACCATCAAAATCCATTGTTCTTTTTGCTCCGCTAACATCAGTAGATGTAGTGAAACTTTTTTGTAAAGCTAAACTAGATTCGTTGTAAATATTTACACCTTTTGTACCACTTAAAGTAACAATTTTGTCACCACTTACAGCTACAGTACGTAAATCTCCTATTGCAACTTTTCCAGCAATGGCTTTAGATGAACTATTGATTTTATATAAATTTCCCGCATCTCCGCTTACAGCAAAATACGATGCTGAATTTGCAGCAACATCAGTTGTAACTTTTCCTTCAAGGTTATTGATTGTATATTTATCAGTAAGCAAACCTGAACTCAATTGCATATTGATTATAATTGATGGGTTTGTTAAAGTAGCATTTTTATCAATATCTGTTGCTCCTGCAATTATTAAATTTCCGTTTGAATACGTAAGAGATGTAATATCTGTATTAGCAATTAAAGCCGATGTAATTAATTTAGGTTTGTAAGGATCTGAAACGTCAATTACATCAATTGCACCAGAGTAAACATCACCTCTCATTGTGTAAGCCACATATGCATAGTTTCCGTTTACTGCAACATGATTAGCCTGTAAAACTCTTCCGTTACTATCTGTTGGAGGATTTATTTCAGCAATTTGTACTAAAGGCAAGTCAGTAGTTGCCTGGCTGCTTTTTAATAATTTTGATGTGGAAATATTTGTAATTGTAATAACGCCTGAATTTGTAAGATCAAGTCTTTTGTTTAAAGACGTTACATCAGTATTGATTTGAATATTATTTTCTTTTGACTGGTTATCAATAGAAGTGTCATCATTATTATCACAAAATGTAAAAAGTGACATTGCTAGAAACGAAAATAAATAAACGCTCTTTTTCATAATTTCAATTTTGGTTTAAAATATTTTGCAAAGATACAATGCAATTGCATTATAAAGAGCTAATTATTATGAATACTTTAACCTATCAAGCTGTTTTTCATACATTTATATGAAAAACACAATATATTAACACATTAAGCATTTACTATGCATGCATAAAAAAAGAGTATCAAATTTTTGATACTCTTTTTCGTTGAAAATTAGTTATTTAGCAATTTATTATCTACGTCCATGTCCGCGATTATCATGTTTGTCATGGTGATCATCGTGATCATCATGGTGATGTCTATCGTGTTTGTTATAATGTTTGTAATCTCTATGATTATCATGACGATCATTGTAACCATAAACCGGTCTTGGTTTATAAGGTCTTTGAGGTGCACCATGATATCCTTTGTAATATCTTGTTCTGTGACGATCAAAGAATACATAAGGAGTTCTACCGTGGTAATCATTCAAAACTACTTTATAACCTCCGTACAAATCGTAATTTCTATATTGTCTTGGTAGGTAAGTTGTTCTAACCCATCTTCCTCCACCAAAATAAATGAATTGTGATGCTCTAACATCATAATACGCTTCAATGTCTGGCAAATAATAATATTCCATTTCAGCATATCCTGAAGGACCCCAAGCTGGTGGTGTTCCAATATTAACATTAATTGATACTTGGGCTTGTGTGGCATTTGCAACCAAAAGAAATAATCCGGCGATTGCTATTTTTATTGTTTTCATTTTTTTTAAGTTTTAATGTTACTCTTGTGTAGTGATATTCATATACTGTGCCAAAAATAAAAACAAAATGTATTTCGTCGGATAAAATATGCACTTCAACGATTGTAGGTGTGCTAAGTCTTTTATAAACAATTGATTTTTAATTTGTTTTGAAAAATTTAAGAAATGAAATAAATTTAAAAATATTTTATTTCTATTTGTAATCTACAACCCTAGGCTTTCCAAGTTCAAAACTTTGCAAACCATAATCGGTTGTTTCAAAAGTATTAGTTTTGAAAACATTATCTCCATCAAAAGGAATAGTAGGGTAGTATGACAGTGACAATTGAAAAGAACTGAAAACTAAATAGTCATTACTGATTAGTAAGCCAAGCGTAACTTTTTGATAGGCTTTATTACGCCCCATTGCATTATTTGGACTTCCTAATACAGCAATTGAATAATTAAAGAACGGATTCATACGAAATCCCCAAAGTGCATAAGGGGAATAAGTTTGAGTCTGAAGAGACAAGACCATTTTATCTGTTCCGTATATGGCGCTGTTGAAGCCTGCCAGGCCATTTCTCTCGTTTATATTTAATTGATCGCCCACAATATCTTCGCGATTTACGCCAATAACAATCCTCGGATTAACAAATTGTCTTAGTTTCCATTTTCCGATACTATATAGTTTTGTAAAATAATTACTTTCGATTGCAAATGCCGTTTCGTAGGTTTTTGATTGATGGAAAAAAGTACCTGCTTCAAAATTAGTACTGAAGAATCCCCATCTATAATAGTTTCCAAAGGAAAATTGTCCGCCTATATACGGTCTCCAAAATGTGTTTTTATATTGATAACCGAGGGTAATTCCATAAATTCGGCCAATAGGAACATCTTCTGTTTGTCCGTTTCTAAAAATATAACTGTCTTTGATAAATTTTCTGGTATTCAGCCCAATTCCGGAGAGGATTAATTTTTCATCCGAATAAAAATTCGTTGGATCATACAAATCAGATGGACTTTCGCTATAGTTTACATTTAGAAAACGGGCCGAAACTATTAAATTAGTAATACCTGCATTTTCGGTTTCAAATACTTTAGTTGCTTTTCCTGCCCAAAAATCGTGAAAATTATATTTGAAAGGCTGAAACTGATATGTATTATCAGGCGCCTGTAAAGAATCTTTCCTGAAGTTTTGCCCAACATACACTCCGCCGGCCCATTTGGTTAAGGGAGAGTAGAAGAGACGTTCAACGTTTATTGTTTTAGAATAGTTATTGTCAAGGTCAATATTGTAATGAAATGTCGCGCCAATATAAGTGTTTTTAATATTGGGAACAGTATACGTTACGTCATTCCCATTTCGGCCGTCATCAAAACGATTAGTAAAACGATATTCTAGTTGTTGACCAGATCCGAAAAAATCTTTCTCTTTAAATCCAACAGAAACCTGATTACTGGAAATTGAGAATTTCGGAATAGTACTCCAGGAATCTAAAACACGAATAGTAACATCAACGGAATCAGAAGCTGCGCCAACTAGTTCATGTGTTACCCGAACTGCTGTTACATACTTTTGTGCACGAATTAAACGCTCAGATTCCTGTACTTTATAACTGTCGTAAACAGAATTTCTTCTGAATAATAATAAGTTTGTAATAGCAATTCTTTTCGTTTTTAGATGCAGTCTGTTTCCCGTTCTTTCTCCCCAATTTTTTGGCACCTGAGTTGTATCAGTGAGAGAATGTCCAAACGGATCTAAAGTAATGATATTTATTTTTCTAATGATTTTTCCATTATAGTCGGCAGAATCATGTGGAATAATAAGATCATCTTTTTTTCGGGGCTTTTTACTTCTGAATAAAAGTTTATGCAGTGTTTGTGTAAACTTATTTTTCTTGGAGTAATTTCTAATTTTTGTATACAACTCAGTTGTATCTTTTTTTGTTTTACTGTCTTCTTTTTTAGTAGCATCTTGAGCTTGAGTAATTTGCGTACAAAAGCAGAATAATATAAGAAACACTATTTTTTTAATTTGAGACATTCAGGTATTTTTTGCTATAGTATGAAAGTGATTTTTGTATGAATATAAATAAAATAAGAGTAATATCCTCGCTATTGATTTGGATTAGCTTCAATTTTAGCTTTTCTAATTCGCCACGTAAATTTTCTGGGCATATGGTTTCCCATCAAATAGCCCCATGGTTCTAAGGATTCGATTCGTTCAAAAATAATTTTTAGAATCGCTAATAATGGAATTGCCAAAAACATACCTGAGATTCCAGCTGCAGAACCTCCAATAATAATTCCCATAATAGACACAAAAGCATTGATTTCTACTTTGGAATTAATTATTAACGGCACGAGTAGATTATTATCAATTAATTGCACTACAACATTAACAAGCAAAATACTTAAAATCATTGAAGTTTCTGGTGTTCCGGTTAAAGAAGCTAACAGTGTTATTACACCAGCAATTGTTATTCCGATATAAGGTATCAAATTTAAGATTCCTGTTATTAAGCCCAGCAGAATAAAATACTTCACGCCAACAATCCAAAGACCCAGACCTGTTAGAATAGAAACCACAACCATCTCTAGTAATAAACTAACAATGTAATTGTTT
Organism: Flavobacterium sp. KH_001; assembly: GCF_057840745.1. Taxonomy (NCBI): domain Bacteria; kingdom Pseudomonadati; phylum Bacteroidota; class Flavobacteriia; order Flavobacteriales; family Flavobacteriaceae; genus Flavobacterium; species Flavobacterium sp. KH_001. The sequence goes on along the minus strand of NZ_CM174520.1, from coordinate 3,860,931 downwards.
ATTGAGACTTTAATTTGTGATAAAATATCTTTTAAGGCTAAATGGTTTTCCTTGTCGATTAGTTTGGCTAAAAAAAGAATAAAATGATCTTTATAGAGAAGAAATAAAAAGGTGTAGATAGGAATGATAGTGCAATCTAATAGTAGATCTGTAATAGATAATAGTGCTGAACCAACAGTACCGGCACCACTATTTTTAACGGAATCTTTTGTTACAGTGTCCAGATATTTTTTTTGTTCTCCAATGCTTATATGAAAATTATCCTTTACAAATTTATGTACCTCAGTGATAAAATAATTGGTATTTTTCTTAATAGCTTCAAAGTCATTGGCAATATCTTTTACCTGGTACGATATAAAAACTAATATTCCGACAATAAATGCGGCAAACATAAGAACACATAGTATTGCTGCAAGATGCCTCGGAAACTTAAACCTAACATTTAATAATGTAAAAACAGGAAGTAGTAAAACGGCGAATAAAAAAGCCATTAGTACAGGTGTAATAATGTCTTTTCCTAAGCAGAATATTACAGCAAAACAAATTAAACTTACAAGTATAAGGGAAAGTTTGGCATAAAATGGCAATTTTATTGAACGGATCATTTTGGTTATAGAAATTAGGTTTAGAAGTCTGAATTAGATCTAAACAAAGTTCTTTTTTTTTCAGACAAATACCGTTCTAAGTTTCTTTACTAACGTTACAAAATTCCCATTCAAACTTAATCGAAAAACTCCTTGTCTTCGTATTGTACCGGCATTATTGAAATTCCTTTTTGAAGTAAAAGGTTATTCGGAAAAATTATTTTTTCGCCTTCTTTGGTTTTTAAATTAACATGAAAAGCGCTAATATCTTCAATTTCAGCTTCAATTGGAAAATCTTTATCGTGAATTTTGATCGTGTCGCCAATTCTGAAAGGAAAAGAGAAGAATAAAATCATTCCCGAAGTAATATTGCTTAGAATTGACCATTGCGCAAACATAGCAACCCCAATTACTGTTGCAATCGAAGAAATAGTGATGAAAAGATCTTTAGTGTCAACTCCCCAAATAACAATCAAACTTATCGCAACCAAGATATTCATTAATAAATGAATGTATTTGATTACAAGGTTGGTTCGGTGCTCTAACAACTGACTAGTACTTGCATAGCGTCGGATTAATTTTGCGATAATAATACGTAATGCGACTAGTGCCAAAAGAAGGATTCCTGTAGCTAATAGTTCCTGGCTATATTCTTTAAAAGAAAACATACTTTAATATTTTACACTAAAGTACTCAAATATTCATAAACTTTTGCTGTTGGCAAGCCCATAACATTGGTATAAGAACCTTCAACTTTTGCAACTGCCATAAAACCAAACCATTCCTGAATTCCGTAAGCACCTGCTTTATCATAAGGTTTATAGTTTTCTATATAATATAAAATAGCTTCATCTGATAAATCATTAAAAGTTACTTTAGTAGTATCATGTAATAAAGTGGAAGTGGTGTTAGTTTTAAAACAAACCGAAGTAATTACTTCGTGAGTAGTATTAGACATTGATTTGATCATTTCAAAAGCTTCTTCGGCACTTTTAGGTTTTCCTAAAGCTTTTCCCTCGTGCCATACTATCGTGTCACTGGTAACTAATATTTCATTCTCTTTAAGTTCACCCTCAAAGGCACTTGCTTTTAATTCAGATAGAAAATCAGTAATTTCAACCCCTTTTAATTGAGGAGGATAAATTTCTTCGATATCTTTCAGTCTTATTTCGAAATCCAGATTTAAATCCTTGAAAAATTGCTGTCTGCGAGGTGAACCCGAAGCCAGAATTATAGTATATTTTTTTAATTTTTCTTTAAGCATTGTACTTAATATTTAAGGTGATAACCAGAATTGATAAAATCCCGAAAAGCAAAATCAATTTTAAAACGGTACTCAAATGGTGAAATTCCTTTTGAGATTTGGCACCAAATATTTTTACAATAAAATATAAAAGTGGAGCCAAAACAAAAGCAAAAGTATATAGCGTAACAATAAAAAGATTGTTTTCCATGAAATATTTGTTGATATAAAGCAACGATAATATAAATGGAATAATGGCAAAGCCCAAGGCTATTTTTGCAGCTCTACTAATTCCGATAGCAATAGGTAACGTATTCATTCCTTGGTTATAATCGCCATTTACGTCTTCAATATCTTTAACTATTTCGCGAATGAAATTAATCATAAAAGCAAACAAAGCATAATCAATTAATATAGAAAACAGGCTCGCCATTTGCGCCTGATTGTCCACATTTGTTGCGGGAAAAATATCAAAAATGCCAATGATAATAACGCTTAATGCCAATAACAATGCAACTACAAAATTCCCTAAAAGCATGATCTGTTTTAACGTTGTTGAATAAAAATAAAGTAGAGAAGCAATCAAAATAAAAATAGTAGCAAAACCAGGTCGCATGATTACATTTGATAAATAAAATCCAATGGCAACACCAGTAATATTTAATCCAAAGTAAATATTATAAGCGCTGGTTTCAGAAATTCCTTTTCCAATAACCACATCATTTGGTTTATTAATAGTATCAGAGGCAACATCAAAAATATTATTGATTACATATCCCGCAGCAGCCAATAAAACAGTACTTAGAACTAATAACCCATATTGCCAGTCGGCTAAGGCTAATGGAGTATTATTTTGCTTTAAAAACGAGTAACGAAATAAAAGCTGCATAAATGCAAGCATTAGTAAGTTTTGGTATCGAATGAGTTTGAGGTATTTCATTTCTTGAAGGTTCTAAGGTTTTAGGGGCTAAGTTGCTAAGGTTCTGTTCTTTTATTGAATTAATAATTTACAATTCATAATTAACCATTATTTAGTCGTGTTTTCCACTAAAGTGTTCCATCCATTTTCCCTGCACTTTCATTACTTGTTCGATTACGTCACGTGCAGCGCCTCTTCCGCCTTTTACATGCGAGATATAACGGCAGATATTTTTAATTTCCGGACTTGCATCTTGAGGACAAGCTGGTAATCCTACTAATTTCATTACATGGTAATCCGGAATATCATCACCCATATACAATACTTGTTCTGGCTTTATATTATAAGTATCAGTGTACTCTTTAAAAGTTAGTACTTTATCCGGAGTTCCTAAATGAATGTCTGTAATACCTAAATTATGAAGCCTCACACGAACTCCTTCATTACTTCCGCCAGAAATAACGCAGACATTATAGCCGCTTTCTACAGCTGCTTTCATCGCGTAACCGTCGCGAATATTCATTGTTCTAAGAATTTCTCCTTCATTGGTTACAAAAACCGAACTGTCTGTAAGTACGCCATCAACATCAAAAATAAACGTTGTGATGTCATTCATTATTTCCTTATAACTTTTTGCCATTATGCTGTATAGATTGTGTTAGTATTTTATAAATATTCTTTTGATTGTCATTGGTTAGATATTCCAAATGTGCTTCAATTGTATTGGAATCATTGCGTTTTGCAGGTCCGGTTTGTGCGTCGACTGGATCTAAAATTTTTATTTTTTCAGCCGTTTCCTGAATCAGCGGTTTCAAAATATCGAAAGGAACCTGATTTTCTTCGCAAATCTCATGACCAATCTGATATAAATGGTTTGTGAAGTTATTGACAAAGACAGCTGCGACATGCAATGCTTTACGCTGCTCTGAGTTTATAGGAAAAACAGCTTTTGAGATACTCTTTGCAACCGTTTCTAAAATGCGGAAATCAAAGGTATTATCGGCTTCGAGGCATATCGGAATTACCGAAAAATCAATTTCTTTATTTTTAGAAAAAGTCTGAAGTGGATAAAAAACACCTTTACGGTTTTTATCATCCAAAGTTTCAATAGAAGCAGTTCCCGAAGTATGAACTACTAACTGATTGTTAAAAGGCAATTTTTGTGAGACTTCGGCGATGGCGTTGTCTGTAACTGCAATAATGTACAAATCAGATTCTTTCAGGTCTTCGTAATTGCTAACAATTTTATCGAATTCAATTATCGAACTCAATTTTTCTTTTTTTCTCGAAAATACTTGTGCAATTTCAACAAGCTCACTCTTAGCGAAAGCCTTGATTAGATGCTGTGCAACATTTCCGGAGCCAATTAACGTTATTCGAATCATATCGCAAAATTAGTATTATTTTTTTTAAAGTAGATTGCTTTTGGCTGGTTTGTCTTTTTGTAAAAAGCTTTGAATTATATATTTTTTATTCAAAAATATAAACCCGTTACTTAACTAATTATAAGTAACGGGTTTATTCTGAATTTTAGTGTATTTAAAGTTTTACAGCTCCTTTTGAAACATTTTCACTAATTGTGGTTTTGGTAGCAAAATCTATTTTTTTAGAAGAAATTAATTCAATATTTTCACTCGCAGCGCCATCAATTGTAACCGCTTTTGGCGAGGTAGAGTTGAATTCAACATCTTTTAAAATCATATTTTTACTGTTATAAATTTCGAATATTGATGGACTTTGGATATCTAATTTAGCGTTGGTAATTTTAATTCCGCTGGCATCAATTATAGAAAAACCTTTTTCAGCTGAAATAACTAAATTAGAAAGTTCTATATTTTGAAGGTTCATTTCAGGTAAACCTTGTAAAAACACAGCCTGTTTAGCACCTTTAATCGTAATGTTTTTGATTACTATGTTTTTAAACTGAGGTGTTTCTTCGTTTACCGGAACAACTTTGGTATTGATTTTAGTTCCGCCTTCAGCCAACGTTTCTGCAATAGATTTTCCTCCGTAATAAAGATCAAAAGAAATGGCCTGTGATGGAATATCGGTCATATAGATATCGGAAATAAAGATGTTTTCAACGATTCCGCCGCGTCCGCGAGTACTTTTAAAGCGAAGTCCAACATCTGTTCCCATAAAAGTACAGTTTGAAACATGAAGGTTTTTTACGCCTCCGGACATTTCACTTCCTACAGTTACGCCGCCGTGACCGTGATATACGATATTATTCTTTATGATAATATTTTCGCACGGAATACCTCTTTCACGACCATCTTTGTCTTTTCCTGATTTAATACAAATCGCGTCATCGCCAACATCAAAACTAGAGTTTTCTACCAATACATTTTTGCACGACTCGACGTCAATACCATCACCATTTTGAGAGTACCACGGATTTCTAACCGTAATGTTACGAACTATTAAGTCTTCAATCATAAGAGGGTGAATGTTCCAGGCTGGTGAATTTTGAAAAACGGGACCGTCAAATAGAACTCTTTTACTATTTTGAATACTCACCAATACCGGACGAAGAAAATCATGAATAGCCTCAAATTCTTCTTTGGTTTTTAGATCCAGACGAACATTTTGATCAGCTCCGACAGCTGCTTTCATAAAAGCTTCAGATGGGTACCAGGTATCTTTTTTTTCATTTAAAACCCCTCCTGAAGCAACAATATCTTTCCATTGACTATCAGCTAATTTATTCTTTTTGACTTGTCTCCAGGCACCTCCTGAACCATCCCATACGCCATTTCCTGTAAAAGCGACATTCTCAAGATTTTTGCCATAAATAGGAGAGATGCAACGCCAGGTGTTAAGTCCTTCAAAACTCGTCTGAATAAGCGGGTATAGATTTTTATCGGTTGAGAACTTAATTAATGCTCCTTTTTCAGCATGTAATTCAATATTGCTTTTTAAGATAATTGGGCCTGTTAGCCAGATTCCAGGAGGTATTATTACTTTTCCGCCACCTTTTTTTGAAACCGCATCTATGGCATCGGCGAAAGCCTTTGTATTTAAAACAGAACCTCCATTGACAGCTCCAAAGTCTTTTAAGTTTACGGTATTATTGGGAATCTTTGGCTCCTGAATTTTGGGCATTTTAAATTCAATATTATCATAGGAATCAGAAGACTTTGAATTTTGGGCAATTGCATAATTGGACCAACTTGCGAGTAGGATTGCCAGTGCAAAATAGAATAAATTAAGTGGTTTAGTTTTCATGCTTTTAATTATATGAAGTTTGGTTGTTAGCAGATAGAATTCTTATAAATAAGTTTGTTTTTTAATGAAAATTTAAAAACAGTTTTCTTTAATAAAAAACTAATAATGTAATCGATTACACAAATCTAATAAAAAATATTAAATATTAAATAAATAATTCAGTTCAATTTAGATGTGGATTGTTAATGAAAGTTAAAAGCAAAACTATTCTTTTTTGGTTTTTATTAACAAAAGACAAATATTGGAACTCAACATTTTTAAGTACTTTTGTGGCACTTTTATACAATGTAATTCCTTAGAAATGGATAAAAAAATATTCTCTTTTTTGTTTTCTACACGATTAATGGCTGTTCTTTTTTTAACATTTGCAATCGCAATGGGTGTTGGAACTTTTATCGAAAGTAAGTACAATACCGACACAGCCAGAATTTTAATTTACAATACCTGGTGGTTCGAGGCGATAATGGTCTTTTTTATGATCAACTTCTTCGGAAACATCAAACGTTACCAATTATTAAGAAAGGAAAAATGGGCAACTTTATTACTGCATATTGCCTTTATTTTTATTCTTTCAGGAGCCTTTATTACACGTTATATTAGTTATGAAGGTGTAATGCCAATTCGCGAAGGAGCAGCAGAAAACCAAATCCTTTCTGAAAAAACATTCTTAACTGTTTTTGCCGATGGTGAATATAAAGGAGAAATGAAACGCAGGGTTTTTGAAAAAAATCTACTGTTATCTCCCGTGACGAATAATGATTTTAGTCTTTCTGGTAAATTTGATGAAACGCCTTTTGAAGTTTCTTATTCAAGTTATATTTTGGGAGCTAAAGAAATGGTTAAGCCAAATCCAAACGGTACTTTATATCTTAAACTTGTTGAAGCCGGAGCGGGTGGACGTGAGGAGCATTTCCTGAAAGAAGGAGAAGTTCAAAATATTCACAACGTTTTATTTGCTTTGAATAAACCAACAGACGGAGCTATCAATATTAATACGACAGGAGAAAAATATACCATTCAGACACCATTTGAAGGGGAATTTATGCGAATGGCTGATAAATTGAAAGGATCTGTAACAAAAGATAATGTTCAGCCTTTAATGATGCGTTCTCTTTATAGCATCGGAGATATTCGAATCGTTTTCCCAGATCCTGCTGTTAAAGGAGTTATAGCTTATGAATCTAATAATGATTTTAAAGTAAAAAACCATGACGACGCCTTAGTTGTAAAATTAAAAGCAGATGGTCAGGAAAAAGAAATTACGCTTTTGGGTGCTAAAGGGAAAATAGGAGAGCCAAAATCAGTTAAAATAGGTAAGATTGATTATACTTTATTCTACGGAAGTAAAGCCTATATTACCCCTTTCAAAATTAAACTTAATGATTTTATTGCAACTAAATACCCAGGAACAGAGAAAAGTTATTCTGCTTTTGAAAGTAAAGTAACCGTTCAGGATTCATCTGAAACTTTTGACGCCCGCATTTATATGAATCATGTTTTGGATCATAAAGGATATCGTTTTTTTCAATCAGGATTTGATCCGGATGAAAAAGGAACCATTTTATCTGTAAACCATGATTTCTGGGGAACTTCAATTACTTATTTAGGCTATTTTATGTTATTCTTCGGTTTAATGGCGATTATGTTTACAAAAGGTTCTCGTTTTACAGATTTAAAGAGAAAACTGGAGAAAGTAAAAGAGAAAAAAGAAAAGTTACTTACTATTTTGGTTTTAATGATCGGTCTAAGTGGTTTTGCTCAGGCACCACACGTTCATACACCAGGACATGACCATAATCATACCACAGATCCAAACGATCATGCCAATCATGTTACAGCGCCACCAAGCCAGAAACAATTAGATTCGTTATTATCAATCTACAAAGCTCCGAAAGAGCATGCAGCCAAATTTGGTCGTTTGATTATTCAGGATGCAGGTGGTAGAATGAAACCTATTAATACTTTTTCATCTGAGTTATTGAGAAAAGTAAGCCATGATGATAACTATAATGGAATGAATTCTGATCAGGTATTTTTGTCTATGACACAATATGCTCAGGTTTGGATACAAGTTCCTATCATTTATCTTAATACAAAAGATGATAGTATTCGTAAGATCATTGGTGTCGACAGAAAAGCAAAATTAGCTCCGTTTGTTAAGTTTTTTGATGAAAATGGTAATTATAAGCTTTCTCCTTATTTAGATGCAGCTTACAAAGCAGCCAATCCAAATAGTTTTGAGAAAGATTTTATTGAAACGGATAAAAAAGTTAACTTAATGGAATCTGCGTTAAGTGGTAGTATTTTGAGAATTTTCCCAATTCCAAATGATCCAAACAACAAATGGATTTCTTATTTAGAAATTGAGAATGCTGGATTAAAAGGAATGGATGCTACTTATGTGAAGCAAATTTTACCATTGTATTTCAGTGCCCTAAATAATGGTTCAATCTCTAAAGATTTTAAAACTGCGGATGAATTAGTCCAAAGTATCGATGGATTTCAGAAGAAATTTGGAAGTAAAGTTCGTCCAAGTGAAGAGAAAATTGATCTTGAAATCGCGTATAACGAATACAATATTTTACCAAAAATGTTTTATTGGTATTCACTGTCAGGAATCTTAATGTTGATTTTCACTTTGTTTAGTATTTTCTTTGATAAAAAGTTTTTACGCATTACAGTAAATAGTTTCCATATTTTAATTGGGCTAATATTTACACTTCATACAGTAGCGCTAATCGCTCGTTGGTATATCTCAGGACACGCACCGTGGAGTAACGCTTATGAGGCAATTGTTTATGTAGCATGGTCAACAATGTTCTTTGGATTGGCTTTTGACAGAAAATCAAAGCTTACAGTGGCATCTGCAGCGTTTGTGACGGCGATGATTTTCATGGCGTCAAACGCCAACTGGGTTGATCCTGAAATTGCAAATTTACAACCTGTTTTGAATTCGTATTGGTTAATGATTCACGTTGCTGTTATTGTGGCAAGTTACGGACCTACAGCACTTGGAATGATTTTAGGTTTTGTAGCCCTAATATTAATTTTCTTTACCAATGAGAAGAACAAAGCCAAAATGGAACTAAACATCAAAGAAATCACCTATATCAACGAAATGTCAATTACAATTGGTTTGATCATGTTAACTATTGGTAACTTCTTAGGAGGACAATGGGCCAACGAAAGTTGGGGACGTTACTGGGGGTGGGATCCAAAAGAAACCTGGGCCCTGATCTCGATTATGGTTTATGCGTTTGTAATTCACGCACGTTTTGTACCAGCTTTGAGAGGAAAATGGTTCTTTAACTTAATGACGATGTATGCTTTTGTTTCAATCTTGTTTACCTATTATGGAGTGAACTTTCACTTGGTTGGACTGCATTCTTACGCAAGTGGAGAAGCGCATTCATTAAGCTGGATTTGGTATTCATTAGGAACAATAACTTTAATAGGAATTGTTACTTATCCAAAATACAGCAAATATTATAAAACTAAAAAAGTCAAAAAATAGATAATTATCGAAAGTAATTATTAATTCGTAAAAAAAGGTTCAACGTAATGTTGAACCTTTTTTTATGAATTAATCGAGAGAAATTTATATGGATTTGGCGAAGATATCATGATTTTTAAGAATAATACTTTTTTCTAAACCAAAAAGCCACATTTACTAAAGCAATTAATGCAGGAACTTCTACTAAGGGGCCAATAACACCTGCAAAGGCCTGACCACTATTTATACCGAATACCCCAATAGCTACCGCGATTGCAAGTTCAAAATTATTGCCAGTCGCCGTAAAAGCTATTGCAGTGCTTTTTGAATAATCAGCGCCAAAATACTTTCCAGTAAAGAAACTTATTAGAAACATAACCACAAAATAAACTACAAGAGGAATTGCAATACGTATAACATCCATGGGAATCTGAACAATCAGTTCACCTTTCAAGCTAAACATGAGTACAATTGTAAAAAGCAGCGCAATCAATGTAATGGGTGAAATCAAGGGGATGTATTTATGCTGAAACCATTCTTCACCTTTTAATTTTATAAGAACATAACGGCTAATAATTCCAAGCGCAAAAGGAATCCCTAAATAGATTCCGACACTTTCCGCAATTTGCTTAATACTTATATCGATGTCAAAACCAGTATAACCAAAATAAGGTGGTAATACGGTAATAAAAAGATAAGCATAAAGACTATAAAGCAAAACCTGAAAAATACTATTTAAAGCAATTAATCCGGCGGCGTATTCCCTGTTTCCATCAGCAAGATCATTCCAAACAACAACCATGGCAATACAACGGGCTAATCCAATTAAAATTAGCCCCATCATGTAATCAGGATATTCTTTTAAAAAAAACAACGCTAAGAAAAACATCAAAATAGGGCCAACAATCCAGTTTAAGAACAAAGAGGCGCCTAATATTTTTGTGTTTTTAAAAACGCTTCCCATTTGTTCATACTTTACTTTTGCTAATGGCGGATACATCATCAATATAAGGCCAATAGCTAGCGGAATATTTGTTGTTCCACTAGAGAAAGAATTAATTATACTACCACTTGATGGAATAAAATAGCCAATAGAAATACCTGCTGCCATGGCAAGGAAAATCCAGAGCGTTAAGAAACGATCAAGAAATCCAAGTTTTTTTCGTTCTGCAACGGGAGCACAATGATTTACTGACATATTATTTTTTTACTTCAGAAAATACATAAAACATTTCTGTCGCAATTTGCAAGCTTCGTTCCTGATATTTTTCAGTTTGTTGGGCTGAATTATCAAAAGCTTTCGGGTCTTCAAAAGTAACAGGAATACGTTTTGCTGCTCCAGCAATAAAAGGACATCCATCGTCTGCTTGTGAGCAGGTCATAATAGCTGCAAAATCATCTTCGGGATTAAAAGCATTATCATACTTTTTCGAAAATCCTATTACAGGAGATTGTGTTGTTGCATATTTTATAGCATAAACGGGATTACTTCCCTCGGAAAGTACTTCTATAAGAAACCCTGATTCTTTGAGGGTTTCTGCAACTTTTGGGAATAATGCCGTTGCTTCAGTTCCGCCTGAATAACAAAAAACATTTTTTACATCAAAATAATAGGCTGCCGTTTGTGCCCAAACTTGAGATAAATGACTACGTCTCGAGTTATGAGTACAAATAAAATTTAATCTGATCTCAAGATTTCCGTTAACTTTTGACTGTATAAAATCAATCAGAGGTTGTAATGTTTGTTTGCGATCTGCTGTAATATTTTCAAAATCAAATAAAGAAACAATTTTATTTAATTTGGGAAATAAGGTATTTGAATTTGACATTTTATAAAGAATTAATTAGCAGCATCCGCCACCAGGTGTACAAGAATTGGCAGTATCGGCATTTAATTGCGTTAGTTTAAATTTTGATTTTTCTGCTGGAATGCCACATTGTTCCTGAGCTAAGCAAGCTGTATTTTTATTGATTAATTCAAAATTTTGCCCATTAAAATCCAAATCATACTTACCAATGGTGGTGTCCTGGTATTCCACTTCAATTTCAAAATCTTGTATTCCAAGAACTTTTTCAGAAAGTTCAATAATATGAATTAGTTTTTGTGGTTTTAAACGGTGTTCAAAATCATTGGCATCCCACAGTTGGAAATTCACAACCGTTTCTTTTCTAACGGTTCCGCCGCAATCAATAAAGTTTTTCGTAATTAAACCTACTTCGGTAACGTGAAAATGTTCCGGAACAAAGCTTCCGTTTGGCAATTGAAAATTTACTGTTTCAACAGTAGTAAGCAATTTTTTAATCTCTGAAAGTTTCATAATAATTTGATTTAATAATTAACAACATTCCTTTTTATTTTTCTCAATATGAAGCGATATAGTTTCAAAAAAGCCTTTTATTTTTTCAAAACCTACTTCATTAATACAATAACAAATGGCGTTTCCATCAATATTTCCTTTAATTAATCCGGCATTCTTTAATTCCTTTAAATGCTGAGAAACTGTAGGTTGTGAAAGCGGTAATTCGTTGACTATATCTCCGCAGATACAAGTATTTACTTTAAGCAAATATTCAATAATAGCAATTCGCGCCGGATGACCTAATGCTTTTGTTAAAATAGCCAATTCGTTTTGTTGATCTGTAAAATGATCGGATTTACTTGCTCCCATTGTTTTATATTTATATTGCAATATTACGATATAGATTGTAATAAAAAAAGAAAATAACGTATTATTTTCTTTTTTGAATTCAAACTTTCCTTTAATGAGAAATTTTCCCAGTCAAAATAAGAACTATAGCTACAAGTATCACAAAGCAGGTCAAAAATATAACATGACTTAATATGGATAAAAAGAACGCTCTCGTTTTCGATATTTTGTTAAAAAATTGAATGTTAGTCCAAAACGTCAGGATAACACCAATTAGGTAAGTTAAAGTCGAAAACTTCTCAGCATGATTGGTACTATTTAAATATAGTAATATTGGAAACGTCAAAATTTGTACAAAAAGTCTTTGTGAAGCCTTAAAAGTATTGAGAACGAAAAATTCAAAAAAATTATAACCTTGTTTCTTAAATACAATAAATGTCCCAATTGTATAAATTGGTATTGTCGCAATAGTCATCCATGCAAAGTGAGCAGCCATCCATTCACCGAAATCATGTAAATCTATACCAGATTCGGTACTAGCAGGAAATAAATCAATATGATAATAATGGTACAAAAAACCATAAAAAGCTCCAAGAACAGCTACTAAAGATAAAGGTTTAAAATGTTTAACCCGTTTTCCTTCAATAAATTCTCTGATAGAATTTCCAGGCCTCGTAAGCAATTGCTTTAAAGAATAAGGGATTCCTCCATCAAAATGTAATAAACCATGCTGAATATCATGCCACAAAAAGTGCCAATTTATTTTGTGAGTTTCGGCTGGTTGTCCACAATTATTACAATAATGACCTTTGAAAACCTGATTACAATTTTTACATACTATTTCCATTCTAAGTGGTATTTATTAAGTAGGCTATTTATACAGTTCTTTTTTTGAACCCGTTTGGAAACATAATAGCCAGTAGTACAACGATCAACAAAAAGTTATATTCAACACCATTTCTTCCTCCACCTACAACAAACCAACCTTCTTCAAAATGGACTAGTATGATTCCCATTAGTAACACAAAAATGGTTACAAAACCTGCTAGTTTTACATACTTATTAAGAATTAAAAGTATTGCAGCTACAACGTGTGATAATTTAATTGACCAAGCCAGAAAAATACCAAAAGGAGCAAATCCAATCTGATTCAGGTATAAATTCCCGAAGTCATTAATACCGTTATTAAACATCCCGAAAACAGAGTGGGTGAGGAGAATAATGGCAACTGCAATTCTTAATAATAAAGTTCCGTTCATGATTTGTTTTTGTTAGTAGAATTAAAAATAATAAAAAAACGCACATTAAAATAATTAATATGCGTTTTGAATTTTTATACAACTTTTATTTTTATACTTTTCCTAAAGTATACAATTGTGTCATCGTTGGTGTTAAGCTTCCTCCAGTTGGCTCCAATGTAATTCCAAAGGCTTCAGCTTCGTTTGTACGATCTACAGCAAATATTTTGTTTGAATTCCCTTCAAAATCGCTCAATAAACCAATGCTTGTTGGTGTAAGCACAGGACTTAGTTTTAAAGCCCAAACCTGGTAAACCATTCCTTTTGGAGGTTTTGGTAAACCTGCTGCATCAATATAAGTTGTTTTGGTGTCTTTGTTCCAGTACACTTTTGCAAATGATGTTGGTGAAACAGCCTGGCCTCCAAGAGTCACGCCTGTATTTTTGATATCTCTAACGATAGTTAAACTTTTCTCAGTTGCTTTATGTTGCTGATCTAAGTAAGCAAACTCTCTTTCGATCTTAGTTTTCTCACTGCCAACAGTTGCAATTGCATCTTTGGTTTTAGTCAATTCTAAAGTTTGATAGCCAAGCCCCAAAAGTAAGAGAACTGCTGCTGCCCAGCCCACATATTGAGACCATTTCGAAGTCGGTTTCATTTCGACTACTTTGCCATGTTTCAATTCTAGACGAGCTTTTATTTTTTCGAAATTTGCTACCGAATGAAAAGGAGAGAAGCTTGATGATAAAGCTACAATAGCTTTTTCTATCGAAATAATTTCCTGATCCACTTCGGGGCTTTTTTTTGCCATTTCGGCTATTTCTAAATTTTCAGTTTCGGTTAATAAACCATAAACGTACAGTTCTAGAATTCCTGAGTCTATATATTCTTGTGCTTCCATTATATTTTCAAATAATTACGTAAATCATTAATACAGTTTCTGTTTTGCGTTTTGATAGTCCCCAATGGCATTGCTAATTCTTCTGAAGCTTCTTGTTGGGTGTATCCTTTAAAAAATAACAAATCGATAATCTCAATACATTTTGGTTTCAGTTTTTTGACGAACTCCTGAATTCCAATGGTATCAATTTTATTGAGTAGTTTGTTACTGTCGTCTAACAGATTTACGAAATTATCTGAGGAAAGGTTTTTTTGGCTGTTATTATAATTTTTTGATCTTAACTTATCTATAGAGGTATTTCGGGCAATATTAAGGATCCACGTATAAAAACGACCTTTACTTTCGTTATACGAATCGATATTTTTCCAGATTTTGACAAAAACTTCCTGCAAAACATCTTCGGCTTCTTCTCTGTTTTTTATCAAAACGTGAATGACCGAATACAAACTTTTGGAATACATATCATACAAGTGGGTAAAAGCTCTTTCGTCTTTCTTGTAGATCAAAACTAATAATTCTTCTTGACTCATAGATTTAAGGTTTTTAAGTTTTTAAATAAAGTTTTAATACTTTTTTTCATTCCCTGAGATAAAGATAATTTATTTTTTTGTTAATATTTTAATTTTTTTAACAGTCTAAACCCTAGTAAAACAAAGGGCTGAGAAAAAATATCACTTTTTTTTCATTTTTTTAAAACCAAAAGCAATCCAATCTCGTATATGCTATTATAACATTCATAAATATTTTTTGAAAATAGCAAAACTTCAGAAAATATCTTGAATGACAATTGTTTAAGTAATAGTAAAATTTAGTTTTAGCATAAAGAATTAAAAAATAAAATCTAACAAGTAAAAATTAATACTATGAAAAATCTGAATAAATTAAAAATTTTGATTGTAGCACTGACTTCTGTTTTGGCATTGACCAATTTTGATTCTAAAAACTCCCGAAAAGGAATTGTCAGGCTCCATCATTCAGCTTTAAATAGTACAGTTTGTCAAAGGGATTTTGCTCAAATTACTCATAAAGTATAAAAATGTAATAGTTGGTGTCCCCGGACTTCCAACCCGAAAATTATTTTCAAACTGTATTTTCCAAATTAAACGAATTAGAATTTTCCTTATACACGCCATTAAAAGATCAGTTGGGAAATATGAATTAAGGTTAAAATAATTTTCACTATAACCGGGAGGCATCAACTATAAATTAAAAGATAAAGCAACTATAATATAAGAATTCAGGATAGCACCAATTTCTTATTTTATAAAATTAAAGGATAATATTAATTCATGGTTTGATTTGTTTGTATGGGGAGAAGCCTAACGAGTGATTAACGTTAGGCTTCGTTTTTTTATTTAACTTATGTTTAATAAAAATAAAGCAATCAAACTCTTTCCGTAAAATAGATTTTAACTAATTTTATAAAAAATTAAACGATGAACAGAATAGTATTTTTAGTTTGTAGTGCAGTCTTTTTAATGGCGGCGCAACTTCAGGCTCAAACAAGTATCAATAAATCTAAAACAGAAAAAGTTATGGGAAAACAAACCATCTATCAATTTAAAGTGGAAGATTTATCAGGAAACACTTTTGATTTTGCTTCCTTAAAAGGAAAAAAAATCATGATTGTAAATACTGCTTCAAAATGTGGATTAACACCTCAATACAAAGACCTTGAAGCGGTTTACAAAGAATATAAAGATAAAGGTTTTGTAATTGTTGGTTTCCCTGCAAATAATTTTGCATCTCAGGAGCCTGGTAGTAATGAAGAAATTCAAACATTTTGTCAACAAAATTACGGTGTAACTTTCCCTATGATGGATAAAGTTTCTGTAAAGGGAGATGATATGTGTGAGGTGTATAAATTCTTAACGCAAAAATCAAAAAACGGTTTACAGGATTCTGAAGTGGAGTGGAATTTCCAAAAATACCTTATCAACGAAAAAGGCGAATTGGTTAAAGTAATTAAACCAAAAACATTAGTAACAGAGCCAGAAGTGATTAATTGGATTAAAAGTTAATTCAAAATAATCTAAACCAAAAAATCCACAAATTTGAATGTAAATTCAGGTTTGTGGATTTTTTTTTAGGAGCAGGGCCAGGGGACTTGTTTTCATAAGATGTATTGATAACTTTTTAATTTATTTTTTCAAAACCTCAATAATTCTTTTTTCAATAGCCGGTTCAGAATCTGAATGTCCAGCGTCTTCAAGGTATATGATTGATCTTTTAAGTTTATGGTGTAAGGTTTCAGCATATTCAACAGGGCAAATTGAATCCTGTTTTCCATGAATAATAGTTACCGGAATATCATCGAGCGTATTTGTATTATTCAAAATATAGTTTTCTTCAATAAAACAATTATTACTTAAATAATAGGCTTCCATAATTGCTAAAGATTCAAACGGGAATTCCTGAATAATAGTTTCAATTTCCTTTTCGGTAATTCCCTTTTTAAAAATAGATATTTCGTAAAATACCCATTCATAGCAATAAAAAGTTCTATTTTCCGGAGTTCCATTCAGCATCTGATCCAAATAGTATTTAGATATGCTTAAATTCGAATCTTTGGGAACGTTCATCTTAAATCTGTTCCATTCTTTTGGAAAGTCATTTTCAACTCCACCATTTAAATAATGATCAATTGATTTCTTGTCCCCAAGAAAAACGCCTCTTAATAAAAGACTTTTTACTTTTTCAGCATTTTGAATAGCAAACGCAAGGCTTACTGTTGTTCCCCATGAACCACCAAAGACATTGATTTTCTGGATGTTTAAATATTTTAAAAGAACATTTATGTCATCGACAAGATCTTGAGTTGTGTTTTCTTTTATACAGCCAAAAGGTTTACTTTTTGAAGATCCTCGCTGGTCAAAAAAGATAACTTTATATTTCTTAAAATCAAAGAAACGTTTGTCTTGTTCCGAAAATCCTGCACCAGGGCCACCGTGAACAAATAAATAAACTTCTCCATCAGCAGCGCCGCAAACTTCATAATAGATTTCATGAATTTCACTGACTTTAAGATACCCGCTCTCTAATAAGGAATTTGTCTCCAATATTTTTTTGATTGAATTTATTTTCGAAACATCTATACAAAGGTCATAAAGTGCTTATTGGTAAGGCTTTGCGTTCTTTGCGCTTAAGCAAGAATCAACTGCATGAAAACCAAATCTAACCAGTGATCAAATTTGTAACCCACTTCACGAATTGTTCCTGTTACTACAAATCCAAATTTTTCATGAAAAGCAATACTTCCGGAATTATCTGCATCGATGGCACCAATCATTACGTGGTAACCTTGCTCTTTCGCTAAACGAATTAACTCGGTTAATAATTTTGATCCAATCCCTTTTCCAATCACATTATCTACTACATAGACGGAATGCTCAACCGTATATTGATAACCAATTTTTTCACGGAATTGTCCATAACTTCCAAAACCAACTACTTCGCCATCTAGATCAGCCACAACAATAGGTAGATTTTTAGCAGTTTTATCTTCAAACCATTTTGTTTGCACTTCAAGCGTTTGAATATCATAATTATAATTTGCTGTTGTGTGCAAAATAGAAAAATTTACAATGTCCAGAATTTTTTCTAAATCATTTACTGTTGCAGGTCTAAGAATAAGGTTCATGGTTTTATAGGATATTATTTTGTGTTTAGTTCAGCTAACAAAGTATCTACTTCTTTGGTATTCCATGTCATTTCGGTACAAATGACTTTGGCATCGTTGGCATATTGTAAAGCTAATTTTTTGTCTTTAATTTTATTGTAAAGCCGCGCGATGAGCAGGTTTCCATCATAAGAATCATTTAATTCTAAAGAATGTTTAACCCAGAAAATAGCTTTTTTAAGACTTTCGGTATCTTTAATATGTTTTAGGTACGTTTGCCCAATGTCTTTTAAAAAGCTGGCATCGTTCCAAACTAATTTCTGAGTATCTGCAAGTGTTACTTTTTTGTAAAACTGCCATTTTTCGGTTCTTTCTGCTAAAGTTAAATCAAATTTAAAAACCAAAGAATCTGTTTTCTGTAAACGAATTGATTTTGCAACTTCTCTTTGTTTGTAATAGTTTACGGTATCTAAATTGTCAACTAAGGGACGAAGTAATTCGGTTACAATGCTTTCTACTTTGCGATCTACACGATTCTGAGAAGCCACAGCAACAAACTCTTTCTGATGTTTTAAAACGTATTGAAATTCTCTTGAATTGATATCGGTTACCCCATTTGCAATAATTCTCCAATTGGTTTCGCTAACCAATTGTGCGTCAGATTGAGTATCGAGATAAGTATGTGTTGCAGGAGATAAATCGGTTCTGTCTTTTCCCTTTTTCAAAGTATTTAGGTAAGCAAAAAACTTGGTTGAATTACTTGGGTCTGAAAGGAATTCTTTTTCTAAATAAGGCAATTGCATTCTTGAGTTCAAGGCATATTTAACCTCAGTCATGAACTCGGTGGTTTTCATTTCGCCTTTTAAAGCGTATAAAAGCGTTTCATTGGAATCTAAAAATAAAAAAGTAGGCAATGATTTAGTGTTGTACTTATTCTTTAGCGCTATTCCTTCTTCCTTCTCAATATTTTTCCAGATGCAAACATAATTCTCCTTTAAAAAATCCATTACATTTGGGTCGCTAAAAACTTCTTTTTTCATTTGATTGCAATGAGGACACCAGTCAGCGTAAAGCATTATAAAAAGTGGTTTGCCTTCTGTTTTTGCAGTTTCTAAAGCTTTTTTATATGGTGTGTCATCAGGAACAAATTGATTTTGCGACTTTAGGGTTTGTATTGAAATACAAAGCAAAAAAAGATAAATGAAACGCATAGGAAGTTTATTTTGATCAAAAAAATGCTTTTACAAATATATTTCCTTTTTCTAAAAACAGCCTTAATATCTTCCCAATTTATAAGTAAATCAAATGCGAAGTTTGTAACTTTGTGGTATCAAATGAAATCTTCAAGTTTAGATTTCCTTTAAAAATAATACGCCATACGAATGATTTACCCCAAAATACCGCTTGCTCAAAGCATCATCGAAATTTGTTTAGCAAAAGGAATTACCAATATTATTATTTCTCCGGGATCACGAAACGCACCTCTAACGATAGGTTTTGCACAAAATCCTAATTTTACCTGTTATAGTATTGCAGACGAACGTTGTGCAGCTTTTTTTGCATTAGGTATTGCACAGCAAAGTAAAAAGCCAACGGCCATTGTTTGTACGTCAGGTTCTGCTTTATTAAATTATTATCCGGCTGTGGCCGAAGCATTTTATAGTCAAATTCCCCTAATTGTGATTTCTGCAGATCGCCCGCAAAGTAAGATTGATATTGGTGACGGGCAAACGATTCGTCAGGAAAATGTTTTTCAAAATCATTCTGTTTTCAATGCCAATTTAACGGAAGAAGCTTCTGAAGAAAATGATTTAAAAATCAATAAAGCGATCGAAACCGCCATTCTTCAAAAAGGGCCGGTTCATATCAATGCACCTTTTGAAGAACCTTTGTATGAAACTGTCGGAGAACTTTCAGTGCAACCAAAAATCACGCATTCAGAAGAAATCATCGGATCAAAAACAATCGAAAATGTAGAAGATTTTGTTTCAATTTGGAATTTGGCCAAACGTAAATTAATTATGGTTGGCGTTAATGAAGCGAATAGCATTGATCAGGAAATTATAGACAATTTGGCACAAGATCCGTCTGTTGTAGTGTTGACAGAAACGACTTCAAACTTACACCATCCGGATTTTATTAATAGTATCGATACTTTAATTACACCGTTTGATGATGTTGATTTTAAAGAGCTTAATCCAGATGTTTTAGTGACTTTTGGTGGTATGATCGTATCTAAACGTATCAAAGGATTTTTGCGTAAGCATAAACCAAAAGAGCATTGGCATATTGATACTTTACGGGCTTATAATACCTTCAATGCCCTGACACAGCATTTTGTAATGCAGCCCAACGATTTCTTTAAGGATTTGTTGTCAAAAACGGAGCATACAAAAAGTAAATATGCCGAAAAAATTGGTGCAATTTATAATTTTAGAAAAATCAGAAGAAATCAATATCTGGAAAAAATCCCCTTTTCAGATTTTAAAGTTTTTGAGAAAGTTATTGAATCTTTGCCAAAAAACAGTCAATTGCAAATTAGTAATAGTTCGGCCATTCGATATGCGCAATTAATTCATATTGATACGTCTATAGAAGTTTTTTGTAACAGAGGAACAAGCGGAATTGACGGCAGCACATCTACAGCAATCGGTGCTTCAGTAGGGAGCGGAAAACCAAATGTTTTTGTTACGGGCGATATTAGTTTCTTGTATGACAGCAACGCTTTATGGAATGCTTATATCCCAAAAAACTTCAAAATTATTTTGATTAATAATGGAGGAGGAGGAATTTTTAGAATTTTACCAGGCCATGAAGAAAAGCCTGTTTTCAATACTTATTTTGAAACTTCACATCATTTAACGGCAGAACATTTAGCAAAAATGTATCAGTTTAATTATTTGACTGCTTATAATATTGAATCATTAGAAACTAAAATTCAAGAATTATACGCGAAAGATGATACTCCGGCCATTTTGGAAATTTTCACACCAACTACGGAAAATGATGTTGTTTTAAAGCAATATTTTAAAGAGTTAAAATAAAAGATATTAAGTGTCATGAAAATGGTACTTTTTTTTATCCAAAATATTTTTCGCTTTCCCATTTTCAAACTTCGTACATTTGCAGCTTAGAAACTTAGTCGCTTATTGGCTTAGAACCTTAAAGAATATGATTGAAATAGGAAAATACAATACTCTTACCATATTACGTGATACCAAAGTTGGTTTATTTTTAGGAAATCCTGAAAAAGATCCGGAAGGAATTCACGATATATTATTACCGAATAAATACGTTCCAAATGAATTTGAAATAGGCGAGGAGCTTATTGTTTTTGTTTATTTAGACCACGAGCAACGTCCAGTTGCTACGACACTTGAACCTTATATTTTATTGAATGAATTTTCACTTTTAAGAGTAAATTACACCAATCAGGTTGGTGCTTTTATGGACTGGGGAATGGAAAAAGATATTCTGGTTCCGTTTAAAGAACAAGCGCGTCCAATGGAAAAAGGAAAGCGTTACCTGGTTTACCTTTATATGGATGAAAAAACCAATCGTTTGGTAGCTTCAAGTAAATTGAACCAATTTTTGTCAAATGATCAGCTTACTGTTGAAAAAGGAGAAGAAGTTGATCTGATTGTTTCTCATATTACGGAATTAGGAATCAATGTTATAATCAACGAGAGACATAAAGGTTTGCTATACAAAGATGAAGTGTATGACGATGCCATCAGAACTGGGGACAGAATGATCGGTTTTATTAAAAATATTCGTCCTGATAATAAAATTGACGTAGCCTTACAAGTGCAAGGCTATCAAAGTATCGAACCAAATGCCGAGAAGATTTTAGATGAATTGCGTGCCAATCGTGGTTTTTTGAGACTAAATGATGCTTCACACCCAGAGGACATTAAAACAGTTTTAAAAATGAGTAAAAAGACCTTCAAAAAAGCAATTGGAGCTTTGTATAAAGACAAACTCATCGAAATCAAAGAAGACGGAATTTATTTAGTAAAGGAAAATTAGAAATTTTTTAAAATTCCAATGCATTCACTGTTATTGGAATTTAGTCACAAGAATTATTATAACAAGAAAGGCTGCTCATTACAAGCAGCCTTTCTCTTTTTATTCAGTTTTAAAAAAAATTGTAATTAAAAAAAAACAGAAATAAAATTATTCGAATCCATTGAAATAGTAACAACTTTAAGAATTTTAGGAGTTACCTTTCTTCTGGTATGTCTTTAAACAATCAATACGTCCATCTTAAAAGCAAAAAATCAATTTCACGGCTAGTCCATTTGGTTGATAAAATAACTTATAGAATGTTTTGGTTAGCATTTTCCTCTTTTCGTAATCAATCTTATACTAATTACTTAAACAATTCTAGCATTTAACCTTAGGTGTTACTATCTCCTTCTTGAAGTTTTAACAAACGCATAAATCATTTGCTCATTAGTTAAAGGTTTACTAATAAAAACCGTAAAAAAATGAGCGACAAAATTTTTAATTTTTCTCAAAAAAAGTCATTTTTTAGGTTAATAAATCAGTGAAAGAAAATCAATCATAAATCAGTGAAATAAAATGTATCTCATTGATTTCTAGGGTGTAAAATTACTTAATTATTTTTAAAATCCAATGTTAAATATTGTTATTTTTTGTAAGTAAATACTATTTAGCATCTTCTGGTGATAATTTACAGGAGACTTAAGCCGATTTGAGTAGGTAAAAATGTAAAAATGCTTTATTTTTACACTATAATTATTAAAACTAAACAAATAGAAATGGATTGGATTACTGCCAGAGAATTTGAAGATATCACCTATAAAAAATGTAATGGAGTTGCAAGAATAGCGTTTAACAGACCTAATGTTAGAAACGCTTTTCGACCAAAAACAACTTCAGAATTATATCAGGCTTTTTACGATGCACAAGAAGATACTTCAATAGGAGTAGTGTTACTTTCTGCTGAAGGTCCATCAACTAAAGATGGTGTTTATTCTTTTTGTAGCGGAGGCGATCAAAATGCACGTGGACACCAAGGTTATGTAGGTGAAGATGGACAACATCGTTTAAATATTCTTGAAGTGCAGCGTTTAATTCGTTTTATGCCAAAAGTGGTTATTGCGGTTGTTCCAGGTTGGGCAGTTGGTGGTGGACACAGTTTGCACGTGGTTTGCGATATGACTTTAGCCAGCAAAGAACACGCTATTTTCAAACAAACAGATGCTGATGTTACCAGTTTTGACGGAGGTTACGGATCTGCTTATTTAGCGAAAATGGTGGGGCAGAAAAAAGCACGTGAGATTTTCTTTTTAGGAAGAAATTATTCAGCTCAGGAAGCAATGGATATGGGAATGGTAAATGCCGTAATTCCTCATGATGAATTGGAAGCTACTGCTTACGAATGGGCACAGGAAATTCTTCAAAAATCTCCAACTTCTATAAAAATGCTAAAATTCGCCATGAACCTTACAGACGATGGTATGGTAGGGCAGCAGGTTTTTGCCGGAGAAGCAACCCGTTTAGCTTATATGACCGAAGAAGCAAAAGAAGGAAGAAATGCATTCTTAGAAAAAAGAAAACCAAACTTTGGAGAAAATAAGTGGTTGCCATAAAAAGTTAAAAATTGTTTCAAGTTTCAGGTTTCAAGTTGTGAAACCCAACCTAAAACTTGAAACCTGAAACTTGAAACAAAATTTAAAACTAAACAAAATAGAATGAAACATTGGATTGAAGCCGCCAGACTGCGCACATTGCCTTTATCAGTTTCCGGAATTATAGTAGGAAGTATATATGCCTTATCAAACCCAACCGCGACTATTAATACACCAACTGAAGTTTTTAGCTGGAAAATTTTTGGTTTTGCACTTCTAACAACGCTTGGTTTACAGGTTTTATCCAATTTTGCAAATGATTACGGAGATGGTGTAAAAGGTACAGATAACGCTGATAGAGTAGGACCACAACGTGCTATTCAGAGCGGTGTGATTACGCCTCAGGCTATGAAAAAAGCCATAATAATTACTTCAGCACTAACTTTGCTGTCTGCAATTGTATTGATTTACTTTGCTTTTGGTGAGTCTAATTTTGGATATTCGATCTTCTTTTTATTGTTGGGAATTGCTGCGATTGTTTCAGCAATTCGTTATACAGTAGGAAATTCAGCTTACGGATATAGAGGTTTTGGAGATGTTTTTGTTTTCATCTTCTTCGGATTAGTAAGTACTTTGGGTGTTAACTTTTTATATTCAAAAGAAGTAGATCCACTTTTAATTTTACCAGCAATTTCTATCGGATTATTGAGCGTTGGTGTTTTAAACCTCAATAATATGCGTGATGAAGAATCAGACAGAAAATCTGGTAAAAACACTATTGTAGTCCAAATGGGCGGTGCAAAAGCCAAAATTTATCATTTTTCATTAATTGTTACAGCAATGATTTTGGTAGTTGTTTTTGCTATTTTAAGCGATTATCGTTTCGATCAATATTTATTTTTATTAGCTTACATTCCTTTAACTAAACATTTAATTACCGTTTATAAAAACCAAGATCCTAAGCTTTTAGATCCGGAATTAAAAAAATTGGCATTAAGTACCTTCTTGCTTTCTTTGTTATTAACAGTTTGTATGATCTCATTGATTTCAGACATTTTTGTTAATCTATTCATGGGCGGAAGATAAAATCAAGGTTCAACTCTAAATTTTATAAAAATGAAAATTACATTCTACGGACACGCTTCTTTAGGTATAGAAGTTGGAGGAAAACATATTATTGTCGACCCTTTTATTACTGGAAATCCTCAGGCTGCGTCAATTGATATAAATACATTAAAAGCAGATTATATCTTGCTTACACATGCACATGGTGATCACGTTTTAGATGTCGAAGCTATTGCTAATCGTACAAACGCTGTTATTGTTTCTAATGCAGAAATAACAAGCTATTATGCTAAATTAGGCCATAACGCACATCCAATGAATCACGGTGGAAGCTGGAAATTTGATTTTGGAAAAGTAAAATATGTAAACGCAATTCACTCAAGTTCCTTTCCCGACGGAAGTTACGGAGGAAATCCTGGTGGTTTTGTAATTGAAAGCGAGCATAAAAACATTTACATAGCCGGAGATACAGCACTTACAATGGATATGAAACTGATTCCGATGCGAACTAAACTTGATTTAGCGATTCTTCCAATCGGAAATAATTTCACCATGGATGTTGAAGATGCTATTATCGCTTCTGATTTTCTGGAATGTGATAAAATTTTGGGTTATCATTTTGATACTTTTGGTTACATCGAAATCAATCACGAAGAGTCAATCCGTAAATTTTTCGATAAAGGAAAAGATTTAATGCTTTTGGAAATAGGTGAATCTATTGAATTGTAATAATTTTCAGGAGCTAATCCCGCTATCCGCTATATCTTTTGTGGTGAACCCCACCACAAAAGGATATCGCTTCTATCGGGGCTAGGGCAATCATTTTCAAAAGAAAAAGATGTTGCAGATCATTGAATAAACGAAATAAAAGCTATCAGAATACTATTAAATTTAAAATTTCTCATCTACTTACTTTATCAATCCTAAAACAAGTTGTTATAATGAATTTAAAAAAATTAGCACTTACTCTTTTAATTGTAATATCTTATAACACCTATGCACAAAAATGTTCCTGTGAAGATAATTTTAATTGGTTAAAGAAAAATTTTGAAGAAAATGATGCCGGTTTTCAATATGTAATTGATCAGAAAGGATTGATCGAATATCAAAATCATAGTGCTCTTTTTGCTAAAAAAGTCAAAAAGATAAACGACCTTAAAGAATGCAGAACCATCCTTTTGGACTGGCTTCATTTTTTCAGGCCTGCCCATTTATCATTAGAAATAAATCAGGATTACGTAAATAAGACAGCTTCACAAACTAAAACTGAACCTGCTAAAAACTGGGAGAGACTTCAAATAACGGAGGAAGAATTAAAAAGCAAAACATCAAAAAATACTCAGCCAACATTTGAAGGAATTTGGTCTTCACCTCCTTATACAATTGGTGTTGCAAAAGTAAATGATGAATTTATTGGTTATGTTTTAGATGCAAAAGGCACAAAATGGTCACAATATCAAGTGAAATTTAAGATTAAGGGAAACTTAGATAAAACATACAGTGCTGTATATTTTATGGGAGACTTTTCATCTCAAAAATTTAATGACGTAAAATTAATTGGAAATAATTTCTTAAAAGTTGGATTTATTTCACTGAAAAGAGTTTTTCCGAATAATTTTGAAGATAACTCAGATATTACAACTTATGTAGAGTCGTTAACAGCCCAAAGGCCTTTTATTAAAGAAATATCAAGTAGAAGTGTTTTGTTAAGAATTCCTTCATTCAATTATTCTAATAAGAAAGTTGTTGATAGTATACTTCTTGCCAATAATAAATTGATTCTTTCCAAAGAAAACTTAATAATTGATTTAAGAAATAACGGCGGAGGATCTGATGCCACTTTTCAAAAAATAATCCCGTATTTATATACAAATCCTATAAGAACAGTTGGTGTTGAGTTCTTGTCGACTGTTCAAAACAATAAAAGAATGGAAGATTTTATGGCAGATCCGGATTGGTCAGATGAAGAAAAGGACTGGGCTAAAATGGGATTAGAAAAATTAAATGCAAATATGGGTAAATTCATAAACCTTAATGAAAAAGCTGTTGATGAACAGCGACTAGATTCAATTTATGTTTATCCAAAAAATGTAGCGATAATTATTAATGAAAATAATGGGAGTACAACCGAACAATTTTTACTGACCGCAAAACAAAGCAAAAAAGTAAAGCTTTTTGGCACTACGACAGAAGGTGTTCTGGATATTTCGAATATGTATTTTATTGATTTTCCGTGTAAGGATTTAAAGCTTGGATACTCACTTTCAAAAAGTTTAAGAATTCCAGGCATGCAAATTGATGGA
Organism: Flavobacterium sp. KH_001; assembly: GCF_057840745.1. Classification (NCBI taxonomy): domain Bacteria; kingdom Pseudomonadati; phylum Bacteroidota; class Flavobacteriia; order Flavobacteriales; family Flavobacteriaceae; genus Flavobacterium; species Flavobacterium sp. KH_001. The sequence goes on along the minus strand of NZ_CM174520.1, from coordinate 3,834,093 downwards.
AAAGGAATTCAACCTGATTATTATATTGATAAATCGATACCTGATCAGGAGTGGCTGAAATTTACAGAAAACATATTAAACGTAAACTAATTATTTGTATCAAAAATTATGATGATGAATTTCAAAAAAATAATTTTATTTCTTTTAATTACAATTTCATACAACACTTTTGCTCAAAAAGAAGGTTATTGGGACAAAGAACGCGCCACTACCAAAGAAATTATCGTTTCTGCCCGTGACCGAATCACTTTAAAAACAGAAGATCTTCCTGTAGGAACCACAGAAATTGTATACCGAATTACACTTTTAGACGAAAACCAGCAAATGGCAAACAGTTTGGTTTCAGTATTGAAAGCGATTCCAGACCCAACAGGAATTAGCCAAGGCTCTGCAGGAGCAGTTTTTTTAATGTCAAAGATTTCCGGTGACGACAATTGTACTTATGCGCTTTTTACTTCAGAAGAAAATGCAAAAAAATACATCGATGATGGAAAAACAGACAAATCTTGCTACGCACAAGTAAACGAAGTAAGCAAGGATGCAAAACGCTTATCATTGGACAAATCTTCTTGTTTGGGCCAAAATATCAGTACAATTTGGTTTGGTTTTCACAGTAAAAACTGGCTTTTAAATCAAAAAATTGTTTTAGAAGTTGTGCCTTGGGTTGACACCAAATTAAACCGTGGCTGGAATCAGGATAACAAAAACGAAATTATCAGTCTATGCAAAACATCAACAATGGCACAAAAAATGGCCAATTCTGATGATTTTTGTGTTTGTATTTTAGATAAAATTATAAAACAATACCGTTACACAGAATTTCAAAAACTACTGCCAATCGAAAAAAACAAAGTATATAAAGATTTTGGAAATGCTTGTTATAAGGATGCTGACATTTCTAAAAACGTTTATAATGACTTAAGAGTTCAGGCCTCGACTTTAATCAAGCTTCAAAAATACAATGAAGCAATTCGGAAGCTGAATACCATAATCAATGACGGAAAAGCCACTGCCATTGATTATGGTTTTATTGGATATTGCTATATTTTGACTAAGCAATATGCAAAAGCAATTAAGTTTCTTAAAGAAGGTGAAAAATTAGACGATACTGAGCTATTAGTAAAACTAAATTTAGCCCACGTTTATTTGGTTAGTGATGATTATAGCGAAGCAAAAGTAATTTATAAAAAATACCAAACTCAAAACGTAACCGACAGTTTGAGCTGGAAAGACAAAACAAAAAAAGACTTTGAACTTTTTCAAAAAGCAGGATTACCATCAAAAGACTTCGAAAAAGTATTAAAGCTTTATAATTAAAAGGTTTTCACCATATAAGTGATATAAGTTCATTTTATAGTGCGTTAAACACTCAGCTTATATTTTTTCTTTTAATTTATCAATCTATAAGGCCAATCTTAAATTTTCTTATATCACTTATATGGTGAAAAACGACAATATGAAAGCGACTTATCATAAATACATGCTCGAGTTTAAACGTCCTTCCGGAACTTCCAGAGGTGTTATGACCGAAAAAGAAACCTGGTTTATTGTTCTTGAAGAAAATGGTAAAAAAGGAATAGGCGAGTGTGGCATTTTGCGAGGGCTAAGTACTGATGATCGCGATGATTATGAAGAAAAACTCAATTGGACCTGCGAAAATATCCATTTAGGAGAAGAGGCACTTTGGGAAGCTTTATTAGAATTTCCGTCTATACAATTTGGAATCGAAATGGCTTTTTTATCGTTAAAAAGCGAAAATCCTTTTCTCTTATTTCCTTCCGATTTTACCAATAGTTCTAAATCCATTATGATTAATGGCTTGGTTTGGATGGGAGAAGCTTCTTTTATGAAGGAGCAAATTGAAGAGAAATTAGCACAAGGTTTTGACTGTATAAAACTAAAAATTGGCGCTATAGATTTTCAAAAGGAGCTGGAATTATTACAATTTATAAGAAGTCATTTTTCAGCAGAAGAAATCGAAATCAGGGTTGATGCCAATGGTGCTTTTACTTTGAATGAAGCTTTAGATAAACTAAATCAATTAAAAGTATTTCAATTACATAGTATTGAACAACCAATAAAGAAAGGCAACGTTTCAGTTATGGCTGAATTATGTAAAACAACACCTTTTCCGATTGCATTGGATGAAGAATTAATAGGCGTATTTTCATTGAAGGAAAAAGAAGCATTGCTACAAAAAATCCAACCACAATATATTATTCTGAAGCCGAGTTTTGTTGGCGGATTTAGAGGAACACAAGAATGGATTGATTTAGCAGATAAATATAATATTGGCTGGTGGATTACCTCTGCCTTAGAAAGCAATATTGGACTTAATGCCATCGCACAATGGACTTTTACTTTAAATTCAAAAATGCCACAGGGCTTGGGCACAGGAGCGCTTTATACAAACAATTTTGATTGTCCACTTGAAGTTTCAAAAGGGCAATTATGGTACAACACAACTAAAGGCTGGAATTCTGATCTTTTAGAAAAAATACAAAGTATCAAATAGAGTTAAGCGTAACAAAGAGAAAAAATCTCTGTTCCTTTGCAACTCTGAGCCTTTGAACCCATTTCTTACTCTTTTCCACCACGTAGTCCGGCTTGCCAGTCTTTGAGTTCCTGCCATTTACCTTCATAAGCCATCAGTGCTTGTTTTGCCCAGGTACTTGGATTATGTATAGCATAATTTTCTCCACCGGCATCTAAAATTGTCTGTAATTTTTCGGTAGATGTTTCAGACAAATCGTGCCAGGTTGTTATTCCGGCAGCATTGAACAAAGCTTCAATTTTTGGTCCAATTCCCTCTACAATTTTTAGGTCGTTTTCTTTTACTTTTTTGCCAAAAATCGTTTTGGCCAAAGCGGTATCAAACAGAAAAGTTGGTGTTATCTGGGGTGTAGCTGGTTTCTTTTTGCTTGGTTTTGCTTTCTTTTCTGCTAAATCTGCTTCTAAAGATGAAATTCTTACAGTCAAACTTTTTGCATGTGTTTTACAAGCATCTAAATCTGATTGCAAAGAGGAGGCAAGGGAATGTTCCGATTTTGATGACACTTTCTTTCCTAAAAAATAACCTAAAATTCCAAAGATTAGCCCTGTTAATAAAGGGATTACTATACAAGATATATCCATGATCATAAGTTTTTGAATGAATATTGAAGTTATCGATCGGACTTAAGAGTGAGATTAAATCCCTATCAAAATTAACTAATAAATAAATACAGAACATCGCATTGCCCCGTTAATTATTTGTTATTGTTCTGGTTACAAGTATATTATGTTAACATCGATTTATCAGGCAGGAAAGAGATCTCCATTTAAAAACTGGATTTAATTGAGTAACTTGCATTAAATTAATTACACTATTAAAATGATAGAAATTGAAAGAAAGTTTCTTGTAAAATCAAGTGATTTTAAAGAACAGGCTTTTGCTCAAAATCAAATTGCGCAAGGTTATTTAAGCTCTCTTCCAGAGCGGACCGTGCGCGTTAGAATTAAAGGAAAAAAAGGCTTTCTTACTATTAAGGGTATTGGTCATCACGGTGGTATGTCCCGATTTGAATGGGAAAATGAAATTCCGCTTGATGAAGCGCAGGAATTACTAAAATTATGCGAAAAGGGAAAAATTGAAAAAACACGTTTTGAAATAAAAGCAGGAAAACATGTTTTTGAAGTAGATGAATTTTACGGTGAAAATGAAGGCCTGATCATGGCTGAAATTGAACTGGAATCAGAAACCGAATCTTTTGAGAAACCAGACTGGCTTGGAGAAGAAGTTACAAATGATGAACGTTACTACAACGCCTATTTGAGCAAAAATCCTTTTAAATCCTGGGAAAAATAATAAGTCTATGGCAGAATATGATTTGATAATTGTCGGAGGCGGTCCGATAGGACTGGCTTGTGCAATTGAAGCTCAAAAGAAAAATTTACGTTATTTAATTATAGAAAAAGGTGCGATTGTAAATAGTATTTTCAATTATCCATTATACATGACTTTCTTCTCAACAGCTGAAAGATTAGAAATTGGAGGTATTCCTTTTAACTGTCTGGCTCCAAAACCGGGTCGTCAGGAAGCTTTGGAATACTATCGAAATATTCACCGCTATTTTAATTTTTCGATTCATTTATTTGAAAAAGTGATTAGTGTTCAAAAACAAGAAAACTCAATTTTTAAGATTGTTTCTGATAAGAATTTATATAAAGCTAAAAACGTAGTAATTGCAACAGGCTTTTATGATATTCCGATTGAAATGAACGTAAAAGGTGAGGAGTTATCAAAAGTGCGTCATTATTACAAAGAAGCACATGAATATGCTTTCAGAAATGTTTTGATTGTTGGTGCCAATAATTCTTCAGTGGATGCAGCTCTTGAATGCTGGAGAAAAGGGGCGAACGTAACTATGGTTATTCGTAAAAATGAAATCAACAACAGGGTTAAATATTGGGTAAAACCAGATATAGAAAACCGTATTGCCGAAGGAAGTATTAAAGCTTTCTTTGAATCGAATATAACTGAAATTAAAGATAATGAAGTCGAAATTCAAACACCAAATGGAAAAGTAACAATTGAAAACGACTTTGTTTTAGCTTTGACAGGATACAAACCAGATTTGACTTTTCTGAAAAAAATGGGAATTCAACTTTCTGAAGATGAATTAAAAATACCGGTCTACAACCCAGAAACAATGGAAACAAATGTGAAAGGCTTATTTTTGGCCGGAGTAGTTTGCGGCGGAATGCAGACACACAAATGGTTTATAGAAAACTCCCGCGTTCACGCCAGTATGATTGTCGATTATATTACTTCTAAATAAAAAAATGCCACAGATTACAGGATTTAATCATTGAAATCTTTTAATCTGTGGCAAAAAAAATTAAGAACTACAAGAAAGCATAGAACAGCCTACTTTTGAGCGTGCCCAATCAGGTCGCTTTGCAAACCATTTTTCTGATTGAGGTTGTTCATCATAAGGTTTTTGTAGTAATAAGTACAATTCATTTACTAGAGAATAATCCCCTTTGTCTGCGTCATCAATTGCCAATTGCGCCATATAATTTCGCAACACATATTTCGGATTAATTTGATTCATTTTTTCAGTACGATCTTCATCTGAAAGTTCTTCCTGATTTAATCTTTGAAGATAAACAGTAAGCCATTTTTTCCAGGAATCTAAAATATCTCCTTTAATTTCTTCTGGTAAATAGAAAGAATCCTGAATTTTTTCAATCGCACTTTCACCTGAATCGGCTTCTATAACTTTACTTAAACTTCTGAAAAAGATTGTCATATCTGTTTCAGATAATTGTAGAACCGCTTCTAAACCTTCAATTAACTTACCGTCAGCTTCAGTTGAAGTAAACAATCCTATTTTACTTAAAAACATTTCTTTATAATCAGATTCAAAATCATTTATAAAGGATTCTAATATCTTTTCTAATGGCTCTGCTTCATTAACTAAAGGATAAAGTGCATTAGCTAGCTGATACAAATTCCATTGTGCCACCTGAGGTTGATTTCCGAATCGGTAACGTCTATTTTGACTGTCCGTCGTGTTTGGAGTCCAATTAGGATCATAGTTTTCCAACCAGCCATAGGGACCGTAATCAATCGTTAAACCGTGAATCGACATATTGTCCGTATTCATAACACCATGAACAAAACCAACACGTTGCCAATCCACAATCATCTTACGGGTTGTGTCCGCAACGGTTTTAAAGAACTGTATATATTGTTCTTTTGGTTCTCCTTTAATTTCAGAAAAGTAATGTTTGATTGTATACTCAACAAACTCTTTTAGATTTTTTAGTTCGTTTCGTGCAGTAAGTATTTCAAAACTTCCAAAACGTATGAAAGATGGCGCTACACGACAAACAATAGCTCCTTTTTCGTAAGCCGGATTTCCATTGTATAAAACATCTCTCAATACCTGATCACCAGACAGTATAAGCGAAAGTGATCGGGTAGTGGGTACACCTAAATGATGCATAGCTTCAGCACATAAATACTCCCTTATTGAAGAACGTAAAACAGCCAAACCATCTGCAGTTCTTGAATAAGGTGTTTTTCCTGCACCTTTTAATTGCAGGGTAAAAAAGACGTTATTGTGTTCAACTTCGGTTAAATTAATAGCGCGGCCGTCGCCCAATTGTCCTGCCCAATTCCCAAATTGATGCCCTGCATAACACATAGCATACGAACGTGTTTCAGGAAGAATTTCTTTTCCTGAAAAAGTATTTAAAAATGCTTCCGACTGAATTTCATCAGCTGTTATTCCAACCATTTCTGCTACATCTTGTGAAGCATGAATTAAAGTTGGATTTGAAGGCTTTGTTGGATTTACATAGGAAAACAGTGCGTTTTTTACCTGACGAATCTCATTGGTTTCATCTGTATCTGCTGGTAATTCTGCTGTAAATCTATTATTTACTTTTAAATTTTTCATTGTGGTATTTTTTATGCCACAGATTAAGAGATCTAATTTTTTAATCTGTGGCAAAACTTTTAATTAGTCAATTAATCGATCTGCATACATTTTTTTTAATTTCTGTACTTTCGGATCGATTACGATTTGACAATAACGCGCATCCTGATTGTTGTTGTAATAGTTTTGATGATCATCTTCGGCTTCATAAAAAACTTCAAAAGCTGTCAACTCTGTTACAATAGGATCGTCATAAAAAGATTTTACTTCTTCAAAAACCTGTTCCGTTATTGCTTTTTGTTCTGCATCATGATATAAAACGACAGAACGGTATTGCGTTCCTACATCAGCTCCCTGACGATTTAATGTTGTTGGATCGTGACTTGTCATGAATATAAAAATCAAGTCATGATATGAAATTATGTCAGGGTTGAAAGTAACTTGTATGACTTCGGCATGGCCGGTTCTGCCCGTACAAACTTCACGATAGGGAGGATTTTTAATAAAACCTCCTGAATAACCTGATTTTAAAGATTCTACACCATTTAAACGCTGAATTACAGCTTCAATACACCAAAAACATCCACCACCAAAAGTAGCTACTGATAAATTTCCCATAGAATAGTATTGTTAAGTTTTACATGCCCTATTAATCCGATAGAATATTATGATAATTTGCTAAAAAAATCACATTTTAGTTAAATATACTAATCAGTTATTGAATGTTTGAAGTTTACAATTGATAAATTCGCAATTTTGCAAAAAAGCCATTATATTTGCATCAAACTCAGGCATACTAATGGATAGCAAAAATAATACCATCACTTTAGAAACTTATTTTCAGGATTTTCGTAAAAATATCGTTGGAATTAATCAGGAATTTACGTCTCCGTACGGAAAAAAACAGATTATTTATACAGATTGGACTGCCAGCGGAAGATTATACCGACCAATTGAGGAGAAACTTCTTAATGATTTCGGACCTTTTGTAGCGAATACACATACGGAAACTACTGTGTCAGGTACTGCCATGACAAAAGCGTATCATCATGCCAGAAATATCATAAAACGTCATGCTAATGCAAATCAGGACGATGTTTTAATTACAGATGGAACGGGAATGACAGGTGTTATTAATAAATTTCAACGTATTTTGGGATTAAAAATTCCTGAAAACCTAAAAGACTTTATTAATGTTCCTGCTGAAAAAAAACCCGTTGTTTTTATTTCGCATATGGAACATCATTCGAATCAAACTTCTTGGTTAGAGACTATTGCTGATGTTGAAATTATTCCGTCATGCGAAAAAGGACTTTTTAGTCTTGAAAATTTAGCTGAATTATTAGAGAAATATAATAATAGAACAATAAAAATTGCCTCGATTACTTCCTGTTCAAATGTTACGGGCTTGAAAACTCCTTTTCATGAAGCCGCAAAATTGATGCACGAACACAATGGGGTTTGTTTTGTAGATTTTGCCTGTTCAGGACCTTACGTAAAAATTGATATGCATCCTTCAGATCCGGAAGCGTATTTGGATGCTGTTTTCTTTTCGCCTCATAAATTCTTGGGTGGTCCAGGAACTTCTGGTGTTTTGATTTTTAATAAAAAATTATACAATAATATGATTCCGGATTGTCCTGGAGGTGGAACAGTAAGCTGGACAAATCCTTGGGGTGAACATAAATATGTTGACAATATTGAGGATCGTGAAGATGGGGGAACTCCCGGATTTTTACAGGTTATTAAAACGGCCTTAGCAATTGAGTTGAAGGAAGAAATGGGAATTGAGAACATTCTCCAACGTGAGCACGAAATCGTTGATTATGTTTTTGAAACTTTGGAACCAGTTGAGAATATTAAAATTCTGGCAGGTCAACATAAAAATCGTTTAGGAGTGGTTTCTTTCTTTATTGAAAACCTACATTTTAATCTAGGAGTAAAATTATTAAATGATAAATTCGGAATTCAAACACGTGGCGGATGTAGTTGTGCCGGGACTTACGGCCACTTTTTATTGCATGTTGATCAGGAAACTTCGAACAAACTTGTTAACGAAATCACGATTGGCGATTTAATCAAAAAACCGGGATGGATCAGAATGTCTATTCACCCGACTACCACAGATAACGAAATCGCCTATGTTTGCGAGAGCATTAAAGATCTGGCTAAGAATCACGAAACCTGGGCGTTAGATTATGCTTATAATAATAAAACAAATGAATTTGTTCATAAGAACGTTACTTCATTTGAAGATGAATTAGTTGCTGGTTGGTTTAAATCTTAATATTGGATTTTTTAACCACAAAATGCACTAAGGTTTTTTTATATAGTTAATGAATATAAAACACAAAGTTCACAAAGCTGTTGAGACAATAGATTTTATAAAATATAACCCCGATTAGTTTTTAAAGCTTATCGGGGTTTGTATTTCTTGCTCCTTTTGAAAATTTAATTTCTAATCTAGCCCCGATAGAGCCGGTATCCTTTGAGAGGAACGAACAAAGATATAGGCGAAAGCGGGACTGGTCGTCTTGAAAAAACAGAAACATCTGCTCCTAAAAAAATCAGATCCTACATGATTAAACGAACTCCGCCTAAGTCGGAAACGCGGTATGAAAATTTATTTCCAGGTGAACCGATGAACATGAAGTTTTTTGGGATCTTCCATTTTTCAGAAAGTTCATCTATAATATCAGGACCGAAAACACCTTTTATTTCAAGGAATTCAATATCAATATCGTCGTAAGCGCGATCTAAAACTTCTAAATCTTTCTTTAAAGCTTCGTTGTTTGCGTCGTCACTTTTGATGTGAACTATTTTTAGTTTTTTGGTTGTTTCATTATTTTCAACATATTGCAATACTTTGTTCAGGATTGCAATATCATCGCCTTTGGTAAAAAAGACAAATTCCTGGGAATTAATTTCGACACTCATTTTTTGCAAATATCGGTTACTGATAATTACCATTCTCCGTAGCGGCTGATAGAAATATTCTAAGGCTTCGATTAAAAGTTTGATGAGCATTACGCGGTTAAGCATAATTCCGATAAAAATTAAAGACGGAATCATGTATTGCAAAAAGGTATAAAAGGCATTGATATTCAGCTTCATGTTTCCGATAAAAGCAGCAATAATAAAAAGTACTGCAGTTACAACGGCGATACCACGCGCACGCTCTGGCCTTGGTAATTTTTGGCGTTTGAATTTTAATAATAAATTCCCAATGCCGAATAAGGCCATTACCGCCAAAAAAGAGAAAGTATAAACACCTGCGAGTGATTCTAGATGACCACTTGTTGCAAATAATACTGATATACAAAGAACTAGAAAGCTAATTACAATTCTATAATGTGAACCTCTTTTATTTTGTTTCAGAAAGAAATTTGGGAGAATTCGGTCTAAGGTCATTCGGTTTAATAATCCCGAAACACCAACAAATGATGTTAAAACGGCACCGCATAAAACTAAAACGGCATCAATAGAAATTAACCAAGCCAGCCACCATCCACCGGTAGTTTGCCCGAGATGAGCGAGAAGCGATTCTTTGTTTTCGCCAACTTCGGTCAACGGAATTACACTTATTAATAGTATGGCAATGACGGGATTGAAAAAGCTAACAATTGCCCACATGTTTCGAAGTGTTTTTGGAAAAACGCCATGTTCTTGTTCTTCAACAAAATTGGCAGAACTTTCGAAACCTGAAATTCCGAGCATGGCTGCAGAAAATCCCAGAAAAAGTGCTGTTTTTATATTTCCGGAAGCAATTGGAGTTTGCCAATTGACATGAAATGTTTCCAGACCATTATTTAATAGAAACCATAATGACGCTAGAACAAGCAGACTTAAAGTTGCAAGATGGGTTAGAAAAATAATGACGGCAACAAATGCTGATTCTCCAATTCCCAAAATGGCAAGTCCGGTAAATAATATCAGGACAATTACGGTTGCAATGGTAACATTTAAGCCTTCGAAAATTCCGTGTAGGTAATGCATTCCTTCAGACGCTGAAATCACAGCCGTCGCCATGTAGGACAAAACAGTTAAAGTGGCAGCAAGAGAGGCAAGGCGTTTGGTAGAAGTATTTAATAAAACATTGTATGCTCCTCCGTTTAACGGAATTGCACCAACAACTTCTCCATAAATTTTTCTGAATAAGAATAAAACGACAGCAACAATTAATAAAGAAATCCAGGCATATTGGCCTGCATATAAAATGGTTAGTGCCGAGACATATAAACAAGAAGAACTAATATCGTTTCCGCAAATTGCTGTTGCCTGTAATTGATTTAATTTTTTGTGTACAATTTCTTTCATGAGTATTGAAAATTAAAAACGATTAATTCAATAATAAAAAGCAACTAAAATAAATCTTAAATAAGGCAGATATTTTATAAGGGCGGAAATATATTTAATTAATCAGAAATTTTGAATCTTCAATTTATGAAAATTATTTTGATTCCTGAAACTTTTTAAGCGACAATATGGCTTGCTTCTGAATTTTTCCTTGAAAAAAACCTGTCCAGCCCAATAAATAACCTGTAATACCAAAGGCTTGTTTGGACCATTTCCATACATCAAAATTATCAGTATGTTTAATAATTAAGCCATCCTGAAAAATAAATTCAGCTGAAATTTTATTGATTACTTTACGATTTGTTTTGCTGAAGTTATAAGTAGCAACCCATCTTGCAGAACCTGTAAATTCGTCTGCTTTAATATCTGAAAACTCAATTTTTATATTGCCTTTGCTTTTTAAAATCAACATTTCCCACATGTTAGAAACCTGTTCTTCTTTTAGTAAACCAAAAGCAGGATCAATAAAATGCACTTTTGGATGATAACATTCACTCATTGTTTTAGCATCGGCATTTGCAAAAGCGGTATAGAATTTAGCAATTAAATTTTCGTTGGCGTTCATTTAAATAAAATTTAGAATATAAATATAAGATTAATTATACAAAATATTTTATTTATAATGTACTAATTGCAATTGCTGTATCAAACGTTTTTTTTGATTTATCGTATCCTGTAGAAAAGTAAGCGATTTTGTTAACGGCAGTAAAATAACCCGTTTGATTTCCGAAAGATTTTGAGTTTCCAGCTATAATAAATCTGATTCCCTGAATGTCAGCTTTTTTGAGTTTAATCATTTCGGCGGGAGTGAAGTAATAATAAGAAGTAGTTTTGCCCTCGACAGTTTCTTTTACATTTTTGTCAACGCAGGCAATAACATCTCCATTGGCCAGATCAACATAAACACCGCCTGCAATTCTTGCTTCAGCATTGGCAGTAGCAATTGATAATTTTAAGATTCCACCTTTCTCTGTCTTCGCAACCTGAACATTTGCCTCTCCTGAAAAAGCATACTTTTCACAGATAAACGTATAACTTTGAGTTGCCGGATAAGCCTTAGAGCCTTTTACAGTCATTGTTTCCTGAGCATTTGCAAAAGTTGATAGTAACAGTAAGATTAAAAAAGGTGTTTTAAATTTCATAGTTATAGTTTATTGTCCTTCTATTTTAGAATCAAATTTTTCGTCCCAATCCATTGATTTAATTGCAGAAACTAAATTGTCTTCATTCACAAAAACGCGTAACTCTTTGTTGGCTACTTTTTTGGTATATAACGCATGATAGCGGTAAATGACTTCTTGTTTAGTTCTGTACACACCGTCTAATTTCAAGTCAATAAAATTTCCATAATATTGTCTAAATCTTTGACAGGTTTTGGTCAATCGTTCTTCGGTTGTGTTTTCCATAACCGACTTTGTAACTTCCGTTTCGTTAAAAGGTTTAAATTTTGACGTGTTACACGTTTCTAAAACACGCTTACCTAAATCATATGCTTTCTTTTGCTGATTAGCATTAACTTCGGCAGTTGGAACTTGTTTTATTTTTAAATCTTCGGTGTCCCGGGTTACAGTTTTAGATTTACATCCAATTAACAACAACAAACATATAATCAATACTGCTTTCTTCATAACTATTTATGTTATTTTTAATAATAAGTTAGGGTCGGGGCAATTTTCGATGTAGAAATTCAAATCATTACTGTTGCAAACGCCGGGATAATCTCCCCAGTAATCTTCAATATCCTGTATAATCTGAAAATGCACATGGGGTGCATAATCTCCGTTAACAGCTGCACTTCCAAGAGTTGCAATTTGTTCTCCTCTCTTAAATTGCTTCCCAACGCTTAGATCTTTTATACTTTCTAACGATAAATGTCCGTATAAAGTATAAAATTTTTCATTTTCAATTTCATGTTCTAAAATGATCGTTGGTCCATAATCGCCCAAACCAACATTGTTTTTAAAACTATGCACTTTCCCATCAAGCGGTGCCAAAACTGCGGTATTGACTTTGGTCCATAAATCAAGACCAATATGTATATTGCGCTCCGGAACAGAATCATTTTTAAATATTGTACTTCTTTTATATAATGTTCGTCCTTCTATATAACCGCCAAAAGCTACTTCAGCATTGTTAGCTTTTAGATATTTAGAAATAAAATCTTCGAATTCAGTAGCATTTTCTGGTTTGCTTTCCATTAATTCTTTATTCGTAATGGATAAATCTAAAGGGATATAATCTGAAAAATCAATACTCGCATCAATAATTTTAGTAGGTGGGATGGCTTTTAAAATAGAAACTAGGGTTTTCATAAAAGGTAAAATTTAGGCAACTTTTTCAATTATTATTAGTTCATTATGATCTTCAATGCGGGGCAGCATTTTAGAAGAAAATTGTTTAGGATTTATTTCTGCAATATACTTCCGATTTCTGACATTATGTGCTTCATCGAGAATCATTGTGTTAAAAAGTACAAACCCCTGATTTTTTAAAAGCGAACAAACCCGTTCACTAAAAAAACGTTCAAACAAAAAATTAGGCATTTTAGTATCTTCAAAAATATCAATAATAATAAGATTGTATTGATCTTTTGTTTTTAAAACAAATTCGAAAGCGTCGTCAATTATAATTTCAAGCTGTTTGATCTGATTCAGGTTAAAATATTCATTTGCAATCTGAATAATGTCTGAATCAATTTCGACACCGGTAATTTTACCTTTATATTCAATTTCATCAACCAGCGTTTTTACAACACTTCCGCCAGCAACTCCCAGTAACAAAATATGATCCATATCAAGAATGGCTTTGTAACCAATGTTCCGTAATCCGTACCTTAATATACGCTGTAAACTTCCGTACGAATAATTTGTATTTTCAGAGTCTAAAACTAATTCGCCATTTGTCCAGGTTACTTCGATCGTTTTGCTTCTTGCCGATTTTTTCTTGAAAACTTTGATTGGAATCAGATAACTAAAAATTTTTTGGATCATTTGTAAAGCGTTTACTCAAAAATACCATTTTAAATCTTTTATTTTGCATGAAATAATAAATTTTAATGAAGAAACAATTGTACAAATTCATCTTTTTTAAGCTAATGGGCTGGAAAATAAGAGGGATTGAAAATGCGGAAGTGAAAAAATGCGTGATGATGGTGATGCCACATACAAGTAATCATGATTTTTATTTAGGAATTTTTACCCGTGGAATTTCAGGACTGGAAATGAACTGGGTTGGAAAGAAAGAATTATTTAAATTTCCTTTCGGATATTATTTCAGAAGTGTAGGCGGTGAACCCTTAGATCGTTCTGGCGGATTGAATAAGGTTGATTCGATTGCGGCCATCTTTGAGCGAAAAGAAGTTTTTCGTTTAGCAGTGGCACCTGAAGGAACCCGCAAAAAAGTAAAAGAAATTAAAACTGGTTTTTATTATATCGCGTTTAAAGCAAAAGTGCCAATTATTCCTGTGGCTTTTGATTGGGGTAAAAAAGAAGTTAATTTAGGAAAGCCGTTTTATCCGACAGGAGATTATGAAGCCGATTTACAAATTTTGAAAAAACATTATGAACATGTTTTAGGCAAGATTCCCCAAGACGGATTTAAATTGTAAATTTTGAATATTTTTTCGGTTGCGTGAGAATCGCTTAAACTAAAAATAATTTTAAAATTTTTTAAATACGCGAAAATTTAGAATTACGGGATATATACCTTAAATGTCCCGTTTTTATAAAAAAAGACAATTTTCTCAATTTCGCCTTCTTCCGAAATGAAATTTGAGTTTTTAAATTCGATAGCATTTGTTGTTTCTGTTTTTGTTTCTTCCTTATAATTGATTTCAGAAAATAAATCTCCACCAATAAAATCTTCAGAAGATGAAATAGGGGTGAGAGGTTTTACAATTTCTGAAACTATTTCGTTATTTGCATTAAGACTTTGATCTTCTACTTTAGGAAAACTTCCCTTTCCCTTTAATATCCAGTAAATATCTATGTCTGGAAAAACGTCCAAAATTTTCATCACAAAATCTAAACTAGGCTTATTTCTGCCTGAAAGAAGGTGAGACATACTAGAACGTTGCACCCCAATTTTATCGGCAAAAGAAGAGGCATTTAGAGCATAATAATCCAATATAATTTCAAGCCGTTTTACAAAATCATCGATGTTTACCATTGTAAATTATCATTTTAAAAAGTCCTATTTACAAATGTAACTAAAAGGGGTTAATAAAGCAATTTTACAGTTGTAAATCTTTTATATCAGCTATAAAACAACCAACTATAACTTTATATAAGATTAGTTAACTTATTGAAATATAATACATACGGTAGTATATCATAAGATAATAACAAATGTTAACTGTTAATTGGATAGTGAGGTAATTAATGGTTTAAATCTTGTTTACAATTATAAATTATCTTATTTTTTCCGCGTTTACAATTGTAAAAATAAAGATGTTTACTTTTGTAAACTAATCAAAAGACAATGAATTTAGAAGAATTATTTAGACTGCACAAAGAACAATCTATTGAAGGGCGTTACTTGACATTAGATCATATTCAACCTTTATTAGACAAATTAAATACTAATAATCAAGTACAGATTATTGGTAAATCGGTTTTAGATAAACCTATATACAGTTACCAAATTGGTACAGGAGAAACTCGTATTTATCTGTGGTCTCAAATGCATGGTAATGAAAGTACCACGACTAAAGCTCTTTTTGACTTTATTAACGTATTGAATAGCGGTTCAGATTTAGCAAATAAATTGCTTGCAAAATTTACTTTCTATGCTATTCCAATACTAAATCCTGATGGAGCTGCATTATATACTCGTGAAAATGCTAATAAAATTGATTTAAACCGAGATTCTCAAAATCTGACTCAGCCAGAAAGCAATGTACTTAGAGACGTTTTTGAAGCATTTAAGCCACATTATTGTTTTAATCTTCATGATCAGCGTACTATTTTTGGAGCAGGTAATACGGGTAAGCCGGCAACAGTTTCTTTTTTAGCGCCATCTTATAATGAAGAAAGAGAAATAAACGAAAACAGGTTAAAAGCTATAAATGTAATTGCAGGAATTAACGATACATTACAACAATATATTCCTGGACAAGTTGGACGTTTTGATGATTCGTTCAATATCAACTGTATAGGAGATACTTTTCAATTTTTAGGAGTGCCTACAATTTTGTTTGAAGCAGGTCATTTTCCTAATGATTATGAGCGTGAAATCACCCGAAAGTTCCTATTTTTCTCACTTATTTCAAGTTTTGAAGTGCTTTCCGAAAACGATTTAGTTGATAATAGAATTAGTGATTATTTGAATATTTCACAAAATAAAGTGGTTTTTTATGATTTTATGTATAAAAACATCAAAATAAATTATGATGGTATCGAAATTATTACGAATTTTGTCGCACAATACAAAGAAGAATTGATTGAAAATAAGATTCACTTTAACGCCTACATCGCAGAAGTAGGTGAATTAGAAAATTATTTTGGACATTACGAATATGACGCTCAGGGAGCATTTTATTCCGATAATCATAATAGTTTTCCGAAAGTGAACGAAAAAGCAGATTTTTATTTAAATAAAAATGTTAAATTTGTTAACGGATTGATAAAAAGTTAATTTTTATGTGAATTTGTTGTTTTTTATATATATTTTTATACTTTGTAATAGCAATTAGTAATATTAATTAAAGAATTATGAGTAAATTTCGTTTAGATGAAGTAGATCACCAGATTTTAGATATGTTAATAGACAATACGAGAGTTCCGTTTACTGACATTGCAAAAAAACTATTGATATCTGCTGGAACAGTACATGTTAGAGTAAAAAAGATGGAAGACGCAGGTATAATAATGGGGTCTTCATTAGCCTTAGATTACGATAAATTAGGGTATTCATTTATTGCTTATGTGGGTGTATTCCTTAATAATACATCTCAAACAAAATTTGTATTAGAGCGAATCAATCAAATTCCATTCGTAACAGTGGCTTCTGTAACTACAGGAAAATTTAATATTTTTTGCAAAATTAGAGCAAAAGACACTAAACACGCGAAAGAAGTTATCTTCATGATCGATGATATTGAAGGAGTTTACAGAACAGAAACTATGATTTCATTAGAAGAAAGTATAAACGATAAGAAGCGTTTGATGCATACTATTTTTAAAAATATGTAATATTTTCTTGAATGCTATATTATAAAATATAACCTCAAGTTTATTCTTGGGGTTTTTTTATGACTAATTAACCAACCAACTACAACACGATTATGTACACGTTGCCAAAAATTGAACGTTTTAATCAAGATGTTCTCTCAAAATACCACATTTATAATAGTGTTTTCATAACATTACCCTTTGATTCTATTGATAATACTGGAGTTTTACTCCCTTTATTTACAGAAACTTGCGAAACGGGTTTTAGAAAACAGGAAACACCAAAAGAAATTTTTGATTTCTTCTCAAACAAATACCTGAATAATGCTTCTGAAAAAGAAAAAATCGACTTAATGTTTCGGTTTATTCAATATATAGAACGTCAAATTGTATTGTTTGATGCTATTGAAGATGCTGCTTTTCCAGCCGTTAATAATATGGAAGGGCGCGGATCTTTACGTGATATCAAAGAAAAGACAGATGCTAAAGAGAAAAACGAGGAACTAATCGAATTTCTTGAAAGCTTTAATGTCAGAACCGTTTTAACGGCACATCCAACACAATTTTACCCTGGGCCTGTTTTGGGAATTATCAATGATTTAACGGATGCTATTCGTTTAAATGATTTACTGAAAATAAAACAGTTATTAGCGCAGCTTGGAAAAACACCTTTTATTCAGAACGAAAAACCAAATCCATACGATGAAGCGGTGAGTTTGATCTGGTATTTAGAGAATGTGTTTTATGCAACTTCGGGAGAAATTGTTCACTATTTACAGAAAAACATACTTCATGGAAATGCTATTAAAAATCAATTAATCAAACTTGGTTTCTGGCCAGGAGGTGACCGTGACGGAAATCCTTTTGTTACAACTGAAATTACTTTGAAAGTAGCTGAACGTCTGCGTACTTCTATTTTAAAGTGTTATTATGTTGAAATGAGAAACTTAAAAAGAAAATTAACTTTCTCAGGCGTAGACACTTTGGTTGCTGAACTTGAACATAAACTTTACCGTTCTGTTTTTTATTCTAAAGGTGAAATTTATATCACTTTAGAAGAATTACTAGCGCAATTAAATAAAATTAGAACGATTATTATCGAAAAACACCAGTCGTTATATCTTGACGAATTGGAAGCGTTTTTGGTAAAAATCAATTTATTCGGATTTCATTTTGCAACTTTAGATATACGTCAGAATAGTAAAATTCATGACGCCGTTTTTAAAGATGTGGTGAATCACTATTTAAATTCGGATTCAAAAATTTTCCCGGAAAACTACTTTGAATTAGCTGAAAGTGAAAAATTAGATGTTTTATCTAAAGTTAAAGGACAATTAAATCCAGCTGATTTTAATGATGAAATTACAAGATCAACATTAGAATCAGTACAAGCTATTAAAACTATTCAGGAGCGCAACGGTGAATTTGGAGCTAACCGATATATTATTAGTAATAACGAAAGTGCATTGAACGTAATGGAAACTTTCGCTATGATTCGTTTGAATAATTGGGAAAATCCTACAGTAGATATCATTCCGTTATTTGAATCGGTTGACGATTTACAAAATGCACACGAAATTATGGAGCAGTTGTATACTAATCCTGAATATTCTAAGCATTTACAAGCAAGAGGAAACAAACAAACTATTATGCTTGGTTTCTCTGACGGAACCAAAGATGGTGGTTATCTAATGGCGAACTGGAGTATTTATCAGGCTAAAATTTCATTGACTGAAATCTCGAGAAAATATGGTATTCACGCTATATTTTTTGATGGACGTGGTGGGCCTCCGGCTCGTGGCGGTGGAAAAACACATAAATTTTATGCTTCTTTAGGACCGAAAATTGAAAACAACGAGATTCAGATTACTGTTCAGGGACAAACAATCAGTTCAAACTTTGGAACATTAGATTCTTGTCGTTATAATATCGAAAACTTATTAAGTGCGGGTGTTACCAATCAGGTTTTCAGCAAAGAAGATAATGAGTTAACCGTTGAGGAAACCCAAATTTTGACTCAATTGGCTGGTTTAGGGTATGATAAATATCTAAGTTTTAAAAATCATCCTAAATTCATTCCGTATTTAGAAAAGATGAGTACTTTAAAATACTATTCTAAAACGAACATTGGAAGCCGTCCTTCAAAAAGAAGTAAATCGGAATCATTAGACTTTGCAGACTTGAGAGCAATTCCTTTCGTAGGTTCATGGAGCCAGTTAAAACAAAATGTACCCGGATTTTTTGGAGTAGGTTCTGCTTTGAAATATTTTGAAGAAAGTGACCAATGGGATAAAGTAAGTGATTTGTATCATAATTCATTGTTCTTTAAAACACTTTTGGAGAATAGTATGATGTCATTGGCAAAATCATTTTTACCATTAACAGCATACATGCGAAATGATCCTGAGTTTGGCGAATTCTGGCAAATTATCTACGATGAGTTTTCAGAAACAAAACGTCTTTTACTTAAAATAGCGGGTCATAAAACCTTAATGGAGAATTATCCTGATGGTATAGCTTCAATTCAAATAAGAGAGCGTATTGTATTGCCATTGTTAACAATACAACAATATGCTTTATTAAGAATTAACGAATTGAATAATGATAAAAGTGCTAACGAAGAGCTTATTAAAGTTTATGAAAAAATCGTAACAAGATCTCTTTTCGGAAATACTAACGCGAGTCGTAACTCTGCTTAAGATTAGAAAATTTAAATTTATTTTATAAAAAACAATAAAAATGAATTCAAGTCAATTATCAGAAAATGAATATTCAGGTGGATTTGCAACTTATATTAGAGAAGCAGGAAATGTAAATTTGATTGAGGAATTAGAAATTTCGCTTCATGATTTTATCAGGTTTGTACAAAACATTCCAATGGATAAATTTGATTATCGATACGCAGAAGGGAAGTGGACTATCAAAGATATCATTCAGCATATAATAGATTGCGAACGTATTTTTGCATACCGTGCTTTACGTTTTTCAAGAAATGACAAAACACCTTTAGCAAGTTTTGAAGAAGATGATTATGCAAATAGTACGGATTCAAACAACAGAAGTATTCAGGATTTATTAACTGAGCTTTCAGCGTTAAGACATTCAAATTTACTATTTTATAAAAGTTTATCCGAAGAACAACTAAAAAGAATTGGAACAGCTTCAAATATTCAAATTTCTGTTCGTGCTTTGGGCTTTGTCATTATCGGACATCAAAAACATCATCAAAATGTTTTTCAGGAGAGATATTTATAAATCCTCTCTCTAAACTATAAAAAAATCCTGTGAATTTACTTCACAGGATTTTTATTTTAACAAAAGGCTATTTATTTCTTTCAACAATAGCTAGACCAAAGCGTATCTTATCATAAGATAATTTTTCTTCAAAATGGTCGTAATAAGGTTTTAATGCTGTAGGATATTCTAATTCCACTTGTGCTTTGTGCAATTGCTTAACTTCATCATCCGTAACAAACGGACTTAAATCAATATCTGCACCATCTACATATAGTTTCGCTAAATGGGAGATAATAGTACTTTGACCTAAATTACGTTTTCCTGCAATTTCCTCAATACTATTCCCTTCATTAAAAAGTGCTAAAGTTGTTTTATAGGTGTTACCTTCTTTTTTAACTTTTGTATTTGCTTTTTTTACTTTTTCATAATAAGTAATTGCATCAATAAATTCTGAACCGTATTTTTCAAGTTTAGCTTTACCAACTCCCTCAACTGCAAGGAATTCTTCATCACTCATAGGTCGCAAAGTTTCCATTTGCCTTAAAGCAGCGTCGCTAAAAATTACATAGGCGGGAACATCTTCATCCTTTGCAATCTCATAACGCAGTTTTCGAAGTATTTCAAAAAGAGAATTTTTAGCCGCTTTAGGTTTTGTCTCTTTGATTTCGTTTTTATCAATTACTTTTTTAACAACAGTTGTCAGTTTTACTTTTTCTCCTTCAAATAGAACTTTTTTTGCAAAAGGTGTTAGTAAAATTTTGTTATGTTGATGAAAGGCAATTTCACAATGTCCTAAATTAATTAACTGAATTAAATATTGGTTCCAATCGTACCATGAAATATCAGCACCAATTCCGTACGTTTTTAAGCTTTGATAATTTTTTTCGTAGATATACGCGTTTTTTGAGCCTCTTAAAAAATCAACAATCACAGCTAATGGTTCAGATTCCTGTAAACGGCTAATGGCCGACAATGCTTTTTGCGCGAGAATCGTACCATCGAAAAATTTTGGAGGATTGTTGCAAATATCGCAGTTACCGCAATTCTCTTTTACCAGTTCGCCAAAATAGGAAAGCAGAATTTTTCTTCTGCAACTCAATGCATCGGCATACTGTTTCATTCTTTCCAACTTTGCCAGCTGAACATCAGAGTTCAAGCCTTCCGATGCAAATTTTTGCAACTGAATTACATCGGCATAACTTTCAAACAAAACTGTTTCTGCTGGTAAGCCGTCACGACCGGCGCGACCAATTTCCTGATAATAACCTTCAATATTTTTTGGTAAATTGTAGTGAATGACCCAGCGTACATTTGATTTGTCAATACCCATTCCGAAAGCAATAGTCGCGCAAACTACCTGACAGTCGTCATTTATAAATTCATCCTGTGTTTTCGCTCGAAGTTTATTATCTAAACCTGCGTGATATGCTTTTGCTGAAACACCACTTTTTTGTAATTTTTGCGCCAATTCTTCGGTTGTTTTTCTACTTAAACAATATATTATTCCGGATTCGTTTGGTTTATTTTCTACGAAATCAATAATTTGTTTTACTCGATCCAACGCCGGACGAACTTCTAAACTTAAATTCTTTCTGTCAAATGAAGCAACGAAAGTTTTCGGATTTTTTAAGTTCAGTTGTTTTGTAATATCAGTTCGGGTTGCTTTATCTGCGGTAGCGGTCAGTGCCAGGATTGGAGTAGAAGGGAAGCGGTTTTTCAGATAGCCCAAATTGGTATAAGCAGGTCTAAAATCATGTCCCCAGGACGAAATACAATGCGCTTCATCAATAGCAATTAAGCTAATTGTCAATTCATTAAAAATAACATCCAAGTAAGATAAGCTCTCCGGGGCAATATAAACGAGTTTAAAATTATTCGATTTTAGATTGTCTATATAAAATTGTTGCTCTTCAGATGATTGACTGCTATTGATATAGCAAGCATTGATTCCGTTAGTTTTTAAACTATCAACCTGATCTTTCATCAAAGCTATCAAAGGTGAAATAACAATTGTGATTCCAGGCAAAACCAAAGCTGGCAATTGGAAACATATTGATTTTCCTCCACCGGTTGGCATAATAGCCAAAGTATCCTGACCACCGAGTATAGTATTGATTATCGTTTCCTGATTTGGACGAAACTTTTCAAATCCAAAATTCTCTTTTAGTTTGGCGTGTAGTAGTTCTGTATTCATTTGGCGTTATTTTTTTTAAATACTAAATTTAAAGAAATTTCTTATAAAAACTTAATTATATTAAATTTATTATCTAAAGAAAATATCAGGTTTAATTTGGGTTAATAAAAAAAGGAACTCAAATAGGAGTTCCTTTAATTTATTTTTAAAGAGATAAATTAATCTTCATCGTCTTCATCATCTTCGTCTGCAATATCATCCGGATCTCTATCTTCATCGTCATCATCGCCACCATCAACATCTGGCTTGTCTTCTTTTTCATCTTCTTCGTCATCGTCACTATCATCATCAAGATCAAGACCTTTTACTGGCTCGATAGTATCAACGTCAAGATCAATATCATCATCTTCATCGTAGTTTTCGATTCTATCAGCAAGTTTAGTACTAATTTTTACTAAATAAATAGTGTCTTCAGTACGAACTTCAACAGCTTCGATCAATTCGTTTTTAGCATTTCTAAAACGGATAACATCCGAATCATCATAACCATCAGGAAATTTTTCAACCAAAAGATTCAAAATTTCATTGGTAAGTTTAGCGTAGTCTACTATAACTCTTTTCATAAAAATATACTATAAATCTAATAAATAGGCAAAAATTAATGGAGCAACGATTGTTGCATCCGACTCAATAATAAATTTTGGGGTTTTGATATCTAATTTACCCCAAGTGATTTTCTCATTTGGAACTGCCCCAGAGTAAGAACCATAACTAGTTGTTGAATCTGAAATTTGACAGAAATAACTCCAGAATGGAATATCATGCATTTCCATATCCTGGTACAGCATTGGTACCACACAAATAGGGAAATCACCAGCAATACCACCACCAATTTGGAAGAATCCAATTCCGTTAGCGCTATTTTTTGGATACCAGTCTGCAAGGAATGTCATATATTCAATTCCAGATTTCATGGTAGATGCTTTTAAATCGCCTTTAATCACGTACGAAGCAAAGATATTTCCCATTGTACTATCTTCCCATCCCGGAACGATAATTGGTAAATTTTTCTCTGCAGCAGCGTACATCCAGCTATCTTTTAAATCTATCTCGTAATATTCTTCTAATACACCAGACAACAACATTTTGTACATGAATTCATGAGGAAAATAACGTTCTCCTTTATCATCAGCATCTTTCCAGATTTTGTAAATGTGTTTTTGCAAACGACGAAATGCTTCATGCTCAGGAATGCAGGTGTCAGTAACACGATTTAATCCTCTTTCAAGCAAAGCCCATTCGTCTTCTGGTGTTAAATCACGATAATGTGGCACTCTTTCGTAGTGAGAATGTGCTACTAAATTCATGATATCTTCTTCTAGATTGGCTCCAGTACAAGAAATAATTTGTACTTTATCTTGTCTAATTATTTCGGCAAAAATTTTACCAATTTCTGCTGTACTCATAGCGCCAGCCATACTTACCATCATTTTAGCACCATTTGCCAGTTGTTGTTCGTATCCTTTTGCGGCATCAACTAAAGCAGCAGAGTTAAAGTGTAAATAATGTTTTTCAATAAACTGACTGATTGGTCCTTTCATTTTTTTGTTTTTTTTTTGAATTAAAAGTTTAACCTTTTAGATGATACTGCAAATTAATAATTTAATAGATATTAACATTTAATTTGCAAGCTTTTTTTTATACTTTTTTTGTGTAGCCTAAAATCTTTAAAACATCGTCAGAAGTTTGTTGTTCAGAGAAAACTTCAGTTCCAATAATTCCATTTTCATCACGATCAATTAAAATATGTTTTGGCTGTGGAATCAAACAGTGGTGTAGACCTCCATATCCTCCAATTGTTTCCTGATACGCTCCCGTATTAAAGAAACCAATATACAATGGCTTTTCTTTGTTGTATTTAGGCAAATAAATAGCGTTCATATTTTGTTCTGAATTGTAATAGTCGTCACTATCGCAAGTCAATCCTCCTAATAAAACCCGCTCGTATGTATCATTCCAGCGGTTCACCGCCAGCATAATAAAACGTTTGTTTATAGCCCAAGTATCTGGCAAAGTGGTAATGAATGAAGAATCAATCATGTTCCATTTCTCTCTATCATTTTGTTGTTTTTGATACAAAATCTGATAGATCGCGCCACCGCTTTCACCTACTGTAAAAGATCCAAATTCTGTAAAAATATTTGGAACATCAACTTCGGCTTCATCGCATGCAATTTTAATCTGATTGATAATTTCATCAATCATATATTGGTAATCATATTCAAATGCCAGAGAGTTTTTAATCGGGAAACCGCCTCCAATGTTCAAGCCATCGAGAGTAGGGCATTCCTTTTTAAGTGCAATGTATACTTTAATACATTTTACCAACTCATTCCAGTAATATGCTGTATCGTTAATTCCGGTATTGATAAAAAAGTGAAGCATTTTAAGCTCTAATTTATCATTTTCCTGAATTTGTTTTTTATAAAATGAAACTATGTTCTTGTATCCAATACCCAATCTTGATGTATAAAACTCAAATTTAGGTTCTTCCTCAGCTGCAATACGAATTCCGATTTTAAATTTACCTTTTATTTCAGCCTGAAGCAAATCTAATTCTTCATAATTATCAATGATCGGAATAGTGTTTTTATGTCCGTTATTGATTAGTCTTGCAATGTTGGTAATATACTCGTCTCTTTTAAAACCATTACAAATTACATACGTACTCTTGTTGATTTTACCGTTTTCTAATAAATTTTCAACAATATTGATATCAAAAGCAGATGAAGTTTCAACATGAATATTATTTTTAAAAGCCTCATTCATAATATATTCAAAATGAGAGCTTTTTGTACAATAGCAATAGTAATACTTTGCTTCGTACTTGTTTTTTTCCATTGATTTTCTGAACCAGGCTTTTGCCTTATTAATGTTTTCAGAAATCTGTGGTAAGTAGGTAAATTTTAAAGGGGTACCGTATTGCTCAACCAATTTCATCAAATCGATATTGTGAAACTGTAGGTTGTCTTTGTTTAATTTAAATTCCTCTTGTGGAAAGTAGTAAGTCTGATTAATTAGATCGGAATATTTTGTATTCATTTATTTTTCAATATTTTAAGTTGTAATTTTTAAATTTAGTAAACGGTGCTAAATCTAAAATTCAAACCCTGATATTGGCAAATACTATCTCTAGTTTTTCATGTTCTGCTTTCGAGTATAAAAACACATCAAAACAAAACGGACTTTTACTATTATAAAAACGGTTCAACATTCTTAGTAAAGAACTATTGAGGCGGTTTCTATAAGAACTAAAGTGTATTTGTTTTTTGTTTGTTTTCATCGTGGCAAATGTAAAAAATAATATATACCTAAAGCAATGCTTTTGATTAAAAAAAGTTTAAGATTTATAATCCTGAAACGCATCTAGAATCAATTTATTTTCAACGGATTGATTAATTTTTATTTTTCCGATTCCTTCAATTAGGGCAAATTGAATTAATCCATACTCATTTTTCTTGTCATGAATAAGGAGTTCTAGTATCGGGTCGATGTCATTTTCTTCAATTTGAACATCATCGTAAATGTTTTTAAGAGCTATTTTAATTTCGGCATATTCTTCAGCAGAAATTAAACCTTTATGTAATGAAATATAGCTTTCTAAGATCATTCCAATTGCGATTGCTTCACCATGCAATAACGTAGTTTTAGTCTCACTTTCTAAAAAATAGCTTTCTATTGCGTGCCCTAATGTATGGCCAAAATTTAATGCTTTACGAATATTTTTCTCCGTTGGATCCTGAATTACAATGTCATTCTTAATTTCAACTGAACGATAAATAAGCTCGTCAAAGTCAGCATAATCAATTGATTTCAAATCTAAAAACTGCTTCCAATAGGCTGCATCATATATAAGACCGTGTTTTAACATTTCAGCTAAACCAGAACGCATTTCAGCTTGAGATAAAGTTTCAAGATAGTTCGTGTCAATTAGAACCATTTGAGGTACATTGATAACTCCAATTTGATTTTTAAGATTCCCTAAGTCAACACCTGTTTTTCCTCCAACAGAGGCATCAACCATAGATAATAATGTAGTTGGGATATTGATGAAGTTAACTCCGCGTTTGAAAGTTGAAGCGACAAATCCACCTAAATCAGTCACAACACCACCGCCAACATTGATTATAAGAGATTTTCTGTCTGCGCCAAGCTCCGTTAAAACATTCCAAATCTGAATGCAGGTTTCTATGTTTTTATTTGCTTCGCCGGCTTCAAATTCAATTATTTCAATGTTTAAATCGGTTTCAAGTAAAGGTAAAAACTTTGGAAGGCAATATTCATTCGTTTGATTATCAACTATAATAAACAAATTAGAGTATTTATTTTCTTTTAAATGTGTATTTAGCGCTTCGTATGCATTTTGGTTGAAATGTACGAGATAATTATTGGCTTGAATAGATTGCATATTTCTTTTTGGTTTATGAAACCACAAAATACGGCATTTTTAACTAAATAATATTCAAAATTTGTCTATAATTTGTTGTAAAAACGGCTTAAATAAAATGGTATTAAATAACGAAATTCTGTTTTGTGGTATTTT
Source organism: Flavobacterium sp. KH_001 (assembly GCF_057840745.1). Classification (NCBI taxonomy): domain Bacteria; kingdom Pseudomonadati; phylum Bacteroidota; class Flavobacteriia; order Flavobacteriales; family Flavobacteriaceae; genus Flavobacterium; species Flavobacterium sp. KH_001. Next base: position 3,807,165 of record NZ_CM174520.1, on the reverse strand, counting down.
TTTGTCATTTTATAAAATGTCGTTTTTGTTAAAGCTTATTTTAGTACTTTAACAGTATTGAACGCAAAATACGACCCGTTTTTCTAAATAATATTCAAAACTCTCTCTATATTTGCACAAAAAACAACCTAAATGGAAAAAATATTCGATAACACTCAAGTAGCTTTCTCGCTTAAAAGTGATACTGAACTTGACAGAGCTTATTTTCTTTTTAAAATGATTGACAGTGAACCTTTGGTAAGAATTGGAACAGCTGTAACTAATTTTGCAATTAAAGCGCACCTTCCGGTTGAAGGATTGATTCGTGCAACGGTTTTTGATCATTTTTGTGGAGGAATAAATGAAGATGATTGTATAACTGTAGTAGATAAAATGTTTACAAAAGGCGTTTCATCTGTTTTAGATTATTCAGTTGAAGGAAAAGAAGAAGAAGCTCAGTTTGATGCAGCTTTAGAAATGACTTTAAAAACAATCGAATTTGCTAAAGAACGTTTAGCAATTCCGTTTGCTGTTTTTAAACCAACAGGTTTAGGCCGTTTTGAATTATATGAAAAATTAGGCGAAAAGCAAACTTTAAACCCAACAGAACAAACAGAGTGGGATAGAGTAGTGGCACGTTTTGATAAAGTTTGCAGTGAAGCACACAAAAAAGATGTTGCTTTATTGATTGATGGTGAAGAAAGCTGGATGCAGGATGCTGCGGATGATTTAGTTACCGATATGATGCGTAAATACAACAAGGAGAAAGCAATTGTTTTCAATACCTTGCAAATGTACCGTTGGGATCGTTTGGACTATTTAAAAAGATTACATGAAATTGCAAAAGCAGAAGGCTTTTTCATTGGAATGAAATTAGTTCGTGGTGCTTACATGGAAAAAGAAAACAAAAGAGCGGAAGAGAAAAACTATGTTTCGCCAATTTGTGTATCTAAAGAAGCAACAGATGTTAACTATGATGAAGCTGTGCATTATATGTTAGATCATTTAGAAACAATGTCAATTTTTGCTGGTACTCACAACGAGTTGAGTTCTTATAAGTTGATGGAGATGATGCAGCAAAGAGGAATTGCTAAAAACGATCAAAGAATTTGGTTTGGGCAATTATACGGAATGAGTGATAACATTAGTTATAACCTGGCTGAAAATGGTTATAATGTTGCTAAATACTTGCCATTTGGACCAGTAAAAGATGTTATGCCATACTTAATTCGTCGTGCTGAAGAAAACACTTCTGTAGCTGGGCAAACAAGCCGCGAATTATCAATGATTAAAGCAGAACGCAAAAGAAGAAAAGGGAAATAAATAAGTAAATTTTCAAAAAATAAAAAATCCAAATTCCAATTGTTACGATTGGAATTTGGATTTTTTTATTGGAAATTTATCTAATTTTTAGAAAGAAACCTGGCATTGCAATACCACCATACCTAAGCGATCACTTTGTTTATATTCACCAACTAGCGTTTTATCAAAAACGGCTCTGTTTTGATAGTTCAAACTGATTTTTGGACCAAAAGTGCCAGTAGTATAATAATTTGCTCCCAATTCATACATTGTCATTGGTTCATCCAATGCTTCTAAAGCAGCAATTTGAGTTGCTACATAAGGTTGAAAACGTCCTTTATTTTCCTGATTGTCCGATTTTGCAAATAAATAACCCAATTGAGCATAGTAGATATTTCCTGTTCCAACTCCAATAAAACCAGCGCCTGATCCATTAATTAAACTTCCGTCGCCAACGGCAGGATTTGGTGTTGAAACAGATTGAATGTAGTTTTTACCATAATCACAATTATTGTAAGATGCATATGCTGTTATTGCATTTCCTTTCTCGCTTAATGGACTGTCGTAAAAAACATCAAAACCTAAAACTTTCATATCATCATAAGCTATTGTTGCATCAGGAGTAAGGTGCCACATTGCCTTTGCCTGAGTTAAATAACCCAATGCTACATTGAATACTTTTTTTGTTCCCAAATACGTTCCTTTGTGGTAAGCATCCTCCAATGATTCTTTATCAAAGAAAGAATACGTTAAAATTCCGGAATATTGAGCTCTCGGCGTTTCTGTGCTTACTGTAGAATTCAGTCCTAAGTTATTTGTTGAATTTCGATACGGATTTGTTATTGCCGCACGGTAATTGAATTTACCTAAATCTCCTTTTGCGTAAATGCTTAAATTTCTGTTTCCGAAAGTTGATGATGTATTTATGAATTGCTGATACATTGGCGTATCTAAAGTAAGTTGAGAAGAAGAACTGTTTGCTGAGTAACGCGTTGTTCCTGCTCCCCAAGCTGTTAATCCACCACCAATATGAAGGCTTTTATTAAAATGATATTCACCTAAAGCATCCATAACAGAAAGCGGGGCATTTGAAGGCCCGTTATTTTGTGTGAAATTGATGTTATTCTGACCAAACTGCAAATGGAAAAAGATATTCTCTGTCAGCATTCCCATTGCCTGTAAACGCAATCGTCTGATTACAATATCATAGGTATCATCAACTTCATTTGTACCAACTTTACTTCCAGCGTTTAATTCAGAATAACGTCCCCAAACCTGAAGATTCATTCCGAATTTAATGTATTGAGATCCGTCTTTGGAGATATTGACTACATTGAAAGGTTTACCTTGTGCGAGAGCATTAATAGTATTTAAAGCAATAAATAATAAAATCAGAATAATTCGTAAATGTGGCATTTCAATAATTTAAAAGATAGTTAGTGTTATTTTTTATTTAATTAAGAATTACTAAATTGAAGATTACTAAGGTTTTTATAAATACCATTTTCAAGATTTATTAATTCCTGATGTGTTCCTTCTTCTGTAATTTTTCCGTTATCTAAAACTAAAATTTTATCAGCGTTTCTAATGGTTGAAAGACGGTGCGCAATAATAATGCTTGTTCTTCCTTCCATCAATACTTCTAAAGCCTCCTGAACTAATTTCTCACTTTCGCTATCTAAAGATGAAGTTGCTTCATCTAAAATTAAAATACTTGGATTTTTAAGCAAAGCCCTCGCAATCGCAATACGCTGACGCTGTCCACCGGATAATTTTACACCGCGTTCTCCAACTAAAGTTTCAAATTTTTCAGGGAAACCTTCCACAAAATTTAAAGCATTTGCCTGTTTTGCAGCCAGCATAATCTCTTCATCGGTTGCATCCGGTTTTCCATAAGCGATGTTTTCTCTAATGGTTCCTCCAAATAAAATTACATCCTGCGGAACAATACTCATGTTTCCACGAAGATTTTCTAAATCATAATCGTAAATATTTTTTCCGTCCACCAGAATTTCTCCCGATGTTATATCGTAAAAACGCAATAATAGTGAAGAAATAGTCGATTTTCCTGCACCACTCGGACCTACAATCGCTATCTTCTGACCGAATTCCGCACTGAAATTTACATCTTTCAACACTTCAACTTCCTTACGGGAAGGGTAACTAAAAGCTACATTTTTGAAAGATACCGTTCCTTTGATTTTTTCAATAGGTGTTGTTTTTGGATTTGCATTGATTGCCTCCGGAGTTTCTTCTAATAATTCAAAAACTCTTTCAGTAGCACCAACCGCTTTTTGAATTTGAGCATACATCTCGGCAATTCCACCAAAAGAAGCACCAATAAACGTTGTATAAAGCACGAACGAAATTAAATCACCCACACCTTCAACTTCTCCTTTAATTGTCAATGTAATGCCGTACCAAACAACGGCAACCACGCATCCAAAAAGACATAAAATGATAAACGAAGCAAAGTAACCTCTGTATTGACCGCCTTTGATAGCGATTTTTACAATTTCTTTAATCTTATTTTTATAACGCTGAATTTCATACCATTCGTTAGCAAAAGCTTTTACATTGCTGATTCCTTGTAAAGTTTCTTCAACAATTACCTGACTTTCTGCTACTTTGTCTTGTGTCTTTTTTCCGTATTTACGAATAAATCTTCCAAAAATAACGGCTGCTACAGCCACAATCGGAACTATAGCCAGCATCATTAAAGTCAATTTCGGGCTAATGTTTCCTAAAATCACAAAACCTCCAACAATTAATATAAACTGACGTAAAAATTCAGCAATTGTAGTTGTAAAAGTGTCCTGTAATTGCGAAATATCAGCGCTGATACGACTATTTAATTCTCCGACACGTTTTTGAGAATAAAACCCCATTGGTAGTTTTACCAGGTTTTCATATAAGGCAAAACGAATATTTGAAAGTGAGTTTTCAGTAAAATTTACAAATAGAGAAATTCTAAAGAAGGAGAAGATAGCCTGCAGTGTTAGAATTACCATAAGTGCAACAGCAATTTCATTTGCCCTGCTTAAATTTTTATTAGTAACACAGTCAACCAACATTCCCATTAATTTAGGAAAGGCTAGGGCAGTGGCACTAGTCAATAAGAGGAAAATCAAGCCAAGGAAAAATTTCCATTTGTGGCCTTTACCATATTTAAAAATTCGGATTGCTTTTTGAAGGGAATTAGAGTCTAATTTAGCTTTAGGTAAATCGTTTTCTTGAAATCTAGCCATTTGAGTATACAATTAAGGTATGCAAATGTAAGACTCTAACAAGTGAATACAAAAGAATATTCTAAATTACCTTTTCAGTTTTCTATTTTTAACTAAATAATAAGAAAACGTCAATTTTTATTTCCATTTTAAAAAGCTGAAAAATAGCATGGTAAACAAAAACATTAAAAAATATTTTATTTTTTTTCTAAAAACACTTGCAAATACGAATTCTAGCTGTATATTTGCACTCGCAATCACAAACGATAGCAACCTAGTAAAATAGGGCGATTAGCTCAGCTGGTTCAGAGCACCTCGTTTACACCGAGGGGGTCGGGGGTTCGAACCCCTCATCGCCCACAAACTTCCAAAAACTCCAAAGTCATTTGATTTTGGAGTTTTTTTATTCCCTAAACTCATGGAATTCATTGTTTATATTTTATTTAGTGAAAATAAGAATAAATTTTATATCGGTTTTACTTCTAATTTAGAAGAAAGATTGGTTCGTCATAATCAAAAAAGTAAAGGTTTTACAGGAAATGTAAATGACTGGAAAGTTGTTTACGCAGAAAACTACAAAACAAAAGAACTTGCACACAAGAGAGAATTACAAATTAAATCATGGAAAAGCAGAATTAAAATTCAAGAACTCATTTCCAAAAAAGATTAGCTCAGCAGATTTAGAGCATTCCGATTTTTCATCGGAAGTGGTCAGCGGTTCGAACCTTCCGATGAATCGGAACAAGCTATCATCGCCCACTAAGAAACTCTTTAAGAAATTAAGGAGTTTTTTTATACTTAAATATTCGTGATCAATAGGGGCGACATAAATCGGATCGACACGAAAATTTGTGAAGCAGCCAAAATTATACATAAATATTAGTTAGCCTAAAAAGAAAAATATTATTGAATTAACTCTATTGCCTTTTCAATATATAAGTTTGGGTTATAATTAATTGCACCATCTTTAACTTGATAATCAATTTTTAATCCTTTTCTCTGAACACCTTCGTCATTTGGGTAAAAAGCACCAACTCCTGTAAAATCTGCTATTGATTTATCTACAAGTGTGATACTATTTACGTTCATTACTGCTCCTGCAGTTTGTTCTCCTATAGTTATGCAATTGGGTGATTGCTGAATGGCCATTCCCATCCATTCTGCTTTACTTTGCGTTGATCTGTCAACTAACAATATTATCTTGCCCTTATAATAATTAGCATTGTCACTTCCTGCTGAAAATGGATTTTTTATTATACGTAATGCTGATTTACTATCGTACTCTCCATACCCTGGACCTAATGAAGTAAGTGCTTTTATAAATACTTTTTTGTTTGGATACAAATAATAAGCGATATCAGTTGCTGAAATATTAAGTGGGTAATTACGTAAATCTACAATAATACCTTTGGTGTTTTCAAATGATTTAAAAGCATTCCCAAGCTCAGATTTATTTATAATACCAAGATTTATGTAACCTACATCATTGGTTAATTGTTGCCATTTTTCTATTTTAGAACTTTCAAGACTTGTTGTAATTCTTGGATAATCTGATAGCTTATATAAATTTATATTCATATCATGTATTGTTCCATCTTTCTTTTTTAATCCAATTTGGATCGAATTGGTATTTTTAGATAATAAAATATAAAAATTTTCAGTTCTGTATTTTAAATGATTTTCATTTGATGAACTTATCAAATTGGTGAACTTATCCAAATAATAGTTTTTGAGGCTTTTTCCTTCTACGGAATAGATTACATCTCCAAGGTTTACATTGTTTTTCTTTGCTAAATCAGTATTAAATAATTGAGTGATAACTAAAGAATCATTTACTATTTTACCTTTAAAAATTGGGAATTTTGTAAAAGTATTAGAAGATGTATTTATTGATGAGTAGTCAGAATGAGAATCATTTAGTCTTGAAATAAGTTTATATTTAGCATGCTCAAACTTGACTTCATCATTACTTATAAACTCGGGAATTAATTCCGTCAGCGTTTTTGACCAAGGAGTATCTGTTAGATAAATATTGACGTTCCAATATCGCATCGTATTCCAAAATGACGCTAAAAATAATAATCGATTTGATTTGATGTTGGAATCAAAATTTGAATATCCTTTTTCATTTCTAAATTCAACCATACTAGATAATGAATTTACGGATGCATAGTAACCATAAAAGTTAGAATTATTTTTAACTTTATTAATTACATCAATCAGTTCTTGATCAAAATTTGAATTCTCAATCCAATTAAAATCTGAATTTTTGGTAAATAGATTTTTTGTGTTTAGAAAATCCGTATTGTTTTTGTATTTAGATTTTTCTGAATCAAATTTTTTAATCCAATTTACAAATTCTGTATTCAATTGCTTCTGATTAGAAATAGAAACTAAGCGATCGAACTCATTTATAAACTCCTCATTTATATCGAATTTACCTTTACTAATTTCAGGATGTTGATACTTTAGCAGCCCCCAAATATTAATTAAACTTTCAATTTTCTCATTTTCAGTTAACGTTGCTTGAGAATAAGTAAATTGAGAAAATATAATTGCAATAAGTAAAAAAATGTTTTTCATTAAGTTTTCGTTTTTTTAGAAATATTTCTGCCAACTTAGTTACTTCAGTTATAAAATGGTTGTCAAACAGCTTTGTAAGGCCCTTCAAAAAACTTCTTAATTGCTTAAGGAGTTTTTTTATTTGAAATATTCATCAAAACTTTCTTTTTTTGATTTTTGATACTTTTCAATATATACATCTAGAAAACCACTTTGCTTTAAAAATTGCATTGGATCTTTTATATTGATTATTTCATCAATTGCTTTTTGTTTGTCTTTCTGTTTATTAAAATAAGCTTCTGTTATTTTATAGCCTATCCAATATCCTAAATCATTTGGTCTGTCATCTTTTTTAGAGGTACCGTATAGCCAATCCTGATAATCAGGTTTTTTTAATCTCGCTACAAACTCCTGACATAATTTATCGAGGTTTTGTTGTCCATATTTATATTCAAACTTATTTATTGATTCTCCTGAAATAAGTTCACCTATAAAATCTGCACCTCCTTCAAGCAAACACCATTTCAACAACATATCTTTACCTTCTATTTTTTGCTGATAGTGAATAAGTTCATGTGCAATTAAACCTGAAATTCCATCCAAATTCTGAAGCTTTTCAGTGCCAATTATAATTCCTTCAGGAGAAGAAGTTCCACCCGAATTAAATCTACCGTAAACAAAATAAATAGGCGGAAACTTTGCCTTCGGATACCAATATTTTAAGGCACTATATATGGCTCTTACTCTCTTTTCCTTAGAAGGAAGACCATCTAAAACATTTCTTGAAAGTTCGTAATCTGCTTTTCTTTTCTTCACAGCAGAAAAAAGAGAATCTGCATTAAGTATTCTGTTTTCCGTAAATCCTTTAACACCAGGAGATCCTTTTTGCATATATTCAACAAACGGATTTTGTTTTGTCTTGTCCATTTTGTCAAATGCTTCCCAAAAGTTTTTTGAATCTTTAGTTTCAAAAACGGCATCTAAAGGACTGTCTGAGAAATTACTTTGTGCAAAAATTAAATTAGAAAAAACAATAAAAAGTGATGTGCAAATAAGGTTTAATTTCATATTCCGTAGTTTTAGAAAACGAATATAAGGAATATTATTACTACAAATAATTACCTTTTGAAAAGAAAAAATTTCTGATATCGTTTATCAGCATTTCTTAAATAGTAGTAAATGTTTTTTTTAGTTAAAAAATATTTTATAAAACCAATCAATAAAAAATGAAACATTAATTTTTATAACGCTTCGTATTTACGGCATTAAAAGAATATGAGACCATTAGATAACTCCACAGTGCTAACTTGTTTTCATCCTGTATTTTTGGTAAGTATTTCATTGATTCAGTTGCTTTATAAAATGAAAAAGCATAGTTTATTTCTAATTGTCTAACGGGTATATATTTCATTGAAAAATCATTTTCAAATCCGAGAAACTTTGACACTGGTTGTCCTAAATTGTTAATTAAAGGGTATTGATTATAAAAAAGATGAAAATCGGAACGAAGTGATAATTTACTATTTATTGGTATTGTAGCGAATAAATAGGGATTCACCAGACCTTTTCCGCCAACATCAGTAGGGAAACGGGTAAATACATTCATATTTCCATTAAATTTCCATGTTACGCCATATAAAACATCAAAATCTCCTGACTCGTTTGTAGCTAATGAAGATCTGCTTCCACTAATGATTTCAGCACCCAGCCGCAAGATTGATTTTTGAAGCGTTAATCGAACTTCGGGTTGAAGATAGTAGGCAAATAATTTTTGGCCTTTTGAATTTTTTCCAAATTGTATATAAGAGTTAAGTGTATAATACCATTGCGCTTTTTTAAATTCAATGCGTCCGCCTGTAGTTGCGCGGGTATACATTTGGTCTGAAGTAGTACTTTTTAGGAAATCAACTATGTTCATTGAATTAAAAGAAAAATACCTATCAGAATTATAATGAAAATTATTCATTAACAGATATTTGTAACGATTTGAAGCAACCGGAGAATAAAACGTTTCAAATTCGTCATTATAATTTCGGGTAAATAAGAAGAAAAAATCATTCGAGATATGATTCGAATATTTCATCACTCGTATGCCTTCGTGTGATCTGCCTTGTTGCGCCCATGGTGCATCAGAGAAGAGTCTGCCATTATCTAATAAAATACTTTGTCTTCCTAATCTGAAATTGAACGACTTAAATTTCGTTTCAAGGTACAACTGATAAAAATTAATACTTCCTACTTTAGAAGCTTTATTATTCTGATCCCAAAGATGAATTTCCTGCACGTCGGATTTGATTAGCCATTTTTCTCTTGCGTATTGCATCGAAATTCTGTTTCTCTGTGTAATATAGAAATAGGGATCAATGGAATCATTGGGAGGGAGTATATAATTTGAAGTATATTCGGCTCGAGGCCTTATTTCTACATCCATTATAAACTGCCTTGTCAAACTATCTGTTTGCTGCGCATTAAGCTGAAATATGATAAAAAAAAGTAATAGCGGGTTTGCTTTTATTAACGTTTTTAGTATCATAATTCTTTTATTCTATAGATTTAGTATGAAACACAATAATAATCAATTTTCATTTAATATTTGAGACATAAAAAAACTCCAACGTTTAATTGGAGTCTTTTTCTATTCTTTTCAGTATGCCTGATCTATTTATTTAGCCAACAATTTTCTAATCTCTGTCGCTATATTCTCTAAATTACCCGGAGCATTTCCTGTTGCTACAAATTTAATAACACCATTTTGATCTATTAAAAAGTTTTTTGGAATAGAAGCGGTTGCATAGTCATTCCAAATTTTCCGATCTGCATCAACGCCATAATTAAAGTTAATTCCGTCTTTTCTTAGTTTGATTACTTTATTCAATACTTTTTCCTGTGTTTCTCCACTGGATATAGCTAAAAACACAAAATCATCTTTTTTAAATGGCTCGATGATTTTTGATGGAATATCGTAAAATTCCATTAAACAAGGCGCACACCAGGTTGCCCAGAAATTCACTAAAACAACTTTACCTTTTAAATCAGAAAGTTTAATCTCTTTACCATCAACCAATTTTAAAGTAAAATCTTTTGCATTATCATTTACGTTTAAAATATATTCTTTTTCATCCGCTTTAACTACAGTTTTACCTTCTACTGGTTGGGAACTCATTTTTTTCTCATTTTCAGTTTTTTCCTGTTCCGTATACATTCCAATTAAAATTATGAATTCCTTATCTCCAATTTTATCTCCAAACTTACTGGCTAATTCATTTCTTTTCTCTTCTGAAACCCCTTTAGTCATTGATTTTACATAACCTTCGGCACCATATTTTTCAACTTTTTCCATTGAGACAATCTCATTGTTTGCGATAATTACATATTCAGGTTTTTTGACATTTTTATTTTGCCCGTAAAAGGATTGAGAAATTATTATAAGGGCCAAAAGAAATAGTTTTTTCATGTTTAGTTGGTTTTGAGATAGTTGTTTTTGTTATGATAGTTACTTTTTGGTGAATATAGGAATTATCTTTATTAAAAATATCCTAAAAATTTCCCAATAAATGGGTTTCTTACGAATAAAAAAACTCCATTATTTTTAATGAAGTTTTACTAACCAAATATTATTTTACAATTTCTCTGTTTTATTTTAAGGATGCCCCATTTATATTAATCAATGAAATAAACCTTTTTAATCTTATTGTTTTCAATATGATAAATGGCAACCGCTTCTACGATTTCTTTTCCAAACTGAACACGTTCTTTATCTATTACGGTATTCCCCTGAACAATTCGTCCCAATAATTCGCAATGTAAATTAGGAACTTTTTCAAACATCGAAGCGTAGTTTTTTCGCATTTCAGCCTTTCCTTTTTCTATTAATTTATCGGGGTAATTATAAATTTCAACATCTTCTGCGTACGGTTCTAAAAAAGCATCTATGTTTCTTAAATTGTAAGCATTTAATTGTCTCTGTACCAATGCAAGCGGAGTTTCTTCAATAATTGATTCGGGTTTAAAAACGACTCCATTATTAATAACACGATCTATTTTTGAGAAGTTTTCAATAGTATCAACAGGATTGGCATTCAGTAATATCAGATTTGCTTTTTTCCCAACAGAAACAGTTCCAAATATGTTTTCTTTATCTAAAATTTTGGCTCCGTTAATCGTCGAAGCCTGAATTATTTTCCAATTACTCATACCGCTTTTTTGCATCGCTATTAGTTCATTTAAATAAGAAGATGCATGCAAAGTACCAATATTTCCGGCATCTGTTCCCGTGGCTATTAAAACACCGGCATCAGATAATTTTTTAAGATTTTCTGAACTGATTGTATTCACTTTTGTCATTCTGGCTATTTCTTTTTCAGAATTCATATGAGTTTTGTACTTATTAACAAGTACAGTATCAGACAAATGTTTCAGGTCTAAAAGTGTTCCTAGCTGAAAAGGATCTGCCGTTTGCAATTCATGAGTACTTATCTTTAATTTTTGCCCTAAAGTATTTTCGTAACCATTAAAAACTTCTAAAGTAGGGCAGAGGATTGTTTTATTCTTTTTTAGTAATTGTATAAAATCATCTTTTACAATTTCATCATCTACGCTATGCACCAGAAAATCACAACCGTTTTCTACTGCTAATTGTGCTGTAATTCTCTCTGTGGCATGAACCGCAACTTTTAAATTGTTTTTGTGCGCTTCGTCAATAATAGCTTTAATAATAGGCAAATTTTTTCTGGCACTCGCTTCCGTTTCTAAACCATCTGCACCTACAATGTACCAAATCTTGATGAAATCAGGATGATAAGGCAATTGTTCCTGAACCATTTTTATTCCGTCATCAACAGTTTTTACTAAACTAAATGGCGTTTCCTCTTTTAGATTTTTATATGCCTCCGGTTCGTAGGTTGTCAATAAAGGCCCGGTCATATAAATACTGGGCGCATAATCTTTATTTTTGAATAATTCTCTCTGCTTCAGATAACTGTATGAAGCACCAACATCAATTACATTAGTAATACCATTTTGAAGATATCTTTTCAGCTTATCTTCCATAGTTTGATGTGCCAATTTCATTTCCTTTTCATAAGGAACTTCATTTCTTAAATTGATAACATCTGGGCGTGTGTACAGACCGCCATTCTGAAAAAAATGCACGTGGGCATCTGTGAGTCCTGGAAAAAGATATTTACCTTTTCCGTCAATTACGGTTGCATTCGCAGGGATTTTTATTTTACTGGACTGAATTTTAGAAATTAAATCATTAGTAATAATAACGGTTTGGTTGAGAATTAGTTTTTGTTTTTCAACATCAGCCACTGCTACATTGGTTATGTAAGTTTGGGCGAAAAGCGGAGAAAATAGAACTAAAAATACGACTGTAAAAAGGAGTTTCTTTATCATAATGGCCTTTGTTAATTATTCTATTGCTTATTTATCTAATTAAAATAAAAGCCAATTAAACTGACATTATAACAATTAGACTTAACGAATATAAGAAATATCTTTATTCTGGATAATTAATTCAATTCTGCAATATGATCTATAATTAGTTAACTTTTTCACTTTGCAGGATTTAACTATAGCTTAAAAAAGAGCTATCTAGTTGATTATTAAATTTGTATATTTATAAAACTTCCAATCAGCGATGAAAAAGATAAGATGAATAATCAAAATAAGGAAAAATAGCCAACTCTTCGGGAAGATCTGTCTAGCTTCAAAGACAGAAATAAACAGAACTTTGTAATGTAATCATATAATTTAAAATTTAAGATCATGAGAAAAATAGCAATTAATGGTTTTGGCAGAATTGGAAGGTCATCACTAAAAATAATTTTGGATACACCAGATTTAGAAGTGGTAGGAATTAATGATTTAATGACAATCGAAAATGCAGTTTACTTATTAAAATACGATAGCATTTACGGTAAATACAATAAGGCAATAAGTTTTGAAGGCGATTTTATATTGGTAGACGATAACAAAATAAGATATACAGCAATAAAAGACCCTGCAGAATTACCATGGAAAGAGTTGCAGGTAGATGTCGTAATAGAAAGTACAGGTTTTTTTACCAATAAAGCAGATGCTGAAAAACATTTAACTGCAGGATCTAAATTCGTGGTAATATCCGGGCCAACTAAAGATACACCAACGGTGGTTCATGGCGTGAATACTGAAGATGGAAAAGTGGCCGTGTTTTCATGTGCCAGCTGTACCACAAATAATATAAGTCCGATTATTGAAATCTTAGGCCGACGAATAGGGATTAAAAAAGCGATTTTAAATACGACTCACGCTTATACAGCATCACAAACATTGGTTGATGCTCCGTCTAAAAGAGAGCCAAGAATGGGGAGAACGGCAGGAATGAATTTAGCTCCGGCCGCAACTGGTGCTGCAATCGCAACAACAAAAGCTTTACCACAATATTTAGGAAAATTTGATGGTGTTGCTGTGAGAGTTCCGGTTGCCGTGGGTTCTATATCTGATATTACTTTTGTGACTGAAAAACCAACCACTGTTGAAGAAATTAATTCAATATTAATCGAAGAATCAAAAACGGATCGTTATCACAAAGTAGTTGCTGTAACTGATGAACCACTGGTTTCTACTGATATAATACAAAGTCCGTTTGCTGCCACTGTCGATTTAGAAATGACTCGTGTTGTTGATGGAGATTTAGTTAAAGTAATGGCCTGGTATGACAACGAATGGGGCTTTACCAACCAAATGATCAGACAGATTCAGGAATTATAATATTCTAAAGAAGTAAGGTAGAAAAATCTAAAGCACTCGTTATGAACTACGCACAATTAGCTTTCACAGAAAATATTAAAAAAATTCAGGAAGAAGCCGGAAGCAGGAATTCTTATGACCGAATGGAAAAAATGTCGGTTGTAGATGGATTGACGGAGAACGAAATAAGATTTATTGGTGACAGAGATAGTTTTTATATAGCGAGTTTTGGAGAGAATGAATATCCATACATTCAGCATCGCGGTGGACCGGTCGGGTTTATTAAAGTCATTGACAACAAAACAATTGGAATTGTTGATTTTTCCGGTAACAGACAATATATTTCGACAGGGAATATTTCTAAAAATGAAAACGTAGCGCTTATAATGGTTTCTTATCCACAAAGAGCCAGATTAAAAATCTATGCAAAAGCAAAAATCTTAGAATTGAAAGAAAACGAAGCCCTATATGATGCTTTAAAACCCGAAGAGTATAAGTTCCGTCCGGAAAGAATGATGATTTTTGAAATTCAGGCCTATGATTGGAATTGCCCACAGCATATTACACCTCGTTATTCAACCGAAGAAATTGAAGAAGCCTTATTACCTCAAAAAAAATACATCAATGATCTGGAAAATAGAGTAAAAGAACTTGAATTGAAATTATCAGATAAATAAAACAACTATTAATATTTTGGCTTTAAAATAGAAAACCTCCATTATTTCTAATGGAGGTTTTGCAAATAAGTTTAAATTATTTTTTACCACGGACTAATTCCGCTTTCATCTTCAATATCATTACTGTAGAACATTCCTGTTGGCGCATCATCAGTTGTCACCGTGTGGTTAATGATAAAAGTTGCAGCGCTTTCAACTGTTCCGGGACCGCTGTGGTGATTAAAATCTGTTGCGGTATATCCAGGATCAATGGCATTTACTTTGAATGATAAATCTTTGAGTTCATAAGCCAATGTAATGGTGTAAGCGTTTAAGGCTGCTTTTGAAGTAACATAACTAGCGGCTTTAAAGTTGTAGTATTTCCAATTTGGATCGCTGTGTAAAGTTAGAGACCCTAAACCAGAAGTAATATTACTAATTCTTGGAGCCTCAGATTTTTTAAGCAATTCTAAAAATGCTTGTGTAACGCTAATTACACCGAAAAAATTGGTATCAAAAACCTGTTGAATAGCTGTAATTGATGTATTTGAAGCATTTTGAGGAAATTCTCCGCTGATGCCGGCATTATTTATCAGAATATCTAATTTACCCTGTTCTTTTTCGACAATATTCTTTGCTGCTAAAATCGATTCCGGTTTTGTTACATCAATTTCAATGGCTTTAATATTCTGAAAACCATTTTCATTTAATTCTTTTACAACTTCATTACCTTTTTCAAGATTTCTGCTTCCCAAATAAACAAACAGACCTTTTTCTGAAAGTTGTTTTGTTATTTCTAATCCAATGCTTCTATTAGCTCCTGTAATCAATACGATCTTCATTTTTTATTTGTTTTAAATTATTGAAGCAAAGTTCCTTCATTAAAAAATGATATCATTTGCCAAATGACAAAAAGCATTTTAACGGATATTTTTTCTTATTCTGCTCAACGAAGATTGCGTAATGCCCAAATAGGAAGCGATATAAGAAAGCGGAATACGGTTGACCACATTAGGATAAATTTTCAAAAACATCAAATAGCGGGTCGTAGCATCTTCTGAAACCAACGGACTTCTTCTTTCTATTTTCTGAATCAATGCCCGTGAAGTAATTTTATTGACGATGGCTTCCCACGGAATGATAGTATCTAACAGTTCTTTCCAGTCTTTTTTTGAAAAAACAAGTATTTTGCAGTCTGTAATTGCCTGTACGTAAGCATTGGAACAAATATCATTATTGAAACTCTCCAGATCAACTACCAGATTATTTTCATCAATAAAATATTTGGTAATTTCCTCACCCTTATTATTGTAGTAGCAAACTCTTATAATTCCTTCTAAAGTAAAACCAACTTCCTGAGCAACTTTTCCAGCTTCAGAAAAATATTCGTCTTTTAAGAGAATTTTCTCTGTTGCCTTTTTTGAAATTAAATCAAGTTGCTGCTGGTTTAGGTTTCCAAATTGCAATATATATTCTATAAACTCTTTCATACTGCAAGTTAGTCAAAGTTATTTTTTGATGATTTGCCAAATGGCAAATAATGAAGCATAATTTATTATGTCATTTTACTCAATTCATCCTCGAGTCGGTCAAAATTCTCTTCATTTTTGTCTACCACATAAGGTTTTAGTTTTGCACATTCTTCAGCAGTACCAAAAACCATTCTGAAAACTATTTTGGTCTGGTCATCAGTAATTTTTTGAAAAGTAGCAACAATATTGAATAATGGTTTAGAAATTCGAATCCAGGCAATTTCCGTTGGCTTTTCAATTTTCACGAACTCACATTCATTTTGAAAATTTCCTTGCTCAGGAGCATGCATTACAAATTTCCATCTGCCGCCGGGTCTAAGGTCAAATTCCTCGAATGTGTTGGTAAATCCTTTGGGTCCCCACCAAATTTTTAAATGATTTGGGTTTGTCCAGGCTCTAAAAACAAGTTCCTGAGAAAAGTTTACGATCCTTGAACTTACAATTTCGCAGTCGGGAGTTGTAGAGAAAGTTACTGTAGCCACTTTTGTTTCCTTTAAATTATTATTACGATTTAATATTTAATTCCATTATGGGCATAAATCTGTCTTTAATAGAAGTTTCAATTTGTCCGGTCTTTACAAAACCTAGTTTAGCATAAAATAATTCTGCGTTGGGTTCGGAATTAAGGATTATTTTATTAACGCTTGTTTTATTCATTTCTAACAAAAAGTGTCTCATTAAAATTTTTCCAAGACCTATGCCAATATATTCCGGTAGTATAAATAAATTATCAAGTTTCACCGTTTTTTCATCCTCGTACAGAAAAGAGTAGTAGCCTGCCAATTTCTTTTCTATAGTCAATTTATAAACCCCATTTGTATCAATATAAACAGGAGTTACGGTTAAAAATTCTGACCAATTTTCAATTTGTTCTTCAGAATACCCCCAGTAAGCCTTCGATTTTTTAGTTATATCTGTCAAAATTTGATGATCGCTGCTAATTGCTTTTTCTATAGTCATTTTCTATTTAGAAATTGTTTTTTATGGAATAAAAATAAATAAAAAAGTACTTCTTAAAAAATTAAAGCTTTCTTAAATTAATTTGAAGGCATATTTAGTTGTTGTAAATTAGCTATATACGATAAATAAAATATAGAAATCATGAAACCGAAAATTATAATGGCCGTTTTATTACTAGGTTTTGTAATATCGGCGAAAGCGCAGAAAAAAATTGAAACAACTGAATTGCCTCAATCGGCACAAGAATTTCTTAAGCAGCATTTTAGTTATACTTCCGTAGAAATTGCTAAAAAAGATGCCGAGCATGGTGAAAAAGGGTATGAAGTGAAACTAAAAGACGGAACTGAAGTTGAATTCTGGAAAGATGGATCTTATCGTGAAGTTGATGGCGATGACAAACCAATTCCAACCGAATTTATTCCGGCCTCGGTCAAAGATTATGTTTCAAAAAATTATCCAGGTGAAAAAATAACACACATCGATTATGGCCACAAGGATTTGGATGTTGATTTAACAAATGACATTGACCTTGAATTTACCAAAGAAGGTAAAATTCTAAAAGATAAAAAAAATAACGTCCAATAATCTTTTTTCTAAAATCAGAAGCCTCCAAAATCAAGAGATTTGGAGGCTTTTTTTTTGAATTTTTAGTATAAACTTTTCACAAGTGTGTAATCTTTACACAACGCAATTTTAGCTTAAAATTTCTAAAGTACTCATTGTCAATTCAAAATGATAATGGCATAAGGCTTGTAAAATGGGATATAGTCATATTTCTTCGAATAGTTAATTTTTATCATTTTTTGACGATCAAGTAATATTCAAAAGGAATGCCAATTTAATAAAAGCCATTAAGAAACAGCAATTGCCCATTATGAAAAGCGAAACAATTATTCAGGAACAATTTTACACTTCAAGCAAAAGTGAACTTCCATTAAACAGCTCAATTTTTAATATAAACAATCAATATTCTCATAAAGATTTTAAGAAAAACGTAAATCCATTAAGTTTTATTGTGCTACTTGGTACATTTACATTAATGCTCGCAGGCTCTTTTATAGTTTATAAATTACAATCAGACTTTGATCAGTTTCATATTGACAGAATAAATTCTGCCTGGGGTCTGCCTTTTTTAATTTTAACTGCAGCTTTATTTTTCTTCCAAACAGGTTCATTTCTTTATAATTTATACTTGTATTTTAAATACAAACCAATTGAATCAGTTTCAGATGAACTACTACCAAGCTGTACTGTAATAGTGCCGGCATATAATGAAGGAAAATTAGTATGGGATACTTTATTAAGTCTTGCAGACAGTGATTTCCCGGAACAAAAACTACAATTACTAGCAATTGATGACGGAAGTAAAGATGATACCTGGTACTGGATGCAACAAGCTAAAATAAAATTAGGAGATCGTTTGGAGATTTACCAACAACCAGAAAATAAAGGAAAACGCCATGCTTTATACCGTGGTTTTGAATTGGGTACTGGAGAAATTTTTGTAACCGTTGATAGTGATTCAATTGTAAAGAAAGATACATTACGAAATCTTGTAAGCCCATTTGTTGTTGATGATAAATGTGGAGCTGTGGCAGGAAATGTTCATGTTCTAAACAATAAAAAAGCGTTGTTGCCAAAAATGTTAAATGTGAGTTTCGTAATGAGTTTCGAGTTTATGCGTTCTGCCGAAAGCATGCTAGGTTCAGTTCTTTGTACTCCGGGTGCAGCAGCAGCTTATCAACGTGACGCGGTTCTTAATTGTCTACCGGAATGGATTGATCAAACCTTCATGGGACAGCCATCAGATATTGGTGAAGATCGCGCTATGACCAATATGATTTTAAAACAAGGATTACATGTTTTGTTCCAGAGAAATGCTGTTGTGCTTACTAACGTACCGGAAGAATACGTTGGTTTGTATAAAATGTTTATCAGATGGGGAAGAAGTAATGTACGTGAGAATCTCATGATGGCTAAATATGTTTTTAAAGATTTTAGAAAGGAATCTAAATTTGGTGCCCGCCTTTTGTTTTTAAATCAATCACTAAAAATTGTTATGGCATATCCATTCTTACTATTTATGCTGTTTTTTATAGCCATACATCCTATATTATTCTTTAGCTCTACACTTTTGGGTATTTTAATTGTTTCAAGCTTTTCTGTATTATTTTATGCCAAAAGATATAGTTTGTCTGAAGCTTTCTGGGCATATTCCTATAGCATTTTTTATACTTTTAGCTTATTCTGGATTATGCCATATTCTATTGCAACAGCCAATAAAAGAGGTTGGTTAACAAGAGGTTTATCTGAAGTAAAATAAACGCTCAAATAAAATTCAAAAAGTCCTAAGAACTATTTAGTTTTTAGGACTTTTTATTGTCTTTTAATGAAGTGTAAACAAAAGATACTCACCATGAGCCGAAATGCCTTCTTCTGTTGCAACAAAACCTTTCTTTTTATAAAATTCAATGGCACGCAAATTCTTTTCCAGACATTTTAATGTAATAGGAGTTTTCATTATGAGGATACCTTCTTCAAGTAATTTGGATCCAATTTTATGGTGCTGATATTTTTCGTCAATATAAAAATGGTGAATAAAATTTCCCGGAAGCCATAGCGAAATAAACCCGACTACCTTATTATCTACAAGAGCAACCAAAACAAATTCAGCTTGAGTTTCATAATCAAAATCGGTAAGATTATAATTTTGAGTATCCAGCCAATAAAATGTCTTCTGGCGCACTTCCAGAAAAATTCTTTGCAAATCAGCTATGTGGTCTCTATTTTTTTCGACGATTTGAAGCATTTTTTTCATTTAAATAACTACAGTTCAAATTTACGATAAAATACATCTTTTATATAAATGAAAAAGCTCCTAATAACTAAGTTAATTAGGAGCTCATTATAGTAATGTGGTATGTTATTCTTTTATTTTAAATTGCTGTAATAATGAATTTTGTACTTAAATTTTCTTTAGTGTAATTTTTACTTCTTTTAATTTTAATATTAGCTCATCATCTGTTATAGTACTTTCACTTGGAAAAGGTGTACCGGTTTCGTCTTTAATAACTAAACTTTTTCCTTTTTTCGTTAAGGCATAAGTACCATTTGTAATTGGCTGCAGTAAGAATCCCGTTACATGCCCGTCTTCTGTGAAAGTTAGGTTTCCAGATGTTAAAATAACATGTTTTGCTGAATCTGAAAGTGCGACGGTATTAGTTTCAACAGCTGTTATTTTCCAGGAATTCACCAATTTATTTCTTTTATTGTGGCATGAAATCGTTAATAGGGTCAACAATGTAATTCCGAGGATAAATAATTTAGATTTTTTCATGGTTTTGAGATTAAAAATTAAACATGAAAAGTTACAAAAAAAAAATATTCGTTTTATATTTTTCTAGGAAAATATCTAATAATTAGTCTTTTACCAATTCAAGAGGTGCTTTTTTAGTCCTTTTTAAAGGATGAAACCTAGTTTAGTGTAAGGGCTCCCAGAATTTCTTCAGACAAAAATGGACCACCGGGATAAGTAGCAGTATAATCCAGATTCATCCATACCTGACCTCGATCATCTATATGATAATGGATTCTTTTGCCATAACTTTCCTTTACAAAAAGTACGTTTTTTATAAGATAATTGACTTTTTCCAAATCAATTAAAGAACCTATCAGAATTTCAGGATAAATGTGCCCTTTTGTATGTATAAGCCTTGGAGTTCCGCCAATAGAACGTACTGCGGCAGCCATTAAGATAGAGTGATCGTCGCAATCTCCAGAAAAATACTCTAATGATTCACTCGCAGTTGCAATATAGTCTCCTTCCTTTGGATCGTTTACATAATTCCACCGGCTATTGATCTCTTTAAAGACAGCAAAACACTGAATTATGGTTCTGTAGTTTGAATATCCTTTAACGTTTTTAAAATGTTTTGTTGTAGCCATAATAGCAAAATTTCGAACTTTCGGATTTTGATATTCTATGGCATTTATAATTTTTGATTTGTTAGGAAACGGAAGCAATTTTGCTGCAATAATATCCTGTGGAAATGGATTATCAGACATAGTATAAATCATCGAATTGTAGTCTTCCGAAATTTCATTGAAACCATAATTTCCAATAACAGTTCCATAAAACAAAATCAACAAATACAAGGCAATACACAGTATAATGATCGTTCGAAGCAACATTAAAGAAAAAAATATAGCCGCGAAAACGATTATAAAAATAAAAACACGATCTAAATTGAAAGCCCATTTTAGATCGATTAAATTTTGATGCAGAATGATGAAAACCGGAATGGTAATTAAAAGACTCAACAGCATAATAATAATCCTATCCCAGGGTGATTTCACCTGTAATTTGGATTTTAATTGCGGAAAGTCGATTTTAGGGAATTTCATCATAAGAATTAAAAGCAGTTTTTACAGCGCTTTTACCGTTTCAACAAAAGTACTTTTTTTATCAATAATTCCCAGATCAAATAATTGATTTTGAATTTTATCAAATGCTTTTTCGCTTAAATGTTTTTGAGACCATTGTGTTAACTTTAGCCATTCCTGAATATCTTCAACTTTTTGATTGAAAAGTTCAGCCAAAGTTTTGTCAATATTTGGAATCTCTCTAAAATCGTGCGTTGTTTTGTTGATGATTTCAAGGATTTTCTCCACAACTTTTGGATTCTTTTTCAAAAATTCATCACGAACTGTAATCACAAATGAAGGCCATGGAGTAGGGCAGTCGCCAACACGTCTAAAAATACCTTTATCAACAAGTGGTTTTGTCATAAAGCGTTCCCACATAAAATAATCTGCTGTTTCGTTTGTCAAGGCTTCAACAGCACCATCAATTGTGTTTATAATTTCAAATTGCAAATCATCCGTTTCCCAACCTTGTTCATGTGCATTTACATATGCCATCAGTTGTGAGCCAGAACCTAATCTGGAAATGGCTACTTTCTTATCTTTAAGATCTTTAACCGAATGAAAATCTGACTTTTCAGCAACATGAATTCCCCAAATTAGAGGTGATTGCACATAAATCTGAACAATTTTACTTGGGTTTCCTGCAACAATATCTTTTACAATTCCCTCTGTCAAAATAACGGCAATATCAGCTTCACCATCACGCAACATCTGGCACATTTTACCAGTACCTTCAGGAATATTCTTCCATTGTAAATCAATATTTTCTGCTTCAAATTCGCCATTTTCAATGCATAGTTGCCATGGCAAATTGAAGTGTTCGGGAACACCTACAATTTTTACAGTTTTCATTAGTTTAAGTTTAAGTTAAGTTGTTTGGTATGCGTATTTTAAGTTTGTTTAGTTTTTTAATAAATCTGCTCTGTGTTTTTCTGAAAGACAAGGTTCTGCAAAATCTATCACCGAAAGTTCAACATATTCATTCAAAATACTTTTTACAACAAAATAATCAACTTCACGCGTTATTTCAACCGCAAAAAGAGTCTCATTCATACCTTCAGATTCGCAATTAATGTCTTTGAGTTTCTCTCTAATGATTTCTTTATCGAAACCTTTTTCTAAAATTACAACCTGAACAATTGAGTTTCCGGAAATTTCAATAGTTTCTCTGTAAACCAACGTTTGTTCAACTTCATCAAATTCTGCAAAGAAAATGTCATCTGTTGCAATTAAAGGCCCAAAAAACGGAATATTATCTAATTTAAAATATCCCTTTTCTAAATCAATTATTTCTCCCCACATGGTTTCTACAACCGTATCTTCTAATAAATCGCTATAGTATCTAAATAGGATTTTTTTATGCGTTTCTGCCATTATTTAATTTTGTAATTCTTTTAAGCTTCATTTTTTTGGCGATAACCTAAATTATCTAATTTTCTAATTGACTAATTTTCTAATTAATTTCGTCAATAATTGCTTTCAACGGTGAGATAACAATTCGATATCCATCAGGATCCTGAAACATTTTTCCGTTTTCATTCCAAAAAGGATTAATTGCAGCTATAGTTGAGATGTTATGACGTACAAGATTATTTTCCAATTCATTATAATCTGAAATAGTTTTCGGATAAAGTACAATTACATCTTCTTCATCAAAAGTATGCTTGGCTTTTGAATCCGACTGTGTAAATTCAAAATGCCAGTCCAAACCCGATTTTCCAATAAAAACACCATCGTAATAATTGTGATTCTGAAAACCTCCTAATCGTTCAAAACCGAGAACATCAACATAAAAATTTTCAATTCTCTCTAAATCATTGGTATGTCGGGCAACTCTTAAAAACATAATTTAGGATCTAATTTGATTAATATGATGTTCCAAATGTTCTACGTAATCTGTCATCAAAAACCTTAAATCAATGACAGATTCATCGCTTAGAATAATTTTATAACCTAAAGCTTTCTCGTCAACAGATTTCATAATTCTGATGATTTGCTTGTTTAATGACAGCCATAATTGGTTTAGTTCGTTAATATCCTTTGTCTGATACTGATTTAAATTCACTAAATCAATTTGGTTATAAGGCCTGTGGCGATACGGCTTTGCTGCATAATTGATTTCTGTAAAACGAACTAAATTATGAACTGCAGAATCGATTAAATGCCCCAAAACTTCTTTTTTGGACCATTTTCCGGGTTTTCTTTCTTCTAGAACAAGGGAATCAATTGTTGGAAAATAACCTGAATTTTCGTTCAATAATTGATCAAATTTAAGGATAGCATTTTGCATGAATTATCTAGTTTCTAATTGATAAATTATTTGATTATTTTCCAGCCAGTTTATTCAATGTATAAGCAATGAGCGCATCTACAGCTTTATAAGGATCTTCACTAAAAGTTCCCGAAGCACGATTGGCAATAATAGCATTTAAAGATAGCGCATTATGGCCTAAAAGTGCAGAAAGTCCATAAATTGCAGCGGTTTCCATTTCTAAGTTGGTGATTCTTTGATCGTCAAAATTGAAATTATCCATCTTATTGTTTAATTCTTCATCTTGGATATTCAAACGCAATACACGGCCTTGAGGACCGTAAAATCCACCGGCAGTTGCCGTAATTCCTTTAAACATTTTATCTGATTCAATAATTTTTTCTAATGTTTCTGAACAAGGAATTGCGTAAGGCCTTCCTTTTCGGATATCCCAATTGGTATGCATTATAAAAGCATCCTCAAGGGCATCCTGCGAAACATCATCAATTAAATAGGAGCGGAGCATATTATCCAAGCCCAATCCGAATTTTGACATTACAAAACTATCCACAGGAATATCAGCATGTAAAGATCCCGAAGTTCCTATTCTAATGATATTCAGTGAAGTCAAATTTTCTTTTGGCTGACGCGTTTCTAAATCGATGTTAACCAAAGCATCTAATTCATTCAAAACAATATCAATATTGTCAGGACCAATTCCGGTAGACATTACAGAAATTCGTTTTCCTTTGTAAATTCCGGTTTGCGTTTTAAATTCTCTTTTTTGTGTTGAAAATTCAATAGTATCAAAAAACTGAGTGATTTTTTCTACTCTATTCTGATCTCCAACAAAAATTATATCATTTGCAATATGCTCAGGACGAAGGTTTAAGTGATAAACACTTCCGTCTGGATTTAGTATTAATTCTGATTGTTTTATCATTTTTTTTGAGGTGCTAAGGTTTTGAGTGGCTAAGGTTCTTAGGTTTTCTAACTTCACGAACAACTTGAAACTTGAAACATGAAACTAAAAAAACATTTTATCCACCAACTCTTTTTGTTTTAAAGCCTTTTTCTTTTAAAATCGCCATGATTTTGTCACGATAATCTCCCTGAATGATGATTGAATCATCTTTAAAAGTTCCGCCAACACTTAGTTTGGTCTTAATTTCTTTCGCAAGAATCTTAAAATCTTCATCAGATCCTTCGTAGCCTTCAATTATGGTGGTTGCTTTTCCTTTTCGCTTTTCAAATTTGCAGATCATAGGTTCTTTCTGAACATAAAGAACATGCTCTTGTTCCTGAATTTCTTCAGGTTCATTTGATTCAACGTGATCTGGAAATAAGTTTTTTAATTGATCTTGTAAGTCCATAAAATTTTATTCTAAAAATAAATTCCAATAAATTTAGGTTGTAAAAAATTAAATTCCAAATCCCAAGTTTGCATTGGAATTTGGAATTTAAAAAAATTATGATTTAAAAGTTTATTTTTTAATTAAACCTAAATCTACTAAACGTTCGTATAAATAATCTCCAGCTGTAATATCCTCAAATTTCTTAGGGTTTTCAGCATCAATACAGTTTTCTAAACAATCTAAACGCATATCACTCACAGGATGCATAAAAAACGGCACAGAAAAACGAGATGTTCCCCATAATTCTCTTGGCGGATTTACAACCTGGTGAATTGTTGATTTTAGTTTGTTGTTTGTATGTCTTGACAACATATCTCCAACATTAATTACTAATTCGTCATCTGCTGCAATAGCGTCAATCCATTCTCCATCATGATTTTGAACCTGAAGTCCTTTTCCCTGAGCACCCATTAAAAGTGTAATTAGGTTAATATCACCATGAGCCGCTGCGCGAATTGCATTTTCTGGTTCAGAAGTGATTGGAGGATAATGAATTGGTCTTAAAATTGAGTTTCCATCTTTCGCATATTGATCAAAATAAAACTCGTCTAAACCTAAATGCAACGCTAAAGCTCTCAATACGTAAACACCTGTTTTTTCAAGCATTTGGTACGCATCTTTACCAACAACATTAAAACGTGGTAATTCTTTTACTTCAACATTTTCAGGATATTCTGAAGCATATTTTGAATCTTTGTCAACATACTGACCAAAATGCCAAAATTCTTTCAAATCTCCCTCTTTGCGGCCTTTAGCATGCTCTTTTCCAAAAGATACATAACCTCTTTGTCCGCCAATACCGGGAATTTCATAATTATGCTTAGTTTCTACTGGCAAAGCGAAAAATTTTCTAATTTCGCTATAAAGCTCGTCTACTAACTGGTCGTCAAGAAAATGACCTTTTAGGGCTACGAAGCCAATGTTTTCAAATGCACTGCCGATTTCATTTACAAATTTTTGTTTACGTTTCGGGTCGTCCGAAAGGAAATCACGTAAGTCTACACTAGGAATGTTTTGCATACTTTACATTTTTATTTTAAGATGAAAGGTGTCATAAAACCTTTCAATAACAAAGGTAGAGAATATTTTAGAATTGAATTTTAAAAGTTGTATTAAAATAAAAAATATATAACAAAAACAAATAAAATTGTTATATTTTTCTATATTTGAAAGACTAAAAAAAGAACCCCAATTATGATCTTTTACAGACAAGACCTAACCGACGCAAAATTATTGGAATTATATAAAAAGCTTCTTAAACCCCGTTTGATCGAAGAAAAGATGTTAATTCTTATTCGCCAGGGAAAAGTGTCTAAATGGTTCTCTGGAATAGGGCAGGAAGCAATTGCAGTAGGAGTGACGTCTGTTTTAGATGAATCTGAATATGTTTTGCCAATGCACCGGAATTTAGGTGTTTTCACTACACGAGATATTCCTCTACACCGCTTATTTTCTCAATGGCAGGGCAAGGCAGATGGTTTTACAAAAGGAAGGGACCGCAGTTTTCACTTTGGCACACAGGAATATAAAATTATAGGAATGATTTCGCATTTGGGGCCACAATTAGGAGTCGCAGATGGAATTGCCCTAGCTAATAAACTTCAAAATAATAAAAAAATAACTGCCGTTTTTACAGGCGAAGGCGCTACCAGCGAAGGCGATTTTCACGAAGCTTTAAATATTGCTGCAGTATGGAAATTACCTGTTATGTTTATTATTGAAAATAACGGTTACGGTCTTTCAACACCAACAAATGAGCAATATCAATGTACAAACCTTGCTGATAAAGGAATTGGCTATGGTATGGAAAGTCATATTATTGATGGAAATAATATTCTGGAAGTTTACAACAAACTTTCAGAATTAAAAGAACAAATGCAAAACGATCCGCATCCGGTTTTATTAGAGTTCAAAACTTTTAGAATGCGTGGGCATGAAGAAGCAAGTGGTACTAAATATGTTCCGCAGGACTTGATGGACGAATGGGCTGTAAAAGATCCGGTGACAAATTACCGCGATTATTTGACTAAAATTGGGGTTTTAACAGCTGAATTTGATGAGCAGCTTCATGATGAAATCAAGCAGGAAATTGATGAAAATTTAGCTATCTCAAATGCTGAACCTGAGATTACACCAACTTATAGTGGAGAATTAGATGATGTCTACAAACCTTTTATTTATGAAGAAGTTAACCCTTCATCAGAAAATAAAAACATTCGGTTTATTGACGCAATAAGAAATAGTTTGGAGCAATCCATGCAAAAGCACAAAAACCTGATTATTATGGGGCAGGATATTGCCGAATATGGGGGTGCTTTCAAAATTACAGATGGCTTTGTTGAATTTTTTGGAAAAGACAGAGTTCGTAATACTCCAATTTGCGAAAGTGCCGTAGTTTCTGCAGGAATGGGATTATCTATTAATGGATACAAAGCAATTGTCGAAATGCAGTTTGCTGATTTTGTTTCAACAGGATTTAATCCGATTGTGAATTTACTGGCAAAATCACATTACCGTTGGGGCGAAAAGGCCGATGTAGTGGTTCGGATGCCATGTGGTGGTGGCACACAAGCCGGGCCTTTTCATTCACAGACAAACGAAGCCTGGTTCACCAAAACTCCAGGTTTAAAAGTAGTTTATCCGGCTTTTCCTTATGATGCAAAAGGTTTATTAAATAGTTCAATAAATGATCCAAATCCGGTTTTGTTTTTTGAACATAAGCAATTATACAGAAGTATTTATCAGGATGTTCCAACAGATTATTACACCATTCCATTAGGAAAAGCAGCTATTTTAAAAGAAGGAAGCAAAGTAACGATTATTGCTTTTGGAGCTCCGGTTCACTGGGCATTAGAAACCTTAGAAAAAAATCCTGAAATTGATGCCGATTTAATTGATTTAAGAACACTTCAACCTTTAGATACGGAAACTATTTTTGCTTCAGTAAGAAAGACCGGAAAAGCAATTATTTATCAGGAAGACACTATGTTTGGTGGAATTGCCAGCGATATTTCGGCTCTACTTATGGAAGAATGTTTTGAATATTTGGATGCTCCGGTAAAAAGAGTAGCCAGTTTAGATTCGCCAATTCCGTTTACAAAAGCATTAGAAGACCAGTTTTTACCGAAAAATCGCTTTGAAGCCGCTTTATTTGATTTACTAAAATATTAAGCACAAAAGTATATTGCTTTGCAGGATGAACATTTTTTCTATCTTTAAAGCACAAATAAATTAACTTATGAAAAAACTGTTTGTTTCCATTTTTACTATTTCAATATTTTTTTCCTGTAACAAAGAATCTAAAACTACTGATAAAGCTTTAGATCAGAAGTTTGACAAATACAAAGAGGGATTTGTTACTTCATTATGGAAAATCAATCCGGGATGGGCTTCCGGAGTGGGTTATCATAAATTAGACAGTGTTTTGGTCGTTCCTGATGCCAATGAAACAAAAGTACAACTCGACTTTGCCAATGCCCAGTTAGATTCACTAAAACAATACGATATTGAAAGTTTGTCTGACAATAATAAAACTGACTTTCAAATGATTAAAAATCAACTTGAAGCGTCAATATTTAGTATCAAAGAATTAAAATCATCTGAATGGAATCCTTCAGAATACAATGTTTGTGGTGCTTTCGCAGAAATTTTAAATGGAAATTATGATTCCTTAGAAGTTCGTTTGCGTGCTTTTAATATCAAAATGAATGCTATTCCGGCTTATTACGAAGCTGCTAAAAGGAATATTAAAAACCCAACAATTGAACATACAGATCTTGCCATTGCACAAAACATTGGAGGTTCTACAGTTTTTGA
Source organism: Flavobacterium sp. KH_001 (assembly GCF_057840745.1). Taxonomy (NCBI): domain Bacteria; kingdom Pseudomonadati; phylum Bacteroidota; class Flavobacteriia; order Flavobacteriales; family Flavobacteriaceae; genus Flavobacterium; species Flavobacterium sp. KH_001. The sequence continues at coordinate 3,778,308 of NZ_CM174520.1, read as the reverse complement.
AGCCGATTTAAATACAGCATTAGAGCAAAGTAAATTGAGTGCCGCTGAGAAAAAAGAAATGCAGGACAAAGCAAAAGTTTCAATAAAAGCAATCAAAGATTATGCAGAATGGTTACAGAATCTACCAAACAAGACACCTCGTTCTTTTAGATTAGGATCTGATTTGTATGCCAAAAAGTTCAATTTTGACATTCAGTCTAGTTATACTGCTGACGAAATTTATAAAATTGCCGTTGATCATAAAAATGATTTACATGATAAAATGTTTGTTTTGGCTGATAAGCTTTGGAAGAAATACAAGGGAAATGCACCAAAACCAGCAGACAAACTGGATTTAATCAAACAGGTGATTGATAAAATTTCATTGCAGCACACCACTCCTGAGAAATTTCAATCAGAAATTGAAAAACAGATTCCAGAGTTAACAAAATATGTAAAAGACAAAGATTTATTATATATCGATCCATCTAAACCGTTGGTAGTTCGTAAAGAACCTGCTTATATGGCAGGTGTTGCAGGTGCTTCGATTTCGGCTCCGGGGCCTTATGATAAAAATGCCAACACGTATTACAATGTTGGAAGCATGTCGGGTTGGACGGCTGAAAATGCTGAAAGTTACTTACGTGAATACAACGATTATATTCTTCAAATTTTAAACATTCACGAAGCCATTCCCGGACATTACACTCAATTGGTTTACAGTAATCAATCACCAAGTATTATCAAATCTATTTTAGGAAATGGTGCTATGGTAGAAGGATGGGCTGTTTATGCTGAAAAAATGATGTTGGAGAGCGGTTACAAAAACTCTAATGAAATGTGGTTGATGTATTACAAATGGAATTTGAGAACAACCTGTAATACTATTCTAGACAACAGTGTACACACAAAAGATATGTCTAAGGAAGAAGCCATGATATTGCTTACCAGAGAAGCCTTTCAGCAACAAGCAGAGGCAGAAGGAAAGTGGAAACGCGTAACTTTATCTCAAGTACAATTGTGTTCTTATTTTACAGGATATACCGAAATTTACAACTTAAGAGAAGAGCTTAAGAAAAAAGAAGGAGATAAATTCAATTTGAAACAATTTCACGAAAAATTCCTAAGTTTTGGAAGTGCTCCGGTCAAATATATTAAAGAATTGATGTTGTCTAAAGAATAGATTTTCTAAGATATTTTAATAAAAAAGGTTTGATGAGATAATTAATCTCTTCAAACCTTTTTTAGTTATTATATTTTCTAATCAGAATTGTTTCCTGCCCTAATTATCAAAATATGAAGTATAACGGGATTCAAAAACTCTAGATTTTCATCGTTTATAGTTAATAACATTTTTGGTTTTGAAACCCAATTTTTCTGTTTTAATTGAGAAACTCTAACCTCTTTATAATAATAAGAAAAATTACCATCAAGAGCAATAAAATAATCTTGTTTTATATATAATCTTTTATCGCAATCAAAAATTATTCTTGTATTTGTTATTTCAGATATATTTTCTGCAATCAACTCATTTTTGAATAAAATCTCATAGTAGTTTTTTATGAAAGTCATTTTATATTTAACCTCCAAAAGTAAAATATCTTTTTTGTCGTAAATTGCTATAATCCTGTTACTCCAGTTGAATTTTACCTTTGAATAAAATAACAGTTCATCATTTTTATAAACATATAAATTTTGCTTTTTATCCTGAACAATTTCTATTTCCATTTACAAACCTAATTCGAATTCGATTCCAATTCAAACAATTGCACCTGACTTTTCAGGCGATCAATCAATAAATTCATCATTCTTTTATTTAAGCTTGAAGAATTTTGAATGTAAGTTTCATATTCTTCAATCGTAAAAAGCGCCATGACAATTCCTTTCAAAGAATTTCTGAATTTAATGTCTTTTTGAATGGAATTTTCTATTACCTGGAGTTTCTTTTCGACGGTGTACGAATAGAAATCGGCTTTGTTTTTATTTACATAGTTGATAAACACCGCAATAAACAAATCATTTTGCAGTTTTAAAATAGGTCTAATCGTCTGATTTTGAAACAACTCATCTGCTGAAGATTGAGCACTTACAGTTCCTAAAGTTTCGCCTCTGAATTCTCTTAAAAAAGTGTCTCTATCTGCCATGTTTTTTCTTTAAATTTAGAAAAAATTCCAATACAAAAAATCTATTTTTATTCTTAAAAATTAAAATTATGCGATTTCATACCAGAAAGTGGGTCAAGCCCGAAGATTTAAATCCAAACGGAACTTTATTTGGTGGAAAACTATTAGCGTGGATTGATGAAGAACTGGCATTATATACCATCATTCAGTTAGAAAACACCAGGGTCGTTACCAAGTATATGTCGGAAATCAATTTTAAAAGCTCCGCCCGTCAAGGCGATATTGTAGAAATTGGTATTGATGTCGTTAAATTCGGAAATACTTCACTTGTTTTAAAGTGTGCCGTAAGAAACATGATGACACGTGAAATCATCATCACAATTGACCATACAACAATGGTAAATCTAGATGAAGATGGAAAGCCAAAAGCCCACGGAAAAACCCAAATTGAATTTGTAAAAGATCGTTTGTAAATTTTTCACTATATAGTAATACAAGTTCATTTTTAACTAAGTTTAAAACATATCAAATGCTGAAAAATTTCATAATCGTTTCTTTGTTGTCTGCATTTTTATTTTCCTGTAATTCTAAAGAAAAAAAAGACAAATACAATCGTGTTTTGTATCGTGCCGTGAATGGAAAAGACACGGCGATTTTAGACATCAAAATCAACGATAAAAGATTTTACGGACGTTATGAAATACTATATCATAAAATCGGAAAAGATTCTGGCGATGTAAGAGGGGATATGCATGGAGACACACTTAGAGGCGATTTTCATTTTATCTCCAACGGAGGAAGCTGGAAAAGAACTCCAATCGCTTTATTACAAAAAGACAACAAACTGATTCTGGGAAAAGGTGTCATCGGAACTTATTTTAATCTTCCGCTTTTTCTTCCAGAAGTTCCTATTGAATACAATAATTCAGAGTTTGTTTTTGAAAAGATGGAGGAATAAAATTTCAAGTTTTCTTTGTTTGCTTCGCCAATTCGGCTAAAGCCTCGTGTCTCGTTTCAAGTTATAGGAATCTACTTAACCGCAAAGTTCGCAAAGCCAAACTTTGCAGTTAAGTTATGCTTAAAGGCAAACAACCTGAAACCTGAAACTTGAAGCAAAATAACCTTTAATCTAACCTTCCAATTTTCGACGGCAACTCGAATATCTCTAAATCAAAATATTCCACGGAAGCCATTACGTGATCAAAAATATCGGCCATGATATATTCGTAGTTCGCCCAGCGTTTATCACTTGAAAAAGCATAAATTTCTAAAGGAACACCATGTTCAGTAGATTGCAGCTGACGACACATTATATGCATGTTTTTATTCAATCCTGGATGATCAACCAAATACTGCATAATGTATTTTCGGAATAAGCCTAAATTAGTCATATTTCGACCATTCAACGACAAGGTTTTATCAATACCATTAATTGTGTTATATTTTTCAATCTCAGCTTGCCTGGTTACGATATAAGAAGAAATAAGTTGTACTTTTTTCATCTGATTCAAATCTTCATTTGTCAGGAAACGAATACTGCTGCTTTTAATTAGAACATGTCTTTTAATACGTCTTCCATCAGATTTCTGCATACCGCGCCAGTTTTGAAAGGAGTCTGAACTCAATGCATAAGTTGGAATCGTGGTGATAGTGTTATCAAAATTTCGAACTTTTACCGTTGTTAAATTGATTTCAATAACATCTCCATCGGCACCAAATTTATCCATAGTAATCCAGTCACCAATACGAACCATATCGTTAATTGCAACCTGTACACTCGAAACAAAACCTAAAATAGTATCTCTGAAAATCAAGATAATAATTGCCGAAAGTGTTCCTAAAATAGTAAGTAGTTCTCCTTTTTTGATTCCGAATAAAGTAGAAATAATCATCGCAACACCAAAAATCCAAAGTACGATCATAATTACCTGAACGAAACTGTCGATTGGTTTGTCGCTGTATTCGGGCTTTTGTTTTAAATAATCACGTAAGGCATTAAAAATCGTTCTAATGATCCATAAACTGATCAAAACGATATAAATACCCACTATTTTCCCAAAAAGGGTTTCCCAATATTCATAACGATCCAGAATAATAGGAACAGCTTTATAGATAAAGAAAAACGGAATTAAATACGCCGTGTATTTTGTGGTTTTATTGTGAATTAAATAATCGTCAAACTTTGTTTTTGTTTTTTGAGCAAAAATGGCGGTCAAAGTAACTAAAACAAATTTTGCAACATAATAAATGGCGTAAGCCAATGCCACCATAATGACAATGTTAAAGATAAGACTGATATAAGACGCAAAGTTGCGACTCATTCCCCAATCTCTAAAAAGCGGATATAAAAAGTTAAATATTTTATCCAAAAGCTTATGCATTATTTTCTAAATATTTTTTCTCAATGTAGAAAGTTCCAAACGGAATAAGAGAGGCTATCAAAATAATTCCAAAGGTTTTTAAATCCCAGTTTTGAGATTTTCTTAATAAAAATGCCAATATAATATAACCAATAAACAATATACCGTGCGTCATTCCTAAAGGACGCAATAAGGTGTGGTAAAGTTCAGGGTTATTGGTTTTAATAAAAAGCATATTTGCGAATAAAACTAAATAGGAGATTCCTTCTAAAATTGCAGTAACTTTGAAAATCTTGAGCATGTATCTATTTTTTGAAATTATACAAGCAAAATTAAGTATTATGGTTGGTTTTTGTGGCATGAAAACAGAAACTAATTTATTTTTGTATTCTTAAACTTTGATAATGAGTAAGCGCGATTTAAAAAAATATTTAGCCGAATTAAACAAGAAACAACTCGAAGAACAAATTATCGAATTATACGAGAAATTTATTCCGGTAAAAACCTTTTATGATTTTGTTTTTAATCCAAAAGAAGACAAACTTCTACAGGAAAGTAAAACAAAAATTTCTCATGAATATTTTCCGATCAAAAAACCAAATGCCAAATGGCGTCCAAAAGCAAAAATGCGTCGTTCCGTTGCTCAAAAAATGATCAAACATTTTATTGTTCTAGGAGTTGATTCTTTTATTATTGCCGATTTGATGTTGTATAATATCGAAATAGCGCAAACGTTTTCTTCAGGAAATTTCGTAAAGCAGGAATTGTTTTACAAAAGCATGTTTAATTCTTTCGAACAGGCTGTTAATTTTATAATCTCTAATGGAATTTTATCTGAATTTAAAACAAGGATTTTAGAAATTCAACAGCAAACAATTCAACAAAAATGGAAAAACAAGTATGATTTTGAGGCAATTTTGGACAAAATCGACTTATAAAAACACTTCTCATAAAAAATCTTATTTAAAAAAATCATTTATTTTAGGTTAAAATAAGATGAATAACTGTTTTTTAGGTGTATTTTTGCAAAAATCCAAAAATAAACAATGTCTCAAAACACTTTAGAAATAGAAAGAGAAGAGAAAAAAGAACTTTATGCATACCAAAAAGGCGATATTGATGCCATTTTTGAACGTTTAGATAATGCTCCAGCTCAACATCATTTATTGTATCAATTACCGACAGGTGGTGGAAAAACAGTAATTTTTTCCGAAATCGTTCGTCGTTATTTAGCTAATAACGATAAAAAAGTGGTTGTTCTAACTCACCGTATCGAACTTTGTAAGCAAACTTCAAAAATGCTTAAAGGTTTTGGCGTTAGCAACAAAATAATCAATAGTAAAGTAAAAGAATTGCCTGATCAGAATGATTATTCTTGTTTCGTGGCGATGGTTGAAACTTTAAAAAACCGTATCAATGACGAGAAATTACATCTTGATAACATTGGTTTGGTTATTATTGATGAGGCGCATTACAACTCGTTTAGAAAATTATTAAACTCATTCAAAAATGCTTTTATTCTTGGAGTAACAGCAACACCTTTGAGTTCGAATATAAAATTACCAATGCACCAGAGTTATGATGAACTTATTGTGGGTGACACCATCAGTTCATTAATTGACAAAGGTTTCCTGGCACGCGCTACAACGTATAGCTATGACGTTGGATTAACTTCATTAAAAGTAGGTATCAACGGAGATTATACTGTAAAGTCATCTGATGATTTGTATACCAATACTATCATGCAGGAGAAACTTTTGCATGCTTATACAGAGCGTTCTTTGGGTAAAAAGACTTTGATTTTCAATAACGGTATCCATACTTCATTATATGTATATGAAACGTTTAGAGAAGCAGGTTACGACATCAGACACCTTGATAACACAAGTAGTTCTGAGGAACGTAAAGATATTTTGGCATGGTTCAAAAAGACTCCGGATGCGATTTTAACATCTGTTGGAATTTTGACTACCGGTTTTGATGAGCCAACTGTTGAGACTATTATCTTAAACAGAGCCACAAAATCGTTAACTTTATACTACCAAATGATTGGTCGTGGATCTCGTAAATTACCCGGTAAAGACGAGTTTACAGTGATCGATTTAGGTAACAATGCAGCGCGTTTTGGTTTATGGAGTGAGCCGGTAAACTGGCAGCATATCTTTAAATCACCTGAATTTTATTTAGAAAATCTGCGTGATGATACTGAAATCGAATTGTATTTCAAATACAGTATGCCACCGGAATTACGTGCAAAATTCAGTAAAACTGCCGATGTTACTTTTGATGTTGATGAAGAACATAAATTAATCATCAAACAGAATTTACGTTCTAAAGTAGTATTAGACAAGTCGTTAGAGCAGCACGCTTCAATGTGTGTAGATAACACTGAAACGTTGCAAGAAGCAAAATCATTAGGGAAAGAACTTGATGATGATATCGAATGCCGTATTAAACGTTATGCAAAATGTTTAAGTCAATGTAGTAAAAACTACCGTGAATGGCTTGTTGATGATTATAAAAAGAATATGACCTTATTGATCGGTAAAAAATACCGTGAAAAAATCATGAACGAACCGGATTGATCTGGAAAAAGTTAAAAAAGTTTCAGGTTTCAAGTTTCAAGTTTGTTGGAATCTGCATTTAACTTGAAACCTGAAACTTGAAACAAAAAATAAACAAAAAATAAAACATGTCTAAACAATTCTCAGCATTAGGAGTTTCAGCACCAATTTTAAAAGCATTAAGCGAATTGAACATTGTTGAACCAACAGAAATTCAGCAAAAAACTATTCCATTGCTTTTAGCTGAAAGTCACGATGTTGTTGGTTTAGCTAAAACCGGAACCGGAAAAACCGCTGCTTTTGGATTGCCGTTATTGCAGTTGATTAATACTGAAATAGCAACCGTTCAGGCTGTAATTTTGGTACCAACCAGAGAACTTGGACAACAAATCTTTAGAAATTTAGAAGATTTTGGAAAACATATTCCAAATATCTCTATAGCTTCAACTTGTGGTGGAATCCCAATAAAACCACAAATTGAACGTCTAACACAGCCAACACAAATTGTTGTCGCTACACCAGGGCGTTTAATCGACTTGATTCAACGCAAAGCAATTGATTTAAAACAAACTCAATATTTAGTTTTAGATGAAGCCGATGAAATGGTTTCAATCCTAAAAGAAAGTTTAGATGAAATTGTTGCTGAACTTCCTAAAAAACACCGCACTTTATTGTTTTCTGCAACTTTACCTGGAACAATCAAACAATTGATTCAGAATTACCTAAATAAAAATGTAGTTCAGGTTAGCGCCAATATGGAAACTGTCGGCAACCAAGGAATTGATCACGAATATATTGTAGTTGACCCTATTGAAAAATTAGATGTTTTAATGCATTTTTTAAATTCAAAAGAAGGAGAACGCGGAATCATCTTCTGCAAAACCAAAGCTGCAGTTAATAAATTAGCCAAAAATCTGGCAATAAATCGTTTTTCTTCGGGAGCATTGCATGGTAGTTTATCACAAGGAATTCGTGACAGAATTATGGAGCAATTTCGTGAAGGACATATCAATATTTTAGTAGCTACTGATTTGGCAGCCAGAGGAATTGACGTAAAAGAAATCTCTTATGTTGTCAATTACCATTTGCCGGATACTTATGAAACTTATGTTCATAGAAGCGGAAGAACGGCAAGGGCAGGAGCAAAGGGACTTTCCTTAACTGTTTTGCAAGAAGAGGAAGTAATTGAAATTCCGGAATTTGAAAAAGAATTAGGGATTAAATTCACTAAATTCCAAAAACCTTCTGTTATCAGTTTAGAAGAAAACAATACCCTTTTATGGGCAAAACAAATCTTCAAAACAAAGCCTAATCACGACATTTCATCTGATTTAAAGACAAAAGTAAAAACTGTTTTTCATCATCTTACTAAAGATGAATTAATAGAAAAACTGATGGCTAACTATGTTTTGCAGAACAAAGTTGAAATAACAGAAAAGCCTGTTAAAAAATTCAAAAAGTAACAATCACAGTTACTCATTTTCCTTATTAATATTGTAATTTTATGGAGTAGTAACACTCTTTAAAAGCAAAATTATAATGGCAGATATTGAAGTAAAAAGAATAACAATAAACGAGCTTGTTCAGTTGCAAAAAATCGGCAGGCAAACTTTTCAGGAAACTTTTTCGGACTCAAATTCTGAGGAAAATATGAAAAGTTATTTGGAAAATGGATTTTCAACTGAAAAACTAACTTCCGAACTTAATAATAAAGATTCAGAGTTTTATTTTGCAATTCTTGAAAATAACGCAATTGGTTATTTAAAAGTGAACTTCGGCGCATCTCAAACCGAATTAAAAGACAGCAAAGCCCTGGAAATTGAACGAATCTACGTTTCAAAAGAATTCCACGGTAAAAAAGTAGGACAATTACTTTACGACAAAGCAATAGAGATTGCCAGACAAAAAAACAGTGAATATGTATGGCTAGGCGTTTGGGAGGAAAATCTGAGAGCAATCAAGTTTTATACAAAAAATGGTTTTGTTGAATTTGACAAACACATTTTTAAATTAGGAAATGATGAGCAAACAGACATTATGATGAAACTCAAATTAGTAAATTAATTCCACAAGAATTTTACAGAAAACTCAAAATAGGGTTTTATATGTAGAATTATAATGTTAAATTTATACAACTGCTAAAGCAGAATAATTTTATTCATGAATCCTATTTAACAGACAACATATATGAAAATAGTCATTATAGGAGGTGGTTTTGCCGGAATCAATCTTGCAAAAGAGCTTGTAAACCATCCTCAAATACAAGTAACACTTGTAGACAAAAACAATTATAACTTTTTCCCACCACTTATATACCAGGTCGCAACGGCTTTTCTTGAACCCTCAAGTATCAGTTATCCTTTCAGAAAATTTTTTGCAGGTAAAAAAAATCTACAATTTCGTTTAGGAGAATTACTTTCTGTTGTTCCGGAAGAAAACAAAATAATTCTCAGTAACGGTGAATTAACCTATGATCATTTAGTTTTCGCCACAGGAGCTGAAACAAGCTATTTTGGGATGGAAAACGTTATGAAAAACGCTATTCCGATGAAAACCTTAAATGATGCCATCGAAATGCGTAATGCGTTGTTAAAAAACCTTGAAAAAGCAGCTATCTGTAAGGACATCAGAAAACGTCGTAAATTATTAACGATTGTAGTTGCAGGAGGAGGACCGACAGGAGTAGAGGTTTCTGGAATGTTTGCAGAAATGCGTAAGAACATTTTATTAAAAGAGTATCCGGAATTAGAAACTTCTGCGAGTAATGTTTATTTGGTCGATGGGGGAGACGCACTACTCTCTCCTATGAGTGAAGCGTCTCAAAAAGATACTTTAGAAGCACTTACAAAACTAGGGGTTGTAGTTAAATTACACACTCGTGTGACAGATTACGTTGACGATACTGTATTTTTTGAAAACGGAGAGACCATCAAAACCAAAAATTTAATTTGGGCCGCAGGAGTTTCTGCTAAACTTTTTGACGGAATTCCAAAAGAAAGTTATGGTCGTGGAAGGCGTATGGCAACTGATCAATATAATAAAGTAAACGGTTTTCAGAATATTTATGCTATTGGTGATACTGCTATTTTAGCTGGAGATGCTAAATTTCCTGATGGACATCCGCAAGTTGCTCAGGTTGCTATTCAGCAAGGATTAAATTTAGCAAAAAACTTTAAGGCAATGGCTCAAAACAAACCTTTAAAACCATTCGCATACAATGACAAAGGTTCAATGGCTATTATCGGGAAAAATCAGGCTGTTGTCGATCTGCCAAATCCAAAATGGCATTTCAAAGGCTTTTTTGCGTGGATAATTTGGTTGTTTATCCATTTAATTTCTTTGATTACTTATAGAAACAGATTAAATACTTTTTGGAATTGGATGGTGGCTTATTTTGCAAGAGATCAATCGCTTAGAATGATTATCAGACCAGACAAAAAGCAACAACTCGAATAAAACAAGTGTATTGCATAAAAAAGCCAGAATTAAATTCTGGCTTTTTTATTTTATTCTGCGGTCGTTGGATCAATAATACCAAAAACCTCACTAACTGAATTGGCAGGAAAACCACCTAATTTAGCATGTTCATAAACCATTTCTTCATTTGGTGCAATGTATACACAATAGATTTTATCGTTTGTGACATAACTGTTTACCCATTGAATTTGAGTTCCTAATTGATTAAGTACTCCACATGAGGTTTGTGAAATATCTTTTAATTGATCAGATGTAAGTTTACCGGCATTTGGGATTTCTCTTTCAATAACATATTTAGGCATAATAATTAACCATTTATTTTCCTACTCGTGTGGCTTTTCGGTTTCGCCCCGTTTTTCAAAATGGTTTCTGGATTCCATTTCATTTTAAGCGATATAAAATTACGAAATAAAAGATATTAAAACACTTAAAAACAGCATTTTAAACATGTAAAATATCAGTGTCCCACGGATATTTCATTTTCAGTATCTACCAATACCTGTTCCTTGATAAAACGTTTTCCAACTTTCAAAACAACAAGCGCTATCAAAGTAGTTACGGTCATAATAAGAACCATTGGAGCAACAGAATCTTTCACAAAAACGCCAACAGCAAAAGAAGCTAACGCTCCCAATCCTAATTGAATTGCACCCATCAAAGCTGAAGCACTTCCGGCATTTTTAGCAAAAGGAGCCATTGTAAGTCCGGCAGTATTTGGGTTTGATATTCCCAAACAACCTAAAAATAGAAATAACATTGCAATAGTTTCATACAGTCCCAAAAGATTATTCACTGAAAGCAATAAAAAAATAATACTGATTATGGATTGCGAGACCAAAGCTGCCAAAATCATTTGCTCGCTGGAAAATCTCTTTAATAAAAGAGAATTTAATTGGCTTGAACCAATAAAACTCACAGACATAAAGGCAAAAATCCACCCGTATGTTTTGGCATCGACATGATAAATATCCATAAAAACGATAGGAGAGGCAGCTACATAAGTAAATAAACCAGAAAAAGCTATCGAACCTGTAAATGCATAGGTATAAAACTGGGGCTCTTTTAACACTTTCATAAAATTAGAAATGATTGGTTTTGGCTTTAAAGAAATTGAGGTATCTGGTTTATAAGAATTAGGCAAACCAACTTGCGAGGCAATCAAAATAGCAATTCCCATACACATCAATATAAGGAACACGATATGCCAGCCGAAATCTTCTGTTACGTAACCTCCAATTGTTGGCGCCAACATCGGCGAAAGCCCTAGGACCAACATTAATAAAGAAAATACTTTTGGAATGTCTTTTACAGGGAACAAATCACGAACCATTGCTACTGAAGCTACAGTTGCGGCACAGCTTCCAATAGCCTGGATAAATCGTAAAAAGATAAAGGTGTCAATATTATTAACATATATACAGCCCAAAGAAGCAAGTATATAAACCATTAAACCAATAAACAAAGGTTTTTTTCTACCAAAACGATCCAATAAAGGTCCATAAAGTAGTTGTCCGGCGGAAATTCCAATAAAATAGCTAGACAAACTCATTGAAACTTTAGCAACAGTAGTGTTTAAATCTTTGGCTATTCCAGAGAAACCAGGTAAATACATATCGATAGAAAAAGGACCAAGAGCTGTTAAAGAACCTAAAATAAGTATAAGTTGAATGTATCTTTTTGTTGTCATTTTCTTAAAAAATTGCTTTTAATTTCATAAAACGGTAATAATAAACTACCTTGTTGTATATAATAATTAACTTTTATATAAAAAGTGGTTATTATGTAAGTTTTAAAAATTGTTTTGAAACTTTAACTATAAAATTTAAATTATGAAAAAAATCACTTTACTGTTAGCTCTTATTTTTACAACAATTTCATTTGCGCAAACAATCACTTCAAAACAAGAAGATGCAAATGTAGAACAATACGCATTGCTTACAAAAGTAAATCAGTATTATCCGGATATCACTTTAAACAAAACAATCACAAATTTTTATGCTGATGGAAAAATTATTGATTCTCAACAACAATTTGATTTGAAAGGAACAAAATTTTCAAGTTATAAAATTGGTATTGAACCAGGCAATAAAAAATTGCTATTTGAATATGTTTCTGATGAGACTGGAAAAGTTTTTGGAGACGTTCAACTTTTCAAAGGAAATGTTCTCAGAACAACATTTTCTGATAAAAACAATGAAATTGAAGTTTCCTTAAATGGTAAATCAGTTTATTTGAAGAAACTATAAGTTATAATTTCAATGATAAAAAAATGCATCCGCTTTAACGGATGCATTTTTATTTATATTTGACTCACAATTTTAAATGTCAAATTTTCTTTAAATGAAAAAATTAATTTTATTATTAGTATTTGTTTCTTTTACAACGTATGCACAAACAAATCGCTTTACAGGAACCTGGAGCAATGAAAATTGTAAGGACTGTAGCAAAAAATATATTTTTAAAATGACTATAGCGCAATCTAACTACAAAATTGTGGGAACTGCAGAAGTTACAAGTGACAACGCAGAATTGAATTCTGGTGTTATGGATATTACCGGATATGTATATGTGCTTGGCGATAAAGCTCAGATAAAGATTAAGTCTTCAAATGGTCAATCAACGAACGCAGTATTATACGCAAATGAAAATGTTATGCAATTCAATAAAGGAGGTGGCTCTGATTTAGTTCCAGACGAAACAATTCTAACAAAGTTATATGAATAAGGCATTTCTTTCAGATATATCTTTTTGACCTATAATTTATAGAATGTACCACTAAATCTACACTTTGCCACTTTTTGGCAACAAAAACGAAACAATTTCTTACATCATAGACTTATTTTTTAATTAAAATAACTATCTATGACCCAAAAGCAATTATTGCAAGTTCAAACAGAAATTGAACTTAGCTACCAAGATTTTTTATTAAAAGTTCAGGCAATGAACCATAATAAAAAAGTAAACATTAAAAACTTTACAAGAACAATCTCCCCGTTCTTTAAAACCGTTCAATTTAAAGGTTTATTCTTCATCCGCTTTAAAGGAACTGAAAATTCTATAAGACTTCAATTATTACCTCTTACGTGTAATAATATGCATGTTTTAGAAATTACTTCTGCAAAACATAGAACTAAGGTTTTTACATTCTGTGTCAAATCTCACAAGCATTTACTTGAAAAACTAATTAAACACGATCTAGTGTAATGATTGAGTTTTTAAAACCTTTTGTTCCAGTTGATTATCAATTGAACGAAAAAACGTTTTACCATTACTTAAAAACGTTAGCGCAAAAAGAGTACACGAGCCATATGTTAAGCCTTACCACGTATGAAAAAGGCTTATCACTAATTGTATATCATCCAAAAACTACAGTTGTAAACTATTACAAATGGATAGATGTAAAAGACATAATAGATGTTTATTTCAATAAACGATATGTTGTTTTAAAACAATTGGAAATACAATTTTAGTTCAAAAAAAGTTGCCGTAGGGTATAACGGCAACCAACTCACTCAAACCTACGCAAAAACCATGATTACATATAAGGAACGTCACCAATTAAGGAAACGTCAAAAAAACCAACCCCAAGAAAATACTCTAATAAATATCGATTATCTGATTGTCAATTTAGACGGTCAACCTTTCGGAGAGTTTCCCGAATCATCAGATTTCAAAATGCAACCTTATGACTATGGTACAAAAATATTTTCTATCCGTTCAGATGTATATTACAAAAGCGAGAAAATAGGACAGTACTTAGCAAGTCCTAGAAGTGCAATTATTGATGCAAATTTGGCTCAACTACAATTTGAAAATCATTTATTCTATACTAAAACCCCAAACGAATTAAGAGAATTATTAGAAAACTTCTGTGATGAAACAAACTACAATTTCAAATCAATTAACCGCTTGGACATCTGCCTTGATAAGTCTGATCTCAACAATAGCTATCGTAATTTATATAATAATATCATGTCAGGTAATTACCTTATTTCAGGGCGTCCGAAAAATATTCAATCCTATTTTGAAACGTTTAAAGGTAAATCCATACTTAACGGCTTTCAAGTCGGTAAAAGAACATCTGACAAAATAATTCGATGCTACAATAAAACACTTTCGTTACAACTAACAGAAAAGCCATATATCAATGAGTATTACGCAAGTAATGGCTTGAAAAACGATAACGTTTGGCGTTTTGAATACCAGTTAAATAGTGCATTTTTTAGAGGTCTGCAAGAAAATTCAAAAGCGGATTTAACTACAAGTCAAGCTATGACTTGGAATATATTCGATAAAAATATGCTTTATGAATTGTTGCAAATTGCAAACAAAGGCTTTTTCGAATTACGAGAGAATACAGGCAAAAGTCAAATAAACAAAGAAAAAGAAATAGTGCTTTTCGATTTCCAATTTCTACAAAAACAGATAGCTAAATTTTCTCCAATTGTAAAACGCTACAAGAAAATTCATTTATCTACAACAACAATTAAAAAACGTCTTGCAAAATCTCTATTTAGAGAATATTACTCTAACAATCAAGAAGTAAGTTTCATTGTAGCATTAAATCTTTTATTAGAAGATATTGACCTTACAAGCGATAAAAAACTTTTAAACTGGTTCAATAACAAGTGTAGATTCTATCTACATGAATTTAGAACAAAAGAAAAAATACAAAATATTTTCGATTTTAAATTATTTGAAGAACATCAACTTTTATTTCTATAAGCCATGAAAACACAAAATACAAGCCAAAAAGTTACAAAAACTCAGTTAATGCACATTCTTGAAGTTAGTTATCCAACTGCAAGAAAAGAGTATCAAATTATATTAGATAGTCTAGCACTAAAAAGGAAATACTTAATGATTTCTGATTTAATTGAGTACAAAATTCTTTCTTGAAATGGAAAAAAATGAAAAAAAATAGAAAGGAATAGAAAGAATTAGAAAACGTCAAATGATAGTTGCAATAACCTTTGTGAAAGAAATTAAACAAATAAAATTTATAACAAATGAAAATTGCAACTATTACAGGCGTAACAAAATCGCCAGAATTAACGGTAACAAAATCAATCGGCTCTTTGATTATTTCAAGCGATTTGGCTTTATCGGGTTTAACTACTGAAAAAATCAGTGTTTATATTGAGCGTGGAAACGGTTCAAATGTCATTTTAGCAAACAAAGTGTTGCTTAAAGATTTCATTTTAGCAAGTACTTACGGTACTGAAAACACTCAATCTGACGACGATAACGCTCTAATTGCTTTATGTGAAATAGCGGACGAAGGTTCAGTTTTTCTTGCTGAAAAAGAAAGTATTAAAATAGTTTTAGAGGATTTAATTGCAGGCAAACGTTACGATTTGCACGGAATTGAAGAGCCTGTAGCTACTAACAACTTGTATTTTTTCGAACAAAAAACAGTTGCTTCTGAGGAATTTAACAAAAAGATTGATGTTCAGGGATTTGATTTAGCAATCATGACAGTTGATGAAACAGTAAGTGATTTGTCTTATCAATTTCAAAACGGTCAAGTTGTAAAATATCTTCCATTTGAATTGCAAACATTAAGTCGTGATATCGACCCAATTCAGGCAGTTCTTGCAGATGGAAAAGTTTTACAAGGCTTATCTGATAGACTAACATTGCCTTTAGTGGCTGTGGTTGGTATTGAGATTAATAAATCTCAGGGAGCGGTTATTAATTTCGTCGTAAGGGCGCTTAAAACAGTATAATTATGGGATTTTTTAAAAAAATTGGAACAGCGATTAAGAAAAACGTTTCGTTTAAAAATCTTGTAAAAGTCGCTACTCCTATAATGGGTGCTATTCCTTTCGTAGGTGGCGCAGTTCAAAGCATATCACAGAATTTGCAAGATGCTCACGAAGCCAAAAAAGCAAATAATCAAGCGCAAGCTGAATATAATCAGCAACAAGCTTTAGCTGTCGCAAGTCAAACGGCTGGTGCTGTAGCAAATGCAGGTGCTAATATTTTCGGTAAAGCTGTGATGACTGGTGTAAATGATGGACTTTCAGCAGGATTTGTCGAGGGTAGCGGTCAGGTTGGTTCTACCATTGTAACCAGTACTATAAAAGTATGGTTTCAAAGAAATTGGAAAATTGTTCTTGGTGCTGTCGCTGGTCTTATAGCATTGATTTGGTTTATAAGAAGCGACCGCAACAATTCAGGAAAAAGAGTTGCAAAAAGACGATAAGCCAAAAAATTACTATCGAATCTATCTTTTAGTATTCTTGATAGATTCGGCAGTAATAATCTTAAAAAAATTGGCGGAAATCATACTATTAATTAAACACATTATAAAGTAATGGCACAAGGTAAGAAAAGCTATAATTCTAATAATCAGAATTATAACAACAATAATAATCAACAAAAAGTAAAGCACTCAGGTGCTAAAAATACAACTTATACACCGTCAACGGGTCCGAATAAAGGAGTTGAGCAACATTTAACAACTGGTTGGAGATTGTCAAAAGGCGAATTGATTTCAATCAAATGTGTAACAACTTCAAAATCTCAACTTTCAGAAAAAGGTTGGTTTGGTTCTGTCGCATGTACATTCACTAATACCAAAACTGGTGTTCAATCATTTCATTGGGGAACTATGCAAAAAAATGGTGGTAAGGTAGTAATTGACGGAATGGCATTTGTCATTAATCCACGTGCAAAAAACGGAGGTTACGCAGGTACATTTTTACGCTCGAACTAATGTTTAAGGTAATATTAAAATTTCTCCCTCTGATACTTCATGAGGGGGTTGATTTACTCAAAGAGTATTTAGAAAAAAGAAAACAACTTAAAGAAACTAAAAAATGAAAAGTTTAAAAACGATTTTATCCGTAATAGGAATTATAGTAAAATATGGTGCTGTTGTTACTGCAATTTTGAAAGGTATTCAGGTTGTATCTGACGAATTGGAAAAACTTGATTTAGGTAAAGAAGAAACTAAAACTTCTTCTCGTCCTCTGCAAGTACAGGACGAATCTTTAATAACTGAAACACATGAGTAGTTATTTAGGTAGAAAAGATTTATCAAGAGGTGTTAGAAATAACAATCCGGGTAACTTGGTTTTAACCAATATTGCTTGGCAAGGAAAAATTCCAAACAGTCAAAATACTGATAAGCATTTTGAGCAGTTTACAGAAGTAAAATTTGGTATTCGTGCAATGTTGCGAGATTTAACAAATGACATTGATAAAGGCAAAAATACTGTTAGAAAATTGATAACAGAATATGCTCCGCCTTTCGAAAACGATACTCAAAAATATATAGAAGTAATTTCTAAAGCAGTTGGATTAGCACCTGACCAGACGATTAAAATTGTAGTTGCAAAATTCTACCTAGTAATTGCAAGGGCTATTATAGTGCATGAAAACGGTGCGGATGCTTCTTTAATTTATGATTCCGACATTCAGGATGCTATTGACATTATGGGAGATTATAACCTTTCAGGTGTTACAGTAACAGCCAAAAAGAAATTCAAATTCAATTATTTGATTATTCCTGTACTACTTTTTTTTTATACTGTTTACAGCGTTACAGTCTAAACAAACGCCCAAAAAGATAAAAATTATTAATTCAAAATTTAAACAAGATGTTAGATAAAATCAAACTTTTTTACGCAAACAATAAGACTATTGCAAATGTTGTGTTAGTTGCTTTAGCAGGGTTTTTAGCTTATAAATTATTCAAGAAAAAATAAGCTATGGCTCAAAGAGAGATAACAAATAGAACAAAGAGCCAAGCCAATACAGTTTGGCTCTTTGACTTTCTGCAAAAATATTGGATTCTTATTACTGGTATAATTGTGTTTTATCCATTATTAAAAAAATGGTACGATAAGTTTACGCAAGATGCTGAGGAAAAAGAACTTGAAAACGCAGAAAAGGATTTAAAAATTGCTGTTTCTAACCCAATCACTAAAGAAATTGAATTGAACAAAATTACAAATCGTAAAGAAGTTCATGACATTGCAGAATCTTTGGCGGTATGGTTAGGTACAAATAAGCAAACAAAAGATTCGCCTTGGTATACTTGGATAACTGAACCAATGTCAAATTTCGAAAACGAAAAGGAGACTATAAATGAGTTATTGAAGGTAAAACAAACAACTACAGTTCCTTTGGTTATAGCTTGTTATTATGTAATTACGAGACGTGATTTAAAAGCGGATTTAAAAAAATATTTATCAACTTCGGACTTGAAGAAAGTTCCGTTATTTAATTAAATGATATGAATTTTATACAATATATTGATGATAGTTACGCCGTAAAAGTAAAGGAAATTCCCTATTACGATGAACAAGGCTACGCTGTAAAAGATATTGAAACTCCATTTTTTATATTATCGTTATTTATTGATAATAAGAGAGTTAATGGTGTTCGCTTCAATAATTACGATAGCTTACCTATGCTTTCAGTTATTAATGATTTAGGTAATGTTGACTTAAACGTAATTCCCGAAAATTATTTTGCTACAGCTTACACAGAGATTTTTCTTGGTGTTCCTTATAGTGCTGGTACTGGTGTTGAAATTTCAAACTTTAGCGACTTTCAAAAGAAGCCATTACGTTTTTTAAAAGAGTATAAATTACCTCAATTTAGATTGGATGGTAGATTTTCACAAGGTTCAGGTTATGCTTACGATAGTAGAGTTTATTCTTTACTTAAATTAAGTACAATTCAATCAGACAATAAATTCTATACTGCATTTTATGACACTTATAGAAATGGTACTCATATTGATAATTTAGAGTTTCAAGGCGAAAATCCAAATTACATTAGAAATGGCTATGATTTAGTTACATCTTTCCCAGTTCAAAATAACGGAAATATTGTTCAGTTTGGAGATTTTTATGTAAAAATGACTACAACTAAAACATCATATCCTTATGGTCTTAGTGTTTTTATATTCACAGATATTAGAACTAATGAATTTTGGTTTTATGTAAATTATATAGAGCAGGGGACTAGTATTATTAAAAAAGGGGAGTTCGATATGTCAACATTTGTTTGTGTAAATGGAGGTTTTAAAATTAAAAATCTCATGCATGAGGTAGAAATACAAATCACAAATATTTATGGCTAATAATACTCCCACGCCTTACAGTTGTACAATTTTCAATAAAGATAAAAGCGTACAGCCTATAAAAATAGAGTTTTGTAAATCAATATTTTACTTACATAATTGGTGTAAAAATGTCGGATTTGATTATCACTACATTAATATTTACAATCGAAAAACTGGTAAATATATTTCTAGACAATATTGTAATGATTATATAATAGATAAGCCTTTGTATTAATTTACAAAGGCTTATTTTTTAAATATCTTTTTTTATTCTTCTTCGTTTGCTTCTGTAATCATTTTTTGTAATGTACTCAATCCTATCATAGACAATATAACATCACCATTAGTTAGTTTTATTAAGGTCTTTGCGTCACCAGTACTTTGTGGTGTTAAGGCGTGAACAAAAACAATATTATTTACTACTATTGTATAAGCAATTTGGTTACTTCCTGTAACTTGAATCGTTCTAATAACATTCACTTTTTT
The DNA here is from genome assembly GCF_057840745.1 of Flavobacterium sp. KH_001. Classification (NCBI taxonomy): domain Bacteria; kingdom Pseudomonadati; phylum Bacteroidota; class Flavobacteriia; order Flavobacteriales; family Flavobacteriaceae; genus Flavobacterium; species Flavobacterium sp. KH_001. Next base: position 3,758,237 of record NZ_CM174520.1, on the reverse strand, counting down.
CATTTATATGATTTTTAAGGTTAAATTATAACGAAAGGTACATAAAATAAAAAGGTTTATTATTTATTCTTTTATAGCAATTGACAAAGTATGATTAAATTATTGGCACTATATTTGAAAAACTTTAGTACGTTTAATCCTAACATAAAAACACATGAAAAAAATTACTTTTTTATTATTTACAATGTTTACCATTTTAGTTCATTCACAGGAAAAGAAATTTTTTCAATCTTCTCCTGAAAAATTAACTGCCGAACAGTTAGCATTTATAACTAGCGTCAATAAATACTATCCTGAATTTGGTTTAGTAAAAAATATTGTCAATATATATAGTGATGAAAAGCAAATTGCTGAGAGTTATATAGAATATCCAAAACCTCCTAACGAATGTGATGATTATTTAATAACTTTACAATCAGACAATAAAAGATTAGATTACGAATTTAATTATGGTGCTGGTAACGGTAATTTAATAAATAGAGGCTCAATCTACATTGTTGGTGCGGATGTCTATAAAGTAGATATTTCAACTAAAGGAAAAAGTAAAAACTTTTTTCAATTATATAAAAATGGTAAGGAGGTCTTTAGTGAGAATCCTTATAAAGGACTAAATTAAAAAAATAATTATGACATTTGAAGAAGCATTAAAAGCAAAGGAAGAAATTGGAGAAACAACAATGGTGGACGATGTAAAATGTAAAGTTTTCGTTGTTCCTTATAATAATCAAGATTTTGACAGATACAAATCAGACTACATAAGAAAACCATTTACTGACGAATCTGCTAAATTATATTCAACAGATTCAAGATTTAAGGTTTATGGAATTTGGCAATATATGGCTAATTTGGGTCTAAAAGAATTAAGATCATAATTTACCAGAGCACTAAATTAACCCCAAAATATCGGGGTTTTTTTATGCTTAAATTTTTCTAGCTTAATTATTTGCATAATTCATATAAAGTCTATAACATTACAAAACGAAAGTTCTATGATAGAAAGGAATAACAAAGCGTTGAAAACCAAAAACTTAACGGTTTTAAAGTGTATATAATGTGAACTATAATTTATATTATGTAAAATAGAATATTTTAAAACTTGCTTCTACCACTATAATTGTCCTTTTTAAACTATTTCATGGCTGTTTGGTTTTATGAGAATGCGATAAATAAAAAAAAATAAAGTGCAGTGACTTCTGTTGAAATTTAATAATCAGTTGTTTTTAAAACATTTAAAACAAAACGAAAGTTAAATAATAAAGAAATAATCCAATAAAAAATCATTTTAAAGCCTGTATAACCATAAAATTTAACATTTCTTTAAAATAATTAGATTCTATTAAAGATGCTTTCATTGTAAGACTTTATTTTATTATTTTTACATTCGATACTTTAAAAAAATTATCAAACGTATGAATACAATTGCTGAGCATATTGCCGATTTTTTAAAAGAATACCCGCCATTTGATAATTTGACTTTTCAGGAATTATCTGACATTGCAACCAATATCAGAGTCATTAATTTAGAAAAGCATACTGTTTTGTTTCAAAACAACGACGTACTTCATGATAGTTTTTATGTTGTGGCGTCGGGTGTCATAAATTTAACCACAATCGCTGATGCCGAAGAAACAATCATCAATAAGTGTCATGAGGGAGATATTTTTGGGTTAAGACCTTTTTTTGCCAAAAATAACTATATGATGACTGCGAAAGCACGTGAAGAAAGTATTATATATGCTATTCCAATCGCTATTTTCCGACCTTTTGTAGCCAATAATTCAGATGTTTTAAACTTTTTACTGGAAAGTTTTGCTATAAATTCAAGACATACAAAAGACAGTGTAAATACCAACGGAAAAGTGATTTCTGATACTTCATTTTATGTCGATCAGCAATCTGAAATGCAATACATTCAATCTCTAACCTATAATAACTCGCCACTAACAACTGAAGCCAATCATGTTGTGAAAGATGTTGCTATTTTAATGACTGAGGCAATGGTTGATAACATCATTGTATGTGAGAAAAACAAACCAATTGGAATTGTTACTGCTACAGATTTATCATCAAAAATCGCCACAGGACGCTATCCTATTACAGAGACGATTGATAAAATTATGTCTTCGCCTGTCGTTACCGTAATTGAAAACGTATCTCTTGCTGAAGCGCAGTTATTAATGCTAAAACATAATGTAACGCATTTATGTGTTACTAAAGATGGTACAAATAAATCTGCTGTTAAAGGAATTATCTCTGAGCACGATCTAATTGTCGCTCAGGCCAGTAACCCTGGCGTTTTGATTAAAGAAATCAAACGTTCTCAGCTTCCTAAAGACTTAAAACAAATACGTGATCGTCTCTCTGATTTGATTCAGAATTCAATTCAGAAGAACATTCCAATTTCACATATTAGTAATATCGCCAGCGAAATTAACCTCGCTATCATTAAACGTGCCGTTGAATTATCAATTTTAGACTTAGGCTCACCTCCTGCTCGATTTGCATGGTTAAGTATTGGTAGCCAAGGCCGTAAAGAACAACTCCTATTAACTGATCAGGATAGTATTTTAATTTTTGAAGATGTTACTCCTGATAAATACAGAGAAACGAAAGATTATTTTTTAAGACTGGCTAAAAGAGCTACAGCGATTTTAGAAAAAGTTGGATATGAGTATTGTCCAAATGGCCATATGGGAAGTAATATGTTATGGTGTAAATCATTGACAGACTGGACAAAACAATACAATAGCTGGATGAATACTCCAGGTGAAAACAGTAATGATTTGAGCAGTATTTTCTTTGATTATGAGATTGTTTTTGGAGAACCAAAAATTGAAGAAGTAATTGAAAATGTCATTTTCAAAAATGCAGTAAACAATACTCTATTCTTTGACTTCTTAGGAAACGATGCATTAAAGAGAAATTCTCCATTAAGCTTTTTCAAGAAATTCATAGTTGAAGAAGAAGGCCCGAATAAAACAAAATTCGATATTAAAACACGTGCCTTAATGCCTTTGATTGATGGAGCACGTTTATTGATTTTGAATGCCAATATTAAAGGAATTAAAAACACCTATTTAAGATTCAAACAGTTAGCGATAACTGACTCTAAAAATGCAGAAATATATTTAAGTTGTGCTGAAGCTTTTTTAACTTTATCTAAATTTAGAACTGTTGAAGGATTGAAAAATGACGATTCAGGACAATACATCAATCTTAGAGAAATGTCTAAAACAGATAAGGAAAAATTGAAAAATGCTTTGACACCAATGAAAGACCTTGAGGAATTAATTAAGAGTAAATTTCAACTTACCCAATTCTCATAAAATATGCTAGACTGGCTAAAAAATATTAATAAAGAATATCCGGATTTCTGGAAAGACTATTTAACAAAATTTGAGACGAAACCCAATCGATTCGTGGTTTTATCTACTGAAACTTCAGGATTAAATCCAGATAAAGATGTTATTTTATCTTTAGGAGCATTTTCAGTTGTTGATGACGGTATTGTAATTAAAGATAATTTTGAATCGGTTTTACTGCAATATAAATACCTGCAGGACAACGGACTTTCAAATGAATTTATCATAGAAAGCAAAATGACAAAAATGCCAGAGCCTGATGCATTAGAAGCTTTTATTAACTTTCTGGGAAATGCAATTTTAGTTGGTCATCATATTAATTTTGATATCGAAATGCTAAATTCGGCTTTAGAACGTCTGGATTGTGGCAGAATAAAAAATGAAGCATTAGATGTTGATGTGATGTACCGAAAACTAATGGACGTTAATGACAAACAGTTTTCGCTGGATGACTTATGCGAAATATATAAAATACCAAAAAGTGATAGAAATTCTTCTTCTGAAGATGCATACAGAATCGCTCTTTTATTTTTGAAACTTAAATCGAGATTGGGAATCAAATAAAATTAAATCATAAAAAATGCCTCTTAAAACTAAGAGGCATTTTTATTTTAATCTATTTCAGAATTAAGAAATTCTTTCTTTCATAATTTCTTCAACAACTTCAGGATTTAACAATGTTGAAGTGTCTCCAAAATTAGAAAAATCTCCTTCCGCTATTTTACGTAAAATTCTACGCATGATTTTTCCCGAACGTGTTTTTGGCAAACCAGAAACAAACTGAATTTTATCTAATTTTGCAATTGGTCCAATGTGGTCTGCAATATATTGATTAATCTCTTTAACCAGGTTTTCTTTATTTCTAACTTCTCCTGTTTCTTTTAAAATTACATAACCATAAAGAGCGTTTCCTTTAATATCATGAGGGAAGCCAACAATTGCAGATTCAGCAACAGCCTGATGTTCGTTGATAGCGTCTTCAATAGGAGCTGTTCCTAAATTATGTCCTGAAACAATAACAACATCATCTACTCTACCCGTAATTCTGTAATATCCAACTTCATCTCTAAGAGCTCCGTCTCCTGTAAAATATTTCCCAGGGAAAGAAGAGAAGTAAGTATCTTTATAACGTTGGTGATCTCCCCAAATAGTTCTGGCAATTCCAGGCCATGGAAATTTAATACACAAACTTCCAACTACTTGGTTTCCTTCAATCTCATTACGTTTTTCATCCATTAAAACCGGTTGAATTCCAGGTAATGGCAAAGTTGCATAAGTTGGCTTTGTAGGGGTTACAAAAGCAATTGGAGAAATCATGATTCCACCAGTTTCAGTTTGCCACCAGGTATCAACAACTGGACATCTTTTATCACCCACATGGTCATTAAACCAGTGCCAAGCTTCTTCGTTTATTGGTTCTCCCACAGATCCAATAACTTTTAGCGATTTTAGAGGATATTTTTGAATATAATCTAAACTTTCTTTTGCTAATGAACGAATTGCAGTTGGCGCTGTATAAAATTGTGTGATTTTATGTTTTTCGATAATATCCCAAAAACGGCTAAAATCAGGATACGATGGTACTCCTTCAAAAATTACAGTTGTTCCTCCATTCAATAACGGACCGTATAATATATACGAGTGACCTGTAATCCAACCAATATCAGCTGTACACCAGAAAATGTCATTTTCTTCGTGACTGAAAACATTTTTAAAAGTATAGGCAGTATAAACCATGTAACCTGCTGTGGTATGAACCATTCCTTTTGGTTTTCCTGTAGAACCAGAAGTATACAAGATAAATAAAGGATCTTCAGCATCCATAATTTCAGCAACACTGTTATCTAAAGCTGCATCCAACAAAGGCTGTAACCATTGGTCACGACCTTCTTTCATTTTAATTTCAGTCTGAGTTCTTTTAACAACTAAAACTTTAGAAACTGAAGGGCAAGAATCTAATGCTTCATCAACAATTCCTTTTAAGTCAATAGTTTTATTTCCTCTATAACCTCCATCAGATGTGATTACCATTTTACATTCACAATCATTGATTCTGGCAGAAACTGCAGAAGCAGAAAATCCTGCAAAAATCACAGAATGAATTGCTCCTATTCTGGCACAGGCCAAAACAGCAACAGCCAATTCAGGAATCATTGGCAAATAAATACAAACTCTGTCTCCTTTACGAACTCCTTGCTCACGCAAAACATTCGCCATTTTTGACACTCTTTCGTAAAGTTCGTTGTATGTTATATGTAAAGCTTCTTCAGAAGGATCATTCGGTTCAAAGATAATAGCCGTTTTTTCTCCTCTTTTGCTTAAATGTCTATCGATACAGTTTTTTGTAATATTAACTTTAGCTTCAGTAAACCATTTTACTTCAGCATCAGCCATATTAAAATCAACCACTTTTTCCCATTGTTGATACCAAGTAAAATTTTCTTCAGCTATTTTTCCCCAGAATTTCCTTGGTTCTCTTATTGACTTATTGTAATGTTTAAAATATTGTTCTAAATTTTCAATTTTATAATAACTCATATGTTTTTGGAATTTTTTTATAAATGTATTAAATATCAGCGTATTCTTAAAATTATTTAATTCATAAATTTTGGCAAAAAAAAACACATATTAAAAAAAATATCATCTTTTAATATTTATAATTTAAATTTTTAGTTTTTTGCGTCAAAATACCTATCGTAAAAAAGGCATGATAAATAAATACCATGCCTTTTTAATTTTAACAATTTCAATAACAATTAATTTTTTGTAATTCTGTATTACAATCCGCAATTCTATTTTGAAAATAGCAGCAGCTTTATTAATTAAAATAGAAATCTCTACAAGTATATTTATCACTAAACATACCCCATTATACGGGATTACCTCACTTAACTCACTTGCTCACAGAAGTTAAGTGAATGCAATATTGCATCTATATCCTTTTTCTTAATAAGTGCTTACTAATTCAAAATATTACATAAAACAGAGATACAGTGCAAATCCCATCACAGTCGAATGTGTGGTAATTCCCAATTTATTATCCAATTTTTTTCATTGCAGTCATAGATTCTCTCAACCATGCTCCTACTTCTTCGATAGGATGTTGACGAATTTCTTTGTTTACTGCGATTAAAATAGCATTATCTACTCCATTTGAAGTTGAGAATGGTTTTCCTATTATATTTGTTTCAACTGTTTTCATAAATTCAGTCAATAACGGTTTACAAGCGTGATCGAATAAATAACATCCGTACTCAGCAGTATCCGAAATAACGCGGTTCATTTCAAACAATTTCTTTCTTGCAATTGTGTTAGCAATTAATGGTAGTTCGTGTAATGACTCATAATAAGCTGACTCTTCAATGATTCCGGCTTCTGTCATAGTTTCGAAAGCTAATTCTACACCTGCTTTAACCATTGCAATCATTAAAACGCCATTGTCAAAATATTCTTGCTCAGCAATTGGAGCTTCTTGTGGTGCTGTTTTCTCAAAGTTAGTTTCTCCTGTTGCAGCTCTCCATTTCAATAAATTCACATCGTCATTAGCCCAGTCGATCATCATAGTTCTTGAGAATTCTCCAGAAATAATATCATCTTGGTGTTTTTGGAATAATGGACGCATAATGTCTTTTAATTCTTCGGCAAGTTCGTAAGCTTCGATTTTTGCAGGATTTGAAAGACGATCCATCATGTTTGTGATACCACCATGTTTCAAAGCTTCAGTGATAGTTTCCCATCCGTATTGAATTAATTTTGAAGCATATGCAGCATCAATTCCCTTTTCAACCATTTTATCAAAACATAAAATAGATCCCGTTTGCAACAATCCACAAAGGATAGTTTGCTCACCCATTAAATCTGATTTTACTTCAGCTACGAATGATGATTTCAAAACTCCAGCTTTGTGACCTCCTGTTGCTACAGCGTAAGCTTTTGCCTGATCTAAACCTGCACCATTTGGGTCATTTTCAGGGTGTACCGCGATAAGTGTTGGTACACCAAATCCTCTTTTGTACTCTTCACGAACCTCAGATCCAGGACATTTTGGAGCACACATAATTACTGTAATATCTTTACGAATCTGCATCCCTTCTTCAACGATGTTAAATCCGTGAGAGTATGCTAAAGTTGATCCGTTTTTCATTAATGGCATAATAGCAGTAACTACAGCAGTATGTTGTTTATCCGGAGTTAAATTACAAACTAAGTCTGCGGTTGGAATTAATTCTTCATATGTACCTACTTTAAAACCGTTTTCAGTAGCATTTTTATAAGAAGCTCTTTTTTCAGCGATTGCATCTGCACGTAATGCATAAGAAATATCTAAACCAGAATCTCTCATGTTTAAACCTTGATTTAAACCTTGTGCACCACAACCTACAATAACAACTTTTTTCCCTGCCAATGCTGCGATTCCGTCTGCAAATTCAGATTGCTCCATAAATTCGCAAATTCCTAATTGTTCTAATTGTAATCTAAGTGGTAATGTGTTGAAATAATTTGCCATTTTCTTTAATAATATTTAATGATATGTAATTTATAATTGATACTAGTTAAACGTTTCTAACAATGATGAAATTTCCATTTTTTCTTTAGAAACTGATATTCTGCCTGAACGAACAAATTGCATAATGCCGTAAGGTTTGAATTTTGCATATAATTCCTCAATTTCAGAACGTCTTCCTGATTTTGAAATCACAAAGAAATCACGAGAAACAGTCACGATTGTAGACTGACTTTCCTTGATAATATTCTGAATTTGTTTTTCATCAAACAACAAACTTGACTGTATTTTAAACAAGGCATTTTCTAAGAAAATTGTTTCTTCATCTGTGTGATAAAATGCTTTGATAACCTCAATTTGCTTTTCAATTTGTCCAACGATATTCTGAACCCATTTCTCAGTTGTATTTACTACAATGATAAACCTTGAAACATTCTCTATTTCTGATTCTGAAACGTTTAGACTTAATATATTAATGTGACGCTTTAAGAATATCCCAGATATCCTATTCAACAATCCAACATTATTTTCTGAATATACCGATATGGTAAATGTTTTATCTTCCATGTTTTTTTATAGTTTATTTTGTTTCAGGTTTCAAGTTTCAAGTTGCACAACCTGAAACAAAACAAACCTGAAACTTGAAACTTTTTCTTTAGCTTAATCTAATTTCAGAAACACATGCTCCTGTTGGAATCATTGGGAAAACATTATTTTCCTTTTCTACCATAACTTCTAAGAAATAAGAATCTTTTGAAGCCATCATTTCAGCTACAGCAGCATCTAAATCCTCGCGTTGTGTTACTTTTTTAGATTTGATATGATATCCTTCTGCAATTGCAACAAAATTTGGATTAATCATTTTTGTTGAAGCGTATCGATTGTCAAAGAATAATTCCTGCCATTGACGAACCATTCCTAAAAACTCATTATTTAAAATAACGATTTTCACAGGTACTTGTGTCTGAAAAATAGTTCCTAATTCCTGAATTGTCATCTGGAATCCACCATCACCAATAATAGCTACAACTTCACGATCTGGTCTTCCCATTTTAGCTCCAATAGCTGCTGGTAAAGCAAATCCCATTGTCCCTAAACCACCAGAAGTAATATTACTTTTAGTTGAATTAAATTTTGCATAACGGCAAGCAAACATTTGGTGCTGACCAACATCAGAAACGATAATCGCATCACCTTTTGAATGTTTGTTGATCATTTCCATGGTTTCTCCCATTGAAATACCTTTACCATTCGTTGGGCTTAGTTCTTCTTTTATGACAGAAGCAAATTCTATTGCTGCAAATTCTTTAAATTCATTGTGCCATGATTCGTGAGAGTTTTTCTCTATTAAAGGCAATAATGCAGTCAAAGCTTCTTTTACATCTCCTAAAACAGCTACTTCTGTTTTTACGTTTTTATCAACTTCAGCTGGATCTATTTCAAAGTGAATTACTTTTGCCTGCTTAGCGTAAGTAGCTAATTTTCCAGTAACACGGTCATCAAAACGCATTCCCAATGCGATTAAAACATCGCATTCGTTAGTCAGCATATTGGGACCGTAATTTCCATGCATTCCTAACATTCCAACGTTTAACGGATGATCTGTTGGTAATGCGGAAAGACCTAAAATAGTCCAACCTGCCGGAATTCCTGATTTCTCAATAAAAGCTTTCAATTGTTCTTCGGCCTGACCCAAAATAATTCCCTGACCGAAAACTATGAAAGGCTTTTTAGCACTATTGATTAAAGCAGCAGCTTCAGCCACTTTATCTAATTTTAATTTCGGAACCGGAACATAACTTCTAATTGCTGTACATTTTTCATAACTAAAATCAAACTCATCAAATTGAGCATTTTTAGTAATGTCAATCAATACAGGTCCTGGACGTCCAGAACGCGCAATGTAAAATGCTTTTGCAATAATTTCAGGAATCTGAGAAGCTTCAGTAATCTGAAAATTCCATTTTGTTACCGGAGTCGAAATTCCAATAATATCTGTTTCCTGAAAAGCATCAGACCCTAATAAATGTCTTCCAACCTGACCTGTAATACAAACCATTGGAGTTGAATCAATCTGAGCATCTGCAATTCCAGTAACTAAATTGGTTGCTCCCGGACCTGAAGTAGCAATTGCTACTCCAACTTTTCCTGTGGCTCTGGCGTATCCCTGAGCTGCGTGTGTTGCACCTTGTTCGTGACGTACTAAAACGTGGTGTAATTGATCCTGAAATTTATATAATTCGTCATAAACCGGCATTATGGCTCCTCCAGGATATCCGTAAACCAAGTCTACTCCTTCTGCTAATAAACATCTTATAACGGCTTCTGCCCCTGATATTTTCATAGTATATTTTGTTTTATCAATTTCAATTTCAAAAATCAATATCACAAATTCAATGGCAATGTCAAAAATCAATTTCAATGATAAATTCTAAATTGATTTTTTGTTTTTTTTCTGCTATTTGATTTTTGATATTGTTATTGTCATTGTCCTTGATTTTTGATATTGTTATTTAATTAGTTATCGGTAACGCATCCTGTTGAAGCGCTTGACACCGATCTGGCGTATTTAAGTAAAACTCCTTTTGTAACTTTTAACGGTGGCTGAACCCAAGCCGCTTTTCTAGCTGCAAATTCTTCGTCGGAAATCTTCAGGTCGATCGTATTTTTTACCGCATCAATAGCAATTAAATCGCCATCTTTTACTAGTGCAATACCACCACCATCATAAGCCTCTGGTGTAATATGTCCTACGACAAAGCCATGTGAACCTCCAGAAAACCTACCGTCTGTAATAAGAGCGCAGCTGCTTCCTAATCCGGCTCCAATAATAGCAGATGTAGGCTTCAGCATTTCAGGCATCCCCGGACCACCTTTTGGTCCACAATACCTGATGACGACTACATTACCTGGTTTAATTTTTCCGGCCTCAAGACCTGGAATTACTTCAAATTCACCCTCAAAAACCACCGCTGGTCCTTCAAAATATTCTCCTTCTTTTCCGCTGATTTTTGCAACAGCTCCTTCAGAAGCAAGATTTCCGTATAAAACCTGAATGTTTCCTGTTGGTTTTAATGCTTTTTGAATTTCATGAATAACTTGTTGTCCATCTTGTAAATCAGGAGTCGAAGCTAGATTTTCAGCAACTGTTTTTCCTGTTACAGTTAAACAATCTCCATGAATCAATCCTACTTTCAATAAATATTTCATTACAGAAGGAATACCACCTGCTTCATGGATATCTTCCATCATATACTTACCACTTGGCTTCATGTCTGCCAATACCGGTGTTCTATCATTAATCGCCTGAAAATCATCCAAAGTAATTTTGATATCAACAGCGTGAGCCATTGCAATTAAGTGCATAACTGCATTTGTAGAACCTCCTAAAACAGCTACTATTGTAATTGCATTTTCAAAAGCCTTGCGAGTCATAATATCTCTTGGCTTAATATCTTTTTCTAATAATATTTTGATTGCTTCACCTGCAGCAAGACATTCATCTCTTTTTTCCTGACTTAATGCAGGATTTGAAGAGCTGTATGGCAAACTCATACCCAACGCTTCAATTGCTGAAGACATTGTATTTGCAGTGTACATACCGCCACAAGCACCAGCTCCCGGACATGCATTTTGAATAACTCCTTTAAAATCTTCAGGAGTAATTTCGTTTTTAACCTTTTTTCCTAATGCTTCAAAGGCAGAAACGATATTTAAAGATTCACCTTTCCATTTTCCTGAGTGAATTGATCCTCCATAAACCATCATCGCCGGGCGGTTTAATCTTCCCATTGCGATTAGGGCTCCTGGCATATTTTTATCACAACCCGGAATAGCAATTACACCATCGTACCATTGTGCTCCCACAACAGTTTCAATAGAATCTGCAATTACATCACGGGAAACCAATGAAAAACGCATTCCTTCTGTACCGTTTGAAATACCGTCACTAACACCAATAGTATTAAAAATAAGTCCGACCAGATTTGCGTCCCAAACACCTTTTTTAACATCTTTTGCTAAATCATTCAAGTGCATGTTGCAAGTGTTACCATCGTAACCCATGCTCACAATACCTACTTGTGCTTTTTTCAAATCTTCTTCAGTTAAACCAATACCGTACAACATCGCTTGCGCCGCAGGTTGTGTTTGATCTTGAGTGATGGTTTTGCTGTACTTATTTAATTCCATTATGTATTAATTTATTTTTAATTTTTATTCAAAAAAAAACCTTCCAATATTTGGAAGGTTTATAATATAGTTTTTCAATTATATTTATACCATTCCCGATGCAGATGTGATAATCACATTGACAACAACGACAGAAGTAATAATAATTGAGATTTGCATCCTGTTATTTTTTTAGTGTGACAAAAGTATACAAACTTAAGTGACTAAAAAAATAAAATCTCAACATTTTAGATACTTCTTGTTATTTCTTTTAAGTTTTAACAAAAAACATTAAACAATTGTCGATTGTCCGATATGAACGTTGTCATTATTAAAATATAGCAAATCATCTTTGCTGAAAATAAAATTAGAAACAAACTCCCCTACTTCATTTGTACCGAATTTTGAATCTGCTTTTAGATCAACTGTAACTACTTTAAATTCAATTGCTTTTTCAACAGCCTGATAGATTACATTTGCTTCTTTAAACAAGCCGAAATGCTCTAACAACATGGCAGCTGACAAAATTGAAGCAATTGGATTCGCAATATTTTTTCCTTTGGCTTGTGGATAAGAACCGTGAATTGGTTCAAACAAAGCATTTTTTTCTCCTAAAGATGCCGAAGCCAATAAACCAATAGAACCTGTAATAACACTCGCTTCATCTGATAAGATGTCTCCAAATAAATTCTCTGTCAAAATCACGTCGAATTGTTTTGGATTTAAGATAATCTGCATTGCTGCGTTATCCACAAATAAAAAGTCTAAGGCTACATCTGGATAACCTTCGCCCACTTTCTGAACTACTTTTCTCCATAATCTTGAAGTTTCCAAAACATTTGCTTTGTCTACCATTGTTAACTTTTTACGACGATTTTGTGCCGATTTAAAAGCCAAATGTGCTATTCTTGTGATTTCTTCTTCTGAATATTCGCATAAATCTGAAGCATGTGTTCCTTCTTCATTTAATGTTTTAGCTCCAAAATAAGCACCACCTGTTAATTCTCTGAAAATAGTAAAATCTGCGCCTTCAATAATTTCTCTTTTTAATGGAGAAGCATCTACTAATGATTTATAAGGTTTTATTGGACGAATGTTTGCGAACAATCCTAATTCTTTTCTCAATTTCAATAATCCCTGCTCCGGACGAACTTTTGCATTTGGATTATTATCATATTTAGGATCTCCGATTGCTCCAAATAAAACAGCATCAGTATTGAGGCAAAGATTAAGCGTTTGTTCCGGCAGAGGATTTCCCGTTTTGTCAATGGCGATCGCCCCCATGAGCGCTTCTTCAAAAACAAATTCATGATTATACACCTCTCCAATTGCGTACAACGCTTTTTTGGCTTGTAAAATTACTTCCGGTCCAATTCCGTCTCCTGGTAAAACTGCTATTTTCAAATTCATAACGTCTCGTTCTTTATGATTTAAATCTTTATTTTTATCTTTCTTCTTTGTTCTATTTTCTTTTCAACTAGCTTCTAACTAATTCGTCCTGAATCTTAGCAGCTTCAATAATCTGATGAATATCTGCATCTAAAACTTCTTTCTTAATATCAGCGAATTTCAGAAACTCAATGTATACAATATCCAATTGTACTTTTGTAAGCTCGTAACCTACTTTTTTAGCACGGTAAGCCAAAGCAGCTCTTCCGCTTCTTGCTGTCAAAATAATAGATGATTCATTAACTCCCACATCAAGAGGATCCATGATCTCATAAGTTGCTCTGTTTTTGATCACACCATCCTGGTGAATTCCTGAACTGTGTGCAAAAGCATTTGCTCCTACAATAGCCTTATTTGGTTGCACAATCATTCCCATACTTTCAGAAACCAAACGGCTCATTTCGTTTAATTCTCTTGTATTGATGTTTGTATCTAAATTAAGATAAGGATGTTGCTTAAAAATCATTACTACTTCTTCAAGTGCAGTGTTTCCGGCTCTTTCACCAATACCATTAATAGTACATTCTATTTGTCTCGCTCCATTTATTGCTCCTGCAATAGAGTTTGCAGTTGCCATTCCTAAATCATTATGACAATGACATGAAAGGATTACGTTTTCGATTCCTTTTACGTTTTCTCTTAAATATTTAATTTTTGCTCCGTATTCTTCAGGCAAACAATATCCTGTTGTATCAGGAATATTTAATACAGTTGCTCCGGATTTAATTACTTCTTCACAAACCTGTGCTAAGAAAGCGTTGTCTGTTCTACCTGCGTCCTCTGCATAAAACTCAACGTCTTCTACATAGGATTTTGCGTGAGATACAGCATATTTTGCTCTGGCAATAATATCTTCTCTGGTAGTATTTAATTTATGGAGTATATGAGATTCAGATGTTCCGATTCCTGTGTGGATTCTAGGTCTTTTAGCATGCTTTAGGGCAGCTGCAGCAACATCAATGTCGTTTTTTACAGCTCTTGTCAGTCCGCAGACGGTTGCATTTTCTACAATTTTACAAATCTCAGAGACCGATAAAAAATCGCCCGGACTTGACACAGGAAAACCTGCTTCGATAACGTCAACTCCCATTTTGTCTAGTCGTTCTGCGATAACTAATTTTTGTTTAGTATCTAACTTACATCCTGGAACTTGTTCACCATCGCGCAAAGTGGTGTCAAAAATTTGAACTTTCTCTCTATTCATATTCATTTATTTAATGTAATTTCACATCTTGATAACAAATATATATTGTACTTACGTAGTATGAAATTCATTTTAATGAAATTATACTGTTCATAACACAATTTATAACGAGTTAAATAATTAATAATCAATAAGTTATATTATTATATTTTACAATGGCTAACCATCAAAAAGATTTCTTATTTGTTCTGATTAAATCGCTTTCCAAATCCGAAAAAAGACAATTTAAAATTTTTGCCAGCCGATTGGAAACAAGTTCGAATACTAAATTCATCGAATTATTTAATATTTTAGATAAGTCTGAAACCTATGATGAAAAGCTTATTCTAAAAAGCGGTATAATCAAAAAAATACAGCTATCTAACTTAAAATCATACCTGTATAAACAAATTCTAGTCAGTATTAGACTGAATATTCCGAGTCAGAATATTCGATATCAATTGCGCGAACAAATTGATTTTGCAGGGATTTTATACAATAAGGGACTGTATAAACAGAGTTTGAAAATTCTGGATAAGACAAAAATCATTGCGCTGGAAAATGATGAAAAATATATGGCGTATGAAATTGTCGAGTTCGAAAAACTAATCGAATCTCAATATATTACCCGAAGTATTCAGGGACGTGCAGATGAGTTGGTGATTCAGGCAAAAGAACTGAATTACCGAAATACAATTTCAAGTAAATTATCGAATTTATCGCTGCAGCTATACGGAATCATGCTAAAAACAGGTTACGTAAAAAATGATGAAGAGTATAAGTATATTGATGATTACTTCAACAGGCATACTGCAAAATTGGATGAAAGTAAATTTGGCTTTCGTGAAAAATATTGGTTTTACAATGCCAATCTATGGCGAAGTTTCCTCGTTCAGGATTTCTTAGCTAGTTATAAATACGCTTATAAATGGGTAAGATTGTTTTATGATAACCCTAATATGATTTACCAAAATCCGGTATTTTTTCTAAAAGGGAACCATTACTTTTTAGAATCGCTTTATATGTTGAAATACAAATCGAATTTCAAAAAATATTTATCGCTTTTAGAAGAAACGATTAAGGATGATAAATTCCCGGTAAACGATAACATTGCATCACTATCATTTCTATATGTTTATAACAATAAGTTAAATTTGCATATATTAGAAGGTACTTTTGCAGAAAGTGAATATTTAATTCCTGAGATTCTGGAGAAAATAAAAATTCATAGCGATCATCTCGACGAACATCACGAAATGTTGTTTTTCTATAAGATTGCATCAATTTACTTTGGAAATGAAAAGTATAACGAATGCATTCTTTATTTAGATAAGATTATCAATAACAAGAACTTAACGATGCGCGAGGATCTAATGTGTTTTGCGAGACTTTTATCGTTGATTGCACATTATGAGTTAGGAAAAGATTATTATTTAGAAAATCATCTTAAAAGTACCTATAAGTTTTTATTGAAAATGAATGACTTACATGAAGTTCAAAAAGAAATCATCAAATTCTTAAGAAACCTTAATAACTTCTATCCAACAGATATTAAAAAGGAATTTATTAAAATGCGTGCACGTTTTATTGAACTGGAGAAAAACACTTATGAAAAAAGAGCTTTCCTTTATTTAGATATCATCTCATGGCTGGAAAGCAAAATTGAAAACAGAAAAATTGCTGATATTATAAAAGAAAAGGCAAAATTGAGTAGTAGATAGAAATTTAAATTCCAATTTTTAAAATCCAAATTCCAAATGGTTTGCGTTTCAATCTTTGTCAAAGTTATCGCAATATTTGTCATTTCGACGAAGGAGACTAGAGCGATAGTGACTGGCGAAGCAAATCTCCGCAAGTAGCTCGGCAAAGATTAGCGATTTTAGGAACGGAATCACTTGTGTGATTTGTCCTTCGTCGAAATGACAAGATCACCCATAAATAAGAAAACCGAAACGTTTTAAAAACCTGCCAGGTTTACTACTCACATAAAAAAAATCCCAAACTCCAGCAATTGGAATTTGGGATTTTTTTATTGGAATTTTAAAAAACTTTACTCTACAATATTAGAACTCGTCACATAAAAGTTCTTATCAACTTCTAAGGTTCTGTTTTCGTTTGTAGTTTTTACTGATTGCCATTCTGTAGTTGGTTTCAACCAGGTTTCAACACCGTTTATTTTCACTTTTACAGGCAAGTCAAATTTTGCAACACAGTTGGTCCAGTGATATCCTAAAGTTCCATTTTTGAACATATATTCGAAAACCGGAATTTGAGTTGTGGTTAAATACTGAGCAAAAACTCTGTTGAAATTGATTCCAGCTTGTGTATTAATGTAATCTTCAATTTCTTTAGAAGTAACAGTTTTATGGTAAAAAGTACTATTTAAACCTCTCAAAATCGATTTCCATTTCGCATCATCATTAATTACCTGACGAATGGTGTGCAGCATGTTTGCTCCTTTAGGATACATATCACCTGATCCTTCGTTGTTTACATCGTAACGCCCGATAATTGGTGTGTCATTTTGAATATTTTTTCTACATCCAATTACATATTCAGCTCCGGCTTCTTTTCCATAGTAATACTCTACAAAAAGACTTTCAGAATAGTTAGTGAAACTCTCGTGAATCCACATATCAGCAATATCTTTATAGGTAATGTTGTTTGCAAACCACTCGTGTCCGGATTCGTGAATGATGATAAAGTCAAATTTTAGCCCCCAGCCAGTACCGCTTAAATCACGTCCTAAGTAACCTTTTTTATATTGGTTTCCGTATGTTACAGAACTTTGGTGTTCCATTCCTAAATACGGAACTTCAACTAATTTATAACTGTCTTCATAAAACGGATAAGGTCCAAACCAATTTTCAAAAGCTTTAAGCATTTTTGGAGCATCTTTAAACTGCTCTTTCGCTAAAGCCAAATTATCTCTTAAAACATAATAATTACAGTCTAAATCACCTTTTTCTCCTTTATACACTTCAGAGAAATTAACGTAATCTCCGATATTAATATTGACACCATAATTATTAATTGGGTTCGAAACATACCAATTAAAAGTTTTTGTACCGTCTTTTTCTTTTTTAACGCTTTTTAATCTTCCGTTAGAAACTTCTGTCAAATCTCCAGGAACATTCACACTAATCAGCATATTCTCCACTTCATCATACATATGATCTTTGTTGGGCCACCAAACGCTGGCACCTAAACCCTGACAAGATGTAGCAACAAAATCTTTTCCGTTTTTGTCTTTTTTCCATGAGAATCCACCATCCCAAGGCGCTCGCACAGCTTCTTTAGGTTTTCCTCCAAAAGAAATTACAATTTCCTTTGTATCTCCCACCTTTTGTTTTGCAGTTAATTGAATAAAAAAAGCATTTCCATCTCTTTCAAACTTCAATTCTTTTTCGTCCTGAGTAACTTTATATATTTGCATTGGTTCCTGCAAATCGATCTGCATTTTATTGTTTTCTGATAAAACAGTATATTTCACGGTATTTGAACCTGTAATTGTTTTTTCAGCCGGATTTACTTTTACATCAAGATGATAGTATTTTAAATCCCACCAGGCTCTCTCTTTTGTAATACTTCCGCGTAAAGAATCCTGATGTGTAAAAACAGTCTCAGACTTATTCAGAAGCCCTTGTGCATTGGCATTAAAACCAACCAAAAAGGCAACTAACATGCCTCCAAAGTAATTTTTCATAAATTAGAAATTTGAAATAAATAGGGTACTTATGTGAACTTAATTATCAACAAAAGTAAACATTAGAATCAATTTTCTAATAATTTTATAATTTCTATTCGGATAATTAAATGTTAAAATTCAATATTCTTCTCTATTTTAGCAAATTAAAATCCTCATGCTACTTTATGAAATGTATTAAAATTGTTACTTTTTTGTTTTTGATGTGTTCGAAAACAGTTTCTTCTCAAAATATTCCTGTGCATAAAACAATTGACAAAATAGTAATTGATGGAGATTTATCAGATTGGAAAACACCATTTTCTGGACCATTTGTAATTCATAATTCAGCAGAAAAAGCAACACAGAGTACTATAGTTTCACTTTCGTGGAATGATGACAACTTATATATAGCCTATAATTCAGTCGATTCTAAAATCATTGGATTAAGTCAGAAGAAAGATTCCCCTATTTTTAGTACAGATGACTTAGTAGAGATTTTTTTTGATGCCGATGGCGATGGACAAAATTACATTGAAATTGGAGTAAATGCTTTTTCAACTAATTACGATATGCTCTTAAAATGTATTTCACCTGACTGTGGCGGATGGAAAACTTCTATGGCTTTTGATATAGAAGGGCTTGAAGCTGCTAGTACAATAACACCTGAAGGATTTGATGCTGAAATTAAAATTCCGTTTTCAAGCTTGGAGAAAATTCAAAATGGCAATTTCTTAAAGCCAAAAATTGGAACTAAATGGAAAGGAAATGCTTTTAGAATTGATTACGGTAATACAACCAAATACCTTGCTTTACATCCTTATAAGAGTTTAAAATTTGGATTTCATCAACCGAAGGAATTTGCAGTATTTGAATTTACGGAATAATGTTTAATCGTTTATTTGGTTAATTGTGAAACCAACATTATGCTTAACCGTCGAATACTTCAAATGTTCAGCTAAAAAATTGAAAAACTTATTTTCTTCTCTCATTTTATAAATCTCAAATATAGATTTATTTGACACAATATAAACATTCTGTAAAAACCTATCATTTAAATCTCCATAAAAACTAAAGGTATTAACAAACATTGCTATACCATTTTTTAAAACTGTAGGATTATCAAAATCTTTGGGTAGAAATATATTTATAAAAGCATCATTATCTACGTAAAGCTCTCCAGTACTTTGATTAATTGGAGTAAAATTACCATAAGCCGTTTTTTCTAAAAATAAAATTAATCTCTGACCAGTTTTTAACTCTTTAATTCTCGGATCACAAAGCCATTCTTTCCAAATGGAAACATTAATTTTAGAATTTGATTTTCCTTTTACAAATTGAGAAATTGTAAATTCGTATCTATCCTTAGAAACTTTTGAAATGACTCCATCAACAATTAAATCTGCTTTTGCAATAACAACAGAATATGACAATTCATGTTTCTTGAAAGCATAATTAAAAGAGGAATTAAAAAATAATAACAAACAGATATACCATTTCATAGAAAATATTTTTACGAATTAAAAGTACTTTTTTTTCTCAGAATATTAAGCACAAAAAATCGCATTATGATTTAGATCAGTAATTCTAAATCATAATGCGATTTTTATTTTAACTCTGAGTTACTTCTGACGCTTCTTCAAAACATCAACAACATCATTCAATTGAAAGCCTTTTGCCTGCAATAAAATCAAATAGTGAAACAGTAAATCGGCACTTTCACTAAGAAACAAATCATCATTATCATCTTTTGCTTCGATAACCACTTCTACAGCTTCTTCCCCTACTTTCTGAGCAATTTTATTGATCCCTTTTTCGAATAAAGAAGCTACATAACTCTTTTCAGAATCGACATTCTCTCTTCTGGTTTTTATAGTCTTTTCTAAGCTTGAAATAAAACCAAAATTTTCTTTGTTTTCTTCTTGCCAGCAAGTATCGGCACCTGTGTGACAGGTTGGTCCAACTGGTTTTGCCTGAATCAAAAGTGTATCGCCATCGCAATCATTTTTAATATCTACCAGTTCTAAAAAATTACCACTCTCCTCGCCTTTTGTCCAAAGTCTTTGTTTTGAACGGCTGAAAAAAGTAACTTTCTGCGTTTCTATTGTTTTTTGAATTGATTCTTCGTTCATATATCCCAGCATCAAAACATTTTTTGTTTCTGAATCCTGAATTATCGCCGGAATCAATCCGTGTGAGCTTTTGATATCTATGTTCATTTTATTTAGATTTTAGAATTCAGATTTTAGATTACTGATTTCCTATTTTATTTTTTTTCTTTTTTCTTGCTTCTTGACTCTATTCTTCTAAAGTCTAACTTCAATATCATTATTTCTTAATTCTTCTTTCAAAGTTTTAATTTCAATTTCTTTAAAGTGAAAAACACTCGCAGCCAATGCTGCATCTGCCTTCCCTACTTTAAAAGAATCTACAAAATGCTGTATATTTCCCGCACCGCCCGAAGCAATAATCGGAATATTAATTAATTCTGATAATTTAGCTAAAGCTTCATTTGCAAACCCATTTTTGGTTCCGTCATTATCCATCGATGTGAATAAGATTTCTCCGGCACCACGTTTTGCAACTTCTACCGCCCAATCGAATAAATTTAATTCTGTCGGAACTTTTCCACCAACTAAATGCACAATCCATTGTCCGTCAATTTGTTTAGCATCGATAGCCACAACAACACATTGGCTTCCGAATTTCTGTGCCAAATCATTAATCAGTTGTGGATTTTTTACTGCCGATGAATTAATCGAAACTTTATCAGCACCGTTATTCAGCAGAATTTCAACATCTTCAACAGATGAAATTCCCCCACCGACTGTAAACGGAATATTGATTTTCTCCGCTACACTTCGCACCATATTGACCAACGTTTTTCGGCGTTCTTCAGTAGCCGAAATATCCAGAAAAACCAATTCATCAGCACCTTCCGCTGAATAAATCTCAGCTAACTCAACAGGATCGCCCGCATCGCGCAAATCAACAAAGTTAACGCCTTTTACGGTTCTTCCGTTTTTTATATCCAAACAAGGAATGATTCTTTTTGCTAACATTAATCTAATGTGTTAATTAGATAATTAGTCAATTAGATAATTACTTCGCAAAGCTTAAATTATCTAATTAGATAATTATCTCATTTTCTAATTATATAGTTCTCTAACTGTTTCAAAGTAATTCTACCTTCATAAATCGCTTTTCCGATTATGGTTCCTTCACAACCCAAATGCGCTAATTTTGGTAACTCATCAAAAGTTGAAATTCCACCAGAAGCAATTAATTTAATACCATTCGCTTCTTTCAAAATTTTACCATACAAATCAAAACTAGGCCCTTCTAACATTCCGTCTTTGGCAATATCGGTGCAGATAACGTACTGAATTCCTTTGGCTTGATAATCCTGAATAAACGGAATCAAATCTTCATCCGAATCTTCTAACCAGCCTGAAACAGCTATTTTTTCGTCTTTAGCATCAGCACCTAAAATGATTTTATCTGAACCGTATTCTGAAATCCATTTTTCAAATATTGCTCTGTTTTTTACAGCAATACTTCCACCTGTAATCTGACTTGCACCGCTTTCAAAAGCGATTTTTAAATCATCATCGGATTTTAAGCCTCCGCCAAAATCAATTTGCAGACTGGTTTGTGTCGCAATTTGTTCTAATATTTTATAATTGACGATTTTACTCGATTTTGCACCATCAAGATCTACTAAATGTAAATATTCGATTCCGTGCGCTTCGAATGATTTTGCAACTTCAAGCGGATTTTCATTATAAATTATCTTTGTATCGTAATCACCTTTTGACAAACGAACACATTTTCCGTCAATGATATCTATGGCTGGTATTATTCTCATTATTTAAGTCTTAAAGTTTAAAAGTCTAAAGTCGTAAAGTCTTTAAATCTCTCTTTATATTTTTAAAAAATTATCAAGTATCTTTTCCCCTACAGCACCACTTTTTTCGGGATGAAACTGTGTTCCGTAAAAATTGCCTTTTTGCAATGCCGACGCATATTCTAATTCATAATTTGTTGTTGCAATGGCTTCAACGCAATTTGGAGCATAAAAACTATGCACCAAATACATAAATTCATTTTCCGAAATTCCCTTAAATAAATCCGATTTTAAATCATAAATCTGATTCCATCCCATCTGTGGTACTTTTACTCTTGAAGTGAATTTAACCACGTCAACGTCAAAAATCCCTAAACCTTTGGTATTACCTTCTTCAGATGATTTACACATCAATTGCATACCAAGACAAATTCCAAAAACAGGCTGTTTCAAAGTCGGAATCAAACTATCTAAACCACTTTCCTTTAGTTTTTTCATAGCCGAACTCGCCTCGCCAACACCAGGAAAAATCACCTTATCAGCAGATTTAATTTCTTCCGGATTATTACTTAGAACAGCTTTAAAACCAAGCCTTTCAATAGCAAACATAATGCTCTGAATATTTCCTGCTCCGTAATTTATAATTACTATTTTCATTTCTTTTGTTTGTTTTGTTTCAGGTTTCAAGTTTCAAGTTCTGTTGAGCAACCTGAAACTTGGAACCTGAAACTTGAAACTTTTTATAACATTCCTTTCGTTGAAGGCAAAATCATTTTCTCTGTATCTCTTTTTACCGCCACTTTTATTGCTTTTGCGAAAGCTTTAAAAATCGCTTCAATTTTGTGGTGTTCGTTGGTTCCTTCTGCTTTTATGTTGATATTGGCCTTCGCACCATCAGAGAACGATTTAAAGAAATGATAAAACATTTCTGTTGGCATTTTACCTACCATTTCGCGTTTGAATTCCGTTTCCCAAACTAACCAGTTTCTTCCACCAAAATCAATTGCCACCTGTGCCAGGCAATCATCCATAGGAAGACAGAATCCGTAACGTTCAATTCCTAATTTATTCCCTAAAGCTTTAGCAAAAACTTCACCTAGTGCAATGGCAGTATCTTCAATCGTGTGGTGCTCATCTACCTCTAAATCTCCTTTTACAAGGATTTCTAAATCCATTTGACCGTGACGTGAAATCTGATCTAACATATGATCAAAAAAGGCAATTCCGGTATCTATTTTACTTTTCCCAGTTCCGTCTAAATTTACATTAATAAAAATATCCGTTTCATGTGTTTTACGTGTAATCGAAGCTGAACGAGATTCCAATTTCAAAAACTCATAAATTTCCTTCCAACTCATCGTTTGAAGAATAATAGTTTCGTCCAATTCTTCACGTTTTAATGAAATTTCATTGCTTCCGGCTCCATCCGTCATGTTCATAAAGATGGCTTTTGCACCTAGATTTTTTGCCAATTCTACATCGGTTAAACGATCTCCTAAAACAAAAGAATTTGCTAAATCATATTCCGGATTATTTAAATATTTTGTCAGCATTCCGGTTCTTGGCTTGCGAGTTGGCGCATTATCTTCAGGAAAAGATCTGTCCACAAAAATCTCATCAAATAAAACTCCTTCGTTTTCAAAGGCTTTTAAAATAAAATTCTGTGTTGGCCAAAACGTATCTTCCGGAAAGCTATCCGTTCCTAATCCGTCTTGGTTCGTCACCATTGCCAATTCATAATCTAATTCATTGGCAATTTTAGCCAAGTATTGAAAAGCTTTAGGATAAAATTCTAGTTTATTCAAACTATCCAATTGTAAATTTTCAGGTTCTAAAACAATCGTTCCATCACGATCGATAAAAAGTACTTTTTTCATAGTATAATTTTTGTTCTGCCACAGATTACGCAGATTAAAATGATATCTTATCACTAATTACGCAAAATTTTATTTCAGGCAGATTTTAAAAGATTTGAGCAGATGCACACAGATTATTCATAATTAAAAATCAAAAAGAAATCTACTTTAATCTGCGTGAAAAAATCATTTTAATCTGTGAAATCTGTGGCCTTTATTTTTTACTTCAATAATTTCAATTCCTTAATCAAAACTGCATTTTCTTCTGGAATACCAATCGTAAAACGCAGGCAGTTTTCGCATAAAGGCTGAGTTGTTCTATTACGGATTACGATTCCTTTTGCAATTAATTCATCGTATCTTTTGTTGGCATCATCTACTTTTACCAGAACGAAATTAGCTTCTGTAGGATAAACTTTCTCAACAAAAGACACTTCTAGTAAAACTTTAAGTAACTCTTCTCTTTGTTCAATTATAGAAGCTATTTCCTGTTTTATTTTATCAGAATCTTTTAAACGTTCAATAGCCCTTTGCTGTGTTAATTCGTTTACATTGTAAGGAGGTTTTATTTTATTTAAAATCGAAATTACAGCTTCAGAAGCATAACAAATCCCTAAACGAATTCCTGCCAAACCGTACGCTTTTGAAAGCGTTTGTGTAATAACCAGATTTGGATATTCGTCAATTTCAATCAACCAGCTTTCTTTATCAGAAAAGTCAATATAAGCTTCATCAATAACAACCAAGCCTTTAAAATTCTGAAGCAATTTCACTACACTTTCGTCAGAGAAAGAATTTCCTGTTGGATTATTCGGGGAACATAAGAAGATGATTTTTGTATTGGCATCAACGGCTTCTAAAATTTTCTCAACCTGTGGCTGAAAATCTGTCGAAAGCAAAACTTCTCTATTTTCAACTGCATTGATATTCGCTAAAACACTATACATTCCATATGTTGGCGGTAACGAAATAATATTATCCATTTTTGGTTCGCAAAAAGCTCTAAAAAGAAGATCTAAAACTTCATCACTTCCGTTCCCTAGCAAAATCTGACTTGATTTTATATTATTATTTTTCGCCAAAATCGCTTTTACAGAACTTTGTTGCGGATCCGGATAACGATTTACGCCATTCTGAAACGGATTTTCATTAGCATCCAAAAAAATCATTTCGGCTGTATCAAAATCTTCAAACTCATCACGTGCAGATGAATATGGTTTTAATGTCTTTACGTTTTCACGTGTTATTGTATTTATATCGAATTTCATTGTCTTAATTATAAAAAGAGTAAACAATATAGAGAATAGAATATAGATTTTATCTTGATTCTTTCTTCCTGGTTCTATTTTCTATTCTCTATATTCTTTACTCTATATTCTATATTCTTTACTCTATACTCTTTAAACGAAGTGTAACTGCATTTTTATGCGCTTGCAAACCTTCGGCTTCAGCCATAACTTCAATTGCTCTTCCAATATTTTGAATTCCGGTTTTAGAAATTTTCTGAAACGTCATCGATTTCATAAAACTATCCAGATTTACTCCACTGTAATTCTTCGCGTAGCCGTTTGTAGGTAACGTATGATTCGTTCCTGAAGCATAATCTCCTGCGCTTTCGGGAGTATAATTTCCAATAAAAACTGAGCCTGCATTCACAATTCCGTTACAATAAAAATCATCAAATTCTGAACAGATTATAAAGTGTTCCGGTCCATACTCATTGATTAATTCCAATGCAATCTGATCATTTTCTACATAAATCAATTTAGAATTTTCAATTGCTTTCTTTGCAATTGCTTTTCTCGGAAGTTCTTCAATTTGAGATTGAATTTCTGTTTCAACAGCATCAATTAATCTTCTTGAAGTCGAAACTAAAATCACCTGGCTATCTGTTCCGTGTTCTGCTTGCGACAATAAATCAGAAGCTACGAATGCCGGAACTGCCGTGTCATCAGCTATTATCAACAATTCTGAAGGACCAGCAGGCATATCAATTGCTACTCCAAATTGTGTTGCTAATTGTTTGGCCACCGTTACAAATTGATTTCCTGGTCCGAAAATCTTATACACTTTCGGAATAGACTGTGTTCCAAACGTCATTCCTGCAATTGCCTGAATTCCGCCTACTTTTAATATTTTAGTTACACCACATAAATTAGCTGTATATAAAATAGCCGGATTTATTTTTCCCGTTTTGTCTGGAGGTGAACATAGAACAATTTCTTTACAACCTGCAATTTCAGCAGGAACAGCCAACATTAAAACCGTTGAGAATAAAGGTGCGGTTCCTCCCGGAATATACAAACCAATTTTTTGAATTGGTCTTTTTTCCTGCCAGCAGTTTACTCCTTCAATAGTTTCAACTGAAATGCGATCTGTTTTTTGAGCGGTATGAAACTTTAAAATATTTGCTTTCGCCAATTGAATCGATTTTTTCAATTCATCTGAAATCGAATTAATTGCTTCCTCAATTTCTGCGGGAGTAACTTGGTAATTATCTAAAGTGATTCCGTCGAATATAGAAGTGTATTTTGCAACGGCTTCATCGCCTTTTTTTTGTACTTCTTTAAAAATTTCTTTAACCGTAACTTCGATATCATCGATCGTTTTGGTTGGTCTTTTTAATATTTCTGACCAGGTATCTGGTTTTGGATTGTCTATTTTATTCATAATTGTTATTAATTAATAAATTCCAATTTTTTAAAATCCCAAATTCCAATGCTTTGTGTTTTTTTAACCGCAAAGAGCGCAAGGTTTTTTTAGTATTCTTACTTTTAAAAACGTTAATTAAGTTCGCAAAGCTGTTGTCGAAGTTTGGGATTTGGAATTTTTATATTGGAATTTCATTTCAATTGGAATTTGGAATTTAAAAAATTGGAATTTCCTTCTAAAGAACCATTTTTTCAATTGGGCAAACTAAAATTCCTTCGGCTCCCGCCTCTTTCAATCTATCAATTACATCCCAAAAAGTATCTTTATCAATTACAGAGTGAACACTGCTCCAGCCTTCTTGTGCCAATGGCAAAACAGTTAAACTTCTTAAAACTGGTAGAATTTTTCCGATTTCATCAATTTTATCGTTTGGTACGTTCATCAGAATGTATTTTGAATTTCTCGCTCTTAAAACCGATTGGATTCTAAATTTTAAAGTATCAATGTGTTTTTGAATTTCCGGAGAAACTTTTGGAGAAACTGCCAGAACAGCTTCGCTTTTTAAGATCACTTCAACTTCTCTTAAATTGTTTTTGAATAAAGTGCTTCCGCTAGAAACGATATCTACAATCGCATCGGCCAGGCCAATGTTTGGCGCAATTTCAACAGAACCTGAAATTTGGTGAATATCAACTGTTAATCCGAAAGAATTGAAATATTCATTAACAGTGTTTGGATAAGATGTTGCAATTCGTAAACCTGCTAAATCCTGAATAGAATTATATTCAAAAGTTTTAGGAACAGCTACTGAAACCTTGCATTTTGAGAATCCAAGTTTTTGAATCACCTCAATATGTTTTCCTTTTTCGACTAATAAATTATCGCCTACAATGGCTAAATCTACAACTCCATCAATTAAATATTGAGGAATATCTGAATTTCTAAGGTATAAAACTTCTAAAGGAAAATTGGAAGCTTCTGCTTTTAATTGATCGTTTCCGTTGTTGATCGAAATACCGCAATCTTTTAAGATTTGAATGCTGTCTTCGTTTAAACGACCTGATTTTTGAATTGCAATTTTTAAAGTACTCATTTTTTAGTTGTTTGCTGATTAATAGTTTGAGTACAAAGAATTGGAATTAAAAAACCCGCTTGATGTACTCAAACGGGTTTTAAAATATGATGATTTACATGCATACCATTAACACATCGCCTGAGAGCAATAATGAAAATGATGATGATGTAATTGATTTGAAATCATTGTTTGGTTTGTTTTATAATTCTTTGATTCGGTTGCAAATATACTAGTTAATTTCATAAAAAAACAATTTTTAATTTAACTTAACGATAGTTTATTGTTAAAAAATATTTCAGACAGCGTTTTTATTACGTTTTTTTAATTCACTATAACGTTTTCATGTCTTAGTTAAAACCCAAAACTACAGTGGTTCCTACTTCTATTTCACTCTCAATTTTAAATTGAATATCCAGTAATTCCGTTGTTCTTTTTACAATGGATAAACCTAATCCAGTTCCTTTAATTTCAGGGTGATCAGTAGAATTAGATCTGAAAAATGGATTTAAGATTGCTTCTAAATCTCCTTTTGCAATTCCGATTCCTTTATCTGATATTTTACAGATTGTTTTTCCGTTTTCTTTCGAAAGTAAAATCAAAACTTCGCCATTATTTTTACTGTACTTAATTGCATTCGAAATAATATTCCTCAGAATGGTTATCACTAAAAAATTATCAGATTGAATATAAAAAGCCTGTTCAGCGTCAAATTTTACATCAAGATTCTTAGTGTTTATTTTTCCGGAATTTAATGTCAGAACATCCAAAATAATGGAGTTCAAGTAAACAGATTCGGTATTTATGTTTTGCTTTTGATTCTCGAAACGTGCCATCAAAAGAAGCTGATCAACAAGCATATTTAAATGATCCACTTCATTTATACAATAATTTATCTTTTCTTCATACTCACTGTTATCTCTAGGTTTACGAATTAAAACCTCAAGTGTTCCTTTAATCACTGTTAAAGGCGTTCTTAACTCATGCGAGGCATCAGAAGTAAACTGCTTTTCACGTTCAATAGCGTCTTCAATTCGGTTTAACAAATTATTAATGGTCGTTGAAAGTATATACAACTCGTCTTGTGTTTTGGGCAAAGGAATTCGTGTTTTCAGATTGTCCTTTGTAATAATTTTTGAAGTATTTATGATTGCATTTATTGGTTTTATACTTCTTCCGGCAAAGAATCGGGCAATAAAAAACAGTACCAATAAGATTGCCAAAAAAGAGAGGCACATTATATCAAACAAGTTGCTTAAAACCATAGTAGAATCTGCAAGAGACATTGCTACAATAATATACCCAATTTGTTTCTTTTTTACATGAAGCGGAACCTGAATCTGTCTTATTGTATGATCCCCCATCTTAGTGTCAAACAATTCATAATCTCCTACAGAGTCATTAAATTCAAGTGTTTGTGTTTTTAGATTAGGTGCTTTTTCAATAATATTTTTACTCAAGTCCAAAAACTCCACAAAAACCGGATTTACATCTACAGTATTATGTTCCCGCTCATTCCATTCTTCTTCATCAATTAAAACAACTTTATCACCGACAACCTTAATTTCTGCTAAATGGTTCTTAATTTCAGTTTTTAAATTTTCATCAATATGACTATAAGCCGTGTGTTTTACAATAGAATAAATCAACGAAAAAACCACTAAAATCAACAAACCAGTTGTGATTATATAGTTTAAGGCAATTCTGTTTTTAAAGGAAATTTGTACCATCTATAAGTCGTTTGCGATATAACCTATACCACGGATTGTTTTTATATAATCTTCTTCAATTTTTAAATTGAGTTTTTTTCTAATAGCGTTCATAAATACATCAATAACTCCGGTATCATATTCAAAATTGATTTCCCAAACGTCTTTTAGTATTTGATTTCGGGTACAGACCTTTCCTTTATGTTGAATTAAATAAGTTAATAATTCGAATTCTCTTTGCGTCAAAGCCACTTCTTCCTCATTTTTCAAGACAATATGCTTTGACAAATCGATTTTAATGGCTCCTAAAGTGAGCGTTTCGGTTCCTTTTCTGTTTCTAAAGTGAACTTTGATTCGCTCTACCAATTCTTCAAAACTAAATGGCTTTTTGATATAATCATTAGCCCCGGCTTTCAAACCTTCAATGGTTTCCTGAACCGTATCTTTTGCAGTCAGAAAAATAATTGGCGTCTTCTGGTCTTTAACCCTAATGGCTTTACATAAATCTAAACCATTGATTTTAGGCAGCATCCAATCCAATAAAATTAAATCAAATTGTTGATTATGAACCAATTCAAAACCTTTCGATCCATCACTGGCAGTAGTGACTTCATATCCTTCTTCCTGCAGCCCTTGTTGTAAAAACTGAACAATTCCTATCTCATCTTCTACTATTAAAATATGCATTTGTTCTTTTTTATTAAAATTATATTCTTCATCTTTAGTTTAATCAATCAAAGGTAAAAATTTAAAATTTTGGAAATGACTAAAAACCATATCAATACCACAAAAACTTATTTATCTTAAGCGAATATTAAGTCAACTCTAACAAAGGTAAAAGCCGACCTTAATCCCGAATTAATGAACCGGAATTAATTTTGTAAAAAAATAATTTCATGACTTTTTACAAGAAACTTTCTCCTTTATACAATCTTGCAGTGTTCTATTTTATTATAAGTTTTTTATTGCGAATTGTTCTCTTTTTTCATCCCATTACACAAAGCTCTTTTACCATTTTTCAGAGTCTGAAAATTTTTAGTTTAGGACTTATTTCAGATTTTTTCGTGTTTGTTCCGGCTAGTGTTTTTTTGTGGCTGTATTTAATTTTTATTTCAAATTCAAAATACAATAAGCCTTCCGGTTATATTATTCTGGGGCTTTTTGTTGCCTTATTTTTATACGTAGCATCTGGAAAAAGTATTTTTGACGAATATGGAGGTGCTTTGCCAGGCATTGTTTTAATTTTTATCGGAATGAAGACGGCTCTTTTTGCTCTTTTTCTTTTTCTCCCAAAATGGAGAGATAAAATCAGATTTTGGTTGTTTGCTTTTGTTATCTTTTTATATGTCCTTCTAATTTTACAAAATGGCCTAAGCGAATATTTCTTTTGGAATGAATTTGGGGTGAAGTATAATTTTATTGCCGTAAATTATTTGATCTATACTAATGAAGTTATAGGAAACATAATACAGTCATACCCTGTAATTCCAATCTTTTCCGCTTTATTTTTGGTAACCGGAACTGTAACTTATTTTATTCTTAAAAAATCCAGAAATTACATTGATACTATTCCAACGATAAGAGATAAAGGAAAAATTACACTAATTTATCTTAGCTTATTCACTGTTTCTTTAATTGCCATTCCTACGTTGGCCAAAGTAGAAAATTCTAAAAATGTTTTTGTTAATGAATTGCAAGCTAATGGTATTTATAAATTCTATTTAGCTTTTCAAAATAACAAATTAGATTATTTTAAATTCTATAAAACGCTTCCAAACGAAGAAGCATATACACTTTTAAAACATCAGTTTCCTAACATTTCAAAAGAAAACAAAAACAGATCAATATCTGGCAATTCACTTGAGAACCATAAAAATGTTGTTTTAATTACGATAGAAAGTCTCAGTGCTGAATTTATGAGGTCTTATGGAAATGAGCAAAATATCACGCCTTTTTTAGACAGTTTATCCAAAAAGAGCCTTCAGTTTACCAATTTGTACGCAGCAGGAAATCGAACTGTTCGTGGTTTAGAAGCTGTGACTTTATGCCTGCCTCCCACCGCTGGAGAGAGTGTGATAAAAAGAGAGGATAACAAAAACAAATTCTCCACTGGAGCACTCTTTAAACAAAGGGGATACAATGTGAAATTCATGTACGGTGGAGATGCATTTTTTGATAATATGCAGGATTTTTATTCGGGGAACGGTTATCAGATTGTAGACAAATCAAGGTTTTCTCCTGATGAAATCACATTTTCAAATGTTTGGGGAGTTTGTGATGAAGACATGTACAACAAAGCAATAAAAGTCATGAATATTGAAGCAGGCAAAAACAAACCTTTCTTTAATCATATTATGACGGTGAGCAACCACAGACCATTTACATACCCAAATAATAAAATTGACATTCCCGGTGACATAAAATCACGAGATGGTGGTGTAAAATACACCGATTACGCCTTGAGGAAATTCTTTGAAATGGCTAGCAAACAATCATGGTTCAAAAACACGGTATTTGTAATTGTTGCTGACCACTGTGCTTCTAGTGCAGGTAAGACACAGCTTCCGTTAGACAAATACAGAATCCCGGCCTTTATCTATGATCCAGCTGGAAAACCGGAAAAATGCAATAAATTAATGTCTCAAATAGATTTGATGCCAACTCTTTTTGGATTATTACATTTTAATTATCAAAGTAAGTTTTTTGGTCAGGATGTTTTAAAACCCGATTATAAACCAAGGGCTTTCATTGCCACATATCAGGATTTAGGCTTGATAAGAGATAATATTTTGACGATTTTATCACCAAAACAAACCATTAAACAATTTGAATTAAAATTGAATCCAAAACTGGGTATTGCTCCGGAATACCAAATTCATTATGATGAAATTCCGCTGCAAAAAGAAAGAACTGATCTGATCAATGAAACTATTTCTTTTTATCAGACCGCTTCAGATATGCTGAAGAAGAAGAAATATCAGAAGTAGTTTTTTTGTTTCATGTTTCAAGTTCAGGTTTCAGGCTTCAGGTTTAACCGCAAAGCTCTCAAAGGTTTAACGCAAAATTCGCTACGATTGACAAAAGAAAGCCTCAAATTCTTATTGAATTTGAGGCTTTCTTTTGAGTTAATGTTCCTCATTTCAACTTGAAACCTGAAACAAAAAAACTTGAAACAAAATTTTTAATCATTTTGATTCTGCATTCCAAAAAGGTCTCCCTTTTGATACAATTCAAGATCATCTTTTAAAGCTTGATTATTTCGCTGTGTAACTGCAGATGAATCTAAATCGCTTAAGTCTGGCTTTCCTGCATTTACCCACGCAGTGTACCAAAAACTAGCTGTCGCAGTAATGGCTTTTCTCATTTGGCTTTCAACCATTCCATTCAACTCTTTGTGGAGTTTTTTAGCATAATCTTCTGAGAAAACAGCGGTATTATACTTAGTCTTCAAAACTTTTCCATCAGCATCCATCTTGAAAACCTGATTTTCAGGAGTTGCAGTTCTTAGTTTTTTATCTATGTCTAATAAAGGTTGCGCTAAACTATGTGTATCATTAATCATATCCCAGACTGCTTTATGAACATCTCCATAATATTGCGCCTGTGGAACATTTAATTTGTAATTTTTAGAAAACAATTCAGGTAATCTGCTTTCCCAAAGTGAATGAATTCCTTTTTGATCACTCAATTGTCCGTCATGATTTGCAGAAGTATGCAGTGGCATATGAGCATCACCAATATAATGTCCTAAATCAGCAGCAAGAAATAAAATCTCTGCTCTGTTTTTATCTTTAAAAGCCTTCGTTAATTTTGCCATCATATCTTCAATGTACCAAGGTAAAATTCCGTTGTCGTTCAAAAATTTAGCATTGTATTTTTTCTTTGCTTCTTCCATCGTTTTTGGCAAACTGTCGGCAGAACCAAAGTTTTCCATATCAAAATAATGTCTTGGGTTTTCGTCTTTATAATTCAGTGCATATTTACGAATGTCCGGAACAGAAGCTTCCTGTGTAATAAAGTCAATATGATTGTAAAAAAATATTTGTACTGGGCGAGGCAAAGCCATTACTGCTGCTTTATTAATACGCTCGTGACCAACGATTCCCCATGATAAGGTCAAAAATCCAATTCCTAACGCAAGAAAAGCAATTAGTCCTGGTTTCATTTTAATGTTTTTCATTTTTTAAATTTGTTTGAGGGGGCAAATTTATCTCATTTAAAGGAAATTCAAAAGGAAAGCAGCTAAGAATGTATTAATTTAATTTTTTTTAGGTTTTTGAACATATAATTGCAATAAAATCATTTTTTTAATTATTTATTATTTAGTTGAATTAACTAAAATACAAAATTGCCACCAAGCTTAAAGTTGCAATAAATATCCAAAGAAAAACTCCTTGCAGCAAAGGCTTTACTCCTACTGATTTTAAAGTATTTACATTTAAAGTTGCTCCAATTAAAAACAAAGTTATAGTTAAACCGACCTTCGCGATACTCACAATATGCGGAGCAACAATAGTCGTTGCTGGCACGTATGTATTAAAAAGCATCGCTAAAATAAACAAACCAATAAAATACGGAATCTTGATTTTTGTTCCGACACTTCCAGATTGATTTTTAAAAAGTACTGCTGTTCCAAGCGAAATGGGAATAATCCATAAAGCCCTGGCTAATTTTACTGTTGTTGCAACCTGTAATGCTTCTGCACCGTATTTATTTGCTGCACCAACCACAGAACTTGTGTCGTGAATAGCAATAGCACACCACAAACCAAAATCTTTTTGAGACAAATCGAGTTGATGGCCGATAAACGGAAAAACAAATAAGGCGATAGAATTCAGAATAAAAATAACACCCAAAGCAATTGAAGTCTGATTTTCATTTGATTTAATTATCGGAGAAATTGCTGCAATGGCACTTCCACCACAAATTGCTGTTCCGCAGGATATTAAATGCGATGTTTTTTTATCTGTTTTAAGCCATTTCCCTAAAAGGATTCCGAAAATCAATGTGCTAAAAATAGAAAAAATAGTTAATAAAAACCCCTCTTTTCCAGCTGAAATTGCCGATGAAGCATTCATTCCAAAACCTAACCCCACAACTGAGAATTGTAGTAAAAAAGTTACGGCAATCTGATTGAATGAAACAAATGGATTTCCAAAAACATTTACAGCCAAAACCCCTAAAAGCAAAGCAATTGGCGGAGAAATAATGGAAAACAAACACAAGCCTATTACCAAGGCAAAAACTGTCTGCTGGAAATAATGACTAACTGCGAATAAATGAGTTTGGGATTGTTGTTTCGTTTCCAAAATAAGCTACTTGATAATTATTGTACAAAGGTCTGCTATATAAATTGAAAACACCAATCGTAAAATACAATTGGCTATAACTTTAAATTATAATAAGCTGATAAATTTTGAATAAAAAGTTCTGATAATGAATCAGATTTTCCGACTAAAGTGATGATGTAAAAGTATCTTTCAATACACAAATTTTCAACATCCAGAACAATCAATTCATTATTTTTAAGTTCATTACTTACTGCATGTATTGACATAAAAGCAAAACAATCTGAGTTTAGTAAATATGATTTTATACTTTCAGTACTTCCTAATTGCATTTCGACTTGTAAATCAGTCGTCATTTTTACACCAATTTGTTTTAAAGCATATTCTATAACTTCAAGTGTTCCTGAACCACGTTCTCTGGTTATAAAGCGAACTGATTTTAAATCATCTACAGCAATTTCACTTTCCTGTATCAACGGATTTCCACTTCTACAGACTAAAACTAATTCATCTTTTAAAAATGGGATATATTTTATTGACTGATTTTTAGACTGCCCCTCAACAATTCCAATTTCGATTTCTTTATTGATTAAAGCATTTTCGATTTGTTCTGTATTTCCATTTAGCAGATTAACCTTGATATCTTGCTGCTTCTGATGGAATCGTGCCAAAACGGGAGAAATAATATATTGCGAAATGGTAGTACTTGACCCTAATCGCAGCAAACCTTGGCGTTCGTTGATAAATGAACTCATCTCAAAATCAATTTCACGATAGATTTCGAATATGTTTTTGGTGTGTTTTAAAAGAATTTCTCCTGCCGGAGTTAAAGCGATTTTTGAGCCATTTCGTTCAAAAAGTTTGGTTTTATAGTTTTCTTCGAGTTCCTGGATATGTTTTGAAACTGCCGGCTGCGAGATATACAATTCACTAGCCGCTTTAGTAAAATTAAGGCGGAGTGCAACGGTGTGGAATACTTTTAGCCTGAAATCCATTGTATTTGTTCTTTTTGTTTGCTTCGCCAATTCGACTAAAGCCTCGTGTCATGTTTAAAGTTTCAGGTTAAGCACAAAGTACAAAACCTTTGAACCTCTTTTAAAGCAACCCATTATACTTTCTAACAAACCATTCTGTAGTCAATAAAACAGCAATTAAAATTAATAACCAAACCCAATCAATTAACGGTGTTTTGGTAGAAATATTTTTCTCTATCGATTTATATTCTTTGTTTTCTAAAAGCGCATTGATTAAATCATCTGTTTGATTCTCGAAAAAGGCTTTTCCATTGGTCTGTAATGCCAATTGTTTCAATTTTAAAACATCAGGATTTACAAATTGTTTTTCGATATCAAAATCCAAAATTTCAAAATGACTTGAATAGGATGTATTTGAGTTTAGCTCTTTTACAGAAAAATTATATTTTCCGGCTGTTAAACCGTCCAGATTTACAGAGAACGAATTATTTCCTTTTAATAAATCGTAATTTTTACTTTGTTTTGTTTCAGCATTTGTAACTGTAATAGTAAGTCTCGCCTTTTCATCAAACTCGTAGTTTTTATTAAAATATTGTGCATTGATTACAATTGCTTCTCCTGAATTATAAAAACTTTCATGCGTTACAACCAATGATTTTTTTGAATTCGTTGAAGCCAAATATTGAATAATCTTATCAATAAAAACATCATATTTTTCAAATGACTGATTGTCGATATGACTTTGTAAACGCCATTTCCAGCTGTTTTCTCCTAATAAAAAGGCCGTTCTCTTTCTTTGATTTTCGGCGAAAGCCAATAAAGGCGCATTTGTAGCAACGTTTCTAATTTTTGAAGAAAGCAAAACAGAGACATTTCCATTTGTTGAAATTGTTCCGAATAAATTCTGTAACGGTGGGAAATTTTCAAAACCAAAATCTTCAATGGCAAACAAATTAAACTGAGACTGAAATTCGGATAAATAATCTTCTTTTTGTCCGCTCATTTTAAAAATAAAATTGTTTTGCTGTTGGTTAAGAAAATTAAAATCAGTGTTGTTTCCTGTGATAATAAAAGTGTTTCTTCCGGCTAATTTATTATTGTCGAATATTGCTTTGAAAGCTGCTGTTGGCTGGTATAAAACCAAAACAGAAACATCTTGTAATTGATTAATATCATTTGGCTTAACTAAAATCACTTTACGTTGTGCATTAACTTCGATTGAACGTTTTAGCGACGCTATATCTGGATGATTTATCGCCGAAACGATGGCAATAGTCGATTTCTGATCAATTACTTCAACCGCAAAATTCTTGATATTATTATAACTGTTTTTCTCTTTTGCGTTAGATGAAATACTTGCTTTAAATATTTGTAATCCCACTTTATCCGCAGGTAATAATAAATTTATTGTAGCTGTTTTTTTAGAAGGAGAAAAAGAAATTTTCTCTTTTGCAACAACTGAATTTCCTTGCGAAATGGTAAAATCTGCTGTTATAGCTTTATCTCCGGCATATTGCAAAAATACTTCAACAGGAAATTTATTTTTATGAAAGGCGTACTTATTTACGTTAAGCTGATTGATTTTTAAATCAAAAAAAGTAGTTGTATCTCCCACAACCAAAGGATAAACTTTATTTACAGGATCAAAACGATATACATAATCGTTTCCTGTAGTTTGATTTCCGTCGGTTATAACAACGGTTGGGAAAATCAGATTTTTATTGATGCTTTTTAAATTCTTTGCAACTTCGTCAAGATTGGTTTGCTTTCCTTTGAAATCAAATTTGTCAAAGGGTTTAAAATCAGCATCAAACTGATAAGACTGAATATCAAATTTCTCCTGAAGTGCAGGATTTGATATTAATTTTTGATATAACTCGGCAACTGTTTTGTCTGATTTTAAGGCAACAATAGAACTTGAATTATCAACTGCAATTGCCAGA
Source organism: Flavobacterium sp. KH_001 (assembly GCF_057840745.1). Classification (NCBI taxonomy): domain Bacteria; kingdom Pseudomonadati; phylum Bacteroidota; class Flavobacteriia; order Flavobacteriales; family Flavobacteriaceae; genus Flavobacterium; species Flavobacterium sp. KH_001. The sequence continues at coordinate 3,720,543 of NZ_CM174520.1, read as the reverse complement.
GGCGTTTTTGTTATTTCAAGAGAATTTTTAGAAACGATTGGATTTATCAATAAAACCAACAATCCAAAAATGGCCAAAAAACGTAAAAAAGCCAAAAACACAATCACATTGGATTTGTTTTTGGCTTTAAAATAATATTGAAAATACGACAAACCACCCGCTATTACTAATGAAAGCAATAATAATAGAATCGTATTTGTAGTCATATTTATTTAGTGTTCAGTGTTCGGTTTTTTTAGTATTCAGTTTTTTTTTAGTGATCAGAATTTAAAATCAGCAAACTGAATACTAAAAACTGAACACTGACTACTTCCTAAGTAAGCATTCCTCCACAAACATTAAGTACTTGTCCAGTAATATAAGCACTCATATCTGAAGCTAAGAAAAGACATGCGTTTGCAACATCTTCAGTAGTTCCTCCTCGTTTCAACGGAATTCCGTCTCTCCATCCTTTTACTACATCTTCAGGTAATTTTGCAGTCATCTCCGTTTCAATAAATCCAGGAGCAATTGCATTACAACGAATATTACGAGAACCTAACTCTAAAGCAACTGATTTTGTAAAACCAATTGCGCCCGCTTTAGATGCAGCATAATTCGTTTGACCAGCATTTCCGGAAACACCAACTACTGAACTAATATTAATGATAGAACCTGCACGTTGTTTTAAAAAAGTCTTTTGAATCGCTTTGGTCATATTAAATACTGACTTTAAGTTTACATCAATAACCTGATCAAAATCAGCTTCTGACATACGCATCAATAAATTATCTTTTGTAATTCCGGCGTTATTAATTAAAATATCAACTGTTCCGAAATCAGCCAAAACTGCATCAACAAAAGTTTGTGCTTCATTAAAATCGGCCGCATTCGATTGGTATCCTTTTGCTTTAACTCCTAAAGCGTTCAATTCAGCTTCTAAAGCCTCTGCAGAAGCAACAGATGAGCTATAAGTAAAAGCAACATTTGCTCCATGTTTAGCAAAAACTTCCGCAATTCCTCTTCCAATTCCACGACTAGCGCCCGTAATAATGGCAACTTTTCCTTCTAGTAATTTCATATTCAAAATTAATTTTAATATTTATTTGTAGCTATTCCTGCTATGAATGACTCGTCAAATATATGATAATTCCCTTTTTAAAAAAATAACAATTGCAATAACCTTTCAACATTACAAAATATAAATACTTTAATAGCGTATTCAAAATCAAAAAAACAACTCAAAATTGAGCTTCTTTTTCTTCAAAATAAAACTAAAATCTTAAAAAAAAAAACAATATTAATTAGTGTACTATATTTTTTAATTATGTCTATTTAAGTTTAAAAATAATTACTAAAAAAAAAAACAGCTCAAAAAAATGAGCTGCTCTTCCTCCAAAATTAAAATCAAAACTAAAAATTCTTAATTAAGCTTCCATGTCGTCATTCTAAATGGACTTGACGCACTAGTGAAGGTATAAACCGGTTCAGAATAAACTAATCTGAAGCTTTCTTTTTTCACATAAATTCCCTCCGGATCCATCAAATATTTATCAAAGCTTGCAAGAATTGCCGGCGTTGTTACAGTTGTATTTCCATTCCAGGATTGATGCTTAAGTATCATTTTTTTACCTGCTTCATCTTCTTCAACAGTAACAAAATGCTGTAAAGGCCCTCTTCCTACGAAACTGTAATAAATAAAGGTTCCAATCCTGCTATTGCTATAGATTTCAACAGTTGAAATACTTTGCCCCTCCGGTAAGGCTGCATTAATCTTTTCTATTTCTGCATAAAACAATGCCGAGTTAGTTGATGCCTCTACAGTATAATCATCGATAAAGAATCCAAACCATCCAAATGGTTGTCCGGGAAGTAATAATTTATAATCATCAGTTAACGCTAATGGCCTGTCTGTATATTTTATAACGGCACTTACACCATTTGTTCCAGTTGCCGTAAAGCTTCCATCAGCATCATTATAAGTAAAATTGCTTAATTTTTGTCCTCCCACTTCAACAGCAGGACTTATCACAATTCCTATTGGAGTATATCCAACTCCCATATTATAATTTACAGAATAGCCACTTTCTATAGAATTTGATTCAGCAAAACGAGTCGCCGCCGTAAATGAGAAATCAAATTTATGCGTAGTTGTACCATCATTAGTTTCCAGCAGTCTAAAAAGCGGCCTGTCTGCACCTCCTATAACATTCTGTTCCATTACAAGATTCTTTGGAAGATCTTTCCAATCTTCGGCTGTTGCTTTTACAAAACGCAATTCACGATTATTTCTATTGGTTCTAAAAACAATATCTCCGTTTTCCTGTCCATAATACAAAAACTGAAAATCTCCTAAATATCCTTCTGCTTCTAAAGAAGGAATTGGATAACTATTGGAGTCCGACAAAAGATGAATTCTGTTTTTAGTGGTAAAAACGACACTAACAGTACTACCTAACTGAATTTCGTATTCACTTTTATACGTCTTAGTATCACTATCAAAATCGGAAGCCATTTGCACAGTTCCATCTTTGGCAAACTTAAATAAATGCGTATATCCTCCTAAAACCGTGTTATCTGTAAAATAAACTGCTTTCCATCCAAATTCTGAAGAAAGCAATAACTCATTTAATTCTCCTTTTTGAGCATTTAGACGCTCGGTCGGCGTTTGATCAAACTTTTGTTCAGCATCTGTATTATCATTACAGCTGCTCAAATGCAGAACTAAAAGTGCTGCAAATAAGTACTTATATAGGTGTTTTATTTTCATAATAGTTCTTTTAATTATTTATTACAGCTGTTGTGTTTTTCTCGGCCTCATCTCTTAAAGCATAAAAATCCATATTGAAAGCTTCCTTGAAATACTTTACCACAATGGCTTCTTTTGCTTTTAACGCAGCAAGAGCAGTCGGATTTTTGATACCCGCTAAAAACGCAGCATACTCTGCTTTAGAATAGATTAGGATCATCGAAGCAGTTTCTGCAAAATCTTCATTGATATTTGATCTTGCATAACTCGTAATAAATCCAAGTTCATTTGACTCCGGTATTTCATAATTATACCAATCGGCTGTATAACCTCCTGGCGTCAATAGTTTCCATGCTTTTTCATCAAATGGTTTATTCTGATTTAAAATATGAATATACTCGTGCTGAATTGTATGTATAAACTCCGATACATTTGCGCGATTTGATTGATCGATATAATCAGTTTCAAACAAGGTAACTCTCTGTCCACCTTCGGCTAAACCTAAAGTTCTTGTACCTACACTATTTAAGTTCACTCCTCCTACCAAAACAATTTCTCTTGGTGCTATTTTTTTCACAAAATCAGGACCTCCGATCGTTGCGTAACTTTTAAGCCAAATTGTTTGAACAATTTCAAGTGCAGGCTTTACTTTATTAATTGTTGGCGGAAATAAATAACGATTATTATCAACTGTATTTTGATTCCACTTATATTGTACATTAATATTATATGGCGTTAAATAATTTGTTGTGATCCAATTATCCAGGTTTGTTTTTACTGGCTGTGTATAGTCTAATTGACTTTCTCCCGGCTGCTCATCGCTTCCACATGAAATTAGAGCTATCGAAACTATTGCTAAAACCGCAATTTTATTATATTTTAATAATTTCATAATTTTAATTTTAAGATTATCTAGGATTAAGTTCAACACCGGTACTTGATGCATGCAATGGAATTTGCAATGCTCTGCGGTTATCATCCTTTACTAATATATTGGCTGGTTTGTTTGCTGTTTCATGTTTTACAACAATGTTAAAACGCTTTACATCAAACCACCTCAAGCCTTCATGTATAAAATCTCTTCTTCTTGTTTCTGCAATTGCTTTTACATAAGAGGTCTGCACTGGCGTCATTGTATAAAAGGGAGTATATTCATCTGGAACAACAGGGAATTTCGCTACTACTCTTGCCTCAGTCAACTTATCTGTTGTACTATCGTATGTTGGTGTTCTTGTTGCCAGAAAGTACTCTAATTCATCATTTGCCAGATCTATTTGACCTTTCATAACATGAGCCTCTATTCTGTTTAAGAAAAACTCATCGTTACTAAGTAAAACTTCGGCAACATAAGGATCTCCAATTCCTGCAGTTACATTTGAATATTTAAAATATTCATAAAACTTTGGAAGAAATAAGGTGATACTCCCATTCGATGAATAAAAATTATAATAATACGCTTTCCCAAAAAGGTTAGTATTTCCTCCAAAAATTTCTGGTCGGCCTGTACCTGAAAGATTAAAACGGTTTAAAGAGTACACTCTGCTCACAATTGAATTTGCAGAAACAATCAACAAGTTTGTTTCAACATCACTGCTTCCGTATTTTAATTGCTGGTCTTCAACACCTATAGATTCATAAGTAGAAAAATCTCTTAATTTACCTTCTGGTCTTGAACCTAGGTCATCTGACAATTCAACAACTCTGTCCCAGTCTCCTTTTACTAAATAGAATCTACTCGCAAAAGCTTTTGATGCATTTACATTAAAATGAAATCTTGGTTGTTTGTAATCGTTTGTTACATACTTTAAACCTTCTTCGATATCTTTTTCAATAAAATCAAAAACTTCGGCAACAGTATTTCTTTTATATTTAGTCAATAATTCTGTTTCTGGTTTTATTACATACGGGACTCCTAAATCTGTTGCCGCCGTAGCTGGATTGTAACGTTTTGACCAAAGTGAAACCAGCATAAAATGAGAATATGCTCTTGCTATCAGTGCTTCTCCTTTTTGTGGGTTAAGACTTGTTGGATTACCTAATTCATCAATGGCTTGCAAAGCTTTGTTTGCATGGGCGATTGCTTTATAACATGCATCCCAATAGTAAGCCTGTGTATCAATATTTGTCGTTTCTGTCTGGATCAGCCAGTTATAGTTCTGCTCGTTATTTGCTAACGTTTCCGGCATTCCGCTGTCAAAAACGTTATCCGACATTGTTTCCGCGATCTCAAAGTAACTCATTTGAGGATAAGCTTCAACTAGCAATTCTGAAATTTTTGCAGGTGTATCAATTTCAGTTCGGTTATCTGGTTTCTCTGACAGGAAATCATCGCAGCTAGTAATACTTATAAGTATTAGCAGGGATAATGTTATTTTTAAGTTTTTCATGATTTTGACTATTATAATGAAAGGTTTAAAGTAAATGTATATTGAGATGTTACTGGTAAAGCAACTCCTCCAGAATTACGAAACTCTGGATCCTGACCATTTAATCTTTTATCAGAATAAAGTAGCCATGGATTAACCGCAGATCCTTTTAAAGTAAATGTACTTACTCCTATTTTTCTCTTGAAATCACTAGGAAATTCCCAACTTAATGATATATTCTTTAATCGGATAAAATCCCCATCTGCAATACGAACATCAGAATAATTATAGGTATTGTACGCTTTTGCAAGGTTACGGGGACCATCATAATTAGCATTTAAACGTCTGTCTGCTATAACTGGAACATTGGTAAAATTTTCATCTCCTGGATTGATCCAACGGTTTGTAAAATCTTTTGTAAAAACAGTTAAATCATCATAAGTACTGTCGTAGATTGGATTTAAACGCACTTTGTTTCCGCCTGACCCAACAAAAAATACATATAAGGACCAGTTTTTATAAGTAAATGTATTCGCTAAACCAATCGATTTATTAGGCTCAATCGATCCTTCATATTTTAAATATTTAGTAACATTTAAATTATCCTGAAAATTAGCTTCCGTAATGTTGTTTTCAGCTCCATCCTGCAAAATGAACGTCGGAAGACCTTGATTGTTTAGACCTGTAAATTGATAGGAGTACAATGAATTTCTCGGATGACCAACTGTATTTCCACCATTAGCATCGATTAAATCAAATGCTGTTGGCGTATTTTCTAATCTAGTAATTTCCTGATTATAAACTGAAAAATTAAGTGTTGTAGACCATTTAAAATCCTTGTTATCAAAGTTTTTAGTTGTAAATGCAACCTCTAAACCTTTAGTTTCCATATCGGCATTATTTCCTTGTCTGATTCTTTGACCACCAATTCCTGAAGTAATTACATAGTCAACTAGGTCAAATGCCTTACGACGATAAACATCAGTAGTGAATTGAACTCTATTGTTAAACATTCCAAGATCAACTCCGATGTTAGTTTCGAACTGTTTTTCCCACGTTAGATCACTGTTTTGTAATTCCTCAATTCTAATTGCTGTTTCTCTGTCATCAAGATTAAAACGATCCGTTACAGCACTTTTATAGATTGCCAAAGAGTTTGTTGCAGGACCTGCTGTAGCAGTTAAACCATACGAAGCTCTTAATGCCAAAGTATTTACAGACTCCACGTTTTTCATGAATTTTTCTTCAGCTACATTCCACTTGCCACTAAAGGTATAGGTTGGAAGCCATCTTGATGAATCACTATTTCCTTGTCTGTTTGATCCGTCATAACGTCCTGTAACAGACGCTGTATAACGACGATCGTAAGTGTAACCTACTTTCCCGAAGAAACCTACAGTTCTTTCTTTTTCTTCATTGAAACCATAATATGAATCTCCTCCATTGATTATTTTTTCAATTATTCTTGGGTCTGTAAATGCTGTCAATCCTCTATCGTATTGTAAACCTGCAGCGGTAAAATTATCACTTGATCTGTCTACTACTCTCATCTCAGTTCCAAACAAACCTTCTACTTCATGTTTATCGCTGAATGTATTTCTGTAATTCACACTATTTCTTAAATTATAAGATGTCATGTCGTTTGTGAATTTTCTTAAGAAACCTCCATTTGGCAAGACAGAAACTTTTGGTGCATTCAAATCATTTGGATCCTGGTATAAAAAAATATTATCGTTTCTTACTAGAGTATTTACTCCATCTTCTCCATCCGGAGTTCCGGCTTTGTAAGCTCCAACAACGTTTGAACCTTCTAATATTTTATGCTCACGACTTGTATTGGCGTAACGAGCTGAACCTGTTAAATTATAAGTTAAGTGTGGTGATATTTTGTAATCTAAATCCAATTGAAAACGAATATCTTTTACCTCAATTTCCATATAATTATTGGCCAATTCGTTAATGATATTCATTTTAGCCCAATTATTTCTGTAGTATTCCAGATTACCATTTTCGTCGTATGGACGCAACGTTCTACTTGTATTTAATACATAATTGAATGGGTTAATATCAAAATCACGAGTTACTTTACCAAAAACAACATCTTTCTCACTTTCATAACTTCCCGGCGCACCCTGATCACGAATAGATGCTAAAGTAGATAAGGTGATATTCAATTTATCGTTTACATAAAATGTCCCTTTTATGTTACTTGAAATTTGTTTAACATCATCGGCAATTGTCCAACCCGGATCTGTATAATAACCTAATGAAGCATAAAATGTGTTGTTTTTTCCTCCACCAGAGAAACTTAAAGAGTGATTCTGTGTAATAGATGGTCTAAATAAAACATCGAACCAATCTGTATTAGCCATTTCATATTTTTTCAGGAAATTATTACGACTAACAGGATCATTATTGACTAAATATCCTCCTGTTTCAGGGTTATATGTGTTTATTGCTCTTCCTAAAATGTTATATGCTCCACCATATCTTCCATTTACTGTTGAAGGCAAATCAAGGTATCCTTTAGCTTCCATCTCCTTAAAAATACTCATTGATTCCTGAGAATTTAAAATATCATATTGGCTGTAGTTTGGAACTGTTCGAACAGTTTGCTCTAAACCATATGTTATTTTTAAGGGCGAATCTCTACGACCTTGTTTTGTTGTGACAACTACAACCCCATTTAATGATCTTGAACCATAGATTGAGGTAGCCGATGCATCTTTTAGAATTTCAATACTTTGAATATCATTCGCATTTAAACCAGCTACAGATGAGCTCAATAATGTTTCTGAGTTTCCAGAGGCTAAATCTGCAAAGGACATATTAATAATATCTTCCTGAACAACACCATCAATTACCCATAAAGGTTTTGTGTCACCAAAAATAGAAGAAGATCCACGAACTGTAATTTTAGGCGCTGTTCCAAAAGTTCCTGTTACATTCTGAACGGTAACCCCTGCCGCTTTACCTTCAATCATCCTACTTACATCAACAACTCCATCAACTTTTAATTCAGTTCCTGAGATTTTACTAATTGCTCCTGTAAAAGTTCTTTTTGAAGTTTTTTCGTAACCTGTAGTCACAACAACTTCCTTCAAATTTTGACCAAGCTCATTTAAAACTATTGTTGGATTTGTGTTAGAAATTCCAACTTCCTTAGTTTCCATTCCAACATAAGAAATAACTAGTGCCGTACTATTAGCCGGCATTTCAATAGAAAAATTACCATCAAAATCAGTTAAAACTGCAATTTTGGTTCCTTTAGCCATAACTGTCGCACCGGGCAAAGGACTTCCGGTTGCATCTGTTACTTTTCCTTTAATAGTTGGTCCCGCTAAAATTTCGAATAGCGAATCGTGATTGGTTACATTTGAAAATGGATCTGAAATCGCATTTTTCTGCAAAATAATCTGATTACTAACTTCTGAGTAAGTAATATTGAAAGGCACTAAAATTCGGTTAAGAATACTAGACAAAGTTTCTTCATTTGCCTGAATACTAACCTTTTGATTTAATTGCGGCAATCTTGAATTATAAGAAAATTTTACATTCGCCGATTTTTCTATTTTAGATAATGCATTGTCTAAAGTTAAATTTGCAACTGTAATTGTGACTTTTGTATCTAGTTTTCTTTGCCCATTTACACTGTTTGCCATAGTAACACTTGAAAACACAAGTGCTAAGACAAACTGAAATAGCGTTATTTTCATGATTCGATGGAGTAATCGTTGTTTAACAACTGGTTTTTTCATAATTTTGGTTTGTTTTGATTAATACTGTTCGCGTGTATTCTAAGAAACGTACTGAATTGCTCTTTACAGAGAGAAATTCAATTTTATAAGTGTCGATAATGTTACAGCATTTCGGCACTTTTTTTATGCATATTATTTTTACATAGGCATTAAATATTAGTTTGGTTTTGGTTGATTTTTACTTTTTATCCGGGCTTTAAGAATTTCTCTAAATAGTTACAGCTATAAAGATGATACTAATTACAACCTTCAGATGTTATGGTTATTTGGTTTCCGTTCATTTCGAAATTCGTATTTGTACCAATACTTTTACAAATAATTTTTAATTTCTCTGTTAACGGCTGATCACTTAGTGAAGTGGTAAGATGGCAATCTTTTAGTATATTCTTTGGATAATCGATATCAACTAAATAGGCCTGCTCGATTGTCTCAAAAATTTGAGATACTGGAATATCAGTAAATTCAAAACTTAATTGCTCAATATTACCAACATTACGCACTAATGCTTCATCTTCGGTAATATTTGTTATTTTATTGAATTTTAAATCACTACGTAAAAAACGAAGGGCCTGATTAGGAAGCAAAATAACTTCCTGTTGATCTGATTTCGCCACCAGATCATTTGATCTAACCTTCACTTTACCGGTGCGAACAAGAACTTCAACATCTGGCTCATCAGAATAAGCTTTAACTCGAAAACTAGTTCCAACTACCTTCGTAACAATCTCGTTTGCATAAACATAAAAAGGCTTTTTTGGATTTTTACTAATTTCAAAGAAACCTTCGCCGGATAAATAAACCTTTCTTTCGTTTCCGGTAAAGATTTTAGGGTAACTTAATTTACTATTGGGTTGTAATAAAACGGAACTACCGTCAGATAATGTAATAATCTGAGGTTTATTGGAATTATTCGTCTGTTCAACTAAACCTTCACTATTTTCATCAATCAATTCTTTATAAGTAACAACATTGTCTCTGCTAATATGGCTTTTATAAAACCAAACCGACATTAAACAAAAGAATATACTGGCAGCAATTCCACTGAGAAAATATTTCCTAAAGAAATTATCTCTTGAGTTTTCACTAAAATTGATTTGATTTTCTTTTTCTTCAATTTTGAACCAGGTCGTTTGTAACGCTTTATGAATATCAGAAGAAGATAAATTTGATTCCGGTACTTTCATTGCCAATAAAAAATGTCTGGCATCTTCAACTAACTTTGCACGGTGAAGATTTTCTAATGTCCACTCTTCCCAGCCATCTTCATCAATTTTTAATAAAATCCATGACTGGAATGATTCATCAGACAAAAAGTCTTCTATTTCGGTATATGTATTACGTTTTTGCATCTAAAAATGAGGTTACAAAAACAAAGAGGACAGAACTCTTATTATATACTCACCAAATTGTGCTTTTTTTTATTTTTTTTGAAATAAAATTAAAAACTACTTGAAGATAGTAGTAGAAATAATGAATAAGCCCCCTTCCATTCCTTGCGAAGACTTAGTAAACCTCGATGTAACAAATTACTTGCTGATTGATAATTAACATCCAGCATTTCGGCAATTTGTTCAACAGTTAATCCTTGATGATAACGAAGATACAGCGCTTCTTTTTGACGAGAAGGTAATTCATTCAATAATTTATTCAAATGAACAACTTTTTCTTTTGTCGCATAATCATCATCAATAAGTTCATGTTCAACAGAAAACTCCAATAAAAAAGCAATAGAATCCGTATTTGTAGTTTTGCGAAAAATATGATCTCTCTCAAATAAACGTGCAATTCTCTTGCGGACACTAGATAATAAATAAGCTTTTACTACAACTGAACTTTGCAACGCACTTCGGTAGACCCAAATATCTGTAAATACATCCTGAACGCAATCTTGTACTTTTTCTTCGTAAGGAGAAAGTGAATTTCCGTAACGTACCAAATCAGCATAATACCTTTCAAATAACATGGAAAATGATTTTTCATCACCTTCTTTCAGGTTATTCCAAAGTGTACTATCGTCAAAACTATTAAACGGTAAAATTGCAGTCTTCATTTGTAAAATTTGGGGTGGTATTCTTAATGCTAATTCTAACAAAATGTTAGGAATATATTTTTTTAACAATATCCTTTCGTTTTGTGCGATAAATATAGAAAAGCTAATATTGAAATCCCAATTTTTTTACATAAAAGAAATACTTTCGTAACGTTAACGGAATTCTCGATCTACAATTTTACTCAAGAGAGTAAACTATTTAACACAACTATTTATGTGAACTAAAGTAATAAATATAGGATTTCATCCCGGATATTCTAAATATTGATTAAAAACATAAAATGTTTTATTTTCAAATTAGCGCTATTAACAAAAAGCTTTAATTCTTAGAAACAAAAAAGCCTCACTAATTAATTTAATAGCAAGGCTTCTGATAATTTATAATAAAAATAGCTTTTTAGAAGGCTACATTCCATCTTGGTAATTTCGCATTTTCATCTAAAAAACTTTGCAAAACCTGTCCTTCTACTGAAGTCGGAATTGCTTTTACATCAGCATTAAAAGTCTCATACCAAAACACTTCTAAAGCATCAATGCTTTCCAATTTCATTTGTGCTGGCCAAGAATATTTTCTTCCTGTTTTTGCAAATTGGTGTCCATTTACGATTTTATCATATAAACCACCATTTTTACTTTTTAAAGTTCCGTTATTTTGAACAGTTCCTGTAGAAGCAACCATTATCAATTCTTTTGCATCACCTTCAATAGCGTAAACAACAAAGATTCCAGCACCACCTTCAGGAGCGTTGCAAACTTGTTCTAAACTATCTTCGATTGTAAAAGTAAAACTGTTGCTTACTTTAAACTTTTTTAATTCTTTACTCATCTTTCTTATTTTAAGCTTCTAAGTTCTACCCCGATAGCTATCAGGACTAAGTTGCCAAGTTTTTAATTATATTTCCAATTATTTTAAAAATGTAAAAAAGTCTCAACACAATATTGAGACTTTTTTTTGGAATTTTTTATTTTGAATACTGGCGATTATCCAAGTACTTCTTTTACTTTTTTACCAATTTCAGCTGGTGAATCAACAACGTGAATTCCGTTGTCTCTCATAATTTGTTTTTTAGCAGCAGCTGTATCATCAGAACCGCCAACAATAGCACCTGCGTGACCCATTGTTCTACCTGCAGGAGCAGTTTCTCCAGCAATAAAACCAACAACTGGTTTACGGTTACCATCAGCTCTAACCCATTTAGCAGCATCAGCTTCTAATTGACCTCCAATTTCACCAATCATGATGATAATTTCAGTTTCTGGATCATTCATTAACAATTCAACAGCTTCTTTAGTAGTAGTTCCAATAATTGGATCTCCACCAATTCCAATAGCTGTAGTAATTCCTAAACCTTGTTTTACAACCTGATCAGCAGCTTCGTAAGTTAAAGTTCCTGATTTAGAAACGATACCAACTGTTCCTTTTTTGAAAACGAAACCTGGCATAATACCAACTTTAGCTTCTCCCGGAGTGATAATTCCTGGGCAGTTTGGTCCGATTAATCTAGAATTTCTTTCTTTAACATAATTATTTGCTTTAATCATATCTGCTACAGGAATTCCTTCTGTAATAGCAATAATTACTTTAATTCCAGCATCAGCAGCTTCCATAATTGCATCAGCAGCAAAAGCTGGTGGTACAAAAATGATAGATGTATCAGCTCCAGCTTGATCAACAGCATCTTTTACTGTGTTAAAAACCGGACGATCTAAATGGCTAGTTCCTCCTTTACCCGGAGTTACACCACCAACAACATTAGTACCGTACTCAATCATTTGAGAAGCGTGGAAAGTTCCTTCGCTTCCTGTAAATCCTTGAACAATTATTTTGGAATCTTTATTAACTAAAACACTCATGATATATATTTTATGTAGTTTTTAAAATTGTGATGCAAAAGTAAGGTTTTGTAATGTATTTTAATCTTTTTGTCTTCAAAAAAATTAAGAAAATTGACTCATTTGATAACCACGGTACAATTTATCATCCTTAATTTGCCATATTGTAGAAAAATGGGCTAATAACATCTCTTCTCTAGGGTTTTCAATCGTTTTCACAAAATGAGAATAACGTATTGACACCAAGTCATCTTCGGCAATAATATGACTAATTCTGACCTTAGAACGTACATATGCACGACTAAGTTCATTAGCCATACTCACCATAGAATCGTAGTTCATCTGAATTAATCCTTTACTGCTATTCCATTCGACAATAATATCTGGATGCAAATAGGTTTTAAGGATTTCACTATCAATTAAGGCATCCGACTTATAAAATTTTTGAACAAATTCTTTTATAGACATATTACTTCAATTTATTTAGAATTTCAGGAATCTTTTTGATATTGGCCAATTGTTTTAACTTTTCTCTTGATTCTTCGATTGGTGTGCCAAAGTAAGATTTTCCACCCTCAACTGACTTAGTAACACCAGTTTGCCCCATAATAACAGCCTTCGCTCCTATTGTGATACCACTGGTTGTACCTACCTGCCCCCAAAGCGTAACTTCATCTTCAATAATAACACAACCTGCAATACCGGTTTGTGAAGCTATTAAGCATTTTTTACCGATAACAGTATCATGTCCAACATGAACCTGATTGTCAATTTTTGTTCCTTCACCAATTGTTGTATCTCCTGTAACGCCTTTATCAATAGTACAAAGCGCACCAATGCCAACATTATCTTCAATAACAACGCGTCCTCCCGAAACTAATTGATCAAATCCGTCCGGGCGCTTTTTATAGTAAAAAGCATCTGCACCTAAAATGGTTCCCGCGTGAATGATTACATTATCTCCAATTACGGTATGATCATAAATAGAAACATTTGAATGAATCAGGCAGTTTTTACCAATTTTGACATGATTACCAATAAAGCTATTAGGCTGAATTAATGTCCCTGCTCCAATTTCTGCAGAAGCTGAAATAGCCACATTTGCAAATTGAAAAGGTTTGAAGTGTTTGGTTAGCGTATTGAAATCTCTGAAAGGATCATCAGAAATTAAAAGGGCTTTACCTTCCGGGCAATCTACTTTTTTATTAATTAAAACAATAGTGGCTGCCGATTGTAAAGCTTTGTCATAATATTTAGGATGGTCAACAAAAACGATATCTCCAGGCTCAACAACATGTATTTCGTTCATGCCTAAAACTGGGAAGTTTTGGTCACCGATAAATTCGCAATTAAGCAAATTTGCAATTTCTTGTAAAGAATGACTCTTTGGAAATTTCATATATTTTAATTAGAAAATTTGTCAATTAGAGAATGTGTCAATTAGAAAATGTGTCAATTAGAAAATAAAAATTATTCAATTTCTGCGTAAGCATCAATTTTCTAATTGACTCATTGACAAATTATCTAATTAAAAATTACTCTTTTACACGCTCCATGTAATTTCCTGAAGCAGTATCAATTTTAATTTTATCACCTTCGTTGATGAATAACGGAACGTTTACTGTTGCTCCAGTTTCTACCGTAGCAGATTTTGTAGCATTTGTTGCTGTATTTCCTTTTACTCCCGGCTCTGCATAAGTAACTTCAAGAATTACAGAAGATGGCATGTCTACAGACAAAGGTAAATCAGTTTCAGTATTTACCTGAACCATTACACTTGTACCTTCTTTTAACAATCCCGGAGCATCCAGAATGTTTTTATTCAAAGAAATTTGCTCAAAAGACTCTGTATTCATAAAATGAAATTCATCTCCTTCAGCATATAGAAACTGGTAATTATGCGTCTCTACACGCACATCGTCAATTTTATGTCCTGCAGAAAATGTATTATCTAATACTCTTCCTGTAGTTAAACTTCTCAATTTTGTTCTTACGAAAGCTGGACCTTTCCCAGGTTTTACGTGAAGAAATTCAACGATTTTATAAATGTCGTGATTGAATTTAATACACAATCCGTTTCTAATATCTGATGTAGATGCCATTTTTTTTAATTTTAGATTTTAGAATGTAGATTTTTGATTCTAAACGGAATCAAAAATCTACATTTTATTGTTTTATATTTTATTTGAGCTTTAATGATGGAGTAAGAAATCTAAAATCAGAAATCTAAACTCTAAAATTAATAATTTCCTGAATAACCTTTCATAATTCCTCTCGATGAATTTCTAATAAAATCTAAAATTTCATCTCTCTCAGGAGTAGCTTCCATTTCTGCTTCAATAATACTTAAAGCCTGAGTGGTATTGTAATTCTTTTGATATAAAATTCGGTAAATTTCCTGAATTTCTCTAATTTTTTCTGTGCTAAAGCCTCTTCTTCGTAAACCAACAGAATTGATTCCAACATAAGATAACGGTTCTTTTGCAGCTTTTGTATAAGGCGGAACATCTTTTCTTACCAAAGATCCACCAGAAATCATAGCGTGATCTCCAATATGAATAAATTGATGAATAGCCGCCAAACCTCCAATTACTGCATGGTTTCCAACAACCACGTGACCTGCCAATGCAACTCCGTTTACAATAATTGCATTGTTTCCAATTTCGCAATCATGTGCAATATGCGCATAAGCCATTACAAGACAGTTATTTCCTAAAATTGTTTGGCCAGATGCAACTGTGCCCCTATTTATAGTAACACATTCTCTGATTGTACAATTGTCTCCAATGATTGCAAGAGAATCTTCTCCTCCAAATTTTAAATCCTGTGGCACCGCAGAAATTACAGCTCCAGGAAAAATATTGCAATTTTTACCAATACGAGCACCTTCCATGATGGTCACATTTGAACCAATCCAAGTACCATCACCAATAATAACATTATTGTGAATTGTTGTAAAAGGTTCTATTACAACGTTTTTAGCGATTTTGGCGCCGGGATGAACATATGCTAATGGTTGATTCATCTGTATGTTTTATATTTTAAATTAAAATAATCTAATTTGGGCAACAAACGTAAACAATAAAAATGATTTAATTATTATTGTTTTCTTGCAATTTGGGCCATTAATTCTGCCTCAGTTACTAATTTCCCGTTTGCGTAAGCGTTTGCCTGCATATGACAGATCCCTCTTCTAATAGGAGAAATCAATTCACACTTGAAAATCAAGGTATCCCCAGGTAATACTTTATGTTTGAATTTAACATTATCTATTTTCATAAAATAAGTCAAATAATTTTCAGGATCCGGAACGGTACTTAAAACCAAAATTCCTCCTGTTTGTGCCATTGCTTCAACAATTAAAACTCCTGGCATAACTGGTGCTTCAGGAAAATGCCCTACGAAGAAATTTTCATTCATAGTAACATTTTTCATTCCTACCACATGACTATCAGACATTTCTATAATTCTGTCAATTAATAAAAATGGAGGTCTATGAGGCAAAACAGCCATAATTTTATGAATATCCATCAACGGTTCAAGATTTAAATCATAAACCGGTACATGATTTCTTTGCTCAATTTTAATAATTTTTGCTAATTTTTTTGCAAACTGAGTATTTACGTAATGCCCAGGTTTGTTAGCAATAATTTTTCCCTGAATTCTAACACCAATTAATGATAAATCTCCTATAACGTCAAGCAATTTATGTCTTGCTGCTTCGTTTGGATAATGCAGAGTAAGATTATCTAAAACTCCGTTTGGTTTAACAGATATTTTATCTTTTCCAAAGGCTTTCTTTAAATTTTCCATTGTTGCATCAGAGATTTCTTTATCTACATATACAATGGCGTTGTTTAAATCTCCACCTTTAATTAATCCATTTTCTAATAACGATTCTAATTCGTGCAAGAAACTAAACGTTCTTGAATTAGCAATTTCATCTTTAAAATCGGCTATACTTTTTAAAGTAGCATTTTGAGTACCTAAAACTTTAGTACCAAAATCAACCATTGCAGTTACCTGATAATCATCGCTTGGCATAACCAAAATCTCGCTTCCGGTAGTTTCATCAGTAAACGAAATAACTTCTTTTACAACATAAACATTACGTTTAGCATCTTGTTCTTCGATTCCGGCCTTTTCAATAGCTTCAACAAAATATTTTGAAGAACCATCCATAATAGGAAGTTCAGAAGCATTTAATTCAATAATTACATTATCCAAATCACATCCAACTAAAGCAGCTAAAACGTGTTCTGGTGTTTGAATTTTTACCCCTAATTTTTCTAAATTAGTACCTCTCTGCGTATTAACAACATAGTTCGCATCAGCCTCAATGACTGGTTGACCTTGCAAATCTACTCTTACAAAAGTGAAACCATTATTAATTGGAGCTGGTTTAAAAGTCATTGTAACTTCTTTTCCAGTGTGTAATCCAACTCCTGTTAGTGAAATTTCATTTTTGATGGTCTTCTGTTTAACCATTATTTCCATTTTTTGGGTTTATTATTTGTTTTTTTAATTCATCCAGTTCGGACACAATTTTTGGTAAATTTTTAAAATGAACGTACGATTTATTAAAATCACCGTATCCAAGCGATGGAGATCCTTGCAAAACTTCATCATCTTTGATGTTTCTTGCTACTCCTGACTGAGCCTGAAGCCTTACGTTATTACCTATAATTAAATGTCCTGCGATACCAACTTGCCCGCCAATCATACAGTTTTCGCCAATTTTTGTAGAACCTGCAACACCTGATTGAGCTGCAATTACAGTATTTTTACCAATTTCTACATTATGTGCAATCTGAATCTGATTGTCTAATTTAACTCCTTTTCTAATAATCGTAGAACCAAGAGTTGCTCTGTCAATTGTAGTATTGGCTCCAATATCTACATTATCTTCTATAATTACATTCCCAATCTGAGGGACTTTACTATAAACACCTTGTTCATCTGGCACAAAACCAAAACCATCTGCACCTATTATAGTTCCTGAATGAATGGTGCAATTATTTCCGATAATAGTTTCTGAATATATCTTAGCCCCGGCAAAAATATATACATTATCGCCAATAACAACATTATCGCCAATAAAACTGTTTGGATAAATTTTCACATTATTACCTAAAATCACATTTTGTCCTATATAGCTAAAACTTCCTAAATATAAGTTTTCTCCATGTTTAGTTCCTTCAGACATAAAAGACTGTGCTTCTATTCCGTTTTTATTCAATTTTACCTGATTGTAAAACTGCAAAAGTTTAGAAAAAGACGCATAAGCATCTTCAACTTTTATTAAGGTTGTGGTAATTTCCTGTTCTGGTATAAAGCTGTCATTAACAATTGTTACTGAAGCCTTAGTAGTATATATGTAGTTGATATATTTGGGATTAGCCAAAAAAGTAAGCGATCCTTCCTCGCCTTCTTCTATTTTAGATAGCCGAGAAACTTCTGCGTTAGGATCCCCAACAACTTCTCCTTCTAAAATTCCTGCTATTTGTTCTGCTGTAAATTTCATTGCGACAAAAATATAAAAAATAGATTTTAAATGTTAATTTTAGATAAGTTGTTTTGGAAAACAGATGTAATATTTTGTCACCAATTTAGATAACGATTTCAAATTCAACTGATCAGACGCTTCTACAACATCTTCAATTGTTTTATCTTTTTTCAAAATTCGTATCGGTTCAGCCTCTTTACTATAAGCCTGGTTTTTTATTTTTCCTCTAAAAATAAAATATCCGGCATCTACAGACGAAATATGATGCTCTTCTGCAAATTCTTCTTTCATTGATTGCGATTCTTCCATAGGAATCTTTTCTGCGCTCAATTTTATTTTCAGCAAATCTCTATTAATGATCATTTTACTTAAAGTTGAAAGTATAAAATCATCCTGTTTTTGCCACGCTTTTAAAGCACTTATAATATCAAAATCATCTAATTGAGAAAATAAATCTAATTTTTCGGCATCAAAATCTTCTAAGGCTACTTTATTTTGCATAAAAAATAAAAGCGGTTCACTGCAAGGCAAAGAGTTTCCTTTTAATGTTAGTTCTTTAGCTCTTTTCAATACTTTCATCAAAATTAATTCGGCTACCAAACTTGTTTTATGTAAATAGGCCTGCCAATACATTAATCTTCTGGAAAGCAGAAATTTTTCTACTGAATAAATTCCTTTTTCTTCAATAACCAAAACGCCGTCAACCACATTCATCATCTGAATCAATCTCTCAGAATTAACATTACCTTCAGCGACTCCAGTATAAAAACTATCTCGTTTTAGATAATCCATTCTATCCATATCTAATTGACTTGAAATCAATTGCAGCATGAACTTTCTGTGATACTCGCCCTTAAAAACCTGAATTGCCAAACTCAATTTTCCGTCAAACTCTTCATTCAGCTGATTCATAAATAATAGCGAAATTGCCTCATGATTCACATCTTCAACAATACTCTTTTCCATCGCATGAGAAAATGGCCCATGACCAATATCATGCAATAAAATAGCTATTAATAACGCACATTCTTCATCGTTTGAAATGGCAACTCCTTTAAAACGAAGTGTTTCAACAGCTTTCTGCATCAAATGCATACACCCTAAAGCATGATGAAAACGGGTATGATTAGCACCCGGATAAACCAAATACGATAATCCCATTTGTGATATACGGCGTAAACGCTGAAAATATGGGTGCTGAATTAAATCGTAAATAAGTTCGTTCGGGATGGAAATAAACCCATAAATGGGATCATTAAATATTTTTAATTTGTTGATCTGAGTCACTATTTGATTCTTTTTTGGTCAACAAATATAAGTAAATAACTATAAAGACCTTTCGCTTTTTTACTTAAAAATCAACAATAATTTGTCCTGATTTCCAAAGCAATAACTTAAGCAAAAAAAGATTTTAAACTAAAAACAACATTCATTATTCTGAATTTTATACTATTTTTAATACTTTTTAAGTTCTATACTTCTAAATTGCATTAAAAATTAAAATACGTTTATGGACAAGATAAAAATACTTTGGGTCGACGATGAAATCGATCTTTTAAAGCCTCATATATTATTTCTGGAGAAAAAAAACTACGCTGTAACTACTTGTAACAACGGACTAGACGCCATTGCTTTGTTTGAGGAAGACAATTTTGATATTGTTTTTTTGGATGAAAACATGCCTGGAATGAGCGGTTTGGAAACGCTTTCGGAAATGAAAGAAAAAAAATCGGCCATTCCGATGATTATGATTACTAAAAGTGAGGAAGAATACATAATGGAAGAAGCAATTGGTTCTAAAATTGCTGATTATCTTATCAAGCCAGTTAATCCAAATCAGATTTTATTGAGCTTGAAGAAGAATCTGGATCATTCAAGATTGATTTCTGAAAAAACAACTTTAGATTATCAAAAGGAATTCCGTAAAATCTCAATGGAATTAGCAATGGTTAATTCTTTTGAAGATTGGGTTGAATTGTATAAAAAATTGATTTTTTGGGAATTAGAATTAGAAAATATTAACGATCAGGGAATGATTGAAATCCTTGAATCTCAAAAGGTTGAAGCCAATTCGCAATTCGGAAAATACATTGAAAGAAATTACGAAGACTGGTTTGCGCCAAAGGCAGACAAGCCAATTCAATCTCACAATTTATTTAAAGAATTAGTTGTTCCTGAACTTAAAAAGAAAGACAAACCTATTTTGTTTGTCGTTATTGATAATTTACGTTACGATCAATGGAAATCCTTTGAAACTGTGGTTTCTAACTATTACAAATTAGAAAAAGAAGTTCCTTATTTCTCTATTCTTCCAACAGCTACCCAATACGCCAGAAATGCCATTTTTTCAGGTTTATTGCCAATCGAAATGGAAAAACAATTTCCCCAATATTGGAAAAATGACGTTGAAGATGGTGGAAAAAACCTTTACGAAGCCGAATTTCTTTCTGCTCAATTAAAACGTTTAGGATTAAACATTAAAGAAGATTATTTTAAAATCACCAATTACGCAGGTGGTAAAAAATTGGCAGAAAACTTCAAAGCACTAAAAGGCAATGATTTAGTAACAGTAGTTTACAATTTTGTAGATATGCTATCGCACGCTAAAACGGAAATGGAAGTCGTAAAAGAGCTAGCTTCTGACGATAAAGCCTATCGTTCCCTGACTTTAAGCTGGTTTAAAAACTCTCCGCTTTTAGAAATTATTCAACAAGCTCAATTACTAGGATTCAAATTAATTTTGACCACAGATCACGGGACAATTAATGTAAAAAATCCGTCGAAAGTGGTTGGAGATAAAAATACAAGCTTAAATTTGCGTTATAAAACCGGTCGTAGTTTAACTTACGAGCAAAAGGATGTATACGTTGTAAAAGAGCCTAAAGATATCGGTCTACCAGCCATAAACATGAGTAGTTCTTTTATTTTTGCCAAAAACGATTATTTCTTAGCTTATGTAAACAACTACAACCATTATGTAAGTTATTACAGAAATACATATCAGCATGGTGGAATTTCATTAGAAGAAATGATTATTCCGTTCTTGGTATTTAATCCGAAATAAAAATTAAAATAAATGCCACAGATTTCACAGATTTTCACAAATTAAAAAAATCAATGAAATCTTTTAATCTGTGGCAAAAAAACTTTTCGCTTTCGCGGAGACAATCGCACTAAAATAAAACAACAATGAATATCGTTTTTTCATTAGATCAAATTCAGGAAGTAGCGGAGCAAATTATAGCTTCAAATCCAAAAAAAATCATTCTTTTTAATGGTGAAATGGGAGTTGGAAAAACTACTTTAATAAAACAATTATGCAAAAGTTTAGGAGTTCAGGGCGCGACAAGCAGCCCAACCTTTTCTTTAGTTAACGAATATTATACTTCTAACAATCAAATCGTTTATCATTTTGATTTTTACCGATTAAACAAAGAAACCGAAGCGCTTGATATGGGCGTTGATGATTATTTGTATTCCGGCAACTGGTGTTTTATTGAATGGTCTGAAAGAATCGCAAGTCTAATTCCGGAAGAACATTCTATAGTTACCATAGAGTTATTGGCTGATGGAAAAAGAAGTTTAGAACTGGTTTAAAATTCCACAGAGATTCACGAAGATTTCACGGAGATTCGCAGAGCTTCTTTTTACAAATTCTTTGTGTTACTCTACGAAAACTTCGTGTATCTCTGTGAAACAACTGATATAATTATGAATACCCAAAATATAGTCGAAATAATCCCTTTTTCTTCAGATTTAAAAGAACACATCAAAACCCAATGGCTTCAAAAGTATTTTAGAGTTGAAGAGAAAGATGAATTAGTGCTTTCAAATCCACAAGAAGAAATTATAGATAAAGGCGGAATGATTTTCTACGCTAAATATAATGATAAAATCCTGGGAACAGTTTCTCTAATGAAAATTGATGAAGACACTTTTGAATTAAGCAAAATGGCCGTTTCAGACAAAGCTCAAGGTCTTGGAATTGGAAATAAGTTATTAGTTCATAGTATTGCTGTTGCAGAAGAAAATAATATCAAAAAATTACTTTTATATTCGAACAGAATCCTACTTCCAGCGCTACATTTATACGAGAAATTTGGCTTTGTTGAAGTTTCATTAGGCGATGTCAGTTACGAAAGAGCCGACATAAAAATGGAAAAAACAATCTCTTAATATTGACTTTTAGTATTAGCAGAATATTTACACTAATTTTAAAACTTTTTACGTAATTTGTACTCTTAATTATTTGCGCAACCCATGTCAATTACTTTAACTCCATTTACGAAACAACAATTGTTGCCACAAGAAGAAAAACTTGAAGTGGGCCGATTTAAAAGAGAGCTTTTCATAGGAATACCTAAAGAAACCAGTTATCAGGAACGTCGTATTTGCCTGACGCCGGACGCTGTAAATTCACTTACCTATGAAGGTCATCGTGTAATGATTGAATCAGGTGCCGGAGAAAGTTCTAGTTATTCTGATAAAGAATATAGTGATGCAGGTGCAGAAGTTACAAAAGACACAAAAAAGGTATTTGGTTGTCCAATGTTGCTTAAAGTAGAACCTCCTACTTTGACTGAAATTAAAATGATTAATCCGGAAACGATTATTATTTCAGCTATTCAATTAAAGACAAAAAAGAAAGAATACTTTGAAGCTTTAGCTCAAAAAAAAATAACGGCATTAGCATTTGAATACATTAAAGACGAAGATGGTTCTTATCCAGCTGTAAAATCTTTAAGCGAAATTGCAGGAACCGCTTCTGTACTAATTGCGGCCGAATTAATGATTACTGATGAATTTGGAAAAGGATTGTTATTCGGAAATATTACTGGTGTACCTCCTACTGAAGTCGTGATTTTAGGTGCCGGGACAGTAGGCGAATTTGCCGCTAAAACTGCAATCGGACTTGGTGCAAACGTAAAAGTTTTCGATAATTCGATTACCAAATTACGTCGTTTACAAAATAATTTAAACCAAAGAATTTTCACTTCTACAGTACAGCAAAAAGCACTTTTAAAAGCTTTAAGACGTTGTGACGTAGCAATTGGCGCCATGCGAGGCAAAGAACGCTGTCCGATTGTCGTGACAGAAACCATGGTAGAACACATGAAAAAAGGAGCGGTAATTGTTGATGTTAGTATTGATACCGGAGGATGTTTTGAAACTTCAGAAGTTACTACTCATGAAAAACCGACGTTCATAAAAAGCAATGTTTTACATTATTGTGTACCAAATATCCCATCAAGATATTCGAAAACCGCCTCATTATCAATCAGTAACATATTAACTCCATACTTACTTCAGATAGCCGATGATGGTGGGCTAGAAAGCTCTATCAGATGTAATAAAGGTTTAAAAAACGGAGTTTATTTATACCACGGAATCCTAACAAATAAAGCAATTGGCGATTGGTTTGATTTACCAGACAACGATATTAATTTACTTGTATTTTAAAGGAACTTTAGCTTACCTTTGCAAAAATTTTATTTCATGAAGTTCGTACATCGTTTTGCTTATTATTTGATTGGTTTGATTATGGGATGCTTTTTTGTAGCCCTTGTTTTTAGTGGAAAAGATACTCGTTGTAACTATTTCCCGAATGCCAGAGTTTTAAATAATTTACGTACAAAACCTTTTCAATATTCAGATAAGGCAATTCAGACTTTGAACGAAAAATGGATAGATACTGCAGATATCAAAAATACATTGACTTATGGAGATGTTGATTTTGATCAAAGCAATGTTGATTTCAAAAAAGGAAAATTATATATCATTGAAGGTAAAACAGTAAAAAATCAAGAAATCATTCTGAAAGTAGTTAACTACGAAAAGAAGGCTGTTTTAGAAGAAATTATTAAAAAATAGCTTTAAAACCACTCAATTTCCTTGAGTCCTTTTGATATCAAAAAAGCATTCGTTTTACTAAAATGTTTGTTACCAAACCATTTTCCCTGATTGGCACTCATGGGTGACGGATGGCCTGACTCTAGAACATAATGTTTGGAACGGTCAATTTTTAATCCTTTTTTCTGAGCAAAACTTCCCCATAATAAGAATACAACATTTTCTTTTTTATCTGAAATAGCGTGAATAACAGCATCTGTAAAAAGATTCCATTTTAAATGTTTATGACTATTTGGGCTGTCTTTTCGTACTGTCAATGAAGCGTTTAAAAGTAAAACACCCTGATCTTCCCATTTTTCTAAATTTCCGGAAGTTGGCATAAAAACAGAATCTAAATCTGAATTTATCTCCCTGAAAATATTACGTAAAGAAGGTGGAATTTTTACATTATCATTTACTGAGAAACTTAATCCATTGGCCTCACCTGCTCCATGGTAAGGATCCTGGCCAATAATAACGACTTTTACATTTTCGAAAGAACAATGATTAAAAGCGGAGAAAATCAAATCTAAAGGCGGATAGCAAATATACTGTTTACAATCTTCTTCTAAAGATGTAAGCAATTCTTTGAAATACGGCTTTGCCATTTCATCTGCTAAAACATATTGCCATTCCTGAGATAGATTAATTTTCATATTAAAATAATTTATTACAAATTTCGCAAAGTTTTTTTCAAAGTACTAATTAATAGTACTATTTCGTTTTAAAACTTTGTAACTTTGAACCTTTACAACTTACGATATATAATGATATCCATTACCGAAAAAACATTACAAGATTTGCAATTTCCAACGGTGCTCGAAACTATTTCGGCAGGCTGTAATACAGATATTGGAAAAGAAAAAGCTTTACAAATAACACCATTTAGAGATAAAGAAACTTTGATGCAGGCTTTGATGCAGACATCAGAATATGTTTCGTCTTTTCAAAATAACAACGCAATTCCGAATCACGGATTTGATGCAATAACGCACGAAATCAAATTCCTGGCTATTGAAGATAGTTTCCTGGAAGTAGGTAGTTTTAGAAAAATTGCAACCCTTTCAGCAACATCAAATTTCCTGTTGAATTTCCTTAAAAAGTTTGACGATTATTATCCAAACCTGAATGCAAGAGCATCAAGAGTTGAATATACTAAAGATATTGTAACTACTATTGATGCCATTGTAGATAAATATGGAGAGATAAAAGATAATGCTTCACCTGCTTTACTAAGTATTCGTCAGAATATGAATATTGTTCGCGGTAAAGTAAACCAAAGTTTTGGAGTTGCTCTTTCTCATAATAATAGTCTTGGTTACCTGGATGATATCAAGGAAAGTTTTGTTCAAAACCGAAGAGTACTAGCGGTTTTAGCAATGTACCGCCGTAAAGTAAAAGGTTCTATTTTAGGAAGTTCTAAAACCGGAAGTATAGCTTACATCGAACCAGAAGCTACTTTACAATATTCGAGAGAACTAGCAAATCTTGAGTATGAAGAAAAAGAAGAAATTACCAGAATTCTAAAGCAATTATCAAATCAGATTCGTCCGTATTTACCATTACTAATTGAATATCAGGAATTTTTAAGTGATATTGATGTGGTTGCCGGAAAAGCAAAATACGCAAACAGAATCAATGGAATTTTGCCAACCATTACAGAAGAAAGAAGATTATTCTTTAGAGAAGCCTATCATCCTATTTTGTATTTGAATAACAAGCAAAAAAACGAAGTTACTCATCCGCAAACAATTGAATTAAAACAAGATAACCGAATTATTGTAATTTCAGGACCAAATGCCGGTGGAAAAACAATTTCGCTTAAAACGGTTGGTTTATTACAATTGATGTTACAATCAGGGATGCTTGTTCCTGTTCACGAACGTAGTGAAACTTTCTTGTTTGACAGAATTCTGACTGACATTGGAGACAACCAATCTATTGAAAATCACCTAAGTACTTATAGTTATCGATTAAAAAATATGAATTATTTCTTGAAGAAATGTAACAAGAAAACAATGTTTTTGATTGATGAATTTGGTACAGGTTCTGATCCGGAATTAGGAGGTGCTTTGGCTGAGATTTTCTTAGAAGAGTTTTACCATCGTGAAGCTTTCGGAATAATTACAACACATTACTCAAACTTGAAAATTCTCGCAAACGAATTGCCCTTCGCTACAAATGCGAATATGATGTTCGATGAGAAATCATTGGAACCAATGTATAAGCTAGCTTTGGGTCAGGCAGGAAGTTCGTTTACTTTTGAGGTTGCCTTGAAAAATGGTATTCCGTTTGGATTGATTAATCGTGCGAAAAAGAAAATCGAAGTTGGGAAAGTCCGTTTTGACAAAACTATTGCTACTCTTCAGAAAGAAAGATCGAAGCTTGAAAAAACTTCTATAAATCTTAAAGAAGAAGAAACCCGTGCGCGCGAGGAAAGTAAAAAGATGGAAAACATCAATGTAAAAATTAAGCAAAAACTGGAAAGCTATCAGGAATTATACGACAGCAACCAAAAGACAATTTACATTGGTCAGAAAATCGAAGACATTTCAGAGAAATATTTCAACAATAAAAATAAGAAGGAACTTATTGGAGAGTTTTTGAAAATCATTGAAATTGAAAATTCAAAACGCAAAAAAGCAACTCCAAAAGAAGCTAAAGCTATAATTGAAAAGAAAAAAGAAGTAATTGCCGAAGTTTCTGTTCAGGTTGAAGAAATTCGAAAAGAGAAAAAAGAAAAGAAATTGAAACCTGTTATCGAAAAACCAAAACCAATTTTGAAAGTTGGTGACCGTGTAAGGATGTTGGACGGAAGATCTGTTGGAAGTATCGATTCAATAGAAAAAAATAAAGCAACGGTAAATTACGGAATTTTTACTTCTAAAGTAAGTTTGGATGAATTGGAATTTGTTGAGGCGGCGAAGAAATAATTTTCAGCTTTCATTCGCTGTTTTGAGATCTGAAATTATGATGAAAAATCATCAAAATTAAAATAAAGCGATTAAAACGAATATTTTTAAAAAAGCGAGAATGAAGATCGAAAATTTTTAAAAAGCTTTTAAAATAAATTTATGCGAGTCAATTTTGATTTGATAAATTTATTAAAATGAAATTCGTAATAGATAAAACAAATAGTACAAAAACCATTTAAATTCATGCCCGATTTTCCACCAAATAAAAAAATTATCCTCTTCGACGGTGTTTGCAATTTATGCAACAATGCAGTTCAGTTTATCATCAAAAATGATAAAAAAGATATTTTCCGTTTTGTGGCTTTGCAATCAGAATTAGGAAAAGAGATTTGTAATTATATTGGAGTAGATCAAAATAAAATTGATAGCATCATTTTATATAATCCAGGAGTTGCCTATTACTATAAATCTTCAGCAGCTATAGAAATCGCAGAGGAATTGGGAGGAATTTATAGTTTGGTTTCAATTTTTAAAATCTTTCCTGAAAAATTGAGAAATTATATTTACGATTACATTGCTAAAAACCGCTACAAATGGTATGGCAAAAAAGAAAGCTGCATGATTCCTACTCCGGAATTGAGAGCAAAGTTTCTTTAAAAATTCCAAATTCAAATAATCTCCACTTTTTGTCATTCCGAGGAATGACAAAATTGAACATAAAAAAATCCCAAATTCAAATCAGGCAAAGATTGGAATTTGGGATTTTAAAATTTGAAATTTACTAGATTTATTATCTAATCAATTTTCTGTATTTCAAACGTTTTGGAGTTAAATCACCACCTAAACGTTTCTTCTTGTTTTCTTCATATTCAGAGAAACCACCTTCAAAATAGTAAACTTCAGAATCTCCTTCGAAAGCTAAAATGTGTGTACAAATTCTGTCTAAGAACCATCTGTCGTGCGAAATAATTACGGCACAACCTGCAAAATTCTCTAAACCTTCTTCAAGGGCACGAAGTGTATTTACATCCAAATCATTCGTAGGCTCATCCAGTAAAAGTACGTTTCCTTCTTCTTTCAAAGTCATTGCTAAGTGTAGACGGTTACGCTCTCCACCAGACAACATTGAAACTTTTTTATTTTGTTCTCCACCACCAAAGTTGAAACGAGATAAATAAGCTCTTGA
This sequence comes from Flavobacterium sp. KH_001, assembly GCF_057840745.1. NCBI lineage: Bacteria > Pseudomonadati > Bacteroidota > Flavobacteriia > Flavobacteriales > Flavobacteriaceae > Flavobacterium > Flavobacterium sp. KH_001. The sequence continues at coordinate 3,692,312 of NZ_CM174520.1, read as the reverse complement.
GTTTACTTGCTTTCCTCCCATCATAATCAATTCCTGACCGTCAGCAAAGTTTTCCCAGATTGATTTATTTGGATCAATGTTAGAGTGTGATTGGTCTACATAAGCGATTTTCACAGTTTCTCCAACTGAAAATTCTCCGCTATCTGTAGCTTGTTCGCCCATAATCATTTTAAAAATGGTCGATTTACCAGCACCGTTTGGCCCGATAATCCCAACAATTCCGGCTTGTGGCAAAGTGAAGTTTAAATTATCATATAACAATTTATCTCCAAAAGCTTTGGCAACATTTTTAGCTTCAATAACATTTGTTCCTAAACGTGGACCGTTCGGGATATAGATTTCCAGATTTTCATCCAGTTGTTTTTGGTCTTCGTTCAATAATTTGTCGTAATTCTGTAAACGCGCTTTTTGTTTCGTTTGACGACCTTTAGCTCCCTGACGAACCCAGTCCAACTCACGCTCTAATGTTTTTCTACGTTTTGAAGCTACTTTTTCTTCTTGTGCCATACGACTAGATTTTTGATCTAACCAAGAAGAATAATTTCCTTTCCATGGAATACCTTCTCCTCTATCTAGCTCTAAAATCCAACCTGCTACATTATCCAGGAAGTATCTATCGTGCGTTACAGCAATTACAGTTCCTGAATATTGTGCTAAATGTTGCTCTAACCAAAGTACCGACTCAGCATCTAAGTGGTTGGTAGGCTCATCCAGTAACAATACATCAGGTTGTTGAAGCAACAAACGACATAAAGCTACACGACGACGCTCTCCTCCTGAAAGGTTTTTGATCGGCGTATCACCTTCCGGCGTACGCAAAGCATCCATTGCAATTTCAAGTTTTGTATCAATTTCCCAAGCACCAAGAGCATCAATTTTATCCTGCAAAGCTGCCTGACGATCCATCAACTTGTCCATTTTATCAGGATCTGAATAGTTTTCTTCAAGACCGAATAAGTCATTAATTTGATTGTACTCTTCTAAAACTGCCATGGTTTCAGCAGCTCCTTCACGAACAATTTCAATAACCGTTTTAGAATCATCAAGAATTGGTTCCTGCTCTAAATAACCTACAGTATAACCTGGTTGAAAAACAACATCTCCCTGATAATTTTTATCTACTCCGGCAATAATTTTTAAAAGAGAAGATTTTCCAGAACCGTTAAGTCCTAAAATACCAATTTTAGCTCCGTAAAAGAAACTCAAATAAATGTTTTTAAGTACTGGTTTGTCTGCTCCCTGATAGGTTTTACTCAATTTTTGCATTGAGAAAATTACTTTCTTATCGTCTGACATTTTTTATGTTTTTTATTTTAATTATTTACTTTTTATTTATCTAAAATATACTGCAATTAATATAATTACTTAAACTCTTCCTTTCAACGCATTAAAAACCCATGCATTAGCTAAGAAACCAACTCCAACAGCACCAAATCCCCAGCCTGAAACATCACTATATCTAAATACTCCAAGACCTATAAGTAAGAATCCCATAAGTACCATTATAAAAGTAGCCCAACCTAAAACGGTATTTTTATTCATTCCCATAATTATAATAATTATTTTTTATTGTGATTTATTTTTAGAAGTGCAAATATCGTGAATTTTCACGGCTTAATTAAATATTTTATAAAGCATTTCTTTTAACAGATCTGATTGCGGCAACGCATTAGCACCAACTCCTTTACTTTTAACATCCACATCACGCAAAGCACCAACAATCTGACTCACTTTTCGCATTGGGTAATTTTTCAGAGCTAAATCATATTCCTTTAAGAAATAAGGATTTACACCAATTACGGAAGCTACATTTTTTGGATTTTTATCTTTTAGCCCGTGATATTTTAATAACTGTACAAAAAATCCAAAAACCAATCCAGTTGTCATTACTAATGGGTATTCTTTAGGATTATGAGCAAAGTTTTCGGCAATTTTATAAGCTTTCAACTGATTGCGTTCTCCAATTGCTTTTCGAAGTTCAAACACATTATAATCCTTACTAAAACCAATATTTTCCTCAATATGTTGTGGCGTAATCGTGGTTCCCTGAGGCAAAATAATCTGTAACTTTTCTAATTCATTGTTTATTTTGCTTAAATCAGTTCCTAAAAACTCTACTAACATTGCATTCGCTTTTGGGTCGATTGTGTATTTTTTTCCTGCAAGAATTCGTTTTATCCAATCGCCGACCTGATTCTCGTATAATTTTTTACTCTCGTAAACTATTCCGTTTTGCGCTAATAATTTGGTGACCTTTTTACGCTTATCAAGTGTTTTGTATTTGTAGCAAAAAACCAAAACCGTTGTATCCATCGGATTATTTACATACGACTCGATTTTATCTATTGTTCTTGACAAATCCTGAGCTTCTTTTACAATAACAACTTGGCGGTCAGCCATCATAGGATAACGCTTGGCCGTTGAAACAATATCTTCAACAGACACATCTCTTCCATATAAAACTGTTTGATTGAATCCTTTTTCCTCTTCAGAAAGCACATTCTGCTCGATATACTCCGACAATTTATCAATATAATAAGGCTCTTCACCCATTAAAAAATAAATCGGTTTGATATTTCCCGCTTTGATATCATTGACAATTTTTACAACTTCGTCCATTCAAATTCTTTGTTTCAGGTTTCAAGTTTCAGGTTGGTTTCAATAACTTGAAACTTTAAACTTGAAACCTGAAACTATTTTATATTTTTGCTTTATGTTAAAGCTAAATTTTCCTTCCTATACTTTTCGATTCAAAAATAGCGAAAATAAAGTGTCTATTTTTGATGAAATCAGAAAAAAATTTATCATTCTTACCCCGGAGGAATGGGTTCGTCAGCATGTTGTTCATTATTTAATGAATGAAAAAAAATATCCTAAATCGTTAATAAACGTAGAGAAAGTTTTAACAGTCAATGGTTTACGAAAACGGTATGATGTTGTGGTTTTTAATTCTGATGGTTCTATACATATATTAGTAGAATGTAAAGCCCCGGAAGTAAAAATATCACAGGCAACTTTTGATCAAATTGCGCGTTACAATATGACAATGCAGGCACGATTTTTGAAAGTCACAAACGGTCTGAATCATTTTTATTGTCAGATGGATTTTGAAAACGAAAAATATGAGTTTTTACAATCATTACCAGATTATAAAGAAATTTATTAAATTATAACATCAATACTTTTGGATAAAATAGCAGTTGTCATTTTAAATTGGAACGGAATAAAGTTGCTTGAACAATTTTTACCTTCAGTTATTCAATTTTCATCAGAAGCTACTATATATGTAGCTGATAATGCTTCTACAGATGCTTCCGTAAATTTTGTAATACAAAATTTTCCAACCATAAAAATCATCCAAAACAATGGTAATCATGGTTTTGCAAAAGGCTATAATGATGCTTTAAAAGAAGTAGATGCCGAGATATACGCTTTGGTTAATTCAGATATTGAAGTAACCGAGAATTGGTTAAAACCCATAATTGAAACTTTTGATTCCGAAAAACAAACTGCTATTATTCAGCCTAAAATTCTTGATTTCAAAAACAAGGAATATTTTGAATATGCAGGTGCTGCGGGCGGATTTATAGATAAATATGGTTTTCCATTTTGTCGCGGACGTATTTTCGACACCGTTGAAAAAGATAACGGACAATATGATGATACTATTGAATTGTTCTGGGCATCTGGGGCTTGTTTCTTTATCAGAAAAGAAGTGTATGATGAGTTGAAAGGCTTTGATGAAAGCTTCTTTGCACACCAGGAAGAAATTGACTTATGCTGGCGAGCTGCAAACGAAGGACATATTATTAAATACAACTCAAAATCAGTTGTATATCATGTTGGTGGCGCAACATTACAGCAAGGAAATCCGAAAAAGACATTTTTAAATTTCAGAAATTCATTGCTAATGCTGGTTAAAAACCTGCCTAAAAAAGGATTGTTTTTTAGAATTTTCTTCCGAATGATTTTGGATGGGATTGCGGGTATCCGTTTTCTTACACAAGGAAAATTCAGTCATACTTTTGCAATTTTAAAAGCTCACTTCTCTTTTTATTGCATATCTTTAAAGTATTTGCGAGAAAGAAAAGATTTTCAAATACAGCAATACTATAGCGTTAAAAGTATCGTTTACCTATATTACATAAAGAAATTGGTTGTTTTTAAAGAAATCTTTAACAGTAAACAAAATATTAAAAACTAAATTTGTAATCAACGTTTAATTAAATATAATACCTATGAGAAAAATAGTTATCGCACTAACAGTATTAACGGCCTTAACTTCGTGTGTATCGAAAAAACAATATGCAGCATTAGAAGCTAAGAACAAAGAGACTCAAGATTTATTAAACTCTTGCACAGTTAAATTAAATTCTTGCTTAGAAGAAAAAGCAGGATTAGCAGCTACTGCTGAAAGTTATAAAGCACACAATCAAGACTTAATAAACAGTTCTAAAGATTTAACTGTATTAACAACAAAAGGTGCTGAAAACTTAGAAAAATCATTAGAAAGTTTAAAAGAAAAAGATTTAAAAATCTCAAGACTTCAAGATGCATTAACTAAAAAAGACAGTGTGACTTTAGCATTAGTTACAAGTTTAAAAGGAGCAGTTGGAATCAACGATCCAGATATCGAAATCAATGTTGAAAAAGGAGTTGTATTTATTTCTATCGCAGATAAGTTATTATTTAAAAGCGGTAGCTATGAAGTAAGCGACAAAGCAAAATCTGTTTTAGCAAAAGTTGCAAAAGTAGTTAACGACAAACCAGATTTCGAATGTATGGTCGAAGGTCATACTGATGATGTACCATACAAAAGCAACGGTATAATTCTTGACAACTGGGATTTAAGTGTTAAACGTTCAACTTCTATTGTACGTGTATTAACAAATGATCTTGGAGTTAACCCTGCAAAATTAATTGCTGCTGGTAGAAGTTCATACGTACCTTTAGTTGCAAATGATAGCGCTGAAAACAAAGCACGTAACAGAAGAACTCGTATTGTTGTTATGCCAAAAATCGATCAATTCTATGATATGATTGAAAAAGAAATGAAAAAACAAGCTAAATAATTTAGCGTTTTACATACTCTAAAAAACTAAAAAGCAGGTCTATCGACCTGCTTTTTTGTATTCTTAATTCTTCTATTTAAACAATTAAATGCAAATCAAGAACAACATTATTTTTAATTAACTAACTAAATTTTAACTGATAATAAAATTACTCAATAATTTTAAATTATTATGCAATTTCACTATTTATTTACAAAATATCAATATCGCCTTTTCCTTCCCTTACAATTACTGGCTCGTGCTCAGATAAATCGATAATTGTAGACCCTACATTGTCGCCATAACCACCATCAATTACCATATCAACAAGATTTTGCCATTTCTCAAAAATCAATTCAGGATCAGTTGTGTATTCAATTACATCATCTTCATCACGAATAGAAGTTGAAACTACTGGATTTCCTAATTGACGAACAATTTCCAAAATTATATTATTATCAGGAACACGAATTCCGACAGTAGTTTTCTTTTTAAACTCTTTTGGTAAATTATTATTTCCCGGTAAAATGAACGTATATGGCCCTGGCAAAGCCCTTTTTAAAATCTTAAAAGTCGAAGTATCGATCTGTCTCACATAATCAGATAAATTACTTAGATCATGGCAAATAAAAGAAAAATTTGCTTTTTCTAACTTCACCCCTTTAATCTTAGCTATTTTTTCTAAAGCACGCGAATTGGTAATATCACAACCTAAACCGTAAACAGTATCAGTTGGGTAAATTACCAAACCTCCATTCTGAAGCACTTTTACCACTTTTGCGATTGCAGCTTCACTAGGTTTATCAGGGTATATTTTTATGAACTCAGCCATTTATGTTTTTTGTTTAAAGTTTAATTTGTTTCAGGTTGCAAGTGTAATATTTCTTAACCGCAAGGTTCGCAAAGATATTACGCAAAGTTCGCCATAAAAACTTTGCGAACTTAATAAAGACATTGGAAATAAAACTAAAAATAATACTTTGCGTACTTTGCGGTAAAATTATGTATAAAGCTCGAACCTGAAACTTTTTAACCTATTATATCAAGCTTAGCAAATCGTAGTAACAGCTTTTTAATTCCGCCAACTTCAAATTTAATTTCAGCCTTCTTATCAGGACCAAAACCTTCTAAATTTACCACTTCACCTTTTCCAAAACGTTCGTGCATTACGACATTTCCTATTGTTAATTTACTGTCAAATAAATTTGGAGCTGATGAAGCAGGATTATTCCCTGCAACAGGTTTTAGTTTCCTGATATTTAAATCCGGTTTCGGTTCATTATCCGTAATATGTTTTGGTGGTGTTCCTCCAATTGGCTTTGCTAATCTTAGTTTCGATTTATCTACATCTCCAAAAATATCACTGTCAATTGTTGATTTGTAACGATAATTACTTTCTGCCGGCGTCAGATATTCCAGATATTGCGGATCAATTTCTTCAATAAAACGAGATGGTTCACTGTCTGTCAATTTTCCCCAACGGTAACGCGATTGTGCATAGGTCAAATACGCCTGATGCTCTGCGCGAGTTAAAGCTACATAAAATAATCGACGTTCTTCTTCCAATTCACTTCTGGTACTCATACTCATAGCACTCGGAAACAAATCTTCTTCCATTCCTACTACAAAAACATGCGGAAATTCAAGTCCTTTTGCTAAGTGAATTGTCATCAAAGCCACACGATCTTCATCAGAAGTATCCTTATCTAAATCAGTTGCAAGTGCCACATCTTCCATAAATTCAGAAAGCGCTCCTCTTGCCCCGTCAATTTCTCTTTGCCCTTCAGTAAAATCTTTTATACCGTTTAAAAGTTCTTCGATATTCTGAATTTTTGCCATTCCTTCCGGAGTAGCATCTTTTTTCAATTCCTGAACTAAGCCTGTTTTTTTAGCAACGTGATCTGTAAGATAAAAAGCATCCTGATTTTGATCAATAACCTGAAAACTCTGAATCATCGTTACAAAATCTTTCAGTTTATTCTTAGTCCCCGTATTCAGTTTTAGATCGATTTTGTCAATGTTCACCATCACCTCCCAAATCGAACGTTTGTAATGATTGGCTGCTATGGTTAATTTTTCTACAGTAGTATCCCCAATTCCACGGGCTGGGTAATTGATAACACGAATTAAGGCCTCTTCATCTTTAGGATTAATTACCAAACGTAAGTAGCATAAAACGTCCTTAATCTCCTTACGTTGATAAAAAGACAAACCTCCATAAATTCGATACGGAATATCGCGTTTTCTTAAAGCATCCTCCATTGCACGAGACTGCGCATTTGTACGATACAAAATCGCAAAAGCTCCATTATGAAGCTGGTTTTGCATTTTTTGTTCAAAAATCGTACTGGCTACAAAACGTCCTTCCTCCGCATCTGTCAAACTACGATGAACCTTAATTTTCGCACCAAAATCATTCGCCGTCCAAACTACTTTATCTAACTTGGTTTTATTGTGTTCCATTACCGTATTTGCCGCTTCCACAATATTTCGGGTGGAACGATAATTTTGTTCTAGACGAAACATTACAACACCTTCATAATCCTTCTGAAAATTCAGGATATTATTAATGTTCGCTCCACGAAAAGCATAAATACTCTGCGCGTCATCTCCAACTACACAAATATTCTGAAACTTATCTGATAAAGCCCTAACAATCAAATATTGAGAGTGATTTGTATCCTGGTACTCATCAACCAAAATATAACGAAAACGATTCTGGTATTTCGCTAAAACTTCCGGAAAACGAGTCAATAACTCATTGGTTTTTAACAATAAATCATCAAAATCCATGGCGCCGGCTTTAAAACAGCGATCTACATATTGTTGATAAATTTCACCTAATCTTGGTCTTTTTGCCATTGCATCGGCTTCAACCAATTCTGGATTATTGAAATAAGCTTTTACCGTAATTAAGCTGTTTTTATAGCTCGAAATTCGGCCTAAAATCTGCTTTGGTTTATAAATATCACGATCCAGCTGCATTTCCTTAATAATCGAAGAAATAAGTCTGGCCGAATCCTGTGAATCGTAAATTGTAAAGTTTGAAGGGTACCCCAAATGATCTGACTCTGAACGCAGGATACGGGCAAAAATCGAGTGAAAAGTTCCCATCCACAAGTTCTTAGCTTCAGTTGCTCCCACAATATCCGAAATCCTGTGTTTCATTTCACGGGCTGCTTTATTTGTAAAAGTAAGCGACAAAATGTTGAACGCATCAACACCCTGTGCCATCAAATAAGCAATTCTAATCGTTAAAACACGAGTTTTTCCAGATCCTGCACCAGCAATAATAATCATTGGCCCATCTTTTTTTAAGACGGGTTGTCGTTGTGCTTCGTTGAGCTGGTCAATATATTTTTGCATGAAATTTTTCTCCTTTGATGCAAAAATAAGAATTAAAAAAGAAAGTTCCTAAGGTGCAAAAGAAAGGTTCTGAGGTTCTAAGATACTAAGGTTCTTAGTATTTTTTTGAAGCACGGCAATGGGCATTTTTTGAGACATGGTTTCCCGCTTTCGGCTATATCTCTCCGTTCCACTCCGAGGATACCGCCTCTATCGGGGCTAGATACAAACAATTTGCTTCTTTTAAATAATTTGAAAGAAAAATCCTTAATTTTAAAATAATCTTATACTTGCAATACCTATGAAATAAAATGAAAATAGTCCTTACTGAAAATGCTGAAAAAACATATTTTGACATTACAAATAAATACTCTGAAAATAAAGCTACTTTATTTTCTAAAAATACTATTTCAGTTTTGCACATGATTGAACAAAATAATCAAATTGGATCCAGATATAAAAAAACTTCCTATAGAAAATTCTTAATGTCAAATCAAGTCTATTTGTTTTATAAAATTGAATATCAAATAATTTATATTGTTCTTTTTTGGGACAATAAAAGAAATCCAGCAAATTTAGATATTATACTTAGTTCTTAGCTTTTCTTTAAAATCTGAAAAGTCTATCGTTCTCCCTGCTTTAATATCCTCTTCACTTTTTTCAAGCTGTTGAATTAAAATTTCTTCCGGAAATAATAAGGCCGTAATTAATTTAACTTCCTGATGTGTAAAGTTTTTCGATTTCAATTTTCTATAATATGTTGCATGTTTTAAGCCTAATTTTTGCATAAAAAATTCTGCTTTATAATAAGATTTACCAATTAATTCTGGCAAACTATTAATGTAATTTTCGTAACTCTCAACTATCTCTATCATTTTACGACATTTTTAACTATCAAATTTTGATACAAAGATAACTAATATATTGATACTATAATCTAAATTGCTAAATCTAAAAACTTAGCAACTCTACTTAAAAAATACATCGTAAGCAAATCTTATCAAAGTCCCGATTACCACAACCAAAAAGAAAATTCGAATAAAACCGTTTCCTTTATTGATCGCTAGTTTAGCACCCAGCCAACCACCAAGTCCGTTGCTTACTGCCATTGGAATTGCAATTGTCCATATGATTTTTCCTTTTATCATAAACAAACAAATCGAACCGAAATTAGTCGCCAGATTTACCATTTTAGCATTCGCTGAAGCATGTAAAAAATCAAAACCTAAGAGAGCGATAAAAGCAACTACAAAAAAACTTCCGGTCCCAGGACCAATAAATCCATCGTAAAAACCTACAATCACGCTGATCACAACTGCATAGATTATCTGAGTTGTAGCCGAATGATCTTTTGCAACATGTTGCCCAAAATTTTTCTTCGCGTAGGTATAAATAAACAATAAAGACAAAACTACCAGTAAAAGCGGTTTCATGAAATCATTGCTGACCAAAGTCAAGATAGTTGATCCTAAAAATGCTGATGGAACTGCCAAAAACATCATGATCAAAAGCAATTTCCATTGAATAACTACTTTTTTGAGGTATTGAAAAGCAGCAAAAGCGGTTCCGGTAAAAGCTGGTAATTTTAAAGTTCCTATAACAGTTGAAACAGGTAAATTCGGCAAAAGAATTAATCCCATTGGCGTCTGAATCAATCCGCCACCACCAACAATGGCATCAATAAATCCTGCAGCAAAAGCTGCCAAGCAAAGTAAAATTATAATATAGCTTTCCATTAATAGTGTGTTTCAGGTGTCTTTGCCAACTGTGCACAAAAGTAAACTTCCCTTTTGTTTATTACAATAGAATTAATCTTGTTTTCTCAGCAAAAATTATATTTTTGTTGAAAAATTGAACCCAAATGGACTATACAAGAATTATAGAATTAGCAAGTTATACTTTACCAGCCATCGTAACAGGATTTGTAGCCTACAGTTTCTTCGAATTGCACATTAAAAACAACGATAAGAAACGTGCTTTTCTTTTAAACAGAGAATATCAGAAACAATCTTTACCTATACGTTTACAAGCTTACGAGCGTATGACGTTATATTTAGAGCGTATCAACCTAACCAAATTATTGATTAGAATTGCTCCGATTTCAAACGAAAAACATGATTATGAAAATTTCGTAATCGACCAAGTCGAACAAGAGTTTGAACACAACTTAACGCAGCAAATATACATGTCTGACGAATGTTGGACGATCATTACAACTGCTAAAAATTCAACTATACAAATCATTCGTAAAGCTGCGATGAGCGACAGAGTCGACAGCGCTGATAAATTAAGAGAGAAAATTTTAAATGATTTATTAGAGAAACAATCGCCTAGTAATGCTGCTTTGGCGTATATTAAAAATGAAGTTTCTGAACTTTGGTAAACTTCATTTTTAAAATTTAGATTTTAGATTGCCGTTGCTGCAATCTAAAATCTAAAATCTAAAATCATCAATCTAAGATTGCCTGTTATCACTCATAACCTCAGACTTATTCTGAGCATACTCGTAACCTTGTTCCCACCATTCTTTCATCACTTCTTTATTAAAAATAAGCGCATTATCGGTCAATTTTGTGGGCGTGTAATATAAGTTAAGTTTCACATTCTTATTATTTGCCATAAGTTTTCCTATAGCAATGTCGTGTTTTTCAACCTGATCCAGCGCAATTCGAAATAAGTCAATCATCAGTGAAAACGGGTTTTTACCAATTACCGTTTTATCCATATTAACTTCAGTTTCAAGAATAATAACGTCGATTTCTGTAGCACCACGATTAATAGCTTCACGAATCGGAACCAGGCTTGAAAACCCTCCATCACCATATTCGCAATTGTCTTTTTCAACCAAACTCATAAACGGAACATAGTTGCTTGAGATCCATGACCAGTCACAAAACTCCTCATAGGTACAATCTTTCACTGATTTGTATTCTGATTCGTTTTTAGTAAAATTGGTTACGGTAATAACAACATCGTTATTTAGCTTTTTAAGCTTATTAAAATCGGATAGTGAAAAATTATTTCGGATGTACCTCTTCAATCCCTTACTTTCTCCAAAAGTTCTTTTTCCTCTGAAAAACTGACGTAGTACATTGAAGTGATTAATTGTTACAATATCAACTCCATCTTTGTTTTTAACTACAAAAGGGCAAATATTAAAAATACTTCCCATGGTAACATTCGTATAAACCGAGTGAATTTTTTTGATATGACCCAAAGCCAAATGCGGAATAAGCAAACTTCCTGTAGAAGTTCCTAAAAACAAATCGTATTCGTATTTTTTTTCTTCTATTAGATATTGCGCCACACCACCAGCAAATGCTCCTTTACTTCCTCCACCAGAAATAACCAATGCTCTCATAAATTTATTGTAGGTTTTTTATTTAGAGAATAGAAAAAAGAATAAAGAGTAAAGACTTTTCCTTTATGTTTTAAATCTTTACTCTTGGCTCTATTCTCTATTCTCTATATTCTATTCTCTATATTCTATTCGCATCAATCTTTCCTCTTGCTTCTTGCTTCTACTTCTCTATCTCTTTCAGTAAACGACTCAATTGAAACTGTTCATCGGGGGTCAAATTAGGCAAAATTCTTTCAAACGAGGCACGCATTACTGAATTTTTTAATAAAAACCGAATTGTATCTCTTCCAAATTTTGAAAATTGCCACATATGATGCGTTGTCGCTCCAACTAAATTACTCAAAACCTGATCGTTAATAATTTTAAACGCTATTAGCTTTTCCAGTGCATTTTGTCTTGTTGTGGCTTCATATTTTGTGGAAGAAAAAGCGATTAGTTCTGAAACTAAAACTTCTGGATTTGCAGTATAATTTGGAGTGGACAAGGCCAGTGAGAGCCACATCGTACGCAGATTATAATCATTAAAACCAATCCAGTTTTTAGATTTTTCAAGATATTCTGCACGATGATCCGGGAAATTTTTCCATAACCAATACAATGCAATTTCCTGAGTTTGATACGATTTATCATCAAGCAAAGTTTCATATTCATCTCTAAAATCTTCCGGAATTTTACTCAAAGTTGTCGCAACATCCTGACGAACCTGAATATTGTTGGTTTTTAAAGCAATTAGTAAAAGTGCTTTTTTTGCCTCGTACTTTTCATTTTCCAATTGATCAACAATTGCCTGTTTTACAGAATAATAAACATCTGACTCTAGAGTTTTATTAAAGAAAACTTCTTTCTCTGGAAAAGGCGTTTTCTTCAATTTATCAACTTCCAATCTAATCTGAATTGCTTTATTTTTACTTAGTAAAGCATTCGCAGTTGCTGTATCAAAAACGGTCGATTCTAACCAGGTTTTCTGAAATTTATCTAAATCAAAATTGGAAACTTTTTTAATTTCGTCAAAGAAGTTCTGCGTATTTACGGTTTGATAAGCGTACTTTTTTAAATAACTTTTTATAGCTTTTTTAAATGCTTTATCTCCAATCGATTCGTGCAAAACAAACAACGCCCATGCACCTTTTTCATAAAAAGTAAGTGAACTGGCTTTACCATTTAAAACCGGAATCGTATCCGTTCTCGAAGCAAATTTGATCTGTTGTGCGGTATCGTATAATTTGGAGTAAAAGTAATCATCACCATAAATTTCTCTTTCTGCCAAAGCTGCATAATACGTTGCAAAACCCTCCTGAAGCCAGTGATCTTTACTACTTTCTGCTGTGATTAAATCCCCAAACCAATGATGCGCCAATTCGTGTGCATCCACATTCGTATAGTTTCGATCTTCAAAACCAATTGAATCTACCACATATCGCGTGGCAAAAAGTGTCGAAGTTGTATTTTCCATTCCGGCGTAAATAAAATCACGAACCGGAATCTGTCTGTAAATTTCCCAGGGATATTTCACTCCAATTTCTTTCTCTAAAAAATCAAAAATGCGCTTCGAATAACGATACGTCGGTTCAAAACGATTTGCGTCTTTATTCTCCAGATAATACTCTAACGGAATATTAGATTTGGCGGTCCCTTCTTTTCTATCATACTTTCCAATGGCAAGCATTAACAAATAAGAGCTCATCGGTTTTTTCATTTCGTACTGCCAATGATTCGAATTTCCGTTTGAAGTTTTATTTTTTAAAATCCCGTTTGAAATTACCTGATAACCTGAATCATAGTTGATTTCTAAATTGAAAATCACTTTTTCATTCACATCATCAAAACTCGGAAACCAATTGCTCGTATACCTACCCTGCCCTTGCGTCCATATTTGCACTTCTGAATTCTCAATAGCAACAAAATATAGTGCCTGTTTTGGTTTAACGATATATTCAAAAGTCAACTGATTTTTTCCTTTTTGAAAATTTCCGATTATTTGCAATTCTTTACCTGTATTTAGGGAATTAACCTCTTTATTGTCAATTTGGACATTGGTAAAATCCATGTTTTTAGCATCGATTTTAATAGTATCAATAGGTTTCAAAACCTCAAATTGATAATCAACCGAGCCGGAAACCAATTTTTCCTTTGCATTTAAAGACAATTGCCCCGAAACGGTTTTAAAATCGACAAATTTGGTTTGCTGTGCAAAAAGGAAAGTGGTAAATAATAGAAGGATGTATTTCATTGAAATAAATTTGTAGGCGAAATTCCAAAGTTACAAAGGTTTCATCAACAAATCGAATGAAATTTGTAAGTTTACCAGATAAAATAACAACAGCGTGCCAACACCAAAAAAAGCCTTATTCAACTGGAGCAGTGGAAAAGATTCTGCTCTTACTTTATATAAAATTCTACAAAATCCGGATTATAAAATTGAATGTTTATTGACCAGCGTCAATCAGCAATTTCAGCGTATTTCGATGCACGGCGTCCGTGTTGAATTATTAGAAGCACAAGCAAAAAGTATTGGTTTACCTTTGGAAATTCTGCAAGTTCCGGAAATGCCTACCATGGAAGTCTATGAAAATGTTATGACTAAAACTTTGACAGAATTAAAAAGTCAGGGTATCACACATTCTGTTTTTGGAGATATTTTTCTGGAAGATTTGCGTAAATACAGAGAAGATCAATTGGCAAAGATTGGTTTTGAAGGTGTTTTTCCAATATGGAAAATTCCAACCAAAGATCTTATACAGGAATTCATTTCACTAGGATTTAAGACTATTGTGGTTTGTGTAAACGAAAGATATTTAGATAAAAGTTTTGTGGGGCGAATTATCGATCAGGATTTTATAAATGATTTGCCTGATAATGTAGATGTTTGTGGCGAAAATGGCGAATTTCACACCTTTGCATTTGATGGTCCAATTTTCTCAGAACCAATTGGTTTTGAAATTGGAGAAATCGTTTATAGAAAATATGAAAAACCTAAAAACGAAGATTCGTCAGATACTGCTTGCGACACTAGTTCCAGCGATGCTTTTGATTATGGATTTTGGTATTGTGATCTGATTCCTAAAAACTAAATTAGACAATTAGAAAATGTGTCAATTTGATAATTTAAGAATATCTATAATTATCACATTTTCTAATTGACACATTTTCTAATTTTCAACATACATTTTAAGCAAATTTGTAACTGTGTTCCAATTACGCATTGTTACTATAACGTTGAGTTTTTTCTCAATGTATTTCCCTTCTAATCTTGTTTTTCCGGCACCAACATCATATTTAATAAATATTCTGTTTCCGTCAATACTTGCTTCATCAGGCTTAAATTGGCTGATTTTTAAATCATTTATGTTTTCCTTTTTTAATTCCGTTGAAACAAAAGCTACATATAGTTTTTTGGTGTCAATATCTTTCTCTTTCAAATAAGGACTGTTTTTAAAACACAATTCCAAATCTTGTTTTTTAATAACAATAGTAGGAACTTCATGTCCAAAAACCTTGAAAATTTCCTGTTTAATCATAAAACCCACTTTCGAAGCACTTTCTTCCTCAGAATCCACAAAAACATTCCCGGATTGCAGATAGGTTCTCACATTTGTAAAACCAATATTCTCCAGCATTGTTTTCAAAGCTTCCATTTTCATCATGTTGTGGCCAGAAACGTTGATACCGCGTAAAAGTGCTAAATGTGTTGTCATTTCAAATAATTTTATTCTTCAAAGATATTATTTTCTAAACTTCAATTTATCAGATTTTTAAATTTCCCAATTAAAATCTATCTTCGCTTTTCCAAAGAGAAAGAAAATAGAGTATAGAGTATAGATTAAAGAACATAGACCACGATCTATCCTCTTTAATCTATACTCTATTTTCTAAAATCTAAAATCAACAATCTAAACTCTAAAATAATTAATGTCTAACAATCTCCTTGAAACCCCAATTGAATACCTAAAAGGCGTTGGTCCGAGTCGTGGCCAGTTGCTTCGTAAGGAATTGGGCATTCATAAATACAGAGATTTGGTTAATTTTTTTCCGAATAGATACATCGACAGAACGCGTTATTATAAGATAAATGAACTTCAAAATACAGGAGCCGAAGTTCAAATTATTGGTAAAATCATCAATATAAAAACGGTTGAATTTGCTAAAAACAAAAAGCGTTTAGTTGCCACTTTCGTGGATGACACAGGGCAAATTGACCTGAATTGGTTTCAGGGACATAAATGGATCAGAGAGAGTTTAAAACTGAATGAAGTTTGTGTGATTTTCGGAAAATGCTCTTTGTATGGAAGCCAATTTAGTATGGCACACCCTGAAATTGAATTATGGAGCGAGCACGAAAGAAGTCTTCGATCCGCCATGCAGCCCGTTTATCCATCCACTGAAACATTGGCAAATCGAGGAATTTCAAACCGAACGATTAATAAGTTGATGGAACAGCTTTTTATAGAAACACAAGCTTTATTTACTGAAACTTTCCCGCCTTATTTAATTGAAGAATTAAAGTTAATTCCGAAAAGAGCGGCTTTATTCAATATCCATTTCCCAAAAAGTACAGATGCTTTGGCGAAAGCCCAATTCCGATTAAAATTCGAGGAATTGTTTTTTATTCAGCTTCAGTTAATCACTAAAAACCTAATTCGAAAACACAAAATAAAAGGGCATCCATTTACAAAAGTGGGTGAACTTTTTAATGAGTTTTATCAAAATCATTTACCATTTGAATTAACAAATGCTCAAAAAAGAGTAATTAAAGAAATCCGTTCAGACATGGGAAGCAATGCCCAAATGAACCGATTATTGCAGGGAGATGTAGGTTCCGGAAAAACAATCGTGGCTTTTATGAGCATGCTTTTGGCTATTGATAATGGTTTTCAGGCCTGTTTAATGGCTCCCACTGAAATTCTGGCGAATCAGCATTTTATTGGTTTATCAGAACTAGCTAAAACATTAGATCTAAACATCAAAATACTAACAGGTTCAACCAAAACTGCAGCCCGAAAAATCATTCATGAAGAGCTTGAAAATGGCACTTTACATATTTTAATTGGTACGCACGCTTTATTAGAAGATAAAGTGCAATTCCAGAATTTAGGTCTGGCTGTAATTGACGAACAACATCGTTTTGGTGTAGAACAGCGCTCCAAATTGTGGAAGAAAAATGAAATTCCGCCACACGTATTAGTAATGACCGCCACTCCTATTCCGAGAACTTTGGCGATGAGTTTATACGGAGATTTGGATATTTCTGTAATTGATGAATTGCCTCCGGGAAGAAAACCAATTCAGACCGTTCATCGTTTTGACAGTAATCGTTTGAAGGTATGGAAATTTCTTCGTGACGAAATTGCATTAGGAAGACAAATTTATATTGTTTATCCGTTGATTCAGGAATCAGAAAAGATGGATTACAAAGATTTGATGGATGGTTACGAAAGTATTTCTCGTGATTTTCCATTGCCTCAATATTCGATTTCGATTCTACACGGAAAGATGAAACCGGCAGATAAAGATGCTGAAATGAAACGTTTTTCTGAAGGGAAAACTAACATTATGGTCGCAACAACTGTAATTGAAGTTGGTGTAAATGTCCCAAATGCCAGCGTTATGATTATTGAAAGTGCCGAGCGTTTTGGATTATCACAATTACATCAGTTACGCGGTCGTGTTGGCCGTGGGGCCGAACAAAGTTATTGCATTTTAATGACGGGCCACAAGTTAAGCGCTGACAGCAAAACCCGAATGGAAACTATGGTTCAAACCAATGACGGTTTTGAAATTGCAGAAGTTGACTTGAAATTGCGTGGCCCCGGAGATTTAATGGGAACACAACAAAGTGGTGTTTTAAATCTACAAATTGCAGATATCGTTCGTGATCGTGACATTTTAGGCTTAGCCAGAAACTATGCTATGAAAATTCTAAAAGAAGACGGTCCTCTTCAAAAACCTGAACATGCAGTACTAAAAGCAGTTTTTATAGAATTGACCAAAAAGAAAAATATTTGGAATTATATTTCTTAAGGTTCAAAGCTACAAAGGTTCAAAGAGACAGAGGTTTTGAAAAATCTGAAATCTGAAAACTAAAAAACCTCATTGTATCAGACTCAAATTATGGATTAAGTCCTAAAAAACATTCAATTGTCCTTGGTAGGCGATTAGATTTGTTGGGGGCAAATTTTTGGTTTGAATATTTTATGCGATACAATGAAGCGTATTAATTCTATTTATTATTTCTTTTTAGGAGCCTCTTTCTTTTCAAAAAGACTACTAAAAATACCTTTACTCACTTTATTCTTATCATCTTTTCCTGTTGCCACAAGATGATCAATATATTCCATATATGTTTTTTTGCGTTCCTCCAGAAAACCAGTCAGATATTCTTCAGATGCCGACATCCCACTAGCTTCTTCGATGTGCAGAAGTTTTTTATAAAGAGGTTCAATAAATTTTACAATAACATCCTCGGGAACAGATTTTCTTGTTCCAAAATAGCCAACGATTTCTCCATCAGAATCGGCTATAATTTTAAAATCGGTAATTACCCAATAATATCTGCCCGTTTTAGACATATTCTTAATGATGACATGAATATTTTTACTCGCTTTTATGCTATCCCATAAGAACTTAAAAATCACTTTTGGCATATCAGGATGACGAATTATATTATGAGGTTGTCCAATAAGTTCAAATTCATCATAACCAGATACATCAATAAAATCTTCATTTGCGTATAAAATGGTTCCCTTAGTGTCTGTTTTACTTAGTAATACTTTATTTTTATTCCAATCTACTTCTCTGTCTGATGGAGTCGGGCGGGTAATTCTGGTATCCATAAATTTTGTATTTAAAATTAATATGCAATTACATTTTGAGTATACTATTTAATTCCATATAGTATTAATTATTGATTACAAATAAGCTCAAAACTTTAGTGTCCGGGCGGCCTGCTATTTATTGACTTAACATGAATATCATTCACCATATCATCAATTTTTTTAGCGCTATCACGCATCATATCCAAATAACTGAGAAGCTGATCGTTATCTGTATGCCCTTTTGAAACATCAATAAGTTTTAACACCGAACTTACAGGTAATTTAAGATCTAGAGTTGTTCTGTGTACAAAGTCATTATATTCCTTGGTAGCTGTTAAAGAACTATATTTTGCCGATGCCAATTTCATGTTTTCTAATTCATATTCATCTGATATTTTAGAAATATGGTTTTGACTATGTGTTTTAAAGTAGTACGCCCAATATCCATTCATAAAGAAAACAACAGCAGCCAGTATAATGTGGATAATAAGCGTTTCCATATCAAAATTGACTTGTGAAAAATACAACTGTATTCCAGTTGGATCATTATAAACAAAGTTTTGCATATAGGCTAAAACAACATGATGTCCTACAACCAAAAGCGTAAGCGGAATTTGTAATTTCCAGTTTTGGTAAATAATCAGGATTGTACTGGCAATGAAAACAGTGAAATGCATTTCGAACAAACCATGCATCTGATAAATATATTGTGCCATAAATATAGCCAGCACAAACGACAAAACATACTGGTAAAATTTAGAGGTCTTTAGAAGGAATTTTGCCGAATAGTAGGCCAATAAATTTAATGTCCCTACTCCTGCTCCAATCTCCCATGTATCATATTTAAAAGCCAAAGCAATTCCGAGAAGAAAATAAATGGCAAGAACATAATTAATAATTGTATCCGATTTTTGTGTCATTGTTGACATAAAATTGTGCAGGTAATCCTGTTCGTTCAAACTAGCTTTTGCTTTCATAATTTAGGTAATGTTAAGGTTAGATTTATTTAGTGCATTTTGGTAACGAACATCCATAAGCTCGAAGAGCTAACGCATCAAATGAAGGGGCATTTGTATGACTTAATAAAGAATCTATTGCCTGTTGGGCATAGTTACTGTGGGCATCTGTACAGTACCTTGTTTTATTATAATTTCCACGATAATATAAGTTTTGAGAAGCATCGATGAGAACCGCCTGAGGTGTCGAGAAAACACCGCAATTTTTTGCTATTTCTTCATCAAAATAAACAGGAATCTGAGCATCAAACTTGTTTTGAATTTCTTCAATTGTGAAAGTCTTTTCTTTATTTAATACTACGATTTTAAAATTGATTTTGTCTCCATACTTTTTAATCAAGCCACTTACATGAGGCACATTAAAACGCGAACATGGGCATTCAGGATTAAAAAAATGGATAAAAACCGGTCTTTGATCTGTGACACAGCATTTTAAATCCACTTTACTTCCCATGGCTATCTCACGATGATTTTTAGGAATTGGTGTAGGCAAACTGTATTGGTATTCGTTTTGCCAAAATAAATAAGAAATCGCTCCAAGTAAAAAAGTAAACCATAATCCAAGAAGTATTTTTTTCTTCATAAAATAGACGATTTTAGCTTAAAATATAAACAGTTGTTAATTTAATCATTCTTAAAAAGCAAAAAGTTTAACTTAATTAAAATAAAAAACCTACATATATTAATGATTTAATCACTAAAACATTAATATTCTCACAAAAAAACCATCATATTGTTTAACCTTATCAATGTTACAAATAAAATCGATAAAGAGCAAAAGAAATCAGACAAAATGCAATAAAAAACAATCACATAGGTTTATCTTACTTTTTAAGCAAGTAGTTTTACGTTTTTTATCAGTAAAAACTTAGGAAAAGAGTCACTATTGAAATCGATTAATTTTTAATTTTTCTACTACTTATTATTTTTTTCTGTCACATTAAACCTTTGTAAAATTAAATAGTCTAATACGTAATCTAATCTAAAAATTTGTACATACAAATGTTAAATAAAAGCCAACCTCTCCTGATTTCGGTTCAAAAAGTTAAATTTGTAAGCTACTAAAAACAATCCCAAAAAAACATTTACCTCAATTTTATGAAAGTAAAAAATCTAATTTATGCCCTGTTAATTATAGTACTCGGAGGGTTTATCGCCTACAGAGTTGTTTCTAACAAAAGTAAAAACGACGAGTCTAAAAAATCTGGTGATAAAGACCGCCCTACAACCGTAACAGGTATTGTGGTTAAAACTTCTACGTTTGATAACAACCTTTCATTATCTGGATCAATTGAAGCTAATGAACAAGTAGAAATTCACAGTGAAGCTTCAGGAATTGTTGAAGGCATATATTTTACTGAAGGAACCTATGTAAATAAAGGACAAGTACTTTTCAAGGTAAATGATATTGAATTAAGAGCACAATTAAGACAAGCTCAAACAAAAGAAGGCTTAGCAGCAGAAAACGAAAGAAGAGCTAAATTATTACTTCAAAAAGAAGCTATTAGTCAGGAAGAATTTGATGTTGCAAATGCTGACTACGCTTCTATGAAAGCACAGACACAATTAATTAAGGCACAAATTGCCAAAACTTCTGTAAAGGCACCTTTTTCAGGAAAAATTGGCTTGCGTTCTATTTCACCAGGAACTTATATAACTCCTACCGTTTTGGTTGCAAAATTGGTGAATACCGGAAAATTAAAAATTACATTCTCTATTCCTGAAAAATATGCTTCGCAAGTCACATCAGGTTCAACTATTGATTTTTCAGTATCAGGATCTGATAAAGTGTATTCAGCAAAAATATATGCTATTGAACCAGAAGTTGAAGTAGCAACGCGTACTTTACAAATTCGTGCTATTGCTGATAATATAGATGGAAAACTTTTCCCGGGAACTTTTGCTGATGTAAAATTACCGTTGAATATCATTAAAGATGCAATTGTAGTTCCGTCAGAAGCTATAGTTCCTGTACAAGATGGTAAAAAAGTATATATCGCCAATATGGGAAAAGCAAAAGAAGTTATGGTTGATGCAACAACCAGAACAGATGCTTCTATTTTAATTCTTTCAGGATTAAAAGCTGGTGATACACTTATTACAAGCGGTGTAATGTCATTAAAAAATGAAGCACCTATAAAAGTTCAAGTTAAAAAATAAAAATAAGGTTTTTAGTTATGAGTTATGGGTTATGAGTTTCTAACTTAAGTCTATTCTCTTTATTCTATTCTCTTTATTCTTAAATCCTACAACATAATGAGTTTATCAACTACAAGTATAAGAAGACCCGTTTTAACCATTGTACTGAATCTTTTGATTATTTTATTCGGTTTCATTGGTTATACTTTTTTGGGTGTTCGAGAATTTCCATCTATTGATCCGGCGCAGGTTTCTATCAGAACAAATTATACCGGAGCCAATTCAGATATTATTGAATCACAAATTACTGAACCTTTAGAAAAAGCTGTAAATGCTATTGACGGAATCAGAAATATTACTTCATCAAGTAATCAGGGAAGCAGTAATATTACCATAGAATTTAATCTAGATAAAAACTTAGAAGAAGCTGCAAACGATGTTCGTGATAAAGTTTCGCAAGCCATTAGAAGTTTACCACAGGATATTGATGCACCACCTGTTGTATCAAAGGCTGATGCCGATAGTGATGCTATTATTTCGATGACTGTCCAAAGTGATAGTCGTAATTCACTAGAATTGAGTGATTATGCAGAGAATGTAATCTCGCAACGTTTAGAAACAATTCCCGGCGTTAGTGGTGTTCAAATTTGGGGACAAAAACGTTATGCAATGCGTTTGTGGATTGATCCTGTAAAATTAACAGCCTACCGTTGTACCGTTGCCGACGTACGTAATGCCCTTAATGCGCAAAACGTAGAATTACCTTCTGGAAAACTAACCGGAAATAATACAGAATTAACAGTAAAAACAGTTGGTAACCTTTCTAAACCGGAAGAATTTAATAATATAATTGTTCGTACTGACGGAGATAAAATTGTTCGCTTAAGTGATGTTGGCGGAGCCGAATTAGGCCCCGAAAACATTGAAACGAAATTAAGCCAGTCCGGACTTCCTATGATTGGTTTAGCTATTGTTCCGATGCCAGGTGCAAATTATTTAGATATTTCAGCCGAATTTTATAAAAAATACGAGGCTTTAAAAAAAGATCTTCCAAAAGATATTAAATTAAATATTGCTCTTGACAATACTATTTTCGTAAAGAAATCGGTTTTAGAAGTTGCTGAAACCTTAGGAATTTCAATCATTCTGGTAATTATCATTATTTATTTATTTTTTAGAGACTGGGCCATTGCGTTCCGACCTTTAATTGATATTCCGGTTTCATTAATTGCTACTTTCTTTATCATGTGGCTTTTTGGATTCTCGATCAATGTATTGACCTTATTGGCAATTGTTCTGGCAACAGGTCTGGTGGTAGATGACGGAATTGTGGTTACCGAAAACATCTTTAAAAAAGTTGAGGAAGGTATGTCACCAATCGAAGCCGCAATCAAAGGTTCTAATGAAATATTTTATGCCGTAATTTCGATTTCGGTAACATTAGCGGCGGTATTCTTACCTGTAATATTTTTAGAAGGTTTCGTGGGCCGACTCTTTAGGGAATTTGGTGTTGTAATTGGTGCCGCGGTATTAATTTCTGCCTTTGTATCGCTAACTTTAACACCAATGCTGAATGCCTATTTAATGAAAGGCGGCGAGCAGAAAAAATCGAAATTCTACGTAAAAACAGAACCTTTTTTCGAAAAATTAAATAGCGGCTATGCTGATTCTTTAAAACGTTTCATGGATAAAAAATGGATCAGCTTTCCAATTCTTATTGCTTGTTTTGGATTGATTTATTTGTTCTTTACCATTCTTCCTAAAGAGACCGCTCCTTACGACGACCGTAGTTCGGTTACGATGCGTATGACGACTCCGGAAGGCTCGTCTTATGAATATACGGATCGTTTCATGCAGGAGATTTCAAAATTGGTTGATGATTCGATTCCGGAGAAAAAGGTAAGTTTGGTTATCACCGCCCCGGGTTTTGGTGCTTCGGCAACAAATACTGGTTTTATCAGACTTTCCCTTAAAGAAGCGGATGAAAGAAAAAAATCTCAGAAAGATATTGCCGACCAATTAACCAAATGGACAAAACAATATCCGGATGCTAAAACATCTGTGATCCAACAACCTACAATTGCAGTTAACAGACGTGGAGGTTTACCAATTCAATACATTATTCAGGCTCCTAATTTTGAAAAATTAAGAGCAAAAATTCCAGTTTTTATGGAAGAGGTTGGAAAAAGTGATGTTTTCTCGACTACAGATGTGAACCTGAAATTTAACAAACCGGAGATTAACGTTAGTATTGACCGTGAAAAAGCAGAAAGTTTAGGAATTTCAATCATTGATATCGCTCAGACTTTACAGCTGTCTTTAAGCGGCCAACGTTTTGGTTATTTCATTAAAAACGGAAAACAATATCAGGTAATTGGTCAGTTTGATCAAAAAGACCGTTCGAAACCTTTGGATTTAACTTCTATGTTTGTAAAAAGCAAAAGTGGAGAATTGATTCAGATGGACAACGTTGTTAAGATTGAAGAACAAAGTAATCCGCCTCAATTGTACCATAATAACAGATACATGTCGGCGACTGTTGCCGCAGGTTTGGCTCCAGGGAAAAGTATCAGCGATGGTATCGAAGAAATGGACCGAATTAAGGCAAAAGTTTTAGATGAAAGTTTTACCACTGATTTAAGTGGAGAATCAAGAGATTTTGTTGAAAGTAGCTCCAATACTTCTTTCGCTTTTGGATTGGCTTTATTGTTAATCTTTTTAATTCTTGCAGCACAATTTGAAAGTTTTATTGATCCGCTTATTATTATTCTGACTGTACCAATGGCCGTAGCCGGAGCATTATTCTCTTTATGGTTATTCAACCAGACATGGAATATTTTTAGTCAGATTGGTACTGTAATGCTTATCGGACTGGTAACTAAAAACGGTATTTTGATCGTTGAGTTCGCCAACCAGTTAAGAGAACAAGGGAAACCAAAATTAGAAGCTATTTTAGAAGCTTCTGAAGCACGTTTACGCCCAATTTTAATGACGAGTTTAGCGATCGCTTTGGGTGCGTTGCCAATTGCAATGTCACTTGGAGCAGCATCTACAAGTAGAATTGGGATGGGAGTTGTAATTGTTGGAGGAACTATTTTCTCTTTAGCATTAACACTGTTTGTAATTCCAGCGATTTATTTGATGTGGTCTAAAGCCAGAAAACATTATCCGGAATTTGATCACATTGAAGAATACGAAAAAGAAAGTAAATAATTTATTAGCCGCGAATTTGAATCAATTGAATTCGTGGTAAAAGAAAACAAATATGAATACTAAAATTTTGCTCCGCAGTTTACTATTTTTCTTCTTTTGCATTACAAGTATGAATGCTCAGGAAGTACTGACTATTGGAGACGCTATGAAAATAGCGTTAGAAAATAATTTTGAAATTAAGATTGCAAAAAATAACACAAAAATAAGCGAAACTAATGTAACGATTGGAAACGCTGGAATGCTTCCTGTTGCAACTGCATCGGTTACTGATAATAATAGCATAACAAATTCATCTCAAACACGTCAGGATGGTACTTCAACTTCTTTAGATAATGCCAAAAACAACAGTTTAAATTACGGAGTAAGTTTAGGATGGACTGTTTTTGACGGAATGAAAATGTTTGCCAGATTGGATCAATTGAAAGAACTTCAAAAACTAGGTGACGCTCAGCTAAAACAAACCATTTTAATCAAAATTGCCCAGGTTAATTCTTCTTATTATGATTTAGTACAACAGCAACAACAATTGTCTGCCTTAGATACTACCATCGTGATTTCACAGCAACGTTTAAAGTTGGCTCAAAACCGTTTTAGCATTGGTAAAGCGTCAAAATTAGAAGTTTTAAATGCTCAGGTCGATTTAAATTCAGATCAGGTTGCTTTATTAAGACAAAAAGAATCGTATGCCAATGCCAAAATATTACTGAATCAATATTTAGCACGTGATCCTAAAATCGATTTTAAAGTTACGGATTTGGTTACGGTTGATAATACACTGGTTTTGGCTAATTTAATGGAATTGGCACAAAAGCAAAATCCTGGTTTAGAAGCGCAGATCATTAATAAACGTATTGCTGAATTGCAATTAAAACAAGTAAAGGCAGACCGATACCCTGTCGTAAATTTAACTTCAGGCTATAACTTTTCAGAAAGTCAATCAAGTTTAGGCTTTACCAGTCAGGCTTCCTCAAGAGGTTTGAATTATGGTTTTAATGCCACCCTGAATGTATTTGATGGTTTTAATCAACATCGAAATGAAAAAGTTGCAAAACTGGAAATTGAAAATTCTCAGATTGCAATTGAACAACAAAACATGATTCTGAACACACAATTAAGCACTGCTTTTCAGACGTATTTAACCAACCTGGAATTAATTGATCTTGAAGAAGATAACGAAGCAATTGCAAGACAAAATTTAGAAATCACTTTAGATAAATTCAAGATTGGGACTATAACAACACTTGATTTCAGAACGGCTCAGCTTAATTATGTTAATGCAAAAGTACGTTACAGCAATGCTCAATATGTTGCTAAATTATCTGAAATTGCCTTAAAAGAATTAGCCGGAAATATGAATTTTTAAGTAAATTTGTTTCAAAATTAGACTTAAATGATTGCATACAACACAAAGGAGTGGTTCACTTTTATATTTCATTTTCATAAATCGGACACTGTCCGAAAATTATTTCCGATAATGATTGCAATCGGAATTTATTCCGCAATTGTAGGCTATTTAGAGGTTGTTTATATAGGAATTGACACTAATAATTACGTCAAGAACATTCCGGCAATGCACGGAATATTAGGATTTGTAATTTCGCTTTTATTAGTATTCAGAACAAATACCGCATACGATCGCTGGTGGGAAGCAAGAAAACTTTGGGGCGGTTTAGTAAACAACAGCCGTAATTTTGCGATTAAACTTTCTGCTATTTTAAAAGATGAAAACGATCGTAAATTTTTCAGAAAGTTTATTCCGGCTTATGCCTCGATTTTATACAAGCATCTAAATAATTCTGAAACAGCAAAACAGCTTTTTGATGATGTAGATTTAGAATTGGATCATCATAAACACAAACCGAATCAGGTGAAACGTATGATGTCGCATAAAATTAATGATTTATACGAAGCTAAAAAAATAACAGGCGATCAGCTTATTATCTTAAATAACGAGCTGGTTGCTTTTACTGATATCTGTGGTGCGTGCGAGCGTATTAAGAACACACCAATTCCCTACTCCTACAGCGCTTTTATCAAAAAATTCATTTTCTTTTACACCATGACTTTACCTTTTGGCTATTCTTTAAGTTTGGGTTATTATGTCGTTCCTGTGGTGGTTTTTATTTTTTATGTTCTGGCCAGTTTAGAATTAATTGCGGAAGAAATTGAAGATCCTTTTGGAGATGATGAGAATGATTTACCTATCAAAAAAATCTCTGAAAACATCAAAAAGCATGTTGAAGAGCTGATTTAAAAATCGCTTCAAAAATTTCACTAAATAGTCGGAAAGAGGAAATCAAGGAATCACTAATAGCTATTGCCTTTCAGGAAATAATAAACAGTCCGAAAAAACCAAATAAATTGTTTCTTACTACAATGCGCAATCCTTATATTTGTATCCTTATACAAGAATAAAATAGTTAACATGAAAATATCTTACAACTGGTTAAAACAATTTATTAAAACAGATTGGACATCTGAACAAACTTCAGAATTATTGACAGATTTGGGTCTTGAAGTTGAAGTTGTCGAAAAATACCAGTCTATAAAAGGTGGTTTAGAAGGAGTTGTTGTAGGACACGTACTTACTTGCGAAAAACACCCTGATGCCGACAGATTAAAAGTTACCACTGTAAATATTGGTCTGGAAGCTCCTGTTCAAATCGTTTGTGGTGCTGCTAATGTTGCTGCCGGGCAAAAAGTTCCGGTTGCTACTATCGGAACCGTTTTGTACGATAAAGAAGGTGCTGAATTCACTATCAAAAAAGGAAAAATTCGCGGACAAGAAAGTCACGGAATGATTTGTGCTGAAGATGAATTAGGTTTGGGAACAAGTCACGACGGAATTATGGTTCTTGATGAGACTTTAGAACCAGGAACACCAGCTTCTGTAGTTTTCAAGATTGCAAATGATGAAGTATTCGAGATTGGATTAACGCCAAACCGTGCTGATGCCATGAGTCATTATGGAACTGCGCGTGATTTAAGAGCCGGAATGCTGCAACGTGGTGTAAACATAGAATTGATCACACCATCTGTAAGCAACTTCAGAGTTGACATGCGTACCTTAAAAATCGATGTTAATGTTGAAGAACCTCAATTAGCACCAAGATATTGTGGAGTAACTATTTCAGGAATTACGGTTCAGGAATCTCCTGCCTGGTTACAAGATCGTTTAAAAGCTATTGGATTAACTCCAAAAAATAATATTGTCGATGTTACTAATTATGTTTTACATGAATTAGGACAACCTTTACATGCGTTTGACGCTGCAAAAATCAACGGAAAAGTAATTGTAAAAACACTTCCTGAAGGTACTAAATTCACGACTTTAGACGATGTTGAGAGAACATTGCATAAAGAAGATTTGATGATTTGCGACGAAAAAGGTCCGTTATGTATTGCTGGTGTTTTTGGCGGAAAAAAATCTGGAGTTTCAGATGGTACAACTTCTATATTCTTAGAAAGTGCATATTTTGATGCTGTAAGTATTCGAAAAACAGCCAAAAGACACGGATTAAACACAGATGCTTCTTTTAGATTTGAAAGAGGAATTGACCCAACAATTACAGAATATGCCTTAAAACGTGCTGCCATTTTAATTTTGGAAGTTGCAGGTGGAAAACTGACTTCTGACGTTGTGGAAGTTTATCCTAAAAAAATAGAAGATTTTTCAGTTTTATTGAATTTCAGTCATGTATCTAAAATTATTGGACAAGAGATTCCAAAGGATACGATCAAGAAAATACTAGTTTCTTTAGATATCAAAGTAAACAGTGTTTCTGATTCTGGTTTAGGATTAACAATTCCGGCATATCGTGTTGATGTACAACGCGAAATTGACGTAATCGAAGAAATCTTAAGAGTTTATGGTTACAACAATATTAATTTCTCTAAGAAATTCAATGCCACTGTTGCCAACTCACCAAGAACTGAAGATTATAAAGTGCAGAATGTAATTGCTTCTCAGTTGAATTCTCAGGGATTCCATGAAATGATGGCGAATTCATTGACTACTGCAGCATATACAAAATTGTCCACTTCATTAAAAGAAGAGCATAATGTAACAATGTTGAATCCGTTGAGCAGTGACTTGTCTACAATGCGTCAATCGCTATTGTTTTCAGGATTGGAAGCCATTTCATACAATATAAATAGAAGAAATTCTGATTTAAAATTATTTGAATTCGGAAAAACATATCATAAGTATCTTAACGGATATGAGGAACATAAACATCTTTCTTTATTGGTTTCAGGAAACAGAAATAAAGAAAGCTGGACAAATCCACAAAAAACTACAGATTTCTTTTTAATGAAAGGGTATGTAAAAGGGATTTTGTCACGTTTAGGAATTGAAAAAATTTCAAATGCTCCTGTTCAGACTGATATCTTTTCGGAAGGAACTGCAATTTGCTACAACAATGATACCTTAGTTGAAATGGGTGTCGTTAAGAAATCAATTTTAAAGCATTTCGGAATCAAACAAGATGTTTATTATGCCGATTTCAATTGGGATTTAATCCTTAAGATTATCACAGGTAAAATCAAATATTCTGAGATTCCTAAATATCCTGAAGTTCGTAGAGATTTAGCGTTGTTAATTGACCAAAGTACAACGTATGAAAGTATCTTTAATTTGGCAAAACAAACCGAGAAAGCGCTTTTAAAAGACATTAATTTATTTGATGTTTATGAAGGTAAAAATCTTCCGGAAGGTAAAAAATCATACGCCTTGAGTTTCACTATTCAGGACAATACGAAGACGCTTACAGATAGTCAGATTGATAAAATAATGACAAAATTACAACAGACTTTTGAAACTGAACTTGGTGCAGTTTTAAGATAAAAAAGTTTAATTCATAAGAAACCCGACCTTAACAAGTCGGGTTTTTCTTTTTTAGAAATTAACGCGAGTGGACAGTCTCCTTGCTCCTACCGAATTAAGATGAATCTCATCTCTCCAATATTCAGAGGAATTCAATAAACCGCGATAATCTATTATTCTGCTTTGAAAACGATAACCATAATAATGAAAATGATTTTTTATTTGACACAAAAGCGCGTAAAAACGATCTAATAAGCGAATGATAATATAACATCTCAAAATCTCATCTGTGATTCCTAATCGATCAAAAACAGGTTTTATCCACGGGCCTAACGGTAAACTTAATCCAGCAACAGAGGGTTGAACACCCATTTTAAACAGAGGATAATCGTAAGTATGCATATAAAATATTGTATTTGGCGTGCAATGTGCGTTTACAATACTTCCAAACCCTAAATAATTGCGCATAATTGTGGTAAAAATAGAATTGAGATTAGCCGAATTAAAAAGTGCGCTATCAAAAGTATTGGTATTTAAATATCTTTTATACACAATACATTTTTGGTACAAAGCATCTTCGGACAAACTTCTCAGTTCGGTTAATTTTGCCTGATCCGTAAAGAAACCCGAACTAAATGTTGTAACTCCTGCGTTTAATATTCTGCCCAATTGCGGAAAGACATCATTTCCTCCTCCACTAAAATAAATACGGTCAATTCTATAACTACCTGTATATTGGACAAAATGAGTTCTGTCAGCATACATTTGTGAAGTTGTTTCGCCAAATTTTGCCAGATGAAGGCAATTTAAGTTGAATCTTTGATTCTGATCTGTAATTGTATCATACAAATCTAAAATTCTCGGAACAGGATAATCCAACCAGGAATCGCCTTCAAAAATGACATTCAAGGTGTTCGCATTTCCTGCATTTCTTCTAAAAATAAAAGAATTGGTTAAAAAGGGCTGATGGAGCGATTCATCTTCACTTTCTGTTAATGTTGTAATCCCTCTGGGCAATCGTTTCAGCGCAAGATAAGTCGCATCATTCGGATTAATGATTCCGGTAATCTGAATAGTATTATTGGCCTGAAAGTTTAAAATTGAAATAATAGTTGTATCGGTCTGGCTGTTTGCGATATTTCCACTAACCGTAACCGGATACCCCAATTCTTTTAGGTAATTTTGAATTTGAAGAACATCATACGGGTTATTCGCCCCATTCAATCCAACACTGTTGGTTAATAGCTCAGAAGGAGAAACAAGTGCACGATTCTGATTTATTATCAAGGGATTAGTAACTAAATTTTCCATAACATTTACTGTTTATATTATTTTATTTGGATTGATGTAACCATGTCCGGCTCTGAATATTTCGATAGAATTTTCTTTAAAAGATGCAGCATCACAAGCTTTAAAAAGTTTTTTTCTGATCGAAATAATATCTAAATGCGGCTCTTTTTCAAGGATCTTCATAACCAGAGAGGCTACATAAGGTGCAGCCATACTGCTCCCACTTTTCGAAGTCAGTTTATTCGATGCCCTGTTTTCTCTACCTGAAGCAGAACAGGATGACCTAATTTTAAAACCTGGTGCTACGACTTCGGGTTTCATTCTGCCGTCAACCGTTGGTCCTGAACTGCTAAAAGACAAAATTGGTCTGGTCTCATCATTTTGGTTATAAGCACCAACCACAATACTATATTGTGAATTGCAAATAGAATTTGTCGTATGTGTTTTATTAGCAATTTGCGGCAAAAAGATCGATTGACCGCCATCATCACGTTCTATATAACAATGATATCTCCCGTTTTGAACTTTTTTCCCAACCAATTCAATGGTCCAGAATTTAGAATTCAATTTGCCATTAACCAGAATATTAATTTGATTTTTGTTTGTATTTGGCTCTTTACGTCTGTGCAGACAGATTCCCACTTCATCACCATCTTTCAGAATTAATTCATCTTTAAAAGGTGTTGAAGAAAGCAATATTTTCTGATTGTCATCATACACGTTTACACTCAACATATCATCTCCATGATACCAAATTTCCATTTCATTAGGTGTGCGATCGTATTTTTTAAACATCCACGGAATCTTAATTTTCTGGTTTTCTGTGATATCTCCATATGTATGCACATTGGCCTGATGATAATTACCTGTACTTTGTACAATTGCAGTTCCTTTTCTGGTTTTCAGAATGTGATCAATGGCTTGTTCAACCAAAGTCTGTCCGGTGTGTGCGTCTCCGTGTCCGCCCAGACTCATATTAATCACAATTGGGCGATCTCCTGCTTCTGTCAGTAAAAAATCGATACCTTCAATTAATTTTACTGAATCACCAAGAGATAAATTGCAGCCATTCACCAAATTTGTTCCCATATCTACTGCTAAAATAGAAACATCAGGCGCAAAGCTTTTTTGGGCTACTGAGCCATTTCCGCAGGCAATTCCGAGAACGTGAGTACCATGCGATCCGTTTCCAAACAAATCTGATTTTCCGGGATGATAGCCTAGTTTTTTAAACGGAAATTCATCTAATAATGCCTCATTAATCTGGGCTTTTGAAACAATTCTTCCGTAGCCAAATTTATTTTCCTCGTATCGATCTGACTGAATCCAGATTTTCTCGAAACGTGTTTTATCATTTTTAATAAAATCCGGGTGTGTAAAATCAAAACCAAAATCTATAACCCCAAAAATAACATTCGCTGTTTTTTCGTCTGTACTATCGTTTTTCTTTTCTATTATTTCACCAGAAGACACTTCTTCCTGAGCAACATTGGCAGGAACAACACGTGGGGCTTTCAGACTCTTAACTTTCTTGCTATTATAAATTCGACATAAATATCTACGTTGAGTACGAACACTTACAATGGTTCCAAATTCTGAAATAATTTTACAATTTTCCGGATATTCTTTTTCTTTTTCTAAACGCATTAACAACGATAATTCTTCATCCTGATTACCGTATAATATTATTTTAAGTCTCGGATCCATAAGTTTGTATTTTAGGGTTGTAAACTAATTTTACTCAACTTAAAGTCAATATCGTACAATTCAGAATTAAGATATGTGAAATAAAGATTCTCTTCCACTAAAGAAAAAAAGACTACGTCTATTTCATTCTCCTGTGTTATAAATTCAGTAATTTCACTTACATACTGACTGTTTTTGAGATCTATTTTTTTTAATCCCAAAATAAAATCCTGATCTTTTTGATCCAACTTCGAAAAGTTATTATCTGCTAAAATCTTAGAAAATAAATCAATCGTCTTCTCAATCGAGAATATTTTTTTCGGAATCAATTCTTTAAATAAAAGAATCTTTTCTTCTTCAGCCTTTTTTGAAAATTTGAGATTGCTGGTAAATAAACTTGGGCGAATACAATTGATTTTTTTCAAAATTTGACTGGTTGTTTTTTCAATTTTTTCTAAATTAATGGTTTCGTGATTAGAGACAGCGGTTTTCATTTTGTTTCGGCTTTAGTTGATGCTTTTTGAGCTACAATATTCTTGCTAACCGCTACAGTGTCTGGCGTTTGCTTTACTCCTGAAAATTCATTGAGTTTCGTTTGAATTTCAATTAAAGATTCTTGGAACTTCTTATTATCACCTTCGATATTCGTTATTTTTGTTTTCAGATCACCAAATTCGGTAGTAATAGTTGCCAAAGCTGTACTGTTTGCCAAGATTTCCTTTCTGATTCCCTCTAATGTCGCAGCAGTATCTTCTGCTGGAGTCTCTGTTCCTTTTGTCTCCGTTGGAGGAGTTACAACAGTTTCTGGTGATGGTGGTAAACTTGGATTTTCAGGTCTTGATGTGGTTGTGGGAACTATTGTAGTTGTTGTACCAAACTTCTCGCCTTCAATTTTTGCTTTGTTGTCTATTATTAAATAACTCAGCAGTGGATTCTCCGAGACCATACCGGTTAAGAGTGCCGTATTGGTAACTTCCTGATTTCCGGGTATATTGTAATAACTTGCTCTAGTGGTTGCTATTACATAATTGATTAATAAATTAAACGGATTCATTGTTGTGTATTTTAAGGTTAATAGAAATAAAAGGGCAATTGGGTTCAATTGCCCTTCTCACATTTACTTATTCATCATCATCATCATGACAAGTGGCAGCATTGTATTATTAGTGCCTGTATTACCCTGACCTTGTTGAGACATAATTAAAACTAATGGTAACATCATGTTCGAATTATCCGATTTTCCAGAACCAGAATCTCCCATTGTAGTCATCATTGGCAGTAACAAAGACATCGTCTGATCAACATAAATCGCACTAGTATTTGG
Source organism: Flavobacterium sp. KH_001 (assembly GCF_057840745.1). Lineage (NCBI taxonomy): Bacteria > Pseudomonadati > Bacteroidota > Flavobacteriia > Flavobacteriales > Flavobacteriaceae > Flavobacterium > Flavobacterium sp. KH_001. The sequence continues at coordinate 3,658,250 of NZ_CM174520.1, read as the reverse complement.
CTTTTCAATTATTTTTGCATCATGAGCTGGTCCGTTACTATCAGCTGCTTTTGCGGGAATGAATTCCAAATTCTCAGGTTTTAATTTTGGCTGATTCAGCAAGGATCCCATCATGCTCATCATTTGCATATTTTTTAAAACCTTAGTTTGATTATCGCCTTTACGCGCATCTAACTTAGCAAGTTCTGTATGCTTTTGATCTAAGGCTACCAGAGTTTTATTAGTGGCTAATGATGTTTTTTTAAGTTCATTCACCTGGTTCGAAATGGCATCTAATGACTTTTTCAGTTCGCTTTTCGTAGCATAGTCATTCGCTCTTCCGCTCAGGGCTTTTCCAAAGTTTGATCTTTGTTTTACTGCAGAACTTACATTTGGTCTAATACCTTTTATGGAAGGTCTTTTTTTAGCGGCTTCATCATAACTTTCGTCATAACTTTCTAATAAATCCTCGCCTAAAAGATCTTCGTTGAAATAATTTTCATTTAATAAATCTTCGTCTAAATAACTTTCAAAATAGCTCATAATTTAAAATTTTAATGGTTAATTTTTATTGAAATAATGTTTGTTATACTTCTGGATAGCAGGCTGAATATATTTATTGAAAAGAATAAAATCAGGAATGCTATTGCCTGGTTTTCCGGTTCCAAAACATTCCGGGCAATCACTGTTTCCGCCAAAACATTCCGTACAGGCGCCTATTGCGTTTGCCAGATCGTCATTTTGATTTAGTTCAAATTCCAGCTGAAACTTCAATCCTTCAATAATGGTAAAAAGCTTGTGATTGATTTTTTTAAGCCTTTTTATACGTTCTTCAAGCTCTGCATCAATTTTTGGAATTTCTTTTTCCTCTTCAGGTTCTTTTTTTTCCATCATGGGTTGCATCAGCTCAAAATATTTGGCCATTTCAGGATTATGTTCTTTCAAATATTCTAAATAAGCATCCATTGTTATAACTTTTAGGTTTTATAAACTGGCAATAGAATTCTCAAGTCTATTGATTCTGTTGGGGGTATTGGTACCAACAAATTGGCCGTATTGATCAACATAATAGTCTTCAGTTGGAATTAATCCTCCGTTATAATATTCATACAGGATATTCTCGGTTAGATAATTCACACTTTCAATTAATTCTGCAAAAGAGTGGCTTTCAATTGGTGAGTTTGGACTGGCAGTTCCTAAACTTTGCTGTGCCTGGCCTGCCTGAAATTGAGGGTTGTTAATAACACCTCCTAACTGATTATACAAACCTTGTACTCTACCAATATCCTGCGCAGCCTGCGGACGCAATTGCACCGGATTATCCTGCACATATTGTTGAATCGCCGGAAGAGCCGCTCTACCGGCATCAGCAAGATATCTGGTTGTATTTCCCCATGCTTGTCTAACTGGCGACGGAGCCTGTCTGCGTTGCTGCGGAGCTGCTTGTCGGCGTTGTTGCGGAGGCGCAGGTCGACGTTGTGGCTGACGGCTATTGTCTAAGGCTGCACTTCCGGCTCCTGCCAGATTACTTACTAATCCTCCAACAGCTCCCCCAATTTGAGGCGCACCAAAATAAGTCCCAACAGCAGTTCCTACTATTGGAGCTACTGCAGAAACACCGCGCAAAACTCCTGAACCAATACTGCTGGCTACATTTCCTAAACTTGACCAAAAACCTTCTGCTTCACTTTCAGACATTTGGTCTACTCTTGATAAAAGGACGTCTTCAAGCTCGCTTTCGCTTAAATTAGAATACTCTGGTCCTAAAACATATCTTACAGCTTCAAAATAATTGTCTTCGCTGAATGATTCTCCCTGAAAAACTTCGTGATATAAACTCATAATTTTTAGTATTACTATTAATTCTTACTCTTTTAATAGGCTTTTCAGATTTCGCCTATCCATTTTGTGCACAAAAAGGAACGATGTAAAATTGATTCTTTATAAATTATTACAAAACAGCACTTTAACCCATTTTTTTAAATAAATTTACCCTTACAAAAAAGGGTATATTTCCCCTTGTCTCTTGTAAGGCTTTAAAATAATTTTGCTGAGAATATTTGTTTAAACAGTATTTGACAAATCAATTAAACCATTAACTATTAAAGATTTAATTCTAACATTATGGAAAAAGAACTTGAAAGACCGACACAATTAATTACTAGAAAATTCGCAAAAGACCTGCATCTGAATTTCATGAAATACAGAGCCAGTATTATTACTAAATACATTAAAAAAGAAGATGCAAATGCCGTTTGGTTTTCTGTAGAAGAACTCGAAAATTACATCGAATACATCAAATCAAAAGGTAAAAAAACCGGATATGATGTAAACGGTATCCGAATTTACTTTGGCGTATATCCTGAACAGAAAAAATATGCTGAAAAAGCAGGTTTGATGACGGTATTTTTACAAGCTACCGGCAAAAAAATCAGAACAAATACTAAAAATGAAGTACAAACTTTTGCCCTTTTAAGTGAAGAAAGTAATGCTGATATTTCAAGCATTGAACCAATGAATTACGGCAGTATTGGAAGACCGCCTAGCCTAAATTACTAAAAAATTATGTTTGAGTTTTTACGATTTTACACTTTCTATTTAGCTTTATTCTCTGGAATTATTGGATTGATCTCAATGCACAAACTTCCTAGTAATAGAGCTAAATTTTTAGTAATTTTAATTTGGTATTCTGTAGTAATAGAAAAAGTAGGTTATTATTTTACAGAATGGACAGGCCTGTTAAATTACTACGTTTTTAATTTTTATATGCTGGTAACCTTTTCTGCCTATATAGTGCTTTTAAGGAGTTTATTATCAAAGGTAAATCATAGAATAGTAGCGAGTCTTTGCTTTATGCTGTTTATCATTTCCTTTTTCCTGAATATTTTGTATTTTAAAGAAGATGTAAACCATTCGTTTACTTATAGTTTCGCCATTGGAGTTATATTGATTATGATATTATCCTGCTTGTATTTAATTGAAATTTTTAATTCAGACAAAATATTGAATTTTAAAAGATCCGTCTTTTTCTGGTACATATTAGGAATTTTAGTTTTTCATGTACCTTTTTTGCCTTTTATGCTGGCGTTAAACTGGTTTTTAATCAAACATGACGAATCTATTTTTAGTTTGGTAGTCTTTATTTTGAATGTCCTGGCGCATAGCTGTTATATTATTGGATTTTTATGGAGCGAAAAGAAATACAATTATTAGTCATTTCCTTAGGTATTGTTTTCTTAACTTTACTGATCATTCTGCTTGTGATATTCTTTTATTTTTTGAAAAAAAAGAATACCTATCTGGTTGAAAAAATGGAATCAGAGCTTTATTTTCAATCGGAATTAGTTAAAACCAGAATTGAGATTAAGGATCAGACACTGAGCGAAATCAGTAAAGAACTTCACGACAATATAGGCCAGATTATTTCGGTTGGTATCATGCAGCTTAACATGTACCTAAATAGCGGAAAACCTATTCAGCAGAATGAAATTAGTGACTTAAAAGAGATATTAGCCAAATCATTAGATGAGATAAGAATTTTATCCCGAATCATCAATAAAGACAATTTACTGCAAAGCAATTTTATCGAAGCCATACAACAGGATTTAGAGCGTATAAAAAAGCTTAAGAATATTCAATATCGCTATAATCTAAACGGAGAAATACCTAAGATTAGCCAGGAACATGATTTGTTTATTTATCGAATTTTTCAGGAAGCGCTCCACAATAGTCTTAAACACTCGCACAGCGATCTTTTTGAAGTTAACATTACCACAACCGAAACTCTTTTCCGTTTAGAATTTAAAGATTTTGGAATTGGATATAACACAAGCCTAATAAACTCAGGATTAGGCTTAAGTAACATGAAATTAAGAGCCAAGTTAATTGGAGCGCACTTAATAATGGCATCTGCCCCATCAGGAACCACTGTAATATTAGAATACCCCTTAATCGAAAACCAATGAAACCAAACACTAAAAGCAAAATAATTATTGTAGATGATCACCAGCTTTTTTCTCAGTCTCTCGAACTTTTAATCAATAGTTTTAAGGATTTTGAGGTGATTAACCGATTTGAAAATGGAAAAGTTTTTCTTTCCTATCTACAGGACAATCCTGATACCGAAATTGATCTGATTTTATTAGATGTAAACATGCCCGTTTTAGATGGCGTAAGCACCATGAAATGGATTAAGGAAAACAAACCCGATTTGAAGGTTATAGCCCTTTCTGTCAACGATGATGAAGAAATTATCATCAAAATGATTACCAATGGTGCCAAAGGTTATTTATTAAAAGACACCTCACCCGAGATTTTTAAAGAGGCTATGATATCTGTGATTGAAAAAGGTTTTTATTTTACAGAATATGTTTCAGGAATGCTGGTCAAAAAAGCGAATGATGATTCGAAAAAAATCAGTCTAAAAGAAAAAGAGATTGTTTTCATCAAACATGCCTGCACCGAAAAAACCTATAAGGAAATCGCCTCAGAAATGTGTCTAAGCCCCAAAACAATCGACGGTTATCGAGAATGCCTTTTTGATAAACTCGAAATCAAAACCCGAATTGGATTAGTGCTCTACGCCATAAAAAACAAAATCGTTCTAGTTTAATCAATACGTAAGTGCTGCAAAAATAGGATGGTCTTTAATTTTTTCCCTGCCGTTTAGAAAAGATAATTCCATTAAAAAATTACACTGCACAATTTCACCTCCCAGTTTTTCTACCAATTCGCAAACTGCTTTTGCAGTTCCGCCAGTTGCCAGAACATCGTCATGAATTAAAACGCGATCTCCTTTTTGGATGGCGTCTGTGTGCATTTCTAAACTATCGGAGCCATATTCCAGTTGATATGAAGCTGAAATAACTTCATAAGGCAGTTTTTTAGGTTTTCTTACGGGAATAAAACCAACCTTTAATTCCTGTGCCAACAACATTCCGAAGAAAAAACCACGGCTCTCCGCTCCTACTACCTTGTCTATTTTTTGTCCTTTTAAAGATTCTAATAAAATTGTGAGGCATCCTGTTCTTGCAATTGGATCATTTAAGAGCGGCGTGATATCTTTAAATAAAATTCCTTCTTTTGGAAATCCCTGAATATCACGTATATAATTTTCAATCTTCATTTTTTTTTATTTTTATGTTATTTTATGCTTGCATATCTCGCATTTATACCTATCTTTGCACCCGCAATAAGCAATCAACAAAGCTACGAAATATTAGCTTAATTGAAAACAAAAAGGCCTCGTGGCGCAACTGAATAGCGCATCTGATTACGGCTCAGAAGGTTACTGGTTTGAATCCAGTCGAGGTCACTACTCGGGACAAAAGAAAAATATCATCTTTTGTCCCGTTTTTTTTTGCTCTTAATCTATTGTTTACCAAATAGATACAGTTGACCATTTCGTTGATCCTAGCGGTTTGGATTTTGTCTTCTCGAAATGTGAAATTTTCAGGAAAAATTAAACCAATTATTTCCCTCGAATCTGCTAAACTCGCCTGCTCTTAACATGATCATTTTATAATAAACGGTTCCGTATAAGGAATTTGCGTAAAAATAGTATTATCTAAATAATCAAACTAAATCATAAAGCGCTTCAAGCTATAAAAAATCCAATACTGATAAAAATCGACTATTGGAATTTTACTTTTCCAATATCAATTACAGTTTTTGCATCTATTCTGTTGGTTTGAAGATATTCTCAAGGTTTTCTGTTCTAGAAAATGCATTTTGTAAGTATTCAAAACTGTTGGTTTTCCTGAAAAAGTTTCTGCGGGGGTATTTCCTTGCAATGAAAATTGCGGACGTATCGTATTATAAGTCAGTACATTTTCTATTAAAGCGGACTCTAGCTGTTCTCTGTTGATTAAATTTTGTGGCAACAAAAACTGGTGTTTGATGATTTTATTAAATGCTTCAATTTTAGAATTGGAAAAAGGAATGTCTTTTTGAGCAATTAAGTGTTTGATCTCTTGATTGGTTGTCTCTAAAAAATCATGAACTTTGATGTTTACATTCTCCACACCTCCATCGGTGACAAAAGTAATGGGCTTTTTGCTTTTATATTTTAAATAGGCTTGTTCTAACAAATCTTTAATAGCTTTTGGACTGGAACTATTTTCAATTCTATATCCTAGAATCATTTTAGAATAATGGTCCATCAAAAAATGAATATAATGTTTTTTATCATCAGCGGTTTTCAATATCGTTACATCGGCGCACCAAATTTCATTAGGTCTAAAACTCTTCAATGAGCCATATAATTTCTTTGGATGCAGATGCCTTGTAGTCGTATATCCCAGTAATTTGGAATATTTATACCAAGTAGACAAACCAAAAGAAATTTCTTTATTTCGTAGTGCCAACAAGTAAACAGAAGATTTAGACCAATGTTGATAGTCCTTTATTTCCATATATTTTTTGATTTGCAAAATTTCCTTTTTTAATAATTGGTGCGGATATTGTCTAACACACCACAAAAAACAAGAAGATTCACATTTACTGATAACCAATACTTTATAATTATGATAGGTGGCTCTAGAAATATTGAAGACTTTTAATGCTCTTTCGATAGGAATTATGTCTTTTACCTTTTCAACAGTATTTACTAATTTTTCTTTTTGTAAGGCAATTTGTTGTTTGATTCCTTTTACAGTACTTAAAATCTCATGGTAGGTGTCAGAAAGTTTGAAATAAGCTTCCATAACTTTTTTAGCATTCTTAGATTCTCCAGTTCGTTTTATGAGTTCTAATTCTTCTTTTATGAAATTTGCTACTTCGCAACCTAAATACTTTTCAGCTGTTTCATGTTTCCATCGGTGTTTGTTTGATTTGGGAATTCTAGCTTTTATGGTATTGGGTAAGTTATCGTATAATCCATTTCGGATGTAATGTTTGACATTGGTATCCCATGAAATACGAGAAGATGAATAGATCATAAAAAAGGGTAATAAATAATTCTTTATTTTTTGAGGAATTACAAAATAAAATAATTAATTCAAGTTACTACTTTATATAGAAGTAATTCTCTCGCAAAATTTAACAAATTAAAGCATTTTTCCTTTTATAAAGTTTGTTTAGGCAGTTCGTTCAACCCTCATATTTATTAGAAATTCCTTATATGGAACCGTTTATTATAAAAGTATTGCGGATGAAGCAGTGAAACCAAACAGAGGACAAAAGAAATTTCATTTTAACTTAATTGATATTTATAATAATACTCTAGTAATGATAATTGGAGACGACAAGCTATCCAAACCAAATTTATAAAGCCAATGAAAGACAGATACTAAATATAAAAGGCCAATCTCTTCAAATCTTCCATAAAATTTATAGAAATTTGTCCCGTAGAGGTCACTACAAAGCCAAATGGCGCCAATTGAAGACAATTGGCGCCATTTTTTTATTTCGACTACTAAAGAAATTACCTTTAAATCATTTTTCCGTTTAAATAAGATAACTTAACAGCATTCGAAAACATTGAATGAGTTAAAACAAAGACTAACATTTTTCTAAATTTTGCTGAACTAATTTTCAATGTCTAATTATAAAACACAATTTACAAAGTGGTCTATAATCTTATAAACCACTCTCCTACTTGTACCTAATTAATTACGGATCAACTGAGTCCAAAATTGTTTACTTTTTTCCACAGGTTTGTCAAATTATGTGTACTATTCATAGTTCCCATTTGCCCATTTTTTAGAAGGTGCAATCCATCCGTCTGAGGCTTTATATAAAAAGCCATGCTTAAGATTAGTATATAACTCTATTTCCTTAAAATGATTTACTTTAAGTTTCGAAGTTACTTTTCTTCTAATAGCTGAAACGCCCAATACATCTGATTGTTCGTATATAGTTAGAATGTTTCCACAAAAATTAATATCAGGCCATTCTTCAATATCGACATCCCTGAAACATCCGATAAAAACAAAATTCACCTCTGGATTTGCCAGATAAGTTGATACGTACTGTGCAATGTACCCCCCTTTCGAAGTTCCTATTACGGTTATTTTACCTGGTGAAACACCTTTTTTTAGTAATCCTTTAATTTGTTTGACTATCTTTTTTGCATATTTATGAACATCAGTATCTTTCTTTCTAATTTCGCTAAAAACAATAAAATTATCCTTTCTATAGGAATCTAAAATTTCATTGTATTCTGCTTTTCCATATTCAGGATGTGCTACACTAAGATCATTTTGTTCAATAAAACCATTATGAAAAAAGAAAATATAACGTTGGTCACTGGCAATTGCTTTTTCTTGGCTAAAACCAGTACAACCAAAAAACATAATAAGTAAAAAGGTAAAGAATAACTTTGGTAATTGTTTCATAGGTAAGTTTTGTTTAATTTGTTTTATAAAATCTTTTTATTAAAATTCGTAACTACATCATATCTGGTATTTTTTGAAATTTTTATTTTTGCAAAATCGATATCAGCAGCAGTTTTATTTCTTATGCTGTTTGAACAACCATTCCGGTAATGTTTCTCCTAAAATCGTAGTGGTAAATATATTATCGTGGGTTGTTCCCTTTAATTTCCAAAAACGGATATTAGTGCTCATTTCTTTATAAAATTGCTCATCACTGCTGATCGGGTTTTCTGTGTCATCAAGACCATGAATAAGCCAAATGGGAATTGTTTTCAGCTTTTCTGTTTTATCAAACTGCGGTATGCCAGAAATACTAATTCCTGCTGCAAAAAGATCCGGTCTTGATGCCAATGAATTAATTGCAGTTGAACCGCCCATAGAATATCCAACTACGTAAATTCTTTTACTGTCAATATTTAAATTTGATTTTAGCGAGTCTATAAGCTGCATTACTGAATTTAGGGAAGCTCTAGGTTTTGAATACAGCAGATTTCTTTTATTGTCGGTTTCATAGTCTGAAGACCGCTCAGAGAATTGCGGCGCTAAAACATATGCTGGATATTTATTTTGTATTTCTGCACTTGCAAATAGTTTTGGTAAAACCCCCAATTGAGAACTATTATCACTTCCAATGGGCCTTCCGGAACCATGATACACGATTACTAATGGGAATGATTTACATGTTTTTTGCTGTTTGGGCCTATATAAGCGATACTTGAGTCCTACTTTCTCTCTACTTACAAAATTTACCGTATCGAAAGTCTCATTGTTTAAACTCCTGATTTTAGAAAACTCATCTTTCGATAAAGCTGTGCCGGTAGCATTTTCAATAGTACTTTCTCCAAATTGTTCTTTATTTGTCGAACAGTCTATTAATAAAATTGTAGAAATGAATAAAATAAAAAAGTTCTTTGCCATTGTGTTTTTTTATGAGGTTGTCTTATTGTAGAATATTCTTAATGTTTTTTAAATAATTCGATAGTATAATCTAATAATTTTTGATTACCATATTGTCCGTGCCCTGGAATCACGTATTTAATATTGGGATATGATTTTTTTATTTTTGCTACCGTATTTGACCATTCATTTTCATTTGCATCTGCAAGGTTGCCTTTGGTGGCATCAATATCTTTTATTAAACAGCCTCCGAATAATATTTCTTCATCAGGAAAATATCCAACAGTATTATCACGTGTATGACCTTCTCCAAAAAATTTTGCTATGACTTTCTTGTTTCCAACTTTTATTACAAGCGAATCCGTAAAACCATTTTGTGGTAAATTTTCGTTTCGTTCTTTTGCAAATTCAATGGTTTTAAAATTAGCATATGACTGAATTCCGGCTTGTTCAAATGCTTTCAACCCACCCAAATTATCAATATGAAAATGGGTTGGCACAACAGCGTTTATCTTGCAGTTCAGTCTTTCCTTTACCCATGTAATCAATTTCGCAGAGGAAAGACTGTCGGATGTTGTATCAAAGATAACTGCTTCACCACTGTTTCTAACTATCATTCCATTGCAAGGCACTTTCCCGGAACTCTTTGTTTGCAGAAAAGACTTATGTTCAAATGCATTTTCAGTTAATTGCGTTATGACAAAATCGCCTGATTTATAAACCACTTTAGGCAAATAAGTATCAGCTGATAGTTTTCCATTTTGTTTTCTAACAACTGAAGTTGAATTGCAGCTTAAAAATAGAAGTGATATTCCAAGAAATGGTAATCTAAAAATTTGATTCATATCTGTTCTTAAGATTATTGAGTGTAAAAGTTGTCTCGTGTCATGAATTAGGATTATTTTAAAAGCTGGCTTTTTTTTATAATTTTTCTAATTTGCTGTTCAAAATAATATGCAATCTCAAAATTTTCGTTCGCCTGATTCTCCATAACAATAATACTTGTATCTGTTTTAGGATAATATAAATTGACCGCTGTAAATCCTTCGCTTGGATGAAAGCCTGTATGTCCGATTTCAAGTATATTTTCTTTATCGTTTATACGTAATCCATATCCATATCCAATTGGTTTTTCGCTAAAAAGAATATGCGTATTGGTTATTGAATAACCCGTCATCATTTTATAAGTAGTTAACTTTAGTAATTTACCGTTGTGTAAACATTCATTCCATTTTGCAAGATCTTGTGCGGATACAATTAAATGACTCCCCCAATATTGGTCAGTTGTAAAGCTTATTTTATCAAATTGATTTATCGTTCCATCTTTCTTTATTAAGTGTCCTTTCGTCAAAAATTGGCTATTGGTTTCATTCGGATAATAGCTGTTCTTCATTTTGCATGCTTTGAATAGCGCTGTTACTAAAGTTTCAAAATTTTTCCCGCTTTGCTTTTCCAAAACCAATCCAGCCACATAATAACCAACGTTTGAATAACTAAAAGCTGTTCCAGGCTTAAACTTCAGCGGTTTGTCCAAACTTTCGCTGTACAAACCCGAACTGTTATTCAGCAGCTGATGAACGGTAACCGTGTCTGCCCAGGAATATTTAAAATCTGGCAAATATTTACGAATAGGTGTTTGCAAATCAATCGTTCCTTTTTCTACTTGCTGTAAAATAAGTGTTGCTGTAAATTGTTTTGCCAGCGACATTGTAGAGAATTTATCGTCGACTTTCAGCGAAGTTTTTTTATTGAAATCGTCAAACCCAAACGCTTTTGCATACTTTAATTTTCCCTTTTGCTGAATAATAACCGCTCCATTAAAATTTCTTGGATTTTTGGTTTTCAGCAAACTGTCGATTTTTGTTGAGTAATTGTCTTTTTGCTGTGCCGATAAGTTGCAACTTGCAAATAAAATGATATTTGCAAAAAATGCAAGCTTGAAATTTTGTTTCATTTTTTTTTCCTATAAGATTACGAAAGTAGTCTTATCACGACAGCGAAAATTGTAAAAATGTAAAGTCTATATGTAAAGCCAAATATTTTTTTTGTCTATATCTATTTTTTTAAAGAAAGATTGAGGACTTACCTTGGTAAGGTCTTTAAAATCTTTTATCATATGAGATTGATCATAAAAGAGATTGTCATATGTAAGCTGGGTCAGTTTTTTTGTATTTTTCTTTTTTTCAATTGTCGATCTGAAACGATAGATCTTTCTATACTCAGAACAGGGTTTTCCGACTATTTTTGTGAATAGAGTATTAAGATGCTGTCTTGACATATTATGCTTTGAAGCAATGTCTGAAATTTTCATATCTGACTCTATATCTAGTAAAATATCCTCGATCAATTTAAGGTCTTTTTGTTCAAATTTTGAAAGCCAGTATTCTTCAAGCATCTCTATTTGGAGTGTTAGATCCTTCAGTTCCAATATACCCTTCATTGCTTCATAAAAATCAGGAAAGGGATTGAAGTTGATTGCCGTTTTCTGCCCGAATAGCAGATAAGCCTTATCAATAAAATGATTTATGCCCGAAGGCTTAAAATAAATGGTGATTTCTGGTACGGGATCTTTATATAGAATTTCAATTGGTCTTGTATAACGTGCTAGAAAATCCGCTATTATTTCGTTTGCTGGGGAATGCGAGATTATAATTTGGTTATCATCAGTCATAATCTGACTGCCGATTGCTACAGAAAGAATAAAAAAATTATTTGGAAAAGTGAGGTAGTGAAATGGTTGATGAGAATCATCAGGAGTCATAAAATAGTAACCTTCCATATATTTTTTAAGAATGCTATTTTTAGGTTGGTAAAAAACTATTTTCATTAACTTGCTATTATAATTTTGAAGAGTTGTTTTAATTACTATTGGTTCAATGAGATTGTTATCGACTTTAGTCTGTGAAAAAACTTCTGTTGCTTAAAACAAATATAATAAACTGCTAATATTAAAACAGGATTTTTCGTATTTTTTAGGAAAGTAACATATTCGAATGATTAACCCTGATATTTTTACCACAAAAATTACGAAAGACTTATCTAACAAAAGAAAATCAAATAGCTTTATTTTTAAATCCGAAACAGTAATTCATATAGACAATGAAAGACAATTCTACGTTAACTATAAGAATCTGTTCAAATCCTTCATAATATTTGTAGAATTGTATAATAGTTTAATGTGGTAAACAAATTGAGTTTATATATTTTTTGCATGGATTCCCAACAGGACATCCAAACCAAATTTACTAAGCCAATGAAAGACAGCGTCTACATGTAGTAAGCCAATACCTTTAAATCTTCCATAAAATTTATCGAAATTTGTCCCGTAGAGGTCACTACAGCCAAATGGCGCCAATTGAAGACAATTGGCGCCATTTTTTATTTAAAAATCTATTAAACAGTATATTAGCTTATTTTTTGTTTCCTTTTCCAGTCATTATGCGGTCATGTACGAAAGTTGGGGATTTAAGCAAAAAGATTAGATAATCTAAACAGGAAAAAATCTATTTTTTACTCTTTATAAATTTAATTGATTAAATAAATTTATAATCAAAGTGATTAACGAGGTAAACCTAATTCAAATCTTCCAAATTTAAATTTATTTAGGGGACTAAACTAATACAAATAGAGTGATATTAACGTAGTCATTTTAAAAAAACCACAAATAGTAAATGTAATATTCTATGCTATTAATTTAGATTTATCTAGCCCAATCATTAATCCAATTACTCACCGTCTGACACCATTCATCATCATCATTCAGACACGGTACCGCTAAGAATTCTTCGCCGCCTTTTGCTTCAAAATCTTCTTTGGCGCGCATAGCGATTTCTTCCAGAGTTTCTAGACAATCCGATACGAAAGCTGGCGTTACAACCGCTAATTTCTTGATTCCTTTTGCTGGCATATTATCAATTTCAACATCCGTATACGGCTCTAGCCATTTGTCTCCGGCTAAACGCGATTGAAAAGTCAAACTGTATTTATCAGCAGGAAGTCCTAATAATTTTATGACTTGTCTGGTTGTTTCATAACATTGATGACGGTAACAAAAATCGTGTGCGGCCGAAGGAGTGTTACAACAAGATCCATCAATTTTACAATGTGATTTGGTTACATCTGTCTTGCGAATATGACGCTCTGGAATTCCGTGATATGAGAATAATAAATGATCGTAATCAAAACCAACTAAGTGTTTCTCAATCGAATCGGCTAAATTCTTTATGTAATCTGGTTTGTTGTAAAACGCAGGAACATCTGTAAAAGTCATATGAGGGAATTTCTTCTTGCGAATTTCTTCAGCTTTAACTAAAATCGTCAAAGTCGAAGCCATTGCATACTGCGGATATAATGGGAAAAGCATCACTTCAGTAACTCCTTTTTCGTGCAATTCCTGAAACCCTTTTTCAATAGTCATACTTCCATAACGCATAGCAAGTGAAACAGGAACATTTACCAAAGGCTGCACTTTTTTCTGCATTCTTTCAGACAGGACCACTAACGGAGAACCTTCTTCCCACCAAATTTTAGCATATGCATGTGCTGATTCTTCCGGTCTTTTTCTTAGGATAATACCACGAACTAAAAAAGCTCTCAATAAATACGGAACATCGATCACGTATTTATCCATTAAAAATTCATCTAAGTACGGTTTTACATCTTTTGTAGTTGGACTTTCTGGAGATCCTAAGTTTACTAATAATACGCCTTTCATTTATTTTTTTGCTTTAGGCTTTAAGCATTAGGCTTTAAGCTTTGTTTTTGTTTTAATTTTCAGCAAAAGTAAAAATTGCTACTTTTTAGAAATATGATAATTATTACTTTTTGATTATAATTGGATATCGAAAATTGATTCTTTAATTGATGTTAAGAAAAATTCTCTCGCAGATCTGGCAGATCTGGCAGATTTTTTAATTCATGCCAATTCGTGAAATTAGTAGTGAACAAAAATCTACACATTCGTATTAACCGACATCAGATATTTTTTCGGAGTTGTCGCAAATTTTTTCTTAAATCCCGCAATGAAGTGGCTTCCGGTACTGTAACCTATCTTCAAGCCAACTTCGTTTACATTATATGATCCGCTATCGAGTAGCTTTCTGGCGAAATCCATTTTGTAATCAAATAGAAAGCCATATACAGTATCTCCATAAATTTGTTTGAAACCCATTTTTAGTTTCTTCAAATTCAGGCCAATTTCATCAGCCAATTCCTGTAAACCTGGCGGTTCAGCCATATTTTTAATAATGATTTCTTTTGCTTTTCTTATTTTTAAGACGTTATCTCCATCAATCAAAAATGGACATTGTTCTGCATTTGGATCTTCGTTTCGGTTAAAATACAGACTTAGCAATTCATATCCTTTTCCTTTATAATAAAGGTTTTTTATAGAGGGATGAAGGTTAAAATGAAAAAGCTGACTTAAAACAATTGCCATTGACGGACTAATATTTCCTTCTTTATCATAATTTTTAACTTTATTGTCAGGACTTAAAAAAGTAATTAAACTTGTGTCAACAGAAAACAGCGCATGAAATTTGTTAATCGAAACAATAACAGAAATGACCCACGAATTTGGAGAAAGCTCTAAATGAAGTGGAAAATCCCATTGTGGATTGTACAATAGCAATGATTTTTCTTCTTTCAATTCCAAATCATAATTAACATCATTGGACGAAAATTTGGCCTTACCTTTCAGTACGAAATGAAACTGTATTAGAGCACTGTTTAATTGACAGCGCGTAAAAAAAGGTTCTGAACTGTCATTCTGAAAACAGACAATAGTAAAGTCCTCTTCAACTTTTATTTCTTCTTCCATCTTAGATCTTTTATTTTAAAACTGCATCTATTAAGATGTTTACCTTATTGGATAGCTTACCTGTAACCAGACTTGGAATTTCTATATTAAAATCACTGGCAACTACAGTAAAATTTGACACAATACTAATTCCTGATATTGACTTGCTTAGCTTTGCCTGGATGTTTATGTCTTTCAATTTTCCGTGAAGTTCTAATTTACCTTTTATGATAAAATCTTTAGGATTTGCGCTAAGTTTGTCAAGATCAAATGCTTCTATTTTTCCTTTGAATGTTGCTTTTGGATACTGATCGCTCTCCATATAATTTTCATTAAAATGTTCTTCCATTAAGGCTACTTTAAAGCGAAATCCCTTCATTAAGGCTAAAGCTGCAATTTCCCCTGTTTTAGGATTTAAGACAAAAGTTACATTAGTATTCATTGCCTTTACTTCTTCAAAAGAAGCAACAGATGCTTCAAAAGTTATTTTACCTGCTTTACTAATCATTTTTTCTTGCGCGAGACCAATAGCGCAAGCATAAAGCATTGCAACGAGTATAATTTTTTTCATGGTTTTGCTTTTATATTATTTTAGGTTAAAAAATCCTTTTTGGTTTTCCTTATTTTAAAACAGCAATAATTTGAACTTTTACTCTATCATCAAGTTTATACTTGATAAGCGATGGAATTGGAATGCCAAAATCACTAGCATTAACAGCAAAATCTGAAATAATGGTAATTCGGGAACCTGTCCTGGTGATTTTTGCACTGGCATTTATATCTCTTGATTTCCCATGAAGTTCTAAATTTCCTTTTATTACGTAATCTTTATAATCTTCAGTTAAATTATTCGAATCAAACTTTTCTATTTTCCCTCTAAAAATAGCTTTCGGATATTTATCGGTCTCCATGTAATTTTCATTGAAATGTTCTTCCATCAAAGGCATTTCAAACTGAAATCCTTTTATCAGGGCTAAGGATGCAATTTCACCTGTTGCCGGATTTAAAACAAAAGTTACATTGGTATTGGTTCCCATAACGGGCTGAAAAGACGGGACCGAAGCTTCAAAAGTGATTGTCGATGATTTAGTTAAGATTTTTTCCTGCGAAAAAACAAGGAACGAAGCCAATATCATTGGCATTACTATGATTTTTTTCATGTTTTTTAGTATGGATTATTGCTCTAATAATCCATCTTGTTCCCATTTTTTAATAACATCAATCGTGGTTTGAGGCAATCTTGGTCCTCCCTGTGGCATTAATGAACTATTTCCATTTTCTAAAGAAATCCTGTTAAGCAGCCCACGATTTAAAACCGCATTTTTAACCTGGTCATAAGTAACCAAAGACATAGGTGACCCATTTTTGGGAACAGCTGCATGGCAAACAACACAATTATTATCAATAATGGATTTCACATTCTGATTGTATGTGGCAACGCCTGTAATTGGTGGAGTGTCAATTAACGTACTAGGATTATCATCTGTACAACTTACTAGTAGAAAAGCAAATGATGGAATAAGCAAACGAGTTTTTAAATTCATGGGATTGGTTTTTAGTTTTAGAAAGGCTAAATGATTTTAATATTTAAAGCATTTTGAAATCATATACGGGGAAATAGATGATACAGATTTAGCAACAGTCATATTTGATGATTTAAATCCAATAGGTATTTTTTAACGTAGATAATCCAAATACTAAAAACCAGCCATGAGAAAAAAAATACTTATTATTATTCCCCTCTTCCTGATAACCGGGATTTCGATTTACCTCTACAGTTACAAAGGCCATAGGAATATCGAATCAGAAACTGCAGATTATACTGTAACGGTTAAAGGACTCGAAAAAGAGTTTACTTTCAATGACAGCCTTGCTACTGTCAAATACCAAGACAAAACAATTGAAGTAACTGCAATTGTAACAGCTGTTGAACCCTCGAGTAAGGGAATCGTTATTGGCGAAAAGATATTTGCAACCTTCAAAGACAGTTTGCCCAAAGACATTGCAATTGGTAGAATGCTAAAAATTAAAGGACGGTTTTTAGGATATGATGAGCTCTTACAAGAATTTAAAATAGATCAATCCTCCCTTGTACACCAAAACAAATAACAATTAAAATTAACCACATGAAAAAGCTCATTCTATTATTGTTTTTATTTCCACTACTAACCTATTCGCAAGACGACCTATTATCCGGAGTTGAAGCGCCAATCACAAAAGAAAAGGTGACATCTGCATTTAAAGCCCTGAAGATTGTCAATCTCGAATCGACCAAACTGGCGGCAAAAGGAGATTTGTATTTTGTTGTAGCACACCGGTTTGGTTCTATAAAAGACGGCTTTGAGGGATTCTATGGACTGGATAACGCCAACACACAAATAAAATTTATATACGGATTGACCCCGGGGATTAATATAAGTGCCGCCAGAAGTGAATTTGCTTATGACTTTGCAACAAAATATATGTTATTGCCGCAAATAAAAGACGGTTTTCCGGTGACTATTGCAGGGTTTAATAGTTTGTCTATCAACAATACGCTAAAAGAAAGCCTATATCCTAAACTTGAATTTATAAACAGGCTGACCTATGTAGCTCAACTTTTAATTTCCAGAAAATTCTCAGAAAGGCTCTCTTTGGAAATTGTTCCATCATTTTTCCATGAAAATTTCGTGCTGGATCCAGAACAAAACAATTCACAATATGCCGTTGGCTTTGGCGGTAGATATAAATTTGCAAAACGCTGGTCATTGAATATGGATTATGCGGCGCACTTAAACAGGGCATCAAATTCTATTTATAAAAATCCATTATCCATTGGTTTTGACCTCGAAACCGGCGGACACGTTTTTCAAATGCATTTTACCAGTTCTCAAGCTATTGATGAAGCTGGATATCTTGGAAGAACTACAGGAGACTGGACTAAAGGAGATGTTTTTTTTGGGTTTAATTTGGCGAGAGTTTTCTAAAAAACCCTGTAATTCAGCGTATTGTTATTTAAAACAAATCTAAACTACTATTTTGTCGATTTAAATAAAACCAAGCTAAAAAACGGTTCGTATATGATCTTGAAAACCTAAAATCATTTTAAAAATCAGCTGTATGAAAATTAACAAATTTATAAAAAAAGGCCTTTGGACGGGATTGATCATTACGGTACTATTTTTTGCCATTTTTCTATTCCACATTATTACCGCTAAGCCTGCTGTTTATGAAAGCCCAAATCTGCAGGTAAGCCGAATCGATTTTAAAACCAACATAGATTCGGTGCAAGCCAAACAAATATGTTCAGATTTGAGATCTATCAAAGGATTAACCTCAGATTCTATAATTGTTAAACGAAATGTGGTTGTTTACTTCCACAACAACAAAATCACTAACTCTCAAAAGGTATTTGACCAGTTGATAGCCATAGGACATTATGACGCTAAGCGATATATTTTACCAGAAAATTTGGCTGGCAAAGAAGTTTGTCCCGTAAATCAAAATAGCTTGAGCTACAAATTGTCTCAAAAACTAAACCGTTTTTTTAATTAACCTTTAATATTTTTATTATGAAAATTTATTCCAAAATTACACTTAGTGTATTACTCGCAGCTTCTGCAACCCTGGCTTCGTGCAGTAGTAATGATGATGACGCCCCGGTAACTCCTCCTGTAAAGGCATCTATTTACGAGAGATTAGGCGGAACTAAAATGGTTTCAGATCCAGATAACGCTGGCCAAATGATTGAGCAGGGGCGTTTGAGTTTCCGTAAAGTGGTAAATTCAACTATAGGACTAATTGTTGCTGACGTACAATCGAATGCTGCAGGAAATTTACAAGCGCATTTTGCACCTGTACTGGCTGAAACAGGTACTACGCAATCAACTAATATTGCTAAATTATCAGACAATCTAACCGATTTCTTTTCGTTTAACACGGGAGGCACGAGTGCTGTAAATACCTATTCTGGTTTGAATATGGTAGCTGCGCATGATCCTGCGAAAAATCCTCGTATGGGAACAAAATCAAGTACTGCGGATTATACAAAATTTGAAGGATATGTAGGAGCAGCTGCAAATGCAAATGGTGTGGCTTCAAATACAGAGCTTTATACAGATATTGTTGCGGTCTTAGAATCACTTAGAACTCCAATAGTTCAAAAATAATTTCTCTTAAACGCTACCTGTTTTTCAGGTAGCGTTTTATATTTAAATCCTACTGGCAACTTATATACAATTATGTCTGAATCCATTATTCTTTAGGATTAAAGGAAGTTTCATCGTGTTTTACAATAACCTACTAATATTTTTTTGAACTTTAAGAAAAGCATAATATGGAAAAATATAACATGTCCAAAAATACCACCTTTTATGCTTTAGGCTTAAGTTATAAAAAAGCAGATGCAACAATTAGAGGCAAGTTTAGTTTGGATACTAAAGCACAATCTGATGTTTTGCTGCAAGCAAAGGCAGAAGGGATCGAATCATTAATTGTCACTTCTACTTGTAACAGAACCGAAATATATGGTTTTGCCAATCATCCATATGAATTAATCAAATTACTTTGCCAAAACAGCGAGGGCTCCGTAGAAGAATTTCAACAAGTCGCTTACATATACAAGAATCAGGAAGCTGTCAACCATATGTTTCGTGTGGGAACGGGTTTGGATAGTCAGATTTTAGGTGATTTTGAAATCATTAGTCAAATTAAAATCGCTTTTAATAATAGCAAACGCGAGGACTTAATCAATACATTCCTGGATCGTTTAATAAACGCGGTTATACAGGCTAGCAAAAAAGTCAAAACAGATACTGAAATTTCATCCGGTGCCACATCTGTTTCATTTGCATCTGTTCAATATATTATCAGAAATGTAGAAGATATTAGAAATAAAAATATCTTACTATTCGGAACAGGGAAAATTGGCAGGAATACGTGCGAAAATTTAGTAAAACATACAAAGAATACCCATATTACCCTTATAAACAGAACAAAGAACAAGGCCATAGAATTAGCTGGAAAACTAAACGTTATTGTAAAGGATTTTCTGAATTTACAAGAAGAAATAAAACAGACAGATGTGCTGATAGTCGCAACAGGTGCACAAAATCCAACTATAGACAAAACACTACTTAACAGAGAAAAACCGCTATTGATATTGGATTTATCGATTCCTCGAAATGTAAATCCAGATGTAGCGCAAATTCCAGGTGTAACTTTAATACATCTCGATTATTTGTCTCAGATTACAGATTACACGCTTGATCGAAGAAAACAACATATTCCTGCTGCAGAAGCTATTATTGAAGACATGAAATTAGAATTCAATACATGGATAAATGGTCGAAAATATGCGCCAACTATCCATGCGTTAAAAGCTAAACTAAATGATATTGCGGCAAGCGAATTGGCTTTTCAAAGAAAGAAAACAAGCAATTTTGATGTCGCTCAGGTTGATTTAATCAGCGCCAGGATTATTCAAAAAATAACAAACCACTTTGCAAGCCATTTGAAAAATGAAAATACTTGCGTGGATGAAAGTATTGAATTTATTGAAAAAGTATTTCAAATTGGACAGCTTTCACCGACACACGCTTCTTCCCAAATTGAAAAAACATATAAGATCAATCTTTCATAGACGTTATTAGCTTTTGCAAATAATTTTCGAACTGTATCAGAAATACCCAGATAAGCTAGCAAATTTGATCCTGAAACTTGCTGTAAATAAAAACTGATCTATTACAATTCAATCCCCAACAGGACAACCAAACCAAATTCATAAAGCCAATGAAAGACAGCTACTACATGTAGTAAGCCAATCTCTTTAAATCTTCCATAAAATTTATAGAAATTTGTCCTTTTCCTGTCACAACAGCCAAATGGCGTCAATTGAAGACAATTGACGCCATTTTTTTACTACTTCTACTAAATACAATAACTTTGAATCATTTTTTGCCTTTATTTCTTTCTCTAAAAAATATTAAGAGTCAACTGCATCAGTGTATGAATTTATATGAAAAATAACACAAATAGTTGATTTATCGTTCGATAACATAACAGGATTCGAACACTAAGAATGAAGAGAAACTATGACTTTATAATATCCTATTTTTTCTAGTTACTGTTCAATTTCAGAAAATGAAATCTCATTTTTAAATGATTTAATATTTCATAATTATTTGAATTTCCTGCTCTCATTTTTTCAAAATATAATTGTTACTCGACTGAATCAAAAAATTGATTTATTACTATTTAATTTAATCAATAATTTCACATGTAAAATTGCGGACATTCTCTTTTATTAATTGTTTGAAATTTAGTAATTTTGATACATGTTTAACATCTTTCTCAACTATCTTCAAAATAAAATCACTCTAACAGAAGAAGATATTCGCCTTATTGAATCTGTCAGTATTATTAAGAAGTTAAAAAAACATCAGTTCCTTTTATCAGATGTATTGAAAAAGATGAACAGGAAAAAATTGGAAACTGGAAATCCAACTAAATATAGGTCTGCGGGAATTAGGTTCGAAACTTTTAGAAACAGCACTGATTGCGATCTGAAAGAAACAGAATGACGGAAACTGAAATAGTAATAAAACCAAAAAGAGCTGTTGGCAAAACAGCTCTTTGGGTTTTTCAAATTAACAAATTAACTAATTCAATGTTTCTAAAAATAAAATAGATGAAAAACCAATTATGGGTAAGCAAAATATTTTGAGCATTCAATTCAACCGAATTACAGATAACAGTATACGGAAAAGCCATCTCCGTTATAAGCAATACAGGATTAAGACTGAACAGCTGTTGAAGGTTCAGTCTAATTGATTGCTAAATAAATTCAGGATATATTTTTTAAACTTTCCGGTTCAGAAGGTTTTAAATTTTATTACTGAAGTTTCATTTTGACTTGCTCCAGTAAACTAACCCAGGATTCCTTATCTAGTTCACCTTCTTTGTCTACCTGAGGAATTTTAAGTAAAAACTCCTTTGCTTCCTTGTACATTTTATTATTGTAAAGCGCATAACTGTAATCCAGCAATTGACGTGGATATACTGTTCCTCCAAGGTCTAGATAAGCATTCATATGTGCAACAAATGGTACGAACTGTTGTGTGGTAAATTCGTAGTTTGCCAGAAGCCTGTTTTTAATAAGGTCCGCGTCAGGTGGGTTTGCTTCCTGTAAAAGTTCCAGTGCCAAATCTAGAAAAACAGGATCTTTCTGATTTTCGGCCTGTTGGGCTAAAGATACTATCTGTTCTTTTACATCATCAGCAGAGAATAATTTTATCAGAAGGTTTAGCTTTTCTTTACTTTTAGAAGGCTGATCTAATTTTTTATAAATAAGGGCGCAAGCTGACAGGTCTTCTTTTTCTTTTGAGGTGTCTATAAAAGACAATGCTTTTTCCAATAAAACTTTATCTTCTTTCTGATACTTTATTATAAAACGTACTACAAGACTTTTCTGCAAAACGGTAATGGGCTTTTTTGAAGCTACAACATCCATAAAAGAAGTCCAATTTGATGTTACAGCATAAAAATTCAATTTTTGAAAAAATATCCTGTCCGCCAGTAAAGGCTCAGGTTTAGTCTGATATATTTTTTCCATGACGGTAATGCTTTCGTTAAAATCTTTTACATCTTTATTTTCAACAGCAGTAAAAAGTTTATTTAAAAGAATCTCCATTGGATCTGCATCGGTTTCTAAACCGTACAAATTCTTTAGATCAGTCGCATGGCTTGCTCTCCATTGCTTAAATCCGGGAACGTCACGACCAAACTGACTCAAAATTATCCAGTTAATTTCTGTAAGCCAATCCTTTTGATTTTTGAAATAAGTGTTTACTTCCTGTTGATTTACTGCTTTCCCGCTTAGAATATAAGTATTATAAAAATCAGGATATACTGCATACATATTATCTGAATAACCATTGGCCAAATATTGATTTTCAAGCATTTTTTTTATCCTGTCTATAAATCCCTGAGCAGTAGCACCTCCCAATCCGCGGGCAATGAGTATGCCGTTGCTGTTAAAAAGTAAAAAAGTTGGATAGGCTTCCGGAGCAAATTTTTTCTTCATTTGTATCCCAAAATCCTTTTCGGCATCAAAATGTACACTCACAAAATTTTTGTTCATGAAATTCCCCACTGAATCAGTGGGGTAAACTTCTTTTTCTAATTTTCGGCATGGACCGCACCACACGGTGGAGAGCACTACAAAAATATTTTTATTTTCTTGCTTCGCTTTCTCAAGCACAACTTTCCAGTCTGGTTTTTCAAAAGCAATTCCCTGCCCTGCCGCATTCATAATGCCAAGGCTCAGCAATATTATGCACAATAGATTTTTTTTCATCTTATCTTCTGTTTAATATAACACCAATACGTTCGGCGAGATCCTGATAATGAACCTTTGTCATTTTATCTGTTGCGGTAAGGGCTTTTTTGCTCATTCTCAGCTTTAGGGAAGTCAAATGACTTTTTGCCAGAGACGGCAGATCTGTTTTAAGCACGGTATCAAATATTACAGGATTTCCACCCACATCATTCATTGGTAAATATACCGTACTATAAATTTCACTAACATAGTTGCGCTGTAAATCCCTGCGATAAGGAGTTACTGTTACTGAATCAGGTTTTGCCAATTCTGTAAAAATGCAATTCTCAAGATCAGTTAAATACTCATCTAAAGTATAGGCTTTATCTGATCGTTTAGAAAACTCCATTAAACGGTTAAAGGTCTGCACCCTGACAATATTCATCATTAATTGACTCATCATACCGCTTGACATATCATAAGGATTAGGAATTACTTTAGATATAAAAGGTGCCTGTGTGAGCCATTTCTGCTCCTGAAAAAGATTTCTGTTTAAAAAATCGATTGCTGCTTTTGCTTTCTCGCGTCCCATTACGGTATAAACATCTCCGGATTGTTCTACACTTTTAGGAGTAATGTAAATTCCTCCGATTACATTAGAGACATGACCGATATAAGTAGCATACTGACTTAGTAGCACGTTATATTCCTGCTTAAGATTAGTGTAGTAATCTCCTTCTTCAAAACTAAATTCAGGAAGCTTCAACATAATACGCTTAAGGTTCTTTATTCCATAATCATTTGCTTTTACTACATCATCAGACAAATCTTCCATCTGAGATCTTGGGTCATAATTAATATCTTCTGTTCCGTACCAAAGCATTTTATTGGCTGCCAGGCTGTCTATTACAATTTTGTTCAGGATTTTACTTTCTTCTTTTTCATCAGCTGCATTTTGTACTCCCATATAGCCCCATTTAATAGCCCACCTGTCATAAGCACCAATTCGGGGGAAAATACCTTTTCTGGATATGTTATCTTCCGGTTGCGCTACATAATTAAATCGTGCATAATCCATAATTGAAGGTGTATGTCCATTGGCTTCGACCCATTTTTTATTTCTTAAATTCTCAACAGGAACAGTACTGCTCGCTCCCATATTATGACGAAGCCCCATTGTGTGGCCAACTTCATGTGAACTTGCAAAGCGAATCAATTGTCCCATAAGCTCATCATCGAATTTCATTTTACCAGCATCAGGATCTACTGCTCCTGCCTGCATCATATACCAATCGTGTAAAAGCTGCATCACATTGTGGTGCCACGCTATATTGGTACCAATAATTTCGCCAGTACGCGGATCATTTATATTTGGTCCCTGAGCATTAGATTCCGGAGATGCATAATAACGTAATACAGAAAAACGTGCATCTTCAAGACTCATATTAGGGTCATTTTCCGGCCACTCTCTTCCTTCAATTGCATTTTTAAAACCAGCCTGTTCAAATGCCTTTTGCCAATCATTGATTCCTTGTATAATATAAGATCTCCATTTTTTAGGAGTTGCCGGATCAATATAAATTACAATAGGTTTTTTAGGCTCAACAAGTTCTCCTTTAGCAAATTTTTCTAAGTCTGCCTGTTTTGGTTCGAGCCTCCAGCGAAGAATAAATTTAGAATGCTCACTTTGAGTCTGATCATCCTTAAAATCGTAAAATTCATTGGCAAAATATCCTATTCGGGGATCAAATAATCTTCTTTTCATTGGTACTTTAGGCAGAAGAACAAAGGAAGTATTCATCTCAAAAGTTACAAAACCACTCAATTCACCAGCAGGAATACTTCTGTTTCCAGCGCTTGGTATGCCGGCAGTGGCCATATAGGTCTTTACGGAACTAACCTCTGTGTTGATTGGAAATGAAGATATCTTATTGATATAAGAACGTTCAGCATCCAGACCAGTAAGACTCAGTCTGCCTTTTGCAGCTTGAGATATAGAAAAAATTATATTATCTCCTTTTAAAAAATCTGTAGCATCAACTACCAGCGTAGAATCTTTAAGTCCGTAGGTTTTGATTTCAAAAGCTGCAATAATAGGATCTACAGAAGTATTTCGGGTAGCTCGTGAAACGACTTGGGTAGAATCTGAATGGTTGACCATTATGGAACTTCTCAGTAATAACTTCTTGTCTTTTGTTTTCTCCCAGTAAAGAGAAGACTGATTTACCAGTTCTCCACCATAAATTCCGGCTCCTGCAGGTGCTTTGACAATTCTGGTAATGGCGAGGAATTCTCTATTTAAAATAGAATCTGATATTTCAAAAAACCATTTTTCATCAACTTTATGTACTGTAAAAAGACCTCTTTTTGTAACGGCTTTACTGGTGATTATCTCGTCGTACTTTTTTACTTTAACGGAATCATTCGCTGTCTTTTCTACTGTTTTCTCTTCTTTATTTTTCTTTTTACCTTTAAATTGCGGGTAGGCGGTAACACCGCAGAGGATCAATACCACTGCGGTTAACACTAATTTTTTCATTTTTTAATTTCTTGGGTTTTGGATAATTTCCGGATTTAATCTAATAATACTTTTGGCAATAGGAAATACATAATTATCACTTTTTGGGAGTAAAGTGAAAGTTGTCCCGTCAAGCTGATGTGTAAGTGTTTTTTGGGTATTCGTTGTCTCGTTGAGTCTCTTGAGGTCAAACCATCTCATTCCTCCACATAATAATTCGCGTCGGCGCTCTTCTAAAATCTGTGTCAATGCATCATTATTATCAGTAGCAGAAGCAGGAGTAAAATCTGCTTCGCTAAAACGGTACACTCTTAGGGAATTTAATGTTTCCATTGCATTTAAAGGGCTGTTTTCTAAGCGGGCTTCACACTCAGCTTTGGTCAGAATTATCTCAGGCACTATAATACCAACATTATAAGGTTCGCTGTTGTCACTGCTCCTTGAATATTTTTTACCCTCAAAAGAAGGATAACCAGTACTCGCATCACTTAAATAAAGTGAATAACGAAGATCAGCAGGTGTAAAAAGCCCTAATACATCATCGCTAATTTTTAAAACATCATAATAAGCAACTGTAGACTGCTTTGCCAGAATTGTTTGCGGATCATCTTTCCAAAGTGGCAATGGAGTACTTGCAGTTCTTAAATCATATACCGTACTTTTGATTGCAAGTGCTTTATTGGCCTCTTGCAAAGCCATATCATATTTGCCCATAAATAAATAAGTACGGGCTAATAAAGCATGTGCTGCACATCGCGAAGGAAAAAGGTTACTCGATTGTTTTGCAGGAAGTAATTCTGAGGCTTGTGTAACATCGGTTATAATCAAATTATAGACCTGCTCTACACTGCCTCGCGTTAAGTCCTTATCAATTGTTGGCAACAATTTCATCGGTACTCCCAAATCTGTAGCTGCGGTCGCTGCATTATAATTTTTCGAATATTGATTTACCAATACCCAGTAGCAAAATGCACGATGAACCAATGCCTGCCCATAAACATTGTTGACCTGAGAATCTCCTTTGGCTGCCTGGTCCTTTAATCCTTCAATAACAATATTTGCATTGTAAATTTGTTTGTAAAGTGCATTCCAGTCTCCGTCGTTTTGGGTATCTCCAAAAAATGTTGGTGCCCAACTATAAATAAGTGAATAAAAACTGCCTGGCTCAGAACCTGAAATATCAACATCATCTGTTCCATATTCGTTAGCTCCGTAACTTGGCAAAAAAACAGTCGAAGAATTAAGTAAGTATTGATAATCTGATGCAGACTTAGGGATTAAAACTCCTTTTTGATCTACCTGCACATAATCTGTACAGGATGCAAACCCTAAACAAATAGAGAATATTATTACAAATTTTGTATATAGCTTTTTCATTTGGCTTGGCTTTAAAGATTCATATTAATAGCAAATAAATAAGAGCGGGAAGGAGGTAAAGCTCCAGCTGCAAGGCTCGGCTGATAATCAGGATCAATTCCTTCTTTATTCCAAACGATCACTCCCAGATTATGAGCCGACAATCCGAATTTTAATTGCTTGATAAACGATCTGCCAAGCATCTGGCTTGGTACTCTGAAACTAAGCTGCACCTGATCAAAACGTATTTGTGAACCGTCAAGAACATTGATGTCTGCATTTTGATAATGTTCCAGCGAATTGTAATCGATATCGATAAGTCCGGGAACATTTGTTGTATTCTCATCTCCGGGCTGGCGCCATCTTTGGGCGATTGTATTCTCAAGAGGATAACCGTCAAATCCTGAGTAAACCGGGTAATTTTCCAGTTTATTATAACGAAACACATAACCAAATTTATAAGAAGTAGTTATAGAGAAATCCCAATTTTTATAGCTGCTGCTAAGGGTTGCACCGCCAAAATATTTTGGTGTGGTCTGTCCCATATATTTCATGTCATTCCTGTCAAGATTGTACGTGTAATCATTGTTGTTGTAGCTCACAATTTCTCCATTCTTGTTATAAACTTGTGATCTTCCCGCACTGTCAAGTCCTGCCCACTTATAAGCAAAAAGATAATTTAACGGGTATCCTTTAATTGGTTTTCCTGAAAATGAAAAAGAATCATTGGTAAAAAGCGCATCCTCTACTTCATCTACATTATAAGCAATCGTAGCATTCATAGAGAGTTGAAAATTATCATTTCTGACAAATACACCGTTTAAGCTAAGGTCTACTCCTTTTCCTTTAAGTGAAGCTACATTGCTTATCATATTAGAAAATCCATTTGTTGGGTTTATGTTATAATCATTGGCAATAAGATTAGAGTTGTTTTTCCAGTACACGTCAAAACTACCTGATAAACGGCTTTTAAGCACAGCGAAATCAAGACCTAAATTTATGGTTCTGGAACGCTCCCAAGTAAGATTTGGATTAGCCGGACTATAAACTGAAGCTGCCAATTCATTGGTATAAGGATCAGGATAAGAACCAATATTAAAAGAGGTATAAGGAAAAACACCTTTGGCAACATTTCCTGTAAATCCATAAGTGGCACGCAAAGCCAACAGATTTACCCATGTCACAGATTCCATAAATTTTTCTTTCGAAATTCTCCATGAGGCTCCCGTACTCCACATTGGTTTAGGATTATTAGAAGAATTACGTCCAAAGAAATTATAATCATCAATACGAATACTTCCGGTAACAGTATATCGGTCATCAAAATTATAAGAACCATTACTATAATACGAATAATAACGCAGTTCACTATCATAAATACTTTGACCTGTAGTAAACTGTGATGGATATCCGTAAACAGTCATATATGGAGTAAGGTAATCAATAGCGCTATAAGATAAAACCTGATCATTGTAACCATAGTAAGAATTACCACGAGCTAAAGTATGCTCTTTTTTTATCTCTGCCCCGGCTATAAAAGCCAAATTGTGCTTTTCACTGAATGTTTTGGTATAATTTAACTGTCCTCTTAAATTGTAAGCCTTAACAAAAGAGTAATTTTCCTTTAGGATCCCTTCTTTAAAAGCTGACTTTAAATCTCCGTCACTATCAATAGAGGTAAAAATATTTCCCAGATTTCGTGCCGTATAACTATTATTGTTATATAAATTAGAAGATTTAGAAGTACTGTTATCATTACTATAAGTAAGGTCCATCGTTAAACCATCCACTATTTTGGTATTCAAATTAAAGGTTAATCTGGTAATTTGATCTTCGACTGTATTATCTGCATTGTCAAGTTCATCCAGCACATTGTAGCTCCAGGTTCTGTATCCAAGGTCTGTAAGTTCATTTATGCGGTCCTTATAAAGTGCATAATATTGCTGCACACGTTGCCCCTTATCATCGGTAATTTGATCATAAGGCAATAGACCTGGTTGTCCGGGACTCGAAATAGCATTGAGACCTATCCCGTTTTCCTTATTAATTAATCTGCGTACATTAATTCCTGTTGATAATGTAAAGCGTTTTCCCAACTTAAAATCATCATTGGCCAAAACGGTAAACCTATTGGCTGAAACCT
Organism: Flavobacterium sp. KH_001; assembly: GCF_057840745.1. Classification (NCBI taxonomy): domain Bacteria; kingdom Pseudomonadati; phylum Bacteroidota; class Flavobacteriia; order Flavobacteriales; family Flavobacteriaceae; genus Flavobacterium; species Flavobacterium sp. KH_001. Next base: position 3,628,889 of record NZ_CM174520.1, on the reverse strand, counting down.
GATCTATATTTGGCTGCTCATGAGCATAAGAAAGTGAATAAAAAAACTTGTGAATATCTGATCCTCCGGATAATGACAAGTTGTGCTGCTGCGAAGCGGCTTCTGTCAATAAGTACTTGTTTATTTGTTTGTTGACATCCCTGCTTCTCAGCAAATTTAAACCGGCATCTCTCTGATCGGCTGTAATCTGTCCTCTTTTTTCAGAAAAAATCAATTCTGCTGCTGCACTATTTGATTTTGAAAAACTGATATCTGAATAATAATGATCTGTTATTTTGCCGGCATCAATAAGATCTTGTTCAAAATCAATTAACTGCGAAGCATTCATTAATTTTAAATAACTTAATCGTGGTTTTGCAGCCACAGAAAAAGTAGAGGAATAATTAATACTAAGTTCTTTCTGAGATTTTCCGCGTTTAGTCTGTAAAACAATTACTCCGTTTGCTGCCTGTGCGCCCCAAATAGAAGCCGCGGCAGCATCTTTCAAAATAGTAATATTCTCTATATCTTCAGGATTAAAAGTACTGATATCATCATTGGTTGGAAAACCATCTACTACAATCAGCGGCTTTTTAGCTACGACACTTTCAATTTGAAAAGTATTTTCACCATGCAGTCGTATGCTGTTTTTGGTAGGATCATTACGATACAGAAAAGTTCCGTCGGGCGTTCTGGTATCTATAAGCAAACCAGATACTTTTCCTTTGATTTTGTCTGCTAAACTCAAGGAACTGAATGCCTGTAATTTTTCACTGTTCATAGTACTGAAAGATCCTGTTGCTCTTTCTTTTGATAAAGTCTGATAACCCGTTATCACAATTTCCTTTAAATTTTGCTGGGCAGCAACCATTGTTATATTTAACTTTTCCATTTCAAGGGGAACGCTCAGTTGCTGGGTTATCATTCCCACATAGGAGAAACTTATTGTATTTTGCTGCGAGCCAACCTCAATAGTATAATTGCCGGCAACATCAGAAATCACTTTAAGATTTTTCTCTTTAACAAATATGGAAACTCCCCATAAGGGATTGCCTTGTTCATCAGTTATCTGTCCATAAATACTGCGCTGATGGGAGAAATCGATATCTCTGTTGTCAGTTTCAGCGCTGCTTACCACAATTGTTTGGCTTTTTATGGAATATTTCAGTTTCTGAGAAGAAAATATTAAATTTAAAACCTCTCGCAAAGGAGTGTTTTTAACATTAATTGTTACAGGGTTGGCCTCTTTTAAAACGGACGGATTATAAAAAAATTCATAATTCGCCTGCTTTGCAACCTCTTTTAAAACTTTTTCAAGAGATTCATTTTTAACCTTTATGGTAATATTTTGTGCTTTTACACAAAAACTACTTAATAGTAAGAGCGCACAAAAGCTCCATGTGTGCAGAGAAAAATTAAATCTTCTAATTTTTTTCCTCAGCCTGCGGTCTGGTTTTTTTTGTTGTAAATTAAATTTCATACATTTACATTTGGTTTTAGTTAAACAATAGTGAACAACTTATAATAACTATTAACTTTTTTTAATAACCAGAAACATCTCAACTGCTTCTGGTTTTTTTATTAATAATTATCATAATCGGCTAAATTTAAATTAAGGATAAACAATAATCGTATTTCCCTCAACCTTAAATTTTATTTTATTATACTCCAGTATTTCTAATACTTCAGACAAATTTCTATTCATAAAAATACCTCCATTAAATCGAACATCAGATACAGCTCCACGGTATTCTACTTTAATGCCATACCAGCGTTCGAGTTGTTTCATTATGGTTTTCAGATCGGCATTATCAAATTTAAAGCGTCCGTTTTTCCAAGCAACTGCTACTTCTGTATCAACAGCCCTGATTCCAATCGCATTCAAATTGTTATCTACATCAGATTGCTCTCCGGGTTTTAAAATTGCTTTCTGGTTTTTATAAGTCACTAAGATACTTCCTTCCAGCAGGGTAGTTTTTATAATCGGCTCATCATTATAGGCATGTACGTTGAAATGGGTTCCCAGGACTTGTATATTTTGATTTCCTGATTTTACGATAAAGGGTTTGCTTTTATTTTTAGCGACTTCAAAATAAGCTTCTCCATCTAAGATCACTGTTCTTTTGTCTCCGCTAAACGATACCGGGTATCGTAAACTTGATTTTGAGTTTAACCATACTTTTGTGCCGTCTGAAAGATTTACGGCATATATACAACCAACAGGAACTATTAAAGTATTGTCTCCAGTTGAAGTTCTGTCTTTTAAATCTTTGAGATCATAAACCAAAACTTTATTTATATTAGAGATCACACCATTTTTTGATACAATCTTTTCTTTTTTAGGTTCCAGCAAAACCACTGTTCCATCTGCCAAAACCAAAGTGGGATTATTGTATTTTGGACCAATGCTGTTAACCACAACTTCTTGTTTTTGATTTTTGCTATAATTTCTATAATAGAAAGTTGTAGCAAGACCCAGCAAGACCAAAAAAACCGCTGCATATTTTAGCAGTTTTCTGTAATTGAATAAAGTAATGACAGGAATGTTATTTTGTTTGATATTTTCTCTAATTCTTTGGAATGCAATATCTGTATTAACACCTTTATAAAAAGCTTCTTTTGATTTTAAGGTTTCTAAATTGATAATCTTTTGGTAATATTCCTGATTTTCAACTACAGAAAGCCATTGCTGCAAAAAATCATTTTCTTCTATTGACAATTCTCCTATAAGCAACTCTTTTCTTATAAGATCAGCGACTATAAATTCTTTCTTTCCTAAAGACATATTTTTTGACATTAAGTAGCGGTTATTAACACTTTAAATAAATGTTATATAACTAAGAGTACGAAACATTAAAAATGGGTGGAAAGAATTTTGAAAAATTTTAAAGAAAAAGCAAAATAAATAAAAGTTCAGAATGATTCTTTAGTTTTTCCTTTAATAATTCTATAGCTCGGGCACGCTGTGACTTTACTGTATTTACAGATATAGCAAGCTGTTCTGCGATATCTTTGTATTTCATTCCCTCTAAACAAGAAAGTTCAAAAACTTCCTTGCATTTTTCAGGCAAGGAATTTAAAGCATCAATTAAAACAGAATATACTTCTTCTTCCAGAATATTAAAATCAAATTCTAATGTATCGTCAGAAATCGATTCATCAAGATTAACATTTTTTTGTTGTTGTTTTAAAACGGCCAGAGATCCGTTTTTTACCATTGTGTACAAATAGGATTTGATATCATTTATTTTTTCAAATTTTAAACGATTCTCCCATAATTGAAGCATTACGTTTTCAACTACTTCTTCTGCTGCAAAATTATCTTTCACATAGTTAAAACTATAGCTTACAAGTCTGGGATATAAGGAATAAAAAAGTTCCTTATAGTATGCTTCGTCAATTTTGATATGTGTTTGTTCGGGATTAATTTTCTCAGCTTTTATTTTGGCAAATATAATTTTTTAATAAACAAAACTATTATATCAAATAATAATTAGCATCAAATATCCAAAATCATTAATAAAAATGTAGGAAATAAACACTTTTTAGAAATTAAACCAAATCACAAAAAAATGGCATGATGCTAAAATCAAGTTTAGGCTTTTTCAAAAAAAGAGGGTTACCGCCTACAGTTACAATCCTTGCATCATCAGTCGCCTCCAGCATATCAAGTAAGCTGATCGTGAGAGCAAAATGGCTGAGGTAATTGACAGCAAAAGACTTGTCTACCCCCTCGCTTGTTACCTCCTTTTTGAAATATCAGGCTCCGGCAGCATTTACCAAGCCGTTTAAATTTTTATGCTGTAATTTAAAGATTTTACTTAGCTGATAAACAGACTTCATTAAACTTAAATCAGCTATTAAAAATGATACGTTTTTATTATCTGTTTTTTCTGAAATTTCCTTAACTGCTTTTGCCGCATTTACCTCACTTCGGCTAACAATCACTACCTCTGCTCCTGTTTGTGCAATATCTGTAGCTATTGCTTTTCCTACTCCCGATGTTCCACCGGTAACTAAACATGTTTTCATTTCAATTTTATTTCTTAAAACAAAATTCCCCAAAATGACGAAATACGATGTAGCTTAAATGACTTAATGTGTAGTCAAACGGATTTAGTATTAATTAATTTTGGATCAGTTAGAAAATTTATGGATATTGATACTAAAAAAAACAGCGACCATTTATTAAGCCAAATTAATTCCACATGGCGCAGCGATTGAAAATGACCTCCATACTAAACCTTTTAACCTTAACTATATGCCTAACTTGGATTTTCTTGAATGCCAAAAATAAAAACTTTTTTTGTTAAATGGAAGCATTTAAAACATTTATAAAATCGATTATTGTAATTGACGACTTGGATCTGGAGCTTGTACTATCCAGATGTAAGGAAAAACAATTTTCCAAAGGGAGAATTAATTTATCAAAATAAATATACAACTATAAAAAAAGCAAAAAAAATCAATCATTGACTATATCAAAAATTTCTATAATAGTTGCAGAAGACATTCTGCCCTTGGAATTTAACAATAGAAGAATTTCAGAATCTATGATTAGATGTGAAAAAAAATTAAATTAACTTTTTTTGTAAATATAAATATTTAATAAATTAATAGATCGAGTTTATGGTAGATCTTAGTGGTTTTGTCGCCGTAGAGGTCGCCACAGCCAAATGGTCCCCTTTGAAGACAATTGCCGTCATTTTACATAATCTTGAAATAAATATTTAAGTTTTGACTCAATAACATTTTCTGAAAAATTTGAAAAATTACTAAACTATTCATTCAATCCCCAACAGGACATCCAAACCAAATTACCAAAGCCACTGGAAGACAGATAACTACATATAATAAGCCAATTTCTTCAAATCATCCAAAAAAAATGTTGAAATTTGTCCCGTGGGGGTCACAACAGCCAAATGGCGTCAATTGAAGACAATTGACGCCATTTTTTATATCTTAAAAATTTTTTTGGTATAATTTTCATTGATTCTTTCAAACAAATCATTTTCCATGTGCATGCCTTTATAAATTTCTCGACAACTCAGATTTAATTTTTACCATTTCTCCAAGCAAACTATTCACAGATAGTTTTGGAAGTCCCTTTGACAGTGCCACTTTTGCAACGGCTAAGTTTAGGGTCTCAATTTCGGTTTCACGTTTATTTAAAATATCCTGATAAGTGGATATCTTCTGTCCATCTGACATTTTACTTATTACCAGAATATTATGTAATATAACATCCATCGTTAGATTAATTCCGTGTGCCTCTGCTACAATCAAACATTCTGCAATAACATTTTTTGCAAGTTGGAGTACCTGGTCATTACGATGGAAAATACCATTATCAGTTTCCAATAAAGGACAGATTGAATTAAAAACACAGTTTGTAATTACCTTTTTCCAGATTATAGTTTGTATATCGGCTTCAACGCGAAATGAAAACATATCCGTATTTACAGCCATAACTATATCTTGAAGAGAATTATCAGAGCCATTAATAATTCCAATTGGCGAAGGTGCTACCAGTTTAAAACGAACTTTAGTATTTGACAATGATTCACTTGTTGCCATAAGCACACATCTGTAGAGTTCTGTGAAACCGTTTTCTATAAAATCATTTTCAATATGCAGTCCATTTTGAAGAAATACAATAGGGGTATTCACTGCCTTTAGCTTAAGCTTCTCTGCAAGAACCTTGTTCCCAAATGATTTATTAGTCAGTAATATTAATCCTTCAAGGCTGTTATAGTTGGCTAAGGAATCAATCTTAACTACTGCACTTATGACTTCCTCTGCTATTTCTACTTCAATATTTTCATCATAGGATGACTGATCTTCGGTACTTCCTCTAAGAATTATAACTTCTCTTCCATTAACAGTAAGTGCCACAGCCAGTGATTTTGCAATTACACCATTACCAATAATATATATTTTTTGACTATTCTTTATTACTTCTGTTGACATCATCTGGCTATTGTATTAGTTTGTCTTTCAAATCCAATTCCATCTGGATATTGCATCGCTCATAAGGTGTAAAGCGTCCAACCACCTTTTTAAATCCTAATTTGTGGTAAAGGTTTATTGCAGGTTTTAAAATAGTATTACTTTCCAAATACAATTTAGATACTCCCATATCTTTAGCGGCGCTGATAATTGATTGTCCCAAAAGCCATCCAATACTTTTCCCCTGAATTTTAGGCGAAACTGCCATCTTAGCCAATTCAAAATCATATTCATGGTCTTCCATTTTTATAAGAGCGCATACACCAACAGGTTCATTTTCATAAAGTGCAACAAATATCTTTCCTCCTCTATTTATAATATAACTATCCGGATTATCTAAAGCCTTATAATCAGCCTCTTCCATTTTGAAGTAGGTTGAAATCCACTCTTCATTTAGTGACTTAAATGCTTTTTGATACTTCTCTTCGTATGCGACAATGGTAACGGCCTGACTTTCGCGCAGCTTCTTTTGATCGGTTACTCTTTTAAATAAAGACTTTTGCTCTAATAAAAATTCCCATTCTTCAAGTGCTGCCCATAAATTATGATTTGATTCTTTAATAAGATTCTCCACTGCGGCTTCTACATCCTTACATTGCATCTTAACCAATTCAGAAATTTGGTTTCCTTTTTTGGTCAGTTCCACTATATTTCGTCGTTTATCCTGTGTTTTATCACTTTCATTTACTAAACCTGCAGCAATCATTTCCTGCACAATCTTGCTTACTGAAGGCTGTGAATGCCTTATCTCATTAGCAATTTCTGTTATTGTTATTTCCCTTTTCTCTGTTAGTATAAAAAATACCGGAAACCACTTTGGTACAAAATCTACACCGTATAATTCGTAAATATTAGATGCCTCGTCTGTAATCATAGATGTCATTAAACGTAACCTGCTTCCTAATGCAGCCTTACCAACCTTATCAAAAAATTCCATATTATAATCAATTACATAATTAGTTATGCAAATGTATTAAAAAAACATTTTAGTTGTTATCTAAAATGAAATTAATTTTTAGAGACAAATTCTCCTTTTTCTGTCACAACATGATTTCCCCAATTGGTAATCGCTTCCAATGCAGGAATAAAGGTTTTTCCAAAATCTGTCATTTGATAAATTACTTTGATTGGCGGTTTTTCTCCATATACTTTTCGGCTTACTAATCCATCTTTTTCAAGTTGTTTTAACTGCAGGCTTAAAGTCATTTCGGTAACCATCGGGATCTCCTTTCGTAACTCGCTAAACCTTTTTTCATCTTCTTTAAGATGGTAAAGAATTACGGCTTTCCATTTCCCTCCAATTAAATCCATCGCTAAACTTACTGTGCAAGGATAAATCTTACCCTCAACTTTGACATAATTCCCAACACATTCTTTTCCTTCTTTTGACATTTTTATTTTTTTTTACCGCCTATCTAATTCGATAGGTATTGCAAAACTAGGAAACTATCAATAATTTTGCAACTATAAAATTTATAGTATTAAAAATGCAAAAAATATTCGTGATCAACGGAGCAAGAAAATTTGCCCATTCGGGAGGAAAATTAAATGAAACCATAACAGAATGGGACAAAAACTTTTTTACTAGTCAAAATGGTTTTGAACTTCAAGTAACGAAGCTTAGTTCAAATTATGAAACTAATGCAGAAATTGAAAAATTCTTATGGGCAGATGTTGTTATCTACCATTTTCCGATCTGGTGGATGTATATTCCTTTTCAGCTTAAAGAATATCTTGATAAAGTACTGACAGCAGGTCATCGCAAAGGGATGTATTACAGCGACGGACGCAAGGCAGATAATCCACAACGAAATTACGGTACAGGCGGGCTTATGCAGGATACAAAATATATGGTCACTACAACGTGGAATGCGCCGGAAACATCTTTTACAATACCTGAAGAGTTTTTTCAGGGACGCAGCGTTGATGATGGAGTACTCTTCCCGTTTCATCGCATGAATGCTTTCTGTGGCATGCAGCAGCTGGAGAGTTTCCATTTTCATGATGTCGAAAAAAATGGTTCAACAGAATTAATCGCTTCTTTCAAAATAGAGTATCTGCAACATTTAAATAAAATTTTCACATCTGATAAAAAATAAAAACCATGAAACAAAATGCAATCATATGGCCGGAAAAATATCTTCCTGGAACGACTGATAATTATTGCTCTAATGAAGTAATTGTTGCCGGCTTAACAACAAATGAAATCTGGCCTTATTTAAGCAATCCGTTTGCCTGGCCAAAGTATTACAGCAATTCCTCAGATATTGAATTCGTTAATAAGGAAGCTGAATTATTTGACCAATCTGTTCGGTTTCGTTTTAAGACATTTGGTTTTCCTATAGAAGCAGAAATAACTGAATTTGTAAAACCGGAAAAAGGAGAGCCTGCAAGAATAGCGTGGCATGGATGGGCCGAAGGAGATTCCGAAACTAGATTGGATGTTATTCATGCGTGGCTAATTGAAGATTTAACTGGTAAAAGAGTCAGAATCTTAACTCAGGAATCGCAAATAGGGAAACCTGCAGTAGAATTGGCCAACACTAAACCAAATCCCATGATAAATGGGCATCAGGACTGGCTCGATGGTTTGGTTAAAGCGGCAAAAGAAAATTTGAAAATCGACTAATTCAAAAAGTTTTAAAAACTATCTTTGAATATAATGCCACAACAATGAAATTTCTACCATACACTATTGCAGTAATTGCTTCGCTTATACTTTCAAATTCTTCTTTCGGACAAAGCAAAAACTATATTTTAATTTTGGCTAAAGCCGAAAAAAAAATGCTCGTTTTAGACTATACTACTCTGGATACTATTGCAAAAATTCCAGCGGGCGATGATCCGCATGAAATTGTAACAAATGATGATAATTCTCTGGCTTATATTTCTAATCCTGTAATGAACGGAAATGGGCACGAGATCCATGTAATTAATTTAAAAACATTACAGCCTGAAAACATTATTGATACCAAACCTTTTTACATTCCTCATGGGCTGGTTTATCAAAATAATAAATTATGGTTTACGGCTCAGGGTTCAAAAAGCGTAGTTTTATATGATGTTAAAGAGGGCAAATTTGATCAGGTTTTTGGAACCGGACAGGATTTCACTCATCTTATTCAGGTTGCTCCTGATGGAAATCGTTTTTATACCACAAATGTAGAATCAGGGACTATAAGTATTTATGAAAAAAAGGAAATTCCGCCTTATATGCCTCCTACTGGTGTTTTACCTCCAAATGCAAAAACTCGGCTGGAATGGCGCCAGGAATTAATTAATGTTGGTTTTGGAAGTGAAGGTTTTGACATATCAAAAGATGGAACAGAATTATGGACCGCCAGACCTGACGGCTACATTGTCATTGTGGATTTGATTAAAAAAGAAATAAAAGCCAAAATTGATTCAAAAGTTTTAGGACTTCATCGCCTTAAAATAACGCCTGATGGAAAAACAGTCTGTATTGTAAGTGTCAAAACTGGTGATCTATTATTTTATAACAGACAAACGCAAAAACTGGAACAAAAAATGAATATTGGCCAGGGTGCCGGAATTTATATAGATGCGAAAAGCAATCGAATGTTTGTATCCTGCACACCTAATAATTATGTTGTTGTATTAGATTTAGCAACAAGAAAAGAAATACAACGTATTATTGTCGGAAGGCCTGATAGTATAACAAGTGTGACTGTAAAGTAATTAAAGTTTATCCTTTACTCCGTTTTAAAATTGGCTGCCAGTTTACAAGCTACACTAAATTATGAAGCAAATATTTTAAAATATTTAATTATTTTTATTTCTCGGTTAAGGTGAGAGTATCTTAAAATAGAAATTAGGTATTGACAGAGAGGGCAACTGTACGAATGTAAAGCTACTATATCAGAAAAACAAATTTAAATACACATTAATCCCCAACAGGACATCTAAACCAAATTGCAAAAGCCACTGGAAGACAAACAACTAGATATAATAAGCCAATTTCTTCAAATCATCCAAAAAAAATGTTGAAATTTGTCCCGTCGGGGTCACTTAAAAAACTCTAAATCAATGATTTAGAGTTTTTTTATGCTCTTTTATCTCTATTTGACAGGTATAAATTCATAATGGATTAAGATTAGAAATATTCAACTTACCACTAAGTTCGTTGTTCATTTTAAATAACAACCACTAATCTTGTTCATAAAAAAATTTTATTTTTTTCTTTCCAATATTTTGGCTGCAACACTTAGCCTAAAATGACTAGATGGTAAAAGGCTTGAAAAAAAAGTAAGAAGTTGATTTTTTATTCCCGGCACGACATGTAACTTTCCTTTGTGCATAGCGTTGTATCCTGTCAAAGCCACATTTTTTGCAGTCATTACACCATTTTTGTAAAGCTTTGATTCACCCATTTCCGCCTTAGTCATAAATTGAGTTTCAGTAGCGCCTGGTGAAAGAACAGTAGTTGTTACTCGTGAATGTTCTAATTCCTTATGAAGAGCTTCGGTAAAATTGATCACAAAAGCCTTTGATGCGCCATAAACCGCAAAATAAGGATCTGGTTGAAATCCAGCGGTAGATGCTATATTCAATATTCTTCCGGTGCCACGTATCGCCATTTTCTTTAAAAAATAATGGGTTAATTCTACCAGTGTAGTAATATTCAACCCGATCATCTCCCTGTATTTTTCTACACTTCTTTCCGCAAAAGCGCCATAATCCCCAAAACCGGCATTGTTTACAAGATATTCTATGCACAAAGCATTTTCTTGTACATAATCATAAATAGTTTCAATGCCATCTATGTCAGACAAATCTGCTGCTACATAATGTACTTTAATCTGAAAATTTCTTTCTAATTCTTGTTTGACATTTACCAATCTTGCTTCATTTCTTGCTACAAGTAAAAGGTCGATTTTGTCTTTGGCAAAGAGTTTTGCAATTTCTAATCCGATACCCCCAGAAGCCCCTGTAACTAATGCTAATTTTTCCATATCATTTCATTTAAATTTGATAGTGCAAAATTGCGAATGTCAGCTCCATTATGCATTCACATTTGTTAAGAAATGATTTTTAAGGGGTTGCAACCTCTTTTCGAAGTCGGCTAAGGCTTTGTGGCGCAATACCTAAATAAGAAGCAATGAGGTAATGTTGAAATTTATTCAGTAAGTATGGCTCTTCTTTGAGTAGTTTGAGATAGCGTTCTTTGGCAGACTGAGTCAATAATGAAAACCCTCTTTTATGCATGGCACTATAGGCTTGCTCAGTCATTATTCTTACCACTGTCTGCATTTTTGGCGATTTATTAATAAGACTCTGTAATTGATCATATTGCAATTCTATAGCTTCTACATTGTCTATCGCCTGAAATTTAAGGGGTGTTGGAATTTGTTGCAAAAAACTATTATAATCAAGAATAAAAAAGTTTTCAAATGAAGCAGTTTTGTCATTGAAGAAAAAGTTCCATGTGTACTCCTGACCGGCATTGTTGATAAAATAAGACCGTGCTGAGCCCGAAACAATAAATAAAATCGATTTACAGGTTTTGTTGCTTTCTAAAATAATTTCTCCGGGACCATACATTTTGAATTTGAAAGCATTTTCAATAAAAATTTTCTCTTCTTCTTTTAAAGAAATGAAATTGTCAATAAATGAAATAAAAGGGTTCATGTGGATTTTTAACTATTTAAACAACTCTTTTCTAAAACTCAATTATTTTATTTGGTTACCGCAAAACACTCTATTTCAACTAATGCTCCTTTAGGAAGACCCGCAACTTGAATCGCTGATCTAGCCGGTTTTACGTCAATAAAAAAGGTAGAGTATATTTCATTTACTTTACTGTAATTCTTCATATCAGTCATAAAAATGGTAACCTTACAAACATGTGAAAAATCAGAGCCTGCTTCTTTTAATACAAACTTTAAGTTTTCCAGGGCCTGTGTAGTTTGCGAAGTAATGTCGTCTCCCACTAATTGTCCGGTTGATGGAGACACACCAATCTGACCGGAACAAAATATAAAATTTCCTGTCTTAGTGGCTTGCGAATAAGGACCTATTGAAACAGGTGCAGTTTTACTTGTTATCACGGTGACCATCCTATTCGTTTTACAAGAAAAAAGAAAGCATAAAACGATTACAGATATTAACTTATACTCGAATTTTTGGAAAAGAATCATATTAGTAAGTTTTTATATTATTAAACAGCATAAAAAAATAGCTACTAACCTAAAAGCTAAACACTCTTAAATTTATATTCAATATCCCGCGAAAAAGATTCTCCTTCCTCCTTAAGGTGATTTTCAAGAAAAGTACCTCCCAAACCATTTAGCCATGCTGCCAGTTTTAAAAACTGATTTGGAAAATCTACTCCAATAAGACAACTAAATATAGAAGTACTCAAACTTGCTGGCCTTACTTGCATTTCCCATGACACCCCCACCTCGGAAGGAAACCATCTCAGTATGTAAGCTTTTGTTTGCGGAGAATAAAGATGTATATGGTTAGGAGAACCGTATTTCATTTCATAATTCTGTATCAGAGTTTCGTTTCCAATATTCTCAACATTAATTGCATAAAATGCATCATCCTTAAAATAGCTTCCCATAGCAATATGAGATCTGGAAAATGACTTATAGTCCTCATTAGCCATTTCCGTTATCCACTTATACAAATCAACTTTTTCTGCTGGTATGTTAATTAAAAAAGATGCAATATATCTGGCACTATATTTTGTGTCAGTAGTTCTCTGATTTGGCAATTGCAGTTTCATATTTTTTTTTGTTAATTAGGTATTAAAGCTCAATTACCTTTATCACTTTTTTTAATATTTGTAGTTGCTCAATACTGAAATCTACCTTTGGATTTTATTACTATTGAAATATTGCCTTTGATTATGAACGTTTTCATAATATCTATTCTTTGGGAGTAACCGTGGCTAAAAACCAAATTGACGCAAATGATGATCATAGTGCCGGTAAACCAACCTACCCCAATGCGCTTTTGACATTTCGCCAAACAAAGGATGAGGATACTTTAGGAAATTGGATTCATGTGCCATCGCAACAATGTCCAATGCCATATTCTTTTCTGTATTAAAATCCAGATCGTAATTCATTTCAATACTAAATCCTGAAGGGGCGCTTGCTTTTTTTGGTAAACGATTCAGGATGCAAAGTACTAAATACTTTATCAGGTTTCTGTACACAAATGAGCTCTCATCTTTTAGTCTGTAGATTACCATTCCTGATCCAGTAGAAACTTTCAAATGATTCAGCATCTGAGTACAATTCAGCTTGCCCCATAGGGCCTTTGCATCAGGCTGTAATTTTTCCAGCCGCCTGCAAATATTCTCAAAAAGAACTGGATTAAAGATTGTCTCACCTTTCTCCATTGCATTCATTTTTGGAGATACAATTAGTGAAAGTGATTCATTATCTGTTCTTTTTAAGTCTTTCATATTCAAGCATATTATATTTATATATTTAAAGTAAGATTCCTTGGAATAGCAGGTAAGAAAGATAGTCAGACTACCATTCTTACCCTTATGATCCCTTACTAATGGATTAGTAGTTTATTTGCCCAGATATCTTTTTAATTGCTCAGCTGACTGATCAAAACAAGCTACCGTTGCAGGAAGTGTGGCTAGGCCATTTAGAAGTCCAAAATCGTGAATCATTCCATTGTAACGTGTTGTGATTACGTCAACCCCTGCGGCATCCAGTTTTCTTCCAAATGCTTCGCCTTCATCTCTAAGTACATCATTTTCAGCCGTGATAATAAGTGTAGGTGGCAGACCTTTAAGCTGCTCCTCAGTTGCTTGAAGGGGTGAGACATATCTATCTTTGCGGGCTGTAACATCAGGAAGATACAAATCAAACATCCATTTCATAGTTGAAGTAGTAAGGAAACGATCTTTGCCGAATTTCTTGTAGGATGCTGTCTCAAAATCAGCATCTACTATTGGCCATAACAGTACTAATCCCTTAATCTCAGGACCACTTTTCTCTTTGGCCATTAGTGCTGTAACTACAGTCATATTACCACCTACACTATTTCCAATAATAGCAAGGTTTTTACCGTCGACATTAATTTCTTGCCCATTTTCAGAAACCCATTTTGTCGAAGCATATATTTCGTTTATTGCAACTGGAAACTGTGCATCAGGAGTTCTTGTATAGTCTACAAATACGCAGGCGTATCCTGTTCGCACTACTAAATCTCGTACCATGCGTTCATGAGTTGGGTAATCACCCAAAATCCATCCTCCGCCATGTATAAATACAAACACTGGCAGCTTTTCTTTTACACCTTTTGGACGTACAATTTTTAATTTAATTGATTTTCCCTCGAAATCGATATTTTTTGAGGCAACGTCAATACCTGAGAGATCTACTTTGACAGATGCCTGTCCGTCAGATAATGCCTTCTTAGCATCTACAGGCGACAAGCTTTCTAAAGGCTTGCCCTTGGCGTTAAGAACCTTAAGAAATTTCCTTACATCTTTATCCAGATGTGGGTCTGTAGCAAAGTCGACTTGTGTATCAGATTTACTTTGGGTTGTTGTTTCTGAAACGGCATTTGGAGCTTTACCGGTTTGGGTGCAGCCAACTACCATCAGTGTAATTGCAAAAACAGTAGGTCTTACTAACTTAATAACATCACTCGTTTTCATACTTATTAAAAGTTAAAGTTAATACTCGATCTCACCAATTGTTTGGCAACAACTAGACCTGAATTACAAAACACTAAAATCAAATTATTACCAGTTTTTAAATCCAAATAATTATCATATTTCGCCAATATAAAAGCGAAAAACAGAAATATTAGCAACCAAAATTTTAATGGGGAGTTTGTGGTGCTTATTTTTTAACACTTTAGGGGTAATCCTTTCAACCATTAAAGTTCGATTAAGAGGATCGTTGAAGTTCAAACAAAATAAAATCTATTATCAATAAGTCCGTTAGTCTTCCAAATGAACCTTTATTAATTATTCATGAAACTCAAATCAGCATAGCGATTATAAATCAAAATATTTGAAATGTTATCTGCCATTTCTTTTCCCAAGATTTCTTCAATCACATATAATGTTCCATCTAAACCAGAAGTTATTCCCGCTGTTGTAAGCACTTTTCCATCTAATACATAACGTACGTTTTCAACAACATTAATATTTTCATGCTCCCTTAAATTGTCCAATGCTCCAAAATGAGTTGTAGCCTTTTTGTTATTAAGGATTCCAGTCGCAGCTAGAATAACAGCGCCCGTACAAATCGAAAATGTCAATGTAGTTCCTTGATGCTGACTTTTAATCCATTGGGAAATCTCAGTATTGGTATCGGCAATCTTTTTTGCAAGTGATGGTTCTGCACCGGGAATCACTATAATGTCGGCCTGTGGCGCATTAGAAAAGTTATAAGTAGCTTTCATTTGTAGAACGCTGCCTTCAGAATATACAAGGCTGTCAGTTGCCGAAACGGTGAAAAGCTCAAATTTTTTGGTAAAAAAATTAGCCTTGGCAAATATATCCATAGGACCGTTCAAATCAAGTGCTTCTACTTGGTCAAATACAAGAAACGCAACTTTAATAGTTTCTTTTTCGTTGAACTGTGGGAAATTTTTTGATTCCATTTTTAAGTAATTTTGTAGTTATTATTTTTAAATATTTAATAGTAACATTTTAGGAACTGAAAATTGATTTTTGAAATTGGGCTCGGTAAACTGAGGGAGATATTTGATAATGTTTCATGAAAACTCCTCGCATAGTATCTATTGAGCCAAAACCTGTAAGGCGTACAATATTTTTTAATTCATGGTCAGTCTCTTCTAAGTACTTTTTAGCAGCTTCCAATCTAACTTTTTCTACATATTTAGCAGGAGTAACGCCTGTTTCAGTAGTAAAAATCCTGTTGAAGTTTCTCAAACTCATTCCTGCCTTTTCCGCTAAATTCCCTACAGTGATTGGCTTGTTCAAATTTTCTGTTATCCATATATGTATTTTTTTTATACTAGCACTACTGGCCACGGGTTGCGCAAGAAAATTACTGTATTGTGTCTGATTGCCATGTCGTTGCAAATACATAACTAGTATTTTGGCTATTGAAAGACTCATTTCACTTCCTAAATCTTCTTCAATTAAAGCCAAACACAAGTCGATACCGGCCGAAGCTCCTGCTGAAGAGTATATGTTATCTTGCTCAACATAAATAGGTCTTGATTCTATCTGAATAAGCGGATAATTCTTTTTAAGTAAATCGCAGTACAACCAGTGAGTAGTGGCCGGTTTACCATCTAACAATCCAGATTCAGCCAACAAAAATGCTCCAACACAAACCGAACATATACGGCGAATACTAGCAGAATTTTGCTGTAACCAATCCAAAAAGACACGATAAGCTTCCATATCCGGTTTAAACGAAAAGCCGCTAATGATTAGCGTGTCAATTGGCTCAGTGATATCCACCGCTCTAGTATTACAACTAAAGTTCAGACCATGGCTTTCACCTATAATTAATTCGTCTGTCGCTGAGGCAACTAGAATATCATATTTAGCTGGTGCAGTTTGTTTACTTTGCTCATCTATGAGATAATTTGCCACACGAAATGCATCCAATGGACCAGCAACATCCATCATTAGCATATCAGGTATCGCAACTATAACTATCAACTTGTTTTTCATATTACAAAGTTAGGAAACTTTAGAATTGGCGTAAATGCCAATTTTACATTAATTCATGCCATTTTAACCCATACAGTACTGAAAAACAATAAATTAAAAAAAAGAGTTGGCATTTTTAAGCGGTGACTAATCTTGGAAATCGTGGCAGATGATTTTACAAGAAGTAGAAACTCAGTAAATACAAGTCTGCCGAATGTACATTCGAATGTGAAGCTAGCTCCTCTTGTCTTTAGTAGCAACGTTTTAAATATTTATCCCCTACGATACATACAAACCTCTTTTCAATTGATTATTAAATAATTATTCTTATAAATTCACTTGAAAATAAGTCAATTTCTTTAAATCATTTATAAAATGATTTGTAAATTGTATCGTAGAGACACTTCCCGGGACAAAAGATAAAAATCATCTTTTGTTCCTTTTTTTGTCAGATATCTATTTTGTTTACCAAATTAGATATCAGGCAGCTACCGATTCCAATCGGCTGAGCCTGCTCCCACCCCAAAAAAAAACCGCCGATTTTCTGATCGAAAATTGGCGGTTTTTTTGATAGAACTGAAAGCAAGCCATACAAAATATGCTATCAAAGCACCGAAAACGAAATTGGTTTATTTCTGAATCTGCTTTCTGCTATTCCATCTCATTGATATTTCTTACCATTACATCTGGCATTTTCCTGAATATATCCCGCATATACTTCCTATGATTAGCTCCGGCAATGACAACCACTTTTTTCATACCGGAAGCCCTTGCCCTATTTACGACATTATCACACATTCCCTTATTTCTCATGAGCCACCAATGTATTTGCGAAAGCATTTCTTCTTTAGGGAAATTTTTCATATCGTACATCTCAGGAAAATAAAAATCCCCCGAGGCAAAAATAGCAGACGCTTCATCGGTGTTTAGCCATTCTGTTACTGTTTTTGAGTTTTTTTCGATGCCTGCATTTTTTCCAAACCCACTGTCCCTTTTAGCAAGGATTGCGTTCAGGTCATCTTTATAAGATGCAATCGTATCTTCCCTGAATGTCTTAAATTTATTATGGAAGGCAATTGATGATGCTGTCCAATTCAAATCATAATCCTGGCAGTCCATGGGAAGCAATTCCGGGATTTTCATTTCCTGCATCATTGGGAATGCGATAAATGCATATTCAGAAGTTTTTAGCCTTTTCATGCTTCGTCCCGTTACATCTGATTGAGGACTGAGTAATTTATTGACGTAATTTTCAAGCTCAATATCCGGCGTCTGCTGTAAATGGTTAAAAACTTGCCAAAATTGATAGTGGCCGTTTGGAACATCCTGATCAAGGTAATAGGCATGTGCCAGATCGACTTTAACCCGATAGTCTTTTGGGTCTAGCTGGGATAATTTCCTCAAACTGTCAATGGTTTTTGGAAGCACATCTGTTGCTATATTTCGGTTTTTTCGAAGTGTTTCCAGGCGCTTGATGTTATCCTGCTTGCACCAGTAATCCATGACAAGCCGCTCATCTTCCCTGCTCAAAAACTCCCCAAAAAAAGCTGTTGGCTTGAATTTTTTGATTTTGCCATGGATGCCTGAAAAATCTTGCTGAGGATAACTGCTATAGTTATGCGAGACGCCTATCAGCAATACTTCAACCTTCTGGGCATATGTATTAATCGATATGAAGAGAGCAAGAAAAAAAGAATACTTCATGTTTTTATCGGTTATTTTATTGCGGTTCGTAGGTTAGGTATAACATTTCGGTGCGGCCCATCGGGTCAGGTCCGCGTTCGTTAAGCCATGAACCAAAGATAGTTAAAATACCAAAACGTTGATTAAGCGACGGACAAAATGAACCATACACGGGAACCTCCAGCCATAAAACGGCCACTGGCTACCCGTCTCTATAGACTGCTGCCAGGGAACGGAAATCCTGAATAGTAATCTCATCCTGAAAACCTTTAGGGACTAACTCAAATGCATTAAACTCTTGTAGGGGCTTAATTTTCTGCTCAAAATAAAGATGTAGCAATTCCTTTGTGTTAGCGGTAGAAACTACATCAAAGTGATCTACTAAAAAATGAGGGGGTATAAATTTTAAAAGATCTATAGGGGCATCTCAAATTGTTAGATTGCAAGTCTCTTGTTTTATTTTGACATCTTTTCCCGGGTTTTGAGATTGATCCGTAATCAATCATATACAAAAGTTAGAAATTAGGCATAAGAAAGACTTCGCAGAGCTGGGAGAAAATTTCTTTAGCCGAACACTTTTTTTAGATTTCTTTAACAGTTTACATAAGATATTAGCTAATATTCTATACATTTGGAATCTTAATATTAACAAAAAAACACCTATGAAAATAAAACTACTCTTTTTACTGTTTTTGGTAAGCACAACTTCCTTTGCCCAATACACTCTGATCCCCGATGGGTATTTTGAAGGTGAACTAATACGTCAGGGAATTGATTCCGGAACACCGGATGGTAAAGTTTTGACTTCAAAAATAAACACCCTGACTACTTTGAATGTTAGAGGAGTAGGTTTCATTGCTGATTTAACCGGGATTCAGGATTTTACCGCTTTGAAATCTTTGCTTTGTGATACCAATCACTTAACAGCTTTAGATGTTTCCAGAAATACTGCTTTAACGTACTTAAGTTTTGGAGACAATTTCTTAACGGCTGTAGATGTTTCCAGGAATACTGCTTTAACAGAGTTACGCTGTTATAATAATCTACTAACAACTTTGGATGTTTCGAGCAATACTGCTTTAACAGAGTTGCATTGTTATGATAATCAATTAAAGACTTTAGATTTTTCCAGGAATACTGCTTTAACATACTTAAATTGTTCTTTTAATGAATTAACTGGACTGAACTTGCAGAATGGAAATAACGCTAAGTTAAGAACGAGTAGTCTCTTTAATGGCAATCCCAACTTAAGCTGTATTCTGGTAGATAATGTGGCTTATGCTAATGAAAATTGGGCTACTGCCAAAGATTCTGAGGCGATTTATAATTTAGATTGCACACCTGTCGTTGTTCAATACACGCTTATTCCGGATGTGAATTTTGAGAAAAAGTTAATCTCTTTAGGATTTGATTCCGGTGCAGTAGACGGAAAAGTGCCAACTTCTAAGATTTCTGGAGTAACTTCTTTGGGTGTTTCCGGTAGTTCTATTAGTAATTTAACCGGAATTCAGGATTTTGTGGCTTTAGAGACATTAGATTGTAGTGGTAATCAATTAACGGCTTTAGATGTTTCTACGAATGTTGCTCTAGCCCATTTATATTGTTATTCTAATCAATTAACGGCTTTAAATGTTTCTAAGAATGTTGCTCTAACCTATTTATATTGTTATTCTAATCAATTAACGGCTTTAGATGTTTCTGAGAATATTGCTTTAACAAATCTTCATTGTTATTCTAATCAATTAACAAGCTTAAATGTTTCTCAAAATATTTCTTTGACAGAATTAAAATGTTATTCTAATCAATTAACAAGTTTCGATATTTCTAAAAATATTCTTTTAACAAAATTATATTGTTATTCTAATCAATTAACAGCTTTAGATGTTTCTACTAATATTGCTTTAATCGAACTATATTGTTATTCTAATCAATTAACGGCTTTAGATGTTTCTAAGAATACTGTTTTAAAATCTATAGATTGTAATTCAAATCAATTAACGAGTTTAAATTTAAAGAACGGAAATAATAGTTATTTTATCAACTACAAATTTACAAACAACCCTAATTTAAGTTGTATTCAGGTAGATAATGATTATTATTCTAATGCCCGTTGGAAGTCATATAAAGACGCTACGGCAAGTTATAATCAAGATTGCCTATCTTCCACCCTTATTCCTGATGTGAATTTTGAAAAAAAGTTAATCACTTTAGGAATTGATTCCGGAGCAGTTGATGGACAAGTGCCAACTTATAAAGTAAATACAGTAACTGATTTGGATGTATCCAATAGTTCTATTACTGACTTAGCCGGTATTCAATCGTTTGTGGGTTTATACATATTAAATTGTAGCGGAAATCAATTAATGAATTTAGATGTTTCTAAGAATACTTCTATACATTCTTTAAACTGTAGTTCAAATCAATTAACGAGTTTAAATTTGAAGACTGGATCTAATACTTATTTAAGTACAAAGAACTTTACAAACAACCCTAATTTAAGTTGTATTCAGGTCGATAATGCTTCTTATTCTGCTACTAACTGGGCTACAGCCAAAGATGCTTCGGCAGGATATAGCACAGATTGCTCAGTTGCTGTTCAATACACCCTTATCCCTGATATAAATTTTGAAAAAGAACTAATTACTCAGGGGATCGATTCTGGTATACCTGATGGAAAAGTGTTAACAGCGAGTATTTCTTCATTGATTTTTTTGGATGTTACCACTAGTGAAATTACTGATTTAACCGGAATTCAGGATTTTTTGGCTTTAGAGATACTTCATTGTACCGGTAATCAATTAACTACTTTAGATCTTTCTAAAAATACTGCCTTAAGAGGTTTAGTTTGTGACTCTAACGAATTAACAATTTTAGATATTTCTAAAAATACTGCTTTAACATTCTTAGTATGTAATCCTAATAATTTAACATTTTTAGATGTTTCTAATAATACTGCTTTGCAAACATTAAATTGCTCTTCAAATAAATTATTGACTTTAGATGTTTCTAAAAATACTGCTTTGACATATTTAGGTTGTTATGATAATCAATTAACGACTTTAGATGCTTCCAGAAATACTGCTTTAACAAAGGTAGATTGTAATAATAATCAATTAACTAGTTTAAATTTGAAGAATGGAAAGAATGTTAATTTAAGCAATAGTGATTTTAAAAACAACCCTAAGTTGAGTTGTATTGAGGTAGATGATGTTGCTTATTCTAATGCTAATTGGGCTACTGCCAAAGATGTTACAGCAAGTTATAGTACAAGTTGTCCTCCTTCTGATGTTGCAGTTAGTAGTGCGTTTGAAGACCAATTAATCGCTTTAGGCATAGATACTATTAAAAATGGTTCGGTTTTATTGTCCAGCATAACAAATGTGATAACTTTAGATGTGTCCAATTCCGGCATTACTGATTTATCAGGAATCGAAAATTTTACCTCTTTAGAAACCTTGATTTGCAAAGGAAATTCCTTAACCACAATAAATGTTTCCCAAAATACGGCATTGAAATATTTGGATTGTTCCAATAATCCTTTATCGGCTTTGGATGTTTCTAAAAATACGCAACTTACAGAACTGTATTGTGATGGAATTACAACAATCAATAACAAAACCAATGGCAAAAGCAGCGTTACCAGCCAACTGACCGTCTTAGACGTTTCTAAAAATTTATCGTTGACTAAATTGAGTTGTTCTTACAATCAGATAGTAAGTTTAGACCTTTCTAAGAATACGCTTCTTACAGATGTAAATTGCTCCAATAATAAATTGACTTATTTGAATTTAAGCAATGGAAACAATATCAAATTGGCCAATGTCAATTTCAAAATAAATGCTCAACTATCCTGTATTCTGGTAGATGATGTTGCTTTTGCTAATGCCAATTGGTCAACAGCCAAAGATGCAGCAGCAATTTATTCGAAAACAGCTTGTACTTTAGGAATCGAAGATGTGATTTTTGACAAAATCGCCGTTTACCCTAATCCAACCAAAGGAGAATTACACATTGACAACATTGTGTTAGAAAAAGCAACCGTTTACGATGTATTAGGAAAGTTGGTAACAGCTACCAAATTTACCAATGGTTCAAACACTAATAGCATCAATTTATCAGGATTCCCAAAAGGGATTTATTATGTGTATTTAGAAAGTGAAAAATCTACTATTGTTAGAAAAATAATAGTCGAGTAAATTCAAAAGCATATATAAGTTAAAAACCACATTTTCGCACAAATGAAAATGTGGTTTTTTATTTTTCTACTGTGATAATCTTGTATGCTAAAATTTAAATAAGCGATATTTTATCCTGTTACAGAATCAATCTGATTCGTTTTTTTGATCTTCTCCAACCCGCTCCAAGAAGTGTTCTTCTTTACGCTGGAAAATGTCTCTGACTTTGCACCATTTTAAACAAATATAATTGAAAAACAGAGACTTCATAAAGTCTCTGACTTTAAAACTAATTTTCTTAGATTATTTTTCCTGAATGCAAAAAATCCACGACAATAATAAGAACTAACAGTTAAAAGTCGGGAGACTTTTATCAGGTTTATAATTTCTAAGGAACAAAAAAAAGCGCAAAGTCAGAGACATTTGCGCAGCTTTTCATGAGAACACTTCGGCGGGCGAGGCTAATAATCAAAAATTTATTTTTCTCTTCCAAACAATTTATCTACTTGCCTTTTGTTTAATTTGTCAGTTAATTGAGTTACGATCCCCTTTGGATTTCCGATTGTAGGGGCAACATTAACATAATTAACGAAACTAACTCCTTTATATCCAGATTTATGAAACATTACTGTTATTTTTTTTCCTTCAAAATTGGTAAACTCAAAACTTGTACCCTTTGGAAATTCTGAAAGAGCGAAGACTCGATCTATTTCATTATAAATTTCATCTAATTCATTTTTCTTCAAAGTATAATACCACTGTACTTTTATTTCTGTAAATGAATTATCAGGAAACCTAAAGTAAACAAGATCTTTAAACCAAGTTGAACAGTAATTCCCCACTCCTATACATATCTCTTTATCAGGCTTAACAGTATCTTCACTTCTTATTATTTGAGCATTTAAATTGAAGCAAAGCATCAGAAAACTAAATAGTAATAATTTTTTCATTTTTTATTCTTTAAAGTTATCATATCAAAGCTAAACTTTTTTTAATACGCTTGCTTACGGTTTTCCATATTATTCCAACCTATAAAAAAAATAAAATCTATTTTATATTAATATAGAAATGGGCACGGAAAGAATTTCCGCGCTATCGTTGCGAATATCCGGGCGATCGGGACTATTTTTGAGTATTGGTCTATTGGGAATAAGAGCACTAACTGAGAACATTTTTTACACCCTCGAAATGAATCATAACAACTTGTAATATAGTTATTTATAAAAATAATATTCGTAAATTGCTTCATAATTTAAACCTGTTTTTTCTAAAAATTAAAAATCAACATTATGAAAAAGTACATCTTAATTCTAGGTTTTATGTTTTCAATAGCTTCATTTTCACAAAACATTACATCAAAAAGTGAGAATGCAAGCGCGGCACAATATGATTTGCTAAAAAAAGTTAATGAATATTATCCTGATATAAGCTTAAGTGATAAGGTGGTCAATTTTTACGTCGGTGATAAAATAATTGATACCAAACAGGAATTTGCTATAAAAAACACAGAATTTACAAGTTATGAACTGAGTATTAGCCCTGATAACAAAAGGGTAGTATTTAATTTTGTATCAGAAAAAAGTGGAAAAATTTATGGTGCTGTTGTTCTCGTTAAGGGTAGTTATGTAAGAACAACTTTTAATGAAAATTTAGGACTGGTTGATGTAATGGTGAATGGTAAATCTGCTTGTATACAAAACATAAAATAAAATCTTTACAAATACAAACCGGCTGATTTTACGCGGCCGGTTTGTATTTGTATCAAATTGGAAAGGTCAACCTTGGCACATCAAAGTATACAGCTATCTTACTTTAATAACATTCTTTCCGTAATTGTTTTATTGGAGGAAGCATCAATTCCGGTAACTTCGGCATACTTTACATTGGGCAACCAAAAAGAACCTCCTTCAATGCGCACAAATATTTTTTCTACCTGAATTTTTTTCTGATTTACATTTACAAAAACATGATATTTTTGATCTGAATCCATCTTTTTCAGGGTTAAGGGTAACTTTTTATACGATACAAATTGAAGCTCAAACCCCGTTCTACGAAGTGTTCTTCTTTACGCTGCGCATTCTATGATAAAAAACAAATATAATTGAAAAGCAGAGACTTCATGAGAATGCTTCAGAGAGCGGTGGAAAAAATCTATGCTTTTCACGCCCCTAAATTAAACCTAAAAAATACTAATTTATACAAAAAAAATATTTAGACTTTTAGTGATATTTTTAAATCTTATTCTGGACATGATAATTATTTACATATCTCAAATTTGAGAGATAACTAAATAATTACCTAACATTATAAAATATGAATGAAGATATTTTTAAAACAAAAACTGATTTAGATCCTACAGAGTACAAAAAATTATTTGGAAACCCTTTTTGGAATGAACAAGGAAATCCAAAAGCTAGAAGCTTCTATCTTCAACTGAGCGAAAAAGAAAAAGCTTTAATGTTAAAAAAGAATTACCTTGAAATGATTAAAAAAGCCAGGGAAAGAAATTTTATTATGGCAGCAGATTGTTTACAATGGTGGTTAGACGGTACTGGTTTTACAAAAACAATAGACTTTAATTGGTTGAGAAAACAAAGGGAAGTTATTTCTGCAGAAAATCTAAATATTGAACGTTTTGAAAATGACGAAGACTCTAAATTTGGACTTTTTCTACTAAGTCTGCAAGAGCAAAGGACTGATAATTTTTCAACTTATTATGATAAGCTAGTAAGAGCAGGGATTTTTGGAGAATTGTACTATGCAAGTGGTAATAGTACATTAAGTTCAAAATGCAATTTTAAAGTCACAAAAAAGAATAATAACTACAAACTGTCGGGTGAAATAATACATTCGTGGAATGATAGATACGATTGGCATAAAGGAGCATCTGCTTATATTTACGGTTTTGGAAATATTGGCGATTCAGATGCTTTATTAGTCGAAAAATATTGCGGGGCTAAACCATTTGAGATGCGTAGTCAGTGGAAGCAAATCTTCAATGTAACCTTTCAATTTAATTCTTCAGGAGATTTAAAACTAAAATTAAAATAGAATAATGAAAAAAAAAATATACATAACATTAACCGCTCTAGTTGTTTTGTCTTCCGGTTACTATTACTGGGAAAATAGATATGTCGAACTTCGGCCGGTAATTTCAAAAGGATACGATCGCCAAATAATATTCTTTCAAAATGACTTCTATAAATTTGCCAAGCCAAATGAGATTTCTGCTAGCTATTATAAGAATATAAAATGGATTTTGGATGATTCTAGAGTGGATTATGTTGAAGAAAATGGAATTATTTATGTTCGAAATAAATTTCTGAACGATATGGAGATGGTTTGGAATTACACTACTAGAACTACCTCTACGAAGTATTTTAAACTACAAAGAGAAATGGACAGTCTTCATCTTATTTCCGAAAAGGAATATGTTGCTTCTCGGAGAAAAATGATAGAATCCACTTTAAAAACCATAAAGACAGACTCTATTAAATTTCATAAAGACCACGAAAATAAAGAAAATTAAATACTATTCTTATTATAACAACATCCTTTCCGTAATCATTTTATTAGAAGAAGCATCAATTCCCGTAATTTCAGCATACTTAACATTTGGCAACCAAAAAGAACCTCCTTCAATGCGCACAAATATTTTTTCTACCTGAATTTTTTTCTGGTTTACATTTACAAAAACATGATATTTTTGATCTGAATCCATCTTTTTCAAGATTAAGGGTAGCTTTTTATACGATACAAATTGAAGCTCAAACTCCTCATTATCTAAGGATTTACTTTCTATTCCGTAGGCAAATTTGCGTTGTATATAATTAAAATCTTCTTTTTCTCCTTTCTCAGCGTAGCGAATCCAGTAGGCTTTTATAGGATTGCTTTTGTTTATTTTTCCATTTTCCTGGTAGTTTATGGTATAAATAGCAGTGTTTGTATTGGGGTCTCGCTGAATGTAAAATAGCATATTATCTATGTTTTTAGGCGTTGGAAAATTTAATGGTGATGGATTTTTGGATTGGGCCGATAGATTTCCGGAAATTATATTGACTAAGAGCGTTATAGCGATTAGTGCTTTTGTGAAATTTTTAAATGGTAATTTATTCATAGAGAAATTTTTTATACCCCCTAAATTAAGGGAAAAACTATAAAATTATTTAAAGGTTTAATCAGGAAAGTAATTAGAAAAATCCGTTTTTATCAGCGTTTTCGCTTTAGCGAATCAGTAAAATCAGCGTCTAATTTTGACGCGGATAAAACAGATTTACTTCGTAAAAACGTGGATAAAAACGGATTTGATTTGCCATAATTATTTATACACTAATTTGATTCGATTACATTCTGTTTTTCGTTTACCCTAAAAACCCAATATTTAATAAGTGGATAATTAAAGCCATAAGAAACAAAACTATCGATGATTAATCTTCCGATTCTATAATCGATTTGAAATACCTTTTGCAAAATAAGCGTACCGAATGATTTTAAGGAAATGCTTCCCAATACCACCAACGCAAATTTAAAAAGCTGACTGTTGATGGGACTGCTATAACCCGATTGATTTTTAAATACCCAAAATCTATTGATGCTGAAATTGATAATGGCGCCAACGGTTCCGGAGATTAGAATTGAAAAGGTAAAATGCAATTTGAATACTTCTGTCAATAAAATCATCAAACCATAATCGGTAATGCCTCCTAAAAATGCCGCTACTTGTGCTCGTAGAAAAGTGAAAATGGATTTTTTACTGAACATAAGTAAGTCGAAAGTTTAAAAGTTCTAAAGTCAAAAGTCCCAATATTGCAGATAAGGAATTGAAATCAATTTGTTATTTAAGCTATTTTAATTTCAAAATACGACATTATAAAAATTGTTATTTATCAATTGTGGTTTTTATCTTTTAAATCGCCCAGCTTTAAAAGCTTTACGCTGTCTATAATATTAAGTATAAGCAATATAATAGTGATTAAGCCAGCCAAATAGGTAATTGATCCGGGAAATAAAACTTCTACAATTAAAATGAAAGCAATAATAAATCGAAGTTCGGTTGGGCCGACAGCGCCAGAATCTATACTGTATTCGTTGGTAATTTTGTAGCGTAACTGACTGATGATAATAGACCAGCCATACAAGGCGACAAAAGCAAAGGCTACTATTTGTGTGCCATTTTCGGCATAAATGTAGTAGCCAAAGCCTATAAGTACAATACCAATCCAATCGGCAATAATATCGAGTGCAAAACCATACCAACGACGTGGAATATTTCTGTAGTAAGCCAGTCTTCCATCTAAAGAATCGCCTAACCAATTTATAGCCAATCCGATAATACCCAAAAGCAAATACCCATTTGCTACATAAGTTCCTAAAACAAAAGCTAAAAAAACAAGTCCAGAACCCAATGTACCCATTAAAGTGAGTATGTTTGGCGAAATGAATTTAGGCACCTTTGGAAGCAAAAATGCAATCGTTAACTGTTCTGCTCTTTTTAAAATATTAGTTCGCTGACGGTCTGAAAATGTTCTTTGCGCAATGGCACTAAAACCTTCAACCTGTGTTTCTTTTCCCATTAATAAATAATATTACTAAGCCTGAGAGTAAGCCAATTTTAGTTTATAATATTTTATTTTTCTTTGCGTATTTTTAAAAAAATCCGTGGTTCTTTTTAGCTTACCTGATCTAACCAGATAACTAACTGCGAGTACAATCAGCATAATTATTTAACAATACCTGCAAAACGTTGATAGAAAACCGTTGGACTATTCTCATCTTTAGGAGCATATTTTCCTGCTATAATTGGAACATAAATAACTCTCCTTCTGCTTTCTTCGCCACGAATACTTGATTCTGCCACCCTGTGCCACAAACGGCCATCGTGAATGGTTAAATCTCCAGCTTCCGGATTGATAGCAACTTCCTGCGGATCGGGTTTATTATCTAAAAAATACTTTTTACGAAAAAGCATTTGGTAAATACTTTGCTTGTGCGTACCCGGAATGATTTTAAGGCCACCGTTTTCGGGTTGTAAAGTGCTTAAGTGAATACCCACATTTAACATTGGGTTTAATTTTCCACCATAAAAAATATCTCTCAAACCGTCTGTATGCCAGCCCATTTTAGTAAACTTACTTTCCGGCCCGTTGATATAATGATTGAAAACCATTCCGTCTTTTTCTTCTGTACCTAATCTTGAGCCCTCACCTGCCAATGGTAATAAACTATTGAATCTTGGATCAAGTAAAAGACCGCTTAAGGCTTGATGATGCTGATTGATAAAAGCAAAACGTTGTACAATAGGGGAACCATCTAAATCTTTTCCGTATTTAATGGGAACGCCATTTACTTTTTGAAGGTCGTTGTCAATCCATTTTTGCTCCACTTGTTTTGACGCATCAATGATGGATGAAACCGTTTCCGGGTTTATAAATTTTTTGAAATGGATGAAACCATGTTCGTTAAAAAAGTTGATTTGCTCAGCAGTTAATTGCTCAGTAAGGGTAAAAGTTTTATAAGAAGATACCATGTGATATATGATTTAATAAATGAAATAATAGTGTTTTAATTTTCTCTAAATGATTAGCAACAGCAACAACAGCACATTCGCATTCGAATATTTGCGTGCATTTGACTCTTAGTAAAATTAAAAATATTTCTTTTATTAGACATACTCTATAGAATTAGTAGATATTTAAACAAATGTAATATAATTTATCTTTTTGCAAAGATTTTTTTTAATTTTTTTTTCCTAAAAATTAAATTTTATAAATTCCGGCAGCGGTTTTTTCGATAAAAGCCTTTGGTAGTATACGGTTGGCATAAACCGAAATGATATTGGTAAAACCCGGAATAACTTCTGATTTTTTATTGAACATGGCTTTTACGGCCATTTTTGCAACTTCATCAGGCTGCATATTAAACTTTTCGGCCATTTTGCTAAAAGCATCTAAACCAGCTCTTGAAGCAAAACCAGTATCAACCGGACCTGGACTAAAACAGGTAACTGAAATGGAAGTTTGCTTAAGTTCAAAACGCAAGGCACGCGTAAACGATAAGACAAAAGCCTTTGTAGCCGAATAAACAGCCAGCGTTGGTACAGCCTGGTAAGCAGCAGTACTCGATATATTTAAAATGTACGCTTGTTTTTCTTGTGAAAGTATGGGAACTAATAAATGTGAAAGTTCTACAACGACATTCATGTTAAGCTGCATCATGCCAAGCTGATCGGTTAAAGGAGACTGACTAAAATCGCCCCACACACCATAACCGGCGTTGTTCACTAAAAAGCCAACGGGATAGTTATTCGTTTTTATCCAATCGGTTACTTTTTGAGCTGCACCATTTACCGAAAGATCAATCGATAAAAAAGGCGCATTGATGCCGTATTTAACCTGAAGCTCATCAGATAGTGCTTTTAATTCCTCGTTACTTCTTGCAACAAGCAATAGCGGATAACCCTGTTTGGCCAATTCATAAGCAATAGCTTTTCCAATGCCTTTGCTGGCGCCAGTTAGTAAGGCATACGGTTTCGTTTTTTCGCTCATTTTATTAATTTAATCTTCCAAATATAAAGATTAATTGTAAACTGCTGGTTGTGCAAGGTGAATAATGGAACACACTTCCCCCCTGTCCTCTGGGACTTGTTACACTCCGAATATCCATTAAGCACAGAGCTTAACTTACTAAATCTCAATCTGTTGACATGATTTAAATCCAAATAATATCACTTTTTTCATTTCTTCAAATCCTGGAGCAAATCGTTTGAAATTTGTCTATTTGGAATTATCAATAAAAAAACTCCAAATCAATGATTTTGGAGTTTTTTATTCTGTTTACCAGCTTAATGCTATATGTCTATCATTAGTGGTTGTCAAATTCCCTACGCTTATAAAAAGTATCATCGTTACTATCATAGTTAGGATCATTTTCAGGATAATAAGACTTCATTACTTTTCTTTCATAGTCTCTGTCAAAATTATTTTCCCTATTATATCTGCTTGTATTTCTAAAGGTATCATACCCTATACTGTTAGCCATGACAATTTTTGTATCCTTATTTATGTTTACGGATCCAATTGGTATAATAATATGGCTGTCTCCTTCTTTGTAGATAAACTCCTTTCCATTATCGTTCGCAATAACATCACGCACCTCATTCCGGTTGTCCTCTATTAATCCTTTGTCTAATTTCACATCCAGGTAGACCACGCGTTGCATATCTTTATTCACCCACAGATTATCAATTTTACCTATGGTATGGTTATCAGCGTCTACTATCTTCCATCCTCTTACATCAGAATAATTTGAAGCAACTTTATAATTAGATAATTCGTCTAGTCTGTATAAGTTTTTGTCTTTATTTTCCATAATCTTTTTATAAATACTATTTATACTCTATTTATGCCGGTTACAGCAGGACTAGAGCTGATATCAGCCCACACTCCTACTGCTACAGTTAATTGTTAATTGCCCATCCCGAACGAAATAACAATAATGTTTTTACTGTTTTCCGTTTATTCTTTCTTATTGTGCACTTGTAGTGTTTTCGACTTCTATTGTGCTTTCACTATGAGCTTCATGATCTGTAAAATAAACGTAGTATATAATTGCTCCAATTATAAGTACTAGTGCAATCCACGGCCATATCAGTTTCTTTTTCTCAATTTTAATCTCTGCCATATCTTATTTTTTTTTGATTATAAAAATGTTCTTTTACTACTATTAAAGATACAAATGGCGACAGACAATAAAGTATTTAATTTTGGGATGATGTTACACAATTCCCAGTAGATTAATCAATTTGCACTTCACGTAAAAAGAGGCCGCTTCACAAATTATGTGAAACAGCCTCTTGTATTTTGCAAAGACCACCTTAATTCAATTTCTAATATAAATAATTAAGAGCAGTAATGTCGTTAGCATTGAACGCTCCAGTCTCACTTGAACCGAAACATGCTCTCATATAAGAAGTCGCATCATATCCTGAAGGTGTTCCAGGGATAAGTATTGCTCCAACACCAGCTGTTCCTTCGTTTGAATTCTGTCCACAACTTTGACGACTGAACCAGTCTGTATGACGTAAACCAATGCAATGTCCGATTTCGTGTGCAGATACGTGTGCATTTACGCCAGTTGAGTAAGTATCTAATCCAGAATATAATGTAACTGAATTATAAGGCGCTCCACCTGAAGGAAAACCTGCTACACCTCCGGCAGATCCAGTTTGTCTGCGGACAACAATGTTTGCACCTGACGTACTAGAACTAAAAGTTAGCGTAAAGTTAATAGACAATCCAAGGTTATTGTATCTGTTTATTGCAGCTTGTAGTCCAGCACGCATATTTGCACTCAAAGCTGATGTACCGGTTCCTGATAATCCTACAACTTTAATAGTTCTTGGTGTAGAAACTAAATTAGTCGTTCGGTATTGCTCTGTAGTAATACCTCCGTGAAGATCCATTTTGTTCAATTGATCCTGAGTAATGATAATATCTCCTTCTATCAGAAACGCATCCTCAGTTGTACCATCCAGCTTAGTGTTTTTAATCACTTGAACATCTGTAGAATTTAATGAAAGGGCTCGAAGTTTATTAAGCACTTCTGGCGTTACCTTAAGAGATTCCTGGTTTGATTGATCTGCCTGATCGTCTTTATTACAGGACAAAATCGTTAGCGCTATAAATGAAAGAGCTAAAATTGATTTAATTTTTTTCATAATAATAAATAGGTTATTTGGGTTTTTAAATAAGTTGGTAAAAAGGGGGTCTTTACAAAATATTAACAGTATTTATGGCCAAATCTATTTAATTTTAAGATTAAAATACCTATAAAAACACTATTTAACACTTTTTACCCGATATTCGCATAAACCTTTTTAATAATAATTCTCTGATTATTCCGTAAAGCCCAATAAAATCAGTAATTAAATACAAATCAACCTATTACGATTAAAAATGCTCTCAACATTTTAATTTATTTAGTATTTGCTTAAAAATGACCTGGCTATTATTGATACTATTTAAAAATCTAAAGCAGATTACAAAGAAGGATAATACCCTTATGGTTTTCGAAGATGGGGAATCAAATAAAAACGCATACTTTTATTACAAATAATTTAATAACTTTGACCTGCCTACTACCATTCTAGCTAAGAATATAAATCATTGAATAAAAATTTCATCTTTGATTTATGTCAATTAAAAAGTAATAAATAAATCCAATGGTCATTTTTTCACCATTGATAAGAATCTTTGCAATTGCCCTAACATCTATAGTAAATGAACAAACAAATTACTCTTCTCTTTTTTATGATCACTGCACTCAGTTTTTCACAGAGCGCCGAAAAATGGAAACAATACATAAAAAAAGAAAAACCGGAAAAATTTGAGAAATACTATTTTACATCTTTAGAAAATGCGCATCAAAACAAATACAAGATTGTAAAAAAATTGGATAGTACTTTTTGTATTGTCGAGAATCAAAATTTAAAATCTCATCAGCCTTTAAAAAAAATTCTCGCGATTAATAATTTATGGAAACTACCATCAAATTTTTCAAATCATACTGAATACAAACACTACATAATAGCAACTGATAGCATAAACGCGTTAATTAGTAATTTGAGAGCAATCAATATTTCTGATATCAAAATACTAAATAATCATTTTGTGCTGTTAAAAAGTGACTCTAAAAAACTTATCAATGAGATTATTGCTTTAAGCTATGTATCTTCTATTTCACAAGAATCATTGCTGCCAAAAGTCGAATCAAAAATAATAGATCAAAATTTCAGTATAAATAATATAAATAAAGCAAATAGTAATTATCCTCTCATTTTAGGCGAAAATCAAATTGTAGCGATCAAAGATGATCTATTTGATCTAAATGATATTGATCTCCTAAACAAGCACGTGCCTTCTTTTACACAATCTT
Source organism: Flavobacterium sp. KH_001 (assembly GCF_057840745.1). Lineage (NCBI taxonomy): Bacteria > Pseudomonadati > Bacteroidota > Flavobacteriia > Flavobacteriales > Flavobacteriaceae > Flavobacterium > Flavobacterium sp. KH_001. The sequence goes on along the minus strand of NZ_CM174520.1, from coordinate 3,595,475 downwards.
CTATTGTATCAAATCACGCGACGGCTATGGCTACTATAGTTTCCGGATTAGGAAATAGTTCTACCCTGGGAAAAGGTGTCGCACAAAAAGCAAAAATACAATCGTCTGACTTTTTAAATCTCTATCCTGACGAAGTGGAAACACTACAAGGTGCCACCACACAAAATCATTCGTACGGTACTGTAATTGAAAATTTTTATGGCTCACTCGCGAATGCTTATGATTCTCAATTGTACTCAAATCCTGATTTGACTCACTGTTTTTCATCTGGTAATGTTGGATTTGAAGGTTATAAAACTATTACAGGTAATTTCAAGCAATCTAAAAATAGCATCGTATTGGGGTGTATTGACCAAAACGAAATAATTATGCCGTTTTCTTCAAAGGGTCCAGCCTATGACGGACGAATAAAACCGGAGTTAGTAGCCTTTAGTACACAAGGAACTTCAAATTCTACAGCTTTGGCTACAGGAATTATTACACTTATGAAGCAACATTATACAGCCATAAACAATGGCTCTCTGACTAATGCCCTTACAAAAGCAATTCTAATTAATAGTGCAAAAGACTTAGGCAACATTGGCCCGGATTTCACCTACGGTTATGGTAATATAAATGCCGATAAATGTTTAAAAACGATTAGTGAAAATAAAATTATATCTGCTAACCTGATATCCGGTCAGACAAATTCGCATACTATTACAATTCCGACAAATGCAAAAAACTTAAAAATCACATTAGTTTGGAACGATTTACCCGCTGCAATCAACAGTAATATAAGTTTGGTAAACGATTTAGATTTAGAAGTCATTTCGGCAGACAATACTACTTTCTTGCCCTGGATTCTTAATCCGGATGCTCCCCAGCAGCAAGCTGTAAGAGGAAAAGATAAAAGCAACACTGCGGAGCAAGTCACTATTGAAAACCCTGTATCAGGAACTTGTACTATCAAGATTATTGGTTCATATATATCCAATACTAGTCAGGAATACAGCATTGCTTACGAATATGAATTGAAGAATCGATTTGAATGGAATTACCCCATTAATAATGACAACTTCCCTTTTGATGGCAAGACAATTTCCCCTTTCAAATGGAATTCTTCTTTTTCTGGTATTTCAGGACAATTATCTATTAGTTATAATAACGGTCAAACATGGGAAATTATAGCAAATGGTATTAACCTGGATAGTGAACAATTTACTTACACACCAAAAGAGCAAAAATTTTCGAAAGCAAAAATAAAAATGACCATTGATAATACCGATTATATTTCTGATAGCTTCACGATTTCTTATGATTTAAATATCAATACAAGTTTAGTTTGCGATGGCACAACAGAAATTAATTGGGACAAACCTATTGGTGTTACTTCTTTTAATATTTATCAACTAAGAGAAGACCATTTAGAATTTAAAGAACAAACAAGTAATGCTACTTATACCTATACTGACGGAAAAATCTACACTGTTGTTCCTGTATTTGAGAATAGCGAAGGAATAAAAAGTGAGGCAACCTTACATTATGATCAAAATTCAAATTGTTATTTCGAATTGACTTTTGCTGAAGTTTTTGAAGAGAATAAAGTAAAAATTGATGCACACCTTTTCAGCTTGTATAATATCAAAAGAATTGAGTTAGTAAAAATCATCAATAATACCGAAAGTGTTATTAATATAATGAATGATGTAAGTTCAAAAACATTCTCTTTTTATGATACTGCCCCCACAAAGGGCAGTAATAAATATAAAATAAACATAATTTTAGAAAATGATAACGTAATCCCTTCTCAGATTCTTGATACTAATTATTTGGGCGATGATTTGTTTTTTATCTATCCTACCCTCTTAAGCAAAAACAACGAATTGAATATTGAAGCCAAAAAAGAGGAAAATGCTATTTTCTATTTGTATAATAGTAGTGGACAAAACATCATCACTTCGACTTTACTTTCTAAAAAGAGTAACATCAATCTTAAGAATACTGCATCAGGAATTTATATTTATAAAATAACCACAACCCTTGGTAAAATGCAAACAGGAAAAATTATTGTTTTTTAAACTAAAGACAGGTATTTTACTGGTCTAATTATTTACCCTATTTCTACAAGCTGTATTTAAATATCAATCAGGTATTATGGAGATTTATTATTTATTTTTGCCCTGAATCATAAAGCATAGCCGTACATAAACAATTTTTTCCTTCTTTACTCAGTAATATTGGACAGTTTACACATGATTTACAGCTTTCCCAAAATACTTTATCAGAAGTCAGTTCGGAGAAAGAAACAGGTTCAAATCCTAATTCATGGTTGATCTTCATGACAGCAAGATCTGAGGTTAAACTAAAAATATTAGCATCAGGATACATTTCCCTACTCAATTCAAGAATTTTTCCTTTAATCTTTTTTGCAAGTTCCGTATGTCGAAATTCAGGTGCTACAATAAGCCCTGAATTAGAAACATATTTACCATGCTCCCAGGCAGAAATAAATGCGAAACCTGCCCATCTCCCATCTGACGCAAAAGCGATGACTGCTTCTCCTTTTTTCATTTTTGTTTCCAGCAGTTCAGGAGAACGTCCTGAAATACCGGTTCCCCGGTTTACAGCAGAAGATCTTGTAACTTCGCATATCTGTTTTATCCAGAAAGTATGAGAAGATCTGGCGCGTTCTACGGTAAAATCAATAAGCTCCTCAGTTGATTCAACGGACATCACTGTCGTTTGGTGTATACTTGAAAAGAAAAAACCTTTCTTGGTAAGGTTTATATTAGCATTTATTAAAGGATTTATAATTTTCATAACGTTAAACTATTTGAGAGATCATCAGAACAGTAATAAAAAATACGATGGTAAATACCATTATGTTGATAATCCTGTCTTTATTCCGCATAGATTTATTTGATAAATATAGTTTTGTAAGTTCCTTGTTTCTTGTTTTATTTACTTTCATAGTTCTTTTAAATTGACATTATTGACTGATTTTTATAGCTGAAATCCAGTGATAAAAAATTAAAGAAGAGTCCAAAATCCATTAGTGAGACTGCTTTTCTTTTGGGTTATACCGCATGGCTGTACATAAACAGTTTTTTCTTTCTTTATACATTAATATTGGGCAATTGACACAAGACTTACAATCTTCCCAGAAATCGTTATCTGCAGTCAACTCTGAATAAGTGACTGGCTCAAAACCAAGTTCGTGGTTCATTTTCATCACAGCCGAACCAGTAGTCAGACTAAATATTATCGCCTCGGGATATTTCTCGCGGCCCAACTCAAAAATTTTTCTTTTAATTTTTTTTGCAAGACCAGTATGTCGGAACTCAGGAGCGACTATTAATCCCGAATTAGAAATATACCGATCATTATCCCAAGAAGATATAAAAGAAAAACCTGCCCATCTACCATCTGGTGCAAAAGCAATAACAGCTTCACCTTTAATCATTTTTGTACCCAGAAACTCCGGAGTGCGTCCTGAAATCCCGGTTCCCCTGGCTTTAGCAGATGCTGACGTCGCATCACAAATTTCTTCTATCCAAAAGACGTGATCAGCGTTGGCTACTTGAACGGTGAAATCTATTTGATCAGAAACTTTTTCATTAAGCAACAGTATTGTTTTGTTTCGTAAAGAATCAGGTCGAAGAAAATCTTGGCCTGAAAAATCTATAATGCGTTGTTGGGTTTTCATAAGTGATTTAGTATTCCTCGATTTTAATTATACTAACTGGCTGAGAAATACAAAAACAGTATATCCAATTTATATACCATTATTGGCAACCCAACTACCTACACTCTGTATATCAGCAATTTGCAAAACAGTAGATTATCTTACACATACTGATATCCTTATCAAAATGATAAGATCATATCATTTTGATCAAATTTTAGGAGCACATAGTAAATGAAGTTTTTAAAGAAAAAAAATAAGGTATAAGCAAATAAATGCAAATTAATTAACCAATCAATTTATTAATCATTCCATTAAAAATAAAACCGTGAAAAGGCAAAACGCTGTACCAATACAATTTTCCTAATGTTCCCTTTGGTTTAAAAGTGGCTGCCTGATATAAGGTATTGTTAATGATTTTAAATTCCAACCAGGCTTCACCGGGCAATTTCATTTCTGCATACAGCACTAATTTACCCTGTTCTTTATTGGCATATACTACGCGCCAAAAATCTAAGGCATCACCGGGATGTATTTCATTTTTATGAGTTCTGCCTCTCCTGGCTCCGACTCCGCCAAAAATCTTATCAATAAATCCACGTAAACTCCAAAGCCAGTCTCCGTAGTACCATCCTGTCTCGCCACCAATAGACCAAATTCTGTCGATAGTATAAGAACGGTTTATAATTTCTCTTTTTCGTCTGTCAATAAAACAATCTTTTTTGGGAACTTTGAGATACTGATTTACATTTCCCTGAAACTGACCGCTTATCAAAGAATCCTTCCAGCTCGAAACGATATCATCTTCCTTTATTTTTACCAATGCTCTGTCCAGGGATTCCTTATATGAAATTGGATTTACATTCAAGAGCGCATTTATTCGGTTATCACTACAGACAACTTCTACTTTCATACTGCTTACCAGAGCGGTAGCTAATTTATAAGAAGTAGAAGTCACAAAATACAGCCAGTAAGAAGATAGTTTTGGCGTCATTACCGGAATTGTAAAAATGTATCTTTTTAGTTTTTTAGCTTTGGCAAATTGTAGTAACATTTCCTTATAAGTGAGGATATCCGGCCCGCCAATGTCAAAACTGTGATTGTATGTCAGCGGGTTTAGCAGCGATTTGGTTAAAAATTGTAATACATCCGAAATCGCTATTGGCTGGCATTTGGTATTGAGCCACTTGGGAGTAATCATAACGGGGAGTTTATCAACCAAATCACGAATTATCTCAAATGAGGCACTGCCCGACCCTACAATAATTCCTGCTCTTAAAGTCGTTGTTGGAATTGTGGCGTTTCTTAAAATATCCTCTACTGCTTTTCTGGAAGACAAATGTTTGGATAATGACGCATCATTTACAATACCACTAAGATAAATTATCTGTCTAGCCGAAGTTTTGGTTATTCTTTCCAGAAAATTATTTGCTGAGATACTTTCCAGTTCATCATAATTTGAAGCAGAACCAGACATGGAATGAATCAGATAATACGCCGCATCAATATCATCGGGAATATTTGTCAGACTCTCCGCATTTAGAAAATCCACTTCGACAACCTTAACTCTTTCCTCAAATTTATTTGGAAAATAAAACCTGTTTTTATCTCTTACACAACAAATGACATCGTGCCCCTGCTCTAAGAGCAATGGCAAGAGCCGTTTACCTATATAGCCTGTAGCGCCGGTTAAGAGAATTTTCATCTTTATTTTTTATTCATCATAATTTAAAACTCACCAGACCATAATCCATTTGAAAGATCTGACCTGAAATTGATTGCGCCTTATCTGAAATTAAATAATCTGCCATATGCGCCACTTCTTGCGGTTTCAGGTAATCTTTCATAGGATGGCGTTCTATCATGTTTTCTTTCATGCGCTCATTACGCAGAATCGAAGCTGACAAAGAAGTCTCTGTAATAGTTGGTGCTATGGCATTAATACGAACCACAGGAGCAAGCTCGGCACCTAAAGATTTCACGAGTGCTTCAATACCTCCTTTCGCAACAGCTATACTGGCATGAAAAGGCATTCCTAATTTTACAGCAACTGTACTGAATAAAACAATAGAGGGATTATCTCCTTTTTTTAATACGGGCAGGTATTTTTGAATAACCTTTACAGCACCAATGACATTAATTTCAAAATCATCTCTAAAATCATCAAGGCTTAAGCTTAACACAGGCTTGAGGTTGATAGACCCCGGGCAATAAATTAAAGTATCAATATCCTCAATCTCCGGTAATATATCACAGAGCACATCAATACCAAAATGAACCAGATTAGGATGAGTAATATCCGGAGTACTCCTGCTGATATTATACACTAAATTATATTCTAATTGCTGAAGCAAAATAGCACTTCCAATTCCTTTGCTGCCTCCTATAATTACAATCTTTTTCATCTTTTAGCATTTTAAACTACCTGTTAATAAATTTTTGTTGATACATGTAAAGTTTCAATACAGTTCAGAACTTATTTGTTACAATTCAGCTACCAATCAAATTGAGTTAATTGGATTACCATGTTAAAGGTAGTTCTTTTTGTTTAATTATTTAACAATAAAGTTAAACAAAACATTATTTTAATTATGATAGTACAAATTAAGCTTATACATCTTAAACATCCGTAAAAAAGGCACCCTGTTGTGGGCTGCTGAGATCTATTGTCTATTCCTCTATTGCGGGAGACAATGTACCTGTGCCCATTCCGTAAACTTCTGCGCCTATTAATAGTATCGTAACATATCTACAATATCAGTTCGGCCGATATAAAACATAGCTTTAAGAAGTTTTTCTTTTGCTTCTAAAGTTTCCTTCATGTTCATTACTATAATTATAGATAAAAAAGCAAGAAATAAAGAGCTGTAAGTCTAAATAGTGAAATAAAAAGCCCTTAAATTCTGCTCCATCCAAACTGCTCAAATAATTGGGATAACTACCCGACTTTGAAAATTCTACATTACGAAATATTTATAAAAAAAAACGTTAAACTAAACAGTTTAACGTTTTTGCATTAATAATAAAAAATGAATTTCAAAACGTACTCAACTAATTCGCTAACACAACCAATGCTGTTAGCAGTATATTAATAAACACTATGGCGTTTTGATTTTTTATCTATTCTCTCAATTGTTTTTAAAGTCAGGCTTTTATTGAGCATCCCAGGCTGCACTGGCATAATAAATAGAACTTGTTACCGGAGCTTTCCAGTATTCCTGACTTCCGCCACGGAAAGTATGAAGGCTTACTGCATTAACATTTCGTTTCGAATCGTTAGTCACCCAGCGAATTGTTTGATTTAATAACTCCGTCCCATTTACATAATATTTGACATATCCGTTAGTATTTGATCCGGTATTTAACTTAACAGAAATCTGACAATTATATGTTACTCCTTCCTGTATGTAGTACTTTTTTCCAAAATCATTACCAAATTGTCCTGGCTGATCTCTATAATAGACATAAGGTTGCAGATAAGCTCCGCTTCCTTTAGCACTGTTTGATCCGTTCGGGCAATACCACATGAATCTGGCACTACCACCATTGCCATCCCATCCTGGATCACCACCGGTATTCTGATCACCAATCAGTATACCATATCCGCATTTACCACCTCTGCTCCAATAAAATCCGGAATTAAATTTCATCTGGAACCAAACGGTGTACACACCTTCTGACCAAACTCCAAATGATGTACACAAACCACCGCCACACGATAGCGTATTTGTCTTCAATGTAATCGTTCTGGCTCCGGCACCACCTCCTGCTGCAGCGGCCATTGGAGCGGCGTCCTTAGCGCTTTGAGATACATCGTTTACACCACTTTTGGATACTTCTTTGTTAACGGCTTGCGGTACGTCTACGTCTTGTTCCTTTTCACAGGAATTAAACACTACTGCTATAACAAATAGCAAACTTGTTAATTTTAATAATTTTTTCATTTTTAAAAGGTTAATGGTTAATAATTAAATAGTTAGATTATTACAAATCGCATCTACAATCATTAGGGGATAGTAATAATGCTGTAAAGTTGGTAAATAAGGATTCTCACAACGGAAAGTAAAGTACGTTTTTACGTACACAAAAGTCCGGACACTTTATATTTCCCTATCTATTTTAGATTTTAAATAGTACGCCAGTAAAAAAGTGCAAAAAATTAAAGCTAACTAATCAAAGAATTTAACAAAGAATATTTTGCAAGGATTGCTACAAATTCTTTTGCGAAGGAGTTCAATTCTTCTAAATTTTACAAGATCTAAATGGTATTATATAAAGAATATCTCTTAAAAAGAATTAATTTTGAAATATTAAATATTAAAAATACTGTCATGAAAAATTTCTTAATACTTCTCCTATCTATTTCCTTTTTTTCCTGTCAACAAAAAGAAAATAAGCAAAGTGCTGTCGAAATTTCAGATTCAACTCAGATAGAGAAAACTAAAGAAGAAAACAAAAAAGTAAAAGAAGAAAACAAACAAATAGGCGACACCATTTTTATGGTCTATAAGAATGAAAAAGATCTCTATATAGCTGAAGGTTCTTTAGATTCTGTTCATTCTAAAGTTTACATAAAATTTAAAAATGAAAATTTAGGCGAACTGAAAGCACAGATTCTTCCAACTACAGGAAAAGGAAACATCCGTTTCAACCAAATTATTTTCCCTGATAAATCCTCAGACGGACCGTTTGGAATGGATTTAAAAATCGATTTAAAACAAAAAGGAGATCATATTTTAGTGATTGGACATTCCCTAATGGCTGATGAACCTTATTTTGGTAAATTCAAAGTGGAGCTAGACAATTAACAACTATATCAACTCGGAAGAATAGAGCGTTTTTTCTACTGTATTATTTTGAGATATTTTTTGAATATCAACAAGGACATCAATATTATTTTTGAAAATCGTCTTCAATACTTCACTGATATCCTCCGCAGTAACTTCATTAGAATAGCCCAGAAATTCAATCGATTTATCTTTTCTCTGATGCATTTTAAAACCTGCCAAAGGTAATTCTGATAAACGATTAGAGATATCGATATTATTAATTTTGAGGTTCGATTTTGTATAAAAAACAACCGGATTTCGAGCTTCCAAATCAACTAAAAACGGAACTCCATTTTCCATTTTCAAACTACAAAAATCACCTGTTCTATACCGTATTAAGGGCAGAAAAGGATTATTACCTCCCGTAACCACCAACTCTCCCCTTTTTCCATACGGAAGCTTCACATCCCTATGTTCATCAAAAATTTCCAGATACAAATCTGGTCGAATAACTTTATGTCCAATTCCGTCAGCATACGCTATATTTCTACATTCGGTTAGCGAATAAAGATCTATCACGGGACATTTGAAATAATTTTCCAATTTGTTTTTTGTGCCTGTCGTCAACTTCATCGCAGAAGATATCAACGCTTTTGGATTTAACTGAGGTTCTAAATCTAACAATGCCATAAACGCTATAGGATCACCGGTAAGAATTTGGGGATTATACTTCTCAAGGTATTTTACAGCATGATCAGGCTCATTCCACTCTAAAGGATTTAGATTTATCTTTAAAATCCCCGCTCCTCCTAAGTACGTTGATAAAGAAGCATAAGTTAGTGTTTTTTCCTGGGCGCAGATTAAAGCAATTGCAGCTGTGTTTTTGCCTTCCGTTATAGCAACATTAAAGTCTTTTAAAACAGACTCTATTTGTGGTAACCAGCTGGCTTGAGCAACTGCATCAAAAAGTACATCTAATTTTGGTCCGGTAGATCCGGAAGTGTGATACACTAACAATTCCTCTAAATTGGCTTCATTAGAAACAAATAAATGCGGGAGATTTCTAATATCTTCTCTTGAAATAGTTGGAAAAGAATCAAAATCATTCCCTTTGTTTTGATAAAATGGCACTGTTTCAATACACCATTGCAAATAACTGTCTATCCAAAATGGAGCTTCTCTTTCGTTCCAAAATACCTTCTTATTATAATATTTATTTTTATGAGAATGAACTTTTGAAAGCTGAACGGCATTTAATCGATCACCACTTTTAAAATTAAATTTTGGCGCAAAAACATCTTGTCTAAGTGCATTTAAAAAACTTAGGTCATCAAGCAACGGAAAACGTTCCTCATCTGTCAATGCTATTTGTGGGCCACTACTCACGGCCATACGTATTTGCGGCTTCTCTGGCTTTTTGCTCTTCCATTTCCCGTTTGATTTTCATTATTCGTTCATGCGCTTCATACGATTGTTTTAAAACTTTATGTCTTTCAACACTGCTGAAAGAGGATAATTTGTCTGCCGCCTCATCCTGATTTTCACCGTACGGCATAATTTCACAACAATATAATAACAAGCGCACCATTTCTTCTGCACGTTCCTCATCATTTGTCCATTCATTGAACTTTACATAGGCCGAAGCCTGTTGTAATTCTACAAACCAAAAGTTATATAATTTATCTTCTATAACAGGATTATTTATAAAATACTGATTAGAAAGCAACCAGGTCGAAATATGAATGGCCCGCCAATGATTATCACTAATTGTCCCTAAATTGGATGGTATTTTAAAATCATTTCGCAAAAAATCGTTACTTACAAGCCTGTATGTATCGTATACCAAAGCCATAGAATTTAATCCCTCCTCTAAAAAAAAATCAGAAGCCTTTAATAAGGTATCCGGACATTTTCGCAAATACGTAACTAATTCAAAAACATCATATTTAGACATAGGCGTAATTTTGTTGTGAAAATTCAGCTGCAAACTTTAAAAGTTCTGTTTCGTTTGTAACATAGTATACCCTCCAGCCCATTTTTTGTAATCTCCTTACTAAATCATTATTATAGTCGGGAGGAGAATGTAAAACCATAGTTCCATGCCCGCCAGCATTTTTTAATGCAATTTCAGCCAATTCCCAATTTGTTTGGTCTGTGTGTGTGTCAGCATTTAACATACTAAAAATATCATTATCAGTCACGATTACGATATGTGATTTTTTATTTGGTTTCTCTCCAAATGGTTTTCGTAATCGTTCAATTCCATAGGCATAACCTGTACCTAAATAAGAGGTTAAGGTCGTCAGCAAATCGGTTTCGTCTGTAATAAAACCATCTGTTTCTAAATAATCTCCCGGTTCACCAGAGAGACATCCCATAACAGATGCTCCAGCACGTAAGGCAGATAATCCTATAATGGTTGCTGCCAGAATGGGCCATGAAAAATTATGCCTCGGATTTCCCATCGAACCGGAACAATCAATTCCTAAATATATATTTAGCGGACTTTCTGAAATGCTGTTATCAGAATCTGAACCGTAGGATCTCTTTTGAGTCGTTAATCCCGGAATAATTGTGGGTGATGTAATGGCAGATTGCAGCCAGTCTACTTCTTCAATGGCGTCTCCAATATCCCAGGTTTCCAGTCCTTCCGGTAAATCCATAGACTTATTCTCTGAAATTTCTACAGGAAAATCAATCAAATGAGGCAAAGCAATTTCTTTATAATAAGCATTAACCAAACGCTGTTCATCTGCTTTTGGATTGACCTGTTTCATCAAATCAATATAATTTCCAGGTCCCATATAGCCTTCTCTTGGTCCCTGGCCACCCCTCTGACTTTTTTCTATCCCTAGACTACCCTTATTTTTTTTATCACCCTCATTTTCTTTTGAACTAAGGGCTTCTTTTCGCATGTCGATTACTTCATCATAACCTTCCAAATCGAGTTCGGTCATACCCGAAATATACATAGCTCCTTTGCCTGCATCTTCTGCATCTAAGATTATTAAAATCTTTTTGCGTGCCTCTTCAAATTTTTTGTCATCCATTAAGTACGGATACAGCATCACAGCAAACCTGCCTCCTCCGTGAATCCAGCCTTTTGAGTAACTTCTGATCAAAGACGCTAATAATGAAGCATCGGCATCTATTCTTTTACTATGAAACGATAAATTGGTTGCTAGTTCGCCACGGTTTAAACGCCATAAATATTCGTAAGTCCGCATCATTAGCGTCCACAACTCAGTAAAATTATCCTCGGAGTTAATCGCTTTATAAACTTCCGACATTCTTAATTTATTGACGCGCTGTAATTTATCATTAATTAAAAAATCGGTATATAAATTAGATACCATAGGTGCCCTGTCTTCAATACCCGGAAGCGCAAAACGAATCCGATTCAGTAAAATAGCATTATCGTATAAATTGGCAGGCGCAAAAATATGATGGCCAATTTCGTGCGCTAACACTTCAATAGCATAATCCGTAATACCACGTTCTGTAATTTCTTCTAAATTGATTACAATCCGATGATCATTTAATCGAATCATGGCAAAACTACCCGTTAGTCCCTCTTTCCAGGCGTCCTGATGTGAAAGGCACCAAATAGGTTCCTGCAGACGCAACAAAGGATTCCACTCCAGTTTTGCCTGTTGCCATTGTGATTTCCATGACACTAATGTTTCTTCTATTTCAGATTGATTATCCATTTCCAAGACTGAATAAGTATAAAAAATAAGAATTTTTCAAGGTAAAGACCAAAGTGTTTTCTGTTGTTACTACAGATGAAATGTTATCTGCATCAATTTTATCACTGTCTTTTCCAAGCCATTTTTCCAAAGTTTCTAATCGCTTGGAATTAGATAAAATATAAGTTGCATCAACCGTATTTGCCGGAATTAAAACTTTTCCAAACTGATCGGCAAAAACCGCATAGCTACTTACTGAATCCGTTGCAAATATATTTCCGTCGATTTGCGCCAGTCTTGGCGGATTCTCAAAAAATCCGGTTTCTGCTCTAAAACCTCCCTGAACACCTTCAAATTTTGTGTTGTTATTTGTCCATGGATTTTCAAAAAATTGGATTGTATTTTTATCTGATCCCAAACTGGTACCAACAATTTCCTGCAGATTCTCAGAAAGTTGATCGAAATCTGCTTTTAAGCGGTTTCTCAAATGTGCCATACCGCACTTCCATGCATAAATACGTCCCACAATTTTAAAATCTTCAATCGTTTTAACCTCTAAACTACTGGTGCTCATAAGTTGGCACCAAGCTGTTATTTTTTCGGGAGCATACAAATGAAAGCCGGAAAGAACATCACTCAATAACGAAATGGTTTTTATTGGAAATTTCACTAACAAATTCGGCATTTTTGCCATTAGCAGCCAGGCTTGCCTGTACTCCTCTTTATAGCGAATTGCAGAACCGTTTCCGATTAATTTCAATGATTCCTGATAGAGTGCTTTTACTACTTCATGAACTTTCTCGGGAGCTGCATTTAAAGCAACCGTTTCTTTCACAATAGGTTCCACAACTTCTACCATCCAATTGGCAATGATATGAGCCGGCAAACTGCCATACTTCATTTCGCTCTCATTGTACCGTTGATTGTACAAGGAACTTTTCTCGCTTAATTCTGCAATAAGTGGTGGAAAGCTTATTTTTTCCATTGCAGCCATCTTTTATAATTTGTATAACGTTGGTGCAGATACTTTAATTTTAAAATATCATCTGCTCTGTAACCGTACAGCTTTTTCTCTTCAGACCATTTCTGTAGTTGCTTCTCAATATTTAAAAGTCGGTTATCAATTTCTTTTGAAGATATATTCTCAAGTCCTTTTTTAAACTCTTCTTCAAATCGATCAACGGGATCATTTCTATCCAGATCCTGACTCACATATTCATCACAAGATAAATCGAACAGGTTTCGCAACCATACAATTCTATCCACTCTGTAAACTTCATTTCCTGCCTGATCGAAAAATGGCGATTCTAAATGTGGCGTTAAACTATCATGCAAAATGAAGGGTAACACTTGTCTGATATCTTCTAATTCCACTTTTTTATTTCCTCTAAAATAGGCCAATGCCTTAGAAAACATTAGCAAAGTCATGATTTTTCTCACCGACAAACCATTCTTTGCCTGCGAACCTAAATCTTTAATAGGGTCTTTTCCGGTTTCTTTTCTAAAAAGAGTACGCATGTCCATTCCAGACAATTTTGCGGTGTCTTTGGTCATGTATTCCAATCGGTTCGAAGCTGGTTCGAAAAACTCAAACTGACGACAGAAAAACTCGAGGCGTTTACGCAATTCAGGGTCGATTTGTACGCCTCTAATTTGCTTATTTACAGTATTTAATTCTTCTTCCGTGAAAATAATTTCTTCCGGAATTATCGCTTCCGGCTTAAAATTGAGTTCGATACGCTGTAATAAATCTTCAACAAATCTTGTATTAAAATGCATGGCCCTAATTACAATATCAATCCTGTCTTTTAAGGCTTCAATAACCTGATACGTTCCTCCACCGGCATCATCGTTGGCTGTCAAATACCATGCACCATCCGGACATTCATAAATCTGATCGAAAATTTCGGCATAGTTATCTGCCAAAACGGTTAATAAAGCAGATTGTGTTCTGGTCGGGATTCGATTGTATTCATCAATGATTTTTACCCTCATTCCTAACCATTTTCTCCAGGCAATTCTAATATCTGATGTTTTTTCAGCCTTTACCATATCTGAAGGTAATGGATGTCCTAATAAATCTGAAATTGTCATTTGAGGCTGACCGTGCTGAATAGCGCGCATCACATCTTTATTATCATATCCGGCCAACAATCCCATCAACACAGAAGTTGCCGTTTTTCCACGTCCAGGCCCACCTACAATAAGACATTTACCTCTTGCTGCCAGATTCAATAAAGGCATTAACACGAAGCTCGAATAACTTTGATCTGTAGGCAAGTAAACAGGGACTTTACTGTCTCCAAATAAAAACTTTTTAGGATCGCCATCATTGAATTCGATATCGTAATACGGACTAATAATGGCCGTATTCGTTATCCAAAAATAAGCCTGACGCAATTTTTCATCCAGCGTAATGGAATCGCCAGATTCATTTTGAGGATCATCACTTGAATAAAGATCTTCTACTTGAAATTTCTTGTTGCTTTTAACATCTTGCGGATTCGTAGGCGATTCCGGGACTTTCTTAAAAAACCCCATTGTTTTATTGAATAAGTCAGACATGGCTCTATTTTGGTTCTGGGTTAGATTAAAATTTATTATTTTCTCTCGCGGACAATACTTTTGAAACTTGTTCAATTCTTTCGGTAACACTACCCTTAAGCATATGATAATTAAGGTTTCTGGTGTTTAAATCCTCTATAATTTTTTCTTGAAATTCTTTTCTTTTCACATCACCCGACCTGTCCCAGGTATCATCATACGGAATATCAGTATCACACACAAAGATTATATCGTGCCTGTTTTCTGCCACTTTTGCTAAATTTTCTAATTCTGCTAAGGCATCTCCATGATAATCCAGCGAAAACAAATAGGTCGTAATGGCATTGGTGTCAGAGAACAAGAATCGATTGGATTGTAATACCAGCGCATCTTCTCTTTCAATGTGACCTTCAGCTATTTTTAAGAGATCTTCTAAAGTTAACCTTTTATTGACCTGATGCTTCTCCCAATATTCCCTTCCATATTCCGGCATCCATTGCGTATCAAAATGCACGGCTAATTTTTCTGCCAAAGTCGTTTTACCTGTTGACGGCGCACCGAGCAATACCACTTTCGTAATCAAATCATTATAGACTTTTGGGTGAACAAAATCTTTATGTTTAAAGGAATCTTTTCTGATTTTTGTAGCAGATATCGGGATTATGTTCCGACTCACATCAACCTGTCTGTTTATGGCATTCAGTGCAATGCTCATATGTTCGCCATAAGGTTCACTCGAGTAAAAATGGGAAATATTACGATTATCTAAAATACTTAAAACGTAATCTTCCTGAATTTTCATAATCTCCGCCGTATACCCGGTATCATTAGGCGAATTTACACCTTCAATAATTACAATATTTGGGTATATTTCGCGTATCCAACTGGCTCTGGTTGCCAAAGAAATATTTATTACAGGATCGTCATAAATTAGCACGATCACTTCATCCATCTCCTTAATAGCCGTTTCTATTAATAACTGGTGCCCTTTATGAAATGGGGCAAATTTCCCTAGTGTCAATCCAACTTTATGGTCTTTCATATGCAAATTCTTCATTGTAGGCTTTTTTCCATTCTAAGTAGCCCATTACAGCCATCACTAAAAAAAGCACATATAAAACGGTTGTAAAATATAAATCTTTATAAGCATATATGATAATCGCCACCACATCAACTATTATCCAAAACAGCCAGGATTGCAATATTTTTTTTATCATCAAATATTGAGCAACAAGACTTGCTACTGTTATAAACGCATCTTCATAAGGAAAGGATGCATCGGTTTTGGTTTGCATAACATATCCTAAAAGAGCAGTTACTAAAACAGTCAGGCCAATCCAAAACATGGTATGGGTTAGCAATGTTACCTTTAAAATAGTTTTATTCGAGCCACCGTACTTCCAATTGTACCAGCCGTAAAATTGTAGAAAAATATAAATAACATGCAAAATCATATCGGAGTATAATTTTGAGGTATAAAAAACAAAGCAATAAAGTGTTACCTGAAGTAACCCAAAATACCAACACCAGATGTTTTGTCTGATAGTAAAATAGACGGAAAGAAATCCGAAAATTGCGCCAAAAATTTCTACAGTTTGATCCATAATATGGAGATAAAGATATAATAATGAATTAAATTTTTAATGAGCGAAGAATAACATTTGACTCATTAATGTTGTTTTAATCTCCTCCAATATAAAAGATACAGAATACCTACGCATAGTATTACGATATCAATTTTCATTATAAGTGGTATACGCTCAATTATATCATTGTAGTAACTACCTCCAATCAACGCTCCAAGACCAATTCCTAATTCCATAGAAATGTACATTGTCGCAATGGCTTTCCCTCGATGTTGTGGACTACTGAGATCTATTGTCCATGCATTTATGGCAGGTGACAAGGTACCAGTACCCATTCCGTAAATCGCTGCTCCTACTAATAATATCGTAACACTGGTACTTTCGCTTATTATGTATAACGAAAAAGCAGTCACTATTAATCCGACAAGTATAACACTCGTTCTCCCGTATCGGTCAGAAACTTTGCCCGCAACAAACCGCACCAAAACGGATGCTGCTGTAAAAGAAGTGAAAAATATTCCTTTATTTACTGCACCCAAATGTTCGCTCCAATCCGGAATTAAAGTAAGTATTAATCCAAATGCGGTATAAGAGAAAAAAGTTATTATTCCGGCAGGAAGTGCTCCAATATCTATAATATCCGTTCGGCTGATATAAAACATAGACTTATGGAGTTTTTCTTTTACTGCTAACGTTTCTTTCATGTTCATCACTATAATGATAGATAAAAAAGCGAGAAACGAAGAGCTGTAAAACATGGCATCCATTCCATAAGCATTTACAATTAAACTTCCTATTGATGGTCCTAAAGCTCCGCCAATGCTAAAACATAATCCGTGCATACCCAATGCTTCTCCCCATCGCTCTTGAGGAATAATATCTGCTACATAGGCAGAAGTTGCTGTAGGTTTAAATCCTGTTGAGAATCCATGAACTAATCGTAAAAGAAGAAAACCGGAAACGGAACTTAAAATTGGATATAAAAAGCCGCAAATCAGACAAACCACAGAACCTACAGCCATGACAGGCACGCGCCCCCATCGATCCGTAAGTTTCCCGCTGAACGGACGTGATATCGCCGCTGTAAGGGTAAATAATGAAATAATAAGTCCTTTGTATTCCGCTCCACCCAAACTACTCAAATAACTGGGAAGCTCCGGTATAATCATGTTAAAACTGGAAGAGAATAAAAGAGAGCTCATGCAGAGCAATATAAACTGTAGCGTGTAGATTGATTTTTTGTTTTGTGACATTCCGGAATTTTAAAAAAAACCAAATATACTCGTTTTGATGAAATAGCGGATTATATGTTTTTATAACAAATTCATTAACTATTCATTCATTTTCCTAAACAACATTTTCATAGATTCCGGATCAATTGCATCCATATCAATCAGCTTTAATGACTTAACCATTTTAACTGTGCTTGTTTTATATTTTAGAAAATGAGGTGTTTTTAAATGGGATTGGTAGGCATCATTATCCTCGTACATTTCTAATATTCTTATTTGGGTAGAATCCTTCTTTTGGTACATAGGAAAAATGGCCAACACTCCCGGTTCTAACCTTACTGAAGCCGAAGACTCTTCTTTTAATATTGCTTTATATTGCGATAAATATTCAGGATAAATTTCAATTTCTGAAATGCGAATCATCATGTCTTTTTTTTGCGCTGAGATAGAATTCGAAGTAAAAATTATAGTCATAATCATTAAATGCAAAAAATTACTTTTTGAAAGTCTGTTTTGAAGGTTGAGGATAAACTTTTCCATGTGCAAATTCAATTTAATTATTACGTTTGTTTATTTGAAATCTCTAATATAAGGGATTTTTAGCATTATTTTCTCGCTTCCTTACCTTTTGTTTTTACATTATGATATTCAGATTCCCGGATTATTTCGTTCCTATTTTTTGTTTAATCGCTTTTAAGATCTCATTGAAGTATTTTTCAGGTTTTACTTCAAAGACTAATAATTCATAAACAAACAACGGTATTATGGGGTTCTAAATGTATTTTTCACACATAAAAAAGTAACATAATAGTCCTTAAAGTGGGCTAATAATCACGCAATGTTTCATCATTTTTCTCTAACTTAGCGCGGTAGATCTTAAAATTTAAGATCGAGCCAAACTTTGTTTTTTCTGCAAAGAACTGAACGAAAAAGAATTACTATTTTTTCTACTCCTTTTTTCAGAAAAACATTTTATAATAATTTTAGTTAATTGAAAACTATGAGCAAATTTGATTTTGGAATTGTAGGATTAGGTGTAATGGGTCGTAACTTACTTTTGAATATAGCGAGCCATAACTTTACAGCAGCAGGTTTAGATTTAGATACCGAAAAAGTTAATTCTCTTCAACAAGAAGCCGGTCCTAATGATACCATTGAAGCAACCACAGATGTTAAACATTTTGTAGAACTTATTCAACAACCAAGAGCTATTATGTTACTGGTTCCTGCAGGAAAGCCTGTTGACAGCGCAATAGCAAGTTTACTTCCGCATTTAGACAAGGGAGATATTATAATTGATGGTGGTAATACTTTTTTTACCGATACAGACAGAAGATTTTTGGAATTATCTGAAAAAGGAATTCATTTCTTTGGAATGGGAATTTCAGGAGGCGAAAAAGGAGCGCGATTCGGTCCTGCTATGATGCCAGGTGGTGATCAGAAAGCATACGAAAGACTTCGCCCTATTTTTGAAGCTATTGCAGCAAAAGTGGATGGAGAACCTTGCGTAGAATATTTAGGAAACGGATCGGCCGGTAACTATGTAAAAATGGTTCATAACGGAATCGAATACGGAATCATGCAATTGATTTCTGAAATTTATGACCTTATGAAAAGAGGTTATAATTTAGATGAAGATACTATTCAGAAAACTTTTGAAGAATGGAACCAAACCCACGATCTTAAATCCTATTTGATCGAAATTACCGGAAACATTCTGAAACAAAAAGACGAAGACGGAAGCAGACTAATCAATAAAATTTCGGATTGGGCAAAATCTAAAGGAACAGGAAAATGGACTTCGCAAAACGCAATGGATTTACAAGTGCCGATTCCAACTATTGATGCAGCCGTTTTTATGCGTGATATGTCTAAAACGAAACCGGAAAGAATTGAAGCTGCCAAAAAACTTGTTTGGAACGCTCCAGCAACGGATGTAAATACAAGCGAGGCAATAGCGGCATTAAAATCAGCTTTATACTTATCCATTGTCGTGACTTACGCACAAGGATTGGCGCAGCTACATACTGCATCTAAAGAATACAATTACGGATTAAACTTAGAAACTGTTGCCAAAATATGGCGCGGTGGCTGTATTATTCGTGCCAACATTTTAGAAGATTTCAGAAAAGCATATGTTGCAAAAACAGATTTACCAAACTTACTTTTGGATGCCGGAATTGCTTCAAAATTAACCGAAAACCAGGCAGGAATGAGAGCCGTGATTCAATTTGCTGTTCAAAAAGGATTACCTGTAGCAGGGCTTATGAATTCATTAGCTTATTTTGACGCCTACAGATCTGAAAATCTACCAACAAACCTAATTCAGGCGCAGCGCGATTATTTTGGCGCTCACACTTACGAAAGAATCGATACAACAGGTGTTTTTCACACCCAATGGTCTGAATAAGGAACTATAAGCAACACAACACACAAATGAGTAAGTTCAAAAATATAAATCCAACCATTATTGTCATTTTTGGAGGAACCGGAGACCTGGCAAAAAGAAAACTATTTCCCGCATTTCAAAATCTCTACCTTGACGGCCGTATCTCGAAGAAGTTTCAGATTATTGCACTGGGAAGAGCTGAAAAAAGCGATGAAGAATTCCGCAGTTATGTCTTAGAAAATCTAAATATCTTTTCAAGAAAGAAAGATATTGCAGATCCGGAAACTCAAAAATTTCTTTCTCACATCAGCTATCACAGTCTTGATATTGATAAAGAAGCATCTTATCAAAGTTTAAATGAAAAGATAAATGCTATTGATGAAAGTTTTGGAGAACGTGCCAATCGTCTTTTTTATCTTTCGATTACACCTTCTTTCATCACTACAATTTCTAGTAATATTAAAAAAATTGGCCTTGCTGCTAATCCAAAGCAAGATCGAATCATTATTGAAAAACCTTTTGGTTACGATAAAACTTCTGCAATTGCCCTTAATGAAATGCTTTCGCAGACTTTCAAAGAAGAGCAGATTTACAGAATCGACCATTATTTAGGAAAAGAAACTGTTCAAAACATTTTGGCTTTCCGTTTTGGAAATTCGATGTTTGAACCTTTATGGAGCCGAAACTTCATCGACTTTGTACAAATTACAGTAGCAGAAGAAGTTGGCGTTGAAGAACGCGGTGGCTTTTATGAAGGAGTTGGTGCCTTGAAGGATATGATTCAGAACCATTTGCTTCAAATTTTATGTATGACCGCTATGGAAGCTCCGGCTTCATTACAGGCAGATGACATTCGAAACCGTAAAGCAGATGTATTAAAATCAATTCGACGTATCAAACCGGAGGAAGTGGATCATTACGTTGTCAGAGGGCAATATGACGCAGGTGCTATAAAAGGAAAACCAGTTCCGGGATATCGTGAGGATAAAGGAATTGCACCGGATTCTATTACAGAAACCTACGTGGCCATGAAAATTTATCTGGACAACTGGAGATGGCAGGGAATTCCGTTTTATTTACGTACCGGAAAAAGAATGGAAGAAAAACAATCTTCTATTATTATTCAGTTTAAACCAGTTCCGCATTCTTCCTTTTCTTATGGTAAAGAAGGCATGACGCCGAACAGGCTTATTATCAATATTCAGCCTGCAATGGATATCAAACTGCAGTTTATGACCAAAAAACCAGGTCTGTCACTTTCATTGAGACCAGCTGAAATGATCTTTGATTATTTCGCCTGCTCTACAATGTCGCCGGAAGCTTATGAAACGCTTATCGCTGATGCATTGGCAGGAGATCCTACGCTATTCATGCGTTGGGATCAGGTAGAACAAGCCTGGGATGCTATTGATACTATCCAACAAGTATGGAAAGATACAGTGCCGGTTAACTTTCCAAATTACAAAGCAGGAAGCTGGGGACCTGAAGAAGCTGATGAATTATTAGCGCGTCAGGGACACAAATGGATTCCAAACACACAAACAAAAGAAGAACTTTTAGAAGATGATACAGATATATAATACGACAGAAGAAATTAATGTAAAAGCAGCAGACCTTTTTGTAGCAGCAGCACAAAAAGCAATTGCTGAAAAAGGCCAATTTACAGCCGTACTTACAGGAGGCTCCTCTCCTGCCGGGATTTACAAATTATTAGCTTCTGATGCTTACAAAACCAAAATAGACTGGAGTAAAGTTTTTATTTTTTGGGGAGATGAACGTTGGGTTCCGCTTAATGACGACCTTAGTAATGCAAAAATGTCCTATACTACTTTACTGAGCCACGTTGCTATTCCGTCTGAAAATATTTTTGAGATGTACAAAGATGGCGTTACACCTGAAGATTTTGCTGTTACTTACGAACAGTCAATTAGAAAGGTTTTAGGTGACGAAGGAAAATTTGACCTTATCTTATTAGGAATGGGAGATGACGGACATACAGCATCACTTTTCCCTGGTCAGGCCGTTTTAGAAGAACAAAATAAATGGGTTGCGGCCTATTACCTTGAACCTCAAAAAATGCATCGTATCACACTTACTGCACCCTTAATCAATAAAGCTGAAAAAATCATCGTAGTGGCTTTTGGAGAAAAAAAAGCACCTGCATTGAAAGAAGTAACAAAAGGACAATATAATCCTTCTACATACCCGATGCAGTTGATTAAGCCTGTTTCAGGACAATTATTATTTCTTGTAGATAAAAGCGCAGCTGGTACTAACTAGAAAATTATTTTTATAACCAGTTTATATTTAAAACTATAAACTGGTTATATTTTTTCTTCACTTTTTCTTCCATAAAGCAGAATTCTTTTAAAGGCATAAATAGCGGGAAGCTTTGGAAACTTTTCTTCAATTCTAATTTTAAATGCTTTTATAAAGGATTGCTTTTGATCTTCCTTAAGAAGCTCTAAATAAGGAATCAAAGCCGATCCTGAAATAAAATTATACAATGTATCATGATCATTCGCAATTATGGGATAAACTTTCTCCATAATCTGAATTTCTTCCAAACCACCATCAAACATAATTTGCGCATATTGATCCATACTTAATACAGGAGAATCTCGTCTCCATCCCTTAAAATATGTTTTAAAAGGGGCTTCTTCAGCCAATTGATATAGAATTTTATTTAACAGATTTTCTTTCTGAATGGGCATCTGCACTGCAAACTGACCTTTTGAATTAAGCAAACTAACCAGTTTTGGAAATAATATCTCGTGATTATCAGACCACTGTAACGCTGCGTTACTAAAAACTAAATCCCATTTTTTATTTGATTCCACTATATCTTCTACTGACATGCGTTCAAAATGAAGATTAGCGGTCTCCAAAGATTTTGATTTTATCAGCATTTCAGCTGACGAATCAATCCCAAGAAAATCAGTTTTACTGAACTTTTTAGCTAATATGGCGGTTTGTTCACCAGTGCCACAACCTAAATCAATTGCAGTTGAAGATTCGGGCAATTTGATAAAATCCATCAGATCATAAAATGGTTTATTACGAAGGTCTTTAAACTTATTATATATTTCGGGGTTCCAAGGCATAAGGCACAAAATTTTATGATTCCAATTACATAGAAGGAGGTTACTTAGCTAATTTACAATATCATTTAAATTAATTCAAAAGTTTCACTTAAAAATATAGTAACTGTAAAAATATAGCTCAATTGACATTTTAAACAAAGTAATTTGACTTTATAAACAAAATACAACAGCACTTATCCCTATAATTTTGTCCTATAACTTTTTAATAATGAAAAACATGAGACGTAACAATTATCAGGGAGCTTTACAGCAGCCCATTGGTTCAGGTTTTAACGCAACATCAACTTCATCAGATGTTATTAATGGAATTGACCTTAGAGGAAAAATCATAATCGTAACCGGCGGAAATGCTGGTATAGGATTGGAGACTACCAAAACGTTGGCTAATGCCGGTGCAACCGTAATCGTACCAGCCAGAAACATTGAAAAAGCAAAGAAAAATCTTGAAGGCATTGAAAATGTAGAAATAGAAATGATGGATGTAATGAATCCCGCTTCAATCGATGCCTTTGCAGAAAATTTTCTCCAATCAAACAGACCATTACATCTACTTATAAACAATGCAGGTATTATGTGGGTTCCTTTGCGCAGAGACAGTCGCGGAATCGAATCACAATTGGCTACCAATTACTTGGGGCAATTTCATTTAACTGCAAGATTATTTCCGGCACTTAAAAAAGCAAATGGCGCAAGAGTAATCAATGTATCCTCTCTTGGACATCAAATGGCTCCTTTTAATTTTGAAGATCCTAATTTTCTACATAGAGAATACGAAACCTTACAAGCCTACGGACAATCAAAAACGGCGAGTAACTTATTTTCTCTTGAACTTGACAATCGTGCGAAAGCATTCAATGTAAGAGCATATTCTTTGCATCCTGGTTCAATTGCCGGAACTGAGTTAGCAAGAGAAGCTCCATTAGAATTATTCCAAAAAATGGGCTTTCTGGATGAAGACGGTAATCTTCTTCCCGAAGTGGCTGCAAAATTAAAAACAATTCCACAAGGCGCTGCTACAACAGTTTGGTGTACTACCAGCGCTGCACTGGAAAATATTGGAGGTGTTTATTGTGAAGATAATGATATCGCCCCATTAGCAAATGGAGAAGACAGCATTGGATCCTATGGAGTAGAAAGGTACTCTCTTGATGAAACAAACGCTAAAAGATTGTGGGACTTAAGCGAAAAAATGACGGGTATTTCATTTCCATTTTCTTAAATCAACTATAATCCTGCTCTATAAAAAAATGGGCAGGATTATGATATTTCAAATCTATTGCAACGCCCGGCACAGTTAACTATCTTTGAACTAGCAAAGTAAAAAACAACAAGAATATTTTTATTAGAAATCATTAAAACATGGACCATATTTCAAAATACTTAACACCTGAAATTAAGCTTTCCAGCTACGATGATAAATTATTTAAATCCGACTTAATCTTTGACGACCATATGCTTATTTGGTTTATTTCGGGCGAAACAAAAATAATACAGGCAGATGCTACTTTTTACTTTAAGACTGGTGATATATTCTTAATTCCAAGAAACCATATGGCTACAATCATAAATTATCCAAAAAATGGACAGCCGCACAAGACAGTAGTAATGCATTTAACTACAGAACGATTAAAACAGTTTTATGAAAAAATTGATGTAGAAAAAAAATATGTTGGCGGACAGAAAATATATAGTTTTAGTAATCATCCATTATTAGAAAGTTGTCTGAGTTCAGTAATACCTTATTTTGATCTGGAAGGTAAATTTCCTGAGAATATTGCATCGTTAAAAATTAGTGAAGCGATAAGTATTTTAAGAGAAATTGATAAAAGCGTAGATAACATTTTGGCCAATTTTGATGAACCAGGTAAAGTTGATCTAATTAATTTCATGGAGCGAAATTTCATGTTCAATATGCCAATGGAAAAATTAGGTTATCTGACAGGCCGCAGCTTATCAACCTTTAACAGAGATTTTAAAAAACATTTTCATGACACACCTCAAAAGTGGCTAACACAAAAGAGGTTAGAATTGGCCTATTATCAATTATCAGAAAAAAAGAAAAAACCAACAGAAGTTTATCTCGAAGTGGGTTTTGAGGACCTCTCCCATTTTTCCTTTGCGTTTAAAAAGAAATATGGCTTATCTCCTAATCAAATAGCAACACATAATCTCTAGTAACAATTTAGTATACAACCATATAAAACAAAGGTTACCCTTTTCAATTTTTAATTTTATTCTTAGCTTTTTCAATACTATATTTGAAGTGTAAAAATAACACCCTTTAATGATCTTTTCCCTGCTCTTTCAAATTCTTGTTTCCTGGCTGGTAGCCTGTTGTATCATAAGAGTATTTAATAAGTCAATATCAACACCAGACGCAAAACTCTATCAGGAACCGACCCTACTTACCAGTATTCTTTCTGCTATCGCTATTGATTTATCAGTAAAAACTAAATTAAGAATCGGAAAGCTATTGCATCACAGCTTTGGATTGTGTTTTGCAGCAGTTTACTACATAGTATGGTATTCTGAATTCGCCGAAATTTCATGGTCAACAAGTATTATTATTGGTTTCGTTACCGGTCTGATACGAATTATAAGCTGGACTTTTCTTCTTGAAATTATACCTTCCATGCATACTGCTAATTTTAAAGGATATTATCTTCAGCTTGTATTTGTACATAGTATTTTTATCATTGCTGCTTTCTCTTTGGACTGGCTATTGCTTTAATATCTTTTAAAACATGCATTTGTCGAACATAC
This sequence comes from Flavobacterium sp. KH_001, assembly GCF_057840745.1. Classification (NCBI taxonomy): domain Bacteria; kingdom Pseudomonadati; phylum Bacteroidota; class Flavobacteriia; order Flavobacteriales; family Flavobacteriaceae; genus Flavobacterium; species Flavobacterium sp. KH_001. The sequence continues at coordinate 3,569,732 of NZ_CM174520.1, read as the reverse complement.
AATATCAAAATCTCACTTCTAAGTAAATGAGATTTTTTTTATTTTTCACAAATACCGATCGGTATTTGCGTTATATTTGTCATAAATCTTATCGCATAAATTAGAAATCATGAATACTTCAGACATCATATTAAATAAAGTAGCTCCAATATTTAATAAGCAAGGATACATAGGTACCAGCCTGACTGATATAACAAAAGCTACCGGACTTACTAAAGGTGCGATTTACTGCAATTTTTCGAACAAAGAAGATTTAGCATTAAAAGCCTTTCAATTAAACATAAATTTAGCTATAACACCTTTATTCAAGCTTGTTGCCGCTAAACAAGGCAGTATAAATAAATTGCATGCTATAACAGAGTATCAGCGCAGCTATTATGATCTGGTTAAAGACATGGGCGGCTGTCCAATGTTACGAGCAGGAGTTGATACAAAATTTATCAATCCGTTACTATTTACAGCAGCACAAAACTTATCCCAAAAATTTACTATCGGTTTAACTAATATTATAAGTGATGGCATCCTTAACAATGAAATTCAGCCAAATACTGACGCAACAAAATATACCAAAATAATTTTATCACTAATTGAAGGAAGTTCGCTTTTGGCCTTTACACACAATGACGCAACCTACATAAATGATGCAATGGATTTTATAGATATTACTATAATTAGCAGCATCAGGAAATAAAAATTTTTTAACCCGTCAAATACCGATCAGTATTTGATATAATTTATTTAGAAGATGGAAAAAATATTAAAGACAAAAAGAAAAGTTAGATTTCAGGACTGTGATCCTTTTAATCATTTGAACAACTCCAAGTATTTAGAATATTTTATTAATGTCCGCGAAGATCAAATTGCTGAACATTATGATCTTGATATATTTAAGTACATGAAGACTACAGGACTTAGTTGGGTTGTTGCTTCTAATCAGATAAGCTATTTGAAACCGGCTTTTACAATGGAAACGGTACTGATTGAATCTCAGCTAATTCAATATACAGACAATCTCCTACTCGTTGAAATGAAAATGTGGAATGAAGATGAAACAGAATTAAAAGCCATACTATGGGTAAAATTTATTCATTACAACATTCAGGCAAAAAAAGTAGCAAACCATTCTGAGGATTTGATAAAATTATTTGAATCTGTTGTTTTACCAGTTGATCAGACAGTTTTCGAAAAGAGATATTTAGAAATTATTCAAAATTTAAAAAACAGAACTTATGCCTAAATTAGAAACGATAAAAGAATTTATGACAGTGTTCGAAGCTAAATAGTTTAGCTTATTAAAAACATATAAACTGTTTTACATTAAAGCCAAAAACTCCGCAAAAGATATTTGCGGAGTTTTTTATTAGAAGCATTTTATTTAATTTATCTCTTTAGGATTTTTAGCCTATTTTACATCAAACCAAAGTTTTGTAGTAAGCAAGTCTTTACCCTGAACCGCTATTGCTGCCTGATAACTATTCCCGTTCAACGATTGCTCTGTACCTGGATAAAAGAAACGTGAAGGTAACTTTCCGTCTAAAACTGTTGCAGGACCTGCTGTCAATACGGGATAGTCCAATCTTCTCCACTCTGCAAAAGCATCAAGACCTTGTCCAAAGAATGCAATCCATTTTTGTGTACCGATCGATTTAGCATAGTCTGTTGCATCGTATTTTACACTAACCTGATTAAGATAATTAGCGATAACGGTTGCATCGGTAATTCCAAATTGATTGAACGATGCCGTAATCGCATTTTTATAAAGCTGTTCAGCATCACCAGAAATATAACCACGAGCTACCGCTTCAGAAAGATTAAATAATACTTCAGAATAAGATACAAGTACTGCCGGCGATGAGGAAGTTAAGAAGTAAGTTCCCGGTTTTGATGTTTTAGCAAAACCCTGGCTATTAGCATCACTGTTTGATAATCCATTCGCGCCTCCAACATATTTACCTACACTTGCATCTGAGGGCAATTGTGCATAAACTGGTAAACGTGGATCGGATAGTTCATTTAGCTTATCAACCATTGTTTTTGAAATACGATAATCATCACGAGTTTCGAACCATGCCGAAGCAGGATTTTGTTGAGGCGAACTAGTGTAAGTAAACTTAAAAGTATCACTATTACTGGCAAATACTCCTGCAGCATCACTTGTTGCTTCAATCGCAGCTTGTTTAGCCAACGCTGGTTCTCTGTCAGATATTCTTAATGCAATACGCAAACGAAGTGAATTCACCAGTTTTTTCCATTTTAAAATATCACCTTTGTATGATAAGTCACCTGTTACAGTACCATTTGCTGTGTTTAGCAAAGACTGTGCTTGTTTCAAATCTTCTAATAATCCTGTATATACTTCCTTTTGAGTATTATACGCCGGATTTACTTTTAAACCTGCTTCTTTATAAGGAATGCTTCCGTAAGCATCTGTCAGCAATAAAAAGGTCCATGAACGTAACGTTAATGCAATCCCTTTGTAATTTGAATTTGCCTGCGCCTCAGGAAAATTGATAATTGTATTCAAATCCGTAATCAGGGTTGCATATCCTGTATTCCACAAAGTTGTGAAAGAAGTATTGGACACATCGTATCTATCCGGTTCTGTATATTGGATCTTAGCCCAATGCTGCACAAATAACAAAGACGAATCAAAGTTATTGGTTGAACCCCAATATAAATCAGCCCCCTGCTTTAGGGTTCCTGTTAACAGGTAAGGCGCTAATGGTGTTTCTGTTGCATTTGGATTTTTATTAATATCATCCAAAGTATCACTGCATGAAGTCAGTGTAATTGCAAATAGCGTTGTATATAATATATTTTTTAACATGATTCTGTATTTTTAAAATCTTAGATTGACATTAAGGCTGAAATTTCTGGTAGTTGGCAGAGATAAACTCTCCAATCCCTGTGCGTTACCTGTATTGAAAGCTGTTTCAGGATCAATATTTGGTGCATCTTTATAGATAAAAAACAGGTTACGCCCCACTGCAGTAATACTAGCTCCATCTAATCCAAGCTTCTTAGCAAATGACTTATTGAAGTTAAAAGCCAATTTTACTTCTCTTAATTTTACAAAAGTTGAGCTGTAAATATAAGCTTCACTAATATTGTATGACGCTTTGTAATATTCCTGCGCACTAAGAACTGAAGTGTTAGGAGTTCCATCAGCATATACTCCGTTAAAAATCATTCCATCCTCATATACTGCAGCACCTCCTGGTGCACTTGTACCTGCGGGCAATAAAGTTTTCGTAGTACCTGCTAAATAGTAATTTAATCCACCATTAGCGGCATCACGTCCCGGAAGAGTTTGTGCCAATACTCCTGTATAATTACCTGTTCTGTTCGTTCCTGAGAAAAGCTCACCTCCTACACTTGCATCAACAAGAAATGATAATTCAAGATTTTTATAGGTCAATGTATTCGTAAGTCCAGCTAAATAATCTGGTGTGTAATGTCCTAGTACTTTCTTTTGCGGATCAGCTTTTGGTAATCCGTTCGCACCTACTACTATATTTCCATTTGCGTCGCGTTGATAAGCTGTTCCATAAAGTGCCCCGTAAGCCTGTCCTACAGATGCCAAAACATCAACACCTCCTGAAGAGCCAATCGTGTAATTTTGAATCTGTTTATCATAATCCAAAATCTCTACTTTGCTTATATTCTTTGAATAATTTACAGCTACATTCCATTTGAAATTTTCATTTTGAACAGGGTTTCCATCCAATTGAATTTCGATACCATGGTTGTTTATTTTACCCGCATTGATTAATTGTGAATTATAACCACTTGAAGCAGTAGTTTTTATTTCCAAAATCTGATCAAAACTATTGGTATTATAATAAGCAAAATCAAAGTGCAGTCTGTTTTTCCAGAAAGAAGCTTCTAAACCAACTTCGGTAGAACGTGTTGTTTCCGGTTTTAAGTTCTCATTAAGTTTCTTTTGAGAAGATGTTTGAATCGGATTTCCGTCGAATGCAGTTTGAAAATTGTAAACCGTAGACAATTGATACGGATCTGCATCATTACCAACTTCAGACCATCCACCACGTAGCTTTAAGAAATCAAGTGTACTACTTTTCAATTTCAAAGCATCAGATAATACTAAACTACCACTAACAGAAGGATAAAAATAAGAACGGTTACTGCTTGGCAATGTCGATGACCAGTCATTACGGGCAGTTGCATTCAAAAAGGCATAATTTTTATAACCCAATTGTGCAGAAGCATAAGCACTGTATACTCTCAATCTTGATAACGAGTTAGATGAAGTTAACGGATCTCTTGAATTCGTCAATGTGTATAAATCAGGTACTGCCAAACGTGGCGCTTTTTGATAATTATTTGCGTCACTATGGTTACGAACGTTGAATCCGGCAAGGGCATCTAAACTAAAATCATCACTTAGTTTATTCGTGTAAGTAAAAATACCTTCTGTATTTTGTTCGTTTACTGTGTAGGCATCTTCAGCATAGGATCCGAAAGGAGTTCCATTTGTACCATATTTAATTTCATACTTTCTGCGATCATTATAATAATCAACTCCGGTACGGAATTTAAAATTAAGTCCTTCAAAAATCTTGGCATCCAAATGAATATCACCTATTAAGCGGTTGCGCTGTTGACTTGTAGTGTTGTAATTGGCATTCCAATACGGATTGCTGTAATAGCTGTTATTCCAGTTTCTGGTCCAATCCTTGTCAAGTTCATTAATATCAACCTGACGTCCGAACCAAAGGAACTGCAGCATTACGCCGGCAGCACGGTTACCCGATGGACCACCTGGTAAAGCTGGTGCATTGGTAACAATATAGTTCGCATTTACACCTACTTTTACACTTTTGGATATTTGATAATTCGTGTTAACGGTAAAGTTTGTTTTGTTAACCTCACTGTTAGGCACTGTTCCTAATTGTTTTTGATTGTTTACTCCTAAACGAAAATCTGATTTTTCATCTGATTTGGCCACAGAAATGCTATTATCATACGTAATACCAGTATTAAAAAAGTCCCTAACATTATCAGGATGAGCTACAAAAGGTACTGCCTCACCATTTGAATAAAACTGCGGAATAAGGCGCCCATCCATTTTAGGCCCCCAACTTTCATCAACCCCATCATTAACTCCTCCTCCTTTACCATCAACGTAACTAAATTTTCCATTTGATCCTTGTCCAAATGAATTCTGAAAAGAAGGCAAAGTACTAACCTGAGAAACCGTTATACCGGTACTAAAGTTTATCCCCAATCCTTTTTGACCTTTTCCTGATTTTGTTGTTATAAGAACAACACCATGTGCAGCACGTGATCCGTAAAGTGCCGCCGCATTAGGGCCTTTCAGTACAGTTAATGTTTCAATATCATTAGGATTCAAATCGGCAATTGCGTTTTTGAAATCACGGGTAGCACCACCAAAATTCAATTGTGAGTTATCTACCGGGACTCCATCCACCACAAATAATGGCTGATTATTTCCTGATATAGAGGTTTCACCACGAATAATGATACGTGAAGACCCCATATCACCCTGCGAATTGGTAATACGCACACCGGCCAATTTACCGGTAAGACTATTTAGAAAGTTCGTTTCTTTTGTATCGGATAGCTCCTTACCTTTCAGTGCCTGAGTGGTGTATCCTAAAGATTTCTTTTCTTTCGTAATACCAAGTGCAGTAACTACAACTTCTGATAACGCATTTTGTTCCTGAGTAACCTCAATAACAACTGAGTTTGTATTCGCTACAACTTCTGTTTTTTTATACCCTAAATAACTCACTATTAATGTATAAGGCAATTTTTGTCCTGTCTGGAAAAAAAACTTCCCATCAAAATCTGTCACAACTCCGTGTGTAGTCCCTTTAATATTTATTGAAGCCCCAATAATAGGTTCTTTTGTAATAGCATCTACAACTGTTCCCTCGAGTTTGGATTGAATTAACGGTTTGGTTTCTTGTGCTTTAATCCCTATGGAAATCAAGAAAACACACAACCAGATATATCTATTTAATTTTTTTTTCATTACTTTGTTTTGGTTTAAAAATAAGTAAGCCCTGAACGGATTAACTCCATTCTCGCTTTTCTTATAGAGATGAACAATTTCTTTAAGCTTTACCATTTCTGCTGCAACAGAAATGGTTTTTTTATTTGCAACACATTCGCTTTTTCATTTTTATATATTTTTAGATTACTATTATTTAAATTGGTTTTTATAAAAATTTCAACCTAGAATTTCAAGGTTTTCTCTTATCATAAATTTCAAGAATTAGACATTTGAAGCGTTTCAAAAGCAACAAACTCTTAAGGATAAATCTTCAAAATGGCTCCTGCTTTTTTAAATCAAATCAATTTTAAGTCGTACATCCCTTTGTATATAAGACTTTTAAATTCTACCAATTTGATAGAACAAAGGTATATTAAAAATTTAAACACCCAAGTTTTAAGAGTTTTTTTTGCAAAAAAAATGTTAACTAAAATTTTAGTAAAATTTTAAGTCACTTCAAACAAGACAGTTACTCGTTTATATAAAATCTTTTCATAAATACGAATTTTCTTAAATTTTAAAGATTGCATTAAAAAAATCACCTCTTTTTAAAACTCCGATGCTGAGATAATCGATGCTTTTTTTTTCACACTCCCCGTTCCTTAAAAATCTTCTAAAAAATGGTTTATATATTCAAAATGTCTAACATCAGATTTCATTTTAAACTATCTTTATAGTAAGAAACCTTCATTTTTATACTATGAACGATAAATCATTACTCAGAGGTTCTATTTTCAGACATCTTGATGGCTTAGCTGTTGCTCCCGTAGCAATTGCACTTAAAAAAAAGGAAGTTTTAGCGTTTATCCTAAACAAAAAGAATGTACAGCTGACAGAACTTGTAACTATTTTTAAAGCAAATGAAGGTTATCTGAATGTTGGTTTGCGGATTTTGGCTTCACAAGGCTTTTTAGATTATGATGTCAATAACGAAACACAGGAAATTAAGATTTCCGTTAATGAAAAGACAGAAATAGCTTTTTCATTGTTTCATCTTTATCAGGATGTTGTTGATTTACTTCACTTTTCGATACAGTTTCATACCCGCATTTTTGACGATGTGCCGTTTGAAAAACTCAATATTATTTTTGAAAAATATAAAAAGGGATATGGAATTAAACCCTCCGAAGATGTTCTGACAAATACCATTCAGGATCAGGTTTTAAAACATATTGAAGGTTATCTGATTGCGCCCACTATAGTTCGTTTGGCAATGAATGGCATGTTTCATAAATATTTTATGGAGACTTCTTTTAAACCGGAAGAGTTTCATAAATCGCCTGAAAATTTTAAAAAAATATTGGACTTTCTGGTGCATCTTGGATGGTTTATCGAAAAAAATGGCAATTATCAGTTTACAGAAGTGGGTTTGTTTTTTGCAAAGAGATCAAGTGCTTATGGCGTGACCGTTTCTTATTTACCAACATTTGCCAAAATTGAAGAATTAATTTTTGGAGACCCGGCTGTTTTAAGAATGATAGCCGATGGCGAAAATGAAATTCATGTAGATCGTGAAATGAATGTTTGGGGAAGCGGCGGTGCTCACGACACTTATTTTAAAGTGGTAGATGAAATTATTATTAAACTTTTTAATTTACCAATTGAAGAACAGCCCAAAGGAATTCTAGACATGGGTTGTGGTAATGGCGCTTTTCTGCAACACATTTTTGAAGTAATCGACAGGCAAACTTTAAGAGGAAAAATGCTGGATGAGTATCCATTGTTTCTGGTGGGTGCCGATTATAATCAGGCTGCTCTTAAAGTAACCAGAGCTAATCTTATAAAAGCAGATATTTGGGCAAAAGTAATTTGGGGAGATATTGGTCGCCCTGACCTACTTTCAGATGACTTAAGAGAAAATTACAATATTGACCTGAAAGATTTGCTGAACGTGAGAACATTCCTGGATCACAATCGCATTTGGACAGATCCGGAGTATATCAACCAAAATAGAATTAGTACCTCAACTGGTGCGTTTGCTTACAGAGGTAAAAGAATCAGTAATAATCTGGTAGAAGATAATCTCCTGGAACATCTGCAAAAATGGTCACCCTATGTACGAAAATTTGGTTTGCTTCTGATTGAGTTGCATACCATAAATCCAAAATTGGCTGCCAGTAACTTAGGAAAAACACCTGCAACGGCCTATGATGCCACACATGGTTTTTCTGATCAATATATTGTTGAGATTGATGTCTTTAATAATGTTGCTGCAGAAGCAGGATTATTTCCCGATAAAGCAATTTTTAAACGATTTCCGGAAGCTGATATCGCTACGGTAAGTATTAATTTATTGAAAGGAAACTAAATGAAAAAACCTCCAAAATCAATGACTTTGGAGGTTTTACTTTTTATAAATTTCTTTAAAGAATTAAGATATCAGTACTCTTTTATATTTAGGTATGTCTTTTAAAACAATTCCCGTACCTCTTACCACAGCTCTTAAAGGATCTTCTGCAATATATACCGGAAGATCTGTTTTTCTTGAAATTCTTTGATCAAGTCCACGCAACATTGCCCCTCCACCAGCGAGATACAGTCCTGTATTATAAATATCTGCGGCGAGCTCAGGTGGTGTCAAAGAAAGCGTTACCATAATCGCATCTTCAATTCTAAGGATTGATTTATCCAACGCTTTTGCAATTTCTCTTGAAGTAATTTTGACTTCCTTCGGTTTTCCTGTGAGTAAATCCCTTCCACGAACCAATAAATCATCTGGTGGAGAATCTAATTCTTCAATTGCAGCACCTACATCTATTTTTATCTGTTCGGCAGTAGCATCTCCAATATATAAATTGTGATGCGTTCTCATAAAATAAAGAATGTCATTGGTAAAAACATCTCCGGCAATTTTTATGGATTTGTCGCAAATTATTCCTCCTAAAGCAATAACTGCAATTTCTGTAGTTCCTCCTCCAATGTCAACAATAATGTGTCCTTGTGGCTGCATCACATCTAAACCTATTCCGATTGCAGCGGCCATAGGTTCATGAATTAAATACACCTCTTTTCCGTTTACTCTTTCACAGGATTCTTTTACAGCTCTCATTTCCACTTCGGTAATACCGCTGGGAATACAGACTACCATTCGGAGTGCGGGAGTGAAAAAGTTCTTCTTTAATTCGGGAATGTTTTTAATAAACCAGTTAATCATTTTCTCCGATGCATCAAAATCTGCAATAACGCCGTCTTTAAGCGGTCGGATCGTTTTAATATTTTCGTGTGTTTTACCCTGCATTAAGTTAGCCTCTTTGCCCACAGCAATAATTTTCCCACTCCTAATATCTTTGGCTACAATCGAAGGACTATCCACAACGACTTTTCCATCATAAATTATTAAAGTATTAGCGGTGCCTAAATCCATAGCAATCTCCACTGTCATAAAATCAAATAAGCTCATAATATAATTTTCTATAAAGAATGAACGCTTTTGTTACTTCTTTATTCTATGTCAACACAAACTTTCACTTTATTTTATAATAATTTTGGGAGTATTTGTTATTAATTTTTAGATAGTTAGAATAATTTTCTGATTAAAATGAACTTTTAAAATTTGGTTTGGTAAAAAATTAAGAATTTTGCGCAGACATAAATGCGGAAGGAATTGCCCATAAGCGAAAATATAAGTTGTGCTTACATAATCTAAGTCCGCTAAGCTTTTTGAACTTTGTGTTTTTACTAAACTTAAATGAAAATAGTTTTAAAAGAGGGCAAAAAAAAACCTCCAAAATCATTTGATTTGGAGGTTTTTTATATATTGTGAAAGAAGATTACATTTCGTTCAAATCGTTGAATTCGTGTAATGATTTTAATGTGCTTTCGTAAAATAAAATGGCAGCGATTAAATTCCCTTTATCTGAATAAGGCATCATTTTTCTTTGAAACTCTACTGTTGTATCTAAGAAAGTTGTTGTTCCAACTGCTTGTCCGTCTAATACTTTTTTGTGCTCAGAATCGTCTGGTATACCTAAGTCTGCCATAGTAACACCTGGTTTAGTAACCAAAGCAATATAAGGTAGCGTTTTTACTAAAACTTTTATACGCTCAATGTATAATTCCAAAAGTTCACCTTTTTGCATACCACTTAATTCTTTTTGATCATGGTATTTACGGATGATAGCTGTTGTACTGATAATACTTCTTGGAGCATTTTTCGCCTGTGCTGAAACAGCTTCAGTTGATAAGAAGAAAAGGAAACTAAGTAGGAAAATTGTGCTTTTCATTTTGAGAATGTAATTGGTTGTTAATACGACAAAAATATATAAATTAACTTAAACTGCAACAGTATTGATTTCTTTTTTTTAATTTAAATTTAACAATCAGCCTAAAAATTAAATTGGCATAATCCATATAGAAAAAAGGCTGCTTACAAAAACCACTCTTTACAGTTGTTTATCAACACATTAACACACTTAGGATTTAATTATTCTAAAACGTCCCGGGTATTTTATATATATACTTTTTTTGTTGCCATAATAATCCATGAAGTCTTCGCAAACAAAAACGGCATGTGCAGTTGACCAGGCAACCACTCCGCAGAATTCACTTCCTGATTCGCGCTTTAATTTTTGTATTTCTTTGCCTTCTTTAAATCCTAGATATTTGTAAATTGTTGGAGTGTATACTTCACCTTCTTCTAAATCCTCTAGTGCTTTATCAAAAGTTGACTTCTTATCAATAATTTGTTTATACTTTGCCATTACAGCATAGGTCAATACGGCATAATCTGTTATTTTTTCACTCTCACAATTTTCTTTTATAAATACAAAGTCAGCAGAAAATTTAGCTTTGTTTAATTCATCATTTTTCAGGTTAAATGATGCACTATTTTTTAGTGTAATTTTATAGGTAGTGTCGTTTACTTTTTCAGTCACAAAAAGATTGTCTAGTCCATAAACATTTAAAGCAGCTTTAATAAAAGCAATCGATGAGCAATTGGTACGCTCTCCTTGTTTAAAGCTTTCAAATATTTTATCCGCGCTCAATTGTGAGTAAGCATTGGAACAAAAGAACATTAATAATATAACTATTGAACTAACAAATTTCATTTTATGTTGTATTTTATAATTTCCTCATACCATTTTTGAGGATTCATAGATTATACAAATCTATTAAAATCAATTCATAGTTTTTTTTTACTTCTTATTTTTTTTCAAAGATTGTAAATTGAAATCTAAAAAAAAAGGGCAATTTAGGCAGATCTAAAATATGTATCAATTAGCACTTAAGCACATAGACCAAAAAAAACGCCTCAAATAAAGTTTGAGACGTTTAGTTTTTATTTTTTTTCTTCATTATCCATTTTATCATCTAATTCAGGTGCTTCACCTTTAAATTCATGAGTGTCAACATCATAATTTTCATCATTTGTTAAAACCTCATCATGTTCCTTATATTGATGTTTTCTTGTATCACTTCGGTCAGCACCAATTTTTTGATTAGTGCTTTTCGGATTTTGATTATTTGTGTTCATAATAATACGTTTTAAAGTTTAAATAAAATTACTTTAAATGTCTCCTTATACCCTTATATAATCATTTCTAAAAATTACAAAATACCACCTTAAATATCCTAACAATAAGTATTTCTCTATCTTGCTGTTAAATTTAGAGAAACTGTTTGCATATTTCCTGTTCCATCATTCCGTTCTGCAAAAATTTCAATATAATCTCCTGTTTTCATTTGCACCGTTCCTATGATTGGCAAGGCTATTATACCGGAAGTGGAGAAAAGACCACCACTGGGTCTGCCATATACCTTCGTTTCAGTAATTACAGTTCCATTCCTTGCTATATAAAGAATCAAAGTTGCATCAGCGTTAGTCTGGTAGGAAACTGAAGCAGATACTTGAAAATATCTTGTTTTAGTTCCTCTGTACATTATTCTATTTTCTCCCTCTTTAGTAAAACGAAATAAATTATTAGAAGTAGTTGTACCCAACACTTTTACTCGTGAACCATTAGTACCCAGTGGAGTTGTCACAGCGCTCCCAACCGCAGCAATAAGATTAATATCACCAGTAGCATCACTATCTCCTTCTCGAGGAATACCCGGTGAATCGACCGTCCAGGCATTGCTAAAATTATATCCCGGATAAGTTAATGTAGGGGTATAACGGTTAATAAATACGGGAGAGCCACTTGTAGCAGAAAAAACCGTACCTAGCAAAATTCCGGTTCCCACGGCAGTACCAGTCAAAGTACTTACATCCATTGCTACATCGCCAGGATCACAAGTGCTAAAACCACTGTTTTTTTGTATTAAACTAAAGGAACCTGTAAATCTCTCAAATGTTCCAGTATTAGAACTAAACCAGGCCTGATTACTTAGTAACAAATTTCCAATATTAGAATATGTAATACCACCTGTATTAGTTACAAACTGAACAATATTGCCAAAATATAATCCCAAACCTGAAATAGTTCCTACACCTCCAGTCATTCCCCTTACAACAGTGTTCTGAACCAAAAGCGAAGAGTCAGTTGCTATTCCGGGACCGGTAATATTAAAAGCACTTGTTCCCTGTAAAGTAACATTTCTAATACTGCCTCCAGTACTTCCTTGAAAAACTACTCCTGGAGCTTGTAAAATATCTTCATTTGTGTCAAGTCCGGCTACATAAGCATTGTTTAAATCAATAGGAGCTGTTAAAACTATGGTACCATTAATTTCATAGAGGGTATTTGAAGTTAATAAATATCTTGTATTCCCTCCTGCTAATAATTCTGGTGCCAGGTCTGTTGCCGATTTAACCAGTTTATAATTGTTTCTTAAAGCGGAACCTTCATTAGCAATTTTGACCCATGAGGTGGTAGTTAAATTATAGTAATAAAAGGCTTTTACAGTAGTGTCATAAACTAATAAACTTTCAGCAGGAGTAACAATTGCAGTTCGTTGTGCTGTTGTCATTCTAGGTGCTAACATACCTTTTGTTGTAGAAGTTATATCTAAAACAGAACTTCCATTTGGAGTAACAGTACCAATACCAATTTGTGCATGACCAAGGAAGGTTAAAAAGAAGAAAAACAGTACTAGTACATTTCCTGTATTTTGCGGAGTAGATATATTTATCATAATTTCTCTATTTTTGGTTGCTTTGATTTCCTATTTTAAATTTTAATTATCTGGCTGAATTTGAAATAACCACTTTCTCTGTCAATTTTTCATTGTCTGTTGTTAAAAACTCAACTATATAAATTCCATGACTTAAGCCATTAGTTGAAAAAGAAAAATTGGAATCTGCTCCCAAATCCTTTTTCGATAAAACTACCTTCCCCAGTATATCGTAGATTTTAAAAGCCTTAATCACTATATTATTGGGATTTGATGCTTTTAAAGCGTTGTTATTATTATCCTGAAAAATTATAAATTGATTGCGGACTTCTTCAGAGACGCCAAGTGTTTCACTTGTAAACGTGATTTTAAATCTGTCTGGATATATTCCAGGGGCAACCGTTATCTGATAACCTTCATTTTTGATATCGTGGTAAGATTGATCCAGACCATCATAAAGATAAATTGGCTGTGAGGTGTCAAAGTTTTTTACTTCCGGAACATAAAATTTAAAAGTAGCACTGGTAGCCGCTTTTACTGTCAAGGGTATTTTTTTTGTTGGATCAAAATTTACTCCCTGAATAACATAACTACCATTTTCAATCCAGAAAGCCACATCATTTGGAGGACTGGTATCCATGTTCAAAGCATCAATACCGATATCTACACCGTCTGTAGCCTCCGGCAAAAAAGCCAATGCCAATTGTCGGGTAAACTTATTGTCAATAATTGTATTTAATTTAAAATACTGGAAAATACCTGCTTCATCATTATTGGCTATTTTATTAGCTGTATCTTTTGTCTGTTTTTCAAACTGAGAAACACCTACCCCTTCTTTAGTAAATACACGATGTGCATTTTTAAAGGTCGCTGTACCATTAGCATTGGCAAAAACTACAAACCCCTGACCTATTGGTGCATATCTGCGGGGAATTGATAATGAAGAAGACAAACCTGTTGTATTCAAAGTTCCATCCTGATTATAAGAATTGAATGTTGCCGGCACATAAACACCATCAACACCTACAGACATTGGTGAATAACTTCCATATCCACCTCTATAAGCAGCGAGATAATGAGAATTTACCGTTTTGTCCTGTTCCCAAAAATAAGCAATCCCACCAGTTGCCACATTATCCGAATCTAAAAGAAAAGCATTTAAATGTAATGCCGATGGATATGGATTACCTGTTAAAGTTGAATTATTAGCACCTAAATTGATAGTAATATTTCCATCGTTTGGTTTTCCTCTAAAATCATATCGCTGGGCACTTCCCGGATTGTTGGGTACTCCCGTTCCTTCAGGGTCAGTAGTATCTGTTCCGCTGGCTCCTTTCATAGAAAAACCTTCTCCGGCAGCAATTGTACTTGCCCCTCCTACAAATACCCATTGCGAGTAATTATTTGCATTTATTAGCTTATGTATCCAAACTGATGAAATAGCAAGCGGATTAGCTGTTCCGTTATAACTACTCACCACTATTGCAACATTTGACAATATAGATGTGGTGGGTTGATTGAGCATTGTAATGCCAAAATTTTCATTTCCTACTGTGGCAGAAGCATTTCCAACAGGCGAACACCAATAATTATATTCAAAGTTATCACTGGTACCTTCCTGATAGACGGATAATTTTCCTTGTCCGGTATTGGTTGATGCAAGAGTCGTACCCTGAATTAATTGTCCATTATTTCTCAGATACAAGTTTGAGTTTGCTTCTAAGTTAATGTTCTGTTGTACAAAAAGAATTTCGCTTTTAACGTACATATTTGCAGTTGGTCCAAAATAAATCTGGGCAAAACATTTTGAAGTACTAAGTACTAATAAAAATAATATTCTTGTCATAATTTCAAATTAGAGGTACAACAAAACAACTTAGAGATTTTATAACTAAGCTTTCTTTTTATTTACAATCAGAAAGCCTAATAAAATAGCAGAAGCAACTAAAAACAAGATTTTATCATTAATGGTTGCAGGTAATCCTACGGGAGGCGGAATCGTGGGCGGAGGTGGTCCCTGGCCCTGAAACGAATATATATAAGGAGAGAAAAAAAATAATAAAAATACCAGTAACACCATTTTACATTTCATAATATTTAATTTTGGGGTATTAAATAGCTGCAAAAAAATCTTAAAGAAAAAATTAAGATATTTTCAGATGAAAGTTGGAATAGGAGAAATTCTACTATTCCGATTTAGATTGCATAAGGCAATGTCCTTATGCTTTACGTGTTTTGGTGTCATAAAATTATGATTAATCTTACATTAATTTTTATATTTTAAACCTGATATTTTATATAATTCCCACATTAACAGTATTGTTGTAAAAAACAACCGTCCTTACAAGTTTTCAATTGTCTATTATAATTTTTCGCCAAAAAATGTAAACAAGTCTTGTACTCGTACTCTTTTGTTTTAAATTTGCCGGCATAATCAAGCAAGTGATTAAATAATTTTTCTGGGAGATACTCAGGAATAAATGACCTAATTCAAGGAAGTAAAAAGTGGAGAATAAACAAACGAGCTGGAATATTTGTCACGAATGTCAGGGACGAGGCAAAAAAAGTCAAAGGCTCAGTAAGAAAGTACGACTCCGCTACCAGACAGAACTTGACCTATTTGAAAAATCGAAAGACGAAGGATCTGCTCCAATTCGCCCTAAAGCGCACTTATACCAATGTCTTAACTGTTCTGGATCTGGATTACTTCCTTCTGACATCTCTCCTATTGCTGATAATGAAAACTATCCACACATTGCCATAATTGGTGGTGGCATTGGTGGAGTTGCTCTTGCAGTTGCTTGTTTACACCGTGGTATTCCTTTTACTCTCTATGAACGCGATACTAATTTTGAGGCACGATCTCAAGGTTACGGACTTACGCTGCAACAAGCTAGTAAAGCCATTGAAGGATTTGGAGTTTTTTCTTTAGAAGCAGGTGTAACTTCAACAAGACATTTGGTTCACACTACTAATGGGAAAGTTATTGGAGAATGGGGAATTAGAAAGTGGCTACAATCAGAGGCTAAAAATTCTCTAAAGCGTACCAATATTCATATAGCCCGTCAATCTTTGCGTTTAGCTTTGTTAGAACAACTTGGCGGAGACGCTAAGGTACAATGGGGACATCAATTAATAGATTTTAAAGAAACTGATAACGAGTCTGTTGATTTAACTTTTCAGGTTAATGGAGAAATAAAAAACGTTAAGGCTGATCTTGTCGTCGGCGCTGATGGAATTCGCAGTTCTGTGCGAAGATTATTGATTGGTGAAGAAATTACTCCTTTACGTTACCTTGGCTGTATTGTAATATTGGGAATTTGTCCCTTAAGTGCGCTCGAAAATCTTGATAATTCTTTACTCGATTCGGCTACTGTATTCCAAACCGCCAATGGCAATGAACGTATCTACATGATGCCTTACACGTCTGACACTATAATGTGGCAACTTAGTTTTCCAATGGCCGAAGAAGATGCTAAAGCTTTAAGCGCACTAGGAACACATGCTCTCAAAGAAGAAGCTTGTCGCAGAACACAATGGCATGCTCCTATTCCACAGATTTTGGCAGCAACTTTGGAAACTCAAATTTCCGGCTATCCCGTATACGACAGAGAATTACTTACTTCAGAATTATTAGGAAAAAGTGGAAAAGCTACTTTGATTGGAGATGCTGCGCACCCAATGAGCCCGTTCAAAGGACAAGGCGCAAACCAAGCATTACTGGATGCGCTCTCGCTTGCTAGAGGCATTGCAAAAGGATGTAAATCTTTAGCTCATTGGAAGAAAAATGGTCTAAGAGAAAGTGTTTTAACCGAATTTGAATCCGAAATGTTAGAACGCAGTGCTGTTAAAGTGAAAGATTCTGCTGAGGCTGCGGAATTCCTACATTCTGACATTGTGCTTCATGAAGGCGATGAACCCAGAGGAAGGTGTTTAAAGAAAAAAGATCTTTAGCCCTCTTCTACTTTATATAATTCGGCGAAACACATTTCTGCCAGTATTCCACTATACTTTTTATCATATCTTTCATTTCTATAAAATCGTATGGTTTTATAAAAAATCCCTGTACCGATTTTGAATAGGCTTCTACAACATGTTTTTGTTCTGCACCTGTAGTAAAAAATAAGTAAGGAATGGACTTCATTCTCAAATCTTCATTTTCATGAATTTTTGAACGCAGTTCGATCCCATTTAATTTTGGCATATTTATATCTGAGAAAATAATAAAAGGCTCGATAGCGGTTGCAGTCAGGTAATTTAGTGCTATTTCTCCATCACTAAAAAAAATGATTTCATTCTTGTAATGAAGTTCTTTAAATACCAACCCCAGGATTTCCTGATCATCCTGATCATCTTCTATAATGATTATTGGTCCGCCCTTATTCATAAACTCTTCAACTTTAAGGTTAATTACTAGTGGGAAAGATACTCTTTTAAATTAAACGGAATACAAAATTTCCGTAAGCAAATGCCAAAGCTGTTAAAAATCATGATCTTGTATTCACTTACTTTTTATAATACTATAAATAAGTAAGCGTTTAATCAGTTAATTTGACTATATTCGTTAAAAATCATAATTCCCTAAATTTAAATTTAAGGTTTCCGTTCTAATAATTACTAAAATATAGGTGCTTTTCCAGCAAATTACTGCCATTATTTTTCTAAATATAACTTCGTATTATATGAATATCAAAGAAAAAAATGACAAAAAGGAAACACTCCTTTTACCAGATCAAAAAGCTTTTCATGAAAAAGAAAACGATCAAAACAGTACAGCACCAGGCATATCAAAAAAAGGGCTGTCAACTCCGAATAATCAAAAAACAAACAAAACTTTAGAAATTGAGCCTCTAATTACAAAATCTGCCCTTCAGAATAATGAAAAACAGCTGGAAGAAATTCAAATCTTAAAGGAACTATTAAAGGCAAAAGAGCAGCTATTAAACAATCACATCAACGCCATTAATACTACCAATGCTTCAATTGAGTTCGATCTCGAAGGCAATATTTTAAGTGTCAATCAAATTTTTCTTGCCATTATGGGCTATAGTGAAATTGATTTATTGGGAAAACATCATAGTGTTTTTGTTGATCCCTCCTACTCAAAATCGAATGCTTATAAATTATTTTGGAGCAGTTTAAAAAAAGGGATTTATCAAAAAGACGAATTTATTCGCGTTGCGAAAAATGGAAAATTAATATGGCTTTTGGGTAGTTACACACCTATTCTAGACATTCACGGCAAACCCTATAAGATCTTAAAAATTGCTACAGACATTACGCTTGCAAAAACACAATTTTTACAGTTGGCTGTTCAGGCACAAGAGAAGGAAAAAAGAGCCTCTGAATTGGTTATTGCAAACAAGGAGCTTGCTTTTCAAAATGCAGAAAAAGAAAAACGTGCAGCCGAACTCGTTGTCGCCAATAAAGAACTGAAATTTCAGAACGGACAAAAAGAGGAACGGGCATCTGAATTAATCATTGCTAATAAAGAACTCGCTTTTCAGAATAAAGAGAAAGAAAAACGTGCTGCAGAACTAGTTATTGCCAACAAAGAGCTAAAGTTTCAGAACGAACAAAAAGAGCAAAGGGCATCTGAATTAATCATTGCCAATAAAGAACTTGCCATTCAGAGTAAAGAAAAAGAAAAACGTGCCGCGGAGTTGATTATTGCCAATAAGAAATTAGCAGCCGAAAATATTCTGAAACAAAAAAGAAAAGTGGAGAAAGAAAAGCGTGCAGCCGAATTGATTGTTACCAATCGGGAACTTGCTTATCAGGAAAAACGTACTAAAGAATTGACACTGGCAAACGATGAACTCAAGAAAGCTCAGGAAGAACTGGAGTCCTTTTCTTATTCTGTTTCGCACGATCTTCGGGCACCAATACGTGCCATTAATGGATATACACAAATTCTAATCGAAGATCATAGTGATGCCATTGACGATGATGGAAAAAATGTACTCAACGGCATCATAAAAAATTCCAATAAAATGGGAGTTCTTATCGATGATTTACTAGCCTTCAGCAAATTAGGACGTAAACAGGTATCCTCTATGGATATAAATATGAAGTCACTTGTAAATACTGTTATAAGCGATTTAACCATTGAAAAAGGCGAAAACACACCCATATTCGAAATCGATGAACTTGCTCCGGCAAATGGCGATCCATCGCTAATTAAACAAGTATGGATCAATTTGATATCGAATGCAATCAAATATTCAAAATATAAATCAGAAACCCGAATTAAGATAACATCAACTTCCAAAAATGATAAAATCATATATAGCATAAAAGACTGGGGAGCAGGCTTTGACATGGAATATTATGACAAATTATTTGGTGTCTTCCAGCGTCTGCACTCACAGGAGGAGTTCTCAGGAACAGGCATCGGACTTGCAATAGTCCAAAAAATAGTAAACCGACACTACGGAACAGTGTGGGCAGAATCAAAATTAGATGCAGGTGCAAAATTTTACTTTAGCCTGCCAGATATTAAACATTAAAAGATAAAAAAATGAATTACGACGATATTGAAATTTTATTTGCCGAAGACAGCATGGAAGATGCTACACTAACGATACGCGCCTTAAATAAAAGCGGTTTTACAAACAAACTTTTACATGTAAAAGACGGAGCCGAAGCACTTGATTTTATGTACTGTAGAGGAATTTATTCCGAAAGAAATCCAAAATCGCATCCAAAACTTTTTCTTTTGGATTTAAAGATGCCAAAGATGTCCGGAATACAGGTGCTTGAAAAAATTAAAGGTGATATTCAATTTAAATCAATTCCGGTAGTTATCCTGACTTCTTCTCAAGAGGATCCCGATATAGCTAAATGTTACAGTTTGGGTGCCAACAGTTATATCGTAAAACCAGTAGACAGTAGTAATTTTTTTAATGCCATAAAAGATATGGGTATGTACTGGATGATACTCAGTCAGCCAGCACTCTAAAGTTAAAAGCGAACAATTATTTAATCTGAAACTATGATTCCTTATCAAATTAAAAAAGATATAAAAGTTTTGTTATTAGAAGATAATACTGCTGATGCGGACTTAATAGTAAGGCATTTGACAAAATCTGGATTGTCATTTAACTCAAAAATAGTGGAATCCCGAAAAGCTTTTGAAGAATCACTTGATACTTTTTGTCCGGATATTATATTATCAGATTATTCACTACCCGCGTTTGATGCGGGTTCTGCCTTTAAAATAATTAAAGACCGGGAACTCAATATACCTTTTATAATTATTTCGGGTACTATTGGTGAGGAAAATGCAGTAATGCTTATAAAAGAAGGTGCTACAGATTATGTCTCTAAAAATAATTTTTCGTCTTTACTGCAAAAGATTACGCGTGCCCTTAAAGAAGCTGAAGAACTAATTGAAAAAGAAGACCTCCTCCAGAAACTAAGAATACAAACTGCAGCACTACTTATAGCAAATCAGGAACTGGAGTTTCAAAACGCTGAAAAAGAAAAAAGGGCTATTGAATTGCTAAATGCAAATAAAGAGCTGCTTGCCTTCAATTTTATCTCCAGCCATGATCTTCAGGAGCCGCTTCGAAAAATTCAAATTTTCATTTCAATCATGATGGAAAAAGAAATGAAAACCATGACCGAAGACGGAAAAAACAATTTGAACCGTATACATGTCGCAGCAACAAGAATGAGACAACTCATAGAAGACTTGTTAGATTTTTCCAGGGTCAGTACAGTCGACAATCAATACGAAACAACTGATCTACAAGACATTATTGATGATGTAAAATTAGAACTTAATGATACTATCCATCATAAAAAAGCTGTTTTTAAAATAAATAAATTGATGCCGGTTAATATTATGGCCTTTCAATTTAGACAGCTTATTTACAATCTAATAAGCAACTCTCTAAAGTTTTGCTTACCTGAAGTTCCTCTCAAAATTACAATACACTCTTCAATTCTTAAAAATGAAGAATTTAGAGCCCTTAATCTGCCAAACAGTCCACAAATTTGTGATTATTGGAATTTTACTTTTCAGGATAACGGAATTGGTTTCGAAGCGCAGTACAATCAAAATATCTTCGTTATCTTTCAAAGACTACATCACACTGAGGATTATTCCGGAACTGGAATTGGTTTAGCCATAGTAAAGAAGATTGTAGAGAACCACAACGGAATTATAATTGCTGATGGGAATCTAAATAAGGGCGTTACATTTAACATCTACATACCAATTGATAAAAACTTTAAGAAAATCCCGGAAGATTTAAAAACCGATAAACAATTTTCAGAAGTTATTGCTAGTGATTTACATAGCGAATATGAAATGCATTAGTCTCCGTAGATGTTCTGCTAAAATTAATTAAATTAGCTAAAGAATATTTTCTGATCAATTAAAAATCAATTAAATAACATTTTAATCTGATCTAATATCTGCAATGGTATATTTAAATATTTCAAAAAAAACAGACTGTGTAGTTAAATACAACATTAATTTTTCCTTTTATAAATTAAAAGAATGCTTGATAACTTCCCTTTTTATCTTGGTATATTAATAGTTATTTTATTGCTGATTATGATCGCAAATAAAATAAAAGTGGCTTATCCTATTTTGCTTGTATTAGCGGGATTGGCCATTAGTTTTATTCCGGGTGTACCCATAATTAATATCGAACCTGAGCTCATATTTTTTATTTTCCTTCCTCCTCTACTTTATGAAGCTGCCTGGACCGTTTCGTGGAAGGAAATGTGGCGTTGGCGACGAATAATTACAAGCTTTGCTTTTGTTGTCGTTTTTCTTTCAGCGCTTTCAGTAGCACTTGTTGCTAATTATTTTATTCCCGGATTTTCGCTGGCATTAGGGTTTGTATTGGGTGGAATTGTATCTCCGCCAGATGCAGTTAGTGCAGGTGCTATTTTAAAATTCGTCAAGGTACCAAAAGCAATCTCCTCTATTCTGGAAGGCGAAAGTTTATTGAATGATGCCTCTTCCTTAATCATTTTCAGATTTGCTATGATCGCTGTCGCAACAGAGCAGTTTATATTCGTTAAGGCTGCCACAAGTTTTAGCTGGATGATTATTGGTGGAGTTTCTATAGGATTACTAATAGGATGGCTTTTTATGAAAGCACACAAGTACTTACCTACTGATACAAATGCAGATATTGTCCTGACGCTTCTTACACCTTACATTATTTACCTTGCCGCTGAAGAAGTACATTGTTCCGGGGTTTTGGCTGTAGTAAGTGGAGGTTTGCTTTTATCGAATAACAGACATCGTTTTCTTACCAGCAAATCTCGTTTACGCGGTGTAAATGTTTGGGAGAGCCTCTGTTTCATATTAAACGGATTCGTTTTTATGTTAATTGGACTAGATCTTCCACAAATTACCAAAGGTCTTGAAGAAGTAAGCCTTCCTTCAGCAATTGGGTTTGGTGTGCTAATTACGTTGGTTTTAATGGTAAGTAGAATACTTTCTTCGTATGGAGCTGTACTTGTAACAATGATTGCCCGTAATTTCATCACTGTAGCGGATACAAGAAATCCCGGTATAAAAACACCTTTTATACTCGGCTGGACTGGAATGCGTGGTGTTGTTTCTCTAGCCGCAGCACTATCAATACCGGTTTATTTGAATAACGGAAATGGTTTTCCGCAGCGAAACCTTATTTTATTTATCACTTTTATTGTAATTCTTCTGACTTTAGTCATTCAGGGCCTAACGCTGCCCTACTTCATCAAAAAAATTAATCTTACAGATATTTACGATCCCATACCGCGCGAAGAGGCTTATAATACAATACGAAAAGAATTAGCAGAACACGCTATAAATTATCTAAAAACGCATTATAGCGGAGAGGTTGAAAACAATACACCCTTACAGCATCTCATTCAAAAATGGGAACTTCACAGCAACGGAATCGATGACGAATCTATTGGAGAAGAACTTAAAGTTATTTATCTCGATCTGTTAAACGAACAAAGACAATGGCTGATCGATAAAAACAAGGAAGATCAAACTTTAGACGAATCCATAATTAGAAGACAAATGTATTACTTAGATATTGAAGAAGAAAAATTACGCTTTCTTTAGAATTTAATTAATTTGATTGAATACCTGTTTAACGCTAAATTTAAGCATATGAAAATCTTACCATCAAATTCAACGTTACTCATTATTGATGTTCAGGAAAAATTGTTGCCGAAAATTTACGCAAATGAAGAAGTAATAAAAAGTGTAATATGGGCAGTAGATTTAGCACAAACAATAGGAATTCCGCATATTCTCACCGAGCATTGTCCTCATAAAATAGGAACAACACCAGCGGTTTTACGAGATAAATTCGAAGAAAAAGATATTGTAACAAAAGTGTATTTTTCTGCTGTTCGCGAGGGAAATCTTATTGAGAAAATCCAAAAAGAAAGAAAACAAATAATTGTTGCAGGAACTGAAGCGCACATTTGTGTACAGCAAACTGTTCTGGATCTTCTGGAATTGGATTATCAGGTTTTTATTCTTGATTCGGCCGTTGGTACCCGAATTTCGCATGATAAAGAAAGAGCGATCGAACGAATGAGTAAAAATGGTGCCGAAATAATTACACCTGATATGCTGGCTTTCGAGTGGCTTGAAAAAGCAGAAACACCACTCTTTAAAGAAGTACTTAATAAATTTATTAAATAATATAAAAAACCGCAGTATTAGATTCAGAAGAATTTTATACCGTGGTTTTAGTTTTCTACAATTTTTTTTACTTAAATCTAATTTTTAAGATTTAATAAAAGCTAAAATATCAGCATTAATAGTTGCTGCATCTGTTGTTGGCATTCCGTGACATAAACCTGGATAAGTAATCAATTTTCCGTTTTTAACCAATTTAGCGGCTCTTAAAGCTGTTGGCACATAAGGAACAATTTGATCGTCTTCTCCATGAAGTATAAGTACAGGTTTGTCTACACTTTTCAAATCTTCAGTAAAATCCGTTTCCGAAAATGCTTTTATACAATCATAATGTGCTTTAATTCCTCCATTCATTCCCTGACGCCACCAATTATCCTGAATTCCTTTTTTTATATCGGCCCCTTCTCTATTATATCCGTAAAACGGGAAAGTAATATCGTGGTAAAACTGTTGTCTGTTAGTGGCTGTATTCAAACGAATATCATCAAATACTGCTATTGGAACTCCGTCTGGATTATTATCATTCAATACCATATAAGGCGTTACGGCACTAATCAATATTACTTTTGCCACTCTGCTTCCGTATTTTGCAGCATATCTTATGGCTTCTCCGCCTCCGGTTGAATGTCCGATATGTATGGCATCTTTCAAATCTAAAAATGCTGTAAGTTCTGCTACATCAGCTGCGTATGTATCCATTTCATTTCCTTTATACGTTTGTGTAGATCTTCCGTGTCCACGTCTGTCATGCGCAATTACTCTAAATCCCTGATCAAGGAAATATAACATCTGTGCATCCCAATCATCTCCTGATAATGGCCAACCGTGATGAAAGAAAATAGGCTGTCCTGTTCCCCAATCTTTATAATAAATTTCTGTTCCGTCTTTAACTGTAATCGTACTCATTTTACTTTTTTTTAATGGTTATTAATCACTTTAAATTGAATTCACTTTTATAGTTTTTCATACCAGTCCAAAATATAATCGGCCACTATTTCCCATCCGTTTTCTCCACAGATGAAGTGACTTTTTCCCTCAAAAATCTTCAGATCGACACGACTTTTTTTGTCTTTGTATTTATTGGCTAATGTTGTTGTAAGAGAGGGAGGGAAAATATTGTCACTACCTCCTCCTATAAATAGAATCGGTTCGTGTGATGCGCCAAAATCGATATTAGAAAAAGAGTTTAGTACTAGTTCGCGGCTTACTTTAAAGCTTTCAGGCACTGCATAAGTTGCAAAAGCATCTGCTCTTTCACTCTCTGGCAGTGTATTAAAAAAACATTTATCATACCACTCACGGCTTCCCATAAAATACTTTTTACCAGAAAAAAAGCCAAATGCCGGTATAACTGATTTTAATGTTTGTACTGGAGGAAATACATTTTTTGGCGGTGCACCATCTATACTTACAGCTGCAGCCACTTTATTTAATTCTAACAATTTCATCGCCGCCATTCCCGCCATTGAATGTCCAATAACTAATGGTTTTTCAGGAAGACTGTCGATCAGTTTCGAAATGTTGTCAACCACATCTATAAAACCTGTTTTAGTAAGTGCAGGATGTACCTGATTTCTTAAAGCTGCAGGTTTTCCATCATGTCCCGGATTAGGAGGTGTATAAACCGTATATCCTCTTTGTTCGTAATGCGCTTTCCACTTTGCCCAGCTAACGTCATTTACAAAGTTTCCGTGGATGAGAATTATGGATTTTGATTTTGTCATAAGAATTAATATTTAAGGATTAATAATGTATTATCAATGACGATTTTAAAATTTCAAGCTTTAATTACTATTCCAACAACTGTCTTTTTTTGAATAAATGACATTGTTTACCTGAATTTTCAATTCTAAAATACTAATACAATCTTTACACCTAAATTACAAATAACTTATTATCAATCAATTAAATAAAAAATATTTTTTACTACTCGCTACATTTCGCTAATTTTTAATGCCATTTGTGATATATAACAAGAAATAGCTTTTCCTTAAAAAGTAATGGAATCGCTCTGTTATTTATCGGAAAAACTGATAGAAATTATACCTTTTTAAACTAAAAATACTATCCGAAACTGAATATTTGATCCAGCTCAATGATAGAAGTTCCATTGGGTAAAACTTTCGGAGCAATTGCCAATTTCTTCGCCAAAATAGTAGTCGACAATGGCCTGAATTTTCTAAACAACCCTATTGCATTGGCTGCTCTTAGCACATTATCCATGATTTTCTCACCAAATCGATCGGTGCCAACTCTTGACAGCAATCCAGGTTTGAAAATAATATATTGTGGGAAACCTAGTTCTGCAATTTTATCTTCCAGTTTTCCTTTTATCTGGGAATAGAAAACCTTGCTCTTTGCGGCGGCACCATAAGCTGATAACAAAACAAAAGACGGAACTCCGTTTTCTCTTGCTAGTCTTGCAAACGTTGCGGGAATATCAAAGTCTATTTTTGTTTGATTTTCCTTTGATCCGGCGGCTTTAAGCGTTGTTCCTAAACAAGAAAAAAACACGTCGCCAACGATTAAATCTTTATAGGAAGCTATATTAGAAAAATCGATAATTTGTTCTGTCAACTTGGGATGTTGTTTTTCGATAGATCTCCTAACGAAAATAGTAACTGAGGTATAAGCCGCATCTTCTAAAAGTTCGTCAACCAAAAATTCTCCTGTCGAACCTGTTGCTCCAATAACTAATGCTTTCATAATATAATTTTAAAATTCCTTTATAACTTTTTAATATTTTCTCTACGAATTCCATCCCGCAATTGGGTTTCGATTTACATTGTTATCAAAATTTCATTTAAGGTAAGGATATAAAACTTAACTACTTTCGATAGCGTTCTAAAAAATGTAAAAAAAAATGCTAAACTCTTCGTTTAGCATTTTTTTCTTTTAACCTACTTAGAAATTCTTTTATTTTTTTGCGTTTTTAAACTTTATGTTTTACTTCTACAAGTCCGGTACTTTCTCCAAATATACCCGCCTGACTTTCTGAAATCATTTTATGGGGATATCCTAAATCAATTGTGCTTATTTGATTAAGGTTTTCAATCTCTTCGCTGGTAAGTGTAACCTTTAGTGAATTCAAATTATCAGCAAGCTGCTGTTCATTTCTTGGGCCTAAAATTGTCACAGTAGATAACCCGCTATTGTCGTGTTTTTGTCTTAGCCATGCTAAAGCTATGTCTAATATTTTAGTCTCTTTTTCATTAGCCATACTTTCAAGCGCATTTAAAATTTCTGTTTCTCTGTTTCCTGTTTCACCTTTTAGTAATGCACCACCCCACGCCTGCTGTCTTGATGGTTCATTTTGGAGATTAGAACGGTATTTTCCTGTCAGCGTTCCGCCTGCTAATGGTGACCAAAATGCTGCTCCCAGTCCTAAAGACTCTGCCATAGGTAATAATTCGCGATCTGCTCCTCTTTCAATTAAATTGTATTCTATTTGTATTCCTGCAACCGGAGCCCATCCTCGAAGCTCGGCCAGCAATGCAGCATTTGCAATCTTCCACGCAGGAAAATTGGAGAATCCGGTGTATAAAATTTTCCCCTGACGTACCAAATCATCCATGGCTCTCATGATCTCTTCAATTGGCGTTTGTCCGTCTGCAAGATGCGCCCAGTAAATATCCAAATAATCGGTATCTAATCGTTTTAAGCTTTGCTCAACAGAATGAATGATGTTCTTTCTGCTGTTTCCTGTAGTCAATAACGTAGATCCTCCAGTAGAGAATTTAGAAGAAAGTATTAAATCGTGGCGTTTCTCTTTAATAAGGTTTCCAAGGATTTCTTCTGATTGGCCCAATTGGTAACCATCGGCCGTATCAATAAAATTACCTCCCGCTTCAATATATTTATTGAAAATATTTTTCGAAGTTTCTTCGTCTGAACCATGCCCCCAACGTGTTCCAAAGTTTCCTGTTCCTAATGCCAGTTCCGATACTCTAAGTCCGGTTTTCTGTCCAAAAATTTTGTATTTCATAATGCAAAAGTTTAAATTTTTATTTTGTACCAATCGGTACATAATTAGTTAAAAAAAAGCTATTCAATCATTTCAAGATTAAATTTTATAAGCGCTGCCAATGAGGCATCATCCATATTCATTCGTTTGGTGATATTAATTCCGTTCCATAAATTCAGCAGATGGCTTCCAATAAGTTCAGCACTTTTATCCGTTGTGATAAGACCTCTCTTTTTACTTGTCTGAATGATATCAACAAAAATTTTTTCCAATTCAAAAAGAAGTTTTACTACCATTTTTCTGGTATATTCATCTTTTGTTGCCATTTCAACCAAAGCATTTCCCATAAAACATCCTTTCGCCATATCTATATTGGCACTGTCTGAAAGTTCAAGAAAAAACGACTTTAAATATTCAAAAGGGTTTTCACTCTCTCCTATTTCTTTTCTCAATTTAGAAAGTAAATTAGTCGCAAACTGCTGCAGTGATTTTTCGTAAAGTTCTTTTTTGCCTCCTTTAAAAAAAAGGTAAAAACTTCCTTTACCAATTCCCATGGCTTTTAACAATTCTTCGGCTGAAGCCGCTTCATATCCTTTCTCCCAAAAGACCTGAGCGGCTTTTGAAATCACTTCCTGTTCATCAAATATTTTAGGTCTTCCAGCCATTTTGAATTAATTATGGGTCAAAGATATAATATTGTACCGATTAGTACAAAATAAAATTAACTCATTAACAAAAAATTAACAAAACCCATATATAACTAACTATAAGCTATTTACACTTGTTTTTTTTATATTGATATATAGAGAATAAGATGAAGGACAATTTTTTAACTCTCAGAAATTATTGTTTTTCAAAGTAAAGATAGTTGGTGCCACTACTTACATCGCGTAATCTTATTTGCGAATTATTAAACTCAAACAATTTCCAACTATTATTTAGTTTACCTAGCAGTTCTGTACTGAAATTTAGTTTTAACTCTCTAACATTATTCTGTACAGTACTTTCCCAAGTGCCCGTTGCTGAAGTAGTTCCGTTGCTGGCAACTACAGATTTGTCGCTTTTGAAAACAAATGAGTAGCCGTTATAAGAGGAAGTTTTTTCTGAATCGTCAAAATAATAAGGTATTTCCCAGGAACCATTTGTTATAGTTGCAGTAAAATCAAGTGTTACAAGATTATTTTCCGGGCAATAATCAATGGCATATTTTATAGCATTTTCGAAGTCTAAATTATTTGTAATAGACTTTGTTTGATTATGGTAATCCATTATAGAAATTGGATATTGCAATGAAATATATTGACTGCCGTTCAGGCTTTTTATAAAATTAAAAAAAACCTGATCACTTGTAATCGATACAGATCCTGCTGCCTGATTTGCACTGTTATAGGTATTTATTGTAATAGGATAATTAATATTTAATCCATTTATTTTCGATAAAAGATCTGGATACATATTCCAATAATCGATTAAAGAATTAAAATCAGCTTCATTCGGAATGTTTTTTTCGATGTAATTATAGTAAACCATCGTTACCGGAAAACTTATTTTTACAATATCATCATCGGTAGTACTTTCGTTGATATTATCTATTACTTTTTGATAATCTGCTGTGGTGTTAACAGCAATTTGCTCGTTATTAACCGTAACGGTATAAGGTAGTTTTATAGTGCAGTAAGTCGAGCCGTCAATTATATTATCCTGCACTGTTTGCACCATTGCAACCCTTTGCAAATAACTCGTTAGAGGAGAAACATTTGTGATTGTTCCCTGTGTATTATTGTTTTGCTCATCCATTTCACTTTGACAAGAAAGTAAGAACAAGAAAACTGCTATTGACAAATATTTTTTCAGAGGGAACATATTGATATTTTTACAAATGTAATAAAATTTAAGAAACTGGTTTTTAATAAATTCGGCATCAAGGCTTTTGGTTTCATTTTTTCTATTTTTGAATTACGCTAACAAATAACATTTCTTACTTGTATAAAACAATCTGTTTTCCTTTTACCCTACTTAAAGTAAAAACAAATACTTTTACAGCGTACAAACCGAAAATCCAAATGCTAAATAAAAACCAATCAAATACTTGTGACGAAATAATTTTTTCGTCTTTTTTTAAAAGTCAGATAAAAGCACTGCGAAATTTTCTTTTCTACAAATTTGGCAACATGGATCAGGCAGAAGATTTGGCACAGGAAGCATTTGTCAAACTTTGGCAAAACTGTTCTTCTGTACCGCTGGAAAAAGCAAAATCATACATTTATACCATTGCAAACAACAGTAGTCTGAACGAAGTGGCACACCAAAAAGTTGTTTTGAAATATGAAAAAAACTTTACCGGTCTGGACAAAACAAATGAAAATCCAGAATACCTTCTCGAAGAAAAACAATTTCAGGCCAAACTTTTGAAGGCTATTGAAAACCTAAACGAAAAGCAACGTGTTGCTTTTTTGATGCATCGAATTGATGGAAAGAAATACAGTCAAATAGCCTTAGAATTAGACATTAGTGTCAAGGCAGTTGAAAAACGTATTCATTTAGCTTTATTAAGCTTACGTAAAGAAATTGATTTATAAAAGTAGGGTAAATTTAGTTCCACTTGTTTTAATATATAATACTAGTACAATGAAAAAAGATCGATTATTAGCAAAATGGCTCAACGATGATTTATCTCCGGATGAATTAGCTGCATTTGAAGCAAGTCCTGATTTCGAAAAATACCAAAAAATAAAAAATTATACTGCTCATTTAGAAATAGATGATGTGGATGAAAACGCTATGTTGTCTAGTATTCTCAGTCAGAAAAAAGTGGTTCCAAAAGTAGTTCCGCTACACAAAAAATGGATATTTAGAGCAGCCGCTATATTCCTGCTCTTTCTTGGAGTTACTTTTGCAATGAAGTTTTTTGTACCTCAAACCGAAACAGCAAATTACGGGGAAAAAACAACTTTTTTACTACCTGATAATTCTGAAGTAGTATTAAATTCCGGCTCTGAAATAAATTATAAAAAATGGAATTGGGACAACAATAGGCATCTCGAACTAAAAGGAGAAGCTTATTTTAAGGTAGCCAAAGGCAGACGCTTTGAAGTACATACTAGTCTCGGAAAAGTATCGGTTTTAGGAACTCAATTTAACGTTAAAGCCAGAAAAAACAGATTTGATGTAGTGTGTTATGAAGGACGTGTAAGGGTAAATTATGAAAATACTCAAATCTTATTAACTCACGGGCAAAGTGTTAGTTTCGAAAACGGAAAACAAACTAACATTCCAACACGTTCACTTAAACCAGCGTGGACGGACAATCAAATTTGCTTTTATAAAGAAAACATTAGAAGCTTATTAGACGAAGTTGAAAGGCAATACAACATTGCAATCGAATTAAACACAAAAGACACAACATCCTTGTTCACAGGGAAATTGCCAGCTAAAAACCTAGATATCACTTTGCAAATTATTAGTACAACATATCATTTGAAGGCTAAAAAAGTATCGAAAAATAAAATAATTTTTGACGAAAAATAAATGTTGCTCCCCAAACAATTTCATTTTTTGTTTTTTATATTTTTCCTTGTCCTGAATCTTTTTGCTCAGGACAAAGGAAAACTTATGCCTTTTAAAAAAATCATAACTGACATTGAACAGCA
Source organism: Flavobacterium sp. KH_001 (assembly GCF_057840745.1). Classification (NCBI taxonomy): domain Bacteria; kingdom Pseudomonadati; phylum Bacteroidota; class Flavobacteriia; order Flavobacteriales; family Flavobacteriaceae; genus Flavobacterium; species Flavobacterium sp. KH_001. The sequence goes on along the minus strand of NZ_CM174520.1, from coordinate 3,538,353 downwards.
ACATCAGGTTAGTTTTAATTATACTGAGGATAATATTAACGGTCTGGAATTAACTCCTCCAAAAAAATCACTTTCCTTAGACCAAAAACTACAATATCTCGCAAAAAACAGCCATTTATCTTTTGAAAATATTGGCAACAAATTCATTAATATTTATAAAAAAGATACTAAACCACAGCTAATTTGCGGGTATATTTTTTCTAGTATTGATAAAAAACCCATTGAAGGTGCAAACATTAGTTTAATTGACAAAACTCAGATTACAAGTGATTCAAAAGGTTATTTTGAATTAAAAAAAGAAGAGGAAGGTATCCTTTTAATTAGTCATGTCGGATTTATAACTAAAAGAATTGCAGTCAATAAAGCTGACTACGAAAACTGCCTTCAAATTGAATTAGAATCTGAAATTACTAAACTTGCCGAAATTAAAACCTCTGCGATTCTGGCTTCAGGAATTTCAAAAAACAAAGATGGATCATTTGAAATTAAACCGAAGAAATTTGGTATTCTGCCAGGACTTATAGAACCAGATGCTTTACAGACAATGCAGCAAATACCAGGTGTAAACAGCATCGACGAAAGTGTATCTAGCATTAATGTACGCGGCGGTACACATGATCAGAATTTATTTTTGTGGAACGGAATACGAATGTTTCAAACAGGACATTTCTTTGGATTAATATCAGTATTTAACCCTAATTTGGCACATACCATTTCCATTTATAAAAATGGAAGTTCTGCCTTTTTTGGAGAAAGTGTTTCGAGTGTCGTGGCGATTTCTTCGACTCCCGAATCAGCAGAGAAAAATTCTTTTAGTGCAGGAATAAATATGATTAATGCTGATATTTATGGAAAGTACAATCTTTCAAAAAAGAGTTATATCGAAATTTCAGCACGCAAATCGATTACTGATTTTATAGAAACCCCCACGTATAAAGAGTATTTCAATAAAGTATTTCAAAACACCACAATAACTGATTTTTCAAAAAATCAAAATGTCAATTATCATAGTGATAAAAAATTTGGTTTCTATGATGCAACACTCAAGTATGCCCAAAAAATTGGAAGCAAAGACCAGCTAATCCTGGATTTAATTACCATTAAAGATAATCTGAAGGTTTTTCAAAGTGCTACTGTATATGACATAAACAGATCAGAAAACAATGTTTTACGCCAACAAAATTATGGTGGAAACCTGTCGTGGAAAAGAAACTGGAACAGCTTCAATACCACTAAAATTAATATCTACAACTCTTCCTATGAACTTTTGGCCAACCAAAAAACCAGTATTGGAGATCAAATAGTAATTCAGGAAAATACGGTTAATAACAACGGAATAAATCTGGAAAACAATCATACGATTAACTCTAAATTTAGTTTTAACGATGGCTATCAATATAATGAAATGGGAGTTACTAATTTAGAGCAGGTAACTAATCCAGATTTCTATCGTAAAGTTAAAGACGTACTAAGAATTCACGCAATAGTTTTAGAAGGAAAATACAATGACACACTTTCCAGACTATATTTTAAGGCAGGAACCCGAATTAACTATATTGAAAAGTTTAGAAAGTATATTGTAGAACCACGAGTTCAGCTTAGTTATGGTATCAATAAAAATTTAAATATAGAATTACTCGGCGAGCTAAAAAGTCAAAATCTACAACAAATCATTGATTTGCAGAAAGACTATTTTGGTATCGAAAAAAGACGCTGGATTATCTCTGATAACACGACAATTCCTATTCAGAAAAGTAAACAGCTTTCTTTAAATTTATTCTATAAAAAGAATAACTGGCTGCTTGATATCGAGAATTTTTATAAAAAAGTAAATGGTATTACCACTTCAAGCCAGGGTTTTCAGAATCAATTAGAGTTTGTTAGAATGTCTGGTGATTATGAAGTTTGGGGCACAGAGATGTTAATTCAGAAAAAAATGAATCATTTTCTAACCTGGCTAAGTTATACTTACAACCATAATACCTATCATTTTGCTAACTATGAATATCCAAGTTTCCCCAACAATTTTGAATTAATGCATACCGTATCCTGGGCAGGAATTTACGAGAAAAACAATTTTAAAATTGCTTTGGGAACAAAATGGTCTTCCGGAAGGCCAAAAACTTCTCCTGACCTTTCTCAAATTGATCCTTCAGCTCCCGTATTGGTTTACAATAGACCCAACAATACCAATCTGCATATTTTTTCGCAGGTTAATATTTCCTCTACTTACAAATGGGAAACAGCAAATGGAATTCAGTACAAATTAGGAATCTCCATTTTAAATATCCTAAATCGAAAAAATGAAATTAGCGAATATTATAGAATAAGTACTTTAACAAATTCTATAGAAGAAGTTGAAACATTCGCACTGCAAAGAACTCCTAATCTGAGTTTTAGGGTTTCTCTGTAAACCATTTTCTACAAGATTTATAAAAGATACTTGTCCCTTTTTTATTTTTTTTATAAAAACATCAATTCTTTGGTAGGGTAATCTACATCAAGGCTGTTTTACTATTGAATCCTATCAAAAGAAAAAACATGACTTCTTTAAAAAAATTAATACTAACCGATCATCGCGATCTTTTTAATGACAGTTCGTAACCTAATCAATTAAATCATCGAACGAAATGCCATTAAAAGAAGGCACAAATACTCGATATATAAGTATAATGATAACAATACTTTACAGAATCAGTCAAAGTATAATTTTTCCTTTCAATAGTAACTTAATTACAAAAACCATGAAATTACAACAACTTAAATTAGCTTTAATTGCCCTTGTAGTAACTACTTTCTTTCTTAGCTGTAGCAGCGATAACGGTAGTGATGATACTACTCCTACACCGCCAGAAGTAAAAACAGAAGTTAAACTTTCTACAAGCGCAACATTAGGATCTTATCTGACAGACAAAAGTGGAAGATCTTTGTATTTCTTCTCAACAGATGCAAAAGGACAATCCTCTTGTACAGGAGGATGCGAGGCATTATGGCCTCCTTTTTATGTAGATAATTTAACGGCTGATAAGCTAGGTGCCGGTTTAACATTTTCAGATTTTGGAACTATTACTACAGCGTCTTCTAAAAAACAGTTAACCTATAAAGGATGGCCTTTGTACTACTATGCGCCGGTTTCTGGAAGTGACCCATATGGTAATGCTGGTACTAATAAAATAGAAGATCCAGGCCAAACGACCGGAGATGGAGTTGGTGGTATTTGGTTTATTGCGAAACCAGATTATTCTATTATGATCGTAAGAAGCCAGCTAGTAGGCCATGATGGTAAAAATTACAAATCAGATTACACTGTTGGAGATGGCTTAACTACCTATTTTACAGATGCAAAAGGTTTGACATTATATACTTTCGTAAATGACAATTACAAAGTAAACAATTTTACAGCAGCAGATTTTTCAAACAATGCTATTTGGCCAATATATGAAACAGATAAAATTGTTGTTCCTTCTATTCTTGACAAATCTAAATTTAGTGTTATTACAGTATTTGGCAAATCTCAATTAGTCTACAATGGCTGGCCTTTATATTATTTTGGGCAAGATGCAAAAATAAGGGGCGCAAATAAAGGAATTAGTTTCCCTAGCCCGGGAGTTTGGCCTGTACCGGTAAAAGACATACCTCTTGCGATATAAACTGCTAACCATTAGTAGAAATTCATGTAATCCCTTTTAAATCTATTTCAAATTAGTTCAATTTCTATTGGACTAATTTGAAATAATAAAAGGAAGAAAAACTGCCCTACTGTAGTATAATTTAAAATCCTAAAATTAACATGACTAAAACGAGAATAAAGATTCTGATATTCTTATTAGTGATAAGTTTTGGCCCTTACTATATCTATCAAAATGTTTTATATAAAGATGCCAGAGACATCAATAATGAAAAATCAGTACTTACCATTAGTGCCCAAAATCTAGAAAAAGAATATGCTGCAAATCCATCTCAGGCCGACGCTAAATACTTAAATAAAACAATTGAAGTTCAAGGAATCGTTTCAGAAGTTACGGATTCTACTATGGTTGTAGACAAAAAAGTTTTTTGCAAGATGAACGGAGAAGTAAAAAAGACTTTGATAAACAAACAAATCAATATAAAAGGAAGATGTATTGGTTATGATGATTTGTTCGAACTAGTAAAATTTGATCAATGCAGTATTCAACAACAGTAAATATGAAAAAAAAAATATTCCTAATAGCCAGCTTTCTAATCAGTTTTTACAGTAACGCTCAAGATGATCTTCTTTCTGACCTTGATTCCACTCAGGTCGTTGACAAAAGTGTCACAGCTACCTTTAAAGCCTTGCAGATTATAACCTTACAATCTACAAAACTAGCTGCCAAGAAAGAATTCTATATGGTAATATCGCATCGATTTGGGTCTGTAAAAGGAGGTATTTCGGAGTTTTTTGGTTTTGATGACGCCACGACAAAAATTGGCGGAATCTATGGTGTAACCGATTGGCTTTCCGTTAGTGCATCGCATCATACTTTGCTAAAAATGAATGAAGCATCAGCCAAATTTAGACTAGTAAGACAAACTGAAACCTTCCCATTTGATATTGTTGGTTACAGTACTATCGATTTTAATAGCGGATTAAAAGAAGAAGATTATCCCAAAATTGAATTCTCTGACCGTTTGAGTTATATCAATCAGCTTCTGATTTCAAGAAAATTCTCTGATAGAATATCACTGGAATTGGTTCCTTCCTTCATCCATAAAAACTTATACAATACTGACATAGAAAACGATAACCAATTCACTTTAGGAGCTGGTGGGCGATTAAAATTAACTAAAAGACTTTCTCTTAATTTAGAATACGGTCAAAATTTTAACAAACCAGACTTTTACAACAACCCCTTATCTGTAGGACTTGACATAGAAACCGGAGGTCACGTTTTTCAATTGCTTTTTACAAACTCGCAATCAATGACTGAAAGTGGTTACTTAACAACTGCTTCCGGCGATTGGGGAAAAGGCGATTTTTTCTTTGGGTTTAATTTATATAGAGTTTTTTAAAAGTATAAAATATGAAAAAATATATTTATTTATCTGGCATAATACTGTCCCTATACAGTTGTGAATCTACTACTTATGAAAGCCTGCAAGAACCAGCTGTTATTGTTGATAAAGTTACTTACACAGCAAATGTCAAATCTATTATTGATCAAAATTGCATTGGCTGCCACGCTTCAGGTTCAGGAATCAGACCTTTAGAAACTTATGATCAGGTTAAAGACGGTATACTTAATAGTGACTTATTAGATAGAATTCAGCGACAAAACGGAATGTCCGGACAGATGCCAAAAGCAGGAAGAATGCCACAGGATAAAATAAACACCATCCTGAAATGGAATACAGATGGATTATTGGAAAATTAAATCAACAGTAAAAATGAAAAAACTAATTGTGCTCCTACTTTTGTTTGTTGGAATAGTAAATGTTTCGGCTCAAAAATATATGACAAAAACCGGAAGCTTAAAATTTGAAGCTTCAGTTGAATCTTTCGAAGAGATTGCGGCAGAAAACAAAAATACATCTGCCATTTTAGACGCAACAACGGGAGAAATTGCTGTTCTGACTCTCGTAAAAGGATTTCGATTTAAAATTGCCTTAATGGAAGAACACTTTAATGAAAATTATATCGAATCGGACAAATTTCCTAAAGCAACATTTAAAGGAAAAGTAGAAGATTTTGATGCAGCAAAACTTTCATCAGCCTCTGGTATATTTAAAATTTCCGGAGATTTAACCCTGCACGGGAAAACAAAAAAAGTAACAACAAATGCTAAAATTTCAAAATCCGGTGATAAGATTACTGTAACAGGAAATTTTGACGTAAAACCAGAAGACTTTGACATTGAAATCCCTAAGTTGGTTAGCAAAAAAGTGGCTGACAAAGTAAAGATTACTTTCAATTTACTGCTAACAAAATAGAAGACATATCAAAAAATGAAATCTATTCTCTTTTTTGTTTTCAAGGTAGTGTTGTTAAAGTTGACTAAAAATCAATATATTTGCCTCTCATAAAAAGAAAATGAAAAACAATAGTAACATCTCTATTATTATTAGTGTAGCCATTATTAAATGTCTACAGCGAGGTATTATATAAATATATTTGAAGATATAATTTAAAAAGACCTCCCTTAATCAGGAGGTCTTTTTGATTTTAAACCATTATGAAAAACGTAACAACAAATAGTATTATCGCAATTATTATTATTCGTCTCACATGACGAGTCAGGATTCTATTGCATAATAAAAACCTTTCTCTGTCAAAACGAGAAAGGTTTTTTTTTTGAAAAAAATTAAACCTAACAATTAATTAATACTCACAAGAAATAGCCATGAAAAATCCATACACTTTTACAATTTATGCCGAAGATCAAATACAATTGTTTCAAAAAATCACTTTAATCTTTTCAAGAAAAAAAATTAAAATAGAAAGCTTCAACTTTTCTTCTTGTGAAGTTGATCACATATCCCGCTATACAATTGTAGTAACAGAAACTTCCGAAGTAGTTCGAAACTTAGTACCTCAAATCGAAAAAATCATTGAAGTGTATAAATGTTATTGCAATACTAATGAAGAAATTATCTGGAAACAGATTACTCTTTTTAAAGTGCCAACAGCCACTATATATGAGGATAGTCTAATTCATTTCCTAAAAAAATATGATATCACAGCAGTTTCCATCGAAAGGGATTATACTGTTTTTCAGGCCACCGGAAAAGAAAACGAAATCAATGAATTAGTTATCAAATTGTCTAATTTTAGTCTTATTGAGTTTGTAAAAAGTCCCAGAATTGCGCTGATAAAAAACAGTGAAGGTTTTGCAAAGGAATTGTCAGATATGGAAATGCAGAGAGAGGATTTTTTTGTATAACGCCTTGAAAAAACTTAAAATCTGTTATTTTTCTACTATTTTCTGCTGTCAAAATTCCTCAGAAAGTTTAAATTGTTATATTTACTTTTTTAGCTGACAGAAAACGGTGTGATTATTCAATTTTTATGCTGTTGAGTCAATTAATTTTTAGAAGTCAAAATGGAAAAACATATAGAAACGGTAACATCGTTACCTCTGGAAAATACTCCAACTACATACCCTCAAATAAAAAAAGCCGATTTATTACCCCATCCGGAATCTCGCTTAGATTCTATGGAAATGAAGGAAACACCGCTTAGCGATTCCACTATTCCTTACAGAGATTTAACGAGCGTTGCCAGTAAAAAAGAAAGTATTTCCCGACTTATTTCGAAACTTGATGTAGAAAATAGCATTAGATATCAGCGAACTGTAGAAGATACCTATTGCAATGTCTATTCTTACGATTATTGTTATTTCTCCAAAGTATATCTTCCTACAGTTTGGTGGACAGAGGAATCTCTTGAAAAAATAGTACAAGGACAAGAAATCGAAGCTATTTTCGAGCAAACCGTAGACAGAATTTATTCCAGTGCTATAACCGATTGGTTTTCTGAATGGGGACCTAATTTTGGCTGGCAGAAAATGTATACTGCAGATGAAATTCAAAAGAAAGTAAATGAAAATGGCGGTATTGGAATAATTTGCGCCAAAAGAAGAGAAAAAGGACTTTCAGGACATATTGTTCCAGTCGTGCCGGAGACAGAAGTGCATAAAGCCTATCGTGAGAATGGTGTTGTCATTTATCCATTACAATCACAGGCTGGAAAACTAAATTATAATTATTTTTCGGAAGTAAGAAAAGACTGGTGGAATGATGAATTATATTCCTCTTTTGTGTTTTACTATCATGAATAAATTAAGCCTACAAACCTCCTACTCAAACATTCAAAAAAATAATTGATTTTCAGCGTGTTAACCACTTGGAAATAACATAATAAAAAACTACTTTTGCAACTTGGAAAAAACAGGAATAGCTAAAAAGTACAATTAGGCTATTCATCTGCTTAAATTATTGATATAAAAGTAATTAATGATCATTACGGTTTTATAAGCCCCTTTATAAAATCTTACTTTTTTATCGGTTATTCAGTTGATACAAGTGCAAAATTCCTAAAACTAACATACATTTCTAAAATTCTAAAAGTCGAGTAAAACTTTTTTAGTGGAAGCAACAATTTATGCAATCCGTTAAAGATTTTTTGTCGCCGGTTTTGATCAAAATAGATTTGTATTTCTAAATAAAAACAACTTTAAAAGTATTATCAACTATAAAAAGAAAATTAGTATAAATGAAAGACAATCAGACAAAAAAATATTATTGGGGAATTGGATTAGAAAACGAAACCTATATGCAATTTGAAGAATCCTTAATAGTTTCTGGTGAGTTTATACAAGAAAAAATTGGTTTTGAGAAATACAGTATCGACTATAGAAAATGCTACAAACCGGAAAGTTTAGCTCCTGTTTTGAAAAAAGCTTTTTGCGTAAATGAAAACTATAAAGTAAGTAGAATGATGAACAGTCATTCACTTGAAAAACTGGATATCAACTATCAGCATAAAACATTATCACCAGTAAAACCATTAATGGATACCGCAACTGGTGAAGTAAGCGCACAGCCTATTGAAAATCCTGAATATCTTGGAAAATCGATCATGGAACTTTTCCTTGAAGATCAGCCATATAATATTCAAAGTATGATTACCCAAAGAAACAAAACAATGGGGTCTGTACATTTTGATGGCGATTCTATCGAATTTGTAACCAAATATTTTGAAAACAGAACAATTGCTGAGTCCTGCAAAGAACTAAAAGCAACAAAAAAGTTATTCTTAGATAAAATCAATGAATCCTCTGTTTTAAACGGAAAATTAAACTTTCCGGATTACAACAACGGACTTAATATGTTCATGACCAATCAGGAAAACCTGGTTTTGTTTAATAACGGAACGTATCATTTTCATATTACATTACCTTCATTGACCGAAGACAGCCGAATTGTTGATTACAATGAGTTTGAAAAAACACACGCCAATGCGATTTATTTATTGCAATGGTTTGAGCCTTTTTTCATAGCGACTCTTGGAAGTCCTGATATTATGGGCGTGATAAGTGACAAATACAGTCTGGATAAAAAGTTTACTTTGGGTTCTATGCGAAATGCAATGTCTCGTTACATAGGCGTTGGAACCTATAACAAAGCAATGCCAAAAGGTAAAATTTTAACCTACAACGTAGACAATTTTAGAAAACTACTGAAATTCGAAAAAGAAGAAAACATCTGGTGGCGCGATCAGATTGAAACTGAAATGGAATATGAAATGCTTTCAGAAGTGGGGCTTGATTTTAATCAGGAAAAAATGTACCAAAGCGGTTTCGAATTCAGAAGTTTTGATGAGTTTCCGGCAGAATATTTAAATGATGTACTTTTCTCAATTATTTTAATTTGTGAGCATTCTTTAAACCTTCCTGATGTTCAGTGGGGTCATGACAGTAAAGCGTGGAATAATCTTGTTTTCAAAACCTTGAAAATGGGTTATGCAACTGAAATTAATGAAGAAGAAAAGAACGAAGTTTTAACTTTACTTCAGCTATTAAATCCTTTAGATGAAAATTATAATACTTTAAAATCTGAATTTGAAACAATCACATTGTTAGACGAATTTTTCTTTAAAATTCTGGCTGTTTTACATGATAAATACAAAGACAACAATGTTTGTCTGGATGCAATGTACGGACAAAAAACAAGTTCTCCGCCAAAATGGAATAACTTCAATAAATACCAAACAGAACGCCATTTACAGCAAATTGGAAATTTCTCTGATAATTAATTTATAGAGTAAAAATAGTGAAATCCACATCAAATTATGATGTGGATTTTTTTTAATATATAGCTAAAGGACTTCAAAAGACAAACATATAAACCTTAATATCAGGTATATCTACTTATAATGCATTAGTAAAAGATCGCTAATTTTATAGCTCTTTTAAACTAATATCTAGACATTATGCAATTAACCTTCCTTGAAAAACTCTGGAAACGTGCACTGTACCCTTCCGAATTTCCAGCTTCGGATAATACACAAACCTGGAACGATGAGATTAAATCCCTGTATCATCTGGGGATTAGCATGGAAGATACTTTGCAGTTTTTATACTTTGAAAATCCTGATTTTGATACTTTCAAAAACTGGATCAATAATCGGACAAAAAACGAAAATACAGCAGCTGAAAATTTCATTAAAAACGTTCTCTCAGAAGAAGATCTTCAATTTTGGGATAAAAACGGTTATGTCATTGTAAAAAATGCTATTTCAAAAAAAGATTGCGAAGCGACACAACAAGCCATATGGGATTTTCTGGAAATGGATCCCCGCAAAAAAGAGACCTGGTATAAAAGACATCAAGATCAAAAAGGTTTAATGCTTAATTTTTCGGATCATGAAAGCTTAAATAAAAACAGATTTTCTACGAGGATAAAAAAAACATACGAGCAACTTTATAATACAGATAAAATTTATAAAACCATTGACAAAGTAAGTTTTAATCCGCCTGAGACTGAAAATTTTATTTTTATGGGAAGTCCGCTTCATTGGGACACTAGTTTAAAACAGCCCATTCCATTTGGTCTTCAAGGCTTACTTTATCTGACTGATTGTGGCGTTAATGATGGTGCTTTTCACTGTGTTCCGGGATTTCACAATAAAATAAAGCATTGGCTCGATGCCCTTAAACCAAACGAAAACCCAAGAGAAAAAGCCATTAAAACATTAGAAGCTAAACCTATAATTGGTAATGCAGGTGATTTTATAATATGGAATAATGCGCTGCCACATTGCGCAACAGCAAACAAAGGTGAAAACCCAAGAATGGTTCAATACCTGACCTATTTACCAGATGATTATAATGCTGCAGAAGAGTGGCTTTAAATCATAAAAAAAAGCCCATTCCTTTCGGTTTGGGCCTTGTCTTGTCTTACAACTTGATGTATTTTTTATGTTTAGTTTCCTAAAACAGCTTTTAATGAAATGTATTTATCTAAGCTTTTAAAATCATGCCCCTTTCCTTTCATCGATTTAACAAAAGAAGGCGTTGCACCAACTGCTTTTGCTCCCACTACATCTTCAAGATTCAGATTGTTAAAACCAAGATCTTTGTATTGCAGTATTAATTCAGGAGTTACATTCAGTGACTTCAAAGCAAATAAATCATCTGTTGTAATGTTTTTATAACCTGCTTTTTCAAAACTATTTATATATTCCGGTGTTACATTTAATGATTTCAAAGCCATTAAATCATCATTTGAAAGATCTTTATAGCCTATTTTTTTATAGGAATCAATAAAGGCCTGATCAATGCCCAATGATTTAAATGCAATAACGTCGTCCTCTTTATCTTCTTCGTCATCTGCCTCTTTGTTATTCTTTTTCGAATTTGTAGAGCTTTTGAAATCCTTAATATATTTTGCATCAATTCCCTGAGATTTTAATGCAATAATGTTACCAGCACTTAGATCTTTGTAACCTGATTTACGAATTTCTTCAATATAAGCCTTGTCTATTCCTAATGATTTAAAAGGAACCAAATCGTCTAAATCAATATCCGGAATTGCTTGTTTAATTGAAGTAATATACCCTTCGTTTACCTCTAATGCCGCAAGAGGAATCACTTCATCCTTATCCAGATTGTTGTACCCGTTTTTCTTAAGCATTTGTACATAAGACTTTCTGATATTGATCATAAAGAAAACCATAAAATCTTCATCGTCTTCAAGATCAATTCCTTCTTTGCTCATTGCTGTACGATAATCTTTGTTTGCTGTAAATTTATAGGTTCCCATTCCATTATTACCTTCAAATTTACCAGTAAAAGTCATTATTCCAGCTTCACGAGTTAATGTAAAAGTACCTTGTTTGTCTTTCGGAAGATCTTTAAACTCATTCAGTTGAAAAGTACTGTTAGAATTGTTATTCTCATCGCTTTTAAATTGAACACTTACGGTATTACCTTTGATTGTAGCAAACCAACTTCCTTCGGTTTCCATTCCGCCCTGATTGTTTGACTGTTTTTCTTGTTTCTCTTTAGAGGCTAGATTTTGACTTTGCGCTGCCGGTTGATTAAAAAGGCAGGCAAACAGCACCATAATTGGCACCAGGAAAAAATATTTCCAGGTGGTGTGCACGTTTGATTTTTTTGAGTTCATCATGATGATTCGTTTTTTTAATAATGATTGATTATAGTTAGTTGTAAGACTCAAAGGAAATTGGGGTGCCGCTACTTTTAGCAGACTAAACTGGTAACTTTCTTTTTCAACCACATCTTGCTGCAGCATTTGATCATCTGTCAGGAATTCAAGATTGATTTCTAACGTTTTTCTCCATTGCCATGCGAAAGGATTGAACCATTGAAAAATAAGAACGATCTCAGCTAGCAAAAGATCAATAGTATGTTTTTGCTCAATGTGAATTTTTTCGTGCAGTAAAATCTGATTGTAGGTTTCCCATTCATATTTCTCCGGATTGATAAAAATATTATTAGCAAAAGAACAAGGTGCTTTATCACCTGTTATTTCGACAATACGAAATTTTCCATCCTGAATAACTGATGTTGAATAGGCTCTGTAAAGCAGTATAATGGCCTGCATCAAAAAGTTAAGCGCAAAGACAATCACGCCAAACCAATACAAATAAATCAACACCTGAGTAACTGATTCAACATTGATTCCTTGTTGAGTTTCTTCAATAAGAGTTGGCTGTACAGGCTCTTCTTTTACTGCTGGAGTTATATTGGCATTAACCAAAGTTTTTGCTATTATAACAGGTTTTTCTACTGCAATTTTTCTAAACGATAATTGCTGAGGAATCGGGATTAAAGGCAAAATAAAAGCCAATGCCATACAGGAAAGCAATACAAACCGGTTTAAATGAAAGAACGTTTCTTTTTGCAAAAGCAGTTTGTAAAATACCAAACAGGCAGTAAGAATAAGCGCTGAGTATAAAATATAAGGTATCATATCTTTTCTTTTTTAATAAGGTGCACAATTTCATCTAATTCTGTTTCGGTAAGTTTTTGCTCTTTGGCAAAAAACGCCAGCATTCGCGGATAAGAATTATCAAAATACTGACTAACAATATCCTTCAACGCAAATTGTTGGTATTCTTCTCTACTAATCACAGGAAAAAAACAATGCATATTTCCAGCCGTTTCATGATTCAAAAAACCTTTTTCTTCTAATATCTTCACTATTGTCGCCACACTATTATAATGCGGTTTCGGATCTGGTAACAATGGAATAATATCTCGTATGAAGGCTTTGTTCAAATCCCAAAACACCTGCATGATCTGTTCTTCTCGTTTCGCTAGTTTTATCATGGTTTACAAATTTTGATGCAAGATACTACTAATTAATTAGTAGACAAACTAATTTGTTAGTAATTTAACTAACCCATTAGTAATAAAAGCAGAATTGTAGTTCACAATACACTTCATTGCATTGATTTACAAGAACATAAATAAACCAGAACTCTCTTTTTATTTTAACCGAAATGTCAATCTTGAAAAATTAAACACCTATTATATAAAAGAAGATAACAACAAAAATGCGTATTTTTATGTTTCATTTATTTCTAAAACTCAGTTAAGTCCAGTTCTGATTCCAAATTAATTTAAACCAATAAATTATGAGCGACATTGCACAAAGATTTCCAGAGAATCCCCTTTTGATGCCGAAAGATTTGCAGGCAAGCAGCGAAGAATTACAAATTATCAGTCTTTTAAATCCGGGTGTTTTTGTTTTCGAAGGGAAAACGTGGTTGTTAGTGAGAGTTGCAGAAAGTATTGCACAAAAAGAAGGCGTTATCTTTTTTCCGGTCGTAAATGCTCTCGGGAAAATCGAAATTATTGAAATACCACTTAATGATCCTGACTTGATTGCTACGGATGCCAGAGTAATACAATATAAAGGGCTTGATTATTTAACGACACTCTCCCATCTTCGCCTGTTATGCAGTGATGATGGGGTTCATTTTTATACTCCTGAAGGGTTTAATTCTCTTGTGGGTTCTGGAATATTGGAACAATTTGGTATTGAAGATGCTCGTGTCAGTTATCTTGAAAATACTTTTTATATAACTTATACAGCTGTTTCATCCAACGGTGTCGGTGTTGGATTACGTACCACCAAAGACTGGAAAAACTTTGAAACGAAAGGCATGATATTTCCTCCACATAATAAGGATGTTGCCATTTTTGAAGAAAAAATAAACGGTAAATTTTATGCTTTACACCGACCATCAAGTCCACAGATTGGAGGGAATTATATCTGGCTGGCTGAATCTCCGGACGGAATTCATTGGGGAAATCATCAATTTCTTTTGGGCACACGCATGGGACTTTGGGACAGTGCCCGAGTTGGTGCCGGTGCCGCTCCAATAAAAACTGATAAAGGATGGCTCGAAATTTATCACGGAGCCAATGCGGAACATCAATATTGTCTCGGAGCCTTTTTAATGGATCTTGAAGATCCGTCTAAAGTTATTGCGCGTACAACAGAACCTATCATGAGTCCGCAGGAAAACTATGAGTTGAGTGGCTTTTTTGGTTATGTTGTTTTTACCAATGGTCATGTTGTGGATGGTGATAAAATTACCATATATTACGGAGCTGCTGACGAATTTGTTTGTGGAGCTCACTTTTCAATTGCAGCAATTTTAGCAGCTTTAGAAAACTAAGCTCTTACTGAATAATCTTCAATCATACTACAGAGTGATTCTCACTTTCAAAACTGGCAAAGCGAATTTCTCTCTGTTTTTGCCATTATACTCCTATCCGTTTATTTAAGACAAATGGGATCTCCCCAATCAAAACCTGTTGATGCACCGCATATGCAAACAGGTGAATAGCAAGCAATTAAATAAACATTTTAATCTCATGGTAATTGTACAACCTTATAAAATAATCTTATAAGCGGTTGGTGAATACATAAAGTAAATTTGGGAACCGAATATCAAAAAGAACACAAAGAATTGATATTCCGACGCTAACACATTTAAAACTTCAAAAAAACAAATCAAAACTTACTGTTTATGAAAAATTTACAAGACGAAAAACAGCGTGATTTATTGCAAAATAAATCAGATGGAACTAACAAATTCCTGACCACAGATCAGGGCGTTCGCATTAACGACGACAACAATTCCCTTAAGGCTGGTGAACGCGGACCTTCCCTACTCGAAGATTTTATATTAAGAGAAAAAATCACCCATTTTGATCACGAAAGAATTCCGGAAAGAATCGTACACGCACGCGGATCCGGGGCTCATGGTTATTTTGAAGTGACCAACCCAATTCCTGAATTAACTAAGGCCGGATTTTTAAAAGAAGCTGGATTAAAAACGCCTGTTTTTGTGCGATTTTCGACCGTTGCAGGTTTTAGAGGTTCAACCGATCTTGCCCGTGACGTAAGAGGATTTGCCGTTAAATTTTACACTCAGGAGGGAATTTATGATCTGGTAGGAAATAATGTTCCTGTATTTTTTATTCAGGATGCCTCAAAATTTCCGGATCTGATTCACGCCGTAAAACCGGAGCCACACAATGAAATTCCGCAAGCCGCTTCCGCACACGATACGTTTTGGGACTTTATTTCACTAATGCCGGAATCCATGCACATGATTATGTGGGCGATGTCAGACCGTGCTATTCCGAGAAGTTATCGAATGATGGAAGGTTTTGGAGTTCATACTTTCAGATTAATTAACGAAGCAAACGAATCTGTTTTCGTGAAATTCCACTGGAAACCAAAACTAGGAACACATGCTGTAGTTTGGGATGAAGCCTTAAAAATTTCAGGAAAAAATCCTGATTTTCACAGACAGGATTTGTGGGAAGCTATTGATATGGGGAATTTCCCGGAATGGGAATTAGGTGTTCAGATTATTCCACAGGCAGACGAACATAAATATGAATTTGATTTATTGGATCCAACTAAAATTGTTCCGGAAGAATTGGTTCCTGTAACAATTGTTGGCCGAATGGTATTGAATAAAAACCCGGATAATTTCTTTGCTGAAACAGAACAGGTTGCCTTTCACCCTGGACACGTGGTACCAGGAATTGATTTCACAAATGATCCTTTGCTTCAGGGAAGATTATTCTCTTATACGGATACACAATTATCAAGATTAGGAAGTCCAAATTTTCATGAAATTCCAATTAACAGAAGTGTTTCGCCAATTCACAACAACCAACGTGACGGACATATGCGTCAGGAAATTAATAAAGGCCGTGTAAGTTATCATCCAAATTCGCTTGGCGGAGGATGTCCTTTTCAGGCAAAAATTGAAGAAGGCGGATTTTCAAGTTTTAATGAACGTGTAGACGCGCATAAGGTGCGAGAAAGAAGCGAAAGTTTTGCAGATCATTTTGGTCAGGCAAAATTATTCTTCAATAGTCAGACTCCTACAGAAAAAAGCCATATTGTAAAAGCGTTGCGTTTTGAACTAGGTAAAGTGGAAACAGCTGCGATCAGAGTCAGAATGCTTGGGCTTTTATCTCAGGTAGACATGCAGCTAGCCGAAAAAGTGGCTGAGGGATTAGGTACCTCAGTACCATCAATTCTTGAAACTCCTATAAATAAAGGTGTTTCTCCAGAAAATGAAATGGGAAATCAGGAACCGCGTTCCATTGATTCATCAGTAAAATCGTCTGATGCTCTTTCGATGATCAAAAACCCAACGAATACGCCCACAATAGCTTCCAGAAAAGTAGCTATACTTTGTGCCGATGGCGTTTCTGCCGCTTCAGTAATGAACATAAAGAATATATTATTAAAAGAAGATGCCAAAGGATTTGTAATTGCTAAAAACCTCGGATCTGTTCTTACTGACGAAGGAGGTGCAATTCCGGTTGATTTTAGTTTACTTACGACATCATCAGTACTTTTTGACGCCGTTTATATTCCACATAGTGAAGGCCTAAATGATTTGGCCCAAAATGATGATGTGTTAGAGTTTTTAAATGACGCTTACAAACACTGCAAAGTTATTGGTGCCGATGGCCAGGCAATTGGAGTATTGAGCGAAACACCATTTGCTTCAAAACTTAATAACGATGATTCAGGTATTATTTTATACAGTGATCCAGCCACCGAAACATTTGCACTTGATTTCATAAACGCTATGGCCAGCCATCGTATTTGGGAACGTGAAGAAAATTTATACAACTAACACTAAAATATAATTCATATGAAAAATTCAGATAAACCTACACCGGATAAAGCTGCCGTTAATAAAAACGGTAAACATAATATTGTATCCCCTTCTGCCGATGCCGCTTCGGAGCTAAAAGACTTCTTTATAGACAGTCTAAAAGATATCTATTGGGCAGAAAACGCACTTGTCACCGCTTTGCCTAAAATGGCTTCAAATGCCACATCTCCTGCACTTACGAGTGCCATTTTAGAACATCTTTCCGTAACCGAAAACCAGGTAAAAAGACTAGAAAAAGTTTTTGAACTCCTTGGTGAAAGTGCCGAAGGAAAAAAATGTGAAGCCATGGCTGGATTACTAAAAGAAGGCGACAGCATTTTGCATGAAACGGTTCCGGGGGCCGTGAGAGATGCCGGCATTATTGCGGCCTCACAAAAAATTGAACACTATGAAATTGCGTCCTACGGTACTTTGTGTGCCTTTGCCAAAACACTTGGCGAAAATGACGTCGCAAAATTGTTAACGCAAACGTTGGCTGAAGAAAAAGAAGCCGATTGTGTGCTAAATGATGTTGCATTAAATACAGTAAATAGGGTTGCGGCTGAATAAGCAGCGTACTTAATTACTTATTTTCATTTTTACTAAAAACATCTGCAGTTTATGCAGATGTTTTTTCATAACAATATTTTATCTGAAAACATGGGTGTAGATCCTTTCTTTAAAACAATGACACACTATAATTCAGTTCTTTATAAATAATTCTACGTATATTTATAATAATCCTTTCCGAAAAGGAATAGTAAATTAAAAAGGAAAATCGTCTAATAAGTGCTGATTCATAATTTTCAAAAGAAACCAAATGCAGAAAATTTTATTATCTATAATCTTGTCTTTATCCTGCTCCTTAGTATGGACGCAAACGAAATCAAATGATAGTACTGCTACAGCTGTTACAACCAAAAAAAATATCGATTTTAATGTAATGCCGTACATCAGTTACAACAGAAATCTTGAATTTATGTTTGGAGCTATTCCCATGATGATGTATAAAATAAATCCAGCCGATACAATTTCTCCTAAAAATTTATCAGGAGTTTCAGCTATTTACACTACCAATAAATCCTATTTTGTGGCCTTATTTAATAAGTTTTATTTAAAAGAAGATCGTTGGCGCGCCACGTTTTTCTTTATGACGGGAAATCAAAATTCTCAATTTTATATGGATGATATTGATGCACCAGATTTTTACGATTACGGCACCAAAACAACAGTTGTCAATTTTAGTGTTCAGCGTAAAGTGGTAAAATCATTATACGCCGGAATTGGGTATTCGTATGCGCATTATGATACTACGTACGAAGACAATGTACAACCCGCTTCAAAAACACATACAAATGGCCTACAGGCGATCGTAATGTATGATACCCGTGATGCAGTTTATTATCCTACTAAAGGTGAGAAAGCAAGAATACGATGGGTTACTTTTCCTGAATGGTTTGGAAATGACGTTTCAGCCAATAAAATCCTCTCAGAATACAATAAATATTTCCCAATGCGAAATGGAACCGATGTTTTGGCTGCCCGTTTTTCAGGTAAATTCGGATTAGGTGCTATTGCCTTTGAACAACAGGTTACTATTGGCGGAGAAGACATCAGAGGCTATTCTGAAGGAAAATATCGCGGTGATGGATTAATGGCGATACAAAGTGAATATCGATACAATTTCAGTAAAAAAATGGGTGTTGTTGGATTTGCGGGGCTTGCCACCATTTATGGTTCTGATACACCCGATTTCAATTGGAAAATGTATCCGGGTGCCGGCGTTGGATATCGGTACAAGGCTTTTAAAACAGTGAAATTTAATGTAGGACTGGATGCGGCCGTTGGAAAAGATGACTGGGGAATTTATTTCAGAATTGGAGAAGCTTTTTAAAAAGTCAATAGTTGTTAAATAATCTATAAAACAACACTCTTTTTGACAATCAGTTCGTCATAAAGACAATAAAAAGTTTAATTAAATGTTTAGGTTATTAGGTTAAATCTAATATTAACTTATATATATAAAATAGAAAAAAGTATGAAAAAGATTTTGTTTTTAGTTATGATGATTGGTGTTTCAGTGCATGGATTTGCACAAGATGAGTTCAATAGAAAACAGCAATCAATCCAACCTAAAAATTCAGAAAATAAAGAAGTGATTCCGCCAACAGAAGCTCCGCCAACAGACGAGCCTCTGCCTCTTTCAAAAGAGCCGATTGTTTTAAAAATAAATCCGGATGAACTCTTCAATAATAATGTTCTTTATAAAAGAGAAGCCAATGTAGAAGGTATTTTTTATAGAAGAAATGAATATTTAGGTGGTTTTGTAACGAAATCTTTTACGTCTACAATTCGTTACAGAGATGCTGCTTTTGTTGACGGCGATAAGATCAAAGTGTACCTGAATGATAAGGTTATTGAACCTGAAGTAATTCTTGACGGAAGTTATAAAGGATTCAAAATAAATTTAGTAAAAGGTATCAACAAAATTGATTTTGAAGCTTTGAATGAAGGTTCTGCTTCACCAAATACCGCTGAATTTCAGGTTTATGATGATAAAGGCGAAGTAATTGAATCAAGCCAATGGAATGTTGGTAAGGGTTACAAAGCGGTTATCATTTTGTATAAAGAGTAAACTTAAAAGGTTTAATTATTCGTTCAAAATTATTAATGGGGACAAAGTGAAAAAATCATTTGTCCCTTTTTTTATATCTCAAACGTTCTTTCTTTTCTATTTAAAAACAATCTTCAAAATATATCTACTGTAAATCAAATATTTATACAGATAATTTTATTCTTTTTTGTAAATTTGAAATACCCCTTTATTAAAATCGGACTTTATAAATTGATTGTTTCAGAAAACTAAAGTTTGTAAAGTGAAAGACTATGTATGGAGTTTTAATAAAATTTTAAGGTTTTTTCGTTAGCAAAATCACTAACTTGTATAGAGCTATTAATACACAGTTAAGCTGTTTTAAAATAGATATGCTTCTTAATTCTCTAAAAAAAAGAACCATAAAGTAAAATAACTGAAGTCGTTTTATCCGTTTAGGAATAAAATTGAGCTGACTTTTATCTAACAAAAAAATAAAAATATGCGAGTACCCATCATTAGAAAAAACATAGTATTTACACCAGATTCGAAAAGAGTTGTTGCCCGATATTTTATGAATGGCGATGAAAGAACCCAACAAATGGTGATGCGGATAATGATGCTGGATGAAAAACAGGTTTTGCAAACTTTAGAACAGACACTTCGGGAATTTGCCCGACGCCATCGAAATATTTCAAGCATATTTTTAAAACACTGCGAGAAAATCAGACCTATAATCGAAGGAATGCAGGTCGATTATGAAGCTATTTCCCTGGATCGAAAGATGCTGATAGGCTCCTACTGTACCATGGAATATGCCATTGAATCTGCCGCTATTTTTAACCCCTCCATCATAGAAGATTTTGATCAGACGGGACTAGAAATGGGCGAAAAACGTGTTATTCTTTCTTTTAGAGCAACGGGTGAAGGTCATATTTCTTCGATTGTTTTTAGGAGAGCCATTCTGGATCGCAACAACAACCTTCAGGTCATGAAGATTGGACATCATATCGACAAGGCTGAAATAGAGCACAAAACTTTGTACAATAAAGAGCGATTTTCCATGAAATTGTCTGAGATGCATACCCATGACAAATACATCACGCAAGTCATGCAGGAATTGCCGGATGAATTTGAGTATGCTGTCTTAAAAAGTCTCGTAAAAACGGGTTTAAGCGATCCATCAATTAGCCAGGAAAGAAGAACGGCGCTCGAAGAAATAATCTGGCTCGCCAATTCTTTTTATGATTTATCATTCCAGCATGATTCTGACATTACAGAGCGTGTTATTTTTCCCATATCGGAGTCTGAAAGCCGTGGTATAGAAGATGCGCGTTTTGTTCGCTTTGATGATGATCATGATGATTCTCATCGTGTATTGGCCACTTATACAGCTTATAATGGTCACGCTATATTGCCAAAACTTATTTCTACTGAAGATTTTTATACATTTAGGGTAATGCCTTTGCATGGTGTGGGTGCTCAGAATAAAAATCTGGCCTTATTTCCGAGAAAGATCAAAGGAAAATATGCCATGCTCTCCCGTATTGACGGCGTTAATAACTACATCATGTATTCAGACAGGGTTACCCAATGGAATACTCCTATCCTACTTCAGGAGCCACGTTTTGCCTGGGAATTTACACAAATTGGAAACTGCGGATCGCCCCTCTGGACAACTGAAGGCTGGCTTGTTATTACCCATGGCGTGGGTACAATGCGACGCTATTGCATTGGAGCTTCCTTATTTGATCTTGATGATCCATCAAAGGAAATCGGAAGACTAAAAGAACCTTTGCTTTCTCCTCTGGAAGACGAACGTGAAGGTTATGTTCCGAATGTTGTTTATTCCTGTGGTGCTATTATTCACAATAACAGCCTTATATTGCCTTACGCTGTTTCTGATTATTCTTCTACTTACGCAGTTGTAGATTTAGTCGAGCTATTAACGGCTTTAAAGAATAGCAAATAATTTCACAGTACTATTCACAAAAAAACAGATCCCATTTTTACTCTTTGCAGTTGTTTCACGCAGATTTAAAAAAGATTTAAGCAGATTAAGTTTGATAATTAAAATCTGCTTATATCTGCGATAATCTGCGTGAAATAAAATCTGGTTTGACTTAACTGCTCTCTCAGAATGCAATTATTTCACGCAGATTTAAAAAGGATTTAAGCAGATTGAGTTTGATTAATTAAAATCTGCCAAATCTGCTAAATCTGCGAGCGAATTAAAAATCTGCGCTAATCTGCATTAATCTGCCAAATCTGCGTGAAATAAATTGCCTTAGCGCTCTCAAATTGAGTAGATTTTTATATATAAATTACTCAATTGTCTCCGGTATAATAGCTTCAACTTTAGGAGGATCAGTACCTTCCTCCAGCCATGCAATGAACAATTTATACCCAATTGAAAATACAATTGGACCAACAAATAATCCTATAAATCCTGACATTATAAATCCGCCAATTACTCCTAAAAATATCACCAGCATGGGCACCAAAGCGCCTTTACCCAATAAAAGTGGTTTCAGAACATTATCTGAAAGTCCACTTATGATAAAAAAGATAGTCCACCCAATCGCATAACCAGAGTCTCCTGTAGAAAAGAGATATACAATTACCCCAATATTAATTATGATTGGTCCGATCTGTAAAATAGAAAAAACAAGACAAATCAAGGTCAATATTCCGGCATAGGGAATATCGGCTAAAAACAATCCAAATGCCTGAATAATGGTCTGAATAATGGCCACTCCCAAAATCCCTTTCACCACCTGATAAATGGTTGAAGTCGAAATGGTCATAATTTCATCTGCTTCGTTTCCGGCAATCTTTTTTAGAAATTTATAAACCATAGTTTTTGCACCGGGCGAAACCAATAAAACTCCGGCAATAATAACGGAAAGTATAAATTGCAAAAAGGCCACACCAGAACTCAATATACTACTCATAATTTTTGCAGAGAATTCCTTTATCTGATCCTGATATTTAACAACACTTTGTTCTAAATCTGTTGATGCAGAAAGTAAAAACTCGTACAGCGGTTTACCAACTACTGGCCACTCCTTAATTGAAGCACCCGGTGGGCTAACCTTAAGAGTTCCCGCTTCAAACTCAGTTTTTAATTCTAAAAAATTGGATGTTGCTGCTTTTAAGGCATATATTACCGGAACTAACATTATGGCTATAATAGTGATTGTTATTATTACAGCGGCCAACGTTTTTCGCCCTTTTAATATTCTTTGCAGAAAATTAAATAAAGGATAAAATGCTACAGCTAATATTGCTGCCCAAAGAATTGGCATAAAGAAAGGCATTAGCAATGTGAGACAAAATCCAACAACCAGGAAGATAAAAAATAGCTGCAAAATAGTGTCAAAGAGTTCTTTTCGTTTATTCACATTCGAATTTTCCATTTTATTTTGTTTTTAGATAATAATTGGTTTTACATGTTTGTTTATTATTTTTTCAAAGAAAAGTTGGCATCAGAAACCAATCTTCCTATTAAGATTACCGGATATAAAACGCCTGTCAGCACCTCGATCTGAACGAGGGAGCGAGCAAACGGATGAATAGGGACAATTTCGCCATAACCTGTCGAGGTCATGGTGATATAACTGAAATACATAAAGTTAGCCTGTTCGCTGCTGCTATCAAATGGAGAAACAGCCATCTGAAAAGAACCTTCGATGTGTTTAAAAACAAATAAATACACCGTACACCATAGATTGACCAACAACATATAAACGACTATCGAACCAATAATACGATATTGTGTTACGGGCCCGGGTTCCAATACTTTGATCAAAACCAATCCAATTAGAAGCAACATTAAAGCAACCGACAAAAAGAGGTCGGCAAATACCACAATGACGTTGGTCTGAAAAAAGTCGATCCACTGTACCATTAAAAACAAAAATGGAATAATAGAAACCAGAAGGGCTTGCTTTTTATCTTTTGCCAATGAAATAATGCCTGCCATGATAAATAGCATCCAAAAAATATTTATAACTACCATAAAACGAGAATAGCTGCCAAATAATGGAATCACAACAAACTGCATGATACAAAGCAGTAACAACATGACGCTAAGTCCTTTTTCCCGTGTCCATAAACGATATAAAAAACGATCATTTTTTAGTTCCATAATTCTCGATTATTAATTAAATAAGAAGCTAAACTGGATTATATGTAATACTTTAAATTGGTATAGGCTCCGCTTCTACTTTTCCAATTGGTCTGCGCCAAAGTTTAAAGAGAAGAATGATAAAAATGGGCAAAAAACAAATCGCCGACATGACCAGATAAATATCTTTGTAGGCCAGTAACATCGAGGTCTGAGCCGTTTGATTAGAAAGGCTTTTCTCCGCTTTTTTCTGTGCCTCAGCATCTGATAATCCCATGAATAAAAAGTTTCTTTTGGAATTCGCTAATTGATTTTCTGCCTGTTTATTCGTCATGGTCAATTGTTGGCTAAGTCCCGTTTTGTGCTGTATATTCATATTTGAAATAAAAGTTCCTAAAATAGCTCCTCCCAAAAGTGATGCAAAAACCGCCTGAGCAATAATCCCGCTCATCATGCGCGATGTACTTAATTTCGGCGGAACTCCTTCTGAGATATAAAGTAAGGATACTGGAAAAAGAAACCCCATTCCGAGTCCTTTAAAAATCAGTGGCAAAAAGAAATCGGATGCATCTATTCCGGGATAGAACCTCAAAAACAGCATAAGATGGTACAATCCGTAACAAGCGAAACCAATAATCCAGATGGTTGCCAGATAGATTCGTTTGTATAAAAGATAGGTTGCCAACGGAATCGAAATACACAAACCAAGCAGTAAAGCAAGATGGGTCTGAGCTCCTAAAACCGAATCAAAACCTAAAATATTAGTCATATAACCCGTTACTATACTGCCCGTTCCGTTCATAATCCCAATATAAAACATCAAAAAAGCACCAATTACTACATTTTTATACCGATAAACGTCCGGATCAATTATTGGATTTTCTGTGAAACGCGTGTGCAACAGGTAAATTCCAAATAGTACAAACAAAAGAGCCGTCGCCAATCCTATTTTTGGATCATCAAACCAATTTCGGGTTTGACCTTCGGCACATAAAAAGAGAATCACCATAAAAAACAGTATCATGATAATCCATCCTCGCCAGTCAAACTGAAATACCGTTTTCATAGGCGCCACATCGGCTTTATAAAAATACCAGGCTAACAGAATGCATACTAAAAAATTGACATTAAGAAAATAGACACTAAAAGTCCAGTTGTGCAAACTGGTAAAATGAGCCCCAATATATTGATATAAATGCTGACTTCCTTTTTGAATAAACTGAAGAATACCATACAACAATGCCATATTAAAAACAGGATTGTATTTTAATATAATAGGCACCATCGAAGCAAATATTCCAATAACGGAAACAATAGCCATAAGAGCACGACATAATGTAAACCACCCGATTGTAGGTGCAAATAAAGAGGCCGTATTGAAAAGCAGCGATAAAAAACTTACCGATAAAATCATGGTGCGAACGCGAATCTGTTTGCCTAACTTTAATCCCAAAGGCATAAAAGCCAACATACTAAAAATGGGAATGTAAACGGAATAGGTAAAGACAGTTGTTGAAGCCCCAAAATGCCCCAGAATCTGCGAATTATCATAAGTCGTAACATTCAGACCATTAAAAAAAGGAATCGTAAGGATGTATAATCCTATGAGTGTAAAAACGCTTCCTTTTTTTCCTGCGATCATGTTTTACTTTTTTACTTCGACAGTTACATTCATTCCGGGTTTTACTTCTTCTAAATCTTTGGCTGCAGCCTCAAATTCAATTTTAACTGGAATTCGTTGTGTTATCTTCACGAAATTCCCCGTTGAATTATCCGGTTCGACCATAGAAAATTTAGCGCCCGTGGCCGGCGAAAAACCAATTACTTTTCCTTTAAATTCTTTTCCGTCCAATGCATCAATGGTAATGGTAACCTGTTGCCCTTGTTTTATTTTTTCAATTTGAGTTTCCTTAAAATTGGCAGAAATCCATAGTTTTTGGTTCAGTACAATCGTGGCTATTGTTTGGTTGGCGTTAATTAATTCTCCGATCGAAAGATTGCGCTCTCCAACATAACCATCAGATGGGGCTATTATGCTGGTATAGGATAATTGCAACTTTGCTGCATCAAGATCTGCTTTTTTTCTGGCCACTGTCGCTCTCGCTGCTTCCAAATTGATATTGCTCTGTTTGGTTACGGAGCCACTGGCTTCCAGTCCTTTCTGACTCGCTTTTACGTAAGCTTCCTCCGATTTCAGTTTTGAAATAACCTGATCGTATTGGTTGCGCGTCACAGCCGAATCGGCATACATATTTTTGAAACGCTGATAATCTTTCTGAGCTTTTTCAAGACTCGCCAAATCTCCGGCTAATTTTTCCTGACCTGAAGCCTGATTGGATGCTGAGGTCGTAATGGTCTGCACTAAGGAATGCAGGTTTCCCTCGGCTATAGCCAAATCAGCTTCGGCTTGCTTCACTTTGATGATGTATTCGGAATCATCCAAAACAACCAAAGTGTCGCCTTTATGAACATACTGATTGGCCTCAAACCTGATCTCCTTAATATGACCAGTTGCCCTTGCTGCAACACTGTTGATATAAGCTTCAACCTGAGCGTTATTAGTGGTTTCATAATTACTGAAATCAAAAAACAAGCTCAAAATCCATAAAGCTCCTGCAATCAAAAAAACAAAAGATAAAACCGTTAGAACCGTGTTTCGTCTTTTATCATTTTTCTGAACTGCTTCATTTGGTGCATTTTCTTCGCTCATGATAGTATATCTTAAAGTTTACCCATGGCATACTGCAGGGAATAATATTGAATAATTAAATCTAAATTGGCGTTAACCAAGGAAATTCGGGAGTTATTTAATTGCAACTCAGCATCTACGATTTCGCTGATTAAAGCAAAATCATTATCATATCTGCTTTTTACAATTTTATAATTGCTCATCGAGAGCTCCACATCTTTTTTAAAGGTTTTGATATTCTCTTTGCTTTCTGCATAACGTACGTAAGCATTTTTTACTTCGGTAGTAATTTGGTCTTTCGTAACGGCCAAAGCAATATTACTCTTGTCAATCTCTAATTTATCGCCTGATATTCTGTGTTTTAAAGTATAAAAACTCGAAACATCCCAACTTAAAGAAAGACCTGCCGCCCAATAATTAAGTATATTGACATAGGTCGGCCATTGTGCCGGATATTCGGTATTCAGAATAAGATTAGCATTGATGTTGGGTCTGAAACCGCTTTTGGTTAGACTCAAAGAAGATTCAGAAAGCTGAATGCCAATTTCGGCTCGTTTTAACTCTTCTCTATTCAAAAAGGCTTCTTCTAAACTTTGCTGAAGATTTAAATTCTCTGTCGGAATCATGCTTTCTGTAACTTCAGGCTTTAAAATCGTATTGGTAGGAAACCCAATTATGATATCCAGATAATTACTGATTAATTCGATTGTATTGGTACTTCTAAAAACCGAAACCTTAAAGTTAGATTGTTGTAATTCGGTTCTTAAAAGATCACTTTTTAGGTTCTGACCGTTATTAACGCGTGATTTTAACTGGCTGATACGAAGATCTGTATTGATAATATTTTGTTTGGTTACCTCAATTTGACGGTATAATTTTTCAAGGGTAAAATATTGTTCTGTAATCGCATTTTTAACGTCGGCTTCTGTCATTTTAACAACGGATTCCTGCATCTGGCTTAGTAATTTTTGTTGCTCAATTCTATTGTTGATAGAACCTCCGTTGTAAATTGGAACTGCCGATACGACATTGGCAAATCCCATATGATTCAAATAATCTACTGTAATGTTGTTTTCGTAAAATCCTTCATACAATTTAGGATCACCTATATAGGTATATCCTGCACTTAATCCAATGCGGGGCATTTTAGCAATTTTAGCCTGACCTACATTTTCATTGGCGATGGCCAGATTGGTATTGGCAATTTTAAGTTGTTTATTATTTTGAATACCAAGTAAGATGGCTTCATCCAGCTTGATTTTTTTTGCATTTCCGAGACTATCTTGCTGAGCAAAACTAAAGCTGGTAGTACATACCAAAAGAAGAAACAAAAACTTTAAACCTAAATCTTTTAATTGCCAATAATTCATAAGATTTAATTCATTTTTAGTTATGTAGGATTGTATTTAGTAACAATTCATTTTAAATAACTTCAACTAAAAGATTGTACGGGGAAAAAAATTGAATATTTCAATTACATAAACCGAGACATCCTATCAAATTTAAATATTTATTTCGATAATCATAAACAAATGTTAATTTTATTTTTAAATAATCAGATTAATTCTTAAAATAATAAAATTAAACCAAACTTTAAAAAAAGTAGTCTCTTTTACAATAAAATTCCGTTTTGTGCCTTAATAGTTTTTGGGATATCTTCTTCTTTCATCATTTGTTTTAAATCAATTTCAATAGTTCGGCAGATAGAAAGCATCGGAATGTCGTTTGGTAAACCTCCAAATGGATTCTCAGAATAATCCCCAACAAGTTCCATCAGTAAAAAAATCCAGGAAACAATACTTACGACCGGAATAAACAGCCATACATTATAAGGTCCCATTTGATCAAATTCGGCAATTAGACCAAATGGCAACAAAAAAATAAAGATCCAGACAAATAAATTACTTGCATAAGCATATAAACGGGGTAACGGAAAATTCTTAATTCGCTCTGCCTTACCCTGTTCATCGTATAAATTATTTAAGAGGGTTTGCAATTGCACATGGTAAAAATCATTAATGATATCATCTTTTCTAAGCTGCATTAAATCTTGCGATTGCAAATCAATAATATGCGTAGCCATATTCCTGAATCTCTTCAAATCAGCATATTCCTCAGAATTAAGATATTTTTCCAGCATCTCTTTCGTAAAATCATCTTCAAGAGTATCACCAGCCACTTTTTCTATTGATCTTCGACTTCTTTTGGCAATATGAGTCCCAAGTGTAATGTGTTCCCAGGATGTAGGTATTGATAATTGGGCACGAAAAGCATACACATAAGCAATATTCCTGTAAATGAGTTTTTTGGTTATGGCATCAATTTCTTCTTCAGAAAGTTTTTCAAAAGATGGATGATTTCTAATATAACCTCTCGTGGTAACTCCCCACATACGGCTAATATTGAGAATTGTACCCCATATTTTTCTGGCTTCCCAGATTCTCTCGTAAGATTGGTTGTTCTTAAAACCGATGTAAAAAGACACCGCAGTCCCAATGATACCGATACTAACCCACGGAATTGCAATCCATTTTAGATGTAGAAATTCGTATGAAAATAAAACGAGAAACGACCATACAATAATCCATAATAAATAACCTCCGCTGAATTTCACTAATGCACTAAAGCTGAAACTATTATTTACAAACATAAGTATCTGATTTTATAACCCTTATAAAGATAAAAATTAGCGTAATACAAATATCATTTTGCGTTTAAAAAGTAGTATTTAACCGTTAAAAATTATTTATCCGAAATTTAAAAACCTTGGTATTATATAAAATCACATATGAAATTGTGTAACTTCATTTGACTGTTTTCTTTGTATTTTTAAAATATGAAGTATCAACATATTTTGATAATAGATGATGATCCTGAAGATATTGATATATTTTCAGAAGCTGTTAATTCATTTAAGGAAAACATCACTATTATAGCCTCTACAGATGCTTCTGTGGCTCTGGAAGACCTCAAAAAAGCAACACAACTACCGGATATTATTTTTCTTGATTTGCAAATGCCGCGTTTGACGGGGAAAGATTTTTTGCACAAAATAAAAGAAGATGACCATTTACAAAATATACCAATTATCGTTTTATCCGGCCAGTCTGATCTAATCATAAAAGACACTTATCAAAAAATTGGTGCCAGTAATTTTATTTGCAAACCAAATAGCTACAAAGAATTAATTCAGATACTTCACGAAATACTTTATTCGTAAATTAAACCTTTTTCAAATTCTCTAATCTTAAGACTGAATTAAGATTGATTTTCTTTTCCAAATAAAATTGTCTTACTAATATTTATTTTTACATTTGCCTTATTTTTATTTATTCTAAATAGATTGCTTTTAAAGCACTTTTCAGAAGGAATAAAAGCATAACCAATTATTTTAAAAATTGTAAAATTCTAAATATGAAAAAGAAACTTTTCATTTCAATTGCATTAGTTGCTGCTCTATTTTCTAATGCACAGCAAAAGAATACTTTATTGGAAGCTAGCTTTTGGAAAACTACTCCAAATGTAGAAACTGTAAAAGCTGAAATAGCAAAAGGAAACAATCCATCTCAATCCAATCCAAATGCATTTGATGTTGTTGTTCTTGCCATCAATAATGATGCACCTAATGAAACGATTAAATTTTTATTAGACCAGCCAGGTAACCCTGTTACTAAATCAACTCATGATAATCGTATTTACCTGCACTGGGCCGCTTATAAAGGAAATGTTGAAATGGTAGAATATCTTATTGCAAAAGGTTCAGATATTAATCTTCAAGACAGTCATGGCGCTACGCCAGCTGATTTTGCTGCAACTAGCGGACAAAGCAATCCAGCCTTATATGAAGCTTTTTTTAAAGCAGGATTAAATCCGGCTAAAAAATACAATAATGGTGCTAACTTGTTATTACTTAGCATTGCATTTGATAAAAACCTGACGCTTGCAGAATATTTCACAACAAAAGGAATGTCTCTTAAAGATGTGGACAGTGATGGAAATACAGCATTTAATTATGCTGCCAAAGTTGGAAATATCGATTTACTGAAAAAGATCGCAGTAAAGGGAATTAAGTATAATGACAACGCCTTATTCTTTGCAGCACAAGGAAGCCGAAGAGAAACGACTTCATTAGAGGCTTATAAATATTTGACAGAAGAGTTAAAACTAAAACCAACCGCCGTAAACAAATCGGGAGAAAATATTTTGCATTTACTGGCAGGCAAACCAAATCAAAAAGAAATTATCAGTTACTTCCTTGCAAAAGGCGCAGATGCGAATAAAGTAAATAAGGACGGAAACACACCTTTTATGATTGCGGCCGGAGCCAGAGAAAATGGTGCATTGGAATTGTTACTTCCAGCCGCGAAAGAGATCAATTTAAAGAATCTAAAAGGAGAATCAGCTTTAACAATGGCGGTAAAATCAGGAACTCCTGATAATGTCGCACTTCTTTTAAACAAAGGCGCTGATGTAAATGTTACCGATAAAGATGGTAATAATTTAGGCGTATACCTTATTCAATCGTATCGTCCTGAATCGAAAGGACAAGATCCTTTTGAAACAAAAATAAAATTATTACAAGACAAAGGCTTAAATCTTGCTGCTGCTCAAAAAGACGGGAACACTTTGTATCATTTAGCCGTGGTAAAAAGTGATTTCACTTTGTTGAAAAAATTAGCTCCTTTAAATATTGATGTCAATGCCAAAAATAAAGATAGTATGACCGCTTTACATAAAGCTGCCATGATTTCTAAAAACGATGAAATCCTGAAATACCTGATTTCTATTGGAGCCAAAAAAGACATTAAAACTGAATTTGACGAAAGTGCCTACGCCCTTGCCAAAGAAAACGAGTTTTTTACAAAACAAAATGTATCAATCGAGTTTTTAAAATAAATAATTTTTAAAATTCCAAATAAGAAAAATTCCAAATTCCAATAAAAATACAATACACATGAAATCAATTCTTAAAGTCGCTTTTACAGCTGTATTAATATGCCTTGTTTCTTTTCAATCTGTTGCGCAAAGCAAATACAAATGTATGCTTCAAATGAACAATTATATGGGCGAAGGTGCTTATATCGTAGTTTCACTAATTAATTCAAAAGGGGAATACGAAAAAACGCTTTATGTAATGGGTGATGATAAAAAATGGTATACATCCTTAAAAGAATGGAATAAATTTCAAACCCAAAAGAAAGAGAATATTAGTGCTATAAGCGGAGCATCTGTTACTGGTGGCGACCGAAGTATTACCACTTTTGAAATTGATGATTCTAAATTGAACAAAGGATATAAACTAAGATTTGAGTCGGCTGTTGAAGATCAAAAATATTATGTAACAGATGCCGAAGTTGTACTTACAACTGCAGGTCTTGCTGAAAAAACAGACGGTAAAGGTTATATTAAATACGTACGATTAAATAAAATTTAACAATAGAAATCTAAGCTTTGTCAAAGTTTAAAACTTTGACAGAGCTTAACTACCTTTTAGCATACACTCCATGACTCTTTCTTTTTGGCGTTCCTCTCACCTGGCTTTGGCTTTGGTTTCTTCTTTATTTTTGATCTTGGCATCGGTAACGGGTATTATTCTGGCTGTTGATGCTGTACAGGAAAAAACACTTCCGTATAAAATCGAAAATTTTGATACAATAACGTTGGAAGAAACGCTTCCTGTCTTAAAAAAGAATTATTCTGAAATGACGGAGCTAACCGTTGATTACAATCAGTTTGTAACGCTGCAGGCCATCGATAAGGACGGGAATGATATCAACGCTTATATTGATGTCAAAACAGGAAAAAAATTAGGAACTCCGGTTAAGAAAACTGAGTTTATTCAATGGATCACGAGTTTTCATCGTTCTTTATTTTTACATGAAGCCGGTCGCTTTTTTGTGGGTGTTATTTCCTTTTTATTATTCCTGATTGCTATTTCCGGATTTGTTTTGGTTTTGAAAAGACAAAAAGGAATCCGCAACTTCTTTTCGAAAGTAATCAAAGAATATTTTGCTCAATATTACCATGTGGTTTTAGGACGATTGGCTTTAATTCCGATTCTGATTATTGCACTTACGGGAACGTATTTAACTTTGGAAAGGTTTAACTTTTTCATGGATAAAAAAGAGCAAAAGGAAAAGACAGAAACTGTTATTCCTGCCAAAAAAGGTACGGCTATCAATATTTTCAAGACTACACTTTTAACAGATGTAAAGAAAATAGAATTTCCTTTTACAGATGATCCTGAAGAATATTATATCATTGAATTAAAAGACCGCGAAATTGAAGTAAATCAGGTTACAGGCGAAGTAATTAGTGAAAAAAAATCGCCAATTACGGCTCAATTTGCCGATTTAAGTTTAGACCTTCATACGGGAAGAATAAACGCCATTTGGGCTATAGTTCTGGCTCTTGCTTCACTAAATATTCTCTTTTTTATCTATTCCGGTTTTGCGATGACTTTAAAAAGAAGGTCAAGCCGAATCAAGAATAAATTTAAAGCTAACGAGAGTAAATACATTTTATTGGCTGGGTCTGAAAACGGAAGCTCTTTGCGATTCGCCAATGCGATTCAGAAACAGTTGATTGCTGCTGGTGAAAAGGCTTTTTTAACCGAATTGAATAGCTACACGGTTTTCCCAAAAGCAGAACATATCATTGTTTTCTCTTCCACACACGGTTTGGGCGATGCGCCATCCAACGGAAGAAAATTCATATCCCTTTTACAGAAACACAAACAACAGCAAAAAATTAATTTTTCTGTGGTTGGATTTGGTTCAACGGCTTATCCTGATTTTTGTGGTTTTGCCCGCGAAATTGATGAACTTTTAGAAAAACAAAACTGGGCAGAACGTTTTCTGGATTTACAGACTGTCAACGACAAATCGGCGGTGGAATTTGTGGAGTGGATTAAATTGTGGAGTGCCAAAACCGGAATTCCGTTATCTACAACGCCTTCCTTATACAATCACGCCCCGAAAGGTTTGCAGAAATTAATGGTTCTGGATAAAACGGCTGTTTCTGAAACAGAACATACTTTTATCCTTACGCTTAGAGCCAATATGAGAGCTAAATTTACTTCTGGTGACTTACTGGCCATTTATCCTGCCAATGATACCAGAGAGCGCCTCTACTCTATCGGAAATCATTCCGGTAACATTCAGTTGGTTGTCAAACTGCATCCAAACGGATTAGGTTCCGGCTTTTTGAATGAGTTAAAACCCGGCAATGTCATCAAAGCCCGAATCATTAATAATCATGCTTTTCATTTGCCTAAAAAAGCTTCAAAAGTGGCTTTTATCTCCAACGGAACCGGAATTGCGCCTTTCCTTGGAATGATCGAACAAAACAAGAAAAAAACCGAAACGCATTTATACGCCGGCTTCCGAATGGAAACAGAAACGGTTTCAGGTTATAAAGAGTTTGCATCCCAAATGATGCAGAAACAACATTTACAAAGTTTTCATTTGGCTTTGTCCCGTGAAGAAAATCATTATTATGTAATGGATTTAATTCAACGCGATGCTAGCTTTTTTCTGAATTTATTAGAAAATAATGGCGTAATCATGATTTGTGGTTCCTTGGCTATGCAAAAGGATGTTGAATCGACGCTTGATTCTTTATTAGTGGAGAAAAACAAAAAACTAAGCGATTATAAAAACAAGGGTCAATTATTGACGGATTGTTATTAAATTTAAACAATAACCGCGTAAAAGAAAACTACGTAAATTTAAACACATAGAAACATAGCTTTTGAAGCCGCTTAATCTAAAAACGCATAGCTATTCTTTACAATACCAAAATGAGTAAAAAAGTACTTACCAAAGAAGATATTTCTAAAATTAAAAGAATCAATCTTTTCAGGTTCAGCAATGATTGGTATTCAGTGTTATATGCAATAACTATATTTGTATGTGCATATTCATTTCTTTATCCATATTACGGTTGGAGAAGAAAACCAATAAATATTCCCCAAAACACTGAAGAATACATAAATGCAGTTATTGACATGCAAGTGTTTTTTCTACCTCTTGTTGTTTTATCAATATTGAATTTACCTATAAAGAAAATCGAAATTCTAAAAGGTTATAAAACAGAAAAGAAAGCCACAGTTATCGTTAAATTAAAAATATTTAAGCGATTTAGAATTATCATATTCAATTCATATCATTTATTATTTTTTAGCAACAGCTTTAAATATAATGACCTAAAATCAAATGATAAGGTAGTAATTGAAACAACCTATTTTGGAAGATTCCTAAATTATAAAAAAGAAAATAAAACATAACTACTACTATGCAGTTTAAATACAAATCCCATTTCAATCCATTGCTGTTCCTTTTGGTACTGGTTTGCAGTTTCAATGCTGAAGCCCAAACTTTACGAAAAAGAACAACTATGCTTATGGGAGGCCGATTTGATATTTCGATTGTAGCAGACGATTCTTTGGCAGCAGAAAAATCCATTGATGAAATTATTGCCGAAATCACCAGAATCGAAAACCTTATTTCGGACTGGAAACCCACTTCACAAGTTTCAGAAGTCAATCAGAATGCGGGAATTCGTCCTGTAAAAGTCGATAGAGAAGTTTTTGAATTGACACAAAGAGCCCTTCATTTTTCTGAAATTACCAATGGCGCTTTCGATATTAGTTTTGCTGCAATGGATCGCATCTGGAAATTTGACGGCTCGATGACCGAAATGCCTTCGGCGGAAGCCATAAAAAAATCAGTAGAGAAAGTCGGTTACAAAAACATCATTTTAGACAGCACACAATCAACCATTTTCCTGAAATTAAAGGGAATGAAAATTGGATTTGGCGCTTTGGGTGAAGGATATGCCACCAATAAATGCAAAGATATAATGCTTTCCAAAGGCATAAAAGCCGGAATTGTAAATGCGACCGGCGATATGACGGTTTGGGGAAAACAACCGAATGGCAAAGACTGGAACATTGGCATGACGAATCCTTTTCAGACCGATAAACTTTTTGCCGTTGTTCCGTTGCACGATGGCGCTGTAACGACTTCAGGGAGCTATGAAAAATTTGTAGTTTTAGATGGGAAACGATATTCTCATATCATCAATCCTGCGACCGGATATCCTTCTACCGGACTTTGCAGCGTTTCTGTTTTTGGTCCCAATGCCGAAACAGCCAATGGATTTAGCACTTCGATCATGGTTCTGGGAAAAGAAGCCGGAATCAAACTGATTAATCAATATCCCGAATACCGCTGGATTATGATTACGGATAAAGGGAAAATTATTAAATCGAAGAATTTTAATAAGACTAAATTTCATTTGAAAAACTAGGTTATTTTAAACACATAGAGACATAGACTTTGTAAACGCTTAAAAAAGGCATTTCATTTGTCTAAAAACACATAGCTATGTGTATAATTTTTTTCACGCAGATTTAAAAAGATTTAAGCAGATTCAACAGATTTTTAATTCCTTAAAAAACACATCGCTATATGTTAGAAACTAGTTTCTTTCCATTACCTTCTTTTTAGGCACAAAAACTATGTTTCTATGTGTTTAATTTTTTTCTCACGCAGATTTAGCACATTCGGCAGATTTTTAATTTTTAATTCCTTAAAAAACACATCGCTATGTGTGAGAAACTAGTTTCTTTCCATTACCTTCTTTTGAGACACAAAAACTATGTTTCTATGTGTTTAATTTTTTCTCACGCAGATTCTGCAGATTCTGCAGATTTTTAATTCCTTAAAACACATAGCTATGTGTTAGAAACTAGTTTCTTTCCATTACCTTCTTTTGAGACACAAAAACTATGTTTCTATGTGTTTAATTTTTTCTCACGCAGATTTAAAAAGATTTAAGCAGATTCAACAGATTTTTAATTTTTAATTCTAAATTTTTAATTCCTTAAACAGCAACTTTTCATACTTTTATCAAAAGATCCTGATTTAGTATGACAACAGATATTTTAGAAGTAAATGATTTTATTGTTTTGATTGAGCAGTCTTACGCGACAAAAACAGTAGTGGAGAAATGCGAAATTGACGGCGATTCCATTGGTTTTGCTTTCTATGGTTCTGGCAATGTCGAATTGGAAATCAAACATAACAATCAAACCAAATACCTGACGAATACTACCGGTTTAGCGATTTGTTTCTTCGGAAATCAGAAAGTGGAATTTGCCCATAAAATTGAACCGGATAGACCTTTGCAATCGATAAGTGTCTTCGCCAAACTTAAATACATTAACTCGTTGCCTAAGGCTGAAAAAGAAATCTTCGAAAACCATCTTTCTGATTTGATGCATCCAAAAGAACATTTTGTAAAAGGTCCGGCATTTTATATGACGTTGGATATGCAACAGGCCGTTCAGAAAATCTTCAATACATCGTACACCGGCACTACCCGATTGCTGTTTTTAAAAAGTCAGGTTAATGAACTTTTGGCTCATTTTTTTGCCTTGCTAACCACAGAGAAAAAAGGAGATTTATCTGAATACGATAAAAACAAACTTTTTCATGCTAAGGAAATTGTAACTACACATTATTCCAAACCGCCATCGATTACCGAATTATCCAAGATGGTTGGCCTCAACAGCAATAAACTGAAAAAGAATTTTAAAGAGCTTTTTGGCATTCCGGTTTTCAAATACATTCAGGAAGAAAGATTGCATAAAGCCTATGAATTACTCCGCGACAGCGAAAAAACCGTACAGGAATCGGCTTGGGAAGTGGGTTATGAAAGTTTGAGTTCTTTCTCGAATGCATTTTATACTAAATTCGGGACACGACCGAATGATGTCAAACAACAATTCTTTTCAAACAAATCTTAATTCTTTTCCGACAAATGATTTCGTTCTAATCGGCCCAAATTTGTATCAGTTAATCACTTAAAACGAATTGATATGAAAACTACAAAGATTTTAGTCTTGGGAGCCAACGGAAAAACAGGACGCAGAGTATTGGAAAGATTAGAAAATAATACTGATATTGAAGTTCGCGCAGGTTCAAGATCGGCTGCCATTCCTTTTGACTGGGAAAAACCAGAAACCTGGCAAGCGGCACTTCAGGACATAGATGCCGTTTATATCAGTTATCAGCCCGATTTGGCCATTCCATCCGCAACAACCGCTATCCAACTTTTTAGTGGCTTAGCAACGCAAATGGGCGTTCAGAAAATGGTCTTACTTTCCGGAAGAGGTGAAAAAGAAGCGCAAGTTTGTGAAGAAATAGTAAAAACCAATGCCAAAGAATGGACAATCGTACGAGCAAGCTGGTTCAATCAAAACTTTAGTGAAAGCTTCTTTCTGGAGCCAATATTAGCAGGTTACGTTGCATTACCAAGAGCCGAAGCATTAGAACCTTTTACAGATGCGGATGATATTGCGGATGTCATCGTTGCTTCACTTTTAGATGACAAACACAACGGACAAACCTACGAACTTACAGGGCCAAGATTATTGACTTTCAAGGAAGTTATTGTCGAAATTGCAAAAGCTACCAATCGAGATATAGCTTTTCAATCTTTAACTTTAGAAGAATATATCCAGATGTTGAGAGAATATCAGGTTCCCGAAGATAATATTTGGCTGGTAAATTATTTATTTGAACAGGTTTTAGATGGCCGAAATTCATCCATTACCACGGATATAGAAAAGGTTTTGGACAGAAAAGCTAAAGATTTCTCCGCTTATGCTTTAGAAACGGCCAAAACCGGAGTTTGGAATCAGACTGTGCCTCAAAATTAAATCGAAATGGTTTATCTGAGAGGCATACTAGCAGGATTATTCGTTTGGATCTGTGTTAGTTTATCTTTCTATGTTTTAGAATTGATTCCGTCACTAGAAAATTCCTTTTCCGCGCAAGCGTTAATTGTTATGATTTGCATTTCATTTTATGCTTTTCTGGCGGCTCAATTTTATTATAAAAAAGGATATCGAACGAACGGCATTACAACAGGAATCTTAATCTCCGGAACAGCTTTCTTATTGGATGTTTTGATCACAGTTCCTTTTGTTGAAATTCCGAATGGCAGAAATTATCAAAGTTTCTTCAGCAGTCCCGTTTTATGGATTTTCGTTTTGATAACTGTTTTTACGGTTTATTTTTACTGGAGAAAGAACATCAAAATAAATTAAAAAATACGCCAGAGTCAATCTGGCGTATTTTATTTTCATATAAATCCAAAGCAATACTAACAAAAATCAGGACGGTTCTTTAAGTGGCGATTTGACCAGCCAAACAGCCTTCAATCCAAACATAATGATCACCAATGGCAAGTATAATTCATTGTTCAATAAAGTACTTATACCCAGAATATTAATATCGAGATAGGAATCGAGCATTCGCAGAAACAATCGGCAACTGTTGATTATAAAAACAACTTTGATCAGACGATCAATTCCTGTTGATTTTAAATACAAACCCGCTAAAATAATACTTCCTAACAATTGAGAAAGTCCTAACGGAAAATACAGTGCCCACCAAACCTGTTGTAGCGACGTAACTGTTTTAATAATAGCTTCCCGATCTGCACTATTTGCCGTTGCATAAGTGTCAACTAAATAACCCTGCACAAAAAACAATTCAATCGAACGGATAAATAGCTCTAACAAACAAAAAATAAAAAAGCCTATAAAAGCAAGAATCCGCCAGCCTTTATCCTGCCTAAAATCATCAAAACAAATCGTGAAAAATAAATACAAGAGTCCAAACATACTCAATAGCATCAGCCAGGATCGGTAAATATTGAGTTTGTTTCCGCCATTCAAGAAATCAGTAATTACATTTCCTGTTTCGGGTACTTTTGCAAAAACCCACCATTGAAAGGTCTGAACTAAAATATAAATGATCGCTACAACGGCCGCACCTATTCTCATTCGGTTATTTGTTATCATATCGCATCGAATTAAATTAATAACTGATATTTTGTATTAGGTAACACAAAAATGAAACCTATCTGTATATAAAATCCCGCAGTTTATTAAACAGTAATCTAGTGAACACTATAAAAAAACAAAGCTCCTACATCAGGAGCTTTTGTTTTTAAGATATTTTCTAATTATTTTTTCATAGCAACACCCGAACATCGAAAGTCTATTTTCTATAATTTATCTTCTATACTCCATTTTCTATACTCCATTTTCTATAATCTATTCTCTATACTCTATACTCTATACTCTATACTCTATACTCTATACTCTATTCTCTATACTCTATTCTCTATCCTCTATTCTCTATTCTCTATTCTCTATACTCTATTCTCTATACTCTATTCTCTTGCCTCTTGCCTCTCTCTTCCCCAACTACCCCTTCCGGATAAGATAAATCAATATCTCATCTTCTAATTCTTTCGACAAATTATCACATTCCAGTTTATGCTGAAAATGCTTTTCGAATTTTTTCTTAAACTTATCAGCTTTCAGCCTGGTCTTACAATAGTCATCACAAATCATTTTAAACTTGTCGTCTACTAAATATAAAATCTTAAGTGATTCAATATAATCAACGAATTTGGCATTATATAACTCTTTAGGAACAGCCATACGATCTAATTTTTTAAATTGTTGAAATTAAGACTCCAAAACACCCTGATAAAAACAGAAATCAAATTCTCAAGAAATTAAGAACAGTATAAAGTTATGTCGGAATAGCATTAAAAAAAAACAAATTGTAAGTTAAGTCTGTTTCATATTATAAATTGAAACCTCAAATTTAGAATAGAAGTAAAATGCAACCCTTTTTGTAGATATACATCTACAAAATCACTAGCTTTGTTAGACACAAACAAATACTTAACTACCTAACAATAATACAATTAAAAACAAAAAAAGTATAAATTTATATTTGTGATCTGTTTTAGATTTGTATCTATTAATTTTTTAAAAGCAATGAGATGAATATTTCAAACCAGAAAAATAACGTTGAAAACAGTACCAGAACATCTGCTAAAAAAACTAAAATGATGAGCACTTCCGCCAG
Organism: Flavobacterium sp. KH_001; assembly: GCF_057840745.1. Lineage (NCBI taxonomy): Bacteria > Pseudomonadati > Bacteroidota > Flavobacteriia > Flavobacteriales > Flavobacteriaceae > Flavobacterium > Flavobacterium sp. KH_001. Next base: position 3,497,790 of record NZ_CM174520.1, on the reverse strand, counting down.
AAGTAATGAGAAGTCCAGTATTGAGACAAGGAAATCAGTTCCGATGAATAAATAATTAATACCCATAAAACCTTTAGATTATGCCAAGAGAAATCAACGAAGATTTCGGTCTGGACGATCGCAATTTTCACCCGGAAGAACAGTTAATCCATTCTGTCAGTAAAAAAAAGAGAAACAAAAGATTAAAACAGGACTTAGAAACCGAACTCGACAAAGATCCTGATGATGTTCTTGATGACGCTTTAGATGAAGATCTTAAAAATTTTTCAGATGAAGATTTCGATAAAAAAGACAAATCTGATTCCTGAATATAATCTTAGCGAGTAAACTACGCTCAAAGTAAAGCAACCTGAAACTTGAAACCTGAAACTTGAAACTTGAAACTTGAAAAACAAATTGTCCTAAAAAAGAATGCAGGTATATTAACGCATCCTTTAAGTCCTAATTAATTTTTGAAATTTATTTCATAAAGAAGCTCAATTGTTTAATTGAGCTTCTTTATTTTTAATCCTTAAAATGCAAATCCAAAATAAAGCTATTTTAGAAAAAAACTAAGCTAAAACAAGTTTTTATTTGTCCAATAAAAAGCTAAATATCATATAATTAAAAATGATTTACTAAAGTATTAAATTAAGTTATTTTGAAATTACCATTATCGTATTATCTTCATAAAGACGTCCTTTTTCTGGCCAAAGATTTGCTCGGAAAAGTGCTATTCACTCAAATCCAAGGACAAATAACAGCAGGCGTAATTGTCGAAACTGAAGCCTACTGTGGCGAAATAGACAAAGCCTCTCATGCCTACGGCGGCCGACGTACCAACCGAACCGAAATCATGTACAGCGAAGGCGGTGTCTCCTATGTGTACTTATGTTATGGCATTCATCACTTATTCAATATCGTAACTTCCGTTAAAAATGAACCGCATGCTGTGCTCATACGGGCTATTGAGCCCCTGATTGGCACAGAAACAATGGAATTACGACGTAATATGCCGATCACTAAAAGCGCTATTTCATCGGGTCCGGGTTCTGCGGCTAAAGCTTTAGGAATTGACAAGACTTTTAATCAAAAAGATTTAGGCGGAGAAGAAATCTGGATAGAAGATCACGGCATCCGATACAAAGAAAATGACATAGCCGCAACCCCGAGAGTAGGTGTCGAATACGCGCAGGAAGACGCCTTTTTACCCTGGAGATTTTTCATAAAAGGCAACAATTACGTCAGCAAACCTAATAAGATCTAAACGAAAAAGTACATTAAAGAAAAAATTTAACAATACACCACTAATAACAAGAATTACAAATACTTAACAAACTACTATTGATTTTATTTATAGTGGAAATCGCCCACGAATTGAACGGATTTGACTGGTTTCCGCTGATTATTTTTTGATAAGTTTTGCCACTCCCTATAGCTATCGGGATTCACAGATTAGAATGATTTCATCTGCCAAATCTGCATAATCTGCGAGAACAAAATTTATAGCAAAAGAAAAAAATCAATAAATCCATATACTCCATGGCAAAAAAATCCCAGTAAATCTGCCCAAATCTGCAAAATCTGCGTGAAACAATTTTAAGCCAAAGAAATAAATCCATTAAAATCCGTGCAATCCGCGGCAAAAAAAAACCAGCGCAAACCCGCCTAAATCCGCGTCATCCGTGTACCATTTCGCATTTCATAGTTCACGCAATCACAAATAAATCATAAAAAATTTGCATAACTGACCAATCGGTCATATATTTGCAGAGTAAAATAAAAGCTATCATGGCAAAGGGAGAAGAAACCAGACAATTCATCATCGATAAAGCAGCACCCATCTTTAACACAAAAGGGATCGCAGCAACTTCCATGAGCGATATTATGGAAGCGACCAAATTGTCCAAAGGCAGCATGTACGTTCACTTTGAGAACAAAGAAGTTCTGGCCTGCGCTGCCGTAGATCACAATATGAAAGTATTAGGCGATAAACTGATGGCAAAAATCAGCCAAAGTAAAACAGCGAAAGAAGAACTATTCACCTATATCGATTTTTTCAGCAATGCCGTAAACCCGCCCCTAACCGGAGGTTGTCCGTTATTGAATTTCGGAACAGAAGCAGATGACACCAATCCTGTTGTAAAAGAAAAAATCAATCAGGGAATAAAATACAATCAGCAATTACTGGAAAACAGCATCAAAAAAGGTATCGCCAACGGAGAATTTAAACCAGACTGGAATGCCGGAGATTTTGCCACCGTAATTTTCGCTATGATGGAAGGCGGTCATCTAATTTCAAGAATGTCAGACAACAACGATAAGATGCAAATCATCGTGAAAACCCTCAAAAAAACTATAGAGGAAAACACTCTCTAATTTTTTTTTGTTAAAAAAATGACCTTTCGGTCACTTTTTAAAGGTTCTGAGGTTCTGAGGGGCTAAGGTGCTAAGATTAATAGGTAACTAAGGTAACAATACAAATAAATAAAAATTTAAACACATAGAATCATAGGCTTTGCAAACGCACAAAAGACATTTCATTTATTAAAAAAACACATGAGCAATAGATTAGATATTTCTCGCAGATTCAGCAGATTGAGCAGATTTTTACTTTTAAATCTAAATTTTTAATTCCATAAAAACACAAAGCTATGTGTGAGAAACTAGTTTCTTTCCACATCCTTTTTAAGCCAAAGTAAAACTATGTCTCTATGTGTTTAAAATTATTCACAAAGCAATTCACAATTCACCATTAACAACTCACAATTCACCATTAACAATTCACAATTAAAAACTTACAATTAAAAACTCACAATTATCATGAAAACAATCTTAATTTCAGGAGCATCAAAAGGATTCGGAAGAGCCTGGGCAGAAGCATTTTTAGCAAAAGGATACAAGGTAGCTGCAACAGCAAGAAATATCGATACCCTGGCCGACTTAAAAGCACAATACGGAGACGCTATTTTACCTCTTAAACTCGACGTAAACAATCGCGCAGAATCTTTAGCAGTAGTAGAAAAAGTACACCAACATTTCGGAACCATTGATATCCTAATCAACAATGCCGGTTACGCTTTAAACGGTGCAGTTGAAGAAGCTAGCGAGCAAGAAGCAAGAGCACAATTCGAAACCAATTTCTTCGGAACTTTATGGTTAACACAAGCCGTTTTACCGATAATGAGAAAACAACAAAGCGGTCATATTATTCAGGTTTCTTCAATTTTAGGAATCACCACTTTACCGGTTTTAGGTCTTTACAATGCCTCTAAATTTGCGGTTGAAGGTCTTACTGAAACCCTATCTCAGGAAGTAAAACAATTCGGAATCAACGTGACTCTAGTAGAACCAAACGGTTATTTCACCGATATCTGGGGTAACGGATTCAACAGCGAAAAAATTGAAGCTTACGACGGACTTAAAAAAGCGATTGCAGAAGGACATGACCCCGACACTTTCGGACAAATCAACGCCACAGTACCAGCCATCATCAAACTAGTCGAAGCCGAAAACCCTCCTCTACGCCTATTCTTAGGAAAAGTAGCCTTACCATTCGCCAAACATGCCTACGAACAAAAACTAGCCACCTGGGAAGAATGGAATGACGTTTCTGTAGCAGCACACGGATAATTTTTTTTTTAAGTTGATTGCAAAACGAGATTGTTTCTTTTTAGGAAATGGTCTCGTTTTTTTGGTTTTAGTTTGTTTTGTTTCAGGTTTCAGGTTTCAGGTTTCAGGTTTCAATTTAAGCCGCAGTTTTTATATTAGATTATTTCTTAAAATAGAATATTTCTTAAACCGGTTATAAATCAAAGTTTAAATTTCAAATCTTGCTTCTTACCTCTTTCTTCTATTTTCCATTTTCTATATTCTAAATTCTTGCATCTTGCATCTTGCCTCTTTCTTCTATTTTCCATTTTCTATACTCTATTTTCCATTTTCTATACTCTATTTTCTATATTCTATTTTCTATTTTCTATTTTCTAAATTCTTGCCTCTTGCATCTTGTCTCTTCCTTCTAACATCTCAAAATTAACATTACATCTTCCCTCTAAAATCTTACATAATCCCCACCACAAACCCTATCAACAATCTCAAAAAATTAACTCCATTTTCAATTTAAAAGCAACAAAAACCCTTATTTTCCCGTAATTATTGACATTTTCTTTAAACAGCTGTTAAATTTTCAATAAAAACTAATCGCTAATTCTGTAAGAAACCGTATATTTGAGTAAACAGTATATTTAAATAAAGTGCAAAAAAAAACAAAAACACCAAGTTTTATATTCCCCAAAACTCCAACCGGAGTAGACGGACTGGACGAGATTACAAATGGAGGATTCCCAAAAGGGCGCCCTACTTTAATCTGCGGAGGTGCTGGCTGTGGGAAAACATTAATGTCAATGCAATTCCTGATAAAAGGAATCACCGATCATAACGAAACCGGGGTCTTTATGTCTTTTGAAGAGCCGTCGGACGACCTTACCTTAAATGTCAAATCACTAGGTTTCGACATTGAAAAACTAAAAAAAGACAAAAAACTCGTAGTCGATCACGTGCGCGTAGAGCGATCAGAAATTGAAGAAGCAGGCGAATACGATCTGGATGGTTTATTCATCAGATTAGGTTATGCCATCGATTCTATAAAAGCAACACGTGTGGTATTGGATACTATTGAATCCTTATTTGCAGGTCTGGACAATCAGGCGATTCTCCGTGCCGAACTGCGTCGCTTATTCCATTGGCTAAAAACCAAAGGCGTAACAGCCATTATAACCGGCGAACGCGGCGAAGCAACCCTTACCCGTCAGGGCTTAGAAGAATACGTGTCAGACTGCGTTATTGTACTCGATCATCGTGTTATCGAACAGGTTTCGACGAGAAGACTCCGAATCGTAAAATACAGAGGATCTACGCACGGTACCAACGAATATCCGTTTTTGATTGACGAAGAGGGAATTTCAGTATTACCTATTACATCTTTAAAACTGGATAATGAAGTCAGCTCTGATGTAGTTTCAACCGGAGTTCCGGGCTTAAACGATATGTTTCAGGGTGGCGGTTTTTTTCGCGGAAGCAATATTTTAGTTTCAGGAACAGCCGGAACAGCAAAAACAACCGTGGCCTGTTATTTTGCCAATGAACAATGCGAAAAAAACGAAAAAACGATCTATTTCGCCTTTGAAGAATCGCCACAGCAATTGGTGCGTAATATGAGATCGATTGGTATCGATCTTCAAAAACACATCAAAAAAGGAACATTGCAGATCCATTCTTCTCGTCCTTCATTGAACGGACTAGAATTGCATTTGCTTACGCTTAGAAAACTAATTAAAGAGTTTCAGCCCACTACCATCATTATTGATCCTATCAGTAATTTGATCACGGTAGGAAGCGAACACGAAGTACGTTCGATGCTCGTAAGGCTTATTGATATGCTGAAAGCACACAATATAACCGCTCTTTTTACGTCTTTAAATAAACAGACCGATAATTTCAGACCCGATTTGGCTGAAGAATCCGTATCGTCATTAGTTGATACCTGGATTACGGTGCGCGATATGGAAGGCATTGGCGAAAGAAACCGCGGGATCTTTATTATTAAAGCAAGAGGAATGGGACATTCCAATCAGGTTAGGGAATTTGTGATTACCAGTAAAGGAATCGAATTGCTGGATGTAGAATTAGGTCCAAATGGCATCCTGACCGGTACAGCAAGACAAACGCAGAAATTTAAGAAAACAATATCAGATATTAAGCTTCAGAACGAAATTAGTCGTAAAGACAGAGAAATTGAACGTAAACGCAGAGTTCTAGAAGCCAATATAGAAGCACTTAGAAACGAATTCGAATCGGCACAGGAAGAATTAAGCTCCCTGAAAGCCACAGAAGAATTACAGGCATCATTTTCTAAGAAAAAATAACAACAAGATGAAAAAAGAAGTCGTAGCCGAATGGCAGTTACTGCTCTATATAGCAGGTCAAACACCAAAATCGATCAAGGCGCTTGAAAACATAAAAAAGTACGCAGAAGAACACCTGGCCGGGAAATACAGCATCGAAATTATCGATTTGCTGAAGAATCCCCAATTGGCCGAAGGTGATCAGATTTTGGCGGTACCAACCTTAGTCAGAAAATTTCCCGAACCTATTCGCAAGATCATTGGCGATCTTTCGAATGAGGAAAGAGTACTTGTAGGGCTTAATATTAAACCCTTAAACACTTAAAAAAATGGATAATTCAGCTGATGGGACAAGTACAACCAAACATAAGTTCATGCTTTTTGTTTCGGGTATGTCTGTTAAATCAGGACATGCTATCGAAAATTTACGCAAAATATGCGACAAGCACCTCCGCGAAAACTATGAACTGGAAATCATAGATATTAGCCGGGATACAGAACAGGCCGTCATACATCAAATTGTAGCGATCCCAACTTTAATAAAAATACAGCCCGCTCCTAGGCGAATCATTTTAGGCGATTTGTCAGATAAGGAAAAGGTATTGAGAATACTTAATTTAAGTGAATAGAATTTGATAGTAAACGATAAAAATATTGACTCCTTATTGGCAGAAATTGAATCGTTAAAGCAACAGCTTTACGAATCAAACAGTATCATTGATGCCATAAAAGAAGGAGATGTTGATGCCCTTGTGGTCAACACCAACGGAACACCACAGCTGTACTCACTGGAAACAGCCGATTATACCTACCGACTCCTGATCGAGAAATTCAGACAGGGCGCACTAAGTATCGCCAAAAATGGCCTGATCTTATATTGCAACGATTATTTTGCAAAACTGGTCAATACGCCCTCAGAAAAAATCATTGGGAATTACCTTCAGGAATATTTCGATAATGCCTCGCAATTTGTAACGCTCATTGAAGGTTTAAAGTACGGATTGGGCACGCACGAAATCCTTTTTAAAAGTGATGGTGGCTCCCCTACTACCTTTACGGCTTATATTTCGCTGACAGACCTTGAACCGTCTGTAGACGCGATTGGAATCATCGTTATTGATTTAACCGAAAAGAAAAAACACGAAGAAGCTTTAATCAGGCATCAGCAGGAACTCGAAGGAAAAATCAACGAGCTCAACCGCATTAACAGCAATTTGGAAGAATTCATTCACGTGATTTCGCACGATTTAAAAGAACCGCTGCGTAAGATCGTCATGCACAACGGAAAAATTGACGGTACTTATTTAAACGGAGTAGACGCCAGATCGATGGAAATCATAAAATTATCGGTCTTGCGACTCAATTCCCTGGTTGATGATTTGGTCCAATACTCCTCGCATACCGCACAGGAAGAACGCACCGAAATTAATCTCGCCTCTGTTATTGCCGAAGTAACAGAAGATCTTGAAGTAACGATTACTGACAGAAATGCCGAAATAAAAACCGGCGAACTCCCTGTTATCAAAGCGTCACGCGTGCAAATGCGCCAGCTTTTCTCCAATTTAATATCCAATGCCATTAAATATTGCAGGCCCGATAAGCCTCCCGTAATACAAATTTTTCAGGCAGCTGATTTAGACGTTGAAATACCAAATCAAAATAGTAAATTTGTAAAGATTCAGATCAAGGACAACGGTATTGGAATGGAGTCCGGCCATCTTCTTAAGATTTTTACGATTTTTCAGCGCCTCCATGCCCGAAACGAATATTCCGGAAACGGTATTGGCCTCGCGATTTGTAAAAAAATTATGGAAAACCACTCCGGAAACATCACTGTCGAAAGCACACTGAACGAAGGAACAACTTTTAATCTTTACTTTCCAATTGTATAAAATGCCGCAAAAAAACCTTCATATCATAATTGCCGAAGATGACGATGACGATGCCGATGTAATCCGTGAAATCTTCAACAACAACCCCAGTTTTGCGAAAGTGAGCCTCGTAGCCAATGGCGAAGAACTGCTCCATTTCCTAAAAAATGCGGCAAACGAAAACCCCGACGTAATCCTGACCGATATTAACATGCCCATACTCAACGGCATCGAAGCCCTGCAGGAAATTTTAAACCACAACGACCTCAAAAACATTCCCTGCTTTGTCTATTCCACGAGCATAAACCCTTCTTACAAACAAAAATGCGATGTACTGGGCGTAAAAGGCTATCTCATTAAGCCCTACTCCTACGAGGCCTTCGCCGAAATCCCTAAGACGATTTTAAGTAGTATTGAAGAATAAAAATATAAAACGAGATGTTTCTTTTAGAGAAGGTCTCGTTTTTTTATTAGGAGCTGTTTCCCGCTATTCGCTGCAATCTTTTGTGCCGAACCCCGGCACAAAAGGATTTACGCTTCTATCGGGGCTAGGGGAGTTTATATTTAAAAAACATTTTTGAAGAAGGAGAATTAATCGAAAAATGTTGTTGTTCGGGATTTTCGAACGACCACTCAACATATTGCTCTTGCTGGGGATTTGTTTAAAATTAAGTCTATAAATAGCCACGTTGCAAACGCTACGATTGCTATTTGAATTTATGTAGGTACTCGTCACAGACGAGCACCAGATTGATCAATTTCTTTTAATAGCTTCCAGTATATTTTGGTTTATTATTTCTTCCATATAAAATTATAATTGGACTTAAATTTTGCAGGTGTTATTTTAAATTATTCATAAACCATTCACTATCTATCCCATTCTTTATAAGATCCGTTTTTAATAATTTCTCTTCCTTTTCGGCATCTTTCGAGAGTTTGTTGTTGAGCTGAATAACAGTCACATAATCCCCGTAATTCAAGTATTGTTCCAATTCTTTGGGACAATTGGTCATTTCCTGTGTAATCTCTTTTGTTAATTCTTTCAGCAATTTGTTCGTATAACCAGTGATATCCGCTTCTAAATTCATCTTCCATTGCACTTCTGAGTTTTCTTTCATCAGTTGTATCTGATTGAAACTGTCTTTTATAGGTTTCAAAGCGTTCGCGTTCTTCGTTCTCAAGTTTTCCAAATTCTTGTTCAAGGAGTCTTCCTTCTTCTTCAATTCGAGTCTTTTCTCCTTCAAAATTTCTCTCAAATTCTGATTCGTGTTCCGTATCGTCCTCAATGTATCCCTGCTCTCGCTTAATACCTGCGATTTCATTCTCAATTCTTCTCTTTTCAGGCTCAAATTGTCTTCTAATGTCTGCGTCAGATTTTCCAAGATTGTATCGGCGTTCGAGTTGTTGGCTAATAATTGCTGTTTCGCTTTCAATTGTTTCTCTTTTTGCAATATATCGGCTTTCCAAGTTGCTGTATCGTTCTTCAATTGCTGAGTATTGGAGATAATATTCATCGTATAAGTTTTTCTCTGTTTCTGTAATGAATTCTTGAAAGTCTCCTTCTGCTTGTTCAAGAGATTCCAGCGATTGGCTATGTCGGTTTTCAACTGCTGTTCTAAATTGGCTTCGTAATTGTTCCAATTGCAGTTTTGTTCTTTCTGTACTTGCCTTAACTCTTGATATGCTTGATTCAAATTGTTGTTCAACACTTCTGTATCGTTGCGATTCCAGACATCTTGTAATTGCCCGTATAAGATTGCTAATTTGGTTTTTTCGGCAAATGATAGATTCTGTGAGAAGTCCCATTTGGAGTTCATCAATTTGTGAAATTCCTTCTGTATTTCCAGCGGGAAGTTGAAAGTAATTGGTGTTTTGTTCGACATGATTAAATACCCATTTGGTGTTTTTGGTTACAAGAAAGTTTTTAGCAATATTTTCCGGAGAATCTTTAGGAATTACTATTTGAATAGTATCAATTCCTAAACGCCTTATTTTAGCTTTTTTTTCATCATTCAATTTGTGGGAAACAACAATTTCGATAAGCAATATTGGTTTTCCATGAATATCGAAGAATGTTACATCCGGTCTAATCAATAAATTCTTATTGTCGATATCAGGATTCTTTCCAAACTGAACTTCTCCATCATCACCTTCATAAAATGAAAGTTCTTTTTTTACAGAATTTGCCTCGACAAAAATAGCTTCTTGAATTAGTTTTGCACTTTTACCGTCTGATGCATATTTATATAAGTTTGGCACTTTTATTCGTTTCGTTCTTTGAAGAATGTCAATTGCTAAGTTGTGCCTATAATCCTGATTACTGAATGTACATGGGATTTCTCCCTTTTTTACATCTTTTGCTATATGCCGAAAATAAGATTTATAAAGAGTATTTTTCTTTTGAATAACCGCTTCCATTTCTGCATCGCAGCCCATACACCAATAGCCTTTACGACCGCTTTCGGCTTCAAGTATATATATAGGATCTCCTTTTACGCTTTTGGCGTATTCGTTTTGTTCTTTTGGATTTGATTTAGCAGTAATCATTTTAATTTGATTCAATAAATTTTATTTCAATTAACAGACTACAAATAGCTTATTTTAAATCATAAAAATACTCCTATCAAAAAAAATAAATAGAAATGTTAATATGACTGTAAAGAGTATAAAAATAGTTAAAAAGCTAACTAACAGCAGCTTATTTCTTTGTTTTTTCAGTAATATTGTTTTCAAGCCTAGTAATTGTACATATATAGCATCTAATTGTGTTACATCTTTAATCTTGGTTAAAAAATTATCAATATCTGATTCGATAGCGTCAATTGATTCTTCAATATTTTTTATTAGAATAAACCATATCAACATATTAAAAACAAATCCCAAAATTAATAACGCCAAATTCTTAACCCATAATTGACCACTAAAATCAAAGTTATTTAACAACAAAATATAACCTATTGGGATGCCAAAAATATAATTTGAAGCTTTACCAATTGATTCGTAAATTCTATCTACTAATTTTTGAAAATATTCTGTTGAGGAAGTTTTTATTTGTTCAAACGAAAAACCTTCGAGAAACAAAGAAAAACTTTTATCATAATTTGAAACCAAATTATCCCATCCTGTTGTTAGAACTATATAGGTATTTCCTTCTTTATCAAGAAAATTTATTAATTCATTTAAGAAAATTTGTTTTTTCTCTTTCTCGCAAACAGAACCTTTTAATTTATCTTTTATTTCTTGTGAAATCGAAAAATTAAAATCCATTAATTCTTCAAAATCATAATCAACTATTAAATTAATTGCTTTTCCATATTTATAAAAAACAAATTCCAAATTACTTCCCGTTTCATTATAACTGTGGGCTATTTCCTTTAAAAAATCAATTAAAAGAATATTATTCTTGTACTTATCAAAGAAAGCATGATTGCTTTCTTTTTTTTTATAATCTAGTTCTCCAATATAAAAATCTTCATCAAAATATTCAAATTTGTTACCATTTATAAAATCTCTTGTAGTTTCAAAATAATTATTAACATCAGCAGTTCTTATTTCTACAACTACTGTATCTCCCAAATATGTTTGAATAGAATCCTCATAAATACCTTTATTTGTTCCAGATTCCGATATTTCAATTAAATTATTTTTTAATAAAGATTGAATAGAATTAAGATCATCATCGACCAAGGAGATAATGCTTCCTTTTATGGAAAATTCGTCCCCTTGTAAATTGTTTAATTTTCTTCTAATAAATATTACGTCATCAATTTTTGATTTCATCGTTAAAAATTTTATTCAATGATTCAACAGGAACATCATTAATTATTATCTGATTACCTTTTCTGATAATCTTTCTATTTTTAATTAATGCATTATCGAAAGTTAATGTATAACCCGATTCTATTATTTTATTCCTTACAAACACCTCAAAGTCAGTCCTCCTATTAATACCGATTCTACCGCTTACCTCTATTCCGTTTCGTTCTAAAAATCGAAGAAATAAATCTGGCTTTTCCTTGTCCATTATTGAAGAAATCGATTCTAATTCAACATCTACTTTTGCGTCAAAGCACTTTTGAACATAATCAGAAATATTATCTCTTATTTTATCCCTCTTTACCTTTGAAATATTACTTTCAATGTAATACAAACTCATCGCATCTTTTAATTTATTAAAATTTTCCCTAGAAGAGGTCATATCAGTTGAACCTATAAATTCGATGAAATACTTTGAAACCGCCCTCGTACCCTTTATAAACGAGAGATATAAAACATCATTATTTTTCCATCTATTAATATTTAATCTATTAGCCCTAGCTAATTTTTCAATATCTAAAGTCATTAATTTTTTTATATCTAATGCTTCATCATCAACAGCGAACTGAGATGATTTGTCCATCATTGCTGTTATAATGAAGTCCATTTGTCTTTCTTCATAATGGACAAAAACAACATAACCTCCTGTAGTTGTAGGGATATCAATCTCTTTTTTTAAAATTTCCATCGATTCAGATGTAAATTTCAAAAAATCATTTCCATTTAGATATTCTTTAGCTTTTTTTTGAAAAGGATAAATATCTTCATCTTTTTCAAAAGTTCCTTGCGTAGGATTTTTAGTGCTATAGCTTTTTATTAATCTTTGAACAAACTCAATTGTCCCCTGATTATCTATATTTAATAATTTTTCAGAACAATTTAATGTAGGCTTTCCTTGCTGTTCTTTTAATATTTGATGTAATACTAGTTTTTTTAATTCCATTTTTTTCTTTTAATTTTTCTCAACAATCTCAATTTCCTCTTCACTCAAACCATAGAACTCATAAATCATCTTATCAATCTCTTTATCGGTACTATCGATTTGTGATTTAAGATTAATTGCTTTTTTTTGTTCTTGGTTGAAATAATCTTCCCATTCGGCTTTCAGGGAGAGGCTGAGGACGACTTTCTTCTTGGACAATTCTTTGACAAAATCGCTATAAGACAACAAATGCCATTCTTGGAGTTTTTTACTCAATTCGGTCAACGAAAACTCACGCTCCAAACTGCGTTGGAATTTCTGGGAAACATCTTGTAATCCCTTGTTTAATGACAACATTAAATTGGATTTCTCAATGAATGGTTGTTGATTTTTTAACTTTTTTACAGGTAATTCAAGGAGTTGAGATTTTTTTACTTTAGGAAAGACCACTTTATTATCAGAAGTAGTATTTATGAAATAAAAGTATAATAGTTTTGAATTTAATAAACAAAGGAGAAATTTTAAAGAATATGCTCGATCTTTTTCAATTATTAAATAAGTAGTTTGGTCTGTAAAATAATTTGCTTCATCAAAAGTTGTAATTATTCGCTTTCCTAAAATTTGTCTAACAATCAGCTTATGCTGATTAAAAATTTCTTTGTTTCTAAATGCCTGATTTGAGTATAGTTTTTCATTTTCAATCTTATAATCAATAAATATATTATCATAAGAATTAAAATATTTAGATATGTTTTTTCCTAAGACAAATGGTTGATGCGAATCGTCTCTTTTATTGTCAAACAAAAGCTCTTTTCTTACTTTTATCCCATTTTTCACCTCGTAATATTTATCAAGTTTAGTTAACTTATTTAATTTATCAATAATACCTATTGAATTTGCATCAATTTTTTCATTGATTAAATAATCTTGATTTATAAAAACCTTTTGGTTTATTCTTTTTTCAAATATGAATTGTAATTTGGTAATATTGAAAAATGTGATTTTGTTTTCATCATCAGATCTATTCTGAATTAAAAACACAGCTGTTTTAACACTTGCATCTTCGAAAATATTTTCATCTGAATTTGCAATTATTTTAATTGAGAATTCATCAAGAAGATATTTTCTTAAAGGCTTATCGTATTCATTTATTAAAAAAACTGATGGAGTAATAAATGACAGACAACCTTTTTTGTTTATAATTTTACAGGATTTTTCAATAAATAATTTATATAAATCTAATTGATATGAACTTGTTTTGTAGTTGTTTATAAAATATTCTTTTTCACGATCATTAAATAAACCTCGACTTCTCACATAAGGCGGATTCCCAATAATTACATCAAAACCATCTTTAGCAAACACTTGTGGAAAAGCTTCCTCCCAATTGAAAGCTTTGTTGCCTGCTACTTCTGGATCATCAATCAAAGAGTTACCACATTTGATGTTGCTGTTCAGATCGTTCAGCTTTCGATTGGGTTGTGCGGTGCGTAACCAAAGGGAGAGTTTAGCAATTTCGACGCTTTCGTCGTTGAGGTCAACTCCAAAAAGATTGTTTTCCAAAATACTGTTTTCGATATCGCTTAATACCAAAGCATCGCCAAAGAGTTTGGCTTGCAATTCATCTAGATAACGGTGTTCTTCAATCAGAAAATCCAATGCCTGGTTCAAGAAAGCTCCAGAACCACAAGCAGGGTCACAAATAGTAAGTTGTAATAACCACTGACGGTAATCTTCCAACTTGACCACCAATCCATGAATTGTTTTCTTTTGGCGTTTTTTATCGGTAGTGTATTCTTCCTCTACCAACTGTAATTCGGCTTTCTTTTCGATGCAAAGTTTGCCAATGGTGTTTTCGACTATGTATTTTGTAATGTATTTTGGTGTATAAAAAACGCCGTCTTTTTTACGTTTGGTCTTGGTCTTGTCAATTTCCTGACCTTCGAGTTGGGCTTTGGTTTCGTCTAACTCATTTAATGAGTTTTCGAAAATATGTCCCAAAATATTAACATCGACTTCACTAGCAAAATCGTAATGGCTCAGTTTTTCGGTGTGTGTAAATAATACTGCATCATCAATGCGGATGCTGTCGAGCATTTCGTCCGGTTTGAACAAGCCGCCGTTGTAAGCAAAAATCTGGTGTTCTTCCTTAACCATGGCAACGGTTTCACTAAAAGCCGGCAACGAAACTTTGGCACCGGAATTCAAATCATTGAAATAGATTATGTAACGGTCGTACAACGAAACTTCAATACGCATTTCACGTAATTGTTTCCATTCTTTATTGATTCGGAAAATTAGGTTGGTCGGCAACAGATTTCTGTCCTCTGCAAAGAAAACAAACAGAAAACGATCCAACAATTTCTGTGACTTTTTGAACAATTCTAACCGTTCATACCCAGGATTCAAAGCCACCATATTCTGGTATAATTCCCTTTTGAAAACGGAATAATCTTTGTAGAGTTTTTTGGTTATTACATCTTCCTGGCTTACCGATTCGTTTTTGATTTTTCTGGCAATATCTTTGGAAATATTTTCATAAGCCAAGCATAAATACAACAAATTGAATTCTTCCTGCGTAAGTTTGAAAAGATTAAATTCCAAATGTTCAATAGCATTGTCTATATAAAAACGAACTTTCTCAAAATTGGATGTAATTACATACACACAATCCGGCTGGTTATTTTTGTATCCAAAAGCCTGAGTTTCTATTTTTCCTAAATCGGTTGTGTTGGTGCCTTTCAGTTCAATTACGGCAGTTACCTTTTGATTAATTACAATAGCACCGTCGGCTTTTTTGCTGTCTTTTACGTTTTTGTGTTCGGTAGTCAGATTGAAATCAGGCTGTGGATTTTTGGTATAGCCCAAAATAGCAACAAACAAGTCGATCAGGAATTCTCCCTGATATTGTTCTTCCTTGCTGTTGCGGATATTTTCTTGAATGGTCGGATTCTGGAAATGATTCTGGAATTGTTGCCATTTCTCTTGTAAAACGGTTTTATTTTGGGATTGCAGATGCTTTAGAACTACAGATTTTTGGAATAATGACATTAGTAACGCTTTTTTATAAGTTTTAAAAATACACAATTTAAACTAATAAAAAACAGCTCTCCGAAATGTTCTTTTTTAACGCTGCGTAAATGTCTCTGACTTTGCCCCCGCTCCGCGAAGTGTTCTTGCATTCGTTGCGACAAGTCTCAGACTTTGCCATTTTCAACAAAGCCCACAATCGAAAACAAAAACGCCTCAAAGTCCCTGCTCTGCAAAGTCTTCTCTTCCCCCGCTCCCCAAAGTGTTCTTGTCAATCGCTGCGCAAACGTCTCTGACTTTGCGCCATTTCAACAAAGCCCATAATTGAAAACAAGAACTGCTCAAAGTCTCCGACTTTAAACTAAATTTTACTTAAAAATAGAATCAAAACAAAACCTTAAAAGACAGTACTCCCAAAGTATCATCTTTTAAGGTTTTTCTTTCTGTACTACTCTCCAATTTTATTTTAAGTTCAACTGATTCAAAAAACCTTTTACTACTATTCTAATACCTTTTCCTAGCAATCCATTGGAAATAGCCAGCCCTATATTTACGAATCGATCTAATCAAAACAGTACAATCATGAGTAAATTTTCCGAGCAGGTACACATTTCTATCAGCAGTTTTTCGCAAAACGTTATTTATTACGATTTGCAGCTTTCACAAAAAATGGCTGAGCATCATTATTTCTCTTTTATGTGGCAGTATACCGCCAAAGCCGTAATCGAGCCCGCTGATCAGGCGGCTGCTTTAAGCAAACACATAGGCGCAGAAGTCATTTTTACCTTTAAAGTCAACGGTATCCAATTAATGTCAAAAGGTATCATAAACGGCGTTGAATCGGTTGACCGCCACGGAAGTCCGGCGGGAATATTGGTTTCCGGAATCAGCCACACCGTTGTCATTGATGATATGAAAAAATCCAGAATCTTTC
Source organism: Flavobacterium sp. KH_001 (assembly GCF_057840745.1). NCBI lineage: Bacteria > Pseudomonadati > Bacteroidota > Flavobacteriia > Flavobacteriales > Flavobacteriaceae > Flavobacterium > Flavobacterium sp. KH_001. The sequence continues at coordinate 3,481,332 of NZ_CM174520.1, read as the reverse complement.
TCGAAAAGAACCTTCAGGATATTGCACTGGAAATCTTTTCAGAAGAAAGTTCCGGAGAATTTTATCAGCGCGAAGCCATTTTGCCCACTTTCACAAAACCCTTCAAATACAAACCGCAGTACAACGAAACCAGTTTTGAATTCCTGAAACGATTAGCAACACGTTACGGACAATGGTTTTATTTCGACGGCATGCGCATGCAATTCGGGCAAACCAAAACCAGCAAAGTAAAACTCATCAACGGTTCTTCGCTGCATCACTTTAAGATTCAGGCGCAGTTGGTTTCGCATAAAACATCTTTCGGCGGATACGACCCCAACAACGCATCAAACATCAAAAACGCCTCCGAAAAAAGCAACAGCGGAAGTCAGGATCGTTTTGCAAAATCGGTTGGTTTCAATCAGGGATCGATTGCCCGTCAGGGTTTAAGCAATGGCGCGTATACCAACAATGCCCAAAACAAAGACGAAATCGACGAAATGGTCAAACTGCAAACCGCAGGCAGAGATGCGAACAGTATTTTTTACAGTGGTACCTCCTATTTACCAATCGGCCTCGGACAAGTTTTCACCATCCAAAACAAAACCGTAGAACACGAACTAATAGCCATCGAAATAACCCACCACTCCGAAGTAAACGGAAACTACAGCTGCGAATTCAAAGCCATCCCCGCTGATGTCGCCGCACCACACTACACCGACGTCACCACTTTTGCAACTGCCGAAAGCCAGTCCGCCTTAGTAAAAGACAACAACGACCCCGAAGGCATGGGCCGCATCAAAGTCAATTTCTATTGGCCCGGCTGGGGAAATACGAGTGAGTGGATGCGCGTAGTGCAACCCTACGCAGGCGCAGACAAAGGACTCTATTTCAGACCCGAAATTGGCGAGGAAGTCCGCATAGCTTTCGAAGGCAACAATGTCGATTGTCCGTATGTTTCCGGAACCTATTACAACGGCCAGGCAAAACCAGAATTCTTTGATTCTGGCAACATGATAAAAGGCTGGAAACTGAGATTTGGCCAGTTATTCAAATTCATCGAAAAAGTGGGCATCTGGCTTTCTGACCCGAGTGGGAATGAAATTCATTTGGATGAAGAGGGTAAAAATATAAATGCCACAACTCCGGAAACTTTTACTATACGTGCTAAGAATATTGTTTTTGAGGCTACTGAGAGTATTACTTATACGGCGGGAATGAATATTACAGAGGATGCCGGACTTAACCATACTATCAAAGCCGGAGCAAATATGATACAAAATGCAGAAGAAGATTATTATGTAAGAGCTAAAAACATTACAAAACTCGCAAGTGAAAACTATTCTGCAGATGCGAAAGATATATCCAGAAATGCTTCTGGAAAAATTCAATCTATTTCCTTTGGTGATCACACTCAAAATAGCAAAGGTAAGTTTGAAAACAACTCTGGTGAAAACTCAACTAACTGTTGATTATGGGAAAGATAACTATACTAGCAAATAATATTTCCGAAGAAGCTTCAGGAAATATTCGAAGTGATGCATCACATATTGTCAATCAATCAGGAGGAAAAATTATTCAAAATAGCGAGAAAGGAATTAATTATAATAATTACCAGGATAGACAACCACCAACTGATATACGTATTAAAAAAGTTGAAGGGCCATATGATAGTAATAATAAATTAATCGATAAAATTGAGTTAGGCAAGCTTTATTCTTTTAAAGCAACTCCTACCCGAAAACCAACATTTATTGAAATTGCTTTGCTAAAATGGGCTATAAAACTTGATGTTAATAAAAAGGAAATAATTGGTGGAGTAGCCTCACAAAATAAATTAGAAGGAGACAAAATAAGAATTTCATTTAAGATTAATCATGATTTTGAGAAAGCAAGAATTTATGCTTTTTATCAAAAGCCTGATGATCTGGTTAGTGTCGAATTGAGTTTGAAGAAACTTAAATTTCCGATGTTGATAGGTTACTCAAGAGGTTATGATTTGAAGCACCATTATATGGATAAGCGCAATGATGATGTAAAAAAAATAGCTCTCGGACTTGAAGATTCATTGTATGGACAAGGTGGACGATTTACAACGGATAACCTAGATAATTTAGACAATTTAAATGAATCCGATCTTGAGAACAATATGTCGGAATTGATTAAATCAGGAATTTCTATTAACAATGGTTTGGAAAAAGTAGGAGAAGAAATGCTTACACATTTTTTTGATAATAAAGGTGGAGAGTATGAAAATCAAATTTTAAATAGGGTAATATCAAAAGATTCTAATTTTGATTTTTTTAAGAAAGCCGTAACTTATAAAATACTAATAAAATTAAAAAAATTAAACTGGAATTTATCCAACATCAAAGAAAATGATTTAGTAAGATTTGATAATGTAGCATTTAATCAGGATATAAATAGAAAAGATGGATTAACAATCCTTATAGATGCAGTCGAACATATTGAAGTTTATATTGTCGATTATAAAAAACTTCATGAAGAAAAATATAAACTAACGTTGAAATTTGTTTTGTATGATACTTTCGGTCTGGATTTAGAAGATTTAAAAAAATATGGAAAACGAAATGAGAGTAATCCTAGCAGATATTTTCTCGATTGGGAAGATGGTAACACTTCTAAAAGAATTTATATTCAAAACAATTACGGACTAGGGTTTTCATCATGGTGGATTTTACAACATAGATTTAATCATAAGCCTTTTACAACAAAAGCAACTATCTTACAAGAAGGAATATTTGATAAAAAAATAGTGTATTCTTCTCCTAAGGATAATTCCAAAAACACAAATAACGATGAAAAATACAATTAAAAATAATAGAGAAATTTTCAGTTATCTAATAAAAAAACTTAATTTTTTATTGATTTCATTAAGTCTGATTAGTGCATTTGTTTGGCAGATCAGTCTTAAAGATGAAAAAGACTTAATTGGAGGTTGCGATGTGTCAATTATGCTATTTTTCATATATACATTGATGTTTTTTACTTTAATGCTATTACTTTCATCTTCAGCTTATTTAAATCTATTTCTTGTCATTCGAAATAACTTAATTTTTCGTTTTTTATCTTTTTATGGAACAAGTGTCATTGGATCAATAGCTGTGTTAAGCCTTAATAAATATAATAAAATTTCTATTGCAATAGTATTTTTATGTATTCTGGTTTATAGTTTATTCTATCTGAAATTTAATAAATTTTTAAAATAAAGAATAAGTACACAATCTTTCAAGTTTTTCTTCTATCGTATTAATCTCTCAGACTACAAACTCAATTTTATGTAAAGATATTTACGAATCGATCTAATCAAAACAGTACAATCATGAGTAAATTTTCCGAGCAGATACACATTGCTATCAGCAGTTTTTTGCAAAACGTTATTTATTACGATTTGCAGCTTTCACAAAAAATGGCTGAGCATCATTATTTCTCTTTTATGTGGCAGTATACCGCCAAAGCCGTAATCGAGCCCGCTGATCAGGCGGCTGCTTTGAGCAAACATATAGGCGCAGAAGTTATTTTTACATTTAAAGTCAACGGAATTCAGTTAATGTCTAAAGGCATTATAAACGGCGTTGAATCGGTTGACCGCCACGGGAGCCCGGCCGGAATATTGGTTTCCGGTATCAGTCACACCGTTGTCATTGATGATATGAAAAAATCCAGAATCTTTCTGGAAAAGAACCTTCAGGATATTGCACTGGAAATCTTTTCAGAAGAAAGTTCCGGAGAATTTTATCAGCGTGAAGCCATTTTGCCCACTTTCACAAAACCCTTTAAATACAAACCGCAGTACAACGAAACCAGTTTTGAATTCCTGAAACGATTAGCAAAACGTTACGGAAAGTGGTTTTATTTCGACGGCATGCGCATGCAATTCGGCCAAACCAAAACCAGCAAAGTCAAACTCATCAACGGCTCTTCGCTTCATCAATTTAAGATTCAGGCGCAGTTGGTTTCGCATAAAACCTCTTTCGGCGGATACGACCCCAACAACGCATCAAACATCAAAAATGCCTCCGAAAAAAGCACCAGCGGCAGTCAGGATCGTTTTGCAAAATCGGTTGGTTTTAATCAGGGATCGATTGCCCGGCAGGGTTTAAGCAATGGCGCGTATACCAACAATGCCCAAAACAAAGACGAAATCGACGAAATGGTGAAACTGCAAACCGCAGGCAGAGACGCGAACAGTATTTTTTATAGTGGTACCTCCTATTTACCAATCGGCCTCGGACAAGTTTTCACCATCCTAAATAAAACCGTAGAACACGAATTAATAGCCATCGAAATAACCCACCATTCCGAAGTAAACGGAAACTACAGCTGCGAATTCAAAGCCATCCCCGCCGATGTCGCCGCACCACATTACACAGACATAACCTCTTTCGCCACCGCCGAAAGCCAGTCCGCCTTAGTAAAAGACAACAACGACCCCGAAGGCATGGGTCGCATCAAAGTCGATTTCTATTGGCCCGGCTGGGGAAATACGAGTGAATGGATGCGCGTAGTGCAACCTCACTCCGGTTCAGGAAAAGGCTTTTATTTCATTCCTGAAATTGGCGAAGAAGTACTAGTTGGTTTTGAAGGTGGCAATGTTGATTGTCCTTTTGTGATGGGAACCCAATATAACGGACAAGCATTTTCTGGCTACAACACTCCCAAAAATGATTTAAAAGTCATACGAACCCGATCTGGAATTATAATAATTCTTAACGATGCTGATGGAAGCGTTTTAATCCAGGACCCTAGCGGAAACAAATATTTTATGGACGGAAATGGAAATATAGAGTTAGCAGCTCCCAAAAATATGACATTCAATGCAGGAGAAGACATCAATATGAATGCAGGACAAAACATGACCACAACAATAGGACTCAATAAAACAGATACTATTGGCGGCAATCATAATGAAAGTATTACTGGCTCGAAAACCATTTCTATCGGTATCAATTTTATGCTAAATGTTATAGGAAACATGGCTGAATGGATAAAAGGAAATAAAGAAACAGAGAGTAAAGACATTAAAGAAATGGCACAGGAAGTTCTCTTAAACAGCGTCGAAAAAAGTATAAATGTACGAGGCGCCAAAAACGTAAACAACCACAGTGGCGAAACATCTAAAAACGGTTAATCATGAGCATAACAAGAATTATTGGCGGTAAACTAACTAAAACTGCCACAACCGGAAATATAGACATACGTGCAACAGAAGGAAATGTAGATTTTATTGCTGCTCAGCATAATATTTGGCATGGAGAACAAGAAGGCATTTTCTATCATGATTATGAACCTCTGCATCCATCAGATACATTAGCCACTACAATCGATATTACTTTAAATATATTTTTTGACGGCACACAAAACAATAAAACCAATACAATAAAAGGCAGGGATTACAAGGAGTCGAACCATGAAAATGACAGTTATACCAATGATTTCTCGAACGTAGCACGTGGTTATGACACTATAAAGGCCGATGAACCTTTTCAGGAAAGTATTTATATTGAAGGAATAGGAACCCATGATGAGCAAAGCGATGATGTTCTTCCGGATGTTGCCATGGGTATGGGCGACAGAGGTGTAGTAGCAAAAGTTGTTAAGGCTTGTGTCGAAGCTGGCAAAAGAGCCTTCAAGTATAAAGGAAAAGAGATTGATAAATTAAAAGTAAATGTTTTTGGTTTTAGCCGTGGTGCGGCAGCTGCCAGACATTTTTTGCATATCGCCAATAGTCCTGCTATTGTTTTTAATACAGATGAAAATAATAATATAACAATAAATACACCTCGAAGCTATCAGGGGATGGAAACTCAGGATTTTAGGTTTAAGGTACCTTACAGCCCTATATTAGACAAACATGGTTATTTTGCCGCCTGCTTATTGAAAAACCAAATTAATCCAAAAAAAATTGAATTCAATTTTACAGGGCTTTATGATACCGTTGCTTCTTACGGGGTTTATCATGGAAATGATGTAAGTGATTTAGATCTTGATGCCATTAAAAATTCACATTTTGTTTTTCAGCTTTCGGCAGATGATGAATACCGGGAAAACTTTGACCTTACTGATATTACCAGTGCAGGTTTAAATGGGCTGGAGTATACACTGCCCGGCGTCCATTGTGATATTGGCGGTGCTTATAATGATCTCGAAGACGAAGTTTCTGTTTTATATTATAAAAGAGAATCTGTTTACAACAGGATAATTCATGGTACTGATACCGAAATAGAAAAATTTAGGAAAATAGTAATTAACGAAGGCTGGTACAAACCTTATCAAATTACTGCCGGAGTTCTTCGCGATTCAGACCTGGGTACAGTAACAAAAGGAAGCGTTGATGATACCGAAACTTTTTACACCGTTGTCGGTACAAGAAAAGGCCTGCGCAATATTTATGACAAGATCCCACTAAAAAAAATGCTTTTTTATTCAAAACAATTTGGAATAGTTTACGACGAAATAATCATTACAGACACTCATGAGATAAAATACCCTTTTTTACAACAGGTATATAACCAACTATTAAACTATATGGTGGCATGCAATGATTTACGCAATAAATATATAGCAGAAAAGTCGACCGATTCTCAAAAGTATTTGAACGAGTTACGTCAAATATCATATCTCGATTATATAAATGAGAATGATTTAAAAACTTTGAGAAACGAATATTTACATTGGTCCGTAAAAGCTAACAAATTCGGACTGGAAACACGCGAAAGTCAGGCCCCCTCTAAAGAAGGAGCACTGGAACAGCAATTTAGAAAAAGAGAAATACACCATGGATAGAATAAAAAAGCTATTACTGCATTGTAGTGTACTCACCATTATTTTTACCCAATTAATCAGTTGCCAAATGAAAAAAGACTTACCGCAATTTCATGTAGAAATGTGCCATCCTGAAAGCAAATACAGAATAGAACCTGTTTACGATAAAATAAAAACCTTAGAGGGTATTTCTGCCTCATTTCCTTATGGTGGTACCTCGGGCGTATGGGGAGATTCTCATAAATCATGGACAGAACAGTATGGTACCCCAGTTGGGGCAGACATTACATATTATGCTAAATATGAAGATACATTTTATCGCTTAAATGTAGATTTTCCCATAGATACGATTGTAGATTTAGCCAAAAGGTTATATGCTACTGATGAAGATTTAGAAAATGATGAAGCACTAAAAGAGTATGTATATGAGCGTAAACCTAATCAATATGGGGCGTATACAGAATTTAGAGATCTTGTTTTTGGTTTTGCGCCAAAAGGAATGGTGGTGGTTTGGCTGCGATATGGCGCTTCACAAAAAGAACTGGGGCGCTATCAGGCAGAAGTCATAAAAGACGACAGATCATTAGCGGACAAATTATTTTCAACCAAAATTACAGTTTCAAGAGATCAAATAAGGTCTACTAGACTTATTCCAGATGCCAGTCCTGAAAAATGGGACAATTACCGTGAAAAATATGTCTGGCGTCCTGCCATAACTTCTGAAAATAAAAACTTTAAACTTTTCTGGATATTAACAGAATATTTTAATGCTGAGACTGAGAATGCAGTTCGCCCCATTTTATTGCATCCTGCGAAAAGAGAAAGGGCTATTCCGAGTCTTATTACATTTTTTTGGGAAACCGGTAAAGGAGAAAAGTTCGAAGGCAGGGCATTTTTTAATTGGGAAAGAACCAATGAACTGTTTAAAAATGAAGATAACGGCGATAGTGAAATTCGAATAAAGATCGACGACAATAATAGTGATTTTCAGGTAATGTTAAACGGAAAACCACTAGAAACAGTTAATAAGAGAATTTTTAGAACGGAAAGAGAATTTAAAGAATCGTATAAATAATTTTATTATTAGGCAGAAAAGAGAAATACACCATGGATAGAAGAAAAAAGCTACTACTGCATTGTAGTTTATTCATCATTATTTTTACCCAATTAATCAGTTGCCAAATGAAAAAAGAATTACCGCAGTTTCACGTAGAAATGTGCCATGCTGAAAATAAATATGAAATAGAGCCTGCTTACGATAAAATAAAAACTTTGGAGGGTGTTTCTGCCTCATTCCCTTATGGAGGTTCTTCGGGCGTATGGGGAGATTCTCATAAATCATGGACAGAGCAGTATGGTACTCCAATTGGGGCAGACATTACGTATTATGCAGGATATGAAGATACATTTTATCGCTTAAATGTAGATTTCCAGGTAGATACGATTGTAGATTTAGCCAAAAGGTTATATGCTACTGATGAAGATTTAGAAAATGATGAAGAACTAAAGGAATATGTATATGAACGTAAACCTAATCAGTATGGGGCGTATACAGAATTTAGAGATCTTGTTTTTGGCTTTGCGCCAAAGGGAATGGTCGTGGTTTGGCTGCGATATGGTGCTTCACAAAAAGAACTGGGGCGCTATCAGGCTGAGGTCATAAAAGATGATAAGATCCTTGAGAAAAAGTTATTTGCTTCCTGGTCAATGAATCGAAAAGAAGTACGTGAAAAATATTTAATTGCAGATGCCAGTCCTCAAAAATGGGACAATTACCGTAAAAAATATGTCTGGCGTCCTGCCATAACTTCTGAAAATAAAAACTTTAAACTTTTCTGGATATTAACAGAATATTTTAATGCTGAGACTGAGAATGCAATTCGCCCAATTTTATTGCATCCTGCCAAAAGAGAAAGGGCTATTCCAAGTCTTATTACTTTTTTTTGGGAAACCGGTAAAGGAGAAAAATTCGAAGGCAGGGCATTTTTTAATTGGGAGAAAACAAACGAACAATTTAAAAATGAAGATAATGGGGATAATGAAATTCAAATAAAAATTAATCCTGATAATAACGATTTTGAAGTACTAATAAATGGCCACCCTTTAGAAACAGTCAATAAAAGAGTTTTTACAACGGATAGGAAATTTAAAGAATCTTATAAATAATTGCGACATACAACAATTAACAAAAAGAAAATACAATGGATAAATTAACTAAGACCCATTTTCTCTTGATATTAATCGCGATATCAATGCAAACTTACTTATTAAATGGTGAAAGACATTCTGAAGAGGCTATATTATTTGCAGTTCCTATAACGATTAATATACTGTTATTCTTGATTTACATTACTCATAAAGAAAATTCGGAATACAATGACTCAATAAAAACTATATTAAGGTATTCCTTAATTATTTCAGCAATCTATTTTGTGGTTTTTGGATATTTATTTCAATTAGGCAAAGCTTTTAAAAATTAATTATGAAAAGAGAAAGCAAATTTAATGATCCAACAAACAAATTACTTTTATTACTATTGATAATTACTATAATTGCAAATTGTGTTCAAAGCTATTATTTCAAAGCAAACAAAAGATATGACTGGACAACTAATGTTATAAGTAGCAAAGGAAATATAGTGCAGGTTTCAAATTGTACTTTTAAAGGTAACTCATACGATATTAATAAAAATATAATACTCGACAATGGCTGGGATAAAACAAATGATACTGAAAATAATGTGAAAGATACTTTTTTTCCAGATAGTCTATCAATAAAATGGTTTTCGTATAGTGAGCAAAAATTTTACAATGGTAGTTTTGCTTTACCTAACGAAACTATTGAGACAAAAGCAATACAAATGGGTATGTTTCCCAGCGTTCAGAATGATCATAATGATTATAGAGTCCTTCACTTTATTGCTGAAGTTCAGCAAAAAGGAAAGATTGTAGTATGGATACAAAAATTTGATGAAAACCGTAATTCAACAAAATTAAAAATTGCTACTTACCACGCCAAAGAGACAAAAGCAAGCTGGCATATTTTTGATGATAGTTCAGAAACCAATAAAATATCAGAAATCGATATTTCTAAAAAAGTGGCTTTAGTGATGGAACGACATTTTTATAAATTAAATATTTCATTACCGGAAGGATATATCCTAAACAATTCTTACTTCGAATTATTTAATCAGCACATTTGGCGTTTTAGTGAACGAGAACTAAAAACAGTATTAAATTTTGATTTTCTACCAAAAGAATTTGATTTGGAATGGAGCAATGGAAAAAAAAAATTTACTACACAATTTTCTTTTGATGAAGATGAGGTCTTAGAAACTTTCAGAAAAGAAAGTATTAATAGAGATTCAGTAGAGTCACTGGTTTTAGAACTAGTCGTAAATGACCATAATGATGCAATAAAAGTTAGACTTAAAAATTCAAAAACAAATTCAGACATTATATTTAAAGATAAATATCAATCTAAAAATGAGAGAAGTATTATCCAACTTAGAAACTAACCAATAAAAGTAGGGCTTTTTTATAACAACACAATTTCAACTATAAAAGCAACATTTTAAAACTTCAAAACTCCGTAAAATCCTAAAAGGATTTTACGGAGTTTTTTTATTCTAACATTTTACCCACAACTACCAGCCCTTCACAGCCCCACCTTTAAATTCACGAACCGCTGCCTGCTCTACTTCTGCAGATTGGAATGCCTGAAGAAACTGTTTTACCTTTTCTTCATTTTTATTGTCTTCACGGCTTACCACCAGATTTACGTATGGAGAATCTTTATCTTCTACAAACAAGGCATCACGCGCCGGAACTAAACCTGCCTGAGAAGCAAAAGTGTTGTTGATAATAGCAATCGAAACATTTTGATCGTCTAAAGCACGAGGCAACTGAGGCGCTTCTAATTCTAATATTTTTAGATTTTTAGGATTACTTACAATGTCTGTTACTTTAGGCAACAAACCAACTCCAGAGCGCAATTTTAATAAACCGTTTTTTTCTAAAAGCAATAACGAACGGCCTCCGTTTGTTGGATCATTTGGAATAATGATCGTGCTTTCGTTTTTAAATTCGGAAAGGCTTTTTATCTTTTTAGAATAAGCCGCAATCGGATACACAAATGTTTTTCCGATAATGGCCAATTTATAACCGCGTTGTTTAGACTGCTCATCCAAATAAGGTTTGTGCTGAAAAGCATTGGCATCAATATCGCCCTGACTCAACGCTTCGTTGGGAATTACATAATCATTAAACGAAACCAGTTCCACCTCAAGGCCGAATTTTTCTTTCGCAACTTTTTTAGCCGCCTCTGCTACTTTTAATTCTGGTCCGGAAGCAACTCCGACTTTAATATGATGCGGATCGTTCTTTTTGTTTTCTCCACAATTTGATAAAACAAGTGATAAGGCTATAATTCCGGCTGTTTTAAAGAAATTTAATTTCGTATTCATCTTTAATATTTTTTAATTTTTAATTCTAATTTTTAATTGGCAATTATCTGTGGTCAAATCGTTTTGATAAAGTATCACCGGCAAACTGGATAAGGAATACCAGAATCACCAATAAAGCCAATACCGAATTCATCGTTACCGCATCATAACCAATATAACCGTACTGATAGCCCACTTGTCCTAAACCGCCCGCTCCTACTGCTCCGCCCATTGCAGAATATCCCACAAGAGTAATTAAAGTGATAGAGGCTGCATTGATCAAAGAAGGCAACGCTTCCGACAATAATACTTTATATACTATTTGAAAAGGGGTTGCACCTAAAGCTCTTGCGGCTTCAATTAATCCTGATGGCAAACCTAAAAGACTATTCTCTACCAATCGTGCAATAAAGGGCGCTGCCCCAATACTTAACGGAACCAATGCCGCACTAACACCAATGGATGTTCCCACAATCGCGCGAGTAAACGGAATCATCCAGACAATTAAGATAATGAAAGGAATAGAACGGAAAATATTCACCAAAACAGATAACACTCTATTTAAAACAGGCTGTTCTAATATTTGATTTTTTCGGGTAAGGAAAAGCAAAATACCTGTTGGAAGTCCTAGCAGGAAGCCGAAAAATCCGGACAAAAATGTCATGATGATCGTTTCCCAGGTTCCTTTTAATAATAATTCAATAATGGATTCAGACATAACCTATGATTTCTGTTTTAATATGTTTTGATATAAAATATTCGATTGCAGCTTTGTAGTTTTCGCGTTTACCGGATAACTCGATCAACATAATTCCAAAATTAACTTCACCGGCCTGATCCATTTGGGCACTAATAATTTTAAAATTAGTGTCAAACAATCTCGAAACTTCTGAAATTACAGGTTCATTCACTGATTTTCCTGTCATTTCAAGTCTTAATAGCGGATTTAAATTTTCGCCATCTTCCTTTTGTAATCTTTCCAGATAAACGGCAGGAATATCGAGATGCAAAGAAGAAGCAATAAATTCCCTTGTCAGTTCATGTTTGGGATCGGCAAAAATTTCGCCGACACTTCCCTGCTCTATCAGTTTTCCGTGACTAATTACGGCTACTTCATCACAAATTGATTTAACCACTTCCATCTGGTGTGTAATCAATAAAATAGTGATGTTAAGTCGGCGATTGATGTCTTTCAGTAAATTCAGAATAGATCTTGTGGTTGCAGGATCCAGTGCGCTTGTTGCTTCGTCACACAATAATACTTTTGGATTATTGGCCAATGTTCTGGCAATCGCAACTCTTTGTTTTTGTCCACCCGAAAGACTTGCCGGATAATCATTTGCTTTTTCGCTTAAACCAACCAATTGAAGCAATTCTAAAACTCTTTCCTTAATTGTTGCTTTTGATGTTCCAGCTAATTCCAAAGGAAAAGCAACATTTTCAAAGACTGTTCTCGAGGAAAGTAAATTAAAATGCTGAAAAATCATTCCGATTTGCCTTCTTTCAATAGCAAGCTGCGCGTTTGATAATTGTATCAGGGATTTTCCATCTACAATAATTTCTCCTGAAGTTGGTCTTTCCAGTAAATTAACGCATCTGATTAAGGTACTTTTCCCAGCTCCCGAAGTTCCGATTACACCAAAAATTTTCCCTGGCGGAACCTTTAGCGAGACATCCGATAGCGCCGAAACAATTCGGTCTTTCTGATGAAAAGTTTTACTGACGTTTTTTAATTCAATCATTCTTTAATTTAGTTTAAAACAAAAAAGCCTTTCAAATTAGTCATGAAAGGCTTTTCGAAAAAATAGTATTATTTTATATAGAAGCCCATACAATCATTGCAGTATCCCAGCACATCATTTTGTTGCTGTTATAATAATTCTTCATATTGTGGCTATTATTTCTCATTGCGGTTGCAAATTTAAAGAGTAATTTTCAATTTCACCTCATAAATCATCAAAACTTTTATTAACCTATCAAAATAGTAGATTAATTCATTTTATGAGTTATGGATTATGGATTATGTGTTGTTATCCGATATTCTATATTCTATACTCTATGTTCTATGTTCTATGTTCTATGTTCTATGTTCTATGTTCTTTATTCTTATTATCTATTCACTCCTCAAAAATTTCTTAAAGCTACTTTCCTTCTCTAAGAACACTAAACCCAATCATTATAAATTATTTTAATAATACTAAAAAATTATTAATTTGATTAATAAGCAAACCCGCCATAAATTTGTCTCATCAAAATCAAACAATTGATTTTAAATAATTAAAACAACTTAAAAAAATAGAAATCATGAAATTTACAAGAAGAGCAAACGCAAATTGGAAAGGTACTGGAATGGAAGGTAAAGGAACTATCAGTACACAAAGCACAACTTTGAACGAAGCACAATTATCTTTCAAAACCCGTTTTGAACAAGGAGTAGGAACCAACCCTGAAGAATTAATCGCAGCGGCACATTCAGGCTGTTTCACCATGCAATTAAGCTTTTTATTATCTGAAGCTGGTTTTGTTCCGGAAGATTTAGATACTGTGGCAAAAGTTACTTTCGAAGACGGAACCATTACTTTAATTCAATTGGAATTGACTGGAAAAGTACCTGGAATCTCAGAAGAAGATTTTCAATTGGCAGCTCAAAAAGCAAAAGAAATTTGTCCAATTTCAAAATTATTAAACACTGAAATTACTTTAGCTGTAACGTTGAACTAATTTCAATTTCAATTTCAAAAATCAATATCAATATTAATATCAGATAATCTAAAATCTAAAATCAACAATCTAAAATTTATAAATATGAAAACACTATCTATAAAAGAACAATTGAAATCTTACTTCTTGTTCACCGCTTTAATCTTAAGTTTAGTATTTACAACTGTAAATGGTAACGCACAATCCAAAACTGCTGCTCCACAAATTAAAAACGTTGTATTGGTACACGGTGCCTTCGCAGATGGTTCAGGATGGCAGGGGTTATACCAAATTTTAACTAAAAAAGGATATAACGTAACTATTGTTCAAAATCCGTTAAGCTCTTTAGCAGATGATGTTGCTGCAACTAACTTAGCTTTAGACAGACAAGACGGACCAACCATTTTGGTTGGACATTCTTGGGGCGGAACTGTAATTACAGAAGCTGGAAATCACCCAAAAGTAGCAGCATTAGTTTACGTAGCAGCTTTACAACCTGATAATGGAGAAAACTCTATTCAATGGTTACAAACTGCGCCTCCTGCTCCTGAAAATGGTGTATTAGCTCCAGATGATAAAGGAATCGCTTATTATGACAAAGCTAAATTTCATGCTGGTTTTGCAGGTGATTTAAGCAAAGAACAAGCTGATTTTATGTATGCTTCTCAAGGTGCTTTCCACGCAGAAGGTTTTGGAACACCTATTACAAAAGCAGCCTGGAGAGATAAACCTTCTTACGGAATTGTAGCAACAGAAGACAAAAGTATCACACCAGATATTCAACGTGCGATGTACAAACGTTCAAATACCAAAATCACTGAAATAAAAGGAAGCCATGTTGTTTTTATTTCTCAACCAGCAAAAGTTGCTAATGTGATTATTGAGGCATCGAAAAAGCAATAATTGTTTCAGCTTTGATCTAAGTATTTAAACACATAGAAACATAGATTTTTATACTGCAAAAAGGCGTTTCACTTGTTTCAAGACACATAGCTATGTGTTTTCAAGCAAGTGAAACGCCTTTCTCGACAAAGGAAAACTATGTTTCTATGTGTTTAAAATTACATAAACTTACTCACCGCTTTCACAAAATAAGGCGAATCGTTCCAACGAATTTTTCGATAGGCGAAGTCTTTTTTGAGGGAATCCGGAAGGGAATTCCAGATCGCTTCGTTCATTTTCTCCAATATTAATTTCTTCGAAAATGAATCTGAAACTACCAGACTGATTTCTCTTACTGGAATGGGTTCCGTGAAAGGTTTAAAAAGTCCGGATGGTGCGTCGTTCAAAATAGAAAGCTGCGGAATAATCGCAAATCCTAAATGTGCTCTGACTAAGTTTTTTAAGGTTTCAATCGAACTGATATCGTAAGTAAACTGCTCTTTTATTTTATCTGAGGATTTTAAACCGCAGATATCCAGTAATTGTGCATTATAGCAAAACTCGTGATGTAATAACAATAATTCGGTTTTATCTCCGGGCTGCATTTCATAAAACGCTTCTTTCGCCATGGGATGGGACTCATTCAAATACGCCACAAAAGGTTCTTTAAAAATGGGATGTTCAATTAAATTCGGATTTCCGGTTGGGGTCGCCATAATTGCGACATCAATTGTTCCCGTTTCTACATCTTTCATCAATTGTCCGGTATTGGATTCTCTTATAATGAAATGTACTTTTGGAGTAGCCTCTTTCATGGCTTTAATAAACAACGGAATCAAATAAGGCGATAAAGTTGAAATGATACCCACTTTGATCTCCCCTTCCAACAGGTTTTTTTCATTCACTACAAAATCCCGAATTTCATCCGCCTCACGGAGAATTTTTTTCGCACGATTGATAATTTCGGTTCCTAATATAGTTGGTGTCAAAGGTACTTTATTCCGATCAAAAATCTTTATTCCGATTTCCTCTTCCAGATTCTTTAGCTGAATTGTTAATCCGGGTTGGGTTACCATACACACTTCGGCGGCTCTTGCAAAATGACGTTCTTCGTCTAAGGCTACAATATATTTTAATTGCTGGATCGTCATTTATTATAATTTTATTTTATAAAGATAGAAAAATATCAATTTTAATTATAAAACTGTGAAGAATAAAAAATTTTACCACAAAGTACGCTAAGTTTTTTTGATGTGGACGGCTTTGTAAAAACACAAAGTTCACAAAGCTTTGTGAATATAACTTTGCGAACTTTGCGTAGATCTTTGTGCGCTTTGCGGTTAAATCTCAAAGCTGCTCAAATTTCCGTTAGTTAGACAATTTATCCTCCCCCATTAAAGAATCCAGTTTTTTCAATTTTGATCCCCAGAATGCATCAAAGAAAGAAATCCAGGTTTTTAGTTCATCGAAACCGTCTTTTTTGAGACTACAATACCGTTCACGACCACTGTCTTCTATGGAGATAAAACCTGCATTGTACAAGATTTTCACATGCTTAGAAACCGCCGGACGGCTCATGTCGAAATGATCAGCGAGCGAATTGATTGTTAGCCGATCTTCGCATAGCAGGGAAAGCATTTTCCTTCTGCTTGGGTCTCCGATGACCTGAAATACGTCAAGAGCTGGTGTTGCCATGTTATGCGTTTAATAAATTGTTTATTTTTTCGAATTTCTCTAGCCAGCCATGATTTAAACCATTGAAAAAATCAAGGTTTTCGTCTTTGTCAAATCCGTTATGTTCCAGATAAACTTGTGTGCCTTTTTCTGTGGGCTCGAGTTTCCAAATTACAACTGATTCAAGTGTGATCTTCTCATCCCCTGGCCCACTTTTCCAGGAATAGGATAATTTTTTGTATGGCTCAATTTCCAAAACGCTACAATAAAAAGTGCCATCGAAATCTAAATCCGGAATCGGGTTGATTCTAAATTGAAAATCGGTTCCCACTATTGGTTTAAAATTATTTTTCATTAACCAAAGAGCCATTAAGTCTGAGTCTGTCAGGTATTGCCAAGCCTTTTCAGGGGAATGAGCAAAAAAATACTGATGTTTGATGCTTCTTTTCATAATAAGTAACTTTTAAGTTACACAAACATATAAGTAACTTTTGAGTTACGCAATTATTTTCAAAAAAAAGATAACAATGTTCTGTTTAGAAAAAAACATAAACAACCTATTGTCAGTTCTTTAAAACAAAAACATGGGAATTTTATAACATTTTTAAAAAATTTTATAATTTTTAGCAAAACCAAAATCTCAAATTGTACGTATGTATCAATATACGATACTCTGGAATGGCTTAAATTCAAATGGAGAAGTTTTTGGAGCATATTGAGTTTAATGACCTTCCGGGTTATCGTTTTATTTCGTTAAATTTTATAAAAGCCGTAAAAGTTTGGAAAAGACTGAAATTCAGAGATTAAAAAAGAGTTTGCAATATTTGGAAAGCAAACAGCGAGAATTTAAAAAACAGCAGGACAATGATACTCGCAGTATTGAATCCATTATAAAATATCTAAAAAAAGACATGATCCAACAGTTTAACCTAACGGATTATGATTCATTAATCAAACAACAGATTAAAGACACAGATGTTTTTATTGTCCATGTCAAATACATGATAGAAAGTATTTTTTCAAATTCAATTTGAGCGCTGAATTAACTTTCACCACAAACAAAAAAGTACAGCAATCGGTTGTTCTTAAATCATAAAAAAACTCCTTTAAATTAAAATTGAAAGGAGTTTAATATATTAGAAAATGCCGTTAAATTTTATGAATTTTGATTCCAGAACTAAAACTTATTATTCAATAAGGCTTAAGATTCTTTTCTTCTGGAAGATTCACGTACAAGTACTTCCGTATTTAAGAAAGCGATTTCCTGTACATCTTCATTTTTCGCCGACTTCAGATTCTTAATAATAATATCTGCAGCCGCTTTTCCCATTTTTTCAGCAGGATGCGTTATAGTTGATAAATTTGGATCAATAATTTGAGAAATAGGGTCATTATTAAAACCTATAATGGCAATATCTTCCGGTACTTTTATACCTCTTTTCTTGGCTGTTTGCACCGCACTGACCGCAATGATATCTCCTGAAGCAAAAACGCCGTCAGGAAGTGGTTTTATGTCAAACAATTTATTGCTTGCCTTTACTCCTTCTTCATAAGTAACGGCTTTCAAATCAATAATTAATTCTTCATCAACCGGCAAATTGTGGTCTCTCAAGGCTTCAACATAACCTCTTTTCCTTTCGTTATATAAATTACCAAATTCTGAGCCCGCTGTTAAATGCGCAATGCGGAGGCAACCTTGTTCTATAAGATGTTTTGTCGCTTTATAACCTGCAGAATAATTGTCAATTACAACTCTGAAAGTATTGTAGTCCTTAGGAACCCTGTCTACAAAAACCAATGGAATATTGTTATTTGAAAATTGCTGAAAATGCGAAGTATCTCTGGTTTCCATCGCAAGCGAACAAATAACACCGCTTACACGGTTGCTGTATAAGGATTTTGCCATATTAACTTCGTCGTGATACGAGTCATGCGATTGCATGATAATTACCGAATAGTCCGATTTTTGAGCCGTAATTTCGATACCACTAATTAATGATGACAAAAAAGGCTGTGTAACTGTTGGTATCAGAACACCTATTGTTTTTGTCTTGTTTCCACGCAAACCTGCTGCAAGAGTATTGGGCACAAAACCCATTTCTTTTGCGGCCTTTTTAACTTTCCTGATCGTCTTATCACTTATTGAATGATGATCTTTTAAAGCCCTTGAAATTGTTGAGGTTGCTAAATTTAACTTCTCAGCAATATCATATATAGTTACGTGTTTATTTTCTTCCATAAAATAGATAATAAGAGATGTAAATATAAGTTATTTTACAACATTATATCTTCTCTAAATTAAGCTTCCATTTTGACGACTATCCAATATTAAAATCTATTGATGCAAAAATCCAACATTCAGCATTTCAACATTTCAACATTCAGCATTCCAATTATCGAATTATCCAATTATCCAATTATCTAATTGTCTAATTGTCAATCCTCATACATTTCCATCCATAAACGTGTTTCTTCCAGATCAAGTTCTTTTTCTATTTTTCGAAAAATTTCTTCATTCACTGATCCTTGTTTGTGCATTACTTCCAGTTTTGCGCGCTCAATATTCAGCAAATCTATTTGAAGTTTAGTAAACTCATTAAAAATCTCTCCTCCCATTACATTACCATTCCCGAAAAAATTAGCCGGAAGTTCTGTTTTCTGCAAACGATTAAACTTAACTTCATATTTACTTTTAATGTTATGAAGTAAATCGTCATTAAGCAATGAAAAGTTATCTTCAATATGGGCAATTGTCTCAGAAACAATAACATTCCTGATCTCGTATTCTTCGGCTATAATAGAATAAGGCTGAATTTTTAATTTTTTGATCAGCCACGGAAGTGTTAATCCCTGAATGACCAATGTCGAAAGAATAACACAAAAAACCAGATAAATAATAAGATTACGCAAAGGAAACGCCTCTTTTTCATTCATCATTAAGGGCAATGCCAAAGCGGCTGCCATCGAAACTACGCCCCGCATTCCCGACCACCCAAAAATGATCATGTTTCGATAATCAAATTCTTCTTTCTGTTTATTTTTACTGCTTAAGTACTTCTGCAACAATGTTGACGGAATTACCCATAGAAAACGTACTACAATAACAACTGCACTAATACTCGCTCCCCATAGCAACAAAGAACTGCCAGAATAATTACTGATTCCAATGATAATATGACGAAGCTGTAAACCAATCAATATAAAGATAAGACCATTTAAAATATTAGTCAAAATACTCCAGATGGTTACGGCCATAATACGGCTTTCATGTGTAAAAATACTGCCTGATCGTGCCGAAAGATAAAGTCCGGTTGTTACAACGGCAAGTACACCGGAACATTCGAAATGCTCTGCAATTAAATAAGAAGCAAAAGGGGTTAAGAGCGTTAATGTCGCTTCTATTATATCATCGCAAACAAATTTTTTATGAACAATGCTCATTACAAAACCTACCACTAAACCAATGGCAATACCAAGTGTTGACATGATAAAGAAATTTAAACCAGCCTCCCAAAGCACAAAATTTCCAGCCAGAATTGCTGCCAATGCATATTTATAAGCTACTAATCCACTAGCGTCATTAAGCAGACTTTCGCCTTCGAGTATCGCAATAAGACGAGGATGAAGACCCAGACCTTTTGTTATTGAAGTAGCCGAAACCGCATCTGGAGGTGAAATAATAGCGCCTAGTAAAAAAGCCAAAGGCCAGGACATATCTTCTATAAGCCAATGTGCTGCTAGAGCAACTGCTATCGTGGTAAATAAAACTAAACCAACAGCTGCCATCGTTATTGGCCGAATTGTTTTTTTAAATTCAAACCAGCTCGTATACCAGGCAGCGTGATATAATAGCGGAGGCAAAAAAATAATAAAAACAACTTCAGGATTCAGGGCAATAACCGGAAGCCCGGGAACAATACTAATAACAACACCGCAAAGTACCAAAACAATTGGAATTGGAAAATTGTATCTTTTACTGATCAGACTAAGAAAAGCAACGCCAAATAGTAACATAATAATTACTGTGATATTTTCCATTTACTGCTGTTTATAGGTTTTTGGATTATACGAAATTAGGGAACTAATATAATATTTTATGCGATTATGAATGTAATAAACAGTAAATAATCCGACACAAAATTCAAAACACTTTTACTTGTCTGGCATCAGAATATTTCGATATTTTCTATTAAAGTGTCTTAAAAACAATTAAATTTGGAAACCCTAAATTCATTACTTCCATTATGTCTCAAAAAAGAAATTCTCTTTGTTTATTAGCCCTAGTTCTTGCATTATTTTATGCACCACTCTCCTATTCGCAAGCCGACACTGTTAAAAAGGAAAAACGTTCCAAATTATTTGAAGAAGCCACCACAGACAGTGAGTATCTTATGGCTATTGAAAAGGCCAATGAAATGATGGAATCAGCTTATAATGATGCCGATTTTGATAGTGCTTCTCATCATTTATTTGGAGAAATTAAAAGAACACAAAGCAAACTTGACCTGATTCTGGCAAGTTTGAAAGGTGCCAATCCAAATGTGCGTAACCAGCAAATGTATCAAACCGTCCTGGAAGAAATTCAGCAGCAGCTGGAAGAACAGAATAAGGCTATCAATTTGCGCAATGAAAATCTGGAAAAGATAAAAGGCCGATTTATAGAGCTGCGAAAAGACAAAAATCTGATGGCACTCTTAAAAGATACCATCCGTCGCAAGCATTTCAAAAAAGAATTTGCCAACCTAAGAAAAAAATACCGAAGTACAGATAGCCTGATGACGAAAAATCAGGGAATTCTAAACAAGAAAAAAAGAATTACTGTACAACGAAAAATAGCTGTTTCGAACGCCTTACTGGTTGTCGAAGGTAAGCTTGAAAAGTCCGGAATTAGCATGCTGCATAAAGAATATCCTTTTTTATGGAGTATTAACGACTCTATCCCCAAAAAAACAGTGGCACAAAACATTGGTGTCAAAATAGTGATTGAGGAAAAAGTTGCTGCTTATTATTTAAGTTATCGTACTGGCGGACTTATTACCCTGCTCTTTTTCATGGGACTTGTCGTCTGGTATGTTTCGCGTAATTTAAAATACCTCAGAACAAATGGACATTCAGAAAACCTTTCCTTATTTAATTTCAAATATTTAAACAGAGGGTTTCTTATTCCGGTTGCTGTAATAGGGCTTAATATTGCTGTTGTGAGCAATTTGTTTGCACCGGCTTTGTTTATAGAATTACTTCAAATGCTTTTACTCGGAATTTTGACTATTCTTTTCAAAAATCAATGGTCAAAAGTAGCGATGAAAAACTGGCTCTTTCTATTGGGATTATTCTTCACGCTTTGTTTTCTGGATCTTTTTATTGAAGTTGGATTCTTTCAACGCTGTGCTTTCATTGCCATAAATGTTTTAGGAATACGCTATGGTCTGGTGCAAATCAAAACGCTCAAAGAGCAATTGTACATTCAGGGATTTTTCAAATGGGCAAGTATAATTTTCATCGGTTTTAATGGTTTGTCTATACTTTATAATCTTTTCGGAAGGGTTTCACTTTCGAACATGCTGAGCCTGACTGCTTTCATTTCGCTTACACAAATAGTAGCGCTTAGTGTGCTATTGAAAATAATCTTAGAAATCATTCTTCTACAGATATATACCACCAGGGTTAAACGTGGAATTGAAAAGATTTTTGATCACGAAAGTTTATCCAATACACTCAAAAAGCCTTTTGTTTTGGTAATTGGTTATATGTGGGTGGTAGTAATTGCCTCGAATTTAAATATTTGGCAATCACTTCGAACTTCTTTAGGAGAGTTACTAAGCCGTCCAAACAATATTGGAAGCATAACTTTTACCTTAGGAAACATTGTTTTGTTTTTTATCATCATCTGGATTGCCCATTTATTACAAAAATATGTTGCTTATTTCTTTGGAGAAATTGACGATGAAAACGAAGAAAATGTCAACAAAAGGCAACATTCTAAATTGCTCATTACAAGACTGATTGTTTTGATTGGTGGTTATCTTTTGGCCGTTGCTGCTTCCGGAATGCCTTTGGATAAACTGAGTATTCTTTTAGGAGCTTTAGGAGTCGGTGTTGGACTTGGACTTCAGAATGTGGTTAATAATTTCGTTTCGGGTATTATCTTGATTTTTGACAAACCGATTCAGATTGGGGATGTTATCGAAATTAGTTCTGAATCTGGACGAGTGAAATCGATGGGATTGCGTACCACTAAAATCAATGCGCCAAACGGTGCAGAAATCATTATTCCGAATGGAAATTTATTATCGCAAAACATCACCAACTGGACGTATACCGATAATTTTAAATTGGTTGAAGTTTCAATAGACATTAGTGGTGATACCACTCCAGACGATATTAATGCGACGATCATGCAGGCGCTGGAAAGTTTGTCTTTGGTAAACACAACCAAAACACCACAAATTTTCTACAATGCTATTTCTGATGGAAAATATAAAGTTCTGGTAAAATTCTGGTGCAGCATTTACCGTACGGAAGAAACAGTAAGCTCTGCCCGTCAGGTTTTATTCAGCAGTTTTAAAGCTAAAGGATTGACTTTTTCAAGTTAAAACTGATAATGTAAAGTATAAAAAAACGCCTCAGAAATCTGAGGCGTTTTTCGTTAATCGCATTTTAATTAATGATGATCATCATACTTATGATCTTTATTAGAACTCCCTTTTGAATTTTTAGGGTTTTCATGTTTCTGTTTGTGTTCTGATTTGTTTTTCTCCGGTTTACTTCCTCTGCTTTTCTGAGGTTTTCCATGATATCCTTTTGGATAATTTTCTCTGTGTTTCTTGTGATACGAATAAGGAGTGTTTCCTTTATAATCGTTTAACACCACCTTATAACCTCCATATAAATCATAATTTCTGTATCGTGAAGGAAGTCTTTTATCACGGGTCCATCGACCATTATTGTCATAAATATACTGCCTTTGGGCAACATCATAATAAATATCAATATCAGGTAAATAATAATATCTGCTGTCGTCATTTCCTTCCGGTCCCCAGCTTGGAGGAGTCCCAATATTTACATTAATTGAAACTTGTGCCTGAGCAAAAGATATACTCATAAAAAGCACTAAGGCGAATACTAATTTTTTCATCGTTTTTGTTTTAAAATTTAATTTCATTTAATAGTAATCGAAAGTAATGCCAATAATTTCGTTTATCGCATCCATTATACAAAACCACCAAACCAATCGACGGAGAGCACTTTTTAACCGATGTAGAGGTATAAAAAAACGCCTCATTACTGAGGCGCTTTTCATTAGTCATGTTTTTAATAATAGAGATCGTTGTGTGGAACTTCAGATCTTTTTCTTTGACTTTTATTATTACTTTCCAAAAATAATAACAACTTCAACTTCAGCATAATTCTTTATACCGATCAGCTAATTTTATCGACCAATAATGCTTTTCGGCATAAAGAATTTATTTCCAGCCTCCGCCTAAAGCGCGGTACAAATCAACCACCGCTTGTAATTTTTGTAAATTATCATTAACGCCACTCAACTGTGCCGCTAAAAGATTTTGCTGTGATGTCAAGACATCTGTATAGTTTGTAGCCGAACTGTATTCTAAAAGCTGTTGTGTATAATCAACTGCCTTTTCTAAGGCTTCAATTTGTTTTTCTCTTGAATCTTCTTTATCAGCCGCCATTTGATAAGCGTACAAAGCGTTCGAAACTTCCTGTCCTGCAACCAAAAGACTTTGTTGGAAATTATTATAAGCCTGCACTTGTTGTGATTGTGCTGTGGTCAGTCTCATTTTATTAATTCCCTGATTGAATAATGGCTGTGTCAATCCGCCAATTAAGGAATAGAAAACAGAATTAGTAAAGAAATCTGTCAATTGCAAATTCGAAAAACCACCACTTGCTGTTAATGTCAAACTTGGATAAAAATAAGTTTTGGCCATATTGGTCATTTCGAAAGCCGTTCTCAAATTAAATTCCGCCTGACGGACATCCGGGCGATTTTCTAATAATTGAGAAGGTAAACCTATCGCCAGATTTTCAGGAATAACCTGAGTTCCTAAAACCCCTCTGTCAATTGGCCCCGGAGCTTCTCCTAATAAAATATGAATTGCATTTTCTACTTCACGAATATTGCGTTTTAAATCCGGAATCAATACTTCTGCCGCATGTTGGTTGGCTTCACTTTGTACAACCGCCGCACCTGTAACAATCGCGCCTTCTTTTAAATCTTTTATGGTTTGCACATTTTTGATTCGGCTTTCTAAGGTTTCCTCTGTGATTTCCAATTGTTTATCATAAGCTAATAATAAAAAATAATTATTGGCAATATCTGCTATCAGTTGGGTTTGAATCGCTTGTCTGGCAGCATCTGTACCTAAATAAGTCGCCAAAGCTGCTCTTTTAGAACTGCTTAATTTTCCCCAGATATCCGCTTCCCACGAAGTACTTAATCCTAATTTATAAGTTGTAGTCAACGTGTTGATGTTTATTCCCGCAGGAAAATTCAATCCCGCTTGTGACTGTTTGTTACGAGTTACATTAGCATCTACATTCAGCGTCGGATAATAGGCTAATTTACTTTGAACTAAAGAAGCATTAGCCTGTACAATATTTTCAATAGCATTTTTCAGATTTAAATTCTGATCTAATCCTTTTTGAATTAGCGCATTCAGTTTTTCATCTTTAAAAACAGTTTGCCATGGCATATTCGCAATAGTAGTCGAATCGGCGGAAGCCTGATCACGATACAGTTTCTCTGTCGAAATCGTTTCCGGGCGTTCGTACTTTTTGGTAACCGAGCACGCACTTAAAAGTGCGGCTGTCACTACCAGTAGTATATATTTATTTGAACTATGAGTCATTTCTTTTGAATTAAATTATTTACTCTTTATGAGCTTCTATCAATTGTACTTCTTCATCGTCATCTTCATCATCATAACCATCTTTAGCAGGACCGCTTACTTTTTCCTGTAAAGTCTGGAAAATGATAAACAATACCGGAATTACAAAGACTCCCAAAATGGTTCCGATTAACATCCCTCCAACTGCTCCGGTTCCGATTGATTTATTTCCGACAGCTCCTGCTCCTGTTGCAAACATCAACGGAACAAGTCCGAGAATAAAGGCAAACGAAGTCATCAAAATTGGTCGTAAACGCGCCACGGCTCCTTCAATTGCTGCTTGTACAATTGGCAATCCTTTTCGTCTTCGGTCTAATGCAAATTCGACAATCAAAATACCATTCTTCGCCAGCAATCCAATCAACATGATTAAGGAAATCTGCAAATAAATATTACTGTTTAATTTGAAAATAATCGAGAATAAATAAGCTCCTGCCAATCCAAACGGAATGGAGAACAACACCGCAAATGGCAATATATAACTCTCGTATTGTGCACTCAATAAGAAGTAAACAAACACCAAACACAATATAAAAATGAAAATAGTTTCACTTCCTGAAGCCAATTCCTCACGCGTTAATCCTGAGAACTCATAGCCATAACCAGCAGGAAGATTTTCTGCAGCCACTTCCTGAATTGCCTTAATAGCATCTCCAGAACTAAAGCCCGGATTTGGTGCTCCTGTAATCGAAATAGAAGTAAACAAGTTAAATCTTGAAATCGATTCCGGTCCAAAAACTCTGGTCATTTTTACAAACTCTGTAATTGGTGCCATTGTTCCCGCATTGTTACGAACAAAAATTTTATTTAATCCTTCTGTATTGGTACGGAACTCCGGTGAAGCCTGTATCATAACACGATATTGTTTTCCGAATTTATTGAAATTCGAAGCATACAAACCTCCATAATACCCTTGCATGGTTGACAAAATCGAGTTTACGGGAACTCCTGCATCTTTGGCTTTAGCCAAATTAATTTCCATCATATATTGTGGAAAACCAGGATTAAATGGTGTTGTCGCATATTGTATTTCTGGACGTTTGGATAGTTTTTCTAAAAAGTCAGTATTCACTTTATAGAATTCTGCTGTCGAATGACCTCCTTTATCCTGCAATTGAAATTCGAATCCACCACTTTGTCCAAATCCCTGAATCGTTGGTGGCGAAATAAAGAAAATATTAGCTTCACGAATACCGCTTGTTTTGGCGAAAAGCTGACCAATTACATCATTAACGCTTAACTCACGTTCATCCCACGGTACTAATTTTACGATAACCATACTGTAAGCACTTCCGGCTCCGGCTGTAAAGTTTTGTCCCACAATACGAAGCGTGTTTTTAACTCCCGGAATCGTTTTGGCAATACTGTCTACTTGCTTAGCGATTACATCAGAACGTTCCATAGAGGCCGATGGCGGCAAACTGATATTCGCAAAAACAGTTCCCTGATCTTCCGAAGGAACGAAAGCAGATGGTGTCGTTTTCATCATATAAAACAATCCTGCACTGGCAATAAGAATAGCGGCCAATACAATCCATTTTTTTACTGAAAGAAAACTTACCGAACGTTTGTATCTGTTGGTTACATTATCAAATGCAACGTTAAACGAGGTGTAAAATCTTTGAAGATAACTTTTATGTTTGTGATCGTCAGCATGCGGTTTTAAAAGCAAAGCACACAATGCAGGACTCAAAGTCAAGGCGTTAACTGCCGAAAGAATAATAGCAACTGCTAACGTAATACCAAATTGTTTGTAGAAAACCCCAGTAGATCCGTTAATAAACGTTACCGGAATAAATACCGCTGCCATTACCAAAGTAATCGAAATAATCGCTCCGGAGATTTCATCCATCGCATCGATTGTCGCTTTCTTAGACGATTTATAACCATGATCCAGTTTAGCGTGCACGGCCTCGACGACGACAATCGCATCATCGACCACAATACCAATCGCAAGTACCATCGCAAAAAGTGTCAGTAAGTTAATCGTAAATCCGAATAAACTCAGGAAGAAAAATGTTCCTACAATCGCAACCGGAACCGCAATCGCCGGAATTAATGTCGATCTAAAATCCTGAAGGAAGATAAATACAACGATAAAAACCAATATAAAAGCTTCAATTAAAGTATGAATTACCTTTTCGATAGAAGCATCCAAATTTTCATTAACGTCAACAAGTATGGTATATTTAACTCCTTTCGGGAAGTTTTTAGCCGCATCTTCGATCAGTTTTTTAGAGTTGTTGATTACATCACGGGCATTTGATCCCGGAGTCTGGCTAATTGCCATCGCCGCAGATTCTACACCATTTGTTTTAATTGTTGACGCATAACTTAAAGATCCCAATTCAACTTTGGCAACATCTTTTAAGCGCAGCATTTGTCCGTTACCGACAGATTTGATGATGATTTCACCAAATTCCTTTTGGCTTGTTAAACGCCCTTTGTATTTAATTACATATTGAAAAGCCTGATCGCCATTTTCACCAAATTTACCTGGAGCAGCTTCGATATTTTGTTCGGCCAAAGCAGCCGAAATATCACTCGGAATCAATTTATATTGTTGCATGATGTCCGGTCTTAGCCAGATTCTCATAGAATAATCTTTTGCACCAAAAACCGTTACGTCTCCTACTCCAACCACACGCTGAATTTGCGGTACAAGGTTAATCTTAGCATAATTTTGAAGGAAAGTCTGATCATATGCTTTATCGTCGCTATACAAAGAAAATATCAACAAGTTACTACTCTGACTCTTTGTTACTGTTACCCCTGCCTGAGTTACCTCTACCGGTAATAAACTCGTAGCTCTCGAAACTCTGTTTTGCACGTTTACCGCTGCTAAATCTGGATTTGTTCCTACTTTAAAGAAAATTTTGATAGAAGCATTACCATCATTTGTTGCGGAAGAAGTCATGTAGGTCATGTTCTCCACACCATTAATTTGTTCTTCTAACGGAATTACGATACTTTTTAATACCACATCGGCATTCGCACCGGTATAACTTGCTGAAACGTTTACGGTTGGCGGGGCAATATCCGGATATTGAGAAATAGGCAACTCAACGAGTCCTAAAATACCCAGAATGACAATAATAACAGATATTACTGTCGAAAGAACTGGTCTTTTTATAAATATTTTAAACATTTTTTTATTATTTTAAGTCAGCGTATACCGTTTCTGAACTTTGATTTTGAGATTTAATTTCGCTTCCGTCTTTTAATGAAGCTACTCCCTCTAATACAATTTGATCACCTGTTTTTAAACCACTTGTAACCACATAATAATTACCTGCTGTATTTTCTAAAACTGTGATATTTACGTTTTTAGTTTTCCCGTCTTTCCCAACTGTAACCGCAAAAACCTTATCCTGAAGTTCGAATGTGGCACTTTGTGGAATTAGTATTTTTTCTACAACTTCATTCGGAATTCTAACTGTTGTACTGCTTCCGCTTCTGATGATGCTTTTTGGGTTTCCGAAACGTGCTCTAAAAGTTACCGAACCCGTTTCTGTATTAATTAATCCGTTTACGGTTTCAACTCTTCCTTTCTCCGGATACGTTGTACCGTCTGAAAGAAGTAACGAAACTTCAGGCATGTTTTTTATTTTTTGAGCCAGCGTAGTTCCCGGAGATGCTGTACTTTGAGTAAAATCCAAAAGCTTTTTTTCATTTAAAGCAAAATACGCGTAAACGTTACCAATGCTTGAAACTGTGGTCAAAGGATCTGCGGTATTTGAACTTACTAAGCTTCCTAAACGAAACGGAATAGAACCTACAACGCCATTAACCGGACTTGTTACAGTTGTATAGCCTAAATTGGTTTTAGCATTTACCAAAGCGGCGTTTGCCTGCGCTAAAGTTGCCATAGCCGATTCGTAATTGTATTGTGCCGATTCTAAATCATATTTACTGATGATTCCTTTTTCAACCAAAGGTTTTACTTTATTCACGGCCAGTTTTGCAGCACTTACAGAAGCCTGTGCGCTTTTAATACTTGCTGAAGCCGTTCTAACTTCCTGCTCGTATTCCGGAGCACTGATTTTGAATAAAGGCTGTCCCACTTTTACAACGGCACCTTCATCAACAAAAATCTTATCGATATAACCTTCAACCCTTGGGCGAATTTCGATATTTTGCTGTCCCTGAATGGTTGCCGGGAAATCGGTATATAAGGTGGCTGACTGTGGCTGTAATGTCAGCGTTTTATATTCTTTTACTTGTGCTGCAGCTCCGGCTTTTGCCGATTGATCATTTTTATTCCCGCACGAAGCGATGATAACAGACGCAGCAAGAATGCTTAAAAAAGATTGCTTATTCATTTTGATGAAATATGAGATTATCAATTTATTAGTAAGCAAAAGAACTAAAACTCTTCAAACAAAATTTTTCAAATAGACGAAGCCCCAGACACAATCGATAGATATACAGTGAGAACCGATAAAAGTTGTTTCGGTAAAAAACCGTATTTTTGATAAAGGCTCGTCGGCTGTAAAATGGTTTTTATGGATTGTGATTCCATTTTGAGCGATTGGTTTTCTGTTATATTAGAATAAAAACTAATATTGTCCTTAAAATCAGAAAGTATAATGACATTTAATTTTTTCAAACCCTATATGTTTCCTGTAATCCATATCCTAACCTGGATATTATTAGGATACATTCAGCTGTTTTACATACCGCTTACCTGGAATATTAATCTTCCGGGCATTTTTTGGTTTTGGCAATCTCTTGTCTTATTTCTCCTGATCGTTATTTTCTATTATAATGCCTTGATTATAGTTCCAAAAACAATCATAAAAGATAAAGTAACACCGTTTTTACTGTGGGCGCTCTGGATCGTTTTTGCTCTGCAGCTTGTCTCCTATTTATATAATTACAATACCGATCTGCGTGATCAACTGGCAGCTCTTTTAGGCTTTAAAAAATATAGAAATGATTATTTTGACAACTATGTTTTCAGTTTAACCCTATTGGTTTTAGGAATCAGCACCAGTTTTGCGATGCTGCAACACTGGCAGAAAGCTGCACAGCACAAACAAAAATTAGAACAGGATAAAACCATGGCCGAACTGGCAATGCTGAAAGCACAGATTAATCCACACTTTTTTTTCAATTCGCTTAACAGTATTTATTCGCTGACTTATACAAATATCGAAGATTCCAGAAATGCACTGCACACTTTAAGCCGAATGATGCGCTACCTGCTTTATAGTACAGAAGAAAGAACCACGTTATTGAAAGAAGCTGATTTCATGAAGGATTTTATTGCCCTGATGAAACTTCGTGCCAATAGTAAATTGACCATTACCACAAACATTCCTGAAAAAATACACGACTATCCAATTGTTCCCATGTTGTTGTTACCTCTGGTCGAAAATGCTTTTAAACATGGTATTCACGCTACGGATAAAAGTGAAATACATATTTCGCTTTCGCAAAATGGAAGTGATCTTACTTTTGAAGTAGAAAACACTTATTTCGAGAAATCTTCTACAACAAATGAAGGCGGTATTGGACTGACCAATACAAAACGAAGACTTCATTTAATTTATCCAAACAAACATTCCCTGAAAGCCGGAATTGGCGAAAATGGAATGTATAACGTAAAACTGCAAATAACTTTAGAATAATGACAACATTAAAATGTATAGCAGTTGATGATGAGCCTCTCGCTTTAAAATTGGTAGAAACTTTTATCGAGCAGACGCCTTTTCTGGAATTAATTTCCAGTTGTGACAATGCCGTTGAAGCCATGGGTGTAATCAGGGAAAAACAGCCGGATTTAGTCTTCTTAGATATTAATATGCCCAATTTAACCGGAATGGAATTGGCACGACTTTTACAGGAACAGCCGGGATCATTGCCAAAAATTGTTTTTACGACCGCTTACAATCATTACGCCATCGAAGGTTACAGAGTGAATGCAGTTGATTATCTTTTAAAGCCGTTCAGCTACGAAGAATTTTTACGTGCCGCCAATAAAGTATTGCAATTGGCCGAAGAAACTTCAAATGAAAATCTGCAAACCAATCCTGAAGATGATTTTATCTTTTTGAAAGTAGAATACCAATGGGTTAAAGTGAATTTGAAAGACATTTTATACATCGAAAGCTTAAAAGATTACGTAAAAGTACATCTCGAAAATTCAGATAAAGCTTTGATGTCCTTGATTTCATTGAAAGCTTTGGAAGAGAAATTACCCTCTTCAAAATTTATGAGAATGAATCGTTCGTTTATCGTTTCGCTTGAAAAAATAAGCGCGATCAGCAAGAATTCAATCTTCATCAATAAAATAGAAATTACCGTCGGCGAACAATATAAAGAGACTTTTAAAGTAATCGTTGACAAATGGATAAAGTAAATTAGCATATAATAAAATGGAAAAAAGATCAAACAAATATTACTTAACATTAAGCTTAAAAGAATACGCAAACGGCGAAACACAGCCTGCAAAAGAACTTGGAATAGAATTTGGCAATCACGATGAAATATTTGACATCATCGAAAGAATAAAGGCAAAAAACTTATTTGACAATGAATCTGAAGCGATACAATTTGCATTGGGATTGAAACTATTTGGAGAGATGAAATTGAAGTATCGTAAAAATCCTTTATTTGATGAATTAAACGAGGTTTTTCCTGTGTTTATGAAGAAATTGAAAAGTTTGTAAAAACAAAAAACGCTCCAGATACCTGAAGCGTTTTTCTTATATAAATGAAAGAAAAATTTAAGCTTTCGCTTTTCTCTTAACCGTACAGCCAATTTCTTTTGTCTGGGTAATCGCTGGTTTTTGATTGCTTTTTAATGACGCAATAACATCTTCAGCATATTTTATTTTTTGCGGATTGTTTCCTTCCGGATCATTGTCGATTGCTCCAACATATTCCACTACATTTCCTTTAGCCGTTTTTGATACGATAAAAAGATGCGGTGTACGTTTTGCTCCGTATTCATCCGTTATTTTTTGTCCTGCATCAAATAAATATGGGAAAGGATATTTTTTGTTTTTTGCCAATTCCTGCATTTTATCAAAAGTATCTGCTGTAGAAGCTTCAGGATCATTTGGGTTGATAGCAATTACCGGATAACCTTGTGGTCTGAATTTGTTATCCAAATCAATAATTCTTTGCTCATAACCAATAGCGTATGGACAAGTATTGCAGGTAAAAACAACAATATAACCTTTTGCTTTTGGAAAGCTGTTAAAAGAAACTTCTTTGCCATCTACATTTTTCAATTTAAAATCTGGTGCAACATCTCCAGCTTTAAGGGTTGCATTTTGCGCCTGAGAAAGAAAGGCAGAAAATGCCAGCATAACTAAAAGGATTATTTTTTTCATGGTTAAATAATTTACAGTTTTTTATATTCAGTTAATAATTGTTCATAGGTAAATTCGCTTTCAACAAATTTTCGTTTATCGCCTTTAATAAATAGCGTTGCCGGAATACTGCCTGACCAGGACGGATCAATACGGTCAATATATTCCTGTGGACTGCTTTCATTCAATAAAAAAACTTCATTTTTTAAGTTCTTTCTTTTCACAAAAGGTACAACAGCCGAAGTTAATTTCGATTTAAAATCAACACTTACCAGCAAAACTTTCACTTTCTCTGATTTATAATCGGCCTGAAGCTTTTCAAAATGAGGTAATTCTTTAATACACGGTGCACACCAGGTTGCCCAAAAGTTGACTACATAAGTACTGTCTTTACCGTTTTTTACTCTTTCATTCAGCTGGTCAATATTTAGCAGCTTTACATTTTGGCAATAAGCCGAAAATGAAAAAGCCAGAAATAAAAAGGCGTAAACTGCATTTTTTTGAATTTTCATCATACCATTAAAAGATTTATTTCAGAATTGATCCTTACAAATATAAACGATAAGTTTTTTCGCAGTTGTTAATAAAAGTTTAATGGAGGAATTTATTGTATTTGAAATCTATACCAGATAAAACGTTTTCGCTTTTTTAAGGTCTTTTTAAGCACCTAAACATTTCCTTACCAAATTTCTATTCGTAAATTAGCGAAAACAAAATTGATTCGAATGACAGTACTTACGTTTACCCTGATTATGATTCTTGGCGCTTTTTTAGCAGGTTTTATTGGTTCATTATCAGGTTTAGGAGGCGGTATCATTATTATTCCGCTTTTAACTGTCATTTTAGGAGTTGACATTCATTACGCCATTGGTGCTGCTTTGGTTTCTGTAATTGCAACCTCTTCCGGTTCTGCCGCAGCTTATGTGCGGGAAGGAATTACCAACATGCGTTTGGGAATTTTTCTTGAAATCGCCACTACAATTGGTGCCGTTTGCGGTGCTTTACTTTCTACTATTGCTCCTACTTCCTTTATAGCTGTTTTATTCGGTATGACTTTAATATTCTCAGCTATTAATTCCCTTCGAAAAAAAGAAGAACATATTGTATTAGAATCAAGTCCGTTAGCAAAAAAACTAAGATTACAAGGTACTTATCCGTCACATGATGGCGAAGTTATCAGTTACGGAACAAAAAACGTTATTGGCGGTTTCAGCATGATGGGAATTGCCGGAATGATGTCTGGGCTACTCGGAATTGGCTCTGGAGCTTTTAAAGTAATTGCAATGGACAACATTATGCGAATTCCGTTTAAGGTTTCAACTACAACCAGCAATTTTATGATGGGTGTTACAGCTATGGCGAGTTCTGTCATTTATATTCAGAAAGGTTATATCGAACCCGGAATTTGTATGCCGGTTGTTATTGGTGTTTTGTTCGGCGCTATGGCCGGAGCCAAAGTATTAGTGAAAACAAACCCTAAAAAACTCAGAATATTTTTTGCCTGCCTGATTTTTGTTTTGGCAGTAAATATGATTTATAACGGACTAAATGGAAAAATCTAACAGTATGCAGCAGGAAAAATTTGGAGAAAAAGATTTTCAAAACATAGTAGGTAATTTATTGCGTTACGGTGTCTGGATTTCATTAGCAGTCGCTTTTATTGGTGGAATAGTTTATTTGATGGGACATAGCACAGATATTGAGAATTACTCTGTATTTCATGAAAATGACCGAAACATATTTGAAGTAGTTGCTGATGTTTATCAGGGAGTAATTCAGGGAAAAGGAGAATCGCTGATTTTCTTCGGAATCATTTTACTTTTTCTCACACCTGTATTTCGTGTTTTGCTTTCTTTATTTTCTTTCCTTCTGGAGAAAGATTATCTTTATGTTGTGATTACACTGATTGTGATCCTGATTATTTTGATCAGTGTTTCATTTGGGTTCTCTCATTAATATAGGCTGTAGGCTATAAGCTTTAGGCTATAGGCTTTAAAAAGCTTAAAGCATATTGCCTGATGCCTAACGCAAAAAAACTTTGTGACTTCGTGCCTTCGTGGCAAAAACCTAAAATTATGGAAATAGGAATAGACAGTTTTGCTTCGGCAATGTACGGCAGCAACAATTTAAGTAGTGTTGATGCCATGGAACAATTACTTCAAAGAATAGAACTCGCAGATCAGGTTGGTCTTGACGTTTTTGGAATTGGAGAACACCATAAAAAAGAGTTTTTAGATTCGGCTACTGTTGTGATATTAAGTGCTGCGGCTGCGAGAACTAAAAACATCCGATTAGCGAGTGCTGTTTCAGTGCTTAGCGCTGCCGATCCAGTGAGAGTATATCAAAGTTTTGCTACTTTGGATTTAATTTCAAAAGGTCGCGCCGAAATTGTAGTGGGCCGCGGCTCTTCTATTGAAGCTTATCCCCTTTTCGGATTTAATCTGAATGACTACGATGCGCTTTTTAAAGAAAAATTAGAATTATTTCTACAAATTCGGGACAATGAATTTGTAACCTGGTCAGGAAAATTCCGTCCTGCCATAAATAATCTTCCAATTTATCCGAGAACCTTACAGGAAAAGTTACCTGTTTGGCTGGGTGTTGGCGGAACTCCGGAATCTTTTGTAAGAGCAGGAAGCTTAGGATTACCTTTAATGGTAGCTATTATTGGAGGACAGACACACCGTTTTCGCCCTTTGATTGATTTATATCGTGAAGCAGGAAAAGCAGCAGGCTATAAACCCGAAGAATTAAAAGTTGGTTTACATTCGCCAGGTTTTGTTGGAAGTACAACAGAAAAAGCCATCGATGAATATTATCCTGGTTATGCCGAACTTTGGACAAAATTAGGACTAGAGCGAGGTTGGCCGCCGGTTACAAAAGCCAAATTTGACGGACTTATTGATGACGATGGTGTTTTAATTGTAGGAAGTCCGGAACGTGTTGCAGAGAAATTATTAAGACACAGCGAATCCCTTGGCGGCGTAGACCGATTCACTTTCCAAATGGACAATGCAGGACTAACCCACAAGCAATTAATGAATGCTATAGAATTGATTGGTACAAAAGTGATTCCACTAATTAAAAAAGGTTAATTTTTTTTGGCACAGATTGCACTGATTAAAAGGATTTTAGAAACTAAAAACCAGACTCTAAACCCTTTGAACCTTTGCCACTCTGCCCCTTTGAACCTTTGCCACTCTGCCCCTTTGAACCTTTGCCACTCTGCCCCTTTGAACCTATTAAAAACAAAAACATCCGCTATTTGCGGATGTTTTTGTTTTTAATCTTTTCTAAAAATTAGAATTTATAAGTAACCCCAACTCTGAAGTTTCTTGGTGCTTCTGTCTGCCAGTAATAAGCAGAAAGCCACTCATAATAAGAACCACTGTAAAGGTATTTATCCAAAATATTGAAAACATTCGCCGTAACTTTTACTTTTCCTGTTTCATAAGATAAACCTCCGTCTAATTTAAAGTAAGATGGTAATTTTTGAAGCCCTTCACTCCAGGTATCTGTTTGACGGCCATCAAGGAAAGTTCCTCCTAAAGAAACTCCAAATCCTTTAATTTTACCACTTTGAACAGTATAGTTTAACCATGCATTTGCTGTATGTTTTGCGTATCCAGGGACAACAGAACCTTCTTTAATAGTTGTAACATTTGATTCAAGAACAATAGATTCAGTAAAAGCGTAGTTTGCAATAAGATTTAAACCTTCAAAGATTTTTCCTCTCACATCAAATTCAGCTCCCTGAGCTCTTTTTTCACCTAATACGACACTAACTGGCTTACTTGGATTACTCAAAGGATCTGTTGTGAGTTCGTTTTTCTTTAAAATATTGTACACAGATAAAGATGTATTCCATGAACCGTCAAACCAGTCTTTTTTAATACCAAATTCAATATTATTCCCTGTCAAAGGTTTGATTTCTTCTCCTTCTTTAACATTACCTGTCTGTGGTAAAAAGGCCTGATCATACAATCCGTATACTGCAAAACTATCAGTTATAGAATAACTTACCCCTACACGTGGTGTAATATGACTGTCTGACTTTGTATCCTCATAGCTGCTGGACTGGCTAATCCATGTGTATCTTGCAGCAAGTGTCAATCTTAATTTATTTTGAAAGAAACCAAGTTCGTCCTGAATATATCCAGCTGCATATTCCGAACCATAAAGTCCGCCAGCTCTCTGACTAAGAGGTGTTTCGTGGTCAAAAGCAGGAAAACCATTAGATGGTGTTCCATAATTTGGGTTATAAACATTGAATGGATTAGCAGCTGTATCAAGATTATGAGATTGTCCCCAATCGGCCATATAATCTTTGCTTCCTAAATCTACTCCACTTAGTATTTTGTGAGTAACAGTACCTGTATTGAATTTTCCGTTCACAAATATTTGTCCCAAATACATATTACTTTCGGCATCCCAAATACCAACGTTTCTAATAATATTTCCTTTACCAAGTGTATTGTCATCAGATCCAACTAAACTTGGCCATGAACTATATCCTTGTTGAAGGTATTTAAAATAAGAAGTCTGTGCAGTCAATTTCCAGTTATCATCAAACTTGTGTTCAAACATCAAATATCCACTGTGATCCTGAATATTAGTATCAGGCAAACCTGGCTGCGTCATTGTAAATCCTACAGGTAGAGTTGCATACCCATCAGACTCTGGTCCAAAAACATAATAAGAACCTACCTCAGTCATATTTGCATACTGAAAATTATATTCAGCAGTCAATTTTGTTTTATCATCGACCTGGTATGTAATAACAGGAGCGATTACATAACGATTATTATGCTCATAAGCACGGTGAGAACCTTTATTCTGTGCGGCACCATTGAATCTGTATAATAATTTTCCTTTTTTATCCAATTTACCGTCAAGATCAATACTAACTCTGTAAAAGTCATAACTTCCACCAAGTACAGAAACTTCACCTTTTGTCATTCCTGTTGGTTTTTTTGTCACCACATTATAAAGCCCGCTTGGATCTCCGCTTGAAAGCATGAATCCTGCAGGTCCTTTTACGAATTCGATATGATCTACAAAACTCATATCTTCTGTTAATGGTCCCCAAAAAGAAGAAACCACATTAAATCCGTTACGAAAAGCCTGAATTTGAGAACCACGCATTGTTATATTAGTATACAAATCACCCCAGTGCTCTAAGCGCACAGCACCACTCACGTTACGGATTACACCATCACTCATACTTGTAATTTGCTGATCTTTTAAGGTCTGACCGCTAATAATTTGTATGTTTTGCGGAATCTCTAAAACAGGTGTCTGTAAACGCAGAGATAAAGAAGGTTTATCTTGCTTGTATTTGTTTTTTGTAATAACAACTTCTTCAAGGTCTTCCTGGCTTTCAGAAAGTGAGAAGCTTTTATTTGTAGTTTGTTTCGATTTCACTACAATATTGTCTTCAACTGGCTGAATTCCGACAGCACGAATGCTAATTACATAACTGCCTGGCTTTACATTCTTAATCTCATATTGTCCATACGAATTGGTAACAGCAGTATATTTAGTTCCTTTAAGAGCAACTGCAATATTTTCTGCAGGGATATTTCCACTTAAAGAAACTTTCCCAGTTACTTTTCCTAATTCCTGACTCATCATACTTAATGAGCTCAAAAACAGCATATAAAAGAAGACTTTTTTGATAGTATTTATATTCATTTTGAATAGGTGTTAAATTTATGGTGCAAAAATAAGTTCTAAAGTTGTGTTATCCAAATTATTTTTACTTATTCTAAATAAGAAAAGAATTTATTTCCTTACAACAAAAACACAAGTAACTGATAACCAATAAAAAAGGCTGTTTCAAAAGAAACAGCCTTTCATTAAATATTTTTCATTCTACATAATTGCAACAATAAGTATCTAAAAATTTAAGTTAAATTAACAGAACTAAATTTTTATTTACTTTTCAAAAAAGACAAAACTACCAGAATCTGCTTTTAAAGTTTTTCCATCAAAATCAATTGAAATAATTCCTGTTTTTCTTGGCGCAACAGTACTTTCATTAAAATGAGTATGCAAAACATAATGCATCTTATTGTTTTTATCCCAAAAAATATCACCGTGGCCAATACCATTCTGCTTTACATTTTTCCTGCTAATAATTGGGCTGTCAGCAGACTTTTCCCAAGGACCAAATGGACTTTTACTTGTGGCATAACCAACAGCGTAATCAGGATTTCTGAAATCATTTGCAGAATAAATCAAATAGTATAAACCATCGTGTTTTAAAACCGTTGGGCCTTCTGTTACGGGCCAGTCTGTATTTTGAGTGTTTTCCCAAGGTAAGGTTCCTGAAATACATTCGGTTAAAGTTTCAGGTTTAATGCTTTGAAGATCGTCATTTATTTCGGCTACAAAAATTCGGTTTCCTTTTGTCAATCTTACGTGATACAAATATTTCTTTCCATCTTCATCAATAAAAATAAACGGATCAATTTGATTTCCTGTTTCAATAATTGGCTTTTGAGATTCATTCTTAAATGGCCCCAACGGACTATTACTGCTGGCAATCGCAATATTTTCATTTGCCGTATAAATCATGTAAAACTTATTGTTATACTTCAAAATCTGTGGCGCCCAAAAACCTTTGTCACCAAAAGCATCACCTTTTTTTAAAGCCAGTCCATTTTGAGCACCTGCCGGCCCTTCCCATTTTTGTAAATCGGATGATTTATAAACCATAAATCCTTGTCCGTTTAATGGCGTTTCTCCTCCGGTAGTTCCGTATAAATAATAGGTTCCGTTATCATAAAATATAGTTGGATCGGCCAATAAAATAGCATTTGCTTTCGTTTCTGCTGGTTTGTCTGTACTTTTTTCCTGCGAACAGGCAGCAAAAGCACATAACAAACTTATCATGCTTACTATTTTTTTCATTTTTAAATCTGATTAAATAAAATTACATTATTCTAACATTTTCTAATTCTCACATTTTCTAATTATCTAATTAAAATCACTTTACAGAAAACTGATACAACGAAACCGTATGGTATTTTTGACCCGGTTTCAAAACAATTGGCGCAAATTTTGGCTGATTTGGAGCATCTGGAAAATGTTGGGTCTCTAAGGCAAAAGCCGTTCTAAAATCATCTTTGGCTCCCGATTTAAAAGTGTTTTTAGACTGCATGAAATTCCCGCTGTAAAACTGTAGACCCGGTTCTTCGGTATAAATATCCAGCGTGATTCCCGATTTATCTCCCGAAATTGTGGCTGCATGATTCAGTCCGTTTTTCTTAGTTCCGTTTAAAACATAATTATGATCATAGCCTTTTCCGAACGTCAATTGTTCATCTTTCGTTTCAATTCTTTCGCCAATGGTATGTTTTGACGTAAAATCAAAAACAGTGTTTTTCACAGGTTTTAATTCGCCTGACGGGATTAATCCTTCATCAACTGGTGTAAATTCATTAGCATAAATCTGAAGTTCGTGATTCAAAATGGAACCGCTTCCCTCTCCATTCAAATTAAAAAAGGCATGATTGGTTAAATTCACCAAAGTCGTTTTATCAGTCGTAGCTTCATACTCCATTTTGATGGTTTGATCCGCTTCAAGCGTGTACGTCACTTTTACCGTTAAATTTCCAGGAAAACCCTGCTCTCCGTCTGGAGAAATATAACTAAAAACCAAAGTGTTTTCATTCGTTTTATTGACATCCCAAACCACATCCTGAAAACCTTTTACACCGCCGTGCAAAGCATTTTTACCATTGTTCAAAGGCACCTGGTATTGTTTTCCTTCTAGAGTGAACTTTCCTTTTGCAATGCGATTTCCAACTCGGCCGATGGTTGCTCCAAAATAAGGTTCAGTCGAAGTTTTAAAGTCTTTTGCGCTGCTCATTCCCACTACAACATCGGTTTGTTTCCCGTTTTTATCTGCTATCCAAAGTCCGATTAACCTTCCTCCGTAATTGGTAAAAGCAGCTTTTATTCCTTTGTTTTCGATCCAATACAAATTGACTTTTTTACCATCAATTATGGTGTCGAAATTTTTAGTTTCTAAAACGGCTTTAACCGAATCTGTTTTTACTTCAGAAGTTGTTTCTGAAGATTGAACATCCTTTTTATTGTCTTTACAATTAAATTGAAAAAGTGCCAGCAAAACAACTGCTGCTATTTGAATATTTTTCATTTTGATGATTTTAAAATGTTTTTATTTTGATGGAATAGCCAATTGCGTTTCTTCGCTTACAGGTTCTCCCAAAACGGGAAATCCGTTTGCATCCCAGCTGATTTTTTGCATTCTCGGCGATCTCTTGTTCCCGCATCCTTCACCCGGGTTTGAATTGGCGTGATATAAAATCCAGTCTTCTTTTCCGTCCGGAGATTTAAAAAACGAATTATGTCCAGGTGCATATACTTTGTTTTTATCCGATTGCTTGAAAATTGGCTCATCGGCTTTTTTCCAGGCATTTGGGTCTAATAAATTGTCACCGCCATTGAAACTTAATAATCCCAAAGCATAGAAATCTGTCCAACAACCGCTGGCCGAAAACACTATGAAAATTTTATCCCCATTTTGCAAAAACTGCGGACCTTCATTAACATTTACCTGAGGCGGATTAACAGGATCATTCAGTGCTCCGTGCGTTTCCCACCCATGTGTTGGGGAAGAAATTAGAACGCGATCCCCTTCGATTTCAAGCGGGTTTTTCATCTTGGCGATGTAAATATTCTGCTGTCCGTTTGTGTCGCCTTCCCAGCCTGCCCAAATCATGTACAGCTGTTTTTTATATTCAAATACATTTCCGTCAATGGCCCATTTATCCGTTTTTGCGGCAATTTTTCCTTTAAATTCCCACTTTCCTTTAAACGGATCTGATGCTTTATTTTCTAAAACATACATACGATGGTTGTTGTTATCGCCATTATCTGCGGCGAAATAAGCGTACCATTTTCCGTTAATAATATGAAACTCCGGCGCCCATATTTCTGCTGAATAATCGGTTCCTTTTGGAGCTTCCCAAATTGTTTTACTTTCGGCATTTTTTAAATCAGATAAATCTTTGGTTTTCCATAAAACCAATCTGTTTCCCAGTGTATTAGTATAGTAATAATAGCCTTTATAGTACGTACTGTAAGGGTCTGCTCCTGAAGGCAAAAGTGGATTCGAGAATGTTTTTTGCTGCGAATATCCAGCAGAAACAATCATTAGCAAAAAGAGAATTAAGTGCTTTTTCATTTTTATTTTTTATTTTTTATTTTTTGGCCTGTTTTAAACACATAGGGACATAGTTTTTCTTTGTCTGAAAAAGGCTTTTTCACTTGTTTAAAAAAACATAGCTTAACGGGAAGCTTTATCACAGTCTAAAACTTTGACTAATGCTATGTGTGGAAACTAGTTTCTTCTACCTTCTTTTTTTCAACACTAAATCCTATGTATCTATGTGTTTAAAAAAATCCTATTTTTTATTTAAGGCGTTAATTACCTCAGTATTCATTTTATTAACCTTTTTAAAGTCCATCTTGTCTACTTTTCTGTCATACGTCATAAATCCGTTTACTTCGCCTTCAACATCGGTTGTTTGTGTATAAACTGCCGCCGAAAATCCTGATTTCACAAAGTTTTTTAAGACTTGGGCATATTTGATATATTCAGTAGTAACCTCATTTTCATTTTTAAATTTTACATATCCCCAATTGTCATTGGCTCTCCATAAATGGCCTTCAATTGGTAAACCAATTCCACCATATTCGCCTAAAACAGTTACTCTTCTTGCATCATATAAATACATTTCTGGTCCAGGATAGTGGTGTAAATCTAAGATATCTCCAGTCTGAAAATGATTTCCTCCACTAGAGGAGTTTGTCAATCGGCTTGGGTCGTGTTTTTTTGTCCATTCGGTAATTTCGACCGTTTTAAATTGACCCCAGGCTTCGTTGAACGGAACCCAGACTACAATACTCGGATAAGAATATAAATGATCCATAATCTCTCTCCATTCTTTTCTGTAGATTTCTTCTGATTTTGCAGAACGCTGTAATTCAGTTCCGTCAAAATACTTTCTGTCTTGCCAAATCGGCTGATCGTCTCCGCTTGGCATATCCTGCCAAACCAAAATTCCCAATTGATCACAATGTGTATACCAACGATCTGGCTCTACTTTTACGTGCTTGCGAATCATATTAAAACCTAATTCTTTTGTTTTAATAATATCATATTTCAAAGCTTCATCTGTTGGTGCCGTATACAATCCATCAGGCCACCAGCCTTGATCCAATGGACCAAATTGAAAGTAATCTTTGTTATTCAGCTGCATTCTTACAATACCGTTTTCATCTCTTTTGGATGAAATTTTTCGCATTGCAAAATAGCTTTTTACTTCATCCGCCACTTTATCTTTACTAATTAAACTGATTTTTGTCTGATACAAAAACGGACTTTCAGGGGACCATAATTTTGGATTATTCAAAACAATATCCAAACTTTCCCCTACAACCGCTTTTTCTTTAGCGATTTCCTTAGCTCCTTCGAAAACAGCAATTTCGACAATATCGCCCGTTTCTGCTCCGGCAACTTCTGCTTTGATATTGATACTGTTTTGATCAACATTAGGAGTTGTTCTTAGATTGGTAATATTTTTAGCGTTTACCGGTTCAATCCAAACGGTTTGCCAAATTCCGGTAACAGGCGTGTACCAGATTCCTTCCGGATTTTTCACTTGTTTCCCTCGTGGCTGTGGCCCATCGTTTGAAGGATCCCAAACTTTTACTACCATTTTTTGGGTACTTCCTTTTTTGATAAAAGGCGTAATATCAAATGAAAACGGAGTGTAACCGCCAGTATGCGAACCTACTTTTATATCGTTAATGAAGATTTCTGTTTTCCAGTCGACAGCACCAAAATGCAAAAGAATGTTCTGGCCTTCCCAATTTGATTCAATTGAAAAATTAGTTTCGTACCAAAGCTCTTTCTCTGCTCCCACTTGTTTCATAACACCAGACAAGCTTGATTCTACAGCAAACGGAACCAGAATTTGCCCATCATATTTTGAAGGTGCCGTTTTTCCAAAATCCTGAATGGTGTAATTCCATAAACCATTCAGATTTTTCCATTGGCTGCGCTCCATAATCGGACGGGGATATTCTGGTAAAGTTTTATTCGGATCAACCTGAGGGGCCCATTTTGTCTTGATTTTATCACCTTGTGGTTTCCATTGTGCATTTGCTGCAAATCCTAAAAACAGGGCAACCAGCATTATCGTTTTATTTCTCATTACAATTTTCCTTTTTTAGACATTAAATAAATTACCAGGCTATTTCCACAAAAGCCTGGTAATTCCAAACACTAACTTAACTAACCAATTTTACGTGAATTTTACTTCACTATTCTTTATTCTTAATAATTCAATTTCAGGCTTGACCACGAATACGGTTTTTCAGCTATATTGCTCGAAATACTTTCTAAATAACTTGTGCCGCCTTTTGTTCTTAGTTCTACATTACAGCCAATTCTTGTTTGTTTTGAAGGCATCCCTCCTAATAAACTCCATGGAATCTTTGCTTCTATTTGATATCCCGTAGCTGTTTTTACAGTTGTTGAAACAATTCCCTGAATCTTATCTGATTTCTTCCACTTACTATTTTCGCCCTCAGACATTGAAAATGCAGCTGTTTGTCCAAATTCTAATTTAAAAATTGAATTTCCTGGTGCTACTAAATTCTGATTCTTTGGATCTAAATACAGATTAAAACCATCGCTTTCGCCAATACTGTTTGCGTTCACAACCTCGCTGTCTTTCACTTTTGCAAAAACATACAAAAACAATGCATCATAACTAAAATTTGCTTCCAGTTGCGTTGCTCCGTTTTGGCCAATAAAAACAGGACCTGTTTTCTTCCATTCGGCTTCATTGCTTTGTCCATCAATTACCGCTGTTGCATTTACAGCATTAATTTCGGGTAAAACACGGCCTTTAATCATCCATACCTGAGATGAATTTCCAAACTGATTGGTCGTTGTCAGTGCAATAACCGTATCGTCATCTAAAACTTCAATGCTATTCCATAAAGCTGATTTCCCTGGAGCAATTAAAAATGGAACTGATTTTCTGTCAAAGTTTTTGGCCTGATTCGTTCCGATTACGACTTTCATTTCAGCATTATTCAGTTCGTTCGTGGCT
The DNA here is from genome assembly GCF_057840745.1 of Flavobacterium sp. KH_001. Lineage (NCBI taxonomy): Bacteria > Pseudomonadati > Bacteroidota > Flavobacteriia > Flavobacteriales > Flavobacteriaceae > Flavobacterium > Flavobacterium sp. KH_001. Next base: position 3,436,478 of record NZ_CM174520.1, on the reverse strand, counting down.
CTATTTTCAGTTCCTTGGTAGGACATTAAAACCTCTCCCGTACTTAGCTGAGCCAAATAAGGTGCACCTGCGTAGGCAGCAACATTTATTTCTTCTGCTAAAGCATAATTTCTATTATTGCTGGAGGCATCAACCGTTTGTTTCCAGTTTTCTGAAAGTGTATTTCGGATGATATAAGGTTTAAATTGATTGTTTGTACCGTTATCTTCTATTGAAAATACAATCTCACTTTGATTTTTCAACAGCATTGGCGATGGCATTCCGTCTCTTTTTCCAGTTCTAAAACTTACTATTTCAGGGCTTTCTGACCAGGTTGAACCATTGTCAGAAGAACGAAGCAATGATATATTTTGCTCGTTTGAATTTTTATATACATTTTCATTAGAAAAAAACAACTGAACTTCTCCACTCGGAATTTGTAATGCCGAAGGTTCCCAGCAGCCGTTTTCAAATTCTGCTGCCGCTTCATACACAATTTTATTATCCGTCCAGGTCAGTCCTCCGTCAATACTTTTAATGGTATTAATAGAAAAATTTGCTCCGCTATTATCTGCAATAGGTCTCGGATTATAACAAATCAAAATTGAGTTGTCTTTTAATTGCAAAATATCAGGCGTTGTCATATTTACGGAAGCCGTTCCTGAAACCACTTTAATTGGCGCACTCCAGATTGCACCTAAATCATTACTGATTTTGACCAAAATGGCCCCTCCGGCTTCATAAGTACAAATTAATTTTTTGCTGTCTAATTGAATTAATCTGGCGTAACCATTATAGTCTGAACTGTTTTTATCTGAAATTTGAGTCAGAGATGCATATTCCCAGGCTATTCTGATGCCTTCTGTTGCAGGTTTGGATTCAATTGGCGTAACAATTGGTTCTTCCTTAATTGGATCGCCTGACGAATCACTGCAGGAAAGCAACGGAATAAAAATTAATCCCAGCAAAAAACTATTTATATTTTTCATTTACTTTTTAGGTTTTGATTCTGTTTTGGTCAAGCCAAATTGCTGCACCAGACTGTCATATTCATTTCTTGAGATGGTGACCATACAACCGTGGCGCACTTTTTCAGGAAAACTGTATTTGTCCCAATCCGCAAAAAAAGTATATCCTGAAGCTTGAAACCAAGGTCCGTTTAGGTTATCAGCGATTGATAATCCATAAGAAACTCCCGGATATTGCTCGTAATACATGTACCAGGCTTTATCATCCGGTGACGGAATCAACATTGGTGCTTCTCTAAAATTTGGGCTGATAGATTGTTGAGGCAAAGAATAAGGTCCTAAAAGTGATTTTGATTTCGCAATTCGAATCGTTTTTCCAGTTGTCCAGTACAAAGTTGGATAGGTTTCATCTTTAATAACAGCATAATAGGAATCACCAACTTTACGGATGAAAACATCAATCGTTCCCATATCCCAATCGAATAAACGTTTTGGCGTTCCTTCAAAAGTTTTTAAATCTTTAGACAAAACATATAAAGTTCGCTGACTTGCCCAATAACGCTCCGGATCTTCTTTTGTTCCGTCAAGATGCGGTGTATGCCAGGTCATGATGAACTTTCCTGAAGGTGCATCGTAATACAGTTTTGGCGCACCAATTCGCTGTAAAGCATTCGCATAATCAGGCGTGCTTTTTAAATCAGGTGTATAATCTGAATGTTTTTTCCAAGTAATTAAATCATCCGAAACCCAAATATTAATGCTTTTCGCATCGTCACCCGTGTTTCCTGCGATGTAATATTTCCCATCAGGCCCTTTACAGATATCCGGATGGCCTTTATACTCTTCAAAAACCCTTTTCCCATCATTTAAGTTATCCCAATGCAAACCATCTAAACTAACCGAATAATACAATCTGCCGTAATCTTTGTGCGTCATATGTGCAAAAAGATAGGCTTCATTTTTAGGTTTTTCATTTCCCTTCACCTGTCCCGGAGGATCTGGCTGTTGCGCTTTCGCAGAAATTCCAACCCACAATATTCCTAGAAAAATAAGTTGTCTTATCATGTTTATTGTTTTTAGTTTCTTAAATGTGCCAATTAGAAAATTTGATAATTAGATAATTATTACAAGGATTGTGCTGCATTATCTAATTATCTAATTGACGCCTTATCTAATTCTCCTTTGCCACAGATAAAAGGATTAGAATGATTTTTTCGCCACGAATTCACGAATGATTGCGTACAATAAATAGAAAAAATTCGTGAATTCGTGGCTATTTATCCGTTCCAAAAAATAATTATCTAATTGGCACATTATCTAATTCTTATTCGCCTCAGCCGTCATCTTTTTAATCAAATCTGTTTCGGCTTTGATATAGGGCGTTCCGTCTGTGTGGAATACTTCGTGAAACCAAACTTCTGGTTCTGCAGTGTACGTTTTTGTCCAGCTGTCCCAGGCGTATTTGGTTTGCGTTTTTCCGTCAACCAATCCCCAATTGATCATAGCAACATTATACTTGCGGGCAACTGGTAAGAAACCTGCAAATGTGCTTCCGTTTGGTCTTGCCATATATTCTGTACACAACAAAGGTTTTCCGTAGCGTTGCAATTGTTTGATTACTTTTTCGAAATCTGCAGGCGTATTGTAATTATGAAATGAAACTACATCAGATTGTTCGATCTGCATTTTGTGCATTGGTTTCATTTTAGCTTCATCGCTCCAGTCTCCAACCCAAACTCCCGAAGTCAATGGTTGTGACGGATTGCTTTCTCTCGCCCACACAAAAACATCTTTTAGAAGAGGCAGAACCAAATCGGCTTTGTTTTTAATTTCAACTTTTTCGTAAGAAGGTCCCGTCATATTATCCGGTTCATTCCAAACATCCCAACCCAAAATACGTTTATCGTCTTTAAATTTAGAAATCGTTTCTTTTACATATTTCTCTAAGCGAGGATATTCTTTTGAATCCTGTAATACCTTTTGTCCCGGACTTTGAACCCATCCTGAGTTATGCGTATGCGGTTTTGGAGCACGTTGCTTTCCTAAAACCGGAAACGGATCCCAGCACGAATCAAACAAAACAAATAGTATTTTGATATGGTGTTTATCGGCAATTCCTAAAAAAGTATCCATGCGTTTGTAAAGTCCTTCGGCATCTTGTTTGTGTAGTAAATCATGAAGATAAACACGCATTACATTCATTCCGATTCCCTCAGCCCAGCCTAATTCCTGATCAATTCTTTTTGCGTCAAAAGTGTCGGCCTGCCACATCTCTAACTGATTGATGGCCGTGCTCGGATAATAATTGGCACCCACCATCCAGGGCTGTTCTGCGTACCATTTATTAGCCTGTTCTTTGGTCCAGATTTCTCTTTTTTCGACTGTGGCTGTTTCGTTTTTGTTTTCTTCAGAATTGCTTTTTGTTTTGTTGCAGCTAAGCAATAAAAGCCCTGCTAACGTAAGCGTTAGGTACAATTTTATTTTTCTCATTATCACTTTTTGTATTATGAACAATCGTTCTTTTATGATAAGGGAATCAGATTGAGTGATCTGATTCCCTTAAAAATAGTTTAATATTCCGGGTGTTGATCCAGATTTGGATTATTGTCTACGTCAACCTGTGGAATTGGCAATCTTTGATTTTTACCAACTGTAAAGTTTTTGAAATCAGGATCACGAAGTGCAATTTTATCAACAGAAGCCTGCGTATCTAAATCGCCCCAACGTTTTAAATCTTCCCAACGAACACTTTCGCCGGCTAATTCTAAAACTCTTTCCATTTTTAATCTTTCTAAAAACTTATCGTGATCATTTCCTATTTCGGGATGAGCTGCAGCCAGAGTATTCATGTTTACACGCGCTCTAACTAAATCAACATATTGATAAGCAGCGGCAGTATTTCCTAATTCGTTTAAAACTTCGGCATAACGTAACAAAACATCGGCATAACGAATTAGTCTGTAATTCACCTGGCTGTAATAATCTTCATTATTTCTATAATAATCACGACTTCCTTTTCTAAACCAGGCTTCATCATTGTTCCATTCCCAATCTTTACCATAGGTTTTATCTCCAAAATCAGCCAATAAATCCGGGTAATATAAGGTCCATCTTAAACGAATATCAAGATTACCATCTTTATTTTGCTCCTCTTTGAAAGCATTGATCAACCAAAAACGAGCTTGTCCGTCAGACCATCCAATACTTCTTGGAGCAAAAAACTGAGCACGATTACTTGAAACTGCAGCATTTGGATCTTCACCCGTTCCTCCTTTTCTTTGATCTCCAAACTGGATTTCAAAAACAGATTCGTTATTGTTTTCATTAATATCTGTAAAGTTGTCTCTGTAGTTCGACACTAAGCTGTATTTAGCCCCATCACCAGAAATTAGATATTCTAAAGCTGCTTTTGCTTCTGTCCATTTGTGCTGTTGCATATACACTTTTGCAAGAAAAGCTTTTGCCGCTCCTTTGTCCGGTCTTCCGGTCTGGTCTCCTGCCCAGTCTCTTGGTAAATCTGCATACGCTTCATTCAAATCTTTTTCGACCTGAGCCCAAACTTCTGTTACATTTCTTTGCTGCGGTAAATCAGCTGGCGTAGAAGGCTCTAAAACCAACGGAATATTTTCCCAAAGAATGGCAGCATAGTAGTAATGTAATGCTCTGAAGAACTTAGCCTGAGCTAAAATTTTCTTTTTATCATCTTCATTTTGAAAAGGAATATTCGGAACATTAGCTAATACCTGATTGCATCTAAAAACGGCTTTATACGTATCTCTCCAGGTTACGTTGTTCCCTTCCCAAAAATTATAATTGATGTAATTAAATCTGGTCCAGTCTGCCAACTCTGTCCACGGGCTTACACTATACCCTTCATCAGAAGTTAAATCTAAACGAAAATACATCCATCTTGCCCATAAACCATCTTTATAAAACATGGCATAAATAGAGTTGACTCCGGCTTGTGCATCACTTTCAGTTTTCCAATATTGTTCTGTTTCAATATCAGTCTGGCTGTTCAGGTCTAATTCATTTTCACAAGATGATGCGAAAAAGAGACCTAAAAAAACTACGGTTATTGTTATTATTTTTTTCATTATGCTATTTTTTTAAAATTAAAAGCTAAACTCAACACCAAAAGAATAGGTCTGAAGGTTCGGGAAAGCACCATTATCAACACCTCTTTCAAAAATATTACTGTTGCTGAACTCAGGATCCAATCCTTTGTATTTAGAAATCGTAATTACGTTTTGTGCAGATAATGTTAATCTTGCTCTGGTAATTCCTGATTTTTGTAAAACGCTATCAGGCAAATTGTACCCAAAACCAACGTATTTTAGTCTGATAAAGTCACCGCTTTCCAAGAAACGATCACTATCTCCTCTTGAGTTTAAAGTTGAACCTTTTGTAATTCTAGGAAAATCAGTATTTGGGTTTTCAGGTGTCCAAGGCTGAATTCCTGTTCTGTAATTACTATTGTCATCAAAACGATCTACCACACTTCTAAATCCGTTGTAAACTGTAGCTCCGTGTGAAGCGATCCAGTTCATAGAGAAATCAAAAGATTTATACTCCGCTCCGGCGTTTAAACCCATTTCAAATTCCGGCCATGGACTTCCAACGATATCTTTGTCTTCAGTTGTAATTTCTCCATCACCATTAACATCTTTAAAGCGAATATCTCCTGGCAAAGCATTTGGCATAATAACTTTTCCGTCTGCATTTTTATAATTCTGAATTTCTTCTGCAGATTGAAATAAGCCGTCTGTTTGCAGTACATACCACATTCCTACCGGATTTCCGCTGCGGGTCATTGTGTTTCCAACAATGTTTTCATTTTGACCGTTCCCTAAAGCAACTAATTTGTTGTTTACTTTTGTGAAGTTTACAGAAGCATTAAAAGAGAAATCATTGATTTTTTTGCTGTATGCCAATTCAAGCTCAAGACCTTTATTTTCAACAGTTGCAGCATTAGAAATTGGGTTTCCTCCATCATTTCCTGTAGTTAATAAAATTGGGAAACCGAATAATACATCTTCTGTACGGGCAATAAAATAATCTGCTGTAAAACGCAAATCATTATTTAAAACACCAAGATCTAACCCCACATTGGTTTGTTTTAATTTTTCCCAACGCAATTGAGAATTGGCAAGTTTTACCTGAGTTGCAGAAGGATATAAAGTTTGTCCGTCTCCTAAAACAACCTGTCCGAAATTATTAATAAAACTTTTAGATTCATATTCTCTAATATTTCCGGAACCTAATTCTCCGTAACTCGCTCTTACTTTTAAGTCCTTAATGAATTCTGATTTAAAAAAGGATTCATTGCTGATTCTCCATCCTGCAGAAACCGACGGGAAATTACCCCACTTATTGCCATCACTGAATCTTGATGATCCGTCACGTCTAATCACAGCATTGAATAAATAACGGTTATCATAATTGTACTCTAATCTTCCTAAATAAGAAGTCAAAGCTGCTTCATTTATAAAACCTCCAACTACCGGCGAATTTCCTTGATTTAAAACCGTATAATATTCACCTGTTGCTGAATTTATTGGAAGATTTCTCTTTGTCCCGTAAATTTGGTCATAAGTATCTTTCTGAAAAGTCTGACCTGCCAAAATAGTAATATCATGTTTGCCAAATTCTTTCTTGAAAGTCAATGTGTTTTCATACAGCATTGTTTGTGATCTTCCTCTATTTTGATCTGTGTAGGATTGATCCACCGGCTGGTTTAAGGACCAATTTCCAACTTTTCTTAAAAATTCATAAGAATCAACGCTGGTTTCGTATCCAAAATTGAAACGGTATTTCAACCATGGTGCGAATTTTATTTCTGACCATACATTTCCTCTAATTCTGAAATTTTCATTTGTAGTATTAGCAAAATCTGCAATTGCTAAGGGATTTGTACCGAATGTATCTGCAACACCTTGCTTTCCGTAACCATATCCTCCAGGATTCGAAGGATCGTAAACCGGAATTGTAGGCGTTAATCTGTACACGTCAATAATTGGATTTCCAGACATTTCATCAGTTTTTGAATTACTGATCGCTAAGTTTTCTCCAATGCTGAAAATTCCTTTTGAACCACTTGAATTTACGCGGAAAGAGATTCTGTCAAAATCAGTTCCCACCACAGTTCCCTGATTTCCAAAATAGTTAGCCGACATGAAAAAAGTAGAATTTTCTCCTCCGCCTGCAAAACTGGCATTGTAATCCTGAATCATTCCGGTTTCAAAAACTTCATCCTGCCAGTCTGTATTCACTGCCATATTTAGGTTTTGTCTTGTAAATCCAGCATTATCGTACGCCATATTATTGTATTTTGCAAACTCTTCTGTTTCCATTAAATCATATCTTGGCATAGTGGTAAAACTTGTTTTCGCCGAAACTTCAACCTGAAGTGGCCCTTTTTTACCTTTTTTGGTTGTAATAATGATAACACCATTTGCCGCTCTTGAACCATAAATGGCTGCCGCGGATGCATCTTTTAAAACCTGAATACTTTCAATATCGTTAGGGTTAAAATCTCTGTTAGCCGTTGTCACTAAACCATCAATTACATATAATGGATTAGAACTCTGAAGATTTTTTAAACCACGAATTTCAATATTGGCTTCCTGTCCGGGACGCCCGCCACCACGAACCTTTACACCTGTAACTAAACCTTGTAATCCGTCAGCAACAGTTGTAACCTGTCTTTTCGTGATTTCGTCTGCTTTTACCAGCGAAACTGCTCCTGTAAGGTCTTTTTTCTGCTGTGAACCATAACCTACAACAACAATCTCATCCAGTTTCATTGCATCTTCAGTTAAAGAAGCATTTACAGTAGTTTGATTGTTAATAGCTATTTCTATGGTTTTGTATCCTTGTGAGCTAAAAATCAAGGTTTGGTTTGATTTGGCTGCAATAGAATACTTTCCGTCAAAGTCGGTGGCAACACCATTTTTTGTGTTTTTTATTAAAACATTCGCAAAAGGAATCGGATCTCCATTTTCAGAAATAACTGTTCCTGTGATCGTAACCTGCTCCTGCGCATACGTTTGCTGTAATAATAAACTAAAGAAAAACAAGAGGTAATATCTCTGCTTTAAAATTTGAGTGAACTTTGTTTTCATTGATTTTTCATTTTAGATAGTTTTTCATTTTTTTGGTTGGTTTTGTAAAGTCATATTAAAAATTTTAATCGTCCGGGATGCGAACAAAAAAATAATTAATATTGTTCTTTAATAAGAATTGGTTCATTTTTCTGTTAAATTATTAATGATGTATTTTTTCAAACATTATTTTATTGATAGCTTATTTTTATTGCTTAAAAATTATCAATATGATTTATTTGAAAATTCAAAGTAGATGATTTTAATTCAAAATAAAATGATTCATTTGTGTCAATATCTCTCTCAAATGATTCAAATTGTATCAATTTTGACTAAAAATAAAATTCTTGCAACATTTGGAATAAGATTGACACGATTTGCTGAAACCCGTTTTTTAAATAAAAATTATAACAATGCGTAAATTCTTTCTTTTACTATTTTTTTTAACTTTTTTGACAAATTTTATTCACGCACAGGAATATTATTTTAAACATTTTCAGGTTGAAGAAGGACTTTCAAACAACACCGTTATTACCTCTATTCAGGATGAAGACGGGTTTATGTGGTTTGGAACTAAGGATGGTTTGAACAGGTTCGATGGCTATCATTTTAAAACGTATAGAAGCCAAAATGATCCCATTCACAGTCTTGGAAGCAATTATGTTCAGTCATTGCACGCCTATCGGGGCGCTATTTGGGTGGGAACTGATAAAGGGTTGTATCAGTACGATAAAAAAACAGATCATTTTACAGTTCTTAATGAGGCTATAAATGACCGAATCAACGATATAAATCATGATCACAAGGGAAATATTTGGTTTATTTCGGGCAATATATTGTACAAATACGCGCCATCCAAAAAAGAAACCAAAACTTTTAGTCCTAACAAATATTTTGTGGCAACCTCAATTGCAAGAGATTCAAAAGGCGAAATCTGGGCTTCTTCCTTAAACAAAATATATCATTATTCTGAAGAAAGTTTGTCGTTTGAAAATATCGCTTTAACACCTCCTTCCAATAAAACCAATTTCAGAATCACCACAATTTATGCTTTAGACAATGAAAATATTCTAATTGGAACGCAGGATCACGGTGTACTACTATATAATAGAAAAAACAAAACGACTTCTGATTTGAAATTCAGTTCCAAAGAGCCCGTTTTTGTGCGTCAGTTTAGAAAAAAAGATACTGCAGAACTTTGGATTGCCAGTGAATCCGGTGTTTATGTTTATAATCTTAAAACAAAAACGAGCGTTAACCTCAAAAAAAACTATAATGATCCGTACGCCATTTCAGACAATGCGGCCTACTCTATTACCATTGATAAAGAAAACGGAATCTGGATTGGTACTTATTTTGGCGGAATCAATTATCATCAAAAACAATACACCCAATTCAAGAAATATTTTCCGCAGAAAAACCAGAATTCCATCACCGGAAGCGCCGTTAGGGAAATCCATAAAGATGACGCAGGCGATTTTTGGATTGGTACTGAAGATGCCGGTTTAAATCGTTTTAATCCTAAAACTGGAAAATTTACTTCGTATTTACCTAACGGAAGTAAAAGTGGTGTTTCCTATTATAACATTCACGGTTTATTGCCTCGAAAAGACAAAATCTGGGTTGGAACTTTTGAGCATGGATTAGATGTTTTAGATAGAAAATCGGGTTTAGTTATCAAACATTACAGTGCCAATGATCCTTCAACAGGTTTGAGAAGTAACTTTATTTTTTCGTTTGGTGAAACAAAAAATAAAGATTTAATAGTTGTTACCACGATGGGAATCTATCGTTATAATGAACAAAATGACAATTTTGATATCTTAAAAATGTTTCCCGAAACCACCCACTATACCATTTTTAAAGAAGATAGTGATGGGAATTACTGGGCCGGAAGTTATAGAGATGGTTTATTTTTCTACAATTCAAAAACACATAAAAAAGAGGTTTTTATATATGATTATAAAAATCCGGATGGCATTAGCAACAATTCGATCAATTCGATTTTTGAAGACAGCCATAAAAACTTATGGTTTGCTACCGAAAATGGTCTGAATTTATTTGATAAGAAAACAAGAACTTTCAAAAAATTCACCACTAAAAACGGACTTCCAAGCAGTGTGGTTTATTCTATTTTAGAAGATGGAGAAAAGAATTTATGGCTAACCACTTCTAAAGGTTTGGTGAAATTTAATCCAAACCACAAAAAAATTAAAATTTATACCACTGCCAATGGTCTATTGAGCGATCAGTTTAACTATAGTTCGGCTTTTAGAGATACCAATGGCGATATGTATTTTGGAAATTTAAACGGAATGATCAGTTTCAATCCGAAGAATTTTACTAAAAACAAGTATACACCTTCGATGTTCATCACGAATCTTCAGATCAACAATAAAGATATTGACGCCAATGAAAATGATTCGCCTATAAAACAATCTATTTCGCATCTTGATGAACTCGAACTGAACAACGATCAATCTTCGTTTAATCTTGAATTCGCTTCTTTAAATTTTACTGCCCCTGAACTTACAGAATACTGGTATAAGCTTGAAACCGTCAACAATGACTGGGTTTATCTGGAAAGAAACAATAAAGTTTTCTTTACAGAACTGGCTCCTGGCGACTATGTTTTTAAAGTAAAATCACTAAACAGTTTTGGCGTCTGGAGTAAAGAAGTGAAATTGAAAATTGTAATTCTGCCGCCTTTCTGGGCGAGTTCTTATGCTTATTTTTTCTATTTTCTATTGATTTGCGGTTCGTTTTATTACATCATCCGTTATTCTCAAAATTTGACACAGCTTAAAAATAACCGTAAAATAAAACATTTAAATGACGAAAAAGAAAAGGAAATCTATCAGGCTAAAATTGACTTCTTTACCAATGTAGCACACGAAATCAGAACGCCTTTGACGCTTATAAAAGGGCCACTAGAAAAACTTTTGGTGATGGAACATCAATCGCCTGAAGTACCTCAGAATCTTTCTATCATGAAGAAGAATACTTCGCGATTACTGAAATTGGTTAATGAATTGCTAGACTTCAGAAAATCGGAAATTGGCGGATTAAAACTCACTTTCGTGGAAGCCAATATCTCTTCTCAGGTTCGTAATTTACATTTGAGATTCAGTCCGTTAATTGAAGAAAAAGGAATTGATTTTGAACTTAATTTAGGAGAAAAGGACATTTTTGCTTTTGTGGACAAAGAAGCCTTCAAAAAAATCCTGAGCAATTTGATTAGTAACGCTATTAAATACTCCAAAGACAAGGTTTCTATTTCTTTATTCAGAGATGATAAAAAACTGACTTTAGTGGTTAAGAATGATGGAAATTTGATTCCGTTTCAGCTAAAGGACAAGATTTTCGAACCCTTTTTCAGGGTTGATAATATGGATTCGACTTCCGGAACCGGAATTGGGCTTTCACTGGCGCATTCGCTAACACAATTGCACAACGGAAATTTACAATTGATTCCGGATTCAGAATTAAATATTTTTGAACTGATTGTGCCGCTGCATCAAAAAGAAGAATTTATGTTGTATACCGATTCTAAAAAAGAAGAAGTTCAGACTAAAATTGAAAAGATTGAAACAGAATCCAAAAATGAAAAAGCACAAATTTTAGTAGTGGAAGACAATGAAGATTTATTAAATTTTATTACTTCTGAATTGTCTTCAACCTACACTATTTTAAAAGCAGAGAATGGTGAAAGCGCCATAAAAATCATTCATAACCAAAACATTCAGCTCGTCATTAGTGATGTCTCCATGCCGGTTATGGACGGAATTACAATGTGTAAAGAGATTAAAACGAATCTGGAAACCAGTCATATTCCGGTAATTTTATTGACCGCAAAAAACTCCCTGAAGTCACAAATTGATGGTTTAGAAGTGGGTGCCGATGCTTATATCGCAAAACCATTCTCAATGGATTATTTAAAAGTTCAGGTCAATAACTTGATTGAAAACAGAAAACAGATTATGAACTATTATGCGAGTTCTCCGCTTTCGCACATCAAAAGTATTGCCCATAATAAAACAGATGAAAAATTCCTTAAAAAACTGGATGACGAAATCCTGAAAAACATTACAGATCCAGATTTAAGTGTAGAATCTCTGGCCGAAATAATGAATATGAGCCGTTCTACTTTATACCGAAAAATCAAGGATATTTCAAACCTGAGTCCGAATGAATTAATCAATATTGTGCGTTTAAAAAGAGCTGCAGAATTACTATTGAATGAAAATTACAAAATGTATGAAATAGCCGAAATGGTCGGTTATAAATCGCAGACAAGCTTTGGAAGAAATTTTCAAAAACACTTTTCGATGTCACCTTCAGATTATATTGCGATGAATAAGTAAATGTGTCAATGTGCCAATTAGATAATGAGATAATTGTGATGCTAATAATTATCTAATTGACTAATTTTCTAATTATCTGATTATCTAATTGCCACATTTTCTCATTATCTAATTATCTAATTGCCACATTTTCTAATTATCTTTAGACTGGAAAATTAAATTTCTGTTGAAACAAAAATCTAAAGATGAATAATAGCAATACAATCAGAAAAGTCGCCATTGTGGGTTATAACCGAATTCCGTTTGCGCGTGCTAATACCGCTTACGCTAATGTTGGAAACCAGGAAATGATGACGGCAGCCTTAAACGGACTTATTGATAAATACAATTTAAAAGGCGAATTATTGGGCGAAGTAGTCGGCGGTGCTGTAATTAAACACACTTATGACAGCAATTTGATTCGGGAATGTGTTATGAAAACATCTCTTGATCCAGCAACTCCGGCCTGTGATCTACAGCAAGCCTGTGATACCGGAATTGAAAGTGCTATTTATGTTGCCAATAAAATTGCCTTAGGACAAATTGAATCCGGAATTGCCGGTGGAGTTGATTCCATTAGCGATATGCCAATTGCGGTTAGTGAAAAACTTCGAAAAATCTTATTGAACGCCCGACAGGCAAAATCATTAGGAGAAAAAATCAAAACGTTTTTGAAACTTCGCCCAGCCGATTTAACGCCTTTAGTTCCGCGAAACGAAGAATCACAAACCGGACTTTCGATGGGCGGTCACACTGAAATTACAGCCAAGCATTATCAAATATTCAGAGAAGATCAGGATAATTTGGCGCTTAAAAGTCATTTGAATATGGCAAAAGCGTATGATGAAGGCTTTTTTGATGATATGATCACGCCTTTCAATGGATTAGACAAAGACAATAATCTGAGAAAAGACAGTTCTATTGAAAAATTATCGAAATTAAAACCTGCCTTTGATAAAGTAAACGGAACATTAACCGCTGGAAATTCAACACCACTTACTGATGGTGCTTCATGTGTACTTTTAGCCAGCGAAGAATGGGCAAAAGAACGTGGACTTCCAATTTTGGCTTACATCACTTTTGCTGAAGTTGCTGCCATTGAATATGTCAAAAATCAACAAAACCTATTATTAGCACCTTTATTTGCTGCAAGTAGAATGCTTGAAAAAGCCGGATTAAATCTGCAGGATTTCGATTATTATGAAATTCACGAAGCTTTTGCTGCACAGGTTTTAGCTACTTTAAAAATTTGGGAAAGCCCGGAATTGAGTGCTCAAATAGGTTTAAAGAAACCACTTGGCGCAATCGACCGAGATAAACTGAATGTAAAAGGAAGCAGTTTGGCATCCGCTCATCCATTCGCTGCAACCGGCGGAAGAATAATTGGTGTTATGGCTAAATTATTGAACGAAAAAGGTTCCGGAAGAGGATTTATTTCGATTTGTGCCGCTGGCGGACAAGGAATTACAATGATTATTGAGAAATAATATTTTCAAATACTTTTAACACCACAATTATCTTTGTCAAAGTTTAAAACTTTGACAAAGATTTTAAGATCTAAATTCTGTCATCAAAAATTAAAAAGCAAACTCCTCAACACTTGCCAAAGCTTTCGGCAATGCATTCTCAGCAAAATCAGGAATCGCAGTTCCTTCTACACGAAAAGTAGTAACATCCGTAATACCTAAAAAGCCTAATACCGTACGCAAATAGGATTCTGAAAAGTCATAACTTTTATAAGGGCCTTCAGAAAATATAGCTCCGGAAGCAATAGATAAGAACACTTTTTTATCTGTCAATAATCCTTTTGGACCATTTTCATCATAACTAAAAGTCTTCCCTGCCCTTGCCACCTGATCGATCCAGCCTTTTAATACAGCAGGAATTCCAAAATTATAAAGTGGCACACCAATTACAATAATATCAGCCTCCAAAAGATCTTTTACTGCTGCATCTGAATATTTAAGAGCGTCTTTTTGAGGTTCTGTATGAAGTTCTGTCGGTACATAAATCGCACTTATATGCAAATCAGTCAAGTATGGCAAAGGTGTTTTTGAAAGATCAAGTGTTTGCAGCTGAATTTCATTGTGTTCTGCTTTCAGTTTCTCCAGAATAGCATTGGATAATTTATTACTAAACGAGGCATCTCCTTTGATGCTCGTTACTATATTCAGAATTCTTTTACTCATGATTCTATTTATTTTGTTTACAATACAAACTTATCTACATTTGCTATCTCTTTTATAGTACTATCCTCAAGGATAGCGCTATCCTTGAGGATAGTCACATGATAATATGAAAACAAATAGCGAATTAAAAAAAGAAAAGTGTGGAGAACCGGAAGAGTGTCTGGCGGCATTACTACCTGTTAGAGATGCATTAGAAGTTTTAAGCGGCCGATGGAAATTGCCCATTTTGATTGCATTATCAAACCGACCTAAACGATTTAAAGAGATTTCTAAGGATATAAACGGAATCACAGATAAAATGCTTTCAAAAGAACTTAAAGATCTGGAGATAAACAAATTGGTTACCAGAACAGTTTATGATACTTTTCCTCCAACTGTTGAATATGCCAGAACAGCTCACAGCCATACTTTATATAATGTGATTGGAGCCTTAAATGAATGGGGAACATTGCATCGAAAGGAAATTATTGGTAAATAGCTTTTGTTTTTTTCTTATCAAAAGCAAAATTTTCATTTGGTTAATCAAAAGAACCAGATCAATAATAGTTTCTTTTAATTTCCACGAAAATCAATATTTTATCTTAAATTAGTGTACCAAAAAACTGACACAGTTTTTTAGAAGTTTTGTATGAATTCATTTTAAATCCAATAAAAATGATTGACTCAAAAATACCCGAAGGTCCACTAGCTGAAAAATGGAGCCATTACAAGGCAAAAGCAAAACTTGTAAATCCGGCCAACAGAAAAAAACTAAACATTATTGTCGTTGGAACAGGACTTGCCGGAGCTTCCTGCGCGGCTTCTTTGGCTGAACAAGGTTATAATGTCAAATCATTTTGTTTTCAGGATTCCGCCAGAAGAGCCCATTCTGTAGCAGCACAAGGTGGCGTTAATGCGGCTAAAAACTACAAAAATGACGGCGACAGTACGTTCCGAATGTTTTATGATACGATAAAAGGCGGCGATTTTAGATCCAGAGAAGCTAATGTTTACCGTTTGGCAGAATGTTCCGCTCATCTTATCGATCATGCTGTAGCGCAAGGCGTACCCTTTGCCAGAGAATATGCCGGTTATTTAAACAATAGATCTTTCGGAGGGGTTCAGGTTTCAAGAACATTTTATGCTCGCGGACAAACGGGGCAACAACTTTTATTAGGGGCTTATCAGGCATTATTACGTCAGGTTTCATTGGGAAAAGTTGATTTAAATACCCGTCATGAAATGCTTGAATTAGTTGTTATTGATGGAAAAGCCAAAGGAATAATCGCCAGAAATCTGGAAACGGGAGTGATTGAACGCCATGCGGCAGATGCAGTTGTTTTAGCTTCCGGTGGTTATGGAAAAGTATATTATCTTTCTACGTTAGCAATGGGCTGTAACAGCTCGGCCATTTGGAGAGCTCACAAAAAAGGCGCTTTTATGGCTGGTGTAAGCTGGATTCAGTTCCACCCTACTTCACTTCCCCAGCATGGAGAAAACCAATCGAAACTGACTTTAATGTCGGAATCTTTGCGAAATGACGGCCGAATCTGGGTTCCAAAAACAGCCGCTGACGACCGAAATCCGAATACAATTCCGGAAGAAGAGCGTGATTATTATCTGGAACGCAAATATCCTTCTTTTGGAAATTTGGCTCCAAGAGATATTTCATCCAGAGCCGCAAAAGAGCAAATCGATGCCGGACATGGTGTCGGACCAATGAAAAATGCCATTTATCTCGATTTTTCGGATGCCATAAAAGCGCAGGGAAAAGATAAAATCGAAGCCAAATACAGCAATCTTTTTGCGATGTATGAGAAAATTACCGGAATCAACGCTTACAAAGAACCGATGCTGATTTCACCGTCGGCACATTTTACGATGGGCGGACTTTGGGTTGATTACGAATTGATGACCACTATTCCGGGCTTATTTGCTTTGGGAGAAGCTAATTTTGCAGATCACGGCGCTAATCGTCTTGGAGCAAATTCTTTACTTCAGGCCTGTGTTGATGGCTATTTTATTGCACCTTACACCATTCCGAATTATTTATCAGGGGAATTAAACGCCCCAAAAATTGATACTTCTCATCCCGCTTTTGAAGAAGCTGAAAAAACAGTACAATCGCAATTAAACCGGTTTTTGAGCAGTAAAGGAACGCTTTCAACGGATTATTTTCATAAAAAAATTGGCCGATTATTATATGAAAAGTGCGGACTCTCAAGAAGTAAAGAAAAACTCGAAGAAGCACTTGAAGAAATTAAAATTCTAAAGTCTTCTTTTGAAAAAGACTTATTAATTACCGGTGATGACAAACTTAATAGCGAATTAGAAAAAGCCGGAAGAATCGCTGACTATATAGAATTAGCCGAATTAATGTGCCATGATGCCCTACAGCGCGAAGAGTCCTGCGGTGCTCATTTTAGAGAAGAATATCAGACTCCCGATGGTGAAGCGGTTCGAAATGATGCCGATTTCTGTTATGTCTCGGCCTGGGAATGGAAAGGAAAAGAACAGCAACCTGAACTTCATAAGGAACCGCTTGTATTTGAATCCGTTGAACTTGCTGTGCGAAGCTATAAGTAATTGTGAATTGTTAATTGTAAATTATTAATTAACAATCCATAAGGCTCCATTTTACAACTTGCAAGCAATTCATAATTAACAATTTATAAATAATAATTAGCTATGAAACTATACCTTAAAATATGGCGACAATTTGATACTTCTTCCAAAGGAGAAATGGTAGATTATGAAATAGACAACGTTTCAGAGCATATGTCTTTCCTTGAAATGCTAGATCTTTTGAACGAATCCCTGATTCAAAAAAAAGAACGTGTCATCGAATTTGATCACGACTGCAGAGAAGGTATTTGTGGGCAATGTGGTGTTATGATTGACGGACGAGCACATGGACCTTTAAAAAACACTACAACCTGCCAGCTTCATATGAGAAGTTTTAAAGATGGTGACACAATCTATATCGAACCCTTTCGTGCAAAAGCTTTCCCTGTACTCAGAGATTTAAAAATCAACAGAAGTGCTTTTGATAAAATCATCACAGCTGGCGGATTTATTGGTGCTTCAACCGGTCAGGCACCAGAAGCTAATAGTATTCCTATCTCCTATGAAACCGCCGAAGCTTCTTTTGATGCTGCCGCTTGTATTGGTTGCGGAGCCTGTGTAGCGACCTGCAAAAATGCAAGTGCCGCTTTGTTTACAGGTGCCAAAATCACTCATTTAGCTTTGCTTCCGCAAGGAAAAATTGAAGCCTCCAAAAGGGTTTTAACCATGGTTCAGCAAATGGATGCAGAAGGTTTTGGAAATTGTTCTGACACCAGAGCCTGCGAAATCGAATGCCCTCAGGGAATTTCTATTCTCTCAATTGCAAAAATGAATGCCGAATACACTAAAGCTTTGATTTTCAGAAAATAAAGCAGTAACATTTAAAATTTTATGAAAATAGAACTTTAAAAATTACTGCCTCATTACATCTAATAAAAGTTCGATTTTTTTCAGTTGCACAAACTGTACTCTGTCTTAATCTTTTTTATACAGCCTTTCCTGCCCATCTGGATAAATTCTCTTAATGCCTGTGATTTCGTTTTTTTCTGAAACAATTTTAATGCGGAAATCATTATCTCCATCAAACATAAATAAGTCTTGCTCTAAAGGAATCAATAAAAGAGTAACGATATTGTTCCATCTGTAATACAACTTATTGTCTTCGTATACAAGCTCAGATTTTCCAAATTTACCCTGATACGACTTTAAAATTGCAGGATCAACACTTAAAGGTTTTTGTCTGTTTTTAACAACTGGAATAAACCAATCAAGATTGTTGCCGACTGAATCTTTATTTTTTAATGACAAATTTTGCAAAGCCAGCAAATGAGAACTGTTTACAGCTTCTTCACTTTTACATAAAACATCTGGCATCACTCCTTTTCCTTCAAAATCCTGATTAGTAATAGGGTCTTTAACCTCTCCAAAAGGTATATTTATAGAAAAACCGTTTGATAAAACTTTTCGATCAATAGGATGAGCTCCTCCGGCTGTTTTTTCACCTACAATAGTAACACGTTTTAAGTTCTGCAGTGAATAACTCATCCATTCTGCAGCAGAAAAAGTAGAATTGCTTGTTAAAATATAAATATCGATATCAGCAAGGCGTTTACCCGGAACAGAGGGCAAAAGCCACATTTCGCGCTCTATTTTTTTTCTGCCTTTTTCATAGTAATAATATTTGTATAGAGGTAATTCCTTACCAGAATAAAAATAGCTGCTTATAAATTGGCCCATTTCCATAGCGCCCCCATTATTTTTACGCAAATCTATTATTAAAGCATCTGTATTCTCAAAAAAATGCATAGCAGCAGCGGCGGTTTCACTTGCTATTGCAGGATCTTCAAAATAATCAAACTCTAAATAGCCAATGTTTCCTTCAAGAATTCGTGTTTGCTGAAAGCCAAAATTTCTCTTTTTTGCCTCAGTTAATTCTTGAGCCTTAATTTTTTGTTGTATCTCTTTATTTCCTTTTTTTTGTTGGTCTGCCGCCCATTCCGGATCAGACATTACTCTAAAGTGCAAATCTTTACTAAATTCTAAAAGGTCAGTTGTAAGTTTAGAAGCAAATTCAGTTGGAATTATGATATTTTTATAGATTCCCTTTTTATAATTCTCATTTAGTTTTTTATTTATATCCGAAATCGCGTTTGGTCTTATGTAAAACTCCTGGAGTTCTTTGGCAAGCGAATCAATAATTTGCTTTTTTTGCAATTCACTTAAAGTAACCTCTTTTGTAGTGGAGTCTTTTTGCGAGTAGGTACAAATTGATAATAATAGTATTGCGAAAGTTAAAATGTTTTTCATTTTATAAAGTTTTACAGTTGGAAATTATTTTATGAAGTAGTTTGTCAAGCAATGTAATTTCGTCGAGAGTTAATCCACTAAGTGCTGTTTTTCGATTAAGTTTAAAAATAGGAGTCAATAAAACAATGGTCTTTTGACCTTTCTCAGTTAATAAAAGCTTAGATTTTCTTTTGTCTGATGCATCTACTTCTCTAGTCAAATAATCTTTTTGAACCATGAGCTCTATTATTCTTGTAATGGAAGCATTGTCTTTGAAAATTAATTTTGCTATTTCTATTTGAGGTATTCCTGGGTTATCATTTAAGATAATTAATACTAAACATTGATCGACTGTAATATCATTTACAACCTTTTGTATGTTTTTTTGACAAATTTTCCTGTATTCTTTTATCGCCTGCTCTATCGTATAAAGTACGGTTCCGGTTGGAGTTTTCTTTTGCATATTAAGTCACTTAGCTATAAATCTATTTGATATATCAAATATAACTATTTATTTGATATATCAAATAGATTTGAATAAATTATTATTCTCATCGAATTTATCCGCATACATAAAAAAACCCGACAGGTATTATAACCTTGTCGGGTTTTAACAGTAAAGAAACAAAGCTTTTATATACTTCTTTGTACAATTATTTTTTAAGCTATCTTACTCTCATTACACACAAAATCGCAGAGCAGCAAAGTCTAAAGCGTAAAAAACATCGTGTCTTAGTGCCTTCGCAGCAAATCACACAGCAAAATAAGGCGATAAAATATCTTCAAAATTATACAACCCTTTTTGTTTGTCTTTTAGATTTTCGGCAACAAAAACAACGCCGCTTCCAAAAGCTTCTCTTGAGATTGATTCGTGAATTAGTCTAACCGTTTGATAGGGAAATCCGAAGATCACTTCATGTTTGCCTACGATTCCTCCTGCTCTAACAGAATTAATATTTTCTTTCTCAACATCTAATGCTTCTGCAATTTTTATTGCGGTTCCTGAAGTTCCTTCTTTCTTTTTAAAATGTTCTTCATTCACTTCAATATCCACCCAGGGTGCAATTTTCTTCAAAAACTTAGCTGCAAAAAGTAAATAATTCACTCCAAGTGTAATATTCGGTGACCAAAAAACAGTGGTTTTAAGGGATAATTTCTTTAATAACTGAAGTTCTTTTTCTTTATAATGAGAAATAGCCGAAATGATTTTAATATTCCTTGTCGCAGCCAGTTCTCCATAATCGTAAATTCCTTCATTCGAAGAAAAATCAATAATAACATCAACAGGGTGTTTATCTAAAAGCTCTTCTATTGATGTTTTAGAACTGGAATAAATTAATCCGGGTTCATCTGACTGAATTCCGAAAAATTCCGGAACCGATCTGTGTTCTAAAACGGTACTTTGTCTTAAAACCCACTCTAAGCAAAATTTTTTATTTTCCAGCAGTATTGATGCTACTGATTTTCCCGTCTTTCCGAATCCGATTAGTCCTATTTTCATAATTTATTTTTTTATTGGGCGAAATACCCGTTAACAGAAATTGACATTTTTTGAAGTTTTTGTCAAGTCTAAAATTTAATTATTATCTAAGCTGATAATTATCCTCTCTCGCTAAAATAGAAATATTATCACAGGAATACTAGCAAAAAGTGGCATTTGTAACAATTAAAACCGTAGTTAATCAGAATAATAGTGCTAATTTTTTTGTCTGCGCATTTTGGAATTAATTGCTCTTCTATTATTTTCTTTCTTTAAATAAAGAATTCGCAAATTTGGCAGATTAAAAAGTGCTTAATTTTTCATTATCCTATTTTTAGAAAAACCATGATAAAAAAAAAGATTTCTTAATATCCAACTAAACAAATTTTAAGTAGTTTTATGGTCTGATTGTCCCAAACAAAATCAGTACATAATGGCCTACAATAGCAACGAATTAATGCGTTTTTTAGACGCGCAGAATAAATTATACCTATCAGCGCTTTCTGAAATTAAAAAAGGTAAAAAAGAATCTCCTTGGATGTGGTTTGTTTTTCCTCAAATTAAGGGAATGGCCTCTTGTGATACCTCAAAATTTTACGAAATTAAAAATGCCGACGAAGCGATAGCTTTTCTGGAACATCCCATTCTTGGAAAACATTTGATTGAAATCACAGAAGAATTAATCAAAAACGAAGAAAAAACAGCAGCAGATATATTCGGTAATCCTGATGATGAAAAACTACAATCATGTTTGACTTTATTCGCCAGCATTCAAAACTCGGAACCCATATTTCAGGAGGCATTGCATAAATATTTTGACGGATCATCAGACTTTCATACGTTACAGCTATTGTACAGCAATCTTTAAAAGCATTGAAAACTTAACTTAAAAATCTCAAAAAGATAAAGTGATTTCCTTTCGTTTCTAATTAAGATAACTATATTTGCAACACTGTTGCGTTTGTTATAATTCGCATAGTTCTCCCAAAAAGAATGAAAAAGAAAGTTATTATTATTAATTTTTTGATGTCTCTAATGGTATTGTCCGCAATGCTGTTTCAGACGGTCCATTCTTACGAACATCTTTTAACACAGTTAACAGAAAAGCATTGTGAGCATCATACCAGTGCCAATCAAAAGGAAATAACACATAGCCATTCTGTTGATACTAAATGTCAGATTTGTCATTTTGCTTTTAGTACTTTTATTCCGAATTCTTTTCAGTCCTTATCTTTTGAAAAAGTACAAATTGAAACTTCTAGCGTATTTCTATATACAAAATCAGTTTCAACTTTCTTCAAAGGCAGTCTTTTTGCATTAAGAGCACCTCCTGCTCTTTAAGCATTACCTTCAACATTTTATAAAAGCCATACTTGTTTGTCCATTTTCTACATCTGGACGAAAGAAAATTGTATTTATAGCTCTTATCCAATTATCGATAAGCTATAAAACGGCATTTTTTAAATATTGAAATTAAGCTATTGTATTAGCTTCAATACATAATCCTTCTTTTTTCCGCAAACCCGATAAAGCACTGTTTACGAACAGAATGCTCCTGTCGTTTTACGGTTTCTATTCATTCAAACTCATAATCCAAATCAATAAAATTATGCTTACAGCTGAGAATCTGACTAAAAAATATGGCGACCAAATCGCGCTTAACAAACTCAATCTAACAATCAAAGAAGGAGAAATATTCGCTCTTTTAGGGCAAAATGGAGCTGGAAAAACTACCACTATCAATCTGTTTCTGGGCTTCATTGAACCTACGAGTGGAGAACTGGAAATTAATGGTGTTTCGGTAACTGAAAATGCTCAGGAAACAAAAAAATTCGTTGCTTACATTCCCGAAACAGTGATGCTTTATCCGAATCTTACGGGCATGGAAAACCTTAAGTTTTTCTCGTCTTTGGCCGGATTTAAATATTCTGATGGTGAATTAACATATTTCCTAAGCAAAGCCGGACTGCAAACAAGGGCACATCATCAGCCACTTGGTGGTTACTCAAAAGGAATGCGTCAGAAAGTAGGTATCGCCATTGCCATTGCAAAAAAAGCGAAGGTTCTTTTGCTAGATGAACCTACCAGTGGTTTAGATCCAAAAGCTTCTAATGAATTCTCCCAGATCCTAAAAGAACTTTCAGCTGATGGAACCGCTATTTTAATGGCTACACATGACATTTTCAGAGCACGTGAGGTCGCCACTCATATCGGAATTATGAAACAAGGCAATCTCGTCACCATTATTGAGGCTGAGAAAATATCGGCAAATGAACTTGAAGCACTTTATTTACAAACTGTTTAAAAGGAAAAGTAGTTTCCATCAACCAAAAATGAAAAATTTACTTTCCTTTTTATTCTTATTTATAAGTGCACAATATCTGCATTCACAAGCCATTAGCAAAAAAGTCAAAGACAGCCTTGCTCAGGATTCCATTCAAATGGAAAAAAATGAATTACAAACTGTTGAAATCGTGGGACGATCGACACGAAAATACAACAGCGACTACTCTTTTTCTGCTACAAAAACGGCAGCATTAAATAAAGATATTCCACAGTCAATTTCTACAATTACCAAAGAATTAATTGCTGATAAAGGTGCTTTTTATTTGGCAGATGCCGTAAAAATGGCCAGTGGTGTTATTCCCGCCAGTTACTACAATCAATACACCATTCGCGGTATCAGTCAAAATGAAGAGGGCCAAATTATTAACGGAATGCGAACCAGACAATATTATTTTCTACAACCTTTGACCACTAATATCGAACGTATAGAAGTTATAAAAGGGCCTTCGAGCGCCACATTCTCGTCTGTAGACCCGGGTGGAAGCATTAATATGGTGACCAAAAAACCTTTGGCGACAGACCGAAAAGAAGTGAGTCTAAGTGTTGGCAGTTTCAGTACACTTCGAGGAACATTAGATTTTACAGGGCCGTTAAACGAATCAAAAACACTTTTGTATCGTGTAAATGGGGCTTATCAGGAAGCCAAATCGTTTCGGGATTTGGTCAACAATAAGTCATTTCTGCTATCACCCTCTTTCAGTTACATCCCGAATGAAAAAACGGCTATTAATACCGAGTTGATTTTAAGCAATATGAACGGTACTCTGGATCGGGGGCAGCCAATTTTTGGTGCCGTTGCCGGAAAAACCGATTTAAACAAAACACCAATCAGTTTAAATTTAGGCGCTGCGAGTGATTTTTTCAAATCAAAAGAAATGATTTTGATGACCAACTTTGCACATAAATTCAATTCTAAAATTGGTTTTAATGCCTCCTATATGAAACAAACCTGGACAGAGGATCTTCAGGAACACCGCACAACCAATGCTTTTGCGGTTGATATGAACAATAAGCCGGTAACAAGTCTGGCCATGATGCAGTTTGTTCAGCGTGAGCAAAATTGGGATATTGACAATTTAAGCGCCTATTTTAACTTTGATTTCAAAACAGGAAAACTCAATCATAAACTACTTACAGGATATGATTTAAGCAGTTGGAACAAAAATAAGGGCGGTGGGCAAAATGCAGCGCGTGGCTATCTATTAAAAGACGGAACTGTAGCCGGTTCATTTATTCCGGCAAATGCAGATAACTACCAGACTACCACTATTGATGGCGTTGTAATGCCGAAACCCAATGTAGATTATTTTAATTTAAATAATCCGTCTTATAAAATCACAAGTGCTGACGATTATACTTTAAATGTTCGAACTGCTTTACCGTCGGCTTTAACCACAACAAACGCCCTTTATATTCAGGATCAGATTCAATGGCAAAGAATTACCTTTTTACTAGGCCTAAGACAGGAATGGTTTGAAGATATTACCAATTACGAATCAAATAATGAACTGACCGTAAAGAAATCGGCTTTGCTGCCGAGAGTTGGGATCACTTACGCCATAAACAAAGCCATAAACGTTTACACCACTTATCTTGAAGGTTATCAGCCACAATCGAATACCGTTACTTTGATGCCGCAAACAGGTAGCTTACCCGCCGGAAGTTTGTTTGATCCTCTGGAAAGTAATTTAAAAGAAGTAGGCTTAAAAGCGGTCTTTCTTAATAATACGATGAGTTTCAATGCAGCATTATACGAAATCAATCAACGCAATATTTTGATGAATGCTAATGATCCCGCTAATCCTGATTTATTGGTAACAAGAGGAGCTGAACGCAGCCGTGGTTTTGAATGTGATTTGGCTGGATATATTACACCGCAGTGCCAGATTAATGCTTCTTACAGTTTCATCGACGCTGAGATAATCAATGATCAGAACCCTGCACTTATTGGTGCAAGAAAGCAAAATACACCAAAAAATAGCGCCAATTTATGGACACGCTACAACTTTGCTGCAGAGACTGTTTTAAAAGGTTTTGGCGTTGGTTTCGGTATGCAATATCAAAGCAGCAAAATACCTTGGTTTACAAGAGATTTTACTCTTCCTGATTTTACGATTTTTGACGCCGCTTTGTATTATAAACCCAATAATAGCAATATTCAGATTGCGGTCAATGCAGGCAATTTATTTAATAAAACGTATTGGTTAGGTGCTCAAAACTATTTGAGATTGTTTCCCGGAAGCCCACGAAACGCAAGCCTGACAGTAACTTATAAATTTTAACTGGCATGAAATCCATACATATAGAACTTTTAATAGCAAAACATTTAAGGAATACGGTTTTTAAAAATTCGGCCGTATTTATAATCTCATTATTTATTGGTGCTCTCTTACTGTTTGCAGCGATATCGGGTTGGGAAAACTACAACAGCCAGAACGAAACCAGTGAAAAGTACCAGCACCAGTCACGGGAAGACTGGCTGAGCAATCCGGATAAAAATCCCCATCGGATGGCGCATTATGGAAATTTTGCCTTTCGCAAAAGCACCTCTTTAAGTGTTTTTGAATTTGGAATGGAGCCTTTTTTCGGGAATGCCATATTTCTTGAAGCGCACAAACAAAACACAGCCAATTTCTCTGAAGCCGGATTCTCCAACAGTATTATGCGTTTTGGAGAAATTAGTATTGCAATGGTTTTTCAGGTTTTATTGCCACTGTTGATTTTTTTCCTCGGATTTAATTCGGTCGCAGCCGAAAGAGAAAACGGAACACTAAAACTTCTTTTAAGCCAGGGAATCAGTTGGAAACAGCTTTTATTTGGCAAAATACTTGGGGTTGCGAGTGTTATTATGATGCTTTTTATACCTGCAGTTTTAGTACTTATTTTCGTTTGGATGCTCCTTCAAAACTTTACCATTTCAACGGATGAAACGATAAAAATGCTTTTGTTTATACTCTTTCATTTTGTTTACCTGTTGTTTTTCTGCGCGATTGCGGTTCTGGTTTCTGCTTTAAGCAAAACATCAAAAAAAGCACTGATTTCCTTAATTGGAATCTGGCTGCTCTTCACTATTATTTTGCCGAGAACAACACAGGCCGTTGGAGCTTACATTTTTGAAGCACCTTCGAAAGTGCATTTCAATAGTAATATTGAAAAAGATATTCTGAAACAAGGCGACAGCCATAATCCAAATGATCCGCATTATAAAGCAATCAAAGATTCCTTATTGCGCGCTTACAAAGTAGATTCGGTACAGAAACTTCCTTTTAATTATTCCGGTTTTATTATGACCGAAGGGGAAAAAATCAGTTCAAAAATTTACAATCAGCACTTGAAAGATTTACTTCAAATTTATGAAACGCAAAATAGTTTTTCGAAAGCCGTTTCGTTTTTAAACCCTTATATCGCCATGAAAAATTTATCAATGGGATTATCCAACACTGATTACGATTCTTATATCGATTTTCAGAAACAGGCTGAAAATTACCGTTATAATATGGCTCAAAAAATGAATGCGTTACAAATTAAATACATCAGTAATAAAAAGCCGGCACCAACAGACAAACCAATCACAATTGACAAAGACCATTGGGCCGATATTGATTCTTTTCATTATGAGCCAAAAGGAATTCTGACTGTTTTAAAAACCGAACTCCTTTCAGTTATCTCCCTAATTCTCTGGATTCTGCTGCTTTTTGTTTTTATCAAAATCGCAGCTAAAAACCTAAAAGCCATTTAATATGTTAGTATTACTATTTAAAAATTTCATCCGTTCGAAAGGAACTAAAATTGGTTTGCTTTTTTTACTGCTCATCGGTTTTATAAGTCTCTTAATTGGTTGTCAATTTCAACAAAAACAACAGCAAAATATAGCAGAAACAGCGCTTTATCAAAAAGAGCATATTGCAAGAAATGCAGCTTTTCATAAAGATGAAATGGGGCTCTTGCTGTATTACATAAAATTTTCGTTGGTCAATAAAACATTACCCATAAACAGTCTTGCTATCGGGCAACGTGATGTAAATCCGTCGATACAAAGTGTCACGATTCGTGGTTTGGAAGCACAGAAATATGATTCGGAGTTAAATAATCCCAATAATCTGTTGGCTGGAAATCTTGATTTTGGTTTTGTACTTATTTATCTTTTTCCGCTTTTGATTATCGCTTTTTCATATAATATCATTTCCGAAGAAAAAGAAAGCGGTACCTGGAAAATTGTTGCGACCCAGAGTTCCAATATAAATTTTTATATCCTGAAATTGTTTTACATCCGAATAGTAAGCCTAATTGCGGTGCTTACCGTTGTACTTATAATTGCGGCGTTTTTTCTGAGTATTCCATTAGATCAATCTTTGCTTGTCTTTTACGGACTTGGTATTTTATATATTCTTTTTTGGTTTTCGGTTAGTTTCTTTATTGTTTCACTGCAAAAAAGCTCAAACTTCAATGCTCTAATTTTATTGACTATCTGGCTTTTTATGATCATCATATTACCTGCTGTCATCAACTCATACATTGTCAATAAATATCCGGTTCCCGAAGCTTTAGAACTAACTTTAAAACAAAGAAATGCCTATCATGAAAAATGGGATATGGATAAACAAATTACACTTGACAAATTCTACACGCATTATCCGCAATTTAAACACTATCCTTTGCCAAACACCGAATTCAGCTGGCTTTGGTATTACGCGATGCAGCAAATGGGCGACGACGAATCGGCAATTCAATCCAGAGAATTGGAGTTGAAACTAAAACAGCGCAATCGGGCCAGCAAACTTATAGCGCAGTTTGTACCAACGCTTCATACGCAAATACAACTGAACGAGATTGCTAAATCTGACTTAGGAAATCAGCTTTTATTTTTAAAGGAAACTAAGCAATTTCATGAAAAAATGCGATTGTATTTTTATCCTAAAATATTCGATAATACTCCCGAAAATCAGGAAAAATGGGAGAAATTTAAGATTGAAACTTTTGAAGATAACTCAAAATTAGATTTTGCAAAAGCGTTCCTTCCTTTGCTCCTGTTCAATTTAATTTTAATGAGTTTTGGCTGGCTAAATTTCAATAAAAAAAAACAAACTTTCTAAGTTTTTCAGTTCATAATAATTGATAGAAAGCCTATTTCATTAATTTGAAATAGGCTTTATTATTAAAATTTAGCTTTATTTTGAGACTTCCTTTAATTCGTTGATCTTTTTATTAACCCGAGCAAGATAAGTTGAGTCAGTGCTTAATTCCATTGCTTTTGTATAGTTCAATAAAGCATTTTTCTTATCCTTATTGACTTCATAAGCTTCAGCAAGACTATCAAAAGCATTACTGGATTTAGGATATTCGCTGGCATTTAAATTGAAAACTGTTATTGCATCCGCTACGTTTTTATCTTGATACAGCAACGTGTATCCAATACCATTTAAATGTTCTTCCCATTTGACATTCGAATATTTTGGATCTTTTTTTAAAGAAGCAAAAGCATTTTTGAAGTTTGATATATTTTCCTTAGTCGTTTTCTGCAATGTTTCTAATGCTAAAAAATCATAATCAACAATATCATTATCCACAAAATAAGCAATACGATTTACTAAATTTACAATATAGACATCACTACCTATTCCATTTGCTAAAAATATAATGCTTAAATTATCTTTTGGAAAATTTCGATAAGCAGCTCTTCTTCCTCCTGAAAAACCATATGATGTATGTCCATTTACTATATTCTGGTCCCATCCAAAAGTAAATTTATGAGCTGATTTGGCATATGGAAAGATTTCCCACATCATTTTCTTAGACTTCTCATTAATCAATTTATTATTATTGAATTTGCTATTCCATTGTATGAAAGCATCCATCGTCATGTTGAGACCATTACAGCTACTAAGATAACTTCCGTTGTTTGGAAGTTCTATTTGCATTTTACCCGTTGCATAATTAGAATATTGCGTAACTCTATTTGAAATAATATCTCTTGAATCTGTGGAGAAAAAGACACTCTTATTATCTGTTTGAGCGAACTGATTATCTTTTATAAATGTTTCAATATTTTGCTTACTTACACTTTCGATAATTTTCTGAAGCAGCCAAAAATTAGTTTGATTGTATTCGAATTTTTGCCCTTTCTCAAATTGTATGACATCTGCAAAGACTTTCTCTTTTGCTTCATTTTCTGGCAATTGCTCATAATTTACAATATCCGGAAGTCCTGAAGAATGTGTGATCAAATGTTTTACCTGAACTGAATTCCAGGAAACAGGTAAATCATGAAAGTATTTTGAAATTGGATCTTCTAACGATAATTTATTTTGCTCTATTAATTGAAATGCTCCGGTTACAATAATCGTTTTGGTTAATGAATAAATTCTAAAAATAGACTTATCAGATACTGGTATATTGTATTCGATATTCGCTTTTCCGTAATCATTTCTATGGATGATTTTGTCGTTCTTAATGACAGCTACAGAAATTCCTGGTATATTGTATTTGCCAATAACTTCAGATAAATAGGTATCAATTTTGGCACTTGCTTCATTTGTTATTTTTACCTGTTCTTGTGCTGATATTACAGCAAAGGAAAATAGGGCGATAAGCGAAATAAATTGTTTTAGCATCATAAAATTATTTTAAGTAAGACGTGCTTTTATATTCTTTGTTACACTTGTTATTTTATTTTTTGTCAGCAAAATTCTATAAATATAAAGTAATTAATTTTGGCCTATCCAAAAATAACGTTAGCAGTAAATCAACCAATTGCTACATCTTCATAATAATTTACTATCCACGCATTGAAGTTTAAAATAGTTCCTTAACAAAATTTAAATTATCATTTTTTAAATTTGTTTGAAACGAAAAGAACTCTGCTCTTCTCAAAATAGACCCGTTATGAAACTCCAGCAAATTCAAATTCAAACCAACAATATTCAAGAAACTGAGACATTCTATAACGATATTCTTGGTCTTAAAATCCTTGAAAAAAAGTCTGACTCCCTCGCTATTCAGGCGGGAAGTTCGATTTTAAAATTTATTGAAAACCCTGAATTTGATTCTATTTATCATTTTGCTTTTAATATTCCTGAAAACAAACTGGAAGAGGCCATTCAATGGTGTGCTGACAAAGTCGATTTGATAATCATTCAGGACAAACGCATCATTGCCAACTTTGAAACCTGGAATGCAAATGCCGTTTATTTTTACGATAATAATGGCAATTTACTAGAGTTTATTGCCAGACATGATTTAGATAATTTTCAAATAAAGGAATTTAGTTCTAAATCCATATTAAATATTAGTGAAATTGGTATTGTTGACGAAAATCCAATGGAATTAGGAGAGCAATTAATAGAAAGTTATGATTTGAAGTTTTTTGAGAAAAATTTTAATAGTGAAACTTTTGCTGCAATTGGAGATGATGAAGGTTTGCTTATTATAGTAAAACCATATCGAAATTGGTATCCAACTGAAATTCCCTCAAAAAGCAATAAAACAGATATTAGAATTGAAAATAAAGGCGCCGAAATTGAATTAAATTTTAATACAGCTTCTTAATTTAAAAACTTACTATTCTTTATTTTTACAGAAACAAAAATTACACAAAAAATGCCATTTGTCAGAATCAGTCTTCCGAAGAAACTTTCATTAGAAACAAAAAATAAGATTTCGGAATCGATTCATCAATCTTTAATTGAAGAATTTCATATTCCCAAGGATGATTATTTTCATGTTATTGAAGAATTAGAAAGTCATCAAATAAAATATCCCGAAAGTTATCTTGGGATCTCACATTCTGGAGAAATCGTGTATGTTCAAATCATTGCCGGACAAGGGCGAACACTGGAACAGAAAAAGAAATTGTATCAGCAAATTGCCACCAGAATTTCATCTTCTACGGAGATTCTGATCAACAATGTTATTATTGTTTTACTGGAAAATAATGGTCTTGAAAATTGGTCTTTTGGTAATGGCGAAATTCAGGAACCAAAACATTTGAAGAAGTAATTTAAAAATACTAAAAATCAAATTATTGAATTTGACTTTTAGTATTTTCCAGATAACTATTGGTAATCTAAAGTTCTTCAATTATTGTAAATTCCCAAGCAGGCAATGAAATCTGACCTGATGCCATTATATTTTCACCTGTCAATAAGTTTTTTCCTTTCGGATGTGGATATGTAAAAACTTGATTATCTCCCGAATAATTAAAATAATAATGAATCATTTTTCCTTGTTGATTCACTCCTGATTTTACTATTATAGGAAATTTCAATTCCTGATCTTTACTCCAAAGTCCTGCATTTTTTACGGCACCTTCTAAAACTTTGTCGTTAATAGCACTGTTGGCACCAAATCCGATATAAGTCGCAATACCTTTTCCATAATTATTTTGAGTTACTGCTGCGTAAGTCCCCCATTGTGGATGATCGTACCATGCTAAAACTTTTGCGGTTGTAGGAACTAACAGCTCCATCCATTTATCAGCTTTATTTTGCTCTTTTCCTACATTAAAAGGATCGCCTTTTAGACTTACTTTGTCAGGAATCGTAAATTCGCTGTATATTATACCGCAGGCTTCGCTTATGATCCCCGGCTGGCGTAGCGTTCTAACTTTGTTATGTTCATCTGAAAAACCACTTTTAAAGGTGTAAACAATATGTCCACCGTTTTTTACAAAATTATTCAAACGAACTAATAAACTATCCGGTGCTGCATATAAGGCCGGTACAACAATCAATTTATATTTTTCAATTTGAGTACTTGAAGGGTCAATAAAATCGACTCCCACATTCATTTTGTACAGTGCATCATACATTGGTCTCAGAATTCCGTTATAGCTACCCGGACCAAAAGAATTATAGGCCGTTAAAGCTTCATTGCTAAATAATATAGCGACATCATTTTTCTTTTTTAAATGAATTAAATGCGGACTCAGTTTCTTAAAATCAGCACCTATTGTTTTGGCTTCTTCATAAGTTGGATTTGGCTCAAAATCATGACTTAATAAACCTTTCCAGTAGGTTTCAGCCGAGTTATGAATGGAATGCCAATGCCAATAAGAAACCATATCAGCACCTGATGCCAGGTGACTGAAGGCTTGCAATCGCAATTGTTTTGGGTAAGGAACCCATTCAGCAAAGCCCTGAGCTTCAGTTTCAATTACGAAATAGTTTTGTCCGCCTTTCATGGAGCGCGCTACATCACCTCCGAATGATATTTCTAATCCGGTAAGTTTATCCTGCGAAGGATGATAAATGTCTACACCCGAAATATCTAAAACTTTTGATGCTGCAAAATGATCTACTTCTGGTTGAATTCCGTAACTATGACCCCACCAGTCAAAATCAAAATTTTGAGTTACAAACTGACTTGGTTTCTTATATTCTCTCACTATTTTTGACTGCCATCCTAAATATTCTGTCACAAGAGAACGCTGAAATTTTGCAAACTCAGCATTTAAGCTGGCATTAATACTACCGTTAACAGAAGGAAAATCATCCCAATTATTAATTCGGTTACTCCAATAGTCGAGTCCAAAAATCTTATTTAAATCATCTAAAGAAGGATATTTATTTTTCATATACCCCACAAACTGGGCCTGAACATTTGGCCCGCTTGTGCCATATGATTTCGTTTCATTATCAATTTGATACCCTATAATAGCCGGATGATCTTTTATGTGTTCCAGCATTTTGCGAATTGCTTTCTCTGCAGCACTTCTAAAATGCTCATTGCTGATATCCATATTCTGGCGTGGTCCATATTGGTTAGGACCACGGTTTGTTATAGCCAAAACATCTGGATGTTTTTTGACAAGCCATGTTGGAACAGCGTAAGTTGGCGTACCGATAATTACACTGATACCTGCCTTATGCATCGCATTTAGAACACGATCAATGTGACTAAAATCAAAAACTCCTTCCTGAGGTTCCATAGTACTCCAGGTCGATTCTGCAATTCGAACGACATTAATCCCGGTTTCTTTCATCATTTTAATATCCTTATCCAGTCGCTCATAAGGCATATATTCATCATAATATGCAACCCCGAACAAGAGCTTATCTTGCTTGATCTGTGAAAATGCTGCATCAATACTCAATATAAATGTAAAAACAACACTTACAAAAAAGGTTAAATTTTTTTTCATATATTTCTTTTTTTACGAATATAATGAAAAAAATAAAAGCGTTTTTTGTTTCTTTTAAAAATTGCCCCAAATAGTGTCTGACTTTTTGGGGCCAGTATAATGCAAATTAAGCTGTACTATATAAACTTTTAAAACTTCATCTTCTGAATCCTAACCGCATTCAATATCGCCAATAGCGCCACTCCAACATCAGCAAAAACAGCTTCCCACATGGTTGCGAGTCCGCCTGCACCTAAAATCAAGACAAAAGCTTTTACTACAAAAGCCAAAGTAATATTTTGCCAGACAATCTTTTTGGTTTGTTTTCCGATGTTGATTGCCATCGGAATTTTGCTTGGTTTATCGTCTTGTATTACGATATCAGCCGTCTCAATTGTCGCGTCACTTCCTAAACCTCCCATCGCAATTCCGACTGTACTTAGTGCGATTACCGGAGCATCATTTACGCCATCGCCTACAAAAGCTACAGTTTGATTTTTTGCTTTAATTTCATTGAGTTTATTGACTTTATCCTCCGGGAGCAAATCTCCAAAGGCATTTGCAATTCCAAGTTTATTGGCCACAAATTGTACAACATTAATTTTATCGCCGCTCAGCATCGTTACTTTAACCCCTAATGCTTTTAGTTTACTGACTGTTTCGTGAGCATCTTCTTTAATTTCATCTGCGATGGTTAAATATCCGGCAAACTTCTTATCATACGCAATAGCGATTGTAGTATAGACAACTGAATTGGGATCCAAATCATATTTAATACCGAATTTATCCATCAATTTGAAATTCCCAACATGAAGTTCTTTTCCGTTAATCTCCGCCTTTAAGCCGTGACCCGAAATTTCTTCAACGTTTTTTAATTCAATTGAAGAATCAATTTCACCTACGTAATTGTGAATTGCAGTCGCCACCGGATGTGTGCTTTGGCTTTCTAAAACATTAACTAGTTTGAGTATATCTTCTTTATCAAAACCATCCGAAATAATAACTTCCTGCACTTTAAAAACGCCCTCGGTCATGGTTCCGGTCTTGTCCATTACAACATTCTGAATTGTCGAAATACTATCCAGAAAATTGCTTCCTTTGAAGAGGATTCCATTTTTACTTGCTGCTCCAATTCCACCAAAATAACCCAGTGGAATACTGATAACTAAAGCACAGGGGCAAGAAATCACCAGAAAAACCAACGCTCTGTAAAGCCAATCGCTAAAAACATAATTATCCACAAAAAAAATTGGCAGCAAACAAATTGCAATCGCCAGATATACTACAATTGGCGTATAGATTTTGGCAAATTTTCGAATAAACAATTCGGCCGGTGCTTTTTTAGTTGTCGCATTCTGAACCATTTCAAGGATTCTCGACAATTTACTGTCTTTATAATCAGTTGTAACTTTTACCTGCGCGATGGTATTTCCATTGATCATTCCGGCTAAAACAGTTTCTCCTTTTTTCTTGGTTGCTGGCTTGCTTTCCCCTGTAAGCGCTGCTGTATTAAACGAAGCTGTATCGGACAATAATTCTCCGTCTAAGCCTAATTTTTCTCCTGCTCTGAGCTGAATAAGCGCTCCTATTTTAACATCAGCCGCTTTGACCTTTGTCGCTACATTATTTTCTAAAATAGTGACTTCATCCGGACGCTGATCTAGTAAACTTTTAATATTCGATTTAGCTCGTGCGACCGCCAATCCCTGAAAGTTTTCTCCAATCGTGTAAAACAGCATAACCGCGACACCTTCAGGATATTCTCCTATAGCAAAAGCGCCGATTGTGGCAATGCACATCAGGAAAAACTCTGAAAACACATCGCCTTTCATAATGCTTTCGTAAGCTTCTTTCAAAACCGGAAGTCCAACCGGCAAATAAGCAATGATATACCAGCCAATTCTAACATAACCGGAAAACCAACTTTGCGGAAAATAATTGTCAAACCCAATTCCGATGAGCAATAAGACAAATGAAATTATTGCCGGAAGAAACATTTGAAACATACCACCAGAACAACCATGATCGTGGTCATGGTCGTGATCGTGATCGTGTCCGTCATCTTTAGTATGATGATGTTCTTCATGTGCTGAACAGCAACCGGATTGGTTTGTTTTCTTTTTAATTATTTTTTCTTCTGTATGTTCCATAAATCTCTTTTGTTTCAAGTTTCAGGTTTTCTTTGTTTCACCTTTAAAATGCCTGAAAAACACTTTCTAAAGTTACATATTTTAAGACAAATGTTTTTATCTAGTGATTTTTATTTAATCTAGAAAGGACTCGAAGTCGCAATTTTTTTTCACGCAGATTTAAAAAGATTTAAGCAGATATCCGCAGATTATTATTTTAATATTTCAAAAAAAGTAAATCTGTTATAATCTGCTCTAATCTGCAGAATCTGCGTGAAAAAATATTTAAATTTTATATAAAAAACTTCGTGCCCTGGCGTCTTAGTGGCAAAAAATCAATGTTCGTGTTCCCCGCCACCTTTCATCGCAGAAAGCAAATAAAAAGCACCTTCTGTAACAATTTTGGCATTCGGTGCAATTTCATCTACGAATTTCACTTCTGTAAATCCTAAATCTGTGGTTCCGGGAACTACTTCAATTGCTTTAAAATGAATTTCTTTCTCGTGATTTACTTCTTTACCGGTTTGTTTTTCCTGGTGTTCCTCTTCTTCAACAAAAACAAAATATTTATCAGCATTTCGAACTACAGCGTCTTTTGGTAAGGCAGGAACAGTCGCGTTTGTGATGTTAATATTCGCAGAAACATACATTCCCGGAATTAGTCCTTTAGCATCAGCCGATTCGATTTTAGCGTGAACGGCGACCGTTTTGCTTTCATTTGAAAACGATTTATTGATTCCGAAAATCTTTCCTTTAATAGATTTATTAGACTGATTCGTCAATACAAAATCAATAACCTGACCGACAGATATTGATCCCAAATCTTTCTCATAAACATTCAGATCCAAATGCATTTGGATATTGTCAACCACTTCAAACAATGAAACTCCGGTTTGGGCATAAGCGCCTTTTGCGATGCTTATTTTACCGACATAACCGTTTATTGGTGCCACAATTGGTACTAACGAAGTGCTTCCTTTTGTGCTTACATGCAATGCTTCTAATTTATTCTTCGCCGCTTGCGCTCTTGCTCTTTCTGCGGCTAATTTTGCTTTTACTTCCTGAAACGTTTTCCTCGGATTTACATTTTCGTCACTCAATGTTTTCTGACGATTGTATTCCAATTGCAGATATTCAATATTGGCTGTAGCCGAATGATAATCTTCCTGCATTTCGATTACTTCCAAATTTTGAATCGTAGCCAACACTTTTCCTTTGTTCACATATGTACCCTCCAAAACAAAAATATCTTTCACGGTTCCGCCGATCAAAGTCGAAACTTCAGCAGAATTTTGAGGTGGAACAGTTGTATAACCATTTGCTTTGATGACTTTATTAAGATTTCTGTTTTCTACGAAACCGGTTTCAATGCCAATAGTTTTGTATTGAGAAGCGGTTAAAGCAACTTCCGTAGACGATTTTTCTTCTTCGTGTGTTTCTTCCTCTTTCTTTTCATTGCAGCTGGTGAACGTAACCGCAAGGAACGCAAAGAGGAAAAAGCGCAAAGCACGCAAGGAAATTACACGTTGCGACCTTTGCGTAAACTCCCTAGCGTTCTTTGCGGTTAAGCTATTTAATATATTTTTCATTTTTAATTATTTTTGATGGTTGGAAATTGAAGTTCGATGGCACTTTGATTGTAATTATGAGTCGCCTCAGCATATTGTTTTTTAATATCAATAGCCTGATTTAAAAAGCTGATGTACGACCAATAACTCATATCGCCATTGGCATAACTTTTTTGTGCCGTACTGATAATCTGATCAGCATATTGCAAACCTTCATTCTGATAGTAATCGAGTGCTTTTTGTTGTTTTGCAAAGTTGTTTTGCAATTCCTGCTGTTGCAGATTCAATGTTAATTTGCTTTTATCCAAAGCCAATTGCGACTGTGAAATACTGATCTCAGAAGCTTTGGCTTTTGCCGAGTTTACTCCGCCAAACAACGGAATCTGCAAGCCAGCGGTAAAGCCCTGAAATAACCAGTCCGTGTTGATACTTTGGGCAAAATATCCTAAACCTAATTTGGGTGTTCGCATCGCTTTATAAGTATTGGTTTCCTTTTGATAAACCGAAATTTGCTGCTGGTAATAATCGGTCAATAAACCTTCTGCTTTCGAATTTCCTTCTTCTTTTATAATAGCGTATTGTAAAGCTGTTTTTTCATCGGGAATAATATTTTCATCTGTTTGAACAAAAAACTGCAATTGCTTTTGGTAAATCGCCAAATCGTATTCTAATTGTGCTTTCTGCGTCTCAATTTCTTTTACTTTCGCTTTAGCGCTAATAACTTCGATATTACCGCTTTCTCCGGTTTGAAAACGCAATTCAGCATTCTTTAGAAATTTGGTGTATATATCATTTAATTCCGAATTTAATCTTTGAATTGAAACGCCATATAAATATTGATAATACGCCAATGTCACGGCCTTTTCAATTTCGTAAGACGATAACGCTTTTCGTTTTTCGGCCAGTTTTACCAATTCTTCCTGCAATTGTCGATTCGCTTTTGTGATATTCCCAATTGGAAAATATTGCTGTACAGACACGTTATGGTCAAAATCGACACTATTAAATTGTCCGCCCTGATACTGTACCTGAAGCGGATCTGCCTGAAAGGCCGTCTTTTTTAGAACGGTTTGCTTTTCAATTTCTTTATCGGCAATTTTTAAGTCGATGTTGTTTGATTTAGCCTGTTCTATTGCTTTTTCTAAGCTGATTGCTTGTTGGGCTTGTACAAACGTACCGACTAATAGGAACGTTCCTAACCGCAAAGTGCGCAAGGTTTTTTGCGCGAAGTTCGCTAAGGGATTTGTGTTTATTTTATATCGTGTTTTCATATTGTAGATTTTTATTTCACGCAGATTTTAAAAAGATTTAAGCAGATATGCGCAGATTTATTATTTTAATATTTCAAAAATTAAATCTTTTATAATCTGCTGTAATCTGCAAAATCTGCGTGAAAAATCATTTTTCATTACTTCTAAATTTCTCCAGCATCAAATACAGAATTGGCAAAACGATTAACGTCAATAATGTCGCTGAAACTAAACCTCCGATAACCACCGTTGCCAAAGGTTTCTGTACTTCTGCTCCGCCGCTTGTGGATAAGGCCATTGGCAAAAATCCTAACGAAGCCACAGCCGCAGTCATTAAAACCGGACGCAATCTGGTTTTGGTTCCGATTAAAACTCTTTGTAGCGGATCAAGTATTCCTTCTGCTTTTAACTGATTGAAATAGGATATCAGAACGATTCCGTTTAGAACGGCAATTCCGAACAACGCAATAAAACCAATTCCGGCCGAAATACTAAACGGCATACCACGCATCCAAAGCGCAAAAACACCACCAATAGCCGATAATGGAATGGCGGTAAAAATTAGTGCGGCTTGTTTGAAGCTGTTGAAAGTCAGATACAGTAAAATCAATATCAATCCCAAAGCAATAGGCAATGCGACCATTAACCGATTTGTCGCTTCGACCAAATTCTCAAACTGACCACCATACGTTACGTAATATCCCGAAGGAAGATTAAAATCCCGAACTAATCGCTCCTGAATTTCCTCCACAACGCTTTTAATATCGCGTCCGCGGACATTTAATCCAACGGTGATTCTTCTTTTCCCATCTTCGCGCGTGACCTGAACCGGACCTTGTTCATAATCAACTGATGCTACTTGCGAAAGCGGAACCTGCTGTCCGTTAGGAAGCGGAATAAACAAATTACTCACATCATTAATATCTGCCCGATTGTCCTGATTCATTCGAACCACAACATCAAATCTTTTGCTTTCTTCGTAAATTTTTCCAGCACTTTCTCCTGCAAATGACGAACGAATAATCTGATTGATATCTGAAATATTCAATCCGTATAAAGCGATTTTATTATAATCGTATTTGATTGTAATTTGCGGTAAACCTGTTACTTTATCAGCTTTTAAGTCACCGATTCCTTCAATCTCTTTAATTCTTGCGATTAGTTCTTGTGCTTTTGCATCCAAAATCTCTAAATCATCTCCAAAAATTTTGATAGCGATATCGCTTCGGCTTCCTGTCATTAATTCGTTAAAACGCATCTGAATAGGCTGAGAAATCTCAATATTGGCGCCCGGAATGATTTCCATTTCTTCTTTCATGGCGTTGGCCAAGTCTTCCCAATTATCGTATTTACCTTTCCATTCTTTTTTATCTTTCAACACAATAATCAAATCACCGCTTTCAATGGGCATGGGATCGGTTGGAATTTCACCGCTTCCAATTTTGGTAACAATCGTTTTGATTTCCGGGAATTTAGCTTTCAGTAACTTCTCATATTTAGTAGTCGTTTCTACCATCTGCGTCAGCGAACTTCCTGTCATAATGGTGGCATTTATAGCCAAATCGCCTTCTTCAATTGTTGGGATAAATTCACCTCCCATACTATTAAATATGAGCAATGCAACAGCAAACAAAGCCACTGCGGTTCCCAGAACTATCTTTTTAAACTGTAACGCTTTCTCTAAAAATGGTCTGTATAAATTCTCCAGCCAAAGCATCATTCGGTCACTGAAATTGGCTTTATGCTCTGTGTTTTTGGATAAGAATAACGCACTCATCATTGGTACATAAGTCAATGAAAGCACAAAAGCACCGATTACTGCAAATCCAACCGTCATTGCCATTGGTTTGAACATCTTGCCTTCGGTACCAATTAAAGCCAGAATTGGGAGATATACAATCAGAATTATGATTTCTCCAAAAGCGGCACTATTTCGAATTTTTGAAGCCGAATTATAGACTTCAACATCCATTTCTTCTTGCGAAAGCTCTTTTTGTCTTTTGAGTTTTTGCAGATGATGCATTGTTGCTTCTACAATAATAACGGCCCCGTCGACTATAATTCCGAAGTCAATTGCACCCAAACTCATTAAATTTCCGCTTACGCCAAAGGCATTCATCAAAATAACTGCAAAAAGCATGGCTAGCGGAATAACAGAAGCGACAATCAATCCGGCACGTAAATTCCCCAGAAATAGAATCAGCACAAAAATGACGATTAAGGCACCTTCCAAAAGGTTTTTTGTTACAGTTCCGATAGCATTGTCGACTAATTTTCCTCTGTCAATAAAGGCTTCGGCAACCACTCCTTCCGGCAGACTTTTGTTAATCTGAATCATTCTTTCGTGAATTCTGTTGACCACTGCGCTGGAATTTTCTCCTTTTAACATCAAAACCAAACCCGAAACGATTTCTCCTTTTCCATCTTTGGTTGACGCGCCATAACGCAACGCAATTCCTTCACGAACTTCGGCCACATCACGCACTAAAACTGGTGAACCATTGCGGTTTTTAACCACGACATTTCCCAAATCTTTTATGCCCTTCGCCATTCCGACGCCGCGAATAAAATAGGCATATTGATCTTTTTCAATGTACGCGCCTCCGGTATTTTGATTGTTTTTTTCTAAAGCATCAAAAATTTCGGTAATCGTAACACCAAGACTATTCAATGTATTTGGATTTACTGCAATTTCATATTGTTTCAGTTTTCCGCCCCAGGTACTGATGTCTGCAACACCTTTAATTCCTTGTAGTTGTGGAATAATAATCCAATCCTGAATGGTTCTTAATTGTATCGCATCGTATTTGCTTTCATAGCCTTTTTTGGCATAAACATCATATTGATAAATTTCTCCCAAACCAGTTGTAATTGGAGCCAATTCAGGCGAACCGGCATAGGAGGGAATATTTTCTTCTGCTTGTTTTAAGCGTTGAAATATTTGTTCCCTGGCCCAATAAATATCAACATCGTCTTCAAAGACGACAGTTACGACTGATAAACCAAAGCGTGAAATACTGCGGAGTTCTATAACATCCGGAACTGTTTTTACAGCCTGTTCCAGCGGATACGTAATTAATTGCTCCACTTCCTGACTGGCTAACGTTGGCGCTGTTGTAATGATTTGAACCTGATTATTTGTAACATCAGGCAAAGCATCTAAGGGCAAATTTTTAAGCGAATAACTTCCCCAGGCAATTAATACAAGGGTAAATAGCAATATAAAGAACTTATTCTTTATACTGAACTGTATAATTTTATCTAACATTTGAATATATAATGACGTGAGAAATTAGACAAAGTTTGTCTATTCATTTTGTAGAAAATCCACAACTCTCTAACCCGACCTGGCCGGGCATCATTATGCTATTTGAGGAGGTTGCCAAATGCTTCCGTAGAAATTGGAGGCAAAAACAGAATTATAACTTGGTAAAGCTTTTGAAATAATAGTAAAAGCTACAGGAAACTCAAAATTTTCAGAAATCTGATAGCTTAAAACCTGAGCTCCACAACAATTACAAGCGCAAAATGGAGAACACAAATCGTTGTCTTTGTCATGAGAATGATTCCCTTCTGATGAAAACTGAGCTGTTTTATGCGCGGCACTATTCACTTCCATATCTGCGCAAGGCATATTTGAAAGAGCCATCAAATAAATTGATAATAGTATTGCTATCCATTTCATAATGGTAAAAATACTATTTATTTTTTATATTAAAATCTAAATAATTGAAATTGATATCTTTCCTGAGCTTTTTTTTTATCACATACAGATATTTTTTTTTGTTTAAAAATTTTACTTTCTGAAAAAAGATTGCAAATGGTAAGAAAATTTATTTAACTTTAACAATAATTAACATATTGACCCAAATTAAATTTTAAAACATAAAAGCCTATTCAATTACAATACAGACTATAAGCATACATTTTCCTTACAGCATACATTAGTTACCCATTTATTTTTCGCAGTTCTATTAATTAATTTTATAACACTACAATCGATGAAATGTAATACACTAATATCAGCCTCTTTATTATTCTTTAGCATGCAAATTTTTGGTCAGGTTTATACTGACAAAATAGTTGGTAAAAAAAATGAACAACTCAAAGACAGTCTTAAAGTCGAAAAATACCCATATGCCTTGCCAATTTGGGGAGAAAAAGTTGCTCAAAAAGGATATAAATTACCTTATTCTGCGGGAGTTTCTGTAAATTATTTTTGGCAGGAATCTGAAATTGTAATTAGTAATCTGGAAGTAGGTTTTAATAATGGTCCTCAATATAATTTAGATGAAATCGTGCGATTCGATAAATCTACCGTCGAAGCTGGTGCCCTAACCATCAGACCTGATATTTGGCTGCTTCCTTTCTTAAATATTTATGGGATTTTTGGAAAAGCCAAAACAGCGACTAAAATTAATGCCGGAATTTATGTTCCGGATGCCGATAATAACTGGTCTCAAATTGCAAGTTTTAGTACTAAGGCTAATTTTGATGCAACAACCTTTGGTTTAGGTATGACTCCAACAATTGGTATTGGCGGAGGCTGGCTGGCGCTTGACATGAATATGGCCTGGACCGATATTAGTTCTCTTGATAAACCTGCTTTCTCTTATGTTTTTGGCCCAAGACTAGGAAAAACTTTTAAATTACCTAAACCAGAAACCAATGTTGCTGTTTGGGTTGGTGCTTTTAGAGTACATATTAATGGTGATACTGACGGAAATATTCCATTATCTGATATGTTTGATTTAACTGGTCTTGAGGAAAAAGTAGATACCGGTTTCGCAAAAATAGAAGAAAACCAAACAAAAGTTGATACCTGGTGGGATGGTTTATCACCTGCACAACAAGCAAATCCGGTAAATATTGCCAAACATAATACTGCAGATAGAGCGCTTAGCAAAGCCAGTGATATTTTGACTTCTTTAGATGGCGCTTTAAGCACTGCAGAGTCCTCATCTGTGCAATATTCGCTGCAAAAAAGACCTAAAGAT
This sequence comes from Flavobacterium sp. KH_001, assembly GCF_057840745.1. NCBI lineage: Bacteria > Pseudomonadati > Bacteroidota > Flavobacteriia > Flavobacteriales > Flavobacteriaceae > Flavobacterium > Flavobacterium sp. KH_001. The sequence goes on along the minus strand of NZ_CM174520.1, from coordinate 3,393,179 downwards.
ATGTGGAATTTCATTATTGGCTCTCAATATCAATTCAGTAAACACGTGATGTTTCGTGCTGAAGTTGGTTTCTTAGGTAGCCGTACACAAGCATTAGGCAGTCTTCAATATCGTTTTGGACTTTAATCCATAATCCTATGAAAAAAGGTTTATTATTACTTATCGCATTCTTTTGTATAACAACAGCACAATCACAAGTTTTAATTTCCTTGCTTTTTGGAGACAAATTAAACTCTCCGTTTTTAGAATTTGGTTTGGATGGCGGTGTCAATTTTTCAACGATTTCAAATATGGAAACCTCAGGCACTGAAGTGGGGTTTAATCTTGGATTTTATTTTGATATCCGATCTAAAAAAAATCCCGCCTGGATGATTAATACTGGTGTAATCGTAAAATCTCCTATGGGAGCGCATGGTCTACCCGTTTATTCTTTAGGTGATGCCAATTTAGATAATACTTTTGCCGGCGGAAAAGTCGATCGTGAGATACGCTATTTCAATGTTCCGATTTTAATTAAATATCAGTTTAAAAATAATATTTATCTAAAAACGGGGCCACAGCTTGGATTACTAGCCAAAGCTTTTGATAAATTTCATAAAGATTATAATGGTGATGATGTGGAATACAAACATAACATTAGAGACCAGATACATGTTATCGATGCCGGAATTGCACTTGGTGCCGGTTATCATATGAATATTGGAAACGGGTTAAATATGACGGTTCAATATTATTACGGATTGGTTCCTGTAATGAAAGGAGATGGGCCTATACAATACAACAGATCTTTATATGTAACAGCAGGTTTGCCAATAGGCCGTGGAAAAGCAGCCAGAAAAAAAGCAGAAAAAGAAGCCGAATTAAACCGTGTTATTCTGCCTGAAGAAGAAGCTCCAAAACCTGGAAATTAATCATTTGGGCTGTTGATAGAAATAATCAATTTTAAGATTTCATGATTGTGCAAAACAAAATGAGGTTCTGTATACAAAATAGCATTGTTAGGCATAAAAGGCATTTCGGCAGCCAACGGATTTTGAATTACAAGAGTTCCTCCATGAGCCTGAATAGCCTGCAATCCAAACGTGCCATCAGTATTGGATCCCGATAATAAAATTCCCACTAAAGATTCTCCATAAATTTCTGCAGCAGATTCAAAAGAAACATCAATACTTGGTCTGCTAAAATTTACTTTCTCAGAAGTGTCTAACGCTAATAAGTCATTTTTTTCAAATAATAAATGATAATTTGAAGGTGCCACGTAAACAAAACCCGGAACCAATGGCGTTTTATCTTCAACAGTTTTTAACGGTACATTAGATTTTAAACTAATTAAATCTTCCAGTGTCTGGTCGTCAGTACTTTTTCGATGCAAGACGATAACCATTGCAAAACCATTTATTTTGGGTATTTCAGGCAAGATTTGCATTAAAGCATTTAAGCTTCCTGCAGATCCGCCAATTATCACCACTTTACAGCCTGTTATTACTTCACTTTTCTCCATATTTTTTCTTTTTCAAACTGTTTGTATTTCGTTGGAGAAATCGAGTACTTTATGGTTTCTTTTGTTCCTAAAGCCAGAAATCCCAAAACAGCCAGACTTTCATCAAATAAATTAATAACTCTTTTTTGCAGATCGTTATCAAAATAAATTAAAACATTGCGGCATAAAATCATGTCAAATTCATTAAATGAAGTATCCGATACCAAATTATGCTGTGAATAAACCATCTTTTCAGCGAGTTCTTCATTAAATTTTGCAATACCGTAATTGGCAGTATAATAACTCGAAAAATCTTCCAATCCACCAGCATCACGATAGTTTTCTGAATATTCTTTCATCATTCTTAACGGAAAAATTCCTTTTTTGGCTGTTTCCAAAACCGACGCATTAATGTCCGTAGCATAAATAAGCGATTTATGGAGTAAACCGGCTTCTTTAAGCATAATGGCCATGGAATAGACTTCTTCGCCTGTAGAGCAGCCTGCGTGCCATAATCTAATGAAAGGTTTGGTTCCGAGTAATGGTAAAATTTCTTTTCGTAAAACGTTATAAAAAGTGGGATCGCGAAACATCTCAGTTACATTTACCGTGATTTCGTCTACCATTCTTTTGTAATATTCAGGGTCATATCGAACTCTGGAAAGAAATTCATGAAAATGGGTAAATCCATCTAAATGAAAAAGTCTGTTCACGCGTCTTTTCAAAGAAGCTCTCGAATAACTTCCAAAATCAAAACCATAATATTCGTAAACATCATTAATAAGCGTTTCTAATTCGATATCTTCAATCATAATCAATTCATATTTCCTTCAGCACCTGAAGTAATTTATCTACATCAACTGGTTTTGAAACGTAGGCATCTGCCCCAGCCTCCAAACATTTTTCTTTATCGCCTGTCATAGCCTGTGCCGTAACCGCAACTACAAAAGTCAATTTTCGTGACGGAATCGCTTTTATTAGCGGAATTGCCTCATAGCCATCCATTTCCGGCATCATCATATCGATTAAAACGGCATCAATGTGCTCGTCTGATTCTAATAATTTTAAAGCTTCTTCTGCACTTAAACAAGACAAACAATCGAATGATTTGGCACGTAAAGTATTTTCTAAAGCAAAAATATTTCTAGAATCATCATCAATAATTAAGAGTCTTTTTTTATTCATATTCCCCTGCTTTTAATTTTTATTTTTTTTTTGCCACAGATTCCACGGATTCGCACAGATTAATTTTAGAAAGAAATCCTTTAAATCTTTTAATCTGTGGCAAAATTTTTTTAATTATATTTTATCGTAAAGCCAAACTCTCAATAACGAAAGCAGCTGATCAATATCGACTGGTTTTGTTATATAATCTGAAGCTCCGGCTTTAATGCATTTTTCCCTGTCGCCTGTCATTGCTTTTGCGGTTACGGCAATAAGCGGTAAGTTAAGGAATTTAGGCATACTTCGTATTTTTTCGGCTGTTTCGTAACCGTCCATATTTGGCATCATCATATCTAACAAAACGATATCCGTGTCCGGATGTTCTCCTAAAATTTTGATCGCTTCTTTTCCATCAAAAGCAGTAATCACATTCATTTTAAAAACTTCTAAAGCTTTTGTCAATGAATAGATATTGCGTACATCATCATCTACAATTAACACCTTTTTCTCAAACAGGATATTGTTAAGTAAATTTAGCTTTTTATGACTGTCTTTTTTGTCTTTCGGATCTTTTTTGTCTTCAACTAAATGAAGGAAAAGAGAAACTTCATCGAGCATTCTTTGGTACGAATGTGCCGTTTTTACAATAATTGAATCGGCATATTTCTTAATCTTGACTTCTTCTTTAATAGACAAACTTTTTCCTGTAAAGACAATTACAGGCAAGTTTTCTAAGCCTGGATTTTTCTTTACGCCCTCTAAAATTTCATACGCTTGTTTGTCCGGAATTCCCATGTCCAGAATAACACAGTCAATCTCTTTTTGATTCAACGCTTCTAATCCTTCTGAAACTTCACTTTTTATTTCTGAATTGATATTATACGTTTCTAAGAAAAAGGACAATGCTTTAGCATGCTTTGGATTGTCTTCAATAATAAGTACTTTTTGCGCTTCCTTATTAATGATACTTTCTATTCGAAGAAAAACTTCCGGAATTTTATCAAATGCCACCGGTTTATCTAAGAAATCTACCGCTCCTTTTAGCAAACTTTCCTGTTTCAATTTATGAGAAGACATGATGTGCACCGGAATATGTTTGGTGTGAGAATTGTTTTTTAATTCCTCTAAAACTTCCCAGCCACTTTTTATCGGAAGTTCAATATCCAGTAAAACACCAACAGGTTTATAAAGCAAAGCAAAATTTAAAGCATAATCTCCCCTAACCGAAACAACGCCTTTATAGCCTTTTTTACGGGTGAAATTTAAAAGCGATTTGGCAAAATTAATATCGTCTTCAACAATTAAAATTACCTTATCTCCTTCTAAAATGGAAGTTCTGTCGTCTTCAATTTCATCCGGAATTATAGCACTTAAATACTTGTTTTTAGGTTTTTCCTCTATTTCCTCTTCCGTCGGTACAATTTCTAACGGTGGTGCTTTGTCTATTTCAACCTTTTTGATGCTAGATCCAAAAACAGGAACACACAAAGTAAAGGTACTTCCTTCATTTTCTTTACTATGCAAAATAATTTCGCCTCTTAGCAATTTCGCCAATTCACGGCTGATTGACAATCCTAAACCAGTTCCGCCGTATTTACGTTTTGTTGAACCATCTGCTTGTTGGAACGCCTCAAAAATCAGAGGCTGTTTTCCTAATGGAATTCCGATTCCGGTATCTTTTACAATAAAGCAAATAATTTTATCATCGTCGGTATTTACCTTGATTTCTAAACTTACAGATCCTTTATCTGTGAATTTTATTGCATTTGAAATCAGGTTTTTAAGAATCTGTTCCAAACGCATTTTGTCTGTTTTAATGACAATTGGTGCTTCTTTAGAAATGATTTCAAACTTAATGTTCTTCTCTTTTGCAACATGGCTAAACAGATTCCATAAATTATCTGTAATTTCTTTGGTCGAAACATCTAAAAATTCAAGATCCATTTTTCCGGCTTCAATTTTAGATAAATCCAGAATTTCATCAATTAATCCTAACAAACTATTTCCTGAACTCTGAATCACTTTTGCAAATTCAATTTCTTCAGGAACCATGCTTTTGTTGTTATTTTCAGATAATAAACGGCTTAAAAGTAAAATCGAATTCAGTGGTGTTCTCAATTCGTGAGACATATTGGCTAGAAACTCTGACTTATAACGGGTTGTTAATTCTAATGCTTCAGATTTCTTCTGAATTTCATTGTTTTTCTCTTCTAATAAAACACTTCTTTCAGATAATTCTTCGTTGGTTTGTTCCAGTTCTTCCTGTTGTACACGCAATTCTTCTTCAGATGCCTGAAGTTTCTCCGTTTGTGCTTCAAGCTCTGCATTTATTGCTTCAAGCTCTGTGTGTTGTGCCTGTAATTCTTCTGATTGAGATTTGGTTTCTTCCAATAACTCCATCACTCTTCTTCTATTTTGAGTTGACTTAATGGCAATTCCAATGTTGTTAGCAATTGTCTTTAAAAACTCTATTTGAAGATCAGAAAATCCATAAATACTCGCTAATTCAATAGCTCCTTCAATTCTGGTATCCAACATAGGAAACGCTACAACATGTGTTGGTTTTATTTGGCCTAAGGCATAATTAATTTGAATATCATCTGGTGACAGCACTTTCAATTCAAGCAATTGTTTGGAAATAACAGCCTGTCCAATCAAACCTTCTCCTTTTAGTATACGTTCACGATTTTTACCCGGAATATAGCTGTATCCACCAGAAAAATGAAGTTCATCTCCTTCTAATACATACAAAACGCCGGCGCTGCTGTTGGTATAGTTACATAAAAACTCAATAACATCTTTTGATAATTTTTGAAGTGTTTTATCACCTAACATTACGTTATTAAGACTTGCAACTCCTGTTTGCATCCATTCTTTTTGTGATAATAGCTCAAAAGAAGATTTCAGGGAAACTCCCATGCTATTTAGTGATTCCCCGACATTGCCTAGTGCATCAGATTGAGTATCAGTAACCCGAATATCATAATTTCCACTTGAAATATTACTGGCAATCATACTAATTGCCTGAATTCTTTCAGCCGTTTCCCGATCTTTTTTCTCTAATTCATTCTGAAGAACTAAACGCTCATTATAATCCTTTAAAATTCGGAACAAAAAGACAATTGAAATCACAATAGCAATAATAAAGGCCACAACTATTAGCACTAAACTATAAGTTCCATAACGTTCTGAATTCTCACCACGTTCTTTTAGCAGCGTCTGCTCAATATTTTCAATACTTTTAATTTTTGCTCTTAGGTCATTCATCATTATGCGACCTTCATTTAGATCAAACACAACGGCATCTTTTCCAAGACGTTTTTTTACAATTTGATTGTTCAGGTACTTAAAAAAATTAGATCTAAGTTCTTTTAATTCCTGCAATTGTTTTTGCTGTATTCCATTATCAAGAGTGAGTTCCTGTACTTTTTCAAAATAATTATTAGATCTCGTCTCAGAATCACGGTATCTTTCAATAAACTGTTCATCTCCCGTTATGAGATAACCTCGCATGCTGGTTTGCGCCTCGGTTATAATCGCTGATCCTTCATTTAAATTGTAAATAACTTCCTGAGTATGGTTTACCCAATAATTACTATCCAATAAACTCTTTATACTAAAATAAGAGGCTGTAGAGGAGATCATTAATACCAGTAATGAAACTAATGAACTGATTAATAAATTACGTTTAAAGTTGTTCTTCATGTTTTAAATTATAATTATTCGTATTTTAAAGGAAGGATAATAATAAAACTTGCGCCCTCTCCTACCTGACTTTTTGCTGTTATTAATCCGTTGTGTTTTTCGATGATTTTTTTGGCAATTGCCAATCCAATTCCGGTTCCTTCGTATTTCTGTCGATCATTTAAACTTTGAAAAATAATAAAGATACGATCCAGATAAATTTCATCGAATCCAATTCCGTTATCCTTTACTGTTATTCTGCAAAACTTTCCGTCAGGAGAAATTGGACTTTCGAAAGATTTTTCGCTAATGATTTCAGAGGTTATTTCGATTACCGGTTTATCGGTATTCCCGGAGAACTTAAGTGCATTTCCAATTAAATTCTGGAAAACTTGACGTAGCTGACTTGGAATACTATCTATTGTTGGCAGTTCGCTGGTTTTGATAGTTGCATTTTTACGTTCGATCATATAATCAAAATCCGAAAGCACTTCCTGCAAAACCTCATTTAAGTCCGTGGTTTCAGGCTTTACTTGTGATGATAATCTTGAATATGCCAGCAAATCAGTAATCAAAGTCTGCATTCTTTCCGCGGATTTAATCGTACGGTCGACATAATCAATCGCCTTTTCATCAGTAGTTAAATAAAGTTCTTTGATGATTTTGATGAAGATTTGAATCTTTCGGATGGGTTCATTCAAATCATGAGACACCACCCAGGAAAATTGCTGAAGCTCGTGGTTTCTTAGTTCCAGTTCTTCATTTTTTAAAACCAGTTCTCTGGTTCTTTCTGCAATTTTAATTTCAAGATTATCCTGAGCTTCTTTTCTAATTTTTATTTCTTTTGAAAGAAGATCTTTCATTCCTTTCAATTCGTTCTGCTGCTCATAAATTTTTAGGAATGTTTTTACTTTCAGAATAAGCAAATCAGAATCTACAGGTTTGGTAATGTATTCTACAGCACCTGTTTCGTAACCCTTGAAGATGTATTTTTTTTCGATATTTAATGCCGAAAGAAAAATAACGGGAATGTCTTTGGTACGCTTATTTCCAGAAAGAATTTTGACTACCTCGAAACCATCAAGTCCGGGCATCTGAACATCCATGATGATAAGACAATAGTTTGTCTTTAGGATTTTCTTCAGGGCTTCTTCTCCAGATTCAGCAGTGTCAACATCGATATCGTGCAATTCTAATGTCTTTTTTAAGGCAATTATATTTGCTCTTATATCATCTACAATTAATACCATGCTGTTGGGGTAAAGCGTTATGAATTAAAATTGTTAAGTTAAAATTCGATTCAGATAAAATATTTGTTTTTTGAAATACTAAAACGGTGATTAGCTCGTTGTAGCGAAACTCCCAAATTTATAAAAAAAAACATCCCAAGGGTTTTATTGAAGCTGCCAATATATTACATAATTCCCATGTGAGGTTTATAAAATATCCATATCTAGTCTTGAAAACATTTTTTATTGAGACAATCTTAAATTCAATTCAGTCAACGTTTTACTTGATCAATTTCTATTTTAGAGTCATAATTATGGAGTAAAATTACTAGTTATGAAAAAGACAAAAACATTTCCGGAGCAAAAGCAAAATCTTCCAGGAAACGAACATTTGATGCATCCGGAACCAGAAATTATTAGAGAAAACTACGTTGGAAGCGGAAAACTATTAGGGAAAGTTGCTTTTATAACCGGCGGGGATAGCGGTATTGGCCGAAGTGTAGCCGTTCATTTCGCCAGAGAAGGTGCTAATATTGCGATTGTTTATCTTAAAGAAGATAAAGATGCGCAGGAAACAAAAGCGTTAATTGAAAAAGAAGGGCAGGAATGTTTGCTAATCAGCGGGGATTTGAAGGATGAGAAATTCTGCAAAAACGCTATAAAAAAATGTCATACCCATTTCAAAAAAATAAATATTGTGGTGAATAATGCCGCAACACAATTCCCCCAAAATGAATTGGAAAAAATAACCGCTTCGCAACTTCACAAAACTTTTGAAACTAATATTTACCCGTACTTCTACGTTACAAAAGCAGCGTTGCCTTTTTTGAAAGAAGGCGACACCATTGTGAATACCAGTTCAGTTACTGCATATCGGGGCAGTGAACATTTAGCAGATTATGCAAGTACAAAAGGCGCCATAGTAAGTTTTACAAGATCGCTATCAACAATGCTGGCCAAAAAGAAAATACGCGTTAACGGCGTTGCCCCTGGCCCAATCTGGACGCCTTTGATTGTTGCTAGTTTTGATAAACTAGCCGATTTTGGAAAAGACAATCCAATGGAAAGAGCCGGCCAGCCCTCAGAAGTTGCGCCTGCCTATGTGTTTCTGGCCTGCGAAGACAGCAGTTATATTACCGGGCAGTTTATTCACATAAACGGAGGAGAATTGATCGGAAGTTAAAAGTTTTGTTTCAAGTTTAAAGTTTAAAGTTACTTCACTTTGAGAGGTAGACTGAGACTGAGACGATGACTGAAAACTGTAATTGAGTCTAAAAACTTAGAACCTTAGCAACTCTAAAAGATGAACTATATAGACATTATCGGACTATTTGCAGGTACTTGTGTCACTATTTCTGTAATTCCACAGATTCTTAAAGTTTGGAAAACCAAAAAAGTGAAAGCGATTTCGCTCAAAACTTTTGGTATTTTAACGTTCGGAATTGCAGTATGGATTTTCTATGGCATTCTGAAAAATGATTTGCCGATTATTATCACCAACAGCGTTTCGTTGTGTCTGAATCTTGTTATGGTTTATTTTATTATTTATTACGAGAAAGAATCTTAGAAAAATGCTAAGGTGCTAAGGCACTAAGGTACTGAGGTTCTTAGATTCTAAGCTTATGGTGTGTAAAAACCTTAGCACCTCTAAATAAAAAAAACAGCCCGGTAAAAGCTGTTTTTTTCGTAAGATCGAATGTATCGACAATATGTAATGCTTATCAGCTAGCTAATTTTTGGTTGTATGGCTTAAATGACAAATGGTATTTCTCTTTGAAAATACGTGGCAGATAGTTTCGGCTTGCTAATCCTGCAGCATGCAAAACTTCAGCGATATTGATATTCGAAATTCTTTTGATTTCATTAATTTGTCTGGATGCCAAATTCATTATAGGTTCAAAAGTATCCATATAATTATAACTATGTTGGGCTATCTCCATCTCTAAAATACTGTTTAACAGACTTTTTTGAAGCAAAGTTCTAACCAATCCTTTTTGAGGTATCGTATTTAGCTCCTGCAGTTTTTCAGCGATCTTATGGTTTTTGTTTCCGATATATAAATACTGTCCTGAATCTGTAGTGAATCTCTTTTTAAGTTGAGAAACCATTTCAATATTTTCTTCTTTAGCAGAAGCTATTGTTGGCATCCCTACTAATGAAAACTGAATTGGTTTATGACTTTCAAAAAATAATACACTATTGATCACCGATGTATTATTTAAAACAGCAGTCTGATTGCTTTTAATTTTTCTTTGCGTTCCATTTGCACCAAAACTGTGTGTTACCGTTCCTTTTTCGCAATAAGCAAAAAATACAGGCGCCGTTTGAAGCGATTCTATACTTAAAGTGACATCGTGATTAAAAACAAGATCAAAATTTACATATGACATTTCTTTTTCAAAGCGAACAGCCTTGATAGTGCCTCTCGCCCATTTTGATTTTATGTTTAATGTGTATTCATTATTGTTTACAACTAATTCACCATCAAGACTATCTTTAAGATCATTAAAAATAGTATTGAATCCTCCAGTATTTAAGTATAGTTTTTTCATCTTGGTTTGAATAAAGTGGTTAGTACATATTTACGTACAAAACTTATTTATGGTTTTACTTTGTTATTTTGATATTTCAAAGTTCGTACATATTGCAAATCAATTTATTACACAATTATGGAGAGAAATTTCATAATTATTACCAATACAAAACAAACTACAATATTATTTGCCACAAAGACACTAAGACACAAAGCTTTATTGTTTGTTTTACTTAAATTAGGTTACCTATATAAAATATTTCTTTGTGTCTTAGTGCCTTAGTGGCAAGAGCAAAAAAAACAGCTGCCTTCAGAAAAATCCGAAAACAGCTGCTTCTCAGCAAAATAAAAATACCTACTTAAATTATCTTATGTAAGTTTTTGGACGTCTGCATTTACAGAATAATTCTCCTCCGGAATATCTTTGAAGAATTCAGCTTCTTCTAAATCGGCGGTTGGACCATATCCTATTAAGTGAGTTCCTTTTTTTTGATCACCCGTTTCTATTATATATAGAATAGACATATCATCAGGGTCGCTCATACCTTCGTAACGATGATGGGCAACTATAAAAATTTCTTCTGGTTTATAAGCGTATTTTGTTTCTGAGTCTAATAAACAGCCGTTTTCAAACAAAAAATTTGCCGTGTAACCTTCTTCCTGATATTTTCTGATATAATCGGTTTCGTGTTTTTGTTCTTTTTTCATGACTTGATCTTTAAGCAAGATTGTTTTGTAAATCTTTATTTTATCAAATTTCATCATTGATACCAAATAAAATTAACTCAATAGATTTAAATCTTACCTCAATTAAAAAAAGCGAAATCAGAATCAATATTATTTTCTAATTTTAACTATCCCTATAAATTATTCAGGGATTACTATAATTAAAAACGTACTATTCTTTACAATAAAACCAAAATTTTAATGACCAAAGTAAATCAGGATTTTCTTGCTAAGGGCGGTGAAATGGGTGCGCTGACACGTGCCAAAGACTGGAGTAAAACGGCAGTCGGACCGGTCGAATCGTGGCCGCAAAGTTTACGCACTACTTTAGGAATTCTTTTAAACTCTAAATTCCCCATGTTCTTATTTTGGGGACCGGAACATATTTGCTTTTATAATGATGCTTATCGCCCAAGTCTGGGAATGGAAGGAAAACATCCTTTTATCTTAGGGGAAAAAGGAGCCGATTTCTGGCCCGAAATCTGGGATTTTATCAAACCCTTAATCGATCAGGTGCTAACGGAAGGCGAATCAACCTGGCACGAAGATCAACTCCTGCCCATATATCGCAACGGAAAAATAGAAGATGTTTACTGGACTTTTAGTTATAGTCCGGTGAATAATGACCAGGGAAAGATCGACGGCGTCTTAGTGATTTGCAATGAAACGACGGACAAAGTAAAAATGGTGAACAAACTAGAAGAAAGCAATACCCGCTATCTTAATAACATTTTACAAACTCCAAGCGCCATGTGCGTTTTTAGAGGACCTGAATTTGTGGTTGAAATTGCCAATGATCTTATGCTGGAATTATGGGGAAAGAAAAATAGTGAAGTAAAAAACAAACCTATTTTTGAAGCCTTACCGGAAGTAAAAGGACAAGGCTTGGAAACCATTCTTGATAATGTATACCAAACGGGAGAAAAATTTGAAGCACACGAACGACTTGTGAAATTACCCCGTGAAAGCGAAATTGAAGATGTATATGTCAATTTTGTTTATGAAGCTTTAAAAGAAGCTGACGGAACCATTTCAGGGATTGTAGCAGTAGCCAATGATGTTACGGCACAAGTAATCGCACGAAATACTGTTGAAGAAAGCGAGAAAAGATTTAGAAACATAGTAAAACAAGCACCACTCGGAATTGCGATTCTAAAAGGCAAGGATCTGATTGTTGAAATGGCCAATCCTACTTATTTACAAATTGTAGATAAACAAGAAAATGATATTTTAGGGCATCCTATTTTCAAAATGGTGCCGGAGGCCAAAGACACTGTTTATCCTTTGCTTTTACCTGTTTATGAAACCGGAATTCCCTATCATACTGATGAACTTTCGGTAACCTTAAATCGATATGGCAAAGAAGAATTATGCTATTTTAATTCAGTTTTTCATCCATTACGAGATGAAAACAATATAGTTTCCGGAATAATAATTGTTTCTTACGAAGTTACAGAAGCCGTAAAGGCAAGACACCTTTTGGCAGAAAGTGAAAAAGCATTTCGTCAGATTGTGATTGAATCTCCTATTGCAATGGCCATCTTTAGAGGTAAAAATCATGTTGTAGAAATGGCAAATAATGCCATGATGAAAGCCATTTGGCAAAAAGAAGAAAGTGAAACTATTGGGAAGCCAATTCTTGAAATTTTTCCTGAATTACTAGAACAAAAATATCCGGAATTACTTGATGATGTAATAAAAAACGGCAAGATTATTCGGGAATACGAAGCGGTCGCTTATGTCGACATAAAAGGAGAACTTAAAAAGTTTTATCTCGATTACCAATATACGCCTTTGTTTGAGCAAGACGGAAAAGCATCGGGTATAATGGTTACTGTAAATGATGTAACTCAAAAAGTTGATGCCCGAAAAAAACTGGAAGATGTTGAACAAAGAGCCCGGTTAGCGGCCGAAATTGCCGAAATTGTAACCTGGGATTTAAATGTACCTACTCAGGAATTAATTTATTCTGAAAATTTGCCAGCTCTTTTTGGTCATAAAAAAAACAAGAAATTAACAAGACCGGATATACTGCATCAAATTCATCCCGATGATATTTCAATTTTAGAAAAAGCCTATAAAGTTGCTCTTAAAACCAGCATTTATAAATACGAAGCCCGAATTATAAAACCTGATCACTCAACTTCGTGGATTAAAGCACACGGAAAAATATTTTTTGATGATAGCAGCGAACCCATACAAATGATTGGTACTATCATAGATATTACAGATGAAAAAAACAGCCAGCAAATTCTAATGAAAAGCGAAGAGAAATTCAGACTTCTCGCCGATTCTATGCCGCAATTTATCTGGACTGGCGATGAGATGGGAAATCTGAATTATTTCAATAAATCAGTTTATACGTTTTCTGGTTTATCTGAAAAAGAAATTGATAAAGACGGCTGGTTGCAAATTGTGCATCCAGATGATCGCGAACTAAATATAAATAAATGGATGGAAGCCATAAAAACCGGAAGCGACTTTTTGTTAGAACATCGTTTTCGTCGTTATGACGGCGAATACAGATGGCAGTTAAGCCGTGCTATTGCTCAAAAAGACGAAGAAGGAAATACTCAAATGTGGGTGGGAACAAGCACGGATATTCATGATCAAAAAAACTTTACCGATAAACTCGAAAAAGAAGTTTATGAAAGAACGGCACAGCTAGAGCTTAAAAACAGGGATTTAATTAATATGAATATTGAATTGCAGTCTTTCGCCTATATTTCGAGTCATGATTTGCAGGAACCACTTCGCAAAATTCAGACTTTTGCCAGTCGCTTAGCTGATTTAGATGATGAGAACATTTCGGCGAAAGCCAAAACTTATTTAAACAGAATTGAAGTTTCGGCCAAAAGAATGCAAACGCTGATACAAGATCTTCTTGCCTACTCCAGAACCAATTCTGCCGACAGGGTTTTTGTGAAAACAAATCTGGACGAAATTGCCGAAGAAATTCAAAGCGATTTCTCTGAACGAATCGAGGAAACAAATGCAATCATAGACTTTGATCCTTTAGGAGAAGCAACTGTTATTCCGTTTCAATTTAGGCAATTACTGCATAACCTCATCGGAAATTCCTTGAAGTTTTCTAAAAAAGGTGAACCTCCCTATATTGAAGTCAGAGCCAATAGAATTAAGGGAAAAGAAATCGAAATGCCGGTTATTTATCCTGGAAAAATGTATTATCATTTGACAATATCCGACAATGGAATTGGTTTTGATGACGAATACAAAGAACGAATCTTTGAAGTTTTTCAGCGATTAAATACCGAAAGTGAGTTTTCAGGAACAGGAATTGGTTTGGCGATCGTTAAAAAAATTGTCGAAAACCATAAAGGTATCATTACAGCGCACAGCGAAAAAGGCAAAGGCGCAACATTCGAAATTTATTTACCTGAATTATAATAAAACAAAAAACACATAAGTGTTAGTGCTTATGTGTTTTTATATAGAGTTTTAAATTCTTTTTATTCTTTACGATTTGTAAACGAAACTTTTAGTGTCCGGAACAAATTCTGCCCAATTGATTTGTAATGCGTGTTCTATAGATTTTACAATATCCTTCATTACAACAGGCTTAGTTATAAATAAATTAGCGCCTAATGAACGACATTTTTCAATAATACCGGGTTCGTTTGAAGTTGAGAAAATGACAACTGGAATGTCTTTTTTATCTGAGTTTCTTATTTCTGTCAAAACATCAAAACCATTTTTTCCGGGCATATTCAGATCTAAAAAAATGATATGCGGCGTTGGTGGCGGATTATAAATTGCAGATAGTAATTTATCACCTCCGTTGTAAGTTTTAAGTTGTATTTTTTCTGGTAATAACTCTATGGCATCAGCAAAAATGCTCAAATCGTCCTCATCATCATCCGTGTAAAATATCGTCAAATCTGTCATGGTGTTTAGTGAAACGATTTATTTTTTTCAAAGATACTTCAAATTTATCGATTTATTAGCTTCTCTACAAGCCATGAAATGAAAAAATTAGTAGTTGTAATCTCATAAGTAATAATACAAATTATGTAACCGAAAATAATTTAGAAAAAGCAATTTTACTTATATAAAATTAAACCTGAAACATTGTGCCATAACTCACCTTAGATAAGAGTTTTGCATTACTGTTTTAGCATTAAATAACTAAATATAAAAGTCATGGGAGATCATAAAGACCTTACAAACGAATTTGCTGTAGATAAAATAAAAGATCTTGCAGAAAACATAAAAACGTGTATGTTTTGTACGTATAATGAATACAGATTACAATCGCGTCCAATGTCTGTTCAGAAAATTGACGACCTAGGCCAGCTTTGGTTTTTATCAGACAGAAACAGCAGTCAGAATGCAGAAATCAGCCAGAATCCACAAGTTGAAATTTTCTTTTCTGAACCACATGATAAGTTTCTTACTTTACATGGGACTGCATCTATTTCTTACGATAGAGATACGATTAAGGAATTGTATGATCCAATTGTAAAAGTATGGATGCCAGGCGGCGTAGATGATCCAAACTTAAGTGTAATTAAAGTTATTCCTGAAGATGGTTATTATTGGAATAACAAAAACGGTTCGATGGTGGCTATTGCAAAAATGGCAGCTGCCTATGTTACCGGAAAAACTATGGATGATGGGATTGAAGGGACTTTAACTTTAGAATAAGTTTCTATTTAACCGCAAAGTTCGCAAAGGGTTTACGCCAGGTTCGCAATGATTAATTACTATCCTTGTGCCCTTTGCGTAAACCCTTTGCGAACTTTGCGGTTAGACTCCTTTAAATTCCAAAGCATTCAAAATCCCAGCTTCGCTTGCAGTATTATTAAAATACACAAAACCTGGTTTTAAGGCTATTTCTTTTTTTATCTGAAGTAATTCCTCAGTATTATAACTCGAATAAAACAATTTCGGAATACCATGAAATCTAACATAAACCAGAGGGAAATTAGTAAAAACAGTTTTGGGTAAATTTGGATAACTCACACTGCAAAACGTAATGTTATTTGCTGAAAAAGCATCCCAAACTTCTGGAGTCCACCAGCTTTCATCTCGGAACTCAATTACATTTTTAAACTCAGGATTCAGGTTTTGAATGATTAATTGCAAATTCTCAGCACTAAACTTATAACTTGGCGGAAACTGAAATAAAATCGCGCCTAGTTTTTCCTTTAAACCCGAGTTACAAATCTGATAAAATTCAGAAAGTAAATCTTCGCAATTAATAAACTTTTTGATATGTGTAATTTCTTTGTGCGCTTTAACTGAAAATGTAAAGTTTTCCGGTGCTTTATTGTACCAGTTTTCAAATACTTTTACAGTGGGAAATCGATAAAAACTACCATTAAACTCGTAAGTATTAAAGTGCTGGCAATAAAAGTCAAACCATTTTGAAGTGGGCAGATTTTCAGGATAGAAAATGCCTTTCCAAAATCGGTTATTAAAGCTGGAGCATCCTATTTGAATTTCATTTTTCATGTGTGTAATTGTTGACAGTTAGTACAGAAAAAACTTCGTCGATTTCGTTGACCAGTGTGTTTTTTTATCATAGGTAAATTGCAACGCAGGCATACTGTTTTCGTATAAGCTTCCCAATGCTTTTTCAATTCATTTTTTTTCTTCCAGTACAGGAATTCAAAACTATAAACAGAGCATTCAGAAATAATTTCATTCAGATGATGAAACGGAATTTTACCAACTAAAGACTCCGGATGGATGCGGCATCGGTACAAAACTTCATTTTTAATAATGTTTCCTACTCCTGCAAATATCTTCTGATCTAAAATCGCATCACAAATCATTTCATTTGGATTTTTTTCCAGACTTTGTTTTGCTTTTTTGGGATCCCAATTTTCATTCATTACATCTTCGCTCCAATCATAGATAGCATCAATATCCCCTTCCAGAATTTTAATGGAACAGGTATAAAAATTAATTTCTCCATCAGAAAATACCAGGCTTAATCTCGGTTTAGTTTCTTTTCGTTCATTAACACGATATGTTCCAAACATCAGCATGTGAATCTTTACGGTAAAACCTTCAAAACAAATTAAAAAATGTTTTCCCCAGGTTTTAAATCGCTGTATTGTTTTATCTTTAAGACGCTCAATATCAATAGCACTATTTCCGGAAACATCGATTATTTTTTTTCCTGTAAATTGTTGTACTTCTTCTTTTAATATCACTATGGACGGACCTTCGGGCATAATATGGCTTTTAAATTATAAATTAAAAAGTGCAGTTTTATAGACTGCACTTTTCTTATCTTCTATCAAAATAAAATCTAGTCTGCTTCTGCCGCTTCAAAGTTTACGGCAGTTACAGCCACAATTGTCAGCGCTTTATCGGCAGCTTTTTCTTCTTCAAGTGTTTGTTCCAATAAAGAAGCAGCTTCTTCCATACCCAAAGTTTCTGCAAACTGTCTTAGTGTGCCATAAGTAGCAATTTCATAATGTTCGATTTTCTGGCAAGCGGCAATGATTCCGGCATCGCGAACGACACCAATTTCAGTTTCTTCCAGAATTCCGTTTCCTTCTTCAATTAAGCCCGCCATTGCATCGCATTTTTTCGCAGTAGCTTTTTGACCTGCAAGCTCAAAAACTTGCTCTAAACGGCTAATTTGCCCTTCTGTTTCGGTTAAATGATTGTTTAGGGCATCAATAAGTTCTGGTGATGAAGCATTTTTAGCCATTTTAGGAAGCGCTTTTGTCAATGCTTTTTCTGCCCAGTAAATGTCTTTAAGTCCATCTTCAAATAATTCTGTTAATCCTGATGCTGCATCAGACTTTGGTTTTGTAACTCCTGTTTTTGAAGTCGCTTTTGAAGTCGTTTTTACAGTTGCTTTAGACTTTGTAGTTTCCTTTTTATTCGTTGCGGTTTTCATAATAATAAATTTATATGGATTAATATGAGATAAAATTAGGTATCGCAGTTTCGGTTTAGTTATATCATTGTTTGATTTCGTTCTATTCTAAACACCTGTTAATTATACAATTACAACTTACAATCCTATAAAGAAATCGGTCACCTTCGTGATTAGATTTGTATAATACTAATACTATAAAACTTTATATCATGAATACTACAGAACAAAAAAACAGTACAACCAGTAATAGAGATCCAAGAAACCAAAACCCAAATATTGTCGATAAAAACAGACTTATGAATGAAGAACTGTATGATATCGACGACATGAAAGAAACAGATGATGATAATGCAGTAATCGCAGAACGCGGCTATACCGTTAGAAATGGACACAATCCTGATGGGATAAATCCGGACGAAATGGTTTATGATAAGAAGGATATCGAAGATTTGGACGATGATTTTCACTCAGAAAAAGATTTAATACATACTAGCGATGATCTATATGATGACGCTGTAGACGAAGATCTTGATCCTGCTGTGGATGAACTAGATAATCCTTCAGATGTTCGTGAACGTGAAGATGGTGATTTTAATGAAGTTGATGATCTGGAAGATATTGATCCGGATGACGAAGATGAGGACGATGATTTTGAACAGGAAGAAATCGAAGAAGAAGATTCCGAAGAGGACTATCCTGCAAATGATCCTAGAAAATTTTAAACTCACAAAGGCTAAAAACAAGAAAACCGTTAATTACTTAACGGTTTTTTTATTTTTTAATGCTATGTCAGGTTATCTTGTCATTTCGACGAAGGAGAAATCACACTAGAAACTCCGCACAGAATGTCGCCAATCTTTGTCGAATCCCGCGTGTGATTTCTCCTTTCGTCGAAATGACAAACAAGAAGAAATATTCATTAATCCCCAATTTTCTCCAAAGTCGGAATGTCATCCATTTTTTCCAGACGTTCTGCGAGTCCGGCTCTAGCTTCGTTTAATTCCAGTTCGGCTTTGCCTAATTCTTTATACCATTCCTCTTTTCCAACATCCGAAGCCTGAATTTTACGCATGATTTCATAAATTTCTCCTTCAGCTTCCATTACTTTTAATCTTTTGTAATATGTCAGGCTCTCCGTCATATGCGCCAATGCAATCATAGCGGTTAAAAACGGATGATTGTTGGTTACATTAACGTCTTTAATTCTTCCGTGTTCGAGTTCTACTTTTAAGGCAAAGGCAAATTCCTCCATATTAAATGCTTCATGTTTGCTTTTCGGATTCAAATACGCTTCAATTGCTTTTACGTTATTCATTGTCGAGAGATCAACATCTGTCCCTCTCTTTTTTAAATCATTATACACCACATTCCCTATTGCTCTCGCTTCATCGATGGTTGGGTCGTTTTCCGGATTTTCAAAATCACGAGCCGACCAATCCCAATTTTTAGGATGAACAGGTTTTATATATTTCTCACAAAAATCTGTTACATCCTTTTTTAAACTTACCATTTCGTCGTCTCTTTTGATGTAAACATCCTGATAAGCACCGCTTTGTGTTCCCATAGTATTTCTTTATTTTAAAAATATAAACGACACATTTACCGAAGTATATGTGTCGTTTCAAGTTCGTTATTTAATTTACTGAGCTATATAGACTAAATACTTCTGCGGCCGCCAATAAGCGAAAGAAGAAATAACACAATGAATATAAAGAATAATACTTTAGCTATACTTGCTGCTCCGGCGGCGATCCCACCAAAACCGAATATTCCGGCCACTATGGCTAGAATAATAAAAATGACTGTCCAACGTAACATAAGCTTGATTTTTAAATTAATATGATTTTTGTTTGTTACTCAAATTTCATGTTTTTAAAAGATAAACATTAACTCTAAACATTATATTTATAGCTCTATAAGTACTGATTTACAATAAATTGAGCTGGTAATTTTGTATTAACTCAGAAAAAGCAATTTCGGTTCTCGAAAAGTATTTCTGATTGCTTCGGCTTTTTTTTGCTCTATCAAAATAGTGCTGAATTGAGCCGTCTTCATAAGTTGAAACCAATAGAGGATGAACGTAATAATTCTTGCAAACGTTTCTGGTATTTCCTAACGCCTCTGCTGTAATATCATAAGCTTCCAGAATATTCTTTTTTATTTCTTTTTCGTCTGATGTAGTTCCGATATCCATTAGGGTTTCAAAAAATAATATCGACGCCGCCCAGGTTCTAAAGTCTTTTGCACTAAAATATTCCCCTGAAATATTATGTAAATATTCATTGACCATATGGCTGTCTAAAACCTTCTTTTCACCATTTCGATCGTAATATTTAAAAACTTCCCAACCCGGAATTTCTTCACATCGACTTACTAATTTTATAAGTTTTTTATTTTTGGTTGTTATAGTATGTTGAATTCCCTTCTTTCCGACAAATTCAAATCGGAGTGAATTTTTATCAATATTAATATGGCGTTTTCGCAAAGTTGATAATCCATACGATTTATTATCCTTGGCATACTTCTCATTCCCAATTCTGATATGGGTTTCTTCCATCAATCGAATTACTAAAGCCACTACCTTCTCTCTTCCCCATTCTTTTTGTTCTAAATCTTTATCAACCTGTTTTCTTATCGAAGGTAATTTTGAACCAAATTCTGCTATTTTATAGAATTTAGTCTGATTTCTGATTAAATTCCATTTTGGATGATATCTGTATTGTTTTCTGTTTCTATCGTCTAAACCGACAGCTTGTAAATGTGCATTTGGCAAATCTGAAATTTGTACGTTTTGCCAGGCTGGCGGTAAAACCAAACTATTTATGCGCTTTAGTTCGCTTTTTTGTTTAATACAACGACCCTTTTTTTTATAAATAAACCCTTCTTCACATTTGCATCTTTCAATAGTCAGTTGCTGATTACTTATATATACTAAATCCAATTTTTCCAACACCAGATGTGGCGTTTTAATTAATTGCTTCACTAATTTTTCAGCTTTGGCTATTGTTGTTGTATTCATGTTTATTCGATTTTTGTCTCCCGTCAAGCGGATGTTTTAGCCACAGATTCTAAAAATTTAAAAAGATATTCCCCTTTCATTACCATTGGAATGTGTGGCAGTATTTTATTTTTAATATTTCTTCAAAGAATAAATCAAATTCTTTTTACTCATGTAAGAACGTCCCGGAATACCCGCTTTTATTGCTTCCTGATATAATTCCTCTTTGGTCCATTCTTCATATGGTTTTGTTTTTTCAACCTTTGCATCAGAATCTCTGGTTTTAGAAACCCGTTCTGATCCTTCCTTGCTATATCCTTCCTTTAAAAGTCCATGATAGTCGCTTTTAGTACTTGCATGCATGATTTAAAAATTTAGGCTTGATTATTTATGTTTGGTGTATATCAAAATTCGTCTATAAGAAGCCTTTTGGTGTTATACAATTATTGCAATAATTTTCATAATTATCTCTAAACCTGACGCATAAAAAAATCCCAACTCTTTTGGAATTGGGATTTTTTTGGTTGTAGTTAAAATGGTAGTTATTTATTTTGAAGATATAGATCAATTTCCAGATATTTTTCTTTCATCAAACTCAATGCAAAAGCAGCTGCTGCCGAGGTGAAAACGGAATAATCAAGTGGCACTTTAATTCCCACAGAAAAAATCATCGATAACCCGAAAAGTAATAATAGACAACCGCTGAGTTTTGCGAATAATTCGGTTTTGAAACCTATTAACAAAAATATTGGAAAAATGATTTCAGCTCCTGTCGCAATTATTGCAACTGGCTCGATTAAACTATCTGGAATTAACGGATTTAAAACTTTAGTATAAGCAAGGAAATTGGTCCAATTTCCCCAAGCTGAAACTGTGGCATTCCATAATCCGAATCTATCTGCAACTGCTGATAGAAATCCGATGGAAAGTGTAAGACGTAAGAATATTTTAATTAATTTTTGATTGATGATGTTCAAAATGTTTTTTTTTTTGGTTATCCAACTACTATATTATAAATAAATCTAATTACAATAACAGCATTTAAAATCAAAAGAGTAAATAAATATCCCCTTAAATACTGTTTCCTGTAGGGTTGATTTTTTTCAATAAAGATTGTAGTTATAAACGCTAAAAACAAACATAAAACAGGAAGAGAGAAAATCATTCCCATTAACCCAGCACTTACTGTTGCTAAACTATTAGCTGCATTATAAGTCCCGTCCAAATTATACACTCCCATTCTTCTGGATAAAATGATAATAAAAATAGAATTTAATGCTATTAAACCCAAAGAAACCAGAAATATAACTCTGTTTGAAATTCCTGAGATCTTATTTGCAAAACTTTTTTCTGAAGGAATGTTTTCCATTTATAACTAGGGTTTTTAATTTTATAGTTTTGTTTATTTTATTACATCTTTACGAAAAGAAATATTTATTGAATCTTCTTTTTTAGCTGCATCCCAATAAACAAATGGTTGCAGCTTTTTAATACCAGATAGGTCCTTTTCAAAATTATTTTGATAACTAAATGCTGTTTCATTTTCACCTGCATATTCATTAAATTGTATGTTTCCTACATACAAAATTTCACCCTTATTTACTTTAAATGGAATTGAGAACCCACCTATATTATCATTTCTTTGCATTATTGCAAAACCACTATTTGAAAAAAGTCGTATACCGGTAATTTCATAATCACCAGCAGGTCTCTCAATTGCAAAGAGGTAAGTAAGTCCATTATCTAATTCTCCTTTATGCCTCATCTTAACAATCTGTGCAGGAATAAATTTTACCTCTTTAAAATTCTTTCTTGCTACCTTTTGATCAGCAGATTTATAGGTAATCTGTAAATAATAACCATGAAATCTTGCTTTTTCTTTAGGAAAAGTAAGTGATCCAAAAATTAATCCATTGTCCGTTTTATTGGGATTAAAAGTCATCTGTTGAGCTGATACATTAGACACAGCACAACTAAAACAAAAAATTAACAACGGCAATATTAAGTTATCTATTAGAGACGTCATTGTAATTTGAAAGGCAGCTTTAGTGTTCATTTTCATATTTTAATTTTTATTTACATCATTTAAGGATTCAATAATAATTGTATGTAGTAAGTAACAAATATTATAATTTATACATTACAATTTTTACGGTAAACCACATTTTGCTAAAATATTTCATGCGTATTCAAATCATATAACAATCTTTCAAAATCCTGTAAGACATTCTTACTCAATCTAAATAATTTTACATCATAACATTTAAACTATAAAATCATGAAAAAGATACTATTAGCCGGAAAAGTAATTTTAGGAGCAGTACTAATCATTATATTCTTGAATTCTTGTAAAAATGAACCTAAACAAGAAGATCCAAAAGAAGTAGCAGAAGATGCAAATGAGGCAAAATTTGACTCTATAGATAGTAAAGAAGATGATTCTGAGTTTTTAGTAGATCAGGCTGAAATTAATTTAGCTGAAATCGAAATTGGAAAATTAGCTCAAACTAAAAGTACCAATCCTGAAGTGAAAAAATTCGGAAAAATGTTAGTTGACGAACATACTAAATCGGCTTCTGAAGTTAGTGCTTTGGCTAAAGCAAAAAACTTTACCCTTCCAACTTCTCTTACTGAAGACGGTCAGGAAGAATACAAAAAATTAAACGAAAAATCAGGAGTGGATTTTGATAAAAAATTCGCTGACATGATGATCGATGGTCACGAAAAAGCGATCAAAAAACTTGAAGAAGCTTCTAAGGATGCGAAAGATCAAGATGTAAAAACGTGGGCTTCTAATAATATTGCCGGATTGACCGCGCATTTAGAGCACGCCAAATTGCTAAAACAAAATTTAGACAAAAAGTAAAATAAATTTAATTGGTTATTATTATTTATTTTAAAAACCCCTTAAGAGTTGAATTGCTTAAGGGGTTTCTTTTTTTTTAAAGGGACTGAGGTTCTGAGATGCTAAGGTTCTAATTTTCTTTTTCTTAGGGGCATAGTAAATTAGTAATAAGCGAAAAAACTTAGAACCTTAGTACCTTAGCCACTTAGAACCTATTTCAGCGAAGCCATATCAATCACAAAACGATACTTGATATCTCCTTTTAATAATCTTTCGTAAGCATCATTTACTTCGTTTACGCCAATTACTTCGATATCAGCAGTGATATTGTGTTCAGCACAAAAATCCAACATTTCCTGAGTTTCTTTGATTCCACCGATGGCAGATCCTGCGAAGCTTCTTCTTCCTAAAATTAAACTGAATGAAGTTACCGGAAGCGGATCCATAGGAGCGCCAACTAGTACCAGATTTCCGTCTACCTTAAGTAAATTTAAATACGAATCGATATTATGTTCAGCCGATACGCAATCTAAAACAAAGTGCAACGTTTTAGCATGTCTTGCCATTTGTTCCGGATCTGTAGATAAAACTACTTCATCAGCTCCCAAACGTTTTGCATCTTCGGTTTTAGATAATGATGTAGTGAAAACCACTACATGAGCGCCCATTGCTTTAGCCAATTTGATTCCCATATGACCTAAACCACCGATTCCAACAATTCCCACTTTTTGACCAGGACCAACTTTCCAGTGTCTTAACGGAGAATACGTTGTGATTCCTGCACATAACAACGGTGCAACTCCGGCAAGATCTAATTTGTCTGAAATATGCAATACATAATTCTCATCAACTACAATACTTTGTGAATAGCCTCCAAAAGTTTGTCCACCTAAATGTTTGTCAGGTGAATTGAACGTTAATATATTTCCTTCGTCACAGAATTGCTCTAAATCATTTTTGCAATGCTCACATTCTCTACAAGAATCAACCATACAGCCTACTCCAGCTAATTGACCTACTGTGAAATTCTTTACATGCTCTCCTACTTTTACCACTCTCCCTACAATTTCATGTCCGGGAACAATTGGATAAACAGTACCATGCCACTCGTTTCTCGCCGAATGTAAATCGGAGTGACAAATTCCGCAATATAAAATTTCTATTTCTACGTCATGCGCCTGTACCGCTCTTCGTTTGATGTCTAATTTTTTTAATGGTGCCTCAGCAGCTTCTGTACCAAAGGCTTTTACGTTTTTTGTTTCCATGTTTTAAGTTTTTTTGTTTCAAGTTTCAGGTTAATAGCCACAAAGGCACTAAGTCGCAAAGATTGGCAACTTATAGGAACGGATTCTCTATTGTCGGGAAGACAAGATTGTGGTCAGGTAAGTCCAGAATTATCTAATTATCTAATTATCTAATTGACAAATTATCAAATTCCTCTAACTCCCAAAACTGTGATATTCTTTATCTGTCACGCTATCAAGCCATAATCCGTGGCCTTTGTCTATCTCGGTAATAATAGCTAAATAAGAAAATTTTCTAAACGGGGTTGCGCCATACCAATGCTCGATTCCCGGTAAAATTGTAATCACTTCGTCTTTATGAATCAGGCGAACTGCGCTTCCTTTTTCCTGATAATACCCTACTCCTTCTTTTGCAATGAGCATATGCAGACTTGAATTAATATGCCAATTACTTCTTGCACAAGGCTCAAAAGTAACTTCCTTAATCATTGTATTTTCGGGATGAATATTGCTGGTTTGTTTTTTATAAGATACTTCGCCCGTCATATACGTATTCGGGACTTTTCCTTCTTCGATAACAGTGGTATAATTTGTTGACATGACTTATTTATTTTTTGGAGTTAGTATTTATTGAAAGCTATTGTATTGCTCGTCAGTTACAGGTTCTAACCAATCTACAATTCCTGTTTGGGTATTAGTACTTATTGCGATGTGAGTGAATTCGCTATCTGGAGAAGCGCCGTGCCAGTGTTTAAGATCGGGCGGAATATTGACAACATCACCTACTTGTAACAATTGAATAGGTTTCCCTACTTCCTGATAATAGCCTGTTCCGTGTGTTACGATCAGGATTTGTCCGCCGGGATGAGTGTGCCAATTGTTTCTTGCACCGGGTTCGAAAACGACATTACCAACTGCAGTATTTAGAACTGGGTCGTTTGGTACCAGCATTCTAACCCAGGCTTTTCCTGTAAAGTAATCTGCCGAAGCTAAATCGCCTTTGGGAAAAATTTCGTTTAATTGATTTTCTGAAGTTTTCATAATTATTTGTTTTTTACTATCAGCACAACTAAATCTGAAAGCAGGAATGCGCTTAAAGAGGTTAGATTTAGTTTGTAGAAACCGATAAAGGATTAATACTAATTATTTCGATGCAAATTTACTTGGTAAAACTGACCAGAGATAATGATAATCAAACAAAAAATTAAGAATATGAAACAATTTACATTCTTAACGATTTAGGAATTGTCCCTGTAAGTCTTTTAAAGTAATTATTAAAATAGCTTGGATATTCGAATCCGAGTGAGTAACCGATATCTGCAATGCTCCAGTCTGTATGTTGCAATAAAGCTATGGCCTCGCCGATAATTCGTTCTGTAATATGTGCTGTAGTAGGTTTTCCGGTAACTTCTTTTACCGAACGATTCAGGTGATTTACATGCACAGCAAGGCTTTGCGCATAATCTTGCGGCGTTTTTAAAAGTAAAGGCTGATCTTTTGTTTCTACCGGAAATTGTCTTTCTAAAAGTTCCAGAAACAATGAAGTGATTCTTGAAGAAGCATTCTTATGTTTAAAAAAGTTTTCAGAAGGCTGCATTTTCATCGACTCATGCAAAATCAAATTGATATAATTGCGGATTAAATCATCTTTAAAAACATAATCTGTTTCCTGTTCTTCGATCATTTTTTGGAATAATGAATCTATAAACAACTTTTGTTCAGGTAATAACGAAAAAATTGGTGTTCCGCCTATTTTAAACAAAGGCGATTCATGAAGACTTGCTGATCGATCATTTACCTTCAAAAAATCTTCAGTAAAAACACAGGCAAAACCTTCATAGGAAGGGGAAATAATATCCCATGAATAAGGAATATGAGGATTTCCGAAAAACAAAATAGTTCCGTCGACTTCTATTCCGCGATCCGCGTAATGTATGAGACTTTTGCTGGTATTGATGCAAATCTTGTAAAAATCCCTACGGTTATAGGTTGGAATTTTACTAACATCACCATTGATTTCGTATACTTTAAAACCTTTTAGCTTCAAATCGTTTAAACCAACTTCTGAAGCCTGAAAATCTAATTGCTCTTTCATTTTGCAAAGTTATGAAAATCAAATAAAAAAATATGTTTATTTTGTTTCAGGTTTCAAGTTTTAGATTGTGTTGAGCTTAAACGCAATCCCGATAGCCATCGGGAGCTAAGGGTTTACGCTAAGGTCGCTAAGTTTTTTTTATTGGGGCGAAATAATCTCGGCAGAGTCGCAAAAGCGCAAAGTTTTTTTCACGCAGATTTTGCAGATTTAAGCAGATAAAAAGGATTACTTTGAAAAATCTTTACCAATCTGCCTAAATCTGCAAAATCTACGTGAAACCCTATCTTCTAACTATTTCAACTTTAAAGACGTTGATTGTAATCCTTTTGCAGAAGCAGATAAAACAACTTCTTTTTCACCTTCCTCCTTTTGAATAATGATTTGTGCATATCCGTTAAAGAGTTTTCTTTTCCAAGGTTCTGCCGGAGTTACAATCTGAATAATTCCGGGATCGGTGTTCATTACATCCCAGTCTTTTATTTTTTCAAGTGGGGTTGTTGCAATATAAATCGTATTTTTTCCTTCTTTTAAAATACTTTTATCTAAGATGTATTTTTGAGCATCTTCCTTACTTGATTCGACTTTATTTCCGTTTACAAAAACAACAGTTTCTTTTCCTATTTTCTTGTAGAAGAACGTTACGATATTAGAATCTGAGTTGTTTTTTAGCTCAAAATCACCTTTGTAAACATAAGCCGGAGCTTGTTTTTTATAATCCCTGTCTTTAAAAGCATCATTCCACTCAGCATCAATATCATCCTGAATTTTACTTGGCAGATCAGCTGAAATTAATTTCTTCTCCTTAAAATTATTTATAGCAACCAAGTCAATGTTATCAATAAATTTATCACTCTCTAATGAAGTCGGTTTTCCATTTCCGACTCCAAGAATTTTTCCTACTTTTATTGAAAACGCAATTTCATTGTTTGCTGTTGGCACATGCAATCCATTTTTATCAGTGATTTCGGCCGTTACAACCACTATATTTGAATTTGGAAGATTTTCTTTATCAACAGAAAGTTTTATTTTTTCCGAATTTCCTGTCGTTTTTTGAACTTCTGTCAGGATCTTTTTTCCATTTTTATAACCAATTGCTTCCAAAGTTCCGGCTTCGTATTTTACCTTCCATTCTAAATGACCATTTAGCTCCATTTTCTTTTTTCCGAGACTTTTTTTATTTAGAAAAAGCTCCACTTCATCACAATTTGAATATGCCCAAACATCGATTTCCTTTCCTTCCATTCCGCTCCAGTTCCAATGTGGCAAAAGATGTAAAACAGGCTCAGTTCCCCACCATGATTTCAAATAAAATACATTGTCTTTTGGAAAACCACAAACATCCATCATTCCAAAATAAGAAGTCACCGATGGCCACCCATAAGGAGTTGGTTCACCACGATAATCAAAACCTGTCCAGAAAAATACTCCTGCCAAATACGGTCTTTCCGCATAAAATTTCCAACCCTCTTCGATGCTGTAAAATGTTGGGCGTGGTTTTTTATCGTAAGCACTTTGGTAATGTTTGGCATCATCTGTAAAATAAACACCTCGCGTTGCAAAGGTTGATCCTTCCTCAGTTCCCATTCCGGGTTGTTGTTTAAACTCATTTCGGTGTGCATCGATATCACCATTTCCTAAATAATTATAACCCATAATTTCAACAATAGAGGATATTCCACTTTTAAAACCACTACTTATTCCAACGGTTACAGGTCTTGTTGAATCAATACTCTTTGCAAATCCCTGCATGACATTGGTAACACGCTCACCCACAATATTTCCTTCAATATTCCATTCTTCATTTCCAACCGACCAACAAAAGATGCTCGGATGATTGCGGTCACGCTCGATCATTCGCTTCAAATCATTCAAATGATAATCGTTAATTCCCATTAAACGAGTTTCATCTATTACCAACATTCCCAATTCATCACAGGCTTTGAGTAATTCCGGAGTTGGTGGATGATGCGAACAGCGATAGGCATTCGACCCCATTTCTTTGAGTTTTTTGATTCGGTAATACTGCAATTCATCCGGTAAGGCCGTTCCAATTCCGGCATGATCCTGATGATTGTTAGTTCCTTTGAGTTTCACCGATTTTCCATTCAGAAAAAAACCTTTTTCAGCATCAAATTGAATGGTTCTTATTCCGAAAGGCGTTTCATAACTGTCGATTACCTTTCCGTTTTGTTTGATTTGAGTTTCTAAACGATATAAATTCGGATTTTCGATATCCCATAACAATGGATTTTTTACTGATAATTTTGAAGTGGAATTTACAGTTTTATAAAAATCCGGAGCCTCAACATTTTCAGAAACAGTAGTGATTTGTTTCCCTTTAGCATCAAAAATAGTCTGAGTAATTTCAACTGAACCTTTATTATTCCCTTTATTTTCGATAGTAACTTCAGCAGTAATTTCAGCGCTATTCTCTTTTATTTCTGATGTTACATAAGTTCCGTTTTCAATAACATGAATAGGATTTGTTTTCTTTAAATATACATGTCGATAAATTCCGGCGCCCTCATAAAACCAGCCTTCTTCCATCGAAGCATCAACGCGGACAACGATTGTATTTTCTCCACCATAATTCACATAAGCTGTAACGTCATATTCAAATCCGTTATAACCGCTTTCTTCTGTTCCGAGGAAATAGCCGTTAAAAAACACTTTTGAATTTCTGAATACACCATCAAATTTCAGAAAAATGATTTTGCCTTTATCACTTTCCGAAATACTGATTTTCTTTCTATACCAGCCAATGCTTTTTTCAGGAAAACCTTTTCCAGCCGTTTTAAAGCCGTGACTGTAACTTGCTTTTTCGCTAAACGATTGTTCTACAGCCCAATCATGTGGAAGATCTAATTTTCGCCAGGCACGGTCATCAAAACCTGACGCTGCAGGGCCATCGCCAAATCCAGTTTTTGTTAAATACGAGAAATAACCTTCGGCATGCCCAAAGTCTTTTTGAGTATCATATAAATGTCCAAACGAAAAACGCCAGTCTTTATCAATTAAGGTTGATTCTCTTTCTGATTTAATTTGTGCCGAAGTACAAAACGAAATCAAAAAAATAAAACAGGATAGTATTTCTTTCGGAAAAATAGATTTCATAGATAATGTGGTTTATAGTAAATGTTAGCAAAGAGCGCTAAAATTAGAATTTTAAAATGGGATAAATCAATAGTATTTTATCAAAGTCTAATCTTTATCTCAAACAATAATACCTGAAAATTAGACGTTAAAAATTTAGAATCATTCTATCAGTGGTTCTTTACCAAATCTTATTGTTTTGGTGTAATTTTATATTGAAATTAACAAAACCAAATTGTATTATGAGTGTTATAAAAGACGAAAATACGCTTCTTAGCACCATTAAGCGTATTGATGACAAAATCGATAAATTAAACGATCAAAAAATAATTGCTTTTTTTGAGCACCTTGGCCTGGCCGAAAGAGAGGATGTTCCAAAGAATTTTCTGGATTTTGAAACTATATTGATCGTAGTTCCAAACAGACATATTTCACACGAATTAAAATATTTTAAATACTCTATTTCCCGACTTTCGTTCGTGACCAATCCGTACGCGAAACAAATTCACGTCTATGATTTTAAGGAATGGAATGCTATTACCCGTAATAAAACTCAATTTCAGGTCAGAGAATTGTTAAAAACCAGTTTTGGTGGCGTAAGAGATATTACTGAGGGAATGAATTAACTATAGCCGATGAAATGGATAACCAGAGAAAGACCTAAAATTGATAGAATTGCGTGCCCATGGCTAATTAAAAAGTTTGTCGACCGGGATGCTGAATTTATTTATGTTCCTTTTGATGAAGTTTTGGCTAAAGCCGAAGTTTTAAATGCGATTCCGTTTGATATTCCGAATGTAGAATACACACATTACAATGAAGAATGTACTTTTGACTACATTGTAAAAAAGCATGAAATTAAGGATCCTGCTATTTTAATAATGGCTAAAATTGTGCGTGGAGCGGATACGGATCAACATGATCTTGCAAAAGAATCAGCAGGACTCTGGGCCATTTCTGCCGGACTTTCTCATAATATCACCAACGATGCCGAATTATTGAAAAGTGGAATGGTTATTTATGACTCGCTTTACAGCTGGGCAACGCATTTGTACAAACAAAATCATTTGCAAAATAGTCCGTTTGAGAGTCTGCTCCATGAGGTTTACAACAAATTCCTGGCAGAAAAAAAATCAAATCAGAAAACACCTTCTTGGGTTAAAGATTTAAAAGAAATCATTCAGGATCAGATTGATACTCAGTTTGCTTTTGATCTTAAGAAAATTTCAAGTGATTTGGAACTCAATCCTTCCTATCTCTCCAGAGAATTTTCGAAATATTTTGAAGATTTGAATTTTGGAGAATATGTTAGAAAATTGCGCATCGAAAAAGCGATAAACCTTATTCAAAATTCCACTTATACCTTAACTGAAATTGCTTATATGACAGGCTTTTCAGACCAAAGTCATTTTACGCGAATATTTAAATTGCATACCGGTAAAAATCCATCCTCATACCGAAAAAATGCCCTAAAAAGTAAACCAGATACAAAAGGTAAATAAGGTTCTATTTATATCTACCAAGTCTATATAGTTTTGTTTTACCAACAAAACTATCATGATTTCATTCAGACACATTACATTTATTGCTTTATTTTTCACCAGCTTTAATTCTTTTTCTCAAACAACTTATCCTAAAATTACGGGTTATTTCGGCGTTATGCATCCAATTGTAACAATAAGTAGTGAACAAACCAATTTAAATTTCAGGGATTATTATGCTGTTGGTTTTCCAACCGGAATTAACATTTGGAAAAGCGCAAAAATAGGTTTTTCTTTTGAAGTTGTTCCGAATATAAAAGTACAAGGTGCAAGTGACAAAGTAACCAATTTATTATTCCATCCCGGTGTTCTGGTTGCCTTAGGAAAGGGTTATACTTTTGCCGGACGAGCAGCCTTTGAAAGCAGCGGAAGATATGGTTTTACACCAGTGCTAAACAAAACGGTTATCAAAAGTGACAATTGCAGTTATTTTGTTGCGGTTCCGCTTCCGGTTCGATTTGGTAACGATCATCCTGCAACGTTTACGGTAGGTTTTCAATTTGGAATTGCATTTTAAAAACACACAATAATGGCAGATTCAAAATATTCATTAAAAGAACTTACTTTATATTTTCTAAAACTAGGCACAGTAGGTTTTGGCGGGCCAGTTGCCCTTGTAGGTTACATGCACAAAGATTTAGTAGAAAACCGGCAATGGATCTCAGAAGAAGAATATAAACAAGGCTTAGCTTTGGCACAATTAGCTCCAGGCCCTTTGGCCGCTCAATTGGGCATCTATATTGGTTTTGTACATTACCGATTATTAGGCGCCACGTTAATCGGGTTTGCATTTGTATTGCCTTCTTTTTTAATGGTTGTCCTTTTAGGAATAATATACAAATTATACGGAGGATTATCCTGGATTCAGGCCGTATTTTATGGCGTTGGCGCAGCTGTAATTGGTCTTATAATGGTAAGTTCTTATAAACTTACCGTAAAATCAATTGGTAAATTCAACTTCGAATCCTTAAAACTAAATTGGTTGTTGTGGTTGTTTTTTCTCATTGCTCTTGGCGTAACTTTTATAACACAGCAAGAACCTGTTTTACTATTTATTGCCGCCGGTTTATTATATATGATTATAAAAGCACCGCCGAAATGGTGGAATTCAAGAGCTGTAAGTTCTATATTGCTGCTACAAGTTCCTTTTTGGAATTATGAAAGCACAACATTACTAAAAATCGCGATTTTCTTTGCGCAGGCAGGAACGTTTGTATTCGGAAGTGGATTAGCCATTGTGCCTTTTTTACATTCAGGTGTAGTAACTGAAAATCATTGGCTGACCGAACAACAATTTTTGGATTCTGTAGCAGTTGCCATGATTACGCCTGGTCCAGTAGTTATTACAGTAGGATTTATTGGTTACTTGGTCGACGGCTTTCTTGGAGCTTTGGTTGCTGCCCTTGCGACATTCTTGCCTTGCTATTTATTTACTGTTGCAATGGCGCCTTCCTTTCACAAAATTGCCAAAAATAAATCGGTTAAATCATTTGTTGATGGTATTACCGCCGCCGTTATTGGAGCATTGGTAGGCTCAGTTTTTGTAATTGCTTCGCGCACGATAATTGATATTCCAACTGCTTTTATAGCCGCAATAACAATTGCGACTTTATTATACATTAAAAATATAGCTGAACCTTACATCATACTTATTGCTGCTGTTCTTGGCTTAATTATAAAATTTGTTTAAACAGGAAAGTTTCACGTTGGTCGTCGTGGCAAAAAACTCAAGACTCTTTATTGAAATTTAGGTTTTAATTTTTTTAAGGAGCTGTTTCCTGCTGTCCTTCCAATCTTTTGTGCCGAACCCCGGCACAAAAGGATTTTCCCTCCCATCAGGGCTAGGGCACTCATTTTCAAAAGAAGTTTACTTTTTAAAATCAAATACTATTTATTTTTAAATATCATTAGCTCAATAGATTAATTAACGAAATAACGCAAATCTTCTTTCGTAATAAATTATAAATTACTATATTTCAACAACTTAACAAAAGGCACACTCATTGCTTGTTTTTAAAAGTATTCATTTCTTGCCTTTAATCCTTTTTTGAAAACATAACTAAATTTTACCTATGGAAACAAAATTTGATATCATCGTTATTGGTTCAGGTCCGGGCGGCTATGCCTCGGCAATTAGATGTTCGCAATTGGGTTATAAAACTGCAATTGTCGAAAAATACAAAGCTTTAGGCGGTACTTGTACCAATGTAGGCTGCATACCTACAAAAGCATTACTCGATAGTACAGAACATTATCATACCGCCGAAACCAAATTTGCTACTCATGGTATCAATACAGGTAAGCTAAGTTTAGATTTTACCCAATTAATAAAAAGGAAAAGCGAAGTTGTAGAACAAAATATTAATGGTCTTAATTTTTTAATGAAGAAAAATAAAATTGAAGTTTTTGAAGGAATTGCTTCATTTTTAAACGACAAAGAAATAAGCGTTAAGGGAACTGACGGTTCATCAACAACAATTTCTTCAACCTATTATATTATTGCCACAGGCTCTAAACCTGCTACAATTCCTGGTGTTGAAATTGATAAAAAGAGAATAATTACTTCTACGGAAGCACTTTCGCTTCCTGAAAAACCAAAAAGCATGGTAATTATTGGCGGTGGAGTTATTGGTGTCGAAATGGCTTCAATATATGCAAGAATAGGAGTCGAAATTACTATAATTGAATATTTTGACAGCCTGATACCGACAATGGATAAGGATTTAGGAAAAGAACTTAAAAAGATATTCACCAAACAGAATATTAAAATCTTATTGAGCCATAAGGTACAGTCAGCCAAAAATAATGGCAAAAACACAACAGTAAGTTTTCTTGACGCAGCAAATGCTCCACAGGAAATTACGGCCGATTATTGTTTGGTTGCGGTTGGAAGAAAACCTTACACAGAAGGTTTAGGTCTGGAAAATACTGGCGTAGAATTAGATTCAAAAGGCAGAATTGTAACCAATGAAAAACTCCAAACCAAAGTCGAAAACATTTATGCTATTGGTGATGTTGTTGCCGGAGCAATGCTGGCGCACAAAGCAGAAGAAGAAGGTATTTTTGTAGCAGAAACCATTAACGGACAAAAACCCCATATCAATTACAAATTGATTCCAGGTGTTGTGTATACCTGGCCTGAAGTTGCTTCTGTTGGTTATACGGAAGAAGAACTGAAAGAGAAGAATATAGAATATCGTGTCGGCAAATTTCCTTTCTCTGCCAGCGCAAGAGCGAGAGCCGCTATGGAAAAAGATGGTTTTTCTAAAATTCTTTCCGATCCAAAATACGGTGAACTGCTAGGCATGCACATCATCGGTCCGCGAGCTGCCGATTTAATTGCACAAGGCGTAATTGGTATGGAATATGAAGTTACCGACGAAGATATGTTCCGAATTTCATATGCTCATCCAACTTACTCTGAAACTTTAAAAGAAGCTTATATGATTGCTTCGGGACAAGGAGCTATTAACATTTAGAATTGTTTCAGGTTTCAGGTTTCAGGTTTGGATTGTGTAGCTTAACCGAAATGTTCGCAAAGTTAATCACATACAGCTTTGCGAACTTAATAAAGCCAACTATCAGATACCAATAAAAAACATACTTTGCGTGCTTTTCGGTAAAATTAATTCGTTATCTAATTTCAAAAATACTAAGAAACTTTTGTTCTAATTTTTTCCTCTTTCTTTCTTCATTCCACCTCGAATAAAAAGCCATAAAAAGTAAAAACAAGTTAACGATTGTAGACGCTCGTCTGAGTCCTTTCGCAAAAAACAGAAAAAATATATTGATTGCCAGAATTAGAATTATTGGAGAATAGTACGCCCAAAATTGCTGATATTTATTGCTTGGTTCAACAATATATTCAACTTTTAGTCTATTATTAAAGCTCTCATATTTCCCTTTAACAATAAAATGTGTTGCTGATTTTTTTGAATTTACAGTTAAACTAAAACTGTTATCATCAAAAAATCCATAGAAAGTTTTTATTGCACCTGATAAAGGAAATATTCTAACCTGCCCCAATGCTGCTTTTGGTGAACCAATTTCAGTATTGTTTTTTAATCTTACTCGAAATTCTTGTAAGCTGAGTTTTGACTCCATTTCATTAATATTTCAATTTCGATAATAATAGCTAATTTTATTTTAACCGAGCTAACTCAATAGAACCATAAATTGCTCCAATGGCTTCAAAAACTTCATCTTGATTCTCAATTGACTTCCAACCTTTTTTTGTTAGTTCATTTCTAACTTCGTCTTCTGATTTTCCCTTTATAAAAAGGTAATTAGTAAAATCTATAACTTCAATTGGAATTCTTTCTAATTGATAAGCCGCTATTATTGAAACTAATCGTAAAAATGAAATATAATATGTTAACACTAATTGAAGAATCCAGCTTATAAGCAATCCTATCCAACCAGTATTTATTTTTTTAACCATTAGTCCCTCGGCAAATCTAATTTTTAGAAATTCAAAAAAACTTATTCTTTCAAAATTGTTTTCTCTCAAAATTATCTCAAATTGAAAATATTGATTGGAAAGATAAATTATAACAACCATTACAATCAATAAAGTTTGGATTTTTGATATATCAGTAAAATTTGCCAATTTTATTAAATATTTTAATGAAAATGCAATTGCTAATGCAACTAGCAATTCAAAAGCTCCAATAATATATATTACATGAATTGAAACTTCTGCAATAATAAATCCAAGTATTACTGATAGTATCAGGCCACCCCCGACTAAAATTGAAAAATTTTTCTTTTTTGGCTGGTTGGGTTCTGGCAAATTTTCAGGAATTATATAATCGTCCCAGTTGTTTTTTCTTTCAGTTTCTTTTTCAAGTTCACTTAAAGCTTCTCTATCATATTCCTTTTCAGTCTCTTTTAATGCATGGATAAACAATTTAACTCTTTTCGAATTTCTTCCATTATCCCACATTTCATTCCCTAAAGATTCACTTTTTACTTCTACATTTCCATGATTAAAAGTAATTGTAATTGCTTCAGTCCATTTTTCAACCCCAAATGCTTTTTCTTTTCTTTTTGCTTCAATTGATTTTTCATCTTTATAAACAATATCCCAGTTTAATTTCAAAATTGTCTTTTCAACAATTGGGATAAATACAGTTTTGTTTAATGAGGTACGAAATTCTTCTTTGTATTTTGGTGTGAAATGAAAACTATGCTTTTTAGCAATATTTTTTTCGTAAATCTTAAATTTTTCTTCCATGAAATTGTTTTATTTTTTTTAAACATTTAACAATTTATAATAGCTTATTTGAGTTTTATTTTTTTTTCTATTGCGGCGCTAATATACTCTTCACCATTTCATTCAAGGCATTTCCATGAATGTTTTTAGCCAGAATAATTCCGTTTTTATCAATCAAAAAGTTTAATGGGACAGATTGAAGCATATAATCTACAGCAGCTGGAGATTTCCAATACTTAAGATCACTTACCTGTATCCATGGGAGTTTTTGTTTGGCAATTGCTCCTAACCAAAGTGGCTTTTTCGTATCCATTGAAACACTGTAAATGGATAATTTACCCGGATAAGTATTGTATAATTTTATTAATTCCGGATGTTCCTTTGTGCATGGTCCACACCATGATGCCCAAAAGTCAATTAAAACTAAATCTCCTCTTAAAGAAGTCAGTGCTACATTATTGCCTTTTGTATCCGGAAGGTCAATTTCTGGTGCTATATCTCCTACTTCAAGTCCTACAACTTGTGCATTTGAACTGGTTATCACGCAACATAAGAATCCTAAAATAAGTAAAGTTTTTTTCATAATGGGTTAAGTGTTATTGGGGCTTTTGCAAAGTTTCAAGTTTTCTTTGTTTCAGGTTTCAAGTTTAAAAACTTTGCGACTCTGCGACTTTGCGAGATTTATACATTAGCAAATATAAATACTTCTTTATAATTCTTCCCTCCGTCATAAAATTTTCCTAAATATTTTTTCTTAAATTGGTATATCGGGAAAAGTCGATATATTTGCACCATGGAACAAATAGAAATCTTTAAGGCACTGTCAAACAAATCCAGATTGCAAATGCTGGAATGGCTAAAAGAACCCGAAATACACTTTCCGGATCAACTCCAGCATGCAGGATTTGAACACGGCGTTTGTGTCGGGCAAATACAAGCCAAGGCCGGCCTGACGCAATCTACAGTTTCTGAATATCTGTCGATTTTACAACGTGCCGGCTTTATAGAAGCGAAACGCGTGGGACAATGGACTTACTATAAACGCAACGAAGGTGCCTTTGAAGCACTCAGTAAATTAATTCAAACTAATTTGTAAATTACTATGAGTACAAACAACCTGTTTTCGCCATTTAACTTAAAAACGTTAAATCTTAAAAATAGAATCGTAATGGCGCCAATGACACGCTCATTTTCGCCAAACGGAATTCCAACTGATGAAGTAGCTTCTTACTACCAAAAAAGAGCTGAAGGTGAAGTTGGTTTAATATTATCTGAAGGGACAGTAATCAACAGACCTTCATCATCAAATGATGCAAACGTACCTCACTTTCATGGCGATACAGCTTTAAAAGGATGGAAAAAAGTGATTGATGAAGTTCATGCTGCCGGAGGTTCAATGGGGCC
The DNA here is from genome assembly GCF_057840745.1 of Flavobacterium sp. KH_001. Lineage (NCBI taxonomy): Bacteria > Pseudomonadati > Bacteroidota > Flavobacteriia > Flavobacteriales > Flavobacteriaceae > Flavobacterium > Flavobacterium sp. KH_001. Next base: position 3,355,066 of record NZ_CM174520.1, on the reverse strand, counting down.
ACAAATATGGCATATGGGAATTATGGACAACCACCATTCTGGATGGGTTCCGCCAGTTCCTTTTGAAGGTCCGTCAGGATTAAACAGACCTGATTTTAGAAATGGAGTTGCCATGACAGAGAAAGATATTGAAGATACCATTCTTGCTTTTGGACAAGCTGCTGCTGATGCTAAAAGATTAGGTTTTGATACGATTGAAATTCACGGTGCGCACGGTTATTTAATTGACCAGTTCTTTAGAGCTGAAACGAATTTACGTACTGATATTTATGGTGGAAAAACATTACCGGAACGTAATCGTTTTGCTATTGAAGTAGTGAAGGAAATCAGAAAACAAGTTGGAAATGATTTCGCAGTTATCATGCGTTTTTCTCAATTCAAACCTTCTGATTACAATTATAAACTGGCTAAAAATCCGGAGGAATTAGAAGCCTGGCTTACACCTCTTGTGGATGCCGGAGTGGATATTATACACGCGTCGCAACGTCGTTTCTGGGAACCTGAATTTGAAGATTCTGATTTAAACTTTGCAGGATGGGCTAAAAAAGTTACCGGAGCACCAACTATTACAGTAGGTTCTGTGGGACTTTCTGGAGATTTCTTTGGAGCGTTTGCAGGAGAAAGTTCAGAGCCAACTTCTTTAGAAGAATTAAACAGACGTTTCGACAGAGGCGATTTTGATTTAGTTGCTGTTGGAAGACCGCTTTTATCTGATCCTAATTGGGTTGCGAAAATCAAAGCCGGAAAAATGGATCAATTGAAAGGTTTTAGTAAAGAAGCTTTGGGAGCATTGGTTTTAGAATAAAGAAGGTACAGAGTTACAAAGGTTCAAAGGGACAAAGGTTTTAACCTTTGAACCTTTTTTCAAAAATACAAAAGGGATGAAACTTTAAAAGTTTCATCCCTTTTTTTGAATAGCTAATAACTAACAAAATTAGAAATTCAATATCTTTAGTTAGGTACAGAGTTGCAGAGGTACAAAGGGGCAAAGTTTTTAACCTTTGCATCTTTGAGCCTTTGTCCCTTTACAAAGAAACTCTTCTTTTCTGAAATTTATTCTGAAGCCAATTTCTAACAGGCTCATCGTATAATTTCAAACATAAAAAGGCAATAACGATACTGGCAATTAAAACACCGATCCCAATTCCGTAACCATCTTTTATCTCTACTTTATTATCAACAACCCAGGCAGTATACCAATAAATTAGAGGATAATGTGTGATGTAAATTGGATAAGAAATATCACCTAAAAGTTTGCATATTTTAGCTGAGAAAGCACTTTTGATTTCACCTCCTGCTCCAATCGCAACAATTAGAGGAAATACTAAAATAATACAGAAAGATTCATATAAACCGTTCATCCACAAACTATTTTCATCTCCAATTCTTGGTATAATAAGCACTGCTGAAATCATTAAACTACAAATCCAGAACGCACCTTTGATGTGAATTAGTTTTCCCAGACGGCAAAGTAAAACACCTGCAAAAAAGGGATATAATAAACGGGTAAATCCAACATTCATTTGTTCCAGATTCAAAGACCATCCGCCTATAACGTCTCCTTTTGGTCCGAAAACAGTATAATTAATCAGCATTCCTGCGAATATCAATACAAAAATAGTCATGACTTTATTCGAGAATTTACGGAATAAGACAGCGTATAAAATATTGGCAATATATTCGAAGAAAAGCGACCAGGCTGGTCCGTCAAGCGGATGCATTTCGCCCCAGCCTCTGATTTCTAAAGAAGGTGGAATTGGTAATAATGTAAATCCGATTACCATGGTTACAATTACTTTCCAAACTTCCATTCCGGCAATCATGGGAAATAGAATATCAGATGCCTGAAAATAGTAAAATATAGCACCAATGATCATTCCCATAATGACCATGGGCTGAAGGCGAATCAAACGTCTTTTATAAAACTCCCATTGAGTCATTTTTGCCCAGCGATCGTCATAGGCATATGCCACAACAAATCCGGACAAAAGAAAAAAGAAATCAACGGCTAAATAACCGTGATTGATTATTTGTTTAAATCGGCTTCCTCCGTTATGCGCTTCGAAAATATGAAAAGCAACAACTAAAATTGCCGCTACTCCACGCAAACCGTCGAGAATTTCGTAATGTTTTTTTGGTTTAAAATCGGTAGAAATTGAATTCATAAAAAATGGTTAATGGTTAGTTGTTAATGGTTAATTATTATTGAACTTATTTAACCGCAATCCCGATAGCTATCGGGAGCAATGGTTTTACGCAAAGATCGCAAAGCTTTGCGAACTTAATAAAGCCAATTGCAAGCAAACTATAAAAATACTTTGCGCACTTTGCGGTTAAATTAACTTTACAACATAGGAGTTCACAAAGCCTTACGTAAAACTACATAATTATCTAATTTTCTAATTATCTCAATTATCTAATTATTTTATTCCTGATGATTCTTAAGCCATTCCAGCCTTCTTTGATCCGGTAAATGTGTTACTTTAAAATTTTCGAATTTAGCCTCAAAACCTTTTCCGTCTGGCGATGCAGCCATTAATCCAACCATTACTGGTGTATTATCTTGTAAAGGCGCATTTCTGGTCATGATATAATTTTTATCATCATAAGAGAAAAACACTTCAACAGCATCTAATCTTCTTACTACTTTTATCCAGACAAAAGGTGGCGCTTTATCCAAAGTTGTTACACTCCAGTCGCTTTTGTTGTGTGTTACCACTGTGCTAATATTAAATTTTCCGTCGACAAATTCAACTCCGGTTTTAATGTAGTTTTTTTCATCAATACGAATCATTAATCCCATTTGATCAAATCTTGCAATGTAATTACCCGTTATTTTTACTTTGGCTTCAAATTCTCCGCCATAAGTTGCGTAATAAAAAGGTGCATCATCAACTGTAAATCCGTAATGTGAAATACGCCAATAATCACTGCTGCCGGTTACATTCATAATTAATGCATTGTTTTTAATTTCCCATTTTTCAGGTTCATTAAACCATTGCATTTTATTCAGGCTTTGCGCCGAAAGGTTTTGTGCCAAGAATAAAACTATGGCGCCAAATAGAATATTTTTCATGTTATTCATTTTTTTATTTAACTACTAAGATATTTAAACTTTTAACATCTAACATTTTACATCTAACTAATTGAAAAAGCAAAGCTGCAACTTTTTACCATTGCAGCTTTACAACCAACCAATTTAGAAAATTAATGAAATTATTGAAGTGAAAAACTCACTTTAGATTTTATAGCTGTAGATGATGCACCAATTAAAGCTTCAAAAGCTCCCGATTCAGCAACCCAGTCGTGTTTTTTATCGTCGAAAAAACTCAAAGCCGTTTTATCAACCGTAAAAGTTATCGTTTTCTCTTCTCCTGCTTTAAGTAAAACTTTCTCAAAACCTTTTAATTCTTTAATTGGACGAACCAAAGAAGATTTTAAATCGGAGATATAAAGCTGTACTACTTCTGAACCTTCTCTGCTTCCTGTATTTTTCACTTTCACAGAAAATGTAATCTGATCTCCAGCCGACATTTGTTTTTTGTCTGCTGTTACTTTTCCGTATTCAAAAGTCGTATAACTTAATCCATGTCCGAAAGAAAATAACGGTTTTACTTTATGTTTGTCAGCCCAACGGTAACCCACAAAAATGCTTTCCTTGTATGTTACATCATCTCCTCCTGGAAATTCACCCAATGCATGGGCTCCGTTATCAGACAATTTTACAGGGAAAGTGAACGTTAATTTTCCGGAAGGATTTACATCTCCAACCAAAACTGCCGCCAGCGCATTTCCTGCTTCTGTACCTAAAAACCATCCTTGTACAATTCCCGGAACTTCTTTTACCCACGGCATCGCCACAGCATTTCCTGAAATATTTACATAAACGATGTTTTTATTTACTTTCGCCAATTCGCTGATTAATTTATCCTGACCATAAGAAAGCTCTAATCCTTTACGATCATGTCCTTCATCGTCCTGATTTTCACTTTTATTTAAACCTCCGATAAACAGTACAATATCAGCATCTTTGGCTACTTTTAAAGCTTCCGCAGTCAATTCTGCCGGAGAACGTTTTTCTTCTAAACTTACTTTTGCAATTACCCCGTTATAATTACTTGTCGGGTCTCCAACATAACCGCGAGCGTAAACGATTTCCGCCTGATTGCCAATTCTTTTCTTTAATCCTTCAAGTGGTGTGATTTCGTAACGTGCTTTCAATGAAGAACTTCCTCCACCAACAGTCATCATTTTAATGGCATTTTCACCAATAACAGCGATCTTTTTAGTTTTAGAAAGATTGATTGGTAAGATGTTATTGTTATTTTGAAGTAATACGATTCCTTCTTCAGCGATTTTTAAACCTGCCTGAGCGTGTTCTTCAGTTCCAAAAGAACCAAAAGGACGATTTTTATCCATAGTCGTTAAGAAAGACAAACGTAAAATACGACGTACTTTTTCGTCTAATTCTTTCGTTCCAATCTCCCCTTTTCTAATCATTTCTGAATAAGGTTTTGCTAAATAATAGTTGTCATAAGCATTACTTGTTCCCCACGAAAGTCCGTTGGTCCAAGAACCAAATTCCATATCCAAACCATTGTGAATCGCTTGTTTTGTATCGTTAACGCCTCCCCAATCTGAAACTACAACGCCTTTGAAACCCCATTCTCCACGAAGAATATCGTTTAACAAAAACTCATTGTGGCAACATTGCTGTCCTTTGTATTTATTGTAAGATCCCATAATGGCCCATGCATCACCTTCTTGTACAGCCGCTTTAAAAGCCGGAAGATAGATTTCATATAAGGCACGATCATCAACAATTACGTTTACTGAGTTACGATTCGTTTCCTGATTGTTTAAAGCGAAATGTTTAACGCAGGCAGCTACTCCATTCGACTGAACTCCTTTAATATAAGGAACCACCATTTTTGAACTTAAGAATGGATCCTCTCCCATATATTCGAAGTTACGTCCGTTTAATGGTGTTCTATAGATGTTTACACCAGGCCCTAAGAGTACATTTTTGTTACGGTAACGCGCTTCTTCTCCAATTGATTTTCCGTATAATGAAGACAATTCCTTATTCCATGTTGCTGCAAGTGCCGTTAAAGCCGGAAAAGCAATACAGGAATCGTTTGTCCAGCCTGCCTGATCCCATTCATCCCATTTAACTTCGGTGCGAATTCCGTGTGGTCCGTCGGTCATCCAGTTTTCCGGAATTCCCAGACGCTTTACACCCGGAGAACTAAATTTAGATTGCGCATGAATCATAGCAATTTTTTCAGCGGTTGTCATTTTCGAAAGCGCATCTTCTACACGTTCACTAATTGTTTTTTTATCATCAAGATAAACCGGAACATTGTTTTGGGCCTTAATCCCAAACGAACTCAACATAAACAGAACAAGAAGAGTTTTAACGTTTTTAAACATAACTATTAATTTATTAAAGCATTTAATTTACAAGCAGGGACTTTTAGTCAAAAGTACCTTATAATAATATTGTAAAGCTAAAACGTTATAGTTCGTGTTAGAATTTTAAACGAAAAAAAGTAGTGAAATAAAAAATCAAAATACTGATTATCAATTAATTAATTTTTAAAAACTGGCAAAAAAAGTAGTGAATTTAAAATAAATAGTTACATTTTCAATGAGATTAAACCAATTTTCATGACCATTTCTTCAAAATCATTTCGGGAAACCGCCGCTTTATTTCGAGCTCTAGTGCGATAGTTATAAATAGTACTTAAAGAGTAACGAAGAAAGGCTGCAATTTTTACACTGTCTGTAATCCCAAGTCGGATAAGTGCAAAAATTCGAAGTTCTGTATTCAATAATTCACCTTGTTTTAAAACAATCTGTTCTTCTTTAATAAGCAAATCATTAAAGTCTTTGACAAACGTTGGATATAAATTCAAAAAGATAACATCGAAATTCTTGTACAATTCTTCCAGTTCATTATCAACCAGAGTTGTTGATTTTAGCATTTTATAAATTTCATCAAATTGTTTTGCAGTTGCCTTCTTATTAAGGATAATGCGATAATTTTCTAATTTATTAATGTAAGTCGAACACAGACTGAAGAAATGCGCAATATATTCTTCTTTAATGTGATTTGATTCTGATAACTGGGCGTTACGTTCCTGCAACTGATTGTTAGTTTCGGTAATGTCTTTGTTTAATTCGGCTAATTTTTGACTGGTTTCATAAAGCTCTCCACGAATTCTGGATACCTTTTTCATTTGTTTGTAAACGTAAATTACAGCTACAATCAAAAATGCCGATAACAAACTAATGCATAAAAGATAAAGCTGAAGTTCTGTTTTTCGCTTTGCTTCTCTTTCTGAATAAACAGTATTAATAATCGAATAAACTTCTGACATTAAAAGCGTACGAAATTGTACATTACAATAAAGCGCATCTTCAATCGCCGATTGCGTCAATTTATAGGCCATGTCGACATCTCCAATTTCATAAAAAACTAACGCCAATTCCTGTAGTGAAGCATTATCTTTATTGGCATTTTTTAAATCGGCAGTAGCAGAAAGCGCATAGTATTTTTTTCGCAGTTCTAATTGATGTGATCTTTCATAAATACTCCCTAAAAGGTAGGTAATCATTGCGTATTGCAGATTATCTTCTTTAGTATTTTCCAGTAAAGCTTTTAATTGTTTCTCAGCTGCACTCTTTTTAAGATATATGCCTTGCTGAATTTTATTGATTTTATAATTTAAAGAATTAGGATCTAATACCATCAAAAGAGAATCGCGGTATTTTTGAATTTGCTGCATGTATTGAACACTATAACTATTGGCAGCATAATGTTCGAAAAACTCACGGTACGCTACATAATAATTAGGAAGCAAAGCCTTTGACAAAGTTTTCTTGTCTATACTTTTTATCAATGCTTCAGATTCCCGATATTTTCCTGAGGAAGAATAAAGCGTGACCAATTGTATTTTGGCTAAATTAGATAAATCTTGATTTTGAAGTTCTTCGGCAATTTTCAGATTCTTTTTGACATAAAAGATAGCCGAATCTGAATTGAATTTTTGATATTCTGTATACAAGGTTTTGTTGTAGTTGTACTCCTGCTCTTTCGTTAAATCGTCTGATTTAATTTTTTTGAAGTTTAAAATACGTTCTTCTTTCAATTGAACGTAGCGCTGTTTATTTTTTAACGCATCGTTTAGCTTATCCAAAATAGTATCTGTACTATCTGATGCATGAACCGGGTTTCCTAAAAGAACCAATAAAAGAAATAACAAACAATTTTTCAAACTAAATAAAGATAAAGGATACCTACAAATATAGTAAAGTGATGCAATTAATTTGAATTATTTATTAAGGTCTGCTTTTTCCAAATACCAAATTTCATAACAAAAGAAATATAAAAAGCGTTTTATAAAAACCCCATTTTAAAGAAATCTGCGCAATGTTTTTTCTAATTTTGTTAGAACAACATTTCCTTAATTAAAACTAAAGCAACATGCCACATTTTGTAATTGATTGTTCCGAAAACGTAATCCGATTAAAATCTGCCGACGAAATTATGCAGGAAGTTTTTAACGCCGCTTTATCAACCGATCTTTTTATTGCTTCCGAAATTAAAGTCCGTATCAATCCATTTTCATATTATAATAATGGAAATACGCTGGATGATTTCATTCACGTATTTGGATATATTATGGAAGGCCGAAATACCGATCAAAAAGCAAAATTATCAAAAGAGATTGTAACAAAATTGAATGAAATACTCTCTGAAGTCCCAGTAATTTCAATAAATATTAAAGATTTTGAGAAGGCGAGTTATTTTAATAAAACGATGATTTAAGGCTGATGTGATATAATAAAATTTATATCATTATATATTTGTTATAAAAATTAAAGCCAAATAACCCAAATATTGTCATCCTGACGGAGGAAGGACCACACTTGTAGCTCCGCAAAGTACATCGCCACTCTTTGTCGAGTTTCTAGTGTGATCCTTCCTCCGTCAGGATGACAAAAATGCGAATAAAAAAGCTTTGTCAAAGTTTAAAACTTTGACAAAGCCGAGATCTATTTTCTTTACTCTTTACTCTTTACTCTTTACTCTTTACTCTTTACTTTTCAATTAACAGCAATTGGTGCTGCCAAACAACTTTCCGGAATATCAAAAGCATTTACCAGTGCTACTGCATCTGGCCGAATATCCCAACAAAGCTGGTTGACCATTTTACGGATTGCTTTAGTTTTTACCGCTTCCATATAACCATCTTCAAGATACCAGCCTTTGTTTTTTTCTAATTGCGAAAGCGCGTATAATTGATTCAGCTTCGTCAAGATTTCTTTTGATTTTTCATCCTCAACCGTTTTAATAGCAGCCTGAAATTGTTCTAAAACTACTCGTTCTAAGTACGCCTGAGCAACATCTATCATTTGGTGTTGTACCACATTGAAAGCATCGTAAGGCTCTAAACCATTATCAACCAATTTTTTAATACGTTGTGCTGCTGAGGCCAAAATTGTTTTTTCTCTGTGAATAAAAGCCTGTAAGTGAAATTGATCATCCAGCAAATGTTCATCATCTGTTCTGCGGGTTGCTATCGGATTTTTTTCGGTAATAGCGACTTTAGCATTTTCATAGACATAATTGATAATTCCCAAAGAACCCATTTCGCCAAATGCTTTTCTGAATTCTGATAAACGATTTTTGGCGACTAACTGCATCAAAACAGTATTATCACCTTCAAAAGTGGTATAAATTTCGGTGTCGTTTTTTAAATCATCGATTCTGTTTTCAGATAAGTATCCTTTTCCGCCACAAGCCTCGCGGCATTCCTGCAAAATATCTCTGGTGCTCCAGGTAGAATACGATTTCATTCCGGCAGCCAAGGCCTCGATTTCCTGCATTTCATCTTCCGTTTTATTCAAAAATCTTTTAGTCAGATATTGCAAAGCAAAATGAACCGCATATGTTTTTGCCAAGGGCGGAAGTAAGCGACGTTGGTGCATTCTGTAATTTAAGATCGGAACTTCTGAACCGCCTTCAGGGCCAAATTGTCGTCTTTGATCACTGTAACGAATCGCAATTGTCAATCCTGATTTGGCTGCCGCCAATGCAGAACGTGGAATTCCAATTCGGCCTCCAACCAAAGTTCCGAGCATCGTAAAAAATCGCCTGTTATCACTCGGAATCGGGCTTTCAAATTCGCCTTTCTCATTGACTGAAGCAAAACGATCCAGCATATTTTCTTTCGGAATAACAACATTATCAAATGAAATCGTTCCGTTATCAACGCCATTTAAACCCATTTTATGACCGCAATCGCCAATGGTAATACCGTCTAAAGTATTTCCGTTTGTATCACGCAACGGAACTATAAAAGCATTTACACCGTAATCATGATTATCAATTATTAATTTAGCGAAAACGGTTGCCATTTGTCCGTGAACAGCGGCGTTGCCAATATATTCTTTTTGAGCATTTTTGTTTGGCGTATGAATGGTAAAAGTCTGCTCGTTATGATTATAAGTTGCAGTTGTTTCTAATCCTTTTACGTTTGAACCGTGATGTGTTTCGGTCATCGCAAAACAACCCGGAATTTTCAACGAACCAATATCTTTTAAGTATTTAGCATAATGTTTCTCGGTTCCGAGCGATTGAACACTCATTCCCCAAAGACCAAACTGAACACCAAATTTTATCACTAAACTTAAGTCATGATAACTCAAAGTTTCCATGATCGCAAAATAATCGGCTATGTTTTCTCCTCCTCCATATTGTTTTGGATAAGCCATATTTCCGAGGTTTTCTTCGGCTAAAATTTTACACCAATTGTAAACGGTCTGGCGGTAAACAGTAATATCGGTGGAAGTTTCATAAGCAAATTCAGGTCTTGAAATCACCGATTTTACTCTTTTAATAATAGCAGCTTCATTTCCATCCAAAAGTTCTGTTATCTTTTGAATATCAAAATTAGAAGTCGTTTGAGAATTTGCCGTAAAAGAATCTGCTTTAGTTTTGAAGTTCTGAATAACTTCTTCGCCTAAAATTCCTAGATCATTTTCAAGCTTTGTAAACTCAGGTTTTATTGTTGAAATGTCTACATCTTTTTCAGAAAGTGCCTCTGCAATATCAAAAATAGATTTTATAGATGATTTATTATGAATGCTTTTCTCTATATCCAGTTTCCATTGTGCGAGTTCATTTCGCGAAGGCGGATTTGAAATATCTACTTTAGAAAGAAGCTGTTCTTTTTCTTCGGGCGAAAGCCACACTAGTGTTTTGATAAATTCCTGAATCGTAGCAAACTCTTTTTGAGTTAACAAATCATCGGACCACACTAAATAGAACAAAGGTATAAAGGCTTGGAGCTTGGTATTTTTCATAAGAATACAAAATCGGTTTAGGAATAAAGTTTTAAATATTGCTCAATAAAAAAGCAGGAATGAAAATACTCATTCCTGCTTTAAGATCCTGTTAAGATTCTGGTAATTTTATTTTTAAACCAATAAAAAGTATGCAAATTACATTTAAATAGAATCTTTAGACGACAGGGTATATTTCTGTTTTAACGCAAAAATATGGTGTGAATTAAAAACGATAACCGCTATAAAAATGATGCTGTAAGCTGCAATTTGTAAAGCACTAATGTGTTCATGAAAAACAAAACTTGCTAAACAAAAAGCAATCATAGGATTGATATTCAAAAGCATTCCAACTGTTGATGAATTGATGCCTGAAAGTGCATAAAGGTTCAGGAACAAAGGAAATATGGTAAACAAAATTGCAATGGTTTCGATACAGAAATAAAACTTAAATTCGGTTGGAACAGGCCCGCTGTATGCCGGATAAAAAGGCAATAAAAATAAGGCTGCCAAGGTAATATGAAACGTTAGCGTAATAAACTTATCAAAACCTTTATTGATACGCTGGCTTACTAAATAAGAAGCGTATGTCAGACCAATAATAATACTGAAAAACATATCCATTATTGCTGTGTAAGACAATAACAAACAACCGGAAACACTCAGTCCGACAGAAATCCATTGTGTTTTGCTTAGTTTTTCTTTTAAGAGAAAATAAGCCAATAAAGTGGTCAAAATTGGACAAACCAAATACGCCAGCGATGTTGCTTTTACACTTACATGATTCATCACATAAATAAAGGTGAACCAGTTTAACATCAGAAAAACACTTCCGCCAATATTCAATAAAATTGCTTTTCGTTTCTCTGACGCTGATAACGCCTTAAAAATTGAGACTGTTTCTAATACTTTTTTTCTCTTAAAAGCAAAAACAATTAGCAACATCAAAATACTACAGCTAAAAACGCGGTAAAATAAAATATCTAAAGAAGGATATTCATGGATAGGCTTTAAAGCCAGACTAAAAAATCCCCAGATTGCAAAACAAGTAATGGCTGCTATGTAATATTTGGTTGTTTTCACGATGATTAATTTGATTAGTTTTCTATTAAAGCAAATTTCTTAAAAATAAAACAGCAATACAGATACAGTTTTTGTAAATTGCACCATAACAGTTTTTTTTTATGAGAAATTCGAATTACTTATATCTGCAGTTTGCTGATCGCATCGAAAAGCAAATAAAATCGGGCGTTTTGAATGTTGGCGATAAGCTTCCTTCAATACGTGAAGTTTGTGCCGAAACAGGTTACAGTATGAGTACCGTAAGCAAGGCTTATTATGAAGTGGAAAGCAGGTCTTTGATTGAATCAAGACCTCAATCCGGTTATTATGTGAGTAATACCTCTGCCAGAATTATTACAGAACCTTCTCCAAGTAGTCCTGTTTTAAAATGCCAGAATATTGATCGTGAAGATTTAATTGATCAGGTTTATGGTAATATGACAGATAGCAATATTACGATGCTTTCTTTGGGTTTTCCTTCGAATGAACTTCTTCCTATTGCTAAATTAAACAAAGGAATTATTCAGGCCACACGTCAGCTTCCCAATAGCGGAACAAGTTATGAGCAGGTACAGGGAAATCTTAATTTGAGAAAAGAAATTGCACGTTGGTCCTTTACCTGGGGCGGTTCCTTAACGGAACATGACATTATTACCACTCCGGGCTGCACAAGTGCGATATCACATTGTTTGATGACGCTGACCAAACCCGGAGATACTATTATTACAGAAAGTCCTGCCTATTTTGGGATTTTGCAATTGGCTAAGTCATTAGGTTTATATATAATGGAATTGCCCACAAACATGACTACCGGAATTGAACTAGAAGCTTTAAAAAAAGCACTTGCGACAAAAAAGATAAAGCTCTGTTTGTTGATGAGTAATTTCAGCAATCCGTCCGGAAGTATGATGCCAGTTGAACATAAAATGGAAGTCGTTAAGTTGATGGAATTTTACGATGTTCCGTTAATTGAAGATGATATTCACGGTGATTTGTATTTTGGCTCCAGCCGACCAACTAATTGCAAAACCTATGACGAAAGTGGCATTGTTCTTTGCTGCAGTTCTGTGTCTAAAACATTGGCTCCAGGTTATCGTGTGGGCTGGGTTTCACCGGGGAAATTTAAAAAGCAAATATTGCGTAATAAGATTTACCATACGCTCTCCTCGCCTACTATTACACATGAAGTTGTGGGCGATTTCCTGAAAAATGGACGTTATGAAAATCACCTTCGAAAAATTCGACAAATCCTGAATCACAATTGTAATAATTATATAAATACGGTTCTCGAATCTTTCCCAACAGGAACAAAAGTAAGTCAGCCACAAGGTGGTTTTTTTCTTTGGATCGAATTGGATAAAAATGTTGATACGGCAGCTTTTTATCATTTGGCTATGAAACACAATATTAGCATTGCGCCGGGTCGAATTTTCTCTTTTCAGGATCAATTCTCCAATTGCATGCGCCTAAGTTTTGGTTTGCCTTGGACAAATGAACTGCGAGAAGCAATCAAAACATTGGGAAGACTGCTGCATTATTAAAATAGAAAACCAGACAACAATTACGTTGTCTGGTTTTAACAAATCAAAATCCAACATTAATTACAAAACAAAATAAGCGTCTGCTTCCACTTTTTTTGTTTCCGGCTTAAGATCAAACTCTTTAATGATATCAAATTCACTTTGATATTCATTCAACATTTGCATTATGTTTTTTTCTATCGTGTTTGCAATAGCAGTAACAGGTGTATCTGTTGGTCTGTTCTCGAAAGGATCCTGCAGGTGAATTGCCATTCTTTCAATTAAAAAGAAAGCTGCTGCAATTGCTGTAATAAGCGGAATAGCGAACCAGCTCAATACGCTAGTCAATCCGAAAGGCAACAATAAAATAAACAGACATAATGTTAATCTGATATACATGCTGTATGTCGTTGGGAAAATGGTGTTTTTAATTCTTTCACATTTCCCCATATGATCACATAATCTTGATAAAGTATTGTCAATTTCCACTTGCTGATACATATTTATGCTTTTCTCATTTTTAGCATTTCTAAGATCTCTTGCGTGCAGCATTAAAATCGCGTTTGGAATATTTTGATGGTTTTTAATAAATTGCAATTCTTCATCACTTACCAAACCTTTAAGCGGTTTTATAGCATCTTTATTTCGAAGTGCCTGACCCAAACTATAACACCATGCAATCTGTCTTTTGGCGAAATTTTCTTTGAATTCGCTTGCTTCTACAGAAAAATCAGGATCTTTGTAAAATGTCAGTACCTGACGAATTAAGGTTCTTGAATCGTTTACAATTGCTCCCCAGACAATACGGGCTTCCCACCATCTGTCATAAGCCTGATTTGATTTAAAGGCTAATAATAAGGATATAATAGTTCCAATCATTGTTGGAATAGCAATTGGAATATCAACTGGCAGGTTTATAAAATAGTAATGAAAAATTTCGAATAATATCGTGTATGTAATTACTAGTGCTAATTCTACTTTAATTTTTCCGAGAACGTACCTCATTGGAATTCTTTTCTTTAATAACATCTTTTCGGCTTTTAATTAAACTTATATTTATTTTGAAGGAATGAGCCTTACGCCATTTCTTCGTAGAGCGACAAAACTGGAAGTCCTAATCTATCGTTGATATTTTCTTTCTTATTTTTTTTGAATTTGATTTTTTCGCCTTTACGTGTTTCGACTAACAAGTCGATATCGTATTTTGAAATGGCTTCTGATAAATAAGGAGCAAATTCTTCGTAGTTATCATCAAACTTTGAAGTTTGGCTAACAATTTCGAAAGAGAAATTGGCACTTAAATACTGCTGAACATCTTTAACATGCATATTAGCATTACCGTTTTCAATGTAAAGTGCTTTATTAAAATCTTCTTTGAATTCTTCGTTTCCTAAATGCAAAATCGGGCATTTTTGATTTCCTGCCAATTGTATCAGATATTGATGAATTCGTTTTGTTTCTTGTTTATAAGAATTGGGCAGAACAACTAATTTTACATCAAAAGCTTCAATAATTCCTTTAAAAATTGGAGCAGAAAGTCCGTATTGATTGTGAATTTTTATTTTGCAGTTTGGAGTATGTTCGATAATATATCTGCAAGTTTCGAGAACTAGTTCCTGACTTGAAGTAAGACTAACTCTCATTTCACGCAAAAACTGTGATGATGAAAAAGTATCAGGAGTATCTGAAACCATCATTAGAATAATCTCGCAATTAGTATTTTTTGCCTGATTAACAGCTGATTTTACAGCGCTGATAGTATCTTCTTCTAAAGTCGTTGGTATAAGGAAATTTTTCATATGTATAATTGTTTAGTTTATACATACAAAATAACTGCTCGTATATTAGAAGGTTCTTAATCTAAAATTAGAATTTCCTAAGATTCAACATTAGAATTTCTAATGTTGGCTTTTTTGGTATTGTCTTTCTTAAAAATGATTGTTACAATCGTTCCTTTATTCTGTTCCGATTGTACTTGTATCTCGCCATCATGCATACGGATAATCTTAGAAGCTAAAGGAAGTCCTAAACCATAACCAATATATTTGGCTGCAATTTTCCCTCTAAAGAAAGGTTCATATAAATGCGGAATATCTTCTGGCGGAATTCCGATTCCGATATCATTAATACTGATTTTAATCCAGTCTTTATTGGCAGAAAGCGTCACAAACACTTCATTATTGTCAGAATATTTAACTCCGTTGGTAATAATATTATTGATCGCCAATTCTAAAAGAGGCTTATTACACGGTATTAAAAGCAGATTAGAATCTTTAGGAGCAAAATTAAGTTTGATGCTAACGCGGTTGTCCGGATAAATTTTATCCAAATCCGATTTTACATCCATTAATAACTCATCAATTCTGGCAATATCTAAAACTTGTTTTTTTCCGTCGTAACCGGTTTGTGTTAACTTCAACAAACTTTCAGTTAAATTTCCTAATCTTGAAGCCTGGCTGTAAATATTCTCCAATGACTGAATATATTCCGGAACTGCTCTTTCTTTCAAAAGCATAATTTCAGACTCGGCAATAATGGTCGTAATTGGTGTTTTTAATTCGTGAGAAGCATTATTGATAAAGTTCGCCTGAATTTCAAATGAAGTTTCCAGTCGGTCCAGCATATCATTAAAAGTATGCGTAAGATCTGATATTTCATCAGAATTTTTAACTTCGGGTAATCTGTTATGAAGATTAGAAGCACTAATTCTGTTTACCTCTTTTGTAATTCTCGCCACCGGATTAATAACTTTTTTAGCCAGAAAACGCCCCAAAAAGAAAGCCAGAATCACAAAACCGATTCCGCCAAAAAGCAATATTTTCACGATATAAACTGTCGTGGTTTTACCTCTTTTGTCACGCGCACCAACGATAACAATATATTTTTGATTGTTTTCTGTAAAAATCTGGCCTAAGTAATATTTACTATTTACCTCAAAATAGTCTTTTCCGGTTTCCAGAATATTGGAGTAAAATTTATTTGGTAAATTTAGTTTGGTATTATAATCAAAACTATTGGCACTGTTTATTTTAAGAACATATTCTTCCTCTTCAATAAGTTCTTCCAGTCCATTTTTTTTAAGATTGCTATAGTATTTTTTCTTTTCAGGATCATTTTGAAAATGAATTGAAGCCACAATTTTAGCTCTGTCTTCTAATCTTTTCAGGAAATGATATCGATTATTTTCACGAAACAATACAAAAACTAAAACACACAATAACAGTGTACTAAAAGTAGAAAGTGCAACATAAGTAAAAGTGATTTTTTTTCTTATATCCATTTTATGACTGTATAACGTAACCTAAACCTTTCATGGTATGAATCAGTTTGGTTGTGTAAGGTTTATCTATTTTTTTTCTTAGATAATTGATGTAAACATCAACAACATTGGTGTTCATATCAAAATTAATATCCCAGACATTATCTAAAATCTGGTCACGCGAAACAATTCTACCCGTATTTTTGGCTAAATAATAGAGTAACTTAAACTCCTTGGCAGTTAAAACAATTGATTCTCCGTTTCTTTTAACTGTTTTAGATTTACTATTAATTTCTAAATCACTGATTATAATAGAATCTACTTTTTCAGTTTCCTGATTGGCTCTTCGATTAAGTGCATTTACTCTTGCATCGAGTTCGCCAAATTTAAAAGGTTTTACCACATAATCATCTGCGCCGGCATTTAAGCCCGTAACAATATTTTCAGAGGTTCCAAGCGCTGTCAATAGTAAAACCGGCACAAAATTTTTGTCGGCTCGCAATCTTCTGCAAATTTCAATACCGTTTATATCCGGTAGCATTACATCTAAAATTACTACATCAAAAGTATAATTCTGAATCATCTCCAAAGCCGTTTTACCATCAAGAGCGACGCTGACATCATTGTTGTTTTCAGCGAATCCTTTACGTAAAATAGATAAGAGATTTGGTTCGTCTTCGACTATCAGTAATTTCATTTGAATAATTGTATGAGTAACAAAAATAAGGATTGAGTTTAAAAATCTAAATCTCAATCCTTATAAATTATGATTTTATTATGAACAGTTGAACGAAGAGAATTTTGGATTTTAGATTTCAGAATGTAGATTTCGAATCTTGCTATCTTAAATTAGGTTTAGAATTTTTCTTCCTCATTCAAATAATATCCATTGAAATCGCTTTGTAATTTAGATTTTAAATGATCCGATCTAAAATCTAAAATTAGTTTAGAAAGTTTCTCCCGCATTCAGGTAGAATCCTTTAGAACTATTCCCCCATGCCTGATCAACAATCAAATTGGTTCGTGTTGCTTTATCTATTAAAATTCGTAAACCTAGACCTGCAGCGGGTTGAATGGACTGAAAAAGTTTGGTATTAGTATCAGGATTACTTGTAGTTACAAAATTCGTAAATACAACTCCGCTGAACATTTGATTGCACGTAATTGGAAACCTGAATTCGCTTGCCAGATAAACTAAGTTTGTTCCTCTAAACAAACCCTGCGTATACCCTTCTCCACTTCGACTGCGTTGATCCCAGCCAATAGCAGGTAAATTTAAATAAGGAACTTTTCCCCTTGTCACGAATTGCCCATAGGTCCAAAGAGCTAAAATATAACGTTCATTTTTCTGCGAAAGCGGAATAAAATTGCGATACTCTGCATACAAAACATTGCTATTATCCTGATTTTTAAACAATACCGGATTAAAACGATAATTTATGTTCGCAAACCATCCACGTGTCGCATTTACCTGATTATCCCTGGAATCGTGTACCAAATTAAGACTCACACCTGTAAGGAAATACTCCGAATTATCAAATCCATATTTTTGGCTATATTCATAATGGTAAGTGGTTTTTCCGTTCTCCAAATCGAGTTCCTTGTCAACTATATTTGCATACCAATCAATATTGATTCCACCACCAACATAAAAATTCTTTTTTACTTCAAAAGAAGCTGCCTGGTGAAATTTAAAATAATTATAATCCATTGGCTGTGCAATAGAATCAATGCTGAAACCTTGTGGTTTGTCCCTGGCAGCAGGAATAATATTCGTACCTAATCCGTAGTTCGGCTGCGAAAATATATACATTCTATAGTCGCCGCTTAAGAATATCCTGTTATTTTTTAATAAAATATTGTTTTTGACATTTACCAGCCATTGCTTTTTCGTAGTGTAAGTTATCCCAACATTGGCAATTGAATATTTATCAGCTTTTTCTTTTCCTTTAAAAGTATATTGTGCTACTGCTCCATAAAAAAACCCTGTTGCTGGTTGAGAACCAATGGCCGGAATGATTAAGAAGAAGCTGTTTTTTATAGGTTTAACGACATAAATGGAATCTTTCTTTTTGAAGATTTCTATTATTGTTTTGGGTGGGCAAATATTTGGATTAATGGAATCGTTTTGAGCGATTGAGGCAAAATGAATAAAAAATAATAATACTAAGATCTTATATTTCATCTGAAAGCAATTATTTTTTAAAAATTTTACCATCTGAAAGTTTTATTTTTTTGAAATAATGATTCAATCTTATTGTAAATATAAGTCTTATTTTCAACATTTTACGCGAATATTCCTTTAAATTAAAATGAAAACGCTCATAATATTTTAAAAATTTAGGATCCAAAATTCATCAATTATTAGGGTAATCAGTATCTTTTCACTCTCAAATAATCATCAAAAAACAGCATTGAAAAAAGAGTCTGAATATTTTCTTGATAAAGAATACAATTCCATCATTTATGGTAGAGACGAAGCCAATTTCAAGGATTTTGAATGTTGTGTTTTCAATAATTGTAATTTTTCTGCCTGCACCTTTTTAGCCGTTACTTTTATTGATTGTGTTTTCAATGACTGCATTTTTAGTGAAGCTAAAATCAATTATGTAGCTTTTAGAACTGCCACTTTTAATCGCTGCGAGATCAGAGAAGTAAATTTTGCAATGTGCGATAAATTGATTTTCGAAATCCATTTTTTCGATTGTATATTGGATTTTTCGAAGTTTTATACCTTAAAAATAAAAGGAACAACGTTTACCAATTGCAGCCTCATTGCTGTAGATTTTATGGCTACAGATCTCACAAGTGTTCTTTTTGACAATTGCGATTTATACCGATCTGAATTTGACAAAGCCATCGCCAACAAAGCAGACTTTAAAACAAGCTATAACTACACCATTGATCCATCAAAAACGAAATTAAAAAAAGCTGTTTTTGCTTTGAAAGAGGTGAAAGGGTTATTATTTAAGCATGATGTTATTGTGAGTTAGTGAAATAAAAAAAGCCAGTGTAGAACTGGCTTCTTTATCTATACTTGATAATTAATTCAATTTTTTCTCCATCACATAATCTTCCATCAAATAGCCTTTTCCAATATCAATATTAACTTCATCAACAACTTCAAAACCTATTTTTTTATAAAAACCCAAAGCCGAATTAAATCGGTTGACATTTAAAATTAATGCTGTTGAATTATTTTCTAAAGCTAAATTTGCGATTTCATCAATAACCTTTTTGCCAATACCTTTTCCTTGTGTTTCAGGTAAGAGGTATATTTTATGGATTTTAGTTGCAGCTTTGCCACTATAATTATGTTCTATACCGATAAAACCTAAATTAATTTCATCTTCATAAATCATATAAAATAATTGCTCTTTTTTATTGTATTGATCAGTCAGAGCCTCATCAGAATAAAAAAGATCTAACATATAATCTAATTGTTCTTTTGATAGAATTTCGCCGTAAGTAATTGGCCAGGTTATATGTACTATATTTTGAATTAGCTTAATATCATTAATCCTTGCTTCTGAAATTGTAACCATATTGTATTTAAAATCTTTTTATTATTTAGTGAAAATCTGATTTTCCTGTTCGCTTACGCGGATGAAAGTTGTTCGTTTAGTAAGTTCTTTTAAACGTGAAGCACCAACATAAGTACAAGCACTTCTTAAACCTCCCAAAATATCTAAAACTGTACTAATCACTTTACCTTTAAAAGGAACCTGCACTGTTTTACCTTCACTTGCTCTGTATTCTGCTACACCTCCAACATGTTTGTCCATCGCAGTTGTCGAGCTCATTCCGTAAAATTGCTTAAATTTCTCTCCGTTAACTTCGATCAGTTCTCCTCCGCTCTCCGTATGTCCGGCTAACATTCCGCCTAACATCACAAAATCGGATCCAGCGCCAAAAGCTTTTGCTACATCTCCGGGAGTAGAACAACCACCGTCACTTATAATATGTCCGCCTAAGCCGTGAGCAGCATCAGCACATTCGATAATCGCAGAAAGCTGTGGATATCCAACACCGGTTTTTACACGTGTTGTACAAACAGAACCCGGACCAATTCCGACTTTTACAATATCGGCACCAGCCAGAAGCAATTCTTCGACCATTTCGCCGGTAACGACGTTTCCGGCAATAATTACTTTATCAGGGTATTGTTTTCGTGTTTGTTTTAAAAACTGAACAAAATGTTCGGAGTAACCGTTTGCTACATCTATGCAAATAAATTTGAGTAATGGATTAGCTGTAATAACTTGCCCGATTTTAGCAAAATCATCTTTTCCAGTTCCTGTGCTTATAGCAATATAATCGTAAAAATCAGGAGTTACATCTTTAAGAAAATTATTCCATTCTTCCGGAGAATAGTGTTTATGAATAGCGGTAAACAATTTTTCTTTGGCCAAAACTTTTGCCATTTCAAAAGTACCAACCGTATCCATATTCGCAGCCATAATCGGAATTCCGGTCCAGATTGTGGTACTGTGCAAAAATTTAAAATTTCGTTCGAGAGAGACTTCAGACCGGCTTTTAAGTGTCGATCTTTTTGGTCGAATCATTACATCTTTAAATCCTAACTTCAAATCTGTTTCTATTCTCATGGTTTTAAATTTTCTGTTACTCTCAAAGATATTAATTTTGAAAATGACGGCTTTAAAATCAATAGAAAACTAATTATTCAGTTATTAACAATTGTAGATTCTAGATTCTAGATTCTAGATTATTAAAAAATTCCACAGAGTCTCACAAAGATTTCACAGAGATTCACAAAGTATGAGAACCTGAAACTTTAAACTTGAAACAAAAAAAACTTACTACTTATTCTAAATACTTTACTTTTAAAAATCCAATTTTATAGTGAACCTGTAATGTATCATTATTTTCTAACTTATATAAAGACTTCAAATTACTTTTTATTCTTAGCGAATCTATTTTATTTAATTGATCATCAAAAGAAATAAATTCACTTTTCTTATCATAAATATGAAACACTTTGTTTTCGTCATTTCTTAAAACAACATAATCTTTATTAATTTCTTCAACTTTTATTTTTGAATTAAAATATAAAAGAATATCATCTGTCAATCGTTTCGAAAAAAAGGCAATAAATAAAAAAAGAATTGAAGTACCAAAAAGGAAAGTTCTATTAAGTATTTTTCTTTTAAATCCTATTACTATAATAATTACAGCGAAAATTAAAGGTAAAATAAAGGAATAAAGCCAGGATTCATTTTTAAAAGCATCAACGTCACTATAAAAATACTTTTCCTTAATATATGGATCTAAAAAAAAGAACTGTAAAATAATTAGAGCTCCAATTATTAAATATTGTACTAAAGTAGATTTTGATAGTTTCATTAATATGTACTTTTATTAATTAGTTTACAATCATTATTAATTTTTACCCATGAATCGTTTCTCCTTTTCCGTAATTTGAAATAATTGACTCTTCATAAGCAAGCCATTCTCTCCAGCGTTTTTCAACGTCAATTCCCACTCCGTATTTTCTAGCGTATGTGATGAATGTTACGTAATGTCCAGCTTCGCTTTCCATTAATTCCCTGTAAAAAACAGCCAATTCTTCATCCTGAATATTTTCAGATAAAACTTTGAAACGTTCACAGCTTCTGGCTTCAATCATGGCTGAGAATAATAATCTTTCAACCAAACCAGAAACACGGCTTCCGTCACCGCTTTTCTTCATATATAAATAGAGTTCATTTACATAATCGTCTTTGCGCTCGCGGCCTAACTTTAATCCTCTTTTGATGATGATATTGTGAACCTGTTCAAAATGATCAATTTCTTCTTTGGCTAAAGCCAATAAATCTTTCACCAAATCCTGATGTTCAGAATTATTGGTAATAATCGTAATCGCGTTTGTTGCTGCTTTTTGCTCGCACCAAGCGTGATCGGTCAAGATTTCCTCAATATTTTTTTCTACAATATTTACCCATCTTGGGTCAGTTGGCAGTTGTAATCTTAGTACGCCCATAATCTTTTGTTTGTTTTGTTTCAAGTTTTCTTTGTTTCAGGTTCTTTTAGGAACGAAAAAAAGTTTAAAGTTTTGCTTTACGTTTTTATTACGTGTCACAAAACTTTAAACTTGAAACCTGAAACTTGAAACAATTAAGTTTCAAGTTTATTAATATACGAAAATCGGTCTTTCGCTCATCATTTCGTTTACTTCGTTAGCTACTTCTTCGATAACTGCTTCATTTGTGTGATCAGCTAATACTTTATCGATTAAAGCTACGATAGTTTCCATATCTTCTTCAACTAAACCACGAGTTGTGATTGCAGCTGTTCCAACACGTATTCCAGAAGTTACAAATGGTGATTTATCATCAAATGGAACCATATTTTTATTTACTGTAATTTCAGCTTTTACTAATGCATTCTCTGCTTCCTTACCAGAAATATTTTTATTTCTTAAGTCAATAAGCATCATGTGGTTATCAGTTCCGCCAGAAATAATTTTGTATCCTCTTTTTACGAAAGCATCAGCCATAGCATTTGCATTTTTTTGCAATTGCATAGCGTATGTAAAGAACTCATCTTTTAATGCTTCACCAAAAGCAACGGCTTTAGCAGCGATAATGTGCATTAAAGGTCCTCCTTGATTTCCAGGAAAAACAGCTAGATCTAATAATGAAGACATCATTCTGATTTCTCCTTTTGGAGTTGTTAATCCTTGTGGATTTGGAAAATCTTTTCCCATCAAGATCAAACCTCCACGTGGTCCACGTAAAGTCTTGTGAGTTGTTGTAGAAACGATATGACAATGTGGAATTGGGTCATTCATCAATCCTTTAGCAATTAAACCTGCAGGGTGAGAAATATCAGCAAATAAGATTGCTCCTACGCTGTCAGCAATTTCTCTGAAACGAGCAAAATCCATATCACGAGAATAAGCAGAAGCTCCGGCGATAATTAATTTTGGCTTTTCTTTAGTTGCGATTTCCTGAATTTTATCATAGTCTAAACGACCCGTTTCAGCATCTACACCGTAAAAAACAGGACGGTATAAACGACCTGAAAAGTTTACAGGAGAACCGTGAGTCAAGTGACCACCGTGAGATAAATCAAAACCTAAAATAGTATCACCAGGATTTAAACATGCATGGTAAACTGATGTATTTGCCTGAGAACCTGAGTGTGGCTGTACGTTTGCGTATTCAGCACCAAATAATTCTTTGGCTCTGTCAATCGCAATTTGCTCAATAACGTCAACTACTTCGCAACCGCCGTAGTATCTTTTGCCAGGATATCCCTCAGCGTATTTGTTAGTTAAAACAGAACCAGCTGCTTCCATTACCTCGTCGCTTACAAAGTTCTCTGAAGCAATAAGTTCTAATCCGTGAATTTGTCTGTCTTGTTCCTCTAGTATAAGGTCAAAAATTTGTTCGTCGCGTTGCATTTTTTCGTTTTTCGTTAATTTGATGCAAAAATACAAAAAAACGTTTGTGATACTGTTAGATTATGATATATTTGACATAGAATTTTTCAACAAATAATTAACATACACATGCCGATAACCGCCAACGATACCAAAAGAAAATCATGGTTGGAAGTGCCAGAAAATAGTGACTTCCCTATACAGAATATTCCTTTCGGTGTATTTCTTACTAAAGAAAATGTCGTTACAGTAGGAACAAGAATTGGTGATTTCGCTATAGATTTAGGGGCTTTACAACAATTAAACTATTTTGAAGGAATAGATTTAACTGATGATATGTTTATGCAGGACACGCTAAATGATTTTATTTCTGACGGAAAAAAAACATGGAGATTAGTCCGAAACCGTATCGCCGACATATTCGACGAAACCAATCCACAACTTAGAGATTCAACAAAAGATCGCGATATTGTTATTTTTAAAATTGATGATGTAGAGATGCAATTACCCGTTTTAATTGGCGATTATACTGATTTCTATTCCAGTAAAGAACATGCAACGAACGTTGGAAAAATGTTCCGCGATCCTGAAAATGCCTTATTACCTAACTGGTTACACATTCCGGTAGGTTACCACGGAAGAAGTTCTACTATTGTTCCGTCCGGAATTCCGGTACACCGACCAATGGGACAAACTTTACCGGCTGGAGAAAAGTATCCTGTCTTTGGTCCGTCTCGTTTAGTAGATTTTGAACTAGAAACAGCTTTTATTACAACTGACGTCAATGTTATGGGAGAAAATATCCCAACATACGAAGCTGAAGATTATATTTTCGGAATGGTTTTATTGAATGACTGGAGTGCACGTGATATCCAGAAATGGGAATATGTGCCACTAGGACCGTTCTTAGCAAAAAACTTTGCAACGTCAATTTCTCCGTGGATTGTAACTATGGATGCTTTGGAACCTTTTAGAACTAAAGGACCAAAACAAGATCCATCTCCGCTTCCTTATTTACAGACAAAAGGAAAAAAAGCTTTTGATATTCATTTAGAAGTTTCAATTCAACCTGAAAATCAGGAAGAAGAAACTGTAGTTTCTAAATCAAACTTTAAATATTTGTATTGGTCAATGGCACAACAATTGGCACATCACACCTCTAATGGATGTCGTGTAAATTCTGGTGATATGATGGGTTCCGGAACTATTTCTGGTCCAACTCCTGATAGTTTTGGTTCTATGTTAGAATTGACTTGGGGAGGAAAAAATCCGATCAAATTAAAAGACGGAAGCGAACGTAAATTTATCGAAGATAATGATACGGTAATTATAAGAGGCTACTGCGAAAATGCCGAAGTAAGACTTGGTTTTGGAGAGGTTTGCAGCCAATTATTACCTCCTTTTATCAGACCATGAAGAGCAGATAAAACAGATTAATTGATAATTGATAATTATGTCTACAAATAAAAAAAGCTTGTTAGTTTAGTTCTAACAAGCTTTTTTTTATGCTATTATTTTGCCACAGATTCAAAGGGGATTAAAATGATTTTTCAATACAAGTACAATAAATTATGGTTTAAAAAAACTTAGTGTCCTTGTGCCTTTGTGGCGATTACTTAAGCCGGAATCTGTTGGCTTAAACAATGTAATGTTCCGAATCCCCAGATGAAATCGATACAACTAATTCCGATCACTTCTCTGTCCGGGAAACATTCTGATAATATATTCAAAGCTACGCGATCATTACTATCATTAAATGTCGGAACTAAAACACATTTATTCAGAATTAAGAAATTAGCATAACTTGCCGGTAATCTTAAATCTTCAAAATCAACACGTTTTGGCATTGGTAACGCCACAATTGTTGGTGCTTTTCCGTCTTCTAATTTGGCATTTTGCAAACGCTTTAGATTATCTTGTAATGGTTTGTAATTTGAATCGTTTTTATCCGTTTCTACTATCGTTACGATTGTATCTTCATTTACAAATCGGCATAAATCGTCGATATGCCCGTGTGTGTCATCTCCTTCTATTCCATCTCCAAGCCAGATTACATTGGTTACACCCAAATATTCTTTAAAAACAGCTTCGTAATCTTCTTTGGTAAAATTTTTATTTCTAACCTGAATTGTTGGATGCATTAAGCATTCTTCAGAAGTCAACAAAGTACCTTTTCCGTTTACGTCTATCGCACCGCCTTCAACAATTACCGGTTTTCCTTTGTACACAACCTGTGTTAACGGAACATCAATGAAATCGGCAACTTTACCTGGAACAAATTTATCTAATTGATAGTTTTTGTATTTTGCCCAACCATTGAAATTGAAATTCAACGCTTCTCTTTTTGAACCATTTTTCACAATAATTGGTCCGGAATCACGCATCCAGCTTCTGTTTGTTTTATGAATAATAAATGAAACATTCGCAAGATCTACTCTTGCTCTTTCTAAAATTTCATTTACTTTTTCTTTTAGTTTTTCATCGGCTACGACCAAAAAAACTGTTTCAAAATTGGCTACTTTTTTAATAAATTCTACAAAAGCCCATTGAACAGCTTCGTATTTTCCTGGCCAGTCATTACCATTATGTGGAAAACACAATACAATTCCTTGTTGTTTTTCCCATTCTGCTGGAAATCTTCTATTATTTGTTGACATATAGAGGTTCTAAATTTGAAAGAGTACAAAGATAATCATTCAGAAGGATTATAAAACAGTCTCTTGGAAATCCACCACAATTAAGCCAAAATATCTGCCAAAAATTAAGTTAAAGATTAAATAATGAAGGCTTAATATACGACCAGGATCTCCTAATTACTTTTGACGAAACTAAAAACTAATAAAATGAAAAAAGTATCTATCTCATTACTAACTGCTCTTTTAATTATGACGAGTTGTAATAATGATGAAAATTCAAACAACGAACCGGAAGAAGTTGTCGTAAACGAAAATCCGGGAACTTTTAAAGAAATTGGTTCTATCACGATTGGTGGTGAAGCTGCTGCAGAAATTTCCACTTATGATGAGAAAACAAAAAGGCTTTTCACTGTAAACAATAGCGGAACAAATCAAATTGATGTAATTGATATTTCAGATCCTAGTAAACCCGTTAAAATTGGTAAAATTGACTTAACTCCTTATGAAGGAGCTTCAAATAGTGTTGATGTTTATGACGGAAAATTAGCCGTTGCTTTAGAATCAACCACTAACAAACAAGCAAACGGAAAAGTTGTAATTTTTAATACTACAGATTATAGTTTAATTAAACAAGTAACAGTTGGTGCATTGCCAGATATGATTACATTTTCGCCTGACGGAAAATATATAATGACAGCTAATGAAGGAGAGCCAAACACAGATTATTCTCAAGATCCAAACGGAACTATTTCTATTATTGAAACCAGTACATATGCTGTTACAACTTTAGATTTTGCTTCATTCGCTCCTCAGGCTGAAACTTTGAAAAAAGACGGTTTCAGAATTTCAAAAGTAGCCAAAAGTTTCGCTCAGGATATTGAACCAGAATACGTTACTATTTCAGATGATTCTAAAACGGCCTGGGTTACTTTACAAGAAAATAATGGTGTTGCAAAAGTAGATTTAACTTCAAAAACAATTACAGCTATTTATCCTTTAGGATATAAAAATTATAATACAGCTGAAAATGCAATTGATGTAAGCGATAAAGATGATAAAATTGCTTTTAATCCGTGGAAAGTAAAAGGTATGTTTATGCCGGATGCTATCAGCCAGTTTTCATCTAATAATGTTCCTTATTTTGTGACTGCCAATGAAGGTGATGCAAGAGAGTATACTGCTAATACAGATATCAAAAGAATGAAAGACTTAACGTTAGACGCTACTATTTTTCCAGATGCAGCAACTTTAAAATTAGAATCAAATTTAGGACGATTAAATCTTATTGCTGACATGGGAGATACTGACGGCGATGGTGATTTAGATGAAATGATAGCTTTTGGAGCCCGCTCATTTTCTATTTGGAACGGAAGTACTGGAAAAATTGTTTATGACAGTAAAAATGATGTTGACAAAAAGACACAAGAACTAGGAACTTATGATGACAAACGTAGTGACGACAAAGGTTCTGAACCAGAGGCTGTAAAAGTTGTGAAAATGGGAAACCAGAATATTTTATTTGTTGGCCTTGAAAGATCTGATGCTTTCATGACGTATGATGTAACAAATCCTGTATCACCTCAATATTTACAAACAGTAAAGACAGGAGATGCACCGGAAGGAGTATTATTTATTCCTGCTTCTAAAAGCCCTACAAAAAGAAGTCTTTTAGTTGTGAGTAGCGAAGGTGACGGAACCGTAAAAATCTATCAGCCAGATTTAAAATAAGTTTCAATCATCAATTTCAAAAAAAGGGTAAAAACTAATTTTACCCTTTTTTTTGTATCTAATATTGAGATTATTTTAACTTATTTACATAAAAAAATGCCAAAACGTGGGAATTATGTAAGAGCATATACAACACAATCTAAAAGTCTAAGCATAATTTTGTCATGAGTTTAAAATAAAAACCAACTTAATATTGAATATCATGAAAAAGAAATTAGCCTCCGTATCCCTGTTAATACTGGCATTTGCAGCAAATGCGCAAAATATGGCAACTACAACAACACAGCCTTCTATAGATAAAGAACCTTACGACAAGTGGTCTATTGAATTAAATGGTGGTGTTAACAAACCAACCAGAACAATGACTGCTGGTTACTCTACCGCAACTCTTAATCCTTTTCACGCAGATTTAGGTGTTAGATATATGTTTAGTCCTAAATTTGGGGTGAAATTTGATGTTGGTTACGATCAATTTACAGAAAGAGACGATACACCAGATTTTGAAAGCCGTTATGTTAGAGCAAGTTTACAAGGTGTTGTAAACATTGGTAGAGCTCTAAATTTTGAAACCTGGACAAACACTATTGGTGTTTTGGCACATGGTGGTTTTGGAGTTGCTCAATTAAGTACTGAAACCGGATATGGCGGACAAGATTATGTGGGTCATGGAATTTTAGGATTAACAGGTCAGGTAAAATTAAGCAATAGAGTTGCCTTGACCGGAGATCTTACCGGAATTGTTAATGGAAGACAAAACTGGAACTTTGACGGAATGGGCACGACAACTACAGGTTCATTTGATGGCGTATTATTAAACGCTTCTGTAGGTCTAACCGTTTATTTAGGTAAAAATGGAAAACATGCTGACTGGGTTGGTGAAGAAGACAGAATCGATGAACTTGAGCAAAGAGTTAGTTTAATCGAAACTGGTCTTTTGGACACAGACAAAGATGGTGTAGCTGATTTATATGATTTAGAACCAAATTCAATTACAGGTGTTGCTGTAAATACAAAAGGACAATCAATCGATACAAATCAAAATGGTGTCCCTGATGAATTAGAAAGTTATTTAGACAAAACTTACGCTAAAAAAGGCGATAATAATCTAACTAACAATACTGTAGAAGAATTAATTAACGGTGGATATGTAAATGTATATTTCGACTTTAACTCTTCTAAACCAACAAACGCTTCTTTATCTGGTGTTGATTTCTTAGTGAAATACTTGAAAAACAATCCAGGAAAATCCGCAGATATCATAGGATATGCTGATGAAATTGGAAATTCAAGCTACAACACTGAATTATCAAGAAAAAGAGCTGAGGCTGTGAAAAAAGTAGCAACAAACGCTGGAATTGATGCTTCAAGATTGAATGTTGTTGCAAATGGTGAAGACACTTCTGTAAACAAAAACTCTAAAGAAGCTCGTCAAATCGTGAGAAGAGTTACTTTCCAAGTAAAATAATCTCTATAAATATAAATGCAAAAGGCGGTTTTCAAATTTGAAACCGCCTTTTTTACTTCCAACAAAAAAGGACAAATTTACATTTGTCCTTTTTTTATAGTATCGTTTCGACTTATTTAGTCGATTGCTCTTTTTACAATATCACCAAAAGCATCAATTCTTCTGTCTCTGAAGAATGGCCAGTTTTGACGCACATTTTCCTGTAAATCCAAATCAACTTCGGCAATTAAGATTTCTTCCTGATCGTGAGAAGCCTGAGCTAAAATTTCCCCCTGAGGTCCCGCGATAAATGATGCTCCCCAGAACTGAATTCCATCTGTTCCGTCGATATATTGCTCTAAACCAATTCGGTTAGCGGCAGCTACGAAAACCCCATTTGCAACCGCATGACCTTTCATTACGTTCATCCAGGCGCCATATTGATTTTCTCCGTATTGTTCTTTTTCTTTTGGATGCCATCCAATTGCTGTTGGATAAAACAATACTTCTGCACCTTTTAAAGCTGTAATACGAGCTGCTTCGGGATACCATTGATCCCAACAAATAAGGGTTCCAACTTTTCCTTTTTTAGTCTCTATAGCCTGAAAGCCTAAATCACCAGGAGTGAAATAGAACTTTTCGTAGAAATGAGGATCGTCCGGAATGTGCATTTTGCGGTATAAACCAGCTTCAGTTCCGTCTGTATCGATGATATATGCACTATTGTGATAGATTCCAGCCATTCTTTTTTCGAAGAAAGGAACAATGATTACCACCCCTAATTCTTTTGCCAATGCGCTAAAAGCAATAAAAGAAGTACTATACAATGGTTCTGCTAAAGCAAAATTATCGACATCTTCACTTTGGCAAAAATAATGACTGCTATATAATTCTGGTAATAAGATCACTTCTGCCCCTTTACTGGCAGCATCTTTAACCCAACTGATACATTTTTTAAGATTATTTTCGGCAACGTCATTCAGGTTTAACTGAATAACGGCTATTTTATATTTTCTTTTCGGCATGACATAAAATTTAGAGTGCAAAAATAGTAATTTTTAGAGGAATGACAAAAGGAACAAGTCTTACATAAAATTAAAAAAAATGAACTATTAGTTGTTTAATTTGTGAGCTTGGATTTGCGCATGTTAAATAGATTCTAACAATATAAATTAACTCACTTTTGCTCTATAATATTAAATAATCCCTAAATACAATTCTTTTATAATTGACAATTGGATATTCTTATTGTAAAAAAGCTCAAAGGATTTATAATAAAAAAACATTTTTGCACAAATATTTTATGCAAAAATGTTTTTTCTAAAACTATATCAGTTAAGAAATAAACTATTCACTGACAACCACAGTACGAGTAATAAATTCAGTTTTTGATTTTTTAAATTTGATTTCAAACGTACCTTTTTCCGTTGATTTGAATTTAAAGACTACAATTCTAGAAGTTGGGACCTGCCTCGAACAAGCTTCAGCAGGATATCTTACTTCCACTTGCAAACCTTTTACCTTATCAATTATTACTTCACTATATCGGTCGAACTGCCCGCATTCATTATCTGCTGTAAAAAAAATTTCATACGACAACTCGTCATTCACTTTTCCGCTTTCTGGCCCTCTAATTTCTGTTACAAATGCTGATTTGGTAGTTGACTTATCAATAGGCTGATCATCATCACTACTGCATGAAAAAAAAACTGTCACTAAAAATAATACTGACAAAATTATCTTTAATCTAAAACTCTTCATAAATAATAATTGTTATTAATTGTTAATTGTTAATTGTTATTATGAAGATAGTATATAATCGAAAAGGTTGCTTTAAAAAATGTTAAATAGTTTAACAAAAACACTAAAATCCTTATAAATCAATCATTTAATTAAGTTTGAATTTTTAGTCGGAAAGAGACCTCGATATACTAAATTCGTATAATGTTTAAAGTAGTAGATAAATAATATAGTTTTTTTCTACTTTATGACAGTCTTAAAAGAAGTTACATTGATCAATCGACTACTTACTAATTAAGCATAAACAGTATTCTCATTTGGTGGATTATTTTTAGTAAATTAAATTCAAAAAAAAGACCATTTTGTATTAAGTATATAACTTCTCAAAATGATCTTTTTCTAACCTAAATTTATAACCTAAAAACTGTATTAATCAATAACCACTTTTGTTGTGATAAATTCAGTCTCAGATTTTCTGAATTTGATATCGAAAGTTCCTTTTACAGCTGACTTGAATTTGTAAGTCGTCTTTTTAGGAGCTGGAACTTGTTGTGTACAAACTTCTGAAGGGTATTTTGCTTCAATCTGTAATCCCTTTACTGTACCAAGTGTCACTTCACTAATTTTATCAAATTCTCCACAAGCGTTATCTACCACAAAAGTTACTTCATAACTAAGCTCATCGTTTACTTTTCCGGTTGCTGGTCCTTTAACCTCTGTTACAAATGCAGCTTTGGCTACTGGGCTAGGAGTTTCTATTTCGTCATCGTCATTGTTGCATGAAACAACCGCTAATGATAAAAATAATACTACTAAAACTGATTTTAATCTAAAACTTTTCATATAAAATTATAATTAATTGTTAATTACTATGAAGATGCGAATGCGTTGCATTGGTTGCTTAGTTAAAATGTTAAATATTTTTCAGACCACATCAAACAACTATATATCAACACTTTGCCAGATTAAAAAAAATTATGCAACTACCGTTATTTCTTATGAAAACTAAAACTTCTAGCTTAGCCCCGATAGTAGCGGTATCCTTTTTATTCGCTTTTTCTGCGAATAAAAAGATACAAGCGGATAGCGGGACAGCTCTTGTTTTGGAAACTGATTTTTCTGCTTCAAAAAAAAAACACCAGCCTTTCGACTGGTGTTTTACATTTTTAATATGGTTTTGTTTTATGCTTTAGCAGCTTTTTTGGGAAGTATTTTTTTTATCAAATTAACTATTACCAAGACCACAAGTCCTAAAGCCAGACCTACTACAAACTCTTTTATAATATCAGGAAGATTAATTTTAAGTGATAAATGATGAAAAAATGGAATATGATGCACGAAAATACCTCCGGCAACTAATAACAAAGCAATTGTACCAATAACGGTCAAACTTTTTATAATTAATGGAAGTGCTTTTACCAAAATATTACCAATAAATTTGGAGACACTTTTTTCTTTTTTACTAAACTTAATAAGTTTATAACCTGCTTCATCCATACGAACAATTAACGCTACAATTCCGTAAACACCTATTGTTGCAATTACTGCAATGATCGATACTACAACGATTTGCTGTGAAATAGGTTTACCAACTACCGTACTCAAAGCGATGATCACAATTTCAACAGAGAGAATAAAATCAGTTACGATTGCCGATTTTATTTTTCCTTTTTCCATTTCAAGAATTTGTTCTTCAGTAAAGGTTTCTTCGGTAATTCCTTCTGATTCTTCATGCGAATGCGGAAATATAAACTCGTATATTTTTTCAGCTCCTTCGTAGGCCAAAAACAATCCACCCAAAACTAAAACTACTATAATAGCAATTGGAAAAAAAGCACTCAATAAAAAGGCTATTGGTAAAATAATAACTTTGTTAAGTAATGAACCTTTACTGATTGCCCATAACACCGGAAGTTCTCTTGAAGAAGCAAATCCGGAAGCTTTTTCGGCATTAACAGCTAAATCGTCCCCTAAAATACCTGCAGTCTTTTTTGCTGCAACTTTACTCATTACTGCAACATCATCCATAATTGCTGCAATATCATCTAATAGTACGAAAAAACCTGATGCCATTATAATTGTTTTTTATTTTGTGATTCCCTTAATTTTGGTAGTGCGAATCTACTACTTTTGATTCAATTTTCTGCTAAGAAATTAGCTGCATTGTCCTAAAAGTACCCAGATAATTACAAAAACTAAGATTGTTCCAAAACATCCTCCGCCTAATTTTTTTGCTCCGTAACCTGCGATTAATCCTCTAAAAATATTGTTCATAGTATTGGTTTTTAGTTATTTATTTGATTAAATATAATAATTTTTAAGTATCATAAAGTTGAGAAATTACTGAATCAATTATTTTATATGAATTTTAAAAAAAGTTTCATTATTCACGGTTTTAGTTTTATTGCAAAAAAAAACACCAGTGCTAAAACTGGTGTTTCTCAAATTGTTATTCAAATCTTATTCTACAGGATGTGTTTGGTTTCTAAAAACCAACTTTCCGTCAAAAGCATCAATTAATATAATGCTATCTGTTGTAATATTTCCAGCCAGAATTTCTTTAGACAATTGATTCAATACTTCACGCTGAATTACACGTTTTACGGGTCTTGCACCAAATTCAGGATCGTAACCTTTGTCTGAAAGATATTTGATTCCTTCCGGAGTTGCATCCATCGTAATACCCTGTAAGGCCAGCATTTTGCTAACGCTCTTCAATTGTAAACTTACAATTCTGGAGATGTTATCGACAGTTAATGGCGTAAACATTACGATTTCGTCAATACGATTTATAAATTCCGGACGAACAGTTTGTTTCAATAATCCTAAAACTTCCACTTTTGCAGCTTCGGTTGCGGCTTCTACACTTCCTTTTAAATTCTCAAATTTCTCTTGTATAATCTGACTTCCCATGTTGGACGTCATGATGATAATTGTGTTTTTGAAATCAGCCAAACGGCCTTTGTTATCTGTCAATCGGCCTTCATCTAAAACCTGCAATAGAATATTGAAAGTATCTGGATGCGCTTTTTCGATCTCGTCTAGCAAAATCACAGAATACGGTTTTCTACGAACGGCTTCTGTTAATTGCCCACCTTCGTCGTAGCCTACGTATCCCGGAGGTGCACCAACCAAACGGCTCACACTATGGCGTTCTTGATACTCACTCATATCGATACGTGTCATAGCATTTTCGTCGTCGAATAAATATTCGGCCAATGCTTTTGCCAACTCTGTTTTACCGACTCCGGTTGTTCCTAAAAATAAGAACGTTCCAACAGGTTTTTTCATATCCTGCAAACCGGCGCGGCTTCTACGAACGGCGTCACTCACCGCTTCTATCGCTTCTTCCTGACCTACTACTCTTCTGTGTAATTCTTCTTCAAGATGAAGCAGCTTTTCTCTTTCAGTCTGAAGCATTTTCATTACTGGAATTCCAGTCCATTTTGCTACAACTTCGGCGATATCTTCACGGGTAACTTCTTCTTTTATTAAAGAATTTCCTGTTTGATATTCTTGTAATTGTTTCAATAAAACATCCAAACGTTCTTGTGCTTCTTTGATTTTTCCGTAACGAATTTCGGCTACTTTTCCGTAATCACCATCACGTTCTGCACGTTCTGCTTCGTATTTAAAGTCTTCAATTTCTTGTTTTACAGATTGAATTCCGTCAACAACATCTTTTTCCGATTTCCATTTAGTATAGATTTCATTGCGTTCTTCTTTGAGATTCGCCAAATCCATTCCTAAAATCTTCAATTTACTTTCTTCTTTTTCGCGTTTGATAGCTTCAATCTCGATTTCTAACTGCATGATTTTACGATCCAAAACGTCTAATTCTTCTGGTTTTGAATTGATTTCCATTCTCAATTTAGAAGCAGCTTCGTCCATCAAATCGATCGCTTTATCCGGTAAAAAACGATTCGTAATATAGCGTTGTGAAAGTTCAACAGCAGCAATAATCGCCTCATCTTTAATTTGAACTTTGTGATGTGTTTCGTATTTTTCTTTGATACCACGTAAAATCGAGATTGCACTTTCCGTATCCGGTTCATCTACCAAAACCTTTTGAAAACGACGCTCTAGTGCTTTATCTTTTTCGAAATATTTTTGATATTCATCTAAAGTTGTTGCTCCAATCGCTCTTAATTCACCACGAGCCAAGGCTGGTTTCAGTATATTAGCCGCATCCATCGCGCCTTCTCCTCCACCCGCACCAACAAGTGTGTGAATCTCGTCAATAAACAAAACGATATCACCTTCAGCAGCTGTAACTTCTTTTACGACTGATTTTAATCTTTCTTCGAACTCTCCTTTATATTTTGCACCGGCAATCAAGGCTCCCATATCTAAAGAGAAAACAATTTTATCTTTTAAGTTTTCAGGCACGTCGCCATCAACAATTCTGTGTGCTAAACCTTCTGCAATAGCAGTTTTACCAACTCCAGGCTCCCCAACTAACATTGGATTATTTTTGGTTCTTCTGGTCAAAATTTGCAAAACACGGCGAATTTCTTCATCACGCCCGATAACCGGATCCAGTTTTCCTTCACGTGCTAATTCGTTTAAGTTTTTAGCGTATTTATTTAGGGCGTTATATGTCTCTTCAGCTGAAGCTGATGTTACTCTCTCGCCCTTTCTAAGTTCTTCAATAGTTGCTTTTAAAGCTTTTCCTGTTACGCCCTGATCTTTTAAAATTTGGGCCACTTTACTTTTTGAATCGAAAATCGCTAAAATTAAATGTTCGATTGAAACGTATTCATCGTTCATTTTTTGTGCAATAATTTCAGCTTCATTCAACGCTTTATTAGCATCTCTGGAAAGCATAATATCGCCTCCCGAAACTTTTGGAAAGCTCTGAATAGTTGAATCTAATATTTGTAAAAACAACGGCACATTTACGTTCAGTTTTTTCAAAATAAATGGTGCTACATTTTCATCTACCTCAAAAATGGCTTTAAAAATGTGTTCGTTTTCTATTTGCTGCTGTCCGTATCGTTGCGCCAATTGCTGCGAAAGCTGAATGGCTTCTTGCGATTTAGTTGTAAATTTATTTATGTTCATAGTATATGTTATTAAGGTTTGATCTTCATTTTAATAATCGATACCATTAAAATTTGAGCCGATTGAATTAAGCTTTTCATTTTAAATGGTGTAATTTTGCTAATGAACTTTCAAATTATATTCCATTCTAAAAATACAGACAAAAAGTCATCAAAAACAGCTTTTTAGCTAATATTAAACGACAAAAAGTCACAAACACAGTCAAAATATGAGTTTTTTAAATTCTATCTTCGGAAATTCAGACAATTCCGAGTCACAAAAGAGTAATGTAAACTGGATTCCTCTAACAAATTTAGCACAGTTAAGCGATATAGAGAACATGTCTAATGTTAAGCCTATTGTAATTTTTAAGCATAGCACAAGATGCAGTATTAGCCGTTTTGCCTTAAAACAATTCGAAAGAGAATATGATTTAGATGAAACTGTTGATGCTTTCTTTTTAGACTTAATTGAGCATCGCGATGTTTCAAATGAAATTGCCAGTAAATTTGGTGTTTACCATGAATCGCCACAGCTTATTTTAATTAAAAATGGTAAAGCTGTTTATGATGTTTCCCATAGTGATATTGATGCAGGAGCATTGAAAAGTAAAGTATAGTTCTTTGTGAAATGTAAAATGTGAATTGTGAGATGTTTTATTCTCTTACAATTCACATTTTACATTTTACCACTTAAAAACTTCCGTCAGATCCGCCTCCGCTATAGCCTCCTCCTCCAAATTCCATTGGAGAATCTTGTGGTTTTACACCTGGTTTCATTCCGAAAGCTGATGCTACAATTAGGGCTTCAGCGTTTAAAAGTGCATTTGAATTATTAATTCTGTCTGGTTTAAAAGTCAAACCGCTTTCTTTCTCTTTCAATTTCTTTATTGAAAAATAAGCTATTACAAACAAAACTACTCCACCAAGTGTCAACGCCACTTCGATTGGTAAAACCGAATAATAAAAACGGATGGTATAAATTGAAAACCCAATAGCTAAGAAACTTATCCAAAGCATTATTCTGTCTTTTGATTTTAAAGCTTGTACCAAATAAACAATCGGAACAATCAGCGTGAAAGCATAAAAGAAATACGCAAACGGAATATCTTTTCCCGGGAGAACTTCATTTCCTAAAAGCATTACAGAAAGTTCTCTAACAACCAAATAATTACATGAAAGATAAAATAGTATTAAACAGAAACTATTAGCCAATAAAAGACCATTGTAATAATAGCTTTCCATAAGACTATGGATTGATTTTTTAGTAGAGAAGTAAAAACCAGCAGCAGCAATCATGGCTGCAAAAGGCAAAATTGTTTTTCCTATTTCGCCAAATTCAAATAATCCATAGAATAAAACTGCTGAACTTGCTAAACAAAAAACCAATAATGACGGCAAATGCAAGTATCGTCTGTACATTACAAATGCCGTAATTGCCATAAAAATAGCAATTATCAATTCGTAGCCATCAGTTGTAATTCCGATGGCAAAACCAGCATTTAAAATAGCTCCCAAAATAAAAGCATCATCTAAACCATGTCCGTAATATTTTTGATTCGCCAAAAATTCTGCTCCGGCAAAACCAACTCCAGCAAAAATATAACAACAGATTTTGAAATACAATTCATCGCCCACCATTCCAACTATGGAAATAGCCCCACATATTGATCCGTATAAAAATGATCCTAACAGAAAAAATCCTAATCGTACCAGAATATTCTTTTGGGTTTTAAAATCCGGCAATTGCTTTTTTATCAAATCTTTTTGCTCTTTGCTGATAAAACCGGCATTTTGTAAAGAATTTGCTTCTTCCAAAAGAGCTAAGTCGTTTAATAATTGTTTATCGTGTGCTATCATTCGGTTATTTCTTTATGGAAGTTTTTAATTAGTTTTATAAATACTACTATCGAACCAATGAAATAGACTGGCAGCATAAAGACAAAGAATTCCCAAATATCAGAGAAATCTACTAAATCTAAAATTCGAAAAAAGAATATATTTAAGCCTATATAAGCATAAATGATCATAAAAATATATAAGGACATTGCCTTAGTTTCATGACTGACTTTATAAAAATAATAAGATGAAGCAGCCAAAACCAACCCAAAAAGCAGCCAAATCCCATCATAATCAGAATCTGTCAAATTACTAATTGAGGCTATGCTTATTAAATGCAAAGCAAAAGTGAGATAAATGAAATTAAAATGTATTTTTAAATTTGTTCTAGAACTGTATATTGTCCATAAAATAAGTAAACCTCCCAGTATGATAGCAGAATAGCTAAGTGTTTCATTCGAATAAAAATCATTATGCAATAAATCCTGAGGTGTGACAGAAAGCCCGATATAGGCAGCTAAACCCGTAATTGCGATAGTTAAAACACTTTTATTATCGAAATAATAGGCACAAAAGAAACTTACTAGAGTTGGAATTAAAGTTGCCAAATCATAATGCGTTCCGAAAGGTTTGTACTGAAATTGCAGATAACCGATAAAAATACAGGTCAAAATATTAGCTGCTAAAACCAAATATTCCAGAAATGGGCTCTCAAAGACAGTTTCAGTTTTCTGAAATCCTTTTGAATTTTTAAAGCAGTAATAAAAACAGACAGCGATAACAATAAGCAATATCGAAAGAAGCGCAACATGCCCAATTGTATCAATGTTTTCATAAATTAAAATCCCGATTCCGGAAGTAAAAAGTAACACAGATAGATACAGGAAAAGTTTCAATTCTGCATTCAATGAGAAAATATTCAGATTACGATAAGCAGTAATTTCCTGATATTGATTCTCAGTAATTAGATTCTTATCCAGAAGCGATTTAGTCGCCTGGTCATCAAACTTATTCATGTTTTGGTTTTATAAATAGCAATCAAAAATACTCTTTTTTTGATTGATTAAAGCTTATTATTTAATACATAAAATCTTTCTTTAAAATTTATTGAACAAAAAAAACCGATTTGC
This sequence comes from Flavobacterium sp. KH_001, assembly GCF_057840745.1. Classification (NCBI taxonomy): domain Bacteria; kingdom Pseudomonadati; phylum Bacteroidota; class Flavobacteriia; order Flavobacteriales; family Flavobacteriaceae; genus Flavobacterium; species Flavobacterium sp. KH_001. The sequence continues at coordinate 3,315,908 of NZ_CM174520.1, read as the reverse complement.
ACTAACTACAAATCGGTTTCTTATTGAAAAGTATAACTTTATTAAAAAGCCGCTTTCATTTTATTTTTAATAGCATCTAAACACAGATTATTTATACTGCCTTCGTGTGTGTGTTTTGTTTCTTTTGGAGATTGATACGTTCCCGCCTCCAATTGTTCTGCAACAGCTTTGTAAGCGTCTCTAAACGGCATTCCAGCCACAACCATTTCGTTTAAAGTATCAACTGTAAACAAATAATCGTATTTTTTATCTTTTAAAATATTGTCTTTTACTGTAATATCTTTAACAGAGAAAATCGCAATATCCAAGCATGCTTTTAAATTTTGAAGTGCAGGAAATAAACCTTCTTTTAAAAGCTGCAAATCTCGGTGATAACCGCTTGGTAAATTATTGGTAATTAAAGTGATTTCGTATGGAAGCGCCTGAATCTTATTACATTTTCCTCTTATCAATTCAAATACATCCGGATTTTTCTTGTGAGGCATAATACTTGAACCTGTTGTAAGATGTGCCGGCAAACTGATGAAATCAAAATTCTGACTCATATATAGACAAACATCCATTGCAAATTTCGATAACGTTGCAGCAACGCTACTCATCGCGAAAGCTACTGTTTTCTCTGCTTTACCACGGCTCATTTGCGCCGCCACTGCATTGAATTTCAAGGTTTCAAAACCTAATTCCTGAGTCGTAAAAGTTCTGTTGATAGGGAAAGAACTTCCGTAACCTGCAGCAGATCCTAAAGGATTTTGATCCACAATTTTCGATGCAGCATTCAACATTGTTATATCATCAATTAAACTTTCAGCATAAGCAGAAAACCACATTCCGAACGATGATGGCATGGCGATTTGTAAATGCGTATAACCCGGTAACAATACATTTTGATGTTTCTCTGCCGATTCCATTAACAAATCAAACAATGTTTTTACCTGCTCTTTTATGGCTTTTAATTCATCTTTTAAATACAAATGAACATCAACTAAAACCTGATCGTTACGAGAACGTGCCGTGTGGATTTTCTTTCCGGCATCGCCTAGTTTTACTGTTAGTAAATATTCGATTTTAGAATGTACATCTTCAAAACTGTCTTCAATTTCGAAATTTCCAACTACGATATCTGCAATAATGTCGTTTAAGGCATCAACCAAAGAAATTGTTTCTTCTTCGGTTAATAATCCAATTTGACCAAGCATTTTAGCGTGTGCAATTGAACCTAAAGCATCGTATTTTGCCAAAACTAAATCTAATTCACGATCGTTTCCTACGGTGAAATGTTCGATTTGTTTATCTGTTGGTATTCCTTTTTCCCAAAGTTTCATAACTTAGATTTTTAGACCTCTTAGATATTAGATTTATAGACTTCTTAGATTTTCAATATCTTAAGTTTATATTTTCTAATTTACTTCTAATGTCGTTGTTTATATTGCTTGTGTCTCTAGCCCCGATAGTAGTGGAAATCCTTTTTCTGGCTCTTTAGCCAGGAAAAGATTGCAACGGATAGCGGGATTAGCTCCTAAATAATTTTATATTTTAAAGAAATCGCTTAGTATTTTGATATACAAGTCGATTCCTTCTTCAATTTCATTTACAAAAATAAATTCATCTGCTGAATGTGACCGTAGTGTTTCACCTGGTCCTAATTTTAAAGACTGACAGCTTAAAACCGATTGATCTGAAAGTGTTGGCGAACCGTACGTTGTTCTTCCCAATGCGATTCCGGCCTGAACTAAACCGTGTGCAATTGGAATAGACGAAGCATTTAAATGCATTGATCTTGGCGTTACTTCAGCATTTACATTCGCTTTTACCACTTCTAAAATCTCCGTATTTGTATAACGATCTGTTACACGAATATCAACAACCAAATCACATTCTGACGGAACAACATTATGCTGTTTTCCTGCACTGATCTGTGTTACGGTCATTTTTACCGGACCTAAAACATCAGAGATTTTATCGAATTTATAGTTTTTAAACCATTCCATTACCGGAATTGACTTATATAATGCATTATCATCATTTTGATGTGCAGCGTGGCTTGCAGTTCCTTTTACTTTTACGTCCAAAACTAATAAACCTTTCTCAGCAATTGCCAATTGCATTAATGTTGGTTCGCCTACAATGGCGCAATCTAATTCTGGTAAATGTTTTAAAACACTGTTTAAACCGTTTTTTCCGCTGCTTTCTTCTTCGGCGGAAGCCACAATTACCACATTATGTGACAAGTTTTTATTCTCATAAAAGTGAACAAAAGTGGCCAAAAGTGAAACCAGACAACCTCCGGCATCATTACTTCCTAAACCATATAATTTTCCGTCTTTTTCAATTGCTTTAAACGGATCGTTTGTATACGCCTGATTTGGTTTAACCGTATCGTGGTGAGAATTCAGTAAAAGTGTTGGTTTATTTTCGTCAAAATATTTATTGAAAGCCCACACATTATTATTTTCTCTTTTAAAAGGCATTTCGTTCTGATTGAACCAATTTTCTATTAATAGCGCTGTCTGATCTTCTTCACTTGAAAACGAAGGTGTTTCTATAAGGCTTTTTAATAAACTAATTGCTTCCTGGGTAAGCGTTGCAATATTTTTCATAGTTAATGGTTTCTTTGCCACGAAGGCTCGAAGTCACAAAGTTTTTATTAAATCTGTGACATTTTTAATTTGCGCAAATTTCTTAAATTAATATTTAAAACACCTTCCGCAATTCTATTTTTTTGCCACAGATTAAAACAATTTTCACAGATTTATAAATCCTTTTAATCATTTAATCTGTGGCTATTTTTATAATGTAATTGTAGTATGCAAAACATCTGGATTTTGCAGCATCTTGTGATGCCCAATTTTGATTTTCTGAACACCTCTTGACAAGCTGTTGAAGCAATTATCTAATTTCGGAATCATTCCGGAGTGGATTACTTTTTCTTCTTTTAACTTGTTATATAAAGCTTCGTTGATTTCTGTAATTACAGAAGAGTCATCTTCTGAATCTTGCAAAACACCTTGTTTTTCAAAACAGTAAGTTAGCGTAACATCAAAAACTTCAGACAATGCAATTGACAATTCACTTGCAATAGTATCAGCATTTGTGTTTAACAATTGTCCGTTTTTATCGTGTGTAATAGCACAGAAAACAGGGACAATTCCGTTTTCAAGCAATGTTTTCAATAAAGTTGTATTGACTTGTTTTACATCGCCTACAAAACCATAATCAATTGTTGGATGATTTCTTTTTGTTGACTGAATTAAATTCCCATCAGCTCCCGAAAATCCCATTGCATTGTTGTCTTTTGCCTGCAATTGTGCCACAATATGCTTGTTGATTTGCCCTGCGTAAATCATAACTACAACATCAAGCATTGGAGCATCTGTAATTCGGCGTCCATCAATCATTTGAGGGACCAAACCAATACTCTGCGCCATTTTTGTAGCCGATTTTCCGCCGCCGTGAACCAATACTTTGTATCCTTCTATTTTAGAAAAATCAGTTAAGAATTGCTCTAGTTCTGCTGGGTTGTCGATTATATTTCCACCAATTTTTATTACGGTAACTTCTTTCATTAGGTTCTAAGTTGCTAAGGTTCTAAGGGACTAAGGTTTTTACTGGGCAGTTTCTTAGTATCTTAGAAACTTAGAACCTTAGTCCCTTAAAAAATTATAATTTCTTCAAAATCTTCTGTAAAACTAATTGTGCTGAGTACGTTCTGTTATTCGCTTGCTGAATTACGATTGAATTCTCGCTGTCGATAACTTCGTCGCTTACAATTACGTTACGACGAACGGGAAGACAATGCATGAATTTTCCGTTGTTTGTTAAAGCCATTTTTTCAGCAGTAACTGTCCAGCTTGGATCGATGTTGGTTACTTTTCCGTAATCGTTGAAGTTGCTCCAGTTTTTCACGTAAACAAAATCAGCATTTTCAAACGCTTTATTTTGATCGTATTCAATTTTGCAATCTTTGGTAATTTCCGGACTCAATTCGTAACCTTCCGGATGTGTGATTACAAAATCCATGTCTTTTTGCAATTGCATCATTTCTACAAATGAATTCGCAACCGCTTGTGGTAATGCTTTTGGATGCGGCGCCCAAGAAAGCACTACTTTTGGTTTGTGTTTCGTTTTGTATTCTTCCATTGTAATAGCATCTGCCAAAGACTGTAATGGATGACGCACGGCACTTTCCATATTAACGATTGGCACTGTGGCGTGTTTCAAGAATCCAGAAATAACGGTTTCAGCATAATCTTTTTCTTTGTCAGCCAGACCTGCAAAAGCACGAATAGCGATAATATCACAATATTGTGAAACCACTTCTGCAGCTTCTTTAATGTGTTCTGAGGCTCCAGAATTCATTACCGCTCCATCTTCGAACTCTAATGTCCAGCCTTCGTTAGTAAAATTCATTACCATAACGTTCATTCCTAAATTTAAAGCTGCTTTTTGAGTACTCAAACGCGTTCTTAAACTCGGATTAAAGAATAACATTCCTAATGTTTTATTCTTTCCTAAACTTTGATTTTTAAGCGGATTCTTTTTAATTTTTAATGCGCTTTTTACCCATTTTGATAATGAGTTGATATCTTGTATTGAAATATAGTTCATTGTTTTTTTTGTTTAATTGTTTATTTGTTTAATCGAAACCAATAAACTTTTTTATACAATCTTTGTAAAAGGAATCTCCTCCTTTAATGCTTTTAAAATAAAATTATCGTTTAATCCGTTGACGATCCAGGTTTCTATATTGGCCGCTTTTGCGATTCCGGCTGCTTCTATTTTAGATTGCATTCCACCTGTTCCGTGTGATGATTTTGATTCCCCGATTTCTTTTTCTAAAACTTGTAAATCATTAACGAACTTTATCGTTTCCGGATTTTCATCGTGAATGGAATCTTTCGTATAAATACCATTTGTATTAGTCGCAATAATCAGAATATCAACATTTAAAAGAACCGCTGTTAACGCTGCTAATTTATCGTTATCTCCAAACCTAATCTCATCTGTAGCAACGGTATCGTTTTCATTGATAATCGGAATGTAATTATTCTCCACCAAAACATTAATTGTATTGACAATATTTACTTTCGACTGCTGCTTTTCAAAATCAGAATAAGACAATAAACACTGCGATGTTAATAAACCTAAATCGCTGAAGTTTTCATGAAAAATCCGCATTAAATGAGGCTGACCAATCGAGGCTAGAGCTTGTTTCAATGCGATTTCTTTGCCTTTGCTTTCTAACTTTACAAACTGTTTTGCGGCTGCGATTGCTCCTGAACTCACAATTACAAATTCGTAATCTTTATTCAAAGCGGCAATCTGCATACCAATATCTTCAATCTTTCCCCGCGAAATATGATTGGTTTCCTTGGTTAAAGTATTACTTCCTATTTTTAATAAAATCCGCTTTTTCCCCATTGTTGTTGTTTTAACCGCAGTTTTTTAACCGCAAAGTGCGCAAGGTTTTTTATATTTTTTGTGTTTACAAACGGTAAGTTCGCAAAGCTTTGTCTTTAATATTTTTCAAATTATCTAATTATCTAATTGTCAAATTATCTCAATTACCTAATTTGCCCTTCTCCGTACACGTACCACTTATTGGTAACCAAATGCTGTAAACCAATAGGTCCTCTCTGATGTAATTTGTCTGTACTTATCGCTAATTCTCCGCCTAAACCAAATTGTCCGCCGTCTGTAAAACGTGTTGACGCATTATGATACACTGCAGCGGCGTCAATAGACTCCATGAATTGCTTTGCCTTTTTTTCGTCTCTTGTAATAATAGCTGCCGAATGTCCTCCACAATATTTGTTGATCTTTTCAATTGCATGTTGTTCAGAATCAATTGTTCCGATGACAATTTTATAATCCAAAAATTCTTCGTACCAGATATCTTCGTTTTGAAGTGTTTCCGTATTTTCGAAATTCTCTAATGATTCATCAACGATAATTTCAACTTTAGATTCGGTTAAAGCTTCGATTAACATTGCTGTAAAACCTTCGAAATTAGGTAATCTTGAATCTATTAAAACCTTATCTAAAGCATTGCAAGCCGATATTTTAGAAGTTTTGGCATTTAAAATCACTTTTAAAGCCAAATCGGTATCAGCATTTTCATGTACATAGACAAAATTGTTTCCGCGACCGCTAACAATTACCGGACAAGTGGCATGTTGTTTGACAAACTCAATTAATTTTTCTCCTCCTCTCGGAACAATTAAATCGACTTTTTGAGTTGGTTTTTCTAAGAAAGCTTGTGTTTCTGCGCGATTGTAATTCAAATATTCAACCCAATCTTTCGAAACTCCATTTTCTTCCAAAGCTTGATGCCATAAAGCAACAATTTTCAAATTTGATTGTAAAGCTTCTTTTCCTCCTTTTAATAAAATCTTATTTCCGGATTTAAAGGCGATACCACCCGCTTCAATAGTAACGTCTGGGCGCGATTCATAAATGATTAAAATCGTACCAAATGCAGCCGTTTTATTAATTACTTTTATTCCATTATCATGAATAAAATGAAAACGTTCTACTCCAACCGGATCTTCCTGAGAAGCCAGTTGGTTTAATGATAAAATCATCTCGTCGACTTTTTTGTCATCTACTTTTAAGCGCTCTTCCATCGCTAAATCTGAGCCATTATAAGCCAGTAAATCCTGCCGATTAGTGAGAATTATTTGACTCCGTTCCTGCTCGACCAGCTTTGCCATGGAGTGCAAAACGAGATTGCGTTTTTCAATTGATAATGGATTCATAATTTATAGTTGGTTGGTTGTTTTTTGGTTGTTTCTTTTAAGGGAAACCGTATGATACCTAACAGGTTTTGGAAACCTGTTAGGATAAGTATATTCTAATTTTTCAATTCTTCTAAACTTTCTTTTAAAGCGACAATAAATGTATCAATGTCTGATTTTTTCACAGTAAGCGGTGGTAAAATTCTTAACAGATTTTTGTTGTTTGCACTTCCTGTAAATATATGTTTCTCGATAATTAATTTCTTTCTTAAAGCAGAAACATCAAAATCAAATTCAACTCCAAGCATTAATCCTTTTCCTTTTACTTGTTTAATTCCAGGAACCTGTTTGATTTTTTCTAGGAAATATTCATAAACTTCGTTTACATTCTTCTGTAAATCTAATTTTTCAATTACATCCAAAACGGCAATTCCTGCCGCACATGATAAATGGCTTCCCCCGAAAGTAGTTCCCAATAATCCGAAGCTTGCTTCAAATTTTGGAGAAATCAAGATCGCTCCAACAGGAAAACCATTACCCATTCCTTTTGCTACAGAAATAATATCAGCATTGATTCCGTGATGTTGGAAAGCAAAGAATTTTCCGCTTCTTCCATATCCAGATTGTACTTCATCCAAAATCAAAACAACATCGTGTTTTTTACATGCTTTTTCTAAAGCCTGAAAAAATTCTGTCGTTCCTTGATCTAAACCACCAACTCCTTGAATTCCTTCAATGATTACTGCAGTAACATCTCCTTTTACAAGTTCAGCTTCTACTAAATCAATTTGGTTTAGAGGCAAAAAAGTAACTACTTGCTGTGCATTTATTGGTGCAACTATTTTTTTATTATCTGTAACGGCAACAGCTGCAGAAGTTCTTCCGTGGAAAGAATTATCAAAAGCTACAACTCTTGATTTCCCATTATGGAAAGAAGCTAATTTTAATGCATTTTCGTTGGCTTCAGCTCCGGAACTGCATAAAAACAATTCATAATCTTCTAACCCGGAAAGCTTTCCTAATTTCTGAGCCAATTCAACCTGCAAAGGATTCTGAATCGCATTCGAATAAAATCCTAAGTGATCTAATTGATTTTTTAGTTTCTCAACATAATCAGATTGCGTATGGCCAATCGAAATTACACCATGTCCGCTATATAAGTCTAAATATTCCACTCCGTTAATATCTGTAATAGTGCAGTCTACTGCTTTTACAGGGGTTATATCATAAAGTGGGTATACGTTAAATAAATTCATTTTCGTTTTTGTTTATTTTGTTTCAGGTTTCAGATTTCAAGTTATTTGTAGAACGTGAAACTTGGAACTTAAAACTAGTTTAATTTTCAGTATTCCTATTTCAAGTAACGCAAAGAACGTGGAACTTGAAACTTTAAACCTGAAACAAATTTTCTCTAAAATCCGCTTGGTTTCAAATGTAAACCGGTGGTTTCTTCTAATCCGAACATCAAATTCATATTTTGAATCGCTTGTCCTGAAGCACCTTTGGTTAAGTTGTCAATGATTGAGGTCACTAAAACCCGGTTTCCTTTTTTCATTAAACTGATGATACATTTGTTAGTTTGAACGACTTGTTTCATATTAATATTTGTCGTTGTTACGGTTACAAAGGGTTCATTCTTGTAGAAATCTTCGTATTTGGTAACCAATTGTTCCAAACTATCGTCGGATAATGTATATAATGTTGCGAAAATTCCTCTTGGAAAATCTCCTCTGTTCGGAATAAAAAGCAATTCACTTCCAAAATCATCCTGTAATTGCACCAAACTTTCTGAGATTTCTCCCAAATGCTGGTGCTCAAAAGCTTTATAATGCGACATATTATTGTTTCTCCAACTAAAATGCGAAGTTTCTGAAAGTCCAACTCCAGCACCTGTACTTCCGGTTGTGGCATTAATATGAACATCATTATTCAATAAATTATGTTTTGCCAATGGCAATAAGGCCAACTGAATTGCAGTTGCAAAACAACCCGGATTTGCAATGTAATTTGCTTTTTTAATATCCGCTTTATTCAGTTCCGGCAAACCATAAATGAAATCTTTTCCTTCGAAATGAGCGTCTTTATTCAATCTGAAATCATTTCCTAAATCAATGATTTTAGTGTGACTTGCAAATTGATTTTCCCTCAGAAATGAAATTGATTTTCCATGTCCTAAACATAAAAACACGACATTTACCTCTGGATTGATGGTGTCAGTAAAATTCATTTCAATATCTCCCATCAAATCGTGATGTGCCACAGAAAGTGGTTTACCCGAATTGGTTGTACTGTAAACAAAATCGATGTTTACATTGGGATGATACATTAATATTCTGATAAGTTCTCCAGCCGTGTAGCCCGAACCACCAATTATTCCGACATTAATCATGATCTAAATGGTTTACAGATGAAAATATGTTTTGTGCATTTCCTAAAATCTTAATAAATCCTTTTGCATCGTCAGACGTCCAGGCGTTGTTCATTTCTCCGTATTGACCAAAACCAGTATTCATCAAATCATTATCTGATTCAATTCCGTCAAGCGAAAAATGGTAAGGCTTTAAAGAAACCGTTACAACACCATTAACTGTTTTTTGAGTGTCCTGCAAAAACGTTTCAATGTTTCTCATTACAGGATCTAAAAACTGCCCTTCGTGAAACAACATTCCGTACCAGTTTCCTAATTGCTCTTTCCAGTATTGTTGCCATTTTCCAAGAGTGTGTTTTTCCAGTAAATGGTGTGCTTTGATAATGATTAAAGGAGCCGCAGCTTCAAAACCAACTCTTCCTTTAATTCCGATAATCGTATCTCCAACATGAATATCTCTTCCAATGGCGAAAGCATTTGCCAGTTTTTCAAGAGCCACAATATTATTTGATGGTTTATCCATTATGCCGTTTAAACCTACTAGTTCTCCTTGCTTAAAGTGTAATCTTACCTTTTCTTCACCTTCTTTTTGCAATTGCGAAGGATAAGCGTCACTTGGTAACGGTTGGCTAGAAGTTAAGGTTTCTTTTCCTCCAACACTAGTTCCCCATAGCCCTTTATTAATCGAATACTGTGCTTTTTCCCAAGAATAGTGAACACCATTTTTAGATAAATAATCAACTTCTTCTTGTCTTGAAAGTTTTAAATCTCTAATTGGTGTAATAATTTCGATTTCCGGAGCAATGGTTTGGAAAATCAGATCAAAACGAATTTGGTCATTTCCTGCACCTGTACTTCCGTGTGCAATGGCACTTGCTCCCACCTTTTTAGCATATTTAATAGCTTCAATTGCCTGGAAAACACGCTCTGCACTTACTGATAATGGGTATGTATTGTTTTTTAATACATTTCCAAAAATCAAATATTTTATAGCTTTATCATAATATTTATCTACGATTGTAAGATTTGCGTGTTGCGCACTTCCTAATTCGTAAGCTCTTTTTTCAATTGCTGATAATTCTTCAGCATCAAATCCTCCTGTATCTACAAGTACGGTATGAACTTCGTATCCTTTTTCATTTTTTAAATATTTCAAACAATACGAGGTATCTAATCCTCCACTATAAGCTAATACAACTTTTTTCATTTTATATAATTTAGGCTAATACTTTCGTATTTAGCAAGTTTGAGATTTCTTTTTTATTGGTATTCTTATGGCAAAAAAATAAAAGACATAATTTTATTTAAGAATAAAGCTTGTTTTATTTTTTTCAACCTGTTCAAAACAGCTTCGTTAAAAGGATGTCTTGGAGGATCTTTTTGTTTTTCTTTTGGGTCATACAACATTCCGGTACAAAGACACATTTTGTTTTCCTTGCTTTTCAGAATTTCGTAGTTGGTACAGGTTTTACAGCCTGACCAAAAACTTGGATCAGTAGTTAATTCAGAAAAAGGTACTGGTTTGTATCCTAAATCAGAGTTGATTTTCATTACCGCTAAACCAGTAGTGATTCCGAATATTTTAGCATCAGGATATCTTTGCAGTGAATAATCAAAAACTTTGGATTTGATCTTTTTAGCCAAACCTAAACTTCTGTAATCCGGGTGTACGATTAAACCAGAATGTGCCACGAATTTTCCGTGTTGCCAACTTTCGATATAACAAAAACCTGCAAATTTTCCATCTGCCAAAGCAATCATCGCATCACCGTTTGCCATTTTTTTCTGAATGTACTCAGGAGTTCTTTTAGCAATCCCCGTCCCTCTTAATAAGGCAGATGATTCTATAGTATCGCAAATTTCCTGTGCGAATTTGAAGTGTTCTTCTTGAGTTACAACAATAGAGATTTTCATTTCAATAGTTGAAGTTAGAGTTAAAAATTAAAACGTACTGTTTAGTTTGAAATCTAGAAATCAATCCAATAAAATTAGACAAAATAGAAGTAATATCCTCAAAATCAAAAGATTGATTTAGAAAATTTACAAAATAATATATAGTTTTAGGATATGTTTGTCCAATGGACAAATTAGATGATTTCAAAATGAAAAATGAATATAAATAAATACGCGGCGAAAAACTCTGTGAATACTATAGAGATAGTATCCGTACTTCGGGAGAAGTTACAGGAGTGTTTGTCCGTGACAAAGAAGTTATATGTAAACTTATTTTATTCATCGAGTGCAAAAGTACACTATTTTTTTATTTGCAAAACAAAAAAATAAAATTCTAACATTTTTTTAGCGTAATGTTATTTTTTTGAAGGGTACTGAGATTCTAAGTTGCTATCCCAAAACTTCGGGACTGAGTTTTTTTCTGAAGCCCGAAACCTAAAACTTGAAAAATTAAAAAAGAAAACCCGATAGTTTCAATTAACTATCGGGTTTTAAGTGTTTTAAAATTTTATTTTTTAATTCTTAGTAAACGGAATAACTTTTCCATTACCTAAAACAATCATATCAAAACCAGTTTTAGCTTCATTAAATTTAAATTTCAATCCTGCTCTTTTAGATTCAAAAGTATCTTTTTCACCTTCTACAGGTTCAACAGCAAACTTAGGATAATTTGTAATTTCTGCATTAAGAACACTATTCTTCTCTGTAAATTCAATTTTTAAAGGAGCATTTGCAGTCGAATAATTCCCTAAGTATCCATCTAAAATAATGTCTTTTTCAATTTTACCTTTTCCCGCTGTCCAAACATTATTACTTTCGTTATAATCTGGAAAAGCATGATCAGGATCTAATGTAATGCTTTCGATTTCTTCAGTAGAATTGTGTTTAAAAGTCCAGTCATTATTACGTTGCCAAATTTCAACAGGCAATTTTACTCTCGTGACTTTTCCACTTTTTGTTTTTACATCCAAAATAATTGGCATTGGCATTTTATCAAAATTCTCTACTGTAATAACAACTCCTTTAGCAGGGTCATTTTTTACGTATTTAATAGAATTAATTCCTTGGTCAAATCTCCAGTTATTTGCAAACCAACTTCTCCAGAACCAACTTAAATCCTCTCCAGCTACATTTTCAATTGTTCTAAAGAAATCATCCGGAGTTGGATGTTTGTAAGCCCAACGTTCTACATAGGTGCGTAGTGCTTTGTCAAAACGCTCTTGTCCTAAAACCTGCTCTCTCAAAATTGTTAATCCTGCACTTGGTTTTGCATAACATAAAACGCCAATATTAGCTTCCTTCATATTGTCAGGAGAACTCATAATTGTTTCTAATTTTGGACTTGTATAATACTCTACATCTTCATGAAGATCTGCAGGTTTTTGTTTGTATTCTCCATTATTGAAATCAAAAGAACTTACTGAATTAATAAAAGTGTTAAAACCTTCATCCATCCACGCAAATAAACGTTCGTTTGACCCTACAATCATTGGGAACCAAATATGTCCAAATTCGTGGTCTGTAACTCCCCATAAATCATCTCCTTTAGATTTCCATCCACAAAAAACAATTCCCGGATATTCCATTCCGCCTTCATTTCCTGCAACGTTTGTTGCAGCTGGGTAAGGATATTCAAACCATCTTTTTGAGTAATTCTCGATAGACGCTTTTGTATATTCTGTAGAACGCCCCCAAGCATCATTTCCAGCACTTTCTACCGGATAAGCTGATAAAGCCAACGATTTTTTTCCACTTGGCAAATTAATCTTTGCTCCATCCAAAATAAAAGCAGGAGAAGATGCCCAAGAGAAATCACGAGAATTTTTTATTTGAAAATGCCATGTTTTTTGTGCCGTTGCATTGGCCGTTGCAGTTGCAGCAACTTCTTCTGCTGTACGAATCATCACGGTTTTGTCGCTTTGTGAAGCAGCTTTATAACGTTTAAATTGCTCTGCTGACAAAACTTCTGCTCCATTCAACAACTCTCCTGAACCTACAACATAATGATTAGCAGGAACTGTAAGTTTCACGTCAAAATTTCCGTATTCCAGATAGAACTCAGAAGCTCCTAAATAGGGTGCAGTATTCCAACCGCGTACATCATCATATACGCACATACGTGGATACCATTGTGCAATTGTGAAGATTTTTCCGTTTTTTGTTTCTAAAACTCCCATTCTGTCAGATCCTTCAAAAGGCGCTATAAATGAGAATTCGATCTTTATTTTTACAGATCCTCCTTTTGAAGCCAATTCTTGTGGAAGGAAAATTTGCATTCTTGTATCTGTAACGATGAATTTTGCATCAGTTTCAACTTTAGTTTTTCCTCCAGAAATTACTTTTACAGATTTAATTTTATTACCTCCCTCAAAAACCTGTCCCTGAGCTCCATTACGGCTACCTGTCAAAGGCACAACTGCATTTCCTCTTGAATCCTCTTTGAATAAATTTTGATCTAGGTTTAACCAAACAAATGATAATTTATCCGGACTATTGTTGGTATACGTAATCTCATCAGTACCAGTAATTTCATTTTTTACTGCATCTAATTTTGCTGTTATTTGATAGTCAGCTCTGTTTTGCCAGTACTCAACGCCAGGCTGACCACTTGCAGAACGGGTTGATGTGCCATTTTTTGTGTAAAAATGCGGTGCAAAAGCATCATGATAATTGTAATTGTTTACCGGATTTGCTGCTGTTGAAGCTGGGGTCTGTTGCGCCCAAACAGAAGAAATCCCTACAAACAAAGCCATGGTTAATAAGGCTTTAGAGGATTGTTTTTTCATATTTTTTAGCTGTTTATGTAGCAAATTAATGAAAAAAAAAGCTATTTATAGAGAAAACCTTAAGCTTTAATTGAACTTTAGCAAAATTTTATCAAAAAAAATAATTTAGGCTATTTCTTTCAAAAACTAAAATTTATAAAATATATTTACAGCTAGATAAAAAGTAATTATTTTTCAATTATATCATTTTGAACACAACTATTTCAAATTCAACCCTTAAAGCTTCGATTAAAAATGCAGGAGCTGAATTATTCTCATTAAAGAGTCAGGACAAAGAATTTATCTGGGAAGGCAATCCTGCTTTCTGGGGCAAACACTCTCCTGTGCTTTTTCCAATAGTAGGTACATTAAAAAACAATACCTATACAGTATTGGGACAAGAATATCAATTACCAAGACATGGTTTTGCCCGAGATATGGAATTTCTATTGATTAATAAAACCGAAAATAGCGCTACTTTTTCCTTACAGTCAAGTGCTGAAACGCTGAAAAAGTACCCTTTTGAATTTGAAGTACAACTTATATATACTCTTAAAGAAAGTACTTTAGACATTGAATATAAAGTAATCAATAAAAATAAAAATAAAATGCCCTTTTCTATAGGTGCGCATCCGGCGATTGCTTTGCCTGGTGATTTTGAAAATTATAGCTTGAAATTTGAAAAAGAAGAAGTGTTACAATTTTCACTTTTAGAAAATGATCTTGTTTCGAATAAAACGCAAGTTTTAAAAACTACTGAAAATTTAGTTCCCCTGAATTACAAATTATTCAAAAACGATGCTTTGGTTTTTAAAACATTAGAGTCAAACTCACTAACTATCCTTGAAAATTCAAAACCATATATAAAAGTTGATTTTGAAGATTTCCCAAGCTTAGGTATCTGGACAAAAGAACAGGCTCCATTTATATGCATCGAACCTTGGTTTGGGTATTCAGACACACCCGGGAATTCTGGTGATCTATTCGAAAAAGAAGGAATTTTAATTTTGGACGCAAACCAGACATTCACTTCAAAATTTAGTATACAAATATTATAAAATCTAAAAAATGCTAGAATTCAATTTTTCTCCATTTCCAATTATAGAAACAGAACGTTTACTTTTAAGAAGAATTACCAACGATGATGTAAATGAAATTTTTGAACTGCGTTCTAATCCTGACACTATGAAATATATCCCAAGACCTTTAGTAAAAAATACTGAGGATGCTTTGGAACATATTGCGATGATTGAAGAGAAAATTGTAACAAACGTTGGTATTAATTGGGGGATCACATTAAAAGATAATTCAAAACTATTGGGTATTATTGGGTATTACAGAATGCAGCCTGAAAATTACCGTGCTGAAATTGGCTATATGTTGGCACCGGAATTTCATGGAAAAGGAATTATTCCTGAAGCTGTAAACAGATTAATCAGATATGGTTTTGATGATTTAAAATTACATTCTATCGAAGCGGTAATTGATCCTGAGAATTTCGCCTCAGAAAAAGTATTGCAAAAATGTGGTTTTGTTAAAGAAGCACATTTAAAAGAATCTGAATTTTATGAAGGACGTTTTCTTGACAAGGTAATTTACTCACTCATAGAAAAATAGAACCAACATTTATTTCTGCTAAAAAATAAATGTTGTTAAATATATTTTTTTCACAATAGTAGGTTTGCTATTGCGTTATATTTGCACGCGAAATAAGCAATTAAACCTTATTTTGATTTTCGAAAACTTACTTATGAAAAAAATAGTTATTCTCCTTTTGCTCTTGCTTTCAATCCACTCTCAAAGTCAAACTTATTTAAAATTTAACGCTGCGACTGCTCTTTTAGCTATACCAAATGTTGGAATTGAAACTAGTATTGGAGAAAAAACGACGTTTAGTATTGATGTTATGGCTTCTTTCTGGGAATCTTTTAATGGTCATAGTCCAATGAAATTTTACACTCTAACTCCTGAAGTGAGATATCATTTTAAAGAGAAATATGATGGTTTATATGTTGGTGGTCATATTGGACCTGACATTTATGAAATTCAAAAATGGAACTATTGGGATAGTAATAAATATGAGCATGGATTTGGCTATCGCATGGGAGTTACAATTGGTTACAATATAAAAATCAATGACAAATTCTTATTAGATATTTTTGCCGGCGGTGGCTGGCACCAAGGGTTTTATCATGGTTATTATAATGATGGAACACCTGGTCGATATGAAAAAGCTGAAAATTGGAATAAAAGTGGTGAGTGGCTGCCTTATCGTGGTGGCGTAATGCTTTCTTATAAATTAAACTAGAATTTAGGTAGTGATTTAATGTATAATTCTTCTACCTTTTTACGAGCCCAATCTGTTTTTCTTAAAAATGTCAGACTGGATTTTATACTTGGATTTGAAGTAAAACATTTTATCGGAATTAATTCTGATAAAGTATCAAAACCATAATAAGCCACAAGCTTTTCTAATATGGATTGAAGCGTAATTCCGTGTAAAGGATCTTTTGATTGATTTTGCATTTTATCTTTTTATAATAATATTAAAAGACCGTACTCTAAAAGTACGGTCTTTCTTTTTTTACAAAATTAACGAATTGAAATTAAATTTAATTCAAATCGACTACTATTAGAATATAAATTTAAATCCGACAGAAAGTGGCGTTGTTAAACTTGAACCTCCAACTAAATAAGCTGAGTCAACATTTGCCATGTGTGCTAATCCAAAATTAGTTACAGTAGTCTTAGCACCATCTTTTGGGTCTATAGAAGTAGATGAAAAATTTACCAAATCATAAGAAAACTCAACTGAGAAACTTTTTGTCACGAAATAATCAAATCCCCCTGAAACGGACAAACCAACCTGATTTATTTTAGTATCTTTTTCTTTTTCCTTACCTGTAATAATCGGCAATGCTGCCTGTCCGAAGAAATAAAGAGAACCAGCAACGTTCCAATATTTTCTTGCTAACGGCTCAATTACAATTAAATCTGTTTTTGCTGTTGTTTTTGAATTAAAATCCGACTTCATGTTTATATAACCCAGTCCAGCACCAATAGCAACCGATGGCGTGACGAACGTTCCTACGATTGGTATTACGGACAAATTCGTATCCGTAACGTCTCCAGTTTTAGTTTGCTGATAACCAAATTGAGAAGTAGCAAACCACGCCCCTTTTAATCCTTGATTTGCATCCTGTGCATTTGCAGTTAAACTGATTAACACAATACCAACTAATGATAAAATTTTTTTCATTTTTGAGTTTGTTTTAAATTATTAAACAAACTTATATGTAAGTTTTTTCTTTAAACATGATCAAAGTCATTGATTAAAAAAAAACTTTAATTATCTTAGATTGTATTAAAGTTTTTCAATTTTGTTTTACATTTGCAACTATGTTAAAAACAGTCAATATACTTAATAAGAGAGCTCGTTTTGATTACGAGATAATCGATACCTATACAGCCGGAGTTGTTTTAACCGGAACAGAGATTAAATCTATACGCTTAGGAAAAGCGAATATTACCGAAAGCTTTTGTGAATTTAGCAATCTTGAGCTTTTTGCTATTAATACTTATATTGAGGAATATTCTTTTGGAAATCAATTTAACCATAAATCAAGAAGTGAGAGAAAATTGCTTTTAAATAAGAAAGAATTAAAAAGCCTTCATAAAAGTGTACAGGCAAAAGGACTTACGATTGTACCTTTAAAACTATTCACTAATGAAAAAGGGCTTGCAAAATTGCAAATAGGCCTTTGTAAGGGAAAGAAAAACTACGACAAACGTGAGTCTTTGAAAGAGCAAGACACAAAACGCGACTTAGACCGAATTAAAAAAGCTTACAATTAAAATACTTTAAATTTATTTTAAAGGATTGTTTATTAAGATTTTATCGTTATTTTTATAGAAACAATTTAACTGTAAAATATGAAAAAGTACTTAGTTTTGTTAATCGCCGTACTGGCACTTTCAAGTTGTGGCAGTAATACATCAATTGTAAATAGCTGGAGAGATCCCGACGTAACAGTTGCTCAGGAGCACTTTAAAAAAGTTTTAGTTGTTGCTTTAGTTAAAGATGAAGCTTCCAGAAGAATTACAGAAAACAGGATTGCAGCCAGTAATCAGATTTTCAAAACTTCCTATCAATTTTTAAACGAAACTACAAAGCAATTCACTCAGGAACAAAAATTAAAAATTCTACAAGACGAAAACTTTGACGGTGTTGTTACGATGCGCTTAGTAAGTACTGAAAAAGAAACAAATTACGTTCCCGGAACTTATACAGGTATGTATTACGGAGGATTTGACGGAATGTACACTGGAATGTATGGTTATGGATTTGGAAACTGGTACGGAATGTACTCTCCAAATTTCTACGATCCGGGGTACTATCAGGAAACTACTTCTTATATGGTTGAAACCAATATTTTTTCATTAAAACAAAATAAATTAATCTGGACAGGAACTACGAAATCTGACTATGTTACAGATCTGGGGCAAACAGTTGATGCCATTATGCAAGCGGTTGTTGGCGAAATGAAAAAAGACGGATCACTACCAAAATAAAATCATGAAAAGCAATATATAAATATTGCTTTTTTTACACTCTTAAAAATGACTAATTTTGTCAAGACAATTTATATCATTTATTTAAAATGAAAACATTACTTAAAAATGCAAGAGAACAAAAAGGATTAAAAACCCGTGAGGTGGCACAACTTCTTGGGATTGATCAGGCCCTAATAAGTAAATTTGAATCAGGTACAAGAAAACCTACCAGAGAGCAAATTTCCAGACTATCTCAACTCTTAGAAATTGACTTTGAAACTTTGATGATTGCCTGGTTAAAGGAAAAAATCTTATATGAAATTGGTGATGATGAATTTGCTTTGAAAGCTTTAAAAGTTGCCGAAGACGAGATAAAGTATAATAAAGCAATATCAAATTTAAAAATATCAACTTCTTTAGAAAAGATTTTAAAAGAGATTGATATTCTGAAAGATAAACTAGATACTTACAGAAAATTCGATAGTTATAAAATTAAGCAGGCTCTTGAATTAGAATATACTTTTGAAAGCAATCGAATTGAAGGAAATACGATGACACTTCGTGAAACCGATATGGTTATTAATGAAGGCTTAACTATTTCCGGAAAAAGCATGCGGGAACATCTTGAAGCTATTAATCATCAGGAAGCAATTGGTTTTATAAAAGATCTAATGCAGAAAAATAATAGCTTGAACGAACGTGATCTTTTATCCATTCATAATTTAATTCTACGTGGTATTATTCCTGAGGATGCCGGACGCTACCGAAAAGTTCAGATTATGATTCAGGGAAGTAGTCATATGCCGCCACAGCCTTTAATGGTTGCTCAGGAAATGGAAGAATATTTTATTTGGTACGAAATCAATAAAAACAAATTGCATCCCATTATTCTTGCTGCTGAAATGCATGAAAGACTAGTTACGATTCATCCCTTCATTGACGGAAACGGAAGAACCTCCCGATTAATCATGAATCTAATCTTAATGCAAAAAGGTTATTTAATTGCTAATATAAAAGGGGATTATGAAAACCGAATGCAATATTATCAATCCTTAGAAAAAGCGCAAACAAAAAAAGACAAGGAAGATTTTTTACTTTTTATTGCTCAAATAGAAAAAGAAAGCTTAGAAAGATATATTAGTATTCTTACACAATAATAAAAGCCCAACTAATTGGGCTTTTACTCTAATTTTTATCTTCTAACAAAGGAACAAATCGAAATTCTCCAAACTCATGTTTCTCAAATTGCGTTTCATTTTTACGAATTAATAAAGTCATAATCTGTACATCTTCACCTAACGGAATAACCAGCCTTCCTCCTATTTTTAACTGCGCCATTAGCGGCTGAGGAATAAATGGAGCACCTGCTGTAACAATGATACTGTCAAACGGGGCATGATTTGGTAGTCCTTTATAACCATCTCCAAAAGAAAGGTGCTTTGGACGAATGTTTAATTTAGGAAACAAATTAGAGGTTGCTTTAAACAGCTCATTTTGCCTTTCTATGCTATAAACCTTTGCGCCAAGCATAAACAAAACGGCAGTTTGATAACCTGAACCTGTTCCAATTTCTAAAATTTTGTGATCTTTTTTAACCTCTAACAACTGCGATTGAAAAGCAACAGTGTAAGGCTGAGAAATAGTTTGTCCCGCTCCTATAGGAAATGCCTTATCCTGATATGCATAATCTTCAAAACTTGAATTCAGAAAAAGATGTCTTGGGATTTTTTTTATTGCATCCAAAACTGCTTTATCAGTAATTCCCTTTTGTTCTAAAGTGCTTACTAATTGATTACGAAGTCCTTGATGTTTGGCAGTGTCTTTCAAAATGGGTAGGTTTTATTTTGGCAAAAATAAGAAAGTAAAAAAGAAATCAAATATTGATTTTTAATTATTAAATCGCTAAATCTTTATTGTATTAACTTTTACTTTCAACAAATAAATTATATTTTTGTTTAAAATACATTCTCATGTTAAAAGTAGGAGTTTTAGGTGCTGGTCACTTAGGTAAGATACATTTACGCTTATTACAACAATCTGACAAATACGAATTAGTTGGATTTTACGACGAAAATCAGGAAAATGCCGAAAGAATTTCAAAAGAATTTGGCTATAAAAACTTCAACACTATTGCAAAATTAATCCACGCTGTGGATGTAATCGATATTGTAACGCCAACACTTTCACATTATAAATGTGCTAAGGTAGCTATAAAATCAGGAAAACATATTTTTATTGAAAAGCCTATTGCAAACACTGTAGAAGAAGCTGAAGAAATAATTGCTTTAGCTAAAGAATACAATGTAAAAGGACAAGTTGGTCATGTAGAGCGTTTTAATCCTGCTTTTATTGCAACAAAAAACATGATCGAAAATCCGATGTTTATTGAAACGCATCGTTTGGCAGAATTCAATCCACGTGGTACCGATGTTCCTGTAGTTTTGGATTTAATGATTCATGATATTGATGCCATTTTGAGCGTTGTAAATTCAAAAGTAAAAAACATCAATGCTAGTGGTGTTTCTGTTATTAGTGAAACTCCTGATATTGCCAATGCCAGAATTGAATTCGAAAATGGTTGTGTAGCGAATTTAACAGCCAGCAGAATTTCTATGAAAAACATGCGTAAAACACGTTTTTTTCAAAGAGATGCCTACATTTCTGTAGATTTTCTGGAGAAGAAATGTGAAGTAGTGCGTATGAAAGATGCTCCGGAAGTTCCTGGAGATTTTGATATGATTCTTCAAAATGCAGAAGGCGTAAAAAAACAAATCTATTTTACCAATCCTGATGTTGAACAAAACAATGCAATTCTGGATGAATTAGAATCTTTCGCAAATGCTATTAATACTGATACGACGCCAGTTGTAACTTTAGAACAAGCTACAGATGCTTTGCGTGTGGCATACCAGATTATTGATTGTTTCGATAAATAAAATATAATTTTAAAAATAAATTAGCCACGAATTCCCGAATTTAATTGGTGAATTCGTGGCTAAAATCATAAATATAATACCTAAATTTAAATGAAAACTATAGCTGTAATTGGTGCTGGAACAATGGGTAACGGAATTGCTCATACTTTTGCACAAAGTGGTTTTACCGTAAAATTGATTGATGTTTCTGAGAAATCTTTAGATAAAGGAATGGCAACTATCGCTGCCAACTTAGACAGAATGCTGTCTAAAGGAACAATTACTCAGGAAGATGTTGCCAAAACTATCACTAATATTATCACTTATACAGATATAAAAGACGGTGTTGTTGGCGTTGATTTAGTTGTTGAAGCTGCAACAGAAAATGTAGAATTAAAATTGAATATCTTCAAGCAATTAAACGAAGCTTGTTCGCATAATACTATTTTAGCGACGAATACTTCTTCTATTTCAATTACACAAATTGGAGCAGTTGTAGCACATCCTGAGCGTGTTATTGGAATGCACTTTATGAATCCGGTGCCGATTATGAAATTAGTTGAAATCATTCGCGGATACAATACAAGCGATGAAGTTACTAAAATCATTATGGACTTATCTGTAAAACTAGGAAAAACGCCAGTTGAAGTAAACGACTATCCAGGTTTTGTGGCAAACAGAATTTTAATGCCAATGCTAAACGAAGCAATCGAAACGTTATACAATAAAGTAGCTGGTGTTTACGAAATTGATACCGTAATGAAACTAGGAATGGGGCACCCAATGGGACCACTTCAATTAGCTGATTTTATTGGTCTTGATGTTTGTTTAGCTATTTTAAACGTAATGTACGAAGGTTTTAAAAATCCAAAATACGCTCCTTGCCCGCTTTTAGTGAATATGGTTAGAGCCGGAAAATTGGGAGTTAAATCTGGTGAAGGTTTTTATGATTATAGTGAAAGTAAAAAAGCAGAAAAAATTTCGAAGCAGTTTGTGTAATATTTTTTAAAAATGATAACATTTGAGAGTGAATATAAAAACTTCAATCAACGCCTCTTTATTTTAAAAAATTTGGCATTCGCAATTGAATTTATAATTTGCTCATCTCTAATTATCATTTTTAACCTTTCAATATTTTACACAATTGTAATTGAGTTGTGCCTTTTAACTATTTGTGGCTTTATAATCATCAATAGTAGTAAAAGCAATATTGATATAATAACTTTCGAAGAAAATAACATTATATTACATGGAGAAACATTTAATACGAAATGGCTAAAATCGATAAATATAAAAGAAAGTTATATTGAAATACATAGTATTGGTTCTCGACAAGGAATAAGAGGTGCTACTTTTTATTTAAAAATAAAAAACAAAAAAGATAATTACATCCTAAATTCATTTGAAACATATTCTGACGAAGGTATCATACAGATTTTTAATGAGTTTAAGAAGTCCAAGGAAGAAAAAGTAATTATAGACGAAAGACTAGTATTATTGAGAATTCAAGAAAAAATAGAAAAATGTCAATAGCATTAAATTTAAACACAATCAAATCCACATTACCAGAACATGTAACTCTAGTTGCAGTTTCTAAAACCAAACCCGTTTCTGACTTAATGCAAGCGTACGAAGCAGGTCAACGCATTTTTGGAGAAAACAAAATCCAGGAAATGACGGATAAATGGGAAGAAATGCCAAAAGATATTCAATGGCATATGATTGGTCACGTTCAATCGAATAAAGTCAAATTTATGGCACCATTTGTGAGTTTGATTCATGGAGTTGATAGTTTGAAATTATTGCAGGAAATCAACAAACAAGCTTTAAAAAACAATAGAGTTATAGATTGTCTGCTTCAAATATATATTGCTGAAGAAGAATCTAAATTTGGTTTGGACGAAAATGAATTAAATGAATTATTATCTTCTCCAGAATTCAAAGAGATGAAAAACATTCGTATCTTAGGGTTAATGGGAATGGCAACTTTTACAGATGACCAAAACCAAATTAAAAAAGAATTTACACATTTGAAATCAATTTTTGATTCCATTCAAAACATCGAAAATGAAAATTTACAATTAAATACAATTTCAATGGGAATGTCCGGAGACTTTCAGCTTGCCATTGATTGCGGAAGCACAATGGTTAGAATTGGAAGTAGTATCTTTGGAGGAAGATAATCTGATTTTAGATTGTAAATTTTAAACTGATTACTAAAAACTGAACACTGAATACTTGATTTGTACGCAATACTAGACATAGAAACCACTGGAGGACAGTTTAATGAAGAAGGGATTACTGAAATTGCCATTTATAAATTTGATGGCCATGAAGTAGTTGATCAATTTATTAGTCTTGTTAATCCTGAAATTCCGATTCAGCCTTTTGTGGTGAAATTAACCGGAATAAACAATGCTATGTTACGTTCTGCTCCTAAATTCTTTGAAGTTGCAAAACGAATCATAGAAATCACTTCAGATTGTATTATTGTCGCGCATAACGCTTCTTTCGATTACCGAATTTTACGTACCGAATTCAGACGTTTAGGATATGACTTTGAAGCCAGAACACTTTGTACAGTAGAATTGGCTAAAAAATTAATTCCGGAACAGCCTTCTTATAGCTTAGGAAAACTAGTTAGAGCGCTTGGAATACCAATGGCAGACCGTCACCGCGCCAGTGGAGACGCCATGGCAACCACAAAATTGTTTAAGATGCTTTTAGAAAAAGATCTTGAAAAAACAATTGTAAAAGACTTCATAAAACTGGAAGTTGAAAAAGGTATTGCACCAAAATTATTAGATTTGGTCGGACAAATGCCAACTAAAACTGGTGTTTACTACATTCATAACGAAGGCGGAAACTTAATTTATATTGGTAAAAGTCAAAATATCAGAAAAAGGGTAAACCAACATTTCACTGGAATCACAACAAAAAGTAAAAAAATACAGGCTGAAGTTTTTACCATAACGTATGATGAAACCGGAAGTGAGTTAATTGCTCTTTTGAAAGAAAGTGAAGAAGTAAAAATAAACCGTCCAAGACACAATCGCTCGCAGAAGAAAACAGTTTTTCCATTTGCTCTCTATGCAGAAAAAGATTCAAATGGCTATTTAAATCTAAAACTTCAAAAAGCTGATGGTCGCAAAAAAGAAATCACCTCATTTGCTTCTTTACAGGAAGGTAAAAACATGCTTTTTAAATTCACTGCAAAATATTATCTGTGCCAAAAATTAACGGGTTTATATCAAACTAAGAAAGAGTGTTTTCAATATAAAATAAAAGAATGTGATGGTGCTTGTATTGGCGAAGTTTCACCTGAAACGTATAACCTAAGAGTACAACAGTTCATCTCTGAGCACAGTTTCGAAAACAAAAGCATGATTCTTATCGACAGAGGTCGAAATGTAAACGAACGAAGCGCCGTATTAATTGAAGATGGCATTTATAAAGGCTATGCTTTTTACGATTTGAATTATCAGATTACAAATATCGAAATCTTAAAAAACATTCTAATTCCGATGCAAAACAATCGCGATGTAAAAAACATAATTCAAAATTACATGCGCAAAAGCAAATCGCTTAAAATTCTTCATTTTTAAAATATCCTAATTTTAATTATCTTAGTGATATGACACAAGTGAAATCAAAATACGAAATCTTTAGGGAAAAAATCAAAGTAATTCTATACGGAACAGACACCGTTTTAGGAAGACTCTTCGATTTAGTTTTACTCGGCCTAATTTTATTGAGCGTTCTTTTGGTCATGATGGAAACCGTTCAGGGAATCAATCAGAAATACCACTCTCAACTTATTATCTGTGAATGGATTATTACCGTATTTTTTACTATCGAATATCTTTTACGCATTATCTCGATTCAAAAACCAGTAAAATACATTTTCAGTTTTTATGGTATTATCGATTTACTTGCTGTATTACCAATGTATCTTTCCATATTTTTTCCAGGAGCAAGCATTTTATCCGTCATAAGAGCTTTACGTTTTTTCCGATTATTCAAAATACTTCATATTCCGCAAATTTCACATCAGTCTGTACAATTACGAGAGGCGATTGAAGCCAGCAAAGAAAAAATTCTTGTTTTTATCTATTTCGTATTAATTAGCACCGTAATTATTGGTTCTGTTATGTATGTGATAGAAGGCAAAGAAAGTGGTTTTACAAGCATCCCAGTTAGTATTTATTGGACCATAGTTACCTTAACAACAGTGGGTTATGGCGACATTTCACCAATAACTCCCTTAGGCCAATTTGTCGCCTCATTTGTTATGATTTTGGGTTATGGAATTATCGCCGTTCCAACCGGAATTGTAACTGCAGAATTTGCCAAAAACAGTCTAAAAAACAATACTGTAAGCGGAAAAAAAACATGCGAAAATTGTAATTCACAAGTCCACTTTGATAATGCAAAGTACTGCTACGAATGTGGAACACAATTACCTAATATTTAATTTATGGAGCTATTTCCATCTGTACTTTGCAACTCCTCCTTATCTTTGTTCTTTTTTTAAGGTATAAAAGGAGCTTCCGCTGGTCGCTCTTTTATCCCAAAAAAAACTAACAAATATAAGTCCGGGGTTTCCACTTCCATCTGGGCTAGAAGAAATATGAAATACTTAATTACCATTGTCGGACCAACAGCTATAGGCAAAACAGCCTTGAGTATTGCTTTGGCACAACATTTCAATTGTGAAATAATCTCTTGCGATAGCCGACAATTTTTTAAAGAAATGACGATCGGAACAGCAGTTCCAAATCAAGAAGAGTTAAATTCGGCTAAACACCATTTTATCCAAAACAAATCTATTTTCGAAAATTATACCGTTGGTGATTACGAAAAAGAAGCACTTTTAAAATTGGAAGAATTATTTCAGAAGAATGATTTTGCTATTTTAATTGGTGGTTCAGGACTATATGTAGATGCTGTTTTAAAAGGTTTTGATGAATTCCCCGAAATTAATCCGGAAGTTCGTTCTGAAGTGAACTCAAACTATGAAAAACTTGGAATCAATTATTTACAAAAGCAATTACAGAATTTAGATCCAGACTATTTTCAAAAAATAACTTTAGAAAATCCACAAACACTTCAAAATCCGCAAAGGATGATGCGTTTTGTGGAAGTTTGTATCGGAACTCAAAAACCATATTCTTCCTTTTTAAATCAGAAGAAAAACAACCGAAACTTCAGCCCTATTCTAATTGGCCTAGAAGCAGACAGAAAAGTAATTTATGATCGTATTAACCAGCGCGTTGATATTATGATGAACGAAGGTTTATTGAATGAAGCAAAAGCTTTGTATCCTAATAAAGCGTTAAATGCGCTGCAAACGGTCGGTTATAGAGAATTATTTAGTTATTTTGACGGAGAATTTTCATTGCCATTTGCCATCGAAGAAATCAAGAAAAATACCAGACGATTTTCTAAAAGACAACTAACATGGTTCAAACGAAATGAAAACACCAAATGGTTTGACTATGCAACAGATAGAAAAGAAACTATTAATTACATAGAAAATCTTCTAAAGTAACATCAAAAGTCATTTTTCTATACTCTTTATTCTATTCTCTAAAAATAAATCTAAAATTCAGAAATGCCAATATCTCCAAATTTCACGTCAGTTTTAAGCAAAGACTGGGAAGTCAATTTCACACAATGCACACCAAACGGTTATTTAAAATATACCGATTTGTGTAATATTTTACAATTAACCGCAGCAGCACATTCTGAAGTTGGAGGCATCAGTTTTTTTGATATGCAGGAATTTCACCAAGCCTGGGTTTTAAGCCGCATGCGTGTTGAAATCAATTCGTTACCAAAATGGCAAGATATTGTTACTGTAAAAACATGGATTAATAGCCTAGAAAATTCACGTTCTGTTCGTGCATTAGAAATGTATGTTAACGGAAAAAAAATAGTAGGCTGCGAAACGTATTGGGCCGTTTTTAATACGCAATTACGCCGTCCGGAAGCTTTAGCTTTACCTTATGAACATTTCGAATTATTCCCTGAGAACAGAGCTACTTCTGAAGGTTTTTCTAAAATCAATATCAATCATGAAAAAGAGGCGGTTTTCGAAAAAACAGTTTATCTATCTGATTTAGATATTGTAAACCATGTTAATAATGTCAAATATTTAGAATGGTGCCTTGATCATGTTGATCCAAAAAGAATTATGAAACAGGAAGTAAAAAGCTTTGAAATGAATTTCATGAAAGAGCTTTCATTAAAAGATAATGTAGTTA
Organism: Flavobacterium sp. KH_001; assembly: GCF_057840745.1. Taxonomy (NCBI): domain Bacteria; kingdom Pseudomonadati; phylum Bacteroidota; class Flavobacteriia; order Flavobacteriales; family Flavobacteriaceae; genus Flavobacterium; species Flavobacterium sp. KH_001. Next base: position 3,288,353 of record NZ_CM174520.1, on the reverse strand, counting down.
TTCATGAAAGTGAAGACGATGATCATACTACTGCAACATTCAGTATTACAAAAGAAGAAAAAACTTGTTTTGCTTTAGAATTGCATTGGAAATAATTAATAGCCCACAGATTAAACGGATCAAACAGATTATCACTGATTTTTAACTCTCGAGAGTTATTAAGATTTCTCTTGAAAAAAGAAAAAAAACGATGCCATTCAAATTTGAATGGCATCGTTTTTTTCTACTAAAATTATTTTGATTTCTTTTTTGAATCCTTTTTTGATTTATTAGGCTTCTTTTTCTTTTTCAGCAACTCCATTTTACCTTTGATTCTTTTCTCAACTTCTATAATATCAGAATCAAAAGCTAATTGCAATATGCAAAGTTTTGCATTCTTGATTTCCTTAAGCGCATTTTTAAATTGGTGTTGCGCTTCTAAAAGAATAGCTTTCTTTACATAAATATCAGATTTATTGATTCCTTTTATTGTCAAGGCAAAATCAATCAGCTTTTGTGCTTCTTCATAATCTTCATTCAAAATTAAAGTTTGCAAATAATGCGGATATACTTCAAGGGCATGAATATTAATTGCTAAAGCTTCCTGAAAATAATTTTTCGCTTCTTCATAATTCCATAATTGCTCTGCCTGAATTCTTCCGTATAAACACAAAACCATTGTGTTTTTATCATTATAAGAAAAAGCATAATCTAAAGATTCAATCGTTCCTTCAAGCCAATACGGATAATTATCCAGGGCCTGAAAAATGTATTTATCAATTGTTTTCATTTTATGTGTTGATATTTATTGTTTTCTTTTGGTCACATATAATTCGCACATCATGATTGTTTTCTGCGACCAACTTTTTAATTATGCTCATTTCGTAAATCTTGTTTTAATTTCTGACGAGTTCCCTTGTAACTTTTCTGCTCTTTATTCTTTTTGAAATCACTTCCGGTAAAAACTCTAATCGGATTTCCGCGCTGAATATTCAGTTGGTTCTCCCATTGTTTTCCGACATGATTCTTAAGTTGTTGCAAAGTTTCGTCATCTAATTTTTTTAATAATCTTTCTGTTGCCAGTTTTTTGTTTTGATGTTGTGATCGGCTGTCCATAGAAACTACGGCGATTCCGGTTGGAATATGAGTTGCTCTTATGGCTGAGCTTACTTTATTGACATGCTGCCCACCAGCGCCAGAACTTCGCATTGCCTGGTATTGAATATCATTTTCAGAAACTGATGCATTCTTTTGCGGTTCAATTTCAAAAATTCCAATAAACCAGTTTTTGCGTTTGTGCATTTTTCTAAACTGACTTTGTCCAATCCATTGAATCGTCCCTATCCATGAATTTACAAATTGACTTGCATTTTTTCCTTTTACAGAAAGCGAAGCCGTTTCAATAGTCCCATTTTCCTGACCAGCTTCCCTTTGCAGCAAAACAGTTTCTAGCTGCTCTTCCTGAGCTTCTTCTAAAACTTTTTTAAGCACTTGGGCGACTACCCAAGTGCATTCTGCAGGTCCGCGACCTGCCGTTATCTGAATTATTTTTTCCACTTTAAATCTTTTTTATCGGTCCATTCTAACAATCTTTGGAGTGAAAGTCCCCAGAACTTCAACCAAATCTGTTTGATTTCCCATCACTTTTGTAATGTCTTTGTAAGCCATCGGAGCTTCATCAATATTTCCTCCAATTAAAGTAACATTATGCGCTTTTAAAACTTTCTTAATTTCGCTTTGTGTAAAAGTACTTTTGCATTTAGCCCTAGAAAATAAACGTCCCGCTCCATGCGAAGCCGAGTTTAAACTTTCAGCGTTACCTTTTCCTTTAACAATATAGCCAGGTGCTGTCATGGAACCCGGAATAATTCCCAATTGACCTTGTGCCGCAGGGGTTGCTCCTTTTCTGTGCACGATACATTCCTGACCATTAACCATCTCTTTCCACGCAAAGTTGTGATGATTCTCAATTGTTACCACTACTCTTTTACCAATCGCTTTGGCTATTCTTCTATGAATATCATCGTGACAGGCTTTTGCATATTCTCCGGCTAAGTTCATTGCTAACCAATATTCCTGACCGTCGTGTGTGTTTAAATCAAGCCATGCCAAATGCTGCACATTTTTTGGTAACGGACATTGTTTAGTTGCCAGATACGTATAATGTTTGGCAATATTAGCACCTAATCCTCGTGAGCCACTGTGTGACAGAACAGCAAAATATTCACCTACTCCCAATTTCCAATCGTTTTCAGGACTGTCAATCTTTGCGATACCAAATTCAACGAAATGGTTTCCACCACCAGAACTTCCTAATTGTTTATACGCTTTTGGCAAAAGATTCTTTAGCAAAGGAATATCCTGAAATTCACTTTTGTAAAACACTTCATGATCTGCTCTTGAAGCATGAACTTCATTCATTCCGAACTTAGTATTATCTTTTAAAATTGCTTCTAACTGATGCTCTTTTCCCTTGAAATACGAGGCTGGCAAATCAAAAATTGAAAGACTCATTCGGCACCCGATGTCTACTCCAACTCCGTACGGAATGACAGCATTGTCCGTCGCCAAAACGCCGCCAATTGGCAATCCATAACCGGAATGTGCGTCTGGCATTAAAGCTCCTGCCATTGAAATTGGTAATTTTAAAGAATCATACAACTGAAATTTAGCTTGCTGATCAATTTCATTTTCTCCAAAAATGGTAAAGGGAGCACGAGTTGTTTTCAGCTGGTGCATTCTTACCTGAACCGGGTTTATCAAACCTTCGGCAACTTTTCCCCAGGTACCGTGACCTTCAAACTTTTCTGGATGAAGCAAAACTTCTTTGGCCTCTGTTAGAATGGATTCTTTTTTTTCTCTTTTTCTATATCTGTTTATTTGCCCTAAGGCGATGTTTATTGAATTATTTTTTGGAAAGCCTAATTTAATCAGGTCTTTTCCGGATAATTTATTTCCCATAAATTTTTAATTATTCTTATTGTTTTTTTTGTAAACCGATGTTCGTCAAAACTGAAAAGTTCGAACAAAACATAGGCGTACCTGATCTTTTATCCTTTCGGATAAATAATGAAACTGTTATTCGGGAAAATTTGAAGTGTCTAGAATAAAAAAAGCCCGAAACTAAATGTCTTCGGGCTTTTTTATATCTAAAAATGAATTTCTAAGATTGAAATAAGCCACGAAGAAGCGCTGCACCAAATCCGTTTGGTGTGAAGCTTTGTGATGTTGATGTAAGTACAAACATTTCTCTTCGTTTTATAGGGTTATTATTTTTTTCGTCTGCAAATATTCATAATTGTTTTTTGATTTTCCAAATTTATTTTAAGAAAATTCATGTAAAAATATTTTCAACAATAAAACTTATCAATAAATTTAAAGCTATACAATTAACAATGAGTAATTTAAATTCTAAATTCTTAAAAAATAAAAGGCACAAAAAAAAGCTCTGATTTCTCAGAGCTTTACTATTTTATTAGTTTGGTGAATTTTGTTATTCAGTTACTTTGCTTTTAACAACTAATCTAAAACCTTCTCCGTGAATGTTTAAGATTTCAACATCTTCATCAGCTTTTAAGTATTTTCTAAGTTTAGCAATGTAAACATCCATACTTCTTGAAGTAAAGTAGTTATCATCTCTCCATATTTTTGTCAACGCTAATTCTCTTGGCATCAAATCATTTTCATGTAGAATTAACATTTTAAGCAATTCATTCTCTTTTGGAGATAATTTTATCGGCTCGTCATTTTCGAAAGTCAAAAATCTAAGTTTAGAATTTAAGTGGAATTTACCGATATTAAATTCAAACTGTACTTGTTCTGCTTTTGTATCTGCAGATTTTCTTTGAATAATAGCTTTGATTTTCATCAATAAAACTTCTGAATCAAAAGGTTTATTCAAATAGTCATCAGCACCAGCTTTATAACCTTTTAATACATCTTCTTTCATAGACTTTGCAGTCAAGAAGATAATAGGCACTTCACTATTTTTTTCTCTAATTTCTTTGGCTAAAGTATAACCATCTTTATAAGGCATCATTACATCAAGAATGCATAAATCATACACATCTTTCTTGAATTTTTCGAAACCTTCCATACCGTTTTTAGCTAAAGTAACTTCAAAGTCATTTAACATTAGATAATCTTTAAGAACTGCCCCAAAATTAAGGTCATCTTCTACTAAAAGTATTCTTTTGTTATTATTTTCCATATTTTAATTTATTAATGGTATTTTTATTATAAAGGTGCTACCTTTTCCTTTTTCGCTTTCAACATATACTTGACCATTGTGATCCTCTACTATTCGTTTTACATAAGCCAGACCTAAACCGTGTCCTTTTACATTATGTAAATCTCCTGTATGTTCTCTGTAAAATTTCTCAAAAACTCTCTTTTGAGCTATTTTACTCATACCAAGACCATTATCCTTAACTTTTATCAGAATCATATCTTTGATATTTTCTGTAAAAATTTCAATTTCAGGAACATCTGGAGAATATTTTATCGCATTCTCTAAAATATTTACCAATACGTTTGTAAAATGCACTTCATTTACTAAACAAGTAGTTCTTGAAGCGTTATAATGTTTTACAACGGTTCCATGTCTATCCTCTAAAATTAAATTTACATGTTCAATTGCATCATCAATAATATCATGAATTGCAGTTGGTTCTTTTGTAATATCCAATTCTCTTTTTTCTAATTTAGAAATGCGAAGAACGTTTTCAACCTGAGCATGCATTCTTTTATTTTCATCCCTAATCATTTGCAGATAACGGAATACTTTCTCTTTATCTTCAATAATCTTAGGGTTTCTAATTGCATCAAGTGCCAAATTTATAGTAGCAATTGGAGTCTTAAACTCATGCGTCATATTATTTATAAAATCTGTTTTTATTTCAGATATATGTTTTTGACGCAACAATTGATTTAATGCACTTGTGTAAGCAATTATAATAATAAGCGTAAAAACTATTGATAATATTGTAATACTTAATAACTCTGACAATAAAAATTTCTTTTTATAAGGAAACGTTATGTACAATTCATACTTACTATTCCCTTCATTATCAGTATATATAGGAATGTGATAACTTGCATCTTTATCAAAATGAAACCCATCCGATTTTACTTTAGTTGGCAAACCACTATTCAGAACACCAAATTCAAATTTGGTTTTTACACCATATTCTTCTAGTTCCTTTTTTAATAATTTATTAAGCTTTTCTTTTGTTATTCTTCCTTCAATTGGCGTTAAGGAAGCAATATCTTTATATTGAATTTGCTGCTGTACTTTATTTAAAATATCTAAGCTTCCTGATTTTTCGATTTTTAAATCTGGTATAATACTTTGCCCTAAAGGATTATTATCGATACCATTGTTGTTATTATAAACCTCTGTTACACGCTTTGAACTAAAGTTTTTAAACCTTTCACTACTGAATTTTTTATTAAAAAGTGAACCACTTATATCATAATCTTCAGAAGTTAGTGTACTAGAATAAACAATTGTTTTGTTTGTTTTGGTATTTCTTTGCACATAAAGGACTTCCAGTAAATCTTCTTTCTTAGGGATTTTACCAGTACTGTCTTTTATACGATTGTATTTGTCATAAAAACTATATTCTTCCTGCTGCTCAAGTTTATCAGCAACATTACCAATTACCTGGGTAACGTGGTATTTAAATTGTTCGTCATTATTTTTGAACGAAGAGTTGAACCAAAATACCTGAACCAGAATTATCCCAATAAGAGACAAACTCATAAGCAAAACAAGTATTCTAAAAAATAATTTATTCATCGAAACAAAATTAATATTTTAACAATATACTAAATAATACATTAACCAAATATTAACATTTAAGACTGATTTTGTTTAATATCTAAAATTTTAAGAATTTTAACAACTTCTTCCTTAGCAATTTTAAGATTTACGTTATTAATAACAAAATTGCTTCTGGAAATTCGATCTTCATCCTTCCATTGCATTTGCATTCTGCTTATAACTTGCGCCAGGGTGGTATTATCGCGTTTTAAGACTCTTTCAATTCTAACTTCTTCTGGTGCGGTTACTGTTATAATATAATCACATTCTTTATATCTGCCACTTTCAAATAATATAGCGGCTTCATAAATTATGTACTCGTAATTTTTATGTCTCAATAACCATACCTCAAAATCTTTTTTTACAGCCGGATGTACTATTGCATTTAATTTCGCTAACTTTTCTTTATCATTAAATACAATTTCAGCAAGTTTGGCCCTGTTTAAGACATCTTTTTCAAAAACACTTTCTCCGAATACATTTTTTATCTCTTTTATAACATGATCCAATTGCATTACTGCTCTTGCACCATCATCAGCTATATAGACAGGAACTCCCATTTCTGCAAAATAATTAGCAATGGTTGTTTTGCCACTACCAATACCTCCTGTTAAACCAATAACCTTTGTCATATTACATTTTAAAAAACATACGAGGAAAAGCTTCTTGCGGTTTTTTCTTTAGAAGAATGATTTTTATAAATGATTTTAAAAACCCTGTTCCGTAGCCATAGAATTGTTTCCAAACTGCAATCACTGACAAGTATCCTATTTTAACACTTTTATTTTGAATACTTGCTGTAAGAAAAATTATAACGAAATATACGAAATATAATTGTAATAAAACATCTATATTGAAAATTAACAGTAAAAAAGCTAATAATAACCCTAGTATAAAAAAGGTAGGAAAGAAAAAAGTAATCTTATTATGTTCTGGATACCAACTATTTAATATTGGCCTTGCAATTCCAAATTTATGCACCTGAACAGAGAATTTCTCCCAATCAATTCTGCGTTTATGATAAACATATGCCTCAGAAAACAATCTTGTTTCAAAACCTAAATTCCATAAACGAATTGACAAATCAGGATCTTCACCCGGGTGAATATTTCCAAATCCGTTTGATGCTTCAAAAGCTTTTTTAGAAATCCCCATATTGAAACTTCTTGGCTGAAACTTATTAATTTTTTCTGAACCACCACGTACTCCGCCAGTTGTCAAAAATGAAGTCATTGCAAAATTGATCGCTTTCTGTATATCCGAAAAACTATCTAATGCTTTATCAGGTCCACCAAAACAATCTACATATTCTTCATTTAACGCTTTACGCACCTCTGTTAAATAATTAGGCGGAATAATACAATCTGAATCAAAGATGATAAAATAATCTCCTCTCGCCTTTTGCATTCCAAAATTTCTCGAATCTCCAGGGCCTGAATTTTCTTTAAAATAATAAGATATATTCAATTTTCCCTGATAGTTCATTACAACATCTTTACATGGAATCGACGAACCATCTTCAACAAGAACAATTTCAAAAGGTTCATTATAATCAGATTTTGAGAGACTTTCTAAAAGTTCATCAACTTCATCTGGGCGATTATACACGGGTATAATTAAAGAAAAAATCATAATGGAATGTGCGGTATTAAAGTGGCAATTTTTTTAATTTCAAAATTTTAACAAAGATATGTTATATTCATAAAAAAACCATCAACTTTAGGTTGATGGTTTTCATTTATAGTAATAAGTAATTATTTAATACTTTCAATATTTACAACTTCATTTACCTCAGCTTTATAATCAACTCCGGCAAATTCAAATCCAAATAAATTTAAGAAATCATTTCTGTATCCTGCTAAATCTCCAATAGCCGGCAATGTTTCAGTTGTAGCTTCTTCCCAAAGTTTAGCCACTTTTGCCTGAACGTCATCACGCATTTCCCAGTCGTCTATTCTGATTCTGCCTTTTTCATCAACAGGAACAGGTGATCCAGTATATAATCTTTCTTGAAACAAACGCTGAATTTGCTCGATACAACCTTCGTGAATCCCTTCTTCTTTCATAATTTTATATAAAAGAGAAATATATAATGGAATTACCGGAATAGCAGAACTAGCCTGAGTCACTAAAGCTTTATTTACAGAAACATAAGCTTGTCCTCCGATAGATTTTAAACTATCAGTAATAGAGAAAGCAGTAGCTTCTAAATGATCTTTCGCACGTCCGATTGTACCTTTACGGTAAACCGCTTCAGTTAATGATGGTCCGATATAAGAATAAGCAACTGTTGTAGCGCCTTCAGCCAATAAATTCTCCTCTTTTAACGCATCCATCCACATAGCCCAGTCTTCACCACCCATTACAGCTACAGTGTTTTCAATATCCTCTTCATTTGCAGGAGCTATAGAAACTTCAGTTACATTTCCGGTATGAAAATCTACCGTTTTATTTGTAAAAGTTTGCCCAATTGGTTTTAAAGTCGAGCGATGCAATACGCCAGTATTAGGGTTTGTACGCACTGGTGAAGCCAAACTGTAAATAACTAAATCTACCTGACCTAAATCAGCTTTGATTAAATCTAATGTTTGTCTTTTTATTTCATTTGAAAAAGCATCTCCATTGATACTTTTGGCATATAGACCCGCTTTGTGAGCTTCAGCTTCAAAAGCTGCAGAATTATACCATCCTGGAGAAGCCGTTTTTCCTTCAACTGGTGGTTTTTCAAAAAATACACCAATAGTTGCAGCATCAGATCCAAAAGCACTTGTGATTCTTGAAGCTAATCCAAAACCTGTTGAAGCTCCAATTACCAATACTTTTTTTGCTCCGGCAATTGCACCTTTTGATTTTATATATTCTATTTGATTTTTAACATTTTGCTCGGCTCCTTTTGGGTGGGCTGTCAAGCAAATAAAGCCTCTCATTCTAGGTTCTATAATCATATTTTTATTATTTATTCGTTCATTTGCTACTCATTAAAGTGAGGTAAATGATTAGCTTATTTACGTTTAGTGAATTCGTTTTTAGATGACAAATATAAAGTATTTCTTTAGTTCAACAAGGCTTTGGCATGATTTAAAGCCGAATCTGAGACAACTGCTCCAGATAACATCTGAGCAATTTCGATAACTCTTTCGTCCTGAGACAGAAGCTTTAATTCTGACTGTGTATCATCGCCAACCGTAGACTTGAATACTTTGAAGTGCGAATCGCCTTTTGCCGCTATTTGAGGTAAATGAGTAATAGCGAAAATTTGCATATTGTTACTCATTTCTTTCATTATTTCTCCCATTCTGATTGCAATTTCTCCGGAAACTCCTGTATCTATTTCGTCAAAAATTAAAGTTGGTAATTTTGAATATTGAGCCAGGATCGCTTTTACAGCCAACATTATACGCGACATCTCTCCTCCTGAAGCTACTTTTTTCAATAATCCAAAGTCAGTTCCTTTATTGGCAGAGAATAAAAATTGTAATTCGTCTTTTCCGTTTTGGAAATACGTTTCTGACGGTAAAAGTTCTATATTAAAACGAACGTTTGGCATTCCTAATGTTTCTAAAATTGAAATCAATTTATTTGATAATACAGGAATTGCATTTGCTCTATTTTGATGAATTTCAGCTGAAAAAGCATCTAATTCCTGAACTTTTTGTTCTATTGAATTTGTTAATAAAGTAATTTCTTCTTCTATATTTCCTAATTCAATAACAGCGTTTTCTAAATTGGCCTGAATTTGAAGTAATTCATCAACAGAAATTACCTGATGTTTCTTCTGTAAATTATAAATCAATTGCAATTTCTGATTTGTAAGTTCCAGTTTTTCAGGATCATTTAGTAATTTCTCCGAAACGTTTTGCAGATCTCTTGAAACATCATCAAATTCAATTGCAACGCTCGTTACTCTTTCAAATAAATTTTGATATTCTACAGAAAATGGGGCAATTTTTTGAAGTGATGCTTTTATTTCATTTAGATTATGAAAAACTCCAAACTGCTCTTCATTTGCAATAACCAAAGACTTGTCTATTGCTTCTTTTATAACTTCGACGTTATTTAATTTCTCAAACTCAGCTTCTAGCTCTTCTTGCTCGCCAGATTTTAATTTAGCAGCAATCAATTCGTTCAACAAAAAAGTATTATATTCCTGTTCTTTTCCTGAATCGCTTTGCTTTTTCAGTAAAGCATTTAATTTTGATCTATCTGATTTGTAAGCCTTCAATAACTTTTGGTATGAGGCTATCACATCAAAATTATTAGCAATAGCATCAATTATTTTAAACTGAACTGTTTCATCTGATAACTCCTGGGTTTGCTGTTGCGAGTGAATATCAATCAAAAACAAACTTAAATCTTGTAATTCCTGAAGGTTCACCGGGCTATCATTGATAAAAGCACGAGATTTCCCTGAAGGCAAAATTTCACGTCTTATAATAGTATCATCTTCATAATCAATGTCATTTGCTTCAAAAAATTCTTTTAAATTATATTTAGAAATTTCAAACTGTGCCTCTATAATACATTTCTCCTCTTTGTTTTTTAAAGAAGTCAAATCGGCTCTTTTTCCCAAAACCAAACCCAGAGCACCTAAAATAATAGATTTCCCAGCTCCGGTTTCACCTGTAATTATAGAAAAGCCTTTTGAAAAATCTATTGATAATTTTTCAATCAGAGCATAGTTTTTAATTGACAGCGAAGTAATCATAGGATAAAAAAGGAATTATAGAAGTTAATAAAGTAGTAAATGAAAATCAATTAATATTTAATTTGCGACCATTTGGTAGAATTCAGAGGCGACACTTTATTCAAAACATCAGACAAATCAGTCACTGTAATACTTGGGCCACCTGAAAAGATAGAAACAATCTCATCTGATTTTGCATCAAAAAATACCCGAGTTAAAAAGGCATTTGGTTTAACCGAGTTAAATTTCCCTATAAGTAGTATTGAAGATTTAATTCTTTCTTTTGCACCTTTTAAATCGTCGCTCATCTTATCTAAACCACTATGATACAAAAAGGTAACCTGACGCAAATCACTATACATTGGCGAAATCATATCTGTTATTAAATAATAACGATTCTGAATTCCATCGGCTTGACTCCATCCCTTATATCCGCCTTGCTGTGCAACATTTGCAATGTTTTGAGCCGTTTCAAGATATTGATTTCCAGCTCCCATTTGAAACGAATCTGCATCCATACCTAAAATTAAATAACTGTAAAAAGAAACAACAGATACTAAATTTGACTCAAAAGTGGTAGGATTAAACAACAAAGGCTCATATTCCGTGTAACGAAAACTAAAATCTTTGTCGTTAAAATTGAATATAGGTGACGAATAAGTTGAATTAAAAATCAATCTGGAAGATTGTACCTGAATTGTTCCGGAAAACTGGTCAGAATTATTTGATGACAAGGTGATATACATTGAACAATTGATACGTTCATTTTGTTTTAGCACCGACCCTGTCCAATCTGTTTTATTTACAAATTCAGATAAGGATGTCTGGAGTGTTTTAAAAACCTGTTGGTTAGGATTTGGCAGCCTTTCAGTATTAATAGTTACGGTACAATTTAGCTGTTGTGCTTGTGTCAAGCCAAAAATTAAAAATACTAAAAGAGTAACTATTTTTTTCATAGAAAAATACTATTTGACTTGGCGTAAATATAAAAACACTAATACTTATTCTGAGACCTTAAAATAATTACAATTTTGCAAAATGCGAAATCACCTTATTTAAAATATCAACTGCAACTGATTCTTTTGATTTTAATTCCATTGGTTCAATTTTAAAATCCTTATCAATAAAAGTAACTTTATTGGTTTCTTTTTTAAAACCTGCCCCTTCATCTTGTAAAGAATTAAGAACAATCAAATCTAAGTTTTTTTTCTGAATTTTCAGCTTAGCATTTTCAATTTCATTTTCAGTTTCCAAAGCAAATCCAATTAAAAGCTGCTCTTTTTTAATTGCTCCCAAAGATGCTAAAATATCTTTTGTCTTTTCAAGCTCAATTATGAATTCATCTGCAGCCTTTTTAATTTTCTGAGAAGCAACAACTTTAGGCCTATAATCAGCAACCGCCGCTGCCGCAATAGCAACATCAACCTGATTATAACAAGAATGACATGCGTCGTACATTTCCTGGGCCGAAACTACATTAACAACTTCAATTAAACTATTTTTTACTTTAAAATGGGTTGGACCCGCAACTAAAATTACTTGTGCACCTAATTTTGCAGCTTCATTAGCTATATCAAAACCCATTTTCCCAGAGGAATGGTTTCCGATAAAACGCACAGGATCTATCGCTTCGTATGTTGGTCCCGCAGTAATAAGTATTTTTTTTCCTTTAAGTGGTAATTTACTTTCTAAATCGGCTTCAAGAAAAGCAATAATATTTTCCGGTTCAGCCATTCTTCCTTCTCCTGACAAACCGCTGGCAAGCTCACCACTTTCTGCCGGAATCATTACGTTTCCAAACTGCTTTAAGGCTGCAAAACTAGATAAAGTTGAAGGATGTTTATACATGTCCAAATCCATTGCGGGAGCAAAATAAACAGGACATTTAGCTGATAAATAAGTTGCTATAAGAAGATTATCACAGTTTCCTGTAGCCATCTTAGATAATGTATTAGCAGTTGCCGGAGCAATTAACATTAAATCAGCCCAAAGACCTAATTCAACATGATTGTTCCAAACCGCATCTTCATCATCCTGATTAAAAAAAGTAGAGTGTACAGGATTTTTTGATAACGTTGATAACGTAAGTGGAGTTACAAAATCCTTAGAAGCAGGTGTCATTATCACTTGGATATGTGCACCTGCTTTTATAAAGAGTCGTACTAATGAGGCTGTTTTATAGGCTGCAATTCCACCAGAAACTCCTAGTAAAATTTTCTTCCCGTTTAAAACTGACATTATACTATATTATTTGTTTGAACCTCTGTGGTAAGTTTTTCCGTCTAACCATTCCTGAACAGCTAAAGCGTGTGGTTTTGGTAATTTTTCGTAAAATTTAGAAACTTCAATTTGTTCTTTATTTTCAAAAACTTCTTCAAGACTGTCATTATAAGTAGCAAACTCTTCTAATTTCTCAGTTAATTCCTTTTTTATTTCAGAATTAATTTGATTTGCTCTTTTAGCCATAATGGTAATTGCTTCATACACATTTCCTGTTGGCTCTTCAATAACAGTTTTATTATATGTTATTGTATTTACAGGAGCATTCGTCTTTTTTAAATCCATGACTTTATTTATTTAGTAAATTTTTGTAAATCTGTTTCAACTCTGGCGTACATTTCGTCTGCCTCTTTTTTATATTTTGTGTCGCTTTTGAACTTTAATAAGTTATTATAAGCCACTTTAGCTACATTTAAACGCTCTTCCATTTTTGAAGGAATACTGTTTATCGCTAATTTATATGCCGAATCGTATTTGTAGAACAATGCATCTTCTTTAAAAGGTGTTCCGGGGAAATCAGCAATAAAATTATCAAAAGCTATTAATGCAGATTTGTAATCTGAAATAGTATTATATCCTTTAGCATTTTCATATGCCTTTTTCTCTAATTTACCATTCAAAATTTTCACCGCTTCGTTAGCCTGAGCAATGTATTCTGAATTTGGATAATTATCAATAAACGCTTGTAATTTCTCTAAAGCTTTTACTGTATCAGTCTGGTCTAAACTATAAACCGGAGCTAATTTTGAATAACTATATGCACCTAAAAACGCAGCTTCTTGTACTTTTTCACTACGAGGATAGCCTGAAACAAAACTTTCAAACTGATAACCAGCTAAATAATATTGTTTTGTTTTGTAATAGGATTGTGAAAACATATAAAAAAGTTTTTCAGCCTGAGGTTTACCTCTATATGATGGTGCTAATTGTTCAAAAAGTCGAATTGCTTTATTGTACTTTCCAGCGTCATACATTTTTGTTGCCATTTCAAATTTTGCCGCAACATCTTCATTTTTCAAAGCTTTTTGGTAATCACTACAAGAACAAAAAAGGACAACAACAATTAATAGAGATACTATTTTTTTCATTTTCTTACTTTTATTATGATTTCTTAGACAATTATGCCAAAGCAAAATCACACCGAAGTTCCGGTGGCAAATTTAGTTATTAATTTAGCTACTACAAAATATTTTTTGGTATAATAAAATACCGGCAAATTTACTCTACTTTAATACTGCTTTTAACAAATTTGTTTAATCTTTCTGCCAATGAATCATCAACAGCTACCAAAGGTAAACGCACTGTATTATCAGCAATACCAAGGGCTTGAAACACTTGTTTGATTCCAGCTGGGTTTCCTTGTTCAAAAATCATATCAATACAATCTGATAAAAAGTACTGCGTTTTAAAAGCTTCACTTACTTTTTTATTCAGACCCAAACGGATCATTTCTGAAAATTCTTTTGGAAATCCCTGTCCAATAACTGAGATCACCCCAGCTCCACCAGCTAAAACAATTGGTAAAGCGATCATGTCATCGCCAGAAATCACAAGAAAATCTTTTGGTGCATTTTTTATTAATTGCATAGCCTGAGCCATATCGCCGGCAGCTTCTTTTATTGCTACAACATTACTAAAATCATTAGCCAGACGAACTACCGTTGCAGGCAGCATATTGCTAGATGTTCTGCCAGGAACATTGTATAAAATTACCGGAATTGGTGAAGCTTCAGAAATAGCTTTAAAATGCTGATAAATTCCTTCCTGCGTTGGTTTATTATAATAGGGAGAAACAGAAAGGATAGCCTCAAAAGCAGAAAAATCTCCCGTCTTTAATTCCTCAACAATCTGCATTGTATTATTACCACCAACACCAAGAACTAAAGGCAATCTTCCCTTGTTAGTATCAATTACTGTTTTTATAACTAATTCTTTCTCGGCTTGTGTTAAGGTAGCGTTTTCAGCTGTTGTTCCCATAACAACAAGATATTCAACTCCTCCATCAATCGAAAAATTAACGATGCGTTGTAAAGCTTCGATATCAACTGAAAAGTCTTTTTTAAATGGAGTTACAAGCGCAACACCAGTTCCTATTAATGATTGCATATTCTATTTATAATTTATTTTATACTTTTTAAATACTTAAACAATTCGGAAACGAATAGTTTATAATTTTCCATTTCGGTATCAATCATCCATCGATTTAATGTTTTATCGACCGAAGAAAATCCTACCTTAAACTTCGCTTTTGATTTACTTGTTGTCATCATTAAAATCGGTTTTTCGATTTCATAGTAACTAATCAAAAGGTCAAATTCTGAATCAGTAAATTCACTTAGAAATTCTTCAGTAAACTCTCCCTTCCAATTGATCTGTTTTTTACCAAAAGTAGGTCTCGAATATGTTTTTTCCTTTTTTAATTTACCTCTATATGCAACAATTTTTATGTTTTCAGAGACAATCCCTTGTAGGATCAGTTCTTTAACCAATTCCTTTGAATGACGAAATTCACTTTCATCTATCAGCAGACCAATTGTTTGCACATTACTAGTAAACACTTCGTTTTTTACAATATGCAGGTTATTTTTTAATGATTTTTTTACAAAAAATTCCTTTATATAATTTAAAAACATAGTATTTTTACCAATTACAAAATTAATTATTTAAGTCGCATTTAAGATGGTAAAACTAAAAAAGTATAACGGATTTTTAAAACTTTTTGTTATATTCTTAACACTTTTTTTTATATTTTCCTGCAGTCAGAAAAATTATAATCTAACGAAGATAGAAGGAAAACAGCTTCCGGTAACAGAAAAAGCAAATGAAACTCCTGAAATTGAAAACTTCATCAAACCATATCGCGATCATATTAATAAGGATTTAGACAGTATTTTGGCTTATTGTCCAGAAACTTTGGATAAAAGCACCGGAAAATGGCAAACTACCATTGGAAGTTTAATGGCCGATGTTTGTTTACAAAGGGGGAATTTAGTTTTTAAGGCGCGTGAGAAGAAAGACATCGATTTATGTTTATTGAATCATGGAGGAATCCGTGCTATATTACCAAAAGGAAATGTAACGACGAGAACAGCTTATGAAATTATGCCTTTTGAAAACAGTTTGATTGTTCTTGCATTAAGCGGTAATCAAATTCTTGAAATTGCCAGCTATATTATTAAGGAGAAAAAACCACAACCTCTAGCCGGAATGACTTTTACGATATCAAAAGAAAATACAGCGAAAAACATTCTGATTCAGGGAAAACCTATTGATGTTAGTAAAACTTATTATGTGGTTACAAATGATTATTTGGCCAATGGCGGTGATAACATGAGTTTCTTTCTAAAAGCTACTGCTAAATTTGACCTCAATTACAAAATCAGAAACGTGTTAATTGATTATTTTAAAGAAGTTGATACTATTCCGGTTAAAAATGATGTTCGAATTACAGTTGAATAAAACATTACGAGACAAAAATTAAAATTACTGCGCTTACGCAAAAAAAACATACAATGAAAAGAAGAGAATTTATCGAGAAAACAGCCGCAAGTACTGCCCTATTGAGCTTAGGTTTGTCATTAAGCAGTTTTGAATCTAACGATATTAAGCACTTAACTATTTTACACACTAATGATGTTCACAGCCACATAGATCCTTTTCCGGCTGATGATCCTCGTAATGCAAATAAAGGCGGTGTGTCTCGAAGAGCAGCTCTTATAGAAACTATCCGTAAGGAAAATCCAAATGTACTTCTGTTAGATGCAGGTGATATTTTTCAGGGAACTCCGTATTTTAATTATTACGGCGGCGAGCTTGAATTTAAGCTAATGAGTATGATGAAATACGATGCGTCTACCATAGGAAATCATGATTTTGACAATGGTCTTGATGGTTTGCATGCACAAATGCCTCATGCCACTTTTGAATTTATCAATTCAAATTATGATTTTAAAAATACCGTAATGAATGGCCTTGTAAAACCTTATAAAATCTTCAATAAAAACGGAATTAAAGTTGGCGTTTTTGGGTTAGGAATTGAACTTGATGGTTTGGTTGACAAGAAAATGTACAAAGAAACCGTCTATAATGATCCTGTAGAAATTGCACAAGATATGACGCAAAGACTAAAAAAGGAAGAGAAATGCGATCTAGTAGTTTGTCTTTCTCACTTAGGCTATAATTATAAAAATGACGAATCTAAAATTTGTGATTTGAAATTGGCTGAATTAACACAAGATATTGATTTAATTATTGGTGGGCATACGCATACGTTTTTGGACAAACCAACTATTGTGAAAAATAAGGCCGGCGAAAATGTATTGGTTAATCAGGTTGGTTGTTATGGAATAAACTTAGGCCGTATCGATTTTTATTTTGACAAAAATAAAGCTCACACCAATCAGGGAAAATCAATCATTGTATAATACTTTTCTTTGCCCTTTTGATCTTTCGAGAAAATATTCGGCCATAAAATAGTAGGCTAGAATTTGTGTTACATCACGAATCAAAACCAGCACGACAGAGTGCGAAAAGTATTCATTGAAAATATAAAATATATCTGAAAATATATAACAAACTGCCATTAAAGACATTATTAGGGCAATATGTGTACCTTTTACGATATAACGCACAAAACAGAAATAACTCATAATACTAAGAACAATACCGTAAATAGTATAGAGTGCATTGTACTTTTTCATATTATCTGACTGCAGACTTAAAACCGAAACGAGCAAATAAACTATAAAAATTACTACTATTGATACCGGCAGAATGTCTTTTTTACTTAATTTAACTTTCTCTCGCTCTACTATGAAAATTTTTAAGAGAAGCAGATAAACTACCAAAAAACTTAAAACTGCACCAATTTCAGAAACCTCAACATCCATCAAATCAAATACCTGACCTACAAAACAAAATAGAAATATAAAGGCTTCTGTCTTTCCTAACTTAGATTCATTGCTTATAAAAAAATAAAAGAATATTGCTGGCAATACTACTGCTTTTGCATAGATTGCCAGAAAATCCTGCTCTGTCCAATCAAAAATAATGGTCAGCAGCAACGCCAGAAAATACAAAATCAACGACGGTTTATTCGCTTTCATTCAGTTTAGTTATAAAATCTTCCTCAGATAATATCGGAATATTTAATTTATTCGCTTTTTCTAATTTGGCAGGCCCCATATTATCTCCTGCGACCACAAAATCAGTTTTTGCAGAAATGGAGCTTCCAACTTTCCCTCCATTATCTTCAATTGTTTTCTTTAATTCATCTCTCGAAAACTGAGCAAATACTCCTGACACAACAAAAGTTTTTCCGATGAATTTTTCTGTAGCATTGGGATTGATTTTTTCTACTATTTCAAATTGAACTCCATAACTTTTTAGGCGTTCAATTATTTTTTGATTTTCTTCATTCTCAAAAAACTCAATTACACTTTTTGCAATTCGTTCTCCAATTTCATCAACTAAAATTAGTTCCATTAAGGATGCCTGACTTAGTGCATCAATATTTTTATAATGCTTCGCTAGTTTTTTAGCAACTGTTTCTCCAACAAAACGAATTCCCAGTGCAAACAAAACACTTTCAAATGGAATCTCTTTTGATTTCGCAACGCCATTTACCAGATTCTCAGCTGATTTTTGTGCCATCCTTTCTAAAGGTAAGATATCTTCAACCTTTAATTCATATAAATCAGCATAATTATGAACTAAACCGTTGTTGAATAATAATGCAACTGTTTCACCTCCAAGACCTTCAATATCCATTGCTTTTCTTGAAATATAGTGTTGGATTCGTCCAATAATCTGAGGAGGACAGCCATAGAAATTCGGGCAATAATGGTTTGCTTCACCTTCTGAACGAACTAGTTCTGTCTGACATTCCGGGCAATGGGTTATATATTCTGTTTTTACTGAATTTTCAGGACGCTGTTCTAGATCGACAGCAATAATTTTTGGAATAATTTCTCCTCCTTTTTCAACAAAAACAGTATCGTTTATTCTGATATCTAACTTCTCAATTTGATCTGCATTGTGCAAGGAAGCTCTTTTTACGATCGTTCCGGCTAATTGTACCGGTTCCAGATTTGCAACCGGAGTAATTGCTCCCGTACGTCCTACCTGATACGAAATTGATTTTAATTTAGTCGAAACCTGTTCTGACTTAAATTTATAGGCAATCGCCCAACGTGGTGATTTTGCAGTATATCCTAATTCTTGCTGATGCTGAATACTGTTTACTTTAATAACTACACCATCTGTTTCATATGGCAATTTATGGCGATGAACATCCCAATAATCAATGAAGTCAAAAACTTCCTGCATATTTTTAACAAGTTTCGCTTCATTTGGAACCTTAAATCCCCAATTTCTAGCAGACTCTAATCCTTCTATTTGAGACGAAAAAGGTAATTTACCACTTGTTACAGAATATAATAAACATTCTAATGGACGTTTTGCAACCTCAGCACTGTCTTGTAATTTTAAACTTCCAGAAGCCGTATTTCTAGGATTTGAATATGGTGTTTCTCCAATCTCAATTAATTCCTGATTCATTTTTTCGAAACCTTTTAAAGGCAGAATAATTTCACCACGGATATCAAATTTATCCGGATAATTTCCTTTTAGCTTTAATGGAATCGATTTTATCGTTTTGATATTATTTGTAACCTCATCTCCCTGGAATCCATCTCCTCTGGTTAATGCCTGAGTTAGTTTTCCATTTTCATAAGTAATACTAATAGAAGCACCATCATACTTTAATTCGCAGGTGTACTCTAATTTAACATTCCCTAAAACTTTCTGAATTCGGTTTTCCCAATCCAATAGATCTTCTTTGGAGTAAGAATTATCCAAAGAATACATACGATATTGATGGGCAATAGTTTTAAAATTCTTGGTAACAGCTCCACCTACACGTTGCGTAGGAGAATGTTCATCAAAAAACTCAGGATTTTTTTCTTCCAGATCCTGAAGCTGTTTTAACTTAATATCGAAATCATAATCTGAAATTGTGGCATTATCTAGCACATAATAATTGTAGTTGTGCTGATTAAGTTCTTCGCGTAAAGCCTGAATTGTTTCTTGAATACTCATAAAATATTAAAATGATGCGGATTGTAATGTTGAATAACTGAATATCAAAATTAGAATTATTTTCGCTGAAAAACATCAAAAAACAAAAGTTTTAAAAAATCAAAAATCAAGTTGCAAAAAGATGCAACTTGATTTTCTTCTTGTCCACTATTCTTAAAAAAGAATTAAACAAAACCAACTTCCAAATGGTTTCTTCGTTCCATACTTTGTTACTGATTATCAAATAATTAGATCACAAATATAAAACTATTTTTGGATAATGATAAAGTCAGAACGTCTATTTAACAAATGTTCTTCTTCTGTACATTTTACTCCATTTTTACATTTATTAATCAGTCGGCTTTCCCCATAGCCAATTGCACTTTCAATTCTTGACGGATCAATATCCTGTGAAACAATATAATCTCTTGTTGACTTAGCCCTGTTATCAGAAAGTTTCAGGTTATACGAATCTTTTCCGCGGGAATCAGTATGCGATTCAATCTTGATTCTGATGTTTGGAAATTTTTTCATAATAAAAACCACTTTTGTTAACTCTTCAATTGCAAGCGGTGTGATATCATATTTGTCGTAGTCAAAATATATTGGGTTAACATCTACTTTTTCAACTCCTTTTTTCTTAACAACTAAATCATCATAATTGCTCAATTCGAAATTAACATCCTTAATCTCCCCTCCGTTTTCGTTGGTAGTTTCTACTGTTTTATCATCGCTGCTATAATTTGGTTTTGCGGCGATCATTTTAACTAATTTTCCACACGGAACTTCAATAGCATATTTACCTTCATAATTTGTTTTGGTTTCACCAAGAACTTCACTATAAGAGTTGTACGCCATAATAGAAACATCAACAAGCGGTAATTTTGTTTTGCGGTCTGTTGCCATACCGGAGATGCTTTGGTTGCAAACAGGTTTCCCTTTGGTAAAGGAATAAATATCATCATCTCCTTTTCCTTCTGCCCTGTTGGAAGAAACATAACCATAATTCTCCTGACTGTCAATTATGAAAGCAAAATCATCTTTATTACTATTAATTGGAGGACCTAAGTTTACAGGAGTTGAAAAGTTACCATCGGCTAAAAGTGAACTTTCGTAAACATCCAAATCGCCATAACCGTAATGTCCATCAGAAGAAAAATAGAGTTTTCCGTTGCGGAAATAGGGAAAAAGATCATTACCAATTGTATTAATCTTTGATCCAAGGTTAACAGGGGAACTCATTGTTCCGTCGGCAGCAATTTTCACGTAATACAAATCGGTTTCCCCAATACCTCCCGGCATATCTGATGCGAAAAAAAGCCATTGTCCGTCTTCACTTAAAGAAGGATGTCCGACCGAATATTCATCACTGTCAAAGAAAACCTTTTGAGGATTCTCTAGTTTATTATTTACAATATCGCCTTTAATAATTTGAAAATTATTCGTTTTGGTTTCATCGATAACCAATTTATTCTTTTTAACGATGTTTGTCGAATAATAGATTATTTTTCCCGTCGAATCAAAAGAGGCTGTGGCTTCATGATATTTAGTCATCACATTTGGAAGGAATACTGTTTCGTTAAACAAACTTCCATCTGCAGGGTTTCTTTCAGCGGTATACAAATTTAAAAAAGGCTGATTGTTCCATGTATACAATTTTTCGCTAAACTTTGTTGTATCCCTTGCAGAAGTAAATACTACCCGATCCTGAAAGAAAGTAGCCCCAAAATCAGATTTACTTGTATTAATATCCAGATTTTTAATTGCATAAAGAGATTTTGCTTTTGACAAACTATCCATCTGCTTTTTTTGAGCCACGTATCTGTTTATTTCATTCTGATCTCCTTTTTTAGAAAGATACTCTTTTGTCATTTTATCTGCTTCGTCATAATCCATAACACCTTTTAAACACTGAATGTAACGCAAGTAGTAGATATCTGTTAAATTATTGCCTTGTACCTCATATAGTTTTTTATACCACTTTAAGGCATTTCTGGCATCTGAAATAAAATAATAGGAGTCGGCAGCATTCTTTAAAGTTTGTGCTGTCGGGCTTTTAATGTTCTGCAAAATTTCTTCGTAGGCTTTTGAAGCATCAGCGTAAGCATAATTTCTAAACAGAGCATCTGCCTTTTTTAAATTAGTCTGAGCAAAACTAAACGTAAAACTCAAAACTAAACTTAGGATATATAATTTTTTCATAGGTTTTACTTTTAGAAGAATCGAGGAGATTTAATTTTACTTTCGTTTTTGTTAAACTGATAACGCAAGATAATTTCATGCGACCCATCGTTGTATTTGTTCAGATCACTAACGGTGTAATCAAAAGCATATCCGATATAGAAACTTTTAGATATTTGAAAACCTGCCAGAATGCTTATAGAATCGTCTGTTCTATAAGAACCTCCTATTACAAATTTTTCAGCAATCATAAAATTCGCCGAAATATCTGCAGTTAGCGGTGCTCCACTTACTGCCTTTACCAAAAATGCGGGTTTGAATTTTAAATTTGGATTTAAATCAAAAACATAACCTCCCATCAGGTAATAATGCAAACGATCATAGTTTACTGATTCCTGAATATCATCGTAATAATTACTCTGAATAAAACTCGGAACAGAAAGCCCTAAATACCATCTGTCAGTATAATAATAAACTCCCGCTCCAACGGCTAATTTTGCCTGGTTGTCGATATTCTGATTTAACAAAACATCATTTGGATCGTAGTATCTCCCTTTTGACCAGTCAACATTTAACATTCTCATACCCGCTTTAAGACCAAATGCCAGTCTTTTTTCATAACCAAGAGGAATAGAATAGGCAAAATTTCCATCAATATATAATTCATTTGATGGTCCAATTTTGTCATTAACAATGCTTAATCCTAAACCTATTTGCTCATTTCTAAGCGGTGACTGAATAGTAAACGATTGTGTCTCTGGCGCTCCGTCAATTCCAACCCATTGCGAGCGATACAAAAGAGCTGCTTCTAAAGTGCCGGTAGACCCAGCATAAGCTGGGTTTACGGCCATAGTGTTGTACATATATTGTGTGTACTCCGGATCTTGCTGTGCACTGACGCAAACCGAGATAAAAGAACATATTATGATGAAATACGTTTCTAATGATTTTATATATAGTTTCATAACGATACTTATTTAGTTTAATTAATTAGATGATTAATATAGCTGCTTATCTCATTATAGATAACCATCCTTTTTTAACCGTTCCGTTTCCAATGTCTATCACATAAAAATAAGTACCTGTAGGCAACATATCTCCTCTATTTATAACTCCAGATACATTGGCAGTACCGTTCCAATCATTTTCATAATGTTGTTTACTGTATACTAATGCACCATATCTATTATAAACTTTTAACTCATTGTTTGGATACGATTCAATACAGTCAATTCTGAAAAGATCATTTGTTCCGTCATTATTCGGAGTAAACTCGTTATAAACTGTTAAACAAACAGGCTCAACAGAAGCTGAAGCAGTATTGTTTGTTGCGTCAACATCTAAAGGAGTTGAAATTTCAATAGTTGCAACATTTAAGTAATCACCTCCAGGTAAAACTTCCGCAACGATCGTAAGTGTTACACTTTGACCAGCATTTAGTGTTGGAATTGTCCAAAGTGTCGTTGTCTGATCATATGTACCGCCGCTTGCATTTGCGTTTATGAAATCATAACCACTAGGTAATAAATCGCTTACAACAGTATTTATAAAATTACCTTCACCAACGTTGTTCACTGTTACAGTAAAGGTCACCTGCTCACCAAAATTTGGTTTAGGATTATTAACTGTATTCGTAATTGTTAAATCAGAACATGTAGCTACAACAACATTCAAAGATTTAGTTGTAGTTTCATCACAGTTATTGGTATAAGTTACTGTTACAGTACCAGAGCCTACATCAGACCATGAAATAGTTGCTGAACCATCTGCAGTACCTCCGCCAGAAGTAATTGTTCCATTTGAAACTGACCATACATAATTGGATTTTCCATTCGCAATTGAATATGTAACATCCTGGAAAACACAAGGTGTATCATCAGTAGATGCTAATTGTACCAAAGCATCATTTTCGAAATTAATTGTTATTCCAAGTCTTGTGGCACTAGCACAACCATTTGTTGTATTATTAAGAGCACCGGCATAATATGTTCCAGCCGTAAGCTGTGTATTTGCTGCCAAAGGTGTACCGCCCGTTGCTGAAGAATACCAAACTACATTTGTTTCATTTACTAATATATCAACAAGTGTTGGCAATTTAGATAAACAGAATGTTTGTGTAGTTCTTGGTGTAGTTACGACACCAGGGGTACTAACATCTACTACAACTGCTAATCTTACTGGATTTTCACAGCCTACTGTACTTGACACAGCACCGTAATAAGTTCCGTCGACCAAAGCTGTTGTTGCTGGCAACGCAGTTCCACCGATTGCTGCACTATACCAAATTACATTTGCTTCATTCACCTGAATATCAGCAACTGTTGGTGTATTTAATGTACAGAAGTTTTGAGTGGCAGAATTTGTAGTTGGCGTAGCTGCAGGGTTTACAATAGTTACTGTTACCTGTAAGCGGGTTGCACTTTTACATCCCGTTATTGCATCTGTAATTTCTCCAAAATAGATACCAGATGTTAAAGGTGTTGTTGCTGGAATCGGTGTTCCGCCAATAGCACTACTAAACCAAACCACATTACTTTCGTTTACCTGAATATTAGCAAACGTTGGAGTAATATTTATACAAAAGCTCTGAGCTATATTATCAGTTGTCGGAGTATTTGAACTTCCAACAGTAACTGTTACTTTTAGTCTTATAGTACTTTCACAACCTGTAGTTGCGTCTTTTATAGCGGCATAATAATCTCCATTTACTAAAGCTGTAGTTGAAGCAATTGCTGTTCCACCTGTTAAAGCTGTATACCAAACAACATTACTTTCGTTTACCTGAATATCTGCAACAGTTGGATTATTTTCAGAACAGAAAGCCTGAACAGGAGCCGTTGTTGTTGGTGTACCAGGATCAGTAACGCTAATAGTCACTGATAATCTTGCAGTACTTTCACATCCTGTTGTTGGATCTTTGATTACTGCAAAATAAGTTCCACTTGTAAGTGTATTAGTTGATGGGATAACTGTTCCACCTGTTAAAGCTGTGTACCAAACTATATTGGTTTCATTCAACTGGACACTTGCAAATGTTGGTGCATCAACCAAACAGAAGTTTTGCGTTCCTGCCGTTACCAAAGTTGGTGTACCCGGATCTGTAACACTAATCGTTACTGATAATCTTGCAGCACTTTCACATCCTGTTGTTGGATCTTTGATTACTGCAAAATAGGTTCCGCTTGTTAAGGTATTAGTTGATGGGATAACTGTTCCACCTGTTAAAGCTGTGTACCAAACTATATTTGCTTCATTCAACTGAACACTTGCAAAAGTTGGTGCATCAGCCAGACAGAAGTTTTGAGTTCCTGCCGTTACCAAAGTTGGTGTACCTGGATCAGTAACACTAATCGTTACTGATAATCTTGCAGCACTTTCACATCCTGTTGTTGGATCTTTGATTACTGCAAAATAGGTTCCGCTTGTTAAGGTATTAGTTGATGGAATAACGGTTCCGCCTGTTAAAGCTGTGTACCAAACTATATTGGCTTCATTCAATTGAACACTTGCAAATGTTGGTGCATCAGCCAAACAGAAGTTTTGCGTTCCTGCCGTTACTAAAGTTGGTGTACCCGGATCTGTAACACTAATCGTTACTGATAATCTTGCAGCGCTTTCACATCCTGTTGTTGGATCTTTGATTACTGCAAAATAGGTTCCGCTTGTAAGTGTATTAGTTGATGGAATAACTGTTCCACCTGTTAAAGCTGTATACCAAACTATATTGGCCTCATTCAACTGAACACTTGCAAAGGTCGGTGCATCAGCCAGACAGAAGTTTTGAGTTCCTACCGTTACCAAAGTTGGTGTACCTGGATCAGTAACACTAATCGTTACTGATAATCTTGCAGCACTTTCACATCCTGTTGTTGGATCTTTGATTACTGCAAAATAAGTTCCGCTTGTAAGTGTATTAGTTGATGGAATAACTGTTCCACCGGTTAAAGCTGTATACCAAACTATATTGGCCTCATTCAACTGAACACTTGCAAAGGTTGGTGCATCTGCCAGACAGAAGTTTTGAGTTCCTGCCGATACCAAAGTTGGTGTACCCGGATCAGTTACACTAATCGTTACTGATAATCTTGCAGCACTTTCACATCCTGTTGTTGGATCTTTGATTACTGCAAAATAGGTTCCGCTTGTTAAGGTATTAGTTGATGGAATAACGGTTCCGCCTGTTAAAGCTGTGTACCAAACTATATTGGCTTCATTCAACTGAACACTTGCAAAGGTTGGTGCATCAGCCAAACAGAAGTTTTGTGTACCAGCCGTTACTAAAGTTGGTGTACCTGGATCAGTAACACTAATCGTTACTGATAATCTTGCAGCACTTTCACATCCTGTTGTTGGATCTTTGATTACTGCAAAATAGGTTCCGCTTGTTAAGGTATTAGTTGATGGAATAACGGTTCCGCCTGTTAAAGCTGTGTACCAAACTATATTGGCTTCATTCAACTGAACACTTGCAAATGTTGGTGCATCAGCCAGACAGAAGTTTTGAGTTCCTGCCGTTACCAAAGTTGGTGTACCCGGATCAGTAACACTAATCGTTACTGATAATCTTGCAGCACTTTCACATCCTGTTGTTGGATCTTTGATTACTGCAAAATAGGTTCCGCTTGTAAGTGTATTAGTTGATGGAATAACTGTTCCGCCTGTTAAAGCTGTGTACCAAACTATATTGGCTTCATTCAATTGAACACTTGCAAATGTTGGTGCATCAGCCAGACAGAAGTTTTGAGTTCCTGCCGTTACCAAAGTTGGTGTACCTGGATCAGTTACACTAATTGTTACTGATAATCTTGCAGCACTTTCACATCCTGTTGTTGGATCTTTGATTACTGCAAAATAGGTTCCGCTTGTTAAGGTATTAGTTGATGGAATAACGGTTCCGCCTGTTAAAGCTGTGTACCAAACTATATTTGCTTCATTCAACTGAACACTTGCAAATGTTGGTGCATCAGCCAGACAGAAGTTTTGAGTTCCTGCCGTTACCAAAGTTGGTGTACCCGGATCAGTAACACTAATCGTTACTGATAATCTTGCAGCACTTTCACATCCTGTTGTTGGATCTTTGATTACTGCAAAATAGGTTCCGCTTGTTAATGTATTTGTTGATGGAATAACTGTTCCACCAGTTAAAGCTGTGTACCAAACTATATTTGCTTCATTCAATTGAATACTTGCAAATGTTGGTGCATCGGCCAAACAGAAGTTTTGCGTTCCTGCCGTTACTAATGTTGGTGTACCAGGATCTGTTACGTTAATCGTTACTGATAATCTTGCAGCACTTTCACATCCTGTTGTTGGATCTTTAATTACTGCAAAATAAACCCCACTTGTCAACGTCGTTGTTGCCGGAATCAAAGTTCCGCCGCTTAAAGAATCATACCATACTATATTGGCCTCATTCAACTGAACACTTGCAAAGGTTGGTGCATCTGCCAAACAGAAGTTTTGTGTGCCTGCTGTTACTAAAGTTGGTGTACCAGGATCAGTTACACTAATCGTAATAGCCAATCTAACATTACTTTCGCAAGTCGTTATCGGATCTTTTATTGCTGCAAAATAAGTTCCGCTTGTTAGCGCATTGGTTGATGGAATAATTGTTCCGCCAGTTAATGCAGTATACCAAACTATATTTGCCGCTGGACTCACATCAATACTTGCAAAGGTAGGAGCACTTGATAAACAGAATTCCTGTGCGGTATCTGCAATTACCGGTGTTCCTGGATCAGTCACACTAATATTAATAGCCAACCTAACAGTACTTTCGCAAGTTGTTGTTGGATCTTTTATGGCTGCGTAATATGTTCCACTTGTCAATGCTGCTGCCGATGGAATTAAACTTCCACCATTAAGCGCGGTGTACCAAATAATATTTGTTGCCGGGCTAACATCGATACTTGCAAATGTTGGATCATTTACCACACAGAATTCCTGAGTCGTTCTATTGATTATCGGAGTTCCAGGATCTGTTACGCTAATTGCAACAGCTAATCTCACATTGCTTTCGCAAGTTGTTGTTGGATCTTTTATGGCTGCGTAATATGTTCCGCTTGTCAAGGCTGTGGTTGATGGAATTACTGTTCCACCTACCAAAGCTGTATACCAAATAATATTGGCCGCAACTGCTGGACTTACATTTATACTTGCAAATGTAGGTGCATTTACCAAACAGAATTCCTGAGCGGTATCTGTAATAACTGGTGTGCCAGGATCTGTTACACTTATTGCAACAGCCAATCTAACATTGCTCTCGCAAGTCGTTGTTGGGTCTTTTATTGCTGCGTAATATGTTCCTGAAGTTAATGCTGTTGTTGCCGGAATTAAACTTCCACCTGTTAAAGCTGTATACCAAACAATATTTGTTGCCGGGCTAACATCGATACTTGCAAATGTTGGCGCATTTACCAAACAGAATTCCTGAGCAGTATCTGCAATTACTGGTGTTCCTGGATCAGTCACACTAATATTAATAGCCAACCTAACAGTACTTTCGCAAGTTGTTGTTGGATCTTTTATTGCAGCATAATATGTTCCTGATGTTAATATTGCTGTTGATGCAATTAGGTTTCCACCATTTAACGCATCATACCAAACAATATTTGTTGCTGGACTCACATCAATACTTGCAAAAGTAGGAGCATCTACCAAACAGAATTCCTGAGTCGTATCTGTAATAATTGGTGTACCTGGATCAGTTACCGTTACTGTAACTAATAATCGGCCTGAACTTTCGCAACCAGTGATTGGATCTAAAATTCCTGCATAATAAGGACCATTGGCCAAGGCTGTTGTTGTTACCAATGCTGTCCCTCCAGTTGGTATACTATACCACACCACATTTGCTTCATTTACCTGAAGATTAGCAACTGTTGGATTACTAACCTGACAGAAATCCTGAGTTGAGTCAGTAGTCGTTGGTGTTTCCGGATCATTAACTGTTACGGTAACTAATTTAAGTTCACCGTTTTTATTCTGACATGTATTATCACTTGTAACTGCTACATAATAAGCCATCGGGCTCATAGCAGTGGTTAATCCTGAAGCCGTTAAAACTCCGGTACTACTAACTGTATAACTTACTCCACCAATTGCACCTGTAACGATAGGTTGAGTTTTATTAGCATCTAAATACCAGAAGAATACAGGATTTGCTAAGCTACTTGTTGGTGTCAATGTCGCAACCGTGTCATGACAAATAGAAGCGTTATCTACAACAACATCAGTTTCAAGTGAAGTTGGCAAAATAGTGAATGTTACAGGTCTTCTGTCTGCGGGCGCAGTTTCACAATATTCTGTAGCACTAACTCCAACATAATACGTATAAGTGCCTGGTGCTAAACCGGTCAATACCAATTTTGCTGTTACTTCGCTAAGGGCTGTTTGAGTTGTACCATCAAAACTATACCAGTGATATACCGGATTTGTAAGTATCGGTGTCGCATTTAAAATTGCATCCACTGTAACTGTGCCGCTTTCGCTACAAATGATAGTATTATTTCCTCCATTAATTGTCACATTTGCAATTGCAGTTGAAGGAGTTGTTGCTCTCACTTCCACTGTAACCTCGCCTCTTTCTAAAGCAGGGCAACCGTAACGAATTGGCTGAACATAATATTTATAAGTCCCTGCAGCTAATGTAGCAGGAAGTGTAAACGTTTGACCGCTAGCAACCTGATTTCCTCCTGTTGGGGAATCATACCAGATATAATCAGTACAAGCTTTTGTTGCAACTTCGAGACTCAACTCTTGTCCGGGACAGACCGTGATTTTATTATCCGGGTCACTGCCAATAACTTTAGTATTAGTTACACGATCAATAGTGTGAACTCTAAGCTGATCTAATACAGAAGCTGTACCTCCAAAACTAATCACAACTTTGTCATATGGCTGCGTTTGTGGTGAAATAATTGTCATTGCCATTGTGTCACCAGAAAGTAGTTTCAATGTCAATAAATTATTATCACTTTCTATTGGCGCACCAACTGCTATATTTCCAGAATAAAGCTGAATAGTGAATCCCTCCAATAAACCAACTGTTAAAAGCGTGCCTGGTTTTGAAATTGTAATTCTTAAACTATCTCCAACCATAGAAGGTGTTCTAAAAGTTGCAGTTAATTCAGCTGCGGCAAGAATTCCTGTTCCAGTAAACATTGTTGCATAAGTAGCAACGTCACCATCGGCCACATTAAATGGATTAGATACACCCACTGTAGATGTTAATGCTCCAATTCCTAAATCTCTTACACCTGAGAAAACATCTTCTATATCACCTTGTCCACAAGTAATCTGTGTTACTTGTTTTTTGTAATAAGCATCATAAACATTTACATTTTGTGCCACACTTAGAACAGATCCAAGTTGTACTCTAATACCATCATAATCCTGAGGACCAGAACCATCAGAAGGAACAAATGTATATTCAAATGAATTTTGGCCTGGTAATAAGTTTAATAATGATCCTGATACAGATTGTAAAACTCCAATATCAACAGGATTATTAGATACATCTCGTTTAGTACCTATAACTGTAATATTTTGTCCTACCGCAAGCACACTATTTTCTAAACCTAATTTAACGGTTACCGGAGTCCCCTTAGTAATTGTAGCAGGCCATTGCAGATTTTGCCAAGTAGTTCCAATACCCAAAAGACCTAGACCTGTTGTTATTGTCGAGTAAGTACTCGGATCACCATCAGCTCCTAAAGTTCCATTTGTTACTACTCCTGTAATAATTGAATCTGATGATTGAGAATTAGCGTACACTCTTTCTAGTAAAGAATCGCAATCAACCGGATCAATAACACTAATTGTTACTGTTTGACTGGTAGTACACGTCCCCAAAGTTGCTATTACTGTGTAGTTAAAAATACCAACTGTATTAAGAACTCCTAAATTTGCTGATACAGGATCACCTTGCTGATTATACCAGGCAATTGTTCCGTTTGATGAAGCGGTTAAATTAACCGGAGATCCTTTTAGTACAGCAATTGAATTTGTCACCCCGGTTAATGTTGGTAACGGATTTACTGTTACAACAACTGGCAATTTAACAGATGGACAAGTAGAACCAGCTGTTTGAGCCTGAATGAAATAAGTACCTCCTGCAGTAATATTTGCCGCAGCCTGCTCTGTCATTATTGTAGTTCCATCTGTATTAAAGAAAGTGTAAGTTGTGTTTCCTGATGTATCAAAATTTGAAATAGCATCTCTCAAGTTTGCTTTACCGCAAGCGGCATAAGGATTTGTTACTGATAAAGCTGAACCAGTAGGATAATTTACTATTACTTCTTTTAAAGTATTATCTGCATTCTCACAATTACCTTCATTAACTACTGAAACATAGTAAGTATATGGAGCATTTGCAGCAATAAGCCCGCTAATAGTTAAAGCACCTGTTGTAGCATCTTTAGTATAACTTACTCCGTCTATAGTCCCTGTAGTAATTTCTTGTGTTTTATTTTGAGTTGTATAATATTTAAATTTTGCTCCCGTCAAAGCAGATGTTGGAGCCAATGTTATACCACCGGCACAAGATGCTGTCTGAGGACTTGCAATGTTTATATCTGTCTCTAAAGGAACAGGTAATACTGTAATTGTAACAGGCTGACGAAAACTACTAGCACATCCAAGGCGTGATGATTCTAAATAATAAGTCGTTGTATTTAGCAATGGACCAGTCGGATTAACAGCTACTACGTTTCCACCTGTTGGAGCATCATACCAGGTAAAGGTTTCTGATCCTGTAGAAGACGCTGATAATGTCGCGGTGCCGTTTACACAAATTGGTGTGGCTGCCCCAGTTATTGTAGGATTTGGAAATCTATAAGAAGCTCCATAAATATCCAAGCTTGACAATGCGGTGAGCAATCCATTTAATTGAATCTTAATACTTGTGAAATCGCCCGCCGCAATAAAACTTGCTCTAAAACGATTTCCTGATAATAACTGAACATTTAAGAGATTATTAATAGTATTTAGATCACTATTTGGTGTACCTAAATTAAAACTTTGCAAGCTGATGTTAGAAAGCAGACTAATATCAAGTAACCCAACAGGAATTCCTAATTCGATATCTATAATATCTCCTGCCTTACCTGCTGTTGTAAAGGTTAATTCTTGTTGAATATAATCCCCTAGTAAACCAAGAGGTATTGAAAGTGTAGCAGCTGTATTATTCAACCCATCTACAGAATTGCCTGGTAAATTAGAGCTACAAGTTAAACAGTTTGTTGTACCTCCTTGGGTTGTTATCTGTGAAGTAGCAGCTAAACAAGGACTAACATTAGTGATAACTATAACATTAATTACAGCTCTATTACTACTCGTACAATTCGAGGACAAATCAGTCGCCTCAACATAAAACGTTTTATTTGCAGTTAAAGCCGGAGTTGGCGTATAGGTACTACTATTTGATTGTACAAGATTTCCGAGAGCATCATACCAATTATATTCAAAACCTGCATTATTTATTACTGCCAGGGTCACAATCTGACCTGACTGAATTATTACACTTGAAGATACAGGAACTGGTGCTGCAGGTAGAGGATTTACATTCACTGTTACTGGTGTACGTGTTGTACTAGAACAGCTTCCAATTACAGCCTCAACATGATAAGTTGTAGAAGCTGATAAAGATGGTGTTGTGTAAGATGTACCTGTAAATAATAAGTTTCCAGCAGTGGCAGCATCATACCAATTATAAGTGGTACCAACAACTGGCGATTGTACAACTATTGTAGTCGTTCCTCCACTACATACATTTAAGGGCGTAGCAACAACTGTCGCTGGTGCCACAGGATTACTTACTGTAATAGTAACCGGATTTCTTTCACTATTCACACAACCATTACGAATAAGTTCAACATAATAAGTAGTATTCGCTGTTAAGACAGGTGTTGTATATGAAGCTGTACTGGACAATAAAGTTCCTGCTGTTGCAGCATCATACCATCTGATTGTTTCACCTGCGTCTAAAGAGGCTGTCAGAGTGGTTGTTCCATTACAAATAGTTTTGTTCCCAGAAATTGCAGGTGCTTTATATCTGTAAGTGGCCTGATAAATATCTAAACTAGTTAAAGCTGTTACTGTACCACCTAATCTAATTTCGACACGATCAAAATTGGCTCCGGCAACTATGCTGGCTTTAAAGCGATCTCCTGATAACAATTGTAAAGTAACCAACGCATTATTATTTGTAGAAACTCTATCATTATTATAAGTTGTTCCATTATAAGTTGCCAAACTAACAGCTCCTAATAATGAAACATCAGCAATACCACCTGGTAATTCCAATTCAACATCTACAATATCTCCTGCTTTACCAGGATTATTGAATTGTAAGGTTTGCTGAATCCATCCGTTTAGTAAACCTACCGGAAGAGTAAGTCTGGCTGCCGTAGCTATATTTCCGTCTACAGAATTGTTTGGTGTTGTTGAAGAACATAGTAAACATAATCCGTTTTGGGTTGTTTGCTGACTATTGGCTTCTAAACAAGTTCCTAATGGATTAGTTATAACAGTTACTGTCACTGGTACTCTGGTGGCGCTTACACAACCTCCAGCAGTGTTACGCGATTCAACATAATAAGTTTTTGTTGCAGTTAAAATAGGAGTTGTAAAAGTATTTGAGTCTCCTAGTAATTTTGTTCCTCCTGTAGGGACATCATACCAGTCCAAAACAACATTTGCTTCACTAGTTGAAGCATTTAAAGTCGCATTTTGTCCTGATAATATAGATACACTCTGTGTCAGTACCGTTGCAAGTGCAGGAACTGGCGTTGAAGTAACAGGAACTGCAGTTCGGGTTGCTGAACTACATGCTCCAATTGAAGCCTCAACATAAAAAGTGGTAACACCTGTTGGTACAGTTGGTGTATAAGTAGTTCCAGTTGCTAACGCTACACCTCCCGTTTGTACATTATACCAGGAATAGGTTGTTCCGGCTACCGGATTTGAAACTGACAATGTAGTCGACTGAGTTGGTCCTGAAGAGCAAATCGTCGTACCGACACTACTAATAGTTGGTAATACGGGGTCAGTAATAGTTATAACAACCGGATTCCTTTCACTATTTACACAACCATTACGAGTAAGTTCAACATAATAAGTAGTGCTCGCGGTTAAGACAGGAGTTGTATATGAAGCTGTACTGGACAATAAAGTTCCTGCTGTTGCAGCATCATACCATCTGATTGTTTCACCTGCATCCAATGTTGCTGTCAAAGCAGTTGTTGTTCCACTACAAATAGTTTTGTTCCCAGAAATTACAGGTACTTTATATCTGTAAGTGGCCTGATAAATATCTAAACTTGTTAAGGCTGTTACCACACCTCCTAGTCTAATTTCGACACGATCAAAATTGGCTCCGGCAACTATACTGGCTTTAAAACGGTTTCCTGATAGTAATTGCAAAGTAACCAAAGGGTTATTAGTAAAAATTCTATCATTATTGTATGTTGCTCCGTTATATGTTGCCAAACTAACAGCTCCTAACAATGAAACATCAGCAATACCACCTGGTAATGCCAATTCAACATCTACAATATCTCCTGCTTTGCCAGGATTATTGAATTGTAAGGTTTGCTGAATCCATCCGTTTAATAAGCCTACCGGAAGAGTAAGTCTGGCTGCCGTAGCTATATTTCCGTCTACAGAATTGTTTGGTGTTGTTGAAGAACATAATAAACACAATCCGTTTTGGGTTGTTTGCTGACTATTGGCTTCCAAACAAGTTCCTAATGGAGTTGCTAAAACTGTCACTGTAACAGGTACTCTGGTTGCACTTACACAACCACCTGCAGTATTACGTGATTCAACATAATACGTTTTTGTTGCAGTTAAAATAGGAGTCGTAAAAGTATTCGAACTTTCTAATAATCTCGTTCCTCCTGTAGGGACATCATACCAGTCCAAAACAACATTTGCTTCACTAGTTGAAGCATTTAAAGTCGCATTTTGTCCTGATAATATAGATACACTCTGTGTCAGTACCGTTGCAAGTGAAGGAACTGGCGTTGAAGTAACAGGAACTGCAGTTCGGGTTGCTGAACTACATGCTCCAATTGAAGCCTCAACATAAAAAGTGGTAACACCTGTTGGTACAGTTGGTGTATAAGTAGTTCCAGTTGCTAACGCTACACCTCCCGTTTGTACATTATACCAGGAATAGGTTGTTCCGGCTACCGGATTTGAAACTGACAATGTAGTCGACTGAGTTGGTCCTGAAGAGCAAATCGTCGTACCGACACTACTAATAGTTGGTAATACGGGGTCAGTAATAGTTATAACAACAGGATTTCTTTCACTATTCACACAACCATTACGAGTAAGTTCAACATAATAAGTAGTATTAGCTGTTAAGACAGGAGTTGTATATGAAGCTGTACTGGACAATAAAGTTCCTGCTGTTGCAGCATCATACCATCTGATTGTTTCACCTGCATCCAATGTTGCTGTCAAAGCAGTTGTTGTTCCACTACAAATAGTTTTATTTCCAGAAATTACAGGTACTTTATATCTGTATGTTGCCTGATAAATATCTAAACTAGTTAAAGCCGCAACCACACCGCCTAGCCTAATTTCAACACGATCAAAATTAGCTCCGGCAACTATACTGGCTTTAAAGCGATTTCCTGATAGTAATTGCAAAGTAACCAAAGGGTTATTAGTAAAAATTCTATCATTATTGTATGTTGCTCCGTTATATGTTGCCAAACTAACAGCTCCTAACAATGAAACATCGGCAATACCTCCTGGCAATGCCAATTCAACATCTACTATATCACCTGCTTTTCCAGGATTATTAAATTGCAAAGTTTGCTGAATCCATCCGTTTAATAAGCCTACCGGAAGAGTAAGTCTGGCTGCCGTGGCAATATTTCCGTCTACAGAATTGTTTGGTGTTGTTGAAGAACATAATAAACACAATCCGTTTTGGGTTGTTTGCTGACTATTGGCTTCCAAACAAGTTCCTAATGGAGTTGCTAAAACTGTCACTGTAACAGGTACTCTGGTTGCACTTACACAACCACCTGCAGTATTACGTGATTCAACATAATACGTTTTTGTTGCAGTTAAAATAGGAGTTGTAAAAGTATTCGAACTTTCTAATAATCTCGTTCCTCCTGTAGGGACATCATACCAGTCCAAAACAACATTTGCTTCACTGGTTGAAGCATTTAGAGTCGCATTTTGTCCTGATAATATAGATACACTCTGTGTCAGTACCGTTGCAAGTGCAGGAATTGGTGTAGAGGTAACAGTAACTGGAGTTCGGCTTGGTGCTTTACATGCGCCAATAGATGCTTCTACATAAAAATTACTAACCCCTGTTGGAACAATTGGAGAATAAGAGTTTCCACTTGCCAGAGCAACACCTCCAGCTGCTAAACTAAACCAGGAATAGGTAGTTCCGGCTACCGGATTTGAAACTGATAATGTAGTCGACTGAGTTGGTCCTGAAGAACAAACTGCTGTACCAACTGTACTAATTACAGGAGCTAACGGATTTGATACATTAATAACAACTGGTACACGTTCATTTCCCTCGCAACCAGCTACTCTCGCAACACCTATATAATAAGTTGTGTTTGTAGTTAAAATTGGAGTTGTATACGAAGTTGTAGTAGCTAAAGCTGTAGTTGAGGTTGGTGAACTATACCAAGCTATAGTTGTTCCAGCTGCAGGAGTTGCAGTTAATGTGGTAGAACTTCCTGAACAAATTGTTTGATTTAAACCTCCTGTTACCGTTGGTGCAGCAAATTCTAAACGAACATCGTAAATTCTTAAATCAGTTAGCGCACTTACGGCCCCTCCTAACTGTATTTGAACCTGGTTCGTGTCACTAGTCAAAGTGTATCGTAATACTCCAATAGTATTTCCTGGTAATAATGCCAGATTAAGCAAAGGATTATTTATCGCTACTGCTGATCCTGAATTTGTACCATTAAGTTTAGGCTGAATAGTACCTGTAGATAATAATGATAGATTAAGCAAACCAGCACCACTACCAATATATAAAACAATTTCATCTCCAGCCTTTGCTGTTTGGTTGAGAACCAAAGTTTCTTGAACAGAACAAAACACCCCGACGACTGTACTCAGCGTCGCAAATGTTGTTAAGCCCGCGTCATTATCATAGGCAGCTGTTGGATCCGTTACAGAAGCAATGCAAATACCTGAAGTACCATTTGTATTTGATATTGGTCTACAAAAGGTTTGTGCAAAGTTTTTACTGCTTAAAAGCAATAAAAATACCAAAAACAATAATCTCTTCTTTACGATGAGATCATAAAAAGTAAAAGTTTTTTTCATAATTTGGAAGATTAGAAAATGGACAATAAAATACCTGTTGCGATAAGTACGTATACTTAGGCAATTTTAAAAAACGTTAATAATCAGCTACTTAAAATGAAATTTAAAATAACAGTTGTCTACTACTTTAAACCACATTTCATTAAAAAATATCACGTATACGGAAGTATACAAAGACCACTTCTTATTCTTTTGAATAAAAAACATCTTAAACTTTTGTGGAATACTGATATGAATCAATTTCCAAATAAATAGAGTGATTTGCAGAAGGTTAATTTTCAGAAAGAAAATCTATGTCTATTAGCAGAATTTGGGGAATTCTATTAAATATTGAGAGTATGTTTCAATTCGATAAAATGTTGATTAGACAGTCTATCCTTATTTAGAAAATTTACAAAATTCTTAAATTTGAAACATTATTTAATACAAAGGATTATCAATAAAAAATCACGACAATACTTTTATATACAAAACCACAGACTGGGCTTGTTAAATAAAAAGCTGACGTAATATTGGCTTTTTTGAAAAACGTTTATAGTTAGATTGAAATTTGCTTTTTTTTGCACAAGCTTAATTCTATCTGAAAGAATAAAAAATAAAGCTAAAGTAATTTGAAGACCTAATGCAAATTTGATAAGTAGAGTAATTGTCAATTCCATAAGCAAATTAATTAAGTTATTTTAAGAAAACCTTTAAACTCTAATGCAATAAAAAATCTTTAGTATATTTTTTCACTTAAGAAAGAAAAGTTTTTTTTACCAACATTTTGTTTAACCTTTCCTCCACTAAAATTAATTAAAAGGAAAATATAAAACAAGAATAAAATTCCTATTTTTTAAAATATAAAAAAAGGTTAAATGTTAAAATACTATCTAAAATACCAGAAAAAATGGCGCTTTTAAGAAGAAAAATGATGTTATAAATATCACAAAAAAATATAATTAATTTTAAGCATACAATAAAAAAGAAAGTAAAAACTTACAAATTTAACGTATTTACTGATTAAAATAAGCTTAAACAAACACAATTAGCTGCTATTTTAATGAGTATCAAGCAACAAGGTTATTTTTGCACTTATTTACAAAAAACACGTAGAAATACGGGCCAAAAAAAATGTAAAAGTTTAAACAAAAGTTAAAAAAGTAAATAAAGGCAAACAATTTAACATTAATTGTTTGCCTTTCATTCAACTTAATTTTGTCTACTAAAATTTTAAGATTCCAAAATAGTATTAATTTGTTTAAACAATTGACCGTCGCTTAAAAAAGCACCTTGCTGAATCAATTCAAAAATAGACACATTTCTGTCTTCAGTAAATACTTTTTTCCCAACTTTCATTTCAATCGTTTCTGTAAACATATTATCACTTAACCATTGCAAACCATCCTTAGTTAAAAAGTCTGTTTCCGGCACCAGTGATTTTAACACTATTGATTGAACATGTGTTTCAAAACACTGAAATAAAAAGATATGATTTTTCGAGAAATGCTCCAAAAATTCTGCTCTTGATAAAACACCCTCCCAGATCAAATCAGAGAAAACATCAAGTTCCTGTTCAGCAACCTCAGGTTTATTTATTTTAAGAGAATCCCATTCCGCTTTGTCAATAGCCTGCGTAGCCAAAAAGCTGGCAAATTCTGCGTGCAATTCATCAAATTGCTCTTTTGTAAGTCTTGCGTATTTCATTTATTTTCTTTCTTTAAACACTCTAAAAAGAGCTTTACCATTTTTTGTTGTTATTATTCAAAAAAAAGCCCCCGCAAATGCGAGGGCAAATTTATAACTTTTTTTCCTTTACTAGAAAATGTATCTGATACCAAATTGCATTTGCCATCTTGATGTTAAACTGGCATCATAACTAAAGGTTTTAGTTGGTGCATTATTAAAAGTATAAGTTGGTGTATTTCCTGCCACAGTCACTCCTATTGGCTGAACACTGGTTGGAACCTGAACAACTCCCCAATCTGAATTTATCAAATTTCCAAAATTCAAAATATCAATACTAAATTGAATTGTATTCTTTTTTTCAGAAGCAGATGAAACTTTAAAATTATAATCTTGTAATAGTTTTAAATCGCATCTTCCTCTCCATGGAGATATTGCACCATAACGATCTGCATACTGCCCTCTCCTATCTCTCATATACTTATCCTGAGCTATAAATTTATCAAAAGCTTCAGCCTGACCAGCTCCGCTAAAAGTCATCTGACCGATTTCTGCAGTTGTAGGTATGTAGATTAGATCATTTACAGCTGATCCATCTCCATTAATATCACCTCCATAAGTGTAATTAAAACGTCCTCCCTGAGCATATTCTAAAAATGTTGAAACTGTTGTAGCCCATTTGTCATGACCATACTTCCATTTTTTAGAAGCCACTCCAATAAAACGATGATTGTCACCATATTTGGAATTCGATAATACATCATTATTTACATTTCCAAGCGCCGGATTAAAAGCAAAAGCATCTCCTGTAATTTCAGCCTCAATAGAATTGACATCTTTTGATTTCAAATAATTATAAGCAACACTGGCGTATAAACCATTTTCAAAGTTTTTTTGCAATTTAACCGTTGCATTAAAAGCACTTCCTTTGTCTGAGTTCGTCATTACATAAGCATCATTTTCTCCGTGATCTGCCGCAACATAAATTGCTCTATTGTCTACGCCTGCTAAAGTTCCTGTTGGAGGTTTTAATCCCCAGTTTTGAACATGTACTGCATTGATATCTTTATTATAAGACAAATCTAATGTTACAATATAATTACTTTCAAAACGATGATCAAATCCTAAACTTGTTCTCCAAACCTGAGGCCATTTATAATCCGGATCCATAATTTGCAGGAAACTGTCATCAGCACCACTCACCTGATTTCCTAACCATACAAAAGGAATTCTTCCGGTAAAAAC
This sequence comes from Flavobacterium sp. KH_001, assembly GCF_057840745.1. Taxonomy (NCBI): domain Bacteria; kingdom Pseudomonadati; phylum Bacteroidota; class Flavobacteriia; order Flavobacteriales; family Flavobacteriaceae; genus Flavobacterium; species Flavobacterium sp. KH_001. Next base: position 3,248,094 of record NZ_CM174520.1, on the reverse strand, counting down.
CCCAGAACCACCTCGTAGCTGAGAAGTAGCATCACCTTTAACATCCCAGTTAAAACCAACTCTTGGCGACCATAAAATTCGATCGCTTGGCAAATCTGTTGAGATTAAAGGTTCAGCTTCTCCTGTTTGAGGATTATAATAAGCAATACCATTATCTCTGCCAGCGCCTCCATTATCAGTATCTATATATTTCTGAATCAAATCAGCGGTGTTAAAATACAATGGTTTATCTATTCTTAAACCAACAGATAATTTAAAATCATCATTTAAACTAATATCATCCTGTGCATAAAATGCTAATTGACCTACATTTAATTCAGCCAATTTCCAACCACCGTCTGCCCCAACTTCAAATTGACTTTTTGTATTAAATGTATCTTGCGCATATTTAAGGTTTTGCGCAATGATACTCGTTGCATAAGGCTGAGCGGCATCATTTAAGAAATCCTGAGTAGTGAAATAAGGAGTAAAAAAAGTTCCTGCATAACCATTTGGATTTCCAAAATTGTCATATCCAGCTAAATTGAAAGAATTTTTAAATCCAAATTTTTCAAAAGAAGTTCCAAAAGTAAAGACATGTTTACCAACTGTATACGTCAAATTATCTGTAATCTGAAATACTTTCTGGTCTAAAGTATTATTGATCGAAAAAGGTTCATGCCCTGCGATGATATAATTAGAACCTGCACCATCCTGAATATTAATTACAGGAGCCGGAACAGAAAACGGCACACGATAATCATTAAAATGAGAATATCCAGCCTGCAGTTTATTTGAAACTTTTTCGCTGAATTTAGAATTAAGTTCCACTAAAAAGGAGCTTAAATTATTATTGATTTGATAACCCGAATTTCTAAACTGCAATATTGAAGCATTTGGTCCTCTAAAACCTAAGGCTGTTGGGTGAGCCGGCTTATCTTTTGAAGCATCCAGGAAATTATAAATAACAGCCAATTTATGGTTGTCATTAATATTCCAGTCTACTTTTATAATTCCTTTATTAGAGTTCGATTCGTGTATAAATCCCTGATAAGCTCCCGTATCATATCCCAAATCTGATAGCGCTTTTGAAACCGCAATTAAATCAGACTCCATAACCCTTGATTCATTAATTCCTGTTACACCATCATTGTTGTTTGCAACGAAATTTGATCCTAAATCACTTCGTTTGTCGATTTCGAAATTTCCAAAAATGAATAACTTGTCTTTAATAATAGGTAGTCCTACACTAGCACCAGCCTGAGTTTGCTCCAAAGTTGGTACAAATATTTTTTCTCCTTTAATTTTACTTCCCGTCAAATCCTGATTTCTGTAAAATGCGTAAGCCGTACCGTGAATTTCATTTGATCCCGATTTCGTAACGGCATTTACAGAAGCTCCGGTAAATCCTGATAATGTTACATCGTAAGGTGCGGTTGCTACCTGAATTTGCTCAATTGCATCTAATGAAATAGGCTGAGCACCAGTTTGCCCACCAGGAGTCGCAGCATCCAGTCCAAATGGATTATTAAAAACAGCACCATTTAAAGAGTAATTATTATACTGATCATTTCTTCCTCCAAAAGAACCACCGCTTGCCGTTGGCTCTAAACGAGTAAAATCTTCGGCAGATCTTGAGATTGTAGGTAAAGCTGTTAATTCCCTTCTGCCAATTGTAGTTTCAGCACCGGTTTTTCCGCTTTTAAAAACTTTGTCCTTAGTTACAATTTTAACTTCCTCCAATGCCTGACTCGCATCTGCTAAAACCACATCAATATTAAAAGGTTTACCTAAATCAAGATAAATATCATCATATTCCTGATTTTGAAAACCTACAAAACTTACTACAATTTTGTAAGGACCTCCAATTCTCATGTTTAAAATACTAAACCTTCCATCTTCATTGGAAACAGCTGAATACTTACCTCCTGTTGGAGTATGAATCGCTAAGATCGTAGCACCTGGTAGTAGCTCATTGGTGGAGCTTTTTACAATACCCTTAATACTCGACGTCGTTGTTTGCCCTACGGCTGCGGTTAAGGCCAGCAAACATAACAATAATGCAAAGATTTTTTTCATTTTCCTGATTTTGAGTGAGTTATTATTCTCAAAATTAGGCAAAAAAAAACCACTCCTAAGAGTGGTTTTTATATTTTATTAACAAGAAGTTAACAAAATGTTATTTTTCAGCGATAATCTCGTATGGTAAGTCAACGATAACATCTCTGTGTAAACGGATGCTAGCAGAATATTTTCCAGTACGTTTTACGATACCACTAGTGATGAATTTTCTATCAATAGCGTTACCTGATTTCTCTAATGCTTCAGCAATGTCGATGTTTGTGATAGAACCAAAAAGTTTTTCTCCACCAGCTTTTGCAGTAAGTTTAATCTCAAGAGCTTTTAAAGTTTCAGCTAATGCTTTAGCATCAGCAACCACTTTAGCTTCTTTATGTGCTCTTTGTTTTAGGTTTTCAGCTAAAACTTTTTTAGCAGAAGGAGTTGCTAATGAAGCAAAACCTTGAGGGATTAAAAAGTTACGACCGTAACCAGGTTTTACAGATACTACATCATCTTTAAATCCTAAGTTCTGTACGTCTTGTTTTAAAATAAGTTCCATGTTGTTGTCCTTATATTTTAGAAGTTAGGTTCTGCTTTAACAGAAACCAGCGACTAGAGTTTTTAATTATTTTAATAAATCGGCCACGTATGGCATTAAAGCTAAGTGACGAGCTCTTTTTACAGCTACAGAAACTTTTCTTTGGTATTTCAATGAAGTTCCAGTTAAACGACGAGGAAGAATTTTTCCTTGCTCATTAACGAATTTCAATAAGAAATCAGCATCTTTATAATCGATATATTTGATTCCTGATTTTTTGAAACGACAGTACTTTTTAGTTTTGTTAGTTTCAATGTTTAAAGGCGTTAAATATCTGATATCTCCGTCTTTTTTTCCTTTTGCAGATTGTTCGATTGTAGACATAATAATTACGCTTTAGTAGATTTTAATTTAGCTCTTCTTCTCTCCGCCCATGAAATAGCATGTTTGTCTAAACTTACAGTTAAGAAACGCATAACTCTTTCGTCACGTCTAAATTCAGTTTCAAAAGCAATTAGAACTTCTCCAGCTACTTTGAATTCGAATAAATGGTAAAAACCACTTTTTTTGTTTTGGATTTCGTAAGCCATTTTTTTCAGACCCCAATCCTCTTTCGATACCATTTCAGCTCCTCTACTAGTAAGAAATTCTTCAAATTTCGTTACTGTTTCCTTCACCTGAACCTCAGATAAAACGGGATTTAAAATGAAAACAGTTTCATAATGATTCATAAATACAATATTTATTTGTTAAAATTGGGTGCAAAAGTAACCATTCTTTTTATATATACAACACTTTTTTTACTTTATTCGTTGTAATGTAAAAAATAAGGTCTAAGTTTAGTTTTTTTCCTAGAAAAATAATACATTTACTACTGCTATCCTGAATTTATTCTAAATTTAAATGTTATGAAACTAAACTGTGTTGTTGTAGATGATAGTTCTATACAGAGGACAATTATTGCAAAATTAGTTAATAATCACCCAGGTTTGCACTTAATCGGGGACTTTTCTAATGCAATAGAAGCAAAAAGTTGTATCTCTTTAAATAATATCGATCTAATTTTTCTAGATATTGAAATGCCTGTTATCAATGGTTTTGATTTCCTTGACGGACTAAAATCTAAGCCTCAGATTATATTTATTACTTCTAAAGCCGAGTATGCCTTAAAAGCTTTCGACTATGATGCTACTGATTATCTTCAGAAGCCCATTGCCGTTGACCGTTTTAATGCTTCCGTAAAAAGAGCAATAGATATGCATCTGCTTAAAAAAGAGGTAAAAGAGGAAGAAGGCGAACATATCTTTATTAAAAGTAACCTTAAAAAGCTTAAAATTTTCACGTCGAAAATTAAATGGATTGAAGCTTTTGGAGATTATGTAAGAGTAGTCACAGAAGACGACAGCAACCTGGTTCTTTCGACAATGAAATCTTTTGAAAATGATTTATCAAAAGACAAATTTATTCGAGTACACAAATCCTATATTATTAACATAGACAAAGTGGAACGCTTCAATAGTAAATTTGCCGAAATTGGAATCACAAAAATTCCATTAAGCCGAAACAAAAAAGAAGATTTAGTCAAAGCATTGTCAACATCGTCTTAACTAATAAAAATCGACGTTAACAATTACTTTTATAGCTCTGTACTGAGCAACAGCTTCAAAACTATTCAACATTTTCTGAATAGTTTTTTTTGTGTTTCCTAAATGCAGGTTTTGCGGAATCTTAATCAAAATCGTTCTGATATATTCATTTCTGATTCGGCTGATCGCTGGTTCTTCCGGACCTAAAACCGGCATGTTTAAGTTCTGACTCAAAACCTGGTACAGCCACATTGATCCTTCTTTTAATTTTTCAAAATCTTTGTGCTTTAAAGTCAGCTTTATAATTCTGAAATAAGGCGGGTATTTATAGATTTGTCGGTCGTATAATTGCTCTTTATACATACCTATATAATTATGTGTTGTAACCTGCTGGATTGTGTTATGATTAGGATTATAAGTCTGAATCACAACTTTTCCTTGTTTTTCTGACCTTCCTGCCCTACCAGCAACCTGTGTCATCATTTGAAAACTGCGCTCAAAAGCCCTAAAATCAGGATGATGCAACATATTATCGGCATTCATAATTCCAACTAGACTTACATTATCAAAATCTAAGCCTTTAGCCAGCATTTGTGTACCAACTAAAATATCAATTTCTCGATTTTTAAAAGTGTCAATAATTTTCTCAAAACCAAATTTACCTCTTGTTGTATCCTGATCCATTCTTCCGGTTTTAGCTTTAGGAAAAAGAGAAATTAACTCCTGTTCGATTTGCTCTGTACCGAAACCTTTTGTGGTTAAATCAATACTTGAACAACTATGACAATGCGTTGGTTTAGCAATTGAATACCCACAATAATGACATCTCAATTGATTTTTATTTTTATGAAAAGTCAAACTCACATCACATTGTTGACAATGCGGAACGTGACCACAAGTCATACATTCTATTATTGGGGAATACCCTCTTCTGTTTTGAAATAAAATTACTTGTTCGCCCAAAGCCAAAGCTTCTGTAATTTCTTCAATTAAAAGATCACTAAAATGGCCCGTCATCCTTTTTCTGAAATGCTTGTCTTTTAAATCAACCAAAATAACTTCAGGCATTCGAACATTATTATAACGTTCTCTGATCGTAACTAAACCAAATTTTTCAATTTGTGTATTAAAATACGTTTCAATACTTGGAGTTGCTGATCCTAAAAGCACTTTGGCATTATGAAAATTAGCCAAAACAATTGCCGAATCGCGAGCGTGATATCTCGGCGCCGGATCTGTTTGTTTAAAAGTCTGCTCGTGCTCTTCATCCACAATCAATAATCCAAGATTATTAAAAGGTAAAAACAAAGCCGACCTCGCTCCTATTACAATTTGAGCTTTATCAGAATTCTCCAGCGTTTGTTTCCAAACCTCTACCCTTTCATTGTTACTATATTTAGAATGAAAAACAGCAACCTTATCTCCAAAATGATTTCTAAGACGAGAAACCAACTGAGTTGTCAATGCAATTTCAGGCAATAGATACAAAACTTGTTTTCCTGTTTCTAAATACTCCTCAATTAACTTAATGTATATTTCAGTCTTTCCGCTTGACGTTACGCCATGAAGCAGACAAACTTCTTTTTCTACTAAACTATTTTTAATTTCATTAAAAGCCCTTTCCTGCGCTTCACTTAATTGCAATTGTTTTTCAGAAGCTTTTCCATCAAAAGATACTCTATCATGCTGTAGATAATATTCTTCAAAAATTTCTTTTTCAATTAATGTTTTTACAATCGTCGCAGTTGAATTTGAAACTTCAGTCAATTTCTTAACGGTAATCGGTTTCTTTTCTGAAGCATTAATCTGAAAATAAGCCAAAACAATTTCTTTTTGTTTACTCGATCTTTTCAGAAATTCTAACAACTCATTTAAACCATTATCTGATTCATATTTTGAATGCAATTTTACATATCGAACCAGTTTAGGCTTGTAGCTTTCTTTTATTTCTTCTTCTAAAACAATGATATCCTTTTCCATTAATTTTTGAAGAACAGGAAGAATATTTTTTTTATTTAAAATCGAAATAATCTCCTGAACTTTCAAAGAACTCTGCTGTTGTAAAGCTTCATAAACCAAAAACTCATCGTCAGAAAGTTCATTTTGATTCACAATAACATCAACTTTATGTGAAATAATCGTTTCACTTTCAAGCAATAATCCACTCGGAAAAGCACCTCGATACACATCGCCTATACCACACATATAATAATTTGCAATCCAAAGCCAATGTTTAATCTGAGTTTCGGTAGCAATTGGTTTTTCGTCTAAAATCTGGTGAATTTCTTTGGCTTCATATAAAGTCGGAGCATTTTCATGAATATCCAAAACAAGTGCAGTATATATTTTACTTTTAATAGGCACCGCCACCCGCATTCCTTTTTTAATAAAATGGAACTCGGTCTCAGAAACACGATAAGTAAGGGGCTTAACTAATGAAAGTGGTAAAATAACTTCGACAAAAAACATGCGCTTTTTTTATAGGATTGAGATAATTATTTTTTGGCCGAAATTTTTTCAGCGTTATATTCCTGAACCAAATTCAAAGTATGTTTTAAAGAGGTTAAATCTTTCCAATCATCATGACCGGTAATAATATATTTAGGATTCATAAATTTAGACTGCACTTTTTTAATCGATTTTCCCCACTCTTTTACATCGGCATCACCTAAATATCCTAAATCTTTTGCTTCTGCACTTTTGATGAAACAACCTCCATAAAGCACTTTTTCTTTATCAAACCAAACTACAATATTGTCCGGAGCATGTCCTTTTCCCGGATAATAAACCTGAAAAGTATGTTGGCCTACTGTAAATATTGTATCACTCGGAATTACAAATTCAGCTCTATTTTGATCTTTCTCTTTAAGGATTTTGTCCGTTGCTTTTATAGTATACGTTTTAATCCCTTTTTGTCTGTAAAACCCCAGACCTCCTGCACGATCATCATGAGAGTGCGTTGCAAAACACATAATGACATCTTTATTATGTCTTGCTTTAATCGTATCTAACAAAGGTTGAAACTGCGTTTGATCCCAAGGAGCATCAAACAACACAACACCTTTATCTGTAACAAGATATAATGCATTGGCAGAAATCAAAGTTCCTTTGTAATCATGAAATGTCTTATAAACATAAAAGTCACCTGTAAGATGACTTATTTGTAATGGCGAATTCTTAGATTGTCCAAAACTATTGGATAGTATTGCTAAGAATAAAATTATCGAAGCTAATTTTCGCATATTCTTTTTATTTCACTCGTGTCCAGTATTGCGTTCTTCCCATAATAGAAATCCCAACATAACCACGAAGTTTTAATTTATCTGCTGATTCTAATTCAATATAACACTTGTATTTTTTACCATTTGTTGGATCTAAGATTGATCCTCCATTGTATTCAGAACCATCTTTTTTAAGTCCGTTAATGATAATCATACCTAAAATTGGTTTGTTTTTTTCAGCACCTTCACATTTAGAGCAAACATCTTTTTTATGGCTCTCACGAAGTATTTCTACAACCTTGCCGTATATTTTTCCTGATTTTTCATAAACCTCTACTACTGATTTTGCTTCACCAGTTTCATCATCAATGGTTTTCCATTTTCCAATAACGCTTTGTCCTTGCATTGTACTTAATGTCAAGAAAAAAACACCAATTGCTAACATCCAATTTTTCATATTATTTATTTTTTTTTTGTTTTAATTTTCTGACAGAAGCATTCAATTCGAACCCTAAAAGCAGAATCATACAGTTGATCCAAATGTAAAACATTAGAATTAATAATGTCCCAATTGAACCATAAAGTTCGTTATATTTTGAGAATTTTATAACCCAAATCCCAAAAAAGAACGAAGATATAACAATTAAGATCGTTGTAAAAACAGATCCTATGCTAATAAAAGGCACTTTGTTATACTGTTTTGTACCATAACGTAATAATATTGAAGATGTTATAAGAATCATTAAAATAACGAACAAATATCTCCCTAAAATAATGAGCGGAATACGATCACTCAACACATCCTGAATGATTGTTTTTTGAATAAATACCTCAAAAACGACAATTGTAGCCACGGTAACGAATAATATAATAGTCATGATGAGCGAAATCGCCAACGCAACTAAATACTGACTAAACCATCCGCGTTTATCAAAAACATGTTTGGAAGATTCAAAACCACTTAAGATTCCGTTAATACCATTTGCCATCAAAAAAATAGAAAGCAAAAATCCAGAAGAAAGTAATCCCGAATGACTATTATTTAAGATATCACTAATGATTTTGCTAATTGCATCGTATGTATTTGGCGGAACTCCCTGCTGTACAAATTGAAGAAAATCATCCTGAAATCCCTCAATAGGAATAAACGGAATTAAGTTTAAAATAAATAATGCAAAAGGAAACAAAGCCATGAAAAAGCTAAAAGAAACAGCACTCGCATGATACGAGAAAGCCCCTTCCAAAATTCCGAGTACATACATTTCAAGCAAATCGTACAACGAAAACCCTTCAAGCCAAGGAAATTTTATACTCTTAAAAAGACGAGCTACAGAACGTACAATCGGGACCTTTTCAATCTGATCTTCAATTTCTTGAGACATATATTTATTTTAGATTTTAGACTTCTTAGATTTTTGGATTGTTAGATTAAAGCATTCTGTGCCATGTCAACAATTAACCATTAACAATTAATAATTAATTTAAAACGCTTTCAAACTCAAATCCATATTATAAATTGAATGCGTCAATGCTCCTGATGAAATGTAATTTACTCCGCAAAGTCCATATTCGCGAATGGTTTTTTCATTGATATTTCCAGACGATTCTGTTTGGCATTTTTTACCAATTAAAGCCACTGCTTTTTTAGTATCTTCATAATTGAAATTATCGATCAGGATTCTGTGAACGCCATCACTTAAAAGAATTTCACGAATTTCATCTAAATTTCGTGCTTCAACAATGATCTTTAAATCGAGATTATTCGCTTTCAAATACTCTTTTGTTTTTTTTATAGCAAGTGTTATTCCGCCAGCAAAATCAATATGATTGTCTTTAAGCATGATCATATCATATAAAGCATAACGATGATTTTCGCCTCCTCCTATTTTTACAGCCCATTTTTCTGCTACTCTAAAATTTGGCGTTGTTTTGCGTGTATCTAATATTTTAGCCCCCGTTCCTTCTAAAAGCTGCATTAACTGACTGGTTTTGGTAGCAATCGCAGACATACGCTGCATGGTATTCAAAACCACTCTTTCCGACTTTAAAATAGACTGCGAACTTCCTGAAACTTCAAAAACCACATCGCCATATTCCACATTCGTTCCGTCTTCTATGAAAGTCTTTATTTTTAATTTTGGATCTACATATTCAAAAATCATTTTTGCCAATGCAACACCGGCAATAATTCCCTGATCTTTTACCAATAATTTAGCTTGTCCGTGCGCTGTATCAGGAATACAGGCCAATGAACTATAATCTCCCGGGCCTACATCTTCTCGAATTGCATTGCTGATCAATAATTGTAATTCGGTTTGAAATTGTGCTTCGCTAATCATTTTTCTTAAATTTTATAAGATGCTAAAGTAGAACTTATTTTGTGGATTTGAAAGCTCCTTTAACACGAAAAGTCAATTAGTATCTTAATTATCCCTTTTTATTTACCATGAAGATATTAAGAAAAATTAAGCTTTTCTCTTTAATAAAAGTTAATCTCTTAATGTTCAAATATTTTTATTTTTTTGTTCGCCACTAATAAAGAACATTAAATATCTTTGAGGTTTATTCAAATAAAATCATGGGATTAATTAAAGATATTTACTCCGTTTCTTTCTACGAAAAATTTGGTCAGGCTGTCGCCGAAGTGCATCCATCTTTCAAAAAAGAAAAATTCATTGAAGCCATTTACGAAGGCGATTTTGCACAAAAAGAATGGAAAGACCGCATGAAACACACTACTGTTGTCTTGCATCAATTTATGCCTGAGAATTTTCCGGAAGCCGTTGCTTTAATTGATAAAATCATTAAAAACTTAAAGAAAAACAGTTTTACTGATGGTAATCTGGCCTTCATTTTCTTTGCCGATTATATTGAAAAATATGGTTTAGAAGATTTTAAAACTTCGGCTAAAGCCTTTGTTTCTATAACACAATTTATTAGTTGTGAATTTGCTGTTCGTCCTTTCATTTTAAAATACAAAGAAAAGATGATTGATGAAATGACAAAATGGTCGTTACATGAAAATCATCATGTTCGCAGATTAGCCAGCGAAGGAAGCCGACCAAGATTACCCTGGGCAATGGCTATTCCCTTCTTAAAAAAAGATCCTACTTCAATTTTACTTATTTTAGAAAATCTAAAAAATGATCCATCTGAATATGTTCGTCGAAGCGTCGCCAATAATTTAAATGATATTGTAAAAGATAATCCGGAAATTGTACTTGAAATTGCTCAAAAATGGAAAGGCATCAGCAAAGAAACTGACGGAATTATTAAACACGGCTGTCGTACTTTATTAAAACAAGGTCATCCTGAAATCCTGAGTCATTATGGTTTGAAAAGCACTAATATTGAACTTTCAAATTTCGAAATCAAAACGCCAAAAGTCAAAATTGGAGATTATTTACAGTTTCAATTTCACTTAAACAATAAAAATGACGAAGCTAAAACCATTCGTTTAGAATACGCCGTTCATTATAAAAAATCAAAAGGCCATTTGGCTAAAAAGGTTTTTAAAATCAGTGAGAAAACCTATCAGCCACATCAATTGACTAAAGTGGAAAGAAATCAGTCTTTTAAATTAATTACGACTCGTGTTTTTCATACGGGCATCCATCAATTGTCGATTATTATTAATGGAGCGGAAAGTGAGGCTTTGGAATTTGAATTGATTGAATAAATACTTTAAACATTAAACCTAAAAAAACCTAAAATGACATTTCCCGACTATTTAAAAGAATTTGAAAGTGATTTATTAAAGTATAAGTTAGGCTTTATTCAAATTAATGCAAAACCTATACAAGAAGAAAGTAGTCTACCTTTTACTCAAAGCAAATTTTTAGGAAAACCATATTTGCCAATTAATATGGAATATCCAAAAGACAAAACAGGGAAACCAATGGTTTTGTTGGCACAGCTTAATTTTTCGGAAATTCCTAAATTAGAAAATTATCCTGAAAAAGGGATATTGCAATTTTATATTTCATCAGAAGATTGGTACGACATGAATGATTACAAAGTATTATATCATGCGGAAATCGAAAACAATCAAACTAATTTTGATTTTCTAACTGAAGAATTATATTCCGATTTTCCTGTTTATTGTGAACATAGCCTAACTTTTTTAAAACAAGAAGAATATGGAGGTGTTCTAGATTTTAGATTTGATTATAGTTTTAACGGTCTTGATTATTGGGAATTTGAGGAAAAATTGGATGAGATACAAAAAAAAGAAATTCAAAAATTGTTGTATTATGAAGGCCATAAAATTGGAGGTTATGCTTATTTTACGCAATCAGATCCAAGAGAATATGATGATAAATTAAAAAATGATGTTTTACTGCTTCAAATAGATACCGATGAAGAAATAATGTTTGGTGATAGTGGCGTTGCAAACTTCTTTATAAACAAAGAAGATTTAATTAATAAAAACTTTGAAAAAGCATATTTTAATTGGGATTGTTGCTAATTAACTAATCTTGTTTTAGCCATAAAAATTATCGCAAATTGCACTAATTTTCACTAATTTATTTGTGTTAATTTGTGCAATTCGGGTTATATTTTCAATTCAAATAGAATCTTTATAATTCTATTTCCTTACTTTTATGATTCATACCAAAAACAATTTTTCTTAATCTAAATTAAGTTACAGATCCCGGTTATCACTGTAATTTTGTTTTCAAATCAAATATAACCATGTCAAATATTAGTTTAATTATCGAAGAACGTGCTGCCAATATTGGCAATTTTATGGTAGGCAGATTATTGCCTTTCCGTGAAAAACGAGCTGTCGGACCATTTGTATTTATCGATCATATGGGACCTGCTCATTTAAGTGATCATGAAAATATGGATGTTCCTCCGCATCCGCATATCGGACTTTCAACATTGACTTTTTTATTCGAAGGAAGCATCATGCACCGCGATAGTTTGGGAACCGAATTAGAAATAAAACCGGGCGCCGTAAACTGGATGACGGCCGGAAAAGGAATTGTACATTCTGAAAGAACCCCGGAGTATTTGAGACATTCTGACAAAATGCTTCACGGTTTACAAATTTGGGTGGCGCTTCCAAAAGAATTGGAGCAAATGGATCCGAATTTTGCACATGTAGAAGCAGATGATATTCCAGCCTGGGAAGAAGATGGTGTTTCTTATAAACTAATTGCCGGAGAAGCTTTTGGTAAAAAATCACCAGTTCCGGTTTATAGTCCCTTATATTTTATTGAAATTAAAAGTACTGAAGCTAAAAAAATCAATATCGGAAAAGATTTATTCGGCGAAAGTGGATTGTATATTTTGGAAGGAAGCATCAAAAGTGGCGAGCATGTTTACGATCCAAAACAGATTCTGATTACCAATGACAGCACTTTATGTGAGTTTGAAATCTCAGAAAACAGTACTGTTTATATTTTTGGCGGACAGCCTTTTCCTGAAGAACATTTTATCTTTTGGAATTTTGTTTCATCGGATAAAGAATTACTCGAAAAAGCAAAAAAAGACTGGACAGAACAAACGTTCCCGAAAGTTCCGGGCGAAACCGAATTTGTGCCTTTACCTGAACCAAGAATCAAATAAAATATGGATACGATCTCAGCAAAAATAGATACACGTTTGTATCGAACGGAAGTAAAATCAGCAAGTGATAACGTCTTAATATCTGATGAACCCCAAGAACTGGGCGGTAAAAACTTAGGTCTAAATCCGACGGAGCTCTTGGCTGCATCATTAGCCTCTTGCACTGTAATTACATTAAGGATGTACATCAATCGCAAACAATGGAACGTATCAGAAATAAACGTCAAAATTGATTTTGAGAGAGATTCTGAACGAAGTGTATCCGTTTTCACAAGAAAAATAGAAGTAATTGGTGAAGTTGACGAAACGCAAAGACAAAGATTGGAAACCATAGCCAACAGCTGTCCAATTCATAAAACGCTAACCCATTCAATAGAAATTAAAACCACATTAATATAATTTATCATGGAAATAAATCAAATCAACGATATAAGAAAAGGCTATTTTGAAGCTTTAGAAGACGGAAAAGAAGCAGGAAAGATGACCTATACCTGGGCTGGAGATTCAAAATTCATTATCGACCATACTGAAGTTAACGAAGGATTCAACGGAAAAGGTGTTGGTAAAAAACTGCTAATGAAAGCTGTTGAATATGCCAGAAATAATAACCTGAAAATTATTCCGCTTTGTCCTTTTGCAAAAAGTGTTTTTGATAAGACGGAGGATATTCGTGATGTACTTTTTTCGTAAGGTACAGAGGTTCAAAGGTTTTATAGAGACGCACTTTTGTGCGTCTTTTTTAATTAATTATCGAAAGATTTTTTCTAAAACTTTGTCCCTTTGCTACTCTGAACCTTTGAACCTTTAAAAACAAAATTTTCAAATCTCCTCGAAAAGCCTTACATTTGCATGTAATTTAAACTTAGACTATGACGAGGATAATTACACTTTTCTGTTTTTTTATAGCGCAAATCAGCTTTTCTCAAACAGCTGACAACTATTTAGAAAAAATCAGAAACAATGAAGCTCTCTTAACAGCTTTTTTTCAACAAATGCCTAAAGGAGGCGATTTACACCATCATTTTTCAGGATCAATTTATGCAGAACCGCTTTTGGAAAGAGCTATTGCAGAAGATTTTTATTTGAATTTGGAAACCATGGCAGTCGCTAAAACAAAACCTTCAAACGGCAATTGGCAAACTTTTTCCTCTCTTAAAAATGAAGGCAAACTATCTTTTTACGAACAACAAGTAATGCAAACCTGGTCGGCAAAAGATTATAACGGCTCTGTACCTTCTGATGATTTGTTTTTTGACTCTTTTATGAAATTCGAACCAACTATCCAAGGCCATTTTGCAGAAGGAATGCTAGAATTAAAAAAACGTGCCCTTGCAGAAAATGTAAGTTATATCGAAACACAATTATCAACAATTCCTTGCGATATGAATGTTTCAGATTTAACTGATTTCAATTCAAAACTGCGTCAGGCTGCTGCTCAAAAAGATGAAAAAGCGATACTGAAACTTTTAGACGAATTGTACAAAGCGATTCAGCAGAAAGATGCCAAAAAATATGCATCTGATTTCAATACTAATTTCATAGCAAAACTTCACAAAGACTTAAAAATTGATAACGATAAATTTACAATGCGTTATCAAAACTTTGTACTTCGTTTTATGGATCCGGTTGATTTATTCAAGAATTTGACAATTGCTTTTATTTCTGCAAACGATAGTAAATTGATTGCCGGTGTAAACATTGTTTCTCCAGAGCATGGTGAAAATTCTATGAAAGATTATTGGTTACACATGGTCATGTTTAAATACTGTCACTCAAAATTTCCTGACGTAAAATATACGCTTCATGCTGGTGAACTGACTTTAGGTTTAGTTCAGCCAGAAGATTTAACCTGGCATATTAACGATGCGATTCACATTGCGGGCGCCAACAGAATTGGACACGGAGTTGATATTGCATACGAACAAAACTCCTATGATTTATTACGTTATATGGCAAAAAATAATATTCCTATCGAGATTAATCTGGCAAGTAATGAATTCATTTTAAAAGTAAAAGACGGTCGTCATCCGTTTACGCTTTACAAAGAATTTAATGTGCCAATCGTAATCAGTACAGACGATGCTGGAATTTTGAGAACCAATATGACAGAACAATATGTTTTATTGGCCAAAAGATATCCTGATGTTTCGTATGCAACTATAAAACAATACGTTTACAACAGTATCAATTATAGTTTTATTCAGGATGCTTCTGTAAAAAAGCAATTATCGAAAGATTTGGATGCCAGATTTAAAACTTTTGAAGACAAATTTTCTAAAAATTAAACTTGTCGAAATTTGTGTAAAAATATTTCACGCAGATTTACACAGATTGAAGCTGATTGACGCAGATTTTAAATAAAAATAAAAATCTGCCGAATCTTCTAAATCTGCGAGAAATAATTTTTTCTCGCAGATTTAGAAGATCAAGCAGATAAATTCATTTAATTATATGATTCTAGAAGCCGTTTTCTTATTTATAAAACCTTATTTAGCAAATCAATTCGAGGCTGATTTTGTAAAAGCAAGTCAATATATTTCGTCAATTGATGGCTATTTAGGACATCGCTTAGAGAAATGTCTGGAGGTTGATAATAAATATCTTTTATTGGTTGATTGGAATACATTGGAAGATCATACCATAGGTTTTAGAACTTCAGAAGCGTACTTAGAATGGAAAAAGATTTTGCATCATTATTACGAGCCTTTTCCAATTGTAGAACATTTTGAAACCGTTTTTAAGAATAGAAAATAGCCGATAAATTGCCAACAAATTTTACGGATCTAAAAGATTCACACAGATTTTTAATTTGTGTAAATTCGTGCAATTAGTGGCAAAAAAAAAAACAATGAACATCAAACTTATCGCCATTGGCAAAACCGACAATAAATCGTTGCAGACTTTAATCGACGATTATACCAAACGTTTGTCGTTTTATATCAAATTTGATTTGGAGATTATTCCTGACATCAAAAACGTGAAGAATTTATCTGAAAGTCAACAGAAAGAAAAAGAAGGCGAATTAATTTTGTCTAAACTTTCTCCGACAGATCAATTGATTTTATTGGATGAAAACGGGAAAAACTTCTCCAGTGTTGGTTTTTCTGAAGAATTACAAAAGAAAATGAATTCGGGAATCAAAACTTTAGTCTTTGTAATTGGCGGTCCTTACGGTTTTTCAGATACGGTTTACAGCAAAGCGCAGGGGAAAATTTCGCTTTCGCTGATGACATTTTCACATCAAATGGTGCGTTTGTTTTTTATTGAACAATTGTACCGCGGGTTTACGATTTTACGAAATGAACCTTATCATCACCAATAAGAAAGTATTCAGTAACAGTTTTTTAGTATTCAGTTCTAGTAGATAAATTCTTCTTCTTCACTTATAAAAACAAATGGAATCTTTTTATCAATTATAGTTTTTACCAGGATTTTACATTGAATATAATATCCATAAGGCATATTTTTATCGTATGAAAATATAATTTCAGCTTTTGGATTTATTACTAAGCTATCGAGAAAAGGTTTCAAATTATTTTTAGGAAAATCATAGGTTTTTCTGCCTCTGTATTCTATCATCCCATTTTTTCTGAAATACAATTGACTGGTATTTTTGCTAACAGACTCCATTTTATAATACACTTTCGTGAAAGGCAAAAAGGCTAAATTCTTTCCGATGGAATCTGCATAGGAATAATAATTTTGGGCGTTTTCGTTTTTATGGGCGCTGTCTCCTCGCTTTTTCTCCTGTAATTTCATTACTTCTGGAATCACTAATCTCAAAGGCAAACGTTTGTCAATATTGAAAATCCAATTGGTTGAGATGATGCTGTTTTTTCTATTTACTTCGGCAATTGTGTCTTTACCTTCGGTTTTGAAAAAGATATAAATTGGCGAATGATCCTGAACGTCTTTTACAAATGAAACATTTGCTTTTGGGAGTAAGACGTCTTTTTTTTCTCCACAGGAGAATAGAAGAAAAGCTATAATTAATGTAAAGTATTTCATATTTTATTTTATTTTAACCCAAAGTATGTCATTCCGACGGAGGAGGAATCCCCGCAAGTAGCTCGACAAAGTTTGGCAATTATGATTGCGGAGTTTCTTGTGGGGATTCCTCGTTCTTCGGAATGACAAACCTGTCGCATAAACTCCTCTTAAATATTCATTTTTCCAAACAAAGTAACACATTCCACAGCTTCTTTTACATCATGCACACGCAAAATTTTTGCGCCTTTGGTCAACGCAATTGTATTAACAACCGTCGTTCCATTTAAAGCTTCTTGTGCTGAATTACCAAGTGTTTTATAAATCATTGATTTTCTTGAAACTCCCGCCAAAACTGGTAATTCCAACAAATTAAAAAGTTCCATTTTTTGCAAAACTTCATAATTTTGATCGGTTGTTTTAGCAAATCCGAAACCTGGATCGAGAATCAAATCATTAATTCCGAGGCTACGCGCCTTTTTAACTTTTTCAGAAAAATAGAAAAGCATTTCTTTTACGATATCATCATATTGCGTCAAAGTCTGCATGGTTTGTGGATTTCCACGCATGTGCATCATAATATACGGAACATTGTATGCTGCAATTACATCAAACATTTTATCGTCAAGTTCTCCGGCTGCAATATCATTTATAATTGCTGCGCCGCTTTCTATACTTACTTTTGCAACTTCAGCTCTAAACGTATCTATTGACAATAAAGCGTCAGGAAAATATTTTAAAATCAATTCGATTACCGGAACAATACGCTCAATTTCTTCTGTTTCAGTAACAAATTCAGCACTTGGTTTACTCGAATAAGCACCAATATCTATAAATGTCGCACCTTCAGAAAGCATTTTACCTGCCTGAGCGATAATTTCTTCTTCATTTTTATACTTTCCTCCATCAAAAAAGGAATTCGGCGTCACATTCAAAATCCCCATTACTTTAGGAATTGACAAATCAATAAGTTGCCCTTTGCAGTTAATTAACATTTTGTTTCAAGTTTTATTTGTTTCAAGTTTCAAGTTCTCAAAGATTGCGTAAGTTCCAGAACTTGAAACTTGAAACCTGAAACTTGAAACATCATTTTTTCAGTTTCAAATTATCCCATTAACACTTTGTTTAGAAAAAACTTGAAACAAAGAAAACCTGAAACTTGAAACTCTTGAAAAATTCCTTATTTTTGAAGAAATTTTAGCAAATATACAGCAATAAATGAAGAATACTTCCCTTGAATTTGATAATGTAATTACAGTTTGCCGTACCTTATATATCAACAAAATGAAAGATTATGGTAGCGCATGGAGAATTTTAAGACTGCCTTCGCTAACCGATCAGATATTCATAAAAGCGCAAAGAATCAGAAGTTTACAGGAAAACGAAATCCGTAAAGTAGATGAGGATGAAAAAGGAGAGTTCATAGGAATCATCAATTATTCTATAATGGCTTTGATTCAATTAGAATTGGGTGTTGCAGAACAGCCAGATCTTGATGTTGAAAAAGCAACCGAATTATACGATGCTAAAATTAAACTTACCAAAGAATTAATGGAAGCCAAAAACCATGATTATGGCGAGGCCTGGCGTGATATGCGTGTGAGTTCCTTAACTGATTTGATTCTGCAAAAAATACTTCGCGTAAAACAAATTGAAGATAACAAAGGTAAAACTTTAGTTTCTGAAGGCATTGATGCTAATTATCAGGATATGATCAATTATGCTGTTTTTGCACTAATTCTTGAGCCTATAAATAAATAAAATTCCAAAAAATAAATTCCAAATTCCAATCCTAATCTTTGAAATTTGGTCCCGATACCCATCGGGAGGAATTTAAACTAAACCTATATTATGAAAAACATCATTACTCAATTCTCCCGAATATTCGTCGGCGTATTATTTATCATTTCAGGATTAATAAAACTAAATGATCCGGTTGGTTTCTCTTATAAACTGGCTGAATATTTTAGCGAGCCGGTTTTCAACATGCCTTTTTTAGAGCCATTTGCTTTAGGATTAGCTATCTTTTTAGTGATTTTGGAAGTTGTTTTAGGTGTAATGCTATTGGTTGGTTATAAAGTAAAAACTACGATATGGGCTTTATTGCTTTTAATTGTTTTCTTTACCTTCCTTACCTTTTACTCTGCTTATTTTGATGTCGTAAAAGATTGTGGATGTTTTGGAGATGCTTTGCATTTAACACCTTGGGAGTCGTTCACAAAAGATGTGGTATTGCTTTTCTTTATTTTGATCTTATTCTTCAATCAAAAATTATTAAAACCATTGTTTTTAACCCCACAAACTAATTTTGCTGTTTATGTAAGCGTTGTTTTGTGTGCTTTTATGGCGGTTTGGGTTTTAAATCACAATCCGATAAAAGATTTCCGTCCTTACAAAGTGGGAACCAATATTGAGAAAGGAATGGAAATTCCGGAAGGCGCTCCAAAGTCTGTAGTTGAAATGATTTTTATCTACAAAGTAAACGGTGTTGATAAAGAATTTGGTGAAAAAGATTTAGCAAATATTCCTGCAGGCGCTACTTTTGTAGATAGAAAAGATAAAGTGATTACCGAAGGATATGTTCCGCCAATTCACGATTTCACGATGACAAAAGACGATTCTGACTATAAAGAAGAACTTTTAAAAGAACCAAAATTATTACTTTTTGTTACTTATGATTTGAGTTTATCTGACCCGTCTGGAATGAAAAAGTTAGAAGCTTTAAACAAAGAAGCGCAAGCTAAAGGTTACAAAGTGGTTGCAATGACAGCTTCTGGAGCTGATGAAATTGCAAAAGCTAAAAAAGAATACGGCTTAAATGTTGATTTTTATTTCTGTGATGCAACAGCTTTAAAAACAATTGAAAGAGCAAACCCAAGTATTGTAGTTTTACATAATGGAACTGTGATTCAGAAAGTGCATTACAATGATATTGGAGATTTGAAATTGTAATTTCCTCTAAATAAAAAATAAAAATCGGTAGGCTATAAATAATTTAGTCTGCCGTTTTTTTTATTAAAATCCGACGTTTTTAGTTCCTAAAATCCTTCCAAAAGCAAAAAAATCGTTCCAAATTTTAGTTCATTAAAAAAAAATTCCCCATTTTTTTCATTTTTCAGGCGAACTATTACGATTTCAATCGCGTTTTTCTAACCGAAAATTCCAGTTTTGTTACAAAATAAACGACTCTTCAAATTTTGTTAATCTCCATTTGGCATTCAATTTGTTTGTTTAACTTTGTTGAGAACCTTAATTTATGAAATTGCTCTCATTTGAATTTGCAGATTCAGTTCAGAAAATACAATTCATACAATTTTAAAACTAATATTATAATATGAAACAAATAGCTCTAGTTATTATTGCACTGATTACTTTTTCTTGTTCTCAAGCACAGAAAACCAGTTTCTCTAAAGAAGCTCTGTCTGAAAAATTATTAACAGTTGATGGAGATCAGACTTCTTTCAAAAACATTTTAAAAAAATACAAAGGAAAAACTTTGGTTATTGAAGTTTGGGCTTCCTGGTGTGGCGATTGCGTAAAAGCAATGCCTAAAGTAAAAGAACTACAAGCCAACAATCCCGACGTTTCTTACTTATTCCTTTCTGCTGATAAAACGGCTGAAAAATGGAAAATCGGAATTGAAAAACACGAAATAAAAGGGGATCATTTTATGATGAACGACGGAATGAAAGGTGTTTTCGGAAAAGCAATTGATCTGGACTGGATTCCGAGATATATTATCATTGACAAAACAGGAAAAATCGTTTTATACCGTGCAATTGAAACTGATTTTGATAAAATCAATGAAACCCTAAAAAGTTTAAAACAAGCTTAAACTGCTTCGCAAATTACCACAAAAAACAAAAAAACAAAAAATTAAAAGAATAATAAAAACTACCAAAATGAGAAAAAAGATTGTTGCAGGAAACTGGAAAATGCATAAAAACGCAGAACAAACTCAAGAATTATTAAGTGAATTAATTACAAAAATACCAGCACAAACTACTGCTCAGGTAATAGTTGCCCCAACGTTTGTAAACTTACAGGCTGCAGTTGCAAAAGTAAAAAACACAACTATTGGAGTTTCTGCTCAAAATGTTCATCAGGCTGAAGGCGGTGCTTTTACAGGAGAAATTTCTGCAGAAATGTTAACTAGTATTGGTGTAAACACTGTAATTCTTGGTCACTCTGAGCGTCGTGCTATTTTCCATGAAACAGATGCATTAATCGCAAACAAAGTGGATACCGCTTTGAAACATGATATGACGGTAATTTTCTGTTTTGGAGAAGAATTAAAAGATCGTCAATCAGGGAATCATTTCAATATTGTAGAGAATCAATTACGTGACGGATTATTCCACATCGCAAAAGAATCTTGGGCAAATGTTGTTTTAGCTTATGAGCCAGTTTGGGCAATTGGAACTGGAGAAACTGCTTCACCAGAACAAGCTCAGGAAATGCATGAATTCATTAGAGAAGTTGTACGTAAAGCTTTTGGTGCTGATATCGCTGACGAAGTTTCTATTTTATACGGTGGTTCTGTTAAACCAGACAACGCAAAAGAAATCTTCTCTAAACCAGACGTAGATGGTGGTTTAATTGGAGGTGCTGCTTTAAAAGCAGAAGATTTCTTAGCAATTGTTACAGCAATCTAATTTTAGATTTTATAATCTTGACTAGTCCTAAATAATCGATACAGATTATTAGACAAATATCTTTAATTAAACACCTGTAAGAACTTTTTTTACAGGTGTTTTTCTTTTATAAGTTCTCATCTGTATTATGTTTTGTTGGTGCATTTGATTAGGGGTGAGCATATAATTAGAGTAATGTGGTCTTTTATTATTATAAATATCAATTGCATTTTTCACTAGCGCCTTCATCACAGCAATCTGCTGATTAAACTTATCAATATTAAATTCTTGTTTTAGAATTCCATTTATTCTCTCTGCCACTGCATTTTCATATGGATCCGAGTTTTGAGTCATGCTGCATTTTATATTGTTTTGATTTAATAGTTTTTGATATTGATCAGAACAATACTGTAGTCCTCTATCGGAATGATGGATTAATACTGAGTCTTTATCACTGCGTTGTTTTATTGCATTTTTTAAAGCCGTTAAGGTACTTTGAGTATTCATGTTATCTGCCACATTAAAGCCCATTATTCTTTTAGAGTAAGCATCTGTTATTAGACTTAAATAACAAGGATTATCTCTTTTCCCAATATAAGTTATGTCTGATACCCAGACTTGCTCAGGTCTGCGGATCTGTAAATCTAATATTTGATTTTGATGCTTTCTAAATCGGTGATGAGAGTTTGTTGTTATGTGATAAGAACGTTTAGGCATTATCAACAAATGATTTGCTCTAAGTATATTGATAAATTTATCTCTACCGATTTTGAGTTGATGCAATTGAACTTTTAAAAGATAATACAGTTTTTTTGCTCCTATTCGGGGCATTGTCTGTCTAATTCCAAGAACCAGGCTGATAACTTCTGAAGCCAGATGCTGTCTGGAACTGGTTCTTTTTATTCTTCGATAATAAACCTGTCTGTCTATCCCGAACAAAGTACAGGCAAACATTATTGTTTGTTGATGTTCTTCTTTAAAATGGTCGATTGTTCGGGTGGTGAGTTTTTTCGGATGTCAATTTGATATTCTTTTTCAGCTATATCAATCATCATATCAAAAATAATAGCCTTTTTATCAGCAACATAAGCCTGCTGTTCTAAAAATGCTTTTTGTCTTTCTAATAACTTCACTTTGGCTTCAAGTTCCATTATTTTTTGTTCAGGAGATTTTGACATAGTAAGAGGTGTTTGATTGTCCCAATCAAAGTTACCAAATTTCCGAAGCCATTGAACGATTGTAGAACGGGACTGAATGGCATAATCTTTTTTAACTTGCGAAATTGAAGTTCTCCCTTGTTCTATTTCCTGAACAATTTGAAGCTTAAAAGCCATAGTGTAATCTTTCTGTGTACGCTTTACATAGCGCAATTGTTGATCTTTTTCCATAATGATACTTTTTGTGTATCGCTATTTCAGGACAAGACATCTTACTTATATAAAAAAGCGTTCGCTGTGCGAACGCTTTTTTTATGGTTTAAATAATTCTTAAATTAATAATGTTCTTTTAGATTTATAAGCAACTTCTGCTTTCTATTGTTACCTTTGCAAAAAAATTATTTATGTCAAATATATATTTAGGATATCATTTTACGATTGAGCCGAAAGAACCGGGATCAGAAATTTTAATTGCTGAATTAGGCGAAAAAGCGTTTGAAACTTTTACAGAAACGGACAACGGAATTTCTGCTTATGTGAAGAAAGATCTATGGGATGAAAACATTCTGGATGACATTTATATTTTACAGTCTGAAGAATTTAAAATCGAATATACAATTGAAGAAATCGATCAGGTAAACTGGAACGAAGAATGGGAAAAGAACTTTGAAGCGATTGATGTAGACGGAAAATGTCATGTTCGTGCTCCTTTTCATCCAAAAACAGATGCCGAGTTTGATATCGTAATCGAACCAAAAATGAGTTTTGGAACAGGTCATCACGAAACAACTCACATGATGATTCAGCATTTATTAGAAATGAATGTTCAAGGTTTAAAAACTTTAGACATGGGTTGCGGAACTGCAATTTTAGCCATTTTAGCTGAAATGAAAGGTGCTCAGCCAATTGATGCTATTGATATTGACAATTGGTGTTATTTGAATTCTATCGAAAATGCAGAACGCAATAACTGCAAACACATCACCGTTTATGAAGGCGATGCAGCTTTATTAGCTGGTAAAAAATATGACTTAATTATTGCCAACATCAACAGAAATATATTGTTGAATGATATGCAAAGTTATGTGGACTGTTTAAATAAAGACGGGATCATTTTATTTAGCGGTTTCTACGAAGAAGACATTCCATTTATCGATGCTTCATGCACCGAAAAAGGGCTGACATATGTTAAAAAATTTCAAAGAAACAACTGGGTTTCATTAAAATACGTAAATTAGTTTTAGTAATTACAACAGTACAAAAACCTAAAAACATGAGTACTAAAGAAAAAGTAAGAGAAAGAGTTCGTGAAAAAGAAGCAGTTGGTTTCAATAATGAAATCATTGTTTATAATGACGATGTAAACACTTTTGATCACGTAATTGACACTTTAATGCGCGTTTGCAGTCACACGGCTGAACAAGCAGAACAATGTTCCTTAATTGTACATTATAATGGAAAATGCACTGTAAAAACAGGGCCAATGGACAAACTTAAACCCCAATGTACACAACTTCTGGAAGCTGGACTTAGCGCCGAAATTGTTTAATTGTAAATAATTTAAAAAACATTCTATTTTATTCTATATTTGGAATAAAATAGAATGTTTTTTTATGGAAGAATACGGAAAAATATTAATTATCGCCACACCTATTTTTTTGGTTTTAATTATAATTGAAAAAATTTACGGCATCTATAAAAAAGAAGATACTGCACCTTTAATAGACAGCGTATCGAGTATCAGCTCCGGAATTACCAACTCGGTGAAAGATGTTTTAGGCTTGAGCCTTACTTTTATTTCCTACGAATGGCTCGTTTCTAACATTGCGATTTACCATCTCGAAGCTAATATCCTCTCCTATTGCATTGCGTTTTTTGTTATCGATTTTTACGGATATTGGAGTCATAGATGGGCACATCAAATTAATTTTCTTTGGAACAAACATGCCATTCATCATAGTAGTGAAGAATTTAATCTGGCCTGCGCCTTACGTCAGCCCATTGCGAGTTTAGCAAACTTATTTACTTTTCTATTGATACCTGCTGCCTTATTAGGAGTTCCTGCATCCGTAATTGCGATTACTTTACCACTTCATTTGTTTCTGCAATTTTGGTACCATACCAAGCACATTAAAAAAATGGGCTTTCTTGAAAATATTTTGGTAACTCCTTCTCATCATCGGGTACATCACGCCATAAATCCTGAATATTTAGATAAAAACCATTCGCAAATCTTTATTTTTTGGGACAAGCTTTTTGGTACTTTTCAGGCCGAATTAGATGATGTTCCACCGGTTTTTGGAATCACCAGGCCAGCACATACGTGGAACCCGATTAAGATAAATTTTCAACATCTTACTTTATTAATTAAAGATGCATGGCGTGCAGAAAACTGGAAAGACAAGCTGACCATCTGGTTTAAACCAACAGGATGGCGTCCTGAAAATTTTGAAGAGAAATATCCCGTACACAAGATTGAGAATGTCTATGATTTTGAAAAATACGGTACACAAAACTCTCAAAAATTAATTTATTGGGCTGTGGCACAAGTATTAATAACACTTTTATTTGTGACTTATTTGTTTGATAATATTGCTAAAATTGGCCTGCCAAATATCTTTATTTATGGTTTTTTTATTCTAATTACTATTTACAGTTATTGTGAATTGATGGATAAAAATAAATATGCTATTCTTTGGGAAGGATTGCGCTTCATTACAGCCATTGCCATTATTTCTTATTACGGAGACTGGTTTGGCTTAAACCAGGTTTTTCCTTTCTCCAATTATATTATTTTAGGTTACTTAAGCCTGTCATTTTTGACTTACGCTTATTTTATTATGAAAGACTTTAGAACTCCCCAAAATCAATTAATAAATTCATAACCCCCAATTATGAGAAATTCGACCATTTTTAAAACCTACGTTGCTTTTAGTGTCCTTTACCTACTTATTTTACTTGCAGGATATGAAAATTTAGATTTATTTTTAAAACCTGTTTTAATTCCGCTATTAGCGTTTGGCACTTACTTTTATCGTAGTTTCCCAACTAAAAAAGCCCTTTTAGCGGCTTTATTATTTTCATGGATTGGAGACGTAATTTTGCTTTTTGCCGATATCGCTGAAATCTATTTCATACTTGGCCTTGTTTCTTTTCTGATGGCACATATTATTTATTGTGTACTATTTAATAAGCAAATAAAAACACGGGTTCATACAAATAAAATTGCTTTCGGAATTGGGAGCCTGCTTGTCGCCTTCTATCTTATTGGGATGCTTTCCGTTTTATTGCCCTCTTTAGGCGATTTAAAAATACCTGTTATCGTTTATGCGAGTGTGATTTCGATTATGCTTTTATTTGCCTTTAACGGTTTTTTAGTTTGGAAAAAACCAGGGAATATATACATTTTTGCAGGTGCAATTGTCTTTGTAATTTCAGATAGTATTTTGGCAATCAACAAATTCTATGCACCAATAGAAAGAAGTTCCTTTTTTATCATGCTGACTTATCTTGTGGCACAATATCTGATTGTAGTTGGAATATTAAAACTGAATCCTAAAAAGGCAGAATAGTTTATAATGGCACACGGATCACACGGATAGGACAGGTTTTTACCGATTTATTTTTTTTAATCATTTAATCCTTTAATCTGTGGCAAAAACTATTTTACTCTTTACATTTGTAAGACCAATACTCTTAAACCATGAAAAAAATAGCTTTTTTTATCATTTTACTAATTACTGCAACCTCTTGCGTGAGTTCAAAATCGACTTTGAAAAACGTTGATGATAATGCTCCCGATTTGGTTTTGAAAAAAGACAATACTTTTGCCATTACACTTTTTAGCAAAGACAAAAAGTACGGCTACGATCCAGATTATCCTGTAAATATTTTTTACCAAAACACCAGAAACGAAACCTTAAACGAAACCCGTTTTCTAAATGCTCTTGCCGGTCCAAATGGTGAAAAAATCACTTTTAAAAGATTAGAAACCTGTTGTCCTTTTCCAACCAAAAGAAGCGATATGGGTGCAGGATTTTTGAATGTATATGAATTAACCTGGCAAGGACAAAAGAAACCTATTACGCTTTATTTGAATGTATATGAAAAAGGAATTTTGATGGTTCCGATGGGATTGAGCTTGAAGAAGGAATAATCAAATGATAAAAAAAATACTTATCAGCATTATTACTATACTAGTCGTTCTTTTTGGATGGATTTTTTTTGGATTATATTTAATGGAAATTGAAGATCATTACGGTGATTTACAAGAAGTTTATTTTGACTCAAAAAGTGGCAATATTATCGTAAACAAGCAAACTCAAAAGTTTGGTGTCATTACAAAAAATTGGAAAAGGGCTGATGTAATTACAAAAGAAAATGACAATTTAGATTTATATGAATTAATTTATGTAAATCAAAAAGAGAATAAATATGAAGTTTTTAGAAGTGAAAAGGAATTAAAAATTAAGGAATTAAGTTTCGAAAAAATCATGGAACTAAAAAAGAAAAAGCTGATAGAAACCATTATAAAAAACTAATTTATGTTAGGACTACTATCTCTAATCTTAATGATACTACCTTTATTGTTTCAATTTGTATATGGAACAAAAGCCATTCGAAAAACTACGCCGATGACGTTTGGAAAAGTGTCTTTGACAAGTTTCATTTTGCAAATACTTTTTTCAAGTGCTATTTTTGGCGTTGCTTATTATAATTTTTCAAAATATTTTGATGAGCATCCAGACAAAGCCAGATGTCTGACTCCTATAGCGGGTCTTATATTTCTTCTACTATTTTTGACTATTGTGTTATTAGTGACTATTGCCGTACAATATTTTATAAAACAGCGAAAGCTAATAAGCTAAGCCCACATAAATTGTAATGAAAACAAAATCAGCTTTTATAATTTTCACCCTTTTATCACTGGCAGTATTTCCTTATTACATTGCTATTCTAACTATAAATTCTGATTTTTTCTATTCGATAATTCCGGGATGGCATACTACTATTATTCCAGGTCAAATAATTTCAAATTTGATCAAGTTTATAATTTTAAGCATTGTAACATTTCATTATTGGAAGCTTTCAAAATTAACTAAAGAGATTAGTTATAAGAAATTCTTAATCCATTTTTCGTTAACTTTTCCTGGAGTATTATTTGGTAAAATAAATCTTTATGACCTGCTTACCTTCAATCCAGAATACGTTATCCATCAAATTCAAATTGTCGTCTTTATTCATATTTTTATGAATGTTTTATTTTTTGTTGGACAAATTCTCTTTTGGATATTTTATGTTAGATTTCGAAAAAATAGCATCCTTTTATGACAAATCAAAAACCAATAAACTAAATGGATCCAAAAGAATTTACAATTAGAAGAGGAATTACAGATAATTATCCTAGAAAACTAATCTTAGAGCAAAACCAAATAAAATTTGACAGCAAAGATTTAAAAAATAATTCCTTTATCACTTTTCAAAAAAATGAAATTGCTGAATATAATTTTGGAGTAAAATTCATGAGATATAAATTCGTTTTTGGAAGAGAATATGTTATATCGATTCGTAGTAATGATAATCAAATTATTAAGATTAATTTTAAAACTTATTTTGGCAGAAAGAAAGATGAATATCATAAGCTTTGCAATGAAATTTTAGACTCTTTATGGGAACTTTATTTCGAAGAAATAGCAACAAAATACATTCAAAAGCACGAATTAGGGGAAGACATTAAAATCGGTGAAGTGATTATTACTAAATACGGTTTGACTATTTTAAGTACTGCATCTTTAAAACCTAAAAGTGAATTTATTCCATGGGAAAAAGTTAGAACCAGAGCTTACACAACTTATTTTGCCATTTATTCTAAAGACAATGCAGTTAATGTAAATCGTGGTTATAGTTATTTAAATGACTGGAATACCAATGTTTTATATGGAGTTGTTAAAACTCTTTTAAAGAAAAAAGAAATTGATAATGATTAAAATCAAAACAAATTAATAGAATAACAAGATTTAGATTATTGAGAAGACAAATTTTATTGTAGACCAAGCTGGTAAATCCCCAAAAAAAATAAGTTAAACTCTTCGTTCTACTTATTTAAATGCTTTAATTTTGATTGTATAGAAAAAATATAATTAATGAATCAATCAAAAAATCAATATAAAATTGAAGCAGAAAGTTTCAATTTACAACAGTACTTAGACAGAATCAAATTTTCAGGAGAAATTGAATTGAATATTGAAGGCATTACAAAACTAATGCGCAGTCAATTGTTTAGTGTTCCTTTTGAGAATATTGATGTTCAGGCCGGAAAAGTTATATCGTTAAACGGTGATAATATTGTAAATCAAATTGTGAATCTAAATCGAGGCGGTTATTGTTATCAGATCAATGGTTTATTTTCATTGGCTTTGCAGGAAATTGGTGTTCCGCATTATTATGTTGCGGCGCGTCCTTTGGTAAATCCGGGACAAAATGCTAAAACACATTTGGGTATTATTGCCACTATCGAAAATGAAGAATACCTAATTGATTTAGGTTTTGGAGGAAACAGCATTAGAAAACCTTTAAAACTGAGTGAAATTGGAACTAAGATTCAGCACGATTCTGATACTTTTACTTTGGTAAAAACAGAAGATGATGACTATTTACTTCAAATATTAATTGGAACAGAATGGTCTAATCTTTATTCATTCAATTTGGCAACGCAACGATGGATCGATTTTAAACCTGCTAATTATTATAATTATTCGCATCCGGATTCGGTTTTTACCCAAAAATTAATTGTGGTTTTACAAAATCCGTTGGGCAAAAAAATACTATCTAAAAATTCCTTAAAAGTAATGACAAATGGGGTCTCTGAAATTATTTCTTTTGAAGATGATCAATTGGAAAATATTCTGATAACAGAATTTAATTTGAGACTGGAAGAATCTTAATACTTAATAATTCGAAACTTCTTAAAAACTCATAATTCCACTAAACCATTAGCCCTGATGGGAGGGAAAATCCTTTTTTGAGAAAGCCTATTTTTTATGGTTTTTGCAGAGCGACCGGAGGAAGCTCCTGCAAAGACCAATAAAAAAAGGTTTTGGAGAAAAAGATTGTAACGGACAGCAGGATTAGCTTCTTAAAAAAAACATAAATCTTCATCTGCTATTGATAAATCATAACTACCTTTGCACTGTCAAAAAATCATATTATGAACATACAACATATTCCACAAATTAAGCATACTGATAGTGGTAATTTCTTTTTATTGGCGGGACCTTGCGCTATTGAAGGAGAAGAAATGGCTCTTAGAATTGCTGAAAAATTAGTTGGTATTACCGACAAACTTCAGATTCCTTATGTATTTAAAGGATCTTTTAAAAAAGCCAACCGTTCTCGAATCGATAGTTTTTCGGGAATTGGTGACGAAAAAGCATTAAAAATTTTAAGAAAAGTTTCGGAGACTTTTCACGTACCAACTGTAACAGATATTCATACGAATGAAGATGCTGATATGGCGGCACAATACGTAGATGTATTACAAATTCCGGCTTTCTTAGTACGCCAGACTGATCTTGTTGTAGCTGCGGCTAACACAGGAAAAGTGGTTAACTTGAAAAAAGGACAATTTATGAGTCCGGAAAGCATGAAACATGCTGTTCAAAAAGTATTAGACTGTCATAATGAGAATGTTATGGTTACAGATCGTGGTACTATGTTTGGTTACCAGGACATGATTGTTGATTTTAGAGGAATTCCTACTATGCAGCAATATGCTTCTACGGTTTTGGATGTAACACACTCGTTGCAACAGCCTAACCAAACTGCCGGTGTTACGGGCGGAAGACCTGATATGATTGAAACTGTTGCTAAAGCAGGTATTGCTGTGGGTGTTGACGGTATTTTTATCGAAACTCATTTTGACCCTGCTAACGCAAAAAGTGATGGTGCTAATATGCTTCATTTGGACTATTTTGAAGGTTTAATGACCAAATTGGTTGCCATTAGAAAAACAGTTAATTCATTCTAAATTTTTAATACACGTTCATTGAAAACAAATATTTTATTTTTCTTTCTGGTGTGTTTTTCATTAAACGCTTTTGCTCAGGAAGAAATCGCAGTAGAAAGATACACAGCACATAATAAAGGTAAATTTTTCGTTTCCTGGGGAGGTAACAGAGACAGTTATACTAAGTCTGATGTGAATTTCAGAGGGAAAGATTACAACTTCACAGTTGCTGATATGAAAGCTCATGATAAACCAAAAGGATACCATATTGATTATGTGAATCCGGCAAACATGACTATCCCACAGACTAATTTTAGAATGGGATATTTCTTTAACGATCATTACAGCGTTTCTATTGGTTGGGATCACATGAAATATGTGATGACACAAAATCAAACAGCAAATGTTACTGGTTATATTAATTTACCTGCTGATCAAGCTGGATCTTATTATAACGGAGACAACACATATTACAATAATAGACCTGTAGATATGTCTCTAAATGGTGCTCAGGAAGGTGGTTATGATCAAGGTACTGCTCAAGGAAACCCTCCTGCATTTTTAATGTACGAGCATACCGATGGTTTGAACTATATTAATACCGAGGTTTCCAGACATGACGATATTTCGAAATGGTTTGGTTTGCCGAATACAGATAAAGTTCAGATTAACTTAACTGAAGGTTTGGGGGCCGGAGTTTTATATCCTAAAACCAATACAACACTTTTAGGAAAAGAACGTCACGATGATTTTCATATTTCAGGATATGGCCTTTCTGCAAAAGCGGGAATCAACTTTACTTTTTTCAAGTACTTCTACTTGCAAGGAGAATTAAAAGGAGGTTACATTAACATGCAGGATATTAGAACTACAGTTAGTAATGAAGACAAAGCTTCGCAAGACTTTTTCTTCTTTCAAAGAATTATTGCTGTGGGTGGAATTTTTAGAATCTAATATTTCATAAAGTATACTTAAAAATAGTTATCATTTTGGTAACTATTTTTTTTTGCTCTTAATTTGCCAGATCATACTTTATTCATAAAAGTCAAAAGATGAAAAAATCAAAATATCTATTTCCCATCATTACATTTTTACTGAGCTTTGGTTGTGCTTTGTTTGTTGCAATGAAAGTTTTTCCGAATAATCCTTTTTCCGGAACAAAGTCGGAAAATAGTATTTCAGATAAAATTCATGATGGAGATCTTATTTTTCAGACGTCAGAATCTAAACAATGTGAAGCAGTAAGAATTGCAACAAACTCTAAGTTTTCGCATTGCGGCATTATTGTCTTTGTTAATGGCGGACAATTTGTTTTGGAAGCGGTACAGCCTGTAAAAATAACACCTCTTGAGGAATGGATTTCACATGGAAAAGATCATAAATATGTTGTTAAGAGACTCAAAAATGCCGAAACTATTTTGAATGAAGAAACTCTTGACAAAATGAAAACGTACGGCAAACAACTTCTGGGGAAGGAATACGATGCTTATTTTGAATGGACGGATAACCGAATTTATTGTTCTGAATTGATCTGGAAGATTTATAAAAATGGCGCCGGAATAGAATTATCAAAATTGAAGCAATTGAAGGATTTTAATTTGAATGATGAAAGAGTCCAAAAGATATTGAAGGAAAGATATGGAAATGATGTTCCGCTTGAGGAAAAAGTTGTTGCTCCTTCTGATCTCGTTGATTCTAGTTTGTTAAAAACTGTAATTGATACGTATTAAACAACTGAATATTTTAGTCCACGGGCTTTGCGAATAAACAGATTTACACAGATATTTTTCAAATAAAAAAAGCGATGATTACTCATCGCTTTTTCTTTATAAATTAAATCTTAATTAATTCGCAGTTGGAAGAACAATTCCGCTTTGATCAATTAAATAAATTAATGACGTCATTGTTGCTGCTCCTAATTCTAACTCTCTTTTGTTGATTGCATCAAATTTATCGTTTGCAGCGTGGTGATAATCAAAGTAACGTTGTGAATCTGGTTTTAAACCTGCTTTAACGATTGTTTTAGACGTTAAATGACCAATATCTGAACCTGCGTGACCAATTGTAAAACTGTGTACTAAATAAGGCTCAAAAAAGTCTTTAAATCCTTGTATCTTCTTGAAGTTGGCATCGTCTGCCTGAATTGAAAATCCTCTTGGCGTAAATCCGCCTGAATCACTTTCCACCGCTAAAATATGATTCTCTTTCTTTTGTTTAGAAACTTCTTCATATTTAGCGCCACCCTTTCCTCCGTTTTCTTCATTCATGAATAATACTGCACGAATTGTATTTTTAGGTTTGTAATTTAAATTTTTAAGAATACGCACCACTTCCATACTTTGCACTACTCCTGCTCCATCGTCATGAGAACCGTCTGCAAGATCCCAGGAATCTAAGTGACCGCCAACAACTATAATGTTCTCGGGAGTTACTGTTCCTGTCAATTCTCCAATTACATTATAAGACAATACATCTGGTAAAGTCTCACAAGATTGCTTAAAATAAAACTTTAAAGCTGGGTTAACTTTTAGAGATTTGCTTAATAATTCAGCTCCATTCGTACTTATCGCAGCAGTTGGAATATATTGTTCTTTTGGCAAATCACCATAACTTTGAGCTCCTGTATGAGGAAAATCGTCTAAACGTAAATTCATAGAACGAACAATGGTTCCGACAGCACCAAATTTAGCAGCCTCTTTTGCTCCGGCAAATCTTTGATCTACACAAGCACCGTATGATGTAAATGTTTCGATATTTTCAGGGTTCATTGGTCTGTTAAAAAACACAATTTTACCTTTTACTTTATCTCCTAAAGTCTTTAATTCCTCAATACCTTGTACTTCAACAACTTCAGCAGTAAGCCCTGTTTTTGGCGTTGCAATTGATCCTCCCAAAGCACAAATAGGCACTGCCGTTTTGTTTTTATTATCTAAAATAAAAGCAGTTTCTTTTTCGCCACGAACCCAATGAGGTACCATAACTTCCTGAAGGTATACTTTATCAAGTCCCAAACTTTCCAACTGGGATTTTGTGTATTTTACCGCCTCCTCAGCACTCGGAGAACCTGATAAACGGCTTCCGATATCATTAGATAAATACTCTAGCCAAGTGTAACATTTTGCCTCGGTTAAAGCTTTTTTATAGAATAATTTAATGTTTTTTTCATCATTTGACTGTGCAAAAGATGTCAATCCGTTTAAAACTAAAACAGTTAAAAGAATCGTTTTTTTCATAGGTTTAATTATGTTTTTTTGGGTTGTTGCACAAAGGAACAAAATTCTTTAGACCTGCCACAGATTTCATTACAACTTTTATCAAATTATTTTACCTCGATTAACTTGTTTTGTACACCAATTCCGTTTTCATTAAAAGCCTCAATTGTAAAGTAATATTTTGTGCCTTTATCTAAGCCTCTAAAATCATATGAAGCTTCATCATACACCATAATACTGTTGTATAATTTGTCTGGAGAGATTCCGTAATAAATATTATAACCTACCGCATCTGGCTGTTTTTTCCAGCTAATAATTGCATTTCGGGAGTCTTTTGCATTTCTGTTAACTTTAAAATTAGAAACTGCTTTTGGTTTTGCTGTTAATCCATTTCCGAAAACTCTAAAGTCTGAAACTGCAAATAATCCTGAAGCATTATGAATGTTTACCATTTTGATGTAACGTGCCTTAATTGATTTTGATAACTCTACATAATCATGCGGAACGTCTTTTGCATTTTGAGATTTATCAACCACTAATGTCCAGTTTTGGGCATCATCAGACATGAAGATTTTATATTGGTAATAAATATCCATAGCCTTGTTGTACTGTGTCGCTTTATGATCTGCATAATTGATTTGTAACGCTTTTATTTCCATTGGCCTGCCTAAATCTAGTTGCATCCATTCGCCAGGTGCATCTGTTTTTGCTGACCAATAGGTTTGAATATTTTCATCGGTTAAATTTTCAGAACCGTAACAAAACTTTTCATATACTTTTTTACCACCGTTATCCATTCTGTGCGTTTCTACTTCCATGCATTCCTCAGAAGAAGAAACGGTTACTGGCTTTTTGTACGAAAGTAACATCCATCCTGAAGAAGCTCCTTTTTCCTGATTTCTTTGAGAAGTTGGCAGGACGATCGGAAAATCACCGTAAGCCGTAATGGAATACATTACATCATCTTTATCAAATCCCGCAGGAAACATATCTATACGACGCTCAAAACGGTCCTTTATGGAGATTTTACAAGTTCCGGTGTTCCAGTAATTTCCGTAATTATCAGCAAAAGTATTTCCGTGTCCGGCTCCAATTACAAATCCGCCTGGTTTGTATGACATGGGATTGTGTTTTTGATATGTAAATGGCCCTAAGGGATTATCTCCAACATGAACACCATTGGCATACCCTTTAAATTCAGTTGCCGGCGCACCATATTGCATATAATATTTACCATTGTGTTTGGTCATCCAGGCTCCTTCAATAAAATTTCCCCAAGGTGCAGGCTCCATATCATTGTTTGGTCCAAAACGCTCCCAACCATGATTGGAAGGATCTAAAATAGCCACTTCTTTTATCTGGCCGTAGGGACGCTGAATATCCTCTACTTCTGTCGCCTTGTATAATTTTTCATAATCAGATTGATTTCCTTTTGGAAGCCATGTATTATAATCTACTTCTACACCAACAAGAGGTAATTTTCCACTTGAACCATAATACATATAAACCTTTTTATCATCATCCTGAAAAATGGCAGGATCCCAGGTTGGCAGCATTGCCTTATCAACATGTCTTAACCATT
The DNA here is from genome assembly GCF_057840745.1 of Flavobacterium sp. KH_001. NCBI lineage: Bacteria > Pseudomonadati > Bacteroidota > Flavobacteriia > Flavobacteriales > Flavobacteriaceae > Flavobacterium > Flavobacterium sp. KH_001. The sequence continues at coordinate 3,212,555 of NZ_CM174520.1, read as the reverse complement.
GCCCTGATTTTGGATCAGCTGTTTTCCAGATGGGATGATCTCTTTTCCAGGTTGAACCTACATAAAACAAAGTATCATTTACAACCCATGCAGCAGGTGCGCACTGATCATCATCTCCGGGCTTTCTTTGAAAACTGCCGTAAACAAATTTCCAATCTGACATGTCTTTACTCCAAAAGAAACCAGCCTGATTTGTGGCGAATAAATAATATTCTCCTTTAAAAGTTATTATAACCGGATCTGCACTTGAACGACGTGATTCCGGAATTCCGTTATGATTGTGTGTTGTGTAATTGTAACCAATATTAATTGGGTTGCAATAAGTCGTTGCCGGTTTATTCGGATCGAACCATTCCGTTTTTCCAGGAATATTCGTTTTTTGTGCGAAAACATTGTTGTTGAAAATCATCAAAAACAATAGAATTGGCAATGTGATTTGATATGCTTTTTTCATAGTTTCATTTTATTTGGAAAGTTTAAAAGATTATTTTTTCTCCTTTACTCTTTCTTTTAATAGTTCAGGTTCATTTGTGGTTATGTAATTGAATTTATGATCAATAATCCAATCCATATCAGAAACTTCGTTTACTGTCCAGGCATTTAGGATAATATTATTTTCTTTCGCTTCTTTAATCCATTCCGGATGTTTTTTAAAAACAGAATAATGATAATCGACTCCAGAAATCTTATCTAATTTTACTTCTTTTGGAGATTTATTACCTTCCAGATATTGTAAAACTGTTTTCTGATCTACTTCTCGAATTTGCTTTAAGATTTCGTAATCAAAACTTATATAACAGGTAATTTTATCTGCATGCAGTTTTTTGATCATTTCAACAGTTTTTAAAGCTGTTTTTTTTCCTCTTTCCTTATTTATTTCTGATGGCTTTATTTCGCAGACTAAAAGGGTATGTTTGTTGTTTCGTTTGCCTTCAGTAATATACTCGTGCAGTGTTGGCAGCTTTTCTCCGTTTGAAAGTTTAAACTTTATTAAATCTGCATAATTTGTTTCTTCAATAAGCAATTTGTTATAATGCGCATCGTGATTGATTACAAGCGAATCATCTGCTGTTCGCCAAACGTCAAATTCAGAACCTGGAAGTTTTAAATCAATTGCATGTCGCAAAGAGGCAATAGAATTTTCAGGAAGATTATTCTTTTTCCATGCTCCACGATGTGCAACAATTGCATTTTTTTCCACTCCACAAGAGTAAAAAATAACTATCAATAGGAATAAAATAACTACTTTAAATGCGTTAGAAATTTTCATTGTTTTAAAATTTATCATTTTTTAAAAAGTTCTTTTTATGAAAAAGCCCTTCGTTAACCAGACGAAGGGCTAATTACTAATCTAACAAACCAACTATTTAGTTAACTCAAAACTAACTTTCTTATCTGCAGCTGAATTTCCTCCAACGAAAACATCAAACTGTCCAGGTTCTGCTACGAATTGTAAGTCAGAATTATAAAATTTTAAATCTTTAACCGTGATATCAAATGACACAGTTTGTTTTTCGCCTTTTTTAAGCGTTATTTTTTGGAAATTTTTTAGCTCTCTAACCGGTCTTGTTACAGAACCTACTAAATCTCTGATATACAATTGAACGGTTTCTTTACCGTCATAATTTCCTGTATTGCTAACATCAACAGTTACTTTCAATTTTCCACTTTCATTCATCTTATCTGATGAAATTTTCAGGTTTGAATAGTCAAAGTTGGTATAACTTAATCCAAAACCAAATGGAAATAATGGCTCGTTTCTTTCGTCAATATAATTTGATCTGAATTTTTCGAATTTACCTTCTGTATTTGCAAGAGGTCTTCCTGTATTTTTGTGTGCATAGTAAATTGGTACTTGTCCAACGCTTCTTGGAAAAGTTGTAGTTAATTTTCCAGAAGGATTTACATCACCAAATAAAACATCAGCAATAGCATAACCAGCTTCAGTACCGGCAAACCACGCATTTAAAATCGCAGGAACAGTCTCGTTTTCTTCTTTTAAAACTAACGGACGACCGTCAAATAAAACTAACACAACTGGTTTTCCTGTTTTTAATAAAGCGTTTAACAAGTCTTTTTGCGCTTGTGGAATTTCTAAATTGGTACGGCTGCTAGATTCTCCGCTCATTTCTGCAGATTCTCCCAGAGCTGCTACAATTACATCAGATTGGTTCGCTACTTTTAAAGCTTCTGCCAATAATTCTTCTTTAGAACGACCATCACGGTGTAAGGTTTTTCCAAACATTGTTGCATTAGTTTCAAAAGTTTCATTATAATCTAAATTGCTTCCTTTTGCATACAATACTTTTACAGAAGATCCTGCTACTTCTTTAATTCCTGCTAATAATGAAATAGCATTTTCCATTTTAGTAGCTACGCTCCAGGTTCCCGGCATGTTTTCTTTTGCATCTGCCAATGGTCCGATAAGTGCAATTGTTCCAGATTTTTTAAGAGGCAATACCTGATTTTGATTTTTTAATAAAACCAAAGACTGTGCAGCAATCTGACGTGCTTCTTTTCTGCTTGAAGATGTGAAAATCTCCGTTTTAGCTCTTTTTTCATCACAATATTTATAAGGATCCTGGAATAATCCTAAATCGTACTTTGCTTCTAAAATAAGTTTAACAGCATTATCAATTTGCTCGATAGTTACTTTTTTCTCATCTAAAGATTTTTTCAATGTAGTCAAGAAGCCTTCACCAACCATATCCATTTCAACACCAGCATTTAAAGACAAAGCCGAAACAGCTTGCAAATCTCCCATCCCATGTTCGATCATTTCGTTAATTCCTGTAAAATCAGTTACTACGAAACCTTTAAATCCCCATTGTTTTCTTAAAACATCTGTCATTAACCATTTGTTTCCAGTTGCAGGAATTCCGTCAACTTCGTTAAAAGAAGCCATTACAGATCCTACACCAGCATCAACAGCTGCTTTGTAAGGAGGGAAATAATCATTGAACATTCTGATATGACTCATGTCAACCGTATTGTAATCACGACCTGCCTCTGGTGCTCCGTATAAAGCGAAGTGTTTTACACAGGCCATAATCGAATTATTTTTAGAAAGGTCATGTTGCTGATATCCGTTTACCATTGCTTTTGCAATTTGACTTCCTAAGTAAGGATCTTCTCCTGATCCTTCAGAAATTCTTCCCCAACGTGGATCACGGGAAATATCTACCATTGGCGAAAATGTCCAGTTGATCCCGTCAGCACTTGCTTCCTGAGCCGCAATCTGAGCACTTCTTTCGATCAGATTCATATCCCATGTACAAGATAATCCCAGCGGAATTGGGAATGTTGTTTCGTAACCGTGAATAACATCCATACCAAAAATCAATGGAATTTTTAAACGGCTTTTTTCAACAGCAATTTTTTGTACTTCTTTAATTTTTTGAACAGATTTAATATTGAATAAACCACCTACTTTACCTTCAGCAATTTTTTTAGCCACATCAGAACTGTTTGCTTGTCCTGTCGTAATATCTCCAGAAGTTGGTAAATTAAGCTGACCTAATTTTTCGTCTAAAGTCATTTTCGACAAAAGTTCAGCTACAAACTCTGATTTTGGTTTAATTGTTACTGTGTTTTTAGTGTTCTTTTTTTGAGCATAACCCAAAACAGCACATCCTAAAAAAAGTAAGACTAATTTGTTTTTCATTCTAATATATTTATTTATTCATATTTGTTTTAATCTGTTTCAACATCCAGTCATAAATTTCCGGATTGTTGTAAACTCGTGACCAACTGTCGTGGCCTGCGTCATCAAAAATAGTCAGTTGAACATCTTTGGCGTTGCATTTTTTTAATTCTTTGTAAATCGTTATGGCATAATCAACCTTTACTACATCATCCAATAATCCATGAAAAATTCTCGTCGGAATATTGGCAATTTTACACGCACTTTCTAATTCAATTAAATCAACAAACCCCGAAATCGGAACAATTGCTGCAAACTTATCAGGATAGGTAAGCGCCAAATTCCAAGCTGCCCAGCCACCGGAACTTAAACCTGTAACATAGATTCTGTCGGCGTCTATTTTGTTCTCTCTTTGAACTTTTAGAATCAATTCATTAATAGACTCGATGTTCCACTTCTCGTCTTCCTTACATTGAGGAGCCAAGACATAAGCATCTAATTGATGTGTTATTAAGTATTTTAAAGGTCCATGAATTTTTACTTTTTCTATGTCTGTTCCTTTTTCTCCATCACCAGAAATAAAAACGATTAATGGCTTTTTCTCTTTTGTATTCGCTGGTTTGTGTAAAGCATAACCTAATTCATGTTTTAGGACTGCAACCGTCTTTATTGTTCCTGTTTTTTCGCTTTGTGCAAAACCCAAAATGGAAAATAATATTATTAATAAAGTTATTTTGTATTTCATTTAATGAAGGATTAGAATCCGTATTTTTTAGACTTAAATCCCAGTTTTACTAAACCCTGTTTTACTTCAGGAGCATTCATAAATAATTTCCACAATAAACCTGAACGATAGTTTTCGATCATAACCACTTCTGGTCCCTGATCAATTGCCAAATATCTTTTTGCTGTCCAGTTGTTTTCTAAACTTACTGCATCATAAAATCCGGCTTCTCCCCACGTATCTTTTTTATGGTTTTCGTATAGATTTCGAATTACAGCCATCGATTCTTTTGGTGTATATACAATTGAACTGACTGCTGCTGTTGGCGAAATAACTCCTTTATCATTGCTTGGCATATGCGCATCATAGCCAATTGAACCGTCAGGATTTCTAGAATAGGAAGCCGTTAATCCCCAATAATCAGTTCCATAACCTTTAAACTTCTTTGGATTTTCGACACAATATTGGTAGTCAATTTTTACCTGATTTGAATTTAGATCCCAATAATTTGCATATTTGTCGCTCAACTGATTCGGATCTAAGCCTAAATAAGAATAATGTGCCCAAAATAAAGGTCCGCCGAATTCTTCAGCTCCATTGTGTTTTAAAATTAAAGGCAAATTATATTTGGTTTTAGAAGAAACAATTCCCCCACTTCTAGCCCAACCTTCGTGATATACTTTTGCATCAATTGTATGTGTTGGCGAGGATGCTGCCATAACATAAGTAATAAGACATTCATTGTATCCTTGCAAAGCAAAATTCATTTGCCAGTCATAAGTTGGAGACCAATGCCAGTACAATACATTTTTATTGTTAGTAAACCAATTCCAATCCACCCCTTTCCAAAGTTCATCATACTTTTTAGCTACTGCTTTCTCTTTATCAGAACCTGTTTGTAAATATTCGCGAACCGTAATCATTCCTGCTACTAAAAAGGAAGTCTCTACTAAATCTCCTCCATTATCTTTCATTCCAAATGGCTTTACTTTTCCGGTGTTTCCATCCATCCAATGTGGCCAGGCACCGTGAAAACGATCAGCTTTTGCAAGAAAATCAGCAATTTTATTTAGTCTTTCAACGCCTTTCTCTTTTGTTATATAACCACGTGACATACCAGAAACAAGAGCCATTAATCCAAAACCTGAACCTCCTGTTGTAACAATATGAGCATCATTTTCAGGATAATTCCCATCAGGATGAAAACGTTCTCTGGCTAAACCTGAATTTGGTTCAGCATAATCCCAGAAATAAGCAAAAGTCTGTTTTTCGACTGCATCTAAAAGCTGATCGTCTGTCAATTGCTTAACAGGAATACTTTCAGAAGAAACTTCTTTTTGTTTATTTTCTTGCTTACCACAGCTAAAAAGGGTGATAATACTAAATAGAATCGATAATCTAATCATTACAAAATTTTAAAAAATTCATATTTTTAAAAAATCACTCCCTTCAAAAGAAGAGAGTGATTTTGAAGTTTTAATTAGTAACCACCAGGGTTTTGTTGTGAAAGTCCATTCGCTTCTCTTAAGAATGAAGTTGGAATAGGCCATAATTCATGTTTTCCAACAATAAAAGTTTTTCCGTCTGCTGCCATAGCCGCTTCTGCTTGTCCTGTTCTAACAAGATCAAACCATCTGTCGTGCTCAAAAGCAAATTCTAATCTTCTTTCTTTCCAGATCGCTTTTCTAATATCACTCTGAGAAGTAAATGGCGTATCTCCCAAACCAGCTCTTTTACGAATTTGATTTACTAAAGGAATTGCCTCAGAAGTTTGCCCTAATTCATTTAAAGCCTCAGCTTTCATTAATATAACTTCAGCATATCTTAAATATCTAAGATTTGTATCTGTAAATTCCTGATTATAAAAAGATGATGAATATGCTTTATAATTATATCTTGGATTTGCTACAGTTGATGGAACTTCTCTACCATCATATAAAACTGAACCCCTGAAAATAATGGTTGCATTTTTTCTAACATCTCCAGGCTCATAGGCATTTGCTAAGCCTTCAGTTGGTGTGTTGAATCCCCAACCCCAACCTCCGGCACCACGTGGTGCTTGAGAAACAGAGTAATTTCCAATTCCAAATCCAGGGCTAGAAGTAGAACCTACTCCATTAATTTCGAAAATAGATTCCGGACCAAATTCTCCTTCTTTTTTAAATTGTGAAGCATAATCAGAAACTAAAGAGTAACCTGTTACTTTATCACAATTGTCAATTACTTTTTGCCAATTTTTTTGATATAGATTTACTTTTGCTAATAAAGCATAAGCTGATCCTTTAGAAGCTCTAACAACATCTGCTCCTGTGTAAGCTGATTTTAACGGTAAAGCTTCAATAGCCTCATTAAGATCTTGTTCTATAAAAGCATAAACTTCTGCTACTGATTTACGCGTCAATTGCATTTTTCTATCTTCCTCAGAAATTGGGACAAGAGCCAAATGATCTACAATTGGAACTCCACCATATCCTTTTACTAAAGTAAAATACATAAAAGCTCTCAAAAACTTCGTTTCACCTACTAATCTTGCTTTTAAACTAGGTGTTGCCATATCTAATTTAGGAAACATTGCCAATGCCTGATTACATCTGTTTATCCCAGCATAATTAGCCTCCCAGGTTGATTGAAATGATGGAGTTGAAGCATTATAAGTTAAAGCATCTACAATACCTTTGTCACCACCTGCATCTCCAGGATCAGAACCTTTATCTGCATCATCTGAGATAATACTTGAAACTGCATTCCATCCAAAAGAGGACATTTCCCATCCTAGAAATTGATTGTAGATGGCCGTTACAAAACCTGTCGCGCCAGCGTCGCTATTAACCAAATTAGGATCAGCCGGAATAGCTTCTGTTGGCTCGACATCCAAAAAATCATTTGAACATCCGGATAATAGCAATCCTGAAAGTACAAACATTGATATATATAATCTTTTCATAATATTAAAATTTTAAATTTGCACCTATAACAAATGATCTCAATGATGGGTAAGCATCTAACTCAACCCCCTGAGTGCCTTCAACAAGTTTACCATCACTTGTAACATCTGGTGAAAATCCAGAGAATTTTTGTGAGATAAACGGATTAATTGCGTTTACATAGATTCGGCAAAAGCTAATAAACTGATCGTCTTTAAGTGGAAGTTTATATCCTAAAGTAATGTTATTGATTCTGAAGAAATCTGCAGATTCCAAATAATATGTTGAAGCTATAGGATTCGCATTAGAAGGTGCTGGATTTGAAGATGTTGGATTTGTAAGTGACCAGAAATCGCGAGCTACTGAAGCTTCGATATTTTCTCCCCCAAATCTTTGTGCTTTTTTACCATTATATACCTTTGCTCCTCCTGTTCCATAACCATCAACAGAAAAATCAATATTTTTGTAATTCAACCCTAAAGTAACACCATAATTAGATGTTGGTAAAAGTGAACCTACATATTTTTTATCTTTTAGTTCGTCTAACCCTGCTCTTGCAACTTTAGATCCATCTGCTTTATAATAAAGCATTTGTCCGTTTGCTTGGTCAATGCCAGCATACTCATACATAAAAAAGCTGCCTAAAGGCTGTCCTACCGAAGTATTATCAAGAATTTTGGTGTTTTCTCCATTTCCTAAACTTCCTCCAATAATTGGATTCAACTGTACATTTTTAAGACTGGTAAGTTCATTTTTATTATGAGAAAAATTTCCTCCTACCCAGTAGCTTAAATTGTCGTTTATTTTATCATCCCAACGCAAAGAAATTTCATAACCTTTGTTAGATACTTCTCCAATATGTGCAGGTGTAGCTACTGTAATTCCTGAAGTAGAATATGGTTTAACATTCAAAATTGTATTTGTTGTATTTTTATCATATACATCAAATGATCCTTTTAATCTGCTGTTCAATACTTCAAAATCAAATCCTCCTGAAAGTTCTTCAACAATCTCCCAAGATAAATTAGGATCTACCTGAGAATTTATTGTAGTACCAGAACCTATACCTGAATAATCTAATCCAGAAGTTAATAGTTGCGTATTAAGAGGTACATTTTGATTTCCTAATCTACCCCAAGATCCTCTAATTTTTAATAAATTAATAGGTTCTACATTGCTCAAAAAGCTTTCTTTAGAAACAATCCAACCTAAACCAACAGATGGGAATGTTCCCCAACGTTTGTCATCAGCAAATTGTGATGATCCGTCACGTCTTACAGTACCTGTAACCAAATATTTGTCTAATAATTTGTACTGAAAACGTGCAAAATAAGACGCTAATCTTCTTTGATTCAAAGCCTCATCTTTAAAACCTGTCACTGAACTTGCAACATTAATATCTTTTAAAGACCAGTAGTTAGAATTTGGATTTACATTTTTTCTATCGATCGTTAACTTTTCTCTGGTACCTTGTACATTAGCCTCAATACCTGCCGTAACTTCCACATCATGAATTTCCGCAAAAACTTTATTATAAGTCAAATAATTAGATAAATTCCAATTGAAATATTCGTCTCTACCTCTTGTCAAAGTATTTTTATTCAAATCTGAAGGGTATGCCGATGCTACACGAGTAGGATCTGCAGCTAACCAAAGTGCTGTATTATCTACATAATTATACTGATTGTATGTAAAATACTCTCCATTAAATTGTGAGGTAAATTTTAGAGATTTAATAATATCCCAATCTAATTTTAATCCACCTTGTAAAATAACACTTTCTTGTTGCTCATCTGTATAGTCTAATTGAGCGACAGGATTACCAACATTATTAAAAGATGCTCCTGTTTCAGCTACAACACCATTCGAAACAAAAGGTACACCATATTTTCCATCAGCATAACGTACGGGAACTAATGGTGATTGTCTATAAGCATTAGTAAATGCACTCAAAGGCATTGGTGTATTCTTTATAGTACTTACACTAAAATTTTGGCTTATTTTAACTTTTTCTGAAAGTTTGAATTCATTATTGTTTCTAATAGTAGTACGTCCGTAATCAGATCCGTTTAAAATTCCTTTTTCTTCATAATTTCCAACACTAAAAAAGTATTTTACATTTTCCGAAGATCCTGAAATAGAAATATTGTTTTGAGTATAAGATCCTGTTCTTGTAATCTCATCAAACCAATCAGTATTATAAGGCTGATTAGCAGAAAATCTTCCTTGTGGAAAATCATTGATAAAAGCAGCATTACTATAGCGAACATACTCATCACTATTTGCCATTTTTACTTTTTTCAAAGGGCTTCTAATACCTGCAAAACTTTCGACATCTACAGTAAGTTTTCCTTTTCCATTTTTGGTTGTAATCATAATTACACCATTTGCCCCTCTAGTTCCATAAATAGCTAATGAGGAAGCATCTTTCAAAATTTCGTAAGATGTAATATCATTAGTATTAATGTTATTGATATTTTCAGTAGGCATACCATCTACAACATATAAAGGATTTCTTCCTCCTAATGCAGTTCCAGCTCCTCTAATTACAACTGAAGGAGTACTTCCTGGTGCATCTGAAGTAGACACCTGAACACCAGCCGCTTTACCTTGTATAGCCTGAGAAGCATTTGCAACCTTCATTTTTGTAATTTCTTCAGACTTAATTGAACTAACAGCTGAAGTATTATCAATTTTCTTTCTGGTACCATACCCAATAACCACCACTTCTTTTAGAGCAGTATCTCCTGCTTCTTTTAGTGTTATGGTCATTGGAGTAGCTGTTGCGGGTACAGAAACCGCGTCAAAACCAAGCATAGAGACTTTTAAAAGCTCCCCTTCTTTTGCATTAATTGTAAAATTTCCGTCGAAATCAGCATCTGTAGATGTACGGGATTGCGGAGCACTAATAACTGCTCCCGGAATACCCATTCCACTACTGTCTACTACTTTTCCTTTAATTGCCTGTCCAGACATATATGCCGGAAGCAATAAGAGCGCTAAAAAGCTAAAAATAAAATTTTTCATACAGTTCGTAATCGTTTAAGTTAGTAGAGCCAAATTAAACAATTACAACGTTGTAGTACATCAAACAGCACTACTACATAGCTACATCATTATGTTAAAACATGATTATAAATCAATGATAATCAATACCATAAATGTTAATTTAATTTTATTAACATAACGTTATGATGTAGTGATGATGTATTGGAATTATGTAAAAAATGCTATTCAAAAATATAAAAAACATAAAATTTAAATGCAAATCTTACACACTTAATAAAAACTTTGACAGGTTTTCTTCCTGCGAGAGATTTAATTTCTTTCTAAGGCGATATCTGTGTAATTCTACACCTCTAAAAGAGATATTCATCATAGGTGCAATTTCCTTTGAAGAAAGGTTCATTTTAAGATACACACACAGTTTTATATCCTTTGGAGTAAGAATTGGATATTTCTTTGAAAGACTAATGATAAATTCATTGTGAATCTGATTCAAATTGGTTTCAAAAATTTCCCATTCGTGCTTATTTACTTCATTAATCTTAATTGCTTTTTTTATTTCGCTTTTAAGTTTATTAAAGTCTTTTTCAGAATCAAGAATATTCTGAATGTTTTCGATCATTTCACTTTGTTTGGCAATTGATAGTGACTTCCCTGCAACTTCAGATGATTTGGTTTGTAATTCGAGTTCCAAGATATGTTTTTGATATTCTTGCATATTCAACTCGTTCTCTGCTTTTAATTCCATTTCAAGAATTTCTCGCTGATGTTTCAATTCTTCGGCCTGCAATCTTAATTTTTGCATATAACGAAGCTTGTTCCATTTGTAATAGAAAAATAGCACCGCTCCTATTATTAATAAGTATAACAAAATCATCCAAAATGAAAAATACCAAGGTTTTGCTACACTAAATTCGAAATTCGCAACTTTATCATAGTTCGCCCCATCGTGTTTAAAAACCTTAACAGCATGACTTCCACTATCTAAATTGTTTAAAACAATTAGTCCGTTTAGGACGGGAATAAATTCCTTGTTATTGTCCAATTTATAAAACAAATTAGGCTTACTGGCTCCATAAATTCCTGAAATAACATTTATTTGCAGTTCCGTATTATATTTAATTTTGGAATCGTTTGGAACTAAATTTTCCTCATTAAAAGATTCAATCTTAACCGCTGAATTTTGCCTATTCTCATATTTCAATTGTAAGGATATAAAACCATCATCGAGATTTAGTAAATAATGATTGGCATGCTTAAAAATCCTTAAATTATCATTGATTAATTTCCCTTTATAATACTTCGCCTGAATAATATTCCACAAAAATTTATTCCCAGTAGCTTTAATATGGTATAAAATTCCATCCTGAAGTACCATAAAATGATCCTCGTCTATGCTTATTATATCCGAAACATTTTTAAAGTTCTGGTTAAATAATTCGTTTTCTTCTAGTTTGTTGGTTATCGAATTATAAGTGTACCACGAATTATTGATCAGGAATAGAATTTCATTTCTAAATTCAAATATCTTAACTCCAAAGTCGTTTTTAATCTTACTTTGCTGTGTGATATTTTCAACTTTTTTAGTTTTAAAATTATCATCGTATATAACACGATAGAGGCCACGGTAATTATCTGCAGCCCATATTTCATTCTTTTTGTTCTGGGCTATATATTTTATAGGTTTAGAAAGATCTTTAATCACTTTCTTCTGACTTAAATCTGAAAGATTATCATAAACAACAACGCCACTATAAGTCGACTGAAAGTAATTATTATTAATACTGCTTTTCGATAAATTCCAGCCACCACTAATATTATTTATTTTAGACAGCGAACCATTATCGTAAGAAAATGTGCCATCGTTATGACCAATAATATATTTATTATTGATTTCTGTAATATTCCATGCCTGCCCCTGAGTATTGGGTATCATTTTGAATTTGCCTGAATCAAATTCAAAAACGCCATGGTTTGTTGCTATTAAATAACCTTTGTTTGTAGTAGCAACCGAGTAAACAGAGCCTAAAATACCTGAATTATCATAAAAGATTGAAATAGGAGAATTGATCTCAACATGAGCGATTCCATTATCTAAGCCCAGCCACAAATCATTTTCTTTGTCAAAACCAATACTCAAAATGGAGTTGTTCATTAAGACATTTTTTCTGTCAATATTTTTATAGGTATCAGATTTAAAATCATAGATAAAAACACCTCGGTTTCCGGTACCTACAATAAGTTTATTGTTTTTAGTAAACTTGCCTACATTAATTGTTGACTCTTTTAAAATTTCATTTAATGGATTATTCCAAGGCTTTAAACCCTCTTTTTCTACTGTAAAAATTCCTTTTTTCTGTGTAAAAATATAAGTCCTGTTTTGGTATTTTTCAATGGCATGAACGACACAGTTTTTAAGAACATTCCATCCCTTTGGATTTGCAATCCTTGATCCGTTCATTTTAAAAGTACCTTTTGCTACAGAGGCAACATAAAGATCCTGATCAACAACAAAGCAATACGAAATTAGAAATGGAAATTTAATTTTCTGAATGTGTTTTCCGTTATAAATAAAAACATCATTGAAGGACTGGAAATATAACGAACCATTGAATCTGAAAATTTTCCAGATTTCTTCATTGTCTTTCTCGTCAAACAAGCGCAGGTTTTTGGTAATTGAAACATACTGCATTTTGCCCTCTTTTCGATACCAATAGCCAAATTCCTTATAAGAACCGGAATAAATACGATCCCCTTCAATCAAAATGGATCGAATAATAGTTTTATTTGGTAAGGTATATTTCTCCCATTTTACGCCATCATATCGCAGCAAATAATGATTATTAGCAAAATACATGGCATTATCTTTACCCTGGACAACGTTCCAAATTTGGTTGTCGCCCTGATAGTTTGATTTATTATAATTTTCAACGAAAGGAAGTAATTCTTGTGCTTGAATTTGTGAAGCGATGAAAAAGAAGAAAAGTGATTTTAGAAGTATCGATTTCAAAATATTCAGTTTTATAGCCAAAGATACTGACAAATATTTAATAAGTAAAAAAGCCTCTCAATTGAGAAGCTTTTTTATTAGTATTAGTATCTTATTTAATTGTCAAGCAAATGATAAACCTGATTTGCTATTTCATATTCTTCATCAGTTGGCACTACCAAAACTTTAGCTTTGGAGTCTGCTTTGTTGATTTCTCTAATAGCTTTAGAGCGAACTTGATTTTTTTCATCGTCTATTTCTATTCCAAAATAATCCATATCCGTACAAACTAATTTCCGCATATACGAAGAGTTTTCACCAATTCCAGCCGTAAAAACAATGGCATCTAAGCCATTTAATGCTGCAGCATAGGCGCCAATAAACTTTTTAATGCGATAAGCATTCATTTGCAAAGCCAATTGACATTCCTTATTTCCTTTCTCAGCCTCAGCTTCAATATCACGCAAATCACTGTAGCCAGTAAGTCCAAGCATACCGCTTTGTTTTAATAAAACTGCATTTACTTCATCCGCTGTATAACCAAGATTTTTAATCATGTAAAAAACAACCGACTGATCAATATCACCGGAACGTGTTCCCATAATTAACCCATTTGACGGAGAAAACCCCATTGTAGTGTCAATACATTTTCCGTCTTTAACAGCAGCCATACTACAGCCATTTCCTAAATGAATAGTAATGATTTTAGAATTATGCTCTAAAAATTCAATTGCTTTTTCAGAAACATATTTGTGGCTCGTTCCGTGAAAACCATACACACGGACTTTATTTTCTGTCAAAAGATAATTTGGAATTGCATATTTATAAGCCACTTCCGGCATTGTTTGATGAAAGGCAGTATCAAAAACAGCTATTTGCTCGGCTGAACTAAAGATTTCTTCAGCAACATTAATTCCTTCTAAATTGGCTGGATTATGTAAAGGAGCCAGCTCAAAAAGCTGTTTAATTTTTGCTTTTACTTTTTCGTCAATTTTTACTGTATCGCTAAAATCACTTCCTCCATGCACTACACGATGACCTACCGCTGCAATTTCTGAAGTCGATTGTATAACACCTTTTTCAGCATCCAAAAGCATATTAGCTACTTTCTGTAAACCTACTTTATGATTGGGAATAGGAGATGTTTCTTCTATTGAATTTGATGCCGTTTTAAAAGTAATATTTGAAGTTTCTAAACCAATTCTGTCAATCATACCGGAACAAATTACTTCGTTTGTTGGCATTACCATTAATTGATATTTTATGGATGAACTTCCTGAGTTTATAATTAGTATTTTCATTTTTGAGTATTTTGCCACAAAGGCGCTAAGTCACTAAGTTTTTTTATTTCCGACGAAGATGCAAAGTTTTAATTTCTATTTTTTAATTAAAGTCCCTGTGCCTGAATTGCTGTAATTACAACTGTGTTTATAATATCGTCTACGGTACAGCCACGACTTAAATCATTTACAGGCTTGTTTAAACCTTGTAACATTGGTCCAATGGCCAATGCTCCGGTTTCTCTTTGAACAGCTTTATACGTGTTATTTCCTGTATTTAAATCGGGGAAAATTAATACGCTCGCCTGCCCTGCCACTTCAGAATCCGGCATTTTACTTTTTCCTACGGCACGATCTACTGCGGCATCATATTGAATTGGTCCTTCAATTTTTAAATCAGGACGTTTTTGTTTTACTATTTCCGTTGCCGTTCTTACTTTCTCTACTTCATCACCTTTTCCTGAAGTTCCGGAAGAATAAGAAAGCATCGCAATTTTAGGCTCAATTCCGAAAGCTGAACTTGAATCTGCTGAGGAAATAGCAATTTCTGCCAATTGTTCTGCTGTTGGATTCGGATTAATGGCACAATCTCCAAAAACAGAAACTCTATCCTCCAAACACATAAAAAATACAGAAGAAACAACAGATGAATTAGGTTTTGTTTTAATGAATTGTAATGCTGGCAAAATCGTATGTTGTGTGGTATGTGCTGCTCCCGAAACCATTCCGTCAGCGTGCCCTTTATACACCATCATAGTTCCGAAATACGAGACATCTTCCATTAAATCCCTTGCCATTGTTATGCTTACATTTTTGGCTTTTCGAAGCTCATAATAGGTATTCGCATAATCTTCATAAAACTCAGATTCACTTGGATTAATGATTTTTATTTTTGAAAAATCAAAAGTTATTCCGAGTTCAGCTACTTTGTTTTCTATTTGTTTTTTATCGCCAATAATTGAAATATCAACCACATCCATATCTAATAATCTCGACGCAGCAGTAATGATTCTATCATCATTTCCTTCTGGTAAAACAATATGTTTACGGTGTTGTTTGGCTCTTTTGACCATATTGTACTGGAACATTTTTGGCGTCATTCCTTCGGGAACAAAAGTGATCACTCTTTCTGATAAAGCTTCAATTGCTACATATTTTTCAAAAGTCGTAATTGAAGTTTCGATCTTATGCGTATTATTCGCGTAGATTTCAGATCGTATCGAACCTATTTTATTGGTAATATTATAAGTTCCCCCATCAACAGCAATAATTGGAACAACTGCAGAAAGTCCCTCAATAAGTTTTAAGATACTGTCTTCCGGAATAATATTTCCCGTTAAAATAATTCCTGAAATAGTTGGATAATTTACCGACTCATTAGCCTGTAAAGCTCCAAGAATAATATCAGAACGGTCACCAGGTGTAATTACAAGGGCATTGTCATGCAAATGAACCAGATAATTGTGCAACTGCATTGCTCCTACACTGTAATGTCCAATTTCATTATTTAAATAAGCACTTCCGAATAGAACTTTAGCATCTAGCTGATTAACAATTTCCTGCATTGTCGGATTATTCAAACTTGAAATCAGCGGAATAGTATTAATCAAAACATTGGCCGGCAGACTTTTTTGAAGACCTTTGGTTACCAATTCAATATTTTCAGGCTGGACTTTATTGGCAAAAACCGATAAAACTTCAACCTCTTTTACTTTAAAGGAATCGTAAACCAAATAAAGGCTGTCTACTAACTCTTCTAAAGTTTTCCCAACTCCTGATCCAATAATCATGGTTGGAATTCCGAGATTTTTGGCAATTAAAACATTCAGGTCTAATTCTATCGAAGTACCTTCTCCTGTGAAACTGGTTCCTTCAACTAAAACAAAATCAAAACGTTCTTCCAGTTTTTTATATTTTTCAATAATTAAATCCAGGACCTCACCTATTTTTCCTTTATTTTTTTTCTTGATCAGTTTGCTTTTGGTAATGGCGTAAGCCTCTTCAAACTTAATATCAAGGTTAAAATAAGACAAAACTGTTTCAATATGATTGTCTTGTTCTCCATCAACAAAATCTTCTATTATAGGTCTGAAATAACCCACTTTAGCCGTTTTACCAATTAAAATGCTCATCAAGCCTAAGGTAATAATAGATTTTCCGCTATTATGGTCGCTGGTAGCTATGTATACTGCTTTGCTCATAATTTAAAGTTTGAAATAATAATTAATAAACGTTAAAACCAACGTCTTTTTTTGAAATAGATAATCAAGGCTATCACCAATAAAAACATGGCTCCCATGACCATAAAATAGCCGTTTCTCTCTTTAAGCTCCGGCATATACTCAAAGTTCATTCCGTATACCCCAACAATAAAAGTAAGCGGAATAAAAATGGCTGAAATAATCGTCAGTGTTTTCATGATCTCATTCATTTTCCGGCTTTGTTCCGAAAAATAAAAGTTAGAAGCACTTTCCAGTGAACTCATATCTGAATCAATTTGCTCCAAAAGCTCTAAACTTTTTTGATGCAATCTGACGAAAAAATTAAAAGTTTCCTTCTGAATCAGTTCATTTGTATCATCATCTTTAATCGTCTTCAAATAATACAATGAATCACGCAATGGTATAATGGAACGCTTTAAAAAATTAAAATTATCACGATGATTTTCTATCTTTTCCAAAATAATAGGATCAGCACCTTTTTTAGTCAGATCAATCAATTCTTCAATATTATCCTCTTCATCTTCAATTGTAATGTAAAAATTCTCCATTACAGCGTCTAATAATAAATAAAGCAAATAATCTACTTTTTTTGTTCTTACAATTCCAGCGTGCGTGCGTAAACGTTCCCGTATATGAGTGAAGAAATCGCTCCGTTTTTCCTGAAAAGAAATCAGAATTCCGTCTTTTAAAATAAAACTCAGCTGTTCTACTTTAAGACCATCTGAATACTCAGAAGGCAAAAGCGATTTGATATTAAAAAATAAAACATCTTGTTGTTCTTCTAATTTCGTTCTTTTGGTAGTGTTTAATATATCTGCTAATAAAAAATCATCAAGCTTAAAATGCGCTCCGATTGTTTTAATTAATTCGAGATTATTTAATCCATGAATATTCAGCCAATTATTTTTAGTGTAATCTATGCAGGTATTTAAGGCAAAAACGGTAAATTTCTCATATTCGATAACGTCAGCATCGTTATATACAAAAAGCTGCATTTCTGTTTCATGATCTTTATGAGATCCAGTATACTCTAAACTAGTATGTTGCAGTTTACGGCCTTTTTTGTATTTTATCTTTCTCATTCAAAATGATTTATATAGTAATATTACAAAAAAGATTTTGAACGGGAAATGACATTTGTCATTTTGTGAAGATATACAAATAGTAAAAACCTGCTATTGCTAACTTCTTGATCTTAAAAACTTAGTCACAAAAAAACCGGACTATTTCTAGTCCGGTTCATAATTATTTACACTACAAAGTTTTATTGAGACAACACAGTATAAGATAAATTGCTAAAAACTCCATTTTTTACTTCAAAAATATCAGGAGTTACAATTTTAGTTTGGAGGGCGTTACCTTTTTCCGACTTAAAGCTAAAAGTTCCCGATACTGTTTTTTTCTCCGGATCCATTGCAGTTATTGTCATTTTTCCAACCACTGGCATATGCTCTGTATAAGTATTTCCGTCTATTAAATAAGTATTTACAAACAAGGCATCGCTAGGAATCCATTCATTCCCATCAGTATCTTCTATATCTTCATAAAAATTATATTCTTTCAATGGCATTGCGTCGCTACTTGTAAACTCACTTTCACAAGCTAGCATAAGCATTTGCGAGCCATCCTGAATATTTATATCAAATCTTTGTCCACTTCCGGAAATTTTAATTAAAGTAACACTATTAATTTTAGTTGGCTTCCATTCTACTCCGTTTATGGTAGCCGAAATTGAGCTGTTATCGTCGTCGTTTTCATCACTGCTGCAGCCTGTAAATAAGATAGATAAAAACAATAATCCTCCAAGAATTTTTTTCATAGTTTTTAGGTTAAGTTTTGGTTTATTTTCCTTCAAAATAACTACTAAAACTTGTAAAAAAAGTACGGAAAACCTCATTCCTAAAAATAAATATATAGAACCTTCTTTTAATAGAGAAACACTCGTTTTTTTGCATAAAAAAACCGGACTATTTCTAGTCCGGTTTTTCATTATTGTAAAAGAAGAATTATTTGACTTCTTCGAATTCAACGTCTTCAACATTGTCACCTTGCGATTGCTCTTGTTGGGGAGCTGCTTGTTGACCTTGTTCACCTTGAGCATACATAGCTTCAGTTGCAGTTTTCCATGCAGCGTTCACATTGTCTAATCCTTTTTGGATAGCCTCAAGATCTTGAGATTGGTGAGCAAATCTTAATTCAGTCAAAGCAAACTCGATAGCAGTTTTGTGATCGTCAGTAAGCTTATCTCCTAACTCTTTCAACTGAGTTTCAGTTTGGAAGATAGTACTGTCAGCTTCATTAATTTTTTCAGCTTTAGCTCTTAAAACTTTATCAGACTCAGCGTTAGCTTCAGCATCTTGTTTCATTCTTTCGATTTCTTCAGAAGTTAATCCAGAAGAAGCTTCGATACGAATATCGTGAGATTTTCCAGTTCCTTTATCAGTAGCAGTTACTTTGATGATACCATTAGCATCAATATCAAAAGCAACTTCGATTTGAGGAACTCCTCTTGGTGCTGGTGGAATACCATCTAAGTGGAAACGACCGATAGTTTTATTATCTACAGCCATAGCTCTTGCACCTTGAAGAACGTGTAGTTCAACAGATGGTTGAGAATCAGAAGCAGTAGAGAATACTTGAGATTTTTTAGTTGGAATAGTTGTGTTAGCCTCAATTAAGATAGTCATAACACCACCCATAGTTTCGATACCTAAAGATAAAGGCGTAACGTCAAGTAACAATACATCTTTTACATCTCCAGATAAAACTCCACCTTGAATAGCTGCTCCAATTGCAACAACTTCATCAGGGTTAACTCCTTTAGACGCTTTTTTACCAAAGAATTTTTCAACTTCTTCAACAATTCTTGGGATACGTGTAGAACCACCAACTAAGATAACTTCGTCAATATCAGAAACTGATAAACCTGCATTTTTCAACGCTTTAGCAACTGGTGCCATAGAACGTTTTACTAATGAATCAGTTAATTTTTCAAATTGAGCTCTAGTTAATTTTTTAACTAAGTGTTTTGGTCCAGAAGCTGTAGCAGTTACATAAGGTAAGTTGATTTCAGTTTCTGCAGAAGATGACAATTCAATTTTAGCTTTCTCAGCAGCTTCTTTGATACGTTGCAATGACATTGGGTCAAGACGTAAATCGATACCTTCTTCAGCTTTAAATTCGTCAGCTAACCAGTCAATAATTGTATGGTCAAAATCATCTCCTCCTAAGTGAGTGTCTCCATCAGTAGACAATACTTCGAAAACTCCGTCTCCTAATTCAAGAACAGAGATATCAAAAGTACCTCCACCTAAATCGTAAACAGCAATTTTTTGATCAGTTCCTTTTTTATCTAATCCGTAAGCAAGTGCAGCTGCAGTTGGCTCGTTGATGATACGCATAACTTTAAGACCTGCAATTTCACCAGCTTCTTTAGTCGCTTGACGTTGTGCATCGTTAAAGTAAGCAGGAACAGTAATAACCGCTTCAGTTACAGTTTGACCTAAATAGTCTTCAGCAGTTTTTTTCATTTTTTGAAGAGTCATTGCTGACAACTCTTGTGCAGTATATAAACGACCATCAATATCCACACGTGGTGTATTGTTATCTCCTTTTACTACTGAATAAGGTACTCTTTTTGCTTCCTCAGTGATTTCACCAAAAGAATGTCCCATAAAACGTTTGATAGAAGCAATAGTCTTTGTTGGATTAGTTACTGCTTGTCTTTTTGCAGGATCACCTACTTTAATTTCGCCACCTTCAACAAAAGCGATGATAGATGGAGTTGTTCTTTTTCCTTCTGCGTTAGGAATAACAACTGCTTCGTTACCTTCCATTACAGAAACACAAGAGTTCGTCGTACCTAAGTCAATTCCGATTATTTTACCCATTTTTTATATATTTAATTTTGATATACATTTTATAACTCAGGTGGCATAAGTCAATCTTTGTGCCAATATAAAAAACCAAAGTAAATTGTCAGTTTTCATGTCGGCACACTAAAAATCATCTGACAACATGACATTTTTAAAACCTGACAGACGTGGCATATCAGTGCTTTACGTGTCATTATCAAGAGCTTTTGTTGTTATTTCAGGAGCTGTTTCCCGCTTTCGGTTATATCTTTTTTAAAGCGAAGAAAAATCGCCTTAAAAAAGGATACCGCCTCTATCGGGGCTAGGGCACTCTCTTTCAAAAGAAAATTTATTCCAATTACAATCAAATTTTTTTTTAATTAAATTAGCTATTCCTAAAAGTCTCTAAATCTATTTAATGGAAAACTACACCATCATCATTTTTATTCTGGCCATTGTCATTGGTCTTTCTGCATTTGCTGACAAATCAAAAATCCCCTATCCTATTCTTTTAGTTATTGTCGGAATCGGAATTGGTTTTATTCCAACAATGGCAGAAATAGAAATCAATCCCGAAATTATATTCCTGATATTTCTTCCTCCTTTATTATATGATGCTTCGTTTAATATATCTCCTAAACATTTCAAAACAAATCTTAGCACCATAAGTACCTTAGCAATACCTCTTGTGTTTCTAACCACCTTTTGGATTGCCGTAGTTTCTCATTATATGATTCCCGGAATGACCTGGCCGTTATCCTTTGTACTCGGAGCTATATTATCAGCTACAGATGCCGTCGCAGCCGTAAACGTTACAAAAGGACTCGCAATACCTGAAAAAACAATTACAATCCTAGAAGGTGAAAGTTTAATTAATGACGCATCTGCCTTGGTTGCGTACCGTTTTGCCGTAGCGACCGCAATGGGTTCTGCTTTTATAATCTGGAAAGCAACATTGGAGTTTGTACTTTTATTAGGCGGTGGATTCTTAGTCGGGTTTGTAATGGCAAAAATTCTGGCGTTCATTCTTAACAAAGTCCGCAAAAACATAAATGTCACAGTTAGTTTTATGCTTTTGATGCCCTTTGTCACTTATTTAGTTGCGGAGCACCTGCATGTTTCCGGAGTAATTGCAGTGGTATGCTTAGGTTTGGCTATATCGCGTTTCAGTAAAAAAATCTTTCCCGAGAGTTTAAAAAACAATTCCAAAAACCTTTGGGACGTCATTATTTTCATTCTAAACGGATTAATTTTCATCCTAATCGGACTCAATTTTCGATACATTTTAAAAAATATTGATAACGATATGATTCTGCCTTATATTGGTTACGCCGCCATTATAACTATTGTAGCCTTATTAACCAGAATGATAAGAATCTTTTTTCAGAAAATAAACCTGCAAAAAGCTTTTCAAAAAAATGATCGAAAAAAACGAAAAGTCAGTGAACATGCCTTACTTGATTCTAAAAACAGTTTAGTTATTGCATGGTCCGGAATGCGCGGTATTGTTTCGCTTGCTATAGCTCTGGGTTTACCAAAGTTGCTCCCGGACGGAACTCCTTTTCCTGAACGAAATGCAATATTATTTATTTCCGTAGCGGTTGTACTCTTAACCATTGTGGGGCAAGGACTTTCACTTCCGTGGATTGTCAAAAAATTAAATATTAAAGAGGAAGAAAAATAATTTTAAAAAAAATAAAATAATTTGTCCAATTCTGAAAGTTCGATTGTTATTCCATTATAACAACATTTATAAATTTAAAATTTAAACAAAATGGAAAATCGAATTAACATTCACGAAAAAGGACAAAACGCATTAAAAACACTTTATCCAATTGGCGGATATTTGAAAAAATCTCCTCTAGAGCAATCCCTTATCGAATTAGTTCTTTTTAGAGTATCTCAAATCAATCAATGTGCTTATTGCCTGGATATGCATTACAAAGATGCAAGAGATAAAGGTGAAACAGAACAAAGATTATATGGATTAAGTGCCTGGAGAGAAGCAGGATATTACACTAACCGCGAAAGAGCAGCATTTGCATGGGCAGAAGCTTTAACTAAATGTGAGGTAACCGATTCAGTTTACAACGAAACTGCTAAAGAATTTTCAGAACAAGAATTAATTGATTTAACTTTAGCTATCACAAACATTAATACCTGGAACCGTATTAATCTTGCTTTTCCTAACGAACCTGGAACTTACAAAGTGGGACAATTCGGTTAATTTGAAATAAAAGGAAAACTGATTTACAACATCAAAAAATAACATCATGAACGAATTTGTATTAATATTTCGCAGAGATTTTAGCACTAAAGAAACCCAGCCTTCACCACAGGAATTACAAGATTCATTAAAATTATGGCAGGACTGGCTGGGAGGAATTGCAGCGCAGGACAAACTGGCAAAACCTTTGCAACGCTGGGATGGCGAAGGAAAAATTGTGACTACAAATAAAAGCGTCATAAACGGACCTTATGTAGAAATCAAAGAGTCAATTGGCGGGTTAATTATGATAAAAGCTGCTGATTATGATGAAGCTGTTGCGATTGCAAATGGCTGCCCAATATTAGATTTAGGCGGTAACGTTGAAATACGTATGGCTGTTACAGGAACCTATTAATTATTAATTTTATTTCCTGATTGCATTTTTAAATTTATGGAAGAAAGTCAGCTTTTACCCAATTTATTCAGAACAGAGTATCGAAAAATAGTTTCGGTACTCTGTTATTTGTTTGGGATCGAAAATATCGAAATTGCCGAAGACATTACAAGTGATACCTTTCTGGCTGCAACTGAAACCTGGAGCATAAAAGGAATTCCTGAAAATCCGACAGCCTGGCTTTATACAGTGGCAAAAAACAAAATCAAAAATTACTTAAAACGAGATGCCATTTTCGAACAAAAACTTGCTGTCGAAATAAAATACACAGCAAATAAGTCAGAAGAAATTGAAATTGATTTGTCAAACAAAAATATTAATGACAGTCAGTTAGCCATGATTTTTACGGTTTGTAATCCTGTAAATTCTGCCGAAGCACAAATTGCACTCGCTTTAAATTTATTATGCGGATTCGGAATTCAG
Source organism: Flavobacterium sp. KH_001 (assembly GCF_057840745.1). Taxonomy (NCBI): domain Bacteria; kingdom Pseudomonadati; phylum Bacteroidota; class Flavobacteriia; order Flavobacteriales; family Flavobacteriaceae; genus Flavobacterium; species Flavobacterium sp. KH_001. The sequence goes on along the minus strand of NZ_CM174520.1, from coordinate 3,188,827 downwards.
GAAATATCAGATGGCTTTTTAACCAATAAAGAAGTTATTTACAAAAGAATCAATCGCGCCAAAGAAAAACTCAAAGAAGCCAATATTAAAATTGAACAACCTACCATTGCTGAAATCAACAATCGCCTGGAAACCGTTTTAACAACGCTGTATTTATTATTTTCTGAAGGTTATTATTCGACTTCGCAAAACACAATTCTCAGAAAAGACCTTTGTGCAGAAGCCATGAGATTGACTTTTTTACTGATCGAAAATCCAACAACTAATTTACCAGCTGTAAACGCTTTACTTTCCTTAATGTGTTTTCATAGCTCAAGATTTGATGCCAGAACAAACGAAAATGGTGAAACGATCTTATATCAGGATCAGGATGAATCATTGTGGAATCAGGAATTAATCGAAAAAGGTCAATATTATCTTGTTCAGGCATCAATAGGAAATACACTTTCAAAATACCAACTGGAAGCCAGCATCGCCTATTGGCATACGCAGAAAGAAGATACTCCTGAAAAATGGCAAAATATCCTGCAGCTTTATAATCATTTACTCTTTTTAGAATATTCGCCTATTGCCGCTTTGAACAGAACTTTTGCTTTAGCCAAAACAAATGGAAAAAAGGAAGCTATTATTGAAGCCGAAAAATTAAATCTTACTCAAAATCCTTTTTATTATTCGTTATTAGGCAATCTTTATACTGATATTGACAATAAAAAAGCCATAGAAAATTTCGAAAAGGCATTGCAAATTACTAATTCTCCAGCGGATCAGGCGACAATAATCAAAAACATTAATTCAATAAAGTAATATTAAAATTTAATCTATATTCGTCAACCAAAACCATAAACTTAAAAACATGAACCAGGAATTAGAAAGTAAATTTGACGAATTTGACAAACCAGCAATTATTAGAAGAAAACTCCTTCCATGGTGGATTAAAACATTCTGCTGGATTTTTATGCTATTAGGTGTCTGCGGTCTGGCATCATTAATTGGAAATGCTTTTACAGACAACGTTAGTTTATCTCTTTATGGTTTCTCAAGCAACACAGCATATTCGGGAGTTGGTATTTTTATCATTGCAACCATGACACTTAAAGGTTTTGCAGCGTATTTATTATGGTTTGAGAAGCCAAATGCCATAATAATCGCCAAAATTGATGCTATCGTAGGAATTGTAATTTGTATTGCGGCAATGTTTATCTTACCATTTACTTCCGGAGATGGACACATCCCTATTAGATTAGAAATTCTTTTGCTTATTCCCTACTACATCAAAATAAATAAAATTGAATATGAATGGGATAATCTTGAAAGTTTGTAATTCAAATAAAAACAGCTCTTTCTTCTTTTTTTGAAAACTTTATAATGAAGTAAAAATGTAAGTTCTTTTTATATGCATGCATAATATTTTCAATTTATATCATACATTTCCTTTTTAATTCGTAATTTCGATTTTCTAAAAAGGACTGTTTTATAAAGACCAAAATCTTTAAGAAACACTCGTAATAAAAATTAAAATACAATAAAAAATGGCTTCATTTATTAAAGAAATTTCTTTTCGCTGGTCTGATCTTGACCCTAATTTCCACGTTCGTCACAGTGCTTATTACGATTTTGGTGCACAACACCGTATCGAAATCCTTGAGGAGTTAGGTTTAACTTTGAGAGTGATGCAAACACAAGGATTTGGTCCTGTTTTGTTTAGAGAAGAATGCGTTTTTAGAAAAGAACTAAAACTTTCAGACAAAATATTTATTCATACCAAAACATCAAAAATGAAAGCGGATGCTTCTCGCTGGTCAATTATTCACGAATTCAGAAGAGAAGATGATACACTTTGTGCTGTCATTACGGTTGATGGCGCCTGGATGGATACTAAACTACGTAAACTAGCTTCTCCAACTCCTGAAATTGCGATTGAAGCTTTAAGTATTTTTCCAAAAAGTGATGATTTCGTTGGTTTATAAAAACAAACATCCTTTTTCATAACTTTATCAAATCCAAAAAACAGTATTTAAATATGTTTTTTGGATTTTTTTCTTAAATCAAAAATTATGGTTGATTACTTAAAAGACTTTAGAATAGGTTTCTTTATCGCCTTTATAGCTATTACGACAATTATTCTTGGTGCAATAACAGATAAAGTGCTTCGCTACTTTTTGTATCGCAAACAGGCTAATAAAGATTATGATGCAACCGGATTCAAGTTTTTAAAACATTTAATTATAACTGTAATTTATATTCTTGGTTTTGCTTTTGCACTCATACAAATTCCGGAGTTTAAAATTATTGGGCATTCCGTTTTAGCGGGTGCGGGAATGATTTCTTTAGTCGCTGGTTTGGCTTCTCAACAAGCTTTAAGTAATATTGTCAGCGGTATTTTCTTAGTTATTTTTAAACCTTTCAGAATCAATGATAAAATAACTATCAACAATTTTGTCGGCACGGTTGAAGATATAAATCTTAGACAAGTTGTTTTGAAAGATGCCGAAAACAACCGAATCATTATTCCGAATGCGGTCATCAGCAATCAGATTATTGTCAACACCAATATGCATGACACAAAATGCTGTAAAATAATTGAAATCGGAATTGGATATGATTCTGATGTTGAAAAAGCATTAGAAATCATGAAAGACGAAATTGCCAAACATCCTCTTTTTATTGATACCAGAACAGCTGAAACCAAGAAACAAAAAGCACCTTTGGTTGTAGCTCGCGTTGTGGCACTGGCAGATTCCAGTGTAACACTAAAAGCCTGGGCCTGGGCAAAAAATTCGACAGATGGTTTTGTAATGTATTGCGATTTACTGCAAAGCATCAAAAAACGTTTCGATGAAGCAGCTATTGACATTCCGTATCCTCAGCGAGTTGTGACTTTAAAAAAAGACAAAACAAGTACTGAAGAATCCTCAAAATAGGCAAAAAAGAAAAAATCCGCGACAATCCGTTTAATCTGTCAAATCCGTGGCCTGACATTTTACTGAAATTTCAATCCAAAATTCACTTTATCAAAAGTTGTACTGCAGGAAATTGCAAATCGGCCCAAGTTTACGGTTCCAAAAATACCTTCTACTCCATGTCCGGAATAAAATCCACCTGCTGAAAAACGACGAACCTGATATTTCAAAGCAATATCATTTACCCTGCTGCTCAATTGTCCGAAAACAATAACGTTGGGAATAACTTCATAACTTCCAAAAGCCTTCGGAACTAGTTTTTTATAGTAATCGAAGCTTTCATCGGTTTCATAATCGACACTGGTCGAATGCAGATTTTCTAGGTTACCACCTATATAAGTGTTTTCAGAAAAATGCCATGAAACACTAAAACCGGTAAAGGTTCCGTCATAACCGCTTCGGGATTCCAGATAACCAAGACCAATAGTAGCTCTGAATTTGCCGCAAATTTTTCCGATATACCCAATATAGGTTCGGTCAATTTCCGACTTATCGATTCCGGCACCAAAAATAATATCATCATCACACATATTAAGTGCATACTGAAAATAGGCCGAATATTGATCTTCATTGGCCGCGACAACGCTCCGGCCCTTATCGAGATCGATATTTGCAGATATTAATGTAGAGTTTATTACTGCGAAATCAAATGTGTTGATTTCCTGGGCAAATGTGGGGACTGTGAGCAAGAGTAATAGTATTGTTTTTTTCATAATACCAAGTTTAGCTGACAACATTCTTACTCTAATTTACATCTATTTTTCTTGTTAATAAAAGAAGTTCCTCAAATAACCATATTACTCGATTAAGTGTAAATTTTAAGTAATTAAATTCTTACATTCAATCAATATTCAAAGTAAATACTAAAATTAAGGAGGTATATTTGCTATAATTTTCTCATAACTTTAAGACTTTAATTTTTGCTTTTCAAAATGGTTAACGGTAATTTTATAGTTCTTAATCCTAAATCAGTCCTAAAATGAAAATTATAAAACTGCTCTTAGTGCTATTTCCTATAGTTTGTTTTTCTCAGGAAGGAAACATTAAGTCTTTAGACATTAACTTAACCAATTACGAATATCCTTTTCCAGTAAAATTTATAGAATTGAGCAATCAGCGTCAACTTCTAAAAATGGCCTATATGGATATCATTCCTGAAAATTACAACAAGAAAAATATCGTACTCCTTCATGGTAAAAACTTCAACGGAGCCTATTGGGAAACTACCATTAAAGCTTTGGCTAAAGAAGGTTTTCGTGTCATCGTTCCGGATCAGATTGGTTTTGGAAAATCTACCAAACCAGATAATTTTCAATATACATTTCAGCAGTTAGCCGAGAATACAAAAAAATTATTAGCTCATTTGGGTATTGAAAAAACAGCGATTTTAGGACATTCCATGGGCGGAATGCTGGCGACAAGATTTGCTTTAATGTATCCGGAAACTACAGAAAAACTAGTATTAGAAAACCCAATTGGTTTAGAAGACTGGAAATTGGTCGTTCCTTACAAACCTGTAGATTGGTGGTACGAATCAGAATTAAAACAAAATTACGAAGCCATCAAAAAGTACCAAATGGCGAATTATTATGATGGAAAATGGAATGCCGATTTCCAAAAATGGGCTGAGCTTGGCGCCGGTTGGACTTCAGCTCCGGATTATGATCGCGTGGCATGGAATTCGGCGCTTTTATATGATATGATTTTTACACAGCCCGTTGTATACGAATTCAAAAACATCAAAAGCCCTGCCCTTTTAATTATCGGAACAAGAGACAAAACCGCTTTAGGCAAAAACCTGGTTTCTGAAGAAGTCAAAAAAACAATGGGAAACTACGCCGAATTGGGCAAAAAAACACAAAAAGCAATTCCGAACTCAAAATTAGTCGAAGTGCCAAACACAGGACATTTACCACATATTGAATCTTTCGATCAATTTATAAAACCATTAATCGTATTTTTGAAACAATAAATATTGATAATTAAAAACTCAAAATATATGTTTACAATAGAACAAATAAAAGAAGCACATGCTAAAGTAAAAAGCGGAGCAGATTTTCCAAATTACATACAGGACTTAATCATTTTAGGCGTAAAAGGCTATGATACTTTTGTCAATGACGGACATACTGAATATTATGGCGTAAACAATTATACCGTTGCCTCTGATGAAAAATATGATTTAATACCAATTTCGTCAACAGTAAATAAAGAACGCTTTATCGAATTTTTAGTAGCACATCAGGACGGACAGAGTGATTATATGACTTTTTGTAATCAATGTGGGCAATGCGGAATAGCAAAATGGAGAGTTGATATTATCGAAATGACTTGTATTTATTTTAATCTGGCAGGTAACGAAATACTAATCGAAAAAATTCCTAGCTAGTCAAAAAAAACAGATCTCATGTTTAAAAAATATATTCTGATTGTTGTTTTTTCGATTTGCTTTTTAGGATTTTCACAAGCTAAAAAAGCAAATTCAAAATTTAAAGTAATTGCTTTTTATACGGCAAAAAATGATCAGGCGCATATCAGCTTTGTTCACGAAGCGAATAAGTGGTTTCCTAAAATTGCAGACGAAAATCATTTTGAATACGATTCAACCAGCAATTGGGACAATCTGAATGCCAAATTTTTAGCACAATATAAAGTCGTTTTATTTTTAGACACAAGACCAGAAACGCAAAGTCAAAGAGAAGCTTTTCAGAAATATATGGAAAACGGTGGTGCTTTTATTGGATTTCATTTTTCGGCCTTCGCCTTAAATGATTCTTCATACCCTCTAAACTGGAATTGGTATCATAATATTTTCTTAGGTTCCGGCGAATACGGAAGTAATACCTGGCGACCAACATCGGCAGTTTTAAGAGTTGAAAAGGAAGATCCGATAACAAAAGGACTTCCTAAAACTTTTTCATCACAACCCAACGAATGGTATAGATGGAGCAACGATTTAACTAAAAATCCAGATATTAAAATTCTGGTAGCGATTGACGAAAGCAGTTTTCCGCTCGGAACCGGACCAAAAGCGCATGAAATTTGGCATAGCGGCTATTATCCTGTAGTTTGGACCAATAAAAAATATAAAATGCTCTACGTAAACATGGGCCATAATGATATCGATTACGAACACGGAACTAATAAAACACTTTCACATACTTTTGAAAATGAGAATCAAAATAAACTAATTCTGAATGCCTTACAAGTATTCGGAAATTCAAAAAAATAAATGATTTCAAAATGTCACACAAACTTTCTCCAATAATAAACCCTCAAGAGTTAATCCAATTAAAAGATTCATTAGAAATTGTTTTAATTGATGCCAGAGCCGGAGTCAATGCTGAAGAAAACTATAAAAACGAGCACTTAAAAGGCGCGCGTTATGTCGATTTGAATCGGGATTTAGCAACTGTTGAAGAAAATCCTGCAAATGGCGGAAGACATCCTTTACCTTCTTTAGAAAAGTTTTCAGAAGTATTTTCTAAACTGGGAATCTCTCCCAATAGTCACGTTATTATTTATGATGATAAAAACGGTTCAAATGCTGCTTCACGCTTTTGGTGGATGTTGAGAGCAATTGGCCATGAAAAAGTTCAGGTTTTAAATGGAGGTTTACAAGCAGCTATAAAAAGCGGTTTTCCAACAAGTTCGGCATTAGAAGATGTCGTCCCAACTGATTATAAAATTTCAAATTGGAAATTAACTGTAGCCGATATTCAAGAAGTCGAAAAAGCCCGAAATAATAGCGAAAACATAGTAATCGATGTTAGAGACAAGAATCGTTTTGATGGTCTCACAGAACCGTTGGATTTAATTGCGGGCCATATTCCCGGAGCGATTAACGTTCCGTTTAGCGAAAATTTAAATGAAGATGGTTTTTATAAATCGGCTGAGGATTTAAATCAAAAATATAAGTCAATTTTAGGCAATACAAAACCTGAAAATGTAATCGTTCATTGCGGTTCAGGCGTAACAGCCTGCCATACTTTACTAGCAATAGATTTTGCCGGAATTGAAATTCCAAAATTATATGTTGGCTCTTGGAGCGAATGGTCGAGAAACGATCGCGAAATGTTTACACAGAAAACAGAATAATTATTTTAAAATATAAAAATGCAGCATTGGGATATCCTTTTATCAAACTTAGTAAATAAAAAAGCCTTTATAGACATATTGCTTTCCGGCAGCGCCAAAGGAGAATTAGCCGTTTTTAACAATAAAAAAGGAATTTTATTTTCAGACATCGCCATTGAAAAATTCATCGAAAAAGAGTATCAGTATGATTCGGTAGAGGCTTCTCCGGAATCACACAGACAACTACGAACCTTTTCATCCGGCGAACGCAAAAAAGAATTTTTAAAATACTGCATCAACCAAAAACCGGATTTTATCATTTTTGATAATCCTTTTGATCATTTAGATCAGGCCTCAAGAGTCGTTCTAGCACAATCATTAGAAAAACTAACAGATGATATTGCCATTATTCAATTGGTAAATCGAGTTTCTGATGTTTTGGAATTTGTTCCCAACAAGGCACAAATCAAAGACAATTCCTTTGAATTACATCCGATTTCAAAAACCGAAAATCATTTTAAAACCTTAAATACAGCCGCAATTCCAAAAGCGATTGAACCGCATTCTTTCCACGAAAGTGTATTAATTAAAATGGAAAATGTTTCCGTTAGTTATGAGGAAAGAAAAATTCTGGACAATATTTCATGGACGATAAAACAAGGAGAATTCTGGCAACTAATTGGCCCCAATGGTTCCGGAAAAAGCACTATTTTATCTTTGATCACAGGCGATAACCCAAAAGGATTTGGTCAGGATTTATATTTATTCGGAAGAAAAAAAGGAACCGGAGAAAGCGTTTGGGACATCAAAAAGCAAATCGGAATCTTCGCTACTTCTATGACCGATTTATTTCAAAAAGCTCATACGCTGGAAGAAATGATTCTTTCCGGATTTTTCGATTCCATCGGACTTTATATTGAACCAACCACACACCAAAAACAAATTGTTTCGCAATGGCTTGAAGTTATTGAAATGACACATTTAAGAAAAAAACGTTTCATAGATCTTTCTATCGGTCAGCAAAGAGTTGGATTAATTGTTCGTGCCGTCTTAAAACATCCGCCTCTATTAATTTTAGATGAGCCTGTAGAAGGTTTAGACGACGAAAATGTAGATATGGTGATTCAATTGATCAACACCATAAAACAAGAAACAAACGTGAGTATTTTATACGTTTCACATCGTATTGAATCCGGCCTGGCTCCTACTTCTGTTTTTGAATTATTACCAGCATCAACGGGCTCAATCGGAAAAATAAAATACCACTCGGAGTTAAACTAAAAAGTATGGAAACTAAAGAACTGGAGAACATTATTAAAATTTGTAATAAAGCCACCAGACCACCTTGGAATTCTTTCATAGAAGGAAGAGATCACGAAAGCGGATCAAGTTTTATTATGACAGGAGACGAAAATGATAGAGATTATGATATAGAATTTTTTAATATTCGAAAAGATGATCAAGATTTTATCGTGATGTCAAGAAATGTTGTGCCTCAATTAGTAAGCGAAATTATACGTCTACAAAAAATATTAAAAGATAGTTCTATTTCATTTTAATTACATTTCAAGATGAAGTTTTGAGTTTTCTTATATTGATAAAATTCAGAGTCAAATTAAAACACATAAATGAAAATCAAATTAATAGCGCTATTTGCAATTACACAAATAGCAATTTCGTGTTCTACCACAATTTCAACAGCAAATAAAGAATACAAAATCACCAAAATTTCTAAGTTTAAATCAGATTGGGATTTTAATTCAAAAGAATGGTTGCTGCAAAAAGATACTATAATTGGAATTGGAGGCCCAATGCATTGGGGCGTTATAGAATCTAAAAAACAACTTCCCAAAAATTATGAAATCGATTTTAAAGTCAACATAACCAAAGAATCCTTATTTGAGGTAATGTTAAACATCGACAAAGAAAAATACATCCGAACGTATCTGTATCAAATCGATCAAAATATCGTAATTGGAAAAGGAGTTTACAGTAAAAACAGCGATGAATATGGTAAACGCGGCGGCCCAACTTTATTCAAAAAACCAATGAAGTTAGAAAACAACAAATGGTATTCAGTTAAAATAAGAGTTGCCAATAATCAATTGTACTTTTCAGTCAATAATGAAACTTTCTTAGAATGTTCCATCGAAAAAAGTAATCTAAGCGAAAAAGGAAAATTAGGTTTCTTAACCAACGGCGAAGCCAAAATAATAGACTTAACAATTAAAACGATTGAATAAATAGAAGTAAAACACAAATTCCACTAATTTACACGAAATTAATCAGTGTAAATTAGTGGAATTTGTGTTTAAGAAATTATCTAATTTTCTAATTGACAAATTATCAAATTAATTCTCTTCCTCTTCCGTATTATGCGATTTCACATAATTACGCCATTTCTCAATACAATCCTGAAAATCCTGAGGCAGTTCCGTATCAAAACGCATCATTTCGCCTGTATTCGGATGCACAAAACCAAGTGTTTTGGCATGCAAAGCCTGACGTGGCAATGCTTTGAAACAGTTCTCAATAAACTGTTTGTATTTAGTAAACGTAGTTCCTTTCAAAATCAAATGACCACCGTAACGTTCGTCATTAAACAACGGATGCCCAATATGTTTCATATGCGCACGAATCTGGTGTGTTCTTCCGGTTTCTAATCTGCAGGAAATCAAAGTCACATAACCAAAACGCTCCAAAACTTTATAATGTGTTATTGCCGGTTTTCCAATTTCAGGATCAGCAAAAACAGCCATTTGCATGCGGTCTTTTAAGTGTCTGGCAAGATTTCCTTCAATCGTACCTTCCTCTTCTGTAACATTCCCCCAAACAAGGGCAATATATTCTCGTTCAGAAGTTTTGGCTTCAAATTGTTTTGCCAAATGTGTCATGGCCGCTTCCGTTTTAGCCACAACCAAAAGTCCGGATGTATCTTTGTCAATTCGGTGTACCAATCCCGGACGTTCACTGCTGTTCATTGGCAAATTATCAAAATGATGTGCCAAAGCATTTACCAACGTTCCAGTGTAATTTCCGTGACCCGGATGTACTACCATTCCCGGCTCTTTGTTAATCAATAACAAAGCATCGTCTTCATAAACAATATTCAACGGAAGATCTTCCGGAAGAATATGGTTTTCAAATGGCGGATGCGATAACATAACCGTTACAACATCAAATGGTTTTACTTTATAATTTGATTTTACGGGAATATCATTTACAAAAATGTTTCCTTCAGTAGCGGCGTTCTGAATCTTATTTCGCGTCGCATTCTGAATCAAATTCATTAAATATTTGTCAATACGTAAAAACGCCTGACCTTTAGGGACTTCAAATCTGAAATGCTCGAATAATTCGTCTTCCAGATCTAAATTTTCAATATTATTGTTCATCTTTTGGGGTTTCTGTCTCAGGCACTGCTAAACTATCTGTTGCCTGACTATCATCTACATACGTTGCTTTTCCATCTCCTAAAACTAAGTCGATTTTAGAAGCTTTTAGCACGCGGTCTCCTACTTTTAAGTTTCTTCCTTTATAACGCATCTCCAAAACCATATCTTTTCCAAGGTTCGGAATATAAGTAATCGTCCCTGCTTCAAGACCTAAAGCCTTCAAAGTCGGAACCGCTTCACGATACGTTTTCTCAATTAAATCAGGGATTTTAACTGATGAAAATCCTGAAGAATTAATTTTAATATATATTTTTCTTCCCACTTTTACTTTCGTTCCCGGCAACGGATCTTGCTCAACAACACTGTATTTTGGGAACTGACTTCTATAATCCACACTATCCAAAAGCACGTAATCTAAGTCTAATTCGTCCAATTTCTCTTCAACTTGTTCTTCAGTTAATTTTGCTAAATTCGGAACCTCAATTTCATGTCCGTGATCAGTTGTAAAAGTCAACCAATGCATAAACAAATAACCTAAAACAGCAATAATAGCAAACGCTATTAAAATTTGCACGAAAAAAACCCGGCTTGTTAAATACTGACGTAAACTCATAAATTTATTTTTATTAGTCGCAAAGATAAAGCTATTTCGTTTCAAAAAAAATGATAATTTTGTTTTAAGTAAGATTAGTAATATCATACTGCTAATGTTACTTAAATTGTACATTTTTGGAATTTGGAATTTCAATTTTGGAATTTCAATTATTAGGAGCTATTTCCCGCTTTCGGCTATATCTTTTTTAAGGCGAAGAAAAATCGCCTCAAAAAAGGATACCGCCTCTATCGGGGCTAGGGCACTCTTTTTCAAAAGAAGATTTCTCTTCTGTCATTTCGACGAAGGAGAAATCACATCCAGAGAGTAACGCACTGAATTGACGCAGCAAACGGAGCTTCTAGTGTGATTTCTCCTTCGTCGAAATGACAAACAGAATGGAGGAATTAGTGAACATTATTGCAATTGCTTCGTCCGTTCGCTATCGCTCGGGTCGTGGCAAAACTTGAAACGTGAAACAAAATAAAACTTTAAACAAAAATATATAATGAAAAATATTGCCATTATCATGGGCGGGTATTCAAGCGAATATAAAATTTCTCTTATTTCAGGAAACGTCGTTCATCAATATCTTGACAAAACAAAATACAACGGATTCCGAATTCATATTTTTAAGGAAAAATGGGTTTATGTAGACGAAAACAACGCCGAATTTGCCATTGATAAAAATGATTTTTCTGTAACTGTAAACGATCAAAAAATCACTTTTGATTGTGTTTTCAACGCAATTCACGGAACTCCGGGCGAAGACGGATTAATGCAGGCGTATTTTGAATTATTAGGAATTCCACAATCATCTTGCGATTATTACCAATCAGCATTAACTTTCAATAAACGTGATTTATTATCGGTTTTAAAGCCATACGGAATCAAAACCGCTATCTCTTATTATCTAAATAAAGGTGATGTAATTGATACTGCAGAAATCGTTAAAAAAGTGGGTCTGCCATGTTTCGTAAAACCAAACAAAGCAGGTTCAAGTTTCGGAATTTCAAAAGTAAAATCAGAAGCTGAATTACCAATTGCGATTGAAGTGGCTTATAAAGAAGATAATGAAATCATCATCGAAAGTTTTCTTGACGGAACAGAAGTTTCTGTCGGCGTAATCAATTACAAAGGAGAAATTAAAGTATTGCCAATTACCGAAATTGTTTCAGACAATGATTTCTTCGATTATGAAGCTAAATACGAAGGAAAATCACAGGAAATCACACCAGCCAGAATTTCAGACGAATTAACACAGAAAGTAGGTGAAACTGCAAAACGTGCCTACGAAGTTTTAAAAATGAAAGGATTCTCAAGAAGTGAATTCATCATCGTAGACAACGAACCTTACATGCTTGAAATGAACACTATTCCAGGTTTAACAACTGAAAGTTTAATTCCGCAACAAGCCAAAGCAGCCGGAATTTCTCTGGAAGATTTGTTCACAAACGCAATCGAGCTAGCGCTCGCATAAGTTACTAAGATACTAAGGTTCTGAGATGCAAAGATTTCAGAACCTTTTTTACATAAAAACAATTTATCTGGTTTCCAAAAAAACCTTTGAACCTTTGCCACTCTGAACCTTTGAACCTCAAAAAGAAATGAAAGAAATCTTCGAATGGAATAGATTATTTTACAATGATTTGCCGGCAAATTTTGCCTTAGAAGTTGTATTTCGTTCTACTGTCATGTTTATCATTTTATTGCTGACTTTAAAGTTAGCAGGAAAACGAGGTGTAAAACAATTATCCGTTTTTGAAACTGTAATTATCATTGCATTAGGTTCTGCAGCAGGAGATCCAATGTTCTATGAAGATGTCGGTATTATTCCCGCAGCAATAGTTTTCATGGTAATTATTATTTTATATCGTTCCGTAACCTGGCTGACAGGAAAAAGCAAAAAGTTCGAAGAATTTATTGAAGGAAAAACAGAATGCCTTATTCAGGATGGTAAGTTTTCGATCTCCACTTTTAAAAAAGAAAGTCTGGCGCAAGATGAATTTTTCTCTGAATTACGCATCAAATCTATCGAACATTTAGGACAGATAAAACATGCTTTTATAGAAACCAGCGGAGAAATCAGTGTGTTTTTCTATGAAGATAAAGAGGTGAAATATGGTTTACCTATTCTACCGGGCTTATTTAACGACAAAAGTAAAAACATATTAAATGAAGGTGTGCACGCCTGCACTTTTTGCGGCCATACCGAAGAACAAAAAACAGGAACCGCAAAATGTAAAGTTTGCCACAAAGACGAATGGGTTCCGGCAATCAAAACACTTAGAATAACGTAAACTTAATTACTTTAATAAAATAATTTATGCTATTTCTAATTGGAACTCGGGATTCAAATGTAAAAAATGGAGTCATTTTAAATGAAAAATGCCCAAAATGTAAATCGGAAAACGAGTTACATTTCAGCATTTATAGAAAGTACACTCATATAACTTTAATTCCTTTATTTCCTGTTGGAAAATCTGTTTTTATCAGATGTAATCATTGTCAAGAGAACTTTGATTATGAAGATTTATCTGAAAGGGCGCAACTTCAACTTCGAAATGAAAAATTAGACAATTCAATTTGGATGTTTTCCGGTTCCGCTGTTTTAGCTTTATTCCTTATTTTTACAATCAATAATTATTTTAATCAAAAAGATGAAACCCGTATTTTGATAAAAAATCCAGTTGAAGGCGATATTTATAATTTAAAGCTACCAAATGGTTATTATTCAAATATGAGAATTGACAAAGTAACTAAAGATAGCATTTACACAACAAATAATGATTTTGATGCCTATTTACCGTATGAAGCAGATGATTTGGATAAAGCTGAAAATTATTCTAACAGAAAGGTCTCTTATTCAAAAACGGCGTTATTAAGACTTTATGAAAATGATGAAATCATAAAAATAAAACGAAGTGAGTATCCTATGGAACCACAGAAATCAGAATATTTTCCAATAACAAAATAAAAAAGCCTTTGCGCCTTTGTGCCTTTGCAGCTTTGAACCTTAAAAAAGAAAAAATGCGAAAAGCCATATTTCCAGGATCATTTGACCCTATCACACTTGGTCACGAAGATATTATCAAAAGAGGAATTTCACTTTTTGACGAAATCGTAATTGCCATTGGTGTCAATGCCGAAAAAAAATACATGTTTTCACTTGAAGAAAGAAAGCAATTTATTGAAGAAACTTTCAAAGATGAACCAAAAATCTCCGTTATCACTTATGAAGGATTGACCATAGATTTAGCGCATAAGGAAAAAGCGCATTTCATTTTAAGAGGTTTGCGTAACCCAGCCGATTTCGAATTCGAAAAAGCGATTGCACATACTAACAGACGCCTTTCTAAAATTGAAACTGTGTTTTTATTGACTGCCGCAAGAACATCTTATATCAGTTCAAGTATTGTTCGTGATGTATTACGAAATGGCGGTGAGTATGAAATGCTGGTTCCGGATGCGGTTAGGGTTAAAAAGTAAAATGGCAGATAACAAAATTTGTTTAATTTCTAAGATTATACTTTTAAGTTTGATGTTACTCCCAGTAAAAAGATTAATGGCTCAGAAGAGTTATGACTTTGGGAAAGAAATCCAAAATGCCGACCAATATAATTTCGAAGAAATAAACTTTATTGATTCAGAAGATAATACTAAATTAAGTGGAACTTTAATATTCCCCAAAACGGAATATTCAAAAATTGTCGTTATTGTACCCGGCAGTGGAAATGATACCCGCAATTCGCATTATATCTTAGCCGAAGAATTATTAAAAAATGGAATAGCAGTTTATCGTTTTGATGACAGAGGGGTTGGGAAATCAGGCGGAGAAGTTAATTTTAGTGTTGATCAAATTATAAAAGATCTTTATTATGCTTTAGATAATATTCAAAAAAATAATAGTTTATCTAAAAAAGAAATTGGTGTTTTAGGTCATAGTTTAGGTGGAATTGCAACCATAGATGCTTATCAGGAAGGACTAAAAATAGATTTTTTAATCTTGATGGCAACACCAATAGAAAAATTCCGTAAATTTAATCAACCTCAATATAGTTCAAAAACTAATCCCGAAATTAAGGTAAGTACCAAAACGCTTTTTCAAAATTTACAGATCCCAATGCTTTTTATTGCAGGTACAAATGATAGTTTTTTTCATTGCGAAAAAACAGCAGCACTAGTAAATGCTTTAAACAATAAAAACATCGAAGTCAAAACTCTAAGCGGATTAAATCATTTTCTGAAAGCTGATACTGATGCCTGGAAAAAAACAAAAGAATTTGATACATTGTATCAAATAGATAATAAGGCTGTAAATGATATAGTGAACTGGATAACAAACCTTAAATAGACTGTAATTTTATTATAATCTAAAAAACATAAACTTGCAAGCGAAAGCAATTATAAGTAATTTCGCATCTTTAAAACAAACAGAAATAATGAGCATCGAAAGAGAATTGAACAAACGAAGCGGATCTAAATGTGAACTTTGTGGCGCTGAAGAGAATCTAAAAGTATATCAGGTATTACCAACTAAAAAAGGCGGACTTGACGAAAGTATATTAGCTTGTAGTACTTGTATTGACCAAATTGAAAACCCGGATAATGTTGATCTAAATCATTGGAGATGCTTGAATGACAGTATGTGGAACGAGAATATTGCGGTACAAGTGGTTGCATGGAGAATGTTAAGCCGTATGCGCGCTGCAGGATGGCCTCAGGAATTGCTAGACATGATTTATTTAGATGAAGATACTTTGGCCTGGGCACAAGCAACTGGCGAAGGCGAAGATGACGAAAACAAATTGGTTCACCGTGACAGCAATGGCGTTATTTTAGAACACGGAGATTCTGTAGTTTTAATCAAAGACTTAAAAGTAAAAGGATCAAGCATGGTTGCTAAACAAGGAACGGCAGTTAGAAACATCCGTTTAGACCACGAAAACGCTGAATACATTGAAGGAAAAGTAGATGGTCAGCAAATTGTGATTATTACGCAGTACGTGAAGAAAATATAACCTATGAAGGTTCAAAGGTACAGAGTAACAAAGGTTCAAAGGTTTACAACTTGACACGAGACTTTAGTCGAATTGGCGAAGCAAACTAAAAAAATCTGAAACTTGAAAACAAACAAAAAAGGCTATTCAAATTTGAATAGCCTTTTTTTTATTGTATTTAAAATTTCATGAAAAAGGTTTAACTTGAAACAAATAAAACCTGAAACCTGAAACTAAAAAAAATTATTTTTGGAATAATTTATTGATTTGATCTTTTACGAATGGCTCAGAAACATTGCTTGTTGCTGAAGAAGCTTCTTTGCTTGAAACCATAAACTGCACTGTAGCTTTCTCAGGAGTAACACTTCCTGTGTAATGCAACCAAATATAATTGTTTGGCAATTCTAATTTAATATCATATAATGGGCTTGCACCAAAACCATTCATGATAATATTATAAAGACTTGCGTAATCGTTATTAACGTTTTTAAACGTAAATTTTCTCAAAGATGAACCTTCTTCATCGTCGTTCTGAATACTTGTGTAGTATACAGTGTATTCATCTCCGATTTTTTGAATGTAGTTGTTGTTTACTTTTCCTAATTTCTCAACCGGAACAGTTTCAAGAACTTTAATTTGTGCGAAAGAGACAACACTTAACAATAAAACGGCAATCGTAATAATTCTTTTCATAATTAATTTGGGGTTTATTATTTACTAGTACAATAAACGCAGAAATTATGATAAAATAAAGTGTTAGCGGTTAATTTATTAACAAAAGATTAAGATTGTTGTTTAAAATCATTTTTTGCTAGTAAAAACAACAAATTAAAATATTGAAAATCAACAAATTAATCAAGACATAAACATATAAAAGACCATAGAAAACAACTTAAAATCCCGATTTTACAGACCTCAAAAAGATTAAAAAAAGAAAAAATTTTACTACAAAAATGACTAAAAATCCATGCGTAGGTTTTCAATTTTATATCCCTTTAACCTCAAAAAAAGCTGAAACGAGACACCAGAAACAAAAAACCTTACCTTTCCTCTTCCTTCTTCACTACTTTTCTGGCAACCTCAATTTTAAATTTCTTGCCTTTCATTTTTTCATCTTTTATGTTTTTCAACAGGTCTTTTACTTTATTGTAACGTACTGCTGCAAACGAAATGAAGTCTTTTACCTCAATCAATCCTAAATCACCTTTTTCCAATTTTCCCTTTTGAGAAAAGAAACCAACAATATCAATCTTATTCAGTTTTGTTTTCTTTCCACCACTAATGTAGATGGTTTGGTATTCTGGAGGTTTTGGTAATGTTGTAGTATTCTCGACTTTTAAAACTTCCATTCCGTAGTCGATATAATCCAGTTTCTTTTCACTTTCGTGAATGATAATATAAGCTGTTCCTGAAGCCTGCATACGTGCTGTACGCCCATTACGATGGGTAAACTCGTCTTCTTTTAAGGGTAAATGATAATGAATAACGTGTTTCATTTCAGGAATATCTAATCCACGTGCCGCTAAATCGGTGGTGATTAAATAGCTCATACTTCCGTTTCTAAACTGAATCAAAGCGCGCTCACGTTCATCCTGATCCATTCCACCATGATAATAGGTAGCATAGATTCCCTTTTCGTTTAGAGTATCACTGATACGTTCTGCAGCATCACGGTGATTACAAAATATAATAGCCGATTGTGATTTCAACGAACAAATCAAATTGAATAAACTATCTAACTTATCTTTTGCTGGCGAAACCACCATCTTCATGGAAAGATTTGCTTTTTCTTCTTCTTCCGGAATAAAGTCTAAAACCGTCGGATTAACTACTCTTGTATATCTCGGAATTTCAATATCTGAAGTTGCTGAAACTAAAACTCGCTTGTTCAGTTTATTCAATTTTCCAATGATATAAGACATTTGCTCATGGAAACCTAATTGCAACGATTTGTCAAATTCGTCTAAAATTAAAGTCTGAATTTTATCTGTACGGAAAGTATCTCTGTCGATATGATCGGCAATTCTACCCGGAGTTCCAATTAAAACCGCTGGCGGATTGCTTAAATTCTTGATTTCAGTATCTATGGAGTGCCCACCGTAGCAAATATTCACTTTGTATTGCGTTCCCATTTTTTTCCAAACCTGCTCAATTTGCAGACCTAATTCGCGCGAAGGCACAAGAATTAAACATTGAACTGAAAGAATTTCAGGCTGTAATAATTCTAAAACCGGAAGCAAAAAAGCCAGTGTTTTTCCTGATCCTGTTGGAGAAAGCAGTAAAACATTGTTATCGTTTAAAATTGCGTCTTGCGCAACTTCTTGCATTTCGTTTAGGCTTTCAATTCCTAAATTCGAAAGTATGTTGTTGGAATGGTGTTTTTTATTCATTTTGCAAAAGTAGGTAAAAAAAGTTGTTTGCTACGCCAATTCGGCAAAAGCCTCGTGTCAGGTTTTCTTTGTTTCAGGTTTCAGGTTTTCTAAACTTTGTCTATAATTATTACCGCAAAGTTTACAAAGGTTTTTTAAATAGATTGTGTTTCTAATGTGTTGACAAACACAAAGTTCGCAAAGCTTTGTGAACTTTGCGTATCCCGATAGCTATCGGGATTGCACTCTTTGCGGTAAATGTCAAAGTTGCTCTATTCTCACTTCAACTTGAAACTTGAAACAAGAAAAACTTGAAACTAATTTTTTCTATATTTGATTTCTATTAAAACCCCAAATTCATGAAACTTTTTACCATTTTCATTTCACTTTTCACAATAACAGCTTTCGCTCAAAACAATAAAAAATACGATACCTTTTTTGAGAAAGGAAACGGAAATCAATCGGCTTCGTATGAGGAAACGATTAAGTACTTTAAACTTTTAGCCAATGATTTTCCGACGATTCAAATTAAGGAAATGGGATTGACAGATTCTGGTGAACCGTTGCACATGGTAACTTTTAATCCTGACAAGGAATTTGATTTTGATAAAATACAAAAAAATAAAGCAGTACTTTTCATTAATAATGGCATACACGCTGGAGAGCCTGATGGAATCGATGCGACGATGCAATTCTACAGAGATTTGGCAATTGGTAAAATGAAAGCGCCTAAAAACACGGTTTTAGTTTGCATTCCGGTTTATAATATTGGTGGAGCTTTAAATCGAAATTCTACAACACGTGCTAATCAGGACGGGCCAGAAGTTTACGGTTTTAGAGGGAATGCCCGAAACTATGATTTGAATCGTGATTTAATGAAATCAGATACGCGAAATACAAAAAGTTTTGTGGAGATTTTCCAAAAAATAAATGCTGATGTTTTTATTGATAATCATGTGAGTAATGGTTCTGACTATCAATACAAACTAACTTATATCATGACACAGCATAATAAATTAGGAACTGTTTTGGGTGATTATATGAACGATGTAATGATGCCGGCTTTGGTAAAAGATTTACAGCAAAAGAAAATCGAAACGACGCCTTATGTCGATTCATTTAAGGATGCGCCGGACAAAGGTTTTGGACAGTTTGTTGACAGTCCGCGATATACAACGGGTTATACTTCTTTGTTCAATACCATTGGATTTGTAGTTGAAACACATATGCTGAAAAAATATGCCGAACGTGTAAAAATGACTTACGAATACATGAAATCCACTATGGATTTTACTGATGCCAATTATCAAAAAATCAAAGAATTGCGCGTAAAAAACCTAGAGCAATATCAGCCTAAAAAATCATATACTTTAAAATGGGAACTGGACAGCACAAAAGCCACGACTTTTTCGTTTTTAGGATATGAAGCAGGATACAAAAAAAGTGATGCTACATCAGGCGATCGCTTGTATTACGATCGTAGTAAACCCTATAAAAAAGACGTACCTTATATCAAAGAATTCAAATCACTAAAAGACGTTGTTATTCCATCTGCTTATATCATTCCGCGTGGTTATTGGAATATAATTGAGCTGCTGAAGAACAATAATATCTCATTTACACAAATAAAAAATGATACCATTATTGAGGTGGAAAGTTATAGAATTGCCGATTTCAAAACGTTCACAAATGCTTACGAAGGACATTATTTACACTACAATACGAAAGTAATTTCTAAAAACGTAAAAATGACTTTTGCCAAAGGTGACTATCTTGTTTCAACAAAACAGAAAGGTGTAAAATATCTCGTAGAAGCTTTTGAACCAGAAGGCGTTGATTCTTTCTTTAACTGGAATTTCTTTGATCCGATTCTACAGCAAAAAGAGCATTATTCAGAATATATTTTTGAAGATACAGCTGCCAAATTGCTAAAAGATAATCCACAACTAAAAGCCGAATTAGAAACCAAAAAACAAAACGATCGTGAATTCGCCAAAAACGCTGAAGCACAATTAAACTGGATATATAAAAATTCTGTTTATTATGAAAAGGCGCATATGCAGTATCCTGTTTATCGCTTGCTTTAAATTTAACCGCAAAGTTCGCAAAGGAGTTTATTTTTTAGTGTGTTGAAAAAACTCTAAGATCGCAAAGCTGTTCGTTAAAATCTTTGTAAATAAATAGAGGATTAAAAATGATTAGAAAAATACTAAGCCCAATAATAATTTCAGTAATTCAAATTGTTGTTTTAGTAATAATTCATGACAGTTTAAATCATTTCTACCCAATACAACATAGATCAGTTGGATTTGGGTTGACTCTTTTTTTAACCGGAATTATTTTTATGCTCTGCATTCTTGCATTTAATTTTTATCTGGAATTTTTTAAACGAAATTTGTATTGGATTGCATTCTGGCTTTTAATTCTGACTAGCATTTTACCATTATCAGCATTTAATGAAAGACCTTTAAGAAGTTCGTTTTTAATTCTGCTCGCTTTATTCGGATTTTTATCTTCTTTAATTTTGAGTAAATGGAGAATGAAAATTAATATGAAAACTGAAACAAACTTTTGAAAATAGTTCGCGTGAGGGATAGGAGCTAGCTACCGAAGTAGCGTGGATAGCCCGACAGCATCCCGATAAGTGGGCGTATGTACGCAAAGTAATTTGCCCACTTATCGGGATGGTGGCACGCCCTAATTATGTATACGATAAATAATAAATTGAATTAATTATTGACTATTCTCGTCTTTTATACCTTTAAGCAAAGCATAAATTGCCATTGCATGTCCCTGACCTAGGTCAAAATCTTCTTTAAGCCAAGTGACGATATCTCCAGCTTTCACATCAGGTTTAAGTTTTCCGTCTTGTGTGAAGCTTTTTAGTTCTGCCAAAGTCCTGAATTCAGCCGGACCATTACCAGTCTTTTCCTTTATTGTTTTTAAATATCCCTGAAATGACATAACAATATCTATTAGTTGGTTAATCTATATGTACGAAAATACAAATAAAAATTTAGATTTACTAAACAACTAATTATTCAATTCCAAAGTACCGGGACTAAGTTTTATCTATATTCTATGTTCTATATTCTTACCTCTTCCTTCTTGCTTCTTGCTTCTTGATTCTCGCTTCTCCCCTACTCTTCAACAGAAATCTTACTCTCTTCTTCAAAAAGTAATTTGATATTTTCGTACGAGTTTTTCAACGCTTCTTTGATTTGTTCCGGATTTAGCCAGGCCACTTTTTCGATACCTTCTTCGATTTGACCTTGCGGGGTTCCTTCGAAATCAGAAAACATCTCGAACCAATGTGTGATTTTAAGCTTGTATTTTCCATTACGTTTAAAAACGTGATAGGTTTTCTGGAGCTTATTTACGATTCGGAGTTTTCCTACGCCGGTTTCTTCTTCAACTTCGCGCATCGCAGTGTCTTCAATTTCTTCCCCTTTTTCAATTCCACCTTTTGGTAAATCCCATTTTCCGTTTCTGAAAATGAATAAAACTTCTCCATTTTTATTGTACACAAAGCCTCCTCCCGCTTTACTAACAGGGATTTTAGCCTTGAGAGTCTTCATAATCTCTCTTTCGTCGGGATGATATAAGTAAGCCTTTTGAATTTTATTTTGAAAAATTTTCACTATAAGCTGTTCAATATCAATACTCTCCAACAGGAACAATTGAAAATTAGTCTCTCTTGAGATTTCATTTGTCAAAAAAAGTGGTTTGTCGTTCACAAAAACTTTATACATTTGTATTATGATTTTTAATAAAGATACTGCCGAAAAAACAGCCGAATTGCTTTTGCAAATAAATGCAATTAAATTGAATCCAGAAAATCCTTTTACATGGGCTTCTGGATGGAAATCGCCTATTTATTGTGATAATAGGTTAATTCTTTCATTTCCGATCATCCGAAATTACGTCCGTGATGAATTTGCGAAAAACATTGAAAAACAATTTGGAAAACCAGATGTTATTGCCGGTGTTGCCACTGGAGCTATTGGAATTGGAATTCTTGTTGCTGAAAGCCTTGGATTGCCATTTGTTTATGTGCGTCCGGAAGCTAAAAAACACGGAAGACAAAACCAGGTTGAAGGTTTTTTACAAAAAGGACAAAATGTAGTTGTCGTTGAAGATTTAATTAGTACCGGAAACAGCAGTTTGATGGCTGTTGAAGCTTTACGCAATGAAGGTGCTAATATTAAAGGGATGGCAGCGATTTTCACCTACGGCTTTGGTGTTGCCGAAGAAAACTTTAAAAGCGCAAATATTGACTTGTACACACTAAGCAATTACGAAAACCTGTTGGAATTAGCGGTTCAGAAACAATATATTACAGAAGAGCAACAATCTACTTTACAAGAATGGAACGCAATTCCATCAACCTGGGGACAGGATTAATTTTAGATTTTAGATTTTACTCAAAAATCGCTTCGCTCTTTTAGAATTTGGAATTTAAAAAATTGAAATTTATTTGAAGAAAGCTTTGCGAACTTTGATCTTATAAAGCCTGCACTATAAAAAAAACCTTTGCGCCCTTTGCGGTTAAAAAAAAAATAAAGAATAAAATATGAACTTAGAAAGTCCAAAAGTTACTGTTCAGAAATCAGCTCAAGATCTATTTGATCAATTATCTGATGTTAAGAATTTTGAAAAATTAATGCCGGATAATATCGCTAAATTTGAAGTGATTGGCGAAGATGCTTTTATTTTTGGATTGAAAGGTATGCCGGAAATAAAACTTAAAATGAAGGAAAAAACAGCACCAAGCAAAATTGTTTTGGGAGCTGCAAGCGATAAACTTCCTTTTACTTTGGTTTCAAACATTGACAGCGTTTCAGATTCATCAAGTGAAGTGCAACTTTTCTTTGAAGGAGAATTCAACGCAATGATGGCCATGATGATCAAAGGACCAATTAGTAAATTCATTGAAACCCTAGCTAACAATATGACTAAATTGTAATTGTTAATTATAAATTATTAGTTGTTAATTCGCTATTTACATAAAACTTAAAGCCTGATCTTATGATTGGGCTTTTTTTTGTTGCCACGAAGGCACTAAGACACAAAGTTTTTTTTAGAATAATCTCGCGAAGTCGCAAAGTTTAATTTTCTTTGTGTCTTAGCGACTTTGCGGCAAAACCCTCATTTCATCCTTAAAAAACAACACTTCAGAACTATAAATTATTCCAGACTGAATTATTAATCGAAGTTTGATCCATAAAACTAACACAAACTAAAATGGAAACAACGATTAAGATTTTAATTTACACTCACGCTTTTTTTGGAGGAATTGGTTTAATGACCGGAATTGGAAGTGTTTTGGTAAAAAAAGGAAGTTCATTGCATAAAAAAATGGGAAAATTATTCTCCATCGGAATGATTACAAGCTGTCTTATCTCACTTCCAATTTGCTGGCTTCCTGGTCACCAAAATATATTTTTATTTCTGATTGGATTATTTACTATTTATCTTGTCATCTCGGGAAACAGGACTTCTTCTTTCAAACACAAATTAAAAGCCGATTTCATTGACAAATTAATTTCAGGAAGTATGTTGTTCTTTTCCGCAACAATGATTTCTATCGGATTATACTGCCAGTTAAATGCAATTGAAAACGGCATATTATTTACTTTCTTCGGTGGATTTGGGTTTTATATGACTGTAAAAGATTTTATGTTTTTTAAAGATCCTTCTGAATTCAGAAAAAAATGGCTTTCCAAACACATTGGAAAAATGGTTGGCGCCTTGATAGCTTCAATTACGGCTTTTATAGTAGCCGGAATGGGAATTGGGAATTTAATTTCCTGGATACTGCCTTCCATTCTCGGGACAATTTACATTCTATATTGGAATAGAAAAATAGCTCCAAAAAAAGAAAATCTGGTAAAAGTGTAATCTGCCACGAAGGCACAAAGTTTTCAAAACCTCAGAACCTTAGTAACTCAGAATCTCAGAACCTTTTTTAATAAAGCATTTGAACTTCTTTAATATCAAACTCAGAAACAGAATCATCTTCAAGCAGAATTTGTATTTTCCCGACAGAAGAAACGCCTTGAATTATTCCCATGAAGTTTTGCCCGAATGCTTCCGTATTAAGGTTTTTAAAAGGCATTGGAATACCTTTTCGGAATAACGAATTAAAATATTCGCTCCAGAAAACAGCTGAATTTGACTCCCATGAATCTATTTTTTGCTGGATTTTTTCGATAATTAAAGCCGGTAATAATTCTTTGTTAAAAGTATGTCCTAAAATAACTGCCAAGGAAGAAGCATTTGGCAATTCTTCAAAATTTGTTTGATTTACATTTAGTCCTAATCCAACTACTGACACGATCCTGCCATCGCTTTTGATGGTATTTTCGATTAGTATGCCACCAATCTTTTTATTGTATGACATAATGTCGTTAGGCCATTTTATACTTAAATCAGGAATATTTAATGATTTTAAAGCATCAATTACGGATAAGGAAACGATTAAACTCAAATTAAAAACCTTTTCATTATCATAAAGAAAATCCTTGACCAAGGCACTCATAATTAAGTTTTTACCTGATTCTGACTCCCACTTCGCCCCCATTTGCCCCTTGCCTTTTGTCTGATTTTCAGCTGTTACCACAGTAAAATTATCAAGTTCGTCCTTGCTTGATAATGCCTTAAGAAAGTCGTTTGTCGAATCTATGGCATCGAGTTTGATTAGTTTCATTCAAGTAATTTAAATAACTTAATTTAATATTTTGTTAAGGTTCAAAAATAATCACAAATTTTGGTAACTTTACAAATTCATATAAAATAATTCATGGCGAAAAAGACTATTAATAATGATGTTCTACTGGCGAACATAATAAAGGGGATTGAAGAAGTAAAAGGAAATGATATTGATATTCTTGACTTAAGAGAAATAGACACGGCTGTTTGTGACTATTTTGTCATTTGCAACGGAAGCTCTAACACTCAGGTTAACGCCATTGTAAACTCAATCCAAAAAACAGTATCTAAAGATTTAAAAGATAAACCGTGGCATGTAGAAGGAACCGATAACGCGGAATGGGTTCTTATGGATTATGTGCACATCGTGGTACATGTTTTCCAAAAACACATTCGTGAATACTATAATATCGAAAGCCTTTGGGGTGACGCCAAAATAACTACAATCGAAAACAAATACTAAAGAAAATTTTTTCTAATGGCTAAAGATAATAATCCAAATCCGAGTAAATTTAAAATAAGTCCCTGGTTAATATATACTGCAATACTTTTAGTTTTTTTATTTATAAGTTTTGCAACTGGAGGATCTAACTTAAGCGAACCTGCTCAATTAACTTCTTCTAAATTCAATGTTTTATTAGAAAAAGGTCAAATTGAAAAAGTGATCGTTTATAATAAAGCTGAAGCAGAAGTTTATTTAACTGCGGCTGCTCTTAAAGATGCAGCTAATAAAAAGGTAGCAAAGGACATGTTTGACAGAGTAAACAAAGGTCCACACTATACTTTAGAAATTGGTAACGACCAGATTTTTCAAACTAAACTTGAAAAAGCGGTTGGCGAAGGCAAACTGAAAGATTTTAATTTCTTGCAGAAAAACAATTGGAGCGACATTTTAATCAGTCTGCTTCCAATCATCATCATTATTGGTGTATGGATTTTCATTATGCGTAAAATGTCAGGCGGCGCTGGTGGCGGTGGCGGACAAATTTTCAACATTGGAAAATCGAAAGCTAAATTATTTGATGAAAAAACAGATATCAAAACAACATTTAAAGATGTTGCTGGTTTAGAAGGTGCAAAAGAAGAAATACAAGAAATTGTAGAATTCCTGAAAAACCCTGAAAAATATACGAATCTTGGAGGTAAAATTCCGAAAGGAGCCTTACTTGTAGGGCCTCCTGGAACTGGTAAAACTTTACTAGCTAAAGCTGTTGCCGGTGAAGCACAGGTACCTTTCTTCTCATTATCAGGTTCTGATTTCGTGGAGATGTTTGTAGGAGTTGGTGCTTCGCGTGTTCGTGACTTATTCAAACAAGCAAAAGAAAAATCGCCTGCTATCATTTTCATCGATGAGATTGATGCTGTTGGTAGAGCGCGAGGAAAAAGCAATATGTCAGGAGGAAATGATGAAAGAGAAAATACCTTGAACCAATTATTGACAGAAATGGATGGTTTTGGTACAAACTCTAATGTAATCGTTTTGGCTGCAACTAACAGAGCTGATGTTCTTGACAAAGCTTTAATGCGTGCCGGACGTTTCGACAGACAAATTTTTGTTGACTTACCAGACATTCGCGAAAGAGCTGAAATCTTTAAAGTTCACTTAGCTCCTATCAAAAAAATCGAAGGTCTTGATTTAGATTTCTTAGCAAAACAAACTCCAGGATTCTCTGGTGCTGATATTGCAAACGTTTGCAACGAAGCTGCCTTAATTGCTGCACGTAACAATAAAACTGCAGTTGACAGACAAGATTTCCTTGATGCTGTTGACAGAATCATTGGTGGTCTTGAAAAGAAAAACAAAATTATTACTCCGGAAGAAAAAAGAGCAATCGCGATTCACGAAGCTGGACACGCTACTGTAAGCTGGATGTTAGAGCATGCTGCACCACTTATTAAAGTAACTATTGTACCTCGTGGACAAAGTTTAGGAGCTGCATGGTACTTACCAGAAGAAAGACAAATCGTTAGAACAGATCAAATGTTAGACGAAATGTGCGCAACTATGGGAGGAAGAGCTGCTGAAAAAGTAACTTTTGACAGAATTTCCACTGGTGCATTAAGCGATTTAGAAAAAGTTACACGTCAGGCTCGTGCGATGGTTACAATTTACGGTTTGAATGAAAAAATCGGAAACGTTACTTATTATGACTCAAGCGGACAAAGTGAATACAACTTCTCTAAACCGTATTCTGATGAAACTGCAAAAGTTATTGACAAAGAAATTTCAGAATTAATTGAAGGTCAATACCAAAGAGCAATTCAAATCTTAGAAGAGAACAAAGACAAGTTAAATCAGCTTGCTGATATACTAATTGAAAAAGAAGTTATTTTTAAAGATGACTTAGAAACAATTTTCGGAAAACGTACTTTTGATAAAAATTTAGAAGAAGTGGTTTCGTAAATTATTCAGAAATATGTAATATTTTTTAAAATCTTAATTCAAAATAGCCTTTTGAATTAAGATTTTTTTATCTTTGAACGTTTTCAATTAACATGTAAAGTATTTCATATAAAATGAATTTTTTCAAAAAAATATTTGGTTCTAGCGACGCCGCATCTGACGAAGAACATGAAAGCGAATATGGAGGAGGAAATCCAATTCCGAATAGTCATTTATCTCTTGACGAACAATTCATTTTCAATTTCAAGAAAAATGGTGGTAAATTTTTGTATTGTGAAAACAAACAAGAAGTTGCAGAACAATTTGAAAATATTTTAGAAGAGAACGATTGGTTCGAAAACGAAGTTTTATGTTATGAACCAGGTCTTTTTCATTTGTTAGAAGAGAACAAACTTATTTATATTTCCCCAAGAGCTCCTAAATTTTTATTAGCTTCTTGTGAAAACCTTATAGCCGATGAAGGTTCGATTTTGTTTTCATCTAAACAAATCAGACAGGACAAACCAAATGAATTGCCGGCAAATATCGTTATCATTGCCACTACCAGTCAGATCCTACCAATGAAAAGTGATGGATTAAGTGCTATTAAGCGAAAATACGAAAGAGACTACCCTACCAATATTACTACAATAAAATATTTCGAAAAAGCAAAAGAGGAAGATTTTACTCAATACGGAAGCGTTGCAAAAAATCTTTATTTACTGCTTCTAGAAGACCTTTAAGATGAACGAAACACTCAAGAGAACCATTTCTGGTGCTGTTTATATCGCTTTATTATTAACTGCAATTCTGTTTTCTACTGAAAGCTTTATTATCCTTTTTGGTCTTTTCTTAATAATTACAATTTACGAATTTTGCAATTTAGTTAATCTTAACAAAGTGTTTTCCATTCTTTTTGGAATTCTGTTATACGGGACAATTTTGTTAGTCAGTCATTATAACAAAGAGACCACTTCGTATTTAAACACTACATTCAATTCAGACTTAATTTTAAATACTAATATCCAGCAATTAGATCTCGTGTTGCTGGCTGTAACATTAGTTATCGCTATAAAATGCATTTTATTTTTGTTTTATGACAATATTCAGAGTGTCAGTACATCTTCAAAATATTTATATTTATTAGGATACATTGTCCTACCATTTATATTTATTGTTAAAATTTCTTTTGGTACCAATGATTATAATCCAAAAATTATTCTTGGTTTATTCATCTTAATCTGGACCAATGATACTTTTGCTTATCTTGTTGGAAAATCGATGGGAAAACATAAATTATTTGAACGTGTTTCTCCTAAAAAAACTATTGAAGGTTTTATTGGCGGAGTTGTTTTTGCCGCTTTTGCAGGATTTTTAATTTCGAAATTATACATTCAGCCAAAACCTGAATTTAGTAGTAAATCAATTCTAATCTGGACTATAATCGCTTTAATTGTAAGTATTTTTGGCACCATTGGAGATTTGATTGAATCAAAATTTAAAAGAATTGCCGGTGTCAAGGACAGCGGTTCCATAATGCCAGGCCATGGAGGTATCTTAGATCGACTAGATAGTGTTATATTTGTAGCACCAATTATATTTTTATTTTATCAAATTTTATATTATGTTTCATAAAGAGGGAGGCCCATCCATTTTATTAGGTACTGTTTTTGCAGTTGCTGTACTTTTAATTGCTGACAAATTCATTGATATTAGTTGGTTAAGAATTTTAGTTCAAATAGCTGGATTAGCTGTATTGATTATTATTCTGCAATTTTTCAGAAATCCAAAAAGAATCGCAATCAGAAACAGCGATCACATTCTTGCTCCGGTTGATGGAAAAGTTGTGGTTATTGAAGAAGTTTATGAAGGTGAATTTTTTAAAGACAAACGTTTACAGGTTTCTATTTTTATGTCACCAATAAACGTACACGTTACGCGTTATGCTATGGACGGAATTATCAAATTCAGTAAATATCATCCGGGCAAGTTTTTGGTTGCATGGCATCCAAAAGCAAGTGAAGAAAACGAAAGAACCACTGTTGTTATTGAAAACGAGACTTTTGGTCAGATACTATACAGACAAATTGCCGGTGCATTAGCGCGTAGAATTGTAAACTATGCACAAGAAGGAATGCAGGTTGTTCAGGGTACTGATGCAGGTTTCATAAAATTTGGTTCAAGAGTAGATTTATTTTTACCTTTAGGTACCCAAATTAATGTAGAATTGAATCAAAAAGCAATTGGTGGAAAAACCATTATCGCTACAAAAGCATAAATGACCAAAAAAGATTTAGATACTCGTTTCTCAGAGGCTGTAGAAACTGCTTTAAAAATGACTCAGTCCTCACTGCCACAAGATGTGCAGCTAAGACTGTATGCTTATTATAAACAGGCTACTTTTGGCACAGCAGTATACAACCAATCTGAGAACTTTGATTTACGTGATGCATTTAAAACAAATGCATGGATGCAAATTAGTCATATATCCATTGATGAAGCAAAGGAAAATTACATTGAAATCATAAATTCTTTAACATCAAAATAAATTACATTATGAAGAAAAATTTTATTCGCTTTGGCATTTTAACTTCATTCTTCGTATTATTTTCTTGTAATGATAGTAATAAATTAACCGAAGTTGTTGAAGTTCCTCTACCAACAAAAGAAGAGAAAATAACAATTGGAACACCTGAAGAAGTAAAAGCCGATCCAGGTTCATTTGAACTTACAAAATTGACTTTTCCTTATGATGGATTAGCACCTGACATACGTTCTCTAACTTTAGAAACCCATTATTCGAAACATTATTTAACTTACACCAATAATTTAAATAAGGAAATTGTTTCGACAGAATTTGAAAACATGCCAATTGAAAATATTCTGAAAAAAATGGATCTTAGTAATGCTAAGCTTCGTCAAAACGCGGGAGGATATTACAATCATACCATGTATTTTAATCTTTTGACACCAAAAGAACAAACACCTAAAGACACTTTAGCTGGTTCTATCAATAAAGAATTTGGTTCTTTTAATAATTTAACGAACCAATTTAAAGCTATGGCCACCAAACAATTTGGTTCAGGATGGGTTTGGTTAGTTGTTGACAGATATGGAAAACTTCAAATAACCCTTACAGGAGATCAGGATAATCCATTAATGAAAAACGCCTTGATTCCCGGAACTCCAATAATGGGAATTGATTTATGGGAACATGCTTATTATTTAGATTACCAAAATAGAAAAGGAACTTATATTGATGCTTTTTACAAACATGTTAATTGGGAAAAGGTAAACGAAAATTATAAAGAGGCTTTAAAGAAAGTCAAAAAAGTATAAAACGAAAAAGCTGATACAATATGTATCAGCTTTTTTTATATCTTCTATTTCAAACCTTATTTCAATTCATAAATAAACGACTCTGAGGGGCCAATTTTTACTTTTACAGTTCCTTCTCCATTATTCACTTTTAACTGCACTACATTCTTTTGATACAACTGATCTGTCAAATGGTACCCTCCATCTTTTAAATTCCATTTTAAAATAACATCAGAAGGAACTTTTAATTCAAATTCACTTGTTTTTTCAGAAGAGAAGTTCACAACAACAATTAGTTTTTGTTTTCCGGACCAACGCACATAAGAATAAATAGAGTCGTCATAACCTGCATTGTTCTGACGGTTTGTAGATTGAATTTCCTGAAAACTTCCCATCAAAGCTGAACTATTAATTGAAAAGTTCAATAATCGTTTGTAAAAATCACGTAAATTTTTCTGTAAATCAGAAAGTTGTCCTCCATCAAATTTCCCTTCATTCATCCAGCGTTGGTGATTTGGCACTCCTATATAATCAAAAATAGAAGTTCTGGAATGTGTTCCGAAACCTGCATTTTCATTTCCGGCCTCTCCTACTTCCTGACCAAAATAAACCATTGTTGGTGATGTACTTATTGTAGTTGAAACAACCATTAAAGGTTTTCCTCGTTCTGGTGTTCCTGCAAATTCAGGACTTGCCAAACGTTGCTCATCATGATTATCCAAAAAATGAAGCATATGATGCTCAATATCTGACATTCCCTTTTGAATATCTGATAAACCGTCTGGTGATGATTTTCCTTTTATGACATCTTTCAACTTATCGTAAGTTTCTACTTTATCATATAAATAATCCATCTTTCCTAAACGAATATAATTACGATATTCATTTGGATTGTAAACTTCTGCCAACAAAAAAGCATTTGGATTTTTCATCTTAATAGCGGAATTCATATAGCTCCAGAACTCGTATGGAACCATTTCGGCCATATCATAACGAAAACCGTCAACCCCTTTTGCTGTCCAGTACAAAGCAATAGATTTAAACTTTTTCCATGAATCAGGCACATCTTTATCCTGCCAAAAAGCAAAATGTTCCTGATAAGATTTTTGATCAAATCCAGCCGGAATTTCAGGAAAGTCTTTCGAACCATCCGGACGAATTCCATAGTTGACTTTTACAGTTTCGTACCAATCATTTTGGTCCGGTTTCACTTTTCTGGAACCATTACCTGTCCATTTTGCAGGATTCTCATCAAAGACACCATCAACTAATGGATTCTTTTCACCATTTAATGGGACATCTCCATCCGGGATTTGAAAATGTTCTTTTGGTATGTAGTAGAAATTATTATCTCTTTTATACTCCACATTTACATCATCATCAGCCCCAAAATCCTTCACCCCTTCCGGATTACTTTTCCCTTCATACTTTCGTGCAATATGATTGGGTACAATATCAATAATAAGCTTCAAACCTACTTTGTGTGTACGAGTAATTAATGCTTCAAATTCCTGTAATCGATTTGCAGGATTTACAGCTAAATCAGGATTTACATTATAATAATCTTTAACCGCGTAAGGTGACCCTGCACGACCTTTTACTACTTCAGGATCATCATTTGAAATTCCATAAGCGGTATAATCCCTAACCAATGCATGGTGAGGAACGCCGGTGTACCAAATATAGGTGACTCCTAAATCTTTGATTTCATGAAGTGCAATATCAGTAAAATCATTAAACTTTCCGACTCCATTTTCTTCAATGGTTCCCCAGGGTTTGTTCGTTGTCTTTTTATTTCCAAATAAGCGTGTAAAAACCTGATACACTACAATTTTCTTCTCTGTAGCAATTTCTTCTTTAGACGTATTCATTTTCAAATCTTTTGTTTTACATGCCGAAAACAGCACGGTTACAGCCATTCCTGCAACTATAATTTTTTTATTTATCATACTCTTATTTATAATATGATCTTTTTTTTGAGCTTTAATAAATTACTTCTTCTAAAAAACCATTTTCTAAATTTAATGTAATTTTTAAAACTCAAAAGAAAGTCATTTTAACTTCTAATCAAAAAACCAAACTACAACGTAATAGTTCTCCGTTTTGTTGGTAACTTAAAAAGAGACCATTTTTTATGATTTAAAGATTTGACAACTTTTATAAATATTACTTTTTAATGTTGGATGACCACTGCGTTTGTCTATGATATAAATTTATATATAAAAACTCATTTAAAAAACATCAACAAACCTTTGAACCTTTATCGCTTTGTCCCGAAGCTTCGGGATTACATCTAAAAAATATAAATTAATCCTAATATCCATAAAGGTTATATCCTTTTTCATAAATTTGACAAAAATTTAATCAATTGAAGAAATCACTCTTTTTCATATCTTATTGTTTGTTTCTATTAAGTGTTCAAACCATTTTTGCGCAGGCACCTAAAAAAATTATTGTAGAAAATGCTGATTTTTCTGATGTGGATCAGGAATTAATGCCGGATGCACTTTTATTAACAGGAAATGTAAAAGTAAATCATGACGGAGTTGTACTAACATGCAATAAAGCTTACTTTTTTCAAAAAGAAAATTATCTAAAAGCTTTTGGTAATGTGCAATTAGTTCAGGGTGATACATTGTTTTTAAATAGTAAATATGCTGAATATAACGGAAATGTAAAAAAGGCATTTGCAACTGGAAATGCTGTTATGACTTCTCCTGATGCAACTTTAGCAACTGATACCATTAATTTTGATCGAAATGTTCAGGAGGTTTTTTATAATACAAAAGGAACTATCATCAACAAAGACAATACACTAGTTAGTAAATCAGGCAGGTATTATGTAGCTGAAAAAAAGTTTCAGTTTTTGACTGAGGTAACACTGACGAATCCTAAATATGTGGTAAAATCAAATCACTTGGATTATTACAGTAATTCGGGGCATACCTACTTACTTGGGCCATCAACAATTACAAGTAAAGCCAACTACATTTATACTGAAAAAGGCTTTTATGACACCAAGAAAAACCTCGCGCATTTTCTCAGGAAATCTTATATAAAATACGATGACAGGCGGATTGAGGGCGATAGCTTGTATTATAACAGAAATATCGAATTTGCATCGGCAACGCGAAATGTAAAAATTACGGATTCGATCAATCGCGGAATCGTAAAAGGACATTATGCCGAAGTGTACAAACTGAAAGATTCTATGTTTGTGACCAAAAGAGCAGTTGCTGTTAATTTTGTAGAAAACGATTCGGTTTATATTCACGGAAAAAAACTAATGGTTACCGGAAAAGAAGGCGAACGAATTTTAAGAGCTTACAACAACGTTCGTTTTTTTAAAGTTGATATGAGCGGAAAATGTGATTCTATACATTCAAACTCCAAAACGGCTTTGACAAAATTAATAGGTAATCCGATTTTATGGAACGGAGATAATCAGATTACTGGAGACGTCATGCATTTAATTGGTGACAATACTACCAAAAAACTAGATTCATTAAAGGTGCTCAATAACACTTTTCTTGTCTCGCGGGATACACTCGGAACCGGATTTAATCAGGTAAAAGGACTCAATTTATTCGGAAAGTTCAGGGATGGTAAACTCCACGATGTCGATGTCATCAAAAATACCGAAGTGATTTATTATATGCGAAATGACGCCAATGAGCTAATCGGAATTAATAAAAATGTCAGCAGTAAAATCAATCTTATTTTAGAGAATAATGCTATTGAAACGATTACATTTTACAATAAAGTCGATGGCGATATTTACCCAGAGGCAGATTTACCCGAGAACGCCCGTAAGTTAAGAGGTTTAGTCTGGCGTGGTGATGAAAGAATAAAATCGAAAGATGATATTTTTAGTGCTGAAGACAATGAAGAAAATGACAAACTAATTCAGCAAGGAAAAGACCAGGAAGCAAAAGATAAAGACGTCCCGATGAAAGTCAGGAAAGAGACGCGCGACTACGATAAAAAGAAGCCCGCAGTGAAAACAAATGCAGCTAAAGCAGATACAACAAAAACTGTTAAGACTAAAAAGTAATTTTTAGTCGCAGTCGTAGTTTTCTGCGTAAAACCTTGCGAACTTATTAAGACCCCAGCCTCAGTTTGTAGTACACAAAACTTTGCGATCTTTGCGGTAAAAATTTAGTAGCAGTTTCAATTTTCAATAAACTTGAAACCTGAAACTTGAAACTTTTAAACAAATAACAGTGAATCCAGATTTTATAAAATACCAGGCACAAACTTCTCCTTATCCGTTAGGAATGGAAGTTTCACACGCTATTGGCTCCTATATATACGACACAAACGATAAAAAATATTTAGATTTTGTTGCCGGCGTATCGGCTTGCACGCTTGGACACCAGCATCCGAGAGTGAATCAGGCAATAAAAGATCAGCTGGATAAATATTCGCATGTGATGGTTTATGGCGAATATTCACAAAGCCCAGCCGTTCAGTATTGTAAATTATTGGCTTCACTCCTACCAGAATCTCTTAATAAAACCTATTTAGTAAACTCAGGTACAGAAGCTATCGAAGGCGCGCTTAAATTGGCTAAACGAACAACAGGTCGAAGTCAGCTTATTTCGTGTCACAATGCTTATCACGGAAACACAATGGGATCAATGAGTGTTATGGGATTTGAAGAGCGCAAACAAGCTTTTCGTCCTTTACTGCCGGATGTCGATTTTATCACTTTCAACAACGAAGCCGATTTACAAAAAATAACAACCCGAACTGCAGCCATTCTTTTAGAGACCATTCAAGGCGGTGCCGGATTTATTCAGCCTGAGAACAACTTTTTACAGAAAGTTCGAAAACGTTGTGATGAAGTTGGAGCCATTATGATTGTAGACGAAATTCAGCCAGGTTTCGGTAGAACCGGAAAACTTTTTGGTTTTCAAAACTACGATGTCACTCCGGATATTGTAGTTATGGGCAAAGGAATGGGAGGCGGAATGCCTGTTGGTGCTTTTACAGCTTCTGCGGAAAAAATGGATCTTTTAACAGAAAATCCTAAGCTGGGACATATTACTACATTTGGGGGTCACCCTGTCATTGCGTCAGCTTGTTTAGCGACTTTGCAGGAATTAACTGAGACTAATTTAATGCAGGAAGCCTTAGAGAAAGAAAAACTCTTTCGATCGCTTTTGGTACATCCTTTGATAAAGGAAGTTAGAGGAAAAGGATTAATGCTTGCTGCGATGACTGCAACAGCTGAAATAACCAATGAGGTTATTTTAAATTGTCAGGATAAAGGATTGATTTTATTCTGGCTGCTGTTTGAAGGATGCGCCATTCGAATTACACCGCCATTGACCATTTCTGAAGAAGAAATAAAAGAAGGTTGCGCTATAATTTTAAGCGTTATGGATGACATTATAAAAAAAGAACAAAAAGCTTAATTTAAAGCGATCTGAGTCTGTTATCCAACAAAAATAAAAATTAGAATAATAATCAAAATAATCTTTTATATATCAGAAGATTATGACTAAAAACAGAATCAAAATTCTGTCCATATTGTTAATTAAATTGTTCAAAACAATTAATTTCCTTTCCCCACAACAATAATATGGTTGCCTAAATTTATAACAGGCTAATTTCAAATAAAGACAGTATGCAATTAAGCAACGAAGAAGAAGATTATAACCTATCCCTATCCAAATTTGAGTCAATGTTAAAAACTAACAAAGTACTCTTTTTTGATTCTGAAGAATTCGAAGAAATTATTCTTCATTACTTAGACATAGGTAAGGCTAATTTAGCAAAAAAGGCCTTAAAACTTGCATTAGACCAACATCCAAAATCTACAGGCTTAAAATTAGTACAAGTAGAAATGCTGGTTTATGACGACAAACTTGAAATCGCTGAAAAGCTTTTGAATGAGTTGTATGCAATTGAACCTAACAACGAGGAAATTTACATCCAGAAAGCCAATATTTGTTCTAAAAGAGATCAACACGAAAAAGCGGTAGAATTGCTTAAAATTGCCTTGCAATATACTGACGACTACGCTGACGTGTACAATCTTATTGGAATGGAATATCTTTTTATGGATAACCTTGAGATGGCAAAAGACAGTTTTATCAAATGTCTTGAAGAAGACTTAGAAGATCAATCTGCTTTGTATAACGTAGTATATTGTTTTGAATTTTTAGATCAAAATCAGGAAGCAATTGTTTATCTGAATGATTATATCAACAAAAACCCATATAGCGAAATCGCTTGGCATCAGCTTGGGCGCTTGCATTATGGCGTAAAAGAATATGAAAATGCCATTCGTGCTTTTGATTATGCAACGTTAATCGATGACGAGTTTTTAGGTGCTTTCATGGAAAAAGCAAAAGCTTACGAGCGTTTGAAAAAATACGCTGAAGCAATTGAAAGCTACAACAGAACTATCGAATTGGACGATGCAACTTCATATGCACTATTGCGTATTGGAAAATGTTATGAAAAACTGGGAAATGCCGTAAAAGCACTTCAATATTACAACCAAACTGTTCATGAAGACCCACTTTTGGACAAAGGCTGGATTGCGATTACCGACTTTTATGTTCGCCAGAAAAACTTTCAAAAAGCATTATTTTTTGTCAATAAAGCTTTAGCAATTGACAATCAAAATCGTCTGTATTGGAAACGTTACGCAACGATCAATAAACAAATGAACTTTTTTGAGGAAGCAGAATTTGGCTATAGAAAAGCAGTTGAATTTGGTGATTATGCTTTGGATACCTGGTTATATTGGGTTGACATCTTACAATTTTTAGGAGAATTCGAAAGCGCTATTCAAACCTTATTGCAAGCTTCAGAATACTTTCCGGAGGAAAACGAAATCGAATATCGTTTGGCAGGATTGTATTTCATGATTCAGGATAATACAAAAGCAAAATTCCATTTAAGCAATGGTTTACGTTTAAACTTTGACAATTACATTTTGATCGAAGATTTATTTCCTGTGGTCTGGACAAAAAAAATGGTGAAAAATTATATTGAAAAACATAGAAAACAATAATGATTGATATTTTAAAAAGACGTTTTGGCTTATTAGGGCGTAATATTAGCTACTCATTTTCAAAAGGATATTTTACAGAAAAATTTAGCGATGAAGTTTTTGTTGGTAACAGCTATGAAAATTTCGATATTTCTGAAATCAATCATTTTACCGGATTGCTAAAAAACAACCCAGATTTAAAAGGTTTAAATGTTACTATTCCTTATAAGGAACAAGTAATTCCTTATTTGGATAAACTATCAACAAAAGCAAAATTAATTGGTGCTGTTAATACAATTAAGTTTACCAAAAATGGAAAACTAAAAGGCTATAATACCGACTATTACGGATTTAAAAAATCATTAAAACCATTATTAGAACCACATCATAAAAAAGCGCTTATTTTAGGAACAGGTGGTGCTTCAAAAGGTGTTGCATTTGCTCTTGATGAGCTTGACATTCCCTATACTTTTGTATCTAGAGAAGCTAAGGAGAACATCATTGATTATGATCTAATCAATGCGACGACTTTTGACAATTTCCAAATTATAATCAATTGTACTCCCGTTGGAACAAGTCCTAATATTGAGGCTTGTCCTGATTTACCCTACGAATTCTTTACTGAAAAACACATTGCATACGACTTAATTTATAATCCTGCAGAAACGCAGTTTATGAAAAACGCTAAAAAGTACGGAGCAATTACTAAAAATGGATATGACATGCTTATTTTTCAAGCTGAAAAAGCATGGAAAATATGGAATAAATAAAAAAAATCTTAACAAATAAAATGTCAAAGTAATTTTTGTAACTTAGTCTATTCATTAATAGGTAGTTATGAAAAAAATATACTTACTCTGTATTTTTATATTTCTAGGAATTACAACTTCAAAAGCGCAAGGGACAGAAGTCGAAGAAAAAATTCCATTTACTGAACCGCGTTTTCGTTATTATCTGCAAACTTTACTCTTTTACAACGAATACCTGGATACCAAAAATGGTTCGTTTAATACGACACAAGCACGTGCCTTAATTCCTATTGGCAGCAAGGCATGGAACTTAAGGTTTGACCTCCCTTTAGTATCCGCCAATACTAATGAGACAAACAAAACCGGGCTTGGAGATGTTGGTATGGGGATAAGTTATATCCCCTTTATGAAAAACAGCCAGGGCATTGCTCTAAGAGCAAGGGTCTATGCTAATTCCGCAGTAGATCCGGCATTTGGATCCGGAAAATGGGTAATTATGCCGGCCTTTTTTTATGGCAGATATTTTAATGAGAAAAAATTTCTATGGATTTCCTCCTTTGAATACCAACAAAGTTTTGCAGGCTCAAGTGAACGCACTGACATTAGCATTGCTGTTCTCGAAAGTGTACTCTTTCATTTTTTTGGCAAAAACTGGATCGCTGGCGACGTTGCATTGCGATATAATAGTACTTTAAATGGATACCAAAATAATGCATACGTTGAATATGGCAGAAAAATAACCCCTACAAATCTGATCTATATTCATCCAAGTGTTGCATTTGGCGGAGATAAAACGTACAATTACGGTATAGAAGCTGGTTTTCTAATTTTATTCTAGTTTACGAGTAATTCAAAAAATCTTCATTATACCATACTCTATCAATATCCGGAAAAAACAACCAATCTTCAGTTACGATATAAATTTATGACTGTTTTTCTTAAAACACTATTTATTCCTAATTTAAATAAACTTTAAAAAATCAATAAAAAAAATCACATCATAATCGCAAATTCCTTGAATAAACATGAATTTAATCGTAAAATAGCGTATAAACAAAGGATTTATTTTGTATTTAGAAACACCTTTACTATCTTTCGCAATGTTTAAAATAAAAACCTTATACATTTAAAATGTTAGAAGAAAAGAATGATAACCTGCAAGAAGCAGATGGAAAATCAGGAATCGAAATTAGCGATTCTATACAAAATGATGCAATTGAAACATTGAGTTCTGAAACAACGGCGGAAAACGAAATTTCACCTGAAACTGAAATAGAGAATACTGCAGAAGCTGAAGAAACCAATCATCAAACAGCACTTGACGCTATAACAAATTCTAATGCTGAAGAAAGCGAAGATGAAACGCTAAAAGAGCGCCATGATATTCCTATGCAGGATTATGATACTTTTTCATTAGATGCCCTTGTTGATGAATTAAAAAAGCTTGTCCATACAGATAAAGCAATGTCTGTAAAGGATCATATCGAAGAAATTAAAAAATCTTTTTTATTACAATACAATCATCTTATTGAAGAGAAAAAAGAGGAATTTAATGCCTCTAAACAAGATCCAAACGAAGAGTTCGAATATCATTCTCCGCTAAAATCTAAATTTGATGAATATTATAATATCTTCAGAGAAAAAAGGAATGCCCATTTTAAACATTTGCAAACCAATTTAAAATCAAATTTAGAGAATCGACTTGCCATTGTTGAAGAACTAAAAGAACTTATAAATCCACAGGAGAACATCAAAGATACGCTTAAACATTTCAATGATTTAAGAGAAAGATGGAAAAATGCCGGAGCAATCCCAAAAGACAAATACAATCACGTTTGGAATAATTACCATTTTCATGTGGAGAATTTCTATGATTACCTACATTTAGATCGTGAAGCCAGAGATTTAGATTTCAAATACAACCTTGACCAAAAGCAAAAAATAATTGCTCGTGTAGAGGAATTAGTAAATGAGACTGATATCAGTAAAGCATTTAGAGAATTACAAGATTTACATAGAATCTGGAAAGAAGATATCGGACCAGTTTCTAAGGAACATCGCGATGCTATCTGGAATAAATTTAGCGAGTTGACCAAAAAGATTCACGATAAGAGAGAACTTTTATTTGAAAGCCAAAGAGCTAATGAGCAACAAAACCTCGAAGTTAAAAAAGGTATTATTACCACAATAGAGGTTTTAGCTACTGAAAAAGTTGGATCTCACTCACAATGGCTGGTACAAATTCAGAAAGTAGAAGCACTTAGAAATGAGTTTTTTGCTGCTGGGAAAGTTCCATCAGACGTAAATGAAGAAACCTGGGCTGCTTTTAAAACTGCTGTTAGAAACTTTAATTCTTTTAAAAATTCATTTTATAAAGACATTAAAAAAGATCAAAACGACAATCTAAACAAAAAAATGGCACTTGTTGCAAAAGCAAAAGAACTACAGGAAAGTACCGATTTTGGCGCCACTACTCCAGTAATGAAACAAATTCAGGAAGAGTGGAAACAAATTGGTCACGTTCCTAAAAAATATTCAGACAAAATCTGGAAAGAATTCAAAGACGCTTGCAATCACTATTTCAACAAGCTAAAAGAACATAAATCTGAGGAAAACGGAGACGAAGTAGCAGCTTTTGATAACAAAAAAGCATACTTGGATATTTTGAGAGCTTATCAGTTAACAGGAGATCATAAAACAGATTTAGACGCTATTAAATTACATATTGAAACCTGGAAAGGATTTGGAAAAGTACCCTTTTCAAGACGTCATATTGAAGGGAAGTTCAATAAAATTTTAGATGCCCTTTTTGAAAAACTAAGTTTGAGTAAAAAAGAAACGGAGATGATGCGTTTTTCTAACAGAATTGATTCTTTATCTGAAAGTAACGATACACGTAAATTAGATAATGAAAAGATATTCCTAATGCGCAAAATTGAAGAAGTTCAAAATGAAATTTTTCAGTTAGAGAATAATATTCAATTTTTCACAAATACTAAAAACGCGAAAAAAGAAAATTCAATTGTTCTTGAAGTTCGTAAAAATATCGCTATCCATAAGGAAAGCCTTGATGTTTGGAAAGATAAATTGAAACAATTGCGTAATTTAGGTCAGGAATAGATCTAATTTAATCTAAAAACACAAAGGAGTAATAAAATTCATTACTCCTTTTTTTATTCTTCCTTTTTTTACCGCAAAGTTCACAAAGCTAAATTAACACAAAAGCTTTGCGAACTTTGCGTAAAATCATTGTACACTTTTCGGTTAAGTTTTTTTTTTCACATTTCAACCTCAAACTTAACATTCGAATTAACTTTCATAAAACTATTCCGTAAAATATTGATTATATTTGATTATCAAAAGATTACAAACCTTAAAATAGTATAAAATGAAATTTACAAGAAAAGCAAACGCCAACTGGAAAGGAACCGGTATGGAAGGAAAAGGGACCATTAGCACTCAAAGTACCACTTTAGATAACGCACAACTATCATTTAAAACCAGATTTGCAGATGGAGTGGGCACTAACCCAGAAGAACTTGTTGCTGCAGCACATTCAGGCTGTTTTACGATGCAATTAAGCTTCTTATTGAATGAAGGAGGTTTTACCGCAGATGACTTGTCTACGGAGGCAACAGTGACTTTTGAAGATGGAACTATAACAC
This sequence comes from Flavobacterium sp. KH_001, assembly GCF_057840745.1. Classification (NCBI taxonomy): domain Bacteria; kingdom Pseudomonadati; phylum Bacteroidota; class Flavobacteriia; order Flavobacteriales; family Flavobacteriaceae; genus Flavobacterium; species Flavobacterium sp. KH_001. The sequence continues at coordinate 3,146,599 of NZ_CM174520.1, read as the reverse complement.
TAATTCATTTAGATTTAAAAGGAAAAGTACCATCCATTTCAACTGAAGAATTTGAAAAAACAGCTGCAAAAGCTAAAGAAATCTGTCCAATCTCTAAACTTTTAAACACCACAATTACATTAACAGCCACTTTGGTATAGTTTTATTTAATTATTACGCATAAAAAAAACCATTCGTTATAACGAATGGTTTTTTTTATAGTTACAAAAATTAATTCTTAGTTCATTGTAGCTTTCAATGCTTTTGCTTCAGCAGTCATTTCTAAAGCTTTATAAACACCTAATAATGTTTTAGATACATCTTCATTTTTAGGATCTAATTCATTTGCTTTTTTAAGGTAAGGAATAACTCCTTTAAAAACACTTTCTCTTTGTTTCTTCAAAACTTCATAACGCTTAGTATCTTTATCAGAAGTTCCCAATTTATTCATTTCATCAATAATTGGTTTCTCTGCTTCTAATTTTAAAGCAGCAAGATTCAAATATGCGTTTGTATAATTTGGATTAATCTCAATTGCTTTCAAATAATATTTCTCAGCATCTGCTTTGTTATTAGCGTTAGCACTAATAACTCCTAAATTGAAAACTAAATCAGCATTATTTGGATCTTTTTGTAAAGCCTCACCAACTAATTTTTTGTAAGTTTCAAAATCTTTAGTTTCAAGATACAAATTAGCTTCAGTTAGAAGCAAAGAACTATCTTCCGGATTTGTTTTTCTTGCATCAGCAACCGCTTTCTTAGCATCTTCAATACGTCCTTTTTGAACTAAAATTAAAGCTAAATTTTTATAAATCTCACCTCTCTTAGAAGGAATAGCTTCTGTTTTCGGTTTTTCGTGAGTTCCTAGTTTTACAGCTAAATCTCTTTCACTAGCGGTATTAAAACCATCTTCATTACCTGAAGCTTTATTTAACGCGGTGTAACTAGTACCTTTACCAGAATAATTCAGTTTCTTTAATTCTTCATACATAGGCAAAGCAGCGTCATAATCCTGAGCATTTACTGCAGTAGAAGCAGCATAGTATAAATTGATAGTATCTTTTTTATCTAACGAATAAGCATCATACAATTTTTTTGCACCTTCTGAATTTTTATTTGCCTGAGTGTCTGCAATAGCTGAATTAATTAACAAACCTTTAATTTGAGTAATTGAAGCAGCAGCCTGTGTAGAGTACTTTTGTTTTCCAGAAGTTTTTTCAATCTCAATTAACTTTTTATAGCTTTCAGCTGCAAGAGATAAATTTTTACTTTCTTCAACTTTTTTGTTAGCTAATTCTAAATAAGCATTTCCTTGTACAGAATAGTACTGTGCTTGTTCAACATCTTTAGCATTAACTATTAAATTTTCTGCATCTTTTAGTATTGCAATTGCTCCCTGAGCATCTCCGCTTTTTAATGCTTTTTCAGCACCTTTAATCTGATCTTTTTGAGCAAAAGTAGCTACTGAAATCAATAATGCTGATGCAAGTATTACATATTTACTTTTCATAATATTCAATTTGTGTATTTAATTTTAAATGTGGTTTTTTATTTATTCCTCTGACTCTTCTTCTTCAGAATCATCCTCGTCTATTACTTCTTCATCAGAATCATCGTCATCGTCATCTTCAACAGTTCCGTCATCTTCAAGAACTTCTAAGTCCGGCTTAACTCTTTCAATAACAGGCCCAACTACATTTCCTTCTTCGTCAACAACAACTTCTTCAACATCATCTTTCATTACTTTTGTTACAGCAGCAATAGAATCTTTACCTTTTAGGTTAATTAATCGAACACCTTGTGTTGCACGACCCATAACACGTAAATCTTCAATAGCCATTCTAATTGTTAATCCAGATTTGTTGATAATCATTAAATCATCAGCATCAGTTACTGCATTAATAGAAATCAGTTTTCCTGTTTTCTCAGTGATATTAAGTGTTTTAACACCTTTACCACCACGGTTTGTGATTCTGTAAACATCTTCACCATCTTCGTCAACTAATTTGGTACGTTTTCCGTATCCATTTTCAGTTACAACTAAGATTTGTGAATCGTTAATATCATTTTTATCTACAGTAACCATACCAATTACTTCATCAGTATCATCTTTTAATGTAATTCCACGAACGCCAGAAGCCGTTCTTCCCATCGGACGTGTTTTGGTTTCTTCAAAACGAACCAATTTACCAGACTTAACTGCTAAGATAATTTGGCTTTCTCCATTTGTTAATTGCGCGCCCATTAATTCGTCACCTTCCTTAATAGTTATAGCAGCAACACCGTTTACCCTTGGTTTAGAATATTTCTCTAAAGAAGTTTTCTTAACCTGACCTTGTTTGGTAACCATTACAAGATTATGACTGTTGATGTAATCTTTATCTTTTAGATCTTGTGTACAGATGAAAGCTTTTACTTTATCATCACTTTCAATATTTACTAAATTCTGAATTGCTCTACCTTTTGCCGTTTTACTTCCTTCCGGAATTTCATAAACACGCATCCAGAAACATTTCCCTTTTTGAGTAAAGAACATCATATACTGGTGGTTGGTTGCAACGAACATATGCTCAAGGAAATCCTGATCTCTTGTCCCTGCACTTTTTTGTCCAACTCCACCTCTATTTTGAGTTTTGTATTCTGTCAGATTAGTACGCTTGATATAACCTGCATGCGAAATTGTAATTACTACATTCTCATCAGCAATTAAATCTTCAATACTTACATCTCCGCCAGAATATTCAATTATAGAACGACGCTCATCTCCGTATTTTTCACGAATTTCTTCAAGTTCTTCCTTAATTAAGTTAGTCCTTAAATTAACATCAGCTAATAACGCTTTTAAGTGTTCGATTAATTTCATTAATTCTTCAAACTCAGCTCTTAACTTATCTTGTTCCAGACCAGTTAACTGACGCAAACGCATCTCAACAATAGCACGAGCCTGAATATCTGATAATTTAAATCTTTCGATTAATTTCTCACGTGCTTCTTCTGTATTCTTAGAACCTCTGATGATAGCAATTACTTCATCGATATTATCAGAAGCAATGATTAAACCTTCTAATATATGTGCTCTTTCTTCTGCTTTACGCAATTCAAATTGCGTTCTGCGAACTACAACATCATGACGGTGCTCAATAAAATAGTGAATCATATCTTTTAGATTCAACATTTGTGGGCGACCTTTTACAAGTGCAATATTATTTACACTGAAAGATGATTGTAATGAGGTAAACTTATATAAGGTATTCAAGACTACGTTTGGCGTAGCATCACGTTTCAGGATATAAACGATACGCATACCATTTCTATCCGATTCGTCACGAATATTCGCGATACCTTCAATTTTTTTATCGTTAACTAAATCAGCCGTACGTTTGATCATTTCGGCTTTGTTAACCTGATATGGAATTTCGGTAACAATGATACATTCTCTTCCGTCAACTTCTTCAAAACCAACTTTAGCACGCATTACAATACGTCCTCTACCCGTTTTAAAAGCTTCACGAACGCCTTCATAACCATATATTACACCTCCAGTTGGAAAATCCGGAGCTTTAATATGCGTCATTAATTCGTCTATTTCAATATCATTATTGTCAAGATACGCTAAAGTACCGTTGATTACTTCCGTTAAATTGTGTGGAGGCATATTAGTAGCCATACCAACCGCAATACCAGTTGCTCCGTTTACTAATAAAGTAGGAACTCTTGTTGGCATTACTTTTGGCTCATATAATGTATCGTCAAAGTTCAATTGAAAGTCAACTGTTTCTTTTTCGATATCTGCCATAATATCTTCTGAAATTTTGCGCATTCTGGCCTCAGTATAACGCATTGCTGCCGGACTGTCACCATCAACAGAACCAAAGTTACCCTGACCATCTACTAATAAATATCGCATACTCCATTCCTGAGCCATACGTACCATGGCATCATAAACAGAGGTATCTCCGTGTGGGTGATACTTACCCAGAACCTCTCCTACGATTCTCGCAGATTTTTTGTGGGCAGATCTTGATGTTACTCCTAAGTCATACATTCCGTAAAGAACTCTTCGATGCACTGGTTTCAAGCCATCTCTAACATCAGGAAGTGCTCTAGATACGATTACTGACATCGAATAATCGATGTAAGCTGATTTCATTTCATCTTCTATGTTAATAGGAATTAACTTTTCTCCTTCAGACATAAGTTGTTATATTAAATAATTATATTAGTTTCAAAGCGTGCCAAGATACGTTTTTTTCGAATTTTTTCAGCTATTTCCTTACACTTATTTCAATGATTTATTAACAACTTTATTTATTCTTTTGGTTAATAAATTAAGCGTTTTTTAACGCTTTTATTGTTATTTTTTTTGTCAATTAGCTGACAGTAGTTCTCGAAGGGTACGGTTTTTGTTTTTCAAACTGTAATTCACTAAATTTACAATACCAATAAATATATTATGGATGATAATTTTTCACCAAGAGTAAAAGATGTTATTACATACAGTAAGGAAGAAGCCCTTCGTTTAGGACACGACTTTATTGGTACTGAACATCTAATGCTGGGCATTTTAAGAGATGGTAACGGAAAAGCTATTCATATACTTAATAACCTAGCAGTCGATTTAGACCATTTACGCAGGAAGGTAGAAATACTGAGTCCAGCCAACCAGAGCGTTGAAGTAAATGCTGAAAAGAAAAATCTTCATCTTACCCGACAGGCAGAAAGAGCCCTGAAGACCACTTTTCTTGAAGCTAAAGTATTTCAAAGTTCGTCGATTAGCACGGCACACTTGCTTTTATGCATCTTACGAAACGAAAACGATCCAACAACCAAGCTATTGAATAAGCTAAAAATAGATTATGACATAGCTAAAGAACAATATTTAAACATGACGCCAAACGAAGAAGAATTCTTAGAAAACTTGCCAAGAAACGAATCGTACAATGACGATTCAGGACAAGATGACAGTCTTAAAGAAAGTAGTTTTAACAATCCGGCCAATAAGTCAAACAAAAAATCCAAGACTCCGGTTTTAGATAATTTTGGGAGAGATTTAACAGAAATGGCAGAGGAAGGAAAACTAGATCCGGTAGTAGGACGCGAGAAAGAAATTGAACGTGTTTCGCAAATCTTAAGCCGTAGAAAAAAGAACAACCCACTACTTATTGGAGAGCCTGGAGTTGGTAAGTCTGCTATTGCAGAAGGACTTGCTTTGCGTATTATCCAAAAGAAAGTATCTCGTATTCTTTTCCACAAACGTGTGGTTACTCTTGATTTGGCTAGTTTAGTAGCCGGAACAAAATACCGCGGTCAGTTTGAAGAAAGAATGAAAGCCGTTATGAACGAGCTTGAGAAAAACGACGACATTATTCTTTTTATTGATGAGATCCACACTATTGTAGGTGCAGGTGGAGCAACTGGTTCACTTGATGCTTCAAACATGTTCAAACCTGCTTTAGCAAGAGGAGAAATCCAATGTATTGGTGCCACAACTCTTGATGAGTACAGACAATACATTGAAAAAGATGGTGCTTTAGAAAGACGTTTCCAAAAAGTAATTGTAGAACCAACTTCTGTTGAGGAAACAATTGCAATCTTAAATAACGTAAAAGATAAATATGAAGATCACCACAATGTTACTTATACGCAGGAAGCAATTGAAGCCTGCGTTAAATTAACAAACAGATATATGTCTGAGCGTTTTTTACCGGACAAAGCTATTGATGCTCTTGACGAAGCTGGTTCTCGCGTACACATTACTAATATTGATGTTCCTAAACAGATTCTTGATTTGGAGCGTCAATTAGAAGAAGTGCGTGAAAACAAAAACATGGTAGTTAAAAAACAAAAATATGAAGAGGCTGCCAAACTTCGTGATGATGAAAAACGTATTGAAAAAGATCTTGCCGTTGCACAAGAACAATGGGAAGAAGACTCTAAGAACAACAGAATTGAAGTTACAGAAGATAATGTAGCTGATGTTGTTTCGATGATGACCGGAATTCCTGTTAACAGAATTGCACAAACAGAAAGTAACAAACTGGCTAAATTACCTGAATTGATTCAGAATAAAGTAATCGGTCAAAATGAAGCTGTATTGAAAATTGCACGTTCTATTCAACGTAACAGAGCCGGACTTAAAGATCCTAACAAGCCAATTGGTTCGTTTATTTTCTTGGGTCAGACTGGAGTTGGTAAAACACAATTGGCTAAAGTTTTAGCAAAAGAATTATTCGATTCTGAAGATGCATTGGTACGTATTGATATGAGCGAATACATGGAGAAATTTGCAATTTCTCGTTTAGTTGGAGCGCCTCCGGGATACGTAGGATACGAAGAAGGTGGTCAATTGACTGAAAAAGTTCGTAGAAAACCATATTGTGTGGTTCTTTTAGACGAGATCGAAAAAGCGCATCCGGATGTATTTAATATGATGCTTCAGGTTTTAGACGATGGTTATTTGACAGATAGTTTAGGTCGCAAAATCGACTTTAAAAACACAATTATCATCATGACTTCTAATGTTGGCGCACGTCAATTGAAAGATTTCGGACAAGGTGTTGGTTTTGGAACTGCTGCAAAAGTGGCTCAAGCCGATGAAAATTCAAAAAGCATCATCGAAAATGCATTGAAAAAAACTTTTGCTCCTGAATTCTTAAACAGAATTGATGACGTAATTGTATTCAATGCTTTAGAAAAAGCTGATATTGATTTGATTATCGAGATCGAGCTTAAAAAACTATATTCTCGTATTGCTGAATTAGGTTATAAACTAAGTCTTACTGATAAAGCAAAAGCGTTTATCGCTGAAAAAGGTTTTGACAGACAATTTGGTGCAAGACCGCTTAAAAGAGCGATTCAGAAATATGTTGAAGATTTATTGGCAGAAGAAATCATCACTTCAAAAATTCATTCAGGAGACGAAATCTTAATGGATTTAAAAGATGACTCTCAAGAACTTTCAGTAGAAATACACAAAGCAGAAGAGCCGACTAATCAATAAATTAGTTTAATTTTATAACAAAAATAATATACCCGTTACGTTTTCATAACATAACGGGTATTTTTTTTGAATAATTTACTATCTTTAGTAAAAGCAAATAGCTATTTTTGAATTTAAATTAAATAACAATAAAACAACGTATGCTTCAAAATAAAGTCATTTTAGGCAGTGAAGAATGGTGCTCATTTCCAGAACTAGGAATCCCTACAATCAAGGCTCGTGTTGATTCTGGTGCCAAAACTTCTGCAATGCACGCCATCAACATAGCTCCTTTTATAAAAAATGATGCCAATTGGGTGAAATTTGATATTAATCCAATTCAAAATAACATTAAAACCATCATTCATTGCGAAGCTCCGTTGGTTGACAAACGAATTGTAAAAAGCTCAAGTGGTTTTAGAGAACATCGTTATGTCATTCAGACCAACTTAAAAATTGGTGATGTAAAATGGCCAATCGAAATGACCTTGACCAATCGTGACTCAATGGGTTTTCGTATGCTTTTGGGTCGTGAAGCCATGAGCGGGCGTGTACTAGTTGACCCGGAAGAAAAATACCTTTTAGGACAACCTACAAGCGAAGCACTTAAAGAATTATATCAAAATTCTGAAAAAGCAACTTCTGGTTTAAGAATCGGACTTTTAGCCAGTAATCCTGAGCTATACAGCAATAAACGAATCATGGAAGCCGGCGAAATGCGTGGCCATGAAATGCATTTTTTGAATATCAAAGAATGCTACATGAAACTGGATGCCAAAACTCCTGAAATTCATTATAGAGGCGGTAAAATATTAAATCAATTTGACGCAATTATTCCCAGAATTCGCCCAAGCATTACGTTTTACGGTTGTGCGCTGACACGTCAATTCGAAGCGTTAAAAGTTTTCGTTTTAAATTCAGCTACAGCCATCACACAATCACGTGATAAATTGTATTCATTGCAATTGCTTTTAAACAGCGGAATTGATATCCCAACTACTGGTTTTGCTAATTCTCCTTTGGATACAGATAACTTAATTAAGATGGTTGGAGGTTCACCTTTAATTGTAAAATTACTGGAAGGAACACAAGGAAAAGGCGTTGTTTTGGCAGAAACTAAAAAAGCGGCAGAAAGTGTTATCAACGCGTTCAAAAGTTTAAATGCTAATATACTAGTTCAGGAATTTATCAAAGAAGCCAACGGAAAAGACATTCGTTGTTTTGTAATTGACGGAAAAGTAGTTGCTGCTATTCAGCGTGAAGCTATGCCGGGAGAATTTAGAGCTAACATTCACCTTGGCGGAACCGCATCTGTAATAAAAGTAACAGCAGAAGAAAAAAAGATAGCCATTAAAGCTGCAAAAGCAATGGATTTAAAAGTGGCAGGTGTTGACATTATTCGTTCTTCTAAAGGACCATTATTACTGGAAGTAAACTCATCTCCAGGGCTTGAAGGAATTGAAGGGGCAACAAATAAAGATGTTGCGGGAGAAATGATTAAAGCAATCGAAAAAAACTTCAAAATAATTAGTTAGTTCATCCTAACTTAATGTTCGATATTTATTTTAGCAACTTTGTCAAAGTTTACACTTTGACAAAGTTTTTTTTACCTTTAAAATAAAAAACAATGCTAAACCCCTATTTAGATATTATTTTCCGAAGTCTTGCTGTTTATTTTTTTATGACAATCGCTTTGCGAATCTTCGGCAAAAAAGAACTTTCGCAATTAAATACAGCAGATATTATTCTGATTTTATTGATCAGTAATTCTGTTCAAAATGCAATGGTTGGTCCGGACACCAGTCTTTGGGGAGGTTTGGTTGCTGCGTTGGCTTTATTTGTGATTAACTTTATCATTAAGAAATTAACACACAAATACAAACTAGTCAACGATTTGCTTTTAGATAAGCCCGAAATCCTAATTCATAATGGAACATTGGATTTTAATGCTTTGAGCAAATTAGACATTTCACACGAAGAATTAAAAGAAGCGGCACGTGAGCATGGTTTAGAACATTTAACAGATATAAAGCTCTGTACGCTAGAAATTGACGGTACAATTAGTATTATTTCGAAAGATAAAACCAATTTAAAAGAAACACATTACAAGCGTAAGCACAATCATAAGAATTTTAGAAAATAAAATTAAAAAAAATCTAAATAGAAAATTCCAAATTCCAAATTTGAAAAACGTCTTAACATTGGAATTTTGAATTGTAAATTATTGGAATTTTGTATAAAAAAGACTGGTTTCAATTCAATACCAGTCTTTTTTTTATTTCCAAAACTCATACCATTTTTTACGTTTAACTTTGTTTTGAAAGTGGTTTTCTATGTTAATATCCCTAATCGTTCTGTTAGTTAAACCATAAGCTTTTAATCTGTGGTTAAGATTAGCTAAAATATAATCTTGCTCTTTGGGGAATTTTTCCGCCAGTAGTTTGTAATACTTCAAAAGTTTATGATCTTCTACTCCATCCAGAGCTTGCAAAACAGTATGTATAACTCGATTTGATTGATCACTTAAACCTAAAATAAAAGTATCTAAATATTTACTCTTATTCTTCAACAACCCTAGTGAATAATAAGCACTAACTCTTATCATTTCATTTATATTTGTAGTAAAAGGAACAACAAACTTACCGTAATCGATATTCATTTCCTTTAACAAATAAGTACAAAATCTAAACGTTTCCTCGTCATTGATCTTCTCCGAATGAGCTTCTATAATTTCAAGCCAATCAGAACTCTTATCCTTCGCATACCAAAATACAAATTGAAAAACATCTAATAAATTCTCATTTGCAAAGGCAACTAAATACGGATAAGCAAGTTGATAATCAAATTTTGTAAGTATCTGAATTAGCAGTTTTTGATTTTCACCTGCACTCAATTTACATTGTTCCTCCAGGACATTAATCGTTTCAAAATCAAGATTTCGTTTCTTCAAAAGACTTCTTAGGCATTCTAATTTAGTTTGATTTTCATTGGTTGAAAAATACACCTCTAAGATATAAGCTGACGATCCCCCCAGAGTATATCTAAATAAATAAGAATTTCTTGATTTTAAATTTTCAGGTATAATTTCATCGAGCCATCTTTCATACCAGTCCAAAAAATTTGATTCGAAAGCGAAATAGGGCTTTTGCCTGTCAACATCCACATTTACAACTCTTCCTTTAAATTCCCCATTCAAAACAAGTGCATGATAATAACTACATCCCTGACTTCCGATAGGTAATAATCCCGAAAATATTTTTCCTAGCTCTATATCAAATTCTTCATCAGAAATAGTTTCATTTTCTTCGATGTTTTTGTTTAGATTATTCCAAAAATCATCTGACATATTTGGAGAAATTCTACAATCTTCTTTTAAATATTCTTTTGAATTTTCATAGATAAATTCATTTGTATTTTTTCCAAAAGGATAAATTCCATAAGAAGGTCCGGCACCTGAATCTGAATAAGAAATTCCGCCATTACCAATATTAAACAAAAATGATTTGTAACCTTTAGGAAGTTCCAACTGATATTCATTTTCAAAATTTAAGATATCTTCTTGTCTTACGTTATTTCCTAAAATATATTTATGACTGTCTGCTCCAAATACTTCTAATTTATTATCGGCATTTTTAGCCATTAACAGCTTACTTTTAATCCTTTCTAACTGCTTCAATTCTTCCATTCTTATTTTACATTCTTTTGTTAAGTAATAAAATGCAATTATTAAATCTACATTATTTTACTCAAATAAAAAAAGCCGATTTCAATTTGAAATCGGCTTTTTTTTATGTCGATAAAATGCGATCAAAACTTCTCACATTTAATAAAAATCATTTTACTAAGAAATAAATACACTCAATACAAAGTAAACCAATCCTGCTAAAAGAGCCGAAATAGGAATCGTTAATATCCACGCCCAGATCAAACTTACAGTTACACCCCAACGAACGGCAGATACACGTTTAGTTAATCCAACCCCGATGATAGAACCTGTAATAGTATGCGTTGTACTTACCGGAATTTTCAAGTGTTCTGTAAAGTAAAGCGTCAAAGCACCTGCAGTTTCAGCAGCAACTCCTTCAAATGAGCTTACTTTAGTAATTTTAGAACCCATTGTTTTTACAATTTTCCAACCACCACTTAACGTTCCGGCTGCAATTGCAGAATAACATGCTAACGGAATCCATCCTGGCATTACTCCTTTTATCCCTAAATCATCATTTGGTAAAACAACATCTAACCAGGAAGCCATGTGAACTCCGGGATTTGTATTAATATACACTGCTACAGCTGCAGCAATAATACCCATAACTTTTTGAGAATCATTTCCTCCGTGTCCTAAACTAAAAGCAGCAGAAGACAATAATTGCATCTTTTTTAAAGCTGCATCAGCCTGATGAAGGTTTAGACTACTGAATATTAAACAAAAAGCACTTACCGTTAAGATAATAAAGGCTACTAAAAACCATTTGATATTATGCCCATCGAAAGCTACACTCCAAAAATGAGACTCGAATCTAGGCTTACCATGCTTAATGATCTCTTCGTAAGGCACCATAAGATTGCTCACAACCCAAACTGTTGCAATCATTAGTCCAACAGTAAATATTTTAGGTAAAATACTTTTACGAGAAGCATTTAACAACCAAATTGATATTAAATAAGACGCTAGTGCTCCCAATAATGGTGCTAAAACAATGAAAGCAATGATAATAAGAACTCCCGAAGGCATTCCTCCATCTTTCCCTGCTTTATACCAACTTACGATTTCGTACCAATAGTGTGTAGTTCCATCTTCTCCTGCATAACCTGAGAAACCGTGTACAGCAATCGCATGTGCTACAGCTGCTCCGGCGAAACCACCAATTAAAGTATGTGATGAACTTGAAGGAATTCCTAACCACCAGGTCAATAAATTCCAACAAATAGCTGCAATAACACCGGCAAGGATAACAACAAGGTTAATTTCCATAGTGTGCGCTGTTTTTGCAACAGTATCTGCAACACCAAATCCAAAAACCCAATAAGCCAGAAAGTTAAAAAATGCTGCCCAGAGTACGGCCTGAAAAGGCGTCAAAACCTTTGTAGCAACAACAGTCGCTATAGCATTTGCCGCATCATGAAAACCGTTGATGTAATCAAAAATTAAAGCTAATACTATAATAATTATAAGTAGCGTCATAAAATTATAACTTCAGAATGAAATAAATTGAATTAAGAATGTTTTACAGAAATAGATTCTAGTATGTTCGCAACACTCTTACATTTGTCTGTTGCTGATTCTAAAACAGATAACACTTCTTTATATTTAATGATATTTTTAGCGTCTGTTTCGTTTTCAAAAATTTCAAAAACTGCTTTGTTATATACATTATCAGACTTGTTTTCTAGTTTGTTAATTCTAGCACAAGCATCTTTAATAATGTTCATGTTTTTTAAATTGCTCAACTCTTTTACAGCACTGTCAATGTTTTGACAAGCTTCAAGGTTGATTTCTGTCATCTTTCTGATAGATTTTGTAATCTTATCAACCTGATACAATCTCATTCTGCTTGCTGCACCGTGAAGGTAATCAGCAACGTTATCAATAGAAGTAATTAAAGTGTGAATATCCTCTCTATCAAATGGCGTAATGAAGTTTCTGCTCAATTCAAGATTGGTTTGACGTGTAATGTCTTCTCCTCTTTGCTCTAACTCATCAATTTTTTGAAAAAGAACTTCTCTTTCTTTCAATGGAAGGTTTACAGCTTCGTGTAAGTTAGAAGCTAATTCAATTAAATTGCTTGAAGCCTCTTCAAAAAGTGGAAAGAATTTTTTGTCTTTCGGCACTAAAAATTGGAAAATACTGTTTATTGACATTTTTATATTTTTGATAGTGCAAAATTACTTCATTAATATTCTGTTATGTTAAGCCAGTGTTAACAAATCGTTTTCAATTTGAAAACTATCCAGAAACGTAACTGTCTTCTCAATATCGTAATGTAAGATTCTGTCTTCTTTAACCAAAGGCACAACTTCTCTATAACTGCTTAAGAACATTTCGATGAAATCACTTGATTTTAAAGGCTCTCTGTACGCAATTGCCTGTGAAGCATTCATTAATTCGATCGCTAAAATACGCTCCAAATTATCCATAACACGTAACGCTTTTGTTGCTCCGTTTGCCCCCATACTTACGTGATCTTCCTGTCCATTACTTGAAACAATACTATCAATACTTGACGGAGTTGCCAATTGTTTGTTCTGACTTGCGATACTTGCAGCAGTATATTGTGGAATCATAAATCCTGAATTTAATCCCGGATTGTCAACCAAAAATGCCGGAAGATTTCTTAAACCTGAGATCAATTGGTACGTTCTTCTTTCAGAAATACTTCCTAATTCTGCCAAAGCAATTGCCATAAAATCTAAGGCTAAAGCCAAAGGTTGTCCGTGGAAATTTCCTCCAGAGATGATCTGATCAGACTCAATAAATATATTTGGATTATCCGTAACCGAGTTAATTTCGGTTTTGAATACTTTTCGAACATAATCAATAGCATCTTTTGAAGCGCCATGAACCTGAGGCATACAACGGAAAGAATACGGATCCTGAACGTGTTTTTTCTCTTGTTCAATAATTTCGCTTCCTTCTAAAAACTCATTAATACGCTGTGCCGTTACAATTTGTCCTTTGTGAGGGCGAATAAAATGAATCAATTCGTTAAAAGGTTCAATTCTTCCATCAAAACCTTCCAGAGAAATAGTTCCGATTAAATCTGCCAAATACGAATATTTATAGGCTTTTAATAAAATATAAGCTCCGTAAGCACTCATAAACTGAGTTCCATTTAGTAAAGCCAAACCTTCTTTTGACTGTAAAACGATTGGTTCCCAGTTAAAATGTTTTAAAACTTCTGCGGAAGCCACTTTCTTTCCTTCAAACAAAACTTCTCCTTCTCCTAACAAAGGCAAAGATAAATGTGCCAATGGCGCTAAATCTCCAGAAGCCCCAAGTGAGCCTTGCGTATATATAATAGGAAGGATGTCATTATTATAGAAATCAACCAAACGACTTACTGTTTGCAATTGGATTCCAGAATGTCCGTAGCTCAAAGATTGAATCTTAAGCAGCAACATTATTTTTACAATTTCTGCAGGAACTTCTTCTCCAGTTCCACAAGCGTGAGACTTAACAAGGTTCTCCTGAAGTTTTGATAAATTCTCATTTGAGATTTTTACATTACAAAGTGATCCAAAACCAGTATTGATTCCGTAAATAGGTTCAGAATGCGAAGCCATCTTTTTATCTAAATAATCACGGCACTTCTGAACGTTTACTTTTGCTTCTTCAGATAATTCAAGCATTTTCTGATTTACAATAATTTCTTGTAAATCTTCTAAACCTAATGTTTCAGTACTTATATAATGGACTTCTCTCATGTCATTTTTAATTTAAGGCATCAAAATTCAACAAATCAATATTAAAAAGCAACATTTGTTCATAATAATTAAAATTTCAACAAAACAAATTATACGTATTTAGCTATTTCACAATACTAATCATACAAAATCAGCACTTTAATTTTCTTCACCAAAATCAACCATCAAAACTTATTCTAAAAAACCAATTTCCTACTTATTTTATAGACTAATGACAGTTTCTACCGAATATTTCGATTAGAAATCAGCTTTTTAAGCTCCTGCACTTGCCATAAATACGGGTTTAAATATACGAATCCATCAATTTATGATATTCAATCTTAACAAAAGCTCAATATTGAATGAATGAGAATTAAATTATTAAAATATTCGCAAAAAGAAAATAAAGGTTTTTCGCTTTTATAAAAATCTGTACTTTTGAAACATCAAAAATGAAAAGTAACAGCGCAAAATATCAATCTACAATGACAACTCAAACTGGAGTTGCAATTGCTGCTACGACAATTTCTACAACAACTACTACCCCTTAGGGGTATACATTTCACATATCATCCAGGTTATCTATACTTTTTTCATGAAAGAAGAAAGGCATTGGATACATAAAAATATTTGCATAAAAAGAAAAAAATCATCAAAATGAAAGTATTAAAATTTGGCGGAACTTCGGTTGCCAATGCTCAAAATATAAAACTCGTTCTCGAAATTATAAATCAAAAATCTAAAGAAGATCAATTAGTTGTCGTTGTTTCTGCTTTAAGCAAAGTAACCGATTTATTGCAATTGGCTGCAGCAAAAGCAGCGGCTAATGACGAAAGTTTCAGAGAAATTGTGGCTGAAATCGAGAAAAAACACCTTGACACTTTAAAAGAACTTATTCCGGTAAGCGAGCAAAGCAGTTTATTAAGTCATGTAAAAAGAATCATCAACCATTTAGAAACATTGCTGGATGGCTGTTTCTTATTAGGCGAATTATCTCCAAGAACTGCTGACACTATTTTGAGTTTTGGAGAATTGCTTTCTTCTTATATCATTGCACAGGCGTATCAGCAAATTGACAAAAATATAGTTTATAAAGACAGCCGCGAAATCATCAAAACAAATGCTGACTTCGGAAAAGCTGCTGTGAATTTTGAAATTTCAAACCAATTAATTCAGGATTATTTTGCAGAGAATAAAGCGCAAATCAATATTTTACCTGGATTTATTGCCTTGACTCTTGACGGAATCACTACTACTTTAGGCCGTGGCGGTTCTGATTATACTGCGGCCATTATCGCCGGAGCACTTGAGGCATCACAATTAGAAATCTGGACAGATGTAAACGGAATGTTTACTGCGAACCCAAAAATCGTAAAACAAGCACGGCCAATTGCGACAATTTCTTACCAGGAAGCGATGGAATTATCGCATTTTGGTGCTAAAGTGTTGTATCCGCCGACAATTCAGCCGGTCTTAAGAAAAAATATTCCAATTTTAATCAAAAATACTTTTGAGCCGGAAGCTGAAGGAACTTTAATTTCTGATCAGGTTTCATCAAATGATACTGTTGTAAAAGGAATCAGCCATATCGATAATATTTCGCTTGTAACACTTGAAGGCCCAGGAATGATTGGTGTTGCGGGTTCATCAAGACGTTTATTTGAAGTATTATCTCAGGAAAAAATTAATGTTATTTTCATTACTCAGGCTTCTTCTGAGCACTCTATTTGTATCGGAATTTTAAATTCGGATGCCGATAATGCCGAAGCAGCAATCAACAGAGCTTTTGAAGTGGAGATTCTTCAAAATAAAATCGATCCTGCGATTGTAGAAAAAGACCTTTGCATTATTGCGTTGGTTGGAGAAAACATGAAAAACCACCAGGGTTTGAGCGGTAGAATGTTCAGTACTTTAGGAAAAAACAACGTAAATATCCGTGCGATTGCGCAAGGGGCTTCTGAACGTAATATTTCGACTGTAATTAACGAAAGAGACGTTAAAAAAGCGTTGAATACTTTACACGAAAACTTCTTTGAAGAAAACACCAAACAGCTGAATTTATTCGTAATGGGTGTTGGAAATGTGGGCGAAAAATTCATCGAGCAAATTCACAATCAAAGAAAATTTTTAAAAGATAACTTAAAGATCAACCTTCGTGTTATCGCTTTGTCTAACTCAAGAAAAATGCTTTTTGACGAAGACGGAATTTCATTAAAAGACTGGAAATCGACTTTAGACAAAGGCGAACATGCTATTCCAACAGAGTTTATTGCACGTGCCAAAGAACTGAATTTACGTAACAGTATTTTTGTGGATATTACAGCCAATGCAAGTGTTTCTGAAATGTATGAGAAATTCTTAAAAGAAAGTATTGCCATTGTAACCTGCAACAAAATTGCTTGTTCATCTGCGTATGACAACTATAAAAAACTAAAAAGTTTATCACGTCAATACAACGCTCCGTTTTTATTTGAAACGAATGTGGGTGCGGGATTACCGATTATCGATACTGTAAAAAACCTAATTGCTTCCGGCGATAAAGTGCATAAAATTCAGGCGGTTTTATCTGGAAGTCTGAACTTCATTTTCAACAATTTTGATAAGAATAATTCTTTTCACGATGTCGTTAAAGAAGCTGGAGTTCAAGGTTTCACTGAGCCAGATCCGAAAATTGACTTAAGCGGTGTTGACGTTGCCCGTAAAATCCTGATTTTAATTCGCGAAAGCGGTTACGAAATGGATATTGACGCAATCGCAAACGAATCGTTCCTACCATCCGAATGTTTGGATACAACAAACAACGAAGCCTTTTTTGCATCGTTAATCAAACACGCTCCTCATTTTGAGAAAATCTATGAGGAAGCATTGGCAAAAGATTCAAGATTGAAATACGTAGCGCAATTCGAAAACGGAAAAGCAAGCGTTGGCTTGCAATTCATTCCGAAAGATCATCCTTTCTACAATTTAGAAGGAAAAGACAATATCGTATTGTTCTACACAGATCGATACGTAGATCAGCCGTTATTGATCAAAGGCGCCGGTGCCGGAGCTGCGGTTACAGCATCAGGAATTTTTGCTGACGTTATCAGAATAGGGAATAATTAGCCACTAAGGCACTAAGACACAAAGTTTTTAAGTTTTCTAAACTTTGTGTCCTAAAAATTAAAATAAACTTTGTGTCCTAGCGTCTTCGTGGCAAAAACACAAAAACAAAAAAAACTTTGTGACTTTGTGCCTTCGTGGCAAAACCAACCAGAAATGAAAGAAATTAAACTATTTTGCCCGGCAACTATCGCGAATCTTTCGTGCGGATTTGACGTACTTGGACTTTGCTTAGACAATGCGGGCGATGAAATGATTGTTCGAAAAGTCGATCAAAAAGGCGTTCGTATTACTAAAATTGTCGGTGCCGATTTGCCTTTGGAAACCGAGAAAAACGTTTCGGGTGTTGCGGCTTTGGCGATGTTGGAAACTTTAGAAGAACTAGATTTTGGATTTGAAATCGAAATCTACAAAAACATAAAAGCCGGAAGCGGAATTGGAAGCAGTGCTGCAAGTTCTGCCGGAGCGGTTTTCGGAATCAATGAATTATTAGGAAGACCGTATTCCCGTAAAGATTTGGTGCAGTTTGCGATGCAGGGCGAGAAATTAGCCAGCGGAAACGCGCATGCCGACAACGTTGCTCCTGCCCTTTTAGGCGGATTTACATTGGTAAGAAGTTATGCTCCGCTTGATATTATCCGAATTGATAGTCCGGAAGAATTGTACGCGACCGTGGTTCATCCTCAAATTGAATTGAAAACCTCAGATGCGCGTTCGGTATTGAAACAAAACGTTTCCCTGAAAAGTGCGATTATGCAATGGGGAAATGTGGGCGGATTAATTGCCGGTTTATATACCAAAGATTACGATTTGATTGGAAGATCGCTTCATGACGAAATCGTTGAGCCTTTAAGAAGCGTTTTGATTCCGGGATTTGATTTAATCAAACAAACGGCATTAGAAAACGGTGCTCTAGGTTCTGGAATTTCAGGTTCTGGTCCTTCTATTTTTGCCCTTAGCCGAGGAAAAAACACCGCCGACCAAATCGCCAAAGCCATGAGCGAAGTTTATGAGAACATGAATTTACCATATGAAATTCACGTTTCGAAGATTAATCCTGATGGGGTTAGGATTTTGTAAAATGTGAGATGTATTAAGTAAATAGAATTAAGACACAGTTTGTCATTTCGAGGAACGAGAAATCACATAACGTGACCACACAGTACGTTGCTCTCTGGATGTGATTTCTCCTCCGTCGAAATGACAAAAGAAACTTAAATAACATAATATTGGAATTTGGAATTTTAAAAAATTGGAATTTGATTGTCTAGAAAGTCTATTTTCTATACTCTATATTCTATTCTCTCTTTTCTAAAATCTAAAATCTAAAATCTAAAATTAAACCATGAAATACTATAGTTTAAACCATAATGCACCAGAAGTTTCATTCAAAGAAGCTGTAATACAAGGATTAGCGAGTGACAAAGGATTGTATTTTCCGCAGATCATTACGCCTCTAAATCCTGCGTTTTTTAATGTAATCGAAAATTTAAGCCATAACGATATTGCTTTTGATGTGATTCAGCAATTTGTGGGCGATGATATTCCGGAGGAGAATTTAAGAGTAATTATTAAAGACACTTTATCTTTTGATTTTCCTGTTGTGGAAGTTGAAAACGGCATTTATTCGTTAGAATTATGGCACGGGCCGACAATGGCTTTTAAAGACGTTGGAGCGCGATTTATGTCACGTTGTCTGGCATATTTTAATAAAGACAAAAAAGACAGTAAAAATACCGTTTTAGTAGCGACTTCCGGAGATACTGGCGGTGCGGTTGCAAGCGGATTTTTGGGCGTTGACGGCGTTGATGTTGTGATTTTATATCCGTCAGGAAAAGTGAGCGACATTCAGGAAAAACAATTGACGACTTTAGGAAAAAACATCAAAGCACTTGAAGTAGATGGTGTTTTTGATGATTGCCAGGATATGGTTAAAAAAGCGTTTTTAGATGAAACTTTAGCACACAAAAACCTGACTTCGGCGAATTCTATTAATATTGCGCGCTGGTTGCCACAAATGTTCTATTTCTTCTTTGCTTACAAAGCGTTGAAAAGCCAAAACAAACCTTTGATTTTCTCTTGCCCAAGCGGGAATTTTGGGAATATCTGCGCCGGAATTATGGCAAAGAAACTAGGTTTGCCAATTGAACATTTTGTAGCGTCTACGAACGTAAACGATACTGTACCAAGATTCTTAGAAAACGGAAAATACGATCCAAAACCTTCTAAAGCAACGATTTCGAATGCGATGGATGTTGGAAACCCAAGTAACTTTATTAGAATTCAGGAATTGTACAACAACGATTTAAAAGCTTTCGAAAAAGATTTCTCATCGTACAGTTATACCGATGAAGAAACACTTACAGCCCTAAAACAAATTTACAATACCGACGGTTACATTGCAGAACCACACGGCGCTGTGGGTTATTTAGGTTTGAAAAAAGAATTGCAAAAACACGATAACGCGATTGGTGTTTTCTTAGAAACCGCACATCCTATTAAATTCTTAGATGTTGTTGAACCTGCTTTAGGCATTAAACTTTCGATTCCAGAACAAATTGAAAGTGTTATGAATGAGGATAAAGTGAGTGTGAAGATTAAGACTTATGAGGAATTGAAGGCGTTTTTAGGGTAATAACTTTATTGTATTTATAAAAAAATTAAAGTCACAATCACATGTGTTTATTTTTAACTGTGATTTTGTGGCTTTTTTAATTAATAAAACTAAATAACCTCACTCAAACAAATAATTTGAAATATGTTAATTAAAGAAATCTTTGAAAATTTATACAAAAATTCTATTGACCAGGACGATGATATTTGGAATTTAGTTTTTGACAGCCAAAATGATTATATTCTTAAAAATATTGAAGACCATTTCCAAATAGAAATAATGATGCTGTTTAAGGCATATAATGCTTCTGAAAAAGTTGTCCCTATTATACATCTCCATTTTGATGATATGATAAAATGGAAAAAGCAAAGCGTATCAAATGAAGATAAGGAAGTCTTTTCCTATTTGCAGTTTACTTGTGCAATCTGTGCAACAACACAACTAAATTTTGATGGAGAATTCATTTATTGCTTTGATATTTTTGTAAAATCAGTATTTGATAAAACATTTAAAAATGGAGAACAATATGACTTAAAAGACATAAACCCTTATATTTTTCTTGATTCAAAAAGAGCTTATTTAGCAAATTCAAAATCCGTCATAGAACAATGGTTTAGTCAATTGTATTATTATTCAAAATCATTTTCAGGATTAAATGAATGGTGCACATATTTTTTTGAAGAAGTATACTATCATTTAAATGAAGATTTTAAAATTGACTCTTATCACCCCCAATTTCTTTCAAATCTTTTATCGTGGTGTGAAATAAACCTTAATAAAAACGGCTCCCACGCAATTAGAAAAATTATAGAAAGAGAATATTATTTAATTGTCTGGTCAGATGATCTGGAAAAAAATATTATGAAAAGTTCTTTGGGGCTTCAACTTTTACTTTGCAAAAATTATAAAAATGGAGAAAAGTTAGAATTATATGAGGAATTAAATAATTCTAGCTCAGACCCATCGTTCCAAATACAATTAAACATTGCAATATGTTATAACGAAGAAAATCTAGTTGAAAAAATGAATTTTTTAATTGATGCAATAAAAACATATAATGAATTTTTAGACTATAATAATTTTGACACTATAGATTACATTTATCACAGAGCAAGGTTTTTTAAACTTTTATTTATCAACCCTATTTCAGCTGCTTTTGAGATAAATCAATGCGAAATAATCGAAGATATTTTACATACTTTTTATGATATTAAAGTTCCTCAAAAAAAAGGAGGTATCTTATTTATAGTTCCGAATCAAATTAACAAAATTGCATACTATTTCAACAACAAATTAATTTTAGACAAAAAAGATACACAAGAATTACTGATCAAAATTGTTGATACTGAAAACAGTGCTTTTAATTTACGTCGAATTCTTAAAGGAGGAATCAAACAAAATATTCAACAAATTGACAGGCCTTTGGGTGTACCAAATCCAAAACTCGGAAAAGAGTATGAAACAGATCTTTTAGAATTATATGATTTTACTCCTCTTGCAGAATCCTTAGAAGAGCTCAACTCTGTATGTCAATTCGATTTTAATTCAACACCTCTTCAGGCACTAATGATTAAATCCATTAAAGAAACTTTACCAATTAATTTAAGTTTATCTGAAAAATTAAAATTTCCCACAGTAAAAAATGTACTATTTTGGCTTGGTTTTAGTCAAACTTCCGAAATTGAAAAAGAAGCACTTCAAATAATTTTTGAAAAGGCAAATATAAATTTTGAAATACATCATGAGGAAAATAGTAGCCTGGAAAAGTTTTTACAAAAAATAAATGAAAGCAATCCAGACATTATATGGATTTCCTCCCATGGAGAACATGAACATTACGAACCAAATATATCTTCAATAAAATTATCTGAAAATGAATCTATAGGGATTCGAGATTTTCATTTACTAATTAATAAAGAAGAAAAGAGACGCTTAATTTTTTTAAACATTTGCGAAGGAGGGGTTCATACACAAACTGGAGAATTTAAAAATTTAGGATTTCCAAATTTATTAACTGCAAATAATCAAGATGTAATATCTCATTTATGGATGGCAGAACCTCGTTTTTCTTATGTATTTGGCGCTTTTTTTGCTTTAGGAATTGCATTTTTACAAAAAAACTTTTTTGAAGCGTTTAAATATTCATTATCAAAAGTTCTTAGCGACAAAGAAACTATTCTTGAAGAACTTGCAACTTTTGATTTAGATTTAAGTAATTTAATAGAAAGAATAGAAAATAATGACGGAACTGAATGGGGCAATATAATTACAACAGGAAGTCCTGTTTATAATGTTTAACAAACTCTTCAGCTAGCGCGAGCGTCCCGCTCGTGAACGCAAGATACACAGATTTCAATTGGATAAGGCACGAGCGGGACGCTCGCGCTAGCAATTAAGCATAAAAAAAGAGATCTTAATTAAGATCTCTTTTTTTATGCTTGTATGTTTAAAAACGTTATTTCCCGTTTAGTAATTTTTCTAAATATTCAACTTTATCTTTTTCAGCTTGCACCAAACGCTCGTAAAGTTCAACAACTTTATCTAAAGGATTAAAATTACAATTGCTATTGCCTGTCATAATAGCACCGTGATCTTGAAAAGTGTTTCCAATAATGTTAAAAACTGCTTCCTCCGAAAAGTTCTTAATCGCTTCAACAGAAACCCCCAAAGCTTTTGCTACTTCAATTAGTTTTTGTTCGTCTACATTTTCGCTGTTTTCAATAGCCGAAACTGCCTGCTGGCTTGTTCCTAAAGCCTGTGCCAGTGCTTCCTGTTTCATATCTTTAAGCTCTCTGATACGGCTTATATTTCTGCCGATATGTTTGGGTTTTATTGCTGTACTCATAATTCAAAGATATTTAAAATTCTTAAACGAAAATAAATTTCGGTAAAAAACAAATTCGTTTTGTAAGATACTCTTTTCATAATTAACAAATTCGGCCTAGTCAAAAAACACAAAAGATTAGGCTAAAGCCAGTTTCATATTGTAATTTTGTTCCTCCAGCTAAAGTAGGAGGCAATTCAAAAATTACAAAAAATTATTACAGCATAAATAGTACCATGATTACAAAAGCAACCTTACAAGATATTCCCGCATTAAACATTTTAATCAACTCTGCTTACAGAGGAGAAACTTCTAAAAAAGGCTGGACAACGGAAGCCAATTTATTAGAAGGAAAAAGAACCAACGAAGAAGAATTGACAGCAACGATTCTGAATCCGAAGAATACTATTTTGAAATATATGGAAAACGATAAAACTATTGGTTCGGTTTTATTGGTCGAAAAAGAACATCAATTGTATTTGGGAATGTTAACTGTTTCTCCTGAATTACAAAACAGCGGAATCGGGAAAAAGCTATTGGCTGAAGCCGAAAATCATGCTAAAGCTTTGGGTTTGTCAAGTATTATTATGACTGTTATTTCGGTTCGTGAAGAGCTTATTGCCTGGTACAAACGTCACGGTTATGTTGATACAGGCGAAAGAGAAGCTTTTCCGGAGAGCGAAATTCATGTTACGATTTCTGATGTGCCTTTGGAGTTTATTTATTTGGAGAAAAGGATTTAAGTTTTTCTTGCCACGAAGGCGCTAAGGCACGAAGTTTTTTAATCTCGCAATCCCGATAGCTATCGGGAGCAGAGTCGAAAAGTTTTCTTTTTTCATATTTCTTTGCTTCTTCACTCTCGATAGCTACCGGGATTGCGAGATTTTAAGATTCTTACGTTAGACGCACTGCTGTGCGTCTCTACAAAAAAACCTTTGCCTCTTTGTAACTTTGCAACTTTGAACCTTTTTTAAAAAATAAAAAATGAACATACGCCTTTTATCTAAAAATGATATTAAAGCCTCTATCTGGAGTGGTGGATTGACCTATGAATATATAATATATCCGGAAACAGCACGCTATGCAGATAGGGATTTTGCATTCAGGACAAGCAGTGCTACAATAGAGCAAGAGCCTTCAGTATTTACCAAATTTAAGGGCTATTACCGATATTTGGTTATGCTTGATAACAGCTTACATATTGAGGTAAACGAAGAAAAAAAAGTATATGAGAAATATGAAATCATGGAATTTAATTCGGATGATGAAGTGACTTCTTATACAAAAGGTATTGATTTTAACTGGATGGTTTCTGAAAAAATAAGCCATAAAAAACTGAAAATAACGAATAGCAATCAGAATAGTAATGCTGAAATACTAATTTTATTTTCTTTGGATATAACAGTTATTAAAATTAATCACAAGCCATACCATCTAAAACCTTATGATTTATTAGTTATTGAAAATCAAAAAAAGGAAAATATAATGCTTGATTTTTCTACTGACTGTCTATTTGGAGTTTTGGATTTTTAACTGATTTTGCCACGAAGGCACTAAGGCACGGAGTTATTTTGTTTGAACTAATACTTTATTAAAATTAATATCTACTCTAAATGGAATTACGATTTACAAAATATGCTTTTATAAATGCTTTATGGACTTTGATTCCTGTGTTTCCAATTTTTAGCCTTTTTCCTGCTGTATTTTTAGCACTGGGTATTGAAAAATTAGTCAATAATTGTGAAATGAGTTATATAATTGTTTTATGTCTTTCAATTATTTTGATTTTATTAATTGGTATTCTATTTATTCGAAAAACAGATTCCCTTTTATTGAACGACGAAAAAACTATTAAAGAAAAATTCATGTTGCTTAATTTTATTCTTTACTTTTTAATACATACTGCTGTTTTTATCCTTTTGGCGGGAGTAAATGTTACCTGTCATGGAGACGGACAAACTCCATTGTTATGTATTATATCAGGCCCAATCTCAAGCCTACTTTTAATTGTCTTCGGTTTTTTAATAGATCTTAAATAAATTATAAGGATCACTTAACTTTTTTATTATTGGTACGAAATAATCCTGATAGCTATCGGGCTTAAAGTCACAAGCAATTTAAAAAAGAAAAATTAGCAACTTAGCTCCCGATAGCTATCGGGATTGCGAGATTCTTTTTTTTTTAGCCTTTGAACCTTTGTTCCTCTGCCTCTTTCAACATTTCTGATACGGAAGAACAATATCCTTACACCATTCTCTTAATCTTCGACAAAAATTCATGGGAAACACCTAAATAAGAGGATAAGTTTTTATTGTTTATGGCTTTAACCTTGCTTGGATATCGTTCTATAAAATCCAGATATCGTTGTTTGGAAGTTTTGTTTAAGACATCTAATAATCTTTGTTGAATGGCTATATTGGCTTTTTCAACCATAATAATGTGAAATTGCATAAGTTTAGGAACCTGCTCTAACAATAGCGCTTTGTTCGCTTTACTGATCACCAGAATCTCACTATCTTCCATCGCCTGAATGTTGTAGGTTGTAGGCTTTTGGTGGTAGAAACTTTGGAGATCACACATCCATTCGTTTTCGAAGGAAAAGAAAATTACGCTTTCGTTTCCGCTATCGTTGAAAGTATAGGTTTTAAAAGCGCCTTTTAAAATAAATCCTTCATATGAATTGTTGGAGTCCTGAATTTGCAGAAATTCATTTTTCCTTAATTTTATAAATTCGGCTTTTTCTACAATAAATTTCCAATCTTCATCTGTTAGGTTAATTTTTCGTTCAATGTTTAATCTGAGGGCTTTGTACATGTGTTTTTACTTTTATTCTTACTTGGGGCGTAAGTTTTGAATGAATTAAAAAAGATGTAATCGATTACGTAAAAATACTTTTTTTACTTCTTTTTGTCTCTTAACAACTGTTAAAAAAATATTTAATCACAATATTTTTACAAAAGATTGAACTTGTTCAACTTTTTTAAAAATTATTATTGGCAGATTTGTACCGTTAAATATTTTATAAACCCCCAAACTTAGATTATGAAATTTAAATCAACATGGTCAGTATTAGTACTGACAATCGTATTCGGTTTTACAAGTTGTAACACTGAAGAAATTGCTTCTCCTGTAAGTGGTGAAAGCGCAATTATTGAAACTACTACACCTACTGGTAGTGTAACTGCAAAAATTGGAAACTGTGCTCAGGTTCCCGGATGGGCTTCGCAAAACGGAGGTACAACCGGAGGAGGAAGTGCTGCAGAAACAACTGTTACAACGTATGCTCAATTGAAATCTGCAATTGAAAGTAGTTCTGTAAAGGTTATTAAAGTTAGCGGTACTATTACCGTAACAACAAGATTGTCATTTCAGGATCAAACCGGAAAAACGATTTACGGTGCTGCAGGTGCAAAACTGGTTTCTACAAACCAAACTAAAGATGCTTCTGGAATCATCAACATCAAAAGATGTAAAAACATCATCATCAGAAATCTAATTTTTGAAGGTCCTGGTGCTTATGATACTGACGGTTGGGATAATGCTATTCTTGACGAATGTACAAATGTATGGGTTGACCACTGCGAATTCAGAGATGGTGTAGACGGAAACTTTGACATCAAAAACAAATCAGATTATATTTCAGTTACTTATTCTAAATTCCATTACCTAAAACCACCAAAAGCTGGAGGTTCTGGAGGATCAGACGATCACAGATATTCGAACTTAATTGGTTCTAGCGATGGCGCAACTGCAGATCGTGGAAAATTGAGAATTACTTTCGCTCGTTGCTGGTGGGCTCCTGGTTGTAAAGAAAGAATGCCAAGAGTACGTTTTGGAAAAGTGCATTTAGTAAACAACTTCTTTAATAGTACAGTGAGCAATAAATGTATAGCTGCAGGTTTCGAAGCAGATATTCGTGTAGAATCAAACGTTTTTGAAGGTGTAAAAACTCCTATCGATTTGATGACAGGTTATACAGCTGTTACAGCAACTGATAACGTTTTCACAAGTACATCAGGAAACCAGGCTGGAGGAAGCAAAACTGCTTTTACACCTCCTTATACTATAGTGAAATTAGCTAAAACTGCTGTTAAAGCTGATGTTACAAGTTCAGCTGGTGCTGGTGCAACTTTAGGTGGCAATATTTGCGGATCTTTCTAATGAAGTTTATTTAGTGCATAATTTCAATGTTATCCTATGAAATTATGGTAGCAAAAAGAAAATTAGTTAATTTAAACCACGGATTACAGTAATGTAGTTCGTGGTTTTTTATTTAACTGTAAAGAATCGCTACGCTTTTTTTAATCTCGAAAAGTCGCAAGGTTTTCTTTTCTTACATGCCCTTGCGACTTGGCGAGATTTTTAAGTTCAAGCTTAAATTTTCTTATATAACTTATATGGTGAAAAAAATCTACAGCACAAGTTCTTCAAACAATCTTTGAATTGTTTTTTCCAAATCTTCACATAAACCAGAATGTGGTCTTGAGGTTTGAATTGCTGAACTACGAATTGCAGTCAGCCATCGAAAACGCTCTGGAATTTCCATTTGTCCAATTGGTCCACCATCTTTTTCTCCGGCTGCAATTTTCTTTAAGGCAGTTATATTGCAATGCAGTTGCTCGATATCAAAATCGCTGGAAAGCGTTTCAACTTTAGCATCCTCGATGTGAGACAATACTTTTATAAATTTGGCTTTTTTGCAAAACAAAATGATTCCGATGTTTAGGAATTCTTCGCGCTCTACTCTGGGTACTACGCGAATTACGGCATACTCATATAAGTGACTATCTTGCATTTTGAGCTTGATTTACAAAGATTTCGGAATTATTTAATCGGGTTTGCAAGAATTGCAAATATACATTTCTCAACGCTTCCGGGGTTTCATCGGTATCTTCCCAATCCAGCCATTCTTCTGGAATTGTATTGACAATTTCTTCTAATTTTTCGTTTGTCAAAAGTGCTTTGAATTCGGCATCTACTTCTTTTAAAAGTGAGGCCTGAGGTAGTAGAACGTGATCTTTTATCAACGCAAACGGACTTTTGGCATGTTGTTCCCAATTGTTCCAGGAATGATGAAAATACAAACAGGCACCGTGATCGATAAGCCATAGTTCTTTATGCCAGATCAGCATATTGGTATTTCTAAATGTTCTGTCAACATTAGTTATATAAGCGTCAAGCCAGACAATTTGAGACGCTAATTTATCATCTACTGTGGTCACAACAGGATCAAAAGTGATTGAACCCGACAAAAAATGAAGTGCTAAATTCAATCCCTGACTTCCCTGCAGTAAATCCTGAATTTCTTCGTCGCCCTCAGATCTTCCAAAAGCTTCGTCGAGATTGGCAAAAACCAATTCCGGAAGCTGCAGCTTTAAGGCTTTGGCAATTTGCCCTCCAACTAATTCGGCTATCAAAGCTTTTACACCGTGACCGGCTCCTTTGAATTTTAGGACGTATTTAAAATCGTCATCGGCTTCTGCCAAAGCGGGTAAAGAACCGCCTTCGCGCAGTGGTGTGATGTAACGGGTAACATTTACCGTTCTGAGATCGAAGTTGTTTTTCATAGATACAAACTTACGATTTTTGATTTTAGATTTTAGAGTGTAGATTTTAGATTTAGAAAAAAGAAGCTAGAATAAAGAAAAAAGACTTCTCGGAATTATGAAAATTATCTAATTATCAAATTGACACATTATCTAATTTCCTAATTATCTAATTCCAAGAAAGCTTTTCCCAGATTAGCAATAATATCCGAAGCTATGAAAGATTGATAACCTGTTTCTGGCAAAGCGATATCTGCAGTTAAACCATGTATGAAAACACCAAGTTTTGCTGCATCTTTAGGTTCATAGCCTTGTGCCAGAAAACTTGTTATGATTCCTGTTAGGGTGTCGCCGCTTCCTGCGGTGGCGAGGGCTGCGTTTCCGGTTGTGTTTTCGTAGATTTCCTGTTTGTTGATGATATAAGTTGGAGCGCCTTTCATTACGATAATCAGTTTATATTTCTCTGAAAAGGAAATTGTTTTTTGAAATTTTTCAGATTCTGAATTCCATTTACCGA
Source organism: Flavobacterium sp. KH_001 (assembly GCF_057840745.1). NCBI lineage: Bacteria > Pseudomonadati > Bacteroidota > Flavobacteriia > Flavobacteriales > Flavobacteriaceae > Flavobacterium > Flavobacterium sp. KH_001. The sequence goes on along the minus strand of NZ_CM174520.1, from coordinate 3,117,634 downwards.
TTAGGCGTTCGAGCTCTTTTGGATGTGGTGTCAGGATGGTGTTTTCCGGAACTAATTCTAACCAGGATTGATTTTCTGCTAAAATATTTAACGCGTCAGCATCGAGAACCAGACGTGTGTTATTACTTCTTAAAAATTCAAATAACGCTTTTTGAGTTGCCAGCTCCTGCCCGATTCCCGGACCAATTCCGATTGCTTGTGGAATTAATGGGAGGTGAATATTGGTGATCGAATTTGTGTTTTCATCGGTGACAACCATAACTTCCGGAATCGAGATTTGCAGAATTTGGTAACCGCATTTTGGTGTAAAAGTAGTTACGAGTCCGCAACCTGATTTTAGGCAGGCTTTTGAAGCTAAAACGGTAGCTCCTATTTTGCCGTAACTTCCGGCAATAATCACAGCGTGACCTTGAAGTCCTTTATGGGTTAAAGGATTTATGGGTTTATAAAACTTTAAAATTTCTTCTTTTGTGATTAAAAACGGGATTTTCATTGAATCGATTTTATGAATTAAAGTTACATAAATTTTGAAGAAAAAAGTTCTTTCTTATTACCTGAGTCCCCTAGCCCAGATTGAAGCGGAAAGCCCGGAGTAAAAAAAGCAAAAATTTCTTGTTCTAAAAAAGCGACCAGCGGAAGCTCTTTTTAGAACATTAGAAATTTTGCTTTTTTTACGAGGACTTGTAACAGAAAGCTGGAATAGCTACTAAATATTGCGAAATTTATAATTTAGACTATTAATTTCCGATATTTTTTAAATAAATTTGCGACTCACTTTTATAAACAACACACAATGAAAAATACTGCGCTTACGCACATACATGAGAGTTTGGGAGCGAAAATGCTGCCTTTTGCCGGTTATAACATGCCTATTACTTATGAAGGTATAAATGCTGAACACGAAACAGTTCGTAACAGTGTGGGCGTTTTTGACGTTTCGCATATGGGAGAATTTTTACTTACGGGACCAAATGCTTTGGCTTTGATTCAGAAAGTAACTTCGAATGATGCTTCGACTTTGACTATTGGAAGAGCGCAATATTCTTGTTTACCAAACAATGACGGCGGAATCGTTGATGATTTGATTGTGTATAAAATGAAAGAGGAAGAGTATTTGCTTGTGGTAAATGCTTCGAATATTGAAAAAGACTGGAACTGGATTTCTTCGCACAATGATTTGGGTGTTGAAATGAAAAACCTTTCTGACGATTATTCTTTATTGGCTATTCAGGGGCCAAAAGCGGTTGAGGCTATGCAGCCTTTATCGTCTATAGATTTATCAGCAATTGCTTATTATCATTTTGAAGTGGCTGATTTTGCTGGTTTTAATGATGTAATTATCTCTGCAACTGGTTATACAGGTTCTGGCGGATTTGAAATTTACTGTAAAAATGCTGATGCTGAAGCGATTTGGAATAAAGTTTTTGAAGCTGGTGCAGCTTTCGGAATTAAACCAATTGGATTGGCAGCTCGTGATACTTTACGTTTAGAAATGGGATTCTGTTTGTACGGAAATGACATTAATGATACTACTTCTCCACTTGAAGCTGGATTAGGATGGATTACAAAATTCAACAAAGATTTTACTAATTCTGAAAGTTTGAAAAAACAAAAAGAAGAAGGTGTTACTAAAAAACTAGTTGCTTTTGAAATGCAGGAACGTGCTGTGCCAAGACATGACTATGAAATTGTTGATGCTTCTGGTGCTGTAATTGGTATTGTAACTTCAGGTACCATGTCTCCTTCTATGAATAAAGGAATTGGTTTAGGATATGTTACGGTAAGCAATAGTGCTGTTGACAGTGACATTTTTATCAGAATTAGAAAAAATGATGTTCCGGCTAAAGTGGTAAAATTACCTTTTTACAAGAAATAATTTTAAAACATATAATTACGAAAATGCATTACTCAAAAAGTAATGCATTTTTTTATGTCAAATTTCTGTGCATTTCACCGAAAACAAATCGATCAAATGTAAGATATTTTAGAAAAAATATAACTTTTAATCAAAAAAATAAGCGTAATTTTAAGCTAAACGAAGACTTTCGATTTATGAAAAAAATACTATTATTTTTTTTGATGACTACAAATGCACTATTTAGTCAAAATAGCGCGGCAACATGCGAAATCTTATACAAGATAAATCGACTCATTCAGACGGAGCATATTAAGCCAAAACCAGTAGATGACAGTTTATCCATTTTTGTATTTGATAATCTTATTAATGAACTGGATCCCTCAAGAAATATTTTTTTTAAGACTGAATACGATGAGTTAGCTAAAAAATATCGTGTTAGTTTAGATGATATGATCATGGAGGGTGATTGTAATTTTGCAGATGATATTTCTAACAAATACAAAGACGGATTACGCAGAACTAAAGCTGTACTAGAAAAAATTCAGGCTGAAACTATTGATTATACTAAGAAAGATACGATTCGGTTTTATAAAAAATCGTTTCCTTTTTATCTTAAGAAAGAAGATTTAGAGAAAGTGTGGCTTAAGAAATTGCGTTATCAGATTTTAGATGATATTGCTGAAACCAGCGATAATCTGGATTCTATTAAAGCGAACTTCAAATCGATTGAGCTTGCTTCAAGAACCACTATTTTAACCAATGAAATTTGTCGTTTTAACACACTCTTAGAGACCAATACAAAACTGGAAGAGAGGATATACAACTTCTTTTGTACTTATTTTGATCCACATACGGCTTATTTTAGTGATGATTCAAAATCGAGTTTTGTTGCTTCTTTGTCAAAAGAACATTTATCACTTGGAATGACCGTTAATCTGAACGAGAAAAACGAAATTATTATTGATGAAATAGATCCAAACGGTCCGGCATTTAAAACGGGTCAAATAAAAAAAGGCGATCAAATTGTTTCTATCACTAACCATAAAGATACACTACAGGTTTCTTGTGCTTCTCTGGAATCTATTTCTACAATGATTTTATCAGAATCTAATAAAAGTATTACGCTTACACTAAAAAGAAATTCAGGCAAAAGTTTTGACGTTTATATCGAAAAACAAGTCATGAAAGATGAGGAAAATTCGGTTTTCAGTTTTATTGTAGGCAAAGAAAGTAAAATTGGCTATATCAAGATTCCGAGTTTTTATGCTGATTTAGATGGTAACAGCAGAAAAGGCTGTGCGGATGATGTTGCCCGAGAAGTAATAAAGCTAGACCGCGACAATATAAAAGGCCTTGTAATTGATTTAATTGACAATGGCGGTGGATCTATGGAAGAAGCTATTAAATTAGCAGGAATGTTTGTTGATTATGGTCCGCTTTCGATTGTAATAGACAACAAACAAGGCACCTCTGTAATTAATGATCCTTACAGAGGTATGATTTACAAAGGCCCAATTGTAGTGCTGGTGAATAGCAATACAGCCTCTGCAAGCGAATTTTTTTCCTCTATATTGCAAGATTACAATCGCGCTTTAATACTTGGCAGCACTACACTTGGCAAAGCTACAATGCAGACTATTCTTTCGCTTGATGAAGAAAAAAACACTGATTTTTTGAAAATCACTATTAATAAATTCTACAGAGTAACTGGAAAAAGTCATCAATATATTGGAGTTAAGCCGGATGTTATAGTGCCTGAATTTTATGAAGGTGTTTACCAAAAGGAAAGCGATTTTCCGACTGCTATTAAAAATGATAGTATCCAGCCGTTTTTAAAATACAAACCTTTTGTAAAACGTCCTTTAATTGATAAACTTGCCCAAAATAGCACAACGCGTTTGGCGGATAACTATTTTTTTAACGACGTAAAAAAAATCAATTTAAAAATTGATCAATTGGTTAACACTCCAAAATCAGAAATTCCGATGACAATCGATGCTGTTTTTAATCAGAAAAAATTAGTGAATTCACTTTGGAAAGAGATTAACACCTTTAACGACGAAAACAATCCTTTAGACGTTTATAATTCAACTGTAAATCAATTTTTACTAGGTGTTTATCCCACAGAAAAAACAATAAACCAATACCAGATCGATAATCTAAAAACAAATCCTTATCTGAATGAAGCGGTGAATATTATTACGGAGTTTAATGCTTCTAAATAGGTTTCAGGTTTCAGGTTTCAGGTTTCAGGTTTCAGGTTTCAGGTTTCAGGTTTCAGGTTTCAGGTTTCAGGTTTCAGGTTTCAGGTTTCAGGTTTCAGGTTTCAGGTTTCAGGTTTCAGGTTTCAGGTTTCAGGTTTCAGGTTTCAGGTTTCAGGTTTCAGGTTTCTCACATAAAAAATTCCGTTCGTTTTACGAACGGAATTTTCATTTATAGATTCCAACAACGTGAAACTTGAAACCTGAAACCTGAAACAAAAAAACATTTAACACCTAACTTCTAACTATCTCCAAAAAAGAATACGATTGATTTTGGAAAAATAAGGAATAACCGTATTTTTGCATCACAAAACTAAAAATTAGAAATGGGAAGAGCGTTCGAATTTAGAAAAGGAAGAAAAATGAAACGTTGGTCAGCAATGGCCAAAACATTTACCAGAATTGGTAAAGACATCGTTATGGCTGTTAAAGAAGGCGGACCTAACCCTGATGCCAATTCTAGATTAAGAGCTGTTATACAAAATGCGAAAGCGGCCAACATGCCTAAGGACAATGTGGAGCGCGCGATAAAAAATGCAAGTAATAAAGATACTGCCAACTATAAAGAAATTTTGTTTGAAGGATATGCTCCTCACGGAATCGCGATTTTGATTGAAACAGCATCTGACAACAATAACAGAACGGTAGCTAACATTCGTAGTTATTTCAACAAGTGCAACGGAACTATGGGAACTCAGGGTTCTGTAGAGTTTATGTTCGACCATACTTGTAACTTCAGAATTGCAAAAGGTAATCTTGATCCGGAAGAATTAGAATTGGAACTTATTGATTTTGGTGCTGAAGAAGTTTTTGAAGACGAAGACGGAATCTTGATCTATGCTCCTTTTGGAAGCTTTGGAGCTTTACAAAAAGAATTAGAAAACAGAGGCCTTGAAATTTTATCTTCTGGTTTTGAGCGTATTCCACAAATCACTAAAGAATTGACAGAAGCTCAAATTGCTGATGTTGAAAAACTAATTGAGAAAATTGAAGAAGATGATGATGTGATGAACGTTTATCATACGATGAAAGAAGAGTAATATTTTCTTTTTATAAATAGCAAAAAGCCCTGGAATCTTATTTCAGGGCTTTATTGTTTTGGTGCCGTTACAAGTTTATTTCTTTGCCGGATTATTCGTCACCTTAATCAAATAAGTTCCTTCTGGTAAATCACCAATATTAGACGCATTGGTCCCTGTTATTTTTCTTCCTTGCGAGAAAACCTCAACAGTTTTTAAACCTGTATTTATCTCAGCTGATGTTTTTGCTGATGTTGTTGTTTTTGAGGTGGCAATAGCAGTAACTTTTTTTACTGTATTTGAAGCTGAAATAGCTTCAGGTTGTGTAGCTGGTTTCGAACTGTTGTAAGATTCCATAACCTGCTCGCCTGTCATGGCAACATTATATATTTTAAGATCATCTATATCGGCATTGATACTAACTGCAGCATTTAATTGCCCCAATTTAAGGATATAACCTTTAGTTAAGCGTTGAATTCCGTCTGCTGATTGTAACAATTCGCCATTACGGTATATTTTAGAAGTGGTACCATCGTAAGTGATGCTATATTGGTACCAAATTTCTTTTTGAAGCGGAACTGAAACTACAATATTACTTGTATCACCCCAACCCACCAAACTTAGATCTGAATTGCCGGCAACAGGAGCTTGTTGCAATAAACCAAAGTACTGTGTATTCACTGTACTGCCATACCCCAAAATATAATTGACCGACGCAATATTATTAAACTTTACCCAAACAGATATTGATCTTGGTTTGTTTTCTTGCGGAAGATCCCCTACTACACCTTGTAAAGCCTTATTAGTAAGTCGCTGTGCTCCTTTAGCAACTCCCATTCTGTCATTTACAAAATTCGGTATTCCTAAAAGCGAAATCGTATTATCTTTGCTACTTAATGTCCCGTTGAAGTTGAACTCCTGAACCGGATTTTGGGCGTTACTATTAAAAAAGCTTACAAACATTACAGTGAGTAATAGTTTCTTCATATTTATGGATTTTAGGCATTTAGAAAAGTGTATCTCAACAACATACTTCTATATAATAATATAGCTAGTAAAAATTTAATAAATTAAATCAAAACCCTTTTAAATAATCAAAATTGATACTTAAAAGCTGCTCATTACATTTACTTATACTTTTATAAATTTTGTTAAAACTATAAATTTAATTCAATTTTACAAACTTATATCACGTATAAATACGGTATTCTCACTAAAATAAAGAAAATAATATTTTTCAGAATAACAAAACCCAATATTTGTAAAAACATTTTTACAAAACAATCTCTTTCTTTAAAACTAGTTTACCATTTCAAAAAAAACAATACACTTCCGAACAATTTTAAGTTTGAAATTATACATTGTTTATAATGATTTTAAACTAAAATACAGAATTATGAAAGTTCATATTAACTATTATATTTGTGGCTCCTCAAAATAATAATAAAAGAAAATATGAAAACATCAAAATACACAAAAGTTGCCGTAATCATTATGGTTATTCTGTTTGTAGTTATTAGCGTAATAAGCTGTAGTGTTAATACACACAGCCATAGTTCAGGTAAAGTTCCACCGGGACAAGCTAAAAAAATGTCTGGAAGTAAAAGCGCAAAAGCTTACGCACCTGGACAACAGAAAAAACACTAACAAAACAAAAAAGCCTTTTAAAATCCAACTTTAAAAGGCTTCTTCCACTATTCAAAAAATTTAATTCTACTAACACAAAAAAACTAACTAACTATCTTTATAAACCAAATTTTATTTTGAAGTTATCTTGTTCGCAGGCTTATTTGTAATTTTTAATAAATAAGTCCCTTCCGGCAAATCGTTAATACTCACTGCACTGTCGCCAACTATTTTTTGTCCCTGAGAGTACACCTCAATATTTTTCGTCACACCATTTACATCACTGGTTGCAATAATTGCATTTGATGTCTTTGCCTTTGTAACAACTTTTGCTTTTTCTATAGTTTTTCCAGCTTTTGAAGCTACTATCGGTTCTTCAGCAACAATCAATGGCTTAGAGCTATTATACTGATCTAAAATCTGCTCATCTGTCATTACAACATTATATATCTTTAAATCGTCAATATCAGCATTTATACCAACTGTTGTGTTAATCTCACCCAATCTGAAAATATTTCCTTTGGTCGATCGGGATATTCCACTCACCGATTTTAATAATTGTCCGTCGCGATATATTTTAGAAACTGTTCCGTCAAAAGTGATGCTGTAATGATACCAGGTATTTTTTACTAAGGGGATTGAAACAATAACATCATTTGAAGCTCCCCAACCAGCTAAACTTAGATCAGAATTAGAAGAAGCTGTACCTTGCTGTAACAAACCACAATATTGGGCATTGTAAGCAGTTCCATAACCCCAAATATAATTTGCCGATGCAATATCATTAAGTTTTACCCAAATTGTAACTGTACGCGCTTTATTATCTTGAGGAAGATCGGCTATAATAGCCTCCATACCTTTATTAACTAAACGCTGAGCACTATTTGCAACTCCATTTCTATCGACAACAAAGTTGTTTGTTCCCATAAATGAAGTTGTATTTTTAGTATTAACCAAAGTTCCATTAAAATCGAACTCTTGTATTGGATTTTGAGCATTTACACTCAAAAAACTTACAAACATTAATGTTAGCAGTATTTTTTTCATTGTAGTAGATTTAGGGTGTAAAATAACATTGTGTCATTTTAACACCTCTAATCTATATTTTTAAGTTTTTAGTCGGAAATTTTCCCGACAAAGAACCTAAATAATCGTTTAAATAACCAAAATTGATTATTTTAAACAGTTAATTACCTTTACTTATACTTTTAGAGATAATATTAAAATAATAAATTTAACTCATGAAAAATTAAAATTTCTTACGTATAAATACGGTATTCATAAGTTTTTAAGAAACATTTACTAATACAACAAACCTGTTTTTTTGGATCAAGAACAAAGCTTGGGGATGAAATGTCAAAATAAAATGAGAAATTTGCAATCTAAGAATTTAAGATGACCCCGATAGAGCTTTTAAAATTTATGCTTCCTGATTTTTTAGTACATCATTTTGAAGTAGTTTCTTCTACTAATACAGAAGAGATATTACACTTGTATTTTGAAGAGAAAATTAATCCTCCACAAGAATTTAGTTTATTTGAACTGGTATCAAAGGGTTTTCAAGATGAGATTACTATTCAGGACTTTCCCCTGAGAGGTAAGTATGTGTATCTGCATATTAAAAGACGTCGTTGGACAAATAAAAAAACAGGAGAAATTATTAAAAGAGATTGGAATTTAGTAGCCAAGGGAACCCGCATGACTCAAGAGTTTGCGGCTTTTTTAAAAGAAATTAATAGATAACAGTGCTACTGATTGTCACACCATTGGAGGCTTCTTCGGCGTTAACGGTAAAAAACTTCAAAGACAATATAAAAAGCATCTGAGTTCCTTCACTGCTTGGGCTCCACGTGAACATGCTCATCAGTGGATTCTTTACCCTGAGAATATGGGTACACATTTATCAATTGATGAAGTAGCTTTGTCTCAGGGAGAGCTTTACACCATTGTGACCAACAAGAAATTCAAAGGTAAAAAAGGCTCCTTGGTGGCTATTATTGCTGGAACAAAGGCAGAACAGGTCATAGAACACATTAGCAAAATAGATTATAAAAAAAGATCTTCTGTACAAGAAATAACGCTTGATATGGCTAATTCTATGAAACTGATATCAAAGAGATGCTTCTCCAAAGCCATACAAGTTACCGATAGGTTCCATGTTCAAAAGTTAGCACTGGAAGCCTTACAAGAGATGAGAATCAAATATCGATGGGAAGCTATGGATGCTGATAATCAATTGATAGTGCTGGCAAAAAGAGAGAATAAAGTCTATATCCCTAAGCTTTTATCTAACGGAGATTCTGTCAAACAACTATTGGCAAGAAGTAGGTATCTGCTATACAAATCTCGTGAAAAATGGACACTGAATCAACAAGAAAGAGCGCAAATGCTCTTTGAATTATATCCCGATATAAAAACAGCATATAATCTAAATCAACAACTTCGAGGGATTTACAATAATAACAATGACAAACACATTGCGATGACCAAACTGGCTCATTGGTATAGAAATGTTGAGGAGTCGGGCTTTAAAAACTTTAATATTTTACTCAATACCATAACTTTTAATTACCAGTCAATCTTAAACTATTTTGATAACAGAAGTACAAATGCTTCGGCAGAATCCTTTAATGCAAAAATAAAAGCATTTAGAAGCCAATTTAGAGGAGTAAGAAATATAGACTTCTTCTTATTTAGATTATCGAATCTTTTTGCCTAATCCCCAACTTTTGCGCATGATCCGTTTTTTTTTCTAAAGTGCACTTCTTAAAACAAAAAAACTCCGAATAATTAAATATTCGGAGTTTTATATTGTTAAGACTTTTTCTTCTTATTTTACAAATTCAATTTTTTGAACTTCTTCTTCATTAATACTATCAAAGAATCCTTGTTCATTCATCCAGTCATCACTAAAGACTTTACTCATATATCGAGAACCGTGATCAGGAAAAATAGCAATAATATTACTGTCTTTTGTAAACTCACCCTCCTCGGCATATTGCTTGATGGCTTGCATTACAGCTCCAGAAGTATATCCAACAAATAAACCTTCTTTACGAGTGATCTCTCTTGCCGAGTGCGCACTTTCTTCGTCGGTTACTTTCATGAATTTATCAATAATATCAAAATCTGTAGCAGATGGAATTAAGTTTTTACCTAATCCTTCAATACGGTAAGGGTAAATTTCTTTGTTATCAAATTCTCTTGTTTCGTGGTATTTCTTCAATACCGATCCAAACGCATCTACACCTAAGATTCTAATATTTGGATTTTGCTCTTTTAAGAATTTAGCTGTTCCTGAGATTGTTCCTCCAGTTCCGCTACAAGCAACAAGGTGTGTTATTTGTCCCTTTGTCTGTTCCCAAATTTCAGGACCTGTAGTGTTATAATGTGCATCAATATTCAACTGATTAAAGTATTGATTGATGTAAACTGAACCTTTAGTTTCTTCGTGTAAACGTTTGGCAACATTATAGTAAGATCTTTCATCATCAGCTGAAACGTGAGCAGGGCAAACATAAACTTTTGCTCCTAAACTTCTCAACATGTCAATTTTGTCTTTTGATGATTTTGAACTTACTGCCAAAATACAGTTGTAACCTTTAATAATGCTGACCATTGCCAAACTAAAACCAGTATTACCAGATGTAGTTTCGATGATCGTATCTCCAGGAGAAAGGATTCCTTTTTTCTCGGCTTCTTCAATAATATATAACGCTATTCTATCTTTTGAGGAATGACCCGGATTAAAAGCTTCTACCTTTGCGTAGAAATTTCCTTCTAACTCTTCGGTGATTTTATTTAGTTTAATAAGTGGGGTGTTACCTATTAACTCTAAAACATTATTATAAGCATTTATTTCTTCTTTCATAAAAAAATAGTTAATCGAAGGCATTTTAAAATAACCCCGATAGGTTGCAAATTTAACAAAAAATTTCTAATTAGCTTTTAATTTTTTCTAAATCTAATAAAAAACTAAATTCTTTTGCTAAGTCTTTTAAAGCTTCAAATCTTCCTGAAGCGCCACCATGTCCAGCATCCATATTGGTGTCTAAAAACAATAAATTATCATTTGTTTTCATAGTTCTCAACTTGGCGACCCATTTTGCAGGCTCCCAATACTGCACTTGTGAATCGTGCAATCCTGTGGAAACATACATGTTAGGATATTTTTGTGCTTTTACATTATCATATGGTGAATAGGATAACATATAATCATAATATTTCTTATTGTTTGGGTTTCCCCATTCATCATATTCTCCGGTTGTCAGCGGAATACTATCGTCAAGCATTGTTGTAATAACATCTACAAAAGGAACCTGAGCTATCACTCCATTATACAATTGCGGAGCCTCATTTACTATAACACCCATCAAAAGTCCTCCTGCAGATCCTCCTTCTGCATACAAATGTTCCGCAGAAGTAAATTTTTCGTTAATTACAAATTTAGAGCAATCGATGAAATCTGTAAAGGTATTTTTCTTTTTTAACAGTTTTCCGTCTTCATACCATTGTCTTCCCAAATCCTCTCCTCCTCTAATATGAGCGATGGCATAAACAAAACCGCGGTCTAACAAAGAAAGTCGTGTTGAAGAAAAATACGCATCCATAGTTATCCCATAAGAACCATAGGCGTAAAGCAATAACGGATTTTTACCGTTTTTTTCTAATCCTTTACGATAAATCATCGAAATTGGCACCTTAACACCATCTCTTGCCGTCGCCCAAACTCTCTCTTCGATGTAGTTTTCTTTATCAAATTTTCCACCCAATACCTGTTGTTCTTTTAAGATTTCTTTGGTTTGGGTTTTCATATTAAAATCAATTACCGATGATGGCGTTGCAAGTGATTGGTAACTGTAACGCAAAACATCAGTATCAAAATCAATATTCGTTGTGGTATAAGCATTATAGGTTTCACTTCCAAAAGGCAAATAATAATCCGGTTCACCATTCCACGGCATGATTCGGATATGATTTAATCCGTTTGAACGTTCTTCTACAACTAAGTAATTTTTAAAGATTTCAATATCTTCCAATAAAACATCTTCACGGTGCGGAATAAGATCTACCCAATATTTTTTTGCTGTTTTATTTTCAGGCGTTTTCATCAACTTAAAGTTGGTGGCCTTATCTTTATTCGTTAGAATATAAAACGAGTCTTCATAATGCGAAATACTATATTCCAGGCCACGTACACGAGGTTGAAAAACTTCAAATTCCCCATCTGGATTATCTGAATTCAAAATTCTGTATTCAGTCGTTAAAGTACTTCCTGAACCAATTACAATATATTTTCTAGATTTTTCTTTACTGATTGAAACATTAAAAGTGTCATCAGTTTCATCAAAAACCAAAACATCAGTTGCAGAATCACTGTTAATTTTATGCCTAAAAACCTTATCAGATCTTAAAGTAACTTCATCTTGTTTGACATAAAAAATAGTTTTATTGTCATTTGCCCAAACAGATCCTCCAGTTGCATTTTCAATTTTATCAGCCAGAATTTCATTTGTCTCTAAATTTTTAATCTGAATGGTGTAAATTCTTCTACCAACAAGATCAAGTCCAAAACTTGCAAATTTGTTATCCGGACTAATACTTAAACCTCCCAATTTAAAGTAAGCATGCCCTTTTGCCATTTCATTGCAATTGAACATAATTTCTTCTTCTGCAGAAAGACTTCCTTTTTTTCTTGAAAAAATTGGATAATCCTGTCCCGTTTCAAATCGGGTAATATAATAATAACCATTATAAAAATAAGGAACAGATGAATCATCTTCTTTAATTCTGCCCTTCATCTCCTCATACAAAGATTCTTGTAACTCCTTTGTATGTGAAGTCATATTTTGATAATAGGCATTCTCTTGATTTAGATAATCAATAACCTCTGAATTTTCTCTGTCATTGAGCCAAAAATAATTATCGATTCGGGTTTCTTTATGTTTTTTTAAGTTTTTTGGAATTACTTTGGCCTGTGGAGCCGATATATCGTTTTGCATTGATTGAGCATTAATTTTTATATAAGACAGGGCAAAAATACTATAAACACAATAGAACAGAATTAATTTTTTCATAAAATATTGTATTGATATAATACAGCAATATACTAATTTTGTCTGAAATAATTTAAAAATCAACAAAATGGATTTAATGGGAATGATGGGTAAGCTTAAAGAAACCCAACAAAAAATTGAAGATACAAAAAAGCGTTTAGATACTGTTTTAATTGATGAACAAAGCGCTGACGGATTATTGAAAGTGACGTTAACTGCTAATAGAAAAGTTACATCAATCTCTATTGATGACTCTTTATTAGAAGATAAAGAACAACTGGAAGATTACTTAATTGTAACATTAAATAAAGCTATCGAAAAAGCAACAAACGTAAACGAAAGAGAATTGGATGCCGTTGCAAAAATGGATATGCCAATGATTCCTGGGATGGACAATCTTTTTAAATAAGATTCAAAGGTTTAAAAAAGATTCACAGGGACAAAGTTTTTTTTCTAATGCGAATAAAACCTTTGTCCCTTTGAACCTTTGCTTCTTTGCACCTCTTCTAAAACTTTTGAAGCGTTTCAATTACATAAGTATGCATAACTTCTTTATAATCTAAATGCGTTACAATTCGGAGTTTGTTATGTCCAAGTGCACTGATTAAAATATTTTTCTGCTTTAATTTCTCTATTAAAAGCTGATCGCTGTACCCTTCAGCTAAAGAAAAAATCAAAATATTAGTTTCTACTGGTTCAATTGCCGCAATCCAGGACTTCGTGCTTAAAACGGCAGCAATCTCTTTGGCTCTTCGATGATCTTCAGCCAATCTTTCAATATTATGTGCCAAAGCATATAATCCTGCTGCTGCTAGATAACCAACCTGACGCATTCCTCCCCCTAGTATCTTTCTGATTCTCAACGCTCTACGGATATCAGCTTTACTTCCTAATAATATAGATCCTATTGGAGCACCTAATCCTTTTGATAAACAAACTGAAATAGTATCGAAAATAGCCCCAAATTCTTTCGGGTTTTGCCTTTTAGCAACTAAGGCATTCCAAATTCGGGCTCCATCTAAATGGAATTTCAAACTATTAGCATCACAAACTTTTTTTATTTCTCTTAAATCTTCTAATTCGTAACAAGCTCCACCTCCCTTATTGGTTGTGTTTTCTACACAAACCAAACTCGTTAACGGACTATGATAAAATTCAGGGTCATTAATTGCTGCAGCAACCTGAGTTGCATTTATCATCCCTCTGTCTCCGTCTAACAAACAACAAGAAACGCCGCTGTTAAAGGAAACTCCTCCTCCTTCATAATGATAGACGTGTGCATATTTATCAGCAATCAACTGTTCGCCAGGCTGTGTGTGTAATTTAATTGCGGTTTGGTTTGCCATAGTTCCAGAAGGAAAAAACAGTCCCGCTTCCATACCAAAAAATTCAGCTACTCTGGCCTCTAATTCGATAACTGTTGGATCTTGTTTGTATACATCATCCCCAACCTGGGCATTGAACATATACTGCAACATTTCGTGGGTAGGCTTTGTTATGGTATCGCTAATTAAATTTATTTCCATATTCTAAAAACTATATCTTATTTTTGTGCAACAAAATTACGTATTACTGTTTGTTAATCTCGGCAAGTTTTAGTAAATTTTAACTAGCAAATTACCATACAACCAAATTAACGTAATATTTATAAAAAACATATAAAACTACTATTAATTTATGACAACTACCGAACAAATAAAAGGTATTGTGGAGCGCCTTGGTGCGTTGAGGAGGTATCTTTGACGTTGATGCCAAACTAATTGAAATTGCCAACGAGGAAGAAAAAACCTTTGCTCCCGACTTTTGGAACAATGCTAAAGAAGCCGAAGTCATTGTAAAAAACCTTCGAAACAAAAAAAAGTGGATCGAAGATTACAACAAAGCCATCGAACTTACTGATGAACTTCAGCTTGCTTATGATTTTTATAAGGAAGGAGAACTTTCTGCAGAAGAATTAGACGAGCATTATAAAACAACGCAGGATCATATTGAAAACATCGAGTTCAAAAACATGCTTTCTGATGAAGGTGATAGTTTAAGTGCTGTTGTTCAAATTACTGCCGGAGCCGGTGGAACCGAAAGTTGTGACTGGGCCGGAATGCTAATGCGTATGTATATGATGTGGGGCGAAAGCTATGGCTACAAAATAAAAGAATTAAACTTTCAGGAAGGCGAGGTTGCCGGTATTAAAACCGTAACTTTAGAGTTTGAAGGAGATTATTCTTTTGGTTACTTAAAAGGAGAAAACGGAGTACATCGTTTGGTTCGAATTTCACCTTTTGACAGTAATGCAAAACGCCATACTTCGTTTGTATCGGTTTATGTTTATCCACTTGTTGATGACAGTATCGAAATTGACATTAATCCTGCTGATATCGAGATTACAACTTCACGCTCTAGTGGTGCCGGAGGACAAAACGTAAATAAGGTAGAGACTAAAGTACAATTGGTGCACAAACCAACCGGAATTCAGATTCAGTGTTCTGAGACACGATCGCAACAAGACAATAGACAGCGTGCCATGCAAATGTTGCGTTCTCAATTGTATGAAATCGAGTTGAAGAAACAGCAAGCACAACGCGCTGATATCGAAGCCGGAAAAATGAAAATCGAATGGGGTTCGCAAATCCGTAATTATGTTATGCAACCTTATAAATTAGTTAAAGATGTTCGTACCGGTTATGAAACCAGCGATGTTGATGGCGTAATGAACGGGAATATTGACCCATTCTTAAAAGCATTTTTAATGATGATGGGACAAAAGGAAGAGGAATAATTAAAGTATTCAGTCGCAGTTTTTAGTAACAGTGACTAAAAACTTGAAACCTGAAACTAAAAGATAAGTTATGATAAAGTGGGCAGATATTATTCGCTATACAAATAAAGGAAATCCAACTCCTGAAAAAAGAGTGGAAAAAACAGAAGACGAATGGAAACAGATCTTAACTCCTGAAGAATATCAGGTAACACGCTTAAAAGGTACCGAAAGATCTTTTAGCTCTGAGCTTTGCAGTTTATTTGATCCTGGAATCTACGAATGTAAATGTTGTGGTACTTTACTTTTTGATGCTTCAGAAAAATTTGAATCGGGAACAGGCTGGCCTTCATTTACACAACCAATCAAAGAAAATGCTATTGCCTATCATGCTGATAAATCATACGGAATGATACGGGTTGAAGTGGTTTGCAATACCTGTGATGCACATCTCGGCCACGTTTTTCCTGATGGACCAGAACCAAGCGGATTAAGATATTGTATTAATGCCATTTCGTTATCCAAAATAAAAGAATAAAATTCATAAAAGCGATTCCTTTAAAAGAATCGCTTTCTTATTTTCGATAAGAAAACAATTAACAAAAAAAGTGTAAGCCACTACTTATCAATACAATAAATAAAATTTATAATAAGAAAAATTACTTTTTCTAACTCATTCTCATTGAAAAAGTCAATTATACCACATCCTCAGCAAATTAGAATAGTTTCAACAAATTAATACCTAAAGTGTTAATTTTGTAATATTTAAACTATTATTTTAAATATATTTCAATAAACACAAAAAAAATATTAGGTAATTAGAATCTAATTGATTTTATTTGGCAAAAATTAACCCCTAAATCAATTAAATTCATTAAATGAAATCCTATTCAATTCAAGAAATTAACGAAGTGATCAATGGCGTAATTTACGGCACTACTTCTCAAAGTATAACTGCAACAGAGCAATTAGAAAAAGCAACAACTTCAGAAATTTCGTTTATAGGAAACAAAAAATATGAAAAATACTGGTCGGCTTCAAATGCATCTATTGCGGTTGTTAATGAAGATATTTCAATCGAACCGGGAGAAAACCGTGCTTTTATTAAAGTAAAAAATGCTGATTTGGCTATGTCTCAAATTTTAGCTCTTTTTGCTCCTCCTACGCCAGTTTTTCATACCAATATTCACAAAACGGCAACAGTTGATGAAACTGCTATTATTGGCGAAGGAGCCAGAATTGGTGCCGGATGTTATATTGGGCCAAAAGTAGAAATCGGTGCAAATGCAACTATCTACCCAAATGTGACTATTTTAGATGAATGTACTATCGGAAAAAATACGGTTATCTGGTCAGGAACGGTTGTTCGTGAGCGTTGTCATATTGGAAGCGATTGTATTATCCATCCAAATGCAACTATTGGTGCAGACGGTTTTGGATTTCGTCCTTGTAAAGAAAAAGGCTTAGTGAAAATTCCACAAATCGGAAACGTAATTATCGGAAACGGAGTTGAAATTGGCGCAAACACTTGTGTTGACCGAGGTAAATTCAGTTCTACAATACTTGGAGATGGCTGTAAAATTGATAATTTAGTTCAAATTGGCCATAACAGTACTTTAGGTAAATTTTGTATTATGGCTGGAAACAGTGGCCTTGCAGGTTCTGTAACATTAGGGAATGGCGTTATAATTGGTGGAAGTGCTTCTATAAAAGATCATACTACTATTGGTGACGGTGCTATTGTTGGAGCAGGTTCAGGTGTAACTTGCGATATTCCTGCAGGAAAAACAATGTTAGGATATCCTGCTGTGGAAGCTCGTGATGCATTAAAACAATGGGCAATCTTAAAACGAATGGTTTGCGATTCTAAAAAATAAAGCAAACTCAATACTATACAAAACCAGAAGCTATCTTCTGGTTTTTCTTTTTATAAGCCATTTTGAAATAATAAAAAACTTAGCTTTAAAGATAGTTTGAATATTCTGGTTATTTTCAATTGATTTTGTAAATTAGCCAACAGTATTTTGTAAAAACATCAATTTCTTATGGATTTAAACTTCAATAAAAACGAAGATCACAATAAACTATTACTTTCTGAATTAAAACAAAAATTTGCCAAAGTAAAATTAGGCGGAGGCGAAAAACGTATTCAAAAACTTCATGCCGAAGGTAAAATGACAGCGCGCGAGCGTATTGATTATTTATTAGATGAAAATTCTAAAAGTATAGAAATAGGCGGTTTTGTTGGTGAAGGAATGTATGCTGAGCATGGTGGATGCCCTTCTGGTGGAGTTGTGATAAAAATAGGATATGTAAGAGGCAAACAATGTATTGTTGTCGCTAATGATGCTACTGTAAAAGCGGGAGCCTGGTTCCCTATCACAGGAAAGAAAAATCTGCGCGCACAGGAAATTGCCATGGAAAACAGATTGCCAATTATCTATTTAGTGGACAGTGCAGGTGTTTATTTGCCGTTGCAAGATGAAATTTTTCCAGACAAAGAACATTTCGGAAGAATCTTTAGAAATAATGCCCAAATGAGCAGCATGGGAATTACTCAAATTGCAGCCGTTATGGGAAGTTGTGTTGCCGGAGGAGCTTATCTGCCTATTATGAGTGATGAAGCTTTAATTGTTGACAAAACCGGAAGTATTTTCCTTGCCGGAAGTTATTTGGTAAAAGCTGCTATTGGCGAAACTATAGATAACGAAACTTTAGGAGGAGCTACAACTCATTGTGAAATTTCAGGAGTTACAGATTATAAGGCAAAAGACGATAAAGATGCTTTAGATAAAATAAAAAATATCGTAGATAAAATTGGCGATTTTGATAAAGCCGGATACAGCCGAATTAAAGCTGAAAAACCTGCTTTAGAACCAAAAGATATTTACGGAATTCTACCAAAGGCCCGAAACGAACAATATGACATGATGGAAATTATCAATCGTTTAGTTGATAATTCCGAATTTGAAGCATACAAAGATGGTTATGGTCAAACCATAATTACAGGTTACGCGAGAATTGATGGCTGGGCAGTAGGAATTGTGGCCAACCAAAGAAAAGTAGTAAAGACCAAAAAAGGCGAAATGCAGTTTGGTGGTGTTATCTATTCTGACAGTGCTGATAAAGCAACTCGTTTTATTGCAAACTGCAATCAAAAGAAAATTCCTTTAGTTTTTTTACAAGATGTTACCGGCTTTATGGTAGGATCAAAATCTGAGCATGGCGGAATCATTAAAGATGGCGCTAAAATGGTAAATGCAGTTAGTAATTCTGTAGTGCCAAAATTCACTGTCATCGTCGGTAATTCTTATGGAGCAGGAAATTATGCAATGTGCGGAAAAGCGTATGATCCAAGACTTATTTTTGCATGGCCAAGTGCCGAACTTGCTGTAATGGGTGGAACGCAGGCTGCGAAAGTATTAGCTCAAATAGAAGCATCATCTCTTAAAGCAAAAGGAGAAATCATAGATGAGGCCAAGGAAACGGAGCTATTTAACAAAATAAAAGCGCGTTACGACGAACAAACTTCACCCTATTATGCTGCCTCAAGATTATGGACAGATGCCATTATTGATCCTTTAGATACCCGTACGTGGATTTCGATGGGTATTGAAGCAGCAAATCATGCTCCAATTAAAAAAGCATTCAATTTAGGCGTTATTCAGGTGTAGTGTCATTTAGGAATTCTCAAAATACATTAAATTAAAAGTAAAAAACTTATTTCCAGCTACTTAAAAATAAATATATCACTAAAAATTAGTAACTTAGTATATTATTTTAAATCACGTAGTATCATGGAAAATGTAAAAAGTTTGAATAAATGGGCAAATTCGCACACTTATTTACCCGTAGATTTAGTACGTATTGTGTTGGGTGTTTTTTTATTTATGAAAGGAGTTTCATTTGTAACCAATGCTCAATATTTACATGATTTAATTTCTCCCATTGATCAATATGGAGGCGGAATGTTTCTTTTGCATTACATCGCACCAGCCCACATGATTGGAGGAATAATGATTGTTTTTGGGTTACTGACCCGCTGGGCAATTGCAGCCCAATTACCTATACTTTTTGGTGCAATCCTTGTAAATTTTATGGGACGTATGCATTCTGAAAGTTTGATCTTAGCAATAGTTGTACTATTACTTTGTATCTTTTTCTTATTTTATGGAGGAGGAAAACACTCCGCTGATTATTATTTCAAAATGCAGCAATAATATAGCTTTTATCCTCAACTTATCTCAATAAAAGTTGAGGATAAAAAAATAAAGCTGGTTTTAAGAAGTAATTAGCATTCTAAATTTCTTTAATTGTGTTTTATGAACTAAATTCGCAAACATGAATTGGATTCGTAAAACTGTTATTTTTGCATCACTTTTGATCCTTGCCTTTTTTGCATCGCAAGAAAGCAATGTCGTTATGCAAAAAATCGAAAGTCAAAAAACAGATTCCAATTTCTCTAAAGATTACGCCGATTCACTGGCTTTTATACAGCCGCAGGCAAGTTATCAGTTTGCTGCAAATATTAAGACAAACCATCCTGCTATCATTAAATGGTTTGATTCTTTACTTGTAGTTATTCCACAGCATCAAGTTGTTAAAACAGCATCTAACTTTGCAAATCAATTCTCTACTCAGAGTAAAAAAGTCTTATTACTGCTCTACCCTTTCCATTTTTTTTGGTAGATAAATACATTGACATTTAGTTAGAAGAATTTATTTCTTCTCAAACAATCGAAACGTTTTCTTTCTGAAAACAGTTTACTATTTCATATTATTTATCAAATTCAAAAACATGGAAACAAGTGTAACCATTATTGGTATTGTGATTGCAATCATAGTAGCCATTCCGGTATATTTTTCTGCAAGAACGAGCGCTGCAAACAAATCAAAAATTCTCAATATTAAAAAGAAATTTAATCCTACTCATCCGGAAGATTTTGATTTAACCGAGTCACAAAGCAACAAAACGCTGACTATAGACCAAAAGCATAGAAGATTCATTTTAATGAATTTTAATCCAAATCAGCAAGAATCGACATTTGTTGATTTAAAATCAGTTTCATCCTGTAAATTAATTTTGACTACCGATGGAAATTCGGATACTATTCTCAAAATTGATTTTGAATTTCAGGAAAGAGAAACTTCTAAAAAAATTACGATTCCATTCTATGATTTTGACGACGATCGCATCAAACAAATTAGCGCGTACCAAGATCATATGTTTGCAAAAAAATGGCTTAAAATCATTCAGGATTCTATTTAGTGTTAGTTATTTAATTCAGGGAAGAGGCTCATTTGAGTCTCTTTTTTTTTATGCCTTCAAGTATGACATTTATCATTTTATATACAGGTATGAAGAAGTAATTTTGATAATCCAAAATACTTTTTTATGAAAATTTCACTGATTCAGAAGTACAATGTTCCAGGTCCAAGATACACTAGCTATCCAACAGTTCCCTATTGGAATGAAGCCGAATTTTCAGAACAAAAATGGAAAGCATCCTTTCAAAAAGCCTTCTCAGAAAGCAATTCTCAAAACGGAATCAGTTTATATATTCATCTCCCTTTTTGCGAGAGCATGTGTACCTTTTGCGGTTGCAATAAAAGGATAACCAAAAATCATTCTGTAGAGGAAGACTATATAAAGGCACTCTTAAAAGAATGGAGCTTATACTGCAAATTGTTACCTGAAAAACCTTTTATTAAAGAAATACATTTAGGTGGCGGAACTCCAACATTTTTCTCAAAAAACAACCTGGAACATCTTATCAATGGCATTTTTACTTTCGCCAATAAAGCAAATAAACATGAATTTAGTTTTGAAGGACATCCTAACAATACTACCTACGAACAACTTCAAAAATTATATGATTTGGGCTTTCGCCGAGTAAGTTTTGGTGTTCAGGATTACGCAGAAAAAGTGCAGAAAGCAATTCATCGAATTCAACCTTTTCATAATGTAGCAAAAGTAACTTTTTGGGCTAAAGAAATTGGGTATACCTCTATCGGTCATGATATAATATTTGGCCTTCCATTTCAAACTATCGAAGATGTTGTTGATACTGTCGAAAAAACAAATTCCTTAAAACCAGACCGACTAGCCTTTTATAGCTATGCACACGTGCCCTGGATTAAAGGAAATGGACAACGCGGATTCAACGAAGAGAATCTTCCAAAAGACGCTGAAAAAAGAAAACTTTACGAAATTGGAAAAAAACTGCTTTCTAAAAACGGTTATCACGAAATTGGAATGGATCATTTTGCCTTAGAATCTGATAGTTTATACAAAGCATCTAAAAACAAAGGTTTACATAGAAATTTTATGGGCTATAGTGCTTCAAAAACACAACTAATGATTGGTTTAGGAGTTTCCTCTATTAGTGATAGCTGGTACAGTTTTGCACAAAATACCAAAAACTTAGAAGATTATTACCAATTATTAGAATGGGATAAATTGCCTATTGTAAAGGGACACATTCTAAATGAGGAAGATTTGATTATCCGAAAACACATTCTAAACTTAACTTGCGAATTTGAAACTTCATGGGCAAAAGAAAGTCTTTATTTTGATGATCTTGGAAATGTAATTTCTGATTTAAGAGAGCTGGAAAAAGATAACTTGATTGTAATTGACGAAAATAAAATTACAATTACAGAAGCAGGAAAACCATTTGTCCGAAATATATGTATGGCTTTTGATTTACATCTGAAAAGAAAATCACCGGAAACAAATCTCTTTTCAATGACCGTTTAATGGCAATTAGGAGTTCCCTGAACAAACAAACTCATGTTAGAAGGAGAAACGTAAGGAATTCCTAAACCTAAGCCTCTAAGGATAAATAAAACTCCAATAATGACGGTAACATACGGAATAGCTTTTTGAATTTTATTTCGAAAGGGTAATTTTATTAAAGTATGAATGTAAACTACAATAGTCATTAATGGCATAGTTCCTAATCCGAACAATAACATATACAAAACACCAAAACCAGCACTCTGCATAGCGATTGCTCCAAATAAAGCAACGTAAACCATTCCGCATGGCAAAAACCCATTTAATAATCCAATTGTAAAAAGAGATTTATAACTTCTATTTTTAAATTGATTTCCCAAACTTGATTTAATTTTTGAAATGATTTTATAAACAGGTTTTGAAAAATTATATCTCGAAAAAATTTTCTCCGGAATCAAAACAACTATTATCATCGCCACGCCAATAAAAATTGACATATTTTGTTGCAGTCCGGCCAGAAAAAAACCTCTTCCTAATAATCCAAAAATCAATCCGATTGTTGCATAAGCAGTTAATCGGCCTAAATGATAAGTCACAATTTGAGTGACTTTTTTAGCTTCATTCTGATGATCTACAGGCAACATCATAGCTATTGGACCGCACATTCCAATACAATGCAAACTACTGATTAAACCTAATATAAATGCAGAATATAACATGTGTACTTAATTTACGTAAATAACCTCTTTAGTTAAATACTTTGTTCCGTTATACTGCCATTCCATATTAACATCCCAACGGCCTTTTACCAATTTATCTTTTGGAATTAGCAATGCTGAGTTAATTACCGCTATTTGAGTATTAAAATCAAACTTCTTATTTGAAGGACGATACAACAAAATATTTCCTTTTATTTTATCATTTTCAAAGTTCGCAGGAAAAGAAACTTTTAAGCCTTCCTCACTAAACACAATTGAAGGTTTTTGCTGCAAATCGTGCGCATTTTGAATACGCGCCATTTCCTCCTGAAAGTGTGAATCATGTTTATAATATTCTTCAACAACTAAATCATTGTCATATTTACTGTTAGATTGTACCTCGAATACAAAGTATAATATAAAAGACATGAATAGTGCAAACGCAATGACAATTCCGGTTCCCCAATTTATTTTCATGGTGGTATTATTTTTAATTAAAACTTCGTGGACCTAAAAAATTTGTTGTAGTAGTTTCAAGCAATTCCTTGCCATTGTAAACGCCAATTTTAACTGTGGTTTTATCGCTTTCCAAAAGCACTTCATTAATTTCTATAAATAAAGTTCCTTGAGAAATACCTTCTTTTTGAATTTTAAAATGTTCTTTTCCAACATTTTTAATTTCACCTTTCTGGTCAATCAATTCAAAGTGAATGTCATTATAATCCTTCATTGTTTTGTTTACAATTTTATAAGTATAAACATTACTTATCTTATCTCCCTTATGCTGAAATAATTGACCTGGCAAACGCAGAATAATAGCTTCAACATTAGTCCGTAAAAATAACATACCAACAAAAACACTTAATAATATGAATAAGACAGCTGTATAACCTTTCATTCTGGCTGTAAATTTGAAAGGCTCTTTCTTAGCTATTTCATCTTCAGAAGCATAACGAATAAGACCTTTAGGCAAACCTACTGTTTCCATTATGGTGTCGCATTCATCAATACAAGCGGTGCAATTGGTGCATTCTAACTGCGTTCCGTTTCTAATGTCAATTCCCATTGGACAGACATGAACACATTGATGGCAATCAATACAATCTCCTTTTCCTGTTATGGCTCTATCTTCTTTTTTATTATACTTGGCACGTCCTTCTTCCTTTTCTCCGCGGACAAAATCGTAAGCGACATTAATAGATTTATTATCTAAAAGTACACCTTGTAATCTGCCATAAGGACAAGCTATTATACAAACCTGTTCCCTGAACCAAACAAAAACAAAATAGAAAACACTAGTAAAAATCAGAAGTGCTATAAAATTGCTGGACTGCTTAACTGGTCCTTCTTCAATCATTAAAAACAATGCATCACTACCAACTAAATACGCTAAAAAGACATTAGCTATACCAAAAGAAATCAGAAAAAAGATGGTCCATTTAATAAGTCTTTTTCGGATTTTCTCAGCATTCCATTCCTGACGCGCTAAACGTGATTGTGCACCACGGTCGCCATCTATCCAATATTCAATTCTGCGAAAAACCATTTCTAAAAAAATAGTCTGGGGGCAAATCCAACCACAAAATATTCGACCGAAGACAACAGTAAATAAAATCACAAAAACAACACCGACAAGCATTGATATTACAAAAAGATAAAAGTCCTGTGGCCAAAAAGGGAACCCAAAAATATTAAAACGACGTTCCAAAACATTGAACATCATAAATTGGTTGCCATTTACTTTTATAAACGGATTTGCAATTAAAATGGCCAATAAAACATAACTGACAATTTTTCGATAATCATAGAACTTACCAGACGGCTTCTTAGGAAAAATAAATTTTCGATTACCGCCTTCATCAATAGTTCCAATGGTATCTCTAAAAGCTTCGTCTGGTAAATTTGACATGATTCTTATTTTTTAACTTCTGTACTATCTGTTGTTTTAATTGTGGCATCT
The DNA here is from genome assembly GCF_057840745.1 of Flavobacterium sp. KH_001. Taxonomy (NCBI): domain Bacteria; kingdom Pseudomonadati; phylum Bacteroidota; class Flavobacteriia; order Flavobacteriales; family Flavobacteriaceae; genus Flavobacterium; species Flavobacterium sp. KH_001. Next base: position 3,092,662 of record NZ_CM174520.1, on the reverse strand, counting down.
TTTTTAGGAGCACTTTCATCTATCCAAATTTCTCCTTCCGGAGCTTTTGGATCTTTAGGATTGCTTCCCTGCAAAGACAAAATATAACTGGCTACCTTTTGAATTTCTTTTGGTTTCATTCCATTGGTTTTCCAGGAAACCATTCCTTTACCATCACGTCCACCATTCGTTATCGTATGAAAAATTTCTTTAATGCCTCCACCTAAAATCCAATGAGCGTCTGTTAAATTGGGACCAATCTGTCCACCTCCATCTGCTCTGTGGCATGCAGCGCAATTCGTTGTGAAAATTTCTTTACCGGCTTCCAGACTTTCTTTATCAGTAAGCAAAACAACTGTTTTTTCGTCCATTAAATCCGGAGCAGTTTTTAAATACTCGTCCACATCAATTTTTGCCTGTGCCATTTCTTTTTTAAGCTCCATTTCCTGATCATCAGCTCCAAAAATTTCGAAACGGGCAAGATAAACAACACTGAAAATAATAGTGATGTAAAATAAATATACCCACCATGGCGGTAAATTGTTATCTAATTCTTTAATTCCGTCATAATCATGATGCAATAACAATTCTCCTTCTTTTTCAATAGGTTGCGTTTTCGTAAGCTTTTGCATTAAGTCTTTAAACCAAGTGCTTTCCTGTAAACTCAGACTATTTTCGTAATCCAATTTTGCTTTTTCTTCAGGTGTCAACAATTGGTACATGACACGATTAACAGCATTTAATGTAATTTCGATAGCAATCAAAATAAACAGAAAAACAAACAAAAAAACAGAAACCATCGGATACTTTATAAAAGCTGGCTTATCTCCAGAATCTATACAATATTCCATCAAAGCAAAACCAATGAAAAAAAACAATGGTACTCTTACATATGCCGGGAAAAACTTTTTCATCTTATTTATCTTTTGAAGTTAGACCAAGTCCTTCATTTAAAGGAATTTCACTCATTTCTTTAATTTTATCCTTTTGATAGGAGAATACCCAAAAGCCTAATCCCACAAAAAAGAAAAAGAAAATTAAGAGAGACAGAATCGGGTAAATTTCTATACCCGATATATTCTCCATATTGTGTTTTATCTGTTCAAACATGATTTTATTTTTTAGCCGTTTCTTTTACTTTAATATCTGTTCCAAGTCTTTGTATATAAGCAATAAGAGCAACAATTTCTCTTTCATTCATTGGAACAAACTTCTCCCCTTTCGCAGCTGCCTTGTTCTTACTGTCCTGATAACTTTTCACAAAATCAGGATCGTTTTCTAAACTCTTCTCTATTGTTAAAGCCTGCTTTCTCAAAGTTTTTTGAGCATTTGCAACTTCATCTGCTGTATAAGGAACACCAAGTGAAACCATAGCCTGCATTTTCTTTTGAGTCAATGAAACATCCATTGCCTTGTTATCGAATAACCATTTATAACCTGGCATAATCGAACCTGCAGAAGTACTCTGTGGATTCCAAAAGTGGTTAAAATGCCAGTTATCATTGTATTTTCCACCGACTCTTAATAAGTCCGGACCAGTACGTTTTGATCCCCATAAAAATGGGTGATCATACACAAATTCACCAGCCTTCGATTGTGGTCCATAACGTTCCACTTCGCTTCTAAACGGACGAACTGACTGAGAATGACAACCTACACAACCTTCTCTAATGTATAAATCACGTCCTTCAAGTTCTAAAGGAGAATAGGGTTTTACACTTGAAATGGTTGGAATGTTAGATTTAACCATAATCGTTGGCACAATTTGAATAACACCTCCAATTAAAATGGCAACTGTCGCCAGAATGGTTAACTGAATTGGTTTTCTTTCTAACCAGGTATGGAATTTTTCGCCATTAAGTCTATTACTGCTTATTCTCTGTAAAGCTGGAGCCTGAGCTAATTCGTCTTCAATAGTTTGACCTGCTATGACTGTCATTATAATATTGTAAACCAATGTCAACATTCCAACCAGATATAAAGTACCTCCTATTGCTCTCATCCAATACAAAGGCATGATCGCTGTAACAGTTTCAAGAAAGTTACCATAAGTTAAGGTTCCATCCGGATTAAATTGTTTCCACATTGATGCTTGTTGAAAACCTGCCACGTACATTGGTAATGCATATAAAATAATTCCTAACGTTCCAATCCAGAAGTGGAAGTTGGCTAATTTCGTTGAAAACAAAGTACTTTTTGTCATTCTTGGAATCAACCAGTAAATAATACCAAAAGACATAAATCCGTTCCACGCCAATGCTCCGACGTGTACGTGTGCAATAATCCAGTCTGTATAATGCGCTATAGCATTTACATTCTTAAAAGAAAGCATTGGACCTTCAAAAGTCGCCATCCCGTAACCGGTAATCGCCACAACAAAGAATTTTAAAACTGGTTCTTCACGAACTTTATCCCAGGCACCTCTCAACGTTAAAAGTCCGTTAATCATACCTCCCCAAGATGGAGCAATAAGCATTATTGAAAATACAACACCTAAATTCTGAGCCCAGTTTGGCAGAGCTGAATATAATAAGTGGTGAGGACCAGCCCAGATATAAATAAATATCAGAGACCAAAAGTGAATAATAGATAGTCTGTAAGAATAGATTGGACGATTTGCTACCTTAGGAATAAAATAATACATCAATCCTAAAAACGGAGTGGTTAAGAAAAATGCAACTGCATTATGACCATACCACCATTGTACCAAAGCATCCTGTACACCAGCGTAAACTGAATAACTTTTTAAAGCTGAAACAGGTAATTCAATATTGTTAAAAATATGCAGAACTGCAACCGTAACGAAAGTGGCTAAATAAAACCAAATTGCAACATACAAATGTCTTTCTCGTCTTCTCAACATCGTACCAATCATATTGATCCCCATTACTACCCAAATTAAGGCAATGGCAATATCGATTGGCCATTCTAATTCAGCATATTCTTTTGAAGAAGTATATCCTAATGGTAATGTTATTGCTGCAGCTACTATAATGAGCTGCCAGCCCCAAAAATGTAAATTACTCAAAAAGTCACTAAACATTCTGGCCTTCAACAATCGCTGAAGAGAGTAATACAGACCCGCAAAAAAAGCATTACCTACAAAGGCAAAAATAACAGCATTTGTATGTAACGGTCTTAATCGTCCGTAACTCAGCCATGAAATCCCATCAGTCATGTTGGGAAAAAGGTACATAACCGCCAGGGTCAGTCCCACTAACATACCTACTACTCCAAAAAGGATAGTGGCGTAAATGAATTTTTTTACAATTTTGTTGTCGTAATAAAACTGTTCCATTTCCATAATTATACTTGTTTTTCTTCGATTGGTGAATTATTATTCTGAGGAGTAATTTTGGTTTCATCGTCAAAAAGCATTCTGACTGAAGGCGTATAATCATCATCGTACTGCCCAGATTTGACAGCGATAATAAAAGCTATGAAGAAGCCGATTGCTACGAAAATACTAACTGAAATTAATAGATAAATTACACTCATACCTTAAATTTATGTTAACAAAATTAGTAGATTGCAGGCATTTAAAATATGATAATTATCATAGTCAAAGACTTAAGTTAAATTTAATAAAAATTTATCTACAAATTATTTATAATGATTTTAAATTATTGCTACTGAAATAGTTAGACATTAAAGTCACAAAACTTACGATAGTAATTGTACTTAGTGGCATAATAATAGCCGCCACCAATGGCAGCAAATTACCAGTTACTGCGAAGGACAAGCCAATCACATTATATAACAGAGACAAAACAAAACTCATTTTGATGATCAAAATAGATTTTTGAGATAATTTTAAAAAGTAATCTAATCTGGAAAATTCACTGGCATCTAGTATCGCATCACACGCCGGAGAAAAAACATTGACATTTTCAGAAATAGATATCCCTACATTACTTTGCGCCAAAGCACCAGCATCATTTAAACCATCGCCAACCATCATTACATTATAACCAGTTTCCTGTAGGTTTTTAATGAATTCCAGTTTCTGCTCAGGTTTCTGACTAAAGATGAGCTCAGTACCTTTTGGCAAAATTGCTTCGAGATTAGTTCTTTCCCCATCGTTATCTCCGGAAAGCACTTTCAATTGATACTTTTTACTAAGCGTTAAGAATAACGTTGCAAGGCCATCCCTATACTGATTTTGAAAATTAAACTGTCCACAATATTCATTATCAATTTTGATATGGAGTGCTGTTTTTTCTACTTCCCCATCCTCTAAATCTGAAACACCAACAAATGCCGCTGAACCAATTTGAATCGTTGTATTCTCAATTGAAGCTAAAATTCCTTTTCCTGTTATCTCTTCAAAGTAGTTCACTTTAAGTCGTTTTGAATCGGGCAAGAAGTCATATAACATTCGGCTTAATGGGTGATTGGAAGCACGAAGTACATTCTTTATAAATATAAAATTCTTATCGGAAATAGGATTTCCTTCATAAGCAATGTTCGATTTTTTATTTGTTGTAATTGTCCCTGTTTTATCAAAAACTATAGTATCAACTTTTGCTAATTGTTCAATAACTAAAGCATTTTTAAGGTACATTTTTTGCCTGCCCATAATTCTCAAAATATTCCCGAAAGTAAACGGCGCTGTTAGTGCAAGAGCACATGGACAGGCAACGATTAATACTGCTGTAAAAACATTAAAAGCTGTATTGGCATCAATAAAAATCCAGTAACCAAATCCTGCAAAAGCAATTAATAGTAATATTGGAGTAAAATAGCGGCTAATTTTATCGGTAATTGTCTTGTGTTTCTGCTCAACATTTTTTTGAAAAATTTCATTACTCCACAACTGTGTCAAATAACTTTGTGAAACAGAATGCAATACTTCCATTTCGATCACTTTTCCAATCTGTTTTCCACCAGCAAATACCTTATCGCCTGATTTTTTAGTTATCGGAATAGCTTCTCCGGTTACAAAACTATAATCAATTTCAGCTTTTTCACTAATTAATATACCATCAACAGGAATCAATTCCTGATTTCTAATCAATAACCTATCCCCTTTTATAACATCATAAATTGCTACACTTTCTTCTGAAGTGTCCGTATTGATTTTAGTAACTGCAATAGGAAAATACGATTTAAAATCTCTTTCGAAACTTAAGAAACTGTAGGTTTTAATTTGAAACATTTTCCCTAGCAACATAAAGAAAACCAAACCTGTTAAGCTGTCAAAAAAACCTGATCCATAATTCATTACTATATCAAAAGTACTTCGGATAAACATTACGATGATTCCCAACGCAATTGGAATATCAATATTCAACATTCGCGATTTTATACTTTTGTAAGCAGAAACATAATAACCGCTGGCAGAATAAAAAAAGCTTGGCAACGCTAATAAGAATATAAGGATTCTGAAAAAAGGTTTGTAATTGTCCAGCCAAAATTCCTTGATTTCAAAATATTCAGGGAACGACAACAACATTATATTTCCAAAACAAAAAAAGGCAACTCCCAATTTATACGTTAAACTTCTGTCTACATTATTTTTCCCTGCTTCATAATTCTCTAAACTTATATAAGGTTCATATCCAATGGAATTTAGCAGATAAGCAATAGATTTGAGTGAAACCTGATCAGAATCAAAGGTAATTCGAACTCTCTTTTCCGGAAAATTAACTTGTGAAATACTGATGCCTTTTTGAATTCTGTTTAGATTTTCGAGGATCCAAATACAAGAACTACAGTGTATGTGTGGTATATTTAAAGAAACTATTGAAGTATTTCCTTCCTGAAATTCTAAAACTTTTGAAAGAATGGCTTCATTCTCTAAAAAATCATATTTACCCTGAATGTCTTGAGGATGAGCGCCAGGAGATTTTTCAAAATCATAGTAACAAGTCAAATCATGAAGACTGAAAATTTCGTAAACCGTTTTACATCCATTACAGCAAAACTTTTTTTCATCAAAATTGATTTCCTCATTTTTGGCAATGGTTAACCCGCAATGAAAACAACCTTGCTCACTCATAATTTGTTTTTTTAACTTATGCAAAGTTTATAAATTAATAAAGATTATAAATATGACATTTATCACCTTTTAATAAATTATGATTCTAATTTAAGAAATAAAAAAAGGCAAATAGCACTCGTAGATTATTTCTTATCTTTTTTATGTAATTATTGTGCCTTAAGACGCGAATAATGGTTAATTTTGCTTAAAATTTTTGTCATGAATAAATGTGACCAGTGTATTGTACGCCAACTAACTTCTTTGCAAGCCTTGAATAAAGAAGAAGTAATAAAATTAGCCAATAGCAAAACAACTTATAAAATAAAAAAGGGGGAAGCTATTTTTGAAGAGGGTGACGTAACCAATGGCGTTTTTTGTGTTAAAGATGGGGTTGGTAAACTTTCTAAACTAAGTGCAAACGGAAAAGACCAGATTGTGAAACTGGTTAAATCCGGAGAGCTTTTAGGACAACGTTCTATGATTAGTAATGAACCTGCCAATTTAACCGCAAAAGCAGTAGCCGATATGGAAGTTTGCTTTATTCCGAAATCTGAGATCATTGGCTTTTTTAATACCAACAATCAATTTTCAATGAAATTGATGCAAACCGTTTGTGAAGATTTGAAAGAATCTGAAAATGATAAGATTGCATTAGTTCAAAAAACAGTCAAACAACGATTAGCCGAAACTTTACTCTACCTACATGACTTTTTTGGAGAGAATGAAGACAAAACATTAAAAGTACAACTAACCAGAGAAGAATTAGCCGGAATGATCGGAACTGCAACAGAAAGCTGTATCCGTCTGTTATCTGACTTTAATAAACTAGGACTAATTGAATTGATTGGCAAAAAGATTTTACTTAAGGATGTAAAAGCATTAAAGAAATTAGCGGATTAACTATAGTTTTTTAGCTTCATTCCAAAATATATCCATTTCTGCTAAAGTCATTTCCATTAATGGTTTTCCTAATTCGCCTGCCTTACTTTCTAAGTACTGAAAACGTTTAATGAATTTTTTATTAGTGCGTTCTAAGGCGTCTTCCGGATTTACATTTAGAAATCGGGCATAATTGATCATTGAGAACAAAACATCTCCAAATTCGGCTTCAATTTTATCCTGATCCCCTGCTTTAACTTCTTCTTGTAATTCTTCCAGCTCTTCTTGTACTTTATCCCATACCTGATGCGGTTCTTCCCAATCAAAACCAACACCTTTCACTTTATCCTGAATTCGGCTTGCTTTAACGAGTGCAGGCAAACTTCTTGGAACTCCTTCTAAAACTGATTTTTTACCTTCCTTCAGTTTTAATTTCTCCCAATTTTGTTTTACTTCTTCTTCGTCTTTAACTACGGTATCGCTGTAAATATGAGGGTGACGGTGAATTAGCTTATCACAAATTTCATTACAAACATCGGCAATATCAAAATCATTGGTTTCAGAACCTATTTTAGCATAAAAAACAATGTGTAGTAATAAATCGCCTAATTCTTTCTTCACTTCATTTAGATCATTATCTAAAATAGCATCTCCTAATTCGTATGTTTCTTCAATCGTAAGGTGTCTTAAAGTCTGCAAAGTTTGTTTTTTATCCCAGGGACATTGCTCACGAAGTTCATCCATGATAATTAATAATCTCTCGAAGGCTTTAAGTTGAAGTTCTTTGCTCATTTTTGAAGTTTTTTTGGTTGAAACCGAATGATGTAAAAGTAAAAAATCCTGTCAAGAAAACATCTTAACAGGATTAATTTATTTGAATGTAACAAATTACTATTCTTCTTTTTTAGCTTTTGCTTTTTTAGCAGCCGGAGCTTTTTTTGGTTTTTCTTCCGCTACCGGGGCTTCTTCAGCAGTTTCAACTGGAGCCGGAGCTAAATCAGTAACTAAACCTTTAGCCTGAAGAGTATTGTACCAGTTTAATACTTTTTTAATATCTGAAGGATAAACTCTTTCTTCATCATATTCAGGTAAAATTTCTTTAAAGTAAGCGATCAATTTTGCATTATCCTCTTTATGAGAAATCGCCTGACCTTTATTTTCTTTAACAGCAATATTTTGCATTACTTCTGTTAAAGGTTTTTCGCCTTCATATGTATAAATTGAAATCTCTGATAATAAACTTACATTACTTTTTAAGTTTACTGTGATTTTTTTTCCGTCTGTTAACGATTCTGCCACAAAACCTGTACGAGTTTGCACTTTCAATACATATAAACCTGGTTTCCCAGAAATGGCTAAAATTTTATCTAAATTCATGTTTATTAAAATTAGTATTAAGAATTTCTTTTTATATTTTATTATGTTCTAATGTTCTTAAGAACAATTATCTTCCTTTTTTTGCAGCAGCAAATTTCATTCGGTACTCCTGAAAGGTTTTACCTTCTGTAATATTTTTCAATTTCTTTTGAATCAAACGCTTTTTCAATGATGATATTTTATCTGTAAACAAAACACCTTCAATATGATCATACTCATGTTGAATAACTCTTGCGATTAAACCATCAAAAACCTCTGTTTTCATTACAAAATCTTCCTCACAATATTCAATTGTAACAGTAGGTTTTCTGTAAACATCTTCACGAACATCAGGAATACTAAGGCATCCTTCGTTAAAACTCCACTCTTCTCCTTCTTCTTTAACAATTTTTGCATTGATAAAAGTTTTTTTGAAACCTTTTAAATCTTTTTGTTCTTCAGACGGTAAATCGTCATCATCACTAAAAGGAGTTGTATCAATAACAAACAAACGAATTGCCATACCTACCTGCGGTGCAGCAAGTCCAACACCATAAGCGTTGTACATGGTTTCATACATGTTTGCTATTGTTTCTTTTAAGTTTGGATATTCTGGCGTAATTGCCTCACCCACTTTTCTTAAAACAGGATCACCGTATCCTACAATTGGTAAAATCATTTGTATTAATTTATGTATTATCTACTGAAAACCCTGAATTTTGTTTCCATAATTCAGCTGGCAAAAATAGTAAAAAATAGTCAATGAATAATTCTAAACAACATATTAAATCGCATTTTTTGCCTGTCTGTTAAAATCTCAGCTATAATTATGCCAAATTAATTCGTACAATTCTTACCTTTGTTAGTAAACCGCACTATATGTTTGATCGCATCTCGAAATTCACGAACAGTACCTCTTTTTTAAACGCCTCAAAAGTAACGATTGCTTCTGTAGTTCCTGTGTTGATTTTAAACTTTTTAGGTCATTTTGAAATTGGTTTCACTATTGCTCTTGGTGCTTTTTACACGTACCCAAGTGATATTCCGAGTTCGTTAAGTCATAAAATAAAAGGATTGATCGTAGCATCATTAATAGTTTCGGGAGTCAATTTACTAGTTAACCTGGCTTACCCCTATCCTTTTTTATTTTATCCTTTTTTAGGATTTCTATTATTTTTATGTTCTATGATTTCGGTTTACGGACAACGAGCTACACTGGTATCATTTTCTGCTTTGTTATCTATTTCTTTATCCTTTGGTCATTTACATACAGGTTGGGAAGCTTTTGAATATTCGGGTTATATTTTTATTGGAGGGATTCTATATTTGATTGTATCACTTGTATTCCATTTTATACAACCTTACAAATATGTAGAATTACAAATAGCCGAAGGCATAAAATTAACTGCAAAATATTTGAAACTAAGAGGTGATTTATGGAATCCTGAAGCAAATAGACAAACCATTATAGAAAAGCAATTGGCAGTTCAGGTTGAATTGAATTTGATTCATGAAGATTTAAGAAAAATGCTGATTGGTAACCAAAATACTTCTGCAGCTACAGCCCAAAACCGAAAAATGCTATTGGTTTTTATTACATTGGTTGAGATTCAGGAACTTGCTTTATACACCTCATTTGATCACAGTAAACTTCATGAGAAATTTGACAAACATCCTGAAGTACTCCGAACCTATCAAAATGTTGCTTACAAACTAGCATCAACTTTAAAAAAACTTTCGAAAAACGTCCATCATATTGCAGTTTACGTCGATAAGAATGATTTAAAGAATGAATTGGATGCGCTGGAATTTGCCATTTTTGACTATGAAAAAAAATTAGGGAAAGACGAAGCTTCAGAAGGGGTTTTGATGTTGACCAATATGCTGAAATATGCTAAAAATCAGGTTGGAAAAATAAAAATTATCCAACGTGCTTTTTCATTGGCAATGCAATCCTTCAAATTGAAAGACAAAGATAAAGAGCTGGAAAAATTTCTTACGCCACAATATTATCCACTACGCACTTTAATTGAAAATTTAACTTTTTCTTCTTCTATTTTCAGACATTCTATACGCTTAACTATTACCATTTTGATTGGTTTTCTAATCGGAAAAATTCTTCCGTTTCAAAACGTTTATTGGATTTTGCTAACCATAGTCGTAATCATGCGCCCTGGATATGGACTTACAAAAGAACGTTCTTATAATAGGATTTTCGGAACTATTTTAGGAGGATTATTTGCTTTCGGAATTGTATCAGTAGTTCAGAATCATGTTGCATTAAGTATTTTCTCCATTGTTTGTATGCTGCTGGGAATTTCATTCACGCAAATCAATTACAAAATCAGCGCGACGTTTGTCACGATGTATGTTGTTTTTATTTACGGAATCCTAACGCCTAACATTGTTGAAGTAATTCAGTTTAGGATTTTGGATTCGCTTGCAGGTGCTATTTTAGCTTTCCTTGCCAATCAATTTGTATGGCCGGCCTGGGAATTTATCAATACACCTGTACATATCGAAAACGCAGTTCGGGCCAACAGAAATTACCTGAAAGAAATTGCGGATTTTTACAATAAAAAAGGTGAAGTTCCAACCTCTTACAGATTAGCCCGAAAAAATGCCTTTGTAGAAATTGGCAATTTGATGACTTCGTTTCAGCGAATGATGCAGGAGCCAAAATCGAAGCAAAAAACATTACCGCTGGTCAATAAATTGGTTGTTTTAAATCATTCGATACTTTCTGCTTTGGCTTCATTATCAACTTATATTCAGTCGCATCAGACAACATCAGCATCAGATTCATTCAATTATATTATAAAAACCATTTTATCTAATTTAGATCAATCCATTTCAATTTTAAAAAATGAAACGATTATAAAAGACACTTTTTTTGATAAAGAAGATGTTACACTGCAATTTGAAGAACTAAAACGTAAGAACTTTACACGTTTGGCCACAGATGAAGATCTTGACAAGGAAACACGCCAGGCGAAAATGCAGGAAGCTCAAATGGTGATTGAGCAATTAATCTGGATGAGTAATCTCGCCGAAAAGATTTTAAAAATTACGAAAGAACTAAAAGCAACAAATCCAGATTAATTCATCTGGATTTGTTGCTTTTTATATTATGTGAGCTTAATTGTTTTTCAATTTCAAAACTTCAGAAGTATGTTTTCTAAGTTCTGCTAAAAGCTCCGGTTTATCGTTTAAAGTCTGGCCGTAAGAAGGGATCATACTTTTCATTTTTGCTTCCCATTCCGGCGTTTTAATTTGACTTGTGAAACATCTGCTTATTAAGTCAACCATAATTGAAACAGCTGTTGATGCTCCGGGAGAAGCTCCTAATAAAACTGCTAAAGTTCCGTCATGTGTATTAATTACTTCAGTTCCAAATTCTAAAACCCCACCTTCCTTTTCATCTTTTTTAATTACCTGAACACGTTGTCCTGCTTTTTCTAATTTCCAGTCTTTAGAACGTGCAGATGGTAAATATTCGCGTAAAGCAGCCATTCTGTCTTTTGGTTTTTGACGAACTTGCTCAATTAAATATTTTGTTAATGGAATATTATGAAATCCCGCTGATAACATCGGAATTAAATTATTAGCTTTTATTGATAATGGTAAATCCAAATAAGAACCATTTTTCAGGAAACGAGTAGAAAACCCTGCAAATGGTCCAAAAAGCAATGCTTTTTCGCCATCAATTACACGGGTATCAATATGCGGAACAGACATTGGAGGTGCTCCAACGCTCGCTTTTCCGTATACTTTTGCCTGATGTTTAGCAATAACTTCCGGATTGGTACATTTTAACCATTGCCCGCTAACCGGGAAACCGCCGTAACCATTTCCTTCCGGTACATTTGCTTTTTCCAACAAAGGCAATGAACCGCCGCCAGCACCAATAAATACAAATTTTGTATATGCTTTTCTCACTTTACCGGTATCTAAATCTGTGATTTTGATACGCCATGATTTGTCTTCACGTTGTCTTAACTTTTTAACTTCATGGTTAAAGTACAAAGAGACACCATCCAACTTTTCTAAATAATTGAACATACTTCTGGTTAAGGCCCCGAAATTTACATCGGTACCAATTTCCATATGTGTTGCTGCTAATTTATCACCCTCTTCTCTGCCTTCCATTACAAGCGGCATCCATTTTTTTAATTGCTCAAAATCGGTACTGAATTCCATTTGAGAAAAAATTGGATTGCTTTGCAAAGCTTCAAAACGTTTTTTAAGATACTTTACGTTTTTATCTCCCCACACAAAACTCATATGAGGAACACTTTTAATAAAATTATCCGGAGACGGCACTTTGTTTTGTTGCACTAAATAAGACCAAAACTGACGAGAAACCTCGAATGATTCTGCAATACTTATCGCTTTTTTAGGATCAATACTTCCGTCTGCCTTCTCGGGAGTGTAATTTAATTCACAAAAAGCAGAGTGTCCCGTGCCGGCGTTATTCCAGGCATCTGAGCTTTCAGCTGCAGCGACATCCAGTCTTTCGTAAATTTCAATTTTAATATCAGGTTGTAATTCTTTCAAAATTACTCCAAGAGTGGCACTCATAATTCCAGCTCCAATGAGTACTACTTCACTATTTGAACGTATTGTTTCGTCAGGCATAACAGTATTTTATTTAAAATGCAAAGGTACTTTTTATAATTGCAAAAAAAAACTAATTTTCTATGATAAAAGTTATGTTTTTCTAAAAATTAAAAGGCTATACCGTTGTAGGTTAAAAAAAATTAAAAGCGTTTTGCAGAAAGATAATCCTGAAGCATAATTGTGGCCGAAATTTCGTCAATCAATCCTTTATTTTGGCGTTGCTTTTTACTCAAACCACTATCAATCATAGTTTGAAATGCCATTTTTGAAGTAAAACGTTCATCTACGCGAACAACTTTCATATCTGGAAAAATATTGGAGAAATGAGTTACAAAACCTTTAATGATTGAGGCACTTTCAGAAGGCTGCCCATTCATTTGTTTTGGTTCACCAATCAAGACCGTTTCTACTTTTTCTTTTGCGAAATAATCTTTCAGAAAATCAATTACAGTGGTTGTTGGAATTGTAGTTAAACCTGAAGCAATAATCTGCATTTCATCAGTAACTGCAATTCCGGTACGCTTTTGTCCGTAGTCTATGGATAGAATTCTTGGCATTATGTAATTTTTGACAAAGATAACTATTTTAATTTTCCAATTTTCAGCAATAAAAAATCCGCTTTGAAATTTCAAAACGGATTTTTACTCCAAATATTTAAAACCTAAAAAAATCAATTATTATCTATTAAATAGACGTTTAAAAAAACCTCTTTCCTCCTCTTCTTCCTCTGGCTCATAATTTGCAAATTTCGACTGCGCTTTTTCGTGGTCAAAAATTAACTCCTTAATATACTCAACATACGATCTCTTTTTTTCCTCAAGGAACCCTATTAAATATTTTTCACTAAACTCAACCCCACTTGCGGCTTCAATCTGTAAAAGCTTTTTATACAAGGGTTCAATATGTAATGAAATCACTTCCTGAGGAACAGCTTGTCTTCTTCCAAAATAATTAACAATAGCACCATTTTCATCTTTTGCAATTTCAAAATCCGTTATAACCCAATAGTACCTGCCTGATTTGGCTAAATTTTTTACAATAGCATGAAAGTTTTTACCTTGTTTCAAATTTTCCCAAAGCACTTTAAAAATGACTTTTGGCATATCCGGATGCCGAATAATATTATGTGGTTGTCCCATTAATTCGTAATCTTCATAACCTGAAACATCTACAAAAACTTCATTGGCATACTCGATAATGCCAAAAGCATTTGTTTTACTCATAATTACTTGTGTTTTATCCCAAGTAACTTCTTTGTCAATTACTGTTATTCGATTCTGAAGCTGATTTTCCTGACTCATGTTTTACTGCTTATATAGTTTAGTTTTGGAATGGTATTTTAATTCCATTTACTTTTGGAATTATACTGCGAAAGTAAAGCGAAGAAAAAGCTCAAAATCTGACTTTTGTCATATTCTGATAGTAAAAAAACTTTTAAGGGTAATTTGACTGTTTCTTAATTAATAAGAATGTCATTTTTATTTATCAAATTAAAAACAAAAAGTTACATATATAACATTTTCAAAAGGTTTTACTTTTCTGCTTTTCTACAAATACGTTATCTTTGCCAAAAATTAAAACTTATGAATTCTTTACAGACTATAATTGAACAAGCTTGGGAAAACAGAGCTTTATTACAAGAAACTACTACAACTGATGCTATTAGAGAAGTTATCGAATTGGTTGATGCAGGAAAATTACGTTGTGCTGAACCAGTTGGCGACAAATGGCAAGTAAACGAATGGGTTAAGAAAGCCGTTGTAATGTATTTCCCAATTCAAAAAATGGAAACATGGGAGTCAGGTATCTTCGAATATCACGACAAAATGTTGCTAAAAAGAGGTTATGCTGAAAAAGGAATTCGTGTAGTGCCAAATGCTGTTGCACGTTACGGAGCTTACATTTCAAGCGGTGTTATTTTGATGCCAAGTTATGTAAATATTGGAGCTTATGTAGATGAAGGAACTATGGTTGACACTTGGGCAACTGTTGGTAGTTGTGCTCAAATTGGTAAAAACGTTCACTTAAGTGGTGGAGTTGGAATTGGTGGTGTTTTAGAACCATTGCAAGCTGCTCCGGTTATTATTGAAGATGGTGCTTTTATCGGTTCTCGTTGTATTGTTGTAGAAGGGGTTCACGTTGGAAAAGAAGCTGTTCTTGGTGCTAACGTTTGTTTGACTGCATCAACAAAAATAATCGATGTTACTGGTGATGAACCTGTTGAAATGAAAGGTTTTGTTCCTGCTCGTTCAGTTGTAATTCCGGGAAGTTATACTAAAAAGTTCGCAGCTGGTGAATTCCAGGTTCCATGTGCTTTGATCATTGGTACTCGTAAACCATCTACAGATTTGAAAACGTCATTAAACAATGCACTTCGTGAATACGATGTTGCTGTATAGATTTTAAAAAATCCAAATTAAAAAATCCAAATTCCAATTTAATGATTGGAATTTGGATTTTTTTTGCTTCAATTTGTAACCAACAAATAAGATTCCGTTTTCTATATGAAGATACTTGTAATTCAGCAAAAAATGATTGGCGATGTTTTGATCAGCAGTATTATATGCAATAATTTGCGTACTGCTTATCCTGATGCTCAAATCGATTATTTGGTTTATGCCTCGACGACTCCGGTTTTAGAAGGCAATTCAAGTATTGACAATATTATTCTTTTTGAAGAAAAACACCGAAAAAGCAAAAAAGAATTATTAAATCTTGGCTTTCAAATTCGAAATGAAAAATATGATTTGTTAATTGACGCTTATTCAAAATTAGAAAGCTGGATTTTGGTTTTATTGAGTAATGCCAAAAGAAAAATCTCTTATAAAAAACCAGGAAGAACCTTTTTATATAATGATAATGTTCCGTTTGAACCTTTTCCAAAAACCAACTTAGGTCTTGCAATTGAAAGAAGACTTTCTTTATTAGAACCTTTAAATCTAAAAACAGCAATTGACCCAATTCCGAAATTATTTGTTTCTGAAAAAGAAAATCAGGAAGCTATTGCTCTTTTTGAAAAACACAGTGTTCGAAAAGATCGAAAAACGGTTATGATTAGTCTTTTAGGAAGTGAAATATTAAAAACATATCCTTTGGAATTCATGTCTAAAATAGTTGATTATGTTGCTGATAATGCTGATGTAAATATTCTGTTTAATTATTTCCCAAAGCAAATTGAAGAAGCCAAAACTGTTTTTAACGGCTGTAAACCTTCAACTAAGGAAAAAATTTACTTTGATTTACTAGGAGGAGATTTACGATCCTTCATTGGTTTAGTTAACCAATGCGATTTGATCATTGGAAATGACGGCGGCGCAATCAATATGGCTAAAGCACTTGAAAAACCCTCTTTTATTATTTTTTCTCCCTGGATCGAAAAGAAAATCTGGGCCACTTTTGAAGATGGAATTCATCATCTTTCGGTACATTTAAAAGATTACCAACCTGAATTATTTGAGAACAAAACGGAAAAAATACTCAAAAAAGAGGCATTATCTTTATATCAGGAATTTAAACCGGAATTTTTCAAAGATAAAATCGAGTCTTTTCTGAATCAGAATTTAAGCACTTCAGTAAAATGATTTTGCCGGAAAAACAGCTTTTAACGGCTTTGATTATCACCTATAATGAAGAACAAAATATAAAAACTGTTCTTGATCATTTGGCTTTCGCCGATGAAATTATCGTGGTTGATTCTTTTAGTACTGATAAGACTTTTGAAGTCGCTTCAACATTCAACAATGTAAAAGTGGTTCAACGTGTTTTTGACAACTTTGCTTCCCAACGCAATCATGCTCTAAGTTTAGCTTCTAATTCGTGGATTTTGTTTGTTGATGCCGATGAAAGATTACCTTCCGAACTTCAAAAGGAAATCAAATTTGTTATCAATCAGAAAAATAGTGCGGCAGCTTATTTTGTTCGCAGAAACTTTATGTTCCAGAATAGCAAATTACGCTTTAGTGGCTGGCAGACAGACAAAATTATTCGTCTTTTTAGAAAAGAAAATGCCATTTATAATCATGAAAAAATCGTTCATGAAAAATTAATTGTAAACGGAAAAATTGGTAAATTAAAAAATAAACTAATTCATTATTCGTATTCTAATTTTCAAGATTACAAACAAAAAATGATTTTTTATGGACAATTAAAAGCGCAGGAAGAGTTTGTAAAAAACACAAAACCTAATGCCTTTCATTTCTATATTCGTCCTGCCTATCAATTTTTAAATCAATATTTACTAAGATTTGGAATTCTGGATGGCAAAAAAGGAATTATAATTTGCTACTTAAATGCATTAAGCGTCGCTGTTCGTTTTCAGGAGCTTAAAAAGATTCGAATAAAGAGCTAAGATTTCCAGAATTTAAGCTTCTTTTTCAGTCTTTTCTTTCTGGCAAATTCTTCCTGAAAATCGCTTGTAGCTTTCCACATTTTTTCGAAAATTTCACTTTCAGATTTATCTGTGTAAAATTTAGCATACTCGTTACTCATTGTCGCAATCATTCCTTTTTGCGGAGTCAAACGGCTGAAATTATTCATACGTTGTTCAAAACTCATAGAATCATAAAAATTCATTCGGTTTAAATCAACTAAAAAGAAATCATATTTATTGTCATCGACTTTTTTAATCAAGGTATTTCCTGGTGAATGATCTAAGAATTCCACACCCTTTTCGTGCAAGTCAAAAGTAAATTTAACAAACTGTCTTAAAATAGTATCATGATCCGGATAATCAGGAACTTCCACTAATTCTCTATAAGTCAATTCAGTTACCAAATGTTCGCTGGCATAATAACTATCCTTTAATCCTATCGAAGTAAAATTTTCAAGAAATGCGATTGGTTGCGGAGTTCCAATACCCTTTTCAAGCAAAATAGTCGCATATTCAAACGAACGTTTTGCTTTTGATTTCCTAAAATATTTATAGGCAACTTTATTCACGATATTTGGAACTTTAAACGATTTTATGTTAATCGTCTTTCCATTTAAGTCAAAAAGCTTGATTTTATTTCGATCGCCATTGCCAAAAAGAGTTCCTGAGCTATTAAATGTTTTAATTTGATAAAGAATCGATTCTTTACTATTCTCAAAAATGGGATTTACTTTAAAATTCATCAGTTTATTTTATGAAAACAAAAATACGGATAGAATTTTAGACTTCAAATTATTATTGTATTTTCGTTAAAAAAAAACATGTCAGATAAGAAAAGCGTCTTTTTAGAAACTCACAATATAAACAACAGGGCTACCGGTCTGGGTACGTTTAATTATGAGCTTATTAAGGGATTAAATCAATTAAATTTTGATAATCTGAAGCTTCATCTTAATTCTGGCAAACCTGATTTACTTAAAAGTGAATTTGGAGATAAATTTGCATATCATAAATACATGTCATTTCACAGGTATAAGCCTTTTAGACCGATGGGAAAATTCGATCTGTGGCATTCTGTAAATCAGAATTCTAAGCTAGAACCCAGAACTAACACTAAATATCTTCTGACAATTCATGATGTAAATTTTGTTGAGGAAATATCTTCTGATATGAATCATAAACGCAATCGCTTGTTCATTGATAAACTACAAAAAGCTACAGCGATAACTTACATTTCTGAATTTGCAAAAAAACAGACACATCAATATTTTCAAGTTCCAAATATTCCTGAACATATAATTTACAACGGAAATCCAATTTCAACTTTACTGGATACTTCAAATTTTGTAGGCAATGTTCCTGTAAATAAACCTTTCTTTTACACTATTGGCGATTTTATAGAGAGGAAAAATTATGTTTCAATCATTAATATGATGAAAGAAATCAAAGATTTTAATTTAATTATTTCAGGAAATAACACCAAAAAATACGGAGAAGTAATTCGAAAATTAATTGATGATAATGGCTTGCAAAATCAGGTTTTTTTAACTGGCAAAGTAAGCAACGAAGGTAAACAATACTATATGAAAAATTGTACTGCTTTTCTTTTCCCATCAATCAGAGAAGGTTTTGGCTTACCTCCTATTGAAGCTATGAGTTTTGGAACTCCGGTATTTTTATCCGACAAAACCTCATTGCCGGAAATTGGTGGCAATATAGCAAATTACTGGACAAATTTTGATCCTAAATACATGAAAGAAGTTCTCTTTAATGGATTAAATCATTTTGAGAATAATAAAAACGAAATAGAAATACAGCTAAAAAAAAGAGCTGCAAGTTTCGATTGGAAAATTGCAGCTTCAGAATATTTAGACATTTACAAGGAAATTTTAAAATAAAACTATTTCCTTGTTAAGTGTTTAAACCATTGCCCAAAGTTTTTCTTCCAAATATAAAAAGCTGAGGGCATTAATTTTTGTGCATCAAAATTTTTGATAATTTCATCAATACTATTACCCTCTACGAAGTCTAAACGATTCCATTTTTCCGGTTCAATATAAAAGAAACCACGCATTTCCTTATAGTTGCTTTTGTTAACCAGCTTCCATTTTCGCATAAAAGAATCTACATTCACCTCATTATTGTGGCCCCAATTCTTAAACTTATATTCTATTTCCTCAGCTGTTCTGGATAAAGTCTCATGCCACAACACATTAGGTGTATAAATAATTCTGCGACGCGTATTTCGAGCAACTTTATAATCTGGGTAATTGGTCGCCATAAGACCTCTGGTAGCTTTATCTACATATAATAAGCCTCCATCAGTATATTTAAACATATTAATTAAATAAGCTGAAATTTGTACCCTGTTTTTTTCGGGATTATCTAAAAAACGATCGTACTTTCTTAAATCATGTACAAACTTTTTAAAATCTATAAAATACTCATCACTATCGACCTGTATAAGCCAATTTCCAATTCCCATTTTCAAAGACAACATATGACGCTCTCTATTATCATTCTCAATAGCAGAAAGTTCCGGTACATAAAAATTGTCTCGATAAATGGTAATTTTATTTTGAGAATCAAACTGTTTTATCCATTCAAAAAACTGCTCATCAACATCAAAAATTTCACCTGACCAGGTGCGGAATTTTTCATCTACTGCAATAAAAATTGCATCAGAATCATTATACACTAATGGAATCGAAATTTTTAGTTTTTCGTAATCATAAGAAAATAAAAAGCCAACGTGGATTTTCTTCATTTATTTAGTTTTGTTAGAGCAAAGATAATAACATTCCGAAATTATCGATGAAATTTACTACTGATTCTTTAAGATAATTTTAACTTTAACCTTATCTTTGCTTTGCTTAAACAAAAACCATGCTAATGCTTGAAATTCCTCAAATTTCTGTTATAATTCCTGTTTTTAATGCAGGCCCTTTTTTAAAAGAGAGTATTAAAAGTATCTTAAACCAGTCCCTTTCAAATTTTGAACTTATAATCTTAAATGATAAATCGACTGATAATAGTTTAGATATAATTAAAGAATTACAGTCACTAGATAATAGAATTATTATTATTGACAAATTAGAAAACGTGGGGCCAGCAAACCTTAGGAATGAAGGAATTAACGCTGCAAAAGGTAAGTTTATTGCCTTGATGGACGCTGATGACATTTCTTTACCAACTCGTTTTGAAAAACAGCTGGAAATATTAGAGAAAAATCCGGAAATTGGAGTTTGCGGTACATGGTTTACTTTTTTTGGATCAACAAAAAACAAAACCATAAAACACAATACAAATCACGATGCAATAAAAGTATCTTTTTTACACAGTTGTAACATTGGAAACCCAACTGTAATGTTTAAAAAAGAAGTTTTAGGTCATTTAAAATTTGATAATGAATATGTTCCAGCTGAGGATTATGATTTATGGAGCAGATTATTAAGTAAAACGAATTTCTGTAATATTCCTGAATCTCTTTTAAATTATAGACTTCACGATAACAATATAAGTAAGACAAAAATTGAAAATACAGAAAGATCTGTAAAAAAGATTAAAATTAATCAATTGCGCAATCTGGAAATAGATGCTGAAGATTCTAAAATTGAATTTTACTTAAATGCTGTTTCATTTAAAAAAGGTCTATCTCCTGAAGAAATTATTGAAACAATTACTGCTTCTCATTTTTTATTCTCGCAGAATGAAAAATTAGGATACTTTAATCAGGAACTACTTCAAAAACACATTACAAAGAATTTAATACGCACAGTTCGTAATGCTGGTTCCTATAATATTTCATTTTACAAACATCTAAAGAATAATGAAAATCAATTATTCCAAAAGATAAATTTACTTGACAAGACTATTATTTATTTTAAGTCTTTAATGAGATAATCATATTTGCGATTTAATATAGCGCCACCAGTATTTAAGTTTTAATGATAAGCTTGCTTTATCTAAAAAGTCATTTACAGTCCTTTTAAATTGTTCATCTTTTTTAAATTCCTCATTTTTATCCAATTTTAAAGCTTCAAAAACGGAAGCTTTTAAAAGGGAGAACATAACTTTTTGAATGTTTTTTGTTCTGGATTCCGGAATATTTTCTACTATTTCCTTTATATTGAGATAAGATGAATAGCGTTGAAAAAAAGGTTTCTGTAAAGAATAAACCCCACCTGGATGCCATCTATAAGCAGCAGCCTGAAAATTCATAAAAGCACCTTTTCCATTACATAACGCCAGTGAATAAAGAGTATTATCTTTTCCGTGTTTAAATTTTTTATAATCTAGAGGATCGACCGCGTCTTTTCTAAAAACACATGTCAACGTATAAGTGCAATAAGGATTAAAAAGGGTATCAAAATCGATAGTATAAACTTCCGGCAACGTGTTCTTGAAATCATTAGGCACTAGTTCATCTTCTTTTTTATTGTAAAAATCAGTCCACGCAATAACATAATCCTGATTATTTTCTAAAAAATCAACTTGTTTTTGCAGTTTTAATTCATCGATCCAGTAATCATCACCTTCGCATAATGCAATATATTTTCCTTGTGCCATAGGAAAAGTAATATCACTCCAAAAATTAACTTTTTTAGAATACTGATTTTCTTTTTGTAAAATACACTTAATAATCTGCGGATATTTTTCTGCAAATTCTTTTATAATAGCCTGAGTATTATCTGTAGAGGCATCGTCATGTATTATTATTTCAAAAGGAAATTCAGTACGTTGTTTTAAAAACCCTTCTAAAGTTTCTCTGATAAATTTTTCATGATTATACGTATCACATAAAATGCTAACAAATGGCTTTTGTCCACGTTCTTTCCAATTTAAAATAATAGTACCTTCGTCTTTCATGAAATTTTTCTAAAAAAATGATAATTATATAGTATTAGTTGCAGGATTCTAAAAATCCAATTTCTTTGCCGGAACTCCAAAAACTGTAGTATGTTCTTTTACGTTTTTGATAACCAGACTCGAGGCGCCAACGGTCGCGCCCTTGCGAACTGTAATATGCGGCAGTATTGTAGCACGGGTATTAAGCGTGGATTCTTCTTCAAGAATAACAAATCCACCTGTGAAGGAATAAGAACTCAAATGAGCCCATTTTTTAATTTTAGTATCATGTCCTAAGCCCACATAACCCTGAATTGTAACAAAATCTTCAATAATACAATCATTACTGATATTGGCATACATAAAAACAATTAAGCCTATTCCAACACAAACATTTGTATTCAATTTTGTAGAGGAATGAATTAAGTTTATAAAGCTGCCACCCTTTTCCAAAATTAACTCAGCATAATGTTTTTTCCATTTTACAGTTCCTAATGCACAGACAAAAATATCATTTTCCTGAATTTCATAATCTTCAACAGAAGAGATTATTTGAGGGTAATTTTCGAAACCATTAAGGGCGTCCATTTTATCATCTAAAAAACCCTTTATAACATATTCAATATTATATCCTGAACATTGTGTAGCAAGATCATAAACTTCACGCCCAAAGCCTCTTGCTCCTATGATTATCAAATTTTTCATTGCTCTATTTTTAAATTACATGCCGCCCAAGAGTAACCAACTCCAAAACCTGCCAGAATTAAATTTTTAATGTTATGCAGTTTTTCTTGTTTTTGAGCTTCATAAAGCGCAATTGGAATTGTTGAAGAAACTGTATTACCACAATGTTCCATTGCTATAAAGAATTTTTCTTCAGGTATTTTTATTTTCTTTCTTAAATGATTGAGCATGTATTTATTCGCCTGATGAAAAATATACAAATCAATATCGTCTTTTGATAAGCTAGATTTTTCCAGAATTGATTCTGTAAGTTTTGGAACAAATTCTCCTGTGAAATTAAAGATTTCCGTTCCGTTCATGAACAGATTTTTGTCATTTCGAATGTTTCCATATTCATCTTTAACATCCTCATTTGCATCTGAAACCGGAAAACGCATTCCGCCTTGTTTTACAATTAAATTTTCTGCCCCTTTTCCATCAGTACCAAAAACAAAATTCTCAATAGAGCAAAAACCTTTACCACTTGTTATCAGAGTGGCTGCTGCTGCATCTCCAAAAATGGTTTTATTACTTTTATCTTTCGGATGAATAAATTTTGAATACGTTTCTGAAGTAATTAATAAAATATTTTCAGCCATTCCACCAGCAATAAGCCCCTTTGCCAAACTCATTCCATAAACAAAACCAGAACATCCTAAATTAAAATCTAAAGCTCCAATTGAGGTTTTTAATCCTAGTTTTTCCTGAATAATACAAGCTGTTGTTGGTAAAAAATAATCCGGACTTTGGGTACAAAACAACAAGTAGTCAATTGTAGACCGATCTATATTATGTTCTTCAAATAATTTTTCGGCAGCCGAAACAGCCATATCAGATGAAAATTCATCACTTGCACTTATATGGCGTGAACTGATTCCTGTTTTTGAACTTATTTTTTCAATGTCCCATTCCGGAAATTCCTGATTGATCAAATCATTAGATAAAACAGTTTCAGGGAGATAATATGAAATGGCTTTTATACTCGCTTTCATCTTTAAATTATATTGTTGAAGTTCTTCCTCCATCTAAAACGATGTTTTGTCCCGTGATCCAACTGCTTGCTTCCGATAACAAAAACACAATTGGATTGGCAACCTGAACCGGATCACCATATCCTAAAGGATACTTTTTTTCATCCTGCTGGATAACTTCCAGAGATAGATCCTCTATTGATTTTGAAGTAATCTCCGTTTTTACCATTCCTGGTGAAACGCAATTTACACGGGTTTTACTTACTGCAAACTCACTTGCCCAAACTTTTGAAATAGCAATCAATGCACCTTTACTTGCTGCATAGATTCCATTTCCTTTCATCCCAAACAAACCTGCAATTGAAGAAACCAAAACAATTGAACTGCCTTTATTAATTTTTTTCTTTTTGAAAATTAAGTTTATCAAATAGGCAATCGAATCAAAATTTATACTTCTCATTTCATTCATTAATTCTTCTGAATAAAATTTAACAGGAGCCAAAGAAACAATTCCTGCAGAATGAACAATTCCGTCAATATTTTCAATTGAATCAACAATAGTTTTAATATCCTCCATTTTAGACAAATCTGCGGTTATAAAACTATGTACCGTTCCGCATTCTTCTACTAGTTTTTCCAGAAAATCTTTACGTCTGGCTACCGCTATAAAAGTACCGCCTTGCCTTGCAATTGCCAGACAGGTTTCGTAACCAATTCCTGAAGAAGCTCCAGTTACAAGTATTTTTTTTCCTGATAAATCAAATGGATTCATTATATATTTTTTAATTCTTTTTGTTTATTAAAATATTCGTAAAACTTTAAAATTCGAAATTCTTCATCACCAAATATTGGAGAGTGATTCTTAAAATTGATAAGATTGGACTGAATATTTTCTACAATTTTTTTATCTTCATTTAAAACTAAATCGAGAGAATCATTAGAGCTATTATTAATAAAATCAATAATATTTTGTTCTGATTCGCTTAATTCTTTTTCAAATTTTGAAGAAAAATATCTTACTCTTAAATTTGTTTTAGAAGGAGATTCTGGAAGCATAAATCCAAAGTAAAATCCTTTTCCTTCTACAGAACTTATAAATGCATTTGGATAAATATAAAAATGCAGATATCCTTGTATTTTTAAACTTCTGTTTGACAAAGATTTTTCAATTATTTTGTTGGGCTTTACATCCTCTCTTTTTGGAAATTCACACCAGCTATGTCCTTCAAAAAAATCGAATTTTTCAGGAGGCACAGAACCAAATCCCATTTTTGCAAATGAATTTTCGTGTATAGAAGTACAATGATAACACTCTAAAACATTTTCAACCAAAAGTTTCCAATTTGCTTTATGTTCGATAGTATAATCTATTGTCTTTGTCCCAAAATGTGAACTTATCTCTTGGAGCGGAGCATATATATTTCCTAAATACTGTTCTAAACTTTTATCAAATTCAGAATTTAATTTCAGAAAAACAAAATCCCCACAAAAGGCAATTTCATATTCTTTAAGCCTTAATTCATTTATATGATCTTTTTCAAATGAATTTCGGCACATTAAGCCAACAACATTTCCTTTTTTTCCGTAAGTCCAGTTATGATACAAGCATGACGAAACTCTGTTTCCGGAAGGTTCCTCATGTATGGTATTAAACCTGTGCAGACAAACGTTTTGAAAAGATTTTATTGTACCATTAAAATTCTGAATGAAAATTTTATTTCCATAATATTCAAAAGCCAAAAAATCGTTATTATTTAATAATTCATTTTTGTGTCCTGCTAAAATCCATGATTCATTAGAAAACAAGGATTTCTCTTTTGAATAAACCTCTTCCTCTATATAATCTAAGTTCTTTATCATATTTCTATCAAATCTGAAATCACAACATTATTCAGCTTGATTTTAGCTGTCCCCCATGATAAGCCAACTCCAAATCCACAAATTATCAAATCCTTAGAAGTGTGTGTCAAATTTTCTTTCAATTCAGAAACGATAGTCAAAGGAATTGTAGCAGAAGAAGTATTTCCAAATTCTTTTAATGAATACGGAACTTTTTCAACTGGCAATTTTAATTTTTTAACAATCATTTTATTCATCATTAAATTGGCCTGATGAAATACAAAATGATCAATTGCTTCCTTATCAATTTCAAATTTCTCAATAAGTTTATTTACCGTTTTTGGAGCTTGTGAAATTCCAAAACCAAAAACATCCATTCCGTCAAGAACCAAATTGCAGGAATTACGACTGATTCCCTCTTCGTTTTTTGTTACTTTAAGAGAATCTTCATTTATTCTGTTTCTTGATCCTCCATCTGGTATAATAATCGCTTTATAACCAGAACCGTCTGTACCTAAATCAAACAATAATTTTTCGGCATTCTCATCAAATTCAAATGCTGTCGCACTTCCTCCGTCACCAAAAAGCGGAACGGTACTCTTATCTGTTTTTGAAAGCAATTTACTGCTGGTATCTCCCGCTAAAAGCATCCCTTTTTTTAGACCTGCCGCTTTCATCATACCCGCAATAATAGAAATCCCGTATACATAACCAGAGCATCCCAAAGGAACATCAAAGGCAATACAGTTTGTAGAGAATCCTAATCGATCCTGAAGTATTGCTGCAGAAACCGGTAAAATATAATCGGCAGTCTGAGAAACAAAAACCAGGATTTCGATTTCGTCTTTCTGCCAATTTAGATCTGCAATTAATTTTTCAGCAGCCTCACAGCATAAGTCGGAGGTACAAATTTCTTTTGTCGCAATACGACGTTCTTCAACTCCGGTTGCTTCAACGAATTTTTGAATTTCCTCCTGCGTTAATATTTCCAAATCGATATTACGTTCCTTATTTTTAGGAACACAGCAAGAAATACCTTTTATTGCAATATCATTTACTGAAAAAGCTGCCATTTAATTATCCTTTATTTTTAATGATTTCGAAAATATCGTTTAATGAATTAGAAGATTTAATATCATCTCCGGTCAATTTCACAGAATATTCTTCATCAGCCATAGCGATTAATGAAAGTGCAGTTAATGAATTCCACTCGTCTAAATCTCTAAAAACAGTTTCTTGTGTAATTAATGCCGCGTCCGTATCATCTAAAATGTCTGCAAAATTTCGCAAAAAAGTGTTGATTTCCATAGTATTCTTAAATTTATTTTGAGTTTATTATTTAAATTCGTTTTGTAAAAAAAATCAAATAAAAAATATTCATTTGATGGTAAGAAAAAAATGATCTTAAAATACTGTCATTCAAACATGTCAGTTATTAATATTCTTTCACATATAGTTATAATGCGTACTTATGTCGAAAATTAAGGTTTCTTTTCCTATTTTTACCCCACAAATATAACAATAGTTTGCCCTTTTAAGGTAAATTAAACTCACTAATCAAATAATTAAATGATTCCTGTAACCAAAACCTTTTTACCACCACAAGAAGAATACAATTCTTTTGTAAAACGTGCATGGGATAAAGCTTGGCTCACAAATCGAGGTGAACTTACCTTAGAATTAGAAGACAAACTAAAAAACTATCTTGATGTCTCTCATCTGATAATTACTAATAACGGTACAATTCCTATTCAAATTGCATTAAAATTATTTGGTAAAGGTGGAGAAATTATCACAACGCCTTTTTCTTATGTAGCAACTTCTGCAGCGATTGTATGGGAAAATTGCACACCTGTTTTTGTCGATATCCATTCAGAATATTTAACTATTGATGAAACTAAAATTGAAAGCGCAATAACAGCAAAGACAACTGCTATATTAGCCACTCATGTTTTTGGAAATCCCTGTAATGTTGAGGCTATTGAAAGTATTGCAAAAAAACATAACCTAAAAGTCATTTATGATGCAGCGCATTGTTTTGGGGTGAAATACAACAATAGATCCGTATTTAACTTTGGAGACGTAAGCACCTGTAGTTTTCATGCGACCAAACTATTTCATACTGGCGAGGGTGGTGCAATGTTCTGTAATACCAAAGACATTTATCATCAATTATTTTATAGCCATAACTTTGGCCATAACGGCCCATTAGAATTTCATGGGTTAGGAATTAATGCAAAGATTTCTGAACTACAATCAGCGATGGGTCTGGCTGTATTTCCTTATATGAACCATATTATCACTGAAAGGAAAAAGGTAGTTAATTTTTATAATGAAAATTTAGACTTCAAAACTGTAAGTACTATAAAAATAAGAAAAAATACGGAATGGAATTATAGCTATTATCCTTTAATTTTTGATTCTGAAACTACTTTATTTAAAGTTCAGGTAGCATTACTACAAGAAAACATTCTGCCAAGACGCTACTTTTATCCTTCCTTAAACACAATTGAATATGTAAAAGGAGATGAAATGCCAATTTCAGAAGCTATTGCTTCCCGAATATTGTGTTTACCGCTTTACGTAGGAATTCCGCAGGAAACTTTAAAAAAGATAGTCGATATTATTAATACTCACACCTTATAGTATTTGTTTCATTTTAATCAAATATTTCTAAAATTATGAATCAAGACATAAACACTGAAATCCATAACGCTTACGAAGTTATTAAAGAAGGCGGAATTATTCTCTATCCTACTGATACCGTTTGGGGAATTGGTTGTGATGCAACAAATCCAGAAGCTGTTGCAAAAATCTATAAACTAAAGCAACGTGCCGAAACACAAAGCATGATTGTTTTGATGAATGGAGAAAAAATGATGTATAATGTTTTCAAAGACATTCCAGAAGTTGCCTGGCAGATTTTAGATTTATCTGAAAAACCAACTACTTTAATATTAGACGGACCAAGAAATGTGGCTGCCAATATCATTGCAGCAGATAACTCTCTTGGAATACGTTTAGTAAAAGAACCTTTTTGCTTTAAATTATTAGAACGAATGAAAAAACCTTTAGTTTCAACTTCGGCTAATATTTCAGGACAACCAACTCCAATTGCATTCAAAGATATTAATCCTGAAATTGTGAAGGGAGTTGATTATGTTGTGAATTTATATCATGATAAAGTTGCAGGAAAACCCTCTACAATCATAAAACTGACGAATGATTCGCAGGTGAAAGTGATACGTAAGTAATTTTAGATTTTAGATTATTAAAATCTGCAAAAAACCTCTGAATCTCTGTTTCTTTGAGCCTTTACACCTCTCTTAAACAGTTTTTAAACTCTCAATTAGCCAATCAACATCTTCTTTGGTATTGTAATGACTAAATGAAATTCGGAGATTTGGTAATTTTAAATCCGTCTCCGATAGCATTTCTTTTAATACATGTGAAGGCTTTATGCTTCCGGATTGGCAGGCACTTCCTCTTGAAACAGCAATTCCTTTCATATCCAAGCTAAACAACAACATTGAAGTTTTCTCTGAAGAAAAAGGCAAAATGATATTTATGATATTGTAAAAATCTTCTTTTTTTCCGTTGATTCTAAAATCTGGAAAATGATTTTCAAGTTGTTCTATCAGGTACATTTTTAAGTCGGAAATGTATTTTCTTTCTACATCTAAGTTTTCATAAGAAACCGATAAAGCTTTAGCCATTCCAGCTATTTGATGTACTGCTTCGGTTCCAGCACGAAGCCCCTTTTCTTGTTCTCCTCCAAAAAGCAAAGGCTGTAAACCCGAGTTTTTACGAACAAAAGCAAAACCAACTCCTTTTGGACCGTGAAATTTATGTGCACTTGCCACTATAAAATCAACTGTATTTTTTTGCAGATCTATCTCAGTTTTACCAACTGACTGCACAGTATCTGAGTGAAATAA
Source organism: Flavobacterium sp. KH_001 (assembly GCF_057840745.1). Taxonomy (NCBI): domain Bacteria; kingdom Pseudomonadati; phylum Bacteroidota; class Flavobacteriia; order Flavobacteriales; family Flavobacteriaceae; genus Flavobacterium; species Flavobacterium sp. KH_001. The sequence continues at coordinate 3,063,157 of NZ_CM174520.1, read as the reverse complement.
AGTGTTATATTGCTTGCAGATTACACCAACTCTATCCAAATCTAAAATAGTTCCGGTTTCGTTATTAACATGCATCAAACTTACTATAGTCTTTTTTTCTTCAGATAATAAATTAGATAAATGAGTCAGATCGATACTTCCATCATGGTTTATTTTTACATAATCAACCTGAATATTGTAATCAGACTGCAATGCTAAAACAGTATATAAAACTGCGTGATGTTCAATCTTAGAAGTAATAATGCGTTCCACACCCAAATCTTCTACAGCTGAACGAAGAACCCAGTTATCCGCTTCTGTTCCACCAGAAGTAAAAATAATTTCCTGGGCAGAGCAATTTAAATGTTTAGCAATGCTTTTTCTGGAAAGCTCTAAAATAGTCTTACCATTTCGTCCAAAACTATGTGTAGAAGATGGATTTCCAAAATCTTCCGTCATAACCTTAGTCATTTCCTGAATCACTTCAGGACGCATCGCTGTTGTTGAGGCGTTATCGAGATATACTTTTTTCATTACTGCAAAGTTAAGAAATATCAATTGTCAAATCTTAAATATCATTTGCCAAATTTTTCACTATTTTTGAGCCAAATAAAATTTACAATGAAAAAATATGCAAGCCTTCTATTATTCGCTCTATTACTAAACGGTTGCGATGATGGTGATTTAACAGTTGATACGATCGATTTTGAAGATGTCACTTCGGCAAGTTGTGACCCTCTTACCAATACTTTAATTTATAAATTAAAACCTCAGGAATCATTATTATTGAACATGCTTCCGAACAAAATTCTTAACAAACCAACACTAGAAGGTGAAGATCCCCTAACTTATACAATTGATGACAAAGATTACCGTGTTGTGTATAGAGCCTATGATGGTACCGTTGCACAAGAAAACATTTGTGGCTCAATACCTCCAAAGACACCTAATGTTACCGAGGAATGGATAGCAAAGCCAGGTGGAACAATTGAAATTAGAACTAGTGAAGTTTATAGAACACCCGCACCAGCCGATGGTCATACTGAAATTATAGGCTACAATCACAATATTATTTTCAGAAACATTACCTTTCTAAAACCTAATCAACCAGAACAAGTTCAACCGGAATACGTCTTTGGGGATTTTCTTACCAATGTTGATGCCGTAGTTGTGAGTTTCTTAGAACCTGAAAATGCAAAGTATTGCCCTGAATTCAAAAAAGTATTCAATAATAATACTTCCAATTCATTGGTTATTGAAAATTTTGATGGAGCAAATTTAATCAAAAACGAAGATACTCCAACTGGAACACCGAGAACAAGTCTTATTAATTTGAATGCTACAACAAACAATCTTTATTACAGAACCTATAATGGTAACCTTCCTTTAGCTGCAAATGAAAATTATTATTGTCTGGAAAAAACACCAACTAATCCAACTGTAAAAGATACGTGGGTAGGTGTAGCAGGAGTTGCAAAAGTAAGTGGTATAATCGAAGTTACCACAACATCTAGTCTTAAAGTTTTTAAACATCAGATTGTACTTAAAAACGTAACACTCACAAAAGATAACAGTACTTTTAAACTTGCAACTAATTTTATATTAGGAACAGTAACAACTATTGCACCATAAAATACAACCTTATATTTAGCATTAAAAAGCAAATCTAAATTCTTACAAAAACATCCACTTTTCAAAACTGATTTTATTACAAATTCAGAAAGAAAAACGGATGTTTTTTTATGCTTACAAAACAACTATTCAATATGCAAAAATTACTCTTATTTACTATTTTGTCTAAAATAAACTTCTGTTGCACCTAAGCCATATTTTTGATAATTGGCATCCTGAAAATCTACTCCGTCGTAACGGCCCAATAAAAAATCAAGTTCTGCCTTTAAAATTCCTTCGCCGACACCGTGAATAAAAACGATTTTTGGAATTCGGTTTCTGATCGCAAATTCTATGTGTCTTTTTGCTGTTTCTGTTTGCAAAGTCAAAATATCATAATTAGACATTCCGCGTTTATTTGGAACCAGTTTTTCGATGTGCAAATCAAATTCAGGAGCCGAAATTTCGCGCTTATCCTTCTTTTCTTTCACAAAACTCCTTGCTTTTGGCTCTTCTTTCTCTTTTGAAACAGCATCTAAATCAATTCTTTTAATAGAATTCATTAAATTACTGGAATCCTGAATTTTAAGCAATTCATTGACAGAAAATGTCATCATAAATCCGTCCTCAGTTTCAATCAAAACTTCATTGTTTTTCACTGAAACCACTATTCCGTTTATGGCCTCGTCTAAGACTGAAACCTTATCTCCTTTAGTCAACATCCTGCTCCTCTTTATCTTGATTTTTACTTGGTGTTTTTGCACTTAATTGCATCATTCCATACATGAAAACTGCAATTGCAATTACCATTATATAGATGTTTTTATCTTCTGAAACCTGCTCATATAACGCAACCGAAATCGCAAGAATCATTATTAAAATTTTAAAAGCTTTCATATTTTAAAGTATAAGAGTTCAAAAGTATGAAACTTTAAAATAGCAGTTTCAAACTCGTGAATTGTTATCGATATTTTTTTTGTAAAATTGTAAAAAATAAATGCTGTGATTTTAGAAAAATATATGCTGCCTTGCCTGTTCAAAACACTCTTCGGAATTGAGTGTTTAGGATGTGGCTTTCAGCGTTCTGTATTCTTACTTTTTAAAGGTGAATTCTTAGCCGCTTTTAAGATGTATCCGGCACTCTACTCGACCCTCTTATTTTTTATTTTTTTGTTTTTTTATTTTTTAAATAAATCGCAGACCCGAAAAAAAATGGCCTGGAATATGGCGATCATAAATGTCTTTTTTATGCTTGGCGGATATTATTACAAACATTTCTATTTGTAATTTTTGTAAGAATTATTTTTTGATCTGATTCAAAATATCATTCATCATTTCGATTTGCACTTTCTGAATTTCAATTAATTCTTGTTGCTGATGCATGATCAAATGATCAATTTTATCATGAATCATTCTGATCTCTAATTCTGATTTCAGGTTGATCATATAATCCTTTTTTGCTCGAGTGCGATCTTTTTCTTCCTGACGATTTTGACTCATCATAATTACCGGAGCTTGCAAAGCTGCTATACAGGATAAAATTAAATTCAACAAAATAAACGGATACGGATCAAAACCTTTGTTTACCAAAATATAAACATTCGAACCAATCCAAACTACAATAAAAGCCAAAAAAGAAATGATAAAAGTCCAGCTTCCGCCAAAATCAGCCACCTTATCTGCTATTTTTTGACCAAAACTTCTTGTTTCTTCTTCATCTTCAACAATACTTACTATCGATTTATCTTCTTTTAAAGATGTAATTACATTTTTTTCCAGATCTGACAGTGCACCCATTTCTGCAGATAAATAATTAGAAATGTATTTTTGTCGATACACATTTAATTCCTGAACCCCAATGCAGTCAGTATCACAAAATGATGGATAATCTTTAATAATAAGCCCTAAAACAGGGTCATGTATTGATTTTCCATAAATTTTCTCACTTTCCGGAAATTCACGATTAGAAATAGCACTTTTAAAAGTCGAATTGTTTTTCATTTGTATAAAATTTACTGGCTAATTTAAGCATTTAACTTTTTAGCAATAACATAATTCCTATGTTTCTAAAATTCCTTTAATTATCACAAATCGAATTCTCAGAACAAAATTTCTTTAGGCATTTCGTACTTCTATTTACAAAAAACACCTTACTTTTAACGTTTCAAATTTATCCATTCAATTTTTATAATTGTGTCTAGAAATCTCATCATACAAAATATAAAAGCTTTAAAAAGCCATTCCAATATTAACTACGGAATCAAAACTAAAACAGAAGATTTTACCGAAAAGCTTTTCTATACCCTTTTTGATTCAAATGCCCCCTTAGATCAAAGCATCGACGAACTCGAAATACGCTTTAAGGAAATTGCGGTTTTAGCCTGTAAAAAACCAGAAAACTTATGCGAATCTATTTGGGATCGTTTTCTGGAAAAACTTCCTGGAGTTTTGGAAAAATTAAATCAGGATGCCGAATATATTTTAGAAAATGATCCTGCATCAAACAGCATTGACGAAGTGTATTTAGGTTACCCGGGTTTTTATGCGATTGCCATTTACAGATTAAGTCATGAACTGTATCAGCTTGATTTATTATTATTTTCAAGATTAATGAGCGAATATGCACATAGAATTACCGGAACTGATATTCACGCAGGTGCTAAAATTGCTTCGCCGTTTTTTATTGATCACGCTACCGGAATTGTAATTGGAGAAACTACCGTTATCGAAAAACACGTAAAAATTTATCAGGGTGTTACGCTTGGAGCTTTGAGTGTAAGCAAAGAAATGAAAAACGCAAAACGACATCCTACAGTAGAAAAAAATGTATGCATTTATGCCAATGCAACAATTTTGGGAGGCGAAACTATTATTGGAAAAAACAGTATTGTTGGAGGAAATGCCTGGATTACCAAATCTATACCCGCAGATTCTATCGTTTTGAACACCACTACAACTGAAGTTAAAATAAAAGAAAAAAAATAAAATGGGTCCACAGAAATTGCTAAACCTAATTGGAAATACTCCATTAATGGAAACTGTCAATTTGGTTAAAAATAAAAACGTAAAGCTTTTGCTGAAACTTGAAGGAAATAATCCCGGAGGAAGCGTAAAAGACAGAGCGGCTTACAACATGATTGCATCTGCACTTGAGAGAGGCGACATTAAAAAAGGAGATAAATTAATTGAGGCAACAAGTGGCAATACCGGAATTGCCCTGGCCATGATTGCTCAATTATTTCAAATAGAGATTGAATTGGTATTACCGGAAGATTCTACAAAAGAAAGAACGCAAACCATGCGTGCCTATGGCGCTACAGTGATTTTAACGCCTGCTAGCGAAGGAATTATTGGTTCACGTGACTATGCCGACAAAAAAGTCGCACAAGGCGGTTATTTGATGTTAAATCAGTTTGCTAATGATGACAACTGGAAAGCGCATTATAAAACTACCGGACCAGAAATCTGGAATGACACTGAAGGAACTGTAACGCATTTTGTTTCGGCAATGGGAACGACAGGAACAATCATTGGAACTTCGACTTATTTGAAAGAAAAAAACAAGGCGATCCAAATCATAGGGGCGCAACCAAGCGATGGATCTCAAATTCCCGGAATTCGTAAATGGCCTCAGGAATATTTACCGAAAATATTTGATGCTTCAAAAGTTGACACTGTAATTGATGTAAGCGAAGAAGAAGCCAGAGCAATGACCAAAAGATTAGCGCTTGAAGAAGGTGTTTTTGCCGGAATGAGCAGTGGAGGCTCTGTTGCAGTAGCCTTAAAAATCGCCGAACAATTAGAATCAGGCGTTATTGTAGCTGTAATCTGCGATCGCGGCGATAGATATCTTTCTTCGGATTTGTTTGACTAAGGAAGGCATAAAGGTTCAAAGAGACAAAGGTTCAAAGTTTTATTAACTTGCCCGAAAAACCTCTGCAGCCTCGAACCTTTGTAGCTTTGAACCTTTTTAGAAAAACCTTTGAACCTTTGTTACTATGAACCTTTGCACCTCAAAAAGAAAAAAATGAATTACAGAAAACTAGGAAAAACAAATTTTAATATATCAGAAATCTCACTTGGCACTTGGCAGGTTGGCGGAAAATGGGGATCGGCTTTTGATAATAAAACAGCAGACGAACTTTTGAATACTGCGATTGATAATGGTGTAAATTTTATTGATACTGCCGATGTCTATGAAAATGGTTTAAGCGAGACTGCTGTCGGAAGAGTTGTTCGTTCAAGATCAGAACGAATTTATGTAGCCACAAAATGCGGACGTCAAATTAATCCGCATATCAATGATGGTTACCAGCCAAAAGTTCTTCAAAAATTTGTTGAAGACAGTTTGAAAAGAATGAATTTAGAAACGTTGGATTTAATTCAATTACACTGTCCTCCTACTGAAGTTTATTATCGACCTGAGATTTTTGAAATGTTTGACCGTTTAAAAGATCAGGGGAAAATTTTAAACCTTGGCGTAAGTGTCGAAAAAGTAGAAGAAGCATTAAAAGCAATTGAATATTCGAATGTAACGACTGTTCAGATTATTTTTAATTTATTTCGCCAGCGACCTTCACAGTTGTTTTTCTCTGAAGCCAGGAAAAAAGACATCGGAATTATCGCCCGAGTTCCTTTAGCAAGCGGACTTTTAACCGGTAAATTTGATTCAAAGACAACTTTCGAACCTCAAGACCACCGTAACTTTAATCGTAACGGAGATGCTTTTGATAAAGGTGAAACTTTTTCAGGTATTGATTACAACCTGGGATTAGAAGCAGTAGAAAAACTTAAAGCATTATTCCCTGAAACAACTAATCTTGCTCCTATTGCTCTACAATGGATTTTGAGCTTTCAGGATATCAGTTGCATAATTCCCGGAGCTTCGACAGCAAATCATGTTATGTCAAATTTATCTGTTTATGATTTACCTGAATTAACTCCCGAAAAAATTAAAGCCATGAACGCGATTTACGAAGAATACATCAAACCTTCGGTACATCATTTATGGTAACCTAAGATACTAAGTTTCTAAGATAAAAAAACTGCTAGCTTCTTAATACAATATTCAAATTCAAAAAACTTAGAATCTTAGCAGCTCAGAAACTTAGCATCTTTTTTAACGCAACCTTTTTCCTGTTAAAGCATCTGATAATAAAACAACCTAACATTTCACTAACCATGAAGAAACTGACTTTTATTATCTATACAATTTGTCTGGCATTTTTTTCGTGTAGCAATGATGATAGTGTTGACAGAGAAAGAGATTATCAAAATTTAGGAAAGATGTATCGCGAAATACTTTCGCTTTCTAAAGTTAATTCAGAGCTTTGCAAAGATTCTGATGAATGGGACTTTACTGCAATTGGTTCTAAAGCATGTGGCGGATCTGCAGGTTATATTGCTTATTCAAAAAAAATCGACAAGACTGAATTTCTCGCTAAGACAAAAGCATATACAGATGCGGAGGCTGCTTTTAATAAAAAATGGAGCGTAGTATCAACTTGCGATGTTGTTGCACCTCCTGCAGGAGTTGAATGTGTCGACGGAAAACCTAAACTTTCTTATATCACAGTATCTGAAAAATAATTTCATCCAGTGAAACCTAAAGCAGTAAAACAATAAATTCTAAAAAAGAAACTTAGTAACTTAGCAACTTAGAATCTTAGTTACTTAAAAAGAATGCCAACAAAATCTAAATTTAAAGAATGGTTTGATCGTTACAAATATGCTGAATTAGCAAGTACAAGTGCCGCACTTACTGCTTCTTTATTTAGTAAAATTTATAATGGGTTAACAACAGCCTATATTATAACTTTTTCAGAATATTTGGCTTTTTACAGTGTCATTTTTATTTCAGCTTATAAAAAACTTGCAAAGCAAAATAAAGCACTAAAAAAAGTAACAGCTTCTAAGGAAATTCTTTTACTGTTGAAAAATTTAGTCTTAGAGTTTGGCTATCCGGCATTTTTAGACTTTTTGGTAATTCGTCCTTTTTGCATGTACTGGATGCCCATTTTATTTGGGAATTATTTTTTTGGAATTATTTTTGGAAAGATAGCAGCCGATTTATGTTTTTACTTTTTTACTATTGTCAATTATGAGCTTATCAAAAAGGGAGAGAATTAAATGTCAAATTCAATCTTAAACTCAGCACCCCTGTTCTTACCTTCACTGGCAGCACTTAAAGTCCCTTTATTTCTTTCAATAATTTTCTTGCATAAATAAAGTCCTATTCCCGTTGAAGATTCATTTGCAGTTCCTAACCGGCTCATTTTGGTGAATTTTTTAAACAATTCTTCAATCTGATTTTTATCAAAACCAATTCCTTTATCTATCACTGTAAATATCAATTTTGAGTCTTCCTTATAGATTCTGGCCTTAATTTCACTGTCAAAATAAGAAAATTTCACCGCATTGCTTATTAGATTGACCATTACCTGAATCAATAAACCTTCATCAATTTTAAGAACTGCCGATTCCGTTTCTAAACTCAGACTTAATTTAATATTCTTATCAATTAAACGCTGCTCTACCTGCTCATTAATAAAAGGTAAAATATTAGGGAATATTATTTCCCGGGGTTCCTGATTAAATTTTGCAACCTGATCTTGTTCTTTTAGCAGTTTTATAAAATTCTCGATATAGCGAAATTGCAAATTGGTAGATTCACAAATTAAATCGGCTAAATGTTTAATTGATTCTGAAGGATTTTCGCTAAGAATCAATTTTGCCAGTCCTTGTGGGTTTCCTGCGAAATTTTTCAAATCATGCGAAAGCATATAAATCAAATCTTGTTTTTCGTTTATAAAACTTTCTGCTTCATATATCGATTCCTGAATATTACACATTAACAAACCTGCCTCATCAGTATATTCAGTAGGCAAAACAGAAAGTTTTCTGCTACTTCTATAATCATCTAATGCTTTTGAAGCTTTTGAAATAGGTTTTATCAATTGATTCAATACCAATAGCGTTATTGCAGTCGCCAACAAAGTCATTGCTAAAGAAAAAATCAAAATAGATGTAGGTGAAACATTATGCGAGTAAAATAGCACAAAAAACAAAATTCCGATTAAAGGAATGTGAATACCTATGAAGGCAACAAACAGAAATTTGAATGCATAACTTTTTTTCAGAAAGTTTATTTGTGAAAGATTGTGATACAAATTCATAAAAACATAACAAAAACGACTGGTTAGAAATGTAGAATTTAGGGATAATACTAAAAACAAAGTTAGCTTTTAAACTTAATTAAACTAATAAATTCAACAATTTGATAAAATATTTTAAAATTTAAATTTATAAAAGTTTACAAACCCTTATTTTTGCGCTATGGGAAGAAAAAATACAGACAAAGTTGTCTTTCATCAAATCCAGGTTCTTGATGCTGGAGCAAAAGGAGTATCAGTAGCTAAGGCTCCAGACGGAAAAGTAATATTTATTCCGAATGTAGTGCCGGGTGATGTAGTTGACGTACAAACTTTCAAAAAAAGAAAAGCCTACTATGAAGGCAAAGCCGTAAAATTTCACGAATTATCAGAACATCGCATTGAACCAATTTGCGAACATTTTGGCGTTTGTGGAGGATGTAAATGGCAAAATATGAAATACAGCCAACAGTTGTATTACAAACAAAATGAAGTAAAAAACCACTTACAGCGTATAGGAAAGGTGGAGCTTCCTGAATTCGAAACTATTTTGGGCTCAGAAAAACAATTTTTCTATAGAAATAAAATGGAATTTTCGTTTTCTAACAGCCGTTGGTTAACCGAAAAAGAAATTGGAAGCACTGAGGATTTAGGTAACCGAAATGCTTTAGGATTTCATATTCCGAAAATGTGGGATAAAATTCTTGACATTAAAAAATGTCATTTACAGGAAGATCCTTCAAATGCTATCAGAAACGAAATCAGAGATTTTGCTAACGAACATAATTTAGCGTTTTTTAACCCTAGAGAGCAATCAGGTTTACTTCGAACTTTCATGATTCGTACTGCTTCAACTGGTGAAATCATGGTTCTGATTCAGTTTTTTGAAAATGACAAGAAAAATCGCGAATTGATTTTAGATCATCTTTACGAGAAATTTCCACAAATTACATCATTGCAATATGTTGTAAATTCAAAACAAAACGACACCATCTACGATCAGGATATTAAACTATATAAAGGCAGAGATTACATTCTTGAAGAAATGGAAGGTTTAAAATTCAGTATCAATGCTAAATCTTTTTACCAGACCAATTCTGACCAGGCTTATGAATTGTACAAAATAACACGTGACTTTGCCGGACTTACAGGTAATGAAACGGTGTACGATTTATATACAGGAACAGGAACAATTGCTCAATTCGTATCTAAAAAAGCAAAAAAAGTAATTGGTGTAGAAAGTGTTCCTGAAGCTATTTTAGATGCTAAAGCAAACGCAGAACGCAATAATATTACCAATTGCGAGTTTTTTGTTGGAGACATGAAAGTAGTATTCAATGAAAGTTTCATTGCACAACACGGAAAACCGGATGTTATCATTACAGATCCGCCAAGAGATGGTATGCATGCAGCTGTTATTGATCAAATCCTTAAAATTGCACCTAAAAAAGTAGTATACGTAAGTTGCAACTCAGCTACACAAGCGAGAGACCTTGCTTTAATGGATGAAAAATATAAAGTTACCCGCGTTCGACCAGTTGATATGTTTCCGCAGACGCACCATGTTGAAAATGTTGTACTTTTAGAACTTAGATAACACTATTTATAAATGAAAAAAATAATTTCTCTTTTATTAGTCTTTACTTTTGGCTTGTCGAGTTGCGAGAAAGATGATATTTGTGATCCAGATACTCCAACAACTCCGCGTTTAGTATTTACATTTTATAAAATCAATAGTCCGAGCGAGCTTCAAAATGTAACTGATTTAATGGTTATTGGTGAAGGTGAAGAGGCCGGAATTATTTTTAATGAAACTGCAACGGATACAACAAAGTATTTAGCTAACGGAAGTACTATTTCTATTCCGTTAAAAACAAATGCACTTTCAACAACTTATACTTTTGTTTTAGATTCGCAAAATGATAATCCTGCTGCCATAAACACTGATGCTATAAAAATCAATTATACGCATAATGATGTATATGTTTCCAGAGCTTGTGGTTTTAAAACCACATTTACGCTAGATCCGCTCTCAACAAGTCCTCCCTTAAGCGTTCCTTTTGTTCAAAGTGATACAGACGGCAACGGACTTTGGATGCAGGAAGTTTTTGTAATAAATCCTAACATTGAAAACGAAAATGAAACACACATTAAAGTATTTTTTTAGTAGTTGTTTATTGTTTTCAATGGTTTTGGTTCAGGCCCAGGAAACATCAACTACAACAGTAACAAAAGAAGCTGTTCCCGCTAAACCGAAAACGGAAAGCATTAAACCAGAACTTCAGGAAACCGTTAAGCCAGATAGTATAAAAACAGATCGCTACGGCCTTCGTGTTGGAGTTGATTTGTATAAATTGACACGTGGTCTTTATGACAAAGATTATAAAGGAATCGAAATTACTGGAGACTTTCGTTTAACTAAAAAATACTACATTGCTGCAGAGCTTGGATTTGAGGATAAAACGACAGACGACGACAGATTAAATTCGACTGCGACAGGAACTTATATTAAAGGAGGTTTTGACTACAATTTGTATCAAAACTGGCTTGACATGGAAAACTTAATCACAATAGGTTTACGAGGAGGTTTTAGTACTTTTAGTCAGGATTTAAACAGTTATAAAATCTATAATTCAAATCCATATTGGGGAGAACAGCCAGCAATTATTGCTGACAAAAAGTATAATGGCCTTACAGCCGGATGGATTGAAGTTGCTATGGGAATAAAAGCGCAAGTTTTTAATAACGTGTTTGTAGGTTTTGGCATTCAACTAAAAATGTTGGTTGCCAATACAAAACCAGATGGTTTCGACAATCTTTATATACCTGGTTTCAATAGAACTTATGACGGAAGTTTCGGAATCGGGTTTAATTATACCGTTTCTTATTTCATTCCAATTTATAAGAAGAAAACAGTTATTCCTGTAATCAAAAAAGAAACTCCTAAAAAGTAATTTTTACAGATAAAACAAAAGCCCCGGATTCATGAATTCGGGGCTTTTTTTATGTTATTTTATTAAATTATGACAACTGGAATTGAACCGCAGCATTTGAATGAATCAAAGTCGTATCAAAAATCGGAACAGAAAGATCTCCTGGCAAAATTACTAATGGAATTTCAGTACAGCCTAAAATTATTCCTTCAGCACCATTTTCAATTAATTGATTGGCAATTTCTAAATAACGTTTTTTAGTTTCCGCTGTTACAAGTCCTCTTCCTAATTCCTCAAAAATTGTAGTGTGAATAAAATCTTTATCTTCCTGGCTTTGCGGAATTATAGCTTCTATTCCCCTTGCTTCCAACTTATCTGTAAAGAAATCGAGTTCCATTGTAAACTTAGTTCCTAACAATCCTACTTTTCTGATTTCCTGTTTCTGAATTTCAACAGCTGTAGCCGTTGCAATATGAATAAGAGGCAAGTCAATAGCTTCTTCCAACCGATCTGCAATAAGATGCATGGTATTAGCACACAAAACAATCGCTTCTGCCCCGCCTGATTTTAAGAATTGACAAGCTTTAAAAAGCATTTCAAAAGTCGAATCCCAATTATTGGTTTCGTTATTCTTTTTTATATCAGAATAATTGAACGAATAAATCAAACATTCTGAGAAGTTCAATCCTCCCATTTTTTCATTTATTCCTTCATTTATAAGTTTGTAATAATCTGCAGTAGAAACCCAGCTAATACCGCCTATAAGTCCAATTTTCCTCATATAAAATAATTAATTACCCAATTTCTCTAATTCCTTTTATAAAAATCCATTTCATGAAAAGCTTCTCGCCATCTTTAGTTTTTACCGCCTGAAATTTAGGGGCAATCAAAGTGGCAACAATAAAAGCCGTCATCGGAATCCAGATTCCGGTTAATTGTGTATAGTTTGCAATTACAAATCGTCCTGCGATAAATAAAATCGCGAAACATCCTAATTGATATAAAAATCCTCTTACTTGTAGTTTTGTCATTTTTTTTAAAGTTGCTAAGGTTCTGAGGTACTAAGGGACTAAGTATTTATTCTCTGAACTTTAATTGTTTTATTGTAAATTCTAATTCTAAAAATTCTAAGACACAAAACTAAAAACCTTAACACCTTAGTATCTTAGTATCTCAGAACCTTAAACTTGAAATTTCGTCCTCTTGCTTCCTTCGTACATTTCGTATTTTACCAAACGTGCTTCTAAACTTGCGTTAAAAAGCTTGATTTTTCTTGAAGGTTTTAGTCCAACAAATTTCAAGGCTTCAAGATTTGCTGTGATAAACCAGGCGTTTGTCCCCGGATAGCTTTTCTTTAAAGTATCTCCAATGTTTTTATAGAATTCCTCCATATGAATATCCAAACGCTCATCGTATGGCGGATTGAAAACCATATGCAGTTTTCCTTCGACTGCTTTTTCAGTGTCAAAAAAGTTATCTTCTGAAATTGTAACGTAATCTTCTAAATTCGCGTTTCTGATATTATCCTTAGCTTTGTTTACAGCACTTGGCGCTTTATCAAAACCTTTTATCGTATAATGAAATTCCTTTGTTTTTTTCATCAAACTGTTTACAATCTGATCAAATAAATCATTGTCCCAGTCTTTCCATTTTTCGAAAGCAAACTCTTTTCTGTTGATGTTTGCCGGAATGTTACAAGCAATCATAGCTGCTTCTGCTAAAAATGTTCCAGATCCGCACATTGGGTCTAAAAAGTGACTTTGACCTTCCCAGCCTGACAACAACAGAATTCCTGCTGCTAAAACTTCGTTGATCGGCGCTATATTTGTAGCCGTTCTGTAACCACGTTGGTGCAATGAATTCCCTGAAGTATCCAATGCAACCGAAACCTGATCTTTATCAATATGAACGTTGATTCTTAAGTCTGGAAAAGCTTTATCAATGCTCGGACGCTGACCTGTTCTTTCTCTAAACTGATCCACAATCGCATCTTTACATTTCTGAGAAACAAACTCAGAGTGATTAAAATAAGTCGAATGCACTGTTGCATCAATTACAAAAGTTTGGTTGGCATTTAGCAATTTAGACCAGTTTACACCTGAAATTCCTTTGTATAATGCCTGCTCGTTGTTTGCTCTGAACGAGTAAATTGGTTTTAAAACTTTAAGTGCCGTACGCAATGATAAATTGGCTTTGTACATAAAACCTTTATCGCCTTTAAAGCTTACCATTCTCACTCCTTTTTCGACATCCTGAGCACCAAGATCACGTAATTCTTTTTCTAATATTTCTTCAAAACCAAAAAAACATTTGGCTATCATTCTAAAATTTTCTTCCATCTTTATTTTTGTTTAAAAAAACAACTCCAATCGCAAATGCATATTACCAATTATATAGGTATCCTTGCGAAATAGTTATTTTTCGGCAAAAATACACTAAATTTGCGGTACTTTGAATTAATTGAAATAGAATAAATGTCTGAAGCACCAAACTCATCAACACCAAATCAGGAGCGTAACACCGAAAACTGGTTCTCTTCATGGTTTGATACTCCGTATTATCACATTCTTTATAAAGACCGAAATTACCGTGAGGCTCAGATTTTTATGGATAATCTTACTCATTACCTAAATCTTCCTGAAAAGGCTAAGGTATTGGATTTAGCGTGTGGAAAAGGACGTCACTCTATTTATTTAAACCAGCTTGGCTTTGATGTTTTAGGCGCCGATTTGTCTGAAAACAGCATTACAGAAGCCAGCAAAAACAGCAACGAAACACTGCATTTCAAAGTGCACGATATGCGTGAGCCATTCGAAGAAAAATTCGATGCTATTTTTAATTTGTTTACCAGTTTTGGTTATTTCGAAAATGATGATGACAATTTGACGACTTTAAAAGCGATCAAAGAGAGTTTATCTGAATATGGTTTTGCCGTAATTGATTTTATGAATGTGGCTCAGGTAATCGAAACTTTGGTTCCCGAAGAAGTAAAAACTGTTGAGGGAATCGATTTTAAAATCAAAAGATATCTTGAAGACGGACATATTTTTAAAGAAATTGATTTTGAAGATCAAGGACATAAATATCATTTTACCGAAAAAGTAAAAGCTTTAACGTTAAAAAATTTTGAAGAATTAATGGCCGAAGCCGGAATTTTTCTTTTGGATATTTTTGGAGATTACAAACTCAAAAAATTCCATAAAACCGAAAGTGAACGATTAATCATGATTTTTAAATAAATTGGTGAATCGTTTAATTGTTTAACCGTTTAAACGCTAAGCAAAAAAACAATTAACCGATTAAACAAATCAACGATTACACAAAATAACAAATGAACTATTTACTACCCTTATTTTCTGTACTTTTAGGTTATGCTGTGGCTTTATTTATAAAACCAAAAAACAAAACCAATCTAAAATTATTGCTTGCTTTTAGCGGTTCATTTTTATTATCGTTAACCGTAATGCATTTGTTGCCTGAAGTTTACGAATCTCACAATCACAATATTGGTTTATTCATAATGGTCGGGATTTTATTCCAGATCATCCTTGAATTTTTCTCAAAAGGAGCCGAACACGGACACGTTCACGGGCACGCACAAATGTCACAGATTCCCTGGTTACTTTTTATCAGTTTGTGTATTCACGCCTTTTTAGAAGGTTTTCCGGTAAGTCATCATCATGGTTTAGCACTCGGAATCGCGATTCATCACTTGCCAATTGCCGTGATTTTAACCACGTTTTTCATCAATGCCAATCTCAACAAAAAAGCGATTTTTGCTTTCATGCTGACTTTCGCCATTATGACGCCGCTTGGTACAATCGCATCCGAATATTTACCCATTTTAAACGCATATTACACTGAAATAACAGCCGTTGTCATCGGAATCCTATTCCATATTTCATCGACTATTATTTTTGAAAGCAGTGAAGGACATAAATTCAATGTTGCCAAAGTTTCCATGATCGTTCTCGGAATTCTATTGGCATTCGTATTATAATTAGGGCGTGCCCAAATTCACAAAAGGCGCTTTTTAACAGACCGCTTATGTGCGCCTTTCGCAAATCTGGTCGGGCTATCCAGTCCGCCGCGGCGGATTCCTCCTATCCCTCACGCAAAAAAACTTCATACTTAAAAAATACCTAACAGGTTTTAAAAACCTGTTAGGATAGTACAAAAATTATCTAATTGACTAATTTTCTAATTATCTAATTTACCTGGCTCTATTCTTTTCTTCTTGATTTCCTAAAGTACGCTCGCTCACATTAATTTTTTTGTTTCCAAAATTGTAAACTATAGATAATCGTGCAAATCGGTTGCTTTCATTTTGAGTATACACTTGTTTAACACCATTTACAATCGAAACATCATCTTTTAAATACGACGTATTAAAAATATCATTTACTAAAAATGCAATCTGCATGGTTTTGTTTAACAAATCTTGTTTAAAACCAATATTCAAACTTGAGGTATATCCTGTTTCATACAAACCGCTTTTATAAGGTGTAGTATAATTAAAATCTATTTGTAATTTACTCGTTTTGCCAAGTGAAAATGTATTGTTGGTCGAAAAATCGACTTCAAGACCATTTACTGGTGTGGCGTTAATATCTTTTATGAATTTAATATTTGAGCCTAAAAAATACAAAGAGTTCTCGCTCTCCCACCAATCTGCAAATGTGGCTGAATACGTTTCTCCAATTCCATAATTAAGGCCTTTAAAGTAATTCTCTCTCGATACCACCTGTGTCAATGTTTCTGGATTTGCAGTAAAAATGACGCCATATCCATCTGATACTGAATTCAAATAAATACTGGTTCTCAATATTTTTTTATACGAATGTACAAACTCAAAATTGTCACTAAAAGAAGGTTTTAAAAACGGATTTCCTTCTGAATAACTGTTACTGCTGATATAAATTCGAAACGGATTTAACAGAGAAAAAGTTGGTCTTTTAATTCTCCTTCCATAATTAAAACTAAAACTATTGTTTTCATTTTTCTGGTAAGAAGTATAAAAAGTTGGAAATAATTTAAAATAATTATTTACAGTTTCCTGATTTAAAGTTTTTGAAAACCCATTTGTCTGTGTATTTTCTAATCGTAGTCCTGCTTGAAAATTCCATTTTTCATTGATTTTTTTATCTGCACTAATATAAACCGCCTGATTATTTTCGGTATATTCAAATTGATTTGATTGATTTGTGTCTAATACCGGAGTTCCTGTAATGGTATTGAAAAAAACCACATCGCTATTGCTTTTTGTAAAACTCATTTTTGCTCCATAAGATAAATTTAATGCTTGAAGCGGATGTTCCATATCAGCCTTGAAACTCAAATTATTAATATCCTGATTCGAAATATTTCGTCCCGACTGATTTATATCAACAAAAGTACCATCTGATGCATAATTGTTTGCTATAAAATCTCTGTCGAATTTCGAATCATAATCAAAATAATCCACATCAAAAGACAATTTTCGGTTTAGAGAATCCAGTTTTGTAATCAAATGTAGATTATAGGTGTGATTACCCGTTTTTCGGTCTAAAAAGCTCTCATTAATTACATAACTTTCTAATTGATTTTGAGTATTAAACTGATCTATTCTAATATCTGAGTCAAAATCAGGATTGCTTTTATCTTTTAAAAATTGAAAACCAATGCTTGTTTTTTCTGAAAAATCATAATCCAAAGCTACTTTTCCAGATAGGTTATCTTCATTTAATTTCGTTACTGCCTTCATTTTCGAAGGTCCTTCAACAAAGTACATATCAAGACCTTCCTTAATATTTCTATAACCTGTTTTTGCATTGATACTGGCTGAAACCCTAAACTTGTTTTTATTGTAAAAGAAATTATTCCTTAAAGCATAAATCCCATATTTATTCTGGTCATACGAAGCTGTGGTTGTATTTTTCCAGGAATTACGAGCTCCTTTTTTCATAATAATATTGATCAGTCCGCCAGTTCCTTCGGCTTCATATTTTGATGAAGGGTTACTTATAATTTCAATATTTTTAATATCACTTGCCGAAATTGATTTCAGGAAATTATTAAGTTCTTCACCCGTTAATTCAATCATTCTTCCGTCAATCATAACACGAGAAGTCCCCTTTCCTAATATGTTAATAGCATTATTTTGTACTACAACGCCTGGCGCTGTATTTATAGCACTCAAAGCATCTCCGCCAACGTTTGTTACATTATTTTCAAGATTATAAACCAAACGATCTGTTTTTTGCTCAATCGTATTTTTTCCGGATTGAATGACAACTTCTCCCAGATTGGTAACATTTTCTTTTAAAATAATCAACCCTAAGTAGGTATCTTTTTCAATTGTAATTTCCCTCTCAAATTCAGAATATCCTTGTGCACTAATTTTTACTTTATAGAATCCTTTGTGCAGGATCATCTCAAAACTGCCATCTTCCTTTGTTGTAGCTCCATTTATAATTTTTCCTTCTTGATTTAAGATTACGACATCTGTCCAGGCTACCGGTGTTTTTTCATCGGCAATTTTCCCATTTAATTTAAAGGATGTTTGTGCTAAACAAAAGAGAGGCAATAGTAAAAAAATAAAGAGGTTAACTTTTTTCATAATTTCTAATTTTAACTTGTTCGATTAATTTGAAGCAAAGTTGTCTTAGAAATTTTGAGAAGGCGACCGACAAAAAAAAGTCGAACCAATTTCTATTTAGGAAATCAGTTCGACTTTATTTAGCATGGCGTACGACTTTTTACAAAACCTTTATTATGAAGCGTTTCGGTATGCTGTAGGCGTTAAATTAGTATATTTTTTAAAAGATGTATTAAAAGACGATTTTGAATTAAAACCTACTTCATAGAGAATTTCTAAAACTGTAAGATCCTTTTTTAAGGGATTTTTCAAAATACCCATGGCTTTTTGAATGCGATATTCGTTTACAAAATCAAAAAAATGCTGATCTATATGATGATTAATCAAAATGGATAAATCACGAACCGGAATATCTATTTGATTTGAGAGTTCCTGAATTGTAAGCGACGGATCAAGAAAAGGTTCTTTCTCGGCCATATATTTTTTTAATGCCGAAATCTGAGTTGTAATTAAATCGTTTTGAAGCTCCTTTGTTTCAACAGCACTTTCATTTTCCTTAGGAAGAATATCTCTTGTTAATTGTAATTTAGAATTTATACCTCTAAAAAGTTCAGGATCATTCAATGCTTTTAACACAAACCAGCAAGTTGCTACTAAGGCTAAAAATTGCATGATTACATTTGCCCAAATCCATAGTACTTCAAAATCAGTAAATCTTAAAATATTCTTAGCTATTGATAAATAATACAAACTAAAAAACACAGTCGATATTTGAAACAGCCACTTAAAAATAGAAGTCTTAGGATTAGTATAATTTTCCCGATATATTTCTTTATACTTTTTTAAAACTAAAAATACTCCAATGCTATACAATACAATTTGCAAAGCCAATATCAACTGCAAAAAGTAAAATTCAGGCATTTGACTGCGCTGCTCATAAAACTGCATTTTATCTACATCATTAAAAAAATAGATGCTGCTTATAAAAACTGCATTTAAAAATACAAACGGAATTGCATGAAGCAAATGCTTGGTTCTTAATCGAAAATCAGCAAAACAAACGGAGATTATATACAGATAGAAAATAGGAAGTACCAAAGCACAAGTAGTCCATCTGAAAAATTCTAAATTAAGATAATCTTTAATGAAAGCTTCACTCATAAAAATTCCAATATCATCAACTACAAAAAATAGTAAATAAGAAGCAAATAGTCTATTTGCTAATTTATTTTGGGTTTTTACAGTGAATAAAAAGAATGCCAGCAATAATGAAACAAAAACTGACATCCGGCCCATAACACTCAAAAAGCTATCTATATCCATTTATTTTTTTGATTACTGATTTATTATACTGCATTTCTATAAGCTGTAGGCGTGAGATTTGTATATTTTTTAAAAGAAGTATTGAATGAGGATTTTGAATTAAAACCAACTTCATATAAAATTTCTAAAACGGTAAGCTCACTTTTAGACTCATCTTTTAAAATATTCATTGCTTTTTGGATTCGATATTCATTTACAAAATCAAAAAAGTGCTGATCCATTTTATGATTAATCAAAACGGATAAATCCCGGACCGGGATATCAATTTGATTTGCCAATTCCTGAATCGTAAGCGACGGATCCAGAAAAGGTTCTTTCTCAGCCATATATTGTTTCAATGTCAAGATTTGAGTATCAACAACTTCATCCTGATGTTCTTTTACTTCAATTGGATTTTCATTTTTTTGGGGAAGAATGTCTTTCGTTAGCTTTAATTTAGAATTAATTCCTCTAAAAAGTTCCGGATGATTTAGTGCTTTCATTACAAACCAGCATATTACACACAACGCCATAATTACCATAAAAACATTGCCCCAAAGAAAAGTCTCTCTTGATGCTGTATAACGCAATAAGTTTTTTGAAGCGGTAATACAATGCATCACTACAAAAACACAATTCATCTGAAAAAGCCATTTATAAGTCGAAGTACTGGGATTCGTATAATTTTCGAGATAAATTTTTCGGTATTTCCTCAAAATTAAAAAAACGCTGATAATATAAAACCAATATTGAATTTCAATTAAAATTTGGAAAAAGTAAATTTCAGGCATTTGGCTATAATTAACCAAAAAATGCTCTTTTTCAATACCTGATTTCAAATAAAACCTTGGCATTAAAACTAAATTCATCACGACAAAAGGAAGTGTGTATATCAGATGCTTCCATTTTAATCGAAAGTCAGAATAACACACCGCTAAAACATACAAATAAATCAAAGGCATTTCCAGTAAGCATGTTGTACTTCTCAAAATCTCAAAATCTACATATTCCTCTGGAAAAGAATAAGCTAAAAGTCCACTGAAATCAATTCCTGAAAAAATAATAAAGCAGGCAAATAATCGATTGGCTAATTTATTTTCCGTTTTTACTGTAAGTAAAAAAAGTGCCAACAGTAATGAAACAAAGACAGCAATCCGAGCAATGCCATCTAAAAAGCCTAATTTATCCATTCCTTCTTTTGATTATTCAACAAATATAATATTTTAGTTGTTTTAAAAAGGTTTTAAAAATTGCAATAAAAATGAGTATTTTTGGGCTATTCTATAACTACGAAAAATGACCTTTACAAAAACTACAGAACAAGCATCAAAATACGAACATTTAGAAAAAATGTCAGTTCATGAACTGCTTACCAATATCAATAATGAAGACAAAACTGTTCCAAATGCAGTTGAAAAAGCGATACCACAAATTGAAGCTTTAGTGGCTCAGGTTGTGGCTAAATTAAAACTAGGTGGACGAATATTTTACATCGGAGCGGGAACTTCAGGTCGTTTAGGCGTTGTTGATGCTTCAGAATGCCCTCCTACTTTTGGCGTTCCATTTGATTTGGTAAACGGAATCATTGCCGGTGGAGATACTGCAATTCGTCGTGCAGTAGAAAACGCAGAAGACAATGCAACACAAGCCTGGATCGATTTACAAGCAAATAATATTGGTGCAAATGATGTTGTAATTGGTATTGCCGCCTCAGGAACTACTCCATATGTTATTGGAGGTTTAGAAACTTGCAATCAAAATAATATCCTTACGGGATGCATCACTAATAATGCTGGAAGCCCATTGGCTTTGACGGCGCAATTTCCAATTGAAGTTGTGGTTGGGCCAGAATTCGTTACCGGAAGCTCCAGAATGAAAGCCGGAACAGCTCAGAAATTAGTTTTAAATATGATTTCGACTGCAGCGATGATTCAACTTGGAAAAGTGAAAGGAAACAAAATGGTCGATATGCAGTTGAGTAACATCAAATTGGTTGATCGTGGCGTGAAAATGATTATGGGAGAAATTCCTGTCTCTTATGAAGAGGCTTCGGAATTGTTGAAAAAATACGGCAGTGTGAGAAATGCTGTGGATAATTATAACGCTTAAAAAAGTTTTACCGCTGTCAAACGCGGGCTGATTTAACCACAAAGTCCGCACAGGTTTTTCGCAAAGTTCACTAAGCTTTAACTTAAAAACAAGTTTTTCAAGATCGCAAAGTTGTTGTCTGTTAATCTTTGTCAAAGGTTTAAACTTTGACAAAGATTAACCCAGCTTGAAACCTGAAACTTGAAAAACTTGAAACTTGAAACAAAAAAAATGGCAACAAATAAAGAATTATTAGGAAAAGGAATTAAGTATTTATCAGGTTCGTTGCCTCTACTATTTATTGGTCCTTCGTTGATTTATAATGCTTTTATGAATCAGCATACGAATTGGCATTATTTGGTTTTGGGAATTGGGATTGTCGCTTGTTTAAGTGCTATGTTTTTGATTTTCTATGGATTGAAAATCATTATGAAAGGTTTGTTTAACGACTAATTTGTATCTTTACTAAAATTCACAATTATGGATATTCAAGCAGAAATAAACTGGATTCATCAAGAAATTGATAAAGTAAAAGACCCTTCTTTTGTAGAAAAGTTAAAACATCTTCTACAATCAATCAACAATGTTACAGTTGATTCAGATGCATCTTATAATTTAGATATCGAAAATGCTTTAGAAAACATTAAAAAAGGAAATTTTCATACTGAAGAAGAAGCTAAAGAAATTGCTAAAAAATGGGGAAGAAAATAATTTGGTCAAAAGATGCTTTAGATCAATTAGAAGACATTCATTTTTATATTTTCTTTGAAAGTAAATCTATTACAATAGCAGATAAAGTAGTTAATACCATTTTTGAAAGCACTGAAATACTAAAAACACAACCTGAAATTTACAAACTCGATAAACAAAAAACTAACAATGATGGAAGTTTTAGAGTTTATAGTGTTTATGATTATAGCATTTCCTATCAAATAAATAACGATTCAATCTACATTCTTCGCGTACGTCACAACGCTCGAAAATCTAAAAAACATTCATGGAAGGTATAATTCATATTCAGAAAACATTCGAGAAAGTCATTTATATTGACAAAAAAATAAACAATCGGGAGTTTGAGGATTGTGTTTTTAAGAACTGTGATTTTTCAAACAGCAATTTTGCCTATAATACTTTTTTAGACTGCGAATTTATTGACTGTAATTTGTCGATGACCAGTTTGGCAGGCACAAATTTGAAGAATGTTACTTTTAAAAACTGTAAACTTTTAGGAATTGCTTTTAACGAATGTGATGACTTTTTATTTCAGGTTTACTTTGAAGAAACAGCCTTAGATTACGCCATTTTCTCCAACAAAAAAATGCCAAAAACCAAATTCATAAATTGTTCTGTACGAGAAGTTACTTTTATAGGAACCAATTTAACAAGTTCGGTTTTTGATAATTGTGATTTGGACGGCGCTATTTTTAATGAAACCCAATTAGCAGCTGTTGATTTTAGAACGGCTTACAATTATAAAATTGATCCCGAATTTAATCCGATGCGAAAAGCACAATTTTCAAATCAGGGAATTGTGGGACTATTAGATAAGTATGACATTAAAATTGTATAAATATGGAAGCTACTGAATCCTATTTAGAAAGCGTTAAAAAGCAGTTTTTATACTATAAAATGCTAGGCGAAAAAGCAATGGATCAATTAGAACCCGAACAGCTTTTTGTGGCAATAAACGAAGACACCAATAGTATTGCAACCATCATAAAACACATTTCCGGCAATATGTTATCGCGTTGGACAGATTTTTTAACTTCTGACGGAGAAAAAGAATGGCGCAATCGTGATGCTGAATTCGAGAATGATTTACAATCAAAAGAAGAAGTTCTTGAAGTTTGGAATAAAGGCTGGGATGTATTTATTAATACATTAAATAGCCTAAAAGCAGAACAGCTTTCAGATATTATTTATATCCGAAATGAAGGCCATACTGTCATTGAAGCTATAAATCGTCAATTGGCACATTATCCGTATCATGTTGGACAAATCGTTTTCTATGCCAAGCAATTGAAAAATAGTGATTGGGAAAGTTTATCAATTCCGAAGAATAAATCCGGAAATTACAATGCCGAAAAGTTTGCCAAAGAAAAAGAAATCAAGAACTTTACAGATGATGAATTAAAAAGACTGAAATGATAGAATTTCATGCATATTTTGGCGGTCTTTGGTGGTGGATTCTGATTCGGTTTTGCAGAACAAAATTAGCTGATGAACAAGCTGATAAAAATCGGAGACGGAATTTATATTTTTTGAGTTTTCTTAATATTCTAATCGCCTTTATTATAACAATATTTCTTGTTTACCCGAGATTCTTCTAGCCCCGATGGGAGGGAAAATCCTTTTGTGCCGGGGTTCGGCACAAAAGATTTGGAAGGACAGCGGGAAACAGCTCCTAAAAAAACAACTTATTTAAAAATGAAAAAAATTATATTCCTTTTACCGTTAATCACATTATTCTCCTGCTATAACGCGGAACACAATTGCAAAGACTTTAAAAACGGAAAGTTCAAATTTGAGTTTGAAGTAAATGGTGTTAAAAAAACAACCGTCTTTGAACGAAAAGATAATATCGAAATCGAGACTTTTGATGGAAAAACGGATACCTCAACAGTACGCTGGGTAAGTGATTGTGAGTATGTTTTGCAGAAGAAACATCCAAAAAACATGGCTGAGGAAAAAGCAATCAGCATGAAGATTTTAACCACTTCTAAAGATTCTTATACTTTTGAATTCGGAATGGTGGGTTCTGAAGAAAAGCAGCGCGGTACAGTTACCAAAATAGACTGATCGTTTATTGAATTAAATAAAATACGTTTTAAAAATGGAAATACTTTTTAATCCTGACGCCTGGATCGCTTTATTGACACTAACTTTTCTTGAAATTGTTTTAGGAATTGACAATATCATTTTTATATCGATTGTAACCGGTAAATTACCCGAAGAAGATCGCAAAAAGGCAACACGAATTGGTTTATTTCTGGCTATGTTTATGCGTATCGGACTTCTAATGGGAATTTCGTATTTGATTGCCATGAAAGCCACCATATTCAGTATTCATTGGGGCTGGTTTGAAGGCGATTTTACAGGTCAGGCTTTGATTTTATTCTTAGGGGGATTATTCTTAATTTATAAAAGTACCAAAGAAATAAGCGAAAAAGTAGATCATCACGGTGAAGAAGAAAAAACGATTAAAGAGGCTGCAAAGAAATCTTTTTCAAATGTTATTGTTCAGATATTGTTGATTGATTTAATTTTTTCTGTCGACTCAATACTAACTGCAGTAGGTATGACAAATGGCGTTCATGGCGCTTTAACGATAATGATTACGGCGGTTATTATTTCTGTTTTAATTATGATGTTATTTGCCGTTCCTGTTGGGAATTTTGTCAATAAAAACCCGTCGATTCAAATATTAGGGCTTTCCTTTTTAATACTTATCGGATTCATGTTAATTACTGAAAGTATGCATTTGTCAGATGCGACACTTGCCGGTGAACATATTGGAGCAGTTCCAAAAGGTTATTTGTACTTTGCTATTACATTTTCACTTGCCGTTGAGTTTGTTAATATGCGAATTCGAAAAAAACAATCACAAAACTAAAAACAGCAAAGTTAGATTCTGCCACAAAGGCACAAAGACACTAAGATTATTAAACTTTGTGGCTTTGTGCCTTTGTGGCTATAAAAAATTAACGTGTTTCTTTTACATTTCTATTTTAAAATAGTATTTTAGAACCTAAATCTCACGCATGAAAAATACCATATCACATAGAGTTGCTGACTTTTTAAAGGACTTCCCTCCTTTTAGTTTTTTACACAAAATGGATTTAGAAAAGCTATCAGAACAAATTTCGATTATCTACAAAGATAAAGATGCTGTTATTTTTGCTGAAAACGAAAAAACACATGATTCTTTTTATGTTGTTCATAAAGGTGCCGTGGCTTTAAAGAAAAACTCCAAAAACACTGTTTTGGACATGTGCGATGAAGGAGATATTTTTGGATTACGCCCGCTTTTGGCGCAGGAAAATTATATTATGGAAGCTGTAGCGCATGAAGAAAGTATTTTATATGCCATTCCGATTGCTGTTTTCAAACCTTATGCATTAGAGAATAGAACAGTTGGTAATTTTCTGATTGAGAGTTATGCTTCAAACACAAAAAATCCTTATTCTGATATCCATAAAGATAAATTATATGGCGATGATTTGGCGCATGACACGATGCAGTCAGACACTAATTCCTTTGATTTAACCCCTATAAAATATTCAAAAAAAATTGTTACTTGTTCGCCATCAACTACCGCGAAAGATGTAGCCAAAATCATGAACAAGAAGAAGGTTGGAGCCATATTAATTGTTGATGAAATGCTTCCGATTGGTATTTTGACTGATAAAGATTTGCGCAATAAAATCGTAACCGGAGAATACTCGATTATGACATCGGCCGAAACCATTATGACGAAACCGGTTATTACTTATCCGAAGAAAATGACCGTTACGGAGGCTCAAATGGCGATGATGAAAAGTAATATTAGTCATTTGTGTTTGACGAAAGACGGCACTATAAATACAAAAGCAGTTGGAATTCTATCCAAACATGATGTAATGGTTGCGTTAGGAAATAATCCTGCAGTTCTGATTAAAGCTTTAAAAAGAGCAAAAAAGATCAAGGAGATTAAACCCATCCGAAACAGAATTATGCAATTGCTTCAGGGATATTTAGATCAAAATATTCCAATGACATTGATTTCTAAAATCATAACCGAATTAAATGAAGCCTGTACAACACGTGTTATTGAAATGTGTATTGAAAAAATGAGCAGTCCCCCACCGGTAAAGTTTGCATGGCTGGCCCTTGGAAGCCAGGGACGAAGTGAGCAAATGCTGCATACTGATCAGGATAATGCAATTGTTTATGAAAATGTTTCTGAAGTTTTTAGGGATGAAACCCGAATATACTTTTTGAAATTTGCCGGCCTTGTCAACAAAGGACTTTTTGAAATTGGTTATGATTATTGCCCGGCAGAAATGATGGCTTCGAACCCAAAATGGTGTATGAGCCTTGATGAATGGAAAAGTCAGGTTCATCATTGGATTACAAATCCGGGGAAAAATGAAGTTTTACTATCATTCATATTTTTTGATTATAGCGTAACTTATGGCGACACGGAGATCGCGAGTCAGCTTTCTGATTCTATTTTTGAAGATGTAAAGGCAAATCCTATTTTTTATGTTCATTTGGTTAGTGGTGCTTTACAAAGTCCGTCACCAACAGGCTTTTTCAGGCAATTTCTAGTAGAACAGGACGGCGCCAACAAAGACAATTTCGATATCAAACGAAGAGCTTTGATGCCTCTGACAGACGCTGCACGTGTCTTGATTCTATCTCATTCTGTTAAAGGAATCAGTAACACAGCGGAACGTTTTGAAAAATTAGCCGAACTGGAACCTACTAATAGTGAATTGTATTTATCCTGTTCCTATTCTTTTAAGGCCCTATTGAAATTCAGAACAAAACAAGGGCTCTTACACCATGATTCAGGGCAATTTATTGCCTTAGAATCTTTATCTAAAATGGAAAAAATAAAGCTCAAAAGAACTTTTAAAACCATAAAAGAGCTTCAGGAATTAATAAGCGTAAGATTTAATGTTTCAAACGTAGTATAATTATGAGCTTACTCAATTTTTGGAAAAAAGAAGAAAATCTGTTCGATGAAAATATCTCGATTGAAGACACTCGTTTTGTAGTTTTAGATACTGAAACGACAGGCTTTGATTATGAAAATGACAGGATCTTATGCATTGGAGCACTTGTTTTACAAAACGGAGTTATTTCGGTTCAAAATAGTCTTGAGGTCTATATTGAGCAAGCTCATTATGATAAATCAACAGCTCAGATTCATGGCATCTTAAAAGCATTTATTCTGAAACGCCCTAGTGAAATAGAGGCTTTACAGCAATTTTTAGCTTTTTTAGGAGATTCTATTATTATCGCTCATCACACTATTTTTGATGTTACCATGATCAACAAGGCTTTACAGCGGAATGGCTTACCTGAATTGAAAAACCATAGATTAGACACCGCTTTTTTGTATAAAAAAACCTTAATAAAATCTCATTTGTTTGAAAGAAAAGATCATTACACGTTAGACGATCTTGCAGACAAATTTGATATTTCTAAAAAAGACAGGCATACCGCTTTAGGAGATGCTTACATAACTGCAATTGCTTTCTTAAAAATTGTAAAAAAACTGAGAGAAAAAAAAGCCGTTAACCTTAATTCATTATTTAAATAATGAAAACTGTTTCTTAAGATTTATTTGTGAGGCTTAAATTTACATTTAGACTACAAAATTTACTTTTTAGTAATACATACCTTATTATTTGTTAGCAATTTTAAAAGATTAGCATAACATGCATTTTGTTTTTGAGAGATAGCTTTGCTCTAATCAAAAAAAACAAAAAACAGTTATGAAACTTAATTTTTTCAAATCAATTGCGTTGTTAGGTATTACAGGTCTTTCTGTAATTAGTTGTCAAAATGATGACAAAGATTCTTCAAAAGATGTTAATGCTGACATTGACTTTACATCACATTCAAAAGTACCTGCTTTTGTTTATCCAATGACGGGGTTCGAAAGCCTAAAAATCAGTACCCTTATTACGAGTGCAGATGTATTGCCTGGTTCTCCTTCATTTGTTTACGGAGCTCAGCCTGACGGAGCCGGACTTATGAAAGACCCAAGTGGAGAAGGTTATATTTTGATTACGAATCATGAAATTTTACAATCTGTTTCAAGAGTTTATCTTGACAAAACATTCAAACCTGTAAAAGGAGATTACTTAGTTGACGGAATTGGCGGATTGACACGTTTGTGTTCTGCAACTTTGGCAACTCCGGCAGTACACGGATTTGGTCCACTTTTCTTAACAGCTGGAGAAAGCGGTCAGGAAAGTATGGTACACGGGATTAATCCTTTAGGTTCATCAGCAGATAAAAGCAAAACAGACAGGGTTTTACCAGCACTAGGGAAAGCAAGTATGGAAAATGCGGTTCCACTTCCAAAAGAAACATATCCGGGGAAAACTGTTATTCTTATTGGAGAAGATCAATCCTATGCAACTTCACACGCAAGTGCTGGACAATTAATTATGTATATGAGTACGGTTGGAGATTTATCTAATGGAAAATTATACGCTTTAAAAAGAACAGACGGAAATCAAGTAGAAACAACTATGAAATTGAACAATTCATATCCTGTTTCATTTGTTGAAATTCCAGATGCCAAAAATTTAACTGGTGCTGTTATTAATACAACTGTAAATTCTTTAGGAGCAATTCGTTTTTCAAGAGTTGAAGATGTTGATTACAGAAAAGGAAGTGCAAGCAATAATAGAGAAATTTACTTCACTGCTACAGGACAAGCAAGTTCAAATGCACCTGTTGAAGGTTACACCATGTGGGGACGCGTTTACAGATTAAAAATGGATGCTAATGATCCTCTTAAAGGGACATTAGAATTAGCTGTAGAAGGAGATAGTACTCCGGGAACAGGAATTATCAATCCAGATAATTTATGTGTAACTGAGAACTACGTTTATATTCAGGAAGATGGTGACAGTTATTATGCTGACGCTAAACACGATTCTTACATTTGGCAATTTAATATCGGTACAAAACAAAATAAGCCATGGTTAAACATGAACCATAAAAGAACGGATACTGCTTGGAATACTTTATATAACCAAACTGGTGAAATGAGATTAGGAAGCTGGGAATTTGGAGCGATGCAGGATATTTCAGATATCATTGGTGTTCCAGATACATTCACAGTAAATATTCACCCACACACCTGGCAAACTGATGCGTTTAAAAATGCTGATGGTTCTGGAATTAACACTAATAAAGAAGGTGGTCAAACTGTAATTATTAGAAACGTACAACGATAATAATTCAGCCAAAATAACATTAAAACAACCCTTATTTATCAATAAGGGTTGTTTCTATTACAATCTATTATGAAATTAAAGCACTTTACTTTTCTGTTTTTAACGCTTTGTTTTTTCTTTTCATGTCAAAAAAATGAAGCTTCAAAAACAACTATTAAACAAGATTTGCTTATTGATTTAACTAAGCTAAATAATGAAATTATTCAGCTTGAAGAGTTGGCAAAGAGCAATTCATCACAAAAAGAAATTTTAACTCAATTTAAGAAGTCTCGATTAGCTTATAAAAAAGTCGAATGGGCTATTGAATATTTTATTCCGGAAACTGCCCGATTTATGAATGGGCCAGCATTGGATGAAATGGAATTAGAAGAGAATAAATCTTTTGAACCTCATGGTTTTCAGGTTATCGAAGAAATGATTTATCCAGAATATCAAATCGAAAATAAGGAAAATATCATTAGAGAACTACATATTTTTCAATCGAATATTAAGCAGATCTCAACCACTTTTGAAGTAATAACGATAAGTGATGATTATATTCTGGATGCGATACAGCAAAATGTTTTCAGAGTTATATCGTTAGGAATTACAGGTTTTGATAGTCCAATTTTGCAATCTTCGATTTTAGAAGCTGGAGAAAGTTTAATTGTGATTCCTGAATCTTTAGAAAAAATCAATTCTAAGAACAAATCATTATTCGACATAAAAAAATTGACACAAAAAGCACAAGCGTACTGTATCGAAAACAATAATTTCAATGCCTTTAACAGAGCATTTTTTATAACTGAATTTTTAAATCCGATATCGAAGAAAATTAAAGCTTTTCAGAAAGAAGAAAATATTAAAAATGTAAAGAAAAACAGTCCGTTAAAGCCAGTTATAGAAACTTTATTTGACAAAGATGCATTTGATGTAAATGGCTTTGTTCTTTCAGATAAATATAATTTTACTCCAGATAAATCCCTTTTAGGAGAAAAATTGTTTTACGACAAAACTCTTTCTAAAAATAATGACAGAAGCTGTGCGACATGCCATCACCCTGAAAAGGCATTTACAGACGGTTTAAAAACGAATGTTTCCTTAACCGGATCCAATCTGGCAAGAAACACTCCTACCCTAACTTACGCTTCATTGCAGAATGCGCAGTTTTGGGATATGCGCCAATTAGATTTAGAAAAACAAAGTGTTGATGTAATTCAGAACAAAGACGAAATGCATGGTTCTATGGAAAATATTCATGCTAAAATCTTAGTAGATCAAGAATATAAAAAACTATTTAAAAAAGCTTTCCCGAAAACTACAAAAACAGAAGCCTGGCAAATTCAAAATGCTATTGCAAGTTACGTGCGGTCTTTGAATACTTTTGACTCTAGATTCGATCTTTATATGAGAGGAGAAAAAAGCACTCTGAATGATCAGGAAATTGAAGGAATGAATCTCTTTATGGGAAAAGCGAAATGTGCAACTTGTCATTTCACGCCAATATTTAATGGAACTGTTCCTCCAAGTTATTCTAAAACCGAGCATGAAGTTATAGGAACTCCGAACGAAGCATCAGGCAAAAAAATTAGTCCTGATTTAGGGAGATATTTATACAACAAAATGCCACAATTGGTTGGTGCGTTCAAAACACCAACAGTTAGAAATATAGCTGTAACTGCTCCATACATGCATAACGGAGTTTTTAAAACGTTAGAAGAAGTTGTTTCCTTTTACAATAAAGGAGGTGGACAAGGTTTAGGTTATCAAGTAGAAAATCAAACACTTCCTTTTGACAAATTGATTTTAACTGTAAAAGAGGAAAAAGCTCTTGTGGCTTTTATGAAAGCTTTGACCGATAAAAAATATCAGTAAAACCAAATAAATCCCAATCAAAAATGCCCAAATTTAAATTCGGGCATTTTTGATTTTAATCTACAAATATTCGATAGGGAAATACATTTGAAGATTTATTTTTGAGATTTTTCAAAAAGCTATCACATAAATAATTCCACTCGTTTTCTGACAAATGCTTGATTTCTTCAGAGTTTCTGGCAAGAAAAATGTCCACCGTTCGGCTAAAACCGGCTTTTACCGATATTTCTTTTCGCGTTCCTTTTTCTATTTTAATATTTGAAATTGAGTTTTTAAAATGATTAAATCCAAATGCTTTAATATCAGCAAAAGTCACGATTCTTCCTCTTGTTAACAGTGCATTTCTGTAAGCTAAAATTCGATCTTTATTATTCTGTTTGTTTAAACCTCCAACAGTATTTGTCATTAATGTAAGTGTCTGACTTATAAAAAATAAATCATCCTTTGAATCTAAAATAGTTCCCGCTTTAATATCATTTCCTTCTTCTGCACAAGTTGACCAATAGCTTATTGTAAATGACTTACCAACGGTTTCATCATTTCTGGGCTTTATCATTAAATAAGGATCATTATTTTTAGAAAAACTATTCTCTTTAACTTGCTGATGAATAGAAGACAGCAATTGATTTATTTGGTTCAAAGAGCTATTCATAAAATCTTTTCCTAGACCAGAAAATGCTGAACTTTCATCTTTTAGCAAATCAAGTACATTTTGCAGGAGTTCGGAAGCACTCCTTGAATCAAATCGTGAAACTCCTCCTGTTCTTAAAACAGCGTTTCCTTCTTCAATAACGTCAGCCTTGAACTCTTTTATTTCATAATGAATATTTAATGAATCAACTACTGAATCTACATCTAGATAAATCTCATTATCTGTATCAAGCGAAACATAAGATAAAAAAGTATCAAATGTTTTACCAGTAGAACGATATTTTTTATTAATTACCGGAAAACAGTTCACAGTAAATGAGATATTATCTATGATTTCAGGAACAAGTGACTCCGGAAAAATCATTTTTATCCAAATAACTTTACTGTCATTATTTGCAGTTATTTTTTTTAAATGAGCATATTCAGAACTATATCCGGTTATTTCTTTATACTTTAAAATACCTTTTAATGTATAAAAATTATCAAAATAAAACTCATTCACCTCCTGCATTATTTCACTTAACTGGCTATAATTACGATTAATAATGTTTTCTACATTCAGTTTGTTTATCGATACATTATATCCCTCTTCAACTTTAATCTCGATATCATCATAAAAACATTTCATTTGTTTTAAGTAGTAATGAAATATTTCTTTTTGATGTGTATTTTTAATATCAATGTAAAGCATTAAATCTTCTATTTCTGCTACATTGGCTTTAAGCTCGATTCCTAAAATAACTTCACCCGAAGGTAAAGTAGTACTATAATCACGAACAACATCTTTATAAAAAAGATTTGAAATTTCGTATAGATTTCTCTCATAAGCAATATACTTAACTTCACAAGCTGACAACTTAACTTCCAAAGTTGGTGATAGGGTAATTTCTTTTGTAATTGGTACTAACGGATTATAAATATTATGAATCCTTTTATTTACCCTCATTTGATTGTAGAACGAAACTTTGAGATTATTTTCAATAGGCAAAGCATGCAAAATTGCTCTTGCAGGTTTGGCTCCCGAAGCTACCTCTGGGAACATGATTTCTAAAACTTTTTCCACAATGCGAGTTTTAGAATCTTCTAATTCATGTGCTACTTTTTCTAATTCGTATGATAGTGCATTCAGCATCATGGCGACTACAGGATCGAAAGACTCAATTTCTAAATCTGAAAAACCCCAAGCTCTTGCCGCTCTCTTTAATACTCTGTCTTTAATTCGTTCTTGTCTCATAGTTCACTTCCTGATTTTCAATTTCTTTATCTTTTATTAAAAAAATCACTTTCTTTATTGTATAAATAAATCCTGTTTTTATCTAAGTTTTTTTTGGAAAATATTCCACAAGAATCAGGTTTTCGCAACACTTTCTTTGCAGCATAATGGTCTCTTTTTAAAAGTATTGTAAAGGCTGAATTTGATTTTACTCTCATATTAAAATATCCAAGGCTATCCGTATGAGTGACATTATCATTAATGTTTATATAAACATTTTTAAGAGGTTTTTCTGTATCATAATCATACACATACCCCTGGAAATTATTATTCGAACAACTATACAATAATAGGATCAAGAAAATGAATTTGATTTTCATTTTGACATAACATTTAATTTAATTCGATCCAATTATTGAAGAATTTTGCATCGCCAAAAGTCAATTCTTTAGTTACTAATTCTAATGTTATTTTCATTGGTACTTCTGTTGTACTTGTAAATTGTTCATCGTAACTGATGCAATATGCTTTCTCAAACGTTAGTTCTTTCATTTTGCTTAAAGCATCTCTCCTATAAAAAACGATTTTACCATCTTTAGTTAAATCTCCGCTTAACATCCATGACAAAAAAAGACTGTTTTGGGTCGCTTCAATTATCATTTTAATAATCCCACCCTTTGCGTTTCCTGTTGGTTTACTTGCTGTATCTATATCTTGTTTAAAACTGATATTAAATTCAAGAACATTATACTCTTCTCCGTCAATATGTAATTTTGATAAAAAACTCATTTTATTTTATTTTTTAGATTATTAAAAAATATGTTTAGAAATAGTAATTCTGCAGTAATGAAATACTCCTAAAAAACAAAAAGGAAGCCCGATTGATGGACTTCCTTTGCTAATTTAAAATTTAATAAAAGCCCTAAATATTATACCCAAGCATTATCAAACTCACCTCCACCCATCGAAATCTTACGAGCAGAAATCATAAAAGTCTCCGTTAACGGATTCTCACTGTTATGATCAAAATTCTCCTTGTATTTCACCATATAAGCCTCTGTAAATTTGAGTTCTTTCAAAGTAGCATTAGAATCACGTTTGATGAATTTCACTGATCCATCCTTTCTTTCAAAGTTGTTAGTCATCCATTCAAATAATTCCGTGCTACCTGTTGACTCTACTTCGATCATAATTCTTCCTCCACGTGTAACTGTAGATGGGCGACCTGAAGCATCTGTTTCCTGAGCTAAATCATAACTTACCTGTAATACTTTGTAGTCCTTTCCGGCTACTGTCAATGATGTTAAAAACGACATAATAAAAATTTTAATTATTAATCTATTTATTTATATCGTAAATATATAAAATAATTCCTACTTATATCACAAGTTTATAAATATTAACTTACAAAATATGCCGTCGCCGTCAATAATGATTTAATGAAGTAAAATCTATTTTATTTATAAGATAGTGGCCCAACAAAAAAATAACCTCTGAAATTAAAGTCCCTATTAGTGCTTTTGATTATACCTTCAATTATTATATCGACTTTCTTTTTTGCTCTGCTTACTTCATCAACAATAAATACAGTTTCAGATAATTCCACTTTTAATTCATTTACTTTAATTCGTCTTTCATGTAGAAATAAAGACTCTTTCATCGTTTTGGAGATTATCTCTTTCAACGTATTTTCATTAATTAATAAATCAAAATCAATCTCCCAAATTTTAGACCCATAGGTTTCATCAAACTTGCATTCTCCAAAGGTTGTTGTAGCCAGCAATATAATCTGCTGCGCTATCGAATGCTCAATAGACGTTTTTTCTATTTCTTTTTTTTGAATAATATCATTAAAATTGATTGGTAGTTTATAAAAAGCTCCTTTCATTTTTCTTTTTTAAATGTAAATCAACCTATTTACTTGTCCCTTTTTATTTGTTTCCATTACTCTTGAAACCTTTTTCCTCCTAACAATATAAAGTTTAACTTTAGGAGTTAGTCGTAAAAATTTCTCCCGATATAAAATATCTCCAATAAATCGCGTTCCTTTTTTCTCATCGACTATTACGAAATAACTTATTCCTTTTTTAATCTGAAGTGCATTTATATCTCCCGCAAAAATTTGAATGTTTTGTACTCCATTCTGAAAGGTATAAGTAAGTTCTTCGTTATTTAGTTTCCTATATTTAGTAATCTCAAAACTTTCTATCTTTTCTATAAAAGGTTCAAAAGGAATATTTTCGAAAAGAAAATTTTTGGGGCCTAAAAAATTTAATCCCAAAAAACTCCACAAACCTTTTTTTACTTTTTGCTCTTTAAAAAAATAAGTATCACGTGTGACTTTATAAACTTCCTTTTCATTGGTTTTATCATCAGTTACAATCATTTGATAGATCGGAATTTCAATCTCTACAGGAACTTCTGTTTTACCTAAATTTGTTTTTAAATTTACAGTTCCTATTTCCAGTTCTGAAATAGTAATACTGATTGTATGTTGTTTTAAAGCTGAATCGGTCTTCACAATCACTTCTCCTTCTCCACTTCCTGCATAAAAAACAGAGCCATTGTTTTCTGTCAGCCCTAAGGATAGATTCAATTCTGGAATTGGCATATATCTATTTTTAAAATGAATTAACTATTAAACACTAATATTCAAGCAACCCTTAACGGTTTTGAACTTTATAGAGCTTCAAACAGTTCAAATAACTTTTAATATTTCGATTATCATCTCCATTTGGATTAAATTCATAATCTTTTTTGAGAGTAAAGAATTTTATAGTATTAATATCATTAGATATCATTTTTTTCACATCTCTACTTCTAAGTTGTATGACTGCAGTTCCATCACAATTCACTATGAAAGAATTTTTTAAAATATACATTTCCCCATTTTTAAAATAAAGTTCTAATGGTTGTTTTTGTTTAACGCATACATTATATGTGAAGATTTTAAAGAATAAAAAGATCTTTCTCTTCCTTTTACCTAATTGAAATACTGCATACTCGAAATCTTCATTATAGACACGCAATAAAATTGGTCTCGCACTAGCAAATTTTTTCCCATTCAGTAATAATTCATTTTGTGAAATGGAACATTTTGAAGTATCTACCGTATTTACTTTCTGCGCAAAAAGTGAAAATGAACTAGAAAACAACACAACTAAAAGTAAATTTTTAAAGGCCTTCATGAATTTGAGTTATTTGGTTTTGATCAATCAAAAGATTAATATTTGGTAAAAAAGGAAACACAAAAAATGTGCTTCCTTTCACATTATTAAAGGTCTACTTTTGTTCGTAATCGGTATCCCATTCCGTTCCCTCATCTCCTTTATGACCATCCATTTTTATAAGGAAATTTTTGGCGGGAAAATAGGGTTTCATATGAATATCCATGTAAATTCTATCTTTTTGAATTGGATCCTGTTCGAATCTTCTAATCTCAAAATTTTCAATTAATTTATCCGGACCTGTAATTCCATCAAGGAAACTTACAATTTGATTCATAATCTCTTTACGAGTTTTGGCTGTAAAATTTTCAAATGCTCTACGATTCAGAAAATCCATTAATACTTT
Organism: Flavobacterium sp. KH_001; assembly: GCF_057840745.1. Classification (NCBI taxonomy): domain Bacteria; kingdom Pseudomonadati; phylum Bacteroidota; class Flavobacteriia; order Flavobacteriales; family Flavobacteriaceae; genus Flavobacterium; species Flavobacterium sp. KH_001. The sequence goes on along the minus strand of NZ_CM174520.1, from coordinate 3,026,261 downwards.
TGTCACATAATCAAAAACACGAACAACAGAATAAGTCTGAAGACCTAAATTGTCGCCATTGAACAATGTTTTAGCTGAAAAAGCCATTACTTTTCCGTATTCATTTACCATTGGAACTAAACCGAGATTTTCAAGATTTGCAATTTCACTTTTCTTAAGATCAAATTTTACTCCATCAACTTCATTTATTCCTCCAAACTTTTTACCCGCAGTAACCTGAGACATTAATGTTTTGTATATTTTTCCTGCCAACGCTCCTGATGGTGCAACATGTAAATCTTCATTTTCACCAATTTGATCAAATCTTCCACGGCCCACTAACCAGTTACAAGTCATAATTACATTTGAACGGTAAGCATCACCACCAGTTAATGAAGCTCCATCAAACATTTCAATTACATCATCCGGTTCATCAAGATGCTCAAAATCGGTAACTAACATTACTTTATTTTCATGCGCAATTTTAGCCCACTTTTCTATCACTTTATTAGATCCTAAATATCCAGGAATAACTAATATTCCGTAGTTATTCTTAAGATCTAAACGATCATAATTATCTACCAATTCTGAGTGAATTGCATCAATGAAACGAGTGTTGTCTAAATCTTTTAATTGTTCTAAATCTGCATTTACAATTGTAACATTTTTAACTTTATCCGTTTCTGTATTTTTGAAAAACAATGCTACAGTTCTATAAGAACCTTCAATTTCTCTCGTATCTTCAACTGCTTTGGCAAGATTCTTTTTTAACAAAGCTTCTGATTCTTTGCATTTATCCTCGCATTGAGCGACCATATCTGTCAGGGCTTCATTATTGCTTAAAACTGCTGACCATAATTCTAAAGTCTTTTTAAGAGTTTCTCTTTCTTTACATTTATTAAGTTCTCCCAGAAAAATTTTTCTTCTTGCTTTTCTTTCAGGATTAAGGTTTTGAATGCCTTCAATCGCCATTTCCAATAAATCAAAACCACCGAATTTAGCCAGTTTTTCAACATTTTTTTCAATTGAACTTCCTGCTTGTTTACGTTCTAAAACTGCAGTATCTAAACTGTCGTTTTTAATTGCTTCTTTATTCGACATATTATATCCTTTTATTTATTTTCTTTTAATTCATTAATTAACGTTGCAAGACTATCTAATAAAGCTTTTTTAGCATCTGGGTCTTCTAGAGCTCCTTTCAAAATTTTATTTGCTTTTAACTGACGAATAATTTTTTGATATTGATCTTTTTCCGTTTCTAAATCAGATAAAAAATTGCTTTGAGCAGTTATCCCCTTTACGCCAAAATCTCCTAAATTTTTAAATTTTAAGGCCTCTACTTTTGTAGTTCCATCTGCAGTTTCAAAATTTACTTTTACTTCCGGCTTAAAATGTTCAAAAGCTTTTTCAACATTTGTTATACCTTCAACCAATTCTGGTTTAATAGGCGAATCGACTGTTAATTTTTGAGCAACTAATGTTCTGTTTTGAGGGATTGCGCTGATTGCTTCATCTGCATCTAGTTTTACTTCATTGCCTCCAATTCCATAATTTGATAACATAATTTTTAATTATTTAATTATTACTATTACTCTTTACTCTTCTAGTTATTGATTCTGATAAATTTGACGACAGACATCTAAATCCCGGCTTACTTTTTCTAATTCTTCTTTATAAGTTTTAGCAGACTGATTCAAACTGTCAATTAAATTTGAATTGTGTGTGAGACTTCTGATCTGCTTTTTATAATCAATAATATTTTTGTATGCTAAAATGATGTTGTTATAAAGTCTCTTATTTTCCGTTGTATCTTTTGGAATCTTCTGATAAATATTGGCTACCATAACATTGGCAAGACGCTGTTGAAAATCATTATCTACTTTTGGAGAGTTAATTGAATCGATTGTCATTCTAACGCTGTCAATTTTTATCGAAAAATTAGTTTGATAATCGTATTCTCTTTTCATCATTTCATTTTCCGCTTTCAACATTTTATTTTCAGCCAAAGGCATATAAAAATTGAAGGAAACAGCCATTAGCATTACTGAAAAAGTGATTATAAATGCTACTAAAAAAGCTATGAAGGCTTTTTGACGTTCTTTTTTGTTTAATACTTCCATAATTAATATTTGATTTATAATTAATCTTTCATGAAGAAACCATGTCTTTTCGGATTGTGAACGATATCTTTTTTCTCTGTTTCTGCAACAAACAATTCTATGTTTTCTTTCTTCTTTCCGATATAATCTAGTTTGCTTAATGTTTCAAAAAGCTTCTCAATTTTAGAAAGAAAATTCATTGTCAGCGTTGCCGTTTGATCTATATGAACATGATCATATCCTGTATTGATAAGAGTTGTAAAAAGTATTTCCAAATCGCCCTGTGAAAGATCACACCACTCTGCAAAATAATTTAGAAGCTCCTCTTTTCCTGCTCCAGACTTAGAATCGATAAAATTCTTCATCACCCTGGCGAATGAAACGACAACGCTCAACATTGAGGCAGGATGTTCATGTAATGAAAACCAGCGGAACTGTGTCAGGCAATTACCCAAATAATAGCCGGCGCTGTCTGCTAATTGCATTACTGTTTGAGGTAAAATCCCATTTTGTTGGCTTCGGTTGATTTTTTGAGAAATCTGTACCGAATAAATTTCTATCTGACCAAAAGAGCGCGCGATCTGCGCCTGCATATCAACTAATTTTGGATGACAAGCAACTGTTATCGATGGTGGAATATAATTTTCATCCAAAGCTGTAGTATCGCCAATCAACACTTTTCCAATTGCCAAATAATATCCACCATAACCTATTCCAGATCTAAACTCTTCGGCTTTTATTAGATGTAGTTTATATTCTGGCTGAGTGTACGGATATCGTGGCGGAACCTCATCTGGATCAGGCTCTCCAAACGGAATCCGTTTCTTCGAATTAACTGATATACAAGCCAACAAAACTAATTGTTCTCCTTCTTTTATCTCATACGTTTCTTCCGGATAAGGAACCTGCAGATCCAACGTATCCGTATTACTTCTACTGATTTCGATTCGTGAACCATTTGGAGTAATGGCATGACATTCTTCCACACGAACGCGAAGCAATTTATGATTATCGATTCCCAAGGTAATTTTTGTCGATTCCTTATTCTGATTTCCAGAATCCAACAGTCCATAACTCATCGGAGTAGCACGGATTCCAATTGCATCATTTACCAATTCAGAAACATTGTCCTGCATTGCCAAAAAATGGCTTTTATTGATCTTCATCCCATCAATCCAGTTTACGGGAAAATGATTTAGTTTTTCTATCATATTTTTTTACTTCTTATAATAATTGTTTAGTTTATTCCATAGCGAAATGCCTCATGTAATTTGATTACATAAGGTTTTTAAGCTTAGTTAGAAGCAGTGCTTATAGTTAGCTTAAGTTGTTTTTGGAAAGTGTTTTATGTGGTATTGTGGAAATATTGATTTCTTTTGTTCTACGAAATCTTCTGCAGAAGTGAGTGAACCGCTCCCTAGAATAATATAAATAAATCGTAAAATATTTTACATTCACACTCAAGATACGCGTTGGCATAAGATTTTTATTTTATATCTTCTTGCTTTGATTGAATTAAATCCCACTGATTATTCTTCTTTAATTGATAAATCATTTTATTTATTTTACAACATCCAACAGGATTCACAGTTATAAGTATTTTCTCTTCTAGATTAATCTTAAAAGGGAAAAGACCATTTTTAAGCGGGAAACTATCATCTTCAAAAAACTCTCCTTGCTTATTTTGAAAAAAATACGAAAATAATATACCTCCATTTCCTCCTATATCCCATATATAAGCAAAATCTTCCAGTCCATCAAAATTATAATCTGCTATTATAAAATTATGATGATTTTCAAGGCCTTCTTCTATGCTTTTTTCCTTTTTAAAGTACGAAATCGCATCACATGGTACATCATTAAATGATAACCATGAACTAGGTTCAAAACGAATCTCTTGAATTTTGGAAGGATTATTTTTTTGAGTTATTATTATTTTTGCTATCAATGGATTTAAATTCTTTTCCTGATTTTCAAAATCAGTTCCTATTATTTTAAAATTAAACTTGGATGAGAGACCATTCATTTCACATATTAACCCTTTAGTGATTTCTTTTTGTTCGCATTTCCTTTTTTTAATCTTATTTAATTTTAGCTTATTCACATACATATCTCTTTGGTAATTATCTAAAATCCATTCAGAAATTCCTTTTTCCTGGTCTATCCATTTAAATCTATAATAAGAAGCTTCTTTTTTATCTAAATATAAATAAGTAATCCCATCTTTTTCCTTTACATGATCAATTTTAAAATCTGAATCCTCCATAGGAGTTTCATTATGTATTGTAGAACTAGTGGCTGTAATTGATTTTGGGATATCAGCACAATACAAGTACTCGTTATTTTCTTTCTCCACAAATAACCATGTTCCAGAATATTGTTTGAAATCTTTTAATTTTATATTAATACTATTTCTTTCATTTAATACATTATCTTTTTTATCTTGAGAATTACATGAACTTAAAGTAAGTACAGATGTTAGTACGAATACAATTATTGAACTTCTCATATTTTAATTTTTTCTAATTTGTGTTACTGTATAAAAATTACCATTATAAACAGTTTTCCCTTTTAGTGAGTTGTCTGAAGTATCTAAATATAGGCGATTATTTTCACTAGTTCCCTTTTTCTCAAAACTAGTACCGACGTCATAAAATGAATAATAAATTTTTCCATCATCACATCCCCTACTAATTATTATAATAAAGTGGTCAGTTGAATGATCAACATTATTATTAATTTTATAATTTAAATCATGATCTACACCAACCTGAACAGGATTTCCTTTATCCAATTCAGAATCTAAATAATCGACAGCTTTTTTAGAAACTTCTTTATCTACAATTAATTTTGTATGTGTTTCATTTTCAATTGCAGTTTGAAACAATCTTGAAAGTGAGGTAGCTTTTAGTCCATTTTTTATTAATATATCATCACAAGTTTTTTTACAAGCTTTATCTTGTAAAGCTTTGTTTCCCCACTTTGAATCATATTGACTCTGCCATTTAACCTTATCAGTAAGGTCAATATGTTTCTTTTTACACGATTTACAATTTTCAGTATCTTGTGATATATTATCATCATTACAGCAATTGTAACCAAACTCTTTAAGAAAGCCTTTCTTTATATATAAATTTGTCATTCCAGCGAGTTCTTCTTTTAAACATCTTTCATATTCTTTTAATGCTCCATCCATTGTTTGAGTTGGTTGTCCATATCGTCCAGGTGGCAAACTTGCCCACTCATAACTTCCATATTTCTCAAGAGCTTCCTTAATTTCATTTTTAATTATTAAATCTAGACTTCCTTTTCTTTTGTGCTTCAAAATTATTACGCACAATTTATCTTGTGATTCATTTTTAAAATCTTTTATATTATATCTTTTTATATAGTCATGATCCTGTTCATAAACTCCGGCTTTTTTATTATTAAGGTCAAGCTTTTCCCCATTTAACCAATAATAGCTATATCCCATAATTTGATAAGCTCCTGCAGCTGATGAGTAGTAATTACCTGAATGTATTATTTTTTGTGGATGATTACTCATGTCAGAAAAACTTCCACCACCAAATTGTTTTGTATATCCATTTTCTCCCTGAGTTCCCTCGCCTTTTCTTAACATTCTCATAAATGCTCGAACACGAGCCTCAGCCACACAAATTCCATTTTTATTATCTTTCTTACTTCCCCAAACGCCTCCCACATTAACCGTCATATAACTGTTAATCTTTTCAATAAACGGATCTTTCCAGATTTCTTTTTTCACAGAAACTTTCTGCTCATGATAATCATGAACTTTATTGTCCGATTTTGCAATTCCTTTTTCTTCTTTTTTAGAAGGGCCTTTTTTCTCCGCAGGAGTTTGCTTTTTAGGAGCTTCTGGTTTATAATCAGGATTGGGGACATTTGCATTTTTACTTGGTACTCGTTTTGAAATTTTTTCAAAGATTTCGGCAGTTACATAGTATTCATGAAATTCTCCTTCGTTTTTGTCGCCTTTAGCTAATTTCGCATTTGCCAGCCAGGCATGACTAGGATTTAGATAAAATTTAGCATAAGCTATTCCGTTTAAAATGTCGCTTTTTTTAGTTTCGATCTTTACATTAGTTGTGTTTTGTTTCGTTTTATCTCCATCGTCTTCCCATAAAGTCACTTTTACAGGCAACAATTCCATATCTACACAATGTACTTTGGCAATTATCCAATCTCCATATGCAAATGATCTTGCAGGTTTATTATAATTATTATCTAATAAATCAACATGTAATATTTTTCCTTGTGTGGCTTTTTCTGTTTTTATATCAAGAACAGCTTTTTCGCCATTTGCCTCGACCAGCATTCGTATTCCTTTTCTGGTCAGGCTTTTTTGAGAAAAAGTATAAGGTACCGTTATTCCTGTCTTGTTATTTTCAGATCTTTTTGACCATGAACTTCCGTTAAATGTCCAAATACTCCATTTAATTTGCTCATCAGATAAACTTTGAAATTGTGATGGATTCAATAAAGCAGAATTAAAGGCTCCAAAAAAATCATTAATTGAGTAATATTCTTTTACACCTACTACAGGATTGGCTTTTCCAAATATTTTTAATTTTGCCATAATCTTATTAATTGTTTAAAAGCAGATCAAATCTTCTTCTAATTCATCAGGATTTAATAATGGATTGATTTGTTTTAATACATCACGATCTGCATTTTTTGTTTGTTGCTTGCCTACTTCGGCTTTTTGCCCGTGCTTGGTAATTTCTATGCAGTCAGAACCGCCAATTGGACAGGTCGCTTTACTATTTTCTACAAGTATTTTGCCTTGATTACTCAATGTTATTTTTTCATAAAAATTACTCCATTTTGTTATTACAGCCTGACACGGTTTATAACTATTGCCTGTTGGCTGAAGCTTGCAATTGCCAAAAGTATTTTTCTCCAATGTTTGCCCTAGATCTTTTGTACTTGCAATCAATTTTTTATCTGCACCCTTATCGTTTGCAAAATGTTTCTTTTGCGATTTAATCTGCAAAATATCAGTTTGAGGTTTTTCGCTAAACTTGCATTTGCAGGTAGCGCCGTGTACAACAACATATTTTTCGCTCATAATTTTTAAAGCTTTATTTCTATACTATACGTGATATTGCTGAATCTAAAATGATTTTACCTTCGTCCAAATTTCTAACACTAATGTTGATCTGTCTAGATACCGCCATTTCCATATTACATTCTAACTCTATCTTTTCAATGATGTAATTATTGGGATTCAAAATGTAATCTGCGCTATAACTTCCATGTCTAAATTCATCCTCAAGTTCTCCTTTCTGCATTACTTCTATCTGATTCAACTCATTTAAATACGGATTGACTGATTGTGTAATCAAAAATTCGATATCTTCAACTTCCGCAATTGCAGGAAAATACAATTTCTTTTCAGTTTCAAATTTTCTTGTGTATACTGTATGTATCCCGTTAAAAAAGACTCTTAAAAACCAATTACCAGCCATAAAATCAATTAGAGATTTATCGTCGGCTATTGCATCTTCAATATTTTTAGCCAGCATTTCGAATATTTTTCCGCCAAACGACTCTTTAATATCTTCTTTTTGGTTTCCCCATCTTTCTTTTAGTTTATCGTAACTATTTAAGTCGATCCACTTTCCGTATTTATTTACTACTATTCTTAACGGATATAAAAGTTGCGCAGTTTTCTCGGCTACTATATAAACTTTATTATCTACAGGTTTTCCATCAATTAATAATTCAGAAATTTTATCTACCTCAATAAAATGATAATCATCTTGTTTGGTATCAGGCCTTAATCTTCTCAAACTAAAATTCTGCTCTAAGCTTTGTATCACTTCTCCTTTCTTAATGGTATACATAACCAAATATTTATGATTGAGTTCAAAAGGGCGAAAAGGCAATATAAAATCCTCACTTATAAAGAGAACTTGATGTCTTTTATTTTCTTCCATTATTTGCCACAATTAAAAGGTTTAAGTCGTTTATTAAATCAATTTTTAAGGCATCTCACTTTCGGATTTTATCAGGAGAATATTGATTTTGAAAATTATAAATTGAACTACTTATTTTAATTATTTTATATTTCTATCTTGAATTTCAGATTCCTTTAGTTCGTCAATTTTTCTCTGTTCTGCACCTTCGTTTAATGTTTCAATACCATAAACTTTTTGATCTATTTTTTTCTCTTTTTTATTCTTTTCATTTTTTTCTATCTCACGCTGACATATCACTACCGAATTTTCAGTAATACCATTTATCCCCACATAATAACCAGCATCTACATACTTTGTTTTTTCATACCATTTAGGCTGTAGATAAAAAACCCAATTATAATTTTGACCATCAGACTGTGTTAATTCTATTATATCATTTTGATTATATCTATTATAACCTGTAATTGTCAAATAAAATAAACGCCCAAAATCAACTTTCAAAGGAGCTTGGGTTCTAATTGAAGCGTACTCTTCATTACTTTCTTCTTTCCTTATTAATAATGTTATCAATAATATATCTTCCATCTCTGTACCTTCAATTGGCTTATAAGAAGCTTTTGGTGTCCATGTAATAAATTTTCGAGGCGGTATCTGCATCATATAATTAAACACCACATAAACTCCAGTTGGCACAATAAAAATTATAAAATGTGAGCACATTAAAAAAGTAAGTTCAATACCGTTTAAAGCTGTGTAAATTATAATGAATAGTAAACTCGAATAAAGCATGATAAGCAACGAAAACAACAATTCAATGCCGACCGATTTCATATTAAACTCTTCAAAATACCATCGATACAGCCAAACATGTAGTATCCCAAATAAGCCCGAAGTTATCTGATAAAATAAAAATTCATCGGAAAGTTCATTGAACAATTTATTATAACCTAAAAAGGCGACTAAAGCATAAATAAGTACGAACGAGAAAATATAGATGTAAAATTTCTTCTTATATGTTATAGCAAAATCTTTTACTTTATCACTGAAAAACATGGTAAGTATCACACTCAAAGCAATAATTACTACTAAAAATACAATGAGCCTAATATCTATAAGCCCTACTAAATGCTTCTTTATCATTTTATATTCTTGTTGTATAACCCAACACTGGCTGTTTACTAAAATTGAAATCTTCTGTTTCTTTGTTCATTAATAAAACTGTTTTAACTTCAACTTCCATCGGAAAAAAGTGTTCATAAAAGCAGTCTATAAACTGTTTGACTTTTCCATTATGAATATAACTTTCAAATGTTTGGTTTATAATTGGGCCTATCTGTATTGTAACATTCATAGAATAATCCATGTAATTATTTCCACATATAAAATCGACTCCCACCCTGTTTTCTCCTAAATATATCTGTTCGCTTTCATCGCTATATTCTTTAAAAGTAGTTGTCGTGTAACTCACTTTTTCTTCCATTATACTTGCCAGACAACGACAAGACAAATCAATATCTCCCACAATCTGATACGCATAAGGCAAAACCTGAATGAACTTTGATACTAATATCGATGGATAATTTTGTGACAAACCCCAAAAATCATAAAAGAAATCAAGTGGTTTACTGCCATTCAGTTTATATAGAAAATCCCTTTCTACACTTTCCACCTTTGTTCTGTAATGAAAAATCTCATTCTCGAACGGCGCAAAAAACTTACGAGCTTCTAATTCTTGTTTTTTCTGATGTTTATGTTCCCTGATCATCTGATCGACAGATTTATCAGTATTATTCTCTGTCAAACTGTGCACAAATCCTTCAGGAAGCATGTCATACAAACCATCTCTAGATAATTCTATATTCAAATATTCTCTTTTTTCATAATTCTCATCTTGAATATTCGCTCCAATAATATCACTACGATATGCTCTTGAGAATTGACCAAGATTAGAAATCGTGAAATCTTCAGAAATTATATCTCCATTATTAATGAGCTCATTGGCAACAATCTCTGCCCTGATGTCATAAGGGATATTCTTAACTTCCTCTACTAGCTCTTCAAGACTTTTTTTACTTTTTCTTTGCATCTTCATTAATCCTTCCTGCTCCTATATATCGTAATTGAAAATATTCATCATTAAAATTGTAGATCCCTAATCCCTTGTCTGTACAGGCCAAAATGCGATCGTTATGTAAATACAGGCCAACATCTGAAATAGGATGATCTTTATCATATCTAAAAAAAACCAAATCCCCTTCTGTCAAAAAAGTTCTTCCGGTGAAAATCTGAATCGATTTTGATTTCCACATTCCTGCAGGATCTTTTGGAAGCGTAACTTTGTAAACATCACTGTACAGAGATTGCAAAAAATAAGAACAGTCAATTCCTTTTTTAGAAAAACTTTTCTCTTTATAAGGTGTATTAATCCACAGATCTATATAATTATACAATTTATAATCTTTGATTTTGCTTGGTATCACGGCTAATACAATCGAGTATTTTTCTTTCAGAGCTAAAATAGCATCACTGAGATTCTCTGAATTATCATTTACAATTGTTCTATTTTTTAATCCTGTCTCTTCCATTTGAGCATCCTTTTTTAATAATTCTAAAGAATAATCATATTTAAATGGAATTTGAGCTATGTACTTTTTATTACTGCATGCGAGCAACAAGTACATTGCCGGCATCAATAAAATTAACTGCCTCATAAAAATTTTGTTTAATTATTTTATTTGTCTTAAAAATGGCTGGCGCAAAATTTTGCTTGTGGATTTTTATCTAAAGCTAATTGCGAAGTGGTATTTTTTTAGCTTAGGACCTTAAACCATTATGTAAACATAATATTACAAACGTAATAAAATTTTCTACAAAATCATAACAATAAAAATAAATTTTATAGTATTTATTTTACAATAATAAAATAAATAAATCTATTTTTGTAATTAAATTCTTAATTAAATTTAAAAAATGAATGGAAAGAATATAGATATTAGAGTTGTTTTCTTCTTTGTTGCTTTACTGCTAATCGGAATAATTTCATTTATAATTCAGTTTTTCAATCATGTCGATTGTGAAGATGCCAAATACTATATTTTTTCAGATCAGTCAAAAAGTGAAGAACCTATCGAATTTTATGACAAAACCCCAAATGCAAAATCATGGAAATGGGATTTTGGAGATGGATCATCTCCTGATAAAAGACGGCATACCTTTCATACCTACAAGGCACCAGGGAACTATTTTATTACGCTCACAATAAATGGAGAATGTGTTCATACATATGAGCTCATTTTGAAGGATAAATATGAAATTGACAAGCTCGCTACGCCACAAATTATTGCTTCTAAAATTATAACTGTTGGACAACCTACCTATTTTAATTCTATTTCAGAAGATGCCAAAACGTGGGAATGGGCATTTGGAGAAAACAGAGGAATTGATGAAACTTCAGCAAATCCAGTATATACGTTCTCCACGCCAGGTGAAAAAACCATTACATTAGTCGTAAATGGTAATTTTAGAAGTGTTGCGAAAAAAATAATTTATGTTCATCCAAAAGTGATAAAAAAGACTAATCCGCTCGATATAACCTCTTATATATATGAAAAAAAAGCTGATGCATTTTACTTGCCAAGAGGGACGGTAAAAAAAGATCCGCTTGAAGATATGTTGCAATATGTGCCCGTCGCCCCAAAAACTAAAACTCAAAAAGATAGCATTGTTGCAATTAAAAAAGCACCTAAAATATCAGAAGACCAATTTGAAATTTTATTAAATAAAGTGGCAGAAGGCAGTAAAGTAAAAGATGATTTCACAGAATATTTATGTGATGATTTAGATATTCCAATTGTGAAAAATGATACCGATTTATTGACTTTCGCGCAATTGTGTTCTGCTATTAAGGGGAAAAAAATCAAGATTGAGTCTATTCGATTAAACAAGGACAAACAGAATAATTGTATTAAGGGTTTAAACATCAATTATAAAGTAAAAAAATACATGATCTGGGTAAAAGATTAAATTATATGGAAGCAGAAAAAAACATATTTAGTGCCGAATTAGTGAGTGCATTTGAAATTGCAAAAAAAATAGCGAAAGCCAATTTAAATAAATATTACTCAGCCTCGCATCTCTTAAAAGCAATTTTGAGCCGAGATCTTTCTCTTTTGAAACGATTGGAAACAATGGGCAAAGATGTCTATTATCTTGATGAATGGGCGGAAGTACGCATGGAAGAAGAGCCAAAAACAACTCCGGTTTTTGATATAGAACCAAGCCATAGTATTGATCAAATTATCAATGAAGCCGAATCAATAAGAGAAATTCTAAATGAAGATGAAATAAGTCTTTATGCGATTATTATTGCTTTAAGTTCACCGGGAGTAGGTTTTAATTTTGATCAGATGAAAACGTATCCAATTTCCAGAAATGAATTATTAGAAGGCCAAGCAAGTATTCTACAAGAAGCAAATTTCTTAAAACAAGAAATAAAAAAAGGCTTTTTAAGTAAATATTGCATTCATAAAAACATTGAGAATAAGCCAAACAAAATTAATGCTGTTGGCAGGGAAATAGAGTTAAACGTGATAAAAGAGATTTTGTGCCGTTTCTCTAAACCAAATGTATTATTAATTGGCGAAAGCGGGGTTGGAAAATCAATCATAATTGAAACTTTGGTTCAAAATGTTATTTCTAATCAAATACCTGACATTTTAAATAAAGTTCAGCTCTTTGAATTGGATTTATCTTCTTTAATTGTTGGTGCATCATACAAGGGTGAGATCGAGGATAGGTTAAAAAACTGTATTCAGGAACTCAAACAATTTCCGAAAGCAATTCTTATTATTGAAGAAATCCATACTTTATTAGATAAAAATGGAATCGATTCTGGCATTTCAAATGTCCTGAAAGGAGAATTAGCAAAGGGATTAAATATTATCGCTACTTCGACTATTGCAGAATACACCAAGCAAATTCAAAAAATTTATGGACTTTCAGGTATGTTTGAAATTGTAAAATTAGAGGAATCCAATGATACAACTTTATTCCGAATGATTCGTGAATCGATTAAAAGTTATCAAGAACATCATAAAATAAAAATTGATGATGAGACCATTTCAGAATCTATAAGATTATCACGAAGGTATTTAAAAGAAAAAAGCCTTCCTGAATCTGCTATTAATTTGATTGATCATACAATGTCAGTTTTAAAAACTTCTGGAGAGACTTTCTTAAAGGAAAAACAATCTCTTTTAAATAAATTAATGCTTTTAAAGCAAAATGAACTAATTTTATCTGAAGAACAATTAATTAAAGAAGCAAAGTGGTTTCTGACAGATTTGATTAATAAGACATCATTTTTATTGATTTGGGAAGACGAATTAGAAAATACCTATAAATCATCAGAATCTTTATTTACACATATTGAAAACTTAATCAGTACCATTGAAAAAAAGGCTCTAGACAAACGCGTTCATATCGAAGGTTTTGATTTATCTATTGTAATTTCAAATAAAACAGGTATACCAGTTGGAAAGCTAAAAAAAGATGAAAAATCAAAGTTAAATAATATTGAAGAAGTTTTAAGCCAAAGAGTCGTTGGCCAGGATCATTGTATAGCCACGGTTGCAGGTTCTATTTTAGAATCAAGATCAGGATTAAGTAAAGCTGGACAACCAATCGCCTCATTCTTTTTCTTAGGCCCAACGGGAACTGGAAAAACAGAATTAGCTAAAAGTCTGGCAGAATTTCTCTTTCAGGATGAAAATGCTATCATACGTTTTGATATGTCTGAATTTAAAGAAGAACATTCGGCTGCATTACTCCTTGGTGCGCCCCCAGGGTATGTGGGTTATATCGAGGGAAGCGTTATTGTAAATAAGATCAGAGAGAAGCCTTACTCGATTGTATTATTCGACGAAATTGAAAAAGCACATCCTTCTGTTTTTGACGTTTTTCTTCAAATTATGGATGAAGGAAAACTACATGACAGACTGGGAAAAGAAGGAGATTTTTCGAATGCAATTATCCTTTTTACTTCGAATATTGGAGCTGATCATATAGTTAAAACTTACAGTAAAGGTGAGATTCCAACATCAACTTCTTTAATAGAAATCATGGCGAATTATTTCAGACCAGAATTCTTAGGCCGTTTGACGGAAATTGTACCTTTCGTCCCTATCGCTAAGGAGAATGCTCTGAAAATCTTCGAAATTCATCTTAAAAAAGAATTTACAGACTTGCTTAGCAACATTAATTTAGAAGTTGAAATTCCAATAGATATTAAACTTTATTTAGCTCAAAATGGCTATAATGCACAATATGGAGCACGCCCTATAAAAAGTATCATAAGAAGTCATTTAAGAAGACCGTTAGCTAAGAAAATCATTTCAGGAGAAGTTAAAGATGGAGATAAAATGATCGTTACAATTGAAAATGACACAATAAAGTGGATTAAAAAAGACGTTTTATCTGAGCAATAAATTTTAAAAAAGCGCTAAGAAATTCTCTTAGCGCTTTTGTTTTATTATTCTAAAACGAGTCCTATTTGTCCATCATCATCTAATTCGGTTTCTACTGAATCATCATCTGAAATTTCTGGTGGTTCTGGGACTTCTTCCACTGGTTCTTCGTATGGTAAAGGTTCTAATAAATTAACTTGTTTTAACTTATCGGCTGTTAATTGATTTCCTAAAGCTTTAAAACCTTTTACGGCTATAAAATCTTCTACATCTATATGTAAATCTTCTTTTTGAACTCCTTTTACTTTGGCAAAAACCAATTGTGCCAACGGACGATAATCTGTCGATACAATTTCTAATTGCGAATTTGGATGATCTGTAATGAAACTTTCTTCTTTTCCTTCACTTTCAACCAAGAAACGTTTTAAGAAATAACGTTCTTTTTCTCCATCATAATAAATTGCCGAAATTGGTTTCTTTGGATTCCATTTTTCCAACACAATCATATCTTCATCAAAGTGAGTCGATAATTCCGGAATTATAACTTTCAGTTTTCCTGTTTGATTGATGATTAAGATTTTATCACTTGGCTTAAATTCTCCAAGCAATTCACCTCTTGCATCAACGTTTAATCGTTTTACAGTATCATCAAACCAAACTTTTCTTGGTAATAAAGTCGAAATTCCTTTCTCTTTTAATTCGATTTTCTTGATTGGATATTTAGTAACTAAATTTCCTTTTGAAGCACGTCCTTTAATGGCCAACTTGGCAAAATCAATATCAAATTTCAACTTTTTGATTGTACCAACCTGACGTAATAAAATGGTAATTACCTCCGCTTCTCCATTTGGATTATGTGAAAAATAAACTACTTGCGAACCAGCCGTTTCATTTGTTAAATCGTATGGCTTATCACGCGTTACACCTGTAACATTGAAACGTTTAATATACGAAGGACCTGATTTACCATCACGATAAATCATATTGTAAATCGTACGCTTATCGCTCTTATCGAAAATCGCAACGTGTATAATATCTTTGCCTACAAATGTCTTGGCGTCGACTTTAGTAATAATCATTTTACCATCTCGCAAGAACACAATTACATCATCAATATCAGAACAGTCGGTAAGATATTCATCTTTTTTCAAGCTGGTTCCTACGAAACCTTCTTCGCGATTTACGTAAAGTTTTGTATTTCTTAAAACTACTTTTGTAGCCTCAACATTATCAAAAACACGAAGTTCTGTCTGACGTTCACGACCTTTTCCGTATTTCTCTTTTAATTTTGTGAAATAAGCAATAGCAAAATCTGTTAGATTCGCCAAATTATGCTCGACTTCTTTCATTTCCTCTTCTAATTTCGAAATAAAATCATCTGCTTTGTCAGAGTCAAAACGAGTGATACGAATCATCGGAATCTGAGTCAATCTTTGTAAATCATCGTCGTTGATTTCTCTGACAAATGATTTTTTGAAAGGCTCAAATCGGTCGTATAAATATTTATAAAGTGACTCTCTATCAGAATACAATTTGAAATCAATGTACATTTCTTCACGAATGAAGATTTTCTCTAAAGTCGAAAAATGCCATTTATTTTTTAATTCTTCTAACTGAATTTCTAATTCCTGACGAAGCAAATCAACTGTTCTGTGCGTCGAAATTTTCAACATCTCAGAAACCCCAATAAATAATGGCTTATTATCTTCAATAACACAACCTAAAGGCGCTACAGATGTCTCACAAGCCGTAAAAGCAAATAATGCATCAATTGTTTTATCTGGAGAAACTCCCGGAAATAAATGAATTAAAATCTCTACGTCAGCCGCAGTATTGTCTTCAATTTTCTTGATTTTGATTTTACCTTTATCATTGGCTTTCAAAATACTGTCAATTAAAGTCGTTGTATTGGTCGAAAACGGAATTTGCGTTATCACCAGTGTATTTTTATCTAATTGTGCAATTTTAGCACGGACACGTACACGTCCGCCACGAAGTCCGTCATTATAATTTGACACATCGGCAATACCTTGTGTCATGAAATCAGGATACAATGTAAAAGGTTTTCCTTTTAAAATTTTAACAGAAGCATCTATTAATTCATTGAAATTATGTGGTAAAACTTTAGTCGAAAGTCCAACTGCAATACCTTCTGCTCCTTGTGCTAACAGCAATGGAAACTTTACAGGAAGATTGTTAGGTTCTGCGCGACGACCATCATAAGAAACTCCCCAATCGGTGATTTTTGGCGAATATAAAACCTCTAAAGCAAATTTAGATAACCGTGCCTCGATATAACGGGAAGCTGCCGCTCCATCGCCTGTTAAGATATTTCCCCAGTTTCCCTGGCAGTCAATTAATAAATCTTTTTGACCTATTTGTACCATGGCATCACCAATACTCGCATCTCCGTGTGGGTGATACTGCATGGTGTGACCTACTACATTGGCAACTTTATTATAACGACCATCATCCAATTCTTTTAAAGAGTGCATAATACGACGCTGAACCGGTTTAAAACCATCTTCGATCGCCGGAACTGCACGTTCCAGAATTACATACGAAGCATAATCCAAAAACCAGTCTTTGTACATACCGGTTACCTTTGTAATTACGTCTTCGCCTTCTTCTTCCTGATTTTCGTAAAAATGCTGTCCCTCAAAATGTTTAGCATCTACATTGATAATTTCTTCAGATTCATCTCCTTCTTGATTTTCATCAATCGGATTTTCATCTGAATTATTTTCGTCGTCGTTTGGAATTATATTATCGTCTTCTTCGTCTTTCATTTTATATGCTGAATTATTTCAGTATTTATATGTATAACTTTATATTATTTAGTCAACTATTTTCTTCTTTGCTTTTAAGCTATCTAAAAATAATATTTCTTTTTTCTCCAATTCTTCGGTATCAACAAAATATTTGATTCCTTCTTTTTTCAAAAAAACTTTTAAATCATCTTTACAATAATCCCAATTTTCTTTCAAATTATTTGAGCTGCTTGATGTTCCACATGTAAAACAAAGTTCAATATGAGCAATTATTTTATTTTTGTTATTATAAAAAAGTATCAAATTTCTGGGCATATAGCATGAAGAATATGGGGCAACATCCCCTTCATTTTTACAATGATTTTTTATTAAATCAAATAATTCTTTGATTTTTGGCTTCTTCAATAATGTTATTTTCTCATTAATCATTGAAGTATCAAAATCAATTTTATTGTTTCTAATAATTTCTTCCCTATGCCTCAGTGTATCCCAAGATAATCTGTCTGGATAAGAAAATATTTCTACCTTTTGAATTTGTTCAAGCTCGAAATCAATATTATCCGAATAATCTATTATTTGGTCAACTTCAACATTTCCCTCAGAATCTTTATTCTTATTACACGAAATTAAACCTAACATTATGATCAAAAACAGTATTCTCTTCATATAGTTATTCAATTTCTAATTATAAAAGCATAAATTTCAAAAACCGCAATCAGAGGATGCGTTTTTTTAATGTTAATTTTTTAAATAACAACATCCTCAACCGCATCCAATTCCACCTTCAAATTCTTTATAATAAACTCTTGTCTATCCGGCGTATTTTTCCCCATATAAAAAGACAATAGCTGCTCGATTGAAGTGTTTTTATCCATCATAATTGGGTCAAGGCGAATCGTTTCTCCAATAAAATTCTTGAACTCATCTGGCGAAATCTCTCCCAAACCTTTAAATCGGGTAATTTCTGGTTTTGGTTTTAGTTTTTCGATCGCATCTTTTCTTTCTTCTTCAGAATAACAATAAATGGTTTCTTTTTTGTTTCGAACCCTGAAAAGTGGCGTTTGTAAAATATACAAATGCCCTTCTTTAATTAATTCCGGGAAAAATTGCAAAAAGAATGTAATTAACAACAAACGAATGTGCATACCATCGACATCGGCATCGGTTGCGATTACGATGTTATTATATCTTAATTTTTCTAAACCATCTTCTATATCTAAAGCGGCTTGAAGTAAATTAAATTCTTCGTTTTCATATACGATTTTCTTCGTCATTCCGTAGGAATTCAAAGGCTTACCGCGCAAACTAAAAACGGCTTGTGTATTTACGTCACGCGACTTTGTAATCGATCCGGAAGCCGAATCTCCCTCGGTAATAAAAAGGGTACTTTCTAAGTTTCTGGGATTCTTAGTATCTGGAAGATGCGCACGGCAATCTCTTAGTTTTTTATTGTGAAGATTGGCTTTTTTAGCACGATCTGTTGCCAGTTTTCTAATTCCTGATAATTCTTTACGCTCTCTTTCAGCCTGTAGAATTTTTCGCAATAAAGCTTCAGCAGTCTGCGGATTTTTATGTAAATAATTGTCTAGTTTATTTTTTACAAAATCATTTACAAAAGTACGGACTGAAACTGCTGGTGTTCCATCATCTGACCCCATATCCGTAGAACCCAGTTTTGTTTTGGTCTGAGATTCAAAAACCGGTTCCATTACTTTAATACTGATTGCGCTCACGATCGATTTACGAACGTCTGATGCCTCAAAATTTTTGTTATAAAACTCACGAATGGTTTTTACAAGCGCTTCTCTGTAAGCAGCTAAGTGCGTTCCGCCTTGTGTCGTATTTTGTCCGTTTACAAAAGAGTGATATTCTTCGCTGTATTGTGTTTTACTGTGCGTTAAAGCGATTTCAATATCATGATCTTTCAGGTGAATGATTGGATATTCTAAATCTTCTTCGCTGATGGTTTCTTCTAATAAATCACGAAGACCATTTTCAGAAATATACTTTTCTCCATTAAAAATAATTGTTAAACCATTGTTTAAGTAACAATAATTTTTAACCATTTTAATGACATATTCCATACGGAATTTATAGTTTTTGAAAATAGTTTCGTCTGGCGTAAAAGTTACTTTTGTTCCTTTTCGCTTTGTCGTTTCGATTACATCTTCTTCTAAAACTAAATTTCCACCTGAAAATTCAGCTGCTTTTTGTTTATCATCACGAACTGATTCTACACGAAAATAATTGGACAAAGCATTTACCGCCTTTGTTCCGACACCGTTCAAACCAACTGATTTCTGGAAAGCTTTAGAATCGTACTTTCCACCCGTGTTCATTTTAGAAACTACATCGACTACTTTTCCTAACGGTATTCCACGTCCGTAATCACGAACCGAAACCGTTTTGTCTTTGATAGTCACTTCAATAGTTTTCCCTGAGCCCATTACGAACTCATCGATACAGTTGTCTAAAACCTCTTTTAAAAGAATATAAATACCGTCATCCGGTGAAGATCCATCTCCCAATTTCCCGATATACATTCCAGGACGCATACGAATATGTTCCTTCCAATCGAGTGATCGTATATTATCTTCGTTATATTGATTTTGCTCTAGCATAAATGAATTGGATTTTTGGCTAATGTACCATTTCTACACAAAAAATAAAAGCGTATTTATTTTTTGTTATGAATAATAACAGCTTTGAATTCTATTTAAATTGATTTTAAAAAAATACAAGCTTTAAAAGTAGAAAAAATCAGTTCTAAAACAAAAAATTACGACTTGATTCCGAGTACTTCTTTTGCCAAAGCAATCATTTCGGGAGTTCCCGTATTTTTGTTTTTTTCATCAGAGAGTTTTACAACGCCTTGCCAATGTGTATTATCTGGTTTTGTATCGGTTAATTTAATAACCATATTCATAGAAGGAAGTCCCACATCATTGGTAAAATTGGTTCCGATGCCAAATGACATTTTGATTTTGTCTTTACAGAAATCAGCTATCGTTTTTACTTTTTCAAAATTTAGCGAATCTGAAAAAACAATAATCTTAGATTTTGGATCTATTCCCATTTTCGTATAGTGCATGATCACTTTTTGGGCAAATTCAATCGGATCGCCGCTATCATGTCGCACGCCGTCAAAAAGTTTGGAATATTTTTTATCAAATTGATTGAAGAAAATTTCAGTCGTGTAAGTATCTGTCAGCGCGATTCCGAGGTCGCCGCCGTACACTTGCGTCCAATGTTCCAGGCTCATTAAATTTGCCATTTTAAAACCATATTGCGCCGCATGAAACATAAACCATTCGTGTGCGTGTGTACCTAAAGGTCTTTTATTATTGACCATGGCAAAATGTACATTGCTTGTACCAATAAAACTTTGGGAGCCATAAGTATTTAAAGTTTCGTTCACCAAAACATGGACATCATAAGAATGGCGGCGTCTTGTGCCGAATTCTAAAATAGAAACTCCAATTTTATTATAATTGTCAATTTTGTTTTTCGTCAGTTCTTTTATCGCTTCATCATTCAAACGAATTAAATGATTTGATTTATAAAAAAGTTCAGAAATTAAGGCCATTAAAGGTACTTCCCATAAAATTGTTCGGTACCAAAAACCTTCTATTGTGACTTTTATTTCAGAACCTTCCTGCGAAATATGAACTTCAGACGGATCATAACTATATCCTTGCAAAAAATCTAAATAAGTGGGATCGAGATAAGGACAATGATGTGATAAATAATGTTTTTCGTCTTTTGTTAATCGTAAATCGGCCATTGCATCTACCGATTTCCGAAGTAAATCTGAAAAACCAGCTGGAAAAATGTGTTTACCACGATTAATGAAACCATAACGAACCTTTGCCTTAGGAAAAAGCCTGATTACAGCATGCTGCATCGTAAATTTATAGAAATCATTATCTAAGATTGATTTCAAAAAAGTTGTTTCCATAAGCCAGTTCTCTTTCATTTTTCAGTGAATGCTAATATACGCCAATTTCACAAAATAATAAAATTGTCTGAGCAAAGATGTGAAGACGATTTATTTCGAAACTACTTTAAAAGAAGCAATACTATTGGTATCCAGAAAAAATGTGATATAATCTCCTATCGTATTGTCAAACGTAATTTGAAATTCCAAACCTCCTCTTTTTTCTTTTGCATTCACAACTCTAACAGCCTGATTTCTTTTGTTCAAATAAAAAAACTGACTAGATTTTGAAATATTTTTTATCTGAAATGTGATTTTCTGACCTTTATTAACTTCAATAATTCCAGATTCAGGAGCAATAATTTTATTATCTCCGGCTATTGTTTTATTATAAATTAAAGGTCCGTCTAGAAAATCATCTTTACTTAATCTATGGCCTAAATAAGAGCCAGAATCCGGAAAATGTTTTGCAAAAAAGTAATCGGGTTCCGTATCGAAATAAGCAGGTTCAAAATCTTTTACCATTCTGCCTTTAGAATTATCATAATAACCTTGCCCCCAGGTAACGTCAACCAAACGCCATTTCCCATCAATTAAAACGGTATTCCAGGCATGATTTGAGGTGGTGTTTTTTCGCCCAATGTCTGCCAGTCTGATTTTGGAATCGCCACGAATAATTTCCGCTTTTATTCCAACTAAGGCTGCCAAATGCTGGTATAAAAGTGTGAACCCTTCGCATACAGCTTTCTGAGATTTGAATGTTTTTTGAAGCATATTATCATTCAATTCTTGTATTTTTCTCTGCTTTTCAGCCTCATTGCGATAAGAAAAGCTTTGTGTTCTTGGAGGATTTAGGTAAGCATTAAAATCATATTTAATATTGAAGGCTATCCAACTGTAAATAGCCCTCGCTTTGTCATAATCTGAATTAAAATCTTTATCGATTCTCTGCGCTAGTTCTTCTGTGGAATCAAAACTTTTTGGATACTTTAAAACAGCCTTATCCACAGCGCTATATTTTTGCGCGTGAGAATACTGGAGGAAAAATAAACTCAAAAAAAGGAACAGAAAAAAAATCTTTTTTATTTTCATGGGATTAGAAACATTCTTTAATAAGGTTTCTGAGTTCTTTATCTAACTCAGCATTTGTGATTTTATTTTGATTTAAATCAAAATTGGCATTAAACGCAGGCAATGAAAAAGTCGCTTTTATATCTGCGCCATATCGCGGCAAAGCGTTACGTCCGATTTCTAAAACAGAAGCACCTCCTCTTGAGCCCGGTGAAGTCGCTAATAACAACATAGGCTTTTGCTGGAAAACTTCTTTCGCAATTCGGGAGCACCAATCGAATAGATTTTTGAATGCTGCCGAATAGTTATTGTTATTCTCTGCCAGAGAAACTACTAAAATATCTGCACTTCCCAGTTTAGCAAGAAATGCTTTTGCAAGATCGTGCTGTCCCACTTCTTTTTCAAGATCAACGCTGAATAATGGCATTGCAAAATCATTTAAATCCAATACTTCAACTTCTGCATTTTCAAATAAACCTGCTGCGTATGTTGCCAAATGTTTATTGATTGACTGCGTACTGTTACTTCCTCCAAAGGCTATTATTTTCATGGTTTCTCTTTTTGTAATGTTACTTCTATTGGTTCTTTTTTTGGTTTGTCGATTTCATAAATCTCTTTAGCAATTTCGACTGAATATTCGTTTGGATAGATTTTCCCTCCGTAAGATTTTGCGTAAACTTTTGTAAATTCTGCTCCAAAATACAGAATTATTGCCGAATAATAGACCCAAACCAAAATAATAATTACAGATCCCGCTGCACCATAAACCGAGGCAACCGTGGAGCTTCCTAAATAAAAGCCGATGGCAAACTTACCAATCATAAAAAGGAGAGCTGTAACTCCTGATCCTATAAAAGCATCCTTCCATCTTATTTTCCCATCAGGCAATGTTCTAAAAATAATCGCAAAGAGAGTTGTAATACTCGCTAGCACAATAACTATATTAACCACATAAAATAAATAAACGGTACTCTCCGGAAAATATACTTTTAAGCGCGAACTAAGCAAGTCTAAAGTTGTACTTATAAAAAGACTGACCAGCATTAAAAATCCAACCGAAGCAATCATAGAAAATGACATTAAACGATTTTGAATAAATTTCTTAACCCCTTTATCTGGTTTTGCACGTAATCCCCAAATAAAATTTATAGAACTTTGTATTTCTGCAAAAACTCCAGACGCTCCAATTAATAGCATAACAACTCCGAATACGGTTGCAAAAACATTATCACCTGATAATTGCACATTTTTTATCGCTTCCTGAATCTGACTCGCCGCGCCGTTGCCTACCAAGCCATTAATTTGCCCGTACAATTCTCCTGTCACAGCTTCTTCTCCAAAAAAGAAACCACAAATTGTAATGATAATAATTAATAAAGGCGGTAGCGCAAATATGGTATAATAAGCCAATGCAGCACTTAGCTTAATAGCATTATCATCGTTAAATTCTAAAAAGGTATTTTTTAGAAGAAACCAAGACTTGGCGAATATGTTTTTAATTCTCATTTACTATATTTTTGATATTCCCTCAAATTTAAGAATTAGTCAAAAATTTTGAATTGTTGCTTTTTGAGCAAATCTTATATTTTTACCATGTTGTTTTTACTCACTTTCATTTTGAAACTTTTGTATATTCGCGATCTACGCCCAAGTTTTTAATTTTTAATATACTTTTGAACTCTTTTCTTGTTGGCTTCATCAAATAGGAAAGCGAATCTAACATTTTCCCTTTTATGGCCGTAACAGAGTCTAATTTCAGCAAGTCTTCTGGTTGATATATGCTCTTAAATCTAAGAACATTGTTTTCTAATGAAACTATTTCAGTCTCCCAAAAAATAGAATCCCTTGTACTTATAACCAAATTTCCGTCAATACGTTTTGCCTTTTGATTATATGATAATCTATATAATACGTCCGTATTTTTTTGAGACAATTCTATAGAATCACCGACTACTTTTATATCAAATTTCTCTTTAGTGTCCTTGGTAATTAATTTTCCATCAACAAGATTATATTCAGATTTTAAAGAATCCATTTTTTTTCTGTGAACCTTAAATTTATAAAAATATTCCCTTAAAATTCTGTCATCATCAATTCTTAAAAAAGTAGAATCTTGAGTCATATACAATCCTTTAAATTTAGAAGGAAAAATATTCAATTCAGAATCATTAATAGGCTGAGGGCTCTCAAAATAAAATGAAAAACTTCCATAAGGTTCGGCTGCTGCTTCTGCTTTTTTACAGGAATTTGATATCATTATTACAATCAGAATTATAAATATCTTTTTCATAGCCGTTCTTATTGATAATGACAAAAAATCCCTTTATCATAAACCGTCCATAAACTTGCTTTTTGATTTGCGGCTTTCAGAGCGCTATTTGCCCAAGTATTGCAAGTATAAAAAAGACTATAACTTCCTTTTGCTTCATAAAAAGCATCTTTTTTACCGTAGCTGTAACCTTGAATCCATTCTGGTCTTGTTGGATTATTGAAGCTTTCAGAAATATAAGAAACTAGTTTTTGATAGTTTTCCTTTGAAATCAGAATGCGTTTGCAATTTTCGTTTTCTGCAAGTCCTTTGTAGAATGACGTATGCATTGCTGATGAACTTACTCCAAAGATTGCTTTTAAAGCTGTACTGGCTTTTAAATCGGACCATTCTGGTGTATGCAAATAAAAACCTTTATCGCCCCAACCGAAAGCTATTAATGTTGCCAATGAATCTTTGGATTGTGTCTGGCTGAATTGTATTTCTTTTCGCCAATCTTTAATTTCATTTGCAACCGGAACAACAATATCTGTATGAACTCCGTTGGAGAGAATGTAAATCGGAATTGCTTCTTTTTCATCCACTTGTGCAATATCTGAGTTTACTGTAATTTTTGAAATCAGATACATGGAAATTAAATAAAGAATAAGGAAAGTAATAATTCCGAGCATTGTCCAGCCGAGAAATTTGAAAGATTTTTTAAGCATATTGGTTGGTTGTTTTTGGATTAATAAATTAGGTTATTTTGTTGTAACCAATTTTTGAGCCAAAAATTAATTCAGGAAAAATATTGAAGAGTAAAGCAGAGAAATGGCACGCGGATGAGACGGATTCGCTAAAGCGAAAACACGGATTTAGACGGATTTTTTATTTTATTTTCTCTCGCAGATTTAGCAGATTTTTTAAAACAAAAAAAACTGCTGAATTTCTCCAGCAGTTTTAGTCTATTTTCTTTATTCTTTATTCTATTCTCTAAAATCTATACGTTAAAACGGAAGTGCATTACATCACCATCCTTAACAATATATTCTTTTCCTTCCACTTTGAATTTTCCTGCTTCTTTTGCTTTTGCTTCAGAACCATATTGAACGTAATCTTCATATGAGATAACTTCTGCACGGATGAAACCTTTTTCGAAATCAGTGTGGATAACTCCAGCCGCCTGAGGCGCAGTTGCTCCAATGTTGATGGTCCAGGCACGAACTTCTTTTACACCAGCAGTAAAATACGTCTGTTGTTTTAATAATTTGTAAGCTGCACGAATTAAAACTGATGCTCCAGGCTCAGTTAATCCCATATCTTCAAGGAAAACCTGACGCTCTTCATAGCTTTCTAATTCTGTAATATCAGCCTCTGCTCCTACTGAAAGGATAATTACTTCAGCATCTTCGTCTTTAACTAATTCACGAACCTGATCTACATATTTGTTTCCGTTTACTGCTGAATTTTCATCAACATTACAAACGTATAATACTGGCTTAGCAGTAATTAACTGGAAAGATTCCATTAAAACTTCTTCGTCATTACCTTGAGGAGTAATAGTACGAGCTGATTTCGCTTGTAATAATGCCTCTCTGATTCTGTCTAAAAGTGCTTTCTCCGTTTGCGCTTCTTTATTTCCGGTTTTAGCAGCACGATTTACTTTCTCTAAACGTTTTTCAACCGTTTCTAAATCTTTTAGCTGTAATTCGATATCGATTGTTTCTTTGTCACGAATGGGGTTTACATTTCCGTCAACGTGAACGATATTGTCATTATCAAAACAACGCAAAACGTGAATGATAGCGTTACACTCTCTAATGTTTCCTAAAAACTGGTTTCCAAGACCTTCACCTTTACTTGCTCCTTTTACCAAACCTGCGATATCAACGATATCAACTGTTGCCATTTGTACGCGTTCTGGTTTTACTAATTCTTCTAATTTGTTGATTCTTGGATCCGGAACGTTTACAACACCAATATTAGGTTCGATTGTACAAAACGGAAAGTTTGCACTTTGCGCTTTTGCATTAGATAAACAATTAAATAATGTTGATTTTCCAACATTTGGTAATCCTACAATTCCTGCTTTCATCTGTTGTTTCTGTTTATTTTTATTTTGATCCTGAAGTTCTCAGGGTTACAGTGATACTACTCTTCTTTAAATTATAAAAGAGTCGTTTTTACTGACTTATATTTTGTATCTCATTTTTTGTTTCTGCCAAAATGATATTTTTTGGCTTTAAAATTTTGCAAATATAAGATTTAATAGCTCGTAAGTGAAGTAAAAATGACGATTAATGTATTTTAAAACATCTTCTTAAAAAAAATTAAACTTTTTATTAAGTTTTTGTTAAAAAATACTACTTTTATCAAATAACAAACAAACAATAAACCAAAATTAAACCAAACCATGAAAAAGATTGTATTATTATTATTTCTACTAAATACGGCATTTCTTTTTGCTCAAAAAGAAATATCGGGAGTTGTAAAAGATAAAACGGGAACTCCACTGCCAGGTGTCAATATTGTCGAAAAAGGAACTACAAATGGAGTTTCTACAGATTTTGAAGGGGGATTTAAAATAAAAGTAAAAGAAGGCGCAAAATTGGTTTTTAGTTACGTTGGATTTTCGAATGTCGAAAAAACAGCAACAGATAAAATGGAAATCAATCTGGACGAAAGCGGCGGACAGGTTTTAAATGATGTTGTCGTTGTGGGTTCGAGAAATACTAAAAGAACTGTTGTAAATTCTGCTGTTCCAATTGATGTTATAAATGTAAAAGATGTTACAACACAAAGTGGAAAATTAGAAATCAACGAGCTTTTACAATATGTCGCCCCATCGTTTAATGCCAACAAACAATCTGGTTCTGATGGAGCCGATCACGTTGACCCTGCTTCATTAAGAGGTATGGGACCTGATCAGACTTTAGTTTTGATCAACGGAAAAAGAAGACACCAATCTTCTTTAATCAATTTATTTGGAACACGTGGACGTGGAAATACAGGAACCGATTTGAATGCGATTCCAGCGGCTTCTATTAAAAGAATTGAAATTTTGAGAGATGGTGCTGCCGCACAATACGGTTCTGATGCTATTGCAGGGGTTATTAATATTGTAACTAATGACAACGTAAATGAACTTACAGGTTCTATAACTTATGGCGTTTTCAATACCAATGCAAAAGGCGATTTCTTACCGGGCACTCCAAATACAAAAGGATTTAGATTAGATCAGGATGGTAACGGAAATTCTTACGGAAAAGACCAGGATTTTGACGGAGGGTCTGTAAAAATAGCAGCCAATTACGGTACATCAATTGGAAGTAAAGGTGGTTATGTAAACGTTACCGGTGAGTTTTTAAACAAAAACAAAACTTTAAGACCTAGCTATGATTTTAGAAAAGGTTTTGGTGATGCTGAAATTCAAGGTGTGAACTTATTTGCTAATATAGCTATTCCGATTTCTGATAAAACAGAATTTTATGCTTTTGGCGGCAGTAACTTTAGAAATACCGACGCCTACGCCTTTACAAGAAATGACGGAGAGAGAGTTGTAGAAGAAATTTACCCAGGTGGTTATACACCAAGAATTACCTCAAAAATAAATGACAATTCGATTGCAGCCGGAATTAGAACAGAAACTTCTGGCGGATGGAAATTAGATTTTAGCAATACTTTAGGGCAAAATAAATTTCAATACGATATTAAAGGAACTTTAAATGCGTCTCTTGAAGAAAATTCTCCAACAGAATTTGATGCAGGAGGACATAGTTTATTGCAAAATACAACCAATTTTGACGTTTCAAAAAACTATACTGATGTAATGAGCGGTTTTAATATCGCTTTTGGAACAGAATTTAGAGTAGAGCAATTCAAAATATTTGCAGGTGAAGAAGGTTCCTACACTACTTACGACACTAACGGGCAGCCAATTACAGACCCAACAACTCAAAGTGCCCCAATTGATCCTATTTCTGGAGAGCCAAGACCTGGAAGCTCTCAGGGTTTCCCTGGATACAGCCCTGCAAATGAGGTAAACGAAAGCCGTAATAACTTCTCTTTATATACAGACGCAGAGCTAGATGTTACTGAAGGTTTTATGGTAAGTGGAGCTGTTCGTTTTGAAAACTACAGCGATTTTGGAAGTACTTTAAACGGAAAATTAGCTTCAAGAGTTAAACTTAGTGACCAAATTAACGCTAGAGGATCTATCAGTACTGGCTTCCGTGCACCTTCATTAGCTCAAATTTATTATAATTTACGTTTCACCAACTTTAATGCAAGTGGTGCAACTGAAGTGCTTTTAGCTCCAAACGACAGTCCTGTAACAAGAGCTTTTGGAATTGAAAAATTAAACGAAGAAAAAGCAGTAAATGCTTCTTTGGGTTTAACTGGTACTTTTGGAGATTTTACAGCAACTGTTGATGGCTATTACATTAAAGTAAAAGATCGTATCGTTCTTACAGGATATTTTGATGCGAGCAGTTTAAATCTTGGTGTTTCTGAAGCTCAATTTTTTGCCAATGGTGTTGATACTAGTACACATGGTTTAGATTTAGTTTTCTCATGGAAAAAAACATATGATTTTGGAAATATTGGAGCAACTTTAGTTGGAAACATCAATGATATGAAAATCGATGAAGTTAAAAATGGTAATTTAGATGCAGATACTTTCTTTGGAAAACGTGAAAAAGCATTCTTATTAGCTTCTGCTCCTGACAGCAAATTTGGTTTAAACCTGACTTACTCGAAAAACAAATTTGATGGAGGCTTAGCTTTTACTCGTTTCAGCAAAGTAGTTTTGGTTGATTATGCTGATGAGGATGATGTTTACAACCCAAGATTGGTAACTGATTTAACATTAGGTTACAGAATTAACAAAAATCTAAAATTGAGTATTGGTAGCAATAACTTATTCAACGTATATCCAACGAAACAAGATGAACAAGGTAATACAGAAGCCGGAGGTTACTGGGATGCCGTTCAAATGGGTTTCAGCGGTGCTTATTACTACGCTAGACTTGGATTTAATTTCTAATCAAAATTTTAAAACACATAGAATCGTAGATCTTCTCTCTTTTATCGAATTAGTATAGGTAAGAACTTATTTCGCATAGTTCTATTCTATGATTTAAAAGTGAAATGCGTTCTTTAGATCGCTAATCTATTCTTCTATGTGTTTCGAAAAAAACTATAAAAACAAAAAAATCCTGAGTGTTGAACTCAGGATTTTTTATTGTTTTCTTTAAAAATTTACAGCTTAAATTCTAATGAAGATATAATTCCTTTTTCTTCCTCAGTAGCAGTAAATCCAGATATATCCCAATACTTGGTTAAAATTTTATTCTGTTTATTAAAAAGAGTTTTCTCTTTAAAAACATCACTTTCTTTATAAGTAAAATTTTGTCTATTGAAATTGGTTGTGATAAAATTATTCCGAACCTGAATATTTTTTTTGGCCTGATCTTTTAAAATCAGATCATATGCGATTTCTTCATTCGCACTCAGTAAATAATAATCTTCGCCATCAATTCTATAAGTTACCTTAACTTGTGATCTGGTAATATTCTTTGACCCCACTTTTGTTTGTTCTTCAATTTGGGCAAGATTTCCGGGTGCAATAAGAATACTAAATTCTACAATTAACTTTTTTACAGGATCATAAATAATCTCAAAAGTATCCAAAGCTCTTTTAGATTTATCCAAAGGCGTAACCGACGTTATATAATAATCTTTATTATTTGGATGTCCTTTTGTTGTGAACTCGTATTCTTTCTTTGTTTTTGAATCAAGAAGAGGATCAAAATATTTTAAATTTGAATAATTCTCCATGATATTATTCAAATTATATCCCATTAAATCGGCACTAACATCTGTTTCCAACAATCCGTAAGACCTATTTTGTTCTACTAATAAGGTTGTAGTTGCCTTTTTTTGGCTTCCTTCAAATTGAAAATTTACCAATCCGTCATTATAATAAGAGTATTTATTATCTAACATAAAAAACTCTCTTACATATACTTTTAATCTATAAGCACTAGCTAGTTTTTCCCTTGAATTAGAAACAATTTTTTGAAGATTTTTTTCCGGTTTTTCTTTTGAAACAACAATTTCCTCTAGTTTATTGTTGTTATTTTTAAGATAAACTACAAATAGATCTGGTTTTAAGGGCCCCCAACGAAGTGTCACTGTTTCATAGTTGGTCTCCGAAACCTGAAGACTAGAGGCGCCGTTCAATTCAAAAGTTACCTTTCCGTCCTGATTACTTATTAATGTCTGTTTCGTTTTCATGATAAACACTATTGCATTTTCTATCGGTAATTGTGTTTCAATATCTTTTATGACAATAGAATATTCCGCTTTTTGAGCAAAAGCAGTAGTGTTAACGAAAATAATTAATAATAGTAGTAATCCTCTCATAGGCAATTCTTAAAATATTATCATCAAATTAACAAAATAAATAATTAAGTAACAGTAAACTACCTCAAAAAAATCAAAAAAAACTTATATTAATAAATAAAAAAAAATCCTGAGTAACTAAACTCAGGATTTTGTTATATAAAATTTTTAATAAACCCTAAAATAAACAGGAAAGCAAACAAGAACAGTATTAATTCATTAAAGTCAATCCAATAATAAAATAGGCTATAAATTTTCGTTTCGTAATTGTTATCCTTATCTTCTAAAACTTTTATTTTTTCGTTTACTTCAAAATTAGTTACTAATCTTAAATCTCCTTGATCACATTTTATTGTATCATTATTTTTGTAATATTCAATTTCAGGAATTTCTCGTCCAATTAATACTGAACCGCGAGCACCTGTAGAGTGACTTTTAACTACTTTATATAATCCAGTTACTTTTCCATCATAAAAATAATAATTATCAAGATTAGTAACCTTCAAATAAATAAACACAATATAGACAAGAAGGAAAGCGATAGTTTTGGCATTATTCCTAATAAACGCTTTACGTTTATTCACCATGTAAAAACGCTTGTCTATTCAACAAGGTTTCTTCATCTTCTACGTGATTATCATCTGGCACACAACAATCCACAGGACATACTGCAGCACATTGAGGTTCGTCATGGAAACCCTTACACTCTGTACATTTTCCAGGTACAATGTAATACACTTCGTCAGAAATTGGAGTTTGAGCATCTTCTGCATCCACTTCAGTTCCGTCAGGTAAAATCACTTTTCCTTTAAGACTAGTTCCATCTTTGTATCTCCAATCATCAGCACCTTCATAAATTGCTGTATTTGGGCACTCTGGTTCACAAGCCCCACAATTGATGCATTCGTCTGTTATAATTATTGCCATTTTTTTCTTAGTTACGAGTTAAAAGTTACAAGTTCAGAAATAATAATGCGAAGATTTTATTCTGCTTTGTCTTATAACTTAATATAGCTTATTTTTGTGCAAAATTACAATCAAAACTATTCATAAACAAACATTATGACATTAGAAACAAAAAAAAGTGTTTTTGTTGAATTAGGAAAATTTCTGAAACAATTTTCCGAAAACGATACAATTCGAAAATCGGATGTTCTGCATAACGATTTATTTTTTGATGATTTCGAAAAGCTGATCTATTTATCGCAATCTCATAATGGTTGGTACACGCCTGAACAAGTGTATTTTGCAATAAAATCCTGGGCAGACGCTTTAACCGAAGAAAATCTTGATAAATGGATTTCAAATTACCGGACCGAGTTTTCTCAAAACAATGAAAACGAAAAAAATGTGGCGCTGATTTTAGCCGGAAATATTCCGTTAGTAGGTTTTCATGATTTTTTATCGGTTTTAATAACAGGAAACAAAGCTTTAATTAAAACATCATCAAACGATCAGCATCTATTGCCATTTTTAGCCAAATATTTAATTGCTGTTGATGAAAATTTAAACGATAAAATCACTTTCGTGGAAGGCAAACTGGAAAACTTTGATGCCGTAATTGCCACTGGTAGTAACAATACATCTCGATATTTCGAATACTATTTCAAAGACAAACCTTCGATTATTCGTAAAAACAGAAATTCGGCAGCTGTTTTAAATGGAAAAGAAAGTAAAGAAGAATTAGAAGCTTTAGGCGAAGATATTTTCCGTTATTTCGGATTAGGATGTCGTAATGTTTCAAAGATTTTTATTCCGAAAGGGTATTCTTTTGATGCCTTTTTCGAAGCTATTTTCAAATATCAGGATGTTATTCATTATGAAAAATACGCTAATAATTACGACTACAACAAAGCCGTATTTTTAATGAGCAATTTCAAATTATTGGATAATGGATTTTTGACTATAAAAGAAGATTCAAGCTACGCCTCACCTATTTCGAGTGTTTTTTATGAATTTTATGAAAATATCGAAGATTTACAGACTCGCCTTAAGGCTGATTCTGAACAAATTCAATGTATTGTTAGCAACGATTTAATCAAAAATAGCATCCCATTCGGCCAAACGCAAAATCCGCAATTGTGGGATTACGCAGATAACGTAGATACTATAACGTTTTTGTTAACAACAAAGTAAAAATATGTTTAATTATTTCGAATAATTTATCGCTTTTTCAGCTCCTATTGCCGAAATTTGCATCTTTAAAATTTTCGACTATTAACAAGAACCATGAAAAAACACAACTACAGCGCAGGTCCAAGTATTTTACCTCAGGAAGTTTTTGAGAAAGCATCAAAAGCAGTTTTAAACTTTAATGATTCAGGATTATCAATCCTTGAAATTTCACACCGAAGCAAAGATTTCGTTGCTGTTATGGATGAAGCTCGCTCCCTTGCTTTAGAGTTATTAGGACTTCAGGGAAAAGGATATCAGGCATTATTTTTACAAGGTGGTGCAAGTACAGCATTCTTAATGGCTCCGTACAACTTAATGAAAGAGAACGGAAAAGCAGCTTATTTAGATTCAGGTACATGGGCAACTGCTGCGATAAAGGAAGCTAAGAATTTTGGAGAAACTGTAGTAGTAGCTTCTTCAAAAGAAGAAAATTACAACCATATTCCAAAAGGATACGCAATACCAAGTGATGCTGATTATTTTCACTGCACAAGTAACAATACCATTTTTGGAACTCAAATGAAAGAATTCCCTGCAACCAATGTTCCTGTTGTTTGCGACATGAGTTCTGATATCTTTTCACGCGAATTAGATTTCTCAAAATTTGATTTAATCTATGCCGGAGCTCAAAAAAATATGGGACCTGCAGGAACTACTTTGGTAGTGGTTAAAGAAGAAATTTTAGAGAAAAGCGGAAGAACAATTCCAAGTATGTTAGATTACGCTAAACATATCAAAGCAGAAAGTATGTACAATACACCACCTGTTTTTGCTGTTTACGTTTCATTACTAACATTACAATGGATCAAAAGTAAAGGTGGAATTGCAGCGGTTGAGAAATTAAACGACGCAAAAGCAGATTTACTTTATAATGAAATCGACAGAAACCCATTATTCAAAGGTGCTGCAGCGGTTGAAGATCGTTCAAACATGAATGTTACTTTCTTATTAAACAACGCTGACCATACAGCAACTTTTGATGCTTTATGGAAAGAAGCAGGAATTTCAGGATTGCCTGGACACCGTTCTGTTGGTGGTTACAGAGCTTCTATTTACAACGCTATGCCTATCGAAAGTGTTCAGGTTTTAGTGGATGTAATGAAAGCTTTGGAGTCTAAGGTTTAATCGTTTTATACGTTTAATCGTTAATTTGTTTAACTGTTTAATCGTAAAAATGCTTCCTTTAAAATATCAAAAAAGAAAAAATTATAATAGTTGGTTCGTCGATTAAACAATCAACCAAATAAACAAAATATACACAATGAAAGTATTAGCGAATGATGGAATTTCAAAAAGTGGAATTCTGGCTTTAGAAAAAGGTGGATTTGAAGTTATAACTACAAAAGTAGCTCAGGAACAAGTAGCTAATTTTGTGAATGAAAACAATGTAGACGTAGTTTTAGTTCGTAGCGCAACTAAAGTTCGTAAAGATATTATTGACGCTTGTCCTGGTCTTAAAATTATTGGACGTGGTGGTGTTGGTATGGATAATATCGATGTTGATTATGCTAAAAGCAAAGGAATCCACGTAATTAACACACCTGCTTCATCATCAGAATCTGTTGCTGAGTTGGTATTTGGACACTTGTTTTCTGGTGTTCGTTTTTTACACGATTCTAACAGAAATATGCCTCTTGAAGGAGATTCAAACTTTGACGGTTTGAAAAAAGCTTATGCAAACGGAACTGAATTAAGAGGAAAAACTCTTGGTATCGTTGGTATCGGTCGTATTGGACAAGCTACTGCAAAAATGGCGCTTGGTTTAGGTATGAAAGTTATCGCCGCAGATAGTTTTATCCCTCAGGTTGACGTAAAAGTAGAATTCTTTGACGGACAATCTATAACTACAACAATCGTTTCTCAATCATTAGAATCTTTATTTAAAGAAGCTGATTTCATCACATTGCACGTTCCTGCTCAGGATGGTTACATCATTGGTGAGAAAGAATTAGCAATTATGAAAGACGGTGTTGGAATCGTAAACTGTGCTCGTGGTGGTGTTATTGACGAAGTTGCTTTAGTAAAAGCTTTAGATTCGGGAAAAGTTGCTTTTGCAGGTCTGGACGTTTTTGAAAGCGAACCGAAACCAGAAATGGCCATTTTAATGCATACTAAAATCTCTTTGACTCCTCATATTGGAGCTGCAACTGGAGAGGCACAAGACAGAATTGGTACTGAATTAGCATCACAAATTATTTCTTTGTTGAGTTAATTAATTATAATTAAATTATTTAGAAGGGATTTATTAACATCGTTTAATAAATCCCTTTCTTTTTTTGATTAAATTTGAGTTTAAATCTAATCTAAATTCTTTAAATCATGTTTGAACAATTAACACAATTAGTACAACAATACGGAGGCGATGCTGTTGTAAACAACACTGCTGTCCCAAATGAGCATAATGAAGCCGTAATTGGTGAGACTAGTAATTCAATATTCGCAGGCTTGCAAAAAATTGCTGCAGAAGGCGGTGCAGAACAATTGGCAGGCTTATTTAACGGAACATCATCAATCGACAGTTCTAATCCGGTTGTGCAGCAACTAACACAACAAGTGAGTGGAAACCTTGGTGAAAAATTTGGATTAAGCAGCGAGGCGTCTTCAGGAGTTGCAGCAAGCATGATTCCACAAATTCTAAGCTCCCTGGTAAATAAAGCAAAAGACCCAAATGACAGCAGTTTTAATATTTCAGATATTATAAGCTCAATTTCCGGCAACAGCGGACAGGCATCCAGCATTATGGACACCATTTCAAAATACGGAACTCAATTTGGTTTAGATCAAAACGCTGATGGAAAACTGGATGTAGCTGATGTTATGGTAGTTGCTAAAACTAAAGGTGGTATAGCTGGTTTTATTGGGAAAATCTTTGGAAGTAAATAAGCAAAGGAGGTTCTAAGATACTAAGGTTCTGAGTTTTCTCAACTTTATAAATATAAAAAGCTGTTAGAAACAGCTTTTTTTTTATGTCTTTAAAAAACCTTAACAACCTAGTATCTCAGAACCTTAGAACCTTTTCCAAAATTTATTCGTAAATTTAAGGTTCAAAAGTAGATCATGAAAAAGATAATTTACATATTGATCTTAATTATTATCGTCGCATGTTCTACGGCTTCGAAAAGTAATGCAGTTGCTTCAACTTCATCTAAATCAAATTCGGGAGTAAATGATACTGTTCGAATTGCAAATGATTCTTTAGAATACGAAGTTATTATAATAGATGTCGGTTTTAATACCTGGCTGGCTTCGCGGGCATATCCAAGAAATTATCATGCTTTGTCTTATCTTGAGCAAAAAAATTATTTGTACGTAACCGAATGGAATAATCGTGTGCTGCAACCACAACGTTTCGATCCAAATTTATACGAAATGTCAATTGATTATAGACCTGACATTCATTATGGTTACGAAGTAAATTACTTGATTTACAACTATATGATTTATTTTCAAAATACTTACAAACAAAAGCTTTGGGGGTATGTTCCATCCAGATAATGTTGCTATATTTGTAATCGTTTTAAATAAAGCATGGATAAATTAAAGAAACGTTGGGGTATTACCTCAAATGTACAAGCCATAATTATACTAATCGTTTTTGCCATCACAGGATCGGCATCTGCGTGGTTGTCTAAACCTTTTTGTGTTTGGCTAGGCATCACCAAAGAAGATTTTGGCGGTTGGTTTACTTTAATTCGTTTGTTAATTATCTTCCCTATTTATCAGGTTCTATTAGTTGCTATTGGAACCATTTTTGGTCAATTCCGCTTCTTTTGGAACTTCGAAAAGAAAATGCTCAAAAATATGGGGCTAGGATTTCTTTTCAAAAACTAAATTTCCTTACTGCTTTTCTGAAAATAGTAAGTATAAATCCACGTAAGTGTAAAAGAGGGAATCACATCTGTAAACGGAACTATCTCTTCGACGAAAGTCAAAATACTCGCCACTTTTCCTACTCTTCCTTTGTACATTCTGGTCATGATAAATGCGGCAATTGGCGCCCAAATTACATCTGAAAACTCACCAATTAAAGGAATACTGAAAGAAATCATTCCAATTCCATCCAAAAGCAAACCTAAAAGGAGTTTTCTCATTTTATCTTCTTCGTTTATTACTTCTAAATCTTGCATTTTCAATTCAATTAGAGATTATTCGAATTTAAAAAGAAATTGGCAAAGTAATTTATTTCTAATGCCTGTTTTTTTCTTTAATTACCACTTATTCAATTTTCAAGCCAATTTTATTTTTCAAATTAGAATTTGGAATTTATCCTTAAACTTAGGGATTGGAATTTGATTCTAATCAGAATCTTTGTTTCTTTGTAGAAACAGTTTCAAAAATGATACACGCAAAAAATATACATAAATTCTACGATCAGCTTGAAGTTTTAAAAGGAGTTGATCTACATATTAAAAAGGGTGAAATTGTTTCTATAGTTGGCGCTTCTGGTGCCGGAAAAACAACTTTATTACAGATTTTAGGAACTTTAGATAAACCGTCAAAATCTGAAACCGAAACTACATTAACTATTAATGGTGAAAATATTTTAGGACTGAATGATAAAACATTATCTAAATTCAGAAATTTAAATTTAGGTTTCATTTTTCAGTTTCACCAGCTTTTACCTGAATTTACAGCCTTGGAAAACGTATGTATTCCGGCTTATATTGCTGGTAAAAAACCATCTGAAACAGAAGCTGAAGCCAAAAAATTATTGACTTTTTTAGGATTATCACATCGTATCAATCATAAACCAAACGAACTTTCAGGCGGAGAACAACAACGTGTTGCTGTTGCGAGAGCTTTAATCAATAAACCTGATGTTATTTTTGCTGATGAACCTTCTGGGAATTTAGACACACATTCTGCAGAAAATTTGCATCAGTTATTTTTCCAGCTTCGTGATGAGTTCGGACAAACCTTTGTGATCGTAACACACAATGAAGAATTAGCTAATATGGCTGATAGAAAATTGATAATGTCTGACGGGCAAATTCTTTCTTAATGATTTTAATTTTAATCAGTTGGATTTACATTTTATTTACAACCATAAATCTGGGATTTGGTTTTGATAAAATTTTAGGTTTAAAAAACAATAATTTTGTAATCACATCCATTCTTGGATTATTTTCAGCAACTATTATTACCTCCATTTGGGCTATTTTTGGCAGGATTAATATTGAATTTCATGCCTTCTTATTACTACTTAATGTTATTTTATTACTTAGATTTCGAAATCAAATTGTTCAAACCTATAAATCATTTCTACTAGAAATCTACGATTTACAAAATATTCTAAAAGTATTTTTAGCGCTTATTTCTTTTTTGATAATCGCACAATGCGCCTCAATTCCCTATGTGATAGATAATGAATCCTATTACATTCAGACTATAAAATGGCTTAATGAATATGGTTTTGTAAAAGGACTTGTAAACCTGCATTTATTTTACGGTCAAATGAGTGGCTGGCATATTGCCCAAAGTGCTTTTAATTTTTCCTTTTTATATCAAAATTTCAATGACTTAAGTGGCTTTTGCTTATTGTTGGGAAATATTTTCGCTATTCAAAAATTAAATGAGTTTTACAAAAATGGAAACAAAAATTTCATCTTAACCGGGCTATTACCTGTCTTTAATATTTTTTTCTTTCAATTTATTAGTGCACCATCACCAGACATCCCTGTGTATATTTTCTCCTTTATTCTCTTTTTCTATTTCTTAGAGAACTTTAAAAAAATAACTGTCGAGAACTTTTATTTAATAATGATATTAGTTTTGTTTTTGCTTTACATTAAAAATACAACCTTAACTTTTTCCATTATTCCTATTATATTGATACTTCTTCATTTTCATTTTTTGTCTAAGAAGCTTTTAATACCGGTTATTTTAGCCACCTTAATACTTTCCCTTTTTGTCATAAAAAACATGATTGTATGCGGGGCACCAATTTTCCCGTCAAAAATAGGAGATTCTTTCTCAACAAATTATGCAATCCCTAATTCGATGGCTCATTTTTACTATGACCAAATCAAATATTATGGCTTTTTTGTTGATATGGACCAATACAATTCTATGTCAGTTTTTGATTTATTCAAAAAATGGATTTCAATGCCAAAGCTAAATGGTATATTCAACAAACTAAGTATTTTATTAATTTTGGCTGTGCCCTTCTTCATTTTTAAATTTCAAAATAAAAAAGCATTATGGATGCTGTATTTCATTATGCTACTACAGCTTTTTTTACTTTTTATAACGTCACCACAATATCGATTTTTCATGAATTTCATATTGTTCTTCTCTTTGTTTTGTTTTATTTCTATTGTTCAGGATAAAAAAATAATCAATTCATTATTAGTGCTTACGCTTATACCAACTATCGTTGTTTTATTTTTACCAATAAATTTAAATCAGTTTTCCAATCATAAATTTATGCTTGAAATCAGTAATTTTTCGGTCAAAAATCTTGTTTCGCCTTATCAAAATACTAAGAATAGCACCGCTTTTGAAACCATTCAGCTTGAAAATCTAAAATATAATTCACCTGTAAAAAATGATTTTTTCTGGGCGAATGGAAATGGTAAACTGCCTTGTGTAAATAAGGAGCAGTTGGAGTATTTTAAAGAATATTTTCATATTATTCCGCAAATGCGCACAAACGATCTAAAAGATGGATTCTATGCAAAAAAGATAGCTAAAAATGAATAAAGCAGAACTCAAAGAATTTCTCGACGAAAAAGTCATTCAATACAATAATCAGGATTTTATTGAGAGTGATCCTGTACAGATTCCTCATTTGTTTACTCAAAAAGAGGATATTGAAATTGCCGGTTTTTTAAGCGCAACAATTGCCTGGGGAAATCGAAAAATGATCATTAAAAACTCGCACCAAATGATGGAATTAATGGGTGACACACCATATGATTTTGTCATGTCGCATTCT
Organism: Flavobacterium sp. KH_001; assembly: GCF_057840745.1. Classification (NCBI taxonomy): domain Bacteria; kingdom Pseudomonadati; phylum Bacteroidota; class Flavobacteriia; order Flavobacteriales; family Flavobacteriaceae; genus Flavobacterium; species Flavobacterium sp. KH_001. The sequence goes on along the minus strand of NZ_CM174520.1, from coordinate 2,986,230 downwards.
GATGAAGATTTAGAAAGATTGGAAAACTTCGTACATCGTACTTTCAACGGAAAAGATTTAGGCGGATTTATAAAAGGATTACAGCATATTTATAAAAATCACAATGGTCTGGAAGCAGTATTTGCAAAAAATCAGGAAGAAAATAGTTTACAGAAAAGCATACATGAATTCAAAAAAATCTTCTTCGAAATTGATCATTTACCTCGAACACAAAAACATATTTCAGATCCGCTAAACAATTCAGCAGCAAAAAGAATTAACATGTATTTACGCTGGATGGTGCGTCAGGACACAAAAGGTGTTGATTTAGGCATTTGGAAAACCATTTCTCCATCTTCTTTATCTTGTCCACTTGACGTCCATTCTGGAAATGTAGCCCGAAAATTAGGTATCCTTTCAAGAAAACAAAATGATGGAAAAGCTTTAGCTGAATTGGATTTTAAGCTTCGCGAAATGGATTCAAAAGATCCCGTAAAATATGATTTTGCACTTTTCGGATTAGGCGTATTTGAAGGCTTTTAAGCTGTAAATCAGACCATATTATTCGAATTTCTCGCTTTTTTTTCGTAATATTACGATATAAAAGCTGCTTATATGGAATATGTTATCCACAACATTAAACATTACTATGTAATTCCGTTTTTTTTAGTTTTAGCTTTAGCGCTTGTTATTTTTCTATTATTGAATAGAATCTATTATCAATATAATTTACCTCACAGATATCATGTTACACTTGAATCACAGCGATTTTTAACTGAAATCACATTATCAAACTATGATAAAAATACGATTAAACAAAAAATAGCCGAATTTAAATCTCAGATTCCAATTCATAAAACATGGTGCAAAGAGATACTCGTAGAGGATCTTATCAAAATAAAAAACAATCTGAAAGGTAAAACAGCCAAAAACATTCTCATAATTTATAAAGCATTAGATTTAAACCATTATTCGGCCAGTTTAATTCGGGACTTTAGAAAATATAAAAAATACGAAGGAATCCGTCATTTTCAGGCTTTAGGTTATAAACCTGGGGTTTCACTTTTACAAAAATACCTATTTCATCCTAACAAGGTGATTCGCTCTAATGTAAATGTTGCTTATTTAGCCCTCTCAAAAGGTGATTGGAAGGCAGTTGGTAAAGTTCCCATTAAACGTTCCATCATTGCTACAATAAAAGTAATGGATGTTTTACACAAAGAAAAAATTCCGCAGCCAATACATCTGGATCTTTGGATTCAGTCTCAAGATCCAATGGTTTTAAAATTAGCGGTCATGACGATGGTTTTTTACAATTATAGAAATAAATCAGCCGAAATAATAAAATTGCTTTATCATGAAAATATAGTCTTGAAAATAGATGTAATTACAGCTGTGCAGGATCTTTTTTTAGAAGAAGCCGAGGATGATTTATTGTTTTTGTTTCCTAATGAACAACTAGTAATTCAGCTGGAAATGTTGGAGGCTCTCGGCGTTATAGGTTCTGAAAAAACAGTAGCTTTTTTAAAAAATGAAATTCCAAAACAAGAAATAAAGGATATTAAATTGAGAATGGTTTGTTCCTTAAACAATTTAGATCCTGTAGGTTTAGATTTATTAGGAAATCAGGATGCTGACACACAAAAAATGATTAATCACACTAGAAAGTTAGCATTATGATATATGAGTTTTTATCTTATCTGGTTCGCATTTATGATATTTTTGTCGCGTCTTTTTCTCTTGCCTACATACTGTTTTATATTTTTTTAGCCATATTATCGTATTTGGCCATTATTAAACATTTAAAAGAACAAAAATATCTGGAAGAAGAGGTTCTCCTTCGTTCTAACCACATCTGGGGTGTGTCGGTGGTAGCACCAGCCTTTAATGAGGGAGTAAATATTGTATACAATGTAAAATCATTGCTTTCCTTAACTTATCCAAAATTCGAAATTATCATTGTAAATGATGGAAGTACTGATGATACACTTGATAAATTAATTACCGAATTTGATTTGGTTAAAATTGACTTTTATTATCAGGAAAAAATTGTAACCCAACCCGTAAAAGGGCATTACAGATCTAAAAACCCTGTATATTCAAAATTACTGGTTGTTGACAAAGTAAACGGAAAAAGTAAGGCTGATGCCTCCAACGCAGGAATAAACACCTCGCAATATCAGTTGTTTTTGTGTACTGATGTCGATTGTATTTTAAAAAGTGATACGATCTTAAAATTGGCAAAACCCTTCATGGAAAACGAAACGAGAGTTATTGCAACCGGTGCAGGAATTCGGATTTCGAACTCCTGTGAAATAAAAGAAGGCTTTTTATTTAAAGTTCATTATCCAAGAGAATGGTATCCCTGTTTTCAGGAATTAGAATATGTTCGTTCTTTTATATTTGGGCGAATGGCATGGAGTCAAATAAACGGGCTTCTTCTTGTGTCTGGCGGATTAGGCATGTTTGATAAAGATATTGTTATAAAAGCAGGTGGCTATTGGCATAAATCATTAGGGGAAGATATGGAGCTCGTAACCCGAATGCGAAAATACATGCATGATACCAATGAAAAATTTTTGATTAAATATATTCCGGAGTCTCTTTGCTGGACAGAAGTTCCGAGTACTAAAACGGTTTTTTTAAGACAACGAATACGCTGGGCAAGAGGATTAGTTCAAACGCTTTATTTGCATCGAAAAATGTTTTTAAATCCAAAATACGGACGAACAGCTTTTCTGGTTTTGCCTTTTTTTTTCACTTTTGAATTTTTAGTTCCAATAATTGAACTTCTGGGCATCTTAACTTTAATCTTCAGTTTTATATTTGGAACTACAGATTTTCAATATCTTTTAATAATTACTACAATAATTTATCTGTTTTATCTTTCGATAACAATAATATCTATTTTGATTGACGAGATATTATATAAAAGTTACGCCCATTATAAAGAATTGATTACACTGATCGGAATGGCAATTATTGAACCTATAGCTTATCATCCTATTAATGTTTATGCCTCATTGAAGGGATATTGGTATTTCTTTGCTCAAAAAGAACAAAAATGGGGCATCATGGTTCGTAAAGGCTATGAAAAGCCCACTAAAAAATAATTTAAAGATGAAAAATATTAAAATAACATACTTGGCTAAGCTGTTTTTTTGTCTGTTTTTATTTTTTAACAACACTATAGAAGCGCAAAAAAAAATGGATACAGACAGTCTTTTAACTGTTATTATCAAAGACATGAAAGCAAGCAAACCAAATTATAAGCTAAACATTCAGAGAGCATTGCTGGGAAAAAAATTAGCCCCGGATTATCTTGATTTTCATTTAGTTTTAGGTCGAAATTATGATTTGACAAAAGTAAAAGACAGCGCACGATACTATTATAATTATGTGATTGATAAAAATCCTGTTTATGAAGATGCTTTTCACTATTTGCTTAATCTGGATATTGAAGAAAAAAAATATGATGAAGGCTTGGTCTTGGTAAACAAAGCCATCGAATTATATCCAGACAGCAGGACTTTCAGGCTTAAAAGAATTGGTATTTACTCCTTGCAAAATGATACAACAAATGAGGAAAAATACCTGAAATCGATTAGGGCAAAATTTCCCGATGATCCTGAAATTGAGCAACTATTATTTGAACTCTATTCTAAAATAAACTTTGACAGAGTTGGTGCTTACTATAATATCACGACAATTGATCGCGACGGAGTTGGGCCCTGGCATTTTGTAAGTACTGATTATGTAAGACAGCGTTCCTGGGGAAGTTTGATTGGCAGGGTCAATTATGCCCGAAGGTTATCTTCAAATGCTGTTATGTCAAGCGGTTTACAGTTTGAAGCAGAATCTTACCTTTTTGCTAAAAAGAACAACTATCATTACATTGATGTGGCCTTTAGTAAGGATGATGCTTTTCCAGAATGGAGATTTGGTTATTCTTATTTTCACACCTTCAAAAAGGGCTGGGAAGCCGATTTGGGAGCCCGTTACATCGTCATGCAGGATAATAGTGACTTAAAAACACTAAATGTTGGTGTTGGAAAATATTTTGGTTCTTACTGGGTCAACTTACGATCTTATATTCAAAAAGACGGAACTTCATTTACCGCAACTTCCCGATATTATTTTAAAACAAAATATGACTATGTTACGCTTATTGCTGGTTACGGAACTTCGCCAGACGACAGGACAAGATCTGCAGAATATGATACCAGAATGTCTTTACGTTCTTATCGTTTAAGTGCAGGCTTTTTTAAATTGATTAAAAGCCACTATATTTTAGGAATTCTAATTACAGATAATGAACAGGAATACACGGCAGATAAATTTCAAACCGAACTTGATTTTGCGTTTTTATTGCAATACAAATTTTAAATATTATGAAAAAAAGGCATTACATCTGTTTAGTTCAACTCTTTTCTTTCTTAATCAGCTTTACGATCATGGCACAATCTAAAATCATTATATCAAACAAAAACAGCATTATTTTAAAGTCTGAAAATGCCGAAAGCGCTGCTTTACTTTTGAAAAAATATCTGGATAAAGCATTTATAAAACCATTTGGAGAGATCTCTGGAAATAGTAGCGACGATTCATCTGCCATAATCTTAGAAATATCAGATCAGGAAAAACTAAAAGCAAACGAATTTATCATCAAAAGTGATTCAAAATCTATCTATTTAATAGCACAAAACTCCAAATATCTTCGTTACGCGGTTTACACCTTACTTGAAATTTGGGAGTTTCGAAAATTTACTGCCACTGAAACCTATATTCCAAAAGTGGAACATCTGACATTTTCGAAAAATTTCAAGAAAACCTATCAGCCAGCATTCGATTACAGAGCCCTTTTTTATCCCGATAGTTATGATGAAGATTTTAGAGACTGGCACAAACTCGATTGGCAGGTAGATGATTTTGGCATATGGGGACATTCGTTTAGTGTCCTGGTTCCGGCAAAAGAATATTTCAAAAATAATCCCAAACTTTTTGCTTTGTACGAAGGAAAAAGAAATGGAGAATCTTTGTGTATGAGCAATGATACTGTCGTGGATTTGGTGGAAAAAAAAATGACTAAAATTATTGCCGACACCCCCAATGCCCAATTTTATTCGGTTAGCCAGAATGATGATGTGGTGTATTGTGAATGTGCTGAATGCAAAAAATTGAATGACAAATATGGTGGGCCTCAGGGATCTTTTTATTATTTCTTAAATAAAATAGCAAAACATTTTCCAAAAACAAAAATCACCACGCTAGCCTATTTACACACGCTAAAACCGCCTGTAAATTTAAAAATAGATGCTAACATTTATACTATTTTTTGTCCGATTGAATTAAATCGCGGAAAAGCAATTACAGCTCAAAATTCGGCTTCATTTATAAAAATGCTGGAAAACTGGAGTGTAATCTCTCCACATTTATTTCTTTGGGATTATACGGTTCAGTTTTCTAATTATATGTCGCCGTTTCCCAATTTCGAACCTTTTCAGAGCAACTATCAACTCTTTAAAAAAAATAAGGTAAAGGGTATGTTTGTGCAGGGGTACGCTGATATTCCCGGGGATTTTTCAGAATTAAGACAATATCTTCTGGCCAAATTACTGTGGGATACTGATATTGATATTAAAGCTGTTACTGCAGATTTTTTGAGAGGTTTTTATGGAAAAGCAGCACCATTTGTTGGAAATTATTTAACTCTTTTATCTGAAAATCAAAACAAAAGCAATACCTATTTAGATATTTATTCAGGACCCGTACAGGCCAGAAATACTTTTTTGACTCCTGAAGCGATGGATCAATATGATAAATTACTCGAGAAAGCATCGATCGCAGTTGAAGACGACAACACGCTAAATCTCAGAATTCAAAAATTACGTTTAGCGTTGGAGTTTGTTTATTTCGAGCAATCTAAATTTTACGGAAAAAACCAACATGGAATGTTTATCGTAAATGATAAAGGAGAAAAAGAAGTAAAAAAAGGTTTAACAGAAAGAGTTTTGAAATTCACAAAGTCCTGCAATGAATTTGGAATTTATGAATTAAGTGAAGGTGGACTTTCACCAGATAACTATTACAAAGAATGGTTGGAAATTTGCAAAAACACTACAACACATTTAGGTGAGGATTTAAAAGTGAGTTTTATAACACCGCCGTCAGATGATTTTAAGGGAAAAGGAGTCGTTGGTTTAGTTGACGGAAACAAAGGCTATAAAGACTTCAATATCAACTGGATTGGGTGGTATAAAACGGAACCTTCTCTTGAAATCGAAACAAAAAAACTAGATTTTAATACGTTGAAATTAAATTTTCTGGAAGATCAGAGGCATTGGATTTTTACACCGAAAAAAATATTGATTTATGGTTATGAGAATCAAAAATGGGTGCTTTTAGAAGAAAAAACTTGTGATAATTTAACTGAAAATGACCAAATTACAACAAAATCATGGGAAATTATAAATCAAAAATTTAGTAGCTTTATAAAAATCAAAATACTTATTAAACCCCAAACTGAACTACCTAGCTGGAGGAAACGAAAAAATAAAAAACCTATGCTAATGATGGACGAAATTGAGTTATATAAAAAATAAAAGCCAACATGGATAGCAGCGAAAAAAAAATTCTGATTATCGATAATGATGAAATGACTATCGAAATTCTTAAATTTATTCTGAAAAAAGAAGGGTATAATGTAAGTATTGCCAATGATGGGGTTAGTGCATTGGAACGGATTCCGATCATAATGCCTGACTTAGTTATTACTACCATAATTATTCCACTAAAATCGGGGATGCAAATTATTAGTGAGATCAAACAAAATTTCAAAAATATTAAGGTTATTGCGCTTTCTTCACTTGGCGAAGAAGAAAGCACTGTTGAAGAAGCTTTTGAATTGGGTGTTGATGATTTTATAGCAAAACCTTTTAATCCAAATGAGCTTTTATTGCGAATAAAACGATTTTTATAGCAATTTAAAGCCTAATTTTGAGAAATACGAATGCCCCAAACTGTTGTAATTTCTAAGAAACATCAATTTTTCAGCTATTTATAGCTATCTTTGCACAAAATTTAATGCAAATGAGCACTTTCGAAAAATTCAATCTTCCAAAATCAGTACAAAAAGCAATCGACGAATTAGGCTTTGTTACGCCTACTCCTATTCAGGAAAAATCTTTTTCAGTGATTATGTCTGGCCGAGATATGATGGGAATTGCACAAACCGGAACCGGTAAAACATTTGCTTATTTATTACCTCTTTTAAAGTTATACAAATTTACCCCAACGAATACACCTAAAATTGTAATTCTGGTTCCTACACGTGAACTAGTTGTTCAGGTTGTAGATGAAATCGAGAAATTGACCAAATACATGTCGGTTAGTACGCTTGGTATTTTTGGTGGTGTAAACATAAATACACAGAAAAAAGCCGTTTACGAAGGAGTGGATATTTTGGTAGGAACACCAGGTAGAATGATGGATTTGGCTTTAGATGCTGTAGTTCGTTTTGATGAAACTCAGAAATTAGTTATCGATGAGTTTGATGAAATGCTGAATCTTGGTTTCCGCACACAATTGACGGCGCTTTTGGCAATGATGAAAACAAAACGTCAAAACATCTTATTCTCTGCAACCATGACTGATGAAGTTGATGCTGTTTTGAATGACTTTTTTGATTTCCCGGAAGAAGTTACCCTTGCCGCTTCAGGAACTCCACTTGAAAATATTACTCAGATTACATATAACGTTCCAAATTTCAATACGAAAGTAAACTTGCTGAAACATCTATTAGAAACAAACGAAAGCATGGAACGTGTTTTGGTTTTTGTGAATAATAAAAAGATTTCGGATATGCTTCACACGCGTATCGAGGAAGATTTTGAAGGTCAGTTTGGGGTAATTCACTCTAACAAATCTCAAAATTACCGTTTGAGCACCATGGCTGAATTCCAGGAAGGAAATCTTCGTGGATTGATTACTACTGATATTATGGCGAGAGGTTTGGATATTTCGAATATCTCTCACGTAATTAACTTCGAGCTTCCTGAGTTTCCTGAATTATACATGCACAGAATTGGTCGTACAGGTCGTGCAGATGCTACAGGAACTGCCATTAGTTTTATCACACCTCGTGAAGAAGAATTTAAAGTGGAAGTAGAAGTTTTAATGAATCAGGAATTAGAAATAGCAGAATTCCCTGAAGAAGTTGAAATTTCGGCCAAATTAATTGAACCTGAAAAAGACAAACAGCCTATTAAGTTTTTAATGAAAAAAGTGAAACTTGATGGCGATGGTGCTTTCCATGATAAAGCAAAAAAGAACAAGAAAGTCAACCTTGGAGGACCTTCTAAAACGAAAAAGAAAACACACGGATCTGTCAATCGAAATATGTTAAAAACGAGAGACAAGAAGAGAAAAGATAAAGATAAATAAGATATAAAATCCCAATAAAAAAATTCCAAATTCCAAACTTAGTAAAGATGGGAATTTGGAATTTTTTATTTAAAATATAGTGTGAATTAAGAGGCCAATACTATTCAAAATAAAAATACTCAACCAAAGCCAGGTTTTTTGATATTTACCAAATTGCAAATAATCTTTTACCTCTCTCATATTCAAAAACCTGAATACAACAATCATAAATGATAAAATAATAATCAAGGCAGCAAAATAAGCTAAATTAATCTGTTCATTTATCTTAAAAGAGATGAACAAACTATTTAACAAATTCAAAAAACTTAATAGTAAGAACGCTTGAGGGAATATCCATGCAGCAATACTTTTTCTAATTAAACCAATTCCTCCTAAAAGTAATAATGTCCAACAAAAAACATTAAAGAGTAGTACATTTTTCTGTGGAATTCCACTTCCAACCATTTTATAGGATTGAAAAGATAGTTCTTTCCAATTGGTCATTAAAAGTTGTAAATCAATTAAAATAAAGACAATTGAACAGATAATCAAAAGAAATCCTAAAGCTCTTGTAACTTTTTCTAAACTGATCATATACTTTACTTAGTAAACACAAGCCCAACTGGCGAACACAATTCAATTCTTTTTCCTGTATCCGTAAGTTTTCCGGTTGCTTTATCTCTTTTAAAGATTACGATATTATTAGTGTATTGATGCCCTACTAATAGATAATTTCCTGTTGGGTCAATTGCAAAATCTCTTGGGCCTTTTCCTAAAGTACTTTGTTGTTCTACTAATTCAATAGTTCCGTTTTTTAGAATTTTATAAACTGTGATATTGTTCGCATCTACTCTGTCGGTTACATACAAAAACTTTCCGTCAGGTGATATTTTGATTGCCGCCGCACCGGTTCCGCCTTTGAAATCTTTTGCCAGAATACTTGTTTCTGCAATCTTTTTTAGGTTTCCGCTTTTATCGTAACTAAAAGTCGTAAGCGTTGCATCTAATTCCTGAATTAGATATACAAATTTACCATCTTTACTAAATGTCAAATGTCTAGGTCCGCTTCCTGGCTTTACATCAACACTTCCTTTTAAGGTTAGTATTTCGTTTTTAGAATGCGGATTGTATTTATAAATAAACACTTTGTCCAAACCTAAGTCATTAGATAAAACAAATTTTTTGTCCGGAGAAAAAACCACCATATGTACATGCGCTTTTTCCTGACGCGCTGCGTTAGGTCCTTTTCCTTCATGCTGAATAACCTGCTGCACTGTAGTAATACTTCCATTTGTCTGTTTCTTAAAAACAACAATATTACCACCAGAATAATTGGCCACAATAACGTTTTTATCATCATTGATCAAGTGACAAGGGTCGGCACCTAAGGCATCATTTTGATTTAAAAAGTTAACCTTTCCTAATTTTGCATTGTATCCAAAAGCACTTACTGTACTCTGATTTCCGTTTTCGTTTACTACATATATAAATTTATTATCTGGCGAAACCGATAAATAACTTGGGCTGATAATACCTTCCGAAGAATTTTTAAACTTAAACTCACCAGAAGAAGCATCGAATTCATAAATATAGATTCCGTTGCTCTGACAAGTATTAGTATAAGTGCCGATTAATAAATTAAATTTATTCTGAGCCTGAGTTGTAAAAGCTAACGCTGAAAAAAGCAGTATATATAATCCTTTCATAGTTTTTTGAGGTTTTTTGAATATGCTAAAATACTCAATAATATCATTAGAAATTACATTTTTAGTTACAAATGAATTATCAAAAGTTACATTTTTCAAATCTCATTGTGCCATTTTAAACCATACAAAAAATATATGCCAATTTAAATTTTCACTATGCTTATAATCTCTTATATTACTTATATGGTTTAACTAAAAATTTGTATTTTTGACCAGTATCTACAAAACGTAGTGAAATAAATCGAAGCCGGAATGCATTTTAAACACCCCGAAATTCTATACTTTCTGTTTTTATTGATTGTTCCAATTTTGGTGCATTTGTTTCAATTACGACGTTTTAAAACTTCTTATTTTACAAACGTCAAATTCTTAAAAGAACTTGCTGTTCAGACGCGTAAAAGTTCTAAAATTAAAAAAAGATTATTATTAGCTACCCGATTATTATTGTTGACTTGCGTTATAGTGGCTTTTGCTCAGCCTTTTTTCGAAGCCAAAGACAGTAAAAATGCCTCAAACGAAATGTATATCGTTCTGGATAATTCTTTCAGTATGCAGGCCAAAGGTAAAAAAGGGGAACTATTAAAACGTGCCGTTCAGGAATTATTAGAAAACACACCGGAAACAGCCCAGTTTTCATTATTAACCAACACTGAAAATTACTGGAATACTGATATAAAATCTTCAAAAAGTGCTTTACAGAATTTAAAATACAGTGCCACACCTTTCGAACTTTCTTCGATAATGGCAAAAATCAAAGCGCATAAATCGGCGCATAAAAAAGATATTGTTATTATTACGGATGCCGTAGGTTTAGCCGAAAAAGACATAAAAAATATCGATTCTGAAGAAAATCCTTATTTTATAGTTCCGGAAGCAGAACAAAAAAACAATGTTGCTATTGATAGTGTATTCATTAATCAGACTTTAGAAAATTTTTATGAAATCGGAATTAATTTATCAGCTTATGGTGATGATTTCAAACCCATTTCAATGGCCTTGTACAATCAAAATAAACTGATTGCCAAAACTATTATTAATTTCGACAAGAAGAAAAAAGAAATCAATTTTACCATTCCAAAAGAAGCTTTCCATGGATATGTAACTATTGAAGATAATGGCCTGACATACGATAACAAACTATATTTCAGCATTTCAAAAGCTAAAAAAACAAACGTTATCAGCATTGGAGACCCTGAAAAAAGTAATTTCTTATCGAGAATTTACACTTCAGCTGAATTCAATTACCATAATTACTCCATCAGCAGTTTAGATTACAATAGTCTTGAAGAACAAAATACTATTATTCTAAATGAATTAATTGAAGTTCCACAAGCACTGCAAACTACTTTAAAAGCATTTGTCTCGAAAGGCGGAAATTTAGTTGTAATTCCTTCTGAAAAAACTTCTGTTTCTAATCTTAATTCTTTTCTTGGAAATTTTGGGAAAGTTCAGTTTGGAAATCTTGAATCTAAAAGCAAGTTAATTACGAAAATTAACTTTGATCATCCTTTATTTTCTGGTGTTTTCGAAAACAAAATCACTAATTTTCAATATCCAAAAACAAATAGCTCGTTTGCTGTTTCAAGTCCGTATCCTGTGGTTTTATCTTATGAAGATCAAAGTGTATTTGTAACTGCGATTCAAAATCCGGTTTCAGGAATTACTGTTTTTTCAGGACCTATAAATGCAGAGAATTCAAACTTTCAGCAATCACCCTTGATTGTACCTCTTTTTTATAAAATGGGACAGAACAATCAAAAAACGGGTGTAAATGCGTTAACAATCGGCAATAATCAACCTTATTTTGTGGATGTTTTATTGACAAAAGATGCCATTTTGGAAGTGAAAGGAAACGAAGATTCTTTCATCCCGATTCAACAGATTTTAAACAATAAAGTAAAATTAACTTTCAACGACTTTCCTGATACGGCCGGAAATTATACTGTTTTTGATAAAAAAGAATCGATTGAAAACCTGAGTTTCAATTACAAACGAAGTGAAAGTGATTTGAGTCAGGTAAATACAAATGCTGTTTCCGATTTTAAAACTGCCGATACAATTTCGACCATATTTAACACCTTACAAACTGAACGAACTGACAGCCAAATTTGGAAATGGTTTGTTATCTTTGCACTGTTATTTTTAGCATTAGAAATGGCAATTATCAAATTTGTAAAGTAAAGCTTAGATTTCTTTAAAGCTTTTTACTTTTTACAAAAATCATTTTACGATTTAAGTACAAAATAAATTTATCTACATATGAAAATAATCATCAGAAGCGCCAAAATTATCGATTCAAAAAGTCCGTTTCATAACCAGACTGTTGATCTTTTAATTGCAGATGGTTTAATAGAAAAAATTGGAACTTCCATTCTTGATATTGAGGATACAACCGAAGTGAAATTTGATAATTTACACGTTTCTCAAGGTTGGTTTGACAGCAGTGTTTCATTTGGAGAACCAGGCTATGAAGACAGAGAGACTATTGCAAACGGTTTAAACGTCGCTGCAAAAAGCGGTTTTACAGGCGTGGCTTTACAACCCAACTCCTTCCCTGTTATCGACAATCAATCGCAGGTAAATTTTGTAAAAAATAAAGCAAACGGTTTTGCTACAGAACTTTTTCCAATTGGAGCTTTAACCAAAGCAAGTGAAGGAAAAGATATGGCTGAATTGTTTGATATGAAGAAATCCGGGGCAATCGCATTTGGAGATTATAATAAAAGTCTTGATAACGCCAATCTTTTAAAAATTGCTTTACAATATGTTCAGGATTTTGATGGTTTGGTAATTGCTTATTCGCAAGATGCAAACATTAAAGGAAATGGCGTTGCCAATGAAGGAATTGTTTCGACAAAACTAGGTTTGAAAGGAATTCCGAATTTAGCCGAAGAATTGCAAGTGGCCCGAAACTTATTTTTATTAGAATATGCTGGAGGAAAACTTCATATTCCGACAATTTCTACAGCAAAATCAGTTGAATTAATTAAAGAAGCTAAAGCCAGAGGATTACAAGTTACCTGTAGTGTAGCTGTACATCATTTAGTTTTAACCGACGAAAAACTTGAAGGTTTTGATACCAGATATAAAGTAACTCCACCATTAAGAACTGAAGTCGACAGAACTGCTCTTATAAAGGCTGTTCTTGACGGAACAATCGACATGATTACTTCAGATCACAATCCGATTGATATTGAGTTCAAGAAAATGGAATTTGATATCGCTAAAAACGGGACAATTGGTTTAGAAAGTGCTTTTGGAGCTTTGTTAACTGTTTTACCTTTAGAAACGGTTATTGAAAAACTAACCTTAGGAAAAGCGGTTTTCGGAATCGAAAACAATTCAATTGCTGAAGGTTCTAAAGCTAATTTTACTTTCTTTACACCTGAAGGAAAATCGACTTTTACGAAAGAAAATATTCTTTCAAAATCTAAAAATTCTGCCTTTTTAGGAACTGAAATCAAAGGTTTAGTTTATGGAATTTTAAATCAAAATAAACTTGTTACCATAAAATAATTAAAATGAATAATTCAATACAAGAGGGAAAATCAATCGCAATAACCAGTTACATTTTGATCATTGGTGTTTTAATTGCGATGTCGATGAACTCTGAAAATAAAAATAGTTTCGCCTCTTTTCATATCCGTCAGGCTTTAGGTTTGTCTTTGACTTTTATTTCTTTTGGAGCTATTATCAGCAACTTTGATAGTTTTATGATTACTTTCCCGATGTGGATCTGTATTTCAATTTTATGGACTTACGGAATTTTTAGTGCTATTCAGGGACAAACAAGACCGATTCCGTTGGTTGGAAATCTTTTTCAGAAATGGTTTAAATCTATCGGATAGTAAAATTCCAATCTTTTTAAATTGCTTCGCCTGTTCGCTAACGCTCAGGTCCAAATTCCAACAATTCACAACTTACCATTCACAATTAAAAATATGAATCTATCTTTAGAATATAAAATACAGGAGCCAAAAGTTATATTAGATAAAAATCCGGTTTTAATTTTATTACACGGATACGGAAGCAACGAAGCTGATTTATTCTCGTTTGCGACTGAACTTCCGGATAATTATTACATTATTTCAGCCAGAGCGCCTTATGATTTACAATACGGAGCTTACGCCTGGTATGCAATCAATTTTGATGCTGATCAGAATAAATTTTCAGATAACGAACAAGCCAAAACTTCACGCGATTTAATTGCGAAATTCATTGACGAATTAGTGGCTAATTATCCAATTGATGCTAATGATGTTACTTTGATTGGTTTCAGTCAAGGTTCTATTTTGAGTTATTCCGTTGCACTTTCTTATCCTGAAAAGGTTCAGAGAGTAGTGGCGATGAGTGGTTACTTTAATGCTGAAATCATAAAAGACGGCTTCGAGAAAAACGACTTTAAAAATCTGAAAATATTTGCTTCACACGGAACTGTAGATCAGGTTATTCCCGTAGATTGGGCAAGGAAAACGCCAGCTGCTTTAGAAAATTTAAATATTCCTATTACTTATAAAGAATATCCTGTGGGACACGGAGTTGCACCTCAAAATTTCTTCGACTTTAAGAATTGGCTGACGTCGTAGTTTACAGTTATAGTCGCAGCTTATAATAATCTAAATCCTTAAAAAATGAGCATTACAAAACTTGAAAATCCGGCATTAGTCTTAATCGATATTCAAAAAGGATTTAATGATGTTTCTTATTGGAATGGCGATCGCAATAATATAAATGCAGAACAAAAAGCTGGTGAACTTCTGGAAATCTGGAGAGCTAAAAAGCTACCTATTTTCCATATTCAACATTGCTCCTCTAATCCGAATTCCATTTTAAACGAAACAAATCCCGGAAACGAATTCCAGGATGTTGTAAAACCGATTGCAGGTGAAACCATCATCAAAAAGAACGTAAACAGTGCTTTTATAGGAACAAATTTAAAAGAGCTACTTGATGATGCAAAAATTACAAATCTTGTGATTGTAGGCTTAACAACAGATCATTGTGTTTCTACAACTACCAGAATGGCTGGAAATTTTGGTTATTCGACGTATTTAGTTGCTGATGCAACGGCAACTTTTAATAAAAAAGGCATAAACGGAGAAGATTTTTCTGCAGAAACAATTCATCAAACCGCTTTAGCAAGTTTAAATGAAGAATTTGCGCAGGTTGTTACTTCTGATTTTATAAAAGAAATAGTTTAATGGAAACTCCTTTAAATATAAAAGGCGAGAATTATTTCTCGCCTTTTTGTATTATATGTAAAGAATGGTTTTTAACTTTTAGAATTGCTATTCTCCTGTATAAATAATCTTCTCTCCTTTTTTCAAAACATAACCTTTCCAGGGAATCAATTGCAAATCATCTTTAATCCAGGAATCGCCTTCTGATTTCCTTACCAGTATAATAGATTCCTTTTGAGTATCTAAGAAAAGTTCCGCTTTATCTCCGTCAAAAATTACGTACGCCACTGTTGTGTATGTTTTTCCGTCTTCAACATGAGATAATTTAGTACTGTTTTCGAAAATTCGGATGCATTCTTTTTTAAGAAGCGACCATGTATAACCTGCGGACGCCTTACATCCATGTTCATCAGAATCTCCTCCAACTACTGAAATCGAAGAGTCAGTTTCTTCTTTTACAGCTTTTGTAGTTTCTTGTAAAGGTTTCTTTTCTTCAGAAACTTTTTTGGCACAAGAAAATGAAAGACCAATAATAATCGAAAATAAAAATATCTTTTTCATAAATCCTATTTTTTAAAAGTGGCAGTAAAAAATAGCATTCTAAATACTATTTTTGATACAACCAGCTTTGATTAACTTCAAAAGTAATATTATCATCGTTATCAACAAAATATTTTAACAAGACTTCTCCCCATAATTCTCCATTACTGTAATCTGCAATGATCCATCTGTGGTTTAGAATTTTTATTTTATTGATGATAAATTTGTTCGGACCAATTTTATCCTGACCTGTATAAGGATTCCCGTTTGGATTAGCATTTAGATCCAATAATTTCTCGGTTACAACTGGAATTAATTTTTCATATAAAATTACTTTTCCACCAGAAGCACTGTTATCAAAGTAATTCTGTGCATTTTCATTGTGTTCTAAAGAAAAATAATTAGCATTCGTTAATTCAGTTTTTACTAAATTTATACTATCTCTAAGCTTCTTAGTTGTTTTATCGTATCGTTCCTGTCCAAATTTTACTTCTCTGCTGTAAAACATATAAGTAAAAATATTCATTAATATCGCGAGGATAAAAAGGTAAAGCATTAAGGATTTTTTCATTTTGTGTATTATATTAAATTGTAATTTCTAAGTTATCATACGCCAGGAAGACGTTTTCAGGAAGTTGTTTTTGTACTTCTTCGTGAAATCCTAAAACATGGCTAATGTGCGTTAAATAAGCTTTCTCTGGTTTGACTAAATTTATAAAATCAAGTGCTTCCTGCAAATTAAAATGCGTATCATGAGGTTCGACACGCAAAGCGTTTACCACTAAAACTTTCAGGTTTTTTAATTTTTCAACTTCCACCTCGTCAATTGTTTTAACATCTGTTAAATAGGCAAAGTCATCAATACGATAACCAAAAACCTGTAAATCGCCGTGCATTACGTTAACCGGAATTGCCCTTTTATCTCCCACAGCAAACGGTTCGTTATTTACAACCTCGATCGTTTTAACGCTTGGGGCTCCCGGATATTTGTTTACGGTTTCAAAAACATATTCAAAACGACGTTTTAGATTGTCGATTACACGTTCGTGTCCGTAAACCGGGATTTCTCCCTGACGGAAATTAAACGGACGAATGTCATCTAAACCAGCCGTGTGATCTGCATGTTCGTGCGTAAAAAGAATGGCGTCGAGTTTTCGACAGCCGCATGAAAGCATTTGCTGCCTAAAATCAGGTCCACAATCGATTACATAGGAGTGCTCGTTCCATGTAATCCAGATGGATACACGAAGCCTTTTGTCCTTAGCATCAGTGCTTTTACAAACGGGATGATCGACCCCAATAATCGGGATACCTTGAGAAGTACCAGTGCCTAAAAAATATACCTTCAATTGAACTTATTTTTTTTACAAAAATAGGATTATTTCTCTTTCATTAGAAGCCTAATTTGCTAACTTTGTAACAAATCTATTTAAAATAAAATGGGTACAGAAATAAAACTCAAAGGTGACAAGGTCATCGAACAGATTCCTTCTATAAAAGACAAAGCGTTACGCATTAATTTAAACGAGAATATTTACGGAACATTTGCTGAAATTGGTGCTGGACAAGAAACGGTTAGGCATTTTTTCAGATCCGGAGGTTCATCGGGAACTATTGCAAAAGCAATGTCTGCCTATGACAAAGATTTTAGTGACGCCGTTTACGGAATTGAAGGCGACGGAAGATACGTGACAGAAAACCGACTCAAAAAAATGTTAACCTTTGAAGGTGAACTTATCGAAGAGCGTTTAAGCAGAGAAAAACACCCTAATAAACTTTTCTTTAGTTATGCCAATACAGTTGCTACTATTGATTTCGCCAAACAATTTAAAGGTCACGGCTGGGTAGGAATAAGATACCAAATTGAACCAGACGAAGCTTATAACGAAATTATTCTTCATATTCGTTTTAAAGAGACTGATGCCCGACTACAACAGGAAACACTTGGTATTTTAGGTGTAAACTTAATTTACGGTGCTTTTTACAAATACAACGATCCAAAACGATTACTTCGTTATTTATATGATCACTTAGATAAAGACCAACTTGAAATCGATACTATTAATTTCTCAGGACCTCGTTTTGCTGATGTTGATAACCGTTTAATGAGTTTACAACTGGTCAAAAATGGAATGACTGATGCCGTAATGTTTAACCCTGAAGGGAAAAACGTATTGCCTGCTGCCGTTTTGTACAAGAAAAACCTTCTTGCCTTTAGAGGAAGTTTCCGTCCGGTTACCAATGTAAATCTTGATATGTATCAGAAATCATTAACAATGTTTCTGGAAGAAAACAAGGTTGAAAAAGATAATACTTTAGTTGTTTTTGAAATTACACTTTCGAATTTACGTTCTGATGGTGAAATTGATGAACGCGATTTCATGGACAGAGCAGAATTGTTATGTTCATTAGGTCAAACTGTAATGATTTCTAATTTCCAGGAATATTATAAAGTTGTTGAATATTTTGCTAATTATACCAAAGCAAGAATGGGATTAGCAATGGGTGTAAACAACTTAGTTGATATTTTTGATGAGAAATACTACCGTCATTTAAGTGGAGGAATTCTGGAAGCTTTCGGAAAATTATTCTACCGTGACATGAAAGTATTCTTATATCCAATGTTGGGTGAAAATGGAGAAATTATTACTTCTGACAATCTAAAAGTACACCCAAGAATGAAAGAATTGTATAAATTCTTTAAATTCAACGGAAAAGTAGTTGACATTAAAGATTACGACCCAAACATATTAAATGTATTCTCGAGAGAAGTTTTGAAAATGATCAGTCAGGGAAAAACAGGCTGGGAACCAATGCTTCCTTCCGGAGTTGCCGAAATTATAAAAGAACATCACCTTTTTGGATATCATCCGGAAAAGGAATTAGAACAGAATACTTAAAAAAATCCCCGAAAGAAAAGTTTGTCTTTCGGGGATTTTTTTTGTTTGCTTCGCCAATTCGACTTTCAGCCTCGGGTCAAGTTTTTTTGTTTCAAGTTTCAAGTTTTCGCTCAGGGTTGTTTAACATTCTTAACCTGAAACCTGAAACCTGAAACCTGAAACCTGAAACCTGAAACCTGAAACCTGAAACCTGAAACCTGAAACCTGAAACCTGAAACTAAACTTCTACTTCAAAATCTGTGAAGCGTGTTCTTTTGTTTTTACTTTTTCGATTACTTCTTCGATAATTCCTTTCTCATCGATTACGAAAGTGGTTCTGTTAATTCCGTCGTATTCTCTTCCCATGAATTTCTTTGGTCCCCAAACGCCAAATGCACTGATAACTGATTTATCTTCATCAGCTAAAAGTGGAAAAGGAAATTCATATTTGTCTTTGAATTTTAATTGTGCTTTTTGACTGTCAGCGCTCACACCTAGAAGCTCATAATTGTTTGCTTTAAAACGCTCAAAATTATCTCTTAGATCACAAGCTTCTGCTGTACATCCAGGTGTACTTGCTTTTGGGTAAAAGAAAACGACTAATTTTTTACCGGCATAATCGGCCAGTTTATGTGTCTTTCCATCCTGATCTACTCCGGAAAAGTTTGGTGCTTTATCGCCTTTTTGTAATGTTATCATATTGCTATTTTAGTTTTTAGTTTTTTTTTTAGAGTAAAGAATATAGAGTATAGAATAAAGATTTTAGTTTTTGGATTTGGCTCAATATCTCTACTACTAACTTATAATTCATAACTTATACTTTATATGTTTTTTGCCCCAGATTGACGTGGAAACCCCGGAGTTGTGGTAGTTTACATTTTTTGCGATAAAAAAGCGACCAACGGAAGCTCTTTTTATTGCTTAAAAATGTTACTAACACAATGAGGAGTTGAAGCAGAAAGCTGGATTAGGCACATCATTAAAATTATACTATTTTTACGAGATTAAAAATACGGAAATGAATAAAGAAGCCCGCGTACAATTTGTTATAAATACGTTAAAAGAACTCTACCCTACTATCCCTGTTCCACTTGATCACAAAGACCCTTATACTTTATTAATTGCAGTTTTGCTATCGGCGCAATGTACAGATGTGCGTGTAAATCAGATTACACCATTGCTTTTTGCGAAGGCTGATAATCCGTATGATATGGTTAAAATGTCGATTGAAGAAATTAAGGAAATCATTCGCCCTTGTGGTTTATCTCCAATGAAATCGAAAGGAATTCATGGTTTATCGCAAATATTGATTGACAAACATAATGGTGAAGTTCCGCAAAGTTTTGAAGCCCTTGAAGAGTTGCCTGCTGTTGGACATAAAACGGCCAGTGTTGTCATGTCTCAGGCTTTTGGCGTTCCTGCATTTCCGGTAGACACTCATATTCATAGGTTGATGTATCGCTGGAATCTTTCGAATGGAAAAAACGTGGTTCAGACAGAGAAAGACGCAAAAAGATTATTCCCGAGAGAAATATGGAACGATTTACATCTTCAGATTATTTGGTACGGGAGAGAATATTCGCCTGCGCGTGGCTGGAGTCTGGAGAAAGATATTATTACCCGAACTGTTGGCAAAAAATCAATAATAGAAGAAGCTGCTAAAAAATAATCTAGCAGCTTCTTTTTATTTTCTACATGCCTCCTTTTAAGGCATTGTATTCATTTGTCATGTCTAATGACCTGTAAATACCTAAAAGTGATTTTGTTGCATCTGTATTTTTAGGCTCTAAAGTAAGCGCTTTTTTAAGATATGGAATTGCACTGCGTGCTATATCATCTTTTTTTGCATTTAACTTATCATATTTTTGCATTTCTGCAGCCGAAGTTCCTAAAGCCGCTATTTCATTAGCTAAATCTTTTTTCTCTTCTAACTTCAAGTAAGCCATATTAATATAGGCATCAACATTATTAGGATCTAACTCTAAAACATAATTATAAATATTTTCTGATTTGGCGTACTCTTTTTTCTCCAGATAAGCATAAGCTAAATTACCATTGATCTCTATTTTTTTAGAAGGAACTGATTCGGTTCTTGGTTTTTCGTAGAATCCTTGTTGAATAGCTGACTCTCTGGCTTTTGGAGAAACAAAAACATCTTCTTCTTTTGTTTTCTTGTTTGTAGCGTAATACAAAACTCCTTTTCCGGAATAATTAATCTTTTTTAGGTGTTCATAATATTTAATGGCTGTATCAAAATCCTTTGCGTTTAAAGAGGAAGATGCTGCATTACAAAGATTTAACGTGTCTTTCTTATCAAACAAATACACTTTATAGCTTTTCTCAGCACTTTCTTTGAACTTACCACTATTAAAATCGGCCATTGCTCCATTAACAAGGCTGGATTTCATTTCTTTTAGTGCTGCATTCGCCTTAATAGTAAATTTGAATTTTCCTGATTCATTCTCGTATAAAAATACATCCTGATACGCCTGCGAAGCCAACGTGAAATTATTAGCAGCGTCTATATTTTTGACAGCTAAATCTTTTAAAACATTTCCTTTTAAGAAATAAAAATCTGATTTAGCTTCATCAGCTGCATTAAGAATGAGATATTCTGTTTTATTTAAAATCGCCAGCGCTTCCTGGCTTTTTCCTTTATCGTACAGAGACTGTGCCTCTTTGATCTGGTCTTGTTGAGCGAATGCTCCAATATTTATCAATAAAAAAAATGATAATATCTGTAGGTTCTTCTTCATTTGGATTTGGTTTGGTTGTTAAATGCTTCTGTTTTTTGAGCAATTTATGCAGAACAAAATTTTAAGAGGAGTTAAGTTCAGCGTAAATTTATTATTACAAACTAAGAATAGCTGGCAAAACGCTCCATTCATTATTGTTTTTTTTTAAAACATTAATACGCTTACAACAAACAAACAAAACAATTCAGTGTAGTTTTTCTTCATAGATTATTGGTTATTGGTTAAACATTTATTATTCGCTATCATTATTAAGTTTCTATTCATTTAATTGTTTTAATACGAAAAAAACCTCATTTACCCCAATTAACAGTATTAAAACCAACTTTTTTAACTAAAATAAAACTAAATACCGAATAAACAAATAAATTTTAACCTAAATATAACATTTTAACTAAAGCACGAGAAAAATCACACAAAAACAGCTGCTATTGCATAAGTGAAAACAAAAAAGAAATAATAATCTTACTTTCAATTTACTTATAAATAAAAAAACTCACTATCTGCATTTATTTGCAAATAGTGAGTTTTTCAAACCAAGAGTTAATTGGTTTTGAAAATAAACATCCGACTAAAATAGTGGGCTGTTTAATTAGCTATAATCTCAAAACTTTTATCTTTAACTTTCACGACTGTCAATGCTTGTGAATAGTTTAATAAGAAAGAAACAACTTCTTTCTTCGGTTTTAGATTTTTAGAAGCTAATTCCTTCTTAGAGTAAATTTTCGCCATACTATAAATATGTTTATATAAAGTATAACGAGCTAATTTTCAAAATAGTATTAGTTGGTTAAAATAATTTGATGTTTATCAATTATTTTTCTCAAATTCATTAGAGCGTAACGCATTCTTCCTAGAGCTGTATTGATGCTAACATCCGTAAGTTCAGAGATTTCCTTAAAACTCATATCCTGATACATACGCATTACCAACACTTCTTTTTGATCTTCTGGAAGTTCTTCGATTAATCTTTTTAGATCAACTTCGACCTGATCAACGATCATTTTTCCTTCGATTGTTAGAGAATCGTCAGACATTACAGAAAAAATAGAAAACTCTTCTGTCTCTCTGTACATTGGCATTTTTTTAGTTTTACGAAAGTGATCTACAATTAAATTGTGAGAAATACGCATAACCCAAGGTAAGAATTTACCTTCTTCGTTATATGAATTGCTTTTTAAGGTTTTGATTACCTTAATAAAAGTGTCTTGAAAAATATCGTTTGAAATATCTCTATCAGCAATCTTTGAATATATAAATCCATATATTTTAGACTCGTGCCTTTTAATTAGTATCGAAAGCGCAGTTTCATTGCCATCGATATAATTTTTTACTAATAGAGCGTCTGGAATATGCAGATCAGCCATAATACTACTTTTTTAGTTTTTATAATTTGGAGTAATTTTTCTAAAAAGTAATTTTATTGTATAGGCGAATCTTTTTTTAGTTTATGTTAATATCGTGACCAAATTTAACAAATAATTATTTTAAAAAGCAAATAAAAGCGAGAATAATTAATAGAAATATACTAAAAAAAATAAACAAAAGTTAAACGTTATCGATAAAGTGCGTTAAAACATTAGTTTTTACAAATAGCGATGCTATAAAAAAATAGATATAAATAACTTACAATTAAACACTTAAGCTATTTATATCTAACTTTTTCATCTTTTATTTACTACTGATATACACGTACATAATCTACATAAAACTTTTGCGGTAACACTTTATCATCTACTTCAGGACCTCCAAAGTTACCTCCTATTGCTAAATTAACGATGATATAAAAAGGTTTATCAAAAGGCCATGTATTTTCATTTTTTTCTATTGGATTAAAAGTATATACCAAGGTAGTATCTACAAAAAAATCAATTTTATCTTTTGTCCATTCAATTGCATAAACATGATACCCTTCTTCAATGTTAGGAGAAGACGTTCTTTTAGTATTAATTGTATTTCCATGACTGTCTTGTGTATGTAAGGTTGTATACACCATGCCCGGATCTCTACCAATATATTCCAGAATATCTATTTCACCTGTTTTTGGCCAATGAACCTCATCTATATTAGCACCCAACATCCAGAATGCCGGCCACAAACCGTGACCAACTGGTAATTTTGCTCTTGCTTCGATTCGGCCGTACATAAACTCTTTTTTACCTTTCGTGGTAATTTTGGTAGAAGTATATTTATTACCTTCTTTTTTAGCCTCTATTATTAAATTTCCATCTTTAAATTCGTGGTTTGTTTTGGTATAAATTTGCCTTTCGTTATTACCGAAGCCACAAAGATTTGGACAACCATCGCCTATTTCGAAATTCCAGTCCTTCTCATTTAAATTTTTGTCAGTGAAATTTTCCTCCCACACCAGTTTTCTTTTTACTTCTTGTGCGAGGCAAAAACTGCTAATCAATAGCAATACCATTATTTTTTTCATAGTATCATTTTAAAATTACAAAAATTAAGAAGGTCAGCCTAAAACTGACCTTCTCATTGATTATTACTAATTAATCTATAATCTATTGATATACTCTAACATAATCAATCTCCAAAGAAGACTGTGTGAAAGCTGCATCAATATTGCCACCCAAATTACCTCCCATTGCGACATTTAAAATTAAGAAAAAGTCGCTATTAAAAGGCAAAGAACCATCATTAGGAACGGAATGAATCTGCACATCATCTACAAATGTTGTAACTGATGCCGGACTCCAAATTGCTTTATAAATATGAAATTCAGTTGAAACATTTGGAATTGTTTTAGAACCTGTATTCCCTTCTCCTCCTGAATGTCCAGGGTAATGAAGTGTACTCAAAATAACATTTTGATTTTTCCCAACATGTTCCATAATATCAATCTCTCCGCAGGCAGGCCACGGTTTAGTCGCATAATTCTGGCCCAGCATCCAGATTGCCGGCCATGTCCCTACACCAATTGGAAGTTTAGCCCTAACCTCAACTTTTCCATAAGTAAAGGCAAATTTAGCATCTGTTTTTAATCTTGCCGAAGAATATTCTGCACCACCAGAAGCTTCTTTTTTAGCTGTAATTTTAAGGTTTCCGCCTTGTACAATTACATTTGTTGCTGAGTTAGTGTAATTCTGTTTTTCATTATTTCCCCAACCATTATCACCTCTGCCTAAATCGTAGTTCCATTTTGTTGCATCAGGAGCTCCATCCGTATTAAACTCATCTGACCAGACTAGTTCTGTAAAATCTGCCGGTGGAGTCTGAGTTGGTTTGGTAGTTGTAAAAATATGGTACCACGCCAAACTTGAGTTTCCGCCCATAACAGCTCTAACCACCATTCTGTTTTCTGTAATTGATAAGATCTCATACGAACTCTGACCAATATAGTAGCCCATAAATCCACCATCAGAAAAGTTTAACATTGTTCCTCTTGTCTGCGTTGCATGATCCGGATTTTTTGTTACAACAGATTCTGACGGACTTAATGAAACTGTTTTAACTCCTGAAGCATCATAAGCCAAACAATCATCTCCATCTCCGCTTCCTCCTGCTACATTTTTGAATGATGCATTAAAGAATGTTGCTCCTCCATTATCCAGTTCGAATTTCAATTGTTCTCCGTCAAGAGAGAATGTCAGTACGTTATCATATAAACAGCTGCTTGTTGGTGAGCCTGCTTTTTCAAAAGGTGCCGCTGAATAATAGTTTGAATAATAGTTTTTGGTAGCATCTCCATCATTCTGACCTACTCCTAAATGTGCTGGCTCTGAGGCTGACCAATACCATTTTTTAGAGGTACCTGCAGTTAAAAACTGCACTGCTTCGTCATCACTAAAATTACTAAGTACCGTTACGTCTAATGTTGTGTTCGTAGCTATACCGCCTTTACCCGATGCAATTACTGTAACAGTATAAGTATTCACTCCTGTTTTGGTAAAACGTTTAGTAAAGATACCACTTGGAGCATTTTCTGATGTTCCATCACTAAATACATATTTATAGGATACCGCATTATCTGCGGTTGCAACCAGTTTTACCATTCCTGAACCATCTCCATCAGGAGCATCGGCCGTTTTTCCGATGATTTCAGCTGTTACTTTAAGATTTGATGGTGCTGACAAATCGCCAAATGCATAATCATCTTTCTGGCAACTTACTGTCAAAAATAGTGACAGTAATGCTATTACATTTATAATTATCTTTTTACTCATGATTTTGTTTTTTTTAATTGGATTGTTTAATGTCATCAAAATAATAGGTCTTTCCTGTGCCGTTAACTCCAAAGTCAAAGAATACTACTAATCGCTGAAATTGATTGGCTGTTGTTGCTCCATTAAAATCAAAAGTTAGCTCTTCCCATCCGTTTGCGATAGTTGTAGTTGCATCTACCTCTTTATTAATTGCACTATCAGACATGTTCTCAAACTTCATTTTAACAATAATTCCTGCCTGAGGTGACCACACTTTCATTTTGATCTTTTTGAAAGTTGAAAAATTAAGCGGACTTGCCAATTCAATGAACGATCCAGCCCAGGTTTCAGAACCACTTCCTTTTGTTAAAGCTCCTACTTTTGTAGATGTATTAATTCCTGTTTTATCCGCATTATCAGCTAATACTGAATTTGCGCCTCCAAAACTGGTAAACCCATAGGTCAATACAGAAGATTCAAAAGTTAACGGTAATTTTAATGTTTCCACACCTGCAGTCAATTCTATATCATCAAAATAGTAATCAGCTCCTGTTCCATTATTTCCAAAATCGAAGAACATTACCAGTCTTTGATAATTGTTAGCATTATCAACTGCTGAGAAATCAAAAGTTAATTCTTCCCAACCGTTAGCGATAGTATTAGTTACATCCACTTCTGTATTAATATCAGGATTTGTAAGGTTCTCTAATTTCATTTTAACTACAATTCCTGCTTTTGGTGACCATGCTTTCAGCTTGATTTTTTTCAATGTTGAAAAATCAATTGGTGCTCCTAATTCTATGAACGAACCGGCCCAAACTTCTGAACCTGCACTTTTATGTAACTTAGCCACTTTTGCGCTTGGATTTTCCTCGTTTACACCTGGATTATTAGCCACAACTGTATTTGCTCCTCCAAAATTATTAAAAGCATAATTTAGCGTTGAAGATTCAAAGTCTACTGGTAATAACACAGGATTCGATATTGTAATTGTTTCTTCATAAGTAGTTGTTGCAACACCTCCACTCAGTGCTACCACTTTTACATTATACTCACCTACATTAGCATAGGTATGTTGAATGGTTTCGCCTTCCATGAAATCTATCGGAGTTTCATCTGGAGTTTCACCAAAATAAACCTGAAAGAAAGTTTCTAAATTTGCTTTTGCAGTAACTGACGCTGACAAATTATCTCCGATAACATGTGCCAAAGTTACCTGCAAATTAGTTGGTGCCAAAAACGAAACGGTTACTTCCTGAGTTACCTCTGTTATTTTTCCATTAATTCCCATAGCCTTAATTTTGGCCTGATAAACTCCTTCCGGATAGGTGTGATCAATCGTGGCTCCGGGAGCCAGAAATTCTGACTCTGAACTTCCGTCTCCAAAATTCACTTTGTACTGCGTAACACCCTCTCCTTTAGGCAAAAAAGTAACCTTACCTGAATTATCTTGTGCTATGGTGGTCAAAGCAGATATATTAGTTGGTGCGCTTACACCATCTAAATCAATATTGCTGCTTTCATCGCTTGAACAACCACTGAAAATTGTTATAACGAAAAGACTTATAATAAAATGTATTTTTTTCATAATAATGTTTTTATTTAGTATCCAGGGTTTTGTTGCCAATTTCCGTTTGCGAATTGAATTTCTTCAATTGGAAGCGGAAATAATTCATTTTTATTAGCAGTAAAACCCGGGATTTTCCCAACTGCTTTTCCTGTTCTAACTAAGTCAAAGAAACGTTGCCCTTCTCCAAAAAGTTCGACCCTTCTTTCAGCCCAGATAAAATCAGTCAGCGCTGCTCCAGAAACTGTAATGTCATGGTTGTTGTCTCCAAAAGCACGTCTTCTTACCTGATTTAGATATTCTCTGGCTTTTGCATCATTATTACCGGCCCGACTATAGGCCTCAGCAGCCATTAATAAAACGTCAGCATAACGAATTGCTCTGTAATTATTTGGATTTGTAAGATTCAAATCTCCCGCTGCATTTGCACTTCTTTTTCTAGGAAGGTATTTTCTGTTGAAGTAACCTGTATCTTCATTTCCTTTTCCGTAGCTCACGCCTTTCCCTCCATCAAATGAAGCATTTGCAGTTGCCCAAGCTTCAATGTCCAATATTGCAACGTCTTTACGTTTATCGCCCACTTCAAAAGCATCGGCACTTTCTTTAGTCGGAATATTAAAACTAAAACCAGATGAAAATAGTGGTCCTGAATAATTACGGATACCGCTAAAACCAACTGCGACGTTACCTTCACTACATTGCAAACATCCGAAACCAGCACCTTCTACGTCTGTATATTGTACTTCAAAAACAGATTCTGTTCCATTTTCTCCATCCAATTCAAACATTGCATTATAATCTGTTTGTAATGAATATTTTCCAGAAGTAATAACACCATCAAGAGCCGTTGCAGCCTGCGCAAATTTATTTTGATACAAATAAGCTTTTCCTAATAATGCCTGTGCCGCACCCTTAGTTGCTCTTCCTTTTTGAGATGCTGTTGGAGATAAATTAGCTACCGCAAAAGCTAAATCTGCCTCAATTGAGGCATAAACATCTTCAACTGATGAACGTGGAACTGTTTTTTCATCTCCAACTTTAAATCGAGCATCTCCTTTCATCGGGATTCCGCCAAACCATTTTACTAATTCAAATTGGTAATACGCTCTTAAAAAACGTGTTTCCGCAATAACCTGGGTTTTTCCTTCAAAATCAGTTTTATTCTGGAATTCAAGTATATAATTAGCTCTCTGAACTCCTGCAAACATCCAGTTCCAGATATCTCTTAAATTGCTGTTTACGGGTGTGTGAATCATATCGTCAACTTGCTGAAAACCAATTACGTCTGTTGGGCTTTCTCCTCCACATAAAGTATTATCTGAGGCAATTTCGCCCAAAAGAACATTTACATAAGAAGACTGAAGCAAATCATAAGCTGCAATTAATGCATTATCATAATCTTCTTTAGAATTGAAATAATTTTCAGAATCAATAGAATATTTTGGTGTAGGATCAACAAACTCATCTGAACAAGAAATACTTATTGTCGAGAACAGAGTTAGTGTTATAATGGTTGTAAATAAATATTTTTTCATTTTAATTGAAATTAAAAATTAATGTTTAAGCCCAATAAATAGGTTCTTGGAACAGGATAAAACCCATAATCGATTCCGGCACCAATTGGAGATTGAGAAACTCCGTCCTGATTTCCAGGACCAAATGAAGCGCTTGGGTCAAATCCTTTGTATTTCGTAAAAGTGTATAAGTTATTTACACCTATATAAAGGCGAAGTCTTGTAATTCCGGCTTTTAGAGATACTTTAGGATTAAGAGTATATCCTAATTGAACATTTTGAATTCTGAAATAAGAGGCATCTTCAACGAAATATTCAGAAAAAACATTATTTGAGGTCGCACTTGTAGTAACTCTCGGAACGGTATTACTTGTTCCTTCACCTGTCCATCTGTCTAAAACATAATCTAAACGATTGGCATCAGAAAGTACTCTTTCGTAATTACGTACCATATCGTTTCCAATTGAAGCATAAGTATACGCTGCAAAATCAAGGTTTTTATAATTTAACTGTAAATTGAATCCCATCGTAACATCAGGAATCGGATCTCCAATATCTGTTTTATCTTTAGAATCAATTACGTTATCTCCGTTTACGTCTACAAATCGAATATCACCAGGAGCTGCATTGGCTCCAAGGGCAAGTTGTGAGGGATGCACATCAACTTCGGCCTGATTCTGAAAAATTCCATCAGTTTTATATCCATAGAAATAACCTAACGCATGACCGGCCTCCATGCGTGCTGCTGTAGGCTGACCAACTCCAAAAGATCCCTGATCGATTATACCTGTTCCATTTTTTACTTCAGTAACTTCATTTTTAATAAAAGTTACGTTGTAACCTAAAGACATTGTAAACGAATCAGAAAATTTCTCTTTATAATCTATTGAAAATTCAAAACCAGAATTTTTGACAGAACCGGCATTCATAGTTGGAGAACTCGCACCTGGAGCACCCGTTCCATTAATTCCGGAAACAGGTATACCTGGTACCAACAAATCTTTTCTGGTATCACTAAAGTAATCTGCTACGATATAAAATTTGTCATTGAATAATTTTGCATCAAAACCAACATCAAATTTTTTGGATTCTTCCCATTTTAAATCCGGGTTAGGAATTTGTCCAGTTGCAATACCGTTAGATAAGTTACCATCAAATACGTAGGTGGCTTCTCCATCTAAAATACTTCTGTATCCATTGTTTTTGATTTGATCATTTCCTAAACTTCCATAACTGGCTCTAAATTTTAAGAAATTAAATGTTTCTGATTTTCCGAAGAATTCTTCATCAGATACAACCCATCCACCTGTAAAAGAAAGAAAGGATGCAGTCTTGTTTCCCGGGCCAAATTTTGTAGAAGAATCACGTCTGTACATAGCAGAAACAAGGTATCTTCCCTGGTAATCATACTGTAGTCTTCCAAAATAAGAAAGCCTTCTTTCATCATAATTACCTGAAATAACATTTACCGCTGTCGGTAAGCCTCTGGCTAGTTTTAAGGTTGCGTTTTCCCATGAATTAT
Organism: Flavobacterium sp. KH_001; assembly: GCF_057840745.1. Taxonomy (NCBI): domain Bacteria; kingdom Pseudomonadati; phylum Bacteroidota; class Flavobacteriia; order Flavobacteriales; family Flavobacteriaceae; genus Flavobacterium; species Flavobacterium sp. KH_001. Next base: position 2,956,009 of record NZ_CM174520.1, on the reverse strand, counting down.
TAAGAACATCGAAACCAGTTGCAGAAATATTATTTCCCCATTCTCTATAAATGGTATTTCCAAGAGTTCCGGTTATATTATGACTCTCTCCTATTTTTGTATTATATGTTGCATAAATATCAAATGAATAATTATTATCATTAGAAGAACCTTCTGTTACTGAACTTCGTTGTACGTCAAAAACTTTTCCGCCATAACTTATTTGTTTGGCAAATGATCTGCTTTCCCCATTACCTGTATTAAAACCAATAGAACTTGATAAAACAAAACCTTTAAAAATCTTATAATCCAAGCCAAAATTTCCGTTTATTTTTTTGTAATTACCATCGTTATATGTATTAGCAAGCTGTGCTAAAGGATTGATAATTTCTGTTCCTAAACCAGTAGTACTTGGCACCAATGTAAATTCTCCATTGGCATCATACGGAGTAAGAGTTGCAGGTACATTTAATGCATTGAACAACACAGAGCCTAAACCATTTTCATTGATCGTTCTTCGATTCGTAAAAGTGTAAATAACATTTGTTTTCAACTTAAATTTATCGCTTAAATCAGCAGATAATGCAAGTCTGGCAGTATTTCTCAAAAAACCAGATTTATCCTCACCAACAATACCTTCCTGATCTAAATGTGAACCACTGACTGCATAAGTAATTTTATCTGAGCCTCCTGAAATTGACAAATCATTGCTAATAATTGGAACTCCTGTTTTAAGAACTTCCTTTTGCCAGTTTGTTCCTTTACCTAAGCCACCAGCATTTGGGTATGGCAATACTTTTCCTCCATTTGCATAGCTCTCATTTAATAGTAAGGCATATTCTGTAGCGTCTAACATTGGAATTTTTCTGGATGCTTCCTGAAATCCTGTATAACTATTAAAAGTTACTTTAGTTTTAGAATTCTTTTTACCCATTTTGGTGGTTACCAAAATAATTCCGTTTGCTCCAATTGTTCCGTAAATAGCTGCTTGTGCATCTTTTAAAACAGTAATTGTCTCAATGTCATTTGGATTTAATAATGATAAATCTCCAACATATCCATCGATAATTGCAGTAGGATTATTTTGTCCATTGGTACCAACGCCACGGATACGGATATCCAATCCTGCACCGGGAGCTCCAGATTGAGCAGTTACAACTACACCGGAAATAGTTCCCTGTAAAGCTTGCTCTACCTTAACAGGTTTTATAAGATCAAGTGTTTTGCTGTCAAGTACAGAAACCGCTCCTGTAACTTCTCTTTTCTTTTGGCTACCATAACCAATTACAACGACTTCTTCTAATGATTTAGCATCGTCGTTCATTTTGACAGTAATTTTGGCACCTGAAACAACAACTTCCTGCGTTCGAAAACCAATATAACTTAAAACAATTGTGGTGCCGGTTGAAACACCTGAAAGTTTAAAGGACCCGTCAAAGTCTGTGGTTGTACTTTTTGACGAATTTTTAACTTTTACATTTACGCCAGGTAACGATAACCCAGCGCCATCTAGTACCGTTCCGTTGACATCAAAAGATTGCGAAAACGCAAAAGATGTAAACAGTAATAGTACGGTTAGTAATAATTTTGATTTCATAATTAGTTAGTTTTTATTGAAAGATAAATTTATCTGATCCAATTAGGAAAACGATAAAATTAACCTCAACAAAAAACATACATCACAAAAAAAATATTACTAAATTACATATATATCAAAAAATACCTTGATTTAACTATAAATTACAAATGTTAATTTCTTTAACAAAAACACTATAAAAACACAACAAAACGTTAATGTTGAGGTAATGTATAGTTTTTTGAACGTGATTTTGAATCTCCTATACAGCGAGAATATATTCAACCAACCCAATTTCATGCTGTAAATCCATTTTTTTACGCAAACGATATCTTTTTATTTCTACACTTCGAACAGAAATATTAAATAAAGGTGCTATTTCCTTTGAAGAAAGATTCAGTCGCAGGTAAGCACAAAGTCTCAGATCGTTAGGAGTCAATAAAGGGTGAAGTTGTTTGATTCTTTTCAGAAAATCTTTATCTGCATTATCAAATGCTTCTTTAAAAACATTCCAGGAATCTTCTTCCGTAATATTTTTATTAATAGTACTAATTACAGATTTGATGTTTTTAGTATCGTCCTGACTCGTTTTCTTTAAATCTTCTTTAATAAAAGCCAGTAATTCATTTTTACTGTTTAAACTCATTGTAGAAACCGCTAATTCCCGATTTTTACTGTCGACATCCTGAGAAAGCTGCTCATTTCTTACTTTCATTAGTTGTCGTTCATTTTCTAATTCTTTAATCTCAAGCAAAAGATTATTTTCTTCAATCAATTTCTCTTTTTGTTTATGATAGTAATTTATATAGGCCTTATTGATAAAATAGGCTAACACTAAAAACAACAGAAAATAAACAAACCAGGCCAGATTAGTCAAATACCAGGGTTTTAAAACGATAAATGTGTACGTAGCCGTATTTTGCAGAATTATATTCGCGTATCGTGCTCTTACTTTAAAGATATACTTCCCAGGAGATAAATTTTTAAAATTTACGGTGGCTTTGGTGCTCCACTCGCTCCAGTCATTCTGGAAACCTTCTAATAAGTACTGATATTCTGAATTAATATATTTGTTATATTCCGGAACCGTGTAATTTAAAGTGATATTATTTTCATTAGAATGAAAACTTCCCTCATTTTGAATTACCACGTTTTTAAGCGTTTCGTTTTGTTTGTTAATTGTGATATCCGTTATAAAAACGGTATAATTTTTAAAACTCAAATCGTCTATATTTAAAGTATAATAACCATCTGTTGTACCTATTAAATAAGTCGATTTTGAAATTTGCGTAATATTTTCAAAACCAAGCATTGAATTGGTCAAAGAAGAAGGAATCGGAATGACATTTTGCTTTAACTGACTGCTCAATTTGCTGGCAGAGAAATAATGAATATAGTTCTTAGAAAATAGCCAGATTTTATTTGAATTATCTACAATTAATTTACCTGATGTATATTCGTCTTTTTCAAAAATAGAACTCAGCAAATTATCCTTTTCAAATAATTTTGTATTTGGATTTAGCTTAAAAATCCCACCTTTGTAAGCATAATAAATCTGATTATTAAATTTAGTAAGACTTGCATTTTTTCCTTTAAGAGGAGATTTATAAGTGTAAAAACCACGTGTTTTTAATAATGATTTATCTAATTTCAACCTAAATATCCCTTTGTATTCATGACTTACATAAACATCAAAATTATTTGTTATCTCAAAGTACCTTGACGAATAATCAAAACCTTCAATTTTATTTTTAAAAACCCATTGATTGTTTATTTTTTCAAGGACCGAAATTCCATAATAATTTCCCTGAAGCAATTGATTTTTATTATTTGGTACAGATTCAAACTTCCAGGTTCCGGACGCTGAAAATATGCTTTGGGCAGCATCATTTGTAATGATAAAAGTTCCGGAATCGTGTCCGCAAAAAAGTGTATTATCGTACACAAAAAGCGACCAGACTTGTCCTTTTGTACCATTTATAAATTTAAACTCCGTATTACTCTGATTTGGTTTACAAAATAGCCCCTGATTCGTTCCAACATATAGCATACCATTAAAAGTTGCCGATGCATAAACAGTTCCCAAAACGCCGGAATCGTCTGTAAAACTATGTACTGGAGAATTAATATTAATACAATTGATTCCGTTATCTAATCCTGCCCATAAATTCTGATCTTTATCTTCAAAAAGTGATAATGCGGTATTATTACTTAACCCTTTTCGCTGTGAAATATGATATTTTAATTTTCCTTTCTTCGATAAAATAAAAATTCCATTTGAAACCGTTCCTAAGGCAAAACTTCCATCCTGAAGAAATTGACTGCTATACACAAAACTCGATTTTAATTCAGCATCAACATCGGTAACAAAACGGCTTATTGTATTTCCAACTAACTTATAAATACCATCCAGTTGTGTTTGAATAAGCAATCCATCATCTGTCGTAAAAATATTGACAATTGTAAATTTTTTCAGAATTGGATGATCTGAAACTAATTTTGCTTTACCACTTTCAATTTCAAATAAACCTTCTTTTATAGTTTGAAAATAGATTGCATTTTTTGGTGCAAACGATTTTATAACGCCATTTTTTGGAGCAATGATTTTGAACTTGCCTGTCTTGGTATCGTAAATATAAATTCGGTTTAAGGATTGAAACAGAATCCATTGATCGTACTTGAGAATATTCCAAAACTGTTCATCGTCTAGTATTTTATTTTTGATGGTATCGCTTAGCGAAGTATATTTTAATTTACCATTTGCTTGTCGGGTCCAATACCCAAAATTCATATAACAGCCTGTATAGATTTTTGTTCCGATGACTTTAACGGAGCGAATAATAGTTTCGTTTGGAGCAGGATACAATTGCCAGGTGGTTCCGTTATATTCCAGAAGTCCGTCATTATTGGCAAAATATAAATAGTTTTGATCATCTTGCGAAATCATCCAACTTTGATTTCCTGCACCATACACAGAAGAAGTATATTTTACAATTGGTGGAAACTCCTGCGAAAACAGGAAAAAACTCATCAAAAATAATAGTGTAGCTAGTTTTGTTTTCAAAATTTGGTCAGAATTTAAAATAGTTTTAAAGCAGTTCTAAAATAGGACATTTTGCATTAAAACAATTCATTGCATAAAAATAAATTAAACATACAGAAGTGTGCAAAGCTTTTCACGCAGATTTAAAAAGATCAACTCAGATTATTTATTCAAATTAAATCTGCTCAAATCTGCGTGAAACAAAAAATATCGACAAAATTCATCTTTTTAATAAACTATGCTCTATTGAAATCTGTTAAGATTTGGAACAATCTCATTAACAGAACTCAATTCAAAATTGATTACTTTTGTAAAAATTGACTTTTTTTATGCAAATTGACCTTTCAAAACTCGACCCAAAACATAATATTATCATTAAAGGAGCGCAGGTACACAATCTAAAAAATGTAGATGTCGCTATTCCCCGAAATAAACTTGTTGTCATCACAGGTCTTTCAGGATCAGGAAAATCCAGTTTGGCTTTTGACACTTTATATGCCGAAGGGCAGCGTCGTTATGTTGAAAGTTTATCATCATATGCACGTCAATTTCTTGGCCGTTTAGACAAACCAAAAGTGGAGTACATAAAAGGTATTGCTCCTGCCATTGCTATTGAACAAAAAGTCAATACTACCAATGCGCGTTCGACTGTCGGAACATCAACTGAAATCTACGATTACATTAAACTTTTATTCGCCAGAATTGGTCGTACCTATTCGCCAATTTCAGGACTTGAAGTCAAAAAAAATACGGTTACCGATGTTGTTTCTGATGTAAAAACATTAGAATTAGACAGCAAATGGCTTTTACTTTCTCCTATTCATTTAGAAGAAGGAAGACAGCTGGAAGACAAATTAAAAGTGCTTTTACAGCAAGGTTTTGCCCGTATTTTAGTTGATAACGAAATGGTTCGTTTAGATGAGTTTACACCAACAGAAATTCATAAATTAGATAATAAAGACATTCTACTGATTATTGACAGAATTGTTGTGAAGGAGGAAGAGGAATTCTATAATCGTCTGGCCGATGCTGTACAGACTGCTTTTTTTGAAGGAAAAGGAATCTGTTATTTGCAGGAATTAAATTCAGATAAAAGATTTACCTATTCAAATAATTTTGAATTGGACGGAATTACTTTCTTAGAACCCAATGTTCATTTATTCAGTTTCAATAATCCATATGGTGCATGTCCGGTTTGTGAAGGCTACGGAAATATAATTGGTATTGACGCTGATTTAGTAGTTCCAAACACTTCTTTATCTGTTTTTGAAAGTGCGATTTATCCCTGGAGAGGTGATAGTATGAGCTGGTATAAAGACGAATTGGTGAAACATGCCTACAAATTCGATTTTCCAATCCATAAACCTTACTTCCAATTAACAGAAGATCAAAAAGATTTAGTTTGGAAAGGAAATCAATATTTTCAAGGGTTAAATGATTTCTTTAGAGAATTAGAGGAAAAAAATTATAAAATTCAAAACCGGGTAATGTTATCACGTTACCGCGGAAAAACAAAATGTCACGCTTGTCGCGGAAAACGTTTACGCGAAGAAGCTTCTTATGTAAAAATAGGCGGAAGAACAGTTTCAGATTTAGTCGATCTTCCAATTAAACATTTGGTTACGTTTTTCAAAGATCTTCAATTAGATAAATACGAACAGCAAATCGCTAAACGTTTGATGGTTGAAATCAACAATCGTCTATCTTTTTTGACAGAAGTTGGATTGGATTATCTTACATTAAACAGAAATTCTTCGACACTTTCCGGAGGAGAATCACAACGTATTAATTTGGCCACTTCACTTGGAAGTAGTTTGGTTGGTTCGATGTATATTCTGGATGAACCAAGTATAGGTTTACATCCAAAAGACTCAGAACGATTGATCAAAGTATTACTTTCCCTTCGTGATTTAGGTAATACGGTTATTGTAGTGGAACACGATGAAGACATCATGAAAGCTGCTGATATGATTATTGATATTGGTCCCGAAGCAGGAACTTTTGGAGGGAATTTAGTAGCTCAGGGAACTTATGACGAAATCCTGAAATCAGAATCACTTACAGCTAAATATTTAAATGGAGATTTAGAAATTTCTGTTCCGAAGAAGAGAAGAAAATTCAAAAATCACATTGATATTGTTGGCGCAAGAGAAAACAACTTAAAAAATATTAATGTAACGTTTCCTTTAGATGTTCTAACTGTTGTTACAGGAGTTTCTGGAAGCGGAAAAAGTACCTTAATAAAGAAAATTTTATTTCCTGCTATGCAGAAAAAACTGGAAAACGCTGCTGAAAAAGCGGGTCAGTTTACCGAAATAAAAGGTTCTTTTTCTCAGATCAAACATATTGAATATGTAGATCAAAATCCTATTGGAAGAAGCTCCAGATCAAATCCCGTAACTTATATTAAAGCTTACGATGATATACGTGATTTGTATGCCAAAGAAAAATTATCTAAAATAAGAGGTTATCAGGCAAAACATTTTTCTTTTAATGTTGATGGAGGCCGCTGCGAAACTTGTAAAGGAGAAGGCTCAATAAACGTTGAGATGGTCTTTATGGCCGATGTTTCTTTACCGTGTGAAACTTGCGGTGGAAAACGTTTCAAAAAAGAAATCCTGGAAATCAATTTTGACGAAAAAAACATCAATGATATTCTTACCATGACTATTGATGATGCCATTGCTTTTTTCGAAAAAAACAAACAGACTAAAATCACCCAGAAATTACAGCCATTGCAGGATGTTGGTTTAGGGTATGTACAGTTAGGACAATCTTCTTCGACATTATCAGGTGGTGAAGCACAACGTATTAAACTGGCCTCCTTTTTAGTAAAAGGAGCTACAAAAGATAAGGCCTTGTTTGTTTTCGATGAGCCAACAACGGGATTGCACTTTCACGATATTAAAAAATTATTAGCATCATTTGATGCCTTAATAGAAAAAGGGCATTCAATAATTGTAATAGAACACAATCTCGATCTAATAAAATGTGCGGACTGGATTATTGATCTTGGCCCTGAAGGCGGAGAAAATGGAGGACACTTATTAGCAGTTGGAACACCTGAAGATATTGTAAAAGTAAAAGAATCTGTTACCGGAATTTATTTAAAGGATAAACTTTAAGTAAAAAAATTCCAAATTAAAAATTCCAAATTCCAATAGCGATTATCCTATTGGAATTTGGAATTTTTAATTTGGAATTTAAATTATTAAGCAACTAAACACTTTTCTTCAAATGGATAACCGTCTTCATCGATAGCTACCAATATTTTTTTCTTTTTAGATGCGTGTACGGTGAGATATAACCAGGCAAATGACCATAATCCTAAGGTTAAGCAAAAAATGGTGAAATTTAAACCATGATTAACAACCTTTCCTCCCTTAGAAAGAACCGCAAAAAGTAATTTGTCATTTCTTTCTTCTAGCGTAAATCCTTTGTGAACCTTACTGGATATCATATTCGAAAATACTTGCAAACTTTGTTCCTGACTCAGTTGATTCTTTTTCATAACCCTCCTTTTTTAAAATTAATAAACACTTTTTTAACTTTAACAATTCTAGTAGGTAAACAATTCAGATAAAAACTTTATAATTCGATTTTTATTGCATTTTATAAGATATTCTATATCTAATCAAATAAAACGCTGTCAAAAATTGAACATAAAGTTAATTTTAATAAATTAAACTACAAAGCGAATAACTGTTAAATTTTAACATATTAACAACACTATATCAATACCTTATCATTTTATTAATCATTCTTCTTAAAACTAAACGACGGGGATTTGTAGTCAGGTTTTAAATAATTTTCAGGAATAGTTGTAGTATTTCCGTCACGTAGCGCATTATAGTGTGGTGACATAATTTCGATTCCGGCCGCATTAAACGAGTCCTGAATATTTTGATGCAGTGATGAATAAATTCTCGGCTGTTTCGTAGGTTCTTTCGTATAAACATTTATTTGATAAGACACATAAAAATCATCCAGACTTGTTTGTAAGACAAAAGGCTCTGGTGTTTTCTCTGTCATGTCCGTCTTTAAAGCTGCATCAATTAGTGCTTTATGAATATCCTTCCATGGCACATCATAACCAATAGTAACGGTAGTATGAATTAATAATCCATTTGTTGCCTGTTTCGTATTGGCAGAAAAGTTGGTTGAAGTACTGGATAAAACTGTCGCATTTGGAATAGTAATATCTTCAAATTTAGGCGTTCTGATACGTGTAACTAATGCTGTTTTTTCTATTACTTCGCCACTTACATCTCCAATCTTAATAAAATCGCCAATTTTAAACGGACGCATATACGTAATTACCAAACCCGCTACCATATTAGCAATCGCATTGGAGGAACCTAATGAAAATAAAACCCCAACAAATACGGAAACACCTTTAAAAATAGGAGAATCAGAACCTGGTAAATAGGGAAAAATAATTACCAGCATAAAAGCGTACATTAACAATCTGATAATATTAAATGTTGGCATGGCCCAATCATTATAAAATCCATCAATTTTTATGTTTTCTTTCTTTATCTCATCAAAGAAGAATTTGATAATTTTTATACTATATCTAAAAATGACAATAATAACAATAATCGTGATCAGACTAGGCAAAAAGTCTACAAAGCCTATTATGGCCAATTTCGCAGGAGTCAATATCCAACGTAATAAAGTAGTTGTATAAGCCTCTGTTGCCGGAAATATGCTAAACAAAACTGGTAATGACAGGTAAACAATAAAAATAAGTGTAATGATTTTAATAACCCCAAATAATCGCATCAACAAAAACTGCTGTTTGTGAGGAGACAAAATATTGATATTGTTATAATTGAAACCTTTAAAATATTTATCGCTCTTTTTTAAAATTCGGTATTTTATCCAATTAAAAATTTTACTAACAAAGTATAAAACCAAACCAATTATTAAAATCAATAAAGCCGTGTACCCAAGGCGCTTCGGAAGTTGGGAATAATTTGCATTTTGATAAACAACAGCATTTTTTATTAAAGATAAATTACGTTTTGCAATAAATGCAGGGGTTTCATTTTCAACCTTGGCATCAATATCCAAAACGGACATTATAACAAAATCTCCTTTATAAGTGATGTCCTGAGAAATATCTGAAGGAACAACAACAATCGAATCACTTTCAAAAAAAGAATCATGATAAAGTTTCCTGATTTTTTCAGTAATAGCGTTTGCTCTGTTTTCTGCAGAAAAAGAACCTACCTTATTATAAACGTAAAAAAGAGTGTCTTTAAAAGGAACTATTGGATATCCTTTTAATTTCAAATCAGGAATAGTGGTTTGTCCCGTTTTTAAAGTGTCTTTTTGAGCGGAGACTACCGAAGAAAATAAAACAACCAACAATAGTAAAAAACAAAGTAATTTCTTTTTCATAGAATGCTAGAAATAAATTGATTATCCTTTCTAACAAATATAAAAACAAAATAGCTTCGAAATTTAATTACGTCCTACTTTCTCAATAAAATCGTGTTAAATTCTAATTTTTGCCTTTTTCAATAAATTGTTTAGCACCTCATTAATATCGGGAGAGATATTAAATTTATAATTTAGATAAACATATACAATGGTAACCAAAATAGATTTTAATGCAATTCCAACTAAAGGATAAACTGGAAATTCCCAAAAGTAAAAAATCAAAAACAGTAGCGTGGTTATTGCAAGAGAATATAAGTTTTGTTTTGTAAAAGGATATAAATCAAGCTTTTTTACCACAAAAAGTAATTTAGCCAAACTATAACAAGTTATAGATAATAACGTAGCAAATGCAGAACCCATAATACCAAAAATTGGTATAAAAATTACATTTAAAACAAAAGTCAAAACAACCAGTCCTAATCCTAAAAATAATACGGTGCGGTAATATTTTGTATTAAAAATAATAGCATTATTATTCCCTAAAATCAGATCAAAATATTTTGATAAACCAATCATAAAAACTACAGGAATACCACCTCTATAATCCTCAGGGACAATCTCATACAATTGATTAATATTCACGAATATACACAACATTACAAAACCACCTACAATTTGAAGATTTATAGACGTTTTTTTATACAAGCTATTAAGTTCATCATGTTTATTTTCATGCATTAATTTAGCAGTGATTGGATACACAATTTGATGCATTGCACGACTTGGAACTGAAATGACCAAAGCAATATAAGTCGCAACCGAATAATAGGCAATATTTTCGATTTCCATATATTGATTCAATATTAATTTATCACCATCTAAAAGCAAATTAGCCACACTTCCCGATAAAATAATGTAAAAAGTATATTCCATAACACTTTTTACATTAGCAGGTATTGCTATTTGAAAATTAGGTTTTTTAATATAGAAAGCATAAAACATTGTAATCAAAAATGCTACAAAATAAATCGCTGCAGTAAAGTAAACGAACTGAATTAAAGTCATCCAATTAAAATACAAACCGATTAATGCAACAGTAGATACTAAGCGTAAACCAACCTCCTTTATAAAATTTCCAAAAACAGAATGCATGTGAACTCTTGCCCAAGCGTAAAAAATTTCAAAGTAAGCCATGCATAATCCAACGAACGGAATTAAAAGCATAAACTCTCTAACTACGGGGTTTTCCTTAGAAACAAAAGCAGTAATATCATCAAAGAAAAAAATACCGATTACACCTAACGGAATACACATTAAGATTGGAAATAATGCAGTAAAAGACAAAAACTGCTCTCGCTCTTCTTCGGTTTTATATTGTGAATAAAACTTGACAAGGGTATTTTGCATTCCAATGGCAAACAATGGCATGATCACATTTGCGGCAGACAATATGTAATTAGTAAGGGCATAATAGGTTGCACCTAAATAAATTGGGTATAAATAAAGTGTATTGATAGCTCCAATTCCGAAGCCTATATAAGTAATAATTGTATTTTTGAAAGACTGATTTAAAACAATACCCATGTTTTTTGATTGCTGAATTTAGATTTTAGATTTTAGATTATTGTAATCTTATGATTCATTAATCAATTGTGCTAATTGTTTGGTAAGGTTTTTTCTTGAATACTGCTGTAAACCAACACCATTAGCTTGTAAATTCCCTTCCAAAAATTGATTATAAAAGTCCAAAATTACACTTTTTAACTTCGCTTTTTCAGAATAATCAAAAAATACTCCTGTATTGGTTTCTTTTATAATATCTGCAAAATCAGAACCTTGTGGACCAATAGCGATTATTGGACGGTGAGACACCATATATTCAAACAATTTACCCGGAATAATACTTTTAGTATCTTCCGAATTAATTTCGATTAGAAGTAAAACCTGAGATTTCTTTTGATGTGCAATGGCTTCATGATGCGAAACATAACCCAGAAGATTTAGATAAGAATTTAAATCGAACTCCTGAATAGAATCAAGAACCTCCTGACTTACTGCTCCAATCAATTTGATTTCTAAATGCGATTTAAAATCCGGTATTTCCTGAAGCAATTCTACCAGACACTCCCATAAAAACTTAGGATTTCTGTCTGACAAAAACGAGCCGATATGAGCTAAAGTAAATTTAGCATCTAAAGTTTGTTTTTCAACATTCTCAATATCGTAACCGTTCGTAATTACCGAAATTGGCTTACTGGTAATAGCCTGGAATTCGGTTTTAGTCGTTTTACTGGTTACAATAACCGTATCAGCACTATTTAATACTTTATGCTCTAACTTTTTATGTTTTTTAGCAGCGTAAGTAGACAAACGTAATGCTTTGTGATAGCCAATTGTGGTCCAGGGATCACGGAAATCTGCAAACCATTTTACGTTTAATTTTTCTTGTAATTCCAGACCAATCAAATGCAAACTATGCGGCGGTCCAGATGTAACAATTGTATCGATATTGTTTTCTTTAATATATTTCTCAAGGTAAGTTACAGAAGGCTTCACCCAAAATACACGGGCGTCCGGAATAAAAAGATTACCACGAACCCAAAGAAAAGTTTTATCTAAAAAAGTTTGCTTTTTTTGATGTGGAAAAATTCCGGAACTGATTTTCTTGGTTTTCTTTTTTGAAAAAATGGAAGCCAGTTGATAAGGCTCCCAAATTTTATTTTTAAGAACAATTACTTTATCTGATATTTCACTTACCAAACCTTCATCAATAATTGGATAGGTCGGATTTTCAGGAACATAAACAATTGGCTGAACATTAAATTCAGGTAGATACTTTACAAATTTTAGCCATCGCTGTACGCCAGGACCTCCAGCAGGGGGAAAATAATAAGTAATAATTAAGAGTTTTTTTTGTTCCATTAGATTGAATTGGTTTCACAGAGAAACAAAGCTCTCGCAAAGTTTTTCAAAGATTATTTAAAATTACTTTTGAGTATCTCCGTGATTTCTTTGTGAATCTTTACGAAAGAATTTTTCAAAATAAATTCCACCAATCAAAAGCAATAACATTACTATAGAACTTATTAAAGTAATTGTACCTCCGGTTTTTACAACTTGTGGTTCAAATTTAAACTCAATAGTATGTTTTCCACCTGGAACTTCCATAGCTCTTAAAACGTAATCTACAGGAAAATGATCAGTCAATTTACCATCAACGTAAGCATTCCATCCATTTTTATAGTACATTTCAGAGAAAACAGCTAAACCATCTTTTCCATTATCTGATTGATATTTAATGTAGTTTGGTTTATATTCTACTACTTTAATTGTTCCAGTGGTATCCCATTGTTTTTTGGCTCGTGCATTTTCAAATTTACTTTCATAATCATGAACATTAAAAACAGCCACCTTCTTTGTGTCAATGTTATTCAAAGCTTTCATAACATCGTCCGGTTTGTTAACCAGCTTTACTGCACTTACAAACCATGCATTTCCGTTTGCTTCAGGATTTGCAACAGGAACTTCATTTCCTTCTTTATCTGTTTGAATTACATACTTAACATTTAACATATTAAGCACTTCAATATTTCCTTTTTGAATTTGATAATCCATTAACTGCTGCATTCTTCTCGGGCGTACAGCACTATAACCACCAATGGTTTTATGAAAGTAAGAAGATCTTCCCTGTAACTGTCCCTGTACATCAAAAACACGATAAATCGATTTATCTTCTAAAATTTTAGCGTCAACAGGCGTTTCCTGAAACGGAGCCGCAATTTGCACCGGACTCACAAAATCTTTAGCAGAAACGTATCTTTTATCAACAAAAAACAAGTCGAAAATCATTAAAATTCCAACAATAATTAAGGTTGTATTTTGCGAAAATTTATTTTTGATAAATAGCCATAAAATTCCAAATGTAATCACAATAAAAAATCCAGAACGCAATAAATCTGCAGAATATAAACTCATCCTGTCTTCTTTTAAAGCATCTACAAATGCAGGCCCATAACTTTGCAAGTAAGCATTGTCACTCATTCCAGTAAAGTGGAACATCCCCTTAGCAATAACTAAAATCAATAAAACCCCAAGTCCAAAAACTCCTGTTTGAATTAAAGCTTTTTGCTGTAATTTTGGTTCGTCTTTAGCTTTGAAAAACGATTGTAATCCCATCACTGCAAGTACAGGAATACATAATTCTAATATAACCTGAATCGAAGATACTGCTCTAAATTTATCGTACATCGGAACGTATTCGATAAAAAAGTTAGTCAGCAATGAGAAATTTTTCCCCCAGGAAAGCATCAACGTAAATAAAGCTCCACCAAGAAATACATATTTTATTTTTCTTTCATCAATAAACATCGCCAGAACCGCCAAAAAGAAAACCACCACACCAATATATGCTGGTGCTGATACAATAGGCTGATCTCCCCAATATGTTGGCATTCCCGAAACAAAATCCTGTGCCTGATCTGAAGGAACTCCCTGCTCGATCATAAACGAATACATTCGACTGTCTGTCCCTACATTTTCGTGGCTTGAACCACCGAAGATTCTTGGTGCAATTAAATTTAAACTTTCTGCAATTCCATAACTATATTCCGTAATATAGTCCGTTGTCATTGAAGCAGTTGTTTCATTTTTAGATCCGTCAGGATTAAAAGTCAATTCACTTTTATCACGAATACTGTACTTTGCATATTCACTCGTTGCTAATAAATTTCCGGCATTGGCACCAATTGCAAAAATTCCAGCCACAGTTAAAGCTCCAATAGCTTTTAAAAGTCCTTTATAATCTTTTTCCTTAATAAACTGAAAAGCAAAATATCCCGAAAGAATCAGCAAGAAAATCAAAAGATAATACGTCATTTGAAAGTGGTTTGCATTGACTTCTAACGCAACTGCAAACATGGTAAGTAAACCTCCCCAAATATATTTTTTCTGAAAGACCAATATGAAACCGGCAATAACCAGCGGCATATAAGCAATTGCATGCGCTTTTGCATTATGACCAACTCCAAGAATAATAATTAAATACGTAGAAAAACCGAACGCAATTGCGCCGATAAATGCTTTAAGCGGATCTGTTTTTAAAACTAATAACAAACCATAAAAACCTAAAAAGTATAAAAACAGGTAATCAGAAGGACGAGGTAAAAAACGTAAAACATCATCTAGCTTACCCACAAAATCATTAGGATAATTGGCTCCTAACTGGTAAGTTGGCATTCCACCAAATGCAGAGTTTGTCCAATAAGGTTCTGCATGTTCAGCGGCTCTAAAGTCATTTTGCTCTTTTGCCATTCCGGTATATTGCGCAATATCCGATTGGAAAATTTGTTTTCCTTGTAAGACTGGATAAAAATAAATTAACGAAACGAGAATAAAACCCAATATAACAAGGGCGTGCGGATAGAACTTATTTACTATTTTCAATTTAGGTTGGTTTGGGTTAAATGATGAATCCTATTTACTAGGACACAAACTTAATCTATTTCTTCGTAATCAACATAATCGCCAACCTTTTTGGTTTCGCGAGGATTTTTTGCATTAGCAGTGTTGATGATTATCTCATCATTATTAGTACGTGTTTTTTGCCATGAATTATCCTGGGTATATTGTTGCTGTTTCTGAAAATTTTCACCTGCTTTTTCAACCGCTTTTTTTACCAATACTGGCAAAAAGATTCTGGCTAAAAATTTGAAAATATAATAAAACGCAATGATCCACATTATCGTTTTAAACAAATTTGTAAAAGATGCTTCTTGCATAATCGTATAATTTTTGCCAAAATTAATAAATCCGTTGTTTAAAATTAAAATATCAATCTTAAATAAATAATAAAATATAGTACATTTGAAATGCGTTATAGTTTTTTAATCAAAAAATACATTTATGTTAAAAATTAAAAACTTATTTATTACAACTCTTTTATTATCATCCCAACTTTTCTTTGCACAATACACAGATGTTATCAATTCAAATCGTCCTGGCGAAACAATGTCTGCTTATGCAGTTGGAAAATCAATTATTCAGGGCGAAATTGGTGTTTACGGAATTAAAGAAAAACACGATTTACTAGATTATGATGCAAGCGGTTTTGGAACCGATTTAACAGTGCGTTATGGTGCTTTTTTAGAACAATTAGAATTTGTTCTTGATTTACAATATCAAATGGAAAACTTTGACACTCCATACACTAGCTATAAAAAGAACAATTTCAGACAGACTGTTTTAGGGGCCAAATACTTAGTGTACGATCCTTATAAAAATTACGAACCAACAGCTAACATCTATAGCTACAAAGCAAATCACTCTTTCAATTGGCATCAATTGATACCAGCAGTATCAGTATTTGCCGGAGCAAATTTTGTTGGTGCAGATAACCCTTATTCTTTTTCTCCTGAATCTAGCATTTCACCAAAAGTAATGTTGATTACTCAAAATCTTTTTGGAGGCGGAAAATGGGTTTTTGTAACTAACTTTATTGCCGATTATATCACAACTGATTATCCAAGTTACGGATATGTATTAACTTTGACGCACGGATTTAACGACAAATGGTCTGGTTTTATTGAAAATCAAGGTTATAAAAGCGATTTTTACAGCGATGCCATTCTTCGTGGTGGTGCTGCCTATTTGCTTAATTCAAACATGCAGATTGACGCTTCTATAAGTACTAATTTTAAAGATACACCTTCTATATTATATGGTGGTGTTGGATTTTCATGGCGTTATGATGGCTGGTATAAAGAAAAACAAGAAATGACATTCAAGAAAGACAAAAAGTCTAAAAAGAAAGAAACAGAAGAAAACATAGACTATCAGGAGCAAGAAAGAAAGCGTAAAGCTAAATATGAATAAATTACTAACTGAACTTCTCTAAAAAGAGAAAACAATTAAGACTTTTAATGATTACAATTAAAGAAGCCAAAACCAAAAAGGAATTAACAGAATATATTAAATTTCCATTTTCATTATATAAAGACAGTCCATATTGGGTTCCGCCAATTATTGCTGATGAATTAGAGTCTTTTGACAAAACAAAAAATCCTGCTTTTGATCATGCGGAAGCCTATTTTTTTATGGCATACAAAAACAATGAAGTTGTTGGTCGTATTACCGCAATTATAAATTGGTCTGAAGTTAATAATCAACATAAAAGAAAAGTTCGTTTCGGGTGGTTTGACGTTATTGATGATATCGAAGTAACGAAGGCTTTGCTTGAAAAAGTATATGAATTAGGTAGAAAACATAATCTGGAGCATGCTGAAGGTCCAATGGGATTTTCTAATCTGGATAAAGTTGGCGTTCTTACCGAAGGTTATGATCAGGTTGGAACCATGATTACCTGGTACAATCATGCGTATTATGTAACACATTTAGAGCAATTAGGGTTTCAGGTTGAGAAACAATATATCGAAAGTATATTTCCTTTTTCAAATGTAAAACCTGAGTTCTTCTTAAAAGCACAGGCTTTGATAAAAAAACGCTATGAGTTAAGAGCGTTAAATTTCACTAAGACTAAAGACATTATGCCTCACGTAGACAAAATGTTTGATTTGTTTAATGAAACTTATGCCAATCTTGCTTCTTTTGTTGCCATTTCTGATGTTCAGAAAGCATATTTTAAAAAGAAATACATCAGCTTTATCAATCCTGAATATATTAAGTTTGTAGTTGATAAAGACGATAATTTAGTTGCCTTTAGCATTGTTATGCCAAGTTTTACAGAGGCATTGCAAAAAATAAAAGGTAAATTATTCCCATTTGGTTTTTTACAGTTATTAAAAGCAAAAAAACACAGTAAAGATGTTGTTTTTTACCTGATCGGCGTTCATCCTGATTATCAAAACAAAGGTGTTACAGCTATTATTTTTGATGAATATTACAAAACCTTTTCAGAAAAAGGAATTCAAAACTGTATTAGAACTCCCGAATTATTAGAGAATAATGCAATTCACTTACTTTGGAAAAACTTTGACCCAAAAATTCATTGTCAGAGAAAAACATATAGAAAAGATCTTTAAGAAGATTGAAATCAATTCGTTTTCAATAAAAAAATCCATTTCGAACATATCGAAATGGATTTTTCTTTTTTACAATTTTTTTATTTTTTTATTGTGGGCAATCTGATTTTGTCAACGTATTTTTTGCATCAAATTTTAATTTCTTTTTATCCTTAAAAGTAACCTTATTATTAGCATCAACTACATCTCCATATCCTTCAATAAGAGTTCCGTCTTTTTGCAAAAAAACAACCTCTCTAACCGAAGAAACTCCTTCAGACATGAAAGTATAATCAGCAATAAGCGTGTCACCTTTCATATTCCCAATTATAGTTCCTTCATTTTTATCTTTTCCTGTTATATTATAACTTAATTTTCCGTTTACTTCCTGATGTGAGTTCACATTAAAACTTAAGGCTACAATATTACCATTAAGTCTTGAAGTATAACATTGATCTCCTGCAGGCTCTGCAATTTCTGCTTCTTTTGGAGGATTTGGCTCTATTTGGGGAGGCGGAAGTGTTGTTTCTTTTTTACAAGAAATAAAAACACTTAAAATAACGATTACTAATGCTGATACTTTTTTCATAACTCTTATTATTTACTTATTTTGAATTATAAAGTTACCCCAAATAAAAAAAATCCATTCGTATAACGAATGGATTTTTTTACATAATTTCCACTTAAGGAAGTCTATTTTTTTAATACTACTAAGCGTCTAAATCAACGGTAGTTTTACTAGCAATTTCTTTATAAGTTCCGTTAACTAATTTCTCACGAATTGCTTCAAAAGCAACCAAAGTTTCATCAATATCAGCTATAGTATGAGAAGTTGTTGGAATCATTCTTAACAAAATAATTCCTTTTGGAATTACCGGATAAATTACGATAGACAAGAAAATACCGTAGTTTTCTCTTAAGTCATTTACCATCACCATTGCTTCCGGAACACTTCCTTCCAAATAAACAGGCGTTACACAAGTATTAGTATCTCCAATATTGAAGTTTCTTTCACGTAAACCATTTTGTAATGCATTTACATTTTCCCAAAGTTTGTCTTTCAATTCTGGGTGATTACGCAATAATTCTAAACGTTTCAATGAACCAATAGTCTGGATCATTGGCAATGCTTTTGCAAACATTTGAGAACGTAAATTATATTTTAAATAATCAATAATATCCTGATCTGCAGCTACAAAAGCTCCAATATTTGCCATAGATTTTGCGAAAGTAGAGAAGTAAACATCAATACCATCCTGAACTCCCTGCTCCTCACCTGCTCCTGCTCCTGTTTTACCAAGAGTACCAAAACCGTGTGCATCATCTACTAATAATCTGAAATTATATTTTTCTTTTAAAGCAACAATTTCTTTTAATTTACCTTGCTGCCCTCTCATACCAAAAACACCTTCGGTAATAAAAAGAATTCCTCCACCTGTTTCAGTAGCCATTTTAGTAGCACGTTGCAGGTTTTTCTCCATACTTTCTAAATCATTGTGTTTATAAGTAAAACGTTTACCCATGTGTAAACGAACACCATCAATAATACAAGCGTGAGAATCTACATCGTAAACAATAATATCATTCTTAGTAACTAACGCATCAATTATCGAAACCATCCCTTGGTAACCAAAGTTCAATAAATATGCTGCGGGTTTCATTACAAACTCAGCTAATTCATTTTCTAGTTGTTCGTGGTATTTAGTATGCCCTGACATCATACGTGCACCCATTGGGTAAGCTGCTCCAAATTGTGTTGCAGCATCAATATCAGCCTGACGAACTTCCGGATGGTTAGCAAGACCTAAATAGTCATTTATACTCCAATTTAAAATTTCTTTCCCACCAAACTGCATTCTCGGACCTAATTCTCCTTCTAATTTAGGAAATACAAAATAACCTTCTGCTTGTGATGCCCATTTTCCTAAAGGACCTTTATTGTTCTGGATTCTTTCGAATAAATCTTTTACCATAATATATTTGAAGTAATAATTTTATTTATCAGCGAGCAAAAATAATGATTATTATTCTAAAATAGAGTTGGGCTATTATTTTTATTAAAAATTTATCTGAATATCAATATTTAATGGGGAAAGCGCATAATAATACCAAAAATTTAATAAGTTTAAACTTAAAATTTAAAGATTAAATTTTAAAATACATAGCTCTTTTGTAAGTAATAATTGGCGTTTTTTGACCTAAATCGGATGCGTTTTTTACGATATAATCTCTTATTTATAACCAAAATAATTTATAAAATACAAAAGACTTATTTAATACCAAATTCCTATAAAATCAATTTTAGTTTTTACCTTTGGAAGTATTGTAAATATTTAATATCCAGATATGCCTTTAAGCAACTCCAAAGATTTAAAATTAGCGGTTCTTATAGATGCCGATAACGTACCCTACAGCAATGTAAAAGGTATGATGGAAGAAATAGCAAAATTTGGAACACCCACTACCAAACGTATTTATGCAGATTGGACCAAGCCTAACTCAAATGGATGGAAAGGTGTTTTGCTTGAACATGCCATTACTCCTATTCAACAATATAGTTACACGGTTGGAAAAAACTCTTCTGACTCTGCCCTAATTATTGACGCAATGGATTTGCTTTATTCCGGAAAACTAGACGGATTTTGCATAGTCTCCAGCGACAGCGATTTTACGCGGTTAGCGATTCGATTGCGTGAATCTGGTATGAAAGTAATCGGAATTGGAGAAAAGAAAACACCTAACTCTTTTATCGTTGCCTGTGACAGATTTATATATATTGAAGTTTTGGATGGTGCTATTCAAAAGAAAAAACCAAAAACGACGGTTACTGCTGACGCTAAAAAACCAGTAGAAAAACCCTCAGAAAAAGCATTGCACAAAATTGACAAACAAACCATTGAATTAATTGAAGACACAATTGAAGACATTGAAGATGATGATGGATGGGCATTTTTAGGCGATGTCGGAAATTTAATTGTTAAGAAGAAGCCTGAATTTGATCCGAGGAATTATGGCTTTTCTAAGCTTACGCCTATGTTAAAATCACTAACTGATATTCTTGAAATCGACGAGAGAGAATCAGACAAAAAAGGCATTAAGCACGTGTATGTTCGCCTAAGATTCAATTAATTATTACTCTTCTAAATATTTTAAAAACATGAGAAAAAAATTCTTTATCTACGGATTCTTATTGTTTCTAATTGTTGCCGCAATTTATTATTATACAGAACGTGGTTTTCTGCTTGTCATTATTCTGCCAATCTTACTTATTGTCGGCGTCTATAATGCAATTCAGAAAAAACATGCTATTCTACGAAACTTTCCCGTGTTAGGTTATTTTAGGTATTTATTCGAAATGATTGCTCCTGAAATTCAGCAGTATTTTATTGAAAGATCTACTGACGGAAAACCTTTTTCCAGAAATCAACGCTCTTTAGTTTATCAAAGAGCTAAAAATATTGATTCGAATTCACCTTTCGGAACACAACTAAATTTAAATCAGGATAATTACGAAGGAATAAAGCATTCCATTTTTCCTGCCAAAGTAAACGAAGAATTACCACGCGTTCTGGTTGGCGGAAGAGATTGTAAACAACCTTATTTAGCTTCTTTATTTAATGTTTCTGCAATGAGTTTTGGTTCGCTAAGTGAAAATGCAGTTCGTGCAATAAATATTGGTGCCAAAAAAGGAAATTTCTACCAAAATACCGGAGAGGGTGGTTTAACCGAATATCATTTGGCCGGCGGTGGCGATATTACCTGGCAAATTGGTACAGGATATTTTGGTTGTCGTGATGCCGATGGAAATTTCAGTGCTGAAAAATTCTCAGAAAAAGCGAATCTTCCAAACGTGAAAATGATTGAAATTAAACTTTCACAAGGTGCAAAACCAGGTCATGGAGGTGTACTTCCTGCAGCTAAGAACACCGTTCAAATTGCTAAAATAAGAGGCGTTGAACCTCATAAAATGATCCTTTCTCCTCCTGGCCACCATGCTTTTTCAGACAGTAAAGGACTTATTCGTTTTATAGCCCAGCTACGTGAATTATCAAACGGAAAACCTATCGGATTTAAATTATGTATTGGAAATACGGCCGAATTTGAAGCCATTTGTCACGAAATGATTGCTGAAGATATCTATCCCGATTTTATAACTATTGATGGTGCCGAAGGCGGAACCGGAGCCGCTCCACTTGAATTTGCAGATGGGGTTGGAATGCCTTTTGAACCTGCCCTGATATTTGTAAACAAAACATTAGTAGGATTAAATATCCGAGATAAAATACGAATTATAGGAAGTGGAAAGATTATTTCTGGTTATTCTATTCTGCATGCTATAGCTTTAGGTGCCGACATGTGTAACAGTGCCCGTGGATTTATGTTTTCATTAGGCTGCATTCAGGCCTTACGTTGTCATAACAATGAATGTCCAACCGGAGTCGCAACTCAAAATAAAATGCTGATGAAAGGTTTGGTTGTCACCGATAAATCAGAGCGTGTTTATCATTTTCATAAAAACACTTTACATGCGGCCAATGAACTATTGGCAGCAGCAGGAAAGAAAAGTTTTGCTGACGTTGATATTAATATCTTCATGCGTGGTGATGAATTTGCGAATTTATCAGACTCATATTTTCCTGATCAATTAACGAATGTTACCAAACATTAAGAATAAAAAAGCCTCTTTGTAAATTTTAAAGAGGCTTTCTTATATTTTGGTGATTTATGTTTTTTGGCATTTATTTCAATTAAAGTTTTGCAGTTTCTTTACCAGCTGCAGAACCATTTTCTATAACCGCTAATTCTTCCTTATCAACTAATTGCTGCGCAAGAATTATATTATTGTAAGATATAAAGTACACATCAAATTTTACTCCTTCTTCGATTAACTCTGGCGAAATTTGGTCATTCTTAACCATTTCTTTCAACAATTCAGGAAAAGTATCTTTATAGGCTAATTTATTCGCATCAGTACCTTCCAGATTTGTCTCAATTCTGATTTCAATTTTGTTATCATTTAAAAATGCTTTTGCACTTGTACTAACAACATTTCCACCTTTTATAGAAGAGGAAGTATTATAATTACTAACATGCTCCTGTATCTTCTGCTTGGTGTTTTTACAGCTTGCCAGCAGTAATAAAAAGGAAATAGCAAATGCGATTTGGGTAATTTTTTTCATAATTTTTTGGTTTTATAGTTATTTTTTAACTCAAACATAACAAACTTTTAACACAAAAGCAACATGAAACAAAAAAAACAATAAAACGTAATTATTTAACTACAAATCGATTAGCGAAAAGAAATCATTCCTTTTATGAAAACAAAAAAGCGGTCATTCTCCACAAAAAAACCTCTTTAAAAATGCATCAAAGAGGCTTAAAATATTCAGCATGTTATACTCAGGATTACTACTTCAGTAATGAAGACATTTCTTCTGTATTAATTATTCTTTTCTCCAAAACGGTATTATCATTTGCCAAAAAGTAAACATCAAACTGCACCCCTTCTTCTACAAGTTCCTTAAAATTTTCATCCTTGTTTATCATCTCCTTCAGGAGCTTCGGGAATTCTGTTGCAGCCTTTGTTTTATTAGATTCATTTTGTTCTAGGTCCGTTTCAAATCGCAATTCAATTTTATCATCATTGATATAACCCCTGGCAGTTGTTAATGTAACATTTTCGCTTTTAAAATTGACAGCTGTTTTATTGTACGAAACCACATATTCCTGAAGTTTCTGTTTGGTGTTTTTACAGCTTACCACCATTAATGCAATTGCAATTAAAAATAAAATTTGGCTTATCTTCTTCATCATAATCTTTTAATTTATTTTAGTTTTTGAAGTCTTAAAAGAGCTTCCAAATAATAATAATCCGCATAATTTATAGAACAGTCAACTTCACTTCCGGCCGGTTTATGACCTGTTGAATGAAGCAGGAATGCTGAATTTATATCATGACTTTGATAATCATCTGAAAGTGACACAATCATCTTTTTAGATTTTGACAAATATTCATTTTTCAGAGTTGCATCTTTTGTATAAGAGCTCAACTCAATTAGTGCCGAAGATACAATAGCTGCCGCCGAAGCATCTCTTGGCTCATTCGGAATTCCCGGAGCATTAAAATCCCAATACGGAACTAAATCTTCTGTCGTTAATCTATCCAAATAAACTCGTGCTATTTTATGCGCAAAATCTAAAAATTTAGGATCTTTAGTTTCTCTGTAAACCATTGTAAATCCATAAATACCCCACGCCTGACCACGAGCCCACATACTGTCATCGCTATAACCTTGTGCCGTTCTTCCTTTTATTTTTTTACCTGTTTCATAATCATAAATAATAACATGATAAGAGGAATAGTCAGGTCTAAAATGATTGGCCATTGTGGTTTCAGCATGTTTTACAGCAATATCATATAACTTTTTATTTCCACCGTTTTTAGAAGCCCAGAAAAGCAATTCTAAATTCATCATATTATCGATAATCGTATTATGACCGCCCATTTTATTATGTGGCCAGGATTGAATCGTTCCTACCTTTGGATTAAACAGTGTGGCCAGCGTATCAGCCGTTTTTAGGATAATATCTTTATACTCTTTGTTTTTTGTTAGGCGATAGCCATTTCCAAAACTATTGAAAACCTGAAAACCCAAATCATGATCACCGGCTTTGCTTACTGACAATGGTGTTAAAAATCGACTGAATTTATCGGCTTCTTTTTCCCATTTTTTATTGCCAGTTGCCTGATACAAATACCATAATTCTCCAGGCCAAAATCCGCTTGTCCAATCTTTGTAATCCACAAATTTCCATTCTTTGCTTCCATTTGGAACCGTTCTTGGGGAAGTTCCGTCATTCGGAATTACTTTTAAAGTTTTTGAGGCTTGTTCTGCGCAATATTCAAGTTGTTTTTTAACGTCAAATGAATCGTTTTTTTGAGAATAGGCAGAACCCGTTAAAAAAAACAAGGATAAAATGAATGGTGTAAATCTTGTAATCATGTGGTTATTTTTGTAAAGTTTTTTTTTAGAATTGATAAATTTATAAAATAAAGTATATCTATTCGAATCTTTGTATTTTTGTTTACCTCAAAATGTACTAATGTCGCCCAACAAAATTTAATTTTGAAAAAATACAGATTTCAATATTTCATTATTTGCCTTGGAATTATTTACCTCGGAATCCTTTCCAGAAAAATAAGTTTTATTCCTCTATTTACAGGTGACTTACTGTATGCCGTTATGATTTACGTTTTGACCAGAATAGCATTCATTAACAACAAAGGAATTCATGTAGCAGTTATTTCTTTATCGCTTTGTTACGGAATTGAATTTCTACAACTTTATCAGGGCGAATGGATGATAGAACTCAGAAAAACGCTTTTTGGAAGATATGTTCTCGGACAAGGTTTTCTTTGGACTGATATGCTTGCGTATACTTTTGGAACTACAATTGCTTTTTTACTCGAAAACCTGACTTTAAAACGTTTATCTAATCAAGGGTCTGTGTAATTTTCTCAATATTCAGACTATTCGCCATAGCCGTAAATATTCCATAATAAACTGATTTATTATCGTATAATTCATCGTGTGTCCCTTGCTCTATGCATTTTCCTTTTTCTAAAACTATTATATGAGAGGCATCAATAATTTGAGAAATACTATGCGATATAATAATTACGGTTCTGTCTTTTTTAATAGCGTCAAGTGATTTTTTGATTTGTTCTGTTGCAATTGCATCGAGACTGGCTGTTGGTTCATCCAGAAAAATAATTGGCGGATTTTTTAAAAACAATCTTGCAATAGCAATTCGTTGTTGTTGTCCGCCCGAAAGTAGATGCGCATCAGAATCATATCCTTTTGGCAATTGCATCACTTGTTCATGAATATAAGCCTGTTTGGCTGCATCTATTATTTCAGATTGTGTCGCATCAGGATTTCCGTATAGAATATTCTCAGCGATAGTTCCTTTGAAAATATGATTCTTTTGCAATACCAATCCAATGTTTTTCCGAAGAAAATCAGTATCATAATCATTTAGATCAACTCCATCCAAATAAATTTTTCCTGATGAAGGCAGATAAAATTTATCTAATAAATTGATAATCGTACTTTTCCCCGCGCCGCTTAACCCAACCAAAGCACTGGTTTCATTTGGCTTAATTGTAAAATTAATATCCGATAATGCTTTTGTTCCGTTTGGATAACTAAAATCGACATTTTTAACTTCTATTAGTCCCACAATTTTCTCTGGAATATATTTTCCGCTTGTTTCTTTCTCTTTGTCCGATTCTAAGATATCGAAAAATCCTTCGGAATAAATCAAAGCATCATTTACTTCATCATAAATACGATGCAATTGTCTGATGGGCGATGAAACATTGTTAAACAACATAATATGAAACATGATTGCGCCAATTGTCATTGTATTATTTAAAACAAAATAAGCCGTCAAAATGATGATAATTACTACTCCAATTTGCTCAATAAAACCTTTAATACTTTCAAAAATAAAACTGGTTTTTCTAGTCGCCAATTGATTTTCAGTCATTTCAAATTGAATCTTCTGATGACGATTTGCTTCCATTGGCTCTCGTACAAACGATTTAATTACCGTTATTGATTCTATTAAACTTATGATTCCGTTATTCTTCGTTTCACGATAATTACGCATTCTTCTTCTAAATCCGCTTAATTTACTAGCCTGCAATTGACTGACATAAAAATAAATCGGTATTATGCATAAACTTACTAGACCAACATAAAAATTGGCGTAAAACATCAAAATCAAGGCAACAAAAGCGTTGGCAAATAAAGGCAGAATATCAATAAAAAAGTTCTGAACTAATCTTGTCAAACTACTGATTCCTAAATCAATTCTGGTTTGAAGCTTACCGCTTTCATTTTCATTCGAAGTATAAAACTCCATTCTGTAACTTAGAATTTTTTCGACTATAGTTTGAGAAATATCCCGGGTTATGAAGATTCGCAATTTTTCTCCATAGAATTTCTGTCCAAATTGAACTACTGAATAAATCAATTCTTTGGATAATAACACAATACTAATAATACCTAATAAATGAAATCCTTTTGATAATGGTTCGTGTGCCACCATCAAGTTACTGATTGTATCGACAGTATATTTTAAGATTAAAGCATTTACCTGTGCCGCAAAGGAGCCTAAAAATGTAAGCAGTAAGGTTGCGATAACCATTTTTCGATAAGGCCTGACAAAAGGCGTTATCTTTTTATATAAGGCGGATATCTCCATTTATTTTCTTTTTAGGCTACTTATCAAATATAAGAATTCTAAATTTGTATTACAATTACTAATACAACTAAACTCGTTATTATGAAACTCGTTTTTGCGTCAAACAATCTAAATAAAATCAAAGAAATTCAAAGCATCTTAAACGGATCTATTCAATTATTGAGTCTTGAAGAAATTGGCTGCTTTGAAGAAATTCCGGAAACTGCTGATACTATAGAGGGAAATGCTATTTTAAAAGCCAATTATGTAACTGAAAAATACGGTTATGATTGTTTTGCCGATGATACAGGTTTGGAAGTTGCAGCTTTAAATGGAGAACCTGGTGTTTATTCTGCGAGATATGCGGGCGAGCAAAAAAATGCAGACGATAATATGAATAAGCTTTTAGAAGCACTAAAAGACCAATCAGATCGCACTGCACAGTTCAAGACCGTTATTGCTTTAAACTTAAATGGAGAACAACATTTATTTACCGGACTTGCAAAGGGAGAAATTATTTTTAAGAAAGCAGGAAATTACGGTTTTGGATATGACCCTATTTTTCAGCCGGAGAATTATTCAGAAACTTTTGCCGAATTATCTTCAGAAATCAAAAATAAAATCAGTCATCGTGCCAAAGCAACTCAGCAACTAATTGATTTCCTGAACTCCACAAAATAATTGTTTAAAATACAACATTTTAAAGGGTATATTTTATATTACTAGACGTAAAAATATTCATTTTCTGATCAAATTGATTTTGCGATAAACATAACTTTTTGATAATCAAATCATAACAAATACATAATTCTTAAAAATGCATTAGTTTATATGGAATATTAACAGTA
The DNA here is from genome assembly GCF_057840745.1 of Flavobacterium sp. KH_001. NCBI lineage: Bacteria > Pseudomonadati > Bacteroidota > Flavobacteriia > Flavobacteriales > Flavobacteriaceae > Flavobacterium > Flavobacterium sp. KH_001. The sequence continues at coordinate 2,927,908 of NZ_CM174520.1, read as the reverse complement.
ATTTTGCACCCTATTTTAAATACACATATGAATAAATTTGAACAATTAGGATTGAATGAATCGTTACTGAAGGCGATTTTAGATCTAGGATTTGAGAATCCGTCAGAAGTACAGGAGAAAGCGATTCCCCTATTATTGGAAAAAGACACAGATATGGTTGCGTTGGCTCAGACAGGGACAGGGAAAACGGCAGCTTTCGGTTTTCCGCTAATTCAAAAAATTGATGCTGACAACAGGAATACACAAGCATTAGTTTTATCGCCAACACGAGAACTTTGTTTACAGATTACCAACGAACTTAAAAACTACTCAAAATACGAGAAAGGTATTAATGTGGTAGCAGTTTACGGCGGGGCTAGTATTACAGAGCAAGCTAGGGACATTAAAAGAGGAGCACAAATTATTGTAGCTACTCCGGGAAGAATGCAAGACATGATTAACAGAGGTTTGGTTAACATTAAAAATATAGATTACTGTATTTTGGATGAGGCAGATGAGATGTTGAACATGGGATTCTATGAAGACATCGTATCTATTTTATCAGATACTCCAGATCAAAAAAGTACATGGTTGTTCTCTGCAACTATGCCACAAGAGGTTGCCAGAATTGCAAAACAATTCATGAGCGAACCGGTTGAAATTACTGTTGGAGCTAAAAACTCAGGTTCTGCAACAGTTTCTCACGAGTTTTACTTAGTAAATGCACGTGACCGTTACGAAGCTTTAAAACGTTTAGCCGATGCAAATCCAGATATTTTCTCTGTGGTTTTCTGTCGTACTAAAAGAGATACACAAGCTGTAGCTGAAAAATTAATTGAAGATGGATACAGCGCTGCTGCATTGCACGGAGATTTATCTCAGGCGCAACGTGATGGTGTAATGAAATCTTTCCGTGGAAGACAAATTCAGATGCTTGTTGCTACTGACGTTGCTGCACGTGGTATTGACGTTGATAATATTACTCACGTAGTAAATTACCAACTTCCTGACGAAATTGAAACTTACAATCACCGTTCTGGACGTACTGGTAGAGCTGGAAAATTAGGAACTTCTATTGTAATTGTTACAAAAAGTGAGTTGCGTAAAATTTCTTCTATCGAAAGAATCATCAAACAAAAATTCGAAGAAAAATCTATTCCATCTGGAATCGAAATCTGCGAAATTCAGTTATTACACTTAGCAAACAAAATTAAAGATACTGAAGTTGATCACGAAATTGACAACTATTTACCGGCAATCAACAATGTTCTTGAAGGTTTATCTAAAGAAGAACTGATCAAAAAAATGGTATCAGTAGAATTTAACCGTTTTATTGCTTACTATAAAAAGAACAGAGATATTTCTACTCAATCTGGAGAAAGACGTGAAAGAAGTGATTCTGAACCAAGAGAATTCAATAATAATGGAGCAGTTCGTTATTTTGTAAACATTGGTTCTAGAGACAATTTTGACTGGATGACTCTTAAGGATTACCTGAAAGAAACATTAGACTTAGGTCGCGATGATGTTTTCAAAGTAGATGTAAAAGAAGGTTTCTCTTTCTTTAACACTGATCCTGAGCACACTGATAAAGTAATGGAAGTATTAAACAACGTACAATTAGAAGGGCGTCGTATTAATGTTGAAATTTCTAAAAATGATGGTGGCGGAAGACGTGACCATAACGGACGTTCTGGTGGTGGAAGAAGCGCTGGAGGACCAAGACGTGAAGGTTCTGGAAGCGGAAGTTTCGGACCAAGACGTGAAGGTTCTGGTGGAGGTTTCAGAAGCGATAGAAACTCAGCTCCAAGAGAAGGTGGTTTCAGAAGCGACAGAAATTCATCTGCTCCAAAAAGAGAAGGTGGTTTTAGAAGTTCAGCCCCAAGAAATGAAGGAAGTTCAGACAGAGCTCCAAGACGTTCTGAAAGCTTTGGTGATTCACCAAGACCAAGAAGACCAAGAAGAGACTAATCATTTAGATTATCTTTAAATATAAAATCCCAAATTCCAGACATACTTGGAATTTGGGATTTTTTTATATCTCTATCTGTGAGTTTTCTAATTCAAAGACAATTTAATTAATCATCCTTTTACCTTTTTATGTAAATACCAAAAGCAACTCTACCTGCTTTGTTAATTTTCTTATAATTATATTCGAAGACTGCGAAATATTTAATCCCTATTTACTACTTTTAGTGCTTTAAATCAGGATATGAAATATTTCGCAGTTTTCTTTTTTATACTAGTATCGACCATAAGTTTCGCTCAGGAAACGGAACCTACAACTCCTCAAAGAGTTTCTGGTTACATCTACAACGATAATAGTAAACAGCCAATTCCTAATGTAAATATCATTAACACAAACAAAGTACGTGGTGCACAGTCTGATGGTAAAGGATATTTTGAAATTGATGTGCAGCCAAATGACACACTCCATTTCTCTCTTTTAGGATTTCAATCTCTGCGAATCAGAGTAACAAATGACTGGATAAAAAATAAAGTAACAAGAATTCAGCTTACTGAAAAAGCAATTGCTCTTGAAGAAGTTGTTATTGCTCCTTTTAATTTGACAGGATACCTTGAAATCGATTCCAAATTGATCCCTACCAAAGAAAATTACCGTTACAGTATTTCTGGTCTTACGCAAGGATATGAAGCTGGTGAATATGCTCCAAATGCCTTTGGAAAAGTATTGGGATCCATCTTCAATCCGGCTGATATGCTCTACAATTTCTTTGGAAAAAACGGTAAAGAGCTCAAGAAACTAAAAGATATGAAAAAAGACGATACTATTCGAAACCTTTTAGAATCGAAATACGATCGCGAAACACTTGCTGTTCTTTTAGGAATAAGCAAAGACGAAATTCCAGATATTTTGCAACGTTGCAACTATTCTGATTCCTTTATTCAATCTGCAAACGATTTGCAAATTCTGGATGCTATTAGCGGTTGTTACGAACAATACAAAGTTTTAAAACGAAATTAGATTTTGTTTTAAAATCAAAATATTCGAATCCTTAATTTTAATTAAGGATTTTTTTATGCCTGACAAAGAAATTTTCATCTTCTTTTTCTAGTCATTGCAGATAGTTTCTCTAACAAATCCAGCTTTTAATCTCTTTTTTTGATTAAATTAGACATACCAACTTCTATTTACATTTTAATTTTACTTTATAATTCCTTTTCAAATCATGACAGATATTACTCAAAAAATTTTAAATTTTATTGATCTTCATAAAGGCGAAGAGAACAAAAAATCTGTAATAGAAAACATTACAGGCTCTGTATCTTTCAGAGGTTCCAATATTTGGATTTTAGCTTGTGCTATCATTATTGCATCAGTTGGATTAAATGTGAATTCAACAGCAGTAATTATTGGCGCCATGTTAATCTCACCTTTAATGGGACCAATTGTTGGAGCCGGATTTGGTTTAGGAATGTATGATTTTGAGCTTTTAAAAAAATCTATTAAAAACCTGATTATTGCCACTTTGGTAAGTTTAGCTACTTCTACCCTATATTTTTATATTAGTCCGTTTAAAGAAGCCCAATCCGAATTATTAGCCAGAACTTCTCCTAATATCTATGATATTTTAATTGCTTTTTTTGGAGGATTAGTGGGTGTGATAGCCGTAACACGGGTAGAAAAAGGAAATCCGATTCCAGGAGTAGCGATTGCAACCGCTTTAATGCCTCCTCTTTGCACAGCTGGTTATGGATTGGCATTAGGGAATTACCTGTACTTTTTGGGAGCCTTGTATCTATACACTATTAATTGTGTTTTTATTTGCATCGCTACCTTTTTGATTGTTAAATACTTAAAATACCCAATTGCAAAACAGCTTGATCAAAAACATCAGAAACGAGTACAATACGGAATCTCGATTTTAATTTTATTCTTAATTACACCTAGTGTTTATTTTGCTTACCAGTTATATAATCAAAAAAGCTATAATTCTAAAGTAGAAGTTTTTCTTGAGGATGAATTCCAAAATAAAGATTATCCTATTATTTATAAGAAAATAAGATACAATGCAGATCCTAAAAAAATTGAGGTAGCTTTTTTAACCAAAAAATTTAATGATAATGAAATTGCAAATCTTAACAAGAAGCTAATTAATTACGACTTACCCAATACAAAACTTATTATTAGACAAGATACCGTTAATTTGAGAAAAGACATTATGAATCAGATTAACAACAATCAAAGTGTTGTCGATCAAAAGGATATTTTAATCAATAACCTTAGAAATCAATTATCGCAATATAATTTCAGCGCGAACCAGATTAACAATGAAGCTAAAATTTTATTCCCAGAAATAACTTCTCTTAAGATTGGAAATTATACTATTGAGAACGAAACAACTAAATCGAAAGTTATTCCGGTAATTCTTTTTCAAAGCAAAAAAAGTCTAGATGAACCAACACAAATAAAAATGAAAATGTGGTTAAAACAAAGGCTTGCCAAAGACTCAATTGAAGTATATCGACAAAACTAGCATCATAAACCAAAAATAGAAGGTATATTTACTTGAAAATAAATAAAATAACTTAATCATAAAAAATATGTCAAAGAGTCAAGATGCTAAAAAAACAGCAAAAAAAGAACCGTTAAAAACGGCAAAAGAAAAAAAAGAAGAGAAACGAGAGAAGAAAAATTCTCCGAAGAGAGATTAAAAAAGTAAACAGTGTCCAGTTTTTTAGTATACAGATTTACTGGATACTAAAAAACTGAACACTGAAAACTATTACTTAACCGGAATATTTGAAAGAATTTCTAATACAAATTTCCAATATTTTTGAGCTGATGATATACTAGCTCTTTCATCAGGTGAATGCGCACCGTGAATTGTTGGCCCAAAAGAAATCATATCCATATCTGGGTAGTTTGTTCCTAAAATTCCACATTCTAAACCAGCATGACAAGCAACCACTTTTGGTTTCTCATTATTTTGCTTTTCGTAGATTCCAACTAAAGTATCTAAAATTTCAGAATTTACATTTGGTGTCCAACCTGGATAAGAACCAGAAAGTTCAACTTCACAACCTACTAATTCAAAAGCAGAACGAAGTGAATTCGCTAAATCAAATTTTGAAGTTTCGACAGAGGAACGCGTTAAACATCCAACTAAAATTTCACCGTCTTTTACAATAACACGGGCAATATTATTTGAAGTTTCAACTAAATTTTCCATATCAGCACTCATTCTGCAAACACCGTTTTGAGCCGCATAAATAGCTCTTATGATTCCTTCCTGCACGCCTAGGTCCATTACTTTTTCTGGTAAATCACATTTTACGATTTCAATAGATAAGTTTGGTTCAGTCGTTTTGTATTCTGCTTTAATATCGTTGATAATTTCCTGCATATCAAAGATATAAGCTTCATCAAACATTTCAGAAATAATCACTTTTGCAACACTTTCTCTCGGAATAGCGTTACGCAAGCTTCCTCCGTTAATTTCAACAACCTGTAATCCGAAGTTTTCGAAAGCATCAAACAACAAACGGTTCATTATTTTATTGGCATTACCCAAACCCTTATGAATATCCATTCCAGAATGACCACCTTTTAAGCCTTTTACGGTAATAATATGACCTACTGATCCTTCCGGAACTTCTTCTTCATGATAGGTTCTTGTCGCCGTTACATCGATTCCACCAGCACATCCTATATCAATCTCATCATCTTCTTCAGTATCAAGATTCAATAAAATCTGACCTTGAAGAATTCCTCCTTTTAAGTTTAAAGCTCCTGTCATTCCAGTTTCTTCATCAATCGTAAACAAAGCTTCGATTGCCGGATGCGGAATATCCTTGCTTTCCAAAATAGCCATAATTGTTGCAACTCCTAATCCGTTATCAGCACCAAGCGTTGTACCACGCGCACGAACCCAATCACCATCAACATACATATCGATTCCCTGAGTATCGAAATCAAAAACAGTATCTGCATTTTTTTGATGTACCATATCAAGATGTCCCTGCATTACAATTGCTTTGCGGTTTTCCATTCCCGGAGTTGCAGGTTTACGGATAATTACATTTCGAATTTCGTCTTCAAAAGTTTCCAAACCTAAACTGTTTCCAAAGTTTTTCATAAACTCGATCACACGTTCTTCTTTCTTTGACGGACGCGGAACAGCGTTTAAATCGGCAAACTTATTCCATAGTGCCTTTGGTTCCAGATTTCTTATTTCCTGACTCATTATATTTTGTTTGAAGTTTAACAATTAAGAATGTCAAAGTTACAAAGTTTATATTTTTTTTCGCCACAAATTTCACGAATTAGCATCAATTATCTACTTTAAAATCAAATTCCATAAATACAAACTTTTTTTAGTTCTAATATTGTATTTATATTTACGTATCCAAAATTTAAGAAGTGAAATCAAAATACATTCTCCCTATATTTCTAATCATTCAAATTGTTTTTCTAAAGATCCTTCCTTTTTTTCCGGATTTTATAGAAGGTGCTTATAGCAACAATTTATATATCAGAATTTCGCATTTGTCACGCACACTTTTAGGTAAGATTCCGTTTTCTATTGGTGATCTTATTTATTCTATTCTAATTCTGTCTGTAATCAGCTGGTTTTGGCAAATCCGGAAAACTTGGAGAACAGACTGGAAAGATCATCTGCTAAAAATCGTAGGTAAAATTTCTGTTTTTTATTTCTTATTTCATGTTCTCTGGGCATTCAATTATTATCGCGAACCACTTTTCGAAAAAATGGAGATCAAAAGAGAATATACAGATGCGGAATTATTAGCTTTTACAAAAAAACTAATTAGTAAAACCAATGAAATTCAATTTCAAATCACCAAAAATGACAGCTCAAAAGTTATTTTTCCGTACTCTCAAAAACAAGCTTTTCAGATGAATCTGAATGGTTACGAGAACCTTGCTAAAGAACATCCTTATTTCAAATATGAAATTTTAAGTGTGAAAAAATCTCTTTTTAGCCTGCCTTTGACCTACATGGGTTTTGGCGGATATCTGAATCCTTTTACGAATGAAGCTCAGGTAAATGACTTATTACCAATGTATAATTTTCCAGTTACTACCAGTCACGAAATGGCGCATCAAATAGGTTTTGCAAGTGAAAGTGAATGTAATTTTATTGGCGTTTTAGCTTCAGTAAAAAACAAAAATTTATACTTCCAATATTCTGGATACAGTTTTGCTTTACGTTATTGTTTAGGAATCTGGCAAGTTAAGAATGAGAAGATATTTGAGCAGTTAAAGAAACAAACTCATATTGGAATCCTAAAAAACTATCAGGAAAGCCATGATTTCTGGAAACAGTACGACACTTTTATAGATGAAGGTTTTCATGTTTTTTATGATAATTTTCTAAAAACAAACAACCAAAAAGACGGCATGGACAGTTACAGTAAATTTGTCGATTTAATGGTGAATTACTATAAAACCAAAAAATAATAATACATCTGTAACAAAATAGATTGCAATACTACTAATACATTATGAGCGAAAACCTAGAACAGTCATTTGTTGCGCAATTGAAGGCTAATCAGAATATAATCCACAAAATTTGTAGATTGTATACTGCTGGCGAAGATGCACACAAAGACTTGTTTCAGGAAATTACCATTCAGCTTTGGAAAGCTTATCCGAAATTTAGAGGCGACAGTAAATTTTCGACCTGGACGTATCGTGTGGCTTTAAATACCGCCATTACCTTATACCGAAAAACCAAAAGAACCATATCGACCGTAGAATATGAAAGTCATCAGCATTTTGTAAAAGATGTTGATTACAACTATGAAGAGGAAGAACAGATTAAATTGATGTACAAAGCCGTTTATCAGCTTAATGACATCGAAAAAGCATTAGTTTTTATGTATTTAGAAGACAAAGATTATCAAGAAATAGCAGAGACCCTAGGGATCAGCGAAGTGAATGCGCGCGTGAAAATGAACAGAATTAAGGGGAAACTTAAAAAAATACTAAATCCTTAAAAATTATTATGAAAGAACTGGATTTATTAAAAAAAGACTGGAAAAAGAACTCGGCTTCTTTTCAACAAATTTCTGAACAGGAAATCTACAAAATGATTCACAAAAAATCATCTTCTATTGTGAAGTGGATTTTGATAATCAGCATTTTGGAGATTTCGTTTTGGACTTTTTCAAACTTATTCCTTAATACTGATGATGCTTTGCAAAAAATCAATCATCCGGAAATTGTCAATGCACTTGAATATCTGACTTACCTAAATTATTTAGTAGGATTGATTTTCGTATTTATTTTCTATAAAAACTACACCACAATTTCAACAACTGTTGCCACCAAATCATTAATGAGTGCTATTTTAAGAACTCGAAAAACCGTCCAGTACTATGTTTGGTATAACCTGGGAATGATTGTTATAATAGCAATATTAAGCTTCTTTGTCGCTTTTGTATATAATCCGGATATGGCTTTTATAAGAGAAAAATTGGCTGCCAATGGCAAAGCTATGTTTATAACTTTTGGGATAGCTCTTTTAGTTTCCTGTGCCTTTTTTGGACTCTTCTGGTGCTTTTACCGTTTGCTTTACGGAACGCTATTGCGAAGATTATACGCTAATTATAAAGAGTTGAAGAAAATTGATTTTTAAAAAAGGTACAAAGGTTCAGAGAGGCAAAGGTTCAAAGGTTTTCTTTTAAGTCAATAGAAAAATAATAACCGCTTATCATTTTATCACACCTAAAAAATATTTACAAATCTAATTTTCATTTTCTGGCTCCTTATAACTCCATCTTCTCATTTCGTTAAGTTCTTCCTCTGCCTTAATTACTTCGGCTGGAATAACTTTTAAAAACGAGGGATGTTGTTCGATAGCATATTCAACTTTTTCTACAATTTCTTCAATGGTGTCGTTTTCATAATCAATGTCAAGAGGTTCTTTGATTATAAAAGACTGCAGAATCCCTTTTTTCTTCATTCGTAATCCTTTTTTGTCAAATGAACGACGGAAACCGTCAATAACAATCGGAATTACAATTGGTTTATGCTGTTTGATAATATGAGCTGTTCCTTTACGAACTGGCTTAAAAGATTTTGTAGTTCCTTGCGGAAAAGTAATTACCCAGCCATCTTCAAGGGCAATTCTAATATTTTCAGTATCATTTGGGTTGACTTCACGTTTTTCCGTTACATCGACACCTTTGGCTCGCCATGTTCTTTCTACTGTAATAGCACCAACATAAGCCAGGATTCTTGGCAATAAACCTGCTTGCATGGTCTCTTTTGCAGCAACATAATAAATATTCATTTTGGGTTGCCACAAATATCCAATGTTCTTAATAGTATCTTGACGTCCACTTAAACTTGCGTTAAAGACATGAAACATTGCCACAACATCGGCAAAATAAGTCTGGTGATTCGAAATAAACAATACATTATTATCTGGCAATGTTTTAATAATTTCAGACCCTTCAATCTGCAGTTCATTAAAACCTCTGTATCTGCGGTGCGTCATGGCGCCCAAGATTCGGATTAACCATTTCTTGATGAATAATATATGTCCAAAAGGATTTCGTTTAAACAATCCCATAAGTGCTTATTGTGTTTTTTTGTTAGGTCGCAAACATACAAAAATTATTCTTTTAGCAATACTATTAAGCAATTTCGGAAATAAATTGTTATTATAATGAATATCAAATCATTAATTTTTCATTTTTACGAGTTTTCCTCAAAAGTTATTTTCAGAACTTCTCTTAGTTCGCTCAATATCATCGCGGTTGCTCCCCAAACAACGTGATTTTGAATATTAAATGCCGGAACTAAAACATTTGCAGCGTAAGAAGTTGACAATGTGGTTTCGATAATAATTTCATCATCCAAAAAGACGGACAACGGCAATTCTATAATATCAGCTACTTCTCTGATATCGGGAAAGAATGAAAGTTCTTCTTTGGCAATTCCCAAAAAGGGATGTACTAAAAAATTACTTGGCGGAATATACATAGGAGTAAAATGCTTAACTATTTCAATTTTTTCAGATGATACACCAACCTCTTCTTCTGTTTCTCTAAGTGCTGTTTCTTCAAAATTGACATCTGAAATTTCATATTTACCTCCTGGAAAGGCTATTTGAGAGGAATGAACGCCATTATAAGCATTCCGAACAATTAAAACCAAATGTGTTTCCTCATTTTTAGGATAAAACAACATCATAACTGCGGCAATTCTCGGGGTTTTAGTTGTTAAATCAAAATTTTTAAGTTCTTCAATGCGTCCTTTTGGAGCCATCTTTATGTGGGCCAAAGTTGCCGGCAATTCAACTGGAATTAAATTAGGAACATATTGCAAAAAATCTTGAAAATCCATATTCAAAGTTTATTTTTGTATTTTCAAATAAAATATAAATATAGTCCAGAAAACGCGGTTTTACAAGTTTTCTGGAACCAAAGCCTATAAAAATGTACAGTAAAGAAGAATCACAGAAGATTAAAAGAGAATTTTGGGTGGCTTTCGCCGAGAAATATCCACGCAAATGGGTTCTTTACGACACTAAAATAAAAGACTTTTCTTTTAAATTTTTCGTTGACAATAAAAAAGCTCAGGTTTTAATTGATATCGAACACAGAAGTGATGAAAAACGAACAGCCTATTTTGAAAAAATAGAAGCTTTAAAAAATATTTTGGAAGAAGAATTTGTTCAGGATTTAGTTTACGAGAAAAATTACACTTTGGAAAGCGGTAAAACTATCAGCCGAATCTGGGTTGAAAAAACAGGTTTAGGCTTTAGTAACCGTAATAACTGGGATGCTATTTTTGATTTTTTCAATGAAAAAATGCATACTCTTGAAATGTTCTATTTAGAATATGATGAGTTCATCAAAGACATTGATTAAAAAAAATCTTAGATTTAAATAAAAAGGCTCTGAAATTCAGAGCCTTTTTAATCCTGCTTTAGAATAATTACTTTTTAATTATCTTTTTCGTTTCCGTTCCTTTCTCAGAAAAAACTTTCACAAAATAAATCCCCGAATTAAGCTGACTCATATCTATTTCAGGACTATCTGTATTCTTTAAATCTGCAGTATATACTTCTGCTCCATTTACTGAATAAATGACAATTTTTGTTGGCGCAATCGAATTTGAAAATGATAAACTCATTTTCTCGGTAACAGGAATTGGATAAACCAGAACATTTGAGATCTCTTTTTGTGGAATTGGCCCAACTCCTAAAGATCCTGAATCTTTACCTACATTTAATTTTACAATAAATGATGGTGCTTCAGCTCCAGTATTTTTTGATGAACCAATAGCAAATATAAAACGATCAGCATCAATTGCTGCCTTTGCTGTAGATTTTTTACCCGCGGGCGTAATTTGTTCTTCCACTGCAACAATATCACTTACCTGATCCATTTCAACTGGTAATTCAAAATCTTTAACAAATGTACCATCTAGATTAATTGCGGTAACATTGGCATCTCCTTCAGTAATATAAAGAACGTTTCCTACTTGCTCAATTTTTCTGTAATCATGATTTGTACTGATACCAATTGTACCTGATTTTTGATTTTCATTAAATTCCAAATCCATTTCACCATCTTTAGAAAGCTTTACAATTTGATTGGGAACTGGCAATCCATTAAAATTTAAAAAATCTCCTGCCAAAATAATTTCACCTGTATCCAGTACTTTTATTTTGCTAATTGAAGTATCAGGACCTGAACCGTTTATTTTGAACGTGTCATCAACTTGGCCTGTAATATCAATCCTCAAAATTTCATAAGAACTGTAAATGTTAGGAACAGTCCTATAATCATTATACATTGCGCCAAAAATAATTTTACCCTCCTGAAGGTCGAATTTAGTCCCTACAAACCAATATTGAGTATTAGTTGGCAGAGTAAAAGACTTAATACCACCCTCTCCTTCACCAAGTACGAAATATAATCCATATATATCCGAAACTAAAATTGTCCCACTTTCTAAAACTTTAAAATTATCTACTGAAATTAAGTGAACATCCTCAAAATTAAAATCTTTTAAAATTTCGCCTTTATTATTAAGTTTTAGAAGCTTCTCATTACTGCTAACAAAAATAGTTTCATTATCTACAACTTGAAACTGTTTAATTTCTCCAAGATAATTAGAAAAAGCAAAAGATGGATCAACCGAACCGTCTTCATTTAAAAGAGCGATATCATTAGTATCAACATCATTAATTTTTACAAAATCGCCTTTAACTACTAATTTTCCATCAAAAGATACACCTTTGTCAAAGGTTCCGTATTGACTTGGTTTTAATTCTGAAGAATCTAATTGATTACCATTTAGATCACATACAGACAAACCATATTTATTGCCAACATTTCCTGAATTGTTATAAATAATCTTATCATCTATTAGACCCATTGTGAAAAATTGCTCTCCCCTTTCATTCAATCTGCCAAGAGAAAAAGTTTGATTTAGTGAACCATCAGGATTAAGTTTGGCTATATAACTTTTAAATGCTGCAGCGTCATACATTCCGAAGTATACATAGGAATCTTTCACTATAACTGTTGAAGCATGAAAATTAAGATAATAAGAGTTAAAAGTATCATCAAATGATCCATCTAAATTTAACCTGCGTATATTGCTTGATAATGGCTCATTAGGTTTTGGTAAAAAACTTCCTCCAACTAATAATTTGCCATCCTCCTGAAGTGTCATTGAAAAGGCAGAACCATTAGAACCTTGTCCTACATCAAATGTTTCATCAATTTCACCATCAGAAGTTAATTTTACAATACTATTTTTAGCAATTTCATTGATAGTAGTAAATGTACCGCCTACATATATACTGCCTTCCTTAGAAACTACAAGTGATGTTGTTGATGTATTAAAAGCCAAATCGTTGTTGAATGTTTCATCTAAAGAAAAGTCACTATTGAATCGGTTTAAATAACAGCTGGTAAAATCATAATAACCTGGCGCTCCTCCAGTTACTAATATTTTATTATCAGCCTGAATGGCAATAGCTGTTGCATTAAAAATAGTAGTAATTTCTTTTACAATGTCACCATTAGGATTAAGCTGATACAATTTAAAATAATCAGCAAGACCAAAATTATCTTTGGTAGTTAGAACTATAATATTTCCGTTGCTTTGAAACTTAACATCTTTAATTTCAAAGCCCGGATCTCCCACAAAAACAAAACTTTCATCAAGAGAGTAATCTGAATTTAAACGAATAAGGTTATTTACTTTTTTATCCTGATAAAAGGCGATCTTTCCAGCAAGCAAAATCTTACCATCGGCGAGTTCTTTTATAACGCTAATTTTAGCAGCTTTATAAGCTGTTGGTTCTTTAAATGTTTCATCTATGGTTTGGGCATAAGATGATAAAATTCCGAAAAGAGTAAATAAAAGTAAAGAGTAGAATTTCTTCATACGCGGTGTAGGTTAATTGTTTTTTAGTTTAGGTATTTTGAAAAAATCATTCAATAACTTATCATTTTATTAAATAAATGAACAATTTTAACAAGTCAAAATATAACAATTTTCATCACAAACTCTTAAAATAAGTAATTTTAATAAAACATACTTTTTTAATTCTCCCATCATTAAAATTTTAAAATTACAAACCCGATAAACTTTAAAAATTTATCGGGTTTGAGATGCTGTTTATATGAATACTTTTACACACTAGACATATTATAAACAATAATATGATCGTCGTAATTGATATAAAGCTGTTTGCGGTAATCCTGTTTTTTGCGTGTAATAATAGACAACTTACACTCTCTTCCGTCATTATCTTTACACATGAAAGAATAAACGATATCAGTATCGTTCTCTTCTCTTTCAATATAACTCAAAATACTAAAAAGTTGAATTTCTTGAGAATAAACAACAATTCTATGTTTATTAGTATCCAGAATTACAGATAAATTGACTAAGTCAAGATTCGACCAATCACCCCATTTTCCTCTTTCGTTTTTTTCTAAAACACTAAATCCTGATGTTTTAAATTGATAAGACTGGCTTTGAACCTGTTGTAGACCAAATGCCAAAAAAAGTAATATTATGTAGGTTCGTATAGAATTCATATTGTATTTCTTGGGGAAATTAAAACTCAAATTTAGCCTTTTCTTTGCAGGCAGTTTCAAATTCAGTCATCATTTGTTGAATAATTTGTTCAACCGGCAAAATTTCGTGAATGAGTCCGGCAATTTGTCCAATTTCAAGTTCTCCTTCATCAAGATCTCCTTCAAACATTCCTTTTTTTGCTCTGGCACGACCTAAAAGCTGCACTAAATCTTCTTTTGATGGGCATTTTTCATATAGATCCTGAACATCCTGATAAAACTTATTTTTTATCAGACGAACTGGAGCCAATTCCTTTAGAGTCAATTGCGTATCTCCTTCTTTCACTTTAACTATTGTTTCTTTGAAATTATTGTGTGAAGATGATTCTATTGAGGCTGCAAAACGACTTCCAACCTGAACACCATCGGCACCCAAAATCATGGTAGCCAGCATTCCTCTTCCTGTTGCGATTCCACCAGCGGCGATAATCGGAATCTGAATTTTTTCTTTCACCATAGGAATCAGCGTTAATGTTGTAGTTTCATCGCGACCGTTGTGTCCCCCGGCTTCAAAACCTTCTGCAACGATAGCATCTACCCCTGCTTCTTGTGCTTTCAAAGCAAAAATACTACTACTTACAACATGAACAACTGTAATTCCTTTAGATTTCAAAAAAGAAGTCCAGGTTTTAGGATTTCCAGCCGAAGTAAAAACGATTTTAACACCTTCTTCCACCACAATATTTATGATTTCTTCAAGATTGGGGTATAACATCGGAATATTAACACCAAAAGGTTTATCAGTCGCTTTTTTACATTTCTGAATGTGCTCTCTTAATACTTCAGGATACATTGAGCCAGCGCCAATTAAGCCTAAACCTCCTGAGTTACTAACTGCAGAAGCTAGTTTATAACCGCTGTTCCAAATCATTCCACCTTGAATTATTGGGTATTTTATATTGAAAAGTTGTGTGATTTTATTCATGCAGGCAGATTCTTATTGTTTGATTATCTTTCCGGTTTTATGTAACCCTTCAGCATCAAAAGTATAGAAATAAAGTCCACTTTTTAATGCTTCTACAGAAAGAATTGGGTTTTGATTTGTAATTTGTTTCTCGATTATTTTTTGCCCTAAAACGGAGTAAATGGAGACTAATGCTTCATAATTTTCATTTGACAAAGAAAAAGAAACAAAAGTTCTAGCTGGATTCGGGAATACTGAAAAATTAGAAGAAACCAGAAAATTTCCAACCCCTAAAGTAGATCCGAAATTTGGAATTCCATATCCATAATCATTGTTTGGATTTACAAATCGATCAGAAATTTCCAAAAGCATTTGTCGAATTTCCTTATTTGTTTTATCTGGAAACGCTTGCCATAAACAGGCAATCATTCCCGCCATTACCGGACATGAAAATGAAGTTCCATTAGAAGTCCCAATATTTCCTAATACATCAGAAACAACCGTCCCTGTTCCCTGCGCCATGACGTCTGGTTTTATTCGATTATCGAAACTAGGGCCAATTGAACTGAAATTAGATTTTATCTTTGCAGCATCAACAGAACCAACTGTAATAACTGAAACTGCATCGGCCGGAGCTCCAATATGAGGTTCAGCCGTTCTGCCTTCATTTCCTGCTGAAGCTACCACGATAATTCCTTTACTGAAAGCGATTTCTGCACCACGAGAAATAAAACTAGTACTTCCGTTCATATCACTGTAAGTATGGCTATAACTGGCATTATCAAATTCAAAATACCCCAATGAAGTGGTAATAATATCTACTCCTAAACTATCTGCTTTTTCAGCCGCTTCTACCCAAAGCGATTCTTCAACAGGATTTTCAGAAGCATCATTTTCGGTTATAAACAGGTAATACGAAGCATTAGGAGCCGTACCAATCAACTCATTCTCTTTATAACCTCCCATAGTTGAAAGTACTAAAGTTCCATGACTATCTCCTGTATAAAAATTGACATTTCTATTAACAAAATCATAACCGCCCAAAATACGATTATTAGTTTGAAGATTTTGAAAAGGCTGCGCTGTATTTACACCTGGAAAACCAGCATCTAAAACTGCAATTATTTTTCCCGTACCAGTATAATTCTGTTTATGTAAAGCCTGGCCATTAAGCATTTGAATTTGACTTGCAGAATTTCCGTAAGCAAAATCAATAGTTGTTTTCAGCTTGTCATTTGTTTGCGTCTTCTTATGCTCTGATACTTTTTTAGAAGTAGTACTTAAAGCCTTATTTGCAAATACAACTTTTTCAACAAATAAAAATGATTTTAGTGCCAAAATATCAGCCTGATTTCCACGAATATGAAGTGCATTTAACCATTTTGAATTTGCCATAATGGTAATTCCTGCGCTCGCTTTTATTTGACTTATGTAGCTTTTTTCTACAGGAACATCAGAATTGGTCAGTGGTATATTCTGATTCGTTCTTCGATCTAAAGAACGTTGAGTAAGCATATCTAAAGGGTTATCTAAAAACAGTTGCGCACCTGGCTTGTCTTTAAAATAAACCCATGCGTCTTCTTCCTGCGAAAACATCACAATAGAAGACAAGAATAAAACAAACGTGAAACAGTATTTCATAGTTTACTTTTTTTAGAGGGATAGCCTCCGTAAAAAAGTATAAAGCTAAGAAATTACTCCCGAACCAACTAATTCATCATCGAAATACCAGGCAACAAACTGACCTTCAGTAATAGCAGATTGTGGTTCATCAAAATGAACATACATTCCATCTTCAAACTGAAGCAAAGTCGCTTTTTGTAAAGGCTGACGGTAACGAATTCTCGCCATTACTTCCATTGTTTCACCAGCTTTTAAAGTCAGATCGGTACGAATCCAATGCACCTCAGATTTTTCGATGAATAATGCTTTTTTGAATAAACCAGGATGATTGCTGGTTAAACCTGTATAGATTGTATTGGTCTCAACATCCGTTGCAATAATAAATAATGGATCAGTTGTTCCACCAACGTTCAAACCTTTTCTTTGTCCAATAGTAAAATAATGAGCACCTTGATGTTTACCCACTACTTTTCCCATTGTTGGAAGATAAGCACGTTTCTGAGCTTCTAATTTCAATTCCTCTTCTAATGATAAACCAGCTGGTTTTTCAATATTATAAATTGGATCGTTTTTATCAATCTGAACAATTTTACCTTCTTTAGGCTGCAATTTTTGTTGCAAAAATTCCGGTAAACGTACTTTTCCAATAAAACATAATCCTTGAGAATCTTTCTTTTCAGCGGTTACCAAATCCATTTCAGCAGCAATTTCACGCACTTCCGGTTTTGTTAAGGCGCCAATTGGAAACAATGCTTTTGCTAATTGTTCTTGTGACAATTGACATAAAAAATACGACTGATCTTTATTGTTATCAGCTCCGGCAATCAATTGATAAACCGGTTTTCCATCAACTTCAATTTCACTTTTTTGACAATAATGCCCCGTTGCTACGTAATCAGCACCAAGACTTAAGGCAATTTTCATGAAAACATCAAATTTTATTTCACGATTACAAAGCACATCCGGATTTGGAGTTCTCCCTTTTTCATATTCGTTGAACATATAATCAACGATTTTTTCTTTGTATTCTTCGCTTAAATCGACAGTTTGAAACGGTATTCCGAGTTTTTCAGCAACTAGTAAAGCGTCATTACTATCCTCTAACCATGGGCATTCGTTAGAAATAGTAACCGAGTCATCATGCCAGTTCTTCATAAAAAGGCCAATAACTTCGTATCCTTGTTGTTGCAATAAATAAGCTGCAACACTCGAATCTACTCCACCAGAAAGTCCAACTACTACACGTTTCATTCTAAATCGTTTATATTTTTACAAGGGTGCAAAGATAAACCATATTTTAGATAATTCTGGCAGTTTTGATTAGTTTATATAATCCCATAGTAGACAAAACCTATCGTTTTTTTTAATTACTTTTAATCATCAATAAAAATGTCATGCAAAAATTTGTTTACAGCTTTATTTTTCTCTTTCTAATTAATTCGTTGAGTGCTCAAAATTACAGCGCTACTTTGTCTAATTACGAAGCCTACAAGGCATTCAGAGGTAAACCTTTATCGGATAAATTCTCCAATATCGAATCCGTAAAAATTGTTTATGATCTGAAATCTAAAAAAATGTATTATTTCAATAGTGCTTTAATTTCTCATCATTATGACTTTGTAACCAACTATTTAAGTTATGATAAAGAAGTCGATATCTTTAACAAAGAAAATTATAGCGATACCGAAAAAGGCAGAAATTATCTATTAGGAAATCTCAATCATATTAAAGGGACTGAAAAATGGATTTTCGAATTAGCGGCTTCAGATCGCATGCCTGTTCCGTTAATTGAAAACTTTTACAATTTAATTTTAAAATCCAGTTTCATTGGTCCGGATTTAAAATTCTATCTCAATAATCCTGAAAAAATGGAATGGTTTCAGCAAAATAAATTCAAAATCCCCTGTGTAAAATCAGATTACATTTTTAATGATATCACTTACCAGGAAGTCGTTTCAGGAAGCACCGTTGGCCTTCTCAAGCAATACAAAATAAAAGATTTAGAAAAGGTACAGCCAAACCCTGATGAAATCATAATTTTGGATGGAACGCCAGATATTTTACCTGATGTAAGAGGAATTATTGTGAATGAACTTCAAACGCCATTAAGTCATTTGGTACTTTTAGGTAAAAACAGAAAAATTCCAGTTATGGCTTATACGAATGTTTTTAAAGACAACAATATTAAAAGATTGATTTCGAAAAAAGTGGAACTAAAAATAGAAATCGACACATTTTATATCAAAGAAACTAATAAAAAAATAGCTCAAAAACCCGTTCCAAAAAAGAAACAATTACTAGTTGACAATAGTGTAACCGATTTGGTCGATTTGAATACTATTCCAAAGAAAGGTGTGAATTTTATTGGTTCCAAAGCTCAGAATATGGCGTATTTAATTGCAATTTCAAAAGATATTGCCAAAGATCTTCCGTTTAAAACTCCCGAAAATGCGCGCGCTATTCCGTTTTATTACTATACAGAGCACGTTCAGAAAAAATTAATTTCATCGTTAATTAAGGAACTTTTGGCTAATCAAAACAAAGATTCAATAGTTTGGGTTAATCATCAACTTAAAAAAATTCGAGATGCGATTAAAAAAGAACCTATTGATCCTAATTTAATTAGAAAGCTAAATGAAACTTATAAAAATGCCACTTTTAAAAATTTCAGATTCAGATCCTCTACCAATGCTGAAGATTTAGATGATTTTAACGGAGCTGGTCTTTACGATTCTAAAACTGGAATTTTAGGTGATACTATAAAGACTTTCGAAAAGGCAATTAAACAAGTTTGGGCGAGTGTCTGGAATGAAGGTTCCTACACTGAAAGAGAACTTTTTGGAATCGATCAACAAAGTATAGCCATGGGTGTTTTAGTACACCGTTCTTTTCCTGATGAAATAGCCAATGGTGTAATAATTACACAAAACATCTTCAGAAAAGATTTCCCGGGTATTACTGCTAATATACAAAAAGGAGAAAACTCCGTTGTTAAACCTGCAAAAGGAGAAATCTGTGAACAATTCACTGCATACTATTTACCAACTCAAACTAAAGACGAAGAGTTCAATGTCGATTACACATCAAATTCTAATCTGAACAATAATGAGCCTTTGTTAAATAGAAAAGAAATGATCAGACTAAATCTTGTCAGTCAAAAAATTGAAACTCAAATGAATCGCTATTGGAAAAAGAACCGATTAAATCCAGTCGATATCGAATTTAAAATAGTTGGAGAAAACCGTGATTTATATATTAAACAAGTACGGCCTTTTAATGAATAATCAGTAGAAAACCTGCAAATCTATTTCATTTGAAACCATATTGATCAGGATGATTTTAAAATCAAAATCCTCAACATTAATTTTTTGTTGAATCGATTGACGAATCCTTTGATTCTCTAACAAAAAATCACCTTCAAATGGAATTTTCACGTCCACAATATTCAAATATTTAGAAGCTTTTTTATTGACTAAAATAGAAGCAAAAATGTAAAATCCAATAATGATAACCTGAAAAAACAGTAACACCTCAATTTTTTCATACGGATACATGATATCTAAAATAGAAAGCGTAATAGTTGCAAAGAGAAAAATAATAGCATTTACGGTAAAAGACTGTGTCCTAAATCTAAGAATTGAAAAAATAGCAAATAACCCGAAACCAATCCCTACTCCAATTTCTATTTTGGTGAATAAATAGCAAAGCGAAAATGTACAAAGCCCAACAATTACCATCAGCGGATTTATGGTTTCATTATCTTTTCTGTTAGAGAAAAAATACAAAACCAAAATTGAGAAAAACAATAATAAAAATCTTCCTGTAAGTTCGTTTAAATCCATTTACTCAAAGTATTAGCAAATCAAATTTAGAAAAAAGTTTGCCACGAATTCACGAATTTATAAATCAATATTTAAATTCGTGAATTCGTGGCAAAAATTTTTTTTTACTCGAGCAATTTCGGGAACTATTATTCCATTTTAGGTTTTGAATCCGCTTTATAATTGCTTTTTGGGTCGCTCATATTTACTTCTTTGGTTAACTTTCCTTTTAAGTAAAACTGCCACATTCCAACTTTCTTCCCATTTAAAAATTTTCCCTTAGAAGCCATAACTCCATCAGAATCGTAAAAAACAGCTTCACCGTTATATTCATTATTTTTATAAGTACTTTGTTCTAGAAGCAATGCATTTTGACCGTATTTTTTATAAGTTCCTTCTTTTAAACCATTCTTATACGTCATTTCTTCCGCTATTTTAGAGTCCGGATAAAAAACAGATCTCACACCTTCCAGTTTTCCGTTTTTATAATTTTCAAGCGTCATAACCACTTTAGAAGCTTTATGATAATATTTCCATTCCCCTTCACGAGCCTTACCCACTTCTTTACCTTCGCTTACTTTGTTATTATTCTGATCATAAAAAATAGTATACGAACTTCCATCATTAGAAGTAAAATCTCGTGTTGCTACAACATCACCTTTTTTGGTATCATCGAAAAACTTAAAAAGTCCAGTTTCTTTTCCGTGGCTAAAAGTTCCTTCATAACGCGGGCGTTTCGAAAGCTCATAAGTTCCTTTCCAAACTCCGTCTTTTTTTCCATTAGTATCAAGTTTGTTGAAATCTTGTGAAAAGGCGGCAGCGCTTATTAACAATAAAATCCAAAATTTTCTCATAATTCGTTTTTCTATATAACAGCAAAAATTATTTTTTAGTATTTACAAAAGTAGGATCATTTCAACATTAATTGCGCTTTTTTTAATTAAAATCAAGTTTAAATTCTGTTTAACTTTTCTGGCTCATAAAAAAACAAGGAAGTACAAAAAAAACCACAAAACAATTAAAAAACACTGAAAACCAACACATTAAAACCATTAAACAAAAAAGTTAAATTAATATTAAAATAAATAATTGTTTAATGTTTTTACAAAATTGTTAAACAAAATAAATAACTTAGCAGTAACAAACAAAAAATCAATATTATGAAAACAATCAAAATTAAATTAATTGCTTTATTGGCATTAATTGCTTTCGTCAGTATTTCATGTAACAATGATGATGATGATTCATCTCAACAACCCCAAACGATCGTCTCTATTGCGAAAGCAAATCCTAATCTAACCTCTTTGGTTGCGGCTCTTGAAAAAGCTGATTTGGCAACCACACTAAATTCTTCCGGTTCTTATACCGTTTTCGCACCTACTAATACCGCTTTTAGTGCATTTTTAACTGCCAATGGTTATGCCAATTTAAATGCAGTTCCTGTTCCCGCTCTAAAAGAAATATTATTAAATCATGTTTTAATTACGAAAGTAAAATCGACAGAAATTGCCACGGGATATGTAAAGACTTTAGCAAAAGGAAGTGCTTCATCTTCAAATACCATAAGTATGTATCTTGAAAAAGGCTCTGGTGTCGATATCAATGGTGGAAAAACAAATGGTGGAGCAACAGTCACTACTGCAGATGTTGAAGCATCAAACGGAATTATTCATATAGTTGATGGCGTTATCGGATTACCTACTATTGTTAATCATGCCGTAGCCAATAAAAACTTCACTACCCTTGTTGCTGCTTTAACTTTCAATCCTTCATCTGGTTTTGCAGGAATACTATCAGGAACAGCTAGTTCACCGTTTACTGTTTTTGCCCCCACAAATGCGGCTTTTACAAGTTTCTTAACTGAAACTGAATTTTCAGGACTTGCTGCTATTCCCGCTAATGTTTTAGAGACCACTTTAAAATATCATGTTGTTGCAGGAGCTAATGTGCAATCAACTTCATTAACAAATGGACAAGTTGTAAGCACCTTTGCCGGACAAAATTTTACAATTGGCTTAACTGGTGGCGCAACAATCACTGATGCAAGCAGCAGAGTAAGTAATATTGTCGCTACAGATGTGCAATGTTCAAATGGTATTATTCATGTAATAGACAAAGTTTTATTACCAAATTTTTAAGCACAAAAAAACCGCTGTTTTAAAATAGCGGTTTTTTTTATATGTGTAGAAATACTATTTCTTCTTATCTTGCTTTTTTGCAGCCTCTTGTTGTTCCATTACCTCTTGAAGGCGTTGTTGAAACTTGCTTTGTTTTTTAGGCTCTTTCAATTTATTCTCCTGAATCTGAGCATGAATTTTATCTGTATCAACAATATGATTTTTAATCACAAACATAATTCCGATTGTAATTAAGTTCGAAATAAAGTTATACAAACTCAAACCAGCACCATAACTATTGAAGAAAATCAACATCATTAATGGCGAAACATAAATCATGATTTTCATCATTTTTGCCATATCCGGCATACCTTCTTGCTGAGGAGCTGCCATTTGCTGATCTCCAGATGTCATTTTCATGTAAAAGAAAATCGCAATTGCTGCCAAAATTGGGAACAAACTAATATGACTTCCATATAATGGAATATTGAATGGTAATTGTACTACTGCATCAAAAGATGATAAATCGTCTGCCCAAAGGAAACTTTTTTGTCTTAACTCAAAAGCTGACGGGAAGAACTGAAATGATGCATACATAAACGGAAGCTGAATCAATGCCGGAATACATCCTGCCATTGGGTTAACTCCTGCTTTGTTGTACAATTTCATTGTTTCCTGTTGTTTCTTCATTGGGTCTTTTTTGAATTTTTCTCCCAACTCTGTAATTTCAGGACGTAAAACTTTCATTTTAGCCTGTGACAAGAATGATTTGTACGTAATTGGCGACATAGCCAATTTGATAATAATTGTAAAAATGATAATTGCAATTCCTAATGACAATCCAACTGTAGAGCTTAAGAATCCAAATAATGGAATAAAAATCCATTTATTAATCCATCCAAAAATCCCCCAGCCTAATGGGATGATTTTTTCGAAGTTTTTATCGTAAGATTTTAAAGTTTTATAATCAGCCGGTCCAAAATACCAGTGCATCTTATAATCAACTTCTCCATTAGAAAAAGCTAAAGGAACTGTTGCTCTAAACTGCTTCACAAATGTTGTATCAATAACTTCGTCTTTAACTAAATCATCAGATTGCAGCTTAGATTTTTCGAATGGCTTATCAGTTGCTAAAATAGCAGCAAAAAAGTGCTGTTTAAAAGCGATATAACTTACTTTTTCAGGAGTATCTTCTTTTCCTACACCTGAGCTTACATAGTTAGATTTTTCATCATCATATTCATATTCTAACAGAGCATATCTCTTTTCAATAGAAACACTTTTCTCGTTTCTGTAACTTTTCAAATCCCATTGTAAATCTAATGGTTTAGAAGAATTTAAGACTTTATTCAATCCTTGAGAACGAACATCAAAACCAACTAAGTAGTCGTTTGCTTTTAAGATATATTTATATTCTAAAAATTCGTTTGCACCAGCTTTCAAACGCATTGTTAAGATTTGATCCGTTCCATTTTTAGTCAATGTTGGTTCAAAATATAGATCTTTAGAATTTAACGTTCTGTTGTCTGTAGTTTGTAATTGAATATTTAAATTCGAATTATTATCTCTAATCAATTCTATTAACTGCCCGGAGTTTTTCTCAAATCTTTTAAATTCTTTCAACTTAGCTTCAACTATATAACCACCTTTGTTGGCGATTTTTAGTATCATCTTTTCGTTTTCAATAGTTGTAAAACCTTCTTTTGCAGAAGGAAGTGTAGCAGAATAAGCAAAACCGCCTAAAGTCTTTTGCAATTGCACCAATTGAACTGTATCGCCAGGAGTTGTTGTCGTAGCTACTGGTAAAACAGCTGTTTTAGTTTTATCCGCTTTAGCCTGAGCTTCTTGCTTAGCAACTAATTCTTTCTTGGCTTTTTCAGCAGCAATTTCCTTATCTGAAGGTTGATTTTGGTACATAATCCAAATCAAAATTCCAAATATCAATACAAAACCAATGATTGAATTAAGATCAAATTTTTTTTCTTCCATTATTAATTTAAAAAAGTTATTCGTTTAAAGGCTATTAGTAATGAGTTCGACTCAAACGTTACATCCTTTTGAGAATATTAATTATTATTTTTTATGTGCAATAACTGCAGCAGCCACAAAGTTTACGAAAATTGGGTGCGGATTTGCAACCGTACTTTTGTACTCAGGATGGTATTGTACTCCAATGAAAAATGGGTGATTTTCTAGTTCTATGATTTCTACCAAACCAGTATCAGGATTAACTCCGGATGCAATCAAACCAGCTTTCTGCAATTCATCTTTATAAGTATTATTATACTCATAACGGTGACGGTGACGCTCTGAAATCGTTTTTTGACCGTAGATTTTATGTGCCAATGAGTTTGGCTTAATATCACACTTCCAGGCTCCAAGACGCATTGTTCCACCTTTGTCTGTAATTGTTTTTTGCTCTTCCATCAAATTCACCACAGGATGTTTTGTTTTCTCGTTCATCTCTGTAGAATTCGCTTCAGCGTAACCTAAAATATTTCTTGAATATTCGATAACAGACATTTGCATTCCTAAACAAATTCCGAAAAATGGAATATTATTTTCTCTTGCGTAACGAACCGCTTCAATTTTTCCTTCGATTCCTCTTTCACCAAAACCAGGAGCAACTAAAACTCCGTCAAGAGGCCCTAATTTTTCAGCAACATTATCACTATTAATATGCTCTGAATGTATAGAAATTACATTTACTTTTGTTTCATTTGAAGCTCCAGCATGAATAAAAGCCTCTAAAATTGACTTGTAACAATCCTGCATTTCTACATATTTTCCGATCAAACCGATATTAACAGTATGTTTTGGATTTTTTAATCTGCGTAAAAAAGTATTCCAGTTTTTTAAATCCGGAGCTGCTTTTTTAGGTAAATCTAATTTTTTCAAAGCCACCACATCTAATCCTTCTTCAAGCATTAAATTTGGAACTTCATATATAGTTGAAGCATCAATAGATTGAATTACGGCTTCTCTTTTTACATTACAGAATAATGCTAGTTTATTACGCAATTCATCTGAAAGTTCATGTTCTGTTCTACAAACTAGAATATCTGCTTTAATACCACTTTCCATCAAGGTTTTTACAGAGTGCTGTGTCGGTTTTGTTTTTAACTCACCTGCAGCAGCCAAATAAGGAACCAATGTTAAATGAATAACGATTCCGTTATTTTCACCCAATTCCCAAACCAACTGACGAACAGACTCGATATAAGGTAAAGACTCAATATCACCAACTGTTCCACCAATTTCAGTAATAACAATATCATAATCGCCAGATTTACCCAGCAATTGCATTCTGTCTTTGATTTCGTTAGTAATATGAGGAACAACCTGAACTGTTTTTCCTAAAAACTCTCCTCTTCTTTCTTTCTCAATAACCGAAAGATAAACTCTTCCTGTAGTAACGTTATTAGCCTGAGAAGTTGGAACGTTTAAGAAACGCTCGTAGTGACCTAAATCTAAATCCGTTTCAGCACCATCATCTGTCACATAACACTCACCATGTTCGTACGGATTTAATGTTCCCGGGTCTACATTGATATACGGGTCAAATTTTTGAATAGTTGTACGGTATCCTCTTCCTTGTAACAATTTTGCTAAAGATGCCGCGATAATTCCTTTTCCTAATGAAGAAGTCACACCGCCTGTAACAAAAATATATTTTGTTTGATTCATTCTGTTGTTGTTTGTATTGTAGTTGTGTAAAAAACTTGGCAAAAGTACAAATTTAATTAGATAATTTGTCAATAAGAGAATGAGATAATTTGCAAATTTTTAAACAGAATGATTAATTGCTTTTGTAATCGATAATTTTAAGAATTTATTAGGATTATTTTTGAAGAATGTATTTAAATTGACACTAATTATTACGCTCCAATTTCATAATAACTGAAAAATCATTTCACTTTCTGCCTAAATTATAAGTTTACAGGAAAGTTTAAGCATAAAAAAATATTATAATTTTAAAAAATCGGCTTGTACACATTTACAAATTCAGTCTTGAATTCTGTGGTGCCAATTTGTTTTTAAAAATTATAATATTTTTTATGTCTATTATAATTTCAAAATATTGACTTGTACACATTTACAAATTCAGTCTTGAATTCTGTGGTATCAATTAGTTTTTAAAAATTATAATATTATATACATCAAACTTAAATAAAAAAAATTAAACCACCAAAGATTTTTCCTACTATTTAATTAGTTTCGGATATTGCTTTTTAATATTACGTATCAATTCTTCCAAACCATTTAATTTTAATTCATAAACAAGCTGTAATTGTTGCCCTAATTCTCCATTGGGGAAACCTTTGTTGTGATACCAAACCACATAATATTCAGGTAAATCAATTAAAAAACGACCTTCGTATTTCCCGAAAGGCATTTTGGTATGAGCTAATTTTATGAGCAGTTTTTTGTCTTGTTCCATTTTTTTTAAGAAGAAAGAAGCAAGAGAAAAGAATATAAATTTATTCTCTTTCTTGCTTCTTGTTGGTACAAAGCTATTATTTTTTGCCACAGATTAAAATGATTTTTATAATCTATGCGTTCTTTTGCCACGAATTTCACGAATTAGCTCGAATTTAATTAGTGAAAATTAATGTAATTCGTAGCGAATATTTTTAAAGCTAAAGCCTTAGAATCTTAGCAACTTAGTAATGCCATCTCACAAAAGCTTCCATAGCAGCATAAGTTGCCAAACCTAATTGTTGGTATAATGCTGCTGTTTCTGCATTTCGGTCTTCAGCTCTTTGCCAAAACTCTCTTGCATCAGTTCCCTGAAAAACTACACCATCTTTTTGAGACTGGTGTTTAAAGATTCCGTGACGTTTTGCCAAAACCTGATCCGGGCTCATTGGTACCGCCATTTCGACTTCGTCAATTCCCCATTCCTGCCATGCTCCTCTATATAACCATAACCAGCAATCATCCATGAATGATTTTGGTTTTAAAGCTTTTACAGCTTCAAAAATAGCATCCAGACATACTTTATGTGTTCCGTGTGGATCTGCTAAGTCTCCAGCCGCGTATATTTGGTGTGGTTTGATTTTTTCAATTAAATCCATCGTTAATTGAATATCTTCTTTTCCAAGTGGTTTTTTCTCGATTGTTCCTGTTTCATAAAATGGCAATTCCATAAAATGAATTTGATCGTCTGTTAATCCAACAAAATGACTTGTTGCTCTCGCTTCTCCTTTTCTAATCAATCCTTTTATATAACGTACTTCCGGAATATCAATTTCGCTGTTCTTTTTATTGGTTAAGAAAGTCGCCGCTTTTTGGTAAATATCATCTGCCTGAGCACTTTTGATTCCGAATTTTTCGTTGTAATCAATCACGAATCTTGCAAAACGTAATGCTTCATCATCCGCTACAGCGATATTTCCTGAAGTTTGATACGCTACATGAACCTCATGTCCCTGCTCCTGCAAACGCATAAAAGTTCCTCCCATACTAATAATATCATCATCAGGGTGTGGACTAAAAATCAATACACGTTTTTTAGCCGGTTCAGCTCTTTCCGGACGATTAGAATCATCGGCATTTGGCTTTCCTCCTGGCCAGCCCGTGATTGTATTTTGAAGCTTATTAAAGATTTTAATATTGATATCGTAAGCCGGGCCAGAATCTGCCAATAAATCGCTCATTCCGTTTTCGATATAATCAGCATCAGTTAACATTAAAATTGGTTTTTTAAGCTGAAGTGCCAATCCTAAAACTGCTTTACGGGTTAATTTATCTGTCCAGATTACTTTTTCTACCAACCAAGGTTTGTTGATTCTGGTTAGCTTTGAAGAAGCTTCCTTATCTAAAATAAAAACGGCGTTGTTGTGTTCCTGCAAAAATGAAGCTGGTACTCGATTCGTCACTTCATCTTCTACCGATTTTTTTACAATGTTTGATTTCCCTTCTCCCCAAGCCATCAAAATAACTTGTTTAGCCTCCATGATTTTTTTCACTCCAAGCGTTATTGCCGTTCTTGGTGTATTACTTAATCCGAAGAAATCTTTGCTTGCCGCAACTCTTGTAATATGATCTAAAGCTACTAAACGTGTTTTAGAGTTTTGAAGCGAACCCGATTCGTTAAAACCGATATGCCCGTTTCCTCCAATTCCTAAAATCTGCAAATCGATTCCACCTAAAGCTTCGATTTTAGCTTCATAATCATGACAATAATCTGCAATTTGTTCTTTTGTTAAAAGTCCGTCGGGAACGTGGGCGTTTTCAGGTAAAATATCGACATGATCAAACAGTAATTCTTTCATAAAACGAACATAACTGTTGATTGAGTTCGGTTCCATCGGATAATATTCATCCAAATTAAAACTGATTACGTTCTTAAAACTCAATCCTTCTTCTTTATGCAAACGAACTAATTCTGCATACAATCCTTTTGGAGAAGAACCAGTTGCAAGACCTAAAATACAAGGTTGATTCTCTTTTTGCTTGGATTGAATTAAAGCCGCAATTTCCTGAGCCACTGCTTTTGAAGCATCAGAAGAATTTTCAAAAACAACCGTGTTGATGTTTTCGAATCGTTTTTCGAATCCTGTTGCTTTGTCGATTTTACTTTTTAACATGATATAGTTTTTATTTAATTTCTCTAGTTTATTCTACCATTTTCGGTATTTATGACCTTTAACTGCATAGAAAAGGATCATTATATACGATGGCAATAGCATTAAATACGCAAGCTGATTTCCGCTTCTTGAAACATCCTGAGTTCCGGCTGCAATATTTGATGTATTTATAGTTTCTGTAATTAATCCATATAATAAAGGAAAAATAGCTCCTCCAATAATTCCCATAATCAAAATGGCACTTCCAATTTTAGTGTATCCTCCCAAATCTTCAAGAGCCATTGGCCAAATTGCCGGCCAGCAAAGTGCATTTGCCAAACCAAGTAATGCTACTAAAAGAATTACAATTGGCAGATTTGGAACTCCAGGCAATTGAATCGTTAATTTAGGTGAAATAATAACAATTGCTAAAACCAAAATGATTCCTAAAATCCCTGAACCTTTTAAAGCCGTAACCTGCGATAGATATTTCGGAATCAACGTTATTCCTAAAATATATCCCACAACCATTGCTGACATAGTAAAAGAAGTCAACTTTAGATAAAAATTTCCTTCCTCTCCATAGACTCCCAATTGTTTTCCGAAGCCTCCAATTGAATCTCCAGCCAAAACTTCGGCAGCCAAATACAACATTAAAGTGATCACTCCCAAAACCAATTGAGGGCGTCTGAATGCATTTTTAATTTGTTTGAAAATACTTAAATTTGAAATATTACCTTCCTCGTCCAAATCAATTTCAGGAAGCGGAGAAAGCTTAACTAACAAAGCTAACACCGTAATTATCAATCCCATATAAAGATAAGGTCTTTGTAATTGTAATGCAAGAGAATTTAAAGCATTTGCTTTTGAAACGGAATCCAGCATCGCAATTTTATCGGCTGTAAACTCCTGCATATTAGACAAAACCAATGCTGTCAAAATAAGTGGCGCCACAAAACCAGCGAGTTTATTGGCGATTCCTAAAACACTTATTCTGGCTGCTGCACTTTCTCTTGGACCAATAACTACTACATAAGGATTCGCAGCCGTTTGTAAAATTGCCAAACCAGTTCCCATAACAAAAAGTGCTATTAAGAACAGTAAAAACGTACGGCTTCCAGCAGCAGGATAAAACATAAATGCGCCGAATGCAATGATCAATAATCCTAAAGAGATACCGTTTTTGTATCCCACTTTTTCAATCACCCATGATGACGGAACTGCCATTACAAAATAGGCAATATAAAAGGCAAAAGTTACAAAGTAAGCCTGTGAAGAAGAAAGCTCGCAAGCTAACTCAAAAAATGGAATTAAAGGACCGTTTAACCAGGTTACAAATCCGAGAATAAAAAACAATGCGGTCAGAATAACCATCGGAAGAATTGCACTCCTTTTTTCTACTTGTATGATACTTTCAATGTTTGACATAATACTTTTTGGTTGATTGTTAATAGATTATACTTTTATCCATCTAAAATAGCACCAACACTTTTGCGACAATTTTGCAAATTAAACACACTTTATTGCGTTTTTTTTGCAAAGTAAAGCAAAAATTAGGTAACATACACTACCCGTAACTACTTTAAATATCAATTTTGTGTTAATATTTGTTAAACATTCCAGTCTAAAACCGGATAATGCTTTTTTAGATATTCTTTTACATCGGCAATATCTTCTTTAGCCGTTAAATCTGGAACGTGCTCAGAAAAAGGAATACCTAAAGTTGTATTCGGATTTGCTTTAACCGAATTCAAAAGCACTGTCGGCAATTCTTTTTCATCCCTTTCCGGATTTACAGGACAATTTTTAAGATGCGTATACAAAGTGACTCCATTGAATTTGAAAGCATTCATACTCACTCTTATTTTTCCATCAACATCTTTATAATGCTCCAAATCGTCTGCTGTAGGCTTCTCTAAAATGTCCAATAATTGATTATTCTGATCTAATTTGGCAATAGCAAAACGCGAAATTCTTTCAGAAGGAAATTCTAAAGCATCACGATCATAACTGATAAAAGCATTTGGACTTTCTGTTTCTCTTAACGCCAATAAAGCTTTCGCCGAATACAAATTATCACTATTGCAAACTGAATATTCCTGAGTATTTAATTCCGGAAATTGTTCTACTGCCTGAAACAAAGCATCAGCAGTACCAAAAGGTTTTACTCTGCCTTCAGGAATATATTGAACAGCAAATGAAATATTTAAGCCATGAAAATTGTTGTTTTCATTCTGGTTTCCATAAAACTCTTTAAACAACTCACCTTGTTCTCCTATAATAATATAGATGTTTCTGTAACCCGCTTTTTTAGCATTCAATAAAAGATAATCCAGCAAGGGTCTCCCACTTGCTCCTACCCCAATCAAACCCTTACTTCTTTCATTAGCCTGTGCAATTTCTTCTGGAGATAAATTATCTAAAACGGCTTCTTTTTTCATACGGGAAGATGCTCCGCCCGCAAGAATAACTAAATTGTTGTGCATATTTATTTTTTAAATTTCAATATTTTCAATAATTCTCACACCCGGATCAACGGTAACACCATATGCTTCCTGTGCTCCGGCTTTCAAAATCGCCTCAATTACAGTCGCTTCTTTTGCAGGATCCGCAATTACGACAATGCTTCCGCCGCCGCCAGAACCTACAATTTTAGCTCCATAGGCACCAGCTCGTAAGGCCGCATTTATCATATCATCAATTCGCGGAACTGTAATTTTTAATAAATCACGCAAAACTTCATGATGCTGATTCATTAATTCCCCAATTTTTTTAAGATCTAAAACTGGTTTTTCAAATTCTTTTAAAGCTTCTTTGGTATAATGATAATTCTTTAACGCTGCTTCAAAAAACGGAATTAACCGGTCTGGCAAACAATTTCTGTAACGATCAATATCTCCAATTTCAGAAGTATTCAAATCAAAGGCCGGAAAATGCTGCTTTACCATATCAATTGCCATTAAAGCATTTCCTTTCAATTCACCAATCAGTCCAATCGTTTCTTTAGGAACGCCTGAAACTCCAGTAATTAAGCCTTTCAAATTAGTCCCAATAATTTTATACGAAAAAGGATCTTTTGTATTAATATACACAATATTCCCTACTCCAATACTAAAATGATCCATCATTCCGCCTGGCTCCCCATGTTCCAAAACCTCTGAAGCATATCCAATTTTAGCAATAAACTCTGGTGTTACTTCGTCATCAACTCCAAAGGCCGTAATTAAAAATTGAATCCATCCCATTAATAAAGCTGACGAACTCGATGTTCCTGAATTAATTGGAATATCTCCTGTAACAGTAATATCGTACCCTACCGTTGGTATACAGCCATGCCTGCGCAAAACACGAAGCGATGAGGCAAAATAATCCCTGGATTCCAGTTTTTCAAAAGTTGCATCGATATCAATAACACGTTTTTCATTGATATCGATCATATTAAGAACAAACGTTTTAGTTTTATTTTCTTCGGCAACTAGTTTTATATTTCTATTTATAGCACAGGCTATCACGGGTAATCCTAAATAATCCTGATGATCTCCAAAGAGACATGTTCGACCCGGGGCTAATGAAGTAATTTTTATCACTTGAAAAATTTATATTATAACATTGTAATTCAGATATTTACAATGAAAATTGGTTATGAATTTATTTTACGATTTCGGTTTTGATTCTACGAAACTATATATTATATTTCTATAAAACAAGAAAAAAATAAAAAATGTGCTCGAACACACCAAAATAATGTTCTCGAGCACACTAATTCATTTTTCTAAAAAATTATACAATATTTAAAACAAAGTTTCTATATTTGCTTATATGGATAAAAAGTACACAATTAAGGATATAGCAAAAATGGCAGGAGTTTCTAAAGGAACTGTTGATCGTGTTTTGCATAATAGAGGAAAGGTTTCTCCTACTGCACTCGAAAAGATAAATGAAGTTTTAAACGTCATTAATTACGAGCCTAACTTAATTGCCCGAAATTTAAAAAACACGAAAGTCTATCGCATTTGTGTTTTAATGCCCGATCCGGAAATAGATCCTTATTGGTTTCCATGCGTTAATGGAATTCAGGATGCCATAACGGAATTTAAAGCTTACAGCGTAATTATCGAAACCTATTTTTTCAATCCTGAAAGTACTAAATCATTTTTAAGTACTAACGAAAAAATAATCGAAAAGTCACCCGACGCTGTTTTGATTGCTCCTTTATTTCATAAAGAAACTATTGAAATTATTAAGCAGTACGACGAATTAGAAATTATAGTTAATACTTTTAATAACCAGGTTGAATCATCGTCAATTAAAAGTTTTGTCGGACAGGATTTATACAAAAGCGGTCGTGTTGCTGCCAGTTTAATGAACCTGATTTTAGATCAAGGGCAGATTGCCATTATCCATATTGATGAAAGTCTAAAAAATGCGGTACACATGCAGGAAAAAGAAAAAGGCTTCAGGAATTATTTTGAAGAAAAAAACTTATCTGATTTTTCTTTAACAACATTAAAATTAAAATATTCAAATATTGACACTAAGCTACCTGCCTTTCTGGAAGAACACCCGGATTTAAGGGGAATTTTCATTACGACTTCAAAGGCATATCAAATTGCCTCCTTTTTATCTTCTTTAAAAGATAGAAAAATTGCACTTATAGGTTATGACTTAATTGAGAAAAATGTAAACTTTCTAAATCAGGGATTAGTTCATTTTTTAATTCACCAAAATCAAAAGAGACAGGCTTATTTAGGAGTCAGCACTTTAGTAGATCATTTTTTATTCCGAAAAGAAATTCCGGAAACTATTTTGCTTCCCATTGACATTATTAATGTAGAGAATGCTTCCTTTTATGTATCATAATAAAATTGCCACAAAGACACAAAGGCGCTAAGTTTGTATTTCTTTGTGACTTCGCGACTTTGTGTCTTTGTGGCCAATTATAACTA
This sequence comes from Flavobacterium sp. KH_001, assembly GCF_057840745.1. NCBI lineage: Bacteria > Pseudomonadati > Bacteroidota > Flavobacteriia > Flavobacteriales > Flavobacteriaceae > Flavobacterium > Flavobacterium sp. KH_001. The sequence goes on along the minus strand of NZ_CM174520.1, from coordinate 2,893,846 downwards.
TTCCATCAAAATAAATTTACCGAAAGAAGAAGCAATATGAAAATTGGGTTCCGGCGTATTTGGATTTACCCATGAAATCCAGGTTGGCTGATAATTCTGATTTTCATCTTTAGAAAATTTTGCTCTAAAAACTCCTGTCTCAATACAATTGCCCTGAATTAAACTTAAAACTTTTAAAGAAGCCAAACTAATTCTTCCTTCAACAGTAAAAGAATTTTCCTGTTCTGAAGCTTCTATTTTTAAATGCTCTTTAGGCCAATTCCAATTAAAATCAAAATCCTTATTTGGTTTCGCTTCAAAATCCATTATTCGGGCTCCTGTATCCATTTCAAGACAATAATAGGGATTTAGAGAATCATTAGCTCTAAAAAATAATTCCACACGATCTGAGTTTCCAATACTATCTACACTATCGTCCTTTTGGTCTATGTAAATATCCGTATCAAACACGCGAAAATTAAAATATAAATTTTCCGAATCATAAAGAGCACGAAACTCAATATTTGAAATTGGATCATTTTTCCACGGAGAAGAAAAATCAGTTAAACAATTTGCTTTTTCCCATAAAGAAGGATCTAAAATTTCTGCCTTACTTTTTTGATATTTATCTATTAAAACAACTTGATATTCTTTCACAGTACAGGGTTTTAAATTTTGTTAATTTTTATTTTCTTCAAAAATGTAAATAACAGAAACAGGAGGTTATTTTAAGTCATTTTTGGAGGCACCAATTTAGCCTAAAAATTGGAAGTAAAAACGGTTCAGCAAATTTTAAATAAAACTTCGATAAAAGCAATTTTTCTGTTAAATAAAACAATAAGAAAATACTGTTTAATTACTATCTATTTAATGTTGTGATTACGAAATTCATAAGATTTTACAAAAACATCATTTATTATTCATCTAAACAACAAATTCGCATTAAATAAGCCCAAATAAAGAAGTCCATTTATTTCCAAAGATATTTATAAAAATCACATCTTTTTAAGTCAAAAAAAACGTTTCGAACAATTTTATGTGCTCGAGAACATAAATTTAGTGTGTTCGAGCACATTTTTTGTGTTTTTTCTTGTTTTATAAAAATATAATCTATAGTTTCGTCAGACAATAATCTTAAAACGAAGTTAAATCGTTAAAATTTAAAACAATTTAAGCACTTCAAAAAAGAGGAAAAACGAATAAAATAACGCGTTTTGAGATCGAAAAACGAACTGAATATTTCAAAAAGAAAATAGTCAAATAGAAAAGCAAAAGTGAATTCCTGAATCAAAAAAAGAAGTCCAAAACTTACAATCAAGAAAAAACAATTAAACATTAACCAAAACCAATTTTAAGTATGAAATTATTAACCCAAAAAAAGCCAAGAGATTTTCGGATTAACAATTTATCCAGAAAAGAAATTAAACTAACCCTTCTTTCGTTGTTAGCTTTTACATTTCAGGCTTCGGCTGCTTCGACAATATCTACATCGCACAAAAACAATACGGTCTTGTTTTTTGAAAAAACGGTAAAAGGGACAATAACCGATCAAAACGGCCTTCCTTTACCTGGTGCGAACGTAATAGTAAAAGGCACTAAAACAGGTGTTCAAACCGATGTTGACGGAAGTTTCGCAATTACTGTTCCAGATAATGCAACCAAACTTATTGTTACTTATATTGGTATGGAAGACCAGGAAGTAACAATAACAGGTACGACACTAAAAATTGTCATGAAAGAAGCAGGACAAAAATTAGAAGAAGTTGTTATTGGATATGGGAAAGCGAAGAAAAAAGACCTTACCGGTTCTGTTGCTTCCGTTGGAAAAGAAAACTTAAATTTAGGTGGTACTGTTTCAAATGTTGGTCAGGCATTACAAGGAAGAGCATCTGGGGTTCAAGTACAGCAGAACAGTTATGCTCCTGGAACTACTCCTACCGTAATTATTAGAGGTGGAAACTCCATTAATAATTCTAATGGACCATTATATGTTGTAGATGGTTTTATTACAAGTTCAGGAAGTTCAATCAGTCCAAATGATATTGAAAACATTCAGATCTTAAAAGACGCTTCCTCTACTGCTATTTATGGTTCAAGAGGTGCGAATGGGGTAATTATCATTACAACTAAAAAAGGAAAACTTGGAAAAATGCAGGTCGAAGCTGAAATCTCTGATGGTTATCAAAATATAATCAAAAAACCTTCATTATTGACTGGTCAGCAATATGTAGATATTCAAAATGCTATTCAAAAAGAAAATGGATTTTCTCCACTTTTTCCAGCTGATCTTCCGGTTGCTAATACGAATTGGTTTGATGCAGCGACCCGTACTAGTGAAGTACTAAACAGATCTATTACTTTTAGTGGCAGCGATAAAACATCTAAATTTTTTCTTTCCGGAAATTATATTAAACAAACGGGGGCTATTGAAAATACCGATTTTAAAAGATATTCTGTTAGAATGGGTGGTGAAAAAAGATTCAATGATAAATTAAACATGGGAACTAATGTTTACGGTGCTGCAAGCGAAGGAAATAATAGTGACTTTGGAGACAATATTCTTTCTCCAATGTTTTCAATTCAGACTGCATTCCCTAACCTTCCTATTTATAATGCTGATGGATCTTACCACAAATATCAAGGTAAAGATAATGCCTTGGCTCTTTTATTAGAACCTACAGACCACATTATCAACAGAATGGTTAATGGTAATATGTTTTTAGATTATGAAATAATCAAAGGCCTAACCTATCATTTTGGTGCAGGTGCTGAATGGCAGGAAAATATCGAAGGAAAATACACACCACGAACATTAACAGCTGGAGCAGCTTTAAGAGGAACTGGCTCTGAAGAAAACAAAACTTATTTCAGATGGAGTACAGAGCAGTACTTAACTTATAAATTCAATTTAAAAGAACAACATTCTTTCTCTGCAATGGTTGGAACATCAAACCAAAAAGATACATATGAAAGAATGAAAGCGGCTGGTTCTGGTTTTTCAAATGATTTATTAACTTATTACAATTTGGAATCTGCTGAAGTTTTTTTGCGTCCGGAAACGCAGAAACTTGAAACTAAATTGAAATCCTATTTTGGAAGACTAAATTATGCCTTTGATGATAAATACTTACTATCATTTACACTAAGACGAGACGGTTCATCTCGCTTTGGACCAAATAATAGATATGGAACGTTCCCATCTGGTGCTGTTGCATGGAAAATTTCGAACGAACCTTTTATGCAAAAATCAAATACTTTTTCTGAACTTAAATTAAGAGTAAGTTATGGTGTTACAGGAAATGATGGTATTGGAGATTATGCCTATATGAATACATTAAAATCTTGGGCAGCAACAATTGCTCCAGATAGTTATGTAGGTGCTACAGAACCAGCAAATTTACCAAATCCTAACTTAAAATGGGAAGAAACTGCCCAGACTAATATCGGTTTAGATATTGGATTCTTTGACAGCAAGTTAACAGCAACAATCGATTTATATAAAAAGAGAACTACAGATGCACTTATCAGAGTGCCCGTAGGAGACTGGTGGGGCTTTAGCACTCAAACACTTAACTCTGGAGTTATTGACAATCAAGGTATTGAATTAGGCATTAACAGTACAAATTTTAGCAATGATAAATTTATGTGGACAACTTCCTTAAATCTTGCTTACAATAAACAAGAAGTTGTTTCACTTGCTGATAATGTTAAAATTATTAGCACAAATACAGCAAACCCAAGCGGTACTGTTTCAGGACGAGAATTCACACGTTTAGAACCAGGAAAAGAAATGGGCGTATTATACGGATTTAAATATGCAGGTGTAATAAAAACTGGAGAAATTTATGCCGCGCAACCTTTATCTAAAGCTGGAGATCCAAAATATGAAGATTTAGATGGTGATGGGAAAATTACAGCAAATGACAGAACTTATTTAGGTAATTCTACACCACATTATATTGCAGGTTTTAGTAATGATATTAAATACGGAAATTTTGATATGAATATCTTTTTCCAAGGTGCTTTTGATTATTCAGTTTACAACATGACAAGAATGGTTGGGGAATCTACTACAAGCACAGATGCATTAAACCGTTGGGTTGCAGGAAAAAATGAAAATACAGATATTCCAAGAGATGGATATTACAAAAGCACGTATGGTAGTTATGTAAATTCAAAATTTGTTGAAGAAGCATCTTATGTTCGTTTAAAAAATGTTTCTATCGGATATTCTATTCCAGAAAGCGCATTTAAACAAGCCAAATTCATAGACAATATCAGATTGTACGTTATTGGACAGAATCTATTAACCCTGACTAATTATTCTGGAAACGATCCAGAAATAAATGGGCATACAGGAAGTTCTACAGCTCAAAACATAGGCGGAGGAATTGATTTCAATTCATTCCCAGCTTCACGAACATTTATCTTAGGTATTAAAGTAGCAATTCACTAGCCTGCGAGCTTTTAGTAACATTAAATCCATTAAAATGAAAAAATATACACTATTATTAATATTATGTGCTGCCGGATTACAATTTTCCTGTAATCAGGATCTCGAACCTACCGTATATAGTAGTTTGACTAATACCAATGGGTACCAAACAAAATCAGATGCTATTGCGGCGGTTAACTCTGTTTATGGTAGATTAAAAGGTCCTTCTGTAGGTGATAACTATTCTTATTGGGCAACAAGACACTTCGCATTAACTGACATTGCAACAGATTTAGGTCATTGCCAATTTGGTGGAGATCCAGGACAATTGTCTTTAGGAACATGGAATTCAAGTAACGGATTACTTAAAGAAGATTGGAATTCCATGTATAAATTGATTGCCAACGCAAACAATGCTATTTTTAATATCTCCAAAATGTCTGGAATTTCTGATGTTGAAAAAACTCAATTTATTGCAGAAATTAAATTTTTGAGAGCTTCTTCGTACATGGACTTAACAGATGCGTGGGGCCCAGTAATCTTAGTTACAGAAGAAAATATTGCCAATCCTAATTATTTAGAGCAAACTCCTCCCAAATCTGTAGAAGATATAGATGCCTATTTAATCAAAGAACTTAACGAAGCTGCTGCTGTATTGCCTTTAAATTACAAAGACAATGTTATTTATGGCTCTAATGACGAAGCTCGTGCAACAAAAGGTGCTGCTCTTACATTGTTAGCAAAATTATATCTTCGCAGTCATGATTGGCAAAAAGTAGTAACTCTTACTCAAGAAGTTATGAATCTAAACCAATATGCTTTATATCCTTCATACTTAGGCCTATTTAAAGAAAGTAACAAATGGTGTGTTGAAAACATCTTTTCAGTCCTAAGTGATGCTAATACAAACGGGACAGAATTGTTAAATCACTTTGGACCATCAGATCACCCGGTTGTTCAAAACAGATGGCAGTATTATACTGTAAACTGGGATTTCTATAATACGTTTGGTGATGAAGATGATAGAAAAAAATGCTTTTTCCCAGAATTTATGGGGACAGACGGTCTTTTACACAAACAAGCTCCATCTATAGGAGCTGAACCACCAACTGGTGAATTCTACATGCAAGACGTTGCTACAAGAAAGTATGCTGATGACGAAACTACTACTTATTATGATGGTCATAGTGTCAACATTTTAAGATATGCAGACGTATTATTATCAAGAGCTGAAGCATTAAATGAAATTAGTGGCCCAACTCAGGAAGCAATTGATCTTATAAATAAGGTTAAAGGAAGATCACACGCAAAACTATTAGTTTTAGCAGATCACACTCAGAGTTCTTTAAGAGATGCTATTTTACAGGAAAGAGGATGGGAACTTTTCTATGAAGGAAAACGTCGTGCCGATTTAATCAGAATGAACAAATATGATGTTCTTGTAAATGCATATCATCTTAGAGTGGGAGAAGCAGCTTTAGTAAGAATGCCACAAAATAAGTATTATACTTATCCACAAAGTCAGGTAGATCTTAACCCACAGTTAAGTAACGCCGATAGACAATAATAAGAAGGTTAATCAAGAATAGACAGTTAAAATGGTCTGTCTATTCTTGATTTTTATAAAAGAAATACTTTGCTGTTTCATTAAAGAATCTATAAGATGATCAAAAAAATAATAGTAAAAGGGAGTTTTATTTTGGCATTACTTGCATTGGCAAGTTGTTCTAAAAATCAGGTAGGTATCACAAATATCAATATTGGGACACATAGCAACAACGAATTGAAGATTCAAATCGATGTTACTACGAGTGACAATGCTCAGGTATATGCTGAATATTGGTCTGAAAAAAAAGGAATTAAAAGCAAAATAAGTTCTCCAATTTCAAAAACAGGTCTCTCCCACTCTTTAGTGCTTTGTAATATTACCCCTGAAACCAATTACAATTTTCAATTGGTTACCGTTCAGGGACAGCAAAAAGACAGTAGTAAAGTATATAATTTTAAGTCCAGAAGTTTACCGGAATGGCTACAAAAGCAATTCAAAGCAAATTGCCCAAAACCGGAACTTTTGCCAGCAAATTTTAAAAAAGGGTTCATGCTTTTGGCTAAAAGAGAAACTCCGGGAACAGCCTATATTGTAGATTACAAAGGAAACATAAGATGGTATCATACGCTTGAAAATACAGGTTTTAAAGTAGTGCATTTTACAAAAGACCAAACCATTCTTTCGATACTAGGTACAAATGATGAACCAACAAGTTACGGAAGCGAAATTCTGGAAATCAATTTGCAAGGTGACACGTTAATGCACATCAAAAAAGGGCAAGGCGATTTAAAACAGGTTATTCACCATGAAATTATCAAAAAATCGGAAAATGAGATCGTTACGATAACCGTTGATCAAAAGATAATGGATTTAACTTCCATTGGAGGAAAAAAGAATGACACTATAAACGGAGACGGAATTTTGATCATGGATAAAAAAGGAAAACAACTTTGGAAATGGAGTGTTTTTGATGATTTGGATCCATTGAAAGATAAAAAAATATTGAAAACAAAAAAAGACTGGACACATGCCAACAGTCTTAATTATGATACAGATGGAAACTTTTTAATCTCCTTCTACAACAACGGTCAAATTTGGAAAGTAGATTCAAAAACCGGAAAAGTAATCTGGAAATTAGGAAAAGATGGCAACATGAAAATGGCTGCTGATACTAATTTCTCTCAGGGACATGCCGCACACATCAACCAGGATGGAAGTTTAATGTTTTTTGATAATGGAGTGGATAAAAAACAATCTTCTGTTTTTGCTTTGAAGGTTGATGAAAAAAGCAAAACGGTAAAACTGGATTTCCATATCAATTTGCCAAGAGACATTTACAATGATAGAATGGGAAGTGCTTATATGATTGACAAAGAAACCATTTTAGTTTGCTGTTCAAAAAGACACATTACTGTTTTAACGAATAAGAAAGGAGTCTTGCTTTGGGCTTTAGAATCTGAAATTCCTCCTTACCGTACAGAGTTTATTCCCGAAGAAAATATGAAACCTTTTCTTCTGAATTAAATAATTGATTAAAAATTTTAGACATGAAAAAAATAATTCTTATTGGTATCTTTTCGGCATTGCCAATTGTTGTTTTCAATTCCTGCAATACTTCAAATTCTCAAACTTTGGCAGAAAAAACAGCTGAAGATGAGGCATACATTACTATTGACACTTCCAAAATTCCGGATGATCAATTTGGAGAATCCGTTCGTTATGGAAGAGAATTAATGCTAAAAACGGCCTATTATATAGGACCAAATGGCGTTAAAGGAAAATATTTAGGCAATAAAATGAATTGCACCAATTGTCACCAGGACGCAGGTACAAAACCTTACGCTTTCAATTTAATGTCTTCTCATGACAATTATCCACAATACCGCGGACGTGAAAATAAAGTACTTACACTGGCCGAACGTGTAAACAATTGTATTATGCGTCCACATTCTGGAAAACCGCTTCCACTTGACAGTGACGAAATGGTTGCCTTTTTATCTTATTTTAAATTTATAAGCAAATTTGTTCCTAAAGACGGCGATTTTAAAGGAGCTAAAAACTTAGAAATTGAATTCCCGGATGTAGCTGCAAGCCCTGAAAGAGGAAAAGCGCTGTTTGTTGAAAATTGTGCCCGCTGTCACGGAAATAATGGCGAAGGCGTTTACAACGCTGATAAATCTGGATATACTTATCCGCCGCTTTGGGGCGATTATGGATACCAGCCAGGTTCAAGCATGCATCGCGTTATCAAACAGGCACAATGGCTAAAAAGCAATATGCCTTATGATAAAGTGACGATTGGAAAACCTTATTTAACAGATCAGCAGGCATTGGATATTGCTGCCTTTGTTAATGATGACGCTATCCATCCAAGGCCAAATCCAAAAACATTTGATTATCCAAATAAAATGGGCAAACCTATTGATTACTCACATAGTCCTTTTCAGGACAATTTTACCGAAGAACAACACAAATACGGGCCTTACAAACCCATTATTGCTTACTGGAAAAAAAATGGATGGAAAGCAGTTTACTAAATTATTAATTACGCATACCCTTTTAACCTGAACATCAAAAAAATGAAACTAAACCTAAAAAACAGACCTCCTTTAAGTAAAGTATTGATTATGTGCCTTTGCATTTTCAGTATCCCATTGGCTGCACAACAAATAAAATATTCAGATGGAAATGACAGCTGGAATCCTAATTTACTAGGAAATCACCGCGTTGTTGTTGAATTTACCGGAAAAGATAATGTTGCCAAAACCACTATTGAATGGCGCAGAAGAGATGAAAACCCAGAACTTAAAAGAATTATTGTTCAGGATGCGAATGGAAAGGAAATTCTAAACACAAAAACAGAAAACATCAATAGAGAAAATGGTACAATTTTCTTTGAGCCAGTTTCAGGAAAAGGAAAGTATTACGTTTATTACATGCCATATATTGATGAAGGAGATGCGAATTATCCGAAAGGAGTTTATGCAAAACCAGAAAGCAAATCTGATACAGCATGGTTGTCTAAAATCAAAACGAATTTAAAAGACAATTGCACGGTTACAGAAATTCAAAGTGTAAATCCTTTCAACAGTTTTTATCCAATGGAAGTAATCGCAACTGCAGCAGAAACCAAAGACATCATTGCTAAAAACAGTGGTAATTCCTTTTTAGTTTTTCCGGAAGACAGATTGTATTCTATCCGAATGAAAACCGATTTACCTCAAAGATGGATTCAAAAAGGGGTTCAAAACAGTTTTGCTGATACCGCTATGAAAGGTGAATATTTAGCTTTTCAATTAGGTGTTTATGCCTTAGAAAATTTAAGCAATGTAAAAGTCCAATTTTCAGATTTAAAAAATGAAAGTGGTGCTGTAATTGCAGCAAAAAACATCAACTGTATTAATACAGACGGTACTCGTTATGACGCCTCTAATTTTGCTGCAACTGTTTCTGTTTCTAAAGGAAAAGTTCAGGCAATGTGGTGCGGTGTTGATGTACCGGAAACTGCTGCTGCAGGAACATACACAGGAAAAGCTACCGTTATTGCTGACGGAAAATCAAAAGAAATCACACTTCAGATAAAAGTAACAAATGAAGTTACTAAAAATGGAGGAATCGACAGTCCTGAAAAAATGACGCGTCTGAAATGGTTAAACTCAACTTTAGCACAGGAAAATACGGTTATTGCGCCTTACACTCCATTAGAAATAAAAGGTTCTGAAATTTCATTATTAGGAAGAAAATTAATTTTAGGAGCTGATGGTTTTCCTGCACAAATTCAAACTTTCTTCACACCTGAAATGACTGTTATCGGAACAAAAGCGAATGATATTTTGAGCGCTCCAATTGCTTTTCATTTTGTAGATGGTGCTGGTAAAGAATCATTACAATGGAAAAATACAGGGGTTAAATTCCTTAAAAAAGAAGCGGGAACTGTAGCATGGGAAAGTGTTTCGACTTCGAAATCGCTTCAAATGGATGTAAATGCTTCTATTGAATTTGATGGTTTTGTACATTATACTGTTAAAATTACGGCCCTTGAAGATGCTTCTTTTAATGATATCAATATTCATTTACCAATGCAGTCTTCATCAGCAAAATATATGATGGGATTAGGTCAAAAAGGTGGAAATCGTCCTGAAACTTTTGACTGGAAATGGGATGTTGCTCATAAAAGCCAGGATGGTGCCTGGATCGGAAATGTAAATTCAGGTTTGCAATTTTCTTTGAGAGATGAAAAATACAGTCGTCCGCTAAACACTAATTTCTATTTACAAAAACCATTATTATTGCCAACTTCATGGGGTAATGATAACAAAGGTGGAATCACAATAGCACCAAACCAAAAATCAGTTTTGGTAAATGCTTACAGTGGAGCGCGTACCGTTAAAAAAGGAGATGTATTATATTATAACTTCAATTTATTAATCACACCTTTCCACGCACTAAACACAGACTTTCAATGGAATACTAAATTCTATCACAAATACAGTCCAATCGATACCATTGCTAAAACTGGTGCTACGGTAATTAATATTCACCACGCCAATGCAATTAATCCATATATCAATTATCCTTTTATTGAATTTAAAAAAATGAAAAGTTATATTGATGAAGCGCACGAAAAAGGATTAAAAGTAAAAATTTACAATACTGTTAGAGAAGTTTCAAACAAAGCTTATGAGACATTTGCTCTAAGAAGTTTAGGCCACGAAATCTACTCTCCAGGAAAAGGCGGTGGATTCTCATGGTTGCAGGAACATGTTGGCGACGATTATATCGCGGCTTGGTTTGTTCCTGAAATTAAGGATGCTGCAATTGTAAACAGTGGTATGAACCGTTGGCACAATTACTATGTTGAAGGAATGAATTGGTTAACGCAAAACGTTGGTATTGACGGAATTTATCTTGATGATGTTGCTTTTGACAGAATCACAATGAAGCGTGTCAAAAGAGTTTTAACTAAAGACGGACATCCTGGAATTATCGATTTGCATAGTGCCAATCAATACAATAAAAGCGACGGATTTAATAATAGTGCCAATTTATATATGGAGCACTTCCCGTACATCAATAAACTTTGGTTTGGAGAATATTTCGATTACGAAAAAAATCAACCTGACTTTTTCTTAACGGAAGTTAGCGGAATTCCTTTCGGATTAATGGGCGAAATGTTGCAAGATGGAGGAAATCCATGGAGAGGAATGGTTTACGGTATGACAAACAGAATGCCTTGGAGCCACAATGCTGACCCAAGACCAGTTTGGAAATTATGGGATACTTTCGGAATTAAAGGTTCTGAAATGATTGGATATTGGAGCGAAAACTGTCCGGTAAAAACAAATAACGACAAAATATTGGCAACTGTTTACAAAAAGAACGGTTCAACTTTAATTTCAATTGCAAGCTGGGCTGATACTGATGTAAAAGTAAAATTAAGCATCGACTGGAAAAAACTAGGACTTGATCCTTCAAAAGCTACAATAACAGCTCCAGAAGTTTCGAATTTCCAACCTGCTCAAACCTTTACTGCTAAAGATGAATTACCAGTAAGCAAAGGAAAAGGATGGTTGTTGATTGTAAAGTAATTGATTAAAAAATAGTTTTAAGCCACAGATTTCAAAGATTAACACAGATTAATAGATTCTCAGATAAATTTGAAAAAATCTTTTTAATCTGTGAAATCTGTGGCAAAAAAATAACCATACTAAATAGCTTTCCATATGACACTTAAACCTTTCTTATCGATTTTACTGTTTGGAAGCCTGTTTGTCACTGCACAAAATAAACCAACCTATAAGGAATATAAAAAAGTCTTTACAACCTATCCTTTCTCAGATCCGGATCCAATTCCAAAACCAGATACAAAAGTGTATCCTTATTTCCGTTTTGATGGTTTTACAGATAAACCGGTTCAAAAAGAATGGAAAGTAATTGAGATAGAAAACGATTATATTAAACTGATGATTCTTCCTGAAATTGGAGGAAAAGTATGGTCAGCAATTGAAAAGTCAACCGGAAAAGATTTTGTTTACAACAATCATGTTATCAAATTTAGAGATATCGCCATGCGCGGTCCATGGACAAGCGGCGGTGTTGAAGGGAATTACGGAATTATAGGCCATACTCCTAATTGCGCAACTCCTGTTGATTACAAAATTATAACACGAGAAGACGGAAGTATAAGTTGTGTTGTTGGTGTCTTAGATTTACTGACACGTACTTCATGGAAATTAGACATCAATTTACCAAAAGACAAAGCCTATTTTACGACGAATTCCTTTTGGTTTAACTCAACTGAATTTGAACAGCCTTATTATACCTGGATGAATACAGGAATTAAGGCATCACATAGTTTACAATTTATCTATCCGGGACAAAGTTATATTGGCCATAATGGTGAACACAATGCGTGGCCAATTGACAAAGAAAACGGCAAAGATTTATCCTTTTACAAAAACAATGATTTTGGTGGTTATAAATCGTACCATGTTTTTGGTAAATACAATGATTTCTTTGGAGGATATTATCATGATGAAGATTTCGGAATGGGAAGATATGGCAATCACGATGACAAACCCGGCAAGAAAATATGGATTTGGGGATTATCCCAACAAGGTATGATCTGGGAAAAATTATTGACTGACACTGATGGACAATATGTTGAAGTACAAAGCGGAAGATTGTTTAATCAGGCAAGCGACAATAGTAATTTGACGCCTTTCAAGCAACGTTCTTTTGCTCCTTATCAAACAGATACATGGACAGAATATTGGTTTCCGGTAAAACAGACTAAAGGTTTTGTAAAAGCAAATAATTATGGCGCTGTTAATGTTAAAAATGAAAATGGCTGGTTAAAAATTTACCTTTCTCCTCTTCAAAAACTAAATGAAAAATTAGAAGTTTTTGATAATGGCAAAAAAGTCTATTCAAAAGATATTGCTTTAAATACGTTGCAATTATTCAGAGATTCAATTCAGGTTGCGGTTGATCCAAACAAATTAAAACTGGTTTTAGGTGATAATAAACTGGTTTGGAATTCAACTCCCGAAGATGGAAATTTAGCTCGACCATTAGAAGTTCCGAAAGATTTTGATAATAATTCGGTTTACGGTTTATATCTACAAGGAAAGAATTATATCAGTTTTAAAGATTATATAAAAGCAGAAGAGTTCTTAACGGCTTGTTTGAAAAAAGATCCAAACTACGCTCCTGCCCTTTCTGATTTAGCCGGTTTACAAATCAGAAAATTAGAATATAAAGAAGCAATCGCAACTGCGAGTAAAGCATTAGCAATCGACACCTATAATCCCGCTGCGAACTATTACTATGGAATTGCAAATCTTCATTTAGGTAATACAACAGATGCAAAAGATGGTTTCGATATTGCTGCTGCAAGCGTTGAATATCGCAGCCCTGCTTATACCGCTTTGAGTAAAATTTATTTTGCAGAAAATGATCAGACGAAAGCAATTGAATATGCTGAGAAGAGCTTGTTAAACAATCAGAATAATCTGGAAGGTTTACAATTGTTAGCAGTAATGTATCGTCTTCAAAACAAATCTGAAAAAGCACATTCGATCTTAGATAAAATTAATGAAGTCGATCCTTTAAATCATTTTGTTGGCTTTGAAAAATTCCTTTGGAACAATTCAAATGCTTCAAAATCAGATTTCACTTCGTTAATTCAAAATGAAATGCCAGAACAGACTTATCTTGAATTAGGTATTTGGTATCAGCATCTGGGCCGCACGGACGAAGCTGTACAAGTTTTTACGGTGGCGGCTCCAAGTGCTGAAATAATATATTGGAAAGCCTTTTTAGAAAAGAAAGCGGTTGATTTGAGCAAAATTCAACCTGGAATTAGTTTCCCTTTCCGTGGCGAAACTGCCGAAATTCTGGAAAGTTTAATTAAAACAAATGAGCAATGGCAATTGAAATATCATTTGGCTTTGATCGAATGGAATCGCAACAACATTTCAAAAGCAAAAGAATTGTTTTTACAATGTGGTACAAAACCAAATGATCCTGCTTTTTATGCTTCTAAAGCTTCGTTGTTCAAAGATGATTCTCACTTGGTTGTAACGAGTCTTCAACAGGCAATCAAATTAGACCCACAAAGTTGGAGATATCCAAAGTTATTGGCAGAACATTATATCATTCAAAAACAAAATGATAAAGCATTAGCAACGATAGAACCATTTTACAAACGCCATACTGAAAATTATGTAGTTGGGATGTTATATGGAAAAACGCTTTTACTGAATAAAAAATACGCTGAAGCAGATGCCTTTTTAACGAAACTGAAAATCCTTCCTTTTGAAGGTGCAACAAGTGGAAGACAATTGTATCACGAAGCTAAATTGATGCAGGCTTTGGCACAAATGAAAAATAAGCAGTATAAAAAGGCGCTTCAATTTATTGGCGAAGCAAAATTATGGCCTGAAAATTTAGGTGTTGGAAAACCATATCAGGAAGATATTGATGAAAGACTGGAAAACTGGTTAGATTATCAATGTTATACTAGCCTTGGTGATACTGAAACGGCAAACAAATCATTACAAAAAATCGTGGCTTTCAATCCAAAAATCGACAATACGGTTATGAATTTCTTACCGGCAAATCAATTGGTTTCGGCTTGGGCTATCGAAAAAACTGCTTCTTCAAAACAAGCGGAAGAATGGCTAAGAAAGCAGGCAGAATTGTATCCAACAAATAAAATTGTTCAATGGAGTTTAGAAATGTACACAAAAAAACAATCAAACATTTTAAGCGAAGATGAAAAAGATGGCGAAGTCAGAATCATTGAAAAATTATAAAAAACAACAGAGTATATAAGCAATTACCAACTGAATTAACTACCATTAATAAAAACCAACACGAATGAAACACCTAGTTTTACTTTGCCTTTTATTTTTCCTTTCTAATAGTTATGCTCAAAGTTCGACAGACTCAATTTCCATAAAAGAAGATTTAGCTTTTTTTAAAGATAATTTAGCTACGAAACTAAAAAAGAACATAAATTCTCAACAATTAGATAAGATTAAAAATAAAGAAATTCGTAATGCAGCCATACAAATGCTTAAGGGCGACTATGATTTCAATTATAGATTAGCTACTTACAAAGCTTATTTATCACCAGCAACCTTAGGGAAAAAATTATCCATTGGCGATGGGTACAGTAAATATGAAAACATTACAGGTATTTATTTACCTCTGGGTAAACACGTAATTCTGGTAGACAATATTGCAAAAAATAAAACTGTCGATTTAGTTATACCAAATTGGAACAGACAGCCACCTACAGGAATTGCTCCTGATCAGGATCCAAATTGGGGAATTGAAAAAAAATCATATCCTTTGAAAAATGGTATAAACATTATAGATGTTAAAGACTTCGATGGTCTTGCTTATATTAATTATTATTCTGAAGAACCTAAAAAGGAAAACGCAATTAAAATTCATTTTATTGATGCCCAAATAAATGGATTTTTTGATTCAGGAAAACAAAAAAATGAAGATTGGAATAAACTTTTAGACAACACTATTTATCCTATGATAGATGCCAGAGGAAAGTATATTCAAACCATTTATCCTAAAGCTGATTTAAAAAAATATGCTTTTAACAAGGGAGTGGAATTACTAAATTGTTATGACACTTTGATCTATCGCCAGCATCGACTTATGGGATTAATAAAATACAATCGTGTACCAAACAACAGGATATTGGCTCGTGTAAACTACAATTACTATATGTTTAGAGACGAAGATGGAATAGCTTATATGGGCGGTAAATCAGGTTATGCATTAGGAATGGTACTTGATCCCGCAAAAGTTATAGCGGGTGATCCGGCATGGGGATTTAGCCACGAAACCGGACATGTGCATCAACTGCACCCCTATTTTAACTGGGGAGGGCTTTGTGAAGTAAGTAATAATGTTTTCACAATGTATGTTCTCAAATCATTAGGAGTTAAATCTCGCCTTATAGAAGGGAACTACTATGATGCTGCAAGAAAAAAAGTTATCGAGAAAAAAGAAAGCTATTTAAAAGTGGGTGGAAGTTTTGAACCGCTTGTTCCTTTTTGGCAACTGCAATTATACTTCGAAAAAGCAGGTAAAAATCCTGATTTCTACCCTGATCTTTTTGAAGCATTTAGAAAACAAGCTCACAATGCTGATAAACTAAAAGTAAAAGCCGATGAAAATCCGGCTGTTTACCAACTCAATTTTATAAAAACGGCATGTGAAGTTAGTAAAGTTGATTTAACCGATTTTTTTGATTCCTATGGATTCTTTTATGTGGGCGATTTCGATGGCGATTGTTATGGAGCCTATCACTACAAAATGACCGAAAAAATGGCAATGGATTGTAAAAATGAAATAAAATCGAAAAATTATCCTAAACCAGTTTTAGATATCACAACCCTCACTGATTAATTTTTAAATCAAAAATTGATAATTTAAAGTATACCCAATTACTACAAATATAAAATGATGAATAAACAATTTATAAAATATACCTTTTTAAGTCTTGTTGCCATAATGGGACAAAAAATGGAAGCACAAACTGCAGATAAAAAAGCAGATGAATTAACTGCTTACCGCGTTACGGCATTAAAAGTGCATGATTTAGTACACACTAAACTAGATGTTTCGTTTGATTATGGAAAACGTCATTTAAATGGGAAAGAGTGGATTACTTTAAAACCTCATTTCTACGAAACTGATCAGCTTACATTAGATGCTAAAGGAATGGAATTCAAGGAAATTGCGATCATCGACGGCAAAAAAACTATTCCATTAAAATATACTCAGGACAGCGAACAGGTTTTTATTACTTTAAACAGAAAATATAAAAGCACTGAAAAATATGTTGTTTACATAAATTACATCGCAAAACCTAATGAACTAAAAACAAAAGGTGGTGAATCTATTACGGATTCAAAAGGATTATATTTTGTAAATCCCGACGGAAAAGAAGACAAACCGGTACAGATTTGGACACAAGGTGAAACAGAAGCTTCTTCGGCCTGGTTTCCTACTATTGACAAACCAAATCAAAAAACAACTTCTGAAATCGCAATGACTGTGGATTCAAAGTATACAACATTGTCAAACGGAAAATTGACTTCTCAAAAAGATAATAAAAACGGAACCAGAACGGATATCTGGAAAATGGAACAGCCAAATGCACCTTACTTATTTATGATGGCAGTTGGAGATTTTAAAGTATATAAAGACACTTATAATGGTAAAGAAGTGAGCTATTATTTAGAGCCTAAATATGCGCCATACGCCAAACAAATTTTCTGGAAAACGCCAGATATGATGAACTTTTACAGCAAAATGCTGGGAGTAGAATATCCTTGGGCAAAGTATTCGCAAATTGTTGTAACTGATTTTTTTGGAGGTGCAATGGAAAATACTTCTGCAACAGTTCACGGTGGTTATGTGCAAAAAACGGAAAGAGAATTATTAGATGATAACGAAGAAAGTACCGTAGCTCATGAACTTTTTCATCAATGGTTTGGTGATTATGTAACGGCTGAATCCTGGTCAAATTTAACCATGAATGAATCTTTTGCCACTTTTGGAGAAGTTCTTTGGCACGGACATGATGAAGGACAGGATGCAGAAGACAGATCACGATATGGAAAATTACAAAATTATCTGAGTTCTCAGAAAAACGGTGATAGCCAGATTTTAGCTCGTTTTCACTATAAAAACAAAGATGATATGTTTGACAATATCAGCTACTCAAAAGGTTCTATCATTTTGTATGCCATCAAAAATCAAATGGGTGACGAAGCATTTTTCAAATCTCTAAACCATTATTTGACAACCAATGCCTATAAATCGGGAGAAACACACCAATTGCGTTTATCGATGGAAGAAGTGACAGGAAAAGACTGGAGCCCTTATTTTAATCAATGGTATTATCAAGGCGGAAATCCGATTCTAAATATCGAATACGGATATGCAAACGGAAAAGCGACAATTGCAGTAAAACAAGTTCAGGAAAGTACTGTTCAAACCTTTAGTCTTCCTTTAAAAGTCGATTATTATGTAAACGGAACGAAAATCAGAAAAGAAATTTTAATTGATCAAAGAGAACAGAATTTCAGTTTTGACATTCCGTCTCAACCTACCTTCGTAGATCTTGATCCTGATAAAATCTTAGTTGGACAAGTAAAAGACAACAAAAAAATTGCTGATTATTTGTACCAATACAAAAATGTTCCAACGTATTACAACCGTATTGAAGCAATAAAATATGCCACTAAAGATAAAAGTCATGACGCTCAGCTTATCCTTTTAGCAGGATTAAAAGATAAGCAGGATGATTTAAGAACGCTTAGCATTAAAGCAATTGATTTAGGGGATAATCAAATTAAAGATGAGGCAATTAAGACCTTGCTTGATATTGCTAAAAACGATAAAAAAACAATTTCCAGAGCAAATGCAATTATAAAATTAGCCGCTACGGGTGATATGTCTTATAAAGCATTAATGGAGGAAAGCATCAAAAATCAATCTTACAATGTAATTGCAGGAGGTATAATTGGTCTGACTAAATATGCACCAGCTGAAGGAGAAAAAGCCTTATCATCATTAAATGATGATACTAAAAAACATGTAGCGGGGTCGATCAAAAGGCTGAATAAATAAAAAACAGTTCAAAAAACTTTTATGTATTGCCAAACAGAGGTAATCAAATAAAGATCCTGATTTCAAAAATTAAGGATTTATTGAAGTACTAAGTTAAATATCATTTTTCTTGAGAATATAAAAAATACTTATGCAAAAACTTTTTATAACATACATCTTATTTTCAATTTTGACCTTTTGTGCTGCGCAGGAGAAGGTTAAAAAAATAAATGTAAAAGAGTATGGTATTCTTGCCAATACAAAGGAAAATCTGACGGCAAAAGTCAATCAGCTTATTGAAGAAATAGGAAATGAATCAGTACAAATAATTTTTCCGAAAGGACGATATGATTTCTATCCGGACGCCAAATATTACAGAACCTATTATGAAAGCAATACTTATGACGCCGACAGTCGAAAATTAGCTATACTTATTAAAAACAAAAAAAACATCATCATAGATGCGCAACAGTCAGATTTTGTATATCATGGGCACATTCAGCCATTCACATTAGACAATGCAGAAAACATTATTGTAAAGAATGTAAACATCGATTGGGACGTACCTCTAACCTCCGAGAGCGAAGTTATTGAAGCAGATGAAAAACACATTTTAATGAAAATTGATATCGCTCAATCTCCATATAAAATCCATGAAAAAGGATTGACTTTCATAGGCGAAAATGCAAACGAAAACTGGGCTTTATCTGACGGTTCCTGGTTAATTGAATTTGATAAAAATCACATTATTCCAGCAAACACCGGCGATAATGGTTGTGTAAAAGGTGATCTGAAAAATGTAAAATACAGGGAAGTAAAACCCGGATTAGTATTAATGCAGGGCAATTTTACCAAAACTCCAAAGGTTGGAAATTTTCTGATCCTTAGACATGGTAGGCGCGATCATGCCGGAATGTTTTTATTTCATAGTAAAAACACCAAGCTCGAGAATATAAATGTATATCACACCTCCGGATTGGGTATTTTATCTCAATACTGCGAAAATATAGAAATGCGAAATGTAAATATGATTCCCAATCCACATAAAAATCGTTATCTCAGCGGCCACGATGATGGACTGCACTTTATGGGATGCAAGGGCGAAATCATAATCGACAATTGTGATGCACAAGGACTAATGGATGACCCAATTAACATTCATGGCACCTATGTACCTGTAATAGAAAAAGTAGATGACTTTGCTGTAAAATGCAAATTTGGACAAGATATGTCGCACGGATTATTATGGGCGGTTGTTGGAGACAAGGTTGGTTTTATTCAAAAGAAAGAAATGAATACATTTTCCTATGGAACTGTGGCAAGTTTTGAACCTTTAGATGTAGATCATTTCATCATCAGATTCAAAGAAAAAATTCCAGCTAATATAGACGCCAGCTTTGTTTTAGAAAACTTAAGCTGGACTCCAAATGCCACGATTACAAATTGTTTTGTAGGCAGCAACCGAGCGCGAGGTTATTTGATTTCTACACCAGGTAAGGTCATAATTGAAAACAACACATTTGAAACCAGTGGTTCCGCCATCCTTATTGCCGGCGATGCCAATTATTGGTATGAAAGTGGCGCTGTAAAAGATATAACCATTAAGAACAATGAATTTAGATTTCCATGTAATTCATCTAGTTATCAATTCTGTGAAGCTATTATCAGTATTTATCCTGAAATTCCGGAACCAAATGCTTTAAAGCCTTTTCATAAAAATATAAAAATCGAAAACAACAGCTTTAACCCATCGGATTATCCTATTCTTTATGCTGTATCGGTAGATGGTTTAAGTTTTAAAAACAATACAATCACACGCAGTTTTGCTTTCACGCCCTGGCATCCGGGAAAATATAATTTCAGAATTGAGGCTTGCAAAAATGTAGAAATCAGTGGCAATAAAATAGGAGAAAATGTGTTAGGCAAAAATATTCTTCTCAAAGGAATGAAACGAGAAGAATTAAACTTAAAAAACAACGAATTAACCGTTGAAATACCAAAAGCAAACTAAAAATTTTAATCCATAAAAAAAATGTTTTTTTAATACCTAATAATGGAACTTTAATTCAAAACTCATAATTATTTTTAGAATTGTTTGTTTTTGAAGCCTCTCTAATTTGGTTCATTAGAGAGGTTATTTTTAAAATAAAAAAACTTATATATCCATCAAAAAATGAAAAATTTCTATTACTTAATTCTCTCTTTACTAGTATCATGCTCGTATGCCGAAAATAAAAAGGAAAATACAGATCCTCAAATGAAGATTTCACTTCCTTTGGCCGGGAATGCTTTTAGCTCCAAACATATTGACGGAAGCAATACTATTACAGATAATGGCATTGAAAACTGGACAGATTCAAAGGAATATTTTACGGCTTATTTTAGAGTTTCAAAAGCAGGAAATTTTCAAATTACTGTAGAGGAATCTGTGGAAGTGTTTGGAAAAGCAGAACTTGAATTTTCAATAAATAAAGAATCAAAAAAAGTAAATTTTACTGCTTCAAAAAAAGCGGTGATTATCGGAAACTGGAAAATCGATGAGGAAGGATATGTAGCCATCAAAATAAAAGGAATCAGTAAAAGCGGGGATCGTTTTCCGTCTATTAACCGCCTTACTATTTCCAGTACAGATTATGATGGAAAAATCTCTTATGTACCAAATGACGAAGGAAATTTTTATCATTGGGGACGTCGTGGTCCATCAGTTCATTTAAATTATCAGGTTCCTGAAAGTACAAATGCCGAATGGTATTATAACGAAGTTACTGTTCCTGTAAATGAGGACAAAATTGGATCTTATTTTATGGCAAATGGTTTTGGAGAAGGTTACTTCGGAATTCAGGTAAACTCGCCAACTGAAAGAAGGATTTTATTTTCTGTTTGGAGTCCGTTTTCAACAGATGATCCTAAAAGTATTCCGGATTCTCATAAAATTAAAATGCTGAAAAAAGGCGAAAAAGTGCACACTGGAGAATTTGGAAATGAAGGTTCAGGCGGTCAAAGTTATTTGAAATACAATTGGAAAGCAGGAACGACTTATAAGTTTTTGCTTCACGGAATTCCACAAAATAACAATAGCACCAATTATACGGCTTACTTTTTTGCTCCGGAATTAAAAAAATGGCTTTTAATTGCCAGTTTTAACCGTCCTCAAACGAATACTTATCTAAAAAGATTTCATTCTTTTTTAGAAAATTTTGTTCCGGAACAAGGTGATTTATCCCGTCACGTTTTATTCAATAATCAATGGATTTGCGATGAAAAAGGAAATTGGATCGAGGTGAATTCGGCTCGTTTTACTACAGATAATACTGGTGCACAAGGATACCGTATGGATTTTGCCGGAGGACTTGAAAAAGATTCTTTTTATTTAAAAGACGGAGGTTTCTTCAATAATTATACAACACCAAAAACAATATATACCAGACCTTTAAACAATAAAAAACCAGAAATAAATTTTAGTAACTTACCTTAAACAATTGATTAAAAAATAATTAAACCATGAAAACTACTATTTTAAAGTACATTTTGGTCTTTTGTCTTTTCTTCGGATGGACAATTGCATCAGCACAAATGATTAAAACCAAAACCCCTACTCGTCCAAAAGGTCAACAAGATGTTTTGCGTTTGGCAACAGCACCGCTTCCAACAGTTCGTGTGGCTTTCATTGGGCTTGGTATGCGCGGACCTGGAGCTGTAGAAAGAATGACACATATTCCAGGAGTTGAAATCGTTGCACTTTGCGATATGTTAGAAAAAAATACACAATCAGCAAATGAAATTTTAACCAAAGCCGGACTTCCAAAAGCTCAGGAATTTTTTGGGGATGAAAATGCCTGGAGAAAAGTTACAGCGCTTCCAAATGTTGATTTAGTATATGTTGCAACAGATTGGCTACATCATGCACAAATAGGTGTTCAGGCTATGAAAGATGGAAAGCATGTGGCTATTGAAGTTCCTGGTGCTTTGACAATGAAAGAAATTTGGGACCTAATTGATACTTCTGAAAAAACAAGAAAACACTGTATGCAACTTGAAAATTGTGTTTACGATTTCTTCGAGTTAACAACTTTAAATATGGCCCAACAAGGTTTATTTGGAGAAATTCTTCATGCTGAAGGATCTTACATTCACGGTTTACAGCCTTTCTGGGGAGAATACTGGAACAACTGGAGAATGGATTATAACATCAAACACCGCGGAGATGTTTATGCGACTCATGGTATGGGGCCAGCGTGTCAGGCTTTAAATATTCATCGTGGTGACAAAATGAATTTCCTTGTTTCTATGGATACAAAAGCGGTTGGAAATCCCGCTTATATCAAAGAAAAATCAGGTAAGGAAATTAAAGATTTCAGAAACGGAGATCATACTATGACGATGATTCGTACTGAAAACGGAAAAACAATTCAAATTCAGCATGATGTAACTTCTCCGCGTCCTTACAGCAGAATGTATCAGGTGAGCGGAACTAAAGGTTTTGCAAACAAATATCCACTAGAAGGTTATGCTTTGGATGGAAAAGAATTAGGTGACGACGTTAAGCCAAATCACGAAAAATTAAGTGCACATTCGTTTGTTCCTGCAGAAGTAAAAAAAGCTTTAATGGAAAAATACAAACATCCAATAGTTAAAAATATAGAGGAACAGGCTAAAAAAGTTGGTGGTCACGGCGGAATGGATTTCGTAATGGATTATCGTCTGATCTATTGTCTTCAAAAAGGACTTCCATTAGATATGGATGTTTACGATTTAGCAGAATGGTCTTGTTTAGGGCCTTTAACAGAAATTTCACTTGATAAAGGTTCTGCACCAGTAGAAATTCCAGATTTCACACGTGGTGGCTGGAACAAATTACAAAAATTAGAATTCTCAGAATAAATATTTTGGTTAGTTAGAACGAGAAAAGGGTACTTTTAAAAGTACCCTTTTCTTATTTTATAAAATTTCAAACATTACTTCCAGTTAAAAGTAATTCGTTTTTCAATTTCAGAACTTAAACTTAAAAACACCGGACAAGTCATTGCTGCACGTTCCAAAATTGTTCTGTTCTTTTCACTTTCAACACCCTGCATTTCAAAAACAATTTCGATTGCACCAATTCTTCTTGGTTCAGCATTCATTATTTTGGTTACTTCAGCAGTTGAATTAATAAAATCTACATCCAAATCGCGCGCTTTGATTCCCATAATAGTCATCATGCAACTTGCTAAAGCATTGGCAACAGTATCTGTTGGAGAAAAAGCTTCTCCTTTTCCATTATTATCTAGTGGTGCATCTGAGATGATTTCACTTCCTGATTGCACATGAATTGATTGTGTTCTTAAATCACCTAAGTATGTTACTTTTGATGTCATTAGTTTGCTACTTTTAAAGTTAAATCTGTGTCGTAATATAAAATGTACACTCCTTTGTTGGCGTGTCCTCCATCTTCTTTTTTGTAATATTGAAATTTATTGTCAACTTGTTCTGTTGTCATTAAATCCGCTGTTTCCTGATATGTTTTTCCCTGAACCAAACGCATCATGGTATCAAAAGTGACATCAAATCCTCTTGTTGCGTACGTGTTTGGATTAACCTTATTTTTCAGGCGATATTCTTTTTCAAAAATCAAAACACCTTGATCATCACTTTCGCGCGTCACTGACGGATACATTAATTTCAGTTTAATTAGGTTTTCAAAACTAATTTCATCTGTGTCAAGTGTACTGTTTGGTTCTAAAATTACTAGTTGTACCTGACATGATTTTTGTGCATCAAGTAAAGCCTTTATTGTTGTTTTAACCATCGCTGTATTTCCGGTTTCCATCACCACATAATTCATACGGTTTGGCAATAACGAACTTTTTAAATTAGCAACGTCTAAACCTCCGGTTTCACTTAAAGCAGCAAATACAACCCCTTTTTGATTTTGCTTAATGTAACTGATAACAGATTCTTTTTTCTTATCTACGACTGCTACAATATTTCCATTTTTAGCACGCATATAATCAAAAACAGCGTTTCTCACAACGTCATTTGTTGGTATAGATTGATACAAATTATCGATTGGATTAGCCGTATCTTTTGACAATGGTGAAATCACAGGAACATTATACAAGCGTAATGAATTAGCGGTTGTTTCAGCATTAGTCTGATAAAACGGCCCAATAACTGCACTGGCATCCTGCAATTTATTCTGAGCAATTAAACCCGAAACATTAGATGCTGTTTTAGTTTCTCCAGAATCATAAATAGCAACATCAATTGGTAATTTTAAGGTTTTAGCCGAATCAATTGCCATCATAGCCCCTGAATAAAAATCAAGTGTCATGTTCAAAAACTTATCATTTTTAATACGAGTGGCACTGCTTGTCGTATCATTTTGCATCTTAGCTAAATTAAATGGCAATAACAAAACCATTTTTTTACGTTCTGTTTGGCCTCTTTTTTTCGTCAGTTCCACCACTTCAGGATTTGCAGAAACCGTTTCAGATTTTACTTTTTCTAAAACCGAAATACCACCACTACCTGCATTAGCAATTGGTTTTTCAGCCACCTTTTCAACTGGTACTGCTTGCGGAATAATTGGCGTTGGTGCCAAATACCCTGACGGAACTTTTAAAACCATTCCCTCTTTTACTCCTTCTGAAAGTGACGGGTTCAATTCTGTCAATTCCTCCTGCGTAATATGAAACGTTCTTCCTAAACTATAAAAAGTCTCTTTAGGTTTTACCTGATACTCCATATAAGTCGTTACTTTTTTTGGAGTTTCTGCAGGCTTGGCAACATGAGCCACTGGTGCTGCATTTTCTGTTTTAGGAGCTGTTCCTTTTATAGTAACTCGATATCCAATTGGCAAACTAGATACAATTTCCGGATTACGTTTTTCTAAATCTTCTACCGTAGTATTGTATTGTTTCGCAATCGAAAACTTCGTTTCTTTTGCTACAACATCATGATAAACATATTTTTCAGGCCCTTTAGTTGTTTTTGTAGCAGCAGAACTAGCTTTTGGAGCAGATCCTTTTGCTGGAATTACTAATTTTTGACCAATCTGCACTCCCGTTTTTTCAAGACCAGGATTTGCAGCTTTTAAAGCTTCATCAGAAACACCGTATTTTTTTTCGATACTGTAAAAAGTTTCCTTTGGCTGAACTTCATGAATTACTTCTTTTGAATTTACAGCTACTTTAGCTTTAGGCGCTTCCGTTTTTACCTCTGCAGTTTTAGCTCCATTAGTTGGAATCAATAAAACTGTATTAGGTTTCACTCCATTCCTTGCATCTGGATTTAACTGATAGATATCGTAAGGAGTGATTTTAAATTTTACGGCAATCTGGTTTATAGTTTCTCCACTAGAAACGGTATATTTTACCACTTTTTCCTGCGAAAAGGCAGAAAAAGTAATAAAAAACACAAAAGATAATAAGGCAAAATAATACTTCATAATATGGCTTAAACAATTTAATTTTTAATTCAAAAACAAGATACTAATTTTGTTCAAAGCAAGATTCAGGCCACTTGTTAATTTTTATCCAATTATTATCTAAGGTCAATTTCTGCCTTAGCAATAATAATGTCTTTATATAACTCATCTTCCTCCTTTTTCTTGCATTTATATAAAACTTCTTCCATATTTTGGTATCTGTCTGAGTAAACATAATACGAAAGACTGTTTATATTAAAGAAAAAACTAGCGTTAAAATCCCCGGAATCAATAAGTTTCATGATAAACTTATCTCTCGGTGTCGCGTCTGTAAATATACCTAAAACTAAGTAATAGCCATTTGAAACTTCTTTAAGATTATCAAAAACTTCGACTTTTATTGTTTTATCATTTTTAAGCGGATTATCCTTTAGTTCCTGTTTCATTTCTTCTAATGAAATTGCTTTTGAAGGTTCACCAGAATTGGTTTTGTTTTGATTTTTCATAATATCATCCTGATATTTTTTCAATTTTATCAAAGCCAGTTTATCATCAAATTTACGTGCTTCCATACTGTAAAATGAAGCTTTACTAATATGTCTTTTTACCTCAATTTTTTTCTGGGTATCCAGCGAATCAATTTTAGCAATCAAAAGTTGGTTCTGCGCGTCGCCTTGCTCCTGCTCAATTTTATAACGCTTTATTTCTTCTAATGAAAGTCGCTGTTGCAATGAAGTAATGTTCGTGTTTTTTTCGCTTTCGCGGAGTTTCTTTTTGTACTCCTGATTTTCTTCAACAGCGATCTTCTCTACTTTATTCATTAAACCGGCATACGCTTTTCTATTTTCAGCTAATTCCTTTTTTAATTGAGAAGATAATTCACTTGTTTTTCCAATGCTTTCGTACGATTGTTTTTCCAAACGTTTTGATTCATCAACATTCAAAACATCCATTCTTTTTAATTCAACCAGATCATCATTCATCGTATTGACTAACGAATCTAATTTGGCCATCAAAATATCCTGCACATTTTTATTGGCTTCTAAAACCAAACGCAGTTTTTCAACTGAATTTTCCTTAGAACCATTCATATCGTTCAGATTGACTTTCAAATCATTAATCTTAATGATCTTCTGGTTCATTTCCTTCTGAACAACAAGCCTGTCTTTTAAATCATCAATCTCAACTGTTTTGGCTTTTGTTTTTTCAACAACAACTTGTTTTTCGGCAAGAGCCAACATCAATTCTTCACTTTCGTTTGTGGGTTTAATCTCTTTTGTATTGATGGCCAGTTTATTGCCAACAACCAATCCGTTTACAATTTCAGGATTTTGAGATTCTAGCTGATCAATTGAAATACCGTATTTTTTAGCAATCGAAAATTTAGTTTCTTTAGCTTCAACAACATGAAAAATTGTTTCCTGATTAATCACGCGAACTCTTCCATCCAAAGTTTTTCTTTTGTTTGGAATAGCAATCGTCTGACCAATTTGTAATCCGTTTTGAAGCAATTCCTTATTCCCGTTTTCAAGATCCTGAACCGAAACGTTGTATTGTCTGGCAATACTAAACAACGATTCTTTAGCAACCACCTGGTGTGTCACTTTTGAAGATGTCGCCATTTCAGTTTTTGAAAGATTTGCAAGATTTTGCGGAATTACTAATTCCTGACCAATTTGAAGTCCGCCGGCAAGAATTTCAGCATTTGCATTTTGAATGGCATCAACCGTAACTTTATATTGTTTCGATATGCCGTAAAGCGTTTCTTTTGCAGCAACGATGTGGGTGATTTGTTGCTTCTGATTTTGTTTTTCTGTCGGGTGGACTGGGATTTTAAGAACTTGATTGTCTTGGATTCCGCTTTGTGATTCAGGGTTGAGTTTGTAAATTTCATCAACAGAAACCTTATATTTTTGGGCAATAAAATAAGCGGTCTCCCCTTTTTGAATTTTGTGTTCAATAATTGAATCTTGTGCAATTATTTTGTTAAAAGACAAAATAAAGACAAGAGAAATCGTTAAAAGTTCTCTCATAAATAGTAGGTTTAAAAAATTAAGGCGTTACAAATGTAACGCCTTAATTTGAAAATTAGTACTATTCCCACTCAATTGTTGCAGGTGGTTTTGAACTTATATCGTAAACAACGCGATTCACGCCTTTTACCTTATTTATAATGTCATTTGAAACTTTCATTAAGAAGTCGTATGGCAAGTGAACCCAGTCAGCAGTCATACCATCTGTTGATTCAACAGCTCTAAGCGCCACTACTTTTTCGTAAGTACGCTCATCACCCATCACACCAACAGAATTTACCGGAAGCAAAATTGCCCCGGCCTGCCAAACTTTATCATATAATCCCCAAGATTTTAATCCGTCAATAAAAACAGCGTCAACATCTTGTAAAATTTGAACTTTCTCAGGAGTAATATCTCCTAAAATTCTGATTGATAATCCTGGTCCCGGGAAAGGGTGTCTTCCTAACAATTCAGGATCTATTCCTAAAGTAGCACCAACTCTACGAACTTCGTCTTTAAACAACATTCTAAGTGGTTCTACAATTTTTAATTTCATATAATCTGGCAATCCACCAACATTGTGATGCGATTTAATCGTAGCAGATGGTCCTTTTACAGAAACCGATTCGATAACGTCAGGATAAATTGTTCCCTGAGCCAGCCATTTCACATCTTCGATCAAATGTGATTCATCATCAAAAACTTCGATAAATACACGGCCAATTGTTTTACGTTTGGTTTCAGGATCACTGATTCCGGCTAATTCGCCTAAGAAACGATCTCCTGCGTCTACTCCTTTTACGTTCAATCCCATTCCTTTGTATTGATCTAATACATTTTGGAATTCATTCTTACGAAGTAAACCGTTATTTACGAAAATACAGTAAAGGTTTTTACCAATTGCCTGGTGCAATAAAACTGCTGCTACAGTTGAATCAACTCCTCCAGATAATCCTAAAACTACTTTATCATTACCTAATTTCTCTTTTAATTCTCCCACCATCTCTTCTACGAAAGCATTTGGTGTAAAGTTTTGAGGAACTTCAGCAATATCAACTAAGAAGTTTTTAAGCATTTTTGATCCATCAGTAGAATGGAAAACTTCAGGGTGATATTGAATAGCATACGTTGTTTCACCTTCAATTTTGTAAGCTGCATATTCTACGTCATGCGTGCTTGCTAATTTCACTGCATTTGTTGGTAAAGCCTTGATACTATCACTATGACTCATCCAAACCTGGCTGTTTTCTGAAACGTCGTTAAAGAAAACTTCATTCTCCTTAATATAAGATAAATTAGCTCTACCATATTCTCTGGTGTTTGAAGCAGCTACTTCTCCTCCACTAAAGTGAGCTAAGTATTGTGCTCCGTAACAAACCGCTAACATTGGAAGCTTGCCTCGAATTTGAGATAAATCAGGATGTGGAGCATCTTCTGCACGAACAGAAAATGGGCTTCCTCCTAGAATTACTGCTTTATAAGGTGATAAATCACTAGGAAAGTGATTGTAAGGGAAAATTTCGCAGAATATATTTAATTCGCGAACTCTACGCGCAATAAGCTGAGTATATTGCGATCCGAAATCTAAAATAAGTACGTTGTGTTGCATGCGCAAAAATACTTTTTATATTCGAATTTGAAAAATGGAATTTTGATTTTTTTTCTTTAAAGTTTCTAAGCTGCTGAGATACTAAGATTATAAGATTTTATGTTCAAAAGAAAAACTTAGCATCGTAGCATCTTATTTTCCTTTAAAAATCATTTTTTCGTAAAGTGTATTTGATAGTCAATATTACTTTTTTAATTTCTTATCCTCCTTTACAATAACAAATTTAGCCTGTACCCCTGTATTAAAATTCTGCCAATAGTCAGACAAAATAAACTGACCTTCAGCATCATATATCTGAAACTCACCAGTATTCCCTCCAAGTTCCCCTTTATTAAGAGCCTGTAGTTCAAAAGTATTGATACCTTCCTGAAGATATATCTTAAATTCTTGAAAATTAGATTGTAAAAGCATCCTCTCTCTTATAACGTCTTGATTTAAAACAGCTTTAATTAAATCTCCATCTATAGCACCATAATCACGACATTTGATAATAAAATAAGCAGAACCCGTTCTAATATCACCATAACTTACATCGGCCGTAACTAAAGGTTGTTGATCTTCCTTTAAACCAGCATCTTTTAATGCTTTATTTAAATCTTTTTCCATTTTAGCTACATAACGATCACCAGGATTGGCAAAATCAGTTTCTGTAGACATGGTAAATTTGCTTTTTTGCTCTCCTATCTGAAATTTTGATTTAGTTGTAATAGTATTATTATCATAAACACTTGGCGTTTTTATACCAGGTACCTCTGTTTCCGGAGCCGAAGGATCTAAAGTTTCAGGCTTCGGAATTTTTTTGGGTTTAGCGCTAAATTTTGGAGCCGGAATAGCTTTATACTTCGTACCAAACTCCGTCTGAGCTGATACTGTTACAGCGGTAAAAAATAATATGAATAATAAAATATGCTTCATTGAAAAAGTTTTATCGAATCGGCTTTTATAATTTTATAAAATAATAGTCTAGCAAAGCAAAAATAGCATAATTTAATTACTGACTTTAACTTTAAGACTTTTATAACAATATATTAGGCTAAATTTTGGAAACAAAAAACTTGCCAAAAATCATTATTTCTGTCAAATTAAATTCCAATTTCAAAAATTCCAAATTCCAAATTAACTTAACTATTACAAAAACTATTCGTTATTTTTTTGTTTAAAAGAAATACACTGTTTTGATAATTAACAACTTATTCCTAA
Organism: Flavobacterium sp. KH_001; assembly: GCF_057840745.1. Classification (NCBI taxonomy): domain Bacteria; kingdom Pseudomonadati; phylum Bacteroidota; class Flavobacteriia; order Flavobacteriales; family Flavobacteriaceae; genus Flavobacterium; species Flavobacterium sp. KH_001. The sequence goes on along the minus strand of NZ_CM174520.1, from coordinate 2,863,000 downwards.
CTTGAGTCTTTTAATTGAATTTTATAAAAACATATAAAATGGATTATATCGACTATTACAAAATATTGGACATTTCAAAATCATCTACTGAAGCGGAAATTAAAAAAGCTTATCGAAAACTGGCTCGTAAATACCACCCTGATTTGAATCCGAATGACAAAGAAGCGGAGAAGAAATTCAAGGAAATCAACGAAGCCAACGAAGTCTTGAGTAATCCGGAAAATCGTAAAAAATATGATAAATACGGAAAAGACTGGAAACACGCCGACGAATTTGAAAAAGCAGGTTACGATCCAAATCAGCAACAGTATTCAAGACAACAGCAACAAGGAAGTGCTCAGGATTTTTCTGGTTTTGGAGAAAATTTTTCAGGAAGTGATTTTTCTGATTTCTTCAATTCGATGTATGGCGGAGGAAGGAGTAACAGATCCCAATCAAAATATCGCGGACAGGATTTTAATGCCGAATTGCAATTGGATTTAGCTTCGGCTTACACCACACACAAACAGAGTTTAACCGTAAATGGTAAAAATATCCGAATTACAATTCCGGCGGGTGTTGAAAATGGTCAGATTATAAAAATTCCAGGACATGGCGGACCAGGTGCAAACGGCGGACCAAATGGAGATTTGTATATCACTTTTAATATCGAAAACAATTCAGACTTTAAAAGAGAAGGGAATAATTTGTATTCTGATGTCGATCTTGATTTATATACCGCCCTTTTAGGAGGCGAAGTTTTTGTAAATACTTTTGATGGAAAAGTAAAAGTGAAAGTTCTCTCTGAAACCCAAACCGGAACGAAAGTCAAACTGAAAGGAAAAGGATTTCCGGTCTACAAAAAAGAGAATCAGTTTGGTGATTTATACATTACTTATAAGGTCAAAACGCCAACAAAATTATCTCAAAAAGAAAAAGAATTATTTGAAGAATTAGCTAAACTAAGAAATCATGAGTAGTAAAAACTTAATCCAGATAAAACAATTTTGCGTATACCACGAAATTGAATACACGTTTATAACGGAGTTGCATAATTATGGTTTAGTAGAAATTATCATTCAGGAAGAAGATGAATATTTACACCCTGAACAGTTGCCTGCCATCGAAAAAATGATTCGCATGCATTATGATCTCAAAATCAATCTAGAGGGAATTGATGCTATTTATCATCTGCTAAATAAGATTGAAGCTTTGCAGCAAAACTTAACGGCAACGCAAAACAAACTTCGCCTTTTTGAATACCATCAAATTGACTAGCCATTAGAAATTTGGTTCTTAAATATCACAAAAAAGACTATTTTACAGATTGATTTCAAATAAATCTATACTCTTTTCGGTTACATATTTTATAAATTGCAGCCGTATTAACTAACCAGAATTATTTTTAAAAATCGATAAAAAATAATTCAAAAAAACAGAAGAAATGAAAAGAGAAAACATCTTGACAGGATCACCATGGGAAGACAAAATGGGATATTGCCGTGCAGTACGAATTGGCAATATTATTGAAGTTTCGGGCACTGTGGCAATTGTTGATGGCGATAAAGTAAAAGCCGATGATGCTTACGCTCAAACTTATAATATTTTAGAACGTGTTGAAAAAATACTGGAAGATTTAAATGTTGGAATGAAAGATGTTATCAGAACAAGAATTTTTACTACCAATATTTCAACTTTTGAAGAAGTTGCCAGAGCGCATTCAGCATTTTTTAAAGACGTCAAACCTACAACGGGTTTTTATGAAATCAGCAAACTGGTTGCTCCTGAATATTTAGTTGAAATTGAATTTACAGCTGTTGTACAGTAAATATTTTTTTTTGCCGCGAATTCACGAATTAATATTTTAAAAATATTAAAACAGATATTTTTTTTCTAAATTCGTGAATTCGTGGCGAAAAATATGCCATTCCTAATTGATGATCTCTCAAAAACTACAAAAAATATTCCTGACTACTTTCAAATGGATTTTGATCTGTTTTTTGATAGGTATTTTGTCTGGATCTGCTTCAGCATTTTTTTTAGTTTCTCTTGAATGGGTTACACAATTTAGAATTCACCACGACTGGATTGTCTGGCTTTTGCCTTTTGGCGGATTAATCGTCGGATTCAGTTATTATTTTTGGGGAGAATCTGTTGTAAAAGGCAATAATTTATTGCTGGAAGAATACGAAAATCCAAAGAAAGTCATTCCGATTAAAATGGCTCCTTTAGTTCTTTTAGGAACTTTAATCACACATTTATTTGGAGGTTCTGCAGGTCGTGAAGGAACAGCTGTGCAAATGGGAGGCGCAATCGCAGATCAATTCACTAAATTCTTCAATTTAGACAATTCCGAAAGAAAAATATTGATCATACTCGGAATCAGTGCCGGTTTTGCCTCTGTTTTCGGAACTCCTTTAGCAGGCGCTATTTTTGCTTTGGAAGTTTTGTACTTCAGCAAAATTAATATCAAAAGTGCTATTTTATCTTTTATAGTTGCTTACGCAGCTTATTTTACCGTCGAATTCTGGCAGGTAAAACACACCCATTATAGCATTCCCGATATTCCCGAAATCAATATACACAATATCGTATATACTGCAATTGTTGGTGTATTATCCGGTTTTGCTGCTTTATTATTTTCCAGAAGTACCCATTTTTGGGGTTCTCTTTTTTCAAAAAATATAAAATATCCTCCATTACGACCTTTTGTTGGTGGAATCATTTTAGCTATTGCGATTGCTGGCTTCGGTTTTACAAAATTCTCCGGATTAGGTGTTCCGGTAATTGTAGAATCCTTCTCAAACCAAAATCAATGGTATGATTTTTTGCTTAAAATATTATTTACGGGTTTTACTTTAGGTGCTGGCTTTAAAGGTGGCGAAGTGACTCCGTTATTTTTTGTGGGAGCAACTTTAGGAAGTGCCCTGTCTGCCATTATACCCATGCCAATCGCACTTTTAGCCGGAATAGGATTTGTTGCTGTATTTTCAGGAGCTACCCACACTCCTATAGCCTGCACCATTATGGGAATGGAATTATTTGGAATTCAGCCCGGAATTTTCATTGCCATCGCCTGTACCATTGCCTATTTTTCTTCAGGTTCTGTTGGGATTTATAAATCACAGATTGTGAAAGGGGCCAAATACAAATTGTATCAAAAATTCCGAAAACAAGAACTTGAAAATCTATAATGAAATTCTAAATTTAAAAATCCCAAATTCCAAAACCTACGAATCAAATTCCTTTGTGAATCTCTGTGAATTCTTAGCGAATCTCTGCGGAACAATAACCCCTAATTTCACAATTCAAAACTAATAACTTATAAGTCCTCACTCATAATTTATAAAAGTGTGTTAATCTCCAAAATGTTTTCAACATTACATTAAAAAAATGTAAATTCGCACACTATGAAAATACAAGATATTCAGGCAATACAATTGTTGCTTGCGACTCCAAAGAAAATTGCAATTATACCGCACAGAGGACCAGATGGCGATGCTATGGGTTCTACTTTAGCTTTATACCATTTTTTATTAAAAAACAATCACCAGCCAACGGTTATTGCACCCAATGATTTTCCTGATTTTTTAGCCTGGCTTCCGGGTTCTGAAACTGTAAAAATATTTGAAAAAGATACTGAGAACTGTACCAAAATATTGCAAGAAGCCGAGTTGATTTTTACGCTAGACTTTAATGCTTTTCACCGTACAGGCGAAATGGAACATACTTTAGCAAAACTAACTGCTCCATTTATCATGATTGATCATCACCAAAAACCTGATGATTATGCCGCATACACTTACTCTGACACCTCATTCGGATCAACTTGTGAGATGATTTACAATTTTATTTCTTTCTTAAACAAAAAAGAAGATTTAGATAAAACCATTGCAACTTGCATCTATACCGGAATTTTAACCGATTCAGGATCATTCCGTTTTCCGGGAACTACTGGTAACACGCATCGAATTATTGCAGAATTGATTGATTTGGGTGTTGAAAATACTCAGATTCCTGTTTTATTATTCGATAACAGTTCGTACAGTCGTTTACAATTACTAGGACGTGCTTTGCAGAATATGAAAGTTTTTGAAGAACATAAAACTTCTTATACTTCGCTTACTCAGCAAGAGCTGGATTCATTTGATTATGTAAAAGGTGACACTGAAGGAATTGTAAATTACGGCTTAAGTATAAAAGGTATTGTTTTTACTGCTATTTTTATCGAAAATAAAGACGAGAAAATTATCAAAATTTCTTTCCGTTCACAAGGTGGATTTGATGTGAATCAGTTTGCCAGAGATCATTTTAATGGCGGAGGACATAGTAATGCTGCCGGTGGAAGATCAGATGTTTCGATGGAAGAAACCCTGAAAAAATTTGAAGATTTAGTAACTAAACTAAAAATATAACCTACTATGAACTACATAAAACTAAGCATTTACACGCTCCTTTTTGCTGTTTTATTGGTTAGCTGTAAACAGCATGAAGATGCCAGAAGACCTATTTCACAAGCTTCGGGATCTTTTATGAAAAAATCAGTTGATCGCAACAAGAAATTAATAGCAGACGAAGAAAAAGTTATTAAGAAGATCATCAAAAGCAATCCGAAAGTAAAATATTACGCTACAAGAAAAGGCTATTGGCTTTCTTATGAAGAAAGAAATTTAACCGAAACGCAAACGCCACGTAAAGGTGATATTGCTTATTTCAATTTGGAAATAAAAGATATCAAAGGCAATGTAATTTATTCAGAAGCTGATCTTGGTCCACAAACTTACCGTGTAGACAAACAAGAAATCATGATGGGATTGCGTGATGGTATCAAACTAATGCGTAAAAATGAGACGGCAACTTTTTTGTTTCCATCTCATATTGCCTACGGATATCATGGTGACAACAAAAAAATTGGCCCTAATGAATCCTTAATCTGTACCGTTACCCTACGTAATTTTGTTCCGGATCCTTCAGCTCCAAAAGCGGCAGTTCCAGCGACACAAACTCCAACAGGGCAAACTGCAGCTCCCACAACCCCTGGACAAATTCCAAAACCTGTAGCGGCAAAACCTGCAACAGTAAAACCAGCAGTTCAAACTAAAAAAGATACAATAAACCCATAAAAACAACATTTTAAAAATGAAAAAAAGTATTTTATTATTATTACTAGCCGTTACCTCATTTTATTCTTGTAAAGACGAGCATAGCAATTTGCCTGATGGTCTGTATGCTGATATTGAAACAAACAAAGGACATATTATTGTTGAATTGGATTATAAAAAAGCACCAATTACAGTAGCCAATTTTGTAACCTTAGCAGAAGGTAAAAACGAATTTGTTACCAAAGACTATCTTAAAGGAAAACCTTTTTATGATGGTTTAAAATTTCACAGAGTAATTGAAGATTTTATGATTCAAACCGGAGATCCTGAAGGAACTGGTTCTGGAGATACCGGATATAAATTTAAAGACGAAATCACTGATTTAAAATTTGACAAAGGTGGCGTTCTGGCAATGGCTAATAACGGTCCCGGAACAAACAGCAGCCAATTTTTCATCACACATGTTGAAACGCCATGGTTAGATGGAAAACATACTATTTTTGGTCATGTAGTTGAAAAAGGGCAAGAAGTAGTAAATCAGGTAAAACAAGACGATAAAATTGTTACTGTAACGATCATTAGAAATGGTGAAGCAGCTAAAAAATTTGATGCCGTAAAAGTATTTCATGATTATTTTTCAGAAATAGCAAAAGAACAAAGTAAATATGCAGGCGTTCAAAAAGAAAAAGTTGAGGCTCTTGCTGCTTTAAAAACGAAAGCTACAAAAACAAGTACTGGATTAGAATATGTAATTACTGAAAAAGGAACAGGAAAAAAACCTGCAACAGGGACTCAGGTTTACATTCACTATTCAGGTTTCTTAGAAAACGGAACCCTTTTTGATTCAAGTGTCGAAGAAGTTGCTAAAACTTTTGGAAAATTTGATCCTGCAAGAGCTGAGGCAAAAGCATATCAGCCAATTCCTTTTACAGCGGGAAGCAAATCAGGTCTGATTCCAGGTTTTATTGAAGGAATTGAACAACTTTCATTTGGAGATAAGGCAGTTATTTTTATTCCATCTCATTTGGCTTATGGAGCTACCGGAGCTGGAGGTGTAATTCCACCAAATGCTAATATTGTTTTTGAAATTCAATTATTAGAAAAACCACAATAATATTTTAAAACTTATCATAGACTTAAATTCGGAATACGATGAAATTTAAATTTCTATTTTTATTTTGCCTTGCAATAGTAAACATTCAGGCTCAGATAACAAAAAAACCTGTAGCAAAAAAAGCTACACCAACAAAAACAGTAGCCAAAACAGTTGCTAAAGCAGATCCAAATGATGGTATTTTTGCTACAATTGCTACAACAAAAGGAGATATTGTTGTTTCTTTAGAATATGTAAAAGCTCCTGTTACGGTTGCTAACTTTATCTCTTTGGCAGAAGGTAAAAATCCTAATGTTAAAGTCGAAAAACTAAAAGGAAAGCCATTTTACGATGGATTAAAATTCCACAGAGTTATTAACGATTTCATGATTCAGGGTGGAGATCCTGATGGAAATGGTTCTGGAGGACCGGGCTATGCTTTTAAAGATGAGTTTAGAGAAGAATTAAAATTTGACAAAGGCGGTATTTTAGCAATGGCAAATTCTGGCCCTGCTACTAACGGAAGCCAGTTTTTTATCACACACAAAGAAACACCTTGGTTAAATGGTAAACATACTATTTTTGGACATGTAGTTTCCGGAATGGACAATGTAAATAAAATTGTTCAGGACGATATCATGACAAAGATTACGATTACTCGCAAAGGTGCCGCAGCCAAAAAATTTGATGCCGTAAAAGTTTTAGCTGATGACGTTAAAAAAGAAGAAGCTAAAAAACTTGAAGGTCAAAAAGTGATCAAAGATAAAGCAGCTTATTTTGCAGCAACAAAAGCAAAAGCGACTACAACAGCATCTGGTTTAAAATATGTGATAACACAAAAAGGAACTGGTGTAAAAGGTGCTGATGGATCAAACATTTACTTTCACTATGCAGGTTATTTTGAAGATGGAAATCTTTTTGACAGCAGTATGTCAGGTGTAGCAAAAGCCTACGGTAAATACGATGCCAGCAGAGATGCACAAGGCGGATATAAAGCTTTTCCTTTTACAGTAGGAAAAAAAGACGGAATGATTCCTGGGTTCATTGAAGCGCTTGACATGATGACTGACGGACAAAAAGCAATTTTCTTCCTGCCATCCAATTTAGCTTATGGAGAAAAAGGTGCCGGAGGTGTAATTCCGCCAAACGCTACTTTAATTTTTGAAATTGAAACGTATCAAAATCAACCTGTGAAGTAATTCATTCAGATTATTTTAACCAAAAATACAAAGCCATCAAATCACAGAATTTGGTGGCTTTTATATTTTAATTCCTTTTTATCATTCTGAGAAATATTCAATTTACACTTTAATGAGATCTTAAAAAATAGATAAAGAATAACGTTTACCTCAATTTTATGCTAAATCACAAACAAAATAGCTTACCTTTGCCGGCTTAAATTTTTTAAAAAATAAATTCAGATGTCACAAAACAATGTATTAAAAGGAGTATTTTTAGTTGCTTTAGGAGCTACAACTTACGGAATGTTAGCCACTTTTGTAAAAATGGCCTATTCTGAAGGATATACCACTGCCGAGGTAACAACTTCTCAATTTGTTTTGGGGATTATTGGAATTCTGTTAATTAATACTTTTCAAAAAATAAAGCACAAAGACAAGGTGGTAAAAGCTACTCCAAAGAATATTTTTAGCTTAATGCTGGCTGGTACTTCTTTAGGAATGACAAGCTTGTTTTATTATTTGGCTGTAAAATACATTCCAGTTTCTATTGGAATCGTTTTATTGATGCAAACTGTTTGGATGGGCGTTTTACTAGAGATGATTTTAGAAAAAAAACTACCTTCAAAACAAAAAGTAATTGCTGTTTTTATTGTCCTTATCGGAACTGTTTTGGCTACTAATATCATCAATAATGATATACAATTAGATTGGAGAGGACTGGCTTGGGGAGTAATGGCTGCGGCTTCTTTCACTACAACTATGTTTACCGCAAATCGTGTTGCTACTGAAATTTCATCAGCACAGCGTAGTTTGTATATGCTTTTAGGAGGCGCCGTAATTGTTTTTTCATTTGCATTTGTTACTCAGGTAACGCCATTTAATCTGGAGATTTTTATGAAATGGGGAATTGTGTTATCTCTATTTGGTACTATTATTCCACCAATGCTTATGAATGCAGGTTTTCCATTAACCGGAATTGGTTTAGGAAGTATTGTTTCTGCTTTAGAATTACCCGTTTCAGTAATGATGGCTTATGTACTTTTAAACGAAAAAGTTATCTTTTCTCAATGGGTTGGAATTGTTTTAATTATCCTGGCGATTATTATAATGAATGTAAATTTTAAACGTAAACATTAGTTCATTTTACATAGTATTAAAAAAAAGCTTCTTGTAATGTTATAATTGTTAATTTTTTTATAAATTCGTGATAAACAATACGATATCATGAACTTACCCTGGCATTTATATTTAATGGCTTTTTTGTATATAATTGCTGGAATTAATCATTTTAGAAGACCCGGAATGTACATTCGAATCATTCCGCCCATATTTAAAAACCCCAAATTAATAAATACTTTAAGTGGAGCTGCTGAAATACTTTTAGGCGTTCTCCTACTGTTTCCTTTTTCAAAAAGATTTGCTGCATGGGGTATTATAGCATTACTGATTGCTATATTTCCTGCTAACCTATTCATGTTTCAAGATAAAAAAGCTGGTTTCGGCTTGCCAAAATGGATTTTATTTGTACGTTTGCCCTTACAAATTGTTTTGATTTATTGGGCTTACCAATATACATTCTAACATTAACCATTAAATTATTTTACTATGAAAAAATTATTTGCAGAATTTTTCGGAACCTATTGGCTGGTATTTGGAGGTTGCGGAAGCGCGATTTTTGCTGCCGGAATCCCTGAATTAGGAATTGGATTTGCGGGTGTAGCTTTAGCTTTTGGTTTAACGGTTTTAACAATGGCTTACGCTGTTGGGCATATATCGGGCGGACATTTTAATCCAGCCGTTTCTTTTGGTTTATGGGCTGGTGGAAGATTTCCGGCAAAAGATTTAGTTCCCTATATTATTGCACAATGTGTTGGTGCAATTGCGGCAGCAGGAACTTTGTACACAATTGCTTCAGGAAAAGCCGGTTTTGCTATTGATAATACTAAAGCCGGAGCATTTGCATCGAATGGTTTTGGGGCTTTTTCTCCAGATGGATACTCACTATCATCAGCTTTTATTGCTGAGTTTGTATTAACCTTGTTCTTCTTACTAATCATTTTAGGAGCAACCGATAAATTTGCAAACGGAAGATTCGCCGGCATCGCAATCGGATTAGGTTTAACTTTAATTCACTTAATAAGTATTCCAATTACCAATACTTCTGTAAATCCTGCAAGATCATTATCACAAGCCGTTTTTGTTGGTGGAGAACCACTATCTCAGGTTTGGTTATTTTGGGTTGCACCAATTTTAGGAGCAATTGTCGCTGGTTTTATTTATAAGTCATTGCTTCAAAATCACGACGCAGCGTAATTTTTTACTCAATTATAAAATTTTAAGAGAAAATCAGATATATTTATATTTGATTTTCTCTTTTTTATTGCTTTATATTGATGAATGGCTTTCTTTAAAATTGCATTATCATGAATGATATTATTGCTTACTTCAGTACAATTCCATCTTCACACCGAAGCTTGATTCTGGTTGGAGGAATTACTATTTTTTGGTTAATTGAAAATACGTTCCCTTTATTTCAGATGCCATACCGAAAATGGCATCATGCGGGAATCAACTTTTTTCTGACACTCACTACAATTATCGTCAATTTTGTTTTGGCTTTTATCCTGATTAAAACCGCTAGCTGGACGACAGAGAATCATTTCGGAATTCTGCATTGGTTACCCGAAATTCCTATTTGGCTGTACACTATTGTTGGATTGCTTCTTTTGGACTTAATTGGCGCTTATCTGGCACATTTTATTCAGCATAAAGTGAAATTTCTTTGGCGCTTTCATCTTATCCATCATACTGATATTTGGATTGACACTACAACAGCAAACAGGCATCATCCTGGCGAGAGTATCATTCGTTTTTTATTTACCACTGCAGGCGTCTTAATTGCAGGAAGCCCGATGTGGATGGTTTTTCTTTATCAATCCTTATCTGTAGTTGCATCTCAGTTCAATCATGCCAATATTTCACTACCTAACAAGTTAGATGTCTTTCTGAGTTATTTCATTGTTTCTCCCAATATGCATAAAGTTCATCACCACTATGTTTTGCCTTATACAGATAGTAATTATGGTAATATTTTCTCTATTTGGGATCGGCTTTTTGGTACTTTTACCACGTTACCAAAAGAAGAATTAATTTATGGAGTTGACACCCATATGGCGGCCGAAGAGCACAACAAATTGAAAAATCTGCTACAAATTCCGTTTCAAAAATCAAGATCAATAAAAAACAGTTAAAATCATTAAAAAAAACATCCCTGATCGAACCAACTAATTATTTTTTTTATTAATATTGATACTTAAATTGAAAATCAATCTATTAATCATTAACCCCTATTTTGAATTAATTTTCACGTGATGAAAAAGAGTAACCGCAAAGAGTTGAGCTGGGAACAAACAGAAAAACTTGTTTCGCTAGCCTTGGAAGAAAGAAATCCATTTGAAATTATTAAAAAAGAATTTGGATTGGCAGAAAAAGAAGTTTTGGAAATCATGAAAAAGAAAATGCCGCTTGAAAAATTTGAAATGTGGAAAAAGAAGGCAATTGCAAATAAACCGAAACCAAAACCAGTTAAAATAGACGATTTTGATGAGGATTTGGATGGTAAATATTATATAAAGAACAAACTCGACTAGTATAAAACTCCTGTAATTCAGGAGTTTTTTTTATTTTTATATAAGTATTGTAACAATTTTCCATTTTATCAGTCAAATACACATAACTAAACGCGAACAAATGAAAAAAATTATTTACACCTTAGCTCTAGCTGTAACACTATGGAGCTGTAAAACGGGTAGTACATCAGGTGCTGCAAAAAGCAATACCGTAGATGTAAACATCAATCTTGTCGATGTAAAAGACGATAAAGTTTTGGTAACTGTTACTCCTCCTGCAATTAAAACTGACGAAATTATCTACAGTATCCCAAAAACAGTTCCGGGAACTTATTCTACAGATAATTACGGAAAGTATTCAGATGGTTTTAAAGCTTTTGATGCTAAAGGAAATGAATTAACGGTAAAAAGAATTGACGATAATTCATGGTCTATCTCGAATGCAAAAACATTAAAAAAGATTACTTATTTAGTAGGAGATACTTTTGATACCGAAAAAGGAACCGGATTTGGTAATGACGATGTTTTTTCGCCAGCAGGAACTAATATCAATGCAGGAGTTAATTTCATGGTTAACACGCATGGTTTTGTAGGCTATTTTAAAGATAAACTAGATGTTCCATATAATGTTACGATTACTCATCCTGAAACATTATGGGGAGCAACTTCAATGACTGATGAAGATGCAAGTAAAACAAGTGACGTTTTTAAAACTCCTCGTTATGCTATTTTGGTAGAAAATCCAATTATGTATTCTAAGCCAGACTACACTACATTCAACGTTAACGGAATGGATATTCTGATTGCTGTTTATTCTCCAACAGGAAAATTTACTGCAGAAAGTATTACTCCGGAAATGAAAACGATGATGACGGCTCAGAAAAACTTTTTAGGAAAAGTAAATGCTACTAAAAAATATACCGTTTTATTGTATTTATCAAGCATGGCTAAAGATGATGCACATGGTTTTGGAGCTTTAGAGCACCCAACGGCAACTACAGTTGTTTTGCCTGAATCAATGCCAAAAGAAAAATTAGTAGAATCGATGAAAGATGTTGTTTCTCATGAATTTTTCCATATTGTGACTCCGCTTACCATCCACTCAAAAGAAATTCAGTATTTTGACTATAATGCACCTCAAATGTCTGAACATTTATGGATGTATGAAGGTGTAACGGAATATTTTGCAAATCTTTTCCAAATCAATCAGGGATTAATTAATGAAGCAGAATTTTACACTCGTATAGCAGACAAAATTGAACAGGCAAAAGGCTTAAATGATACAATGTCGTTTACTGTAATGAGTAAAAATGTTTTAGAGCAGCCTTATAAAGATCAATACTTAAACGTATATCAAAAAGGAGCTTTAATCGGAATGTGCATTGATATTATCATTAGAGAGAAAAGCAACGGAGAAAGAGGTATTCTTGATTTAATGCATAAATTAGCTAATGAATATGGTGTTGAAAAACCATTTAATGACAATGAACTTTTTGCAAAAATTACCCAATTGACTTATCCTGAAGTTGGTGAATTCTTAACTAAATATGTGGCTGGAACCACTCCAATTCCTTATGATTTTTATTTAGCAAAAGTAGGCGTAACAAAAGCAACTGAGAAAAAACCAGGATCAATTTTCATTAAAGGGCAAACTCCTTATATTGGTGTTGACAAAGCAACGAAAGCGATTAGTGTACGTGCTGATATTGACCTGAACGTATTCTTTACTAATTTAAATCTTAAAGGTGGCGATGGAATTGTTTCTATTAATGATAAAGCATACAACTTAGATAACATTTATGATTTAATTGGAGAAAGTGAAAACTGGAAAGAAAATGATCCTATTACAGTTAAAATAAAACGTGCCGGTGTTGAACAGACTATCAAAGGAACTGTGAAATTACCATACGAAGAAACAGAAACTTTTAAAGCAACAGACGCATCTAAAGAGAAACTTAAAAATGCATGGTTGAAAGGATAATTTCTTTTAATCAATAAAGAAAAAAGCTCCAATCAATAGATTGGAGCTTTTTTTATTCTCATTTTTTATCAGAAACGACAATATTGCGCTTATTTCTTTACCGGAAATTTCCAGGCAAATTCATCTTTTTCATTGATGATTGCCCCAATTTCAAACTTCACTACTTCATCAAACTCCGTTTGAAGAATAAACCAATTGTCTTCATTGAAATAGTTTTCGAAAGTATCAAAAGTTTCCTGAGTGTATTTTGTAATTCCTTTTGTTGCGAAATCTTTCTTCACATCTGCAATTTTTCTTCCGATAATCTTGAATCCGAAAACCTCTAAATCATTGCTTGATGCTACTAAATAACCTAATTTCAGTTCTTCTTCTTCATAAAATGTCAATCTGATTTTATGTGAATTGTACACAAAAATAACATTATCATCTTCGTCTTTATAATTTTTATCAGGTTTGCCAAAAACAGCTGTAACATCATTTTGCTTCATTCCGAAAAGCAATTTATCAATTCCTGATTTTAGATTTATTTTCATAATACGTATCTTTTATTTGAGGTGCAAATTTCGTGAAGTTTTTTCAAAATCTGTCACGTTTGTCTTTTTATTAATTTTGATAATTCTTCTTGTTCGGTTTACTACTCATATAAAACGTGATTTTTCCACCATTCATAACATCTCCATGTTTTAGAAAAGGTTTCGATAATTCTTTTCCGTTTAAAAGTACTTTGCTCACAAAGACATTTTTATCCGACTGATTTACTGTTTCAACTTCAAATGTTTTTCCGTTTTCTAAATTAAAAATAGCATTCTTAACCAACGGACTTCCTAATGCATATTCGTCAGAACCAGGTGCTACCGGATAAAATCCTAAACTGCTAAAAATATACCAGGCGCTCATTTGCCCGAAATCATCATTTCCTCCTAAACCGTCTGCACCATTTCGGTACATTTTTTTCAGGATCATTCTTATTTTGTCTTGTGCTTTCCAAGGAGAATTGGTCCAATTGTATAAATACACAACGTGGTGCGAAGGTTCATTTCCATGAACATAATTCCCGATGATTCCTTCTCTGGTAATATCTTCTGTATTCTCAAAATATTTGTCCGGCAAATGCATATTGAATAACGAATCTAAACGAACATTGAATTTGTCATTTCCACCCATCATCTTAATCATTTCGGCCGGATCCTGAGGCACGTACAAGCTGTAATTCCATGAATTTCCTTCAATGAAACCTTGTCCGTGTGTATCTAATGGATCAAATTCTTTTTTGAAAGTTCCGTCATTTAATTTAGGACGCATGAAACCTGTTTTGGCATCATAAACATTTTTATAGTTTTTAGATCTTTCGATAAATTCCTTATAGATTTCGGTTTTTCCTAATTTCTTCGCGGCCTGTGCAATCGCCCAATCATCATAAGCATATTCTAAAGTTTTTGAAACCGAAGAACCATTTTTATCTTCAGGAACGTAACCCATTTTCATATAATATTCCAATCCGTCATAATAAGGTACTTTTGCTGTGTTCACACAAGCCTGAAGTGCTTTTTCCGGATCAAAATTAGTATTACCTTTTACGATAGCATCAGCCACTACAGAAACCGAATGATAACCAATCATACACCAGTTTTCATTAGCATAATGCGACCAGATGGGTAACATTTTATGCACACTTTGCTCCGAATGTGCCAGCATCGAACTCACCATATCTGAGTTTCTTGTTGTTTGGACAATATTAAAAAACGGATGTAATGCCCTGTAAGTATCCCATAAAGAATAGCTTGTATAATTCTTAAAGTTATCTGCTTTATGAACGTTCATATCCAAACCTTTATAATTTCCATCTAAATCCATGTATTCCGTTGGACCTAAAAAGGCGTGGTACATGGCAGTGTAAAAATTGACATAATCTTCTTTTTGAATGGCGTCAATCTGAATTTTATTCAACTCATTATTCCACACTTCCTGACTTTGTTTTTTTACTTTTTCAAAATCCCAGCCTGGAACTTCTTTCTTCATGTTTTCTAACGCTCCTGCAGAACTCACTGGAGATAAAGCCATTTTTATTTTGATTTTTTCTCCTTCTGCGGTATTAAAGTCAAAAAACAATTTTAGATTTTGACCTGCCATTTCCGGGAAATTTTTGGTTTGATCAAATCTTCCCCAAAAACCTCTGTAAACACTTTTTTCCTGTGCAGCTTGTCCGTAACTCTTAATAGGCTTACTGAAAGACATTGCAAAATAAACGGTTCTCGTTCTTGCCCAACCGTTTGTTTGTCTATATCCGGTAATTAAAGTATCATTTTCCACTCGAACAAATGTCCATACATTCTTTTTATCGTAATTGTAAATTCCGGAAGTTAAATCCAGAATAATATGCGCTTCGTCCGATTTTGGAAAAGTATATTGATGCATCCCAACGCGCGTTGTTGCTGTCAATTCTGCTTTGATGTTATGATCTTCTAGAAGAACGCTGTAATAAGCGGGTTCAGCCTTTTCGGTTGTATGAGAAAATGCAGAACGATAACCAGAATGTGGCTTTGAAGCCACTCCCGGATTCAATTGCAACTTACCTGTTGTCGGCATAATTAGAAAATCACCTAAATCAGAATGTCCTGTTCCGCTGAAATGAGTATGACTGAAACCAACGATCGTTTTATCTTCATATTGATATCCTGCACAATATTTATAAACCTCACCGTTGTATTTTCCGTTTAAGCCATAAGCAATCGTATCTGTTTCCGGGCTTAATTGCACACTTCCAAAAGGCACTGTTGCACCAGGATAAGTATGTCCCATTTTCGCCGTTCCAATCATGGGATCTACATACTGAATCAAATTTCGTTTTTCAGTTGTTTTTTTCTGAGCATTGGCAACATATCCAAGCATTAAAAATGACAATCCAAAAAGAATTTTTTTACAATTTACTCTATTCATTGGGTATTTTATTTAATCATTATTTTTTGAATAAAACAATATCAGGTATTTACTAAAACGTTTTATCAATACTTTTAGGTTAGAAAAATACAATAAAATATGCTTTTTAAAAAATATAAATTACTCTGAGCTTAAAACGTTTTAAATATCTTTGAGTTACTAAAAATGTAATCCCATTCATGAAAAATTATATTTTCATTCTGCTTCATTTAACTGCGACATTTATATATGCTCAAAAAGTCGAAAGTTACAGACTTACAAAAGAGCAAATTACAGAAAGAGAACTGGACGGCGTTTCAGATTTCCCAATATATAAAGCTTTTGAATACAGTGACAAAGGCGGCGTTTACGAATTGCTTTTATGTGAGAATCAAAAAACAATTAGTAAAAAAGATACTTTAAATACTAAAATTCAAGCCATTTGTACTATCAATGATCATGGTGGTTTTCTCGAAAAATGGCGAATAAACGATCTACTTGAAATCACAGAACCACAAGAAACCAACATCTGGTTTTGGACAAAATATTGCAGTACTAAAGATCTTGATGGAGATGGTTATATTGAACCCATTATTATTTATGGAGCAAAAAATGAAGACGACGAAATAAGTCGAGTGAAAATCATTACCGTTTATAAAAATAAAAAATATGTAATTCGCGCAGTTGAATGTGTTTTCGATGAATGCAGGAGTTTTAAAAAAGATGCGAATTGGAATTTATTACCGCAGAAAATAAAAACTTATGTAGATAAACTAGTCGATAAAATAAGAAACGAGCAGGGGTTATTATTGAAAGATGGGTAGAAGATTAATGACAATGACAATGACAATAGCAATGGCAATGACAATGGCAATGGTAATGTCAAATTCAATTTACTTTACTCCTAAACTGGACTGAAGTCCAGCCCTACAATATTTTTAGAGCCTACGGCTCTTTTTTATAACTTTCCCTTTAGATTTTCTTTTACTTCGTTAAACCATTCTTCTTTAAGAATACTTAAAACTATTGAATCACGACGAACCTCGCTGTTTGCAGTTGGCATATGGCTTCTTAAAACGCCTTCGACTTTGCAGCCGATGCTTTTCATGGCGGCGATACTTCTTTCGTTGTTATTATCGGCACGGAATTCTACACGCTCCATTCCTAAGGTTTCGAAAGCAAATTGAAGTAATAAGAATTTACAATGTTTGTTAAGACCGGTTCCTCTAAAGGCAGAACCGTACCAAGTGTAGCCTAATTGTAACGTTTTATATTGAAGCTGAATATCATAAAAACGAGTCGAACCTGCATACTTTTGAGATTTTTTATCGAAAACGATAAATGGGAATTCTCTTTTTTCTTCTCTTGCTTTTAGTGCCGACTCAACATAATTAATGAGATTTTCTTTTCCGTCTGCCCCTACTAAAGAATATTTCCAGGTTTCTGGTTCGTTCACGGAGATATCCAATAGATTTTCGATATCGGTGCGTTCTAGTGGGCGAAGTAAAACCATTTCGTCTTCGAGTACTACATTTTGAGGAAAATTCAAATTCATGTCTATACTATTTTGGATGAATACAAAGAAACAAAGTTCTTTTAAACATTGACCATATAAAAGGTCAAAAATTACCTTATAAAAATTAAAAATCAAGTTTTACAACAAATCTTACCTGTACCGATTTAAGTCAAAAATTAACAGAATTTAACTTATTAACATTCAATAATTTATTCTTTTTATTTCGTTAATTTCGCAGTAAAATTCACTAGCCAATTATTTAAAGCAAAAAATTAAGTTTCAACTACAAAAGCCAAACCATGAAATCAAACCCATTTTTAATACTTCTCTTTGTTTTTTTTACTGGATTTTATTCTTATTCGCAAAATCAGAATAAAACAAGCCAGTCGAAGGAATTTAAGGTAGAATTTGAACAGTTTACATTAGATAACGGACTAAATGTAATTTTTCATATTGATCGATCTGATCCGGTTGTTGCTGTCGCTTTGACCTGTCATGTAGGATCAGCCAGAGAGACTACAGGCCGTACTGGATTTGCCCATTTATTTGAACATTTACTTTTTCTCGAATCAGAAAACTTAGGAAAAGGAGGCCTTGATAAAATGAGCGCACGAATTGGTGGCTCTGGTGCGAATGGTTCAACAAGCAGAGATCGTACGAATTATTATCAAACAGTACCTAAAGATGCTTTGGAAAAAATGATTTGGGCCGAAGCCGATAAACTGGGTTATTTTATTAACACCGTAACAGATCCTGTTCTTTCCAAAGAAAAACAAGTAGTTAAAAATGAAAAAAGACAGAGTTACGATAATAGACCTTACGGAAATACCTTTGCCGTAATTGATAAAAATTTATATCCTGCTTCACATCCGTATAGCTGGGAAGTTATTGGTTCTTTGGAAGATTTACAAAATGCCACGCTAGATGACGTAAAAAACTTCTACAATCGCTGGTATGTGCCTAATAATGTAACGTTAACCATTGCTGGTGATTTTGATACAAATCAAGCAAAAAAATGGGTGGAAAAATACTTTGGCGAAATAAAACGTGGCGTAGATATTCCGAATATGGAGAAGCAGCCTGTAACGCTTACAGCATCTAAAAAACTTTATTATGAAGATAATTTTGCCCGTTTACCGCAATTAACTATTACATGGCCATCTGTTTATAAATATCACCCTGATAGTTATGCCTTAGAAGTTTTGGCCAATTACCTTTCAAGGGGTAAAAAAGCACCTCTATACAAAACACTTGTAGAAGACAAAAAATTGACTGATGATGTCGATATGTCTCAATATAATTCTGAAATAGCGGGACAGTATTTCGTTCAGGTTACTGCTTTTGATAAAACAAATTTAAATGAAGTACAAAAAGGAATAAACGAATCGTTTAAAAATTTTGAAGCCGAAGGAATTTCACAACAGGATTTAAACAGAATTAAAGCCACACAGGAAACCGCCTTTTACAATGATTTAGCAAGTGTTCTGGGAAAAGGATTTCAATTGGCCCAATATAAGATTTATGCGGGAACGCCAGATTATATTAATCAGGATATAAAAAATATTCTTGCAGTAACTCCTGAAGATGTTATGCGGGTTTATAATACCTATATAAAAGGAAAACATTTTGTAGCTACGAGTTTCGTACCAAAAGGTCAGGCCAATTTAGTTTTGGAAGGTTCTGAGTTAGCTGTGCTTGAGGAAGAAAAAATAATTAACGGTAAAGAGGATACTTTTGATGCCAGTATTGCAGCTACGTATAAAAAAACACCTTCAGCTTTTGACAGAAGTGTAGAGCCTCCCTACGGAGATAGTCCTAATGTAAAATTGCCTGTGGTCTGGAAAAAGAAATTATCATCTGGTATAAACGTTTTGGGAATTGAAAACCATGAAGTACCTCTTGTTCAGTTTCAATTACAAATTAAGGGCGGAATGCTTTTAGAAACTGCAAATAAAATAGGCATTTCTAATATGATGGCAGAATTGATGACAAAAGGAACAAAAAACAAAACACCTGAACAATTAGAAAATGCAATCGAAAGTCTTGGTGCAGTAATTAAAGCCTATGCAACTGATGAAGCTGTTTTTATTAAGGGAAATACACTGGCAAAGAACTATAACGAAACAATGAAACTTGTTCAGGAAATAATACTTCAACCACGTTGGGATGCAAAAGAATTTGATTTGATCAAACAAAGTACTTTAAGTAAAATTCTACAGCAAAAAGCAAGTCCAAACGATATTGCAGACAATGAGTTTAAAAAAATAATTCACGGCGAAGCATCTATTCTGTCCAATAACAATATTGGAACCGAGAATTCTGTAAAAAACATTACTATTGAAGATTTAAAAAACTACTATACGAAGAATATTTCTCCCTCTGTTTCTAATTTTCAAATTGTTGGTGCCATTTCGGAATCAGATGCAAATAGTTCATTAAATTCATTAAATGAAGAATGGAAGTCGAAAGACATTATTATTCCTAAAATAGAAAGCACAAAAGGAGTAGCCAAATCAAAAATTTATTTTTATGACGTTCCTGATGCAAAACAATCTGTTATTCGAATAGGATATCTTGCTCTTGCCGCTACTGACAAAGATTTTTATCCTGCCAAAGTAATGAATTACCGTTTGGGAGGAGGTGGCTTTGCCTCTGAACTGACACAACAATTAAGAGAAGGAAAAGGATACACGTATGGTATTTCATCTATGTTTGAAGGTTCAAACAACAAAGGTTCATTTTCTATTGAAAGTGGTGTACGATCTAACATAACCTATGAATCAATTAGTTTGATAAAAGAAATAACAGAACAGTACGGTAAAAAATTCAGCAAGAGCGATCTTGATGTCACTAAAGACTTTTTAATTAAAAGTAATGCAAGAGCATTTGAAACTTTATCAGCTAAACTGAATATGCTTTATGAGATCGGCAACTATAACTTTCCAAATGACTATGCTAAACAGCGTGAAAACATTGTAAAAGGCATGACAATTGAGGAGATTCAAAAACTCTCTAATAAATATTTAAACGTAAATGAAATGTTTTATGTAATAGCAGGTGATGCAAAAACGCAGCTGTCAAAATTAGAACAAATTGGTTTTGGAGCGCCAGTTCTTTTAAATCCATCAACAGAAATGGCAAAAAATTAGAATCGCATATAAATAAAAACTGTCCCTAAAATTGGGACAGTTTTTTTTTATAATAATTATTCACTCATTTCGTCGTAACGTTCCGGCACCTGAGGGTCGTATAAAGGGCATTTAAATTCTTCCATTAGCTCGACCAGCTTATTCATGGTTTTGCCTTCGGTTCCGTAACAGTCGATTTTGATGCTTTGTGGAGTTGAAATAACCTGAAATGCACCTTTACCTTTTGTATTTTGCCAGCTGTTCTCATCTACTTTTTCCCATTCTGAGAATACTGAAGCGATTCGGTTAAAGATTACCTCTACCGGAAGTGTTTCTAATCCCTCAACTTCTTCTTTTTCAAGAAGTGCTTCGTAAACTTCGTGATGATTCAAATAAATCTCATCTAAATATCTCCAAAAAAGTAGCTCGTACATAACTCTGGTGTTTTTAGCCCCGATAGCAGTGAAAATCCTTTTGTGCCGGGGTTCGGCACAAAAGATTGTAACGGATAGCGGGATTAGCTCCTAAAAAAGCTAATTATTAATAAAAAAGGTCCTGTTGAAACTCCAGTATAAAAACCTTTGCAACTCAGAACCTCTGGACCTTTGTAACTTAAAAATTAATATTCGAATGTTCCGTATTCGCTCGTAATTGTCAATTTCTTAGCATCAGCTGCTTCTACTCTACCAACGATTTGTGCATCGACATTGAATGATTTTGAAATCGCAATAATATCCTGAGCAATATTTTCAGGAACATAAATTTCCATACGGTGGCCGCAATTGAAAACCTGATACATTTCTTTCCAATCGGTTTTTGATTGTTCCTGAATTAACTTGAACAATGGTGGAACCGGGAATAAATTATCTTTTATAATGTGTAAATTTTGAACAAAATGAAGAATTTTAGTCTGCGCTCCTCCACTGCAATGTACCATTCCGTGAATTTCGTTTGGCGTATAAGTATCTAAAATTTTCTTGATAATTGGCGCATAAGTTCTTGTTGGAGAAAGTACCAGCTGACCAGCGTTTATTGGGCTGTTCTCTACTTCATCTGTTAGACTTACCTGACCTGAATAAATTAATTCTTCAGGAACAAGAGCATCATAACTTTCCGGATATTTTTTAGCTAAATATTTTCCGAATACATCATGACGTGCCGATGTCAATCCGTTACTTCCCATTCCGCCATTATAGCCTTTTTCGTAAGTTGCCTGACCAAAAGAAGCCAAACCAACAATTACATCACCCGCTTTAATATTGGCATTATCCACAACATCGCTGCGTTTCATACGAGCTGTTACAGTAGAATCTACAATAATAGTACGAACGACATCACCAACATCGGCAGTTTCTCCACCAGTTGAATGAATGGTAACACCGAAAGATTTTAATTCGTTGATTAATTCTTCGGTTCCGTTGATGATTGCAGAGATAACTTCGGCAGGAATTAAGTTTTTGTTTCTTCCGATAGTAGAAGAAAGCAAGATATTATCTGTTGCTCCAACACATAATAAATCATCAATATTCATGATTAAAGCATCCTGAGCAATTCCTTTCCAAACAGAAATATCTCCGGTTTCTTTCCAATACATATACGCCAAAGACGATTTTGTACCGGCTCCGTCAGCGTGCATAATTAAGCAATGATATGAATCCTGAGTTAAGTAATCAGGAACAATTTTGCAGAATGCCTGTGGAAATAAACCTTTATCAATATTTTTAATGGCGTTGTGTACGTCTTCTTTTGATGCTGAAACACCTCTTTGTGCGTACCTTTTGCTAGAATCTGAACTCATGAAAATTAGTTTGTGTTGATGTGGTGCAAAGATAATCCCTTTTTTTAATTCTTTGATTGATTCGGATGTTTGATTGATAAAAAAATCACGAAGTTATCTTCGTATCTTAATCTAAAAAACAAAACCCACCTGTTTAAGATGGGTTTTAGTCTAATTATTTTATTAATTACTTTGTAAATAGTAATTCTCTGTATTTAGTAAGTGTCCAACTTTCGTCATCAACCAATAATTCTAACTTATCACAGTGATTACGAATATCTTCAAAATAAGGTTTTACGTTATTACAGTAAACTTCAGCCATTTTTTGGGCATCAGTCAATTGATTCGCTTTTTTACGTTCATTCGTCATGGCCAATACTTTAGAATTGATTCCTTCAATATGACCTGAAATTTCTTTAATCAAAACGATTTGTTCTTTTGCAATGGTTTCGAATTCTTTTCCGAAGATTTCTTTTAAACCTTTTACATTCTCAATTAATGTATTTTGGTAACGAATCGCTGTCGGAATAACATGATTTCTGGAGATATCACCTAAAACTCTTCCTTCAATCTGGATCTTTTTAGTGTATTCTTCCAATTCAATTTCGTAACGAGCTTCCGCTTCAACATGATTTAAGATTCCTAATTCATCAAATAAATCAAGTGCTTGCTTAGAAACTTTTGCTTTAATAGCTTCCGGAGTAGTTTTAAAATTACTTAAACCTCTTTTAGCTGCTTCTTTTTCCCAGGCATCGCTATAACCGTCACCTTCAAAAAGTATTTTTTTAGATTGTTTGATGTATTCTCTCAAAACATTAAAGATGGCGTCATCTTTTTTCATGTCTTTAGAGTCGATCAAATTATCTACTTCTATTTTGAAATCTTTCAATTGTTTGGCAACAATTGCATTCAACGTTGTCATTGCGTTCGAACAGTTTGCATTTGAACCAACGGCTCTAAACTCAAATTTATTTCCTGTAAAGGCAAAAGGCGATGTTCTGTTTCTGTCTGTATTATCTAAAAGAACATCCGGAATTTTACCTACAACATTTAGTTTTAAATCGGTTTTTTCTTCAGGAGATAATTTACCGGTTGTTACACTTTCTAATTCAGATAAAACCTTAGTTAATTGTGCACCAATAAAAACAGAGATAATAGCCGGCGGCGCTTCATTTGCTCCTAACCTGTGATCATTACTTGCTGTTGCGATAGAAGCCCTTAATAAAGTTTCGTAATCGTTAACCGCTTTGATTGTATTAATAAAGAAAGTCAAAAACTGTAAATTACTCATTGGCGTCTTACTCGGACTCAATAAATTAACTCCAGTATCAGTTGCCAATGACCAGTTGTTGTGTTTTCCTGAACCGTTAACACCTTTAAAAGGTTTTTCATGGAATAACACTTTAAAATCATGGCGCTCTGCCACTCTTTGCATCACATCCATTAATAAGGAGTTGTGATCTACAGCCAAATTTGTTTCTTCGAAAATTGGTGCCAGCTCAAACTGATTTGGCGCTACCTCATTATGACGTGTTTTTACCGGAATTCCCAACAACATACATTCCTGCTCTAAATCTCTCATATAGGTTAAGGCACGAGTTGGAATAGAACCAAAATAATGATCATCAAGCTGTTGTCCTTTTGCAGAAGTATGTCCTAATAAGGTTCTTCCTGTCATCATTAAATCAGGACGTGAATTAGCCAAAGCTTTATCAATAAGGAAATATTCCTGCTCCCAACCTAGAGTTGCCGTTACCTTTTTTACATTTTTATCAAAATAACGACATACTTCAGTAGCTGCTTCATCCATAGCAGATAATGCTCTTAATAACGGAATTTTATTATCTAAAGCTTCACCCGTGTAAGCGATAAAAACAGTTGGAATACATAAAGTGGTACCATATATAAATGCCGGAGAAGTTGGATCCCAAGCAGTATAACCTCTGGCTTCAAAAGTATTTCTGATTCCGCCATTCGGGAAACTTGATGCATCAGGCTCTTGCTGAACCAATTGAGCTCCGCCAAATTTTTCTACTGGATCACTTCCGTCATACGATGTTTCGAAAAAAGCATCGTGTTTTTCTGCTGTTGTTCCTGTAAGTGGCTGAAACCAGTGTGTATAATGTGTAACGCCTTTGGCTAAAGCCCATTCTTTCATTCCCATGGCGATATAATCTGCCAGTTTTCTGTCTATTTTAGTTCCGTGCTGAATTGCATCCCTAACTCCCTTTAAAGCATCTGAAGTTAAATATTGCTTCATTGCTTTCTCATTAAATACATTGGATCCAAAAATGTTAGACTTTCTATCAATTTCTTCAAAATGTACTGGCTTTCTTGTCGAAGCTTCTTTCAAAGCTTGGAAACGTAATGTTGACATGTATATAAGTTTAAAGATTCGTAATAATTTTCACTAAAAAAAGAGGAACAAATATAAGCAATAAAAGAGGCTATTTGAAAGATATATTTTGGAAATTTATGTGGTAATATTTCAACAGAAGATCGTTTTTTTAAAGAATAATGAATTCAATTTAAAGAAATGTAACAAAATACACCGGCATTATTCATTAAATAAACATTTTTTCATAATTCCTTAACTCAGAAATTCAAAAAACTCCCGTAATTATTACGAATTTATTTTTTTATAGTGTTAAAAATTGCTTTTTTAAAAATATACCCCCATCTAAATTGCGCTTCTCTAAAAAATTATACTCCGTAAAACAAAATAGCCCCCTAATTTTTAGGACTAAAAAAATAAATCTATATTTGACCCAGCGAAAAAAAACAAAAAAATAAATTATATTATTATGGCTAAAATTAAGTTAGAGTACATTTGGTTAGATGGATATGAACCAACTCAAAATCTTAGAAGTAAAACTAAAGTTGAAGAACACGAAAATTTCAAAGGAACATTAGAAGAACTTGGAAACTGGTCATTTGATGGTTCATCAACAAAACAAGCAGAAGGTGGTTCTTCAGACTGTCTTTTAGTTCCTGTTGCAATTTACCCAGATCCAACACGTATTAACGGATATTTAGTTATGTCTGAAGTTATGTACGCTGATGGAACACCACACCCTTCTAACGGAAGAGCTACAATTGATGATGATAATGAAGATTTTTGGTTTGGTTTCGAACAAGAATATTTCATCATGGATACTAAAACTTTATTGCCATTAGGTTTCCCTGTTGGAGGTTATCCTGCTCCACAAGGTATGTACTACTGCTCTGTTGGTGGAAAAAACACTCACGGAAGAAAATTAGTAGAAGAACATGCTGACTTATGTATCGCTGCCGGAATTAACTTTGAAGGTATTAACCAAGAGGTTGCTTGTGGACAATGGGAGTTCCAATTATTCGCTAAAGGTGCTAAAAAAGCAGGAGACGAAATTTGGGTTGCTCGTTACTTATTAGATCGTTTGACTGAGAAATATGGTTACTATATTGAATATCACCCGAAACCATTAGGAGACACAGACTGGAATGGTTCTGGTATGCATGCTAACTTCTCTAACGAGGTGTTAAGAACATGTGGAGATCAAGCAACTTACGAAAGAATTTGCGAGGCTTTCCGTCCTGTTACTGCTGAGCACATTGCTGTTTACGGAGCTTACAACGACCAACGTTTAACTGGTAAACACGAAACTGCATCTATCCACGATTTCTCTTATGGAGTTTCAGACAGAGGATGTTCTATCAGAATTCCTTTAATGACTGTTCAAAAAGGATGGAAAGGTTGGTTAGAAGACAGAAGACCAGCTTCAAACGGTGATCCATACAAAATTGCTGCTAGAATTATCAAAACTGTTAAATCAGCGCTATAATTCATAGTTCAAATTATACTGAAAAGTGCCATCTTAATTGATGGCACTTTTTTTTATTTACATATTTCTTCCTTTAATTTTATGATAAGAGTCATTTTTTTTTGAAGCTAATCCCGCTATCCGTTGCAATCTTTTGTGGCGAACCCCGCCACAAAAGGATTTCCACTTCTATCGGGGCTAGGGCAGTCATTTTCATAAGAATATTTTCGTTAGTTTGTCATTTCGGAACGAGGGATGACAAAAATGCAAAAACTAAATTACACAGAAATTTAATCGGTTTTAAAACCTTATAGTTTCTAAATTCGACGGTAATTTTCTAATAATTTAATTTTTAAGTTAAACTTCAAAACCTATCTTTGTAAATCATTTAAAATTATCTCATAATGGTTTGGATTTTCTTTTTATTGGCCGTAGTTATTATTCTTGCTTTAGATTTAGGCGTTTTTAACAAAACACCTCATATCATTAGTACTAAAGAAGCAAGCAAATGGACATTGATTTGGGTAACACTGTCATTTGCCTTTTCAGGAGTTATCTACTGGCTTTATACTACAGATTATATTGCGAATCCAGATGGTCTTAAACCTGCAGTCGCTTCCATGAAGTTTATTACAGGTTACTTAATTGAATTATCCTTAAGCGTTGATAATATTTTTGTGATTGCGATTATTTTTGCTTCGTTTAAGATTCCGCAAAAATACCAGCACCGTGTTTTATTTTGGGGAATTCTTGGAGCGATTGTTTTCCGTGGATTGATGATCTTCTTCGGAGTAATGTTGATCAATAAATTTACCTGGACTACTTACTTATTTGGCGCATTCTTAATTTTTACTGCTTTAAAAATGTTATTTTCTGGTGAAGATGAAGATTTTCATCCAAAAGATTCTTTCGTATACAAAACATTAGGAAAAATTATTCCGATTACATCTGAAACAGATGGCGAGAAATTTTTCATCTCTACAAAAACCGCAAAAAGAGCTGCAACTCCATTGTTCGTTGCCTTAATTGTTATTGAAGTAATGGATGTTTTATTTGCTGTTGATAGTGTTCCTGCAATTCTGGCTATTACTTCTGATCCGTTTTTAGTGTTCAGTTCTAATATTTTTGCTATTCTTGGATTACGTTCCATGTACTTTTTCTTAGCCAATATGCTGGCGAAATTCAGTTATTTAGAATACAGTCTTGTTGCCATTTTAGCTTTTGTAGGGTTAAAAATGATTCTACACGATTTTATCCACATTCCGGAATGGGCTTCTTTAGGATTTATTGCACTTTCTCTTTTAGTGGGAATTATGGTTTCTCTTAAATTTGGTAAAGAAAAAGAATTAACAGATTTGGATTTGGATTAATTATCTGGAAACATATACACATAAAAAAAGGAGATCAAATGATCTCCTTTTTTTATAAAGCATTAACCTTAGTAAATAATAAATATAATCTTATAATTTAACTTTTAAAAGTAAGTTTATACGTTATTTATTGATATTTTTATCTCATATAAACCTTTAAATTTTTATCATGAGAAAAAAATACCTTTTCCTCTTTTTTTTGTTTGCATTCAATACTTTAATGTTTGGACAAAAAGTTACAATCACCCCAACAACTGTAAATGGCTACAATTATAGCTCTGGGTCTATAAATTTAGCATCTGTAAGTAAGTCAACAATTTCGTTAGGTGTTAAAGTTGAAACCCCAGTAAATGCTCCAGACAATGGCACTGTAACTATTTATTACGAAAAGAGCTCTGGATGGGGCGGCAATATACCCTCTGGCGGTAACGGGGGATTTTTATTTTTTGGTGGTGGAAAAATTGGACTCGCCACTTTTGTTATTTATTTAAACAGTGCCGATTTTAACGTTTCGGGGGGAAACTTATACGCCGAATATAAAACCTTTTCTGGTGTAGTTTATAAAAGTAATAAGATATCTATAATAAAAGATAATATTCCTTCTCCTCCACCTCCGTCCCCTAATCAGCCAACGCAGGAAATAGTTCCTTATGGAGGTACTCCTATTTTACCAGAATTTAGTGATTATTACGATATAACTTCAAAAGATTGGGTGTATCCCAACACAGATATTATCGTAGATGTTAATTCTCCTTTTTACCAGGGTGTATCATTAAGACAAAAAACTACTTATACATATGGGACTATCATAAGTGGAACCATAACTTTTTCTGTTGTTAATTTTTTAACTCAACTTGAAAATTTAAGAGTAAATAATGTAATTACTGGAAATCAATATTTAATAGATGGACAAATTCCTCAAACAATAATTGGTAATGAAGCGTCAGAAAGTCACTCAGTACAAATAGCAGGTAGTACTAGAAGCCAAACAGTTACTAATTCATTAAAAAACTATCCTTTTCAGTGGCAATCCAGAATCAAATACCCTCTACTTTGGTCTTATTTTGGCGACAATTATTTTCAAACATATGGATGGAAAGATATATCAGGAGCAACACAAATAAACTATACTCCTCCTGCATCTAACAATGCAATGGAATATAGAAGATTAATAATTGAAAACCCTCTCGATCAATCACCATACAGAAGATGTGCAACCAGTAATGTTATTGAAATAATCCCGTTAAATACAGATTTAACAAAAAACACAATATGTTGTGACCAAATTGTCAATTATGGCAATACTGCAAATCCAATAAATGGGGATAGTCCTAATAGTGTATATTATCAATGGTTAATATCAAAAGATAACAATAACTGGACAAAAATTATTGAAGCAAAAGATAAAGAATATATCCCCACTATAACCTCCAGAGCAGAGGGAAACAGAATCCCTACTGATCAACCAATTGTACAGTACTATAAAAGAATTATTTATAGTTTCTACTATAATGTACATTATATAAGTAATATTGTAAAAACAACTTTCCAAACTCGATTAGACTCAGATAATCAATCTATAAAAACATATCCAAATCCAACGACATCCATCTTGAATATTGAAGATAGTAGGCCGAATGCGATATCTAACATTATCATCACTAATAGTACTGGTCAAATAGTAACTCCTAACACTTATTCAACAATAAGTTCAAGTTTAATACAATTAAATGTTGCAAATTTACAACCGGGAATTTATTTTATCACTATGAATATTAAAATTACTGGAGCAACCAGACCTTATAGCTATAAAACAACATTTCTAAAACAGTAGATATAAAATTAAATTGATATAAAAAAAGGAAATCTTACGATTTCCTTTTTTTATATCAATTATAAATTAATTGTTTTAACATTACTATCATCAATCTTATATTTTTTAACGACAGTATTGTAATCAGAATAATCCTCTTTATTAACTGATTTGTTACTAATTTCAGGATCTGCACCCGGAACAACTATAATACGAAATTTTTGATTAGTTCTTAAATTAGTTGGCACAGTATTTAAGTTGAATCCATCTAGATAAAGTTCAAAGTCTACTCGGGTAAAATTAAATTTATAAGTAAAAAATAAACGTCCATCGTCATAATAATGTGATTCTGGAATTTGAGTCCAAATTGTACCTCCATTTGTTGCTACTCCATTCGCTCTGTAAGCCAAAACTACATCGCCAGGAAAAAGAGTAAAACCAAAATCTATAACTTCTCCATCTCCATTCAAAGCAAAATTAACATTATTAACATCAATAACTGGAGCAACTGGCGCGTCATATCCCGGAGGTCCCGGAGGCCCTTCTGGTCCTTCACAGCTTGAAAATACAATTAATCCAACAACTGCGAAAAGTGTAAGTATCTTTTTCATAAAATTTGCTTTTTTAAGTTTTATATATAAAGGTACTTCCAAAAACCAAACCAAAAAAAAAATTACATAACTTTTTTCTTAATCTTTTTATACTATTTTGCATTTCACGCCATCTTTTAAAATATAATACTTTAACAATCAAAGGCTAATATTAAAAAACTTCCAAAAAAAAGCATCCGATTTTAACGGATGCTTTTAAATAAAAATTTATAAATAAATTATCATCTCTATTTTGTATTCTTAGTTTTAAACAATATTTTACTGAAAAACAAAGCGTGATAAGGCAATGAATTATCCCAGTAATCCCACGTATGAGCACCAGGACGTTCTGTATAATCATGGTCTACCTTATTATAAACCAATCTTCGGTGCAATTCACGATTGGGTTCTATTAAAAAATCATCAACGCCGCAGTCTATAATCAAAGGCAATTTATTTTCTTTGATTTTATCCAGCATGTTCATGACAGCATATTTTGCATACATTTCAGAACTATCACTTTTATCTCCAAATACAGGCTGCATTAATTTGACAACCTGAGCTGATGACTCTCTATTCAGCATTGTACTCATGTCTACTGCCCCACTCATACTTCCGGCAGCACAAAACAAATCCGGATGTTTGGCTGATAAATAAAGTGCACCGTGTCCTCCCATCGAAAGTCCGGTGATTACTCTTCCATTTCTATTGCTAATGGTTCTGTATGTTTTATCTACTTTCTGAATCACCTCCTGAGTAATAAAAGTTTCAAACTGACTTTCTTTATTGACCGGACTATCCAGATAAAAACTAAAAGTTTCACCTTCGGGCATTACAATAATCATATTGTATTGATCGGACAATCCCTGAACTAGTTTTTTGTTTGGTGTATTTTTTAACCAGTCACTAAAGTGTCCGTAAGCACCATGCAGTAAATACATTACCGGATAAGCCGTTTTACTTTTGGCATAAGAATTAGGCAATACAACAGCAGCTTTGTAGGTTTTGCTCATCGCTGTACTGGCAATTTGTAAAGTATCTACTTTGGCAGCATAACTTATAGACGAAATGCATAAAAAAGCTGTAAATACTAAAATTTTAAGTTTTTTCATATTGGTGTTTTTTCGATTAGGGATTGTAAATATAGTTTTTTCAGGATAAATTATATGAAAAATCGGACCAGTTTTATTATCAACAAAACTATTTATTTGTTGTATTTTTTTGCCACAGATTAATATGATTTTGAAGATTATTATAAAAAAGGAGTTGCCACGAATTACAAAAATTTTCACGAATTATTTTTTTTTATAATTTGTGCAAAGAATAACCACAGATTAGAATTAGTAAAAATTCGTGTAATTCGTGTCTAAAACTAAAAAAACCATTCGCAGCAAACGAATGGTTTTATGAATATTTATATCTTAAGAGATTGCAATCTAAAACTTAACTAATTATAATCTTGTGTTCCTGACGATATTGAGATGCACTTACACCAGTATACTGTTTAAAAGATTTACTAAAATGGCTAAAATTATTGAAACCACTTTCGTAACAAACCTCATTGATACTTATTGGTTTCTCTGCCAAAAGTTTTGAAGCATGCACCAAACGATACTCATTGACAAACTCGGTAAATGTTTTGTTCGAAACTTTTTTGAAATACCTACAAAACGAAGGTGTTGTCATACTAACCATACTTGAAACCTCATCGATGGCAATTGATTCCTGAAAATTATCTTTCACAAAATTAAAAATCATCTTCATTCGGTCATTATCCTGCGTGTTCAGCTCTAGTGAGAAACCATCTGCATTAAGCACCGTATATTCTTCTGATGCCTCAAGCTCATCTAAAATACTCAAAAGGGTTAGCAGACGCTCAAACGGAAGCTGGCTCTCCATCTTTTCTATTTTATCGCCAATTTGCTTTTTAGTTTTCCCTCCAAAAGCAATTCCTCCTTTAGACTGTGTAAGGACATTTTGAACCCTTCTCATCTCCGGAGCACCAAAAAAGTCGCTGCCTAAAAATTCAGGTTTGATATGAATAACTGTTTCGTTTATATTTCCTGTCAGCTCATTTGTAAAACCACAATGAGGCAAATTCGCACCTATCAGCATCAAACTACCATTCGTATAGTAAGAAACGTGGCTTCCTATTTGTCTTTTTCCTGCCCCACCGTTTATATAAACCAACTCAATTTCAGGATGATAATGCCATAAATGAGCTTTGCTATTGGTCTTTTCGGCGTGTTTAGTGTAGGTAAAAGAACTTCCGTATGAGTTTGATATCACTTCAAGAGCTGGGGCTATTGTCTTCATGATAAAATCTTTAAATAATAATAGCAAAATTAACAAAAACACCTAAAATAATTTAAATTTTAACCTATAACGGTTTCGTAATTGAGAATTTTTTATCATTTCCTACTTTTAAACGCAGTCAAAAACGATTCAATTTCACTATTTTTTTCAAGACCCATATTTTTATCCGTGCTTTTTTTAATATATCGCATTTTATTCCTCTTTTTTATATGCATGCAGCATTCTTTGTAAGAATTACGGAATATTTCAAGAATGTTAAAAATCAAAAAAACATTGAAAAATAATAACCGAATTAACCAAAACACCTCTAATAATTCAAATTTTAACCTATAACGGTTTCGTAAATGAGAATATAGCATATAAATTGGCTAATAGAGTTGTGAAAAAAAATCTATCACTGAAGTAATTTAGCATCAGAAAAAGGAACTAATAATTTAAAGCAATGGTTATGAAAAAGATTTTAAAATTAAGTTTAGTGTGTGCAGTACTTTTTACAGGAATGAGCACTTATGCAATTGATGGTAACGAAGATTTTACTCTTCATGTATTAAAAGGAAACGGAAAATTAGTAACATTCGCTCTTAACCAGGTTAAAAAAGCAAGTCTTACTATATATGATAAAGATGGTTCAGTACTTTATTATGAGAACGCTACAGGTAAAGACGGAATCTTAAGAACTTTCAGTTTCGAAGAATTTCCAGCAGGAACTTATATCTTAGAAGTGGAAGACAGCGTAAAAAAAGTAAAACATGAAATTACAGTAACTGATGATGGCTCTTTTTTATCATCAAAAGCAATTTCATCAACTTATAAAGCAGATACAACTGCAAAAAATACTAGCGTAGCAACACGCTAAAAAAGTTTATACTCGCATACAGTATAAAAATGAGGTTAGATAGTTAGTAAAGTTTAAAAACTGAAAAGTTTTAGAAACAGCTCTTTGTGGTTATTGAGCTGTTTTTTTTTGTGCTTTACTTTTTTGCCACGAAGGCACTAAGGCACAAAGTTTTTTAAGTTTAGTTTGTCATCCTGACTCAGGAAGGATCACATTAAAAGCTCGACAAATATTGAGGAATTTCTGTGCGGAACTTCTAGTATTATCCTTCGTTCCTTACCAGAATAAGTATTGCATTTGAATCTCACGCAAAGACACAAAAATGTAAAAGTTTGTTTCACGCAGATTCTGAAGATTTAAGCAGATTTTGCAGATTTATTTTTTTTTATAATCTGCGCCTATCTGCCTAAATTTTTTTTAAATCTGCGTGAAACCAAATTTTAGGTTTTAAACCTCCAAGTAAACTTTTTGTAAGAAATACAGATAATTTTACATTTTCTTAAACACTACAAAACGTTGAAAAATAATAGGTGATTTTACTAAAATGCTAAAAATAATTCAAATTTTAACCTATAACGGTTTCGTAAATGAGAATATAGCATCGAAATTGGAAAATAGAGTTGTGTTGAAAAACGTAGATCTGAAGTAATTTAGCATCAGAGAATTAGAACTATTAATTTAAAAACTAATGCCATGAAAAAGATTTTAAAATTGAGTTTAGTATGTGCAGTGCTTTTCACAGGAATGAGTACTTATGCAATTGACGGGAATGAAGATTTTAACCTTCATGTATTAAAAAGAGATGGTAAACTAGTGACTTTTGCCCTTAACCAGGTTAAGAAAGCGAATTTAACTATTTACGACAAAGATGGTTCTGTATTATATTATGAAAGTGCTACTGGTAAAGATGGAATCCTAAGAACTTTTAATTTCGAAGAATTTCCTGAAGGAACGTACATCTTAGAAGTAGAAGACAGTGTAAAGAAAGTAAGACATGAAATTACAATAACTGATGAGGCTACAGTTTTATCATCAAAAGCAATTTCATCTGTTTATAAAGCAGATTCAACTGCAAAAAGTACAAGCGTAGCAGTACGCTAAAAAAGTTTATACTCTCATAAAGTATAAAAATGAGGTTAGATAGTTAGTAAAGTAAAAACGTGATTGTTTATAAACAGCTCTTTGTGGTTATTGAGCTGTTTTTTTTGTGCTTTACTTTTTTGCCACGAAGGCACTAAGGCACAAAGTTTTTTTAAGTTCAGTTTGTCATCCTGACTCAGGAAGGATCACACTAAAAGCTCGACAAATATTGAGGAATTTCTGTGCGGAACTTCTAGTATTATCCTTCGTTCCTTAAGAGGATAAGTATTGCATTTGAATCTCACGCAAAGACATAAAAATGTAAAATTTTGTTTCACGCAGATTCTGCAGATTTAAGCTAATTTTGCATATTTTTTTTTATTTATAATCTGCGCGTATCTGCCAAAATCTTTTTAAAATCTGCGTAAACCTACTTTACGGTTAAACCTCAACGTGCGTTTTTTTATAAGAAACAGGGATAATTTTACATTTTCTTAATCACTACAAAACTTTGAAAAATAATAAGCGAATTAACTAAAACGATAAAAATAATTCAAGTTTTAACCTATAACGGTTTCGTAAATGAGAATACAGCATCGAAATCGGAAAATAGAGTTGTGTAAAAAACCTTACAATGTAAGTAATTTAGCATCAGAGAATTAGAACTATTAATTTAAAAACTAATGCCATGAAAAAGATTTTAAAATTGAGTTTAGTATGTGCTGTACTTTTCACCGGAATGAGTACTTATGCAATCGACGGGAATGAAGATTTTAATCTTCATGTTTTAAAAACAAATGGAAAGCTTATCACATTTGCCCTTAATCAGGTGAAAAAAGCAAGCTTGTCTATTTACGACAAAGATGGTAATCTAATTTATTCTGAAAATGCTTCAGGTAAAGATGGAATTTTGAGAACTTTTAGCTTAGAGGAATTTCCGGAAGGAACTTACTATTTAGAAGTTGAAGATAATGTGAAAAAAGTAAAACATGAAATTACGATTACTGATGAAGCTACTGTTTTGTCAAAAAAAGCAGTTTCATCAGTTTACAAAGCTGGTTTCTACAATAAAAATACAAGTGTAGCAACACGCTAAAAAGTTTATACAGACAGTATAAAAATGAGGTTAGATAGTTAGTAAAGTTTAAAAACTAAAAAGTTTTAGAAACAGCTCTTTGTGGTTATAGAGCTGTTTTTTTATGCCTTATTTTTAGAAAATTTTCTGTCCCGAATTATTTTTGGAAAACTATTCTTAATAATTTTAAGAGTCTGATTTTTATACTTTTAAAAAATAACGTAAAAAAACATCCAAGAACTAAGTTTTTACGTACATACTTTAACAAAAACATCGAAACATCTTTAATTCAGCAACTTATCCGTTTGAAAACGGCATTTTTTTGCACAAAATTAATTTTTTTTGTTAGTTTTACCGTTCCACTATTTAGTATTAAACAATTTAAAAAACAATTTAAAAAACAATTAAAAAAGACATGACAAAATTTACCCAAATGGGCTTAGTTGTTGCCTTATTTCTAACAACAATTTTTACCTACGCAATTGATGGAAAAGGAGATTATATTTTGAATATAATTACCGGAAACGGAAAAGTAGTTAGCTTTACTTTAAACACCGTTGAAAAATCAGTTTTTTCTATTTATGATGAAAATCACAATTTGCTTTACACAGGAGATTCTGCTGCAGACAAATTAGAAATTTCAAAAACAATAAGTTTAGAAGGTTTTCCAGCCGGAACTTACGTTTTAGAAGTAACAGAAAGCGGTAAAGTTGCTAAACATGAAATTAAAGTTGTAGCTAAAAAAGTGAAAAAAGTTTCATTAGACGAATCAGTAAACGAAAGTCCTGCATTTCGTCGTTAATCACTCTTTTTGCCCAAAAAGTTAAAAGCATTCGCCGCGCCGAATGCTTTTTTTTGTTTTCTTAGTATACAATATAATAGGATTTTTACGTTTTGATAATAGTCTTAACAAACTGTTACTATGACCGTTAAATTTACATTTAACCGTTAAAACAATCAAAAATCAATAGATTTAAATACATTTGTACAATTAAGTTACTTATTATCAAAGGCGTATGAAAAGAAAGCTAGCCATTTTATTACCATTGACTCTTTTTTATTTAAAGCTTTCTGCTCAAAATGAAAATTATGTTACCAAGAAAACTGGCGAAAAATACGCTTACGTTGATGTAACCAAAACTTACGAAAAAGTGGCCGCAAAAGGCTATAAATCTATAGATCTGTTTCAGAAACTAGGAAATTCTTCTTACGCCATTTGTAATCTGGAGAAAGCTGCAAAATGGTACGGTGAGTTATTTGCCATGACATACGATTTAGATCAAATGTATTATTACAGATATGCAGAATCGTTACGATTCATTTCTCAAAATGAAAAGGCCGATGCATTGATTGAGCGATTGAAACGCAAATCTAAAATAGCAGCTAAAAAGAAATAAAATGTTTCTTCTATACTGCCTACCCACTTCAAACAAAGCTGAAGTAATTCTCCAACTATTTTTTGTTTAAGTTTAATTTAAATTCTTTTACAGCTGGCAACATATCCTTATTCCATTCTACTTCCAGGTATTTTGATGCGTGTTCTTTCATATCCTTAAAATGATCAAGTAAAATCGCTGCCCCTTCATCTTTTACTGCATCTTTTACCATCTTAAAAGTGAGCTCAGCGCCTTGCGCATCAAGTCCTGCTAAGTCAAATACTATATCTTTTGTTTTTGAAAGCATCGCATATAAACTTAAAAGCTTTCTTAGAGTTCCTGGCAGCTTCTCTATTTTCGTTTCTTTTTTAATCCATTTATCTTCATATATTTTACTGGAAAAAGGACTTTTAAGATCTGCATTTTTCTTAAGATACCTTCCAACTGTTAAAGGAAAAAAAGTATCTCTAAAGTATGATCTTCTAAAATAATCAACAAACCTCATCTTTCGATGTATGATTACATTTTCGTGCTTGATTTTACCGCAAAAAATATCCTTGAGAAATACCTCTGTATCATAATAATAACCTCCATTATATAAAAACAAAACAACAACTTCACCTTCTTCCAAAACAAAAGGCGGCACATAAAAATAATCTGTTTGGATTCCTTTATTTTCCAGTACAATATTCATTATAACTTCACGATTTGATTTTAAATATACAATAATGCTCCGAAACATTTGCATTAAATAGAAAAGCACCAACCGTGGCTGATGCTTTTTTATGAATAAACTCTTTATGGAATTATTTCCCTTTGAGCAATTTCTCTAAATATTCGATTTTGTCTTTTTCTGCCTGAAGCAAACGCTCGTATAGCTTTTTGTTTTCTTCTACTGTTTCCATTAATTTATCTAATGGATTGAAAGTGCAATTATTTCCAAAATTCACATTACTGTCTTTTGTATCATTAAAAGTATTGAAGTAATTAATAACTCCTTCTTCCGAAAAATTCTTAATTGCTTCTGCCGTTACACCAAGTGCTTTTGCAACTTCAATCAATTTTGCCTCATCAATAGTCTCGCTATTTTCCAGAGCCGATATAGCTTGTTGGTTTGTTCCTAAAGCTTGTGCCAAAGCTTCCTGTTTCATATCACGAAGTTCACGAATACGGCTTATTTTTCGCCCTATATGGTTTGGTTTTGTAAGTGTGCTCATAATTCAAAGATAATAATTAAGTGTAATAACGGCAGCGGCAAACTGTAAAAAACAGATTTAGTGCTGTACAATACGGTTAAAAATGATTGGATACAGCACCCTCTATTGCTTCCTTCGCTGGGTTAAACAAAAGTACGATTTTTCTTTCTATAAAATTATAAAAGTCAAGTTGTAAAACGTTTAACAAGATACAAATTAAAAATATACGCCT
This sequence comes from Flavobacterium sp. KH_001, assembly GCF_057840745.1. Taxonomy (NCBI): domain Bacteria; kingdom Pseudomonadati; phylum Bacteroidota; class Flavobacteriia; order Flavobacteriales; family Flavobacteriaceae; genus Flavobacterium; species Flavobacterium sp. KH_001. The sequence continues at coordinate 2,825,015 of NZ_CM174520.1, read as the reverse complement.
TATGAAAACCAATGAAACAGAAACTTTAGAAAGACTAAGAACATTAACTGCCTTACATTTCCGCACCTTAAAACCTGCCAATGACGAATCTAAAACCTATACCGCCCAAATTAAGCTTTTAAATTATTTTGAGTTGGGTTGCGTTATCAGCGATATGATAAAATTATGCATTCTCGCACTCGATCACGATATGCATAATGTTGGAGAAAAGAAAAAACAATCTATTAATGTGAGTTTGATTTTAGAAACGGTATTGCAGCTGTTTCCTTTGGAAGAAATGGAGTTTTTGGGTTGTGTTGGGGAGATGGTTGGTGAAAAGTCTTAAATATTTTTTTAATTTTAAAGTCGAAAGCTTTTGCTGGTACCGCTCGTAAAACTTAAAACTAAATACAAAAGCTATGGATTATAGTACCAAAGAACTTTTTTATTATTTAAATCAATCAATATCAAATAATGTAACTTATAGAGAGTTATCAAATTTATGCTTAACATTATTTTGTACCTGTAGTGTCTTACCCGAAAGGTTTGAAACAACAATTATTAATAAAGAAAAATTAGCGATGCTATTTTCTAAAATTGCAAAAGAGAAAAATATTGTTTCTTACCCACCAACTGCTTCATTTTATGGGGCTTCATTTCATAACACTCATAATGAAGGACATTGGTTAGAGGTAATGGCCAGTGCATTGAAATTAGCAAGAGAACCTAATATACAGGAAGCTAAGAATTTATTAGTATAACTCTTTGTCTCGTACTGAAAAAAGTTTAGAAAACAAAAAAGACAGCTTTTTGAAAACTGTCTCTCTTTTATTATCCCTTATTTAATCTGCAATTTTATAATCTGTGAACTTATAAGTATCATTAATTTTTCCCATTAATTCAATAGATTGAAAATTAACTCCTTCATCGGTAATTTGATAATTATAAACATCAATAACACCATCGTAGTTGTGCAGTTCATAATACTTACCATTTTCAACCCACCACTTTCCGTTTTCGGTTGTTTGTTGTACTTTTCCGTCTGGGTATATCGCAACAAATAGCAAGGTACTTGTTCCATTTTCAAAGCGGCATGATACCCAATATTTACTTACTCCATCTTGTTGCTGCCCAGTTTCTGAGCCCTTCCAGCAACCAAAAAGCTTTGAATCATATGTTTTTGTTTCAGATGTATTTTGTGATTTTACTGTCAGCTTTTCTTTTGCCTGACTAAAACTAAAGTTCGTTATAAGTAATAATCCAAATATAAAAATGCTTTTTTTCATGTAAAATTAATTTTTTAAGTTATTATAGTTTTAAATAAACGTTCATATGATTCTCTATTTCAGCTATCTGATATTCAATTCATATTAATATTCTGCGCTAATATAAATAAAGAATTCTAGTTTAAATTGAGGAAACCCGTAAAGTGGAGAAATTTCGAGTCATAAAAAAACCTCCCATTTCTGAGAGGTTTTTAAAATCTATAAATAATAAAAAATTACATATTCCTTCTATACTGCCCACCCACTTCAAACAAAGCCGAAGTAATCTGACCCAAAGAACAAACCTTTGTAGCTTCCATTAAATGGTCGAATAGGTTTTCGTTTTTAATAGCAGCCTCCTGTAGTTTATTTAAATGCTCATTTACTTTTGCTTCGTGGAATTGGTGTAAATTATCCAGCATCGTAATTTGGTATTGTTTTTCTTCTTCGGTGGCGCGAATTACTTCTGCCGGAATTACCGTTGGAGAACCTTTTGAACTTAGGAAAGTGTTTACACCCACAATTGGGAAATCTCCGTTGTGTTTCAAGGTTTCGTAATACAAACTTTCTTCCTGAATTTTAGAACGTTGGTACATGGTTTCCATAGCACCTAAAACGCCTCCTCTTTCTGTAATTCGGTCAAACTCTTGTAAAACGGCTGCTTCAACTAAATCAGTTAATTCTTCGATGATAAACGATCCCTGAATTGGGTTTTCGTTTTTCGCCAAACCTAATTCTTTATTGATAATCAACTGAATCGCCATGGCGCGACGCACTGACTCTTCTGTTGGTGTTGTAATCGCTTCATCGTAAGCGTTTGTATGTAGTGAATTACAGTTGTCGTAAATCGCATACAAAGCCTGCAAAGTCGTTCTGATATCATTAAAATCAATCTCCTGAGCGTGTAATGAACGACCAGAAGTCTGAATATGGTATTTCAGCATTTGTGCTCTTTCGTTGGCTCCGTATTTGTTTTTCATGGCTTTTGCCCAAATTTTACGCGCCACACGACCAATTACTGAATATTCAGGATCTACTCCGTTCGAGAAGAAGAACGATAAATTCGGTCCAAAATCGTTGATACTCATGCCACGGCTTAAATAGTATTCCACGTAAGTGAAACCATTTGAAAGCGTGAATGCCAACTGTGTAATAGGGTTCGCTCCTGCCTCTGCAATATGATATCCTGAAATCGAAACCGAATAGAAATTACGAACGTTTTTGGTAATAAAATATTCCTGAACGTCACCCATTAATCGAAGTGCAAATTCAGTTGAGAAAATACAGGTATTTTGCGCCTGGTCTTCTTTTAAAATATCAGCCTGAACGGTACCACGAACTTGTGATAAGGTTTTAACCTTTATTTCATTGTAAACATCCAAAGGTAAAACCTGATCTCCGGTAACACCCAAAAGCATTAATCCTAAACCATTGTTTCCTTCCGGTAAATCACCTTGGTATCTTGGACGTTCCGTTCCTTTTTCCTTGTATATTTTGTTGATTTTAGCCTCAACTTCTTTTTCTAAATCATTCTCCTTAATATAATACTCACATTGCTGATCAATTGCGGCATTCATAAAGAAACCTAACAACATTGGCGCTGGTCCGTTGATGGTCATACTTACTGATGTTAAAGCATGTACCAAATCGAAACCAGAATACAGTTTTTTAGCATCATCTAAACAACAAATCGAAACTCCGGCATTTCCAATTTTTCCGTAAATATCCGGACGTAAATCGGGATCGTTTCCGTATAAAGTCACACTGTCAAAAGCAGTCGAAAGACGTTTTGCCGGCAATCCTGCACTTACATAGTGAAAACGTTTGTTGGTTCTCTCCGGTCCACCTTCTCCTGCAAACATTCTTGACGGATCTTCTCCTTCACGTTTAAATGGATATAATCCTGAAGCAAAAGGAAATTCTCCAGGGACATTTTCCTGTAAACTCCAACGCAAAATATCGCCCCAAGCCTCATATTTAGGCAAAGCAATTTTCGGAATTTGTAGGTGTGATAAACTCTCGGTATGTGTCGCGATTTTAATTTCTTTATCACGAACCTTAAAGGTATAAACCGGGTTTTTATATTTGTTTACTTTCTCATCCCAATTCAGGATAATTTCCCAATTGTACGGATCTAAATCCATTTTTACTTTATCAAACTGATTTAGTAAAAGGTTTAAGAAAATTCTGTTTTCATCATGTTCCTGAATACCGCTAGGTAAAACAGTTGCATCATCAAGTCCGGCCTTTGTAATTTGTGGAATTTTACCAGAAACTGATTCTATCGTTTTGAAAATTCCGTATAATTTCTGTGCTACTTTTTGTTGCGAAAGCGCAATTTCATCATAGCTTCTGTTGTTCTCTGCGATTTCAGATAAATAACGTGTTCTGTGTGGCGGAATCACGAAGATTTTCTCGCTCATTTCACGTGTAATTTCAAAAGTCGATTTTAAATCTGAACTGGTTTTCTCAACAATTTTATCCATAATCGCTTTGTAAAGCGTGTTCATTCCAGGATCGTTAAACTGCGAAGCAATCGTTCCGAAAACCGGCATTTCGTCCGGATTTTTATCCCATAAATTATGGTTGCGCTGATATTGTTTCTTAACGTCACGAATGGCGTCAAGAGCACCTCTTTTATCAAACTTGTTTAAAGCTACCAAATCAGCAAAATCAAGCATGTCAATTTTCTCCAATTGCGTTGCAGCTCCAAATTCCGGTGTCATTACATATAAGGATACATCAGAGTGGTCCATAATCTCTGTATCAGACTGACCGATTCCTGAAGTTTCAAGGATAATCAAATCGTATTTTGCAGCTTTCAAAACCTGAATCGCCTCGGCTACATATTTAGATAAAGCCAAATTAGATTGACGAGTTGCCAAAGAACGCATATAAACACGTGGGTTATTAATAGCATTCATACGGATTCTGTCTCCTAAAAGCGCTCCTCCTGTTTTTCTTTTAGATGGATCGACAGAAATCAATCCGATAGTTTTTTCCGGGAAATCAATTAAAAAACGACGAACTAATTCATCTACTAAAGATGATTTTCCGGCTCCACCTGTTCCGGTAATTCCCAGAACTGGAATTTTAGAATCAGCATTATTGGTATGAATCTGATCAAAAACTGGTTTTGCAATTTCAGGGAAGTTTTCTGCTGCCGAAATTAAACGTGCAATTGCAGTTGGAATTTTATTTTCAATATGATCGATTTCTCCATTTAGTTTATCTCCAATAGGATAATCAGCACGTTGTACCAAATCATTAATCATTCCCTGTAAACCTAAAGAACGGCCATCATCCGGAGAATAAATTCTGGTAATACCATATTCATGCAATTCCGAAATTTCGCTTGGCAGGATTACTCCTCCGCCTCCTCCAAAAATCTTGATATGTCCCGCTCCTTTTTCATGAAGCAAGTCATACATATATTTAAAGTATTCATTATGCCCACCCTGATATGATGTCATTGCAATGGCATTTGCATCTTCCTGAATGGCGGTATTCACCACTTCTTCAACGCTTCTGTCGTGACCTAAATGAATCACTTCGACACCCGTTGACTGGATAATACGACGCATAATATTGATCGCGGCATCGTGCCCGTCGAAAAGAGAGGCTGCGGTGACAATTCTTACTTTATTTTTAGGAATATATGGTATTTGTTGTTCCATTTTATGAATATGATAATTTTAAGGGAGCAATTTACAAAATATTTTAATATTTGATCATTGCAATAGCTTTATGTTAACAAAAAAAAGAATAGTTTTTTCATCTTGAAGGGTAACAATTTGAGACCTAATCAAATATACTATATATAAACCTACAAAACATGGCAATTTCGCAACATTAAAATAAAATCTAACAACGTGTTTACCAGCATCCTAAAGTAATTTAGCATCGTAGAAAAGCCCCAAATTTTTACCAAAACTTACTTATTCAAGCAATAACGTAAAAATTCAAAATAAAATGAAAACATTATTTCCAATCACCGCAATTTTAATTACAAGTTTCTTTCTTTCTTCTTTTAATAGCGTGGACAAAAATGATTTAGAGAAGAAGAAAACATTAACTCATAATTACCTTTCTACTAATCAAAATGATGATGTAGTTGATAGTGAACTTTTGAGTGATTTTTTCAAAAGATACACTAACCTAAAAAAATACCAAAACGATGTGATCTCCTTATACAAGGACAGATCGTACGGAACTATTTGGTTTGAAAATGGAAAAATTACGCAATACGGATTTTTATTGTACTCAAAAATAACAACTGCTAGTTTTGAAGTACCACTTGAATTTCCGTACAAAAATGAAATTGACCAGATTTTCAATAAAACTGCAACCGAAAAACCTTCAAAAACGGATTCTGACATGTTATTAAGTGCTGCTTACATAATATATGCCCACCATACATTTGAAGGAGTAGATATTGAAACCGTTAAAAATTCAGAATGGTTGTTGCCTAAGAAAAAAGTAACTGCTGATACCTTAACAGCTGTTGCAACGACAAAACCTGTTGCGGAGAACAATAATAAAATTGTAAAATTTGATCAATACAACAAACTTCAAAGTGTTCTAAACAAATACAAAAAAATAGAAAGAGACAATACCTGGAAACCAATAACTGTTGAAACTCCTTTTAAAGATATTAGACCTGATGCAAAATCAGCTACAATTGCTCAAATCAGAAACAGATTGTTTGTGATGGGAGATTTACAAAACGACTCAAAAAGTGATTTTTATGATCAGGAATTAATGGAAGGTGTAATGAAATATAAAGTACGTAACGGTTTAAAACCAAATTACATTATTTCTGAAGCCAATATTAAAGACATGAACGAGTCGATACAGGAAAAAATTAAAAAAATTACCATTAACATGGAGCGTTGTAAAGAGATTTACCCAACCTTATTAACAGACACAGAATATGTAATGGTTAATGTTCCCTCCTTTGAGTTGATTTATGTAAAAAATGGTAAAGTAGAACTGGTATCAAAAGTTTTTGTTGGAGCACCTTTAACTAAAACAACTATTTTTAGCGGAAAAATTGAAAAAGTGGTTTTTAGCCCTTACTGGACAGTTCCGCAAAGTATTGTTGAAAATGAATTAAAAATGAAAATAGCTGCCGATCCGAATTATTTGGCAGAACGCAATATGGAAATGGTAAATGGTATGGTGAGACAAAAACCGGGTCCGAATAACTCATTAGGTTTAGTGAAATTTATTTTCCCAAATCCGGATGATATTTACATGCACGATACACCCTCTAAAACCTTGTTTGATTTTGAACAAAGAACTTTTAGCCACGGTTGTATTAATGTACGTGATGCCAAAGAACTTGCGATTGCAATGGTGAAAGATTATCCGGAATGGACCACTGAAAAAATTGACCAGGCTATGGACGGAACAGGAGAAACGACTTTTAAATTACCGACTTCAGTTCCTATCTATATTACTTATTTTACAACATGGGTAAACGAAGCGGGTCAGGTAAGTTTCTTTCAGGACGTTTATGAAAAAGATAGTGATTTTGACCAAAACCTTTCTCCTGAAAATAATGTTGTAAGCAATTAAAAATACATTTTTTTTAAACTCGGGGGTAATTTTAGAATTTGATTTAGAATTTGGAAGAAAAATAATATCTTTCGAATATTAAACTCAAATCTAAAATTACCCTTTTATTATGGATGATAATTACACAGAAGTTAGAAAAAATTGGTGGGACAGAAACTGGAAATGGTTTGTTCCGACCGGATGTCTGGGTCTTATAGTTCTTTTTGGATTGTTTATTGCCGGAATCTTCTTTGGTGTAACTTCGATGATGAAAGATTCTGATGCTTATAAAGAATCCATGACTATCGTACAAAATGATAAATCAGTAAACAATAAACTAGGATCTCCTATTGAAACTGACGGAATGGTGAGTGGCAATATCAGTATTCATAATGATACGGGAAACTGCGATTTACAAATCCCTATAAAAGGCTCTAAAGGCAAAGGAACGTTATTTGTAGTTGCCGAGAAAAAAGGCAAATGGAAATACAGTCAAATGTCTGTTTATATTGAGGCAACGGATGAAGAAATTGATTTACTGGCTAAGTAATTTTTTTGCACGCAGATTTACGCGGATTTTAGCAGATCAGCGCAGATTTTGTATATTCTTTCCTCTTAAAAATTGAAAAAACGAAAACCTCTAAACTAGCCCCGATAGTAGTGGAAATCCTTTTGTGCCGGGGTTCGGCACAAAAGATTGGAACGGATAGCGGGACTAATGTTAATTATGAAACAAATTACGTGTGCTCCTAAAATAAAATTGTGGCTTTGTTTTTGAATAAGTAGTATTTTTGAACTCATAAAACCCCAAACATGAAAAAGATTTTATTATTAGCCCTTACGTTCTCACTTACATCCTGCGCTGAGATGCAGCAAACATTAAATCAGTTCCCGCAAATTTCATCACAAATTCCCGGAGTGGGCGGCGTAGACATTGCTTCCGGATTGAAAGAAGCCTTAAATAAAGGAATTACACAACAAGTAAGCAAATTAACTGCTGTTGATGGTTTTTATAAAAATGAAGCTGTAAAAATTTTATTGCCTGCCGAATTACAAAAAGTAGACGCTACTTTACGAAAAATAGGTTTAAGCTCATTGGCTGATGAAGGTATTAAAGTATTGAATCGTGCTGCTGAAGATGCGGTAAAAGAAGCGACTCCGATATTTGTATCAGCAGTGAAAAACATGACTTTTACAGATGCGAAAAACATTTTATTAGGAAACGACAGTGCTGCAACAAGTTATTTGCAAGGAAGTACGACAACAGCTTTGTACGGAAAATTTAATCCGGTGATAAAAAGCTCGTTCGCAAAAGTAGGTGCCGATGTGGTTTGGACAAAGATTATTACAAAATACAATACGATTCCGTTAGTGAAAAAAGTGAACCCTGATTTGACTGATTATACAACCAATCAGGCTTTAACAGGTGTTTTTAAAATGATTGCTGTTGAAGAAAAAGAAATCCGAAATAACATTAGTGCAAGAACAACGCCTTTATTGAAAAGTGTTTTTGCGATGCAGGACGGAAAATAAATTTCTTGAAGGTTCATAGGGACAAAGTAACAAAGGTACAGAGTGAACCTTTGTTACTTTGAGCCTTTGCAACTCTGTCACTAACCAAACCAAAAAAAACAACCAAAAATGCAAAAGATTACCATTCTGATTCACTGTAAAGACCAAAAAGGGATTATAGCTGCAGTAACCACTTTTATTGCCAAAGTAGAAGGAAATATTACGTACATCGATCAACATGTTGATGTGGAGCAAAATGTGTTTTTTATGCGATTGGAATGTGAATTAACGAATAGTCACATTACTATTGATGGATTTAAAGCGGATTTTGACCAAACTATAGCAGCCGCTTTTAATATGTCGTGGGATTTATACAATCAGGAACAAAAACCAAAAATGGCTTTGTTTGTTTCTAAGTACGATCACTGTCTGTTTGATATTTTAGGACGTTATAGTGCCGATGAATTAAATGTCGAAATTCCGGTAATTATTAGTAACCATAATGACTTACGATCAATTGCGGAACGTTTTGATATTCCGTTTCATTGTGTGCCTTTTACAAAAGATAATAAAGAAGAAGGCGAAGCCAAACAAATTGAACTTCTTAAAAGATATCAGATCAATTTTATTGTCTTAGCACGTTATATGCAAATTATTACACCTAAGTTGATTTCGCTTTACGAGAATAGAATTATTAATATTCACCATTCGTTTTTGCCTGCTTTTCCGGGAGCAAAACCTTATCATTCGGCTTTTAAGCGAGGCGTAAAAATTATTGGTGCAACGAGTCATTATGTAACAGAAGAATTAGACGAAGGTCCAATTATCGAACAGGATATTGCAAGGGTTTCGCATATTCATTCTGTTGATGATTTTATTATGAAAGGTCGTGATTTGGAACGTATTGTTTTGGCTCGTGCTATTAAATTGCATGCAGAACGCAAGACGATGGTTTATAGTAATAAGACAGTTGTTTTTTCTTAGGTGCTAAGGTTCTAAGATACTAAGGTTCTAAGGTTTCTACTCAGAATGAAATATATAAACCCGACAGGTTTTAAAACCTGTCGGGTTCTTTTTTACATTTTTACTTAATAAAACCGGACTGAAGTTCAGCTCTACAATATAATTCGTTCCTCCGGAACTATAAAAGAGCCTTTAGCTCGGCTTATATTGTAGGGCTGGACTTCAGTCCAGTCTAAACGAAATATTTAAACATTGTAAATTAAATTCTGTTTGTATTAAATAATAAACCCTACAGGTTTTAAAACCTGCAGGGTTTATTTATTTGCTTCAGAAAAAAACTTAGAACCTTAATATCTAAGCACCTCAGAACCTTTTACCTAACTACAATCGCCAATCTTGGATCATCAAAGTTATTGACTTCCTCCATCGTTAAACCTAAAGCGTTTGCTACACCTTCTCCGTATGCGGGATCTGCTTTGTAGCAATTTCTAATGTGACGAACCTGAATAAATTTCTGGGCTCCTCCTACTTGTCCGGCTGTGTTTTTAAATAACAATTGCTTTTTCTCGTCTGTTAGTAAGCGGAACAATAATCCTGGCTGCGTAAAATAATCATTATCATCTTCCCTGAAATTATGAGCGTACGCATCTCCATGAAGTTTTAATGGCGGTTCTTTAAATTCGGGTTGTTCCTGCCATTCTCCAAAACTATTTGGTTGATAATGTTTACGGCTTCCGTTATTTCCGTCAACACGCATTGTACCATCGCGGTGGAAAGTATTATATGGACATCTTGCTGAATTTACCGGAATCTGGAAATTATTCACACCTAAACGGTAACGGTGCGCGTCTCCATAAGAGAATAATCGCGCTTGCAGCATTTTGTCCGGAGAAAAACTAACTCCCGGAGGCACATGCGCCGGGTTAAAGGCTGCTTGTTCTACTTCAGCGAAATAGTTTTCAGGATTTTTATTTAATTCAAATTCACCAACCGGAATTAGAGGAAAATCACCTTTTAACCAAACTTTCGTGAGATCGAAAGGATGAAAACGATAATTCTCAGCTTGTTCTTCTGTCATGATTTGCACAAACATTTTCCATTTTGGAAAGTTTCCTTCTTCAATGGCATCATATAAATCTCTTTGATGGCTTTCTCTATCGCCACCTACTAATTTGGCTGCCTCTTCATCTGAAAGATTATCAATTCCCTGTTGCGTTACGAAATGGAATTTCACATAATGTCTTTCGTTTTGATGATTGATGAAACTAAAAGTATGGCTCCCGAATCCGTGCATTTGTCTGTACGATCTTGGAATACCTCTGTCACTCATTACGATCGTAATTTGGTGTAAGGCTTCTGGTAATAAAGTCCAAAAATCCCAATTGTTATCAGCACTCCTCAAATTGGTTCTTGGATCACGTTTTACGGCGTGATTTAAATCCGGAAATTTCATTGGATCGCGGAAAAAGAAAACGGGTGTATTGTTTCCTACCAAATCCCAATTCCCTTCATTGGTATAAAATTTCATGGCAAAACCACGAATGTCCCTTTCGGCATCAGCAGCACCTCTTTCACCTGCAACAGTAGAAAAACGCACAAACATTTCGGTCTTTTTACCAATTTCCGAAAACAAGTCGGCTCTGGTGTATTTTGTAATATCATGTGTAACCGTAAAAGTCCCGTATGCACCAGAACCTTTGGCGTGCATTCTTCGTTCCGGAATTACCTCACGATCAAAATGCGCCATCTTTTCTAAAAACCAAAAATCTTGTAATAAAACAGGTCCGCGAGGTCCGGCCGTCTGAATGTTTTGATTGTCTGGAACCGGCGTTCCGGTTGCAGTTGTTAATTTTTTATCTGATTCCATCTTGCTGATATTTAATGTTTTATCAAATATACAAACTAATACTTATCATATTCATAAGTAAAATTGATAGTTATTATATTATAATAATCAAAAACAATTTACCGTAATAAAATCCTCAAAATGAACTCTTAAAAAATCTTAACTTATGTCCAACAAAGTAATAACAAAACCTTAACAGCAAAACATTCATATATGTTAGATCTTTGTAGTGTAATAAACTGGTTATTTATTATTTTGGTTTTGGTTAGTTAAATGATGCCGGCGTCTTCGAGATGCCGGCATTCTTTTTTTGTGCACTTTTGAATAAATTAATTGTACCACAGAGGCACACAAAGTTATTCACAGAGATACACAAAGAATTTAAATAGTTTGTTTGAAATAGTAAGTTTACAAAGCTTTATTTTTAAAAAAAACTTTGCGAAACTTTGCGAAAACCTTTGTGTATCTCTGTGGTAGAATTATACATAAAGCAAGGAAGCCTAAAACTAATTTTTCAATCTTTCGTGGAGTAATTTGAAATATGGGAAAGCCTTTAGAAGTCGGCTGCCGTGCCAGGAGAACATTTCGCCGTCGACGAAGATGGTTTTGGCGTGATGTGTAAAACGGCCTATTTCGAACGCGTCTTCTTCTTTGAAAGGATAGGGTTCTGAAGAAAGGAAAACCAAATCGGGATCGCCTTCCAATCTCATTTTTTTAAGCTCTATTTCAGGATAACGACCTTTCTCTTCGTAGATATTCTGAAAATGATTCAGCTTTAATAGCTCATTAATATATGTATCCTTTCCCGCAACCATATAGGGATTCTTCCAGATAAAATAAGCGGCTTTTTTTGATGGAATATCCTGAATGTATTTTTTAAAATCGCTCAGGGCGAAAGTTAATTTGTCATTCCATTTTTGAGCTTCGGTTCTACAATTAAACAATTGACCGAAATCGGCAATCATTTGAAAATTATCCTCCACAGAAACAATATTCGTTACCCAAACCGGACAAATCGCACTTAATTGCTCGACTATTTCAAGTGTGTTTTCTTCTTTGTTGCAAATGATAATATCGGGCTGCAATAATTTTATTTTCTCAAAATGAATCTTCTTGGTTCCGCCAACAATTTTCTTAGTCGATTTTAGATGATAAGGATGCACACAAAACTTTGTGATTCCTATTATTTTTTCTTCTAAACCTAAATCAAATAGTAATTCGGTTTGAGAAGGAACCAACGAAATAATACGTTTTGGAGCGCTCTCAAAAGAATGTAATGTACCAAGTTGATCTGTGAGTTGTTTCATTTTATTTTTGTTTCAGGTTTTCTTTGTTTCAGGTTTCAAGTTTTGTTGGAATGTTTATTAACCGCAAAGTTCGCTAAGGTTTACGCTATGAACGCAAAGTTAATCCCTTTGCGAGCCTTGCGAAAAAACTTTGCGAACTTTGCGGTTAAATTATGTTCAAAGTAAGGCAACGTGAAACTTTAAACCTGAAACCTGGAATTTAAAATCTCTTCCATTTCCTGTTGTACTTTCAAGGCTTCTTCTCTTGCTTTTTCGACGAAATCTGTTCCTTTTGAGGCGTAGATAATTGCTCTTGCAGAGTTTACTAACAAACCAACTTTATCGTTCATTCCGTATTTACATACTTCAGATAAACTTCCGCCCTGAGCGCCAATTCCCGGAACTAATAAAAAACTATCCGGAACAATTTTTCTGATGTCTGCGAAATATTCGGCTTTGGTAGCGCCAACCACATACATTAGGTTTTCGCTATTTTTCCATGTTTTAGAGGTTTCTAAAACTTGTTTGTATAATTCTGTTCCGTTGGTAGTTAAAGTTTGAAAATCAAATGCTCCTTCGTTAGATGTTAAGGCTAACATGATGGTATGTTTGTTTTCGAAAGCCAAAAAAGGTTCAACTGAATCTTTTCCCATATAAGGTGCAACGGTTACACTATCAAAATTTAAATCTTCAAAAAAAGCTTTCGCATACATGCTCGAAGTATTACCAATATCGCCACGTTTTGCATCGGCAATCGTAAACTGTTCCGGAAAATTTTCATTGATATAGTTGATTGTCTTTTGCAATGACATCCACCCTTTTATTCCGTATGCCTCGAAGAAAGCAGTATTGGGTTTGTATCCAACAGCCAGATCGTGGGTTGCATCTATTATAGCTTTATTGAATTCGAAAATAGGATCTTCAGTTTCTAATAAATGAGGTGGTATTTTGCTTAAATCAGGATCTAAGCCAACGCATAAAAATGATTTTTTTTGAAGAATTTGCTCGTGTAGTTGTTGTGTTGTCATATTGTATTTTACTAGTGCGGCAAAATTACAAATAATATTATTGGTTTGCGAATGATTTTCGGCCACTAATTTCACGACTGTTTACGAATTATGTGATTGTAAACCTGGATTTCATGAATTCATTTTTGTCCTAATTTCTATAAACATTGAATTCCTATAACATCTTCTCAAAATTGTATAAGAGAAAAAATCAACTCCTAATCTATTTTTGTAAAACAACCTTAAATCAAGCAATTATGAGCCCAAATATCGGAATTAGTCCAAAAAATTTAAAGAAGAGCACCAGCATATTAGCCACTATATTATCTAACGAAATGACTTTGTATGTTAAGACCAGAAAATTTCATTGGAATATTTCAGGAAACAGCTTCATGGAATTACACAAATTGTTTGAAGATCAATACAGAATTCTGGAAGCCAATATTGATGAAGTAGCAGAACGCATTAGTCAGCTTGGTGAAAAGACAATAGGTACCATGAAAGAGTTTATTGAAAACTCAACCTTAAAAGAATCTCCAAAAGAATACGCATCACAAAAACACATGCTGGAAGAACTTTTGGAAAATCACGAGCAACTGGTAACAGAATTCAGAACTTATATTCCTGTTTTTGAGACTGAAAACAATGATATTGGTTCGGCTGATTTTATTACAGGTTTGTTACAGGAACATGAAAAAATGGCCTGGATTTTAAGACGTTATCAGGTTTAACAAATATCCAAATGTGAATTATACAACAGTTAGTCGTATAAATGTAACAACAACCTAACCGATAATTTGCAATTTTACAATACTATTAATATACAAATACAACAATCATGAATACGACTCAGATAAAAGGGAACTGGAACGAGATGAAGGGGAAACTTAAACAACAATACGCAGAACTTACAGATGATGATTTAATGTACGCTGAAGGTAAAGAAGATGAAATGTATGGAAAGCTTCAGCAAAAATTAGGTAAGACCAAAGAAGAGGTACAACAAATCATTTCAGATTTGTAAAATTTTCCAGGTCAGCCAGGATACCGTCTAATAAAAAAAACATTAGACGGTATTTTTTTGATTTTTTTTAGTATATTCATGAATTACTTGAAGTATCCGATAGGTCTTAAGCCCGGAACCACAAATAAATTAATTATCTTTAACCAAATTTTTATAAAATGAAGCTATTTATAAAGTTCGACATAAATACTATTTGTTCTCTCTATTTAAAGCAAAACCTGGAAGAGCAAAATGTAAATTTTAAAACTTTAGGTTTTGGTGAGATCGAAATTGAAGATAATCTGAACGTTGAAGCACTTGAAGCCTTAAAAGAAAATTTAGCGCCTCATGGTTTTGAAGTTGTTGAGAATCAAAAAAGTGTTTTAGTACAAAAAATTAAGGATGCTATAATTGAACTCGTTTTCCTGGAAGACAGCAATAATTATAAAAGTTCTGTATTTTTAGCTGAGAAACTAAATCATAGTTATGGCTACTTATCGAACGTTTTTTCAGAAGTAACCTATTCTTCTATCGAAAACTTTATCATTTTACAAAAAATTGAAAGAGCTAAACAATTAATTATTATTAATGAAATGAGTTTGACGGAAATAGCTTTTTTACTAAATTACTCCAGTGTGGCGCATTTGAGTACGCAGTTTAAAAATACTACCGGAATTACGCCATCGGCTTTTCAGAGAATCATTAAAAAACGAAGAGAAAATTTAAAATAAAATCTAAATACTATACTAAAATGCAAAAAAACGCATTAAATATTTTATTGGCGGATGATGATGAAGATGATCGTCTTTTTTTCAAAGACGCATTTGAAGAAATCAAAATACAAACCAAAGTACAATTTGTTCATGATGGAATGCAGTTAATGGATCATTTATTGGATCCTGAAACAAAATTGCCGGATATCTTGTTTCTGGATTTGAATATGCCAAAGAAAACAGGTAAGGAATGTTTGATCGAAATTAAAAAAACAGATCATCTAAAAAACATTATTATTGCCATCTACTCCACTTCATCATCTGAAGAAGATATTGAAGATACATTTGTACAAGGAGCCAATATTTATATAAAAAAACCAAGCGATTTTAATACGCTTAAAAAAATTATCAACGAAGTCGTGACGGTTAACTGGCACTACCATACATCAGGTTTGAATCGTGATAACTTTTTGTTACGACTAAAATAATACGCATACTAAATGAAATGGATACCAAATTTTAATTCTTCAAACTCTTTGAGAGTTATTTTTGTCATCGCAGTTTTCATTCTGTTATTTCTATCTTCTATTGCTTACAAGCACAATCAGGATTTAAACGAATCCAGTAAGCTGGCAATGCATACGTATGAAATCAACATACAGTTAGAACAATTAATGTCGGCGATTAAAGATGCGGAAACTGGCCAGCGTGGATACATCATCACACGAAACAACAGGTTCTTAACTCCGTATCTTTATTCGCGTGACAAAGTGAATGCTTCCTTTGTTACGCTAAAAAAACTCACTGTTGACAATGCTGTTCAACAGAAAAATCTAGAATATCTCTTCAAATTAATTATTCAGCGATTTGTTTCGTTCGAAAATTGTCTTAAATACAGCGATCCAAAAACATACGATAAACGAAAACTGGACAATCATATGTTTGGCGGACGTATATTGATGGAAAACATTCGTTTCCAGGTGGATAAAATGAATGATATCGAAAAAAAATATCTTAAAAAAAGATTAGAAATCTACGATCAGGAAATTTCATTAAGTCCTGTTTTCTCAATCTCATTATTTCTAACAGCCTTACTTTTTATTTTATTGGCTTACAGACAAATCAGCCGAGATTTTCAGAGACTGACAATATTCAATAAACAACTTTTAATTTCCGGAGGTTTGATGGCCGAGTCTGAAATCATTGGAAAATTCAGCACCTGGCAATGGGAATTAGACTCTCATAAAATTACTTATTCTGACAATCAGTATCGATTACTGGGCGTTACACCAAACTCTTTTGTACCTGTTATAGAAACTTTTCTTGATTTCGTACATCCTGATGACAGAGCAGCCGTCTCAGAATCCATGGATAAAATTATAGAGAAAAAGAATCTTCCTTTTATTTATTATAAAATTGTCCGTCCCAATAATGAAATCAGATATTTTAAATCAACCGGAAAATTATTGACCGATCAGCAGGGAAGTAAAATTCTGCTCGGAATCAATTTTGACATTACCGATGAGCATTTACTTAATATCGAACTTCAGGAACGAAACAGAGAATTAGAAAAAAGCAATAAAGAGCTGGCTTCATTCAACCATGTGGCAAGTCACGATTTACAGGAACCGCTTAGAAAAATTCAAACCTTTATCTCAAGGGTTTCTGAGGCAGATAAAGCGGTTATGTCTGAAAGTGGACGCGATTATCTGGCTAAAATTGCCGTTTCTGCTAAAAGAATGCGTGTCTTAATTGACGATTTACTTTTATTCTCAAGAACGAATACGACTAAAAAAGAGTTTATAAAATCGAATTTGAATGAATTGCTTCAAAATGCTGAATCGGAATTAACTGAAGTTATTCATGAGAACAAAGCCGTAATTAAAGCTTCAAAATTGCCGAAACTGGAGGTTATACCTTATCAAATCGAACAGCTTTTCATCAACTTAATCGGAAATTCTTTAAAGTATAATAAACCAGGAGTTCCGCCTGAAATTTCTATTGAAAGCGAAAAAGTGCTGTCAGCAGATTACCCGGATCTTTTAGAACAATCGGTGAAGAAATTCCATAAAATAACTTTTACAGATAACGGAATGGGTTTTGATCCTCAGTTCAAGGAAACCATTTTTATACTTTTTCAGCGTCTGCATTCTAAAACAGATTATCCCGGAACCGGAATTGGTCTAGCAATTTGCAAAAAGATTGTTGAAAATCATAAAGGACATATTCTGGCCGACAGCACTCCAAATAAAGGGTCGGTTTTTACTGTATTTCTTCCGGAATAACCCATACAATATTGTAGGAAGGCGTTTACTGCAAAATGATGTAATATCATTTGCAGTAAACGCTTTTTTTATTCCCAAAAACACCTTAAAAAACGTTGTATAAAGCCGTTATGGGAATTATATAACGTTTCTTTTTTATGCTGTAAAGCAAAACCTTCTATTCGTTAGCATCTTTGTAATGTAATACTTTATGAAGTAATAATGAAAACAATACGCATATCAAAAGCACCCATTTTTAAAGTTCTTTTCTTATTGATTTTTACAATTTGTTTTTCTTCCTGCGGGAAAAAAAACCAACAGACAAACTCATTTAAGAAAGAAGCTTTTAACAAAAGTAATAATGAAGAATTAGAAAATTCTTTTTTTATAGAAATGGGAAATGTTATGAATTCAATGATTTCAAAAAGTCAAGTTGCACAACAAAAAAGTTCTGACAGTAAAATAGTGGAAGTAAGCAAAAAAATTGCGGATCATCAAAATCAATTGTTGCAGCAAGTAACTGAAATGGCCAATAAAAAGCTCATTATCATTACCGACATCAACGCAGCACACAACGAGGAATTAACAGCGTTGAGCAATACAACTGGTTCCAATTTTAATGACGCTTATTTAAGTTCGATGACAACAGCACTGGACCAGCAAATCAAATTATTTGAGCACATTTCAAAAAGAACAAATGATCAGTTGATTTTGAAATTAGTCCTGCAATATTTACCTGAACAATACCAGCTTTTAAGAGAAACAGAACAAATTAAAATTAAGAATGAATTTTATTAAATGCCTTTATATATATTTTTTTAACAACTAAAATTTTTTAACAATGAAAATGCAATCAAATTTTTTATGCGCCTTAGCCCTTTTTATGACAGCTTCATTTGGAATGCTGCAAGCACAAGAAGAAAAAGTAACCACTGAGTTTGGTGTAAAGGGAGGATTTAACATGTCAAATCTTTATCAAAGCGAAGCTGATGATAACAACGTAATTTACGGATTCAATGCCGGTGTTTATGCAACTTTACCAATTTCCGATTTTATCGCGATTCAGCCAGAGATTTTGTACACTACAAAAGGTGCCGAATTAGATTATAACAATGCTTTTGTAGAAGGAAATGCAAAATTCAAATTGAACTATATCGAAGTTCCTTTATTAGTTAGAGTTAACATTACTAAAAACTTTAATGTTCACGCCGGTGGTTATGCATCATACCTGGTAAGTTCTAAAGTTACCGGTGATGGAGACATCAACTTTGATGAAGCAGTTGATACTGATGATTTGAACAAATTTGATGCTGGTATCGCAGCTGGTGTCGGAGTAGATTTCAATCCAATTAGTGTTGGTTTACGTTACAATTATGGTTTAACAACTGTTGGTAAAGAAAGAACTATTGCAGGAACTACCTATACGTTTCCAGATGCAAAAAACAGCAATCTTACCTTATACTTATCATATAAGCTGAATTAAATAAAAACAAATTATTAACCACTAAATAATAAAAACCATGTCAAATTTATTATACACAGTCGCAGTTATCTTAGTTATACTTTGGGCCATTGGGTTCTTTGCTTATAGCGCCGGAAGTATTATCCACATATTATTAGTCATTGCCATTATCGCAATACTATTCAGACTTATTAAAGGTCGCGAAATTTAAAAAATTAAAAATTATACAAATTTATATTAATCACTAAATCAAATATTATGAAAACGAGTAGCACATTATTAGGAATTTTAGGAGCCGCAGCGGCAGGAGCATTTTTAGGAGTATTATTTGCACCGGACAAAGGTTCAAATACAAGAAAAAAAATATCAGATAAATCAAAAGATTACGGAGATAACCTAAAAAGCAAAGTTGATGGAATTTTAAGCACAATAACTTCAAATGGTAAAGATATCCTTGATGAAGGAAAAGCAAAATTCAATCAGGTAAAAGAAGATTACAATGCTATTAAAGACGAAGCTAAAACTGTAAAAACGAACTACTAAATAGTGAAATTTTTCAACCATAAAAATACCCTATATCATGGAACCAAATGCAACAACCACCGAGAACCTTAATATGTATGAAAAAGCTGAGAACTATACTAAAACCAGCCTTGAGTTAATCAAGCTGAAAACAGTAGAAGCATCAGCAGATGTATTATCATCATTAACATCCAAAATTGCGGTTGGCGCTGTTGTTGCATTTTTCACTTTGTTCCTGAATATCGGACTTAGTTTATGGATTGGAAAAGAGCTTGGAGAGTATTATTACGGTTTTTTTATCATGGCGCTATTTTATCTTATTGTTGCTATTGTTTTACACAAAGCGTCACACTCATTGATAAAAACGCCAATTGGAAACATGATTGTTTCCAGTATTTTAAAAGAAACAAAAACTGATTTAAACTAATTGATAAATAAAAAACTGTTATGGAAGCTATTTATACGATTGATGCATTAAATCAGAGAATAAAGCAATTAGAAGCACAACAAGATGCGGAATGGGTTGCAATAAAAGATGAAATCGATGAAATTAAAGAGAATTTAAAACCTCTTAATCTTATTCGAAACACGGTGTCGGAAATCAACGAAACTGTTGGTTTTAAAAGTGATATAGCACAATCAGCGATCAGTATCGGGATTGGCTTTCTGGCAAAAAAATTAGTAATAGGGAAAAGCGACGGAATATTTAAAAATATATTCGGTTCATTAGTACAGCTTGCTGTAACAACCTTAGTTGCTAAGCCACAACACGAGCACGAATCGTCACCCGAAGAATCATCACAACACGAATCATCAGAAGAGTAATTGTCTAAACTAAATATTATGTATTATGGAAAAGATCGAAGAAATAATAATAAAAAATGGTGTATTCATGTACTCTAATCTATATAAATGTTTTGAATTTACGAGAGTATTTCTAGGTATCTAACTCGTTTATACGTTTTTACTTTAACAACGGTTAAACAGTTAATACTTCACTATATTTATTAAGGTTCTGAGGTGCTAAGGGACTAAGATGCTAAGTTTTTCTTAGATTCTAAGTTCCTAGGTAAAAGTCCTCAACTTTAAACAAAAGAGACTATTTCACATTCGT
The DNA here is from genome assembly GCF_057840745.1 of Flavobacterium sp. KH_001. Taxonomy (NCBI): domain Bacteria; kingdom Pseudomonadati; phylum Bacteroidota; class Flavobacteriia; order Flavobacteriales; family Flavobacteriaceae; genus Flavobacterium; species Flavobacterium sp. KH_001. Next base: position 2,804,520 of record NZ_CM174520.1, on the reverse strand, counting down.
GAAATAGTCTCTTTTTATTTTTAAGATGCTGACTTGACAGACTCTAAGAGTCTAAGGTACTAAGGTACTAAGATTCTAAGGTTCTAGACACTAAGCTAACAAGAAACAAAAAGCCAAACTACAGAGTAGTGAGCCTCTCTATTTTCTGTAATCTATATTCTTTCCTCTTTATTCTTTATTCTTTATCCTTTATCCTTTATCCTTTATTCTTTATTCTTTATTCTAATTCAAAAAAATCTCAGAACCTCAGCATCTCAGTCCCTCAGAACCTTTAATTATAATTCTGATAAATCGGCAATTTCAAACCAACATACAGATTACAAGCTTTTGAAGTGTTTGAAAACAAATTCGAAATCAAAGAACCAGATCCAATAAATAACGGCCCGGCTCTAAAACCAGTTCCAACCTGCGTACCGCTATATTGCATATAGGTTACCGGAAGATAAAAACTGAATTGTCTGGTTTCATATCTTGGTGTAAAAGTAACCGAGTTCGCAATAGCCGTTGCATTTACTTTTTTAGCATCAACCAAATTAAAATCACCGCTTAAATTCAAGTAAAATCTTTGATTTATATTCCAGTCAAAATTGGTGTGCAAAGCCGTTGGCAAATTGGCTTTCATTCCTTTTCTGGTTGCTGTTTTAGTATAGTTTGCGTCAAAAAACTCAAAGATATCATCAGCACTATCAATGTCATCTTGTGTAACAACACCTGTTAAGTCATACGTGTTTTCAATTGCATTTTTATAGTTTAGCTTACCAATATCTGTTACCGAAATAGCTGCTTTATACTTGTAACGGTTTCCAACACAAGTATGGCAATTGGTACGATACTCATAAGTAAAACCTAAGTCAACACCAACACCAGCCGATGTAGCATCAAACTCCGGATCTTCTCCGTTTTCATAATCATAACTAGCAGACGTTCTTAACGTTCCTGTAGAATAATACTGACTCAAAGCCGGATCAACTTCATTTTTGTTAAAGGCAACATTCAAGTCATTTCCGTTGATATAACCGTTCACGCCCGCCATTAAGTATTTTAATGTGATTCCGCCTTTTACAAAATGATAATCGTCATCCCATAATACAGTGGCATAGCTCGCACCAATTTCTGCCCAGGAATTACTAACCGCGTTTGGACTTCCGCCAGAAATCATAAAACCGTTTGAAACATCAATGTCTTTATTCACTTCGTCAATAAGTTCTCCATTTACATCCACAATATTGGTTACACTTCGAACACGTGAAAAAAGCGCCACACTATGTTTCGGCGTAATATTCAGCATAAACGAAGGTCCCATAATATCAACATTAAAATTCCCTCTGTTATTCGATTTAATGTTTTTGCTTGCATCCGCCTGCAAATCAAAACCACCGTCTAAAACTTCGGCGAAATTAACACCATACAAATCGTTTTGTAAAGTCGAACTAACAGAAAAAAGAGTCACATCGGCCTTGTATTTAGAATCTACAACAACAGACGGATTAAATAAAGCACCCTGAATTCCGGCAAAATTGTCATCTCTAAATCCGAAATAAGATTGCGATCGGGCATAAAAAAAGCTTCCCAGGAAGCATAATAAAAGTAAAGTTTTCTTCATAAATTGGTTGGTTATTATTTTATCATGTTTTAAATATTTGCAAATATTTAACAAAAAAACGCAATAAAAAAACTCAACCAATTAGGTTTTAGTTAAGTTTTTAATTTTACTTTAAAAATTGTAATAAAAACCTCGCGTGTAACTTCGCAATATTAAACAAAACGTCTCCCAAAGTTAAAACCGCGGGCTATATTCATAAAAAAAGCCGGACCAAAAAGTAGTTCAGCTTTCTCTATTCTCTATATTCTTTATTCTTTACTCTATTCTCTAAAAAAGCCCCCAAGTTTGAAACCGTGCGCTAAAGTCATAAAAAAAGCCGAACGTAAGTTCGGCTCTAGTCTATTCTCTTTATTCTTTATTCTTTATTCTTTATTCTTTATTCTTTATTCTTTGCTCTAAAAATTAAAACACCTCCGAAGCTTCCTTCAATTTCTCCATATTATTCACCAACTGAAGCTCAGCCACAATTTTCTGAATATCACCATTCATGATGTTTCCTAGATCGTAAAGAGTCAAACCAACTCTGTGATCGGTTACACGACCCTGAGCATAGTTGTACGTACGAATCTTAGCCGAACGGTCACCAGAACTAACCTGAGAAGTACGTTTTGTAGCATCTTCAGCTTCTTTCTTAGCTAACTCTTGTTCGTATAAACGAGAACGTAAAACGTTCAAAGCTTTATCTTTATTTTTGTGTTGTGATTTCTGATCCTGACATTGCGCCACCAAACCAGTTGGAATGTGCGTTAAACGTACAGCCGATTTCGTTGTATTAACCGATTGTCCTCCAGGTCCTGACGAACAGAAGAAATCTACACGAACATCGTTCATATCAATTTGTACATCAAATTCTTCCGCTTCTGGTAAAACCATAACCGTTGCCGCCGATGTATGAACACGACCTTGCGTTTCTGTCTGAGGAACACGCTGTACACGGTGAACACCTGCTTCAAATTTCAAAGTTCCGTAAACATCTTCTCCCGAAACCTCAAAAATAACCTCTTTGAAACCTCCCGAAGTTCCTTCGTTCATATCGACAACCGAAGTTCTCCACCCTTGATTCTCACAATATTTAGTATACATTCTGAACAAATCTCCGGCAAAAATACTCGCTTCATCCCCACCCGTTCCGGCACGAATCTCGACCATCACGTTTTTAGCATCTTCAGGATCTTTAGGGATCAGCATGAACTTGATTTCTTCCTCCAGTTCAGGCAATCTTTCTTTTGCTTCATCAAGTTGCATTTTGGCCATTTCGGTCATATCTGCATCACTTCCATCCGCAATAATTTCGTTTGCCTCATCTATATTAGCCATCAAAAGCACATATTCATCACGCTTTTCAGCCAATGCTTTTAGGTTTTTGTACTCTTGATTCAATTGCACATAACGTTTCTGATCAGAAATAACATCCGGCTGGATAATTAAGTCCGAAATCTCGTCGAAACGTTGTTTTACTATTTGAAGTCTATCTAACATTTTTAATTCCTTTTTATTGGACTGCAAAATTACAAAATTTTTGTTGAAAATTCTATCATTAACTTTTTGAGTTTTTTAGGGGTTGTTTCTTGAGATGTTGCAGTGGAATTATGATGGTTTTTTGGAGCTGTTTCCTGCTATCCGCTATATCTTTTTAGGCAGAATGTTTTCGTTTGGATTAGATGTTTTCGTTTGCCTAAAAAGGATGCCGCTGCTATCAGGGCTAGGGGAATTGTTTGCAGAAGAGTATTTTATGGTTTTCCGTAAGAATTTGGAAATTAAAGAGGTTATGTTTGGAGAATTGAATTCTATCAGATATTCGGTGTTAATTTATATATTTGAAAGAATTAATGGTTAAGCAAATAAATGTTGATTTAGAAAAAACTTAATATGAGAAAAAAACATCGGAATGTAATTTTACAAATAATTAAGGATCATGGGCTATCTCCTTCAAAATTTGAGGTAATAGAAAGTATTTCTGAAGACAAACTTGAACTCTCGACTACTAGTTTTAGATACAAGGATTCACCGTTTTTTTTTGATATAAGAATATCAAATGATAGTTACGACCTTTTTGATTGTCGTTTTGTTTTATATGGACCAAAATTTCCTGTTACAGATTATTATCCTGAAGACTCGTTTGCAAATTTTGATACTATTGCAAGTGATTTTGAAGATTGGATTAAAAAACAAATTATGGAATATGAAGAAGATAAATTTGAACCAGATCTTTGGGCAGATTACATAAATGGGAGTGGAAATATTGATATTAATCAAATTGATTTTAATGATAAAACTAAATTTTCCGATGATCAACAAAAACAAGTACTTATTGCAATAAACGAAGTAAAATATCTGGTTGAGAAACATTTTAGTCCAACTGAACAAGAATTAATCTTAATAAATGAACGTCTTAATTACTTAGTTGATTCTTCGAAAAATTTAAATAAATTCGATTGGAAAAGCCTCTTATTTTCTACTATTATTGGAATCGCAACGACATTAACTTTAGACACGGAAAAAGGAAAATTATTACTAGAATTATTTCGAAGAGTATTTAGTTCTATTAAATTAATTCAATAATAATAACTTATTATTATTTATCTTGTCCTTGATAATAGAATACTTTGAGGACACGAGCGGGATGCCCTGCAGTTCCTTCTAATCTTTTGTGCCGAACCCCGGCATAAAAGGACCTTCCCTCCTATAAGGACTAGGAGTTTAGTTTTTATAATGGCGTTGCGGTTTGTCGTACGCATATTGAGCTGAAAAAGATTATTTTTGAGAAATCATTCTGATGTTTCTAAATGTTAGATTATATATTTCAAAACAATAAATATAAGAAAATTCAATATTTACAATTTGAGTAATGGGCGAACTTTGTCTCGCACACAGGTTATTTGCAATATTTCACACATATGAAACACTTCTTTACAACACTATTACATATAGAATTAACTGATTTTGATGAAGATTATTTAGAAATAATGCCAGGAATAAATTTGACTAATGATTTCAATAAAATAAAAAAATTATTTAATGAAGATATTAGACTACTAATTGGTGGTATAGAATATCAACATATTTCTAAAAGTAAGTCAATATTATATTTTGAATATAGCAATGATGATATTAAGCAGCATTTTAGTGATATTAATAATCTCCAATTTTTAAATTTAATTTTATTATGGACTGACGACTTCCTTAAAAGTACATGGCTAATAAAAGACAATTGCATTTCGTGCGATACAGCTTATTTAATAGATGATGTTAAACTTGAAAATGGAGAATGCTCCAGTCAAAGATTGAATTATCTACATACTGCGACAACTGGGGGAATATACAAAACAACCTTTTCTAAAGCAGAAATTTTAGACACCATAAAAATTCATGAAAAATTACAAGATCATTTAATTTCCAAAGATTCATCTTCATTAAAGTTTTCAATGATTAAAGATTTTAGTAGAATCGGAAGATTTATGTTTTTTATAAAAAACGGTAGAGAATCTAGAAATTTAGGGCACAAATTATTAAATTACTGTTCCGCATTAGAAGCTTTATTTTCTTCAGACAATACAGAAATTGCTCATAAAATTGGTGAAAGAACAGCATTTTTTATGAGCGAAGAAAGAAAGAAAATTGAAATATTTTTGTTAGTTAAGAAAGCTTACGAAATTAGAAGCAAGTTAACTCATGGTGCATCAATTGACAATAAATTAATTGAAAAAATGCCAGAAATATCCTTTGAAATTGATTCACTTTTAAGAGCAATTATTCTCAAAATTATGAATAATGATAGTCTAATTGAAATATTTGAATCCAACAATCAAGTGTTAAATGATTACTTCAACGAACTTATTTTTAAATAAATACTCTCAGCTCTCCGAAGTGTTCCTTCCAAAACGCTACGCAAATGTCTCTGACTTTGCGGAATTTTTTTATCTTCTTAGAAACTACAAAACCTCTAAAAAGTCTCCCGACTTTTAACGATTCATTGTAATAAAATAGTATTTATAAGAATCTAGTTATTTAAAAAAAAATCAGTACAAGTTCGGTAAAAGTCGGGAGACTTTTTAGAGGTTTAGCGCTTTCGAACAAATCATATAAATGGCGCAAAGTCAGTCCCGAAGGCTTTCGGGATTGCGCAGCTTAGAATCAATTCAAAGCTCGTAATTACAAGACCATAAAAATCATTCAATATCCAAATAAGGATTTAAAACCTCGGCTAATTCATTCAACCAATAAAAGCTATTTTCCAGATTGGTTATATTGTTTTGAAGGGTTTCATGCTCTCTCATAATGCCTAAAGCAACGACATAATTTAGCTGTCTTATTGCCTTTGCCATTACTTTTGGATCAACAGATTTATTGAAAAAATCAATTAAATTCTTTTCGGTTTCTTTTGAAAGAGTATTTGCGCTCATAATTCTAAAATTTTGGAATATAGATTTCCTTTTTCGATGGAAACGAAATTATGCATAATCGATTATTTCTATATGATTGTATTCAACCGATTGTATACAACTGATATTACATAGTGATGAAGTCTTATTATTTCTTACTTTTTACAAATCCCACTAAAATTATAATTACGGTTTCACGTAAGGTTTTGGAATTAAAAGAGATTATGTTTGAGAAATAATAAATTAAAATCATGAAAAAATTCTATTTCTTCCTTTTCTTCTGTCTCCTTTTTAACATCGGTTTTTCTCAGGAATCTATTTGCGAAAAATTTAAAATCGGAAAATTTCTCTATACCAGCGAAGGACTTCCAGACATAACCGTTACCCGAACCAAAACCACTCAAACGGAAACTATTAAAGAATCGCCAGCAGTTATTCAAGGCACAATCGTTTGGAAATCAAATTGTACTTATGAATTTATTTTCACGAAAGGGCCTGTACCAGAGCTTATAGGAAAAACGATGTCTGTAGAAATATTTAATATAAACGGAAATACGGCTAAAGGAAAAGCTTTGTTTGAAGGAAAGTATGTAAATTTCGGTTTAGAAAAATTAGAATAATTTCAAACAAAATGAAAGTTCTCGCTGGCGGAGTTCAAAACCAAATTACAAACCAAATTACAAACCATTGAAATCAAAAAACCTACTCATCATTATCTTTTTACTATTACTTGGAAAACCTATAAAAGCGCAAAATAAAATTGACGAAATTTTTAAACTTAAAATTGAAAGGGCTATGATCTCGAGAGGAGATAATTTTCCCGATTTTAAAATAAAAAAAGACAGCTTGGATAAATTTTTATTTGCACTTCACAAAGGCTTTTCACCAAAAGATTTTCAGGAGTATGTAAAGTTCAGCGATGAAAAAATGACGGGTTCAATCGCACTTTTAGAATCTAAAAATTGGCTTCATAAAGTTACTAATCAATACAAACCCACCGTTTTTATTGCCGATGCAAAAGATGGTGAGCTGCTTTTTAAATATGCAAAACCAATTTCAGGAAAAATAACGAAATCTATACGTAAAAATTTAGCCGCAATAAAAGAGCAATTTGGCAAAACAGAAATAGCAAAAAAACAGGATTTTCAAACCTGGTCGTTTTTTATTTTAAGCGACGTTCTATTAGATTCCTGGCAAATTGATAATGTTGAGAAAGAATTTCTTAAGCAGGATGACAGACCTTTACGAAACGGCAAACATTATTATTTTAGAATCACTGAAAATACCAACCAGCAAATAGAATCTTTTGGAATTTACGGCAATCAAACCGAACAAATTGAAGGCCGTTATGTGAGTGTCTACGGAAATAACCGCGATCATTTAAAAATGGCTGTTTCTGATAATCTGGTTTCAACTGCAGACAACGAAACTTTTGATAAAATGGCCAAAAGCTTTTTGCCTGAATTATTAAAAATCTTAGAAGAGGAAAGAAGCTACAGTAAAAAAATATATGTTCAATTGGGCTACGATAAAGAAATAACTTTCGAAGAATTTTTTATCTGGTGGTACCACCTTATTTATACGCAAGCGACAAACGAAATGAAAGAGAAAGGACTTTTGATAATTCCAGAAAGTGGTAATTTCCCTTATACAATTGAAGGATAAAGTATTATTTTTAATTATCTATAGGATAAATCCTTATATTTCATTTCTTAAATAGCTATTAATTAAAATAAATTTTAATTATGGAAACAAAATTTGAAGCAGGAATTAATATTGCAATAAAGCTCCCGAAACATAAATACGATGAAACAGTAGCATTCTACCGCGACATTCTAAAACTGGAAGTTAAAGAAGTGCCTATAACTAATCCGACGGTTTCAAGAACACATTCGGTGCAATTTGGACATAATGTTATTTGGCTGGATTGTGTTGATAATTATACCCATTCTGAAACCTGGTTACAATTGACAGTACCTGATGTCGAAGAAGCGACCAATTATTTAAAACAAAATGGTGTATCGACTTGTGATGAAATTGAAGAAATTCCGCAAAACATGCATTGGATAATGGATCCTTCAGGAACCGTTTTTAATTTGCAAAAAAAGAGCGAGTAAAAATGGCTTCAGAAGAGCTACTCAAACAAACCAGAAATTAAGCCACCATTCCAAATGAATAAATTTGACTTTAATAATAAAAGATTTGCCGTTATTGAAAATTCCGATAACGGAGAAGTAAACACACAAACCATTTTCCACTATCAGCAGAAAGGCAATCTTGTAACAGCAGACTATTCTGGAGGAACAATAACCTATGGGAAAATTATCGCCGACTTAAAAGATGATAGATTACACATGCTTTATCAATGTTTAACAGTAGACAATGAATTGAAAGCGGGTAAGGCTTTAGCAAAAATTAGATTGACAGAAAACGGAAAAATTAAATTGACTTTAGATTGGGAATGGCTCGACGAAGAAAATGCAAAAGGAAGATCTGAATATCTGGAGATTGAGTAAAATATTAATCTGATACTTAAAAAAACAATCAAATGAAACGACTAACCACAACCCTATTTTTAATTTTCAGTTTAACCCTATTCGCCCAATCAAATCAATTTGCTGGCGAATATCAGCGTACACTTGAAGACACAAAAAACAAACATTTAATCGAATATAAATTGACGTTAAATCAAGATGGAACATTTTTATTTCATTCCTATTCAAAGACTAATGGCGGTGTTCCACCAGAAGTAAATAAATACGGAAAAGGAAAATGGACTGCAAAAGATAATCTGATTACTTTTTCTTCAAACAAACAAGAGGATTTAGATGCAAAATATACTTTGGATTTTAATAAGTCTACGGCGAGATTTGTAACTAAAAACCCAAGAGATAAGTCGGACAAAATTGTTAAAACGAAACTTGCTTTTTTGGAATCAGAAATTCCCTGGATGGAGAGAATTGATGTTTTTAAGATATAAATTAAAAAAGTAAAGGGTAACCATTAGTTACCCTTTACTTAAATATCATTTTTGAAATTGTTATTTCTCTTTTTTAATAGTACAGTACAATTTATTCCTGCCTTTTCTATTTCGGAATACTTTCAATAATATAACTGCTTTCCAATTGATTGAAAGCGATAATTTGATTTTTTAAAACCTCAATACGAACCGGAATTGCACTGGTATTGTAGTGCTTAATTGGTGCATTGAAATTATTCTTTTCAAAAACGTCAATCCCGGCAGAATACATTCTTGAAAAGTAAATACGATTGTCTGCCGTAATTTTTACATCGGTCAAATCTAATTGCTGAGAATATTTTCCAGCAAGAACTTCTGTGAAATTTTCATAATTAATATCACATTGGTAACCATAATTGGTACTTATAAAATAACTTTTATCCTCAGATAAAGCAAATAAGTGACTGTCAGCTACTGCTCCTTCAAAAGTGTAATAGTACGATACTTCATCACCCTCTACGATCAGTTTTGTTAAAGCTGTTGAACTTCCATATTCTCGCCCTTCAGGATCTAAAACATAAAAATAATCTCCTTTTGCGTATACCAATTTTCTGTTTGCATTTGTACCAAATGAACCAAAGCGATTCAAAACTTTATCCGTTGAACGGTCATAAACAAGCAATCCGCCTATATCTGCATGTATATGTTTTTCAACAAAGACTATATAATTATTGATCGGTATTGCAGTCCAAATATCGTAATCTGTCTTTAAACTTATTGTTTCCTTTATTTGATGAGTAACTAAATCGATCACAAAAACGTTTCCTTCTTTACTCGGTACATACAAATCTTCAACGCCATTGTATTCTCCAATCGAACAAAAAAAGATTCGGCCCTTTACTGCAATTTTATCCTTATTCTGGTTATTTACATTATAAAATATAACCTCACCTCCCTCGTTGTCAATGATGATAACTTCGTTTTCGTTTTTAGGATTTTTAAGGGTTTGCCCGGGTTTGAATTTCAATCCTCTTGGATTTTCTATGGATAAGATATTTTTACTCTTAATTGTTTTTCCATTTACAACCTTTGTTACCGTATAAAATACGTTAGGTTTCATGTATTGTTTAAGATCAATACTGTTATTCTCTTTCTGATTAACATTGACCTTTATTATATTTTCAGGAAGATAAATTTCCTGATTATTTAAATACGATGCGCCTATGGCATGTATCGTGTACTTTTCGAAACCAGTATTAGTGTCTTCTTCCCATGTTAATTTTAAACCGCCATCTGCTGTTTTTTCTAAAGACGTAAGGGAGAATGACAGCTCTTTATTTTCATGAAAAAGATAATTAATACTAATGGCCGTCATTTGTCTGTCCTCCTCATTAACATATTCTGTTACAACGGCGTACCCTATAAATGAATTAAACGGAACTCCATTATCTGTAAATGTAGTGGTTAAGTTTTTAGTAGTTTCAAATACCAGTTCTCCTGAATGTACGATCACCTCCTGATTCATAAACTCACTTGCATTTGTTTCGAATCTATAAACCTTATAACTTTTAAATTTATTTATTACAACAGGTTTCCATGTTAACTCTAACTTATTGTTATTGCCTGTTAAACTAAGTAATTCCGTTTGGGGTTCATAAATTGCATTTTCCGGAATCCGCTCTTCATCATTCGAACAATTAACAAATAATAATAAAGTGAAGAAATAAAAGAGATAGCTTTTTAAGTTTTGTAAGTTCATAAAGGCGGCTGTACTGATTTTTTGGTATGGATAAATTACATTTTTAATTGGCTATTCTTTTATTTTTTACAAGCCAGTTCTAACATCAGAATAAAAAAAATGGTTTTAAAAACGAGCACGAAGTTATGAAAAATTATAGTTTATTTAACAAATCAATTTTGTGAAAAAATATAGAAAAAATCAATCTTTGCTAAACAGTGTTGCAAATCTGGCAATCTATTTTAAGAAAAGTTAAACATGACACAAATCACTACCGAAGTTTTAAAACCAAAACAACATTTTGAAATCCTTGACGGTTTAAGAGGAATAGCCGCTTTGGCCATTGTCGTTTTCCACTTTATGGAAATCGTTTATCCGCCTGCTGAAAATTTCATTGCTCATGGTTTTTTAGCTGTTGACTTTTTCTTTTGTCTCTCCGGATTTGTTATCGCCTACGCCTATCATGATCGTATGGAGAAAATGACTCTTACTGAGTTTTTTAAATTACGATTAATTCGATTGCATCCGCTGGTAATCTTTGGTTCGGTTTTGGGCTTGCTGACTTTTCTTTTTGATCCGTTTAATAATCATGCGGCAAATTACGAAACCGGTAAATTGATTCTGGTAATTCTCAGCACGCTGCTTCTGATTCCTTTTCCGGCAATGCCAGATCGTTATTTCAATATATTTGGTCTAAATGCGCCTGCCTGGTCTTTGTTTTGGGAGTATGTTGCCAATATTTTTTATGCCCTTTTCCTTCACAAACTAAGCCGCACTGCACTCTTTATATTGACCCTTTTTGCAGCAGGAGGAATTTGTTTTGTTAGCCATCGTGCGGGAGGTTCATTAATGGGCGGATGGAGCGGAGAAACCTTTTGGGATGGATTTGGTCGTATCTCATTTTCTTTCTTATCCGGTATGCTCATTTATCGTTCTAATTGGATCATCAAAACAAAACTGGGTTTTATTGTGTTGTCTGTATTATTGTTGTTGGCCCTATTATTGCCTTTTACTAGTTGGAACTGGCTGACAGAACCTATAGTTGTATTAGTTTATTTCCCGTTACTAATTGCATTGGGAGCTGGAGCAACGCTAACACAAGGTTTCAGAAAACTCTGCATCTTCTTCGGAAAAATATCGTATCCGTTATACATGACACATTATGCCGTGATGTGGATATTCGCTGGCTATTATGGGAAATACAAACCAGCAACAGGTCAATTGGCTTTTATTATAATAATTGGAACATTGCTTTTACTTGGTTTCGCTTATTTAACAATGGTTTTTTATGATACTCCAATTCGAAAATATTTAACGGAGCGAAGAAAGAAAGCTTAATAATCTATCTCAGAGAGACACAGAACTAGTACATGGATATTTAAATCTGGAAATTTAACGATAATACTAAAATAATAAGTTGACAGAGAAAGTATTGAAATCAAAAAATAAAAAAGGGTATTGGAAATCTTATTCTCTAGGCATTCTTATTTGTTTAGCGCTATCCCTTTACTCCTATACAAAATTCATAGCTTTGAAATATCCCAACTATATTGGTTTGATCTTTTCTGTGCTGTTTTTAGTGATTGCCTTACTCATTTTCTATTTTTTAATTTCTATAAAAACCTATACTGTTGCAAACAACAAATTGACTGTAATGTCATTTGGAAGATTGCAAAAAACTTATAATTTAAATGAAGTTAAAAGCTGGACGAAAGCTGACGTAAAAGGGAAATATGGCAGATACGAAATTTTCACTTTACACTTTAAATCGGGCGAAAAAATCAAACTATCAAGCGACACCTATGATAATTATTTTGAAATAAAAATTGAGTTGACTAAAAATAAGCAACGCAATCTAAAACTGGAAGAATTAAACCGAAACAAAGCAGGCCTGATTGCTTTCATTGTCTTCACGTTAATTGGAATATTATGTCTTATCGGTGCGTATGATAAATTGCAAAGTAAAGATCTTGACGATAAGGACATTATCGCTTTTGGTGGCAAAACATCTGGAAGCATTCAATATTTTAATAGAAAACATGATTACATTTTAATAAAACTGGAATCCTATCCTGACTTCGATTTCAGAATTCAGGGCAAGGATTTAAAAGCTACTTTTGTTGAAGATTTAATGAATGAAATTAAAACAGGTGATTCCATCTTTTTAGGTATCGATAAAACAGAATACAGGACAAAAATAATAAAGACAGATTCCTTGTCGTTTCCTGACAACTATTTTTTTAATGAAACAATCAGCGTTAAAAGTGTTCACTCAAAAAATAATGATTACCTAAAATTATCAGAGGTTAATGCTATTCGTGCTGATGATAAATATTGGGATTTTGGAATTTTTGGTGTCTTTGGATTGATATTTATGCTGACGGGTATTTATGGAATAAAAACAGTAATAACAAAAATGAACGATGAACAATGACTTCTATTATAAAGCTGTAGAGCCAGACCAGTCACTTCTTGACTTTGTAGAAAATATTGGGATGTTTCATAACCCGTCAAACGATCCTATGGAAGTGGTCTTAATGCCAGACGGAAGAATTGATTTGTTTTTTATGAAAACAGAATCAGAGCCATTTGAAATTACACTTATTGGTCTGGAAAATGTACCTGAACAACAAATTATTCCGGCAAATGCATTGGCTTTCAAAATTAGTTTTAAACCCTTAGGAGCTGAATATCTTTTACAGACTTCTATTGCCGATATTTTAAACAGCGCCAAAGTTTTACCTAATGATTTTTGGGAATTTACCGCTGATGATTTAAAAGATTTTGAGGGTTTTCATTCTATAGTAGCCACAAAACTAAAGGAACTTTTACCCGCTAAAATCGACGAAAGAAAACGCAAACTTTTTAAACTGGTTTATGAATCCAACGGCGAAATAAAAATACAACAGCTTTCAGAAGAAATATCCTGGAGCAGCCGCGAAATCAACCGGTATTTCAATAAACAATTCGGACTTTCTTTAAATGCATTTTGCAAAATCCTGCGCTTCAAGGCATCCCTGGAACATATTGCAAAAGGCAGACTTTTTCCGGAATTGAACTTCACCGATCAAACGCATTTCATCAAAGAAATAAAAAAATTCTCTGGTGTTGTACCCAGCGAATTGCTAAAAAATAAAGATGACCGATTTATACTATTATCCGTTCTGAAACAACAATAATTTTGTTCCGACCAAAGGCTGAAAAGCCAAACGGAATCAAATTAATTTAAAATGGAACCGAATGTTACTAGAAAATAAACAAGTCGCTATTATTGGCGGCGGTCCCGGCGGACTTACTTTAGCCAGACTTTTACAATTGCAGAATGTGAATGTAAAAGTATATGAAAGAGATTTAAATAAAAACGCAAGAGTACAGGGTTCACCTTTGGATATGCATGACAATTCGGGTTTAGCCGCTATTCGAAAAGCTAATTTATTTGAAGAATTCAGAACTAATTTTATGCCTGGTGCAGATAAAACGCTGCTTTTAGATGAGCAGGCAACAGTATTTTACAGCGATCATGAAACGAATGTGGAAGAAGATTTTGACAATGAATATTTTCGTCCTGAAATTGACCGCGGTGTATTGCGAAAAATACTAATCGAATCACTACAGCCTGAAACCATAGTTTGGGACAGCCATTTTATTTCGATGGAACCACAAAACGAAGGCTGGTTACTACACTTCAAAAACGGTTTATCTGTTTACGCTGATGTTGTAATTGGTTCTGATGGTGCCAATTCTAAAATTCGCCCCTACATCACTGACATAAAACCGTTTTATTCAGGCATCACTATGCTGGAGGGCAATATTTACGATTCTGAAAAAGCCGCACCACACCTGCATTCGGTAATAAAGGGAGGCAAAATAATGGCATTCGGAAATGAAAAAAACATATTGATGGGACAAAAAGGCGACGGTGCTCTTGGTTTTTACGCCAGCTTTAGAGCAGATGAAAACTGGTCTATTGAAAGTGGTTTAGACTACGCTGACAAAGTGCAAATTTTAGAATGGTTTAAAAATGCCTATCCCGAATGGAGCACTGTTTGGTATGAACTATTCGAAAATGTTTCGGTACCTTTTATTCCGCGTCTTATTAATTGCATTCCTTTAGATCAAACCTGGGAAGCTTTGCCTAATGTGACCATCATTGGAGATGCTGCACACGTAATGCCTCCATTTGCAGGTGAAGGCGCTAATATGGCCATGCTTGATGCTTTAGAATTAAGTGAATGCTTAACTTCTGATAAATACAAAACCATTCAGGAAGCTATTACCTTTTATGAATCAAATATGCGTCAAAGAGCTTCAAAAGCAGCAAAGGAATCTTTAGAAAACGGCGAAAAAATGCACTCGAAAGATGCATTGAAAACGATGTTGGAGTTCTTTAATCACTAAGGTGCTGAGCTAAAAATCAATCAAAGATAGTGCGAAATTTTCGCATAAAGTCACTGAGTCGCAAAGTTTTGTTTCACGCAGATTTTAAAAGATTTTAGCAGATAAACGCAGATTTTTTACAACTGATTTTAAGTAAAAAATCTGCTGAAATCTTTTAAAATCTGCTTGAAATAATTTGCAGCAAAAAACTTTGCGCCTTAGCGGCTTTGCGAGATTAAAAAAATCAAGCTCAAAAAAAATCTTAGTGTCTTTGTGCCTTAGTGGCAAAAAATTTCAATACCAATTTCTAATTCCCTAATTTCGCTTTCCAATTAAGAAAGAGAAAATGAAGGTCTGTATTGCCGAGAAACCAAGTGTAGCACGTGAAATCGCATCCGTTTTGGGAGCCAATACCAAGCACGACGGCTATTACGAAGGCAACGGTTATGCCGTGACCTACACTTTTGGGCATTTATGCACCTTAAAAGAACCCAACGACTACAAACCACACTGGAAAAGCTGGGATTTGAATAACCTGCCGATGCTTCCGGAGAAATTCGAAACCAAAGTCGTTGAGAATTCAGGAATCCAAAAACAATTCAAAATTGTAAAAAGTCTATTCGACAAAGCCGAAGTGGTGATAAACTGCGGGGATGCCGGGCAGGAAGGAGAATTGATTCAGCGTTGGGTAATGAACGAAGCCAATTATAAAGGCGAAGTGCAGCGTTTGTGGATTTCGTCTTTGACAACAGAAGCCATAAAAGAGGGTTTTGATAACTTAAAACCTTCTGCGAACTACGATAATTTATTCTACGCCGGATTTTCAAGAGCGATTGGTGATTGGCTACTCGGAATGAACGCAACTCGTTTGTATACCGTAAAACATGGCGGCTACAAACAAGTATTGTCTATCGGCCGCGTGCAAACGCCGACTTTAGCGATGGTTGTAGATCGATTTAAAGAAATCGAGAATTTTAAACCCCAACCCTACTGGGAATTGCAGACTTTATACAGGGAAACACTTTTTAGTTATGAAGAAGGCCGTTTTTTGAATAAAGAAGACGGACAACTTTTGGCGAATAAAGTCAAAGAAAGTGACTTCGAAATTGTTTCAGTAGAAAAAAAGAACGGAAACGAATTTGCTCCAAAACTATTTGACTTAACAGGTTTACAGGTTTATTGCAATACCAAATTTGGGTTTTCGGCTGATGAAACGCTTAAAATTGCGCAGAGTTTGTACGAGCAAAAAGTGGTTACGTATCCCAGAGTTGATACGACATTTTTACCTAGTGATATTTATCCGAAAGTACCGGGAATTCTGCAGAAATTATCGAATTACAGTACGTTGACCCAACCTCTTTTAGAGAAAAAAATTAAAAAATCGCCAAAGGTTTTCAACGATAAAAAAGTAACCGATCACCATGCGATTATTCCAACAGGAATAGAAAGCAATTTACAATACAATCAACAACAGGTTTACGATATTATTACAAGACGTTTTATTGCGGTGTTTTACGACGATTGTTTGGTTGCCAACACCACTGTAATTGGTAAAGCGGCTGAGGTACTATTTAAAACGACCGGAAAAGAGATTTTGAAAAAAGGTTTTCGCGTAGTTTTTGAAGATCCAAATGCCAAAGAAAAAGAAGCTGATATATTACCAAGTTTCATTGTAGGCGAAAGAGGTCCGCATGAACCTTCGTTCTTAGAAAAGGAAACCAAACCACCCAATCAGTTTACCGAAGCGACTTTACTGCGTGCGATGGAAACCGCCGGAAAACAGGTTGACGACGAAGATTTACGTGAATTAATGAAGGAGAACGGAATTGGCCGTCCGTCTACGCGTGCGAATATCATTGAAACACTTTTTAAACGTCAGTACATCGTTCGAAATAAAAAACAAGTTTTGCCTACACCAACTGGAATTCAGCTTATTGAAACGATTCAGAATGAATTAATCAAATCGGCTGAACTGACAGGTTCCTGGGAAAAGCAATTGAAAGATATCGAGAAAGGAACTTATACTGCAGGTGCTTTTATTAAAAACATGAAGCGCATGGTTGAAGCTTTGGTTACTGAAGTCCGAAGTGAAACCCGACACGCCAATATTTCGCATGTTGGAAATGTGCAGAAAGAAGCCGTAAAAGTCGAACAAAAGAAAGCGGCCGGAATTTTGGCAGAAGCCTGTCCGAAATGTAAAAAAGGAAATCTGATAAAAGGAAAATCGGCTTATGGCTGTTCTGAATATAAATCAGGTTGTGACTTTGTTTTGCCTTATGTTTTTTTCGATAAAAAAATAACAGAGAGTCAATATATGCGATTGCTTCAGAAAGGTTCAACCGTAAACATAAAAGGCTTTAAAACCGAAGCCGGTGCCGTAGAAGGTTTAATTCGTTTTGAAGAAAACTACAAACTTAAATTAGAAGCAAAAAAAACAGCTCCGAAAGCAAAATCAGAAGTAAAACCAGAAACCGCCTCAGACTCCTTAACCTGTCCAAAATGTAAAAAAGGAACAGTTCTAAAAGGAAACACAGCCTACGGTTGCAGTGATTATAAATTGGGTTGTGATTTCAAAGTGACTTTTGATGAGGTAAGAGCCAAACTAAAAGACCAAAAACCAAGCAAAGAGTTGGTTTATACTATTTTAACGGAAAGTTTTTAAAGTTTTTAAAGTTTTTAAAGTTTTTTGCCACTTCCGATAGCTATCGGGATCAAGGATTAAAATGATTTGTTTCACGCAGATTTAAAAAAGATTTAAGCAGATGTGCGCAGATTTATATATTTTAAAATCAAAATTAATCTGCCTAAATCTGCAGAATCTGCGTGAAATAAAAATTATTGAATCTGATTCACCTATTCTCTTCGGTTGAGTTTTGGTAAGCTTTTTTTTCATACTTTAGTACCACTATTTAATACCTAAAACCAAAAATATGTTTCAAAAAACCACTCTTCTACTTGTTTTATTAACCGTTGTCTCTTGCAAAAAAGCAGAAACAGTTGAGAAAGATAAAATCAAATTGGCCGACTGGCTTATTGGAACCTGGGAAGCTAAATCAGAAGACGGCGTTTTGACCGAAAGCTGGCAAAAAGTAAACGACAGTACTTTCAGCGCGACATCGTATTTTATAAAAAATGAGGACACTTTACATTCAGAAAAAATAACCTTAGCTCAAAATGGCGAAATGTTATTGTACAGCGCAACAGTAAATGGCCAAAACAATGACAAAGCCATCGATTTTGGTTCGACTACTGAAAGTGAAAACAAATTGGTTTTCGAAAATCCTTCACATGATTATCCTCAAAAAATCACGTATTCAAAAGGAGCAAATAATACTTTGACTGCTGAAATTTCCGGGAATTTACAAGGGAAGATGACTACGGAGAAGTTTGTTATGAGTAAGAAGTAGATTTTTTTTGTAAACAGTTAAAAGTAAGAAGTAAAATGCTTGAAATCATAAAAAAAGTAAAAATTCTATTTCTTCATCTTCTTTTACTTTCTCTTTTTATATCATGTGGAGATCCAGGATTGGATTATAAAAACCTCAAGTCCGGTTTTATTTATGAAGCTGGAATTTATTCAAACACACATCAACAAAAAAATCTTTTAGTCAAAGAATTAAAAGATGGCTCGCTAATATTTGCCATTAGAAATTCGAGAAACAAAATACTATTCCAGCAAAGCCTGAATCAAACTTTCAGCAAATATCATTATTGGGCTTTATACGTCGATATAAATTTTGACGTATGGTATTATAATTCAGATTATAGTTCTTCACACGCGATTTTATTTAATAAAGAAACTCAAGTCTATGAGATAAAAGACTTTTGCGACGCTAAATTGCAATTACCCGAAAAATTTAGAAAAGAATTAAAATTGAAAAGTACATTGCTAAATTGTAAGTCATTAGAAAATAATAAATAAAAATTAAAACTTTGAAAAGAGCTTTCTTCTTAATTTTAACTTTAATTTTCATCGTAGGTTGTAATTCAAAAATTGAAAATACATTAGAAGATTTTATTGATAACTATTCCTTTAATAAAACAAAATCTAACAGTAAAGAAATAATTATCAAGCTATACGATACAACAATTACCAAAAGAAGAATAACAGATGTTGAATTTTTCGCTTCAAAAAAAGAATTCAAAGCTATAAACAAGCAACAACTTGAAAGCTTTGACAGATTATTTATAAATGCTGAAAAAACTGGATACTGTTGTTGTCCTCTAGCTATTTATTCTATTCATTTTTTAAATAAAAAAGAAGAACTGGATCTATTTTATGTTGATACGCTTCAATTTAAAAACAAGGTAAGAATCTATGAAAAGGGCTTACAATACTCTTATATCATTGAAAAACAAAAATGGAAAGATTATTTAAACGAATTTTAAAAATAAAAAGAACCATCGTTTCTACCAAATTTGTAACAAAAATTCTTAGCGTCCTCGTGCCTTCGTGGTAAAAACTCACTACTCGTTTTCCCCAATCTTATTCACCATAAAAATCATAAGTATTCCTAAAAGCGCCATTACTAGAAACGCCCATTTCATACTTAGATATTCAGAGATAAAACCCACCATTGGCGGAACAAGCAAAAATCCAAGATAACCAACAGTAGATATAGAAGTTAAGGCAGAACCACTGCTTAATTTTGATGATCTGCCCGCAATAGCAAATACTAGCGGAACCACGCAGGAAACCCCTACTCCAATCAAAACATAACCAAAAATAGTTGGGTAAGCGTACGGTAAAATAAAACAAATTCCAAATCCTGCAGTTATTAAAATTCCACTATAAAACAGAATTCGTTTTGTGCCAAATTTCATTACACCATAATCTCCGAACAAACGTCCTAAGGTTACTGCTGTTGCAAAAAATACAAAGGCAGCACTGGTTAATTTTGGAGAAGCATGCAAAATATTTTTAAAATAAATACCGCTCCAGTCGTACATCGTGTTTTCGCAAGCCATAGACACAAAACAAATCATGGCAAACTTAACCAGGTTTTTTTCCGGCATCGAAAAGAACTTCTTTTTAACCGGTACCGGCTCATTGTGAATACTCATTGGATAAAAACAAGCCGTAAGTCCCATCATAAAAACACTCACTCCTAATAAATGATACGATGGTGCAATATGCTGTGTAACCATCACATAGCCTAAACCTGCTCCGGAAAAAACAGCAATACTCCAAACCGCATGAAACCGCGTTATGATCGATTTTGGATATAATTTTTGAACCTCCAGCGACTGTGCATTAATAGATAAATTGAAAATATTACGAGAAGCTCCAAAAATTAAAAGAACTATAACCAACTGCCATACAAAAGCCACTAAACCAGGTAAGGCCAAAGCAATATTAAACATGACTGCTCCTAACAACATAATGTAACGGCTGCTGTATTTATTTAATAACATTCCAGTAAAAGGCATTGTCAGCATTAAACCAATTGGGAATGCAAATAAAACAGCTCCAAATTGCGCTTCAGACAAATGTAATTCTGCTTGTATATGTGGAATTCGTGATACCCAGGAAGAATATCCAAATCCGGAAAGAAAAAAAAATACAGTGTTTGCTAGTCTAAACCCTTTTGGCGAACCCTGTATTTTTTTAAAAAAAGGAATGATCATGTAGTTGTGTCATTTTGTTCGGCTGCAAAATTAAGGCTTTTAAACCTATTCTATTCTACGATACTCTTTTTAATTTTTTAAGTCATTCTTTAAACTCAAAAGTCAATTATAAATCAAATACTATATTTTTTGTTATTTAATTTTTAATTATTCTAAATAAGGTTTAGATTTGTGAAAAATATCATACTTAACAATTTTATACCTTGATCTTATGAAATCAAATACTTTAAAAAAAGTCAGCCTTTTCCTTTTTATGCTTGTAACAACTCCGCAATTGTTTGCACATGCCCTTTGGATCGAAACTAAAGCAACAGGAACAAAAGGAAAAGCACAGGAAATCTCTGTTTACTTTGGAGAATTTTCAGATAACGATATTACTAAAGCTGACAAATGGTTTTCAGATCTAAAAGATTTTTCGCTGGTTGTGATTAGCCCATCAAAAAAGGAAACTAAACTTTCAGCAAAAGCATTAGATAATAAATATCAGGCCTTTTTTACACCAGATGAAGAAGGAGTATATACAATTGTAATGCATCATAAAGTAAAAGATGTTTATGGTACTATGGTTTTAGATTATAACTCAAGCGCTAACGTAACTGTTGGTACTGCAGCAAAAGGAAATGAAGCTGTAGCGAACACAAATGTTATCAGTTTATTTTCTAAAGATGTTTTAACGGCAAAACAAAATACAAAAATCAATGTAAATGCTCTATACGAAGGTAAAATTGCCAAAGAGCAAAAAATGAAAGTAATTGCTCCAAACGGATGGGAAAAAGAATTATGGAGTAATGAAAATGGAGAGATCTCATTTACACCAATCTGGCCAGGAAATTATATGGTAGAATTTGCTTATACTGAAAAAGCTTCTGGCGAACACAATGGCAAAAAATACGATGAAATCTGGAAAATGGCTACTTACTTAATTTCTGTTAAATAACATACTATATTTAGATCTTTATCTATTTGCAATAATTAAAACCTTGTTCTTTTGAGCAAGGTTTT
Organism: Flavobacterium sp. KH_001; assembly: GCF_057840745.1. Lineage (NCBI taxonomy): Bacteria > Pseudomonadati > Bacteroidota > Flavobacteriia > Flavobacteriales > Flavobacteriaceae > Flavobacterium > Flavobacterium sp. KH_001. Next base: position 2,782,831 of record NZ_CM174520.1, on the reverse strand, counting down.
TTTCATTTTAATTAGTACCTAAAGCTTTAGAACTGAAATACATTATTACTATTTATAATGAATAAAAATAAAAACCGCAATATCTTAAGCTAATCTTAAGACAAAAATAATGCAATATTAAGCAAGAAAAGACATTGTTAAATTTTGTTAAAACTAATAAGTAGACTTATATTTGCACAAAAAAAATTATTTTTATTAAATCTAAATAAAGAACATGAAACATAGTTTACTACTTGCATTGTCGTTTCTAAGCTTTGCAGCTTATAGCCAGGAATACACAAGTGCAGAAAACACGACTACTTTAAATGATACTGTAAAAAATAAAAAAGGAGAGATTCTTAAAGAGGTATTAATAACACCAAATAAACCTAAAAAGCCAGTTGAAGCAGCTCGTTCAGGCATTAAAGTTATGGACTTACCACAAAGCGTTCAGGTTATTGGTAACGAAGTAATCGAACAGCAGCAAGCAATACGATTAAGCGAAGTAGTAAAAAATTTAAACGGTGTTTATGTAGGATCTGCTCGTGGTGGAGCCCAGGAATCATTTTTTTCAAGAGGATATGATATGGGACCAAATAATATGTTTAAAAATGGTTTTCGCTATAATGCAGGTTCCATACCAGAAGTTTCCTCATTAGAAAAAGTAGAATTCTTAAAAGGGGGTTCTGCTTTATTATATGGAAATGTTACACCAGGGGGAATCATGAATTTGGTTACCAAAACACCAAAATTCACTCAAGGTGGCGAAGTATCAATGCAAATGGGAAGCTATTCTTACTACAAACCATCCATTGATTTTTACGGACCATTAAATAAATCTATCGCATACAGATTTACCGGATCTTATGAAAACTCTGAAAGTTTTAGAGATTATGTGAAAAATGAGCGTATTTATATCAATCCTTCTTTTCTATTTCATCTTTCAGATAAAACACAAATTACATTACAGGGAGATTATTTGAGTGCTGACTGGACTCCCGATTTTGGTACAGGAATCTATGAAAAAACAATTCTGGATTTACCTCGTAATGAATTTTTCGGAGCGCTTTGGTCTACTGCAAATACTAAGTCTTCTAGTGCTTCCTTATTATTTAATCATGATTTTAATAAGAACTGGAAATTAAACTTTAATTCTTCTTACCAATCTTACAGAAGGACTCAAACCTCTACAGCACAACTAAGTACAATTGACGCTAACGGAAATTGGAAACGTGGCTTAACAAAATCTGACGCTGCCGAACAAATTTTTGGCGATCAATTAAGTTTACAGGGAACTTTTAATACTGGTAGTATTAAACACCAAATATTTACAGGGGCTGATTACGAAAATTCTCTTACTCCATCTTACACATTTGGATTCTTTGCTCCTGAAAAACCTGCAGACCTTTTAACAACGGAAGCTAAGCCGATCAACTTATATACTTACGATTATAGTACACAAAGTACTGTTATTCCTTATCCAACAAGAACTACTCAATTAACAAGTACAGAAACGCAACGTTTTGGAGCTTATTTTCAGGATTTAGTTTCAATAAATCAATATATAAAAGTTCTGGCAGGATTACGTTGGTCATGGCAACAAAGTGAAGCCACCACTACAAAAGAAGTGATAGAGAAAAAGAATGATATAAATGAAATTACAATTCCGTACGAAAATGCAGTACCAGTAACTGGTACTAAAGCTATAAACAAAGCATTCTCACCAAAAGCAGGATTGGTAGTACAGCCTACTAAAGATTTGTCTTTGTTTGCAAGTTACTCTAACTCTTTTTCTCCAAATACAGGAACAACCGTAGATTCAAAAACATTAGACCCGTCGATTATAGATCAATATGAAGTTGGTGTGAAAAAAGATTTCTTTAGAGGTCTTTTGACAACAAACGTTACAGTATATCAAATTACGAATGATAATTTAGCACAAACGGCTCAATATTTATCAGACGGCGTTACACAAAACATTAACAGTAATATAAAAGAGTTGGTTGGAGCGACAAAAGGAAAAGGAGTTGAAATAGATATCACAGCGACACCTTTAGAAGGCTTGAATATTATGGCTGGTTATAGTTTTAATGAAACTAAAGTATCTAAATCTGCAGGAACAAATGGTAGCCTTGTTGTTGGTGATGTTTTAGCAAGAACTCCGAAAAATACTGCCAATTTAAGTTTCTTCTACAAATTACCTAGTGGTTTATTGAAAGGGGTGACTTTTGGAGCCATTGGAAGCTATGTAGGTGATCGTACTGGAGGCTGGAATGATGATTACTTGTGGACAGAGGTTAAACCTACACCTGAAAACCCAAAACCAGATCCGGCATACACAGTTACAATCAGAGATCGCGATATTCCGTTAGAAGGATACGTTACTATAGATGCTTCCCTTGGATATGAATGGAAAAAATTCTCAATCTTATGTAGACTTTCAAACATAACAAACGAATTAAATTATACAGTTCACGAAAATTATAGTGTGAATCCTATCGCGCCTCGTCAGATTATGACAAGCTTACGATACAAATTTTAAATTTTTGAATTAGATTTTAATATTCCAAAGCTTTTTCTGTCTATTCATTCTTGAAATAACAGAAGAAGTTTTGGTTTCATTTCCACTAAAAACCTTATTTAGCATAGATGAGGTTTTTTATTTTCATAGACAAGACTGCTTTAAATATCTTTACTTTTGCACAAAGCATTTAAATTTCAATAAAACAAAATTCTATGTCAGATTCCAAACCAAACCAATTAAAAAAAACACTCGGATTAAGCTTTAACATTGCCGTATTAATTGGAGGAACAATTGGAGTTGGAATTCTGCGAACACCTGGAACAATTGCCGGAATGTTAGATAATTATTGGCTTATTATTGCTTCCTGGCTTTTTGGCGGAATCTATGTTTTAATTGGCGCCAATTCGTATGCAGAACTGGCTACAATGCTTCCGAAAGCCGGAGGCTCTTACAATTACATTAAAAGGGCTTTTGGAGATTATGCCGGTTTTTTATCTGGGTGGTACGATTATATCTGCAATGCCATTCCGCCCGCATTTTATTGTATTGTCATAAGCGAATACATGATTATTTTGTTTCCTGCCCTTGCCAATTATTCAATGGTTATGGCCATTTCCATATTGGCCGCTTTTGTAATAATTCATTTAAGTGGCGTTAAAAACGGAAGCACAATTCAACAAATTACGAGCTTACTTAAAGTCATTTGTTTTGTAGCTTTGGTTGTGGCTTGTTTTATGTATTCTGGTGTTGCCGTACCAACAATTAAAACAGATAATTCGTTTTTTCAAATCGGACTTTTATTTGGATTTTTTAAATCATTACAACTTATTATCGGGACTTATAATGGCTGGAACAGTGTTTGCTTTTTTGCAGAGGAAAATGATGATCCGAGTAAAAATATTCCAAAATCATTATACAGTGGTGTTATTCTCGTTGTTGCCATTTATGTTTTGGTAAATGCGGCATTTTTTCACGTTTTACCAATTGCAACTTTAGCGAAATCAAATCTGGCTGCTGCCGATGTGGCTAAGATTCTTTTTGGCGAAAACGGAGCTATAATAGTTACTGTGATTTCTATCTTCTCTTTAATCAGTATTCTGAATGCTTTTATGATGATTCCGCCGAGAATTCTTTACGGATTAAGCCGCGATGGATTTTTTATTGAAAAAGGAACTATGGTTAATAAAGGCGGAACGCCAATTGTGGCACTTTTAGTTTCGTCATTTGTTAGCTTATTTTTAATCTGCATTGGTTCTTTTGAAGTTTTGTTTTCCTTTGCTGCCTTTATCTCTATTATTGTTTGGGGATTGGCGTATTGCTCACTTTTGAAGTTAAGAGCTTCAGAACCGGACTTACCAAGGCCTTATCGCTCTTTTTGGTATCCGTGGACGACGATTATCGCAATCATAGCTTCTATCGCATTATTGATGGGATTTATTTACAGCGATCCTAAAAGCTTTATTATTATTGTTGGAATTACGTTGGTTTCTTATCCATTATTTTTGGTTTTGAAAAGAAAGAAGTGAAAGGTGAAAGGTGAAAAATAAAAAAAATCCCAATTCTGAAAAATTCAGCATTGGGATTTTATATTTAAAAACAAATCTGATTCTTATTTCAACCCAGCAATACTCTGCTCGATTGTAGCAATTTTTGCCAAAGCATCTGCTTCTTTTTGTTTTTCATTAGCCAAAACTTTTTCTGGTGCTCCTGCAACAAATTTCTCATTAGATAATTTTGCCTGAACTGATTTTAAGAAACCTTGTGTGTAAACCAACTCTGCAGTTAGTTTTGCAACTTCAGCTTCAACATCAATATTTCCTCCTGAAATCGGAATAAAATATTCATTTGATTTTACACGGAAAGATAATGCTCCGTCCACTTTAGCAGAAACATATTCGAAAGCAGAGATATTCCCTAATTTCGTTACGATTGTATCAAAATAAGTCGAAAGATTCTCGCTGTTGATTGCTTTCAATTCGATAGCATCTTTAAACGGAATATTTTTATCTTTTCTGATCGTTCTGATTCCAGAGATTACTTCAATTGTACTTTCAAAATCAGAGATCAAACTCGCATTAAACGGTTTTAATTCTGGCCAGGTTGAGACAATTAAAGCCTCTTCGGGAGTTCTGTCAGCAATTAAATGCCAAATTTCCTCAGTTAAGAATGGCATGAAAGGGTGTAACAATTTCAAGTTACTCTCTAACATTTCAATTGCTTTATCAAACGTTGCTTTGTCAATTGGTTGTTGATACGCCGGTTTGATCATCTCTAAAAACCAAGAACAGAAATCATCCCAAACTAATTTATAAATTGCCATCAATGAATCTGAAATTCTGTATTTCTCGAAATTATCTTCAATGTCAACTAAAGTTTGCTGCAATTTAGCTTCATACCATTCAATTGCAACTTTTGATGATTCCGGTTGTGGAATAGTTTCAGAAACTTCCCAACCTTTAATCAATTTAAAGGCATTCCAAATCTTGTTAGAAAACGCTTTTCCTTGATTACACAATTCTTCATCAAACATAATATCGTTTCCTGCAGAAGCACTCAAAAGTAATCCTACACGAACACCATCGGCACCAAATTTTTCGATCAGATCTAAAGGATCAGGAGAGTTTCCTAATGATTTAGACATCTTACGACGTTGTTTATCACGAACTAAACCAGTCAAATAAACATTTGTAAATGGTTTTTCGCCTGCATATTCGTAACCTGCAATAATCATTCTCGCAACCCAGAAAAACAAAATATCCGGACCTGTTACCAAATCGTTTGTTGGATAATAATATTTGTAATCTTCACTTTCAGGATCCATTATTCCCCCAAAAACTGACATTGGCCAAAGCCAAGACGAGAACCATGTGTCTAATGCATCAACATCCTGCTTTAAGTCAGATGTTGTAAGTGAGTTATTAGAAGTTCTTTCTTTTGCTAATTCTAAAGCATCTTCGATATTTTCTGCAACTACGAAATCTTCTTTTCCGTCTCCATAATAATAAGCCGGAATTTGTTGTCCCCACCATAATTGACGTGAGATATTCCAATCACGAATATTGTTTAACCAGTGCGCGTAAGTGTTTTCGAAACGTTTTGGATGTAATTTAATATCACCATCAACCAAAACAGATTGGATTGCCGGTTTCACTAAATCTTCCATCTTCAAAAACCATTGATCTGATAATCTTGGTTCGATTACGGCTTTAGTTCTTTCAGATGTTCCCACTTTATTCAAATGGATTTCGGTCTTTGCCAAAGCTCCAATTTCTTCTAATTCTTTTGCAATTTCAGTACGAACCACAAAACGATCTTTTCCCTGATAATGTAATCCGAAACTATTTAGTGTAGCATCTTCATTAAAAATATCAACGATTTCAAGATTGTGCTTCTCCCCTAGCGTTTTGTCATTCATGTCGTGCGCCGGAGTTACTTTCAAACATCCTGTTCCGAATTCAACATCTACATATTCATCTTCGATAATCGGAATAACTCTTCCACAAATAGGAACAATTGCTTTCTTACCTTTCAAATGTGTAAAACGCTCGTCATTTGGGTTGATACAAATTGCAGTATCCCCAAAAATAGTTTCCGGACGTGTTGTTGCAATGGTTAAGAAATCTTCTGAACCTTCAATTTTATATTTTAAGAAAAAGAGTTTTCCTTGTTGTTCTTCATAAATAACTTCTTCGTCAGACAAAGTTGTTTTAGCTTCCGGATCCCAGTTTACCATGCGGTATCCTCTGTAGATTAGTCCCTTGTTATATAAATCAACAAACGATTTAATTACAGACGCGGACATGTCCGGATCCATAGTGAATTTGGTTCTTTCCCAGTCGCAAGATGCTCCTAACTTTTTAAGCTGATCAAGGATTACTCCACCATATTTATCTGTCCACTCCCACGCATGCGCCAAAAATTCTTCGCGGGTTAAATCATTTTTATTGATTCCTTCCGCTTTTAATTTTGCTACAACTTTCGCCTCGGTCGCAATTGAAGCGTGATCCGTTCCCGGAACCCAGCAAGCGTTGAAACCTTTAAGACGAGCACGACGAATTAAAACATCCTGAATTGTATTGTTCAGCATATGCCCCATGTGAAGGACTCCTGTCACGTTTGGCGGTGGAATTACAATTGTATAAGGCGTTCTATGATCTGGCTCCGAATGAAAATAGTTATTTTTCATCCAGTAATCATACCATTTATTCTCGATCGTTTTAGCGTCAAATTGTGCTGGAATTGTCATTTTATCTTGGATATGTTATTTCTTTAAATTTAATATTCCTAACAGCTGTTAAACAAGTAACTAAGTCAGAAATTAACTTTGGTTCAATATTTGTAATTATAATTGACAGCAAAAGTAAATAATTAAAGACACTATAAAAAGCGAATTAATAATTTGTGTGTTAATTAAAAGAATGTATATTTACTTACAACTTAAAATAATTTCAAAATGAAAAATGTTGCCTCTTTTATTGCAATCGTATTGTTTAGTGCAATAGGTTACGCGCAAAATGGTCCCAAAATTGAATTTGCGGCCCAGGACAATACAATTGATTATGGAAAAATTTCTAAGAGTGATAATGCCGTTCGTTCTTTCGAATTTACAAACACTGGAGATGCACCGCTATTGATTTTAGGTGCCGAATCTACAGTAAGCTCTATTATTGTGACTAAACCTGCAACTGCCATTCAGCCAGGAAAAAAAGGAAAAATTGACGTAAAATATAATATGGCCGCTGGTCCTATTCGTAAAACTATTACAGTTGAAACCAATGCGGTGAATTATCCTGATGGTCGTGTAGCCTTAAAAATTAAAGGTGAAGTTTTATAAAAAAAATAAGCAAAATAGTAAAGCCGTTTCATTAAATTGTGAAACGGCTTTTTCATTTTAAATTTTCTCTACTTATTTTGCTTTTTCAACGCAATCAACAGCTGAGAATTTATATTTCACATTTTCGAAATCTATCGGTTTATCTTTCACTAAATACGTAACTCCCATTGTAGTCTGCATAGTTCCATTACCTAGGATAAGTTGTTTGTCACGTTTTAACAATGCCATCGGATTTTTGAATTTTGTGTCTTTATGTTCGGTATCTACAAACGTGTAATCAATAAACAGCGTATCTCCTTTAAATTCTCCTGTTATTTCTCCGGTTCTTTGCGGAGTCTTGGCAACTTTCATTACCATATCTCCGGATACTTTTCCATTTTTTAATGTATTTACATTTAAGTCAATCGTATCCTTTTCATATATTGCTTTAAAACACTCCGTATTTACAACCTTTTCACCTTCAGCTTTTGCAGCTTCAATTTGCTTTTGTTTTTCATCATTTTTACAACTTTGAAATCCGATAGAAGCCAAAACCAAACACAATAACACAGTTTTTTTCATAATTTAATTTTTAAGTTCATTCTTATCCTATAAAAATAAATAAAAAAGAAGCCAAAAAAAAGGCTTCTCAATTAAAATTATATTTTTATTCCGATGAATTTTATAAGTTCTTAATTACAAATTCACTTCGTCGGTTCAATTCATGATCTTCTTCTGAACAGGCATCATCTGTTTTACATTTAACAATTGGCACAGATTCCCCGTACCCTTTAGCTGAAACTCTAGTGGCATTAATACCGGACTGAATAATAAATTCTCTGGTAGAATTGGCTCTTTTTTGAGATAGTTCCTCATTGAATTTCGCATTTCCACGAGAATCTGTATGCGAACCAATTTCGATTACCATTCCCGGATATTTGTTCATCAAAGCCACTACTCGACCTAAAACAACTTTTGATTCTTTACGAATGTACCACATATTATAATCAAAATAAATAGGATCTGTTTTGATAATTAAACGGTCTTTATCTTTTACGACATCTTTTTCTTGTGTCAAAATTTGATTCTCTTTTTCTTTTTTCTTCGCTTCTCCAGCAGCAATTTCATCGGCTTTAGCCTTTTTTGCTGCTTCATTGAGAGCAATAAGAGCCAGCGCTTCTCTATCTTTCTTCTCTTTCTCTAAACGAATTTCTTCTTTTCGTTTGTCCTCAGCATTTTTCTGCTCTTCTAATTTAATCGCATCCAAAGATTTTAGTGCCAATGAACCATCGTTCGTTATATTTCTGGTTTTCCCAATTTCTAAAGTTCTTGACTCGTTGGTGTATTTTTCTTTAAAAGCTACAATTGTATAGGAACTTTCGCAGGCAACTGTAAAACTAAATTTTCCATCGGCAGAAGTCGTAATTGTATTTAAAACCTTTTTAGTAGCATCCTGCAACATCACAGTCGCGTTATCAAGTACTAAATGCGTATCAATATCTGTAATTGTTCCGGCAATAAACTGCTTGCAATCTTCAACAATTAAATCTTTAATTTCTTTGAACTGATAAATATCATCGCTTCCTTTTCCACCTTCTCTGTTAGAAGCAAAATATCCTTCTTTTGTATCTGAATCAATATTAAAAGAGAAATCATCCAAATTAGAGTTTAGTGGCAAACCAATATTAAGAGGTTCTGAATATTCATTTCCAGCAATATCTGAAACAAAAACATCCAGAGATCCATAGCCTAAATGTCCATCAGAAGAAAAGTATAATTTATTGTCATTTGAAACAAAAGGAAATTGCTCTCTTTTATCTGTGTTGATTAGTACTCCTAAATTTTTCGGTGTATCAAATGCTCCTTTATTAATATTTACGGAATAAATATCAAAAGAACCAACACTTCCTGGCATATCAGAAGCAAAATACATTACTTTTTCATCAGCGCTAAGAGCAGGATGCTCTACAGAATAATTTGGGCTATTAAAGGGAAGCGCCGTAATATTGGTCCATTTTCCATCCACTAATTCGGCCTTAAAAATTTGAAGATTCGAAATCTTCTCGTCATTTTTCTTTTTTGTTCCGTTTTTAGAATAATTACGAGTAAAATACATTGTTTTACCATCTTTCGTAAAAACAGCATTTGCTTCGTGCATTCCGGTTTTTAGCTCATCAGCAAAATAACTTACATTTGATTCCGTGGCATTAATTTCAGTTAAAGGAACCGTAACCAGATTCAAATACGTTTCATTATCCCACTTAAACTTTTTATCGAATAAACTAGGTTTTAATTTTACTCCGGCAAAAACTATATTACCTTTATATTTTACAGCCCCAAACTCTGAATTTGGTGTATTAATAGCTAGATTTTTTATATCAAATCGATTGCCGATTGCCGAAACATTCTCTAATTCGTGAAGCTCATTTTTAAAATAAACAGAATCCTTGCTAGTTGTGGATAAGGCATAATATTGTTTTAAAACCTCATTGGCATCTGCATAGGTATTACTCGCTTTTAATGTTTGAGCATATCTGAAATAATATTCCCTATCTAAATCTTTTCCATACTTTTGAAATAAAAGCCTGTAATAACGTTGTGCCTTTATTAGCTCATTGGTATAATAATAAGAATCGGCTAAATTTTTGATTACTTCCTGAGAAGGTTTTTCTTCAGCTAATTTTTCATAAAGAATAATAGCTTCACTATAAAATGTTTTATCAAAAAATCGTTTGGCTCTCGCCACATCTTTATCCTGCGCGTTTATAAATTGTATTGAAAATACGAATATAATAACAAGTAATTTTTTCATATTTTTCATTTTAAAAGAATCTAGGTGATTTATCATATCCTTTTCCCAATAAGTCTAAATCAAACAGCAGCATAATTTCATGCGTTCCGGAATTGAACTGTCCTAAATTTGAAAGCGTATAATCGTATGCGTAACCAACTCTAAGAGTTGGCGTAACATTAAAATTAAATAAAGCACTTACTGAATCATCAATTCTATAGGCCATCCCTAATTCAAACTTCTCATTATACAATGCATTCGCTGTCAAATCAACAGAAACTGGAGCTCCTTTTACAAGTCGTGACATAAATGTCGGTTTCAATTTTAAATTATCATTAATTTGAAAAACATATCCTCCTGTAAAAAACATGTGTATTTCTTCAGCACCAAAAGCATTTACCCCTGATTTTTCTTCGATGTACTTTGTCTTTAATAAATTAGGTGCTGAAAATCCCACATACAAATTGTCTCTAAAATAATAAGCTCCAACTCCAATATTTGGTTTTGTTGCGTTAATATTTTCGGCGAAAGCCCTATCAACATCGGGATCACTAAAACGGAATCCATTAAAGTTAGTCTGCATTGAAGATACGCCCGCTTTAAGACCTAAGGAAAGTTTATTTTTTCCTCCTAAGTTCAACACATAAGCAAAATCGGCGTAAATATTATTTTCTTTTTTCGCACCGTCTCCAATATCGTCAGAAATGAAGGATAGACCAACTTCAACCTTTTCGGTCAAAGCACTGTGTCCAAAAAATGTAAAAGTTTTTGGAGCTCCAACCGCACCAACCCATTGAGTTCTATACAATCCTCCAAAATTCATCATCGCTGGAACACCTGTAGCGTAGGCTGGATTTACTACGCTCATATTATACATATAATGGGTATACTCTGGATCTTGCTGCGCAGAAACCGTGTTTACATAAAAGAGAAAACTTACAAAGAGTATTATTTTTTTCATTTGAAAAATATATTAGGAATGCAAAAAAGAAATTATCGATTTAAATAAAGACGTCCCTGTTGCGGAGGTTTATTGCCTTTATTAAAATTGAGAATATAAAAATAAACTCCATTAGGTGCAATGCCATGGCTAAGTCCTTCTGTTTCGTAATTTATACCGTCCCAGCCTGGTTTATTTTTATAACTTCTATACATACCATTTCCGTAACGGTTGAAAATTTCAAGTGTATAATCCGGATATAAAAAATCAATGTCAGGAATAACAAAAGTGTCGTTTATACCATCACCATTTGGAGAAAATCCATCTGGCACAAAGAAGGTATCAGGCACAGTATTACAGTCTGTTAAATCAGGAATAACAGAAAGACTTTCAAAAGAAAGACAACCAGTTGTTGTATCAAAATCAAAACCGTAATAGGTAATATTCTCGCGCAAAATAGTAGTTGACGGAAGAACATTTCCATTATCCGGAGCATCATACCAAACGATTGACGAAGGAATATTTGTGTTATTAGATAAGTCTGCAATCGTAGGAACATCAGTACCGCAAAAATTTTGCCCATCCGGATTCAATTCAGGTGCCGGAGTGTCTTTTAACGTCACTGTAATCATGGTTGGATCTGACTCACAGTCTAATATTGTCTGTCTCACCCAGTAGCTTTCAGATTTTAAAAGATAAGTATCCTCAAGAGGGGTTGTTTCAGTTGCAGAAATATACCATTTGTATTGAGCACCATTAGGTTCTAAATTAGCAATCGTAGCTCTATCTGACTTACAAAAAGGCTGATCAATAGCAGTTGGTGCAACAGGAATAGGATTTAATAAAAAAGAATCTGCAACACCACGCACATTTACATCACAATTTGTAGTATTATTTATCAAATTAGTTACTGTTGCGGTTGTTGATCCCAAGTTTAAAAGTAAATCAGCAGGAACAACAAAATTTGCATTTCCAGTTGTAGGGGTTAGATCGATCGTTTGTAATGTTGAAGTATTACTTCCCGACAACACATAAGATAATTTGACATTCGTTAAACTTCCTAATCCTGAAACTGAAGCTGTAACAGGCGAACCAAAGCAAAAATCGTTAATTTGTATTCGTAAGCCTGATACATTCGGCAATGGATTTATAACAAGGCTTCCCTTTAAATCTGCTGCATTTTCACACGGTGTCACGACCAGCGCGATACTTGTAATTTCAATTTCCGTAGTGCCACTTTTGGCATTTAATATTCCTGGAATTATAAAATCATTCGCAATTCCCCCTGCAAAGCTAACTCTTGCAATCTGACCTGAAACCGTATTTGCACCCGACAAATTATATGTAATTTGATATATTCCATCAGCTACCTTAGCTGCATCCGAAATTTGTACAGTTGCATCAGCACCCTGACAAGTTACTGCCTGTACAATTTTGGCTCCTGTTAAATCAGGAATAGGATAAATAGTTAATTCACCAGATAAATCATTGATAATGTTAGTACAGGCACGCGAACTATTTTCAGCAACAATATTGAGAATCTTTACCGTAAAATGCCCAATTTGTTGAAAGTAATCCGATTTTATTGGAAATATTAAAACTCCATTAATAAAATTCGCCGTTATAGTTTCACTAGCTGCATTAGGTCCAGACACACTATAGCTAACAAAATAAGTAGTGTTCGGTATAGCTGCCGGTCCTTTCGTGATTTTCACAGAATAAGTAGCTGTCGGGATATCTTTTTCACATAAATTGGGTGGATCTATAAAAACTTCAGCTCCAGTAAAATCGAGCTTTTTTTCAAGTCTTATTCTAACGGTTGATTGTCTGTCTGAACAAATAGGATTTGTAGATTTTACTCTATAACTATAAGAATAAGTTCCCTCTCCTTTTGCGTTGAATATTTTTTGAAGATCAACAAAATGATCTGTTGAAGAGGTTAACTCTCCTGTGGCGCTAAGATCAATCCATACTCCATCAGGATCTTGCCCTGTAAGCAAATTATTTAAATCATAATTTGTATAAGCAGCCAAACCATCTGTACCACATAAAGATAAATTTTTTGGATCTCCTGGTTCTGGTGATCTAAAAATTGTGATTATTGCCGTTGAAGACATCGCCGGACAAGTACTAATTGCAGGCATTGTGTAAGTGAATTGAAAGGTTCCTTCCAAATTCTCTACATTAATAACAGCACCTACATTCCGATTTGTTGTATCATTATGCCATTGCCCATTAGAATGAGGTCCCATGCCAACTCCATTAAAAGCAGAAAAAAGATTAAAGGTTTCAACAGCACTACAAACCGAAACGTTTGGAGAAGTGATACCGGAATATCCTCCAATTGTAAGCGTAAGAGTTGCAGAATTATCAGGACAAAGAGGAAGACCTTCAACCTTATAAGTATAATGATAAACACCACTCTGGCGAATAAGTTGGGCATTTAAAACTCCTGTCAATACATCTAAACCTCCCGTTTCATCATCATCCGTCCATTCTCCGCCAGGAACAGGTGAACCTTTTAACAAATCAAATAAATTGAGTGTTTGGTTGCTTACATCAGAAACGTTGCAAATAGTCACGTCATTATCTTCACCAGCACATTGCGCATAAGTTGTCGCAGAGATACAGAAAATAAAAACAAAAGACAGGATTACTTTTAAGAAATTAGAGTATTTTTCCACCATAAACTATTAATTTGGGATAAACTTAATAAAATTCTAGCGCTAGTGAACTACTATTTCTTTTTAAACAACAAAATTTAAATGATATTCAAATAATCTCAAAAAATATTATTGATAATCATCATTTTAATATAAAATTATATATATATTTCAGTAGCATTTTCCTATAATTCATCTTCTAATCTAAACTTAAATTTCAAAATTAAACTATCCCGCTCTACTTCCAAAGTAATCCAAATATCCTCTTCCGATTTTAAAAGTGTATTTATTTGTTGTAAAGAATATTTATAAGGCTTATTTTGATTAATGCTAACGATAATATCTCCGGGTCTTAAACCACATTTTTCAGCTGTTGAGTTTTTACGAATATTTACAATTTCATAGACCGGCTTTAATGAGAACTTATATCTAAAATTATCATCTTTTCTATTATCTGTAACTTCATTCGGAGATGAGGCAACCTGGACAGTTTGTAAATGAACAGTCTCCTGAACCCATTGCAGACCATTATGCTGAACAGTTATTCCACTTTTATTATAAGTAAAAGGTTCAGAAAATTTACTATTTTTTTTAAGAAACATTTTTTTATCCTGGTAATCTAAAATCACAGTAAAACGCTTCAAGATTTCCCCACCAACAGAACCAATACGACCAGGAACCATTCTGACATTTTTAATAGAAGTTAAATCAGGAAAAGCAACAATTGGATTTTTAAAATCAAACTCATCAACAGAAAATTTTGCAATTTTTGCCCTATGCCCTTCAACATCACCACTAAATCCTTTTCCTAAAAAATCGGGAAAATTCTTTTTAGGCAGTTTAATTTTGTCATTTTCAAAAATCCAAAAAGCATCGCTATTACCAATATCAATTAGTAATTTAGCCTCAATATTAACACTATCAACAACAACATTTGCAACAATATAAGGCTTCGCTCGTTCGATTGTAATAGGAACTGTCGTAAACTTTTTCTTAATTCTTTTTTGGTTTTTTTCATTGTTACTATGGATAATAATTTTTTTCTTCTGATAATTGACTTCAACCAAATTATTTTTAAAAAATTGATAACCAATAATACCATTGACAGGAATTCCAATATGAGACGACAGATTAAAGCTTTGATCTAAAATTATATACAACAAATGATTATGCGATTTTAATCCATGAGTTTCCAATACATTATTTGCAGACTTCAGCCCTTCAATTTCTTCTTCAGCTCCCAATCCTCTTAATTTTACCTTTTCTACATTATTAAAGCTTACTTCTTTTTTGTCTTCCATACTAAACAAAATAGTTTCCTCGACACCTGAATCTAACAAGAAATTCAACTCGATTCCATTTACTTTTATTGGTATAAAAACAAGATTATTAATGAGTTTAAAGGGTATAGCTACCTGAGTTCTGTGGTCTGAAATGGTAAAATCTTGCTGAGCCAAAAGTAAAAAAGGTAAGAAAAGCCCAAAAAACAACATGAAATATTTTTTCATTGATAAAATTTTAGGATAAAATTAATAAAAATATTGATAATTGTTACATTTTCGTAACACCCCATAATGTTTACGTTAAATTGAAAAAAAAAATGCAAATTTGCACTTCAATAATAAAGCTCATGCCAACAATTTCACACAAAGGCAGAAACATGCCCGAATCACCGATACGCAAACTTGCTCCTTATGCAGACATTGCAAAACAAAAAGGACACAAAGTGTATCACTTAAACATTGGTCAACCGGATATTAAGACACCCGAAGTGGCCATCGAGGCGGTAAAAAATATTGATTTAACTATTATAGAATACAGTCCGTCTGCCGGATATGAAAGTTATAGAAAAAAATTAGCAAAATTTTACCAACGTCAAAACGTAAATGTTAACTCAGAAGACATCATTATAACTACTGGTGGCTCTGAAGCCTTATTGTTTGCACTAGCCACAATCACAGACCCTGGAGATGAAATCATTATTCCTGAGCCTTTTTATGCTAATTATCACGCATTTGCATCATCAACCAGTGCAACAGTAGTACCTCTTGTTTCAACTATCGAAACGGCATTTGCCTTGCCAGGTATCGAAGAAGTTGAAAAGTTGATTACTCCAAAAACTAAAGCCATTTTAATTTGTAACCCTGGAAATCCAACAGGTTACTTATATTCTGAAGCTGAAATTAAACAATTAGCAGGTTTAATCAAAAAGCACGATTTGTATTTAATCGCTGATGAAGTTTATCGCGAATTCTTATATGACGGAGATGATGTTCATTTTTCTGTAATGAACCTTGAAGATGTACAGCAAAACGTAATCATGGTCGATTCAGTTTCAAAACGCTACAGTATGTGTGGCGCAAGAATTGGCTGTCTGGTTACTAAAAACAAAGATGTTTTAGCAACTGTTATGAAATTTGCTCAGGCACGTTTGAGTCCACCAACGATCGAACAAATTGCTTGTGAAGCTGCAATAGATACTCCACAAAGCTATTTTGACGAAGTGATATCAGAATACAAAAGCCGTCGCGATACTTTAATTACCGAATTAAATAAAATTGAAGGCGTAATTGTAACAAAACCAAAAGGAGCTTTTTATTGTATTGCTCAATTGCCAATTAAAAATTCAGAAGACTTTGCACAATGGCTTTTAGAAAGTTACGATCTTAATGGTGAAACTGTAATGGTTGCTCCTGCTGCTGGTTTTTACTCGACTCCTGGAATGGGATTGAATCAGGTAAGAATTGCTTATGTTTTAAACAAAGCAGACTTAATTAAAGCTGTTAACGTTTTAAAAGAAGCACTTTTAGTTTATAATAAAAGATAAAGATCAAAAATATTTATTCCAAAATCTGTTTTAACTTAAATGTTGAAACAGATTTTTTTTGCTCTCTATTTTTTTTAAAATAAAATACTAAAAAAGTTTTGATGTAATTAGTTCTTAGTAAATTAGCTATAGACTTATAGGCTTTTTATCATGAAAAAGTTAATTATAATAGTATTTCTCTTTCTGATATCAACATCGTTCACTATTGATTACAATAGTTTGGATGCAAAAGATAATCTTAGAATTAAACCTCTTTTTAATCCTCAAAACGAAAGTATAGAATATTATCGTAAACATATTAACCGCGCTTTTTCATTATTAAAAAAACAGAAAAAGAAAATTGATTTAGAACTCAATAAAAACGAAAAAGCACATATTCTTTCTGTTGCTTTTCCAGAAATTTTACGATATGACTCTTATTCAGACTATCTGGAAACATCTTCAAACAGAATTTTATATGTTAATGAAGGAAAAAATGCATCTGATTTTTCAACTGGTTATTTCCAAATGAAACCTTCCTTTCTAGAAGATTTAGAGAGTTATGTAGCAAATAACGAAAGTTTGAAACAATACAACTGGATTCTTATTCAAAAGAAAAATGAAACAGAGGCAAGAAAAGAAAGAATAAAGCGTCTTGAAAATTTTCAGTGGCAGCTTCGATACCTAAAGGTATATTGGTATGTTGCTGAATATAGGTATCGAAATATCGATTTTAAAACAACACAAGATAAAATTAGATTTTTCGCCACTGCCTATAACTATGGATTTACAAAACCTGAAAAAGAAATAACAAAATACCTGTCATTAAAAAAATATTCTCCTGCGAAAAAGCCCAATGCTGAAAAATTTGCATTTGCAGATTTCTCTATTGATTTTATAAAAACGTACTCTTATTTTTTTGAGTAATAAAATAAATAAAAAACATATAAAAGAAGCTAATTTAAACTATATCCAAAAAGGATTCATTAAATAGTAAAAACGATAGAAAAGGTTTCCTTTTTATTAATTATCTTTACCGCCTTAAAAAGATATACCCATTATAATAGTAGTTTTTAATGATAAATAACGAAGATTTTTTAGACGAAATAGGAGACAATCATTTTAGCAGCAATGCGAAAAACCCTGTGAGACAGGATGCTTTTGACTTAACAGATGATGAAAAAATAGAAAAAATAAAAAAAGATGTCGAAAACATTCTACAAACTCTTGGAATGGATTTGACAGACGACAGCATAAAAGGTACTCCAAACAGAGTAGCAAAAATGTTTGTTAAGGAGATTTTTGGTGGCTTAAACCCTTCAAAACAACCAAAAGCTTCTACTTTTGACAATAATTACAAATACGGTGAAATGTTAGTAGAGAAAAACATTACTGTTTATTCTACCTGCGAACACCACTTACTGCCAATTATTGGTAGAGCCCACGTAGCGTACATTTCTAGCGGAAGAGTTATCGGTTTATCTAAAATGAACCGAATAGTGGAATATTATGCAAAAAGACCTCAGGTTCAGGAGCGTCTTACTATGCAAATTGTTCAGGAATTACAAAAAGCTTTAGGTACAGAAGATGTTGCGTGCGTTATTGACGCTAAACACCTTTGCGTAAATTCAAGAGGAATTAAAGATATCGAAAGCAGTACAGTAACATCTGAATTTGGTGGAAAATTTAAAGATCCTCAAACGAAAAGAGAGTTCTTAGATTACATCAAGCTAGATACGCAATTTTAATCGTTAATTACCCCAACGATTAAACAAACCAACAATTAAACGATTAAACAGCAAAAACGAATATGCCTTTATATACAAGTCAACATCTAAAAATATACAATTCACTTTCGGGTGAAAAAGAAAATTTCAACCCAATTCATGAAGGAAATGTTGGAATGTATGTTTGCGGACCTACGGTTTATAGCAATGTACACTTAGGAAATGTGAGAACTTTTATGTCTTTCGACGTTATATTCAGGTATTTTTTACATCTTGATTATAAAGTTCGCTACGTTCGTAATATTACGGACGTTGGACACATTGTAGATGATGTTGATGAAGGTGAAGATAAAATCGCCAAAAAAGCACGTTTAGAGCAGCTTGAACCAATGGAAGTTGTACAACGCTACACAGTAGATTTTCATGATATTTTAAAGTCATTTAATTTTCTGCCGCCAAGTATTGAACCAACTGCAACAGGACATATTATTGAACAAATCGAAATCATCAAAAAAATCATAGATACCGGAATTGGTTACGAAGCCAACGGATCAGTTTATTTTGATGTTGTAAAATATAACGAAACCAACAATTACGGAGTTTTAAGCGGTCGAAATATCGAAGATATGTTGGCCAACACCCGTGATCTTGATGGCCAATCAGACAAAAGAAATCCGCAGGATTTTGCGCTTTGGAAAAAAGCAGAACCAGAACATATTATGAGATGGCCTTCACCCTGGAGCGATGGTTTTCCGGGTTGGCATCTCGAATGTACAGCGATGAGCACCAAATACCTTGGTAATCATTTTGATATTCACGGTGGCGGAATGGACTTAAAATTCCCGCATCATGAGTGCGAAATCGCACAAAACGAAGCTTGTACTGGTCAATCTCCGGTAAATTACTGGATGCACGCCAATATGCTGACCTTAAACGGAAAGAAAATGGCAAAATCAACTGGGAATAATATTTTACCAGGTGAAATTTTAAGTGGAGACAATACTATTTTAAGCAAAGCTTTCTCGGCATCTGTAACAAGATTTTTCATGTTACAAGCTCACTACAGAAGCATTTTAGATTTTTCTGACGATGCTATTGTAGCTGCTGAAAAAGGATACAAAAGATTAATGGAAGCAGTTGATGCGTTGCCTGCTATTTCAACTAGCGCAACAAGCTCTATTGATATTGCTTCTTGGAAACAATTGTCCTACGACGCTATGAACGACGATTTCAATACGCCAATTTTAATTGCGCAATTGTTTGAAGCAGTTCGTTTTATCAATTTACTAAAAGAGGGAAAAGAAACGATCACTACTGAAGACCTAAAAATATTCACAACAACTATTAATGCTTTTGTTTTTGATGTTTTAGGTTTAAGCGACGAAAAGGCAGCCGATGGCAACAATGATAAATTAGAAGGTGTTGTTAACATGCTTATCGGAATGAGAAATCAAGCCAGAGCAGATAAAAATTTCGCACTTTCTGACCAAATCCGTGATCAATTGATTGCATTGGGTATTCAGTTGAAAGACGGAAAAGACGGCACAACCTTTTCAGTATAATCAATTCATTTTCTAATAAATCATGAAAGTAATCACTCCATTTGTTTTATTAGTACGCTTCTATCAAACCGCCATTTCGCCATTCACACCCGCGTCTTGCCGCTTCGAGCCAACATGCTCTAGCTATATGATTGAAGCACTGCAAAAACACGGCTTATTTTACGGAGGTTACTTAGGAATGAAACGTATTTTGAGCTGTCACCCGTGGGGAAGAACAGGCTACGATCCCGTTCCAGAGAAGAAATGTTCACACAAACATTAACTTTTTATAAAGAGGAACTCTACTTTAAATATTTATTTTTACAACTAATAAAAAAATACAATACTACATGACACAAGCCTTAAACCTCGTTTGGAACCCTTCAGAAGGAATCAATTTAGGATTTTTTATGATTCGTTATTACAGCCTAATGTTCGTAATTGCTTTTGGTTTAGGATGGTACATAATGAAAAAAATCTTCGAACGCGAAAATGAATCAATTGACAAATTAGACTCTTTATTTGTTTGGACGGTTTTAGCAACTTTAGCAGGTGCACGTTTAGGACATGTTTTCTTTTATGATTGGGAATATTTCAGAAATCATTTACTTGAAATCTTTTTACCTTTCAGATTTGAACCTAAATTTGAATTCACAGGTTTCCAGGGTCTTGCAAGTCATGGTGCTGCCATTGCAATTATTATTGCCATGTACTATTACAGCAAAAAAATCTTAAAACGCCCTTTATTATGGATTTTAGACCGCGTAGTTATTCCGGTAGCCAGTGGTGCAATTTTTGTACGTTTAGGAAACTTTTTCAACTCTGAAATTATTGGGCACGAAACCACTTCTGCTTTCGGAATTCGTTTTTTACATGACAAATTCAGCAAAGGTGAGGCCGTTAATGCAACTCAAATTGCAGATCCAAAAGAAGCTTACAATGCAATTGCTCACGATCCAAAATTCGCTGAATTATTAGCACAGGTTCCTGCAAAACATCCAACACAATTATACGAAGGAATTTGCTACATTTTCGTATTTGCAATCCTATACTTCTTATATTGGAAAACAAATGCAAGACTTAAATCAGGATTCTTATTTGGATTATTTTTAGTGCTTTTATTTGTTGTGCGTTTCATCGTCGAGTTCGTAAAAGAAAGTCAGGGCGGAATAGAAGAAGAATTAGGCTATTTCTCAACCGGACAATGGCTAAGCATACCTTTTATCATTATCGGGCTTTTCTTTATCATTAGAGCACAAAGAAACCCTTTAGCAGCATCTTAAAATACAATTACAACATACAAAATCGCCCAATACTAAAAGTATTGGGCGATTTTTTTTGCCTTAGCACTAAATAGAAAATTCATTCACAACTTGTAACAGCTTTATCTATTGAAGTTTCTTCTACTAATTTTTATTTTCAGGAGCAGAAAGTATCTTTTGCAAAAGAACCATCAGTCCCGCTATCCGCTATATTCCCGATTAACAAAAACTACGGCTAAAGAACCTTGTTTTTCTAAATCGGGAGATACCGCTCCCATCGGGGCTAATTAAGAAATTCTATTTTCAAAAATCAAGAACCACTATATTATACAATCAAATTTTAAATTTAAAATGACATCTAGCAATTATTCTCGTTCAACATACCCATTAGAAATTGGATGAATTTTTGAATAACTCAAAACCCCAACGGTATAACAATTTGCTTTACGATAAAAAGCGGCATTAGGCACAGCATCATCGTCTTTATACCAGCTCGTCTTAACAACATACTTCGCAGTGTCTAGTTTAATTTCAACAATTTTTGATCCATCATTTACCAATTGCCATCCGTTGGCGAGCCAGCATACACCAATTTCATCCCCTAATTCTGTTACTTCAGAAATATCTAATTTAGCATAATTTGCTTCAGGTTTATTATACACTTTTCCTAAAGCAATTATTCTTTCATTCTTTCCATAATCGCTCAATATAGTTATAACCTGTAATCTATCCTTTGAATATAAATAAATTGAATTACTCCTCCCCTTTGAATTACAATTACAAAGTAGTAGAAATAGCAACGATGCAAAAAAAACTTTTTAGTAGTTCTAAATAATTTCATATGTAGCTTTAAAAAAGTTAGTTGTGGCAAATAGCTAATCGATATTATTTCAATCTTAATATCTATTATTCTAATCTTCGATCTCTATTTAAACAAAAAAGATCCAGTTTTCACTGGATCTTTTTTTATATATTAACTAGCAGTTAATTATGCTTGATTGTGTTTGTCTTCGATTGTATGTTTATCATCTTTAGAAATTGTATCAACCAATACTGGCGTAGCAATAAATAATGAAGAATAAGTACCTACAACAATACCAATTAACATCGCAAAGATAAACCCTCTGATTGATTCTCCACCAAAGATAAACATCGTTAATAATACAATGATCATCATTAATGACGTATTCAACGTTCTTGATAATGTAGTATTAATAGAAGCGTTTACGATATCTTCAAAACTACCTTTACGGTTTCCGATAATGAACTCTCTAATTCTGTCAAATACAATTACGGTATCATTCATAGAGTATCCAATAACAGTAAGAATCGCAGCAATAAAGTGCTGATCCATTTCCATGTGGAAAGGCATGAATTTATAACATAAAGAGTAGATTCCTAACACAAAGATTACGTCATGCGCAACAGCTGCAATCGCACCTAATGAATATTGCCATTTACGGAAAGAGATCATTAAGTACAAGAAAATAACTGCCATCGCACCAAGAACAGCCCAGTATGAATTTGTTTTGATATCTTCAGAGATAGAAGCTCCAACTTTAGAAGATTGTAAAACTCCAACTCTCTTACCATCAAAAGTGTTAGTGAATTTCTCATAAGTAACATTAGGGAAATATTTCGCTAATGCATCATATAATTTTTTGTTCACTTCTTCATCAACAGCAACACCGTCTTCTTTAATTTTATATTTAGTTGTGATTTTCAATTGATCATCATCACCTAAAATTTTAGCTTCAACAGGAGTTCCAAAAGCAGTAGATAATTCATCTGAAATAACTGTAGCATCTACTGGCTTTTCAAATTTAACCTGGAAAGTTCTTCCTCCAACAAAATCAACACCTTCATCTAATCCGTTTACGAAGAAGATAGAAATTAAACTTA
This sequence comes from Flavobacterium sp. KH_001, assembly GCF_057840745.1. Lineage (NCBI taxonomy): Bacteria > Pseudomonadati > Bacteroidota > Flavobacteriia > Flavobacteriales > Flavobacteriaceae > Flavobacterium > Flavobacterium sp. KH_001. The sequence goes on along the minus strand of NZ_CM174520.1, from coordinate 2,759,883 downwards.
CTACAACTACAATAGAAGAGAAGATATAAGTGAATTTTTTGATTTTAATAAAGTCAAAGTGGAAATTAGTAAACCAGTTTTTAGTAATATTAGTAGAGAAAGTTAAATCACCTTTTCCAGCAATATTTCTGTCAATGAAAATTCTGGCAATAAAAATTGATGTAAACAATGAAGTTACGATACCAATTAATAATGTTAAAGCAAAACCTTTAATTGGTCCTGTTCCAAAAATAAACAAGATTGCTCCAGTTAAAACGTGCGTTACGTTCGCATCAATAATAGAACGCATTGCACCGTGCCATCCGTAAGAAGCAACAACTGCCTCAGACAATGATTTACCTTCACGCAATTCTTCTTTTGCTCTTTCAAATATAATAATGTTAGCATCTACCGCAGTACCTAATGTTAATACGATACCTGCAATACCTGGCAATGTTAATACAAAACCAAAACTTGCCATAATTCCGAACAAGAAAAGTAAGTTTAATAATAAGGCAAGGTTAGCATACCAACCTGCTTTACCATAATAGAATACCATCCATAAACAAACTAATAAAAATCCTAATACAGATGAGATAGTACCAGCATCAATTGCAGCTTGACCTAAAGACGGTCCTACAACAGTTGATTGGATAATATCTGCAGAAGCTGGTAATTTACCTGCATTCAATACGTTTGCTAAATCTTTAGTTTCAGCTACATCAAAAGAACCTGTGATTTCAGATCTTCCTCCGGCAATTGGACCACTAGTTACTCCAGGAGCAGAATATACAATGTTATCTAAAACAATCGCAATATAACTTTTTTGAGCGAAAGCTCTTCCTGTCAATTCTTCCCAAACTTTAGCACCCTGACTGTTCATTTGCATAGAAACAGCTGGTTTTCCTAATTGGTCAAAAGTATCTTTTGCATCAGTAACAACACCACCGCTCATAGCAGGTACGTTATCTCTGTTTCCTTTTAAAGCGTATAATTCAACTGCTTCAACTTCTTTTCCTTTAGCATCTTTTAAGGTAGTTGGTTTACTCCACACAAATTTTACATTGTGTTGGTCAGCAGCCAATAAAACTCTAATTTCTGGTCTTTTAAAATAAGCATTGATAGTCGCAGTATCTTTTGGAGCAAAGTAAGCTAAAACTGGTCCACCACCCTGACCTAACATTTTGTCAAATAACGGGTTGTTTCCTTTTTTAACATCAACAGAATCTTTAGCATCAGTCAATAAAGCATTCAATGAATCTTTAGCAACTGCTTTGGTTTCTGTTTTCTTAACTTCAGTTTTTTTCAAAGCTTCGTTAGTAGCAACTAAGAAGTTTCCAATTTCTTCAATTTTATAAGTTTCCCAAAACTCTAATTGAGCTTTTCCACCTAATAATTTCTTGATTCTATCAACATCTTTAGCACCTGGAAGTTCAACTAAAATTCTTCCAGTTTCTCCTAATTTTTGAATATTTGGTTGCGTTACACCAAATTTGTCAATACGCTCTCTTAATACCTTGTAAGCACTTTCGATAGACTCATCAACTTTTTTCTTAATTACTTTTTGAGCTTGCGCATCAGTCATTTGGAAATCAATTCCACCTTCACCTTGTAAACTTCTGTTTGCAAAGATATCTGGCGAAGCTAATCTTGTAGTTCCGTTTGAGTTTGCTTCAAATGCCTCAAAAAACTTATTTAAATAGGTTTTGTTTCCTTCTAAATTTGCAGTCGCATCAGCTAATGATTTATTAAATACCGGATTTTTAGAATTGTTTGACAATCCTTTCAATACATCTTTAACAGAGATTTGAAGAATTACGTTGATTCCTCCTTCTAAGTCAAGACCTTTATTTAATTGTTTGTTTTTTACTTCATCATAAGTAAAATTTGTAAAACCAAGATTTAGTACCTCTACTTTACCAATAGAATCTAAATATTTTAGCTCTTTATCAGGATTGTCTCCTGCAAAAGCTTTAGCTTCACTTTTGACGCTGTTTGCCACAAAAGTGAACGAAAGTTGGTAAATACTTACCAATGCAAATAGAATTGCGAAAAATTTAATAAGTCCTTTATTCTGCATTATTACTAAAAATTAATTATGTTTTATTGTTTGTTTTTGTTTTAAAGTCCCATAAAATAAGCCCTGACATCATTTTTTAAAACTAAAAAACCAGATCACGAATTACAACATTTTTTTTAAACCGAGCAAATATATAATTCTCGAAAAGATTAACCAATTTATTTATTAATTAATCTCAAAAAAAAGACTGCAAAAGTGCAGCCTTTTCCTTTTTTTACCAAATTCTTTATACTAAAATCGACTTTAAGGCATCATTCATGCCTCTTACTGCATCTGCACTTTTAGCAAATAAAGCCTTTTCATTATCATTTAACTGAATGTCCAAAATTTCTTCTACACCATTCTTACCTATAATACAAGGTACTCCAATGCATATATCATTTTGTCCGTATTCTCCTTCAACAAAAACAGAACAGGCAATCATTTTCTTTTGGTCATTCAATATACTATCAACTAAATAAGCCACAGAAGCTCCTGGCGCATACCACGCTGACGTACCTAAAAGACCTGTAAGTGTTGCTCCTCCAACCATAGTGTCAGCAGCAACCTTTTGCAACGCCTCTTCTGAAAGAAATTCTGTTACTGGAATTCCATTATAAGATGCCAAACGCGTCAGCGGAATCATTGTAGTATCACCGTGACCTCCAATTACCATTGCTGAAATATCATTTGCCGGTTTATCTAAAGCCAGAGACAAATAAGTTCTGAAACGAGAACTGTCTAAAGCACCACCCATACCAATAATTCTATTTTTTGGTAATCCGGTAGATTTCAAAGCTAAATACGTCATCGTATCCATTGGGTTCGAAACAACTACAATAATAGTATTTGGCGAATGCTTTAATACATTCTCAGCAACTGTTTTTACAATTCCTGCATTAATACCTATTAATTCTTCACGTGTCATTCCTGGTTTTCTCGGAATTCCTGATGTAATTACTACCACATCACTTCCTGCTGTTTTAGAATAATCATTGGTTACACCGGATACTTTGGTATTAAAACCTGTATTAGTAGCGCATTGCATAATATCCAACGCTTTCCCTTCGGCAAAACCTTCTTTAATATCCAACAACACTACTTCGCTGGCAATTCCTCTATAAGAAATAACATCTGCACATGTAGCTCCAACATTTCCTGCTCCTACAATGGTAACTTTCATATTTTATACTTTATCGGTTATTAATTAATTTTATAAACGACAATTCGTTTAATCGTTTAAGTAAATTTAAACAATTAAACGAATTGAAGGCTAAACTTTTTTATTATGCATCGATATTTGCGTAAACAGCATTTTTCTCGATAAATTCTCTACGTGGTGGTACTTCATCACCCATTAACATTGAGAAAACTCTGTCTGCTTCGGCCAAACTATCAATAGTTACCTGACGCAAAGTTCTGAAATTCGGATCCATTGTAGTTTCCCATAATTGCTCCGCGTTCATCTCTCCAAGACCTTTATAACGTTGGATCGCTGCACTTCCTCCCATTCTCTCATTTGCCTGATCACGTTGAACATCATTCCATGCATATTCTTTTTTATTTCCTTTTTTAACTAAGTATAAAGGTGGAGCTGCGATATAAACGTGACCTTCTTCAATAAGCTCTTTCATGAAACGGAAGAAGAACGTTAATATTAAGGTAGAAATGTGACTACCATCGACATCGGCATCACACATGATGATTACTTTATGATATCTTAATTTTTCAAGATTTAACGCTTTACTATCTTCCGCAGTACCAACGGTAACTCCTAAAGCAGTAAAGATATTACGAATCTCTTCGTTTTCGAATACTTTATGGTGCATCGCTTTCTCCACATTCAGAATCTTACCACGTAAAGGCAGAATAGCCTGAAAGTTACGATCACGACCTTGCTTTGCTGTTCCACCAGCCGAATCTCCCTCGACAAGATAAACCTCACATCTTGCAGGATCCTGCTCAGAACAATCTGATAATTTTCCCGGCAATCCTCCACCGCCCATAACGGTTTTACGTTGTACCATTTCACGTGCTTTTTTAGCAGCGTGACGGGCCTGAGCAGCCAAAATTACTTTCTGGATAATGATACGGGCATCATTTGGATTTTCTTCCAAATAATTCTCTAGCATTTCTCCGACAGCCTGAGAAACCGGAGAAACTACTTCTCTGTTTCCAAGCTTCGTTTTTGTTTGCCCTTCGAATTGTGGTTCTGCAACTTTTACCGAAATAATAGCTGTTAATCCTTCACGGAAATCATCTCCCGCAATTTCGAATTTCAATTTATCCAACATCCCAGAAGCATCTGCGTATTTTTTAAGAGTTCTTGTCAAACCACTTCTAAAACCTTGTAAATGCGTCCCCCCTTCGTGAGTGTTAATATTATTTACGTAAGAGAAAATATTCTCTGTATAACTTGTATTATAGATCAAGGCAACTTCAACCGGAATTTCGCCTTTTTCATTATCCATGCTGATAACGTGAGAGATAATTGGCTCACGGTTACCATCTAAATAACGAATGTATTCTTTTAGACCTTCATCAGAATGAAAAACTTCAACTTTAAACTCTCCTTTTTCATCTACCTCCCTTTTATCAGTAAATGTAATGGTGATTCCTTTGTTTAAGAAAGAAAGCTCACGCATACGAGCTGACAACGTATCATAAGAGAACTCTGTAGTTTGAGTAAAAATAGTATTATCAGGGTAAAAAGTCTGACGTGTACCTCTTTTATCTGTTTCTCCGATTTGTTTTACCGGATATAATGATTTTCCTCTTTCGTATTCTTGTTCGTAGATTTTACCGTCTCTAAAAACAGTAGATTTCATATGAACTGAAAGCGCATTTACAACGGAAACTCCAACACCGTGCAAACCTCCGGAAACTTTATAAGAATCTTTATCGAATTTACCTCCGGCACCAATTTTAGTCATTACAACCTCAAGTGCAGAAACTCCTTCTTTTTTATGTAAATCAACTGGAATACCACGACCGTTATCTTCAACTGTTACCGAACCGTCTTCGTTAATTGCAACACCAATGGTATCACAATGTCCTCCCATCGCCTCATCAATAGAGTTATCAACAACCTCATAAACCAAATGATGTAGCCCTCGAACCCCCACATCTCCTATATACATCGATGGACGCATTCTTACGTGCTCCATTCCTTCTAATGCCTGAATACTATCTGCTGAATAATTGTTCTTCTTGATTTCTTCGCTCATATAATTTATTCTAAAAAATGTAATTATTGTCTAACACGCAAATATATAAAAACGCAAATTATATATCCGTTAAATTCCCATTTAAAGCACTTAAGTTATTAACATATTATCAAAAAAAGTCAATTAAAAAAGGAACAATCGATTTTAATTTCTGTTTTTTTGAAATTCTAAATCTTAAATGAAATTAAAAAAAATTAAAGCCCCGTTTCAAACCATAAACAATCCTAAAAAAACAAAATCCGAAACCACATTTTCATGTCATTTCGGATTTTATAATGTAACCCAAATTGGAATTTGGATTTTTCTAAAATTGGATTTTTCCTCCTTTATAGTTTTTTATTAAAATCTCCTGCATAAACAGACGTCATTTTATCTAAACTTAAGTATTTCTTCAAAACGGCATTAACTTCTTCCACTTTTAATGCTTTAACTTTGTTTTCTAAGTCATCATAATCTTCCAACGGAACGCCGTATTGCAAATAAGTATTAACCAGATTCATTAAAGTGTCATCATTTCCTAATCTTGTTTTTCTTTCATTCTGCCAACTAACCAGATTTGATTTTAGTTCTTCGGCAGTAAACCCATCTTTTAATGCTTTTGAAATTTCTTCTTTTGTAGCCGTTTCAACTGCACTCTTTTTAGTCGGATTTAAAAAAGCATAATACGACCATGAAGCGACATCACTCGTAATAGGTACATCAATAAACGAGCCCGCCCCATAACTGATTCCTTCTTTTTCTCTTAATCTCATTGGAATTCTTGCACTTAAAAAACCTCCACTTCCCAATATTTCATTAGCCATTACAAATGCAGGATAATCGGCACTGCTTCTGGTCATTTTAAAACCAATTCTACCAAGCGCTACAGCATTTTCTTTGTCCGGAGTTATAAAATCCTTATCTAAAACTTTTGTTTCAAAATAAGTAGGTTTAGCTAATTCATATTTTGATTTAGAGTTCCATTTTCCAAAAGTGTTTTCTAAAATCTCAACTGTAGATTTTGCCTCCAAATCTCCTACTACACTTCCAATACCATTATTTCCGCCAAGAATGTTTTTATAAAAATCAACTATTTCAGTTTGTTTTATCTTTTTAAAAGCGTCAATCTGCTCCTGAATTGTTGGTGTATAAAAAATACTTGACTTGTCATATTTCGTAGTCTGTCTTGTAAGTTCTGTAAAAGCAACAGTTTGGGGATCATTTAGATTAGACTCTAAATAAGTATTGTACTCCGTAATCGTTTTTGTTAATTCATTTTCCGGGAAAGTAGAGTTAACAAGCAAATCATTCAAAATCCCCATCACCTCTTTAAAACTTTCTTTATAGGTACTAATGTTAACCGACAAAGTTTGTCCTGAAAAGTTAAAGTAAATACTAGACTTTAATTGATCCAATCGGTCCTGGATTTGCTCTTTTGTTCTTGTTTTAGTTCCTGTCTTTAATAATTGCGCAAGAATTCCGCCAGTATCTGTTTTACCTGATAAATCTTTTTCATTACTCACTGGAAATTTAAAATTGGCCTGAACTTTACCTCCTTTTATTTCCTTTTTGATCAAACCATATTTTACTCCATTACTTAATTTACCTTCAGCAAAATTCTGCTTTAAATTTTTAATAGAAGCTTCAAATGCAGCTGCTTCTTTTTCTAGAGCCTTCCCTTTGTAATCTTTGGTTAAAGCAAGCACTTGCTCATCTGTATATTCAACAGACTTTACTCTTTGCTCCTCTTTTGAAGGAATAAATATTCCAACCGTTCTGTTATTACTTCTGAAATATTTTTCAGCAACTCTTTGAATATCTTCTTTTGTTAATTTTTCTACAGCATCTCTATACAAGTAACCTAATCTAAAGTCACCTGCTCCAATAATTTCTGTTAGATTAATTGCAAAAGAAATAGTATTGTTTTTAACACCTTCAATTTGTTTAATAATCTTTGCTTTGGCTCTGCTTACGTCCTGGTCTGTATATGTAGTAGTCGGTATTTTATCTAATTCCGTTCTTACTATATCTCTCGTAGCCTTAATATCTTTGTCATTAGGAACCGCAACCCCAAAATACATAAAACTTGCATCTCTAACATTTGGCTGCCAAACATATAAACTTGAAACTTTTTGAGTTTCAACCAAAGTTTTATACAAATAGCCCGATGGATCAGCGGTCAAAATTTCTCCCAAAGCATCAATGGCGGCAAAATCTTTGTCTGCATAAGGAACGGTATGATACAAGGCTCCTACATTTTTACTGTCTCCAGCTCTGTTAAGTTCAACGAATTTTTCTCCATCCTGAGCTGGTTCAAGTGTATACGTTTTATCTAAAACTCTTTTTGGTCTCGGAATAGCTCCTAAATACTGCCCAACATATTGCAATGCTTTTTGCTCATCAAATTTACCTGCGATAATTAAAGTTGCATTGTCTGGCTGATAGTATTTTTCATAGAAAACTCTAAGTGTGTTTGCTTTAACTCTTTCTATATCTTCTTTGCTTCCAATAGTACTGTTTCCGTAATTGTGCCACAAATAAGCTGTTGAAAGAATTCGTTCCTGCAAAACGCCATCCGGATTATTTTCACCTATTTCAAATTCATTTCGTACTACTGAAAATTCCTTATCAAGATCTGTTTGCAAAATGGTCGCGTTAATCATTCGATCTGCTTCCATTTCAATACTCCACTTTAAATTTTCATCGTTTGATGGAAAAATTTCGTAGTAATTAGTCCTGTCTAACCAGGTAGTTCCGTTTGCAGCCCCACCTTTATCAGAAAGCATTTTTTTAATGTCACCGAGATTTTTAGTACTTTTAAAAAGCATATGCTCTAATAAATGCGCCATACCTTTTTCTCCATAACCTTCGTTTCTGGAACCTACACTGTAAACAATATTGACCACCATATTGCTTTGAGAAGCATCTGGAATCAAAAGAACTTTTAATCCGTTATTTAAAGAATATTCTTTAACACCTTCTACATTGGTGATGTATTTGGGCATTTCAGATTTTTGGGCATAAACTGAACTCAACGAAACGAATGAGCAGTACAAAATTCCACTTAGTAATAGGTTTCTCATAGATTGTGTTTGATTATTAGAATAAATTGTTATTGGTAATCAAATATAGTATTTTTCTTAAATAACAAAAAACCTTATTAACTTAGTTTTAGCAATTTATAGAAAAATAAAATTCCAAAATTTAATTTCCAATGACATCATAAAAAAACTGAAACCAGCATTTACTGCTTAGTTTCAGTTTTTATTATTATTACCGGGTTCCAAAAAATGGATTTTGGAATGTAAAATCTCTTTTTTTTTAAACAACCACCCTAGTTTTCGAAATCTCCTTATCTGCATTTACGTGTGCTGAATTTGCCCTACCACTAGGATCCTGATTGTCCTGCCATTTCGGAATCCATTTACGTACTGTTTGAGCAGCGCTAACTTGTGGATAATACTTATGGAAAATAGATCTATAGAAATAAGCTTCTTTTGTTGTTGGTGAGTTATATGGGAATTCCGCCGCCGCTCCGGCCAATTGTTCATCTGAAACCTGTTCAGCACAATATTCAATTAATTCATCAACCCAATTGTAACCAACTCCGTCTGAAAACTGTTCTTTTTGTCTCCACAAAACTTCTGTTGGTAAATAGGGATTTTCGGGTGTGTCAAATGCCTTTCTTAAAATATATTTTTCGATACCATCGTAGGTTTTCGGTTGTTTTTCCTCTGTTTTAATGCGGATAGCAACATCCAAAAACGTTGTATCCAAAAATGGAATTCTTGCTTCTAAACCTACTGCCATTGTTGTTTTATCGGCACGCAATAAATCGGCGGTAAACAATTTCTGAACTCGTTCAATTGTTTCATCCTGAAATTCTTCTGTAGATGGTGCATTTCTAAAATACAAATGACCGCCAAAAATCTCATCGGCACCTTCACCTGATAAAATCACTTTTATACCTTTATCGCTAATTGCTTCTGATAACAAATACATTGGAACTCCAGCTCTTACCGAGATAATATCATAAGTTTCAATATGATAAATTACTTTTTCAATCAATTCAACAGCTTCTTTTACAGAAAAGTGTATTTCGTGATGTTCTGTTCCTAAAAATTCTGCAGCTTTTCTGGCAGCAATATTATCAGGCGAATCAGCACCTAATCCTATAGAAAACGAAGGTAGCTTTTTTCCGTTTTCAGCATATATTCTAGCTGCAATTGACGAAATCAAAGAAGAATCTAAACCTCCTGATAACAAAACACCAAGAGGAGCTTCACTCATTAACCGTTTACGGGTAGCCTCGACTAAAGTTTCGCGAATCAAATCTAAATTAAGATTTTCTACCGCTTTTACATGATCTTCATATTCAGGTCGGTAATATTTCACAAAACCTGTTTTAGCAGTATAATAATGTCCCGGAGGGAAAGTCGAAAATGATTTACACTGATCGGCAATTGATTTCATTTCTGAAGAAAAATAAATCCTTCCTCTTTCATCTAATCCATAATATAGAGGTTTTACACCAATTGGATCTCTTCCGGCAATATAATCATCACCATCAATAACCACGAAAGCAAAATCTCCATCAAGCATATTACAGAAATTGTATCCAAATTCCTCGTACAAATGGACAATAACTTCTGAATCTGATTTTGTCCTAAATGTATGCTCCTTTAAAACAGTATTTTTTAATTCCTGATAGTTATAAATTTCGCCATCATGAACCATCCATGCATTATTTGTCCCCTGAATCGGTTGCTTACCCGTGTGTAAGTCAACAATTGATAAACTTTCATGACAAATAACACTCCCGTTTGCCATTATACGCATATCATTCTCATCGGGACCTCGATGCGACATTCTTTTAGAAAGCTCTTTTACAAGTTTTGGATCTTTTCCTTTACCAATAACTGCCAATAATCCAGACATAAAATTCTATTTTTTATTATTAATTTTTCACTCCCCTCATGAAGTGAATTAACTTTAAAAGTTGATTATAATCTCAACCTTCAGCAAAACTAATTATTATTCCTGCTTTTCTCTGAGAATCTTTCCTTAATCTTGTAGATTTAACCCTTTTTCAATAAATGTCAAATATAAAAAAGAAAGTTAAAACATTACTAAAAAAAGATCCTAAGTAGTTGAAATTATGAACTTAAATAATTTAAGAGACAAAAAACGTCCTCTAAAAATAGAGAACGTTTTTACTTAATATATACTAAATTCAAAATTCATTTTTTTATGCTTTCTCGTAAGCATCATCATGTACACTTGCTACTGCTCTACCAGAAGGATCATTCATGTTTTTGAAAGCTTCATCCCATTCTAAAGCGATTTTTGTACTACAAGCAACACTTGCTTCCTGAGGTACACATAAAGCGGCCGCATCACTTGGAAAATGTTCAGCAAAAATAGAACGGTAATAATATTCTTCTTTAGAAGTTGGTGTTTGTAACGGGAATTTAAATCTCGCATTTGCCAATTGTTCATCTGAAACTTCTTTAGCTACTACTTCTTTCAAAGTATCAATCCAGCTGTATCCTACTCCATCAGAAAATTGTTCTTTTTGTCTCCATGCAACACTTTCAGGTAACATATCTTCAAAAGCTTTACGAACAACCCATTTTTCCATCGGGTGTTCTTTGTTGATCATTTTATCTTGTGGGTTGATGCGCATTGCAACATCCATAAATTCTTTATCTAAGAATGGAACACGACCTTCAATTCCCCAGGCAGCCAAACTTTTGTTTGCTCTTAAACAATCATACATATGAAGTTTTCCTAGTTTACGAACGTTTTCTTCGTGGAATTCTCTTGCGTTTGGTGCTTTATGGAAGTATAAATATCCTCCAAACAATTCATCCGCGCCTTCACCAGACAGCACCATTTTAATTCCCATTGATTTAATAACTCTCGCCATTAACCACATTGGAGTTGAAGCTCTAACTGTAGTCACATCATACGTTTCAAGGTTGTAAATTACATCACGAACTGCGTCTAATCCTTCCTGAATGGTGAATTTAATTTCGTGGTGAATAGTTCCGATATGTTTTGCTACAATCTGAGCAGCCGCTAAATCAGGAGAACCATCTAATCCAACTGAAAAAGAGTGCAATTGTGGATACCAGGCATCAGTAGTATCATCTGATTCAATACGCTTTTGTGCAAATTTTTTGGCTACAGCCGAAGTAATAGACGAATCTAAACCTCCAGAAAGTAAAACTCCGTAAGGAACATCACTCATTAATTGTCTGTGAACTGCTGCTTCAAGCGCTTTTTTGATTTCAGGAATACTAGTTTCATTGTCTTTTACAGCATCATATTCTGTCCAGTCTCTTTTGTACCATTGTACAAATTCACCATCTTTGCTTGTCATATAGTGTCCAGGAGGAAACAATTGAATTTTTGTACAATATCCTTCCAAAGCTTTTAATTCAGAAGCTACATAAAAAGTTCCGTGTTGATCCCAACCAATGTATAAAGGAATAATTCCCATATGGTCACGAGCAATAAAATACTCGTCTTTCTCAACATCATAAATTGCAAATCCGAAGATTCCGTTCATTTCGTCAACAAAATGAGGTCCTTTTTCTCTATAAAGAGCCAGAATCACTTCGCAGTCACTTTCAGTCTGAAAGTTATATTTTCCTTCAAATTGTTTACGTAAATCTCTGTGGTTGTAAATTTCGCCATTAGCAGCCAAAACCAACTTTTTATCTTCTGTAAATAAAGGTTGTTTTCCAGACGCTGGATCAACAATAGCCAAACGCTCATGAGAAAGAATTGCTTTATCATTACTATAAATACCGCTCCAGTCTGGTCCACGGTGACGAATGATTTTAGACATTTCTAATACTTGAGGTCTTAAAGTCTCTGCTTTTTGTTTTAGATCAAAGGCACATACGATTCCGCACATAATTATATATTTTTAATTGTAAATTTTATTTTGATAAGGCAAAGATGCGGTATTGGTTATAATTGAAAAACACAAGTATCAATTTCAGTTATAATTTTAAATCATAAATTGAATTTTACATACAAAATGTAAAATTTTAGCACAAAAAAAAGCCCTGAACTTGAAAATTTCAATTTCAGGGATAAATACAGTACAAAATACAAGGTTTTAAAGAGATCCTTGAACTATATTTTGATATTTTAAAGAAACATTGAAAAGTATTCAATGGCAAGAATAAAAGTTGTTCAGAAATTATTCTTTCCTTAATCTTTAATTAAATTATTCAACAGTCTCAATAGTATAATGTGTCTTATTAATTTCAAATTGAAACCCAACTTTATTCCCCATTAAATGTGAACCCAAGGGAGATTGTGGGGAAAGTGCAATTACATTAATTCCTTCAATGGAAATTTTAGGAAGTGCTACACTCAAATACAAATGAATTCCGTTGGCTTTAACCAAACTTCCGGAAATAATATTCTCTGTTGTTTTTGAGGCATCAATTTTATCTAAAACAGCTTTTTGAGTAATCGCTTCTTTTAGTTTATTGGTTAGTTTCTCCTGCTCGATATGCATCATTGACAAAGCGGTTTCATGCTTATCGCCTGCAGAACCTTTAGCATCGTTTTTAGAATCTTCGGTCAAAGCCGAAATCATGTCTCTAAAAACATCTATTCGGTCCTGAACCATTTGTAAATAATAGGAATGTATTTTTTGTTTGAAGCTCATATGTGTATTGCCACGAAGGCGCTAAGTCGCAAAGATCGTAAAAAAAAGTTAGCCACGAATTCACGAATAAAATATTAATTTACTTCGTGAATTCGTGGCTAAAAATTATATTATAATAAACTTTGTGCCTTAGTGCCTTTGTGGCAAACTTCTTTTAAAAATCGAATTTATAATTTCCGCCTACTAAAACCTGGAATCCCTGAACCGGGTAATTTAACCATCTCTCGTAAGCCTGATTTCCTATATTATTCAATTTTAAAAAGAAAGTCAATCGTTCGCTGTATTTGTATCCTAAGTGTGCATTCGCATCAAAATAGCTTTTTAAAGTCACCGGAACACCAAGCGTTGTAACATCCATATTAGTCTGCATGTCTTTACGTTCTCCCACATAGAAAACATTTAAACCAGCGTACCATTGTTTGGTAATATTAACATCAAGATTAGAGCTTAATTTCATTGAAGGTAAATTCCATGCCTCTAGACCATCTTGTTTATAACTGTTAAAAGTCCCGTTGATTCCGAAAGAAACATTTTTAGAAAAATCAGCTTTTAATTCTGCATAAAAACGTAACGTTCTTACATCATCATAAACCACTCCAAATGAGTTTCCGAAAGCATAATTCTGATTATCAAAGTTCTCTGTATAATCATTGCTTTTAAACAAAGCTTTGTCTTTTTCGTTTAAATAAGAGCCAGTCAAATTATAATTAATATTATTAGCCAATTTTCCTTTTAAACCTGCAAAGACATTATACTGATTGCTAGTTGGTCTCATGTTTAAAGTTGGAGATAGAAATGGATTTTGAGTCACAAAATCGGCATAAGAATTTTGATTTAAACTACCATTTACTCCAGTGTAGAAAATCATTAAATCTCCTACTAATTTATAAGAAGCATTTACTTTTGGATAGATATAAAACTTGTTTCCGCTATTTTCAGAATCTAGCCCGTAATACAATCCTGCACCTAATTCTAATGTCCAATCATTTTCATGAACAACAAAACTTGGCTCGATTCCAAAATTAGTTAAGCTATATTTTACAGGTTCTAAATTAGTACGCTCATAATTATTTTCAAAAGATCCGCTTACGTGATCCACAATAATATTGGTATTGATTGACTGATCCATTACATCTACTTTGAAAGAAGGCTTCACATAAAAGCGGTTTTCTGAAGAAGAAAAACTATCTGAAAAATGCGTAAATCTGGTGTCAATTTTATTAAAAATCCCTTCATTGAATTCTATATTTCCACCTAACGAAATCGTGTTATAAGAATGATTTGGGTTAATTCCTCTAATTAAATCTTCTTGTGTTTCTGGTGGCAAAGTCATTCCAAAATCAGTTGGCAAACCATACCAATTGTACACTTGATTTTGATATCCTAAATCTACTGCCCAGGACATATCGCGATTATTTACACCATAACCAACATTCAAAGCCGTATCATAAAATTCATCGTTCAGATTCACATCTTTGATTCCGCCTTGCGAAGAATGATGACGAAACATTCCTGCCAAATAATCGTTGTTTCCTAGCTCTTGTGTTACAAATAATTCAGCATTCAAAGTCCCATAATTTCCAACTCCAAGAGTCGCATAATTACTAAACAATCTTTCTTTTTTTGATTTTTCAACCCCTTCAGCCTTTCCTTTTGAAGGCGTAAAAGTTGATGCCACCGGAACTGACAAAATACTATATTTAATAGTCTCTTTTGGCTGATTTCCGCTATCGTCAAGCGAAGGAGTTTCTTTCACTTTAAAAGCATCTGAAATAGTTGGCGAATAAGGCTTTACGACATTTACTGTTTCTGTTCCGATACTTTCATTTTTCTTTTGAGCAAACGAAAGCTGAACAACAAACAGCAGGAGTAAAATGATGGTTTTATTTTGGCATTTAATTTTCATACTTTATTTTTTTTAAAGACTTTTAGAGAAAAGAATAAAGAGAAAAGACTTCCAATCTTTGCTTTACAATCTATATTCTATTTCCTATTCTCTATTTTCTAATATCTTTCTTCTTGGCTCTATTTTCTTAAATCTATATTCTATTTTCTATACTCTATACTCTTAAACTAAGCTTCCCACTCTCCTTTTGCAACAAACTGCGCTTTTCCTCCAATCTGAATATCAAATTGATTGTCAGTTAATTTTCCTTTGAAATAAATCTGAGACGGACGACCAATATAATCTCCCTGATAATTAGTCAATTCAAATTCAGGCTTATGATACTTTAGCAGAAATGCCTGCAAACATGTACTTGCACTTCCGGTGGCTGCATCTTCAATCAATTGATTGTGCTCAATGCATAACATTCTGCTCAACAATTTTGAACCTTCTAAATAATAAAAATACAAGCCTCTGTGTGCTGTTTTACAATTCTTTTTTAGCCATTCATCTGTTTTATCTTTATCCAAAACCAAATTTTCCAAGGCTCTTTTACTGCTTAATCCTACCATTACAAAAGCACTTCCGGTTGTCACTTCCTGAATTGGAAATTGATTTTCAAAATCCTCTTTTTTCAGATTACTAAATGCCGTAAAATCTTCTTTTGAAAAAATATCCCAAAACTTAGGCTGTGCTGCTTTTAACCAAATCAGCTCTTCTGTTTTATGAATAGCAATTGGCCCAATCGGAACATTTAATTTTATATTCTCAGGCGAATTCTCAAATACTTTATTTATCAAAATCCACGAAGTTCCAATTATAGGATGACCTGCAAACTGCATTTCATGTTCTGGTGTAAAAATTTTAACGTCGGCACTGTTGTTTGCTCTATCCAGTTTTGTTATAAATGTACTTTCCGCAAAATTAATTTCACGTGCCATGTTTTGCATTTCTTCTGAACTCAAATTTCCTGCATCTAAAAAAACTGCAAGCTGATTTCCGGCATATTTTTTATCAGTAAAAACATCAACTATATAAAAAGGTAAACTCATTTTTTTATTTTTTTTTAAAGAATATAGAGCAAAGAATAACGATAATAGACTTCCAATCTTTGCTTTCATTTTTTTATTTAGAATAAAGAGAATAGACTTTTTTTAAATCTTTTCTCTTTCATCTTGCATCTATTTTCTTTACTATTTATTCTATATTCTATATTCTATACTCTTTATTCTTATTTAGTAATCGACGAATTCGTTTTTGATTCTTCCAACTTAATCGCACTTAATTCTTTTTTAGCTTCTTCCACTACATCCGGGAAATCCGTGAAATTGTTGATTACGTTATCCAGAATGTAAGTTGCCTGATAACTATCTTTTAATCCGTAGAAATTTTTTGCCATTAAGACCAAACTCTTCGCTCCGTAATATTTATAACCAGAATAATTTTTTGCCAGTTTTTGAACCGAAACATTCGAGGCATCAAATTTCCCTTCTTTAGTTTTAAAGTACGCATCGTAATACAAAGCTTCTGCCGCTAATTCTCCTTTAGAAGTCGTCGATAATTTCGCGTAAGCTGTTTTAGCTTTGTCTTCATCGCCCGTCTGCATTGCGGCACGCGCTACGATAATCTGGGCATCTGCTTTTACATTCGCATCTGCTTTTGGATTTTGCAATACTTTATCTGCTGAAATTACAGCGTTATTATAATCTTTTTTGTCATAATAACATTTCATCAAATTAGCTTGTGCGAAGTTTTTATTTTGAGCAGAATCGGATTCATTTTCTAAACGAACTAATACCGGAATCGATTTATCACAATCCTTTGCTTTCAGGTAAATCTGAGCTAATTTATTTAAAGATTGCTCAGTAAATTCGTTTCTTGGCTGATCAATCACATATTGATAACTAGCAATAGATTTAACCTCTGAACCCTCTGCATAAAGCAATTGTGCCAAATAAAAATTAGCTTCAAGTGCGTGTAAGCCTGACGGAAATTTACTCACATAACCACTAAAACCAGTAATCGCTTGTTTGCTGTTATTTTGACTGTATTGCTTGAATGCAGCATCGTAAGTGTCGTTATCCAGTTCAGCATCTGTAACCGACACAAAATCTAATGTACGTACCCACGTCGCATACTCATCTACTTTTCCTGAATCAACATAAATTAATCTTGCTGTAGAAACCGCTTCTAAAGCTTCCGGAGTTTTTGGAAATTCAGCCGCTACTTTTTTGAATTTCAACAAAGCCTGTTCATCACGATCTGAATTGTAGTAAATCAGACCTTGTTTTAAAATTGATTTCGAGGTAAACGAACCATTTTTATATTCTGAAATCAACTGATCATAGGTTTTAATTGCCTGATCGTTCTTTTTCTCAGCCACATACGTATTTCCTAATTCATACAAAGCATCATCACGATACTCAGATTTTTTGTACATCTGAAGGAAGTTATTCAACTCCTCTACTTTCTTATCATTTTTAGACATGAAACCGTATGAAATTGCTTTTTGAAATTGAGCATAATCGGCATCAACACCTTTTGCTGCAATTGCTTTTGCGTATGCTTCATTTGCGGCACTATATTTTGAAGTTACAAATCGGCAATCTCCCAAACGCAAATAGGAATCATTTAAACGTGATTTATCAGCTGGAGCATTATCAATTTGAGCCTGAAATGAATTCGCCGCCTGATCGTATTCTTTCAATTTAAAATAGGTGTATCCAATATTATAATTGATGTTTTTATATTCTTCTGTCGATTTTGCTGCCGCCTGACCCGCAAACTGTTTGTAGGTTAACAATGCATTCTGAAAATCATCTAAAAGATATTCCGTTTCCGCTTTCCAGAAAGTCGCACGCGCTGTAAACTCAGGTGTTTTTTGTTCGCTCATGGCACTTTTAAACATTTTTCCGGCTTCTGCATAATTAGATTCGTTATACAATTCCAATCCTCTGTAAAAAAGTACTTTTTGATAAGCTGCTTTATTCTCTGCAGATCTATTTTTCTCCAATAAAATCAAAGCTTCTTTATAGTTTTTAGACGAAATATAAGAATCAACCAAAAGTTTTTCTACTTCGGCTCTGCTTGAATTATTTGGATATTTTTTTAAGAAATCAAGTAGAATTCCGGGAACGGTTTGGTACGCATTTCCTATTTCATAACTCAATTTAGCATAATTCAAAGCTGCATCTTCCTGAATTTGCGCGTTGAATTCCATTTCAGAAGCGTTTTTAAAAGCATTTAAAGCTTCTTGTTTTTTGCCTGTATTCAAATAACTTAAACCTAAATGATAATAAGCATTTTGCGCTACGAAATCTTTTCCTTCAATGATTTTATTGAATTGAGAAATTGCTTTTTCGTATTCTTTTTGCTCATAATAAGCGTAACCTAACTGATAGAAATCGGTATTATTCCATTTTCCTTTTTTACCTGCATATTGCTCTAAAAACGGAATCGCCTTGCCGTATTGTTTTAGATTGAAATAACTTTCTCCAATAATTTTATTCAGTTCTGACTTTTCTATTTCATTTGATTTCGCCATTGCTTTCTGGCCTAAATCAATTGCTTTTTGGAAATTTCCAAGCTTGAAATTCATATCTGCCTGATAGTACGATAGCTTTTCTTTGTATTTTTCTTCGCCTGAAACTTCATCAAAATATTTAGTTGCTTCTTTATAATCATCACCTTCATAAGCCATAAAACCTAAGTAATATTTGGCCTGAGAACCAAATTCAGGAGAGTTTACTACTTTATTGAAATAAGTTGTTGCTTCTTTTTTCTTTTTAGCATTAAAGTAACTGTATCCTTTCTGAAAATTAAATTTATCAGAATCAGCTTTACTCATGTAACTTTCATCTACTTTATCAAACCATTGCAACGCTTTTGGGTAATTTCCCTGTTCGAAGAAAAACTGAGCTACTTCAATATAAGCCTGATTTTGTTTGGTACTTGTTGGATAATCGCTCACAAATTTTTCCATCAACGCATCGGCATTTGCCTGATTGGTTCTGATGGCACAATTAGCGATGTAATAGGCGCAGTCTGACTGAACTTCTTCAGTTGTAGCGTGGTTTTTTACATATTCAAAAATATGTTGTGCCGAAGCATATTGTTTATCATTATATAAAGCCAGTGCTTTGTCAAAATCCTTTAAATCGTATGTGTATATAGCTGATTTTTGTGCCGAAACTGTGGTCGAAATGAGGATTATTTGGAGTAAAAAGAACCAGGAAAGTTTACGCATTGTAATTATATTTAGTATTCAAATGTATCATTTTATACCGTCTATAACGAAACGTTTCTCGCATTTATTATGAACAAAAAATTTAACAGACCACATTTAACAGCTTCTGAGCGGGTATTTTTCGACCATATAAGTGATATAAGTAATTATAACCTAGAGGTTTTTATCAACGTATACAACTCTGGAGATCATATAAGTTTTTCGAAATAAAAAACTTTTAGCACAATCCATTAAAATGTACTTACATCACTTATATGGTTAAACATCATTTGTAATAAAATCTTTTCCACAATTTGCTAAAATGACCTTATATCACTTATATGGTGAAAAATTTTCATTTCAATATTTTATCAGAAATGATTGAAATTTATTTTGAATCCAACCGTTAACTTCTTACTTTTACCAATCAAATCAATTTTATTATGTCACAAACCGTACTGTCTCTTAAAGAAGTCACTATATATCAGGAAGGAAGAAAAATTTTATCTCATATTAATTTAGATGTTCAGCATGGCGAATTCATCTACATCATTGGAAAAACTGGTTCCGGAAAAAGTAGTTTCTTAAAAACTTTATACGCAGATTTACCTTTAAGCGAAGGTGAAGGTCATATAGTTGAGTTTGACCTGGCAACTCTAAAAGAAAGTGACATTCCGTATTTGAGACGTAAAATTGGAATTGTATTTCAGGACTTTAAATTGCTTCCGGACCGTTCTATAAAAGACAATATGTTGTTTGTTTTGAAGGCAACGGGATGGACTGAAAAAGAAGCCATGGAACACAAAATCGATGAAGTTTTGGATAAAGTTGGTATGAAAGATTTCGTTAATAAAATGCCGCATCAGCTTTCCGGAGGGGAACAACAACGTGTTGCTATTGCACGTGCCTTATTAAACGATCCTGAATTCATCCTTGCCGATGAACCAACCGGAAACCTTGATCCACAAACAAGCTCTGAAGTTCTTGAAGTATTGAAAAACATCAATGCTCTTGGCAAAACGGTTATCATGGCAACGCACGATTATGCTTTGTTAATGAAATTCCCATCTAAAACTTTGAAGTGCGAAGATGAAAGAATCTTCGAAGTGGTGCAACGCTCTGTGTAATGTTCTCCATCTTAATTCCGGTTTATAATTATACTGTTTTACCACTTGTAAATGAGTTAGTAAAGCAATGTAATGCTAGTGGAATTACTTTTGAAATTCTTTGTCAGGACGATGCATCAAATTCACCAAAAAACATTCTCAGTCAAGAAATTAATCTTCTTCCCAATTGTTCATTTTTTATAAATGAAATCAATTTAGGAAGAGGAAAAAACATCAATTCTTTAGCTCAAAAAGCAATTTATAATTGGTTATTGATTTTAGACTGCGATACTTTTCCAACTGACTTTAATTTCATTAAAAACTATGTTGAAGTAATTTCAGATTCATCAAAAAATATATTTTTTGGTGGAATTATTTATGAAGATAAAAAACCTGAAAAAGAAAAACTTTTGCGCTGGATTTATGGACAAAAAAGAGAAACTTATTCTCTTTTAACTTCTAATTTAGTGGTCAAAAAAGAAGTTTTTCTGCAACATCCTTTTGACGATTCTATTACAAAATACGGTTATGAAGATTTGTGTTTTTTCTCTCTTTTAAAGAAAAATAATTTTGAAGTTTCCTTAATTGAAAATCCAACTTTTCATTTGAATTTAGAGACTTCTGAAGTCTTTTTGAATAAAACGAAAACCGCTTTAGAAAACCTTGTTTTTCTTTATAATTCAAAGAAAATTTCTTCAAAAGAAAGTAAAATAATAAAAGCATTTGAACTTCTGAAAAAACTAAAACTAACAAAAATTTTATCTTTCCTTTTCAAAAAAAATCAAATCAAAGTTGAACGGAATTTACTTTCTGAAAATCCTTCTTTGTTTTTGTTTGATCTTTATAAGTTGGGATATTTTTGCCGTTTAAAAAAGTTTAATTAAAATTCAAACTCTCCAAAAACTCCCTCCACTGCTCCATTATCTTTTTGACTGAATATTGTTTTGAAGTCTCTTTAGCATCCAAACCAAATTTCCCTCGAACTTCTTCATTTTCAATCAAAAAAGAAAGTTTTTCAACAAACATTTCAATATTATTATCCGGGATTAAAAAACCATTTTCTGCATTTGTAATTATCGCACGCGGGCCGGTTGGGCAATCATAAGCGATACAAGGCAAACCAGAAGCTAATGCTTCCAACAAAACCATTGGAAAACCTTCTGTTCTTGAAGTCATCACACAAATAGAGGCTTTCAGATATTTTTTTTGAATATTTTTAACAAAATGCAGATAATTGATTCCCGATTCTATTTCTAATTTTAAAGCTTCCTGTTCTAAAGAATCGACGTCATCTGTATAAATATCTAATGTCCAATCCGGATATTTCTCTCCGATTTCCTTCCAAATTAAAAGCAATCTGTCTAAACCTTTTTCATAAGAATTTCGTGCAATTGCAATTACTTTTTTCTGTTTTAAATCAGCATTTTTTTTAGTTTTTATCCAGGACGGATTCGGAATCACAACGCCGTTTTCAGCACTCCATTCTTTTAAATTTTCTTCTGAAAGTGCTACTATTTTGATAAATTTTTGGACGCCAAAATCTTTAAATCCATATTTTATTTTCTCAAGTGATTTGGAGATAAAATTCGTCTTCTGAATTTCTTCTTCAATAAATTTAGAACCATGACATTCAAATACAATTGGAGTTTTCGTTTTGGCTATAAAAGGAAAAACAAACGCTTTTAATCCATTATCGGCAACCAAAATAACATCTGGTTTTATTTGATTTATCTTTTGATTTATTTGCTTTTGAAAAGAATTGAAAAAGTTAAAAACATTTCCTTTCAAAATCATATTATGAAAAACAATCTCTGAATCGAATTCATAAAATGGCATTTCATTCTTTTCATTTTGAGACAGAATATGAACTTCATATCCAAAATGTTCCACAAAGTAATTGGCTTTAATAGCCAGAACTCTGGCAACTCCGCCAGCCGTTTTTATTTTTGGAACAATGTAAAGCAGTCTCATTTTTTAGATTTCAAAAAAACATCATAATCCCGAATATAATCGGATTCTTCAAAAACATCCGAAGCCAAAACCAGACAAACAGCACCGGAAGAAAAGTTTTCCAGTTCTCTCCAAATTCCTTTTGGAAGATGCAAGCCAATATTGGGCTTGTTCAGTAAATAACTTTTTTTATTAGTTCCGTCGTTTAAAGTGACTTCAAAACTTCCACTTAAAGCGATTAAAACTTCATGCTGTTCAATATGCGAATGTCCGCCACGAAAAGCACTGCTCGGCACATCAAAAAGATAATAAACGCGTTTGAACTCAAACGGTAATATATCATTTTGAATAAAAGCCAAATTCCCGCTTAAGTCTTCTACAACCGGAATTTTTAACAATGCTATGTCCTGAATTGTCGTCATATTTTAATTGGCTTTGAGTAAATGTAGCCATTCTTGTCCAATTTTTTCTAATAAAAAAGGCTGAATACTTTCAAGTGTATTTTCTTTGCAATATTGATATAAAACTTCATCCGAAACCAATAAATTCATTACTTCTGTCAATTTTCCCCAATTCTGATTTTCTACCAAAATTCCATTTTCAAAAGAAGTAATAATATCTCTTGGTCCAAAATCACAATCGAAAGAAACAACCGGCGTTTTACAGGCCAAAGATTCTAAAATAACATTCGGTAACCCTTCATTTTTACTGCATAAAACTAAGAATTTAGCTTTAACCATAAACTGAAAAGGATTGGTTTGATATCCTACAAGATGAACAAATTCCTCAATATCATTCTCAAATGCTATTTTTCTGAGTTTTATGCCGTTTCCATCTCCCACAATAATCAGATGAATTTGCTTTTGTGGCAAATTAGATTTCGCATAACTTGAAATCAGTTTATCAAACTGTTTTATTTCGTTTTCATATTGCCCAACTGCCACAATAAAATCGAATCCAATTTTGATATTTTCTTTTTGCTTTTCAAGAATTTCCTCTAAATAAATTGGATTAGGAATTGTAACAACATTTTGTAATTGATGTTTATTTTCGATCAATGTTTTCATTTCAGCCGTGATTGCCACATTAGCTAGACAGTAATTGTACATTAATCTCGTTAACCATGAATTATCAGGCATATAATGATCGATCAAAAAACTATGAACGGTAAAAATGGTCTTCGTATTGTAAATTAATCTCGCTAAAATAAGTTCTTGAATCACTTTAGTTCGAAAGCGAAAATCGATGATGAAATCAAATTTATTCTCGTTCATATATTTTCGTAAAGCCCATAATCTTTTGGCTTTATTGAAGAATCCGTTGCTCTTGTTTTTGAGTAATCCGAGATTTACTAATTTTCCCGAATAGGGAAAACTAACTTCATCCAAAACGATAATGATATCAACTTCAAAACCTTCTCTTTCAAAAAATATAGACAAATTCGCCATCACTTTATCGCTCCCGCCTCCGCTTAAGCGATAGCCAATTAAAGCAATTTTCTTTTTTTTGTGAGACATTATCATCCGTGATTTCTTATTTTCGTATCAAATATATAACTCTTTAAAAACAATATGCAAGATAAATCATTAGTGACCATTATTTGCTTGTGTTACAATCAGGAAAAGTATGTTGTGGAGAGTTTATTTTCGGCAATACATCAGGATTATCCTTTTATTGAAGTAATTGTTGTAGATGATTTTAGCACCGATAATTCTAAAGAAGTAATTCAAAAATGGCTTGTTGATTATCCTGAAATTCAATTTATAGCGAATGAAACCAATTTAGGAAGCACAAAATCCTTCAATAAAGCATTAAAATTAGCTAAAGGCGATTATATCATTGATTTAGCTTGCGACGATATTTTACTCCCAAATTGCGTTTCTTTACAATTAAAAGCTTTTCAGGAAAGTTCGTTCAAAAACTTAGGCGTTGTTTATGGAAATGCCGAATTAATTAATGAAAAAGGCGATTTCTATTTTTATTATTTCCCAGTTGATTCCGATAAAAAGACAATCGAAAAAAGAGCAACCGGAGATATTTATTTGAGTGTTATTACTGGCGGAAATAGTATTTGCTCTGTTTCATCCATGGTTAAAAAATCAGTTTTTGATGCTTTGAATGGTTACGACGAGAATCTCGCTTATGAAGATTTAGATCTTTGGATTCGCGCTTCCAGAGTTTATGATTTTGATTATATTGATGAAATTTTAATCAAAAAAAGGATTTCGTCCACTTCATTTGGAACTCATTTTTTCATTAAAAATGATGCGAGATCTAAGAGAATAAATTATTCGACCTATTTAATAATTCAGAAAGCAATCGCTTTAAACTGTTCTAAAATCGAACATAAAGCGATTTTGAAAAGAATGCATTTTGAAATGATTTTGGCTTTTAAAACTGCTGATTACAAGTTGTTATTCAAGTACATTTTATTGGAAATAAAGCAAAGATTCAGGATAATTTTCTGTAAATGAGTTAAGCAAAAAATTAAGAAAAATCCGTTTTATACGCGTTGCTTAAAGAACGCGGATAAAACGGATTCGCTCAAGCGAAGACGCGGATAAAAACGGATTTCTTATTTATTAAACCGTCAAAAAATCATCCAATTGTTGTTTTTCGCCTTCCCAATCTCTAGAAATATTATTTCTTATTAATTTTGCCGGAATTCCTCCAATTAAAATATTTTCTCCTAAATTTTTATAATCTTTTGTACACAAACTATTCGATGCTATGGTGCAGAAATTGGGCGTTTGCGTTCCTTTCATGATCGAAACCCTGTTGCTTCCAAAATTGTAATTTCCAATAAAAATAGGAGCTGATTTTTGCAATTTTTCGCCTGTTTGCGTATCAATTAAATCATGGAAATTGGTATCTATAATCTGAGCTTCAGAACCAAATCTTGCATAATCTCCCAGAACGATTTTTTCGGTACAAATTATTTTTCCACCTGATGCCATTGAAGCCAGATTTCCTAATTCACAAACGGCATTTTCTCCAACAAATACAAAACAATCTTTTCCAAATTGAAACTTTCCTTTGAAAGTCAATTTTCCCAAAATAAAGATTTCAGCTATACCTTTGTGAGCCGAATTCAGTTCGTAAGGCTGGCCAAAACCAATCATTCCTTTTTGGATCTTTCCTTCAATCTGGATCTCTCCTTTTATCGAAGTAAATTTTACTCTTCCGTAAAAGAAAACCGGAAGCTTTTTAGCCGTTTCAAAAGGGAATTTTTTAAAATTAAAGTACAGCGTTTTGATCCAGTTTACTTTGCAGTAAAACCGGAGTTTATGATAAAAAGAGCGACATTTTCTATAGCTGTTCTGAATCATTTTTATCTTTTTTTCGCTGAACAAATGACGTAAATATTTCGTTTACATTCATCTTTTTATTCAATTGATAAAAACTAAAAGCAAATGAAATTAAAATCATTAAGGTCATTAAACTGTATTTTAAAACTGGAATTTCGATATATCGAAGCAAAAATGTGCTAATACAAATTGCAAAACATACGAAATAAGCTTTATAAAAATCAGGATTAAAATAGAAATCATAGCGATTTTTGGTAATGATTTTTAATCCAATAAAATGGAACAAAAAATATAAACAGAAACTAAATCCTAAACCTTCCAAACCGTAAAAATAATAACCTAAAATATTCATTACTAACGATAGAATATTAAAACCAATTGCTGTTTTAATAAACATTTTCGAATCGCCTTTTGCAATTAAAATGAAACCCACTGCCCAGGAAACCGCGCGGAACAACATTCCTATAATTCCGAAACAAACCATCGGAATAATAGCATTGAAATTAGGGTTATAAATTATTGGAATTATGACCGAAACGAAAGTCAGAAACAAGAGAATAATAGGTGTTATAATAATGATTGAAATGAACGCTTGTTGCACAACACTTTCTCTAACCTTATCATTATCAGAATTAATGGAAGATAATTTCGGAAAATAATCGGTGCTCATAACAGTAAAAATTATTCCGACATAAGAGTTTAGCAATGTAAAACCAGCGTTGTAAAATCCGACTTGTTCTAAGCCTCCATTTTTTCCGATATAAATCTGAACCAAATACGTTGATAAAAGTGTCAAAACGCTACTTATCGTCAGCATAAAGCCCAATTTCACAATTGCTTTTCCTTCTAATAAAAGTCCCCGATTAGAAACGATTTCTTTTTCAGTTTTGATTTTATTCGAATAATAAAAAGAGAAAATTAAAGCTGATAAAGACGCAATTATTATGGTTGGAATTATGGCATCAACTCTTAAAAAGTAATACAGCGGAATCGAAAAAAGTAAGCCAAATAAATTGCCATATAAATTGGCTTTGGCCAGCAATTTCATTTGTCGCAAACCTTGCAAAACGGCTAATTGACCTGACGATAATTGCTTGAATAAAACGGTTATTGCAATGAATACAAAGGAATAAGTCTGATCCGAATCTCCAAAAGTAATGATGCTCAATGCTTTTGAAAAAAGAATCGTCAGCAACATTCCGAAAATACCAGTAAAAAAAACAATTCTTTTTACGATTTGAATAGTCTTTGAAACGGTTTTTAAATCGTTGTTTTTATACTCTTCTGAGATATTTTTTACAGCGCTGGTTTCGATTCCGAAGCCCGAAATACTACTTATGACACTCAAAGTTGAATTCAGCAAAGCAATGATTCCCATTCCCGCCGGGCCGATAAAAACTGCTATTAATTTGGTTCTGATAATCGAAATTAAAATATTAAAAAATTGAACTCCTCCAAAAAGTGAAGTTGTTTTTAGAATCTGCTGATATGAAGATTTGCTATCAGACACTAATTAGTATTGGTTTAAAGTTTCGACGATAAAATCAACTTCAGTCTCTGTTAAAACCGGACTCATTGGTAAACTCAAAACTTCATTGTGAATTTTCTCCGTAATAGGAAATGACGAATTATTCCATTCTTTAAATGCCTTTTGTTTGTGTGGTGGAATTGGATAATGTATTACAGTCTGAATATTATTTTGCGTTAAATATTCCTGCAAAGCTTCTCTATTGTCAGTTCTAATCACAAACAAATGAAACACATGATTACTCGAAAAATCCCAAAACGGAAGTATTATTTTGTCATTTTTGATTTCAGATAAATAGCGTTTTGCAATAACACGACGTTTATTATTATCAGCATCTAAATTAGGTAATTTCAGATTTAAAAAAGCAGCCTGTAGTTCATCTAATCTGGAATTTACACCAATATATTCGTTATAATATTTTTGTTCAGAACCATAATTCCGAAGAGAGAAAATAATTTTCGCCAACTCTGAATCGTTTGTCGTAATCGCTCCACCGTCACCCAAACATCCTAGATTTTTTCCAGGATAAAAGCTGAAAGCTATTGCAGATCTTACATTGCCGTCAAGTTTGGAATTTGGTACTTCTTTTTTGGAATTTGATACAGCTCCATGTGACTGCGCCAAATCTTCAACAATAATTAAATTATTTTGAATTGCGATTTCATTTATTTTTTCCATTTCGGCCAATTGTCCATACAAATGAACAACTAAAATGGCTTTTGTTTTTGAAGTAATTTTCTCCTGAATCAAATCCGGATTGATGTTGTAGGTTTCTAATTTTGGTTCGACTAAAACCGGAATCAAATCAGCTTGCAAAATCGCTAAAATACTGGCAATATAAGTATTTGCCGGAACGATAACTTCATCTCCTTTTCGGAGTTTTCCCAACTGAATGTAGCCTTTAAATATCAGGACTAAGGCATCAAAACCATTCCCTACTCCAATGCAATATTTCGTTTGGTTGTATTCGGCGAAAGCCTTTTCAAAAGTTTCCAATTCCTTCCCTAAAATATACCAACCGTTGTTTAAAACCAGTTTCAGTTTTTCCTGAAAAGCAGTTTCATAAGGTTCGTTTATTTTTTTTAGATCCAGAAATGGTATCATTTAATATCGATTTTATAAAAATCCTGATTGTAAACAGCACAGCCTAATTCTTCTTTTTGTTGCAAAAGTCCGGGATGATACCCTTTTTCATCCTCTGAATTTACAATCCCCATATCAAAAAACTTCTTGCCTTTACGTTTGTATTTATGCATCAAATTAATGAATAAAAAGTCTAGTGCTCTTACTTGCTCGCCTTTTTCAGAAGTGGCGCCGTATTGCGATTTGACTACATTCTCCGTTTCAAAAATAGTTATTCCCGCAATAATCTCATCATTTTGATAAACAGAATATTGCCTGATCTTTTCAGGAAATTTTTGCTTTAACAAGGCTATTTCTTCTTTAGTATGAACGGGTTTTGCATTGAATTTTTCCAATAATCTTGGCTCCAGAATCGTTTCCCAAAAAGGTTCAAAATGTTTTTCTTCTATAATATCCAAATCAAGATTCTCAATCCTTCTAAAATGCTTCATTTTGCTTTTAGAAATATGTAAAGGCAATTGTAGATTTACAGCCAAATTCATTTCTTTTCGCTCTGACAAAGCGCCTCTATTATGCAAAAAGAAATCAATTTCCTGATTTCCCTTCGGAAAATAGAAACTTGGGATAGGTTTATAATGAAAAGCTTCAATTGTATTTTTCTTTAAGAATAATAAAATTTCATCTAAAATTGACTCGACTTTTTCTGCCTTCAATTTAGACGAAAACAATAAACCCCCATAAGTTAATCCCTGATGAGAGTGGACCGATTTTCCTTTTATATTGGCGGGCAAAACTGCTTTTAGTTTTCCATTTTCAAAAACCAAAAGCGAAAAATCTTCAAAACGATCCTGGTGATATTCCATAAAATCACGATGAAACAAAAACGTAGCATTTTTGGCCAGAGCGACAAAATCGTTCCAGATGGCGTAATCGTTTTGATCGTATTTTTTTATAGAGAATTCACTCATTTTCAAGTCCTGTTAATTATTTCTTCAAGTGAAAAAATAGCCACGAATTCAAGAATTATCATTAACAAAAAACAATAAAATTCGTGAATTCGTGGCTAAAAATCTTCAATTATTATTTTATAAAATCTTATTTATGACTGAACGCCGGTAAATACCATTTAAATTTTACCGCCAGCAAACGTACGGTAATAATCACAACCGAAGTCAGTAAATATAAAACATCGTTATCCAGATTCAGACTTCTTAATGCGAAAAACACGATTCCGCCAAAAATGCAAATCGTAGCATAGATTTCTCTTCTAAAAATCGTTGGAATCTCGGTACATAAAATATCCCGAATTACACCTCCAAAACAAGCTGTCATAGTTCCTAAAGCAATACAAATTACAGGATGCAATCCTTTTGAGATACCTTTCTCCAGACCAATTAAAGTAAAAACGCCTAAACCAATTGTATCAAATAAAAACAAAGAGGTTCTTAATTTTTCAAACTTTTTACGGAAAAGAATCGCAAGAAAAAAACCTAAAATAATCACATAAACGTATTGCAAATCTTTCATCCAGCCCACCGGCGTTCTGCCAATTAAAACATCACGAAGTGTTCCGCCCCCCACCGCCGTTACAAAAGCAATAATAAAAACCCCAAACGGATCCAGTTTTTTATGCATTGCCGTTAAAGCGCCGGACATAGCAAAAGCCATTGTACCGATAATATCTAATAAGTGGAACATTTCTTTTTTTTAGGTTCAAAGGCTCAAAGGTGCAGAGGTGCAAAGGTAGTTCTCTTGTCTCTTTACTCTTTATTCTATTCTCTTTATTCTATTCTCTTTATTCTTTATTCTTTATTCTTTATTCTTTATTCTTAAAATCTATTTCTTAGTATAAATCGGACTTCTTTTCAACAAATAAGTAATCGAATCGATCCAGCTGTCTTTTAGGTTAAGGAAAGGTTTACGGGTTTGCGAATAAATTTTTGTGGTATTTTTATACATATCAAAATACACATTATAGTAATAATACATTTGCGTATTAGCCGTTGTAGTCGAATAATCACTCGATTTAACCTTTTTATCATTGTTGCTTATTGTCGTACTTCCGCTTCCATAAGTAGATGCGGTTGAACTAGTTGACATTGTATAAGAAATTTTTGCCGCTATAATATTATCAACTCCAAGAATTTTTTCCAGATCTGCAATTGGCGTTTCATCGATATTTGTATGATCAATTCCCGCTTTGTGCAATAAACTATTTGTAGTTCTTAAATCCTGAACAGTTAACGGAAAAATATTAGCTGATTTATCTAACAATTTGTTATACATATCGTTTTGTGCAAATTTCGCCATATCTTCAGATCCTTGTTGTGTATCTGAATTTACATATGGTACAGGCAAAACTGCAATTGTATTTGGTTTCATTTCTGCCGCAGCTACAGCCTGACCAGAACTGCTTGGTGCAGCATTACTTGCAGACGAAGTATCAAAAGTTTGTGAACGGCCACTTCCAAAATCAATTCTCGCAATTTGAGAAACAGCAAGCGAAATTTGTAACGTTTCTCCCGGCAATGAATATTCAACCGTTTGATCCGACATTTTAGCAATTGTACATTCAATAATTGTATAATCTCTTTTAATAATTTTATCTAGTTTTTTTCCACCTTGAGCGAAACCAAAAACAGATACAAACAACATCAAAATTACTGCAATAACTTTCTTTATTTTCATGGTATTTAGATTAAATTAAATTTGAAAAATTAACGTCCTTAACAAAGTTAAGAAATCATCTTACAAAAACCATTATAGATTACAAATAAGAATAAGATTTTTCAGGAGCTGGTTCCTGCTGTTCCTTCCAATCTTTTGTGCCTCCCGATAGCTATCGGGACCGGCACAAAAGGATTTTCCCTCCCATCAGGGCTAGGGCACTCATTTTCAAAAGAAGATTTATAACATCAAGATAAAAAACCTTAGCCCCTTAGTCCCTCAGAATCTTAGCGTCTCAGAATTACATATTCTGAGTATAATAATTATAGTCTTTCAAAACCACTTTAATAAAATCGCTGTTATCGCCAGATTGGTTTTTAATTCCGGTTACACTTTCAATTTTGGCAACCAGTTTATAAATAATTTCATGATCATTTTTCTTCACCGCTTTCTGAAAAGTTTCCTTTATGATTCGCATATCGTTGTCAGATAATTTTATGACCAAAGGATAGGTCGGAACATAAGAAGTTCCAATTTCTTCAAGAATTGTATGACTGATATTAATTCTGTTTTTTAAAGTAATAACAGCTGTTCCCGCTGCCATATCGCCTAATCGTTGTGACTTTTTACTTGTAACTATAGATATCAAAGCGACCATTCCGCCCATAATCGAAAAATCAACCAATCTAAAAAACCAACGGATAAAATAATCTCCAAAGCCAGCCTGATAACCATCAATTTTAACCACTTTTATTTTTAATAGTTTTTTACCAAAAGTTTGTCCTTCAAAAACACTTTCTAAGGTAATAGTATAGATCAAAATAGGGAAACTTATAATAAAAACAACGGCTCTGATCGACCAGGTATCCAATGAATCGAGCACTCTTTCAAAATGAAAAAAGTAAAAAAGTACCAAACCAACAACCAGTAAATAAGATCCTTTAATGATTAAATCAATAATATAAGACCCCAATCGCTCGCCAACAGAGGCAGCAATAAAATTTATTTTAACATTTTGTGTTGTATTAATAGATAATTCTGACATATTTTATATTTTAGCCTACAATGAGAGAAGTTGCCTTCATAAAACAAAATAAAGAAAAATGGCTGGAGTTTGAACTCGCTATTTTTGGTAAAGCTAAAAAAAATCCTGATGAGTTAGCTAATTTGTACATTCAAATGATGAATGACCTCGCCTATGCGCAAACTTATTATCCAAAAAGTAAAACGGTTATTTACTTAAATCATCTTGCTTCTCAGATTTATCAAAAAATATATAAAACGAAAAGAACAGAAAAAAACAGACTTGTCGAGTTTTTTGTAACCGAAGTTCCGTTGCTTGTTTATGAATACAAAAGATATTTAGTTTATGCTTTTGTTTTCTTTTTTGCTTTCGTTGCTATAGGCGTTATTTCTGCCCGTTATGATCCTGATTTTACCCGATTAATTATGGGCGATGATTATGTGAACATGACGTTGGAAAACATCAAAAAAGGAAATCCGATGGCTGTTTACGGTTCTTCTGCCAACTGGGGAACTTTTATTGGTATTACGGTAAACAATATTCAGGTGGGAGCTGCATGCTATTTTTATGGCATTTTTGGCGGACTTGGTACTTTCTATTATTTATTACAAAACTGTATTATGCTGGGTTCCTTTCAGTATTTTTTCTTCGAGCATGGTGTTTTCTGGAAAAGTGTTCGTGGTATCTGGATTCACGGTTCTATGGAAATTTTTGCCATTGTAATTGAGTCGGCAGCCGGGTTTATTTTTGGCGCTTCTATCCTTTTTCCTAAGACTTTTTCGAGATTAAATTCTTTTAAAATTGGATTCAAAAACAGTTTCAAAATATACCTAAGCACACTTCCATTTACTTTTATGGCCGGTTTTCTGGAAGGTTTTATTACCCGATATTCTATTGATATGCCTATTTGGTTAAGCATTCTTATAATACTGTCAACCTTGAGTTTAATCTCCTATTATTATTTAGTTTACCCTTTTATAGTACACAAAAAAGCACAACAATTATCAGCCAAATTGACTTAACCGAACCCAATAATGAAGAGAATTTTTCTTATTTTATCTTTCTTTTTTTGCTTTAGTATCTCACATGCTCAGGATACTTTGGCGGAAGCCGAACCTCCAAAAGTGGCTGCAATAAAATATACTGAAAAGGATATTCAGATTGATTCAGATACTATTGAAGCCAAAACATTCCCGAAAAACTTCAAAAAAAAATATACTGATCCCGAATTTAATTACGAACCAAAAGCGCCGGAAAGAGGCCTTTGGGATAATATTAAAGAATGGATTGCCAACTTGTTGAGAAAAATTTTCTCTTTTAGTGATGCAAAAACTTCTATCACCGTTACTATTATTATATTAAGAATATTGGCTGTATTAGTAATTATTGTGGTTATTTATTTAATCGTAAAAGCATTAATCAATAAAGAAGGGCAATGGATTTTTGGAAAAAATGCCAATAAAAGAGCCATTCAATATTCTGATATCGAAAAAAACATTCATTTACTGGATTTTAAAAAATTAATACAGGAAAGTATTCAAAACGGGGAAAAAAGACTTGCTATTCGTTACTATTATCTTTGGTTATTAAAAGTAATGGCACAGAATAATTACATCGAATGGGATATCGAAAAAACCAATTCTGATTATTTATACGAACTAAAAAGTCCGGTGTACAGAGAAGATTTTACTTATCTCTCCTACTTGTACAATTATATTTGGTATGGTGAATTTGAAATTGACGAAACAACTTTTACAAAAGCCGAAAACCGCTTTAAGAAATCTATAAAAACCTTTAGCAATGAATAAATCGATCAAAATTTATATCGCTATTCTGGTTTTTGTTTTAGCCTTAATCCTAATATCAGACCGCGACGAGAAAAAACCTATAGACTGGCGCCCGACATTTTCTGTACACGATAAAATTCCGTACGGATTATATATTCTGAACAAAGAAATTAAACCACTTTTAAAAAATCAGAAAATTGAAAAAATTGCTGATGTAACACCGTATGAATATTTAGATTCAAAATACGATGCCGATACTTTGGTCGAAAATTACAAAATACAAGGGACTTTCTTAAGTATTTCAGATCTTGAGAATATTGATGAACAATCGGTTAAAGAGCTTTTTTATTTTGTTTCGCGCGGAAATAATGCTTTTTTAAGCATGAGAACATTTCCGGAAGCCTTAATGGACAGCCTAAAAATTGATACCAAATTTGAATTCCACCAGCCAAAAAATAATATAATCTGGATGGCAAATAAGAATGTCAGTTCTAAAAAATACGTTTTTCAACAAGCTGTAGAAGATTATTTTTCTAAAATTGATACCGCAAATACAACAGTTTTAGGATATCAAAGCAATGAGAAAAAAGAAAGACACATCAATTTTATAAAAGTTCCTTATAAAGATGGTCATTTTTACCTGCATACTCAGCCAGCGGCGTTTACGAACTTTCATCTATTAAAAAAAGACCATTTCCAATATGCTGAAAATGTAATGTCCTATATACCAAAAGGTGATGTTTTTTGGTATACCAAATTGCAAAACGACAAATCGATTTCGCATTCTCCTTTGCGTTATATTCACAGTCAGCCTGCGCTGAAATGGGCCTGGTATTTAAGCTTAATCGGAATTCTGATTTTTATTATTTTTAATGCCAAACGAAAACAAAGAATTGTTCCGGTATTAAAACCTTTACCTAACTTAACGGTCGATTTCACTAAAACGATTGGGAATTTATACTATCAGGAAGGTGATCATGAAAATTTAATTGATAAAAAAATCATTTATTTTCTGGAGAAAATGAGAAATGAATATTTAATTGATACAACAAAATTGGATGATGTTTTTATTCAAAAACTACATCATAAAACAGGAAAAGATATAGCCGATATTCAGGAATTGGTTTTTCTGATTAACGAACATCGAAATAGTTATCACGGAAGTCTCGAAGAAGATTTAATCAGAATTAATAACGCGATCGAGAAAATTTTACATTAATAAATATTTGACAGCGCTTAAATATTTCACGCAGATTAAAAAGGATTCTAGCAGATCTGCGCAGATTTTTATAAATTAAATTTAAACAAGATCTGCAAAATCTGCGTGAAAAAGATATAAACTAAGAATTAATAAGTTGCAGAAAAAAATTGATTTAATCCTTTTAATCTGTGGAAAAAAAAATAAAATTCATTTAAAAGAAAACATACCAAACCATGGACGATATCAATACCCCAGAAACCGAAATCACAAATGAAAATGTGAATTTTGAAACCAGAATAAATTTAGCACCACTTTTGGAGCATGTAAATGCTATTAAAACAGAATTAGAAACTGTTATTGTAGGTCAGCAAAAAATGATTGATCAGCTTTTGGTTGCCATTTTATCAAACGGACATGTTTTGTTGGAAGGTGTTCCGGGAGTTGCCAAAACGATTACCGCAAAACTATTATCCAAAACGTTGAATATTGGCTTTAGCCGAATTCAGTTCACACCGGATTTGATGCCATCAGATATATTGGGAACTTCAATTTTCAATCTAAAAAGCTCTGAATTTGAATTCAAACAAGGTCCTATTTTCTCCAATCTAATTTTGATTGATGAGATCAACCGTGCTCCTGCCAAAACACAGGCTGCCCTTTTTGAAGTTATGGAAGAACGCCAGATTACAATTGATGGATCAGCCTTTCAATTGGAAACTCCGTTCCTGGTTATTGCAACGCAAAACCCAATTGAACAGGAAGGAACCTACCGTTTACCTGAAGCACAATTAGATCGTTTTTTATTCAAGATAACCATTGATTATCCAAAATTAGAAGAAGAAATTCTGATCATCCAGAGAGAACATTTATTGCAGGATCACGGGAAACTGGAAGCCATTAAAACAATTCTTTCTGCTGAAGAAATAAAAGGATATCAAGGTTTAGTAAAACAAATCAGAGTCGAACAAAATCTATTGGAATATATCGCCAGAATTGTAGTTAACACCAGAGAAAATGCCTTTTTATATTTAGGAGCTTCACCACGTGCTTCAATAGCAATTTTGAATGCTGCCAAAGGTTTCGCAGCTATCCGCGGCCGTGATTTCGTTACTCCGGAAGATGTCAAAGAAGCGGCAATTCCCGTTTTACAACACCGTGTTATTGTAACTCCTGAACGCGAAATGGAAGGTATTACAAGCTCTGAAATTATTAAGCAAATTCTTGAAACGGTTGAAATACCAAGATAATTGTGAATTGTTAAATGTGAATTGACAATTACGGCGAAACTTGAAACCTGAAACTTGAAACTTTAAAACCTTTTTTAAATTGAAATTCATAAAAAGTCTATATCTGAACAACTTCTTCTTCTACATTCTATTAGGGATTATAGGAATGTTTGTTTGTGCTTTTATTTTTCCGAATTTATACAACAGCGTTTGGTTTATTATTTTGGTTTTAACCACGTTTTTGGGGCTTGATATATTGCTTTTATATTTATCAAAAGGAATTGACGCCTCGAGAAAAACACCAGAAAAGCTTTCAAACGGCGATTTAAATCCCATTCAGATTACAATTAAAAACGGTTATACTTTTCCGATTTCCATTAAGATTATTGATGAAATTCCGTTTCAATTTCAGGTGCGTGATTTCAAAATAATAAAAACGATTCCGGCTTCTACTCAAAAAGAATTGGGTTATGATTTACGTCCGACAGAACGTGGTGAATATTACTTTGGGAATTTA
The DNA here is from genome assembly GCF_057840745.1 of Flavobacterium sp. KH_001. Classification (NCBI taxonomy): domain Bacteria; kingdom Pseudomonadati; phylum Bacteroidota; class Flavobacteriia; order Flavobacteriales; family Flavobacteriaceae; genus Flavobacterium; species Flavobacterium sp. KH_001. The sequence continues at coordinate 2,723,439 of NZ_CM174520.1, read as the reverse complement.
AACATCTATGTTTCTTCCCCTTTAAAATTAATTTCCCGAAGATTTACTTTTGATAAAGATCAAATGGTGCCGACGTATCCTTCCTATATTCAGTTGAAGAAATACGACTTGCTGGCTTTTTCGAATAATTTGTATCAATACGGAATCAAGAAAATCCGCCGTATTGGTCATACGATGGAATTTGAGCAAATCAAGGAATATGTTCAGGGAGATGATTTGAGAACAATAAACTGGAAAGCGACGGCAAAGAAAAATTCGTTGATGGTGAATCAGTTTCAGGATGAAAAATCGCAATCGGTTTATATGGCGATCGATAAAGGCCGTGTTATGCAAATGCCTTTTGACGGTTTGAGTTTATTGGATTATGCTATAAATTCTACACTTGTTTTAGCAAATGTTATCCTAAAAAAGCAAGACAAAGCCGGAATTTTTGCTTTCTCCAAAAAAGTAGAAAACAGAGTTTTTGCAGAAAGAAGATCTTCGCAAATGCAAAAAATACTGGAAACTTTATATAACATCAAAACTGACTTTTTTGAAAGCGATTACAGCCGATTGTATGTCGACATTAAGAAAAATATCAATCAAAGAAGTTTGATTATTTTGTATACCAATTTCGAAACAATGGACGGCTTAAACAGACAGTTACCTTATTTAAAAGGAATTGCCAAAAACCATTTGTTAGTGGTTGTTTTCTTTAGTAATACAGAACTGAATGCGATCATCAACAAAAAAACAGATACTGTTCAGGAAATTTACGATAAAGTTATAGCTGAAAAATTCATGTTCGAAAAACGCTTAATCGCCAACGAACTCAAGAAATATGGAATACATTCGGTTTTGACGCAACCGGAGAATCTGACTTTAGATGCTATTAATAAGTATTTGGAGATTAAGGCGCGAGGGATTTTATAATTAATTTCGAAAACATCCAAAGTAAAAAAAAGATTCAGTTAAACTTCAATAAACTCTCAAAGGTCTATTCCCTAAACAGCAATTATTAAAAGACTTTCTTTTATCTTTTATTAATTTATGGTTACATTACGTTATCACGTAAAAATCGGTTAATTAAATTAAGTAGTTTTGAAAAAATTTAAAATCAATCCATGCATTTTCAAACTAATAAAAAATGAAAAAAGTAATTGTAATTTTATTGGTTTTTACAAGCTTTTTATCGCATGCACAAAAGAATGAAACGATCTCAATTCCAAAAGGTGTCGTTTATAAATATGCTGATGCGAAAACCGTTGAAAAAGCTAAAAAACTAATTAGCGAAAATTTATCAGAAAACAACGATTATAAAATACTACAAAACAATCTTATCATTGGCCCTGAACTCTGGAAAAAATTTAAAGCCAATGAAAAAATACAAAAAATAGAAGGTGGAGAAATTCAATTTCATGTAGACAATGTAATATTAGATGGTAAAATGAGCCAGGATATGACTGACTCCAAAATAATTTGGGATGAATTTAAAAATGAAGTTTCAAATCAGTACACCATTCGCAAAGCCAACGAAAATGAGCTAAAATATTATTGGTCTGTAATATCATTTGATATTGAGGAACCCTTATTAATTGTAGAAACAAAAGAGCATAATTATATTTTAAATCTACTAAAAAAAGATTTAAAACTATTATGGTTAGATGAGGCTCCAAACCCTACAAACACCAATTACGTTGCTGCCAAACAATATCAAAATGGAAAAGAAATTGATTCTGTTTCTAAAGGAATAAAAGAAACAACTCTGGAGAAGGTAATTCTTTTAAGTTCGGATGAAGAATTAAATAAAAATAGTTCTTTTGAAGATATTGAATTGCTTATAAAAAAAACAGATAAAATATTTGATGAATTATTTAAAAACTCAATGAAATCTGGCAAATTAATGGTAGAATTTGAGTTAAAAAAGAAAAAAAACGAAATAACTTATGCTGTTAAAGATGATTTGGATTTAGATATAATGAAAGTATTTGAACAAAGGGTTAATAGTGAGGAATATCCTAATTCGAAAAAAGACCCGGTTAAACTTAGATTAATATATAAGGTAAATTCATTTAACGACGTAGAATAAAGTTTATATCAAATAAATAAGATTTTAAGATCTTGTTTCACAACTTTTAAATCAAAAAAACATGAAAAAACTAATTTTAATTGTTCTTGTTTTCACAAGTTTTTTGTCCTCAGCACAAAAAACAGAAAACATCATCATCATTACCACAGATGGTTTTAGATGGCAGGAAGTATTTAAAGGAATGGATCCGGCAATTGCCAATGATAAAAGATTCAATCAGGGAGACAGCACGTATATCTATAAGAAATATTCAAGCGCTGATTTTAAAGAAAGCCGAAAAAAAATAATGCCTTTTTTATGGTCAGAAATCGTTTCAAAAGGGCAAATTTATGGTAATCGTGATCTTGGCAACAAAGTCGATGTATCCAATCCTTATTGGTTCAGTTATCCTGGATATAGTGAAATCATGACTGGAAATGTTGATGTCGCTATTAATTCAAATGGTTATAAAGCAAATCCAAATGTGAATATTTTAGAATTTCTAAACCAACAGCCAAAGCTTAAAGGTAAAACAGCTGCTTTTGGTGCCTGGGATGCTTTTGACCGAATTTTGAATGAAGAAAGAAGTGGTTTTCCTGTTATTTCAGCATATGATAATGTGGGAGGAAACAAACCTACCGCGACTCAAAAGTTGTTAAATGACATGCGTAATAATTCGTATAAACCTTTTCATGAAGACGAATGTCTGGATGTTTTTACACATTATGAAGCTCTACATGAGCTCAAAACGAATAAACCAAAAGTACTTTATATCGCTTATGGCGAAACAGATGAATGGGCGCATCACGGACATTACAGATCCTATCTTGATGCTGCCAATCAGGTTGATAAATGGATCAAAGAAATCTGGGATTTCGTGCAAAATGACCCGCAATACAAAAACAAAACTACTTTGCTGATCACCGTAGATCACGGACGTGGAGACAAAACAAAAGCCCAATGGACAGATCATGGCGCTGATGTTGTGGGAGCCTCTGAAATTTGGTTTGCTGCTATGGGTCCAGAAATTGCAGCTAAAGGGGAAATAAAAACAGAATCGCAGTTGTATCAAAAACAATTCGCTCAAACCATCGCTAAAATTATGGGGTATAATTTCACCACAACACACCCTGTGGCCAATGAAATTCCCGAACTGCTACAAAAATAAATTTAACGCCCCTAATAATTAACCAATTAAACCAACCAAAACCAATGAAAAGAATTCTACTAAGTCTTTTTTTATGCCTTATTTTTATTCCAAAAATGATGGCACAGGCAGATACGACTGCTGCTTATTATGATAAAATTGAACAATCCCTGAAATATGAAACAGGGAAAATTACTTTAACTGAGGGAGAAGGAATAGTAAACGTTCCTAAAGGATTTAAATTCTTAAACGGAGAACAAACCCAGCATGTTTTAACTGACTTATGGGGAAATCCTGAAGACAAAACAGTTTTAGGTTCACTTGTTCCGGACGGGAAAGGCGTTACTCACAGCAACAGCTGGTTATTTGTAATAAGCTACCAAGGCGATGGTTTTGTAAAAGATGATGATGCAAACGACATTGACTATGACGATCTTCTTAAGACGATGCAGGAAGACATGAAAGCTGAAAATGAAGAAAGAAAAAAAGGTGGCTATGCAGAAGTTCAATTAATTGGCTGGGCATCAAAACCTTACTATGACACTAATTTGAAAGTGTTGCATTGGGCAAAAGAATTAAAATTTGGGAAAGACGAAGTCAATACCTTGAACTACGATTTAAGAGTCTTAGGAAGAAAAGGAATGTACAATATTTCAGCCGTTTCTAATATGGGCGAACTTGCTGAAGTTAAAGCCAGTATTCCGGGAATCCTGAAAAGTGTCGAATTCAACGACGGACATAAGTATTTAGACTTTGACGCGGATACAGATACCGTTGCAGCATGGACTATTGGAGGTTTAGTTGCTGGAAAAGTTTTGGCAAAAGTGGGCTTCTTTGCTATTTTGGCAAAATTCGGAAAAGTGATTGTCATTGGTCTTATTGCGGCATTTGCAGCCGTAAAGAAATTCCTTTTTGGGAAAAAAGATCAGGTTATGACAAAACCAAAAGAAGAGGAAGAACTTGTAGAGGAAACTGCTTCTACTGAGGAATAAAATATTTTTTTTCGCCACGAATTTGCTTCGCCTATTCGCTATCGCTCGAGTCATGAATTTTCACTAATTTTTATTGGGAGTTCGTGAATTTGTGGCATTTTTTTTAGCTCTTTTAACACATTCAAAACATAAAAAATGAAACCAGTATTTAAAGAAGTTATATGGGTTATCGTTCTATTTATAATTAGTTATCTCATTTATAACCCACATTTAATTTTTACTTCTGAAAGCACTACCATTGATATTAATATACATGATACCTATTTTGTTATAGAATCATCTAATATTCTAATCCTGATTACTGTATTTGTTTTCTATTTCACTTATTTAATGAGAATGCTCTTTGCCCGTTTCAAAAATGCAGTGATTAATTATATTTTTCTTTTTTCAAATATCCTTATCATTCTCGTTATATTATATATTATACAGGCTGTAAAAATGATCATGATATTGCCCGGAACAACAATTTATCCGCCTCTTAGTTCTCCACCGCAATTACATCAGGGAAATGGCTTAGAAAGATATTATCATTTCTTCATAAAACTGGAAATAGGTTTTATCGTGACTTTCATTTTAGCCGGAATAAAAACTATAATTAATTATAAAAAACAAAAAACTTTATTTTATAAAAACTAAACCTTTGAACCTCTGCACCTATGAACCTTTGCCCCTTTTTAAAATTTTCTCAGTACCTTAGCGCCTCAGAACCTCAGTACCTTTAAAAAAAATGAAACAAATCACTTCCATTCAAAATCCATTTATAAAATCACTTGTTTTACTGCAGGAAAAAGCAAAAGCCCGCAAACAAACCGGAACATTTTTGATTGAAGGTTTACGTGAAATTTCAATCGCCTTAAAAGGAGGATATGAATTAGAAACCGTTTTATTTTTACCGGAATTGGTTACTGAAAGTCAAATTACTAAATTGGTAAACTCGCCAATTCAATTAATCGAAATCAACAAAGAAGTTTATCAAAAACTGGCTTACCGCGATACTACTGAAGGAATTTTAGCTGTTGCTAAAACCAAATCAATGCAGTTATCAGATTTAAAATTATCTGATAATCCTTTGATTTTAGTAGCTGAAGCACCAGAAAAACCAGGCAATATCGGAGCGCTTTTGCGTACTGCTGATGCCGCCAACCTTGATGCTGTTTTAATTGCCAATCCAAAAAGTGATTTATACAATCCAAATATTGTGCGTTCAAGCGTAGGTTGTTTGTTTACCAATCAAATTGCAACCGGAACCACAGACGAAATCATTGCTTTTTTGAAAGAAAAAAAGATTGACTTTTATTGCGCTACCTTACAGAATTCAACATCTTATTATACTCAGGATTTCACTACTCCAACAGCATTAGTTGTCGGTACAGAAGCGACCGGACTAACGCAGGAATGGCGTGATGCAGCGACTCAAAATATCATTATTCCAATGCAGGGCGAAATCGACAGTATGAACGTTTCGGTTGCTGCGGCAATTTTAATTTTTGAAGCTAAACGTCAAAGAGGATTTAACTAAACACCACCTACTCATGAACTACAAATTATCTTTTTTAGCCTTATTATTTAGTTTTTCACTTTCGGCACAAATAACCAATACTGAAGTAGATGAATTGGTCAATCGCACCATAAAAGCTTTTGATGTTCCCGGAATTGCGGTTGCAATTGTGAAAGACGGAAAAGTAGTTTTAGCAAAAGGATATGGTGTAAAATCGATAACAACGCAGGAAAAAGTAGATGCCAATACCCTTTTCGGCATTGCATCAAACAGTAAAGCTTTTACAACTGCTGCGCTTGCCATGTTGGTTGATGAAAAAAAGATAAATTGGGATGATAAAGTAATCCAATATCTCCCGGATTTTAAAATGTATGATGATTATGTTACCAAAGAATTCACCATTCGTGACTTATTAACGCACAGAAGCGGCCTTGGACTTGGAGCCGGAGATTTGATGATCTGGCCTGACGGAAGTGATTTTAAAGCAGCAGATATTGTTCATAATTTAAGATACTTAAAACCTGTTTCAAGTTTTAGAACCAAATACGATTACGATAATTTAATGTACATCATTGCAGGCGAAATTGTACACGTTGTAAGCGGACAAACCTGGGCTGATTTTGTAGAAACGCGCATCATGAAACCATTAGAAATGGACAAAAGTGTGGCTTCTGTAAAACGCTTGAAAGATACTTCAAATGTCATCACGCCTCACGTTCCGATTGATGGAAAATTAAAAACAATCAAACGCTATGAAAATAATCTTTTTGATGGAGCTGCCGGAATTTACTCCAGTGTAAATGATTTGAGTAAATGGGCGATTGTACAAATCAATAACGGAAAATACGGGGATAATAAACAATTGTTTTCAGAGAAAGAACACGAGGAAATGTGGCAATTACAAACCATTATTCCAGCCAAAACAAGACCTCCTTACAATACTCATTTTTCAGGATATGGTTTAGGATGGTTTTTAAGTGATGTGAAAGGATACAAACAAGTTTCACATACCGGAGGATTAGAAGGGAATGTGACACAAACGACTTTGATTCCTGAGATAGGTTTGGGAATTATTGTATTAACCAATCAACAATCCGGAGCGGCTTTTAGTGCTATTACCAACACAATTAAAGACAGTTATTTAGGTGTTAAATCAGATGATTATGTGACGGTTTACAGCAACCGAGTGAAAGCTAGTGAAGCATCTGCAGATAAAGTAACGGATGAAGTTTGGGCAACTGTTGCCAAAAACAAAAAGGACAAAATAAAAACCGACTTTTCTAAAATCACCGGAACTTACAAAGACAATTGGTTTGGAGAAATTACTATAACAGAGAAAAAAGGAAAACTCTACTTTGCTTCAAAACGATCTTCTCAATTAGTGGGAGAAGTGTTTTTCTACAAAGATGGCAACTATGTGGTAAAGTGGGACAATGCATTTTTCCATGCTGATGCGCATCTACTTTTCAAATATGATGAAAGCGGAAAAGTGATCAACCTAAAAATGCTCCCAATTTCTGAGTTGACAGACTTTAGTTACGATTTTCAGGATTTGGATTTTTCTAAAGAGTAAGTTTTGTTTCAAGTTTCAGGTTTCAGGTTTCAGGTTGAATGCCGGGGTCAAAAACTTGAAACCTGAAACCTGAAACAAAATAATTTCATTCTACAGATTCCCTTGCGTATATTCAAACTAATGCTTATTTTTAGTACTTGAACTATGCCGTTATGATAGAAATAGATATTGAAAAAGAAAACAAAGCGATTGCGCAGGAATACAAAGAATTACTTCGAATAAGTTACCAGACTTTAACACCCGCTGATAAAAAACTAATCAGGAAAGCATTTGATGTGGCTGTTGACGCCCACAAAGAACAAAGACGTAAATCTGGCGAAGCGTATATCTTTCATCCTATTGCAGTTGCGAAAATTGTTGCCTCCGAAATTGGTTTGGGAGCGACCTCTATTGCTGCGGCCTTATTGCACGATGTTGTTGAAGATACTCCCATAACTGTTGAAGATATTGAAAGATTATTCAACCCAAAAGTGGCACAATTAGTCGAAGGTCTGACTAAAATTTCGTTGGTTCAAAAAGACTTAAATGCCTCTATGCAGGCTGAGAATTTCAGAAAAATGATCCTTACACTGAACGATGATGTTCGTGTTATTCTGATCAAATTGGCCGATCGTCTTCATAATATGCAGACAATGGACTCGATGGTGGAGTACAAACAAACCAAAATCGCTTCAGAAACTTTATATATTTATGCTCCTCTCGCCCATCGTTTGGGACTTTATAACATCAAAACGAAGCTCGAAGATTTAGGTTTAAAATACACTGAACCGAATGTTTACAATGATATTGTCAGCAAAATCAGAGAAACGAAAGAAGAGCAAGATGCTTATATCAAAGATATTTCGGATGTTTTGAAGAATTCTCTGGATAAAGAAGAAATCGATTATATCATAAAAGGGCGTCCGAAATCTATTTATTCGATTCGCCGAAAAATGCGTGCGCAAAATGTGAGTTTTGATGAAGTATACGACAAATTCGCGCTTAGAATCGTTTACAAAGCAGATCCGCATGATGAGAAATTTGTGGCCTGGAAAATCTATTCGATTGTCACAGATCACTATAGACCGAGCCCGAGTCGTTTGCGTGATTGGATTTCATCTCCAAAATCAACTGGTTACGAGGCTTTGCACATTACCGTTATGGGACCAAAAGGTCGTTGGGTTGAAGTACAGGTGCGAAGCGAGCGTATGGATGAAATTGCAGAAAAAGGTTACGCAGCGCATTACAAATACAAAAACGGTGCAACAGAGGAAAGCGGATTGGATGTTTGGCTAAACCTTCTTCGTGAAGCGTTAGAGAATCAGGAAACCAATGCGGTTGATTTCGTGGAAGATTTTAAAATGAATCTATATTCAAAAGAAATCTTCGTCTTTACGCCAAAAGGAGAAATCAAATCGTTGCCAAAAGGTGCGACTTCATTAGATTTTGCTTTTAGCATTCACTCTGAAATCGGAATTAGAACGAGAGGAACTCGTGTAAATGGACGATTAGTCCCGTTAAATTACGAATTAAAAAGTGGCGATCAGGTTGAAGTTATTACATCAGCGAATCAAAAACCAACAGTGAACTGGTTGGAATATGTAACAACATCACGTGCTAAAAATAAAATTAAAAATGTTCTTAACGAGAACACCAAAAAAATTGCTGAAGAAGGAAAAGAATTACTTACAAGAAAATTAAAACATCTTAAAATAACCATCAGCGAACAGGTTATCAATGAATTGGTAAACTTCTTCAAACTTAAAACCAGTCTGGATTTGTTTTACAGAGTTGGAATTGGTGCCATTGAAAATCAGCAGTTAAAAGATTATGCAGCTCAAAAGAGCAACACGATTATCAATTTCTTTAAAAATAAAATTAAAAGAAATAAAGATACTGCCGATGAAGATATTCATAAGCCAGTCATCAGCAGTAATTATGATATGCTGGTTTTTGGAACAGAACATGATAAGCTTGATTATAAACTTTCGCAATGCTGTAACCCAATTCCGGGCGACGATGTTTTTGGTTTCGTAACCATCAACGAAGGAATTAAAGTGCATAAAAAAGATTGTCCAAACGCCATCGGAATGCAGTCTAACTATGCTTATCGTATTATGAGTGCGAAATGGATTGATTCTTCTCAGGAAGAATTCAAAGCCATTATCAACATTACCGGAATGGATGTCTTGGGCCTTACCAATCAATTGACAAGAGTTATTTCGAACAATATGAGTGTGAATATTCAGAGTATTTCTTTGAGTACGGATGCCGGAATTTTTCATGGACAGATTGCGGTTATTGTAAAAAACAATACGATTTTGAAGAAAATGATCAATGCTATCAAAAAAATTGATGGAGTCGATAAAGTAACTCGAGAGTATAGAACCTAATTCTTTTTAATTAGTTGAATTTATGAAATCAGATTCCTTAGAAATTCCGAAAATACAATTTGATGAAAATGGAGCACCTTTAATTGTTGCTTCTGAAACTTCTTCAAAAGATGATTTCGATTTTTTTCAGGGGAAATCTGTTATCAAAAACAAAAAATTAAAACAGCGATTTGCAAATTGTACGGAATGGATTGAATTCCCATCCACTCAGAAAATGTACAAGATTTTGAACGGAATTGGAAATATCGATAATTTCCTTGCCATTTTTGATGGCGAACCTTTTGAAGGAATGACAGTTCGATTATTTAATCCGAAAACAAAACTGTGGAGTATTTATTGGGCCGATTCCACTACAGGCACTTTAGACAAACCGGTCGTTGGTTCATTTGAAAACAAAGTAGGTCATTTTTTCTCCCAAGATATTTTTGAAGGAAAAAATATATTACAGGTATTTCGCTGGGATGCCAGAGACGAAGAAAACCCAGTTTGGAGTCAGGCCATGTCTGATGATAAAGGAAAAACCTGGGAATGGAACTGGTACATGTACATGTCTAAAACCAATTAAAAATTTGTTAGTTTTATTATAAATAAAAATAATTATGTTAATTAAGTTGGTTTGGACTTCGTAAAAATTATTGGTTCAAAAGCCTGTATTTATTGCATTATAATTAATCAAATCGATATTCGAACGTTAAACTTTAAACCCGAAACTTTTATTCATTAAAAATAAAAAATTATCTTTGCCGGATATGACACTCATTTCAACTGACAACACTAAGAATCAAGAAATTGTAAAAAATGTTTTTACAATGTATCTTGAACAAAAAGGGCATCGCAAAACTCCTGAGCGTTATGCTATACTTCAGGAAATTTACGATAGCGAAGAGCATTTTGATATAGAGAACCTTTATATCAAAATGAAAAACAAAAACTATCGTGTGAGTAGAGCAACCTTATACAACACGATCGAGTTATTGTTAGACTGCGCTTTGGTTAGAAAACATCAATTTGGACAAAATCAGGCTTACTACGAAAAATCGTATTTCGACAAACAGCACGATCATATTATTATGACCGATTCTGGCGAAGTAATTGAATTTTGCGATCCAAGAATTCAAACCATCAAAAAAACAATCGAAGAAATATTTGATATCGAAATTACGAATCATTCACTTTATTTCTACGGAAACAAAAAGCAAAAACAATAATCCGGAAAGGGAATTATTCAAAAAATAAAAAAAAGAAAATTAACTACATTAATCAGTAGGGCAACTCAAATTGCCTCAACGCAAATTAAAACAGAATGACCGTAGATTTATTACTAGGATTACAATGGGGAGATGAAGGTAAAGGAAAAATTGTTGACGTTCTTACCTCAAATTATGATATTATTGCACGTTTTCAAGGAGGACCAAATGCAGGACATACATTAGAATTTGATGGAATTAAACACGTACTTAGAACCATTCCTTCAGGGATTTTTCATAAAAATTCTATTAATATCATCGGAAATGGTGTTGTAATTGATCCGGTAGTTTTTCAAAAAGAAATTGAAGGTTTAGAGAAATTCAACCTTGATATCAAAAGCAAATTGATCATTTCAAGAAAAGCGCATTTAATTTTACCAACACACCGTTTATTAGATGCAGCTTCTGAGGCATCAAAAGGAAAAGCAAAAATTGGTTCTACATTAAAAGGAATTGGTCCAACTTATATGGACAAAACAGGTAGAAACGGATTGCGTGTTGGAGATGTTGAATTAGAAGATTTCAAAGAAAGATACAGAGCATTAGCAGACAAACATGAAGCTATGATTGCTTTTTATGATGTTGCTATCCAATATAATTTAGCTGAACTTGAAAAAGAGTTTTTTGAAGCTATTGAAGAATTAAAGAAATTAGATTTTATTGACAGTGAAGAATATATGTACCAGGCTCAAAAAGCAGGTAAGTCTATTCTATGCGAAGGAGCGCAAGGTTCTTTATTAGATGTTGATTTCGGAACTTATCCTTTCGTTACTTCATCAAATACTACTGCTGCCGGAGCTTGTACTGGTTTAGGAATTGCTCCTAACAAAATCAAAGAAGTTTACGGAATTTTTAAAGCTTACGTTACACGTGTTGGTAGCGGACCTTTCCCAACTGAACTTTTTGACGAAGTTGGTGCTACAATGGCAAGAGTTGGAAACGAATTTGGATCTGTTACAGGAAGACAAAGACGTTGTGGATGGTTAGACTTAGTAGCTCTAAAATATGCTGTTCAGGTAAACGGTGTTACGCAATTAATGATGATGAAAGGTGACGTTCTTTCAGGATTCGAAACTTTAAAAGTTTGTACTGAATACAACTATAAAGGGCAAATTATTTCTCACTTTCCTTATAATATTGAGCCAGAGAATGTAACTCCTATTTATAAAGAATTTAAAGGATGGCAAGCTGACTTAACAGGTTTAACTACTTATGAGCAACTGCCAATTGAGTTAAAAGAATATATTGAATTTATTGAAGCAGAAGTTGGAGTGCCAATCAAAATTGTATCGGTTGGACCTGACAGAAAGCAAACAATAACAAAATAACAATTACTAAACGCTCTGACAATCAGGGCGTTTTTTTATACAAATATTTACGCCATGAAAAACCCGGAAATTAAAGTTACAGAAACGAAGTTATTATCAGACAATTGGTACATCCTGAACAAGGTTACCTTTAGTTATCAAAAAGAAAATGAAAAAATTCAGACTCACGTTCGCGAAATTTACGATCGCGGAAATGGAGCCGGAATTTTATTATACAACTCAACTAAAAAAACGGTTATCCTAACAAGACAATTTCGCCTGCCAACTTTTCTTAACGGAAACAAAACCGGAATGATGATCGAGGTTTGTGCGGGACTTTTAGACGAAGACAATCCAGAAGAATGCATCATTCGCGAAACCGAAGAAGAAACCGGTTATCGCATTAAAAAAGTAGAAAAAGTTACACAAACCTATATGTCTCCAGGTGCTGTAACTGAGATTTTATATTTGTTTACAGGCGAATATGATGAAAGCATGAAAGTAAGCGAAGGTGGCGGATTAGCTTCTGAACAAGAAAATATTGAAGTTTTAGAGTATACTTTTGAAGAAGCGTATGCTATGATCGAATCTGGCGAAATTGTAGATGCTAAAACTATTATTTTGTTGCAGCATGCTAAGATAAAGGGGTTGATTTAAATTTTTTGAGTATTTTAGATGACTAAAGCTTAGACTGTATTCAAATGAAAATACTTAAAAACCGGAAAATATATTTTATACTAATAGCAACAGTATTTATCCTTATAAATATTGTTGCTTTTTTTCATGCTTACAAATTCACCCATTTTACAGATAACAAATCTGAAAAAACTAAAAGCCCGGAAAAATTATCTTCTTTTGAAAAAGCTAAAACTTTATTTTTTGGAGTGAACAATCGCAAACCAAGAAATACCAAATTCCCTTCTCAAAAATATAAAACTTTAAAACTTCACAGCAATAAAGACATTGAATGTTGGCTAATTGAAAATAAAAATTCAAAAGGAACCATTATATTGTTTCATGGTTATGGTGGCGAAAAGTCTTCTATGCTTTCAAAATCTGACGAATTTATAAAATTAGGATTCAGCACGATGCTTGTCGATTTTATGGGAAGTGGAAACTCTGAGGGAAATCAGACTACAATTGGCTTTAATGAAGCCGAAGAAGTAAAAACTTCATTTGATTACTTAAGCCAAACAGGAGAAAAAAATATTTACTTATTCGGTACTTCAATGGGAGCTGTTGCTATCATGAAATGCATTAGTGATACTAAAATAAAACCAAAAGGAATAATCATTGAATGCCCATTTGGGTCGATGTACACAACTGTATGTGCCCGATTTAAAAAAATGAATGCGCCCACTTTTCCAATGGCTGGAATTTTACTTTTCTGGGGTGGCGTTCAAAATGGATTTTGGGGATTTAGCCACAATCCGACCGAATATGCAAAAAATATAAATTGTCCTACTTTACTTCTTTACGGAGAAAAAGATAAAAGTGTTAGTCGCAAAGAAATTGATGAAATTTATGCAAACCTCAAAGTACAAAAGGAGCTTAATATCTACAAAAACACAGGACACGAGAACTATCTCAAGAAAAACAAAATAGAATGGATTAAAAACATTTCTGATTTTATAAATATAACCATTGGTACTTAAACCATTAAAAAAAAGAAAACCTTTTTTTGATCAAAAAATGCGAAATTGTAGATAAAAAAACTATTATTTTCTTACAATACGCCAAGATAAAAGGATTGACTTAAAGTTTTTATAAGTATATTAGTTCAAAAAAAAACTACATCAAGAACTTTATCTAATTTGTTATGAATCAAAAATCGATTGGACTACTTTTCCTTATTTCATTTCTTTTTTTCAATTGCAAAAATGAAATTGTGAAACCGGAAGTTTTAAAACAAGAGAGCAAAAAGACTGAAAAACAAATTCCAATGGTTACTGACGAAAACTTTGAAGCATTTTTAGCTAAATTTAATCGTGATTCGGTTTTTCAAATTAGCCGAGTAAAATTCCCTTTAAAAGTAAAGGAAATTGACTTGGAATCTATGGTAGAATTAGATGAAAACAAGTCCGAATTTAAAGAGCGAACTATCTTAAAATCTGATTACACAAAACTAGATTTCACCTATCCAAAAGATGCTTTGACTCGTGAATTAGATCGCTATACACAAAAGATAAAAATCAAAAAAAACATAACGGTTGTAGAAATCAGAGGTGTTGATAATGGAATATATTCAGATTTCTATTTTGAAAAAATTGGTGGCAAATGGTTTTTAGAAACATGGAAAGAGCAATCAACTTAAAGTTTTATGAAAAATCAAATTAAAATCTGGCAAGAATTTTCAAAAGAAACTGGCGGTACTTTTAAAGAAGGTTATTCCTGGCGATCAGATTCAACTGAAATTGAATACAAAAAATGGAAAATAACTTTTGATAATTTTACGGTTTGGTCAGGAAAATACAGCAGCCAAACCACAAGAATTATTGTCCCACTTAACATAATAAACAACTTTAGATTCGAAATATATCGCGAAGGATTTATTCAAAAAATAGAGAAAATATTTGGGGGACAAGATGTAAAAATTGGCTATCCGGAATTTGACAAAGCATTTACAATTAAAAGTAATAATGAATTTAAAATAAAAACATTATTACGAAATAAAGAAATTAGAAATCTTATTGAATCTCAAAACGAAATTAATCTCCAAATTTCAGATCAAAAAGGAATATGGGAGGAAAAGCTTCCCGAAAACGAATATGAATTAGCCTACTTTATGGATGGTGAAATTCGTAGTGTAGATACTTTAAAATCATTGCTTCACCTTTTTAAATTGCTTTTAGATCAATTACATCAAATAAATTCCAATAATTAATTCAAACTGATGCAAAAATCAATAATCCTTTTTTTACTTATTCTTTCTATAAAATTATACTCCCAAGAAAAAAAAGAAACTTTCCTTTTTTCAGAAGACATAACGACCAATTTTGAAAACGACAAAACGTTACCACGATATCAAGTTGCCTCTGTTAATTTTTCACAAAGTGGCTATTACAAACTAGCTTTGGAAACATGGGATAAACAATTTAATACCGTTCCTTCTGAAAAGAAAAGCATTACAAAAGAAGACAGTTTATATTTCGAATCTTTTAAAGCAGTTAATGCAAAAAAATATATTATTGATCGTTCGAAAAACGAACAAATCATTCTTATAAATGAAGCACATAATAATTCCAGACATAGAGTTTTTACAACATCCTTACTCCAAGATTTATATAATAACGGATATCGGTTTCTTGGATTAGAGGCATTATGGGAAAATTTGGATGGAAAAGAATTTGCTACTTTACAAGATGGATTTTACATTAAAGAACCTCAATTTGGCAATTTAATAAAGGAAGCAAAAGAAATTGGATTTACAGTATTTCAATATGAATCAACTTCAAAAGTAAGAGATGGAGGAAAAACCAGAGAGATTGAGCAAGCTGAAAACATTGTTAAAATGATGAAAGAAAATCCAAATTCTAAATTCTTAATTCATTGTGGATACGAACACATCATAGAAGGTACTCCTGGAATAAAAACTTGGGAAAAAGCAATGGCTGGCAGAATTATAGAAATGACAGGAATAAATCCTTTTACAATTGATCAGACGTATTATTCTGAAAAAGGAAATACAAATTTAAATTCTCCTTACATTGAAATGGTAAATCTCGATTACCCTACTATTATGATAAATAATGAAAATAAAGCTTTTAGTGGAGATAGAGAAAACACTAAAAATATAGACTGTGCTATTATCCACCCAATCACAAAATACAAAAACAACAGACCTGATTGGCTGAATCTTTCAAAAGAAAGAAAAACAATTAAAATTGAAAATTCTAAAATCAAGGAATACCCTGCATTAATCTTAGCCTATCGAATTAATGAATTTGAAAAAAATGGTATTCCCGCAGATATAATTGAACTTACCAATGATAGTGAAAAATCAAACCTAATCCTGAAAAAAGGAGAATATAAAATCGTAGTTAAAAACAAAAATTACCAAATAATAAATGAATTTACACAGACTGTAAAATAGTAATTACTATAAAAACATGTATGCTGTTTTAATAAGGATCGAACTATAAGAAAAGATAAATTTGCAAGGATGATAATCAAATAAACTATTCAGCAAATTGTGTAATTAATTTGGACGATTAATAAAATAACTTTACATCATATAAAAAACCAGTTTTATGAAAAAGTTATATTACACATCCAATGTTTTGTTCCTGCTTGTTTTAGTTTTGTTAGGTTCTTGTGAACAAAAGAAGACTATAAGACAAAGTGAAACAAAAATTCGCAAAACCGTTGAATACAAAAAACCAGAATCAACTGTTGCTTTTAAATTTGAAAAAACAAAACAATGGCTTGATTCCATCAAAGGTGATTCAACCAAACTTTATATTGCTTACGCTATAAATAGAACGGATAAAGCAAATATTGCCAAAATGGATTCGGTTGTTATTCCGAATGATTTTAGTGGCGATTTGGTTTACTATTTACCATTTCCAATACACGTATCAGCTTTAGAAGAGGTTTCTAAAGTTTTGATTTTCTCCTATCCTACACAGACTTTTGCCGCTTATGAAAACGGCGAACTCGTTTATACCGGACCAACCAATATGGGAAGAAAAAAAGACCCAACACCAACCGGATTGTTTTTCACCAACTGGAAAGCTGAAAAAACAACAAGTACTTTTAATGACGAGTGGGATTTAAAATGGAATTTTAATATCGAAAATAAACTGGGAGTTGGTTTTCACCAATATGAATTACCCGGCTATCCAGCTTCGCATTCTTGTCTGCGTTTATTAGAAAAAGATGCAAAATACCTTTATAAATGGGCAGACGAATGGGTTTTGAAAGACAGTGAAAATGTAAAAGTTAAAGGAACACCTGTAATCGTTTTTGGAAGCTATAATTTTGACGGACCTAAACCATGGCTGGAATTAGTAAAAGATCCAGAAGCATTAAATATCTCAGAGTCGGAAATTGAAACCCAGGTTCAACCTTTTGTTCAAAAGATTTTAGAAAATCAGAAAATTAGAGAAACAGAAAAGCAAACTGCTGCTCTTTAGAATATTATATTTTATATAAAAACAGCTGATGCAATTTTAAAATATTGCATCAGCTGTTTTTTTTAGGTAATTTTATATTACAATCTAAAACAAAAATGATCTCCTCTTCTAAAAATAACAGAACTTGTAAAAAAGGGCATCACTATTTTAAAACGAGCGATTGCCCTACTTGTCCAATTTGCGAACAGGAGCGTAAACCACAATCGGAGGTTTTATCTGTATTGTCAGCCCCGGCAAGACGAGCTTTAGAAAATAAAGGAATCGAAACTGTACAGGATTTATCAAAATATTCAAAAAAAGAAATCATATCATTACACGGAATTGGACCAAGCTCAATTCCAAAACTATTGGAAGAATTGAAAAAGCATAGCCTAAACTTTCGAGAAGATTAAACTTCAAAATGTATTTTTTTTTACTTCTGGTCACTTTTATTTTCCTATTTTCGTCTCTCTTAAAACATCTAAAAACCAAAATAGTTTTTAAGATTAAAACCATGAAGAATATACTCCTACTTTTTCTTATTTTATTTCCTGTTTTTAATTACGGACAATCAAATCAAATTTTAGATTTCAAACCTGGTTACTCTCTTGAAACTATTTATCGTCAAGCAACATCTAATTCTTCAGATTATGAAGTTGTGTATTCTGGAAACGAAAAATTTTTAGAAAATTTAAAGCAAAATGGAATAGTAAACCCAACGAAAATAAAAAATAGCTTTAATTTAGAAACACTTTCTAAAACGGGTAAAACTGATAAAAGCGGCAACTTTCCGATAACAATTGAGTACTTAAAATCTATTGATGCAAATGGAAAAACTATAATTCCAAACGGTACGTTGTTGTATGGTAAAACTTCATCTTCTACTATGCCTGAAATGGATTCTATCGTCTCAAAAGGCATGGAAGAAAGTTTTAAAAATATCATTTTCCAAACCGTCAAAAGCACATTTTCACAGTTGGTTATGCCGCAGAAAAAACTAAAAATAGGTGAATCTTTTATTCAGGAAAGCCCTTTAACATTACCCATTGCAGGTATTAATATTGAAATGCAAATTACCACAACATACCGTTTGAAAAGCATGAATTCAAAAAATGCATTCTTTGATATAACACAAACTTATACTATGAAAATGTCGGACAGTAGATTTGAAACAAATGGAGCCGGAATAGGAAAAGGGGATTTAATTTATGATATTCCAAATCATTTTATTACCGGAAATACTTTAGTAATGGATTTTAATCTTGATCTAAAAAGTACCGATTTTACTTTACAATTAAAATCAAAAAGTGATTTTAAACAAACCTCTGAAATCTCGAAAAACTAATAAAAAAAGGCATAAGATTCAAACTCTTATGCCTTTTGTTTTATAATAAAAAAACTAAAAATTATCTTGAATAATTTGGAGCTTCTTTTGTTATAGTTACATTGTGTGGGTGACTTTCCGTAATTCCGCTTGACGTGATTCTAACAAAACGTCCTGTTTCCTGCAAAGTTGGAATATCTTTTGAACCACAGTATCCCATTCCGGCACGAAGACCACCAATGAATTGAAGCATACTTTCGTTTAATTCTCCTTTGTAAGGAACACGACCTACAATTCCTTCCGGAACTAATTTTTTAACGTCGTCTTCAACATCCTGGAAATAACGGTCTTTTGAACCTGTTTGCATGGCTTCAACAGAACCCATTCCACGGTATGATTTGAATTTTCTTCCTTCAAAAATGATAGTTTCACCTGGAGATTCTTTTGTTCCTGCTAATAATGAACCTAACATTACACAGTCAGCACCGGCAGCGATTGCTTTAGGAATATCTCCTGTGTAACGAATTCCACCATCAGCAATAACAGGAACTCCAGTTCCTTTAATCGCTGCAGCAACTTCTAAAACTGCTGAGAATTGAGGAAAACCAACACCAGCAACAATACGGGTTGTACAGATAGAACCAGGTCCGATTCCAACTTTAACACCGTCAGCACCATTCGCTACTAAATATTTAGCTGCTTCAGGAGTTGCGATGTTTCCAACAATTACATCTATTTGTGGGAATTTTGATTTTACTTCTTTTAATGTATTTACAACACCTTCAGTATGACCGTGAGCAGTATCGATAATAATAGCATCAACACCGGCAGCAACTAGTGCAGCAGCTCTTTCAACAGCATCACCAGTAACTCCAATAGCAGCAGCAACTCTTAAACGTCCGTAAACGTCTTTGTTTGCGATTGGTTTTTGAGTCAATTTTGTGATATCTCTGAAAGTAATTAAACCAACCAATTCATTTTTAGCATTTACAACTGGTAGTTTCTCAATTTTGTGACCTTGTAAAACTACTTCTGCTTGTTCTAATGAAGTTCCTTCGGCAACAGTAACTAAGTTAGTACTTGTCATTACCTCAGCAATTGGTCTTGCACCGTTTTTTTCGAAACGTAAGTCACGATTAGTAACGATACCTTTAAGGATTTTGTTTTCGTCAACGATTGGAATACCGCCAATTCCGAATTCTTTCATTGCATTTTTTGCATCTGCAATTGTCGAAGTCATTGGTAATGTTACCGGATCGATAATCATACCAGATTCTGCACGTTTTACTTTTCTTACCTTCGCAGCTTGTTGCTCGATGGTCATGTTTTTATGTAAAACACCAATTCCGCCTTCCTGCGCCATAGCGATTGCCATTGCACTCTCCGTAACGGTATCCATAGCAGCTGATACTATAGGAACGTTTAGTGTTATATTTCTTGAAAATTTTGATTTGATACTCACTTCGCGAGGAAGCACATTCGAGTAGTTAGGTACTAATAATACATCATCGTAAGTTAAACCTTCGCCGATGATCTTGGAGTTGTGTGCTATCATGTTGCAATTTCTAGTTGAATTGCGTGCAAATATAGTGAATAAATTGGAAACAAGAATACTAACTTATTCTTATTTTTTTTTGAACCATATAAGTTCATAGAAGTGATATAAGTTTTTGCGCATAATTCATATCGGCATCTTTTTTTAAATCATATAAGAAATAGGGCTTCCTGGATATTTTTTTTTACCATATAAATTCATAGAAGTTATATAATTTTTTTGTTTTATTTTTTTTAAAAACCATATAAGTTCATAGCAGTGATATAAGTTTTTACGCATAATTCATATCGGCATCTTTTTTTAAATCATATAAGAAATAGGGCTTCCTGGATGTTTTTTTTACCATATAAATTCATAGAAGTTATATAAATTTTTTGTCTTATTTTTTTTAAAACCATACAAGTTCATAGCAGTGATATAAGTTTTAGCACATAATTTAATCTGCGTTTTTAAATCATATAAGAAATGATTTCTCTTATTCTATATGATCGCTATCTTATCATGCAACAAAATAAAATGAACTTATATTACTTATATGGTAAAAATTATTCAGGGACAATAAAATTGATTCCGAATTGAAACGCCAGGCTATTCGCCTTCGAGACATCTCGATATTCCAGAACATTGTCGACGAGAGCATAAATATTGACTTTTCCAATCGTTCCGGAAAGTCCTAAACCAATGTTTTTACTTGAATAAGAATCCAGTGTATAAGTGGCCTTAAAATCTAATTTTTCGAAAATGCTTCTTCTATAAAAAGCTGTAAATGCTATAAAAGGCTCATTTGGCATTGTCATAGCAAACATTTGTCCTCCAATTGCATTGACATATCTTCTTTTATCGGATGGCTTGCAATTGCACTCCTCATCTGATCTGGATTCTCCAAAGGAATACTGAACAGAAGAATACAATTTGGTTGGGCGCCAGGTAGTGTATTTGTTGTAAAGTGTATCACGTGGAATAGCTTTTTCGAAATCATCAAAAACATCTTCAGGATCATTTGTAAATTCAAAAATAGGATTTGCACCCTCGTATCTGTAATTTCCTTTGTAGGTTATAGTTTCAATATCTTTGGATTGATTTACAAATCCGAGGTCGATAATACTTGCTGTAAACTGTAGATTTTCTCTGAAGTAATATGTAAATCCTACATCAAGCCCCAAACCTAAACTACCATTAAAAAAGGTGTTATGCGCAATATCTTTAGCAACATTTCCTTCATATTCATCTTTGGTAAATTTGGCAATTCCAGAAGTTTTAAGTTCCAGATTTGACGAGATTACCTGTGTATAAAGATTTGGCGTTCCCGGAATTTGAGTTGTATAAATAAACCCGGAATTTCGTGTAGAGGTAGCATTGGCACCACTTGAATACAACTTGGCACGACCTCCTAAAACAAATTTTTCATTTAGTTTTTTATGAAAACCAACATGAAGAACAGAAAGCACTTCGGCCCTTACATTGATATCTGCCAAATTAAATGATTTTCCAACATAATCTTTATTTCCGTATAAGGCAAATATGGCAGGATCCTTTGGAACGTACATCAAAAAATCAAATTCCTGATAGGCTCCAAATGAAATATAAGACTGACTATCTTCTCCTCCAACTCTAAATCCTCCTGAAAATAATTCTAGTTGTTCATTGACCTGAGCTTTGTCTTTGTTTGATGAGTTGTTTACAATATTTCGGACTTTATCATTAAAATCGACCCCGTTATTGGCAAATAAATCATAAGCCGAAAAACTGCTTGAACCAAGATTTGCAGAAATACCAGATAAAACAGGAATACCAAAATAGTATTTATACGAAACATCTGCACCTGGATTGACCAATGATGATTGTGGAATCGATGTAAAATTATACAAGAGCTGTCTGTTTTGACTAAAACAAACAAACTGTAGAGACAGCATTAAAATTAAGCACGCTTTTCTCATTCGATCACCATATAAACGTTTGCACTTGAGCGAAATTTCAAATTTCCAGCACTGTTTTCGTCTAATGGCGGCCCAGACTGCATTCCGATAATAAATTTCAATTTAACAGTCTGCTTTAAAAGCTCCAATCTTTCATTTTCGTACACTTCTGTCGGAAATTTGATAACATTAGAACCTCCTGAATAAGCGGGAACCGAATAAGGATTGGTTTCAAGTACTTGATCATTAGCATCTAAAAGCTGCATCTCGATTCTAAAAGCTCTGACTATAGTATTATCAATCTCAAAATCAAATTCTGTTTTTACTAAATTATCTCTAAAAAACTCATCCTTAAAAGCATCAAAACCCTGAACATCAGATACCACTTGAGGTGATCCATCATTTACCAATTGAGTTGCCGGAACGCTAAAATAAGCCAGATTAGCTACAAAAACAGGTTCCAGTTTAAGATCGTTGGCCTGATCAAAATCTAAATCACTTGAGCACGAAAAAAACAGGAATGCAAAAACTAAAATTTTAGGAATTCTATTTAGGATGTTTGCTTTCATAACTACTCTATTAGATAGTCAGTAATAACACTGGTTTGCAAATGATTATTACATATAAATAATAAATGTACTACTTTTTAATGAAATTTCCCGAACAATTTTGATGCTTCATTATAAGCACTTTCAAAACTTAAGGAATTTAGACCGGTTGTCTTTTTATTTGCCGTAAAATAAGAGATCAGTTTTTCCGTAGGCATATTTCCAGTCAGTTTATCGGTTGCCATTGGACAGCCACCAAATCCCTGAATCGCTCCGTCAAAACGTGTACAGCCTGCTTTTGAAGCGGCATCTATTTTTTCGAACCAACTATCTGGTGTTGTGTGTAAATGAGCCCCAAATTCTATCTGAGGGTATTTTGGAATTAAATTAGAAAAAAGATAAGTAATCACTTCTGGCGTAGAACTTCCGACAGTATCTGAAAGTGATAAAATTTTTACACCCATTTTTGAAAGTTTCTCGGTCCACTCGCCTACTATTTCAACATTCCAGGGATCTCCATACGGATTTCCAAACCCCATTGAAAGATAGGTTACGACTTCTTTATTTTTTTTATCGGCTATTTCAAGAATTTCTTCCAGTGTAATTAATGATTCAGCAATCGTTTTATGGGTGTTTCGCATCTGGAAATTCTCTGAGATAGAAAAAGGAAATCCCAAATACTGAATAGCTTCATGTTCTGAAGCTGCTGCCGCTCCTTGTGTATTGGCAATTATCGCCAGTAATTTGCTTGTAGTTTGAGAAAGATCGAGCTGCGCCAAAACCTCAGCAGTATCCTGCATTTGCGGAATTGCTTTTGGAGAAACAAAACTTCCAAAATCAATGGTATCAAAGCCTACTCGAAGCAACGACTGTATGTACGAAACCTTATTTTTTGTCGGAATAAAAGTTTTGATACCTTGCATGGCATCTCGCGGACATTCGATAATCTTGATTTCTTTATTCAAAGCTTATTCTTTTGTGAAGGCTAAGTTAGCTTCTTTTTTAAAGAAATAAAAGTTATAATTTTCATTAATTGAAATATTACTCAATATTGTAATAAATAAAATTATTACACAAAAACGTAATAAATACAAATATTACACAAAAAGGTAATAATTAAAAATATTCCCTATATTTGTAATATAAAACTTTATTTATTTTTAATTATATTTGAATTATGACTAGTGTAATTACAGGAGATATAATTGATTCAAGAAAACAAAAATCAAAAGACTGGGTCGAAGGGTTGAAAAAAATCCTATCTCCGTTTGGCAAAACACCAAGCCAATGGGAAGTCTATCGGGGAGATGAATTTCAAATTGAAATACAAAATCCTGAAGAAGCCTTATTGGCTACTATTTTAATAAAAGCACATTTACGATCTATAAAATTAGATGCGCGAATGAGCATTGGTTTTGGAAATAAAACACATAATGCCGAAAAAATATCCGAAAGCAATGGATCTGCTTTTATACATTCAGGAGAACTTTTTGAAACTTTAAAAAAACAAAAAGTAACTTTAGCAATGCGAACTGGCGACACTAATCTGGACGAAAAAATGAATTTGATGTTACAGCTGGCTTTGACCTTTATGGACACCTGGCTGGCACAATCTGCAGAATTTGTTGCTGCCGCTATAGAAAATCCTGACTTGTCTCAGGAAGAACTAGGACAAAAACTAGGCATTAATCAAGCCGCCGTGAGCCGCAGACAAAAACGTGCTCAATTTGATTTGGTTATGAATTTAGATCGTTATTTTAGAACACAAATAAAACAACTTACAGCCCCATGATGTTATTTATAAAACTACTATTAGCACATTTATTAGGCGATTTTATCTGGCAGCCTAATTCATGGGTAGCCGATAAAGAAATTAAAAAACATAAAAGTGTTTTCTTATACCTTCATATATTGATTCACGGTCTGTTGGCAGCAATTTTGGTCTGGGAAATTGACTTTATTCCTTATGCCGTTTTAATAGCCGTTACACACGGAATTATTGATCTCATCAAATTAAATTTTCAGCAGCCAAAAACAAAACGCAGCTGGTTTATTGCCGACCAGATTGCGCATGTTTTAATTTTAATTGGGATTGTACTTCTGTATGAAAACAAAGGCATTATTAATTTTTGGCAGGATAATGAGTTTTGGATTTTATTGACCGGAATCTTATTTGTTACCAAACCTTCCTCTATTATCATCAAAACCATCATATCGATTTGGAGTCCCGAAAATGAAAATACCCACGCAGATAATTCACTTGCCAATGCAGGAAATTACATTGGCATTTTAGAAAGATTATTTGTGTTTTGCTTTATCCTTACCGGGCATTTTGAAGCGATCGGTTTTTTATTGGCTGCTAAATCTATTTTTAGGTTTGGAGATCTAAAAGAAGCCAAAGACCGCAAACTAACCGAGTATGTCTTAATTGGTACTTTGATTAGTTTTGGAATTGCTATAATTTCCGGACTTGTTGTCCAGGCATTGATTTTACAATCCTTTTAAAACCTTTTTATTGATTGCTTTAATTAAAGCCGGCCCTTCATAAATAAAACCTGTATACAATTGTACTAAGCTTGCACCTGCATTTAGTTTCTCAATTGCATCATCGGCAGAATGAATTCCTCCTACTCCAATAATCGGGAATGCTTTATTGCTTTTTTCAGAAAGAAAACGAATCACTTCGGTAGAGCGTTTTGTTAATGGTTTTCCTGACAAACCTCCTATTTCAGATTGATTTTGAGACTGTAAACCCTCTCTTGAAATAGTTGTATTTGTTGCAATTACACCTGCAATTTGGGTTGTTTTTACAATATCAATAATATCCAGCAATTGCTCGTCTGTTAAGTCCGGAGCAATTTTTAAAAGAATTGGTTTTATTTTTTGAGTGCTTGTTTTTTGCTTTTCTACATTTCTATTTTGAAGTGTTTGCAATAAAGCCGTAAGCGGTTCTTTATCCTGTAAAGCTCTTAAGTTTGGTGTATTTGGCGAACTTACATTCACTACAAAATAATCAACATGATCAAACAAAGCATCAAAACAAATGATATAATCATCAACAGCATTTTCGTTTGGAGTCACTTTGTTTTTTCCGATGTTTCCACCGATCAAAACACCTGAATTCCTTTTCAAACGTTCTACAGCTTCCAGAACTCCTCCGTTATTAAACCCCATTCGGTTAATAATCGCCTGATCTTCTTTTAAACGAAACAAACGTTTTTTTGGATTTCCTTCCTGACCAACCGGAGTTACAGTTCCGATTTCAATAAAACCAAAACCAAAGTTTGAAAGCTCTTTGTATAATTTGGCATCTTTATCAAATCCCGCAGCCAATCCAACCGGATTTTTAAATTTGATTCCGAAAACTTCACGCTCTAAACGACTGTCTTTTACTTCGTATATTGATTTTATAATTGATGAAACTCCGGGAATTTTTGAAATGAATTTAACAAATGAAAAGGTAAAATAATGTACTTCTTCTGGATCAAAACAAAAAAGTATCGGGCGAATTATCAATTTATACATAAGAATAGTTGTGTGTGTTTTCGGGTGCAAATTTAATTATTATAGTTTAAAAAGGTACTCTTTTACAAAAACAAATTATAAGATGTTGCAAATTATAAAATGAAACAAAGTCAGGCCCTCCAACAGACTTATTAAAGCGCTTTATTAATTAATTTTGACTCACTTAAGAAAATTCTTAACTAATTGTATTTGATTAAAATATGTATAAAGCCAGCATACTAATTCATATTTTCAGAAATACCCTACTAGGTTTAATAGTGCTATTAGGCTTAAATGGATGGTCTCAGGAAATAAAAGATACAACCAAACTGGTCAATGTACGATACGGAGACAAAGGAATAGAATTAAGAACAAAAGACAATAAATTCCTTTTTCAATTACAAAGCCGTTTACAATTTCGATTTTCGACACCAAACGATCAGGATCCTTTAACCTACGATGATTACAGTCAGGATAAAGAAACAACTTTTAAAATCAATAGGGCAAGATTAAAAGTAGGTGGTCATGCTTTTGAACCCTGGCTGAAATATTATTGGGAATACGAGCTTAGTCAATCAAATCTCCTAGATTTTAGAATCATGGTTGAAAAATGGGAATGGCTAAGTTTTAAAGTCGGACAATGGAAGGTTGAATATACTCGTGAACGTTTTATAAGCAGCGGTGAACAACAAACTGTTGATAGATCTCTAATCAATCGGCCTTTTACAGCAGACAGACAGATGGGAGTCGAAGTATACGGACATCTTAAAGGGGGCGGCATAGCCGATTTCAATTATTGGGCAGCAGCCTTAACCGGAACCGGACGAGGAAACACCTCAAACGACGATAATAATCTTATGTATTTTGGAAGAGCACAATGGAACTTTTTAGGACGTTTTCTGGATTTTGAAGGAAGTGATTTAGAATTTCACGAAAAACCAACGCCAATAATCGCCTTTTCAGGATTAACAAACCGAAGTCCTTATACCCGTTTTTCGCAATCAGGAGGAGGTTCTTTAGAAGGTTACGAAAATGGCTTACCGGGTCAATACAGAGTTAATCAATGGAATCTCGAAAGCGCTTTTATGTATCGTGGCTTTTCCTGGCAAAGCGAATGGCACACTAAAGAGATTATAGACAAATTAAACAATAATGAAGTCACTACTTTGAAAGGTTATTACGTTCAGGCTGGCTATTTCTTTCATAATGCCTTTGACTGGTGGCCAAAACATTTAGAAATGGCCGGAAGACATGCCGCCTATCGTCCTGACAATTCGATAAGACAAAATTTACAAGATGAAACAACTATTGCTTTTAACTGGTTTTTTAAAGGACATAAAAACAAACTGACTTCTGAAGTCTCCTATTTCAGCTTTCAGGATAAAACCTTGCCTTTAGAGGCTGGATGGCGTTTCAGAATACAATGGGATATTTCATTATAATAGTAAAAAAGCATTACCCAAAATCGGTATAACATTGTAATCAACAATTTAGACAATAAAAACAAAAATGATTTTTTAATTCCCTAAATTATTCTTGTTTTTTTTAATAATTTTAATATTCCTAAAACACTGAAAATGAAAAGTATAAAAAAGACTCTTAGAAAGACAGCACTTATGTGCTTCATGGGATCATTTTTTTTGATTTCAATTGATAGTATAGCGCAGCATCGTGGTGGCGGAGGAGGCGCGCATCGTGGTGGTGGCGTTCAGGCAAGACCAGCCAGACCGGCAACTCAAACAAGACCAACAGTAAACAGACCTGAATCTCACAATTCTGGAATCAACAGGCCGAGTGCAACAACCAGACCCGGATCTGGCGGATCTGGAATTAGCAGACCTGCTAATAACAACAATAAAGTTACCAGACCATCAACGTCAAACTCAAAAATTGCTGGTAACAAAACAACAAACAACAGAAACTCGAACAACAATAACAGAGTTGGTAATAAAAACACCAACATCAGCGGCAACACGGTTAATAGAAACAGAAATAACGTAAATATTAATGTTAACAACAGTGTGCATGTTCGAAACAATCGTAATACTGTTGTAATAGCCGGACCAAGACCTTACGTACGCCCTCCTTACAGATATGGAGGTTATAGATACAATTGCTACCACCCATATTATCCCCGTCCTTATCACCCTTATTATTGGGGACCAGTTTGGCATCCATGGGGATTCTTTGTGGCGACTTTAGCAGTTACAGCAATTGTGGTAAGTGTCGAAAATACAAAATATCATTATGATCAAGGGGTTTGGTACACCTCGACAAGCGGTGGCTACACAGCGGTACCTGCACCGGTGGGAGGAACTGTAAATAACATTCCAAGTGGCGCTGAAACGGTTAATACAGGAACTGTAAACAATTATTATTACGGCGGAACATATTATGAAAAAGATGGAAGCTCTTACAAAGTGGTTGCTCCAACCGCAGGAACTTTAGTAGATAATTTACCAGAAGGCGGCGAAGAAGTTACTATTGGAGATGCTAAATACGTAAAATTTGGAGAAACCTACTACCAACCTGTCCAGGTAGATGGTAAAAATAAATACGAAGTGGTTAATGTTGAGAAAGACAGTTAAAATCATACTAACCTTACCAAACAAATAGAGTTTGGTAAGGTTATTTTTTTAACTTTACTTTTTATTATTGACAACCAGATTAAAACTATTATAATGAAAAATAAAACCTACTGGATTTTTGCTATACTAACTATCTCCATTATTTCAATTGCTTATGGCTATACCAAGCTAATTGTTCCAAAACAAAAATTGGCTGCGATGGATTGTGCCGAAACTCCAAATGCGGATTCTGCTTCTTTATTTAAACCGACAATAGAGAATAAAAACAAACCATCAGGTAAAACACCTAAAGGAATGGTTTGGATTCCGGGTGGTGAATTTTCTATGGGAAGCAATGTGGAAGACGAAAGTTTATGCAGCATAAAAGGTGTTACTAAAGATGCTGCACCAATACACAGAGTTTATGTTGATGGGTTTTATATGGATCAGACAGAAGTTACCAATGACCAATTTGAAGCTTTCGTTAAAGCAACGGGTTATGTAACATTGGCCGAAAAAGCACCAACACATGAAGAATATCCTGATGCTCCATTAGAAAATCTAGTTGCAGGATCGGCAGTCTTCACTCCTACTCCGGCAAAAGTAGATCTGAACAATTATATGCAATGGTGGACTTATGAAAAAGGTGCTGACTGGAGACATCCGGAAGGAGCTGGAAGCTCTATCAAAGGAAGAGGTAATTATCCTGTTGTTCAGGTTTCTTATGATGATGCAGCTGCTTATGCAAAATGGGCTGGAAAAAGATTACCAACTGAAGCTGAATGGGAATTTGCCGCTCGTGGCGGAAAAACCGGAGAACTTTATGCCTGGGGAAATAACTTAAAACCGAAAGGAAAATTTCAGGCCAATATTTATCAGGGACATTTCCCTATTGAAAAAGGTGATACAGGAGAAGATGGTTATATCGGAATTGCTCCCACAAAGCAATTCGAACCAAATGGTTATGGTTTATACGATGTGGGAGGAAATGTATGGGAATGGACAAATGACTGGTACACGGCCGATTATTACTCTGTTATATGTGATAATGGACAAGTTGCAAAAAACCCACAAGGACCTGAAACATCTTATGATCCGGGAGAACCTAATCTTCCTAAAAAAGTACAACGTGGAGGATCTTTTTTATGTACAGATCAATATTGTACACGATATATGGTGGGAACGAGAGGAAAAGGAGACTATAAATCACCTGCAAATCATATTGGTTTTAGATGTGTTCAATAATTTTTTGGCCACTAATTGCACTAATTTTTACTAATTATTTAAATATAAAAATCCAATTTTAGAAAAATTAATTTTCTGAAATTGGATTTTTATATTCGAATAGTACATAATTTAATTCGTGAAAATTCGTGAAATTCGTGGCAAACTCTTTTATCTTTTAAACCCCTGAATAATTACTTATATTTGCTAAAAAAACAAACAAATGCAGCATATCATAGATCGATTTATCAGTTATGTAACGATTGATACTGAATCGGACCCAAATTCGCAAACTACACCTAGTACAGAAAAACAATGGAATCTTGCCAATAAATTAGTCGAAGAACTAAAAACAATTGGTCTTGAAGACGTCACTATAGATGATAAAGCTTATATCATGGCTACTTTGCCAAGTAATGTAGATCACGAAGTACCAACCATTGGCTTTGTTTCGCATTTTGATACTTCTCCAGATTTTAGGGGAGCGAATGTAAAACCTCAAATTATTGAGAATTACGACGGGAAAGACATCATCTTAAACGCAGAGAAAAATATTATTCTTTCTCCAAACTATTTCAAAGATTTATTACAATATAAAGGTCAAACCATCATTACGACTGATGGAACAACCTTGTTGGGTGCCGATGATAAAGCAGGAATTACAGAGATTGTTTCCGCAATGGAATATCTTGTTCAGCATCCTGAAATTAAACACGGGAAAATCAGAATTGGATTTACCCCTGATGAAGAAATTGGTCGTGGCGCACATCATTTTGATGTGGATAAATTTGGTGCAAAATGGGCTTATACCATGGACGGAAGTCAGATTGGTGAATTAGAATATGAAAATTTCAATGCAGCCGGAGCTAAAATTACTTTCAAAGGAAAAAGCGTTCATCCGGGTTATGCCAAAGGAAAAATGATCAATTCAATGTTGATTGCTAACGATTTCATCAACGAACTTCCGAAAGGAGAAACGCCTCAGGAAACGAAAGGTTACGAAGGATTTTTTCACGTACATCATTTAACAGGAAGCATTGAAGAAACCGTTTTGGAATTGATTATCCGTGATCACAACAAAATCAAATTTGAAAAGAGAAAAGATTTAATTGGGAAAATTGCCAGGAAAATCAATAAAAAATACGCGAAGCAATTTGGAGAAGACATTGTAACTGCCGTTGTAAAAGACCAATATTACAATATGAAGGAAAAAGTACTTCCGGTAAAACATATTGTTGATATTGCTGAAAAAGCAATGAGAGAATTGGATATAAAACCAATCATCAAACCTATTCGTGGCGGAACGGACGGATCTCAATTGTCTTTCATGGGATTACCTTGCCCGAATATCTTTGCTGGCGGTCATAACTTCCACGGAAAATACGAATATGTTCCTGCAGAAAGTATTCAGAAAGCAACAGATGTAATTGTAAAAATTGCAGAATTAACCGCAATTCCTGGTATTTTTGAAGTAGCCGAAAAACCTAAAAGAAAAAGATAAAGTGGAACCGAATTCTGAGAAAAAACATTTTTGGGACAAAGTCAATCAATGGGAAGAAGAACTTCTTTTCCTGAAATCAATTATTGACAAAACTGAACTGGAAGAAACCATAAAATGGGGCGGACCAATTTACGTTTACAATAAAAAGAATGTTATCGGAATTGGAGGTTTTAAAAATTACTTTGCGATTTGGTTCCTCAATGGAGTATTTCTAAAAGATGAAAAAAAGAGGCTAATAAATGCCCAGGAAGACAAAACAAAATCCATGCGTCAATGGCGTTTTACTTCAAAAGAAGAAGTAAATGAAAAAGAAGTTCTACAATATATTTTAGAAGCTATCGAGAACGAAAAGCAAGGAAAAATCATTAAACCTTCAAAGAAAGAAGTAATCGTTTCTGAATTGATGCAAAAGGAAATGAATCAAAATCCGGCTTTAGCAAAAGCTTTTCAAAAATTTAGTCCGTATAAACAATGTGAGTTTTTAGAATATATTGAAACTGCCAAACAAGAGAAAACTAAATTAACGAGAATCGAGAAAGTGATTCCGATGATATTAGGAAATGTTGGATTGAATGACAAATACAGGTAGCATTTAAATTCCAACTAAAAAAATCCAAATTCCAACCTTTCATTAACCTTTGTCAAAGTTAAAATTTTGACAAAGGTTTTTTTCTTTACGTAAGTATTGGGCAAAAAAAAATCCCAAACTCCATAATTGGAATTTGGGATTTTAATTTTATTGGAATTTAAAAAGCGTTAAGCTTTTTTCAAAGCAGCGCTCATTTCCATAGAAATAGCTGAACGCTCAATTTTTAATTTTCCAGACATAGTTTCGATAATGGCACTTGTTTCAGCAAGCTCAACAATTTTACCATGAAAACCACTTTTAGTAATTATTTTGTCACCTACTTTTAGGCCGCTTTCAAATTCTTTTTCGTTTTTTGCTCTTTTTTGTTGTGGTCTAATCATGAAGAAATACAACACTACAAACATTAGTAAATAAGGAGCAAATTTCATTAAATCTTGCATAGTATTCAGGTTTTATTTTTGTTATTAATATTAATTTTTTCGTTGGAATTTTGAATTTAAAAATTGGAATTTCTTCCCAATTACATCAATCCTCTACCTACTTTTACCATCTTCTTATTAGCAGTTAACTCTTTTACAAGGTTATCTAAAATCCCGTTGATAAAAATACTACTTTTTGGAGTAGAATATTCTTTGGCAATTTCTAAATATTCGTTCAGCGTTACTTTTACCGGAATTGATGGGAATTTCAAAAATTCGCAAATTGCCATTTTTAAGATAATCGTATCAATTTCAGCAATTCTTTCGCTATCCCAGTTTGGTGTTTTATCATCGTATTCTTTTGCTAAAATCGATTCGTTTAAAACGGTTCTTCTGAATAAATCTTTAGCAAAATCTTTATCTTCAACATCCTTGTACAATTTTGGCACTCTAAAATCGTCCGGATCTTCTGTTTTGATTGCTTTTAATTGTTTTACGATATGTGTATTTACAACCGGAATATCATCAACCCATGTCAATTTATCATCTTCTAAATACTCATATAATTTTTCATTCGGAACAATAACATCAGCAAACAAATCAATTATAAATTGTCTGTCTTCTTCAAAAGTATTTGTTGAGTTTGACATGTATTTTGCATACACTTCACTTGCTTTGATATCATTTAAAAGCAACAAAATATAATCATCATTCAACGACCAGTTATTGATTTTACGATTTTCTAAAGCGATGCTAAGGGAATTGCTTTCAGCAAGTAGTTGAAAAATTTTGTTTTTGATGAATTTTTCATTCGGGTTACGTTCTGCAGCAGTTGCAAGATGTTTTTTGCTTGAAAGATGTAAAAAAACAGATTCTTTTTTGCAAATTTCAATCAATGAAGAAAGCATTATAAGATATAAGTCCTGAATATTATCAATGCTATAGAAAAGAAATTTCTCTTCTTTTTCCATATTATCAGAACCGCTTTGATGCATTGCATAAATGGATTGCATTACTTTAACGCGTATGTGTCTTCTATTTACCACCTTGTAAGAACATTTAAAAATTAGTCTGCAAAAATAAGAATTTCACAGCTTATAATAAAATTAATTCGTGAAAAAGTCGTTATTTTTAGTATTCAGTGGTCAGTTTTTAAGTGATCAGTATGAGCATACATAAAAAAATCTCAGTTTACAATTTGACTTGTAGACTGAGATTTTAAAATTTAAGACTGAACACTTAAAAAGTGAACACTGAATACTAATTATTTAGAAGCGTTTTCAATTTTTCTCAAATCGATACGATTTTGAGCAATTGTAAGCGCTGCTTTATGTGTTGTAATTCCGTTTTTCACAGCATAATCGATAATTTCTAAAGTAGTGTTATAGATATTTTCGGTTTTAGTCATGATCTCCGCTTTACCGTAGTTTGCTAATTCAGCATAAACATTGATGATACCACCAGCATTGATTAAGAAATCCGGAGCATATAAAATGCCTCTTTCCTGTAATCTTGCACCGTGAACATTCTCATCAGCTAACTGATTGTTGGCTGCACCAGCAATAACTTTCGCTTTAATTTTGTTTACTGTATTATCATTGATAGTGGCTCCCATTGCACATGGCGCGTAGATATCGACATCAGCACTATACAAATCCTCGCCAGTATAAATGGTAGCATTGTATTTTTGCGCTACTTCGTATAATTTTTCTTCGTTGATATCAGCGATAGTAACTACTGCTCCTTCTTTAGTCAAATATTCTACCAAAGCTTCACCAACGTGACCTATTCCCTGAACCAAAACTTTTTTACCGTCTAAAACATCAGAACCAAACTGGCTTTTTGCAGCCGCTTTCATTCCTAAATAAACACCGTAAGCTGTTACAGGAGAAGGATTTCCAGAACCACCTCTTTCTTCAGAGATTCCAGTAACATAAGGTGTTACGTCTCTAACCGTATCCATGTCTTTAGTTTCCATTCCAACATCTTCAGCAGTGATATATCTTCCGCTTAAAGAGTGAACAAATTCACCAAACTTACGCATCAATTCTGGTGTTTTTTGCGTTTTAGCATCACCAATAATTACTGCTTTACCACCACCAATATTAAGACCGGTGATAGCAGATTTATATGTCATCCCTCTTGAAAGACGCAAAACATCATTCAGAGCTTCCCATTCAGTATTGTAATTCCACATTCTGGTACCTCCCAAAGCTGGCCCCATAACTGAGTTATGAATACCAATAATTGCTTTTAAACCTGTATCTTTGTCATTGCAAAATACAATTTGTTCGTGATCATCAAAAGATAATTGACCAAAAACAGGATCCATTTTTTGAAGTTCCTTTCCAGTTGCGAAAGTTGCATCCATAGCGCTAGTTGTTTATTAGTTAAAATTATGAATTTGTCAAAAAGACATCTCAAACATAATTAAAAAATACACATGTGCTAATTTTTTATCTTTAAAATAACAATTTTACAATAGATTTGCTTTGAATAAATGATATCTTTAATTACTTTTTATTGAATATAATTTACAATTCCAAAACATTTCAACATTGAATCTCTTAAAAAAATGAAAGAATTAAGCTATTTAAACAAATATTTCATCAAATATAAATACAGTTTTTCGCTAGGAATTTTAATCACAATAATCGCACAAATTTTTTCCCTGTTTACTCCAAAGCTTATTAGCAAGTCTTTAAACGCTATTGAAAAATTTGATAAATTGCCTGAAACCCAACAAGCATCTCAGGTAATAATCGATTCTTATCGTCAGGATTTAATTCATAACGTATTGCTAATCATAGCCACTACGATTGTGGCAGGTTTTCTAACCTTCT
Organism: Flavobacterium sp. KH_001; assembly: GCF_057840745.1. Taxonomy (NCBI): domain Bacteria; kingdom Pseudomonadati; phylum Bacteroidota; class Flavobacteriia; order Flavobacteriales; family Flavobacteriaceae; genus Flavobacterium; species Flavobacterium sp. KH_001. Next base: position 2,688,152 of record NZ_CM174520.1, on the reverse strand, counting down.
TAATGCGCCAGACTTTAATCGTAATGTCGCGTCATATTGAATTTGATTTGAAAAATGAAGTTTTCAGGCAATATGAAAATCTTTCTCAGAATTTCTACAAACAAAACCGCACCGGAGATTTAATGAACCGAATCAGCGAAGATGTTTCAAAGGTTCGCATGTATGTTGGTCCGGCTGTAATGTACACCATCAACACCTTTATTCGTTTTGCCATCGTTATTATATATATGTATAATGTTTCGCCATTATTGACACTTTATACTATTTTGCCTTTACCGATCCTTTCGTATTGTATTTTTAAACTGAGTTCAGAAATCAATAAACGAAGCACGACTTTCCAACAGTATCTATCTAAAGTTTCTAGTTTTTCTCAGGAGATCTTCTCCGGAATTCGAGTTATAAAAGCTTATTCATTAGAAAATCAACACCAAAATAATATGGTGGCCCTTGCCGATGAAAGCAAAAAGAAAAGTTTGGATTTAGCCAAAGTACAATCACTATTTGGTCCTTTGATGATTGCCCTGATTGGAATCAGTAATTTGGTTGTAATTTATTTTGGAGGTGTGATGTACATTAACGGAACAATCCCAAATATTGGTACGATTGCTGAATTCATTTTATATGTAAATATGCTTACCTGGCCTGTAGCTTCTCTTGGATGGGTTTCGTCAATGGTGCAGGAGGCAGAAGCTTCTCAGAAACGTTTGAACGAATTTTTGAAAATTGAACCAGAAATTAAAAACAATAACGAAAATTCATCCGATATTCAAGGTTCAATTGCTTTTGAGAATGTAAGTTATACTTATGACGACACCAATATTGAGGCTTTGAAAAATGTAACTTTTACAGTAAAAAAAGGAGAAACATTAGCCATTTTAGGGAAAACCGGTTCTGGAAAATCAACGATTTTATCTTTGATCTCTCGTTTGTATGATGTTACCGAAGGAAGAATCACAATTGATCAAAATGAAATCAGTACTTTGAACTTAAATGATCTTCGAAACAACATCGGAATTGTACCTCAGGATGCTTTTTTATTTTCAGATACCATTAAAAATAATATCAAATTTGGCAATCAGAATGCTACCGATGAAGAAGTGATGGATGCCGCAAAAAGTGCTGTGGTTCACGATAATATTATTGCGTTTAATAAACAATATGACACTGTTTTAGGAGAAAGAGGAATCACACTTTCGGGCGGGCAAAAGCAGCGTGTATCTATTGCGAGAGCGATTATTAAGAATCCGGCTATTTTACTTTTTGACGATTGTCTGTCCGCAGTCGATACTGAAACCGAAGAAACAATTTTGAATAATCTATTCGAAATTTGCAAAGATAAAACCACAATTATTGTCAGCCACAGAGTTTCTTCAGCTAAAAATGCGGACAAAATTATCATTTTAGAAGATGGTAAAATTATTCAACAAGGTTCTCATAATCAATTAATAAATCAGGAAGGTTATTACGCATCTTTATATTTAAAACAACTTTCGGAAAAAGAATTACTTTAATTGTTGTGTAATAGATAATTTTTTATGATTTTTGAGTACTATTAATTCCAAAAATGATAGAACGTATTATGAGAGAAAATGACATGTTAGAAAAAGAAGAGATCTTTTCTAAAGTATTACGAGCAGGGAGAAGAACTTATTTCTTTGATGTAAGAGCTACTAAAGCTGACGATTATTATATCACAATTACTGAAAGTAAAAAATTTACTGAAGAAGATGGTTCTTTTCATTTTAAAAAACACAAAATTTACTTGTACAAAGAAGATTTTGGAGCTTTTGCCGAAATACTAGAAGAAATGACTTCATACGTCTTGAACCACAAAGGCGAGGAAGTAATCTCTGAAAGACACCAAAAAGATTTTAAAAAAGAATACGGTTCTGATAAACCTGAAGGACAAAGATCTAGCTTTACTGATATTGATTTTGATGATATTTAGTCCCCAATAAACTTTTTAAAAAGTACGAGTCCAATTTGTCCTGCATTTTGGACTTTTTTTTTATTTTAGATTTTAGATTTTAGATTTTTCACTCAAAACTATTAACTTCTAACTCCTAAACTATAAACCCATAACTTCCACGAAAAATGAAAAAGATATTCCTTTTACTTAGTATTCTTTTTATTGGAATTTCGTCTTTTGCCCAAAAAGCAGAATATGAAACTAAAACCAACATTCAATATTACAACGCAGCAACCAATAAATCTGACTCTTACATAAACGAAAGATGTGTTTTAGATATTTACTATCCACAAAACACTAAAAATTTCGCAACAATAGTTTGGTTTCATGGCGGTGGATTGACAGGTGGAAGCAAAGAAATTCCGGAAGCTTTAAAAAATAAAGGTTTTGCCATTATTGGAGTAAACTATAGATTATCCCCAAAAGTTAAAGCTGTAAAATGTATTGAAGATGCGGCCGCAGCAATAGCCTGGGCTTTTAATAATATTGCAGGTTATGGTGGTGACACTTCTCAAATTTTTGTTTCCGGACATTCTGCAGGTGCCTATTTGGCTTTGATGAATGGCTTAGATAAGAAATGGCTTCAAAAAGAAGGAATTGATGCCAATAAAATTGCAGGATTAATTCCGCTTAGTTCGCAATGTATTACGCATTTCGAAATTAGAAGAGAAAATGGCATTCCGGAAAAACAACCTACTATTGATGCTTTTGCACCTTTATTTCATGTTCGTTCCGATGCTCCTCCGATTTTACTAATAACAGGAGATCGTGAACTAGAGATGTTAGGTCGTTATGAAGAAAACGCCTATATGGAACGCATGATGAAACTTGTTGGCCATAAGGAAACCAAACTTTATGAATTAGACGGTTATGGTCACGGAATGACAGAACCTGGTTTTCCGTTGCTTGTAAACGAAGTAAACCGCATTGTTAAAGAGAAACAAACCAAAAAATAATTAATTAAATCCACGGCAATGGAAACAAACTTATTAATACTTCCCGGACTGGGAAATTCCGGTGACAAACACTGGCAGACCTTTTGGCATAAAAAATTCGAAAACTCAATTCGCTTAGTTCAGGACAATTGGGATGAACCTATTCGCGAAGAATGGCTGGCAAGATTAAATGAGGAAATCGCTAAACTCAATCAACCCACTATCCTTGTAGCACATAGTTTGGCTGTTTCATTGGTTTTACATTGGGCAGAAGCCAACAATAATAAAAATATTGTAGGTGCTTTGCTAGTAGCACCTGCTGACGTTGATTCACCTCAACATACACCTGAATGTACGCGTAATTTTTCTCCAATTCCAACTTCAAAATTACCTTTTCCTTCCATTGTTGTTGCAAGCGAAAATGATCCTTACGCTTCTTTTGAAAGAAAACAATTTTTGGCTGAAAAATGGGGAAGTGATTTTGTAAACGTTGGTCAAAAAGGGCATATTAACTCTGATTCTGATTTAAAATATTGGGAAGAAGGACAATTGATATTACAAAAGTTAATTAAAAATATTATAGCAGATAAAAATGATTGAGAACACTAATTATCAACAAGAAACTATAGTTACACCAAAAAACATTTTAACAAAAATATGGGTTTCCCCTAAAGAAACACTTACATTTATAAATAGCTATAAATACAACAAAAATGTAATTTTATTTCTAACTCTTTCGGGAATAGTCAAATCATTTGATAAAGCTATATCCAAAAACGTTGGTGATAATTTATCGATTTGGACAATCGTTTTTTTTGCCATAATAAGTGGTATATTCTTTGGCTGGATAATTAATTACGTATACGCTTTTTCAATTAGCTGGACAGGACGATGGTTTAATGGAGCCGGTGACACTCAATCTATCTTGAGAATGATTGCTTATTCAAGTTTACCTATAATTGTTTCGTTATTTTTTCTTTGTCTTCGAATTTTGATTTACGGAAATGCAATTTTTCAATCAAACTTTTCTGATCTCTATAATGGATTATTTGATACCTTTATTTATTGGACTTTTTACTTTATTGACTTAATTTTAATCCTTTGGACAGTTGCACTTCTTGTTATTGGGACTTCCGTTGTGCAAAAAATATCAACAGTTAAAGCAATTTTAAACTTAATACTTCCTGCTTTCTTACTAGTATTTACTGCATTAATTATCTTTATTGTTTTCGATCTACTATTTAAAGCTTAACCTATTCTAAGTCCATTTTCAATCTTAAAATCCGGAGCCAATAAAATTACGTCTCCCTCCTTGCCTATTGCACCCAAAACCAGGCATTCGCTCATAAATTTTCCTATTTGTTTCTTAGGAAAATTAACTACTGCTATAATTTGTCGGTTTACTAAATCTTCTTTCTTATAGTGCACTGTGATTTGTGCCGATGATTTTCGGATACCAATCTCATTACCAAAATCAATTGTTAGCTGATAAGCCGGTTTTCTTGCTTCTGGAAAATCATTTACATCAATTATGGTTCCTACTCGCATTTCAGTTCTTTCAAATTCACTCCAGGTTAAATCCATTTTTACTTTTTAGATAGTTGATTTACAAACCTATTAATTTTGTAATTATTATCCCTAATTCTGTAACCCTTTTTTTTAGCTCCATTTCTAAATTTACAACACAACAGTTTACGCTAACAAACAAAGAAATATAGAAATGGAAAATACGATCCTCAACAGCGACCACTCTTTAAAAGATTTTGATTTTGATATTCACGAACAAAATACTGATAAATACATAAGAACGGCCAAAAATGTACAGCTTTATGTGAAAGATTACGGAAAAGGAAAACCTGTAATTTTAATTCACGGCTGGCCACTCTCTAATGAAATGTGGGAATATCAAATTGAGTTCCTGGTTCAAAATAATTACAGAGTTATTGCATACGACCGCCGTGGTTTCGGTAAGTCATCACAACCTTGGGATGGTTATGACTACGACACCTTAGCTGATGATTTGAGTGAAATTATTGAGCAACTCCAATTAGAAAATGCAACACTTGTAGGATTTTCTATGGGAGGTGGAGAGGTAGTTCGTTATTTCAGCCGTCATGGTGGAAAAGGCATCGCAAAAGCCGCTTTAATTTCATCCATAATTCCATTTTTAGCAAAAACGGATGATAATCCGGAAGGTCGTCCAAAAGAAAAGGGAGAAGCTACGGCAGCATCTATTAGAGAGGACAGAATAGGCTTTCTTGAAAATTTTGGTAAAATATTTTTTGGCGTTACTATAATCAACAAACCTTTGAGTACACCATTACTTGAATATTTTACGAAGCTGTGCTCGGCTGCTTCGCCAAGAGCAACGCTAAAATGTGCTGAATCTTTAAACAGTACAGATTTTAGAGATGAGCTTCATACTATAAAGGTTCCTACCCTGATTATTCATGGAGATGAAGACAAAAATGTTCCTATTGAAATAAGTTCGAAAAAGACTGCAGAAGCTATACCAAACAACACTTTTATTGTGTATGAAGGTGCTCCACACGGTTTGTTCTACACAGCAAAAGATCGTTTAAATGAAGATTTATTAAATTTTCTAAACTCATAAAAAACTTAATTTATATCCAAAGAGGTTTACTTTCCAAAAAAAACTTCTTTGGATATATTTTTCCCCTTGTGGTCTTTCTTTTACAGAATTAAAAGTTATTTTTGAATAACTAATTCTTTAAGAAAAATGGCACGAACTCCCTCAAATATTATTCCGCTTGGAACAATTGCTCCGAACTTTCATCTAAAAGACACCAATTCTAATAATGAATACTCGTTTGAAGATGTAAAAGGACCAAAAGGAACACTTGTCATTTTTATATGCAACCATTGTCCCTTTGTACTTCATGTATTACCAGAAATAATAATGATCGCCAATGATTACCGTGTTCAGGGATTGGGGGTAGTTGCTATTTCGAGTAACGACATTGACAAATATCCTGAAGATTCTCCAGAATTGATGACTGAGTTTGCTTTTGAAAACAAGATAGATTTTCCTTATTTGTTTGATAAAACACAAGAAGTTGCTAAAGCTTATGAGGCAGCCTGTACACCTGATTTTTTTCTCTATGACAATCAGGATCGTTTATTTTATCACGGCCAATTAGATGATTCCAGACCGAGTAATGGAATTCCGTTAAGCGGAAGCGATCTGCGAAGTGCCATTGATGCTTTGATTTACAACAGAAGTTTGAATGAACAGCAAAAACCAAGTGTTGGATGCAGTATCAAATGGAAATAAACTAGCATTTCAATCTAGTTTCCTTTATCTTTACAATTCTATTACATTTTCATGGTAGTGACTATTATATTATTTACAGCTCCGTTGTTGTTGTTTTCTTTAAAAAGAGAACCAATTGCTGTTATAATTATTTCACACAACAAGGCCTTTATTAATTAGGCCTCCGTCTATTTCATTTCTTCTTTAAGGCGGAGGATTTTTTTACCAAATTTTACTATTTATTCTATTTGAAAGATTCATTTTCTTCAAATAAATAATTACTTGTATATATCCCATTTTTCCAAAAACAAACCATTTTAAAATTTCAATTTGTACACCGGCACAAATTGATAATACCAATACACACACTTATAATCAACGTTTAATAAATTAATATTTAGAATATGAAACCAACGCCTATTTTCTGTAAAACAGATTATCAGCTTTTAAGAGAGCTAATTTTAAAAAGTAAGAACGAAACAAATGCTAAAGAAGTCGGTCAGCTTTCGCAAGAATTGGATCGCGCCATTATCAGTAAAGAAAATACTTTAGACCGTTCAGTTATCCGAATCGGTTCCCAGGTTACCATTGAAGATGTAAAGGCAAACAAGCAAATGAAAATTCAGATTGTTCTACCATCGTTAGCGAATGTAACAGAAAGAAAAATATCCATTTTAGCCCCCTTAAGCGTGGCAATAATTGGATTTAAAGAAAACGATCAGGTTGATTGGGAATTACCTGCCGGAATAAAAACTTTAAAAATAATTGCTGTTGAAAACACGCCTTCAGACAATTCATAATTTTTTGAAACACCTCATCATGAAGGTGTTTTTTTATTCCATATAAATAAAAAACTATTCAATAAAGACTTACTGAATAGTTTAATTATAATTTCTTTATGCTGTTTCTCTTATAATTGAGAATGAATATAACTTGTAATTGAAGCCATTTGAGTATCGTCTAAATGTGCTTTTTTCTGCATTCTAACTAAAATTGGCGCCCATTCTTCCTGAGTAAATTTCTTTGGCTCATATAATTTGTGACATTTTGCACAGTTGTTTTCATACATACTTTTACCTGCTGCTAATTCAGGAGTTAATTCTACAGTTTTTGCAGTCTCAGTTACAGCTGGAGTTGAAGCAGTTTTTTTTGTACCACACGAAACAACAAGTAACGTTATAGCAGCTAGTGTTAAGATCTTTGCTTTCATTATTTTGGTTTATTTTTAAGTAAATATAAAAAAATCCCATATGCCAAAACATATGGGATTACTATTTAAAACAAAACTAAATTGTTTCGAAATTCTTATTTCACCTCCATTAATTCAACGTCGAAAATTAAGGTTGCGTTTGGTGGAATAACTCCTCCAGCACCTGAAGCTCCGTATGCTAAATCAGAAGGAATTACAAAACGAGCTTTGTCTCCAACTTGTAATAAAGCGATACCTTCATCCCATCCTTCGATAACCTGACCCTGACCTAATCTAAACTCGATTGGTTTTTTTCTTGGGTAAGAGGAATCAAAAACTTTTCCGTTTTCTAATGAACCTTCATAATGAACAGCAACCGTTTTTCCAGCCTCTGCTTTTTTACCGTCTCCTTTTTGGATCATTTTGTAACGTAAACCGCTTTCTGTTTTATCAAAACCAGCAGCTAATTGTTCCATTTTCGCTTCAGATTCTGCTTTTAAAGCTGCATCTCTTTTAAGACGAGCACCTTTTAAACCAACAAAAGCTTCTATAGCATTAAATTTTTCAGCTTCTTCACCTACTCTAATGATCTCTACTGCATTAAGATTATCTCCCTGAGCAACAGCATCAACTACATCCTGACCTTCAATTACATGACCAAAAACAGTATGTTTTCCGTCTAACCAAGAAGTTGGAACGTGCGTAATGTAAAATTGAGAACCGTTACTTGCTGGTCCTGAATTTGCCATTGCTAAAACTCCCGGACGATCGTGTTTTAAACTTGGGTGAAATTCATCATCAAATTTATAACCTGGATCTCCAGTTCCTGTTCCTTTAGGACATCCACCCTGAATCATAAAATCAGGAATAACTCTGTGAAAAGTTAATCCGTCATAAAATTTCTGTCCTTGAGGTTTTACTTTATTTTCCATATTTCCTTCTGCAAGAGCTACAAAATTCCCTACGGTTCCTGGTGTTAAGTCGTGTGTCAATTTTACTAAAATCGAACCTTTGCTAGTATTGAATTTAGCGTATATTCCGTTTTCCATGTTGTTATTTTTAATTTTGATTGCAAATTTACGAATTAATTTTTTATCTCTTTTTTAGATTTTGATTTATATGTGAGACCATAAACAGTTAATGATAATAAGGATAAAACCATACAGCCAATAGCTACAGCATGCCATCCACCCAATTTCCACAAAAATAATCCGTAAGCAGATCCTGCAGCAGTTCCTAAAAAGCTAAACGACATAAATACCGTATTTAATCTGTTTCGGGCTTCCGGAAGTAATGAATACACTCTGGTTTGATTTGAAATATGAACACCCTGAATTCCGATGTCAATAAAAACAATTCCAATCGCAATTCCGATGACGCTTTCTACAGAAAAGTAAAAAATTATAAAACTTAATAATATCAACAAACAGCCATATCCTACAGCAACTCTTGAACCTCCCTTGTCCCCTAACTTTCCAACCAAAGGCGCTGCTAAAGCTCCCGAAGCACCAACAATTCCGAACAAACCAATTGTTGCACTATTAAAATTAAAAGGTTCTCCTGAAAGCAATAAAACCATTGTGGTCCAGAAAGCTCCGAATTGTGCAAAACTAAATACATTGATTATCGTTGCTTCACGTAAAATGGGTTGTGTTTTTATTAAGGTAAAAAGCGACTGAATTAATTGTCCATAAGTTCCCTGAAACTGAGGTTTATTAACGGGGAATTTATTCTGAATCACAAAAAAGATTAAAAGACAAATTCCGGCAGCGATATAAAACATCGATCTCCAACCCAAAATTTGACCAATAAAACCGCTTAAAGTTCGGGAAAGTAAAATCCCAACCAATAAACCGCTCATAATGGTTCCGATAACTTTTCCGCGTTGTTCTACAGAACTTAACGAAGCAGCCAAAGGCAAAATAAGTTGTGGGACAATTGAAGTAATTCCGATTAATAAAGAAGCAACTTGCAAAAGAAAGAAACTTTTCGCTGTAGCTGCTAAGATTAAAGCAATTACAGAAGCAAAAGTGGTTATTAAAATTTGCTTTTTACGCTCCAACTTATCACCAAGCGGAACCATAAAGAACAAACCAATCGCATATCCAGCCTGAGTCAGATATGTTATTGTTCCTGCGCTGGCTTCAGGAATTTTAAATTCGTTGGCAATTAAAACAATCAAAGGTTGGCAGTAATACAGATTTGCAACTATAAGTCCAGTGCAAGCTGCCATAAATAAGACATTCGTTTTGGATAAATTCATTTTGCAAAAATACCAATCTAATTTTAACCAAAACTTTAAAAAAAGTATAAATTTTTCAATGTTAAGATCAAATCAGGTTGGTATTTTAGAAATTATATTGAGTTCCGCCCTTTTATTTTTTCATAAAATCTTCACGAATCGGACTAAATACATCCGTTAACATTCCTTCTTCCAAACAAACAACACCATGAATTGCGTGAGGCGGAATATAAAAGCTATCGCCTTCTTTTAATGTTTGGGTAACGCCGGAAATTGTAACATCAAATTTACCACTTGAAACATAAGTTACCTGAGTATGATAATGTTCGTGCAAAGTACCAATTCCACCTTTTTCAAAATGAACATTGACTAACATAACACGATCATCGTAGGCCAGAATTTTACGTTTGATTCCTTCACCAACAACTTCCCACTCTATATCATCCCCTTTTATAAATTCTTTGCTTGTTCCGAAACTTTGCATACTAACTCTATTTAATTTACTTTTTTATTTATTGAATACTTTTTAGGTCTTTCTTCATTAACTCTATTCCTTCAGTTAAATTGTTTTCCTGAAAATACTTTTCTAATTCTACTAATCGTTTTTTATTATCGTATTTAAATCCTGAATTTAACTTTCTTTGACAGAGCGAACACAATCTTATAAAATGTCTGTCTGTTTCCGGCATGCTATTGGTGCCATTCATCACGCAATTAGCATTAATACAATGATGCAGACCAAACATATGTCCGATTTCATGAGAACATATTTTCAACAATCGATCTAAACATAAATTAAAATCAGCTTCTTGTTGCATTCTGTAAATAGAACTTACTGCAATTTTATCTCTGTAAGATGCCAGTCCAAAAACATAATTCCATTCTGGTTTGGGATATAGATCTTTTTCTGTTATTGCCATTAAAGCAATTCCTTTATGCGTTTTTTCTTCTTTCAGAACATCGTTTAAAATATAACCTGCCAAAAATTGTTCTTGTCCTACATCGCCTATTCGTCTGGCATTGTTAGGAATAATATCGTCTGAAACATTTTCTAAAACCTTTGTTTCTAATTGAAAGAAAATCTGCAAATACTGACGGACTAATTCAATTTGTCTTAATTGTACCGAATTAAATTTTCCGATAGGTTTTAAATAGATGATATCCTCTTCTTTGGATGGAACAACATGAGGTGTTTTTATGAATTGCTTGAAACTTTGTCCTTTTTCTTTATGAGAATAAAGCCACTCACCAAAAGCAGGTTCCTCAAGCTTAATATCATTAATTTGAATGGCTGCAAAATAAGGCTGCAGCGGTAAATTTTCTTCTGGATTTGGTTGTGGCTTTGGACTTGGATTTTCCTTTTTATCTGATTGACATGAACAAAGAACTACCAAAAACAGCAAAAGCAGTTTCTTCATAAATTCGTATTAGATTATTTTTTTTGAAATAAATTCACAGCTTGTTTTAATAGATTCAAAAGAATTTGGAACATAGTTATTCTCCTGTTCAACAAAAAAATGAATCATTCCGGATTGTTTTGCCGCTGCAAAAAAGGGTTTAAAATCAATAGAACCAGAACCAATCTCAGTATTCAGAGCAGGATTTACTTTGTCCATATCTTTGACATGCCACAATGTAAAGCGTCCCGGATTTTCCTTAAATAATTTAAGCGGATCATTTCCTGAACGTACTACCCAATATAAATCCAATTCAAAAGAAACTAAATTTTTATCCGTTTCCTTCAATAGAATCTCATAACCTGTAACACCATCGTGGGTTTTAAATTCGAAATCATGATTATGATACGCTAGTTTTAAACCCGCATCTGCACACATTTTGCCTGCTTCATTTAAACGAGCGGCAATCGTATGAAAATCATTTCTAAAAGGTTCATCAACCCAGGGAACGGTTAAATATTCATTTTTTAAAATTTTAGCCGCTTCGATTGCAGCTTTAACTTCTTCTAAATTCCCATTATATAAAAAGCTTCCCAGATTATAATGTCCACTAACGGCTTTTAAGTTATTTGTATCTAAGATTTTTTTAAGTTCAATTGGAGTAAGTCCCCAAAATTGATCTTTTATAGAAAAACCGTAAGTTTCGACAGTTGTATATCCAGCTTTTGCAACTTTCTCTAAAGTTGATTTTACATTTTTTGGAAGTTCATCACGCAAGGTGTATAACTGCAAACCTATTTCTTTTTTATTCATGGTAAAGGCAAATGATGGCGAAGCTAAAACTGCCGTTGCAGCCAAGCTTGTATTTATAATGAAGTTTCTTCTTGTAATCATTTTTTAAATTAAAAAATCCAAAAGTAAAACTAGTCTTTTTATTGAAATGCTATTACATTTCAGTTAAAAATTGATTTTCAAAATTCGTAATGAATTTATTAAGAGCAGCAAGTGTTTCATCATTTATAATTTTCCCTTCTTCATCAATTTTCCCGCGAACACCTTGTATTAGAAGCAAATTTTCATCTTCAAATTGCGCTTCTAAAGTTCTTATTATCAAAATTAATTGGTCATGTGCCATTTCTCCGGAAGCAGAAGCGGTAATCAATCCGACTTTCTTTTTAGATAAAATTATGGTAGAAACACACCACTCCAGTGCATTTTTCAAACTTCCTGGTAAACTAAAAACATATTCAGGAGTACAGATTATGATTCCGTCGGCCTGAGCAATTTTATTTCTGAAGGAAATAATTTTTTCCGGTGCATTTTCTGTATCTAAATCGGGGTTAAAATGTGGCAACTCATCTAAATTTTCAAATATTTCAACTTCAAATTCTGGTTTTATATTTTCCGAAATGTATTTTAAGATTTTGTAATTGCTTGAATTCTTTCTTGTACTGCCTGTTATGGCGAAGATTTTTATTGGCTTTGGCATTATCTATCCTTTATTTCTTCGTTGTATCAGCCTGAAAGTTATCAAAATAAGTAAAATCTTTGGTAATTAATCCGTTCTCAATCGTGAAAACAGTACAAATAGGCAATTCTAATTTTGAATTATCGGGTGCAGTTCCTGTTGAAATAAATTCTACAACTATATGATTTTCTCCGGATGGATAAATTTGAATAACCTTATCATGCAAATCCGGAAAAATTTCATTTAACTCGGCATATTTATCTTCCGTTTGTTTGCGGGTTTGTTTTACTATTCCTTTTCCTAAAGAAGGATCTTTAAAATCAGCCGTTTCGCTATACATTTCAGCCATCTTTTTCCAATTATGACTATTAAAATACTCAAAATACTGGTTTACTATTTTTTTGTTTTTTGAAGTATCAATACTTTTTGTTTCATTTTGATTGTTACAGGAAATAATTATGAAAGCCATAACTATTAGTACACTTACTTTTTTCATTAGTTTTTACTTTTAAATTACTACAAGTCAACAATTAAAGAGTTTAAATGTAATAAAAATTGAAAGAAATTTCCATGAAAAATTAAAATATAAATAATGCCAATGACAGCAAAAAAATACGCAATATGCATTTATGCAAATAATTATGATAAACATTTGACATTTGTTTTTTTAGAATTCTCAATTATTTACTTTGTATCTTTGCAACCTCAAACTTTTGAAGAAAAACAATGCGAATTGACATTATAACGATTTTACCAGAATTATTAAGAAGTCCTTTTGAGGCTTCGATTATGAAACGTGCCATAGATAAAGGTTTAGTCGAAGTACATTTTCATAATTTACGTGATTATACCACCAACAAACAAAAAAGTGTCGATGATTATCCGTTTGGAGGTGGTGCCGGAATGGTAATGACCGTACAACCCATTGACGACTGTATTACACATTTGAAAAGTCAACGTGAATATGATGAAATTATCTATATGTCACCAGATGGAGAAACGTTGAACCAAAAGATGGCCAACACCATGTCGATGTATGAAAATATTATCATTTTATGCGGACATTATAAAGGTGTAGACCAGCGTGTTCGCGATCATTTTATTACCAAAGAAATTTCTATTGGAGATTATGTTTTATCTGGAGGAGAATTAGGAGCTTTGGTTTTATCAGATGCTTTGATCCGATTAATTCCTGGCGTTTTAAGTGATGAAACTTCCGCTTTGACAGATAGTTTTCAGGATAATTTGCTTTCAGGACCTATATATACAAGGCCTGCTGATTACAAAGGATGGAAAGTTCCAGAGGTTTTAACTAGTGGTCACTTTGCCAAAATCGATAAATGGCGCGAGGATATGGCTTATGAGCATACAAAAAACAGACGTCCGGATTTGTTAGAAGGACACTAGAATTTGTTTCAGGTTTCAAGTTTTTTTTGTTTCAAGTTCCAATTTTGCGCAATTCAACCTGAAACTTGAAACCTGAAACAAAAAGAACTCTAAAGTTCAACTTATCAGACACTTAAAATAATTTACAATTTACAATTTATAATTCATAATTATTTTCTACATTTGCACCCGAATTAGACTAACCTCTGGCGAGATCCGTGAATGTTGCTCTATTATAAAACCATAATTATAAGATATCATGGCAGATTTAATGAAATTCGTTCAAACCGAATTAGTTGCTAAAAAAGATTTCCCTGTTTTCGGAGCTGGAGATACTATCACAGTTTTCTACGAAATTAAAGAGGGTGAAAAAACAAGAACTCAGTTTTTTAAAGGAGTTGTTATTCAAAGAAGAGGTTCTGGTAACACAGAAACTTTTACTATTCGTAAAATGTCAGGAGCAGTTGGAGTTGAGCGTATCTTCCCAGTAAACTTGCCAGCATTACAAAAAATTGAAATCAACAAGAAAGGTGCTGTACGTAGAGCTAGAATTTTCTACTTCAGAGAACTTACTGGTAAAAAAGCTAAGATTAAAGATAAAAGAAGATAATCATTTATCTCTTTGTTATAAAAAACTCGTTTCATATCATTTGAAACGAGTTTTTTTTTGTCCTTAATTTTCAAAATAACAAAACCGCAAAATTTTAATATCAAAATCATCGATTTGACAATTTAAAGACTTCGAAATAACAATCTGATAAATCCTGTATTTCTCTCTAAAACTACACCGTTTTCGGACTGATTTTATTATATTTGCTCCGCTCATTTTGAGCCGACTATACCTTTTCCATTGTCATCCTTTGACGATACGATTATAAAAAAAAAATGACACAGAATTCAAAAATTTTTTACACCTTAACTGATGAGGCGCCTCTATTAGCGACTTATTCTTTGTTACCAATTGTTCAGGCATTTACTGCTACGGCTGGGATTGCTATTGAAACCAGAGACATTTCGTTAGCAGGTAGAATTTTATCTAATTTTCCTGAGGTTTTAACAGATGCTCAAAAAACAGGAGATGCATTAGCTGAACTTGGTCAATTAGCAACACAACCTGAAGCTAACATTATTAAATTGCCAAACGTATCTGCATCAGTACCGCAATTAAAAGCGGCTATTACAGAATTACAGTCTCATGGTTACAAAATCCCTGATTTCCCTGAAGAGCCTCAAAATGATGCTGAAAAGGAAATTAAAGCAAAATATTCTAAAGTTTTAGGTTCTGCTGTAAACCCTGTTTTACGTGAGGGAAACTCTGACCGTAGAGCGCCAAGAGCGGTTAAAAACTTTGCAAAAGCAAATCCACACTCTATGGGTGCCTGGTCTGCTGACTCAAAAACTAAGGTAGCTTCAATGCCAAATGGTGATTTCTACGGAAGTGAAAAATCACTTACTGTTGCTGAAGCTAATGATGTAAAAATTGAATTCGTTGCTAAAGACGGTACAACTACTGTTCTTAAAGCAAGTACTCCTCTTAAAGCAGGAGAAATAATCGACAGTTCTGTTTTAAGTGTGAACAAATTAAAATCTTTTGCTACTGAAGCGATTGCTGATGCTAAAAAAGAAGGTTTATTACTTTCTGTTCACTTAAAAGCAACAATGATGAAAGTTTCAGATCCAATTATCTTTGGCGCTATCGTTGAAGTTTATTTTGCTGATCTTTTCAAAAAATACGAAGTTTTATTCAATGAATTAAACATTGACACCAGAAATGGTTTAGGTGATATCTATGCAAAAATTGCAGGAAGACCTGAGCAAGCTGAAGTTGAAGCTGACATTACGAAAGCTATCGAAAACGGGCCAGCTTTGGCAATGGTTAATTCTGATAAAGGAATTACAAACTTACACGTTCCTTCTGATGTAATTGTTGATGCTTCTATGCCAGCGATGATCCGTACTTCTGGACAGATGTACAATAAAGAAGGAAAACAACAAGATACTATCGCTATCATTCCAGACCGTTCTTACGCTGGACTTTATACTGCTACAATTGATTTCTGTAAAAAACACGGTGCTTTTGACCCTAAAACAATGGGAAGTGTTCCTAACGTTGGTTTAATGGCTCAAAAAGCGGAAGAATATGGATCTCATGACAAAACTTTCCAAATTAAAGGAGATGGAGTTGTTCGTGTTGTTGACACCAACGGAAATGTTTTAATGGAACAAAACGTTGAGACAAATGATATTTTCAGAATGTGTCAGGCGAAAGATGCTCCTATTCAGGACTGGGTTAAATTGGCTGTAAACAGAGCTCGTTTATCTGATACGCCTGCTGTTTTCTGGTTAGACGAAAACAGAGCGCACGACAGAGAATTGATTACAAAAGTTCAAAAATATTTAAAAGATTACAATACTGTAAACTTAGATATCCGCATCTTAAATCCGATTGCTGCAACTGAATTTACTTTAGACAGAATCATCAAAGGTTTAGACACTATCTCAGTAACAGGAAACGTTTTACGTGATTATTTAACTGACTTATTCCCAATTTTAGAATTAGGAACTTCAGCTAAAATGTTATCTATTGTTCCATTAATGAATGGTGGTGGATTGTTCGAAACTGGTGCTGGAGGCTCTGCTCCTAAACACGTTGAGCAATTTACAGAAGAAGGATATTTACGTTGGGATTCATTAGGAGAATTTTTAGCACTTGGTGCTTCATTAGAGCATTTAGGACAAACTCTAGACAATTCTAAAGCAATTGTTTTATCTGAGACTTTAGATCAGGCTAACGACAAATTCTTAGCTAATGATAAATCTCCAGCTCGTAAAATAGGCCAGATTGACAACCGTGGGTCTCATTTCTATCTTGCATTTTATTGGGCTCAGGCTTTAGCTGCTCAAAATAAAGATGCAGAATTGAAAGCTATCTTCACTCCAATCGCTGCTGAATTTGAAGCTAACGAAGCTAAAATTGATGCAGAATTAATTGGTGCACAAGGAAAACCTCAAACACTTGGTGGTTATTACCAGCCAACTCCTGCATTAGTTAGCAAAGCAATGCGTCCTAGCGAAACATTCAATGCAATTATTGCTAAAATAAAATAAGTATCATATTGTTATAATTATATTTAAAAGACAACCTTATATGGTTGTCTTTTTTTTTATCTTAACTAATGTTTAACAATCGTTACATACTAATATTTAGTAAGAATTCTTAACTATGTAAATCAAAATAACGAAGATGATTACAAAGAAAATCAGTATTTTAATTATTATAATTTTTACGACTTTTACTTCATTTTCGCAGGAAAAATTCACTTTAAGTGGAACTATTACTGACTTTAAAAATAACGAAACCTTAATTGGTGTCAATATTTATATTCCTTCATTAAAGATAGGAACTACAACGAACGAATACGGCTTTTATTCGCTTACCGCTCCCGCTGGTGAACATCAAATAGAGATTACCTATATTGGATTCCAAACGGTTGAGAAGACTGTTAACTTAAATCAGAATACCAAAATGAATTTCGGACTGAATGAAGGAGGCGAAGAACTTCAGGAAGTTATAATTAAAGACAATAAGGGCAAAATTAATATTAAGTCTCCGGAAATGAGTGCCAATAAACTCTCGATCGCGACTATCAAAAAAATGCCGGTTGTTTTGGGAGAAGTCGATGTTTTAAAATCAATATTATTACTTCCGGGTGTTACTAATGCAGGCGAAGGCGCTTCCGGATTCAACGTTCGGGGTGGCGGTGCTGATCAGAATTTAATTTTATTAGACGAAGCAACGATATTTAATTCTTCTCACGTTTTTGGTTTCTTCTCCGTTTTTAATCCGGATGCCATTAAAGATTTAAAATTATATAAAGGCGGAATTCCGGCACGCTATGGTGGAAGAGCTTCTTCCGTTTTAGATATTTATCAAAAAGATGGCAGCAGTAAAGATTTCCATGTAAATGGAGGAATTGGCTTAATCTCAAGCCGCATTCTTGCTGAAGGTCCTATAGTAAAAGATAGAGGTTCCTTTTTGATTGGAGGAAGAGCTTCCTATGCTCATTTATTCCTTAAACTATCAGAAGACCAGAAAGACAACTCCGCTTACTTTTATGATTTAAATACCAAATTAAGCTACAAACTAAATGACAACAATAATTTGTATTTATCAGGATATTTTGGGCGTGATGTTTTTAGTTTAAATAAAAGCTTTACTAATATCTATGGAAACTCAACCCTAAATCTTCGTTGGAACCATTTATTCTCTGAAAAATTATTTTCAAATCTTTCCTTGATTTACAGCGATTATTATTACGGACTTGATTTAGACTTTGTTGGTTTCAAATGGGATTCGGGCATCAGAAATTACAATATCAAGTACGATTTCAAACATTATATTTCTGACAAATTCAAACTCAACTATGGTTTAAACGGAATCTATTATGAATTTAATCCCGGAACCATTAAACCTAGTGATCCGGAATCCGGAATTAATCCGGATCAATTAGACAAAAAATACGCTTTCGAACCTTCCGTTTATATTGATGCCGAAAGTCAAATTTCAAAAAAATTCACCATTTCATATGGATTGCGATACAGTTTATTTTATCGTTTAGGAGAATCAACAGTTAATTTATACGAAAACAATAATGCAGTTGTCTTCAATTCTGATTTACAGATTTACGAAAAAGGAACTCCTATTGACACAAAATATTATAGCAAAAACAAAGTTATCAAAAGCTATAATAATTTGGAGCCACGCTTTTCAGCTTCCTATCAACTAAACGATGATCAGGCTATTAAGGCGAGTTACAACCGAATGGCACAATACCTTCAATTGATTTCGAATACCTCATCTCCTACTCCACTTGATGTCTGGATGCCGAGTGATACTTATATTAAACCACAAATTGCAGATCAGGTGGCGCTGGGGTATTTCAGAAATATTAAAAATGGTGCTTACTCTTTAGAAGTTGAAACCTATTATAAAGAAATTCAAAATCGACTGGATTACATTGATGGCGCCGATTTGATTGCAAACAACGCCATCGAACAAGTCATTCTAAATGGGCAAATGCGGGCTTATGGCTTGGAATTAATGTTCAAAAAAAATGAAGGTCGTTTCAATGGTTGGGTTTCCTACACTTTATCCAAATCAGAACAACAAACTCCTGGAAGAACTCCTGAGGAACCTGGAATCAATAACGGGCAATGGTATAGTTCTGCATATGATAAAACACACAATTTAGCCATTACTTCCGCTTATAACCTAAACGAAAAATGGTCATTTGGTGCTAACTTTGCATTACAGTCCGGACAACCTGTTACTTATCCGAATGGACAATACGAATATTTAGGAATAACTGTCCCGAGTTACGGTTTAAGAAATGAGAATCGTTTACCTGCTTATCATCATTTAGATGTTTCGGCAACGCTAACACCAAGAAAAAACAAAGACCGAAACTGGAAAGGTGAATGGGTTTTTAGTATTTATAATTTATACAATCGCCAAAATGCAGCATCAATTAATTTCCGACAAAATTTAGATACAGGTGCAAACGAAGCCGTAAAAACATCAATTTTCGGAATTGTTCCTGCGGTGAGTTATAATTTTAAATTTTAAAAATCACTTTCCTCCTAAGAAGTTAAAAATATATACCATGAAAAAAGTAACTTTACTAATCGTGTTTTTCATATCGATTTTCTTCACAAGTTGTGAAGAAGTTGTTGATGTAGATCTCGAAACTGCACCACCAAAACTAATAATTGAAGCCGCCATAAACTGGCAAAAAGGCACCAATGGCAGACAACAAACCATAAAATTGACAACAACGACCGGTTATTTTGAAAACGTAATTCCAACCGTTTCAGGCGCGACTGTTTATGTAAATAACAGTAGTAATGAGCGATTTAATTTTATAGAAGTTCCAAAAACGGGTCGATATGTTTGTACTAATTTTAAACCTGTGATCAATGAAGAATATACGCTAACCGTCATTAGTGGTGGAAATACCTACACGGCAAATGAGACTCTAAAATCTGTTGCTCCAATTAGCCGAATTGAACAAAACAATGAAGGCGGTTTTACTGGAAAAGACATTGAAATAAAAGCTTTTTATAATGATCCGGGAGATGCAGATAATTTTTATTTGTACAAATATGTATACTCAAATAAAATTAAATCAAGCTATTATGCAGATGAGGATAAATTTTTCAACGGCAATGAATTTTTCAGTATTTCAGATGATGACGAATTAGAAATTGGAAATGAAATCGAAATAACACATTACGGAATTTCGAAACAATATTATAATTACATGAATATTTTGGTAAGTATTGCCGGTAGTAATGTTGGCGGTCCGTTTCAATCTCCTCCGGCAACTGTAAAAGGAAATATTATCAATACAACTGATAAGAATAATTATCCGTTAGGTTATTTTTCGCTTTGCGAAACCGATTTAAAAAAATACACCATCAAATAAACCAACAAATGGAGGCCCACATTAAAATTTTAACCGAGAAAAAATTAATAGGTAAATATATAATCATGTCTTTTATGGAAAATAAAACCTTTCAATTATGGAGCGGTTTTATGCCAAGACGAAAAGAAATAAAAAATACAGTCGATTCTAATTTATATTCGCTTGAAATTTTTCCACAGGATTATTTTGATAATTTTGATGCTAACAGAACATTCCAAAAATGGGCTGCTACTGAAGTAAAAGATTTTGATACACTACCAGCTGAAATGGAGTCCTTAATTATTCCAACCGGAATATACGCTGTTTTTTTACATAAAGGTCCGGCCGCTGAAGCGCATCAAACTTATCATTCTATTTTTGCAGAATGGCTTCCTAATTCTGAATATACAGTAGACGACAGACCACATTTTGCTGTAATGGATGAAAGATATAAAAAAGACGATCCTGATTCTGAAGAAGAAATCTGGATTCCTATAAAAAACAGACCTTAAAACAAAAACACCATGCTAACCGAAACTCTAAAATCACTTTTTAACAGAGATCTCAATAAACTAAAAGTCGAAATAGAATCCTATGAGAGCGAAAGTCAAATTTGGGCAATTAACAAAAACATTTCAAATTCGGCTGGAAATCTTTGTTTACATCTTATCGGAAATATTAATACTTATATTGGAAGCGAATTGGGAAAAACCGGTTATGTTCGAAATCGTCCTTTAGAATTTTCTTTAAAAGATATTCCAAAATCAGAATTAATCAGTAATATTGACGATACCATTTTAGTAGTAAACAATACGCTTGATTCTTTGACTGAAGCTGATTTAAAAGCTATTTATCCTCAAATCGTTTTCGAAAAAGAAATGACAACCGAATTCTTTTTGGTACATCTTTCTACACATTTAGCTTATCATCTAGGTCAAATCAATTATCACCGTCGTCTTATTTAATTTTAGATTTTAGATTCCAAAAAAAATCCGAAATCTAAAATAGTACCCGTACCTTTGCACCACAATAAAAAAACAATTCAGCATGTCATCACACCATATAGTTCGCGACGATCAGGAACCTGCTTTAATCATTGCCAATGGAGCCGCCTGCAATCCTGAATTATTGGGACAACTGTTAGAATGGTCACCGCTTGTTGTTGTTTTAGATTCGGCTATCGAACGCGTTATTGAATTAGACATAAAAGTCGATGTACTACTGGGAGATTTTGATCGTGGTTTCGATCCTGAAATCTATAAAACGTCGCAATACCCTATCGAAATTATACATGCCCCAGATCAGGACAAAACGGATTTAGAAAAAGCTTTCGATTATTTAATTGACAGAAAAATTCCTGCCGTTAATGTAGTTTGGGCTACCGGAAAACGTGCCGATCATACGATTACTAATCTTACCAATATTGTGCGTTATCGCAATTTACTCAAAATTGTAATTCTGGATGATCACTCCAAAATATTTTTATTACCCAATAAATTTGAGAAATGGTATACTGCAAAAACGCCTATTTCTTTGATTCCAATTGGCGTTGTAAATGGAATTTATTCCACCAATTTAGATTATCCTCTGCAAAATGATACACTCACAATGGGCTATAGAACCGGAAGCAGTAATGCTGTTGCGCAAGACGGACTTGTGACGATTACGCACAACAATGGCGATTTGTTGTTGATGGAGTGTATTGATTAAATTGTTTTTTTGAGTATTCCTATTACACAAGTCCGTTTAATAAGTTATAAAGAATTATCTATATATTTGGTTTAAATTAAAGTATGAAGTCTGTCATTCTTATCTATCCAAAATTGGGTGGCCTTGTATGATTTTGTCATACCTATATACAATATACAAATTGGAGGTACTGCCCTAAAAACGAGTTAAAATCACAAATATGAATTGGAAAAACATCCTAGTATATATTTATTTCATTGTTGTACTTTGGACAATTCCATTTTTAGTAAATTTTATTGTAGAAAAATTAAAGGGAGATCATGGTGACCCTATGCTTTTTATGATAATTTTTTTGCTATTAGGAGTAAATATTATATTTTCTCACATAAACGCAAAATGTAAATGGTGGAAAAAAATTGTGTTTGCTGTAATTATAGTTGCGCTAAGTATTTCTTTATCTGCTCTTCTGGTTCGATTAGATATTTTACCTTTCTATGATCCTTATGGAATAATGACATGGATTTTTGGGAATGGAATTTTTACTGTGATTTTATGGAAAATAATTCTTCATACAAGAATCTTAAAAGAAATATAAAGATCACCTCCAAGACACATTTTGCGTTATTTTAGTTTTAGTGGAATTACCATTTTAATTCGTATTTTCGTTTAACTAAAATACTCGTTTTCATAATTTCCAAACACTGGAAAGCGCGAGAATGTTGCGTACAATTTATTCGAAAATATCTAATTCTTAACAATGAAGAAACTGACCACAATCATTCTATTTTTCTCATTAAATGTATTTTCTCAGCCTAACGAATCTCGTATTAATCGACTACGAAGCGAGACAATTATAGACAATCAAGATAAAGCAGTATTTGATTTATTAGAGGAATTTTATACCCAAGGCTTACAATCAGAATTGGGTGAATTAAATCCAAACACGCAAAAAAAAATTGATAAACTATATAAAAATAAAAACACTAAAAACAGACATTTACTGTTGATGTTTATCGCGTACCAGGATCACATAACTCAAACTTTGGCTGTTGGGAAAAGGCCAAATCCTAAATTTCAAGTAGAGTTAATGACTGACTTAGCATACGAATTTCAAAATATTTTTAATAAAACCCCTGCAATAATCTACATCTATAATTTTGAGGCTTTAGACACAAGTGGACAAAATGAGGAAGCAGCGAAAATTATTGATAAAGGATTAAGTGATTATCCAGATTCTGTTCCTCTTAAAATCTATAACTTTTTAATTTCAAAAGATGAGACAATAAAAACTGACTTGGTTAACAATCATTCAAATCATTGGATGGTAAAGCAATTTGAAATAAAGTAAACAACACGCAAAACAGCTACTACAACGGATTTGCGCAATAGACATAATGGAAAGTTAGTTTTGTATTTGGAATATTTGGCAAATCCGAATAATGAGCTTAATTTAGTCCCAAACTGCTTGTAGCGCGGGAACGTTATGCGATATTTTGCCTAAAAAAACGCTGAAAATGAAATTAAACTCTATAATTTTTAACATACTCTTTTTTTCATCGCTCATGTTGAATTTTATCAATTTGAAACTTTATGAAAAAACAATTATTCCAATAGAGATTATATTGGGAATCTATGCAATCGGTATTTTGTTTTTTGTTATGTTTAAGAACAAACTGAAAGAAATAAGTCCGTGGAATGATTTTAATAATTTTGTCTTTAGTTTTTTAGTTGTTGGAAGTTATTTAACCATATTATTTTTAGGAGCAAATTATAGTTTTGCTAATAAACAAACCAAATGGAAAACGTATGAAATTGTAAGGAAAACGGAAATCAATGGCGGAAAATACAGCAGAAAAACTCCAGCTGTAATTATTAGTACCGAAAACAATGACACTAAACGAATTGAATTTAAAAGAAATTTAAAAAACAAAGTTGCTTTTTCAAATTCGTTGGAACTAACATTATCAAAAGGGTTGTTCAATTTTTATATAATTAGAAATGCAGAACTTAAATAAAAACATCGCATAACACACGCTACAATCAATTTGGGCATTTGGCTTAATTTAAAGATAATATTGTATTTGGAAGATTAGGCAAATCCGAAGATAAGGCTTAATTTAATCCCAAACTGCTTGTAGCGCGGGAACGTTGTGTGTTATTTTCGAGCGACAGAAATCCGAAAGAAAAACTCAAAAAATGAAACTTCCAAATCCAGAAATTGAAGCAGAAATTTATTATTTAACCGAAGATGAAGGCGGAAGAAAAACAGCAGTGAAAAGTGGTTATCGTGGACAATTCTATTATAACGGAAAAGATTGGGATGCACCACAAGAATTCATTAACAAAGAGATTTGTGAACTTGGCGAAAGCGTAAAAGTGTATCTAAAAACTTTAAGTTCAGATTTTCACATAGGAAAGTTTAAAATAAATCAAGAATTTGAAATACGAGAAGGAAATAAAACTGTTGGCAAAGGAAAAATAACAAAAATATTAAGAGAAGATTTTAATTATTGGGATGGAAAAACATTTCTAAACTTAATTAATGGAAATATTAAACCTTATTCAGAACCAGAGGATTTATGTGGTTTCAAAATAGATTTTGAAGGTTATTTAGACCAAACAGAACTTATTGGAAATATTGAATTTGAAATGACTGAAAATCTTGAATGTATGATGTTAGTAAAATGCAAATTAATTGACGAAAATATTCAACCAAGAGATATAGCGTATAAAATTATAGACTGTTGGAAATCAAAATTAGCAACTTCAAATCAACTTTATAAAGTTGAAATAGAAAATAAATATAATTCAAAGAAAAATCAATTAGAAATGGAAAGATTGGAACTAACCTTCGCAACTTGGCATAAAATTTATTTAACAGGGAAAATAATCATAACTAAATAAAAAAAACAACGCACAACAGCTACAACGGATTTCGGCAATTGGCTTAGTGGACAGTTGGTTTTGCATTTGGAATGATTTGGCAAATCCGAAGAATGGGATTAATTTAGCCGCAAACACGCTGATTACCAAAACATTATAAACAAGGCTAACAAAAGACAACGATGAAACTAAAAGACATTTTTTCTGATATTAAGACAAAGGTTTTTGTTGTTACAGACCAAAACGATGAGAATGAACTTAATTGGACTATTGAGCCAACAAACTTTCATTTATTACCAGAAGAAGAGAATTATTATTTCGTAAAAGCAAAGCAAGTTTCTACCAATAAAACAACCGACTGTTTCATTGGAATAATGACACCTGAAAGAATTGCAGAAATAATAATAAAAAGAAATATAATTAGACAGACAAAAGTTGAGAGTATTTATGACCAAAAACAGACAATAATTCCAGCAGTTGCATCTGAATGTTATGGTAATTATGAATTGTTTTACGCAAAAGAAAACCCTCAAATTGGCATTGTCATATTGAAAGACGGGCTTACAAAATCGACAAATAAAAACGTTGTTTCAGAAGACCTTGGCTATATTCTTCGTGACGAAAAACGAACAAAAGAAGCTATTGAAGCATTTAAAATAAGTGAAGAATTTGGATCTTCTTCCGAATATACTTTTTGGGAACTATCCGAACTATATGCCGAAATAGGACTAATTGAAAAACAAAGTGAATACAAACAAAAGTTTAAAGACAGTGGTGGAATTGAACTGTAGGCGAATAAGCCCTACCCATAACACACGCTACAAGCAATTTGGGCAATTGGCTTAATGGAAAAATTGGTTTTGTATTTGGAAGATTTGGCAAATCCGAAAGATAACGCTGATTTAGCCCCAAACTGCTTGTAGCGCGAGAACGTTAGCCGTCAGTTTACCAAGAACCAAGAAGAATTCAACAACTTAAAGCAACAAATGAAAATATTTACTCTATCAATTCTACTTATATTGTTTGCTTGCAAGAATAATAAAGATGAAAATCAAATTGAATTTAATAAGCAAAAGGAGAATTCAAAAGTAGAATTGCTTTTAAAAAATGAATTAATCAAAAATCAAAATTTTGCATTAAAAAAACTTAAGCTAAAACCCATAAGCGAATTAAATTCAAAAACATTACGCATATGGAGATTTCCTGGTGGAGGTGCAATCTTTGAAGAAATTTATGAACTTAACATAGATGAAAAAGAACTGAAATTATACTCATATTTAACAAAAGATGTAAATGCAGTTGAATCAAAAGAATTATCAAAATTAGAATATCAAAAAGTAATAGAAAATAAGGAATTAGTCGAAAAACTAATTAAATTTTCAGATGAAAAATCATTATTAAAATATAAAAATAGTGAAGAATATTGCGAAAATTATTTAGGCTGTGGAGATTCATTTTTAGTTGAATATAAAGACCTTTTTAAACAGAACACTTTTAGTCTTAATAATGGAATTAAGAAATGCTCTAATAAAAACACAGAAAAACCAAAAGAGTTATTATACTTAATTGAAAGAGTAATATCAGAATATAGTAAATAATAAAAACCGAACGGCTAACAGTCACTACAACGGATTTGGGCATTTGGCTTAATGGAAAAATGGTCTTGTATTTGGAAGTTTTGGCACAACCGAAAGATTGCGCATTTTTAATCCAAAACCCACTGATTACCAGTACGTTAGAAAACATTTAGACATGAAACTTACTACACGACAAAAAAGCAGCATTAGACACTTTGTTTTTTATTTAGTTAATGGGACATTGGATTTTGACTTACTTAATAACCAGCTAAGCAAAGGCAATTATCACGAACTGCTGCAAAACTCACCTGAAATATTTTATAAAACTTGCTGTGTATTTATAAACCAAGAATATAAATTATCACCAAAATGGCCAAGTGAAAAATTAGGTCGCTTCATTTATGATTTAATTGAATCAAATAATACAGAAATCAAAAGCAATTTTGAACCATGGGAGTTAAACTTTGAAATTTCAGGAGACAATTTACCTAACGCATTTAAAAAATTCGCAAAATGGTTTACCGAATTTTCAGTTATCGAAGGAGTTGGATTTGCTTATTATATGAAAGATGGAGCGACATTTAATGAACAGTGTTTCGCAATTTGGTCCAATGTTATTGAATTTGAATACGGAGAAGCTATCAACTCTGAATATACAAAGACGCGAGTGATAGAATACATGAAATCATATTACATTGGATACAACGATAAACTTGAGGATTGGGAATGTGAGCTACATTAAAATAAACGTTTGCTAACAGCCGTTTCAAGCAATTGCGAGTTTTGTAGTAAGTACACGTTTGCGTTTCGCAAGAATTTTTATCTTTAACAGAAAATAATCCGGTACGAATTTCGCAACTGCGTGAAGCGGCAGAACGTTGGCAGTAATTAACCCGCAGAAACAAGAATATCATGAAAATTAAAATCTTTTTCACACTTTTATTTAGCTGTTTATTAATTAGTTGCGACGGAACTTTGGGCGGTTTTGATAATAGAAATTTTGTGACACCAAAACAGAATATTGAAAAAGCTTTAGATACTTTATTTTCAAAAAATCCAGAACTTAAAATTCCAGAAAAATGGAAAGAATATGATAATTGGAAAAAAATTGGATACGATTTTTTAGATACAAGGATATTTTATTTTCAATCAGAACCTGAAGAAATGTATTATGTATCATTTGTTGGGAATGGAAAAGAAAAACAGGACGAAAATGGGCCGACTATACTAGCTGTTCGTGCTGTATTGAATGAAAAGTATAAAAAATGGCTCAAAGAAGAAGACTTTGAAGATGATGAAAAAGAAAGAATTGAAAAAAGATTTGACACCGAAATAATTAACAAGTTAGAAAAATATTCTGGAGTAAAAGCAACTAAACAAAATTAACTACTGCCAACAGCTGTAATTTTAGAAAAATGGTAGATAAGAAAGATATTGAAAAACTAATTATTCAAAATAAAAAAAGCAATCTTATAACTCACTTTAAAGATTCGCAATCGTATAATACTACCAAATACAGTGGAGAAATTAGAAATAATGAAATATTAATTTGGAGATCTGCATACTTTATTAGAGGTGTCTACCCAATATTTCATTTAACTTTTGACCAAAATAATAAATTGAAGGAAATCAAAATGGAAAAAAATCCATTTAATATTTTTTTGGACAGAGTAACTATCGTGGTATTAATTATATTAATAGTAACAGTATTTATTTCAACTAACTTGATAACTACAATTTTTGCAATTCTTGCGCTTACTTTAATTGGATTTTTAATGCGATTACTTCTTTCAAAATCTAAAATATTTGAAACTAAAATTTTGATTGAAGAATTAAAAACAACAATAAATAATTTAGAAGGATTAAATAATTCCAAACAGAAAAAAGACCAAAATCTAGAAAATGAAAAAGTTAATGAATGGACTTTTTCAAAGATAATGTCAAGGATTCTAATTTATCCATTTTGTGTGATTCTTATATGGTTATCGTTTACACTTATGATACCAGAAGGAAAAATTATAGCAGGAATATTTGCAATCATTGTAGGTTTAGCATATCCAATTTCTGACTTGCTCATAATAATAAATAAAAAAATTACAGTTAACAGCTACAACGGATTTAGGCAATAGATTTAATTGGAAATTGATTTTGTATTTAGGATGATTTGGCAAATCCGAAGAATGGGCTTAATTTAGTCCCAACCCCATTTTTAAGTAGTAGAACATTGGGCGACAGGTTACAAAAATAATGACCTTATAAATACCAACAAATGAAGTACAAATTATATAAAAACATTTTCTTATTATTTACTTTGTCTTTCTTATTCATAAGTTGTTGTTATAATGGATTATATTCAAAAAATGGTCATTGCAGAAAAAAAATACATGACTATAAACTTAAAAACACAAAAATAGATAACATCGATACTTTAGCTGTCTATAAAGAAAAAATAAATTTTGCTATAAATAGTATTACAAAAGAATATGTTTTCTTTGAAAAAAATGATGACAATAGTTATCCATATGTAAGCTACTTAAAATTTTATTCTAATAATAAAGTTGGAATATTTTCAATTGCCAAATCTGACACTTTGAAATTAACCAGAGAGTATTTTAACCCAAGCAAAGCTACAATGGGTTATTATTTTATAGAGGGAAACAAAATGAAAATAAAATTTTCAATAGTTTTTCAATGTAGTCATCAAATATTAAGGAAAAAAGCAACCATAAATAAAGACTCAATAACAACACTTCAATCGGGACATTCAGGAACAATTTATGAAAAACTTAATATCCCTATAGCATATTTAGAAAATTGGAAACCGGATTGGTAGAAATAAATGAGAAAAAACGATTGTCCATCAGCCACTAACACTGATTTGAGCATTTGACTTAATTGAAAGCTTGACAAAATCTTTTCTAAAAAAGGAATGACTATCTTTGCACCAAATTTACAAAATGAAAGCAACAGACAATTCTGAAAAAAACAATTTACATCCTCGAAATCTTCATCGTTCACGCTATGATTTCAAACTTCTTATTTCAAATTGTCCTGAATTAAAATCGCATGTTGCCATTAACCATCATGGAATAGAAACTGTTGATTTTAGTAATCCTGTTTCTGTAAAAGTTCTTAATAAGGCTTTATTGCAAACCTATTATGACATTGAAAATTGGGACATTCCCAGAAATTATCTTTGTCCTCCAATTCCCGGGAGAACCGATTACATACACTATTTAGCCGATTTGTTAGCAGAAACCAATAACGGAATAATTCCTTTGGGTTCAGATGTGCTAGGTTTAGATATCGGAACAGGTTCCAATTGTATTTATCCCATTTTAGGGAATGCTATTTACGACTGGAGTTTTGTTGGAACAGATATTGACAAAAAGGCCATCGAAAACTGCAGTAAGATTATCGAACGAAATCCAAAACTAATTGATGCGATAAGTTTACAATTACAAATAGAATCTCGTTTTATTTTCAAAAACATAATTACTCCCGAGGATCGTTTTACTTTCACAATGTGCAATCCTCCTTTTCATGCATCAGCTGAAGAAGCGAATAAAAGTACGTCAAGAAAAGTCTCCAACCTAAATCCAAAGGAAAAGAAAAATACAAATCCGGTTTTAAATTTTGGAGGTCAAAAGGACGAATTATGGTGCAATGGCGGTGAAATTGGTTTTGTAACCCAAATGATTTACGAAAGTGCCAAATATGCTATGCAATGTCAATGGTTTACTACTTTGGTTTCTAAAAGAGAAAATCTTTCGAGCATTTATAAAACACTAAATAAAGTAAACGCAGCATCCATCAAAACGATCGATATGGCTCAGGGCCAAAAAACAAGCCGAATTGTAGCCTGGACATTTTTAAGCGAAGCACAGCAAAAATCGTGGAAAATTCAAAACGTTGATTTTCAGCAATAAAACTTGATATTATTATTTGCTTTTGGTAGATTTGATTGTAAATCATTTAATATCAAAAGCATGGCAGATTATATTGGTTACCTGGCGTCCGTTTTTATTGTGGGAGGTTTTCTATTGAAAGACCTTAGAACAATCCGATTTATTAATCTCTTTGGATGTATTTGTTTTGTCATTTATGGCATCTTTTTAAAAGATTATAGCGATGTTAGTCAATGGCTGTTGCCGGTTATTATTCCTAATGCTATTTTGGCTGTCGTGCAGCTTTATCATTTAACTGTAAAAGACCCTAAGAGATTGTAATTCTGATACATTAAAACAAAATTCTAATACTTTATCTGTATTATTCTCAGTACCTTTAAGGTAAATTGAATTTTATGAATACACCAAAAATATGCTTCAGAATCGCCCTATTATTATTACTTGTAAGTTGTGCTTCTTCTAAAAAAGCAAAATTCGAAGATTACGTTTTTGAAACAAAAACCGAAAAACAAGCTTACCTCACTTCCTATGATAAAGCTTTAAAACTTTGGGAAATTCCGTATACAGAAGAAAATATTAAAACCAGTTTAGGAACTGCACATATCATTATGGCCGGTCCGAAAAATGGAAAAGATCTTGTTCTACTGCATGGAATGGACGCCAGTTCTACCATGTGGTATCCAAACATTAAAGCTTTAGCCAAAAACCATCGTATTTATGCGATAGACTTTTTGATGGAACCGGGAAAA
Organism: Flavobacterium sp. KH_001; assembly: GCF_057840745.1. Lineage (NCBI taxonomy): Bacteria > Pseudomonadati > Bacteroidota > Flavobacteriia > Flavobacteriales > Flavobacteriaceae > Flavobacterium > Flavobacterium sp. KH_001. The sequence goes on along the minus strand of NZ_CM174520.1, from coordinate 2,657,022 downwards.
TCTAATTTAACAGCAAAACCACTTTCGCGTGAGGAAATGGTAATTTGGTACAATGAAATTTTCACACATTATAAATTAAAGAAATTTGATATCGTTGGAGCATCCCGAGGTGGCTGGATTGCAACTTTACTGGCAACTCAAAAAGAAAATAATATTGATAAAATAGTATTATTAAGTCCGGCACAAACCTTTAAATTTATTGATAAGGTCGGAAAAACAAGTAATGCCTTAATGCTGAAACTTTTCCCTAGCGAAAAGAAATTCACTAAAACCCTAACAACATTTTCAACACATTCAGAAAAAATTAGCCCCATTTATAAAAGACAATTTTATCTGGCTAACAAATATGCTAAATCAAATTCAAGCATGCTGAAAATGATGCCTTTTTCCGATGATGAATTACAATCTATCAAAAATCCGGTTTTAGTTTTAATAGGAGATCACGATGTCATCAATTCTGATGAAAGCTTAGAAAGAGCACAGAAATATTTAATCAAAAGTAAAACTCAAAAAATAACTGATGCGGGGCATTTTTTAAGTATTGATCAGTCTAAAATCGTGAACGATGCAATGGTTAATTTTTTAGATTAATTTAATACTCTAATGACTCTTAACGAGGTATTTTATCTTTTAAATCGAATTCAAACTTTGTATCTTTACAAAACTAAACTTTTCATCAGTCAAAAATGAATTTCCAGGTATCCTCAGAATATAGTCCAAAAGGTGATCAGCCACAAGCAATTGAAAAACTAGCACAAGGTGTTCGTGATGGCGAAAAATATCAAACTTTATTAGGAGTTACAGGATCCGGAAAAACATTTACAGTTGCTAATGTTATTGAGGAAGTTCAAAGACCGACTTTAGTTTTAGCACACAATAAAACTTTGGCAGCGCAATTATATTCGGAATTCAAACAGTTTTTCCCCAATAATGCGGTTGAGTATTTCGTTTCTTACTACGATTACTATCAGCCTGAAGCTTTTATGCCTGTAACGGGTGTTTTCATCGAAAAAGATTTATCTATCAATGAAGAGCTTGAAAAGATGCGTTTGAGCACCACTTCTTCCCTACTTTCAGGCAGACGTGACATTTTGGTTGTCGCCTCAGTTTCTTGTCTGTATGGTATTGGAAATCCCGTGGAGTTTAAGAAAAACGTAATTGAAATACATAGAGACCAGGTCATTTCACGAACTAAGTTATTACACAGCTTAGTACAAAGTTTATACGCCAGAACGGAAGCCGATTTTAATCCCGGAACATTCAGGATTAAAGGCGATACGGTAGAAGTATATCCAAGTTATGCCGACGATGCTTTTCGAATTCACTTTTTTGGAGATGAAATCGAAGAAATAGAATCTTTCGATGCGAAGACTTCACATGTCATTGAAAAATTCAAAAGACTGACCATTTATCCTGCCAATATGTTTGTAACTTCTCCTGAAGTACTGCAAGGCGCAATTTGGGAAATCCAACAAGATTTGGTAAAACAAGTTGATTACTTTAAAGAAATAGGAAAACATCTGGAAGCAAAACGTTTGGAAGAACGTACTAATTTCGATTTAGAAATGATTCGCGAATTAGGTTACTGCTCCGGAATTGAAAATTATTCGCGTTACCTTGATGGTCGACAAGCCGGCACAAGACCTTTCTGTCTCCTTGATTATTTTCCAGACGATTTTTTAATGGTTGTTGATGAAAGTCACGTAACCGTTTCTCAGGTTCATGCTATGTATGGAGGTGACCGCAGCCGTAAAGAGAATTTAGTTGAATACGGTTTCCGTTTACCGGCCGCTATGGACAACCGACCTTTGAAGTTTGAAGAATTCGAGGCTTTACAAAATCAGGTTATTTATGTTTCTGCAACTCCGGCCGATTATGAATTGCAAAAATCGGACGGTATTTATGTGGAACAAATCATTCGCCCAACAGGGTTATTAGATCCGGTTATTGAAGTAAGGCCGAGTTTGAATCAGATTGATGATTTAATTGAAGAAATTCAGGTTCGTTGTGAATTAGATGAAAGAGTTTTAGTAACGACTTTAACCAAAAGAATGGCCGAAGAACTGGCTAAATATTTAACCAAAGTAAACATTCGTTGCCGTTATATTCACTCCGAAGTTGATACATTAGAACGTATTGAAATCATGCAGGATTTGCGTAAAGGTATTTTTGATGTTTTAATTGGAGTTAACTTACTGCGTGAAGGTCTGGATTTACCTGAGGTTTCGCTTGTTGCTATTTTAGATGCCGATAAAGAAGGTTTTTTACGAAATCACAAATCGTTGACCCAAACTATTGGTCGTGCCGCAAGGAATCTTAACGGAAAAGCAATTTTATATGCTGATAAAATGACAGGAAGTATGCAGAAAACGATTGATGAAACCAATTATCGCAGAACGAAACAAATTAATTTCAACGTTGAAAATAATATCACGCCTCAAGCTTTAAACAAGAAAATCGACAGTGCGTTTACTAAGAACCCATTAGTAGAATATGAATTAGGACATACTTTGTCTATCGCCGCAGAACCGGAAACGGCTTATTTATCTAAAGCAGAATTGGAAAAAATGATTCGTGAGAAACGAAAATCAATGGAAAAAGCTGCCAAAGAATTGGACTTTTTACAAGCGGCAAAATTGCGTGATGATATTAAAAAACTACAGGAACAATTATCTTAATTATGTTGTTCCTGAAAAACTCTCAATAAAAGTTTAGGGTCGATCATGGCATTAGGTGCTTTTTTCATCAAATCTAAAACTCTTTTTACAGCTCCTGGATTCAAACCCATTTCAATGGCAATTTGTTGTATTCCTTTTGCTTCTTTTTCATGCAAAATTCCATCGCAATGCATAATTAAAGCCAGTCTGTAAAACTGCTGAATGCGCTGAAACTCTGATTTTATAATTTGTTTTGTATGTTCCTGATGAAACAAATCATTAAAAACATCAAAATCAATATTTAATTCCTGGGCAACAAGCCACAAAAAATCATACTCTCTTTTGTGCAATTTTCCATCAACGGTAGAAAAAGTTATCATTTCTAAAAGTAAACTTCTCTTTTCTGCTTCTGTATTCATCAATTTATTATTTTTAGCTAAAATATTGCTGTCAAATTTAAACACAAAAATACTAATGATTAGAGGATTATTCTTTTTTATTTTTCTGTGGATGATCTCCATAGGATATGCACAGCAAAGTACGGCTTCAAAAAATGTATCGACTTTTACGATAGAAGCTCCTCAACTCAAAACCACCAAGAAAATCTGGATTTATTTACCTGAAGGATATTCGGCTTCAGCCAAGAAAAAATACAGTGTCATTTATATGCACGATGCTCAAAATTTATTTGACGCCAAAACCTCTTATGTTGGTGAATGGAATGTTGATGAAAAACTAGACAGCCTTAAAGCTCCTGTTATTGTCGTAGGAATTGAACACGGAAATGACAAACGAATTGATGAATTGACGCCTTTTAAAAATGAAAAATATGGTGGTGGAAATGCAGACAATTATCTTGATTTTATTGTAAAAACATTAAAACCTTATATCGACAAAAATTACCGAACTAAAACCAAAGCCAAAAATACTACTATTATGGGAAGTTCACTTGGAGGTTTGGTTTCTTACTATGCAATCTTAAAATACCCTGAAGTTTTTGGAAATGCAGGCGTTTTTTCGCCTTCTTTTTGGTTTTCCAATGACATTTATACTTATACAGAACAAGCTCCAAAAAATAAAACCCGAATCTACTTTTTATGTGGCGACAAGGAAAGTGACGATATGGTAGCAGAAATGAAAAAAATGGAAACGCTTTTAGATCGTAATCGCTGTTATTGTCTACATCTGACGAAATCGAAGGTTGTAAAAGGCGGTGAACATAATGAAAAACTCTGGCGCGATAATTTTGTAAACGCAGTTCTTTGGCTTGGCTATTAGAATAAAATTAAAACATCATTCAATCATGAAACTAATCTTAAGAGAGTATAATTTAAAACTCAAACATACTTTTACCATATCAAGAGAATCAATTGATTTTCAGCCTTCACTTATTGTAGAATTACAAAGTGACGGCTTATCGGGTTTTGGTGAAGCTACTTCAAATCCCTACTACAAAACTACTGTTCCGATGATGATAGAGGATTTGGAAAGATTTAGAAGTACCATTGAATCTTCTGAAAATGAAACTCCAGAGGTCTTTTGGGGAAAAATATATCCGTTTTTAAAACACGATATGTTTGCTTTGTGCGCTCTGGATTTGGCTTATAACGATTTGTATGCTCGTAAGAAAGGTAAAAAACTATACGAATTATGGAATTATACGACGGAAAGAAACCCTTTAACTGATTACACCATAGGGATCGCTTCTATAGAAAAAATGGTTTCTAAAATGCAGGAATTGCCGTGGCCGATTTATAAAATTAAGCTGGGAACAAAAGAAGATATCGCGATTGTAAAAGAACTTCGCAAACACACTGATGCTATTTTTAGAATTGATGCCAATTGCGGCTGGGGCGTTGAAGAAACGATCAATAATGCAGTTGAGCTAAAAAAACTAGGAGTCGAATTTCTGGAACAACCCATGAAAGCTGACAATTGGGAAGCACACAAGGAAGTTTTCAAACATTCCGTTTTGCCTATAATTGCAGATGAAAGCTGCATTATTGAAGAAGATGTTTCCAGATGTCACAATCACTTTCATGGCGTAAACGTGAAATTAGTAAAATGCGGGGGATTAACTCCCGGGAAAAGAATGATTGAAGAAGCCAAAAAACTCGGATTAAAAACTATGGTGGGTTGTATGACCGAATCAACTGTCGGAATTTCAGCGATTGCCCATTTATTACCTCAGCTGGATTATGTTGATATGGACGGTGCCTTGCTTTTAGCAGAAGATATTGCAACCGGAGTTACTATAAAAAATGGTGTAATCTCCTATTCTGAACTTAACGGAACCGGTGTAACTTTACTCTAACCAAAATGAATGTCAATCAATTTCCAGATCGAATTATCGAAATCGACCAAGAGCAATATTTGTATTTTGGCGGAACAGCTTATTTAGGTTTATCAACAAATAAAGCTTTTCAGGAATTGGTTGTAAAAAATATTCTGAAATGGGGAACTACATACGGAAGTTCCAGAAACGCAAATGTAAAAGTTACGGCATATGAAAACGGCGAAACTTTTTTAGCAAATTACATTAGAGCGGAAGCCGTTGTTACAGTTTCTTCAGGAATGCTGGCCGGAAAACTTGTCGTTGATGAGTTAAAAAAACAGACCGATACTTTCTTTCATTTTGATGATGTTCACACAGCGATTCAGGCAGACAATAGTTTATCCGTTTTTGTTGATGGGAAAATCAATTCCAGATTATTGGATGATAAGGAAGAAAAAATTACGATTCTTACTGATGGAGTTCCTTCTTTTGAAACCAATGCGATTGATTTAAATGTTTTAAGAGAAATTCCAAAACACAAAGAAATTACGTTGTTAATTGATGAATCCCATTCTCTTGGAATTTTAGGTCAAAATGGCTGCGGAATTTATTCTGATATCAATCTTCCAATAAAGAGGAAAATAATGGTTTCTTCATTAGGAAAAGCCTTCGGCCTAACCGGAGGCGTAATTGCAGGTGACGCCTCTTTTATTGAGAAAATAAAGAAATCAGAAATCTTTGGTTCTGCTGCCGGAATGAATCCTGCGTTCGTACAGACTTTGGCAGATGCTTCTGAAATATATACGAAGCAACATCAAAAATTACTTAAAAATCTTGTTTATATAGACCAAAAACTGATCAAAAGCGATTCAATTAAATTTGATAAAAGTTATCCTTTAATTTACCTGAAAAATAAAAATGTCATTGAAATATTAAAAGAAAATAAAATCATAATCGCGAGTTTCAAATACAAGCAAAATGCAGATAATCTCAATAGAATTGTGGTTACGGCGAACCATCTACAGGAAGATTTAGATAAATTAATAAATCTTTTAAACAGCAAAAATACTCACTAAGTAAATTTTAATACTGAATTAATCTCACGCAAAGTCGCAAAGAAGCAAAGGTGGGATTGTTTTACTTGGCGACTTTGCGACTTTGCGTAAAAATATCAACAGTCTTTACCTATAATTCTAAATCTAAAATTGCCTTCTAATTGCTTTTAAACCGTACCTTTGTAAAAAATTAAACGATGACGAATAACGATATCCTAAAAAAACTGCGCGTGGCTTTGATGCTCCGTGATGATCAAATAGTTGAAATTTTAGAATTAGTAGATTTTAGAATTACAAAATCAGAATTAGGAGCTTTTTTCAGAGCCGAAGATCATGAAAATTACATGGAATGTGGTGATCAGGTTTTGCGTAATTTCTTAAATGGATTAGTAATTCATTTAAGAGGAACCAAAGAAAATCCTAAAAACCCGAATGATGTTTTAGCGAAACATAAAGCTGAAATTCCGAAGAAAGACAATACTAAAGAAAGACCTGAATTTAAAGCAAGTCCAAAAGATGCTGAAAGAGGAAGAGGCGACAAAGCACCTTCTAAAACGGGTCCAGCAGCTAAAAAACCTTTCAAGAAAAAGCCTGCTACACCTAAAATACAGGTTGTAGAAAAAGTGGTTTATAAAAACGGTAAGAATAAGAAATAATTAATAGCTCGAAAGTTTAACCGCAACGGGCGCTAAGGTTCACGCAAAGTTCGCAAGGCTATATTGATATATAAAGCTTTGCGAACTTTTGCGTTTATATTAAACCTTACAAATTAAAATCTTTGCGCTCTTTGCGGTTAAATGATTTGTTTACATTTTATTTTGATCAATTCTCTCAAAGAAAGCATCTTTAAAAGTTGCTCCAATTGGTAATTCTTTCGCATTAATAAAAACCGAAAAACTATCTGTTGATTCAATTTGTTTTAAGGCAATCACATAAGATTTATGTATTTGGATAAAATCCTTTCCAGGTAATGATTCTATTACATTTTTTAAAGAAGAATGTGTAATGATTTGCTGCTTTAAAGTATGAATACAAACGTAATTCTGAAGGCTTTCCACGTACAAAATCTCCTCCAAAAACAACTTCTGGAACTTATTTTTACCATCTGTTTTAACGAATATAAAATCAGACGAGTTACTATTAGATGAAACCTCCTTTTTTGGTTCTGTATTTAATTTAGAAACTGCCTGATAAAAGCGTTCAAATGAAATTGGTTTTAATAAATAATCAACTGCATTTAACTCAAAACCTTCTAATGCAAAATCAGGGTATGCCGTTGTAAAAATGACTTTTATATCTTTTGAAATGATTCTGGAAATTTGCAAACCGGTCAATTGAGGCATTTGAATATCCAAAAAAATAACATCTACAGTTTGCGTGTTTAAAAATTCCAATGCTTTTAAGGAATCATTAAAAACGGCTGCTTTTTCTAGGAAATTTACTTTTCCAATATAGTTTTCGAGAATACGCGTTGCCGGAGGCTCATCATCAACAATAATACATTTTAAAGCCATAAATTATATTTTTATCGGTATTTTTAAGTAGGCTTTAAAGGTATTATTTTCTTCCCTTTTTTCAAGTACAAATTGGTCTTTATACGTGTATTCTAACCTTTTTGTCAGGTTCTCAAAACCAATTCCGGTTGAAGAATAATTTTCACCTTCAACATTATAATTAAAAGTTGAAATTTCTAAAAAATCCTCTTTTATACGAATTGAAATAACTGCTTTTTCTTTTTCATTATTAAATTTTCCATGCTTAAAAACATTCTCTACAAAATGAATTAATGCCGACGAAAGAATCTTTTCATTCGAATAATTTCCTTCAATAATAAAATCCAAAAACAACTGATCTTCAAATCGTTTTTTCTGTAAATGAATATAATTCTGTACGAACTGAATTTCTTTTAAAAGCACCGCTTCATCTTTGTCTGTTTCTGTAATGACGTAGCGAAGCAAATCGGAAAGAACCAAAATGTCTGCCGCCATTTCATCCTCTTTTAAAATAAGCTGACTGTAAAAAGAATTCAATGTATTAAACAAAAAATGAGGACCAACCTGTGCTTTCAGCATTTGAAATTCCGCTTTTTTGTTTTCTAAAAGTAATTCCTGATTTTGTCGCTGTGAACTATGAAATTGCCAAAACAAATAACTCAAAGCACTAAAAATTACGGCAGGTAATCCAAAAAAGAAATTATCACGCACGTAGTAGGTCAATTCTCTGGACTTTTCACTATAATTATGTATTCCAATAATCTGAAAAACAATAATTTCCTGTAAAAAATAACGGACTCCGGCAAAAATTAGTAATGAAACGGCAATGCTCAAAAAATAGAACAAAATCCTTTTTTTGTTCAAAAACCAATCGCAAAAAAGGTAAAAATTTAAAAGATAAACGATAAAAATTGATAGAACAAAACTTGTATTAAAAAAGAAATACTTACTGCTGAAAACAGAATCCAATTTTCGATTACTTACTCCAATATCCCAGAGATAAAAGGTAAAAAACAGTATTAAAAAAAGAAGAATATGATAATAAAAAGGAATTTTTAGCTTCATAATATATTGTTGTTATTTCAAAAATACAACTATGACTTTACATGAATACTCTATTTATATGAAACTTCATTTTTTAATGATGAACTATGAAAAACTTTACACGTAAAATTTGAATGAAGAATTCCAAGTGTTAATCAAACGGAATACAGCGTTCATCAAAAACGGAAAAACCGCTTCTAATCTGCCTGTACATTTGCAATGAATTTAAACACAAAATCACCATGCAAAAAATTATTTTAGTACTAATGCTTATTACTTTTAATCTATCACCTGCTCAAACAAAAAAGAAACAAATAGTATTGTTTGGAAGCTTCCACTTTGAAAATCCAGGACTTGACGTTGCCAAAGTAAATACGTTTAATGTTATGACAGACAAAAGCCAGAAAGAGCTAGAAAACATTACCGATAAAATTAAACAATTTGGCCCTGATAAAATTTTTGTTGAATGGAATTATCAGAAACAAGCCAAATTGGATACGTTTTATGCTAAAAATACTGATAGCTTACTTAAGAAAGATTCAGATGAAATAGTACAAATAGCTTTAAGATCAGCTAAAAAATTAGGTCATAAAAAGTTATATGCAATTGATTATAGAGATACTGATTTTCCATATGATAGTTTGGTAAATGGAATGAAAGCTGCCAATCAGTTTGATTTAATCAAAAAGAATGAAGAAACAATGAAACATTATGAAACAGATTTCAATACAAAAATTACAAAGTATTCTTTGACCCAATTACTTTTGGACGTTAATAAACAAGATATTAGCTGGTATCTTCAAACAGCGATTAAAGGGGGGAAAACAGACAATTTTGTGGGCGCTTTTTTAGTTTCGGAATGGTACAGAAGAAATCTTTATATGTATGCTTTAATACTGAAACTTACAGAAAGTAAAGACGATAAAATAATGGTTTTATTAGGTGCTGGCCATACTGAAATGATTAGAGAATTCGTCGTGCATAATCCTGAATACGAAATTGTAGAATTGTCTACTGTTTTGAAATAGAAGAATTTAACTGCACAGCAGTGCATCTACTTCTTATTTTTAAAAAGATAATAAATAATAAAGACCACATTCAATGCTAAACCAAAATAAATTATAAAGTATTGCTCTTTCGAAATACAGGGAGGGCAGTCATTTATATCTTGGCAAGGTTCACAGAAAGGCCTAAAATACCAATACAAAAATGATAAAAATAAATCAATGAGTAATAATTTGAAAAAACAATTTCTAATTATTTTATTTATTTGGCTGATTTGTACTGATTTCATATATAAATTCTTTACTGTTAAAAACTAAAAAAATCCCTCCAATTTCTCGGAGGGATTTCTATATAATTGATTTCTTATTTGATTAAGAAAGTGCAGCTTTAACTTGATCAGCAGCTTCTTGAAACTGAACAGCTGATAAGATTGGCATACCAGAATTGTCAATTAATTCTTTTGCAATTTCAGCATTTGTTCCTTGCAAACGAACGATAATTGGCACCTTAATAGCATCACCCATATTTTTGTAAGCGTCAACAACTCCTTGTGCTACACGGTCACAACGAACGATTCCACCAAAAATATTGATCAAAATTGCTTTTACGTTTGGATCTTTTAAGATAATACGGAAAGCAGTTTCAACACGTTTTGCATCAGCAGTTCCACCAACATCTAAGAAGTTAGCAGGCTCAAAACCAGCATATTTAATTAAATCCATAGTTGCCATTGCAAGACCAGCTCCGTTTACCATACATCCTACAGTACCGTCAAGATCTACATAGTTCAAACCTACTTCTTTAGCTTCAACTTCGATTGGATTCTCCTCACGGATATCTCTCATTTCAGCATATTTTGGTTGTCTGTATAAAGCATTATCATCGATATTTACTTTAGCATCAACAGCCATAATTTTGTTATCAGATGTTTTCAAAACCGGGTTGATTTCAAACATAGAAGCATCAGAACCAATGTAAGCATTGTATAATGAATCAATGAATTTAACCATTTCTTTGAAAGCATTTCCAGAAAGACCTAAGTTAAAGGCAATTCTTCTTGCCTGAAAACCTTGTAATCCAACAGTAGGATCAACTTCTTCAGTAAAAATTAAGTGCGGAGTGTGCTCAGCAACTTCTTCGATATCCATTCCACCTTCAGTAGAATACATAATCATGTTACGTCCTGTAGCTCTATTCAATAAAACAGAAACATAAAACTCAGAAGTTTCACTTTCACCAGGATAGTATACATCTTCAGCAACTAAAACTTTGTTTACTTTTTTACCTTCAGCAGAAGTTTGAGGTGTGATCAATTGCATTCCGATAATTTGTCCTGCAATTTCTTCAACTTGTTGAAGATTTTTAGCCAACTTAACTCCACCACCTTTTCCACGTCCACCTGCGTGAATTTGTGCTTTTATTACGTGCCATCCTGTACCAGTTTCGGCAGTTAATTGTTTTGCAGCAGCCACAGCTTCAACTGCATTATTAGCCACAATTCCGCGTTGAATGCGTACTCCGTAGCTAGCTAAAATTTCTTTTCCTTGATATTCGTGTATGTTCATAATATAGAATTTGTCTGGTTCTGAATTTATTTCAGAATAAAAGTGCGACAAAAGTAGCAAAATTCAACTTAATAGTAAAATCTTTTTCAATTAAAAATGAGTCTATTTGAGATTCCTATATATTTATTTTCGAAAGCAAATAAATAGTTAAACAATTGCTTTGTTAATGTTAACAGAAAATCACTATATCGTTTGATATTTAACAAAAATATCAACGAATACAATACCTTACCGCGGATTTTTCCTAATATAATTTAAAACATATTGTCATTTTATCATTTAGCAATGGTTTAAATAAAATTATTATCATTTAAGAATCGTTTTTCTAATATTACAACAAAAATGTAAGCCAAATTACAATTTCACTACATTATGTTTAACGAAATCTTTATTTTTGTAGAAAAAATATCAAGAATGAAAGTTAAAGAACAAGGGCTTTATTTGCCTGAATTTGAACACGACAATTGTGGTGCAGGATTTATTTGTAATTTGAATGGTATTAAATCTAACGATATTATTCACAAAGCATTGGACATCTTAATAAAATTGGAACATCGTGGTGCAGTTAGTTCTGATGGAAGAACTGGAGACGGAGCTGGAATTTTATTCGACATCCCACATAACTTTTTCAAAAAAGTATGTGACTTTGAAATCCCTGAAACACGTGAGTATGCAGTAGGAATGGTTTTTTTACCAAAAAGCAAAAACCAGGTTTCTTTTTGTATTAACACTTTTGAAGCAACTATTAAAGATCAGAACTTAAAGATCTTAGGTTGGAGAGATGTACCTGTTGAAGTAGAAAATTTAGGGCAGATTGCCGCAGAAAAAGAACCAACAGTTAAACAGGTTTTTGTTAGCAAAAACGGTCAGGATTTAACTGAAAATGAATTTAATGCAAAACTTTTTGCAGCTAGAAAAATTGCTGAACACGCTATTAGAGGCTCTAAAACCTCTGAAAGCCATATGTTCTATTTCTCTAGTTTATCGACAACTACCATAATATATAAAGGTCTATTGATGCCGGAAGACATCAGCCGTTATTATGTTGACTTAAAAGATCCAGATTTAGTGACTCGTTTGGCGTTAGTTCACCAACGTTTCTCTACCAATACTTTCCCTTCTTGGGAATTAGCTCAACCATTTAGATACATGTGTCATAATGGTGAGATCAACACACTTCGTGGAAACGTAAGCCGTATGCGTGCTCGTGAAGAGCTTATGCAAAGCAAAGTTTTTGGCGATGATATCAAAAAATTATTCCCAATTATCTTAGAAGGAAAATCAGATTCTGCTTCTATGGATATGGTGGTTGAACTTTTACTAATGACAGGTCGTTCATTGCCTGAAGCGATGATGATGGTTGTTCCTGAAGCTTGGGAAAAACACCAGACAATGTCTCCTGAAAAAAGAGCTTTCTACGAGTTTAACGCTTGTATCATGGAGCCTTGGGATGGTCCTGCTTCTATTCCGTTTACAGATGGTAATGTTATTGGAGCCTTATTAGACAGAAACGGTTTACGTCCTTCTCGTTATACATTAACAAAAAGCGGTTTCGTAATCATGTCATCAGAAATTGGTGTATTGGATATCGATCCGGAAGACGTAATTCAGCACGGTCGTTTAGAGCCAGGAAAAATGTTCCTGGTTGATATGAACGAAGGTCGTATTATCGAAGACGAAGAAGTTAAAAAAGCGATAGTTACAAAACGTCCTTACCAGGAATGGTTAGATGCTAATTTATTGCCTTTATCTAAGGTTCCTTACACAAATAACCCTACTCCGGTTGAGAAATTAGATTTCGTAACAAGACAAAAATTATTTGGTTATACTATTGAAGATTTAAAAACAATCATCAACCCAATGGGAGGCCAGGGAGCTGAAGCTATCAGTTCTATGGGTAACGATACGCCTTTGGCCGTGTTGTCAGATCAGCCTCAATTGTTGTATAACTATTTCAAACAATTATTTGCTCAGGTTACCAACCCTCCTTTGGATGGTATTCGTGAGGAAATCATTACTGATATCAGTTTAGCAGTTGGTGGAGATTTCAATATTTTTGAAATTGAATCTAAACAATGTAAAAAACTAAAAATTCAAAATCCGGTTATCTCTAACGAGGATTTGGATAAAATCAGAAACATTGATCACGCAGATTTTAAATCGGCTACTATTTCTACTTTATATAAAATAGAAAAAGGAGTTAACGGTTTAGAGCGCGCTCTTGAAAAATGTGTTCAGGCAACTTTTAAAGCTGTTTCTGAAGGATGCAACATTATTATCTTATCAGATAGAGGTGTAAGCGAAGAATTAGCGCCAATTCCTATGTTATTGGCTTGTTCTTACATTCACCACTCTTTGAACATTTTACAGGTTCGTTCTAAATTCGGAATCATAATCGAATCTGCAGAACCTCGTGAACCGCATCATTTTGCTTTATTATTCGGATACGGTGCAAGTGCGATTAATCCATACATGGTAAACGAAATCATTCACGATCAGGTTGCACAAGGATTTATTACGGGAGTAAAAGCAGATTACGCTGTTGTAAACTACAATAAAGCGATTGCAAAAGGAATCGTTAAAATCATGAATAAAATTGGTATCTCTACTTTACATTCATACAGAGCTGCTCAAATTTTCGAGATTTTAGGTTTAAACAAAACATTTACATCTAAATATTTCCCTTACACACCTTCAAGAATTGAAGGAATTGGTTTGATGGAAGTTGAAAAAGAAGTAAAAAAACGTTTCCAAAAAGCCTTCCCAAATTCAAAAGTAGCGAACTTGCTTTCTTTAGAAATTGGAGGTATTTACAGATGGAGACGTGGTGGAGAAAAACACATGTTCAATCCAACTACTATTGCAAAATTACAACAGGCCGTTCGTTTGAACAGCCCGGAAAGTTATAAAGAATACTCTAATATGGTTAATGAGCAAAGCTCTAACTTAATGACTATTAGAGGTATGTTTGAATTCAACAATTTAGATCCTATTTCTATTGATGAAGTAGAACCTTGGACCGAAATTGTGAAAAAATTCAAAACGGGCGCTATGTCTTACGGATCTATCAGTAGAGAAGCACACGAGAATTTAGCGATTGCAATGAACAGAATTGGCGGAAAAAGTAATTCTGGAGAAGGTGGAGAAGATCCAAAACGTTTCCAGAAAGAAATCAACGGAGATTCAAGAAACAGTGCGATTAAGCAAGTTGCTTCTGGACGTTTTGGTGTTTCGATCAACTATTTGACAAACGCTAAAGAGATTCAGATTAAAATGGCTCAAGGGGCAAAACCTGGTGAAGGTGGTCAGCTTCCTGGAGAAAAAGTGGTGCCTTGGATTGCTGAAACAAGAAACTCTACACCTTATGTAGGTTTGATTTCGCCTCCTCCTCACCACGATATTTACTCTATTGAGGATTTATCTCAGTTGATTTTCGACTTAAAAAATGCGAATCGTGAAGCGCGTGTAAATGTAAAATTAGTTTCTGAAGTTGGAGTTGGAACAATTGCTGCCGGTGTTGCCAAAGCAAAAGCGGACGTTATCCTTATTTCAGGTTATGATGGAGGAACTGGTGCTGCACCATTAACATCCTTACAACACACTGGAATTCCGTGGGAACTTGGTTTAGCTGAAGCACAACAAACTTTGATCTTAAATGATTTAAGAAGCCGTGTAGTTCTTGAATGCGACGGACAATTAAAAACAGGTCGTGACGTAGCTATTGCTGCATTGTTAGGAGCTGAAGAATTTGGTTTTGCTACTGCTCCGCTTGTGGCTTCCGGATGTATTATGATGAGAGCTTGTCACTTAAATACTTGCCCAGTTGGTATTGCAACTCAAGATCCTGAATTGAGAAAAAATTTCAAAGGAACTCCAGAGCATGTTATCAACTTCATGTATTTCATTGCTGAAGAGTTAAGAGAAATCATGGCACAATTAGGTTTCAGAACTTTGAAAGAAATGGTAGGTCAGTCACAAAAATTAAATGTGAACAAAGCCATTAAACATTATAAAGCAAATGGTTTAGACTTGTCATCAATTCTATACAAACCGGAAAAAGCGAAAACAGAACCAAATCACAATACAACTACACAGGATCACCAACTTGAAAATGTATTGGATTTTGATATCATTAAAGAAGCTATTCCGTCTATTTATAGAAAAGAAAAAACAAGAGTAACCTTTAAAATTAAAAATACAGACCGTTCTGTAGGTGCTATTTTGAGTAATGAAATCTCAAAAATCTATGGCGCACAAGGTTTACCTGAAGACACTATTTTAGTTGATTTTGAAGGTTCTGCCGGACAAAGTTTTGGTGCTTTTGCAACAAACGGATTGTCATTTAAAATTCACGGAAACTGTAATGATTATTTAGGAAAAGGTCTTTCTGGAGGAAAACTAATTGTAAAAGTACCTCCTACTGCCACCTTCAAACCTGAAGACAACATCATTATTGGAAATGTTGCCCTTTACGGAGCTATTACCGGAGAGGCTTATATTAATGGAATGGCCGGAGAGCGTTTTTGTGTGAGAAATTCTGGAGCAACTGCGGTTGTTGAAGGAATTGGAGATCACGGATGCGAGTACATGACCGGTGGTACGGTGGTTGTTTTAGGAAAAACAGGAAGAAACTTCGCAGCTGGTATGAGCGGTGGTGTTGCTTATGTTTATGATCCAGCTAAAAAATTCGATTTAACTGTATGTAACATGGAAATGGTTGCATTTGATCCAATCGAAGCTGAGGACATTACAAAACTAAGACGATTGATCAAAAACCACTCATTGTACACCAGCAGTCCATTAGCAAAAAGAATTTTAGCAGACTGGGAAAATGAGCAGAAACATTTCGTAAAAGTGATGCCAACTGATTACAAAAAAGCATTACAACGAATTGCAGAAGAGAAAAAAATAGAAGAATTAATAGCTGGATAAATGATTTTAGAATTCAGATTTTTGATTTTAGATTACTGAATTTAACCTAAAAGCTTTGCGAACTTAAAACTCGCAAAGCAAAAATAAAGCCTCGCGCTCTTTGCGGTTAAAAAATTGGAATTTGGAATTTTTAAAATTGGAATTTAAATACATCATTTAATTTTAATTAAAAATGTCATGGGTAAAATAGGCGGATTTAAAGAATATAACAGAGCCGACGAAAGTAATGTAGCAGTTGCAGAACGTGTTTCGAACTACAACGAATTTACTATTCCGTTATCTGAAGAAAAGAAAAAAGAACAAGGTTCAAGATGTATGGATTGTGGTATTCCTTTTTGCCACAGTGCTTGTCCGTTAGGAAATTTAATTCCTGACTTCAACGACATGGTGCATCAGGAAGAATGGCAAGGTGCTTTAGAGATTTTACAATCTACTAACAACTTTCCTGAATTTACAGGTCGCTTATGCCCTGCTCCATGTGAGAAATCATGTGTATTAGGAATCATCAAAGAACCGGTTGCTATCGAAAACATCGAGAAAAACATCATCGAAAGAGGTTTTACTGAAGGATGGATCAAACCACAAGCACCAAAAACAAGAACTGGAAAAACGGTTGCCGTTATTGGTTCAGGTCCTGCAGGTTTAGCAGCAGCTCAACAATTAAACAGAGCGGGTCACACTGTAACTGTTTTTGAAAGAGACAATGCAATTGGAGGTTTATTGCGTTACGGGATTCCGAATTTCAAATTAGAAAAAGGAATCATCGACAGACGTGTAGCTATTCTTGAAGCAGAAGGAATCACTTTCAAAACTAACGTAAATGTTGGAGTGAACTTTAGTGTTGAAGAACTAAATTCTTTTGATTCTATCGTATTATGCGGTGGAGCAACAGAAAGAAGAAGTTTACCAACGAAAGGAATCGAAAGCAAAGGCGTTGTTCAGGCAATGGATTTCTTAACACAACAAACGAAAGTTTTATACGGAGAATCAATTCCTGATCAGGTAATGGCAACTGGAAAAGACGTAATCGTAATTGGTGGTGGAGATACAGGTTCAGATTGTATCGGGACATCAAACAGACACGGTGCAAAATCAGTAACTAACTTTGAGATTTTACCAAAACCTCCGGTTGGAAGAAGCGAATCAACGCCTTGGCCTTTCTGGCCTTTGCAGTTGAAAACGTCATCTTCTCACGAAGAAGGCTGCGACAGAAACTGGTTAATCAATACTAAAGAATTCTTAGCTAACGAAAAAGGAGAATTAGTTGGATTAAAAACAGTTGAAGTACAATGGAAAATGACTCCTGGTCAGCGTCCTGAATTAATCGAAAAAGAAGGTTCAGAGAAAATCTGGCCGTGCGATTTAGCTTTATTGGCTTTAGGATTTACAGGTCCTGAGAAAACTTTAAGCGAGCAATTAGGTCTTGAAGTTGATATGAGAAGCAACTATAAAGCAAAAAATTATCAAACGAATGTTCCTCACATTTTCACTGCTGGTGATATGAGAAGAGGACAATCGTTAATTGTATGGGCTATTTCAGAAGGTCGCGAAGCAGCAAGAGAAGTAGATTTGTTCTTAATGGGCTCTACTAACTTGCCAACCAAAGGAAACGGAGATTTACCGAGTTTATAGTTTTGAAGGTTCTAAGTTGCTAAGGTATTGAGGGACTAAGGTTTTCTCTCTCGCTTCTGCATCTTAAAAAATTAAAAATTATCAGTTAGTCTTTATTCCGATAAACAACATTACTACTAACAAACCCTTGAATTTACATTCAGGGGTTTTGTTTTTTTGCCACAGATTATTTTTTTCGTCACTCATTCACGAATTATTCTAATTTCTTTTCTGGCTGTTTTCTATTTCAAAACATAGCCCGTGGTTTCAACCACTGGGACATAATATATGATTACGTCTAATCTGCAACGTTTCCCGTGGTTAAAACCACGGGCTATGTTTTATGCATTTTTCGGAAATTCAAAATAAAATTCGCGAAAATTCGTGTACTTCGTGGCAAAAAAATCTACGCTAATCTTTTAATCTGTGGCAAAAACTTAGTACCTTAGAATCTTAGCTTCTCAGAACCTTAAAAAATTTTATAAAAATTCAAAATAAAGCACTTTTTGTTCAAAAACAAACAATTTGTTACAATTTGTTATTTTTCTACAAAAAATTTGTCGTTACTCAAAAGTGTAATAACTTTGCCCAAAATAGTTTATAAAAATGCAAGCAAAAGATTTACTGCAGTTAGCAGACCAATTTGGAAGTCCATTATATGTTTATGATGCCGAAAAAATCCAATCACAGTACAACAGGTTAACTAAAGCTTTCTCTAAGGTAGAAAACTTAAGAGTTAATTATGCCATGAAGGCACTGTCTAACGTTGCGATTCTTCAGTTATTAAAGAACATGGGGTCTGGGTTAGATACTGTATCAATTCAAGAAGTTTTATTAGGACTTCATGCTGGCTATGATCCTGACAAAATTTTCTTTACACCAAACGGAGTTTCTTTGGAAGAAATCGAAGAAGTTGCCGCAATGGGTGTTCAAATCAATATTGATAATTTATCTATCCTGGAGCAATTCGGGACAAAATATCCTCAAATTCCGGTATGTATCCGTATCAATCCGCACGTAATGGCGGGTGGAAATGCTAACATTTCTGTTGGACATATCGATAGTAAATTCGGAATCTCGGTACATCAAATACCGCACATTTTACGAATTGTAGAGAATACAAAAATGAGTATTGTTGGAATTCACATGCACACAGGATCTGATATTTTAGATATCGAAGTATTCTTGTATGCTGCTGAAATCTTGTTTGATACAGCAAAACACTTCAAAGATTTAGAATTTTTAGATTTCGGAAGCGGATTCAAAGTGCCTTACAAAAAAGACGATATCGAAACAGATATTGAAGAATTAGGTAAAAAATTATCAAAAAGATTCAATGCATTCTGTGCTGAATATGGAAGAGATTTAACGTTGATTTTCGAACCAGGGAAATTTTTGGTGAGCGAAGCCGGTCATTTCTTAGTAAAAGTAAACGTAGTAAAACAAACAACTTCAACCGTTTTTGCCGGAGTTGATAGTGGTTTCAACCACTTAATTCGTCCAATGTTGTACGGATCTTCACACCATATTGAAAACATCTCAAATCCAAAAGGAAAAGAGCGTTTTTACTCTGTGGTAGGATACATTTGCGAAACTGATACTTTTGCCAACAACCGCAAAATTTCGGAAATTACTGAAGGTGATATTTTAGCTTTCAGAAACGCCGGAGCATATTGTTTCTCAATGTCTTCGAACTACAATTCAAGATACAAACCAGCTGAAGTTTTATGGAAAGACGGAAAAGGAATCTTAATTCGTCAACACGAAACATTCGAAGATTTACTTAAAAATCAAATTCCGTTGCCACAAGAAATTGCTGCAACAGTTTAAAATAAAAAAAAAGAGAATATCTAGTTAATCCCGTTTCTTAATTGAGGCGGGATTTTTTTTTTAAATAAGTTGATTAAAAAAGAAATCTATCCTTGTTATTTATCAAATTTTATAAAAAAAGAAACAAGAAATATATTAATAAAAACACTATTTTTAACTAGATCAAAAATTATGAAAATCGTATGAAGAAACAAGTTGAAAATATTTCTAAACTTTTACCAGATTTTGCAAAAAATGCATTTGGTTATATTAAAAATCATTTTGATGAAAATGCCCAAGAATTATTTGAAAATGCAAATGGTACTGCAGCCATTGTTATTAAAATTTTTGCTCAACCCTTAATCGATAAATATTTTGAAAATAAGACAGAAAAAAAATTAGACAATTTTGGTTTTGAAACTTATATCAAGGCAAGTTTAGTTCAAGCAAATGAATCTATTGATATAATTAAAGACAATATAAATAATGAGCTTTCACCTAAAATAGTTTTTGATATTATTAGTACCGTCATTCAAGATGAAATTAAAATTTTTGATCCAACGCAATCAATATTAATTTTTCAACCGCTTTATCATCCAGCTATTATATTTGTAAAAAACAATTACAAACGAATTCTACAAGATCTACAGGTTAATCCTGAATATATTGAAAAATTTATTAAGCACTATAATAGCAATATCGAAGAAACTATTGTTAAAGTATTTGCAAATGATTATGATGAACATTTAAAAAGAACTGCCTCACATAGAGTAAAAGACAATGAAGCACATATTTTGTATGAAACTATTCAAGGTGGAAAAATAGGATTTAAAGATTCTGAGAATTTAAAATATGAAACTACTTATGCTTCTTGGAAAAGTGTTGGGAGTTTTCGTAATAGTTCTGAATTATTAATTGACGATGAAAAATATGAAGAATATGAAAATAAATTAAAATCCGTAGAAGATTTAATATCTGAATTTTTCAATCGTAATCCTGAAAATAATCTTGAAGATATATTATTTATTGTAGCAGATTTCGGAAAAGGAAAATCTGTATTTATGAAACATTATGCAGCACAACTTGCAAAACAATATTTAGAAAAATCAGAGGGCTACTTTCCAATTTACTTTAATTTACGTAACTATTCAAAATATTCAACTGATTCAAAATTAGGTGTGATAAGTGATTTTTTGGAAACTAATTATAGTATAAAAATTGACGATGAATATTTTGAGAAAAAAAAATATCTCTTTTTAATTGATTCATTAGATGAAAGTGGTGAATTAAATAAAAGATCAATTGACAAGGTAATAAATTCAGTTAAAAACATTCAAGGAATAAACAAATCAAAATATAAAACTAACCGCATCGTTATTACTTCTAGACCATTTGACGAGGGGTTTAGTAATCATTTATTGGACCATAACCCCTTAACTATTAAGAATAAGGAAAAAAGAGATGTCCCGCAATACATTAATATACATGGCTTTAAAAAAATACAATTTAATAATTGGCTTTTTGAAACATTAGAAAATTATTCAGATATTATAAATTTAAATACTACTGGTATAGCAAAACAAATCGTTAACGCCATAAAACAAAATAAGCGAATAGACATATATGAAGAATTATTAAAAAATGAAACATTATCAAGAAGCGAATTACGCCGACCAATATTTGCTTATATGATATACCAACTTATTATAAATAAAGTAGATTTTATAGAAGTTGGAAAATTAGGAGTTTATCTTTCTTTTTTAAATTTGCTTACTAAAGAAGCAAAACATATTCATGATTCAGAATATCAAGTTAATCTTTCTGAAGAACTTGAGTTTCGAAATATACTTCATGCTACTTCAACCTTATGGGTCTATCAAAGACAGAGAGGAAAACAAGGAATGCTGAAAAAAGCGGATATATGCCGTGTCTTAGAAGGAAAACCATTAAGTGAAATTGACAATGAAGTTATAGAAAGTTTTAAAGGCAAAGGATTTACCGAAATACAATTTCTATCACATTCATATTTCGGAGAAAACAATAATATTCTTCATTTTCAGCATCAATCATTTGCAGAAATTCTTTTAGCGGAATATTATTTAAAAATATTTATAAAATATGCTTTAGATGAAGATGCTGACATTGAAGAAGCTCGTGCAAGATTAGTTATAGGAGAACCAACAGAACAAACAATTTTATTCTTAAAAGAACTTCTAGATTTACTAAGGGAAACTTCTGTCAAATCAAAAGAACTAGTTATAATTGAAAAAAGAAAATTACTTTTTCCATTAATGGCTTCATTATCTATTAGAAAACACAATAAATTGTTTTCTAATTATTTACATTTTTCATGGTTTAATAAATATAATTTAGGAGAGAACCAAGTTGAATATCCTAAAGAAGCCTTAGAAGAATGGTGTATAAGTTATCAAGAAATTGAAAAAATTATTAATTATGCTTCTATCATACTAAATTCAAAAACTTTTTATTTGCCAATCCAAGGAAATGTCAAAACTGCATTGTATGATTCTGAAGTTTTTGAGGTAACAAATTACAATAAAACCAACATAATGCATAGTTTTGACAAATGGATATCTTTACTTGTCGGTAATCGCTTATTTAATTCGTTTGAAGACAACGAAAACCCGCTACTCTTTAACTCCCAATACAAGATTAATTTTCATCAATTATTTGATATGATTCGAAGTTGGAATTATGCTTTTAACGAGCCATGTCCATATTGGGGTACAGAACTATTTCAAGGAATCGATATGAATGAAAATGAAAATCAATTAGACATATCTCATGGAGATTTTGATAGTATAAACTTTTCGTATTCAACTTTTAGAAATTTACGCTCTTGGGGTGGAAACTGGAGCAGATCTATATTAAATTATTGTAGCTTTTATGATGTTCAATTAATTACTTGCTGGTTCTTAGGAACAAAAATTCGAGAAATTCGAGATATCAAAAATCTACAAATGATAAATTGTCAAGCCACGACAAATGGCTTTGTACTTCTTGACGGCTTAAGAACTCAAGACTTAGAAATGAAAAGAAGTTATTCTGATGCTCTTAGATATCCTTATCAACCTTACATTGAATCTTTTGATGTGTATGAAGATAAGGCATTTGAGACATGTAGAGGGTTTATGATATATGGCTTAAAAACTTCATTTTTCTCGATTTTGTTTTTAAAAAAGTTATTTAAATTTGATAGTGAACAAACCAAAAGAGAGTTCTTTAAGCAAATAGATACTCTTAAAGGGTATGAAGTAAAAACGAGTAGAGTTAGAAAAAACACTAAAAAAATTCCTAATAATCTCGATATCTAGGCTTTACGACATAGCAAAAAGTGAATCAATTTATTAAGATAGCAAAAAACTATTTTTCTCATCGTTCTGTAAACAAATTACAAATCCGTGCTATGAATGCTTAAAAACATATATAACAAATTATTCTATCAGAAAAATCATATATTTGTTTCTACATAAAACAACTAAATAGTATCTTATCAAAAAACTATGTTTTTTAATAAGCACTATTTTTTTTAAGATTTTTAAATACCTTTGAAATATGAGCACAGAGACAAAACCAAAACATATTGGCCGAAACATCAGCCGAATCAGAGAACTTCGAGGTATGAAGCAGGAAGCACTTGCGCAGGCAATTGGTACAAACCAACAAGCTATTTCTGGTATTGAAGGAAGCGAAACTATTGACGAAACGAAACTTGCTAATATTGCAGAAGCACTTGGCGTTACGGTAGAAGCTATTAAAAGTTTTTCAGAAGAAAATGTGTTTAATTATTTTAATACTTTTAATGAATCTGTTACAGGAAGTTTTATAACTAATAATTCTTGTAATTTCAATCCTCTTGATAAAGTTGTGGAACTTTACGAACGTTTGGTTCAGGCTGAAAAAGACAAAAATGAATATTTAGAAAAATTACTAAAAGGAAAATAATTCCTTCGAAATATAAATTTTACAGAAGCACAAATATCTTTTTATTTTGTGCTTTTTTTATAAACTAAAAAAAATCCAGCCCAAATTTTAAACCTATGAAATTAAATCTACTTACACTTTTTTTTGTCTTATCATCAAGCTTTATTTACTCTCAAAAAACAAACAAAATAATTCTAGACCCAAAAATAAAAGCATTGGCTCTTGAAAATATAAACACAACAAACGACAGAACATTGTACGCAACAGATTCAGTTTATGGAACAGTTTATAAAGGAAAAAATATGGTAGAAGACACTATATTTTACGATCATTCAAAAAATGATTTTACTAAAAAAGATTTCATGTGCAATCATTATTACAAAAATGACACACTCATTATTAAAGGTGGATTTGGCACTCGATTTCAAAGATATGGTTTCGTTGCCAAAGTATTTCCAAACAAAACTGCAGAAGTAAGATTACGTATGTTTTGGGGTTATCCATCCTATTTTACAAGCAGAGATCAAGTAGATGCAAAAAGTGAAATACTTGTTTACACAAGAACATCAAAACTTGTTCTCAATAGATTACCCAATAACAAATCTGATCGAAAACATATTTATGGCAGCGTCGATTTTTTAAGCGAAGATTATTTTGTTGAAATGAAAAACAAAAAAACTGGAGAACTTTATAAAGAAAAAAATACAATGGAATATAAGATTTATTTTGACAGCAGATATTTAAAAGATGACGAATAACATCCTTGTCTTGTCCTGAAAAAATAAACTTCTAATCTAGCCCCGATGGGAGCGATATCCTTTTTTTGGCTTCTTTAGCCAGAAAAAGATTTAGCGGACAGCGGGACGGGTCGTTCTTTTGAAAATGAAACTTCTGCTACTAAAAATTCACCACAACATTTAAAATAAAAACCTATTTTAGCTTCGTAAATCCCACATTTAAACAAAAAACTACCAAAGGTTGTCAATAACAACTATAAGTAGCGCAATAACAACTATTGGTAGCTGACTTTATTTGCGAACAAGCTATGGGGCACTATAGCTTTGCAGTATCAAATAAAAAATATAATTATGATGCTAAATTCAAAATCAGTAGGCAATAAAATTGCTACAGCAAGAAAGAAAATGAACCTTTCGCAAGCAGACCTTGCAAAACAGGTTTCAATTAGTTCTCAAGCGGTTGGTAAATGGGAAAGAGGCGAGTCAATGCCGGATATTTCTACATTAAACAGACTTGCCGAAATTTTGGGCGTAGACCTAAACTATTTTTCGGAAACATTCAAATCTAACGTTTCAGAAAGCCAATTTGAAACAACCCAAAAACAAACTGCAGAAATTTCAACAACAAAAATTAAGACTAATTCAGGTTTAAGCTGGAATATGTCGTCAGGAAATTGGGTTGACGCTGACTTTTCGGGGCTCAATAACCTTAAAGACAAATTCAGCACTTCAAATATGAAGAACTGTAAATTAATCGATTCTGACTTGTCGAACTTAATACTTAAATCCAACAATATTGTAGGTTGCGATTTTTCTAATTCGGATTTGAGAAATAGTAAAATTCAGACTTCTAACGTACAAAACAATCAATTTGTTGAATGTTTACTCATAGACACGGAATTTTCGTCGAGTGAAATTAAAAACTGTAATTTTTCAAAGGCGAATTTTTCAGGAGTTGAATTAAAGACATCAGATTTTAAAAGTTGTATCCTGGAGAATGCGGTTTGGAACCTGTCGTCATTTAAACTATCCAGTATTTCTAATGTGATTTTTAATGGTACAATAGAAGAATGTTCTTTTGATAACTGCTCTTTTTCAAAAGTAACTTTTAAGAATGCAACCCTTATCAATACTTTTTTTAAAGGTAAGTTAAAAGGCATTCAATTTATTGACTGTCATGCTGACCGAATAACTTATGAATTCCTTAAAAACGGAAAAGCTAACCTGACAGGATTAACTTTATTAACATAGTGCCATCAAAATATAGAAGAAATAAAAAACTATTTTAACTTAGCCAAATTAAACCCCAAAACCAATGAAAATTACGATTCCCCTGTCGGCATTATTCCTGTTACTTACTACTACTCTATTCAGCCAGACTATTGCTGATTTAAAACTAAAACCTAAAGAAATTCCGAAAAGCTATTTCTTAAGCGACGGTCAGATTTGCGTGACGAATCAGGCTTGCAATTTTTATACTGATATTACTACTTACAGCAATATTATTGGCGTTGTAAAAAGCAAAGAAATTCAGAGTTTTAAAAGTAAAGCAGATAGCGGTTCTATTATGTACATTGAATTTGAAAACAGATTTAAGGGTGATAAGTTTCTGCAAGGATTGTTATGGGGAAAAGACGGTCAGCCCACTGACGAGCATCCGGAAGAATATCTTGCAAAAGGGAAATTTCTGATTATCTGGAGTTTTCATCCGGATAGTACTATTAAGGAAAAATCTGAAGCTAAAATTGATGCGATTTTGCAGTAAAATAACCTCTCAATTAAAATGAAAATAAAGATCCTATTATTGTTGATGGCGCTTTGCTTTGTAAGCTGCAAAAAATCAGATAAAGTTGAAAGAGAAAATCAACCTGATATTTATGGTGTTCAAGAGACTGACAAAGAAATGAATGAAGCAATAGAAAAAGCCAATAAAACTTTAGCTGATTTCAATTCTGCTTTGCTCAACCCAAAAATTGAGGTCAAAGCATTGAAAGTTAAATTTCAAAATGAAACTGATGTTGAACATATTTGGATAAATGACGTTAAGTTGATTGATGGTAAATATTCAGGAATTTTAGACAATGAACCTGAATATATTAAAGACCATAAAATTGGAGACACAATTAATGTTGACACCAAAGATATTAGCGATTGGATGTTTATTGAAAACGGAAAGTTATTTGGTGGTTACACAATAAAAGTACTACGTAATCAAATGTCTGACAGTGAAAGAAAGCAATTTGATGCTGAAAGCGGAATGCAGATTGATTAAAAATAGTAAAATCTAAAAAATAGAAATAAATTTGGAAATCCTTTCCTTTCTCAGCGATTCTTTTTGGGACCTTTTTCTTGTCATTATGGGATTTCTAGCTATGGTTCTGGGAATTGACACTTATAAAAAAGAAAAAAAACTTCATGAAATCGGTATTAAAACTATTGCAAAAGTTGTCGCTTTTAGTGATGAAGAAACTTCAGATGGTGTAAAAGTTACCGTACCTGTTTTCGAATTTAATGACAGTTTCAATAATAAAATTCGGGTAAAAGGGGTCAGCAATTCTATTTGCAAGATTAATGAAACTACGGTTGTTTACTATGACCCTAAAAATCCTGAAACTGAATTCTACTTTTCAAAAAAAGATTTTTTAGTAAAATATCTTTTCTTTTTCGCGGGTTTATTTTTTCTGATTTTAGGTTTTGTATATTTATGCAATCATTTCATAGCATTCAATTCTAAATAAGAGGAACTTAAAAAACATAAAAAATGAAACCACAAATCCGCATCTTAATCTACTCTATACTATTCTTTTTATATCTTTCTTCAACGCCCCTTTTATTAACCTTAGGCGAAAAATTAAAAACAGATCCTTTTATCACTTTAGGTTGTGGTTTTGCATTTTTGAACCTTATTTATGCTTTCTTTGCTTTAAAATGGAATGTTTTACTTAATATAATCTGTTCTCTTGCTATTGCCGTTTTCGCCTTATTCTTAGCTTTGAAATTTACGAATTTGCATCTGTTTTTAAATTATGATCCGTATCAGGTTAAAACAGCAATATTGGCCAATGCGGTTTTCTCTATCATACTTTGGGAAATTGTTTACCAGTTGAAAATTAGAATACATACTGCACGTTAGACGCACTGCTGTGGTCTTTAAATTGGACAAAAAGACTGTCTCAACTTCATCACAATATAGTACCTAAAATTATTTTTATCCAATTAATCTTCAAATCAAAATTTTAAATGAAACACAAATTTCTACAAACAATTAAACAAACTTTATTATTTTCATCTTTTATATTAATAAGCTCTTGTGGATTAAAATCTATTCCTTCTGAATATACTTTTGTAAAAACTAATTTTGAGAAAGTTGATTTAGACAAACTCGGAAACGGTAAAGTTTTGGTTTATAATGGCGCTGATATTATGCATAAAATAGATAATACTTCGAGATTAAACATCTGGATTGATGATAAACCATTAGGTCAATTGAGAGCGAGTGAATATGTTATTATTGATCTTAAAAATGGTAAATATAAATTTAAGGCACTACATCTTGATATGGTAAACATGAGAAGTACAGATGAAGTGGAAATTACTGAAATCACAAAAGTTATCAAAATCAAACCTAATCTTACCTCTAATAAATTGACGGTAACGAATGAATTACCGAAGAATTTTGAAAAATTCAAATACGCTGAGAATAGAAAATAGCTTTATTTTTGAGCCACAATAGACGAAGTGTATAGCAGCGCATACCCTTTTTATATGTTTTAATTTAAAATTCGTAAATTTATTATACGACTATTATTTAATAGTGGGAATTAAGTTTTAATTTTTTAAAATGAATCTTATGAAAACTAAAAAAATATGGGCTAATTTGGCAGTAGAAGACTTAGCACGAACTACCAAATTTTATAGCGAATTGGGTTTTAAACCAAATGGCACAAACGAAGAACTGACTAGTTTTTGTTTTGGAGATGATAATTTTATAATTCATTTTTTTATAAAAGAGCGTTTTAAATGGGCGGTAAATGATGAAGCAGCCGATCTACAAAAAGGTAATGAAATTATATTTTCGCTTTCGGCTGAAAGTGTAGATGAAGTGCATCAACGATTGCTGGCTGTTAAAAATGCCGGTGGAAGAATTTTTGCTGAACCTCAAAGTTTTGAAAAAGGTTATTTCTTTGGATTTTCGGATCCTGATGGGCATAAATTTAATGTTTTGTATTGGCCGAAATAATATAAAATCATAGCAAGGTGTTTTGATAAGATTACTTTTTTCTTCGCAAAGTGATGCCAATTTTCCTTGTGAAATACTAAATTTCTACTCTAGCCCCGATGGGAGGGAAAATCTTTTTGTGTCCGCCGTAGCGGACACAAAAAATTGGAAGGAACAGCGGGACGGGTCGTTCTTATGAAAAGGAAAATTTCTGCTTCTAAAAATTAAAATCGGAAATATAATACCAGTCGTTTTTCATTCAAAAAAAGGTGTAATACAATTTCAAAACCAATATATTTACGCCTTCAAATCAACAGGTCTTAAGAATGAAAAAAATTACCCTTTTCTTTTCAATATTATTTTTAACGCTTTCTTCTTGTGGCGTAAAAACCACGCAATCGTTAATTAGCGATGGAAATTATGATGCCGCAATTGATAAAGCTGTAGAGGCTTTAAAAACTAAAAAAGAGTCTAAAGGGAAACAGGATTATGTGTATTTGCTGGAAGAAGCGTTTGCAAAAGCGAAAGACAGGGATTTACGTGATCTGGATTTATTGACAAAAGAAGCTAATCCGGCGAATGCGGAACGTGTTTATAATACGTATTTGCAATTGAATAATCGTCAGGAGAAAATTAGGCCTTTACTGCCTTTGCCACTACTTAAGCAAGGAAAAAATGCTTCTTTTGCATTTGACAATTACTCAGATCAAATTGTGAAGAGCAAAATTGCATTGTCAAAATATTTATATGGAAATGCTACGGCACTTTTAAAATCGAATAACAAACTGGATTTTAGAAAAGCCTATGATGATTTACTTTATTTGGAAAGCATTAATCCGGGATATCAGAACACTAAAAAACTGATGGAAGATGCACAATTTAAAGGAACTGATTTTGTAGATGTTTATGCTAAAAATCAAACCAATATGGTGATTCCGAAACAGCTTCAGGATGATTTACTGGATATTAAGACTTACGGATTAAACGACAAATGGACGGTTTACCATAGTGCCAGACAAAAAAATGTAAAGTACGATTATAGTCTGATTGTGAATTTTGTACAGATAAACATCTCTCCTGAACAAATTAAAGAAAAAGAATTCATCAAAGAAAGACAAGTTAAAGATGGCGTAAAAACGCTTTTGGACAGCAGAGGAAAACCTGTGAAAGATAGTTTGGGCAAGGAAATAAAAGTGGATAATTACAGAACGCTTCGTGCGAATATATACGAGTTTAGACAATTTAAATCGTGTCAGGTAACGGCAAAGGTGGATTATGTAGACAGCAAGACAAATGCATTGGTTCAATCGTTCCCGATAACAAGCGAATTTATTTTTGAGAATATTTATTCGACTTACAAAGGCGATAAAAACGCATGGGACGATAGCTACGGAACGTATTTTACAAAACGTGCAGTTCCGTTTCCGAATAATGAGCAAATGATTTATGATACGGGTGAAGATTTAAAAGCAAGACTTAAAGATATTATTGTCAAGAACAGGTTTAGAAGCTAAATACCATTTTTAAAATATTGTGAATTAACTAGCTGTTACAAGCATTTATTATTGTCAAAATACCACTATAAATTTATGAGAATTAGTAAAAACAAAGTTGTTATACTATTTATTTTATTTGCTTTTTTATTCAATTCCTGCAACAATACAGAGGATCCGCAATATGTTCCTCCAACATTGGTTGCTTTCCCGGAAAGTGGGTTATTAGGTCAGCCAATTTCAATCGAGCTTGAGAATTTTGAAGTTGACAAATTGCAAGTCTTTTTTGACATGGAAAAAGCAACAATTGAAGGAAGTTCTAAAACCGGAATTACTGTAATTGTTCCGCGAACCATTAAAAGAAGTAATCCAACGTTAAAAATTATCGACCTTAACGAAAATAAGACTATTTTCGAAAAGACCTTCTTATTAAAAAAACCGATTATCTCCAGCTATAGTAGTGAAAGCGTTACTTTTAATGAAACACTTACTATTTACGGCGAAAATTTTGACGTTGACAAAGATTTTATCTCTGTTTTTGTAAATAATGAAAAAGCGGTAATTGTAAACAATGATTACAACAAAATCGAAATACAAATTCCGACCAAAATCACAAAAGCCAATCTAGAAGTAAAAATTAAATCGCAATTACAGGAAACAACTTCACCAGTAGCTTTAGCTTTAAAAGCTCCGATTATTAAGAGTATTCGCAATAGCGGTGTTTGGCTACAGGCCTATTTGTACATAAATGTTGAGAATTTTAATCCGGATAGTACGTTAGGAGAATTATTTATTAATGGTGTTCCTAGTAACTTTTTTACGGTTAATGGTAAAACCGTAGAGGTTATTATGCCTCCAGGGCCTTATAAGGATTTTAAAATCACCAATATCACTTACAAAACAGCAGGATTAACTACTAGTTATGACTATGATGTAAAAATACTCAACGATTTTATAATGGTTGATCATATTGATAATGCGGGCATTGATCATACCATATTTACTCATAACAATAAAGCATACGCTCTTAAATACATTATGAATGATTCTAATGATTCGGCAAATCGTACCTACTCTTTTCTTGAATTTTCTCCAGTAACAGAAAAATGGACTGAATTATCTTCTTTTAAATATAACGGTTTCATTGCTGATGCCGTATACGATGGCGAAGATACCGTTTATTTGTATAGATTGTCAGTAGCAAGCCAAACCTATAGCATGACAAAACTGAATATGAATACATTCAAAGAAACTCCGGTAGCGCTTCCAAGCAATAAAATTCAAGGCCCAATGCTTTTTGCTTATCAGGACAATCTTTATTTGTTAAGCGGTTTAAATAATGACCAGGTCAACACAACTGTTCGCACTCAAAAATACAAGTATTCTAAAAATAATAATACATGGACTGAACTGGCTAGTTCAGCTTTCTCTCCTATTCCACTTGTAGCCAATGGAAGTTCCGGTAAATGTAAATACATCTTCAACGGAGGTAATCTTTATCTCTCCGATGGCATTAATTACAGAACTTTCAAAATTACTCCTAATCTTGCCGTGACCGTTAATCCTAATCATTATCGTTTGTTTCTTGATTATGGCAATAGCATTATTGTAAAAGATGTAAACTACAGGTCATTGTTTATAAATATGGAAACCGATAAATCTGTAACCTTAGATATGGACAGTTTATTTGGTTACAGTGAACATTTTTTCACCCTCAATAATCAAATTTACTATCTACGAAACAGTTGGTCTGTTTATTACCAAAATACATTATATACGCAAAAACTAAGAAAAGAAATCTTAAATGGAATACTTTAAAAAATATGCAGCATTTATCATCTTAAGCTTAGTTTTCTTTGGATGCTCTGCTGATGAAGAACCACAGAAACCATTAGAACTTACAATCACCAATTTTGAAACTTCCTATAATGAAGTAAAAATTGACTGGAAGCTTCAAAGACCGGACGGTGTTATTATTGACAATTTGACGATATACCGCATAGAAAAAAACGGCGAATCTGAATTTTACCAGGAAAAGATGATAGCAAATCTGCCTTCAAATGAAACCTCGTTTGTTGACACCGAGGTTCCATACAAAGATGAAGTTTCCTATTCTGTTCGAATTTTATATAGAGACGAACGAGAAAAAGAGGTTAGCTACAATAACGAAATGAAAAGCGAGCCAAAAAAATTCATTCGCGAAATTGTAAAATTCGATCGGGTTCCCTTTCAGGTTCAAAAAGATCCTCTTCAACCTAATATTTTTCACATTTTAAATAAAGAACGCACCGGTTCTTTAATGAAATATAATGGTGCAAAAAATAGTATTGAGCATACAACAACATTTGAAAATGGCTTTAACCTAAATAATAAATTTCATATTGTAAATAGTAACGAAATTTACATTGCTGACACGCAAGGTAAAATATACAAAATCAATGCTAATAGCTACGAAACAATAGACTCTTATTCGGCATTAGTTACAGATAATTTGAATTCATTTTCGGTTTCAGGAAATCGTATTTACTATCAGGATGATGAAGATTGGTGCATTTATGATACTTCTAAAAGAACATCCACAAAAACTGGATATCTTAGTAATTCTGACTATTCAGAATATATGGGCAACGACAAAACCTTACTTCTATTTTGCCAAAGTGAACAATATGGTTCTATGGGATTTGTAGGTTATACTCCCGCAAATTGTCCCGGTTTCATGGATTGCTCTCCTGTCACTTACTACTACACACCTTTTCCTGTCAAACCCAATTCGATCGATGCCAACATTTTTTCCTGGAATGCTGACAAATCAAAATGCATTTCTTCGATTAATGGCTGCGTTTTTAATACTAATACGTTAAAACCGGAAATAAGATTAAACGATATTACCGGCAAACATTATTTTCAATATGTTTTTGATACTGATAATAATATTTATGCCACTTTACAAGGCGAAAAAAAGATTCATAAATTCAACTCCGAATACAAACTAGTCGAAGTTATTGATACAAAATTATACCCCTTATTTCCATTACTTACTACCGATGGGCTAAAAGTTATAGGAAGTTACGAACCAGTTTCTTACTGGAGTTTTGGATATGGTTATAATTTTGACTTTAATGTAAAATGTGCAATTGAGACATTTTAGACAATTTCCCTATTGTTTTGAAACGACCACATAATATGTTTAATGCATAACCAAAAAATTTAAAAGACACCTTTCTATGTGTCTTTTTTTATTGTAATTCATTGATTTTTTAATAAAAAATAAGTTTTTATATTGCGCAACCAAAAAGTTGCTTATATTTGCAACTAATTAGTTGCGTATTTAAATAATTCAAAATGAAAAGAGATATTTTTCAGGCCATTGCCGATCCGACCCGAAGAGCAATTTTAGTATTAGTAGCTACAAACGCCTTGACACCCAATGCGATTGCGGAGCAATTTAATACGACCAGACAAGCCGTTTCTAAGCATATTAAAATTCTCAACGAATGTGAATTATTAGACGAAAAAAAAGTGGGTAGAGAAATCTATTATCAGCTAAAAATTGACAAAATGAAAGAAATTGACAAATGGCTAGCACAGTTTAAAGAAATTTGGGAAAGCCGTTTCAGTCAATTGGATCAAGTATTAATTAATCTAAAATCTAAAGAAAATGAAATCTAATCTATTGATGAATTTTACCGTGGACAAAGAAAATAGTACGGTAAACGTAAAACGCGAATTTAACGCCTCACTTGATACTGTTTGGTCTGCCTGGACAGAACCCGAAATATTAGACCAATGGTGGGCGCCGGCTCCGTGGAAAGCCAAAACAAAAAGCATGGATTTTAAAACGGGAGGACGAAGATTATATGCCATGGTGGGTCCTGGAGGTGAAGAACATTGGGCTATTGCTGATTTTACTTCGATTACGCCAAAATCTAACTTTAAATATCTGGATGCTTTTAGTGATAGTGACGGTAATTTAAATAAAGATTTTCCGCGTTCTGACTGGAATGTGAATTTCTCAGAGCAAGGAGCTTCTACCATTGTTGACATTGCAATTAAACATGAAAACCTTTCTGATTTGGAAAAAATAATCGAAATGGGTTTCAAAGAAGGTTTCACTATTGCGATGGAAGGTTTGGACGAAATTTTTGCTGCGGGAACGAAGTAAGTTTTATTATTATATTTTATAGAATCCCGTTTCGAGTGAAGCGGGATTTTTTTATTCTTTCTAAGCTTTTAATTAATAAGAATTGATGTTCAATTAGAATTTTTAATTTGTATTTTCGAACTAGAAAAAAATATGCCCACCATTATGATCAAAAAATTACTTCCATTTGAAAAACTAGTTTATCATTCAACATTAAGTAAGGAAGAACTTGTAATTCGTCTTCAAAATGAAATTGAAGCTGAAAAATCTTTTGGATTCAGGGCTCTTAAGTTTTCTTATTCAAAACCCTACATTGGCAAAATTAATTCAAATCGATTCGAAATTAAAAAAGTCGTTAACTACAGAAATTCATTCTTACCTGTAATAAAAGGAGAAATTAAAGATGGAATAAATGGAGCTAAAATCGATGTAAAAATGGGATTAATCGATTTTGTAAAAGCTTTTATGATTCTTTGGTTGATAGGTGTTTCTTTTGGTTGTATCGGAGCATTATACAGTTTAATTTTTACAGATACCGTAAATTCAGAAGCTGGATTTTTTATGTTTATTCCCTTTGCCATGCTTTTATTTGGAATTGCAATGGTTTCTTTTGGTTTTAAAGCTGAAAGCCAAAGAAGCATAAAGGATTTAGAAGGAATTTTGCAGGCAAAAATCATAGAGCAATAAAAAACAATAAATTAACTATTATATTTTTCGTAATTCTCCTACTATTGATTGCATTCTTAATTCTTGATAATTGTGTCGGGAAGATGTTTGACTTACATCCAGCATAATCAAATAATTTCTTTTAAATCAGTACATTTATATTTCAAAATTTGCCTTTTATTTTAATTTTGAAAAACATTACAATGACAATCTCAGAAGAAAATAAATTAGACAATCCGGTTTGGAATTCCTTAACAGAAAACCATCAAGGTTTTGCCATTGATTATGGTAATACTAAATTCTACGATGCGGATTATGGCCCATTTGGTGGTTTTATCGCTTTGGAAAATACTGCGATTGCAACAAAAGAATATTCAGCCTTAATCGATAATTTCTTTGTTGTAGGTGAAAAACCTGAAATAGATAGTTCCCTTAAAATTGCAAAAGAACTGGTTTGTCTTCAAATGGTTATTAACGAAAAAATTCAGCTTCCAATCGATGTCGAAATCGTGAAGTTGAGTAAAGACCATAACGAAGTTTTATGCGATTTGGTTAATTTGGTACAACCTGGTTATTTTAAAAATAAAACCATTTTACTCGGAGATTATTATGGGGTTTTCAAAGACAATCAGCTGATTGCTATTAGTGGAGAGCGCATGAAAATGAATTCTTTTACTGAAGTCAGCGCGATAATTACACATCCTGATCATACCGGAAAAGGATATGCCAAACAACTGATTACTCATGTAGTAAATACCATTTTTGATCAGGGAAAAATTCCGTTTTTGCATGTCGCAGAGCACAATCTTGGCGCTATCGCCTTATATGAAAAGTTAGGTTTTACTACGAGACGTAAAATGAGTTTCTGGAATATCACCAAATAAAACTCCTACTCCATTTTGCAGGAAATGAATTAGAGTTAAAAAATATTTTTATCTTTGCAATCACAAACCAACTAGAAAATTCCATGTGAAATAAAATTTCTTTCAGACAATTATAAAGGCAGCTGCAAAACAGTTTGCTTATTTGTTTATTCCTAAAAGAAAGAAATTATGCTTATTTTACAAAACATTTCATATCTACATACGAATAGGGATTTGCTATTCGACAAAATTACTTTTACTGCAAATCAGCAGGAAAAAATTGCCTTAATTGGAAATAATGGTGTTGGAAAATCGACACTTTTAAAAATCATTGCCGGTGAATTGCAAGCTTCTGCCGGATTGCTCAAAACCGACGCAAAACCTTATTATGTGCCTCAGATTTTCGGACAATTCAATCATTTCACCATTGCTCAGGCTTTGCAAGTGGAAGACAAACTCAATGCGCTAAAAAACATACTGGATGGCAATGTAACCGAGGAAAATCTGGAAATCTTAAATGACGACTGGACTATTGAAGAACGCTGCAATGAAGCCTTGGAATACTGGCAATTAACCGATTTAGATTTATCGCAAAAACTTGAATACTTAAGTGGCGGGCAAAAAACAAAAGTTTTTCTTGCCGGAATTTCCATTCACCAGCCCGAACTTATTTTACTAGATGAACCAAGTAATCATTTGGATTTGGCTGCCAGAAAATTGCTCTATCATTTCATTCAAAATACTTCGGGCACTTTGATAATCGTTAGTCACGATCGCAAACTATTGAATCTTTTGAACACCGTTTATGAATTAAGTAGACATGGTATTACGGTTTATGGAGGAAATTATGATTTTTATGCAGGTCAAAAACAAATAGAAAAGAACGCTTTAGAACAGGATATTCATAGTAAAGAAAAAGCGTTGCGAAAAGCCAAAGAAAAAGAACGCGAAACTCTTGAACGCCAGCAAAAACTGGATGCACGTGGTAAAAAGAAACAGGAAAAAGCCGGCGTATCAAGAATAATGATGAATACTTTACGGAATAATGCTGAAAACAGTACTTCGAAAACGAAAAGCATGCATGCGGAAAAAATTAGTGGTATTTCGGAGGAATTACAAGGACTCCGTTCGGGTTTGCCAGCTATTGATAAAATGAAATTTGGTTTCGACAATACCGAATTACACAAGGGTAAAACACTTTTTACGGCTACCGATATTAATTATGGTTATCACGAAAAATTGCTTTGGAGAGAGGGTCTAAATTTTCAAATTCTGAGTGGTGATCGAATTGTTTTGAAGGGATCGAATGGTTCCGGAAAAACGACTTTGATTAAAATTATCACCGGAAAATTAATTCCGAAGCAAGGAAATATCTATAAGGCCGAAGCCAAAATTGTTTATATCGATCAGGATTATTCCTTAATTGAAAATCAACTTACAGTTTACGAGCAGGCTCAAAAGTTCAATATTTCCGGTTTGCAGGAACACGATATCAGAATGAGACTTAATCGGTTTTTGTTTTCACAAAATGAATTGGAAAAACCTTGCAGCACTTTGAGTGGTGGCGAGAAAATGCGTTTGATGCTTTGTTGTTTGACGATTAATAATCAGGCACCGGATATTATTATTTTGGATGAGCCTACGAATAATTTAGATATTCAGAATATTGAGATTCTTACTGCGGCTGTTAATGAATATCAGGGGACTTTGATTGTTGTTTCGCATGATGAAGCTTTCTTAGAGCAAATTAATATTGGGCGTTGCGTTGAACTTTCTTAACCGCAAAAGTCGCAAGGGTTTACGCAAAGTTCGCTATTTTTTTATGCTGGTGTGAAATATTCACGCAAAGTCGCAACGGCGCAAAGTTTAGTTCTTACATTATTTTGAAGTATAAACCTCTAATTTAGCCCCGATGGGATCTATATCCTTTTGTGCCGGTCCCGAGGCTTCGGGAGGCACAAAAGATATAGTGGACAGCGGGAATAGAGGTTTTTTGAAAATGAATATTGTGCTCCTTATTTTAATTCACAATTTATAATTCACAATTCACAATTCTACCCCAACCATCCGTCGCGATCGAGGCTTCTGTATTGAATGGCTTCGGCTATGTGTTGAGAGATTACAGTTGGTGAGGCGTCTAAGTCGGCTATGGTTCTGGCTACTTTCAGTATTCTGTCGTAGGCTCTTGCGGAGAGGTTTAGGCGTTCCATCGCAGTTTTTAGTAATTCTTTTGATTGCTCGTCTAGCGCGCAATATTCGCGAATTAATTTGCTACTCATTTGTGCATTGTAATGTATGTTTTCGACTTCTTCAAATCGTTTGGTTTGAATTTCTCTGGCTGCGGTGACACGTTTTCTGATTTCGACGCTGCTTTCGGCTTTTCGGTCGTCGGCCAACTTCTCAAACGGAACAGGCGTTACTTCAATATGAATGTCTATTCGGTCTAGTAAGGGTCCGGAAATTTTACTTAAATAACGTTGCATTTCGTGTGGTGAAGAAGTATTGGGCTGACTTGGGTCATTAAAAAATCCACTCGGACTTGGGTTCATACTCGCCACCAACATAAACGATGACGGGTAAGTAACAGTGAATTTAGCTCGCGAAATCGTTACTTCGCGATCTTCAAGCGGCTGGCGCATTACTTCTAAAACATCGCGTTTAAACTCTGGCAATTCATCTAAAAACAAAACGCCATTATGGGCCATCGAGATTTCGCCAGGTTGGGGATAACTTCCGCCACCCACTAATGCAACATTAGAAATAGTATGATGCGGACTTCGAAATGGTCGTTGATTCATCAAACCAACTTCTTTTAATTTCCCGGCGACACTATGAATTTTAGTCGTTTCAAGAGCTTCGCGTAAGGTCATTGGCGGTAAAATACTTGGAACCCTTTTGGCCAGCATCGTTTTTCCCGCTCCCGGCGGACCAATTAAAATAATATTATGGCCTCCGGCTGCAGCAATTTCCATACAACGCTTGATACTTTCCTGTCCGCGCACATCGGAAAAATCGAATTCAGGGAAATCTAAAGTTTTATAAAATTCGGCTCTGGTGTCAATAACGGTGGGTTTGAGATCTCCTTTTCCGTTAAAAAAATTAATTACTTCCTGTAAATTGGTGACGCCATACACATCTAAACCTGTTACAATTGCCGCTTCTTTTACGTTCTGAATTGGGAGAAAAAAACCTTTATAACCTTCTTCTTTTGCTTTTATGGCAATAGGCAGTGCTCCACGAATAGGCTGCAAGCTTCCATCTAAAGAAAGCTCACCCATTATAATATATTGTTCAATTTCTGGTGCTTTGATCTGATCGGAGCCTACTAATATTCCCATTGCTAAAGGCAAATCGTAGGCAGAACCTTCTTTTCGAAGGTCTGCGGGCGCCATATTAATCGTTATTTTTTTTCCGGGAAAATTTAATCCGTTGTTTTTTAGAGCGGCTGCAATTCTGAAACTGCTTTCTTTTATAGCGCTATCCGGCAAACCAACTAAGTGTAAACCAATACCTTTGTCCATATGAACTTCGATGGTAATGGTGGTTGCTTCTACTCCAAAAACAGCACTTCCGTAAACTTTTACTAACATAATTTCAATTTCATTAAATGTTTTTAAATCTAATGAAAATAATTATATTGTAATTAATTTACTACAAAAAATACATTTTTAAAAAGCTAATTTAATTTGAATCTTAATATCTTCCGTTATCTTACTCAAATCCAAACTATTCTGATGTGACCAAAACTCGCTTTCAATCTGATTGTTACGAATACAATGATAACATTCAATTGCTTCATGCGTATAGCCTTTTCCAAGATTTGGAAGACTAACTATTTCCTCCTGATTATCTTTCACAATTGAATAGCCATCCGCCATAAACCAGGGAGCATTCAATTGAATATGTCCTTGAGTTCCTCCAATAACGGCTTTCATATCTGATTCGGAAACTATTGAAGCGTTTAAAATAGCTTGTGCATTCTCGTAATTTAAAATCATAGAAGTCTGCAAATCAATTCCGTCTTCATTACAAACCGATTTCGCTATAATTTCTTTTGGAATTCCAAGTAATATATAGGAAAGAAATAAAGGATAAACACCAATATCATATAACGCTCCTCCTCCAAGATTTTTATCAAAAAGCCTTCCTCCTGCTGCTTCATCGGCATAAAAATTAAAATCGGCTTTCACATAATTTACATCACCAATTATTCCTTGGTTTACTTTTTCTAAAACTTCTTTCACAGACGGCATAAAACGGGTCCAGAAAGCTTCCATAAAAAATCTATTATATTTTTTAGAAGCTTCAGTCATTCGAATCGCATCCTTATAAGATAGTGAAAGCGGCTTTTCGCATAAAACATTTTTACCGTTTTCTAACGCTTTGATCGTTAATTCGGCATGCGAATCGTGAGGAGTTGCGATATAAACAATATCAACCTGATCATCGGCAAAAAGTGCTTCATACGAATCATATGCTTTTGGGCAATTGTATTGTTTTGCAAAATCCTTTGCTTTAATCAAATCTCTAGAGGCAACGGCAACCAAGTTAGCCTCTTCGATCAACAATAAATCGGCTGCAAATTGATTTGCTATGTTTCCCAAACCAATAATTCCCCAATTTATTCTATCCTTATTTTTCATAATGTTTTATTTTACACTTCTACCTAAAGGCTAAGTAAAGATCTTACGAAAATAGGGAAAAAAGATTACTAATAAATAAATCCGTTGTAACATATATTTCATATTTTTAGCAAAAATTTACCAAATTACATATGAAAAAAGCCCTACTTCTACTCTTTTTGAGTATTTTTTTAACAAAAACCTACGCTCAGGAATACTTCCCTGTTAATGAAAGTGTACACAACAAAAGTAAGAACTATACTGTCTTTACTAATGCCACTATTTATGTTACTCCAAGTCAAAAAATCGAAAAAGGAGTTTTACTGATTCAGGACGGTAAAGTGGTTGCTGTTGGAAATACCGTATCCATTCCGAAAAATGCTATTACGATAGATTTAGCAGGAAAAACAATTTATCCTTCTTTTATTGATATTTATACCAGTTTTGGTATTGAAAAACCAAAAGCAAATATGACTCCGGGTCGTAGTCGTAACCCGTTGTATGATACGAAAAGAGTTGGATATTACTGGAATGAAAGTGTTCGTCCGGAAATAAATACTTATGAAACTTTTAAATACGACCAACCAAAAGCAGATGAATTATTGAAAGCTGGTTTTGGAGTCGTCGGAACTCATATTCCGGACGGAATTGCACAAGGAACCGGAGCTTTGGTTGCTTTGAACAATGAGGATAACAGCAAACAAATCATTGCCAATAAATTAACCAATCATTTATCTTTCTCAAAAAGTGACCTTACCAATCAGAATTATCCAAGCTCTTTAATGGGATCCATGGCATTAATTCGCCAAATGTATCTAGATCTGGATTGGTACAAAAAAGGAAATTCTGAAACCAAAGATTTATCATTAGAAGCTTTGGCTAACAATGAAAAACTGGTTCAAATCTTTACTTCTGAAGATAAATTAAACAGTTTGAGAGCTGCCAAAATCGCTAAAGAATTTGGCTTAAACTATGTTTTAAAAGGAAGCGGAAATGAATTTGAAAGAATTGAGGAAATTAAAGCTACTAATTCAAAATTCATTATTCCAATCAGTTTCCCTGAAGCATATGATGTTTCAAATCCATACTTATCCAATCAAATCGAATTGGCTGATATGCGTTTCTGGAATCAGGCACCAACAAACCTAAAAGTGCTTTCAGACAACGGGATTGTTTTTGCTCTTACGACAGACAAATTAAAAAAGATAGAAGATTTCAAACCCAATCTTCTAAAAGCCATAAAATTAGGTTTTGATAAAACGAAAGCATTAGAATCTTTAACTACAGTTCCGGCTGCTATTTTAGGAAAAAGCGCTGAAGTCGGCAGTTTGAAAGTGGGTACTTACGCTAACTTTATCATTACTTCCGGTGAGTTTTTTGACGAGAAAACAGTTCTATATGAAAACTGGGTTCAGGGATCTAAATTTATTGTAAACGATATTAGTGCCAAAGATATCCGCGGAAATTACGACTTAACCGTTGGAAAAGATACTTACAAATGGAAAATCGACGGAACAGCTGATGTTCAAAAATCAGAAGTAACTACTGTTGATGCTCAAAAAGTAAAAAGTACTTTTTCTATCGCTAAAAACTGGATCTCACTGGTAATCAAACCAGCAGATACCATCAAATCTAATTATACCCGTTTAACAGGATTTATCGAA
The DNA here is from genome assembly GCF_057840745.1 of Flavobacterium sp. KH_001. Classification (NCBI taxonomy): domain Bacteria; kingdom Pseudomonadati; phylum Bacteroidota; class Flavobacteriia; order Flavobacteriales; family Flavobacteriaceae; genus Flavobacterium; species Flavobacterium sp. KH_001. The sequence goes on along the minus strand of NZ_CM174520.1, from coordinate 2,615,226 downwards.
AAAACAGATGCTTTATCCGGAAAAGCAGTTTTAGCAAACGGAGAAGAATTAATTTGGACAGCTGTAAAAACGAGTCCGTTTGTTATGGCAAAAGATTCTTCTAAAGTGGAAAAACCACTTCCAATTATGCCGGTAACCTATCCAAACATTGCTTTTGGTGATACTAAAAAACAAACAGTACAGACCTTATTATTTAAAAATGCTACGGTTTGGACGAATGAAAAAGAGGGAATCCTAACAGAAACTGACGTTTTAATCAAAAACGGAAAAATCGCTGCTGTTGGCAAAAACCTTACTGATGCGGGAGCAACTGTTATTGATGCGAAAGGAAAACACCTTACGAGTGGAATTATCGATGAGCATTCGCATATCGCGATTTCTAAAGGGGTTAACGAAAGCGGTCACAACTCGACCGCAGAAGTTACGATTGAGGATGTTGTCAACTCTGAAGACATTAATATATATAGAGATTTAGCGGGAGGTGTTACCATTTCGCAATTATTACATGGATCTGCAAACCCAATTGGCGGCCGTTCTGCGATCGTAAAATGGAAATGGGGTTCTTCTCCTGATGAAATGTTATATAAAAATCAACCTAAGTTTATCAAATTTGCTTTAGGTGAAAACGTAAAACAAGCGAATTGGGGAATTGATAACCCAACTCGTTTTCCACAAACAAGAATGGGAGTTGAACAGGTTTTTACAGATTATTTTCAATTGGCCAAAGAATATGACGAAAGCTGGAAAAAATTCAATTCTGGTTCTAAAAAAGGAAAAGCACCAAGAGTAGATTTAGAATTGCAAACTCTTGCTGAGATTTTAAACAAAGGGCGTTTCATCACTTGTCACTCTTATGTAGAGTCTGAAATTTTGATGTTAATGAATGTTGCAGAGAAATTCAATTTCAGAGTAAATACGTTCACCCACATTTTGGAAGGTTATAAAGTAGCTGACAAAATGAAAGAGCATGGCGTTGGCGCTTCAACTTTTTCTGACTGGTGGGCCTATAAATTTGAGGTTAATGATGCAATTCCGTTTAACGGACCAATTATGCACAACCAAGGTTTAGTTGTTGCCTACAATTCTGATGATGCTGAAATGTCACGCAGATTAAACCAGGAAGCAGCAAAAGCAGTGAAATACGGAAATATTTCTGAAGAAGATGCCTGGAAATTTGTAACCTTAAATCCTGCAAAACTTTTACATATTGATGATAAAGTAGGAAGTCTAAAAGTAGGTAAAGATGCCGATGTTGTGCTTTGGAGCGAAAACCCACTTTCTATTTATGCAAAAGCTGAAAAAACTATCATTGAAGGTGTTGTTTATTTTGATATCGAAAAAGATGCTCAGAAACAATTGGCCATTACTAAGGAAAGAAGCGAATTGATTGGACAAATGTTGCAGGAAAAAAATAAAGGAAACGGAACGCAACAACCGCCAACCAGAAAAGAGAAAAAAGAATATCACTGTGATACTTTAGAACAGTTATAAGAGCTTAAGAAAATTCATAATGATAAAAAAAGACAACATGATAAATAGAAACATATATAAATTGCTGCTTCTGTTTTGTGCCTCTGTACAAATAAATGCACAGCAAATCCCAGCACCAAAACAAAGCAAATCGGTTTTGATTTTAAATGCTACGGCCCATTTAGGTAATGGACAGGTTATTCAAAATAGTGCCATTGGATTCAAAGACGGAAAACTTACTTTAGTAGCCGATGCCTCAACGATCAGACTTGCTGCTGATGCTTATGATACTACTATTGATGCCACAGGAAAACATATTTATCCCGGATTCATTGCCGCAAACTCTACATTAGGCTTAGTAGAAATTGATGCCGTGAAATCATCTGATGATGAGGCAGAAATTGGAACTTTTAATCCGAATGTGAGAAGTATTATTGCTTATAATTCAGAATCAAAAGTTGTGGAAACGGTTCGTCCGAACGGTGTTTTGATAGCTCAGGTTACGCCACGAGGAGGAAGAATTTCAGGAACATCTTCAGTAGTACAATTAGATGCATGGAGCTGGAAAGATGCTATTTTGAAAGAAAATGACGGAATTCATCTTAATTTCCCTTCAGGTTTTAGACGATCAGGATCATGGTTTGAGCCGGGAATTATTGAAGCTAATAAAGATTATGTCAAACAAGTGGAGGAAATAAACGCTTTCCTTATCAATTCAAAAGCATACAATCAAACGGCTGCCAAAGAAAGAAATATTGTTTTAGAAGCTACAAAAGGTATATTTGACGGAACACAAACCCTTTACATTCATGCTGACGAAGAGAAGCAAATTGTAGATGCAATTCAGCTTGCAGCAAATCATCAAATCAAAAAAATTGTAATAATCGGAGGATTTGAAGCTTACAAAGCCGCTGATGTTTTGAAAAAGTACAATGTTGGAGTTTTGCTCAGACGTGTTCATGATATGCCAACAAGCGATGATCAAGATGTAAATCTACCATATAAAATGGCAAAAATACTAACTGACAAAGGTATTGTGGTGGGTCTGGAAAATAGTGGAGATCACGAACGTATGAGTGTTAGAAACTTACCTTTCTTAGCAGGAACCTGTGCCGCTTTTGGTTTAGATAAAGAAGTAGCGGTACAGCTGATTACTTTAAATACCGCTAAACTTTTAGGTATTGATGCAAGTTGCGGCACTTTAGAATCAGGTAAAGATGCTACTTTATTTATCTCTGAAGGTGATGCATTAGATATGAGAACAAATAAACTAACAACGGCTTTCATTCAGGGAAGAACGATTAATCTCGAAACATTTCAAAGTAAACTGAACGACAAATTCAAAGCGAAGTACGGACAGAAGTAGTCTAAAATAATTCTATCAAAAAGGCATCACGTGAAATCTTCATATGATGCCTTTTTTATTTAAAAAATGAAACGATTTGACGTTTTTCATAAATATTTGATCATAATTACTCTTAAAATTAGAATTATTTTCATTGTTTTCTGTTAACGCTGACGAAAAAACCTACACATTTCTGATTTCAGTTTAATAAATTGTAAAATTTAAGTTCATTTTAACAAATACACATAAAATATAGGGGGTTAAATTTAAAAATTAACAAAAATTAAACATTAGACTCTATTTTTAATAGGGGTGTCGAATGATTTTATATTTTTATAAAAATTTTAAAAACTAAATAACTATGCGAAAAATTATTTTAAGTGTGATTCTTATCACTATTTTGGTACTGACTTTTGTATCAAATTTCATCTTATCAGACAACCCAATTCCAGCAGAAGCTGTAAAGTTTGATACCGGAGATACTGCTTGGATGATCGTAGCAACTGCATTTGTATTGCTAATGACGCCAGGTTTAGGATTTTTCTACGGAGGTATGGTAGGTAAGAAAAACGTTATCAGTACCATGCTGCAAAGTTTTATGGCAATGGTAATTGTTACTATTTTATGGGTTGTTGTTGCTTTTGGTTTAGCATTTGGCCCTACTATTGGCGGAATCATTGGAGATCCTACTTCTAATTTATTCTTTCAGGGTGTTGGCACAAGTACTGCCTGGAGTCTTGCCCCTACAATTCCATTTATGTTATTCGCATTGTTTCAAGCAAAATTTGCCATCATTACACCAGCATTAATTACAGGTGCTTTTGCAGAGCGTGTACGTTTCTGGGCATATTTATTATTCATGGTTTTATTTATCTTATTAATATACGCACCATTATGTCACATGACATGGCATCCTGACGGGGTTTTCTTCAAAATGGGAGTATTAGACTTCGCTGGAGGAACCGTAGTACACATGAGTGCTGGGTGGGCTGCATTAGCCGGAGCAATCTTCTTAGGAAAAAGAAAAGTTCAAAAAGTTAACCCTGCAAGAATTACTTATGTATTATTAGGAACTGGTTTATTATGGTTTGGATGGTTTGGTTTCAACGCAGGTTCTGCTTTAGGATCAAATGGTTTAGCTGTACAAGCTTTAGGAACTACAACTGTAGCTGCTGCTGCTGCTGCAATGGCATGGGTTTTCCTTGATAAAATATTAGGTCACAAATTATCTGCACTTGGAGCTTGTATTGGAGCTGTTGTAGGTCTTGTTGCTATTACACCTGCTGCTGGTTTCGTAAGTATTCCTCACGGAATTTTCATTGGAGCTTTTGCTGCAATCGTAAGTAACTTGGTAGTAAGTAAATTCCCTAAAGGAAAAATTGATGATGCTTTAGATGTTTTTGCTTGTCACGGTGTTGGTGGTATGGTAGGTATGTTGTTAACTGGAGTTTTTGCTTCAAAAGCGGTTAACCCGGTAGTTGGTGACAATCAAGGTTTGATTTTCGGAACTCCAACTTTGTTCATCAACCAATTAATTGCCTTAGTAATCGTATCTATCTTCGCATTTGTTGCTTCATATATTTTATTCTTCGTTGTGAATAAAATTACTCCCCTAAGAGTTACTGAAGAAAAAGAAGAATTAGGATTAGATATCTCTCAACACGGAGAATACCTGTAAGAATTTACCCCCCCTTTTGCCTTAATAAAAAAATCCCTCTAAGAGCTCACACTTAGAGGGATTTTTATTTGAATTAACTTCACCTTGATTATTTTAGATTGTTGACTGCAGATTTTAGATTTCTAATCAACATATTCTATATTCTATATTCTATATTCTATATTCTATATTCTATATTCTATATTCTATATTCTATATTCTATATTCTATATTCTATATTCTATATTCTATATTCTATATTCTATATTCTTGCCTCTCAAAAATCTATTTAAAATTCGAAATCCCGGTTTTTAACCAAGTTAAATATTCCTCAACATCTACGTAACTAATCGTTGGTTTTGAACTATTTAAATTCTTTCCTTCCAGATCAGTAATAACATATAAAGGCTGTGTATTTGTTTTGTATTTTGAGATCATAAAGTCAGTCCATTTATCACCAACTGTTTCAATTTTATCTCCTTTTGCGGTAACAAATTGTTCTTCTTTTGGTAATTCACGTTTGTCATCTACATAAAGCGAAATCAAAACAACTTCATTTTTTAAGATTGGCAAAACTTTTTCATCAGACCAAACATTGTTTTCCATCTTTCGACAGTTTACACACGCATAACCTGTAAAATCTAACATTATAGGTTTATTGATTGATTTTGCATAAGTCAATCCATCTTCGTAATCAGTAAAAACCATAATACCGTGTGGACCTAATTCGGCGCCATTAGGCAAACCTTCTGTTTCACCAGTACCAACATTTGAGTTTGTAGAACTTCCAACTCCTAAAGGACTTTCGCTATAAGTTGGTGGTGGCGGGAAAGCACTAATTAATTTTAATGGCGCTCCCCAAAGTCCCGGGATCATATATACCGTAAAACTTAAAACCAATAATCCGAAAGATAATCTTCCTACTGAAATATGGTTTGTCGGACTATCGTGTGGCAATGTAATTTTTCCAAATAAATAAAGGGCTAAAGTTCCAAAAATTGCAATCCAGATCGCTAAGAAAACTTCTCTTTCTAATAAATGCAATTGCAATACTAAATCAGCATTGGATAAGAATTTGAATGCCAAAGCCAGTTCTAAAAATCCTAAAACCACTTTCACTGTATTCAACCAGCCACCTGATTTAGGTAAAGAATTCAACCAACCCGGGAACATGGCAAACAACATAAACGGCAATGCCATCGCAGATGAAAACCCTAACATTCCGATAACCGGAGCAATTCCGCCATTCGAAGCGGCTTCAACCAATAAAGTTCCAACAATAGGTCCTGTACAAGAAAACGATACAATTGCTAAAGCTAATGCCATGAACAATATCCCAACTATTCCGCCTCTGTCTGCCTGTTGATCTGCTTTGTTTGCCCATGAATTTGGAAGCATAATTTCGAACGCTCCTAAAAATGAAACAGCAAACACTATCAATAAAACGAAGAATATCAAATTAAACCAAACATCTGTCGACAAAGCATTTAATGCGTCCGCCCCAAATATTTTTGTTACGATCAAACCTAAAATTACATAAATCGCGATAATGGCTAATCCGTAAATAATAGCATTTCGAATTCCCTTTGCTCTGCTTTTACTTTGTTTGGTAAAGAAGCTTACCGTCATCGGAATCATCGGGAAAACGCAAGGCGTCAATAATGCCGCAAATCCAGATATGAATGCAATAAAGAAAATTGACCACAAACTTCTGGTTGGTACTGGTACCGGAATTTCTTCGTTAGCTTCAGCCAAAGCTTTATCTGTTTTTACAACTTGTTTCATCTCTGATGCAGTTGCTTTTGCTACAGTATCAACAGCTAAACCTTCAACTTTTGTTTCATCTTTTTTCATTTCAGAAACCGTTGCAACAGCTTCCATTTTCAGAGAGGCCGGAATCGCAATAGAGAATTTTTTACTCGAATTGATACACACCTCTTTACAAACCTGAAAATCAAAATCGACATCAACCGTTTGTAAATCCGGGTTTGTGATGGTGATTTCCTGTTCGATGTGTGCTTTACCTTCAAAGAAAGTTTCGTTTACACCAAAAACATCATTAAAAGCAGTTTTAGTTTTTCCTTCTTTGGCTTTACCAACCAAATTGTAATTTCCTTTTTGATTTTTAAACACAATTTCCAACGGAAGCGGCCCTCCATCTGGAGTAAATTGTGAATACATATGCCAGTCTTTTTCAATAGTTCCATCAAAAATTAAAATAGCATTTGTCCCTGATTTTTTTTCAATTTTAGCCGTCCATTTTACTGGTTCTAAAATTTGAGCGTTACCTTTTGCAAAAGCAAAAATGAAAAATAACAAAAAAACAATGGTTTTATTCCAGATACTTTTTGACATTATCGTTTGATAGGATTGAGTAAAGTTCATTATTGTAATTCTATTTTAAGTATGTTACTAGTGGTATTTTCTATTTTAAAACGTTCATCCTGCCTAATTCCGATAACCCAGACAATCTGATTATCTGAACACAAAATCCATGTTTTTTCCTTTTCGATCAGCGATAATTTTTCATCTTTAAAAAGTTTACTGACTTTTTTAGATTTTCCATTCATTCCAAACGGATGAAAAACATCACCTTCATTCCATTTACGCAAAACCAAAGGAAACTGGATTTTTTCGGCGTCAACAAAGATAGCTTTATTTGAAACTAATGTTATGTGACCTACGTTACATAGCCTCAATTTTAAGGGAAAATTAACTTCTTGATCTTCTTTATTAATGTGATATTGTTCCTGGGCATCCTCTTCTGAAATCGGACTTAAAATCAAAGTATTTCTGTTTTTCAGCAACCTAAATGCTGAAGAAAACACTTGTTTACCAGATTGTCCATCAACCAAATCATAAATATCATTCCATGCCAAAAACCCAAATTCATTCAACCATTGGTACAAATACGATTTATAATTGGGTAATTTTTGAAGCTGATTTAAATCGAAATGAATATCATCACCCACTTCTTTCGCAACCTGCTGGTAAATCATAATCGAAGCATCTTCAACCATTTCCTGAGATTCCTGCAAATAGGATTGTGTCTTTTGGAAAGCATTTAAAAAGTTAGGATTGATTTCTTTTAGCATCGGAACTAGATCATGGCGGATTTTATTTCGCAGGTATTTATTGGATGCATTGCTGCTGTCTTCGCGCCATTCGATGTTATTTTCTTCTGCATATTTCAGAATTTCATCTCTTGAAAATGGTAAAAGCGGACGGATAATTTTATCGTTTTGTTCCGGAATTCCAGTCAAACCATCCAAACCGGTTCCACGGGTTAAATTGATGATAAAAGTTTCTAAATTATCATCGGCGTGATGCGCGGTTAAAATGTAATCGAAATTTTCGGTTTCCAAAAGTTCGTAAAACCAACTGTAACGCAGCTCACGCGCCGCAACCTGAGTTGACAATTTATAGTCTTTAGCAAAAGCTTCGGTATCAAATTGAGTAGTAAAAATTGGAATATTGTTCTGATCGCAATAGTTTTGAATAAAACTCTGATCTCCAAAACTTTCTAATCCGCGCAATTGGAAATTACAATGCAAAACAGCAATTTCAAAAGGTAATTGCTGCAGTAAGTGCAACAACACCATACTATCCAAACCTCCGCTAACCGCCAGAAATAGTTTTTTATCTTCCAGAAATGGAAACCTGGAAATGATGTGATTTTGAAATTTTGAAAACATTTGATAAATGTAAAGAATTAAATTTGATCAATTTTTAAATGAAATGTTAAGCGTGAAATATTTTTTCGCCACGAATTTTACTAATTATTTTTTCACGCAGATTTAAAAAGATTTAAGCAGATTGACGCAGATTTATTTTAATAAAAATCTATTTAAATCTGCTTAAATCTGTAGAATCTGCGTGAAACAAAATCATTTTAATCGCTTATCCCGATAGCTATCGGGAGTGGCAAACTTTTTTATCGCAAAACCTCATGCATTGCCTTTGCCTTCAACAGACATTCTTCGTATTCTTTTTCAGGGTCAGATTGCGCTGTGATGGCACTTCCGACTGAAAAAGAAACGTATTGATTTTCCTGATTGTACAAAATACTTCTGATGACCACATTAAAATCAAAATCGCCTTCGGGAGTAAAATAACCTACAGCACCGCTGTATAATCCGCGTTTTGTTTCTTCTAAATTTTCAATAATTTTCATTACCGAAATCTTAGGAGCTCCTGTCATGCTACCCATTGGGAAAGTCGTTTTCAAAACATCAACCGGCGCATATTGAGGGTCTAATTTAGATGTTATCGTCGAAATCATTTGATGCACCTGCAGAAACGAATATATTTTGCAAAGCTCTGTTACTTCAACAGAACCTTTTTGTGCAGTATGCGACAAATCATTTCTGACCAAATCGGTAATCATGATATTTTCGGCTCTTTCTTTCGAATCTGATTCTAAGAATTGTTTTGACTTTTCATCTTCAACAGGATCTGAAGAGCGTTTCGAAGTTCCTTTTATCGGCTGCGAAAGAATGGTTTCTCCTTCTTTTTTCAGGTAACGTTCCGGGGAAGCAGAAAGTAAATATTGTTTGTGATTTTTAAAGAAAACCGAAAACGGCGCTTTTGAAATTTCATTTAATTTTAAAAATTTGTCCAGCGGATTGATAATGGCATTTTCAGCATAAAATTCCATGCAGAAATTCGCTTCATACATATCACCAACGTGAATATGATGAAGCATTTTATTTACTTTTTCAATATAAAATTCTTTAGAAATACGCTGTTCAATCTTTAAAGCTGCCGCACTTTCGACTTTTGACTTTTGACTTTTGGCTATCTCATTAAAATCCTCTTCAACCTCATCATCACACAGCAATAAATATCGAATTTCAAGTTGATTTCCTTTCAATAAAAATATTTTTTTTGGCTGAAAGAAAAACAAATCCGGAAAATTCAATCCGTCAAAATTAGCTGATTTTAACTCTTCAACATCATTCTTTAAATCATACGTCAAATAACCGAAAAGCCAGTCTTTTGTAGTTTGTTGGTATTGTTTTAAATCGTCAAAAGCGTTTTGAAAATCGGTTTTTAAAGAGGTAAAAGCGTCGACCGCCAGTACACAATCAAAACTTGAATATTGCTGCGTATGCGAATTACTGTCTAAAAAAACAACCTCGCGAAATTGCTGTGACCACGTTAGAAGCTGCTCTTTAAACTGCTCTGGATTTGAAATAGGTTTATGAATGGAAACTCTCAAAAAAGTATAAATTTTAGACTTCAAAATTACGACAAAAAAAATCCTTCAATAAAGTAATCCTCAAAAATTATTGGCACACTTTTTAGTACATCGAATTAGTGCTAATTATTAAAACTTTTCTTGCCATTTGATTAAAAAATTACTCAAAAAAAAATAAGCCACAGATTGCACAGATTTACACAGATTAAAAATCTTTTTAAATCCTGTAATCTGTGGCAAAAAACAAAACCGACCTGAAAGACAGGCGAGTTATTTATTAATCAAATTTTATAACCTTTATGAAAACAATTGCACAATTAGGTTTGACTACCTTGGTGATTATCGCATTACTATTTTCTTGTAAAAAAGCAGATTCTACCAGTACGGTAGATGTTGCAAATTACGAATCTACGGCAGACAGCACGGCTGTTTCCTCATCGGCTGCGGTCGAGAAAAAAGACAGCAAACAGAAATTTATTCGAACCGCTGATATTAAATTCAAGGTTAAAAATGTCGTCAAATCTACTTATGCAATTGAAAACGCCGTAGCAAAATTTGGAGGTTTTGTTACGTACACCAACCTGCAAAGCAATATTCACGATCAGATTAAAACTAAAATAAGCCAGGATAGTACGCTGGAGACTACCAAATTTTCAGTAGAAAACAATATTACAATTCGCGTTCCCAACACGCAGCTTGATACAGTAATTAAAAGCATTGCGAGACAAATCGACTTCCTGGATTTCAGAGTGATCAAAGCCGATGATGTTTCTTTAAAGTTATTAGCCAATCAGCTTTCACAAAAAAGAAGTACTACAAATGAAAAAAGAGTTGAAAAAGCAATCGATACTAAAGGCAAAAAAATAAATGATATTATGGAAGCCGAAAATGCTTTGGCCAGCCAAAAAGAAGCGAATGACAACAAAACCATCGAGCATTTATCGATGCAGGATCAAGTTAATTTCAGCACCGTTACTTTACAGCTTTATCAAAACGAAACCATTAAACAGGAAATAACTGCAGGCGAAAAAGATTCTGCTTATTACAAACCGAACTTAGGAATTCAAATTATTGATTCTCTAAAAAGTGGCTGGTACATTCTACAGTCGATATTAGTGTTCTTTATCAATCTATGGCCTTTTATATTACTTAGTTTAGGTGGATTTTTTCTTTATAAAAGATACCTTAAGAAATAAGAAAAGTGTTAATAAAATAACAATATCATAATGAAAAAAGCGTTATCTTTGACATAGCATTCAATTAATCCCAAAATAGGATTGTTTTGTTTGCAAAATCCTCAATAAAATGATCTATAAAATTGAATTTCATTTTTATCAGGACATGCAATAGATACGATTTCCAGCAGATAATTATATTTTTTAACCTCTTAAAAATCCTAAGTATTATGAAAATTGCTACAATTATTGTCCGTGTGTTAATTGGTCTTTTGCTGCTTTTTGCTTCGATCAGTTATTTTTTCCACCTAATGCCTGAACCAGAAACTACAGGGAATTTCAAAGCTTTTAATGTAGGATTAATGGCTTCGACGTATTTAATGCCCTTAGCTAAATCTATCGAACTACTTTGCGGAATTGCATTTGTAACAGGACGTTATGTAACATTGGCTAATATTTTGATCTTACCAATTACCGTCAACATTTTGTTTATTAATTATTTCTTAGCTCCTGAAGGTTTGCCTATTGCGGCATTATTATTCCTGGCTAACTTATTTTTGATTTACAGATATTGGGATAATTATAAAAGTATCTTCACAGCATAAAAAATTTCAACTTAGAACTTTAAATAACAAACCCGGCAAATTAAAAACTTGCCGGGTTTGCTTTTTAATTGGTTTTATTATGTTCGACCCAAACGAGATCTGTAACAATATAACCAATTTCCTGTGCTTTTATAAGATAATCTGCTTTTACACTTTCAGGAATAGTCGTTTCTCTGGAAAGAATCCACATGTATTTTAAACTTTCTCCCGCTACAAGTGCGTATTTATAATCCGGATCAACGGCAATTACGTTATAACCGGAATAAAAAGGACCAAAAAATGAGACCTTAAGCATACCAACATTGTCCTTTTTGACGAACTTGGCTTTCCCGATGCTTTCTTCCCACTTGTCTTTTTTGACATTATAGCCCCTGTTATCAACTTTAATCGTGCCATCATCCTTAAGCGAATATTCGGCAGTAACGTTGTTTAAATTTTTCTCCCATTTATAATCTAATCTTGCAATTTCAAACCATTTTCCAAGATACTTTGCTTTGTCAAAATTATTGACTGCAACCGCTTTTTTTGGAATAGTTGATTTGCACGAAGTCAGTACAAATGCAATCCCTGCTCCTATTAGAATTGGAGCTATATATTTACTTTTCATAATGTTATCTTTTTTATAGAAGTAAAGATAGCACCTGAATTACACATCTAATTTACAAAATTATTTTTGAATTTTATATTTTTCTGAGCAAGAATAAAATCAAAATTCATAAATGCTTTTACTAAACTATTATCTTTGATAAAATTTTATCCCTTTAATGAAAAAATATCTATTTGCAGTTTTATTACTTTATATTAATATTTCGAGATCACAATCTATAAAATCGGTAGATTCATTAACTATCGAAATTTGTAAATCATTAATTCAAAATAAAAATCTTGACAATGAAATTAGAATCAACACAATTAATAACTCTCACATAAGTCCTTATTTAGCAAATTTCAAAGACAGTATATCACAAAGAAGAGCATTTGAGCAGGTTTTTTTTAGATTACAAAAAAACTGCAATGAATTTGTAGCTCTTTTTCCTAATAAATCTGCAGAAAGTACTTGGTCCATGCAATACGAAAAACCTTTTGATAAAATATCTAAGGAGGAATGCAATCATTTTAATAAAATTTCACAATACTATTATATTGAGAATGATGGCAATAAAGTAGAAGTAACTTTAAGTGATAATTTATGGATCGAAAAGTTTTCTGATAATACTTTTTCAAAATTATTTTATAGAAAAAAAGGTAACTGCGCATTTGAATTGGAATTTATCGAAAGCAACAATATATCTCGAAAAAATTTCAGCATTAAAGGTGAAAAATATTTGTACACATTGTATGATGAAGAAAATGAAACTTATAGTGTTTATACACAAAACAAAGAAACTTACTATACCTTTAAAATAGTAAAGCAATAAAAAAACCGTCACAAATTATTATGACGGCTTTTAAATATATTCTAATCGTAAAATATTATACGTGTAATGCTCTATTATCAGTAGCGGCCAAAGCTGCTTCTTTTACCGCTTCCGCGAAAGTTGGATGTGCGTGGCTCATTCTTGAAATATCTTCAGCAGAAGCTTTGAATTCCATTGCAGTAACTGCCTCAGCAATTAAATCAGCTGTACGTGCTCCAATCATGTGAACTCCTAAAACCTCATCCGTTTTAGCATCAGCGATGATTTTTACGAATCCGTCTAAATCTCCACTTGCTCTTGCACGACCTAAAGCTTTGAATGGGAAACTACCTACTTTGTATTCCGTTCCTGAAGCTTTAACCTGCTCTTCTGTTTGTCCAACTGCAGCAACTTCTGGCCAGGTATAAACTACACCAGGAATTAAGTTATAATCGATATGTGGTTTTTGACCCGCCAAGATTTCAGCAACCATAGTTCCTTCTTCCTCTGCTTTGTGTGCCAACATTGCTCCACGAACAACATCTCCAATTGCGTAAATATTAGGAACATTAGTTTGTAAATGATCATTTACTTCAACTTGTCCTCTGTCTGAAATTTTTACTCCTGCTTTGTCAGCGTTTAATCCGTCTGTGTAAGGACGACGACCAACAGAAACTAATGAATAATCTCCTTCTAAAGTGATAGTTTCTCCTTTTGCATTTTCAGCCTGAACTACAACAGCATCGCCGTTTCTTTCAACTGATTTTACTTTATGAGAAACGTAGAATTTCATGCCTTGTTTTTTCAATACTTTAGTTAATTCTTTAGACAAAGCTCCGTCCATTCCAGGAATGATTCTGTCCATGAATTCTACTACAGAAACCTGAGCTCCTAAACGAAGATAAACTTGTCCAAGCTCGATTCCGATAACTCCACCACCAATAATTACTAAGTGTTTTGGAACTTCTTTTAAAGCCAAAGCTTCAGTAGAAGTGATGATTCTTTCTTTATCGATTTTGATAAAAGGCAAAGAAGATGGTTTTGAACCTGTAGCGATTACAGTATATTTTGCTTCGATAGTTTCAGAAGTTCCATCAGCTTTTGCAACTGCAATGTGCGTTGCGTCTACGAAAGAACCTAAACCATTGAATACAGTGATTTTATTTTTATCCATTAAGTAGTTGATTCCACCTACGGTTTGATCTACAACTGCTTGTTTGCGCGCGATCATTTTCTCTAAATTGATTTTCACATCACCAGAAACTTCGATTCCGTGATCTGCGAAATGAGCAATTTCTGCATAATGATGAGAAGAAGAAAGTAATGCTTTTGAAGGAATACAACCTACGTTAAGGCAAGTTCCGCCCAAAGAGTTATACTTTTCTACAATTGCTGTTTTGAAACCTAATTGTGCGCAACGAATTGCTGATACATATCCGCCAGGACCTGAACCTATAATGACTACGTCAAATGAACTCATAGTTTGTCTATTTTATTTTTAGCGATACAAAATTAAGGAATAAAGTTTTGTTTAAAGTTTAAATTTCAATGTTTTTTGTGTGAATTTTGAGGTGTTGGTTTTCTGCCACGAAGGCACTAAGACACGAAGTTTTTTTGTATTGTGGGTTTAACCGCAACGTGCGCTAAGAGTTACGCAAGGGTATCAAAGTTTTTTTTTATTGGCATTTTACCACAAAGCTCACAGAGATTTACACAATCCCGATAGCTATCGGGACGCAAAGGCTTCTTTAGAATTTGCTGGCAATGTTAAGGACACAAAGTAAAGCAACCTGAAACTTGAAACCTGAAACAAAAAAACCTTTGCCCCTTTGCTCCTCTGAACCTTTGTACCTAAAAAGAAATCACCGTTGAATTCTTAACCTCACTAATCATAAAAGTGCTTTGTGTGCTTCCAATATGCTGTAAGGTTGTCAGTTTGGTTACCAGAAATTCCCTGTATGCTTCCATGTCTTTTACTAATACTTTTAATATGTAGTCGTAATCTCCGCTTACGTGGTGGCATTCTAAAACTTCGTTTAGTTTGATCACTTCACTCTCGAATTTGGTTAGGAATTCTTTGGTGTGCTGAATGAGTTTTAAATGACAGAAAACCACAAAGCCTTTTTCAATCTTTGATTTATCGACCAATGCTACGTAGTTTTTTATAATTCCTTCGCGTTCTAGTTTTTTGATTCTTTCGTAAACTGCTGTTACCGAAAGATTCAGTTTTAATGACAATTCTTTGGTTGTCTTTTTACTGTCGGTTTGTAATAGAACCAGGAGTTTTTTATCGGTGGCGTCTAAGGTCATGATTGTTGATTGTTGATTGTTGGTGGCTGTTGCCGAAAAAAAATCTACTTATTTGGGTTTTTCATAACAAATTTAAACTAATAATCCATTATAACCATATTTAATAGTTTTAAAATCTAATTTTTAAACTAATCATTGATTAATTTTCTTAATAGATGTTATTTTGAACTGATTTTCTTTTGAAAACGAGTGCCCTAGCCCAGATTGAAGAGTAAAGCCCGGAGTAAAAAAGGCAAAAGTTTCCTGGTCTAAAAAAGCGACCAGCGGAAGCTCTTTTTAGACCATTAGAAACTTTGCCTTTTTTATGAGGACTTGAAACGGAAAGCTGGAATAGCTTCTCAAAATCAAGGTTTAAATTATACGCGCTAGAACTTGAAACTTGAAACAAATAAAAACTTGAAACAAAAAAAAAATATGAAAGATTTTAATCCAGCAGATAAAATTCAGGATTTGCAATACTTTGGGGAATTTGGAGGTGTGAATCCTTCGATTTCAGACTCTTCTACTTATACGTTCCTTTCGGCTAAAACGATGTTCGATACTTTTGAAGGGAATATGGAAGGCTGTTATTTGTATTCGCGCCATTCTTCGCCAAGTAATTTGTATTTGGATCAGGCTTTGGCAGCGATGGAAGGAACGGAAACGGCAAACGTATCAGCTTCTGGAATGGGTGCGATTACGCCTACGCTATTACAGTTGTGCGGTGCGGGCGACCATATTGTGTCAAGCCGAACTATTTACGGCGGAACGTATGCTTTTTTGAAGAATTTTACACCTCGATTCGGAATTGAAACGAGCTTTGTAGACATCACAAAACTGGATGTCGTAGAATCTTCGATTACACCAAACACGAAAGTTATTTACTGTGAAACGGTAAGTAATCCGTTATTGGAAGTGGCTGATATTGCTGGTTTGGCAAAAATTGCAAAAAAGCATAATTTGAAATTGGTGGTTGATAATACCTTCTCGCCTTTATCTGTTTCTCCTGCAAAATTAGGTGCTGATATCGTGATTCACAGTTTGACGAAATACATCAACGGAAGCAGCGATACCGTTGGTGGTGTAACTTGTGCCTCTAAAGAATTTATCAATTCACTGAAAAATGTAAACTCCGGCGCGAGCATGCTTTTGGGACCAACGATGGACAGTTTACGTTCGGCTTCGGTAATGAAAAACCTTCGTACGCTTCATATTCGTATCAAACAACACAGCCATAATGCACATTTTCTAGCTGACAAATTTGAAGCTGATGGTTTGAAAACGGTTTATCCGGGATTGAAAAGCCACCCTAGTCATGAGTTATATAAAACGATGATTAATCCGGAATATGGTTTTGGCGGAATGATGACGATTGACGTTGGAACTCTAGAGAAAGCCAATGAATTAATGGAGCTGATGCAGTCAAGAAACTTAGGTTATTTGGCAGTAAGTTTAGGTTTTTATAAAACACTTTTCAGCGCGCCGGGAACCTCAACTTCCAGTGAAATTCCGTTAGAGGAACAAGCAGAAATGGGATTGACAGATGGTTTGATTCGTTTTTCTATTGGGTTGGATAATGATATTCAGCGTACTTATGAGATGATGAAGGCTTGTATGGTGGAGCTTGGGATTTTGTAATTTATATTTCGCAGAGATTCGCGGAGGGTTTTCGCAGAGATACACTAAGTTATTTCACGCAGATTTAAAAGGATTTAAGCAGATGAGTGCAGATTTATATATTGCTCAGCTTAAAAAAAATCTATTTAAATCTGCTTTATCTGCCAAATCTGCGAGAGATAAAAATTATTAGCTTCTTAAAAAGGCAAACATTTCTTTATATATAAATTTGCAAGATTTTTAATTTGTTTGTTTAAATCCGCTGGAGATTTTTCTCTTAGCGGATTTTTTTAGAGAGCACAGAATTTTTCACGCAGATTTAAAAAGATTTAGGCAGATCAGCGCAGATTTATCTATTGCTATAGCTTAAAAAATCTTTTTAAATCTGCTTTAATCTGCCAAATCTGCGTGAAAAAATAAAATAAAAAAGCCGTTCTGATCAATCTCAGAACGGCTTTCCCATTTATAATTTATAATTCACAATTAATAATTATTTACGCTTCAATCGCATTCAGCTTACTATTTTTTCTACTATAAGTAAAGTAAATAAACAACCCGATTAACAACCAGATTGTGAAGTAAATCCAGTTCCAAACGCTTAATTCGGCCATCATGTACAGACAACAGATCAATCCTAAAAGCGGAATTAAAGACAAGTTTTGTCTGAATGACCAAACGGCTAATCCAACTAAAACGAAAAGGAAAATCCACATTGGGATTTTGTGTTTGAATAAACTGAAACCTGATTCGTATTTTAGGGAATCGTTGATTGGCAAGCCTTTTACAACCTCAGCATATTTTGCGTCGTCGTCCTGGTATTGGCTTAATAAATGTTCTAAATCTGAGCTTTCAGCCGTTTTATTTTTAACATCTATGCTTTCTAAATAAGTGAAAACTTTCGCTGATTCTTCTTTATCTAAAGAAGTAATAATCGTCGTTGCATCGTTTGTTTGCGCTTCATTATTAATAAAAGCCATTGTCGCCTTATTGTTGAAAGCAAAAGCATAATAGATTCCGGCAATCATTAAAACCGGTAAAATATACTTCGAATTCACATAAGGTGTTTTGAATTTCCCTCTTGGAATATCAGTCTTGTTTTGTAAAACTAAAACTCCTGCACAAACCAATACAAAGGCAAATAAAGTTCCGATACTGCATAAATCTGTCACCATTGTTAAGTTTAAAAATAAAGCCGGAACCGCTACTACAAAACCGGTTACAATAGTTGCAAATGAAGGTGTTTTGAATTTTGGATGCACAGTAGAAAATTTCTTTGGCAATAAACCGTCACGACTCATACTCATCCAAATACGAGGTTGTCCCATTTGGAAAACCAACAATACGCTCGCCATAGCAACTACTGCACTTACGGCAATAATTCCTGACATCCATTTTAAGTTTAATTTATCGAAAACAAATGCAAGAGGATCTCCAACATTTAATTCGTTATAACGTACCATTCCGGTTAAAACCAAGGCAATAGCGATATATAAAATAGTACAAATAATTATAGCCCACATCATTCCGCGAGGTAAATCACGTTGCGGATTTTTACATTCTTCCGCCGTTGTAGAAATCGCGTCAAAACCAATATAAGCAAAGAAAACAGCCGATACTCCTTTTAAAACACCGCTAACACCATTTGGAGCAAACGGATCCCAGTTGGCTGTATCTACATAAAATACACCCACTGCAATAACTAAAAGTACGATGCAAAGTTTTACAACAACCATTGCATTACTCGCGTTACGAGATTCTTTCATTCCTCTGTAAACCAAAGCGGTAATCAACACAATGATAAATAAAGCCGGTAAATCGGCAACAAAATGAAAAGAACCAATTGTTGGTGCTGTTGTCCAGGCAGTATAAGAGGCCTGTAATCCTGCACCTAAGTTTTCATATGTTTTTCCGCCTTGCATTAAAGCTGTGGCATCATTAAATCCGTTTGAAGCAGTTAGATAATCCATCTGAACCCATTGCGGTAGATGAATTCCGCCACTCTGGAGCAGTCCCGTAAAATAATCACTCCACGATATCGCTACGGTTATATTTCCGACCGCGTATTCCATGATTAAAGCCCAACCAATAATCCAGGCAATAATTTCTCCAAAAGCTACATAAGAATAGGTATAAGCACTTCCTGAAACCGGAACCATAGAGGCAAATTCGGCGTAAGCAAAAGCGGCAAAACTACAAGCCAATGCGGTAAATAAAAACAGGAAAATAACAGCTGGTCCACCATCGGCACTTGCTTTTCCGATAGTACTAAAAATTCCCGCACCAACAATTGCTGCGATTCCAAATGCAGTTAAATCTCTGGTCGTTAAATGTTTTCCTAATGCATTATGACCATCTGCTTCGTTCTTTGCAACTTGCTTGAGAATATCTTGTACCGTTTTTTTTCGGAATAAACCTGATAATGCCATATGTGGTTTTGCTTTTAAAATTAATTTATGTCGGTCTTTGTGGTTTTATTTTGCAAATAATGCAAAAATTATCCTGATTTCAAATATATAAAACGATTTTGTTTTAATTTGATTTATTTTTTGCCACGAAGGCGCAAGGGCACGAAGTTTTTTTAGCCACGAATTACACTAATTTCCCCGAATTTTGTTTCACGCAGATTTAAAAAGATTTAAGCGGATGTGCGCAGATTATTTATTTGCTAAAGATTAAAAAATCTTTTTAAATCGGCTGAAATCGGCTAGAGCTACGTGAAAAAACTGACAAAGACTAACAAAAAATCAGCGCCAATCCACATAAATCCGTCTCATCCGCGTGCCATTTTATCATTTCAAATGCGTACCTATTTTTCACAAATTAGAAAAATTCTCACAGTTTTTTTATCTTAATCCTTGTAGAAAAATCTTGCTTCTTTTTTTACATTTGTTACATTCCGGCAAATGTAAATTACACACTATTTCATCTAATTATTTTTTAATGAGCGTTTTAAAAAAATAATTAATGTAACATTTCTTAAAAACCAGTATTAACAAACCACTTTACTTAAAACCAAACCACATGGAAAAAATTTCAAGACGATCATTTGTAAATAAATTTGGAGCTGGTGTTGGTGCCTCCGTGATCATAACAACACTTCCCTCTTTTTTAACGGCACCCGATCCGGAAAAAATACAGTATACCGGAAAAAAAATAAATGTTGCGCTTTGCGGATTGGGAGTTTATGCTGATCTGGTAGCGAAAGGGCTTCAGGTTTCTGAATACTGTACGCTTGCCGGAATCGTTACCGGTACTCCCGCAAAAGCGACCAAATGGAAAGCGAAATACAATATCCCCGACAAGAACATCTATAATTATCAAAATTTTGATGAGATCGCCAATAACAAAGATATTGACTTAGTTTACGTGATACTGCCTAACAGCATGCACAAAGATTTTGTTGTTCGTTCTGCAAAAGCACGCAAACATGTCATTACCGAAAAACCTATGGCGATTACGGTCGCAGAATGTGAGGAAATGATCAAAGCCTGCAACGATAATAACGTACAACTGGCTGTTGGTTATCGTTTGCATTATGAACCTACGCACATGGAAATTAAACGATTGGGGCAAGAGAAAGTTTTTGGAAAAGTTAGATACATAGAAACATCCTTAGGATATAAAACTTACGATACGATTGCTAAAAAGCCTGTCGATTTAAATGATCCAAGCGTATGGAGGTTAAATAAAAAATTATCCGGCGGTGGTCCGTTAATGGATCTGGGGATTTATTGTATCCAAGCAAGTCGTTACATTTTAGGCGAAGAACCTATTGCTGTTACCGCTCAATTCGGAACTGTAAATGATAAAAACAGATTTTCAGAAACGGAAGAAAGTATTTCGTGGCAAATGGAATTTCCAAGCGGTGCAATGGCAAACTGCAATTCTTCTGTTGGTTATTATATTGACCGAATTTATGCCACTGCAGATGAAGGTAATTTTCAATTAAGTCCTTCTTTAAGTTACGGTCCCTACGAAGGAAAGACCTCAAAAGGTCCATTAAAATTTCCCGCAATCAACCAACAGCAAACACAAATGGATGAAATTGCGAAAGTACTGTTAGAAAACAAAAAACTCCCAAGCCACATCACTGGCGAAGAAGGTTTAAAAGACATTAAAGTCATAAACGCGATATACAAAGCCGCTGAAACCGGGAAGAAAGTTTCGTTAAAGTAGTTTTGACACAAAGGCTCTAAGACACAAAGTTTTTTGCCACGAATTGTTTTTGCCACGAAGACGCTAAGGCACGAAGTTTTTTTTGCCACGAATTGCACGAATTGCCACGAATTGTTTTTTCACGCAGATTTAAAAAGATTTAAGCAGATTAGCGCAGATTATTTATTTGCTAAGCTTAAAAAAATCTTTTTAAATCTGCTTAAATCTGCAAAATCTGCGTGAAAAACTGCCAAAGATTAGCAAAAAAACTCAGCGCTAATCTGCTTAAATCCTTGTCATCCGCGTACCATCTCTCATTTCAGGCAACTTCTTAAAATACTAACCGGATGCTGCGCTTCCCTACTCGTTCCATCATAGATTTGATGGCGACAGCTCGTTCCTGCAGCGGCAATTTTTACATTTTCAGCCGTTGCGCGCACTTTTGGGAATAATGTATCTTCTCCCATTTGCATACTCACCTGATAATGCTCTTTTTCGTAACCAAAAGATCCCGCCATTCCACAACAACCCGAATTATAAATCGTAACCGTATTATTAGTTGGCAAATTAAGCATCGCAAAAGTCGCTTCAACAGAACTCAATGATTTCTGATGACAATGGCCGTGAATTTTGATTTCTTTCTTTTCATCCGAAAATGAATCCGGTTTAATTTTACCATCTATAATTTCCTTTTTAAAGAATTCTTCGATCGTAAAAGCATTTCGGGATAACTTCTCAGCTTCTTCCTTATCATCAGCCAAGCGAAGATATTCATCCCTGAAAGTTAAAATAGCAGAAGGTTCAATACCAACCAAAGGCGCATTGCCTAAAACCAAATCTTTAAAAATGCGGACATTGTGATTGGCTATTTTTTTTGCTTCTTCTAAAAAACCTTTAGATAAATACGCTCTTCCGCTTTCTTCATGGTCGATAACCAGAACCTGATAACCTAATTTGGTTAATAATTCGAAAGCATCGATTCCTATATTTACATCATAATAATTGGTAAATTCATCTACAAACAAATACAATCTTCCGTTCGGAAAATCTGTAACTGTAGGTTTATGGTTTTCATGCCATTTTCTGAAAGTCTTTTTCGCCAAAAGCGGCACTTGTCTTTCCGGCGCAATTCCCATACTTTTTTTAACCAGTGACTGATTCGAAATAAAGTTGGTGATTGACGGAAACAAACTTCCCATTTTATTCAGTTTTGCGTTGTGTGCAAAAATTTTGTTTCGGGTTGAGAAACCGTTTGCTTTTTGATATTGGTATAAAAATTCGGCTTTTAAGGTTGCAACGTCCACATTACTCGGACATTCGCTGGCGCAGGCTTTACAGCTAACACACAACTCAAAAACTTCGTATAATTCTTTCTGGTCAAATTTATTTTCTTTCTCAGAATACGTCAAATATTCACGCAACGCATTCGCTCTCGCACGCGTGGTTTCTTTTTCATTTTTCGTCGCACGATAACTCGGACACATTGCTCCGCCTGCCGATGGCAATTTTCTACAATCGCCGGAACCGTTGCATTTTTCGGCTGCACGCAAAATCCCTAAACTGTCTGAGAAATCCTGAAACGTTTTAATATCCGGTTCTACCCTGCCCGAAACCACACGATGGTTTTCATCCATCTTTAAAGCGTTCACAATCTTCCCGATATTCAAAACCGAATTCGGGTCAAAAGCCAATTTAATGCGTTTCAGCAATTCATAATTCGTCTCGCCAATCATAAACGGAATAAACTCGCCGCGCACAATTCCGTCGCCGTGTTCCCCGCTTAATGAACCTCTGTATTTCTTAACCAAAATCGCCACATCGGTCGCGATGGTTCTAAATAATTTTAAGTCAGATGTTTTCTTCAAATTCAAAACCGGACGCAAATGCAGTTCTCCTGCACCGGCATGTGCATAGTAAATTGCACCTTGTCCGTGACGCAGCATCATCGCCGAAAACTCGGCAATATAAGCGGGTAAATCGCTCAACTCAACCGCAGTATCTTCAATCGAATCGGCGGCTTTGTCGTCTCCTACTATACTTCCTAAAAGTCCAAGGCCGGCTTTTCTAAGTTCGTTTACTTTTTCAATATCCGCTCCGTAAATTTTTACGAGCGCGTAACCAAAGTTATTTTTTTCTAAATCGGCAACCAAAGCATTCGCCTGATTTTCGGCATCTTGTGCATCATGCGAAGCCACTTCAAACATCATAATCGCTTTTGGTTCTCCAACCAAAAAGAAACGGTTTTTAATGTGTTCGCGATTCGTTTTCGTACAATCTAAAATCGTGTCGTCGATCATTTCTGCGGTGTACAAATGATGTTTCATCGCCACCACGACAGATTCCAGCGATTCCTGAATACTATGATAATGCGCCACGACCATAATATTATTGGCCGGCGGTAAATCGTCAACTTTTAAGGTAATCTCATACGTAAAGGCCAAAGTTCCTTCGCTTCCGCAGAGTAATTTCCCCAGATTTATTGTTGGTTCGGTTCCGCCAAACAAATCCGATTTCAGTAAAATATCAACGGCATAACCCGTATTTCTTCTGTGAATCTCCGGTTTCGGAAACTCTTTTACAATTTCATCCTGCGTTGCTTTTACCGAAAGTTCGTCGTAAACGCTTTTGTATATTTTATTTTCTAAAGTATCGCCTTTGGTTTTCTCGATAAATTCCGCCGAAGTCAGTTCCTTAAAAACTACTTCCGATCCGTCGCTCAAAATCGCTTTGATTTCCACAATTTTATCGCGCGTCACGCCATAGCGAATCGAAGTCGTTCCCGAAGAATTATTTCCCACCATTCCGCCAATCATACAGCGGTTGGAAGTCGAAGTATTAGGACCGAAAAACACGCCATGAGGTTTCAGAAACAAATTCAGTTCATCGCGAATCACGCCGGGCTCGATCGTAACTGTTTTTTTAATCGGATCGAAATTCAGGATTTTGGTAAAATTCTTCGAAACATCGACCACAATTCCGTCGCCCACCGTTTGTCCGGCCAGCGAAGTTCCCGCCGTTCTTGGCGTAATCGAAATTTGATGCTCCCCTGCAAACCGAATCAGTTTACTAATATCTGCGATCGTTTTAGGCACGGCAACCGCTTTTGGTTTAATCCGGTACACCGAAGCATCGGTCGAATAAAGTGTTTTATGAAGATCATCGTATAAAAGTGTTCCTTCCAACGATGCTGATAATTGTTCTAAATCCTTAAGTAGTGACATTATTTATGACCTGAAAATGAATTACAAAAATAGTTTTTTTTAGGTTACAGAGATGCTTTTTTTGAGGTTCAAAGATGCAAAGGGACAAAGGTTCAGAGGTTTTTTCCACGATTGTCATCCTGAGCGTCCCGAGACTTCGGGAGAAGGCTTTTGAAAATTGGAATTTGGGATTTTTAATATTGGAATTTCAATTTCATTTATTGGAATTTCGTTTTTAATTAGGAGCTATTTCCTGCTGTCCTTCCAAATCTTTTGTGTCCGCCGCGGCGGACACAAAAGGATTTTCCCTCCCATCAGGGCTAGGGTACTCTTTTTCATAAGAAGGTTTATCCAAAGTTAAAATTTGTAAGAAAATTATTTTATTTTAAGAAAAACATTATATTCGTTAATTATAAGATTTTATTTACAATTAAAATAAAAAAAGATTATGAGTGAAAAACATGTTGTAGTGAGTGGTGCAACTTGCAAATGCAATTTTAGTGTAGAACCAAAAACAGATATTTTACAAGTTAAATCCCAAAGTAAACATTTTGCAAATGATAAAAATGCGGAGAAGAAACTTATTGCTACTGATAAAGAGATTGGACAAACATTGAAAGCAAACACTTTTGGCAAATGCAAGAAACAGCCAGCGGGAAATGATTATTTACCATGCAAAGCAGTAATAACTAAGTGGAGCGGTTTTTATGAAAAAATAACTTTAAGCAATCAAGGCAAAATTTTAGTTGAAGACAGCAAAGCAACTTGTCCAATTGGTGGGTCAGATTGCATTGTAATTACAAAGCATGGACAAAAAGCGGAGATAAGCAAACAGCAATTGCTAAGATCCGATCGTGAAATATTAAGGCAAATAAATCCACTAATAGATCTTGATGATTTTGAAGATGAAGATTCCATTTGTAGTTAAAACAAAATAGTATGTCGAAATTAAAAATTACAGGCAATTCAAACCCTATTGTAGGAGAATTAGAAAAATACTCTGTCGACGATTTTTTTCAGAAATTTAATTTGCACCAAAATACAATATCAGAAAATCACTCTTCTAATGTATTTGATAATCAAATAAAATGGAGTATTTGTATATTAGACAAAGGCTCTTGGCGAAAAACGAAAGAAAACGACAAAACAGGAGCTACAGTAAATTATACTTTTCATCAAAAGAGCCTTACCCGTAAAGGAATAAAAATGCTTGTCGAAGCAAATGGCGAAAAAGATATTCTTGACATAACACCAAAACCAGCAAATCAAGCCAAAATAATAAAAGTTGATTTATTAGATGCTGATTTTAGCAAACCAACAAGACCTTTTGCTTATGGAGATTCTGTTATTGCACGCGTACATTGCGTCGATATGGAAAGATTTCCGCTTTTAGTTACACTATGGGAAGATGATAGTCCCGGCGCAGGACATAACAAAGCAAATACTTTTATAAAGTCACAAAAAGGAACAGTTTTAAATGGCAAAGCCGATGTTGAATTTTATTTAGACCCAAGTATTTCCTGGCTTGCCAATGCAAGGCTAGCTCCGGGAGATAAAAACGAGGGAGCAAATCACGAATATTATGTAACGGCTGAAGTTTTTGAAAAGGTTCCCATAAAAAGAGTTGCCAGCTCAAATACAAATGTGCCCAACCCTGATTATAAACCTGAAATTACAAAACCAAAACCTCCTAGCCCGGCTTCTCAAAAAGAACCTTCCAAAAAAGACAAAAAAGAAATAAATAAATCAGAACAAAAGGTTCATGATTATCATGAGCAGAAGGTAACTGTTGAGAATAAAATTGTCTTCAATCCTATGAATCCTATTAACAGTTTGATGAAAGTTAATATGGATCCTGATTGGTGGAAGTCTGAAAATCAAAATAAAAAAAGCATTTGTCCAAACTGTGATAAAGATATTACCTTATTAGAATTTAATACTATGTTTCCAAACTCTAAGCATTTATTTCAAAAAGGAACAAACAGTTTATCTTCTAAAACACCACAAGAATTTATTGATTCACTAAATAAAACTTTAAAAGAATTTAAAATAAACACTTGTGTAAGAAAAGCTTTCTTTTTGGCTCAAATTGCAAGAGAAACAGGAGAATTTTCAAGGATAGATGAAAATTTAAATTATACATCAGAAAGTGCCTTACATGCTTTTTGGCAAAGTAACACTCACCCATTATTATATTCTCATGCTAATATTTTTCTTAATAATCCTGAGAAATTGGGTAATTACGTCTATCGAAATATTGCTGAAAATGGTAATGAAATAAGTGGAGATGGTTATAAATTTAGAGGAAGAGGTTTACTACAGATAACAAGAAAAAAAGGTTATCGAAGATTTGGAGAGTTCAGTTGTAAAAATCTAACTTCTAATCCTGATTTACTTTTAGATGATTTAGATCTAATGGTACGTTCTGCCGGTTGGTACTGGAGACATGGTGTCCTTTTGAGTGATGGCTCAGAAAAAGATATTAATAATGTCGCAGATCTTGAAGATTTTATAAATACAACAAAACTAGTTCATGGCTCTACATCTGATGTTGTGGAAAGAGAAAAAATCTTGAATAGAATAAAAATCACTTTAAAAACCAATGAATGTAAAAAGACAATTGTAGAAGTTTTATCTAACTCTGATATTGAGTATCATATCTTTTACAGTGGTATAATACGTTATAAGATACATAATGAGAAAAGAGAAAATGCATCTTACTATTATCATGACGACCAAGGAACAATACACAGCATTGGTACATATAATTTAAAAAAAATAGCAAATACCCATGGCGAAGATTTTAAAGATAGATTAGAGAATCCAAATATTTATTTGTTTGACATTAGAAATTTAAAAAACTACATGAACGGAAACACTAAGTTCTCTCTTACAATGAATCCTGGCACAAACCGCTTTTTCATGAATGATATAACAGTGGCTTCATTGATTGGAGCTATGTTAGATTGCAATTATGAAGATTTTGTCTATAACGGTTTCAGTGATGAATTAGGCGCATCTACTGGAGGAAGTAAATCTCACAAAAATGGTATGAATGGCGATTTTAGATATTTGAGAAAGGATAAATCCGGAAAAAACGTACATCTAAATCAAGAATCTGAAAAAGGTGATCCTTGCGGATGGAAAGGTATGGATGAAAAAAGGCAAAATATTTTTAATGATGCTTTATATAAATATGGATGGAAAAGCATGTTATCCTGGAAATATAATGGAAAGACATTAAATCATTCAAAACATTATGCTGATCATCATCATCATTTACATGTACAAACTTTTACTCCAACTTTAAAAAAAATAAAATGAGATATTCAAAATTATTAATTGCTTCCTTTCTTTTGTTGAGCGTAGTTTCTTGTAAAAAGAACAACAAACAATTAACAGATGCCTTAGAAAAAACACAAATCAAAGTAAGAATTAGCGATACATTAATAGACGGAATTGATTCATCTAAAATCGAAAAGTTAAGTACTAACAAGGAAAAAATTATTGATTTATTTTTTAAAAGTTTTCAAAAAGATTACAATAAACCATTGATAAATTTTAATAGAGTGAAAAATTCCAAAGAAAAAATTGAGGTAAAAAAATACTCAACTTTTGATATTAGTGGAACAGAGTATAACTCATTTTTAATCTCATTCACATATGAAAATGATGAACTTTATAAATCAATACTATTAACCAACTCTCTTTTAGATGATGGTTTAATTATTTATGAAAAAGTTCTAGATGAAGGAGAATATTTAAGGATTACAAGAATTAGTAAAAATATCATCACTAATTCTGTTTTTCAAATAGAACATTTTAAATACGACAAAGAAGGCAATATCTCAGGAGAATTAGCAAAAAAAGATTCTTTACTTGTCATGAAAAATAATTATCTAATTCAAGAAAATTACTTCTCAGAATATTTTAAAGAAGCTGATTTAAACTTGGGCAGGAAATGGGGAGCGAAAGAAATTATATATACAAAAGACGGACTAGATTCTTCATACGTTTATTTATATGAGCAGAAAGGAAAAATTCAAAATCACTTAAAAGTTGGAAATTGGGAAGAAAAAATATATATCATGGAATATGATAAATCTGTTTGGTTAGATGGTAACTATGTAAGAGGATTAAAAAATGGTAAATGGCATTATTCTCCAGATGGTCCAGTTGATAAAGTTGAAATTTACGAAATGGGAAAATTAATTAAAACATCTTTTCCTTAATCTATCTATTTGCATCCTAAAAAAAGAAATTCAACTAGTAGATTTTAAAAGAATAAATATTTATGGGATGGCGAAAAAAAATGGAACATGGCATGGGTTTAAAATGGTTTTTTAGTATTCTATTTTTAATTCCGATTATGGTTTATTGTCAGGATAAGGAATTTAAAAAGGAGGATTTAGCGTTGATGCATCAGCGCTAATTCTATTTCCCTATGCTTTTAGTATAGCTTCAGAACATGATGAAATATCTGAGACTAGTACAAAATCTAAAATAGTAGGCACAAGCGTACACTTAAACTATTACATTTCTAAGTGTTTTGCTTTTACAATAAGTAGCGGTTATGAATCTATCAACCAGCCAAAAATGGATTATATCCCAATCACTGGTGGAATTAAATGGATTCTAAACGATACAAAAGAAAGCCTATTAACTTCTTTTGATTTGGGAGGACATGTCGGACAAGTAGAAAAATTTGGGGTTTTATTAAGAATAGGTGTTGGATATCGATTTATCATTTTCAAAAAAATACTTGGAGATTTTGAATTATGCTATTCTCATCAAAATTTGTATAAAACATTTATCAGGCAGGATAATCGAAAAATGGATTATCACAATATTGAAAGTGCCGGATTTAAAATAGGAATAGAAATATACTAAATAATCTAAACAATGAAATTATCAAAAATAATAGCTCTTTCACTTTTCTTAACATTTGGACCAAAGAGTATATCGCAGAATAAAGGAACATTAGAAAATTCGATTTTTGGAGTAGAAACCGGTTTTTTAGGCTTTTGGGTCAATAACGAAACCAGACTAATTTCTAATTTATCATTAAAAAGTGAATTAGGTCTTGATGCCGGTTTTTTTGGCGGAGCATCTGACACCAAAATTGGTACCGTACTTGTTCCGGTAATTACGTTAGAACCCAGATATTATTACAATATTGAAAAAAGAGCACGTAATAACAGAATTACATCAAACAATAATGCCAATTTTATTGCATTAAATTTAAAATATCAACCTGATTTATTTGTTGTTTCAAATAGTAATGTAGATGCAATCACTAACATTTCTATTATTCCGAAATGGAGTATCCGAAGAAACTTAGGAAATCATTTCCATTATGAAACAGGTTTTGGTCTTGGCTACAGATATTTTTTAGAAAACACAAATAGTGAAAAAGGAGAAATGGCTGCCGATTTACACTTAAGAATTGGGTACAATTTCTAAATTATTACAATTATTCACTCCGTACTTTAAGTGCGGAGTTTTTTTTGCACTCTTTTTAAATTAAAGTGAAGAGTTACGAGATAATAACCAGAGCCCGGAAATAGAATTTCTCGTTATTTGAGGAGCTCTTTCCTGCTGTCCTTCCAAATCTTTTGTGCCGAACCCCGGCACAAAAGGATTTTCCCTCCCATCAGGGCTAGGGCAATCTTTTTCATAAGAAGTTTTGTTGTAAAATTAATTGACAAGAAATAGTTACCCAACAATGCCCTCATACAATATTTACAATCCCCACTTACAGCACTTTATTTTGATTTGTTTACAGTGTAAATTCCGCCCACAAGTAAAATGACGCCCAGCCCTAAATAAAGGTATCCCTGTTGTTTACCGGATTCGTTGGACGCATTAATTTTTAGTCCTAATAAATTAATTTCTTTTGTATTATCAGCTATTTTGTTGATACCTATATATCCCACACCGAGACTAATAACGATTAGAATTATTCCTATTATTTTTGATGGATTCATGTTTTTTGAATTTAATTGTTTCTCTAATTTAAGAAAAATATTTTTCAATCAGTTGATAATATTCATTTTATCCTAATTTATACAACGATAGCGCGGATTTGTAATCCGTGCCCGCAAAGTATATTTTTTGGCTTTTCTTATGTTCACTCGTGGTGGGCACGGATTGAAAATACGAGCTACCTTGTTGATTGTAAGTTAATTAACAACATAAGGCGGTTCCAGAAGAACTCTATATTCCATAAAAACGCATCCAAAATTTTTCCCTTCTATTTCTTCAATAATAACCCAATCTAATATTCCTTTATTTATAAGTTGATACAATTCATATTCAATAAATTCAGGAGTATAATTTAATTTTTGATATTCAGGATGTGTTCTAATAAGCTCTGAAAATTTCCATTGTGAAAACTTAATTTCATCTACAGTAATATCATAAGCATAAATAACTCCATCTTTCTCTGCCGTACAACCGCTTCCATGAAACCAATATTCAATTCCGTCTATACTTCCTTTTCTTTCAAAATAAGTACTTGAAAATGAACACGGATTTATATCTTGTTTGTACTTCCTTTTTAATAAAGTTTCAAAATGCCTTATAAAATTGACGTAGTTGGTTAAAATTTCTTCGATCATAATTATTGCAAATTCCTAATTGGAATCGAATATAAGTTATTTTCAATAATGCTCGGAATTATTTCAAAAACTTCTTTTTACACATAAGGGTTTTACTATATTTGCCTTTCCTAAATTACAGAATCATGACATCTAAAAAACTTTTGCCCATGTGGTATGGTGGCGGTATTGGAAACAACCGTAACACTTCTGTAAGTGTAGGACACCTTAGCCTCATGGGTTTTATATTTCCTAAATTACAGAGTTATGAGTACCAACACCCTTTCAAAAGAAGCCGAAAAAAGGCTGACAGATTTTTTTAACCACACAATAGAACCCGAAGGAATGGCCAAGGCAATAAGGCAAGTAAATTATTTACTCGCTTTAGGAATTATGAGGGAACATGAAACCCTTCAAACCCAAATAAACACCTTAGAAAACAGCTTTTTTTGGCTGAATGAATTAGCCGAAGTTTTAAATCCTTATTTGAGTTTAGAATAAGATTTTGATTTTACAGTAAATGGAAAAACCTCGATTTTAAAAGATTGAGGTTTTTTTGTTTGATTTCGTTATGGCTATTGCAAATCCGCATTATCTGGAAAATTAGATATGATTCAAAAACATACCAAAAGCACTTTCTCGCAGAAACAATGGCTAGAAGCTTTTGCCTATCGAGGCATCAAATCAAGCAAGCTCTATAAGTCAAGACATTATTGATGTAATATTTGTTCTAAGTGTTGAAAATTAAAGTTTGGCAGTCTTAAAATCGCTTGTCTAATTTTAAAAACATTGATTTCTACTTCTTTATTCCAATTTAACGTCATATAATCTGAATTTGTTCTTGAAAATAAATGGAAAATCAAACGAAATTGAGGAATAGCTTCAAACTTCGGAATGAACTCATCATAAGTATATATTTTCATTCTATAAATTCTGTTTTCTTCATCAGTTTGTATAAATCCTGGATAGTTATTTTTAATATTTTCTAACAATTCTATGAATTGATTTATACCATCTTGCAATCTATAAATTAATAAATATAGAGTAATTGAACCCAATTCTGAATGTATGCATATTTTATCTTCTTCGTCTCTAAAGAGATTGCCATCCAAATATTCATCAGAATATCTTTCTAATGCAATATGATTTTCAGAAAAAACATGTCGTAGTGTTAAATTTTCAAATCTTTTTAACACATCCAAGTTTTCCCCTCTTACACCATAAAATTCTGGATTATAACATTTAAACCATCTTTCATAACTATATTGTTGATTTTGATCAAATCGTTTAGTTAAAACCTGATAAACTAAAGATATCCTATTGTATTCTTCATTACTCATTTATGTTGATTTTTAGTTACATTTCTCAAATTTGCTGTACTGTTTCGCTTCACAACAATTGGATTTAATTTAATCTCTTTATATTAAAAAAATGATTATTTATTAATCAAAACTCTCTCCGAACAACCAATCTTTTGGTTCTTTATCAGTTAATTTTAAACGAATACTTGACAATATAAATTCTTTTTCTTCTACAGTTAAAATATTTGTCTCAAGAATTTCTTGTAATGAATTGTCTCCAATATTTACAAAGTATTGAAAGTCATTCTCTTTTAATAAATCTAAGATGACCTTGAAAATAGTTGATTTCTGCCTTGGATCCATTTCTGAAAAAATGCAACCATCATGAGCTAAAAAGCCAAGTAAGTTGATATTCATTATTAGCAATAATACATCATAACAAAATATTTTAACTTCTCCAACACCTTGTGATCCTTCTTTTGGAATATGCGAATTGATATCAAAAAGATACTTTGCTTTTTTTGTTTCTTCAATTTTGAAAGATCCTCCAAGATTTTCATAAAATTTTTTCACTAAACTTCGAAAAGTACTCTCGATGAATTCGAAATATTCTTTATTTTCATTCAAATAAAGAATACTGTTTTTCTTATTTATTGCATCATCAATTTCCAGTCTACTTTTATCATGCTTAAAGTCTGCAAGTAAATGTTCATATTTTTCTAAATTTTTTTGTTCATCTTCTAACGATGTGATACGATCTTTTAAAGAATCTCTTTCTTCTAAAGCACCAGTATTATGTAAGTCCTTAATTAATGTATCCCTTTTTATTCCTAATTCATTTTTATCAAGGTTTAATTTTTCAAGTTCAATCTTAATTTCATTTATTTCACCACTTAACCTTTTCTTTCTATTTTGAATTAAGTTTTCATGAAAAGTTTGAGCTTCCTCTAGTCTTTTTGTTACTTTATTATCAAAAAAGAAATTCGCTTCATCATAAAGATCTTTTATTTTTTGCAGATCAATTTGTGTATTTTTTGAAGCTTCAAAACTTTTTTCTTTTCTTAAAAGTTTGTTTTCTAAATAATATATATTATTTCTAAAATCATTAATTTGTTCAGTCAATAAATCAGCTTCTTTTTTTAAGCTATCAAAGTTTTCAGTTATTAGAAAATTTCTTAAATCATTATTTAATTCAATTATCTCATCTTTGATGTCATTTATGTTAGAACTGTCTAACACTTTTTTATATTCCTCAATAGTAGTCTTTGCCTTGTCAAGCTTAGATAATTTTTCCTTAATCGTATTACTTTCTTCAACAAGTTTCATATCTAACCCTAACAATGCTAAATTGGTATACCTTTGATGATAATCTTCTAAAGGCCTACTTTGTTGAGCAAGAATATTGCTATAATAACTTACCTCACTACTGTATCTTCGAGCGAAACAATTAAATATTTGTTTAAATGTGGGTTTAGCATCTTGACTTCCTAGAAAAATATAATTTAGCTCTTTCGGATAATTTGTTTTTAATATTTTATTACCATTAATATAATATTCACTTTGTCCAAAGTTTTTTTTAATACTGTATTGTTCTCCATTATGATTAAATGTTAGAATAAAATCTCCATATTTCGATAAAAACTTTTCAAGTTTTAGTTCAGATTTGCTTTTAAACCGGGATCCAAACATGTAATGAATAAGATTCAAAGACATACTTTTTCCTATTCCATTTATAGATTTTTTTTGTTCTGTAGTTAATTGTGTCCCAACAACGATATTTAATCCAGATTGAAATGTTATCGTTCTAAACTTAGGATTACTAGATGTTAATTTTAATAATTTCATTCTTATACTTAATACTATCAGTTATATAAAGAAAGTCTAATGCTAACATCATTTTTTCGATGGAGATTTCTTTGTAATATTTTTTATTAAATGCCTCAAGCAAATCATCTATATTCATGCTCTTTGAAATAAGTATTTCAATAATAAAAGCAGAAATACTTATTAAGCTATCAACCGGTTCAATTGTTTTTGTCGGTAAAATCATTTTTTAATACCTATATCACAAATTTCAAAAAAGAATGAAATTATTATCCAACTTATTGACATTGAATTATAATCTGAAATATCAATCTTGCTTTCTAAGATTGTGTGAAGATTGTGCATAATTTTATTAAAATCTAAGTTAAATTTCACTGATAATTGATGAAGTTCTTTTAAATCTAGATCGCATAAATCAGAAGCAGAAACTTTATTGGATAATGCTTCTAATAATGTTTTTTTGTATAATCCATCGACTATAAATTCCCTTAAATCACTTATTAAATTGCTTTCATCATTTTCGTGAATTATACTAATATAATCTAATCCATTATTAATTTTACTAGAAATTCTTGAATTTATTTTATTTAATTGAATCTTGTTTTGAGTGTCAATATTTCCAAAATCATCATCATAATTTTTCTGTATTTTCTGTGAATGAAGAATCAAATTCTTAAAAACAAGATTTAATACAATTTCATTAGTATATTTTTCAGACTTGTTTTTAAAATATTTCTCATTAAGCTCTATTACTTCGTGAGTTTGAAGATTATTAATTTGTTTAATAAGATCCGTGGAATCTAGTAGATGATCGTTTAAATTTACTCCATAAGCTTCATTAAAATGTTCCTGAGTATTTTTATTTGGCTTTGATTTTTCTAGCAAATAAAGTATGTTAATTTTATAGTCCTTATATTTTTTATTCTTTAAAGCTTTTAATGTTTTATCAATTTTTTCAGTTGTTCTTGTTGTAGTAATTTGATATGCAATTTTATTCTTTTTATCTAGAAGATCAATACATGAACTATTTTGAGTATTAAAATTGTCGTTCTCAAACTCACATTTATAAACAAAATTCATAACATCTCTAAAGTAATTTTCACCATGAATATTTAGGCTTAAATCATTCAATGATTGTCTTTGTTCAATGTCATATCTTGTTATAGCTAGTACTCTACTAATATTTTGAACAGCCTTTGCCCTTTCGTCAATCATAGATATGTATTTTTCTCTTTTCTAATATTTGGTAAATCCTACTATTAATGTTGTAATATAAGGTTAATTTTTAATTCCCTTAAATTATAATTGTGATATCTTCCAAATATAAATTTATTATTAAATCAATATCTAATATTTTGATTTTTTTTAAAATTTTCTTCTTCAGAAAATACTACTCTCCAAAAATATCAATTAACCATTCCAAACAACCCAGTACATATACCCGTTTTTCTAACCCAAAAAAATCCCCAACTTTCCCTAAATTTATCCCTAAATAAATCCCATTTTAGCATTACCAAATACAACACTTCCTTAAAACAGCATTTTAATGAATAAAAATATAAGCGCACTTTTTGAAATCGCTCAAAAAGAGACCCGAAAAATAATAGGTTTAATGTCCGGAACTTCGCTTGACGGGCTTGATATTGCGCTTTGTGCTATTTCTGGTGCGGGCGAAAATACCGCTGTAAAAATTCTGGAATTCAAAACCATTAATTATACCGAAGACATTAAAACCGAAATCCGTAAAGTTTTTGCACAGAAAACCATCGATTTTCAGCATTTGGCTTTATTAAACGAATGGATCGGTCTTTTGCACGCCGGCATGGTCAACGAGTGTCTTCAAAAATGGAATATTCCTTCCCACGAAGTCGACTTAATCGCCTCGCACGGACAAACGGTTTTACACGCTCCTAAGTTTTTGCATCAGCAGGAAAAATTCCCCAATGCGACTTTGCAAATTGGCGATGGCGATCATATTGCCGTAAAAACCGGAATTATAACCTTATCCGATTTCAGGCAAAAACATGTTGCGGGCGGTGGCGAAGGCGCGCCTTTGGCGGTTTACGGCGATTATTTATTGTTCAGCAAAAAAGGCGAAAACCGCATTATGCTCAATATGGGCGGCATCGCGAATTTCACTTATTTACCCGCTTCCCAAAACGCCGAGGAAGTTTTTGTAACCGATACCGGAACCGCAAATACTTTAATAGACATTTTTACCAAACACTTTTTCCCTGAAAAAAGTTACGATAAAGATGCCGAAATCGCCCAAACCGGAACCGTAAACCAAACCCTTTTAACCGAATTAAAAAGCAATGCTTTCTTCCAGAAAAGCTTCCCAAAAACCATCGGTCAGGAATTATTCAATAAAGCTTTTGTCGATTCGGCTTTGGCAAAAACAAAACTCGAAAACATTTCGGCACCAGATTTGCTTGCCACCTTAACAAGACTAAGCGCCGAAACGATTGCAGAAGCGATTCTGTTTGTTGTAAAAAACACAGGAACGCCAATCGAAGATTTTACGGTTTATATGTCGGGCGGAGGCGCAAGCAATCCGTTATTGGTTAAGGGATTAAAGGAATTATTGTCGTGCCCGTTTCAAAAAAGTGATGATCTCGGTATTTCAGGTGACGCAAAAGAAGCAGTTTTATTTGCCGTTTTAGCCAACGAAACCGTTGCCGGCGGAGATTATAACTTTGGCACAAAAAAAGGAATTCCCTCCATCACAATGGGAAAAATTTCCTTACCGGATTAGGAGGGTTTGCCACGAAGGCACTAAGGCACAAAGTTTTTGTTTTACTGTGTGGCTAAAAAAATTTCACGCAGATTTTGCAGATTAAAGCAGATTTAATTTGGATTTAACTATAAATAATCTGCGTTTATCTGCTTAAATCTTTTTAAATCTGCGTGAAAAAAATATTTGGACTAATTGATAATCTGTGGCTAAAAATTCTCTCGCAGATCATACAGATTTAATTGGATAAACTATTAATAATCTGCGTTCATCTGCTTAAATCTTTTTAAATCTGCGTGAAAAAACTATTCGCACTGATTCATAATCTTTGGCTAAAAATTTTCTCACGCAGATTTAGCAGATCTTGCAGATTTTTTGTAAAAAATAAAAACTTTGTGCCTTAGCGCCTTCGTGGCAAAAAAATTAAAATCACACATATGAAATTCAAATTAATACCGTTAAAATTATAATCTATTAATTATTTACGATAATCAGCTAAAAAAACTATTTTTGGTTTCTGTTAAAAAAGATTGCAATGCATAAAAATCAGCCACTACTATTCTCTATCATATTCTTACTTTTCTTAGGATGGACATCCAACGCGCAGGAAAAACTACTACATCCTAAAAACGAATTTAGAGGGGTGTGGATCGCCACCGTCGTAAATATCGACTGGCCAAAAACAGCGATGGACGGTGTTAACAAAGAAAAAGCAGACTACATTGCCACTTTAGAAGCGTATAAAAAACTAAATTATAACGCCGTAATCGTTCAGATTCGTAGTGTTGGAGATGCTTTTTATCCTTCAGAACTGGCGCCTTGGTCCCGTTTTTTAACGGGTAAAGAAGGTGTGGCTCCAAATCCGTATTACGATGCATTGGCCTGGATGATTGAGGAAGCACATACCAGAGGTTTCGAATTTCACGCCTGGCTAAATCCATATCGTGCGACTTTCGATTTAAACAAACAGCAATTGAGTCCAACTCACGACATTTTCAAACATCCGGAATGGATGATTGAATACGCCGGAAAAATATATTACGATCCTGCGTTGCCTGAAGTTCAGGAACATTTGACAAAAGTCGTAAAAGAAGTCGTGGATAAATACGATATCGACGCCATTCATTTTGATGATTATTTCTATCCTTACACCGTTCCCGGAAAAACATTTAACGACAACGCTTCATACAAAAAATACGGATCAGGTTTAAGCCTTGCCGATTGGCGTCGTGCGAATGTGAGCAACTTTGTACACACGATTTCTACGACTATTAAAGCAAGTAAACCGTGGGTACAATTCGGAATCAGTCCGTTTGGGGTTTGGAGAAATAAATCACAGGATCCAAAAGGTTCTGAAACACAATCGACTTCAAACTACGACGATTTATACGCAGATCCAGTTTTATGGATGGACCAAAAATGGATTGATTATATCATGCCGCAATTGTATTGGAGTATGAATAATCCGAGAGCTTCTTACTCTAAATTGGTAAAATGGTGGTCTGAAAATTCTAATAATACCGCTCTTTATATTGGTCACGCGTCCTACAAAATCAGAGGCGATGCAGATAAAAGCTGGAATTATTTGACTGAAATTCCAACCCAGATTGATTATGCCAGAAGTTTCAAAAAAGTAGGCGGAAGTGCTTATTTTAGTGCCAAATGGTTTACAGATAAAAATTTTGATATTGTACGCCTTTTAGAAGAAAATCAGTATAAATATCCTGCGCTTCCGGCTCCGGTTCCCAATTTAAAACATGTTATTATTGACACACCGGTGGTTACTGAATTTGCACAGGACAGTTTAAAATACAGGTTCACTATTAAGGATCCGTTGAATACCAAAGTGCGCTATATGGTACTTTACGGTGCAGATCATATTTCGAAAATCGACATTAATGATGCCCGCCAAATCATCGACAAAGTGGTAGTACGCCAAGATACAGGGGATATTTTAATTTCGGCTACTGCTGCAAAAATGAATCCGTATAAAGCTTGCGCTGTAACATTTATTGATTATTTTGCGAACGAAAGTACACCTACTATTATTGACTTAAAAAAGCCATTTAAAATAGCTTACCCTAATCAACCAAATGAAAACAGATAATAAACCCTGGTATTGGATTCCGCTTTTAAATTTTGCGTCTGGACTGCCATACGCCGTCATCATTTCCGTTTCGGTTATCATGTACAAAAATCTCGGAATCTCTAATGAAGACATTGGAGTTTACACCAGTTTATTATATCTGCCCTGGGTTATCAAACCACTTTGGAGCCCGTTTATTGAATTAAACGGAACCAAAAGAAAATGGTTTCTTTCGATGCAATTGCTTATTTCGATTGCGTTTTTGCTGGTCGGTTTCACGATTCCGGCTAGTGGGTTTTTCATCATGACATTGGCGATCTTTTGGGTTGCGGCTTTTGCTTCGGCTTCTAACGATATTGCCAGTGACGGCTTTTATTTGTTGGTTTTACCAAAAGAACAGCAATCCTTTTTCCTCGGAATCAGAAGTACTTTTTATCGACTTTCACTTTTAGCCGGAAACGGACTAATCGTTTTGTTTGCCGGATATTTAGAACATAAATATGGCGACAATACTAAAGCCTGGTCGTACACGATGATTGCTGTTGGTTTGTTAATGACTGTTATCACAATTTATAATTTCATCTTTACACCAAAAAATGAAATAAATGCTGGAGAAAACAATACAGAAGTTCATCATCAAAACTTTGCCACGATCTTTATTAGTTTCTTTAAGAAAAAACAAATCGGTTTAGTATTGGCTTTTATTTTGTTATTCCGTTTAGGCGAATCTCAATTGCTTAAAATGCTTAGTCCTTTTTTATTGGACAAAAAAGAAATAGGCGGAATGGGATTAGACACTGAAGCTGTTGGAATTATCTACGGAACTTTAGGTATTTTCGCTTTAACAGTCGGAGGAATTCTGGGAGGTATTGCCATCTCTAAACAAGGCCTTACCAAATGGATGTTTCCGATGTTTTTGGCCATGCATTTGCCGATTCTTGGTTTTATTGGATTAGCTCATTTTCAACCGGCAGAACTTTTCCACCTGCATATAAACCTTTATTTTTTCGAAATAAATTCCCCGCTTAATCTTTATACCTGTATTACTGTAATATTAGAACAGTTTGGATATGGCTTTGGATTTACCGGCTTTATGATGTTTTTAATTCATGTTGCCGAAGGAGAATCAAAAACAGCACATTATGCACTGGCCACCGGATTTATGGCATTAGGAATGATGCTGCCGGGAATGTTAAGCGGTTATATACAACAATTTTTAGGCTATCAGAACTTTTTTATCTGGGTTCTCATAGCTACAATTCCAGGTCTTATTTTATCACGTTTTTTAATTTTCCCGAAAGATTTTGGGAAAAAATCTGAAGAAGTTTAACCCCAAATCAAACATCTTAAATATGGAATTCAACGAAAATCTGCAAGCCGAACGCAACCTAAAAGGAGCTGAGTTCGAGAAAACAGGAGATTTTGAAAAAGCAATTGAAGTATATGAAGAAAATGTCGCGGAAAGCTTTAAAGGAAATCATCCTTATGATCGGTTAGCTACGATCTACAAAAACCAAAATGATATTGACAACGAAATTCGGGTGCTCGAAAAAGCTATTATTGTTTTTGAAGAAATCACACTCGAAGACCGACTAGAAGGTTTACCGAAACTTTTCCGTTTCAAAAACCGTTTAGAAAAAGCAATTGAAACCAAAAAACAACTGGCTAAACAAAAGAAAGCAAAGTTGAAATAAAGCATAAATTTTTACGCATTTTATCATGATTACGCTCAAAAGAACAAACTCTGATGACACTGATTTCAAAAATCTGGTTGTTTTATTAGATCAGGATTTAGCCATCAGAGACGGAGAAGATCACGCCTTTTACAATCAGTTTAATAAAACCGATAAAATAAAACACGTTATTGTTTTTTACGAAAATAATATCGCTGCTGGCTGTGGTGCTTTTAGGGAAAAAGAAAGTGATACAGTCGAAATCAAACGTATGTTCGTTCATCCGGATCATCGAAAAAAGGGATTTGCATCCGCCGTTCTAAAAGAATTAGAAATTTGGGCGAAAGAAGTAGGTTACGCGTACACGATTTTAGAAACCGGAAAAAATCAGCCGGAAGCTATTAATCTGTACCAAAAACAAGATTACACTATAATTCCAAATTATCCTCCTTATGAGGCTATGGATAATAGTGTCTGCATGAAAAAGACTTTATAATAATGAAAATGACAGCTGAAGCATTAAGACAAAAAGTGGGACAATTCTTTTTTCCCGCAGTTTTCATCAACGATACCGAAGAAAATATTCAGGAAACCGAACGTTTAATCAAAGATCACAATATTGGCGGATTGACTTTTTTCCACAGCCGTGCGAGCGCGGCAACGAATTATGAAAGCAAGAAAAAGGTAGTCTTTAATGATGACAGTTATCAAAAAATAAAAGAACTTATTGTTCGTTACCAAAAGTCGGCTTCGACTTCCCTTTTAATCAGCATTGATGCCGAATGGGGTTTAGCCATGCGCATCGAAAAAACACCGCAATATCCGTACGCAATTACGCTTGGCGCTTTGCCGGAAAGCAAATCTGATCTGGTTTACGAGGTTGGAAAACAAATTGGTTTAGACTTAAAAGCAGCTGGAATTCATTATAATTTATCGCCTTTGGCAGATATCAATAACAATCCGAATAACCCGGTTATTGGGTACCGTTCTTTCGGTGAAAACAAAGAAAAGGTAGCCCATTTTGCTGTTGAGTATTTAAACGGAATGTCGGAAGTTGGCGTTTTAGGCTGCCTGAAACATTTTCCCGGACATGGAAACACCAATGTCGATTCGCATTTAGGATTGCCGGTTTTAAAAGAAACGTTAGAAGAATTATTAGAAAACGAATTATATCCGTTCATCAAAGGAATCGAGAATAATGTTGATTCGATTATGATTGGACATTTGGCCGTTCCGAGTTTAAATGACGGAAAAGATACTTCGGCAACTTTGTCAAAAGCAGTTATTCAGACGCTTTTACGCGAGAAGTTAGGTTATGATGGTTTGGTTATTTCTGATGCCTTAAACATGCACAGCGTTTCTAAATTGTACGAAACAAAAGGCGATTTAGAATGGGAAGCGTTCAACGCCGGAAACGATGTTTTGTGTTTTGCAGAAAATGTTCCAGAAGGAATTGAAACCATTCTTAAAAACGCTTCACCGGAAAGAATTGAAGAAAGCTTCAACAGAATTATGAAGGCAAAGAAAAAAGTTGGAATCTTATCTGAAAACAACTTTACCTCAGGCGAATTAAACTTCAAAAAAGCAGCCGAATTAAATTTTGAAATCGCTCAGGATTCCATCACAAAAATCATTGACAATTCAAATACAGAATTAGCTTTTGAAGCGCAGAAAAACAATCAGCTAGCCAAATTGAGTTTGTATAAAAATGTCGAAAATACTTTCTTCCAAACTATAAATTCAAAATTAGAATCTCCAGAATTTGCTTTTGAAAATTTAGAAGTTTCTGATATTTCCAAAATCAAAAAAGAGCTTGAAGATTTCGAAACCATTTTGATTTCCTTATTCGTTCCAAAGGCCAAACCAATGAACAATTTCGAAATTAACGACGAAGTTTTAGCGTTGCTTTCAGAATTGCTTCAAACCAAAAAATGTATTCTTTACGTTTTCGGAAATCCGTATGTTTTACCTATTATTCCGAATCTTTCTAAAGCTTCAGGACTAATTCAGGTCTATCAGGATTTTGCAGAATTTCAAAAAAATGCAGGAATTCAATTTTTAGAAAATAAAATCTGTAACGGAATTCTTCCTGTAAATATTGACCTTCAATAACTTACAATAACACTATACAACATCATAACTAAATACTATCACTTAATAAATATTTATAATTACATCTTATTGTAAGTAACTCTACTTATACCCTACTTTTGCACCACAAATAAATTTTTAACTTTAAAACGAATAAGATGTCTTTAGTAGGAAAAAAATTCCCAAGTATTGCAGTAGATGCTATCTCAGAAATGGGTGATAACTTAAAAATCAACATTTTTGAAGAAGCAGTAAACAACAACAAAAAAGTATTATTGTTCTGGTACCCAAAAGATTTCACTTTTGTATGCCCAACTGAATTACACGCCTTTCAAGCTGCATTACCAGAATTTGATAAAAGAAATACTATCGTAATTGGAGCTTCATGCGACACAAACGAAGTACACTTTGCCTGGTTAAATACTCCAAAAAACAACGGTGGAATCGAAGGTGTAACGTACCCAATCTTAGCGGATACAAACCGTAACTTATCTAACATTTTAGGAATTTTAGATATTGATTCTACAGAATACAGCGAAGAAACTGATTCAGTTATCATCGAAGGTTCAAACGTAACTTACAGAGCTACTTACTTAATTGACGAAACTGGAAAAATCTTCCACGAAAGTGTTAACGATATGCCATTAGGACGTAACGTAAACGAGTACTTACGTATGGTTGACGCTTACACGCACATTCAAACTAAAGGTGAAGTTTGTCCTGCAAACTGGGAAGCTGGTAAAGAAGCTATGTCTGCAGACAGATTAAGTACAGCTGAGTACTTGAGCGCAAACTAATACCTTTTAAAGGTTCTAAGATACTAAGATGCTAAGGTTCTGAGATTTTTTTCTCAAAACCTTAGTAACTTAAAATCTTACTACCCAAAAACATCAAAAGAGACTAAAAAAAAGAAGCTAAAAACCTTAGCCCCTCAGAACCTCAGTCCCTCAGAACCTTAAAAAAAAACAAAA
Organism: Flavobacterium sp. KH_001; assembly: GCF_057840745.1. Lineage (NCBI taxonomy): Bacteria > Pseudomonadati > Bacteroidota > Flavobacteriia > Flavobacteriales > Flavobacteriaceae > Flavobacterium > Flavobacterium sp. KH_001. The sequence continues at coordinate 2,571,837 of NZ_CM174520.1, read as the reverse complement.
ACATGTTAATCGACTTAAACGAAGATACGTTAGCAGATTTAGTTGCTAAAAACGAAAAAGTAGTAGTACAATATTCAGCTTCATGGTGTGGAAATTGCCGTATTATGAAACCAAAATTCAAAAAATTAGCAACAGAAAATGAAGCTATCACTTTTGTTTTGGTTGATGCTGAAAATTCTCCGGAATCAAGAAAATTAGCCAATATAAGCAACTTGCCAACATTCGCTACTTTCGTAAACGGACAATTGGTTGGAGAAACACAAACCAACAAACAAGAAGTTTTAATCGACTTGGTAAACGCTATTGCGTAAATAGATTTTAGATTTTTAGACTGTTAGATTTTTCGAATCTTTATCTAAAAATCCAATCATCCAACAATCTAACAATCAACAAAATGAAATTACCCGTAATAAAGCAATTGACCCAATTTATCGAAGAAAACGATCAGGATTATATCATCGAAACGATTGAAGTTCTGGAAGCAATGACTGAAATTCCGTCTCTAAAAGATGAAGAATTAGATGTAATTGGCGAATTGATCTCCAACATGTATGGTGCGCTTGAAGTACACAAAATGGTAGTTCAGGGTACCGATAAAAAAGAAGCTTTAAATGCGTTCATGAAACGTGTTTTAGGTTCAATTGATAAATAAGAATACCACTATATTTTCAAAAGCAAACAAAAAACAAAGACAGAGGAAGCGTTTCTATATTTAGAGACGCTTTTTTTATGCGCAATGTATTAAGTATTAAGATTTTTGTACAATTTTTTCTTCCGCAAAGTAAATCTAAAATCTACACTCTAAAATCTAAAATTATTAGGGCGAGACAGCATTAGAAAAAGGGGCTACTCTTCTTTGCGCTTATGTGCCCCTTTCCCTAATGCTGTCGGGCTATCCGTACTGCTTCGGCAGTTAACTCCTATCCCTCTCGCGGCGACCCGATTTCAGTTCAACTTTTATGCATAACGTAATCACCACAAACTTGTCAACCTGAGGAACGAAGGGCCACACACGAAACTCCGCACAGTATTTGCCAATCTTTGTCGAGCTACTAGTGTGATCCTTCCTTCAGAATGACAAAAAACCCGCCCAAATCCGTGTCATCCGCGTGCCATTGTACTCCAATCAAATAATAAAATATAGGATTTCCCGTTACTCTTAAAACTCGCCTAATTGTGCTTACAACCCACAACAAATACTTTTAGATTCAAATATTAATCCTTACTTTTGAACCTCATAATTTAAACAAATATCATGGCTTCAATAACATTAGGAGGAAATCCTATTCATACTTCAGGAGAATTACCAACAGTTGGATCACAACTAGCTGATTTCAAATTAGTACAAAATGATTTATCAGTTGCTTCATTAAGTAATTTTGCTAGTAAAAAATTAGTTTTAAATATTTTCCCAAGTATCGATACAGGAACTTGTGCAACTTCTGTTAGAAAATTCAACGAAAGTGCAAGCAACTTAGAAAACACTACTGTACTTTGTATTTCAAGAGATTTGCCATTCGCTCAAAAACGTTTTTGTGGAGCTGAAGGATTAGAAAATGTAGTAAACTTATCTGATTTTCAGGCTGGAGATTTTGGTAAAACAAACGGTTTAGAAATCGTTGACGGACCTTTAGCAGGTTTACACTCAAGAGCAATCATTGTTGTTGATGCTGACGGTAAAGTTTTACATACAGAGCAAGTTGCTGAAATTGCAAACGAACCAAATTACGAAGCAGCTTTAGCAGCACTATAATACCCATTAAATGGAATTTCAAAAAGATAATACTTTTGTAACAGGTCGGTTAAAAAGCATGACATATGCTTTTAACGGGGCTGTAAAACTTATAAAAACAGAGCACAGCATTATGGTTCAGTTCTCATTGGGAATTGTAATGACCATTGCCGGGTTTTATTTTCATATTTCACAAACCGAATGGCTTTGTCAAACATTGGCAATCGGCTTAGTTTTAGGTATTGAAGGATTGAATACGGCAGTTGAAAAAATTGCCGATTTTATTCATCCTGATTACAGCAAACGAATCGGATTTATTAAAGATATTGCAGCTGGAGCAGTATTTTTTGCTGCAATGACAGCGATAGCAATAGGCTTGATTATTTATTTACCCAAATTTATATAGGCAAGGAACGCAAGAATGGCAAAAACAACCAAAAAAGAAACTGTAAATAAAAAAAACGAACCAAACACCGAGAATAAAAGATCTTGGAAGATAACCAAACAACAAAAATTTGTTTTAGGCTGTCTTTTGGTACTCTTTTCTATTGCATTATTAGTTGCATTTATTTCATTTTATGTCAACGGACAATGGCAAACAGATCAAAGTGCGGTAAGTCAGCTTGGCGATCGTTCTGAAGAAGTACAAAACTGGCTCGGAAAATTCGGGGCTTTTCTTGCCGATCTGCTTGTATACAGAGGTTTCGGTCTTGCGTCTTTTATTTTAGTCCGTTTATTTTTCTTAACCGGATTATTTCTGGCTTTAGAAATGTCAACCAAAAGACTAAAAAGCATTTGGTTCTGGGACTTATTTGCCATTATTATTGTTTCTGTCTTATTTGGATTTTTCGCTACTTCTGCACCAGAACTAGGCGGAACTATCGGATACGAACTGAATTTATTTTCACAGGATTACATCGGAAAAACAGGAACTTTATTAGCCTTGCTTTTCGGATTAATTGTGTATTTAATTTTCAAAATAAAACTATCTCCGGAGAAAATTCAATCTTATTTTGATTCAACTAAAAATGAATTCAAATCGGAACTGGATGCTTTAAAGGCGCCGCAACAACCTGAAAGTGCTTACAATTTAGAAGAATTTGCGATTGAGGAAGAAGATCCTGAATTAGACAATATTCATTTAAAAACAGAAGACACGCAATTCGAAATCAACAAAGAGGCTTTAAAACCAACCATTTCAAATTCATCAGAAATTGATTTGAATCCGGTTATAAAACCAGTTCAAATGGATATCAAACCGGCAACAGTAACTGCTCCGGTTCATACCGAAGAATTTGTTGTTGAAAAACCGGAAGAGGAAGATATCATCGAAGAAAACCTGGCTTCTCGCCTGGTTGCTGATTTTGGTTTATTTGATCCGACTTTAGATCTATCTAATTATAAATTCCCAACCATTGATTTATTAAAAGAATATTCGACGGGTGGAATTACAATCAATCAGGAAGAATTAGAAGAAAATAAAAACAAAATTGTAGACACACTTCGTAACTACAAAATTGAAATTGCACAGATTAAAGCAACGGTTGGTCCGTCGGTAACTTTATACGAAATTGTACCGGAAGCCGGAATCAGAATCTCTAAAATTAAGAGTTTAGAGGATGATATTGCGTTGTCATTATCCGCTTTAGGAATTCGTATTATTGCGCCAATTCCAGGAAAAGGAACTATCGGTATCGAGGTTCCGAACAAGAATCCAACTATGGTTTCTATGAAAAGCGTTATTGGATCAGCTAAATTTCAGGAAGCTGAAATGGAGTTGCCAATTGCTCTGGGAAAAACAATTTCAAACGAAACTTTCGTTGTCGATTTAGCCAAAATGCCTCACCTTTTGATGGCGGGTGCTACGGGACAAGGAAAATCAGTTGGTTTGAATGCGGTTTTAACTTCACTTTTATACAAAAAACATCCAGCAGAAGTAAAATTCGTTTTGGTGGATCCGAAAAAAGTAGAGTTAACTTTATTCAATAAAATTGAAAGACATTATTTAGCCAAACTTCCAGATACTGAAGATGCCATTATTACAGACAATGCCAAAGTAGTCAATACTTTAAATTCCCTTTGTGTCGAAATGGATAATCGTTATTCCCTATTAAAGGACGCAATGGTTCGTAATATTAAGGAATACAACGAAAAATTCAGAGCCAGAAAATTAAATCCGGAAGCCGGCCACCGCTTTTTACCTTACATTATTTTGGTAGTCGATGAGTTCGCCGATTTAATCATGACTGCCGGAAAAGAAGTTGAAATTCCGATTGCTCGTTTAGCACAGTTAGCACGTGCTATTGGTATCCACTTAATTATCGCGACCCAAAGACCATCGGTTAACGTAATTACAGGTTTAATTAAAGCGAATTTCCCTGCGAGAATAGCTTTTAGGGTAACCTCAAAAATTGACTCAAGAACGATTTTAGACACACAAGGAGCCGATCAGTTGATTGGTCGTGGAGATTTATTGTATACAAACGGAAATGATGTCGTTCGTGTTCAGTGTGCTTTCATTGACACTCCGGAGGTTGAAAAAATTACAGATTTTATTGGTTCACAAAAAGCGTATGCCACGGCTTATTTGCTTCCAGAGTTCGTGGGAGAAGAAACTGGCATCAATCTTGATATGGATATTTCCGAAAGAGATACTTTATTTAGAGAAGCTGCAGAGATTATTGTTAATGCACAACAAGGTTCCGCTTCATTACTGCAAAGAAAATTAAAATTGGGCTACAACAGAGCCGGTCGTTTGATCGATCAGCTGGAAGCAGCTGGAATTGTTGGTCCGTTTGAAGGCAGTAAAGCAAGAAGCGTGAACATTTCTGACTTAAGTGCTCTTGATCAATTTTTTAACAATGAACAAAATTAATCCCATCATGAAAACGAAAATTCAGGAAATCAACAACAATTCTATCACTAACATGACTAAAAAGTGTTTTCAAATGGCAATTTTATTGCTTTTGAGCTTTACTTCTATTCAGGCACAGGATAAAAAAGCCAAAGATTTATTGAACCAGGTAACAGCAAAAATAAAAAGCTACGATAATATTTCTATTGATTTTAAATACTCTTTAAATAACGCTAAAGAAAACATTAATCAGGACAGCAAAGGAAACGTTATCATGAAAGGCAATCAATATGTTTTGAATTTCATGGGTGTTACTAAAATATTTGACGGGCAAAAAAGCTACACTATCAATCCTGAAGACGAAGAAGTTACTATCTCTAAAGTTAATGAGAAAGATGACAATGCGATTACACCTTCAAAAATGTTAACCTTCTTCAATTCCGGATACAAATACAATATGGACATCGTTCAAAATATTAAAGGAAGAAAAATTCAATACATCAAATTAGCACCAACAAACACTAAGGATCAAAGAAAAGAGATTCTTTTAGGAATTGATGTACAAACAAAACACATCTATAATTTGATTGAAACTGGAAAAAATGGAACAAAAACCACTTTAACCGTTAATTCTTTTAAAACCAATCAGCCTTTATCAAAAAATCAATTTACCTTTGTAGCGAGCAAATATCCAAAATACTACATCAACAAATTAGATTAAACCAAGGTTGAAAATTTTAGACAAATACTTACTAAAAACATTTCTGATTACGTTTACTACGGTATTCGTAATCCTTTTTTTTATATTCATACTTCAAACCGTATGGCTTTTTATCTCTGAATTGGCAGGTAAAGACCTGGATTTGATATTGGTTGTAAAATTCCTTCTTTTCTCAATGCCGAGAATTATTCCGTTGGTTTTACCACTATCGGTTTTATTGGCCTCCATTATGACTTTTGGAAATCTGGCCGAGAATTATGAATTCGCAGCTATGAAATCGTCTGGAATATCACTTCAAAGAGCAATGCGTGTTTTAATCGCATTTATTTTTGTTTTGAGTATTGTAGCCTTTTGGTTCGCCAATAATGTGATTCCGTTTGCTGAATACAAATTTGTTAATTTCCGAAAAAACATCGCTCAGGCCAAACCGGCCATGGCAATTGCTGAAGGTCAGTTTAACGATGTTGGAACTTATAACATTAAAGTAAATAAGAAATCAGGAGAAAATGGCAATATTTTAACCGGAGTTACGATTCACGAAAAAGCGAATAACGTTGGCGAAAATAAAACCGTTATCAAAGCTAAAAATGGTAAACTGATTAGCAATGAGAAATCCAGTATTTTAAAACTCGTTTTAAATGATGGATATTATTATCAGGACGTCACGCCGAAAAAATATGAGGATCGTGCTAAATTGCCATTTGTAAAAGCCTCTTTCAAAAGGCAAATCATTAATATTGATTTATCTGAACTTAATAAGGTTGATGACAATCAGGAAATCAGCAGTACCAATGGAATGCTAAACGTAAGCGAACTTCGTTATACACTAGACTCTTTAAATAAAAACCTGGACAATGAAATCTTGTCCTTTTCAGAAAATATAAATCAGCGTGTTGGATTTAAAAAACAACCTCCTGTAGTAGTCAAAAACCCTAAAAAGAAAAAATCGTTACCTAACAATCTTTTATCTCTTTATGACAATAAACAAAAGCTGGACATCCTTAAAATGGCGACCAGCAACGTTACAAGCAACATTTATTCTATAGAGGCTACCCAAAAAGAATTAAAAGACAAACAAAGAGACATTAACAAACACTCAACTGCTTTATACGAAAAGTTTGTGATTGCTTTTGCCTGCTTTTTAATGTTTTTTATTGGTGCTCCTTTAGGTGCTATTATTCGTAAAGGTGGACTGGGCTTACCTATTGTCTTTGCGGTATTAATTTTTATTACTTTTCATTTCATCAATACTTTTGGAAAAAGACTTTCGCAGGAAGGCGGAATGACTCCGTTTATGGGATCATGGATGTCCTCCTTTATATTACTCCCATTAGCTGTTTTATTAACGTATCGTGCTACAAACGACAACGGATTAATAAACTTTGATGCAATCACAACTCCGATTTCGCAACTATTTCAAAAAATTTCTGAGCGGTTTACTCCTGCTCAAAAACAATAATAATTATGTCAACAAAAATACAACTGAATACCATTGAAGAAGCTATAGAAGATATTCGTCAAGGTAAAGTAATCATTGTAGTCGATGATGAAGATCGTGAAAATGAAGGTGATTTCCTGGCTGCAGCTGAAAAAGTAACTCCGGAAATGATCAATTTTATGGCGACTCACGGACGCGGGTTAATCTGTACACCACTTACTGAAAGCCGTTGTAAGGAACTTGATTTACGTGCCATGGTTAGTAACAATACCGATCATATGGAAACTGCTTTTACCGTTTCTGTAGATTTAAAAGGCCATGGTGTTACCACAGGAATTTCAGCAGCTGACCGATCTAAAACAGTACAGGCTTTAGTTGACGGCAATACAAAACCACATGATTTAGCGCGCCCAGGGCACATTTTCCCTTTAATCGCAAAACAAGGCGGTGTTTTAAGAAGAACTGGTCATACAGAAGCTGCAATTGATTTCGCGAGATTAGCAGGATTTAAATCGGCTGGTGTTATTTGCGAAATTTTAAATGAAGACGGAACTATGTCTCGCTTACCTGAATTGGTAAAAGTGGCTAAGAAATTCAATTTAAAATTAGTTTCAATTGAAGACTTAGTTGCCTATAGAATGCAGCACGACAGTTTGATCGTTAAAAAGGAAGACTTTGATATCGAAACCCGTTTTGGAACTTTCAGACTTAGAGCTTACGAGCAAACTACTAATAAACAAATTCATATTGCTTTAACTAAAGGAACATGGAATCTTGGAGAACCAATCTTAACCAGAATCCACTCCTCTCAGGTAAATAATGATTTATTAGGAACTTTAACCAACAATGCCGAACAACAATTAGACGGTATGTTTAAAGTTATTAATGAAAACGGAAAAGGTGCTGTAATTTTTATCAATCAGGATATGCAGGCAGTAAACTTATTAAGTCGTATCTCTGAACTTAAATCATTACAGGCAGGGGGTACAATGAAAGCTCCAAAAGTAATCATTGACAGTAAAGACTACGGAATTGGCGCTCAAATCTTACATGACATCGATATTTCAAAAATTAGATTAGTTTCCAATACTGAACAAACAAAACGTGTCGGAATGATTGGCTACGGTCTTGAAATCACTGAATACGTAAACTACTAATATGGATACATTAGAAGAGAGAATTGCAAAATCTGAGACTCATATATTCAAGGCGGTTTTTCCGAGCACAACAAATCATTATGACACTTTATTTGGAGGAACTGCGCTTCATTTGATGGATGAAGTTGCTTTTATTTGCGCTACAAGATTCAGCCGAAAGAAAGTGGTAACCATTTCTACTGGCCAAATTGATTTTAAAAAAGCAATTCCGGCTGGAACTTTAATCGAATTAGTTGCAAAAGTAATTAGCGTTGGAAGAACAAGTTGCAAAATTCACGTTGACATTTTCATGGAACAAATGTATTCAGAGCTTCGCGAAACCGTAGTTTCAGGAACTTTTTCGTTTGTTGCAGTCGATGAAAACAAGAAACCAATGCCGATTTTGGATTAATTATATTATTTAACACAAAAATATCCTTTTAGTAAATACTGATTATTAGATACTTGAAAATTAAGTTGAAAAAATCAATGAAAAAGTTTTTATAATCGGAAAAGCGCACTATATTTGCACTCGCAATCAGCAAATGATAGCGACATACTGGAGAAATGGCAGAGCGGTCGAATGCGGCAGTCTTGAAAACTGTTGACTGTAACAGGTCCGGGGGTTCGAATCCCTCTTTCTCCGCTTAATTTGAAACCCTTAACTTTTGTTAAGGGTTTCTTTTTTTTACTATATTATTTTCTTTGTAAAATAGTTCCAAAAAAATTTTTACAATCCAAAAAACCCCTTATATTTGCACTCGCAATCAGCAAATGATCGCAACATACTGGAGAAATGGCAGAGCGGTCGAATGCGGCAGTCTTGAAAACTGTTGACTGTAACAGGTCCGGGGGTTCGAATCCCTCTTTCTCCGCCAGTAGAAGTTTCAAATGAAACTTTAAAAGTCAAAAGCCTTTAAATACAAGTATTTAAAGGCTTTTTCGTTTTTTGTCACTTGTCAAAAAACACATATATTATCAAAGTACGGTGACCCTATGAGTGACCCCTATTTTTTTTGCAAAAAAAAAGCAAAAAAAGGGTCACTAAAAAAAGTGAATTGCCCGGGAATTCCCTGAAAACACTACAAACTTTCAGCGATTTTAAATCAATTTGATTATTAATTTAAAATTGTGAGTTATGTTAAAAGTAATTTTTTATCTCAAAGCAGGTAAATTCAACAAAAGTGGAGAATCTCCAATTTATGCCCGCATTTCGTACAAGAAGCAATCCATAACGATGGCGGCGGGTAAATCGATCTTAAAAGAAAGATGGCAATTTACTGACAACCTAAGAAGTATTCTAAAACTTGAAAAAGAAAAGGTTATTAAGAATGCCCTGGATCTTTTTCTTCTTGGTATGGAGAAGAAGTTCAATGAACTTCTTAAAATCGATCAGGATTTTTCATTGCAATTACTCAAAGATGAATTTAAAGGAGAAAAAGCCGTAAAGGAAGATTGTGTAAGCATAATCGAAATTATGAACAGGCATAATGAGTTCTTTAAAAGAAAGGTCGACGCCGGAGAGCGATCAAAGGCTTCCTACCAGAAATATGAACGTGCAAAAGATTTGCTTGTCACATTTATGACAAAGCAGTATGGAATACAAGATATTTCTTTGCCTGAAGTGAATAGTGCCTATGTTTATAATCTTGAGTCATTTCTTAAATATGACAGCAGCTTTAAAGGCAAAACAGGCATTCAAAATAACTCGGTAGTCAAATACATGCGAATGTACAAAACAGCATGTAAATACAGTATCAGAATGGGAATAATAGACAAAGACCCTTTTAATGTATATGATGGTAAGCTGCATGTCACAGATGCTACATTTCTTACTCAGGAAGAATTAAATTTAATTGAAAACAAGAAATTTTCAGTTAAACGTCTCGAAAAGGTTAAAGATGTCTTTTTGTTTAGCTGTTATACAGGATATGCACCTGTAGATGCCGCTAATCTTACATCCAATAATATATCTTCGGATGGAAATGATAATCTTTGGATTATGACCAATAGGGCAAAAACAGCAATTAGGGCAAATGTCCCTATCCTTCCTCCCACCTTGGCGATTATTAATAAATACAGGAACATGCAAATTGGACTGATCCCAAAGTTATCTAATCAAAAAATGAATGCTTATCTAAAGGAAATCGCTGATTTGTGCGGTATCGATAAACACCTCACTTGGTATGTAGCGAGACATACTTTTGCAACAACCGTGACTTTAGGTAATGGAATAAGAATAGAGAATGTTTCAGCAATGATGGGACATACTAATATTAAACAAACCCAGCATTATGCTAAGGTACTGGATATGAATATCATGGAAGATATGTCAAAATTAAAACAAAAGTATACTTGAACAATTAGCTAGTTAAACACTGACTAGACTACTATTAAAAAGGCAAAAGAATTCACAATTGAATCCTTTTGCCTTTGTATTGAAATAGAATCTTATCTTACTTGTAGAAGTACAATCAATAATAATCACGGTTCGTTTTCGCTAAGTATTTTTTCTATTTTGCTTGATTCATACAAATAAATATCACCTAATTTAGTATAAGGAAGTATACCCGTTTGACGGTATTTAATGATTGTATTATTTGAGAGTCCAAATATTTTCTTTAAATCTTCATTTCTATAATATCGTAAACTGTCTTTTGTATTGTTTCCTTTTATTTTTGAATCTATTTTTTCTAGTCTGGCATATAAAGGATCTAGCAATTGTTTGATTGCTACTATATAGGACATTTTAGTTTTGTTATCTTCTTTAGACATAATAGTTAATTTTTAGTATTGCATTTTAAGTGATACAGATTACCAGCAAATTAATTTTTCTCTCCGTTTTTCAAGTATAACAATAATATTCTCAAGAAATCTTATTTGCTTGTCTTTATAGGTAAATCCTTTTGACTCCGAAAACTGTTTACTTATAGTATCTATGTTTGTTTGAAGCCCTGAATCTCCTATATATGTAAAATTATTTTCTATAAAAAGCTGAATTTTGCTTCTATTACACTTCTGATTAAGGTCATCAAAAAATAAAATTTTCTCATCCATAAGAATATAAAAAAGTTGTGCCAAATCGCTCTTGTTGAAATTAGAACTGCACTTCTCTTGTGCTAAGGCATTAAGTGACGAATTCCTTTTACTAAGGTTAGGTTTATTTTTTTCTAAAAACCTTTCTATTTCTTGCATCCTCCCATACAATTTTGAAACCGCATCGGGAAGTTCTTCAAAAGCAAACTTCTTCATAACATAAACTTTTTTTGCAATTTTACTTGTATATCAATGTCACTAAGAATTGAAATAAATCGTACTCCTTTGGTTTCTATTGCGTTTTGGAAGATAACTTATATAACCATACTCATTTAGTTCACGCATGCATTTATGGTATGTTACAGGCCCGGTTATCTTCGCTAACTTCATAATTTCATACCTATAGACCTCAATAGGATTAATAAAACCCTTTTCCGTCCTAAATTGAAGCAATGCCGCATATATACCAATATGAGTGATACTAATACGGTAATCTTTTTCTATTGCCTTAAAGAAATCAGATAATGGTTTTAATGTTTTCATTATTTCCTAGATTATCAGCTTACACGCATACCATTTCTTGTGGAATGATTCACCTGTTGACTCTCATTTGTCCTTTGCTGCTGTTTTACTGTTTCCATTGTTTTATTCCCCAATGCCGTTGATAGCGTAATTTTTCTTGAGTGCTCGTCATAAATATTTACCGATTTAAATTGAGGATTGGCTTCAATATAAAACCGATTTTCATTTCCATTTTTAATCAAGGTTACAGGCAGCCGATTTCCTTGTTTTAAATCATCCTTTAATTTATCGGCTTGAGTTTTATTTGATAATTCCTTTAAAGGAAGTTTTTGTACGGCTTTTTCAAGATCGTAACCATACCCGGAATGAAATTCTTTGATTCTATGATTACCACTAGCATCTTTGTCGTTAAGATCTAATTGTATCCAAGTTTTTTCCTTTTGAACCGCTCGCCCTGCCAATAAATTATAAGCCTGTGTTGTGTCAACAGAATTTTCTTGCTCAACTTTGAAGTACTGATTCCTGTTTTCTTCAGGTTTTAACTCATTATACAGACTAGCTTTATAACCCTCAAATCGGTACTGTCCACTTTGGTCTTTAACAAAGGACAACTCATGATCCAGTCGTTCTTTTTCGTTGACGTAATAGGAAACCGGAATAGTAAATTGCTGATGACCTTGCTTGATTTGTTGATCAATTTGATTTGATAAATCTATAAAACCAATACGCTGCACTTGATCGCACAGCGCTTGGTTATTCTTCTGCTCTTCTTTTACATCCTTACGCACTGCAATTTGATCTATAAGCGGTGCGACAACTAGTTTACGAATGAGTCTTACCAATAAATTAGGATAAAGTTGTTTTAGAATCTTGTCCTTTTCCTGCTTGAGCATCTGCAAAGCAAAACGTTCCTCAATATTTTTGCTGCCCTTATACTTTGTTCCAATTCGCTCGTAGTGATGCAGCTTTTCTTTGATCAGTGATCTATTATTGGAAAGACTAAAATTAAACAGTTTACTAAAACGCTCTTCCCTGGAGCGCCACTGGTTCAATTCCATCTCTACTCTGTTTATGGGAAGTTGTTCGTTCATCATTACTGATTACATGGATTGACTTTTCTTTTTCTTCTTAGCTTCCTTTGGCACTTCTGGTCCATCATCATCGGCTGTTTGGTTTTGCTTTTTACTGCCCTGTTTTTCCGAAGTTTGCTGCGTTTCGGATTGCTTTTCTTCTTTAGACTTACGATTATCAATGCGCTGCAAATTGCTGTCATATACATTAATTGTTTTGAATTGTGGGCTGGCTTCAATATACTGCTTGATTTCATTACCTTCTTTTTGGAAAGTAGCGGATTGAAGGTTTCCCTTTTTCAAAGAATTTATCAAGTCTTCTTTGTATTTTGGGGTTTCCAATTCTTTAATTGGATGTTTGGAGAGTGCTGCTTCTAAATCATAACCGTAATTTTGATGGTAATGGTTTAGCTTAAAGTTTCCATTAGTTTCGGATTGCTTAAAATCGATTTGAACCCAAGAATTGTAAATTTCTCCTTCCTTATTGGTAAGATCTTTATTTACTGATCTGCCTTCCATAAGATTGTAAGCCTCTTTCATGGTGATGTTGCTGCCTTTATTGATATAAAAGGTTTGCTCCAAATTTTCTTTGGAATTCTCTTTTTGCAATTCCACTTTATAAGAATTAAAGAAATACATATCGCTTTCTTTCGACTTATTGAAATTTAATGTAGCTGCAGCAGTATCATTACCATATTGCGTATTATGCGTCAAAGTGAAATTAGGTTCTTCTTTCTGCATTTTTTCTTTTAATTCAGATTCTAATGCATCTCCAAAACCAGTGTACTTTAACTGGTCGCGTAAGTATTCAAAATTTTTCTCGTTCATTATTTCAATTTTTTAATTATTAAATAGTTTATAGTTTGGGAAGTACAGTCACCTGTACCAGTTTTGTATTCTTGACATGTTCTTCTAAATGTCTGCCGCCATTTTTCTCCATGAGCTGTATGACTAAATATTTTTTTTCCGGAATTGTAAATTTTGGCAGCGCAAACACAAAGATGTTTTCTGCTTCTGCTTGAATTTTATCAACATCATTTAGGATATAAATTGGTTTAATTTCGATTTCCTGTGAAGCAGTACGTTTTATTTTTTTAGTGTCGCGAATAAAAAAACGAAGCTGGTCGATCTCATAATTGATTTTAGAATTGTTGGTTATCTTTATCCTGTAATACATTACTTCGTCACGAATAAAAATTCCATTGAGCCTAAAGTCAATATCATATTTACTTTCCTTTTGACCTCGCAGCTTTTTTTTGTCGTATAAGGCTAACTTTGAATATTTCTCAATATCCTGATCATTAATAATTTCATCTGAAAAATAAATTTCCTGCCCATCAGGCTTAGTTTTATTAAGAGTAAAATTCAGCTGTGGAAACTCTTCATTATAGTCCAGCACAAATGAATAGAGTTTACCATCAGCTGTGACAACCGTAAGATTGGTCTGAAAAAATCCTTTTTGGGCCGCCTTAACCTGAAGTATATTTTCAAGACCTTTAGCTTTTTGCACCAATATATCAGGACTTCCTTTGTCGACACTTTTTATGGCAAAAGGAAATACAAGATTGGTCGTTTTTGAATAGGCTATCATTAAGGAGTCCGATTCCGTTTTATATAAACGGTTTTTACCTGTTTGCTGTGCCAATACACCGATGGTCATAAATAATAGATGCCCCATCACCAATAGTTTAAAATTTTTCATCTCTATCATTTTTAGTTTTTAATTGGAATCTTTTTGTTTCTGTTTTTCATCATGCAGCAGTACCTTATAACCTGCTTTTACCACTACTTTAACCAGTTTTACTTTTTTGCTTAGCAGACTTTTAGCAGCTTCAATTCCCGCTCCCGCTGCCTGAGCTCCCCAGGAATCATCTAGTGTTGCTACTCCTAAAGTTTGCATGGATCGATCAGCCGAGGCTTTTGCTACATCACGATTAATCGCTCCCGGAATGTATATACCGACAAGTCCATCCATATCATAAACTGACAAGTTCACGGGGAATAGGGAGTTGTTGTATCTGATACTACTAATGTTGATTGTTAATCGTTCTCCTTTTAAGGAAGCTGTTCCAAACAGAAAATTATCTTTTGGAATTTTAATGCCATTTATAAATATGTCATTCATGAGTCGGAATTTAACTGTCGAGCCATTTACAATTGTTTGTGTTTCATGAATAATGGCTTCTACAGCATTCTGCATTGAATCATCATTTTCTAGTTCGTCTAAAGAGTAAAAACCATTCTGTTTGTACTCAGAACTGTTCATTGTTTTGCTTTGTAGGGAAGAAACAGGATCTTCATACTCCTTGGTGGAAATAGTAAAGATTTGTCCACGCTGAGCCTCGGACGCTTTTTTCAATTTTTCCTGTACCCTGTTTGGATGTTGGATATCCAAAATACTCTCCAACATTCCACCGAGCTGTTGTAGTTCAGGATCCTGACTTTCCTGCCCATCACTCATGGATTGCATCATTTGTTCGAGCCTGTCCACATCATTGGAATGCAGCAAGGTTTCATTTGATGTTACAATTTTAGTATAATCTCTGTTTTGCTCTGGAACTGCTACTGGTATATTGATTGCTTTTTGCAAAGCTTCCAATTTTTGATGTACTTTTTCTTCATTTGGATCGCGATAAACGGATTTATTTAAACCATGTCGCTCTTTTCTCTGAATAACAGCACTGCTGTCTTCAGTGGAATCAATCTGAAAGGATTGGCTTAAATAGTTGGGATCTTTTTTGATAAGTTCATCAAGCTTTGCTGAATCAAGAGCAGCCAGATCGTAATAATTCATTTTATCTAGCGGAAGTCCTTCTTTCAGGTTCGCATTGGGAAGTTTTAGATTAAAACCTTTTTGCTGTGGTGCTGCCTGGTTGGCAGCATCCATTTTTCCACCTCCCAATGCCCAAAATATGGCAGTTAGAAACGGCAAAGCCAATATTGGCAGTACCAAGAGCATCTTACGATGCTTTAAGGCCTTTAATGATTTTGTGTTTTGTTCCATGATGTTAATTTTTAAGATGTGAGTAATAATAATTTTCTATTATTGTTAAACTGTCCAGAAGTCCGGGACGATTTAATACAATGCTGTCATGCGTTTTTTTCCCTGTCGGACTGCGCCCCAAACTATCCATATACCTACGAAAACTTGTGATTTTTTCAAATTCAGTTTCGCTAATAATTGTATTGAGTTGGGGAGGCTTTTCTTTTGTGGGTACCAGATTGGTTGGTTTGGTAATTGGGGTTACTGTTATATTTCTATTTTTACCTGAAAAACTATTAACAATCAGGTATATACTGCAGCCAGTTGTAAATACTGTAAAACACAACAGAATCACAATCCAGTTAAGACGTGTAAAATGAGCTGTTTTGCGTTCCAGCCAATTGGCGCATTTATACTGCAATCGCAGATTAGCCTGGTCAAACTTTTGCCATAGATTATTTTTAGCAGTTGCAAGAACATCGCTTTTTTTGCTATTTCGTTTAAAAAAGAGTTTCATGATGTACAGCTTTATTATTTTCTATTTTCAGTACTTATGTCCCGATTCTCAATAGTATTCCATCGCTCGATTAAAAAGCCATGCGGATTGTTGTCACTTCTCGATACATTGCGAAGGTTGCCTTCCGTAATAAGGTTTCGATGCGCAATACTGGTGGTACGAATGATATTTTGAGTAGCATAACATCGGAATCCATACGGATAGTTGTTAAGGTCAATAGTCACACTGTCAATCTGTATCGTCTGGCTGACGTTCCCTGATATAATACCGGAATAGTAACCGTTTTCCTTTAAATCATCATAGACCCGTTTTGCACTCTCATCCGCCAAATAAAGAGCCTTTGTTACATTGCTTTTAATGACTTTATCATCAGGGTCAAGTGTAAAAAACAGCTTATGGAAGGTTTTTACATGATCTCTAGCCTCGACAGGAATGTTGTCCTTTCGATCCGAAGCATAGGCTTCCAGTGCTTTTCCATTAGCCAGTATATAAACCTTGTTTTGCATTTGAGATACCAGCGAGAAACTCTTATAAAGCGCAAAGCAGCTAATTAAAATACACCCTATAATGACCAGCATGGTAAATCCGCGAATATGTCGAAAGGCAGTGTCAATATTTTTCATTTTGCTAAACATAAACTTTGAATTTAGGGTTAAGATTTACCTTTTAATTTGTCAGCCATATAATTGTCCTTGTCCTTGAAGTAAGGCGCAGAATTACCGGAATCTGACATGCTTTGGTACATACGCCCGGCAGCATTCCCCATAGCATCCGCTACCATTGTAGTTCCTTGAGATGTAGTATTGACAAGGGAAGTTGTTGAATTACTAAACATACTGGTTACTTTTTGTCCGAGTGCACCGCCACCTCCGGCATGAACAATGTAATTAGCAAC
The DNA here is from genome assembly GCF_057840745.1 of Flavobacterium sp. KH_001. Classification (NCBI taxonomy): domain Bacteria; kingdom Pseudomonadati; phylum Bacteroidota; class Flavobacteriia; order Flavobacteriales; family Flavobacteriaceae; genus Flavobacterium; species Flavobacterium sp. KH_001. The sequence goes on along the minus strand of NZ_CM174520.1, from coordinate 2,554,933 downwards.
AGAAGGGACAGTGAAATAGCCTATAATCCCAATAATCATAAAGACCAAATAGGCAACATCAGTTCTGCTAAAGAAAGTATCTCCATATTCTCCTGCTTGCGCAATATCGATTTTGAGCATATTTTCCTGAATTTTTCCGATGATGCTTCCAAATATGTTAGCCACGGGAAGCCACAGATAGATATTGATGTAACGTGCCAGCCAGACGGTAAGGGTGTGTTGAAAACCATCGAAGACCGAAATGCCAAAAACGATTGGACCTAAAATAGAAAGTACTACCAATTGAAAAGTCCGAAGTGTGTCGATGCACAGGGAAGCCGCTTCAAATAATACACGCAGTACCTCGCTCATCCATTCTTTTACTGAATTTCGGAAATTATAAGAAGCTTTGCTCATGGCAAATTTGATGTCATTTCCAATACCATCCAGCATTCCCTGCCCACTAGGATCTGCATCATCATGTGTGTATCGGTACCATTTATCCTGATCGCCGCTTCCTGTTGAACCCACATACATTTTCCAGGGATCTGTTTCTTTGAGTGCTTCTTCCTTTTCTTTAAGCAGTCTTTCAATCGCTTTATTCGATCCTTCCACCATTGCAGCAGTTGCTGTAACAGTAGGTTTCATGACACCATTAATCATATAGAGGACAGAGGGAAAAATCATAATGCAAAATCCGATAACAAACGGACGAAATAGTGGATAAAAATCTATAGGTTCAGCACTGGCAATATGTCTCCAAACTCTTGAGGCGATATACCACATAGCTGCAAAACCGGCAAGTCCTTGTCCGACGCCAATAAGGTTACTGCATAAAGGCATCATTTCATCATACAGTTGTTCCAGTACACTATGCAGGCCGTTCATGTCGTCTGCAATTCCTTGTGCCTGGATCGTAAATGGCAATATCATTGCAGGAAGAACAATTATTATTTGCTTATTTATCTTTATCATAACACTGGATATTTAGTTGTTTAACTTATAAATACTGCGCATTGCGCGGGTATCATTGCGCTCTTTTGCACGCTGTAAAGCCAGTACAGTTGTATTATTGTTGAAGTTTCTCAGGAACAAAAGTTTGTCCTGCATATCTGCATATATTTTGTCAATAGATGCCAGCCTTTCATCATCTGACATTCGCATTTTATTAGCAGTAATCACCGATGTGAGTTCATCAAGATTTCTAAGACTTTGTTTAAACAGATTATCGTACACCCTTTCGAAATAGGCAATTTCTTCAGCATTAAAATTTTTACTGTCCCTAAAGCGGCTAAAAGCGGACTTGTATTCTTTTACCAGCAGCACCTGATAATTCACAATGTCACCAATACGCCTGTAATTCTTAACTGTGGGGCTAACCTGCATGAGCGCATCAAGAAATGTTTCATGAAGGTTGAAATTTCCTTCAGACAAATCTTTTACAGTATTATAGCCTCCACTTAGTATTTTATAGCCCTTTTTCATATCCTTTAAAATCTGTTTGAACTGGGCCAATTTCTCTATGTTCAAAATCAATTGCTGGATTTCCTGTTTTTGAGCGGTTATCTGGGATGGAAATATGAGTCCGATAAACACAATTCCTATAATCAATAATTTTTTCATGGCAAATCAGTATTAATACCGTTTACGACACGGCTGTTTTTTGCTTCTTTCAATTCGGTTGCTTTTGACACAGCCAGGATTTTAGTTTCATTACTGAAGCTCTCAGAGAAAGTATAGTTATCCAGCATATTCTGGTAAATCATATCAATGCGTTTCATTCGCTCGTCATCTTTCATCTCTAACTTTCCGTCCGTAACGATTGTTAGAAGCTCATCCAGATTGGTATCACAATTTTTGATTAACCTTTCAAAGACCCTTCTGATATAATCGACTTCATTTCCATGAAACAAATCATCCTGCCGGATTTGCTGATATAAGCTTTTGTAGCTTTTCATGATTTTTGTCTGGAGCCCTATAATTTCCGTTACCTTGGCATACTTTTTTATTTTGGGATTGACTGTCTTAAGAGAATTCAGGTAATCGGTATGAAGATTAAATTCTCCACGTTTGAAATCTCCTATGGTATTGAGTCCTTTTTTGACTGCCGAATAGCCTTTTTGAGCATATCCGATATAGACTTGCAGGGCTGCTATTTGCTCTAAAAGCATCCTTTGCTGTTTTGCCTGTGCATGAAGATTCCCTGTGGTCAGTGCAGTAAAAAGCACTACTAAAAATATCTTTTTCATGATTTTATTACTTGTTTACGGAATTCCGTAAAATTGTTTAACGGATTTGACATCATGCTCTGTTTTGGCTCTTTGAAGGCTCAGTAGTATATTCTGTCTGTTGAAGAGCGTCAGGTCATCATAATTAGCATCAATCTGATCTGCAGCAGCATTTATAATCTCCAGTCTTTTGGCATCACTCATCTGTGTGGTAAAAGAATCCAATACAAGGAAAATCTGATCGATGTTTTTCAGGCTTTCATCGAGTATTCCAGAATACACACTTTGCATATAATCGAGTTCGCTGGAATTAAAATGAGCATCTTTTTGAAACAGGTTCCATGCTCTTTCGTATTCATCTACCAAACGAACCTGCTTTTCACTGATATCTTTGATACGCTGGTAATAGGTAATAATGGATTTAACTTTTGCCAGTTCTTCGTAATAATTCTTATAGAGTTCTTTTTGTTTCTGGGTCCAATCGGAAATCTCATCCAACTTTAGTTTGGAGAGGATATTTTCTATTTTTTTCTGCGCATTCTGCAGCCAGATCGTTTTGTTCTGCAGTTTTTGGATCCTTAGGTCAATAGCCTTAATTACCTTTTTGGCAACCGCTTTTACAATTTCTAAAATCGGTATTGCTACAACCGTTGCCGGTCTTGCCGGAGTGCTGATCAGTAAAAAGCACAACAGGCAAATCATGATTTTCTTTTTTGTTTTCATAAGTATTGTTGTTTAGTTTTTATATTTTTTATGCTCTTAAGTCATTAGCAAGTGCCGCAATGCCTTTTCTGATGTCTCCATCAAATTTCTTAGCATACGCCTGTACTTTTACTTTTTCAGTTTCTTCAGTTGTGTAGGCATAATACTCCTCAAGGGATACCTCGGTGCGGTATACTTTAGACTGCATACCTCCAAGGGAGATAAACACTTCTTTGTATTTCTTATCAGGATCATTGGCTTTGTTTACCGATAGTACGAGTGCCTTTTCTTTTTCGGTAAGCCCAAGCAGTTCCTGAATCTGTTCGAACTTATTTTGATACTTACTTTGGTCCAGTAGTATTTTGCAGTCACTGTTATTGATAATAGCCTGTTTAACGACCGGAGAGGATATAATATCTTCTACTTCCTGAGTCACTACAATGGCTTCCCCAAAGAATTTACGAACAGTCTTGAATAAATACCGTATGTAATCTGCCATCCCTTCTTTGGCAATTGCCTTCCAGGCTTCTTCAATAAGGATCATTTTTCGAATACCTTTCAGCTTGCGCATCTTACTGATAAACACTTCCATGATGATGATCGTTACCACCGGAAAAAGTATTGGATGGTCTTTGATATTATCAAGTTCAAAAACAATAAATCGTTCTTTTAACAGATCAAGATTTTCGGTAGCGTTGAGCAGGTAATCAAATTCGCCTCCCTTGTAATAAGGACGAAGCACATAAAGAAAATTATTCACATCAAAATCTTTTTCTTTTACCTTATCGCCTTCCAATATGGTAACAAACTCGTTTTTCAGAAATTCATAAAAACTGTCAAAACAGGGAAATAAATCGGAATTGCTATCTAACTTTTCATAGTACAATTGCAGTGCATTGGACAGTGCTACATATTCACTTCGATTGAAAGTTTCATTGTCTTTTTTCCAGAGTGCCAATAAGAGTGTTTTAATACTTTCTTTTTTCTCGGTATCCAGAGAATCACCTTCGCTGATATAAAAGGGATTAAACCTAATAGGGTTCTTTTCATCGTAGGTAAAGTAGTAGCCCTTTACCATATCACAAAGCCCTTTGTAGCTGTGTCCAACATCAACAAGTACAACGTGGGTTCCTTGCTCATAGTAACTTCTAACCATATGGTTGGTAAAAAATGATTTACCGCTTCCTGAAGGCCCTAGTATGAACTTATTCCGATTGGTACAAATCCCCATTTTTACTGGTTCGTCGCTAATGTCTACATGAACCGGTTTTCCAGTCAATCGATCTCCTAATCGAATTCCAGTTGGACTCAGTGAAGAGCGGTAACCTGTTTCCAGATTCAGAAAACAGGCAGCTTGTTCCGCAAACGTATCAAAGGTGTCATTCATTGGGAAATCTGCGGAATTCCCGGGAATTCCTGCCCAAAATATTTGTGCGCCACCCACTGTTTCTTGTTTAGCAGCTGCATCCATCTGAGCCAGTGCTGAAGAAACTTTATTCTTCAGGTCTTTGAGCTCTTCTTTATTATCTGTCCAGATCAGCACATTAAAATGTGCTTTTACAGGCAGTCGCTGCTGGCTGATAGCCTCGTTAAGAAAATCATTTGTAGCATCTCGCGCAATCAGGTTCTCCCTACTGTAGGCTGATAAGGATTGCAGTCGCAGTCTTTTACTTTCAAGTTTTTGCAACGTTTTCTGGAAATCCTCTATGAAAATATATTGATTATAAATGTGGTTACAGGAAAGTAATTGCCCCAGAGTCGAAGCAAATCCGATACTGAATTTGGTCTTATCTGTGGAATAGCGGTCATAATTAATTCTCGAACCACATAAGGCAGGCAGATCAGCGGCATCCCCCAACGTATAAATCTGGCAATGTTTGTCTCCTACCTGAAGACCATCATCAAAAGAGATATCTTTAAAAATAAATGAGTTTTGTTTTTCAGACAAAAAACAATATTGTTCAATAATACCGATCTTTCTGCTATGGCTTTTAAGTTCATCATTACCAAGGCGGGTCAATTTGACAAAACCACTGTCTTCCAGTATGCGTCTGAATTGTCCGGTACTGTCAATAAATTCCTGACGTAGCTGTGCTTTTAATGTTTCTTCGGGAACTATTGAACTTCTAAGTAAATTTGAAAACAGGGAACTGGATGTTTTTCTGCCTGCCGGTTTTTTGGTTAAAAAAATGTAACAGGAATGATCCAGAAAGGGACGTTCATTAAAAAAGCGTTCACTGCTTCGGGTAAGAAAACTCGAATCTTCGCTTTTGAAATCGGGTTCAAACTTGCTGTCTATAAACCAGTCCTGCTTATGGAATACGCTAAATTTCGGAAGCAGTTTTATCGCTTTAAGCCACGCCTGATGAAATGCTTCGTATTCCTGATCCGACAGGGTAAATATCTCGGGCAGTTCTGCTTTAAACACTACTGTCACATCTCCTTGTTTGGACAGGATGCAATCGTGCTGCACATCCATAATTGGTAAAATATCATCTATCATCTTTTCCATCATCCTTTTTTTTACCTCTCAGCTAATGCTGAGCAAATTCTATTTGGTCATCATAAAAATTTTTCTGCTTTGCGATTTCACAGCTTTAGGAATCTGTTGTTTCGCTAAAGCTTTCATCATTCCATATTGACCGTATTGGTGGCTCATTTTATATATTTTCAAAACCCACAATGTTCCTGAAACACCAATAATTCCGATACAGATTAAAGAGGGTAAGCCGGCTATGTACATAATGGCAAACAGTATCATAAGCACAATGACACCACCACCCAAATACCAGATATACTGCGCTTTTAACCCTTTAAACTCGATGCTCTGGTTAATTCCTTTGTTGATTTGATACACACTGTTTGACATGGTCTTTATTTTAAAATTTCATCCTGCTGCTGCGTCTCATTTCTGAAAAAGAGCGCTCCTGCCATTTATCACTATTGCTTTCTGCCGCTTTGAAACCCTGTGATTCTTCACTGCTTTTTACTGGCAGTTGAATTACCGGAGTTGTATCCGATAGTTTTGTTTCATTACTGAGACTAGCCTCTTGCGGATTGGCTTCTTTCAATTGGTTCTCCTGAATTTTCAGGGCTATTTCCCTTTCCAGACTAGAGAGATCGCTTTTCATTTTTTGAAGCTCATCTTCCTGACTAAATACTCTTGTGGTTAATTGTTGTAATTCCGGCAGTTGATTTTCAATATCATTCAGGGACTTTTGGTATTTAGACCTGAGATGTTCCACCTTATCAATGGCATTTAGAAAATGGCGGGCTGCCAATTTTGGATTGTCCACATTTGGAGTTCCTCCATTGGAAGTATATTTAATACCATCTTCAAAACGTTGTGCATAAAAGCTGTTGGAGTAACGGTACTGGTACAAACCATCATTTTGATAGGCTTCACGTTCTCTTTTTATATAGAGTCCAAAATCATATAACTTCCCAATTTGTTTGGCCTGGTTTTCTCCTTCTGGAGGTTTCCAGTTTTTATAGAGCAGGATAATTTCTTTGCCGATACTTTCTGGATCTGCTGTCTTGCAGTCATACAACTCTATAGGATTTGCTTTGGAACCATCAGGTTCATACTTCAGATTGTTTTTGTAAAAACTGTGATCAGAAGTTAGTTTGTCCAGTGTTTTAGTGGTGATTCCTTTTTCCTCCATTAGGTATTCAACCTGATATTTAGTTCTGGAAATTTCCTTGTAATGTGCTTTTTTAAGGCTTTCCATTACCGTTACTTTTTTCTCCAATTTTGATTTTTCCAGTAATGAAGTATCACCTGATAATACTGCGATATATTCTGAAAAGTTCATTCCACTTTGCTCGTCCATGGCTCCCTCATCAATAGTCCTCACATTAAGTTCACAGTTTTTCATCTGACTGATAAAAGTCTGTTTGTTCTTCAAAAGGTTGAATTTGTAATTGTCCAGGGATTGCTCTGTGGCATAGATGAAGTTCTTTACTTTATTACCATAATGCTGTTTGGCGACTTCATTACCTTGTCTGCTGCCTCGGCCATTGCGTTGTCCCAGATCTGATGGTCTCCAGGGAATATCCATATGATGCATCGCCACAACACGCTTTTGCACATTAAGCCCGGTACCTGCTTTTTCTGTACTGCCCAGAAGAATACGTATCTCACCTGTATTCATTTTAGAAAACAACTCCGGTTTCTTCTTATCGGTCCAGTCGTGTATATAGGTAATCTCATGAGCAGGGATATTAAAATCCCTTACCAATTTTTCTTTAAGTGCATCATACATATTAAAGGCATCCGGCTTGGGTGTCCCGATATCCGAAAAAACAATCTGGGTGCCTTTATGCTCGATGGAAGCCTGATAAATTTCAACCAGATTTCTGGCGCATGTATTGACCTTATTATTCGGATGATCATCATATCTTTCATTTATCAGCCTCATATCGGCAGCCATTTTTTTAGCGTAATTAGTAGCTATAAGCATCCTGCCTTTGTCTTCCTGCGAGGTAAGAGGCGCCCTGCCGATAAGTGTCGCATTACCTGTTTTGGCAAACTGCATGAGCTGGGTAATGAACTCGGTTTGTTCCGGTGTCGGGCTGACATTGATAAGTCGCTCTTCAATTTCAGGTTTGTCCAGATCAATATGTTTGGCTGTTTTGTAATCGGTTATCTCATTATAAAACAGTGCCAGTTCCGGAACTTTAATAAAATGGCGAAAACGCTCCTTGGCAATAATTTCATTAGTGACAGAAAACTCAAAATCAGTTGTTTTTCTGGCAAAAACAGCTGCCCATCCATCAAAGTTTTCAATATGCTGGCGTTCCATTTCTTTAGGTCGCAGGTATTTGAAAAGAAGGTACATTTCGGTAAGACTATTGGATATTGGAGTACCGGAAAGAAAAGTTACACACAGATCCGAATCGAATTTTCCCTGAAGCGTGCGTACCGCAAATAACATATTAAGCGCCTTTTGGCTTCCCTGCATATTTCCAATTCCGGCAACACGGTCATGACGGGTAGTGAAAGTCAGGTTTTTGAATTTGTGAGATTCATCTACAAACAAATGATCGATACCCATTTCTTTAAAGTTGATACCGCTGTCCTTTTTATCTTCTATATCTTTCAGCAGTGTTTTTAGTCTGCCGTCCAGATTATTTTTTCGTATTTCAAGACCCTTTAATATTTTCTTGGAGATATCGCCTCCCAAATCTCTGGCCGTATCAAGGTCCCGTTCTATATTATCCAGCTCATTTTGTAAGATCTCTTTTTGTATTTCGGGTGACTGCGGAATTTTACCAAACTGATCGTGGGTTAAAATGATACAGTCCCAATTGTTATTTTTAATCTCATGGAAGAGTCTCATTCTTTTGGCCGGAGTAAAATCATTTTCACCAGGTGCTAATATTCGTGCATTGGGATAAGCCTTGCGATAGGTTGCTGCAATTTGATTTACATTGGCATTCAATGCCAGTATTGCAGGCTTATGAATAATTCCTAATCGTTTCATTTCATTGGCAGCCACAATCATGGTTAATGTTTTTCCAAGCCCAACCTCATGATCGATTAATGCACCACGGTTCTGAATAATACGCCATGCCGCATTTTTTTGAGAGCTGTACAAGTCATCAATCTCCAGGGCTTTTTTATCCAAGCCCGGAAAGCTCAGATGATTTCCATCATATTCGCGCAATACGTAACAATTGAACGTATTGTTATAGAGACTCTCCAGTTCATTTTTATCGCTTATTGGCAATTCCTGCAGCCACTCAATAAAGCCATTACGGATGTTTTCAATTTTTTGATGGGCAAGCTGTATGGCTTCATTATCGGGCAGTCGGATGGGTTTGCCACCAGTGCCCTCAATTTCATAGGTAAAAAAGGGAGCCGTATTTTCGAGGGCATGTTCCAATATCGTGTAACCATAAGTGGTTCTGCCGCTTTTGGGAGTCACCGAAAATTCTCTGTCTATTTTGGTATTATGTCCTGTACTTACTTTAAAGGTATCCAGTGATGGGAAATAATTAATTTCAGTTGGCTGGTCAAATAATTTTCCGGCAAAACTTTCATAGTATCGGTTGGGAATCCATCGCTCGCCCAGATTGAAATCGAGTAATTCAAAAGGGATACGCTCCGGCTGTACTTTTTCAAGTGCCTGCAATCCTTTGTAGTATTGTGTGTTTTCAGGGTATAGCTGCACAGCCTGTTTAGCCTGTTGTAACTTTTCTACAACATTGCCGCTTAAATAGAGGTCTGAAGTTTCCCAATTCTGATCTGTAGGATTCAAATAGATATGATGGTTCAGACGTTCTATAACCTCGTTTTGTTCAAGTCCTGTTGCAGCAGTTATAAATCCTAAGTCAACAGCTCCTTTTTCATTCAGACTTCGGGCCAGCGCCTCAACAGGATCATCTGTATAATAGCGCTCTTGCTGTTTTACTACAGATTCTATTAAAATATCCGACTTCACATAACGTTCGCCTTCTTTGCGTTCCAATGAAGAAAGAATGGTGAAACCAAAAGCGGAATCCTGCATGATTAACCTGCGATTCTCAGCGCTGTTCAAAATACCATAGTGAGAAACAAATTTGGTATACTGCTCATCTAGATTTTTCCGAATCTCTTCACTGCCAGCTTTATCTGATTGCTCTTTCTCAAACAATTCCACATAATGATCCCGAATAGCAATATAGGAATCATAGAATTTCAGATTGCCTTGTGATACTAATGGTTGGAAAAAGGCTTGTTTGTGCTGCTCATTGATATCACTGATAATTCCAACGGATTCTCCAACTCTAACAAGAGTACCTTCTGTGTAAAAAGATTTCAATGAAGTAACTTCTTCATAAAGTCTTTTTTCAAGGTTAAAAGCAGGTTCAAGGGTTTTATCTCCTTCATAAATATACTTGTGATTATAGTATTGAAGGGTATTGGATAAAGCCAATAACTCATGCGGCAGTAATCCGCCATTCATCCAATTGGCTGAAAAGCCATCGATTTCTTTTACATTGGAATATAATTTATACAGGTATCGATTGGTCTTAATTTGTTTAGCAGTGATAAGCAACACATTTTCATGTGAGGGATTATCATTTGTGCGTATGGTACTGAGTATTCGTGCTGTTTTTTTATCCACTACAGTTTCATCAAGCTCGTTGATGTAATCCATAGCACGGTTGATATTCTCTGCAGGCACAGTATCAAACAAGCCAAGCTGGACTGAAATACCACTTGCTTTACTCTCCGGCATGGGCAAATAAGTGAATTTTTGTCCGATTGCTTCAGCGGGCTGAACGATCGCCGTTTTTTGAGCCTGCTCAAAGCGTTCAAGGTTAAAGTTTTCTTTTAATCCTTTGGCAATATTTTCTCCAAGGTGGTTTCCAATAGAATTAATATCACCGTTTTGTCTCACACTTTGATGCGCCTGTCCGTATTGGTTTTTACCGGCTTGTATTTCATTCCCAATGATGAGCTCTTCTCTATTATGCAGATATTTATTAATACTGTACTTTCCAAATTCATTTGCGAGTTCAACGGTTTGAAGCAGCTCATTTTCATTATCAGACAGCGTTTGTTTATGCTCGTTTTTCTGAACAATAAGCAAATGATTAGGAGCATCGGTATTTCCGGTCTCCTTCATCAGGTTATCAGGCATAACTGCTACACTCACAAAATCTGCATTTTGAAAAAGATATTCTCGTGCGCTCTGATTGGAAGGACTGTTTAAAAAACCGTCTGTTGTAATATAAGCCATAAGACCGCCATCAGCGAGTTTGTCCAGTCCTTTTGCAAAGAAGTAATTGTGAATTTTCCCTGAAATGGCTTTGTCAGGATAGTCCTCGTCGTAAACTGAAAAATTACCAAAAGGAATATTGCTGACCACAAGATCATAACTGCCGTTATCATTTGTTGGAGCTTCTTCCAGTCCTATTACATGTGTCCTATTTTGGGTTGAAAGTGTACTGTTTAATGCTGAAAGCACCAGTCCGCTTAATTGGTCTTTTTCCACAGCAGTAATTTGTTCCAAATTTGAAAATGCATTGTCTGCTTCGGTGATAAAAATGCCTGATCCTGCTGATGGCTCGTATAATCTTTTAGGGTTAATACCTTGTTCTTCCAAAGCAGTGTACAAAGTTTTAGGTACAATTTCCGGCGTATAAAATGCAGTAAGGACACTATTGCGAAGTGAAGAAACAACTGAATTATAATCTTTTTCAGAATAGTGTTTCTGAAGTATTGTGTGCAGTCGTGTCATTTCAGGATGCAGCTTCAAATCTTCTTTTGTAGCACCCGATTTTGTCCAGTCTTCAATAGTACCATGTGGGTATAACACAGCCTTGATACCTCCGAAGCCGGCATATGCCTTAAGCGCGTCAACTGCTTCTGCCGATAAAGCATCACCTTGCTGCCATTGCATTGCAATGGTAATCGCCTTGATATTGGCACTTAGTTTTTGGGATAGATTGTAAGCCATAATTACTCCTTTTCATACTACACATTGCTATAAATAGCTCAATTCAGATAGTCAGTAATCTGACCAATAAGGGCATTTCTTAAAGTGGGGTCTTCTTCATTTTCTTTAGTAAAACCAATGGTTTCAAAAACGGGCCTGCAGTTTTCCATAAGGTTGATTACCTCATAGGTCAGGATACCTGATTCCTGAAAAGCAGTATAGGTTTTCTCAAACTCATCCGAAAGAAGGGAGCGGATATATAAAAACCGGGAAGGTTTCAGATCTTCGGTAAGTACATTGAGACAGATTTCTTCGATGATATATTTAGGTGTACCATCAGATAACATATCGTCCAATATGGATTTTACACTACTTATTTTCTCATTGAGATAATCCAATACACTATAATCTTCCTGTAGTGTAAACATCAAATCTGGATTGTTATGGATAATGTAAAACCATAACTTTTCTTTGAGTAAATCTTCCATAACGATTTGTTTTAAATCCCAAAGAAGGATTTGATTACAGTAGCCACTACTACCAGAAAAACACAGCTTCCAAACCAAGCTGCAGCTACTTTTCCGGTATCAGGATCACCTGCGTTCCATTTTTGATATACTTTCACAGCACCGATGAGTCCCAATAGTGCTCCTACGGCATACATCAGTTCCGTTCCTGCATCAAAATAACTTCGTACTTGTTGGTTGGCTTCATTGATTCCTGCCAGACCATCCTGGGCATATGTTTCATAACTGATCACAAAAAGGATTTGTACCAGAAGCATACAGATACTATTTGTTCTTTGCTCAATAAACTTTTTAAAATTCCTGTTCCATTTTTTCATCACTCATTATTTTTAAAGTTTAAAAATTCAGATAAAAAACGGAGGTGTAGCCGCTGTCGCAGTTCCACTTTCCTGTTACATATGCCATACTGCGCCGGGATGGACAGGGGCGATTCCTCCGTTAAATTGTTTTAGAGTTTATTCCCAAAGGGCTTCTGCTTCCTTCTGGGTTAAAGTAATTGATTCGAGTTTCTCACATTCTGAGACTATCAGTTCACTTATCGAAGAATTAAAAGGGGAATTTTTCACTGAGGGGAATTCTCTTAGGAGAAGCTGCAGATAATAGGTAAATTCTTTTTTGACTAATTTTTTCTTTGCTGCATCTGTTATAAAACTTTTTAATCTGGCCACCAAAGTATCAACGTCCTGAAAGGTGGTGTCAAACTCTCCGAAGGAAGTTTGGTTTGAAATCAGTTCAGGAGAATCCTGATCTTTTAATTCGGGTTCAATATCTTGGTAATTTGGATTTTCAAATCCACGGAATTGAAGTTTCCGCTTTCCTGATATGACTTCTTTGAGGTCATCAAAATAAAATCGAAATCCAACAAATAAATACCAGCTTGCCAATAGCAGAATAACTACAACCATGTAATTACCCCATGAAATGTTTGTAAACATACCTCATCATTTTATCGTTCTACATTAGTTCTCACAATCCCGGCAAATGGATAATTCCAAACCAGGTTCTTCATCATTACAAGGCAAAGAAACGATAGAGATAAAACTGATACAAGTACAACTTTTTGTTGTACCCCAGTTGTACCCCATTGAACCCCCAGTAAAATCAAGAATAAAAAATTAAAAAAAATGGAAGAAAAATAAAAGCCTCCCGAGTGGGGAGGCCAAATTGATGATGAAATAGATTATTTTTGAATCGTTGATCCTATTCTAATAAGATAAAAATTCAAGTTCTGACTTTTTATCCATGAGCTTCCAGCCATTATCGTTTCGTATAAAATAGACTTCATGATTGAGTGTATCTTTCAAACCATTTTTAATAGCAACAGCAAAAACATTCTTTCTTCGAATTGTAGTATATTCTACAATTGCTTTATTACCGGAACTCATCATCCTTATTGCTGCAATTGCTCCAAATTCTTCATCAGCTACTTTTACGCGCTGTATTTTACTTATTTTATCATCTGCTGGTGTATGTAGTAAGTACGGTTTTGCTGCAGGAGTAAAACTAACAAAAGCCGTTGTATCGCCAAATTTTCTGGTTTGAAGTACCTTCACAAATCCTTTTTCTACGAGTCCTGATTTAAAAATGGTATAAGCATGTGTGGGATCACCGCAGAAAATATCATGGCCTACAATAGTAGGGTAATGATTTTTTTCCAGAATAAGGGCAGTAGCCAAATTCTCATCCAGTTTTTTAGGCTGACAGCCTGTGATTATTAAAATCACTGTAGTTAAAATATAAGATAGCTTTTTCATGTTTTTAAATTTTAAATTAGTAATATTTAATTAATATTCTTTGATCTGTTTGATCATGCGTTCCAATGTTTCAATAGCTATCTGCTTATCCCTTTCTTCAAAAACATAAGCTTTGCTCCGCATGGCATTATAAGACAGATCTGCTTTGTTTGGAGTGGAAAGAAAAGGAACGATTGTTTTGAATAAATGATTCATCGATTTTGAAATAAGAATTTTTAATTCATCTGATGCCCTTAATATTAAGGCCGTTTGATCGGTTGAAAGTTTACATAAAACTTTACCAGAAAGCCCATTCATTACTATAGGACTATTTGTCTTCCTTTCAACAATTTGAAAAGGTGCAGTTAAATAGTTTGCGAATCTTGATTCTACAAAAATTATTAATTCATTCAAACAGGATATTAAAGTAGTTGTTACTTCTTTTAGAGTATCCCTGTGTAAATCATTACTATTATTTATTTCTGTGATTTTATCTAAAAGAAATAGTAATGTAGAATAATAATTTCCAACTAAGATTTTTATCTGTTTCTCTTTAGTAAGTGAAAAAACCTGTATAGTAAACTGTGACTGAATAAAAAATGTTTGTTCATTCGCTTTTTCAATAATCTCTCTTGATTGAATTGGAGAAATCAGAGTAAGGTCCGTTTTGTTGGGATTAAGGGTTGAAGTTACCGTTAAGTCCATCCATTCTAAAAGATAGGTTTGAGTCATTTCTTTTACTTTTATTTAGTAAATATTCCTCCCGACTTACAATCGACAGTACTCTAAATCAATGCTTATAGAACATTCTTAACCCGGTCAAAACATTTATTATATTAGTATTTAATTGAAGTTTAATCGTAAACGGTATTCAGAAGGAGACAGGGAAGTATGCTTCTTAAAAAAAGTACTAAAAAAAGAAGTATTGGCAAATTTCAGTTCTTCTGAAATATATAAAATGGTTAAATCATTATTTTGAAGCAAGATTTTGGCCTCCAGAATGATTGCATTTTCAATGCATTGTTTCGCTGTGATCTCCGTAACCTGTTTGACAGTTTTAGTAAGATGCCCTACAGTAACATTTAGGATATTTGCATAGAATTTTACACTGTGTTCTTTTCTGCAGTGTAGTTCTAATAACCTAAAAAAATGCATAACTATTTTTTCATTTCCAGTATGTTTGACATTATCATACCAAGATGACCGATAATATATTACAGCAAGTTCATAAAGGAAAAGATTAAAACTCAAAAGCAATGTTTCCTTTTTCAAAATATTCTTATTTGAACTTCTGACCTTACTATTGATTAATTTAAGGAGATCTACAAGTAATCCAATTTCTTTATTTTTGAGAAAAATCTTGGAAGTATTTTTTGCAACAAAAAATTCAAAATATCCTATGTGCGGCCATCTTATACTATTAGCAAAAGCAAACTCTGATGAGAATGAAAGCTGGCATATTTGCAATTGATTGGTCATTATCAAAACTTCACAGATAGACTTTTTTGGAATAACGATTAGTTCATTAATAAATAAATGAATCTTTTTACTGTTGATCAACAGGCATACTGCTCCGGAATTTATAATCAAAACGGTAAATCGATTCAATATAATTGATTCTTTAAAAGCAATTCTGGAGGTGAACGTTTCAAAGATGTAGACTTGTAAGCCTGATGGGTTATATTTTGATTTTAGAGATGCCAAAATAAGCGCTTTAAAATGTTTAATTTAATTGTTCTAGTAAGTACTACTTATCGAATAATCTGGCCATCAATGAAACGCAAACGAACAATAAATTTGAAATGCCGTTTACAAAAAATAGATATGCCAATTTTCTGGGAGAATCAGTTTTTATCCCGCCGTCGGTTAAATAGCCTATTATTTCATCATAGGATAATAGATCTATGATGAAATAAAGGCTCACAATATTGAAAAGAATCAAAAACACGCAATACACATATTGCAATTGTTTTTCAATCGACTCAGTTATATACATAACTATTGCGTTAGGAGATTTTGAATTATGAGTCCTGTCACTATTGATTTATTAATCGCAGTTGAAGAATTTGCTACTGCACCCTGTACCGCTCCAACACGATTTCCAACAGAAGCTTCCCAATCCTTATCTTTACGTTCTTTAGCATAATACGATGAATATCTTGCGATAGAGGAAGTCGTGAGAATAATCCTCTTATCCTCATTGCTAAACTGTGTGTTAGATATAACGGACGCCTCGAATGAGATTATGGATTGATGAATGATAGCATATTCATTAGTTTCCCATAACAGTATAGAATCCATAAAGTTGGAAAGAGAAATTTTAGCGGCATTTGTCATTGAGGAATTTACAATCGCTTGCTCTAATTTTATTTGAGGACCATCGACAGTTTCTTGAATTTCCTGAAAGTTGCAGGGAAGACTTGTTGCCATATTTAATAGATTGTTATTCAGAACCGAGATAGAATCTACTTTTTGGCTGATTTGAGCAATCGTATTGAAAGTATAATTTCCAGACAAGTAAACATCAAGGATGTCATTATGTATTTTACCTGCTATGTCATATTCATTAGCCGGATTTTCAGGACTCAGGTTCTGAAGCAGTTTTGCCGTTTTTTTAGATTTATTTTCAAGAAGACCATCATCTAAAATTTTAGTATTATCAATACTCTCACTGGTACAAGAAACAAGTAGTGATGCTAAAACAACTAGCAATAATAAAAGATTTTTCATGATTAAAAGTGTTAAATGTAAAGACTGTTTTTTTTCAGTCAGTTCATTTCACCCGGGTTAGCAGAACTTTAATCCGGCACGATGCCAAATGTTTTTTGCTATTGAATTCAAGACAAATCTAGAAGTAGAATTTTTGATTTGCAAAACGTTGTATGTGGATTTTCCGAATTTAGGATATCGATTTTCCGAAAATCGACATACCTTTTTTAATCAAAACCACACTAATTATCAATGTATTACGTTATTAATGATGCTGTTTTAAACAAAACACAATATTATATTTACTCTATAGTGTTTTTAGCTGATAAAAATGCATTTTCATTTCAAATAATGTCTCATTTTTTAATTTAACTTATGATTAAAAATTATATATTATTAGCAATTCTTTGCTTTGGAAATCAATTGTATGCGCAGGAAATGGAATCGAAAATTTCCGATACGCTTCAAAGAAAAAATTATGATTACCTTTTTGAACGTATAGAAGCTACGGCTGAGGATAAAATAAAACAAGCATATTATCTTCAATACTTTTTGAACAAGGCAAAAACGGATAAAAATTCCAAGGAAATTGTAAATGGATATAAAAATTATTTATTCTATTCTCCTGAAAAATTAAAATTGGTATATGCTGACAGTATGATTTATACTGCTAAAAAAGCCAATTATAATGCTCTTATTGGCTCTGCTTATCTTTCAAAAGGAATTGTTTACTATGGACAGAAAAAACATAAACATGCTCTTGATAATTATCTTGCAGCCGATAATTATATTTCGAAAACCAGCGACAAGTATCTAACTTATAAAGTTAAATATAATATTGCAGGTGTAAAGTATTATCTCGGATTCTATGATGAGGCAATTTCTCTTTATAACGAATGTATTGATTATTTTAAAGAAAATAATTCAAGAGCATATTTGAATTCATTGCATTTACTTGGTTTGTGTTATAACAGGGTTGGTAATTATGGCTTGTGTTCTGAAATAAATGAAAAAGGTATTCAGGAAGGAATAAGATTAGACAATAATGAAGTGAAAGATTACTTTATTCATTCAGAAGGCATCAATCAGTACTTTAAAAACAACTATGCAGAAGCTATAAAAAAAATTAATTATGCGATTCCATCCATAAAGAAAAATAAAGATTTTGGTAATGAGTCTGTTGGATATTTTTATATTGGTAAAAGCTACTGGAATCTTCACAAACCTGAAATAGCTTTGCTATATTTTTTTAAAGTTGACAAGATTTTTGATGATAAAGGGTATATACGTCCGGATTTACGGCAGAACTACGAATTACTATTAAAGTATTATAAATCTAAAAAAGATCTTCATCAACAGCTCTATTATACGGATAAGCTACTAAAGGCAGACAGTATATTAGACAACAAGTTCATCTATCTTTCCGGCAGAGTTCACAAAGTGTATGACACGAAAGTATTACTAAAAGATAAGCAGGATATTGAAGATTTGTTTAATAAGAGGAAGTATAATGATTTCATTTTTACTGGTATCGTATTAGTATTATTTTTAATCGTATCATTCATTGCTTACAGGCATATCAGAAATAAGAATATCTACAGGCAAAAATTTGAGGAATTGATGGCAAAAAATGAGGCAGTTTCTAAAGTGGAAGTCAAAAATGTAAGTAATGGAATTGGAAATATAAATAAAGATACTATTGCAGATATACTTAAGCAATTGGAAAAATTTGAAAAGGATAAAAAATTTCTAGTAAAGGACCTGACTTCCGCAAAGCTTGCCGCTACTTTCAATTCCAATCCAAAATATTTATCACAGATAATTTATCAATACAGAGGAAAGAAATTTGTGAAATATATCGCTGATCTTAAAATCAATTATCTAATAAAGTTATTAAAAGAAGATAGTAAAATAAGGAAATATTCTAATAGTGCATTGGCTGAAGAAGTTGGCTTTAGCAGTACTAAAACATTTACTCAGGCTTTTTTTGCAGAAGCTGGCTGTCCAACGTCTTATTTTATTGAAGAACTAAATAAGATGTCTCAGGAAAATAAGATTCTTTGAATAAATAATTCCTATAATAATTATGAATTAAAAACGTTTTTAATTTTTGCAGCAAAGTTGCAATATAACAAGCAAAGTTTTATTTTCGCTGCCTTAATTTAATAAAAACATATCATGAAAGATTTAGTAGCTAAAATAAACGCCGAAATCGAAACATTTAAAACAGAATCGGATTTACTAATTGAAAAAGGTGTTAAAGCAGCTGGAGCGAGAGCTCGTAAATCAACTTTAGAAATTGAAAAACTATTAAAAGAGTTTAGAAAAGTTTCTATCGAGGAGTCGAAAAAATAATTCAATCTTTACTTTACTTAAAAAGCCTTTCCGATTTTTCCGAAAAGGCTTTTTTTGTAATAAGTAAATTTATTATGACTCTTGTAATAGATCTTAATAAATCTGTAAGTAATTTTAATCTCTGAGATTCTAACGTTAATAAAAGTAACTCAATTAGAACTTAAAAGAATAATTGCTATTATCTGTTTGGTTATCGGCTGTTATCTACAGTTTCTAACTTTAGAGATTCACTAAATTTTACATGCTTTTCAATTTTTGGCCTCCATTTGTCTTGTGTTGACATAGTATCGCAAATTTTTTCATGAAAATAAACCTGAAACCATGTCTTTTTATGGAACTCACAAACATTCTGATATGTTTTTTCAGAATGTATCATTAACTTCAGAATAAATTCTTCTTTAGGTTCTCTGTGATTGTTTATGACTTGACTTAAACTTACTGGAGTTATATCAATATCTTTTGCAAAACTACTTCTCTTATTGTAAATAGTATCAATATATGCCGATAAGAATTCTGAAAAATAGTGGTGATTATCATAAGTCGGTTTGCTTATATAAGCTTCCATTTTTAATTTTAATTGTAATAGTTTGGCACGAATAACCTGATCTATGGGTAAGTTTTTAATTCGTTGTAAACGTGCTTCCATTAAAGCCGCTCCATCAGTATCACGTTCTGAATTTGATTTGTATCTTGAATCTACTCCAAATTCAATATCTTCAATATTTACTTTCTTATTCATTATCGTATGTGTTTATCAAGTTTAAAATTTCCGGAACCTCAAGACTCAAAGTCATTCCGGTTATATTCATATTGTATTTGTCGATATAATGCTGGGCAATATTACTTTTTGGTTTGAGTGATACGCAGGCTAACTCTGCATATTCTGCTACTGCAATTTTCGCAGCATGGGTAATTAAGTTTGCAGCAATATTGTCAAATATCTTATTTGAACCTTTATTTTCTAATGAAACAGTCAGAAGCCTAATATGGACTCTCCATTCCTCGGGTATTCTTTCCAAAGAAATAATTCCTAAAATATCATTTGAATTGATAATTTTTAACTTATAGATTTCGTAAGCCCTTTCAGTCTTCCAATCGAAAAAAAAGCGTTTTTTATCTATAGACTTAAAATCAATATCTTCTACTGGCAGAATTTCTACATTGTAAATTTTTCCCGAAGAAGTTTCTTGAATTGTCATTTCACAAATTTACAAATAGTTTACTTAAAACGGAAACATTTATTGTTAAGTTTACGTTTTTGGCAAAATATCAGGTGACTTGTATTTACTAACAATTTAAGTAATTTTGCTCCTATGATACGTCCTGTTTTTTTTTAAATGTTCCGATGCTAGAACAGATGCAGGGGAAAATTAATCCGAGCTTTTAATATCAATCAATGAAGGTTGATCTAAGATTGCATCTTGTAAAACAAGAGTGTCATTTTTATCAGGAGGGCTTTCTGTTTGGTAAAGATTGACTTCCGCTCTTGTAATAGCAACATATTTAAGACATTTTTCTTGATATAATTGCCATTCTAACATGTTTTCTTTTTTTATGGGCAGTTCATTATAACCAATTATAAAAACATTTTTTTTCTCCAATCCCTTTGATCGATGTATTGATGATAGTATCACAGAATCTTCATCCTCACAATTCATTAAACTTTCAATATAGTCAAATAAATCATTTAGTGTTTTTGCATTTTGGTTATGAAAAAAACATGATTCAAGGATATTAATACTATCTCCTAGATTTTCCAGTTTTTCATAATTAGCAGGATTATTGCCTAATTTATTTTCAGCAATCTTATATATCTTTTGTAAGTGATCAGGTAACTCTTCATAATATTTTTCACTATATAGTTTATTATTATCAATTATATCTTTTAGAGATTTAAGAATTTCTTTTTTACCAATGATTTTACATTTGATATTATGACATAAAAGTTTGAAAACTACTTCAAACAAATTACAATTCTGTCTAGATAATACAAAATCTCCTTTTTGTACATATTTAATTATATCATCAAATTTTATTTTTATTATACTAGATTTAAAAGAGTTAGTAGTAGTAATGTCAGGTCTAATCTCTTGTGCTAATTTTACGATATCGCTTGAACACCTAAAGCAATTTGTGAGTTTAAACATTTTAGGGTTATATAATGTTTTGATGTTGTTAAAAGATTCAGGCGAAGCTCCTGCAAAACCATATATTGATTGAAATGGATCTCCTACTGCAAAAAATCTTCCGCCTTTTTTAAGATATTTAGTTATAGTTATTAATTGTGCGTTTGATAAATCTTGACATTCATCAACAAATACAATATCAAATTGATCAGGTGAACTTAATTTAAACTCACATGGTAAGAATATCATATCAGCATAGTCGTAAATACCTAATAATTTTGCTTTTATATTTCCCTCTCCTATGGCTAACTCAACTAATTTTCTGTACAATTCAAGTAATTGAGTGTTTTTCTGATCAATATCAATAGCATATTTTTCTACTAATCTTTGAAATGAACTTTCACCTTTTGCATAGCTTAATGTGTATCTTAATAAATCAACAAGTCTGTAATAATTTGAATAAAATGTCTTATAAAATATATCTGGCTCTTCTTGTTTCTTCTCTTGGTAATATATAAATTTTATTTTCTCAAAATACTTTGTGAATTTTGTTTCCTCAACATAGTTATTAGACTTATTTTTTCTTAATTGTTCATTTAAAATATTAAAATATTTTGACTTATCAAGGTTTGGACTTCTAGTAAATATTTCAAAATGATATTTTAGGATACTAAGTCCTAATGCATAAGTAGTTTTAACAATCACATTTTCTTTATTGACTGTTTTTTGTTTAATTTCTTCTTGAATTTTTTTATTAAAAGCGCAAAATAGAATTTTGTTTTTTTTATCAATGTAATCTATACCATTTATTATTGTACTAGTTTTTCCTGACCCTGCTACTGCATCAATCATACCATTTTCTTTTCCATTTTTAAAGAAGTTAAAAATTTGATTTTGTTCAATAGTTGGTTTAAAACTCATAGCTTTACTCAATTATGGTAATTATTCTATTTAGATTATCTAGCTAATATTTTTTTAAATGAAATATCTGTAGTCATATTCAACTTTATCTCTGTTTTCTATTAGTTTACCAATTTTAGCTATTTTATTGGAAGAATCAATAGTTGCGGGCATTTGTGAATACATATTTAAAGAGTTCCAATTCATTTTGGTAAGCCCAAGTATTTCATTAGCGATTTGTTCTAAACTACCTACTCCATAGTGTTTTATTATTCTTAATGGTTTAGGAATGTATCTTCCACCTGGATAAAAATTGTAACTAGGATTTTTTACAGATGGAATTACTCCATGTGCGTAAAGTAATGCTTCTTTTTCATTTAAAAGAATACAAGTCCCTCTTGAAACAGAATATCCATCAATTTTGGCTTCACGATTGTATATTTTACTTGATACATACCTTATAGTATCTTCAAAATTGATTTCAATTAAATCTATATTTTCAATTTTCTTATTGTCGTGAAGGCTATCTAAAATTCCTTGTTTTTCGTCTTCTGTATAGAAAGTTCTTTTATGGATGACAACCCTTTTAGGTACTTCATTCATTGATTCATAAAATAAATTAATTACATTTTTTCCAAACTCGTAAGCATCATCATAACTTAAATGTGGTTTCTTTTTAATCCATTCTATTTTGTCATTAACTTTTGATAATTTATACTTTAATCCTTCCCCATTTGAACTATAAATGTGGCTACAGCCTAATATAATATGTCCTTTATCTTCTTTTTTACTCTCTACACTATAACCTATACCAGCAAAAGCAGTTTTGTTATCAGTATTATCGATTACCCAAGGAGTTCTAAATGACTTAACGAAATAGGATAAAGAAAGCCACCAATTTATTTGGCACTCTAAATTATTGTCAAGTATTGTTTTTTCCCTGATAAGTTGAGAAGTTACTTTTTTTTCTGTACAAAAAGCTTTAATGTAGTCATGTAAGTCAAATGATTCAACTGCATCATTGTAATGAACAAAATTGTCCCATCTTTTTGGAATAAAAATCACTATTGTTTTTTGGCCTCCAATAGAACATAACTTATTGATTTTGTCACAGATATTGTTTTTTATTTCATGAATGATTTCTTTAGAATCTCTGCTAACTGGTTCATTCGTCATCTCCCAGTTAGGGGATGATGTGGTTGGTATATTAAGGCTAAGTCCATAAGTATTATGAAATCCTTTGTAATCAATAACATATTGATCTTTAATATTTACATTTTTAATTTCTTGATTCTGTTTATTTAAAAATGTATAAAAATTCTCTGAGTCTTGCTGTGGACAAACAATACCCAGATTGATAGTTGTATTTTTTAAACTACTTAATCCTTTATCAAAAGGGCTATGATTGACAAGTCCTCTCATAGGATGAGTCTCTTTAACAACTTTATCGCCATTTTGACTAGAAAATAACAAGTTAGTTTCCTTAAATTGAACACCCTTCAATTTTATCATATTTATAGGGATATTATGTTCATTAGTATAGTTACTATTCAAGTCATCAATGTTAGTAAAAATAGGGTTTTTAGAAATTTTGAATACAAATCCAGTACCCGAATTCAGAGGAAGTTCATAAGATGTAGTCTCTAATATTTTTTTTCTCCAAATATTAATGTAATCGTTAAACTTGTCATTGTAAATTTTGTGAAAGAATTCCAAGCCAACTTGCTGATTAATATCATTGGGAACATTATCGTCTGCCAATTGAAAATCAGGATTTAGAGATAAGTAGGATTGTTCTTGAATTTTTACAAGATCAATTTTTATCGCATTATATACCTTTTGGTTATGAACTGTTTTATAACTTGATTCATCCCAGATTTTGCTTCTGAAATCAGTTTTTAAATTGTATGTTTTGGAAAAAAGTTTACATAAGGATGAGAGCAGTAAGAATTTTATATTGTGATTATATAATCTAATATCCGTAAGAGGTTTCCTCTGTATTTCTCCTTTAATTATATCTGCAAACTTTTCATATACGTTATTAGCAGTTCCAAAAGCCCAAATATCTTTTTCAAAAGGAATAGCTGAGATTTCATAATCACTTAACGTTTTTTCTTTTACTAATTCCCATGGGTTTTTGTCAAAAGTAGCATTGAAAACAAATATTTCTTTTGGAAATGTAATGGGAAATAGGTTGCTTTTTAATACTTTGTTTATTCTTTCAGGGTTCAGTGTAAAAGGAGTAGTTGTATTTTTATTAATGATACTCTTTTTTAACTCTCTAAATTCTTCTTTCAAATTATCATCATCTTCAATAACATGCTTAGTAAGATTTAACATTGTATTATCAAATCCTTCTGTAGAAACATAGAAAGCACTTCTTCCTTTATCTTTTATAAATTTCAAAAGCTCCTTAACTTGATTAGATGGACTATTACCGTAGCCACACCAAAATAAAATTCCGGCACCAGGTTTTGAGTAGGTTTCTTTTAAAGATTCCATTAACGAATTATCTCGACCGCTATATCCAATAACAATTAGATTTTTATCAGATAAATAATCGAGTAATTTACTTCTTAAAGTTTCATCCTGATTTTGCAATTCTTCGGATGTGTTTTTTAGATCTCCATATTTAAAATCCCCATGAAGTTTTATAATAGGTAATTCATTTTTTGATTGATTTCTTTGATTGATTCTATTTACTGTTTGTAAAGAAATATCGATTCCTTGTACACCGCCCCCAATGCAAGCTACATTTACTAAGTCATCAAAATTGGTAGTCCAAATAGAATCTAACATGCCTTGTTTTACCAATAATGGAATAGCTCTATATCCAACAGAAGGTTTTTTATTAGCACATATTTTTTGAAAGTACTGACGCCTATTTTCATCAATTGGAAAGCACTTCTTAGCATAGAATGAATATTCCTCTATATTATCCTTTTCAGGATTATTACCCTGATTATCCAGCCATTTTTGAATTACATCTTGTGTTTTAGGGCTTTTATAGTTTTCAATCCAGTCTTGAGTATTTGGATTATTACTTTTATAGATAATTTTTTTCCACTCCCAAATACAATCGTACGCTGATTGAATATCCGAAGTTATTGAGCAACCTGCACCTATAAGCATAGAATATGTGTTGTCCTTGCTAATAGAAACCGATCTTAGAAATTCATCAAATTTTAAATGGCTAATCATTTTTTTGTGGTTTTTAGGGATAGTTTGTCTTTTGGATTGAAAAGACAATATAAGATAATTTTCAGAACATTCTTATGATTATCTATATTGCCTAAGTAAATATTTTGTGTAGGTATTTCCACTATGAGCATTAGAAAGACTCTTTTTAAAGTAAAGACAAATAAGAAATATAAAAAATTAACTAAGTAAGAATTTGGAAATAAAGTAGAATATTATTAACCACTATTTTCGGATTTGCCTAATCATCTCAAATGCAAAACGAACTTCCCATTAAGCTAATTGCCTAAATTAGGATATAGCTGTTAACAGTATTACTTATTTCAATATTTCAATTTTGTCTGCTCTAAAACTATATAAATAAATTTTGTCAAATTTTGTTTTAATTTCTGAATAATCAATTCTATCAAATCGATGAGATGAAGCTTTCGTTCCGAAGTCAGAAACTAATAATAACCAATTTTCATGAAACTCTTTTTGGTATTTTTCAATATTTTTTTCTTTATTTTTAATCACTTCCTTTAGCCATTCCATATCTATCCAATCCACTAAATAGGCACCGAAGTGTTGCCAATTACTAAAATTCCGTGTATTGTCAACAGAGAAACTTTCAATTAATTCTGACACCCTTGCTTTTCGTTTTTTAGAATGAATTATAAATTCATAGTTCTTATTACATAAATATATATTTTCAATTAAAGTAAAAACTTCGTCTGTATATTTTTGTTCTGCTACTTTTCCAGATTTGAGAATGATATTATTAAAAGTCACTAACAAATACAATTTTGCAGAATATTTTTCCTCAAATTTAATCCGAGCATTTTTTATTATTCGTTCTCGATACTGCTCAACTTTTTTTAAATATGGATTTATCAATCTCGTATGTTCGATTGAAATTAATTTTTTATCAATGTTGGCAATGAAATCAGGTGTTTCAGAATCCTCAATTCCATAAACTAAAAGTTTAAGTTTTTCATTTGAGATAAAACTTGTCAAATGATGCCTTTCAATTTCCTTTTTTGTATTCAAATTTTTTGTGTTTTAATAATAATACAGCTGAGTTCTGGGACTACAACAAGTTTGCTTAAATTAATCCATATTAGTATTTTCTAAATCATTCCAAGTGCAAACCAACTCCAAATTAAGTATCAAAATCCCAAACTTACCAAACGATTTTTGCAGTACTTACTTTATATTAAACTCAGGTCTCAAATTTGGATAATTTTTTGAATCACTTATTTCAATATACATTTTTTGAGGTTTTTTTGGTAATGGACCAATTATAACTTCATCAATATTTTTATTTCTAATAACTTCGAAAGTTCTATGTCCTTCAAATTTTTCAGTTTCGATGACTTTATCTCCTTCTACTGAAATAAATCTCCAGCGATTATGATATTTACCATAAAGATAAAGTTCATTGTTACTCAATAAATCTTTTTCTGAAAAAGCATTTGATTCTGTTAGTTTTGCTAAAAGCTTATTGTCAATTTTTGCTTTGACAAAATAAGCATCTTCTTTTTTGTATTCAACTCCATCTCTCCAATTATTTGGATAATAATGACAACAATATTCTAATTTCTCTTTTTGAGAATTAGTCAAATCATTGAAAGTTAAAATTTCAGCATTTTGTATAACATTGTTAAGGTCAATTTTAGGAACTTCTGATTTCCCACAACCAATAAAAAATTGAATGAATATTATTATATTTAAATATAATTTTTTCATTTGTTTAACATTCTTTCGTTAAAGACTATTTCGTTATTCTTCGCGATAATTATTGCCAGACAGCTTTTAATACACAGTAATTTTTATATTGATCTATTTTTCGGCTTAAGTTTTGTCTGAGTCTGTGACCATAAAATCTAAAAATAATAACTCTTTTTTTGAGTGTTCATTTTCAAATTTAATATTCCATCTTTTCTCCATAAACTCTATCAAACCCAATCCACGTTTTAAAATACTGTCGGAATTCCATTCATCATAAGATGAAACTTCAATTTCTGAATGTGACCCGTCAGAATACCCTTGTCTAATTTTTTCGCCTCTTTCGTTGTATCTTGGTTTTTTCTTGTCAAAAAAACTGTCGTTTTGTAAACTTGAGTTTATACTTTGCGATAAAGGAAGTAAATTCCCTAATGTCCCTTGCAAAAAGTTCAATTCACTTTCTTTATAACCTTTAAAAGATTTTTTCCAATCTTTATTGTCAGGTGTTTGTGGGTAAATATGTTCAATTGAAACTTTGTCTTTTTCTCCTTTAACAAATAATTTCCAGTCTATTTTTTGGCTTCCTCTATGTCTTACTTTTTCCATTTCATACTCATACAAGAAATATCTTAAATCGTTCCAATAATAAAAACCGCCACCAATTTTAAACTTCTTGTCTATGAATTTTTGAAAATAAGTGTAGTCAAAGAAGTTTTCTGTTGAATCTTCTGGTGTGTAAAAACAATAGCTCATTCTATCTTCAAGACGTTTGGTTATTTCGTCAATTGTTAATTCATTATTTCTAAGTTGTCGTGCTGCTTTATAAAATTCGCTATTTCTATAAGTTGAAAAAGCACGACTTAATCTAAACGTAATAAAAATAAATCTTTCAATTGCTTTGAAAAGTTTAACTCGTTGGGTTGAATCAATTTCATTAGAAAGGAACGAAACAGTAACAAGTGGTCTGAAATAAATTATACCTATTCGATTTAATCTGTCTATCCATAAACTTTCTGTATTTGTTAAATCAGGATTGTTTACTGGATTATGAGTATTATACCAATGAACGGCAGCAGATTTTAAGCTATTAACGTAATCTTCAATCTCTTTTGGAGAAAGTTTAGAGCGAAAAACAACTATTTCTTCACTTTCATTTTCTTCAATTTCTTCTTGGTCATTTTCTTCATCTTCTTTTACTTCTTCGATTTCTTGTAATGAAGTAACTTTTACTTCAGTCTTAGCATAAATATTTTGAGGTGTAAATTTTTGCTCTAAAAGAAAACGAATGTAATCATCACCTTTTTCTCTAGAGTATTGAAAATACATAATCCAATGAGCAACAAGAAAATCATCATCGTTTAGTGGATTTTTTTTGTTTCTACCAAGTTGATAATAAACTTCTTTCCAAGAATCATTAATTTTTTCACGAAGTGAAAAACGTTCGTCAGCTTTTAATTCGGTCTCCTCATATAGTGTTGAAAGATAGATAAGTCTATTTTTTAATAGTTCAAGGTTTGATAATTTTTTACCTCTATTATTCATTGTTTCAAAGGCAACGAATACGTCAAAATCATCACTAATTTCATAAACGTTGAACATTAGATTTTGTGTGAGTTTTTTAAATAAAATTTCAATTTCTAATATTCCGTATTTTTCATAGTAATTTTCTAAGTTTTCAACAAAAAATCTTTTAGCATTTTCAAGATTCAAAGTATAAAATGTCTCTTGAATAGTTCCACTATTTGGTTCGTTAAAGATTCTGTATTTTAAAAATTTGAAACTTGGATTATCTACTTCATAACTGAATTTATAAGTGCTAATTATGAATTGGGGTGGTTTTTGAATAACCAAATATTCTTCTTTTATAGCTTTGAGGCTAAAAGAACCTAGATAAATATCATCTTCTTTTTTGTCTTTGTTTTCGGGAATAGCTTTTAATAGTTCAGAAATTGCTTGTATGAAAATCACAAAAGTTGTTAGCCTTTGTTGACCATCAACAACGTGAAACGGTTTGTAACCTCTGTCTTCTAACAGCCACCTTTCGTCATTCCAGTTGTTCCAAACATTTCGTTCAACTTTTTTTAATGATAAAAGCCCAGTATAATGAAATCTATCGCTAGGAAGATTTACCACGTCTTCCCAAAAATCTTTCAGTTGTCTTTCTGCCCAAGCATAACCACGTTGATAATCTGGAATTTTAAAAATTCTATCCTTGAATATGTTTTTTAATGATTCTAATTCGTTCATTTTAAGTTTGAATGTTTATGTTATTGGTGTTACTACACGTAGTATCGTTTGGCGAAATTGGGAACTTCTTAAACGCTAAATTTTTCACAAAGAAAAATTCTTGCAAAACTTGAACTTGATACAAAATCCGAAATATTGCAAAACCGGCCTAGTAATTATTCCCTACATTGGTAAACATCCCACCATTGTTGCATTTGACGTGTTGGTAAATTCCCGTTTAAATTTTTAATTACCTTAAGTTCTCGGCATATACATTCTTTGAGGCCGTCAGAATATCTATCAAGTTGATTTGGTGTAATATTTAGGTTCGACACAGAATCATTAAAATCATTCCAGCAAACTTCAACCCTTGATCTTAATGTTCCCAAAATTGGAGTCGGAATTAAACTTTCAAGTAGTAACCCTTCATCAACTATTCCTGTACTATTCGTTACTTGATTAAATTGTTGAAGTTGATCTTGTACTTGTATAACATTTCTTGTTTCTCGCCACAGATTCAAAGTTTGAAATCCTACGGATAACACTCCTGTAATAAATTGTCCTAATCCAAAGTCCATAATTTCTGATTTTTCGTTAAAATATTTTGAAAATAATCGATTTAAAATTTTGCGTTGTACAAATGGTAAATATTCTTCATAGAAAGTTGCTGCTCTAATATTCGTCAAACGTCCTTCTTCGGAAGGTATTTTAATTATGAATTGTTCAGTTACAATCCATCTGATTGGAATAGAAAAATTATTCCAATCTGAAATATAAGAAGGATCTAAATTGTTTTCGATGAAGTATTGAATAAAACTTTGCTCAACAACTCCAATAGCCTTGACTCTAATATTTCTAGATCCTGGGCGGTTCGCTTTTAAGTAAATTATGTCTCCAACTTTAAGCGAGGAAACCGCCTCATATATATCTTTAGCTGATAAATAATTCCATCCAACAATAAAATTTTTGTTTTCGAAGAAATGGTCTTTCATTTCCTCATCCCAAACAGATCCAATTCCAAATATTGCCATATATTATTGCTGTAGTTACTTGATTATTACACACAACTTACTTATATCTGCCATAAAATGACTTCAATAAATCTAGTTACGTTTGGATTTGTGTCACTTATTTTAATTTACCAAACATACAAAACCGCTTTTACTCTATTTTACGGTTTTCCACAATAGTATTTAAGTTGCAAAATAATTCTTTTATTAATGAAGAGTTTACCGTATAAATACCTGTTTTTAAATTCAATTGAGCATAAAAAAAGATGCTTAGAGCATCTTCATATTTTATAATCCCGTTAATTTAAAAAATTCTGATAGTTTCAAATTTTTTGCCTCACAGATCTTATTTATGGTTTCAAAACTTATATTGTAATTTGGATCATTTTTTATACTTCTGACCGTTTTTTCATCAATATTATGTTCTACAGCAAAAGAACTCTGGGATTTAGCTTTACTAACCCATTCATCCTTTATATAGTCAACAATAATACGGTTTGTACTCTTCATCTTAACAAAGTAAATCCCAAGAGGATAAAATAATTCGGATTTAAATCCGAATTATGAAATATTTTGTTATATTTGTTCATAATAAATTATATTTGCGACTCTTCATATAAAAATATTTGAAGCATTCGCTTTGAATCTCGTTTTCAAAAACTGGTAATTTTTAAACGCTCGAGATGATAAGTAAGATGCTCACGTCTTATGGCGTGGGCTCACTTATTCGTGCGTAGGGTATACCAGTACCTTGAAAGCGTTTAAGTTGAGTTCCGCGCCTTTTTTATGGTTATAACTCTCTTATTATTCATAGCAAATCACTCTTCTTAATTTTTAAAAGTTTCGCAACAAGAAAATCGAACTTTTTAAAACTATCATTGCCTGTGTATTAAACAATCATCATTTATGTTTATTAAGCCGTCTACTTAATACATAAAAAATGGCCCTCTACCACAGTGACCAAACTAGTATAGAGAACCATAGCTAATCAAATATTCGTTTAACTAACCAATCCAATATTATGAATAATTTTTCATATTACAGGGATGGAAAAGAACTTTATTGTCTAATTTTTCTTGGCATGGTACTATCTTTTTCATCTGCTTTAGCCGGAAACTCCAACCAGCAGTTCAAAACTATTTTACAACAGACTCAGGTTCAGGGATCTGTAACAGATGGCAGCGCTCCCTTGCCCGGAGTTACAATTGCTGTAAAAGGCAAACTAAAAACCACTGCCATCACGGATTACAATGGGCAGTACACTATTAATGTCACGGCTCAGGATACTTTGGTGGTCACTTTTATAGGTTTTAAAACGGCCATTATTCCTATTGCCGGGCGCACCAAAATTGATATTGCCCTGCAATATGATACGACAACCTTGCAGGAAGTTCGCGTAAATGCCGGATATTATTCCGTAAAAGAAAGCGAACGCACCGGAAGTATTGCCCGGATTACATCCAAAGATATCGAAACACAGCCCGTAACAAATATCCTTGCAACGATGCAGGGCCGTATGGCTGGAGTAAGTATAACCCAGGCAACTGGAGTTCCCGGGGGAGGCTTTGATATAAAGATAAGGGGACAGAACAGCATCAGAACGGATGCCAATTCACCTCTGTATATTATTGATGGTGTACCCTATTCCTCGGAACCGGTTGGGTCTTTTTATACTGGAACAACTTTCCCTACACTTACCAGTCCTTTAAACAGTATAAATCCTGACGCGATCGAAAGCATAGAGATTCTAAAAGATGCAGATGCTACCTCTATCTACGGATCTAGAGGTGCCAACGGTGTCGTTTTGATTACAACCAAGAAAGGTAAAGCCGGAAAAACAAAGTTTACCGTGACGGCATCGACAGGTACTGGGACGGTGACTAAGTTTATAAAACTGATGAATACACAAGAGTACTTGGATATGCGCAGACAGGCCTTTATAAATGACGGGATTAGCGAGTACGGGATTTCTGATTATGATATAAACGGGACATGGGATCAAAACCGCTATACAGACTGGCAGAAAGAACTACTTGGAGGAACCGCTCAAATAACGGACCTTCATGCATCTGTGTCAGGAGGTTCAGAGAATACACAGTTTCTGGTCAGTGGTTCTTACCATACAGAATCTACTGTGTTTGCGGGTGATTTTTTATACCGAAAAGGGGGCAGCCAGATAAATTTAAACCACCAGTCAGAGGATAATAAATTTAAGCTGACATTCTCGGCAGGATTTAATAGACAGGATAATAACCAGCCGTCATTTGATTTTACCTATGATGCGCGGGCACTGCCTCCTAATGCGCCAGCTTTATATAATTCCGATGGTGAACTAAATTGGGAAAACGGAACTTGGGATAATCCGCTTAGGAATCTTAATACGGAATTTGAATCTGCAACCAATGATTTAACAGCAAATACAACTCTTACATACGAACTGGCAAAAGGATTATCGGTAAAAAGTAACCTTGGATATACAATCTTGCATAATGATGAAACCCGAATCGTGCCATCCACAATTTATAATCCGGCAAATAATGTAAGCAGTGCAGGTTCTGCTATTTTTTTAAATAATACAGATCGCTCGTCATGGATTATAGAACCACAGATCAACTGGAAAAAAGATCTTGGTAAATCTAATCTCGACATTCTCTTGGGAGCCACATTTCAAAGCCAGGAGTCCCAATCACTTGTTCAGTCTGGAACAGGTTTCGCTTCCAACAATCTAATTTATAACCTTGCCGCCGCAAAGAATGTACGTGTGCTCACTAA
The DNA here is from genome assembly GCF_057840745.1 of Flavobacterium sp. KH_001. Classification (NCBI taxonomy): domain Bacteria; kingdom Pseudomonadati; phylum Bacteroidota; class Flavobacteriia; order Flavobacteriales; family Flavobacteriaceae; genus Flavobacterium; species Flavobacterium sp. KH_001. The sequence continues at coordinate 2,522,332 of NZ_CM174520.1, read as the reverse complement.
CGACCAGACTCAGTATAAATATCAGGCTATTTTCGGAAGGATAAATTACAACCTCAAAGAGCGGTATATCATCAATCTGACAGCAAGACGAGATGGATCCAGTCGTTTTGGTCCCGGAAATCAATTTGCTTATTTCGGGGCAGCAGGTCTGGCTTGGATTTTTTCAAATGAAAATTTACTAAAAGACAGCTCATGGCTAAGTTTTGGTAAAATCCGTTCCAGTTATGGAACAACAGGAAATGATCAAATCGGTGATTATCAATTTCTTGATACCTATACCACCTCATCAGTGCTTTATGGTGGCAACACCGGACTTTCTCCCTCCAGATTGTATAATGCAGATTTTGGATGGGAGACAAATAAAAAATTTGAAGCGGCGCTCGAACTTGGTTTTTTTCAGGATCGCATATTTGTAACAGGAGCTTGGTATCAAAATCGATCGTCCAATCAGCTGGTGGGCCTATCCTTGCCGGGAACAACAGGTTTTACAAGCATACAGTCTAATCTTGACGCTGTTGTAGAAAACAGCGGACTGGAATTTACACTTCGTACCAGTAATTTTGTAAAAGGAAATTTTACTTGGATAACAAATCTAAACTTAACGTTTGCCAACAATAAATTGGTACGTTTTCCAGGTCTGGAAAGTTCAGCCTACAGCCAGCAGTACCGCATTGGAAAACCTTTAAATATTGCACTGCTCTACGACCTCAAAGGTGTTAATCCGCAGACAGGCTTATATGAATTCGAGGATTTAAATGGCGATGGCAGTATTACATTTCCTGAAGATAGACAGGCAGTGGCCGATCTGAATCCGAAATATTTCGGAGGAATTCAAAATCAGCTGACATATAAAGGAATCACTTTAGATTTTTTATTTCAGTTTATAAAACAAAAAAATAGGACCTATCCTATGGGGCCTGCCGGAATGATGTCCAATCAGCAGCAAAGAATAGCCGGCAGCTGGAGGGAACAGAACGATATTGCACCATACCAGATATACACTACCGGGTATAACGATGATGCTATGACAGCCAGTTATTTACTTGATGAAAGTACGGGATCTGTTACCGATGCTTCATTCGTTCGGCTGAAAAATATATCTCTTTCCTACAACCTGCCTCTTTCTTTAAAAGAAACCCAGTGTAAAATTATGCTGCAGGGGCAGAACCTTTTGACATTCACAAAATATAAGGATGGTGATCCTGAGTTTTTAAGTTACGGTTTTCTGCCGCCGCTAAAAGTTATAACAGCAGGAATACAATTAATATTTTAAATCAATTAATATGAAAACCCTTTTTAACACATCGATCAATGCCTTGTGCCATATTATTATAATTTTGATGTTCTCCTGTGATTCGTTTGTAGAAGTTGATCTGCCAAAATCCCAGCTGACCACACCAACTGTTTTTGAAGACTATAATACTGCCAGTGCAGCACTTCTAAATATTTACTCCAATATTAGGGATACGGGAATTTTCACTGGAACAGCTGTAGGGATTTCCAATCAGCTTGGCAACTATGCAGATGAAATTAAAAGCAGTGAAAGTCCAACCAATTCCAGTTTAAGTTTTTATAAAAATACACTTTTGCCTGCCAACACTGTTATCAGTGGGTACTGGAACGCAGCTTATAATCAAATTTATGCTGCAAATGGGATAATCGAAGGCTCAGCTGCAAGTAGCAATCTTACCCTTGATCAGAAGAATCAGCTTCAGGGAGAAGCATTGTTTATCAGGGCACTGGTTCATTTCTATCTTACAAACCTTTTTGGAGATATACCCTATATTACTAGCACTGATTATAAAGAAAACAGCACTGTTAGCAGAAAACCTGTTGCGGAGATATATGGAAAGCTTAGGGCAGATCTTGAAAATGCTATTCTTTTACTGCCTGTTCAGTATCAGGGTCTGGAAAGAGTGCGTCCTAATGTTTTAACTGCAAAAGCTCTTCTTGCCAGAGTCTATTTGTATTCAAAAGCTTATCCTGAAGCGGCAAATGCCTCCTCTGCTGTACTTAACAGAGAAGAACTTTATCATCTGGAAAGTCCCGACCGTACATTTTTATTGAATTCAAATGAAACGATATGGCAGCTGCAGGCCGGAGCTGCAGGTAGAAATACAGCAGAAGCTGCCACTTTTACTTTTATTTCGATTCCTCCCCCTCGTGTTTCGCTCAGCAATTTTCTGGTGGATTCATTTGGGGCTGGTGATTTGCGCAGGTCCCTATGGATAAAAGCAGTTACAAAAAATACTTCGACATTTTACCACGCATATAAATACAAAGAAAACAACTCAACAGCAGTTTCAAAAGAATATGCAATAATGTTTCGATTAGCCGAGCAGTATCTTATCAGAGCAGAGGCCAGGGCCTATCAGGGAGATCTCATCGGTGCCAAGGAAGATTTAAATAAAGTGAGGCATCGCGCAGGCCTTATTGACACTTCAGCTGCAACGCAGCAGGAAATTTTGGACGCCATAATTATTGAGAGAAAATGGGAACTTTTTACTGAGTACGGGCATCGTTTTTTTGATCTTAAAAGGACGGCTAAATTAGACATTGTACTCAGTGGAATTAAACCTGGCTGGAATACAACTGATAATTTATTACCTATTCCTCAAAGTGAGTTTAGTACAAATCCTTTTCTTGGATCTCAAAATCCGGGATATTAAATTTATAATTATGTTTTTCAATATAATAAAGAAGCATCTGAGAACCATGAGGTTCTGTGAAATGCAATGCCCACTATATTTAGTTTTATTATTTATTTTGCCATTAGTAGCCTGTCCCTTATGGGGGCAGGTGGTGCAAAAAAAAAAATTGTCCCCTGATGAGTATCATCTTTGGGGAGAGGTGCGTTTAGACAAAGTAAGCCATGATGAGAAATGGGCAGTATACAATATGGAGTATACTAGCGGAAACGATACTTTATTTGTTCAGAATGTCGAAAAAAATACTACATATGCTTTTCCGGACGGCGAAAACGGCAGCTTTGCGCCTAATGATATATTCGTTTGCCGTTCAGGAGATAACCTGCATATTCTTAATTTGAAAACTTCAAAAAAAGAAACAGTACCCAATGTGATGCAGTATTCATTAAGTGAAACAGGGTATTTAATTTATTTGCGAACCAATAAGAATAATAAAAAAACCCTTGAAATCAGATCGATGCAAAGCGGAAGCATCAAAAAGATCAATGATGTAACTAGTTATCTGATGAGTCCTGATGGTAAAAATTTGGTCTATACAACTTTATTGGATAACAGGAATGCTATTGCTTTAATTAGTATTAAAAAACCGGAACAGATAAAATGGTTTCAGCAGAACAGCAGGGAAAAATTCATAGGTTTGACATGGCAGAAAGAAGGCAATGCGCTGGCCTTTATAAAGCAGTATGATGATTCCAAAGAAAATATTTTGTTTCTATACAACCTATTGAATCATGAATTATATCATCTTAGCGCATCTGATATAAATTTTCCGGAAAATTGGTCCATAGTAAATGACACTTTTCGAAAAATTATAATATCTGAAGACCTGCAGAAAGTTTTTTTTGCTGTTGTTACCTCATCTGCTCTAATACAGCAGCAATCAAATGTTGAGATATGGAATGCAAATGATAAGTGGATATATCCGGTTGAAAAATTTCAGGGCAGTATTGAAAAGAAATCAAAATTAGGTTTATGGCAGCCTGCAGAAAGCAAAGTAAATATTATTACCTCAAATGAGTTATCAAGTGTTATACTTACAGCCGATATGAAGTATGCTGTATTATCAAATCCCAAAGCGTATGAACCCCAATTTGAAATAGAAGGTCCGAGAGATTATTACATCTTAAACTTGAAAACTTTCGAGAAAAAATTAATTCTGGAAAAACATCCCTATGATTTAGAGGCATTGAACCCTTCGCCCACAGGAAAATACCTGGCGTACTTTAAAGAAAATAACTGGTGGGTTTATAATCCGGCCACTGATGCCCATACAAATATTACTGCCTCGACAGGCATTAAATTCAAGGGAAAAAAGCAGGAACTTGTTCCGGAATCAGTCTATGGAAATCCGGGATGGACACAAAAAGACAATGAGATTATCCTATACGACCAATACGATATTTGGGCCATTCCCCCTGATGGAAGTAATTTTAGAAGATTAACTAAAGGAAGGGAGCAGCAAATACAATACAGAATTATTAATCCGTCTGTCAATTATAGAAAACTCGTATATGACGGACCCGTTGTAGAGACCTTTGAACTGAACAAAAAAATATTTCTAAGGGCAAAGGGAAATGACGGCAAGATGGGCTGTTTTAGATGGGATAAATCTTCCTTTGAAAAAAGAATAGTCTATTTAGACAGTTATATTGATCAGTTTAAATACAGTGAGAAAAGAAATAAAATTTTCTATCGAGAGCAAAAATTTGACATGCCTCCACAACTTGTCAGCAGTAATAATTCATCGCTGCCGGTTAGTTTTTTTAAAAGCAATCCCCAGCATGAAAAATACTTTTGGGGAAAATCCGAACTGATTAATTTTAAAAATTCAAAAGATCAGAATTTAAAAGCTGTTCTATTATATCCTGCCGCTTACGATCCTAAAAAAAAATATCCAATGATTGTTAATATTTATCAGGGTAAAGCCGATGAGCTGCATCTATATCAAAACCCTACCTTTGCAAACGAAGGAGGATTTAATGTTACTGTAATGACATTGGAAGGATATTTTGTGCTTCTTCCCGATATCAGCCTTATTTACCAGAGCCCAGGTATTTCTGCTGCTGACTGTGTGGTTTCTGCAACAACGGCAGTAATGAAAAAAGGGATTGTAAATTCGGCAAAAATAGGGCTTATGGGACATTCTTTCGGCGGATATGAGACCGCTTTTACTATTACGCAGACGCCTATGTTTGCTGCTGCAATCGCTAGTGGGGCAATCACGGACCTGGTAAGCCTTTATTATTCTGTCGGCAGATCTGGAAATCCGGAAATGTGGCGCTTTGAGGGCGAACAATGGAATATGGGTGGATCTCCACATGATATACCATCAAGCTATCATGCTAATTCACCTCTTCCAAATGCTGTAAATATTCAATCACCTCTACTGCTGTGGAGTGGTAAAAATGACAAGCAGGTAGACATACACCAGAGTTTAGAATTTTACCTGGCAATGCGCCGATTAAAGAAAAAAAGCATCATGCTTTTATATGCTGATGAAGGTCATGTTTTTACAAAACCAGACAATCAAAAAGACATTACGATACGCATGATAGAATGGTTTAATTACTTCTTGAAGGATGATCATTCCTATTCTTGGATTAACAAAGGAGTACAATAGAAATTTATATAAAAATGCAGTCCCAAATGGGACTGCATTCTTCCATGAAAACGAAAATTACTGACCATTTACAACACGATATAAAGGTTGAACACAATTGTTTTGGTCATCTTTTTCATAAGCAACAGGACCTGATGTTACGTTAAGACGACATAGCTGCGGCTTTTGAATGTTAGAGCAATCTATTGGTTCTTCTTCAGTACAGTCTCCATTTGAATCAGGAAAGTATCCTGGTCGAATGGCAAGGGTATCTGCTTTTGGCGAACTCTGCATGGAGGTAGTTGCAAAAGCTCCTGCCATTGCCAATAATACGGCAGCCACAGGCATTCCATTTTTTAAAAATAAACTTTTCATAATATTAAATTTAAAATTATAATTTGATCTACTTTTTCTACAGGTTTCGATCTGTTTCCTGTCACCAGCGCTGGTAAATTTTTAATTATTGAATTTCATTTCATTCTTAATTATTTTTTTTAGTTCATAAACCATAAGATCATTCCCAATTATAGCATACAAATGCGTATCAGTTGCTGCAAAAGAATTAAGGACTTTGCTCGAAGTGTGAAAGAGAGGAAAACTGAGCAGATATGTATTGTTTTTTAGATCGTATACGTCTATAATAAAGGATTTATCCCATAACTTTTTATTCTCATACCTGCCCTTTACCCTGGAATGCACGAAGAGCAGATTGCCGACTACTGCGGCATTTGCATTTACTACGAATGATGGCGTGGACATTGCATATTGTTTTCCATCCCTGAGGAGTGAAACCTTTAAATTTGGATGGCTTATAGTATCAATGGTATGTCCTCTGGTGATAAGTTTTCCGTTTTTTTCAGCGGTCATAAATTCATTGCGGTAATAGTATAGGTAGACAATTTTCTTTGCCGCTTCACTGTACAGAAGCGTTCCATCAGTATCAAAAATGCCATCATTGCGGCTCTGCAGAAGTTCTCTGCTATATGTTGTTTTTTGTTCGGCGTCAGCATTATAAATCCCCAAAACATTTGCCAGTTTTTTTGAATTGTTTGATCTGAATACCGCCATGCTGCTGTCAATTGGGACTATCCTTGTAAAGTAAGGAACTGAGTTTAATTCTCTAGTGATGGTCCAGTTTTTCATATCTCCTCTAAGGAGCACAGGAACATTCCCATCCGATAAATAAAAATAGGGTTCTCTGACACTTATCGTAATTGATTGGAAGGGGATTTTTTTTGCATCGAAATGCAGTTTATCTAATTTTTTGTTCTTTAGATTTTGGTCCAATGAAAGTACATACATTGGATATTGATAGTTTCCAAGATAGATCCTGTTATTTGCAAAACCGGCAATATAATATGAATGATGTTTTAAATCTATTGTATTTGAAAACTCAGCTGGATGATTTGGATATGTTCTTATAAAAGGGTTGTTATGATGTATGATATTTTCAGAGGAAAGAAATAAAGCAAACACAATCAGTATACTGCCAACAATAATTCCAATTGTTAATTTAACAGTTCTGGTGCCTGTTATAGATGCAGTAGCATTAATGTTGGTTTGTTTTTCTAGCACAATTGCAAAAAGGGCCAGGACAATAAATATACAATTGAAAATCAAGTGCATATTCCAGCTCATTTTCTCTAAAATCCCTCCGCAGGAACAGGGAATAAAAGAACTGAAATTTAGAATTATAAAAATATAAGCAGAAAACATTGTCATCAAACCCAGTGCAGCATACAAACCTATTGATTGCAATTTGGGTACTAGCAGTGCTGCAGCGATTAATAGTTCAATACTAATTACCAGCCACGAAATCCACGAGGCATATATACTTAATAATGGAGACTGACCAAGCTGCACTTCAAAATTCTCAAAATTCAATAATTTACTTACTGCTGCATAAACAAAAAGAATTGTATACAAGAGACAAATGATCTCCGAAATTGCTTTTTTACTATGTAAATTTAATTTTTTCATCTTCATAGATTTTGAAAATCGTTCCTGTTTCAAATTCAAGAAAGAATATCTTAACTTGAAGTTTTACTAATAAGAATTTGATAAGACAAAATTACAGTGGCCTCTGCAATAAACTGTTACCGAAAACAAGCCAAGATTTTTCAAAAACAATCAATCATAGTTAAAAAAATAAAAAAGACATCACTAAACTATTTTGTTTAGCAATGCCTTTTGATTAAATACTTCAATTCAAAAAAAATTACTTGACCGTTTCACTCAGCGTATTTAGTTTTTCACTAAGTTCAATCAGTCCGGCTTTTTGTAAGCATTCATCTCCAAAGAATCTTAACTCCTGAAGATTTTCGTCTGGGATACTCGTCATGAGAATTGAGGGTTTATCATTTTCCTTAGCAGATAATCCACGTTCAATAACATGGTATAATAGCAATACATTTTTTCGTGAAATTTTCAAATCAATCTTCACTACATCATTCATGCCTGGGATACTAAGTACAGTATCAAAAACCTTGGCCACATCATTTGTTGTCATAATCTTCACGGTTTTAATTAATAATTTATTTCTACAAAGGTATAAAGCCAGTCTTAAAGTGTCATGGACATAATATGTCCATCATAGGTAAAATCCATTTCGCTTACTTAATTTTGTCTCTGAAATAAAAAGGAAAGGTTAAAATGAGCAACCAAAAACCTTCCCTAAAACAGTCAGGATTTTGTTGTTTTAAAATTGGTTTATTGCTTTGAAAGAGCACGTTTTTCAATCTAAGATTCGGAAGATTAATTGTCATAATTGCTACTCAGTTATAATAGTTCTGAATTTTATGCAGTGTGCACTTTCCATGAGTTCCAAAATAAAATGAAACAGATTTTATAAAAGGATATTGAAATTTTAATGACTTAATGAATACAGCATTGAATTTCCAGAATACTACAATAAGTACAGCAAATAGTATAAAAGAAGTCTGTAAAAGAGAAATTTAAGTTTTGAGTATTTTGGAAACATAGGAATATCAGAAAAACATTTAAAGTATCAGCAGGATTGCAACGTTCCTGCAATCGGCAAGATGTCCTGTTGTTAAACAACAGCCTTCTTACTACTCTATACTCGGAACTCGTGAGCAGTCATACTGAAAGCATAAATTAAGGTTTGATAACAATGAAAAAGAGAGAAAATGAAAAGAGAAAATTCAAACAGAACACGCATTGTTGGGTTAAGGTTTACACCCGAAGAGTATGCGAAAATTGAGAAAAAATGGAAAGCTAGTACTTGCCGCAAGCTGAGCGATTACATTCGCAAACACCTATTTGAGAAATCTATAAATACCACTTACAGGAATCAGTCTTTAGATGATATGATCCATGAAATGACCCAGTTGTTCAAGCAATTAAATGGTATTGGAAACAACTTCAATCAGGCAGTAAAAAAACTACATACACTAAATCAAATTCCGGAATTTAAAGTATGGATTTTGAGTGCTGAACTGGATAAAAAAAAACTTTTTGACAAGATTGATGAAATCAAAAATTACATCCGGAAAATCTCGGAAAGATGGTTGCGATCATAAAAACAGGATACGCTATCCACAAGGTTTTCTATTACAATGAAAACAAAGTAAAAGAGGCTGTTGCAGAATGTATTGGAGCCGGAAATTATCCGATTGATGTCGATCAAATGAGGGGTGACGTAAAACTAAACCGGTTTTTAAAACAGCTGGAACTAAATGAAAATGTAAAGCGAAACACTGTACATATTTCGATCAATTTTGATCCTTCAGAAAATCATTCCAAAGAAAAATTAATGGCTATCGCGGATACTTATATGGAAAAAATCGGATTTGGCCAGCAGCCTTATCTCGTGTATCAGCATCACGATTCCGGACATCCGCACATCCATCTGGTCTCCATAAATGTTCAGAGAGATGGTAGACGTATTGACATGCAAAACATTGGCAAAAACCGATCTGAACCGGCAAGAAAAGAAATCGAAGAACGCTTTGGACTTGTTAAGGCGCAAGGGAATAAAAACAGTACTGATTTTACGCTTAAGCCAATCATCTCACAAAAGATTCAATACGGGCGAAGCGAATCGAAAAAGGCTATTGCAAATGTACTGGGTCAGGTACTTTCATCTTATAAATATGCCAGCTTTCCAGACCTCAATGCTGTGCTTAAACAATACAATGTTTTAGCAGATCGGGGCAATGAAGATTCAAAAATGTTTAAAGCAAAAGGATTGATGTATAGAATACTTGATGATGACGGTAAACCTATCGGAGTCCCCATAAAAGCCAGTCTGTTTTACAACAAGCCAACAATGAAATTTTTAGAAGAAAAATTTGAGTCTAATAAAACAAATGAAGTCTCAGATTTAAGAAGGGTAAAAAATGCCATTGATATGGCATTCTTTAAAACTCAAATATCACTCGCAGAACTAGTTCAAGTACTGCAAAAAGATGGAATCAATACTGTTTTTAGAAAAAACGCAGAAGGATTGCTTTATGGAATTACCTACGTTGACCATACCACAAAATGTGTTTTTAATGGAAGTACACTTGGTAAACAATACAGTGCTAAAACGATACAGGAACGTTGCGCGTACGTTAATCCAGCCGAACAAAAAATGACAAATTTGGTTAGTGAAAAATTACACGAAATCACATTTGAAACACCGAAATCGGAAATAATTGTAGCACTGTTTGGTGATGATTTTAGGGATAACAAATACATAGGATCCAGCACTATAATGGGGCAATTAGCAGAGATGCTCATGCAATCAGAACAAACGGCTAATTATCTTCCGTATGAGCTGAGAAACAAAAAGAAAAAAAGAAAAGGACAATCTAATAATCGATAAAACTTGACATCATGGCTATGCAGACAGGAGAAAACGAACAGGCGCTTAGAAAGATCTTGGATATGACAAGACTTATAAGCATCATTATTTTAGTAATCCATTTTTATTATTACTGCTATGCTGCCTTTCAGCAGTGGCATCTGGTCAGCGGATTCAGTGATAAAATTATGGGTAATATTTACCATACAGGATTATTCAATAATTTTCATAAATCCAAACTCTTTGCTCTGGGATTTTTAATCATCTCTTTAATTGGTGCAAAAGGAAGAAAAGATGAAAAACTGAATTACAAAACAGCTTTTGCTTACATCATTACGGGGATTCTGATTTACTTTATAAGTTGTCTTTCACTATACCTGAAAATAGAATTAATCTTGGCAGCAATTACCTATATGACCATAACTTCCAGTGGCTTTCTTCTGATGCTTTCCGGAGGTACGCTATTATCTCGTATTATAAAGAACAGGCTCAATAGTAAGGATGTTTTTAATAAAGAAAATGAAACTTTTCCTCAGGAAGAAAGACTTCTGGAAAATGAATATTCTATTAATCTGCCAGCCCGATATCACTTAAAGGATAAGATAAGGGACAGCTGGATAAATATTATTAATCCTTTTCGGGGACTGCTGGTTTCCGGTACGCCCGGATCCGGAAAATCTTATTTCGTCATACGCCATGTCATTACCCAGCACATACGAAAACAATTCACCATGTTTGTCTATGATTTCAAGTTTGATGACCTAACCAGAATAGTCTATAATACCTGGCTTAAATACAAACATCACTATCCGAAATTACCACAGTTTTATGTCATTAATTTTGATGACCTGACCCGGACAAATCGTTGTAATCCTTTAGAGCCATCTGGTATGAGTGACATTACGGATGCTTCAGAATCAGCGCGTACTATTTTGCTCGGACTCAACAGGGAATGGATCAAAAGACAGGGCGATTTTTTTGTAGAGTCACCGATTAATTTTCTTTCCGCCATAATATGGTATTTACGAAAATACAAAGACGGAGAATTCTGCACACTTCCCCATGTAATTGAACTCATGCAGGAAGATTACGATAGTCTCTTTACGCTACTTAGAACCGAAAAAGAAATCGAAGTACTTATTAATCCCTTTGTGAATGCCTACCTAAATAATGTTATGGACCAATTAGAGGGGCAAATTGCTTCTGCAAAAATTGCCATGGCACGGCTTTCCTCTCCACAATTGTATTATGTTTTATCGGGTAGTGACTTCACATTGGACATCAATAATCCAGACGATCCTAAGATCGTATGCATGGGCAATAATCCGCAGAAAATCCAAATATATGGAGCTGTGTTATCACTGTATGTTAACCGATTGGTAAAGCAAGTGAATCAAAAAAAGAAACAAAAAAGCAGTCTGATATTTGATGAATTTCCAACTATTTATCTAAACAATATGGACAGTTTGATTGCCACAGCTAGGAGCAATAAAGTAGCAACTTGTTTGGGTATTCAGGATTTTAGTCAGCTGCGTAAAGATTATGGACGAGAACAGGCAGACGTGATTATGAATATTGTTGGAAACGTAGTAAGCGGACAAGTTACAGGTGATACTGCCAAACAATTGTCAGAGCGTTTTGGAAAAATTATGCAGGATAGGGAAAGCCTTTCCATTAATAGCGGAGATACTTCTATAAGCCGGTCCAAACAATTGGAATCGGCAGTGCCTCTATCCAAAATTTCCGGACTTAGTTCTGGTGAATTCGTGGGTATGGTAGCGGATGATCCTGATTGTAAAATTGAACTAAAAACATTTCATTCTGAAATAGTAAATGACCATGAAGCATTAAAAAAAGAACAGGATCAATATGTTGATATTCCTATTATTCGCAAAGTTGATAATGCAATGGTACAGCGCAATTATCTACAGATAAAAAAGGACATCAAGGATATTATTTATGCAGAAAAGGAAAGACTATTAAATGATATTGAACTAAGTCATTTAGTAATTAAGAAGTGATAATAAATTAAAATCAAAAATAATGATACAAGAACAATTTACCGATGTAATCCAATTAATAAAACAATCCAGATCAAAAGCCATTTCAGCAGTTAACACTGAAATGATTAATCTGTACTGGAATATTGGACAATACATTTATAATCGTATCGAAACAGCACAGTGGGGAAAATCAGTAGTAAAAGAGCTGGCTGATTTTTTACAAAGAAGTGAGCCTGATTTAAAAGGATTTTCGGATAAGAATCTTTGGAGAATGAAGCAATTTTATCAGACATACAAAGCTTTTCCAAAACTCTCAGCACTGCTGAGAGAAATCAGTTGGACAAACAATCTCATTATTCTAAGCAGGACTAAATCAATCGAAGAACAAGAATTTTATTTGCGGCTTTCAAGTCAGGAAAAATTTAGTTCAAGAGAATTAGAAAGGCAAATAAACAGTGGCGTTTTTGAAAGGACTATTATTGGAAATACAAAAGTCTCATCAGTGATGAGAGAATTACATCCCGATATCACAAACACATTTAAGGATAGTTACATATTTGATTTTTTAAACCTTTCGGATTCGTATAGCGAAAGTGATTTGCAAAAAGGTCTGATTAATCAGATGAAAAATTTTATACTTGAATTGGGTAAGGATTTCTTATTTATCGGAGAAGAGTATAAAGTTCAGGTGGGACATAGTGATTTTTATATTGATCTGGTATTTTATCACAGAGGTTTACAATGTTTGGTAGCATTTGAGTTAAAATCAGATAAATTTAAACCCGAACATTTGGGTCAGTTAAATTTTTACCTAGAAGCATTAGATCGAGATGTGAAAAAGCAGAATGAAAACCCAAGTATTGGTATTTTATTATGTAAAGACCAGGATCATGCAGTTGTAGAATATGCTTTAAGCCGAAGTCTTTCTCCAACAATGGTTGCTGAATATAAGATTCAGCTGCCGGATAAGTATTTGCTTAAGCAGAAACTAGACGATTTGTTTTAATTATAGTTCTTATTTGACTGAAATAGAATATAAAAAGTTAATTATTTCAATAACTTAGCTATTCAAAAAAAGACACATGGCAAAAATTCAAGTAGACGGTAATACAGTTTTAACTTTTCAATATGATGGTTACGTTGATATTTATTGGACAGAATTATCAATGGAAATTAGCGCAAAGTATGGTCATGATACTATTTATAATTCACTGATAGTTGAAGAGATATTGTTACATTCTTTTACTTACTATTGCAATAAGTTTAGGGAGTTATTGATAAGCGAAAATAATTTTCAATTTTTTAAATATGTTTTTTACCTTCATGAAGAGTCTCAAAAAATAGTTGAGAAAACTCAAAATGGTTTTAAGCTTCCTCCCACAATAAATAAAGATTTTGCCGCATATCGACGAATACTCAAGCTAATTTTAGAACAAGGTTGTGATAATAATCTAAACTGGGGGACTTATCCAATGGAAGCTGAATTTGAAGCGATGGATGAGAAAATTCAGCATCTTACCTATCTAGGAACATGGATGTATCAATTTGCTGAATTTATTGCATATCAGAAAATGATTGAGGAGGCTCATAAAATTGAATTTGATGAGGGAGGGATGGCAATCAGCTGGCAGCATCATTATGGAGCCATTTACAAAGAATTTTTCTCTACACTTTCAGTTGATTATGAGAAAGGGGTATTTGATGAAACAGCTGTTGACGAGTTAAAAAAGGCAATTAATAATTGTTTTGATATAGATTATGATTTCGCCGGCGGGCAGATATTCGAAATAAAAAAACACCACAATCCTAAATCACCTGAATTACAAACAATTGAACCTTATGTTTTGCCAGCTAATTTACATGCACAAAAAGGTGTTAGCATTCAAAGTGCTGAACAATTTTATAATGGATTGTCACTATCACGCAATAACAAAATGTCACTTGAAGATGTTGTATTAAAACCATATTCTACCGAAAGGTATATGTACAGACCAATTCTCATATATACGATTGATGGAGTCGAAAGGGCTTTAGTTGGTAAGCATAAATTTATGGAAAGTATATTTGTTTTGGCAACTAATGCTATCAGTTGGAACACTATTCCACCTGAATGGAGGACTAACAAGCTTATGTTAAAGTATATGAGTTTAAAAGGTCACCAACACGACAAAATTCTTGAAGACAAAATTGAAGCTATTCTTGTGGAAAAAAAACTTTTGTATTGTCGAAATATCAAGTCCTTTAAACAACCTAAAAAAGACAATATAAACATTGATAATCAGCTTGCAGGAGAAATTGACTATATTATTGTAAACAGAAAATCAAAATTGATTCTAGTGGCTGATTCAAAATACAATAAGACAAGATATGAAGCTGTCGGTTATAGAACAGATACTACACATTTTATTAAAAAATATGAACCTCAGCTTGAAAGAAAGATTACTTGGATTTCACTAAATAAAGATATTTTACAAGAGCACTTAAAAATAATATACAATATTTTAGATTTGGATATATTGAATTATGATGTACAAGGAGTATTCTTTATCAATACGCCAACGTTTTACATGTTCAATGGAAAATACAAAGTTATCACATTGGCGCAGACCGCTGATTATCTAGATGGTAAATATGCATATCCTACTGTGAGTTATGAAAATGAGAATGGAGAAAAATCAATTATTGAGCATCCCTATTTCATCAAACCTAAAAGTTAAAATTATATCAATAATGAATGAACAAGTAAGAAGTTATCTCATAGAAGCAGCAAGGATACCTGGTAAGTTTGTATTTTACAGTGATGTGGTTAAAGACTGCAATCTAAATTACGATTTATCAACTATACAGGGTAAAAAGCAATTAAGTGATATGCTTGGTTTAGTGTCTGAATTCGAAAGTATACAAGGACGTCCTTTGATAAGTTCTTTAGCTATTTATAAAGATGTAAAAATAAATGACCATGGAAACGGATTTTATAAAATTGCAGAACAATTAGGTAAAGGAAATTTCAGTAAACTGAAAGGCGACTTGTATGGTTTCATAGAAGCAGAAAAATGTCGTATTTATTGGCAAGAGGAAGATAATTATACACAGTTTGCAAATCTGACATCACAAGTTAATTCTAAAAAAGAACCTGATTTTTTTACAAAAGATGAATTCAACTTTTTTAAAGAATGGCAATTGAAGTCCTACAACCCTAAAAATCAAAATCATGTTGAGGCTAAAAATAATCTTATGGATACTGTTTGGGAAAAGAGTGTTTATTTAGGAAAGGAAATTGTTAAAAGATTAGATGGGTTCGATTTAGATGCTAAAAAAATTTGGAGCCAGAGAGGTTGGAAACTAGAAGATGGGAAAAATGTTCAAGCAGCAAAATTTAAAGCTTACACATGGGTAAAAATCTTTAAAAAAAATGATCGTGATAAAGATATATTTTTTACGTTCGGAATAGATGCATTTCCTGAAACCGAAGCATTTGTTTATAAAATTGATTGTCAAGAAACTCGAAATTCAAAGCTTAGTGACAAACAAATTATCCTATTCAAGGAAATGAGACCTAAATCTGCTCATTGGAATACGATTGCTTTTAATGATTTACTTAATCTTACTTGGGAAGATCTCATAATAACTTGTGTAAATTTTATTAAATCGCATGTCGAACAATATAATGCTATTATAAATGCTATTTGGGGAGAGCCGATTCCTTCCACTTTATTTAAAAACTATCTAATTAAAAGAGATAAGCCTACTAATGGGGCTGAATCAATTCCAGAGAACAAAAGCGAATTCAAAGGTGTTGATGTCGATTTTGAAAAGTTAAGAAGCGAACAAAAAAAATTAGGAGATGCTGGTGAAGCACTTGTAAAACAGAATGAAATTGATTTTCTTGAAAAGAAAAAGATGTTTAATGAAGCTGCCTCCGTTAAAATTGTAAAAGATGGAGAAGGCTATGATATTCTTTCATTTGATGAAAAGGGAAATCATAAATATATTGAAGTTAAAACAACGAATAGCAATGAATATACACCTTTTTACTTAAGTAATAATGAAATAAATTTTATGAAATTAAATTTAGAATCATATTGTATTTACAGGGTTTATAATTATGATGTAGAAAATAATTTTGGAGAATTCTTTGAGTTAAGAGGCGATTTACAAAACCAATTATTAATGGAACCAATACAATATAGAGTATTTATAAAGAAAAGTTAGAAACTTTTCTTTATAAATATTTTAAATATCTTTAATTTCTTTCTAGTCCTGATATAATTATTACTTTATATTTAAGCTATTTGAGACTTCTTTAAAACTAGCTAAAGCACTTTCTAGATTACTAATAATCTCCAATACTAGAATTTCTGGATCTGCTAAGTTGTCAATATCAACTAAATTATTATCCTTCAACCAGAAGATATCAAAGTTTGTTTTATCTCTTGAATATAGTTCTTCTAAACTAAATTTTCGAAATCTACCCTTAGAATTTTTGACATTCCAAGTTTCACTTGTTAAATTTCGATCTTTTGCATGATAACAATTTACGAAAGATTCCAAATGTTCATAACGTAAAATTTGAGTTTTTAAAGTATGATGAATATTTGTCCTGTAATCATAAAACCATATTCCATCACTCTTTTTTTGAAAGTCTTTTTCAAAAAACAGTACATTACATTGCACCCCATTTGCATAAAAAATACCAGTTGGTAATCGCAAAATAGTATGTAAATTTGTCTTTTCTAAAAGCTCCTTTCTTATTATTTCACCTGCCCCTCCTTCGAATAAAACATTATCAGGAAGTACAACTGCAGCCCTTCCATTAGCATCTAAAAGAGAAATAATATGTTGTACAAATGCTAGTTGTTTATTACCTGTCGTTACCCAAAAATCTTTACGTAATTTGTATTCATTATTTTTTAATAACTTTTCATCGTTTGTTAAAATATAACTACTACTTTTTCCAAAAGGAGGATTAGCCAAAACAATCTTACATTTGTCATCTGGTGGATTTAATAAACTATCTTCCACATTAATATTAGGAGTTTCTTTTAAATCTCCAATACCATGTAAAAATAAATTCATCAAGCACAATCTCGCAGTGGAAGGTACAATTTCCCATCCTCTAAAAGTATCAAATTCAAAAAATTTTTTAGTATCAGTTTTTTTTAAATCAGATTTATAATTAGTTTTTAAATATTCTATTGCTCCCAAAAAAAAGCCACCAGTTCCACAGCTAGGATCCCAAATAGTCTCCTTCGGTTTTGGCTGTATACATTCCACCATCGCTTTAATAATTGGTCTTGGAGTAAAATATTGACCTGCACCACTACTTTCAGCGCTTTTTTGAAGAAGTGACTCATAAATATCTCCTTTAATATCAACTTTATCAGATACCCATTCATCTTCATTAATTAACTCTATTAATTTATGCAACTTATATGGATCATGAATTTTATTTTGAGCTCCATCAAAAATTTTCTTCAACATTCCTGTAGAATTTGACAATATATGTAATGCGTCAAAATATGCTGTAGTTAAATTATCTGTCGAATGATTTAATAGATATTGCCAATTACATTTTTCTGGAATATCAAATTTTTTATTATATGGAGGGTTAGAAAATTCATCTGCCATTTTTAAAAATAGGAGATAAGTAATTTGCTCTAAATAATCACTATAATTCACCCCATCGTCTCTAAGGGTATCACAGAAAGACCATATTTTTGCTACTAAATTATTCATTTTAAACTAATTTATCTCTTTAATTAATTGATTATATAAAACAGAATTATTACACTTATAAAGATATTTATAAAGAGATGATTTAACAATATATCTCTTTTGTAATTTATCTTTTCCGTATCTCCTAAAATGCATTATAAAATATTTTTTTAAACAATTTTCGTCTGCTACTTTAATTCCATGATCTTTTAATTCTTGTTTAAATTGACCAATCCAAGTATTATAATCCGTTAATAGTATGTCCCGTATATAGCGCTCCCTTATTTTATATACTTCATCCCAAGAACGAGTTATTTCTGTATCTGGTTTGATTTGAATTTCCCATTTTCCATTTCGATTTGCAGTATCAGTAAAAGGAAATACTGTTCCAGAAAAATTTAATTCTATATCAATAGAATTTAAAAATGGATAATTAAATACCCTTCTTGTTTTGTCAGAATGATAAAAAACATCCGTATCATGTTTGTATTTTTGATTACACTCAGAACATGAAGGAGCCATATTTTTTAAATTTATAGCCGAAATTGGATAATCTCCCTTAAATGCCAAGTGATCATAATCAGCCCTATAAGACTGTGGATGTGATAATGGATTTATACCGCAAAAAGTACAAATCCGTGACTCTGGAAGGTGATCAAAAATTTCTTCATAATGTTTGTCAATTTCCCAGGAATTAGTCTTCAAACTGTCCCACAATTCACTCATTAAATGATCAAAAGAATTATTGCCTAAAATTTCAGAAATTCTATCCTTATGCATTACTGAAACATTTATTAAACTATTTTCAAAATAAAGATGCAAATCCCTTGAAAAAAGAATAAGCTTATAAAACTTTAATTTTTCGGAATCGTCAAGTTTCTTAAATGTTTCAAAAAATATTTTAAATTTATCATTTAGTTTTTTATTCTCCCTTCTGTGTGGAGCTATCTTTCCAGCTTTATTTAGAAAACTATTATGAAAATATATAGTAGGTTCGTATTTAGCTCGCTTCTTTACATTTCTAATTTTTCTTATAAAGAATAAAAAATGCTGATTTAATTTATGCATTTTATGTTCTTTTACGTAATGATATTTATAGAGCATATATTAATTTTGGATAGATTTTAAAAATTCAATTTTTCTATGTAAAGATGTTAATTCATAAGATTCTCCTAACTCTTTTATACGCTTTTCAATGTAATCAACATCATCCGAATTCTCCAATTCTTTAATTAACGAGAGAGAATCTTCTGAAATAGGAATCTTTATATCAAAAGCCATTTTTAAAATTTCATCAAAAGATGCTCCATATGTCTCCTGAGTTGGTTCTGTTATTAATATTTTATCATCATTTCGAGTAAAAATAAATACATTTTCATTTTTACTGTCCGAAATGACAAAAGGTGAGTGCGAGGTTATAAACATATCTTGTTTACGACCTTTGGTTATTTGCTTTAAAATACTAATAAATGTCCTACGCCAAGTTGGATTAAAATGTGTTTCCGGTTCATCAAGAAGAAATAAACAATTATCTAAATCAATCATTAAAACTGTTCCGAAAACATTCAGAAATTGGTGCTCTCCGTCACTTAGACTCAAATAGTCCAGAACATTTTCATTTGTTAATCGTAGTTTTAATTCTGAATAACGAAGAACTTTATCTTCCTCAGGAACCATAGGCATTCTTGTAACAAGCCTACGTTCTTTTCTATCTGTCTTAATCTTTCTAACTATGTCATCTTTTATTATCAGATTATTTAATAATTCAAATTTATACAATGCTGTATATAACTCTAAAGCACTATTAAAATGATATTTAAAAAGCTTAATTATATTCTTATCATCTAAATTATATTCTAAAACCCATCTCTTGTGTTTAATATCACTTTCATCTTGCACTGCTTTAGGACAACATTTTATTAATTTTTCTTTCCAAATTTCTAGTTCTTTTGTCAACTTAATTCCTCCATCACCTTTATGGTTATAAAAAGGTGCATTTGGCTGGTTGGTTTGAATTGTTATTTTAAAACTTACTAAATTTTTAATTCGCAATTCTTTTTTCAAGACAGAAATAGTTTCAATATTATCTTCAAAGATTAAACTACTTATTGCTATTCCTAAATTTGTATTATAGTTCATAAAATACAACATAGGCTCGTAATCTTTAGCATTCTTAAATTCTTTTTTTAATGCTCTTTCGCCTGTATATTTTGCATATTCATCATAATATAGATCAAAAGGAAGACTTAATGTTTCATTATCACCTGATGTATAACCAATAACTTTTTGTGGTAAAAAATTTTTAAAATCATTTATATCAAAAACATAAGAAGAATCAGTCTCTTTCAGAATATCAATAAAAATATCTTTTTTCTTCGTTCCTATTTTATCACAATCGATAATTACAAGATATTTCACATTATCAATAGTTACTTCGTACTCTATTTTAAAGGCAAAAGGTGATACTTCTTTCTCTTTCTTATTTTCCAACCTAAATAATGCATCCAAGAACAAAAATATTTCTGCCAGCAATTCTAATATTTGAGATTTACCTGATCCATTTATACCTATTAAACAATTAGCATGTATAAAGTCATCATCTGACTTTGGGAAAAATAAATCAACCCCTTTCATTAAAGGCTTGTAGTCAATATCATGTATTTTCAGTCTCCTAATTTTCATTTTATGCTGTATTTAATAATTCCAGATTTATCATCAAAATGATCAATAATAATATTTTTACTTTCAAGTTTTTCAAACTCCAAGCTAAAATTAAATTTAGACAAATTTGCAACCGCAAATAGTTCTGCATAAGTAAAATATTTATCATCAAAATGTTTAATAATAATTTTTTTTAAATCAATATTTTCTTTTTTAAATCTTACACGCGTCTTATTAATTTCTAGCTCATTTTCTTTGTAAGCTTTTTTATGCACAAGTAGAGTTTGCAAATATTCTTTAATATCACTGTCCGATTTCAGCCTACTAGTAAGTTTTCCTTGAAATGCATGATCATATATTTTTTTAATTAATGAATTATTTGCTAAAATATTCTGTTCGATTTCTTGTGAAATTTTAATAATAGATGTAATATTTTCTTCTAAATGATTTACAATATCACTTTGGATATCTAAATCTGGTACTCTCAAATTTAAAAGCCTTAGATCTTTTAAAACAATTCTTTTTATTGCAACTCCCTTTTTTGAGCTTAATGCTTGGTTTAAAAAGATATCCGACTTTAAATAATAATATAAATATTTAGCAGATATTAAACTTAAATTCGGTGTAATAATGGCTAAAGATGACAATACAACAAATTCTTCCTTATAATTATTCAAGGCTACTTTACCAACTGTCCCATCTTTAGAAAACAATATATCATTCATTAAAGGAGAGCATCCACTCTTCTTTAAAACATCAAAACTCGCTTTGTCTATTTTCTTACAATTTATAAAATCTATTAAATCATCTTTTATGTCTTTTACTGTAACATAAGGCATTCCATTAGCTTGTGATTTAGGCGAGAAATGCGATCCATCTGTTATTTTTAAAGTTATATCTTTTAAAAGATAGCTTTTATAAATAATATTTGAATTAGTGAACGCGGCATTTAAAATTGATTTAAGTAATAAATTAGTTTTTTGCTTTGCAATATCTAGTTCCTTATTGCTTTTATCTAACTCACTAATTAACTCTTCAATTCTGTCAACTATTCTAACTTGCTCTTGCGGAGATGGTAATGGAATTGATAATTTTTTAAGAGTATTTAGATATACTCCTTTTTGAGCAGTGCCTTGAGCATTTTCCAATAACTGCTTTTGAAAAAAGGGAGATTGTAAAGCATATAATAAATATTTAGGCTCGATCAAAGATTTTAAAACAGTTACGCTCCTCTGCAAGGTAAATTTTACAAACTTTTCTGGTACGATTGCACTTCTTCCTATAGTTCCAACGGTCGTTAACAGTATATCATTATATTGAATATCTGTTCGTGAATTTTCAACATGATAATCCTCATCCGAAAGATACCTAACATTCTCATAAGAAATAAAATTATTTTGTATGTTTCTTGCACTAAGCATTGGAGATCCGTAATCAATACCTTTAGGCGGATTATGTGACCCGTCAGTTATTTTTTTTGTAACATCGTCCAACGTTACCCATAGCCAATTATTTACCGTCTTTTTTAAATTCATTCGATGCCTATTCCTATTTAAACTTCTGATCTTTTAACTCGGAAATGTACGATAAATAAAGATTATTATTATAAATAATAAATGTTTTTATTACGGAACACAATCTTCTAAAATACAACAATCTAAGATACTATTTCATCTTCCATTTTATTTATTATTTCCATTCTATTTTGTGAGGTAATAAAATATCGTCGAGCTATAGGACTTAAAGCTTTCACTCGAAACGGACTAAAAGGGCAGCTAAGATAGTGACTTAAGCATGCCCCGTGCGCATAATGGCGGCGCTTCCCCTTGCCACCCTTCGGGACTTATAGCACTTACCCATCCTTAAGCCACTTGCATCTTGCTTTCTTTTTTCCCGTTTTTTCGTTTTGAAAACAATTTTTGTGGGAGCAGGATTAGAGAGAAACTAAAACAGTAGTAATCTTTAAATTTTAAAATTATGGAAATCACAGGACGAGTAACAGCAGATGCATCAGTTCAAAAAGTGAACAATGACAAACAAGTGGTCAATTTCAGTATTGCCATCAACGACAATTACAAACCTAAAGGAAGTACCGAAGTAAAGGAAGTAACAACCTATATCAATTGCTCTTATTGGTTAAATACTGCTACAGCACAGTGGCTTAAAAAAGGAACTCTTGTACAGCTCTTTGGGCGTATTGGCATGAATGTTTACAATAACAGCGAAGGTATGGCAGTAGGCACTTTGACCTTTCACACCAACAATATTAAAATTTTGGTTTTTCCCAAAAAAGCAGAGACTACTAAAGCCTCTTCAGCAGTAAAGGAAAAGAAATCAAAAAAAGCACAGGACGTACCCTTTTAACACAATCACAATAACTTAAAATGTAACATCATGGCACACAATATCAATTACAACGAGAAGACAGGAAAACACAGTTTTTTCAGCACTAAACAAAAAGCATGGCACAATTTGGGGCAGATTATTACCGATTACCCGACAAGCGCCGAAGCAATTAAACACGCTGGTTTGGATTATGAAGTAGAAAAACGCAAGCTTTTTACACCTAGTTCAACAGAAATTATTTTGGATAATGAAATCATTCACAATAAAATAGAAGTACCTAATTACTTCAGTACGGTACGAATCGACAATGATGCCGTTTTGGGCGTAGTTGGAAAAGACTACCAAATTGTACAAAACAGGGACGCCTTTTCTTTTTTTGACAGTATCGTAGGCGGTGACGGAATCCTATACGAAACCGCAGGGGCACTCGGAAAAGGGGAACGCATCTTTATAACGGCAAAACTGCCCGATTATATCAGGGTTGGTAACGATGATTTGATTGAAAAATATATTTTCCTGACCACTTCCCATGACGGAAGCGGAAGCATAACCGCAGCATTCACCCCCATACGTATCGTATGCAACAATACCCTTAATGCCGCTATGAACAGTAAAACTAATACCGTTCGTATTCGTCATACCTCCAATGCCAAACAACGCTTGGAACAGGCACATAAAGTAATGGGGATATCCGATATGTTATCATCACAGATGGAGAATATTTTTAACCATTGGACAAAAATCCGAATCACGGACAATGAAGTGAAAAAACTAATACAGTCTGCCCTTGTTCCGAGCAAAGGGGTGCTTAAAACCATACAAGATGGTAAGGAGGATGAACTTTCAACTTGTTTTACAAATATGGTGGATAATGCATTTGAATATGCCATGAACAACCCAACACAACTGATGGACACTACCAAAGGGACTGTTTTTGGGGCTTACAATGCAATCACAGGATATTTTCAGAATGTTAGAAATTACAAAGATGAAGAGGCTAAATTAACTTCGCTTTTGATGGGGGGTACAGGACAGATTCGCACACAGTCCGCTTTTAACCTTTGTGTGGAATTTGCAAATAAAGGCTCGGACGCCTTGATTCTGAATTAGCTAATCGGGACAGGCATAATCTGCCTGTCCTTTTAAACCCTGAAATCATGATACAAATAGAAGATAGAAATGGAGAGAATATTGAAGTTATAAATTTAGCAGAGGCAATAAAACAGGCAGACTACTTCAGGAATTTTGCCCATGAAGACAAACTCTTTGAAAACTTTGATAAAAAACGGCAAGCCTATTGGCAAGACCTGTACGAAAAGTTAGTAGCAATTAGTGATTTAGAGGTAAAACAAATTAAACAGTAAAGCAATGGAAACCAATTTTTTTAAATCAATCCTCGCCTTGCAGGTAGCAGGGAATTGGAAAATAAACATAGTCAAAGAAGAAGCAGACAAACTAATCGTATCGGTATTGTTTTTTAATGATACCGTTGGCGATGATGCCCGCAAAAAAGTACCGCCTATTTTGCTAAAAGGCACGGCGGAGGAACTCGACAACGGATTTTTTCAGGCGATTACAGAGCCTGTAAAAGATACCGCAAAGCTTTTTGCCAATATGGAACAGTTCCTCAAAGAAAAGGAACAGGCAAAAGTGAGTTCACAGATGGAAAAAGACAACATTCTGAAAAGAGATAAGGAGAAATCCGAATTGCAGAAACAATACGAATCAGCCATGAAAAAAGCAGACGAACTCCAAACGGCAGGTAAATTTAAAGAAGCATGGATGAAAGTGCCTCCCGCTGACCTGTATCCTGAATATAAGGACATTATTCATGCCCGAAAAGCAGAGCTTTCCGATAAGTTCCCCATAGACCTTTTCAATGACCTCAAAACCGAAGAGCCATGTTAACAGCCACCACCTTAGAGCGCATTTTTATCTTCAGAGATAAAGAAGTAGATATAAAACTCGCCGACCCATCGCCGTCATTCAGCCCCGAAGCGGTACTCAATTTTTATGCGCAGACCTATCCGATTTTAACCACGGCATCCATAGAAGGACCTGTTATAAATGACGATGCCGTGCAGTACAAATTTGTATCTCAGATCGGCACAAAAGGATAAACCATGAAAACGCAAACAATAACAGGCAGTATTAAACTGCCAAAAAACAAAAAGCAATGCAGACTATACAGACAGTTAGGGGAATTCGCAGAAAATACAGACCGACTGCCCGATGCGCACCAAGTAAAAAAGAACCCGAACAGTTCCGCTCCGCTAGAACTCCTGCCGATAGTTTTTTAAGACATTCTTTTCTGCCATTGTTCGAAATGGGTAAAAAAATACCCGACCAATTTCAGGTAGAAAATGATTTTTTTAATTCTCTTGCTCTCCTGACAGGATTGTATGGTTTTGAGGTTTTGGGTACTACAGGCAAATCCTATCCCTATAATATATTATTAGCACATTGCGATGCTCAGAAGCAGTTGAACCGTTTGGGTCGCGATATTGAATTGTCCATTATGCAGTGTAATAATGGCTGTGTAAAATTAGCAACCAAGCATATTTATAACACGTGCAATACGCTGTACTATATTCCTGTACTGCCCTTGTACCGACTATTACAAAAAAGGAAACAGAAACGAACGGCAGAATTACTGCTCTCTGTTTTTGCCTATCTCTACCATATTGCAGGGATTCCCTATTACAGGGAAGACAATAGTTATCTTTATTACCACTATGAGTGTATGGAAGAATGGATGATTGATGAACTGGAGGATGAAGAGTCTGAAAACGGAAATAGTATGATTTCAGAATTAAACACGGCTTCATACTATGGAGATGTTATGCACCGTAAAATGTACAATCCCTATCATCTGAGTGTCTTTGAAAAACGCATAGGCAGTTATAAATTCAATAACCCTTTCGAAAAAGACTGCCTAAGTGTTGCCAAACAGGCATTGGCATTAATGCTTGAATATCCTGCGGACACTATTTTTCAAAATACCTCCAATGAGGTGTTTGAAAGTGAAGAAGGAATTATAAGGGCAGAACAGTACATTTCCTTTATAGCAGAGACTGATGGACAACTCTATGAGAATATTGCACGGGTAATCAATGATGAATTGAACGAATGCTCCGAAATAGAAGAGCCTTCACTCCTGCAGATCTATGATGCCCAAAACGAGTTAACCCATAAAGCGATCGATTTCGAATACAGGCTGTTTCCACTTCTAAATGATTTATGCACCCTTTTAAATAATATACCATGAAAGATATAACCTCCGCATTCGGAACATTGTACAATCCTGTAAAAGCCTTTGTAGTCTATCAGAAACATTCTGCTGAAAAATCCATTTATGTGGAAGCCTATGATATGGATAAAAATGGCTGTCCCATAAACGCCCATCCCTTAAGCCTTAAAGAAAGCACGCAAATTGCCAGTGCCCTTGATACATCAGACGAACTGACCCGTAAATTTTTAAAGCCATCAGGACTGCTTCCTAAAAATGTACTGCATTTGAATCCCGAGCATAATGGTTCTGCCATTTGGTACACCCCTTCGCAAAAAGTCAGTTTGTTTTTCGTGGAGAGTTTAGGAATTACAAACGGAGAAGCATTTGTACCGCCCTTGTTATGGAAAGCCTCTAAAAACACGCTGTACATTTATGCAATAGACACCGAAATGCAAATAAACGAACAGACACCCCTTTATCATGCACCGTTTTTTAATTTATATGACGATGGCAGGGTCTGCATGGGGACGGTATCAGTTACTATAAAGTCAGACTGCCATTTGGAAGAATTCATTTCGCTTTGGGAACAGTATTTTTTTAACAGCTATTTCAGTCATCTGATTGGAAATACAAGTCCTGTAAAAGGAAACATCATACAGCTTTGGCAGAAATTGGTGGGTAGCGGAAAATCGTTTCCCATAAAATCCTTACTCAAAAATGGTTTAACACTTAAAAAATTACTATCATGAATACACAAAGCGCCATGCATTACGCGCACAATTACCTGATAAACCCAACCAATCCCATAACGGTAAATCTTATTGGCGCAGGAGGAACAGGAAGCAGGATGCTCACTGAACTCGCAAGAATGAACCACAGCCTTATAGCCTTGGGACATCCTGGACTACAGGTTAATTTGTTCGATGATGATGTAGTCACTAATGCCAATCAGGGACGACAGCTTTTTGCAGATGCTGAGGTTGGGCTTCCCAAAGCAGTAGCACTTATAAATCGTATCAATCGCTTTTTTGGAACGAATTGGAAAGCCGTAACAGAGCAATTTTCAACAGCTAATCTGAAATCCCTGCCCAATCGTGGCAGAGCAAATATTTACATTAGTTGTGTTGATACCGCAAAGGCACGTTTTGATATTGCAGATTTATTAAAGAACTGTAATGGAAATAATGATTTTGAACGCAACAAATCCCTTTATTGGCTCGACCTCGGCAACGCCCAAAATACAGGTCAGGCGATGCTCTCGACAATCAGCGAAATCCAACAGCCTGATTCCAAACTATACAGGACTGTACCCAGTCTTCCGATGCTAACCGATGAATTTAAGGAATTACTAATGGCGCAGACAGATAACAATGAGCCGAGCTGTTCCCTTGCCGAGGCACTCGAAAAACAGGATTTATTTATTAATGCGACACTTGCCTGTATGGGGGCATCACTACTATGGAAATTATTTCGTGAAGGCATGACTGCCCAAAGAGGATTTTTTCTGAATCTTGGCACTTTTAGGTTAGAACCTATAGCGGTAGGCTAATGCCCGCCGCCCCGCAATTGGTCGGGCAATTGCGGGGCGCTTTAAAACGGAACAACATCATTAGCTATATTGCTCATTACACAATCGCAATATAGCTAATGATGTTTGTGTGTTTAGTGTTTTATTTTCAAAATGCAATAAGTACCCTAAACTACTAATTTTTAATTTTTACTAGAATAATTAATATACTGACAGCCATCATGGTAATGTTTCTAACCCTGATAAATCGTTAAATTAATTTTATATGAAATGACATCTAAATCCCCTATAAACCATTCTCCTTATTTTAACATTCATAGTAAAATGAGAAACATTATTATATATTAATTGGCAAATAGCTAATTATTAAATCGTCACCATAGATTATAAACTAAGACCGTAGTAAAAGAAATTTAAAGTAATTGATTTTGCTTTTTAGGCAACCTTTTTATTGTATAAATGGTTTTAACATTTTTTTTTGAAAAAACCGAAAAAATATAAGTAAGTTTGTTTCTATTATTTTTTCACATGAATCGATTTCACATCATAGTACTTGTTTTACTTGGCTTATTCCTAATGCCAACAGACACTTTTGCCTGTGAAAAAATTGTGGTAAATCATTCTTGTACAAAAGAGACTTCGCAATCTGATAAAGATGATTGCTGTTCTAAAACGAATCATTCAGGTGAGAAAAATCATGATGGATGTGGCGGAAAATGTGGGCATTCAATGTGCGGGTGTGCTTCAATTTGCAACGGAGGAATTACGTTTGTAAACCAGCTTGAATTCAAAAACATTACCTTGAGTTTTTTTTCTGAAAAACAAAAATTCTACAATTCAGAAACCGCAATTTTAACTGGTTTCTCTTCTATCTGGCTTATACCTAAAATAAGCTAAAACCCTTTTTTGACAGCCATACGTGTGTCAAAAAAGGAAGGCATTTGCTTTTCATTATTTTAATTTTTCGCTTTAGAGAATAATAGTCTATACACCTCGTATATACAATTATTTCTCATAAGGCTACATTCACTTCTAATACATTTTAAAATGAAATCAATTCAAAAAGGATTGATGGCAATTACAATATTGCTATCAGTCATAGTGTATGGCGCACCTATAAAAAATGCCAAAACCGTAAACACAAAAATTTATGGTAATTGTCTAATGTGCAAAACTGCTATTGAAAAAGCAGGAAACATCGAAAATATCGCTTCGGTAAACTGGGATGAGAATACCAAAATTGCGGCCATTACCTACGACCAGAAGAAAACAAATCAAGATGAGATTCTAAAACGAATTGCCTTAGCGGGATATGACAGTGAGCAATTCTTATCTCCTGCCGATGCATATGCAAAACTTCCAAAATGCTGCCAATACGAAAGAACAAATAAGATGGCTGTCCCAATGAAAGAATCAAAAATGGATATGGAGAAAATGGATCATTCCCAGCATACAACCGCAGTTCTTCCAGATGCAGAACAAGAGAGTCCATTTAAAATAATTTTCGACAACTACTTTGAGGTAAAAGATGCTTTGGTGAAAACAGATGCCAAGACTACTGCAATCAAATCTAAAGAGCTTCTTACTGCAATCAATGCCATTAAAATGGAAAACCTAAAATCTAAAGAACATACTGCATGGATGAATTTAATGAAAAGTTTAGCTATGGATGCAAAGAACATTTCTGAAACCCAAGATATTAAGAAACAAAGAGAATCCTTTAAAAGCTTATCTAAAAACACTTACGATCTTATAAAAACTACCAATCCGCCACAACCGGTTTATTATAACCATTGCCCAATGGTTGATGCGAATTGGCTCAGCAAAGAAAGCGGTATCAAGAATCCGTATTACGGTTCCCAGATGCTAAGCTGTGGATCAACTATAGAAACAATCAAATAATCCCAAATCATAAAATTAAAAATATAATTACAGGTACTTCAATCCTTGGAGCATTAATCTTAGGAACCCTATGGCTGTCTTCTTGCAGTAAATCAGATGATATGAATATGTCCGATCCAAAATTGAACATAAACTATCCTGCCGCATATGTGGTCAATGCCCAGGACGGCACAATTTCAGTAATCAAATTGGCAACCAATAAAGTTACAGAGACCGTCAGCCTTATGGGGACCGGAACTGATATGATCATGTGGCCTTACCACATTTCTTTACATTCTAATCATGTGACCATTGGCGTGCCCGGAATGGACTTCTCTGCCGGTCATACTGTCGGCATGGAAGGAATGACAGGTAAACTCCTAGTAATTGATGCCGTCCATGGGACAACTGTAAAAAATATTAACCTGCCAATGATGAACCATAACACGATCTACAGTCCAAATGGTTTAGAAATTTGGGTGCCTCAAATGGACATGAATGGAAAAGTTAGGATTTACATTTTTAGCTTAAAAAGGTATTCAAAATGCCAACAGGAGATTGAATTTGCACAATCAAAAAAAGAATAATTCGTATAACACTCAAATAAAAGAATGTTGGACAAAACAACATTTATAAGAGATCAAAAACTAAAAAAATGAAAAAAATAATTTTCTCAACCCTTGTAATGGCAATTGTACTTATAGCCTGTAATTCAAAAAACAAAGAAACTACAACGCCTGAAGCTGCTTCTGGGACCGCTCAGAATGATTCACAATTGTATGCCTGTTCCATGCATCCTGAAGTTACAGGAAAAAAAGGAGACAAATGTTCCAAATGCGGAATGGAATTAACCGAGCCAGTAAAGGAAACTACTGAAAAAAGCGCAGAAGTAAAAACAACCCAAGCTGCTCAAGCAACATTTTCTATAAACGAAATTGTCAGCAATTATCTGACGCTAAAAAATGCATTAACAAAAGATGATACAAAAGGAGCTGCAAATGCCGGAAAAGCATTGTATGCAATTTTTAATAATGTAAATCCTAATTCAATAGATGCGAAATTAAAGACAGAATATCTTGATATTGCTGATGATGCTAAAGAACACGCAGAACATATTGGAGCAAACGGTGGAAATATCGAACACCAAAGGGAACATTTCGCCATGTTGAGTAAAGACATGAATGATTTGATAAAATCTTTTAAATCAGAGCAAAAATTGTATCAAGATTTTTGCCCTATGTATGATGGTGGGAAAGGAGCTATCTGGATCAGTGAAACAAAAGAGATAAAAAATCCTTACTATGGTTCTAAAATGCTAACCTGCGGCTCAATGAAAAAACAATTGTAAAATGAAACGATTCATCAGAAAGATTCTTTTTATTGGGTTAATTATTTTTCTACTGATGCAATTGTATCAGCCTGCCCGAAATTCCGATTACGGGCAGGTTTTACCAATTCACATTTCGAGAGTCTATCCCATTCCCAAAAATGTACAAACGATTCTTCAGACTTCCTGTTATGATTGTCACAGCAGCAACACGCAATATCCATGGTACTCCTACATACAGCCGGCACGTACTTTCATGGAGGGGCATATTACTAAGGGTAAAGAAAATTTGAATTTTAGCCAATGGGGAAGTTATTCCAAACGAAAACAGGAAAATAAATTAGACCGAATTGCCAAGCAGATAAAAGCTAACGAAATGCCTTTGGCTTCCTATACGCTGATCCATAAAAATGCAGTGCTGAATACTGTTCAGAAAGAACAACTGCTCAATTGGATTGAAAAAGTAAGCGATAGTCTTGCACAAATAAATTAAATCTATGGTACACAAATTAATAGAATGGTCGCTGCGCAACCGTTATATCGTTTTACTATTATCAGCAGGAATATTTGTATGGGGTATCATCTCTATTCAAAAAAATCCTATTGATGCTATTCCCGATTTATCTGAAAATCAGGTAATCGTTTTTACAGAATGGATGGGACGTGCTCCACAGCTCGTTGAAGACCAGATCACCTATCCCTTGGTTAC
Organism: Flavobacterium sp. KH_001; assembly: GCF_057840745.1. Classification (NCBI taxonomy): domain Bacteria; kingdom Pseudomonadati; phylum Bacteroidota; class Flavobacteriia; order Flavobacteriales; family Flavobacteriaceae; genus Flavobacterium; species Flavobacterium sp. KH_001. Next base: position 2,490,813 of record NZ_CM174520.1, on the reverse strand, counting down.
CAACCTTCAGGGATTGCCCAAAATTAAATATGTAAGAGCTGCTTCCATGTTTGGTATGAGTTTTATTTATGTCATTTTTGAAGATGATGTTGATGTATACTGGGCAAGATCAAGAGTACTGGAAAGGCTCAGTACTATTAGCAGCACCTTGCCCAAAGGAGTTGCCCCGCAATTAGGACCCGATGGAACTGGGGTTGGGCATATACTCTGGTATACTTTGGAGGCACCCGGTGTTGACCTTGGCGAACAAAGAGCCCTACAGGACTGGTACGTCAAGTTTGCTTTGCAAAATGTTCCCGGAGTAAGTGAAATTGCTTCTTTTGGAGGATTTCAAAAAGAATACCAGGTTACCATTGATCCAAACAAACTGCTATATTATAAGCTGTCTGTCCCGGAGGTTATAAGTGCTGTACGTGCCAATAATAATGAAAGCGGCGGAAGAAAATTCGACATGAGTGATATTGGTTATATCATTAAGACATCCGGTTATCTGAAATCCATCAAAGAGATTGAGGATATCCCACTGAAAAACCAAAATGGCATTCCTATAAAAGTCAGCGATATAGGAACTGTCCAGATGAGCGGGGAAACCCGATTGGGAATCTTTGATCATAATGGCACAGGCGAAGTCGTTGGAGGTATAGTAGTGATGCGTTATGGTGAAAACGCAGATGCTGTAATTGATAATGTGAAAGAAAAGATGAAGGAAGTTGCTAAAGGGCTTCCAAAAGGGGTAAAATTTAACATTGTATATGACCGGGGGCATCTGATTAAAGAATCTATTGATTCGGTTAAGCGTACCTTAATTGAAGAAATGTTTGTAGTGTCGCTTATCGTTATTATTTTTCTTTTTCACTGGCGCAGTGCACTGAGTATTATCATCCAGATACCAATTACCATTGCAGCAAGTTTCATACTGCTCAATGCCTTTGACATATCCTCCAATATTATGTCCCTTACCGGTATAGCACTTGCCATTGGAGTAATAGTTGACAACGGTATTATTATGAGTGAAAACGCCTACCAGCATCTCTCGCAACGGTATGCACAATGGGAATCTGAACAAAAAAATGAAATAAACTCTGATGAAAAGAATTAAAAATATATTTCGCAAAAAACCACAGTGGATATCCGAAGAGGAAAGACTCAAAATAATTGAGAAAAGCAGCAAGCAGGTTTCTCGTGGCGTATTCTTTGCCACTGTAATTATAATTACCTCTTTCTTGCCTGTGTTTATGCTTACCGGACAGGAAGGAAAACTATTCCATCCTTTAGCCTTTACAAAAACATTCATACTGATTGTGGATGCCCTGTTGGTACTTACATTAGCTCCGGTACTGATTTCTTTTTTTATGAAAGGAAAATTCCGTCCAACCGATGCACATCCAGTAAATCGCTTTTTGGAAAGAGGTTATGAGCCAATTATACGCTGGGTTCTGAAATGGAGAAAAACAACTCTTGCAGTCAATATTCTGGCATTATTGATTTCTATTCCATTATTGATGCGGCTCGGAACGGAGTTCATGCCGCCATTGGATGAACAGAGTATTTTATTTATGCCTGTTACCCTCCCTGATGTATCTAATGGAGAAATCAAACGCATTTTGCAGGTACAGGATAAAATAATCAAATCGGTTCCTGAAGTTGAAAGTGTTTTGGGTAAGGCAGGGCGAGCTAACACAGCTACGGATAATTCCCCAATGAGCATGATTGAGACCATTATCATGCTAAAACCAAAATCACAGTGGCGTGAAGGAATAGATAAAAAAGATATTATTAAGGAACTCGATACCAAACTCCAGATACCTGGTGTAGTAAACGGTTGGACACAGCCCATTATCAACCGAATCAATATGCTGGCAACAGGAATTCGTACTGATGTAGGAATTAAAGTCTACGGACAAAATCTCGACACCATTGCTCGTGTATCTGAAAGGGTGAAAATGGCTTTAGAAGGAACTCCGGGAGTATCTGATTTATTTGTGGATCCTATTACCGGAGGTAAATACCTTGATGTTGATGTTAATCGCCAGGAATTGGCCCGATATGGATTAACAGTAGATGATGTAAACCAAACCGTGGAATTTGCTTTAGGTGGTGCATCCATTGGCAATACTGTTGAAGGACGAAGACGTTTTTCAATAAGTGTGCGTATGGCACAGGATTATAGAAATAGCGTGGAACGCATTAAACGCATTCCCTTACAGTCTCCTGCCTTTGGAGAAGTGCCATTATCTGCCGTTGCTGATATTAAATTCGTAGACGGACCGCCAATGATCAGTTCTGAAAATGCACTCCTTCGCGGAGCAGTCATGTTCAATATACGTGATCGTGATATGGGAGGAACCGTACAGGAAGCAATGAAAAAATTAGAAAGTGCCAAAAACATACTTCCTGAAGGGTACTTTATAGAATGGAGCGGACAATATGAGAACCTGATCAGCGGAGAAAAGACCCTTAAAGTCATTGCGCCGCTAGTATTGCTTATTATTTTCTTCGCCCTATATTTTGCCTTTAATTCCCTTAGGGAAGCCTTTTTAAGTCTTATAACAGTTCCTTTTGCTTTAATTGGAGGTGCCTATATAATTTTTTTCTGGGATGTCAATCTATCAGTGGCGGTAGCAGTAGGTTTTATTGCCCTTTTTGGAATTGCCGTGGAAACCGGAATTGTGATGGTTATCTATCTCAATGATGCCATGGAGCAACTTATCCGGGCCAAAGGAAACTCAAGGGAAACCATCACTAAAGAAGATCTCAGGGAATATGTGGTACACGGTGCCGCAAAACGATTGCGCCCAAAACTAATGACCGTTTGCGTCTCATTATTCGGATTAGTACCCGTCCTGTGGTCCAATGGTGTTGGAATGGATGTAATGAAACCAATTGTATTGCCTATGATTGGTGGTGTATTTACCTCTGCCGTGCATATCTTATTAGTAACCCCGCTTATTTTCCTAATGTCCAAAGAATATGAACTAAGAAAATATGGCAAACTCGAAGTACATGATGTCAAACATTAAAATACTGGCAGTACTATTGCTTTTACTGCCCATACAGCTATGGAGCCAGACCAAACAGGTCTTGTCTCTCGATACAATCCTTCAAAGGATTGATAAAAAAAATGTGCTCCTGCAAAGCTATAGTTTAAAGGCAGAAGGATACAAGTACAGTGGCGATGCCGCAACGGCATGGATGGCACCAATGGTGGGTGTGGGAACTTTTATGACCCCCTATCCCTTTCAGGAGGTTATGGATGACCGCGACAAAGGATCTTTAATGTTCAGAATTGAACAGGACATCCCCAATGTAGGAAAGCTAAACAAGAAGAAAAAATTCATCCAGTCCCAAGGAAACATTGAGAACGCTACCCGTGCCGTTACCCTTAACGACTATAAATCGAAGGCCAAACAGCTCTACTACAGCTGGATGGTGGCCGAACAGCGAATGAAAGTTTTGGATCAGAACGAAAAGATAATGCTGACCATGAAAAAGATTGAGGAAGTGCGCTATCCCTACAACCAGTCGCAATTGGGTAATGTATACAAGATCGACGCAAGGATTGAAGAAAACAAAAATATGGTCCGCATGCAGGAAGGTGAAATTGCAAAAGCAAGAGCATGGCTCAACAGCTTGATGAACCAGCCCGGCAATGCTGATTTTGCCATAGACACGAGTATTAATCCTGTCTTCAACCCAGCTTTACACGACACCACAAGCCTTGCAGGGGTACGTGGAGATATCAAGAAGATGGATGCTGGAATTGAATCGATGCAGCTTAGTATTGAGGCCATGAAAGCAGAAAAAAATCCCTCTTTTAAAATCCAGTTTGATCATATGAATTCTTTTGATAAAATGATGCCCAAAGCCTATTCGGTAATGGCAATGATGTCTATTCCTATTGCTCCCTGGTCTTCAAAAATGTATAAATCAGATGTCAAAGCAATGCAATACAATGTACAGGCTATGGAGAAAGAGAAATCCGCCATGCTGCAGGAAACCCAAGGTATGTTATATGGTATGCAATACGAAATACTGACCATGCAAAAAAGGATTCAGGGACTCGAAACAAAAATAATCCCTTCTATGCAAAAGTCCCTGGATGTAAACTTTCTGAACTATCAGGAAAACAAACTGCAGATTCCTGTAGTAATTGACTCCTGGGAAGCTTTAAATATGCTGCAGAATAACTTATTAGATGAAAAATTAAAACTATATCAAATGATTGTCGATTATGAAAAAGAACTCTATCGCTAAGTTAGTCGCATTGTTATTCGTTTCGATATTATTATTGACAGCCTGTAACAAGAAAACCGAGCATAACAATAAGCCATCACATCAGCATGTTACAAATCAGGAATATACCTGTCCAATGCATCCCGAAGTTATTCAGGTTAAGCCCGGCAGCTGTCCAATATGCGGTATGGAATTGGTTCCAAGACATACCCCTGGTACGGAAACAGCTATAGACAGCAGCCTGAAACACCTTTTAAAACCCGTCAACGAACAGGTCGTTTCTAATATATCTGTCATAAAACCTCAGGGAGGGACTAAAATATTCTCTCTGCAGGTGCAGGGAATTATCACCTACGATACCCGTGAGCAGACCAGCATTTCCAGCAGGGTAAGCGGAAGGATTGAGCGCCTGCTGATTAAGTACAATTACCAGCCCGTAAAAAAAGGACAGCTAATCATGGAAATCTATTCACCTGACCTCGCTGCCGCGCAAAGAGAATTGTTGTTTATTTATCAATCCGATGCAAACAATCCGATGCTTCAAAAAGCAAAAGAGAGACTGTCTCTGCTAGGTATGCAGCAGAAACAAATACAACAGGTATTAAAGACAGGTACAATTTCCTATCGCATTCCCGTTTACAGTAATGCCACCGGGTACATCTTAGACAATACTGCAAGAGCAAGCGCCTCTAGAGCAGCTCCGGCAGCTTCGCCTCAAAATGCATCATCAGATGATGGCATGGGCGCTATGGGTTCAAGTGGCAATGCAGCAACAAGTAGCGCACCTGCACCTGCTGCCCCTGCTATTATGCTAAGAGAAGGGCAATATATTGGTGCTGGACAATCACTCTTTACAATCTATACCAACAAAAACCTTATCGCTGAGTTTGCTTTTGATCCATCGGTATCCCCCCAGATTAAAAAAGGACAAAAACTGGTGTTTTATGAACCATCAGATAAGCAAACTGTATATACTGGTATTATCGGACTCATTCAGCCCGTCTTTAAAGAGGGAAGCAACTTTACTATAGCAAGGATTTATTTGCAGGATAATAAATTTCAGACCGGAAAATTAGTAACTGCAGCCGTTCCTATTGTCAGTAAAGGCTGGTGGCTTCCGCAAAGTGCCGTTCTCAATCTAGGTAATAAATCCATCGTTTTCAAAAGAGAAAAGGACGTATTTGTTCCCAGAGAAGTTAAAACGAAAAACAATGCTGATGGAATGGTCCTAATAGATCAAGACATCAGTGATTGGGGTATTGCCAGCAATGCGGCCTATATGATAGACAGTGAGAGTTTTATCAAGATAGCTTCAGAAAATAAATTAAAAAATTAAGTCATGAACAGTAAATTAATAATTCGTACTATTTTGCTCATTGCAATGGTTTTTCCACTTCTATTTACAGCATGTGCCCAAAAAGAAGAAAAAAAAGTCAGTCAGGAAAAAGCTCAAACCTATACCTGCCCCATGCATCCGCAAATTGTAAAAGATAGTCCTGGCTCATGCCCAATCTGTGGAATGGATTTAGTGCCCTTCGAAAAAAACAGCGCACAGGACTTTCTAACCTTGGGACCTAGTCAGCAAGCTCTAGCCAATCTGACTACAATAACTGCAGGGGAAAATGAATTTTCAAATTCTTCCCGTCTAAACGGGCGTCTGGTCACTGACCCTGAGCAAACTGTTTACATCTCAAGCCTGGTTGCAGGAAGGATTGAAGAGTTGTATGTAAAAGAAACTGGTGTTCCCGTTCGAAAAGGACAGCCTTTATACAGCATATATTCAGAACAGCTTTCAGCCCTGCAACAGGAGTATCTTCTTGCCACAGCACAGGCTGCAAGCTTTACAGAGGATAAACGCTTTGCCCAAATAAAAAATGCTGCAAAACAAAAACTATTATTATATGGACAATCTGAAGCACAGCTTAATGAATTATTAAAAAAACAAAAAGTTTCTCCTTATGTTGTTTATTATGCCCCTAATTCAGGAATAGTTGCGGAACTTTCCATTACGGAAGGCCAATATGTAGCAGAAGGAGCCTCTATTATGAAATTAGAAGATTATAATCGTTTATGGGTCGAAGCTGATGTTTATCCAGCCGATGCAGGTAAAATTAAAACCGGCCAAAAGGTTAAAGTTATAATCTCGGGTTATGAAGATCAGCCCCAAACAATGACCGTAGATTTTATAAATCCTGCCCTGCAGACAAGCAAGCAGTTAATACAGCTGCGCGGTACTATTGCCAATCCAAACAATCAATGGCAGGCAGGTCAGCAGACAATTGTTTTACTGCCTTCCTCAGAACAGAAAATGAAATTGACAATACCTGTGGATGCTGTTATAAGAGACGGCAGCGGCACACATGTTTGGATTGAAATCGAAAAAGGCAAATATCAGCCTAGAATGGTGGCGATTGGTTCGGAAACCTTCGATGAAGTCGAAATTACCAGCGGCTTAAAAAAAGGCGATGTCGTTGTTGCATCCGGAGCCTATCTCCTTTACAGTGAATTTATATTAAAGAAGGGCAAAAACCCAATGTCAGGAATGAAAATGTAATAACCAATCTCACAACAGACGATGAAAAAAATAACCAAAATAGGAATCCCAATAGTATCAATCTTCTTACTTATTGCCTGCGGTAATAATGAAAACAAAAAGCAAGAGAATCCTCAGGATAGTGAAACTTCAGTCCAAATTTCAAAGGAACCCGAAATCAGGATAAATGATGATGTATTAAACGCGATATACAGCCAGTATGCCAATTTAACAGTAGCCCTTGCCCAGGATAATCTGGCGGAAGCAAAACTGGCGGCCAATGCGATTGAAGCGGGAGCAAGGGAAATCAGCAACAACAGCAATCTTGCAGAAAGTGCTGCATCAATCGTTTCAGCTCCTGATATCAATAAGCAGCGGGCTGCCTATTCTAAACTAAGTGATGAAATGGTTGCCTTGCTAAAAAAAGCAGGAATGGCTCAGGCTGAACTATACGTTGAATATTGTCCCATGGCTTTCGACAATAAAGGAGCTGTATGGATTAGTTCTACGAAAGAAGTGCGTAATCCTTACTTTGGAGAAAAAATGCTCAACTGTGGTGAGGTGAAAGAAATAATTAAATAATAAGAATCTAAATACATAACTATTTGTAATTATTTTTCATTGCTTAACAATAGGCTGTAACAGCTGATGAACAACAAGCCGTTTTAAGTAAATTAAAATTACAGGTTTACTAAAAAAAAACTAACTTTCTATATACCAAACAAATAACACTTCTAAACTGTAAAAAAACAACCTTATGACACACACCTATACAATATCGGGAATGACTTGCGATGGATGTCGTACAAAAGTAGAAAAAACATTAAATGCAGTGGAGGGAATAAAAGCAAATGTTACTTTAGATCCCCCATTGGCAACCATTATAATGGAAAAACATATTGCGACCGAGCAACTGCAGCAAGCATTGACTGCCGTTGGAAAGTACACCATTGAAATGACCCACAACACTCATTCGCAAGAAAAAACAGCCGAGAAATCATGCTGTGGTACTGCTAGCGATCAGGATCATAAAAAGTTGGCTGTGCCTCATAATGATGCGGGCGGGCAATACTATTGCCCGATGCATTGTGAAGGAGATAAAATGTATGATAAACCGGGAGATTGTCCTGTATGCGGAATGCATTTGGTACAAGAACCAGCTGCGGTTCAGGCACTGCAATACACATGCCCGATGCATCCGGAAATTATAACCAATGCGCCAGGTTCATGTCCTATTTGCGGGATGGATCTAGTACCAATGGAACCAAGCGAAAGCGAAGAACAAAGGATTTATAAGGGTTTGGTTAAGAAAATGAAAATAGCGGTTGTATTTACAGTTCCTATTTTCGCCATTGCCATGATAGAAATGGCACACAACAATCCTTTACTCGGGCTAATGGATGCGGCTAAATGGAATTGGGTACAGCTTATTTTATCACTTCCTGTTGTCTTTTATGCCTGTTGGGTATTTTTTGTACGAGCATGGAAATCAATAATTACATGGAATTTAAATATGTTTACCCTTATCGGAATTGGTACAGGAGTGGCATTTTTATTTAGTTTAGTTGGAATGTTTTTTCCAGACATTTTTCCAAGTGAATTTAAGACCCAGCACGGGACAGTACTATTATACTTCGAGGCCACAACAGTTATTCTAACTTTGGTTTTGTTAGGACAATTGCTTGAGGCCAGGGCGCACAGTCAAACCAGTGGCGCTATAAAAGAATTGTTAAAATTGGCTCCTACCGAAGCTACTTTGGTAATTGATGGCGTTGATAAAGTAATCTCAATCCATGATATCAAAAAAGGTGATTTATTACGGGTAAAACCCGGAGATAAAATTCCTGTGGATGGAAAAATAACCGATGGTGAAAGCACAATAGACGAATCGATGATTACCGGCGAACCTATTCCTGTAGATAAAAAAATAGGCGATATGGTATCTTCAGGAACTATAAACGGAAACAAATCATTTATCATGATTGCCGAAAAAGTTGGTTCGGAAACCTTGCTTTCGCAAATTATACAAATGGTTAATAATGCAAGCCGTTCCAGAGCACCAATTCAGAAATTAGCCGATAGTATTGCTAAATATTTTGTACCAATTGTTGTTGTAATTTCCATTCTTACCTTTTTTATTTGGGCGAAATTTGGTCCCGAACCGGCATTGGTCTATGGTTTTATAAATGCCATTGCGGTACTAATTATTGCCTGTCCCTGTGCTTTAGGACTGGCAACCCCTATGTCTGTAATGGTAGGAGTTGGAAAAGGCGCTCAATCGGGAATTCTGATAAAAAATGCCGAAGCTTTAGAAAAAATGGATAAGGTAAATGTTCTGATTACTGATAAAACAGGAACAATTACAGAAGGGAAACCTTCGGTAGAAAAAATTGTTGCATTTCAATATTCAGAAGATGAACTGTTGCAATACATTGCGTCTTTAAATCAGTATAGCGAACATCCTTTAGCACAAGCAGTAGTAAAATTTGCAAAAGCTAAGAATGTCTCTTTAACGAAAGTCGATGATTTTGAAAATATTGCAGGAAAAGGAGTTATTGGAACTGCTATTGATAAAAAGATCGCATTAGGGAATAAAAAATTAATGGAGCAAGTAGGCGCAGCTATTTCTGCCACAATTGAAGAGAAAATTATTGCCGAACAAAAATTAGGAAAAACAGTTTCTTATATCGCTGTGGATAATAACGTAGTGGGATTTGTAACGATAACCGATGCTATAAAAGAAACCAGTGCTGCTGCTATAAAAGAATTAATGAGTCAAGGAGTTGAAGTAATTATGCTTACGGGAGATAATGTAAATACTGCCAAAGCTGTTGCTGACGAGTTGCATTTAACCTCTTTCCAAGCAGGTTGTTTACCGGAAGACAAATTAAAAGTAATAGAAAAATTACAAGCTGAAGGAAAAGTTGTTGCTATGGCAGGAGATGGTATAAACGATGCGCCAGCTTTGGCACAATCGGACATTGGCATTGCGATGGGAACAGGAACAGATGTTGCGATAGAAAGTGCCAAGATTACTTTGGTAAAAGGAGATTTGCAAGGAATTGTAAAAGCAAAAAATCTGAGCCACGCTGTAATGAGCAACATCAAGCAAAACCTGTTCTTTGCTTTTATATATAATGTCTTAGGTGTACCAGTTGCTGCGGGAGTTTTATATCCGTTTTTCGGAATATTACTTTCTCCTATGATTGCTGCCCTGGCAATGAGTTTTAGCTCGGTATCTGTTATTGTCAATGCATTGCGATTGAGAAACTTAAAACTCTAAAGAAAAATAATTTATTATAAAAACAAATGACCAATCTAGGACAAATTATTCTGCAGTATAAAAACGATAACGAAAGTGTCTACAATAACTGGTTTATAGATAACAACCAACGGTTAAAGGCATTTCGGACTATAAGACGCGGTGTTTTACAAGTCATTGAGGATATTAAAAAGAAAACCTTTCCTAATGATTTTAAAGAAAGCAGCTTAGAATTTGTTCTGAGTTGCATTGCTGAACAAAAACAAGTCTTTGCAGGGGTTTCCCATCCGTTTTATTGGAAACCCAAATTACGCATTCCTGATATCTATGAAAATCAAAACAATAAATTGGCTTTCGGTCAATTCCTTGAAAATTGTATCAATGCCAAGTCTGAAGAGCAGGTTGTAAAAGAAATCATAAAACTCGATGAATTAAAAATTAAAGGATTAGGGCCTGCGGTTGCCAGTATTTTGTATTTCATACACCCAACCTGGTTCCCGCCATTCAACACTGCTATTCTCAATGGTTTTAATTTTCTTTTTAAAGACAAAAAAAAATTGGGAAGCTGGACAGAATATCTTAAAATAAGAGAAACTTTGATGGAAACTAACACTTTGCATAAATCTCAGCTGTCAAATGATTTGGGTGCCATTGCAGGATTGTGTTTTGAAATTGGAACTCAGAAAATGCTAATCGGTAATGATGAATATTTGAGCGAGGCAGAACGTTCAAGATTTGAAAAAAATGTACACAAGCGTCAAAAAGAAATACTTGAAGAAAAACTAGAAGAAAATCTGCATAGTGAAATGCAGTACCATCTACTAAAAATAGGCAGCTCCCTGGGTTTCGATGTTACTCCGGCAAGCAATGATAAAAGCAAATCGTTTGATGGACAAAATTTCTCCTTTATTTCACTTGGGAAATTCCCTGAGCTGCCTACTGACAAGGACACTCAAAATACCATCAAGCTAATTGATGTGCTGTGGTTCGAAAAAGGCACAAACAAAATTATAGGAGCCTTTGAAGTAGAAAAGAGCACTAGTATCTACTCCGGCATCCTTCGCCTGTCTGATCTGTATTTCAGTATTTCCAGCGGTCATGAAGTTTTTTACATAATTATACCAAATAACCGTGAAAAAGATGTAGTTCTCCAACTAAATAGACCCGTAATTAAAAACTCAAGAATGAACATAAAATATATCCTGTTTTCCGAATTAAGAGCCAATTGCGATGCAATATGCAAATTTGGTACAGACCATTCAATAATGGAAAAAATAGCAAAATCAATTTAAAATTAAAAACTATGAAAAAAATAATTCTAATCAGCTTTATTGTTCTACAATCATTATCTCTTTCTGCACAAGAAAAAGTTCAAATTAAACTTACTCCTGCAAGTCCGTCAGCATCCTTTCAACAAGAGATAGGAAACTCAACAATCAAAATGGCCTATAGCAGGCCTTTAGTAAGAGGACGAAAAATATTTGGTGAATTGGTACCCTTTGGCAAACTCTGGCGCACAGGTGCGAGCGACTGTACGACTATAACTACCAATGAAGATATTGCCTTTGGAAATAATATTTTAAAAACAGGCACTTATTCTATATTCTCAATCCCATCAGAAAATGAGTGGACTATCATTATAAATACTGATACTGCTTTACATGGAGAAACTGGCTATGATGAGAAAAAAGACGTTATGCGTTTTACAGTTCCCTCAGAAAAGGCACCTAACTTCTATGAAACATTTACCATAGAGCTAAATGACATTAATAGCAAAGGAGAAGGTTTCCTGAAAATAACTTGGGAAAATACCATGGTTAAAATCCCAATCAAAAGTAAAGCTGACCAAGAAATATTAGCCTTAATAGACAAATATATCGTTAAAGAGAAAAGTCAAAATGCTACTTTATTGTTTCAGGCGGCAAATTATTATTCTAGTACCGGCAGAGCAAATAACCAAGCAATATCCTGGTTAGTGGATGCTGAAAAGTTGGAGCCTGAAAATTTTTATTATCCGGCTTTAAGACAAAAAATATCGATAGAGCTCAAGGACTATCCAGGAGCCATTGGAGCTGCAAAAAAAGCACTAGCGATTGCAGAACAGAAAAAAATGAAAAATGTAGAGAAATTGAAAAACCAGATTGCAGAGTTGGAGTTATTACTTAAAAATAAATAACGATAATAATTTATAACAATATCATATTAAAATGCAAAAGCATAAATAATAACCCCGTACAATTTTAAGCAGCTATCGTGTTGTATGTATTAGACTTGCTTTGCTCAGGGAGATCGATGAATTTAAGTAACTTTTAAATAAAAAAATCATGAAAACGGAACACCCGACACTGCATCATTCAAAAGAGTCAAACTCCAAAATGTACAAAAAATTAGCCCTTATGATAGTATTATCATTTTTTTCTATGTATATACTAATGTATTCGATGGTTGATGTTTTTGCTAATGTAATTCCCAATGTAAACCAGTTTTACATGGTAGCAATAATGACTATCCCAATGCTCATAATTGAGATTATTGTTATGGGCAGCATGTATATGAATAAAAAGAAGAACATAGTCTTACTTATTGCAGGCGGGGTTGCCACAATCATTTTTTTTACCTGCATCAGGCTTACAAGCTGCTGTTGGAGATAAACGGTTCTTAAAATCAATGATACCTCATCATGCTGCAGCAATTCTCATGGCTCAAGAGGCTTCTCTTCGAGATCCTGAAATAAAACAACTGGCTCAGGACATTATTAAAGCACAGCAGGCGGAAATTGTACAAATGAAAGCCAAGTTGAATGAAATGAAAAAAAAATAGAACGATATTCTCTAAAAAAAGCAAAATGAAAAATATACTGACAATACTCGTAGTTATGATGCTCCCATCCCTAATTCAGGCTCAGGATATGAAAGGAATGGTGATGGATAAAAAACAATCCAAAGAAGAGTCAAGACCCACAACCTACACCTGTCCGATGCATCCTGAAATTCACGAATCCAAACCGGGAAATTGTCCAAAGTGTGGGATGAAACTAGTTCCGGAAAAAACAATATCATCTCACAGAGACAAGCCAGAACAGGTTTCTAAAAATCAAATGGACCAAGAGCACACATCAGCACAGGACAGCAGCAATGGTACGAACACTCAAAAAAAAGTTGCAGAGAATAAATCGCAACCCCGTGTAGTCCGATATGATCTCTATATAAGAGATACAATTGTAAATTTCACAGGAAAACCCAAAAGGGCTATTGCTGTTAATGGGCAAATACCCATGCCTACCCTTACTTTTACAGAAGGTGATACTGCTGAAATTTACGTCCACAATGAGCTTGATGAAGACACTTCTCTTCATTGGCATGGCTTATTCTTGCCTAACCAATACGATGGCGTGCCAAATCTAACTCAAATGCCAATTAAACCTCATACCACCCATTTATATACTTTCCCTATTATTCAAAATGGTACGCACTGGTATCATAGTCATACGGAACTACAAGAACAAATAGGCATGTACGGCTCTTTTATTATGAATAAAAAAACGGATGATCCAACTTTCCGCAAAGGAATAGACGATTTGCCATCTGTTCCAATAGTACTGAGTGAATGGACAGATATGAAACCTGAAAATGTACACCGACTACTGCACAATGCATCAGACTGGTTTGCTATTAAAAAGGGAACCACACAAAGTTATGCAGAAGCCGTAAGACAAGGGTATTTTAAAGACAAAATTAAAAATGAATGGAAGCGCATGAATGCCATGGACGTTAGTGATGTTTATTATGATAAATTTTTAATCAATGGGAAAAATGAAAATCAGCTTTCTCAATTTAAAGCAGGTGATAAAGTCCGATTACGCGTTTCCAATGGAGGTGCATCAACCTACTTTTGGTTAACCTATGCCGGCGGAAAAATTACCGTTGTGGCCAATGATGGAAATGATGTAGAACCCGTTGAGGTCGATCGGTTAATTATTGCTGTTTCTGAAACCTATGACATAATTGTAACGGTTCCATCTGATAAAACTGCTTATGAATTTTTGGCAACACCGGAAGACCGTACAAAATCTACCTCCCTGTATATTGGCAGTGGTGTTAAGCAATTAGCGTCGCCTTTGCCAAAGCTTAAATATTTTGAAGGAATGAAGATGATGAACGGTATGATGAAAATGAATGGAGATCTGGATGATATGGGAATGAGTATGAGCCTCAATAAAATGGATATGAATGTAGTAATGTACCCCGAAATCACTGGTGAAACCAAGCCTAAAACCACTACAAAAATAGATGGTATGAAAATGGATGCTGAGCAATACAATGCCAATGCACTTTCAGATATTACAACCCTGAATTATGCAATGCTAAAATCGCCAAAAAAAACAACACTCCCTGAGAATGCCCCTGTTAAAGAACTAAAATTTGAACTTACAGGGAACATGAATCGATATGTATGGAGTCTGGACAATAAGGTGGTTTCTGAATCCGATAAAATATTAATTAAAAAAGGCGAAAATGTACGCATCGTTTTACATAATAATTCTATGATGCGCCATCCCATGCACTTACATGGACATGACTTCAGAGTCCTTAATGGCCAAGGAGAATATGCACCGTTAAAAAATGTGATTGATATAATGCCAATGGAAACAGATACGCTGGAATTTAATGCTAACGTAGATGGGGACTGGTTTTTTCACTGCCATATTTTATATCATATGATGAGCGGAATGGGAAGGGTTTTTACTTACGAAAATCAACCCGCCAACCCTGAAATACCAAACCCAAAATTAGCACAACGAAAACTTTTTGCAGACGACAGGAAATTTCATTTTATGGCAGAGAATGATTTTGCAACCAATGGAAATGATGGTGAAGCAATGTATCAAAGCACGCGTTGGAATATTGGAACAGAATGGAGATTAGGATACAATGACATGCATGGTTATGAAACTGAAACACATATTGGACGCTATATTGGAAAAATGCAATGGTTAATGCCTTTTATTGGATTTGACTGGAGATATCGAAGAATGGGAGAAGATGTACAGGAAAGAAATCTCTTCGGACAAAACAATACAAAAGATAAACGTGCAGTAGTAAGTCTGGGTGTTAACTACACCCTTCCTATGTTAATAGTTGCGCAAGCTGAAGTTTTTACTGATGGTAAAGTCAGATTACAGTTTGAACGTAAGGACATCCCTGTTTCTAAAAGACTTAGAATGAATTTAATGTGGAATACTGACAAGGAATATATGGCAGGACTACGCTATATAGTTACCAGATGGGGTTCCCTATCCTCGCATTATGATAGTGATATGGGCTTTGGTGCAGGTTTTATTTTAAATTATTAAACTTTTCAACTAAAAAAAATAGCAAACAACTTTACTTGACCAGCCTTAAAAGGGCTGGTCTCTTTTTATAACTAAATACATTTTTTAACTGCAAGTATATTGTCATAAAAATATTTTCAAATACAATAGAACGTTACTTCTCTTAGAACTCTTTAAGACCAGATATTGTCCTATAGACAGGCCGACCGAGAGCTGTATACAGAGTTTTGTCCCATGGCTCCAAATGATAGGGCGCATCATGGATCAGTTCCACCAAAAAAGTTCATAATCCTTATTTAGGCTGTAAAAACCAGTGATATTGACCACCTATTTTCAATTTAAAGTGACCACCAAGTTTCAGTTTAAATTGACCACCTAATTTCGGTGCAAAGTGAGCACCTCTATTTATTTCAAAAAACTACTTTTTTCATTTGTTAATTTATATTCAAATATAGATAAATAACTATCCCTTATTTATGCTTTTTTTCTTCCTCATAGATTCTCCGTGCAATTCAACCCTGTACGATTGATGTATTAACCGGTCTAAGATCGCATCTGCTATGGTTTTCTCCCCAATGATATCATACCATCCCTGAACTGGTATTTGTGATGTTACTATGATAGAACCGTTATTATGCCTGTCTTCAATGATCTCTAAGAGTGTAATTCTGTTATGATTGTCGAGCGCTTGCAGTCCAAAATCATCAAGTATTATAACATCCTGTCTTTGTATTTTAGCAAGTTCTCTTAAGTAAGTGCCGTCTGCTTTTGCCATTTTTAACTTTGCAAACAGTTTTGAAGTATTAAAATAACTTACTTTATATCCTTCTATACAGGCCTGATAACCCAGAGCTGTTCCTAAAAAACTTTTGCCTACACCAGTACTTCCGGTTATTAAGACATTTTCGTTCTTTTCAACAAAACTGCACTCTGCAAGACGAAGTATAAGGTTTCTGTCAATATTGCGTGACTCATCAAAATTAATACTCTCAATATTGGATTTGTAGTGGAAACGTGCATTTGCAATACTTCGTTCAATGCGTCTGTTATGTCTTTCATCCCATTCGGCATCTATCATCATTGATATAAACTGATCAAGTGTGTAATGATCAGTTTTACCACTTTCAAGGGCTGTTTTAAATGCATTATGCATTCCATGAAGCTTCATTTGCTTCATTTTTGTTACAGTAGATTCATTCATTGTATATTGATTTTAGTTAAAATAATGTTTTCCTCTAATGTTATTGTGCTCAGGAAGATCCTGCTCTTTTTCCTGTTCAAATGGTATTTTATCCAGACTGTTCTCTAAGATGTTGTTTATAGTTTTAAAATTGTAAATTTTAAAGTCCAGTGCGCGTTTACAGGCATTTATTAATCTTTCTTTGCCTACCTTTTTTTCAAAAGATAATATTCCTAAACAGCTTTTATATGCCTGTTCAGGATGGCTTCTGCTATCGAATATATGCATAATATATTCTCCTACTGCCGGATCAATGCTGTTGGCCCATTCAATAAATCTAAAGGCACTCCATTCTGATACAAATTGATGTGTACTTGCAAGATGTTCAGGATTTGTAGTATAGATATAGGGTTTAGGATTTCTGCTGTGAGTAGCTATACGATTGTATTTGAAGTAAATTTCAACTGTTGATTTTGTGTACAACAGCTTTACTTTTTTCTTTAAATATTGATAAGGTACACTATAGTAGTTTTTGTCCTGGCTTAATTGGACGTGTCCGTTTTGCATAACTGTTGCCATTGAATGATATTTAATTTCAAAGCGTTCCTGAGGGAGTGGCTGTAATTCATGCTTCTCGTCTTCAATAAATAGCTCAAAACGGGAGTATGGACGCCCTGTAAGTTTTCTGTTATTATGATCATCAAGTAAGTACCATATAGTTTGATTTAACTCTTCTATGCTAAAGAATTCTATGTCCTTTAAATTTGCATAAATTCTTCTATAGAGTATTTTAACTGCTCCTTCAACCAGAGACTTATCCCTTGGCCTATAGGCTCTAGCAGGCAGAATAGTGGTTTCATATTGTTCTGCTAAATCTGCAAGAGTTTCGTTAATGGTGGGTTCAAAGCGACTGCTTTTGATTACGGCAGATTTTAAATTGTCTGGCACAATTGCAGCAGGAGTACCTTCAAAAAAGCGTATCGCATTTTCTACTGAAGCAACAAAATCTTCTTTTTGCTGGCTCATAGAAGCTTCAGCATAAGTATATTGACTTGCACCAAGAATAGCTACAAAAAACTGTACTTCCTTGACTTCAGATGTTGATTTGTCAATAATTGAGAGTGTCTTTCCGGCATAATCCACATACATTTTATCTCCAGCTTTGTGAATCATATGCATCACAGGATTGACTTTATTACTCCATTTGAAGTAATGGAATCTAAATTGAGAGATTCTAAATCCATCCGGATTTAAAGAGAGATAACGCTCCCACATGCCATACATGGTTACGCCTGTTTTCTTTAATTCCCGTTCCATTTGTGGAAAGAACTCATAGACCTTTTGCATCCTTGGAGTGGTAATCTCTTCTGTGCTTTGAGAAAAAAGAGTATCTAATTCTGCATCTGTTTTTTGATTAATCGATTCAAGACTTAATCCAAGTACTTCAAATAAAGAGATGTATTTCTTTACGGTATTTCTGGAAAGAGATAAATACTTGCTAATAAACAATTTGCTCTTACCGCCACAATGTAATTTAATTACTTTTCTAATTTTATTCATGTTTATTGTATTATTTGCCATAGTCTGTAGTTTTATTACAGATCCATGGTTAAACAACATGAAAAAGAAGTAGTTTTTTGGTGGTCACTTTGCACCGAAAATAGGTGGTCAGTTTAAATTGAAATTAGGTGATCAGTTTGCTCCGAATCGGGTGATCATTTTAAACTGAAAATCTATGGTCAATTTGACCGTTTTTTCCAAATTTGTTGAGAATGCTGCACATGAGCCCCAGACACCTCTTGCTTTGTTTCAAAACAAAATCGATGTTTTATTTCAGATGGAACTCAATAAGGAACAGACACAGGTCTTGGGATCGTTAAGCAGGGATGTGGCCAAGTTAAACCGATTGAACAAGAACCTGCTGCTGCTTTCCAAAATTGAACACGAAATTTATCTGGAAAAAAATATAATTTCGATTAACGATCATATTGAAAAACACCTTGAATTTTTTACCGAACAGGCAGATCTTAAAAATATAGCAATAAATCTGCAGACTTCCGAAAAACTACAGATCAGCGGAAATCCAATCCTTACTGAAATTTTAATTAACAACCTTGTACATAACGCTATAAGACATAATCGAAGTAACGGCACCATAATCATAAGAATAATAAAAAATGAACTGCTTGTCTTAAATACAGGTGATGATAAGCCGTTTCCTATTGAAAAACTATTTAATCGCTTCTTTAACAGTGGATCCCCTTCCAAGGGCAATGGACTTGGGCTCTCCATCATAAAAAAGATTTCTGAGCTTAGCGGCTGGAAAGTCAATTACTCCTTTTACAATGATTTTCATTCTTTCATCATTCATTTCTGACGATCAGTTTCATATCCCAGACGGCAGAAACATATATCTGGACTGAGATTGTAAAATTCTTCCAGCAGCTGGTTGTTCCCTTTTACTACACTGGTGCCCAAATAATGATAAGTAAATCCGATAATAAGACCTCCTAAAGGAAGCAGCGCCATAATCCAGAGATGATTTTCACGATAATTGGTAACGAAATCTAAACTGACAAGAAAAAAAGCAGAGGCAGATCCTACGCATATACTAATTACAGCAGCAAAGAAAATCCATTTGAAAAGAAAAAAAAGATAAGGAATTTGTTGTATTGAAATAATACGGCGGGAGAAATTTTGTTGGGTCATATTCTCTTGAATAAAATGAATACATATCTAGTGGCATAAGCAATTACTAGACGTCATCAGCTCCAATAATATTGGTGGGCGGTTCAAGGCAGACATCATTGCCGTATTGTGCTGTGAAAATAATCTTTTATTTTGATTTAAGGCAATTATCGATTTTAAATTAATAACTTTTTTTACAGAAAGAAAACAACAACATTAAAATAACTTTACCCGATCATAGGCAGAAAAATCA
Source organism: Flavobacterium sp. KH_001 (assembly GCF_057840745.1). NCBI lineage: Bacteria > Pseudomonadati > Bacteroidota > Flavobacteriia > Flavobacteriales > Flavobacteriaceae > Flavobacterium > Flavobacterium sp. KH_001. Next base: position 2,471,332 of record NZ_CM174520.1, on the reverse strand, counting down.
ATAGAAATAAAGGGACTGAAGATTTGCCGAATCATCAATAAAAATCTATACTACCAAACCTACTGAACTTGTCAAACTCCATGAGTACTGTTTTGGCAGGTATCTTCTTTTTCTTTTTTGGACAGCATTTCTGCCTTTCTTGAATGTTTTTCTGATTTATTGCCCAGCGGATAAAATAAAACAATCCGTGCCATAAGTAAATGACACGGATTGTTTTGAAAATAGATTTCCTGATGTTCTAGAATTTCATCCTCTGAATCCTTACTGCGTTAAGTATTGCCAATAGTGCCACACCTACATCTGCAAATACGGCTTCCCACATGGTAGCCAGCCCGCCGGCACCCAGAATTAAAACGACCGCTTTTACGGCAAATGCCAGACCAATATTCTGATAGACAATCTGTTTGGTCTTTTTACCGATGTTTATAGCTGTGTATATTTTAATAGGCTGGTCGTTTTGAATTACAATATCAGCCGTTTCAATAGTAGCATCACTGCCTAAACCGCCCATTGCAATTCCGGCATCTGCTAAAGCCACAACAGGTGCATCATTTACACCATCGCCGACAAAAGCAATTTTTAAATTTTGAGATTTAAGTTCCTCTACTTTTTCGACCTTATTTTCAGGCAGCAAATCGCCATAAGCCTGATCTATATTTAATTCTTTGGCAACAGCTTCTACAACTACTTGTTTATCGCCCGACAGCATTACTGTTTTTACATTTATGCTGTGCAGACTTTGAATTGCTTGTTTTGCATCTTCCTTGATTTCGTCTGCAATTAGAAAATAGCCGGCATATTTTTGATTGATGGCAACAACAATAATTGTAAACGGTGTATTATCAATTTCGGCATCATAGCTGATATTGAATTTTTTCATCAATTTTACATTTCCTGCCAGGATTTCGTTTCCATCCACTTTTCCTTTTAGTCCGTGTCCTGCAATTTCTTCCACATCGGTGACATTCACATTTTTTTCAGCACCTTTAGCATATTCTATAATTGCTGTTCCAACAGGGTGTGTTGATTTGGTTTCGAGTGCTGATGTGTATTTAATTAAATCAGCTTCGGGAACACCAACGGCTATTACTTTTTGAACTTTGAAAACACCTTTGGTCAGCGTTCCTGTTTTATCCATTACTACTGCTTGAATAGCTGCCATTATGTCGAGAAAACTAGATCCTTTAAATAATATTCCGTTTTTACTTGCTGCGCCAATTCCTCCAAAATATCCTAATGGAATTGAAATTACTAACGCACAAGGACAAGAAATAACCAAGAAAACTAATGCTCTGTACAACCAGTCTCTAAATACATAATTATCAATAAAAAGCATTGGAAGCAAACAAATTCCAATTGCTAAAAACACAACAATAGGCGTGTAAATTTTAGCGAATTTTCTAATAAACAATTCTGTTGGTGCTTTTTTAGCTGTTGCGTCCTGCACCATTTCAAGAATTTTGGATAATTTACTATCGTTGTAGGCTGTAGTGACTTCAATTTGAACAACAGTATTTAGATTAATCATTCCTGCAAGAATTGTTTCTCCTTTTTGTTTCGTGTCAGGTTTACTTTCTCCTGTTAAAGCAGCTGTATTCAAAGAAGCCGTGTCTGAAAGTAATTTTCCATCAAGAGCTACTTTTTCTCCCGGGCGCAATTGGATAATTTCTCCAATAGTTATTTCGGACGCTTTTTTAGAAATACTATTTGCCCCTTCAATTACCGTAGCGGTATCTGGTCTTTGATCCAATAATAATTTAATGTTCATTTTTGCTCTTTGTACTGCCAGTGTCTGAAATACTTCGCCAACTGCATAAAATAACATTACTGCCACCCCTTCCGGATATTCTGCAATAATGAATGCGCCAATAGTTGCAATGGACATTAACAAAAACTCTGAAAAAATATCGCCCTTACGAATGCTTTCAAAAGCTTCTTTAATTACAGGGAAACCTACCGGTGCATAGGCAACTAAATACCAAACAACACGCACCCAGCCTGTAAACCAAGTTTGTGGAAAATAGTTATCAAAACCAATAGCAATAAGCAACAATGCAAAACTTATTACAGCTGGTAAAAACATTTGAAACGCCGTTTGGTCACCACTAGAGTGGTCGTGACCGTCATCATCTGAATGTTTGTCATGGTTGTGACCATCGTTATTGCTGTGTGCGGCTTTTACTGGTTTTTCATCAGCACAGCAACTGTCTTTTTTAGTTTTGACTTTGATATTTTTATCTGCCAGATGATTTATTTTTTCTTCTTGCGTACAGCAAATTTGTCTGCCTTTTGCATCATATTTGTGTATATGATTTGAGTCTGTATTTTTCATAATTTTATTTTTTTAATTTGTTATTTTAAATTAGAAATTGCACTTATAGTGAGTGCCACTATAATTGTGTTAAATAGAAATGATATTAGGCTATGCATTAAAGCAAATCTTCTAATAGTTTTTGAAGTTATAATAACGTCAGATACCTGAAAGGTCATACCAATTACAAAAGAAAAGTAAGCAAAATCTAGATAATCAGGTTTTGTCTTACCCGGAAATTTGATTCCTCCAATGCTAGAACCTGTGTTGAGTTCGTTATGATCGTGGTATAAATGGGCATAACGAATTGTGAAAGTGGTATGCAAAAGTAACCAAGAAAATACTACTGGTGATAAGGATATAATAGAATGAAATAGTTTGTTTTCGGTTATATTACTAGTCTGATTAATAAGTGACAAAGTTCCAAAAAGACTTAATACAATAGCAATAATTACAATACTAAAAATAGTTTTGAGGTTTTCGTCTTGTTTAGCAACAATGTGACATAATTCATTTTCATTAGTTGAGAAAAAAAGTATCCAACAAAAAAACAAACTAGTCATACAAAAAGTATCCCAACTCAATATAATTTTACTTTGGTTGTCAATTTTAAAAGTGAATAATATAAAATATACAATTAATGCAAATAGTATAGAAATAATTAATCTAGTAACTCCAGAAATTTTTTCAATCCAGTGATATTTTATTTTATTTTCCATTTTAAATTAAATTATCTTTCCTGTTAAAAGGAATATTTAAAAGTGAACAAAGGCAACTATTGTAAAATACTCTAAAATCTACTAATCAAAATCCTTAAAAAATATTCATTTTTGATTTTTTTGAAAATTATTTTTGAGCTACTTAACTAAATTTGTAATCATAAAAGCGTACTTTAAAAGTTTAAATAGAAATGCTAAATGTTTTAGTTTTTTAACTGTTTTTCAAATCCTATTTTTTGATTATTTGTTTGCTATAAATTTAATTTTTATAATATTTTTCGAATCGCATATTTTCTTTTTGATAATTTACTTCTCCTATAATTTGATTGATATTATTTTCTATGGTATTACAAATTGTTGTCATAGGAATATCAGTAGGTATATTTTCAAATGGATCTTGCATTATTATAGCTGTTTTTTCAAATGCGATAAACATTAAAGGAATTAAAGAGGTTAACAAAATTTCAGTAATAATATCTATTTCACTTAAACCAAAAGGTAATAAGGTCACAAATAAGTAAATTAGACAATGAATTAAATAGCTATAATTTTTTGGGAAAACTGTATTTTTTATTCTTTCGCACTTACCCATAGCATCCGTTAATCTAGCTATCGTTGTATCTATTTGTACTTGTTGATTTGAATTTAGTGTATATTTTTCTGTGATAAAATGCAAGTTTTCAGAATGCTTTTGTATTAAAAGCAGTGGGATATTATCTGCTTGTAAATTATGTGCCGTTAAATATTGCTGCACTTTACTAGAAGTTTTTTGTACTCTCAAAGATTCTGAAAGTGTGTAGCACCATATTATTTGTCTCTCTGCAAATATTTTAATTTCAGATTTTCGTTCTTCACTATTAGGATTAGGTATAAAGAGCATTATTTGCCTAATCAAGGTTCTGGAATCATTAACAATTTCGCCCCATACTTTTCTGGCTTCCCACCATCTATCATACGATTGAGCAATTCTGAATGCCAATAATAATGATATCATTGTGGCTATAACCGTTGAAATAGTAATTGGGATATTTATTAAAACCCCAACAGGGCTGTGATCAAATAAACTTGCAATTATTGCATAGGATATGATCAACACAATTTGCCATTTGAGCCCTTTTAGAAAAAAAAGAATGGCTTTATAGTTGTTTTTTATCAGCATAAGTAGGTTAATTATATGGAAAATAAAATCTTTATAGATTTGTTAAATTCATTCCCAAGTTGATGTTGTGTTTTTTTAAGGCCTCATTTATCAGTTGTTCTCGTGCTCTTCTCCATGTTTTTTAATCATTTTTTCTTTCCATTTAATGTACCATTTCAAATGGTGTAATGAAAGTAAAAAGTACAATGCTACAGAACCAATTATTGCTATAATAAACATATTTAGCCCTATAGCAACTCCAACAGCTGAAGTACACCATACTGTTGCTGCAGTTGTTAAGCCATGCGATGTTCCTGCACTAGAATTACGATAAATAATTCCTGCACCAAGAAAACCAACACCCGTTACAATATTTGCAATTACTCTTGAAGTGTCCACTGGATTATTTACCAAATGTGCAGTTATTGATGTAAATAATGTTGCGCCAATACAAACTGCTGCATAGGTTCTTATTCCTGCATCATGACCGTGCTTTTCTCTGTCTAAACCAATAAAAGCCCCTAACAAAAAAGAAGCAATCAATTTAGATACAATAATTAATTCGGCATTTATGTCCATAAATTTATTTCTATTAATTAGTTTAATTTTTAAATGTGTATTGCTTTATTGTCCGTTGTCATGAATTTTATGATTAATTTTTATTTGAGTTTACAAACAAAGCTATTTGCCGTTTAGATCATATTTGTGTTGATGTTTTATTTCAAATAGATTATAATAAAAAATAAACTTAAAGTCTGCTAATAATCTAAATTATAATTATTCCCAGAGCTGTGGGATTTTTTTACTATGTTTTTTATTAATCCATTTATTCAATTTATAGCAAAGATAAGCTGATCCGCTTCCTATGATTGCGCCAGCTAACACGTCACTTGGATAATGAACACCCAATGCCATACGAGAATAGCTAACTGCACTTGCCCAGGCAAACGAAGGAGCAATAATGTACCATTTTGGATACGCCATACTCAAGGATGTGGCAGTTGCAAAAGCTAAAGAAGCGTGCCCTGAAGGAAAGGAAGAACCAGTTGCTGTGGTTGCTTGCTCAATATCAGAGTAAGTTTCAAAAGGTCTGTCTCTATTTACTGTTTTTTTTAAAGCCAATGTAATAAATCTTGAAACGAGCAAAGTTTCCCCAACAAAGATCGCCTTCTTTTTGACTGTACTGTCTTTCATAATCAATCCAACAGAGTACATAATAACAGGAGTCGCAATGCTTACAGGAGTTAGACTATTTGTGACTACTTTTAATGCTTGATCTTGTGATTTGTTTCGGTTTAGATTGATATTTCTTAAAAAATCAATATCTGAATTCTGTGCATTTGCAAAATTCAGCAACAACAATAATATTATTGAAGTGGTTACTTTAAACAGATATACATTGTTTCTCATTGTCTTATTTTTTTGAACAAAAAATTAAAACGCAAATGAACTAATACTAAACAGTACACATTTACTATGTCCTCTTATTAATGGTTGTTATCATCATGGTCTGAATATTTTCCTTTTTTATTATAAGTTAGAACAACAACCACTTTTATTATTTATCTTTTCTTCCTGTGTGCAACAAAGCTGTTTGCCGTTTGCATCGTATTTGTGTTGATGTGTCATAACAGTTATTTTGTTTTATGTTAAAGTGAATCAGTGAAATATTTAGTGTACATATAGAGTTAACGCATATTTATATCTGCTGTTATCAAAGGGTTTACCGTTGTATTCTCCTTTAATACCATCTTTATAATCTACATCTATAATAAACATACCTTTTGAATTTGGGATAGTAAAAAAACCATTTTTATCTGTTTTTACTTCCTCCGATTTACCTTTGTCATTAGTAATTGATATTGATTTATTTGCAAATTCTTTATTATCGAGAACTAATTGGAATTTTTCTTTTTTAACGATAATATCTATTTTTCTTGTTTCAAAATTTGCGAGTTGTGAATTTTTTATATTTCCAACATTATAATTTGCTTTTAAGTTTTCAAAAGGTCTAATAATTCCCAAGCCGTGTTTTGTCCAATCTTGAACTGCTCTTGAATTTTCTTTCATCATTATAGTGTAAATTCCATCGCTAGTTGGAACAAAACTTGCTTTGTAACAATTGCTGTCTCTTTGCAAAATCAAATCTTGTTTTACTCCTTTTGAGTCCAAATAATAGGCAGTAAACGATTCCATATTTTTAAAGAAATGTTCTTTGCTTTCTCTCAATCCCTTTTCAAATTCCCCAAAATATAAATATACCGTGGCTGTATCATTTACTTTGCCATTGCCTTTTACTTCAAGCCAATACGAATGGGCAAAACAATTTTGAGAGAATAAAAAAAGAGTTAGTGCTAATAAAACAGTTGATTTTAATACGTTTTTCATAATTTTTTTTAATAAGTTGTTATACAATTTCCGTGAAGTTTAATTTCCAAGTCCAATTACTAATCCCTCGAAAGCAAATAAGGGAAAAGTCTTATTTCTTACAATTTATCAGTATTTAACGTTAGTTTTATATTCTTATTTTGTTATTTTCTTGGCATAAATAAAATCACCGCTATACCAATGAGTATTATTGCAGTTCCTATCCAATCGTATTTGTCGGGTTTGAAATTATCAATCTTCCATGCCCACAACAGCGCCATAACAATGAAAACACCTCCATATACAACATAATATTTTCCAAAAGAGGTAGTTTACAAAGTCATTACGTATCCATATAAAGCAAGAATTATTGCTCCTGTAACACCATACCAAACGGATTTTTCTTCTTTCAGCCAAAGCCAAACAAGATAACCTCCGCTAATTTCACATACACCTGCAAGAATAAAATAGGCTGTGATTTTTATAGCAGAAATCATATCGTTTTTTTAAATCCACAAAATTGAAAATTTTGAATGGTATCAAACGGTGTAATATGATTTTCAGTAAAGCATTTTATAACTTCAAAGTTTTCTTTAAAAGTATTTTTCATCGAATTTTCAGAATATTGCTTTATTTCTAATCCGCTACATTTCAAAGGTCCATTTTCAGAAAAAGTGCCTAGTAAGAAATTTCCATTCGGAGCGATTGCATTTTCAACTAAAGCTACATATTTGCTACTACTTATTTCATCGGTCAAGAAATGAAAAACAGCTCTGTCGTGCCAAAAATCAAATTTTATATCGAATTTGAATTCGGTTATGTCTGAAACAATCCAATGCACCAAGTTGGCTTTTTCTCCTAATCTATTTTTAGCTTTTTCTAATGCTACTGCTGAAATATCCAAAACCCAAATGTTTTGATAGCCTTTTTCTAATAATGCATCTACGAAATTACTATCGCCACCGCCAATATCAATGATATTGGCGGTTTTTGATAGGTTTAAACTTTCTAAAAAATCCATTGAGATTTTGGGATACTTTTGTGTCCAACTCACTTCGTTTGTTTTTTTGTTGTGAAAACATTTTCCCAATGTGATTTTTTATTTTCCATAATACAATTACTAATGTTCGTGTTCTCCACCACCTTTCGATGCGGATAGTAAATAGAAAGCACCTTTGGTTACAATTTTTGCATCGGCAGGGATTTCTTCCACAAATTTCACTTCGGTATAACCTAAATCCGTAGTTCCAGGTACAACTTCAATTGCTTTGAAATGAATTTCGTTGTGTCCTTCTTCTTCGCCTGCTGTTTCTTCAGAATGTGCTTCGCCTTCTTTATGCGCATGAGCTTCAGGTTTTTTAGCTGTAGCCTTTTCTTCGTGTTCTTCCTGAATGTAAACAAAATATTTATCGCCATTTTTTACTACAGCATCTTTTGGCAGGGCAGGAACAGTGGCATTTTTAATACTGATATTGGCAGAAACATACATTCCCGAAATTAAATCCTTGGAATCAGCCGGATTAATTTTGGCGTGAACGGCTACGGTTTTACTTTCGTTTGAAAATGATTTATTGATCCCAAATATTTTTCCTTTTATAGATTTATTTCCTTGATTTGTTAAGATGAAGTCTATCGTTTGTCCTACGGCAATAGATCCTAAATCTTTTTCATAGACATTCAAATCCAAGTGCATTTGGCTATTATCAACTACTTCAAAAAGTGTAATTCCTGTTTCGGCAAATGCGCCTTTGGCAATATTAATTTTCCCAATATAACCTGATATCGGCGAAACTATTGGTACCACACTTGATCCTTTAGTACTCATATTCAAAGCCTGTAATTTATCTTTAGATGCTTTAGCTCTTGCTTTTTCAATTGCTAATTTTGCTTTTACTTCCTGTAGCAATTTTCTAGGATTTACATCTTGGTCGCTTAATGTTTTCTGACGATTGTATTCTAATTGCAGGTATTCAATATTGGCAATAGCCGAATTATAATTTTCCTGCATTTCAACTACTTCCAGGTTTTGAATGGTAGCCAATACTTTTCCTTTGTTTACATAAGTACCTTCAAGAACTAAAATATCTTTAACCGTTCCACCAATTAAAGTAGAAACATTTGCCATATTTTGTGGTGGAACTGTAGTGTATCCATTGGCTTTAATCACTAAATTCAAATTTCTATTTTCTACAGAACCTGTTTGAATTCCAACAGTTTTGTATTGTATAGCAGTTAATGCTACTTCATTTTCTGATTTTTCTTCTTCGTGAGCTGCTTCTTCTGTTTTCTTTTCTCCACAAGAAGTAAGAAGTAAGAGGCAAGAAGTAAGTAGTAAGAGTGTGGTTTTAATCTTGATATTTGAAATTGTATTTATCTTTATATTTTTCATTGTAGAAATTATTAATTGTTAGAAATGGATGGGAATTGTAATTGAATGGCACTTTGATTGTAAGCATTGGTAGCTTCGGCATTTTGTTTTTTGATGTCGATAGCCTGATTCAAAAAACTAATGTACATCCAATAACTCATATCGCCATTAGCATAACTTTTTTGCGCTGTTGCAATAATCTGTTCTGCATATTGCAGACCTTCTTTTTGATAGTATTCTAATGCTTTTTGTTGTTTTTCGAAATCATTTTTCAATTCCTGCATTTTTAACTTCAAAGCCAATTTATTTTTATCCAATTCTAATTGGGATTGCGAAATACTAATGGCTGATGCTTTGGCTTTAGCTGAATTTACACCACCAAATAGAGGAATTTGCAAACCTGCGGTAAATCCTTGAAAATAAGATTTGGTATCAATGGTTTGTGCAAAATAACCCAATCCTAATTTTGGAGTTCGCATTGCTTTAAACGTATTGGCTTCTTTTTGATACACCGAAATTTGTTGTGTATAATAATCACTTACTAAAGTTGCTGCTTTAGATTGGTTTTCATCCGACAGCATTGAAAACTTCATTGGTGTTGCACTATCCGGTACAATATTATCTTCGGTTTGAATAAAAAACTGCAATTGCTTTTGATAAATTGCCAAATCAAATTCGAGTTGTGCTTGCTGGGTTTCAATTTCTTTCGATTTTGCTTTGGCACTGATTACTTCAATTTTTCCACTTTCGCCTGTTTCAAAACGAAGTTCTGCATTCTTCAGAAATTTAGAATAAATATCCAATAAATCTGTATTTAGCTTTTGAATAGTAACGCCGTATAAATATTGATAGTAAGCGATTGATACCGCTTTTTCAATTTCAAATTCGGATAATGCTTTTCGCTTTTCTGCTAGCTTTACCAATTCTTCCTGCAATTGTCGGTTGGCTTTTGTAATTCTTCCTATTGGGAAATATTGTTGTATAGAAACATTACTGTCATAATACTTACTATTAAATTGCCCGCCCTGGTACTGTATTTGCAAAGGATCTGCCTGAAAGGCAGTCTTTTTCAGCACCGTTTGTTTTTCAATTTCCTTATCGGCAATTTTTAAATCGATATTGTTTGTTTTTGCCATTTCTATTGCTTTTTGAAGTGAAATAGGCTGACTGTTTTGAGCAAAAGAAAAACTACTTATCAATAAAACAATTGAGGTAACGAATGAAGTTTTTATTTTTTTTCTTCTTCCTTTAATTCCTTTCTCAAAGAGTAAATATAAAATTGGTAAAACAATCAATGTCAATAACGTGGCTGATAATAATCCGCCAATAACTACGGTTGCCAATGGTTTTTGTACTTCGGCACCACCGCTTGTTGATAATGCCATTGGCATAAAACCTAAAGAGGCTACAGCAGCTGTCATTAAAACAGGACGTAATCGTGTTTTTGTACCCATTAAAACTCGTTGCAATGGATCGGTTATTCCTTCGGTTTTTAGCTGGTTGAAATAGGAAATCAATACAATTCCATTTAGCACTGCAATTCCGAAAAGGGCTATAAATCCAATTCCTGCCGAAATACTAAAAGGCATTCCTCGCATCCACAAGGCAAAAACACCACCAATAGCTGATAGTGGAATAGCGGTAAATATTAATCCCGCCTGCTTCATACTATTGAATGTAAAAAATAAAAGAACCATTATTAATCCTAATGCAATTGGCACCGCTACCGAAAGTCTTTTAGTAGCTTCAATTAAATTTTCAAACTGTCCGCCATAGGTTACGTAATAACCTGCTGGAAGTTTAAAATCTTTGTCTAATTTTTGCTGAATCTCTTCGACAACACTTTTAATATCACGACCACGAACGTTTAATCCAACAGTAATTCTACGTCTACCATTTTCACGGGAAACCTGAACAGGACCTTGTTCATACGAAACCGTTGCTACTTGTGAAAGCGGCACTTGTTGACCATTAGGCAGAGGAATAAAAAGGTTACTTACATCAGTAATATCACTTCTATTAGTAGCATTCATTCTTACTACTACATCAAATCGTTTGCTTTCTTCATAGATTTTACCGGCACTTTCTCCTGCAAATGAGGAACGGATAATTTGATTGATATCAGTAATATTCAAACCGTATAATGCTATTTTATTATAGTCGTATTTTACAGTAATTTGCGGCAATCCGGTTACTTTATCGGCTTTTAAATCGCCCACACCTTCAATTTTATTGATTTTGCTTATTAACTCGGTAGCTTTGTTTCCTAAAGTTTCTAAATCATCACCAAATATTTTAATGGCAATATCACTTCGGCTTCCTGTCATTAATTCGTTGAATCGCATTTGGATGGGTTGCGATACTTCTATATTGGCACCTGGAATGGCTTCCATTTCTTCTTTCATTGCATTGGCTAAATCTTCCCAGTTGTCATAATCGCCAGTCCATTCACTTTTGTCTTTCAATACAATAATCATATCTCCACTTTCAATTGGCATTGGATCGGTTGGTATTTCGCCGCTGCCTATTTTAGTCACAATCGTTTTTATTTCGGGGAATTTTGCTTTTAGAATTTTTTCGTATTCTGTAGTCGTTTTTACCATTTGCGAAAGCGAACTTCCTGTCATAATAGTAGCATTAATAGCTAAATCCCCTTCCTCAATTGTTGGAATAAACTCGCCACCCATATTTTGAAAAATTACGATTGCCAGGACAAATAATCCTAATGAGATTGCCAGAACGGTTTTTTTGAAAAGTAATGCTTTTTCAAGAAATGGGGTATATATACCCTCTAACCAAGCCATCATACGGTCACTGAAATTAGATTTGTGTTCTGTATTTTTGGATAAGAACATGGCACTCATCATAGGAACATAAGTCAAAGAAAGAATAAAGGCTCCGATTACAGCAAATCCTACCGTCATTGCCATAGGTTTGAACATTTTACCTTCTGTTCCTACTAATGCCAGAATTGGCAAATAGACAATTAAGATAATGATTTCCCCAAAAGCAGCACTATTTCTAATTTTTGAAGCAGATTGATATACTTCTTCATCCATTTCAGATTGGGTTAAATCTTTTTTTCTTTTGAGTTTCTGCAAATGATGCATAGTGGCTTCGACAATTATGACTGCGCCATCGACAATAATTCCAAAATCGATTGCTCCAAGACTCATCAGGTTTCCGCTGACGCCAAAAGCGTTCATAAGTATAACGGCAACCAGCATCGAAAGCGGAATTACGGAAGCAACGATTAATCCCGCACGAAGATTACCAAGAAATAAAATCAGTACAAAAATTACGATTAATGCTCCTTCAAGTAAATTTTTCGTTACCGTTCCAATGGCATTATCGACTAATTTACTTCTATCAATAAAGGCTTCGGCAACAACTCCCTCGGGCAGGCTTTTGTTAATCTGAACCATTCTTTCTTTTACCCTTTCGGTTACGGCTTTTGAATTTTCACCTTTCAGCATAAGGGCCATACCACAAACAATTTCGCCTTTCCCGTCTTTTGTAGAAGCTCCATAACGCAAGGAAATTCCTTCTCTTACTTCTGCTACATCACGTACTAAAACAGGTGAACCATTTCTATTTTTGACTACTACATTTTCTAAATCTTTGATGCCGGTAGCCATACCAACACCACGAATAAAATAAGAATATTGGTCTTTTTCGATATAAGCACCACCTGTATTTTGGTTGTTTTGTTCTAAAGCATCAAATATTTCTGTGATGGTTACTCCAAGACTATTTAAGGTATTTGGATTTACCGCTACTTCATATTGTTTTAATTTTCCACCCCATGTACTTACTTCAGCTACGCCTTCAACTCCCTGTAATTGAGGAATGATAATCCAATCCTGAATGGTTCGCAATTTTACGGCATCGTATTTGTCTTCATAGCCTTTTTTGGCATAAACATCATATTGGTAGATTTCGCCCAAACCTGTAGAAATAGGGCCTAAATCTGGTTTTCCTGCATATGCCGGTATGTTTTCTTCGGCTACTTTTAGCCGTTGTGAAACTTGTGCTCTGGCCCAATAAATATCTACATCGTCCTTGAAAACTACGGTTACTACCGATAATCCGAAACGAGAAATGCTTCGCAATTCGATTACTTTGGGAATTGTTTTTACAGATTGTTCAAGAGGATAGGTAATTAATTGCTCTATTTCCTGACTTGCCAATGTGGGGGCAGTAGTAATAATTTGTACTTGATTATTGGTTACATCTGGCAGAGCATCCAGAGGTAAGTTTTTAAGAGAATAACTCCCCCAGGCTATAAGCACAAGGGTAAATAAAAGTATAATAAACTTGTTCTTTATACTAAATTGTATGATTTTGTCTAACATTGAAAATATTATAATGAATTAGAAATTAGCAAATAAATTATCTGCTATTATTTGTGAAAAGGTCACAAGATTCTAACCCCGTCCAAAAAGACGGGGCATCATTATGCTATTTGAGGTGGTTGCCAAATACTTCCGAAGAAATTGGAAGTAAAAATTGATTTGTATGTAGGTAATTGTGTTTTAATACCATTAGAAGGTATTGGAAAGTCAATAATTATAGATTGCAAAAAAGTTGTCATTTGTGAACCACAACAACTGCAAACACAAAACGGTGAACATAAATCATTTTCTTTATCGTGAGAATGTTTTTCGTGGTTTGAAGCTACTTCTGTTTTACCATACACTGAACTATCTACTTTTATATCTGCACAAGGCATACACGAAAGTAGAAGTAAAACAATTGATAATATGAAGATTGTAAATTTCAAGCTATAAAAGTAATAATTTTTTATTTATTATAACTAATTATTTCCAGTGAAACTCAAAATAGTGAATAACCTTTGCTACTATTCCTATTAACAATATTAAGCACACTAAAATTATCATTAAAACACGAATCACAGCGTATGCTGTAATTGGCTTTTTAGATTTAGTTTTGGGTTGATATTTTGGTTTGTTCTGTTTTTTTGTTCTTTGTTTTGCCATGTTGAAATGTGTAATTAATTTAAAATCCAAGAAAATACAGGGATTAATTTCAGCAGAATTATTTTCTTTGTCTTTACCATATCAGATGCTGAATTTTACAGGCTTTATCAGCAATCCAGGTTAATCGTGCAAAATACCTAAATATCATTTTACTTGTTATTTCTTATTTCTTTTAAAGCTTAATGCGCCAGAACCTCCAGACCGCTTTTTATTACTGCTATTTCAATTTTATTGGTTTTTAAGTTGTGTGATTCGCCGTCAATTTGTATGTCCAGGAAAATTTTCTCCGGCATCTCTATATGTAATTTCTCGATTAATATGTGTCTTGCTTTTTTGAATTTTTCAATTTTATTGGTTAGCACGCACAGACCAAAAAGTATCTTATCGAGAAAACTTAGTTTTGGGACAACCACTAAATCCAAAAGACCGTCATTTAAATTTGCATCAGGTGTAAGGGTCATTCCATATCCCATTTGATTTGAATTAGAAATAAAAAGCATAAAGGCATTTGTATCGATAATTTTACCGTTAAATGAGAGTGTTGCCTGAATTGGCTTAAACTCAATGCTGGATGCTATTGCAGCCCGGAGATAAGAAATCAAAGTTCTCTTATTGTATCTCTCATATTTCTTTATGATTAATGCATCAATTCCAACACCAGCGTTGCTGAAAAAATAGTGCCCGTTTATTTTTCCAACATCAATAAATCTTGTTCTGCCCCTGCGTATAATTTCGGCTGTTTTTTCCAGTGATCTTGAAATACTTAGATTTGAAGCCAGACCATTTCCAGAACCAACCGGAATAATTCCAAACTTAATTTCAGTATTGATCAGACAAGATGCGACTTCGTTTATAGTGCCGTCCCCGCCGCATGCTACAACATAGTGGGGCTTTTTGACAATTGCATTTTGGGTCAGTACTATGGCGTGTCTTTTATAATTTGAATAATCTACTTCAATCTTATAAATGCTCTTTGGAAAATATTTTTCTAATTCGGTTTTTCCGAAGTTGTGTTTTCCCGTACCTGATATTGGATTGAGAATAAAATGAATGGATATCATTATTTTAGGAGTTTGTTGGTAAATAAATAATCGGCAGTCTGATACCATGAAATTGTTTCATTAAGAAAAGCTTTATCCATTGGTAGTGTTTTTAGACTATTATCGGTTTTGTTCCATTTATAAAAAGTCTGCTTTTTCTGATCGGATAAAATCATTACTTTATCTTTTTTCATTAAGGCTAGTTTTCTATATGTTCCTATCAGGGCCCGTTGTTCAAAATTTGATTTCAATACATTTTTACCAAAGAAGTTGCTTTCATAGCTCCAATTCATCATTGCAAAAAAAGTTGGAAAAAAATCTATTTGAGAACATTGCTTATTCACTTTTTGATTCAGTTCTTTTGGAAAATTTACTATAAAAGCCGGAATATGGTAATTGGCCACATCTATTTCATCTTTTCCGGCACTGCTGGCGCAATGGTCCGCAATGATTATAAAGACAGTATTTTTGAACCAGGGTTTCTTTTTAGCCTCCTCAAACATTTTTTTTATGGAATAATCAGTATATTTCACAGCTCCTTCTCGGCCGGTTCCCGATGGAATATCTATAGTATTGTCCGGATAGGTAAATGGCCTGTGGTTCGAAGTTGTCATTACAAAATTGAAAAATGGTTTATTTCTCCTGTAATGTCCATCAGCTACTCTAATCATTTTAGAATAGATGTCCTGATCACAAATTCCCCAAGCGTTTTCGAATGTTACTTCATCATCGTCAATGTTATTTCGTATTGTCCTGATTTTATCACTCAATACACTGCCGCGGCCACGATCGTAAATTGTAAAGCCATTTCCTCCAAAATAGGAGTTCATATTATCAAAATAACCGTCGCCTCCATAAAAGAAATTAGTGCTATATCCTTTTGTTTTAAAAACATTTGAAATGGTGTATAAGTTTTGATTCTCAGGACGTTTGACAATACTTTGCCCCGGTGTTGGAGGAATACAGAGCGTCACTGCTTCCATACCGCGGACAGTTCTGGTTCCTGTGGCATATAAATTTTCGAAGAAGATGCTTTTTTGTGCTAAACTGTCTAAAAATGGTGTTATATTTTCTGTGTTGCCAAACTCTTTCATAAAACTTCCACTTAAGCTTTCTACCAGAATAAAAACTACATTCTTCTTACTTGGCTCTTTGTTGGTAGTGTCTGTTATTGTTCTATGAATGGATAATCCTTCTATTTCGTATTTACTATACTTATCTTTTAATTTATTTCTGACAACATTAAAAGCCTCTACATTTTTGACTGAAGTATAGAATTCATTATATGCCATTTGATTGTTTCTAAACGCTGCAAAAAAAGAATAAATACCCGATTTTGAAATTTCAGAATTATATCGGTTTTTAGACCATTCTGCCTGCTCATTTGTAATGAAAAATGTAAAAAATAATGCTATAGCAATTCCAGCGGATAAGGTAATAATTCTGTCTTTAATACTTACCCTGGATTGGAATGTGCTTTTAATAATATTTAATTTGTAAAAAACAAAAAGTATGATTGAAGTTATCATTAAAACACCAGAAACAAGCATTGGTAATGGATATGATTCCTGTATATTGGCAACTACTTCATGAGTGTAAATCAAATAATCTACAGCGATAAAGTTAAACCTTGTTTTGAATTCATCCCAAAAGGTAATCTCAGCAAAAAAAGTAAAAACTAATATAAAAATTATTAGAGAAGTGAAAAACCAAACTAAGGTTTTATCAAGCCATGATCCAATCCATTTATTAGGAACAATAAAGTAATAGAGCAGTGAAGGAATTAAAACATAGCTAATAGTGCCTATGTCATAAAACAATCCAGTTAACAATGTTCGAATAATTACAAACAAATTAAGAGAAACCTCGTCGTACTGCCAAATAATGAGTACTATGCGCATAATGAACGAGAATGCAAGGAACCAAAATAAAAATGCAAAAAGTAAATTGTAACGCGGTGATATATTGATTTTATAGAACATAATTTACAGTAGAATTATTTAAATTAAACCTTTCAGAGTTTTTTTTCTTTTCCTATTTTATCTCTTAGTTTAGGGGATTTTTGAAAGGTATATTTTTGATTATTTGAGATGCATTTCCTTTGTAATGACCGGTACAAAGGACAATAGCATTAAAATTTTCAAGATTTGTGATTTTTACTATTATTTAAAAATTAATAATCGTAAAACTGCTGTTCAATAACTTAAAAACAAGTGCTGGTATTCACGCAATAATTTTACCTTCAATTGCAATACTGCATAAGGCAAAATAGAATTAAGGCAAATAAAAATATATAAGCTTCTTGATAAAGCTCAATATTAAATTTTGCCAAAGGCTGGAAATATTACAATGAATTAAAAATCAGCTAAAGTAGCTTTGCTTTTATTTGTGAGCAATCACAATCTGACCCGGATCTCGAAGTGTCGGGACGGACTTTATTATACTATCTGAGGAGGCTGCCAAATACTTCCGAAGAAATTGGAAGTAAAAATTGATTTATAGGTAGGCAATTGTATGTTAATTCTTTTAAAAGGTATTGGAAAGTCAATAAGTACCTGCGACAAATTTACCATTTGCAAGCCGCAGCAGCTGCAGATACAAAACGGCGAACATAAATCAAGCTTATTGTTATGAGAATGATCATCATCATGGCTGAAACTGGATTCTGTTACAGTACGCGAAACAGCTGCTTTCATATCTGCACATGGCATACACGAAAGTACTAACAAGATAATTGATAATATGGTATTTGTAAGTTTCAACTTTGCAAAAGTAAGTTTTTTTTTTTAAATCCCTGATAATTATTCAAGATGAATACTAAAACATTACATTATCCTTTTCATTATCGCACGTAAATAAGATCAGCAGACAAAGGTTTCTGCGGCAATTTTTTCTTTTTTTATTTTTATATATGTGGTTTTGTCATTTGACTTTTATTATTTACAAAATATAAAATATTGTGCCTTAAAATATTTTAAGAAAAACAATATTATTCTAAATATTTTTTTAGCTTTGTCTAAAAATTAAACCATGTGTTATTTAAATATTTTTTTAAGAAAATCTTTCTTGCTGCTAATCTTATGTTTCTCACTATTATCTTGTGATACAACTTATGTTGAAATACCCGCTGATGACCAACTACTGGACGGTCCAGTCGATGGTTTGTCTTATTCTGAAGCTGCGCAGTTCTTAAGAGGTGATGCAGCTGTAAACGAAGTTTTTACACGCGAAACAGGCCTGGGACCAACATTTGTTGGAACGAGCTGTATAATTTGCCATGCGGGTGATGGAAAAGGACATTTATTTACCACCCTTACCCGCTTTGGACAAATCAATGAGACTGGAAATCTGTTTTTAAATCAAGGAGCCCCACAGCTCCAAAACAGGGCACTTCCGGGTTTTTTACCCGAACAAATTCCAGCCGGGGCAACATTCTCCAAATTTACCCCGCCGGCATTTACAGGACTGGGTTTTCTGCAATATGTTTCAGATGCGGATCTCGTAGCAATGGCAGATCCTGACGATAGTGATGGTGATGGCATTTCAGGGGCTGTAAATTGGATTACTATACCCAATTATTCCATTCCAGCCCCCACGGCAATAATCCAAAACGGTAAATACATTGGGAGATACGGAAAAAAAGCATCCGCCTTTGATTTGCTGCATCAGACAGTTAACGCCTACAATCAGGACATGGGAATAGCATCCTTTTACAATCCCATAGACCATTATTCTAATTTAGAGATTGATCCTGAGATTCCAACTTCCAAAGTCAACGATGTTGTTTTTTACCTAAGTACCTTAAAAGCCCCAATTCAGCGCAATCAGAATGATGCCGGTGTTATCCGCGGTAAAAACATATTTGCTCAAATTAATTGTGCGGCTTGTCATAAAAGTGAGCTCAAGACAAGTTATGCTCCTGTAAACTCCCTTTCTTATAAAACTTTTGCCCCTTACACTGACTTGCTTTTGCATGATATGGGAAGTGCATTAGACGATGGTTATACAGAAGGAAGCGCCAAAACCTACGAATGGCGGACACCGCCACTTTGGGGAATCGGCCTTTCAGAAAATTCACAGGGAGGAAACTTATTTCTGATGCATGACGGCCGTGCAAAAACCATTGAGCAGGCCATAACATTGCATGGCGGCGAGGCGCAGCAAAGCAGAAATGCATTTGAAAAACTTTCCACACAAGACAAAGAAGCTTTACTGAAATTTATAAAATCATTATAATCAATGGATCGAAAACAATTTTTAAAAACATGCGGTTTTGGATGCCTGGCAGCATTAACCGGAGCAACTTTATTACAAAGCTGTGCTTCTTCCCAGATTCTATCAAGAGAGATCAAAGACTCTGATCTTTTAGTTCCCGTTTCTGATTTTATAATACAAAAGGGAACAAAAACAGAATTCAAAAAATACATCATCATTCAAAATGAAATATTAAAAGCCCCGATTTGCGTGTATCGATTTAGTGCAGAGGATTATTGCGCCATGTTTATGCTGTGCACGCATCAGGGCGCAGAATTACAGGTTTTTGGAGATAAACTCCAATGCCCTGCGCATGGAAGCGAGTTTAGCAGCAGAGGGGTTTTAGAAAATGGGCCTGCTGAGAGAGATCTTAGAAAATTTCCAATAGCAATTGAAAACAACTTCCTGAAAATATCCCTGAAATGAGAATAAAACCAACTTATATATTCCTTTTTACACTTCTTTTTAATTTAACTTCTTTTGCGCAAATTGATCCCAGTTTACTTAAAAGAATACCTAAAGATACTGTAAAAAACATCTTAAACATGGATGCCCTGTACAACAGACCGGCATTGAATGCAAACAAAACACCAATTTCTATTGGTGGGTATCTTGAAATAAACTGGCAGAAACTGACCACGGACGGAGTATCGGAAGGCCATCAGTTTCAAGCCAGAAGACTGTCTGTTTTCATCTCATCAGCTATTAGCAAAAGAGTAAAGTTTTTAAGTGAAATTGAATTTGAAGATGGAGGCAAAGAGATTGCAATCGAATTTGCATCTGTAGATGTTGAATTTGATCCTCTGGTCAATTTAAGGGCCGGAATAATTTTGAATCCGATTGGCTCCTTCAATCAAAATCATGACGGGCCTAAATGGGAATTTACCGACCGCCCAATTTCATCTACCCAGATGCTGCCCGCCACCTTTAGTAATGCCGGAGTGGGGCTTTTTGGGAAAAAATACACAAAAAACTGGATGTTTGGCTATGAAGCCTATTTATCAGGGAGTTTCGATAATTCTATAATTGAGAACACCCAGAATAAAACTTTCCTGCCCGCGGCAAAAAACAACCCCGAAAGATTTGAGGAAATAAATAGCGGTGAGCCCTTATTTACTGGAAAAATAGCCCTTCGAAACAGTAAAATAGGCGAACTGGGAATTTCATATATGGGAGGGATTTATAACAAATTTCAGGATGACGGAATTGTTGTTGACCAAAAAAGACGGGTAGCTGTTTTCGCCCTGGATTTTAACACGACACTGCCAAAAATCAAAACCTTTATCACTACAGAATTTGCCTGGATTTATGTTGATGTACCCCAGACCTACTCCCAGCAATTTGGAAACAAACAAAGGGGGGGCTTTATAGATATTGTACAGCCCATCCTGAGAAAAACAATGCTGGGATGGGAAAAAGCAACCGTAAGCATCGCCTGCAGATTGGAATACGTGGATTGGAATGTGGGAAAATTTAAAGAAACCGCAGGCAATATTGGTGAAGATCTATGGAGTATAATGCCCGCCATTAGTTTTAGGCCCACCTCTCAGACCGTAATCCGCCTAAACTATCGCTATTTAAAACAAAGGGACATTTTTTCTAATCCGCCATCCATTACGGATGGGTTTAATATGGGAATATCAACTTATTTTTAAGCTGTACATAATTAAATAAAAAGCCTGTAGATTTAAAGGTATTTTGTTCACTTTTACCTGCTTTATAATTCAGTCTAATTTATTTCCTTGTTTTCGTTTCTAATAATCTCCCACTCACTAAAATTCAAATCCTTCTTCCCCTGGGGAATATGGCTTTCCATGAAAAGTCGTGCAGGCTGAATGTAGAAATACCGCGGATACTGGGTGTTATTGCTATGGCAGTAATAGCAGGAAGTCTGCAAGATTGATTCGATATTTACAGGAATTTGATAGACTTTAGAAATATGGATTGATAAAACCTGTCCGTAATCGGAATTTAGGACAGGCTAATAGAATTGCATCAGCAGAAAGATAATTAACCCAATAAAAAGAATCTTTCTGATGAATTGTTTCATTATAGAATGTTTTTTTTATTGATCCGCAGTTGCTCTTTTTTGATCTATAATAGGGTTTTGTGATCTCTTTTATTTCACTGATCCATAGAGCTCGTTTGCCATAGGGCAGTAATCCTTTATTGCTGCCATTGACAGCATTTTCGTTATTAGATTCCTATTTTTTATCCGATCCTTTTTCAATCATTTCCATTCCGCATTTTGTACATTTCCCTTGAGTTTCAGAAACCGATCCGTCCATAGGACAAACATATTTTGTCACCGTTTTACTCATAGCCTGACTTCCTTTTTGGGCATGGGTATCTATTTTTTCAGTGACTTTTACCATTTCCATTCCGCATTTGGAACATACACCGGGTTGGTCTGAAGTTGCCCCATCCTTCGCGCAGACATATTTTGTCACGGTTTTACTCATAGGCTGGCTTCCTTTTTGAGCATGGGTGTCTATTTTTTCGGTAACTTTTACCATCTTCATGGCACATTTAGAGCAGTCCCCTGTTTGATCAGAAGTTGAACCGTCCATGGGACACACATATTTTGTCACCGTTTTGCTCATAGGCTGACTTCCTTTTTGAGCATTAGTATCTATCTTTTGAGTCGTTTTTGTTAATTTCATGCCACATTTTGGACATAATCCAGAACTTGGGTTCATCGCCTCAGGATGTGAAGGGCAGATATAAACTATTTTTTGCTCCTCATTTTTTGCAGCTGTTTGTGCTGTTGCGGTTAAATTAAATGCAAAAAATGCATTTAATATGATAAGTATTGCTTTCATCTTTTTTTCTATTTAATTATTTCTACAGTTTTACCACAACCCAGCATTTGGGAACCGTAGTAAGGATTTTTAATTGTGTTCTCTTTGCTCAGCCAGTTTGTCTTTTGCATCGGGCAGTATTGGTAATAAACGGCTTCTGAAGTTTTTATCAGGGTATACATATTTTTAGACAAAGGATTGAAAAATTCACGGTGCTTTTTAATATCCTGTGTAGCTGAAATACTATTAGCTTGTTGACTCATATCTTTGGATACTTTCATCCAGACCATATGTTCTTCTGTTTTTAGCGTTTCCATTTTTACGGAAGATATTGCGGTCAATAATTCTTTTGAGGCTGACGCGGCAGCTTTACCATCTGTTTTTACCAGTGCATCTTTCAATAGGAAATAATTATCGAAAACCGCTTTGAGCTGCTCTTTATCTCTTTTTGCTAGAGTTTCTACAAACAATTGCTTTATTTTAGACTATTAAAACAAATTGACCTAAAATAAAAAATACTATAAAGGCTTATTATTTTAAATATATATCGTAATATTGCAATATAAATATAAAACGATGGGAGCTACAAAAACAGATCACTTTACAGATAATCAAAACGAATTAGCAATTTTAGCTAAAGCTTTAGGACATCCTGCACGTATAGCAATTATGGAATATCTGTTAAAGGTAGACACTTGCATTTGCGGAGATATAGTTAACGAATTACCTCTCTCTCAGCCAACGGTTTCACAACATCTTAAGGAACTTAAAAATGCTGGCTTAATAAAAGGAAGTATTGATGGTAACTCTATTTGTTACTGTATTAATGAACCAGGATTAGAAAAAATAAAAGGCTTTTTCGAACATATTACAGCTCATCTTGAAAAAAAGAGAAACGAATGTTGCTAATCTCATAAATATGAAAATCAGAAAACTATTGGATACCGATTGGCAGCAGGTTAGATTAATTTATGAAAAAGGCATAAATACCGGAAACGCTACTTTTCAGACCACTACACCAACTTGGGAAGACTGGAATAATTCGCATCTTGCTACTTGTAGAATTGTTGCTGAAAGTGATGATTTGCTTACAGGTTGGGCAGCACTTACTCCTGTTTCTTCACGATGTGTTTATGCGGGTGTAGCCGAGGTAAGCGTATACGTTGACACTGAACATTCCGGCAATGGAATAGGTCTTGCACTTTTAAATGAGCTTGTTCATCTGAGTGAAGCCGAAGGTATATGGACTTTACAGGCCGGTATATTTCCTGAAAACGCAGCAAGTCTGCGCATCCATGAGAAAGCTGGATTTAGAATATTAGGCATTCGCGAAAAAATAGGGAAACAAAATGGAATCTGGAGAGATACTGTACTTCTGGAAAGACGAAGCGAATTGATTAAATAATTACAAATAATATAAAAGCATAGATAAATCAATTTTTGCTCATGCTTTTGCTATATAAGGATAAAAGATACAAATTTTTAAAATACATAAATTATGAAACTTTCAGAAATTAAAAAAGTACTTAATACAGTTGAGGCTGTAAATTTTGAACTGCCAAACGGAACTTTTGTGCCGGAATATTTTCACGTAACAGAAGTTGGTTTGATCACTAAAAATTTTATTGACTGCGGTGGGGTAGTCAGAAAAGAAACGGTTGTGAATTTTCAGCTTTGGGATGCCAATGATTATGAACACAGACTAAAACCTCAAAAATTAATTCACATCATTGAACTTTCTGAAAAGGTTTTAGGGATTGAAGATCATGAGATTGAAGTAGAATATCAGGACACCACAATTGGCAAATACGATTTAGATTTTAATGGTAAGAATTTCATTTTATTAAATAAACAGACGGCGTGTCTGGCTCAGGATCAATGCGGAATCCCATCAGATAAATCTAAGATAAAATTATCCGAATTAAATGCTGACAGTACAAATTCATGCACACCTAGCGCAGGCTGTTGTTAATTTTTAAACTATAATCTAAATATTTATTTTCAATACAGAAAAACTATGTTATTTACAGAAATAAAAAACACGATTAATTCATTTGATTTTAATCAAATCTCCGCAGAACGTAAAACTATCCTGCAGCCATTAGTGGATTACATCCAAAACAAAGCAGAAAATAAACAAGAGATTAGACTTAATTTAATCTGTACACACAATTCCAGAAGAAGTCATTTATCTCAAGTCTGGGCACAGACTGCCGCTGCAAACTATGATATAAAAAATGTTTCATGCTATTCGGGAGGTACTGAAGCTACTGCCTTATTTCCTATGATTGCCGAAACTCTGCAGCATTCAGGATTTAAAGTAAAAAGTCTTTCAGAGGGTAAAAATCCCGTTTATTCAATAAAATACTCATCGAATGAACTTCCTGTAATCGGGTTTTCTAAAGCTTATGATGACGATTTTAATCCTGAGAGCGAATTTGTTGCTATTATGACCTGTTCACAAGCCGATGGAGGATGTCCATTTATTGCAGGCGCAGAAAAACGCATACCAATTACTTTTGAAGATCCAAAAGTATCCGATAATACTCCACAACAAAAACAAGTATATCAAGAGCGTAGTCTTCAAATCGGAACTGAAATGTTTTATGTATTCTCACAAATCAAACAATAAAAATGTCAGCAAATAACTGTGCCCCCGTTGCGGAGCGAAAGAAATTAGGTTTCCTTAATAGATTTTTAACCCTGTGGATTTTCCTCGCTATGGCTCTTGGTGTAGTAATAGGTTATTTTATTCCGTCTAGTGGAAATTTCATCAACTCCTTTTCAAGTGGAACAACAAACATTCCCTTGGCTATTGGACTTATTCTTATGATGTATCCCCCCTTGGCAAAAGTAAAATACGAGCAAATGGGACAGGTTTTTAGAAACACTAAAATTTTAGGTGCTTCATTGTTTCTAAATTGGATTGTTGGACCAATTTTAATGTTTTCTTTAGCCCTGCTTTTTTTAAATGGTTATCCAGAATATATGATCGGTGTCATTCTAATTGGATTGGCGCGCTGTATTGCCATGGTAGTAGTTTGGAATGATTTGGCAGATGGAAACAGAGAATATGCAGCAGGTCTTATTGCACTTAATAGTATTTTTCAGGTTTTACTCTACAGTGTCTACGCTTATCTCTTTATTACCGTTCTGCCTCCATATTTTGGTTACAATGGGTTTGAAGTTAACATAAGTATTGCTCAGATTGCCGAGAGTGTTGGGATATATTTGGGAATTCCTTTTGCATTAGGAATAATCAGCCGATATGTTCTAATTGCACTAAGAGGTTCAGAATGGTTTGAAACTAAATACGTACCTTTTATTTCACCAATTACACTTATTTCATTGCTCTTTACAATTATAGTAATGTTCAGTCTTAAAGGCGAGCTGATTGTTCAAATCCCTATGGATGTTGTACGCATCGCTGTTCCACTAGTAATTTACTTTACTTTAATGTTTATTATAAGCTTTTTCGTTGGAAAATATTTTGGTGCTGATTATTCAAAAGCTACTGCTATAGCTTTTACCGCTACTGGAAATAACTTTGAGCTAGCCATTGCAGTAGCAATTGGTGTATTTGGAATAAACAGCGGTCAGGCATTTGCGGGAGTTATAGGGCCTTTAGTTGAAGTGCCTGCACTTATTGCATTAGTTAATGTTGCTTTCTGGTTCAGAAAAAAGTATTATAAAAAACCAGTTACCAGCTAATAATTGTTTTAATAGTGCATATGAGAATTGCAATAATATCAGATATACATGCCAATTTTCCGGCATTAGAACAAACTTTGAAAAGCATTGAAGAGCAGAATATTGACGCTGTTTACTGTTTAGGAGATTTAGTAGGTTACAATCTATGTCCCAATGCGGTAATCAATGAAATCCGTAAAAGACATATTCCTACACTTGCGGGAAACCATGATGTAAAAGCTGTAGATATAGACAATGAAGGATACAACGACTCAGAAAGTTATGCTTATCAAATTGTTGGTAAAGAGCAGATAAAATATCTTTCTGCTCTGCCTGATCATATTAAATTGGAATATCAAGCAGCTGATAAGCTAATCAAGATTTTAATGGTACATGGCAGTCCCTATAGTAATAAGGAATATCTACTTGAGGATAAAAAAGAAAATGATTATACTAATATCTTCCTTGACTGTTGTGTTGACATAATTATCTGCGGACATTCGCACAAGCCGTATCATCGTATTATGGAAAACCCTAATAAGAAAGGCAGTTATTTCCATGCTATAAACGCGGGATCAGTAGGCAAGCCTAAAGATGGAAATCCCAAATGCTGTTATGCGGTAATAACTATCGACAAAAGCAGTAATTTCTCAAGAAAAGATGGTGTAAAAGTCGATTTTATCAGAGTTGGCTATGATATCGAAAAAACAGCCCAAGCCATTGAAGAAAGTCCACTGCCAAACGTTTACGCACTTATGCTTAGAAAAGCATATTAAGAGTTGTCATAATAAAATCATTTATGGAAAGTTTTAATTTTTTTTTTAAATAGTATTACTCCTATAAGCAATCAGGAATTTGAAAATTACAGCCAATATTTTAAAAGCCATCGTTTACCCAAAAACAGCTATTTTGCATTGCAGGGTAAAATATGTCAAGAGGTAGCTTTTATAAAGAAAGGAACATTAAGAACTTATTATACTAATGAAAAATCCGAGGAAATAACCTCTTGTTTCTGTACGGAAAATAACTTAACAACATCATATAAAAGTTTTGTTTCCCAGCAGCCTTCAGACCTATCAATTCAGGCTATTGAAGATACTGAGCTTTTGGTTATTACCTACGCGGATCTACAAAATCTGTATAGGCAAAGTAATTTTTGGCAGAATATAGGAAGAGTAATTGCAGAAAGACAATACATGGTAATGGAACAGTATGCCAGTGTTTTGTGCAATGAAACCGCAAAAGAAAAATATTTACGACTGCTAAAAGAACATCCATCAATTCTAAACAAAGGATCCATAAATGATATTGCCACTTATCTAGGAGTAACCCGCAGGACACTTAGCCGGATTCGAAAAGAAATTACTGTAAATTGAGGACATTTGTCCTTTTAATGATAATTACCAGCTGCTACTTTTGCTTTAAAATTAATTAAACAAATGGAAACAGCAATTATCATTACCACAGTTTTACTTTTACTCTTTTCAGTTCTGGCTCTCTACGACGGATTTTATCTTCACATATTAAAATATAAGCTTCATAACAATTCCGAAAGTAAAACAGAGCATTACACACATACAATTAGGGCAATATTCTTTCCTTTAATTTTGTACTTTTTATTCTCAAATCAAGACTGTAATATAAGTTTTGTAATAGGTCTAATCATTGTAACTCTTGATATTCTAGTTATGGCGATCGATGCCTTCATAGAAAAAGACAGTAGAAAATTTATGGGCGGGCTGCCACGATGGGAATATATTCTTCATCTTTTTGTCAATGGATTTCATTTTGCATCAATTGCAGTTTTCCTGTCTATTAAACTACACTATGAAAATAATCAAATGGCAATTTTATCTAATATTGTTCAATATCAAAACTATAAAATATTCCATACTATCGTTATTAATCTTTTGCCTGGTGCAATTTTGATTGCTCTGGTGCACTTGCTTTTATGTATTCCAAAAACAAGAACTCATTGGAATAACTTAAGAAATAAAATTCAATGCTGTTAGTTTATATAATCTTCTTTTAGCTATAAAAAAGTAATATCCATTCTCATTAGAAAGAACTTAAACGAGCCTCTAAAACTCGCACCAGTGGTGCGAGTTTTAAATTGAATGAATATAAATCAGTATATTTAAGCCTTACTGTCAAACGTTGAAAAATCAAATGCTTTTACTTCTAAACCTCTGTGAGCTTGCTTAAAATATGGAAATTTTGAAATAAAAGGTTTGAATTTTCACCAAAGTATTCACAGTATACTTTATCCTTTAACTTATTAATCAATAATTCAGTAAATATTTATATGGGTAATTTCTCGGTCAATAATTGACACACATTTATTTACTTCTTATCTGTGATATTGTGTTAATTTCATACCTTTGAAGTTAAGTGTTCCTATAGGCGACCGTTACTTAACCTTGTATTTACTGGATAATTCATAAAGTCATCGAACCCTCTTTCTCCACATAAAGACAAATAAAGGTACTGTCTTTTGTTTTTTATGTGATAATTATTTTATAGTTGTTACATTCTAAATCCTCTTTTTTGAGAAGAAAGTTTTTGTTGAGAAAATACTGAAACCTGAGCAATGGCTTCCTTTAATGTCGGAATTGAACTTATTGAAGGGTTTTTTAGTTCCGATTTTTTCAAAAGTTGTCCGTATCGGTCTTTACTTGTAATTTCCATTTTTTGTATATCAAAACCGTCGTTTTCTTGTCTTACCCAAAAATTGCATACAATACTCGGATTATCATCTCCTGACCATTGTAGATAAGTCGATAGTAAAAAGTTTCCGTCTCTATCAGATCTTTCTTTACCATTGTTACAGGCTTCCATATATTCGGTAATGCTTTCTTTCAACTTTCCCGGATAGGCTACTTGTGTTTGAAAGTAACCATTAAAGCCTTTGTCTATGAGAATTTTTTCGAATGCTTCTAAATCAGGTAACTGTTTCATAATTTTAAATTTTAGTTATTTACTAGATATCCTTAAACTCAAGGGGATTTATATTCCATACAATTAGATGTGCTTTGTATCAACCCCATGTAGGCTAGTTGAAACTTTTTATAAACTCCGGCAATCAAATAATTTCATTATTAAACCTCTGTCAACTCGCTTAAAACTTGA
This sequence comes from Flavobacterium sp. KH_001, assembly GCF_057840745.1. NCBI lineage: Bacteria > Pseudomonadati > Bacteroidota > Flavobacteriia > Flavobacteriales > Flavobacteriaceae > Flavobacterium > Flavobacterium sp. KH_001. The sequence continues at coordinate 2,442,515 of NZ_CM174520.1, read as the reverse complement.
AAATCTTCAAATAAAAGGTTCGAATTTTGTACCAAGGAGTTCACATCTTGGTACAAGTCAGAAAGCATCTGATTTATCCTTTTTTTTACTATCTAGAGTCTAATAAAATAACAGCTGTAATCGAAGAGCTTCATTTATTTAGGTGATTCAACGTTCCATTCCTTCAGAAGTGAGCTTTTCTGGAAAAATTGAACCAATTATATTTCTCTTAGTTCCATTGTTTCTTCTTCATATAAAGTTGCAGTTATGAAATGAATAATCACTTTTTAGTAATAAATAGTTACTTGACTTTATTACGTTCAAATCTTATAGTTAAACTGTTAGTAGTTTATTTATTAGACGATTGATATTTATTTTATACTAAATGGGTTATGAAGTACCGAATGTAGTGTACACCCAAAACAAAGTTGATACACCTAATTTCTAAATATCAGTTAAGCATCATTAATACTAACAAATCTTTATAAAACAGATATTGGAATACTCATTTAAAAGATATTCCATATATTTACATCGTAATAATTTAATACGCTGTAAGTTAAGTGACCCTATAGGTGACCCTTGATTAAATAATATATCACAATCCTTGTCTTTGCTGGAATTGACATAAAATCAGCGGAACCTCTTTCTCCGCAAAAAGCACCTCAATGAGGTGCTTTTTACATTTTAGTACTTTTCCTTACTTTGCAAAATGTAGTTAAGACGAATCAAGTCATAAATCTGAGGAGCAGTAAAATTTACACATCCTAAAAATATCACAGACACTATTAAACTTTTGAAATTCATTCTTCCTGATCTTTTTTTAGTAGATCACTTTGAGATGGTTTTTACTAATAATTCTAAATAAACTTTAAATCTGTATTTTGAGAAAAAAGGTTAGTCAGAGGAAGAGTTCACAAAAAAAAGGAACAGAAAATTGATTCCTACTCCTTTTCATTAACAGTTAAGTCCAGAAAGACTTTTTATTTTCAGGCGTTTTTTCATAAAAACTGTAATTATTACAGTTTTACCGTTAATCCAATTCCAGGAGAGAATCCAGAAACATTACCGCCGGCAATCTCGACATAAACACCCCATTTATTGTTCCAAAACCAGCGTCCGCCAAATTGAAGACCAAGGTTAATATCACTTTCATCAACGGATATCTCCCTTTTCTTTTGTAACATGTTCCCTTTATTTAAAATTTCAAGTTTCTTTAGTCCTTAAGATATTGGTTTATTAGCAAATGAATTCAGTTTTTAAGGATTTTAAAAAAAAATCCGCCACTGAATTATCTCAACAATTTCCTTTAACAAATCAACAATAACCGATATTCTCCTTCATTTTCTAATGGCGCTCTATGAATGCAAGGTAATACTTGTTGTTTTGGGTGATCGACAGCCAGCCTCCAAAGATGTCCTACCCCTAAATTAGTCGGTTCTACATTTGCATGTACCTGATAATGTAAATCAAAATAATTCTCCTTCAAAAAGATTTCAAATTCTTCCGATGGTCCATTATGCAACTCTTTTAGCTTTGCCCGGATTTCGGGAATTAATATTTTTTGCTCAGCCTCCGAATTAGAAATAATATCACTTGCTGCTCCATGATAGGTACATAAAAAAGTGTCTGTTGCAATAGGCGAACGATCAACATGAAACGAGTACACATCAGTGGATATGAAATCAAATTCATCATCACGCTCATAACACTTTACTAAATTAAGAGAGGGCGAAGCGCCAAAATCAGTTAATAATTCTAAATCATTTAAAATTATATTCCTTGCTATATTCCCTTTTTCGGATAGTTGAAGCGCGATTAGATCTTCAGGAGAAACTTCCGTTATATTTTCCTTTAAACATAGTTGGCATACAATCTCGTTAAAATCGCCATCCAAATTTCTGTACCAGCATAACGCATTTATTTCTCCCCTGAAATCGGTATTCACAAGGTCAGAGAAAGTAGATACCATACCAATTTGACTACTGGCAGAAAAGATATTACTCATAGTATAATATTAAGAGACTAGTTACTTCATGTATTACAAAAATATATAATAGTATCTAGTTACGGTATTTTTATGGCTTTAAACTTTTGGAGTTGTTGCCTTTTTCTTTCATAAAAAGCTAAGATGTTTCTAGTATTTATAGCAATATTTATGGTCTAATCACAGAACCAATATGGATCATAAAAAAACCTTATTCAAAAAAGAATAAGTTTTTTTTAGTTTAATTATTTACATTTTTTAAGTGATGAAATTATTAAGTTTTAGAAAAAGAAATAACCCACAGATAATTGAAGTACTCCGTTTTTATTTTTAGCGGAATAACCCTCTACATTATTAATATCAGTTAATCCCAGATTATATCTTACACCAAAATTAAGACCGTTTTCAAGTTTATAGCCTAAACCAAAATTAACACCAAAATCAACAGTATTAAACGAATCTTTTACATCTGTTTTCTCATTTTTAGCAGCAAGTAAAAAACCTATTTGCGGTCCGGCTTCAACGCTCAATCCTTTTGTTACATAATATTTTCCCATTAAAGGAACATTCAGATAACTTAAGGCAATTGTATTATCATTGAAACTATACCCCTGCCCGGAATACATTAATTCAGGTTGAAAAGAAAACTTATCTGAAATAGGAATTTCTGATAAAACACCAAAATTAAATGATGTTACAGCATCGATACCATTGGTATTATCTCCGCTGATAGTTGCAAAGTTTAAACCTCCTTTGGCACCAAATTTAATCTCTTGGGCAGTAACATTTGCAAATCCTAAAACTGTAACAACAGCTAGTAATAAAATTTTTTTCATAAAAAGTAATTTGAATTATTTGAATCCAAAATTCGTTTAAGAAAAATTAGAAAAGGTTTCAAAAGCTTAAAATTGTACAAATTGGTACCTATTTGCTGGTATTTTTATATTTATTTGGTATTTGACCAGTAACTTTTAAATGTTTTATAAAAAGTTGTTTTGAAACCCAGATTCTAATTCGTCGATTGGCGCGTTGCCCCGTTAACACAAAGTTGTTTCAGGTTAGTTATCCAAAATAAAAAAGCTCCAGATTTCTCTGAAACTTTGTCTTAGTAGCGGGAAGCATTAAAATAGCTAACCAATTTATGGATGATTTTTAAAAAGTTGCAATAAGAATTTGACTTCTTTTTTACATTGATTCATACGTTTTGTTAAAATCGATATCCAGCACTCAGTCCAAATTTTGCAACAATAGTATGATCTGTTTTATCTGCATTGAATAATAGACCCCCATAACCAACATTCGCTTCAAAAAGAAATCCGCTTTTACTGACCCATTTCCAGCCTCCACCAGCACCGAAAGCAAAATCAATAACATCTGGATTTTCAGTATATATAGAATGATCTTCTGAAGCGTATATTTTTTTGCCATCTATTGAAGTCAGCATTCCAAATCCTTCAACAAACCAGCCTGATGCATATTTTTTACCGAAATATCTTCTGTAATACGGAGATATTGAATAATTTAGATCATTTTCATTCTTTGTATTGTCAAACACATAATAAAAAGAAAGTCCTAATGACGAATTATGATTTAAATGTCTTTCGTAACCAACCTGAAAAGATTGCCATAAAGGAGCAAGAGCATTTAATTTAATTTCATTATTTTTCTGATAAGGATCAGTTTCATTTTGAGCATTGACAGAATGAAAGGCAAACAAAATGATCAGTAGTAAAAAGTTTTTTTTTCATAAAAGGTGATTTGAATTATTTTAATTCAAAATTCATATAAGAAAAATTAGAAAAGGTTTCAAAAGCTTAAAATTGTATAAATTGATACCTATTTACTTGTATTTTTAAACTCATTAGGTGTCTGGCCTGTAACTTTTTTAAAGGCTTTATAAAAAGTGGTTTTTGAAGTAAACCCAGATTCTAATCCCATCGTCAATAAATTGTAGTTTTCATATTCCGAATTTGAGATCATTTCCTTGACAGCTTCAACCCGATAGTTATTTATGTAATTGGCAAAGTTGTCTCCTGTGATCGTATTTACAATTTGTGAAACATAGCCCGCGCTTATGCCTAGTTTTTCAGCAACTTTTTCTCTGTTTAATGTACTGTCAGTATAAATGTGCTGCTCTTTACAGAGAAGCTCCAGTTTTTGAAAATAAAGATTATCTGCCGTGATAGGCTCCCTATATTCTTGTAACGTACTATTGTCTACAATTTGAAGATTGCTATACGAAAGAGTTAAATCTGTATTTAGAAAATTATAAACAGCATCTTTGTTTTTGGCCAGTTTGTATTTGTAAATACCTATATAGGCTGTCCAGTGAATTAAGAATGTTGCAGATAAAGCCAAAATACTCATAGTAGAAGAAAGATCAAATGGAATAAATAAGCTGGCCAGATAGATAATAAGAAAAGCGAATAACAATGAAGTAACAATTGTTAATAAGGTAATTATCCATTTTTTTTCCTGTGTATCTTTTAAATATTTTATCATAAAATAAGAGTAAAGCGACAGGAATGGAATGAAGGTAATGGCTAAGAAAAGATGGATCAAACCAAGTATTTCGATGAGACCAATGCCTGACTCAGGAATAGTATAAATTCCGGCAACATGATCAAGATCTTGTGCAATAGTAAAGACAGCGGAATAGGCAAATGGAATAAAACACAAATATTTTTTTTGTTTGCTTTTTACAGTATCATCGATCCGGTTTATAATAAAAATAAATAGGAAAGCAGGAATTAGAAATACCCACTCGATGTGGTCAATAAAACGAAGAAATGGATAAGGAGTAAAGGCGTCTTCGACCTCAAAAACATGATTCAGTAAAATAATTGAAAGCGTAAATAGTAAGTATGCCAGATATTTATTTGAATTACTATTGAATAAAGAAGACTTTAAAATAATTAAGCCTAAGACTATCCCCTGAAAAACCGCAATATTTAAAAGTGTTGTATATATCAATTTTTTAATATAAAAGTTATTTTTAAGATTTACTTTGGGGTATAATGGTAATTAGTTGTTTTTTAAAACATAGCTTATTTCATACTAATTTATAAAGCGAATTTATATTAATGCTGATGACTTTCTTAAGGGATTAAGAAATGATTAACTAAAATGATTAATAAATTTTTATAAAAAATAATAGAGGTGATCGCTTTTTGCAACAACAGATAAAAGACTTATTCTTCAATTTTAAAAAAATACCCCCAAAATAGTCTGTAACTTTTTGGGGGTATTCATTAAATGAATCTCTTTAGAGATTATATGCTAGAATTTCAAATAAGGAGAAGAATAATCCCTTTTAATTATTTTCGCTTTTTTCCGTTTCATCTATAGGATCTGCAACTTTTTCATCTATGTTAAAAGATAGTGAAAATCGCATTACATTATCTAATGGACCATTTTGCTTAGATGTAGAGCTTAGATATGAAAAATCAAAATTGGCTTTCTTGTATTTAAATCCAGCGCCAAGAGTAAGGTATTTACGATTTCCTTTTTCACTGTTTTCATTAAAATATCCTGTTCTAAAGGCGAACCTTTTTTGGTATGAATACTCCATTCCAAGTGCCCAGGTAACTTCCTTAAACTCTTCACTTAAGCCATCCTGAGCATCGGTAAATGAACTAAACATTCCTTTTACAAAACCTGTCTCCTGATATTGCACATTCGTTTGGTTATCCTGTGGTGAGGGAACCAGCAACTTATTAAACTCTATCGAAGTTGCCAATGTATTATCCTGATCAAAGATAAAATCAAATCCTCCACCCCATTTCAAATTAGCAGGCAAAAAACTTTCAGTTGATGCATCACCATTGTATTTTAATTTTGGTCCAAGATTTGAAACATTAAATCCACCTCTCCAAATACCGTTAAATTTTTTAAAAGCCATTTCCGGCGATTGGTAGAATCCTGAAACATCTACAGCAAATGAACTTGCCGCGCGGGCATCCGGATCAGCTTCCTGAATTTCTAAATTAGAGTGAATATATCTTCCGGCAACGGACATTGCGAAGGTTTCACTTAATTTTAAGGAATAAGATCCATCAAGCGAAAATTCATTTGGCTTCACAATTTGCCCGGGATCATCCTCATTTTGTTTGAATACAGTTTCTCCTAGTCCAAAATATCTTAAACTGAATGCATAGGTACTTCTTTCGTTGATTTTATTGAAGAAGTTTAAATTTAATAAACCAATATCATTCGACAAAGAAGTCATATAGGGCGTATAACTCATTCCTATACCTAGTTTACTTTCAGAAAAAGGATATTTCGCGGCATTCCATTGCTGGGAGTAAACATCAGCTGATGTTGCCACTCCCATATCTCCCATACCAGACGCCCTGGCATCTGCAGAGATTTGTAAAAAAGGAACTCCGGTAACAATCGGCCTAATTTGTTCTTGTGCGAGTAAATTTCCAACTCCAAAGAGAAGTGAAAATAAAAGAATTATTTTTTTCATGTGTATCTGTTAATTATTTTTTTGATTGAAACTACAATATGCCCGCGATACAATTCTAAATGTTTGTAAAGAAGTGGAACGTTCTAAAAAATTAAGATTGTACCGCTAAGCATTTTGTTAATTCATCTTATTTTTACTCCTTTACCTCTTTATAAATTTGAATACTGAAGATGTACCTTCCTTTCCGCTCACATTTAAGAAATAAGCTCCTGGTGGTAACGCACTCAAGTCAAACTGACTATAGGTTTGAAGCTGTACATCAGCAACAGTAAATTTGCGAACAGTTGAACCGTTGAAGGCTACTACTTCTACAACAACATCTCCTGCCCAGCGGCTTGTCCATTTAATATTTATTGCATTTACAACCGGATTAGGGAATATGTTAAGCTCCATAACTTCTGATTGATTTACAATAACCGTTACACGTTGCTCAACACTCGCTCCATAAATATCTGTTGCTGTTAATATTAATTCTGTTTCTCCATTAGAAAGACTTTCAACTGTAAACCCATCTGCAGTTGTTACTACTGATGCAATCGAAGAATCTACCATACTTGCCTGAAAAGTCAACGCATCTCCATCCGGATCACTAAAATATTTATCAAAAGTAAAAGCCTCTTGTACAGATAATCTATTAAACATTATTGATTGTGCACCAAGTGCTAAAGGAGTTTTATTATTTACTACTGCAATTTTTATTTGTTGTACAGTACTTAATCCAAAAATGTCTGTTGCTGTTAAGGTCAATATTGTTTCACCTGCACCATGTGTTTCAATTACAAATTGACCCAACTCCTGGCCTATTGTTACAGAAGCAATATTTTCGTTTGCTACGGTAGCGTTGAATGTCATTTTATCAGCATCCGGATCCGTAAAATAATCCGCGAATTGTCTCACATCAAAATAATTCAATTTAGAATACACTAAATCTTCTGACTTAATAACTATCGGAGCTCTATTGGTTTTTAATACCTTAACTTCTAACGACATTTCTGTTGCTGCACCAAGTTCGTCAGTTGCAGTATACTTCAATGTATATGTTCCGGCAGTTTCATAACCCGGAGTCAGTTTTATTGCCATTTCTCCGGCAGTCACTTCAAATGTTGCCCATGCCGGTGCATTTGGAGATGTAACTGTAATCGCATTGCTTTCTTTATCGGCCAAGCCGATTTTTACCACTACTTCAGAAGCTTCATTAACTACAGTAACTTCTGCAGGCACATTAGAGAAAACTGGAGCTTCATTAATATGTAAAGTAACAGGAACCTGACCAACTGTATTTACAGGATCATTTGTTCTTATCTTTAAAACTGCATGTTGATCTCCACGCGCTCCATTTGCGGCAGTAAAGTCTAACTGAACTTCTTTTTTTCCGCCAGGAGCAACAGTTCCCTCAGTAATTCCATTCATAGTAACCCAGGCATTAGAAGTAAATTTCTCTTCTCCGGCTCTTACCATCCAACCAAAACCAGGATATAAGGCCGCATCCTGCAAATCATACCATTTACCTTCACTATCAACCAGTGTATATCTACCAGGCGTGTTTGTAATATTAGCAACTGCACCTTGTACAAAAGGCAATTCATATGGATAAGTGATCACAACGTAAAAATCTTCATTTGGATAAAGCCCTTTAGGCTCTTTAATAGGTAATGTTACCCATGCCCCATTTTTTCCACCTTCGTAAACATAATCAACAGAACCTTGGTCAATTATTGTTGCATCTGCAACAGAAGAACCACCTGCACGTATTTCGTAAGCAAGAGTTCCTGCTGGTTTATCCATACCAAACATAAAAGTTTGAAAATGTGACAATGTAAAACCATCTTTTCCCGCATTAAAACGTGTTGCTGCCGTAAAAGGCTCGCTACCATCATAACCAAAATGAGTATCTGCAGCAGTATTCTCTTCGTGGGCCAAAACTCTATTAAAAGTAGGATCAGCATATACAGCAGTTCCACCAGTAGGTACAGGGGAAGATCGTACTAAAGAAGCAGCTTTGGCAGTTTTTGCTTTTTTTGCCATTACTTCTGAACGTGAAGTACTACCAACTGCAGCTTTTCTTAGATAATCAATGCTCAATTCATATTTTAAAGTACCTCCTCCATTGCTATTTTCAAAAGTCGCAAATTGTGTATCTGTGTCTGTTAGATAATTAACGACACTTTTAACTTCGTTAGTTTGAACTGCTAAAGATGGCGGTAAGATAACTTCCGCTTTAATTGGAAGCAGCATTTTCGCTACAGTTGCATTGCTTTCAATAACAACATGATCACTTACAGAACCAGCTGCCGTAGGGGCATATGTAATTCTGAATTTAGAGTTTTCACCTGGCAATATCGAAGCATAAGTACCAGCAAGGTCATTTATATTTGCCCAGCTCCAATAACCTCCTCCAAACCAATCTTCAAAAAAGGCATAGGTTTCAATAGTATATTCTGCAGAACCGCTTTCTGTAGAAATAGTAGATATAGTAAGCTTTTCAGCACCTGTATTTTGAACTAAAAATTCTTTAGTATAGCTCATGGCAGGATTAACCATTATTTCGCCATAATTAATTTCTACAAGATTTGAAGCAATAATAGGCGCTCCGGTAACTGTTAAATTAATTGGTTTTTCAAGCCATTCCTTGCCTGGAACATTAGTACGTAATTTTAATTTAGAAGAATACTCTCCTGCATAGATATTACGAGCGTCAATATCAATCTGAGCATTTAAAGTAGTTCCTGCCGGAATTACTAGTTTTTCTGCTGGATTAATTATATAAGCTAAACCTGTTCCGTGATTAACATTTGCGTAATTTGAGATGGCTACAAAATCGGAATGATCACCATTCTGAAGTCCGATAGCAGTTAGATTCGTAGTTTGGTCTATAGTTCCATTCACTTTATATTGAAACTTCATCGTTCCATTTTTATAAAAGATAACTTCAGCCGAAGTTGGATCTCCCAATCCTCCAAAGAAATTAGAAAAATACTCCCATGAAATAATAATCTTTTCCGCATCGCTGTAATAGAAAACACCAACTTCATCTGCCGGATACGTTGTTGTATCAAAGGCAGCAAATGTCCAATAAGGCGCAATTAGTGTTTTAAATAAATCTGTCGGAATCATATCATTCATTGCAGCACTAGCATCTGGCGCATCAAATGTTAACAATCCGGTAGTACCAATTTGAATATCCGAATACTCTTTACCATAAAAATTAATTGGCCATGGCAAAGTCATTTTATGCCAATATTGCTCAGCATCAAATATATCATCAGCTAATGGAAGCTGAGTTCCTGTTTTACGGATATCAATCCATTGATAGTTTGTTCCATCATTAAACATTTCGTAATTATAAGTATAATTCGGAATAATCGATGAAGTAGCTATTGGTAATGAGGCAGTAAGCCAATTTGTTCCTGTTGCCACTACTTCAAGATCAGCTATACCAGTATTCTCAATTTTTAATGGAAATTTGGCAGTTTGACCGTGTTGTAAAGTTGTCGTTAGTGGATTTAAATCCGTAACATTTATACCAGGAGGATCTAATACTTTTCCAGAAAGTGTAATAGTATAACTACCTCCTTTGTTATCTGTAATTCGCAATACATCTGCTAAAGCAGCAACGACGTCTGTAGGCATACTTACATCGTATACTTTACTAAGTCCAGGTGCAATAGTTGCTGCTGTTTCTCCAGTAACCTGAAATTTATTATCGTCTAAAGCAAAGCCCGTTAAGGTTACAGCTGCTGTACCATTGTTTTTAATGCTAAATTTTCTTGACGCAATAGCTCCCTGAAATACATCGCCAAAATTAATCTCTGTATGAGACACAGTAAGTTCAGCTTTTCCTCCACTTGTGATATTAATTTGAATTAAAGGACTTACTTGCATATTTAGTGGATCTGTAGATACAACATTCAAATATCTGTTGATCATACCCTCATGCAAAGCGGCAGTCTCCATAACAACATCCAGCTTCGCAGATTCACCAGGCAATAAAATTCCGCCAGCATTACTTATAGAAGTAATCATGTCTGGTCCCGGATAATCAAATCCTAAAGCCAATCCATTATAAATTTTTGCTGGTTTAGAATAATTGCTAATTAAAATTCCATCTGTCTGTGCATAATCTTCAATCAAAATATTTAGATAAGCCAAATCTTGCTCAGAAAAAGTAATATTATCATAATAAAAACGAATATTACCATCTGCAAATAAAACCATTTGCGCTGTTAGGGTTCCTGAATATCCATCAGAAAGATTTGTGTATTGAACAATTACCTTGTCTGGTTCTACTTTATAATAAACAGCACCACCAGCAGCCAATTCAACAAAAGTCCCTAAAGGCGATATGTATCCTTTAGGCGAATATGGTGCACTACCTAAATCCGGTGCATTAACCGGCCTAATTGTATCATCAAAGGTTGTAAACCCTCTATAACTGATGAAAAGTTTATTCATTTTTTCAGCATAGTAAGGGAAATCAAATCCCATTTCAACAGGATAATATCTGTCAGCCTCTGCTTTAAAATAATTTGTAATATCAGTTCCAGAACCTGAAATATCTTGATATTGATAAGTTAACGGCGAACTCTCTGTTGGATAATTTGTACGATACTTGTACCCGTATTTATGGTAACCGCCTTCCCAAGTTTCACTTGTTCCAGATTGATCGTAAGTTGGAATAAAGTATTTAAGCGCAGCCTGACCTTCGTTTTTAACCGTAACTGAAGCAGTTACCTGATCGCCTAATGCAATATTGTCAATCAATTGTGTCATTGGTTCAACCACTATTTTGGCAGGTTCAGAACTTACTCCAAATAAAATAACTCTTAATGTTTTAGCACTACTAGTAGAGCTCAACGTTAAAAAACCATTGTCGTTTCCTATAGTATTTGGTGTATATTTTACTTTCAGCAGCACTTCACTATCTGCAGCAATTTGATATGGAACTGAACTGATAAGCTCAAAATTCGGATTAGAAATGGCAACCGCAATATTATTAAAATTACCTAATCCTGTATTTTTAACTACGAATTCCATTTCCTTGGAAGTGCCTTTAAAAACACTTGCAAAGTCTAGTTTTTCAACAGACGTAAGAACAGCTTGCTGACCAGATACATTTACAGTAACTGGAAGTCTTAATTCTCTATTTGTTCCATCATTAGATTTTAAAATAGCATTTGCATGATAAGTACCATTTATCAATTGAGATGCATCAGCAGAAAGATTTGCTTTTTGCGTAGTATTTCCGTTTAATTCTCCATTAGAAGGATCTAAAGACAAATATTCTCCTAAGTATTTATTTTGACTGCTCGCAATAGTGAACCAGGCAAAATCATTGCTATCAAGAGCTACGCTTAGAGGTCCCCAAGTTTGTCCAACATCAAACGATATGAAACTATTATCAGAGCCTTCTGCCGAATTTTCATAACCAATAGTTAAAGGATAAAGATTTCCTGCAGGAATATGCATAACCACCCAAAAAGTTTCTCCCTGCTGAAAATACAATTGCTCATCTAATGTAACATACGCATAACCTTGAGCAGCACTCCAAGGTGTATATTCCTGTGCATAAACTAGATTTTCTTTTTTAAGCTGAGTTCCTTTATAAACTTCAAAAACCACAGGACCTAATGCCGGATCTACTTGTAAATAACTCACAATTTGTGTCAGGTTGAAACCATCAGTTTCGCTTACAAAATATTTTGTAGCAGCCGAATTTGGAATATTGATGTCTGTATCCCCAATAAGATCTGTTGGATAATCACAAAAAGTTTTGTTTTGAGGAGTAAATTGAGAAGTTTTAGCAGTTACATCTTTAGATAATGATGCAGCCTTCAACTTCTTTCTACCTACTTTTCCTATAGATACAACTTTTGTTGTTTTCGCAGAAGGATATTTTATATTTGTTGCAGAATATGAAAGAGAGGTTTCTTTATGACGAGCTGAAAACTCCCATCTCAATACACCTTCTCCATTGTTTAAGATTGTCATTTCATGAGCCCCTTTAAAAGAAGTATTGGCATCAACATCAATCACTATATCTTTGCTATTGTCATCAACATTTATTTTTGGCCCATCATTGGTAGTGCCTTCAATTATATTTGACAATTCAGATAAATTATTCCATCTGTCTCCAGAAATCACGGTAAAATAATAATGAGTAAGTCCCAAAAGTCCGTTAACCGAATGTGTTATCGTTTCTCCAGGCAAAGCTGTATTTTTAATAATATCATATTGCGCCGACCCAATATTACTTTTTGTTATAGGCGAAGTACTGTAATAAATACGAAAATCAACAGGTTGCGTATCATCTGTATCTGTTGGAACGGTCCATGATAAATTGGCAAATTCCTGGGCAATTCCCGTTAAGGCTAAATCTGTAATAGCATTTGGTGCAATACCCAGATCATTTTGAATGGCCAAAAATGCATCAATATGACCTGAACCCAGCTTTCCTTTATAATCTGGATTTGGAGTATCAATATCAACAACACCCGTCACCAGTTTCTTTCTAAGAATTTCAGGAGTCATTTGACTTTTTCTATTTGCTAAAGCCAATGCTGCAATACCAGAAACGTGAGGACAAGCCATCGAAGTTCCCTGATAAAAACCATATTGATTTTTTGGCAACGTACTTAAAACTCCATTTTTAGCGCCAAGATCTGTCTCTCCTCCCGGAGCCGCAATATCAACCCAGGTACCATAGTTAGAATAACTGGCTCTTTCCCAATTAGGCCCAATTGAGCTTACGCATAAAGTATTTTCATAGTGACCAGGATACCAATCACCATCTGAGTTACTGTTTCCTGCTGCAAATATTACTATACCACCTTTCATAGGGCTATTTGCGTAATCTCCCGCTTCGGCGATAAAATAATCTATCGCATCTTTAATCGATTCATCAAAATTTCCAGGTGCAGTGTAGCCCCAACTGTTTTGAGAAATTACAGCGCCATTATCAGCTGCATAAATGTAGCTTTCTTCAAAGCTTCCGCCACCTAAAGTTTGTGTCGACATGATCTTAGATCCGTCATTATTTCCACTACCTCCTGCAACCCCTGCAACACCAATATTATTATTATTTACCGCCGCAACTGTACCCGCAACGTGTGTTCCATGAGGTTCAGGGTCTATTTTACCACTATTTTTGTCAAAGTTCCAACCATGAATATCATCTGTGTAACCATTTGCATCATCATCAACTCCGGCAACCCCGTTAAGTTCTGCTAAATTTGTCCAAATATTTGCTTTAAGATCGGGATGCTCTACGTCTACTCCCTGATCATGTATCGAAATAATAATATTCGGGTTCCCTTTGACCACATCCCAGGCTTTAAATAGATTTACATCCGAACCATTTGGATATCCAGTTTGTCCAGTATTATCATAATGCCATTGATCGCCTAGTTTAGGATCATTAAAATAAGAAGCCGCAGAAGCTTTCTTCTTATTAGTGTTAATTTTAACTGCTGTAAAATTATAATCTGACAGTACTTTTTGCTTTTCAGTTTCTGCTGTCTCTACTTCGGCAATTCCTTTATATTTTTGAACTGCTTCTTTGACACTCTGGTTAGCGTCAATATCTACAACATACCACAAATCAAGTTTGTGCTTTCGTAATTTTGCCTCCAATCTGGGATTAGGATTTTCAGGAAACAGCCTTCGCATTTTTTTTGCTCCTACATTTGCAGAAACTTTATCAAAAGCCTGAATTCCTGTAGAAAGTTTTTTCCCTGTAGTAAGATTCATTTTCTTCAAGGTCGGAGCTAACTGTTCTGAAAATTTAATTTTCACAGAACCTTGTTTGATGCCTTCCTTAAAAGTCACTTGTTGACCAAAAGAAAAAACTGACCAAAGCGAAAAAATAAAAAACGATAAAAACCGAATTCCTTTTTTGTAATAATTTGTCATTAAAGTTGTTTTTTGATTAGTTAATAATAATTTAATGTAAAGCGCAATAACCATTCTTTATACTCTTTTTCAAATAATGAAATGTTCCTAAAAAGTTAATTATTGAAGAAAAAAATTAAATCTTTGAGCGCAAGAATATGGAAAATTCAAACAGTTAAGATTTAAAGAATAGTTACATTATATATATAGCTAAAAATCAGTGATTACATTTGTATAACAACAAACACTAACTAACTATTAAACAATATATTAACAAGCACAAAATAATAATTATATACAGTTAAAAAATGGAGATCTAAAGGGTTAAAACCCTTAATTTATAATATAATATTTACTAAAAAAATCCTATTAAAAATCAAAATACGAGCTTAGGGTAAATATATAGAACTAAAGATGTGAAAGTTGCCTTGGTAGAAAAATGACCATAAAATTTTACACAAATATTTTGTGCTTTTGAGAGTAAAATGTATTTTCTTTAAAGTCTAAAGAAGTGATCAACTAAAACTCGAAAATTATTCATAGTTTAGCTAACAAAATTAATCGAATTGAAGCGTTTTTATTTTTATATAAGTTTTTTTATATTTTTCTGTGAAGCGATGTTTTCACAAGATCTTAATCGTTTAAAACTTGAATATCAGAACACTTCTGATCCTGATAAAAAAGTACGTTTACTGCTTCAAACAGGATACCTGCTCGAAAAAAAAGATTTAGATTCTGCGCTATTCTATTACAAAAAAGCTTTGCTTTTTGAAAAAAAAATTACCGATACCGTATTAGCCAGAGTATATTCCAGAATAGGAAACGCCAATCTTCTTAAAGGGAATATTGATGTTTGTCTTGATTATCAATTAAAAGCATTAAAATTCTACGAACTCTATCCGCCACAGCAGGATGTCATTCGAGTTCATAACAGTATTGCCCTTGTTTATTTTTATCAAGCCGACTTCGAAAAGGCATTAGTAAAATTTAATCAAGTCAAAGCTTTATTAGATAAAAATATTATAAACGATTCCATAAAAGCTCACCAAATTAAAGGAAAAGTACTTAATAATATTGGTATCATTTATGACAATAAACATCAGGAAGATCTTGCTCTAGAGTATTTTATGCAAGCATCAACCCATAGCAAAAAAGCACTCGACAATGAAAATTTATCTTCAGTATATTCCAATATGGGCATCATCTACCTTAAAGGAAAACGCTATGATCTGGCTGAAGCTATTTTTATAGAATCCCTTAATTTACGAAAAAAGGATAATAGCATATTAGGGTTGTGCAAATCCAATTATCATTTAGGAAGGCTTTATAAAGAAAAAAAACAGTTTGATAAAGCAGAAGAATATTTACTTACGAGTCTCAAATACTGCAAACAGGCAAATTCATCATCATCGCGCGCATCTGTATTGGATGAGCTTAGTCTTGTAATGGCAGGAAAAGGAGATTATAAAAATGCGTACAATTATCATGTTGCTTATAAATCTTTAAGCGATAGTCTATTTAATAAAGAAAACCAGCAAAAAATTACCCGTGCAGAAATGCAGTATAAATTTGATAAAGAAAGTCAATCTGCAAAAATCGCTCAAAATCACAGAGAACTTGTTTATTCGATTATTGCAATTGTTTTGATTTTAGGAATTATCATTGCAATCATTATGTACCGACTGCAGGAATCGAAGGCTAAAATTCAGCAATTAGCCAAAGAAAGTGCCGAATTGAGCAACAAAGACCTTTCGCTAAGGGAAGATAGTTTAAAAAGAGAGTTAGAATTTAAAAATAAAGAGCTTACAACCAATATCATGTATCTCTTAAAAAAGAATGAATTCAATTCTGAGATTTCAAGCCGTTTGATGGAATTGAAAAAGCAGATGAAACGAACCGATCAGGACATTATTCAAAAAATAATCGTTGACATTAAAAATGCTCAGGATGATGATATTTGGAAAGAATTTGAAGTTCGTTTTAGCCAGGTTTATAATGACTTTTACGAGCGCCTAAACATTAAATATCCCGATTTAACCCTAAATGAAAAAAGAATCTGCGCCTTTTTGAGGTTAAATATGACCACCAAAGAAATTTGTGCGCTAACGCGTCAGTCCTATAATAGTCTTAACGTGGCAAGAGCAAGGTTAAGAAAGAAGCTGAATATTCAAAATGAGGATATCAATTTGGTGACTTTCTTAGAAAACGTATAAATCATTAAACCAATCTATTATTACATTATCTTCTCTAAAAAGTTCATGAAGTAGGTATATGTGTTTTTTAGTTTTTAAACGATTTTTAATTTAACATAATTTTTATGACATTTGTCTTTTAAAAATATTTCCCAAAAAAATAAAAAAACATTTTAAACTAACCTACATGATTAAGAACGCCCACAAATGGCTTTTTAGCATTTTGCTATTAGCAAACTTCTTCTTTTTTACTAGCTGTGAAGATGGAGATGATGAGACAAATTACCAACCAAATTATGCGGCAAGTATTGACGCCACAAATTTACCTTCTGGAAATAAACCAATGACAATGTTTGAAGATACAGAAAATTCTTCAAAAATGTACGATAATAATGATCGTTGGTTTAGAGTAAATGAACCTTTACAAGTTATACAGAAAGGAAAAGATTCAGTACAAATATCGTTGTACTCTCCTGTTGGACTTAGCGATGTAAAAATTTACGCTAAATTACCCAACTACAATAAGCGATTTGTAATTTATACCTTTTCAAAAATTCCAGCTTTTCATCGCTCTTTTCACAAAATCCCTTTAACTACAGGTAAAAACGATTATTTATCTGAAACAGGAGAACCTGTTACAATAGACAAAATCGAAGGATTTTCTTCTGGAGGCATTGAGTTTTCAGTGGAATCAAGCGATCCCTTATTCGCAAAATTCAAAAAAATAAAATCTTCACGTTTGGTTAAATTTAGCGATTCTTATCATTTAAATAATCCCGCAGATGATCCAAACAAGTATTTGCCGATGAATCCGGCTTTGGCGAAAGAAGCCATCACTATGATTATTAATTTTTCATATGCCATTAGTCATCCGTTGTACTATGACACCTTTATGAATTTTGACCGATATAAAAAAGAACAAGCCGCAACAGCAGGAACTGCTATAAATGGTGCACTCAACTGGCATGGAAATGCTGATGACGTTGATGGTGTTTATGACTATTTAACCAAAACCCAAATCGAACAAGCTTATACCACTTATATTGATAAACGACAACTTAATATGGCCATGGTTGGCGGAGGTTCTGCCTGGGGAGGCGGTGCTTTAGCCTCGCAATGGGAATCTGGTTATGTTACCGGTCACTGGAAAGGAGAAATGTCAGTTTGGTCACATGAATATTCACATCACAGTGGTTACAGCCACAGTAGTAATTTAGCCAACAGTGGTGAAGGTGGTGGGCAACAGGAAATGCTAACTCACTTCTATAAGTATTTGATCTATCTAAACGATCTTCCATTCACAGATCCTGAGATACTCAAAACGTATGCAAAAACAAACTATGTGACAGGTGTCTATAAAAAGCCAGTTTTTACAATCGATCAAAAAAATCCATTTTTAATAAAATATAAAGGAGAAGGAAAATGGAACTAAAAACTAAAATAAGCATGAATAAAATACCCTTAATACTACTATTACTTTGCCTTATTACCAGTTGCAACAAAGATTCTGACTCAGAAAATAACGGTACAACGTATAACTATTATTACCCTACTGATGAAACAGTAATCACAGCAAGCGAAATTGGTGCCGGAACTGGGACTTTTGACCCAAAAGGTATTGCTGTAGCCAACAATAAATTATATATATGTAATGGTGATGTATTAGAGATTTTTGATGCTACAACTTTAAAATACATCAAAACAATTTCAAACTATACTAAAGGCACAACCACAATTGCACTTACTAAACTTTCTTCTGTATCTATTGATAATGGGAGAATTTATGTAGGAAGTGTTGATTCAAGACTTTTTGTATTTGATGAAAGTACAACTGCAGGAATTAGTACAGTTGGAAACGGAAAATGGTGGAATACCTTCGTACACGTTTTTGGCGTTGTGGTAAAAGACGGGCTAGTATTTGTTAAAGAAAAAGAAACCTCTATAAAAGTTTTTGAAACATCACAAATAACAGAAAACAGTAACTGGGATCTAAAACCAATAGCCAAATTAAATACCTTAAACGGTTTTGATCAAGTCTATTCATTAGATGTAGTCTCAGGAAATTTGATCGTTGCAGGAAGAGATGCAAAAAGCTATTTGTATTACAACATTGCAAATATTAAGGCTAATGCAGCAAATTCATTAGTCGAACCAATCAAACCGACAACTGCCCCTTTTTCTGATGCAAAACCTATTGCAATTTCTTTTAGTGAAAATTGGACTATTACAACAGAAAATGTTGGAAGCGTAAACTATCTGCGTCTTTACCCTAAAGAGGAATTTATGAATAAAAATTATTCGCCAAGGATTAATGCTAATGATATTATGGGAGCAAATCCTTTTGGAAGTGTTGTTAGTATAGCCCAATTCAATGATCGTATTTTTTTATCGGATAACACCAATAAAAGAATTAGAGTGATCAAACTTAATAGCTCTACGATTACTGAACAAAAGTAATCATGCTAAAAACATAAAAAATCAGTAAAGCATAGTAGTTATCGTTAACAATAAAACAAGCCCAAAAATATATAATATATATTTTTGGGCTTGTTTTTATTAAGGAAAGGTTTATTGTAAAACAGCAATTAATTAAGGCTATTTAGAGTTTAAATATAATTCGTAATTTAGTTACAAATCTAATTAATCGAACATCCCCTTAAACCAACAAAATATGCGTTATATTCTTTTCCTAACAATATTTCTTCTAACCATTTCATGTCAGAAAGAAAATAAATCACAAACACTTCAGGATTATTTTATGTACAATCACAAAAATGCCGTTGAATCCGCTGGCGTACAAATGATTCCTATCAAGACACCAGTTGGAGAATTTAAGGTTTGGACAAAAAGATTTGGAAATAATCCTAAAATAAAAATATTATTGTTACATGGTGGTCCAGCCATGACACATGAATACATGGAATGCTTCGAAACTTTTTTCCAACGTGAAGGATTTGAATTTTACGAATATGATCAACTCGGTTCTTACTACAGTGATCAGCCAAAAGATAGTAGCTTATGGACAACTGACCGATTTGTAGAAGAGGTTGAGCAAGTTCGCAAAGCCATTGGAGCTGACAATAATAACTTTTATGTCTTAGGAAATTCATGGGGAGGGATTTTGGCAATGGAATATGCATTAAAATACCAAAAAAATCTTAAAGGCTTATTGATTTCAAACATGGTAGCAAGTGCCCCAGAATACGGCAAATATGCAGATGAAGTACTAGCAAAACAAATGAAACCAGAAATTCTTGCTGAAATCAGAGCATTGGAAGCTAAAAAAGATTTTTCAAACCCTCGTTACATGGAACTATTGATTCCAAATTTTTATAAAGAGCATTTATGCAGATTAGCACAATGGCCAGATGGTTTAAATAGGGCAATTAAACATACAAATGGTGAGATTTACACTATGATGCAAGGGCCGAGTGAATTCGGAATTAGTGGACGTTTAGCGAAATGGGATATAAAAAATCGTTTAAAAGAGATAGAAACTCCAACTTTAATGATTGGTGCAAAATACGACACTATGGACCCGAAAGCTATGGAAGAACAAAGTAAATTAGTTCAAAAAGGACGCTTTTTATATTGTCCAAACGGAAGTCATTTGGCAATGTGGGATGATCAACAAGTATTTATGAAAGGAGTAATCGCATTCATTAAAGATGTTGATACTAATAAATTTTAAAAATTATTATTAAAAAAACATTTTTCAAAAAACACTTAACCACTGAAAGCAAACACTTTATATAAATAAAGTTTTTAGTAAAATAACGTTTATTAAAAGATTTTTTTTGGCTTTTCCCGACGGGCCCGGCTGTCCGCTATATCTTTTGCGATAGTGGCTTCAGTTTGGGAAGAGGTTCAGGGTATCGCAAAAGGATGCCGCTCCCATCCCTAACGCGGTTTACTGGAAACAAGTAGTTAAATTTTCAGAAGAAATTCCAACTTTTAAATTCCAAATTCAAATCCAGAGTACTACATAGTTTTATTTTCAGAAGAAATCAGGTACAGCAACTGCTATTTAACCGCAAAGCTTGCAAAGGATTACACAAACTTCGCAAAACTATTAACACAGCTTTGCGAACTTAAACAGGTGTGTTGTACACACCGATAATAAAAACCTTTGCTTTGTTTGCGGTAAAAACATAAAGTATTGTAAAACAAAAAACCCCGTTTCGTTAGAAACAGGGTTTTAAAAAGAAAGGCGACGACATACTCTCCCACATAACTGCAGTACCATCTGCGCAGGCGGGCTTAACTACTCTGTTCGGGATGGGAAGAGGTGAGCCCCGCCGCAATAACCACCTTAAGGTCGTTTTGCAATGGGTAACCAGCTTTAGCTGATCAACATTACACAATATCTTAACATACTGAGATAAAGAAAAAAGTATTGATTTAGAAAGTTTCTTCTCCCGACCGGAGTCGGGAGAAAAGGGTGTACATAAGCTTACGGATTATTAGTACTACTCGACTATGACATTACTGCCTTTACATCTATAGCCTATCAACGTGGTCATCTTCCACGATCCTTAAAAGAAATCTCATCTTGTGGTGGGTTTCGCGCTTATATGCTTTCAGCGCTTATCCCTTCCAAACGTAGCTACTCTGCGGTGCCCCTGGCGGGACAACAGATACACTAGAGGTTTGTCCAATTCGGTCCTCTCGTACTAGAATCAGATCCACTCAAATTTCTAACGCCCACAGTAGATAGAGACCGAACTGTCTCACGACGTTCTGAACCCAGCTCGCGTGCCACTTTAATGGGCGAACAGCCCAACCCTTGGGACCTTCTCCAGCCCCAGGATGTGACGAGCCGACATCGAGGTGCCAAACCCCCCCGTCGATATGAGCTCTTGGGGGAGATCAGCCTGTTATCCCCGGCGTACCTTTTATCCTTTGAGCGATGGCCCTTCCATGCGGAACCACCGGATCACTATGCTCTACTTTCGTACCTGATCGACCTGTATGTCTCTCAGTCAAGCTCCCTTATGCCATTGCACTCTACGCACGGTTACCAAGCGTACTGAGGGAACCTTTAGAAGCCTCCGTTACTCTTTTGGAGGCGACCACCCCAGTCAAACTACCCACCAAGCAATGTCCCCCACAATATGGGGTTAGGCCTCAGATAAACAAAGGGTTGTATTTCAACAATGACTCCACAACGCCTGGCGACGCCACTTCACAGTCTCCAACCTATCCTACACATCATTTATCCAAGGTCAATACTAAGCTATAGTAAAGGTGCACAGGGTCTTTTCGTCCCACTGCGGGTAAACGGCATCTTCACCGTTACTACAATTTCACCGAGCTCATGGCTGAGACAGTGTCCAGATCGTTACACCATTCGTGCAGGTCGGAACTTACCCGACAAGGAATTTCGCTACCTTAGGACCGTTATAGTTACGGCCGCCGTTTACTGGGGCTTCAATTCAATGCTTCTCCGAAGATAACATCTCCTCTTAACCTTCCAGCACCGGGCAGGTGTCAGGCCCTATACTTCATCTTACGATTTTGCAGAGCCCTGTGTTTTTGATAAACAGTCGCCTGGACCTCTTCACTGCGGCCAGCTTGCGCTGGCGACCTTTCTCCCGAAGTTACAGGTCTATTTTGCCTAATTCCTTAGCCATGAATCTCTCGAGCACCTTAGGATTCTCTCCTCAACTACCTGTGTCGGTTTACGGTACTGGTACTAATTACCTGAAGTTTAGAGGTTTTTCTTGGAAGCCCTTAGGCGCACTATCTCTTTGTCCGAAGACTCCGAGTACTATCGTATTTCCCCAAGATCTGTGGATTTGCCTGCAGATCTTATAGGTAGGTACTTCAACGAACTATTCCGTCAGTTCGCGGCGCTTTCATCACTCCGTCACCCCATCACAGTAATTAGTAGTACGGGAATATTAACCCGTTAGCCATCGACTGTCCCTTTCGGGTTCGCCTTAGGACCAGACTAACCCACAGCTGATTAGCATAGCTGTGGAAACCTTAGTTTTTCGGTGTGCGGGTTTCTCGCCCGCATTATCGTTACTTATGCCTACATTTTCTTTTCCAGCCAGTCCAGCATACCTTACGATACACCTTCAACCCTGCTGGAATGCTCCCCTACCACTTACAGTAAACTGTAAATCCATAGCTTCGGTAATACGCTTATGCCCGATTATTATCCATGCTCGTCCGCTCGACTAGTGAGCTGTTACGCACTCTTTAAATGAATGGCTGCTTCCAAGCCAACATCCTAGCTGTCTGGGCAGACAAACCTCGTTCTTTCAACTTAGCGTATATTTGGGGACCTTAGCTGATGGTCTGGGTTCTTTCCCTCTCGGACTTGGACCTTAGCACCCAAGCCCTCACTGCTGAGAAACATTATATAGCATTCGGAGTTTGTCAGGAATTGGTAGGCGGTGAAGCCCCCGCATCCAATCAGTAGCTCTACCTCTATATAACTTAAATTCAGCGCTGCACCTAAATGCATTTCGGGGAGTACGAGCTATTTCCGAGTTTGATTGGCCTTTCACCCCTACCCACAGGTCATCCGAAGACTTTTCAACGTCAACCGGTTCGGACCTCCACTGTGTGTTACCACAGCTTCATCCTGCCCATGGGTAGATCACACGGTTTCGCGTCTAACACTACTGACTAAAGCGCCCTATTCAGACTCGCTTTCGCTACGGATCCGTGGCTTAACCACTTAACCTTGCCAGCAACGTTAACTCGTAGGCTCATTATGCAAAAGGCACGCCGTCACCCCACGAAAGGGCTCCGACCGCTTGTAAGCGTATGGTTTCAGGATCTATTTCACTCCGTTATTCACGGTTCTTTTCACCTTTCCCTCACGGTACTGGTTCACTATCGGTCTCTCAGGAGTATTTAGCCTTAGCGGATGGTCCCGCCAAATTCAGACAGGGTTTCACGTGCCCCGCCCTACTCAGGATACCACTATCTATTATACTCGTTACCCATACGGGACTATCACCCTCTATGGTGTCACTTTCCAGTAACTTCCGGTTCCTTGTACATAAAATGTCGTGGTCCTACAACCCCAACAATGCCGTAACATCATTGGTTTGGGCTAATCCGCGTTCGCTCGCCACTACTTACGGAATCACTTTTGTTTTCTTCTCCTCCGCCTACTTAGATGTTTCAGTTCAGCGGGTTTGCCCACCTATCGGTGTACTATGTCTTCAACATAGTGGGTTGCCCCATTCAGGTATCTACGGATCAATTCGTGTGTGCCGATCCCCGTAGCTTTTCGCAGCTTATCACGCCTTTCATCGCCTCTGAGAGCCAAGGCATCCCCCATACGCCCTTATTTTGCTTATTGTACCAATCTTAAATTTAATTAAGACCGTTTTTTTTTGTTTTCTACTATAAATAGTAAAAAACGCTTTCTACTTTTTATTATTTTCTTATCTCAATATGTCAATGAACTTTTATTTACTATCTTCACAGTAAATCAGTGGAGAATAACGGAGTCGAACCGTTGACCTCCTGCGTGCAAGGCAGGCGCTCTAGCCAGCTGAGCTAATCCCCCATTTTTCAATCTTAGATTGTAGAATTCAGATTTTAGATTTCTTAATTCTTCTCTAATTTCTTTTGGTGAATTCCAACTTCCAGAATTTCCTTTTTTTAAGTTAAATAGTAGTCCCGGGCAGACTCGAACTGCCGACCCCTACATTATCAGTGTAGTACTCTAACCAGCTGAGCTACGAGACTCTGTTTTACTTAAAATTTATTATTTGAACTAACAGCAAGAGTAAAATAGTCTTAAAATTAAAAACCTATAAAGCTTCTTCTTTTTTCCCCATCGTGTATTAATACTAACAATTGGGGCTCTAGAAAGGAGGTGTTCCAGCCGCACCTTCCGGTACGGCTACCTTGTTACGACTTAGCCCTAGTTACCAGTTTTACCCTAGGCAGCTCCTTGCGGTCACCGACTTCAGGCACCCCCAGCTTCCATGGCTTGACGGGCGGTGTGTACAAGGCCCGGGAACGTATTCACCGGATCATGGCTGATATCCGATTACTAGCGATTCCAGCTTCACGGAGTCGAGTTGCAGACTCCGATCCGAACTGTGACCGGTTTTATAGATTCGCTCCTGGTCGCCCAGTGGCTGCTCTCTGTACCGGCCATTGTAGCACGTGTGTAGCCCAAGGCGTAAGGGCCGTGATGATTTGACGTCATCCCCACCTTCCTCACAGTTTGCACTGGCAGTCTTGTTAGAGTTCCCGACATGACTCGCTGGCAACTAACAACAGGGGTTGCGCTCGTTATAGGACTTAACCTGACACCTCACGGCACGAGCTGACGACAACCATGCAGCACCTTGTAAATTGTCTTGCGAAAGATCTGTTTCCAAACCGGTCAATCTACATTTAAGCCTTGGTAAGGTTCCTCGCGTATCATCGAATTAAACCACATGCTCCACCGCTTGTGCGGGCCCCCGTCAATTCCTTTGAGTTTCATTCTTGCGAACGTACTCCCCAGGTGGGATACTTATCACTTTCGCTTAGCCACTGAAATTGCTTCCAACAGCTAGTATCCATCGTTTACGGCGTGGACTACCAGGGTATCTAATCCTGTTCGCTACCCACGCTTTCGTCCATCAGCGTCAATCCATTAGTAGTAACCTGCCTTCGCAATTGGTATTCCATGTAATCTCTAAGCATTTCACCGCTACACTACATATTCTAGTTACTTCCTAATAATTCAAGTTTAACAGTATCAATGGCCGTTCCACCGTTGAGCGATGGGCTTTCACCACTGACTTATTAAACCGCCTACGGACCCTTTAAACCCAATGATTCCGGATAACGCTTGGATCCTCCGTATTACCGCGGCTGCTGGCACGGAGTTAGCCGATCCTTATTCTTACGATACCGTCAAGCTACTTCACGAAGTAGTGTTTCTTCTCGTATAAAAGCAGTTTACAATCCATAGGACCGTCATCCTGCACGCGGCATGGCTGGATCAGGCTTGCGCCCATTGTCCAATATTCCTCACTGCTGCCTCCCGTAGGAGTCTGGTCCGTGTCTCAGTACCAGTGTGGGGGATCTCCCTCTCAGGACCCCTACCCATCGTAGCCTTGGTAAGCCGTTACCTTACCAACTAGCTAATGGGACGCATGCTCATCTTTTACCGTTGTGACTTTAATTACAAAATGATGCCATTTCGTAATACTATGAGGTATTAATCCAAATTTCTCTGGGCTATCCCTCTGTAAAAGGTAGATTGCATACGCGTTACGCACCCGTGCGCCGGTCTCTAGTTCCGAAGAACTATACCCCTCGACTTGCATGTGTTAAGCCTGCCGCTAGCGTTCATCCTGAGCCAGGATCAAACTCTTCATCGTATATTGTTTGTTCTAATAAATCAGAACTAATTATTATTCGAATCAGTCTCTATCGGTTCTTTTATAAATCTCTCGATTATCTTACTCTTTATTCTTTTGCTCTAACATCTCTGTTAAAGCGGCTGTCAATTCAATATGTCTACGAACGTGTCTTTCAATCTTGTTTCGCTTGTCTCTCAAAGCGGGTGCAAAAGTAGAAAACTTATTTCTAACTGGCAAATGTTTTTTGAAGTTTTTTTTGAAAAATTTTCGTTTCAATTTCCTCTTCTTATTTACCAATCTATCAATGAACTTTCCGTGTTTTGCGGGGTGCAAATGTAACATCCGTTTTCAAATCTCACAAGCTTTTTTGAATCTTTTTTTGAAAATATTTTTTCAGTATTAATTCGTATGCTTGTCAGTATTTCAGTGAACGTCTATCGCTGTTGCGGGTGCAAAAGTAGCACCTTTATTTACATTTGCAAGCCTTTTTATTATATAATTTCAATCTTTTTTATAAGTCACTGGTATAACGGTTTTTATACTACAAAGTTTTTTTAGCGTTTTCTGGGTTTTGGCTGGATTTGCCTGTTTTGGGTGGTTTTGCCACAAAGGCACCAAGGCGCAAAGTTTTAATTCTTCCCTTTTATTGGGTTTACCTGCTTTTGAAAAAAATGCTCAAAGCTGGGTTTTTCTTTGTTTTCCCGGGTTCTTATGAAAATAATATAGCGGGAAGTCTTCTTCTTTCTTCCGGAAAACGATTATCTTCTTCTGGAAACAGCTCCCCTAGCCCCGATAGAAGTGGAAATCCTTTTGCTTTTTTCTTTAAAAAGCAAAAGATTGAAACGGATAGCGGGAAATAGCTCCTGATTAAAAAATAAATTCCAAATCTGAAAAGGCTTTCGCTACCCTCAGCTGACTCATTCATTACTCTTTGTATATTATAGTATAACTCGTCCTTATATATATGTATAAAAACAAACCCGACAGCTTTTGTAAAACTGTCGGGTCGATCTAAAATGTACCTTATATATAATAGTAGAAAAATGTACTTATATATGTATACTATTTAAACTATCAATAACTTCTTTGGTAATTTGTATACTTTTTAGCTTTGCCTGATGATCATAGATTGGACTTGTAACCATTAGTTCATCTATTTGAGCGTAGTTAATAAACTTTTTAAGATCGATTTCTAATTGCTCTTTATTTCCTGTGAACGTACAAGCGGTCATTTGATTGACATGGAAACGTTCTTCTTCGCCCATGATATCATCCAATGACGGAACCGGCGGCTGCAGACCTTTTCTATCGCCGCGAATTAAGTTTAGAAACATTTGATACAAACTGGTTGAAAGTAATTCAGCCTCTTCATTTGTATCTGCTGCAATGATATTAACGCAGGCCATTGTTTTTGGTTTGTCTAAAACCGTTGACGGCTGGAAATTTTCGCGATAGAATTCAAATGCCTGAATCATTTGTCGTGGTGCAAAATGTCCGGCAAACGCATACGGCAATCCATAAGCAGCGGCCAAGGCAGCACTTTCCATACTTGAACCTAAAATCCAGATGGGGATGTTTTTACCTTCGGCTGGAAAAGCGCGAACTTTTGCTGTCGCATTCTCTTCAGAAAAATAATCCTGAAGCTTGGTTACATTTTGAGGGAATCTTTGCGCCTGCTCAAAAAAGTCTTTTCGAATGGCTTCGGCAGTGGGCTGATCTGTACCAGGCGCTCTCCCTAAACCTAAATCGATTCGGTTTGGATAAAGCGTTTCCAAGGTTCCAAATTGTTCTGCTACTACTAAAGGAGAATGATTAGGTAACATTATTCCGCCAGAACCAACACGGATATTTTTAGTATGACCTGCAATATATCCTATTAAAACAACTGTTGCCGTACTCGCAACGTGTGCCATATTATGATGTTCAGCCAGCCAAAAACGCTTATAACCTAAATTATCAGCCAACTGCGCTATGTCTTTTGTTTTTTGAAATGTTTCAGTGGCGTTGCTATCCTGAGTAATAATAGCGAGTTCTAATATGGAGATTGAAATTGGTTTTTTCATATATTTTTTACTTTATACAAAATTACTTCATTTATACTGATGCCTTTTATTTTGCAGTGTTAAGAGAATTATAATATTTTCTGCGTGACAAAAAAATACAAAAAATGATAATTAATTATTGTTTTACGATAATTAATTATACATTTGCGATATCATTCTAACTTTTAATTAAATGAAAACCACTCATATCGTTTCCAGAGTTTTATTTTATTTTACCCGATTTTTGTCTGTTGTATATTTTGGACTGGCAAGCTACTCTCTTCTAACCTTAATTACAGGCTGGAGCCTGACCTTTAAAGACGGTGGGAAATATTTTCAGGTTTGTTATCCGTTTACTACGCATCCGGTAATGCTTGGTGATTATAATCTTCCGTATATCCTTTTTGATTTTTTAGCTCCTCTGAGTCTTTATGGACTTTTCTTTTTGTTAAGTAGTAATGTTTTTAAGCTTTTTTACCAGCCTAAATTATTCACTCAAAATGGTATCCAGCATTTAAGGCGTTTTTATTTATCGAATTTGCTTATCCCAAGTATTGTGCTATTAATTGCTTTCTTTTTTGTACCGTTAGATAATGAAGTTTCAATTTTTATCGTACTGCACGGAATGCTTGGTGTTTTCGCTTACTTTCTTGCAGCAATTTTCAAACAGGGGTTAAACCTTCAGAACGAACAAGACTTATTTATATAACTATGCCAATAATTGTAAATGTTGATGTAATGCTTGCCAAACGCAAGATGCAAAGTAAAGAATTGGCAGAAAAACTTGAAATCACTCCTGCTAATTTATCGATACTTAAAACTGGAAAAGCGAAAGGAATCAGATTTGATACCCTGGAAGCCATTTGTAAAATTTTGGACTGCCAGCCTGGCGATATTCTGGAGTATGTAAGCGAATAGCGCTCTTTTAAATCTAAATCTTATTGACATAAAAATCGGCTTTTATAGGCCGACTGGCATTCTATTGCCTATTTTTTTCAAAATCATCATTATATAATCATCTAAATCAATCACAAAATGAACAGTTTATCAATCAAAAATCTCAGTAAAACTTACGAGAACGGTGTTAAGGCAATTGACAATTTATCGCTTGAAATCGGGAATGGAATGTTTGGATTGCTGGGTCCAAACGGCGCAGGAAAATCTACTTTGATGCGAACTATCGCTGCTTTACAGGAACCAACATCTGGAATAATTGAATTTAACGGAATCAATATTCTGGAAAATCCCATGTTTATTCGGGAAAACCTAGGTTATCTTCCGCAGGAATTTGGCGTTTATCCAAAAATCTCTGCTTATCGTCTATTGGATCATTTGGCCATTCTAAAAGGTATTGTCAACAAAAAAGAAAGACATGACCAGATTTTAAATTTATTAAATCAGACCAATTTACTTCAACATAAAGACAAAGCAGTGCATTCTTTTTCTGGCGGAATGCGTCAGCGCTTTGGAATTGCACAGGCTTTGTTGGGAAATCCCAAAATTATTATTGTCGATGAACCAACCGCCGGACTTGATCCTGAAGAAAGAAACCGTTTTAATAACCTTTTAAGTGAAATTGGCGAAAGTATTATTGTGCTTTTATCCACTCATATTGTTGAAGACGTACGTGATTTATGCACTAAAATGGCCATAATCGCGAACGGGAAATTGATTTTAGAAGGAAATCCGAATGATGCTGTCGATTCTTTAAAAGACCAAATCTGGATGAAAGCGATTCATAAAAATGAATTGAAGGACTATAAAAACAACTTCAACATCATTTCATCTCATTTGAATTCTGGAAAACTTAATATTCATGTTTTCTCCCATCAGCGTCCTGATTCCGGATTCGATTTAATTTCTCCTGATTTAAGCGACGTTTATTTCAATGTTTTATCTCAAGATCAACTTAAAAAATAGTCCTATGTTTTCTAAATTACTTCAATTTGAATGGCATAACAATACCAGAAACTGGACTTTTTATGCTGCTTTTATACTGTTTCTGATATTTGGCTTTTTTGTAAGTGCTTTTGCCAATTTCTCTTTTTCTGGGGCTTATAAAAATAGTCCTTATGTTTTAACATACGCAATAGGCCTAATTTCATTGACCATCATATTTTCGATTACCATACAAGTTGCACAAAGTTTTTTGAAAGAATACGAAACTAAATTTGATGCCATTATTTTCACAACTCCAATTTCAAAATTCAATTATTTGGCAAGTAAATTTACTATCGCCTTTGCTATTGCTTCACTTTCCTTTTTGATGTTTATTCTTGGAATGCTATTTGGACATCAAATGTCATGGCTTTCAAAAGACGAAATTGGTTCTTTCGAACTAATCAACTATTTCTGGCCTTACCTTATAATTGTTTTACCCAATATTTTTCTATGCCTTTCGATATTAACCGCTCTGGCGTGGACAACGCGAAGCAAATTGATGATCTATGTTGGTGGCTTCTTAATTTACATCTTATATATTGCAGGATCTTTGTTTTCTAACTCTCCTATTTTTGCGAATGCTTCTCCATCATCAGCCACGCAAATGTCTTTTGCTGCAAAAATAGATCCTTTTGGTTTAGCGGCTTTTTTAGAACAAACAAGATATTGGACGTCTATTGAAAAGAACAACAATTTGCTTTTATTGACTGGTAATTTTTTATTCAACCGAATACTATGGCTGGGTATTTCTCTTCTTTTAGTCTTTATTTCTTATAAAGTTTTTTCCTTTAGAAAATCGAAAACCAAAAAAAGCAAGTCCAAAAAAGTAGAATTTGGCAGCATTTCTTTTTCTGCGGAAGCACCAAAACAAATAGAATTTAGAAGTTTCAAACATAATATTGCTGTTTTGCAAAGCAATATCAAAATGGATATCTTTTTGATTGTAAAAGGAATTCCATTTATACTGATTCTCCTTTTATTTTCCGGACTCTTATTAATTGAAATTTCAGATGAAATTGATGGCGGAATTCGGTTAGCCGAAAATATAACCAATACCGCTTTAATGATCAGTACGATAATGGATCGTTTGCCTTTCATTTTAATCTTGATAATTCTTTTTTACAGCAGCGAATTAGTAAACAGAAGCGAGAATTCAAAATTTGATATGCTCGAAAACACAACGCCATATTCACAAATAATGGTTTTGATAGCAAAATTGATTTCAATTTTCTCTATTGCACTAATTATCATTGGCGTTTCTATTTTAATAGGATGTAGTTTTCAAATCATTAATGCAAATGCTCCAATAGAATTTGGGTTATACTTTTCGATGCTGTATTATCTCGGACTTCCCATTTTACTGATTTCGATTTTAGTTGTTTTTATTCAAACTCTCATTAAAAACAAATATTTAGGACTTTCAGTTGCAACACTTACGGTTGTTTTAATTAGCTCCGGAATTGGGGATCAATTAGGAATTTCACATCCTTTACTGAGATTTGGTGATGCCTATAAAAGAGAATATTTTGATTTGAATGGTTTTGGAAAATATACTTTTTCGTTTCACATTTCGATGTTATACAACATTGGGCTAGCATTAATTCTAATAGTCTCTACTTCTATTCTATGGAAACGAAATAGTTCGATTTCGCAATCATTTCGCCAAAATTCATTTAATGCGATTCAAAAATCAATTTTCATTTTGGGAATTCTTCTTTTTATTGGTTTTGGAAGTTACCTTTTTTACAAAACAAATATTGAATATCCCTATATAACCCAAGAAGATCAAAATAATTGGAGCGAACAATACGAGCTGAGCCTTAAAAAATATGCTCCTTTAGCACAGCCAACCATCACGTCTGTGAAGAGTACGGTAGATTTATTTCCAGAAGAAAATCGCTATGAAGTTTCGGGATCGTATGAATTAATCAATAATTCAGAAAAAGCAATTGATAGTTTACTCCTATATATCGATCGAAATTCGAAACTGACTTCTATTAAAATTCAGAATGCAGAAAAATTACAAGATGTTTCAAACTTTAACCATTATTGGTATCGCTTAAGAAAACCTTTGAAACGGCATCAGAAATTAAAAATGAACTTTTCATTTACCTCAACCTGGTCGCCGTTTAAAGGACATACGGCTTTTAATTCTATAATCGAAAATGGTTCTTTCATGCGAATCAGCCGTTATTTTCCAACTTTTGGTTATCAGGTTTCGAACGAAATTGAAAGCAAAAAAGAACGTGAAAAAAGACATTTACCAGCTCAGACTCCGCTTAAAAAATTAGAGGATAAAACGATAATTCCGCATGATTTTATTGATTATGATGCAATTGTTTCAACTTCAAAAAAACAAACCGCAATTGGTGTGGGAGATTTAATTGGAAAATGGAAAAAAGGCGATCGCAATTATTTTCATTACAAATCAAATCGAAAAATTCCGTTTCGTTTTGCTTTCGCTTCCGCGGAATATCAAATTAAAAAAATCCTTTATAAAGGAATTTCTATTGAAGTTTATTACAACAAAAGACATTCCCGAAATATTAAAAAGCTGATCAGCGGTATACAAAACACGATAGATTATTGCCAAACCAATTTTGGAAAATATCCTTATAAAACTATACGTTATGCCGAAGTCTCCGCTTTCGCCGATGGATTTGCTGCGACTTCTTATCCATCAACGGTTTTTATGAAAGAGAATTTTGGTTTTTACAGCGATTTGTCGAATATAAATAAAGAAGATGTTATCAACCAATTGACGGCACACGAACTATCGCACGAATGGTGGGGAAATTCCCAGATTGCGCCGGAACAAAAAGAAGGAAGCTGGATTTTGACCGAAACTTTAGCACAATATACCGAGTTGATGTTATATGAAAAAGAACACGGTTTAGAGAAAGCTTTACAAACCTTAAAAATTCATTTAGATCTATATTTAAGCGCCAGAAGCTACGATCGGGAAACTTCTCTTTATAAAACAAATTACGAAACACCTCATTTACCGTACGACAAAGGAATGCTTGTTATGCATCAATTGCGACTTTTAATTGGAGAAGAAAAAGTGAACCAGGCTTTGAAAAATTTTCTGAATCATTATAAATATCCGAATCAAAGCCCCGATTCTGAAAATTTATTAAAGGAGATTTATGCTGTAACAGATCCTAAATTGCATTGGAAATTAGATGAAATGTTCAAGAAGATTATCACGTATTCGTCAAAAATAGTATCCGTTGAAAATCAAAAAAAGAATGGATTTTATGAAGTTTCATTTAAAGTTAATTCTAAAAAATATAGAGAAAATGCTATCGGAGAACGAAAATTGATTCCGAATGACGATTTAATAGATATTGGGATTTATGACGAAAATGGAAAATTATTTTGTTACGCTTTCAATTCAAAAAGCAATACGATCGAAGGAAAGATTAAACTCAAAACCAAACCTCAACTGATTGTTGTAGATCCTTATTTAAAAAATATCGATACTTTTATTAAAGACAACGAAAAGGAAATTAATTAAAAAAAGGGCTCTAATAATAGAGCCCTTTTTATTTCAATTGAATTGTAATCAGTTTATGTTTTGATTTTCCATCGTCAGTAATTTTAAAATCTGTTTGCTTTGATTCAATTTCAAATTTTGAATTTGAATCAACAGCTAATGAAATATCTTTGTAACGAAAGGTTTCAGGAATTTCAGGAAGTTCAATTGTTACAATACCTTCCTTATTATTTTGTTCAAAATGAATTTTAATTCGATCGCGAAGCCAGATATATTCGTAAACTTCCTGCCAAGGCGCCATCCAGATTGAATCGTCTCCTTTTACACCATATTTGGTGGCAATAGTAGTCATGCAATATTTGAAATCAGGAAAACGCATGCTTAAATTCCAAAGATTTCCATTTCCAGTTCCGTGCGTAAATGCTGTATACCAAATTGGATTTGGTAATTTTGATATAGAATCCAAACTAGATAAAAAATGATCCATAGTTTTAAAACTGAGAGTATCTTTTGAGCTTTGGACAAAAGTTCTGGCGTAAATCATTTTATCTAGATTTACTTTTGAATCTACTTTTATAATTGGCTGAATACCTTCAAAAGAGGCTACAGAAAGTAAACCATTTGCAAGAGCATTTTTTTCATATTCTAAATAATATTTTGGGTCGCCTTCTCCGCCAGGAACAACAAAATGTGACATTGTAAACCCTAAATTTTGTTGTATTGACGTGGTATTTTCCGTCACTTCCGTCAAAAAATTAGTGCCGTGTTTGGTTGCATGATGAAAACCGTGATTAAAAATATCCCAGCCTGCATTGTACATTTCTTTTACTTCTGACCAGGAAAGATGTCCGCGATTTGCCGGTAAATCTCCGATCGCTCCTCCATTAATGGCCAAACCTAATTTAAATGGTATTTTATTCCCTAATCCATCTGAATAAAAAAGTCCTTTTGAAACTGTTCCATCTCCACCCTGATCGTTTTTCCATTCGTTAATCATTGGCGGGCTAATTTTTCCTCCATTAAATAATGGAAAAGCCGTTAAATAAGCTGATCTATAACCGTCATCAACTGTAAAACTATAGGCTAAATGTTTGTTGAACTTTAAAGCAGCAGCTTTTACTGTAACTTTTTCAGCTGATTTTAATTTTATTTTGAATGAAATAGTTTTTGTTTTTGAAGAATCGGTTTTGAAATCGGAATTACTTCCAAAACAAAAAAATGATGAATTAATTAAAAGAACAATGGTAAATAAAAATGCTTTCATTCGTAATTCTGGTATTTTCATTTGAAAGGTCTGATTTAGAGTTTTTAAAGATACTGTTCTTGAGAAAAATTCTGTATGAAAAAATGATATTTCAATAGTGCAAAATTTCATTTAACGATATATAATAATTTTTATCGTACAAAATTCAAACAAATCTTTTAGAATCAACACTTTACAAATAAGGCATATGCTTTGCTAATTTTTAGATAGCCAAACTCAAACTATCTTATTATGTACCTTTCTAATACAAAAACCATTGTGTTTATTACAGGAGCATTTGTAAGCCATTCTTGTTGGAAAGAATGGATCGTTTTTTTTGACAGTAAAGGATATAAAACGGTTGCGCCACCATGGCCACATAAAAATGATTTGCCAGAGATTTTAAGAAAAGAACATCCAAATTCTAAAATTGCTTCATTGCGTTTATCAACTTTAATTGATTATTACATTGAAATTATAGAAAAGCTTCCTGAAAAACCTATTTTGATTGGACATTCGTATGGAGGTCTTTTAACGCAGTTATTGGTTCAGAAAGAATTAGCTTCGGCTGGAATCTGCATTCATTCCGTTCCTCCGCAGGGAATGTATACCACTAAGTTTTCCTTTTATAAAGCAGTCTGGAAACCTTTGGGCTATTTTACTTCCAGAAAAAAAACTTATTTAATGACTTTTAAAGAATGGCAATTTGCCTTTACAAACGACATGCCTTTTGAAGAGCAAAAAGAATCTTATGAAAAATTAGTTGTTCCTGAATCCAAACAAGTTATGCGCGATGCGCTAAGCGATACAGCAAAAATCAACTTTAAAAAAATACATGTTCCGCTATTATTTTTGTCTGGTTCAAATGACAATATTATTCCGTCCTCTCTCAACTATTCTAATTTTAAAAAATACAAAAACATTCATTCGATTACTTGTTACAAAGAATTCAAAAACAATAATCATTTTGTTTTAGGGCAAATAAATTGGAAGGAAGGAGCCGAATTTATTGCCAATTGGCTGGAAAAAATCAATTAATTCAATTCTCTTTTAATTTCCAGTTTTTTGATTTTCGAATTTAAAGTGGACGGATGAATGTCTAAAATTTCAGCTGCACCACCTGCTCCTGATATTTTCCCGTTACATTTTTTCAGAATATACAATATATAATCTCTTTCGTTCTCCAAAATTGTTTTTATAGAGAAGGATTCACTACCTTGTTCTGCATGCATTTTTGAAGAAGTCGAAAGTTCAATTTCCTTGATTGTATTTCCGTCAGTCAATAAAATGGCACGTTGCATTACGTGTTCCAATTCTCTAATATTTCCCGGCCAATTGTAATTTATAATCTGTTGCAAAGCAAAATCAGAAAGATTTGGTGCTTTTCGACCCAATTTCTCACTATATACTTTTATAAAATGATGTGCCAAGTCCGGAATATCTTCTTTTCGTTTTTTTAATGATGGAACTAAAATTGGAAAAACATGCAAACGATAGTACAAATCCATTCTGAATCTTCCGGCTGCAACTTCTTCTTCAAGATTTTTATTCGTAGCTGCAATAATTCGAACATCAATTTTCATTGAAGATCTTCCTCCAATACGTTCAATTTCTCGTTCCTGCAAAACGCGTAACAATTTTACCTGAAGTTCCAAAGGCATCTCCCCTATTTCATCCAGAAAAATGGTCCCTCCGTCAGCCAATTCAAACTTACCAATTCTCTTATCTACTGCACCTGTAAAAGCTCCTTTTTCATGACCAAAAAGCAATGATTCAGCCAGGTTTTCAGGAATCGCCCCACAATTAATAATAACTAGAGGTTTTTCTTTTCGAGGCGATAAAGCATGAATACTTTGCGCTATTTTCTCTTTTCCGGTACCACTTTCGCCTAAAACCAAAACCGATGTATCTGACGGCGCCACTTTTCTGATATAATCAAAAACTGTAATCATTTGAGGGCTATTACCAATAATTCCTTCAAAGCCAACCAATTTATGTAACGGTTTTACTTCTTTAGCAATAGCTTCTTTTTGGTCTTCCCCAGAAACTGTTTTTGGAAACATTTTAGTAACAAATTGCGCAAATGTATTTTCCAGGTTCGCCAAAAGTTTTAAGGTTTCTGTCGAATAAATATTAAAATTTCTGCTATAAAAATTAAAATAAAATCTTTGAATTGTTTCAATTGGAACCGGAAATACCAAGTATGATTTAATTCCGAAATTATGAGAAATCAGACTCTTTATTGGCGCTACCTGGAAATTATTTATCAAAGACTCTTCACTATAGATAATAGGTTCTAAATCTATTTTTGATTTTTTATATGTTTCATCTAATTCCTTAATAGAAATATCAGCAATTTTTGAGAATTTTTCAGGACTGATGATCTGGTAATCGTCTATATTTCTACGCATGATTCCGAGATTTGCATAATGCGTGGTGTTCGCAAAACCAACTTCTGCATAATCAAACGAAATATAATTTTGTATCATTCTTCCGAATGATAATAATGCATTTTCCCATTTAAGATTTGAATTTAAAATCTCATTCATATCTCTTTGTAACTGCATTTGTTGCATTAATTGGGATTCTAAACTATATTCCTGACGATAAAAAGCGATTTCAAGAGTGGTTAAAACATCTTGTTCTCTAAACGGTTTTACTATAAATCCGTAAGGCTGTGTAATTTTTGCCTGATCTAAGATTTTTTTACTGGAATTAGCTGATATAAATATAAAACCGATATAATTTTCTTTGAGAATTTGGGCTAATTCTATTCCATTACGATTTCCTTTCAGCATAATATCCAGGAAAACTAAATCCGGTTTTTCAATCTCAATCTGTTCCAAAGCCTGATCAACTGAACGAGCAATTCCGATCACTTCATAATTAGCTTTTTCGAGAATTAACTGCAAATCATGTGCTTCAATAAATTGATCTTCAACGATTAAAATTCGTTTTTTAAAAGTGGTTTCAGAGGATTTGAGGTGCTGGTCAAAAACCGTTTCCATAAATGTGGTATTTTTAGTATTATAATAGCGTAATATATTGGTATAAAATTAGTTAATTATTAGAACTAAAACAGTGAAAATTCAAAATTTAAATCAAAAAAAATATCTTTTATGTGAATTTTCCTGATATTATTCTAAAGAACCATACTAGTTTATATTTATATTTGTTCATCATAAAAAACACCCAAAAACTTAATTCTAAACAAATTATGAAACAAGTTTATGCACTCTGTTTTATCCTTTCAATTGCAATACAATCTTTGGCACAAACTTCACCTTCTGTTGCCAAATATGACTTAAAGAAGAAAAGGCTTTTGATTCAGGCTTGCTCCATCTATTTATTCAACGCCAATCAAGGTGCGATAGATGCAGACAGCTCCGTAGTTTTAGCCTGTAAAGCATATAAATTACCTGTTTCGTTAGCTTATGACGAAGGTTTTAACGATGGATCATATTTGATTGGAAATGATTTGATTGATAAAGGAAACATCGATTCTGCAAAAAAGCTTCTTGCTAAATCTAAAGAGGAGAATCGCATTAAGTTATTGCTTCAATTAGGGAATTTTTATCTTTTCAAACCCGGAACAAAACCAGAGGATCTTCAAAATGCCCAAGCTTATATAAAGGAAGCAGTTGACGTTAGTAATAAAATTAAAATAAAAAAATGGCAACATCAAAGTTTACTGCTTCTTGGGAAATATTATTTCCAGACTGGGAACTTAGCAGAAAGCAAAAAAAACTTTTTACAGGTTATAAGCGAATGCCGAAAAACAGATGATAAAATTGGGCTCGCTGATGCTGTGGATGGATATGCAACTCTTTTATCAAATCTAGATCCGGAGAAAGAGAAACGACTACAAGAAGCCGTTTCTCTTTATGCTTCCCTAGGGTTGGAAGAAAAAAGAATAGAGTCTTATATGA
This sequence comes from Flavobacterium sp. KH_001, assembly GCF_057840745.1. NCBI lineage: Bacteria > Pseudomonadati > Bacteroidota > Flavobacteriia > Flavobacteriales > Flavobacteriaceae > Flavobacterium > Flavobacterium sp. KH_001. The sequence goes on along the minus strand of NZ_CM174520.1, from coordinate 2,404,010 downwards.
AAATTACGACCATCTATTTTTGGACAGGGAGAATCGATGAAGCAAAAAAGAGACTACATCAAAATTTAGCTGATTTGCGAAAAATTAATTTCACACATCAGCAATTTGCAGAAACCACAATAGTTTATATTGACTTGTATCAGCAAAATATGAAAAGCGCTATGTATTATGCGCTAAAAAGCGTAAAAAGAATGGAGGCTGAAAAAGACTACACTTTAGGAGATATTTTTTATATGCGATTAGGTGATGTTTATAATTTTATAGGTCATAATGAAGAAGCATTGGAACTATATCGAAAAAGTATTGAAATTGGACAGCAAACCTTAGATACCGGTACTTGGTATAAAAGTTTTTATGGTGCTGTTGCTGCTTTATCACTTAAAGGAAAAAATAAAGAAGCTATTGCCTACATAAATTCGCTAACAGCAGAATATCCTCCAAAAACTATTTTTGACAAGATGTCTGTGGCTTATATAAAAGCCAATTGCTATGAGGCTATTAAAGATAATCTTCAGGCCGAAAAGTATTTTAATGAAACGGATTATTACGCCAGACAATTAAATAATCGTGAAACCTTTAGAGAAATTGTTCACCAATATACCATGATGTCTTTATTTTATATAAATATAAATAAAGTTCAGAAAGCAAAATTTTACACAGATAAAATATTTGCGCTTTTTAAGATCAATAACGCAACTTATAATTCAGAGGCATTTCAGCGTTTATTGTACAAAACCGACTCTATTAATGGAAATTATAAAAGCTCATTAGCCCATTTTCAAAACTTCAAAAAAATAAGTGATTCACTTCATGGAAACACTAAAAATAAACAAATTGAAGAATTGAAAATAGCATATCAAACTAAGAATAAAGAACAAAAAATTGCACTTTTAAACGACCAATCGAAACTACAGGAAAGTGCATTACAAAAATCAAAACTCTTAAATAATTTGGTGATTGGGTGTTTGATTTTGCTTTTAATCACGATTAGTTTACTTTATAATCGTTATCGATTAAAACAACGAAATCATGCTAAATTAGAATTAAAAGAAAGAGAAATCAATCAAAAAAACCTCAACTTGAGACATTTATTAGATGAGAAAGAATGGCTATTGAAAGAGATTCATCACCGTGTGAAAAACAATCTTCAGACCGTTATAAGTCTGCTCAATTCGCAATCGGCTTATTTGGATAATGATATGGCTTTATCTGCCATAAAAAACAGTCAGCACAGAATTCATTCGATGTCATTGATTCATCAAAAATTATATAATTCTGAAAATATTGCGACGATTAATATGCCGAATTACATTAAAGAATTGGTCGAATATTTAAAAGAGTCTTTTTCTCTTGCACAAAGAATTCGTTTTGAAGTAAAAGTCGCTCCTTTAGAATTAGACGTGGCTCAGGCTGTTCCACTTGGACTTATTTTGAATGAAGCCATTACGAATTCAATTAAATATGCTTTTCCGAATGATCGAACAGGGATGATTTATGTGACGCTCGAAGCAATAGCAGAAAATCGATATTTATTAACCATTTCAGATAACGGAATTGGAGCTGAGACTGATTTTACAGATACAAAAGCAAACTCATTCGGGATGAGTTTAATAAAGGGGTTAAGCGACGATTTAGAAGCAAAATTTACGATGGAAAATAATAACGGGACGATTTTAAAAATTGAATTTTCGCAAGAATTTCCGATAAATCAAAAAAGGCAAATGATTTAAAACCTAAATTTGTATCACGAAAATAAATTTCGATACTAGCCTTTTCCTCAAATGACACACAAAATTTTAATTATAGACGACGAAGAAAAACTTAGAAGTCTGCTGGCACGTATTATAAAATCAGAAGGATTTGAAGTTTTTGAAGCTAAAGATTTAAAATCAGGTTTTAAAAAACTGGAGCAAACTGAAATTGATGTCGTTCTATGTGATGTAAAATTACCTGATGGGAATGGTGTTGATTTTCTTCAGAATATAAAAAACAGTTTCCCTTTAGTAGAAGTTATTTTGTTAACCGCTTTTGGGAATATTCCAGATGGCGTTCAGGCCATGAAAAATGGTGCTTTCGATTATATCGTAAAAGGCGATGATAATGATAAAATTATTCCGCTTCTTTATAAAGCTGTAGAAAAAGTACAGTTACAGAAAAAAGTACAACAACTCGAAAAACGAATTGGCGATAAATATTCTTTTAATACCATTATTGGAAAATCTAAAGGAATCGAACAAGTTATTGATTTAGCACAAAAAGTTGCCAAAACCGATTCGACTGTTTTATTAACTGGAGAAACCGGGACCGGAAAAGAGGTTTTTGCACAAGCGATTCACGAAAACAGTAATCGTGTTGGAAAATCTTTTGTAGCACTAAACTGCAGTACTTTCAGTAAAGAAATTCTTGAAAGTGAACTTTTTGGACATAAACAAGGTGCTTTTACTGGTGCATTAAAAGATAAAAAAGGTTTTATTGAAGAAGCAAACGGTGGAACCTTATTTCTAGATGAAATTGGCGAAATGCCAATCGACCTTCAGGCCAAATTGTTACGTGTTTTAGAAACCAGCGAATATATTCCGGTTGGTGATACAACTCCAAAAAAATCAAATTTCAGATTAATTGCGGCAACAAACCGTGATTTAAAAACAGAAAGTGATGAACACCGTTTTCGTTCAGACTTATATTTTCGATTGAATATTTTCGAAATTAAATTACCGTCTTTGCGAGAAAGAATCAAAGATGTTTCGGTATTGGCCCATTATTTCGTGAAGCAATTTTCTGAAAAAACAAACAAAAAAACTTTAAATATTGCCGATGATTTTCTTCAGAAATTAGAAAATTATTCCTGGCCGGGAAATATTCGGGAACTTAAAAACATTATTGAAAGATCTGTTATTTTGAGTAATGGCGATACTTTAACCTCAGATGTCTTGCCTTACGAAATGCAGCATCAGCCTGAAAAAGCAACAAAATCGATGTCAGCTTTTTCTATGCAAAGTATTGAAAAATTGCACATTCAGAAGGTTTTAAATTATACAAAAGGCAATAAGGCTGAAACAGCGCGATTGCTTGAAATTGGAATTGCGACGTTGTATAGAAAATTGGAGGAGTACGGAATTCAATAATAAATTTAAAATTCCAATCACGATAAATTCCAAATTCCGATTTAAAGCTCCAGAAGAGCAAAATGTTTATAGCAAATATAATTGGTTTTGATTGAAGCTCCGGCGGAGCGATATTCTAACGTTTGTTTCAATCTAAAACATGCCACCCCGATGGGGATTTATTATCGAACGTTAGTTTTCTATAAATATGACGTCCCACTGTGACTTAAATTTTAAAATTAAATATCCTATCATTTCAATAAAAGCTTATCAAAATGATAGGCTTTTTTTATGCCTTTTTTTTGGCATAAAACTACATTCCTTTTATTGACAGCACTTTAGCTATACCTCAAATTTTTCGGAACATATTTTGGCATAAGGAGGAAGAACATAAAAATTCATTCTCATGAAAAATCAAGTAACCTCAATCTACAAACAAGCTGAACGCTTTGCTGAGATAACCAAAAAATCTATTATTTCTGGAAATATTGTTCGTGCCAAAAAATGTCTGGCACTTGCTGAACGTCTATTCATTAGCGGAAGCATTGAAACTAAAAATGCTATTTCTAATGTGTATGTTTTCTCCGTTTCTTCTTTTATGGAAGTTCGTCACTGCAACATTTCACATCTTTTTCCACAGACGCTTAAAGCGGAATACATCAAACAAGTTAATGCTTCAGGCGTATAAAAGTTTAATCGGTTAATTGTTTAATCGGATTATAAATCTAAACTCTTAAATCTAAAATAACATTATGATTACTTTTCTTTTACTCGCATTGGCCGTTGTGCTTTTTGCCATTTGTTTTAAATCAGTTGAATTCTTTGAAAAAATCTAAATCATGACTGCATTATTTATTATTTCCATCGCTGTTTTTGGCTATTTGGTTTATGTATTAATTAAACCTGAAAAATTCTAAAAAATGAAAAAGTCACAGTCAGGAAAAAAGCTATTACTATATGTTTTTGCGGCTTGGACATTAGCCTTTATAACGCTTATCGCATTTTTATAAAAGCCCAACTTTTATTTAATTTCTAACAAACAAAATATGAACACAGAGTTATTTGGTGTCATTAGCATTTTTATCATTTCGATAGTTTTAGCAATTCCAATAGGGAAATATATTGCTAAAGTTTATTTGGGAGATAAAACCCTTTTTGACCCGATTTTCAATCCAATTGAAAAATTTATTTTTAAAATTAGTGGCATCAATTCCACTGAAGAAATGAACTGGAAACAGCATTTGAAAGCGCTTTTAAGCGTGAACATGATTTGGTTCTTTCTTTGCTTTTTTGTCTTGCTTTTTCAGGGATCGTTATTTTTAAATCCCGATAACAATCCGTCAATGACACCCGATTTAGCCTTTAATACAGCTATTTCATTTGTAGTAAACTGTAATCTACAGCATTATTCAGGCGAAACCGGACTTTCTTATTTGTCACAAATGGTTTTGATGTTCCTGCAATTTGTTTCTGCTGGTGTCGGAATGGCGGCGGCGGCAATGATTTTTACTGCAATGAAAGAAAGAACCACAGATAAATTGGGGAATTTCTATAATTATTTCATCAAAAGTTGTACTCGTATTTTGTTACCACTTTCAGCTATTGTAGCAGTTGCGCTATTATTTAGCGGAACTCCTATGACGTTTGAAGGAAAAGATACCATTACAACTTTACAGGGTGATTCAGTACAAGTTTCACGCGGTCCGGCTGCAGCTTTTATTGCTATCAAACATATCGGTACAAACGGTGGTGGATTTTTTGGAGCCAATTCGGCACATCCATTAGAAAACCCTACTTATTTTACTAATGCGGTTGAACTTTGGGCACAATTGATAATTCCGTTCGCTATGATTTTTGCTTTAGGTTTTTATCTAAAGAAAAGAAAACTATCCTACGTAATCTTCGGAGTAATGACAATTGGTTTTTTACTCCTTGTCATTCCAACTGTTGTCAGTGAGCTTAACGGAAATCCAGCCATAGAAAAAATGGGAATTGCTCAGGCAACCGGAGCGATGGAAGGAAAAGAAGTTCGGTTTGGTCCAGCGATTTCAGGATTCTGGAGTATTGCTACAACCGTAATTTCTACAGGTTCTGTAAACAGTATGCACGATAGTTCGATGCCGATTTCCGGAGCTATGCAATTGCTAGCTATGATGGTTAATGCCTTTTATGGAGGTTGTGGTGTTGGAATCCTGAATTTTTATATTTTCATTATTTTGGCTGTATTTATTTCCGGATTAATGGTAGGTAGAACACCTGAATTTTTAGGAAAGAAAATCGAAGCACGGGAAGTTAAAATCGCAGCTTTTATTGCGATTCTTCATCCATTATTGATTTTAGCAGGAACAGCGATTGCTTCTTATTTCGCTGCACATGATACTGCAATGGGCTATTGGTTTAGCGGAAACGCTACAGGCTGGCTGAACAATCCTGGCAATCACGGATTCTCGGAAATGTTATACGAATATACTTCGAGCGCTGCCAACAACGGTTCTGGTTTTGAAGGTTTAGGAGATAATAATCCCTTCTGGAATATCACTACAGGAATTGTGTTGCTGTTAAGCCGTTTCATTCCGATTATTGGACCATTGGCAATTGCCGGATTATTAGCTAACAAAAAATACATTCCGGAGAGTGCAGGAACTTTAAAAACTGATACTACGATTTTCGGAATTATGGTTTTTGCCGTAATCGCAATTATTGCTGCCTTATCATTCTTTCCAGCTTTGGCACTTGGTCCTTTAGCGGAGTACTTTACTTTAAAATAATCTAAAAATGACAACTAATAAATCCGCATCATTGTTTGAAAGCAAACAGGTAAAAGAAGCCTTAGTGCAATCTTTTATCAAGCTGAATCCAAAATTGATGATCAAAAATCCGGTAATGTTTACCGTAGAAATTGGAACTGCCATTATGTTTGCTGTTTGTGTTTCCATTTTGATGGGAGCAACAGATCATGGCAGTTTTACTTATAATGTAATTGTGTTCTTAATTTTACTGGCAACACTTTTGTTTGCCAATTTCGCCGAAGCTATTGCCGAAGCCAGAGGGAAAGCACAAGCCGACAGTTTACGAAAAACACGTGAAGAAACGCCTGCAAGACAGATTTTACCAAACGGAGAAATCAAAAATATCAGTTCTTCGCAATTGAAAAAAGGAGATATTTTCGTTTGTGAATCTGGCGATTTAATTGCAACCGATGGTGAAATTATTGAAGGATTGGCAACTATCGACGAAAGTGCGATTACCGGAGAAAGTGCTCCTGTTATTCGGGAAGCTGGTGGTGATAAATCATCTGTAACCGGAGGGACAAAAGTATTGTCTGATAAAATTAAGGTAATCGTAACTTCTGAACCTGGCGAAAGCTTTTTAGATAAAATGATTGCTTTGGTTGAAGGTGCAAGCCGTCAAAAAACGCCAAACGAAATTGCCTTAACCATTTTATTAGCCGCATTTACCTTAATCTTCGTTATTGTGTGCGTTACGCTAAAACCGTTTGCCGACTATGCAAATGCACCCATCACAATTGCGGCTTTTATTGCTCTTTTCGTTTGCTTGATTCCAACAACAATTGGTGGGTTACTTTCTGCTATCGGTATTGCCGGAATGGACAGAGCATTGCGTGCCAACGTAATTACAAAATCTGGAAAAGCGGTAGAAACTGCAGGAGATATTGACGTATTGCTTTTGGATAAAACCGGAACCATCACTATCGGAAACAGAAAAGCGACCAGTTTTTATCCTACAAAAGGAGTTTCAGAAGAAGATTTTATAAAATCTGCTGTATTAAGTTCACTAGCAGATGACACTCCGGAAGGGAAAAGTATCGTGGAATTGGCAGGAGCCGAAACTGCCAATAAATTATCAATTGAAGGTGCTACTTTAATAAAATTTACCGCAGAAACCAGAACTTCCGGAGTTGTTTTAAAAGACGGAACTAATATTAGAAAAGGTGCTCAGGATGCTGCAAAAAACATTGCTGCTCAGGCAGGAAATAGTTTTCCTGAAGATACTGCACAAAAAGTAATCGACATTTCTTCAAACGGAGGAACGCCATTAGTGGTTATTAAAAACGATCAGGTTCAAGGTGTTATCGAATTACAGGATATCATTAAAACCGGAATGAAAGAACGTTTTGACCGATTGAGAAAAATGGGTGTAAAAACGGTAATGGTTACTGGTGATAATCCGTTAACAGCTAAGTTTATTGCCGAAGCTGCGGGAGTTGATGATTTTATTGCCGAAGCGAAACCTGAGGATAAAATGAACTACATCAAAAACGAGCAAAATCTTGGTAAATTGGTTGCCATGATGGGAGACGGAACAAATGACGCTCCTGCCCTAGCCCAAGCCAATGTTGGTGTTGCCATGAACAGTGGAACTCAGGCTGCTAAAGAAGCCGGAAACATGGTTGATCTTGATAATGACCCGACGAAACTTATTGAGATTATTGAAATTGGAAAACAGCTTTTAATGACTCGTGGAACTTTAACTACTTTTTCTATTGCAAATGACGTTGCGAAATATTTTGCTATTGTTCCTGCTCTTTTTATTACTGCGATTCCTGCGCTTCAAGGTTTGAATATTATGCATTTACATAGTCCGGAAAGTGCCATTTTATCAGCGGTAATTTTTAACGCGATTATCATTCCGATCTTGATTCCATTAGCATTGAGAGGTGTTGATTACAAACCAATCGGAGCAAGTGCAATCCTAAAAAGAAATCTTTTGATCTATGGTTTAGGCGGATTGATTATTCCATTTATTGGCATTAAATTGATTGATTTACTTGTTGCTTTATTTATGTAAATAAAAGTGCTAAGGTTCTGAGACGCTAAGGTGCTAAGTTTTTTTCTTAGTCCCTCAGAACCTTAGAACCTTAGAACCTCTAAAAAGAAAAAAAATGAAAAATATATTCTCATTATTAAAATTGACGCTGCTTATTGTTATTCTATTTGCAGTTATTTATCCTCTTGCGATTTACGGAATCGCACAAATGGCTCCGAATCAAGGAAAAGGAGAAACTGTTTCGGTTAACGGAAAAGTGGTTGGATACCAAAAAATTGGTCAGAAATTTGATAAGTCGAATTACTTCTGGGGAAGACCTTCGGCTGTTGATTACAACGCTGCAGGAAGTGCAGGAAGCAATAAAGGACCAAGCAATCCTGATTATCTGGCTTTGGTTCAAAAAAGAATTGATACACTTTTACTAGTTCATCCGTACTTGAAAAAATCTGATATTCCATCAGATATGGTTACGGCTTCCGGAAGTGGATTGGATCCGAATATTTCTCCGCAAGGTGCCTTGATTCAGGTTAAACGTGTTGCTAAAGAACGAAAATTAGCTGAAGCTAAAGTAAAAGCTTTGGTTGAATCTAAAATTAATACAGCCGTTGTTGGTCCTGAAACAGTTAATGTTTTGGAATTGAATATGGCTTTGGATGCGCTTCGCTAAAACAAGGTTCTGAGGTTCTGAGTCGCTAAGGTTCTAAGGTTTTTCTCCTGCAAGGTTTTCAAAACCTTGTAGGTATGACAAAGATTTTCGTCCGTTTTGTCATTCCGACGGAGGAGGAATCTCCACGAGTAGCTCGACAAAGATTGGCGAGTTTCTTTGAGGAGTGTCTTGCGGGGATTGCTTCGCCAGTTCACTATCGTTCGTGTCCTCCTCCGTCGGAATGACAACTAGATGGGAAAATTAGAACTGAAAAACGTCCTTTTACCCTGAGTGCCCTAGCCCTGATGGGAGGGAAAATCCTTTTGTGCCGGGGTTCGGCACAAAAGATTGGAAGGAACAGCAGGAAATAGCTCCTTAAAAACCTACTAATAAAAATTAATACGCCTTTTTTACCCCAAATAATAAAAACAAAAATGAAAAAAATAATACTTACTGCTTTAATCGCATTCGGTTTTAGCAATTTACATGCACAAGAAGAATCGAAAAGTCCGTTAACGTTTTCAGGATATGTAGACGTTTATTACAGCTATGATTTTGGGAAACCGGATAACCATACACGCCCTGGATTTTTTTATAATTATAACCGAAGTAACGAAGTGAACCTGAATTTGGGTATGGCAAAAGTGAATTATACAAAAGATAATATTCGCGGGAATTTTGCTTTAATGGCTGGAACTTATGCACAATACAATATGTCGGCTGAACAGGATTTATTGAAAAATGTATATGAAGCGAATGTTGGTGTGAAGATTTCGCAAAGTCATAATTTGTGGATTGATGCGGGAATTATGCCAGCGCACATTGGTTTTGAAAGTGCGATTGGAAAAGATTGTCCAACTTTGACCCGAAGCATTTTGGCTGAGAATTCTCCTTATTATGAAGCGGGAGTAAAAATTGGCTACACCTCTGAATCCGGAAAATGGTATTTGGCCGGAATGTATTTGAATGGCTGGCAACGTATTCAGAAAGTAGACGGAAATCATACGCCTGCTTTTGGAACGCAAATTACGTATAAACCAACAGACAAAGTGGTTTTGAACTGGAGTACGTATGTTGGAAATGAGCAACCTGATGTCGATAAAAAGTGGCGTTATTTCAACAACTTTTACGGACAATTTAAAGTAACAGACAAAACAAATATTACGGCTGGTTTTGATGTTGGATCGCAACAATCGGCTAAAAACAGTAACAAATATGATACCTGGTTTTCGCCTGTTTTGATTCTACAATACAAACCGACAGATAAAATTCAGTTGGCTGCACGTGGCGAATATTACAGTGATGAAAAAGGTGTAATCATCGCAACTGAAACACCAAATGGTTTTAAAACTTACGGATTTTCAGCTAACTTTGATTACTTAGTAACTGATAATGTAATGTTTAGAATTGAAGCCAGAAATCTTTCGAGTAAAGATGAAATATTTACAAAAGATAATCTTCCAACGGATACGAATGCTTGTGTAACAACATCTTTGGCGATTAGTTTTTAAACATTAAAATTATTTTTTTACCATTAAGATATTAAGAAAGTTAAGCTTTGTCTTAATGAGCTATTTGAGAAAATTAAGCTTGGCCTTTATTAACTTAATATCTTAATGGTTAAAAAAACTTTGCGACTTAGTGCCTTCGTGGCAAAACCATATGGAACAGAAAAAAGAAAATAACGCACAGCACTTTCTTGATTTAATTCAGAAATCACGGAAAGGAAAGTTTAAAATTTACATTGGGATGAGTGCCGGTGTGGGCAAAACTTATCGTATGCTTCAGGAAGCGCATTCGTTGTTGAAGAATGGAATCGATGTAAAAATCGGTTACATTGAAACACATATGAGGAAGGAAACGCATGAACTTTTAGCTGGTTTGCCTGTGATTCCACGGCGAACCATTTTCTATAAAGGGAAACAGCTGGAAGAGCTGGATGTACAGGCGATTATCAACCTCAGACCTGAAGTTGTGATTGTTGATGAATTGGCGCACACGAATGTTGAAGGAAGCAAAAATGAAAAACGCTGGCAAGATGTTTTAGAAATTTTAGATGCGGGAATCAATGTGATTTCGGCAGTTAATATTCAGCATATTGAGAGTTTAAATGAAGATGTAAAACGGATTACTAATATTGATGTTCAGGAACGAATTCCGGATAATGTTTTACGTCTTGCTGACGAAGTGGTAAATATAGATTTGACATCGGAAGATTTGATTGCGCGTTTGAAAGAAGGAAAAATTTATACGCCGGATAAAATTCAGACCGCTTTGACTAACTTTTTTAAATCGGATCAAATTTTACAATTGCGTGAATTGGCTCTGAAAGAAGTAGCAAGCCAGGTGGTTCGAAAAGTCGAAAATGAAGTACCTCAACTGCATGCTTTACGCCATGAGAAACTTTTGGCCTGCATTAGCAGTAACGATAAAACGGCTAAAATTGTGATTAGAAAAGCGGCGCGATTGGCGAGTTATTATAATGGAAGCTGGTATGTTTTGTATGTAGAAACACCAAAAGAAAGCAGTACCAAAATTGCATTAGACAAACAAAGACATTTGATTAATAACTTTAAACTGGCCGTACAACTCGGCGCTGAAGTTATAAAATTAGAAAATAAAAATATTGCTGATGCGATTTTAATAGCGGTTGAAGAAAAACAAATTACAACTGTTTGTATCGGAAAACCGCATTTGAATTTATTTAAAGTAATTTTGTCTACAACAATTTTCAGGCGTTTATTAAATCGCCTGTCTTTATCGAATGTGGACCTTGTTATTCTGTCTTAAATTTTAAACCATATAAGTTATATAAGTTCATTTTAATTAGGGACGTTGAATTTAACCGCAAAGCTCATTTAAGTTTTTGCTTGTAGCAAGGACACAAAGCTTTCTTATATTTTCTATTCTTTGCCTTAATGTTGCGCATCGTTATATTTTCTTATATCACTTATATGGTGAAAAAAAAAAAATTAAATGTTTAAACAAACATCATGAGAATTAAAACCAAATTGAATCTGGGCGTTGGATTGTTATTTTTAATGATCATTATACTTTCGTTAGTGAGTGGCTATTCTGTTTTTTTGATAAAAGCAGACACGGAGAATATTCTGAAAGCGAATTATAACACGCTGGAATATTCGCGAAATATGATTTTGTCTTTGGATGAAATTAAAGAAACTCCCGATAGTAAAATTCATGTTTTCAAGGAATATCTTGAAAAACAGACTCAAAATGTTACCGAACCCGGTGAAAAAGAAGCAACGGCTAAACTTGAAAATGATTTTTCGATTTTAGAAAAAAACAGTTCCGATGAAACCATAAAAGCGCAAATCAGACAGGATATTTTTGCCATTATGAAACTCAATCTGGACGCTATAAAACAGAAAAGTGACATTGCCAAACATACCGCAGAAAATGCCAATTTATGGATTGCCATTGTGGGAAGTTTATGCTTTTTAATCGCTTTTAACTTATTGGTTAATTTACCAAATAACATTGCTAATCCGATTAAGGAATTAACTCAGAGTATCAGGGAAATTGCCAATAAAAACTATTCGGAGCGGGTGCATTTTACCAGTCACAGCGAATATGGCGATTTGGCAAAATCATTCAATACGATGGCGCAAAAACTTCAGGAATACAACGACAGTAATTTATATAAGTTGTTTTTTGAGAAAAAGCGACTCGAAACGCTTATCAATAATATGAACGATCCTATTATTGGTTTGGATAATGAAGGTATTGTTTTATTTATGAATGATGAAGCACTGAAGATTATCGGAATGAAATTAGAAGATGTTATCGGAAAATCGGCTTTTACTCTGGCCTTGTCAAATGATTTAATTCGGTCTTTGATCGTAAAAGAAGAAAATGATTCTCCTAAAAAACAACCGCTTAAAATTTACGCACACGGAAAGGAAAGTTATTTCGAGAAAGAAATTCTAAATATTACGATAATTCCAACAGGCGAAGAAAAAGAAATTAATATTGGTGATGTTATTATTCTGCGAAATATTACTCTTTTTAAAGAACTCGATTTTGCCAAAACCAATTTTATTGCGACTGTTTCACATGAATTAAAAACGCCAATTGCGTCTATTAAACTAAGTCTTCAATTGCTTGAAAATACTAAAACAGGCGACATGAACGACGATCAAAAACAATTGGTCGAAAGTATCAAAGATGACAGTCAGCGATTATTAAAAATCACAGGGGAATTGCTGAATTTATCACAATTGGAAACCGGAAATATTCAGCTCAATATCGAAAAAAGCAATCCACACGAAATTGTAAATTATGCTGTAGAAGCTGTAAAAGTTCAGGCCGATCAAAAGCAAATTAAATTGGTTATTAATGCCGATGAAAATCTGGAAGACGTAAAAGCCGACAGCGAAAAAACAGGCTGGGTTTTGATTAATTATTTGTCGAATGCAATCCGATATTCGTCTGAAAAAAGTACTATTACCATCCAATTAAAAAAAGAAAATAATCAGATCGTATTTCAGGTTATCGACACCGGAAAAGGAATTGATGCTCGTTACAAAGACAAAGTTTTTGATAAATATTTCCAGGTTCCGGGCAGTCAAAAATCCGGAACCGGATTGGGATTAGCGATCAGCAAAGAATTTATTGAAGCTCAAAACGGGAATGTTGGCGTAGAAAGTAATTTAGGATTAGGAAGTACGTTTTGGTTTACGTTGAAGGTTTAGTGTTTTTATTGTTTGAATTACTTTATTTTTGAGTTTTAAAGAAATAGATTATGAATTCTAAAGAAAGAATATCTGAAAAAGATTTACACAAATTAACTCCTGAACAACAATCTTCTATTGAAACGAGTCGAAATCAAATACAGAATAACAAATCTCATAAAAATGATGATGTAATTTCAGAAATGAGAGAATGGTTATTATCTCCAATTTTCATTCGCAAAAACAATAATCAGTCCCGCAAGTAAAACATGAAGAATTAAAATTACCACCCAAGTTCTTTTTTCATTACTTCTTTTGTCAATCCAAAAACCATAAAGAGGAAACTGAAAAATAGCAATCATTAAATTTATAAAAGAAAGGTCTGTATCCCAAATACAAGAAAAAGTTGCAAATGGAAACAGAGCGAAAATTGGCTGATAAAATCCATGTCCACCACCTGCAATAATAATGGAAAACAATAAAAAAAGCGGTGTTAAAACTAAAAATCTTTTTGTCCACTTATACCTTTCAGAATTCATAAAACCTTGTTTATTTAAAGCTAATATAACTTTTTACGTATTCGAAGTATTATTCTTAATCTCCATAACCTCTCTTTTCACTTCCAAAAGCAAATCTTTCATACTTTGTGATTCTGTCTGTTCATGACGTCTATCGCTTCGGCCGATGTTACATTCGTATTCCCATATTTCTAGAATATCTGAAGCTTTCACTTCATAATTCGGATAAAAACGATTGTCTGATTCCAGAACCAAAGCATTCTTTTTGTTTTTGTTGAGACGTTTGTACACCATTCCTTCGGTTTTGGTAATCAGGATATAGGTTTTTCCATCCATAACTTCTCCGAGCCTTTCCACATAACGCCCAATAATAATGGAACCGTCTTCATGTGGTGGCATTGAATCGCCTTCTACAGGAAAACCTCTGTGTTTACCTGGCCCTAAAAACGGAAGCGAAACCTGCTGTAAACTTTCAATATATTCCGGATCAGCATAGCCATTTAGATAACCTGCTTTTGCTTTTTGACTTACAATTTCGATAAAATTTTCTCCGAATCGATCGACCTGTATAGGTAAAATGAGTCGGTTTCCTTCTAATTTTATCAAATTTTCCACATCAATTTTGCGTATATCGACAGACAGTATCAAGTCAATACTCATATGAAAATATAAAGCAATCTGCTTTAAAATATCATACGGTGCTTCTGAAGTTCCGTCTTCGTATTTAACGTATCTTCCTCGTGTAATTTTAAGGTTTCCAGCTAATTTCTCTTGTGATATTTTATGCTTAACCCTTAGTGCTCTAATGTTATCTGAAAATAAGGACATAATTAATTTGTTATAATTTGGAACACCAAATATACAAAAAATTGTTATTATCTGTATTAATTTTGTTGTACAAAAACAAAGGAAATGGCAAGGGCAATTGTACACATGGATTTGGATACCTTTTTTGTATCCTGCGAGAGGCTAACTAACTCAGAGTTAAACGGCATTCCGTTGATTATTGGTGGTGGCGATCGCGGCGTTGTAGCCTCTTGTTCGTATGAAGCACGTTACTTTGGAGTGCGTTCTGCGATGCCTATTCATATGGCGATGAAACTTTGTCCGCAAGCCAAAATCATCAAAGGCGATATGGAATTATATTCGCAATTATCACATGATGTTACGCAAGTCATTCAGGAAAAAGCACCGATTATGGAGAAAGCGAGCATCGATGAATTCTACCTTGACATTACCGGAATGGATAAATTTCACGGAAGTTATAAATGGACCAATGAACTGGCTCAATCTGTAATTAAAGAAACCGGATTGCCGATTAGTTTTTCATTATCCATCAATAAAACCGTTTCTAAAATTGCTACCGGCGAAGGCAAACCAATAGGAAATTTAGAAATTCCGGAAAACGGTGTGCAGGCTTTTTTGAATCCGTTATCGATTCAAAAAATTCCGATGGTCGGGACAGTGACTTTTCAGCTTTTATCGCGAATTGGTATTCGAACTATTCAAACATTATCTGAAATGCCTCCTGAAGTTTTACAACAGATGATTGGCAAAAACGGATTGGATATTTGGAAAAAAGCCAACGGAATCGATAATACTCCCGTAGAACCTTATACCGAAAGAAAATCAATTTCTACGGAACATACTTTTTCTCAGGATACTATCGATATCGCAAAACTCAAAAGAGTACTTATCGGAATGGTCGAAAAACTGGCTTTCCAATTGCGATCAGAACAATGGCTGACCTCCACTATTACGGTTAAAATACGCTACGCCAATTTTGATACCGAAACCAAACAATGCAAAATTGCCTACACTTCAGCAGATCATATTTTAACCAAAAATGTAATGGAACTTTTTGAAAAATTGTACCAACGCCGTATGCGATTGCGCTTAATTGGTATTCGCTTTAGCGGATTGGTTCGCGGTACCTATCAAATCGATCTTTTTGAAGATACGGAGGAAATGTTATCGCTTTATGAAGCTATGGATAAAATGAAAAGCCGTTATGGTTTTGATGCCGTAATGCGCTGTGCCGGAGCCATTTTTAAGCCTAATAATAAGGATGAAATTTTAAAACGTAAAAAATAATCATGTATATCAACTGTCATTCCTATCATTCATTACGCTACGGCACAATTCCGCTTAAGGAATTGGTTGACGAGGCTGTTTTGCATGGCGTAACCGAAATGGCATTGACGGATATTAATACCGTCACCGGAATTTATGATTTTATAAGAGAATGCTATAAAGTCGGAATCAAACCTCTTGTTGGAATGGAGTTTCGCTGTAATCATCAATTTCGATATATTGGTTTGGCTAAAAATGCTGAAGGTTTGGGTGAGATGAATCGGTTTTTAACAGATCATAATTTCAGCGGAGAAGCTTTGCCTTTAATTGCTCCCGAATTTGAATCGGTTTTTGTGATTTATACTTTAGAAAATGCTCCGAAAACGCTTCGTGAAAATGAATTTATCGGCATTCGGACAGATGAAGTTTCAAAGCTTTTTACATCAGAACATAAAAATCAAATTTCTAAAATGGTTGTGCTTCAACCGGTAACTTTTAGAAATAAAAAAGAATTTAACCTGCACAAAATTCTGCGTGCGATTGATACCAATATTATTTTATCAAAATTGACAGAAGCTGATTATTCCAGAACTTCTGAAAAAATGTTGCCTTTAGAATCGCTTTTGCCTTTCTATGAAAAATACCCTGAAATTATTGCCAACACACAGAAAATTATTGATTCCTGTGATTTTCAGTTTGATTTTTCAATTAAAAGAAATAAAAAATTCTTTACCGGAAGTCGTGAGAGCGATCTTGAAAAATTAACAGAATTGGCCGAAATAGGTTTTGAATGGCGTTATGAAAAAGAAAATACAATTGCTCGAAAACGTGTAGAAAAAGAATTAAAAGTTATTGACCAATTAGAATTCAGCGGTTATTTTTTAATCACTTGGGATATTGTCCGATACAGCAACAGCCAGGGATTTATGCACATTGGGCGTGGAAGCGGTGCCAACAGTATTATTGCCTATTGTCTCGGAATTACCGATATCTGCCCAATCGAACTCGATTTGTATTTTGAACGTTTTTTAAATTTAAATCGAAAAAGTCCACCCGATTTTGATATCGATTGGAGCTGGAAAGAGCGCAACACCATTTTAGAATATATCTTCGATAAATACGGTCGTGATCACGTTGCTTTTTGCGGCACCAATGTCGAGTTCAAACACCGATCTATTTACAGGGAAGTCGGAAAAGTGTTTGGCCTTCCAAAAGAAGAGTTGGATATGCTGGCTAAAAATCCAAAACAGCTACACGAAACCAATTCTATTGTAAAATTCGTTCAGGAATATAGCGACATGATTGTAAAATATCCTAACCAACGTAGTATGCACGCTTGTGGGATTATCATTTCTGAAGATCCCATTACGAATTACACGCCTCTGGAAATGCCACCAAAAGGATTTCCAATTGTACTTTTTGACATGCATATTGCGGAAGAAATTGGTTTTGATAAATTCGATATTTTGAGTCAGCGTGGTATCGGACATATTGATGACAGTGTAAAACTGATCGAGAAAAACCGCGGAATAAAAGTGGATATTCGCAATACTTCTATTTCTAAAGATGAAGCAGTATGTAATGTTCATTTGGCGCAAGGCAAAACGATTGGCTGTTTTTATATCGAAAGTCCTGCGATGCGCGGTTTATTACGCCGATTGAATTGCGACAATTATAAAGTTTTGGTTGCCGCGTCTTCAATCATTCGGCCCGGTGTTGCTCAATCCGGCATGATGAAAGAATACATTTTCCGTCATAATTATCCGGATCAATTCGAATATTTTCATGAGGTTTTCAAAGAACATCTTGGCGAAACTTATGGCATTATGGTGTATCAGGAAGATGTGATCAAAATTGCTCAGCATTACGGTGGCGTTCCTGCTGCTGATGGCGATATACTACGTCGTGCCATGTCTGGAAAAGGGCGTTCTTTAGAAGCCTTGCAAAAAGTAAAAGATAATTTCTTTGCCTCTTGCGCCAGAAAAGGACATCCTGAAACACTAAGTCAGGAAATTTACCGTCAGATTGAATCGTTTGCAGGATTTTCATTTTGTAAAGCACACTCGGCTTCTTATGCTGTCGAAAGTTATCAGAGTTTGTATCTCAAAATTAATTATCCTGTTGAATTTATGGTAGCCGTCATCAACAATCAGGGTGGATTTTACAGAACTGAGGTTTATGTGCACGAAGCGAGAATGTCTGGAGGGACAATACTAAATCCGTGTGTGAATAAAAGCGAATATCAAACTACGGTTTATGGAAATGATATTTATTTAGGGTTTATGCACCTGCAGGGTTTAGAATCGAAAACGGCAAATTTGATTGAATCAGATCGGAAGAAAAACGGTGACTTTCTTTCTTTGGAAGATTTCATCAACCGAATTCCCATTGGAATTGAAAGCATTAAAATTTTGATTTTTATTGATGCTTTTCGATTCACAGGAAAAACTAAAAATCAGCTTTTAGTGATTGCAAGTTTACTTTTAAACAATTTCAAACCCGAAAACAGAAGTTTGATGTTATTACAGGAACCCGTTAAAGAATATAAACTTCCAACACTGGAACGTTCTCTGTTTGAAGATGCTTTTGATGAAATTGAATTGTTGAGTTTTCCTGTTTCCTGTACTGTTTTTGATTTACTTCAAATTAAATACCGTGGCGATATTATGGCCAAAGATTTAGTAACGTATCATAAAAAGCAGGTTAAAATGCTGGCATATTTAATCTCCAGAAAACAAGTTCCAACCAAAAAAGGAAACATGTATTTCGGCACCTGGATCGATCACAAAGGCACTTATTTTGATACCGCACATTTTCCGGATTGTCTGGCGCAATATCCTTTTCAGGGCGGAGGCTGTTATTTGCTTTTGGGAAATGTTGAAGTCGATTATCATTTCCCAACCATTACTATTATTAAAATGGCGAAAATGCCTTTTATTCCGGATCCGCGGTATATGGATGCCAAAGATCAGTTTAAAACACAGCGTCAGATTAAAGAAGATGTGAGTCCGACACATCGCGAACCGTATCCGCAGGGACATGAAATCAACTTACCAAGACACCGAATGAAATTTCAAAAATAACCACGATGATTTTACAAGAACAAAAACAGGTTTTGCGTTATAGTAAAGAGATGAAAAAGCAAGAATATGCCATAGTAGATATCGAAACCACCGGTGGGAACGCCAGTGGCAGCCGCATTACTGAAATTGCCATTATTATTCATGATGGCGAAAAAGTAATCGACCGATTCGAAACACTTGTTAATCCGGAAAAGGAAATTCCTCTTTCTATTTTTGGATTAACCGGTATTAATAATGCAATGGTCGCGAATGCACCAATTTTTGATGACATTTCAGAGAAAGTACTAGAAATGCTAACCGATCGTGTTTTTGTGGCTCATAACGTTAATTTCGATTATTCTTTTGTGCGTCATCAATTGGAGCAGGCGGGATTTAAATGGACCGCCAGAAAACTGTGCACCGTTCGCGCAGCAAGAAAAATCAAACCAGGATTAACATCGTACAGCTTGGGAAAACTTTGTTATTCGCTAGACATACCTTTAGAGAATCAACATCGGGCTGGTGGAGATGCAGATGCTACTGCCATATTATTTTCCCGACTACTCGAATGGGACGCTGAAGGTGAAATAGCAAAAATGGTCAAGATGACTTCACAAGATCAACGTTTGCCTCCCAATTTACCTCCTGAAGATTTTAATAATTTACCCGAAAAACCAGGTGTCTATTATTTTTATAATCAGCAGAAAAAGGTGATTTATGTTGGAAAAGCGATAAACTTAAAAAAACGCGTAGCTTCTCATTTTAGTGGTCATAAAATCAATCCGCAAAGACAGCATTTCTTGCGAGATATTCATGGAATTTCTTTTGAAGTTTGTGCGAACGAATTAATGGCGCTTTTGTTAGAATGTACCGAAATAAAACAGCTTTGGCCAACCTACAACAGAGCATTGAAGCGTTTTGATGCCAAATTCGGTATTTATCAATATGAAGCAAGAAACGGCTTTAAATATCTGGCGGTTGGAAAACTAACCAAATTTCAGACTTGTATTCATGAATTTAATAGTTTGTATAACGCCATAGATTTACTGAGAAGTCTGTCTGAACAATTTGAAATTGATCAAAGATTCTGCAAATATTCCAGACCTGAAGAAGGAGAATTTTTTCAAAATAATGAAGTCAAAAGTTTGCCGGATGTTTTGTTTCACAACGAGCAGGTCGACAATGCGATTGATTTTTTATTAAGCAACAGACCAACTTTTGCTATTATAGATAAAGGTAGATCAAAAGAGGAACGCAGCTGTATCTGGGTTGAAAACGGGCACTTTTATGGTATGGGTTACATTCCGTTAGATGTCGCAATTACGGATCCATCAGAAGTGAAAAACTATGTTACACAGCATAAAAGCAATCAATACATGGTGCAATTAATTTTTGCTTACGCAGAAAAATATCCGGGTAAAGTGTTCTTTAACAAACAGTTTCTGAAATAAGATTATAAAACCTATCTCATTAAATGCTTAATAATCAGTAAATTTAATATCCAATTAATTAAATGAACCATGAAAATAGCAACATATAACGTAAACGGAGTCAACGGACGCTTAAATGTTTTACTACGCTGGCTTGAAGAAGCCAAGCCTGATATTGTTTGTCTGCAGGAATTGAAAGCGCCTCAGGATAATTTTCCTCTTAAAGCATTTAATGATGCTGGCTACAATGCTATTTGGCACGGACAAAAACAATGGAATGGTGTTGCTATTCTCGCTCGAAATATGGAAATTGAAGAAGTAACACACATTCTTCCCGGAGATGATGAAGATCTTCAAAGCCGTTATATCGAAGCTTTAATTAACGGAATTGTAATCGCCTGTCTTTATCTGCCAAACGGAAATCCTGCACCGGGACCAAAATTAGAATATAAGTTAAAATGGTTTGATCGCCTGGCTCATCGTGCTGAAACCTTATTGAGTTTAAAAACTCCTGTAATACTGGTTGGAGATTTCAATGTGATGCCAACAGAATTGGATGTTTATAAACCTGAAAAATGGGTTAAAGACGCCCTTTTCCTACCTGAAGTTAGAAAAGCTTTTAAGGACATTGTATCACAGGGATGGACAGATGCGATCCGTACACTGTATTCCGATGAGAAAATTTACACTTTTTGGGATTATTTTAGAAATGCTTACGAGCGGGATGCCGGACTTAGAATTGATCATTTCTTACTCAGTCCACAAATAGCTAAAGCTTTGCATTCGGGCGGAGTTGATCGACATGTGCGAGGCTGGGAAAAAACAAGCGATCATGCTCCTGTATGGATTGAAATTGACAAAAAATAAATGCAAACAATGACATTATTTAACGACACCGAATTATTTGCAACTGGTTTGGCAGGAAAAAAAGTGTTTGATATTCCTGATTCTGAATTGATTTTGATTGACAATTTCTTCACAAAAGAAGAGTCTGATCGTTTTTATGAGAGATTACTTCGTAAGACTAAATGGAGAGAATATGAAATGGAAATTTACGATAAAGTATATACCGTTCCCCGAATGATTTCCTGGTATGAAGACAAAGATAATCCCGGAGCAGATCAAAACGGTCCTGACTGGAATTACGAATTGCTTACCATTAGAGGCCGTGTAGAAAAAGAAACACAACGTGATTTTAATAGTGTGCTCCTTAATTTATACCGAGATGGAAATGACGGCGTAGGCTGGCACAGTGACAAAGAACACAATACGGGTCCAAACCCCGTTATTGCTTCTGTAACTTTTGGAGAAACCAGAATGTTCAGGCTTCGTCATAAATTCAGTAAAGAAATTCCGCAAGTCGAAATTCCGCTGCATCATGGTTCTTTTTTGTTAATGTCCGGCACAACAAATAGTTTTTGGCAGCATCAGGTTCCTAAAACGGCGCGAGATGTTTTGCCAAGAATTAATTTAACTTTTAGGCAAACACATCGAAGTTTATGATTTATAAAGGTCTGAAAATGACATTGTTTTCTATTTCGTAACCATAAGGAAAATTCTTCCACAAAAAGTTAAATTACTCATTGCGTGAACCTTTTATTAGGCAGACCTTATCTTTTTTAGTATTTTTGCAACCCTTTTTTAATATTTAATACCATAATGGCTTACTCAAACAATGATTTATCGCGTTTTTTAGATGCGCAAAACAAACTTTATCTTACTGCTCTTTCTGAAATCAAAAAAGGAAAAAAAGAAACACACTGGATGTGGTTCATTTTTCCTCAGATTAAAGGATTAGGAAGTAGTGATACAGCGAATCTTTATGCTATTAATGATCTAAAAGAAGCGACTGAATTTTTAGAACATCCTATTTTAGGGAAACATCTTATTGAAATTTCTGAACTGTTTTTGACTTTTAAAAGAAAATCAGCTGATGGAATTTTAGGAGATTTAGATGCTCGTAAATTACGTTCGTCGATGACACTTTTTTCTTTGGCAGAAAATACGAATCCTGTATTTCAGGAAATTTTAGATGCTTTTTTCTCTGGAGAAACTGATCCTCTTACTTTGAATATTATTAATTCAACTATAAAATCATCTGCTGAAACTGAAATGGTGTAGTAGCCAAATTGTTTCCTGGATTATTTAAATCAAAAGACACTGTTAGAAATAAGCAGTGTCTTTTTTTTTGTTTTTTTGCTACGAAGACGCAAAGACACAAAGTTTACTTTTCCTTCTGACTTTACAATATTATTTTCCCTCCAGACCTTTCCATATTCGTTTTTAGTTCATATTCAAATTTTGATTTTTCAACAGAAATAATTCTATATTCGCATTTATAAAATCAAAAAACTAATGAACGAAAAAATCAAAATTCTTAAAACTATTCATCTTGCTATCTGTGCAGGGGTAATTATTACTTACATCATGCTTGGAGGCTTCTCGATGGAAACATTAAAAATTCCAATTCTTGATTCTTCTTCAATTGTATTTGCAGTCTTACCTTTCCTAGCCATTTTTGTGGGTAACTTTCTATTTAAATCGCAATTAAAACAAGCGGATCAAAATCTAAAAATCGAAGAAAAACTGCCTGTTTATCAAACTGCTTCCATTATCCGTTGGGCAATTCTTGAAGGAGTTGCTTTTGTTATTTTATTTTCAAAACCTGATTTAGTACTATTTGGATTAATTGCTATAGCTTATCTTATCTTTTTAAGACCAACTGAAGATAAGATTAATGCTGATTTTCAAAATGTATAATTTTTTTGAAATGCGCTGAAACTTAACCGCAAAGGGCGCAAGGATTTACGCAAGGTTCGCAAGTTTTTTTTGCCACGAAGACGAAAAGACACAAAGTTTACTTTTCTTTCTGACTGGGAGATTATTTTCTCACGCAGATTTACCAGTTTTTCGATACAAAAAAAACGCCTTGCTATTAACAAGGCGTATTCTATATTTACAAAAAAACTTAGAGTCTTAGCATCTTAGTACCTTAGCAACTTCTATGATTCCTTTGGTTTCGTTAAGTAATAAACTGGGATTCCTGTTAGCATAATCAACACTCCCCAACCACAAGTTGAGAATTTTGTCAATAACAATGAAATACAAATTGCTGATGCAATAATGATGTATAACATTGGTAAAAACGGGTATCCAAAAGCTTTATAGGGTCTTTCGGCATCTGGCATTTTTTTACGTAAGATGAAAATTCCGTAGATCGTTAGAATGTAAAAAATCAATACAATGATGATTACGAAATCTAATAAATCTCCATATTTCCCTGTCAGACATAGAGCCGAAGCCCAGATACATTGCGCCCATAAAGCCCATGCAGGAACACTAGATTCATTTAAAACAGCTGCTTTTTTAAAGAACAAACCATCCTTAGCCATTGTATAATATACTCTCGCACCAGCCATAATTAATCCGTTGTTGCAGGCAAAAGTCGAAATCATGATCATGACTGCAATAATCAATGTCCCGATATTTCCAAAAATATATTGTGAAGCTACAACCGCTACCCTATCTGATTTTGCAGTTGCAATTTCATCAAGTGGAATAACAGCCAAATACATCAAATTGGTCAAAACATAAATTATCGTTACAATAAAAGTTCCTAAAAACAAACTGAAACCAACATTACGTTTTGGATTTTTAATCTCTCCCGCAATAAAAGTGACTCCATTCCAGGCATCACTTGAAAATAAGGATCCCACCATCGCAGCAGAAATTCCGGTGATCAAAGCTGTTCCGCTTATTGGAAGCCATGACCCACTTTCAGCATTATATGAACGTGTTGTCCACGCATCAGCCCAGTTTGCATCCCAAATCGAAGCTTTTGCAGCAAGTGTCAATCCGAAAACAATTAAACCCAACAATGATAAAATTTTGATAATCGTTAAAACGGTTTGCAGAATTTTTCCGTTTTTCACTCCACAACTGTTTATATAAGTCAATAATATAATAGTGAAAATAGACACTAATTGTGCTGCATTGAGTTTGAAAGAACCCAATTCGAATAAAATATTTTCGTCGCTTAACGGTTCATAAATATAAGCGGCAAATTTTGAGAAAGCCACTCCAACGGCAGCAATTGTTCCGGTTTGAATTACGGCAAAAAAGCTCCAGCCGTACAAAAAGGCAATCAGTTTATTGTAAGCTTCTTTAAGGTAAACATATTGTCCACCAGCTTTTGGAAACATGGCACTTAACTCGCCGTAACTTACAGCAGCAATAATGGTAATTAATCCAGAGATGAGCCAAATTAGTGTTAGCCAGCCTGCTGATCCTACCTGTCTCGCGATATCGGCACTTACGATAAATATCCCGGAGCCAATCATAGATCCCACGACAAGCATGGTTCCGTCTAGTAATCCGAGTTCTCTTTTAAAATGTTCTTGGTCTTGTTCGTTTTCTTGCATTTTTTTGGTTTTGGGTTGGTTAAAGATATACTTTTTTTAGAAATCTTGTAATTTCAAATTCCAAATTTTGAAAATTCCCAATTCCAATTAAAAATAAAAACCTTTAATATAATAATTTGGGCATGTCCCGCCGAAAAAGCGGGTCGGGCTATCGGCTATATTCCCGATTAACAAAAACTACGGCTAAAAAGCCTTGTTTTTCTAAATCGGGAGATACCGCCTCTATCCCTCATGCAGGTTTCAGTTTCATAAGAAGATATTCTATTTAAAATTTAAAAGGATATTTCATACTTTAGCTGGAATAATTCGAAAATAAGAAAAATGAATATTGACATTTTACTTTATATAATTTATACAATTCCCCTTTTTATTGTGGGATTTCAAATAGAAAGATTAAACGAGAAAAAGATATTTACCATTTGGATTTCAATTGCAATTCTATTAATTATTACTGGAATATTAATTGAAGACAACTCTAATAATGAAATGAGAAGCTTAAGTTATTTTGGCTCTCAAATGCTTTTTATTTTTTTAATTCTTCAGAAGATTACAAGAAATATTTATTTCAAAATATTCAATAGAGAACCAGAAATTGGAAAATTTCCAAAATATAAAATTGATTACCTATATACTTTTGTAATATCAATCGGAACAATGCTCTTACCTATTCTTATTGATTCTTTTATTTTTAAAAAATTTAATTAAAAGTAAATTCCAAATGGAAGAAATAATCAATAAAATTGCACAAGATAAATTAGATTTTAAAATTGGTCTTCAACAATTATTACAATATGATTTTCAGGAACTTTTTGTGACTTTAAACAATTATATAATCAATTCTATTCCAAATAAAATAGATTATAATACAGAAGCATACCAAAATGCATTAGCAACAATTCCATTAAAACCAACTTATACTCCCATTGTAATTCTAAAAACCTATCCAACTAAAATTGCATTAAGTAAGCTGCCTCTACTTCCAAAAAGTGAAAATATAAAAACAATAACAGCATTGCTTTGGATTTTTAAAATTACAGACACGGAAAGAAGAAATACCGAATGCAAAAATGGTTGTAGGCACTTTTGGCATGAAATTTATTAAAAAACGAAATAGCCTCAGGACTTCAACTCATTTATTTCCAAAATAGTAGAGCTACAAACGCAACCAATTCAAAATTCTTTCATCTTATAATAAACCAAAGATTATGAGAAAGTTTATTACCATCTTAATTACTGCAATTACATTTATTTCCTGCGGTGCCGAAAGTGAAAATAAAGTTCAAAACTCCGATTTTGTTGGAAAATGGAAATGGACCGGAACTCACGGAGGTTTTGCCGATCATTTACACGAAACGCCTGCCTCTACCGAAACTACTCTTCAATTGAATTTAATGAAAAATTACACTTTTACTATACTTAAAGATGGAAAAGAAGTGATGATTGGAAAATATGAACTTACCACGATAAAATCAATTTATACCGGAGAGATGGAAAAGTACATAACATGCGATATGAGCAATAATCCAGACGGCAGATATTTTGTGACAAACGGTATCATTAAAATTTATGAGCAAAATAAACTTTCGATTGATGATAATAACTACGATGGTATTGGTAGCGGATTCGAAAGAATAGAATAGACATAAAAACAAAGCTAGCTAACAAAAAACTGCAAATCTAAAAATTGCAGTTTTTTTATGCTCAAAAATAACGTAGCATTGGGTTAGTGTCAACTTGAAGAATAAAATTTTAACAGTTTACGTCTTCCCGTAACATTATACAATTTCAACTATTTATATTTGAAAATCAAAACTATAAAACTTAACCAACCAAAACTAACCACTTTATGGAAACCAACAATTTAGAAATACCAGATGTAGCAAATCATCATTACAATTATGTAGCAAATTTACTTTTAAACGAAAACAAATCAGCTCACGAAGCTAAAAACCAGCTTGTCGCGCAAGGACTAAGCAATGAAATTGCAGAATTGATAGTAGAAAACGTAGAAATCGAAATACAGGAAGCAAAACACGAAAAAGCCAGAAAAGATATGGTTTATGGTGCATTGTGGTTTTGTGGTGGCACCATTTTAACCTTAGCTGACATTGGCTTTATTTTTTGGGGCGCCATTTTATTTGGCGGTATTCAGTTTTTTAAAGGACTGATAAATGTTAATTCTTAGTTTTCAACGAAATCTAAACTAATTATTCAAAAGAAAGCAATAAACAAAATTAAAAATTAGACAATTTCAAACTCAAAATTTCAAGAAACTGATACGGATCCCAAAGCAAGTTTTGCTAAAGAAGAAATTATAACTAATAAATTTAACAAAGACGATACCAGTCAATATTTACCAAAATAAGCTTTTAAATATAGCTGTAGAACGTTACTATTTTTTTTCATCGAAGCAACCAGAAAAGTATCTTTTCTCAAAATCCTATATTACATAAATAACATTTGATTTCAGATTTAATTGTACCTGAGATGTTATTCCATATATAAATAACCATCCTTATATCTACATAACAAGGATGTTGTATGTGACAATTCCAACAATTTTCAACCACTGAAATAGTTAAACAAAAAAAGGCTTTTTAGAATGTCTTTTTTTACTTTTATAAGATTTATCCAAATTTCAAAGGAAGTTTTTTCTGAATTCAGAGAATTTATAACCAGAACAAAACATCGCTCAAATACTTAATTATCAGATTATTGAAACCTAAAAAACAAGACAAAAAAGAAAATTCTCACTATTTCAATCTAAATCACTTTTTTTTATTAAATTTGAAAGAGATGTCAAAAGTCTTCAAAACTCAGATATTTCATTAACAATTGTTTATTTTTTAAAAAAGAAATCATCTACCCCGAACGATTATTTCAAATATAAAAATTGTAAGATGTTCATAAAGGATTCAGGAAATCAAATTATTAACCAACAAATACAAAACTATGCTGAAGTTCCCTTTTTTAAAGAAATTACGCTTTGCGAATGTTTTCATTCTGTTACTGATTGTATTTGTTTCTTGTGCTCTCTTAATATGCATCAATTACTTTACTATCAAAACCCTGTCTGCGAACAGAGCTTACATAAATGGTGAATCACACTATTCCAAAGGGCAAAAAGATGCTTCGCGCCATCTGATTACCTATCTGTACAACAAAGACCAAAATCAATGGAAATTATACTTGGAAGAACTAAAAGTACCTCAAGGTGACGGAATCGCAAGAATAACACTTTTAAAAGTAGGCGATAATGAAGTAGCCCGAAAAGGATTACTTACAGGACGAAATAAAGAAGAGGACTTAGATGATGTCATATGGTTATTTGAAAACTTTAAGAACGTTTCATTCCTGGCAAAAGCGATAAAAGAGTGGGAACAAGGTGATAAATTGATTTCTGAATTATTTATTATTGGCCAACAAATTAATGCCAAAATAGAGAGAAACATGCTAACCCATGCTGATCAACAAAAATATCTTCAGAAAATTAGCAGTATTAGCGACAAACTTACCATTAACGAACGTAACTTCTCCAACACCTTAGGAGAAGGAACTCGACAAATAAAAAGTTTACTTATTATAACAAACATTTTTTTTATCCTAATGATTGTATGTAGTGTTTGCTTGTATTACTCTATAATGGTAAAACGTCTTATCGTTTCTAAAAAAGAAATCGAAGTTAAAAACGAAAACTTAATGATTGTTAATCATGAACTTGATCGCTTTGTTTACAGCGCATCGCATGACCTTCGCTCCCCTATTACATCATTAAAAGGACTTATAGAAATAACACAATTAGAGGATGATCCAAATCAAATTAAAAAATATCTCAACTTAATGGATCAAAGTCTTGCCAAACAAGATCGCTTTATTAATGACATCATTGATTACTCTAAAAACAAACGATATGAAGTCGTCATGGAACCTGTAAGCCTAATGGAAATATTCGACGAGTCTATTTCTCAACTGATGCATATAGAAAATGCAAACCGAATTAAGTTTACTAAAGAGTTACTCATAGATAAAATTCAAAGTGATAATTTACGTCTAAAAATCATCATTTCTAATTTAATCTCAAATGCCATTAAATACGCAGACAGTAATAAGCAAGAAATGAATGTCTCCATCAAAACCTATTATATAGATGGTTTTCATAAAATCGAAGTGGCTGACAACGGAATTGGAATTAATGATGAATACAAAGACAATATTTTTAAAATGTACTTTGGCACCAACAAAAACAAAGGGTCGGGTTTGGGTCTTTATATAGTCAAAGAGGCGGTAGAAAACATTAAAGGAAACATTTCAGTAAGCTCACAGAGCAATATCGGAAGTAAATTCATAGTAACAATCCCATATGCCTATGCCAGTTAAAAATGTATTTTTATTAATTGAAGACAACCTTATAGATCAGCTTGTCATCAAACAATTACTAAAAAAGGTACTTTGTATAGAAGAAGTACATATAACCAACAATGGTAAAGAAGGCATTGAGTGGCTTCTTGCTAATAAAAGACTCTACCCATCGATTATTATTATTCTCGATGTACAAATGCCTGTGATGAATGGTTTTGAATTTTTGAATGCGAATGCTAAACTAGATAGCGAACTAAAGAAAGATAATCAAATTTATGTACTTTCCTCGACATTAGATCCTGAAGAAATTAAAGAAATCAGTGAAAGTATTTATGTTACCGATTTTTTAGGTAAACCTTTCCCAATTGAAGAATTCAGAAATAAAATTTATCTGAACGGCTAAATTTTTTCTAAAACACGATTTACCTGTGAAAAAGTCCTTTCATAATAAGGCTCTTTAGTCGAAGAGATTATAACACCTCCATGAGTAGAAGAGTGAACAAATTTAATTTCTCCATCAGCTACCTCAATTACCATCCCAACATGGTTAATTTGTCGCCTTCCGTTAGTTCTAAAAAAGATAAGATCACCTTTTTGAGCTTCGCCTGAATTAACTTTTACACCAATTCGGGATTGTTCAATAGAACTTCGGGGTAGTTTAATATCAAAATTACTAAAAGTAGAAATCATTAAACCAGAACAGTCAAAACCAGCTCTTGTAGTTCCACCAGACCGATATCGTACTCCAATATTTTCAGTGGCATTCATCACCAACTGATTAATTAAATCTGAATGATTACTTACTCTTATAACTGTAGAAGTATCTTTTTTAATTTCTGAATTTTCAGCAATTTGCACGTTTTGATTCGGAACCGATAAAGAATCTTTTAAAGTTGGATTTGTTGGCTGCATTAACGCCTGAGCTGCATCAGCCTTTTTTTTAGAAGTACGAATTTTTAAAACATACCCAACAGGTAATTTACCTTTTATAAATGGATTTTGCTTTTCTAATTCCGCAACTGTCAATCCGTATCTTTTGGCAATTGCATATTTTGTTTCTTTAGGCTGGACCTCAACAACTACCTCAACATCCGTTACAATCTTAAGATCATCAATTGGTTTTTCCGAGACCGCTATTGAATTTGATGGAATATTGATTTGTTGACCTGGTTTCAGCCCTTCGGTTTCTAATGAAGGATTTGCTCTTTTTAAATCTTCAACTGAGACGTTGTACTTTTTTGATATTCCCCAAAGTGTTTCTTTAGCCTGAATTTCATGCAAACCCGGAGTAGTATTTGAAACCGTTTCGGTTGATTTAATTTCAGATATCTGGTTAACATTTGGAATCAACAAGATCGAATTTAGCTTTAAAACTTTGGGCGCATTTGGGTTCGCCTTTGAAATATCTTTTGCTTTTACTCCATATTTCTTAGCAATTAGAGTAAGATTTTCTCCTTTTGAGATTTTATGTTTGATATATTTCTCCTGAGAAAAAACACTTACACTATAAAAAAACACTACTATTATTAATCTAAAAACCATTTTATTCTATTTAATCTCCGCTCTCTTAAGCTTAATCTTCTTATTTCAAACTTAAAAAAATGAATTTTGTTTTGAGGGAAAGCGAATTTAACTTTTTTAAGCATAAAAAGCACATTTTTTAACAACTTATTTTATTGAAATTAGCACACACCCTCTTAAAATCGCTTCATCTTTTTCGAAAACATGTATTTTTATAAGAAAAGTTATATCTTTATATTCCACAAACAAACCTTAATCTTAACTATTGTGAAAAAATTAATTCTATCACTCGTGTTACTGCCTTTACTTTCAATTGCACAAAACATTAAAGGCACAGTTGTTTCTGAAAAAACAAACCTTCCAATAGACGATGTAAATATTTCAACATTCAATTTTACTACGACATCATTAACAAATGAAAATGGAGAGTTTAGCTTAAAATTACCTTCAAATTTTAAAGAAAACGATCTTATTGAGTTTTCTCATATCGGATTTACAACTTTAAAAATTAATCTTGAAGATTTAAAAAGATTAAAATTTAAGGTTTCTCTTCCAGAGGAAATGGAAAATTTATCAGAATTAACAATCAGTGCTAATTACGAATTGAAACTAAAATCAAAACTTGCTTTTAATACGCTGACTCCTTTAAAAAAACCAATTGCCTCTTTTGGATCTTGCATTAAAGATGGCAAAATTTATATTGTAGGAGGTAATGAAAGTTACGAAACTGATGCTCTAGAAGCTATAAAAGCAAAAAACATCAACTCTGACGATCCTCGGTTTTTAGAAAAATACTTTTTTGAAATTGCATATCAAAGTTCATCAATTTCCTACCAACCCGATTTGTTAATTTACGATATTGCAAAAGATTCCTGGACAACTTCTGAAGTCAAATTCAAAAGAAGAGCTTTTAACAACCTTAATTATTACGACAATAAGCTTTATGTTTTGGGCGGAAAAAGAATTTCTAAAACCGGAAAATATCAGTATCTGGAAAATGAAATTGAAGTATTTGATCTAACTAAACAAAATATCAAGATTGACAAAACTTACCCTCATCAGGCTTCAAATGCAACTTCGTTTTCTTACAACGACAATATTATTGTCTTAGGAGGCTCAATAAAATCAACAGAAAAAGGGCAAAAAGAATTTACAAACAAGGTACACCTTTACAACATAACTTCTGGTTATTGGTATGAGCTTGCCGGTATGCCAATTGCAAAAGAAACCGCAGGGACAATAATTGATAATAAAATTTATTTAATTGGAGGAAATAATGGAAAACCTTTAGCAAATATCGAAAGCTTTGATTTAACAACTGAAAAATGGGAAATCGAAGGAGAATTGTTCTCTGATTTTGACAATACAGCTGTAACATCTAATAATGGCATTATTTATTTCTTTGGTGACAGAAAAATGTGTGTTTACGATACAAAATCAAAACTGCTTAAAGAATATTTAATTGAACTAAATGTAAAGGCTTCAGCAATGCATTTTTTTGACAATAAATTATATATTGCAGGAGGAAATTCATTTATAAATTATGCGAGTTTATCTACTGCAAATGTATACAGCATAAGTATTGATGAATTTGACAGTACAAAACCAAATAGAATCAAAGTTTTATCGCAAGGATTAAGTTTAGCTAAAAGCAACTAAGTAATTGATATACTTAAATTCTAACCTCTAATAATTTTCATCCCGTCATTTGAATTAATTATCTTTTATTCATAAAACAAAAACGCTCTGTTTTCACAGAGCGTTTTTAGTATAATTAAATCTTAAAGATTACGCTTTTCCAGCGGCAATTAAGTTTAATGCTGAACCTGCAACAAACCAGCCAATTTGACCTGCATTGTATGTATGGTTTGCCAGGATAATATCTTTAGTACCATCTGCATGAAGAAACTCTAATGTTAATGGTTTTCCCGGAGCGAACTCGGTTAAATCAGTAAAATTAATAGTGTCATTCTCCTGGATTTTATCATAATCCGCTTCGTTTGCAAAAGTCAATCCTAAAAGACCTTGTTTTTTAAGGTTTGTTTCGTGGATACGAGCGAAAGATTTTACTAATACTGCTTTTACACCTAAGAAACGTGGTTCCATAGCAGCGTGTTCACGAGATGAACCTTCTCCATAATTATGATCTCCCACAACAATAGAAGGAACTCCAGCAGCTTTATAAGCACGTGCTACAGCAGGAACTGCATCATAATCTCCGGTTAATTGATTTTTAACCGAATTTGTTTTTTGATTGAAGGCATTCACAGCACCAATCAACATATTATTAGAAATATTATCTAAGTGCCCACGGAAACGCAACCATGGCCCAGCCATAGAAATATGGTCAGTAGTACATTTTCCGAATGCTTTGATTAATAATTTTGCACCTGTGATATTTTTACCATCCCAAGCATCAAAAGGAGCTAATAATTGCAGACGGTCCGATGTCGGACTCACAACAACCTGAACTCCTGATCCATCTTCTGCCGGAACCTGAAAACCTGGATCTTTAACATCAAATCCTCTTGGAGGCAATTCATCTCCTGTTGGAGCTTCAAGCCTTACTTCTTCTCCATCTTCATTGATTAAAGTATCAGTTAACGGATTAAAACCTAAATCACCTGCAATTGCCATAGCAGTCACCAATTCCGGAGAACCAACAAAAGCTAAAGTATTTGGATTACCATCTGCACGTTTTGAGAAATTACGGTTGAAAGAGTGAACAATCGTGTTTCTTTCCTCTTTCTCTGCTCCTTCTCTGTCCCACATACCAATACATGGTCCGCAGGCATTAGCAAAAACAGTAGCACCAATTTTTTCGAAAGTATCGATGAATCCATCTCTTTCAATTGTATAACGAACTACTTCAGAACCTGGAGTAATGGTGAATTGAGATTTAGTTTTTAAGTTTTTAGCACTTACTTGTCTTGCCAAAGAAGCTGCACGGGCAATATCTTCGTAAGAAGAGTTGGTACAAGAACCAATTAAACCAACCTGTATTTGCAACGGCCAGTTATTTTTAATTGCTTCTTCTTTCATTTTAGAAATTGGAGTAGCTAAATCCGGAGTAAAAGGACCGTTTAAATGTGGTTCTAATTCAGATAAATTAATTTCGATAACCTGATCAAAATATTTTTCAGGATTAGCGTATACTTCAGCATCTCCAGTTAAGTAAGAAGCTACTTTATCTGCAGCATCTGCAACATCTGCTCTATTTGTAGAACGCAAATAACGACTCATAGAATCATCATAACCAAAAGTTGAAGTTGTAGCACCAATTTCAGCACCCATGTTACAAATAGTACCTTTTCCTGTACAAGACATAGAAGTTGCACCTTCACCAAAATATTCAACGATTGCACCAGTACCACCTTTTACAGTAAGAATACCAGCAACTTTAAGAATAACATCTTTAGGAGCAGTCCATCCCGATAATTTACCAGTTAATTTTACACCAATCAATTTAGGAAATTTAAGTTCCCAAGCCATACCGGACATAACGTCTACGGCATCAGCCCCACCAACACCTATAGCTACCATTCCTAAACCACCTGCATTTACAGTATGAGAATCGGTACCAATCATCATTCCGCCAGGGAATGCATAATTTTCAAGCACTACCTGGTGAATAATTCCGGCTCCTGGCTTCCAGAAACCAATTCCGTATTTATTAGAAACTGACGATAAGAAATCGAAAACTTCGTTACTTTGTGTTTTTGCTCGTGCCAAATCGGTTGCCGCATCTACTTTTGCCTGAATCAGGTGATCACAGTGAACTGTTGTAGGAACTGCTACTTTAGGCTTTCCAGCGTGCATAAATTGCAATAATGCCATTTGAGCAGTTGCATCCTGACATGCTACACGATCCGGTGCAAAATCAACATAATCAACTCCTCTTCCAAACGCCTTCGTCGGATTTCCATCCCAAAGGTGATTGTACA
Source organism: Flavobacterium sp. KH_001 (assembly GCF_057840745.1). NCBI lineage: Bacteria > Pseudomonadati > Bacteroidota > Flavobacteriia > Flavobacteriales > Flavobacteriaceae > Flavobacterium > Flavobacterium sp. KH_001. Next base: position 2,369,453 of record NZ_CM174520.1, on the reverse strand, counting down.
AAATTTTCTCCGTTAAGGTAAGTGGACGACCTACAATCTCGCGTGCTTTGTCAACACGACCTGGCATGTTCTCATACACTTTTTTAATCATTTCAATATCAAAAGCCATAAGTATAATTGTTTTTGTTTTTTTTATTTTGAACACGACAAGATACAAAAAATAGAGTAGCCATAAAAGAAAAAGCCCGAGAATAACTCGGGCTTTTGCATATAATTAACTAATCTGATGATTACATAACTAATAATTTATGAGAAGGTGCAAATCTGGTCAAATTGATACCATCTACTGCAGCTGTATACTCATCTAAAGTTGGAGTTCTTCCAAGGATTGTAGACAATACTACAACTGGTGTAGAAGAAAGCAATGACTCTCCTTTTTTACCTTCAGTATCCTCAACAACTCTTCCCTGGAAAAGACGCGTAGAAGTTGCCATTACAGTATCTCCTTTTGCCGCTTTTTCCTGATTACCCATACAAAGGTTACATCCTGGGCGCTCTAAATACAACATTTTCTCATATTCTGTACGTGCAGCGCCTTTTGGAGCATTGTCATCAAATTCGAAACCTGAGTATTTTTGTAAAACTTCCCAGTCACCTTCAGCTTTAAGCTCATCTACGATATTATAGGTTGGAGGAGCAACTACAAGTGGCGCCTTAAACTCAACCTTACCATGCAGATTTTCTATATTTTTAAGCATCTGGGCAAGGATTTTCATATCTCCTTTATGAACCATGCAAGAACCAATAAATCCAAGATCTACTTTTTTATCTCCTCCGTAGAAAGATAAAGGTCTGATAGTATCGTGAGTATATCTTTTAGAAACATCAACGTTGTTCACGTCTGGATCAGCAATCATTGGTTCGATAATTTGATCAAGATCAACAACTACTTCAGCGTAATATTTAGCGTTTGCATCTGGTTGTAAAGCTGGTTTCTCTGCCGATTTAATCTCAGAAATTCTCTTATCTGCTTTATTAATTAATCCTTGAAGAACTTGCTTATGATTGTCCATTCCTTTATCAATCATAATCTGAATTCTACCTTTTGCAATCTCTAACGATTCAATCAAAGTATCATCCTCAGAAATACAAATAGAGGCTTTTGCTTTCATTTCTGCAGTCCAGTCTGTAAAAGTAAAGGCCTGGTCAGCAGTAAGAGTTCCAAGATGAACCTCGATAATTCTTCCTTGGAATACATTTTCACCACCAAACTTTTTAAGCATCTGAGATTGTGTAGCATGAACCACATCACGGAAATCCATGTAACCCTTCATTTCTCCAACAAAAGTCACTTTTACTGATTCCGGAATCGGCATTGAAGCTTCACCAGTAGCCAATGCAAGAGCAACAGTTCCTGAGTCGGCGCCAAAAGCAACACCTTTAGACATTCTTGTATGAGAGTCACCACCAATAATGATAGCCCATTCATCTATTGTAATATCGTTAAGAACTTTGTGAATTACGTCAGTCATTGAATGATAAACGCCTTTCGGGTCACGAGCCGTGATTAATCCGAAATCGTTCATGAATTTCATCAATTTTGGAATATTTGCCTGCGCTTTTTTATCCCATACTGAAGCTGTATGACAACCAGATTGGTATGCACCATCAACGATTGGCGAAATAACTGTAGCAGCCATAGATTCTAATTCCTGAGCTGTCATAAGACCGGTCGTATCTTGTGAACCTACAATATTAACTTCTACTCGAACATCAGATCCAGCGTGTAATACTTTACCCGGAGTTATTCCAACAGCATTTCTGTTAAAGATTTTCTCTACTGCTGTAAGACCCTGTCCTTCAATAGAAATCTCTTTTGATGGAGCAAATACAAGAGGAGCTTCAATATCTAAAACTTTAGCTGCAAATGTTTGAAGTTTTTTACCAAATACAATTGCGTATGATCCTCCAGCTTTTATAAATTCCATTTTCTGAGGCGTAAATGCCTTAGAAATATCAATAAGCTCTTGGTTGCCGTTATAAAGTTTCTTTGTTTTTGTATTTATTGTAAGTACAGTTCCGGTAGCAACAGAATATGCTTCTTCCAGGATTGGCTCATTATTTTCATTACGAATAACGTTACCTTCTGCATCTAGTTTTTTAACCCAGTTTTTAAGATCTAAACCAATACCACCAGTAACATCAACTGTTGTTAGGAAAATTGGCGAAATACCATTTGTTCCTGCAACGATTGGAGCAATATTAATGAATGGAACATATGGACTTGCTTTTTTACCTGTCCAAAGTGCCACATTGTTTACACCTGACATTCTTGATGAACCTACACCCATCGTACCTTTTTCAGCAATCAACATAACGCTAGCGTCAGGATGTTTTGCTTGTAATGCCTGGATTTCTTCTTGTGCCTGAGGAGTAATCATACATTTACCATGAAGTTCACGGTCAGAACGCGAGTGTGCCTGATTACCAGGAGATAATAAATCTGTCGAAATATCACCTTCTCCAGCAATAAAAGTAACCACTTTAATTTCTTCAACTACTTCTGGCAATGCAGTAAAAAATTCTGCCTTTGCATAGCTTTCAAGAATTTCTCTTGCAATTGCATTATCATTTTTAAATGCTTCTTTTAGACGGTCTGTGTCAGCCTCATAAAGATAAACTTGTGTCTTAAGAACATTTGCTGCTTCTTTTGCAATAGCAACATCATTACCTAGCGCTAAATCCAATAAAACTTCAATAGAAGGCCCACCTTTCATGTGTGATAATAATTCAAAAGCAAAAGCAGGTGTTATTTCTTTAACCTCGAATTGACCAAGAATAATTTCTTTTAAAAATTTAGCTTTAAGACCAGCAGCACTAGTAGTTCCTGGTACCACATTATAAATAAAGAAGTTAAGAGAATCTTCTCTGTACTCATTATTCAAATCTTTAATTTGCTCGATGATATCACTTAATAATTCTGCACCATCGATTGGCTTTGGGTGAAGCCCTTGTGTTTTTCTTTCTCCAATTTCTTGGATGTAATCCTTATAAATGTTCATAATGGAGGTATTTTCTAGGTATTTTTATTTTTTTGTTCGCAAATTTAGCTATTAAAGCCGAGAATTAAAAAAAATATAATAGAAGTCGCCTTTTTAAAAATTATTATTGTTAAAAAACGATTTTGACCGCTTGTTTTTGACAAAACATCAATTTTATATTAAAATAATGAATTATTGGTATTTTAAAATCTTTTCTTTAACAAAGTCGAAATTTGTTGTTAGAAACGAAGTGAGATTTTACATCGTTTTTCACTAAGAATCTTTCTAAATAAGAATTTATAACGTTATAGTTGTGTTTTTTCCTTCTTTTTTAAACATTCATCCGGAAGGGATCGAAAGTCTAAAAAGGCTTTCAAAAAAAATGAAACAAAAATCTTATAATTCAAAATTTCTATTAACTTTGTAAATCAAAGTACTTTTAAAAAAATATAACTATGAAACACAAAATAGAAATTTTAAATTATTACGCTCAAAAACCAGGAGTCCTAATTAGCTTAATAGTCACACTCTTCAGCACTATCTTTTTCATCAGTTCACTTACAAGTAAAGAATTCCATTTCCACAATTCTGAATCTATTGCCATACCAAGTTTAATATTTGAGTTTGTTTACGGAACCGTGCTTTCTTTTTTAATTTTAAGAGATAAGGAAACCTACATTCATCTTACTTCCTTTTTAATATTGAATTGGTTTATTGGATGTTTCAGTCTTAATACTTTAATTCCAATTTTTCAGGATTTGCCTATTTGGGTTTATATTGTAACTTTTACTTTCTGTATTTCTAATTTCTTTATTTACAGAAACTCAGATGAAAGCGCAAATACTCCTTATTACTTTTTCCTTAATGGCCTTTCTTTCACCATAATACTTTACTTCGCACTATATCTTATTCCGGTTATGCCTTATTCCTTTATCGGAATCATTGCATTAGGATTAGGCTTTTATGGTTTGGTTCCCGCCATAGTTATTATTATTCACACACTAACTGTTCTTCGTTATTTAGCGCGAAACCGAATTTACTTTATTTCTTTCAGTGCTGGATTTTCAATTGTAGTAATTAGTTTAATAGTTTTCACAATAGGACTAAGTATTGAAAGCAATAAAATAGCAAAAACCACAATGGTTAAATCCTTTAACAACAATGATGATTTACCCAATTATATTACTGTTTCACAAAACCTTAAGCCTAATTTTTTCAATGAAATATTATTAAAGAAGAACATTGTTTACGTTGGCCCGGATAATTTCTTTTCATTCGGAAATTTCAACACATTCACTAATCAACAATTTAACGAGAGAAAAACACACAATCCTTTTATTAGTATCGCTTACTTATTCTGCAAAGATTCCGGTCTGAGCAATGACGATAAAATAAACATACTGAAATCAAATTTTGATAAAAGATTAGAAACTGAGGAACAACTTTGGAGTGGTGAAGATTTATTTACCAAAAGCATTAAAGAAGATGTAAAAATTTATTCCGATTCTCGTTTAGCTTATACTGAAATCACAATGAATATTTCTGCCGCCGAAAATTCATGGCAAAATCAGGAGGCTATTTATTCTTTTCAATTACCTGAAGGATCCGTTGCTACTTCACTTTCTCTTTGGGTAAACGGAATTGAGCGAAAAGGTATTTTAACTACTAAAGAAAAAGCAAAGAAAGCATACACAAAAATTGTTGGTGTAGAATACCGTGATCCTTCATTAATGCAATGGAAAGAAGGAAACAAAGTTGTAATAAGAGTTTTTCCCATAAACAACAAAACACCAAGAACATTTAAATGTGGCTTTACAACTCCTTTGAAAGTACATGATAATCAAATGAACTATCAGAGTCTTTCTATAAAAGGTCCGAATATTTCAAATTCAGAAACAATTTCAAGAATTCAAGTAGTTGGAAACACAAAAATTGAGGCCAGCAAAGACTTCGAACTCAAAAATGGATTTTACATAAATCAATCAAAAGGACTGGACGATTGGCAGGCAAAAATGCCTTTAAACAAAATTAGCCATATTTCATTTTCCTGGAAAAACAAGATTTATGAAGTTAAAGACATTCAAAAAACAATTATTCCTTTTACTCCTTCTGAAATTATTCTGGATTTAAATACCAATTGGACCACCAAACAAATCGAATCATTTGTAAATCTTAATAAAAGAAATATCTACGTTTTTATTAACGGTCAAAAAACAGCAATCAATAAAGAGAATTTCAAAGCAATTCAATTAGATTTTGAAGATTTTCATTATTCTTTATTACCGTTTTATAAATTGGCCGAAAACAGTTTGATTATTACAAAATCAGGAACATTTTCAGCCAATTTTGAAGATTTGGAAGATTCAAATTACTTGAAAAAAATTAAAACAGAAACCAGAGAAAGAAACATCAAGGTTATTAATATTTCCGCTGACATAAACCCATTTTGGCAAACAGTTAAAGAACAAAAATATGTCGATTACTTTCAGACGAGTTTAAAAAACAGCTTACAACTGATTGAAAAACATCAATTTATTCAATTCAAAACAGACACCAGCTCTGTAAACATTGAGCCTTCGCAAATTTCTATTCAGGAAAACCTAAAAGACAGTATTTCAAAAAGTAATGGTACCAATCATATTTACAGAATGTATGCATTCGGAAAAGTCCTGGAAAAACATGTGGAAATCCAGGGAGACACTTTGGCTAATAATCAATATGTTGAAATAGCAAAAGACGCTAATATCGTTACGCCAATTTCTTCCTTAATTGTTCTCGAAACAGATGAAGATTATAAAAAGAATGGTATTGAGAAAAACGTAAATACACTAGGAAATGCTTCTATAAATAATGATGGCTCGGTTCCGGAACCATATGAATGGCTTTTAATTATTATCGGAACTGCAACACTTTACTTTTATTACAGAAAAAACAAAAAACAGACTATTTAAATGAATCATCTATTGAAATACCAAAAAGCAATCGGCATCTTTATCGTTTTCTGTCTTTTAATTATAAACTATAAGATTGTATTGACAGGACTTGACAGCAATTTGTTTGGAATTATATTTTCAATAGCATTATTTTTTATTGGGGGAAGAAAAACGACCTTAAACCTAAACTTTCCCCTCTTTGCAATGATTTTTATATTAGAATTTATCAGCTACCGTCTGCATACCAAATCTGTACATTTTTTGGCTTTAGCTTTATTTGTCTGCCTCATATATTATAACATAACTCAAAAGTTTTCATTTATTGCGTTCATCTGTATTCTTTTGTTTTCTTCGCTTTTTAGTACATTTTTCGATTATCTGACAACGGAAATAAAACAATCTCTTTGCTATTATGTGTATGTAACATTGAAAAACTTTATTCCAATCAGTAAAATAGAGGGTGTCAATTTTTATATCAACAATTCCAAAATTACAGTCGATACTGCCTGTATGGGGCTATCCATGTTTAAAACTGGATTATTGTCTGGAGCACTTTTACTAACGTTGGAAGAAAAAAAATACCAGAAGTATTTCAACATTACACAAATTTTTCTCTTTTGCTGTCTTTTGATTGTGCTGAATATTATTTCAAATTATTTCAGAATCATCACTTTGATCTTATTTGATTGTACGGAAGAAAATGTATTACATCATACTATTGGAATAATCTGCTTTATATTTTATCAAATTACACCTATGCTTTTTTTGATCCGATTCTTTAAACCGAAAAAAGAAGAGATTAAAATAAAGAAGAATCTTTACCCTATTTTCTTCATTATAATTCCGGCAATACTAGTATTCACAACAAGTTTTGAAATTAAAAAAGAACAGCATTATAATTTACTTGAAAACCTAGATCCGGAATATCAAAATCAAATAGGAGTTTGGGTAAATAAGGAAGTATTTAAGATTGTAACACCAGACAAACTAGTTTACATTAAAACTTCCAATCACAATCCTTTGGTTTGCTGGACTGGCACTGGCTATAAAATAATTGAATCAAAAGAAGTTAAAAAAGGAAATGAAAACATCTGGCGAGTTAAAATGGAGAAAAACAATATCCAGTATTATTCGTATTGGTGGTATGAATGTAATAAGAAAAAGTACACTTCTCTCATAGAAGTTCTTTTAATAAAGTTATTCATCAACAAGCCTGTTCGCTTGATTAACGAAACAACTAAAGTTTAGCCATAAAAAAAGCCTAACATTTATAAATTTGTTAGGCTTTTTAATAATTTTATATTTTCTACATCAACTTCTGAATAATAATTTCTTCTGTTATTCCTTCAGCATCCGCTTTATAATTTTTAATAATTCTGTGACGTAAAATTCCTGTTGCAACAGCTTTTACATCTTCAATATCCGGAGAAAATTTACCATGAAAAGCTGCATGTGCTTTTGCTGCCAAAATTAAATTCTGAGAAGCTCTTGGACCTGCCCCCCAATCTAGATAGTTTTTTACAAAATCATTAGATAATTTATTGTCCGGACGAGTTTTGCTTACCAAAGTCACAGCATACTCAATAACATTGTCAGCAACAGGAATTCTGCGGATCAAGTGCTGAAAATCGATAATTTCCTGTGCAGTAAATAATGGATTGATAGTTGTTTTAGCATCAGATGTTGTACGTTTTACAACCTGCACTTCTTCTTCAAAAGTTGGATACTCTAATTTTATAGCAAACATAAAACGATCTAACTGTGCTTCCGGTAACGGATACGTTCCTTCCTGCTCAATTGGGTTTTGAGTTGCCAATACAAAGTATGGTAAATCTAATTTATAGTTTTGACCAGCAATAGTTACCGAACGTTCCTGCATGGCTTCAAGTAAAGCCGCTTGTGTTTTTGGCGGCGTTCTGTTGATCTCGTCTGCTAAAATAATGTTTGAAAAAATGGGTCCTTTGATGAATTTAAACTGTCTGTTCTCATCAAGAATTTCACTTCCTAAAATATCCGAAGGCATTAAATCCGGAGTAAACTGAATTCTTTTAAAATCTAATCCTAAAGCCTGAGACAAAGTGTTTATCATTAACGTTTTTGCCAGACCCGGAACCCCAATTAAAAGAGCGTGTCCTCCTGAAAATATACACAGTAAAATTTGATCTACAACTGCATCCTGGCCTACAATGATTTTTGCTATTTCTGATTTTAATTCGTTTCTTTTTTGAACTAAATTATGAATTGCTGCTACGTCAGACATTTAAGTATGTTTTTTAAATTAAAAAAGAGTTAGCTCTATGAATTCATAAAACTAACTCTTTTTATTTATTTAATAAAAATTATTTTTTCAACCAATTGTTTGCAAAAGCACAATCTCTGTATTCTCCAATAATTTTAATGTACGTATCTTTAATCTTAGTATCGAACCATTTTCCAATTGCTTCAATCTGTTTTTCTTTCAGTGCCAAATCTTTAATTTTTGTGTAATCTTTAGCATAATCAGCAACGTGTTCATCAATTCTATTCGTAACCGTAATTAATTTATACGTTTTCTTCCCTTTTTCATCTGTACTTAAAAGTGGCTGAGAAACTTCAGTGTCCTTTAAATTTGAAACCTGACTGTATAATGTTGGATCCATCTTAGTCAACTCAAAACGTGTATCTTGTGTATTAGGATTTATAAGGATTCCACCATTTGCTCTAGTTTCTTTTTCATCAGACTCAGTTCTTGCTGCATCAGCAAAAGAAATTTCATTACCCACTATCTTATTCCTGATATTGGTAATTCTCTCTTTGGCTTCTTTCAAAGCATCTTCCGATACAGTCGGAGCTATTAAAATATGACGTAATTCCACTTCCTGCCCTTTAATTTTATCTACCATAATAATATGAAAACCGTAAATTGTTTCAAAAGGCTCCGAAACCTCGCCTTCTTGCAAACTAAATGCTACGTCTTTAAATTCTTTAACAAAAGAAGTTTTTCTATTCATTTTATAATAACCTCCATTAGAAGAAGATCCAGGGTCCTGCGAATATAAAACGGCTTTTGTAGCAAAACTTGAGCCTTCAAGAACATCTTTTCTGATGGCATTTAATCTATCGATTACTTTCTGTTTATCTTCCTTAGAGACCTTAGGTTCTACCACAATCTGTGCTACTTCCATCTCAGCTCCAAAAGTTGGTAAATCCTCTTTTGGTATTTTTTTAAAGAAATTACGAACTTCTTCAGGTGTAATCTGTACACCATCAACAATTTTATCTCGCATCTCTGAAGATAATTTTTGCTCTTTTAAAATATCCGCAAAATAGGTTTTAAATTCTTCTACTGAACTTTTTTTGTAATATTCAACTACTTTGTTAATATCACCAACTTGTTTTACCATATAATTGAGTCGGTCTTCCATCATCCCCCTAACTTCTGCATCACTAACTATAATACTATCCTGAATCGCCTGATGTGCATATAGTTTATCTTCTAAAAGCTTGCCAAGCATCTGACATCTTGTGATGTCTTTTACATTCCCACCCTGAGCAGCAATTTCTAAAAATCCTTTATCAATATCTGAATCTAAAACAATATAATCTCCAACAGTAGCAATAATACCGTCAACTTTTAGTTTCTGTCCAGAAGGAACTTCAACTGGTTTTTGAGCCACAACATCTGGAATGATTTCCTGAGCTGATACAACTGAGTTGAAAAAAAGTAAAAAACACATTGTCAACACTAGTTTGTAATCAATTGTTTTTAGCTGTAATTTTTTTAATAACATTATTTTAAATTTAATTTGAATGTAAAGATCTTGCCTTCGTATTTCGTTTTCAAACCAAAAATCACTAAATAATTAATATCTAGTTCTTTTTAACTTATAACGAACAAAAATAACAATTCAATCACATAATACAACTATCAGCCATACTATTAACAAAAAATTATATGGCTCGCATTTTAATTTCAGAAATAGAACTAATTTCTTAATGCCTATTCATCAAAAAGAGGACTAAAACTCATTCCTGTATTTTTTCAGAAATCACTTTATCTAGAATACAAATAACTAAAATACAAGTAAATAAAAAAAAGTTTTAAACACTACAACGTTTTCGTTGTATAACTATTTTTTTATAAAAACAAACCGAATTAAAAAACACATACTTTAGATGTGTAATTAATAATTTTAGGGTGTTAAAATTACGAAATATTACTTTTAATTACCTGAAAATAAATAATTACAAACTTTATTAACCTTTTTAACCAAATCTAAATTATGAAAAACCACAATGCAAAAATCTATTTGATGATGGCAATCACGGCCTTTTTTTGTTCGTGTTCGCCAAATGAAACAAATGAAGTTGATTCAAAAGCTGAAAGTCAACAATTTGAAATTATTAATGTCACACATCATGATGGAAAGCCTTTCAGCACCGGCACTAAATCTTCACTAACCGGAAAGTATGTTGATAATCCGGGAGGTGGAGTTATGATGCAAGCCTTTTATTGGGATGTTCCTGCTGGAGGAACCTGGTGGAATACTGTTAGCGGAAAAGTAACTGCCTGGTCGAATGCCGGAATTGGTTCAATTTGGCTTCCACCTGCTTCTAAAGCACAAAATGGTCCCTTTTCAATGGGATATGACCCAACTGATTATTTTGATTTTGGAGATTACAATCAAAATGGAACTACAGAAACCAGATTTGGTTCTAAAACAGAGCTGGTAAATTTGATCACACAAGCTCATACTGAAAACATGAAAGTATATGCCGATATTGTAATTAATCACAATAGTGGAGGACAATCAGAAGCTAATCCTTTTACTGGCACCAACACCTGGACTAATTTTAATGGAGTTGCATCTGGAAAATTCAAACGTACTTATGTAAATTTTTATAAAAATAGTTATGGTAATAACGACGAAGGCTCCTTTGGAGGTTTTCCAGATTTATGTCATGCCGATCCTTATGTGCAAGACTGGTTATGGAAAAGAGCTGATGGCGTTGGTAAATATTATAAAAATACCATGAAATTTGATGGCTGGAGATTTGACTACGTAAAAGGTTTTGCTCCTTGGGTTGTTTATGACTGGAATGCAAACGTTGGTGGTTTTTCGGTTGGTGAATTATGGGATTCTAACGTAGACATCCTAAACAACTGGGCTAATAGTGCTAACAGTTCTGTATTTGATTTTGCTTGTTATTACAAAATGAATGATGCTTTTGACGGAAATAATTTAGCTCTTTTGAACGATGATATGATGTGGAAAAGAAATCCATACAAAGCTGTAACATTTGTTGCAAATCATGATACTGATGAGATTTCAAATAAACTATTGGCTTATTCATACATTCTAACGCATGAAGGATATCCAACAATCTTTTACAGAGATTACGAAGAATGGTTAGACAAAAACAAATTAAATAACCTGATTTGGATTCACAACAATAAAGCCACTGGAAACACTTCTATTTTATATTCAGATAATGATGAATATGTAGCAAGAAGGAATGGATATAATGGAAATCCAGGATTGGTAGTTTATATTAACAACTCCACGGTTTGGCAAGAAAGATGGATTCAGACAAATTGGGCAAATACCCAAATCAAAGATTTTACAGGAAATTCAACTTGGTACCCAACTACTCAAGCAGATAAATGGGTAAAAATTCAATGTCCACCAAAGGGATATTCAGTTTGGTCTATTAATCAATAATTGAAAAAATAACATTTAAAAAGACTGTTCTAAAAAAACAGTCTTTTTTTTGTCTAAAAGTTTCTCTTCATAAAGTAATGTCTTCTAAATTATAGAAGTGAATATTTTTATTAAGCCGTAATTAATAGTACTTTTGCAAACCTATTTATACAAAATATGAGCTTTTTAAAAGAAATACAACGAAGAAGAACATTCGGAATTATATCGCATCCCGATGCAGGTAAAACAACATTAACTGAAAAATTATTGTTATTTGGAGGTGCAATTCAGGAAGCTGGTGCGGTAAAAAACAATAAAATCAAAAAAGGAGCAACAAGTGATTTCATGGAAATCGAACGCCAAAGAGGTATTTCGGTTTCTACATCTGTACTTGCTTTTAATTATAAAGACAAAAAAATCAACATTCTTGATACACCTGGACACAAGGATTTTGCCGAAGATACTTTTAGAACTTTAACCGCTGTAGACAGCGTTATTGTTGTTATTGACGTTGCAAAAGGGGTCGAGGAACAAACTGAAAAATTAGTTGCAGTTTGTAGAATGAGAAACATTCCGATGATTGTTTTCATCAATAAATTAGACCGTGAAGGAAAAGATGCTTTTGACTTAATGGACGAAGTGGAACAAAAATTAGGTTTGACAGTTACTCCTTTGAGTTTCCCGATCGGAATGGGTTACGATTTCCAGGGAATTTATAATTTATGGGAGCAAAACATCAATCTTTTTAGTGGAGACAGCAGAAAAAATATCGAAGAAACAATAGCTTTTTCTGATGTTCAAAATAATCCGGAATTAGATAAAATTGTTGGACAAAAAGCAGCTGAAAAACTTCGTGAAGAATTAGAATTGATCGATGAAGTTTATCCGAAATTTGAACGTCAGGATTATTTAGATGGAAAAATTCAACCTGTCTTTTTTGGTTCAGCTTTAAATAATTTTGGAGTTCGTGAATTGTTAGATTGTTTCGTTACTATCGCGCCGTCTCCAAGACCAAAAGATTCTGAAACTCGTTTAGTTGATCCAAAAGAAGAAAAAATGACCGGTTTTGTATTTAAAATCCATGCTAATATGGATCCGAAACATAGAGACCGTCTGGCTTTTATCAAAATCGTTTCGGGTACTTTTGAAAGAAATAAACCTTACTATCACGTTCGCCAGAAGAAAAATTTAAAATTCTCTAGCCCTAATGCATTCTTTGCTGAGAAAAAAGAGATTGTAGACATTTCATATCCTGGTGACATCGTGGGCCTGCATGATACGGGAAACTTTAAAATTGGAGACACTTTGACAGAAGGAGAAATAATGAGTTTCAAAGGAATTCCAAGTTTCTCTCCAGAACACTTTAGATACATAAATAATGCTGATCCAATGAAAGCCAAGCAATTGGATAAAGGTGTAGATCAGTTGATGGATGAAGGTGTTGCTCAGTTATTTACATTAGAGATGAACAATCGTAAAGTTATTGGAACTGTTGGAGCACTTCAATATGAGGTAATTCAATACCGTTTAGAACATGAGTACGGTGCAAAATGCACTTATGAAAACTTCCCTGTCCACAAAGCTTGCTGGGTAAAACCTGACGATGCAAAAAATGACGAGTTTAAAGAATTTAAACGAATCAAGCAAAAATTCTTAGCACACGATAAATACGGTCAATTGGTATTCCTTGCCGATTCTGATTTTACAATTCAAATGACTCAAAATAAATATCCAAGTGTGAAATTATTTTTTACTTCTGAATTTGATTAAATTCTTCAATCTTAATAATATCATAAAAAAAGCGCTAATTATATAATTAGCGCTTTTTTTTAATTTGAATTAAACCAACCTTACTAAGTCATTATATTCCAAAAAATAAATTTTTTCTATTAGGAACTACTAATTTAGAATAATGTCGTACACCAACGAAATTTAGTCGATGAAAGTAAAATTAAATCGGTTAAAGTGCATTTAACGTTAAATTTCAAGCAAAAAAAAGCCCCATTACTGGGGCTTTTTTAATTTATGCTTGTCCTGCCGGACCAAAATTAAGTGGAATTGGTGCTTGTTCAGTGTCTTTAATTTCGCCATGAGCGACTTCAAAACGATGAATATTTTCACCTATTGCCTTCAATAATCTTTTAGCATGTTGTGGTGTCAGGACAATTCTTGACTTTACCTTGGCTTTAGGAATACCTGGCATAATGCTCACAAAATCTAAAACAAACTCTGATGACGAGTGGTTGATAATTGCGAGATTAGAATAAATTCCTTCTGCAATAGTCTCATCCAACTCGATATTAATTTGCTCTTGTTGTTGTTTCGGATTACTCATAGTTTCCTAATTAATAAATATATTCTTCTTTATTTGCCATCATTTCATTGTAATCGTCTTTAGATCCTACAATAGTGTTATCGTATTCTCTCATACCAGTTCCCGCAGGAATTCTGTGTCCAACAATTACATTTTCTTTTAATCCTTCTAAATCATCTACTTTACCAGCTACAGCAGCTTCGTTAAGTACTTTTGTTGTTTCTTGGAAAGAAGCAGCAGAGATGAATGATTTAGTTTGTAGCGAAGCTCTTGTAATACCTTGTAAAACTGGTGTTGCAGTTGCAGTAATTACGTCTCTGGCTACAACCAGATTTTTATCATTTCGCTTAAGCAATGAGTTTTCATCACGTAAATCACGAGGCGTAATAATTTGACCTGGTTTCAATACAGCAGAATCTCCTGCATCTTCAACTACTTTCATACCATATAATTTATCGTTTTGAACGATGAAATCTTTAGTGTGAATCAATTGATCTTCTAGGAATAATGTGTCTCCTGGATCCTGAACTCTTACTTTACGCATCATTTGACGAATAACTACCTCAAAGTGCTTGTCATTAATTTTTACCCCTTGTAAACGGTATACCTCTTGAATTTCATTTACCAAATACTGTTGAACAGCAGCTGGACCTTGAATTCTTAAGATGTCATCTGGTGTAATTGCACCGTCAGACAATGGCACTCCTGCTCTTACGAAGTCATTTTCTTGTACTAAGATTTGGCTAGAAAGTTTAACTAAATACTTTTTAATCTCACCAAATTTAGATTCGATAACAATTTCACGGTTACCTCTTTTGATTTTTCCAAAAGAAACAACACCGTCAATTTCAGAAACAACTGCTGGGTTTGAAGGGTTACGAGCCTCAAGCAACTCAGTAATTCTTGGTAAACCTCCCGTGATATCGCCTGCTTTAGAAGAACGACGTGGAATTTTTACTAATACTTTACCTGCTTTAATTTTCTCACCGTTCTCAACCATAAGGTGCGCTCCTACTGGTAAGTTATACGAACGAATCAATTCACCTTCTTTACCGTAAACCAATAAAGTTGGAATTAATTTTTTATTTCTAGCTTCAGAAATTACTTTTTCCTGGAATCCTGTTTGCTCATCGATTTCAACCATGAACGATTGTCCTTGCTCTAAATCTTCGTAAGCAATTTTACCAGTAAATTCAGAAACAATTACACCATTATATGGATCCCACTTACAGATCACAGATCCTTTAGTAACTGATTCACCATCCTTAACAAAAATACTAGATCCGTAAGGAATATTGTGTGTATTTAAAACGATTCCAGTTTTCTCATCAACTAATTTTAATTCAGTTGAACGTGATACTACGATATCAACCGCATTACCTTCACTATCCTCACCTTTAACAGTTTTTAAATCTTCAATCTCAAGTCTACCGTTGAATCTTGTAACAATACTAGATTCTTCAGAAATACCTCCAGCAACCCCTCCAACGTGGAACGTACGAAGTGTCAACTGTGTACCTGGTTCTCCAATAGACTGAGCTGCAATAACTCCGACAGCTTCACCTCTTTGTGTCATTTTTCCAGTAGCTAAGTTTCTACCGTAACATTTAGCACAAATACCTTTTAAAGCTTCACAAGTTAATGGAGATCTAACCTCTACTTTTTCAATTGGAGAAGCTTCGATAGTTCTCATAATTGCTTCAGTAATTTGTTGACCAGATTGAACCATCACTTCATTAGTAAGTGGATTTATAACATCTTGCAATGCAACACGTCCTAAAATTCTTTCTCCTAATGATTCAACAATTTCCTCATTTTTCTTCAAAGCAGAAACTTCAACACCTCTTAAAGTTCCACAATCTTCGATGTTAACAATAACATCTTGTGATACGTCATGAAGTCTTCTTGTCAAGTATCCAGCATCGGCAGTTTTAAGAGCCGTATCCGCAAGTCCTTTACGAGCACCGTGAGTAGAAATGAAGTACTCAAGAATCGAAAGACCTTCCTTAAAGTTAGAAAGAATCGGGTTTTCAATAATCTCACCACCACCAGCAGTAGATTTTTTAGGCTTAGCCATCAAACCACGCATACCAGTTAACTGACGAATCTGCTCCTTAGAACCCCTCGCCCCAGAGTCAAGCATCATATATACAGAGTTGAAACCTTGTTGGTCTTCTCTAATATTTTTCATTGCTAATTCTGTCAACTGAGCATTTGCTGAAGTCCATACGTCAATAACTTGGTTGTAACGCTCGTTATTTGTAATAAGCCCCATGTTATAATTCACAGAAATACCTTCAACTTGCTCTCTGGCATCTGCAATTAATTTTGTTTTTTGTTCCGGAATTCTAATATCACCTAGAGAGAATGACAAACCTCCTCTAAATGCGAATTTATAACCCATATCTTTCATATTGTCCAAGAAAGCCGCAGTCGTAGGTACATCAGTCACACTTAAAATGTGTCCGATAATATCTCTAAGGTTTTTCTTAGTCAATACATCATTGATATATCCAGCTGCTTCAGGTACTACTTCATTAAATAATACACGTCCTGCAGTTGTTTGAATAATTTTAAACACTAATTCTCCAGCATCATTAAAATCTTTTGCTCTAATTTTCACACGAGCATTCAATTCTAATCTTCCTTCGTTTAATGCGATGTTTACTTCTTCAGCAGAATAGAAAGTTAAGTCTTGACCTAAAATTACATGTTCTGGAGTTGAGATACGTTCTTTGGTCATATAATATAGACCCAAGACCATATCCTGAGAAGGTACAGTAATTGGAGCACCGTTTGCAGGATTCAAGATATTGTGAGAAGCCAACATTAATAATTGTGCCTCTAAAATAGCCTCTGGCCCTAATGGCAAGTGAACTGCCATCTGATCCCCATCAAAATCGGCGTTGAAAGCCGTACATACTAATGGGTGCAATTGGATCGCTTTTCCTTCAATTAATTTTGGCTGGAAAGCTTGAATACCAAGTCTGTGTAACGTAGGAGCACGGTTAAGTAATACCGGGTGTCCTTTAATTACATTTTCAAGGATATCCCAAACTACTGGCTCTTTTTTGTCTATAATTTTCTTAGCAGATTTTACTGTTTTAACAATACCTCTTTCAATCAATTTACGGATAACGAAAGGTTTGTATAATTCAGATGCCATATCTTTTGGCAATCCACATTCGAATAATTTTAATTCAGGACCAACAACAATTACCGAACGAGCAGAATAATCCACACGTTTTCCAAGTAAGTTTTGACGGAAACGTCCTTGCTTACCTTTTAAGGAATCAGATAATGATTTTAATGGTCTGTTAGATTCTGTTTTAACAGCAGAAGCTTTACGAGTATTATCAAATAATGAATCTACAGATTCCTGTAACATACGTTTTTCGTTTCTTAAGATAACTTCAGGAGCTTTAATCTCCATTAATCTTTTCAAACGGTTGTTACGAATAATTACACGACGGTATAAATCATTTAAATCTGAAGTTGCAAAACGACCTCCATCAAGTGGCACAAGCGGGCGTAATTCTGGTGGGATAACAGGAACCACTTTCATAATCATCCATTCAGGACGATTTTCGCGGTTTAAGTTAGACTCACGGAAAGACTCAACAACTTGTAATCTTTTTAAAGCTTCAGTTTTACGTTGTTTAGATGTCTCGTTGTTAGCGCTGTGTCTTAATTCATAAGATAAAGCATCTAAGTCAATACGAGCTAATAAATCCATAATACACTCTGCTCCCATTTTGGCAACAAATTTATTAGGATCCATATCATCTAAATATTGATTTTCTTGCGGAAGAGTATCTAAAATATTCAAATATTCTTCTTCCGTTAAGAAATCTAATCTTTGTAATGATTCTCCATCTGCATTTTTAGCAATACCAGCCTGGATTACTACGTATCTTTCGTAGTAAATAATCATATCTAATTTCTTAGATGGAAGACCAAGGATATAACCAATTTTGTTTGGAAGAGAACGGAAATACCAAATGTGAGCAATTGGCACAACAAGGTTGATGTGTCCAACTCTGTCACGACGTACTTTTTTCTCAGTAACTTCAACACCACAACGGTCACAGATGATACCTTTGTAACGAATTCTTTTATATTTACCACAAGCACATTCAAAATCCTTTACAGGTCCGAAGATTCTTTCGCAGAAAAGTCCGTCACGCTCTGGTTTGTGAGTTCTGTAGTTGATTGTTTCTGGTTTCAACACCTCTCCTCTTGATTCTTTCAAGATAGATTCTGGTGACGCTAATCCAATCGAGATTTTATTAAATCTTTTAACTGGATTTTTATCCTTATTATTGTTTCTGTTATTCATCATAGTTTTTACTATTGATTTATTTGCAATTAAAAAATTGATTTTAACCTACAACTACCTAGAATAGGCATTCATTAAGTCACTACCTCGGGTTACTTCTCTAAACTTCAAAACTTATTCTTGAAGTGCTAATTATAAAACTTTTAAGGTTTAAATAAAAAATCGGAACGGGTTACGGGTATAAATCCTAAAAACTTGTATTTTATAAACAGCTTCAGTCTCAGCTTTCAGATTGACCTGAATACTGAGACTGTAACTGAAAATTTTATTTATTCTTCTAAACGAATGTCAAGACCAAGACCTTTCAATTCATGCATTAATACATTGAATGATTCCGGTAATCCTGGTTCTGGCATAGATTCTCCCTTAACGATAGCTTCGTAAGTTTTAGCTCTACCAATAACGTCATCCGATTTAACTGTTAAGATTTCACGAAGTGTACTTGATGCGCCATAAGCCTCAAGTGCCCAAACCTCCATCTCTCCAAAACGCTGACCTCCAAATTGAGCTTTACCTCCAAGTGGTTGTTGAGTGATCAACGAGTATGGTCCGATAGAACGTGCGTGCATTTTATCATCAACCATGTGTCCTAATTTAAGCATGTAAATTACACCCACAGTCGCTGCTTGATGGAAACGCTCTCCAGTACCACCATCATAAAGGTGTGTATGTCCGAAACGTGGTACTCCAGCTTCATCAGTTAATTCATTGATTTGATCTAAAGAAGCACCGTCAAAAATTGGAGTAGCAAATTTTCTACCTAAATTTTGTCCAGCCCATCCAAGAACAGTCTCATAAATCTGACCAATGTTCATACGTGAAGGTACCCCAAGTGGATTCAATACGATATCTACTGGTGTTCCGTCTTCAAGGAAAGGCATATCTTCATGACGAACGATTCTTGCAACAATACCTTTGTTACCGTGACGTCCTGCCATTTTATCCCCTACTTTCAGTTTACGTTTTTTAGCGATATAAATTTTCGCTAATTTCAAGATTCCAGATGGTAATTCATCTCCAACTGTAATAGTGAATTTTTCTCTTCTTAAAGATCCTTGTAAGTCGTTCAGCTTAATTTTATAGTTATGAATCAAATCATTAACCATTTTATTTGTAGCATCATCAGCAACCCATTGACCTTTGCTTAAGTGAGCAAAATCTTCTACTGCGTAAAGCATTTTTTGAGTATATTTTTTACCTTTTGGTAAAACTTCTTCACCCAAATCATTCATTACACCTTGAGATGTTTTTCCGTTCACGATCAGGAATAATTTTTCAACTAATCTGTCTTTTAATTCAACAAATTTAGTTTCAAATTCCATTTCTAAAGCGCCTAAAGCATCTTTATCCTGAGTACGTTTACGTTTATCTTTTACGGCTCTTGCAAATAATTTTTTGTCAAGAACTACACCATGTAAAGATGGAGAGGCTTTCAATGAAGCATCTTTTACATCTCCTGCTTTATCCCCGAAGATTGCACGAAGCAATTTCTCTTCAGGAGTAGGATCTGATTCTCCTTTTGGTGTAATTTTTCCGATCAAAATGTCGCCAGGTTTAACCTCTGCTCCAATTCTGATCATACCGTTTTCATCTAAATCTTTAGTAGCTTCTTCAGAAACGTTAGGAATATCGTTTGTTAACTCTTCATTTCCTAACTTAGTATCTCTAACCTCTAATGAATAATCATCAACGTGGATAGAAGTAAAAATATCATCACGAACTACTTTTTCAGAAATTACAATCGCATCCTCGAAGTTATACCCTTTCCATGGCATGAACGCAACTTTTAAGTTTCTACCTAAAGCTAATTCACCATTTTGAGTAGCATATCCTTCTGATAATACTTGTCCAAGAACAACTCTGTCACCTTTTCTTACGATTGGTTTCAAGTTGATACTTGTACCTTGATTGGTTTTTCTAAATTTAATTAAGTTGTATGTTTTTTCATCAGCATCAAAACTTACCATTCTTTCATCTTCAGTACGGTCGTATTTGATAGTAATGATGTTAGCATCAACATATTCAACAGTTCCATCTCCTTCAGCATTAATCAATACTCTAGAATCTGAAGCTACCTGACGCTCTAAACCTGTACCAACAATCGGAGCTTCAGGACGGATCAAAGGAACTGCCTGACGCATCATGTTAGATCCCATCAACGCACGGTTCGCATCATCATGTTCCAAGAAAGGAATCAATGAAGCCGAAATCGAAGCAATCTGGTTAGGAGCAACGTCTGTATAATGCACTGCTGATGGCTCAACAACAGGGAAGTCACCTTCCTCACGAGCAATAACATTGCTAGCTGTAATTTTACCTGAAGCATCCATTTCAATGTTTGCCTGAGCAATCATTTTTCCTTCTTCTTCTTCAGCACTTAAGTAAATTGGAGTACTTTCTAAATCAACTACACCATTAGTTACTTTACGGTAAGGAGTTTCGATGAAACCCATTCCGTTTACTTTTGCATAAACACCAAGAGATGAAATCAAACCAATGTTTGGTCCCTCTGGAGTTTCAATCGGACATAAACGACCATAGTGTGTATAGTGAACGTCACGAACCTCAAAACCAGCTCTCTCTCTCGAAAGTCCACCAGGTCCAAGTGCAGAAAGTCTTCTTTTGTGTGTAATCTCAGCTAATGGATTCGTTTGATCCATAAATTGAGATAACTGGTTAGTACCAAAGAAAGAGTTGATAACTGATGATAATGTTTTAGCATTAATCAAATCAATTGGTGTAAACACCTCGTTATCTCTAACGTTCATTCTCTCACGAATAGTTCTAGCCATACGCGCTAAACCAACACCGAATTGTTGAGACAATTGTTCTCCAACTGTTCTAACACGACGGTTTGATAAGTGATCAATATCATCAATCTCTGCTTTAGAGTTGATCAATTCGATCAAATATTTTACAATGGTAATGATATCTTCTTTGGTAAGCACTTGCTTTTCCATTGGGATATCTAAACCAAGTTTTTTGTTCATTCTGTAACGACCAACTTCACCTAAGTTATAACGTTGATCAGAGAAGAACAATTTATCTATAATACCACGAGCAGTTTCTTCATCAGGCGGTTCTGCATTACGCAATTGTCTGTAGATATGCTCAACAGCTTCTTTTTCAGAGTTTGTTGGATCTTTTTGTAACGTGTTGTGGATAATAGCATAATCTGCTTGGTTATTATCCTCTTTGTGTAACAAAATAGATTTAACGTTAGAATCGATGATTTCTTCAACATTATCTTTGTCGATAATTGTATCTCTATCAAGGATGATTTCGTTACGTTCGATAGAAACTACCTCACCGGTATCTTCATCAACGAAATCCTCGTGCCAAGTGTTCAATACACGTGCAGCAAGTCTTCTTCCAATATATTTTTTAATACCGGTCTTAGAAACTTTAATTTCTTCAGCTAAGTCGAAAATTTCAAGGATATCCTTATCTCTTTCGAACCCAATTGCACGGAATAAAGTTGTAACTGGTAATTTTTTCTTTCTATCGATATAAGCATACATTACGCTGTTGATATCTGTAGAAAATTCTATCCAGGAACCTTTAAAAGGAATTACTCTGGCAGAATAAAGTTTTGTACCATTTGCATGGAATGATTGACCAAAGAAAACCCCAGGAGAACGGTGTAGTTGAGATACTACTACACGCTCAGCACCATTGATAACAAAAGTACCGCTTGGAGTCATATAAGGTATTGTTCCAAGATAAACATCTTGTACAATAGTTTCAAAATCTTCGTGTTCTGGATCTGTACAGTATAGTTTTAACCTGGCTTTTAAAGGCACACTATAAGTAAGACCTCTCTCTATACATTCTTGAATTGTATAACGTGGTGGATCAACAAAATAATCTAGGAACTCCAATACAAAGTTGTTTCTTGTATCTGTGATTGGAAAGTTTTCCATGAAGGTGTTGTATAACCCTTCGTTGCCTCTTTCGTCAGATTTCGTTTCTAATTGAAAGAAATCTTTAAAAGATTTAACCTGAACATCTAGGAAATCCGGATAGTCAGGGATATTTTTTGTAGAGGCAAAATTCAATCTTTCAGTCTGATTTGTTATCATCAATGGACAAAATTTTGATTAAAAAAAAGTAATTTTTTGTGTAAAAACACACTGTTTAATCTATACTTTCTTATTATAATCAATACATCTTTAAAATAAACCAGTAAAGTTAGTTTAATTTTTTTCTTCGTATTGATCAAAAACTTTTTCGTATTTTAAACTATTTGATAATAAAACTTGATCTATTTTATTATACGAAAAATGGTTTAGGCCATTGAGCGTTGACTCAAGACCTAAACCTAGTTCTTAAAACCGAGTAAACTTATTTAAGTTCAACTACAGCTCCAGCTTCTTCTAATGATTTTTTAAGACCTTCAGCCTCTTCTTTAGAAACACCTTCTTTAACGTTACTTGGAGCACCGTCAACTACATCTTTAGCTTCTTTCAAACCTAAACCTGTAAGTTCTTTAACTAATTTTACAACTGCTAATTTAGAAGCTCCAGCCTCTTTTAATACAACTGTAAATTCAGTTTGTGCTTCTTCAGCAGCACCTTCTCCACCACCAGCAGCAACTACTACAGCTGCAGCAGCAGGCTCGATACCATACTCGTCTTTTAATATTGTTGCTAATTCGTTAACTTCTTTAACTGTTAAGTTAACTAATTGTTCTGCGAATTGTTTCAAATCTGCCATTTTTTCTATCGTTTAAAATGATTTGTAAAATATAATTTATTTATTGTGCGCTAATTAAGCAGCAAGGAAATAATATTCCCCGCATGTGTTATTATACTTCTGTCTCTTCGCTGTTTGCGAATTGATTTTGTAAAGCAGAGATAACTCTTTGAGCTGGTGATTGCAATAATCCAATAAGTTCTCCAAGAAGTTCCTCTTTAGATTTAATAGTTGCTAATGCATCTAATTGATTATCCCCAATATATACTTCAGAATTGATGTAAGCTCCTTTTAAAACTGGTTTATCAGATTTCTTACGGAAATCTTTGATAATTTTTCCAGGCGCATTAGCTACATCAGAAATGAAGATAGCACTGTTACCAGTCAATACTGAAGGTAAATCACCATAGTCATTAGAAGAAGCTTCCATTGCTTTTGCAAGCAAAGTGTTCTTTACAACTTCTAATTTGATACCTGCTTTAAAACAAGCTCTACGTAAGTTTGAAGTTGTTTCTGCGTTTAATCCAGAAATATCAGATACATAAATGATATTTGTACCAGCTAACTGCGCAGTTAAATTTTCAATCGCGATTGATTTTTCTTCTCTAGTCATACTAAAAATTTTTAACTACCAATTATACTGCTTTTGGATCCAATGCAATAGCAGGACTCATAGTGCTTGTAAGGTGAATACCTTTAATGTAGGTACCTTTAGCAGCAGTTGGCTTAAGTTTTATTAATGTTTGAATAATTTCGTGTGCGTTGTCAACAATTTGCTCAGCTCCAAAAGAAACTTTACCAATTCCTGCGTGAACGATACCAGTTTTATCAACTTTAAAGTCAATTTTACCAGCTTTAACCTCTGCAACAGCTTTTGCAACATCCATAGTTACAGTACCTGTTTTAGGGTTTGGCATTAAACCTCTAGGTCCTAAAATACGACCTAATGGACCTAATTTACCCATAACAGCTGGCATAGTGATAATTACATCAACATCAGTCCAACCATCTTTAATTTTTTGTAAATAGTCATCAAGACCAACATAGTCTGCACCAGCTTCTTTAGCTTCCGCCTCTTTATCTGGAGTAACTAATGCTAATACTTTAACATCTTTACCTGTTCCGTGAGGTAATGTAACCACACCTCTAACCATTTGATTCGCTTTTCTTGGATCTACACCCAAACGAACTGCGATATCAACAGACTCATCAAATTTTGCAGAAGCAACTACTTTTAATAATGCCGCAGCATCTTTAAGAGAATATAGTTTGTTCTTTTCAATTTTTGAAGCAGCCTCTTTTTGCTTTTTTGTTAATTTTGCCATGTCTTTTTCTTAATTAAAAAGGAGCTTCTCCTGATACAGTTATACCCATAGATCTAGCTGTTCCAGCAACCATACTCATTGCAGCCTCAATAGTGAATGCATTTAAGTCCGGCATTTTGTCATCAGCAATTGCTCTAATTTGTTCCCAAGTAACACTAGCTACTTTTTTACGATTAGGCTCACCAGAACCAGATTTTAGCTTTGCAGCTTCCATTAACTGAACTGCTGCTGGAGGAGTCTTAACGACAAAATCAAATGATTTGTCTTTATACACAGTGATTTGCACTGGGCATATTTTGCCAGGTTTATCCTGAGTTCTAGCATTAAATTGCTTACAGAACTCCATGATGTTTACCCCAGCAGCTCCTAAAGCAGGTCCAACCGGTGGCGACGGGTTCGCAGCACCTCCCTTAACTTGTAGTTTAACTACCTTACTAATTTCTTTAGCCATTTTTAAAAAATTTAACATCACAATCAATGGAAGCGATTGCAATGGTTATTATATATGTAACAAAAAATTATACTTTTTCAACTTGCATAAAGCTCAATTCTAATGGAGTTTTTCTTCCGAAAATCTTAACCATAACTTCAAGTTTACGCTTTTCTTCATTGATTTTTTCAACAGTTCCGTTAAAACCGTTAAAAGGACCATCGATCACTTTTACTGTTTCACCTAAGTTGAATGGAATAGCACGAGTATCTGTATTAACAGCTAACTCATCTACTTTACCTAACATACGATTTACTTCAGATAATCTTAAAGGAACAGGTTCTCCTCCTTTAATCTCTCCCAAGAAACCAATTACACTTGTAATAGACTTAATAATATGAGGTATCTCACCAACTAAATTGGCTTCGATCATAACATATCCAGGGAAATAAACTTTATCCTTAGACATTTTTTTTCCTTCTTTTACAGTAACTACTTTTTCTGTAGGCACTAAAACTTGGGAAACATAATCACCCATACCTAGTCTGGCAATCTCAGTTTCGATGTAAGCCTTGACTTTATTCTCTTGTCCGCTTACAGCTCTAACTACGTACCATTTTTTCACATTATTATCTGCCATCACAAAAAAATTATCCTTTTAACCAGTTAAAAAATCCAGCCAAAGCTTTTGCAAAAAATTCGTCTACTCCCCATGTTGCCAAAGCAAATAGAATCGAAAATACAGCCACAACAATTGTCAATTTTTGAACCTCAGCCCAAGCTGGCCAAGTAACATTTGACTTTAACTCTTCGAAAGCCTCTGATAAATAATTAGTAACTTTTGTCATTTGATATATTTTATATTGCACGGGCGGAGGGATTCGAACCCCCATCAACGGTTTTGGAGACCGCTATTCTACCCTTGAACTACGCCCGTAATTAAAAGCCAGTGATTTCGGTTAAGAAAATCAACTGGCTTTTTATAATATTTATAGGATTATCCTACGATTTCAGTAACCTGACCTGCACCTACAGTTCTACCACCTTCACGGATAGCGAAACGTAAACCTACGCTCATAGCGATTGGGCTTAATAAAGATACATTGATAGTTAAGTTATCTCCTGGCATTACCATCTCTACTCCTTCTGGTAAAGTAATAACTCCTGTTACGTCAGTTGTACGTACGTAGAACTGTGGACGGTAGTTATTATGGAATGGAGTATGACGTCCACCTTCTTCTTTTTTCAAGATATAAACCTCAGCTTTGAAAGTAGCGTGTGGTTTTACTGATCCTGGCTTAATGATAACCATTCCTCTTTTGATAGATTCTTTATCAATACCTCTTAACAATAAACCTACGTTATCTCCAGCTTCACCTCTATCAAGGATTTTACGGAACATCTCAACTCCTGTAATAGTAGAAGTCAATTTATCAGCTCCCATACCAATGATTTCAACTGGATCCCCTGTATTAGCAATACCTGTTTCGATACGACCTGTAGCAACAGTTCCACGACCAGTAATTGTAAATACATCTTCAACCGGCATCAAGAATGGTTTAGCAACGTCACGTACTGGCTCTTCGATCCAAGCATCAACAGCTTCCATTAATTCAATGATTTTTGGTACCCAAGCAGGATCATTATTCAATCCTCCTAAAGCAGAACCCTGAACAACAGGACCATTATCTCCATCATATTCGTAGAAAGATAATAAATCTCTAATTTCCATTTCAACAAGCTCTAACAATTCAGCATCATCAACCATATCCACTTTGTTCATGAAAACAACGATTCTTGGAATACCAACCTGACGACCTAAAAGGATGTGCTCACGAGTTTGTGGCATTGGACCATCTGTAGCAGCAACTACTAAGATAGCTCCGTCCATTTGAGCAGCACCAGTAACCATGTTCTTTACGTAATCCGCGTGACCTGGACAGTCAACGTGAGCGTAGTGACGGTTAGCTGTTTCATACTCTACGTGTGATGTATTAATAGTAATACCTCTTTCTTTCTCCTCTGGAGCGTTATCGATTTGATCAAACGATTTTGCTTGACAGTAACCTGCATCAGACAATACTTTTGTAATTGCAGCAGTTAATGTAGTTTTTCCGTGATCCACGTGTCCAATTGTACCTATGTTTAAGTGCGGTTTGGAACGATTAAAATTCTCCTTTGCCATTTTACTTAATTTTTAATCTTAGTTATATATTAATTTTCAATTTCCTACTTACTTGAGCCAACTACGGGAATTGAACCCGTGACCTCTTCCTTACCAAGGAAGCACTCTACCCCTGAGCTAAGTCGGCAGAGAGTTCTGATTTTAGATTTTTGAATTTAGACCTTAGATTTTTAAAAACCTTAAATCTACTATCCGAAATCTTAACTTCTTTTTTTTTGTGGGGAGAGCAGGATTCGAACCTGCGAAGTTCACACAGCAGATTTACAGTCTGCCCTCGTTGGCCGCTTGAGTATCTCCCCTTTATTTTATCAATAATTGCATGAACAATTTCAAATCGCATTTGAAATATTTAGAGCCGGCGGAGGGACTCGAACCCACGACCTGCTGATTACAAATCAGCTGCTCTAGCCAACTGAGCTACGCTGGCAATATCAATAAAAAAGTCCGCTATTTCTAACGGACTGCAAATGTAGCTATTTTATCTTTGTATCAAAACATTTTTTGAAAAAAATTTTCAATTATGTTCAATTATATATGTGCTCTTATTTTTTCTTTCCTTTTTACTAGTAAACGCTCTAAAGATTCTGCCGAAAGTTCAACCGCCTCTTCAAATGTCTTACACTGCTTTTTAACCAAAAAATCATCTCCGGGAACATTAATCTTTATCTCGACAGCTTTATTCTCTTTATCACTTGTTCTTTCAACTTTTAAAAAAACATCAGCCGAGACAACCCGATCGTAATACTTTTCCAATTTATCCATTCTCTCTTGAATAAAATCCACCAACTTTCGGTCAACAGTAAAGTTAACTGCATGAACATCTACCTTCATAATATTAATTTTATGGTTAAACATTTCAGAAGTATTACTTATTTCTAGGATGAGCATCCCCATACACCTTTTTAAGCTCCGCTAAACTATTATGAGTATAAACTTGTGTAGATGCCAAACTCGAATGTCCTAATAACTCCTTAACTGAATTTAAATCTGCCCCATTATTCAGCAAATGAGTCGCAAAAGTATGCCGAAGCACATGTGGACTTTTTTTTACCTTTTCAGAGACTCTACTAAAGTAAGAATTTATTAATCGATACACAAAAGATTCACTTAATTTTAATCCTTTTTTTGAAATAAAAAAATAATCTGCATCAGTGATATTCCCGACCGAATCCCTTTCATCAAGATACAACTTAAGCTGATCAACAATAATCGGCAAAACAGGAATAATACGTTCTTTATTACGCTTACCTAAAACCTTTATCACATTCGAAGCCAAATCCACATTATAAATCATCAAATGAATTAATTCCGCACGTCTCATTCCGGTTGCATAAAACATATCCACAATGAGCTTGTCACGGACCTCTTCAAAACCAACAGGAATCCCCATCTGCCCAATCAAATCAGAAAGCTCTTTTTCAGAAAATGGAATTTGAATAATTTTCGGAGTCTTCAAAGCCTTATGCTTCAACATTGGACTAACCTCTATTTGTTTCGTTTTTAAAAGAAACTTATAAAAAGCTTTCAACGAAGCCATTTTTCTATTCACAGAGACATTAGAAACATTCTGATCCACCAAAGAAACAATCCAACTTCTAACTTGACTGTAATTTACTTTCTCAATATTGTCCTGCTCAAAATTTCCCCTATTAAAGACTTCAAAAAATAAAATATCATTCAAATAAGCATTAACCGTGTGTGGCGAATATTTTTTCTCCAACTGAAGATAATCCCGAAATGCATCTTTATTTGACTTCATTATATATTTTTTTTTACTTACCCTTAACACAACAGACATCCTACCTATATATATTACCTCAAAATTAAGCATAAAAAAACCGTTAGTATCAAAATATTGACAACTAACGGTATTTATTTGCGAAAAGCTAATACTAACTTTCTAAACCATCTCTCATGTTTTGAATGTAAGCAGCTTTTTGAATTTGAGCTCTTTTGATAACAGAAGGCTTAATAAAAGCAGTACGTGCTCTTAATTGACGAACAGTTCCTGTTTTATCAAATTTTCTTTTATAGCGCTTTAATGCTCTATCGATATTTTCTCCGTCTTTAATTGGTATAATTAACATAATATAGACACCTCCTCTCGTTAAGGGTGCAAAAGTATATATTAATTTTGAATTACCAATTATAAATCTTGATTTATTTTAAAGAAAAAAGAACATAGAATAAAGAGAATAGATTTTAGCTCAAATTCTTTATTCTTTATTCTTTATTCTTTATTCTTTATTCTTTATTCTTTCAACAAATTTCTAGATATCACTAATTTTTGAATCTCGGTTGTTCCTTCCCCAATTGTACATAATTTAGAATCTCTGTAAAATTTCTCCACAGGAAAATCTTTGGTATAACCGTAACCACCATGAATTTGAACCGCTTCATTCGCTATTTTCACACAAGCTTCTGATGCGTACATCTTAGCCATAGCTCCAAGTGTTGTCACAGGTTTATGCTGTTGTTTCAAAAAAGCTGCCTTGTGAAGCAATAATTCTGAAGCTTCTATCTCAGTTGCCATATCCGCTAATTTAAATGAAATTCCTTGAAAACTACTAATTGGCTGTCCAAACTGATATCTTTCTTTCGAATATTTCAAAGCAGCTTCATAAGCACCTTTTGCAATTCCTAGCGACAAAGCTCCAATTGAAATTCGGCCACCGTCTAATATTTTCATTGCCTGAACAAATCCCTGGCCAACTTCACCCAATCTATTTGCATCAGGTACGCGGCAATTATCAAAAACCAACTCCGCAGTTTCACTTGCACGCATTCCTAATTTATTTTCTTTTTTTCCTGATGTAAATCCCGCCATTCCCTTTTCAAAAACAAAAGCGGTCATTCCTTTTGAATCTCCTTTTTCTCCAGTACGTACGATCACCACTGCAATATCACCTGAAATCGCGTGCGTAATAAAGTTCTTCGCTCCATTCACAATCCACGAATCACCGTCTTTAACTGCAGTAGTATTCATACCTCCTGCATCAGAACCAGTATTGTGCTCGGTTAATCCCCAGGCTCCAATATATTCAGCCGTTGCTAGTTTAGGCAACCATTTTTTCTTTTGTTCTTCGTTACCAAAGGTCAAAATATGATTTGTACATAATGAATTATGAGCTGCAACTGACAAACCAATTGAAGGATCAACTTTTGAAATTTCTTCTACAACAGTAATATATTCGTGATATCCTAAACCAGATCCACCATATTCCTCAGGCACTAAAACTCCCATAAATCCCATTTCTCCCAATTTTTTAAAAAGAGGAATTGGAAAAATCTGTGCTTCATCCCACTCCATTATATTAGGTCGAATGTTTTTCTCTGCAAAATCTTTAATAGATTGTGCTATCATTGACTGCGTTTCGTTATAATCAAAATTCATTGTTGGCTGTTTTTTTTTAGAACTCCAAATATAAACTAATTATTTTTGCTTTTTCAACAGGAAAACCTTTAATTTTTGACAAATCCTCAATATTTTCAAAATTTCCATTCATACTTCTATAAGTTACAATTTGTTTAGCCAATGCATATCTGAAATATGAAAACTGAGACAATTCCTTTAAAGACGCATCATTTATTGCTATTTTTTTTAAACTTGCAGGCACTACTACTTTAAAATGAGAATTCAATTCACCAATAACTTCAGGTGAAAGTCCCCAAATATCATTCATTTGCTCCATAGCAACAAAACACCCTAATACTTCTCTCTGCTTTAATATACGTAAAGATAGAGCTTCACCAATACCATATATTTTAACCAAATCATCCTGAGTTGCATCATTTATATTTAAAATTACAATCTTTTCCTTTTTTAAATCCGTTTTCCTGATAAATTCTTTTTTTTCTGTTTTGAAATTATTCTCTTTTTGAATCCAGTTCGGAAACTTAAATAAAGGGGAAATATTTTTTAATAAAGAATCGGAAATTTTAGTGACTTGTT
Source organism: Flavobacterium sp. KH_001 (assembly GCF_057840745.1). Classification (NCBI taxonomy): domain Bacteria; kingdom Pseudomonadati; phylum Bacteroidota; class Flavobacteriia; order Flavobacteriales; family Flavobacteriaceae; genus Flavobacterium; species Flavobacterium sp. KH_001. The sequence continues at coordinate 2,338,618 of NZ_CM174520.1, read as the reverse complement.
GAAACTCCTCTGCAGAGTTCACAAATTTATTTTCATTTCTAAATGCTAAAAGCCTGTCAATTTCCTGAGTAGACATTCCAAGCTTATAGCCTTTATAATCTGTAATGAAATTTGGATTAAAAAGATAGACCTTGGGCTTCTCTTTATCTTTAACCAATTTAAGAGAATCAATTTCTGATTGCAAAGACATCCATTGTTCTTTTTCCGTAAAGGTTTTTTCAGGCAAATTAAAGTCAGCATAAAAATAGACCAATTGCAATAGTATAATGATTGCAAAAAGTAAAAAAATTCCTGTACGTTGCTCTCTTGTAAATTTAAAATATATTGCGAGCGTTTTAAAATTAGTCATTAAAATAAAGTTTTCAATCGTTTTAAAAGATCAAATTAAGCGATAAATCATTAATTTATTAGGAAAAATAGTAAAAATTTTATTCTGTATTAAATTATTCAATCCGCATTAACATTCTAATTAAATTGATGAATTTCAGTACTTAACAGCTGTAAACTGGCTATTTTGCATATTTTTTTGATATTTTATAACTTAAAACAATATAATTGTTTTTATTTTTTATAAAAAACGATACATTTGGAGCTTAATAACAATAAACCAATATAATAGTATGTCAATTTGGAAAACTAAACCTCTTTCGGTATTGCTCGGTGAAGCATCCGAATCTGAAAAAGGACTAAAAAGAACCTTATCTTCACGTTCGCTTGTTGCACTTGGAGTTGGAGCAATTATTGGAGCGGGACTATTTTCGCTAACAGGAATTGCAGCTGCTGACCACGCAGGTCCGGCGGTAACAATTTCTTTTATTTTAGCAGCTGTAGGTTGCGCATTTGCCGGACTTTGTTATGCTGAATTTGCATCAATGATTCCAGTTGCTGGAAGTGCATATACTTACTCTTATGCTACTATGGGTGAATTTATGGCTTGGATTATCGGTTGGGATTTAGTTTTAGAATACGCTTTGGGCGCCGCTACTGTTGGTGTGAGTTGGTCCCGGTATTTACTTGAACTTCTTGCAAAGTACGGAGTACATTTACCGCCTGACTTAATTTGCTCACCTTGGGAAACACTGACACTTAGCAATGGAACTGTAATAAATGGAGGAATTGTAAATTTACCAGCAATATTCATTGTTTCATTACTTTCTTTATTATTAATAAAAGGAACTCAAGAATCGGCTTCATTAAACAATTTCTTAGTTGTTATTAAAGTTGCTGTAGTTATCATTTTTATTGTTTTAGGATGGAAATTTATAGACCCTACAAACTATACTCCTTACATTCCTGAAAACACTGGTGTTTTTGGCCAATTTGGCTGGTCTGGAATTGCTGCCGGAGCTGGTACTGTATTTTTTGCCTTTATTGGTTTTGACGCTGTTTCTACTGCCGCACAAGAAGCTAAAAATCCGCAAAAAGGAATGCCAATTGGTATTTTAGGATCATTGATAATCTGTACACTTTTATATGTATTGTTCTCTCACGTAATGACAGGACTTGTACCTTATTATAAATTCGCAGGAGATGCAAAACCTGCTGCAACTGCTTTTGCTGTTACAGGATACGACTTTTTACAAACAGGTTTAATTGTAGCTATTTTAGCTGGTTATACTTCTGTAATGTTAGTAATGCTTATGGGACAAAGCCGTGTTTTCTATACAATGAGTAAAGATGGTTTATTACCTCCTTTCTTCAGTGAAATTCACGCAAAATTCCGTACTCCTTGGAAAACAAACCTTTTCTTTTTAGTATTCGTAAGTTTATTTGCAGGACTTGTTCCTGTAAGTGATCTAGGACATATGGTAAGTATTGGAACTTTATTAGCGTTTGTATTAGTTTGTATTGGCGTAATGGTTATGCGTAAAAAAATGCCAGAAGCTCCAAGAGCTTTTAGAACTCCATGGGTTCCTTTTGTGCCGGTTGCAGGTATTGTAATCTGTTTAGCATTGATGTATTCGTTACCAAATGAAAGCTGGGCAAGACTTGTTGTTTGGATGGCATTAGGTATAGTTATCTACTTTGTTTACGGTAAGAAAAACAGTAAATTAAACAATCCCGATAAATAATATCCAGATAAAGGCATAAAAAAAGGATCATATAAAATTATATGATCCTTTTTTTATGCTTAAAATTTTATTTTTATAAATCGAATACTGAAGTTCGTTTTGCTCTAATTAAGTCTTTTAGGCGAATCCAAAATGCTAATGTCAGATAGATTCCAAAACCTAAACCGGCAGTTACAAACGAAATGTAAATAAAAAACAATCTTACACTCGTAACACGCATTCCGAGTTTATCAGCTAATCGGGAAGAAACATGAAATCCGTATTTTTCAAAGAAAAATTTAAGTTTTAATATAGCCGCCATTTTCTAATTTTAGATTTTAGGTTTTGAACAAAAGTACAAAATAATCCCATTACTACCTTTTCTAATCATCTAATTGCTTTTCATTAACTCTATTCCTAAAGCACATCTTAAACAGGCTTTATTATTGCAATATTCATTTTTGAGTTCCAGTAAAGTTTGAGTTTCAAATGCATTTTTTGAAAGAATTCCGAAACTCTCAAACTTATCAATTATGGCATTTTTTTCAGGAGAAACTTCATTCATAAATGCAATAAGATCTTCAACATTAGACTCTCCAACTCTATTTACATAGGCAAATTGCAAAGGAATAATGGTGTTTACAATCAACAAATCAATAAAAGATCTGGATAAAGGTTTTCGCTTCTGTGGGCTTTCTTTATCAAACTGATAATGATTTTCCCAATACAAACTTGTTGTAACGTTTAAGAGTTCATAAACATCCTTAGCTGACTTAAGTATTATTACTTTAGAAAATAAATTCTGATGTTTACTGTATAAACTTACTAATTGAGAAAGCCGGATTGTTGGAAAATTATCTGGACGATGCTTAAAAAATTGTAGTGGGTCTGTATACACCTTATCTAATTGATACTTGTGCAAAAGATAAAAATACCTAATTTTCAAATCATTAAAATACAAATCTTCCTTTTCAGCGTCTAATAAACCTGAAGCTCCAAAAAGCAAAGCTTCAAGATTTTCTATTTCGAAACTTTCTTTCCGGATAATAGAAAAGGGAATTGATTTAGCTATTTGCAAAAAGGCATTTCCATTGGTATTCAACCCAAAATTCTTTGCTAATAAAGAGAATAAGACAGACTCCCAGTCACCATTTTTTTCTTCTAATAAATCAAAAATAAACTTTGATTTTCTTTCTAGTCGATCAAAAAATAATCTTTCTTGCCAATTTTTAAAAACAAATTCATCAATTTGAGCAATTTGTTTTTCACATGAAATCCAGGATTTTGGGGATACTAAAGAATGATAATTATTTAGGATTTCTGCAGAAACATAATCTTTCAGCACCAAAACAGGAATTTCAGTATTATTTTTGTTAAAGATCTCTGTATCATGTTCCCAAACTACGTGCAAAATGACATTTTCATAAGCCGGATCTTTTTCATGATGATGCACATACCAATCGGATGACTTTAAATGGATTTCAACGTTTCCTGCCCATTTTTGAGTTCCAATTTTTATCTGGGCATTAAAGAAATCAGGGCCTGAAAGTTCTAAATAATCTCCTGTTTTAATAATTACAATTGGACAATTTTGGGTTGTTCTTAAATTCAGAGTTTGAAACTTCCTGAATTTCCAGAGATAATGAAGAAAGTCTTCTCTCATTTTTAAGCTTATATTATAAAATTATAAAAGCTTAAAAATAACAAAATATAATATTAATCTTACAAGTAAATATTATTTTAACATATATAATTTAGCGCATGCACGAGCATCAGATAAGGCTTCATGATGGTTTAACTGAATCTTCATTTCACGGCAACAATCACTTAGTTTGGTTGGTTTTAATCCTTTTGCCTTGTAAATTTTAACCGTACATTCCCAACGTTGTGCAATATTTAAATCTTCATATTGCAAGCCGTAAAGCGCCATTGATTTCATTAATACATTGCGATCAAAACTTTCATTGTGCGCGACAACAACCCTATTTTTTAATCTTCTTTCTATTTCAGGAAATACCTGAGAAAACGATTTTGCATTAATCGTATCACGTGGGTAAATGCCATGAACCTGAATTGTAAACGGATTATATAGGTTATTTGGAGGCTTAATTAAAGACACAAACTCGTCAACAATAATTCCGTTTTCAACAGTAACTATTCCAACTGAGCAAGGATGATATCCCGTAGCAGTTTCAAAATCTATGGCAGTAAAATTCATTTTTAAAATATTTCAGCTAAAAAAATCCATAAACCAAAGTCTTAAAACTCCGATTTATGGATTTATAATGTTATTAAAATTGTTCTTATTTTATAGATCCAATAATATCATATTTGGTAATAATATGATGTTTTCCATTTCCTAAATCTACCAAAACAGCGTCATTTTCTTTGGTAAACAATTTAGAAACTTCTTCAATTGTAGTTCCTAATTTCACAATAGGAAAAGGTTTCCCCATTACTTCCTTAATTGGTTTTTCGGCTACATTTTTATCTGCAACATAACTTCTAAATAAATCTGTTTCGTCTACAGAGCCAACAAATCCGTTAATATCAACTACCGGAATTTGAGAGATTTTATATTTACGCATACGTTCGATAGCGTGTGACACTAGTTCTTCTGTACGAACAACAATCAATTCTTTATCGATATGATCTTTGATTACATCTTCGGCTTTTGTAACGTTTTCTTCTAAAAATCCTCGTTCGCGCATCCAGTCGTCATTAAACATTTTACCAACATAACGGCTTCCTGAATCGTGAAAAAGAACTACAACAACATCTTCAGGTTTAAAATGTTCTTTAAGCTGCAAAAGTCCTTTAATACAAGCCCCTGCAGAGTTCCCAACAAAAATGGCTTCTTCCATCGCAATTTTTCTTGTATAAACGGCAGCGTCTTTATCAGTTACTTTTGTAAAACCATCAATTAATGAAAAGTCGACATTTTTTGGTAAAATATCTTCTCCAATTCCTTCTGTTATATAAGAGTAAATTTCATTTTCATCAAAAATTCCGGTTTCATGGTATTTTTTAAAAACAGAACCGTAAGTATCAATTCCCCAAATTTTAATGTTAGGGTTTTTCTCTTTTAAATATTTTCCAACTCCCGAAATAGTTCCTCCGGTACCTACTCCAACAACGAAATGCGTAATTTTTCCATCCGTCTGTTTCCAGATTTCCGGGCCAGTTTGCTCATAATGCGCCAATGAATTAGATAGATTATCATATTGATTTACGTACCATGAGTTTGGTGTTTCTTCAGCTAAACGCTTTGAAACTGAATAATAAGAACGTGGATCCGTCGGCTCAACATCAGTAGGACAAACTACAACTTTGGCACCAACAGCACGTAAAATATCCATTTTTTCTTTTGACTGCTTGTCTGATATTACACAAATCAATTTATATCCTTTGATAATTGCTACCAGTGCCAATCCCATTCCGGTGTTTCCCGAAGTTCCTTCAATAATAGTTCCACCCGGTTTTAATCTGCCGTCTGCCTCTGCGTCTTCAATCATTTTTACAGCCATTCTGTCTTTTACAGAATTTCCAGGATTAAAAGTCTCGACTTTTGCCAATACTAACGCATCGATTTCAGCAACAATTTTGTTGAGTTTTACTAAAGGTGTATTACCAATTGTCTCTAAAATATTTTTTGAAAAGTCCATTTTATGTTTATTTAATATGTGGTTCTAAAAATCTAAATAGCCCTAATTTTATTGGAAGAAATTCCAAACTAAACCAAATCGGATAACAAAATCACGATAAGGGTTATTAGGTGCCGAATAATAATCGCTTTTTGCAAATAAAGCATTTATATGTTCTGCTTTTAAGTAAAATCTGGTTTGACGAATTCTGGCATTTACAAAAAGATCGAATAACGGATAACCTCCAATTTTTTTCGCATCCTGAACAAAAAACTCACCAATAACCGGATTATAATCATTTCCGTAATATTTTGTGAAATAATTAAATACTACACCAGTCTGCATATATAATGCCTTTTTGAAAAAATAGCTAGAATAGTAAAGTGTATTTCTCGTTACAAAATCAGGAACATTTAAAATCAAATCTGACTGATCTACTTTTTGATATAAAAGTGTATTATCAAAGCCAAACGGTCCAAACTTAAACTCTTTACTAGCTTTTATAGACAAATAATTAATTGCATTTCCATATTGTGCCGGCTTTATAATTTGAGTATATGCTAAAGCTTCTGCCGGAGTGGAATCATCCTTAAAATACAAGTGATCCTTTAAAACAGAGTACTGAACTTCAGCATTTAACCAAGGTGTATAAACATTAGCGCTAAGCTGATTAATTTTTTCATTCTTAAAGCTATTAGACCAATTGTATTCAACATAACTGCTTTGATACAAATTATAGTTATTATTTGGCAACTTATTTAAATTTCTATATCTGAAATCGAATTGAATTTTCTCATTTAAGTCATACCTCAATTTCGCATCTAAATCAGAAAGAGACTGATTTGTAATTGATCTGGTATATAAAAAGCGGCCATTCCATCTATTTTTCTGATATTCATATTGTCCTCCAACATTATTAATCTGCAAAAATAAATTATCAGGAACAACTGAACCATCACTATACACGATAATTCTGTCGTATTTATAATTTGATCTGTAATCGTCGACAAAAAAATTGAATTTCCCAAGAAGTGAATTTTCATAGGCAAGTCCAACCTTATTGTATAATTTCTCAAAACGAGTCTCATCATTTATATTACCACTAGCATACGATTCTCCAAAACGTTGAACTTGTACACTAGGCCCAACTGTTGGCGTTACAGTCGAAAGAAGTGTTGGCTGCAAGTATTGAAAATACTTATATTCGTAATTAAATTGATGTGTTACATACAAATTATTACTCCCATCTTTTGGATTTACTCTGAATGCATGATCAAAAAAGAAACGTCTTCCTTTTAATAATGATTCCGCATCAGTCAAAAATACCTGCAATCGCTGACGATTTTTAAAATCAGGATCCTCACTTTCAAAATTGTCTGTATTTGTAATTCCGCCATTTTCTTCATTTGTAATGTCCTGAAATGTAAAATGAGCATTTAAAACATATCTTTTATTTGTTGTAAAATAACTTGTTGTAAATCGAAAATTTCCTGCACTAACTAACTGATTTATATAATCTCCCTCAGAACGCAATCCTCTGTAAGCAGCAGAAAAATTAAGATTCTTTGAAGTATTTAGTGTAATAAATGAGTCTAAGTTTTGCCCTTTGTTTATTGTTGTATTAAAAAATATTTCGGTTAAAGGAGTTGCAACTGAATAATATCGAATATCACTAACCTCCATATAGTCAAAATGTTTTCCTTTGAAACCAATTTCAGGATACGGAGAATAATCAGTTAAACCATATTGTATCGTATTATATGTCTGTCCAATGTTAGAAAATGGCAAAAGTCCAAAATTATCTTTTCTTAAATAGTTTTGCTTGTAAGCACTTTTAAGTGTTAGCGACGTATCTGCAATTATTGTATCGTGCTCTAGTGTATAAATCTGGTATTGCTCTATCTTTGCAATTAGAGACTTTTTCTTTTTCACTGTATCCGTTATACTAGAATATTTTGTATTCATATCTAAACTGTTCTTTGAACTAGTTTTTTCCTGAGAAAACAATAAGGTTGGTACAATTAATAGATATAGAAAAAAGAGTATTCTCATTTGATAGCTTTATATGTAATTATTTCGGCAAATTTTATCAAGCAAAGGTAAAAGATAAAAACGTATAAAAAAACAAATCATTGCCATTGAGAAGTTTTCATTTCAATTATATTTGTCTTTAAAATTAAGTAAAATGCTAGAAAAAAACTATTCGGGTTTTATTTTAGAAACCGGAACTGACGAAGCCGGTCGTGGATGTCTGGCAGGGCCCGTTACGGCCGCTGCAGTAATTTTACCTGCCGATTTTGAAAATACAATTTTAAACGACAGTAAACAATTGTCTGAGAAAGATAGATTTCTTTTAAAACCAATCATAGAACAACATGCTCTTTGCTATTCAGTCACACATTTATTTCCTGATGAAATTGACGAAATAAATATCCTGAATGCTTCTATGAAAGGAATGCAGGAATGTATTTTAAAATTGAACCAAAAACCTGACTTTATTATTGTGGATGGAAATCGGGCATTGAATGCCAAATTAGGTTTAAAAAATACTTTTGGAAAACAATTTTCTTTTGAAGAAATAGAACTACTAAAATCAATTCCGAATCAGAGTATTATAAAAGGAGATGGGAAATTCTTAAGTATTGCGGCAGCATCGATATTAGCAAAAACGTACCGCGACGAATATATGGAGAAAATTCATCACGAATTCCCTATGTACAACTGGAAAAAAAACAAAGGCTATCCCACCAAAGAACATCGGGAAGCGATTCGAGAACATGGTACTACAAAATATCACAGAATGAGTTTTAGACTTTTACCCGATCAATTGGAATTGGATTTTTTTGAACTATAAAAGAAGGCTTATCAAAATTGATAAGCCTTCTTGTTTCGAATAATTTGCATACTGAAAGTCGTTAACTTCCAATAATTTTATTTTTTGCTTTTTAAGAATTCTGCAAACTGCTTCGTATCAAAATAAAAAGGTCTAATTGCTGTAATTTTTCCGTTTTTAACATCATAATGTTCTGAAATTGGCACAGACATTGTTTTTCCTGATTTTTTTGCTTTGCATTTTATAGTGAAATAAATAATCACTTCATTTTTAGAAGCATCGCTAAAGTAAACAGGTTCTTTTTCTATTTCCAAATCAAAAAACTCAGCTGATTTTGCATACATTTTAGTCCATTCGCTAAAACCAACATATCTTCCTCCATAAGGTAAACCTTCTGCCTGAGTATAAATTGCTCCTTCTTCAATTATAGTTGCCATTGCATTTAAATCTTTTGTTTTAAAAAGACCTTCGTAATATTTTGCGACAACATTAAAATTATCACTTTCAAGATTTTTTAGAATTTCAGCTTCTGACAAAGTAGCCCCCTGTTCCCAAAAGCCGATAATTTTGCTTACCTGACCTTTTCCATTTAATCTGGCGAAATCACGGCCTGCCATTATCAATTTATTTTTTGAATCCAGAATTTTCCAATCCCAGGTTACATAATTGTCTTTGACCACTTTTGAACCGGAAGTTAAAATAGCGTCCGGGAATTTTTTATAAAACTCGTTGATGACATTATTTAAGGCAACAGAACCTTTTATAGAAGCTGAAGGATCTTCGAAAGTACTGTCGTCTAACCAAATCGTTTTTATCAATTTTAGTCTTGCATCACTGTTACGCTCTTGCCAAACTTTTTCATAAACCGCAATTGGATTTAATTTTTCTTTCTTTTGAGCAAAAGCATTGTTTAGAATAAAGAGGAAACAAAGAAAGTAGATTTTTCTCATAAGCTATAAAATTAGATTTGGTTAAAGTTTCATTAAAAGTATTCTAGCAAATTACGTATAAAAATGGCACAAAATTGCTTATTCTAATAATTTACGATCAATTCAAAATCTTGACTTTTACCAACACATTTTTACACTTTTTGCAATATTCTCTTTAATAATATAATTCTATTCAAAAGCAATTAAATCATTACTGGATTTACAAACAGCCATAATCTCATTTTTCCAGTCTGAAATGCTTTCTGCAGAAGCTCTATCCGCTTTTTCGAAGTAAAAATGTTGTTTGATTTTTAAACCACAATAATTAAAAATTCCAACATCTGAAGTTAACACCAAAGCTTTATCCATTCCTATTGCTTCATATTCTGCATTCGATTTTCCATGAGAATTGATAATGATAGTACTTTTATCAGTTAATAATCCTTTCTGAATGCCCTGATCATATCTGTAAGCAAATCCGTAGCTAAATACCCGGTCAATATAGCCTTTCATGATCGAAGGCATTCCTGTCCACCAAATTGGATAAATAAAGATAATTTGATCTGCCCAAGTGATAAAATCCTGTTCTGTTTTAACGTCATCTGTTACTTTCCCCATTCTTTGTCCCTGTATATCTTCTAAAGAAAGAACCGGATTAAAATTGATTTCGTTTAAATCACGAATGACAATTTCTTGTTCCGATCGCTCCAAACTTTCAAGAACAGTTTGTTTGAACAAATGATTTAAACTTGCTGGATTAGGATGTGTGTAAATAATTAAATTTTTCATGTTTTCTATTTTTTAAGATTGAACATGACAAATGTAAAACGCAAGCTTTAGCTACAATTGTAAGAAAACGAAATAGGCCTTATTCTACTTTTGAACCGCAGATATCGTTTTGAAATTTCAAGAATTTCGTTGGAGAAATATTCATGTAAAATTTAAAGTCGTGAATGAGCTGACTCTGGTCATAATAACCACATTCTTCAACAATATTCAACCAATCAGTTTTGGACTGATTTTCAATATTTTTTTCGATTTTACTGACCGCTTTTAAAAACCTTTCGTAACGATTGGCTTCTTTAATACTGTAACCGAAAACCTTTTTCTGATTCAACTGAATGTTTCTTTCTGTCTGATTTACTTTTGAAGCGATTGCTTTTATCGGATTTAGATTTTCTTCTTTAAAATCGTTTAAGAGTGTGGTGATTTCACTTTGTTCTCTGAGATAGGGTTTGCAGAACTCTAAAATGTAATCTACTCGTTTTGTATTGTTAGGAATATTTTGAAGTTCTTTCCATAAGAGGCTAAAACAATTCTCCTGAATTAATGCATCAGTATGAATTGGCAAAGTATCAAATAGTACATTTCCGAAAAATCGATAAAAAGCATCTTCTTTAAAATTGGCAACTAAAATCTCTGAATTGGGTTGTAATGTATATTCGAAAGCTTGTTTAATAGGACCTAGAACAATGCATTTTTCTATCTCCAGAAGAGTGTTTTGCTGTGATTTTAAAGTAGATTTTGTTCCGAAATTAAAAACCAAAATGGTTTGAAAACTCGGCAATAATGTTTTTGTAACTGGAAAATCGGTTTTGTTTTCTGCGAAGTAAAAATGAGAAAATACAGTTTTAAATGCTGAAGGCACAGCAATTCTATAATTGTTATTTTCTTCAGCATTTTTCATACTATTTATATTTTAGAAGCTTTATTCTAAACAAATTCACCTTCAAACAACTGAGTTAAGTGTTTGATGATTTTAGCTTTTACTTCGTCTTCATCGACTTTTTCAACGCCAAGTTCTACTTGTAAAGAAGTAACGCCTTTTCCGCGAATTCCACACGGAATAATGTTATCAAAATATCCTAAATCGACATTTACATTTAACGCAAATCCGTGCATAGTCACCCAACGCGAAGCACGTACGCCAAGCGCACAAATTTTGCGTGCAAACGGCGTTCCAACATCCAGCCACACTCCTGTTTCACCTTCGCTTCTTCCGCATTTTAAACCGTATTCTTCTAAAGTTAGAATGATTGATTCTTCGAGAAATCGCAAATATTTATGAATATCGGTAAAGAAATTCTCTAAATCCAAAATTGGATAGCCTACAATTTGTCCTGGACCGTGATACGTTATATCACCTCCACGATTGATTTTATAGAAAGTTGCTCCTTTGGCCTCGAGCTGTTTTTCGTTTAATAATAGGTTTTCTAAATCACCACTTTTTCCTAATGTATAAACATGAGGGTGCTCTACAAACAGCAAATAATTTGGCGTCTCTAATTCGAGTTCTTCTCTTCTGTTTTTGATTTTTAAGTCGACTATATCCTTAAAAAGTTCTTCCTGATATTCCCAGGTCGATTTATAATCTTTACTTCCTAAATCTTGAAGTTGGATTTTTTTATTCATTTTAATTATTTTTCAAACTCTACATCAAAGTTTAGTTTGTCAGGATTCTCCATATAATCCGTGAAAGGGTATTGAATTGTAATTGTTTTTCTGTCCTCACTAAACAATGCAGTTGGATTTGAAACCTTTTTTACACGTTTAGGAAAATGATATTTAATAACATAGTTAGACGAAGCAAACATCATTTTTGACATATCTGCTGTTGAATCAGCAGGTTTCTCTGCAAGTTTCTGCTTGTCAATGATTGCTTTACGCGTAAATTTCTTTCCGTCATAAGTATAACTTAGCTTGCTTTTATTGTCTCCCAAACCAGCAAATGGCGTTGAAGGAGCAGTACCGCCTTCCAGTTTTTGAAGTGTACTCATCGATTGCAATATGTCTTGTAAGTCACTAACACTTTTAAAATCGGTAGCGATGTTCATTAAGAATTTTTTTTCCTCTCCGTTCATTTTTATATTGAAAACAAAATTTTCTAATTTTTTAATTTCTTTCTGAGATTCCGGAGATAATTTTGAAATACTATCTTGTTTATCAGCAATTAATTGCTTGAATGTAAAAGTAGAGTCGATATTTTTTTTAGCATCAGCTCCCATTTGATTTCCTAGTTGATCACCTGCCATTTCCATCAAAGCAGAACCATCCATATCTACAGAATACTTTCCGGTTCCGTTGTCATTAATGTACATATTCTCAGTAAAAGTGCAGCTTGTAAATGTTGCAACTAAAAAAGAAAAACTAAGTAATTTATATAATTTCATCATGGTTAATTTTTTATCAAAGATACGAAGTCTATTTTATTTTTAAAGGTTCTAAGGTGCTGAGATTCTAAGGTGCTGAGTTTTTATCGCAGTGACCTCAAATCTCTTTTTAATCTTTTTATCTAGTTGCTTTGTTCCAAAACAACTTCTAAATTCGTCGTTTCAGGATTTTGTAAACAATCTGAAAGTTGAAATTCTAAGGTAAATGATTTTTTATCAGGACTAAGAATGGCTTTATCATTGGAAACTGATTTTATTTTTCCCGGAAAATGATATTTTAAGGTGTAGGATTGTACTAGTTTATATTTAGCGTACGTTTTTTTTCTTTCTTCGAGCATCTTTTTGTTCTTTTCAAACTCTTGCTGATCAACAATAACTAAGTTTCTTTTAAAAACAGATCCGTCGAAAGTATATTTTATTTTAAAAAATTCTTTTGAAACCGGATAATTCTCTTTTAAAGAATTTGCCAAACTAAGGCTTTCATACACATTTGGCAGTTCTTCTATTTTTTTAAAGTCGGAAGAAATTACATTAAAATTTTCCATTTGAATAGGATCCAGCTTTACATGCATTTTGACATTAGCATGTTCCTGAAAAAGTGCCTGATCCACTTTATTAAATTTCACAAACGTTGAAGCATACTTTGTGATGTAATCCTGAAAAACAAATAGTGTATCTGTAAATTTTTCCGAGCCTGAAAGAGAATGTCCTAATTGCATATAGCTATTTTCGTCTCGCAATTGAAAGACCTCAATACTTCCGCTTCCGTCCGGATTGATTTTTATGGTTTCGGTAATTTGACAGCTTGAGATTAAGAGTAAGAGCAGAAAGGCTTTTATATAATTCATTTTTTGGAAGGTTCTGAGGTTCTGAGTTGCTAAGATACTGAGGTTTTTCTTTAATTTCTTACAGAAATGTTTTTTTCGCGCACAGTCTTGTTATGATTGCGTAAACACTCCAACTAAAAACTTCTTTTGAAAACCAAAACTTCTAATCTAGCCCCGATAGCAGCGGTATCCTTTTTTGCTTTTTCTGCAAAAAAGATACAAGTGGATAGCGGGACTGAAGGTGATTGAAATACGATAATTTGCTGCTTCAAAAAATCTAAAACCTTCATTCTGAAATCTACATTCTTTTCTTTATCTTTGCACACTTAAAAAAAGAGCACAAAATGGCATTATCAGAACAAGAAATCATTAGAAGAGAAAAACTTCAAAACTTACGCAACTTAGGAATCAATCCTTATCCTGCTAATCTTTTTCCAGTAAATCATACTTCAAAGCAAGTGAAGGAATCGTTTGAAGAAGGTAAGAAGGTAATCGTTGCGGGACGTTTGATGAGTGTTCGTGATCAGGGAAAAGCTTGTTTTGCTGAATTGCAGGATAGCGAAGGACGTTTGCAATTGTACGTGAATCGCGATGTTTTGTGCGTTGGTGATGATAAAACATTATACAATACAGTATTTAAAAAATTAACCGATTTAGGAGATTTTATTGGTATTGAAGGAGAATTGTTTACTACGAAAGTGGGTGCACAATGTATTCGTGTTGACGGATTTACTTTTTTGAGTAAAACATTACGTCCGCTTCCTTTGCCAAAAACAGATGAAGACGGAAATGTTCACGATGCTTTTAATGATCCTGAATTGCGTTACAGAATGCGTTATGTAGATTTAACTGTGAATCAACACGTTAAAGACACTTTCATCAAACGTACGAAGTTGTTTAGCGCTATGCGTGGTTATTTTAACGATGCAGGTTATCTTGAGGTTGAAACTCCGGTTTTACAACCAATTCCGGGTGGTGCTGCGGCGCGTCCGTTTACTACGCACCATAATTCGCTTGATATTCCGCTTTACATGCGTATTGCAAACGAATTGTACTTAAAAAGATTAATTGTTGGTGGTTTTGAAGGTGTTTATGAGTTCTCTAAAAACTTTAGAAATGAAGGAATGGACAGAACGCATAATCCTGAATTTACCGCTATGGAAATATATGTAGCCTACAAAGACTACAACTGGATGATGGAATTTGCTGAAGGTTTGCTTGAGCATTGTGCTATTGCTGTAAACGGAACTAGCGAAGTTACTTTTGGCGAGCATAAAATCAACTTTAAAGCGCCGTATGCTCGTGTTACAATGACTGATTCTATCAAACATTTTACTGGTTTTGACATTTCAGGAAAAAGCGAAGAAGAATTATTCGAAGCTGCAAGAGGAATGGGAATTGACGTTGATAACACAATGGGTAAAGGAAAATTGATTGATGAAATTTTTGGAGCTAAATGCGAAGGAAATTATATTCAGCCAACTTTCATTACAGATTATCCTAAAGAGATGTCGCCTTTATGTAAAGAACACCGTGACAATCCGGAACTTACAGAGCGTTTTGAATTGATGGTTTGTGGTAAAGAAATTGCAAATGCATATTCTGAATTGAATGACCCAATTGATCAGCGTGAGCGTTTTGAAGATCAAATGCGTTTGGCTGCAAAAGGTGATGATGAAGCAAACGGAATTATCGATGAAGATTTCTTAAGAGCGCTTGAATACGGTATGCCTCCAACGTCTGGAATGGGAATTGGAATGGACCGTTTGATTATGTATTTGACTAATAACGCTTCTATTCAGGAAGTTTTATTGTTCCCGCAAATGCGTCCGGAGAAAAAACAAGCCCAGGTTGAATTATCTGATGAAGAAAAATTTATCGTAGATCTATTAAAAGGAAATGAAAATAAAATGGATCTTCAGCAATTAAAAATTACTGCTAATTTAAGCGGTAAAAAATGGGATGCGTCTATGAAAAACTTATCTAAACACGGTTTGACTAAGGTTGCTGTGGAAGGTGAGTTTAAATTTGTGGAGTTGGTGGAGTAGATTCCTTTGAAATACTATTAAATTTAAAAAGGAGCTTTTATTGAAGCTCCTTTTTCATATATAAAAATTTTCCTTAATTTTGAAAACATGGAAAGAGCAAAACTTATTGTTAAAAATTTCGGACCTCTAAAAGATATTGATATCGAAGTTAGAGAAATGGTTACTTTTATTGGTGCGCAGGCTTCTGGGAAGAGTACTTTGGCTAAATTACTTTCTATATTAGAGGATGAGGAATTTAGAAGCAATCACAGTATAGAATTCAAAACAGAATTAGAAAAATATAATATTATAAGTTTCCTAAATCCAAATACTTATATTAATTATATTGTACTAAATAAGGAAATTAGTAATTTCAATTTTGAGTACAAAGATAATTCCTACCTTAAGAACTCTATTCAAAATCTAATTTCTATTTCAAGCAAAACGAAATTATCACAAGATAAAATCAGCGAAACAATTGAGACATTAAAATTTTTAATCAAATCATATATAAATATCCATGATTTAATAAACAAGGATGAATTTTATAAGTTATTTAATTCTGATATTCAAATAATTAAATTTGAGAGTCAATTTATAAATAAAAGATTAAAAAAAATAGATATTGATGAAGAAGATATTGATTTTTTGATGCGAATTTTAGAAAAAGAAAAATCACTTGATAATTACTTTTATCTATTAAATCAAATAGTAAATTCTTTTCCTCATATTTTTCTATTCGACTCTATTTACATTCCATCAGAAAGAAACTTTCTTCATCTAATCGCTGAAAACGTTTTAGGATTAATCAATAACAACGTAAAAATACCAAAACATTTATTATCTATTGGACAAGAATACGAAAAAGCAATTCAAACAATTACAGAGTTACCGATAAGTATAATTGATAAAAGGGTAAAATATAAAAGAGAGGGACAAAACTCATTCATCTATCATAATGAAAATGAAAAAGTAAATCTATTAGAATCTGCATCAGGTTTACAATCTGTGATTCCAATTTTACTTTTAGTCGAATATTCAAAAACTTTAAAAGAGGAATACAATTTCAATTTTGTAGTTGAAGAACCAGAACTAAATTTATATCCAAAAGCACAGCATGAGCTAATTAAATATTTAGTTAAAAATTGTTTATTTGATAGAAAAAATTTAATTCTTACTACGCATAGCCCTTTTGTTTTAGCTTCTTTAAATAATTTATTATTAGCTTATGACAAAGGACAAAAAAATCCGAAAGAAGTAAATAAAATTATCAAAAAAGAATCTTGGTTAAACCCGAAAAACTTTATTGCTTATGAATTGAAAAATGGTAAAGCAAAAAAAATTATGAATGATAAATTAGGGCAAATTGCAGAAAATATGATCGACTCTGTTTCTGATACTTTTGCTGATGAATTTGATAAACTTTTAGATTTATGAGTTTTGAAGAATTATTAGCTCATTTTCCTGATTTACAAAAAGATGTTTGTTACAAAACATTAAAAGATTCTGTTTACTATCTAGAAGAAATTAAAGATTCTATAGTTCAGTTTAAAACTGAAGAAGAATATTGGAATCTGTGTTTGGAAAATGAAAGTTTAAAAGAGATTTTATTTCTAGAAAACGAATATTCAATCATGAAAAATGAAGTTTCAAAAAAATGTGATTGGGTAATATTCGAAAATAGCAAACTTTATTTCATCGAATCAAAAGATGTAAAACCAAGAAGTAGAAATAAGGAAAGAAAGGATGCAATTAAACAATTAATTACAACTATTGAATTTTATAAATCAAAAATAGATTTAGATTCCATTTCCATTTTTTCTCAAATATGTTTTCAATCAAAATCAAGAGTTATTAAAGCTGGAGACCAAGCACGAAAAGTTTTATTCAAACAATATAATTCAGAATTTTCAGAAGGTAATCTTATTAAATTCGATTAATAATTCTAAACCCGACAGATTTTAAAAACCTGTCGGGTTTCTTATGCTACGATTAAAACGAATACTTCTCCAATTTCTTAGAATAAATATCCAAAACTACAGGCGAATCTTTCGGAATATCTCCTTTCCATTTTTCCTGAACGGATGGATTTGAAGGATATTTTCCGTTTTTCATTTTTAGAGAATGCAATGTATTACCGCTTTTAAATATTAAATCTTTAAAATTTTCTGAGGAAGTTGTTCCTATAAAGATTGGAAAATCAGTTACGGTAAATCTGTTGATTACACTTCCATCGTTGTTTAAAATATATCCTGAACAGCCTCCACTTCCGCAGAAATACGGATTAGAGAAGCCTACAAAATATTCGTTTTTCTTATCGTTATTTAAATCGAAAGCTTCATAATAAAAGTATCGATCGTCTTTTGTCATCGCGGGTAAATCTTTCTTTAATAAAATCGCAAGTTGCTTTTTTATTAGTTGAACCGTTTTATCATCTTTAGCGGGAACGTCACTCAAATTGGCTGTACCTCCCAATGTTTTTGATAATGTATCCTGAGCAATTGTTTTAATAATATTTTTTGATGCTGGCTTTTCTTTGTTTTGACAAGAAACCATCCCCAGAACTATAAATGCGACTAAAATTTTCTTTTTCATAATTTCTATTTTTAAGATTAAGTTTCAAAACCCGACCGGTTTTAGAACGTGTCGGGTTTGATAATCTGATTTATATTAAACTAGCAATGCTGCTTTATTTTCAATAGTATTCTCAGTCAACAAAGACTTTATATTATTAAAAGTTACCAAAGCAATTTGCGTTAAAGCTTCGTTCGTAAAAAAGGCCTGATGTGCTGTAACTAAAACATTTGGAAAACTCATTAATCTTTGAATTGCATCGTCCTGAATAATATCTGCGGATAAATCTCTGAAGAATAGTTTTTCTTCCTGTTCGTAAACATCGATTCCTAAATAACCTATTTTACCTTCTTTTAAACCTTCAATAACACAGGCTGTTTCAATTAACCCACCGCGACTGGTATTGATGATCATGACGCTGTCTTTCATTTCATCAATAGATTTGCTATTGATTATATGTTTCGTTTGCTCATTTAATGGACAATGCAAGGAAATAATATCACTGGATTTAAAAATAGTTTCTAAGGAAACAAACTCCACTCCGTCTTTTTCCATTTCAGAATTTGTTACTATATCATAAGCCAAAACTTTACAGCCAAATCCTAAAGCAATTTTAGCAAAAGCTTTTCCGATATTTCCAGTTCCAATAATCCCGATTGTTTTTCCGAATAAATCAAAACCTAATAATCCGTTTAGAGAGAAATTTTGTTCCCGAACTCTGTTATAAGCTTTATGCGTTTTTCTATTTAGAGTCAAAATCATTGCCATGGCATGCTCTGCAACAGCTTGTGGAGAATAAGCAGGAACGCGACACACTTTTAAATTGTATTTTTTGGCTGCTTCTAAATCAACGTTATTAAAACCAGCACAACGCAAAGCAATAATTTTTACATTCTTTTCTGCCAATTGTTTAATCACAGATTCATTGACAATATCGTTTACGAAAACACAAACGATTGATGCATTCTCAATTAAAATTACCGTTTGAGGATTCAATTGCGTTTCAAAGAAATCCAGATCAAATCCAAAATCTTCATTGTATTTATTAAAGAATGTTTTGTCGTAAGGCTGCGTCGAAAAAAAAGCAATTTTATTATTGTTTGATGATGATTCTAAATTCATAATAATTTCTTCTAGGTTCTTAACTCGTTGATACCTTAAAAATACGCAATTAATTCTATAATTTTTATCTGAATAGAAACGTTTTAATGAATTAGGTTTCAATTTGTTAAATAAAATACAAATATGACAGTCAAATTAAACCTAATGAATTTGATAAAGTCTAAAGGATATAACAATTAAAAAACTTACATCATGAAAAAATTATTTATCGCAGCTTTGTTATTCGTTGGAGTAGCAAGTTTTGCACAAGACACGGATAGTAATCCAACTCAGGATCATAAAGAGCATAAAGAAAGAATGACTCCTGAACAGCGTAACGAGAAGCAGTTAAAAAAACTAACTTCAGAATTAACCTTAGATGCCAATCAACAAGCGCAGGTAAAACAATTATTAGCCGAAAGAAGTGCAAAAGCTGAAAAATTCAGAGAAGCCCGTCAAGCGAAAAAAGATAGTAATGTAAAACCTACAGCTGCAGAAAGAGAAGCCTTTAAAAAAGAAATGATGGCTGAAAAAGACGCTAACGACGCTAAGATGAAAGCTATTTTGAATGTAGACCAATACACTAAATGGAAAACTATTCAGGCAGAAAACAAAGAGAAGGCTAGAGAAAAAATGAAAGAATACAAAAAAGAAAAAATCTAACTTTTTGTCCCAAAACAATAAAAAAGAGGCTTTACAGCCTCTTTTTTATTTATTAAAATGTTTTTGAAACTTTATCAATTGCATTAATTGTAAAATCCAAATCTTCGTAAGTTAATGCATCTGTAATAAACCAGGTTTCATATGCAGATGGCGCGATATAAACACCTTCGTTCAACAATCCGTGAAAGAATTTCTTAAACGTTTCATTGTCTCCTTTTGCTGCTGTTTGAAAATCAACAACCGGATTTTCATCAAAGTGAACAGAAATCATAGACCCTACTCTATTGATGGTAAAAACAACATTATTTGCTTTTAAAACTTTATCGATTCCTGCTTCTAAATAAGCCGTTTTTTCTTCTAATCGGGTAAAAATAGCACGATCATTATCCAACGATTGCAACATCGCTAATCCTGCAGCCATTGCTAACGGATTTCCAGACAAAGTTCCTGCCTGATAAACTGGACCAAGCGGTGCTAAATAATTCATGATTTCAGCACGGGCTGCAAATGCTCCAACCGGCAAACCTCCACCAATTACTTTTCCGAAAGTTACAATATCAGCATTGATATTATACAATTCCTGAACGCCTCCGCGAGCTAATCGGAAACCCGTCATTACCTCATCAAAAATCAATAAGATTCCGTTTACAGTACATAAATCTCTTAAACCTTGCAAGAAGCCTTCTTGAGGTGGAATACAGCCCATATTTCCGGCAACCGGTTCAATAATAATAGCGGCAATTTCGTTTTTATTAGCTTCGATTAAAGTTTTTACATTCTCTAAATCATTGTATTTTGCCAATAAAGTATCTTTTGCAGTTCCTTCTGTAACACCTGGACTATTTGGTGAACCAAAAGTTACAGCTCCACTTCCTGCCTGAATCAAAAAGGAATCAGAATGTCCATGATAACAACCGGCAAATTTGATAATTTTATCTCTTTTTGTAAAGCCACGAGCCAAACGAATCGCGCTCATACAAGCTTCTGTGCCTGAATTTACAAATCTGATTTTATCGATATTTGGAACCATAGAAACAGCCAAAGCAGCGATTTCAGTTTCCAATTCTGTTGGCATTCCAAATGAAGTACCCAATTTTGCTTTTTCAATCACAGCATCAACAACCGGCTGATAAGCGTGACCTAAAACCATTGGCCCCCAAGAATTGATATAATCAATTAATTTATTTCCGTCTTCGTCATGCAAATAAGCACCTTTGGCACTTTTTACAAAAATTGGAGTTCCTCCTACTGCTTTAAAAGCACGAACTGGCGAATTTACTCCTCCCGGAATTACTTTTTCTGCTTCAGCAAAAAGCTGACTACTTCTTTTATAGATCATTATTTATTTTAGATTTTTGAGTTCTGATTTTAGATTTAACTATCTGCTTAAACCTTGATCTCTGACAAACTCATTAAAGTATTTTTGTTCTGTTTGTTTTTCTTTTGAAAGTTCTTCAATTTTTATATCTGACATTCCCAAAGGAGAATAAAATATCCATTTCCAAGTTGGCCGATGTTTTATAAAAAAATGCTTTTCTGCAAATTCATCATGTATGTAAATTCCGCAAAAAAGTCTAATTGTGAAAACAATGGCAAAAATAAAAATTCCAATCGAGATTATCTTTTTCATTAATAATTAACAATTGATAATTATTTTACTTTCAATTTCTGTCCGATCGAAAGCGCATTATCTGAAAGATTATTTTTCTGTTTTATGTCATCAACCAAAATGTTGAATTTTTTTGAAATCGAATATAGCGTATCTCCTTTTTGAACTTCATATAAATTAGGATCATTTGAGTTCATATTTATCTTTGGATCCGAAGCCACATCATACGATGGTTTTCTTGTTGGAGCCGATTTATTAATTGCAACATACTTTTTTCCCGTAATCTCACAATCATATTGATGCAGATTATAACGCTCAATATAACTGATTAATTTATCCGGATAGTTAGGATCTGTGGCGTAACCACAGGCTCTTAAGCCTTTTGCCCAGGCTTTATAATCGTCTTTTTCGTAAGTAAATAAAGAGGCATATCTATTTTTGCCAACTAAAAATAAGGCATGATCACGATACGATTCTGAAGCTTCTGGATATTTCCTGAAACATTCCTGAGCCGAATCATCATCATGGCGAACACTTTCACCCAACCAGTCTTTATGACATTTTATTCCGAAATGATTATTGGCTGAAACTGCCAAATCTCCTTTTCCTGCTCCAGATTCCAAAATTCCCTGAGCCAGAATAATACTTGCCGGAATACCATATTTCTGCATATTGCCCATTGCAATATCTTTGTACTGCAAAACATAATCGTTGATTGAAGTGCTGGTAACGGTAGTTTTTGAAGTCGACTGAATAACTTCCGTCGTATTATTTGTAGAAGGGTAATTTTTACCGATTGGCTTAACAGATGTTTGCTTTTTAGCTGCCACCGTTCGGGGCCTCTGAACTGCTGCTTGCTTTTTGGTTGTTGCAATAGCCGGTTTGCTGGATGAACAGCTTGCCAGAACTGCAACTATAAAGAACAATAGGATCTTTTTAATCATTGTTTTTGAGTATTGGTAATTTTTTCTGCTTCAATTTGATATTCATTCCATCAATTCCCTGTAATCCGCCGGTGTGAATGAGTAAAATTTTTGAATTAGCAGGAAAATAGTTTTTGCTGATTAAATCTATAACGCCAAAAACCATCTTTCCTGTATAAATTGGATCTAAGGGCACTTTGTTCTCGTCAAAAAACGCATTAATAAATTCGACTAATTCTAAATTTATCTTGCCGTAACCTCCAAAATGATAGTCAGAAATTAAATTCCAGTTATCTTTTTTTGCAAAAATACGAATTTCATCGTTTAAAAAGTCACCTTTTAACGCCGGAAACCCTAAAATTTTCTGATTTGGCAATGCACTATTAATCAAACCAGAAATCGTGCCACCCGTTCCAACCGCGCAACACACATAATTAAAAATAGCATCTTCCCTGGTCAAAATCTCCTCACAACCTTTTACAGCGAGTTCATTTGTTCCGCCTTCGGGAACTGAGTAAAAGTCTCCAAATTGCTCTTTTAGTTTTTCCAGAAAAGAAATTTCGCTTTTATTTCGATACTCTTCTCTCGAAACAAATTCAAATTTCATTCCGTTTTCCTGAGCAAATTTCAAGGTTGGATTTTCATCGATTTTATCAAAAAGTTCATCACCTCTAATAATTCCGATAGTTTTAAAACCCTGTTCTTTTCCTGCATACGCAACAGCCGCAATATGATTGGAAAAAGCACCTCCAAAAGTCAATATCGTTTCTTTATTTTCGGCTTTCGCCTGAAGTAAATTGTATTTGAGTTTTCTGAATTTATTCCCGGAAACAAACGGATGAATCAGGTCTTCACGTTTGATTGTCAAAGTGATTTCATTCGGAAAATTGATATGAATTTGTTGGTTCAAAATCGGTTTTATTTTAATGTGATGTATTTTAGAAATTGAAAAAAAGATCTATTTGAGAGATAATTGCCATCCCTTTCATTTGAATAAGCTTCTCTTTCAAAACTGATATTTCTGTATGCTAAATCTTTGTTCCTATATTGAATTAACCGAATAAAATATTCCAAAAAATACCAGATAAAAAAAGGCAGAATCAGCATTTCTAATTGCTGTCTTAAATGTATTTTTTCATGGTTGACAAAAGTCTTATTTGTTTTATCAAAACGATATTTAATTACAACAAACGGAAATACAGCCATCCCGCGATATCCTTTCGGAATTAAATATTTAGCAACAATCAGAAACATTGGCTGTAAAATTTATAAATTTGTAGCTATAAAATTGTTTGATTTCATTAAAATAACAATCAAATAATTATTTTTGATTTTTGAAGAAATAAAACAAGTACCCAAAGCAGATTTATGAAAGAGCAAAGTAATGAAAATAAATTAATCGAAGGCGAAGATTTTTACTATACGCCGGAAGGTTATAAATGCTTTACTGAAAAACACCATTTAAAACGTGGTTACTGCTGTAAAAGTGGTTGCCGTCATTGTCCGTATGGGTTTGATAAAGGAACTGGTCAACTAAGAAAGAAAACTAATTAGAAAATGTGTCAATTTGATAATTAGACAATTATAATAAATTTTAATTTTTATCCCGATGCTTCGGGACCAAATTCCAATCTAAAATCTTAAGTCTAAAATCTAAAATTATATATGGATATTCGCTCACGAAAATTTAGGATTAAAATCCACAAATCCTATCACAGGTCGGATATTCGTTATCCCTAGTTTCTTAATTAGAAAATGTGTCAATTTGATAATTATTTCAGATCTAATTTTCATCGATTGACATTTCGCTCCGATGGAGCTTTTACAACGGGATATGTTATATTTTCTATAAACATAACGCCTTTCCAAGGCTGATAAAAACTCCAAAGGAGTACTATGTTTATAGAACTTAATTAACGCCCTGAATTTCAGCTCCAGCGGAGCGACATAATTTAAACATACAATAATTTTTAGATGTTAAATTTTACGTTTTACAAAAATCTAAAATCAACAATCTAAAATCTAAAATAAAAATAATGACTTTCAAAGAACAAATACAACAAGGAATTCCATCCATATTACCTCCAAAGGCAGCATATGACTTAGCGATTAATCATGCGCCAAAACGAAAAGAAATTCTTTCGGCAGAAGAAAAAAAACTGGCTTTAAAAAATGCATTGCGTTATTTTGAACCGCAACATCACGCCGAGTTAATTTCTGAATTTTCAGAAGAACTAGAAAAATACGGTCGTATATATATGTACCGTCTGCGTCCTGATTACAGAATGTATGCAAGACCAATTGACGAATATCCCGGAAAATCATTGCAGGCAAAAGCGATTATGCACATGATTCAGAACAACCTGGATTATGCTGTAGCGCAACATCCGCATGAATTAATCACATATGGCGGAAATGGTGCTGTTTTCCAAAACTGGGCGCAATATCTATTGACGATGCAATATTTGTCTGAAATGACAGACGAGCAGACTTTAACCATGTATTCAGGACATCCGATGGGATTATTCCCTTCACATTCTGAAGCACCGAGAGTTGTCGTTACAAACGGAATGGTTATCCCAAATTATTCTAAACCGGATGATTGGGAAAAAATGAATGCTTTAGGCGTTTCGCAATACGGACAAATGACCGCGGGAAGTTATATGTACATTGGTCCGCAAGGAATTGTACACGGAACTACGATTACAGTTTTGAATGGTTTCAGAAAAATAAAATTAAATCCTGAAGGGAATTTATTTGTGACTTCCGGATTGGGTGGAATGTCTGGTGCTCAGCCAAAAGCAGGAAATATTGCAGGTTGCATTACGGTCTGCGCCGAAGTAAATCCGAAAATCACTAAAATCCGTCACGAACAAGGCTGGATTAATGAAATCGTAACTTCTACTGAAGAATTGGTTCAGCGAGTAAAATCGGCGAAAGCCAATAAAGAAGTAGTTTCGATTGCTTACTTAGGAAATGTGGTTGATGTTTGGGAATGTTTCGACAGAGAAAATATCAAAATTGATTTAGGTTCTGACCAAACTTCTCTTCATAATCCGTGGGCTGGAGGTTATTATCCGGTTGGAATTTCATTTGAAGATGCCAATGAAATGATGGCCAATAATCCTGAGTTATTCAAAGAAAAAGTACAGGAATCGTTACGCAGACAAGCAAAAGCGATCAATAAACATACGGCTAAAGGAACTTATTTCTTCGATTACGGAAATGCCTTTTTATTAGAAGCTTCACGTGCAGGTGCTGATGTAATGGCCGAAAACAATATCGATTTTAAATATCCGAGCTACGTTCAGGATATTATGGGACCAATGTGTTTTGATTATGGCTTTGGACCTTTTAGATGGGTTTGTACTTCAGGAAAACCGGAAGATTTACAAAAAACAGACACTATCGCAAGTCAGGTTTTAGAAGAATTAGCGAAAACTAGTCCAGATGAAATTCAGCAACAAATGCAGGATAACATCAAATGGATTAAAGGCGCTCAGGAAAATAAATTGGTGGTTGGTTCTCAAGCCAGAATCTTATATGCTGACGCTGAAGGAAGAATTAAAATTGCCGAAGCTTTTAATCAGGCGATTGCAAAAGGCGAAATTGGAACTGTCGTTTTAGGACGCGATCATCATGACGTTTCCGGAACCGATTCTCCATACAGAGAAACTTCAAATATTTATGACGGATCTCGTTTTACAGCTGATATGGCAATTCAAAATGTAATTGGTGACAGCTTTAGAGGCGCGACTTGGGTCTCGATTCATAATGGCGGAGGAGTTGGCTGGGGAGAGGTTATAAACGGCGGATTTGGTATGGTTCTTGATGGTTCTAAAGAAGCTTCAAAACGTTTAGCATCAATGCTTTTCTGGGATGTTAACAACGGAATTTCAAGAAGAAGCTGGGCCCGAAATGACGAAGCCATTTTTGCCATAAAAAGAGCAATGGAAGTTCAGCCTTTACTAAAAGTGACTTTGCCTAATATCGTTGACGAAACGCTATTTTAATTAAAGTTATTTATCAGAATTGAGAACAATAAATTTTTATAAATATGAAAACATTCAAATTAGTACCCGTTTTTCTGCTTTTAATACTACTAGCCTCTTGCAGCAGTGTAAGTGTTTATTCTGATTATGATAAAAACGTAGATTTTGCGCCTTATAAAACGTATGCTTTCTTTAAGCCCGGAATTGATAAAGTCGAAATTTCTGATTTGGATAAAAGAAGAATTCTACATGCCATAGATACCGAAATGCAAGCCAAAGGTTTTACTAAAAGCGAAAACCCTGATTTATTAGTAAACATTTTTACTAAATCGAGAGAACAAGTAAGCGTAAACCAATTTAGCGCTGGTTGGGGCTATGGTTGGGGTTGGGGATGGAATCCTTATATGATGTATGGAGGTCAAACTACCGTTTCAACTTCTACAGAAGGAACTTTATTCATCGACCTGATTGATGCTAAAAAGAAAGAAATGATCTGGCAGGGCGAAGGTGTTGCAACTTTAACTAAAAACGTTGATAAAAAAGATGCAAAAGTGGCTGAGATCGTAAACAAAGTTTTAGCACAATATCCGCCGGTTAAAAAATAATTAATACATTTGCGATTCAATTATCTGAAATGAAAAACTTAAATAACATTATTATCTCTATTAGTATTATTGCTATTCAGCAATAATGGTGAGGTATTGTATAAATAAGTAAACAAAATACAATTTATTAAACCTCCCAAACCGGGAGGTTTTTTATTTAAGAAATAATTTAGCCACAGATTAACAGATTCTCACAAATTAATCTTTTTAATCCTTTAATCTGTGGCTAAAAATAAAAACAAAAAACATGAATCTATTTAACGAAGTACTTGCTGCTAAAAAACAGCTTGAGAATGTAGTTGCTGCTACTCCACTGACACAAAATTTAAACCTTTCAGACGAATTTAAATCGACTATTTTATTAAAAAGAGAAGATTTACAAATTGTCCGGTCGTATAAAATCAGAGGAGCTTACAACAAAATTTCTTCGTTGAATGAAACTGAAAAAGCAACAGGAATTGTATGCGCAAGCGCTGGAAATCATGCGCAGGGTGTTGCTTATTCTTGTCATCTTTTGCAAATAAAAGGCAAAATTTACATGCCAAAAACGACTCCAAAACAAAAAGTAAAACAAGTGCAATTGTTTGGAAAATCATTTGTTGAAATTGTACTAACCGGAGACACTTTTGATGATGCCTATGCTTCAGCAACTGCAGATGCCATCAAAAATCATAAAATATTTATTCATCCCTTTGACGATGAAAAAGTGATTGCAGGACAAGGAACTGTTGGATTAGAAATCGTTGAAAGTTATAAAGAACCGATCGATTATGTTTTTGTTCCGATTGGCGGAGGTGGATTAGCTTCCGGTTTATCTGAAGTTTTTAAACATCTAAGTCCGAATACTAAGATCATTGGCGTTGAGCCAAAAGGCGCACCTTCAATGAAAACTTCTATTGCCGAAAATAAAAACACAGCTTTGGCAACTATCGATAAATTTGTTGACGGCGCCGCTGTAAAACAAGTTGGCGATATGACTTTTGAAATTTGTAAAGATAATTTAGAAGATATAATTCTGGTTCCGGAAGGAAAAGTCTGTACCACAATTTTACGTTTGTACAACGAAGAAGCAATGGTTGTAGAACCAGCCGGAGCATTGACAATTGCCGCTTTGGATTTTTACAAAGACAAAATCAAAGGCAAAACCGTAGTTTGCGTTGTGAGCGGCAGCAACAATGATATTGAAAGAACGGCCGAAATAAAAGAACGTTCTTTACTTTACGAAGGCTTAATGCATTATTTTATGATTCAGTTTCCTCAACGTCCGGGAGCTCTAAAAGAATTTGTAAATAACATTTTAGGCCCTGATGATGACATCACTTATTTTCAATTTCACAAAAAAAACAATCGCGAAGTGGGATCGGTAGTGGTTGGTTTAGAATTGAAAAACAAAAAAGACATTATGAATATCAAATTGAACATGACCAAAAATGGTTTTGAGTTTCAATATTTAAATGATAATCAGGATTTGTTTACACAATTAATTGGCTAAAAATCCTTTCAGATGACAAATATCAGTGAATAGAAAAAGTTATACTGTAATTTTGTATTTCATTTAGATCTAAAAAACATGGCAACTCTTAAAGACATTTCAAACATAGAAGACATACAATTGATGGTCGATACCTTTTATGATAAGGTTCAAAAGGACGATCTTCTTGGACCGATTTTTAATGATAAACTACAGGGCCGCTGGACTATGCATTTACAAAAAATGTACGGCTTTTGGCAGACTATTTTGTTTGATGTCCGTGCTTATTCCGGAACTCCTTTTCCGCCGCACAAACAATTACCTGTAGACAAAACGCATTTTGATCGCTGGGTTTTTCTTTTTAATTCTTCAATTGACGGACTTTTTGCAGGAACAATTACGGAAGAAGCAAAAATGAGAGCTGAAAACATGGCCTATATGTTCAATTATAAAATTGATTATTTCAGAAATTTAGAGAATCAATAAAAATTAATTTAAATGATATCTCTAATTAACTAAATTTGGCGGCAAACAATTTTAATAAAACATGAAAAAAGCATTACTATCTCTTCTATTTTTTCTCTTTATCATTATTTCATCCAATGCTCAAACCTCTAAAAGCAATTTATACAAAGGTACAATTGATGGAAAAATAGCCGTTACTTTTTTTATTAAGACAGAAGAAAACCCCTGCACAGCCGATTTAATGTACACTGCCATGTATCGCTACGACAAATCCGGCAGTTGGATTCAATTGGACATTACTCAAAATACCAAAAATGAGAATCAATTTGCATTAGTAGAACATGGCTTTACTGGCGTTATGATTTTGAAAAAAGACGAAACTAATTTTAGTGGTTTATGGATCAGTTCTGACAGTAAAAAACAATTGAAAGTAGAACTGAAAGAAGCCAAAATGACTAAAAAAGAAACTGAATCTTACGAAGCCAAAATGGAAAAAGTTAATTATGAAAATAACGATTGCTAGAAAATTGTTCTTTTTATACTTCGAAAACATTCTTTTGAAAACGGATTCCCTAGCCCTGATAGCAGCGGTATCCTTTTTCTTGCTTCTTTAGCAAGGAAAAGATACAAGCGGATAGCAGGACTAGCTCCTAAAAACCATAATACTTCTCCAAACAAAATTCTATTAAAACCTCAATAAAAAACACTTTCGGACAAAAAAATTGTGATGAATAGCAAAAATTAGCGCCTTAAATTCGTAATTTTACATTCTAAATCTACAACGTTTTCGAAATGAATCCAAATATTGAGACAAACCCGTTATTAGAGCGATTGCCGAAACATTTAAAGCAATTTATTAAGCCACAGGATTATAGCGATTATACGCCAATTAATCAGGCGGTTTGGCGTTACGTGATGCGCAAAAACGTAGATTATTTATCAAAAGTGGCTCATCATTCTTATTTGGATGGTTTGAAGAAAACGGGAATCGAAGTAGATTCTATTCCGAGTATGTATGGAATGAACCGAATCCTGACCGAAATTGGCTGGGCTGCGGTTGCCGTTGATGGTTTTATTCCGCCAAATGCTTTTATGGAATTTCAGGCTTATAATGTTTTGGTTATTGCTTCAGATATCAGACAATTAGAACATATTGAATATACACCTGCACCAGACATTATTCACGAAGGTGCCGGCCACGCTCCTATTATTGCGAATCCTGAATATGCAGAATATTTGCGCCGTTTTGGTGAAATTGGCTGTAAAGCGATTTCATCTCATAAAGATTATCAAATGTATGAAGCGATTCGTTTGCTTTCGATTTTGAAAGAAGCTGAAGATACACCACAGGATAAAATTGACGAAGCTGAAAAAGCCGTTGCTGATTTGCAAAACAATATGGGCGAATTATCAGAAATGGCTCAGATTCGTAATTTACATTGGTGGACAGTGGAATATGGTTTAATTGGGACTGTCGAAGACCCAAAAATTTATGGCGCCGGATTACTATCTTCTATTGGAGAAAGCGCCTGGTGTATGACGGATAATGTAAAAAAAATCCCTTATGATATTTCGGCTGCGAATCAGAATTTTGATATTACACAGTTGCAACCTCAGCTTTATGTGACACCAAATTTTTCTTATTTAAGTTTGATTTTAGAAGAATTTGCTAATAAAATGGCATTAAGAACGGGAGGCCTTTCCGGAATTCAGAAATTAATTCATTCGAATGCTTTAGGTACAATTGAATTAAGTACAGGTTTACAAATTTCTGGTGTTTTTACCAATGTTTTGGATGAAGAAGGAAAACCAGTTTACATTCAGACTACTGGAAAAACAGCATTATCATACCGTGAAAAAGAATTAGTTGGTCACGGAACTTTGACTCATCCACACGGATTTGGTAGTCCGATTGGGAAACTAAAAGGCTTCAATTTAGCGATTGAAGATATGAGTCCGAAGGATTTACAGGCTTATAGTATCGTAGAAAACGAAACCGTTAAATTAGAATTTGAAGGCAATATTATTGTAGAAGGAGAAATCATTACAGGCTCCCGAAACTTACACGGAGAAATTATTTTAATTAGTTTTAGAAATTGTAGGGTTACGCATGGCGAAACGATTTTATTTCAACCGGATTGGGGAAATTATGATATGGCGATTGGTAAAAAAGTAGTTTCTGCTTTTTCCGGTCCAGCCGATGTGAATAGTTTTGATCTGATTAATATTGTTCCGACTTCTCAAACGATAAAAGCAAAACATACAGACGAACGCGATGATTTAGAAGTTCTTTATCAGACTGTTCGTTCTATAAGAGAAAATAAAGATTCGAAATCAGAACTACAATCTGTTTTTGATAAACTGAAAGTGAATCATTCAAGCGATTGGTTGCTTTCAGTTGAAATTGCAGAGCTTTTGAAAGATTCTGATGAAAAGCAATTATTGCAGGAAGTATTGGTTTATCTGGATCAACTGAAAGCAAAACGTCCTGAAGTGGCGCATTTGATTTCTGGTGGCCTGGATTTGATTTTCGATAAAGAAGCGGTTTAGAATTTTGCCACGAAGGCACTAGGACACAAAGTTTTTTTTATTTGGTTTGTGCAGATTTAATCTCGCAAAGACGCGAAGTCGCAAAGTTTTTATCTATTCATTACATGTAACTTAGTTTAATCTTCGTTGCGCCATGTTTTTTGTAACATTTTAAAATATTTTTTAACTGATTTAATTCTGCTACAAATTTATTAGAACTTAAATATCCATTATCGTTGGGAAATCCATGCAATGGATTTTTTTCATATTCTCTTTGTTTCTGATTATTTTTCTCCCTTTCATTTTTATCAGAAGAAAATGTATAATTTTCATAAATTGGATTGTACTTTACTTTCTTAAAATAATTTGGATTTGCTTTTATTTGCAGTAATAGATTGTCAATTGTTTTTTCAAAAACATTTATATTTTTCCAATACTTTTTTGAATATTCTTCTGCCTCAGAATCATAATCCTGAAAAGTTGACAAATCGATTTTTAAAATTTTCTCTACTTGACTAACCATACTTTTTTCTCCAAAGCCACCAATTTGTTCAAAAAAGAAAGATAATCCAGAAGGGAAATCATCTTTGCAAGTGCTCTTAACATTGGATTCGATATAATAATCCATTCCAAAGAAATTCAGATTTAAGAACGATATTAAAATCAATAAGGTAGTTTTCATCAATATGGGTTATAATTTACAATTTCAAATCCTCATTAAATTCTTTTTCAGATTCTATCGTTTTGCCGTTGTATTGCAATTTCCAACCCATGGAATTCGTCAAAATCAAAATCTTTGATAATTCACTTATCAATCTGTTTTGGGCGTTTGTTTTTAGGGATGAACTCTCAATTTTCTTAGCCAGATTTGCTTTTACCGATTTATTGATTTTATTATAATCATCTCCTGTAAACGGGTTCATTTGGCTTTGCTCAATGTCATAAAACTTTATATCCGGATTGATCGTAATTTCTTCTTTTGGAATATTTAAAATCGTAATGGTTTTGTTTTTTTCATCGATGTCGTATTTCATTTTATGCAAATCGTAGGCCACCGTAACATTTGCATTGACAACCACTAATGCTTTCTTCTCAAAAGAAACCATATTTAAAAAATACTTCTGCTGGTTTTTATAGGTAATCACTTCTGAAAAATGCCCTTCGGTGACAACCAATTTGCCGACATTCAGAATTTGCTGTTGAATTAAATTGGTGTTGTATTCAATATCCTTATCATCATCTTTTTTAAATTGGCAAAATTTGAAAGCCAAAATGATTAAGAAAACGACTGAACCTAAAACTAAAATTCTTTTGAGTGTATTTTGCATTACTATATTTTATTAGACCAATTTACTTCTTTTTTAAGAAGCTTAAAAGTTTTCTATCACGAATTAACTCTAATCAAGATGTTTTTTCACGCAGATTCTGCAGATTTAGGCAGATTTTATTTTAATCTGCTTAGATCTTTTAAAATCTGCGTGAAAAACTTAGTCACAAACACTAAATTCATGCTAAAACTTTAAAATGGATATCCAATTGCAATATTCAAAATCAGGTTTTCTTTTCGCCATGGGCCACTTCCGAAATCTATGTCTTTGATTACCCATCTTTCGCCATCAGGTAAATAGGGTTTTCTGAGCGGGAAAGCCAAATCGGTTCTTAGAATAAAGAAAGAGACATCGAAACGTAAACCGACTCCGGCACCAACGGCGATTTCTTTCATAAAATCCTTAGAAATTTCTCCTCCTGGCTTATTCGGATCTTTATTCATCAACCAAATATTTCCGGCGTCGATAAAAGCAGCACCTTTAACAATACTAAAAAGTTTTGCCCTGTATTCGGTACTGAATTCCAATTTCAAATCTCCTGATTGATCTGGAAGATAATCGTTTGCTGTTTCAGTGTTAAGGTAACTTCCTGGCCCGATTGATCGCGCTCTAAAAGCACGAATACTGTTGGTTCCTCCAACCACAAATTGTTTCGATGTTGGTAACACATCTGAATTTCCGTACGGGATACCAGCTCCTACAATAATCCTGCTCGCCAATTGACTTTCCTTTCCTAATTTTAAGTAATGTCTGAAGTCTGCTCTAAATTTTGCATATTGACTAAAAGGAACATCAAAAATACTTTTCTGATTGTCTTTCTTAACATTCGCTCCGGTGGCTAAGCCTGTAATATTTCCAGCCAAATCTACTTCTCCACTAAAATAAAACGTATTCTTTTTACGCTTCTGCATTGTATTGGTAAACGTATACGTATAGGTCGGGCCAAAAATCAATTGTTTTTCGATTACTTTTCCCAACGATTCATCTTCTTCAATATCATCCAAATATTCCTGTGTTACATTATTCGGACTCACATACGTAATATCCATTATATTAAGTTGATGTTCTTTTCGAACATTCTCTTTCCACATATAACCATAAGAAGCTTTAAACGAGTTTAAGGAATACAATTGCGTTCTGTTTTGATACTCATATCTTACCGTTGCTTTTGTTCTGGGTACATACTCGCTAGAACCTTCAACATGAAAAAACGGAACAATAAATCTTGGCCAGGTTAAACTGGTTTCGGTTCCCACTTTATAAATGTTCTTGCCATTATTGGTTCCGGAAAGCTGAAAATCTGCTCCGCCAAAGACTGACACCGTCAGTAATTCGGCTCCTCTAAACAAGTTTCTATTATTCCAGTTGACATTCAGTTCTGTACCGGTATAACTCGCCGAATTGGTTTTCCCCAAAACCTCAACACGAATAAATTTCTTCGGTAGAAGCGTTAAGTAGTAATACGAATCTAAAGTCTTTGGCAAACTATCTGACGGTTTGAATTCATTTTTTACAAAACTAAAAGTTCCCAGATTCACAAAACGATTCAAGGTTAAATTGTGGTCTTTTCGATTGTACAAATCTCCTTTTTTAAAGTAAATTGTACGGTCAAAAATCCGTGGATTGAACGTATTCGCTGTATCAATAATCGTAAAATCCTTATACTGAACAACATCTTCTGGTTTGTATTTAATACTATCTTTTGAAATCGCAAAATTGGGATATACAATAATCTTATTGATCTTATACGCTGTAAGAGCTTTCGGTGGTGCATCGGCTTTTATAACGAGTTTGATTTTTACTTCATGATCGCCTTTACTGCTGTCTACCTGAGCTAAAATATAATCCGGATTAAAATAAAAATAACCTCGTTCCTTCAGCCTAGCATCAATCCTTTCTCTTTCTGCTTTTATAATATCTAAATCATAAGGTTTACCAACTTTCAACAGACTTCTTCGACTTGATCTTCCTATTATTCTAGACATCGCAAGAGAATCATCAGGAAAAGTCACGCTTTTAATAATGTATTGTTTTTTAGGTATTACTGTATATTCTGCAGTTGCTCTTTTATTTTTAGCGGTCGAATCGGCACTGACACGTGTTTTAAAGTAACCCCGGTTTTCAGTAAAACTTCGCAAAACAGATGCATTATAATCTAAATCAACTTTACTAAAAAGTACCGGAGGTTCCCCCACTTTCGTGCGAAGCCAATATCTAAAGCCTTTTTCTTTTTTAGGTTGGCCGGCAATGTTATATATCCATAATTTAGGACGCAATCCTAAAAACTGTTTGTTAGGTTTAGGGCGTAACAAATCTTCCAGTTCTTTCTCCAGTTCTTTTCTATCCTTCTTTTTAATTACAGAATCTTTTACCGTTACAGAACCGCCTGTGTACAATAATTCGCCTTCTGGCAGATATTTTGTATTACTGCATCCAAAAACAAAAAATAAGGACAGCGCAATAAAATACCTGATATATTTCGTTTTTATATTGCTATGTTTTTTGCTCATCTCCTTCTAATTGATTTTCGTCTTTTTCTTTATTCTCTTTATCTTTGAGTTTTTTCTTTTCCTTGCGCAGTTTTTCTTCTTTAATCATTTCTTTTTCTGCCACACTTCTATGGAAAAGCTCTCTAAATTTATTGTAACTCATTGTAATAATAAAAGCAACTCCGGTTTCAATAACCTGACCTTCAACTGCAACCTGATATTCGTTTTTTCGATAAGCACGAAGCATATAACGGCCGTCTTTTGTTAATTGATAATCTAATGCTACGTCGCCGGCAATATTGGTACTTTCTTCGTTCGCGCGTTCCTGACCTTCAACGGCAAAACTGCTTCCAACTGTAATTTTTAAACGGTCATCAAGTAATTTTTTAGAAACGCCAACATTTAAATCTGTTCTGTTTTCTCTGGTTCCTGTTGTATAATCATCTGTAGATTCGAGATCAAATTCTAACTGAACTCCGGATATTAATTCTCCCGCCAAATCATTTAATTGTTGAGACAGAATTTTACTCACACTTTGTCTGGCCAATGATTCGGCGCTTGTTCCTCCGCTTTCGCTCGCAAATGGATTTTCACCAATAAACCTATTCAGTAGTAAAAGTGCAAAAACCTGTTTGTTTAATTCGGCTGGTTCTTGTCGTAACTGTTCCAGTTTTTGTTGTGTGGTTTCTACAATCGCTGATGACACATCATAATTTCCGTCTGGCAGTACAATATCAAACGTGATTTCCGGCTTCATTAGTTCGCCATTCATTTTCAATAAAGTCTGAAACGGTATTTTCTGTTTATAGGTGTTTTTAACGGTTTGAGAGTCATTTCCTAATTGATTTCCAAGTAAATCGATTGGCGCTGCTTCTACTTTGTAAATCGCTGTAATATTTACATTTGCCATTGTTGGCTCGCCATTCCAGATAATATAACTTCCTTTCTGAATGTTGAATTTTCTTCGGATCATGTTGAAATTCATTTCATACGCACCATCCGAGAATTCATATTTGCCCGTTAAAGTTGTTTTTCCTGACGGATCAATTCCACCTGTCAATTCCGCTTCCCCTTTTAAATTCAGATAATCCCCGTTTCCTTTGTCGATTACTAACGTAAGATCAGCCTCTTTATCTATTGAGATTGCTACATTCACATCCATACCTAATAACTCTGACTGATCCAGTTTTTCTTTCATCGCAGCCGTTTGTTTTAGATACAAATTATCTTCGTCTACAAACTCAACAATTCCTTCTCGATCTGCAATTGATGGATCTGACTGTGGCAAAACAACTGAAAATTTAGTTTCATCCTTGATTTTGATAGTACCGCCAACAACAGGATTTTCAAGTGTTCCTTTAATATTCAGTTTGGTATCTAAAATCAAATCTCCATAAAACAAATCGTTGTCTTTCTCCTTAGAATGAATGGCCCTAAAATCATCTGCAACGACTGTCAGACCAAAATCAAAATTGGTATAATCAGCTGATTTAACGGTTCCGTTAATCGTCAGCTTATTATCATTTTCATCATTAAGGGTAAAGCTGTCAAAAGTAATTACATCATTTTGTAGCGTAATTTTTTCATTTCCTGTTTTAAAATACGAATCGAATTTCGTCACTCTGAAACCGGCATCATTAAAATTCAATTCCCCGTTAACTTTTGGTGCGCTGGCATTTCCAGTAATTTTGAAATTTCCAGATAAATAGCCGGTTCCTTCTTTAATATTATCCATACTGAAACCCTGAATACTTTTAATATTCAGTTTATTCAGATCCAGATTAAAGTCCAAATTTCCATCAGCAATGGCGTATGTTCCACTTAAGTTTACGTCATTATCTTCGCCGGTCAGTGTAACATTAGCGTTCAATACATTATTGGTTTTATTATCGACTTTAACCGCAATATCACCAACCGGTTCTCCTTTAAAAGCGAAGCCATCAATTTTTATGTCTGATGTAAATGTTGGTTTTGTCATCACATTTTCAGCAACAGCATTTCCATTGATTAAGCCCTGCATCAATAATTTATCTTTTTTGACCATATGCATGATGGTCTCGATTTTGAAGTTTACAAAATCAACTTGTAAAGGTGCATTGTCCTGTGTTCCCTGCGATTGAATTTTAAGTTCGTTTCCGGAATTAGCTATAAAGAATTTATTTACGTAAAGTCTTTTTGGTCCAAATTCAACAGCATTTTCAGGATCGATATTCCATTTGTCATAATTTAACACAAAGTTTTCAGCGTCAATTTTGAAGATGTTTTTAGAATCTTCAGCTTTAAAAATGCCGGCAATAAAATACTGTTGTTTGTCTTTTGCATCTTTTACTTCTAATGCATAATCCAAAATATTATTTTCGATTTTTCCTGATAAACTCGTGAACGGAATTTTCAGAGAACCGCTTTCAATTGTGGCTACGGAAATCTGATATTCCAAAGCATTTTCTTTGGCTTCGATATTTATTTTTCCGTCTGCGATTGTATTATCAGCATAAACAATTCTCGGAATCGTTCCTTTAATTTCTAAAGAATCAGTTACGTTATTGTATTTTCCTTCGATTTTAAGAGGCTCTAATCCCGTTAATTTTGGAACCAATTTGAAAAGAATCGGATCGTTGTCAACGGTCAAAGTAAAAGCCAGACGCTGTTCATCAGATTCTCCATTAACTTTCGGATTTTTTAAATCGATGTATTTCGACAATGATTTTTTTATGGCCGATGCTAAAGTTGTCAATTTGTATTTTCCATCCACTTCCGCTTTCAAAAATTGAGAAGAAATTTTAATGTTATTTCTGCTTTCATCTGAAAAAGCAATTACTCTAATGGAATCTAAAACAATTGGTTCTTTATCCTGTAAAACCTGAATATTGGAAAGAAACACTTTTCCGTTTAAAAAATCAGGATTACTATTGGCGATATCCGCATCGATATTTCCACGCAGTTTCATTGGTCCCGCATGCAGATGCAGTTTTTCTAAATCGGCTATATCCAGGTTTAATTTTAATTGAATGGCCGGATATTTATCTTTTGTATTTCCACTAGCAACTAAATCAAAATTCAAATTCGGATCTTTCATTCCTGATTTAACTGCGAATGAACCGTTTTCGATATTTCCTTTTAAAGCTAAATCTCTATAGGTATATTTATTGAAAACAGCTTTCTGAACCAAACCATCAAAATCAGCCTGAGCTGTTTTCGGATCTAAACCTTTGCCTTTTACTTTCGCTTTAAGCGTAATTTTTCCGATCGAATCGTTTTTGATTAATCTGCCTAAATCGAAATCCAATAAATAAACGGTTGCATCGTATTTCTCTCTTTTCTTAACGCGTTGGTCAAATAAAGCATCAATTTTTGCATTTCCGAAACTACTGTTTAAAGCCAGATTCGTTTTGAAATTCTGCACTGAACCTTTGAATTTTCCCTGCAAACTCAGCTGAGAAGGCAATTGAATATTTTTCGGAATTGTTCCGGCCGGCACAAATCCATAAATATCTTTTGAAGTACTCGAAAGTTTCTTAAGATCTAAATCGTAATACGCTTTTTGCGCATCAGGCAAACCTTTAATTTTCCCCGAAAGGGAAACTTTTGTTGTGCCGATTCCGCTCATTTCAAACTGCGGAATAGTCAAATCTTTTACTTTTCCGCTTAAACGTGTATTCAAATACAAAATCGCATTTGGATTACTTTTAAAAGGATTTGTTTTTTGTAAATCCGGAGCAAATAATAAAATATCTTTAAATCCGATTTTTGATTGATTTAAATTCGCATCCAGGCTCAAATTGGCGATATCCTTTTTTAAAGCGTCAAGCGAAGGATACGCTACTTTAATTTTATTCTGAAGAAGGGTTTGCGGTGTTCTCAAATATAAATTCTCCAAAGACGCATTTTTAGGTCCGTAGAAGAAATCGGTTTTTAAAGACTGAATTTGTAAGCCGCTTTTATCGTTTACGGCAAGTGATTTAATATTTCCTGAAATCGTATCATTTCCATAATATAATTTCTCGGCTTTAAAATTGAATTTATCCAAATCCATATGACTGTAATCAATTCCCTTAGAAACCGGTTTCGATTGCATATCATCAAATTTGAAAGCGATATTTTCTAAATTGACATCAGCCAATTTTACTTTCCAACCGGATTGTTTGATTGAAGTCGTATCTAAACTTGGTGCCTGAATTTGTTTGTCTTTTGCCCCTAAACGTAAATTTCCTTTTAGATTTTTTACTTCGAAAGTATTAAAATCCAAAAACTGATTGTTCATATCAATTTTATTGACTGACAAATCCAGATTACCTAATTTTATTCCGGAATCTAATTTGGAATCTTTATTATCGTACGCAATATCAATTTGTGAAAGGCTAATTTTTCCGAGTTTCAAACTAAAATCTTTTCTTTTCGAAATTGTATCAACTGTTTTTACAGAGACTTCAGCAATCTTCTCTACAACATCCTGATTCAAAACCACTTTTAATCCATTTAAAGCAATATTCGGAATATCGAAATTCATTTTATCCAATTCGAATTCATTGAATTTAGTATCAAAATGTGTTAGTTTTACACGAACATCATTTTTCGAATAATCATCTTTAAAATTAAATTTGATATTATCGAGATTTACTTTTACAACAGATATTTTGAAAGGCTTGCTATCCGGTTCTTTTGGCTTTTCCGGTTCTTTTGATTCGAAAGCTTTTATGATATAATCAAAATTGAAAACGCCGTCTTTGTTTCTGGAAATATTGGCTGTAGTATTTTCTAGTGAAACCGAATTGATTTCTAATTCACTGCTGACCAATTTAAATAAATCAACATCAACAACTAAACGCTTACCAGACAGCAAAGTATCCTTCTTTTGATCTTCAAAATAAAAACCTTCCAAGACTACATCTTTTGGAAATTTAATCGAAATATGATCTAATGCAACTTTGGTTTTGATTTTATCGTGCAGATAAGTTATCGCTTTGTCCTTAACGAAATTCTGCACTGACGGCACTTGAATTAATATTATAATCAGAAGTAAAAGTGCAATTATAGAGCCCACGCACCAAAACAGTATACGTAGTGTTTTTTTTAGAAAATGAATTGTTTTGGTATTCATACGTCAATAAAACACGTTAGATTAAAATTGCGTTATTATAAGGCTGTATCTCTACAGTTTACAAAATTGAAAAATTTAAACTTTAACAATTTACACAATTTCGTTCAAATATTCTAGAATTTTACTTACAAATAATTATTTTCCTACTTTTTGAGTTTGGCCACGAAGGCGCTAAGGCACGAATTTTTTTTAGAATTTGATGTTAGGCCATTTTTCGCCTAAAGTATTTATTTTTTTCTGAAGCTTGGCAAGGAATTTTTGATGTTGTTCTGATTCGGGATTGAAGCTTCTGTGACGCAGGCTTTTTTGAATTTCATCTACTTCCCGCATTAAAGAAAAACTTTCTTCAGTCATATAATTTTCACTGAATTTATGCCAGATATAATCAATTGCCACCTGATTGGGGTGTAACATATCTTCCTTATAGAAACGATAATCACGAAGTTCGTCCATCATGATTTCGTACGACGGAAAGTACTCAGTGTTCAGTTTTAAGTATTCAGTATTCAAAACAGAATGCAGAGCAGAAAATAAATGTGATTTACTTAATTGGTTTTCAATAAATCCGTCTTTTATGTGACGCACTGGCGAAACAGTAAAAATGAAGTTTATATTTGGATTTATAGTCTGAATTAAATCGATTGTATTTTGAATACTTTTTTGAATTGTATCTGCCGATAATAATTCTTTTGAGAATTGCTTTTGAGGCACTTTATGGCAATTGGCCACTATTTCATCGCTTTCCAGATTTCTATAAATCCAGGATGTTCCGTACGTGATAATAAGGTGTGTTGCTTCTTTTAATTGCTTATTGGTTTCTGAGATGGCTTTATTTAAAGTTTCTAATAATTCTTGTCTGTCTGAATTGCTTAGATCAGAATGAACTTCAAAAGAATGCCAGCGTTCATTATGAAAGAAAACGTCTTTTTCTGTAAACCATTTTTCAGTAACCGTTCTTTCAATTACTTTTTCAATAGAAACCGGATTAAAAATAATTCCAAACGGATTTGTCTCATTCTGAAATTTAAAATAATCAAATTTATCCGCCATATTTTCTGCAAAACAAGAACCAAAAGAAAGCACCCTCGAATTATAATCTATTGGATTATTGGATTTTGATATTGGAATTTGGGTTCTGAACTGCATGGCTATGAATTGAAACACGAATTTCACCAATTTTCACCAATAAAAAAACCAAATACAGAAGTATTTGGTTTTTAAATTTATTTCAAAATTTTATTTACTTAGTAAGTGTATTCAATTTCATACTCTATTGATTTACCATCACCTGCAAATGAAGTATGTTTAGTTGGATAGTCTTTATCATTATAAATATATGTCGTTAAGTAACTTGCAGGATCTACAGTTCCTGCAGTTGTTTTTACAATATTATTTTTTCCAAACTCACTGATTTCATTTAATAACAAATCAAATCCTAAAATATTTTTGAGCGGATTATTTTTAGTATCATATTCATAAGTTCTTGTAGCAGTTGAAGAATCGTTAATTTGTTCAATTTTCACCAGATTTCCATCTTTATAAGTCAAATTTCCTTCACTCCTTTTTGTTTCTTTCTTAGTGCCAGGATCAACTGAATACCTTTTAAACGAGATTAAATTCTGAGAAGTATGAGTATATACAGTTTTATCAATAAACTGCCCATCTGGAAATTGAGTGCTAAATTCTTCCCTAATGATTCTTGTCTTTAATTTATTATTTTCATAAGTATATAAAACTTCGGTATCTTTTGTTTCAACACCTTTTGTATCTATATTAAATTTTTCTTGTTTTACAATTACATTTCCGTTATAAGTAAAAATTGTTTTAGAACCTTCTTTGATGCTGCTTACTATTTTATTTCCATCATAAGTTAAAGTGCTTTTACTATTTGTACCTAAATAGATTGACGGATAAGTATAAGAAATGGTCTTAGGTAAGATCGAAGTATCTTCTATAGAATTATTATCACTATTAGGAGAATTATCATCATTAGAACATGATGTGAAGAATAAAGTCAAGACACTAAAAAGCAATAAAAGTTTTTTCATTTTTAAGTAGGTTATATATTATAAATTGAGCAAATATAAATGAAAATATATACCCTTTTTAAATTTAGGTTTTTAATAACTTAAATCAACTTCACTAACTAAAACTATTGCTTACTTTTGCATCTCCCATAAATTAAAATTCACTTATGAAATTATTATATTCTTATATAATCAAACACAAAATGCTACTGTTTTTTGCTTTGATTATGGCCTCTATCAACATTTGTTTCAGCTTATCAGACTCTATTATTACCGGTAAATTAATGCAGGATTGCGGTGTCGGGCTGGCAAAATACAAAGGAAACGAAATGGCATTTATTAAATCATTATCCTTCTGGCTCGGGCTTTCGCTTGGTGCAGCGATGATTTCCAGAATTACTAAAAACTTTCAGGATTACTTTACGAATGTGGTGATTCAAAGAACCGGGGCGCAAATGTACACTGACGGAATTAAAAAATCACTCGATTTGCCTTATGCTGAATTTGAAGATCAGCGAAGCGGTGAAACTTTAAGTAAATTGACTAAAGTTAGAATCGATTCTGAAAAATTAATCACACTTTCTATTTCCCTAATTTTTCAAACCATTATCGGTTTCATATTTGTAATTCTCTATGTAGCCCGAATTGATTATCGTATTTCGCTTATCTTTTTAGTTACCGCGCCAATTATTGCATTGGTGAGTTCTTATTTGGGTAAAAAAATTAAAATCGTTTCTAAGAAAATTGTCAATCAAACAAATGCTTTGGCGGGTTCAACAACGGAGAGTTTGCGTAATATTGAACTTGTAAAAAGCTTGGGTTTAACGTATCAGGAAGAAAAACGTCTGAATTTAAATACCTTTAAAATTTTACAGTTAGAACTTGAAAAAGTTCGTTTTATAAGAAGTTTGAGTTTTATTCAGGGAACAACGGTTCACTTTTTAAGAACTTGTGTCGTTTTTACTTTGTACTATTTCTTATTTGGAGATAAAAT
Organism: Flavobacterium sp. KH_001; assembly: GCF_057840745.1. Classification (NCBI taxonomy): domain Bacteria; kingdom Pseudomonadati; phylum Bacteroidota; class Flavobacteriia; order Flavobacteriales; family Flavobacteriaceae; genus Flavobacterium; species Flavobacterium sp. KH_001. Next base: position 2,295,269 of record NZ_CM174520.1, on the reverse strand, counting down.
TATTGTGGGCGATTTATTGACTATGGTATTTTTTACCTTCTTCATTTTTGGACCGCTGCAGGAACTTGGAAATTTCATTATTACACTTAATGAAACCAAAGTTTCTATGGAAAACTTCAAAACTTTATTGAGTGCTCCTAAGGAATTCCGTCCAAAACATCCGAAACATGTTGGAGCGATTCAGTCATTACTTTTTTCTAATGTAAGTTTCAAACACAAAACAGCAAAATTCAAAGCAGTTGAAAATATTACTTTTGATATTAAACAAGGAGAAACCGTCGCTTTTGTTGGACCATCGGGTTCTGGAAAAACGACTTTAGTGAAATTGTTAGTTGGATTATACACGCCGGCTGAAGGTCAGGTTTTATATAACGATATTGATTCAACTGAAATTGATTTATTAGATTTAAGAAAGCAATTAGGTTTTGTAACACAGGATGCCCAGTTATTCTCAGGAACCATCCGAGAAAATTTATTGTTTGTAAAACCAAATGCAACCGATGAAGAGGTATACGATGCCTTAAAAAGAGCCAGTTGCGAAAAATTATTAAGACGCGCCGAAGATGGTTTAAACACTACTATCGGTGAAGGTGGAATTAAAGTTTCAGGTGGAGAAAAACAACGTTTATCCATCGCCAGAGCTATTTTAAGGAACCCGAATTTATTGATTTTTGATGAAGCAACTTCTGCTTTGGATTCTATTACTGAAGAAGAAATTAATGCGACAATCAGAAATATATCCGACAAAAACAGAATTACGGTTTTAATTGCACACCGTTTGTCAACTGTAATGCACGCTGATAAAATATTTGTTTTGGAACAAGGGAAGATAATCGAGCAAGGAAAACACGAAGATTTAATTCTGGAAAAAGGTTTGTATTATGCTATGTGGCGCCAGCAGATTGGAGAACGTAAATAAAGGTTCTGAGAAGCTAAGGGACTAAGGGTCTAAGTTTTTATTAGGATAACGTACTATTTGTCATTTCTGACATAAAATAAAAAAAATATAAATACAAAACCCCTTTCATCTTAAATGAAAGGGGTTTTCTTTTATTATAAAAGGTGTGAAACCTTAGAGTCTTAGTCCCTTAGCTTCTCAGAACCTTATTTAACAAAATCCACAGCCTTAGCCAAAGCCTCCGCAATTCCAGCAGCATTTTTACCTTTTCCAGAAGCGAAGAAAGGTTGTCCTCCTCCATTTCCTTCAATATATTTTCCTAATTCTTTGATTACTGCATTTGCGTTTAAGCTTTTTGAAGAAACCAATTCTTTAGCAATATAACAATGAATATTTGGCAATCCATCTTCTATAGAAGCTAAAAACACAAATGAATCTGCTTTTGAACTTCCTAATGCAGAAGCCAAATCTTTAGTCGACGCCATACTTAAATCTACTTGTTTAGCAAGGAAATTTACGCCGTTTATTTCTTGGAAATCTTTCTCCAATTCAGATTTTAAAGCGCCTACTTTTTCTTTCAATAATTGCTCCACTTGTTTTTTAAGTTTAGCATTATCATCCTGAAGTGAAGCAACAGATTTTAAAATATCCTGTGGGTTTTTAAGTGTTTCTTTTATTTCTGCTAATGTATTCTCCTGGTTTAAATAGAAGTTTTTAACTGCATCACCGGTGATTGCTTCAATACGACGAATTCCAGCCGCAACAGCACCTTCAGAAATAATTTTGAAATGCCAGATTTCTGCAGTGTTTTTTACGTGAATTCCACCGCAAAGCTCTTTACTGTCACCAAATTCAATCATACGAACATTATCTCCGTATTTCTCTCCAAATAAAGCCATTGCACCTTTATCTAATGCTTCTTTAATTGGAATATTTCTGTGTTCTACCAATTGCAATTGTGCTTCAATTTGCGCATTTACAGAATCTTCAACCTGTTTAATTTCTTCATCAGAAACTTTGCTGAAATGAGAAAAGTCAAAACGCAAATAATTTGGATTTACCAATGATCCTTTTTGCTCTACGTGAGTTCCAAGAAGGTTTCTCAAAGCCAAATGCATTAAATGCGTAGCAGAGTGATTTTTAGAAGTTGAACCTCTTAAATCGTTATTTACTTTTGCTACAAAGCCAGCTTCAATATTTTCAGGCAATTGTTTTGCAAAATGCAAAATCAAATTGTTTTCTTTCTTCGTATCGATGATTTCGATCGTTTCATTTGCAGAAACTAATGTTCCTTTATCACCAACTTGTCCTCCACCTTCAGGATAGAACGGCGTATTATCCAAAACGATTTGGTATAGAATTCCGTCTTTCTTAGAATCAACTTTACGAATTCTGGTAATTTTTACCTCATTCTCTACTTTATCATAACCAACGAAAGTTTCTACATTTCCTGGAATTAAAACTGTCCAGTCTTCTGTTGAAACTTCTGATGCAGCGCGTGAACGTGTTTTTTGTTTTTGTAATTCAACTTCAAATTCTTCTTCATTATAGGAGAAACCTTTTTCTTTTAGAATCAAAGCCGTTAAATCTTTTGGAAAACCAAACGTATCATACAATTCAAAAACCTTAGCTCCGGAAACTTCAGAACCTTTGGTTTGTGCAATTACATTATCTAATAATTGTAATCCCTGATCAAGAGTTCTTAAAAAAGAAGCTTCTTCTTCGCGAATTACATTCGTAACCAATTGTTGCTGCGATTTAATTTCAGGGAAAAATTCTCCCATTTGGTTTGCCAGAACTTCAACCAATTTATTGATAAAAGGTTCTTTTGTACCTAAAAATGTAAATCCATAACGAATTGCACGACGCAAAATTCTACGAATTACATAACCAGCACCAGTATTTGATGGTAATTGTCCGTCGGCAATTGCAAATGCAACCGCACGAACGTGATCTACAACAACACGAATCGCAATATTGGTTTTATCTTGCTCTTCTGAAATGTTTTTTATCTCATTAGAAGTATATTTTAAACCTGTAATTTGTTCTACTTTCTCGATAAGCGGTGTAAAAACATCCGTATCATAATTAGATGTTTTACCTTGCAAAGCCATACACAAACGCTCAAATCCCATTCCGGTATCTACGTGTTGTGCAGGAAGTTTTTCAAGAGATCCATCAGCTTTACGGTTAAACTCCATGAATACGTTATTCCAGATTTCAACTACTTGCGGATGATCATTATTTACAAGAGTTTTTCCTGAAACTTGCGCTTTTTCTTCTTCAGAACGTAAGTCAACGTGAATTTCAGAACAAGGTCCGCATGGTCCCTGATCTCCCATTTCCCAGAAATTATCCTTTTTATTTCCAAGAATGATTCGGTCTTCATCAATTAATTCTTTCCAAATATCCCATGCTTCCTGATCAAAAGGAACATTTTCTTCTTTATTTCCTTCAAAAACAGAAACGTAAATATTTTCTTTTGGAATTTTATAAACTTCTGTCAATAATTGCCATGAGAAATTAATCGCTTCTCTTTTAAAATAATCACCAAACGACCAGTTACCCAACATTTCGAACATGGTATGGTGATACGTATCAATTCCAACTTCTTCAAGATCATTTTGTTTACCGGCCACACGAAGACATTTTTGAGTATCCGCTATTCGTTTGCTTTTTGGAGTTGAATTCCCTAAGAAATATTCTTTAAACTGGGCCATTCCCGAGTTATTGAACATTAAGGTTGGATCGTCTTTAAGCACAATAGGAGCCGACGGAACGATTAAGTGTCCGTTGCTTTTAAAAAAATCTAAAAATTGTTTACGTACGTCTTGTGATTTCATGTTATAATTAGAAATGTGATAATTTGATAATGTGACAATTAGATTAATGTGATAATGTGGCAATTTGATAATGTGACAATTAGATAATTTCAAACTAAAATTCATAGTTCAAAACAATAAATTACCTATTTAATACATTATCTAATTATCTAATTAACTCAATTATCTAATTGCTTTTTTAACTTGAAAAAAAGAGGCGAACAACTGAAACATTTACTAAATTTGTTCGACTAACTTATTTTACAAGCTGCAAAAATAGGGTATTTTAAAATATGGCGAAAGTAAAATATTATTACGACTCAGAAAATCTGGCTTATACGAAAATAAAAACCAGAAAAAGGGCGAAAATTGGCTATGGATTGCTATTTTTATTAGCCTCGGCACTGTTTGGCTTCCTGGTTTTTGTTCTTTTAATTAACACTCCTTTTTTTGAAACACCAAAAGACCGTTTGCAGGCACGTGAAATTGAGAATTTGAAATTGCAATATGCTATTTTGAATAAAAAAATGGATGAAATTGACGATGTAACCGAAGCTTTAGAAGACAGAGATAATAATATTTACAGGGTTTATTTCAATAAAACAGAAATTCCGGATTCTATTAGAAAAGTGGGATTTAGAGATCCAAAACGATATAAAGATTTAGAAGGTTATAACAACTCACAATTGGTTTTGAAAACTACAAAACGAATTGATAAACTTTCGAAACAATTGGCTATTCAGTCCAAATCATTGGATGAAATTTTGAAATTAGCCAGCGTAAAAGGCAATTTATTATTGGCAATTCCGGCGATTCAACCCGTTCAGAATGAAAATTTAAAACGTATTGCTTCAGGTTTTGGATACCGAATTGATCCTTTCACGAAAGTGCGAAAAATGCACAACGGAATGGATTTCACAGCCAACACCGGTTCTCCCGTTTATGCCACAGGGGATGGCGTTGTGGCAAGAGCTGACAATTCGGCTTCGGGATTTGGAAATCACGTTGTAATCAGGCATGGTTTTGGCTATGAAAGTTTGTATGCTCATTTAAGCAAATACAACTGCAGACCGGGACAAAAAGTAAAAAGAGGTGCTGTTATTGGTTATGTTGGAAGTACCGGAAGATCGGAAGGCCCGCATTGTCATTATGAGGTACATAAAGACGGAAAGGTCGTGAATCCGCTAAACTTTTATTACGGCAATATTTCGGCTGTAGAATATGTCGCAATTTCACAAATGGCGAACCAGGAAAACCAGTCATTAGATTAATACTTTAAAAAGTAGTATTTTTGGAATAAAATAGAAAATTAAGAAACATGCATATTGAGCTTTCAAAAGATAAAAGATATTACAGCATTGGCGAAGTAGCCAAAGCTTTTAATGTCAATGCATCATTGATAAGGTTTTGGGATAGTGAATTTGATATTTTAAAACCTAAAAAGAATGCCAAAGGCAACAGAATGTTTACGCCGGAAGACATAACCAACCTGCAATTGATCTATCATTTGGTTAAAGAAAGAGGTTTTACGTTAGAAGGTGCGAAAACACATTTAAAAGAAGGACAAAAGAAAACATTAGATAAATTCGAAATAATACGTAAATTAGAGACCATAAAAACACAATTAAACGAAATAAAGAACGAATTATAATAATAAATCAAAAACTAACAAACTTAAATTAAATACACATGAAAAGATTTTTGCCTTGGATTATTGGAGCTGTTGTTATCATTGGAATATACATGTGGGCTTCTGGAATTTATAATAAAGCAGTAACACTTGATCAGGAAGTGAAAGAAAGCTGGGGAAATGTTAACACTGCATATCAAAGGAGAAACGATCTTATCCCAAATATAGTTAGTACTGTAAAAGGATATGCTGAACATGAAAAAAGCACTTTAACAGCTGTAATTGAAGCTCGTGCTAAAGCGACTGGAATTACAATTGACCCAACAAACGTTACTCCGGAACAATTAGCTGCCTTTAACTCAGCACAATCAGGAGTTTCTTCTTCTTTATCAAAATTATTGGTAAGTGTTGAGCAATATCCAAATCTGAAAGCAAATGAAAACTTCTTGAAATTACAAGATGAACTAGCGAGTACAGAAAATCAAATTTTAACGGCCAGAACCCGTTTTAATGAGGCTGTTAAACCTTACAACAATAACATTAATACTTTCCCAAGAAATATATTAGCAGGAATGTATGGTCTTAAAGAAAAACCATATTTTGAAGCTTCTACGGGAGCTGATAAACCAGTTGAAGTAAAATTCTAAAAATTAATATTTTTGGTTGATGATTTTAGATTTCAGTTTAGTCTGGAATCTAAAATCTGAAATCTAATATCTAAAATAACTCCAATGTCAAAAGTAGAAGATTTTTTATCCAAAGAAGAGGAACAAATAATTGTTGAAGCCATTCGCGTGGCCGAAAAAAACACTTCTGGCGAAATTAGAGTACATATAGAAAAAACAAGTTCTAAAGCTCCTTACGATAGAGCTTTAGAACTTTTTCATGAATTAAAAATGGATGAAACCCAATTGCAAAATGGTGTTTTATTTTATTTTGCTGTTGAAGATAAAGCCTTTGCTATTTGTGGCGATAAAGGCATAAATGATGCTGTTGCTGATGATTTTTGGGATTGTACCAAAGACGCTATGACAGCACAATTTAAAGCAGGAAACTTTAAGCAAGGAATTGTTGACGGGATTTTAAACGCCGGTGAACAATTGAAAAAATACTTTCCGTGGTCTGAAGAAGACACTAACGAATTATCTAACGAAATCTCAAAAGGATAAATAATGAAAATTTCCAAAAACAAAATATCTAAGTCAAAAGGAATTTTTACATTATCCTTTCTATTATTAGCCCTTTTTACCACCAATTGTATTTTTGCGCAGTTTACAATTCCGGAGAAACCCAGTTTTCAGACTTCGGTTTATGATTATGCCAATATTTTAAGTTCGACTGAAAAAGCACAATTAGAAGAAAAACTAGTTCGTTATTCAGATTCCACTACAACTCAGATTGTAATTATTACCATCGAAAGTTTAAAAGGCGAAGACGTAAGCCAACTGGCTACAAAATGGGGACAAACATGGGGAATTGGAGGAACGGCAAAAGACGATAACGGTGTTGTAATTTTATTGGCAAAAAACGAGAAAAAAATTGCCATTAATCCGGGATACGGAGTTGAGGATCGTTTAACGGCTGGAATTGGCGGAACCATAATTAGAAATATTATTATTCCGGAGTTCAAAGCAGGAAGTTTTTACAACGGATTGGACAAAGGAACTGATGCTATAATTGATGTTTTTAAAGGAAAATTTAAAGGCGAAAGGAAACAACAATCCAAAGGAAAAAGTTTTCCAATATTACCTTTCATTGTTATTGTTGTAATTGTATTAATTTTACTGTCTCGAAACAAAAGAGGTGGTGGAGGAAATTCCGGCAACAACGGCGGTGGCGGCCCTAGCCTTCTTGACGTTATTATTCTAAGTAATCTTGGAAGAAGCGGCGGAGGATTTGGCGGTTTCGGCGGAGGATCATCAGGTGGTGGTTTTGGCGGCGGAGGCGGTGGCTTCGGTGGAGGATTTGGCGGAGGCGGATTCTCAGGTGGAGGCTCTAGCGGAGGCTGGTAGCGTTTTTATTCTTTTTGTTTCAAGTTTCAGGTTTCAGGTTTAATTTGTTTCAGGTTTAATTTGTTTCAGGTTTCAGGTTAAATTCATAATTCACAATTTATAATTCATAATTAAAGATAGATGTTATCACATAAAGCAAAATACGCCCTTAAGGCCTTACTTTATTTAGCAGAACAAGACGAAAATCACATTTCGAGAACGATCGAAATTGCTGATGGCGCTAACATTCCTAAAAAGTTTTTAGAACAAATTTTATTGGATCTAAAACGAGGACGTTTTGTGAGTAGTAAGCAAGGAAAATTTGGCGGTTATTATCTGATAAAATCTAAAAATGATATCACTTTAGCCGAAATTCACCGTTTATTTGACGGTGCAATTGCGCTTTTACCTTGTGCTTCTTTAAATTTTTATGAGCCTTGCTCCGATTGTAAAACCGAGTCGGAATGCAGTCTGCGTCACGGTTTACTCCTTATTAGAGACAAAACTTTGAAGGCAATGGAAGGCATTACAATCGCCTCATTGGTAAAGAAATAAAAAAATATTCTCTTAACCCTATCGATTTAATAGAATTTGTATATATTTGCCAAAAATAATTAACAAATCATTTACAAATTTTTAACCCATGAAAGTACATTCCAGTAAATCAGGTGTAACAAAAAATCTTTTGCAAAGTAATTATAGTTTATTCACAAGTGTGAAAAACAATTCATTTATGATGTGTATGTGTTGGTAAAAAAGTTTTTTTTTAATTTAAATTCTACTAATTACATATACTTAATATAAAAATGAAAAATCTATATAAAATATCACTTACAAGTATCTTTTTACTACTAGCCTTTACCACATCATACGCACAAAATATTGAAGGTGTAGTAACAACATCAGAAAATATCCCATTAGAAGCAGTTAACGTTGTTATTAAAGGAACAACTTTCAGTACCAGTACTGATCCAAGCGGAAAGTTTTCAATCGATACCAAAGGAAAACTTCCGGTAACAATATTAGTTCAATACGTCGGTTATAAAACTACAGAAATAGAATTGGATGCGATACCAGCAACTCCATTACTAGTAACTTTAAAAGAGGAAAATGAACTTGTAGAAGTTGTGGTTTCTTCAAGACGTAGGATCGAAAAAGTTCAGGATGTGCCGATTGCGATCTCTGTAATCACAGGAAAGCAGGCAGAACAAACTGGTGCCTTTAACGTAAATCGTATTAAAGAATTAGTTCCATCTGTTCAATTATACTCATCAAATCCAAGAAATACAGGAATTAATATTCGTAGCCTTGGTTCTCCATTCGGACTAACAAATGACGGAATCGATCCGGGAGTTGGTTTCTATGTTGATGGTGTGTATTACGCTCGTCCGGCTGCTACAACTTTAGACTTTATTGATGTAGAACAAATCGAAGTATTACGTGGACCACAAGGATCTTTATTTGGTAAAAACACAACTTCTGGAGCTTTTAACATCACAACCCGTAAACCAAGTTTCACTACTGGTGCCGACTTTGAAGTAAGCTATGGAAATTACAACTTTTTGCAGGCTAAGGCATCTGTAACAGGAGCTTTAGGTAAAAAAGTGGCAGGACGTATCTCTTTTTCTGGTACACAACGTGATGGTCTAATTGACAATGTAGTTACAGGACGACCAACTAATACATTAAACAATCAGGGAATTAGAGGTCAATTACTTTGGACTCCAACAGTAAATACTAATATTATACTAGCAGCCGATATAACAACACAGCGTCCTGACGGATATGCACAAGTTGTTGCAGGTGTTGCCCCTACTCAAAGAGCCGCTTACCGCCAGTTTGATGCGATTATTAAAGATTTAAATTATCAATTGCCAAGTTTAAATGCTTTTGATCGTAAAATCGATCACGATACACCATGGCGTTCAAATCAGGATATGGGAGGTATTTCGCTTAATATTGACACCAAAATTGGTGGTGGAACATTAACTTCTACAACAGCTTGGCGTTTTTGGAACTGGGATCCATCAAATGATAGAGATTTTACAGGATTACAAGTATTAGCAAAATCACAAAACCCAACAAGACAAACTCAGATCACGCAAGAAGTTCGTTATGCTGGTCAGTTGACATCAAAAATCAGTGGAGTTGCAGGTGTATTCTTCATCGATCAAACTTCTCAGACAGATGGTACTGAAGAATCTGGAAATGCACAATGGAGATTTGCACAAAGTTCAACTAGTCCATTATGGAAAACTCCGGGGCTTTTTGAAGGATACGGAATCAAAACAGATGCCAACATCAGAGCATCGAGTGCAGCAGTATTTGGTCAGTTAGACTGGGCTATTACAGAGCGTTTTCACGTTTTACCTGGTTTAAGATACAATTTCGATAAAAAAGATGCGCATTATGCCCGTACAACATATGGAGGTCTGCAAACGACCGATCCTGCGTTATTAGCTTTGAAAAAATCAGTTTACTCAGATCAGGCATTTGATTCCAGCACTGACAACACAGATTTTTCAGGAAACATAACTTTAACTTACAAAGCATCTGACAAAATTAACGCTTATGCAACTTATGCAAAAAGTTACAAACCAGTTGGTGTGAATGTTGCCGGACTTCCAACAGATTCAAAAGGACAACCTTTAACTGATCTTGCGGTTATCAAACCTGAAAAAGTAAATCATTATGAAGTAGGAGTAAAAACTTCTCCTTTCAGAAATTCTATATTGAACGTGGCTTTATTTAATACAGAAATTAAAGATTACCAAACAAACGTTCAGGCAGCTGAATTAGGTGTTAACCGTGGTTATCTTGCTAACGCAGATAAAGTACGTGTAAGAGGTGCTGAACTAGACGCAAGTTTTGTAGTGAATCAACACCTGACAATTAATGGTGCTGCAACTTATACTGAAGGTACTTATGTGAAATTTACAAATGCACCACTTCCTTTAGAAGAAACAGGAACTACTGTTGGAGGAGTTCAGGTAGCCTATAAAGATGTTTCAGGAACAGATTTACCTGGTGTATCAAGATGGGCAGGATCTTTAGGTGGTGAACTTTCTGATCAGGCTAAGTTCTTCGGAAATGCCGGTAAAGTTTTCTTAGCTCTTGATTCTTACGCACGTTCTGAATTCTCATCTAGCCCCTCTGCTTCAAAATATTTAGTAGTTCCAGGTTATGCTATTTTTAATGCTCGTTTAGGTTTCCGTGCTTCTCAGGGATTATCTATCCACTTCTGGGGACGTAATTTATTAAACAAAGATTATTACGAACAATTATTGCCTGCCGGAGGAAACACAGGACAATATGCCGGAGTAATTGGAGATCAAAGAACTTATGGAGTTACATTGAAATATTCATTATAAGAAATTAATTAAACTCTAAATACAAAACGAGGCAAGCTTAAAAACTTGCCTCGTTTTGTATAATCACAAAAAAGCATTTTAACCCCATTTTAATCTTCCTGAAATACATTTTGATTTGTATATATTCGCAGCCTGAATTTATATAAATGAAAATTCTCAGAATATTTCTTTTTGTTGGTCTTTTAAGTCAAGTCGGAATTGCGCAAACCAAACGCAATATCGATCAGCAAACGCTGACCTGGATTCGGTATTACAACATTTTACCTTTAACTGAGAAATGGGCTTTACATTCTGAATTTGACAACCGAAGTTTTTTAAATCCTATTCATGAAAATTTATTTGTAATCAGAGTTCAGGGAAGATACAGAGCAACTAAATTAGTCGATTTAGGCGGAGGATTTGCCTTTTTTAATGTTAATACACAAGATCCGCATTTTGATCCAGACTTTTCAGTTCCGGAATATCGTGCGCAACAAGACATTACCCTGATCAATGATATTGCAAAAATTACGTTTCATAACCGTTTTCAGCTTGAAGAACGTTTTATTCAGAAAGCTACTAAAACAGAACTGCTCGATGATTTTTCTTTTTCTTTCCGGTTCAGATACCGATTACAATCGACTTTTGATCTTTGGAAAAAAGAAAAACGAAGTTTAAAAGGCACTATTTCTGATGAAATCCTGCTTAATTTCGGAAAAGACAATAAGCGAAATACTTTCGATCAAAACCGAATTTATGCTGCCTTACGTTATCATTTCAACCCTAATATTGGTTTGGAATTAGGTTATCTGAAAAGTTTTCAGCGACGTGCAAGCGGTGTTGATTTTTATGATCGTGATATTATTCGTTTTACTGTTTACCATCGAATAAATAGGAAGCCTAAAAATAATAAAATTTAAAATTCTAACTCTTCAAATATTTCACTAAAACCTTTGAAGGTGCTTTTGCGTTAGGGATTGAGGCGGTATCCTTTTATGAAGTGAAACGGAATAAAAGATATAGCCGAAAGCCCGACCGAAGGGAACGCCCAATTAATTATTCTTCTCTTTCTCTTTGTTTTCTTTTAGAACCCTTTTCGGCTGCAAAATTCCCAATTTTATAAGCTACAGAAAACATTACATATCTTTTTAGAACTGTATTTTCTTCATCCCGAATAGAGGTTGCAGAAATCGTTCTGGTAGCACTTTGATTTTGATTCAAAACATCATAAACTTTTACTTTTGCATAAACTTTTTTATCAAAAAAGCCGTATGACAAACTAGTATTCCATAAAAAGAAATCTTTTTTGAAATCACCTGAAATATTAGAATTGTAGGTGTATCCAAAATCATTTCCAAAAATTAAATTCGCTGGCCAATAGGATGTTGTTTGCAAATTGATTCTATGCAACACATTTGAACTCGCGTCTCTGTTGTAATTCTCATATTTTGTTTCATTATAAGACAGACTGTAAGATGGTGAAATGGTAAGCACTTCTCCATATTCATAGGTCATGTAAACTCTTGGAGTTATAGCGGTAGATTTTGCCGTGTACATTACAGCATTCGTAAATCCTTTATCAAATGAGTAACTGCTATTAAGTCCCAGGCCATATCTTAAAACGTGGGCATCTCTCTTTATAGACTGACTCCAGTTTCCACCCACCGAAACTGTATACGTACCAGATATATTAATGTAAGATGTCGTTCGTTTACCGCTTTCATCATACACAGATGTAGCATAAATGTCGTTGCTGTAATAATCCCCTTTTGCCATAAAACTATAACCCGAACGCGTTCTAAAATCAAAATTTCTGAAATTAAAATTCACTGTATTTTTCTCGATTGGATCCAGATTTGGATTTCCTATAATGGAGTTCAAAGGATTACTTAAATTCGCAACCGGCATTAAATAATTGGCAGCAGGAAGTGTACTCGAAAAATCGTATTTTAAAGTCAGGTTTTTTGATCGGCTGAATTTATATCGAAACTGGGCTGTTGCAAAAGGCAAAGCATATTTTTTATTTAATTCCGTCTCTTTACCTAAATATAAAGAGTAGTTATCAAATTGAACCAAAGAGGTTTTAGAATCCAGATTTACTGTGAATTTGTTCTTTTGCAAAGTAACCCCAACCTTCGGACTAACTGAATTTTGTCTGGAAGTTGTATAAGTAGTCAATGACTCATTCAAATCAGAATACGATTGTGTAGCGGCATCAAAATCAAAAGTTCTTTGATCTTTAACTTCCTTCTTCCAATCAAAATCAGATCCAAATCTTATGCGCAATGAGTCTGTAATAGGCTCTGTATATTCAATATCTGCCGAATAAGAATCACTTGAATTATTGTTTTTGGTATTCTGATTTCTCAAATCATCCGGTTTATTATCCTGATAAAAAAGAGTTTCAGATTCGTTCCAACCATCAGAATCCGTTTTTGAATTATTGTTATCAAAAACAAAACTTAGATTGCGATTTTTTTTCTTAAATACTTTATTAAAATTGATTGTATTTGCAAAACTTGTATTGGTGCTTTCATTATACGATTTAGCTGTACTTTCATTCAAAGCATTACCATTTTCATCTACGGAAGAAGTAGATGAAGAAGAATCATTATTAGATCTCGATTGGTTTAATTTTGGAGCTACAACAAGCCTTGTAGTCGGATCTATTTTATATTCTAATTCAAAATTGGCTTTGTTACCTGTATTTTCATTTCTTGTTTTAGCATCAGATTCGGTAATAATATTCCCTGTTGGCAAAAAACTAAGCTGATTGGCCTTACTTTCATTTTTATTAATGGTGTTAGAAAAATTGTAGCTTCCCATCGCAGCCAATTTTTCGCTCCAATCATCGGTATAATTAACACCAAACAAATTAGATTGTGTAATTCCTTTTCCGCTGCCCGTAGAACCGCTGTTTTTACCGCTATTATTCCTTCCGCCTCCCATATTATCAAATACTTCATCCTGGGCAAAACCCGTCGAATTGATATTATTGGAGGACCCTAAAACACTTATCTTTCGTTTGTTATTGAAGAAATTCATTAGCAAACTACTTTCGTATCGATCATCAGAGCCGTAGCCTCCTAATATTTTCCCGAAGTACCCTTTGTTTTTCTTCTCATCAATAGTCAGATTAATCGTCGAGTAGTCTGAAGTAGATTCCTGTTTAGCCAATTCTTCCTTTTTAGATTTAAAGTCTGAAACCTGAATCTTTTTTATAATGTCTGCTGGTAGATTTTTCAAAAGCAAAGCACCATCTTTATCAAAAAATGTTTTTCCGTTGACTAAAAACTGCGTTACTTCCCGTCCATTTACGGTCACTTTTCCGTCATTATCTATATCTACTCCTGGCAATTGTTTTAATAAAGTCTCGACATTAGAATCCGGACGTACTTTGTATGAAGCTGCATTAAACTCCAACGTATCTTTTTTCATTGTAATGGGTGGAGCAGCACTTTTAATTACCACATTATCTAGTGCGTTTACATTCTCCAACACATATAATTTTCCTAAGTCCTTGCTTTCTAAAAGTCCTTTCTGCTCTTCAATAAAAGGCTGGTAGCCCATATAATTTATTTTTAGTAAAACAGGTTTGTCATACTTTTTGGTGTTTATCCTAAAAACACCATTTTTGTCTGTAGTAGCATATTCTATTATGGTAGAATCTTTTACAGTAGTAAAATAAACAGTTGCAAGTTCGAGAGGAAGTTGTGTATTAATGTCAACCACTGTCCCTTTTATGATAATATCATTCTGGGCATTTGCTGTGAAACAAAAAAGAAAAAACAGTAATAATGAACAAATCCTGATCATAAAATTGGTTAGTTAGAATAATAAGACTACAAAAAATACAAAAGGTTTAAGTTGTAGTTTTCAAGTTTAGTCAAAAATATGCCAATAAAATGAAACACAACCTGTTCACAATTACGACAATATATAAAATAATCCCTGTTGTAGCGGGGATTTTAGTATTCATAATAGAAGTAAGTAACGATATTACATGCATACTAGCTCCAAAAAAAATGTAAAAATAGGTTTTCACTATTGTAGATGAAAAGTGCATTTAAAAACACGAAAAATCTTATTATTAAAATGTTTAATTTGTTATATTTGATGCGAATAAATATTTTTTTTCTAAAAATCTTATATATAATATATTAAAAATTCATGAAGCAAATAACCGTCTTTTTCACTCTGGCAATTTTACTTTTTTCGTGTTCAAATGATAATGTTGATGATGAAAATCAAAATAATTCGCCTTTATTAACCAAAATTAGAGATGGTTTTGCTACTAAAAATCAAACGGACCTTTTTATTCATTTTGAATATGATGATCAGAAACGTTTGACAAAAAAAACGGGAGGATTATTTCAATTAGATCCAATGACAGGTTATTCAAATTTTTATACCGATCAGTTGTATACAACATTTGTATACTCTAAAAATAAAGTGACTATTGAAAATTTTGATACAATAGAGGGCTACACAGTCCCTAAAAATACGAGTTATGTAACTTTAAATAGCGCAGGTCAAATTGTACAAAAAGACATTCCGCCATATCCGGGCCAAGATTACTTTTGGCATGAACGAATATATTATATTTACTCAGGCAATAAGCTTACTGAAATAAAAAGCACCTATCCTGATATGCCTTACGATCCAAACGATCCCTATGTAAGGACATCTTTAGAAAAATTGTACTATGATTCTAATGGCAATTTGTCAAAAACGGAAAAAAATGAGATGATAAACGGCATAAATAATGGCATTAAATTCGTTCGTATTTTTGAAGATTATGATAATTCTTTTAATTATATGAAAAGGTTTAATTTGTTACAAGAATATTTTTATGCCTCAATTTCAAAAAATAATTACCGAAAATATAAGGAAACATATTACTATAATGATGTGATGAAATCGGACTACGAAGTAAATTGGACGTACCAGTATGACTCAAATGGTAATATTATTACTGATTTTTAGTTATAGCTTATTATTCAAACACGTTATATGGCCTTGTTATTTCTTTGATCCAAGACCTAATGAAAACCTCGGGTTTTCCAAAAGAAGCACTAATTTTTTAAAAAAATAGCACAAAAACAGTAGAAAAACAAAAACCCTTGCAATTGATTACAAGGGTTTAAGTGTGCTTTATTTATATACTTTATTATTATTTTTCCCTGATATAAATATCGATCGGCACTCCTGCAAAGTCCCAGTTTTCTCTAATTTTATTTTCAAGATATCTTTTATAGGGTTCCTTAACGTATTGTGGCATGTTAGCAAAAAACACAAACTGAGGTGTTAATGTTGGCAACTGCATACAATATTTAATTTTCACATATTTACCTTTTGTAGCTGGTGGCGGGTAAGCTTCGATTACTTTCAACATATATTCGTTGAATTTTGAAGTAGCGATTCTTTGTTTTCTGTTTTCAAAAACCTGAACTGTAGCTTCTAATGCTTTCAATAAACGTTGTTTCGTTAAAGCCGAAACGAACAAAATTGGCACATCTGTAAAAGGCATTAATTCTTTTTTGATTTTCTCTTCGTAATCACGTGTAGACATGGTATCTTTCTCCACCAAATCCCATTTGTTTACTAAAATTACGACACCTTTACGGTTTTTCTCAGCCAACCAGAAAATACTCTGATCCTGACCTTCAAATCCACGGGTTGCATCGATAACCAATATACAAATATCTGCATGCTCAATTGCACGAACCGAACGCATTACAGAATAAAATTCTAAATCTTCCTTCACTTTAGCTTTACGACGGATTCCCGCAGTATCAACTAAATTGAATTCAAAACCAAAACGGTCAAATTTTGTATCAATTGCATCACGTGTAGTACCTGCAATATCTGTTACCATGAAACGTTCTTTACCAATTAAAGCATTGATAAAACTTGATTTTCCAGCATTTGGACGACCTACAACAGCAAAACGTGGTAAAACCACTTCTTCCTGAACTGGTTCTGGTTTTACTGGGAAAGACTCAATTAAAGCGTCTAATAAATCTCCAGTTCCGCTTCCGGAAATACTCGCGAATGTGAAATATTCTCCTAAACCAAGGTTATAAAATTCAAGCGCATCTTTCTCACGCATTGCATTATCTACCTTATTTACAGCCAATAAAACGGGCTTTGTCACTTTACGCAATAAACGCGCAACAACATCATCCATTGGTGTAATACCTTCTTCTACGTCAACCACAAAAATAATAACATCAGCCTCGTCGATAGCAAGCTCCACTTGTTTACGGATTTCTCCTTCAAATACGTCATCAGATCCGCGAACATATCCGCCGGTATCAATTACAGAAAACTCTTTTCCGTTCCACTCGCTTTTACCATAGTTTCTATCACGGGTAACCCCAGATACAGAATCTACAATAGCTTCTCTTCTTTGTATCAGCCTATTAAAAAGGGTTGATTTCCCTACATTAGGTCTTCCTACTATCGCAACAATGTTATTCATTTTTTTGAATTTTTGATTTTAGACTTTAGTTTTTTTGATTTTAGTATCCCATAATCAATCACTTATAAATCCAAAATGCTTTATTTTAATTTTTTGCAAAGGTAGGTAAAAAAGTGGCTAATCTGCCAAGTTTCTACATACCTAAGATTTTTATTATTTTTCCTGTTATTTTGAGGAGTTTTTTCAGGAGCTATTTCCTGCTATCCGTTACAATCTTTTTTATTGTAAAAAAAACAATAAAAAAGGATTTCCACTTCTATCAGGGCTAGGGCATTCAGGTTTTTCAAGAAATTTTAGTTCCAAATTTCAAAACCTGTAATATTTACTCGTTCCAATTTCGCATTTCAAACCTGAAACCTGAAACTTGAAACTTGAAACTTGAAACAAAAGAAACTCTTATTGATTATACCCAAATCGTTTCAGCATATTCGCGTTGCTTCTCCAGTTTTTATTCACTTTAACAACCAGTTCAATGTGAATTTGTTTTCCGAAGAATTTCTCTAAATCAGCACGAGCGTCAGTTCCTACTTTTTTTAGCGCTGCACCTTTATGACCTATGATGATTCCCTTTTGAGTTTCGCGCTCTACCATAATAATGGAACGGATTCTGATGATTTTTTCATCTTCAAAAAATTCTTCCGTAACGATTTCAACTGCATACGGAATCTCTTTGCTGTAATTCAACAAGATTTTTTCACGGATTGTTTCGTTTACGAAAAAACGTTCTGGTTTGTCTGTTAATTGATCTTTTGGATAATAGGCCGGAGATTCTGGTAATAAAGAAATAATTCTGCTGAAAACTTCCGGTACATTAAAATTCTGTAAAGCCGAGATTGGGAAAATTTCAGCATTTGGCACTTTCGCTGTCCAAAACGCTACTTGTTCCTCTAATTGTTCCTGATTGGAGTTATCAATTTTATTCAACAATAATAAAACCGGAATTTTAGCGTGAATAATTTTATTAAAGAAAGCTTCGTCTTTTAAGTCCTGCTCTCCTATTTCGACCATGTAAACCAATATATCAGCATCTTCAAAAGCCGATTTTACGAAGTTCATCATCGACTCCTGCATTTCATAAGCCGGTTTGATGATTCCTGGGGTATCTGATAATATAAGTTGAAAATCTTCGCCATTCACGATTCCAAGAATACGATGACGAGTTGTTTGTGCTTTTGATGTAATGATCGATAATCTTTCTCCAACAAAGGCGTTCATCAATGTTGATTTTCCAACGTTTGGATTCCCGATGATGTTTACAAAACCTGCTTTATGTGACATTTGTGAAATATTTATTTTGCAAAGGTAGTCATATCAACTCAATACAGAAAATAAAACATTTTTTAAAGTTTTCGTTGGATTTCTCAAAAAACGGCGTATCTTTGCACCCGAAACATCGCGGGATAGAGCAGTAGGCAGCTCGTCGGGCTCATAACCCGAAGGTCACAGGTTCGAGTCCTGTTCCCGCTACTAGAACAAGTAAAAGCCTGAGAAATATAAATTTCTCAGGCTTTTTTGTGATTCGAAAAATCTTGTTTTATTTTTTAAAAATAAAAACTCCCAGTGTTTTCAAGGAAAATTGGTTCAAGTCCCGTTAAGTTAATTCTCTAAAAAAATTAACTTACTAAACTCAAATCCAAAAATAAATCTTTAAAACTGCCATAAAAACTACTAAACTTCTACTGAAGCAGATTGTCCGTCGGTTCAGTCTTTTTAGATGAGTTCTGAGTGTCAGATTCTTCCTTTCAATATGATTTGTCCCGAACCGCTTTACCGAATGCAGCTTCTCGTCAATCAAATACCTGTAGTTTTTTAATCTGTCTGTAAATATCTTTTTAGCGTCAGATAATTTTAAAGTTTCCAGAACACGGCTCAGCGTTTTATTGGTTCGTTTCCCAACATTAAAATTCACAACTGTTTTAGAATTCTTTTCCAAGGCATAAACCAGCCAGATGTAATTTTTCTTGTGTCTGATATAAGTGCACAGCTCATCGACTTCATAAGTTTTGCCTTTGCTGATAATTAGCTTGGAAATACTTCTGGCAATAGAAACAATCCTTTTCAATAATGTTGTAGTAGAAATATTTAATATTCTTGCCGTGCTTCTTATACCTACTCCTTCTTTGGTTAATTGAATGATATTTTGATTGATATTTAATTTGTAAGCTTGATTTGTATAACTTTCTATAAAACGGTGACAGCACATTTTACAGTAGTACTGCTGTTTATAATTTTTAGTTCTCCCATTTTTAATAACCTTTTTCTCGTTACATTTTGGACAATTTACATCATCACTAACTTTGGAACACCATGTCGAATTTTTATTCATTTTAGCACATTTAAGGCAATCATAAAACAAAAAAGATGAGCATCACTGCTCATCTTAAAATTATTATTTCTAAAATTTGTTCAATTTCAAAAGGTTAGAAATCTAAAATCTTATATCACTAACTTTGAAACACTACCGTAAATGTTAGATGCAATAATTAACCAACAACACATCTGATACATTACCCACTACCCTTAATTTAATTATAAATTTATTGAAATAACACTTTTTGAAAATAAATTATTATCCAAGATATAAAGATTTGTATCATTTTGCATTGAACATAATATTTTTTTTGAGTTATTAAACCTTCTCATTAATGAAACTATACCAAAATCTGATTTAATCAAAAAAGTACTTTTTTTTGTTTTAGTATTCATTTTAAATAAATCATAAGAATCTACATATATAATTTCTTTTTTTTCAGGTAGAAATAAAAAAGCAGAACTTACAATCTTATCTTTAAACTTACCGTTTGATATAAAAGGTACAATATTATGTTCAGAAAGAGTAAAAATACCATTATAAGCATTTGATTTTAAGTTAAATGTTATTTTTCCATCTATTTCTGTAATATGATTGATTGAGTATGCACTAATATTGGTAAGCCTTACTAGGCGCCCAGTAGTTAAGTTTATTGAATAAATATCAAAATCATGAGGCATTTTTCTTCCAATTGGAGAATATTTTTTGTATTCATTTGCTTTGCAAAATATAATTTCATCAACATTACTTCTAAAAAACGCTTCTGTAATAACACCTAATTCATTTACTACTTTAATTATATTATTTCCATCTGGACTGGCTATACATAACGAACTATTTTTTTGCCCTTGCATACTGCTTTCTATAAATAATATTTTTTTTTTATCATTAGAATATCTTGGATTCACAAAATTTTTTCCATTTTTCGCCTCAATTATCGACCTAATATTTGTACCATCAATATTCATCGAATATATTGAGGATTTGTTCACTTTTTTATAAGAAAATAAAATTTTTTTATCATCTTTTGAGATGTCAAACGTTCCTAGTGAATCTTCTTTGCCTGGTTGATTCACACATCCATAAAGATTAATAAGTAAAATAAATAATAAAATTGTTTTTATCTTCATAGTTTAAATTTTAGTTATTAAAATGTATCAATTATTTTTTTTAATGATATTCCCGAGAAAAGATAAACCACTCCTACAGCTAAATTATAAGTTCTTATGGAAATAGGTTTTCCAGTAACATCATCTAATTCCCCTGTATGATAACCTCTAATGGTTCGTAAAGCACTAAAAGTCAAAACAATATCCGCCTCCGCTACTCTCTTGTCAAAAAATGCTCCAACTGCTCCCCCTGTTTTTGCTTCGAAATATGCATAATCATGTACTTGAGCGGCAGCATCAACTTCGTCTACCGGATTAAGAGGTAAAGTATAAGGATCTACATCTGGACCAGGCCCTATAAAGTTTGTTCCTCCATATGCTTTCCCATTATATGGAACAGAACCTTTACCAAGAAAAGCCCATTTATCAATTGGTTGATTTTTTCTCTCTTTCTTTCTTCCTTTTCTTTTCCCATCTTTTCCTGACCCGCCCTTTCCTGGTTCTCTTGTATATTTCTCATCACCTTCTACAATATTACTAGGCTCGATGTTATCCGCCAATAAATTTGGAAGATTGTTAGCATTATCTGAGCTAGTACTATCGTCACTTTGCGTTCTACTTTTATCACTCCAATGTCCTCCGCTTTCATTCAAAAATTTACTTTTAAAAAGCGTATTGCTCTTCGCTTCCATCCCATCCGGGTCAATAAAAAACACAGGATTATCTAGAGCATATGTGTATGGTGAAAAACGTCTTGATACTTCAGCCAACGGGTCAATGTTCATCCAGCGACCAAGTGCAGGATCATAATTCCTTGCGCCGTAGTCATACATGTTAAGCCCCAGCTCGTCTTGCAGTTCCTTGCCGTTGTACTTATACTTATAAGGATTTACAAAATTTCCTTAATGGTAATTAGTGGGCTTTGCCAATCGTTATGTAATTCAAAGAACTTACTTTCCGTGACGAAAATAGAAGTAATCTTACGAAATTCCTAACTATATGGCATAAAAAAAACCTATCAAATCAATGATAGGTTTACAATGCATTTGCTTTTAAAATCCGTCTATTCGGATAATTGAAATTTTACTTTTTAGGAGAATTTTTGGATGGTTTCAACGATGGTGTATTTCCAGGTGTACCTTTGTTATCACGCTGACGTTGGTCAGGCTTTCCTGTTGAATCTGCTATTCTTTTTGGTCCTGGTTTAAGTGCCATAGTTTTAATTTTTAATTGGTTAGACATATCAAATATAGCCATTTTTTCAAATGGGAAAATACTTATTTATCAGCTCTCTTTGTTGAAAACTATCTGCTTTGAAATACTTCTCTGTAGTGCCAGGCCACTTATGACCCGCCAGTTCCTGAACATGTTCCAGAGCCAGTTTCTGTTCGTTAAGCCAGTTGCAGATAACACTCATTCGGATAGTTTGGGGGTTGAGGTTTTTATCTGGGAACAACGGCTTTAACGGCTGAATCATGGCATGAACACTGTCAACAGTGATGGGTTTTCCTAGTTTTCCAATGATTAACTTATCCGTTGCGCTTCTGAGCATTCTGGGTCTGACTTCGTTGATGTATTTAAAAAAAGGCATTATCTGTTGAGGTAAGAGTTTGGCTTTTCTCCTGTTGAGATTCTTGGAAGCTTTGATGTAGATTGTTCCCGCATCCAAATCAATATCCTGAACATTGAGCCTTATAATTTCATCACTGGTCAAACCTTGGTAAATTAGCAGATTGATAAGAACATAGTTTCTGGTGTCCAGATTCTGGTATCGGTTCTCTCGGGTTAAGAGCAACTGGAGTTCTTCTGAGCTGAACAAATCCTGAACCTGAACTGCCTGATTGCTATTGAGCTTGATATTGAGCTTCCTGCACGGATGGTCTTCTCTGTAACCGCTCATAACCAGATAATCGTAGTATTTCTTGATAGCTGAGAGGATAACGACCCGATATTTGGCATTGGGCTGTTGCTTTCCGATTTCTTCCATGTATTCAACGATATTCCTGTATTTGTATCGTTTGGCTTTGGGATTCATCACTAAAAAGTGATTAATGGCAAACATGTAGCTCTTTACGGTCTGCTCGCTGTAGCTTTGGAGCAGGAAATTTTCAATTGTTAGTTTAATCATAGGCTGGTCTTTCTAAAAGGTGGTTACTGGTTTTCTTCTCTTGTTTTTAACTGCATAGATGTAGGTGGTATTGATTTGTGAATGACCTAAAAAGCCTCTTATAAAATCAATACCTGCGTTCTTTTCCATCAGATGACTCGCAATGCTGTGTCTCAGACAGTGAAGCGTTATATCCTTCTGGATTAGCTCATAACTACTGGTCTGTTCCGTCATTTTCTTTAAGGTATCGTTGAGGTATTCGCCATTCATTCGTTTACCGCTGTCATGAATAAAAAATGCATCTTCAATCTGGTTACTGCCTTTCAGCTTTTCATATCGCTCTTCGGCTATGTATTTTTTGATGTGACCCGCAACTATATCACTCATGGGAACTTCACGTCTCTTGCTTCCTTTACCATCTCGGACAATGAGCATTCCTTTTGAGAGCTGAATATCCCGTGTGTTCAGAGCCACCAATTCCGACCTTCGAAGCCCGCAACCGTAAGCCACTGATAATAAAGCCCGCTGTAAATCACTCTGGCAGTGCTGGTAGAGCATTTTGATTTCTTCAACGCTCAGGGCATTTCTGGAATTTCCGCTGTCTCCTGAATAGCTTGGAACGTAGTAAGCTTTTTCAATCTGCTTGTTCTCCAAAAGGTTGAAAACAAAAAGACCAAGAGCAAACAAATGAAATTTGATAGTTTTCCCTGAGAGTGTTCCTGCGCCTCGCTTTTTGGGTCTGCTTATTAAATGGTCGTAATAGCGCACCGATTCTTTGCCTGTAACGCTTTTTATCATAGTGATTCCTGATTCTTCCAACCAGATAAGAAATTCCAATACAGCATTCTGGTACATTCTGGAGTTTCCAGTCTTGTAATTTCTTACTTTGATAAATTGGTCGTAATCATTCAAAAGGTTCTTAAATCCTGAGGTCTGTATTGTTGTTTTCATTGGTTTTGTTGTTGTTTTTTAATCATCATTTTAAAACTTCCCTTATGCGCATTTTCCAATTCTGGGAACACCAGCGTTATATTGCCAGTAATTACTGGGATTGGCGTGTTCTTTTAGGTGGTTTTCAGGTTGTCTAATTGCTTGTTGAGGTCTTCCTTAATCTTGGCTTTTATCTTTTCCAGATTATCCCAGTAGCTTATCACATACTTGAATCCTTTGTTTGGCGAGCCTTCGACTGCCTGAATGTACTCCAGTTCCTGCAATGTCTGCATGTACTTAAAGGCTGAGGTCTTGCTGATATTGAGTTCCTGTCTTATTTCACGGGTCGTAAATCGGTGCGTTGTTCCGCTCATCTGGTTTCTGAGGTATCCTTTCAGCTTTTCGAAAAATTGTCTGGTACTTTTGTCAAGTTCATCCACTTTGATAATGATGGAACTAAAGAAAATCTCAACGGCTTTTCTCACATCTTCTTCGGTCGCTATGAGTCTTCCTTTTTCATCTTTTTTTCGCTGGTACTGGTTCAGAATTGTAATCTGAGCGACAAAACTCTGAAACTGGGCGTTGAGTCTTCTGAGCATTTTGGCTTCAAGCGGTAACATAAGCTTATCGGCAAACGGATTCACTACTTCATAGCTCTTTAGAACCCGCATGCAGTTTCTCAGTAGCTGTCTGGCTTCCTGTTCACGCTCGGTGTTGCTTATACCTGCATTTTTCTGATTCTGCACACTTATGATTCTCAGGGTCTGTTCAAGGCTTTCATCCACTCCCAAGACTACAGAACGGCTCATGTTATCATAGTAAACCTCTGCTTTGGTCGTGGCGGTCAGACTGGCAAAATGAGCTTCCACCTTTTTCATCTTTGCTCTGTTGTTGCCCAGCAGGTCTTTGACCACCGTTGAGCTGTTCAGAAATCCAGCAGACTGCATTTCCCTGAACGCAAACTGAGCATCTTCATCCAGACCATCAAAATCCTGTATGAGTATCAGCTTGTTGATAAGTTCTTTCTCTCTGTAGTGATACAGGGATTTGCTGGTAATTCTGGTCATATTAAGAACGTCTTCCTGAGGCATGCACTGCGCAATTCCGTTGATGAGGTGGCTTTTCCCTTCTCCAGAACTTCCCTGTATGAGTCCATGCAGGGTATTGGGCATTTTGTAGCTCGATGCCAATGCAAACATCAGTATCCTGTTTTCTTCTTCTCCTACAATTCCGCTTTGCCCGAGCAGTTTATCGATGTTTTCGAAAAGCTTGGGCTTAGATAGGAACTGCACTGCTTTTTCGCTTGCTTGCGGTGTGAGTTCCTTTTCGGAATACTGGTCGGTTACAGGGTTCATTTCAGCGTTGAAGAGGTTTTCCCTGTAGTCTTCCAAAAGGTCAGTGAACTGCAAAAGGTCTGCCTCTAAAAACGTGCTGTCAAATCCGTGTTTTTCACTGAGTTCCCTGCACTGGTTCTCTACACTGGTAAAATCAAACAAGTCAATCTTTACACGCAGTCTTTTCTGGCTGTCATTTGGAACTATCTGGATGGTCAGCCTTAGATTTCCCAAATCCATCGGCAGGCTTCCAATCACATAGAAAGTTCCCGTTTTTCCTTTGAAGCTGATTTTGTAGTCGCTTAGAATCTCCAGTACTGGGATTATCTTCTCTTTTACGGGATTCTGTAACATTTCAGTAATTCCGTTCGTTCCGTAGTTCAGCCACATATCGTTCATGCTGTGCCCGTCTGGGAGCTGAATCATGCTTACTGGCAGTTCTGGTCTGATGTTCTGTATCTGGGTTTTTATGGTTTGCATCGTTTTAGTTTTTTAGGATTATGATTTCTTCAAGTTCGCACAGTGATTTTACGGCTTCCATGTGCTGTGGCAACAGTTCTCCGTTGTGCATCGCCATGACAGCATCCCTGTTCTCCAATGCTTTGGACTGCATGAGGCTGGCGCAGTCGATGACCGTTGGAGCGAGATAGAGCCTTTTGGTGAGCGGACTCGGGTAAGCTGGATAAATTCCTTCGCTGTTGAGGTATTCTGCTTTTGCGGTTTCGAGCTTGATGCGTAGAGCAAAATAGTTTACGATTCTGTTTTCCTTGTTCATGAGCGGAAAAATCAGTCCGTATCCGCCAAACACCGTATAAGCTGTCAGGTCTTCCTGTCTGACACCTGCATCACTCTTTTTAAGCACTCCTAGAGCTTCAAATTCATCTTTGGACTCTTGGGTTTCTCTATGATGGAATTGTCCAGAATTGAAGCCGATTCTAAGCTCTGCATAATCCAGTCCTATGTTATTAAGATATTCTTTTGGCTTTATCGCTTTGGAACTTCTAATACCAGTTTCAAAAGACTGGAAAAGTGTTTCTAATGTATTTTTCATAAGTTTTATTTTTTAGTTTTTGGCAGGTAACGTATAGACATAGGTATCCTGCTTCGAATATTGAATCGAATAGTCAATTGAAACATGTTTTTGATTTTTAGAGCTTGCTGTTCAGCTTTACAACTTGCTCTTTTTCCATTCTTTAGCTGTCAGAATGGCGAAAGATTCTTGCAATAATCTTTTTCCTTTTGTTTTGTTTGACAAAGGTAAGTGATATTTTTGAGACTTTTTTTTTGGTAACTCAATCACGTTATGTAAGATGACTTAACGTAAATGACTTAAGTCTTTCAAAAAAATAAAATGTTGATTTTAAATTAGTTGACTTTTCATGATTTTTTTAATTTGTTAAAATGATTAAAAATATTTAACATATTTTAAGAAATAATTAACACAATTTCTTGCCTTGACTTTCAATTTAATTACGTATTACATAACTCAATTTAGTTATGAAAAATATTTGATAACTAAATCTATTTATGCAACCATTGTCGTTGCTCTGTTATATAATTGAAGAACTGTAGGAGCATAAAACTTATTACCGTGTCTAGTCTTGAAGTTCAGCTGGTTAAGATAGTTGGCTATTTGTCTGTAGCTCATTTCTTTCTCCTTGCAGTTGAGGATTATTGACTGAGCCTGACGATTTCGGTCATTATTCACTGCATTGTCCTTAATACGCTGTAAACCTTTGGCTCTGGCTTCACTGGTTAGATTTTGCGGATTTCCCAATTTTACACCTTTTTTCTTAAGTTCCGCAAGCGCAACCTTAGTTCTGGAGCTGATAAGCTTTGCTTCCTGTTCCGCTAAGGCACTAAATATATGGATGGTAAAGTTGTTGGCTGATGGCATGTCTACCGCTAAAAACTCGATTCCTGCATCCATAAGGGAACTCACGAAGCTTACATTGCGGGCTAAACGGTCTAATTTTGCTATGATAAGGATTGCTCCCTCATTTTTAGCCAGTTGGATAGCCTTGTGAATCTCTACACGTTCACGTTTGTTTGTTCCTGTCTCAATCTCGGTAAAATCCTTCAAGATGATTCCGTCTTGTGTGGTCACATATTTTTCAACGGAACTTTTTTGCGCTGATAATCCTAATCCCGAAATTGACTGCTCTTTTTTACTCACACGATAATAAGCGATAAACTTTTTCATGATACTGATGATTTTAAACCTTAAACGGTCGTTTGTGATTTATTACATGTCAAAAGTCCAGGTCTATTTTGGATTATCCTAGAAAAATCCTGGTTTTCCTGGGCTCACAGCTTTTTTGGTCATTTCAGAGCACAAAAAAACGAGGTCTTAGCCTCGTTCTTTGGATTGTATCAATCGTGAAAACTCTTCAAGTTCCTTGTCCGTAAAATTGCCTGCTTTGAATGATAGCGGATATCTGACTTTTTGGGTCTTAAGTACTTGTTTTAGTTGGGATAAGCTTATTACTATTTTCATGTTCTCTTTTACTATAAATATCGGTCAGAATCCATTTGGATATTTTTTCCCGTTTTTTCCCTCAGAATTTTTTTTCTGAATTTTGGTAGCGCAGTTCACGGACATATCCGAGCTACGGGTCAGGAGAAGTACACTTTTTCGGATGTACACGGGCGGGTAACTTGGCTCTGGAGCATTAGTGTTTACAGGGGGTACGGCGGTATGCGTGAACATGGAGCTGTCTGTTGAGATTGATTACTCCATTTTTAGACCTCCCCAGCGTTTACAGGAGCATCTGTAGCTCTATAGGAACACGATTAGGGGGTTAAGGTACTTATAAGGTACAGATAGGGAAAATCTCTCTCTCTTCCTTTCTCTATCATATATGTTACTTATTACAGATATGCAATAATACCAGAAATGGCAAGGGATACAGACGTATTTTGACCATAGCTTTATGCGCAGTTTGCGCTATTGAAATGTTGGTCTAAAATTTTAACATTTGCTGAGGCTTAATTTCTATCTCTCTTCACTCTCTATCATATATGTTACTTAATATCTAATAGAATAATAAGACCATAATACCAGTAATATCAAGACTTAAGAGCATATTGCACCATGTTGGAGTATGCGCAGTTTGCGCTATTGAAAATGCGGGTCTACAAAATTTAACCTAAAATTTTAAAAAAATAACCTTTCAAAACACTTGACTATCCTGTCATTTAGAAGTATAATTGATAATAAGCAATAACTGAGAGAAAACTCATTAAATCCTTGGTTGCTGGCGGATAGCTTCTGCCAGCTTCTCTTACCAAGCCAATCCAAGAGACAATAATCCATCCATGTGATGGAACGAGAATAAGAGAATATCAAAATGACCTCAAAAAATGAAGACTTCGCTTTTACTGGCGATACTGGAGACCTAGACGTGCTCCTTAACGATTACAAGCTGTCAGAATCAGCAATGCGTTTCCCGAACGTAAATTCTATCCTAATCCCAAAGAAAGCCGAATATAACCTAAGAAGATACTGCAAAGACCTGCTTAGAACCGTAGACCCAAATGTTGATACAGCCGTTGAAAAGTGTCTTGTGTTCCTATCCAACCTAGCCAGCACCTACTACACGGAGTCCAAATGGAAAGCCCTTAACGCTACGATACTGCACGAGCAGTCCAAAAATACCGACAATACCTTTATCTACACCAAGATAATCAATGTACTGACCACTGGAACACGTACAGGTGCGTTTATCGAAGTTGACAAGAGTTATCAAGTGGGTTTCGAGTCCAAGAAGTTCCGATTAACCCAGACTTACCTAAAAGTGAGACTCGTTGAATACATTATCAAGGATACAGGAATCATCCGAAACCGTAATAAGATATACTATAAGCAGTTCTGTGAAGCCTTGGCACATCCAATCTGTTCCAACCTCATTAGGATGTATCCAAAGATTGATTTGCCTACCAGCGAAGAACTACTCCTTATTGGAAAACAATTGGTCAACGAGGGTCGCACTACAAAAAAAGGCAAAATCCTAACTGTACGGAACAAACACAAAGACCACTATTGGTTAGATGTGAAAAACAGGAGCTTTGTTGAAGATAACATCAAGCTCTTTGAGTTCCTAACGGGTCGTGGCTTTATGATTCCTTCTGCTGGCGATATCTCTAGCGGTGGTCGTGTCGTGGACAGCTTTAGCCTTATGCCAGCTTGGATACGTGAACAGATTACCGTTGATGGCAAGAAACTGCCTGAGTTCGATTTTATCTGTTTGCATCCCAATGAAATCATCAAGTTATATGATGGCTCAGCAAGCTACCTCACACATCAAATGGTCGCTGAACGTACAGGAATTGACCTTAAAGATGTTAAGATTGAACACCTAAGCTTTTTCAATAAAAAATGGGACGATATGCGCCAATCTCCGTTGTTTGGCTACTATTCATCAAACGAACCAGATATGCTTGCTAGAATCTACCGAGATAAAAACGAGTATGGTCACAAGATTACCTCTCAAAAGATGTTTGCCGTTGAAGTGGATATTATGAGCGCAGTTATCAGAGATTTGAACGCTAAAGGCGTTTATGTGCTGTACGTATATGATGCGTTG
This sequence comes from Flavobacterium sp. KH_001, assembly GCF_057840745.1. NCBI lineage: Bacteria > Pseudomonadati > Bacteroidota > Flavobacteriia > Flavobacteriales > Flavobacteriaceae > Flavobacterium > Flavobacterium sp. KH_001. Next base: position 2,265,717 of record NZ_CM174520.1, on the reverse strand, counting down.
ATGTGTGAAGAAAAAGACAGCGAATTGGTAGCTGAGACCATGAACCGTATTATTCTGGAACATGGCGTTAAGACAAGTGTTAAAAATGATTCTTTAGTAAATAATGTTGATTTGATTGAATCAAGGCATGAGCCGGCAACGGCTCATATTTCAAAATACACTCTTCATGAAATTGTAAACTTGTATGAAGTGTTGCCTCAGTTGTCATTTGACGTTGAAGATATTTTGAAAATCATTTCTGGAATCGATAACTCCAACGTAGAAATGGCTGAACTTGTGGATTATTTTAATAGACAGAATACTCAGCAAAAGTATAATGATTATGATGGAGTTCCGATAACAGCATCAATGATTTCTAAATTAAATGGTTTGATAAAACCTTAAATAACCAAATAAGCGTTAATCCTGCTCCGCAGGATCGACGCTTATTTATTATAAAATGTTTAAAATATTTTTATGATTTCACCAACACATCTGTAACACCAAGTCTGGTTTAAGTCCATTTTTTTTGATTTAAGACATTATAAAATAAAAAAACAGCCTAAAGGCTGTTTTAATTTTTATGCGATATTAATATAAATCATTGATAATCTGTAAATGTGTCATGCAATAATTAACCACCAACACATCTGATACATTACCTAAATAGTTGATTATCTGCAATTGTCAGATACAAAAATTGACCATCAACACATCTGATACATTACCACGGGGGTTCATATATGTTGTAGTAATGCTTTTTTTGCGTTGTATGACACTAAATATTCTGGATGTACTGTATATTCTTTAATTATATTATTGATTTTAGAATTCTTAAATTTTGACAAATAATAGAATGCTGAAACCAATTTATACACATAATAAGCATCACTTTTATTATCTATGTTCTTAAATAATTTGATAGCTATATCAATCATATCAGTACTTTTTTTATCAATTTCAAAAATTGAAGAGGCAATAATCAGCTTATCCATATCATTGGCACATGTTATTATCAACTCTTTCAATATGGGCAATGCTTTTCTTGATTTTAAATATGCCAATGTCTCAATAATTAAAGAATCAAAATCTTTATCTTCTATAAAATTCAGTTTATTAATAAGTATATTTTCTAAATCCCCTTTTTCTTCTTTAGTTAATTTATTTATTAATTCAATATTACTAAATCCATTCCTATGCTTATAATCCAGAGGTGGGATAATTTTATCGATTTCCATATTATAATTTTGTGTAAATTATTTTAACGCCTTTTTTTTCTAATATTGGTCTCTCAACATTTAGCCAAATAGATTCTGCTGTTGGATTATTGATAAAAACCCTTACTGTACTTCCTTCTGGAATACTTTTTGCGAGAGTAGTAGATAATCTTGCCCACATAGGCTTTGCTTCTGACCAAGGTATGTTTTTACTTGTTATTAGTTTTTGTAAGTTAATACCAGCTCTTGTCTGCCCTAAAGTTTTATATCCTTGTTTAAGAGCAAGTGCTTCAGCTCCTTCACCAGAAAAAAAAACTATTCCTTTACTTGTCCCAACTTCAGGACCACTAAGTGGGAGTGTTATTATTGTAGAAAGATATTCTAATATTTTTAGATTTCCATCATTAAAATAATTTGTGACATCGAAAAAAAATTCTCTATCTACATTGCTTTGTTCAGCTTCTTTTGCACTTTTAGGAACTCTTTTAAAAACTGACTTTAAATAATCAAATATACTACTCGTTGTTGGAGGGTCTCCAGGCCCACTTGAATTGCTTTCAGAATTACCACCACTACTTCCGTCACTTTGAGTTCTGTAGTCATCACTCCAATGCCCTCCATTTTGATTTAAAAATTTACTATGAAAAAAAGTATTAGCTTCCATTCCATCGGGGTCTACAAAATATACTGGATTATTAAGAGCATATGTGTATGGTGAAAAACGTCTAGAGGTCTCTGCCAATGGGTCAATATTCATCCAGCGACCAAGTGCAGGGTCATAATTTCTCGCCCCATAGTCATATAAATTTAATTGGTTTCCACCAATCATCTCATCTTGGAGTTCTTTTCCGTTGTACTTATATTTATTGGTATTCGCTGCATAATCATTATACCCCTTGTGTTTTAATCCAAAAGGATAATAATTATTCTCTTCGATAATTTCAAGAACTTGTGTCGTTGGGTTTTTAGCGTAACTTAAACGTATGTTACCCAAATGATCTTTATACTGAAACACATATGAAAGTGCACCAGCTGTATTTTTTACATATCCTTCAGCTGTCGGGAAAAATTCTAATACATTATTTTTATATTGAAATCCTCCCAAATAATTGGTACTCGTTGTAACGGTTCCTATCGTTACAATTTTTTCCAGTTTCTGTCCTGCAGCGTTGTAAATATAATCAATGGTTCCTGTTGTTCCAAATGTAATTTTCTTTGGTAAATTTAACTGATTATAAGTAATAGCGGTAATATTTTTATTTTTATCGGTGATCATATTGCCGTACAGATCATAGGTATAATCATCGCCTGTTTTATTCACATCGTTAAAACCGCTGGTGTTATTGGCATTGTCTGTCACTTTGCCCAACTGATTGGAGTTTGTGGGATAAGTATACGCCAAATTATCAATCTCAATAATTCCAACCTGAGGATCAATATCTCCTTTTCTTACCAAAGACGTGATATTTCCATTTTTGTCATAGGTCAGGTTTTCGTCATAGGCATTGGTGGTCAGTCCGCTTTTTTCATAAACCGCATTTTTTAAACGGTTCAGGTTGTCGTATTTGTATCCATAGGCACGCTCAATATTGTCTGATCCTGTCCTCCAGAATGTCTCGGAAATGTTTCCATTGTAAAGTCCAGTAACTCCGGTAATTCCGGCCTGAATTGTATTATAATTGATCTTGAAAGCAAATAGATCTTTTGCTTCAGTGCCCTGCTGTAAATTGTCTGTTTTATTAATTTCTGTTAACCAGCCTCTGATATTATAATTAAAATCTACTTTCTGCAAGGGAGCCCCTGTGCTATTACCTACACTTTTGCTCATCAGCTGTCCTAATGCATCATAAGTATTGGCGGCCATGAGCTGTATAGCCCCTCCATTAATTTGATGGGTATGGGTCAATAAACGATCCTGAGGCGAATAGGTAAAAACTTCTTTTACTGTAAGTTCTGTGTCTGAAGCAGTACGTTTGTGCCTGCTGACCGTAGACATTGTTTTACCCAAAAAATCAAGACTACTGTCGGTATAGGTATAACCTCCTAAATGGTTTTGTGTATAATTTCGTATCGGTCTTGCTTTGCTGTCATAGAATGTAGCACTGGTTTCACCTGCTATTGAAGCCGGTGTAGAAACGGCTCTGGTCCAGCTTCCCGTTGCCAAGGTTTTAACATTCACTAATACCGTTTGAGATTCTACTGTCGTTGGTACTGCCGGAGCATTAGGAAAAGTATAATTATCATAATAATTTACTGTCAATAGCTTGAAACTCGTTGGTGCAATGGCATTACTGTAATAAGCAGCAATGCCGTCGATAGTGCCGGATGTTTGCTTCGTTTCGAATAAAGTCGCTGCCGCATTTTGAGTGGTCTGCAAAGAGTATCTTGCTGCTGAACTTACCGCCTGACTGCTCCAGCCGGTATAAATGGGACGGTTAAAAGCATCATATTTCGTAATAAGCCAGCCCACAGCAGTGTCATCTTTAAAAGGTGATAATGCCGGACCCGTTGCTACCGGACGGTCTAATTTATCGTAGACAATAAATTCCCAGTCTTTGCCTGGCAATTTTTTCTCTACAAGGCGATTGCGATAATCGTATTTATATTGATAACATAAATTATTCAGAACATTTGGAGTATCAGTAGTGATGATTCCGTCTGCTTTGGGTGGAATTACATAAGTCAGATTTCCGTATATATCATAGACATAATAGGTATCATGCTTAACTCCTGCATCATAGGTTCTCTTAAGAACAACCTGTCCTTCTTTATTTTTAAACTCTACTGTCGAACCACTGCTTTCTGTTGGGGCCGCAATAGTGTTTTCATCAAAGGTTACCGTTTTATAAAGTTGATTGACAGCATAATTATTTGCTCCTGCATCAACAAATCCTATTTCGTATAATCCTGATCCAGCAGTCCAGGTTGTTGTAGCCTTGTATAATTTTACTTCGGTCGCTGTATTGGTCTGGTAATCCATCTTAATTTCATGACCACCACCCATTGCCCAGGAAGCTCCAGGTGCAGCTTGTTTTAAAACTCGATTTATTGGAGCAGGTTCTAAACTTTTTTCCGAAAAATAATTAGAGGTGTTATTGTATTTTGCCGTATTGTAGGTACTATTTAAGGAAGCCAATGAAGATGCAATCGCGATTCTAGGATACGCAATTGTAGCATTAGCTAACGGATAGGGCAGATACTCTTTTATTTGTCTTCCGTAACTGTCATATTCCATTGGAGTAATTATATCTTCGCCATTTCCTCCCTGCCCTGCTGCTACTTTTTGTACAGGACGTCCCAGTCCGTCAAAATAAGTGATGCTTTGACTGACATCATCCTTTGACAACGAGGTTAGGTTAGACACCTGAATGCCTCTTTTCGGAACAGCGGTGTAGATAAAGTTATCATCGCTGAAAGTTTGGCTCTTTATACTTATACTGATAAATAATAAAGCAAAGATTAAAATATATTTTTTCATGTCAGGGCTTTAAAATGATACAATTTCTGCATTGCTTAACGCAGGAACTGCAACGGTAAATGTCTTTGATGTTTCTCCATTTAATAATTCAAGAACTACACTCTTGTAATTGGTAGGATTTGTCGCAGTGTCATACACAATTTCTATATTAAATGTATGTCCAGTGTGGTTTGAAGAAGAGGCCGTTAAGGTCACAAACATCTTTTTTAGCAGTATATCCTGAACTCCTACAGCATTAAATGTAACACCTGTACAAGTTCCGTTAGCATTGGCATAGGCCTGACCGTCTAAATTAAATTTAGTAAGTCCTTTTGCATCAGCATCGGCCTGCGAAATAGTAGAAGTAACTGCACCTGCTGCCTGACTATAGGTAACGCTCGAAGCGATCATTCCGGCAGCACAATTGTTTCTGGTAAAGGAACCGCTTCTGGCGATACTGCTATACACCACCACATTTGCCAAAATATTACAGTCTATTACCTGCCCTTTATAATTGTAACAATATTTTTGAGCCACATTCAAATCTTTGTCAATAATATGCTTTAATCGGTTTGAGGTATCGTACTCATAATAGGTTGGAATTCCTTTTGAGTCTGTAATACTGGTAACACCAATAAGTGGATTGTATGTATAGGTACTGACCATGAATTGTGGAAAAGAAGTTCTTAAAGTGGTCAGCGCTTTTCTTAGAAGCTCTTCCTTGCAGTTCGCGGCAGGCATACAATTATCGTTGTCCGCATTAGATAAATTTTGCAGATTCAGCACGCTGGCCTCTATTGCACTGTATGCTGCATTTTCTACCTTGGCAATAGGCTGCGTTTTATTATACCCCCAGATAATAGAAACAGGCATACCGCTCTCTGTAGTATACTGGAGTAAATTTCCTTTATCATCATATTTGTCGTACGTAATTTTCTTCTCAAGGTTGCCTACACCAGTTATCAAAGGAAAGGTATTAGGAAACTTTGCACTGTAAATTATTTTCGGCAACAGTAAATTGCTTGTCGCTGTACTGTTATCATACACCGTCAGCTGTTCTGATAATTTAGTTGTTGCATTGAAAGTTTGGGTCTGCAGCGGCTGCATCGTATTGCTGGCAATAAGCTGGCTTCTGAAGGGCTGGCTGGCCATTTCAGCATCAGGTGCGTAAAAAAACTTGCTCTGAAGGGTTTCTCCCTTTGAATTCGTTGAAGTCTGAGAACTCAGCAAATGGTGACTTGGAGACGCATAATAATATTTAGTCGTATTCACTATGGGATTTCCCTTAAAATATTCTGTTTCTATTGTTTCTGTTTTCGCACGAATTATACAGTGGTTAAAGTATTTTTCTATTTTAAGCTTGGCTCTTATATTACAAATTAGTGTATTGCAGCCTACATACTCAACATTATTAGTAACATGCTCTAAATCCATAGCACTGAAATGAGTATCTGTCTTTATTCCAGTTGCTACATTATAGTTAAAAAAAGAAACATCACTTACTACTTCATATTTGGTTTTGATCGATTTAGCAGGAACATAAATACCACCCTGAAAGTTATAAATAATCGTTTCTTCCAGTTTTCCGTCATGCCAGCCCACAGGATTAGAACGCGTAGTATTATCCAAATATAATCTGTGAACGATTACCGGCTGGTCTGCTGTACCATCGTTTACATAATATCTATTTTCCGTTGCATTTTTATTGGCTAAAATAGCCGATACTGTCTCATAATTTATCCTGTTTCCTCGGGAAGCGAGCCCGCCAAGATAATTATTTGTCCCAAAAGTTATTACATTTTTGCAATCAACAAGTGTCCATGTCGATCTTCCCTCAGGGAAGCATTTTTGTGATACGCAATCATCAAACCATGGAGAATAAAAATAATTGTGATGCAATGAAGTTCGGCCTGATGTTAAATCAGTAACTTTATTATATACATAATCGGTCTTGTTGTACATGACACCATTAGCATCGTAATCAGCAATTGATTGTACACGTGCACCGCCGTAGTTCACAACAGTAGGTTCTTGTACATAATATGAATTGTATTCTACAATTATGTTTCCTCTTACGTCATCAAAATTTGTTGATACGCCATAGGTTACCGAATACTGCTGGCCAGATACGGTTGAGATTGGAAGAAAAATTGAGCCATTAATAGCGTCTGCCCCGTCTTCAATATAAACTGTTTCATTGGATAAGAAATGCTGATCAAAATCGTTTACTTTAGAATATAAAACTACCCCTGTTGTTACATTTTTAATGGTCAGACTATGCCTGTCATGCAAGAAATCAATATCATTTGTACTGCAGGAATTTGCAACTGCCTGAGCTAAAACAGATATAGGAGATCCGTTTGCTGTAAAAGTTAGGGTTCTTGAAGCCAAATCTCCTGCGACAGTCTGGCAGAGCGCTTTGCGGACGTCAAGAGACTGCATGGTTACCTTTTTCACGTTTAGTGTCTCCAGATTTAAATTGTTCTCATAATTGATCACTGAATAACCTTTGGTTGGATAAGTAATTTTATTGAGAACTCCGTATAATGATTTTACGGGATCAATGCTTCTATCTGCTTTGTCAATTAAACCAAGAAACTTATTCTTCATCCAAGATTTACTTGGATTGTCTGATTGACCATCATAATTTACATTTAAAAGAGAAGCCACTGTATTTCCATTGCTATAGCCATAAATATCCTGGCTGTAAGAAGTCCTTGGACTGATTCCGTTTATAGTATTATAATCAAATTGCTGTATTGAATTATTTTTATAGATAATTTTTTGAAGAAATGCTCTCTTTTTATTCTCTAAAGTATTGGTATTCGGTACATTTAATGAGTTATTAAGCGAATACACATATTCAAAATTAATTTTGTCCACATCCTGAAAACCGTCATTTACAATCATTTCACTGAGCAGATGTCCGGCATAATAGTCGGCTCGCTGCGTTAAATAATTAAATTTCACCTTTGAAGTTCCAAAATCGATCTGCGTCAATACTTTAGCATTGCTTGTCGTGAAATTAGTCAGACAGTCTGATATTATTCCAGCAGGGGGGCATCCTGGGCTATCTTCCTGCACATTGTAAACCACCATTTGTGAATAATCAAAAGGATAATATTTAAAAATGGTTTTATATGTAAATTTAACCACCTGGCCGTTAGATTCAATCTCTTTTAAATGCCAGCTTGTAGGTATGGGTTCCATATAATTTTTGGCACAGTCTCCTGCTATTTCAGAGCTTTCCACAAACTCAGCACTTCCGCCAAACGTATATTTCAGACCATCAGGTGTTATAAAAGTGAATTTAAGGTAATTATAGGCGCCAATTACAACTTTCTCGAAAGAGGCTTTTATTTCATTTTCATCTGTATCCAAATAAATTTGATTGTTTTCAATATAAAAGCTCCCGCTATGCCCATTAAAATTAAAACTGAAAGCATCCTGCTCGGTATCAAGTTTGTTATAGTAGTGACCTCCTGCATTATTATATATCGTATTCCACAGGTCCATGGCTTTCTGTTTTATATTGGTTAAATAATACGCATCTGTATAGTTGCCTCCAATAATTTCATCAATGACCGCAGTTTCCGGCCTGTATTTTACTGTTGCCGCAAACTCATCCGGCTGGTCCTTAACTACTCTGGTAATCATACCTCCCGCCATTAGATTCCAACCCATACCGGCAATACCGGCAATGTCATTTACCTTAACCCCATCGGTATAATAATTCAGGGAAACAGGCACGTTTATTCCTGCATGTTTTATGGAATATAATGGGGCAGTGTATGCAAAACCTCCACTATTATTACTCATTTCCAAACCTCCGTATTTGGTAAAATTATAATTATCCATTGAAGGCGGAAGAACATTAGGTTTTTCTGGCTGTGCTACAGCAAGAAATGTATTTAACACAAAAACCAGCATTAATACTGTTTTTGAATGAACACTTAATTTATTTATTCCAAAACGCTGACTTATTGATTTTATATATGGATGCATACTGCTTTTAATTAACTGATTTGATAACTTTAACCGATTCTGTTTTTACATCGGTTTTGATATTGATAATGTAGATTCCTTCTGAATATTTGCTTAAATCTACCGGCACTGTTCTGCTTGAAATACTGAATTCCTGCAGAACCCGGCCGGTCATATCAACTAAAGTGGCGGTTCCTTCTTTAAAATCATAACCAATAATTACATTGGTATATGATTTTACCGGATTAGGAATAGCCTCTATACTGGCTTTGATTTTCTCCACTTTTGTTTTGTCTTTTAATTTAACCACCCAAAAATCATTGCTTCCTACATTAGAGTTTTTGTCTTTTGAAGAATTTGAATTAGAAGTTCCCGCCATCAAATATCCGCCGTCCCGCGTTTCAATTAATTTTCGAAGAATGTCTTCTCCGCTGCTTCCAACAGTTTTATTCCAGAGTTCTTCTCCTTTGTCATCGATTTTAAGGGCTATGTAATCGTTAACACCGTCTTTATCGGGATTTACTCCAACAGCTTTAGCAACAGTATTTGCCACAGAACGGTTTGCTTCTGTTTTCGCATAACCTCCAATTAAAAAGGTATGATCTACATTTTCAACCAAAGAAGTCAGAATATCTACTTTTCCAAAATCGTAGGTTTTACTCCAGTCGACACTTCCTGCACGGTCTATTTTCAGAATCCAAAAATCAGTTCCATTGCTGACTATACCGCCTTGTGGAGTTAATGCATTTGTACTGCTTGAATTCCCTCCAATAATGAAACCTTCATCAGAAGTCTGATGAACTACATAAGGCTGATCATCACCATCCGCACCATAAGTGTTTTGCCATTGAATTTCACCTGTATCATTTATTTTTACGATCCAGTAGTCTCCAGCCCCTTTATTGTTGTCTGTTTTTTCTCCAGAAATTGGAGAATTAGAATAACCTGCTAAAATATATCCATTGTCAAGAGTCTGCTCCATGCTTCGCAGCAAATCGGAATATTGTCCTCCATAGGTCTTTTGCCATTCGATACTACCCTCTTTACTTAGCTTCACAACCCAATAATCCATATTGCCTCTGCTTTTTTCTGATTTATTAAATAAATCTGCTTTGGTAGTGGCAGTTGATTTCCCTTCTGGTTTAGTATTTGAAATTGTTGGAGGATTAGAACTTGAAGAACCTCCTAAAATATAGCCACCGTCTTTAGTTTGGAAAGCACATAAGAGTTCGTCCTGGCCATTTCCTCCAATTGTTCTCTGCCACTGTTCTTCTCCTGAAGCATCTAGTTTTATGATCCAGAAATCCGTTATCCCTTTACAGTCTTCTCCTTTTTGAAAACCGCTTCCTGAACTTGATGTACCGGCTAAAATAAATCCGCCATCTTTAGTTCCTTTAATACTTTGGAGTAAATCAAAACCATTTCCGCCAATGCTTTTCTGCCAGTCGAGTTCTCCTTTTTCATTCATTTTCCAGATCCAATAATCCAGATCTCCATGATTATCATCCGCTTTACTTCCAGTTTTGTCAGATACAGAGCTGCCAGCCAATATAAATCCATAATCGGCAGTGGGCTGGGCATCAAATAAATAATCTGCATGAATGCCTCCGTAAGATTTTTCCCAAAGAATGTCTTGAGAAAATGTAAACAACGGCAGGAAAACAGGAATTAGTAGGTAAAGTTTTTTCATATGCAATTTGTAGGTTAAGCTTCGCGAAATTTATTTTTGTTCGCAAATCTAAGTTAGACATTTGTTAAAATTTTACGGAAACCCACATTTTGAGATATATTACTCAATCATGCCAATAAAGATGCTGATTTAAAAAAAATTATGGAAACAAAAAAAACATCAAAAATCAAAATTGAAATTGATGGTTTTAAATTTTTTAAAAGGACAATTATGTACTCGTATTTTTTAAATCATGGATAAAACGGTTCGAGAATTATCCCGTTAGGGCTACTAAGACAAAAAGCTGCAGAGAAATCTGGAGCTTTTTTTGTTTTAACCCTCTTTATCAACATCCGTCTCATTCCCGAGCGGGACGCTTGCTACAATAGGTTTTTTATTCTATTCCCATTTTGTTTTGTGTACAATCAATGTACAAACTATTGTTTAAAAATACTTTGTTTCCGAGCATTCCCGTCATGCCAGAAAATTTCATCATTGTGTATTGGGTTTGCGAAAATCCCTCTACATAAGTAACATTATTTAAAGGTATTTCGTGGCTGAAAAATTCAATTTTTTGGTTGCAGTTTGCTGTATATGCAGTCAAAACTTTATCCCACGATTGTGATTTTTCTATATTTATTTTTGAATTGGGTAATTTCAAGTTTTGCCATACTTCTTTGTTGGTTAATAATTCATAGGCGCTTGTACCCGAATCAAATAAAAAATTTTCCTCTTTCTTTTTTAATAAACCTCTAATGATTATTTTTCTTTTTTTGAATTTAAAATCAAACAGTTTAGCCTGAAACTGAGATGGCACTTTAGATAAATTTAAAGCAATATAATTTTCTTTAAAATTGATAAGTGTCTTTCTATTTTCTAAAATATCTGCCCCAATCGTCCCAATTATTTTTATGGAATCATTGTCATTATTTCCGTGATCATAAATTTTAAATTTATCGGAAGTAATTTCTGTTTTTCCTATATAGAAAGAGGCTTTTGCAAGTTCTTTATTCACCGAGATTTGCCCTATTTTTTTTATTGAATTTGAATAAAATATGGTATAAGGCGAACCCGTGTCAAATTGCAAATAATAAGTTATTGTATCATTCGAAAAATGTAAAGGAAGCAATAAAACATTTTTTTCTGTACCCAACCATGTTAATGGCACAAAACCACTTTCATTGTTTACTTTCAAATAATTTTTTTCCGGAGTGAATTTTTGGTCAAAATAAATATAGCCTCCAAGTACAGCTAAAATCAAAACGACCAAAATGGTCAAAACAATTTTCTTTAAAACTTTCATTAGATTATTTTTTTTGCAAACTTCTGTTTTACAAAACAATTTATTTGCAAAAGGAATACGTCAATTTTACGCCAATCTACCGATAAATTTTATAAATAATTAATTTTTAGCATTTTACACAAATCGTTTTTTGTGTTTAAACTTATACCGTTTACAATAACTACCAATAGTTTCAGACAAATAATTAATAATAATGGAAATATAAAAAGCGGAAAATGCAGTGATAATCCCTTTTGAATGAATGGACTTACTATTTGAGAAACAGCAAGTGTAACAGCAATTAGAATTTGAACACTCACTATATTTTTTCCAAGCTCTTTGTTTTTGGTATCTTTTGTTTTGTAGGTCAAAATTAATGGGAATACAACTCCTCCAAAAGGTATCAGAAGGCCAAATAAACTAGACAAATTAATCAATTTTGCTCTATCAAGTTTTGCAATTTCTTTGGAAGGAATTAGTTTTTCAGGTTGAGTTTCAAAGGCATTTGCAAGTGCCTTCAATGTAAATCCTTTTGGAATGTTTCCCGCTTCAATCCTTTGAATTGTCCTTAGCGAAAGTCCGCTTTTTTCAGCAAGTTCAGTTTGGGTTAAGTTTTTCTCTTCTCTTAAATGTTGAACTATAGATTTCATTTTCGTTTTGTTTGTGGTTCTGGTAAACATTCTGCTAAGGTTCTGGTAATAAAGGGGATTTGGCACTAAATTAATCCCATTATTCGGATTTTCCAAATCATCTCAAATGCAAAACCAACTTTTTATTAAACCTATTACCAAAATCCGTTACACTAGCAGTTAACTGTTCGATTTGCGTTCTTTTCCCTTAAAATTATTTAGTCATTTCTTTTCAATTTTCCACTAAAAAAAAGCTGTCCGAAAAAGGAATTTGATTAAAGCGAATAGATTTTATTTTGAATTGCGAAATTAATATGATACTTATTTTTTTTAAATCGTCCATAAAATGGTTCCAGAATTGCCCCTTTAGAGCTACTTAAGTCAAAGCTTCAGAGAAAGCTGGAGCTTTTTTGTTTTAATCCTCTTTGTCAATATCCCGTCGCATTCAAGAGCGGGATGCTAAAGCCAGCAAGGGGTAAATTCCCCACTTATTTATTCTACTTCAAAGTCAAACATATTTTTTTATGACTCACTCTAATATGAATATCTCACCGTTTCGTAAAACACTGTAAATCAAAACAAGTCTATATTTATCAAATAAATAACATATTCATAAAAACAACATACTTTAAGAAAAACATTTAAAATATTTGAAATTACATTGTTTTTTAATCATCTTTGGGAGAACTACTTTCATAACCAATTACTATTCGAAAATATAGTAAGGAGCTTACAGAATTTGCTATTACAATTAAATAAAAGATCACAAAAATGGAACAAACAAATACTAAAAATAATGAGTTTTTTAATATTTCCTTACTTCAAATTTTTACTGTTTTAAAAAAGGAGCATAAAACAATTTTACTAGTTACTTTACTTTTTTCAATTATTGGATTTTTTTATGCATTAAACATGCCAAAAGAATATATTTCTACTGGTAAAATCATGCCCGAAGTTGCCTACAAACCTTCCAGTGGTATGGGAGGGCTATACGAATTATTGAAAAAATATAATGGAAATATTGATTTATACAATACCGAAATCACCAACTCAGAACTTTATTCCGAAATTCTTAAGACAAGTGACTTTTACCATTATATTCTTACCAGAAATGTAAAAACGAGTGATCACCGAGAAATAAGTTTTAAATCTTATTATTACTACAATATCGAAAATAAGAAATCCTTACCTGCGAAAGGAAAATCAAATTCCATTACTAATAATAAAATAGATGATTATAGTGCTATAGAGGATATTCAAAGAAGAATTCTAATAATTAATGCCAAAAAGAATAGTGTTATTTTAGTTACTGCAAAAATGCCCGATCCTACAGTTTCTGCAGAGATTACAAATTTTACAATTACTTATCTTATCGATTATATTACCAAATATCGCACAGAGAAAGCGCGCCAGGAATTATATTTTATAGAAAATTTACAGAAAAATATTTTACTGGATTCATCAGCAAATGCGGTTATTACCAAAGAAATTCAGAATAGTTTATCAGCATCAATTGTACAAATGAAAATAAAAATACAAGAAGATACTCCAATTTTTCAAGTACTGGAAAAAGGACAAATTCCTGCGGTGAACAGCAATACTCCAACCAGTATAATTCTTATTGTATTTATTTTTATTGGCTTTCTAATTGGAATTTTGATTAGCTTTTTAATGAATAGCAATTACAAAATGCTATTTAAGTTAAATTAAATAACTATAAACAAAAATAAATTATAATCGTGTCAATGGACTAATCTTTTCTTTTATAAGCTGTTTGTAAAGTAATATTGCACAATAAAAGTCTGTAACAACAATAATCAACAGAATTAATCTCATTAAAGAATTATTCCATATATACAAATCAGAGGTGGTTAAGATTTGGAAAAAACATAAAAAATTCCCCATCATTATTGTGCAAGCAATTATAAAGGACTGCCCTTCAGAATTACCACGTTGAAAAAACATGGCCAACCTGCATATAGACATAAACACACACGTTAAAACTGAGAAAAAAATACTTATGTCTGTATCTGGAAGCTTATCCAAAATATGAGCAAAAAATTGATGTCCAAAATAATTAATTAAAATACCTGCCAAAAATGCTAAAACACTTATAATATACCACTGTTTTTTTTCTAAGTGATAAAATTTATTAAAAGAAGGATATCCGTATTTGAAATAAGTATATACGATACCCAGATCCAGGAAAAACCAAGTATAACTAAATAGTAAATTAAAGCGGTCACAAAAAGAAAAAACAAATTCCACACCTAAATTTAAGGCAAGCGGTACAAGAGGCATACCATAACTTTTGTCTTTTAATCCTCTATAAATTATAAGTATATAAGCAAGAACCCAACACATTTCTCCCAAAAGTCCACATATGTTAAAAAAATCGTATTTCATTTTAATTTAAAAAATTTAATCATATTAAACAAAGTAGGCACATTAAATAAAATTATAGAAAGTACCAGTAGTATTCCATTTTGAGAATTCTTTATTGTAAGTAAACCCAAAAGTGTAAAAGGAAGAATCGTTATGTAAAAATCAAAAAACAAACTTCTGGATTTACAACTTTTTAACGGTTCGAAAAAATAAAATTTTATCTTGAAAAAAACTTTAAGTATAACCAATAACAAGATATAAATTAAAGTTGGAGCTATTAAGATGCGCCAATCTATTGTCCACATAAATATTATAAAAGAAAGAATTTCAAATATCAAGATAAATACCTTAAACATATCCCTTGTGGGTTGAACAGTATTATTTACAAATGTAGGAACACCTGCCTTTATATCATTTTCATAATCATCGTATTGATGAATGATTAATGAACGCATCCCAAAGGAAAAGAACATCCAAAAACTTCCGCTGATTATCCATATTAAATTACTATTTATATCGCCTTTATACAAAAAAGAAAAAATAAAAAGGCTTGGGAAAAATTGAGAACCCAAACCATCAAAAACGACCCCCAGATAAGTCTTCTCCTTAAAACGAAATTGTTTACAAGAATAAATATAAAAACAAATCCAGCTTAACCAATAAAAAACTAAAGCACGAAAATTAGGTAATAAAAAATAAGAATATAAAATGCCTAATAACAATGCAGCTAGTAAAATTAAAAATTGATAATTCTGTGGTATATTGATCATTTTATTTTCTTTCCCTGCTATAAAATCATCTTGCTGATCGTAATAATTGTTAATCAAACTTGCAAATACAGCAATTGTTATTATTCCAAATAAAAGAAACAAAATGAGGAAAATTTCTTCTTTAATATCTCCTATACTTTCTTTTATAAAATACAAATAAATCAAAACCAAAAATGGTGGCAATTTGAACCACCAAGTGGTTAGTCTAATATGTTTAAAAAAATTCATTAATTTTTATTAAAAGTAAATTGAATGTTTCTGGTAATTTGTTTTTGAACTCCTCTTCCAAGAGCTTTAAAAAACAACTGAGGTTCTTTAACAACGTGAACGAAAAGCTCTTTCATTTCTGTTCCAAAATTACCTTCTAATAGCATTAAATATGATATTAAGATTTTATTCTGAAAGACTTTCAAGTAAATCATATTACGTTCCTGTTTATCCAAATATGAATTAAATTTTGAAAGAATTAAATACAAATCCTTAATATGTAATTGTCTAAATGCAATTCCCTTTCTGCCATCACTAATATTGGTGGAATCCCTATTTTTTTTCCAATAAACTTCTTTGGTAAAACCTACTCTGCAATTTAGATTTTTAAAAATCATTTCGAGTTGTAAAACCCAATCGTCCCCTATATTTACCTGTGCATTCCAACCAAAAGGGATAGATTCTTTTTTCACAATTAAACCGGAACTTGGAGCAATGGGATCAATTAGTAAAACTTTTCTAAATTCAGAATAACTAAAAACATAACAGTCTTTATTTGGAATATTTTTATTTTTTAAAAGATTAGAAAAAACATTCGCATAGTATTTTTCAACACTGTTGTGCTCCCAATTAGAAAAAAATAAATCTAAATTATGTTTCAACATAAACCCTACACTTTTTTCAAGATATTTATCGTGCCAAATATCATCCGAATCAAGAGGTGCGATTATTTCTCCTTTTGCATAATGTAATCCTACATTTCTTGTATCTGCTTGTCCTGAATGTACTTTTTGAATAAATAAAATCTTATTTCCAAAAGCAGTAACTACATCTTTTGTATCATCAGCTGAACCATCATCTACAATAATAATTTCAATATTTTTATAAGTTTGATTTATGGCAGACTCAACTGCAGCAAGTAAAGAATAGGAACGATTATAAGTTGGTATAATAACCGAAACAAGAGGAGAATTAGCAGTATTAGTATTATTCACAGAAGAAATTGGCTTTGGTATAAAGTGGTTATAGTAATGCAATTTAATCAAATATTTTAGATATCTGATAAAATGAATAATTATTAAAAAACGAAGAATTCAATTTAAAACTTCCAAGTAAATATATTATGTTAACTATTTGTCGCAGATACATCTGTCATTAAAAATTCATGATTTTTAAACAAATAAAGGTTTGTAAATTTAATGCTATTATCCAATAATAAAACTATGGTTATTTAAGTTAGAAAAGAAGTAGTTCTATTTAAGAATAGAGGAAATAAAACAAGCTGATTTCATTGCGAATTACAGATCATTTAGCACAACTCTCTTTGCAATTACAGTATTTAACAAAAAATAATTTCATAAAATTCTTCGACAAATAGGTTAGATATTTGAATACTTCCCGCTCCTAGGACAAAAGCTCCAGATTTCTCTGAAGCTTTTTTGTTTCAAATTATGGCGTATGGACTCATATCCGCGGCGGCGGACAAAGGTTCAGATTTCTCTGAAGCTTTTTTTGTTTAAGCTAAAAACGTAAAAAGTCGGGAGACTTTTATCAGGTTTACAATTTATAAGAAACAAAAAAGTTGCGTAAATTCTAAAAGAGACATTTACGCAGCTTTTTTTGAGAACACTTTGAAGAGCAGAAAAAAACATTATTAAAAGCTTCGTAAAGCTATAGTTTAATTTTTCGCCTAATTTTGCTTTCAATTTCGGGTAATACTTTATCATGCAAAAGGCTATTCATGCTTTCTTCAATATTTGGAAAATTTGGTGGACTAAGTATGTTTTTCTTTTCAATATTGCTAGTATTGCCAACATTAAAATATGAAACTACTTTATTTGTTTCTAAATCTATAAAAGCATTACTTAAAAATACATTTGTTCTTTTATCTCCATTAAAGGCCCCTGCTTTTTCAAATTCTATTCCAAATCGACCATCAATAATAAGCAAATAGTTCAAATTGTATTTCACTTTTATTTTTTTTAAATCGTCGCCGACGTATTCTGGTTTTGTCCAAATGAACATTGGTTGATTTGCCTTACTTATTGTATCTTTTATTTGAATAATTTCAACATTAAATGAAGCTAACTCTTTTAAATATGCCAGAATAATTCTTTCAGTTGGATTTCCTTTTCCGGTTTCTAAAAACCTATAAGCGCCATAAAACAAGTCCTTTTTGTCTACCTCTGATATTTCAACCGTATTAGAAACTGCTTGTCTGGTTATTTTGTACGGGCCATTTATACTAAAAATTACACCTATTTTTTTCTTTTCAAAATTTTGCGAATAGCTAAAATTAAAAAGCATAATAATACTTACAAAAAGAAAGATTTTTTCTAGTTTCATTTTTTATTAAATTAATGTTGAATTGGAGTTTTTTCATTGATTATTTGTGAATCTTCTGGTTTTCTTCAAGTTTTAAAGATGAGCTTTTTTTTGGATAAATGTAGAAGTAATACCAAATACAAAATCAACTTTAAATTAAGCCTAATCCCACTATATTACCAAACGGCAGTTCTGTGCTGTTTTATTTATTCATCTCTTTTTCAATTTCTTTAATAAGTTCAATTGCTTGTGGTTTTACATTTTTGTCATAAACCCTTATGTTATTTTTACCAATTCTGATAAGAAATTCTATTGTCTTTTTAAATTTTGGGTCTGAATATAGTCTTACTTCCGATTTATCTGCATTTTCTATCATTTTATCAAAACACTTGAACAGAAAATTATCATAAACTTTATCAACTTCGTTAATTGATGGTACCCATAGTTGGTAATAAGATAAGATTTTCTGTTTTAATTTTTCGTCTTCAATATAGCCAATTTTGCCACTGGACTTAAAACCTTCAAAATTTCCAACATTCATTATTTGTCCATGTGAATAAACCGGGAGATGAACTATATCTTTAGACCTATAAATACTGTCAAGTTGGAGAGTCGTTAGTCCTAAAATTTTTTCATACCCTTTGTTTGCGTTTTGGTATTGTTTCTTTTCACTTTCGAGCTTTTTTATGTCATCTTGTAAATCATTCTTTAAATTAGCAAGAAATACAGATACTTCTTCTTGTTGATGTCTATGTTCACTCCAACTGTGCAGCGATATTGAAAGTGTTACTGCAAAAACGATTATGCTTATTTCCACGATGATTTCTTTTACTTTCTCTCCCAAAGTGTGTTCTGTATTTTTCACAGTTTTGTAAATTTTTTTTGAATGTTTGGTAATTTCTTCTTGCATATCTTAGTTTTATAATTTTAACCTGGCTATTGGTGAAAGTTTATTTTAGTACGTTATTTACTTCAACGACTTCAAAATCGTCATTATTTTGCAGTAAGTGTTTTAATATCGGAATATGTCCTTGTCCAAATAGTAGTATAACGTATTTATCATTTGCATTTACTTGCGTAATTACATTAGCATAAATCGCCAAATTTCTCAAATACCACTCAGAAACTGCTTCCGCACCAATATAATTCTCTCCTGCTCCAACTTTTACCATATATTTTAAGTATAATGATAAATTTTTCTGCAAAAGTTCTTTTGTATTTAGATATTTTAGTATTCCGGTTATTGAATTTCGTTTTACGACACCATCTATTTCAGCCATAAAGTTTTTCGCTGTACTACCTAATTCATTTAATAGATATAACTGATTTTTTTCTTTAGCCGTTACACCTAGTAAACTGTCCTGTTTCATTAGATACAAAACATCAACACAATTAATCTGTTTTAAATTTAATTTTTTAGCTAATCTAAAACCAATTTGCTCTCGTTCAGAAACGGTTAATTTATACTTGTTTTCTAAATACGAGTTATACAAACTATCCATTTGCTTTTGCTGCTTAAATGGTTTTTCTATCATCACTTTATCAGCATTTGTTCGTTTTAAAGTTTCGGTCAATTCTTCCAATTCCTGCTGTCTTTTAGGAGCTAAAAAATCATCTGTCTTTAATTCATGCGCATCTAAATGAGGTGTTTCAAAGTGAATTGTACCGATTAATAAGATCTTAGTTTTTTGTTTAGATTGCTGTCCAAAAGTTGCTGTTACAATTAAAAGCGTAATTAAAAATGTAGAAAGTGTTTTAAGGAAAGTCATTTTTTTTAGATTATTTTGTAGTTTATTTTGTAGTTTGTTTTTATTGTCGTTCTCGCAAATTGCCACCAATATTGATTAGTTATTTCTGTCCCTCGAAAGTGACACACAACGCTTGATACTACAAAGGGGTTGAGATTAAAAAGCTAAGTTTTATTCATTTTTTTACACTGTCTACGAACTTTTATAGCGTAATTACAATACTACTCAAAAAAAACAAAGAAGCCTTACGGTTTCCCGTAAAGTCAAATTTTTTTCGATCTAAAATAAAATATAAAAAAGAAAAGTATAGAATTAAATAGTCATAAAAGCCATTTCAATCGAAATCTCTTCTACTTTTGCCCAATGTTAGAAATTCTTTACCAGGACGAATATATTATAGCAATCAATAAACCAAGTGGGTTGCTGGTTCACAAATCATTTTATGCGCGCGATGCAAAAGTGTATGCTATTCAGGAGCTGAGAAATCAAATAGGGCAACACGTTTACCCTATTCATCGGTTAGATCGCAAAACATCTGGTGTACTATTATTTGCGCTGGATAAAGAGGTATTAAAAATCATGAATGATCGTTTTGCCACACGCGAAGTCGAAAAAAAATATTTAGCCATTTTACGTGGCTGGTCACCGGAAGAACTAACGATTGATTATGATTTAACTAATGATGATGATATTACACAAAATGCAATAACACACTTTCATCGTTTGCAAAGTGCCGAAGTTGCGTTAGAATTTAATAATCGACCAACATCACGATATTGTTTGGTCGAAGCCATTCCTGAAACGGGACGCATGCATCAATTACGAAAACATTTCAAACATATTTTTCATCCCATTTTAGGGAGCCGTCCACATGGTTGTAACAAACAAAATAAATTATGGCTGGAAAATTATGATCTGAAAGGAATGATGCTTCATGCACATCAATTAATTTTTAATCATCCCATAAAAAACGAACAACTAATCCTGAATGCAAAGATTAATGAAGAGTTTAGCAGAGTAGGCACTATTCTTAATTTAGACTTAAGCAGGTATGAATAGAATATTAATTTGTAAATTATTGTTCTACTTTCAAACAATTGTTTTCGGTATGTTTCTACTAGGAAGGGTTTTTATTTGTTTTTCGCGATTCTAAATCCAAATCCGTCATTTCGTGTACCTCTTGGAGACTGGTATCTAACTTCTGGCATATGTATTCCATATTCTAATGGCTTTCCATCGGCACTTTGAGTTTCGTAAAACCAACTAACACCTTTCGAAATTTTATAGGTCCCTTCTCCTTCTGTTGTTACTTTCGGATTTTTTTTACTTACTAAACTATCCTTCTCAGGGTTGTACCAATCAAAAACCCATTCACCTACATTCCCGGTCATGTCATAAATTCCTAGTTCATTAGGTTTAAGTAGACCAACTTTATGAAAAGTACTGTCTGAGTTTTCTTTTACCCATCCTATCTCGATCGGACTATTACTACCGCTATATTTGTAGTTTTTGGTTTTCTTTCCACCTTTAGCAGCATATTCCCACTCCGCTTCTGTTGGTAATCTTCCTCCCGCCCATTTAGCAAAGTCATTTGCTTCGTCCCAAGTTGCAAGCATTGGATTTTCGTCTATCCATTTATAATATACTTTTATTCCGTGTGCATTTTCAATAGGTGCTTCAGGCATTTTTCTGCCTGTTTTTTCGCAAAACTCTCTAAACTGTTTAACCGTTATTTCATATTTACTTATGTAAAAGTCATCAAGCTCTACCATTCGGTGTGGACTTGTAAATCCCTTTATTGTATCACCTTTGGGACTAATAATGATTTGGTTTTTACCTTGCTCAAAAGTCCCACCTTCTACAAAAACATAGTCAACATTATCTTGTTTACAGGAATTCAGTACCAAAAGCCCTAGAAAGATTAAGAATATCTGTTTGATCATAATGTCTGTTTAAAATTACTGCCCACTTATTTATATGTGGCAAAAAAACTACCCAAATTGGGGTCGATAAATGCGATAGTGCTATATTTTTTCTTTATAAATCATCGGGAGAAGCAGTCGGTATTATTATAGCAATCTTCAAAAAACTGCTTAACTATTTGAATACTTTCCACAACTAAAACAAAGCTTCAGAGAAATCTGGAGTTTTGTTTTGTTTCACCCCTCGTTATCAACTTCCGTTGCGTTCACCAGTGAGACGCTCGCGCAAACTGGAGAAACACCTCGGAGAGCGAAGGTATTACCAAATTATTATTCTGTCTTTCTTTGGCAAAAACATTTTATCTCCAGGTTGTACATTAAATGCTTCATAAAAAGGAGTAGTATTCATTAAAGGACCATTAACACGCCAATTTGGTGGAGAATGTGGATTATTGTTAATCCACAAACGCAGGAACTCATCTTTCATTTTTACTCTCCATATTTTGGCTATAGAAATAAAGAAGCGCTGGTCTGGAGTAAAACCGTCAATTTTTGTATTCCCTTGTCCTTGTTCAGTCATTTTAAAAGCATCATAAGCAACTGCTATTCCGGCAATATCTGCCGTGTTTTCGCCAACTGTCATTGCTCCATTAATGTGTAGATCGTCTAAAACGGTATAGGTACTATACAAATCAATAACCTGTTGTATTCTTGACTTAAACTGTGCATAATCCTCTTTTGTCCACCAGTTTTTTAAGTTGCCATCCTTGTCATATTGAGCGCCCTGATCATCAAAAGTATGGGTTATTTCATGACCTATAACCATTCCGATACCTCCATAATTTAGTGCATCATCTGCGTTATTATCAAAATATGGGGGTTGTAAAATACCTGCAGGAAAAACAATTTCATTTGCAGTAGGATTATTATATGCCGTAACTGTTGGAACTGTGGTATACCATTCTGATTTATCGACTGGTTTGCCCAATTTTGCCAATTGAAATTGGTATGCAGCTGCAGCAGCTGAAACCATATTCTCAAAATAGGTATTTCTGGCTATCTGTACATTGCTATAGTCTCTCCATTTATCCGGATATCCTATTTTCTTAGTCATAGCTGCCAATTTTTCTTTAGCTTTTTGTTTCGTAATGGAACTCATCCATTCCAATTTATCAATTCTTTTGGCATACGCTTTTTGCAAATTATTCACGAGGATTAACATACGTTTTTTAGCATCTTCTGAAAAATATTTCTTTACATACAATTGACCCAATGCTTCGCCTAAGTACGTGTCAAGAACACTAGCCATTTTTTCTCCACGTGATTTTTGAACAGCCTGGCCAGAAAGTACTTTGGTATATTCAAATGAGGCATCTACAAAAGGTTTACTTAAATCATCTGCATATCTTTCTATAGATCTTGCCTTCAAATAAATTTTCCAATTATTAACAGGGATCGTTTTTAAGAGCTTATTAAGGGCATCATAATAGGCTGGCTGGCCTACATTAATGAAATCGGTTTTAGCACCTAAATTATTCAAAAAAGCAGTCCAGTCTATGTTAGGATGTCTTTTTACAAGATCTGTCACAGCCATTTTATTATAATTTGCCTGCACATCCCGAAGTTCAACTTTTGTTTTATGTGAAACGGCGAGTTGTTTGTCAATATCGTAAACCAAATTAGCATTCTTTTCAGCCTCATTGGCATTGCTTCCTGTTTGTTGAAACAAAGTAGTAAGGTATTTTTTGTAAGCTTCCTGTATGGTTACAGTTGATGAATCTGATTTGAAATAATAATCCCTGTCAGGCAAGCCGATACCCGTTTGATAGATTTGGGCAATATTCATACTGCTGTTTTTATCATCTGGCCCCACTCCAAAACCTATAATAGAAGAATTGTTCACTTTTTCTTCATTCACTACAAAGTTCATTAAGGATGGTAAATCACTAATTGCTTCAATTTTGGCAAGCAAGGGTTTGATAGGTGCATAACCGCGTTTGTCGATGGTTACTGTATCCATACCTGATGCATAAAAGTCTCCGACCTTTTGCTCAATACTTCCTGCTGGATTCTTGCTTTGTGAAATACTGTCCAATATTCCTTGCAGACGCATTCGTTGTGGGTAATTCATAAACATATAGGCACCAACTCCGGCTTGAGATGCAGGTATTGCAACAGAATCATACCATTTACCATTTACATATTTAAAAAAATCATTGCCAGGTCGCAATGTGGAATCTATTCCAGTGATAGCAATATTTTTTTTTCCTTCATGTTTTGAACACGATGTAAAAGCTAAGAACGCAATGAATAGCATTAATGAATTTTTCATAATCTAGATTATTTCTATTAAAATGAACTGAAAAAAAAGTTTGAAGGCAGATATTTTAAAATGTATATATCTGGCATAGTTAATTTTAGCAGAACAATATACGAATTCAGTTTTTAATTCTAAAGTTTTTATAAGAATTACCACTTATAAAAGTCAGAATTATAGGCAGACATTTATCGTTAATCCAGTAATCCTCTGCTCTACTAAATGTTCTAATTCATGCTACGCAGTCCCAAAGACCTTGGGGACTCACTTTGCGTCATTTCAACCAAACGTAATTTTAAAAAAACTCATAAACTCCCCTACTTCAAACCTAATATATTTTTCAGCTGTTTTTACTAATTAAAATTTACGCCACTTTTCATGAAAAGCGCTTCTGAAAACAGCCTAAACCTACAGAATATTCTCTCAGAATAAATATTTTTTTGTTTTTTTTGAAAATCTTTTTTTTAATAAAAGATGAAAAAAAACTGCTATCCTTCCATTTTTTATCTAAAACAACAAATTATTAATCAAATAAATACATTTTAATTTCCTGAATTTATCTACGATAGAAATTTCGAAATATGATAAAGTTCAGAACAGCTAAAAACAATTTTCTAAAAAAATATTTTTGTGTATTCTAAAATTATTTGCATTTTTGCACCCGCATTACAAAAGCAGGCCCGTTCGTCTATCGGTTAGGACGCATGGTTTTCATCCATGTAAGAGCGGTTCGATTCCGCTACGGGCTACTAGCTAACAAAAAGCTTCAGAGAGATCTGAAGCTTTTTTTATGCAATAAATTTAATCTCCTACAATTCATATAGGATCAATACGAAAAACTGTGGTGAGAAAAAAATTACCACGGAGAACACAAAGTTTTTTAAATATGCTAAGTTTAGTAAAACACAAAGTTCACAAAGCTTTGCCGGCTTAGATTGTGTAAATATTAGTGAACGCTGTGAATCCCAACAGCTATCGATTGTGTTCTCTGCGTTAAAAAATAATTA
The DNA here is from genome assembly GCF_057840745.1 of Flavobacterium sp. KH_001. Taxonomy (NCBI): domain Bacteria; kingdom Pseudomonadati; phylum Bacteroidota; class Flavobacteriia; order Flavobacteriales; family Flavobacteriaceae; genus Flavobacterium; species Flavobacterium sp. KH_001. Next base: position 2,240,819 of record NZ_CM174520.1, on the reverse strand, counting down.
AGCAGTATGAAATTTATAATGTTTCCCACAACATCTAGCGTTAATCCAAAAAAAGCCACTCATGAATGAGTGGCTTTGTAGGATATAAAGAGTACTAACTCGATTTAAAAAAATAACCAACTATTATTTGAAAAACTTTGTTCTTCATATCGCTATTAATAATATTTGCACTTGCAACTGTAAATTTTGTTCCTTTATTGCGCTTCGAGTATCCATTGTTGGTTTGGACTTCCTGTTGTGCCATTAATGCTGTATTGAACAATCTTGGTTCCACTTATAGTACTGCTTCCCGGATTATCCAGTACATAATGATTTGATAGATTGCTTTGAATTACATATTTGTTGGTGCCGGCAGAAATTAACTTCCATTGCTGATTAGTGCCATTTGAAATGGTATACTGAATGATATTCCCCCCTAAGGTTTGTATGCCACCTGAGATATCAAGCGCCTTATTACTATTTGCATTAACAATTACGTAAGCTGACCCCTGAGTATTAAACTTCCATTTTTGCGCGTTGGTGCTTACACTCGTGCTTTGCACAAGAAAAGCACTATTGGCTGTACTGTTATTCTCCAGGGCCAGGTAAAGACCACTTGAAGCATTTTTAATTTTATACCATGTACTTCCAGATATACCAGTTGTAACCGGTACTATTAAAGCTGGAGAAACTTGGTTAAAAATATCTGTAAGGGTAATTCTAACAGAATAAGTACCCGTGCCTAGTGTACTGCTAATTGTAGCAGATCTTTTTTGAGGCAACACCTCATTTACCGTACTCACGACCACTCCCGAAGGATCAAGCAATTCTACTTTCGAAGAAAATTGCGGGCTCTTGGTTGGAGTGTTGGTCCAGTTTACGGTTACGGTATTCCCGCTGCTGCTGGCTGTGGCTCCTTGGAGTTGTCCAACGGTTAAAACAGGAGCGGTACCTTGGTTGCTTTGCGCAGGAAGTGATAATGTACGTCCTGTACCAAATGCTGCGCTGGGCTGAACATTCCCACCATGCTCCATAAAATAAGCATCTTCTGTTGCATCATAACCTGAGTTGAAGGCTCTGTCATATATACCATTTCTGCCTTCATCACCGGCATTGGCACTAAAACTTCTGCTAGTATGCTTTTCCCAGGTATTGTTTATGCTTAGATTCCAGCAATCTTTAAAAAAAGCTTTCCTAACAAAACTCCCATCATGAGCTGTATTAGTTCCATCCCAATTCTCTAAAAAGGCATCATTACCTGCTCCTAAAAAAGTAGTTCGCTCAGGAATGGCCAGTGTAGAAGTGTGGAACCAGACTCCGGTACTTTGATTTTGGATAAAGGTCCCGATGTACAATTTTCCATTTAATTTCCATGCCCTGAGTGCAATATTGTACCAGGTATTAAGCGTCCATTGATAAGGATTAATCGTTTTGTACCCATCGCCTTCACCACCAAATCTGCTGCTGATAGTTCCATCAGCGGTGTAAGCCACTTCCGAATAAATTCCTCCCAGGGTGTTGGGATCCCAAAGCGAAGAAATCAGAATATTTGGGGTTCCAAAAGAAGTATCTGGTGTTTGCTGCAGTCCCGCATAACCTCCAGAATAATTATGAACTGAGAAATACTCTGTATTAGCTGATTGGGTGATTTTTACTTTATGCAGTTTAAGAATAGCATCTGAGGCAAAAGAAAAATAAAGATGTTCTGATGGGGCTGCATTCTCCCCACTTACCTTTGTGGTCTTGGCTACATTTTTGCCTGATTCGGCTAGTGGTGGACTTTTAAGTGTGCTGTCTTCTTGACAAGACATCAATGTACAAAAAAGAAAAAACAGAGCCGTCAAAGGCCTCGTAAAAAAAATGGTTAATTTCATAGTTTTAAGGTTTGTTAATGGTTACTATTATTTTATTAATGCATAAAAAAATACAATTCATTATTTTTCAAAAAAACGTATAACAATGAAGACGATAAAATTTGAATTATGTACCCCAGCTATATTTTATTTGTTTTACTCTCCGACCGATAAAACCTCTTAAAGTTCTTTTTAAATATCCCTACTTTTACTTCTCTCTCCATAGACATTTCCTGTAAATACCTCCAATTGTAAGACGACCTCAAAACAACAGCCTTCTACATTTTTATATCCATTTTAAAATATCACAAAACCGCAATAAAAACTCATTAAAACCATATTTATCACAATAAAATATAAGAATATACTCTTATTTAGCAGCTAAACTATATATTTTTTATTAATAAAAAAAGAAAAACACAAACATATGTGTTCGAGCACATTAATATAATGTGCTCGAACACATATAAATCAGGCAATCACCTGTATTTTGAAATTTTGTGAAATTTTTCCGTCTTTAATAATTATAAGAAAAATAAGATATTTACTTTAGCGAGTGCAACCTTAAAAAAAATCAATTTTCTTTACAGAACTAAAAGTATTCATAGATGTGAACCTCATTCAACATCTTTTCTTTGTAGTTTTAAAACATGTGTTCGAGCACATTTTTACTCATTTTCATTTTTTTATTGAAAAATAACCTATATATTCGTCATCAAAATCTTAATATCCTTGCTTTATTTTCACATTAAAGGAACGTAAAATAGGCTTTTACTTCAATTTTAACTTTTTTAAGAAATTAATAAAAGTCAAATAAAAGGTCCGATGGAACTCAAAAAAACAAATCGCATAAAATAAAATTTAAAGATGGATTACAAACATTGTCTAATTATTATAAGCCTTTTTTTAGTGTCAATACAGGCATTACCACAATCAAAAATGGCGAAGTCAGATTCGATTTTTTTTGTAGAAAAAACAGTGTTTGTACCAACCGTTTCAAAAGCAACCTCAACCTACAAAACACCAATATGTCCAGAAGGTTTTAGTGTACAATTGATAGGTTCGGATAATCTTGCGATTATAACCAAATCAGGAAAAGTTTTTAGTCCATTGCATAACATGACCGTTAATCTTTTATTTAAGGCAATTAAAAAAGACAACGGTTCTTTTATGGAAATCCCATATGTAGTAAACGTTGAAGGAACATACAATAATCAGGGAAAGAATGCCAAACCTTTTGTGATTCCGTCCTTAAGGGAATGGCATGGTGATGAAGGAAATTTTATATTGACATCAAAATCAAGAATTGTAGTAGATGCAAAATATGAAGCAACTCTTATGGAGGCTGCTAAAATTTTTCAGGACGATTTAGATAAACTGTGCGCTATAAAACCAAAAATTGTTATAGGCAAACCAAAAGCCGGAGATATTTTTATTTCTTTGGATGGAAAGAATGACGAATTGGGAGCGGAAGGTTATTCTCTTTCTATTCGCGATTATGTATCTATAAATGCTGCTCAATATAAAGGTGCTTTTTGGGGAACCCGTACTATTTTACAAATATTAGAGCAAGACGCGAAACATTGTTCTTTGCCTAAAGGGATTTCAAGAGATTATCCTAAATATGAGGTAAGAGGTTTTTTATTGGATGTCGGAAGAAAATATTTTAAGATTGAGTTTTTAAGAGATTACGTAAAGTTGATGTCCTATTATAAAATGGGTGATTTTCAAATTCATTTAAGTGACAATGCCTTTGTAAAACATTACAACAACGACTGGGATAGCACTTATAGCGGATTTAGGCTGGAAAGTGAGCGATATCCAAATCTGCCAACTAAAGGAGAATTTTACACTAAAAAAGAATTTATCGATTTACAAGTATTGGCCGAGCGCTACGGCATAAATATTATTCCTGAAATTGACGTTCCTGCGCATTCTCTTGCCATTTCTAAAGCATTTCCGCAAATTGCCAGCCAAAAATATGGCAAAGATCATCTGGATATCAAAAACCCTGAAACGTATACCATCGTAGAAAATATATTCAGAGAGTATTTGGAAGGAGAAAATCCTGTCTTCCGTTTTAAGGAAGTGCATATTGGAACTGACGAATATGCCAAAGAAGAAGCTGAACCCTTCAGAAAATTCACCGATCATTTTATAAAATATGTCCAAACGTTTGGTAAAGATGTAAGAGTTTGGGGCGCATTGACACATGCCGAAGGTGTTACCCCGGTTACCTCCAAAGGCGTCACCATGAATGCCTGGTACAACGGTTATGCTGATCCTTTAAAAATGAAAGAATTAGGCTATCCGCTTATTAGTACGCCCGATGGTTTTCTGTATATTGTACCTGCCGCGGGTTATTACTACGATTATCTCAACTTGAAATATTTATACGAAAAATGGGAACCGGTAGCAATTGGAGATGTGGTTTTCAAGATGGGAGATCCTTTTATAAGAGGCGGAATGTTTGCGGTATGGAATGATGTCTCAAAAAATGGCATTACGGCTCAGGATGTAACAGACAGAGTTTTCCCTGCATTACAAGTTTTAAGTGAAAAAATGTGGAGCGGAGAAAATAAAACGGTGAATTTCAATGCTTTTTCAGATAAGGTAAAATCTATAAACGAAGGGCCGGGATTAAATTTGAGAGGGAAAATTTCCGGTAAAGATGCTTTGGTTGTCAATTACGAAATGAAAGGCAACAACAAGGATATTAAAATTATAAACCAAGTTGTGTATGAAAAAGAGGGAGACAGGAAAGTTTTAAATTTTAAGAGCAATAGCAGTCAGGCAAAGCTTCCCTATCCTGAAATTGGATATAATTACACCGTTGTTTTTAAAATTAATCCATCAGAAAACAATGCTGCCGATGCCGTTATTTTTCAATCGAATCATGCGACTGTGAAATTAAAGCAAGGCAAGACGTCTAATTTTGGTTTTTCGCATGAGGGAAAAGATTATGATTTTGGAGTTGCAATTCCTGAAAAGAAATGGAGCACGATTGCGGTTTCCGGAGATAATAATTCTACTACTTTGTATTTAGATGGTAAACTGGTTAAAAAATTAGAGCGCGAAAAAATTCCAACAGGCATCAAAACCGATTCGATTTACATAATGAAAACCTTATTTTTTCCATTAGATCAAATTGGAGACAGCAAGAATTCTTTTATTGGAAAAATGAAGGATTTAAAAGTATTCAACCAAATTTTATCTGAAATACAAATTCAGGCCATAAAAGAAGAGGAATAACTATTTTATAAATTAGAAAATTTATGAATACGATTTTAAAAACAATTTTCACTTGCCTTATCACGAGCGCACTCTTTGCTCAGCAAAAACCAAATATCATTTACATCTATGCCGATGATTTGGGCTATGGTGAATTGGGCTGTTACGGTCAGAAAGTGATTAAGACTCCCAATATCGATAAACTGGCATCAGAAGGAATAAAATTTACACAGCATTATGCCGGCGCACCTGTTTGTGCGCCTTCAAGATGTATGTTAATGACGGGTAAAAATGCCGGTCACGCGTATATCCGTGGAAATTATGAGTTTGGCGATTTTACCGATGAAAATGAAAAAGGACAATTGCCTTTAGAAGCAAAAGCTTTTACGGTTGCAGAATTATTAAAGTTGAAAGGTTATACAACTGCCCTTGTTGGGAAATGGGGATTAGGATATAATGACACTGAAGGAATGCCGACCAAACAAGGATTTGATTATTTCTATGGCTACTTTGACCAAAAGCAATCTCATAATTTTTATCCTTCCCATCTTTGGGAAAGTTTTGGTGAGGATTATCTAAACCAAAATACAAAGGGGTATACTATAAAAGATGATCTAGGACAACCTTACATCTATGTACACAGCAAAGCATTAGATCCAAAAACAGCTACTCCTGCCGATTTTGATGCTTTCAAAGGAAAAGTATATGCGCCTGAAAAAATGACCGAAAAAGCAATCGGATTTATTGATAAAAACAAAGAGAAACCGTTCTTTTTATACCTGGCTTATACGCTCCCTCACGTTTCTTTGCAAGCTCCGGAAGAGTGGATTAATAAGTATAAAGGCCAATTTGATGAGCAGCCTTATTATGGAAACAATGGCTACGCTCCTACGCTATATCCAAAATCGACTTATGCCGCAATGGTTTCTTATCTGGATGCGCAAGTCGGAATAATTCTTGAAAAAATAAAGGCGCTTGGTTTAGATAATAATACAATTGTAATGTTCAGCAGTGATAACGGTGCAACGTTTAAAACTGGTGGTTTTGATCCATCTTATTTCAACAGTATGGGCGGTTTAAGAGGTACAAAAGGCGATTTGTATGAAGGTGGGATACGTATTCCGTTTATTGCAAAATGGCCAGGCAAAATTCCGGCTGGTAAAACGAGCGATTTGATTAGTTCTCAAATTGATTTTTTTGCTACAATAGCCGATTTAAACGGTCAAAAAAAGACCGATACTGACGGAATTTCATTTTTACCTGAATTAACAGGAAAATCGAAAAACCAAAAAAAACACGAATACCTATACTTTGAATTCTCAGAAAAAACAGGTCAGGTCGCTGTTCGACTTGGGGACTGGAAAGGAGTAAAAAGTAACATGAAGAAAAATAAAAATGCTCCTTGGGAAATCTATAATCTTAAAACTGACGAAAAGGAGTCTGTTGATCTTGCTTCCCAACATCCTGAATTGGTTAAAAAATTTGAAGAAATTCTAAAGAAAGAACATACTCCTGCGAAAATTAAAGAATGGGAATTCATTAACTAATAGGATATCTCATTACATGATTTTGATTCTTTTTTTAATATATTTATTCTGATAACTTAAATATTTAATTTGCTGATTTTAAAAATTAAGAATCAAAAATAGTAACTACATAAATTGTTCAAACCAATTACTAAATTAATTACAACAAACTTCATATAAACAAGACCAATGAAAAAAATATTAATATTATTAGTTCTAGTTTGCAGTTGTAATATGTCAGATCAGGAAATTAATTTGCCGGAAGGTTATCTTTTTTTTAAAGAAGGAGGTTATTCTAATGTAATAGTGAGAAATCATAATTTAATTATAGAACATAGTGCCGTCGATTTTAGTTTTAATGAAGACTATATTATGTTTGTTTTTGATACATTGTTAGAGAAACCTAAAAAAATTGAAGTAAAAAAATTATATTTTTTAGTTCATAACATAAAAAAAGATAGTTTATCAAAAAGAATGGATTTTAAAGAATATAAAAAATTTATTAAATTAAATAATATTAACAAAGGCGAAGATTTGACTTTAAGAAAATATAAATAATTTTTTCTTAGGAATCACACACAAAATTCCAAATTGAATTTCTACAAACCATTAAAAAAATAGAAAAATTACCCAATAAGCCTTAAACTTCAGAGAGATCTGGAGTTTTTTTTACTTTTTTTTAAATATCTATAAACCATTAAAAATCACATAATTAAAATCATAACATGCGAAAAATTGAGTTTTTAGAACAAAAAACTTAGTTTAATGCTTGACATTTTTCTTTCCTTTTTCCTGAAATCCTTTCTTTTTATCGATTTAAAATCAGATTTGAATTTAAGCGCATAAAATTTAAGCAAGCTTAGTCTTACATATAAAACCTAATTTGATTACTGGTATGGTCATAAGGCCAATATTTTTTTATTTCCAATAAAATTTTCTGAAAAAGTAATTCTGATACTATATTATCCACTTTTAAAATTTTAGAAAGTGATCGTTTGTAGTAAAATATTTTATTCCGCTAAATAAAATATTACGCAAAAGACATTATTTCCTAAAAACCACCAATATTGCCTTATATTCATATATTACCCACTTTTATTTTCATATTACCCAAAAATACAACCGTTTTTTATGCATATTTTAAAAAACTGGTAGGTACTGGTATGTGCTGACGAGGAAACATTTCTAATTTTGGTTTTCACATTTATCCTCTTTCACGAAAACGAGAAAGTAAATTACTAACCAAAAACCATTATTACAAAAAATGAAATTATTAATCAAAGACAAACCAAAAACCGTTTGGCTTACTTCTGAAATCTGGAAGTTTACCAAATTGACACCTGGATTTCTGTTAGCTATGACCCTGCAAGTTTCTGCAGCAACAGAATCAAAAGACAGCAATTTTTTCCTGAAGTTACATAACACTCCATCCACGGGGAGCACGATAACAGGATCAAAAAATAAAACTGTTTTATCAAATTTTCAAAAAACTATCAAAGGTACCGTAACAGGCTCAAAAGGAGAACCGCTGCCTGGCGTGAACATACTTTTAAAAGGGACCAATAACGTCGTGACTACAGACTTCGATGGTAAATTCTCCATTGATGTTCCGGACTCTAATAGCATTCTTGTTATCTCATTTACCGGTTTTGTAACTAAAGAAGTTAGGGCCACAGACGGTTTAAACATTCAACTGGAAGAAGAAAATCAAACCTTAAATGAGGTCGTTGTTGTGGGATACGGTACTCAGAAAAAAGCCTCTACAACAGGAGCAATTGCTTCTATCAAAGGTGGAGTATTGACACAAAATGCCTCTGCAAACGTTTCAAATGGTATTGCAGGACGTATGTCAGGTGTTATTGCCAATAATCGTTCCGGAAGACCTGGTGATGACAGCTCCAGCCTTTTGATCAGAGGATTTAACTCTTTTGGAGGTGGAACCAGCCCTCTGGTAGTCGTAGATGGTATACCGGATCGCGATTTAAACAGAATCAATCCGGATGATATTGAATCGGTTACGGTTTTGAAGGATGCATCGGCAGCAATTTATGGTGTTCGATCTGCAAATGGAGTAATCTTAGTGACGACGAAAAGAGGTAAAGTTAGTGCGCCAACGATCAAAATTGATGGTTCTTATGGAATTCAGCAATTAACCCGTATGGACGAAAAAGTAAATTCATGGCAATACATGACGTATTACAACGAACTGAATGCCCACAAGGGAACCACACTTCCGTACGCGCAATCTGAAATAGACAAATACAAAGCCGGAAATGATCCTAATTATACCAGCACCAATTGGCTTAAGGAAGTTTATAGAAAAGATGCACCGCAATCGAACGTTTCTATGTCCGTAAATGGTGGTACGGAACAAGTGAAATATTTCTTTTCTGGTCAATATTTAAACCAGGAAAGTAATCTTAGAAACAGCGATGAGCGCTACAGACAGTTCAATCTTAGATCAAATATTGATGTTAATATCTCATCCAACTTAAAAGTAAACCTTGATATTGCGACACGAAGAGAAGACCGAAATTACCCGGCGGTAAGTATAGGAAGTATCATGCACGAAACTGTTAGTATGTATCCTTTTATTCCGGCCTATTGGAAAAATGGTTCTCCGTCTTCAGGAATTGCAAACGGAAGAAACCCTATTTTGATGTCTTCTTCGGCTGCTGGTTATGACAAAGTGATAAACCTCATCGTAAACCCAAAAATTGGATTCGATCTTAAATTACCAAAAATTACGGAAGGCCTTTCTTTAAGCGGATATGCAGCATTTGACTATAATGTTCGCAGTCAAAAGAAATTCACAAAACCTTGGGATGCTTATTCGTACGATAAAACAAATGACAGTTACAATAACGTAAAAAACAGTACTAGTATAACAAGCGTTATGCAGGATGAGCAAATTGCCAATCAAAATACCTATTTCGCAAAATTAGCCTACGATCGTAAGTTTAACAAACATACCTTTAATGCTTTTGTTGGATACGAGCAAACTACAACGGACAAAACGGAAACGTATGCCTACAGAAGAGATCTGCTGAGCGATAAATTAGACCAGATTTTCACCGGAAGTACTAAAGGGCAAAATGCAACAGGCAGTGCTTACCAGGACGGAAGGGAAAGTTATTTAGGCCGCGTTGCTTATAACTTTGATAATAAATATTTTGCTGAAGTTTCTGCCCGTTACAACGGATCTTTCAATTTTCCATCTTCTACACGTTGGGGCATGTTTCCTTCTGTATCTGCAGGTTGGAAAATATCTGAAGAAGACTTTTTCAAGAATAATATCAAAGCAATCGATCAGCTAAAAATTAGAGCTTCGTGGGGGAAAATGGGTAATGATGATATGAGAAGTGGTAATCAGCTAAATCAATATCTTTTCTTAACAAGATATCAGTTAATAACAGATCAACAGCTTTACAGCTATTTTGGTTCCGATTATACGCTAAATAATAGCATCTATCTTTCGGCTACTCCAAACCCAAATATAACCTGGGAAGTTCAGGATTCTAAAAATATAGGATTTGATTTTGGCTTTTTCAATAACAAACTGACTGCTACTTTTGATTACTTCAGCAATAAAAGATCTGATATTTTAACAGCAAGAAATGCATCTGTGCCTTTGTATACTGGTTTGGCACTTCCTAAAGAAAACATTGGAGAAACTGTTAACAGAGGTACTGACTGGTCTGTAAATTATGCTGACATGGGGCATCAATTCAAATACAGTATTGGTTTAAACTTTACTTATGCGCAAAGTGAAGTTTTGTTTCGCGACGAAGCTCCTAATATCCCGCAATGGCAAAAATCAACCGGAAAAGCTATCGATTCCTGGATGGTTTACCAAACAAATGGCATTTACCGCACTCAGGCAGATGTTGACAATTCAGCACATTTTGAAGGGGCAAAACCCGGAGATCTTTGGGTAAAAGATACAGACGGAGATGGTAGTATAACTACTAATGACCAGGTTAGAATTCCGGAATCGGCTACGCCAAAAATCGCTTACGGTATTCCGATGAGAGCGGAATATAAAGGATTCTCTATCGACATGCTTTGGACGGGACAATCAAAAGCAAAACAAATGATTCTTCCGCAAGCACAGGGCGCTATCGTAGCACCGCCAACATGGTTGTACAATGACAGATATACTGCAGATAATCCAAATTCCAAATATCCTGTAGCCTTCAATGATTCAGATAACAGAAATAACATTCCAGCTGACTTCTGGTTAAGAGATGCTTCTTTCTTTAGATTAAAATCATTAGAAGTATCTTATGTTTTACCTGAAAATGCACTTTCAAAATTTGGAGTATCAAACGTGAGGTTTTACGCCGGAGGAACAAACTTGTTCTCTTTCGACCACATGAAACAATACAACCTTGATCCTGAAACGAACAATACCACAGGAGTAAATTATCCGCAGACTCGTATTTACAGAATAGGCGTAAGTATTCAATTATAATATCGCAAAAAAATAAAGATTATGAAAAATCATAAAACCAATAAACTAATAAAAAAGATGGCATTCCTCCTTGCCTCTTTCATCACCATTATATCTTTTACTTCCTGTAGCGAAGATCCTCTGGACAAAGTTCCTTTGGATTCATATACAGATGCATCCGTATGGACCGACTTAAAACTTGCCGAAGCTTTCGCAAACAATCTGTACACCGTATTGCCTAGCACACAACACAACTGGAATGACAGAACAAACAGAAGCTGGGTTTTGTCTACGGCTTGCGACGAAGCTTTTAATAATTTTAACGATTATGACATTTGGAACCTAAATTCAGGCGCTTTGACTCCGGATAATGCAGGAAATTTTGATGTCTGGAAACCTACTTATGCTACGATTCAAAATTGTAATATCTTTTTATCCAGAATTGATGATGTTCCCGGAGATGAAGCCTGGCGCAACAGACTAAAAGGCGAAGTATTGTTTTTGAGAGCGTATGCTTATTTCAAACTTACGAGTGATTACGGAGGAGTTCCTTTGATTACGGTTCCTTTTGATCTAAACAGTAATTTTAAAGTAGATCGCAGTACTTATGATCAATGCGTTGATTTTATCGTTACTGAATTAGACAAATCTGCTGCGTTATTACCTTTAACAACTTCCAGCCTTGGCAGAATTACGAAAGGTGCTGCACTTGCCATAAAATCAAGAGCATTGCTTTATGCTGCGAGCCCACAATGGAATACCACTAATGATATTTCTAAATGGAAAAAAGCATCCGATGCTGCAAAAGCTGTTATTGATTTAAACCTCTATCAGCTTTATGATAAAAGCTATGCTGATCTTTTTACTACTAATAATTCAGAGATTATTTGCTCTCGTTTGTCTAGTAAAGACCCACAATGGAGCGCTTTTAATGGCGTAGAAATGTTCAATTCACCGAGTGGTTTTCACGGTTGGGCAAACTTTGCACCAAGCCAGAGTCACATCGACGCTTATGGAACCGCAGACGGAAAAGACATAACGGATCCAACATCTGGTTATAATCCACAAAAACCTTATGTAAACAGAGATCCCCGTTTTTACAAAAATATTGTATACGATGGACGTGCTTATGGAAAGCCAGAGTTCTGTCAGGATCGTTATGATGCAGGAAGTTCAAACAAAGCTGAATTTTATGAAGGCGGATTAGATTCTCCACAAGGATGGGATACCTGGAACGCCAGTAAAACCCGTTACACTTTCCGTAAATATTGCGATACAACATACAATTACAATAGCGAGACGCAAACCAATAAAACGTGGATTATTTCGCGTTTAGGTGAAATTTATCTGAATTATGCCGAAGCTGAATTTAAACTAGGAAATGAAGGAACGGCAATTCAATATTTAAACGCCATCAGACAACGTGCCGGAATTACAGTTCCATTGACTGGTTTAACCGGTACAGCTTTAGAGAATAAAATTCGCAACGAAAGACAAGTTGAATTATGTTTAGAAGGGTTCCGTTATTATGACGTTCGTCGTTGGAAAATTGCCGACGTAACAGAAAACAAACCTTTAATGGGCGTAATAATTACCAAAAATGGTGATGGTACAAAAACCTATACTTACACAAAAGTTCAGGACAGAATTTTTAAACCTCAACATTATTTATTGCCTATTCCGAGAGATGAAACGAACAGGACAAGTCTCGTTCAAAATCCGGGTTATAATTAATTGTTTCTCTTTTTTGTCCCAAACTTAAAGTATTAGTTTAACAAACTAGTAGAAACTTAGCAAACCCACCATTTTATTTGTGTGGGTTTGCTTTTAAAATTTATTTAAATAATAGAAACAAGCTACATGAAAAAAGCATTTATAATTATAGTGGTTAATTGCTGTTTCTTTTTTAATGCATTTGGCCAAAAAACAACCACTTTCAAATCATCTGATCCGGCAATAGAAATGGCTTTTAACCGGGCGAAAAAAATGGCTTTGAGTTATAAAGGAAACCCAAATGATCCCGTTGGCCCCTGGTACGAAGCAGCCCTTCCTTCCCGATCTGCTTTTTGCATGCGTGATGTATCGCATCAAAGTATTGGCGCCGAAATACTCGGATTAAGCAAAGAAAATAAAAACATGCTTTCTTTATTTGCCCAAAACATTTCCGAAAACAAAGACTGGTGCTCTTATTGGGAAATTAATAAATACGGAAAACCTGCCCCCGAAGATTACAGAAATGACAAAGAATTTTGGTACAATCTTAATAGTAATTTTGATGTAATGTTTGCCTGTTGGAGACTGTATTTATGGACAGGTGATAAAACGTATATAGACAATCCGGAGTTTGAAAATTTCTTCGAAAAATCGACGACAGCCTATATAGAACGTTGGGTACTCGATGCCGATTCCTTATTAACAAGACCGGAATTTCCAAATCCTTCTTTTCCTTTTAATATAAAAGATGATTTCCATAGATGCCGAGGATTGGCTTCTTATTCTGAAGGGATAAACGGCTTAAAAATGGGTGTTGATTTAGTCGCTGCAATTTACCGCGGACTTCTAACGTATTCTTCTATTTTAAGACAAAAAGGAGACATTCAAAAAGCGGAAATTTTCGAAAAAAAAGCCGCAAAATACCAACAACAAATAGAACAAATTTGGTGGGATGATACAACCTCAACTTATAATGTCATTTATACAAGTGATGGAAAATTCAGCAAAGACGGAGGCGAACTTTTTTTATTATGGTTTGACGCTTTGACAAATACAGAACGAACCAAAAAAACAATTGAACATATAATTTCAGAAAAAACCAATATCGAAAGTCTATCCTATCTACCCTTTTTGCTGTACAAATATGGTTTTGAAGAAAAAGGATATGAATATATTTTACACCTTACCGATCCGGCAACGAAACGAAGAGAATATCCAGAGGTTTCATACGGCGTGATTGAAGGCATTGTGCATGGTTATATGGGAATAGAACCTGATGCTACAAAAAACATAATAACAACTTTGTATCGCGGAAAGAGTGATACTACATCCGAAGTTGACCATTTACCTGTTTTAAATACAGTGTTATTTATAAAACATGAAAAGCAAAATACAACACTTCATAACAAAGGCAACAGAACTATACAATGGAGAGTTATGTTCGCCGGAGATTATGACGCAATATTGATAGACAACAAAAAAATTACCGCCAATCACAAGAAAGATGATAACGGGAAATCCTATACCTTTATTGATGTTCCGGTAAATCCAGGACAAAAAATAAAGGCATCTTTCCCGTAATTTTAAAACACGCAAAATATTTATCAAAAAACAACACAACAAAACTACTAAGACGATAGATAAAAACCTGTTGGCGGTAATTAAATTACATAGTACAAAACAGAGCAATAACTAAAAGCAATTTAAAAATAAATTTAATGAAGATCGTATTTAATAAAAGTCGAAAACCTATTCTCTTTGCCGTTGTCGCTTTTTGCTTCATGACAAGTAAAGCATTTTCGCAGGAAGACAACCGTTGGAAAATTGATTCTGATGGTGCTATTTCCTGGCAAATCAACAACAACATTCCGCATGACGATCATATCGAAATGAGTGGCAAAAAGATCTCCTGTGTGCTAAGATATGGTGTCGCAGCAGATGGTTCTTTCCATGCAACCCGCAGTCTGGTCTGGCCTATGCTGAGAACAATTCCTAATAATACGCACGCCAGTTTTACACGTCGTTTTGCACAAGATGCATTTGATCTGGTTACCGTAAATTATAAACCAATTACTTCAGAAAAAGTAGTTTCATTAGCACTTAACGGAACATTGTTAGTTAAAAGTAAATCTGATAATGCCCTTGAATTAACCAGACAATTTTTTCCATCAACAACTTTGGCAGGCTATTTTGAAATTTACACGCTTAAAAATACCTCTGATAAAGCATGTGTTGTCGAAATTCCAAAGTTAAATACGTTTTATACTTCAGATCCTGCGAAAGGAACTGAAGGCAGTTATACTGTGAGTGTGAACCTTTTTAATTCGGGGAATTTTAATCTTCAGGCAAATGAAACCATTAGTTTTTCTGTTTTCTATTCCGGAGTTAAAGCAAACGAACAAGTTCCTGTTGTAAATGCAGAAGAAGAAAAAAACAAGCGTATAAACTTAATCCATGAAATATGGGATAAGCTGATATTAGAAACTCCTGACCCTGTTTTGAATACCGAATTTGCTTTCGCGAAAATTCGGGCTTCTGAAAGTATTTTCGAAACCAAAGGCGGTCCTATGCATGGCCCGGGCGGAGAATCCTATTATGCTGCCATTTGGGCCAATGATCAGGCAGAATATATTGGTCCCTTTTTTCCTTATCTAGGATATGAATATGGTAATAAAGCATCACTTAATGCATATTTGCAATTTGCGAAATTCATGAACAAAGAATACAAACCTATTCCGAGTTCGATTGTTGCAGAAGGAACTGATATTTGGGACGGAGCCGGTGATCGTGGCGATGGAGCAATGATTGCCTATGGCGCTTCACGTTATGCGCTTTCGAGAGGAAATGCAAATGAAGCCCAACAATTATGGCCGTTAATTGAATGGTGCCTGGAATACTGTCATCGAAAACTAAATTCGGATGGTGTGGTAACTTCAGATTCTGATGAACTGGAAGGACGTCTTCCGGCAGGAAAAGCGAATCTTAATACTTCTTCTTTGTATTATGATGCGCTTAATTCGGCTGTTTATTTAGGGAAAGCTTTAGGGAAAAACGAAGCGCAACTCAAAGCATACAAAACGGAGGCTGAAAAATTAAAAGTTGCGATTGAAAAATATTTTGGTTCTAAAGTCGAAGGTTTTGAAACTTATAAATATTATAAAGGAAATGATATTCTGAGAGCCTGGATCTGTACTCCGCTTACGATGGGGATTTATGATCGAAAAGACGGAACTATAGACGCTTTATTTTCGCCAAGATTATGGACAAAAGATGGTCTTGCCAGTGTTGCGGGTGACAAGATATTTTGGGATCGTTCTACTTTATATGCGCTGAGAGGTGTATTGGCTGCCGGAGAAACAGACAAAGCTCTGGACTTTTTACATTATTATTCAAACCGACGTTTATTGGGCGACCACGTTCCTTATCCTGTAGAAGCTTATCCGGAAGGAGATCAACGCCATCTTTCGGCAGAAAGCGGTTTGTATTGCAGAATTTTTACCGAAGGATTATTTGGAATCCGACCTACAGGTTTACATAGTTTTGATTTCACGCCACGTCTTCCTAAATCCTGGCCCGTTATGAAATTGCGTCATGTATTTGCTTTCGAACGAGATTTTGATATTATGGTAGAAAGAGTCAATCAGAAGTTGAAAATCACGATAACTGATGGTAAAAAAACAGTTTTCAATAAGGTCATTAAAGATGGAGATACGGTAACTATCAATCTTTAAATACTAATTCTTTTTAAATATTTAGTAAGAAGAGCTTCAAAGAAATTTGGAGCTTTTTTTATGGCAGCTTTACTCCATTTTATTCAGAATCTAAATCAAATTTATTGGATTATTTTTTGTAATTTAAAAGCTCTAATCTTTATACCAAATGGAGGAGCAATTTAAAAAATATATCATCGAGAATACTGGTCTTTCAGAAAACGAGTATAAAGAATTAGAGCATTTGGTTTATTCAATTGAAGTAAAAAAAGGAACCGTTTTATTGAAGGAAAGCCAAATTTGCGACAGAGCCTTTTTTGTTTGCAAAGGAATTCTACGCTGCTATACGGTTGATGAAATGGGGAAAGATCATATTATCCAGTTTGCTTCTGAAAATTGGTGGATTGCAGACAGGAGCAGTTTTTATTTTGATGAGCCCTCAGAATTATTTATTGATGTAATTGAAGATGCCGAGCTTGTTTATATTCACAAGGATTTCATTAAAAATGCCCTACAGATTTCTCAAAAATTTTCCTCTTATAATTCCCTCGCACTACAGAGAAATATTAGACAAATGCAGAAAAGAATAAATTATTTACTATCGGCCTCCGCTGAAAAAAAATATTTAGACTTTATAGAAACCTATCCCAAAATTACGCTGAGGGTACCGCTTCAAATGATTGCTTCTTATCTTGGCATTACCCCTGAAAGTTTGAGCAGGGTCCGAAAAGAACTCGCCAGAAAAAGCTTCAGGCCCTAAATTACTTTACCCTATAACTTTTTTAATTTACCGCAAAGTACGCAAAGTATTTTTTTTCTGCTGTGTTTGCAGGATATCTTATTAAGCTCGCAAAGCTTTGCACTAATTTCGCTTTGTGTTCTCTACTTTAAATCTGCGTAACTGAATACCAAAGAGATACAAAGCGCAATGTTTAATTTTCTTTGTGTAACTCTGCGTAAAATCTCTGCGCAGCTCTGTGGTACAGCTTCGTATTTTTTTCCGCTCAACACTGCGTTAAATCTTTGTGTATCTGTGTGGTTAAAAACAATTATTATACTCTTTATGGTTTTCCGCAACATTAAACATTGAACTGATTTATCTATTCATAGATTTTTATCCTTTGCATTTCTTATCATAGATCAAGTGCTTCGTGTTTTATCCATAGTAATTTTACAATACTAAAAATTACATCATGGAATACACAGTTATAAATAATGAAAAAGACAAACGCTTCGAGATTCATTTAGATGGAAAAATAGCTTTTGAACAATACAAATTATTTGATGGAGGCATTTCTTATATCCATACCGAAGTTCCGCCCGAATTAGGAGGAAGAGGACTAGCTGCCTATATCGCAAAATATGTTCTCGATTATGCAGAAGAGCATCATCTTAAAGTAAAACCTTATTGTCCTTTTATAAAAGCATATATCGACAAACATCCTGAATATCAAGCGAACTCATTATTTCACAATAAAGAATCACATCAAAATGAAAACTAAAAAAATAGAACGAATATTTTCACCACCAGCGCCACATATGGTTGGTGACGGATTTAGAGTACACAATTTTATTCCGTTCGGAATGAGTATGGAAAGAATGAGTCCCTTTATATTGATGGATTATAATTCTAAATTTTATTTTCCACCCACCAATAAATTAAGAGGTGTTGACGTACATCCTCACAGAGGTTTTGAAACTGTTACTATTGCCTATAAAGGAAAAGTAGCACATCATGACAGCTCTGGGAATAGTGGTGTAATTAGCGAAGGAGATGTACAATGGATGACTGCAGCTTCCGGAATTTTACATAAAGAATATCACGAAGAGCAGTTTAGTAAAGAAGGCGGCGATTTTCAAATGGTACAGCTTTGGGTAAATCTTCCTGCGAAGGATAAAATGTCAAAACCCAAATACCAGGGAATCACCAATAACAACATCAACAAACATATACTACCAAACGATGATGGTGTTATAGAAGTTATTGCGGGGGAATACAATGGAACTGAAGGAGCAGCGACAACCTTTACTCCTATGAATTTGTTTAATGCAAAATTAAACAAAGCGGCATCGGCAACTTTTAATTTTCCAGCAAACTACAACTCAGCTCTCCTTGTAATTGAGGGAAGTATCAGAGTCAATGGTAATGAAAATGTGCCTGCAAATCATTTTTTACTATTTGCAAATGAAGGAGAAGAATTCACCATCGAAGCACTTGAAGATGCTGTCGTACTTATTTTAAGCGGAGAACCAATCAATGAACCAATAGTTGCCCGCGGCCCTTTTGTTATGAATACACAACAAGAAATCAGGGAAGCAATGAGTGATGTAACTATGGGGAAATTTGGGTATTTAGTGTAAGTAAATAATTAAATGAAAACAAATGGAAAATCAAACAATATGGAGAAATGACAAAGAGCATTCAAGGCTTGGTTTCACCGTTACACATATGATGATTAATGATATTGTAGGACAGTTTAACAATTTTGATTTAACCGTAACCGCTTCTAAAGCAGATTTTAGTGATGCTTCTTTTGAATTATCAGCAGATATAAATTCAGTATTTACAAGCTCTGAGGGAAGAGATGAAGATTTAAGGGGACCTGATTTTTTTGATGCGGAAAAATACCCTACGCTAAATTTTAAAAGCACCGCTATAAAAGAAAGTACTAAGAACAATTATAAAGTCGCAGGAAATCTGAGTATGCACGGTTTTACAAAAGAAATCATTGTCGATTTTATATACAGAGGAACAATGCTTAATCCAAATTCAAAGAAAATAACATCCGGATTTCAGGTTCTGGCAACACTAAAACGCTCTGATTTTAAGGTCGGATTGATTTTGCCTTTCGACGGACTTAAGGATGATGTACTCATCAAAATGGACGGAGAATTTCCCAAAGAATAATTTACACAAACAAACAATAATAAAACTTAGAAATTATGAGCAGCTTACCAATTCGCGATCAAAAAAATGATCATCTGTTAACTCCGGAAAATGCAGCATTAATCATTATTGATTATCAACCGGTACAAGTCAATTCTATTGCTTCAATGGACAGACAAATTCTTATTAATAATATCTGTGGTGTTGCCAAAATGGCCAAAGTTTACGATTTACCCATTGTGCTTTCAACCGTGAATGTTCAAACCGGATTTAACAAAGAAACGATTCCACAATTAAAAAGAGAATTAGAAGGAATACCATCTTACGACAGAACTACTATAAATTCGTGGGAAGACAAAGAATTTTTAGGGGCCGTTAAAGCATTGGGAAAGAAAAAACTAATAATGACAGCTTTATGGACAGAAGCCTGTCTTACGTTTCCTGCGCTTGATGCCTTAAAAGAAGGTTATGAAGTTTATGTAGTCGCTGATGCTGTTGGCGGAACTTCTTTAGAAGCGCATAATGCGGCACTACGAAGAATGGAGCAAGCGGGGGCAATCCTGGTGAGTGTGCCGCAATTATTTTGTGAATTGCAGCGTGACTGGAGCCGTGCCGAAACAGCTCAGGAATTTATGCAACTGTTTATTAAGACTGGAGGTACTGCAGGAATCCAATTTTCTTACGATAGGGATTAATTTTTTCATTTTGATTAAGGCTTAGACAGCATCACATTACATGATGCTGTTTCGGCGTTATAGACAGTAGTTCTTTTGTGTTTCTTCTCTTTAGTTTTAAAGAAAACTAGGCTGTATAAAGCATACTTGCAGCTCCTAATAAGGCAGCAACTTCATTATCTGTAGAAACAGAAACTGTAATATCAAGACCTGATTCTTTTACTTTTTTATTGAAGCTTTTTAGGAAAAATTCGCTTGCGTTGGCAATTTTTCCACCAATAATAAAACTATCTGCTTCAAATTTTTCTAACCACGGAATTACAACTGCAGCCAGATCTTCTCCCATTTTTTCGAATACTTTTATCGCAACTTCATCTTCGGCGACAGCCAGATTAAAAAGTTCCAATCCATTATTGAGATTTTTTCCTGTTAAGCTTTTATATGCTGACAAAAGACCTCTGGCCGAAACATAATCTTCTGCCATACCATCTTTATAAGGAAGATTGTAAATTTCACCATCTGTTGGAACCAATTCTCCAGAAACAATTGAAACTCCTTTATCAATAAAACAAGCTCCAAGTCCGGTTCCAAGCGTTACCGCTATTACCTTTTTAGAAAGATTTGTTTCATCTTTAAAGACCTCCCCTTTTCCAAAACAAACAGCGTCGTTTTCAAAAAGAATCGGAAATTCATTGGAAAGATTAAGCGATCCCTGAAATAAATAACGAACATTTAGTCCATAAAAATGTTCATATTTTGATTGGTCCTTTATCCAGCAGAGTCCATTAGCATAATCAAACGGACCAGGCATACATACAGCTAGTCCTTTTATTTCGTCTACTTTTGAATTTGCTACTGAAGTACGAATCACTTTTTCCCAAATAGACATAACCTCTTTCACAGGCAAATTAGAATCAAATGATTCTTTATGCAATGAAAAATCAATCACTTTCATGTTTACAATATCTATTATCGCTGCGGTAATATGTGTTCCTCCAATATCTATTCCTACGGCATATTCTTTATTCATCTTATTTTCCTGAATTGAACTATTAAACAATTAAACTTCAATACTTAATCTCGTAATAGTGTATTTTTATATTTTTACTTTTAGATATTTTTATCTTTTAAAATCTGAGGATATTTAATGCTCGTATGTACAATCATTTCTCCAAAAAGCGTATTAGCCCAGGCAAACCATTTTCTGGTAAACTTATTCACATCATCTTTATGAAATGATTCGTGCATAAAACCAGTATCTGCATTTGTCTTGATCAAATTACTAATACAAGCTTTAATCTCTTTTTCGTCTACACTTGTAATCGCTCTCAAAACAATGCTCATTGGCCAAATTGTATCGGCACCGGTATGCGGTCCGCCAACGCCTTCGCCCGCTTTTCCTTTATAGAAAAAAGGATTGTTTTCTGAAAGCACTACTTTTCGGGTATTCAGATAAAGTGGACTATCCGGCTCAATCGCGCCAAGATAAGGCAAGGATAATAATGACGGTACATTGGCATCGTCCATCATGTGGAAACTTCCGTAACCGTTTACTTCAAAAGCGATGATTTTACCAAATTTTGGGTGATCAATAATTCCGTTTTCTTCTAAACCTTTCTGAACCTGTTCTCTTAATTCTTTGGCTTTAGCTACCAAATCCTTGTCTAACATTGATGGCAAAGAGAAGATTTCGATTAAATAACCCAAAACCTCAATCGCAAACATATTACTCGGAATCAAATAGCCAAACAATGTGCTGTCATCACTTGGTCTAAAAGTAGAAACGATTAATCCGCAAGGTTTTACAGGATATCCGTAACCGCCTAAAGGTACGCCATCTGTTGCCCAGGCAGTTTCACGCTGAAAAGTATAAGGCCCTTTATCATGCCAGCGCTGTTGTTCTTTGAATGTCTGTAATACCAATAACATCGCTTCTTTCCATTTACTATCAAATAAACTTAAATCACCTGTTTCTTTCCAGTAACCGTGCGCCAATCGAATAGGATAACACAAACTGTCTATTTCCCATTTACGCTCATGGATTCCAGGCTGCATTTTGGTCATATCATTTTTCCATTCGCTGACTTTGGTAAAATCTTTGTAAAAAGCATTCGCGTAAGGATCCAGCAAAATACATTTCGCCTGACGGTTTATTACGCCTTTTACCAATTCTGCCAGTTTTTTATCTTCTTTTACAAACGGAATATAAGGCCAGATTTGAGCTGTACTATCACGAAGCCACATCGCATCAATGTCTCCGGTAATAACGTAGGTATCTGGTTTTCCGTCGATAATTTCAAAATCGACTGTAGTGTCTAATGTATTTGGAAAACAGTTTTCGAACAACCACGCCAGTTCAGGATTTGCAATTTGTTTTTTAACTCTTTTAATTGCTGCTTCAATGGCCGGACTTGTAAATTTTCGTTCTGCTAATGGTGGTCTTTTGCTGATAAAATCTTTAAGAGCAAAATTGAAAGCATCCGACTGCATTCCGAAAACATCTGTTTGGAGTGCCAATAATCCTGCTGAAAAAATTCCGGTGTTTCTGATAAATTTTCTACGTGACTGCATAGTATTATTTTGAAGTTGAATAAGAATAGGGATAATCGTTTTTGGTAGTTCCTCTTTCTAAATTTGGCGAACTTGTCATATCAAAATTTAATTCCCCGCCTTTTAAGACATCAAAATGGTTAATGAAGTTTTTAGAATAGTCTTCATTGTTCCATTTTAAATCCTGAACATATTTATTGGTTTCTGAATTTTTAGGAGCATTTATAGTGAGCTGTTTTCCGTTTTCTAATGTCAGTGTTAATTTCTTAAACAATGGAGCACCCAAAACATATTCGTCTGTCGCCGGGCAAACCGGATAAAATCCCATGGCAGAGAAAATATACCATGCTGAGGTTTGTCCGTTATCTTCGTCACCGCAATAACCGTCCGGAGTTGGTTTGTATAAACGGTTCATTACTTCTCTTGACCAATATTGTGTTTTCCATGGTTCACCTGCATAATTATACAAATAAATCATGTGCTGAATAGGCTGATTTCCGTGTGCATATTGTCCCATATTCATAATCTGCATTTCGCGAATTTCATGAATTACAGATCCGTAATAACTGTCATCAAAAACAGGAGGCGTTGTAAAAACGGCGTCTAATTTTGCGGTAAATTTTTTCTCTCCGCCCATTAAATCAATCAAGCCCTGAATGTCATGAAAAACGCTCCAGCTGTAGTGCATGGCATTTCCTTCTGTAAAAGCATCTCCCCATTTCAACGGATTGAAATTTTTCGGAAAACTTCCATCTTTATTTCTACCACTCATAAAACCAATTTCAGGATTATAAAGATTTTTATAATTCATCATTCGTTTCTCAAATACACTGATTTCTTTTTTAGGTCGATCCAGAGCCTTTGCCAATTTCCAAATCGCAAAATCATCATAAGCATACTCCAATGTTCTGGCTGCGTTTTCATTAATTTTTACATCATAAGGAACATATCCTAACGTATTGTAATACGAAACACCTGTTCGCCCTACAGCATCAATAAGTCCGGCATTATTGGCGCCATGAACTAAAGCTTCGTATAATGTATTAATGTCGTAACCACGTAAACCTTTTATATAAGCTTCTGAAACCACAGAAGCCGAATTATTCCCAACCATTACATTTCTAAAACCAGGACTTGACCATTCCGGTAAAAAACCTCCTTCTTTATAATCATTGATTAAACCTTCCTGCATTTCTTTATTTATAGAAGGGTAAACCAAATTCAGCAAGGGATACAAAGCGCGGAAAGTATCCCAAAAACCAGTTCCGGCATACATATAACCTGGTAAAACCTTTCCGTTATACGGACTGTAATGCACGGTTTCTCCTTTAGCATTTATTTCATATTGTTTTTGAGGGAAACAAGTGGCGCGGTATAAACAAGAATAAAAGGTTTTTAGCTTCTCGTCATTATTACTTTCTACGGCTATTTTATCCAAAACTTTGTTCCATTCTTTTTTAGAATTGGTGACAGTTTCATTAAAAGAAGCATTTCCTAATTCTGATTTTAAATTCAGATCGGCTTGTTCAGGACTGATAAAAGAAGAAGCGACTTTTACGTTTATAATTTCTCCCTTTTTGGTTTTAAAACCAACCACTGCTCCAGCGTGATTGTCCTGCAATTCTAATTTGTCTTTTTGCAGGCCTGTATCATTCCATGTTGAATGTGAAGCAAATGTTTTATCAAAAACCAAAACAAAATAGTTTTTGAAATTGGCAGGAACACCTCCGCTATTGCGAGTCGTATAACCGATAATTTTATTTTCTGAAGGAATAATTTTAACATAAGAACCTTTATCGAATGCATCAATTACAATAGAAGATTTTTCATTTTCAGGAAATGTAATCTGAAAATGTGCCGCTCTTTCTGTTGCTGTAATTTCTGTTGTCACATCATAATCAGCCAAATAAACGCTGTAATAATACGGCTTTGAAACCTCCGCTTTATGACTAAACCAGCTTGCTCTGTCTGCTTCGGCGAAAGCCAATTTACCCGTTACCGGCATAATCGAAAACTGACCGTAATCGTTCATCCATGGTGACGGCTGATGTGTTTGCTTAAAACCTCTAATTTTTTCGGCTGTATAAATGTAAGCCCATCCATCTCCCATTTTACCAGTTTGCGGCGTCCAGAAATTCATTCCCCAAGGCCTGCAAATTGCCGGATATGTATTTCCGTTTGAAAGACTGTGCAAAGATTGTGTTCCCATTAAAGGATTGACATATTCAACCGGATCAAGGATTTTATCCTGCGCATTTGCAACGACACAAAATTGTGTTACTGCTAAAAAAATTAAATGCTTTATTTTCATAATTATGGGCTTTATGCTTTAAGCTGTAGGCTATAAGCTTTAAACTGTGACTTAATTTATAACTACACGTTTTTTTTAACTCTCCAGAAAACTGTAAACTGATAATTTTTTAATCTAAAATCTGAACTCTTAAATCAAAAATCTAAAGAGGTCTGTCTTCTTTTTTTACTCCAAAAGTGTTTGATGGCTTGCTTCCCATATACAATTTCAATTCTCCGCCTTTTACAATCATATCGTGTGTGATATACGATTTTGTATATGGCTTTCCGTTGTATTCTGCTTTCTGGATGTATATATTGGATGCGCTGTTATCAATTGCTTTTACTGTAAATGAAATTCCTTTTTTATAATGAATTACGGCTTCGTTTACCAGCGGGCTTCCGAAAACATAAATGCCATTTGCAGGATTAACCGAATAAAATCCCATTGAAGATAAAACATACCAGGCAGACATTTGACCTAAATCTTCATTCCCACACAATCCGTCTGGTTTTGTAGAATAGAATTTATCATCAATTTCTCTAATTAATTTGGCTGTTTTCCAAGGTTCACCGGCATAAGCATACAAATACGGAATATGGTGATTCGGTTCGTTTCCTTGTGCATATTGACCTATTAAACCACTAATATCCGGTGAAACTTCTTCTCCTTCTACTTTATCTGTTATTAGGAAAAGTGAATCTAACTTGGCTAAAAATTTACTTTCACTTCCAAATAAATCAATTAAACCATAAGGGTCCTGAGGAACCAGCCAGGTGTATTGCCACGCATTTCCTTCCACATAATCGTCTTTACGGTGCGCGGAAGAAAGTGGATTAAATGGCGTTCTCCAGTTTCCATCCGTTAATTTACCACGCATAAAAGTAGTTTCCTTATCAAAATAAAGTTTGTATAAATTGGCTCTTTTTGAGAAGTAGGTATAATCTTCTGTCTTATTTAGTGATTTTGCCATTTGCGCTACGCAGTAATCATCAATAGCATATTCTAAAGCATTCCCAACCGTTTCCAACATTTTATCAGCCGGAATATATTCTAATTTTTGCACATAATCCATTCCGTCACGTGTTTGCATTGCGGTCTTTTTGATGGCTTCGTAGGCCAATGCCACATCATAATCTCTGTATCCTTTTAAATAAGCATCCACAATAACCGCAATGGAATGATTTCCGTTCATGGTATTGGTTTCATTCCCCATTAAATGCCAAACCGGCAATCTTCCCTGCTGTTGGTAAATAGCCAAAAATGACTTTACAATGTCATTAATTTTATCCGGTTGCGTGATGGTGTATAAGGGATGCAAACCTCTATAAGTGTCCCAAAGTGAAAAAGTAGTATAGTTAGTGAAGTTTGCTTTTTCATATACTTTTTTATCCGTTCCCCTGTAATCTCCGTTGGCATCATTAAAAATAGAAGGCGCAAAAGCGGTATGATACAATGAGGTGTAAAAAACTTTCATTGTTTTATCATCTGCTTTAATCTGGATTTTACTTAATTCTTTATTCCATTTTGATGTTGCTGCTTTTACTGTTTTTTCAAAATCCCAATTCGGAATTTCGGCTTTTATATTGGCAGAAGCATTCTCATAACTTACGGGTGAAATTCCGACTTTAACCAAAACCTGTTTGTTTTTTAAAGATGTAAAATCCAAAACGGCTTTCATTTTTAAGCCCTCACCTTCAGTACCTGAAACCGCTGTTTTATCATCATACAATGCTAAATTTGAAATTGGTTCAGAAAACTCCATGGCAAAATAAACACGTTGATCTGTAGCCCATCCTTCAGAAAAACGATATCCTACAAGGGTTGTTTCGTTTATTTTTTTAATAAATGTTTTTACTGGTTTATCCCAGCCCACACCGTCAGCTAAGTCTAACAAAACGTGTGAATCTGTAGCAGAATTGAAAGTGTATTTATGAAAACCAACTCTTTCGCTGGCTGTTAATTCTGCCTTAATTTTATATTTATCTAATAAAACGCTATAATATCCCGGCTTACTTACTTCGTTTTCATGCGAAAAATAAGAGCCGTAACCGTTTACCATATCTTCTTTTGTACCTTTAAAAAGAGGTACTTTTCCAGAAACCGGAAGTAATAGGATATCATTTAAATCACCAATTCCGGTACCGCTCAAATGCGTATGCGTAAATCCTAAAATGGTATTACTTGCATAGTTGTATCCGCTGCACCAATCCCAGCCTTCAAAAATATTTACAGGCCCTAACTGAACTGCCCCAAAAGGAACATTCGCCCCCACAAATACGTGGCCATGTCCTGCAGATCCTATAAACGGATTTACATATTGCGTATAATCTGAATTAGTTGCTTTCGCCCTTTTTTCCTGTGAAATTGAAGAATTGACAGAAAGTAGGCTTAAAGCCAAAATTCCGATAAATGCTATTTTGTTGTACTTTTTAAACATATTCTTTTTTTATTTGACTTGTGTAAATATGAGCCACGGATGACGCTGATTAAACGGATTTACACAGATATTTTTTAATCTTTAAACATAAAATTTAACCGCAAAGTTCGCAAAGCTTTTCCTTTGTTCCTTTGTTCCTTTGTTCCTTTGAGCCTTTGCCTCTTTGAACCTCCAAATTAGTATCTTTTCAGAACCTCATAAAGAGAAAAGACTTTCAAAACTGGCTTCTCTATTTTCCCTTCAAACGAAATTGTTTTTTCTTCTTCGGCTTTTAAATCGATATAATTATCACTCCATTTTCCAGTATATCCTTTTATAGAAACATACACGTATTTTGCCGCTTTTGAAGCTTTCAAAATCACTTTGTTTCCTTTTACTTCCCATGTTATTTTTGGGTCCTCCAGTTTTAAATCTTTGGGTCGCGTTAAATCAATTTCAGGGATTTTATCGTCTCTGTACGCTTCCTTCATTGCATACCAGGCGGCTTTGGGCTGTCTGTCATAATAATCGGTAACGCTCCAGCTTGCTACTGGCCAGCAATCGTTGAGTTGCCAAACCAATGTTCCCATATTGTATGGCGCTTTAGAACGATGAATTCCGATAATATTCTTTAGCGAATAATATTGCAGACATTGCGTGAGATATGTGTAATCCTCAACATTCATCTTTTTTATTTTTTCGGAATCAATAAAATAGCGATTCAGATACGAATCTAACTTCATAAAACCTTTTCCTGCTTTTTGGTGCGCTTCGAGAATATCTGAATACAAATAGCGATCCTCCGGCAAGGTAAACGCTTCAACTGAAGAGTAGTTTGGCATGGCCTGCATTCCGTACTCGCTTACAAAGCGGCTCGTTTTTTTCTCTGTAATTTCGATATCTTTCAATCCCCACCAGGTGCCCCAATAATGACTGTCTCCTTCGCTAATACTTTTCTCCTTAGACCAATGAAATAACGGCGAAGAACTAATATAAGGACGTTTCGTATCCACTTCTTTTACCCACTTCGGAATACTATCCTGAAACAAACGAACGTAATCATGCCATAAACGAGTCGAATCCTGTTTTGACATTTTCATACTTTTTTGCCAGCCCCAGCTTTTAAAGGCTTCATCAATTTCATTGTTACCACACCATAAAACGATGCTTTTATGATGACGCAGGCGTTTGACCTGATATTGTACTTCGGCTTTTACGTTATCAAAAAAGGCCTTGTCTCCCGGCACCATTGTTCCGGCAAACATAAAATCCTGCCAGACGTAGATTCCGTTTTTATCGCATAAATCATAAAAATAATCATCCTCATAAATTCCGCCACCCCAAACGCGCAGCATATTCATATTGGCATCTTTAGCAAGGCTAATTATTTTTTCGTATTCTTTCTTTGTTACTCTGGAAAGAAAAGCATCTGACGGAATATAATTCGCGCCTTTCATGTAGACTGGTTTTCCATCAATTTTAAAATAAAACGACTTGCCAAGACTATCCGGTTGCTGAACCAATTCTATTTTGCGGTTCATTACATAAGGTTTCTCAGGAGTCTTTTTATCATAAGCTTCCAGGCGTGGTGTCTTCCAGATCCCACAAGTAGTAAATTTTGGCCCCCAATCCCATCCAAAATGGTATTGCGCTTTACGTACATAAGCACGAGGATTGTCTGGAATTACAAAAGGAAGGTCTTTTTTCGCAAGTGAATCTGCTACATTTTGTGCCGATTTGAAAACGATAACCAAGTCATTACTTCCCGATTTTAATAGTTTTTTTACCTCAACACGCCATTGACGGAACATGTTATCCGCTTTTAATACTTCTTTATTATTTACATAAACCGTGGCATAAGTATCTAATCCATCAAAAACCAATTCGGCGTTTTTCTTTTTTAATACCGCCAGTGTAACCTCAAAAGTGGTTCTATATTCCCAATCTTTCTTTTCTATCCATTGCAGTTTTTTCTCATTGTCTCTGTAAAATGGATCTTCAATTGTTTTATTATTCAGTAAATCAGTATGAATTTCACCAGGAACAGTTGCCGAATACCATTTTTCTGTTTTGGCTTCTCTATATTGCCAACCCTTTTTTATGTCTGTACTTTGAGCATTAGCAACAAATGAAAGACTGGCAAGACAAACACCAATAAACCAATAAAAGCCTTTTTTATATTCCATTTTTACTTCATACTTATTTTATACTTTCACTTTCATCGTTGGCAGTTCGAGAAGGATTATTGGTGTTCGCAATAGTTTCCTTCTCTTTTAGGTTTTTATTTAAGAATAAAAGTAACTAACAAAATATCCAGAAATCATTTTCCCTTTTACGGCTGCCAAACTATCATTTGCATTTAATTTCAAACTTATTTTACTCTCCTTTTTGATTATTAGAATAAGCCGGGAGGTACAGGTATTCCTACCCGGCTTAACTCAACTAAATAACCAAATTTTTCAAACTTATCTTATTCTACCAAGTTCTTATTTTCACTAAATCTAATCTTTGGTATCACTATTTCCTGTCAACAACTAGCTGGATTTACAGACTCTTTTTTTTTCAGGACTGTTATACTAAAGCTAAAACGATTTAGTAAAATGAATAAAAAAAACGAATCGTTTTCTTTTTAATTTCTAAATCGTGTTGTTCAATCAGACCGATTCTCTAATAATCAAATTACCTTTTTTCAAACGCTTTTCAACCTCAAACACTTCCATATCCGTCATCTGGCTCATTAATAATTGAATAGCATTAATCGCAATATCTTCAATTGGCTGCGCAATTACACTAATTGTAGGTGTATGCAATTTAAAACTATCATGATCATCAAAACTAATAACCGCTATATCTTCCGGAATTCTGATTCCCAGCCCTCTAAAAGCCTGAAGACCTGCTAATCCCATATAATTTGCTAAAAACAGAACGGCGTCAATCTTAGGGTTTTTATTGAAAAAATTTACAAGTTCTTCAATTCTTGTTTCTTCATTACTGTGATAATTTACATGAAGAACAAGCGATTCGTTATACATGCCTGCTTCTTTTAATGCATCTCTATAGCCGTCTTCCCTTAATTTCATCTGAATCATTTCAGAGGTAATATTAACAACAGCAATATTTTTACAACCTTTATCAATCAGAAATTTTGTAGCCGAATGAGATGCTTCATAATTATCCATTACAACATGGCTTACCTGTTGTCCCGGGAAATATCTATCGACCAATACTACAGGCTTCTTCAATTTTAAAAGAAGATCAATTTTATCTTCAAGATTTTGTGTCGGCGTAATAATAAAACCATCCACATTTGCCTGCAAAAGACTATGTATCAACTCTTCAGAACGGTCATCGTCATCACCTGTACTACAATAAAAAACTCTGTAATCTATATTTTTAGCCTCATCTTCAATGACTCTTGCCAAATCAGCAAAAAACTGATTCGAAATATCCTCAACAATCAGCCCAATAGATCTCGTTTTTCCAGTTCTTAAACTGGTAGCAATCATGCTTGGTCTGTAGTGAAGTTTCTCCGCAATATCCTGCACTTTTTTTATAACAGCAGCGCTGATTCCCATTTTCTCTCCCTTACCATTAATCACAAAAGACACAGTGGATATTGATACTTCAGCCTTTAAGGCAATATCCTTTATAGTAATCTTTTTCATTGAGAGAGTTCGTTTTTTATAGCTGTTAAATATACACAAATATATACTAAAATAGAATTACTAAAACGATTTTGTAAATATTTTTTAAACAAATCGTTTTTTTACAGTTAATATAAAGCACTATTCTTAGTGTTTTATACTCTTTAATGTTGAATTATAGCTTATTTCGTCCAAAAACAATCATTTTTGCGAAATAGATATTTATTTTTAGTATGAGAATCAAGATAACATTGATCCTAAAAATCAAAATAAATGATATATTAGCTAAAGAATTTGCAACACTTAAGCTACTTACAACAAAACCTTTATGACAAAAAAAACTATAATTCTGATCGCGTTTATTATCCTAAAATTTGTTTTGCAATATGTGCTTATAAGTCCGGAATATGACTTACAGCGAGATGAATACCTGCACCTCGATCAGGCACATCATTTGGCCTGGGGATACCTATCCGTTCCGCCGGTTACTTCGTGGTTTTCTTATCTGATATTTTTGCTGGGGAATTCTGTTTTCTGGGTTAAATTCTTTCCTGCACTTTTTGGCGTATTGACTTTAATAATAGTCTGGAAGACGATCGAAACACTTAAAGGCAATTTATATGCTTTAATTTTGGGTGCCACCTGCGTCTTGTTTTCCTGTCTATTGCGACTCAATACCTTATACCAACCCAACTCCTTAGATGTTTTATGCTGGACCGCCTTTTACTACGTTCTTATTCAATATATAACTACCGAAGAAAAGAAATGGTTTTATATAGGAGCGGTTGTATTTGCTTTTGGCTTTCTAAACAAATACAATATCCTCTTTCTGCTTATCGGACTCTTGCCTGCCCTTTTACTTTCTAACCAAAGAAAAATTTTAGCAGAGAAAAAGCTCTATTTCGCTTTGATTTTGGGGTTACTATTGATTCTTCCAAATTTAGTATGGCAGTACAACAATCAATTTCCGATTGTGCATCATATGAAAGAACTGGCCGAAACACAACTCGTTAATGTTGATCGTGTTGATTTCTTAAAAGAGCAATTACTTTTTTTTATTGGTTCTTTTCTTGTCCTTCTTTCAGGATTATACGCTTTGTTGTTTTACAAACCGTTCGCAAAGTACAAACTCTTTTTTGCGTGTATAATTTTCACACTGCTTGTCTTTATTTATTTTAAGGCAAAAGCGTATTATGCCATTGGCCTATACCCTGTTTACATTGCTTTTGGTGCTGTTTTTCTTTCGAATATTTTAAACGCAGGATGGAAAAGATATTTACAACCGGTTTTCATTCTGATTCCGCTCTTATTATTTATTCCGATGTACAATTTGGCTTTCCCAAATAAAAGTCCTGAATATATAGCGCAGCATCCTGATAAATACAAAGATCTTGGAATGCTTCGTTGGGAAGACGGAAAAGAGCATACTTTGCCTCAGGATTTTGCCGATATGTTGGGATGGAAAGAATTAGCCCGCAAAACAGATTCGATCTATGCTTCTCTTCCAAATCCGAAGAAAACATTGGTACTTTGTGATAATTACGGGCAAGCCGGCGCAATCAATTATTACTCTAAAAAAGGAATCAAAGCTGTTTCTTTTAATGCCGATTATGTAAACTGGTTCAATCTTGATGTGAAATACAAAAATGTGATCAGAGTTATAGAATACGAAGAAGCTGAAGCTGAATTTAAGGAAACCAGTCAGCATTTTCAATCTTCAGCCTATGCGGATCAAATAACCAATAAATATGCAAGAGAATATAAGACCTCTATTTTCACTTTTATAAGTGCCAAGGTCAATATTAATAAAATACTAGAACAAGAAATCAAAGAAGTAACAGATTATAGCAAATAAGATGGATGACTTTAGCACTATCGAATATTTGAAAAACGGAAATCAGAAACAGATTCTTACATCAAAAGATGAAAATTTTCGATTAGAAATCATCAAACTCAAACAAAAAGGCTATAAAACCGAGCCCGCATTTGGTCTTTTATTAGGTTTAAAAAACGATCCTTACCTGGAATTACTTCATTATAAAATTGATTCTAATAGGTAAATCGTTTTCTAACACATTTTAAACAACTGTATATTAAGTATTTATTAAGTTTTTCGACATCAAAAAAAATATTTCCGTAATTTCTTGCCATAACCGTATTTACTGCTTATCTTTGCACCCGAAACATCGCGGGATAGAGCAGTAGGCAGCTCGTCGGGCTCATAACCCGAAGGTCACAGGTTCGAGTCCTGTTCCCGCTACTAAGACAAAAGCTTCAGAGAAATCTGGAGCTTTTTTTGTTTTAAGTTAAAATCGTAAAAAGTCGGGAGACTTTTATCAGGTTTACAATTTCTAAGAAACAAAAAAATGGCGCAAAGTCAGAGACATTTGCCTTTTCATAAGGAAGACTTCGGAGAGTGGGGACGAGACAACATGATTGCGTTCACGAGCGGGACGCTCGCGCTAGCAGGGGAAAAGATGAAATGATGGCAAGGCTTGAAAAACTAATCACAAAATAATCTATTATAATAATCTATTAGTTCCACAAAGAGACTTTCGAGTCTCTTTGTTATTTTTTAATATAAAATAAAAAAGGAAAAGTATAGAAACAAATAAGCTATAAAAATGATTTTAATCAAAACTCTGCTCATCGAAGTGTTCTTTATTCACGCGGCACATTCTATAATAATACTTCTGAAAGCAGACATATGCTAGCAAAAAAGATTTAAAAAAGCAAAGCCATCCGTAACAATGGCTTTTGCTTTATTGATTTTGATTGCGTTCACGAGCGGGACGCTCGTGCTAGCAGGGGA
The DNA here is from genome assembly GCF_057840745.1 of Flavobacterium sp. KH_001. Classification (NCBI taxonomy): domain Bacteria; kingdom Pseudomonadati; phylum Bacteroidota; class Flavobacteriia; order Flavobacteriales; family Flavobacteriaceae; genus Flavobacterium; species Flavobacterium sp. KH_001. The sequence goes on along the minus strand of NZ_CM174520.1, from coordinate 2,207,078 downwards.
GCGGGGGTTCTTTATTCACGCTGCGCATTCTATAATAATATTGCTAAAAGCAAACATACGCTAGCAAAAAAGATTTAAAAAAGCAAAGCCATCCCGTAAAAAATGGTTTTTGCTTTTATTGATTTTGATTATTTTCATTAGTGAGACGCTCACACCGGCACACTAATTCTTAAAATCCAAATAATTTCTTTTAGCATATTGCAATTCAAAAGGACCATCTTTAAAAACAATTTTTTTTAATGCAATTGCTTTATGAATATTGCTGAATTTTTTGATATTATATTCAGTCATTAGACCTGAATTAAGTGATTCAATAAATATTATACCATATTCATTATTAATAAACAAATAACGGTCTGTTTTGTAATTTTTTTTATTTTCATAATAATATTTTGAAACAACTACAGTTTCTCCATTTATAAGTAATTCTTGAGCATCAATTTTTTTTAAAATTTGTGAATTAAAATAAACATCATTTTCAAAATATCGTAGAGTGTCCTTATGCTTGTCGAACTTATAAATGTAATAACATTCATTGTCTTTCACATTCTTGATCATTTCTGAATTAAATATTTCATAATTATATCTACTATTTGTAGAAAAATTAAAAACTCTTAATTTAATATTTGTCTTTGTTTTTAAATCTTCTTTTCTACATGAAGAAAATAATGTTAAAAATAAAACTCCATAAACAATATATCTCATAATTATCTTATAGTTTATTTAGAGCTTTTTGCAGCCCTGGCAAATAAAGATTTGAATCTGGCTGATAAAATGAAAAACCAAATCTATCTTGAAATTGATAAGCATAACTTTCATCTAGCGCAATTGATTTATTCCAATCTTTATAATTATTATAACTATTGGCAAAAAAACCAGTATACCTTGATATAGCATGCCCAAACCCCGCTCCGCAAAGTGTTTCCCTTCTCTCCGAAATGTTCTTTATTCACGCTACCACGCTGCGCAAATGTCTCTGACTTTGCGCAATTTCAAACAAATGTAATTGAAAAACGAAGACTCCTCAAAGTCTCCGACTTTAAAACTAAATTTAATATAAATTATAAAGAGTTATTGACCTCGGATCTAATACGTTTACTATAGGGTTATCAACCTTTTCAATTTCTAACAATCCTGAACCATTGACATAATTGCTGGCACTAGAATAAATATACTCCGAAGCTTTAGCTACTAATCCTGCTCTGACAGGATTTAAATGTATGTAATGCAGTTTAGACCACATAAATGCTGTTGAATAAATTTCTTCTGCGTGATTTCCATATTGCCAGAATTGAAATCCTTTATTTCTTTTATGTTTTTCAGCTCCTAATTTAAAACGTTCCAGCATCCATTCTCTTCTGCTTTCATGACTATTTTGAATTTTATCTAAAATATTCTTTGCAATAAACTTTTTAAAATCTCTGATTAAGTCTGACAATTTTCCGTTTTCAGATTGTATTATGAGATGGATATGATTGCTCATAATCACATAACCATACAAGATCATTCCTTTGTTTTTGATACAATAATCTAAACATTCAATTACAATATCTCTGTATGTTTGACGTGTAAAAACATCAATCCAATCTACAATAGTTGGCGTAATAAAATGTGGCAGATTTTGATCCCTAATAACATATCCTTCTTTCATTTTTAATTTATTTTCTTTCAAAAATAGTGATTTTTCTTACTTAATTTATTCTTTAGAAGTAATCGTAAAAAAGTCGGGAGACTTTTATCAGGTTTACAATTTCTAAGAAGCAAAAAAAATTGCGCAAAGTCAGAGACATTTGCGCAGCTTTTCATAAGAAGACTTCGGAGAGCGGGGGCATTATAAAATAAAAAAACAGCCCAAAGGCTGTTTTAATTTTTATGCGATATTAATATAAATATCTGATTTTCTGTAAATGTTAGATGCAATAATTAACCACCAACACATCTGATACATTACCCTGTTTTAGCAACAGTTAATCCGAAATACCAATAATATAGTTCGCTTTACTTTGTTGGTGTATACCACTCTTCCTTATCTATTTTCAATTTTACAAGTTTATCTCGTAATTCTTTTGTGACAAAAATTTTCTTAAAAGCTGAAGCACCACTACCAAAATATTCTTGACTTTTAAAAATAGGTGCAATAATATTCTTGTACATAGGATAAAACCCTTGTGGCATTGCGAGATATTTAGTTCTTTTACATACAGTACAGATTTCGGTTGGATACCCTTCTAGATTTAATTCTTCTTTGGTTTCATCTAACATTAACTGCAATGTATTTTCAAAAGGAATATCCTTCTTATATTTTAAAACTTCCCGAGATTTGATTCCCAATGGTTTAAAAATTTCTTCATACACTGATTTTTCTACAAACAATTCATCAAAAACCCACCCTAAACTAAATACTTGCTTTTTACCAACTGGAGGAACGTTTTTAAGCCTAAAGGCATCTTTTTGTTTAAATCCTATTCCGCAATTTGGGCAATAATTACTTAGATTATAAGTTAGTTCCTTATACCCAAAATCCATATCAGGCATGGGATAGCCATGAGAATAAGCCGTTTTTTTTACAGATAATAAGGATTCCTTTATTTCTTGTTTTGTGAATTCAGGATAACGTATGCCTTCATCACCACGCCATTTATAAATATAATCTTTAACCTTAAAATAGGTTTCCTCATCTATCTGAACAGCAGTATAACCTTTAACAGGATAAATACCAAACCTATTCATAATCTCAATTTGAGCATCATTCCAATCAAGTGCCACATGATACATTATTCTCATAATCCTAAAGCTTTTATTATTTCTGGGTAATCTTTATATATTCTTTTAGCAGCACTATATATTTGTGCTTTTGAAGCCTCTAATGTAGTTGTTGCTGCTTTAGAGCCTTCATATCCTATCTCTGCTCGCCAAGCATTTGTAAATATTTGATGTTCTTCTGCAGTCAAAGCTATCGAACTCATACTTCCAGGCGAAACTCCTAGAGTGCTTGCAAATCGTTGTTCTATCAAATGATGTGCCTGTAAACCTTTGCCTTTAATTAATGTTTTTAAAGCTGAATAAGATTTAATCCCATAATTTTCGGCAACAGATAAAGTGCCAAATTTTCCAGCCTGTTCAGTAGCAACTTCTATACCAGCTACAACACCAGCTGTACCCGTTCTATATTTGTTCGCAGCTCCCAAAGTAAACGCATCTAAAAGTCCAACTCCAAAATCTACAGCTGCACCAAAATAATCTCCTTCACCCATTTTATCACTACTCTGAATTGTAGCTCCCAAAACAGGAATAGCGAGCAAGAATTGTTTTATTAACCCAGGTTTTCCCTTTTTAGGAGGATCTCCAACTGAATTACTTTCTCCTTCAGTTGCTTGTGACAACGCTTCTTCATAAGAAACATTTTTATCTCCATCAGTGTAAACTCCTTTATTACCCTTTTCATGCTCTGCCCAATTGTATGTTGCTTGCATTCCATCAGGATCAATAAAAAATACAGGATTATTAAGAGCATATGCATAAGGGTTGAATCTTCTTGATGTTTCTGCAAGAGGGTCAATATTCATCCATCGACCAAGTGCTGGATCATAATTCCTCGCTCCATAATCGTACATCCCAAGCCCCAGCTCGTCTTGGAGTTCCATCCCATTGAACTTATACTTATTGGTATTTGCTACATAATCATTATAGCCTTTGTGTTTTAACCCAAAAGGATAATAATTATTCTCTTCAATAATTTCAAGAACTAGTGTTGTTGGGTTTTTAGCATAACTCAAACGTATGTTACCCAAATGATCTTTGTATTGAAACACATACGAAAGCGTTCCACTTGTGTTTTTTACATAACCTTCTGCCGTTGGAAAAAACTCTAAAATATTATCCTTATACTGAAATCCTCCAAGATAATCAGTAGTTATAGTAGTTTTTCCTGTTTCACTTACCACTTTCTGGACTTTGACGCCCGCTGCGTTGTAAAAATACTCAATACTACCTGTTGTTCCAAATGTTATTTTCTTTGGCAGGTTCAGCTGGTTATAGGCAATGGCAGTGATGTTTTTATTTTTATCGGTAATCATATTGCCGTACAGATCATAGGTATAATCATCGCCTGTTTTATTCACATCGTTAAAACCGCTGGTGTTATTGGCATTGTCTGTCACTTTGCCCAACTGATTGGAGTTTGTGGGATAAGTATACGCCAAATTATCAATCTCAATAATTCCAACCTGAGGATCAATATCTCCTTTTCTTACCAAAGACGTGATATTTCCATTTTTGTCATAGGTCAGGTTTTCGTCATAGGCATTGGTGGTCAGTCCGCTTTTTTCATAAACCGCATTTTTTAAACGGTTCAGGTTGTCGTATTTGTATCCATAGGCACGCTCAATATTGTCTGATCCTGTCCTCCAGAATGTCTCGGAAATGTTTCCATTGTAAAGTCCAGTAACTCCGGTAATTCCGGCCTGAATTGTATTATAATTGATCTTGAAAGCAAATAGATCTTTTGCTTCAGTGCCCTGCTGTAAATTGTCTGTTTTATTAATTTCTGTTAACCAGCCTCTGATATTATAATTAAAATCTACTTTCTGCAAGGGAGCCCCTGTGCTATTACCTACACTTTTGCTCATCAGCTGTCCTAATGCATCATAAGTATTGGCGGCCATGAGCTGTATAGCCCCTCCATTAATTTGATGGGTATGGGTCAATAAACGATCCTGAGGCGAATAGGTAAAAACTTCTTTTACTGTAAGTTCTGTGTCTGAAGCAGTACGTTTGTGCCTGCTGACCGTAGACATTGTTTTACCCAAAAAATCAAGACTACTGTCGGTATAGGTATAACCTCCTAAATGGTTTTGTGTATAATTTCGTATCGGTCTTGCTTTGCTGTCATAGAATGTAGCACTGGTTTCACCTGCTATTGAAGCCGGTGTAGAAACGGCTCTGGTCCAGCTTCCCGTTGCCAAGGTTTTAACATTCACTAATACCGTTTGAGATTCTACTGTCGTTGGTACTGCCGGAGCATTAGGAAAAGTATAATTATCATAATAATTTACTGTCAATAGCTTGAAACTCGTTGGTGCAATGGCATTACTGTAATAAGCAGCAATGCCGTCGATAGTGCCGGATGTTTGCTTCGTTTCGAATAAAGTCGCTGCCGCATTTTGAGTGGTCTGCAAAGAGTATCTTGCTGCTGAACTTACCGCCTGACTGCTCCAGCCGGTATAAATGGGACGGTTAAAAGCATCATATTTCGTAATAAGCCAGCCCACAGCAGTGTCATCTTTAAAAGGTGATAATGCCGGACCCGTTGCTACCGGACGGTCTAATTTATCGTAGACAATAAATTCCCAGTCTTTGCCTGGCAATTTTTTCTCTACAAGGCGATTGCGATAATCGTATTTATATTGATAACATAAATTATTCAGAACATTTGGAGTATCAGTAGTGATGATTCCGTCTGCTTTGGGTGGAATTACATAAGTCAGATTTCCGTATATATCATAGACATAATAGGTATCATGCTTAACTCCTGCATCATAGGTTCTCTTAAGAACAACCTGTCCTTCTTTATTTTTAAACTCTACTGTCGAACCACTGCTTTCTGTTGGGGCCGCAATAGTGTTTTCATCAAAGGTTACCGTTTTATAAAGTTGATTGACAGCATAATTATTTGCTCCTGCATCAACAAATCCTATTTCGTATAATCCTGATCCAGCAGTCCAGGTTGTTGTAGCCTTGTATAATTTTACTTCGGTCGCTGTATTGGTCTGGTAATCCATCTTAATTTCATGACCACCACCCATTGCCCAGGAAGCTCCAGGTGCAGCTTGTTTTAAAACTCGATTTATTGGAGCAGGTTCTAAACTTTTTTCCGAAAAATAATTAGAGGTGTTATTGTATTTTGCCGTATTGTAGGTACTATTTAAGGAAGCCAATGAAGATGCAATCGCGATTCTAGGATACGCAATTGTAGCATTAGCTAACGGATAGGGCAGATACTCTTTTATTTGTCTTCCGTAACTGTCATATTCCATTGGAGTAATTATATCTTCGCCATTTCCTCCCTGCCCTGCTGCTACTTTTTGTACAGGACGTCCCAGTCCGTCAAAATAAGTGATGCTTTGACTGACATCATCCTTTGACAACGAGGTTAGGTTAGACACCTGAATGCCTCTTTTCGGAACAGCGGTGTAGATAAAGTTATCATCGCTGAAAGTTTGGCTCTTTATACTTATACTGATAAATAATAAAGCAAAGATTAAAATATATTTTTTCATGTCAGGGCTTTAAAATGATACAATTTCTGCATTGCTTAACGCAGGAACTGCAACGGTAAATGTCTTTGATGTTTCTCCATTTAATAATTCAAGAACTACACTCTTGTAATTGGTAGGATTTGTCGCAGTGTCATACACAATTTCTATATTAAATGTATGTCCAGTGTGGTTTGAAGAAGAGGCCGTTAAGGTCACAAACATCTTTTTTAGCAGTATATCCTGAACTCCTACAGCATTAAATGTAACACCTGTACAAGTTCCGTTAGCATTGGCATAGGCCTGACCGTCTAAATTAAATTTAGTAAGTCCTTTTGCATCAGCATCGGCCTGCGAAATAGTAGAAGTAACTGCACCTGCTGCCTGACTATAGGTAACGCTCGAAGCGATCATTCCGGCAGCACAATTGTTTCTGGTAAAGGAACCGCTTCTGGCGATACTGCTATACACCACCACATTTGCCAAAATATTACAGTCTATTACCTGCCCTTTATAATTGTAACAATATTTTTGAGCCACATTCAAATCTTTGTCAATAATATGCTTTAATCGGTTTGAGGTATCGTACTCATAATAGGTTGGAATTCCTTTTGAGTCTGTAATACTGGTAACACCAATAAGTGGATTGTATGTATAGGTACTGACCATGAATTGTGGAAAAGAAGTTCTTAAAGTGGTCAGCGCTTTTCTTAGAAGCTCTTCCTTGCAGTTCGCGGCAGGCATACAATTATCGTTGTCCGCATTAGATAAATTTTGCAGATTCAGCACGCTGGCCTCTATTGCACTGTATGCTGCATTTTCTACCTTGGCAATAGGCTGCGTTTTATTATACCCCCAGATAATAGAAACAGGCATACCGCTCTCTGTAGTATACTGGAGTAAATTTCCTTTATCATCATATTTGTCGTACGTAATTTTCTTCTCAAGGTTGCCTACACCAGTTATCAAAGGAAAGGTATTAGGAAACTTTGCACTGTAAATTATTTTCGGCAACAGTAAATTGCTTGTCGCTGTACTGTTATCATACACCGTCAGCTGTTCTGATAATTTAGTTGTTGCATTGAAAGTTTGGGTCTGCAGCGGCTGCATCGTATTGCTGGCAATAAGCTGGCTTCTGAAGGGCTGGCTGGCCATTTCAGCATCAGGTGCGTAAAAAAACTTGCTCTGAAGGGTTTCTCCCTTTGAATTCGTTGAAGTCTGAGAACTCAGCAAATGGTGACTTGGAGACGCATAATAATATTTAGTCGTATTCACTATGGGATTTCCCTTAAAATATTCTGTTTCTATTGTTTCTGTTTTCGCACGAATTATACAGTGGTTAAAGTATTTTTCTATTTTAAGCTTGGCTCTTATATTACAAATTAGTGTATTGCAGCCTACATACTCAACATTATTAGTAACATGCTCTAAATCCATAGCACTGAAATGAGTATCTGTCTTTATTCCAGTTGCTACATTATAGTTAAAAAAAGAAACATCACTTACTACTTCATATTTGGTTTTGATCGATTTAGCAGGAACATAAATACCACCCTGAAAGTTATAAATAATCGTTTCTTCCAGTTTTCCGTCATGCCAGCCCACAGGATTAGAACGCGTAGTATTATCCAAATATAATCTGTGAACGATTACCGGCTGGTCTGCTGTACCATCGTTTACATAATATCTATTTTCCGTTGCATTTTTATTGGCTAAAATAGCCGATACTGTCTCATAATTTATCCTGTTTCCTCGGGAAGCGAGCCCGCCAAGATAATTATTTGTCCCAAAAGTTATTACATTTTTGCAATCAACAAGTGTCCATGTCGATCTTCCCTCAGGGAAGCATTTTTGTGATACGCAATCATCAAACCATGGAGAATAAAAATAATTGTGATGCAATGAAGTTCGGCCTGATGTTAAATCAGTAACTTTATTATATACATAATCGGTCTTGTTGTACATGACACCATTAGCATCGTAATCAGCAATTGATTGTACACGTGCACCGCCGTAGTTCACAACAGTAGGTTCTTGTACATAATATGAATTGTATTCTACAATTATGTTTCCTCTTACGTCATCAAAATTTGTTGATACGCCATAGGTTACCGAATACTGCTGGCCAGATACGGTTGAGATTGGAAGAAAAATTGAGCCATTAATAGCGTCTGCCCCGTCTTCAATATAAACTGTTTCATTGGATAAGAAATGCTGATCAAAATCGTTTACTTTAGAATATAAAACTACCCCTGTTGTTACATTTTTAATGGTCAGACTATGCCTGTCATGCAAGAAATCAATATCATTTGTACTGCAGGAATTTGCAACTGCCTGAGCTAAAACAGATATAGGAGATCCGTTTGCTGTAAAAGTTAGGGTTCTTGAAGCCAAATCTCCTGCGACAGTCTGGCAGAGCGCTTTGCGGACGTCAAGAGACTGCATGGTTACCTTTTTCACGTTTAGTGTCTCCAGATTTAAATTGTTCTCATAATTGATCACTGAATAACCTTTGGTTGGATAAGTAATTTTATTGAGAACTCCGTATAATGATTTTACGGGATCAATGCTTCTATCTGCTTTGTCAATTAAACCAAGAAACTTATTCTTCATCCAAGATTTACTTGGATTGTCTGATTGACCATCATAATTTACATTTAAAAGAGAAGCCACTGTATTTCCATTGCTATAGCCATAAATATCCTGGCTGTAAGAAGTCCTTGGACTGATTCCGTTTATAGTATTATAATCAAATTGCTGTATTGAATTATTTTTATAGATAATTTTTTGAAGAAATGCTCTCTTTTTATTCTCTAAAGTATTGGTATTCGGTACATTTAATGAGTTATTAAGCGAATACACATATTCAAAATTAATTTTGTCCACATCCTGAAAACCGTCATTTACAATCATTTCACTGAGCAGATGTCCGGCATAATAGTCGGCTCGCTGCGTTAAATAATTAAATTTCACCTTTGAAGTTCCAAAATCGATCTGCGTCAATACTTTAGCATTGCTTGTCGTGAAATTAGTCAGACAGTCTGATATTATTCCAGCAGGGGGGCATCCTGGGCTATCTTCCTGCACATTGTAAACCACCATTTGTGAATAATCAAAAGGATAATATTTAAAAATGGTTTTATATGTAAATTTAACCACCTGGCCGTTAGATTCAATCTCTTTTAAATGCCAGCTTGTAGGTATGGGTTCCATATAATTTTTGGCACAGTCTCCTGCTATTTCAGAGCTTTCCACAAACTCAGCACTTCCGCCAAACGTATATTTCAGACCATCAGGTGTTATAAAAGTGAATTTAAGGTAATTATAGGCGCCAATTACAACTTTCTCGAAAGAGGCTTTTATTTCATTTTCATCTGTATCCAAATAAATTTGATTGTTTTCAATATAAAAGCTCCCGCTATGCCCATTAAAATTAAAACTGAAAGCATCCTGCTCGGTATCAAGTTTGTTATAGTAGTGACCTCCTGCATTATTATATATCGTATTCCACAGGTCCATGGCTTTCTGTTTTATATTGGTTAAATAATACGCATCTGTATAGTTGCCTCCAATAATTTCATCAATGACCGCAGTTTCCGGCCTGTATTTTACTGTTGCCGCAAACTCATCCGGCTGGTCCTTAACTACTCTGGTAATCATACCTCCCGCCATTAGATTCCAACCCATACCGGCAATACCGGCAATGTCATTTACCTTAACCCCATCGGTATAATAATTCAGGGAAACAGGCACGTTTATTCCTGCATGTTTTATGGAATATAATGGGGCAGTGTATGCAAAACCTCCACTATTATTACTCATTTCCAAACCTCCGTATTTGGTAAAATTATAATTATCCATTGAAGGCGGAAGAACATTAGGTTTTTCTGGCTGTGCTACAGCAAGAAATGTATTTAACACAAAAACCAGCATTAATACTGTTTTTGAATGAACACTTAATTTATTTATTCCAAAACGCTGACTTATTGATTTTATATATGGATGCATACTGCTTTTAATTAACTGATTTGATAACTTTAACCGATTCTGTTTTTACATCGGTTTTGATATTGATAATGTAGATTCCTTCTGAATATTTGCTTAAATCTACCGGCACTGTTCTGCTTGAAATACTGAATTCCTGCAGAACCCGGCCGGTCATATCAACTAAAGTGGCGGTTCCTTCTTTAAAATCATAACCAATAATTACATTGGTATATGATTTTACCGGATTAGGAATAGCCTCTATACTGGCTTTGATTTTCTCCACTTTTGTTTTGTCTTTTAATTTAACCACCCAAAAATCATTGCTTCCTACATTAGAGTTTTTGTCTTTTGAAGAATTTGAATTAGAAGTTCCCGCCATCAAATATCCGCCGTCCCGCGTTTCAATTAATTTTCGAAGAATGTCTTCTCCGCTGCTTCCAACAGTTTTATTCCAGAGTTCTTCTCCTTTGTCATCGATTTTAAGGGCTATGTAATCGTTAACACCGTCTTTATCGGGATTTACTCCAACAGCTTTAGCAACAGTATTTGCCACAGAACGGTTTGCTTCTGTTTTCGCATAACCTCCAATTAAAAAGGTATGATCTACATTTTCAACCAAAGAAGTCAGAATATCTACTTTTCCAAAATCGTAGGTTTTACTCCAGTCGACACTTCCTGCACGGTCTATTTTCAGAATCCAAAAATCAGTTCCATTGCTGACTATACCGCCTTGTGGAGTTAATGCATTTGTACTGCTTGAATTCCCTCCAATAATGAAACCTTCATCAGAAGTCTGATGAACTACATAAGGCTGATCATCACCATCCGCACCATAAGTGTTTTGCCATTGAATTTCACCTGTATCATTTATTTTTACGATCCAGTAGTCTCCAGCCCCTTTATTGTTGTCTGTTTTTTCTCCAGAAATTGGAGAATTAGAATAACCTGCTAAAATATATCCATTGTCAAGAGTCTGCTCCATGCTTCGCAGCAAATCGGAATATTGTCCTCCATAGGTCTTTTGCCATTCGATACTACCCTCTTTACTTAGCTTCACAACCCAATAATCCATATTGCCTCTGCTTTTTTCTGATTTATTAAATAAATCTGCTTTGGTAGTGGCAGTTGATTTCCCTTCTGGTTTAGTATTTGAAATTGTTGGAGGATTAGAACTTGAAGAACCTCCTAAAATATAGCCACCGTCTTTAGTTTGGAAAGCACATAAGAGTTCGTCCTGGCCATTTCCTCCAATTGTTCTCTGCCACTGTTCTTCTCCTGAAGCATCTAGTTTTATGATCCAGAAATCCGTTATCCCTTTACAGTCTTCTCCTTTTTGAAAACCGCTTCCTGAACTTGATGTACCGGCTAAAATAAATCCGCCATCTTTAGTTCCTTTAATACTTTGGAGTAAATCAAAACCATTTCCGCCAATGCTTTTCTGCCAGTCGAGTTCTCCTTTTTCATTCATTTTCCAGATCCAATAATCCAGATCTCCATGATTATCATCCGCTTTACTTCCAGTTTTGTCAGATACAGAGCTGCCAGCCAATATAAATCCATAATCGGCAGTGGGCTGGGCATCAAATAAATAATCTGCATGAATTCCTCCGTAAGATTTTTCCCAAATAATGCCTTGAGAAAATGTAAACAACGGCAGGAAAACAGGAATTAGTAGGTAAAGTTTTTTCATATGCAATTTGTAGGTTAAGCTTCGCGAAATTTATTTTTTGTTCGCAAATCTAAGTTAGACATTTGTTAAAATTTTACGGAAACCCACATTTTGAGATATATTACTCAATCATGCCAATAAAGATGCTGATTTAAAAAAAATTATGGAAACAAAAAAACATCAAAAATCAAAATTGAAATTGATGGTTTTAAATTTTTTAAAAGGACAATTATATAGTTACAATTTTCAAATCATCTATAAAATGGTTCGAAAATTGTCCCGTTAGGGCTACTAAGACAAAAAGCTTCAGAGAAATCTGGAGCTTTTTTTTATTACAATACTTCCGAAACTAGACATCGGCTAGTAAAAAAAGATTTAAAAAAGCAAAGCCATCCCGTAACAGAATGGCTTTTGCTTTATTGATTTTGATTGCGCTCCCGAACGGAACGCTCGTGCTAGCGGGGGAAAAGCAGCTCAGCATTATGCTAATTTCTTTATTATAACTTATAAAATAACTATTTAAAATTAGGTAATCGAATTTTAAATTTGCTTAAAATCTTACCCTGATAATCTATAATTGTAATATTCTCGATATTATCGGATACAAAAATTTTCTTTTCATTTTTAAAAAATGAAGTAGTTTTAATTTGAACTCCTGGTTCCGAGGTAAAAATGGAAACGGGCTTAGAATCTTTTCCATCCCATAAGTAAACCTCAAAATTAGAGGCTAGTAGATATTTTTGATCTACTTTAGAATAGCTCACCGGACTGCTGTAAATCTGATCTACCAACGCAGAATCAATCTTACCTTTTATATTTAATTCTTCTTTTTTTAAGTTCCCTACGGTATATTTAAAAATACCAGTCAGGTCACAATTCACAATAAATGTATTACGATCTGTAAAATCATATGAATTAATAGCATAATAACTACTCTCAGTAAGTTTTTTCAGTGTTTTATTCTTCACATTATAGCTATACAAATCCATTCCGTTAGGATGTTGGGTTGCTATTGGGGAATGATTTGAATATTCCTTTGCTTTTATAAAAGTGATCTGATTCGTATCATATTCTGAGAATTTTGCTCCAAATAATAAATTGTCTTTATAGATCTCCTTTGAATTAGTGCCATCAGAATTACAAACAAACAAATGAATAACAGGATCAACATTTTTCCATGCTCGATAAATTATTTTTTTTCCATCAGGAGAAAAACTTGGTTCAGATAAATTATAGCCGTCATTAATTATCAATATTTTCGAAATTATATCTCCAATTTTAAAAGTGTATATTTTTGAATCACCATCTTTTTCGTACACATACAGTACTTCTTTATTGTTTGGACACAAATAAACCTCATTGGTTAGTACTCCCTCAAATTGTTTTTTTGGACAAAAAAAATAGATAAGTACCGGAATTAAACATAGAACCCAGATTATTTTTCTTTTATATATCATCATAAATGATTTAATTAATTGGCCCCTCGCCCTGCTCTCCGAAGTGTTCTTAATTCACGCTGTGCATTTTAATGATAAAAACAGATACTTAAAGAAGTTTCTTTTTTAATCTAGCTGAAAAAAATATTTTTTATTCTCAATTACAAGCTAAAAAAATACTCAACAATGCATTTCTTCCTTATGAATCTCTTCTATTAAAACTCGCTTTAGATTTTCGAAATCGGCTGTACCGACAAAAAAAGTCTTTGTCTTATCTTTTGATTTTAAAAGTATGGCATTTCCAAAATTCACATTGTATAACCATCCGTGGTTTGTAATTCTAATTCCTAAACCTGTTAACCAGTTAACTTTTATCATTTGAATACTTGCAATATCAATATCTCTGATAGGCATTTCTTTTTTAAAAAAACCAAATCCAAAATAAGCTGAAATTTTACTTTCATTCAACTTGATGGTCAGTTTGTGAAAAATGATAAAAATGATAATCAAAAATAAAGTAGGAAAGTACAGATTCGTTTTGTCCGTAAAAGGATAAATTACTAGTAAAAAAGTAATTATAAAGATTATTAAAATAGAATAAGAGAATTGAACATTTTTGTATTTAAGACCTGGCATAAATTAATTTCTTTCAGAAGTTACTATTTAATCTCTTTAGGTAAAGTAGTATGATTTTGATCTTCATCTCTTTGCTCTCCCGATTTAACTTGTATAAAGTCCTCATAATTGGTAAAATATTCCAACCCTAATACTAAGAGCAGCGAACTTGCATTATATACTTTCTGCATTATAATTGCTAAACCTAAATAACCAAAACCAAAAAGGGAAAAGAAACAGTAAAAAGTCAATAGACAGATAATACAGCAGAATTTAAGAAAATGACGTTTTGACTTTAGGATAAATATGGTAATAATAAATAAACCAAGCAATGTTAAAATGATTGATATTGTTCCGAGGTCATGCAAGGGAGTTGCAATTAAGAAAATAAATAATAGATTAGCGATGCCTATAAATTTTAAAACTTTAGCCCACTGTCTCAAAGGTATTTTTTTTGACATATTGATGAAAAAAATTCCATAACCAACCGAATGGAATGCCATTCCGATAATTGCCCAAATCCTGCCCGGGTTTTCTGAACCGTTTATCGCTTTTGCTGCAAACAAATTACTTACGAAATTTTTTGACCAGTCAAAGCCCACAGAATTTTTATCAAGCAATGAGCCGCCTGGATAAAGTAAGGCTGCTATTACCAGCAAAATCACGGAAATGACCAAACATATCAAAACCGAATATTTCTTAACCCTTTCCTTAATTTTTTCCATAGTCAACTAAATGATGTGTTGTTTGTTTCAAGTTAGTTTACAATGACCTCTAACTTATCGATATGTGTGATAAAACCTGATCCCCTACTCCCTGAAATGTTCCTCGATAACGCTTCGCAATTCTGAAAGCCTTCGGGACCGACTTTTCTCCATTTTAAACAAATATAAATTAAAAATAGAAACCTTATAAAGTCTCTGGCTTTTAAACTAAATTTCTTAGATCCAGTTCCTACAATTAAAAAAAAATCAAATTAATGATAAGAACTACTCGTAAAAAATCGTGAGCCATTTATCAAATTTAGAATTTCTTAGAAACAAAAAATGCGGAAAATTATGTTCGTATTTTTCATGAGGAATATTTCAGAGATCGGGATTTTTTACCTTTCAACATACAAGCCAAATGAAAAGATTTGTGAAGAAGCATGATAATTTTCAATATGCTAGAAATGAATAGAGGCGAGCTGTCGCTCGCCTCTATTTTATTTAATTTCTTTTAATAAATATTCTTTTCAAGCAGGTATTACATTATATCATATGACAAAACTTATCTTGAAATATTGCACTACTTTTTAGTTAAAACAAGCAATATAGGTAACTAACCCTGACGAATTAACTGAAACAACTGTTATTGATGTCCCCGCAACTAACTTATAATAAGTTGACGTAGCCCCTGTCCATTTTGATGAAAGAGATGAATCGGTATACAATTGTGTTCCTTCTGAAATAAAAGAAGAATCTGTATATAAATTTCTTCCAAGGTTTACACCCAGATTACAAGTATCACTACCTCCTTTATCATACAATGCAAAAGCAAAGGTCACAACATATTGACTGTCCTTCGAAAAGGAAAATAACGATGCTTTTGGCAAAGGTTCACTGTTAGGTGTTTTACCAAAAGAAATTCCAAAAGCAAATAATGCGATAATTAAAGCTGTTTTTTTCATTTGTTATTTTTTTAAATTAGGTATTTTCAAATATAAGAAAATTTATACATAAAATATAAAAAATTGCATTTTTTATATTTTTAACCAACAAAAAACATAAAAATAAGACAAAAAAAACAAAAAAGCGTATTTTTACAGAGATATATTCAAAGCGTATTTTTAAGCAAAAAGCTAGTACTAAAACAAATTAGTACTACAAAAATGCCTCCTGAAATTCTCTGAAAAATTTCAATAAAACGCAATAATTATTAAAAATTTTAATTCGTACAAAATTCCTCGACTATGCATTCATTTGAGTATAATTTAATAGCTTCTTATGTATAATTTGAGAAACAAAGTACTGCTTACGATAAAAAAATCTTACTTTTTCACTTCTTTGCCACAAATTAATACTAGGAACTATTCCTAAAAATGAGAAGACCTTCATCAGGTTTAGAATTTCTTAGAAACAAAAAAATGCGCAAAGTTAGAGACATTTGCCACAGCACGAGCGAGAACACTTCAGAGAGCGGAAAAACTACTCCAAATTTAATATTTTAATTATATCCTCATCAAATGGATTCTTTGAATTAATTATAATTATATAAAAACTTTCACGCCCCTTATAAAATAAAAATACTGTTGGGGTTGGTCCCTTAGTAAAATCTGAAAGTATTTGATGTTCTCCTTTTTCATTGCTGAGAGACATTTGATTTATTGAACCATAAAACCCTTTATAATTAGCACCCTTAAAGGTTCTCTCTATTTTTGAAGATTCATCTAAGCTTACATTTATGGCAGAATTAAAAACAAAACCATAGTTAATCGTAAATTCTAAGTCGCTGCCCTTATTTAATATTTCTCCTGAATCAAACTTCACATCTTCAAGATTGACATTTTGATTAATGGTTGCTTTTTTCAATTCTGCATTACCCAAGTCCTTAAACTCCCATATAATTATATTATAAATGTCTTCATATGCAAAATTATTATAAACATCCCTTTTTTTTACATAACTATAACAGAAATTAGTATCAATATTTGTTTTAGCAGAATCTTTAAAAACCCACATATATTCTTTATAGGTCTCCGAATCTGGAGAATGACTGTATCTCATAGTAACGTAAAAAAAATAAGATAAATAGCTAATTACTACTAGTATTATAGTTGCTATTATTATTTTCAAAGTCTTATTCATATCAAAATTCAGTTAAATATTGCATTCCTCGCTATACAAAATATTCCTTATTCGCACCGCATTCTATGACTTTGCGTCATTTTAGCAAATATAATTGAAAAACCCGAACCTCATAAAGTCTCCGACTTTTAAACTAATTTTCTTAGAATGTTGTTTCCAAAATATAAAAAGACAATAATTATGAAGTAACACAAAAAGTCAGAAGACTTTTATCAGATTTACAATTTTTAAAACAAAGAAATGCCCAAAAGTCTTTTAAACATTTGGGCATTTCTTCATAAAATACTGTTTCAATTTAACAGCAATCCAGTTATTATAACTCCGACTTCAAATCTATTTTACCCTTCTGAAGACCTTTACCAGTTACTTCCAATTGGATGGCTCCTGCAGTTTTGACTGCTTTAACCAAGACCACAAGTTTTCCGCTGAAAAGCTTCATTTTGTTTTCATGAAATATTTCTAACGAAGTTGCATCGCCATTACATGCAGCTCTGTACGTTGCTGCGCCGGTTACTTTAAATTGCAATTCATTTACTGCTGTTGGACATGGAATTCCATTTTTATCTACAACTGAAACCGTTACAAAAGAGATATCCTCGCCATCGGCTTTGATAACTTTTCGATCTGCTTCGAGAACAATTTTATACGGATCTCCAGCCGTTTTAACTTCACTTTCGGCAGCTATTTTTCCATTTGAATCAAATGCTACCACTTTTACTGTTCCTGGCTCATATTTAACATCCATCCACATCAGGCGATAGCGGTTTTGTGGAGTAGAATTGTTTTTTTTCTGCACGCCCATACTTTTTCCGTTGACGAAAAGTTCTGCACTGTCATAATTCGTGTAAACGAAAATGGGCGTAACCTCTCCTTCTCTTCCTTTCCAGTTCCAATGTGGTAATATATGAAGCGTTTTATCCTCCTTATTCCATCTGCTTCTATAAAGATAAAAACGGTCTTTGGGAAGTCCTGCTAAATCTGAAATTCCAAAATAAGAACTTCTTGACGGCCATTTTTCATCATAAGGTGTTGGCTCTCCTAAGTAATCAAAACCAGTCCAGACAAATTCTCCAATAACCCATGGTTTGTCATCCTGAAGCACAAAATCTTCGTCAGGAACATTCGACCAACTGCACGCTTCGAGATCATAAGATGAACTTTGAAAATCATCATATTGCTTTTCTTTTTGCTGAACAACAGGGAATTTATAAATTCCTCTTGAACTCACTGTTGAAGCTGTTTCTGAACCCAAAATAAATCCTTGTGGAAATGATTTATAAGCTTCTTCATAAAGATGCACTCTGTAATTCAACCCCGGTACATCTAATAAAGATCCAAAACCTGATGCCATAGTTTGTTTTACCTGATCCATTCCGACAGTTACCGGACGCGTAGGATCTTCTCTATGAAAAACATCCTGTAAAAATTTAGCTCTGGTCAGACCTTCAGCTCCATATTGATCCGGAACTTCGTTTCCTGAGCTCCACATAACAATACAAGGATGATTTCGTGTGGCTCTTACTAAATTTACAATATCTTTTTCTGCATATTCTTCAAAAAAGCGATGGTAACCGTTTTGTACTTTTGGCTTTGCCCATTCATCAAAACTTTCAGCCAGAAACATAAATCCCATTTCGTCGGCCAATTCAAGCTGCTCAAAAGAGGGCATATTATGAGAACTTCTGATTGCATTACATCCCATGTCTTTTAGAATGGTGAGCTGTCTTCGAAGCGCCGCTTTGTTTATAGCAGCACCAAGAGGTCCAAGATCATGATGAAGACAAACGCCTTTAAATTTCGTCACTTTTCCGTTAAGGCTAAATCCTTTATTAGGTTCGTATTTGATTGATCTAATTCCAAATTTTATACTTTGTTCGTCTTTTAAAGTTCCGTCAGCTGCATATAATTTGGTTACAGCTGTATACAAATATGGCGTTTCAGGACTCCATAAATGAGGTTTGGCAACAGCAATACTTTGATGAAATTTTCCCTCTTTTATTTCTGTATTTTTCTGTGTTGCGACTACATTATTATCTGCATCTTTTATTTGGGTTATCATTGACACATTACTACCGTTAACCTCAGCTTTAAGAGCAACAACAGCGGTATTTTCTTTGATTTCCGGAGTTGTAATAAAGGTTCCCCATTGTACAAAGTTTTCTTCTTCTTTTATCACAATACTCACTTTTCTGTATAAACCTGCTCCGGGATACCATCTTGAAGAAAATGGCATATTGGTTAGTTTTACAGCTAATACATTTTCTGCACCAGCAAGGAGATCATTGGTAATATCAATGTAAAAATAGCTGTATCCGTAACCCCAGTTTCCTATTTTTTTTCCGTTTAAAAAAACCTGAGGTTCGCTCATGGCACCTTCAAAAATAAGGAGTGCTTTTTTTCCTTTTTTAAACTCGGGAATAGAAAAGGTGTTGCGATACCAGCCTGTACCAATATGTGGCAGCGCACCGGTACGACCGGTTTTTTCGGTAGGAACTTTTTCTCCGTTTTGTTCAATTGCCGAAACTTGTTTGTCCCACTCTTTATCAAAAGGTCCGTAAATGGCCCAATCGTGAGGTACACTTACTTTTTCCCATTTGGAAGTATTGAAATTTACTGCAGATGCTTCTTCTTTCACTTCTTTAGAAAAACGCCAGTTATCTTTTAAAATAACGGTGGTGGATTGTGACCTCATTTTTCCAGATGAAAAAATTAACAGAAATAAGAATACTATTGATTTAAAAATTAATTTCATTTTTCTTTTTGTTCTCTTACTATCAAGAAACTACGTTTTTAAAGATTAAATCCCCTAACCCGTTGGATGTAATGTATAAAAATTTAATTAAACACATAGAAACATAGATTTTATGATTTTGAAAAAAGTAAATCAAAAAGAAACTCGTTTCTCACACATAGCTATGTGTGTTAATGCAAGTGAAACGCCTTTTTTGAGTCCAATATGCTATGTTTCTATGTGTTAAAAATAATTACACCTAATAGGTTAACTTAGTTTCTTATGGTAAAATTTAATTGTTTATTTAATTTTTGAAAGCATCCAATGCCGGTGATGGTTTTCCGTCAGGAAGCCAGGCGTTTAATTGATAACCGCTCCAGCTTTTTTCGCCTTGTGGTTCCCAATAAATAACGCCTAAACCTTTGTTATCAGGTACACTTTTTACGGCTTTTATTGTGGCTTCAAGCATTTCTTTGGTGTTTTGTTCTAATGTATAATCACCACCTACTTCGACTACCATAACTTCTTTGTTGTAGCGGGAGGCCATGTCTTTTAGATTATTTTCTAAATCTAAAATGGTGCTTTGATAATCGGTTTTGATCCAGTACGGATAATACGATAATCCGATTACATCATATTTGACCTTATTTTCAGTGGCTTTATCAAAAAACCATCTGAATTTCTCACTTTTATTTCCTTCGTCTAAATGAACAATTACTTTTATTTTTGAGTCGATGGCTTTTGTTGCTTTGTATCCTTTATTAAGTAATTGTGCCAATTGATTGAAATTGTCTGTATGTCCTTCCGGCCAAAGCATGCCGCTTGGAATTTCATTTCCAACCTGAACCCATTCGGGAGTGACTCCTGCTTTCTTCAACAGTTTTAGAACATCGTAGGTATGTTGATATACATCGGTTAACAATTCCGGAAAAGAATGTTTTGCCCATGCTGCAGGTTTGTTTTGTTTGCCGGGATCTGCCCAGGAATCGCTGTAATGAAAATCGATCATGATACGCATTCCCATTTTTTGAGCGCGAACCGCCATGATCACCGTTTCTTCAGGGCTGCAGTGTCCGCTGGCTTTATCATCATTCGGGTTAACCCAAACGCGCAAACGAATGGTGTTTATTCCGCGGTCTTTTAATAATTGCAGACAGTCTTTTTCAGAGCCGTCTGTATCATAAAATTTATAGCCTGTTGCTTCCATTTGTGGCAGCCAGCCTACATCTGCTCCTTTTGAAAAGGAGTTTTTTTCGCTAATCATTTTTGATTTACAAGAAGTAAATCCAAATACAATTAACATCAAAAAAGATACAATTTGAAGTGATTTTTTCATGTTTTAGTCTTTACTGAAAGCTTGCATTACGGATAAGGCATTATTATCAAAACTATACAATGCCTGATTTTCAAAGGTAGAACCACTTGCCGATTGTGGTCCTTTAAAAGCAACCCATTCTCCGCCCCAGTACGCAAATCCTTGTCCAAATTCTGATGTTTTTACGATGTTTTTAATATCCATAACAAAAGTTCTTTGTCCTGTTGGCGTTGCCGGATAGCCGGGTACCAGCTGATCGTTTGTTCCTACAATATTATTAGTTTGATCATTGTACAACAGAGTAAAAGGATAAGCGGTTTCTGCAATCAGGACTTTTTTACTGAATTTCTTTCCTAAAGCATCAATGGTATTTTTTACTACTGTCAAGTCTTTACCGTGCCAAACAGGATAGTATGATAGTCCAATATAATCGTAATCAACACTTTTCATTTTATTAAAAAACCAATCTGTAGCACCACCTTCTACGCCTGCGTAATGAATCATTATTTTTGTGTTTGGTGCTTTACTGCGAACTGTTGCACTTGCAGCACTTAATAAAGCGATACATTGTTGTTCGTTGCTGATTAAATTTCCTTGTGGCCATAATAATCCACTATTGATTTCATTACCAATTTGAATAATATCCGGCTTGATTTCTGTAATTATCGTAGCGGTATAATCCGAAACTGCCGTTTTTAAATCGGCAAAAGATAAATTTTTCCATTCTTCAGGAGTAGTCTGAACTCCCGGATCTGCCCAATTATCCGAATAGTGAACAGTTAGCCAGACTCTTAAACCGGCCTGTCTTGCTTTTTGAGCCAATTGTTTTACTTCGTTTAAACCAGAACGGCCGTTTACAGGATTTTTCCATAAACGAATTCGGACCGTATTACAACCTGCATTTTTTAGTGTGGTAAGCATTGGTTCGGCTTTGCCATTGCTGTAAAATTTAGTTCCCAACGATTCCATTTGAGGAAGAAAAGAAACATCTGATGCCCTGATAAAAGTATCACTTGCATCTGGTGGGTTGACCGCTTCTGTGTCTGCAGCATCATTACTGGAGCATGAAAACTGAATTGCCGTTATCGCAAGTAACCCAAGAATTTTTATATATTTTTTCATGATAGGAGTTATAGTAATTGAAATTTTGAATTTAGAAGAAGCCTCAAAATAAGCTGAGGCTTCTCTTCTTTTTTTAATTCAATTTATGGAGTTGGTATAAACATATAACGTCCATCTATATCATTGAACCAGATTTCATACTTTCCAGCTTCAACAATAATATCTCCGCCATTATCACCCCAACTAACATCCCAGCTATTGTTGGCTTTGAATTTCATTTTTCCTGCTTTTAAAGTTTGAGTAACTTTCCAGATATGGGCATCAAAATCAGATTTCACTAAAGGAACTTCTGTATCCCAACCCGTATCATCGCCTGTTAATACAGATCCCGTCATGGTAATTGTTGCGTACGTTGTCATTGGTCCTGTATAAGGCTCTATTTTATAAGTAAGTTCTTCAAGATTAATTTCAAAACTATAATAACCTGAAGCTGTCGTTGGGAAAACACCCGGATCAGGATCACTTTCAGTTGCTCTGTATTGTACTTTGGCACCATTTGTTCCGTAAGCCGGAGCCCAGAAACCAATTTGTTCAATTAATTTGAAACCGTCTTTATTAAAGAATCCTGTATAATAGAACTTTGCGTTTTCTTTTGTATCTCTGTAAATTGGCATGTTATTGCTCGTTACACTCCATCCTGCAGCAGTACCAGGTCCTACTAAAAACAAATCAATTTTAGGGAATACACCTCTGTAAGGAGTCAATGCAATCGTAATTGGTGTAGAAAGTTTTGGCTCTGAAAGTGTTGTTCCAACCGTTGATTTAATTCTAACATCGATTGTTCCTTCAACATCAGGCGTAAGTCCCAATTCAAGTGCTTTTGCATTAAGCTCAGCCACTGAAATAGACGCATGTGTACTTGTAGAAGTTGTAATATCTATCGGCGCTGCAAACTCTGTATTACTGGCTGCAAACTGTACGGTATAGGTAACGATTGTTGGTGTTCCGTAACTCACTTTTTCCCAGGTAAAAGTCAGGGCAGTGTTGTTTGGTGTGTCTTTATTTAAAATAGTCGAAGAACCATTATCAGGTGTAATGATTGCAAAAGCCGCTTCCTGAGGCTCTAAGATCATCAAATCTGTTTCGTTTTCACAAGACCAAAGTCCTGTAACTAAAGCAATAGCTATAAAAATTTTATATATGTGTTTCATTTTTTGTATCGTTTATGTTTTAAAAAAAAGTTTTAGTAACCCGTGTTTTGAGTCAAATTTCTATTGGCTCCCAATGATCCTTCCGGAATAGGGAAAACACTCATGTAAGAAGGAATAGAAATTCCTTTTGAAGAATTTCCTTTCCACGCCCAATTGTAAGATCCTCCGGTATATTTTCCAAAACGAATTAAATCCTGTCTTCGGTGTGCTTCCCAGTGTAATTCGCGCGCTCTTTCATCAATTAAAAAATCAAGCGTTAATTCGCTTTGCGCAATGTTTCCAACAGTCGAATTACTATTAGCTCTTTGTCTTAAAGCATTTACATAATTTAATGCCTGAGTAGTTGTTCCGTTTCCGCCTCTTAAAGTCGCTTCTGCATACATTAAATACACATCGGCTAATCTGAATAATGGAAAATCAGTATCAGCATAAGTAGAACTTATTCCGTTCACTCCTGTAGACGTTTTATTAGAAAATTTAGATAAAATATAGCCTTGTGTTTTTACACCAATATCTTCAATATCAATAGATCTTTGTTTTCCGGGATCACCCTGAACGCCTTTTCCTATTGTATTTCTGGTATCCTGACTGAATTTTGTTCCGTCAAATTTTTGAGCAAATTCTTTTCTGATTCTAAGTGCTCCTGTCCAGCCACCAATTCCAAAGTCGGCACCATTATTTTCCCATGCCCCAATTTGCCCGTTTGTTAAAACAGTTGTTGCTCCCCAGTTTTGAGAAACTGCTCCATCTGACTGGATTCCGAAAATAATTTCTGCAGAAGTATTGTTATCTGCTTTAAAGTTGTCCAGGTATTTTGATTTTAAAGTATAACCGCCTGCAATAACTTCATTACACATTGTAATACAATCATCAAAACGATCCGCCTGAATGTAAACCTCAGCATTCAAATACATTTTTGCCAAAATCATACGTGCCATAGATTGATCTAATCTTCCGTATTCATTTGTTCTCGCTGCTTTTAAATCGGGTAAAACAGCTTTAAGTTCCGTTTCAACAAAATCAAATAATTGTTTTCTGTTAAACTCAGGTCCTGTAAAATTTATTGGATCATTTTCAGTATACATTGGTGCTTTTCCAAATAAATCCATCATGTTATAATACGCATACGCTCTTAAAACACGAACTTCCTGGCGGTAAAGTGCTATATCGGCCAACGTCGCAGCATTAGTAATTCCTCTTGAACTTAACTTTTCCGGCGTACTCTGACGTAAAAACTCGTTTGCATACGAAACAGAAACCATGGTTCTGCTAAACATTCCTAAAATAACAGGATTTGCGGCTGTCCAGATGTTACGTTGTAATTCTGCTGTTCCTCCGTCATTTTCATAACTCCAAACCAATTCGTCCGTAGTTAATTCTTGCAAGTACAATAAACATCTTGTAAACTGGCTTGTTCCTGCATCTACACCTTCAAGCGATGAATTATCAGGCCCCAATACTCCCGTTAAAGTTAGATTTCCGTATACTCCTGCAAATGCTTTTTTGTATCCTTCAGGTGTAGAAAATAAAACATCAGAAGAGAGAACGTCGTCATCTTCAGAGACTACGTTTAAGTCATCAGTACAAGAATGAAAAACGGTAGTCAATGCTAAAATTGTTATTAAAATATATTTTTTCATCTTTTCGCTATTAAAATTTAAGATTAAGACCAAATAAGATTGATCGTTGTCTTGGATAAATCGTTTTGTCTACACCGTTATTTGTAATTTCAGGGTCTAAACCACTGTATTTTGTAATTACAAAAACGTTCTGAACTCCAGTTGATACTCTTAATGAAGCTTTGCTGTTTACCCAGTTGTTTAAAGTGTATCCTAATGTAATATTGTCCATTTTTAAGAAAGAAGCATTCTCTATATAAAGATCTGACAATACAACATTTGAGGTAGTCTGAAAATTAGTTTCTGTTACCTGAGATGGAATATTACTTAAAACTCCTCCGTTTTCCATAGCATCGTATTGTGCTCTGCTGGCGTCTACGGCATTAAAAATTCGGTTACCAACACTTGCTCTTAAATTGAACGAAAAATCGAATTTTTTATAATTCATGTTAGATGCAAATCCTAATGTAAAATCAGGATCCGGATTATTATAAATGTATTTATCTGAATCGTTTTTGATGTTATCCCCATTTAAATCTGCAAAAGCGCCTTCAATTGGTTTTCCTTCGTTGTTGTATAATTGTTTGTATACATAGTAAGAATAAGGAGTATAACCTTCTCTGAAAATTTGCCCCGGAGTTCCTGTTCCTGCAATATTGTCTCCTAAAAAGATATCGGTTCCGTTTACCAGATTTTTGATTCTTCTTTCGAATTTGGCCATATTAAAGTTCATGTTCCAATTAAAATTTTCTGTTTTAACGGCATTCGCATTAATCGTAAACTCGACACCTTTTGTGGTAAAGCTACCTACGTTTTGATACACGCGATTAGAAAAATTACTACCATCAGATATTGCTGCGTTTACTAATAAATCTTTAGATTCTTTGTAATAAACATCAAGTCCGGCAGATAAGCGATTGTCTAAGAAACCAAAATCAAGACCTGCGTTGTATGAAGTGGTTTCCTCCCATTTCAAATTGTTTGTTCTTTTTGATGGAAGTGCAACCGGAACCGGGCTTTCGCCGAAGTAGTATTCAGAATTTCCACCACCAACCTGGTATTTTTGCAAGTATCCATTTGGTTCCGGAATATCCTGTTGTCCTGTTATACCCCAACTTAGTCTTAATTTTAAGTCAGATAATGTTTTACTGTCTTTAAAGAAATCTTCTTTGATTTTCCATGCAAATGCTGCTGATGGAAAATTCCCCCAACGATTCGCCTCTTCAAATCTAGAAGAACCATCTCTTCTGTAAGACATCGTTAATAAATACTTATCTCTAAAATTTAGATTTGTTCTGGCAAAGAATCCTATTAAAACAACATCTGTATCCAGCGTGGTTTCAGGAAATGTTGATGGCAAATCCGGGTTTAGGATATTACCTGTTTCAAATCTTGAACTTTGAAATTTTTGATACGAATAACCACCAGTTGCTTCAAAATTCAATGCATTAAAAGTTTTATTATAAACTAAATAAGTATCTAATAATTTATTCTTTCTGGTTGCTTCTGTATATTCATTTGTCCCGTATGGAATGTTGTTGTTTGATGGCGCAGAACCGGCATCAGCACCAACCAATCTTGTTCTTTCTCCATTCGATTCATCATAACCAACATTTACAACCGCTCTTAAAGCAGGTAAAAAATGAAATTTATAATCAATTTCAAAATTTCCAAAAATTCTGTCATTCGTTCCTCTGTCGTTAGTATTCAACAATTGCGAAACAGGGTTTCTTGCTGCAGTTGATACTAATGGATAATTTCCGTTGGCATCAATTCCGGTAGTATATTCAAAATAACCCCCGTAAGGTGCACCATCCACTTTTATAGGCTGTGTTGGATCAAAACCAATAGCAGCTCCTTCAACAGCATCTGTAAATCTGTTTTTTTCGTCTGTATAATTAGCTGAAAGCCTTAATTTTAAATGATTATCAAGAAAAGCCGGATTCATTACTAAACCAACCGTGTTTCTTTTGAAAGTGTTCGTCAAACGCAATCCCTGCTGATCTGTATTTCCCAGCGTTAAACTCGTTGGAATGATATTGAATAAACTTCCTCTAATGGCTAAACTTTGGTCTACTGTACCGGTATTTCTGTAAATTGCTTTTTGCCAATCCGTATTTGCAGTTCCAAGTTTACTTAGATCATCGCTTCTTCTGTCTGCAATAACGCTTCTAAATTCATCTGCACTAAAAACGTCAACCGTTTTAGTTAATGTACCAGCTGCATATTGAACATTATAATCTACAGATAATGTTTTGCTTCCTTTTTTAGTAGTGATAATAATAACACCATTTGAAGCTCGGGAACCATAAATCGCAGAAGCTGATGCATCTTTTAAAACCGTAATAGATTCTACAGTTGCAGGATTTAATGAGGCTAAAAAGGAAGAAGATCCTGTATTGGTAGTATTATCAAGCGGTAATCCGTCAATAACAATAAGAGGATCATTACTTGCAAAAAGCGAACTTCCTCCTCGAATTCTAATTTGAGAACTAGAACCCGGAGCACCAGTTGAATTTACGGTCAAACCCGCTACTCTACCGTTAAGCAGATTTTCTGTTGTAATATTATTTCCTTTATTAAAGTCTTTGGTCGTAAGTGCCGTAACAGATCCTGTTGCATCTTTCTTTTTTACGCTTCCGTAACCGACCTGAACTACTACTTCTTTTAGTAAATTAGTATCCTCTTCAAGATAAACCGTTATGTTTTTTTGTCCGGTAACTGAAATAGTCTGATTGGAATAACCGGTATAAGAAAACGTAATTTGACTATTTGCTTTTACTCCGGATAATTGAAATTTTCCATCAAAGTCCGTAGACGCACTAATGTTTGCCCCTACTACTTTTATGTTTACTCCCGGTATGGGCTGTCCGGAAGCTTTTTCCAGTACCACTCCGCCAATTGTGTTCTGGGCAAAAACACAAAAAGGAAGTAAGAGTAATAAAAGTAAAAATTTGGTTTTAATTATTTTCATACTTTTTAAATTGGGTTGGTTTAAGTTAGTGTTTATTACTATAAGTGTTGGTTACAAAATGATCGAAAGAATATTAGTCTGCTCTTTCTTTTACAATGAGAAAAGGTTTTCCGATGTCAATTTTAATTGGAATGTTGGTCATGTTTAAATTGTTTTTGGTTAAGATAATTGGTTAGTTTGTTTGCATTGACTTACGCTGAATAAAAAAATAACATTATTACTCAAACGTTATAGCTTATAAATGCACTCTGCAAATTAAGTACAGAGCATCTTATTAAGACAGGGAAAAAATCATTTATAAAAGGGGACAATTTCGTAAAAGTGTACACACGACACTTTATAAAAGCATATTCTGTAATTTTTTAGTTTAAAAAAAATCAAAACATGAATTATTTACCTTTAAAATAATCGATTTAATAATTAAACAGCCTGTCGTTTTTAATCGGTTTATTCTCAAAAAAAACAGACCCATCTCAAAATATTTGTAGAGAAAAAAAATTACCACAGAGTTCACAAAGGAATTCCACAAAGTTCACAAAGGTTTGGACCAAGTCAATCATGTATAGCTTTGCGAACTTAATAAAGCCAATTACAAAGACACCGAAAAAAATACTTTGCGTGCTTTGCGGTAAAATTTACCACAGAGTTCACAAAGGAATTCCGCAAAGTTTACAAAGTTTAGATCAAATCAATCACATACAGCTTTGCGAACTTATGAAAGCCAATTAGAAACACACCGAAAAAATATTTTACGTGCTTTGCAGTAAAATTAACTGCAAACAAAACAAATGTTATTTTTAAGCATTACATAATAATGTGTTAATTTCGCAAAGTATCAAATTTCAAATATATTCACTTAAAAAATTGATTCAGCTTTTAGATCGCATCCCTTTTATTTTTCGTATATCAGAGAACAGCATGCTTTTAAAAAATTTTCTATGAATAAGTTAATGTTCTTTCTTGTTATTAGTCTTTTGCACATAAATGCATCAGGACAGAATTACCCGATAAGACATCTTGATATTTCATCAGGACTTTCGAACAATTCTGTTGCCTCTATATATCAGGATCAAAACGGTTATATGTGGTTCGGAACTTTTGATGGATTGAACAGATATGATGGAAATGATTTTAAGGTTTACCGCCATATTCATACTGATCCAAATTCTATTCAGGGAAATGCTATTAGCTGTATCGAAGGTGACTTTGAAAATAATTTATGGATAGGAACAACAGCCGGGCCAGTGGTTTTTAATGCTGAACGCTCTTCTTTTAGTCCGCTGCAATATTATGATACGAACAAAAAAATCAAACCTTTAAACGTTACCGCCTACGAAATAATTGCGGTACATTCTTTACACATCATTCTCGTTGCTACAAAAGAGGCAATCGTAGTTTATAAAGAAGGTGAGAAAATTGGAACAGCGATACCTTTCAACGGAAAATTAAATTACATCGCAAGATCAATATCTTATAACGCGAAAAAACAAATTTTCTATGTTTTTATTACCGGAACTGGTCTTTGTCAATATGATATTAAATCAAAAAAAATAACGCTTCTCAATAATACCATTACAGGTGCCAATTGTATTAAGCTGACAAATGAAGGACTCTGGATTGGATCGGACGAAGGGGCATACTTGTATAATCACCATCTAAATACGTATTCTGAAAATTACTTTTCGGAAAAAACCGTTGTACGTGATTTTTATCAGCAGGAAAACAGACTCTGGATTGCCACTGATGGAGCTGGTCTTTACACCATTACAAAAAATCAGGATGTTCCTGTTCTTTATCGTGCTAACGGCCCTGTTTCATTGCTTAACAGTAAATCTTTGTATGATATCTTTCAAAGCAAAAACGGCGAAATGTGGTTTGGAACCTTGCGCGGAGGCGTTAGTATGATGGGTAAAAAACCACTCGATTTTAATCATTATAAAAGCAAAGATCCCCTGACCAATAAGGAAGATGAAGATCCTGCGGCCAACTTCATGCTTTCTTTCTGCGAAGATAAAAAGAAAAACATCTGGATTGGTACCGATGGCGCCGGAATGCGGTACTGGAACAGAAAACAAAACACTTACGACGTTTACTCTACAACCTCGTCTACAGGTAGAAAAATTCAGAGCGATTTTGTTACAAGCATCGTCAGGGATTCTGATAATGCCATCTGGGTCGCTATGTGGAAAGGCGGAGTCTGCCGTATTGATCCCAAATCAAAAGCCATTCAGAATTTCTCCATTTACAATCAAATCACTAAAAAAGCAGAACAGGAATCATGGCTGCTGTTTATCGATTCAAAAAAAACACTTTGGCTTGCCGTTACTAACGGTGGAGCACTATATCAATTTGATAAAAAGCAAAATAAGTTCGTCTGTTACAGTACAACTTTGCGAGATGTTACTTGTCTCTATGAGACCAAAGATGGAAAAATATGGGGCGGAACATTTAATTCTTTTTTTGAGATCGAACCCAAAACAAAAAAAGTAAAAAACTATCATTCTGAGTATACGATCAGATGCATAACGGAAGATCAAAATAAAAATATTTGGATTGGTACTGTTGAAGGTGGTCTGCTTTTATTCAACCCAAAAACAGGCACTTTCAAAAAATTTACCACACAAAATGGTCTTTCGAGCAATACCATACTTCGTCTTTTAGAAGATAAAAAAGGGGATTTATGGATGAGTACTTATCATGGGATTTCAAGATTGAATCCTAGGAATAATACTTTTAGAAATTTCGGTGTTTCTGACGGTCTTCAGGGCAATCAATTTAGCTGGAATGCAGGTACGGAACTTTCAACTGGAGAATTTATTTTTGGTGGTATAAACGGATTCAATGTTTTTGATCCGCACAATATAAAAGACAAAAAAAATACCGGCAAATTTTTATTAAATGATTTATTGGTAAACAACCAGTCTTTAAAATTAGACAGTCCTTATATCACAGAAAAAAAACTCGAGATGATAAGTGCTGCCGAACTTCCTTATGAAAAATCGGCATTGAGTTTTGATTTTGTTTATCTTGATTATGTTAATGCTGAAAAAATTAATACCGCTTATTTTCTCGAAGGCTGGGACAAAGACTGGAACTATACCTCAAAAAATAACAGGGCCAATTACTCCAGGCTGACCGAAGGAACTTATATTTTTAAAGTAAAAACAACCGACGTTTTTGGAAACTGGACCAATGAAGTAACGCTGGCAACGGTAAAAATCCTTCCACCGTGGTACAGAACATGGTGGGCTTATACCTTTTATCTCATCGCTGCTGCAGGTGCCATTTATGCGTACGTAGGTTATCACAAAAATAAAGAAAGACTGCGCTACGAAATAAAACTGACCCGTATGGAGCATAAAAAAGACAAAGAACATGCTGAAAAACAGTTTTCTATGTTTACTTATATGGCTCATGAATTGCGCACTCCCCTTTCTTTGATTATAAATCCGCTAAAAAGTGCTATTGAGAGAAAAAACCGTTCTGAGGATGATCTTGACTTGAATCTTGCCTATAAAAATGCCAAGAGATTGTTGAGCCTTACCGATCAGTTACTGTTGTTTAGAAAAGCAGAAACGGATCTTGATGAACTCAAAATTTCAAAGATTAATCTCAACAGCTTGTGCCGTGAAATCTATGACAGCTTTACACAAATGGCGGCGGTTAAAAGTTTAAATTATCAGTTTATTGAAGAAAAAACACCCGCCGAAATATATGGCGATTATGAAAAAATAGAGATTACACTGTTTAATTTAATTTCAAATGCTTTCAAATTCACGCCTAACAAAGGATCTATAAGCATTGAGATAATAGAGAATACCACTGATGTTTCTATTATTATATCAGACACCGGGAGCGGAATTGCCGAGAATGATATTGATACTATTTTTGAAGAATTCAAACAAGGTCAGTCTAAAGCCAGCAATGGATTTGGAATTGGTCTCTATGTTGCCAAATATTTTGTGACTAAACATCATGGCGAAATATCGTGCAAAAGCGAAGTAGGAAAAGGCACTTCGTTCACTATTGTACTCCCTAAAGGAAAGACTCATTTTGCAGAAATGAGCATCAATGAAAATTATCCGAAAATGTCACCTCTTGTAGGGGAACTTCTGGAAGGAATGCCTGCAGATAATCAAAATAGAAATCAATCCTCAACTCCTGAAAATATAAAGGAGGAATTAATCAGTACAAAAAAAGTATTGCTGATTGTGGAAGACAATCCCGAAATGAATCATTATCTGGTACAGCTTTTCTCCAATAATTATATTGTTTATTCGGCAGCAAATGGACTTGAAGGATTAAAACTTGTCGAAAAACACATTCCTGATATTGTACTAAGTGATATTTCTATGGAAGGTATGAACGGTATGGATTTATGCAAAAAAATCAAACAAAGTGATGATTTAAGCCATATTCCGGTAATACTTCTTACGGCTACAACCAGCAATGATATTCATTTAAAAAGCATTACTGAAGGTGCAGACGATTATGTCACGAAACCTTTTGACAGCGATATACTTCTGGCGCGTGTAGATGCTGTTCTTCGAAACAGAGGACAATTGCGCAAGTATTTCTTAGACAGCATTACACTTCGTGAAAATCTCAATAAGGTTCCTACTGAATACAAAGAGTTCCTGGATAAATGTATTGAAATCGTTGAGGCCAATCTTGAAAATAGCGAGTTTAATCTAAAGACTTTTTCTGCTGCAATGGGTATGAGTCATTCCAGTCTTTACAAAAAGATTAAAGCAATTTCGGGACAAACTGTAAATGTTTTTATCAGATCGATCAGAATCCGCAGAGCCGCAGTAATTATGCTAACGGAAAATATTAATATCGCGCAGGTTGGCCCTCAGGTTGGTATTGAAGATCAGCGCTATTTCCGACAACAGTTCGTAAAATTATTTGGAATGAAACCTTCAGAATACATTAAAAAGTATAGAAATTCTTTTAATAAGGAATTGAATATTATTCAGAAGAGAGATATTACCTAATTAGAATTCTTCCCGATAGTAAGGCAAAGCTTCTGAGAAATCTGGAGCTTTTTTTTTACACGGAAACCAATCTTTTTTAGATTTCTAAAGAAAAAAATATTGCTCAAAATCTCCCTTTCTTAAGTCAAAAATCATTCACAAAATATAAAAAAATCCGGCGTTTTTTCGGCAGTTTTTCAATTTAACGCAAATAACAAAACATACGAAATCAATAATATTTTACTATTTTTCGAAGTTAACTTTAAAAAATAACAAGCAATACCCGTCCATAACTAATAAAACACCTAACGTTTACCATTCTCTATCAGTAGGTTAGAAATGTAAAATCCTTATGTT
Source organism: Flavobacterium sp. KH_001 (assembly GCF_057840745.1). Classification (NCBI taxonomy): domain Bacteria; kingdom Pseudomonadati; phylum Bacteroidota; class Flavobacteriia; order Flavobacteriales; family Flavobacteriaceae; genus Flavobacterium; species Flavobacterium sp. KH_001. The sequence goes on along the minus strand of NZ_CM174520.1, from coordinate 2,174,026 downwards.
CTATTTTAAAAAAAATCCATATTAATTTAATGCTATGTTTTCTTCAGAACTAGTCTATTTTACTAAATGATTTTATAAATTTGCGATCTTATTTTTAATACTTATTTCACAGTATTTAGACCTGATAATCAAACTATTCTTTCAGACTTTACTCAAAAATAAATAATAACATAACTACAATTAAATCCAATGCTTAAAAAAAACAAATCCCAAATTTTATTTTTTATTCTTTTCAATTTATTTTTTTCAATTACTTCATTTGCTCAAAAAAATCTTTATGCCGGAATTGAAATTGGACGAAGAGCTATAAAAGTTTCAGTTCTTGATGTTAACAATATCAGAAAAGCTGATTATGATATTTTGTATTTTTCAAATGACAGATTTAGTTTTGCTGACCATATTACGGCGAACGGCGAACTTACTCAGGATGATATTACCCAAGCTGGTGTTACAGTTATTAGCCAATTGAGTAAAATAAGAAAAGAGTTTAAGCTTCTTGAAGAAAACATTTTTATAGTTGCTGCTCCGGTTTTTGCATCTGCCCGTAACATTGATGTTTTAAAAAATAAAATCACTTCTTTAACTAATAAAAAGCTTGACATACTTAATGTTAATGAAGAACCTAAAACGTTGGTTAAGGGTGCTATTCCACCTGTAGATTATGCTAATGCTTTCCTTCTTGATATTGGTGCTCAAACTACCAAAGGAGGATACATCGATGAACTTGAAGATGATAAATTAGAATTTATACCTCTTGAACTTGATTTTGGTACAATGACCCTTACTGATGCTGTTCAAAAAACGGTTGCCAATCAAAATCAGGTTAATGATATGTCAGTATATCAGGAAAAATCTTTTGACTTTAACTCGGTTCTGCGTAAGAAGATCAAAGATTTGCTTGACAAAAACCCTCTTTTATTAAAAAAAGATAAAATCTACCTATCGGGCGGGGCTGTATGGGCATTTGCAACGTTATATTACAATGAAAACATTAAAGAGCATTATGTTTCTTTAGGTATGGAGGATGTTCTTAATTACGATGCAATCCTAAAAAACAATTTTGCAAAGTTTACTACGCTTGCTAAAACCAATAAAGAAGCTGCAAGAGTTTTAAGCACTTATGACCAAAAATACCTTATTTCTGCAAATAACATATTGGTGAGCCTCCTTGAAAGCATTCCAAATTTAGAGACAAAAAAAATATTCTTTGTAAAAGATGGACAAACCATCTGGCTTATCTCGCACATTGCAGATCGCTCTAAAAAAGTAAACACTAATTTTTAAAGTGCTTAGAATAGTTCTCCAGAACTTCTTACTAAAAAAAATACCACTTGAAGTGGTATTTTTTTTATTTAAAATCCTTTTCTTTTAAGAAAATACACGGTTAAAATCCTGATTTTTTATTAATAAGGAGCAATCTTATTTTAATTAATGTGTGTTTCTTTGATGCCCGAAATTACGATATCATCAGTATCCAAAGCGCTTAAAAAGGCTGTTGCGTCAAAAGCTTGCCCTAATGTTGTAACTCCTTGCTTTTTTATTTTCCCTTTTAAAATTCTTTTTATAGCCTCAACGATTAAGGGAGCGGTAACGGCATAAATATCTATTCCTTCAGCCGTAATTGATCTTTTTTTGTTTCCTTTTGTTGCTACTACTTCCATACAAAAACGTTGAGACGATCTGTTTTTTTCATCTACAGGTTTAGGCTCTGGCGTTTCATCACTTCGTATATCAGCCAAAGAATTTTGACTCAAGTAAGTGTTGATTGTATTCACCTTGATATGTCGCGAAATCGTAATTATTTCTGAAAGCGGTACAGTCACAACTTCTTGTGTTAATATTGGATCCGGGAATTCCCAAATTTTTGATTTAACCTCCAGAACAGGCTGTAAACGATTTTCGGCAAAGATAAATCTTTGATAATGATTTCGTTCTCCTGTCAATCGTGTTCCTTTTGTTGGATGCCACGAATCTAAACCTATATAAAGCGCTATTTCATCCACTTTATCCCAGTCCTTCGTAAGTGCTGTACTTAATAAATCTCCCAGACCGCCATAAAAAGCAGCAGCAGGTATTATGGTTACATTAGCCAGTTTTGCCTTTTCAGAAAACTGTTCAAAGATATCCAATACGGCTTTCTGCTCTGCACTAACATCGAGATAGTGTTTTCCTAACCTCAATGCAGATTGGATAATAGGTTCTGCTGTGTCTAAAAATGGACCCGCACAGTTTACAATGATTTCTGCTTCGGCGAAAGCCTCATCCAGCGTTTCTGGCCGATTAATATCTGCCACTTTAGTTATTAAATCCGGATAATCTTTACTTAAAGTCTTTAACTTATCAGCATCCCGTCCACTAAGTATAGGTCTGAAACCTTGCTGATAAAGCTTGGCAATTAAAAACTTTCCGGTGTGGCCGTAAGCACCATATACTGCAATTTTATTTTCCATAAAATGATTTTTAATATTTAAAGATCGTTTTTTTGATATTACTTTTAGCTAAATAATTAAATAGTTACGACTTTCAGTTTCTCCAAGAAATTTAGCACTAAAATAGAAGCGTTTTTCGTATTAGCCAAATATCGTGTTTTTCATACATTTAGATTATAACAAAAAAGACCGTTCTTGAGAACGGTCTTTTTACTATTTTCAGCTTTATAAAAAGCTTAAGCTCTAAACAAAGCGTATTTATTGTAGTTGAACAATACCTGATCATAAGGCACAAAAAGCGATTTTATTTTCTCTGATGAAGCATTAAATGTAATTCCGTTATGTTTTCTGAACAAATAGATTTCTTTCAGACAGTTCGACAAACTTTGGTGTATTTCTGATGTAAAAGTTGGTAATTGTTTATCTCCTACCAATAAATCTATTTGATAATTAGAACTACTTTTAGACAAGTTATTTCCAATAATTCTTATTGTAAAAGTGGTCGCTTTTCCGTGTTGTTCACCTTGATACTGTACTACCATAATTTTAGTATTAAAAGTTTTAAAATTAATTTTCTCATCACTTCAACCTACTTTCAGTTGAATCGAATATTAAAGTTATGAAAAAATATAAGTTGTTTTACAAACTGATCTTAAATTATCAATTTGGGACAAAGTTATATAAAATTCTATTTTCAGAAATTCTTTATTCTCTTGTTTTAACAGAAATTTAATCCCACTTTCCAGCTAATACTTTATTATGAATATCTGCAGCAAATAAAGGCGTTTCTTCGTTATTATGCACCACCACATTTTGCAGCATCTGACTCTTTATCATTTCCAGATTTTCAATATTAGCCGCTTTTAATACTGCTAAAAATTCAGGTGTTGAAGTGACTAAAACCTTATTTACAAACTCGCAGCTATTTGCTGTTACGGGAAGAATTTTAATTTCCCAGGTTATTCCTAATTTAGTTATTCCCAAGTCAGAAATCGAATCTGAAACCGAATTAACTTTGCAATGATTGCTATCTCCAACTTCTTCTATATAATGCTGTACAAGAAGATTGCCTGCAATACGCTCGACATTTATCGACATCTTTTTTCCATCTTGCGAAACCGAAGTTCCCCCTGCAATATGACTAACCGAGCAAGATTGATATTCCTGATCTTTTAATGTAAAAAGCCAATCGGTAATATCTATTTTTTCTGCCGCACAATGAATTATTGCCTTTGCAGTACATTCAGCCAATATTTCCATTTTATGATTCTAAAGTTTTAATAAATTCGTCTGCCGATAAAAGAGAATGTCCATAATTCGGAAAATTTGTTTCTACGGTCGCTCTAATTTCTTCCTGATTAAAAGCGCCGATTCCATCCTTAATTAAAGTTACATGATAACCAAGTTCTACACCATATCGCGCGGTCGAATCAACACAGGTATTGGCTCGCATTCCCGCAATTATAATATGGTCGATGTCGTGCATTTTTAAAAGAAAATCGAGATCCGTATTGGCAAAACCACTCGCTGTCCAATGATTTTGAGCAATCAAATCACCTTCTACCGCTAAGAGTTCCGGATGAAACTCAGCTCCCCAGGTCCCTTTTTCAAAAACCGTAAAATTTTTAGTTCCGTTATGCGAGGGTGAAAAGAATTTCCAATTCAAATAATCTCCTTTTTGAGTATGCCTGTGAGGCGAATAAACTACCTGAATTTTATGTTTTCTGGCAGCAGTCAAAACCTTTTTTATGTTTGCTACTACATTTCCGCTTTCCACGGTTTCTTTTACAAAAGGCCATAGTTTTCCGTTTTCCGAAAGAAAATCATTAAACGGATCAATCAATATCAAGGCTGTTCTTTTATTTTGATAAGTACTCATGATTTGAAATTTAGAAGTTACTTCATTTCTTTATCAAAATTCAAACCTTAAGTTAATATATTGATTAACAGGTAAATAAATCAAGTAAAACTATTGATATACCGCTAATAACCTGATACCCTTTGAAATATCAAAAAAACACTAAAATTTCAGGGCACAAAAAAAACCGTAATGTCTTACGGTTTTCAGCAATTAACTAAATATATTTAATCAACTTGTTTAACGAGAGTAATTTTCATTCATAAGCACGATTAATTTTGGGTAACAATGGTAGTTTCTTTTTCAGTATTAATTTCTAATAAATGTGGGGTTCCATCCTCATCAAACATAGTCATATTAAGCGGATCTAATAAGGCCAGGTTTTTAGAAACAGTTCCTTTAAATTTATTGTAAGAAAGATTCATTTCAGATAAATTATGTAATTTTTCAAGTCCTTTCGGAATTTCGCCTTCAAAGCTATTATCAAACAAACTTAAATTTTGCAAAGCATGAAAATTCATTATTTCACTGCTCAGGGTTCCGGATAACTTATTGCTGTTTAAAAGTAAAACTTTCAAAGTCGAAATTTGATAGATTGAACCGGGTAAATCACCCTGGATTTCATTATTAAATAACGAAAGTACTTCAAGTTGCTTTAATTTTCCAATCTCTGCGGGTAATTTTCCCTGCAAATTATTTTTATGCAAATCGATAGTTACTAAATTTATCAGATCAAAGAACTCAGCAGGTAACTCTCCTGTCAAATTATTATCATCTAAATAAAGTCCAATTACTTTTCCATTTTCAGCCTGAACACCGTACCAGGTTGATACAGAAAGCGATAAATCCCATTTAATTTTCCAATTTGCTCCATTTGTCGCATGGTAAAATTTAATTAAGGCCTCTTTTTCTTTATCTGAGACAGTATCAGCATAAATATTCAATGAAAAAATAAAAGCTATAAAAAATAAGGTTAAGCTTTTCATAACAAAATTGGGGATTTGTTTACGGTTTAAAATTATGCAATTTCTAGATATAAAGCAGTAAATGTCGATAAAGTGTTAATAAGTATATATTTAACACTAATTATACTACTAGCTAAAAATCAACGAAGTGAATTGTTTTTTGATTAAATTTGACCAACTAATCCTAAAAACCTCATATTATGGAAATTAACTTTATTGCATTGTTACTTGCTGGAATTGTCACACTTGTTACTGGTTTTATTTGGTACAATCCAAAAGTCTTTGGAACCATCTGGATGAAAGAAAATAATCTAACTGAAGAAGATCTCAAGGCCGGAAATATGCTTAAAATCTTCGGATTTACGTATATTTTCTCTTTAATGATCACCGTAATTTTGATGGGATTAACCATTCATCAATCAGGAGCAGTAGGTATGGTAGGCGGACCACCTTTGCTAGAAAGTGCAAAACCTTCATTTGCCGCTTTTATGGCAGATTACGGAACAGCATATCGCACTTTTAAACATGGAGCACTTCATGGTTTCATGTCAGGATTGTTTTTTGCTTTACCGATAATTGGTATTAATGGTTTGTTTGAAAGAAAATCATGGAAATATATTTTTGTTCATGCCGGATATTGGATGTTAACTCTGACTTTGATGGGAGGAATTATCTGTGCTTTTGCATAAAATCATACATACAAAACCCGTTTGATATTCAATTTCAAACGGGTTTTCTTAATAATAACTTAAACCAGATCAGTTATTATAAATATTATCTAATTTTGAAAAAATTAGCTTCCACTTTTGACTACAACTTATTCTTTCGAAATATACAATAGCGCATCATTACTGCCTCAGGAATGGAATTCGCTTACTTCTGACAACATTTTTTTGACGCGGGAATATCTCACAGTTCTTGAAAATTCGTGTCCGGTAAATATGATTTGCCATTTCATAGGAATTTTTGAAGAAAAGAAACTTGTTGGAATTGCCATAACCCAATTTTTGTTTGCAGAAAAACTAGAGTCTTTTGGGGATCGCGATCAATGTTTAAAAACTTCAGTTCGTAATTTTGCATTTAAGAACTTCGCTTCACATGTTTTATTTGTTGGTAATAATATGCTAACAGGTCAGAATGCTTTTGCTTTTGATAAAAACATAAAGTTAGCAAAAGCAATTACAACACTTCATAAAGCGATTAATCAGCTTAAAAAAGAGTTGAAAGCGAAAGGTAAAAAAGTGCATATTACCAGTATAAAAGATTTTACGGAAACAGAAATTAAGCCATTACAAACTGAATTCAAAAACAATTATACGTTTTCAACACAGCCCAATATGATTTTCGAAATCAATGAAAACTGGAAAACGGAACAAGATTATATTGATGCTTTATCCAAAAAATACCGCGATCAATACAAGCGCGCCCGCAAAAAAGCTGATGGAATTGTTAAACAGAAAATGTCCTTAAATGATATCCTAAAATACGAAGACATCATTTATGATCTCTATTTTCACGTTGCAAAAAATGCACCTTTCAATACTTTCTTTTTAGCCAGAAATCATTTTAGCTTTTTTAAGGAAATCATGAAAGATGATTTTTTACTGTATGGTTATTTTTTAGATGGAAAACTAATCGGCTTCAACACTTTAATAAAAAATGGAGCTATAATGGACACGTATTTCCTGGGTTATGATGAAAGTATCCAACGCGAGAAAATGCTGTATTTAAACATGCTTTACGACATGATTGCGTATTCTATCAATAAGGGTTTTAGAGAAATTGTTTTCGCCAGAACCGCACTTGAAATCAAAAGTTCTGTTGGTGCAAAACCTTTAAAAATGTATGGTTTAATTACACACAGTAATTCTTTAATCAATCACAATATTGCCCGATTTTTTAATTATCTGGAACCTAAAACAGATTGGCAGGAACGTAATCCGTTTAAATAGTAAACTATCAAAGTTTACGGAATGGCAATTTTCATCTGCTTGTGCAGAATATGAATTTCTAAGTCCGTTTGCGCTCCGCAGTATTCGCCATCAATCTGAAAACTTACCGGATAGTCTGTTTTTATAGTGGCTTTCTCTGTTGAGATAATTACAACGTCTTCTGTATCAATTGGCATGTTACCGGTTATAATTTTTCCGATTAAAAGCAAATCAAGGTTTTTTAAAATAATCAACTCAAATTTACCATCATTCATCGCACCATTCGGATTGATCACTACACCCGTTCCGTACTTTTGAGAATTAGCAATCACAATCATTCTTGCCGTATGCTCGACAATTTCATTATTTGCGGAAATCGTAGCCAAAAAAGGTTCGTTAGAATCTTTTAGCGTTGTAAATGCCTGCAGCGCATAACCCCAAATTCCACGTAAATCGCCCTCTTCATAATTCTTTACCAAATCAGCATTAAGACCAATATCGCTTAAATGAATACTTTTTTTACCGTTGATACAAATCATATCCATTTCGATATAACGATTCAAAAAAGCAATTTTCAGATTTTCTTCAATCGTCGCTGGCAAATTTAAATCAACAGATAATCCGTTTGCAGAACCTGCTGGAAGGATTCCTATAATTACATCGTGTTCTTCCATTGCCTCAGCCACCATTTTTATGGTTCCGTCGCCACCTGCAACTATAATTCGTTCCGGTTTATATTGATTATAAAGCGTTTGTATGTTTTTTTGATCACTTTTACCGGTAGTTTCATAAACCTCCAGATCAAAACGATTTGTTGTTGCAAACTCCTGAACGGCTTCAATTAAATCGGATTTATCAAGGTCTCCGGATATAGGGTTTACTACAAATATGATATTCTTTTTCAAAATTTTATTTTTAAAGTCAATTAAAATAATTAATTTACAACATATATAAATATACGTAATTAATGAAACCTATACTACAATTATATCGCGGTTATGCCAATGAACAAGAATTAATTGTGATGGGGCATGTATTTAAGAGAACGTATGAATATGATTTTCAGAAGAAAAATTTTAAAAACGCTACTTCTATTATCAATCAGTTTAGAATAAAAACAATCAAAAATTTTGATGTTTATCTTAAACTTGGCAATCTGGAAATCCACACCAAAACGCTGGACGACGGTTATTTTAAATTTTGTATTCCGCTCGAAAAAGAATTTAATTTTGGATGGATGGAATATGAAGTGAGCATAAAATACAAATCGGAAATAATAACGACAGTAGGTAGTTTTATTAGGCCTCACACCGGAAATCTGGGAATTATCTCTGACATTGATGATACCTTTTTGATTTCACATACCAGAAATGTCTTCAAAAAAATGTACATTCTTTTATTTAAAAATGTAAATGACAGAAAGGTTTTTAAAGATGTTGTTCCGCACTATCAGGCCTTGAGTTCGGCTGGAAGAAATAATAAAGAAGAGGAAAATGCTTTTTTTTACATCTCTAGCAGCGAATGGAATTTGTACCGGTTTATTGTAAAGTTTACCAAAATACATAAGTTGCCAAGAGCTGTTATTTTATTAAAAGATATTAAACGTGGCATTACTGATTTCTTCATGAGCGGAAGAGGTAATCACAATCATAAATTTGATAAGATAAAACATGTTTTGGAATTTTATCCGAATCTTAAATATGTTTTATTGGGAGATGATTCACAGCATGATCCATTTTTATACGAACAAATCTGCAAAATTTTTCCTGTCACTGTAAAAGCAGTTTACATAAGACAAACAGGAAAATTTCAAAAAAATTCTACGAAAGCTATTTTGAAAAATTTAGAAAACCTGGAAGTTTCGGTCTGCTATTTCAAAGATAGCAGCCAGGCGATTATGCATTCGAAATCGATTGGGATTATTAAGTAGTTCTGTTTGCTAATACTGTGCGTGTATTGGCACGCGATGACGCGGATTGTAGCGGATTTAATTTACAGACTAAAAAATCCTGATACAAAAAAATTCAATTAAAACCGATTGTCCTAGCCCAGATTGAAGTGTAAAGCCCGGAGCAAAAAAAGCCAATTTTTCTTGCCGGAAAACAGCGACCAACGGAAGCTCGTTTTATGGCTTAGAAAAATTAGCTTTTTTGTGAGGACTTGAAACGAAAAGCTGGATTAGCTCCTGAAAATCATCTTAACCATTAAAATTATCAATTTCTTCCTGAACGATTTCCCAATCTAAAAGTAATTGATCCAAGTCTGCTTTCTTTTTATTGTATGCGGTAAAAAATGAAGCATCTTCGATGTGTTTATCATAATTAGAAGCCAACATTTTATCGTCATGCTGAATGTCTTTTTCCAGTTGTTTGATTTGACTTTCAACTTTGCTTAAACGATTTTGAAGCGCTTTTCCTTTTTTCTGATCTTCGTACGATGCTTTGTTTGTCTCTTTTGGAGCAGCAGCTTTGGCAACATCTTTTTTCTCGACTTCACGCATGTTTTCAAGATTGCGTTGTTCCAAGAAATAGTTGATATCACCCAAATATTCTTTAATTTTTTGATCTTTGAATTCGTAAACGATATTCGACATTCCCTGAAGGAAATCCCTGTCGTGAGAAACTAATAATAAGGTTCCACCAAATTTTTGAAGTGCCGCTTTCAATACATTCTTAGATTTAATATCTAAGTGATTCGTAGGCTCATCCATCAGCAAAACGTTGATTGGCTGCAATAATAACTTACAAAGTGCCAAACGGTTACGTTCACCTCCAGAAAGTACTTTTACCTTTTTCTCGACATCGTCACCACGGAACAAAAATGATCCTAACATATCACGAACTTTAGAACGGTTCGTGTCCATTGCAGCATCTTCCATGGTCTGAAGCAAAGTAATTTCACCATCAAGATATTCAGCCTGATTTTGAGCAAAATATCCTAACTGCACATTGTGTCCCAGTTTGATATTACCCTGATATTCAAATTCATTTACGATGGCTTTAATAAAAGTTGATTTTCCCTGACCATTCTGCCCCACAAAAGCAATTTTACTTCCGCGTTCTACCAGTAAATCAATATCCTTCAAAATAACTTTATCGCCGTAAGCCTTCGTTACATGTTCGGCTTCAACCACTACTCTTCCCGGTTCTTTTGAAACTGGAAACGAAATATTCATTACCGAATTGTCGTCTTCATCAACTTCAATTCGTTCTACTTTATCTAATTTTTTAATCAACGATTGCGCCATAGAAGCTTTAGAAGCTTTTGCACGGAATTTCTCGATTAATTTTTCTGTTTCTTCAATTTTCTTCGCCTGATTCTTTTGAGTCGCCAATTGCTTTTCACGAATTTCATGACGCAATTCTAAATATTGGGAATAAGGCTTATTAAAATCGTATGCTTTTCCTAACGAAATTTCGATTGTACGATTGGTAACATTATCAAGGAACATTTTATCGTGCGATACAATTACCACAACACCAGGATAATTACGAAGGAAACTTTCTAACCAAATGATACTTTCGATATCTAAGTGGTTGGTTGGCTCATCCAGAAGCAATACATCATTTGACTGCAATAATAGTTTAGCTAACTCGATACGCATTCTCCAACCTCCTGAAAATGTTTCCGTTTGATTATTGAAAACCTCTCTTTTGAAACCAAGTCCTAAAAGAATTTTCTCTGTATCTCCCACATAATTATAACCTCCAAGAAGATCAAAACGATGTGTATAATCAGATAAATCTTCAATGATTTTACTATATTCTTCACTCTCATAATCGGTTCTGGTAACCAATTGATGATTGATTTCTTCTAATTTTTTTTCTACAATCTTGATTTCAGTAAAAGCTTCATAAGCTTCTTCTAATACAGTTCTTCCTTGTTCAAAATCGATATCCTGACGTAAAAATCCCATTCGGATATCTTTCTCCTGTGAGATAACTCCAGAGTCAGGAGCAAAATCTCCCGCTAACATTTTAAGCATTGTAGACTTACCTGCCCCGTTTTTACCAACAAGACCAACCCGGTCACCGGCGCCTAAACGAAAAGTAACTTCTTCAAATAAATATGTTCCACCAAAAGAAACTGAAAGATTGTGTATATTAAGCATAATTTGTGACTATTGTTACAAGCAGTAAAGGTTTAAAAAATGTACCTTTGTTTAAATTTTTTGCAAATGTTAAAAAAAGGATCCAAACTAAATAGTATTTTAACAGGAAGTTGTCCAAAATGTCAAAATGAGAGCATGTATTTGGACAAAAATCCGCTTCATTTGACTAAAGTTCTCAAAATGAACGAAAATTGCAGTCATTGCGGTTTAAAATATCAAATCGAACCTTCGTTTTTTTACGGTGCAATGTATGTAAGTTATGGGCTAAATGTTGCTGTAGGAATTGCAGCTTTTATTGTTTCATTTGTTTTCTTTGGAGCTTCAATTGAGAAATCGTTTTTAGCGATCGTTATATCCCTAATTGTATTATTTCCTTTTGTTCTACGCCTTTCAAGAAACTTGTACATTAATATGTTTGTTTCGTACGATCCAAAGGCCGGAAAAAAATAATCCTATTTTCTTTTTTTATAGAAACGCTGAATGTCTATTGTAGGATCTAAAGGTTTGTTGTTTTCTATATAATCGAATAAGTCCTTTGCCATTGCTGGTCCGAGCATTACGCCACGGGTACCTAAACCATTTAACAAATGTAACGGGCTGTATTTATCATGTGTCCCTATTATAGGCCTTCTATCACGAACTGTTGGCCTTACTCCCCCAAAATGAGAAACAATTTCGAAATCGCAATTGATAATTTCCTCAATACGCTCAACTAATTCGGCTTTTCCTTCTTCCGTTGGATCATCCGTTTTGTCTTTCCAATTGTATGTCGCGCCTACTTTGAACAAATGATCCCCTAAAGGTAAAATAAAGACGCTGGTGTTCACAATTACATCTAAATCTAGTTCTGGTGCTTTTATAATAAAGAGTTCCCCTTTGGTACCATCTAACGGCAAATCCTGAAAAAATGGATTGGCATGTAATCCAAAACCTTCGGCAAATATTATATGTTTAGCTTTGATGCCTTTGTATTCTACATGATCATCACTTACTACCAAAGTATCGTGTTGAAATGATTCCTGCAGCAATAATTTATTTTCCATTAAATACGCCTGATACTTATCAAGTAAAAGTGATGTATCAACATAACCAGTATGCAAAACTTCACCATAATCAAAAGGAGAATCTATTCCGAAATACTTTTTGAAGATTAATTTAGTCGAAAGAAACGGAGCTAACAGCGGTTTATCTGAAGCTGCAAACCAGTTATTCTGTTCTTCAATAGAGAAAAACTTTCTAAGAATTGGAAGTTTAAAATTTACCTTCGCTTCTAGTTTAGCTTCAATAGTACTGTAGAAATCTTCCATCAAAACCAATTGTTCCTCTGCTTTCCAGACTTCGCTAAAGCGTTTTAAAATAACAGGATTATACAATCCGCCAGCAACTCTGGATGATATTTGAGATTTGTCATCTACCACTAAAATAGATTTGTTGTTTTTAAGGGCAATTTCAACAAAAGAAATCCCGGCTAATCCAGATCCGACAATTATATAATCTAACATGCAGTATAGGTAAAAAATAAAAAAACTCTTACTACAAAGGTACTAAGAGTTTTTGTTATAATGTAATTTAGGCACTTAGTAGTTCCACATATCCTGTTCGAAATTACGAATCTTCTCTTTTACTCTCTCAGATTCTAATAACTGACTTTGGGCATCATCTTTAATATAATCTTTTATCTCCCGATCTCCATATACATTTTCCTCTCTATAAATAATTGAATTAAAACGTCTGGAATTTAGGATCTGATCAAATGAAATATTGGCTGCCGAATTTTCAATAAACGCTTTTGCCTCATGTAAAACATCCCTTGCATTAGGAAAGAAAACCCAAAATAACTCGATATAATCTTTCTCGTCACTGTTCATTGTATACACATCAGGGGTCACAGGACAAATACCTATTAGACGATACTTCAATTCACTTTGACGTTTATCAAAATACCAGTATCCTTTAATTTTGTATTGTGTAACATCCTGAGCTGTTAAATCCTGCTTCAGTATATACTCAGAAGGAACTGTTCTTGTAGCTCCAACTGTCTCATCAACATAAGTTACGACTTTCTTTTTACCAGTACCCGTAACTATTTTTTTCTTCACAACGTGCGTTTTGTAGTCATCGGGGTATTGGTTAATTAATTCTCTACCGGCATCTGTGGTATCAATACGCGATAATGATCCTTGTATGTCTTTTATAGATTTTTTAGTATTGAAATAACTGTCTGTATAAACTTCAGTTATTCTTCCACTCCTAATCGCTTTAGTCAAAACATCGTAAAGAGAGCGCCTATCTGAACCAATGTTAGCTGTATCTACAGGAAAATATAATGGAAAATTGATTTTCTCATTTAAGTCAATAATCTCCCATGTAGTTTTTCCCATCAAAACATCTCTGTCATTGACATACCCATAAGCCAATGGCTTATCATTATCAGATATTAACCGGGCAGGAGGCTTTTTACCTATTTGATCAGCTGTTTTTGCATTCAGCAAATTAGATTGCGAGCTCGCGGTAACGCATACCATAAAAACAATAGGCAACAAAAAACTTTTCATCTTCATCATCATATAAATTATTTATAATTGACTCAACGAAGTTTTAATTATTTTATTGTATTTTTCCTACAAAAAATAAATTCAAGAACAGATGAATAGCTTTCAAAGGTAAAGTCCAACAAGAAATTACTTAATTTCTAAATTAAACTCAATCGACAAACTAAACTTTCTATCCTCTTACAAATAGTTCAAAGCAAAATTGATAAAATAAAAAAACTCTTACTACAAAGGTAGTAAGAGTTTTTATTATATTGTAATATAGATACTTAGTAGTTCCACATATCTTGTTCGAAATTACGAATCTTCTCTTTTACTCTTTCAGATTCTAACAATTGGTTTTGTGCATTATCTTTCATGTATTCTTTGATCTCACGATCTCCGTACAAGTTTTCTTCTTTATAGATTACTGCATTAAAACGTCTTGAATTTAAGATCTGATCGAATGAAATTGGCAATGCTGAATTATTGTCATTAAAAGCTTTTGCTTCATGTAATGCTTCTCTAGCATTCGGGAAGAAAACCCAAAATAACTCGATATAATCCTTCTCATCACTGTTCATCGTATAAACGTCAGGAGTAACTGGACAAATTCCAAGTAAACGATATTTCAATTCACTTTGACGTTTGTCAAAATACCAGTATCCTTTAATTTTATATTGTGTAACGTCCTGAGCAGTTAAATCTTGCTTTAAGATATACTCAGAAGGAACTGTTCTTGTAGCTCCTACTGTCTCATCAACATAAGTTACTACTTTCTTTTTACCAGTACCAGTAACGACTTTTTTCTTCACAACGTGAGTTTTGTAGTCATCTGGATATTGGTTGATAAGTTCTCTACCAGCATCAGTTGTATCAATACGAGATAATGATCCTTCGATGTCTTTCATAGATTTTTTAGTATTGAAATAACTGTCAGTGTAAATTTCAGTTACTTTACCACTTTTGATGGCTTTCGTCAAAACATCATAAAGAGAACGTCTATCTGAACCAATATTAGCTGTATCTACTGGAAAATATAATGGAAAGTTGATTTTTTCATTCAAATCAATGATCTCCCAAGTTGTTTTTCCCATCAAGACATCTCTATCATCTACATAACCATAAGCCAATGGCTTATCGTTGTCTGAGATAAGTTGTGCAGGAGTCTTAAGTCCTATCTGATCTGGTGTTTTTGCATTAAGCAAATTCGATTGCGCATTAGAAGCGAAACCGCCTGCGATAGAAACTATAGCTATTAAAAAATTTCTTACTTTCATCATGATATCATTATAAGATATTGAACGTAGTTTTACCTACTTTATTATTGTATTTCGTAAATTACCGGAGCAGTACGTGGCAATAAATAACTACCAGCTCCAACAAGTTTAGTTTTAATTTCAGAAATAGTAACCTGATCTCCTCTTCCAGCTTTAGAAAGAACTGATTTACATTGTGCATTTAATCTGTTACCGTTAACAACAACTGTAGGTTGCCCAGCAATTTTCAAGTTAAATCCAACAACATCTAAACCAACTTCAAAATCAAAATCAAGTAATTTAGCACCAATAGTAGCAATCTCTAAGTTAGATTTAGGTCCTTTAACAACACCCATTTCTCCTCTAATTGTACCTGTTGGACCAGGAATACCTTTAATTCTGAATGATTTCTTATCTGTAACTTTATCACCGTTTGGTAAAGTCCCTGTAACTGAAATTGTAGTTTCAGTACCTGAACCAGGGCTCATGTTATATTTACCAGGTTTTCCAGCAGAAGCTAAACCTGGAGCACTTGCAACAATTTTGTTAGCATCAACACCAGCGAATGAAACAGAGATAGGGTTAACAACACCTCTATAAACAACATTCATTTTATCAGCAGAAATAGTAGCTGAATTTGGTTTTGGTACTACAACGTATGTTCCTTTAAATTTCAAAGGAATGTTTTTTCCATCCTCTAGGAACGTAAATTGTCCATTGATATCCTGTTCTCCAACACCACCAGCAGTTAATGAAATAACAGCTTGTCCGTTAACGATTTGTCCAGGTCCCTGGAAAGAAGTTGGTTTAGTGTTTTCGTCATAACGGCCTAAAACTACCTTACCTGTAACTTTCTCACCTTGGAAGTAAGCATTTTTATCTAAAACAACAATTGCCTGGTAATTGCTATAAGAAGCAGCAGCAACTGCAGCTTTTCCTAAAGCAGCACTGTATACATCAGATTCCGCTTTTTGAACGTCATTTTGCCAAGCTGAAAGTTTAGCCAATGAAGCAACTGCAGGGAAACCTTTGAAGTGGTAAGCTAAATACTTATCTTTTAAACCTTCTTTATTTTTTACATCAGAAACGTCAAATTTCTTTTCAATCTCAGCAACAATAGCAGCATATTTTTTATCTGCTAAAGCAGCTTTCATAGCAGTTTTATATGCCTCGATATGAGCGATAATGTCATTTCCTTTTGCAGTATATCCTTCTCCTGTAAACCAGTTGTCGATATTATCACCTTTGTCCATAGACTCATAAGGTAATTTACCAGTTTCTTTGTCAGATTCAAATCCTTTTAAAACATCACCTTTCAAAGATCCGATGTATGCGTAAAATTCTTTTGAAGCTGTTTCAACTTTATGAGCAGTAACTGCAGCGATAGCGAATTCTCCTTTTGCTTCAGCCGCTTTTTGATCTAAAGACATCAATAAACTAGCATTTGATTGTTCAGAAGAAGTGTTAGCGCTTTCAAATTTTTCATTCATTAATCCAAAAGCAGATAAAACTTCTTTGGACATATTCATTGCTAACATTGCGATGAAAACCAGGTACATCAGGTTAATCATCTTCTGTCTAGGGGTTAATTTTCCTCCTGCCATTTTTTTCTAATTAGTTCTTATTAATAAATTTAATATAATAGTTAAAAACTAATTATCCTTTGTTACTCATTGCAGAAAGCATACCACCATAAACACTGTTTAAAGAAGCAATGTTTGCAGTCATTGATTGCATTTGTTCTTTTAATTTAGAAGCATTTTCAGCAATTTCGCTGTTTGCTTGTGCATTTCTTGAAGCACTTTCTAATTGTACTTTGTATAAGCTGTTTAATGACTCCATTTGTGCAGCAGCCATAGACATTTCTTCAGCATATTTCTTTTGTCCTGCAATAGAATCTACTGTTGGAGAGATAGCTTTTGCAGCTCCTTCGAAGTTTTTAATTGAATTTCCTAAGCTTGACATTAATTCTCCGTCAATTTTAGCTTCTTTCAACATAGCATCTAATTTTTGAGACAACAATCCTTGGGCGTCAGTTGGAGTCTCTACTTTGTCAGCTTTTTTTCTAGCCTGACCATTAGCTAATTCCGGGTAAACAAGAGTCCAGTCTAATTCTTCATCTACTGGTTCGAAAGCAGAAAGAGCAAAGATTAACGCCTCAGTTACTAATCCAATTGAAAGCATCAACGTTCCTGTTAACGGTCCGATTTCAAAGTGTGTAATTTTGAATAATGCTCCAATGATTACTACTGCCGCTCCCATACCATAAGCGAAATTCATTGCTTTTTTACTTAATAATGCCATAATACTTTTTTTTAGGTTTTAATAAAATAGATTTGATTTGGTTATTGAATTTAATTGTAATTTACTTTTTCTTTTTGCCTCCTGTTACCTGAGTTCCCATGTAATCTTGTACAGTTCTGAAACCAATATAACTTCTTGCAGAGTCGGCATATTCGTGATCACGTGTACTTACCTGTAGGAAGTAAGCAACGTCTTTCCAGGAACCACCACGAACTACTTTTCTTTGATTGTTTCCATCGATAACGTTTGGATTCATCGTTGAAACATATTCATATGCATTTGGATTGTAAGCTGAATCTGTCCACTCTGAAACGTTTCCTGCCATGTTGTACAATCCATAACCGTTTACATCGTAAGATTTAGCTTCTACTGTATACAAAGCCTCATCAGCAGCATAATCTCCTCTGCTTGGTTTGAAGTTTGCTAAGAAACATCCTCTGTCACTCTTAGTATAAGGACCTCCCCAAGGGTAAGTTGCAGACTCCAGACCTCCTCTTGCAGCATACTCCCATTCTGCCTCTGTAGGTAATCTGAAAGCATTTACTAAGTCACGTCCTTTTTTCTTAGATTTAATGTAACTGTTTTTGTTTAAAGTTCTCCATGCACAGAAAGCTTTAGCTTGTTTCCATGTCACACCCACTACAGGATAATCTCCGTAAGCTTTGTGCCAGAAATAATCATTATGCATTGGCTCATTGTATGAATATGCGAAATCCTTAATCCAAACTGTTGTATCAGGATAAACACTAACTTGTTCTGTTTTAACGAAGTCTTTTCTTTTTCCAACTTTAGCTTTTGCAGCAGCCTGAATATCCATCCAAGAATAACGGAATTTCAATTTATTTACATCAATTGTTCTCAAACCATTGTATGATTCTTCAATTGGCAAATACATGGAATCCATTACTTCAGTGTAATACTCATCTGGATAAGCTTTTGTATCTTTAATTAACTTAACTTTTTTGTTTAATTTTCTACCAGCATACGGATCATCTTTCGTTCCTACACTATAGTAGTTATCATACATGTATTTATCATAAGCCGTCATTTTATCTGGCTCAGAATCATTAAATGCATAATCAGCGATACTACCGCCTTTACTACCTTTATCACCAGTAGCTTTTTGTCCTGTTTCATCAGCCAAAATAGCCAAACGAACTCTCATTGTAGAGTCTTTTACCCACTCCACAAACTGACGATACTCGCTATTTGTGATCTCAGTTTCATCCATGTAAAATGAACGAACTGTTACCGTTTTAGTTGGAGCGTCTTCTACATTAGCTAAATCAGCATCTGATTTACCCATAATAAAGGATCCACCTGGAACTAATGTCATTCCATAAGGTTTCTCAGGATGCCATTTCCCTCCTGTAACACCAACTAACTCACCCTTGTCACCTGACTTACCACAGCCGATTACTAGTGTTAATATTGCTGCAAATGCAAAAAACTTCTTCATATAAATTTGGGATTATCTATTCATTATTATAAGTCCGTAAACGTATTTATTATTTATCTAAAAAACAATACTAGTTGCGAAATTTATTTTACCGTTCAAAAATAATGTTAAATAAAATAAAAAAAAAATATTTTATCGACAAACTAACATAAAAAATCGACGTAAAACGTTAAATTTTAAACTATATAAATATTTTCTTACTAAAGTATCTTAAATTATTTTTGATAATTTTAAAAATTTAAGATTTTTATTAAAATTATCTTTTATAAAGCATTTTTTCTCTGTGCTTTCCACCATCTTTCTGGCAATTCTTGGTTACAAGCGCACAAATATTCGTCGTATGAACACGGTAATAACGTATTTCTTTTCAATTTATTGTTTCCATTCGACACAAAGGGAATTTCGATCCACCAACGGTCTGTTTTGTCACTTTTATAAAAAATCAGCTCTTCGTCTTCCAGCGGCACAATGTATTTCAAATAGTTCGTTCTGCTACCAAATGGATATTCTTTAGAGCGGTAATGATAACCCTCTATAAAGTACCAGACAATCTGAGCCATCATAGTCGATTCGTGTACCGTACTATTGTGATTAAAGATTCCAAATGATGAAACTTTATCACTAATTCCTGCATATCTTGCTAAAGAACAAATCTCTTTTCCGTTGAAACCATTAGGCTCAAAAGTAACAGTATTTCCTGAAGCTGAAGACTTTACCGAATTCAAATCAATACTTACCAAATCAGCATCTCTAAAAACTGGCTCTGCCAAAGCAATCTTATTTGAAATCTCACCTAAACGATAGGCATCAAAGAACAATTTCTCAATCAAATCAATTTCTTCCTGCGAGTTGTAATAAGTCTGATATCCTATATTACAATAGTTAAACAGGTTATTTGGCTCATCTATAATAATTTTAGTCAAATATGAATTAGCAGAAACTGTTTCATTTTCTTTACCAAAATCAAATCGATTATCAACAGCAACCATGTTTACCATTTGCTCTAAATCATCGTACGCACGATACAAAGCATAGGTTAAATCCTGCGAACCTCCCAGGACTATAGGAATCACTTTATTCTTGATTAAAGCAGCAGTCACCTTTTTTAATGCGAAGTAACTATCCTCTACAGAATCTCCTGCAAGAATATCGCCCAAATCCGCAATAGAAGCATCCCAATTACCAGGAAACATACTATAAAGCTTTTTACGAACAGCAGTCAGGTTAACTTCATTAACCATATTGATATTCCTGCGATCTTCTAAAACACCTACTATAGCTATCTGCACCTTGCTAATGTCAGGGAATTGATCCTGAGTATGCAAGACAATCTTACTACCCAATTCTTGTGAAGACAACGAACTAATGAATTGTAAAATTCCGTCGTTAACTGGTTCTAGAAAATCAAATTCCATTTATTATTTCTTTTTAGCAGCTGGTTTTTTAGCTGGAGCTTTCTTTGCTGTTGTTGCTTTTTTTGCTGGTGTTTTCTTTGCCGGAGTCTTTTTGGCGATCATTTCCTGAACTTCAGCCAATGTTAATTTCGTTGCATCAACATCTTTACTTAATTCAATTTTAATCTTTCCTTTTGTAATGACAGAACGACCCCAACGTGCTTTTTCAACAAGAATTCCTTCGTCTTCCCAATTGTGAAGCACTTTATCAATATTTTTTTGTAATTTATCTTCAATCAATTCTTCAACATCCGCTTGCGATAAATTATCAAAATTGTATTTTTTACTCACATTTACAAAAAGACCATTCCATTTGATGAACGGACCAAAACGCCCCACTCCTTTTTGAACTGCTTCTCCTTTGTAAACTGCAATTGGTGCATCAGCCAAAGCTTTTTCATCAATTAATTCCTGAGCTCTTTCTTTTGTAACTGCTAGTGGATCTTCTCCTCTTGGCAGTGAAATAAAAACACTTCCATGACGCACATAAGGTCCGTAACGTCCATTACTTACTTCAACTTCTTCTCCTTTATATTCTCCTAAGTTTTTAGGCAATAAAAATAAATTCAAAGCTTCTTCTAAAGTAATATTCCCAATATTTTGATCTGCCATTAAACTGGCAAACTTCTTATCTTCATCATCTGCTTCTCCAATCTGAGCCATAGGGCCAAATTTTCCTAAACGAACAGATACTTGTCTTCCATCTGCATCTTTACCCAGAATTCTTTCACCGCTTTCTCTTTCTGCATTTGCTTCAACATCTTTAACATTTGGATGAAACTTATCGTAGAATTCCTGCATCATGGTTGCCCAGTCAATATTCCCTTCTGCGATTTCGTCAAAATCCTGTTCCACTTTTGCAGTGAAATTATAATCAAGAATATTTCCGAAATTCTTAACAAGGAAATCAGTAACGATTGTCCCGATATCTGTTGGAACTAATTTTCCTTTATCAGAACCTGTATTTTCTTTCAGTAACTTCTCCCCTACTTTATCAGCTTGTAAAGTAAGTTGTGTATAATTACGTTCCAGACCTTCAAGTGTTCCTTTTTCAACATAGTTCCTGTTGATGATAGTCGAAATAGTTGGTGCGTACGTAGACGGACGACCAATTCCTAATTCTTCTAATTTTTTCACCAAAGAAGCCTCTGTATAACGTGCAGGTGGTCTTGAATATCTTTCTGTAGCTGTAATATAATTGTTAGCTAATTTTTCGTTTACTTTTAAGGCTGGCAACATTCCTTCTTGCTCTTCCTCGTCATCATCATGCCCTTCTAAGTACACTTTTAAGAAACCTTCAAAAAGTAAAACTTCTCCTGAAGCTGTAAAAATTTCACTGTGATTATTCGCTTCAATTTTTACGTTTGTTCTTTCTAATTGTGCATCGCTCATTTGAGATGCCAATGTTCTTTTCCAGATCAAATCATACAAACGAGCCTGATCGCGGTCAATGTTTACCGTGTGGCGCGACATATCAGTCGGACGAATGGCTTCGTGCGCTTCTTGTGCTCCTTTGCTTTTGTTAGCGAAAGTTCTCGGTTTAGAAAACTCTTTTCCGTATGATTTTATGATTTCAGCTTCAGCAGCATCCATTGCATCTTTAGAAAGATTCACACTATCCGTTCTCATATACGTAATAAGTCCGGCCTCGTATAAACGTTGTGCAAGCTGCATGGTGATTCCTACCGGTAAATACAACTTTCTTGCTGCTTCCTGTTGAAGTGTAGAAGTTGTAAAAGGTGCTGTTGGAGATTTTTTGGTAGGTTTAGTTTCTAAATCGGCTACCTTATATTTAGAACCGATGTTTTGTTTTAAGAAATCTTCGGCTTCTTTTTTTGTATTGAAATTTTTCGGCAATTTAGCTTTGAAAGCTTTTCCAGCCTCATTCACAAATTCTGCTACAATTGAATAACTTGCAACGGCATTAAAATTCTGAATTTCACGTTCTCTTTCTACAATCAAACGAACAGAAACAGATTGTACACGACCAGCAGAAAGTCCGCCTTTGATTTTTCTCCATAAAACCGGAGACAATTCGTAACCTACTAAACGGTCTAAAACACGACGTGCCTGTTGTGCATTTACTAAGTTATAATCAATTTCTCTTGGATTCTCGATTGCTTTAAGAATCGCTGATTTGGTAATTTCGTGAAAAACAATTCTTTTGGTTTTTTTAGTATCTAGTTTTAATTCTTCCGCCAAGTGCCATGAAATAGCTTCTCCTTCGCGGTCCTCATCACTTGCTAACCAAACCATTTCGGCATTTTTAGATAGTGTCTTTAGTTTACTTACCAGGGCTTTTTTATCAGGAGAAACTTCGTATTTAGGTTTAAATCCATTTTCTACATCTACTCCTATTTCTTTTGAAGGTAAGTCGGCTATATGTCCATAACTTGACTCGACCTGAAAATCACTTCCTAGAAATTTCTCTATCGTTTTCGCCTTTGCAGGTGATTCCACTATTACTAAATTCTTTGCCATTGATCTATTTTTCTGCAACAAAAGTAGAAGTTTTTTTTAAATATCAACCTTGATAATGCATTTTTGAGGTATTTTGATATTATGTTTCTAAAAATTGCAGATTTATCTGTAATCTCACCTATTATATATATAGGTATAATTTTAAATGGATGATGTATCAAGAATGTGCTTTTATTTAGAATTTTAGATTTCAGACTTTAGATTTTAGATTATTTAATCTACATGAATTTCGTGTACTAAATTTAACCGCAAAGGTCGCAAGGATTTATGCAAAGGTTGCCAAGCTTTAGTTAAACTGAAAAATTTCAGAGGAATTTCACAAAGCTTTGAGATGATTTTTACCTTTAATTTATGGATAAACATCTTAGATTTTAGGGTTATTTCTAGCCCAGATTGCAGTGTAAAGCCCGGAATAAAAAAAGCTAATTTTTCTTGCCAGAAAACAGCGACCGGAGGAAGCTCGTTTTATGGCTTAGAAAAATAGCTTGTTTTATGAGGACTTGAAACGGAAAGCTGGAATAGCTTCTTAAATAAAAATTTAACCACAAAGTCTACAAAGATTTACACAAAGTTCGCTAAGTTTTAATTTAAGCTGAAAAGTTTCAGAGGAAGTTCACAAAGCTTTGAGAATAACTTTAAGTTTTAATCTTCTGGTTAATATATTTTAAATTCCTTACTTACATTAAAAAAGATCTTTTACGGCCCCTACAGGTAGATCTAAAATCTTAACTCTAAAATCTAAAATCTTTTCTCTGCCATCTTGTCATATTTATACCTTTTGCGTTATCTTTGCACTTTGAAATTATACAATGGAAAAGATTATTGAAGAAAGCAAACAGGGCGAAAGTCTTGTTTTGGAGAATAAACCTGAGAATACTAAAAAACTTTTTATAGAAAGTTACGGTTGTGCGATGAATTTTTCGGACAGTGAGGTCGTAGCTTCTATTTTATCAATAAACGGATACAATACTACACAAACTCTTGAAGATGCTGATTTAGTTTTGGTTAACACCTGTTCCATTAGAGATAAGGCGGAACAAACTATTCGTAAACGTCTGGAGAAATATAATGCGGTAAAACGTATTAATCCAAAAATGAAAGTGGGCGTTTTGGGCTGTATGGCTGAGCGTTTGAAAAGTCAGTTTCTGGAAGAAGAAAAAATAGTCGATCTTGTTGTTGGCCCTGATGCTTATAAAGATTTGCCAAACTTATTGGCAGAAGTGGAAGAAGGCCGTGACGCCATCAATGTAATTTTATCGAAAGAGGAAACATACGGAGATATTTCGCCGGTTCGTTTGATGAGTAACGGAATTACAGCTTTGGTTTCAATCACACGTGGTTGCGATAATATGTGTACGTTTTGCGTTGTACCTTTTACACGAGGGCGTGAGCGTAGCCGTGAACCTCAGAGTATTATGTCTGAAATTCAGGATTTATGGGACAAAGGCTTTAAGGAAATTACACTTTTGGGACAAAACGTTGACAGTTACCTTTGGTACGGCGGCGGTCTGAAAAAAGATTTTGTAAACGCTTCAGAAATGCAAAAAGCAACTGCAGTAGATTTTGATCAATTACTGGAAATGGTTGCGGTTGGTTTCCCAAAAATGCGTATAAGATTTTCAACTTCTAATCCGCAGGATATGCATGAAAGTGTTTTGCATGTTATTGCGAAATATCCAAATATCTGTAAACACATTCACTTACCGGTTCAGTCTGGAAGTAACCGAATTTTAAAAGAAATGAATCGTCTGCACACTCGTGAAGAATACATGACCTTGATTGATAAAATCAGAACTATTATTCCGAATGCTTCGATTTCGCAAGATATGATTGCCGGTTTCCCAACAGAAACAGAGGAAGATCACCAGGATACCATGAGTTTGATGGAATACGTGAAATATAATTTCGGTTATATGTATTCGTATTCTGAGCGCCCGGGAACTTTGGCAGGAAGAAAAATGGAAGATGATGTTCCGGAAGAAACCAAAGCCCGAAGATTACAGGAAATTGTCGACTTGCAACAAAAACACGCCTGGTTTAGAAGTGAAGAATACATTGGGCAAGTTGTGGAAGTTTTAGTGGAGAAGGTTTCTAAAAAATCAAAAGAAGAATTCTCAGGAAGAAACTCTCAAAGTATTACGGTTGTTTTTCCAAAAGAAAACTATAAAATTGGAGATTTCGTAAATGTAAAAATTACAAGTTGTACTAGCGGAACTTTGAAAGGTGAAGCGGTAGGATATTCTGAAATGAATTAAATTGTTTCAGGTTTCAAGTTTCATGTTATTTACGTAACTTGAAATTTGAAATAGATTAATTTAAAAATATTAAAGCCTGAAGTTAAAAAAGCAAGAATGGATAAAGAAATTATTTTAAAACCTAGTTTCAGCATTAGGAGTTCAATGAAAGGAACGTACTATATCTTATACAAACCATTGCATATCGTTATTTTCTCTTTTTTATTGGCTGCGGCAATTTTTGGCATATCTGATTATTTTTTTAACATATTAGGCAATACGAATAAAACAAATCATGACTTTCCTTTTTTTGGTTTGGTTATTATTTTGCTTCCTTTTTTTATTTATTTATTAACGTATAGAGCTGTCAAAAAACAAATAAACGATAACCCGCGTATAAAAGAAGATATAACGTATATTTTTAATGTCGAATATTTTCAAGAAAAGGGAGAAACATTTGAAGTAAAACATTTTTGGAAAAACATTCTAAAAATTGTTGAAAAAAAAGACATGTTTTTATTCTATATAGGCAAAAACAGTGCGATGCTTTTACAAAAAACAGACCTACAAGACGATCAATACAACGAATTAAAACAACTTTTTAATTTGATAGATATAAAAAAGAGTTTAAAAGGTTAAGGCTTTCAACTTGAAACCTGAAACAAATAAAAACTTGAAACAAAACATATGGAAACAGTTCAAGCAATAAAACAACGATTTGAGATTATTGGGAATGACCCGAAATTAAATCGCGCCATTGAAAAAGCCATTCAGGTTGCTCCTACTGATATTTCGGTAATGGTAACTGGGGAAAGTGGTGTTGGTAAAGAAAATATTCCGAGAATCATTCATTCGCTTTCGCACAGAAAGCATGGTAAATATATTGCAGTAAACTGTGGAGCTATTCCAGAGGGAACAATTGACAGTGAACTTTTTGGTCACGAAAAAGGTGCCTTTACCGGGGCTACAAGCACACGTGAAGGTTATTTTGAAGTGGCTGACGGCGGAACGATTTTTCTTGACGAAGTTGGTGAATTACCATTAACAACTCAAGTTCGTTTACTTCGTGTTCTGGAAAACGGAGAATTCATAAAAGTAGGTTCGTCTCAGGTTCAGAAAACAAATGTTAGAATTGTTGCAGCAACCAATGTCAATTTATTTAATGCCATCGAAAAAGGAAAATTCCGTGAGGATTTATACTATCGTTTGACAACAGTCGAAATTACTTTGCCTCCGTTGAGAGAAAGAAACGAAGACATTCATTTGTTGTTCCGAAAATTTGTGGCCGATTTTGCACACAAATACAAAATGCCTCCGTTAAAATTGGATGATGACGCGGTGCAGCTTTTGCAAAAATTCAGATGGAATGGAAATATTCGTCAATTGCGAAATGTGGCCGAACAAATTTCAGTATTAGAAACGAATCGTGATATTACTCTTGCCACTTTACAATCGTATTTGCCAACAGAAGGAACTAACTTACCTTCTGTAATTAGCGATAAGAAAAAAGATAGTGACTTTAGCACCGAAAGAGACATTTTATACAAAGTCCTTTTTGATATGAAAAGTGATTTAAATGATTTGAAAAAACTGACTTTAGAACTAATGAAAAACGGAAGTTCCAAAGTGCAGGATATCAATCCTAATTTGATTCAGAAGATATACGGCTCACAGGAAAATGACAGTGAAATTGATTTTGAAGAAGAACCAAGGACGGCTGTTATGACACCTGCAGCCCGTGAAGATAATTATCGTATACAAGATGACAATAATTATTTGGACGCTGAAACCATTGAAGAAGAAGAGATTTTACGTTTAGAACAAAAAGAAATCGAAATGATTAAAAAATCATTAGAAAAAAACAAAGGAAAACGAAAAGCTGCGGCAGATGAATTGGGCATTTCGGAGAGAACTTTATATAGAAAAATTAAACAATTTGATTTGTAATTTGCCACAAAGGCACCAAGACACAAAATGTTTTTAAACGAAAATGAATATCTTTGACCGAGCGTCAGTAAAATGACAAAGCAATTCTTAAAACACAAAATGAAAAACTTAAAATATATTTTAATTCTGGTAATCGCTACAACTTTTAGTGGCTGCAACGTTTACAACTTTACAGGAACAGGAACAATCGATGCCAAAACTTTTCAGGTTAACTTTTTTCAGAACAACGCTGATTTAATTGAGCCTGGAATCGACAGACAATTTACACTGGCTTTGCAGGATTTGATTATGAATCAAACCAACTTAAACCTGGTAAGCAACAGCGGTGATTTAACGTACGAAGGTGAAATTGTAGATTACAGAATTACACCAATGACAGCAACTGCAGATCAACAGGCGGCACAAAACCGTTTGACGATTCGTGTAAATGTCAGGTTTACGAACAAAAAGAAAGAAACAGATGACTTCGAAAAAGGCTTTGAATTTTATTATGACTTTGCCGGAACATCACTACCAACAGGTTCTGTTTTGAACACAGCAATTACAACTATTTTTGAAAGAATCACCCAGGATATTTTCAATGAGTCATTGGCAAAATGGTAAAGAATGTTAATTTGTTGAATCGGTTAATCGTTAAATCGGTTCACAAAAAAACGATTAAACAGTTAAACAAATAAACGATTAAACAATAAATAATGAATGTAACTGATTATACATACTTAATGAACAAACCCGATGCTATTACAGAAAAGCAGGCGGAAGCATTAGGCAATGTTTTGAATGAATTTCCGTATTTTCAAAGTGCACGCGCATTGCGATTAAAAGGGCTTTACAATCAAAATAGTTTTAAGTATAATTATGCATTAAAAGTTACAGCAGCTCATACTACTGATCGCTCGGTTTTATTTGATTTTATTACTTCGGAGGCTTTCACTTCAATTCAAAGTGAATATTACGATCAAAAACTTAAAGACCTTTTAAATATTACTGTTTTTGACAGCGAAATTGTCTTAGCGGAAGAAAAGAAGAAACTGGAAGTTCGCGTTGATCCAATCGAGCAGTCCATTCTAAATTCTATAAAGGAGGCAACAGGAGTCACTTACGAAGAGCCTGTTAAAATTATAGAAAAACCTACTTTAGATTCTTTTACAGAAGCAACAAACATCAATATTGAAGAAGCTGTAAAAAATGAAGAAAAACCAGTTGCTATAATTATCGAAGAACCGACAATAGATTCTTTTACAGAAACAGCAAGCGTTACTCCTGAAGAGCCTGTAAAAGTTCAGGAACCAATAGATGTTATTATTGAAGAGCCAGCGACAGATTCTTTTGAAGAAGCATCAAACAGTACTACTGAAGAATCTGTAAAAATTGAAGAAAGATTATTTGATAGCATTATACCAACTTTAGATTCTTTTCAGGAAGTAAAAACCGTGACTTTTGAGGAACCTATAATAGTTGAAGAAAAAACAATTGAACCAATTACGGAGCAAGCTATTTTAGATACTTTTAAAGAAGTAACCGCCGTTACTTTTGAGGAACCTTTAATAGTGGAAGAAAAAATAATTGAAGCAATTATCGAACAACCTACTTTAGATTCTTTTGAGGAAGTAACAACTACTACTTTTGAAGAAGTTGAAGAAAACCCGATTGGGCTAGTTATCGAAAAGCCGGCTATAGATTCATTTGAAGCAGTAACTCCAACTGTTGAAGATACTCCTATTATTGAAACAATTCCAATTGCGGAATCGACACCTATTATAAAGGAACCAACTCCAACATTCTTTGATGAAATTGTGGAGGAAGAAATTCCAAGTTTAAGAGTGGAGCCAATTGAAGAATTAACATACAATGCACTACAAGAAGCCACAGCAGTTGTTTTTGAAGAAGCGCCTGTAGTTGAAGAATCAAAAACAATTAAAGAGGTAGAGGTAAAAGAAATAGAGGTTTCAGAAACCGTAAAAGCGGCAGAAGAAAATCTGGAAATCGGAAAACCTTTGGATTTTTCTGTTAGTGAAAAACACTCTTTTCAGGAATGGCTTCAATTAGCCAAAACAGAACCTATTGATCGTAGCAAAGAGGCGCAGGAAGAATCAGAATCAATTGAAAAAGTCGAAAATACAGTTAAAAAAGTAATTAAACCTGAAACAATTGAAGACGAGAAAAAGAAAAAAGCAGAAATAATTGATAAATTTATTGAAACAAATCCAAAAATTTCTCCAATAAGACAGACTGCAATAACGCCAGCGGTACAATTAGACAGTGATAAAGAAGAGAATTCTTACCTAATGACCGAAACTTTGGCCAGAGTATATTTGGAACAAAAAAAATATACAAAAGCCATACAAGCATATGAAATATTAATTTTGAAATATCCAGAAAAAATTAGTTTCTTTGCAGACCGTATTTCGGATATTAAGATTTTACAACAAAATAACAATAATAATTAAGCAATGAGCACATTTTCAATTTTTTTAGTTTTAATCACAATAGTTTGTTTTCTATTGATCGTAGTAATCATGGTTCAAAACCCTAAAGGAGGCGGATTATCGTCTACTATCAGCGGAACTCAAATGTTAGGTGGAGTACAAAAAACAACTGACTTTTTAGATAAAAGTACCTGGACACTAGCGACTATTTTGATTGCTTTAATCTTGCTTTCAAGCTTAAGCTTTACAGGATCATTAAGTGATACTGATTCTAAACTTATTGAGAAAACAGAAGCTCCTGCAACTACACCAGCTGCACCAGTTCAACAAACTCCTGCTCCGGCAACGCCAGCAGCGAAATAATAGTTTTAAAATAAAATATAAAATGCCAGCCTGTCAAAGCTGGCATTTTTTTTAGGAAATAATGTCAGTTTTAGGAGCATGGCACAATTTCTGAAAGTTTATTGAACATTAAAAAACGTATAACTTATAACATTATAAAATCATGGCCTTAAACATTAAACCGCTTTCAGATCGCGTACTTATTGAGCCTGTTGCAGCTGAAACAAAAACTGCGTCAGGTATTTTTATTCCAGATACTGCCAAAGAAAAACCACAAAAAGGAACTGTTGTGGCAGTAGGAAACGGTTCTAAAGATCATACAATGACCGTAAAAGTTGGTGATACTGTACTTTATGGTAAATATGCCGGAACAGAATTAAAATTAGAAGGAACTGATTATTTGATTATGCGCGAAGATGATATCTTAGCAATTATCTAAAAAACATAAGTCTTAAGAATAAGTATCGGGAGAAAACCTGAAACAAATAAAACTTTAAACTAAATTAAAAAAATGGCAAAAGATATAAAATTTGATATTGAAGCACGTGACGGATTAAAACGTGGTGTTGATGCATTAGCAAATGCTGTAAAAGTAACTCTTGGACCAAAAGGTCGTAACGTAATTATTGGTAAATCATTTGGTGGACCAACCGTTACTAAAGATGGTGTTTCTGTTGCAAAAGAAATCGAATTAAAAGACCCATTAGAAAATATGGGCGCGCAAATGGTTAAAGAAGTAGCTTCTAAAACCAATGATTTAGCGGGTGACGGAACTACAACCGCTACAGTTTTAGCTCAGGCAATCGTTAAAGAAGGTTTAAAAAACGTTGCTGCAGGTGCAAATCCAATGGATTTGAAACGTGGTATCGATAAAGCGGTTGAAGCTATCGTTGCTGACTTAGCTAAACAAGCTAAAGTGGTTGGAAGCGATTCTGATAAGATCAAGCAAATTGCTTCTATCTCTGCAAATAATGACGAAGTGATTGGTGAATTAATCGCTACAGCTTTTGCTAAAGTTGGAAAAGAAGGTGTTATCACTGTTGAAGAAGCTAAAGGAACGGACACTTTCGTGGATGTTGTTGAAGGTATGCAGTTTGACAGAGGATATCTTTCTCCTTACTTCGTAACAAATCCAGAGAAAATGGAAGTTGAATTAGACTCTCCATACATCTTATTATACGACAAAAAAGTT
The DNA here is from genome assembly GCF_057840745.1 of Flavobacterium sp. KH_001. Taxonomy (NCBI): domain Bacteria; kingdom Pseudomonadati; phylum Bacteroidota; class Flavobacteriia; order Flavobacteriales; family Flavobacteriaceae; genus Flavobacterium; species Flavobacterium sp. KH_001. The sequence goes on along the minus strand of NZ_CM174520.1, from coordinate 2,143,100 downwards.
TCTTCTTTAAAAGAATTACTTCCAGTTCTAGAGCCAGTTGCACAATCAGGAAAACCATTATTAATTATTGCTGAAGATGTTGACGGAGAAGCTCTTTCTACTTTAGTAGTAAACAAATTAAGAGGTGCTCTTAAAATTGCTGCCGTAAAAGCTCCTGGTTTTGGAGACAGAAGAAAAGCAATGTTAGAAGATATAGCAATCTTAACTGGTGGAACTGTAATCTCTGAAGAAAGAGGATATACTCTTGAAAACACTACAATCGAAATGTTAGGAACTGCAAAAAGAGTTTCTATCGATAAAGATAACACTACAATTGTAAGTGGTGCTGGTGAAGCAGATATCATTAAAAACAGAGTAAACCAAATCAAAGGTCAGATGGAAACTACAACATCTGATTATGATAAAGAAAAATTGCAAGAGCGTTTGGCTAAATTAGCTGGTGGTGTTGCTGTTCTTTATGTTGGTGCTGCTTCTGAAGTGGAAATGAAAGAGAAAAAAGACAGAGTTGATGATGCATTACACGCAACTCGTGCTGCTGTTGAAGAAGGAATTGTTGCTGGTGGTGGTGTTGCTTTATTAAGAGCAAAAGCGGCTTTAGCTGGAATCACAGCTGACAACGCTGACGAAGCAACCGGAATTCAGATTGTTTCTCGTGCTGTTGAATCTCCATTGAGAACTATTGTTGAAAATGCAGGTCTTGAAGGTTCTGTAGTAGTAGCAAAAGTTGGTGAAGGTTCTGGTGATTTTGGATACAACGCTAAAACTGACGAATACGTAGACATGCTAAAAGCCGGAATTATCGATCCTAAAAAAGTAACTCGTGTAGCATTAGAAAATGCTGCTTCTGTTGCCGGAATGATCCTTACTACAGAATGTGCATTAATTGATATTAAAGAAGAAAGCGCTGGCGGAATGCCAATGGGTGGCGGTATGCCAGGAATGATGTAATCGTTCTAACTTCTAAACTATAAAACGCCAAGCAGAGATTTCTGTTTGGCGTTTTTTTTTGCCACAGATTGCACAGATTAAAAAGATTTTTTTAGCCACGAGTTACACTAATTTTCACTAATTTTTTTTCCAAAGATTACGCGCAAAACATTCGTGGAAATTCGTGCAATTCGTGGCAAACTTTTTTTAGCCAAAGATCGTAACCCATTTAATCCTTCAATCTGTGGTAACTTTTTACGCAAAGATTATAATCCTTTTAATCCTGTAATCTGTGGCATTTATTTTTGCACAAAGCAATTCGCGAAAATTCGTGTAATTCGTGGCAAACTTAACACTCTCTTTTTCTTTTAAAAATAGGTTATCGGTATCTTTGCAGTTCTATTAAAATTGCACAATGAGAAAATTCACCACTCAACTTTTATCTTTTACTTTCTTACTTCTTTCCATTTTTTCTTATTCTCAATCCAGTAAAGACGCTTATGTCGTTTTGGTTTCTATGGATGGATTCCGTTGGGATTATGCGAAACATTTTAAACTACAAAACCTCAACAGAATTGCCAAAGAAGGAGTTCATGCCAAATCAATGAAACCTTCTTATCCAAGCAAAACTTTCCCCAATCATTACGCAATCGTGACCGGACTTTACCCGGATCATCATGGAATTATCAATAATGTTTTTTATGATAGTGCTTTAAACGAATCTTTTTCATTGTCTACAAAAGCTAAAAATGATTCAAGATTTTATGGTGGAAATCCTATTTGGAATGTAGCGGAACAACAAGGTGTAAAAGCCGCTTCGTTCTTCTGGCCTGGATCCGACACAGATAAAAAAAGACCGGGTATTTACAAAAATTATGATGATAAAATCCCGTACGGAAACAGAATTGATACCGTTATAAAATGGCTAGAACTTCCAGAGAAACAACGCCCACATTTGATTACTTTATATTTTGATGAACCGGATCATACGGGTCATAACTTTGGCCCACTTTCTCCTGAAAACGAAAAAATGATTTACAAAATGGATTCGGTTATGGGACAATTATCATCCAAACTAGATCAATTGGCTATCGGAAAACAAATCAATTTAATCATTGTTTCAGATCACGGAATGGCCGACATCAGCAATGATAAAAAAGTAGCCATTTTAGATTATCTAAAACCGGAATGGCTAGGTTACAAAGCTGTCATAAACCCGATTATGAGTCTTCAGGCAAAACCTGGCTTTCAGGATTCTATAGCAAAAGCCTTAAAAAAAGTACCACATATCAAGTTCTGGAGATCGAGCGAAGTTCCGAAGAGACTACATTACGGAACGAATCCGCGTGTGCATGATTTTGTTATCGAAGCCAAAAAAGGCTATAGTTTAGTGAGTAAAGAAAGTACACACATTAAAGGCGGAACACACGGTTACGACAATAAAGAAAAAGACATGCACGCTATTTTCTATGCAAAAGGCCCTGCATTTAAAGTAAATAAAGAAGTTGGCACCTTTCAGAATGTTTCTGTTTACCCTTTAATAGCGCATATACTAGGATTAAAAATCGAAGAAGTTGACGGTAAGTTCAACGAAGTCAACGGTATGCTAAGAAATTAGATAATATGCCAATTAGAAAATTAGATAATGATTATGCGCAATCTATAGCATTATCTAATTTTCTAATTGACAGATTGCCACATTCTAAGAAACCACTTTATAAGTAGGATCTTCAATCACATTTACCTCAATAACCGCTTCAGCATTTTTGAGTAATGTTCTGCAGTCTTCACTTAGATGTTTGAGTTCAACAACCTTATTCAGCTGACTGTATTTCTTCGTTAAGTTGTTCAGTGCTTCTATGGCCGACATATCCGCAATGCGGCTTTCTTTGAAGTCTATAATAATATGATTTGGGTCGTTTTGTATGTCGAACTTTTCCATAAAGGCGGCAATCGAACCAAAAAACAATGGACCGTAAATTTCATAATGTTTGATTCCGTTTTCGTCAATAAAATTTCTGGCACGGATTCTTTTGGCACTCTCCCAGGCAAAAACCAACGCTGAAATTATAACGCCAATTAATACCGCTAAAGCCAAATTATGAAGCAAAATAGTCACAACGGCAACCAGAATTCCAACAAAAATATCGTGTTTTGGCATTTTGTTGATGACTTTAAAACTCGCCCATTCAAAAGTCGTAATCGCTACCATCATCATAACACCAACCAACGCTGCCATAGGCAATTTTCCGATTACAGGCGCTCCAAAAAGAATGATTACTAAAATAGTCAGGGCAGCAATAATTCCCGAAAGTCTGGCTCTTGAACCGGCACCAAGATTCACCAAAGTCTGTGCGATCATGGGACAGCCTCCCATTCCGAAGAAGAAGCCGTTTAAGATATTCGAACCACCTTGTGCAATACATTCTCTATTGCTGTTTCCACGAGTTCCGGTAATTTCGTCCACTAAATTCAGCGTAAGCAAACCTTCAGTCAAACCAACTGCAGCAACAATTACAGAATAGGGGAAAATCACTTTGAAGGTCTCAAAAGACAAAGGAATATCCGGAATATGAAAGGGTGGAAAACCACCCTGAACAGAAGCGATATCCTGAACTGTTTTGGTATCAATATTAAAGATAAGCACAAGGGCAAAAACCACCATAATCGCTACCAAAGAAGCCGGAACCGCTTTGGTTATTTTAGGAAAAAGTAATACAATACCAATTGTAAGTGCGACTAAACCCAGCATAATATACAAAGGTGTACCCTGCAACCAAGCAACTTTTCCATCGTACATAGTTTTAAACTGTTCTAACTGCGACATGAAAATGACCACCGCCAAACCGTTTACAAAACCAAACATTACAGGCTGCGGCACTAACCGAATAAATTTCCCGAGTTTAAAAAGCCCAATACAAATTTGCACCACACCACCCAATGCGACGGCGGCAAAAACATATTCTATGCCGTGCGATTTCATCAAAGCGATTAAAACAATGACAGTTGCTCCTGCCCCACCTGAAATCATTCCGGGTCTTCCTCCAAAAATAGCCGTCACCAAACCCGCAATAAAAGCGGCATACAAACCCACCAAAGGCGGAAACCCTGCTAAAATAGCAAACGACAACGATTCTGGAATCATGGTCATGGCAACTGTTAAACCGGCTAAAATTTCGTTTTTGTAATTGACTTTTTGAGTGAAGTCGAAGATTTGGAAAGCTTTTTTCATAAGACCGCAAATTTAGGGAATTTGGGGATTGGAAAATTAGAGAACTGAGGAAATGTGGTGATTAGATAATTTGTGGTTGGATATTATTTTATCATTAAACCTCTAAATAAATTTTACAAGATCAGCTTAAAACAAGAATTCTCTTTTAAGCTATACATTTAAAAATTAACCAATTAAACTTACGCATGTTTACTTTTTGTAATAAAAAACCGTATAAATACTTGTTCTTATTTTTTAAAAAAGTGGTAATGTTGTTATACCAAAAACAAAATTTAATCACTATGAAAAAATTATTACTATTACTGTTTTTAGCACAAGGTCTTGCGTCTTATGGACAGAAAGACACAACTACTACCAAAACCATCATTTATGATTTCACAATTAAAAAATACACAAAAGCAAATGTATGTCCGCGCGTTGGAGAGCCTATAGTTCTAAAAATTAAAAATATAAATCGTTTAGCCTATGAAGTAGCTATTAAATCAGAAGACGTTGCTATTGCAGACGAATATTTCAAAGATGGTATTGAAGATGCCTTAAAAAAATCGTTTAACGCTGGAGGAATTAGTGAAGTTGTAACTAATAAAACAATTGGCGAGACAAAACTATCAACAGAATCTGTAAAAAATACTGCCGATGATCCAGTATTAAAGGCTAAAATTAAAGATATCGAAAAAGACATAATGACAAATGAACTCTTGATAAAAGAGAAAAGAAGTAAAAAAGATAAATTAACAGACGATATAAAAACTCTAACAAAAAATCTCGAAGCTACCAAAAACGCTAATGTGTCAGCTGATATAAAAAATGAAGAGGACAAAATAAAAAAACAACAAGAACAAGAGATTTTATTTCAAAATGAAATTGATTCTTTAGCTAGTATAAATTTTGCTAAACATAAAGAAATAATTGAGATTTCAAATACAGTTGAAGCCGTACATCAAACTTTTGTTCAATTTCAAAAACTCTATAGTGATATATTGTATACATCTCAAAACCTGAGATTTATTGAAGAAAATTTTCAGAATTTTTATCAACTCGCTTTAAATCCATTATTGAAATTTGAAATTTACAGTACATTTATTACAGATGAGAAATTTATATTATATCAATTACCACAATATCGCACTCAAATCTATGATTTTGAAAAAAGTATCTATGCTTTTAACCAATTTTACAATCAAGCAAATACCAACTGGAAAATATTCGATCCAATATCATCAATCGAAGCTAAAGAAAATATTCGTGTCAAATATCAATTATATAAAGAAGAAGTTGATAAAATAAAAGCTTCGATAGATGCTTTATACTTATCTTCTAAACTAAGAAAAGTAGAAGCTATTCATGCAATTCTTAAAGAAGAAAAAGCATACGAAATGGTTTCTTCACCCATACAACCGTTAGAGGATTATGTAACATTTGATGTTAGCATTAAACATAGAGATAAGAATAAATCTTCAGAATACGATGATAACAGAGAATTTACTTACATGGAATACACAAGAGGAGGAGTTCGCTTTGATTTCAGTACAGGTATTGTATTCAATTTTATTGGAAATAATGATAAATATGGTTTAGCAGATGTAAATGTAGATACAAATGGGGACGGAACCCCAGACACTGCCATGAAAAAAATAGTAGTAACAGAAAATAACCAATTTACTCCTGCGTTAGCCGGAATGTTTCACACCAGTTTTAGAAGCTGTGGTATTTGGGCTTTTGGCTTAACATTAGGTGCTTCAGTAAATGTAGAAACGTTTGAATTAAATTCTTTATTCCCAGGAGTTAGTCTGCTAATAGGAAAAAAGCAAAAGTTTATTATTTCCGCCGGTCCGGCTTTTAGACAAGTAGATGAATTAAAAGCTAATTATAGAGAAGATGTAGCTTACAACAGTAGTGATTTTACACCTGAGACACAATTAACCGCAAAACAATTTAGGGTCGGCTTTTTCTGCGGTATAACTTATAATTTAACGCAAAAACAAAGAGCAAAATTTAAAATAGGAACTGAATAAATTTTAAATTACAAAACAGATCTGCCTCTAAAAATCTTGCGCAAACGTCTCCCTGACATTTGCGCATTTTTATATTAGAAGATTCACCCATCTTAAAAATTATCTAATTTTCTAATTCCCAAATTATCTAATTAAAAACCTCAACTAATAAAACAAAACCCTATCAAGGCACATACTAACTCAACCCGCCTTTTAAGTTTACAAGCATAATAATTAACACAAAAAAATATGCCTTTAGAAAATTTAAACGGACTGCATTATTTAGCAGCAGAAAAAACAACCGTTACAACTGCTTTGACCAGTATTGAGAACGCGCTTTCTCCAAAATTTAGAAACCTTACGCCTGAGGAGCGAACCAAGTATGGTAGCGTAAACGAGCAAAACAAGCTTTTGATTAACAAAGTGAGAGACTTTAGAAACAGCCAGCCTGCTATGAGCAGCCCTGATATTGATTGGATGGAGTTTCAGAGTGATTGTGATTCGAGAGAGTTTTTACAAAACACTATTATGCGTTTAGAGGCTATGGTGAACAACCTTAAAAACAACAAAATCCTGCACGATTACGATTGTTACCATGTAGCTTTAACAGATTACGATTACAGCAAATACAAATCTGGAACTAAAACACCGGGATTTGAGGTAAAAGCAAAAGAGCTGTCGCAGTTTTTTAACCGAACCGGAGCAACAGTCGAAAAGAAAACTGAGGAACCGACTTCGTAAAAATTAGATTTTTTACAATTAAAACCTTCCGAAAAATACTCTCGGAAGGTTTTTTTATGATATGAAATAGCTTGTTTTCGTTTCCTGTCTCACATTTAACAAACTTGACGCCTTTTCATGCATTTATGAAACTTTCCATTTCATTTATGACGGTAGTTCGCCTCATATTTGACGCTCTTGAGGTCAAATATGACGTCAGCAACCTCATTTATAACATCTCTAAACCTCATACATACACAAATCTACCTCATGTTTGACGCTTTCTTTGTCATGTATGGATCTTTATCAGCCATACGACTATTTGAATTTAAGTAAAACACGTAAAAGTACTTGGTGGTTAGGATTTATTTTGTGGTATACTTGTTTAAAAAACAATACAATGGATGGCACAGAATTAAATAAGAATTTAACAAAATTATTGACCCATTTAGATTCAATAAAGGACACTTTACCAATGACAACATTCTTACTTGAACCTCACAAAAAAAAGGCGAAAGTGAAATTTGAAGATTTTTTGGAAAAAAACGCAGAAAAAATTCTGAAGGACGAAGATAAAAGTACTTCTATTTCAATTAAATATGAAAATGTCAAAATTTTTGAACAATTATCTAAAAATGCAGAAATTTCAGGATTAGCAATGAAGATAATCCCCGAAAGCTTATTTGTTTCATTAATTTCACAATATGACGCTTTTCTAAACAAATTACTAAAAATTCTATTCAAAATAAGACCTGAATATATTAACAATTCTGAAAGAGAACTTACTTTCTCTCAGTTAACTGATTTCGATTCAATTGAATCAGCTAGAGAATATGTTATTGAAAAAGAAGTTGAAAGTGTTCTTCGTAAAAGTCATACTGAACATTTTGAGTATTTGGAAACCAAACTGGGTATGACGTTGAGAAAAGATCTTCCTATTTGGCAAACATTTATTGAAATAACGGAACGTAGAAATCTCTTTGTTCATTGTGATGGTATTGTTTCAAATCAATATCTAAAAGTATGTAAAGATCATAAGTGCAATTTAAATAAGATTACTTTAAATCAAAGGCTAAAAGTTGATCCTATTTACTTTCAAAAAGCATACGAATGTCTTTTTGAGTTAGCGACAAAACTAACACATACAATTTGGAGGAAATTAATAAAAGATGATTTAGAAGAAGCTGATGAAAAACTAAATTCTATTTGTTACTCTTTACTAACGTCTGGTCAATATGAATTAGCCGAAATATTATTAGATTTCGCTTGTAAACAAAATAAGTATTTTAATGATTCTTCGAAAAATTATTTCATTGTAAATAAAGCACTCTCGCCATATTTAAATGAAAAAATTGATACGGCAAAAGAAATAATTAACAGCAAAGATTGGAGTGCAAGTAGTGATAATTTTAAATTGGCACATTTAATTATAACAGAAGAATTTGAAGAAGTTTACCTCCTAATGAAAAAAATTGGCGACAACGGAGAAGTATTTAAGGTACATTACAAAACTTGGCCCCTATTTTATAAACTTAGAAAAGAAATAAAATTTAAAGAAATATTCAAAGAAATATTTAATGAAGAATATACAGTTCTTGAAATACCCAAACGACCTGTTCAAGAATTAGTAGAAGAAATTGTAGAAAAAAAGCCCGAGTTAAAACAACGAGTTTTAAAAAAAACAAGCCCAAAAAAAAAGGTCACTCCTAAAGTTACAAATACTATAAGAACTAGTATAAAAATTAGCAAAACAAATACTATTGATACTTCTAAAAAAGCTTCTCTTGAAAACCAAATTATTGAAGAAAAAAGCCAAAGTTCATTAATTAAACCATTAGAAGTTTCAAACGATAAAAATTCAGAAACTGATAAATAAAAACCTCAAATTTATCTGATAAAAATTTCATCACATTTTAACTAATAAAATTACTATGTACTCAACAACTGAAAAAGAAAAAACTTTCTTAAACCAAAATAAAGTATTGACTCCTGAAACTGTAAAAGAATTTAGTGATCGGGAACTGTTGGAAAAACAAACTATCTATTTACGAAATATCATGAAAAGTACTGAAAGCATAAAGGCAAATATCCAATTTTGGTTTTATTTTGGACTTATTGGTGGCGTAGTTCTTTTTTTATTTATACTTAATTCTCAACGCTAATTGCACAAACTATTACTAACTTTTAATTTTGAAAATGAAAAAAATTATCATCAGCTTTACTTTACTAATCAGTTTGATAAGCTTTGGACAAACCATAAATGGAATTCCAATTAAAGATTTAGATTTACAATATTTACAAATTTTAGGAACTTCTAAATTAATGTCATCAAAACTTACTATAACAATTGATATTGGTCAAAGAACTAAATATTTTTCAAGTAATACAGATGCAACACTTTTAAAAGATGAAAATGGTGAAGGTTTAGTTTTCAATTCAATGATAGATGCCTTGAATTTCATGTCAGCACATGGCTATGATTTCGTTACAGCTAATATTATAACAGTTGGAGGACAGAATGTATATCATTATCTTATGAGGAAGAAAGTTTAATTAAATAGTCCCACTTCATAACAACAGCAAATTCAAAATTTAAACCTATGAAAAAAAAAGTATTTATATATGTTGGACATTCTAATTGGGGAAAGTCCATGGCCTTAAAATTATTAACTGGAAACAATACTCGTATAAAAAACACCACCATATCTAATCAACATGTAAAAGTTCGCAAAATGTCTAATGATGATGATGGCAAAAAATTATTAGAGCATGTAAAAGAAATCCCTAGAATATATTGCGATAGGTTCATTATTGCCTTTTGTCCAAATTACCCACCCGTCACTGGAATTCCGACACCCGAACAGGTTATTGGTTTAGATATTATTATAGAGTTACAAAGAACAAACGACTTATTCTTCTTTGTTCAGCAGGAAAAATTTAAAGATTCAACTCAACAAATTTCTCAAGATGAGATAAATTGGTTGTCAATTTATGGGACCGTTCATGTCTTAAAAGGTCAAAACGATAATATAATTAGAGCTTCAGAATTTGAAAATTTTATAAAGCTCAATATTTAAATCAGTTCAACGAAGTTTTCATCGCAACGCGAAGCGAATGCTTCCTTAACGAAAAAGTAAAACAAACAGTTTGCCTAACACAACTGTTTCAAAAGAAAAACGAAAACAGTAAGAATGAAACTTATCATAATATAATTTTTGTAAATTAATTTCAGAAATTGGTCGTACAAAATTATCAATAACCGAGAAATAACCGGCTACGTATTTATACCTCTTTTTTTTCAATTGTGAATTGTGAATTGAATTCACAATTCACAATTATTCAAAGCCTTATACAAATAAATCCCAGGCAATTCACATACTCTACAATATGATTCAGTTGTAAATTAACACCTTCAACCCTCAATATTTTATCACAGTCTTCCAGATCAAAATTGATTTTATAGGTCGGGAATTGTCGCTTAATAACAGCGATAATGTAATTTGTATCTGATTCTTTCTGAACATTTGTTTTAAAAATCTCAACTACCATAATTATTAAATTTAATTACTTCTTAAATCATTTTCTCTGGAAAAGATTATAAGATATTCCTACCCTAAAATAACCCTGCGTATCTTCATTCTGATCATACACATAGCGGTTGGTTCGTTCTCCTTTTTCAGTAATTCGCGTGCTTAAAACATTATTAACACCTGCTTTTACAAATGCAATTACTTTTGGTGTAAAGCAATATTCATATGTAATTCCGGATTTCAGTTCCAGCTGATTCAGCTCGTAAACACCTTTTAAATTTGCAGTATTAAAATTCAAGTAAAAATTCTCTGAATTCAACTCAGTACCAAACGAAATTCTTCCGTTTTCAAGCAGTTCCCTTCTAAACAAAAGACGTTGCGGGAGGATAAAATCCATATCCCATTTTGAATCTTTAAATTTATGATTCAAGCTAAAAAGCGGCGTTACCGGTATAATAGACGAGGGATCTAATAACGCCAGAGCACCAACTGTAATAGTTGTATTCGGAGTCCGTTTGAGTACTATAACTGCCGAAGAAAACCCTTTAAAACGCTGCACATTATCTTCATTTCCATCAACTGTTGACGTGACATTGTAGATAACGGTTTTTTTAAAAAGTGATGACATATAAGTCGCGCTTACTGCGGCTGCCCAATAATGAAAATCCTCTGTGTTTCTGGTATAGGTTTGCGTACTATTATAATTGTAAATATTTCCAAAATCATAACTTTCATATTTGTATCGAAGGGAACTCGTCAAAACAAACCTTTTAGATTTTGAAGTATAAAAAGGCAAATTAAAAGCAGCTTTGAATCGGTTGTGGCTCTCCATCCGTCCTCTTTCAAATTGATCTCCCAATAACTCCGAATCATAATTGGATGGTCCTAATTGTTCGTATTGTACATCAAAAGTTCTCGTTGTCGGAAATTTGTCTACTATTGCTTTTCCAAAGGTTTTCATTCCTGGTTCTTTCTCCTGAGCCATAGTTTTCAAAGAGGCACATACCACTAAAACACAAATGATTTTTGTTCTCATAAACCGGTAAAATTTTAAAATTTGTTTTGGAATTTGTGGTTTAAAACTCGGTGTCAAAAGTAATTTAGAAGCAGCGACTATAATAGTTTAATTATACTAGTGGCGTATTATTTATACGAATGGCGTTTGTATAATTTTTAGTCGTAAAAGAGTGATAACTACACTATTTCGTTAATTTTGCCGTTATGACAGTGCTCAAAATATACCAGAACTTTTTTTTCAGAAACCTCATTGTAAATACTATAGTTATAGGGATTATTTTTGTGGGAGTCTACGATGAAATTAATTATAGCGGAAAAGACCCTTTTATTCTATTACAAAATATCTGTCTGGGATATTTACCTATGTATTTTGGCATCTTGTTCAGTAATCTTTGTATCATCAGGAAATTTCTTTTTACGAAGAAAATCAGAATGTTCTGGTTTTTATTCCTTGCTTTCTGGGCTTGCTATTATGTTTTCATGACCTATTATTTCTATTATGTGGGATTGGGAAGAATCAAGACATTATCGATTTCTTCTTTAATCTGCAATGGTACTTTCTTGTATTTTCTGCATACGGTTATAATGAAAAAAGTAACAGAGACAGATAAGGATATCATGAATTACAAGTCAGAACTTTCGTTTTTGAAACAGCAGCTTAACCCGCATTTTTTATTGAATGCAATGAATAATTTATATGGAGAATCGCTAACCGAACCAGAGAAATTACCTGATCGAATCCTGAATCTTTCAGACATGCTTCGTTATCAGATTGAAGCCACCAAAAAAGATTATGTTTTAGTCAATGAAGAAATTGACTTCGTCAAAAAATACATTGAATATTATCGATTTAGAAATGAAAGGCTGAACGTAACTCAAAACTATGAAGGTGATTTTAACAGCCTTGATATTCCGCCTTTATTCTTTTTACCTTTGGTAGAAAATGCGGTTAAATTTTCAGGCGAAACCGCCGAACCTTTTATTACGCTGGATTTAAAAGTAAAATGCCGACATTTATCGTTTACCTTAAAAAACAATTATTTAGATTCGGGTTCGAGGCTTTCCGGCACCGGAATTGGAATTGAAAACCTTAAAAGGCGCCTGGAAGTTTACGGTTTAAGACACGAACTAAACTGCAAAAAAGAAAAAAACACCTTTAGCGTAAAACTGACTATATGGGACTTACCTACCGTTGCCTGATCATTGACGACGAAACACCGGCACACAAGGCACTCGCTTCGCACATTACAAAATGTGACGACCTGGAACATTCCGGTAGTGCGTTTAGTGGTATGGAAGCAGTAAAAATGCTCAACGAAAACCAATACGATATTATTTTCCTAGATATTAATATGCCCGTGATTTCCGGTATAGAATTAATGGAATTACAACCCAATCGCCCTATTACGATTGTCACTACCGCTTATTCTGATTTTGCACTTTCGGCCTATCAAAACGATGCTATTGATTATTTACTGAAACCTATTTCCTTTGAAAAATTCTCGAAAGCAATCGAAAAAGCCAAAACCTATTATTCCGGAAAAACCTTAAAAAAAGAAAATACCTCCACCGAAAGAACGCTTTCCTACCGCTCAAACGGTCAAATGATCGACACGCTTTTGAGCGATATTCTCTATATTGAAAGCCTTGGCAACTACATGAAATTGTATAGCAAAAAACTAAAATCTCCAATTATTATCTACGGTTCTCTCTCAAGCATCAGCGACGAAATAAACAGTAAAGAGTTTTTGCAAGTGCATCGCTCTTATATTGTTAACACTAAAGAAATCAAAACAAAAACTTCCAAAACACTAAGCCTGTCAAACGGAGAAATCATTCCCGTAGGAAGAAAGTATCAAATTCTTTTATAATGTGCCGAAAGAATGTGCCAATGAGAGAATTTCGCAATGAGATAATTCTTCTTCCTGCCGTATTACTCCTAACTGAACCCATTATCTAATTTTCTAATTGACTAATTTTCTAATTAAAAAATCTCTTCCTAAACAAAACCCCAAGCGCCCCAGTAGACCACAAAGCCAACAAAATTAAAACAGGCTGAAAAAATAACCGAATCAATCGCGCCTGATCCGTGTTCATGCCCAGAGCATCTGTTCCGTTTAAATATTGGGCTAGATTCCCAGGGAAAACCAGTACATAAAATACAGCCAGCCCAATCCCTATTTGTATTTTATAACGAGTTAGAAAAATCAGCGTAAGACCTATTGCTAATTCTACAATTCCGGAAAGTATTACTACAAGATCTTTATCCATCGGAACCCAATTCGGAACCTGTGCCTGAAAATCGATTCGCTGAAAAGTAAAATGCCCAAAAGCAGCAGTAATCATAAAGAGACCTAAAAGTATTCGGAAGAAATTTTGAGTTTTGGTGGTGGCTATATTTTCCATATCATAATAATTGGTTGTAGTGTTTCAATTACTCTCAAATTTACAATAATAAAAAAACAACTCTTTGCAAGATTTGGGACAGAACATTGTGTAATCTCCATCTGAGCAATGTCTTTTAATTCAACATTATCCTAAGCAATATTCTCCAACCCACCCGGAAAAGGCCTATAGGCATAATAATGTAAAACCTCTTCAATCGCTATTTTCAAAGCTTCATTTATCGGAAGCAGGTTCACTCCCATTCTAAGATCGATTTGGGCTAATCTCATATAATAATTGGCAAAAATGGGAATGTTTGTCCCGTTGTTGATCGCTACTTCGGCTTTATTAAAGTTGTTGTGTTGCTCTTCTTTTATGATTTTGCAGGTAGCTAATCTCAGTTTTCCAAATTTATCTGTAGTCGCGCCATAACCAAAAAGGCGGCAAATTAAACCGCGGTAACGGTAATTGCTACAGCTTCCTTTATGATATTCCAAAATAGAAAGCGAGCGGTACAAAAAGCAATTTTTACTGGTAGTCGCGGCCAATTCTTTTAAGGTTGCTTCGGCTTTGTGATTCAGAAACAAATGAAAAGCCCAGGGTAAAAATTCTAAAGGAGAAGCGTCAATATTAGGCGTAGAACAGCATTTGCCACAACCGGCGTTGCAATGCAAATGTGTTTCAAACTGGAAAGCCGTAATTTCAATTTCAAGACGATCAAACAATGCTTCAACCTGCCTAACCTTCTCTTCTATTGACATTTGTTTTTTGGTAAGGTAGGCTAATAGAAATGCCTCCAGCTACAATTGGGGATTTATTGGGAAAGAAGTTTCAGGTTTCAGGTTTCAGGTTTCAGGTTTCAGGTTTTGTCGCTTTGCTCCGATCGCGGATATACACGACAACCAACACGCAATATTGTCATCCTGATTTCTATGATAAAACCAAATCTTTTTGATAAGGGATTTGGTTTTTTATTACCGCAAAAACTCGATGGATTATTTTATTTCTCACAGCGTTTAAAACGCTCATTTTATTCTTTCCTTCATCAACTTTTCTAATGTAGTATGTTCTTAAATCATTATCTGATCGGACCGCACTCATCGCTGCCAGATGCAGAATAGTTTTTAGATTTTTATCAGCAAGCATTGATACTCCAGGCCTTCTTTTTAATGATGTTCCAGATTGAAAATCAAAAGGAACTACTCCACTGTAACATGCCATTTTCCTAGGATCAGTTATAGTTGTGAATCCTTCTGTTTTTGACAACAATGTCCATGATAAAACCTGACCTACTCCAGGAACAGATTTAATCAATTTCTGTTGTTGATTAAGACTCTCTTGGTTTTGGATTATATTTTCAATATCATTTTCTATTATCTTAATTTGGACGTCAATATCTTTAATAAGCTTAATATTTAAGTCTTTTAGCTGTTTATCTAAGCCAATACTTTTCATGAGTTTGTAATCATGCTGCTGCACTATTAGCTGCTTTTTAATCTTTATTCTTGAAGCTCTTTCGGTTAATAGTATTTTTATCTTTTTAATCGAACAAGAACCTGGCTTCCATTCTCTGCTTTCCTGATGATTTTTTTCGATGAAATTACAAATGCGAAGAGCATCAATTTTATCATTTTTACCTCTAACAAGTCCTATACTTTTTTTGATATGTAAAGCTGATATTACATAAACTTTAAAATCAAATTTTTCAAGCACTTCAAACAGATTCCAATTATATCTGCCTGTGTTTTCCATAGCTATAATTACCTTTTCTCCCGAGTAGCTTTTCAAGAAACGTTTAATAACAGGTACTTTATTTTCAATGGAAAAGTAGCTTACTGTCTCATTTTTAATACAGATATCTAAAGTCTTACTGCTGATATCAATGCCAATAATAATGTTTTTCATAACTTTGCTTTTACGATTCAACAAATGATTTGAGAAATTCATCATAAGCTCAACTCCTTGATAACGGGTCTCTAGCCCAAATTTCTATCTGAGTCTTTGATGAAAGGGAAGCGAAAGTCTTAATCAAGATATGAGTCACAAACTCAGAGGAACGAATAGTTTACTTTTGCTTCCTTTCTCAATCATAAATTTAATTAAATTTCAAAAAGCAAATCTAAAGGAGGAACGAAGGACCACACTAGTAACTCCGCAAAGTGATTACGCAATGTTGTGAAGGATTTATGTGATATTCTTTGCCGAAGTTCTTTGTCGAGCTTCTTTGTCGAGCTTCTTGTGTGGTCCTTCGTTCCTCAGGAAGACAAACTAAAAGCGAAAGCACGATAAAACACTTCCAATGTTAAATTTACTACATATTATCAAAAACACGTATAAATACGTGGTGCTCAGTCTTTAATAATTCTTAAACTTGCTGTCAATATGGTGGAGCATATTTATCATGGTTTTTCAGTAGGTAGAAAACCTTGAATGTTTAATACTTTTTTTGGGGAAAAAGTGAGATTATAATCGATAACGATTATGGATCTCACTTTTATTTTTATTTTGAACTTAAACCATTGCCAAATAGTTTTATTTAAAAAGCGCAAACGTCCCTGACATTTGCGCTTTTATTATGCTTCTACATGATCATCTGAGATCTCACTTTTTGTTTTGATTAACTTCCGCTAATTGAGCCTCGAGATGTGCAATCAATTTTTTAAGACTCTCAATGGTTTCCTTTCTGGCTTCTGCTAGTTCCTTGTAATTAATAGCTTCTTCCGGATTTACTTTATCGATTTTATTATAAGGTGTCGGTGTTTCGTTTAAAATATCCTCTTTTAGCATATTTCCATTACCCGTCAAGAGCCAATCACCACTGACATCTGTATATATCCTAAGAATTTTTTCTAATTTATCAACACCAATCGTTTTATCGTTTTTTAATTGGCTGGCAAAAGAACCGTTAGAAAAACCGATCTCTCTTTCAAAAACACTGACCCTAATGCCTTTTGAATCCAGGTATTGTTTTATTCTTTTTAAGGTGTTTTCATTCATAAATGTAAATATTTTAGAAAATGTCTTATTTTGATACTTTTTTAGAAAATGTCTTACTAAATTTGTCTTATTATTAATACAAACTAAGCAATGGACAAAAATAAGAAAACTAAACCAAGTTATAATCAAGATGTCCTAAAGATTATAAAAGACAGACACGGCTATTCGTATGATTATATCCGAAAGTCGATTCGCGGCGACCGGGTTGGTATCATTTGCGACATGCTAAAAGCGGAATACCACAAACTCAATAACGAATCAAAAAAAGCAATAGAAAATCAAATCCAAAAACTATAAGCCAATTAGAAAAAAAAGTTAAAATTATTAAAATGAAAAAAATTACATGCCTGTTATTATTAATCCAAAGCGGATTCATAATGGCTCAGACAAAAACAGTAGTAACACAATTTGGGGAAAAAGTAACTATTAGCCCCTATGCAAATAACGGATTATCTGCCAATAATGGATTTATACAATTAGGAGGTCCCCTAACCCAGCCGTCAGTTTTAACAACAACAGCTGCTTTTACTTTGGCTATAAATGGACTACAGGCTGGGGGTGCTTCTGATAATGTAGTAGTAACCGATGCAAACGGAGTTTTAAAATATGTATCGAGAGCCAGCTTTGGCGGTGGTGACAATCTGGGAAATCACATCGCGACACAAGATTTGAACATGTCAGGCAAAAGTATTTTAAACATACAAAATGCATATATAAAAAATGAGGTTCAAATTCTAGATCGTTTAAACACTAATTCGAACTATTTCGGAATCTACAAGAACAATGGCTCTTTAGGTATTTGGAACAATCAAAAAAGTGTTAATGCCTTAACAATAAACGAAACAACAAACAATATAGGTATTGGCACAACTTCGCCAACAAATGTGTTACATATAAAAGCAACCACTGATCCAATAAAAATTGAAGGATTAATAGGCAGTACCAGCACAACAGACTCTCCCGTCGTTGTTACATCAGACGGAACGTTTAAAAAAGGTGCATTTCCTTCTATAAATATTATTCCTAATGAAGTAGGAACCGTTATTGCAATTGATGGAAAACTACAAGTTGCACAAGAAATAACAGCATTAATGGATGCAGATTTTAACTTCCCTTCACCTACTGGCATTACATCTACGATAGGTAACTTTAGGAATGTAATCATTGACAACAAAGGAAAATTTATCGCAAATTCATCTACAAATAGTTTTACTGTTGAAGCTACGGGAACGTATCAATTGACTTTAAATATCTTACTCCATTTAAGTGTCGATAAAGCTGGACAATTTCCTGTTATAGGAGTATGGGATGATGCTGCCGGCAATTGGGTGGCACGCGTAAATGACGAATATACTGCTTCAGCAATCAACAGTCCAATGAATAAAAGACTCCAAACTTACACCCTCGTCACGGCAATAAAATTGACACAAGGTAAAAATTATTCATTTCGTGTTGCTAACGCAAGTGGTGGCGGAACTATTGTTGCGTTTAGTACTGGGGCAACAGGAACAGGACCTGCATCATTTGTTTCTTTAAAAAGACTTAGATAGCTCATAATTAGACGTATTGAAAATAGTTTTGTTGTTTTTTTTACGAAAGGTATATTGATCTTATTCTGTTACAATTAAAACTTCTATAAGTATTAAACCACATATGACAAGATTAATTTTGCAACTGTTTTATGACCAAACAAAAAAATATTGAACTTTTTTTCAATATCACATTTGGTAATTATTATAAAATTTATAAAAACAGCTAAATCATTCAATATGAAAAAAATTACATGTGTGCTTTTATTGATTCAAAGTGGATTTATTTTCGCTCAGACAAAGACCGTTGTAACACAATATGGTGAAAAAGTAGCCATTAACACCGGTGTAAACAATGGATTGACAGCTAATAATGGCTTTATACAATTAGGTGGTGCCTTAACACAGCCTTCCGTTTTAACCACAACATCAGCTTTCACTTTGGCAATTCAGGGATTACAAGCAGGAACTTCCTCTGATAACGTTTTAGTAAGCGATGTTAATGGCGTTTTAAAATATGTACCCAGAACGAGTTTTAGTGGGGCTGATAATTTAGGAAATCATATTGCGACGCAAAATCTTGATATGTCTTCTAAAAACATTCTTAACATAAGTAACGCTTATATTAAGAATGAGGCGCAAATATTAGACCGTGTAACTTCTAACACAAATTATTTTGGTCTTTATAAAAACAATGGATTATTTGGTATTTGGAATAGTTTGAAAAATGCCAATGCTCTGACTATTGATGAGACAACAAGTAAAACTACACTTACTTCAGCACAAATTACAAAAGGTACAGACGGATCAATTCCGGCTGCAGGTTCGGTAGCGGTTTCTGCAGATGCAAATGGTAATATTAGATGGGCAGCCCCATCAACTATAGCGGGAGCTACCGGGCCACAAGGTCCAAAAGGTGATACAGGAGCACAAGGAATTCAGGGTTTAACCGGACCAGCAGGGCCAAAAGGTGATACAGGTGCGCAAGGTATACAAGGTTTGACCGGAGCAACTGGTCCTAAAGGAGATACCGGAGCACAAGGTATACAAGGATTAACAGGCTCACAAGGCCCGAAAGGTGATACAGGTGCACAAGGTATTCAAGGTCTGACTGGAGCAACTGGTCCTAAAGGAGATACCGGAGCACAAGGTATACAAGGATTAACAGGCCCACAAGGCCCGAAAGGTGATACCGGAGCAACAGGTCCTGCTGGTCCCGCACCTACTACAGGTGCCGGTACAATGACAGGCAAGAACTTAATTGCAATTTCTGCGGGTGCTAATAATGCATTTAAAAATACTGATATAAGTTTGACTGCCGGTACAGATAAACAAGTTTTGCAAACAGTGGGTACAACACCAACATGGGTAAATATTTCTACAATTGGAGACAATTTAGGAAATCATATTGCGACACAAAATTTAGACATGTCGTCTAAAAACATTTTAAACATACAAAATGCGTATATCAAAAATGATTTACAAATAGCAGACCGTATCACTACCAATTCAAATTATTTTGGCATTTATAAAAATAATGGACTGTTTGGTATTTGGAATAATTTAAAAAACTCAAATGCCTTGACAATTGCCGAAGCGACAAACAATGTCGGTATTGGCACAAGTGTCCCTACAAATACGTTACATGTTAAAGCTACTGTAGATCCATTAAAGCTTGAGGGAGTTACAACCAATATAGATCCGACACCTGGTAAAGACTATACTCTTATTATCGGTACTGATGGTATTGTCAAAAAAACAGAAATCACAGAGCCACCACTTGTAGGTACTCCTACAAAATTAGTAGCTTCGGGCGGATTTAATACCGAAGCTGATGCATTTAAAGGACCTGATTTAGGAAATTTAATAAATGCGTTAATTTTTAAAGGTAAAAGATTTGATCCGGGTAATACTTATGATAATAATACTGGCATATTTACAGCCCCTATTGATGGTTATTATAAATTTGAATGTGTTATCTTATTGTATAACAGCACGGGAGCTGATTTACGTAGTACCTTTGCCCGAGTAGGAATTTCAAAACCAGGGCAAACAACATTTGCAAATGGTAATGCATCATTTTCTTCACTAAATCAGCCATTATTATCCTCCAATGGTGTGACCATTCCAATTGTAATTCCATATTCAGGGATGCAAAAAATGCTAAAAGGCCAAGTATGTACTTTTGGAATTAGATATTTTAGTAACACTTGGAATTTACAAGTTTCAAATATCAATTATGACGTTACAATGTCTTCCTATATGTCAATTACTTATATGGGTAGTTAAGTCTTTATGAATAACCAATAATCTAATTAATAAGTTACAATAGTATTATAAAAATCTTTTTTCATCTCAAGGTTCAACTTAATAGTTGAACCTTTTTTGTTTTAACTAAACCATTCGCAACTAAAGTGCAGAGACTTGTTTGACGAGAGACTGAAAGTGTCTCTACTTTAAAACTGGAATAGCAATACTAAGGCAAATTATATTTATTACTTTAAAGTCCCACCTAAAAAAACATAATGTCTCTCTTAAATTAAATTTCAGCTTATATTTTTCCGTTCTATAAATGCCACGATAATTAATACCAAATTTATATTCCACGAGAACATTATATTCCCTTTAATGAAGAATTCTTACGCGAACAGCAACTTTCTACTTTCTTTTCAAGATCCACATATTGGCTAATTTTGAGCTGAAAAAAGAATAAAATTAAGATAAAACAATCTTTATACCTTAATGCAAATTACATTATAATCAACAAATTATTCTTTTTAAAAATCAATTAAATCTATGTTAAAAGTGTACTTACATTTTAATATTATTGTAAACTTTGTAGTACTGTTTAACCTAAATAAAGATGATTATGGGATCGCAAATTATTGAACTGGAAAAAAAATATTGGCAGGCAATGGAAAATCACGATTATGAAACGGTAAAAAATCTTACTCATTTTCCTTGTATAATAGCAGGCAAAACCGGTTTACAAAGTGTAGATGAAGCCACATTTAAAAAGATGTTTGAATCAGCAGATGGCAATAAAATAAAGGTATTGAATATTTCTAATGTAGAAACGCAATTACTTGCCGAGAATACTGCGATAACAGCATACCAGATAGCATTAGAAATGACAGACGCCAAACAAAATACCCAGATGAAATGTGTCTGTACTTCTACCTGGATTAAAGAAAATAATAATTGGGTTTGTGCGCTGCATACCGAAACAGAACTATCTCTACAGTAGAGTGTAATTAGTTAGCTTTTAATCTCATGATAACAAACTGAAGATAACCTTTAAATCTTTAAGAAAAAACCTTTGCACCTTTGTCACTATGAACCTATGAACCTTTAAAAAAGATGTATCTTTGAACCTTAGCACTTCAAGAACCTACAAAACATGACACGAGAAAATTACATTCCCTTTAATAAGGAATTCTTACTCGAACAACAACTTACCTCTTTTTCTGAAGACCCAAAAAAGGTTGATGATTTTAAAAAACTGTTTGATATAATCGAACATTATTTTCATTATGAAGCCTTTAACCTCAACCGAAACCTAAAACAAAATTATGCTTTGTTCGATCCGGATTTGAGCAACAAAGAGCGTAAAAGTTTTATAGGAAAAAGTGATTTCTCCGTTTTTAAGGAAACCTTATTAACTGTTTTAGCGCTCGGAAATTATACGCGAATTGATCAGGAAACTTTAGATGTTGCTTTTAAGGAATCAGATTTGATTGGTTTGAATCTTTCCATCGATTTTAATGCTTTTAAGGATTATGAAATGTATGTGCGCGGACAACATACAGCCAAAGAAAAGGTTAAGAAATATTTCTTCTGGAAGAAAGAAGTCGAAATCGAGTACTACGATCGCGTACTGATTTACCTGCATTACAACGACACAAATTTCTTAAAAGAAAAGAAAGTTAAATTAGGAAAAATGCCCGTTGAACCGGGTTCTGTAGTTTTAAAAATTTTCAAACGTGTTCCTAAAAACGACCTCGAAACGATTTTCCCAAATGCGATTCCGAGAATGTCAACTACAGACAAATTATTGCTTTGGGTTCCCGGTCTTTTTGGTGGGATTTCATTGTTAAGTGCCAAAGTAATTCCGGCTTTGATTAATATGTACGAGGCTTATCAAACCGGTGAAACTATTGACTTATTGAACAGCAAAACTTCCCTAAATCAGGGTTTAATTGCATTAGGAATTTTAGCTGCTTATTGCTTCCGTCAATACAATAATTTTGTAAATAAGAAAATCAGATACTCTAAAATACTTTCGGATAGTTTGTATTTTAAGAATCTGGGAAATAACAGCGGTGCATTTTACTCTCTTTTGAACTCTTCAGAAGAAGAAATGCTTAAGGAAACTATCTTAGCTTATTCTTTTTTATACAATAACGAAGAATCTTTAACCGCCGAAGAATTAGACAATCAAATTGAATCCTGGTTTGAAACAACACTGAAAACACCAATTGATTTTGATGTGAAAGAGGCTTTAGATAAATTGAAAAATATTGGCCTTGGCTTAGAAACTAATGGAAAATGGGAGGTTGTTTCTTTAGAGAAAGCGCTTGTTACGATTGATGCTTTGTGGGATGGGGTTTTTGATTATAATTATCAATTGTGAGTTGTTGTTCTGTTTTTGTCATCCTGACGCAGGAAGGATCGCACTAGTAGCTCCACACAGTAATTTCCCAATCTTTGTCGAGCAGCTTTACCGAGTTTCTTGTGTGATCCTTCGTTCCTCAGGAGGACAACAAGTTGCCAAAAAAAAGAGGGCTAAAAAGCCCTCTTACAATTATAATTTTGAAACACATTACTCACTATCAGCTTCAACCAAATCTTCTACATTTTCACCCATATCCCCTACGGCTACTAATTCTGGTTTTGATCCCTTAAGCGCATTGAATCTTTCGATCTGTTCTAAATCTCCTTCTTCTCCACTGAAATATGGAAAAACATCCATAATTGGCGATTCTGAAATAGCCGGGATGGTATAATCGCCCATTGTACCTTTCATAACCGAAACCGTATTATCATAGGCTTCTTTTACGTCATTTGCCTGAATTAACAAATACATATTGGTTTTGCGTTCTTTTCCACTTTCTTCATCAAAAGCAATTAAAGAAACTTTCGATTTAAACCAACGATCTGCATTTTCGAACGGATGAATTTCAGCATAGTTTGCTACTTTTATGTTTGTGATTTTAAATTCTTCACTTACATACGCCGCCATTTCTTCATTGATTCTGCTTTCGGCTTCTGTATAGGATATTGCATCCACCAAATAAGGTTCTGTCGTAACCTTTTGTGCACCAATATCATCTGTTTTTCTATATTTTACTTTGCATTCGTACCAAACTGCGCTCATTTCTATTTAATTTAAGGATGTCAAAGATAGATTTTAACGCAAATAAAATCCATTAATTGCGAAATAGATATTCACAATTTGAGTTAAATTTTGGTATTCAATTACTCTTGTTTTTTAAGTTACTATTTATCAGTCAATAACATATAAAGGAATCATAAAATTGCGAATTAACTTATAAATATTTAATAAATTTGTGATAGCTAAATCCTATAAATGAGAATATTAGATGCCAATTAATTTTCTAAAAAGAGTAACCAAAAACAAATTTATCTGATCACCCAAACTACCTATAACTTTAAATACCACTACGATGAGACTATCAACATTTTTAACCGAACAAGGTTATGATTTAATTGAAGGACCAGTTAGAAATCATAAACCACTACAATTATGGCTGAAAAAACCTTTTGATGAGGCTCAGCTTTACTACGACAATATCGGCCACGCTTTTAAGAGCGATATTGTATTGACAGAAATCGAGAACGCAGCCCTGAATGTCGATTATACCAAAAAAGATGAGTACGGATTTAATATCGGAATTACACTTTTGGGAGAAATTTTAAAAACGCTTGGACTCGGAACAATCGGAATTACATCAAAAATACAATCTGGAAAATCGGTAACGATTAGTTATGGCAATTCGGTTACCAAAGAATATACGATTGGGAATCTTGAAGAATATTTTTATGGAGCTGATTTTCTGCACCCGAATCCTTCTCTTCTAAAAAACATTAATCAAAATTATCTTTTGTTGACAACAGGAACCGTTTTTGCCCAAAACCTTGTGGTCGATATTGAAACTGATTTTACCTTAAATACAGATTTTGTTGCCAGCCTTAATGACGTTGCCGATGGTAAACTTGATTTTTCGACAAGCAATCTGAATAAACTAAAAATGACATCGAACATCGGTATTTCTTTTCCGATTGCAGTAAAAGCAAGTCGAATCGATTATGACAGAAGCCGATTTAAAAAATTAATTCAGGTTACGGATACTAATAATATATTTTGACGCATTACTTAATCTGATGTAAAAAATGCGCAAAAGGTCTAAAATAGTTTTGCGCACTTTTTTTTTGATACTTATATTTACGGATAGTATCAAATCTAAAATCAGAGACCTTTAATATGAGTACATCTTTTTCTGAAACCAACCACAATAGTTACACTTGCGCTTGTTGTAATGAAACCTTTGATGAAATGCCTTTATGTTTTGGTGCTGAATTTCCTGCTTATTATTTTTCAATTCCACTTGAAGAAAGAGAGCAACGAATTGAGTATGGCGGCAGCTGGTGTTATGTCGATGAAGAGCATTTCTTTCACCGCGGAAGATTGACCATACCCATAATCGATTATCATGAAGATTTAGTTTTTAATGTCTGGACTACAATAAGTGAGGCTAATTTTTGTGTGCGAATGGATTTATGGGAAGATTCAAATCGAGTTCATCAGGAACCCTATTTTGGCTGGATGCAGACCGATGTTCCAACGTACGGCAAAACAATATCGTTAAAATCAATTGCAATTGAACAAGACTTAGGATTGGTCCCGGAAATAAAAATGATCGAAGAAAATCATCCTTTGACTATTGATCAGGAAAACGGAATAACCTTTGAAAAAGCCGTTGCTATCGTCAATGAAATTATGAAAATACAGCACGGTAAAAGCTAAAAGAAATTTTATTAGATTTACGCAACTAACCTTAAAACCGAAAAAATGAGAACTTTAGACCAATGGTTTGCAGAATATGCTGTAAGTCATCAAAACCCTAAAAACAAAGCGATTCATTATGTTTGCGTGCCTGCTATTTACTTTTCGATAGTTGGTTTACTGATGAGTATTCCGAGTGGAATTATTGCCAATACATTACAATTAAACGCTCCCATTATCGAAAATTGGGCAGCTGTTGTTTTAATTTTTGTACTCGTTTTTTATATTCGATTATCAGTTTTAATGGCTATTAAAATTGCTATTTTCTCTGCTATTTGTTTGGTGGTAAATTATTATATCGGTCAGTTTGTACCGTTATGGGTGTTCTCTATTGGCGTGTTTGTCATCGCGTGGATTGGGCAATTTTACGGACATAATATTGAAGGAAAAAAACCTTCGTTCTTGAAAGATCTTCAGTTTTTAATGATTGGCCCGGCATGGGTCGTAGAGAATTTATTTTCTAGAAAATAAGATTTTGAATACTGAAGGTAATGGCAAGCGGATTTTAGGCGGATTTTTTTATTTTGTTTACTCTTCTGCACAAACTTGTCATTCTGAGGAACGAAGAACCACACTAGAAACTCTATAAGATTGGCAACTTTTACAGGAATAGCTGTAATTAAATATTTTTTCACGCAGATTCTAAAAAGATTTAAGCAGCTATGTACAGATAAATTACATATTTAAATCTGCTCAAATCGGCGAAATCTGCGTGAAACAAAAATCTTTTTAACCCTTAAAATCTCTGTCTAATATTTTTTCCATGGAGATATATCCTCAAACAAGGTTCGGAAAAAACGGCTTAAAACCTATTAGCATTTAATTATCAACTACTTAAAAAATAATCTCTTAACTTTATCTTTCAAAAAAACCAAATCGATTGGCAATGAAGATAAACAACAAAGAAGTTAAAATCGAAAGCTTTAATATTTTTACCTACAGAAGAATCAGGCGTGCTATTGGGTATTTAGGCATTAGTCTGCCTATATTTTTAGTTGGACTATCTTATATCTCTTTTTTTAAAACGCCACTTCAGCCTTCTATAAGCAATTATTACTACACCAATCTCAGGGAAATTTTTACCGGAACTTTGGCTGCTGTGGGATTATTTTTAATTAGGTACAAAGGTCATGGCAATGCTTCTATTTGGAAAAATGACAATCTGCTAACTAATGTTGCCGGAATTATGGCGATTGGTGTGGCACTGTTTCCTATGAATCCGGAAGATTTTAGTTTTAAAATTTATACTTTGATTCCGTATCCTGAGAAGTGGCTGGGTTGGCTTCATTATGGTTTTGCGGCACTGCTCTTTCTCATCATGGCTTTACTGGCCATTAATGTTTTTACGATTGGTCAGGAAAATGAAACCAGAGATCCAAAAAGCATGTTAAACGAAAACAATATTTATCGCTTTTGTGGTTATTCGATTATTGTTTTTGTGGTTTTGGTTCCCATTTCTGAGACTTTTAAACTATTCCGATATTCTACTTTAATTCTGGAAGCTCTTGCCCTATTTGCTTTTGGAAGCGCCTGGTTGATTAAAGGTCGTGCTTTAGGTGACAGTGGTGAAATTGGTAAAAAACTGTATCAGGAAAACAATCCTGTGGATACTGAAAAGGTTTTCGAAGAATAGTTGCTTGATTGTTTAGGGAACTGAAAGTAAATTTCAATGGTACATTATTTGGATAAAAGAAGACAACTATTTCGATTATAAGTCATTATTAATTTATAAATCTATTTTTATCATGAAAGTAACTTATTACGGGCATTCTTGTTTCTCTGTTTATGCCAATGGAAAACATATTCTCTTTGATCCTTTTATTACACCAAACGAACTGGCAAAAGATGTTGACGTCGACGCCATAAAAGCCGATTACATTTTTATTTCGCACGCGCATTACGACCATATTCAGGATGTGGAGAGAATCGCCAAAAACACCGGAGCGAAGGTTTTGGGGAATTTTGAAATCTATGGCTGGCTTTTAAAAAACGGAATTGAAAACGCGCATCCTATAAATCCGGGCGGAAAATTTGATTTCGATTTTGGACGTGTGAAATGCGTGATTGCACAACATCCAAGCAGTTTTAGTGATGGAAGTTATGGCGGAATCGCCTGCGGTTTTGTACTCACAACTTCAGACGGAAATTTCTATTATAGCGGCGATACAGCCCTGACTTTAGACATGCAGATCATTCCGAAATTTACCAAACTTGATTTTGCTGTTTTCCCAATTGGAGATGGATTGACAATGGGAGTTGAAGAAGCGATCGAAGCTTCAAAAATGATTGGTGTCAATAAAATTTTGGGCGTGCATTACGATACTTTTGGGTTTATAGTAATGGATCATGAAAAAGCAATGACAAATTTTACAAATGCCAATCTCCAGCTTTTTTTACCAAAAATAGGCAGTACAATAGAGATCTAATTTTTCTAAATATCGCTAAAGTACTTTTCCCCTAGCGAAATAAAATAAAAACCAAAACTATTAAACAGCTCCATATCTCAAAAAACACAGGATTAAAAATATTTTAACCAAGGCATTAAAATTGTTTCTGGATTTGTTGTAAACCAAAATTCAAAAGCAATGAAAACATTTACATTTCCAATTGTTTTTTTGATGCTTATAACAAATTTATCCATTATGAATGCACAAAAAATTAGCGCGCTGAATTCAACCACCGAATTTGCCGATGTTCCGGGCCGTAAAATTGCCTATCGTTCTATCGGACAAGGCAGTCCGATTATTTTAGTAAACCGCTTTAGAGGAACTCTTGATACCTGGGATCCTTTGTTTTTAGATCAATTGGCTGAGAATTATCATGTCATCACTTTTGATTACAGCGGAATTGGTTATTCCACCGGAACTTTACCAACCGATTTAAAAGAGGTTGCCCAAGATGTAAAAGATCTGGCTGACTTCCTGAAAATCAAAAAAACGATTATCATGGGATGGTCTTACGGAGGATTGGTTACACAAGTGGCTACTCTCCTATTTGACGATCTTATTACGCAAACCGTATTGTTAGGAACAGGGCCTCCGGGCGAAAGAGTTGTTCCGTTAGGGCAGGCTTTTCTGGATGCCGCCCTAAAACCTGTAAATGATTTTGATGATGAAATTGTGTTATTTTTTGAACCTTCGTCAGAAGCTAGTAAAGTAGAAGCCAAAGCATCTCATGACCGAATCGCCAAACGAATTGATGTTTCTAAAATTCCGTCAACGATGGATGTTTTTCAGCTTTACTTTCAGGGAAGTGCCGGTTTAGCCGAAGATAAAGATGATTTTAAAGGAAAACTGAAAACAACCAAAACACCAATTTTAATCATTTGTGGAGATAATGACATTAGTTTTGCAGTCGAAAACTGGTATCCTTTAACACAGCAATTGCCAACAGCACAACTTATTGTTTTTCCGCAAACCGGACATGCACCGCATCATCAGCATGTGAATTTAGTGGTGAATTATATTCATGCTTTTCTGGAAAATTCGAAATAAAATCGAAGTATTATAAAAATAGGAAAATAATCTTTCTTTTGAAAAAGAGTGCCCTAGCCCAGATAGGAGCGGTATCTCCCGATTTAGAAAAACAAGGCTTTTTAGCCGTAGTTTTTCTAAATCGGGAATATAGCGGATAGCTGGAAACAGCTCCTAAAAAAACTACTAAAATTAAAACAAACTTCTTTATAAGTCTTTTTATGAAGAAGTTTTTTTATTCGTCCCAACCTTTTTATAAAAATAGTACTCTATAGTAATAGAGAAGTTTCTTCTGGAAAACTTAAAACTATATTTTATGAAAAACATACTTCTAATTTCGCTGTTATTCTTCGGATTATTTACTCAGGCGCAAAGTCCGCAATTGAATGTAAAAGGAAAAGATTCTTCTTTAGTCCGACTAAACCAACTTAAAGTTGCCGTAAAAATCGTGGGCAATATTGCATACACGACCACTGAAATGCATTTTTATAACGGAACCAATCGCCAGATGGAAGCCGAGTTGCTATTTCCGTTACCGGAAGGGGTTTCGGTTTCACGATATGCGATTGATATTAACGGAAAAATGCGTGAAGCGGTTCCGGTAAACAAGAATAAAGGAAAACAGGTTTTTGAAGCCGTTGAACATCGTCGTGTCGATCCGGGATTACTCGAAAAAGTAGAAGGAAATAATTTCAGAACCCGCATTTATCCTTTAATGCCTGGCAAGGAACGCATTGTAATTATTGGTTACGAACAAGAATTAAGCAGTTTTGATGCAACCCATTTGTCGTATCAAATGTTGAGTAGTTATTCCGGGAAACTGGATGCTTTTGAGTTGAATGTCGCGGTTTTGGGGGCAACCGCGGTACCAACCATTGCTAATGATGAAGGAATTCTGGCATTAGAAAATCAGAATCAGTCTTATGTGACTTCGGTTAAAAAAGTGAATTATCAGCTTAAGGATAAATTAGTTATTACGATTCCAATTCGTGCTGAAATTCCGAGTGTCGTGGCTCAGAGTGTCAATGATCAGCATTATTTTTATGCCAATACTATTTTGGATAATCCTAAAATACTAAAGAAAAATCCAGCTACTATTGGTTTAATCTGGGATGTTTCGCTAAGCTGTAAAAACCGAAACATTAAGAAAGAACTGCAATTGCTTGCCGCCTATTTTAATCAACTAAAAAACGTATCGGTGACTTTGTATTTTGCCGGTTATAACTTTGATAAAAAGAATACTTATGCGATTCAAAATGGCGATTGGTCTGCTCTGAAATCAGTTTTAGAAAATGTGGTTTACGATGGCGGTACCCGATTTTCAAAAATCAAATTGCCGGTTCATGACGAGTATTTATTCTTTACGGACGGCTTATCTTCTTTAAGTTCAAACTTATTAAATACAACCAAAAAACCAATTTATACGATTAGTTCGCTTGGCTCATCAGATTATGCTTTTTTGAATTATAACGCGATAAAAACAGGTGGAAATTTCATCAATCTGAATGAGTTAAAAATTGACGAGGCTTATGATAAATTAATGTATCAGAGTTTGAAATTCCTTGGAATCAAAGAAAATTACCTGGTAACCGATTTATATCCAATGGCCGGAACGCCGGTTTCAGGAAGTTTTAGCGTTGCCGGAATTTCGCTGAAAAGCAAAAATGATGTGGTATTGCTTTTTGGTTATGACGAAAAACCTGTTTTAGAAAAAACGATTCATATTGATGCTACAATTCCGGTTTCGGGCGAAATTAGTATCGAAAAATTGTGGGCGCAAAAGAAAATTGCCAATCTTGAAATTCAATACAAAACAAACGCTGACGAAATTGAAGCGCTAGGAAAACGTTACGGAATTGTAACGCAAAATACTTCGCTCATTGTTTTAGAAAGTCTGCACGATTATATTCAATATGATATTGTTCCGCCAGCAGAATTGAGAGCAGAGTTTGATAACGTCATGAAACAGCAAATGGCAAGCGCACAGGCAAAGAAATTCAGCAATTGGGAAAACGTGGCAAGTTATTACGAACAATTAAAAACCTGGTGGGATAAAAACACTAAATACAATATTCCGAAACCAGTACCTGTGCCGAAAACTCCAAAAACCGGAGCTAATGTAAATGGGAACGTGAGAGGTATTGTCTTAGATCAAAGCGGTATTCCGCTGCCTGGTGTTAATGTGAATATAAAAGGCACTCAACTTGGTACAGCTACAGATTTTGATGGAAAATTTAGTCTTAACGCAGCTTCCGGGCAAATTCTTGTCTTTTCTTATATCGGAATGAATACTCAGGAAGTTACAGCCGGAAGAACCCGAAATTATAGAATAACCATGACGGATAATTCAGGGGCTCAATTAGAATCAGTTGTTGTTACTGCAATGGGAATAAGCCGTAGTCAGCGAGATGATGTTGAAGAAGAAGAAGAATCAGAAGAATCAGATAAAAAAGAAAAAAGAAGTTACACTACTTCGTCTGCCATGATGGTGCGCTCTGAGAGTAGTACACTTCCAGCTCAAAAAGCATTGGCTGGGCAAGTTGCCGGAGTTGCTGTTGGTACTGGTACCGCAATTGCTGCTGATAATGCTATTCAGAATCAAAATGTGGTAGACTCCAATCTGGACGTTACTGTTGGTTATTCGAGTTTTAATCAAACAAAAACAAATACCTGGAATCCGGACAGAATTTATTTGAAAGCATTAGCCAATGCTCCGGCAGAAAAAAGATACAGTGTATATCTGGAATTGCGTGCCGACCAAATCAACAATCCGAATTTTTATTTTGATGTAGCCAATTATTTTTATGACAATGGCGACAAAGAAAAAGCCTTATTAGTATTGAGCAACATTGCCGATTTAGGGTTAGAGAATCACCAATTATACAAATCCCTGACTTATGTATTACGTCAGTGGGGAACGTACGAAGATGCTTTATTTACCGCCAGCCAGGTTGCAAAATGGAGAGAACAGGAACCACAGGCACATCGTGATTTAGCTTTAACATTGGAAGACAACAAACAATATCAGGCTGCTTTTGATGAGTTGATCAAAGCCCTAGAAGTAAATTATTTCGGTGAAATGAGCGGACAATATTCTGGTGTTGAAGACATTATTTTAATGGATTTAAACAGAATGATGCAGGAACACAGCGGCATTAAAACAGAAAAGCTGGACAAAAAATATTTAAACAAAATGCCTGTTGCCATTCGTATTATCCTAAACTGGAACCAAATGGACACGGATATCGATCTTCATATCATAGAACCAACCAACGAAGAATGTTATTACGGACATCGTGACACCGAAATTGGCGCCCGTTTCTCTAAAGATTTCACAGAAGGCTACGGTCCGGAACAATATTTATTGAGAAATGCTGTTAAAGGAAAATACATCATCAAATCAAATTATTTTGGCGAAAGAACCCTTACCGAAAACGGCCCAACAACCGTTATGGTTGAAGTGTATACATCTAAAAACGGTATTACAGAACGTAAATTACAAACGATTCAGCTTGGTAAAATCAAAGAAAATCAAAACTTAGCAGAGGTTGTGATCGATTAATTATATAATTCATTTTACTGAAAAAGGTTTTAATTGACGTATGAAAGTATGTTTATTAAGACCTTTTTTCTTATCTGTGTTTTTTATTTGGAGCAGAAGATTTTCGTTTTCAAAACACGTTTTGTCCCGCTATCCGCTATATTCCCGATTAACAAAAACTACGGCTAAAAAGCCTTGTTTTTCTAAATCGGGAGATGCCGCTGCTATCGGGGCTAGATTAGAGGGTTTTGTTTTTTCGAGAAATGCATATCCAAAAAAAATATAAATAATTTCTTATTCTTTCCTATCTTCGTTATTAATTATTTTTTGAAATTGTAATAAAAACGATAATTCACACACTTATAAAACACTGAAAATCATGGAAAATAAAAAAGTAGTCAACTTTATCTTTTGGATTTGTGCAATCATCTTAGGCGTAACATTATTTAAGCAATTCGATTTTGAAACTTTCAAATTCGAGAAGCCTGCACTGGCAGTTATTTACTTCCTGTGTTTTGCGTTTTCAATTTTTATTTTGGTGAAGAATTCTAAAAAGAGATCTGAGAAATAGGGAAGAACTATCACTAACTTCTCAATTTAAGCATTGATTAAAACTCTTTAATGACAACTATATATTTTAAGTAGTAATTTTATGGAAGAAACCAGAAAGGTAAAAAGATCAATAATTTGGACAACAATAATTTGTTTCGTTTATCTTTTGCTAACAATATTTTATCATCATATCAATAAAAATCTATCGGGCGTTCTTTATATTATTTTGACATTACTGATACCAATAACATTTGTGACAATCATTTTTTATGGGATTAAAGGAATTATTAGAATTGTTCGAAACCAGCAAAATTTTAATTTTAAAAATTGTCTTCCAATAGTTATTTGCTTAGTAACAATCTTATATACTTTTTTATCTCCATACAGACTGGATTCTGAAAATCTGGAAAGTAAAATTGAGTTTAGAGCCTGTTATGAAGGAACTCAAAATCAGGCCTATATTTTATTTCGTAAAGACAAAACATTCGAGTTGAACTGGACTGGCGTTTTTGGATACAACGAATGGTGGACAGGAAAATGGGAGAAAAAGGGAAATGTTTTATTGCTTAAGTATGATGATAAGAATGTTAAACAACTTGGAGACAAAATTTTAATTGCAAATGGATACTTGAATCCAATTGGAAAATCAGTTGACAAAATAAAATATCCTAGACCAATGTTTTATCTTGGATATTGCAAGCACGAAAACTAAAAAACGTACAATAGCATTAATTTAAAAAATAGTCTAACCAAATATTAAACATTATGAAAAAGTTACAATTCAAAGTAAGCATCAATGCACCTGTAACCAAGATATATGATTTTATGCTTGGCATTACCAATAAATCAACTTATGAACAATGGACTGCCTTATTTAATCCCACCTCTACCTACGAAGGAAGTTGGGAGAAAGGAAGTAAAATTCTATTTGTTGGTGTAGATGAGAAGGGAGAAAAAGGCGGTATGGTTTCCAGGATAGCTATAAACGTTCCCAACCAATTTGTTTCCATTCAACACTACGGGCTATTAAAAGGGGAGAAAGAAATAACTGAAGGACCAGATGTAGAAAAATGGGCAAACGGATTTGAAAACTACACCTTCGAAGAAAACAATGGAACTACAACTGTTACTGTTGACTTAGACACAGTAGAAGAATTTGTAGATTATATGAACGAACACTATCCAAAGGCACTTGACAAGCTGAAAGAAATTTGTGAAAAGTAGCAATTAAAAAAAGCCTGAGAATATAGATTCTCAGGCTTTTTTTTCTATAGTGATATTGAAGCGGCATTTAGCAACGTTGAACCAACCATTGTGCGAGAATATTTTATATCTTCAAAAAAAATCAACAATTAAAAATCAACCATTCAGAATGAAACATTTTTTTTCAATTATAGCACTATTTATTTTAATTAGCTGTTCAAGTCCTAATGCAGAAGAAGTTCAAACCCCAGTAGCTCAAAGCCCAACAATTCAAAGTATTTCGACTAGCTCCACTAATATAGGCGATACTATTATAATTAATGGACAAAACTTCAACCCAATTTCAACTTATACTATTACATTTAATGGTACTAATGGTCAAATTACTCAAATTACTTCATCTACAATAAGCGTTATAGTTCCGGCTGGTACAACTTCTGGTCAACTTCAATTAACTACAAATGGCGTAACAGTTAATGCGGGATATATTTCTATAATTGGTCAGAATCGTCTATTCGCATACAAACAATATGGAGAAATTGCTGAATTAAATTCCGCTACAGGTTTAGAAACTAAAACCCTGGTATATGGTACAGGATCTGATTATTTAACTGAATTAAAATATTTTGCTCCAACAAATGAAATTATTGGACAAGGATTTGTTTCAAATAACAATGGAAGTAATACTTACAAACTTTTTAAAGTAAAACTTGCAGACAAAACTATAACAGAAATGACTTATGCAGGTTATGACCAATTGATCGTAACAACAACAGGAAAATTATATGGGTACAAATTGTATGAAGGTATTATTGAATTAAATCCAAATACAGGTTCCGAAATTGGAAGCTTAATAAATACAGGAAGCGATCAACTTTACGGATTAATTTACAATGCTCAAACAAACGAAATAATGGGAGATAAAGGTCTAATTGACAATAATGGAAACAACATCCATAAACTTTGCAAGATAAATCTTTCGGACAATTCAATAACTGAAAATATTTATTACGGCTATGATGAATTAATTCCTGCAACTAATGGAAAATTATATGCCTATAGAGCAACTAAAAGAATAGTTGAACTAAATCCTGCTACTGGCACAGAAATTAAAACTTTAATAAATATTAGTGCCGAACATATAAGTCTTCTCACTTATTACCCACAAACAAATCAAATAATTGGAAAGAAAATTATATATAATAATGGGATTGCCACATATAAACTTTTAAAATTAAACCTAACAGATAATTCATTATCTGAAAATAACATTATTAAGGATGATTACAACTATTTTATTGTAACAAATTAAACCATAAAAAAGCCTGCAAAAGATAAGCTTTGCAGGCTTTTTTATGGTTTAATAGTGACCGCGGAGGGGTTCGAACCCCCAACCCTCAGAGCCGAAATCTGATATTCTATCCAGTTGAACTACGCGGTCATTTTTATTGTAGATTGTTGATTTTAGAGTTCAGATTCAATCTAAAATCTGAACTCTAAAATTCTTTATACTAAAAGTTTCTTCACAATTGCAGAAATGGTTTTTCCTTCAGCAGTTCCGCCTAATTGAGCAGAGGCTAATCCCATAACTTTACCCATTGAAGCAATTCCAGAAGCTCCAGTTTCAGCAATGATTTTTGCTACAACTGCTTCTACTTCTTCTTCGCTTAATTGAGCTGGCAAAAATTTCTCGATTACAGCAACCTGAGCCAATTCTGGTTCAGCTAAATCAGGACGATTTTGTTCTGTAAAAATTCTTGCGCTTTCTTTACGGGTTTTAACTAGTCTTTGAAGTAATTTAACTTCATCGTCTTCTGTTAATTCTTCTTTTGATCCTGAAGCGGTTGCAGCCAGTAACATTTCAGATTTAATAGCTCTTAATGCTTCTAATGCAACTGTATCTTTTGCTCTCATGGCCGTTTTAATTTCGTCCATGATTAATGTTTGTAAACTCATCGTTTTATTTTATTTAAATAAGCCAGGCTTATATATTGTTATAATTATTTGAATTATTTTCGACTTCACTTCAAATGACAATAAGATTCACTTTAAAAGTGTACTAAAGAAGTCAAATTTTAAAATTCTGTGCGAAGATAAAAAAAATAACCCGAAAATTAAATCCAATTTTCGGGTTATCCTAATATTATGAATGTAAAATTAATCTACGTTGTCGTGCAAAAATGAATTGTTTGAACGCAATTGCAAATCGTTATTACTATCAGTACCAACAGATATTCTTGAATTGGTTGTATTCGACTGATTATTTGAAAGATCGATACCTAATCTTTTGTAAGCAGGCTCTTTTTCAAGTTCATCAATTCTCGAAACATTATTATGGAATTTATAGTTAAACTCCTTTAGTTTCTTTCTTCTTTCTTCTGCTCTTAAACGTAATGTTTCTTCGATAGTTAATTCCATTGGAGAAACATTTGAAGTTGTTGCGAAATCAGCTTCCTGAGCAAAATCAACCTTTTGTTTCAACTGAATATTCAATTCAGCAGGAACAACATCTTCTACCACTTTTTCAACTGGTTTTGATGACATTAAATTGTCCTCAACCTCCATATATTCTTCTAAAGAATATTTGATAACTCCGTTTTCAGCAACTTCTGTTACCGGTACAAATTGTACTGGATCGTTAACTTTGATATTACGAGTTTCGTTTGATAATTCGAATAAAATTTTAGTCTCCTCAACAACCGGTTCTTTTTTTACTTCTGGCTCAGATCTGAAAAGAGGCAAATCAAAAGAGAAAGTCGTTTGTTCTTCTCTTTCAAAAGTTCTTTGCTGAACTGGCTTTACTTCCTGAACAAATTCTGCAGCAGGAGATGAAATAGTAAAATCGATATCTGTAATTGGCGAAACGATTTCAAAAGTCACATCAAGATTTTTGATAAACTCTGACATCACCACTAATTCTTCCTGATTGATAGTTGGAGCAACTGCAACTGGAGCAACAGGAGTTGGAACTACAGGATTATGAGTATTTGCAAAAGGCTCATCTTCCATTAGCTCAAAAACAACTTTTTCTTCTGATTTCGCAGTAGGTGTTTCAGCATTTAAATCAAAAGAAGTAACCGTTTTGTTCGTTAAATTATGAACACTTCTTTGCTCATCTTCTAACGTATGAATGATTTTTTTAGGTTCTGTATTTACGATTTCATTTTGTTGTTCAACATCAAAACCAGTAGCAATGATAGTTACCGCAATAGCCTCACCAAGAGTTTCGTCTTCACCAACTCCCATGATAATATTAGCGTTGTAACCTGCTTCTGCCTGGATATGATCGTTGATTTCGCCAATTTCATCAAGCGTGATTTCATTAGATCCAGAAACGATAAGCAACAATACGTTTTTGGCTCCTGTAATTTTGTTGTCGTTTAATAACGGAGAGTCCAAAGCTGAAACAATTGCTTCTTTCGCTCTGTTTTCACCTGTAGCAACAGAAGATCCCATGATCGCAGTTCCACTGTTTGATAAAACAGTTTTTGCATCACGTAAATCGATATTTTGAGTATAGTGGTGCGTAATTACTTCAGCAATACCTCTGGAGGCTGTTGCTAATACTTCATCCGCTTTAGAGAATCCTGCTTTAAAACCAAGATTTCCGTATACTTCTCTTAACTTATTATTATTGATTACGATTAACGAATCGACTTGTTTACGTAATTTTTCGATTCCTAAAAGAGCCTGTTCCTGACGAACTTTCCCTTCAAACTGAAATGGAATTGTTACGATACCAACCGTTAAAATCTCTCTTTCTTTTGCTAATTGTGCAATAACCGGAGCAGCACCTGTACCGGTTCCACCACCCATACCAGCGGTAATAAATACCATCTTAGTACCACGGTCTAACATTTTTTCGATATCAGCGATACTTTCAATAGCAGATTGTTGTCCTACATCAGGATTTGCTCCTGCTCCAAGACCCTCTGTTAAGTTCATCCCTAACTGAATTTTATTTGGTACAGCACTATTCTGAAGCGCTTGCGAGTCTGTATTACAAACGATAAAATCTACCCCTTTAATACCTTGTTTAAACATGTGGTTGATTGCGTTACTTCCGCCTCCACCTACACCTATTACCTTGATTACATTTGATTGGTTTTTTGGTAAATCAAATGAAATACTTCCAAATTCTGAGTTGCTCATCATCTTTTTGGTTTTGAAATTCTTATTAAATACATTTTTTACTTCTTGACTTGGGGCCAATAGTAATCCTTTTCGTCTATTATTAATTTATTCTGCGTTGTCTAAAAAATCTTTGATTTTGTCGACATAGCGATCAAAAAATGATCTTCTTATTTTTGTTTCGGTAGATTCTGCTTCAACAGTATTTCTAACTTCTCTTGACTGCTCTACAGTTTCTACTCTTTCAACGTAGTTTTCTTCCACTTCGTATCGTTGTTGTACTGGTTGTTGTTGCTGCGGTGGCACATTTCTGTAAACCACTTTTGGCTGTTCGTTAACCAACTCCATTCTAACAGCACTTTGAGTGCTATTTTCAATGCTGTTCATTACCAAACCAACTGCAGTTGCAAACAATGGGCTAGAAATTTCTTCGCTAGAATTCCCTGCTAAATGCTCGTTTGGATATCCAATTCTGGTATCCATTCCGGTAATGTACTCTACTAATTGCTTAATGTGTTTTAGTTGAGCTCCACCACCTGTAAGAACGATTCCGGCAATTAATTTTTTACGGGGATCTTCGTGTCCATAAGCTTTAATTTCTGCAAAAACCTGCTCAACAATTTCCACCACACGGGCATGAATAATTTTAGATAAGTTTTTAAGCGAAATCTCTTTTGGCTCTCTGCCTCTTAATCCAGGAATAGAAACAATCTCGTTGTCTTTATTTTCTCCTGGCCAGGCTGATCCGAATTTTATTTTTAAAAGCTCAGCTTGTTTTTCAATAATTGAACAGCCTTCTTTAATGTCATCTGTTATTACATTTCCTCCGAAAGGAATCACAGCAGTATGGCGAATGATTCCATCTTTAAAAATGGCTAAATCTGTTGTTCCACCACCAATATCGATCAATGCAACACCCGCTTCTTTTTCTTCCTGACTCAAAACTGCATCTGCCGAAGCCAAAGGCTCTAATGTCAATCCAGACAATTCGATTCCTGAACTCTGAATACATCTTCCGACATTTCTGATAGAAGAAGCTTGTCCAACTACAACGTGAAAACTAGATTCCAGTCTTCCACCGTACATTCCGATTGGCTCTTTGATTTCAGACTGTCCGTCGATTTTAAATTCCTGTGGCAAAACGTGAATGATTTCTTCTCCCGGTAACATGGCCAGTTTATTAACCTGGTCAATCAAAAGCTGAATATCTTTTTCACCAATTACTTCCTCCGGATTACTACGGCTGATGTAATCTGTATGCTGAATACTTCTTATATGTTGTCCGGCGATACCCACGACCACATCTTTAATTTTATAACCTGAATTGTTTTCTGCTTCTAAAATAGCTTGTTGAATTGATTGGATGGTTTGGGTAATGTTGTTTACAACACCTCTCGCAACACCCAAACTTTTGGATTTCCCAATACCCAAAATTTCCAACTTGCCATACTCATTTTTCTTGCCTATCATGGCAACGATTTTGGTTGTTCCAATATCTAGACCTACTGCAATGTTATCTTTTTCCATTTTCTATTATTTTGTGCAAACTACTTGTTCCGTAAACCTAAGGTCAATTTTATTGTATTTGTATAACGAACTATCTAAAACTGCTTTTTGAAAAAAGGCTTTATAGTTTCTAAATTTCTTATCAACATTCATCGTTCTGCCAAAATCGATGAAGTAATCATAATTTCTATTAAACATTTTTAGGCTGCCATTAGGCATAATTTGAATCGCAATGATGTTTTTTTTCAAAAACGCATCGTCATAAATTGTGCGAAATAAAGCAGCTAAATCTTCGTTATTTTTTTTATTTATTGCCCCCGAAACAAGAGGAACCCGAGCTGTAAAATTGTCTGATAAAGGCATTTTATGTCCTTCATAGTCAATATAAAAAGAGTTATCACCATCATAAACTCTCGCTATTGGTGTCTTCTGTTTTACTCTCGCTTTTAGAACGCCATCAATACTTACAAAAACATCTGACTTCTCAATCATGTCTTGCGTATCAAGGGT
The DNA here is from genome assembly GCF_057840745.1 of Flavobacterium sp. KH_001. Lineage (NCBI taxonomy): Bacteria > Pseudomonadati > Bacteroidota > Flavobacteriia > Flavobacteriales > Flavobacteriaceae > Flavobacterium > Flavobacterium sp. KH_001. The sequence continues at coordinate 2,102,766 of NZ_CM174520.1, read as the reverse complement.
TTTTTCTATCTTATTCAAATCTAGTTCATCTTTTCGGATACTGGAAGCGTCTCTTTTATTTTCTATTAACAATTTATTAACCGATTCCGGCTTAACAAACAGCGTGTTTTCTCCTACAAAAATAACCATAGATTTCTTCAGTTTTCGATCGCCATTTCGATGTTGTGCGAACGAATACAAAAAAAGTACAAGCCCAAAAATGAGAATCAATCGAATATTTGTCCAATTAAATATTTTCATTTAGCATTTTTTTAATTGATGGAACCATTTCACCAATATCTCCAGCTCCTATTGTTACAATTATTGGCGCATCACTGGCTTTGATTTCCGCTAATAAATCATTTTTTGCAACAATTTTCTTATTCGAATTTGTCATTTTCCCTAACAACCAATCTGATGTAATCCCTTCCATCGGTAATTCGCGTGCCGGGTAAATATCCATTAAAAACACTTCATCAAATTGTGATAAACTTTCTGCAAATCCATCAGCAAAATCTCTCGTTCTGCTAAATAAATGCGGCTGGAATATTGCTAAAACTTTACGTCCCGGATACAATTCCGTAACAGCCTGATGTACAGCATTTATTTCCGTTGGATGATGCGCATAATCATCTATATAAACTAATTTTTCAGATTTAATCTGATAAGAAAAACGTCTTCTGATTCCGTTGAATGAAGCAATGGCTTTTGCAATTAAGTCGGTCGGGGTGCCGAAAGTCTTAGCCATTGCAATAGCCATTAATCCATTCATTAAATTGTGTTTTCCTGGTAATCCAAAATGCAAATCTTTCATAATTTCTGATGGCGTTTGCACATCAAAAACATAACTTCCATTTTCTATACGAACATTGAACGCCTTATATACAGCATCTTCATTTATAGCACATTGTACTCCCTCAAGAGGTAATTCTTTGGTTATAAACAGCTTGCTTTTATCTTCAACTTTCGAAGCAAATTCAACAAACGAAGCCTCAATAGCATCGCTAGTTCCATAAATATCCAAATGATCAGCATCCATAGAAGTGATACAGGCAATATTTGGGTGTAAGTGTAAAAACGAACGGTCAAATTCATCTGCCTCTACAACTGTTACCGTTTTTCCGGTTCCAATTAAATTAGAATTGTAATTCTCGACTATTCCACCCACAAATGCAGTAACATCTGCTCCACTCTCATACAAAATATGTCCTAGTATACTTGAGGTTGTTGTTTTTCCGTGTGTACCGGCAACTGCAAAACTAAAAGTGTCCTTCGTAATTATTCCTAAAACTTCAGCACGCTTTTTAATTTCATAATTTCTTTCGATAAAGTAATTCCATTCTGAATGCGATTTTGGAACAGCTGGCGTAAAAATCACCAACGTATTCTCCACAAAATAATCACTTGGAATCAAATTAATATTATCTTCAAAATGAATATCAATACCACTTTCAATCAATTCATTAGTTAGCATTGATGGCGTTTTATCGTAACCCGAAACCTGTTTCCCGATATATTTGAAATAACGGGCCAGAGCACTCATTCCGATGCCTCCAATACCAATAAAATAGACGTTCTGTATTTGATTTAAATTCATTTTAATTTTATTTTTTGGGCTATTTGCAACTAGTTATTTTCTCTAAAAAACTAGTAATTAAGCCTTTGTAATATTTCTATTTTTAATAACCCAAAATGCCTAAAATAGCGTTCTGTTTTCTTTTCTCTGTTGTATAATTTTGAACAAACTTTATATTATAACAACTTTTTAATCTCCTCAACAATAACTTTTGTGGCATTCGGCATTGCCAATTTTTTAATATTAGCACTTAACTGTTTTTGCTTCCCGTCATCTTTCATTAAAGCTTCAAAAACAATACTAAACTGACTGTCTAAATCTGATTCCTTCAATAAAATAGCACCTTTTGCGTCGACAATTGCCTGTGCATTTTTTGTCTGATGATCTTCTGCTACATTTGGTGACGGAATAAAAATCACTGGTTTCCCAACAATACATAATTCCGAAACCGATGATGCTCCTGCTCGTGAAATAATCACATCTGCAGCAGCGTATACAAAATCCATTCTTTCAATAAAATCAACCACTCTTACGTGTTGCTGATTGTGTTTTTTATAATCTTCAAAATATAATTTTCCGCATTGCCAAATGATCTGAACATTTTGCGAAAGCATATTCTGTAATTCTTTTTCAATTAATTGATTGACTCTTCTCGCACCTAAACTTCCACCCAAAACCAAAAGCGTCTTTTTATTCGAATCTAAACCATAAAAAGCGATTGCTTCGTCTTTTTTACTTTCAATATCAATCAAATCCTGACGAACCGGATTTCCAGTTAAAACGATTTTTTCTTCTGGAAAAAAACGCTCTAAATTCCCATAGGCTACACAAATTGCATTCGCTTTTTTACTCAATAACTTATTTGTAATTCCTGGGAAAGAATTCTGCTCCTGAATTACTGTCGGAATTCCGGCTGAACCTGCTGCTTGCAATAAAGGTCCGCTCGCAAAACCACCGGTTCCAATTACAACATTGGGCTTAAATTGCTTAATGATTCTTCTTGATTCTAACAAACTTGTTGCCAGTTTTAATGGAAACATTAAATTTTGCAACGTCAGCTTTCTTTGTAAACCGGCAATCCAAAGGCCTTTTATTTCATAACCTGCCTGAGGTACTTTTTGCATCTCCATTTTATCCTGCGCCCCTACAAAAAGAAATTCTGCATCAGGAAATTGTGTTTTTAATTCATTCGCAATCGCAATCGCAGGATAGATATGCCCTCCTGTACCACCACCGCTTAATATGAATTTATAATTTGTCATCTTTAAAAAATTTTACTCTTTAAAAACTATACTGTTCTTAACTTATTTATTTAAAACCGCATTCATCGGATTTCTCGAATTATCCTCAATTGAATACATTAATCCTTCTTCTTCGTATACTTCGTCAGCTGGTAAATCTTCCTCTGACAATTCTTTATCAATCAATCTCTGAAGTGCTTCTTTCCTTCTTTCTTTCTCTTCTTTTTCTTCGGCAATTTCTTCATCTTTCTTAGTAACACTGATGATAATTCCTAGTGAAAAACAAGTCATCCAAATCGAACTACCTCCACTACTAATCAATGGTAGGGTTTGTCCCGTTACCGGTAATAATTCAACTGCAACCGCCATATTGATCATCGCCTGAAATATCATCGGAAAACCGAGTCCGACGACGACTAATTTTCCAAATAACGTAGTTGCTTTATGTGATGCAATTACAAATCGGAACAATAACAATAAATACAAAATCAATATCGAAACCCCTCCAACTAAACCATATTCTTCCACAACAATGGCATAAATAAAATCGGAAGAAGATTGTGGTAAAAAGTTCTTCTGAACACTTTTTCCTGGGCCTAAACCTCCAAATCTTCCAGATGCAATTGCGATTTTTGCTTTTTCGATTTGATAATCATCCTCATCAGGTTTATCTGTGGTAAAGTTCGTAATACGACTTTCCCAGGTTGATACCCTGCTAAAGAATCTGGACTCCGGAAAAGCTTTAGCAACCAAAAGGAAAAACGCCAACATTGCCACTCCTGAACCTATTATAAAACCAATATACTTTAATGGATACTTACCTATAAACGTCAACATCATAACCATAGCAAAAATCAATGCTGTGGTAGAAAAGTTCGCTGGTAAAATAAGTGCCAATGTGATAAAAACAGGCAACCAAAGCTGTATCAGTGAAACCTGAAAAGGTTCGTTTTCTTCTTTCGTTTTAGACAAATAACGGGCCACAAAAATAAACAGCACAATAGAAGCTAATGTCGAAGTCTGAAATGTGATTCCGATAAACGGTACCTGAATCCAACGACTCGCATTTGCTCCGGCAATTACAGTTCCTTTTAGCAATGTATAAAGCAATAAGAACCATACGATTGGCAAAGCAATTTTCGAAATCGCCCTGAAATAGTGATACGGTACTTTATGCACCCAATAAATAATCAGGAAACCAATACAAATATGAGCCAGATGTTTTACCAAATAACCCAAAGTATTTCCTGTTCCGTGTCCAATGTATGCCAAATTACTACTCGCACTAAAAACAGGCATAAACGAAAACAGTGCTAATAAAGCCACGAATGACCATATTACTCTATCTCCTTTTAATTTGTTAACTAGCTCTTTCATAATCTTTCGTTTGTTTCAAGTTTCTTATGTTTCAGGTTTCAGGTTCCTCCTAACGTGAAACCTGAAACTTGAAACTTTTTTTCTACAAGTTGTGCACTGCTTGTTTGAATTGTTTTCCACGATCTTCGTAGTTTTCGAATAAATCGAAACTTGCGCAGGCTGGAGACAATAAAACGGCATCACCTTTTTCTGTTAATCTTTGTGCTGTTTTTACAGCGTCGCTCATGTTGTTTACTTCAACCATGATATCAACTACATTACCAAAAGCTTCAATAATTTTATGATTATCAATTCCTAAACAGATAATTGCTTTTACTTTTTCACGAACTAATGACATCAATTCGTTGTAATCATTTCCTTTATCAACACCACCCACAATCCAAACTGTTGGAACGTTCATACTATCTAAAGCAAAGAATGTAGCATTTACATTTGTGGCTTTTGAATCGTTGATATATTGAACATTCTGAATTTTTAATACTTTTTCTAAGCGGTGTTCTACACCTTGAAAATTAGATAAACTTTCGCGAATTGTTGCATTTCTAATTTGCATCAATTTCGCTACAGAGCTTGCTGCCATTGCATTTTTCATGTTATGTTTTCCTTCTAACGCAATGTATTCTGTTTCCATTGTAAACTCTTCTTGGTTGATCTTTATTTCCATTTTGTTGTTATTTATAGAAGCCCCTTCATCGAATTTTTTAGTCAGCGAGAAAGGAATTAATTTTGCTTTTGTTGTGTTGTTTTTTAACCATTCTGCGCTTGCCTCATCGTCAGCATCGTAAATAAGATAATCGCTTTCAGTCTGATTCATTGTTATTCTGAACTTTGAATCGATATACTTTTGATATTTATACTCGTACCGGTCTAAGTGATCAGGACTAATATTCGTAATTATGGCAATATCTGGCCGGTATTCTATAATTCCGTCAAGCTGAAAACTACTTAACTCGAGCACATAAGCATCGTACTTATTCTCAGCAACCTGCCAGGCAAAACTTTTTCCGATGTTTCCTCCTAAACCTACATTCAAACCAGCTGATTTCAATAAATGATACGTCAGCATTGTTGTTGTTGTCTTACCGTTACTTCCGGTAATTCCAACCGTAAGTGCTTCTGTAAAAGGTTTTGCAAATTCAATTTCCGAAATCACTTTTACGCCCGCTTCAATCAGCTTTTTTACGATGGGAGATTTCTCTGGAATCCCCGGACTTTTCATGACCACATCGGCATTCAAAATCAGGTCTTCTGTATGTTTTTCTTCTTCCCAGGCAATTTTATTAATGATAAGAACTTCTTTGTAACTCTCTTTTATCTTTCCAAAATCCGATACAAAAACATCGTATCCTTTTTTCTTCCCGAGAATAGCAGTACCTACACCACTTTCTCCTCCACCTAAAACTACCAATCTCATCTATCTTAATTTTAAAGTAACGATTGATAAAATGGCTAACATGATGGCAACAATCCAGAAACGGGTCACGATTTTACTTTCATGATATCCTTTTTTCTGATAATGGTGATGCAGTGGTGACATCAGGAAAATTCTGCGTCCCTCACCGTATCTCTTTTTGGTAAATTTGAAATAACTCACTTGTAAAACCACTGAGAAATTCTCTACCAAAAAGATTCCACATAATAACGGAATCAATAATTCTTTTCTAACTGCAATAGCTAAAACCGCTATGATTCCACCAATAGTTAAACTTCCGGTATCTCCCATAAAAACAGATGCGGGATAAGAGTTATACCAAAGAAATCCAATTAAGGATCCCACGAATGCAGATATAAAAACCGTCATTTCTCCCGAATTAGGGATATACATTATATTCAGATAATTTGAGAAAATAATATTCCCGGAAACGAACGTAAATATTCCGAGTGCGAGGACTGATATTGCAGAGGTTCCGGCCGCGAGACCATCAATTCCATCTGTTAAATTAGCTCCGTTTGAAACTGCCGTGATAATAAAAATTACAACTGGAATAAAAATCAACCAAGCCCATTTTTCGTATCCTTCGCCTGTAAATGCTAAAATTTCGGCATAATCAAATTCATTGTTTTTTACAAAAGGAATTGTTGTTGCCGTCGACTTCTCCTCCATCGGAGCAGGTAGAACCACTGTTGTATTAGTAGTGGCTTTAAATATATCAGTTCTTCCGGTATCCGTTCTAACCGTTACAGCCGGATTAAAATACAGAACAGCTCCAACAATAATTCCTAAACCAACTTGTCCTATTACTTTAAAAATACCTTTAAGCCCTTGTTTGTCTTTCTTGAATATTTTAATATAATCATCTACAAAACCAATTGTCCCCATCCAAAGTGTGGTTACAATAAGCAATACAATATAAATATTATGCAAACGAGCAAATAACAAAACAGGCACAAGGGTTGCAAAAATGATAATCAATCCCCCCATTGTTGGCGTTCCTGCTTTTTCATTTTGCCCTTGAAGACCAAGCTCACGAACGGTTTCACCTACTTGCTGATTTCTCAAAAAGTTAATGATTCTCTTTCCGTAAATCGTTGACAAAAGCAACGAAAGCATTAATGCTAAAGCCGATCTAAAAGTGATATACTGAAAAACTCCCGTTCCCGGTATATCTAATGTTTTGTCTAAATATTCAAATAAATAGTATAGCATATATCTTGGTTTATTTGGTTAATCGTTGTTTTGTTTATTGTTTAGTTTTTGATTCAAATAATTATTCGATTAAACGAACAATCAATTAACCGGTTAAACTTTATTTTTTTAATTGATCTAAAATTTCTTTTACTGTTTCCATATCATCAAAATGATGGCGAACACCCTTTATTTCCTGATAGGTTTCATGGCCTTTTCCGGCGATTAAAATAATATCATTTGGCTGAGCCAATTGGCAGGCTGTTTTTATAGCTTGTTTTCTGTCGGTAATTCTCAATATCTTTTTATAATTATGAGCTTCCACTCCTTTTTCCATTTCATCTAAAATCACTTCAGGATCTTCGTTTCTTGGATTATCAGAAGTTAAGATTGCTTTATCACTAAGATCTGAAGCAATTTTAGCCATAATTGGTCTTTTTGTTTTATCTCTGTTTCCGCCACAACCCACAACTGTAATCAATTGTTCGTTTTTGGTACGGATATCATTAATTGTCTTTAATACGTTATCCAATGCATCCGGCGTATGTGCATAATCAACAATTGCAGTAATATTCCCTTCTGAAACAATATATTGAAAACGACCCGAAACGCTCTCTAAATCAGACAGTAAACGCAGCGCCTCAAGACTATCCATTCCTAATTCGATCGCCGTTCCGTAAATTGCCAAAACGTTGTAAGCATTAAAAGTTCCGATCAGTTTTACCCAAACTTCATTTTCATTTACTTTCAACAGTAAACCGGACAATTGACTTTCCAATATTGTTGCCTTAAAATCAGCATACGACTTTAAAGCATAGGTAAATTTCCTGGCAACTGTATTTTGAAGCATTACAGTTCCGTTTTTATCATCAATGTTTGATAACGCGAAAGCTGTTTTTGGCAATGAATCAAAAAACGATTTTTTCACATCTCTGTATTCTGCGAAAGTTGGATGATAATCTAAATGATCGTGTGAAAGATTCGTAAAAATCCCACCCACAAAATGCAATGCTTCTGTTCTCTTTTGATGAATTCCGTGTGAACTCACCTCCATAAAACAATGTGTCACACCAGCTTCGATCATTTCATTTAAATAATAATTGATCGTAATAGAATCCGGTGTTGTGTGCGTCGCTTTATATTCGGTTTCATCAACCATAATTTTCACAGTTGACAATAAACCAACTTTAAAACCTGCTTTTTGAAACAATTGAAATAATAAAGATGCAATTGTTGTTTTTCCGTTTGTACCAGTAACACCAACTAATTTTAATTTTTCAGAAGGATTTCCGAAAAAATTAGCTGCCATAAAAGCCAATGCGGTATTGGTATCTTTTACTTTTATATAGGTAATTCCTTTTTCAATATTTTCTGGTAAAGTATCGCAAATAACAGCAATCGCACCTAACTGAATTGCTTTTTCGATATAATCATGTCCATCAGAAAGGGAACCGCGAATAGCTACAAAAACGTCATTTGCTTCAATCTTTCTTGAATCAAAGTCAATTTTGTGTACGTCGATTTCTGTCGAACCTGTTACAGATTCAATCGCTACCTTATATAATATGTCTTTCAGTATTTTCACGATAATTCTAATACTATTGTTGTGTTTTTACTAATATTTTGTCCAGCTTGCAAAGACTGTTTTTTTACTTTCCCTACTCCATTAACCTTCACTTTTAAACCTAAGTTTTCAAGTAAAGCAATCGCATCCATTCCCGGCATTCCTTTTAAATTCGGAATCTGATTTGTCTTTTTATTTGATTCTTTATCAAACTTATCATAACTGATTTCCTGTTTTGGAATTTTAGAATCCAGTGTTTTAATTTTATTTGTTGAAGGCGCGTCAGTAAAAATCTTTTGAGCGATTCTTTTAAAAACCGGTCCCGCAACGTCTGCTCCGTAATAATTATTTTTTGATGTATTTGGCTTATGCACTACCACAATACAAGAATACTTTGGATGGTCTGCTGGAAAATATCCAACAAAAGAAGAAGCATAATACATTCCTTCCCTTCCTGCCTTACTATAATTTACCATGGCCGTTCCTGTTTTTCCTGCCATTGGAAAATCTTTCGAATATAACTTAGAACCTGTTCCTTTTTTAACCACGTTCTGCAAAACTGCTTTTACCTTTTTAAGCGTTTCAGGCGAACAAACCTTTGAATTCATTACTTCTGTATCAAACTTTTTAATAGTATTATTCCATTCTTTAATTTCTGACACAAATTGTGGTTTTACCATTACACCATTATTTGCAACTGCATTATATAATGTTAAAGTCTGCATTGGCGTAACCGAAACATTATATCCAAAAGCCATCCACGGAAGTGTAGTTCCTGACCAGTGTTTGTCTCCTGGCTGCGGAATATATGGCCTTCCTTCTCCTTTAAAATGCAATCCTAATGTCTTATTTAATCCGTAACTATTAATATGATTTACAAACTTTGAGGGATTGCTTTTGTAATTTTCATAAACCGCCTGAACCATTACTGTGTTTGACGAAAGTTCGAATCCGCGGGCCAATGAAACTTTTCCATAACCACCTTTATGCGAGTCACGAACTGCACGTCCGTAGTATCTGATTTCTCCACCGTGACTATCATAAACTGTGCTCGTATCTGCTACTTTATCTTCTAAAATTGCCATTAAATCGACTAATTTAAAAGTCGAACCTGGCTCGTGAGATTCTGCAACTGCGTAATTTGTAGTTTCATAATACGATCCATCTTCTGCTTTTCCTAAATTCGAAATCGCTTTTACATGACCCGTTTCAGTTTCCATAACTACCACACAACCATGATCTGCTTCATAATCCTGAAGTTGTTTCAATAGAGCATGATGTGCAATGTCCTGAATAAAAACATCAATTGTCGAAATCACATCATAACCATCAATTGGATCAACTTCATTTACATCACGAATAGGTTTCCATTGTCCTTTTGCTATTTTTTGCTTTAGAATTTTACCGTCTTTTCCGTTCAGATAACTTTTAAAAGCCCATTCAATTCCTTTTCCAACCTCAATTCCGGTAGCCGGATCGATTCGGTCATAACCTATTGTTCTTTCAGCAATTTTTCCAATTGGGTGTTTTCTAACCGTTTCTTGTTCCACTATAATTCCACCTTTGAAGGCACCTAAATTGAATAATGGAAAACCTTTAATTTTTACATATTCTGTATAACTCAAATTACGGGCAATCAAGTAATAACGATTTTTATTAGCTCTGGCTTTTCTTAATTCCTGTTCGTAAAAACCTCCTGGTCTGTCCAAAACAGTAGCCAAAGAGTCTGACAATGCTTTTACATGTTTTTCGAAAGTTTCCGTTTTTGGCGCTTTTGCATCAAATCTAATTTCATAATTAGGAATTGATGTTGCCAATAAACTTCCATCAGCCGAATAAATATTTCCTTTGTTTGCCGGAATCACAAAATTTCTGACTGTACGTTGTTTCGCCAGTTTTCTGTAATAATCTCCTTCAACCCATTGAATATTGGTTAATTTAACGACAATAGCAATTGCCATCACGAAGATGAAAACTGCTACGAGGTAAATTCTGTAGGATATATGTTTATCGTCTACTGCCATATTCTTTTAAAGAAACTTTTTTCTTCTTCTTTTTTAACTTCTATTTTTACTGGAGGAACTGTAGATGGAAAAATCTGTTTTTCTAACATTTTATCCGATATCGTCGATTCCATTTTTAATTTCATTAATTCAGAACGTCGGTCTACAAATTCAGATCGCAATTCTTTTACTTCGTTGTTGAGTTTTGCAATTTCAAAAACCTTTTGTTCGTATCGCTGTGTATTGGCAATCATTATTATGGCAAGCAAAATGATAAAAACAATGAATCGCCAGTTTTTGACTGCATCATCATTTATAAGAAACCTTGCTTTTAATATGCCAAATACTCCACCTTTCATTTTTATACCTTTATATTATATCTTTTCAGCAATTCTTAATTTTGCACTTCTTGCTCTGTTGTTGATTTTAATTTCAGCATCATCAGGAACAATCAATTTTCCGATGGTTTTAAACGGAACTGAAAAGTTTCCATAAAAATCACGTTCCGGTTCTCCTTCAAACATTCCGTTTTTGATAAATCTTTTTACCAATCTGTCTTCTAAAGAATGATAAGAGATTACTGAAAACCTTCCTCCCGGATTTAGAATTTCTAATGATTGCTCAATAAACTCTTTCAAAACATCCATTTCCTGATTTACCTCAATTCGAATCGCCTGATAAATCTGGGCTAATATTTTATTCTTAACTCTTTCAGGTAAATATTTTGCCAAAACCACTTTTAATTCGTCTGTCGTTTTGATTGGATATTTCTCTCTGGCTTCTACAATTGTTCTTGCCAAAGCGGGTGCGTTTTTCAACTCCCCATAATCAAAAAAAACACGACGTAAATCCTGTTCTTCATATTCATTAACCACCCGATAAGCATTTAAATCATTTTTTTGACTCATCCGCATATCCAGTTCGGCATCAAATCTTGTAGAGAATCCTCTTTCCGGAACATCAAACTGATGGGATGAAACTCCTAAATCGGCCAGGATTCCATCTACTCCTTTAACACCGTGAAAACGTAAAAACCTTTTTATAAATCTAAAGTTCTCATTAATTAAAGTAAACCTTTCATCCGGCAATGCATTTGCAAGTGCATCCTCATCCTGATCAAAAGCAAATAATTTACCGTTTGGCCCTAATCGTCTCAAAATTTCTTTTGAATGCCCACCGCCTCCAAACGTAACATCTACATAAATGCCGTCAGGTTTAATATTTAAACCATCAACTGTAGGATGAAGTAAAACCGGATTATGATATTCCATTGTCGTCGTCATTAATATTTCCCATTACTTCTTCGGCCAGATCTGCAAAATCCATATCTTCGCCGCTTATTGATTTTTCATATAAATCCTTATCCCAAATTTCCACAATATTAACCGCAGATGAAAAAACCACATCTTTAGCAATACCAGAAAAAGCTACCAAATCTTTTGGCACCAACAATCTCCCTAATGCATCAATTTCTACCATTTTAACTCCGGCAGTAAATCTTCGAATGAAATCATTGTTCTTTTTTACAAAACGATTTAGCTTGTTGATTTTTTGCATCATCAGGTTCCACTCTTCCATCGGATACAATTCTAAACACGGTTGAAAAACAGAGCGCTTCAAAACGAATCCGTCCTGAAGAGAAGAAGCCAATTGCTTTTTCAAAGGCGCAGGCATCATTAGCCTCCCTTTAGCATCGACTTTACACTCATATGTTCCAACAATTGTGTTCAAGAAAAATCAATTAATATGTTATAGGACAAAAATATAAAAAATATTACCACATTTTACCACAATATACCACTTTGTTAATAAGTTTAACCACTTTCCTACCACTACACCCAATTTACCATAAATCAATACCTTAGCTAATTATTACTGAATTTTCAATTCCATTAATCAATCGAAAAAAATATGCATCATTTTTCTTAAAAAAATGTCTATTCCGTAAGTTTCTTAACATTTAGCAAATACACCAAAAACACCCCTAAAATCTGATTTATAAGCACTTAGATGTTCTACGAAAATTATCTAGTTAAAAAACGGTACCAAAAATTCATTTTTATTTATTAAACCCTATATTTGTCCAAATTGAAATTGGCATTAAATTAGATGGACAAACACTACAAAAAAGAAGGCAAATACAGCTATTATGAAGCTGGAGAAGGAACTCCTATCGTTATTTTACATGGCTTAATGGGAGGCCTTAGTAACTTTGATGCTGTAGCCGAATATTTTCCAACAAAAGGATACAAAGTTGTCATCCCTGATTTGCCAATATACACGCAAAGCATTTTAAAAACGAACGTAAAAAGCTTTGCAAAATATGTAAAAGACTTTATTACTTTTAAAGGTTTTGATCAGGTAATTTTATTAGGTAACTCACTAGGAGGACATATTGCACTTTATCACACAAAATTATATCCTGAAAAAGTAGCAGGACTTGTAATTACCGGAAGCTCTGGTCTTTACGAAAGTGCTATGGGAGATAGTTACCCCAAAAGAGGTGATTATGAATACATCAAAAAGAAAGCTGAGGATGTATTTTATGATCCTGCAATTGCCACTCCCGAACTTATTGATGAAGTTTATGCAACGGTTAATGACCGTATTAAATTAATCAAAACCTTAACGATTGCCAAGAGCGCAATTCGTCATAATATGGCTAAAGATTTGCCAAAAATGACAGTGGAAACCTGTATTATATGGGGGAAAAATGACGCCGTTACACCACCAAATGTTGCCGAAGAATTTGATAAATTATTGCCTAATTCAACTTTGTATTGGATAGACAAATGTGGACACGCTGCTATGATGGAACATCCTCAGGAATTCAATAAAATTCTTGAAGAATGGCTCGTTAAAAAGAATTTATAGCATCTAACTTTCGACTTTTAGGAGGTTTTAAAAACAAAAAACATGAAAATTACAACCGCTGAATTTATTGTCAGCAATTCTGAAGTTGCAAAATGTCCTGCGGAATTTTTGCCGGAATATGCTTTTATCGGAAGATCAAACGTTGGTAAGTCTTCGTTGATCAATATGCTTACCAATCACAAAAATTTAGCAAAAACTTCAGGAAGGCCTGGAAAAACACAATTAATAAATCACTTTAAAATCAATAATAATTGGTTCTTAGTCGATTTACCTGGTTATGGTTACGCGAAAGTATCTAAAAAAACAAAATCAGTTTTCCAGCAATTTATTACCGATTACTTCGAAACCAGAGAGCAATTAGTTTGCGCTTTTGTTTTAATTGATATTCGTCACGAAGCTCAAAATATAGATATTGAATTTATGTCTTATATGGGTGAAAGCGAAATTCCGTTTTGTATTATTTTTACGAAAGCAGATAAAATCAGTAAAACAAAAATTGATTCTCATATTGCAGCATACAAAAAACAAATGTTTGCTAACAACTGGGAAGAAATGCCTCAATATTTTGTAACCTCATCAACAGAATCAACTGGAAAAGAAGATCTTTTATCTTATATCGATGAAGTAAATCAGGAAGTATTTAAAAACAATTCACAATTTTAGAAAATAAATTATAATTTTTAAAATCTCAAATTCCAACTTATAAGTTAGAATTTGAGATTTTTTATTTGCAGAAAATTCTTAACAAAGAAAATAAATTATATTTGCTTAAAACCAACTTATCACTATGAAGATTTTTTCTTACTTTCTAATCTTATTATTCCTTTCTTCTTGTAACACTACTCATTATTTCGTAATCAGCAAAAGCCATACTGAGGGGATAGATTTCTCTAACGGAAAATGGTTAATCGGTGACATTTCAGTAAATCCATACGCTAAGGACAAAATAACTAATTTAGTTTTAAAAGATTTTTCAGAATATCTAGGTGAGAGAGTAAAATATTCATTGGTTGAAAAATCATTATTACTACCTCAACAAGTTCGCCTTAATCCAAGTAAATCAACAATTTTAGATTTAAAAAAAGGAGCTGATTTCGATTATTATGTAAATATTAAATGTAAAAATGCAAAAAATGATTTAAGCGATTTTGACTTTGCAGATCATTTTTACTATAAAAAACAAATGTCTTTTGCAGAAGTTACATTACAAGTATATGATTTAAATCTTGGAGAAATAATTTATTCACAAACAGTAGGAGGCTCAATAGAAGACGATAATAGCTTCACAAATAAACCTACGACTACAATTATATTAGGCACTTACAATAAAATTATAAATGACATAAAAGAGAAATCTATTAAACCAGTTGCTAAATAATTCTTTTGATGCAAATAAAAAAACCAAATTCAATATTTGGAATAAAATATATTTTATGAAGAACAACAAACTATTCTTTTTCATCTTTACAATCCTCGCCTTAGCATCTTGCGCCTCAAAAACTTATATGTTTACGTCGGGACCACGATCTGGTGTTGATTTTACTTCCGGAAAATGGCTGATGAACGAATTAGACTGTCCAAAAAAATCTAAAGATAAATTAACCGAAGAGTCTTTAACCTTTTTTAAAAAGAATTTAGGCGAACGTCTCTTCTATATAAATGATGTGAACGGGTTACTTGTTACCAGAAAGATTCCGTTAAATCCAAGCAAAACAAAACTAAAAGAACTAAAAGACGGAACTGGTTTTGATTTTTTTATCAATATTTCGACAAAGAAAAATAAAAGCGATCTTTTCGCAATTGAGCTCTATCAAACCGATAATGAAGTAGGGAAAAATGAAGCGTCTGTACTTGTTGAAATTTATGATTTGAACTCTCAGGAAATTATCTACTCGCAAAATGTGGTTGGGGTTGCAAGAAAAACAAAAAACGAATCTGTCTGGGCAACAGAAAAATCAGATAAGCTTATCGATAACATCGATTTTTACAAAACATCAAATAAATTAATGGCCGGAGCTTTAAAAAAATTATTTAAAGATTTAGACAAAAGATCGGTTAAATAAATTCCAACAAAAAAATTCCAAATTCCAATTTGCAAGACTTGGAGTTTGGAATTTTTTATTTTGAAATTTAGATTACTTTGTCAGTTCCAATTTTTCTGCAAAATAGTCACAAAAATCTTTCATAGTGTCTGACATTTTCTCATCGTCAGTTGCGCGCTTAAAAGTATCCGACATTGCTACTAAAGTCTGGTGAAAGAAAATCTTCATTTCATCAACCGGCATATCTTTTGTCCATAAGTCAATACGCATCGTTTCTTTGGCTTTACTGTCCCAAATAGACAACATAATTGCCTTTGCTTCTTCGGCCTGTACTCCGCCGTCTTGCGCGCTCCACGTTAATTTTTCCGGAACACGGTTTTCATCTAATTCTATATTGAATTTAATCTCTGAGTTTATTGTATCTGACATTATTTCTTAGGTTTATATTTTGACTTCTCGAAAATCTCTTTATTATCTGTTTTTAACAATTCCGGCAAAGTAACATTGTTATTCTTCATATACGAACGCACTATTTGCCAGCCGATCCAAGCCCCAACTCTTCCTGGTGTATCATTATCTATTTCCAGATAAAATTTAGAAAACGGTCCCGGTGTCATAAATCGGGTTGTTAATTTAGGATCATCGCTGTAGAGCATTTCCTTTTCAAGAAAATAACGCCACATGTAAGCTTCATTTTCCTCGCACCATTTTATCTGTTCAGGTGTATAACCAATTTTATCAGCATCTGTATATTCCGGTAGCAATAAATCTTTTGCGTACAATTGTTTACCTTCAAAAATCATTTGAGAAACTAAATTCCTATCCGGAAACGCCGGAATATTTCTGTAAGCAAAACTCGAAACCACATCTGGCATGATTTGTTTTTCCTCAAAATTCTGCTTCACGTAATTCGGAAATTCATAAAACTTATGATCTTTCCCTAAGTATAATTCCAAAGCTACAATTACCAGACTATCAGCATAAATTGCTTTCGCATTATAATCCATTTCACCAATCACAGTAATTACTTTTGGAGTTTTAGTTTTAGGAAAATAATATTTAACATGCTGAAAAAGTGAATTAAACTCCTGACGCACAGGTTCAAAATTTGAATATTTTTTCTGCACCTCTTCATACACTTCTCTCCAAATTGGCTCCTGCATTTTCTGCAGCCAAACTGAATCATCATTACCCGCAGGAAAAAAGAAAGGATATTGTCTTTTTACTTTGGCTAAATCCTCAGGTTTTGTTTCAAAAAATACTTTATCAAAACGTTCTACTGTAATATCAACCGGAATTTCTTCAACTTCTTTTTCGACTTTGCTTTTTTGATCACAAGACAAAAAAAACAGGGATAGAACCACTATAAAGCGATATATTTTCATTTTATTTTAATTAGATTTGTGTTGCATAAATTTAAATATAGACATACTTAAAAATATTTGTGCAAATATACATCCCTGTATCTTAAAACTTGAACTATTATGGCTAAAAAAAGTACAATTCAAACAGAAAAAGTAAATACCCACATTGTAAATTGGTTAAAAAATTATGCTAACAGTGCAAAACTAAATGGTTTTGTAATTGGAATTTCCGGCGGAGTTGATTCTGCTGTAACTTCTACATTATGTGCCCAAACCGGTTTACAGGTTTTATGTGTTGAAATGCCAATTCACCAGGCTGCAAGTCAAGTTTCAAGAGGAAGAGAACATATTGACCAATTAAAGAAACGTTTTCCGAACGTGTCAAGTATAGAAACTGATTTAACGGCTACTTTTGAAGCTTTTAAAAGCTCCGTTCCAAAAACAGATGACGAAGCCAAAGTGAGCCTGTCTTTAGCTAATACACGCGCTCGTATAAGAATGACATCCCTGTATTACTTAGCAGGTATTCACGGACTTTTGGTAGCCGGAACAGGAAATAAAGTAGAAGATTTTGGAGTAGGATTTTATACTAAATATGGAGATGGCGGCGTTGATTTAAGTCCGATTGCTGATTTAATGAAATCTGATGTTTATGCTCTTGGAGAATTTTTAGCAATTCCAAATTCAATTTTAACAGCAGCTCCAACAGATGGCCTTTTTGGCGATAACAGAACCGATGAAGATCAATTAGGAGCAAGTTATGATGAACTTGAATGGGCCATGTTAGCGGCGGAGTCAGGAAAAACGGCAGGTGACTTTAATGGGAGAGAAAAATCTGTCTTTGAAATTTATAAACGATTAAACACCAGCAACAAGCATAAAATGGATGCTATACCGGTCTGCATAATACCAAAAACGTTAAAATAAAACTTTTTAACATTTACCTTCGATTAATTACAGAATTTATTTATTAATTTTACAGCTCCAAAAACATGATAAAACAATTCTAAAAAGGTAAAAATTATGATTAAAGTATGTCTTGCAGACAATCATCCTGTGACTCACTTTGGCGTTAAGTCTTATTTTAAAGACCACGATCAAATTTCAATTGTTGCCAATGTGGGCAATTTTTCAATGGTTAGAGATATTCTTCAAACGAAGGAAATTGACATCCTAATTCTAGATTTAGAGTTAGAAGGTCTTTCTAGTATCTTTGAAGTTAAATCAATCCTGAAAAACTTCCCAAAAACAAAAATTGTAATTTTTAGTGACCTCGCTGAACAAATGTATGCTCCAAATGCAATTAAAGCAGGAGTTTCCGGGTATGTACACAAAACAGAAAAACTTGAAACTTTAGGTCTTTCTATTATCAAAGTACATGAAGGAAAAATTATCATCAACGAGACTGTACGTAAAAACATGGCTCTAATTGCTAAACAAAGCAAAAGCGAACGTTTGTACAGAAAACTGTCAAATCGCGAGATTGAAGTTTTACGTTATTTAAGTGATGGTAAGAAAAACAATGAAATCTCTAAAATCTTAAATCTGAACGAAAAAACGATCAGTACTTACAAATTAAGATTATTGACTAAATTGAATGTTACTAATTTAGTTGACTTAGTTAACAAAGCGAAGACTTTAGAAATTATTTAATGGTATCTCGACATTACTCTTCCGAGTTTTTTCGAGAATGAATTAACTAAACTTGAGTAATCCATTACCATAGACAAAAGCTCTGTATTATCTGAATTATCAGGTTGTATAGAGCTTTTTAATTCTTCAATAATTTTACCCACTAAAAACCAACGCATAGACATAACTGTTTCAGTTACATATTGTGCTATCGTTTCGTGTTTCCCCTTTGTGAAAATATTCTGCCCCTCCCAATCATGAAGAGCTAATCTTTCATCTTCCATTAAAATATCTGTAACTTCCTGAGCGAAATCAGGCTGTAAACGCATTAAATATTGTTCAAGACTAAACTTTTCATTTTGATGATAAAAAGCAATTAAATCAGTAAAAATATCCCGGAATAAATTATTGGAAAGTTCTACCTCGTCTTCCTGCAAACTCAAATAAATTCGCTGAAAAACTTTGTATTGTCTCTTTTCAGAGACCATTACAATCTCCCCTTCTTCATTATTTTTTAAAAGTACATCTTCAAATTCTTCTGTTTTATCGCCATAAAGCAATAAAATTTCAATTACTTTTCGCTCCAGACGATATAATACATCAACCTTTTCGCTTTGTTGTTGTTGTTGAGGATATCCCGGTTCTTCAAAATAACCCTCAGGCGGTCCATTTCTTGGATCTTCCGGGTCTCCTCCTGAAAAACCAGTATTTTTGGGATTCTGGTTTCTAACAACTTCAAAAGGTTTTTGTTCCTGCTTTTGCTTTTTATTGGCTTCGGTAAGATCTTTTTGAATCAACTGTGCCAACGTGCTCACCAAAACCTGCTCCGAAATATCCATAATTCGGGCACATTCCTGAGTATAAACTTCACGCTGAATACGATCCGGAATTTTCGAAATACTAACAACCATATCGCGAATCAAATCGGCTTTTTTTATAGGATCGTTTTTGGCCTCTTTCATTAGAAGAGACGCTTTAAACTGTATAAAATCTTTACTGTTTTCTTCTAAATAAGCTACTAAATCATCATGAGAATTTTTTCGGGCAAAACTGTCCGGATCTTCTCCGTCAGGAAAACCACAAACTCTTACATTCATACCTTCTTCCAGAATCAAATCGATTCCACGAATAGAAGCACGAAGTCCTGCAGCGTCGCCATCAAAAAGCACGGTAATATTTCTGGTCAGACGATTTACTAATCGGATTTGATCTGGCGTTAAGGCTGTACCGGAAGAAGCCACAACATTCTCAATTCCGGCCTGATTAAACTGAATTACATCTGTATACCCTTCAACCAAATAACAATTATTTTGTTTTGCTATTGCCTGCTTGGCCTGATAAATTCCATAAAGAACTTTACTTTTATGGTAAATATCACTTTCAGGCGAGTTTAAATACTTCGCCGCTTTTTTATCATTCGTTAAAATACGTCCTCCAAAACCCAAAACACGTCCCGACATACTTTCAATCGGAAACATTACACGACCTTTAAAACGGTCAAAAGGACGATCTTCTCTTGGAATTGTCAAACCGGTACTTTCAAGAAATTCAAGCTTATATCCTTTACCCAAAGCTTCTTTGGTTAAAGCATCCCACGTTTCCGGAGAATATCCCAAGCTAAACTTTTTAATCGTCTCATTTGTAAAACCTCTTTCTTTAAAATAAGAAAGCCCAATTGCTTTTCCTTCCTCTGAATTTAAAAGTGTTTTATGAAAATAATCTTTTGCAAATTCTGAAACCAAATACATACTTTCACGAACATCAGTTATCGCTTTTTCAGCATCTGTTTGTTCGGTCTCTTCAATCTCGATATTGTATTTTTTGGCCAAATATCGAATGGCTTCCGGATAGGTAAATTGCGAGTGCTCCATTAGGAATTTAACAGAGTTCCCTCCTTTACCGGTACTAAAATCTTTCCAGATTCCTTTTGCAGGCGACACCATGAACGACGGAGAGCGCTCATCTGAGAATGGACTCAATCCTTTAAAATTACTTCCGGCACGTTTTAAATTAACAAAATCACCAATAACCTCCTCTACACGAGCAGTTTCAAAAACAGAATCAATTGTACTTTGTGAGATCAAAACGTAAAATAATTTAAAAGTTGAGAGCTTGTAAAAATACATAAATCCATCTTGAAATTTATCGATTTGTCACATAAAAAAAGCGCCTTTTTCAAAGCGCTTTCCTTACTAACTAATTTAATTTTTATTTAATTAAAATCGAAACGTATACCTAATGAAATATTATTCTCCTTTACAGGATTGTCTTGAAATATCGGGTTCAAATCATATTTCAAATACAAACTTGTTTCCTTATAGCCTATATAGGTACTTAGCCCGTAAATAAAGTTGTTCGTATTAAAGTCTCCTTTTGTTTTTTGCGTCGTTTTATAATCATTGTCTTCGTACTTTAAAATCTGTTTCGATTTTACATTAATTCCTGTATACCCTCCAACTCCCAAACGAAAACCTTTATGGGTTCTAAAATAACTTTTACCTTCATAATTGCCATCTTTTGAAAAATCAAATTCTAAATGAACAGGAACTACCAAATAAACATTTCTAAAGCGTGATTCTTTTAAATTTATTGGGTTGGTCACTAATTCTGTTACCTCATTATTGACAACAAAACTGCGATTATCTGTTGGTCGAAGATTATTATACATTAACGAAAGTCCGTATTTAGCATGCAATAAATTATTATTAGCCATTATTCTTGAGTTAAATGTAAAACCCCACTCGTAGAAATGTGATCCTATAAAACTATAATTTGAATCCTGAAGTTTCCCATCAACCATAGTACTATTTAATCCTGCGGCAAACACAAATTGAGATGTTGTTCTTTTAGATTCTCTTTTAACTTTTGCCTCTCTTCCCTCATAAACTTTCATAGAAGGAATATTAATCTCTGTTTGATTCGGTCTAATAGAATCATTGCTTCCGCCAAGTAAAATAATTGTTCCTCCTCGTTCTTTCTTATAATCTATTTTGCCATCTACCTTTTCCTGAACTAATTCTTGTAATTTATCTTGTTCTATTGCCGTTCTGTTTTCGATGTTACGTGCTCTAATTTCAGCAAAATTTTTCTTTTTCTTTTCAGCTTCTTCCTTAGAAATTGTTCCTTCAATTAATTGACTGTTTACCTCGTCAATTTCTTTTTTTAAAGCTGCTTTTTCCTCAGTAGTAATTTTTTCAATGCTTACAGCTATTGTTTTTGCTTTGTTCTCAAAAGTTTCCTGCCCTATCATTTTATTGACTAATAAGAAGAATAAAATAAATAAATAAATGGTAAAATTTTTCATGATTGTTTTTTTTGATTGATGATTTGATTGATGATTTTAATAATTACTCTTTAACATTTCTATTAGCAACAGCCACTTTGACTGTTTGATAATTTCTATTGATTTTAGAAATAAGTTTTTCTCTGAAAGAGAGTTCTAGTTCTCCATCGACTTGATTAAGTAAATCATTAGCATTTATTCTGACTCTTGATTTTGGCTTAGTCGAATTTTCAGCAATTATTGTTTTTTCGGCCGAATCCAATAATTGATCTACTGTTTCGCTTTTAGAAGTTTCGACAACTAAAGTTTGATTGTTGATTGCTTGTTTTTCCTGATTGTTTTTGATGATGATTGAAGACTCCGCTATTTGATTTGATTCATTTTTAATGGTTTTATTTGTGTTTTGATTATGATTTATTTTTTCTGCAATTGAAATTTGAGTAGAAGTTTGAGTGGCATCTTTTTCAGAAACAGCAATTTCCGTTTTAACCGAATCGATTGCATTTAATATCGGTTTTACTACCGAATCCTCTTTAATATTTTCCTCAACAACAACTGAATTCATAGGGGGTTCAATTGTTTTTTTCTGGTTAAAAAAGAAAGTTCCAACCAATAAAAACCCAACAAGGCTTGCTGCGATGTATAACCATTTGTTTTTCTTTTTTGGCTGTTTCTTTTCTTCAGCAACACTCAACATTGCATCCAATCGATCCCAGGCTTTGTCACTTGGTTCAATTTTGCGTTTATTTAGTTTTTCACGGAAATCCTTTTCAAAATTATTCGGTTCCATTATCTTGTTTTTTTAAAATAGTAATTTGTGTTTGCAGCATTTTTCTGGCGTGCGATAATTGCGATTTCGATGTTCCTTCATTAATCCCCAACATCTTGGCAATTTCATTGTGTTTGTATCCTTCGATGGCGTATAAATTGAAAACCATTTTATAACCGTCCGGCAAAGCATCAATTAAAAACTGAATCTGATCTATTGAAAACTGACTGTCAATTGCATTGAAACTTTCTTCTATATAAATTTCATCTTCGGTAAATTTTACTTTTTTCTGAACTCTTAAATACGAAATACATTCGTTCACCATAATTCGGCGAATCCAGCCTTCAAAACTCCCTTTATGTTCAAATTTGTTTAAGTTGGTAAATACTTTCATGAAAGCGGTTATCATTACATCTTCGGCCAATTGAATGTCTTTTATATATTGTCGACAAACACTCAGCATTTTTGAAGAAAACCGACTATATATCTGCTGTTGTGCTTGTCGATTATTTTCGACAGCCAACTTTATAAGTTCAGTTTCTTCTTGATGTAAATGAATAATTTTCATTTATAAGCGTTTCGGTTTTGGTTTACTAACAGACTTCTATTAGCATAGACGAGTAAGGTTGAGAAATGGTTGCATGGGAAATAAAAAAAAATCAAAAAAGAAATTCCAAATTCCAAAATAAAACACAAAAAAACTGATTTACAACCAAGTAAAGCAATTATCTAATTGACAAATTTTCTAATTATCTAATTATTTTTTTCTCTCAATAACGTAATTCACCATCAAAACAAGAGCAGCTTTAAACTCAGAATCAGGGTAATTCTCTAAAAGTAAAAGTGCTTCGTGCTGAAATTGCACCATTTTATTTTCGGCATAAGCCAAACCATTATTGTCTTTTACAAAAGCAATAACTTCTTTGACGCGTTTTTTGTCTTTGTTGTGGTTTTTGATGGAGTTGATCAACCACTTTTTTTCTTGCGGAGTACAAGTATTTAAAACATGAATTAAAGGCAAAGTCATTTTTTGCTCTTTAATATCGATTCCGGTTGGTTTACCTATTGCTTCTTCGCTGTAATCGAACAAGTCATCCTTGATTTGAAAAGCCATTCCGATAAGCTCGCCAAATTTTCGCATATTCTCCACCTGAATATCATCTTCAATTACCGATTTTGCGCCAAGCGCACAACAAGCCGCGATAAGTGTAGCGGTCTTTTTTCGGATGATTTCGTAATAAACATCTTCAGTAATATCAAGTCTTCTGGCTTTTTCTATCTGAAGCAATTCCCCTTCGCTCATTTCACGAACGGCAACTGAAATAATACGAAGTAAATCAAAATCACCATTATCTATCGATAGCAATAATCCTTTCGATAATAAGTAATCACCAACCAAAACAGCTATTTTATTTTTCCAAAGTGCATTTATTGAGAAAAATCCACGACGGCGATTACTGTCGTCTACCACATCATCATGAACTAAAGTAGCGGTATGAATTAATTCAATTACAGATGCTCCACGATACGTTCTTTCGTTTACAATCCCGGCAGAAACCATTTTTGCTGTCAGAAAAACAAACATAGGACGCATTTGTTTTCCTTTACGATTTACGATGTAATATGTGATACGGTTCAGTAAAGCCACCTTTGAGGTCATCGATTCATGGAACTTTTTTTCAAAAAGTTCCATCTCGTTAAAAATGGGCTGTTTTATTTGAGAAGTAATATTCATTTCGATTCCAAATATACTATTTTAAATAAAAAAACGTTGTGTATTTTACGTTAGTATATCAACAATTTGTACACTAATGTAAATTCACCACCCAAAACATAATCTGGTTAAAGCCTAATTTGAGTTCATTAATTAAAATCACGTAAAACTAATTTATTATGAAAACAAAATTTTTATTTATTGGAACATTAGTGGCTTTATCTTTTTTTATCAGCTGTAATTCTGATGAAAAAACAAATGACGGAACATCAGCAGCCATTTCTAAAGATGAAATAGTTACAAATTCTAAAATTGACGCCTCGATAGATGATGTAACTAATATTGCTGAAGATCAATTTAGCGCACAACAAAATGTGACAAGCAAACCAAGCGGGCCGGTAAAAAATTTCCTTCCGAGTTGTGCTATTATTACAACAGTATTAACTAACAATACCTGGACCAGAACTGTCGATTTTGGTGTTGAAGGCTGTACCTTAGAAAATGGAAATACTGTAAAAGGAAAAATGGTTATTTCGTTCTCAAATGACTTTTCTGCTTCAACACAGACCATTAGTTATACTTTTGATGGATTTTATCACAATGGCAAAAAACTTCAGGGTAGTAAAAGCATCGTACGAACTGTAAAAACAACCGATTTACTGGCAACAGCACATCCTGTATTTACCGCTGCAATCGACCTGACCATTACTTTTGATGACGGAGGCGTTTACACCAGAAAAGGTTCTTTGGTTAAAGAAATGGTAGAAGGTTATGATACCTGGTTCAATTGGGAAGACAATGCTTATTTGGTAACCGGAAGCGGCACAACCACTTTTCCAAATGGAGATACCTTTTCAGCTGAAATCACAACACCTTTACAATTTAAAGCAATATGTAAAAAATCATTTGCTGTAAAAGGAATTGTTTCTGTAACTAAAAATGGTGCTTCGGCAGTTATTGATTACGGAGACGGAAGTTGCGACACACTTGCTAAAATCACAAAAGACGGCGTAACGGAAGAAATCGATTTGAAAAAATAAGAATCCTTTTTGCCCAGAAAAAAAGCATTAAGAACAAGAAGATCTCTCGTTTTTAATGCTTTTTTGCTTATTTAAAATATCAGGAACTTATCCTTCTTTATTTGCCAATTGCCCGCAGGCAGCGTCAATATCTTTTCCGCGACTGCGACGTACTTTTACTACTACTCCAATATTCTCTAAAGCTTTAATGTAAGCCATAATAGATTCTTCAGAAGCTTGCTGAAACTCACCGTCATCAATTGGATTATATTCAATTAAATTAACCTTACAAGGCACATATTTACAGAATTTCACCAAAGCATCAATTGAGGCTTTGTCGTCGTTAATTCCCTTCCATACCACATATTCGTACGAGATTTTGCTTTTCGTTTTTCTGTACCAATATTCTAAAGCTTCACGTAAATCTTTTAAAGGAAAATTCACACTGAAAGGCATGATGCGCGCTCGAATTTCGTCGATTGCCGAATGTAATGAAACTGCCAATTTGAATTTCACATCATCATCAGCCATTTTCTTAATTATTTTCGGAATTCCGGAAGTTGAAACCATGATTCGTTTTGGTGACATTCCCAAACCTTCTGATGATGTAACCATATCTATTGCTTTAATGACATTATTATAATTCATTAAAGGCTCTCCCATTCCCATAAAAACAATATTCGAAAGCGGATGATTGTGATATAAACGACTTTCTTTATCAATTGCCAGAATCTGATCGTAGATTTCTCCCGGTTCCAGATTACGCATTCTTTTCAATCTTGATGTTGCGCAGAAATTACAATCTAAACTACAACCCACCTGGCTTGACACACAAGCCGTTGTTCTGGTATCGGTTGGAATCAAAACGGATTCTACCACTAAACCATCATGTAAACGAACTGCATTTTTTACTGTTCCGTCACTACTACGTTGCATGGTATCAACCTTAATATGGTTGATAACAAAATTATCTTCAAGCATAGAACGTGTTGTTTTGGCAACATTCGTCATATCCTCAAAACTATGTGCTCCTTTGCTCCACAACCATTCATAGACTTGATTTCCACGAAAAGCTTTGTCATTATTTGCGACAAAAAAATCTCGTAATTGATCTTTTGATAAGGCTCTTATGTCTTTTTTCTCGATTTGCATGGTGCAAATTTAAGTATTTGTTCATTTCTAACAGTATAAACTACGATACAATCTTAAAAATTGATATCTGAGCAATTCTAAAAATTACTAATTCTACAATTTTAACACTCCTTTTTACATCCCTAACCTGCGAAACAATTGCTGAAATCGATGTAGTTATAAATATAATTTTAATAAAATTTTAACAATGATTTTTATCAGTAAAATCTCATAATATGAATAATACATTTGGTTCAAGTTAACAAAGGATGCTATTAGTACTAAGGCAGAATTGGCGAAAAGCCACAAACATTTCAATAAATATTATCAAAATGAAATCAAGAAAAATAAAGTTACTCGCAATTGTAATTTCCTTTCTGGGAATCTCATCATTTGCATCTGCTCAAAAAAATTATGCTTTAGACAGTAAATCGACCTTTTCCGTTTCAGGAACTTCGACGCTGCATGATTGGGAAATGAAATCGGCTTCCGGAAACGGAACCGCCAATTTATCGATTGCCAATTCTAAGCTTACAGATATCGAATCACTTTCTATTACTCTTTTAGCAGAAAGCATTAAAAGTGAGAAAAAAAGCATGGATAAAGTAGCTTACGAAACTTTAAAAACGGACAAGCAAAAAAACATTAAATATGTTCTAAAATCTGCCGAAAAGATAAACGAAACTACCTGGGAACTTACAGGAACTTACACTATTGCAGGAGTTAGTAAAATCTTAAAAACTACCGTAAAAACAACTATTACGAAAGATGGGGTAAACATGCAGGGAAGTAACAAAATTACTTTTACTGATTTTGGAATGAAGTCTCCAACTGCCTTGTTAGGAACCATCAAAACTGGTCAGGATTTGACCTTAAAATTTAATCTAAACTTTAATTTATAATCGCCATGAAAAAAATCTATATCCTATTTATCGCCTTAGCAAGTGCGTTTGCTGTAAATGCGCAAGTCAGTTTTGGACACATTCAGAACCAAATTCCACGAAGTCAAAAAGGAATCAATCAATTTGACGTCAAAAAAGACACTGTATCTTACAAAGGATTAAGTGTTGATATGGGAGCTGCATTTGCCCTTCAATTTCAAGCTTTAAACTCATTTAATGATCAAAAAGATTTAGCAACCGCTCCTGGTTACAGATTAAATAATCTCGAAAATAATTTTAATTTACCTAATGCCAATTTCACTATTGGAGCCCAATTATATGATGGTGTGCGTGTAAACTTAGATGTATATCTGGCTTCAAGGCATCATAATGAAACCTGGGTAAAAGGCGGTTATCTTCAAATTGACAAACTAGACTTCATTAAAAAAGATTTCTTAGCTGATTTCATGCAATATACAACTATCAAAATTGGTCAAATGGAGAATAATTATGGTGATGCCCATTTTAGAAGATCAGACAATGGAAACGCATTTATGAATCCGTTCGTAGGCAATAATATAATGGATGCTTTCATTACCGAAATGGGTGCTGAACTTTACTACAACAGATCAGGATTTGTGAGTATGATTGGCGTTACCAATTCTAAATTAAACCAAAGTGTAGCTGAAATTGTCCCGGCTCCAACGACACCCTTAAAACCAGATGCAAACACTACAATTAGTCCTTCAATAATTGCAAAATTAGGTTGGGACAAACAAATCAACGAACATTTGAGAATCAGACTTACTGGATCGTATTATCACACGGCAAATTCTAGTGGAAATTTATATGCTTCAGACAGAGCAGGAAGTCGTTTTTATGGCGTAATGAGTCATGCTGATTATAATGTGATAACCCCGGCAACACAAGCAGTTATTTCTTCTGTTGCCAACAATTTTGATCCAACGGCCAATAAAGATACTGGGCGTTTTAATCCTGGATACGGAAACTGGGCTACATCATATATGGTTAATCCATTTATTAAATATAAAGGTCTTGAGTTTTTTGGAACTTTAGAATTTACCTCTGGCGGCGACTTCAAAGGTACTGATGACACTCGTAAAGTAAATCAATACGTTGGAGACCTGGTATATCGTTTTGGAGAAGGAGAAAGATTTTATGTGGGCGGAAAATACAATTTAGTTGATGGAAAACTTTCAAATGCAAATGCTGAAGCTATCCAAATAAACAGATTTGAAGGCGCAGCTGGCTGGTTTATGACAAAAAATATTTTGGCCAAATTAGAATATGTTGATCAGAATTATAAAAACTTCGCTCAATTTAATGGCACAACTCCAAATGATCTCTTCGGAGGCAGCTTTAAAGGAATAATGTTTGAGGCGGTTATTTCATTCTGATAAGATGAAACGTTTACTTTTAAATTTAACTTTGGGTTTAGCAATTTTCTTTTTCTTTGGAAGTGCTAAACCCACTTTTTTAACTGATGATTCTGTTTTAGTAATTAACAAAATTGAAATTGAAATTACCGGAAACTCAACCGTTGGTAAGTATAACTGTTCTAATTTTTTTATTAAAAAAGATACAGTATACCTAAATTCAATCAAAAAAAACATTTTTAATACTGAAATCAAGATGTCGAATTTTGATTGTGGAAACAAAATAATGACAAAAGACCTACAAGGAACAATAAAAATAAAACAGTTCCCGAATAGTGCCGTTTGCATTAAAGATATCAGATCAGTTGGAAAAAATTATAAATGCAACCTAACTTTTTTGATAACCAATAAAACACTCCAATACAAAGATTTTATATTGTATACCACGGCCAATAAAATTCAAGGCTCTCTTAATCTAAAGTTCTCTGATATTGAGTTAGAGCCACCAACTAAAATGGCGGGTTTAATTAAAGTGAAAGACGAAATCGTGATCAATTTCAGTTTGTACAAAAACTAAAAAAAAATAGAGTATCTTTCTTCATTATAGAATATAAAAAACTTTAGAAGCAAACTTTCAAAATCAAAAAAATTGGCACGGGAATTGTCTTGCTCTTCACAGGAAAATAATCTTACAAAGAGCGCTTAATTTTAAAATTTGTATTTTTATTTTTTCAGCTTTATAACCTTTATATTTTATCAACTTTTAAAAAGAATTTAATCATGAAAAAACAAATTTTAAGCTTAGCTGTTGTAGCTTTATTAGCATTCGCTGTTCAATCTTGTGAGAAGAAAGAACCAAAACCTGCAGAAGACGAATTGACTCTTGGAAACAAAGTAGATTCTCTTACAACAGATATTGAAGAAGTAAAAGACAGTGCCGTTACTAAAACTGAAAAAGCAGCTGAAGATGTAAAAGATGCTACCCAAAAAGCAGCCGCTGATGTAAAAGAAGCCGCTAAAAAAGCTGCAGACAAAGCAGAGGCCGCTGCAAAAGCTGCAAAAGACGGAACAGTAAAAACTGCCAAAGAGGTAAATGAAGAATTGAAAAAATAATTTCATTAACATTCAAAAATTAAAACCATTCGCTAATTCGGATGGTTTTTTTTATGCAAAAAAGCGAGCGGATATTTTTTGTATTTTTGCCTTAAATTAGAAGATACTACAACATGCATTTTATTTCACAGGACTTAGAAGATTATATCGAGCAGCATTCTGAAAATGAGCCAGAATTGTTAGCAAAACTTAATAAAGAAACGTACCAGAAAATCCTTTTACCAAGAATGTTAAGCGGACATTTTCAAGGTAGAGTTTTAAGTATGTTATCTAAATTGATTCGTCCGGTAAATATTCTGGAAATCGGAACGTATACTGGTTATGCGGCTTTATGTCTGTGTGAAGGAATGCAGGAGAATGGTCAATTGCATACTATTGATATCAAAGAAGAATTAATTGATTTTCAACGAAAGTATTTTGATGCCTCGCCTTGGGGTAATCAAATTTTTCAGCATTTAGGGGAAGCAATTGATATTATTCCAAATTTGGATGTGAAGTTCGATTTGGTTTTTATTGATGCCGATAAAGAAAATTATCTGAATTATTGGGAAATGATTGTTCCAAAGATGAATAAAGGCGGCATTATTTTATCTGATAATGTTTTATGGAGCGGAAAAATCCTTGAACCTGTTCACCCGAATGATGTTAGTACAAAAGTGCTTTTAGAATATAACTTACTTTTGAAAAATGATCCAAGAGTGGAGACCGTTTTGTTGCCAATTCGTGATGGATTGACAGTGAGTAGGGTTTTGTAGAAAAGAGGTTCTGACGCAATAAGGTTCTGAGGCACTAAGTTTTTTTTTTAGAATCTGTAATTAAATAATACTTGATTTCAAAATGAATTCTTTAAACGAAATAGACACTGAAGGTTTTACAATTATAAATACTGTTTATACTAAAAATGAAATCGAAAAGCTGATTTCTTTGATTGAGAATAATTCAGAAAACAGAGTAGATACAGCTACTTTTAGAAAATCTCAGGATTTATTTGCTATCCGACAATTTCATAAAGAAATCCCTGAAACTTTACCTTATATCTTCAATCCAAATTTAAAAGATATTATTGAATCTAATTTTGGAGAAGGTTACTTTATAACGAAGTCCATCCATTTTGATAAACCGGAAAAGTCTAATTGGTTTGTTGCTTATCATCAAGATTTGACAATTTCAGTTGATAAGAAAATTGAAATCGAAAACTTCGAAAACTGGACTATAAAACAAAACCAATTTGCAGTTCAGCCTCCAAAGGAAATTCTGGAAAATAATTTCACAATCAGAATTCACCTAGACAACACAACCAAGGACAATGGTGCTTTAAAAGTGATAAATAATTCGCATTCAAAAGGAATCTTTAGAGTTGAAAACCTGGAGATTGAAAATGAAACCATTTGTGAAGTTGAGAAAGGCGGAATTATGATCATGAAACCTTTACTATTTCACGCTTCAAACAAAACTACAAATAACGAAAGACGAAGAGTTATTCATATTGAATTTAGTAACCAAGTTCTTCCAGATGGATTGGAATGGAGTGAGAAAATGATTCTTAAAAATTAAAAGTGAATAGTATATGACAACAATAATCTACTCTTTAATTTTTATTACGCTAAACTATTTTGCCCTAAAAGCAAGTCAAAACATTCGTTTAATATGGATTGTGTTTTTGTTTTTTATTATTGTTATTAGCGGTAAAACTTACGATGCTTTTTATGTCAAAGACATAATGATAAACAAAAAGACCTTTATTATTATGTTGCTTTTTAGTTGGGTAATATTACCCCTAACCTTTATTAATAAATATAATAATATAAGACTCCTTGAAAGACTGAATGGAAAAGAAATTTCCGATTTTTTTTCTAAAACAGAAGTTCCGATTTATCATATCATTTTAACGATATTAATAACCACTTTTCAACTTATAATAATTTGGAACGGTGTTAAACTCCCTAATGATTAAGTTTCATTTAATTTTTAAAATACTAAAACATCTTTTGAAAATGAGTGCCCTAGCCCGGATGGAAGCGGTATCCTTTTTCTGGCTCCTTTAGCCAGGAAAAGATATAGCGGACAGCCGGAAATAGCTCCTAAAAATTATCCTGGAAAATATAAAGGTTTTAGTTTTCGATAAACCAAAAATAGCAGTGATCCAAAAACAGCCCCGAAGAAATAACCGGTAAGAATGTCTCCCGGATAGTGCAACCCTAAATAAATTCGGCTATAAGCGAAGATTAATGGCCATAAAAATAAAAAACCTAAATACTTAAAATGACGCTTTAAAATCAGGAATAAAAAGGTGGCAACAGCCATTGTGTTAGCAGCATGACCTGAGAAAAAACTATACGATTTACGAACCTGAACAACGCGAATAAAGCTATTTATTTCGGGATTATTACACGGACGTAAACGTTCGAAAGTATGTTTGAACAGATTGGTCATCTGATCTGTAAAAGCAATTAAAACTGCAATAAAAAGAAGAATATACAAGGTTTGTTTTATACCTATCTTTTTATAAATAAGAAAAAACAGGAATAGAAAAAATGGTGTCCAATACAATTGATTGGTGATAATTAGCCAAAGATTGTCGAATGTTTCAGAACCTAAACTATTAAGATACACCAAGAGATTGGTATCTAATTCTTGTATTTTTTCAAGCATATTACATTTGGCGTTTTACAGGTCCGGAGATTGTGTCGATATCTTCTTTTACTTTGTCGATTTCTGTAGCAGTATCGCCTAACAGATTACCAGTCAAGTTAGTGGTATCGCCTAATAAATTAGTTTTTGCCTCGTTAATTTGGGCGTTGATATTACCAGTAATGTCCGTAAGCGCTTTTGAATCAAAACCATTTGCTTCGGCACCTTTATGAATTTCACTTTTAATATCGTTGGTCGCATTTTTTAATTGCGCCATAGCTTTTCCCATTGTACGAGCGATTTCAGGCACTTTGTCAGAACCAAAAAGCATAAGTACTATAAACAGTATGAAAACTAATTCTCCTCCTCCTATACCAAACATATCTTATATTTTTATGTGCCACAAAGATATTAAATTTTGCAGCTGACTGTTTTAAAATTTACTTAAAAAAAAAGACTCTTTTCAGAGTCTTTTTAGTTTTATACTTAATCAAATTTTGACTTTTCTTCTACTTTTGGCCAAGAGTTGTTGGTCACATCAATATCAGCTGTCATTAATTTTGGATCTATCTGTATGCTTTTGATTGCTTTTTCAGTTGCGTAAACTTTCTTAGCTGTATCGTTATTTTTTCTCCAGATTTGTGCCGGATACTGGAAGTTTTGTTTTGAACCATCTTCATAAGTGATCTCAACCAAAATTGGCATAATCATTCCGCCTGGTTTATTAAACTCAACTTCGTAGAAATATTTTGGTGATTTTAAACCTGCTTTTTCTTCAGCTGTAAAACTTTGATTTACATAATCAGCCAATAATTTTACATCATCAACTTTCAAAGCTTTTTTCTGAGAAGCATTAACTTCCACGTTATCACTTGCAACTAAATAAACGAATGGACCTTTATCTAATCCAAAACGTCCTTTTCTAACCTTAGCGTCTTTTAAATCAGCTGTTGGAGTATCAGACACATAATATTGTTTTACCTCTTTAATTCCGATATCAACAAAATCAGTTGAGTAAAACCATCCTCTGAAAAACCAATCTAAATCTACTGCAGATGCGTCTTCCATAGTTCTGAAGAAATCTTCAGGAGTTGGATGTTTGAACTTCCATCTATTTGAATAAGTTCTAAAAGCGTAATCGAATAATTCTCTTCCCATAACTACTTCTCTTAAGATATTAAGACCTGTAGCCGGCTTTCCGTAAGCATTATTCCCAAATTGTGCAATCGTTTCAGAGTTAGACATAATTGGCTCTAAAAACTTTTGATCCCCACTCATGTAAGGAACGATATTTTTTGCAGGGCCGCGTCTTGATGGGAAATTTGTACCTAATTCCTGTTCTGCCAAATATTCCAAAAATGAATTTAAACCTTCATCCATCCACGTCCATTGACGTTCATCAGAGTTTACGATCATTGGGAAGAAAGTGTGCCCCACTTCGTGAATTACAACACCAATCATTCCGTTTTTAACTTGTTCGCTAGTAACGCCATTTTCATCAGGTCGTCCAAAATTCCAACAAATCATCGGATATTCCATTCCCTGATCTTCAGCCGAAACTGAAACTGCTTTTGGATAAGGATAATCAAAAGTATGAGATGAATAGCTTTTTAAAGTGTGCGCTACTGTCACTGTAGAAGTTTCTCCCCAAAGCGGATTTGCTTCTTTAGGATAAACAGATTCTGCCATAACAATTTTACCACCCAATTTTACAGCCATTGCATCATAAATGAATTTTCTTGAAGAAGCGATACCGAAATCGCGTACGTTTTTAGCACTAAATTTCCATGTTTTTTTCTTTTCAGAGAAACCT
The DNA here is from genome assembly GCF_057840745.1 of Flavobacterium sp. KH_001. Taxonomy (NCBI): domain Bacteria; kingdom Pseudomonadati; phylum Bacteroidota; class Flavobacteriia; order Flavobacteriales; family Flavobacteriaceae; genus Flavobacterium; species Flavobacterium sp. KH_001. The sequence continues at coordinate 2,068,737 of NZ_CM174520.1, read as the reverse complement.
TTTTCAGCTACTTCAGCTTCTGCCTGAGTAACAATTACAACTGGTTTATCAAATGATTTCTGAGCTTGTTCGTAACGTTTTACCTGTTCTGCAGTAAAAACTTCACTTCTGTTTGTTAATTCTCCTGTTGCATCAATAACATGATCTGCAGGAACTGTAATATTTACATCGAAATTTCCGAAAGGAAGAGCAAACTCTCCGCTTCCCCAGAATTGCATATTTTGCCATCCTTCAACATCATTATAAACCGCCATTCTTGGGTAGAATTGCGCAATTACATATAATTTATTTCCGTCTTTTTCGAATAATTCATAACCTGAACGTCCGCCTTCTTTTCTATAATTATTGATGTTATACCACCATTTTATAGCTAATGAAATTTTTTCTCCCGCTTTTAAAGGAGTTGCCAAATTAATACGCATCATCGTTTCGTTGATCGTATATGACAGTGGATTTCCTTTAGCGTCTTTTACCTGTTCGATGTTGAAACCACGCTCCAAATCTTTTTTCAGATATTTATTAGAAAAACCATCTAATGGTAATACCTGATTGATTTTTTCGCTTTCAGCCAATGGAGACTGAGTATTTGCTTTAGCCTGATTCTGATCCAACTGAATCCATAAATATTCTAAACTATCCGGAGAATTATTTGAATACGTAATAACTTCAGAACCTGTTAATTTTGAATTTTTATCGTCTAATTCGATATCAATTTTATAATCTGCCTGTTGTTGGTAGTATGCAGGGCCTGGTGCTCCTGAAGCAGTACGAAACATGTTTGGTGTTGCCAGCAAATCATACATTTGACTGAATTTGTTGGTATCGTACTTACCTTGTTGTTTTGGGGCAACTGAGGTATTCTTTTCCTGAGCCATTAATAAGGCAGGAAAAATTAATAATAATGAAAGTTTTTTCATAAAATGTAATAGGTAATTTTATCAGGGTGTGAAAATAACAATTAAAATGATAATTATACCTATTCATTAATACTTTAACACTTCTTTCCTTGAAGATTCTGTAAAGAGAACACTCTTTTTATTACCGAATGCTGAAATATGTGTAATGTTTTGCTGCTCAGCATTCCAATCTACTAAAATGGTGTTTGAAATCTCCAGTGTCTTAAATTTTTCAACATCCTTAATTCGCGAATAACAAACCAATACATCACCAGCCTCAATTTCTTTTGACAAAAAAGTAATTGGTTTTGACTGACCATTTACTTTTATTATAAAATTTTCTGAAAGGTATTTTTTAAACAATTCTAAATCTTCAGAAGTCTCTTTTTCTGTCCCTACAAAGGTTTTTTTATGGTATTTTTTTTCCATTCCGTTATTTAGATCGTCAATAAAAATACGGGATGTAATTTGGATCATTTTCTTTTCAGCTGCGTAATTCACCTGAAATACACCCATATAAAATTTATGAAAAACAAATGAGGATAACGATAAAAATAAAACCCCAATTAAGGGGTAAATTAATTTATTTTTCATTTTTGGAGACAGTAATATTCTTAAAATCTTTATTCTTGTTAATCATAAAATCGATTAACTGAAATTTATCATCTGGTTTTAAATATCGTTTAGATTCAGGATCATTAGAGCAATACATTAAAAACAATTCTATTTCATCATCTTTTAGATTCAATGTTTTATTGAAAAAGTCAGGAGTAAAATTATCTCTGGCATAAGCTGTAAATGCGATATCACTTATAACTTCTTCCTTCACTTCATCATTTTTGCGCAAAAGCTTCTTGACATCCTTAAATATTCGGACAAAATCAGTTCCGTATTTAATTGTCTGATCAGAGTACATTACGTTATTTTTAGCGGTAGATTGTTTATCATCTTCAAACTGCATATCTACTATTGCCTGAGAACCACCTCCCAATGCTTTTACTTTTAAATCTTTATGAACCAAAACTTCTTTAAGCTGATTATTTACTAAATCTAAAGGAACTGTAAACAGAATTTGAGCACAATCTTTTTCAGTCAAAACAATCTTTTTAGACTGAAATGCCATTCCGGTAAACAGCAAAGTATCTTTTGGCTTTGCCATGATATCAAACAATCCGCCGGAACCAATAAAAGTTCTAACATTGGCATTTATATTCATTACGTATCCACTCTCAATAGCAAGCGATTTGTTAGTCACTTGCCCGTGTAATGGCATCCTGGCTGAATTTTGTCCAAATGAGATTTGACAAAACAGGAACAAAACGAGTACTCTTAGGCTATTTTTCATTTTCGAGGATTTTAAGATATTTTCTGGCTAATTCAGTTATTAAAAACATACTCATTGTTTTGTTTTTACTATTCAAAGATACGGCAAATTCAGAATCCTCTACACAATATAATTGAAATCCTTTAATATCTTCCAACGAAATCCTTAATCTTTCTGTATAATAATTCTCATCAAAAAGATACTCCAGCTTTCTAAAAAGCATTTCTCTCTTCTCTACATTAACTTCTTTTTTCAGCATCGACGTGCGCCCTGAAATTCCATTTATTATCTTATCTATCGAAGTAGATTTGGCTGTATATAACTTTCTTTCGGCAGGCGTATATGTTTTTTGACCATGCGGAACAATTCCCAGATTTTCAGCGTTAATGCCTGCGTTTTCATTTACAACAACCTCTTTCAACTCGATTTGTTTCGCGGTCATTTTTATCCTAATTGTAGACGAAGTTAAATCCTCCGCTGTAATTCTAAGTTTTAAAGGCTCCATATTAACTGAAGAAAAAACCAAAACATCGCCTTCTTTTACAACAATAGAAAACATTCCGTTTTCATCTGTAACAGCAGTAATTTGCGTATTATTATTGATAATATTAACACCTTCAACCGAAGAGGACTGCTCAAATACCTGCCCTAGAATTTCTTTGGCACCAGAAGTTTGTCCAAACGAAATTTGAGCAATTACCAAAAATAAAATTAATAAAATATTATTTGTTCTCATTAGCCAATATTTCCTTGTATTTAACCGCCAATTCGGCTAATAAGAATTCTGTCGAAGTTTTATTTTTGGAATTTAAAATGACTGTAAACTTATCATTTTCTACAGCATAATATTCAAATCCTTTCACATACTCACTCGGAATTTTCAATCGGTTCACAAAATGATCCAGACTAAACATATTCTCTAAAAGTTTCATAAAAAATTCCTTTTTTTCAACTATTAATTCCTTTTTAAGCATTTTTGTTCTGCCTGATAAAAAATTCAAAAAAGGATCAGCAGAAATTGAACCACCAGCCATTCCACTTGCGCTTGCCGTCGCATCTAACGCAGTAGCAGTTCGTAATTTTCTCTCGCTTTCTGTATAAGTTTTTTGATTTGAAGGGACAATTCCCAAAGCCACAGCATTAATATTATCATATCGCCTTACAATAACCTCCTGTAATTGATGCATTACCAAACTTAGCTTTACAGTAAAATTAAGATCTGTAAAGTTTTCATTGGTTAACAAAACCCGATTTTCTTTGAATTGAATAGAAGAAAAAACAAGTGTGTCGCCCGGTTTGGCCATTATCGAAAAAGATCCATCAGCAGTCGTTGTCACCATAACTTCTGTTTGTGCATTTACCACATAAACACCTTCCAAATCATTTGTATTCGAAACGATTTTACCATTGACAGCAACACGATCCTGATCCTGAGACCATGCAGTCTGACTCAAAACAACAACCAAAACACATAAAACTTTGTTGATCAAAATGAAAAAATTAAGATTATCGTTAAAAGTGTAAAAATATCTTAATGTGTTCCAAAATTAGTATTAACGGCTTGGTAAAAATATGTTAATTAAACTCTCTTTTTCTAGCCTCAAAAAAGAGTTTTTAATATCTTTAACCTAAACAATTTGAGTACAAATTTTATGAAAAGCATTATCATTGCCAGCACCTCTACCCTTCACGAAGGCAGTTATTTAGAGTATTTATTACCTACTTTACAAGTACATTTTAAAAATTGCAAAAGCATCTTATTTATTCCTTTCGCACGTCCCGGCGGAATTTCACATAATGAGTATACTGAAAAAGTAGCACAGGCATTTACAACAATTAACATTTCAGTAAAAGGAATTCACGAGTTCGAAAATCCTGCGGAAGCGATAAAAAATGCAGAAGGAATATTTACAGGCGGCGGAAATACTTTTTTATTGGTCAATCAACTATATAAACACAATATTATGCAGCTTCTTTCTGAAACTGTAAAAAATGGAACACCTTACCTAGGAACAAGTGCAGGAAGTAATATTTGCGGTTTATCAATGCAAACAACCAATGATATGCCAATTGTCTATCCGCCAAGTTTTCAAACTTTAGGATTAATTCCTTTTAATTTGAATCCACATTATTTAGATCCGGATTTACAATCAAAACATATGGGTGAAACACGCGAAACCAGAATTAAAGAATTTCACGCTTTCAATTCTATTCCGGTTTTAGGTTTGAGAGAAGGAAGCTGGCTTGAAGTAAAAGGCGATAAAATAACTCTAAAAGGAAGTCTGAACGCACGTTTGTTCAAACAAAACCAAAACCCAGCAGAATTAGAAAACGAAAGCGATTTGAGCGACTTAAAATAAAATTTCAAAATTTTTAAATTCCATATTTCAATTTTAAAAACATTTTTGTTATAAAGTTTGGAATATGGAATTTAAGAATATTGTGACTTCCAGAGTAGTCTAAAGCAAAAAATCCCCAAACAAATTGTTTGAGGATTTTGAAGAGCGAAAGACGAGGCTCGAACTCGCGACAACCAGCTTGGAAGGCTGGAGCTCTACCAACTGAGCTACTTTCGCATTAACAGGGTGCAAATATAAATAATTAAATCATTTAAAAAAAATAAAAATCAATAATTATTTAACTTTGATAAAAAAACCGAAACAATTAAGTTCCGGTCTTTTTAGAGCGAAAGACGAGGCTCGAACTCGCGACAACCAGCTTGGAAGGCTGGAGCTCTACCAACTGAGCTACTTTCGCATTACTGGTGCAAATATAAAAAATAAGTTCAGTTCAAAACAAGCTTTTTTTCAAAAAAAATGAATAAAAAACAACATTTTCTTATAACCTATTTAAAACTAAAAAGTTATACACGTAATTATTTTTCATAAATTATGGTTCAAATTAAAGAAATGCCTTCAAAAGAAACTTATCGCGTTCTTCAACCTGTTCTCAGGAAATGAAAACCCATAAAAAGTTATACCTTCGAAGGTAATGATTCAGAACAACACCTAATTTCAGGAATTATAATAATCAAAAATTAACAGGAATTATTTCATAATTAATCTCAAGCAATCCTATATTTGCGAGCCAAAATCTAAGAAATGACCATTTTAGAAACACGCCAAAATAAAGATCAGCTTAAACTTTAATATATGCGCCAGATTAAACCATTTGATATGAAAGATATTAGCAAACACTATTTGATGTATAAAAAATATAAAATGAGAAATATTTACTTTCTTATCATCCTCTCTATTTTTGTTTGTTGCAAAAAAGAGGAACCGAAAGTTATTCCTGTAAAAAAAGCAACTCCACCTCCCGCAATCATACTTACCGATGAAAGAACAGTTTCTATTGACACTACCCTGATTGGGGTTTTTAAAAGCAAAACACTTCAGGAATTTTACAATTCTTCCAATAACAAAACCGTTTGGGGAAATCTCAAAAAGAGAACTTATGTTTTATCTCAATTAAAAAATTGTTCAGCACTAGGATTAGATCCAAATGACTACAAATCTGTTACACTTGAAAAATACGAGAAAAGAATCCATAAACTTAACGACAAAGAATTAGCAACATATGACATCTTGCTAACTTATAATTTTGAATTGTACCTGAATCATTTACACAAAGGAAAACTCGATCCTAAAAAACTATATACAGATTGGGATCTCAAAGAAAAAGAACTGGATGTTAATAGTGTTTTGATAAAAGCATTTAACAAAAACAAATTAGACAGCATCGTTGAAAATATCCAGCCAAAATCAGAAACGTATAGAGAGCTTTTAAAAGCACTTGAAATTATTGATACCTATCCCGAGGATGACATCGGAATGATTACTGTTGACTCTTTAACAAAGAAAATATCATTAAATGACACCAATGTTGCTTTAATCAATATCAAAAAAAGACTTTTGTTTTGGGGAGATATGTCAGGGAAAGATAGTGTAAGCTCCATCTACAATAAAAAGACGTTTGAATCAATAAAAAGATTTCAGGAAAGACACGGTTTAGCAGCTGATGGTGTAATTGGAAAAGGAACAATAAGCGCCCTGAATTATTCTAAAGAAAAAAGAAAACAGCAGATTATTGCAAATTTAGAACGTTGGCGCTGGTATAACAATGATTTTGCCGAGAACTACTTTATCATCAACATCCCAAATTACAGCCTAAATGTTGTCGAAAGTCAGGACACTACCTTAGTGCGCAATATTGTTGTTGGAACAAGTAAAAGAAGAACGCCCATCATCACTTCGGTATTAAAAACAGTAGTTTTTAACCCAACATGGACCGTTCCGCCAACCATTTTAAAAGAAGATGTTGTTCCTGCTATGAAACGTAATCGTAATTATCTAAAAAATAAAAACATTACTATATATGATACAATGGGCCATGAAGTTGATCCAAGTAAGTGGAATGAAAACAAACCTGGAAATTATAAATACGTCCAAAGTCCGGGCTATAATAACTCTTTAGGATTAATGAAAATCCTATTCCCAAATCACCATAGCGTATATCTTCACGACACCAATCATCGCAATATTTTTGGAAGAAATAATCGTTCGTTAAGTTCTGGTTGTGTTCGTATTGAAAATCCGCTGGAGCTTGCCGAACATATTTTAAATGATAGTATTTCGACAAATTGGCCGAAAGAAAAAATTGATTCAATTATTGAAACCAAAACCACAACTAACATTAGGATAACAAAAAAATATGCTTTGTATCAATGGTACTGGACGGCCTGGAGCAAAAAAAATCAGCTCATTTTCAGAGCTGATATTTATAATTTAGATTCGGATTTGTATGCTAAACTAAGAAATTAGTCTTTCTTCCATCGCAAAACTTCTTGACGGATGGTAGATAAACAAACACGATTTGTTTTTTATAGTGTCGATTATTTTATCTCTCAATTCAAACGGAATTGCCGGACAACCCTGGCTTCTGCCTAATCTTTTATTGTTTCTAATGAAAGACTCTGAAACATAGTCTGCAGCATGCATTACAACGCCTCTTTCGCGAGCGTTGTCATTTACGCCATTTTCTAAACCATCTAAACGAAGCGAAACGCCATGTTTTCCCTGATAAATTTCGCCTGTAGCATAAAAACCAAGACTACTTTTATTAGAGGAATTATTGTTTGAAAAATTAGACGCATATTCTTCTCCGGTATTTCTTCCGTGAGCAACCAGAGATTGAAACAAAACAGTATTTGTTGCCAAATCAATTACCCAAAGACGTTTGGTATTTGATGACAAACTGAAATCGATCAAGGTTAGGATGTCTTTTTGAACTACTCCTCTTTCCTTTAATAGATAAAATCCTTTTAAGGCTTCAGAGAAAGTTTTAAGTTCAGGCAACTGATAGTTGTTTGGATTCAAAGCGTGATACACACCTTCAATTTTAGCTTCGACTGTAAGCTTTTCAACTTTAGCGATACTTTTAGTTGCTACTTTTTTAGTTTCGGGAGTGCTTTTTGAATCTTTACCAAAAGATAATAACAAAAACACTAGCAGTGGATAAATTTTGTAAATCATTGAATTTCTTTAGGTTAATAACAAATTTGGGTTTGACAAAAGTATAAAAAAAATATCCCGCACAAAATAAATCCCTGTAAATCAAGGCCGTTTTGTTTAAATTTTAACAGATCAAAAACAAAAAATTAGCATATTGACGTAAAAATCCTATTTTTACCTATTATTTTAACTTTTATTACGTAGCGATATACCTACAATATTAAAAAGATATAATTTTCAGCTTTTAAAGTGTAACATTTAACAGAATTGAATGTCTATATTATCTCAAGAATCCTTCATAATACAAAATGAAAAAAGTTGTTTCCCTTTGTTTTCTCTTCTGTGTATCTTTCGGCTACAGCCAAAAGAAAACCCTGCAAGCGCAATCTACCTCGCAGTCCATTATTATTGATGGAAAGCTGGACGAGACAGCTTGGGAAAATACCCCAATAGCTTCTGATTTTATCATGTTTGAACCCGATAACGGAAAACCAATTCCTGAATCTCAAAAAACAGAAATCAAGGTTATCTACAACAATGACGCTATTTACATTGGTGCCACAATGTATGATAATGAACCGAGCAGGATTTTAAAAGAAATTTCGCAACGCGATAATTTTGGGACTGCTGATATTTTTGGCGTTTTCATTAACGGCTTTAATGACGGGCAACAAAATTTTGAATTTTTTGTTTCTGCCGCTGATGTTCAGGGTGATTGTATAATGACAGATGCTATTGGCGAGGACTATTCCTGGGATGCCGTATGGATTAGCAAAGCAAGAATAACCGACAAAGGCTGGATAGTGGAGATTAAAATTCCATACGCCGCCTTGCGTTTCTCTGCGGAGAATAAACAAACGTGGGGCATTAATTTTTTCAGAGAAGTAAAAAGAGAACGTAGAAAGTACACCTGGTCCTTAATTAACACCAAAATTGGAACATTTACCCAACAAAATGGGGAATTAACCGGAATCGAAAACATCAAACCTCCTACCCGATTATTCTTTATGCCATATGCATCATATTATTTAAACGCTTCAGATAGTCAAAAAACGTACGGAACCATAAAAGGTGGAATGGATATTAAATACGGAATCAACGACGCCTTTACGCTCGACGCGATTCTGGTTCCAGATTTTGGACAAACAAAATACGATGATCAGATTTTAAATTTAAGTCCGTTTGAGCAGCAATTCAATGAAAACCGAGCCTTTTTTACCGAAGGAACCGACTTATTTAATAAAGGAAACATCTTTTATTCCAGAAGAATTGGAGGCACCCCTACTATTGATCCTGAATTAAATGATAACGAAGAAGTATATGAAACAGTACAGAACGTTAATCTTATCAATGCTTTGAAGGTTTCAGGAAGAACCAAAAACGGCTTAGGAATTGGCGTTTTAAATGCGGTTACCGAAAAAACTTTCGCCTCTATAAAAGATACTATTTCAGGCGATACAAGAAAAGTAGTGGTCGAACCACTAACTAATTACAATGTTTTGGTTCTAGATCAGCGTTTCCGAAAAAATTCTTCGGTAACTTTTATAAATACAAACGTTACAAGAAACGGACATTATAGAGACGCCAATGTTTCCGGTCTGGCCTGGGACTTGAATACAAAAGCAAATACCTATAATTTATCAGGAAATGTAAAATATAGCACTATCAATCTCGATGAAGATAAAACCGGAGTTTTCTCTACAATTGGTTTTGCCGAAACTACTGGAAAATACCGTTACAGTGTAGGCACTGATTTTGTTACAAAAGATTACGATCCAAATGATCTCGGAATTAACTTTTACACCAACTATTACAATTTCTATGGAAATGCCAATTATAGAATTTTAAACCCAACAAAGCTCTTTAATAGTTTCAGGATTAACTATAATATGTATACTGAATTCAACAAAGAATCTGGAAAAGTACAAGACAATAATATTGATGTAAATGTAAACCTGAGTACGGTAAAAAATAATTATTATGGTGGCGGAATTACCCTTTTCCCTTTGGTGTCGCATGATTATTATGAACCCAGAGCAGCAAATCGTTATGTAATTCTTCCAAGAAAAGTTGAGGCCTGGGGAAGCATTTCTACAAATTACAACCATAAGTTTGCTATAGATATAAATCCGTCAATTGCTATTGCTGATGAGCCTGGACGAATGGCATACGGTTTTGATATCGGCCCCAGATATCGCTTTAGTGATAAACTTTTAATGGTCTATACTTTTAGCTTTTTAAGAAAAAACAACAACAAAGGATACATTGACAGCGTTGACGACGACGATAACCAAAGTACTCCGAAAACTATTGTTTTTGCCAATCGAAATGTAATTACCTACTCCAACACAATTACCGGAAAATATGCTTTAAACAGTGCTATGACACTGAATTTGGCACTTCGCCAATATTGGTCTTATGCCGAAAATAAAGATATTCTTGAATTGGAACAAGATGGAACTTTAACACCTTATCCTCAATACACTGATAATAAGAATTCAAGTTTTTATTCCTGGAATGCTGATTTGTCTTATTCATGGTGGTTCGCTCCGGGAAGTCAGGTTTCCGTTTTGTACCGCAATAGTGCCGATAATTTTGAACGCATTATTGACAAGGATTATAAAGACAATGTAACTGCCTTACTTAATAATGACGCCTTAAAACATGTTTTTTCAATAAGCGTGAAATATTTTATTGACTATAACGCTGTCAAAAATAAGCTCAGAAAGAGAGCTTAGCGTGAATTAATTTTAAAAAATAAGTCCTTCTTTAATTAAATTATTATTTTTTCACATACTTCATTTTATTAAACATAAATGTAACATTGCTTTCTTTGCACATTTTAGAAATGGCTTATCTTTGTACAAAACAAAAAGTAATGAACAAAAAAGTTATCCTTATGATTTTAGACGGTTGGGGAAAATCTCCTGACCCTAAAGTATCCGCAATAGACAATGCAAATGTTCCTTTTATAAATAGTCTTTACAAAAATTACCCAAGCGCTCAACTTCGTACCGATGGATTAAACGTAGGTTTACCTGAAGGCCAGATGGGAAATAGCGAAGTGGGACATATGAATCTTGGCGCCGGAAGAATTGTGTATCAGGATTTAGCCAAAATTAACCTTGCCGTAGCACATCAAACATTAGCCAAAGAACAAGTTTTGGTTGATGCTTTTACGTACGCTAAAGAAAACAATAAAAAAGTACACTTTTTAGGATTAGTTTCTGACGGAGGTGTTCACTCTCATACTTCTCATTTACGTGGACTAATTGATGCTTCTCAGGAATATGGTTTAGATCAGGTTTATATCCACGCTTTTACAGACGGACGTGATGTTGACCCTAAATCAGGAGCAAAATACATCCATGATTTAGAAGAACATATTAAAGATACTCCGGTAAAAATTGCTTCGATCGTTGGTCGTTATTATGCAATGGACCGTGACAAACGTTGGGAACGTGTAAAATTAGCTTACGATTTAGTAGTTAACGGTACCGGAATTCCTTCAAAAAATGCGGTAGCTAGTATTCTTGACAGTTATGCACACGATGTAACTGACGAATTTATTGCGCCTATTGTAATGGTTGACGAAGAACAAAAACCTTTGGCAACAATTGTTGAAGGTGATGTTGTAATCTTCTTTAATTTCAGAACTGACAGAGGTCGTGAACTTACAGAAGCACTTTCACAACATGATTTCCACGAGCAAAACATGCACAAATTAAACTTGTATTATGTAACGCTTACCAACTACGACGAAACGTATCAAAACGTAAAAGTTGTTTACAATAAAGATAATATTACGGAGACTCTTGGTGAAGTTTTAGAAAAAGCGGGTAAAACACAAATTCGTATTGCTGAAACAGAGAAATATCCACACGTTACCTTTTTCTTTTCTGGCGGAAGAGAAACGCCTTTTGAAGGTGAATCAAGAATTTTGAGAAACTCTCCAAAAGTAGCTACTTACGATTTACAGCCAGAAATGAGCGCCTATGAATTGACTGCTGCACTTGTTCCTGAATTAAATAAAGGCGAAGTAGATTTCGTTTGTCTGAATTTTGCAAACGGAGACATGGTGGGGCATACCGGAATTATGAGTGCTGCAATCCTTGCGTGCGAAGCTGTTGATGCTTGTGTAAAACAAGTTATTGAAGCGGCTCTCGCTAACGATTATACTACAATTGTAATTGCCGATCACGGAAACTGTGAAACCATGATCAACCCTGACGGAAGTCCAAATACAGCACACACAACAAACCCAGTACCGATTATTTTAGTTGACAAAAACCTTAAAAACATTCAAAATGGTGTTTTAGGAGATATTGCCCCAACTATTTTAGAATTAATGGGAGTTCCACAGCCAAATGCTATGACTTGTCATTCATTATTATAGAAACCACTTTTTTTAATAGAAAAAGAGACAAGTCTTCAGATTTGTCTCTTTTTTGTTTTTATTGATTTTCACCATATAAGTCATATAAGTTCATTTAAAAAGAACACTTAAAGGCATCCCCTACGAATACTTATATGGTTTAAAATTAATCATATTACAAAATAATGATATGTCCATTCGACTGCATAAATTACGAGTCCGATTAAGCCTCCAACTAAAGTTCCGTTGATTCTGATATATTGAAGATCTTTTCCGATCTCTAATTCTAATTTTTCAGAAACTTCTTTTCCATCCCAGCTTTTTACGGTTGATGAAATTAAATCACCTATTACTTTTTTGTTATTCAGAAGCACTGATAACAAATCATTTTTGATAAAATTATTGATTTTGTCAATCATTACAGGATCTTCTTTTATTCCATTTCCGAAACCTTGTATCAGACTTGAAATATTCTTTTTGATGGAAGATTCATCACCTTTTTCTAAATCATTAGAAATAGATAATTTAATTTCATCCCAAATTCCGTTGATGTAATCCTGGACTTCTTTTTTACCCGCAAAACCTAAAATCAAATTATTGATCTTGATTCTCATTTCTTCGGAGTTTTTTACTTTTTCAAGAAAATCAGCGATATAATCGTCTATTTTAATTCTCACAGCACTTTCCGGATTTTTTGCTTCGTCTAAGAATTCAGCTAAACCATTAAAAACACCTTCTGAAATGCTTTTATCAGCTAAACCGAAACTCAAAAAAGGTGTTGACGCTTTTACTTTCTTGCGAATCAAATCTTTATTATTGGCCAATTCAGAACTCATTACTTCCAGAAGATTCGTCAGTAATTGATCTTTTACATTTCCTTTCTGTAAAGGTTCTAACGCCAGTGCTACCCAATCCCCAAAATTAATTGCTTCCAGTTTTTCTTTGAACTGAACCTGAATAAAGCGTTTTATATCTTCATCCTTAATTGTATTTAAAACGCCAGGAATAATATTAACCGCAACCAAATTGGCAATTTTATTGGCATTCTCTTCCTGCGCAAGCCAGTCTGAAGCTTTTGTGGCAAAATTGAATTCTTCTAATTTAATTTCTAGTTTTTCCCGATTTAGAAATTCCTCAGAAACAAAATTTCCCAAGTTCTCTCCAATTTCATTCTTTTTCGTCGGAATAATAGCGGTATGCCAAATCGGGATTCCAAGCGGATGACGAAATAAAGCCACAACAGCAAACCAATCCCCAATTCCTCCAACCATAGCGGCTTCACTAAAAGCCTGCAACATCGGAATCTTAAAATAAATAGCAATTATAAACAGCAACACTGCAAAGCCTAAAAGCGATAACGCATTTGCCTTCATTTTCTTTAAAGCTTTTACTTTAACTATATCTTGATCCGTAGAATTTTCCATGATTGTAAGCGTTTTTACTACTAATTTACGTTTTTTATGTTAGATAATAAGCCTAAAAACTTTGAAATCAATAAGAGTAAAAAAAGGTTTACTACGAATTTCTCTAATTTTCACTAATTTTTTCTTCCGAAAACTATCAAAACATGAATTCTCAAAAATTCATGTTTTTTTCTTAAAATTGAATTCGTGCTAATTCGTTAAATTCGTGGCAAAAAAATAATATTAAAATTGTACTTTTGCGAACTGAAAATCTGAAAAATATGATTATCCAAAAAAGTAGAGAAGAAATCGAATTAATGCGCGAAAGTGCTTTGATCGTATCTAAAACATTAGGAATGATTGCTTCTGAAATTAAAGAAGGAGTTACCACATTATATCTTGACAAATTAGCCGAGGAATTTATTCGTGATCATGGTGCGGTACCAAGTTTTCTTGGACTGTATGATTTCCCGAATTCTCTTTGTATGAGCCCGAATGCACAGGTTGTACACGGAATTCCTAATAACACCCCTTTGAAAAGCGGAGACGTAATTTCAGTAGATTGTGGCGCGTTCAAAAATGGATATCACGGTGATCATGCTTATAGTTTCGAAATTGGAGAAGTTGCCCCGGAAGTTAAAAAACTTTTGAAAGTAACTAAAGAATCTCTTTATATAGGTATCAGAGAATTTAAAGCTGGAAATCGCGTTGAAGATGTTGGAAATGCGATTCAAAAATATACTGAGTCTCATGGCTATGGTGTGGTTCGCGAATTGGTAGGTCACGGTTTAGGGCAAAAAATGCACGAAGAACCAGAAATGCCAAACTACGGAAAACGTGGTCGTGGAAAACTTTTTGTTGAAGGGATGGTTGTTGCGATTGAACCTATGATCAATATGGGAACCAGAAACATCAAACAATTAAAAGACGGCTGGACAATTTTAACTGCTGACGGAAAACCAAGTGCACATTTCGAACACGATGTAGCGTTAATTGATGGAAAACCAGAATTATTATCGACTTTCCAATACATATACAAAGCATTAGGAATTGAAAGCAATGAAGAAGATGAATTTAGAAAAGTGCCTTTAGTTTTATAGTTATATTACATATAAAATTATTGGTTTAGCGATTGAAGTTCACAAACAGCTTGGCCCTGGTTTATTGGAATCAGCTTATCAGGAATGTTTGTATTATGAAATAGCAAATGCTGGCTTCACTGTTGAAAGACAAAAAATTTTACCAATTATTTATAAAGACATAAAACTTGATCATGGATATCGACTTGATTTATTAATCGAAAATACGATTGTAATTGAATTGAAAACTGTCGAAGCATTTACAGATGTCCATTTTGCACAAATATTGACTTATTTAAAACTAGGAAATTATCCATTAGGATTACTTATTAACTTTGATTCAAAAATTTTAAAAAATAATATCAAAAGATTTATAAACACTTTGTGAAACTCCATGTCTCCTTTGTGAAACTCTGCGAAACAACCCCAATGAAAAAACTATTCAAATTAGTACTTAATACAATACCGCGTCCATTATTAATTCGTTTGAGTTATGTGGCGCGTCCAATTTTGGCTTTATCTTTAAAAGGAGACAAATTTACTGATCCTATTGATGGGAAAAGTTTCAGATCGTTTTTACCTTACGGATATGGAAAGCAACGTAATAATGTGCTTTCGCCAAGTACACTTTCCTTAGAAAGACACCGTTTACTTTGGTTGTATTTAAACGATCAGACTGATTTTTTTACAGCGCCAAAAAAAGTGCTTCATTTTGCACCCGAACAAGCTTTTTATAAATTATTCCGCAAGCAAAAAAATCTGGATTATACCACAACCGATTTGTTTTCGCCTTTGGCAGATGTAAAAGCAGATATCTGTAACTTACCTTTTAAGGACAACGAATACGATGTGATTTTATGTAATCACGTTTTAGAACATATTCCGGATGACACAAAAGCAATGCAGGAATTGTTCAGAGTTTTAAAACCAGGCGGAATGGCAGTTTTGCAAATTCCACAGGATTTATCGAGAGAAGTTACTTTTGCCGATGATTCGATAACAGATCAAAAAGAACGTGCTAAAATATTTGGACAATACGATCACGTACGCATTTACGGCCGCGATTATTTTGACAAATTAAGAAGCATTGGTTTTATCGTAATCGAAGAAGATTACACCAATAAAATTGCACCAGAATTGGTAGAGAAATATTGTCTGGCAAAAGGAGAAATTATTCCACTTTGCTTTAAACAGGAAAACTAAATTTTTCCACCCTATAAGTTCATCTAAAAAGTTTTCAAAATAGCAATAATTTGAAAACTTTTTACTTTTTTAGCTCTTCCCGAATTACAACCAAACTACAACCTACTCTTGGAACCAAAATCATTTCAGTTTTGCTTTGACATCAGTTTTGAAAAAAACCTGAATACTTATATCCCAACAGCCTACATAGTTGAGAATACTACTGACATTAAGTACTTAGATAAAAAAGCAAGTAAAGATGTTCTTGAAAGTTTTGGAATTGTCTATGAAAATTTAGAATCCAATACAAAAAAAATACTGACCGCGTGCGAATCTTTAAAGCCTGACTTTATTTTTAAAAAATTCAGCACCAAAATCAAATCGGCAAAGACAATTGCAGATTTACAAAAAGATTCCAAAATTGAATTTGCGATTCGTCAGCATTTAAAATTTAACTTAGAATCCTTTTACAATCTAATTGTAAAAGAGCAATTTCCCTTATCTGCCAATATGAGCGCAGAAAAGGATTTTTATCGTTGGAGAGTCAACACAACTCCGTTAGATTTTGCCCCTCAAATTCAATTTGACAAACATGAAGAAGGAATTACTTATACCTTATCTTTAAAAGAAAACGAAACTTCATTTTTACCAATGAATAAAAGTGTCGATATTCTTCTGGACGAACCGGGCTGGTTAGTTATCGATAAAAAATTAGGACAGTTAAAAGATCTTAATTCCAAAAAGCTTCAGCCTTTTTTAAAGAAGAAATCAATTGAAATACCTTCCAAATTAGTTGATAATTATTTTAAGAATTTTATTCCGGAAATAGCTAAAAAAATCGACATCGACGCGACTGGTTTCGAAATTGAACTTCGGGACAAAATTATTTCCTGCACCATTCAGCCTGTTTATGATTTCTTTAAAAACTGCTACTACCTCAACCTTTATTTTGATTATAATGGCTATTCATTTGACGCCAGTAAAACTAAAAAAACACATTCCTTTGTTGATTTTGACATTATCAATGAGCCAAAAATAATTCAGTTTAAACGAAGTTCTGACGAGGCTTTATATACAGACAAATTACTTGAACTTGGTTTGATAAAAATCAAAAATGATTTATTTGGATCGAATTCAGAGGCAGAAATTATTGATCCTTATGCTAATATTCAATTTGTTATTGATCATAAAGAAGATCTGGAAAGTTTAGGTTTTATCATCCAAAATCTGAAATTGGAAAGTAAAGAAATCATTACAGAAAGTCATACTGTTTTTGCTTCAAAAGACGAGACGAAAGAAGATTGGTTTGACATCAAAATAATAATTAGTGTTGGAATTTTCACGATCAATTTCAGCGAAATTATTCCGAATATAAAAAGCAAGGAAAGACTCTTTTTATTACCTGACGGAAACTATTTCCTGATTCCACTGGAATGGCTCAGCAAATACAGTTCGCTGGCCAAATTAGCCAAAACAGAAAATGAAAACCTTCTTTTGCGTAAAAGTAATTTTACCGCTTTAGATACGATTCCCGAAATTAAAGATGATGTCATTCAAAAAGCAGAATATACAGCTTCGGATTTGCTGAAAGCAACTTTAAGGCCTTATCAGATTGAGGGTGTAAAATGGCTTTTGGGTCATTTCAACTCCAATTTAGGTGCTTGTCTGGCCGATGATATGGGACTTGGAAAGACATTACAAACTTTAGCCGTTCTGGTTGCTGTACAAGAACAATTAGGTTTTACAACTAAAACCTCAAATTTTGATTTGTTTGCAAACGAAACTACTATTGAAAGAGAACCTTTAAAAACCCTGATTGTTTTACCTTCTTCATTGGTTTTTAACTGGTATAACGAAGCTTCAAAATTTACACCGCATTTTTCAAAAATGCAATACATTGGTAACGACAGAAAACTGTTAGCAAATAGATTGGCCTCAACAGATTTAATTTTTACGAGTTACAGTATTGTACATCGTGATATTTCAATTTTAGAAAAATATGATTTTCGCTATTTAATTTTAGACGAAAGTCAATACATTAAAAATAAAAATTCTAAGATTTTTAAAGCCATCAATAAAATAAATACAGCTCATAAAATTGCTTTAAGTGGTACTCCTATTGAAAACTCGCTGGACGATTTATGGTCACAAATGCAGTTTATAAATCCTGATATTTTAGGAACTTATAATTTTTTCGCAGAAAACTTTAAAATTCCGATTGAGAAAAAACAGGACGAGAATAGTTTAGCTGAATTGAAAAATTTGGTTCAGCCTTATATTTTGCGACGAACCAAAGAGCAGGTTTTAAAAGATTTACCGGAATTGACAGAGCAGATCTATTATTGCGATATGGATCCTGAACAGGAAAAATTATATGAGAAAGAAAAATCAAAAGCTCGTAATTTTCTATTAAAAACAGATGGAACAAGTCCTGATAAAATTAGCATTATCAATACTTTGATGAAGTTAAGACAGCTGAGTAATCATCCAAAAATGGTTGATCAGGAGTCGGAAATTGATTCGGGAAAATATATTGCAGTTACTAATTATCTGGAGAATTTAGTCAAAGGAAAACAAAAGACTATTATTTTCAGCTCGTTCGTTACTAATTTGAAATTTTATACTGATTGGTGTACCGAAAACAAAATAAAGTATTGTGAAATTACAGGCGAAACTCCAGCCAGCAAGCGGGAACAACAAGTAAAGCAATTTCAGGAAAAAGAAGAACCTTTGTTGTTTTTTATTTCGCTTAAAGCGGGTGGTGTTGGTTTGAATATCACGAAAGCTTCTTATGTTTTATTTTTAGATCCATGGTGGAATCCCTTTGCAGAAAAACAAGGTGTTGGACGAGCACACCGAATTGGCCAATTAAATAAAGTTAATGTAATTCGTTTTATTTCTAAAAATACCGTAGAAGAAAAAATAATCAAACTACAGGAAAACAAAAAGCTGTTGTCTGACTCGCTTTTGGAGGAAAGTTATATCAATGATGAAATCGAAGTTAATTTGAAATACATACTTGGTTCATAACAAATTGTTCTTAAAACCAATAAAACGTCTTATTTTTCGTTGTATAAATTGTTATATTTACAATCTTACAACGTAATAAGATGTCAAAATTTTTGTTTCAAAGTTTACTTTTACTTTTCATTTTTACTTCGGCGAAAGCCCAGGAAGTACAAACCGAAGTTACTCCTCCATACAATATCAAAACCGTTTCATTTATTCAGAACGGAAGTAATGTAGTGCCGATTTTCGAGTTGGGCTCAACATTTCAATTGCAATTTGATGATTTGTTTGGGAATGAAGCCAATTATTATTTTGATGTAATTCATTGCGACTACAACTGGATTCCGACTGACATCCCGAAGACCGATTATGTTCGTGGTTTCGACAATCAGCGAATAACCGACTACTCCAATTCTTTCAATACTTTACAGGCTTTTTCTCATTATCGTCTTTCTTTTCCTAACCAGTTTACCACACAATTGCTAATTTCAGGCAATTATATGTTGCGAATTTTGAACGAAGACAGAGAAGTTGTTTTCTCCAGAAAGTTCATTTTATTCGAAAATCATTCAACAGTTGGGGCTTTAGTAAAACGCAGCCGAAACCTCAGCAATATTGATTACAAACAAAATCTGGAATTTACAGTGCTTTCCAACGACATTGTTTTTCAGACGCCTCTGCAGAATGTAAAAGTACTTTTAATGCAAAATGGAGACTTTAATACTACGATCAAAAATATTCCTCCACAATATACCATTGGTAACCAAATGGTATATAAATATGATAAGGAGACGCAATTTTGGGCTGGAAATGAGTTTTTATATTTTGAGAATAAAGACATTCGCGCGGCGAGTAATAATGTCGCAAAAGTAGGCTCGGCGAACGATATTTACAGTTCCTTTTTATACACCAGCCAGGCGAGGGCAAATCAAATTTATACTTTATATGAAGACGTAGACGGAAATTTTGTTGTGAAGAACATCAATGGTTCCAACCAGGAAATCGAAGCAGATTATGCCTGGGTTTATTTCAGTCTTTCTGCCCCAGCATTTCGTTTAAACAAAGACATTTATATTGTTGGAATGTTTAATAATTACAGCTTATCTCCCGAATACAAAATGGACTATGATGAAAAAAAAGGAGTTTATGAAAAAGCCGTAATGATCAAGCAAGGCTTCACCAATTTTGAGTATCGAGTAGCCGATAAAAAAGGAGTGATTGACTATGAAAATGCGATCGACGGTAATTTCTATCAAACAGAAAACGAGTACACTATCCTGGTTTATTACAAACATAGTTCAGATCGATACGAAAGAGTAATTGGAAAAGGAAACGCAAACTCAATAAATATCACCAATTAAAACATTGTTAAAGGATTTCGTTGAACGATTTTTTTTCGTAAGTTTGCAACTATAACACACACATATATACTACGTTAGTATGGTTTCTCAGATTACAAGAGGCATAAAAATATCAGTTTTGACTAGTTTTGAAGGTACTTACTTCAAGAACTACAAGATTCATTTTGCCTTTAGTTACGTAGTTACGATTGAAAACCACAGCAAAGATTCAGTACAATTGACTTCTCGTCACTGGGAAATTTTTGATTCACTTAACGACTTAGAAGTTGTTGACGGAGAAGGTGTTATTGGAAAAAAACCAGTTTTAAAACCGGGAGAAAACCACACTTACAGCTCAGGTTGTTTATTATCATCTCCTTATGGAGCTATGAAAGGTCATTTTAATATGATCAATTTTACTACTACCAAAACATTCAAAGTTATTGTTCCGACTTTTAGAATGTGCGCTCCATTTGCCTTAAATTAATTTATCGATATTTCAATTACGCCTTCTCTTGTGATAGCATATGCTTTATCATTTTCTGTCGGGGTCATATAAGAATTTCCTGTAAACTCACCAAAAGCCGGAAAAATCATTTGATTTGGTTTTCTAAAAAAACAAGACAAACTCAAAAACTGTCTTCCCATTCCCTTTAATTTAATTCCAGGATGAATGTGTCCGCAAAAATTAAATAATTGTTCTCTTTCTGATGGATGATGGGTCAGCAAAAAATCATGAATAATCAATTCGGGATATACTTCAATATTCAAATCTAAATAGTATTGTTTCGAAATTATATCGTGATTGCCTTCAATCAAAATAATTTTCTGAGAATGTGTTTTTGTCCAATCAGAGAAAAAATTCCATTCATTATTGATTTTACTGTGGAATAAATCTCCTAAAAAAATAACAGTCTTAGAGTCAAATAATTCTAACACGGTATTCAATCTGGTAAAATTTTCTAATACCGCTTTTTCAGGAATCGCCATTCCGTGTTTTCTAAAATGGCCGATCTTTCCTAAATGCAAGTCAGAAATGAATACTATTTTTTCTTCTTCCCAAAAAGCAGCACCAGAATGATGTAAAACAAAATTTTGATTATTGATAGTAATTTTCATGCTGAATTCTTATTTCATGTAGCTTGCTGTCATTTTTTTAATTCTTTCCTGTAAAGTTTCGCTGGATAATTTTTCTCTTAATCGATCTGTAATTATTGGAAAACTAAATGGCGTAGGTTTTTTGCATTGCTTCCAAACTATATTTTGCCTGTTGATTCTTTCCATTGCCTGAATCAAACGACCCTCTTCTACTTGATGTTCGAATGTTTCTGTGAAAGCCTGCTGCAACAATAAATTATCAGGTTCATGATCCCGAAAAACTTCAAAAAGCAACTGCGATCCGCTTTGCAAATGTCTCCTTTTAATTGGTTTTCCAGGCATTCCTGTAAAAACTAATCCTGCAATAACGGCAATATCGCGAAATTTTCTACGTGCCATTTCGGTCGAATTTAGGCTTTTTTGTAAATCATGATGTACATATTCTGTCGTAAATAAATCATTATCAAATACCGCTTCCATATCAATTTCCTGATCTGATAAAAGTTCAAATCCGTAGTCGTTATAGGCCAAAGAAAAAGTTATGGGCGAAAGCAAACTAATGCGATACGAAATCAAACTTGCCAATGCTTCGTGCACATAACGCCCTTCAAAAGGATAAAAAATGGCATGAAAACCTTCTCGCGTTTTAAAGGTTTCTATTAAAAATTCATCATCATTGGGAACGATACTTTCTTTTCGCTGTCTTTCAAAAAGTGGTTTCAATGCCTTTAATTCAGGTGATAAACTTTCTGTATTTGCGGCATACAATTCCTCGCGCAGTAATTCACTCATCTGAGCAGATAATGTCATTCGCCCGCCCATCCAGCTTACGACTCGAGAAGCTTTTTTCGGATCTGCTTTCCGAACCAAAACCTGCATATTCTTCACGCGAAACAATTCCAGTCTTTTTCCCGCAAATGTAAAAACATCGCCGGGCTGTAATTTTGAAGCAAACCATTCTTCAATCGAGCCAATATAACCGCCGCTTAAAAACTTAACATTTAGGGCTGCATCGCCAACAATTGTTCCAATCTGCATTCGATGATGCATCGCAATAAGTCGGCTGTTAATTTTAAAACGTCCATCTTCTTCAATCTCTACTTTTTTATATTCATCATAAGCTTGTAAACTTTGGCTTCCATTAGTAATAAAATTCAAAACCCAATTCCAGTTTTCTTTTGTAATATTCTGAAAGCAGAAAGTTTGTTTAACTTCTTCAAAAATTTCATTAGGAAAAAACCCATCTGAAACCGCTAACGTATTAAGGTACTGCACCAAAACATCCCAACTATTCAAATACGGCATTCGATCTTCGACAACGGTTTTGGCAACCGCTTTTTTCAACGCCGAAGCCTCAATCAATTCCATTGCATGTGTGGCGAGAAAATAAATTACACTCTCTTTGCCAGGCTGATGACCACTTCTTCCGGCTCTTTGTAGAAATCGCGCAACACCTTTTGGCCCGCCAACCTGAATAATCGTTTCCACTGGTGCAAAATCAACGCCAAGATCCAAACTCGACGTACAAACTACCACTTTTAATTCCTCATCTCTTATGGCATTTTCTACCCATAAACGCGTTTCCCTGCTAATACTTCCATGATGCATGGCCATATCGCCGGCAAACTCCGGATATTTTTCTAAAAGCGCCTGAAACCACATTTCGCATGCAGAACGGACATTGGTAAAAATTAATGTTGTCTTGCTTTTCCTGACGATTTTCGCCACCTCATCAATCAAGTGTAAACCCATGTGTCCGCGCCACGGATAACTTTCCATTTTTTCAGGAAGGATGGATTCAATTTTTATTTTTTTATTGATATGTGCTTTAATCAAAACCGAGTTTTCATAAGCTTCTGAATTAACACCTAACAAAACCTGTTGTGCCAGTTCCAGGTTTCCAATGGTAGCTGAAATTCCCCAAATTTTCATTTTTGGCGCAACTGTTTTTAATCGCGACAACGCCAATTCCATTTGAACGCCGCGTTTTGTACCTAATAATTCGTGCCATTCATCTACCACAATAGCGCCACAATTGGCAAAAGTTTTTGCAAATTCTTTGGAGGCTAAAAGCAACTGCAAACTTTCCGGAGTTGTAATCAACAAATCGGGCATTTTTTTGCTCTGCTTCGTTCTTTCGCTTTGCGAAGTATCTCCGGAACGAATTCCAACAGTCAATGGCAAATCTAAATCGGTTATAATTCGTTCAGCTGCCTGTTTTATTTCGACAGAAAGCGCTCGTAAAGGTGTAATCCAGATTGCTTTTAATCCAGGTTTGTGTTTGGTTTTAAAAGCAGGATTTGTTTTGATATAGTCGAGAACGATAGGAAACCATAAGGCATAAGTTTTTCCGCTTCCGGTTGGCGCGTTTAATAAACCGTTTTTGCCTTGCAGAAATGCGGTCCATGTTCGGGTTTGAAACGGAAATGATTTCCATCCCTGATCCCGAAACCAGTTTTCTGCAATTGTGTATAGTTCTTCTCTGTTCATTTATAATGGTTTGACCATGGTATAAGTATTTAAACACATAGAAACATAGCTTTCGAAATCGTATAAAGGCGTTTCACTTGTATTAAAACACATAGCTATGTGTGGAAACTTGTTTCTTTTGTATCCCTTTTACAGACATTTAACCTATGTTTCTATGTGTTTATTTTTTTAATTATTAAATCTTACGAAATCATACTTTTTAAATCTTCAATGGAATTAGCGTCTTCAATTTTTTTGTCTTGTCGCCATCTTAAAATTCTTGGGAATCTTGTCGCAACACCACTTTTATGTCTTTTGGAAAGTGCAATTCCTTCAAAACCAATTTCGAAAACTAATTTTGGCGTTACACTTCGAACAGGACCAAAACGCTCTAAAGTGTTTTTTTTGATAAAATCATCTACTTTCCTAAATTCAGCATCGGTTAAACCGGAATAGGCTTTTGCGAAAGTGACTAGTTCTTTTTCGTCTTTTTCATTGGTTTGCCAAAGTGCAAAAGTATAATCGGTAAATAGATTCGATCTTCGTCCATGACCGCGCATGGCGTACGTCAAAACAGCATCAATCACTAAAGGTTCTATCTTCCATTTCCACCAATCGCCTTTTTTTCTTCCCACCTGATAAGTTGAATCGTTGCGTTTTATCATTAAACCTTCACTTTTCATTTCGCGGGCACGCATTCTTTCTGCCGTCACGTCTTCCCAGGAATGGAGCAAAACTCTTTCTGATAATTGAAAACTTTTAGTTTTATCTTTTATCGAATCGTATAATTGTTCTAATAATAATCTTCTTTCTGAATATGGTAAGTTTCGAATATCCTGACCATCCCATTCCAAAATATCATAAGCTTTTAGAATGACCGGAACTTTTTCAAGTAAACTGGCTGATGTTGTTTTGCGACCAATTCGGGTTTGCAAATCATTGAAAGTTCCGATTTCTCCTTCGGGAAAAGCTAAAATTTCAGCATCAATAACAGTTCCGTTGGGAATCAAACCAACGAAAGAATGAAACTCCGGATATTTGTCCGTTACCAGCTCCTCGCCTCTTGACCAGACATAAATTTCGCTTTCGCGGATAATGGTCTGTGACCGGATCCCGTCCCATTTATGTTCGACGGACCAATCTTCCGGATTTCCTAAATTATCAACATCTCCTTCAATTGGATACGCCAGATAAAACGGATAAGGTTTCGATAAATAATCACTGCTTTTTTCATCCAAAATCAATTCCTGAAAAGTGATCTTATTCGGATCCCAATTCCCCATTAATTTATATGCCAAAGCATCTTCATCAACATCTTCTGCTTTTGATAAAGCCCTGGTCATTAATTTTTGGCTTACGCCGATTCTTAAACTTCCTGTAATTAATTTGGTAAAAACAAAACGTTCATAATAATTTAAAGCCAGCCAGTTTTCATGTAAATATTCCTTTTTTTCTATATCCGATTTCTTTTTTAACGCAATAATTTCCTGAAGATACTCAGTTAAACTTTTATCAGAATGTTCTTTTGTAGTGGGAATAATCAACGCAATTGTTTCTGCTAAATCTCCCACAATATGATAACTTTCTTCAAAAAGCCATAGCGGAATATTTGCCAGTTCATTAGCCCAAGTTCTCAACAAAGTAGTATTAACAGGTCGTGGCGGACGACGATGCGAGAGAATCGCAATGGTCCACACTTTATCTTCCGGCGATGCATTTTTGAAATACATCGTCAGGGCATCGACCTTTACATTCGTTTTATTCGAACTGTCTAGCGTTTTTATCAGTTGGGCGAAATTTTTCATTCTTGGATTTCTTTTTCAGTTTCCACTTCTTTTTCCATTTCTGCCGTCTCACCTTCATATTGCGTTTTCTCCGTTCTGGCATCGTAACCCAATTCTCTTAGATATTTAGAAAAAATATCGGTATAACCGTGCGTGCAAATTATCTTTTCTGCTCCGGTTGCTTTTATACTATCCAATAAGGAAAACCAATCGCAATGATCACTTAAAACAAAACCTTTGTCAATAGCACGTCTGCGTCTGGCTCCGCGAAACGCCATCCAGCCACTTGCTGAACCGGTGACAAAAGGCGTCATTTTTCTGATCCAGATACTTCCGTGCGCGCTTGGCGGTGCGAGGACAATATTTCCCAATAAATCTTCTTTTTTAGTTTCACGTGTTACTAATGTTGTGGGTGGGAAATCAACCATCGGGCGTAAAACATTTGTCATGTTTTCGATAGCGCCATGTGTATAAATCGTTCCAATATCGGTATCGAGGTATTTTAAAAGTCGCTGGGCTTTTCCTAAAGAATATCCAAAAAGAATAGATGTTTTACCTTCTGCTTTATTTTCTGCCCACCAATTATTGATTTCTGTAATTACTTCAGCTTGGGGCGTCCAGTTAAAAGCCGGTAAACCAAAAGTACATTCGGTAATAAAAGTGTCACATTTTATAACTTCATAGGGAACCGAGATTCCATCATCCTCTGTTTTATAATCGCCTGTAAAAACCCACACTTCACCTTTGTGTTCCACTCTAATTTGAGAACTTCCAATGATATGTCCAGCTGGATGTAACGAAAATTTCACATTGTTGATAACAAAGGTTTCACCCCATTCTTTTCCCGTAACATTTATTTCTCCTAACCGATGACGGATAATAGGAATATTAGTGTGATGCGTAATATAATTTTGATTTCCCCAGCGAGAATGATCAGCATGTCCGTGCGTAATGATGGCATTTTTCACAGGTTTCCATGGATCAAGATAAACATCGGCCTGTTGGCAGTAAATACCTTTATCGTTAAAAGCTAAGAGTGGGATTTTCATGTTGTTACCATTTTTACTATTGATAAACCTTTTGGCACATTTTGGCACATTCTATCAAATTTAACTAATTACCATTCAAACCGTTTTATAGTTTTGCTGTATTAGTTTATTAAATTTCAACTTTTTAATATTGTATTGTGATATAATCAAATTATCATTTGTACTTTTGTCAAAAATTAGACATTTCGTAATTTTAAAATAATTTATCCCATGTTAAAAGGATTCTTTCATGTACCAAAAGCGGTAAACGAACCTGTAAAAGGTTATGCACCAAACTCGCCAGAAAAAGCAGCTGTTCAGGCAGCTTACACTACAATGTGGAACTCAAAAATTGATGTACCATTATACATTGGAAGTGAAGAAATCAAAACTGGAAATACAAAAACAATTTCAGCTCCACACGATCATAAACATATCGTTGGAACCTATCATTTAGCTGAAAAACAACATATCGAAAAAGCGATTGCAAATGCTCTTGAATCAAGAACTGCATGGGCAAACATGGCATGGGAACAACGTGCTGCTATTTTCTTAAAAGCTGCTGAACTTATTGCAGGTCCATACAGAGCACGTATCAACGCTGCTACTATGATTGGACAATCTAAAAATATTCACCAGGCAGAAATTGATGCTTCTTGTGAATTGATTGACTTTTTACGTTACAACGTAGAGTTCATGACACAAATTTATGGAGATCAGCCAAAATCTGATTCTACAACATGGAATCGTTTAGAATACAGACCTCTTGAAGGTTTTGTTTACGCTATTACTCCTTTCAACTTTACTGCTATCGCTGCAAACCTTCCTGCAAGTGCTGCTATGATGGGCAACGTTGTAATCTGGAAACCAAGTGATAGCCAGGTTTTCTCCACAAAAATTATTATTGAAGTTTTCAAAGAAGCAGGAGTTCCTGATGGCGTTATCAACGTTGTTTTTGGAGATGCTTTAATGATTACGGATACTGTTTTGGCAAGCCGTGATTTTGCCGGAGTTCACTTTACAGGATCAACTCACGTATTTAAAGATATCTGGGCTAAAATTGGTGCCAATATCAACAACTATAAAACTTATCCAAGAATCGTTGGAGAAACTGGTGGTAAAGATTTTATTATTGCACACCCAAGCGCTAATGTAAAACAAGTTGCAACAGGAATTAGTCGTGGTGCATTTGAATTTCAAGGACAAAAATGTTCTGCAGCTTCAAGAGCTTATATTCCACAAAGTTTATGGCCAGCCGTAAAAGAACAATTAATTGCTGACGTAAAATCTATGAAAATGGGTTCTCCGGAAGATTTCGGAAACTTTATTACAGCAGTTATCCACGAAGGTTCTTTTGATAAATTAGCTAGTTATATCGACCAGGCTAAAAAAGATGCTGATGCAGAAATTATTGTTGGTGGAAATTACGATAAATCTGTAGGTTACTTTATTGAGCCAACGGTTATTGTAACTACAAACCCAAAATACACTACAATGGAAACCGAATTATTCGGACCAGTAATTACTATTTACGTTTACGAAGATGCAAAATGGGAAGAGACTTTAGAATTAGTGGATACTACTTCTGAGTACGCTTTAACAGGAGCTGTTTTCAGCCAGGATCGTTATGCTATTGAAGTAGCTACTACGAAATTGCAAAATGCTGCTGGTAACTTCTACATCAACGATAAACCAACAGGAGCTGTTGTAGGAATGCAGCCTTTTGGTGGAGCAAGAGCTTCAGGAACGAACGACAAAGCAGGTTCTGCATTGAACTTATTACGTTGGGCTTCTCCAAGAACGATCAAAGAAACTTTTGTAACTCCGGAAGATTACAGATATCCTTTCTTAGGTTAATAATTTGTTTCAAGTTTCAGGTTTCAAGTTTGAAACTTTGTCTATATAAAAAGCCGAATCTACATTTAGATTCGGCTTTTTTTTTCTTATTTCCAGATCGGAATTTTTACAAAACTATCATTATACCATTCTACTTTTAATGGTTCTGTTACATCTTTAATGGTTTCATCACTAACTTCTTTTCCTGTTCCATAATTTAACTGAGAAAAGGCATTCTTATTAACATTAAGCACAACAACTAAACGACTCCCTTTATTTAATTGTTTACTGACCAAATGTGTATTCGAAAAAGGAATGACTTCTATTTGGTTTGATTTTAATAAATTTCTCGCTGTAATATCTTTAGCATAACTGGCTCGTCCTAAAAAATAAGACAGATGAAAATATTCTCCATTTGACATTAACTCATATAAAGTAACTCCAATATCCAGATCATTCTTATTGATGCTTACTTTTATTTCTCCTAAGAAGGAACCATTAATTAACATTGATTCTTTTAATGGATCACTAACAAAAACATATCCGCTTGTTGTATCAATTTCTTTTCTAACAATAGGATCCGGATAGTACTCATTACTTTGTATTTGCCTGTCTGCAAAATTTACTTCTTGTGATAGATAACTGATTTTGCCAGGTTTTTTAGCGTTCAAAGAATAAAATTTTCCTGATTTATTATTTGTTAGATAAAAAGTCAGAAAACCATTGCTCATTTTGTCAAGAGAAGGAGCGCTTCGCCACGCGTTTAAACCCATTACTTCATAGTTTATTTTATCTTTTAGCATTTCTGGTTTTGATCCATTTTTCAGGATATAGTCAAACCATTGATACGTTATTTTTTTAATATCGATTAGGGCAGTTGAATCAACTTTGTAATCACGCAATTCAATTTTTCCTCCAATTTGAGTACCAAAATGATCGTACGGTCCAATTATTACATATACCGGAGTTTTTGGATTGTATTTCTGAAGTTCTCGTATGTAATACAAACTTGAATTTTGAGAATCATTATAATAGCCATCAAAAGCTAAAACAGGAATGTTTATTTGTTCAAAATCTTCTTTATAAGGTGCCATTTTTTGCCAATATTCGTCAAATGAAGGATGTTTTATCCATCTTTGAAAATGTCGATTTGGACTACCATCAATACTATCCATTTTTTTATAAGCAACACCGGTTTCCCACCAATTAAATTGCATTCTTCGAAACCGCTGCCTGTCATTTCCTGCAATTGTATCCAGATATTTGTTATTCCCAACATAAAACGACCATTCATAATTGGGATTTACAAAAATGTTATTTTCCATCGGAAGCCCCATTCCGGGTCTGTTAGCAACATACGGAACTATCGTTTTTAGTGCTGGATGCATCTTTTTGCAAGCTGCCCACTGTGTATATCCATTGTAACTGCCACCATACATCCCTACACTTCCGTTACACCAATCTTGTTTACTGATCCAATCTATTACATCGTATGCGTCATTTGCATCGTTTTCATAAGGAAATATTTCATCAGGACTAAATCGTTTACCACGAGAATAGGCAATAACACCAACATAATCTTTATCTGCCGCATCTTTTAGGGATTTGATATCTCTTCCTTTATCTCGCACATAAATCGTATATTGAAGTATCACAGGTTTTGGAACAGAAGCTCCTTTTTTCCGAACGACAATTGCCGATATAAAAGCGCCATCACGGGTTTTGATCATCACACTATCCTGAATAGTATAAGCACTTTTTAAATCGTCTGATTTTGTTGCACTAATTTGCTGTGAGAATGTATTTGATACGAGTAAAATAAGAAATACAAAATGTAAAATTGTTTTCATTGAATCGTTTATAGTTAGTTTTCGCTAAATCTCGTTGCTGTTTATGAATTTGACTGATTGACGGTTTGAAACTTTTAATAATTCGCCTGTCTTTAGTATCAATTCAAGTCCGCCACCAACTATTCTTTTTACTTCCTTGATAAAATTGACATTTACAATTTCGGTTCGATTTATTCTGAAAAAAACATTTTTATCTAATATTTCTTCCCATTGACGAAGAGAACGCCTTTGAAGTGCTTTTTTCCCCTGAAAATAAAGTCTGGTGTAATTTTCAAGTGATTCGATTAAGTAAATTTCATTCACTTGAACAAAAAACCGTTTTTCTCCATCCTTAATGAAAATTTTACGATTGTTTGCTAGTGAATTTGGAGCAGGTTTTAAGTTTATCGTATTTCTTATTTTTTCAATTGCTTGTGCGAAACGCTCTTCCCGTATAGGTTTCATTAAATAATCTAAAGCATTTACTTCAAATGCCTGCACAGCATACTGATTAAAAGCGGTTGTAAATAGCACAGCTGGTACATGGTCTAAAGATTCTAATAAATCGAAACCAGATTTTTCGGGCATCTGAATATCTAAAAAAATTAAATCAGGCCTACTTGCCTCAATTAAATCTTTTGCATCATCAGCATTTTCTGCCTCACCTATTAAAACAAAATCTTCATACGCCAATAAAGCTCTTTTCAGTTCTTCGCGTGATAAACGTTCATCATCTACTATTATAACTTTTATCTTTTTCATTTTGTAGGAAGTAAAATAGTTGCCAAAACCGTTTCATCATTCATCTCTTTAATTTCAAATGAAGCATTTCCGATATACTGTAGTTTTAATCGTTCTTTCAGATTGTTTAAACCTATGCCACAATCTTTTATTTCGCTACTTAGGTTACCTGAGTTTTGAACGCTAATTTTTATAAAATTATTTTCCTTTTCAACTTTTACAGTAATAAAACCACCGCTTTTTCTCTTTTCAATTCCGTGTTTAATTGCATTCTCAACCAGAGTCTGAATACTCAAAGGCAAAATCAAATGATTGAATAAGTCCACATTTGTTTCAATTTTCGTTTGCAAACGTTCCTCAAACCGAATTTTTTCTAATTCCAAATAATCTTTGACAAGATTAATCTCGTCATTTAAAAGTATTAATCTTCCAGTATTATTATTTAAAGAATTTCGCAACAACTCAGACAATAAATCAATTGCTCTTCTGGCTGAATCTGGATTTTCTAAAATCAAAAATTTTATATTGTTCAGTGAGTTAAAAAAGAAATGCGGATTTAACTGTGCGCTCAAATTGTTCAATTGTGCTTCTTTCATTATGAGTGACAATCGGGCATTTTCTTTTACCGTTTCTATTTCAAGTCTTGAATAATGATAGAGATGGTAAGCTAAAACCCAAATAGACATTAATCTTGTACCTGTTATAAAAACTTGCAATTGTGTGAATTTCAAAAATTCCAAAAACGAAACAGGACTGCTTTCTAAAATAATTAAACGAACCAGGTAAAGCTTAGCAACAATTAAAAGCATATAAAATACAGAAAGCACCAAAACACTAATTGCAATTCTTGGAACTAACCTTTTTAGACTTAAATTATTCCACCCATTTTTTAAAGCAAAGTTTCTGTAAACGTTTGTCAGTGTAATACCGATCGTAACGTCAAGTATTAAATCGGCTATACCAATTTTCCATATAAAAGTACCCCCAAAAAAAGCCGATAATCCCCAATATAAAGAAGTTGTAATCCAGCCAATTAATTGGATTCTCCAATATGTCGATATTCTTGTAGTTCTTTTCAATACAAAAGTTTTTAAGTGTTGTTGTAAAGGTATTCCTCTAATTAAGATTGAACAAATAAAAGTACATGAGCGGAAAATATTAGAGGATGAATGAGTTTTTTTGTTTCAGGTTTCAGGTTTCAGGTTTCAGGTTTCAGGTTTCAGGTTTCAGGTTTCAGGTTTCAGGTTTCAGGTTTCAGGTTTCAGGTTTCAGGTTTCAGGTTTCAGGTTTCAGGTTTCAGGTTTCAGGTTTCAGGTTTTGCGAGACTAAATAAAAAAGCCGAATCTAAATTAGATTCGGCTTTTTTATTTATAATTATTGCTTTTATTTGGTTTCTTCAAGATATAAATTGGCTATTTTTTCTAAATAATCTTCTGAGCGGAAGCCTTTCGAGTTGGTTAAAATAATTGCAGTAACATCATCTTTATGATAAATAATTAACCCCGATTTTACATCAGCTTGCGAAGCAATGATTTTACATGAATCCTTTTGAGGTATCATTAATTTTATCAATTTACTAATTAATACACTATTACTTTCCTCTTTTTCAAAAGAGCTTAGGTCGATATTACGAAGAAACGAATTCCTATTTTTATTCGGAATTCGTTTATCATGAACTTGAGAAGTTTCGGCTTTGCCGACAGCTAAAGGCGATTCTATAAATTTCGAAGGTTCTTCATATACAATATCCTGCTTTCTTTTTTGTGAAAATAGATTAATCGTGTTCATTAAAATCAGGATGCAGATTGCGTTTTTAATTGTTGTTTTCATTTCGGTTTTATTAGTTTATTACAAGAGGATTTCACTTTAATGCATTAATTAGAAATGCAATTAATACAAGAATAAGTTTGACCATAAAATATTTTTAAGCGAATGTAATTCCGGAATGATTTTGTAATTGCGCCCGCATACGGAAAGTCCTTTACAGCATTCAAATAATAAAAATCGGATCAAAAATAAATTCGTATGCCGAAACGCTGTTTTTGAAAGCGAAAACTCATTATTCATAGCAACAAACAAAGCTTACTTCTTTATTTTATTATCTTGCTCCTAATTAAAATACCTTATGAATTTCCTTAAAAACATTGACCTGAAAAGAGTATTATTACATCTTACCTACTGGATTTCTTTTTTGTTATTATACGTCTCTGAAAAATCTGATGACACGCCTTATTACGATTATACTTTTATTTATACGTTTAAAATCCTAGCTGAAGCCACTGTCGGCTACGCATTAATTTATTGGATTATTCCGCAAACCCTAAATAAAAAAAGATATTTACTCTTTATAATTTCCAGCGTAGGATGGCTTTACTTCGTCTTTGCTTTATTAATGACTTTAAAATATTACTATCTCGAACCTAAATTTCCTGGTTTCTTTGATGATTGGCTTGGACATAAAATGACTGTTCCCGAAAGGCTGACTTCTGGCAAATTGATTTTAAGAGAGTTCTCTTTTATTACTTATCCTATAATTATCTTAGGCTTTATAAGTTTTAATCGCAAACAGCAGCGTCTTTTAAAACTTGAAGAAGAAAAAAAATCAATGGAATTGAAAGTTTTAAAAAATCAACTGAATCCACACTTTTTATTTAATACTTTAAATAATCTATATACGCTGACATTAAAAAAAGATGATAAAGCACCTGAAGTAATTGCAAAGTTATCTGAAATCCTTGATTTTGTTTTATACCGATGCAACGAAGATTATGTTTCGATTGAAAAAGAAATTGCCTTAATCGAAAATTATATTACGCTGGAAAAACTCCGCTACAGCGAAAACCGATTAGATATTTTGTTCACCAAAAACATTCAGGAAAATGCCAAAATTTCTCCTTTAATTATTCTGACATTCATAGAAAATGCTTTTAAACACGGCGTGATTAACGAAACTGAAAAAGCAATAATTCGACTGAATCTGGAAAGCAACAAGCAGCAAATCATTTTTAGTATTGAGAACACAAAGCCTAAAAATGAACTTTCAAGAATTTCGGACAAATCAAAAATTGGATTAATAAATGTTCAAAAACAGCTGGATTTATTGTACCCCAAAAAACATCAATTAGAAATTGTAGAAACGCAAACTAATTATACTGTTAAACTTTATCTTACTATTTAATTCAAAAATTCATTATCCAACTAATCTTATGAAGAAACATTTTTTAATTAATTTCTTATTTTTCTGCTCTTTTATTACCGTTAATAGTCAATCAAAAATTATAGATACACTGATTGATGTAGGCAATCATAAGCTTCATTTCAGGATTGTAAAAGGAACTGGAACTCCAATACTTTTTGATTCAGGAGGAGGAGACAATGCTTCAGTTTGGAAGTCTATTTTAGAACCACTTTCAACGATTACAAATGCTCCTTTAATAACTTATGATCGCGCAGGTTTAGGAGCAAGTACAGTTGATACTTTACAAACTGATGATACTAAACACGGAATAATAAGCAGTGTTGAAGATTTAGAAATTGGACTGAAAAAATTGGGATATAGTAAGGAAATCATCTTAGTTTCGCATTCATACGGAGGTTATTTATCTACACTTTATGCTTCAAGACATCCTAAATTAGTTAAAGGCATTGTACTTATCGATGTTAATCACAACTTTTTTGAAGACGGTGTCATCGAAAAAGAACAAATTAAGCACGAAAAAATGATTCCTAAATGGAAGAAAAACAATAAGGGTACTTACTATATGGCAGTAAACATTTTTGAAACCGTCAAGATAATGAGTAAAATAACAATTCCCCAAAATATCCCGGTAGTTGATTTTGTAAATGAAATTCCTTTCTTAAAAGAACCTGAAGAAATCGAGCGCTGGAAAGAATGTCATAGAAAGTTTGTAGCCAATAATCCGAATGTTACAGGTATTACAGCACATGATTGCGGTCACGGTATTTGGGTTGGCAATCCTCCTTTAGTAATTAGTACAATAGCAAAACTATACGCCAATAGTTCTAAGCAAAAAGCCGAAATTCTGGATCGTGCTTTACAATATGCGATTACAGCCTGTAATGAAGAAAAAGCTAAAGATCTGGCTGAAGACTTGGCTTTTAATCATTCTGAAGATGATTTGAATACTTGGGGTTATGAATTATTAGGAAAGAATGAGAACCAAAAAGCAGCTGAAGTTTTTAAACTTAATATTCTCTTGAATCCTGCTAGCGCAAATGCCTATGACAGTTATGGAGAAGCTCTTTTAAAAATTGATCAGAAAGAAGAAGCTATTAAAATGTATAAAAAATCGATCGAACTAAATCCTGAAAATAAAAATGGCAAAGAAGTTTTAGAAAGAATAGCAAAAGACAGCACAAAACCTTTAAATTAGATTTTTAAATATTTATTCTTGTTGAATGAAATACAAATGCATTATTGTTGACGATGAGCCTTTGGCGAGAGAATTAATTGCTTCACATTTAAGCCATTTCGAAAATTTTGATTTAATCGATTCTTTTGATAATGCGCTTAAAGCCTACACTTTTCTGGAAACAAACACTGTCGATTTAATTTTTCTGGATATTGAAATGCCTTTATTAAAGGGAAATGATTTTTTGAAAAAACTAAAAAATCCGCCTAAAGTAATTTTTACAACAGCGTATAGAGAATATGCAATTGAAGGATATGAACTCAATGTGATTGACTATCTTTTGAAGCCTATTACTTTTGATCGCTTTTTTGTTTCAGTCGAAAAATTCAAACAAATGCAGATTCCTAAAAAGGAGATTGTTTCAACAACTGAAGATCACATATTTGTGACAAGCGGAAGTAAAAACATTAAGATAATTTTTGATGAGATTTTGTACATCGAAAGTTTGAAAGATTACATTACGATTCATCTGGAAAACAGTAAATCCCATCATATAAAACAGAATATTTCGATTTTTGAAAAATTATTAGATTCCAATTTTATCCGCATTCACCGCTCTTTTATTATTCAGACTAAAAAACTAACGGCGTATTCTAAAAATGATGTAGAAATAAATACTATAGAAATTCCAATTGGTAGTAGCTATAAAGAAAACTGGCTTGATTATTTAAACACGGCAGTTTTAAAATAAAAAACTGAAAATCCGAATCTTAATAAAAGATCCGGATTTTCAGTTTTTAACAAGTCCCAACAACCTGAAACCTGAAACTTTTTAAACTTGAAACCTTCTCTAAGGCTGAAACTTCAACGGCAAATGCACAACTTTTTTAGTTTCAAAAAACTCATCTTCAAAAATATCAGCCAAATCATATAAAGTAGCTTTAGGAAAAGCGGCTAATTCTTCGGTTAAATCTCCACCTTTAAGGTAAAGAATTCCATTTTTTAAAGTGTGTTTATGTTGTTTTTTGATTTTATCTTTTATCCACGAAACAAAATCCGGCATATTGGTCACGGCACGACTCACAATAAAATCGAAATCACCTTTTACCAATTCAGCACGTTTTTGTTCTGCTTTTACATTTTTTAATTCTAGCGCATCAACAACACCCTGAACCACTTTTATTTTCTTTGCAATAACATCAATTAAATAAAAACGTGTTTCCGGAAAAAGGATCGCTAATGGAATTCCAGGAAAGCCTCCACCGGTTCCAACATCCAAAACAGTTGCTCCGGGTTCAAACTTCATAATTTTTGCTATTCCAAGCGAATGCAAAATATGTTTTGTATATAAGGCATCAATGTCTTTTCTAGAAATTACATTGATTTTTTCATTCCAATCGTGGTATAAAAAGTCTAATTTTTGAAATTGTTCGATTTGAAGATCGGTCAAATCCGGAAAATATTTCAATATCTCATCCATTGCTGTAAATTTTTAACAAAAGTACTACTTTACGATTGAAATATTTAACTCAATTTTGCAAATTGAGAATTTATAATAATTACCTTTGAAACCTATTTAAAATAATTATGAATAACACTGCACCTACATTTGCAAGGCAAGACAATCTGAAATTTTTCAGAACACTTAACTCTCGGGTAAACAATTACTTCAAAGAGAATAATATTCAGAAAACTGGAAATTGGAAGTTACACTTAAAAGCGGTTATTCTATTCGCTGTTTTTTTAACACCTTACTTTTTAATCCTTACGCTTGATATGCCATTTTGGGTAATGTTGCTTTTGTCAATCGTTATCGGAATTGGAATGGCAGGAGTTGGAATGAACGTAATGCATGACGGAAATCACGGTTCGTTTTCAACTAAAAGCTGGATCAACAAATTTATGGGCGGAACTATTTATGTTTTAGCCGGAAACGTTTACAACTGGCAGGTACAGCATAATGTATTACACCATACTTACACTAATATTCCCGGACACGACGAAGATTTAGATGCAGGAAGAATTATCCGTTTTACAAAAGATGCAAAATGGCATAGTTTTCACCGTTTTCAACATTATTATTCTGTTTTCTTATACGGATTATTGACTTTCAATTGGGCAATTACAACCGATTTTAAGCAAATGAGAAGTTATTTAAAAAGAAAATTATCTTACGGAGAACCAAAAAGCCCAAAAATTCTTTGGACAACTTTAATCATCACGAAAGTAATTTATGTTTCTATCTGGATTGTTCTTCCAATGGTTATCGGAATTACATGGTGGAAAGTTCTAATAGGTTTCTTCATCATGCATTATACGGCAGGATTAATTCTGAGCGTTGTTTTTCAATTAGCACACGTTGTAGAAGAAACTACAAATCCATCTCCAAACGAATTAGGAGAAATGGACAATACCTGGGCTATTCACCAATTGTTTACTACTACTAATTTTGCACCTAAAAATGCAATTGTAAACTGGTATACTGGCGGATTGAACCACCAAATCGAACACCATATTTTTCCAAATATCAGTCATATTCATTATGGTAAAATCGCAAAAATTGTAAAAGAAACTGCAAAAGAATGCAACTTACCTTACTACGAATACAGAACCATGACAGATGCCGTAATTGCTCACTTTAAGCATTTGCGTGATCTTGGAATGAAACCTGAACTAGCATAAAAAATCTATTAAATAATTAACCTTCCTTAATTAAAGTTGAAATTAGGGACATTCAAAATTTTTATAATGAATCATATTCTTTCGGACAGAATCAACAACTTAGCGACCTCACAAACTTTGGCTATGGCCGCTTTAGCACGCGAATTAAAAGCACAAGGAAAAGACATTATCAGTTTAAGTTTAGGTGAACCTGACTTCAATACACCAGACTTTATTAAAGAAGCTGTTAAAAAAGCAGTTGACGAAAATTATAGCACATATTCTCCAGTAGAAGGTTATTTAGAATTGAGAGAAGCAATCTCAAGAAAATTTAAAAGAGACAACGGATTAGAGTACAAACCAACTCAAATCGTAGTTTCTACAGGAGCAAAACAATCTTTATACAACATTGCACAAGTAATGTTAAACGATGGTGACGAGGTTATCTTGCCAGCACCATACTGGGTTTCTTATTTCGAAATTGTAAAACTTTCAGGCGGAGTTCCGGTTGAAGTTCCAACTTCTGTAGAAACTGATTTCAAAATCACTCCAGAACAATTAGAAGCTGCAATCACACCAAAAACAAAAATGATGTGGTTCAGTTCACCTTGTAACCCTTCAGGTTCTGTTTACAGCAGAGAAGAGTTA
The DNA here is from genome assembly GCF_057840745.1 of Flavobacterium sp. KH_001. Lineage (NCBI taxonomy): Bacteria > Pseudomonadati > Bacteroidota > Flavobacteriia > Flavobacteriales > Flavobacteriaceae > Flavobacterium > Flavobacterium sp. KH_001. The sequence continues at coordinate 2,030,149 of NZ_CM174520.1, read as the reverse complement.
ACAGCGCTTGCAAAAGTGTTGGAAAAACACCCAAATATCTATGTAGTTGCTGATGAGATTTATGAGCACATCAATTTCTCAGGTACTTTCTGCAGTATCGGTTCAATTCCTGGAATGTTAGAAAAAACAATCACGGTAAACGGAGTTGCAAAAGCATTCGCAATGACTGGATACAGAATTGGTTACATCGGAGCACCGGAATTCATTGCAAAAGCATGTACAAAAATTCAGGGACAAGTAACTTCTGGAGCAAACTCTGTAGCACAACGTGCTACAATTACAGCTGTAGATGCTGATCCAAGCGTATTAAACCACATGGTTCAGGCTTTCCACACTCGTAGAGATTTAGTAGTTGGATTATTAAAAGAAATTCCAGGAGTAAAAATCAACGTTCCTGAAGGAGCTTTTTATGTATTCCCAGACGTTTCTTCTTTCTTCGGAAAAACATTAAGAGGAACTGAAATTAAAGATGCAAATGATGTTTCAATGTATCTTTTAGCAGAGGCTAACGTAGCAACTGTAACAGGTGACGCTTTCGGAAATCCAAATTGTATTCGTTTTTCATACGCAACTAGCGATGATATTTTAAAAGAAGCTTTACGCAGAATCAAAGAAGCTTTGACTGTATAAAAATATAAATAGTTTTATTAAAACGGCTTAAGGTTCAAAGTTTCATCACTTTATACTTTAAGCTGTTTTTTTATATTATTTTGAACGTGTTTTGCCACGGCGAAACGGACTATCCATTATATTTTTTATGACTCCCGATAGCTATCGGGAATGCCAAAAAAGGATTTCCATTTCTATGCCTAACCTAACGAGATGTTTCATCTCAAAGAAATAAAAAAATCTGCGAGATCTGCGACAACAAATTTTTTCTTTCAAAATTCCCATTCTACAATCTTATAAAATGACACTATAATTCTATAAGACATACGGCTATTAAAATGCCAACTTTGTATTATACATTAATTTAAAAATTAAAAGTTATGATACATACAGAAGAAACCACAACAGAAGCAGTTAATACTTTAGAAGGATTAATTTCTATTTTGGAAGATGGAAAACTAGGATATACCAATGCAGCAGAACATGTAGAAGATCTGATTATCAAAGCTGATTTTTTAGAGTATGCCCGTGAAAGAGCTTTATTCATAGTTGAATTACAAGATCAAATCAACAAACTTGGAAAATCTACAGATACTTCTGGCGGAGGTCCGTTAGGAGCTTTGCACCGTACCTGGATTGATATCAAATCATCTTTCACCGGTGGAGATACTGAGGCTATTATCAATGCTTGTATTACCGGAGAAGAAGCTGCTGTTGAAAAATTCAAAATGGCACTTGAGAAAAATGAATTAGACGGAAGCCAAATTGCCATTGTTTCAAAACAATTAAACAGCATCCAAAGTACATTGGATAAAATTAAAACGAAAAGATCGTCATAAATTGATGCTATTTTTTTGAGAAGAAAGCTACCTGGTTATAAAACTGGGTAGTTTTTTTGTTTTTGTAACATTCTAAAACTACATTAGTAGATCTTGTATTTAAGCTGAAAATATTTATTTGTAAGTTTTTTAATTTGTAAAATGCCATTATTGCTCCTTTTTGTAAAAATAAATTTATATTTTAGTAAAATAATTTTTACAATATAACTATGAAAATTTTGAGGCTTTTATTGATTTTTTATATTCTAACAGGATGCACTAATGATAATAAAAATACAGTCAACAACTCTTCTAAATACATTGGTAATTACCAAATTGTATCCTATAAATCAGATTTAGAAGTCGACTTAAATGATGATCAAATTGCCTCATCAGAATTAATGGAAGAAATAGACTATTACTTTATTGAAGGTTTGCCGGATTTAGAAATCAAACCAAATCCAGAGATGCAAAATAATTCTAAACTAATTAGCTTATTCTTACCCAAAACTAATATTACTTTTCAAGATCCGGGAAAACCGCAAGGAAACGTTCTATTTTCCAGATATGGTTTTGGAACTACATTCAATTTTAAAAATAATAATTTCGTTCTAAACGATGATCAATATGTAGAATTAGATTATATAGATAATGTAGAAAGTAATAGAAAAACATTCATTGATTCTCAAATCAATGTCATTGATGAAACACATTTAAAAATGAATATCTCAAAAGAGTATTATGATTTTAGAGCAAAAAAGTGGAGCTTATTAAATATCCATATTATTCTAAAGAAAATCGATTAGTAATTACCAAATAGTAAAAAAAGATATAATCTTTCAACTTTATCTTCTATCACTATCCAACATAACACATCAATTTCAAAAAAAACTTCTTTAGCATTAGCAAACTCAAAATATTTATAAGAACTTTGCAGACTTTTTTGCGTGAATACCACAAAAGCCTAAAGTACTAGAAATGAAGAAGAAGATTGAAATATTAGCTCCAGCAAAAGATTTAATTGGGGGAATGGCTGCCATAAACAGTGGAGCCGATGCCGTTTATATTGGTGCGCCACAATTTGGTGCCCGTTCAAATGCCAACAACTCTATTGAAGATGTTGCCGCTTTAGTGCAATACGCGCATTTATTTAACGCTCAGGTTTTTGTCGTTATGAATACCATTTTATACGATAACGAATTAGAAACGTGTCGCTCAATGATTTGGGAATTATACGATATTGGTGTTGATGCCCTGATTATTCAGGATATGGCAATTATGGAAATGGATTTACCTCCTATCGTACTTCACGCCAGCACACAAGCCAATAACCGTGACGCAGATAAAATTAAATTCTTAAAAGATGCCGGAATCAAACGCGTGGTTTTAGCCCGCGAATTGAACCTGCATCAAATAAAAACAATATACGACGAAGCTGACGTTGAGTTAGAGTTTTTCGTAACCGGAGCTTTATGTGTTTCTTTTAGCGGAAACTGTTATATGAGTGTGGCCAACGGAGAACGTAGCGCTAATCGTGGTTCTTGCGCTCAAAACTGCCGTTTACCTTATAACTTAATCGACGGAAACGGTGAAACTTTAATCAAAAACAGCCACTTACTTTCTATTAAAGATTTAGATATTTCAGAACAGATTCCGAATTTGATCGAAGCCGGAATTGTTTCTTTTAAAATCGAAGGAAGATTGAAAGATGTTGTTTATGTAAAAAATAACGTTTCGTATTTACGTCAAAAACTAGATAGCTTTTTAGAAGGCGAAGGAAGCGACAAATACATGAAAGCTTCATCTGGAACATGTACTTATACTTTTGATTCATCTTTGAACAGAACTTTTAACCGCGGTTATACCGATTATTTTGTAAATGAAAGACATAGCTCTATTGGTTCCTGGGAAAGTCCAAAATCAAAAGGTCTATATATTGGTAAATTAATCAGAACTGTTGGAAACGCTTACGAAATCGAAAACGGCGAATTCTTAAACAACGGTGACGGACTTTGTTTCATCAACGAAAACAACGAAGCTGACGGAATTTACGTAAACAAAGCCGAAAACGGTAAAATATATCCGAACGTTCTAAAAGAAATAAAAGACGGAACTTTTATTTACAGAAATAACGACGCTGCTTTCATTAAAATTGTAGAAAGAGAAGACAGTGCTGTCCGAAAAATCAGCACGACTTTATTACTTACAGAAAATGAAACTGGTTTCGAATTAATCGCTACTGATGAAGACGGAAATGTAAGCATCGTTAACTTAGAACACGCAAAAGAGCAGACTAAAACTGGCGAATCAATTGAAGAAAATATTAAAACACAATTAGCAAAAACAGGTTTTACACCTTATACTGCTAATGAAATCAATATTATGTTTTCTCAAAACTGGTTCCTTCCTATTTCAAAAATCAACGAAATGAGAAGAACGGTTTACGATCAGTTAACCGAAATTCGTTTGAAAAATTACAAACGCGAAGAACACCAAATAGTAAAAACGTCACATCCGTATCCTGAAACCAAATTAGATTTCATGTACAATGTTTCGAACAAAACTGCTCGTAAATTCTACGAACGTCATGGTGTGACCGAAATCGAAAAAGCATTTGAATTGCAATGGGATCCAGGAAAATCGCATGTAATGACAACCAAATATTGCATCAAATACGAATTAAAAAAATGCCCGATACACCAAAAAGACATTGTTGGTGTCAAGGTAAAAGAACCACTGGTTTTAAAACAGGGCGAATTGGAATACAAACTGAAATTCAACTGTAAGCCTTGTGAAATGGAAATTTGGGAAAAAGATGCCGAATTTGAAATTGAGGAAGATCATTTTCATTAAAAATACAAAAGCGATACCTTATAAAGTATCGCTTTTTTTATTATCTATTTCTTCTTAGTCGTTTTTGCTTTAGGCGTTGCTTTTGCTTTTACAGCTTTTGCTTCCGGCTTTGCTGCCACTTTTGGCTCTGGTTTTTTCTCTTTATAATTATACAAATTAACAACTTTCTCAATATCATCATATTTATATTCTTTCTCTTCTATTTTTTTAGCGATTTCCGGATTATCACTAAAATAATAAACACCATATTCTTTAAAAAAAGCATTATATCCTGAAGAAAAAGCATTTGAGCTTACAGAAACTAATATAGGATAATCTTCATTCTTTCTTTGCATGTAATGATTCACATCTTTAGAAACAATCTTCATTTTATTTTCTTTAATCTTTTCTTTAGTCTTTTCATCTTCGACCTTAACTTCTTTTATTCCAAATTCTTCACCACTTATAAATAGGGAAACCTTACCTGTGATTGTTTTACAGATCCATCTTTCGTCAATAATCTTAAACTCTGTACCTTTCTTTTTATATACTTTTGTTTTTGTCCAAATAAAAGTATAAGACAATTTTTTATTGCCATCAAAAATCTGAATTGAATCTATATCAGCACTTGCAAATTTTTCATTCTCCTCGCCAACTTTAATTTTGACTTTTTTATCCTCAAAACCAGGAAATTTAACTATTCCATTGATTTTTTGCTTGTCTTTTTTAAATATTATAGCGTCAGCTTTTTGCTCTCCCATTCCAAGATTAATTGTTATTCCTGCTGACTGAGCGTGTGTAAAAGTTGTAATGAACAAAGCGCTCATTATTATAAAAAAATTTACTTTCATTACTTTGGGGTTTTATATATCAGCCGGCAAATATATAAATATAGTATGGCTTTAAGGTCAGTTTTAAATTACTCAAACATGAAGTTATTTATTAATTATTAACAAAAATTACCTCATAAAAATAGTTTGGGCGTGTTTCGCCGCGGCGAATCGGACTATTCGTTCCAAGTTCTCGCACTTCCTCCGTCAGGCTGCCGACTTTCCACTTCTATCCCTCACGCAGAAACTTAAAACAAGAAAGTATTCGTTTTCAATTTAAATCTGCCGAATCTGCAAAATCTGCGTGAAAGTATTTCGCATCTCTTTTTAAAATTATAACATAATGTTGCGCTCTTCGCGTAAACCCTTTGCGAACTTTGCGGTTAAATACATTTTTCCCTACTTTTACTATTCCAAAATTTCAAACTTCCTATATGAAAATACTACTCCTAGGTTCAGGTGAATTAGGCAAAGAATTTGTCATTGCCGCACAACGAATCGGACAAACCATAATTGCTGTTGACAACTACGAAAATGCTCCGGCCATGCAGGTTGCCCACGCCTTTGAAGTGATCAACATGCTTGACGGCGAAGCGCTGGACCGAATCGTAACCAAACACAAACCCGACTTTATTGTTCCCGAAATAGAAGCCATTCGTACAGAACGATTTTACGATTACGAAAAACAAGGAATAACCGTTGTTCCTTCTGCGAAAGCGGCCAACTTTACTATGAATCGTAAAGCCATTCGCGATTTAGCCTCAAAAGAATTAGGTTTAAAAACGGCCAAATATCAATATGCCACATCAGCAGAAGAACTTCAAAAAGCAGTTCAGGAAGTCGGAATTCCGTGTGTGGTAAAACCTCTAATGTCTTCTTCCGGAAAAGGACAATCGACTATTAAAACCGAAAGCGATATCGAAAAAGCATGGCAATACGCCGTTGCAGGTTCACGTGGGGATGTTATCGAAGTGATTGTAGAAGCTTTTGTAGATTTTAATTCTGAAATCACACTTTTAACGATTACACAAAATAATAATCCAACTTTGTTTTGTGCTCCAATTGGCCACAGACAAGAACGAGGCGACTATCAGGAAAGTTGGCAACCAGCTTTAGTTTCAGAAAAAGATTTATACGAAGCTCAGGATATGGCTGAAAAAATTACCGAAGCTCTTGGCGGTGCAGGACTTTTTGGTGTAGAATTTTTCTTAACCAACGAAGGCGTCTATTTCTCAGAATTGTCTCCTCGCCCACACGATACCGGAATGGTAACTTTAGCCGGAACTCAAAATTTCAACGAATTCGAATTGCATTTACGAGCTATTCTAAGTCTTCCTATTTTCGAAATAACTTTGGAAAAAGCCGGAGCAAGTGCTGTAATTTTAGCTTCTGAAGATTCAGCGAACCCAACTTTTACCGGAATTGAAAAAGTGGCTGCGTTGCCAAAAACTGATTTCAGGATTTTTGGAAAACCAACTTCAAGGCCATATCGCCGAATGGGAGTTGTTTTAAGTCATGATTCATTAGCAACACCAATCGAAGAAATAGTAGAACGTGCCAAAAACACTTCTAAATTAATAACTGTAAATTCTTAAAAATGAAAAAAGCACTATTTGTACTATTCCTATTAATTGGAATCGCAACTCAGGCACAGGATAAAAAAGCAACTGAAAAACCTCAAATTGTAGAAACTGCTTGTGGAGAATGTCAGTTTGGGATGAAAGGAAATGGCTGTGATTTAGCTGTTCGCATTGATGGAAAAGCGTATTTTGTTGACGGAACGACAATTGACGAACATGGCGACGCACATGCAAAGGATGGTTTCTGCAATGCGATTCGCAAAGCATCCGTTACCGGAAAAGTAGAAAATAATCGTTTTAAGGCGACTTCATTCACTCTAGTAAAAGAAAAATAATGGAGTTAATTCTTGAAAATATTGCCAAACACGTTTCGCTGACACCTGAAGAACAGGCTCATTTTTTATCTAAATTAGAAACCAACACTTACAAAACCAAAACCATTTTATTAAATGCGGGCGAAGTATGTAAACATTCTTATTTTGTAAATTCCGGAATTTTAAGAAGCTTCAATATTAATGACAATATTGTTGAACATGTTTTATCATTTGCCTGCCAAGGCTGGTGGATGAGTGATATGTACAGTTTCTTTTCTCAAAAACCGGGACAGCTTTTTATCGAAGTTTTAGAAGATGCTGAAGTGGTTTCGCTTTCAAAAGAAAATCAGGAACAATTGTATCATGATATTCCAAAATTAGAGCGTTTTTTTAGAATTTTAATTGAAAACTCCTTAGTTGCCAATCAACAACGATTAATGGATAATTTGAGCTTAACAGCCGAAGAACGCTTTGAAAAATTTACGACCAAATACGGATCACTGGTTCATAAAGTCCCTCAAAAACAAATCGCTTCTTTCATTGGTGTTACTCCAGAATTTTTCAGCAAAATGAAAGCAAGGCTTTTAAAGAAATAAGATTTTCCGCCACGAATTCACGAATTATTTTTTTTACAATCTTTAAGAGTAAAAATTCGTGAATTCGTGGCGGAAAAAAATTAAAATTGCTCAACCTCCGTAGAATGTTTCATCGCTGTAGTAGAAGACCTTCCTATTGTTACCGTATTTTGAACTGCATCAAAATAAGAAGTTCCAACAAAAGCCTGGTGTTTTACGGCTCTGAATCCGTTTTTCTGAAGTGCAAATTCTCTTTCCTGCAATTCAGAATAACCTGCCATACCTCTTTCTTTGTAGGCTTTAGACAATTCGAACATACTCGTATTCAAAGCGTGGAAACCTGCTAAAGTGATGAACTGGAATTTATATCCCATTGCAGCCAAATCTTCCCTGAACGTTTCCATTTCAGCAACAGACAATTTTGCTGCCCAATTGAACGATGGAGAACAATTGTACGCTAACATTTTATCCGGAAATTCTTTTCGCATGGCATCCGCAAACTTTTTAGCATAAACCAAATCAGGATTGCTGGTTTCCATCCAAATTAAATCGGCATAAGGTGCGTAGCTTAAGCCTCTCGCAATTCCCTGATCGATACCGCTGTTTACATAGAAAAAACCTTCGTTCGTTTTTTCTCCCGTAATAAATTTATGATCTCTCGGGTCGGCATCGCTGGTTAATAAATTAGCAGCATCCGCATCTGTTCTTGCCACAATTAAAGTCGAAACTCCCATAACATCTGCAGCCAAACGAGCTGCAATTAGTTTATTAATCGCTTCTTGAGTTGGTACCAAAACCTTTCCACCCAAATGCCCACATTTTTTAGCAGAACTCAATTGGTCTTCAAAGTGAACTCCAGAAGCTCCGGCTTCAATCATAGACTTCATTAGTTCAAAAGCATTTAGGTTTCCCCCAAAACCAGCTTCGGCATCGGCCACAATCGGAACTAAATAATCTTTTTTATCTTCTACTTCATTTACAACCTGAATCTGATCAGCTCTCAATAAAGCACTATTAATCTTTTTTACCACCATCGGCACACTATTTACCGGATAAAGTGATTGGTCAGGGTACATTTCTCCTGCCAAATTTGCATCGGCCGCAACTTGCCAGCCGCTCAAATAAATCGCTTCTAAACCAGCATCGACTTCCTGAATCGCCTGATTTCCTGTCAATGCGCCCAAACCAGCAACATAATCCTGACTTTTTAACTTTTTCCATAATTTTTGCGCTCCCATTTTGGCAATAGAATGCTCAATTTGATAAGAACCCTGAAGAGTAACTACTTCTGTAGCCGTGTAAGGACGTTCAACGCCTTTCCATCTCGGGTTCGTGATCCAATCGTTAATCAATTCCTGAATTCTGTCTTCTGTTGTTTTCATAAATAATATAGTTAAGTTGGTTAGTAAAGCATTTTATTCAATTAAAAATTGAGAATTAAAAATTAAAAGTATTTGTCACGCAGATTTAGCACAGATCGCAGATTTTTAATTTTTAATTGTTAAAGGTATTTGTAACATGGAATAGTCAAAAAGTCAACAAAATCAGTATTTACCACTAATCTTTCTAATACTTTTTCGGCTAGAGGAAATTGACGTTTTTCATAGTTTTCCTCTCCTAATTCCGATTTAATTTTTTGATATTCATCTAAAGCCAATTCGTGATAATAAGCCAAATCTAATTTCTTGTCATTATCCAAAGTCACTTTATTCTGAAGCCACTGCCACAATTGTGATCTCGAAATTTCAGCCGTTGCTGCATCTTCCATCAAATTGTGTAAGGCTGCGGCACCTTGCCCGTTCAGCCATGACGCCAAATACAAAACTCCTACGTTGATATTTTTTCGAACACCATTTTCTGTTATGATTCCGATTGGTGGTTCAAGCAAATCTTCTTCCGTTATTTTGCGATGTTCTCTTTTAACATGAATCTGATTTGGAGTTGGCATTCCTTCATCAAATACTTTTTTCGCAAGAGAAACCAAATCCGGATGCGCTACCCACGTTCCGTCATGACCGTTTCGAACTTCTCGTTCTTTATCGGTTTTTACTTTTGCAAAAGCAAGTGCATTGGCTTCTTCATTGTTTTTGATCGGAATTTGCGCGGCCATTCCGCCAATCGCGTGAATCCCTCTTTTATGACATCTCTGAATCACCAAATTTGAGTAGGCATTCATAAAAGGCGACGTCATATTTACCTGATCACGATCCGGAACGATGAACTTTGGATTCTTACCGAATTTCTTGATGTAAGAGAAAATATAATCCCAACGCCCGCAATTCAGGCCAACGATATGCTCTTTCAATTCGTAGATAATTTCATCCAACTGAAAACTTGCCGTTATCGTTTCAATTAAAACCGTCACTTTTATAGTTCCTCTTTTCAATTTTAGATAATTCTCCGTAAAATCAAGTACGGTATTCCACCAGCGCGCTTCCAGATAATGTTCCAATTTTGGAATATAGAAATACGGTCCTGAATTGTTTTCTAAAAGTTTTTTATGATTGTGAAAAACATACAATCCAAAATCTACCAAAGAACCTGAAACTTCCTTTCCATCAATTAAAAGATGTTTTTCAGGCAAATGCAATCCTCTTGGGCGAACAATCAGCGTTGCTATTTTTTCATTTAACTGATAACTTTTGTTTTTAACCGAATCGGTGTAAGAAATCGTTTTGTTTACAGCATCAATTAGGTTCATTTGCCCTTCCATCAAATTTTGCCAGGTTGGAGAAGTACTGTCTTCAAAATCGGCCATAAAAGTTTTGGCTCCCGAATTCAATGCGTTGATAATCATTTTGCGATCAACTGGTCCGGTAATTTCTACTCTTCTGTCCAACAAATCTTTCGGAATTTGTCCAGCCACCCAATTACTTTCTCTGACGGTTTTGGTATCTGAAGGAAAAGAAGGCATAATACCCAGATTCAAAGCGACTTGTTTTTGATCACGCTGTAATAACAGCAATTTGCGTTGGGCTTCGAATTTTCGATGCAATTCGGTTATAAAAACAATTGCTTCTTCTGTCCAAATACTTGGATAAGAAAAGTTCTTTTCGGCTAAAAATTCCATTGCCGTCTCGGTAATCTCTAATTGGTTTTTCATAGCTGTGGATTTTATTTAGTTCTTTAAATAATCTTTTCGTTAAATCAACTTCCATCCATTTTCAGGAATTTCAATCCTAACGTTTTGATATCTAATAATTTCTACACCACAATATTAGAAAAAAGTTTTTTACAAAACAAGCGAACGTTCGCTAAATATTAAAAATAATTTTTTGGCGATTATTTTTAAAATGGTTATATTTGATTTATGGATATCGAAAAAGACTATATAAAGCTGATATTTGGGCTAAAACTGAAGCAGGTTCGAACTCAAAAAAACCTCTCCCTTTTTGGCTTAGCCAAATTGACAAATCTTTCAAAATCGTATTTAAACGAAATTGAAAAGGGAAAAAAATATCCAAAAACAGATAAAATTTTACTTTTGTGTGAACATTTGGACGTGTCTTACGACCAAATGGTGTCTTTGAAACTCGATAACAACCTCGCTCCGATTGGCGAAATCTTAAAATCCGGAATTTTAAAAGAGATTCCACTTGAGCTTTTTGGCATTCAAGAGGCAGATTTAATCGATATTATTGCCAATGCTCCAGCCAAAGTCAATGCCTTTATCAGTACCATTATTGAAATTGCTCAACATTATAACTTAAGTAGAGAAAGTTTCTTTTTGGCCGCATTGCGTTCTTATCAGGAAGCGCACAGTAATTATTTTGAAGATTTAGAAGAGAAGGTAATTGCCTTTTCAAAATCCTTTCAAATTAATTTAGATTCAAAAATCACAATTGAAGAATTAGAAGCCATTCTTAAAGAAGAATACGATTATACTATTACAGAAATTGCTTTTACAGATCAGGAAGCTTTGGGCGATTTGCGTTCGATTTATGTTCCGAAAAGCAAAACCTTATTGCTTTCAACAGAAATTGATGATCCGCAAAGAGCTTTTATTTTAGCTAAAGAAATCGCTTATAATTACCTTAAAATCTCCGATCGTTTACTGACTTTCAGCTGGATTAAATTTGATAATTTTGATCAGGTTTTGCATAATTTTTACGCTTCTTATTTTGCGGGAGCTTTATTGCTACCAAGACAATTGGTTGTGGACAAAATCAACGACTTCTTAAACAATGAGAAACCAAACCCCGAAGAATTCGTCGCTCTAATCGAAAGTTTCGAAGTTTCTCCGGAATCATTTTACCAAAGATTAACCAATTTATTGCCTAAAGATTTTCATCTGAAAAACTTATTCTTTTTAAGAATGTCCCACAAAATTGGTTCCGATGTATATCAGATCAAAAAAGAATTACATATTACCAATCAGCAAGAACCACACGCCAACGAAACCAACGAGCATTATTGCAGAAGATGGGTTTCAGTCAAAACCATAGACGAGGCCATCAAACAAAATAAACCTCATTTTTTTGATGCCCAAATTTCGAGCTATACGCATAGCAACAATGAATATTTGGTTTTTTCATCAGCCACAAAAGATCCTTTTTTACATGATACTATCCGAAGTATTTCTGTTGGAATTTTGATAAATCCCGCAATGAAAAAGAAATTCAAATTCATAGAAGGAAAACCGCTTGTAAAACGAATTGTAGGCGTAACGTGTGAAACCTGTGACGTGAAAAATTGTTTAGAAAGAGCTGCTCCGCCGATTGCTTTAGAACAGAAAAAACGCCATGATAATACGGATGCTGTTGTGCAGCAGTTTATAAATCAATATAGTTAGAAAATCATGAAATATCTTATTTTAATAATAACGTTGCTTTCTATTAACTTAAATCAGGAAACGGATAAACTTAATGGCCGTTATAACTATTTAATAGAAGAAGACAATTCGTATATCCAAAAGGATAAAATTACTTTTAAGGATAGTGTTTTTGTGTTTGATAGCAAGTATATGCCAAAAGGAAAAATTTCTTATGGCAATTTAATTCTATTGGAAAATTTTATGAATACCGATTTAATTATAAGTATTTCAAAAGATCAAATCAAAAAAGATACTATTCCATTTTACATGCATGATAAGCAAAGTTCGGCTGCGAATTATCTTAATGAAGTAGTTGGAAAAGGGAAATTGATTAGGATTAAATAATACGAGTTTCTTTTAATCTCGCAATCCCGATAAGTATCGGGAGCGAAGTAGCAAAGTTTTATTTCCCTTTGAATGTAATTCTCTAAATACAATCTTGTCATCTCGACGAAGGAGAGATCACACAAGCAGCTCGCCAAAGATTGTCGAATTCTGAAAACAAAATTTCTCATTTAGCCCCGATAGAACTGGAAATCCTTTTATGCTGGGGTTCAGCATAAAAGATTGGAAGGGATAGCGGGACTAGACGTCTTTTGAAAAACCAAAATTTCTGCTTCAAAAAAAACCTTAGAATCTTAGCCTCTCAGAACCTCAGCATCTTTTCTTAATCTACATTAAGTGCTTTTCCTCCATGTTGATCGTAAATTTGTACTATAAAAATAACAAAACAACAGATCATGGAAAATATAGTATTGCACAAAGCAGAAACAAGAGGAAATGCAAATCACGGATGGCTTAACGCTTATCATAGTTTTAGTTTTGCTAGCTGGTACAATCCGGATAGAATTCAGTTTGGTGCGCTTCGTGTTTTGAATGACGACACGATTGCAGGCGGAATGGGTTTTGGAACACATCCTCATGATAATATGGAAATTATTACCATTCCGTTAGAAGGCGATTTAGCGCACAAGGACAGCATGGGAAATACGGAGATTATCAAGAATGGCGATATTCAGGTAATGAGTGCCGGAACCGGAGTGCAACACAGTGAGTTTAACCCGAATGCAGATCAGCAAACAAAATTGTTGCAAATCTGGTTGTTTCCAAACAAAAGAAATGTAGCGCCTCGATACCAACAAATTACTTTAGATGTTGCTGATAGACACAATAAATTAGCACAAATTTTATCTCCAAATGCAGATGACGAAGGTGTTTGGATTCACCAGGATGCCTGGTTTAATATGGGAAATTTTGATGCAGGAATTGCAACCGAATATAAAATTAAAAAAGAAGGAAACGGAGTTTACGCTTTCATTTTAAAAGGAAACGTAACGATCAATGGTCAGGAATTAAACACTCGTGATGCTGTTGGAATTTCAGGAACTGATGTTTTAACTATAAAAGCAAATACGGATGCAGAATTCTTATTGATGGACATTCCGATGAACTATTAATTCACACAACACAACTAATACTTTTTTTTAAAGAAACGGTAATCAATCTGAAATTCAGATTATTATCGTTTCTTTTTTTTACTAATTTTTCCTAAAAGATAATTTTAATCTACATGAGAATTGTATTTTTAAGATAATCAATCTAAAAAATAAAAAGACAAATTTTATTTCTTAATCTAGGTTAAGTGCGTTACGCTCACTACCACCGTAACTTTGTCCTATCAAAATGAAATTAATTATTTAAAAAATAAAAATTATGGCAACTACAAAATGGTCAATTGACCCAACACATTCAGAAATTGGTTTTAAAGTTAAACACATGATGTTTACAAATGTTTCAGGTAAATTTGGAACTTACGACGCAACAATTACTACAGACGGAGACAACTTCGAAAATGCAGATATCCAATTTTCTGGTGATATCGCCTCTATCGACACTGCAAACGCAGACAGAGATGGTCACTTAAGAAGTGGAGATTTCTTTGATGCTGAAAATCACCCAAAATTATCTTTTAAAGGATCTTCATTCAAAAAAATCAATGATGGAGAATATGAATTAACTGGAGACTTAAACATTAAAGGTGTTTCTAAAACAGTAAAATTTCCTGTAGAATTTAGCGGAACCATGACTGATCCTTGGGGAAATACTAAAGTAGGTTTAAATATTGAAGGTAAAATCAATCGTAAAGATTGGGGATTAAACTGGAACTCAGCTCTTGAAACTGGTGGAGTTTTAGTAGGAGAAGAAGTTCGTTTGAACATCGAATTACAATTCGCAAAACAGGCTTAATCTTATAAAATAGGTTTTAATTTGGTTGGTTAAGAACCCTGTACTTTTTAGGAAGTGCAGGGTTTTTTCTTTTTTTGGGTTTGCCACAAATTACACGAATTTCCACGAATTATTTTTTTGCCACAGATTAAAGGATTCTATGGATTTTAAATCTGTGAAACTCTTTAATATGTGGCAAAAAACATTTCTGCTTTAAGAAAAAAATTAGTGGAAATTCGCGTAATTGCTTCGCCTGTTCGCTATCGCTCGAGTCGTGGCAGAAAAATCATCTCTCAGTATTTCGAAATTCTGTTGGAGACATTCCGGTTTGTTTTTTGAAGAATCTGGAGAAATAAGAGTAATCTTCGTAGCCGACTGCAAATGCGACTTCATTTACCGCCAATTGTTTGTCGATTAACATTCGTTTTATTTCCAGAATTACCCGATCCATAATGACTTCTGTGGCTGTTTTTTGCAGAATTTCGTTGCAGATTCTGTTTAAATGTTTTAGTGTGATATTTAATTTTTCGGCGTAAAAAGAAGGCAATTTCTCTTGTCTGAAATATTGTTCTAACAGCAATTCAAATTTGTTGATTTTGATATTATACGAATGTGTTTGATGGGAATACGTTTCACTGTATTTTCTTGAAATTTCAATATGAATACAATCAAGCAAATTCAGCATTTTATCCAATTGCAATTTATTATTCTGATTGTTTTCCTGAATCAGTAAATCAAAATAAGGCAGGATTTTTAACATCTCCTTTTCTTCAAAAACCATTTCTGGCCGATTATGAATCGAATGGTAAAAATTATACTCGTTGATTTTTTTCTGTCCGAAATATAAATTATAAAGTTCCTGCGAAAAGATAATTACAAAACCTTCAATATCTTCAGACAAACTCCAGTGATGCATTTGTCCTGGCTGCAGAACAAACAAACTTCCTCTTTTGATTTCAAATTGATCAAAATCGACTTCATGCAATCCCGAACCATTTGTAAAATATACCATTAAATAAGAATCATGCCGATGCGGTTCTTCGACAAAACTGTGGCTTTTTAAATGTTCTGCAAAAGTATTCACATAAAAATCACGATGTACATCGTTACAACTAAAATTCTGAACACTATAAATGGGATATTTCTTCATGACAAATGTCTTTATTGTGCTATAAGTAGCGAAGATATAAAAAAGACTTTTAATTCATTATGAAATACCTTTGTATAAATAAAAACAACAACGTCATGTCAAATACATTAACTCATATCTTAAGCAACGAATGTCCGGTTTGTCATAAAGGAAAAGTATTTAAAGACAATAATATTTTTCTAACTTTTGGTTTACCAAAAATGAATGAATATTGCAGTCATTGTAATTACAAATTCCAAAAAGAGCCAGGATATTTCTTTGGAGCCATGTATGTAAATTACGGATTGACCGTTGCACAAGGTATTGCCACTTATTGTGTTGCTCAGTTTTTCTTCGAGCAAACATTCGATTTACGCATCATTCCGATTATTGCTGTTGTCATTACTTTACTCACTTCTTTCAATCTCCGATTTTCAAGATTAGCATGGATTTATATGTTTAAGGATTATACGAGCTAAAAAAATACTATTTTTGCCTTTCAATTGAAACTAATTTTCAATTTCAAAAAAAAATAAAAAAATAAATTAGACAAATGAAAGCATACGTATTTCCAGGTCAGGGCGCACAGTTTACAGGAATGGGCAAAGACTTATATGAATCATCGGCTTTAGCCAAAGAGTTATTCGAAAAAGCTAACGAAATTTTAGGTTTTAGAATTACAGATATTATGTTTGACGGTACTGCCGAAGAACTAAAAGAAACTAAAGTGACTCAGCCAGCAGTATTTTTACATTCTGTTATTTTGGCTAAAACTTTAGGGGAAGATTTCAAACCAGAAATGGTTGCGGGACATTCATTGGGCGAATTTTCAGCATTGGTTGCTAACGGAACTTTATCTTTTGAAGATGGTTTAAAATTAGTTTCTCAACGTGCTTTGGCAATGCAAAAAGCCTGCGAAATTACCCCGTCAACAATGGCAGCGGTTTTAGGCTTGGCTGATAATATCGTTGAAGAAGTTTGTGCTTCTATCCATGGAATTGTAGTTGCTGCAAACTACAACTGTCCTGGACAATTAGTAATTTCAGGAGAAACTACAGCAGTTGAAAAGGCTTGCGAGGCAATGAAAGCTGCGGGAGCAAAACGGGCGCTGATTTTACCTGTTGGAGGAGCTTTTCACTCACCAATGATGGAACCGGCAAGAGAAGAGTTAGCTGCTGCAATCGAAGCTACTACTTTCTCTACTCCTATTTGCCCCGTTTATCAAAACGTTACAGCAAGCGCAGTCTCTGATGCAAACGAAATCAAAAAGAACTTAATTATACAATTGACTGCTCCTGTAAAATGGACCCAGTCTGTACAGCAAATGATTGCTGACGGAGCTACTTTATTTACAGAAGTTGGCCCTGGAAAAGTATTGGCTGGTTTGATTAATAAAATTGACAAGGAAGCGGTTACGGCGAATGTTTAAATTTTAGTATTTAGTGATCATTTTTTTTTAGTGATCAGTTTAAAAATTATACTTATAAAAAATCCTCATAACTTAATGTTTGTGAGGATTTTTTATATAAAACCATTTACATTTACTCCAGAATCTCAATTCCTTAAAATGAGATTAAATAGGATGAAAGAAGAAAAATTTACATTCATAAAAACGGATAAAAAAATTATAAAACTACATTTTGATTCCATAGCTGTAATTAAAGGCCTAGGGAATTATGTTCAGATTATAACAATAGAAAATATCAAACACACCTATTATAAATCTTTAAAAGAATTAATAGATGTATTACCTAATGAATTTATGAGGGTCCACAATTCTTTTATAGTCAACCTAACCAATATAGATAGCATAGAAGACAATCATATTATAGCCAAAGGAAATAAAATAACCATTGGCAAAACGTATAAAGATTGCCTCACTAAAGCAATCAGTAAATACATACTGTAACCCGTTAACATAAAAAAAACTTCCACACGTATATTATTTACCCACCTCTGTATAAAAAAGTTTCTTATGCTATTTACTATGATTTTATTTGCCTGAACTTAAAAACTCAGCAATGATAAAATCAATTTTTAAAATCACATTAATTATGATAGCAAATACAGCATTCTTAAGTGGACAAGAGATTCAATACCCATTAAAAGAGGACGTAACTTCAATAGACGGAATCATAAAAGCTTCTTATGAAGTGGTTTCAGGCGATATTGGAGAAAAAAGACAATGGAAAAGAGATCTTTCGCTTCATAATTCAAATGCAATTTATTGCTTTCCCACATTAAATTCAGAAGGAGAAATTAAACAGACCATTATGCCTATTAGTGATTTTCATAAATTAACGGACGATATGGTAGTAACAACACCTTTTTATGAAAACGAAATCAATCGTGAAGTACAAATATTCGGAAACATTGCTCATGTATGGAGCACCTATGAAACGAGATTAGTAAAGAACGGCCCGGTTGCCAGAAGAGGAATCAACAGTATACAACTTTATTTTGATGAGAAAAGATGGTGGATTATATCCTGGACATTTGACAAAGAGAGTGAAGCACAAAAAATCCCAGCAACTTTTGACCGACATTAGCTACTAAAGTTCTTTCGCTTCAATAGAATAATTATTTACTATTCCAGTGATCAAATAATTTTGATTTCTTTTTTCAAAGAAGATGTACCAAGTTGTTCTTGTATTTGCTTTGTAAAAAATATAATTTGAACCTAAATATTGGAGAGATTTTGGCGTTTTCTTTTGAGGAGATTTTTTAATTCTTTCAGGAACTGCATCATAAATATTAGAAACATATTCTTCCGCAGATTCAATAAAGCCAAAATATTCTTTTTTATATAATTCGATTGCTAAATCGTCAAGATACTGAATTACTGGAGGCGTAAAAATAACTTCTATTTTCCCCACCATTCTCTAATTCTTCTTTTCGCTTCAGCTTTTGCTTCCTCTGGAGTTAATCCTTTTGCAAACTCAGCATCAAAATCAAAAGTCTCGCGGTCTATTCCTTTAAACTTAGGTTTCTGAACTTCGTATTCCACTCTAGGCTCTTCAACCTTATCATTCTTTTCATTTTCCTCTTTCTGCTCCATAATTCCTACATTTTAATCTTACAAAATTACAAAAATAAATCGAGTCAAAATAAAAATCCCAAATAATCTAATCGATTAAATGGGATTTTTATTGCTGACGGGAGACGCACTGCTGTGCGCCTCTACGTATAATTGAGACCGAATACTAAATTAAGAACGAACTTTTTGTTCCCACTTCCAGGCGCTTGCCATTGCTTCGTCTAAGCTTAATTCTGCCTTCCAGCCTAAAACATTATTTGCTTTATCTGTATTTGCATAGGCTTCAGTAATATCACCTTCTCTACGTGGTTTAATAATGTAAGGCAGTTTTTTATCGCTGACTTTTTCGAAACTATGGATTACTTCCAAAACTGAACTTCCAGTTCCGGTCCCTAAATTAAAGGTTTCTACTTTTTGCAAATTCTTTTTATTGAACAAACGCTGTAAAGCAATTACGTGCGCTTTTGCCAAATCTACTACGTGAATATAATCACGAACTGCAGTTCCGTCAGGAGTTGGGTAATCATCTCCAAAAACAGATAATTCTTTACGTAATCCTACACCCGTTTGTGTAATAAAAGGCACTAAGTTTTGAGGAACACCTAATGGCAATTCTCCAATTTCATTAGATGAATGCGCCCCAACCGGATTGAAATAACGCAATAAAATTGCGTTGATGTTGGTTACTTTCGTAGTATCTGTTATAATTTCTTCTCCAATTTGTTTTGTATTTCCGTAAGGAGACATTGCTTCTTGTACGGGAGCATCCTCGGTAATTGGCATTTTTTCGGCTTGACCGTAAACCGTGCAAGACGAGCTAAAAATGAAACTTGCTTCAGGTTTTTGCTGTAATTCCTGTAAAAGATAAACCAAACTGCTGATGTTGTTTTCATAATACAACAACGGATTTTCAACACTTTCTCCAACAGCTTTTGAAGCTGCAAAATGAATTACTCCGGTAACATCGCTGTGTTTTTTAAAGAAATCCTGAACTGATGCTTTTTCTCTTAAATCTAACTTTTCGAATAAAGGTGTCTTTCCTGTAATGTTTGTAATTCCTTTTAAAACATCTTCTGAAGAATTCGAAAGATTATCAATTATCACAACTTCAAAGCCTTCATTTTGCAATTCGACTACCGTGTGAGAACCAATAAATCCTAATCCTCCTGTTACTAATACTTTCATTTTTTTGGTTGTTTTTTGTGTTGTTTTTTTTTATGTAGTTAATTTGTATGCCTGCCTTGCAATCAAAATCCAATTATTCTTTTGCTTTTGCCATACAAGCATTATTCCGATTTTAATATCTTTATCAACACCACCGTCTTTGGTGTGTGCTGCCAAAACATGTCTCACGATTGCGACCTCATTCTGAATTGCTATGGTCTGATCCTGAAATTCAATAGTTACAAAATCTGATTTTCCGCTAACAATTCCGTCTATAAATTCTGCCTGATTTTGAAAATTACCATTCGAATGAACGTAACTCAATTTTTCAGAAGTCAGTGATTTTAATTTAGCTCCATCAGCATCAATCATTGCCTTACGCAAAATCTCTACCTGATTAGTAACAGCTGTTTCTTCTTTAGCATTAGATTTTTGTGCAAAACCTGAAAACTGAACAAGAATCATCAAAATTAAAATACCTAATTTCTTCATGATTTATTTGTTTAAAAATTCTAAAACAGAATCTGTAATAAATTTAATCTGCTCATCATCAAGCTCAGTGTGCATTGGTAAAGCGATAACTTCTTTTACTAATTGATTGGTTACCGGAAATTGCTCTTCTTTATAACGAGTATCAACATACGCTTTTTGCGAATGCAACGGAATTGGATAGTAAATTGCACAAGGAATTCCTTTATCCAATAAATGCTGCATTAAAGCATTTCTGTCTGCATCAACAATTCTCAATACATATTGGTGAAAAACGTGATCATTCTCGTTTGCATCAAATTCTGGCGTAATGATGTGTGCATTTCCAGAAAGAGCTGCGTTGTATTTTGAAGCTGCCAAACGACGTGCTGCATTATATTCATCTAACAAAGGCAATTTTGCGTTCAAAACTCCTGCCTGAATACTATCTAAACGTGAATTGACACCTACCACATCATGATGATAACGCTCATACATTCCGTGATTTACAATTCCGCGGATAATGTGTGCTAATTTATCATCATTTGTAAAAATCGCTCCGCCATCTCCATAACATCCTAGGTTTTTAGAAGGAAAAAATGAGGTTGCAGCAACATGACCAATAACTCCCACTTTGCTTTTTGTACCTGATTTAGAAACATAATCGGCTCCAATTGCCTGTGCATTATCTTCAATTACGTATAAATTATGTTCAGTAGCAATTTCCATAATCGCATCCATATTCGCCGCACGGCCAAATAAATGTACCGGAACAATTGCTTTTGTTTTTGGTGTGATTGCTTTTTTAATTGCCTCAATATCAATATTCATATTCGTCATATCAACATCAACTAAAACTGGTGTTAATTGCAACAAAGCAATTACCTCAACAGTAGCAGCAAAGGTAAAATCGGCAGTAATTACCTCATCACCTGGTTTTAAATCCAGTCCCATCATGGCAATTTGCAAAGCATCAGTACCATTTGCACACGGAATTACGTGTTTTGCTCCTAAATAATCTTCAAGATTTTTTTGAAATTGATGAACCAAAGGTCCATTTATATAAGTATTTGTATCTAAAACTTCCTGAATTGAAGCATCAACGGTAGATTTTATTTTTTCATATTGACTCTTTAAGTCAACCATTTGAATTTTTTTCATTTGTCTTTATTTATTTAAAACTTTGAGATTAAATTTTTAAAACCAATCTCGAAAACGAAGAACAAAAATAGTTATTTAATACCTTTGGGCAATGAAAATAATTGAAAGAAGCGTAATTTAGCACCAAAATTACATATATGCTTTTTCTATACAATTTAGTTGTTTCTATTGCGGGGGTTTTTCTGAAAATTGTAGCACTTTTTAGTCCGAAAATCAAGCTTTTTATTGAAGGAAGAAAAAATGTTTTTACTATTCTAGAAGAAAAAATAAAACCAACAGATAAGACTATTTGGTTTCATTCTGCTTCACTTGGCGAATATGAACAAGGCTTACCTGTTATCGAAAAAATCAAAGAAAAATATCCTTCGCATAAAATCATTGTTACTTTTTTCTCTCCTTCCGGCTATGAAGTCCGCAAGAACAATAATGTTGCCGATGTTACTATTTATCTGCCTTTAGACACTAAAAGCAATGCGAAAAAGTTCCTAAAATTAGCCCATCCTGAATTAGTCTTTTTTATTAAATATGAATTTTGGCTGAACTACTTAAAGGAGCTGGAAAAAGCAACAACTCCAACTTATCTAATTTCCGGAATTTTCAGAGAAAATCAGATGTTTTTTAAATGGTACGGCGGTTTCTACAGAAAAGCATTAAAAGCCTTCACCTATTTCTTTGTACAGAATGAAAATTCAAAAGAAAAAATCGAAGCTATCGGATTTAAAAACGTTATCGTTTCAGGAGACACTCGTTTCGACAGGGTTGCCGCAATTTTAGAGAGAAATAATACTCTAGATTTTATTGAACAATTTAAGAACAACACTCCTACTATAGTTATTGGAAGTTCATGGCCAAAGGACGAAGCCCTGTTAGCTGAATATATAAATCAGGCTCCATCAACTGTAAAATTTATTATCGCACCACATAATATCAAACAAGACCAGATCTCAAATTTAAAATCTCAAATTTCAAAATCAACGGTTTTATTTTCTGAAAAAGATAACATTAAAGACTTATCAAATTATGACGTCTTTATTATAGACACAATAGGTTTATTGACTAAAATATATAGTTATGGAACTATTGCTTATGTTGGCGGAGGATTTGGAAACCCGGGAATTCACAACATCCTCGAACCTGCAACCTTTGGTGTGCCGATAGTTATTGGTCCAAATTATTCGAATTTTGCAGAAGCAGTTGAACTCGTTAAAATTGGAGGCTGCATTGTAATTTCAGATAGTAGAGAGTTAAAACAAAATTTTGATCACTTGCTTTTGGATGAAAAGTACTTAAAAGAAAAGAGTCAAATCTGCAAGTCCTACATTCAAGAGAATAAAGGTGCCACCGAAAGCATAATGAAAATCGTTTCGTAAGACCTCAAAAACACTAAAAACAGATTTCCATACCGCGTTCAATATAAAAATCGTTTAAATCGCATTATTTTACGCTTATAAACTTGCGCAATAATCACTCAAAAGCAAAACAAAGTGCAAATAAGAGAATCAAAACAGCCAATTCACTTATAGAATATTCAATAAAAAATAATTTAGACGAAAAAATCAATAATATAACATTTTTTTAGTATTTTGGCATATTCTTTGATAAATAAGATAATCGTGAGCAAGGAAAATATTTTAAAAAAAAAGTGAAAAAATATTTTACATATTAAAAAATTTATATCTTTGCCACGAATTAATAATTAACCTTTTATAATAAAGTAAGATGAAAAAAGTATTTTTAAGTTTAGCTGTTGTTGCTGTTTTAACTGTTGTTTCTTGTAAAAAAGCTGATGCTGCTGCTGAGCCAGCTGTAGATTCTACTGCTGTTGCTGTTGATTCTGCTGCTGCTGTAGTTGATTCTGCTGCTGCAACTGTTGATTCTGCTGCTGCTAAAGTTGACTCTGCTGCTGCTAAAGTAGAAGAAGTAAAAAAATAATTAGAACCTAAGTTCTAAAAATTTTAAAACCATCCTTGAGATGGTTTTTTTTTTGCTCAAAATTTAAAAAATTCCAAAATAAAAAATTCCAAATTCCAATAACACACCTTATGTTACTGAAATTTGGAATTTTTTATTTACGATCTTACAACACAACCAACCAAACCTACTGGAATTTGGAATTTTTTATTTTGGAATTTCTTTTCTTAGTCCATCTCATCCTCAACTACTTCCTCATCCTCAAAAATAGATTCATTTGACGAGAAATCTAAAATTTCTGATTTTGAAGCATAGTTTACAATTTCTTTTATTCCTTTCTGCAAAAGCAATTCTGTAGTGTATTTTCGACTTGTAGCAAAGTGAAGCTCACCCAACATTAATTTAAAAAAATACTTTCCTCCCGAGCCTTTAAATTTCAAAAATTTAGCCTGTTCAATATTCACTTTAAATTTCTCAATATCTTCCTCACACTCAAATTTCAACTCATAACTCAAACTGGTAAAAATCACTTTCCCTTTCCTGGAAGTAAACACAAATTTATACTCATCATTAAATCGCCTGCTAATTACAAAAGCACCCATTTATTAATTTTAGATTTTAGATTTTAGATTGTTGATTTTAGATTCTTAGATTCTTAGATTCTTAGATTCTTAGATTCTTAGATTCTTAGATTCTTAGATTCTTAGATTCTTAGATTCTTAGATTCTTAGATTCTTAGATTCTTAGATTCTTTAAAATAAATTTACTTCGCAAATTTATTTTCCAGTGCGTGAATTTACACAATAAAAAAAGCCTCTTCAAAAGAAGAGGCTTTAGTACTCAGAGCGGGACTTGAACCCGCACGAACATTGCTGTTCACTGGATTTTAAGTCCAGCGTGTCTACCAATTTCACCATCCGAGCATTATATGATTTTGAGCGAAAAACGGGGCTCGAACCCGCGACCTCGACCTTGGCAAGGTCGCGCTCTACCAACTGAGCTATTTTCGCCTTTCAAATTCTTGTAAGAACTACAATACCTGACTTGTTCTGTATTGCGAGTGCAAATTTAGGACATTTATTCAATTATACAAGCCTTTTTTAAAAAAAAATTACACTTATTTTATAACCTTCTGATAACCTAAACTTTAAATCTGAAATTTATTTCTTAACAATCATCCTTTTAATTTCATTGAGTTTCATCAATGCTTCAACCGGCGTGATCGAGTTTATATCAAGGCTTAAGATCTCTTCTTTTATCTCTTCCAACAATGGGTCATCCAAATTAAAAAAGCTCATCTGCATTTCATCATTAGCCGATTTGATTCCGTTTAAGGCATCGCTTGAATGGTTTTTCTCTAACTTCTTTAAAAGTTTTTGCGCTTTCAAAATTACAGTCTGAGGCATTCCTGCCATTTTAGCTACGTGAATTCCAAAACTGTGTGCACTTCCTCCTTTTACCAGCTTACGAACAAACAGAACAGTATCTTTTAATTCTTTTACTGCAACATTATAATTCTGAATTCTCGGAAGTGAGTCTGTCATTTCATTCAACTCATGATAATGAGTTGCAAACAATGTTTTGGCTCTTCCCGGATGTTCGTGTAAAAATTCGGCAATAGCCCAGGCAATCGAGATTCCGTCATAGGTACTCGTTCCTCTTCCAATTTCATCTAATAAAACCAAACTTCTGTCTGAGATATTATTCAAAATAGAAGCGGTTTCATTCATCTCTACCATAAAAGTAGATTCACCCATCGAAATATTATCCGACGCTCCTACTCTTGTAAAGATTTTATCTACAATTCCCATTCGAACACTGTCCGCCGGAACAAAACTTCCCATTTGAGCCAACAACACAATTAATGCTGTTTGCCTCAAAATAGCTGACTTACCAGACATATTCGGACCTGTAATCATAATAAGCTGCTGCGTTTCTCTGTCCAAATAAACATCATTAGCAATATAAGGTGTTCCAACTGGCAATTGTTTTTCAATAACCGGATGCCTTCCATTTTTAATATCTAATTCGAAAGTTTCATCAATTTCCGGACATACATATTTATTCTCAACCGCTAATTGTGTGAATGAACATAAACAATCTAATTGCGCCACTAAGTTAGCATTCATTTGAACCGGCTTAATATAAGTCGCAATCCAGGCTACCAATTGCTCAAAAAGATCGGTTTCAATTTTATGGATTCTTTCTTCGGCTCCTAAAATTTTGGTTTCGTATTCTTTTAGTTCTTCTGTAATATAACGTTCCGCATTTACTAAAGTTTGCTTACGAATCCATTCTGTTGGAACTTTATCTTTATGCGTATTTCGAACTTCGATATAATATCCAAAAACATTATTAAAAGAAATCTTCAAAGATGAGATTCCTGTTCTTTCTGATTCTCTTTTTTCAATTCCTTCTAAATACTCTTTTCCCGAAGTCGAGATGGCACGCAATTCGTCTAATTCCTCGCTAATTCCTTTTGCAATAGCATTTCCTTTTGCAATGGCAACCGGCGCATCCTGATTTAAAGTTACTTTGATTTTTTCCCTTAATAAATCGCAGGCATGTAAACTGTCTCCAATAATTTTCACCGCTTCCTGCGGACTTTGTAATGCTAAAGTTTTAATTGGAATAATCGCATCCAAAGATTCTTTCAAATAAACAATTTCACGTGGTGAAACTTTCCCTGCCGCGATTTTAGAAATCAGACGTTCTAAATCTGAAATTTGCTTGATTTGGTATTGAATATTATGCAAAACCTCAGGATTTGATTTCAAATACGAAACCACATCATGACGGCCTTTTATTTTATTGCTGTCTTTTAATGGTAAAGCCAACCAACGTTTTAACAGACGTCCACCCATTGGAGAAAGCGTTCTGTCAATTACATCTAAGAGCGTTACAGCATTCGGATTATAGCTGTGATATAATTCTAAATTTCTAATCGTAAAACGATCCATCCAAACATACGCATCTTCAGCAATACGCTGGATTGCCGTAATATGCTGTACACGATTATGCTGAGTTTCGGATAAATAATACAAAATCGCTCCGGAAGCTATTATTCCTTCTTTTAATTCTTCGACTCCAAAACCTTTTAAAGAAACGGTTTGAAAGTGTTTCGTTAAAGTTTCTAAAGCATAATCTTCTTTATAAATCCAGTCTTCTAAATAAAAACTATGAAAATCGTCTCCAAAAGCAGCTTTGAAATCACCTTTGTTATTCTTCGGAACTAAAACTTCGCTCGGATTAAAATTTTGCAAAAGTTTATCAATATATTCTGCATTTCCCTGAGCCGTTAAAAATTCTCCTGTTGAAACATCCAAAAAGGAAATCCCGATATTTTTATTAGCAAAATAAACTGATGCTAAAAAGTTATTTGATTTAGATTGTAAAACCTCATCATTTAAAGAAACTCCCGGAGTTACCAATTCAGTAACACCACGTTTTACAATAGTTTTAGTCATTTTTGGATCTTCAAGCTGATCGCAAATAGCAACACGAAGTCCGGCTTTGACTAATTTTGGCAAATACGTATTAATAGAATGATGTGGAAAACCAGCCAAAGCCGTCTCCGTTTCAGACCCCGCACCTCTTTTGGTTAATGTTATTCCAAGAATTTTAGAAGCTCTAATGGCGTCTTCTCCAAAGGTTTCGTAAAAATCACCTACTCTGAAAAGCAGACATGCATCAGGATATTTTCTCTTGATTTCGTTGTACTGTTTCATTAAGGGTGTTTCTTTCACCACTTTCTCTTTCGCTGCCAAATTGTAATGTTTTTAAATGAAAATTTATGACAGCGAATTTATAATATTTTGGCGGCATATAGAAGAGCTTCAAAAATTAAAATATTTTTAAGATTTTTTTGATTAGAGATATTAGATTTTTCTATAGATTTGTTCATAATTAAAACAAAGACTCTTAAAGATGAAAAAAATAATTTTATTTGTTATGATCGCTGTAGTTGGAATTACAGCTTCAAATGCTCAAACTGCTAAAAAAGCCAAAGTTGCTAAAGTTCAAGGAGCAGGAATGGTTTTTGAAAACGAAACAATCGATTACGGAACTATCGCTCACAATGCTGACGGTAACCGTCAGTTTGTTTTTGTAAACAACGGAACAAAACCATTAATCATTACAAACACGCAAGGATCTTGTGGCTGTACTGTACCTACAACACCAAAAGAGCCAATCGCTCCAGGTGCTAAAGGAATTATTGGAGTAAAATATGCTACTGACAGAGTTGGTGCTTTTACAAAAACAGTAACTGTTACTTCTAATGCTGAAGGACAACCTACAAAAGTACTTACTATTAAAGGTACTGTTTTACCAGACCCGGTAAAAAGCTAATCTGAAAAGAAAATAAAATAATCGAAAAAGCTTCCTTATCTTTGGAAGCTTTTTTTATGACCTGAATACAACACCAATGAGAAAACTTGAAAACAGCGAACTGGATCGCAAATCGATTGAAGATTTTAAAAAATCAGAAAAAACACCTCTTATAATAGTTTTGGATGATATTCGCAGTTTGCACAATATTGGTTCTGTATTTAGAACTTCTGATGCCTTTTTGGTTGAAAAAATCATTTTATGCGGTATTACAGCGACTCCTCCAAACAAAGAGATTCACAAAACCGCTCTTGGAGCTACAGAAACAGTAGCCTGGGAACATCATGAAAATGTTTTGGAAGTTATTGAAAACCTAAAAAAAGAAAATGTAATAACACTTGCCATTGAACAAGTTGAAAGCTCTATTTTTCTTCAGGATTTCAAAGTAACCAAAAATCAAAAATATGCCTTAGTTTTTGGTAATGAAGTGTACGGTGTTTCGCAAGAAGCTGTTGCCATCTGTGACGGCTGTATTGAAATTCCGCAATTAGGCACCAAACATTCCTTAAATATTGCAGTAAGCGCCGGAATTGTAGTTTGGGATTTGTTCCAAAAATTAAACTGGCCAAATGCTGAATAAATGTTATTTTTCAGTATATCTTGCTTCTAAATGTTAGAAATTGAAATATATTTTTTTATTATTATAAAATTGATACTTTTATAAAATGAAAACTATCAATTTCTTTAAAATAGCCATTATATTTTTTGCTTTATGTTTTTATCAATCTCATGCAAATGAGAAAGTTAAAACATTGGATAAGGCTAAGACAAAATCTGCCAACGACAGCCTTAAATCAAATAAAAGAAAAAATACAAAAACTACGTATGTAATCACTCCTCCTGTTCTTAAAGCAACCGGAAATCAATTATACTGCCCTTTAACCGCTATAAATATTGTAACATCGTTTACCATTTCTCATGATCCTGCAGAACTTGGAACAAAAGCTGTTTATATTCAGATTTCTTCAGGTTACTCTAGTGGTCTTGATAAAATAGAAATTCAAAATCCTGCCGCACACTCATCGATTGTACAAGGCTGGTATCCTAATGAAGGAAAACTAGTATTATCAAGTCCAACCGGAGGAGATGTTTTATATTCTGATTTGGAAGCTGCAATTAAAAATGTGGTCTTCTCTAATTCTTCTCCTATAGCCTCGGGAACCAGAACCTTTTCCATAACAGTTGGTCAAGCCAATTATCTGCCTTCTACAGGGCATTATTATTTATACGTCCCGAGTGTTGGTATCTCCTGGACCGCAGCAAAAGCAGCAGCTGAGACAAGTAGTTATTACGGCCTAAAAGGTTATCTGGCAACTCTTTTATCAGCTGATGAAGCCAAGTTAAGTGGAGAACAAGCCTCAGGAACGGGCTGGATTGGAGGAAGTGACCAAGAAACAGAAGGAACCTGGAAATGGGTTACAGGCCCTGAAGCGGGAACAGTAATGTCTTATACTTTCTGGAATAATGGCGAACCAAATAATCTAGGAGACGAAGATTATGCCCATATTACACAGCCTGGAGTCGGCATTAAAGGCTCATGGAATGACTTATCAAATTCCGGAGATGTAAGTGGCAACTACCAACCCAAAGGTTATGTTGTTGAATATGGTGGATCCGCTGGCGAACTTCCTTTAGAAATAGCAGCAAGTACTAAAATTACAATTCCTGTAGCAACTCCAGATCCAAATCCTGCTCCAATGTGCGATTCAGGAAGTTTTAATTTTACTGCTACAGCAACAACAGGAGCGATAATTAATTGGTACGATCAGGCCACCGGAGGGACTGCAATTCATACTGGACCTTCTTTTGTAACACCACCAATAAGCACAACTACAACTTATTATGTAGATGCAGGATGCGATTCTAACAGAAAGTCAGTTACTGCAACAATCAATCATACACCTACTGCACCTATCGCAGGTCAAACAACTTATAGTAATTGCGGACCAGGACCAGTAACTATTGAAGCCAGTGCAAACATTGGTGAAATAAATTGGTTTCAGGAAGCTATTGGAGGTACAAGTTTACATTCAGGTCAAAGCTACACTCCAATCGTTTCTTCAAGTACGACATATTATGCCGAGGCTTCAAATGGCCTTTGTGCTTACGATACCCGAACACCGGTAAATATTGAAATTCACGCTCTTCCTGTTGTTACTGATGAAACACTTCCTTTGTGCCTGGGACAAACAATTATATTAGATGCCGGAATAGCAGGAATGACTTATTCGTGGTCAACCGGAGGAGAAGCTACTCAAACAATTCCTGTAGATAAAGGAGGAACTTATACTGTTGTTGTTACGAATTCTGATAACTGCTCCAATACAAAAACCATTATAGTTGATGAGCATCTGATTCCTCAAATAAATAACATTAATGTAAATGGAACAACAGTGACTATTAACCTTGTGAAAGACGAAGACTATTTTCAATATTCTGTTGATGGAAGTAATTTTCAAGCTTCTAATGTATTTTATGATGTTTCAGGTGGTTTACATAACGCTTATGCAAGGGATAAAACTGGTTGTCCCGGAGGAAATCCAAAATCTTTCGTAGTACTTGTTTTCCCAGCGTTCTTTACTCCGAACAATGATACTTATCATGATGTCTGGGAGGTAACCGGAATAGAAAATTACCCGCAGGCGCAAGTCACTATTTTTGACCGATACGGAAAATTAATAACACAATTAACTGCTTCTAAAATGAGTTGGGATGGTACTTTTAATCAAGCCCTTCTACCCGCTTCTGATTATTGGTATGCCTTAAAAATCGACGATACACAACCCGTTTTGAGAGGACATTTTTCTTTAAAAAGATAATACTAATTAGATAATGTGTCAATTTGATAATTAGATAATGACCTGGAATGCTATAAAAACAATTATCTAATTTTCTAATTGGCACATTGATACATTATCCTATTTTCTTCTGAATTTCATTCAATATGAAAAGATAATCTTCGTGTCTTTTTACAAAATCACGATCAGAGACATCAATGATTAAAACATTCAGATCTGTTTGAGATTTAATGTAATCCAGATAACCTGTGTTGATTTTATCCAAATATTCTCCTTCGATATTCTGTTCGTAGTTTCTGCCGCGCTTTTTGATATTTTGAAGTAAACGCTCTGTATTTTGATATAAATAGATGTACAAATCAGGCTTTGGCATTTCTTTATAAATAATATCAAATAGGTTTCTATACAAACGATATTCATCTTCTGCCAATGTAATTTTGGCAAAAATCAATGATTTAAAAATATGGTAGTCTGCTACGACAAAATCTTTAAACAAATCAAATTGCGCTAAATCATCTGATAATTGCTGATAGCGATCTGCTAAAAAAGACATTTCAAGCGGAAAAGCATATCGATTTTGATCTTTGTAAAATTTAGGCAAGAAAGGATTATCAGCAAAACGTTCCAAAACTGTTTTAGCATTAAAATCGTCAGCAATTTTATTTACCAAAGTTGTTTTTCCAGCACCAATATTTCCTTCAAAAGCAATATAATTAAACTTTTCTAACGGAATTTCCTGCAAAGGATTTTTCAAATCCTGAACAACCGTACAAACACTATCATCTGATGTAATAGTAATTAATTCCGAAACAGATTTTTGAAAAACAGGATGTTTCCAGTTTAATTTTAAATCCTGCATGGGCATTAATACAAATTTTCTGTTCTGCATTAATGGGTGCGGAACCTGAAGTTTCTCTGAATCAATAATTTCATCATCAAAAACAATCAAATCAACATCTATAATTCGGGATTGATAACCTTGTTGACTGGAACGAACGCGTCCCAGCTGTTTTTCGACTTTTAAAACCTGATTCAGTATTTTTTGTGCCGATGAAGTACTGTGCAACAGCAATGCGCAATTATAAAAAGCATCACTTTCAAATCCCCAGGCCGGAGTTTCATATAGCTTTGAAACCTGAATAACCGTTCCTACTTCCTGATGTATCAGAGCGATACAACTTTCAATATTTTCTAACCGATTTCCCTGGTTACTGCCGATAGATAAAACGATTTGATGCTGTGACTTCATAATGCAAATTAACTAAAACTATTTCAGAATTACTCACATTATTTACTTCAAGAATCATAAGTTTGTAATTATTTCAAACTCTTTTTTTATCCTTTTTCTACAGAAACCTTTCTTAAAAAAACGCACTTAATCTAAAAATAACATATCTTTATTTTAGAGAATTTAAAAATGTATAAACTACAACTATTTTATAAATCATGTAAGAGCGTTACCTGTGATTTAGATTATATTTGTAACAAACCAACCTTTTTTGCGACTTATTAAAAAAATATAATTATGAAGTTTTTAGGAAATGTAATTGCCACAGTGATTGGTATTTTTGTATTCATTATGTTATTCTTCTTCGGAGTAATCCTTATTGGAGCTATTTTTGGCGGAGATGATAAGGTTTCCGTTAAAAATGATTCGGTTATCGAATTGGACCTAAAAAAAATACAAAACGATTACGCCGGAAAATATAAAGACCCTTGGGTAACTGTTTTTTCTGATCAGGAGGGAGTTGGTTTAAGCGATGTTATCAACGCTATCGAAGCTGCAAAGACAGACGACAATATTAAGGGAATTTCGATCTTAAACGATGAATCTTCGTTAGGATTAGCGCAATATAAAGATTTGAGAAACGCACTTGAAAGTTTCAAGAAATCAGGAAAATTTGTGTGGGCTTACGCCAATACTTATTCTCAAAAAGAATATTACCTGAACTCCGTTGCTAATACTATTTATTTGAATCCCGCTGGAGATTTAGATTTCAAAGGACTTTCTTCTGAGGTCATGTTTTTTAAAGATTTTCAGGACAAATCAGGTATTCATATGGAAGTGATTCGTCACGGAAAATATAAAAGTGCTGTTGAGCCGTTTTTAGAAAATAAAATGAGTGATGCCAACCGAGAACAGGTTACAGCCCTTTTGAACTCTATCTGGACAACTGTTTCTACTGATATATCAAAAAGCCGCAATATTCCACTTCCAAAATTAAATGAAATAGCGAATGGTTTATTGGCCAGAACTCCGGAAATGGCTAAAAAACAAGGTTTAGTTGACATTGTTGCGTACGAAGATGTTTATCACAATGCTATCAAAAAAGCGTTAAAAGTAACGGGGGATGATGACTATAACAAAATATCGATTTTAGATTATACTCAAAATAATGTTACTACTGCTTTGACCAATACAGCAAGCGACAAAATTGCAATTATTTATGCACAAGGCGAAATTACAGGCGGAGAAGGTGATGTTAATGTAATTGGGGAAGGTGCAATGCGTCGTTCTCTACAAGAAGCCAGAAAAGATGATGATGTAAAAGCAATTGTACTACGAATTGACAGTCCTGGAGGAAGTGCTTTAACTTCTGACCTGATCTGGAGAGAAATTGAAGTAACTAAAAAAGTAAAACCGGTAGTAGTTTCTATGGGTAATTATGCTGCTTCGGGCGGTTATTATATTGCTTGTAATGCCAACAAAATTTTTGCTGAAAGCAATACTATTACTGGATCTATTGGCGTTTTTGGAATTTTACCAAATTTTTCACCATTGGCGACTAAATTAGGTATCAACACAGAACAAGTAAAAACACATGAGAATTCGGCAAATTATAGTCCGTTTGTTCCTGTTGATGAAAAATTTAAAGCTTTTACTCTTGAAGGTGTTGAACACATTTATAACACTTTTGTAACACATGTTGCTGAAGGCCGAAAAATGACATTTGCACAAGTAGACGCGATTGCACAAGGAAGAGTTTGGTCTGGAAGCGAGGCATTAAAAATTGGTTTAGTTGATAAAATTGGAGGATTGAAAGACGCCATTGCAGAAGCTGCAAAAATTGCAAAAGTAAAATCATACAGTACACAGAATTATCCTGAATATGAAAAAACATTTGGTGATCTTTTAGCAAATCTGCCTTTTGCACAATCTAAAGAAGCCTTCATAAAAGAAGAAATTGGCGAAGAAAACTATCTTTTGATTGAACAGGTGAAAAGATTTCAGAGACAACAAGGCGTTCAGGCAATGCTTCCTTTCGGAATAAATATTAAGTAATTCCATTCACAAAAAATGAAAAAGATACTGCTGTTTATTATAAATGTTTTATTCTTGAGTTTTGTAAACGCTCAGGAAAAAAATACAGTTGTTTTTAAAGAAGCTCCGATAGTTTTAAAAATTAATACAGACCAACTTTTTGGGACGTTGACAACACCCAATTTAACAAAGAAATATCCCGTTGCTTTAATTATTGCCGGTTCTGGGCCAACAGACCGAAATGGCAATAATCCAATGATGAAAAACAATTCATTGAAGATGCTGGCTGAAGTTTTGGCTAAAAATGGAATTGCATCTTTAAGATATGATAAAAGAGGAATTGGTGAAAGTAAAGCTTCTGCTATTTCAGAGCAAAGTTTGGTTTTTGAAAATTATACAGAAGATGCAAAAAGCTGGATTAATTTATTGAAACAAGACAAACGTTTTTCAGAAGTTGTGATTATCGGTCATAGCGAAGGTTCTTTAATTGGAATGATTGCCGGAGCAAAAGCAAATAAATTTATTTCTATTGCTGGCCCAGGAGAATCTGCAGACAAACTTATCAAAACACAAATCGCATCAAAATCTAATAAACAAATCGAGGATATGACTTTCCCGATTATTGATAGTTTGAAAAGTGGAAATCAGGTCAAAAAAGTAGACCCAATGCTTAACGCTCTTTTTAGACCTAGCATTCAGCCTTATTTAATTTCATGGTTTAAATACAATCCGCAAGTAGAAATTAAAAAATTAAACGTGCCGATTTTAATTGTTCAGGGAAACAACGATTTGCAGGTAACGGTAAAAGATGCTGAAACTTTATCTCAGGCAAATAAAAATGCAGAACTACTAATTGTAGACAAAATGAATCATGTTATGAAAATAGTTGAAGGTGATAAACAAGCCAATTTAGAAAGTTATAACAACGAAACTTTACCTCTTTCTGAAGTCATGACCAGTAAGATTGTTTCCTTTATTAAAAAGTAAATTGAAAATCATAAAACCATTAAAAATCCGTTTGATATCTATAGTCAAGCGGATTTTTTAATTTTGACAACCATTAAAAATATTCCTACATTATTGTGAAAAAATTATTACTAAAATCATATAAAAAAAATTATTTTTGCAACTAGTTAATAGCAACGTAAACCCTCAAATCTATAAATAATTATGCTTAAGAAAATTTTAAAGATTACCGCCATTGTTCTCGTGGTATTTGTTGCGGCATTATTTGCCATCCCCTATTTTTTTAAAGATCAGATAAAAGCAAAAATTGCAGAAGCCATCAACGAAAGTGTAGATGCCAAAGTGAGTTTTGCTGATGCCGATTTAAGTTTATTTAAAAACTTCCCAAATGCGACAGTTGGAATTGAGAAATTAGTCATTATCAACAAAGCACCTTTTGAAGGTGATACTTTGGTTTCTTTGGGAGAATTGAATCTTAAAATGAGCATCAAGGAAATTTTCAAAGGGAAAGAAGAACCATTGAATATTCAGGGAATTAGTTCTACAAATGGATTAATCAATATTATCTTTAATAAAGATGGTGTTGGTAACTTTGATATTGCCTTGAAAGACAAAAAGGAAGATACTAAAGATGACAAAAGCAAACCACTTTCTTTAAAAATTCAGAACTACAAAATCGAGAACTTCACTTTCAGATATATTGATCAGGGTTCTAAAATTAAAATGGTAATTGACAGTTTAAATCACGAAGGAACTGGAGATTTTACTAATTCAAAACTGGATTTAACCACGAAATCTACTGCAAAAGTATCTTTGGATATGGATAAAATCAATTACATGAAAAATGTAAAACTGACTTTAGACGCTGTTTTAGGAATTGATTTAGAGCAAAGCAAATACACTTTTAAAGAAAACAAAGCTTTGATCAATCAGTTGCCTTTAGAATTTGACGGATTTATTCAAATGGTTGATGCCGGCCAGATTTATGATTTGAAATTTAAAACTCCAACCTCATCTTTTACTAACTTCCTAGGTTTGATTCCTTCGGCTTATGCCGCTGGTTTAGATGGTGTAAAAACAACCGGAGACTTTACTGTTGTTGGTTTTGCAAAAGGACAATTAACCGATACTACTGTTCCGAAATTCAATATTGCTATTGCTTCTAATAATGCTTCTTTTCAATATCCGAACTTACCAAAATCAGTTCAGAATATTGTAATTGATACTAAAATAATAAATGAAACCGGAATTCTAAATGATACCTACGTCAATTTAGACAAACTTTCATTCCGTATCGATCAGGATGTTTTTAATGCAAAAGCGAATATTAAAAACATAACGATAAATCCATACGTAAATGCTGCTTTAAAAGGAACTATCAATTTAGCTAACCTTTCAAAAGCGTATCCAATCAAAATGGAGAAACCTTTGGCTGGTATTTTAAAAGCGGATGTTACTACAGAATTTGATATGGCTTCAGTAGAAAAAAGCCAATATCAAAATATCAAAAATGCCGGAACTATGAGTTTATCAGGATTTAAATATACTGATGAAAACAATAAGTCAATGAACATTAGTACGGCTTTAGTTGAATTCAATCCGAGTAAAATCAACCTGAAACAATTTAATGCTACTACCGGGAAATCTGACATTGCTATTAATGGAGTATTGGAGAATTTCTACGGTTTTATGTTTAAAAAACAAGAATTGAGAGGGAACTTCAATATGAGTTCTAATCAGTTGGCTGTTGATGATTTCATGACTGAAGGCGAACCTGCAACTGAAAAAGCGGCAGCAAAACCAACTGAAGCCATGAAGATACCTGCATTCTTAAATTGTACTATTAATGCAAAAGCAACAACAGTTTTATATGACAATTTAAAACTAAAAGATGTTTCTGGAAGGTTAATTGTAAAAGACGAAAAAGCACTTTTAGAAAACTTTAAAACATCTATTTTTGGAGGGACAATTGGTTTAACCGGAGCGGTTTCAACTAAGGAAAAAGTACCAACATTTGACATGAATTTAGGCTTCAGTCAAGTTGATATTGCGCAGACATTTACGCAATTAGAAATGATGAAAAAGATCGCTCCTATAGCAGGAATCATCAACGGAAAATTGAATTCAACTATTAAATTAAATGGAAATCTGGATGCTAAAGAATTAACTCCGGATTTAAAATCAATTTCAGGAGATTTATTAGGGCAACTACTTTCTACTACCATAAATTCAAAAAATTCAACTTTATTGAATGCTTTAGGTTCAAACATTAAATTCATTGATATGAATAAAGTGAATTTGAATGATATAAAAGCGGCGTTGACTTTTGAAAACGGAAAAGTAAATGTAAAACCATTTGATATCAAATATCAGGATATTAAAATTACAGTTGGCGGAACTCACGGTTTTGACCAAACGATGAATTACAACTTAAAATTAGATGTTCCGGCAAAATATTTAGGAAGTGAAGCCAATGCATTTATCGCAAAAATGTCTCCGGCAGATCAGGCAAAACTGCAAAACATTCCGATTAACGCTATGATTACAGGAAACTTTTCTAATCCGAAAGTTTCAACTGATATGAAAAGTGCTGTTAGCAGTTTAGCATCTCAGGTTGCGAATCAGCAAAAGGAAAAATTAACTCAAAAAGGAACATCAGCCCTTAATGATTTGATTAATAAAAACACAAAACCAAAAGATACAACGCAAGCTGCAAAGACAGAAAAAGAGCAAAAGACTCAGGAAACTACAAAAAAAGCAAGCGATTTAATAAATGGTTTGTTTAAGAAGAAAAATTAAAACAACAAAAAAGGCATCTGACGCATCAGATGCCTTTTTTATTCAACTTATATTTTACTATATCGCATTTGAATAAATATTTAATTTTCCATTATTCAAAATTGAATTTATAGTTTTTAAATAATCCTTATCTGTATATAAATGAATGTCTATTCCAATACTGCAATTATCATAAGGTTCATACTTTTTTAGTTTTGAAATAGAAAACAATCCTATTGTTGGAGTTTGCACAGCGCTTGACAAATGCATAATACCGCTATCAGCACCAATAAATAAATCAGCATTGGCAATTACCGATCCTATTTCGCGAATATTTTTACTATAAAATGTTGGCGCTTTAAATCCTATTTGAGAGACATTCTCTACTGGTAAAATTTCAATAATATTATAGTTTTTGTATTCCGTTGTAAGCTGTGTGTAAAAATGATCCCACCATTCTTCTGATAAACATTTGGAACCAGTTGCGTAGGTAAATATGCAGATTGTTCTTTTCTCATTCTCTACCAGGTCATTTAGAATTTTCTTGCCTTCCCCTATTTCAGATGAAGATAATTTAAGATCTAATGGAGGTATAATTTTGTTTCTTTTTGGAAATCTAAGTTTGGTTAAATAATTACGGAAGTTATAAACTGGATATTTTGCGATATGGTCGTAATCTTTTTTTAGAAATAGAGCATCCTCATTTGAATCTCCAAAAAATTTATATTTAGCATTTGAAAACTGAACTGCTAAACGTCCTGAAGAAGAATTTTGATCGACGTTGATCGCCATATCATAATTTTGTCTTTTTATCGAAATCCAGACATTCAGGTATTTTAGTAAACTTTTAAAAGGCTTTTTAGGCAAATCAATTACATTATCAATGCTTTCATAATTCTTAAAGATTATTGGCGCTAATGTTCCCTTAACAAACAAATCGACTTTACAATTTGGAAATATATCAGTGACTTCCTGAACAAGAGGAGTAATCAATAATAAGTTTCCTAATCTTCCATTTGGCCTACAGATCAGGATTCTCTTAATAGCTTCCTTATCAGCTAAAATAATATCGCTTTGTGAGTTTGCTTTCCCAATATTCTTAGTAAGATTACGCATTAATTTGCGCCTAACAATATTTATATTTTGTAAAATACCCATTTCTCGAATAGCTTAAAGTATTATTAAATCTTCATTTAAATTCCAAAAAAAACCTAAGATTGAACTAGTTCAAAACTAGAATCTTTTAGCTTCTAAAAGTAATTTCTTTGATTAAGCAATTATTACAATATTGTAAGTAAATGTTTCAACATTCACATTTTGAATCGCTTAGAAGTTTCAAAAATACGATAGCTATTTCGCTCACAGAAATATACTATACGGTTGGACAGTTAAGTTAGACGACTAACCGATAATACTAGACGTTTATTGTAACAACATATCCTTCCGAACCACGAACGTTAAAAACTGTCCCATCTTCGAAAATTAAATACTGACCTTTAATTCCAACTAATTTACCACTGAAAGTTGGCGTTTTATCTAGATTCAAGCTCGCAATTTTTGCAGGGTAACTTACAACCGGATAATTCAATTCATATAAATCATCACTTTTTGTATAAAAATATTCTTGTACTTCTAACGGAAGTAAGCTTTCTACTTTTGCTTTTTCAGCAAGCAGGTCAAAAGCAATTTCAGTGTCCTGAAGCATTTTTCTCCAATTGGTTTTATCTGTATAGTGATTTTTCAAAGCAACTTCGGTAATTCCGGCCAAATATCGATTTGGAACCTCAACAATGGCAATAGCACGCGTTGCACCCTGATCGATCCATCGTGTCGGTACCTGAGTTTTGCGCGTTACACCCACTTTTATTTCAGTTGACAAAGCTAAATAAACAATATGAGGTTGTAACTGCACCTTTTCCTCATAAGCCAAATCACGATCTGCAATACCTAAATGAGCTGTACTCAACTCAGGTCTCATAATCCAATCGCCCACAGCCGGACTTGAATAAAAACAATCATAACAAAAACCTTGTCTGTAGATTTTTTTCTTTTTACCACAATTTAAACATTGAAAACCGGTACAATTAATTTCGATTTCCTTATTCAATAACTGATTCATACTAAGAAAACTATCTTCAAAAACCAGATAATACTGAATTGGAGTTCCGATTTCTGTCTGCATTTTTGTAAGTACGCCTTGATATTGCATAGTATTTTAGATTGCTGGTTTTAGATTTTAGATTTGCTCAGGATAGTGAACTTTTATTGTTAAAATTCCACTTTCGAACTGGAATCTTTACTTCAAATAGAATTGTTTTTTACAAAAAAACACTATTTTTGATACAAAGGCAAAGTTAATCTTTGTCTAATGATATTCAAATTTTAAATTCTTGATTTTTACAATAACACAAAATCAGCAATCTAAAATCAACAATCTAAAATCTAAAATTATTCATGCCCGTATCAATCATTAACTCTTTCGCATCCTGGGTACTAAAACAAAGGATACATCAAATAGAACTTTTTCTAAAATACCCGAATGAAGTTCAAGAAGAGCTATTGCATAATTTATTGACCTCCTCTGAAAATACTGTTATTGGAAGAAAATATGATTTTGCATCGATCAATTCTTACCAGACATTTGCTGAAAGAGTACCAATTGCTACGTATGAAGAACTACAGCCTTTAATTGAACGAACACGTCAGGGTGAGCAGGGCGTTTTTTGGGAAACACCAATAAAGTGGTTTGCCAAATCGAGCGGAACTACCAACGCCAAAAGTAAATTTATTCCGGTAAGTAATGAGGCACTTGAAGATTGTCATTATAAAGGAAGTAAAGATTTGCTTTGTTTGTATTTGAATAATAATGAAGATTCGGAATTGTTTTTAGGAAAAAGTCTTCGCTTGGGCGGAAGCTCTCAGATTTACGAAAACAACAATACTTTCTTCGGAGATTTATCAGCAATATTAATTGAAAACATGCCGATTTGGGCTGAATTCAGCAGTACGCCAAGCAGTAAAACTTCATTGATGAGTGAGTGGGAAACGAAAATTGCCGCTATTATAAATGAAACCAAAACTGAAAATGTGACCAGTTTTGCCGGTGTTCCTTCCTGGATGTTGGTTTTAATGAATAAAGTTCTTGAAGATACAGGAAAAGGAAACCTGTTGGAACTGTGGCCAAATCTGGAAGTTTACTTTCACGGTGGTGTGAGTTTTTCTCCTTATAAAGAACAATACAAGAAGATCTTACCTAGCAAAGATTTTAAATACTACGAAATATACAATGCTTCTGAGGGCTTTTTTGCCATTCAGGATTTAAACAATTCAAGCGATTTATTGCTGATGCTGGATTACGGAATTTTCTACGAATTTATTCCGATGGATACTTTTGATACTCCAAACCAAAAAGTGATTCGTTTGGCAGATGTTGAGTTGAATAAAAACTACGCAATTGTTATTACGACCAATTCTGGTTTGTGGCGTTATTTAATTGGTGATACTGTTCGTTTTACTTCTTTAAATCCATACCGAATTAGAGTTACCGGAAGAACTAAGCATCATATTAATGTTTTTGGCGAAGAGTTAATGGTCGAAAATACCGATCAGGCGATTGCAAAAGCTTGTCAGGTTACTCAGACCGAAGTTGTCGATTATACTGTTGCTCCTATTTTTATGCAGGACAAAGAAAAAGGCGCACACGAATGGATGATCGAATTCAAGAAAAAACCAGCTGATGTTGGTCTTTTCCAGAAAGTTCTGGATGAAACCTTGCAGGCTTTAAATTCTGATTACGAAGCCAAACGTTACAACAACATGACATTAAATCCTTTGGTGATTAATGTAGCTCGTGAGAATTTGTTTTATGATTGGCTTAAGGAACGAGATAAATTAGGTGGACAACATAAGATTCCGAGACTTTCGAATCAGAGAGATTATTTGGAGCAGTTGAAGGAGATGTGTGCTATTAAAAGTTAGCCACAAATTTCACGAATTAGCACGAATTCTTTACCACCTTTACTTTTTTGAAACTGTAATTCCACTAAACCGCATGAGGGATAGAAGTGGAAATCCTTTTGTGCCGGGGTTCGGCACAAAAGATTGTAACGGATAGCCCGACCCGCCTTTTTCGGCGGGACATGCCCATAAAAAAAACCTTAGCTCCTATTTGAACTAAGGTTTTTTATTTTGATTGTCGAGCTTCTTGTGTGGTTCTTCATTCCTCAGAATGACAAACTTTGTGTGATTTGCTCGTCTATTCAATGAGAATTACATCATATCAATATATCGGTCATGATAACCTAAAAGATATAAAACACCATCAAGACCAAGACTTGAAATTGAAGTTGAAGCACTTTCTTTTACTTTTGGTTTTGCGTGGAAAGCGATTCCAAGACCGGCTAAGTTTAGCATTGGTAAATCATTAGCACCGTCTCCAACTGCGATTGTTTGATTGATGTGAATTCCTTCTTTTTCGGCAATGGCTTTTAGGTGTTCGGCTTTCTTTAAACCGTCTACGATATCGCCTATATATTTTCCGGTTAGTTTACCGTCTTTAATTTCTAATTTGTTAGCATGAACGTAATCGATACCTAATTCTTTTTGAAGGTATTCTCCAAAATAGGTAAATCCTCCAGAAAGAATTGCAGTTTTGTAACCGTAATATTTTAAGGCTTTCATTAAACGGTGTGCTCCCTGCGTTATTGGTAGATTTTCGGCTACTTTTTGCAAAACTTCTTCGCTCAAAC
This sequence comes from Flavobacterium sp. KH_001, assembly GCF_057840745.1. Classification (NCBI taxonomy): domain Bacteria; kingdom Pseudomonadati; phylum Bacteroidota; class Flavobacteriia; order Flavobacteriales; family Flavobacteriaceae; genus Flavobacterium; species Flavobacterium sp. KH_001. Next base: position 1,987,741 of record NZ_CM174520.1, on the reverse strand, counting down.
CTTCTAACAACGCCATTCGTTGTTTGAAACTTTCGTTGAAATCAATTTCACCGTTCATTGCTGATTCTGTTATCGCTCTTACCTGATCGCCTACTCCATTCAGTTCCGCCAATTCATCGATTACTTCTGTTTGGATTAAAGTGGAGTCCATATCAAAGCAAACCAAACGACGGTTTCTTCTGTAAATATTATCTTCCTGGAAAGAAATATCGACATTTAAAGTTCTTGAAATTTCCATAAAACTAGCAGTCATCAGAATCTTATTTACAATTTCGCCTGTAACAGAAAGTTGGATACAAGAACGTGGGTATTCTTCCAGATCAACTACAGAAGTTCTTCCCGTTAATCGAATAATAGAATCGATATTCAGGTTTTGGTCTGACATAATTTTAGTCACAGCAGCCAATTGTGATGCGGCTAGTTTTTCGCCTAAAATATTAATGATGTATCGTTGTTTTGATTGTGATTTTACCCACTGCTCATAATCTTCAATAGAAATGGGAATAAACTTTACTTTAATTTCTAATTCGTAAGCTTTAAACAACAAGTCTTTTAAAACAGGAGCCGAAGAAGATCCAGCTTCAATCTCGAATAAAATTCCTAAAGAAAGTGTGTCATGAATATCGGCCTGACCGATATCTAAAATATTAGCATCGTACGTCGCCAATACAGCTGTTAAACCTGCTGTAACCCCTATTTTATCGTGTCCTGAAACTTTTAATAAAATAATCTCTTTATCTTCTATTGCCATTTTATGCTTATTGTTTTTGATGCGACAAAAATCGGCATTCTATCTTTGATAAAAAAGGATATTGTTTGTTTTTTTACACACAAAAAGCACATAACGATGTGCTTTTTGAATTAATTTAACAATTATGTTCGTGTATTAAAATAACATAACTTTTAATTATTTAATTGGTTCTGATTCATCAAAATTAACCATCCAGCTCACGCCGAATTTATCTTTGAACATTCCGAAATAGGCTCCCCAGAAAGTTTTACCCATAGGCATATAAATTGTTCCGCCAGCTGAAAGTCCGTTGAAAATCCTATCTCCTTCAGCTGCGCTTTCTACATTGATTGAAACTGAAAAATTCCCTCCAAAAACGACATCGCCAGATTGATCATTACTGTCACTTCCCATTAAAATGGTATTCCCGATTGGCAATGAAACGTGCATTACTCTGTTTGCATCTTTCTCTGATACTTCCGCACAACCTCCGTCTTCGTTTGCAGGCATGTCTTTAAATTTTCCGATATACGGAAATTCTCCTCCAAAAACTGATTTGTACAACAGAAATGCTTCTTCGCAAGTTCCGTTAAAAATTAAATAAGGGTTTACTGATGTTGCCATGATATTTTTTGTTTTTTTGTTATAGTCTGTACTCTTTTTTCTTTACTCTATTCTCTTGCCTCTATTTCTCAGAAAGTTCTTTAACTGTTTCCAATCCTTTTGGGAAGGCTTCTTTAAAATAATCGATATATTTTTCTACCACATCAACCTGGGCAACCAAATCCGTAAACTCATCATCTGCTGTTAATCGATAGGTTTCCATTGCGCCACTCCATTTTTTAGTTTCATCGTCGATAGGCAATTCTTTAAAGTCTTTAATTTCTCCTAGATGCTTAAAAGCCATATATTCATTTGGAATTTTCTTTTCGATAATACTATTCATTCCTTCTCCGTTTGGAGACATGAAATGAATTTTATCGCCTTCATTCCAATCGCTTATTGCATACGATCCTTCACAAAAAGCTCCTGTCCATTTTTTATACGTTTCGTCGTTCCATAAAACTGACCAAACTTTTTCTGCCGAAGCTTTGATTCTAATTTTAAATTCTAACGTTTCAATTGTTTCCATAACTATGATAATTTACTAAAATCCATAAATAAAACATTCCAGCGATGACCGTCTAAATCGGCAAAAGCACAACCATACATCCAGCCTTGACTTTCGGCAGGTAAAGCAAAAACATTTCCTCCTGCTTCTGCTGCTTTTTTTGCCAGGTCGTCCACTTCTTCTTTGCTTTCTGCATCGATCGAAATTAAAATCTCTGAACTCGTTTGTGTATCCGTCAATTTGTTTTGAGAAAAACTGGCAAATAATGACTCTTCAAAAAGCATTACAACAAATTTTCCTTCGCCAACAACCATACAAGTAGAACTTGGCGTGTCATGTTCTTCATTAAAAGAGAAACCTATTTTCGAAAAAAAAGCTTTTGATTTTGCCACCTCTTTTACCGGCAAATTCAGCCATATTTGTTTTGTCATTTTTTTACTGTTTTTCGTTAAACTTTTTTTGCCACAAAGGCACTAAGACACAAAGTTTTTTTTCAAAGCCTTTGAACCTCTGTTACTTTGCTCCTTTGAACCTAAAAACTAATTCGCTTCTGTGTAACTTTTAAAATTATCCAGGATTGCCTGCCAGCCTCCGCGTTGCATTTCTTCTGGGTTTAGCGTTTCAGGGTCAAAGCTTTCGATTACTTCAACTCCGTTTGGTGTTTCTTTGAAAGTTATTTCGACTTTTCTTCCATCTGCCATAACATATTCAATGGCTTCGTTTTGTTTTACCAAAGTATATTCGCCTTCAAAATCAAAACTCATACTACCGTCTTTTGCTGCCATAGTCGATTTGAATTTTCCGCCTTCTCTCAAATCATTTTCCGCGTATGGTGTGTGCCAATCTGGAGAAGCAAAACTCCATTTTGTAATGTGTTCCGGTAATGTCCAGAAATTCCAAACTTTTTCTATTGACGCATTAATTGTGTTTTGTACTGTGATCATTATTTTTTATTGTTTATTTGTTAATTGAATTGTTCTTTAAAACTCTGAATAATAGCGCTTCAAAATTATTCTTGCATCTCTTCAGATTACATTTCAGTCGGAATCTGGCTTTCATCCATATAAAAAATCTCCCAATGATGTCCGTCCAAATCAAAAAAGTCTCTTTGATACATCCAGCCATAATCTTTAGCTTCATTGTGTAGTTTACCACCAGCCTGAACAACCGCTTCCAGAGTTTCGTCAACCTTCTCTCTACTTTTAACAGAAATCGCCGCAATCATTTCTATGCTAGTTGTTGTATTACAAATTTCTTTTTGAGTAAATGTTTTAAAAAAATCTTCTACCAAAAGCATTGCAAATATATTTTCACCAATTATAAGGCAAGTGCCTTTTTCATTTGTGAATTTTGAATCAAACGAAAAACCCAATTGTTTAAAGAATGATATCGACTTATTTAAATCTTTCACAGGAAGATTTAAGAAAATTTTTGTTTTCATATTTATAAAATTACAAATTATCTGACACAAATTTAGAATTTTAGAACAGGCTTTAGATTATATTAAAAGTCAACTTTAGGGTCATTTAAGACAAATTACTTATTTTTGTAATGATGATAACTTTCCCAAAAGACGAAAACCATGAGCAAGAAAATAGCTTTAATTGTACCGCATGATTATAAACTACTAAGTATAGCAGCGATTTTGGAAGTTTTTGAGACAGCCAATAAATTACATAAAGGAGCTGAAAAACCTTTTGAAATAATGGTTTTTCAATCGGTTGAACAAATCGAGCAAAAACATTTGTTTGGTTATGAAGTGAATGCGATCGAAACTTCAGATATAAATCTGGAGCTCATCTTGATTCCGGCTTTTACAACCGATAACATGAGTGACATGATCGCGAAGAATAAAAAATTTATTCCATGGCTGCAAAAACAACATAAAGCCGGAGCTGAACTCGCTAGTTTTTGTACGGGTGCTTTTTTATTTGCCGCTTCTGGTTTATTAAATGAAAAACTCGCTACTACACATGTTGATGCCTGCAGTGCTTTTACAAAAGCTTTTCCTTTAGTAAAATTAAAATCAGAAGAAACGCTAACAGCTGATGGAAGTTTATATACCAGTGGTGGATCGACCTCATCCTTTCATTTACTCATTCTTTTGATTCAGAAATATTGCGGAAATGAAATTGCGGTGCAAATTGCCAAAATTTTCTCGATTGATTTAAACCGATACAAACAAAGTTACTTCAGCACTTTCAGACCCAATCATTTACACAATGACACTTTAGTGGCCATGCTACAGCAAAAAATTGAAAATCAGTATCACAGTATTGAAAAACTCGAAGAAATTACAAAAGACATTCCGACAAGTTCCCGAAACATGACACGTCGATTCAAGCAAGTAACCGGAATTCCTCCAATTGAATATTTACAAAATATTAGAGTCGAAAGTTCTAAGAAATATCTGGAACAGACGCAACTTTCTATCTCGGAAATTATAGAAAAAACAGGTTATAACGATCCTAAAGCTTTCAGAAAAGTGTTTTATAAAATGGTTGGGATGAAACCCATTGAATATCGCGAGAAATTTAGAGTGCAATAAAAAATTGTTTAATGGCTTTTTTCTTATATTTACTTTCGATTTTTAAAACCAAAAACATGAAAAAAATAATTTTGATTTGCCTAACCATATTCTTTTTGATCAGTTGTAATTCTGATGAGATTGTTATAGACGGATTTAATTATGATGCAATCTTAAACATTTCTGTTATTAACTCAAATGGTGATGACTTATTAAATCCCGATAATTCAAGTGCTATCGATCAAAGTAAAATTAAAATACTTTATCTGGTTAAGGGTAAATTAATTCAAGAACCGAACGGTACGGATTATCCTCGAAATTTTATGATTTACAAACAAGATGGTCTCAACATTATTCGTATTTTCTTAAATAGCTCAGCAGAAGAACAATATCCTCAAACTTATATTCAATGGAGCGAAAATAATACGGATATAATAAAAATTGAATACAACAGAACCTCAAATTCTGTTACTAAAAAAACAATTTGGTTAAATGACAAATTAGCTTCTGACATTGAGCCTTATTTAAAAGTTATAAAATAGCACACTTCTTTAAAACCAAAAAAAGACTGATGAAGAATCATCAGTCTCTTTTTGATTTATTTTTTATACTTGTTTCGAAAAAACTTAATGAGCAAATACAATACATATACTATGATTATTAGTCCGATGATATTTATAATTTGCCAAATAAGTAAATGACCATCAAAATCTTCAATAACTTTATTCATAATGCTGGAGCTTTAATAGTTATATTATAAAGATACGAAAATTGATTAAAATTAAAATTACAACTAATTGCTGTCGGATTTTATAATCCACATTAAAACATTTTTGTTCTGTTTTAATATCGTATCTATTTCTGTCATACTTTCATTATAAACCGCAGGACATCCGCAACCTTCCGGAGTTCCTTCAGGGTAAACCTCATCGTTTGGAACGGCTTCCCAGGAATGTAAAACTATTGCTCTTTTTACAGCATTTGAATTTGTTTTTTCTTTGCCCTGCAAGAGATAATTCACTTTAATTCTCCATTGACTTACGCCTCTATCTGAAATAACATATCTGCCAACAGAAGAACAATGCGAATCGAATTCATTACTTACTGGCCCATCTTGTTTTGAAGAAATTCTTCCCCCTTCATTATCGCCACAGCGATGACTTACTATATATGATTTTAAAATTTTATTTTCTTTAAAATCATAAAGAAAAAACTACTCAAAAATCAACAGATTTAAAAAACATCCATTTAAATATTTTATAAAATCACAGGGGAAATGTTAAAATATTAGTTATCAAAATCATAATCAACTTACTTTTAACAACTTGACCAAAAATGAAAGTATTTACTTATCATTTTACGGAATCACGTAAATTATATCTTAAATTTTATGGTAGGTTTGTAGGAATAATAATTAAAAATATAAAAATGAAAAAATTAATTGCATTATTTTTAGTAGCTACAGTTTTGTCTTGTAGTAGTGAAGATCAAACAAGTCAGTCTCCTGACACAGCATCTAATTCTTTATCAGTATTAGATGGAAAATTACTTTCTTTTAAAGATGATGAATCTTTTATTAAAGAATACAATGGATTAACCGAATTAAAAACAGGTACGAAACTTCAGGATTGGATTTCAGAAAAAGGACATCCTTCGTTGTTAAATATCAAAAAAACTGAGGAAGAACTAGACAACGAAACTGAGGCTTCAAAAGATTATTATTCAGATGCAATAAAAGCAATTTTAAACTCTGAATCAAAACTTAAAATTGGAGGAAAAGTCATCTGGCTTAATGATGATAAATTGTACAAACTAGAAGGAAGCAACGAAACAAAGAGTCCTGAAGAGCTAAAATTATTAAAAAAATTAGAAATTTATGGTCGTATTTCGGGTAAAATTACCAAAAAAGATGTGACTTCCAGAGAAATTCCTAATGCTAACAGACTAAAGGAATGGAGTACTCAGTACAATAATGGTCAAAGAGAAAAAGTAATTTCAATAGGATTGTTTAATGAAACCATTTATTTAAATGGCGTGGTACAAAGTACTAAAATGTTCGTTAAAGTTCTTAGCCTAGGAAAATATTGTTCAGTTTGGAAATGTAGATGGAATAGTGAAAACAATGGTAATGTTACTCTTGGTTTGTGGTTTAACTCAAACTGGGGTAATGGAAACTTTACTACTCAATTATCAGATGCAAATAATTCAGTAATGATTGCTTCTGGTTATGATTGGTCACCAAATTTCGCATTCGATGGTTTACCAACTGCAACTGTTACTTGGGTTGATGGTTATACTGGAATTACAAAGACCTGGTCACAACAATTATCCTGGTATTAGAAATCAGGCATAACTAATCCTGCATAACTGACAAGGAATGTAAGACAAATATCCTTAATAAACGCCTGTGAAAAAAAGCTTTCACAGGTGTTTTCTTTTATAATTTTTCATTTTGAATATCTATTTTTTGATACATTTCGATCAGATCTATACTAGAACTATTAAAAACAACAAAAGTTAAGACTTGATAACCCACATTAAAACTTTTTTATTTGTTTTCAAAAGTTCGTCGATTTCTTTCATACTGTCATTAGAAACTGCCGGACATCCCCAACCTTCCGGAGTTCCTTCTGGGTAAACTTCATCGTTTGGAACTGCTTCCCAGGAATGTAAAACGATTGCTCGGTTTAAAGCGTTTGAATTTGTCTTTTCTTTTCCCCGTAAGAGGTAATTCACTTTAATTCCCCATTGACTTACACCTCTGTCTGAAACAACATACTTACCAATAGAAGAAGAATGCGAATCGAATTCGTTACTTACTGGAGCATCCTCTTTTGAAGAAGTTCTTCCCCATTGATTATCACCACAACCATGACTTACTATGTAGGATTTTATAATTTTCTTTTGTTGAAAATCATAAATGAAAAATCTTTTTATGCCTGAATGCAATCCTAAATCAATTAAAATAAATTTGTTCTGATTTAGATTATTGTTTTTGCAATATTGCTTTGCTTCCTTAAAATATTCATTATAATCAACCGCTTCGATTTCTCTACGCGGTTTTACACTTGAAATGAAATCCGCTTTATATTTTGCTTTCGAAATACTCATTTGCTGAACATCTCTTCTCTTATTACAAGAAAAGATAAGAATACAAATCACTCCAAAGATTATTTTTTTCATGTGTACAATTTACATAAAAATAGAAACGAAAAACAGTTTTAAAAAAGTATAAAAAAACCTGTTCAAATAAATGAACAGGTTTTAAATATTATAAAATCAATTGCTAATTAAGAAGCAATTTCCATTCTTTTCAGTAAGTTTTTACTCAAAGTATGTCTTGCATAATCTTCATCGATTGTCAGGACTTTATCGTCTGAGCTTGGCAATTCATACATAGCATCTGTCAAAATTGCTTCACATAATGAACGCAATCCTCGAGCTCCTAATTTGTATTCTAAAGCTTTGTCTACAATAAAATCTAATGCTTCATCTGTAATGGTAAATTCAACATCATCCATTAAGAATAATTTTTGGTATTGTTTTACCAAAGCATTTTTTGGCTGAGTCAAGATCGCACGCAAAGTTTCTTTATCTAAAGGATCCATGTGTGTCAAAACCGGTAAACGGCCAATAATCTCCGGAATCAATCCAAAATCTTTAATGTCTTTTGGAATTATATATTGTAATAAATTATCCTTGTCGATGTTATCTACGTTTTTAGACGTAGAATAACCAACTGCCTGACGGTTTAAACGTTTTGAAATAATACGCTCAACGCCATCAAAAGCTCCACCGGCAATAAACAAGATATTCTGCGTATTTACCTCAACAAATTTTTGATCTGGGTGTTTACGTCCTCCTTTTGGTGGTACGTTAACAACTGTTCCTTCTAATAATTTCAATAAAGCTTGTTGTACACCTTCACCAGAAACGTCACGAGTTATTGATGGATTATCGCTCTTACGGGCAATTTTATCAATTTCATCAATAAATACGATTCCTCTTTCTGCTTTAGCTACATCGTAATCAGCAGCTTGTAATAGACGTGTCAAAATACTTTCAACATCTTCTCCTACATAACCTGCTTCAGTAAGTACAGTTGCATCAACAATAGCCAAAGGAACGTCTAACATTTTTGCGATAGTTTTAGCTACCAATGTTTTTCCGGTTCCGGTTTGACCTACCATAATGATATTACTTTTCTCAATCTCTACTTCATCATCTAATTGCTGTTGCATTAAACGTTTGTAGTGATTGTAAACCGCAACTGACATTACTTTTTTTGTCTGATCCTGACCAATAACATATTGATCTAAGAAAGCTCTTATTTCTTTTGGCTTCTTTAAAATTAAGTCACCAACTAATTTTGCGCTTCCACTTGATTTTAATTCTTCTAATACAATTCCGTGTGCTTGTTCAATACACTTATCACAGATATGTGCATTAATACCAGCAATCAATAAATTAGTTTCTGGCTTCTTTCTTCCACAAAACGAACATTCTAATACTACTTTTGCCATTCTTTACTTAAGTTACTAAGCTGCAAAGATACTAAGTTTCTGAGCTTTTTAATTTAAAACTTAAAAACTTAGCCCTTTACAGCTTAATATTTTTATTTTATTTTTCAATTGACAGAGAAAACTTTAAGACTTAGTATCTCTGCAACTTAAAGACTTTAGAATTATCCTCTTCTTAATACTTCATCAATCATTCCGTATTCTTTAGCTTCGTCAGCTTTCATCCAGTAGTCACGCTCACTGTCTTTATGTACTCTTTCGAAAGTTTGTCCTGAATGGTGTGAAATAATGTTGTATAATTCATCTTTCAGTTTCAACATTTCACGTAAGTTGATTTCCATATCAGTTGCAACACCTTGTGCTCCTCCCGATGGCTGGTGAATCATTACTCTTGAATGTGGCAAAGCCGAACGTTTTCCTGCTGCTCCTGCACATAATAACACAGCACCCATTGAAGCTGCCATACCTGTACAAATTGTCGCTACGTCTGGTTTGATATATTGCATGGTATCATAAATTCCTAATCCTGCGTAAACACTTCCTCCCGGAGAATTTAGATAAATTTGAATATCTTTTGATGCATCAGCGCTTTCTAAAAATAATAACTGAGCCTGAACGATATTAGCGATTTGATCGTCGATACCAGTTCCTAAAAAGATAATTCTGTCCATCATTAATCTTGAAAACACGTCTAATTGAGAAACATTCAGCTGACGTTCTTCAATAATGTATGGAGTCATGTTTGTTGGGTTCATCGCTGCTACGATTTTATCGTAATACATTGCGTTTACTCCTTGGTGCTTTGTAGCAAATTTTTTGAATTCTTTACCGTAGTTCATATTTTAAGTGTTCTAAGTTTTACGTAATATCTGTATATTCTTCCATCAAAGGTTATACCTCTTTATAAAGGATGTCAATTTGTCTTATTTTAAAATTGTTTCAGGTTTCAAGTTTCAGGTTTATTGAAGTTCGAAAACTTGAAACAAATAAAAGAGCGTCAAGAAAAATCTCTTGACGCTCAAATATAACTATTTTTTATCTTTCAATATCTGTAATAAAATCTTAAAATTTGAAATAAAACCAATTGGCTGTACTCCTAACTTTTGACTTTATAACTTTTGACTTTATAACTTTTGACTTTTTGACTGAATTTATTCTCCGTAAGACGCAGCGATAAATTCTTCGTAAGTTACTTCTTTAGTTGTTGGATTTGCTTTTTCTTTAAACACTTCCAATAATTTTTCAGCAACTACTTGCTCAGATAATCTTTTTACCTCTTCCTGGTTAGATAAAACTCTTGCAACAATTCCCTGAACTTCTTCGTCAGTTGGATTTGTTTGACCAAATTGAGCCATTTGTTGTCTGATAGCGTTTGTTGTAAAAGCTTTCAAATCTTCAAATGTAATTTGGATATTACTTTGAGCCATTGCTTTTCCTTCGATTAATTGAAAACGCAAACCTTTTTCAGATCTTGCGTATTCAACTTCAGCTTCTTCTGCAGAAAGTTTTTTCTCTCCAACAGTTTGCAACCATTTTTTCAGGAATTCAGCTGGTAAATCAAATTTTGTATTTTCGATTAAGAAATCCTGAACATCTAATAATAATTTTTGATCTGCTTGTTGCGCGAATTGAGCTTCAGCATCTTCTTTAATTTTAGCTTTCAAATCTTCTAAAGAAGCTACTTTTCCTTCACCAAAAAGTTTATCAAATAAATCCTGGTTTAATTCAGCCAATTCAGCTCCGTTGATAGCCTCGATAGTAAAGTTTACTTCGATATCTAAACCGTGAACATCATCATGACCAACTTTTAAGTAATCCATTAATTGGTGATCATCTTCGAATAAACCTTTTGTACTTACTGTTACAACATCACCAACTTTTTTACCGATGAATTTATCACCTGCTTTTTTGTTGAATGTAGATACAGAAATTGTAGTTGTATTGTTGATACCTTTTTCTTCGTTAGAGAAAGTTCCTGTCAAATCAGAATCAGCTTCAACTTTATCTTGTGGAATTGCTTTTCCAAATTGTTTTTGGATACGCTCTACTTGTCCGTCGATTAATTTATCATCAGCAGTAACGATATATTTTACGATATTATTTTTTGCTTCTAAATCAATTTCGAAGTTAGGAACCAAACCAATTTCGTATTCGAAAGTTAGCTCTTCAGCATCCCAATCAAAGTTTTCGTTTTCTTTAGCAAGAGGAGTTCCTAAAAGATTTAATCTTTCAGATTGAACAAAACGCTCTAAAGCCAAATCAACTACTTTTTTAACTTCTTCCTGCTTAATTGCTTTTCCATATTGTTTTTCAACAAGGTCTTTAGGAACTTGTCCTTTTCTAAAACCTTTAACAGTAGCCAATGGCATTTTTTCGTTTATTCTTTTTGCTACTTGACCTTTATAATCCATGTGAACAACTGTCATTACAATCGTTTCATTCACAGCGTCTATTGCTACTCTTTTAATATCCATCTTCTTCTTTAATTTACATAATAAAATTGGGTTGCAAAATTATAAAATTTTTGCAACCCAACCAAGTTTTTAATGTATTGTATTTGAAGTGGTTTTAAACCCACTTTTATTTCAATTTATTTATCGTCTCCTAATATTTTATAAGTAATAGATTGAAGTATAGATAAGATGATACTAAAGAATAAAGCTGTCCAGAATGTATCAACTGCAAAACCCCCTACTATATTAGTACAAAGCAGAATAATGATGGCGTTAATTACCAATAAAAACAATCCTAAGGTAATGAATGTAACCGGCAAAGTTAGGATTACCAGAATTGGTTTTATAAAAAGATTTAATAATCCCAGAACTACTGCAACGATTACAGCCGTGGCAAAACTGGCAACATGAACTCCTGGCAGAAAATTAGCAATTAGTAAAACTAAAGCCGCGGTAACAAGAAGTCTAAGTATTAATTTCATAGTTTATGATTTAAAAGTTTTAATAAAAGTAGTGAATTTTATATTTACCCACTATCGCATTTTTATTTTTTGCCACAGATTAAAGGATTATAAAGATTTTTAATCTATGGCAAGCCTTTAATCTGTGGCTATAAAAATTATTCTTTTAAAAACTCTGTTGTCATCTCAAAGAACATTTTAGGGTTTTCGGCATGAAGCCAATGCCCGGCATTTGGAATCGTTTCGAATTTTGTATTTGGAAAATGCTGACGTATGGAATCAAAATCAGAATCGGCAATATAACCAGAACTCCCTCCTCTTATGAATAATGTTGGTTTATCAAAAACCAAACCCTCTGACAACGCTTTTCCGATGGCATCCAAATTATTATTAAAAACTTCCAGATTAAATCTAAAAGCCAATTGTCCCGGCTCCTTCCAGTATAAATTTTTCAAAAGAAATTGACGCGTTCCAAAATCAGGAACGTATTGCGCCACGATTGCTTCAACATCATTTCGACTTGGTTTTACTGAAAAGTCAACGGCGTTTAATCCTGCCAAAATATCCTGATGGTGTTGTTTGTAAAATCTCGGACCGATATCTGCCACGATCAACTTATCTACAATTTCAGGGTGTGTCGTTGCAAAAAGCATCGCTACTTTTCCGCCCATCGAATGTCCCAAAATATCAATTCTCGTTAATTGATTTGCCTGACAATATTCAAATACATCTTGCACCATGGCTTCATAACTCCATTCATCCGAATGAAAACTACGACCATGATTTCTTAAATCTAAAATATGAACCTGAAATCCGGCTTCTACGTATTGTCCGGCAAGTGTTTTCCAGTTATCAGACATTCCAAGAAAACCGTGCATAATGATAAATGGCTTTCCTTCACCTTCTATTTTTGAGTATAACATTTGTATTTTGATTTTAAAAACAGAACACAAAGGTAGAAAACTTATCTATTAATCTCTAACAGAACCCATTCTATAAAAATCACATTTACCTTAATTTTATTAAAAAAAAGTTTACAGCTTTACGGTTTCCCGTAATCCCATTTCGATATTAAAATGTACATTGCGCTCGAAAAAATTAAGTCAGAAAAATCCTGATTAGTCATTTAATTAAACCACAAACCATGATTAAAAAAATCCTATTATTATCATTAGTTGCATCTCAACTAACAATCTCATGCTCTAGCGAAGACAGCCCTGAAACAACACCTACTCCAACACCTCCAACAACTGAGCAAACACTAGCTGAACAAATTGCAGAAATTGTTAAACAACCTTACTCTAAATTAACTCCGGAAGATCAAAAAATTAAAGTCGAAGTTGAATCTAATGAAATGCTGGTTCAATTGGACAAATCAAAAAGTTCTGGTGCCATCGAAGCAATTCAAAACTTAGGTCGTTTATTTAAGCTTAAGCACATTGATCTTTTTGATGGAAAAAGTGACAATGGAGTAGAAGAAGTTTTAAACATTTCTGGTGTTTACGGTATTTACACTTGGGATAATACCAACAAAACATGGACAAAAACAGCTTCAACAACTGAATTAAAATTTGTTTTCCCTGCAAAAGGATCTCAAACTGCAAACAATGCAATATTAACATCTAAAAGCACTTCTTCTGATATAAAATTCTCTAATATAGACACGTACGGAGAATGGGGATATAATGACGAAACAGGACATTGGGAATCAACTCCTTCTGTTGTAGATTGGTTTTATTTACCTACTTCTGTAGATGCAGTTTTAACAATTGATGGTAATCCAAGCGCTACTTTAGCTTCAACTGCAAAATATTCGTCTAAAAACAAATCTCCTGAAGAATATGCTTATAAAATAACTTTGAATGATGGTTATACTTGGGAAATGAATGGTAAAAAAGCGGCTGAATCTACTTCAAAAGCATCTTTTACTTATAATGGTAAAAATCTAATCGAATTTAATGTAGGAAGTACTGCTGATATCGATAATTTAATTAATACACCAGAACTTAATCAATACACAGGTAAAGCTAATGGTTTGGTTAAAATCATGGACAACTTTGTAATTATAAGTGAAGCTGACATAGTTAATTTGGGAACTGACAGTGAAAATTTAGAAAAAAGCTTAGTTGACGTTGATTTTGACAACAAAGACTTCTACATTAATGAAAACAGTAATAATTTAAAATATTCTCAAGGTACTGCTGCTAGTTTAAATAAAAACATAAAAGCAATTTTAGCATCTAAAAAGGATGGAACTAAAATAGCTGATGTTGTTGTGCACTCAGAAGAAGATGGAAGTTATCATCCACTTCAAAAATGGGTTGTAGATGCTACTGATTCTAATGGTGGTTACTGGACTTATGATGAGAATTCAACAATCGAAATTAAATATTACACTGAAGTATATTATTTAAAATTCAATGACAATACTGAAGTTGCAATGAGTGTATATTTTTCAAAAGGATTTGAAAATCTAAATACAAAATTTAAAGACTTTTATACTTCTTTCAAGAAATAAAAATCTTTTAAAAAACAACTTAAAGCCGATTTGAAATCATTCAGATCGGCTTTATTTTTTTTGAGGTGTTCTAAGAATTAAAGTACTTTGACCATATCCTGCCCAAATACCTATTCCTCCTTTTATATTAGATTTCAAACTCGCATTTGCCGGATATATTGGATTTTTACTGTTTACAATTTCGTTTTGCCAACTGTTCCAGAAATCTAAAGCTTCTTTATCCTGAGTTCTTAATTTTACATAAATCAAATCTCCATCTTTAAAAAAAGGTGTAAATTTTGTTTTGGGAAAAAGTAAAATCCCTCTGTTTACTTGTACCGAAACTTGAGAGGCACTAAAATTTTTGTCGTCTAAATTACCATAAAACGAAGGAACAAAAATAGGTTCTTCACCATCAATTTTTGTCGCAATCTGATAGTAGTTTTTCTCATTTACAGGATCATCAAACTTTACAAAAACATAACCTGTAGTATCTGTCTCAACTTTCTTAATATATTCAGCGCTTTTAAGCGGGACCGATTTTGGGACTTTGGTTACTGCTGTCACAATTCTATTTAAATATTCAATTTTAAGCGAATATTCTTTTCCTGCTTCTGCTTTTAAAGTTGACCCAAAATACACAAATGGCGGCACTCTGTTCTTGTCATTTTTAACTCTTAAAACCTCTGAGTTTTGTCCGTCAGAAATCGTGATTTTTGCGGATCTTATTACATGATTCAAAACACTTGTAGAATCAATTACATCAGTAACAGGAATACTGCTTGATAGTAAGACCTGCGGGTAATCGCCTTCTTCAATCCATCCTTCGACCACAAGTTTAGATTCCAAACTTTTCTGCTCACTAACATTATCACTTGAGCAACTCGTTATTATGATGGCAAAAACAAATAGTAGATATTTTTTCATTTTTTAAAATTTAAATCTCCAGCTTATTGAAGGCAAAATTCGGTATAAAACTTTCTCTTCCTGTTTTACAATTACACTATCTTTATTCTCACTTACCTGAACATTCAACACGACATAAATTGGATTTGCAATATTGAATGTATTATAAATTGAAAAGTTTAGCGCACTTTCCTTTTTATTGGTTTTCACGAAAAAATAATTTACAGAAAGATCGGTTCTAATATAATTTGGCATTTGCGCATTGTTATATCCTGAATATTCTTTGACCGGATTATTATTGATGAAATACCAGGAAGTTGGCATTGTAAATCGGTTTCCTGAACTAAAAACCTGAGTTATACCGAAATTCCACTTTGAATTAAGATCGTACATTCCCACTACCGAAAGATTATGCCTCCTGTCGTATTTGGCAAAATAGGTATTTCCATTATTAAGCTCATCAAAATTTCGATTAGACCAGCTTAAGGTATAACTCAACCAACCTGTAAATTTTCCGTTGCTTTTTCGGAGCATCATTTCTAGCCCATAGGCTTTTCCTTTTCCAACCAGTAAATCATTTTTTAAGGTTGTTGTTTCATTAAACTGAGTTACTCCGTAAGGATATTCGAGTAAATCTTTCATAGAACGATAAAATCCTCCCAAAGAAGAAGTCCAGTTCCTGGAAATATTCTGATTTGAACCAATAGAAAATTCATTTGAAGATTGCGGTTTTATTCCATCAGAACTGGCGATCCAAAAATCGGTGGGAATTCCAACACTCGAAGTTGTGATCAAACTCAAATATTGATATTGTTTGTTGTAAGATCCGTAAAAAGAATACTTTTCATTCGCCAAATAATTTAGCAAAACCCGAGGCTGAAAATGCAAATAAGAATCCTGTGAACCTGAAGTATAATAATTGATTCTAAGTCCAAATTCTGCTGTGATATTATTAGATAACTTTGGTTTTATGGTAGTAAAAATTGACGCCTCATTAGCATTAATCAAACTATTTTGAGATGCATTGTTAGTTGTTGTCAAATTTTCGACGTTTACCTTTTGAGGTTGTAAATCGTGATAAACATATTGAAATCCTGATTCAAAAGGAATATTTTTAATTGAATATTGAACCGCATTAGTAAAACCAAAATCTTTTACATAAGACGAAACTTCGAACTGAATTGTTGCCTGTTCCATATTCAAATCATTTGAATATTGACTGAAATACACAGAATTCGACATGCTTACTTTAGGAGAAAGTGTAGTGATTAAAGTTGGTGAAACCGTAAAATTACTCCATTTTAAACTCGTTCTAAGTGCCAGATTATTATCCCTGATTTTCAACTCGTCTCCGCTGACAAATGCGTCTACAGAAAAAAGATTCCTTTTTGAAATTTGAGAAATGAAAGTGAAATTTCCATCTGAAAAACCATATTTCATATCCTGAACATCATTGTTTTTTGACCCGGATTTCAATATGGGCGCAACAATTTCATCAATATACGTTTTCCTTCCAGAGATATAAACTCCTGTTTTTTCAGTTAAAGGAATGGCAAAATTTAATTGTGAGGCCAAAATACCTACATTCCCCTGAATAACAAATTCCGATGGTGTTTTTTTGTTCGGAATCAAAAGCGTTGTCGAACTTAATCGTCCTCCGTACTTTGCATTTGAACTTGATTTATCAAACTCAACCTGTTGTATATGATCCGTGTTATAGAAGGGAAAAATACCTAACAAATGCGACATTCCATATACGGGAGTTCCATTGTACAAAATAGCATTATGACCCGGATCGCCACCCCGAACATACAAATAACCATTTGCATCACCTGAATTCTGAACACCGGGTGTCAATTGCAAAAGTTTGATAATATCTGTAGTCCCCAAAACAGTGGGAACTGATGACAACTCTTTTAAATTAAAAGACAACTTGCCACCTGAAAGCGCTGTTATACCACTTTTCTTGGTATTTGCAACAACAACCTCATCCAATATAGAAAAATCTTTTTCTAAAATTATGGAAAGTAAAGTATCTTTTTTAAGTTCAAAACTGATCTTTCTCTCTAAATAACCTAAGGCATTTACCTGAAGATGAATAATCCCAGGCTCCAATTTTGAAGAAAAATTACCTAAGGAATCTGATATACTATAAAAATTCTGATTATTGGATTGAATTAAGATACCGGAACCAACCAGATTTTCTTTTTGAGAAGATTTTATCTCCCCCTGTATAGCGGCTTTAGACTGCGCAAATACATTGAAAAAAGAGAGAGAAAAAAGGAAAATTATAATTTTTGACACTAGACTTTTAATAAGAAAAGTGCGAAAATACACAATTATAACCCAATTATATCAGGTTATAATTGTTTAATTTTTAATATTATTTTAGTTTATTCAAATACATATTTACCACATTATCCAAACCAAGATAAATGGCCTCAGAAATTAAAGCGTGTCCAATAGAAACCTCCAATAATCCTGGGATATTTTGTTTAAAAAACTGAATATTATCCAAACTTAAATCGTGACCTGCATTTATTCCCAAATCTAATTTGTTTGCTAACTCGGCAGCTTTTACATAAGGATCTATTCCACTTTTATTTCCTAAAGCATACTCATGCGCAAATGCTTCAGTATATAATTCAATTCTGTCGGTTCCTGTTTTTTTAGCACCTTCGATCATTTCCAAAATCGGGTCAACAAAAATCGAAGTTCTAATTCCATTACGTTGAAATTCCTGAATAACCTCTGTTAAATAATCCTGATTTTTTATTGTATCCCAACCTGCAGAAGAAGTAATTGCTCCAATTGCATCAGGAACCAACGTAACCTGAGTTGGCTTACATTCTAAAACCAAATCAATAAAATTATGCTGAGGATTTCCTTCAATATTATATTCAGTATAAACTATGGATTTTAAATCTCGTGCATCCTGATAACGTATATGACGCTCATCTGGACGTGGATGAATAGTAATTCCCTGCCCGCCAAATTTCTGGATATCGCTGGCTACTTTTAATAAATCAGGAACATTTCCCCCACGTGCGTTTCTTAAGGTTGCAATTTTATTGATATTTACACTTAACTTTGTCATATAAGTAGATAATTAATTCTAGTAACACTATATTTGTTACGACAAAAATACAAAGTAAAACGTAGCAGTTTTTGCTATTTTTTGATTATTTTGCATCAAATATCTCCAACTGATTTATGACAGAAATTACCAACTATATCACAAACGATTTTCGAGCAATTGATAGTCAGGAAACGATAGCCTCGGTTCAGGACTTTTTTGCCGATGTTAATTTTTCGCATTTTCCGGTTTTGGAAAACAATATTTTTATTGGAAGTATTGCTTCTGATGATGTTGAAACTTTTGATACTGATAAAAAAGCGATTGATTACAAATACACTTTAGAACGTTTCTTTGCCAGAAAATCAATGTTGTGGCTTGATGTTTTAGAAGTTTTTGCCAAAAACCACACTAATACAGTTCCGGTTATTGATGAAAATAATACCTATGTAGGTTATTATGAGATGGAAGACATCATGAAATTTTTTCAGGAAACTCCATTTTTAAAGGAACAAGGCGGTATTATAATTGTTCAAAAAGGACTTTTGGATTATTCAATGGGTCAGGTAACCCAAATTGTAGAAAGTAACAATGGTAAAATCCTGGGTTGTTTTATATCTGAAGCTGATTTAGAAAATGTTCAAATAACAGTAAAAATTGGCGTTGGACCAATGAATGAAATTATTCAGACATTTCGACGATACAATTATGAAATTGTCTCAGAACACCAGGAAGATGCCTATATAAATAGCTTAAAAGAACGATCCGACTATTTAGACAAATACCTGAACATATAAATCAGAAAATTAGATAATGTGTCAGTTAGATAATTCTACCCTCACATTTATCTTTTTTTTTAATAGACACATTATCTAATAGACACATTATCTAATTAAAAAGAATGAAAGTAGCCATATACGGACAGTATTATCAAAACAGTACCGAACCTATTATTAAAGATATTTTTCAGTTTTTCAAGTCCAATAATGTAGAAATGGTAATTGAAGAAACTTTCCTGAAAATGCTTTATGAAAAAGAGCTTATACAAAAAGAATACAAAACTTTTTCATCCAGTACTTCTCTAGACAGCAGTTTTGAAATGCTTATTAGTATTGGCGGTGACGGGACTATATTGAGAGCAGCAACTTTAGTTCGCAACTCTGGTGTGCCAATTTTAGGTATCAACGCAGGAAGATTAGGTTTTTTGGCAACAGTTCAAAAAGAAAAAATTGACAGCTTTTTGCAATTTGTAATCGACAAAAAATATACTACTACAGAAAGAACATTATTGAGTCTGACTTGTGAACCACAAAATGATGCCATTGCAGAAATGAATTTTGCCATGAACGAAGTTACGGTAAGCCGAAAAGACACGACTTCGATGATTACGGTTGAAACTTACCTGAATAATGAATATTTAAATTCATACTGGGCAGATGGCTTAATCATTTCAACACCAACTGGTTCAACAGGATATTCCCTTAGTTGTGGCGGACCAATATTAACACCGAATGTAGCAAGCTTAGTAATTACACCTATTGCCCCACACAACTTAACAGCAAGACCACTAGTAATTCCTGATGACACCGAAATAAAACTTCGTGTTTCCGGAAGAGAAGATCAATATTTAATTTCGCTGGACTCCAGAATTTCATCCGTAAAAAATGAATCTGTTTTAACCATCAAAAAAACAGATTACAAAATAAAAATGGTAGAAATCCCAGGCGAAACCTTCTTAAAAACCTTGAGAAACAAATTGCTTTGGGGAGAAGACAAAAGAAATTAAACCTTTTTCTGACACCACACTATACGATAATACCACATTTTCCCGTTCTGCATGTAGTGAATCATCATTAAATGTCTCAAAATCATATCGTAAATTGAAAAAAAAGCACATTTAACTAAAGGAACGTTGATTCGTATCGATAATTATTATATTTGCACGCAATTTTGAATTAAATGAAGAAAATTTTTAATTTATTGTTATGTTTTTTCCCCTTTATCACACTAAATGCTCAAATCAATGAGATAGGTGTTTTTCTTGGTGGAAGCAACTTTGTAGGTGACGTAGGAAGCACAACTTATATTGCCCCTGAAAAATTAGCTTTTGGTGTTTTGTATAAATGGAATAAAAGTCCTCGCCATTCTTATAGATTCTCGTATACACAATCTAATGTATCAGCTAATGATGCCGCTTCAGACGAAACAGGAAGAAACAAAAGAGGCTATAGTTTCAGCAATACAATTAAAGAAGTATCAGCTGGATTAGAATTTAATTTTTTTGATTTCAATTTACATGAATCTGGTTTAAAAGTCACACCTTACGTTTTTTCGGGTTTAAGCTTTTTCAATTATAGAGAATTTTACAGAGATCCCTCTACCAACCAGCTAACAAAAGGACATTACGACAGTTCACTTGCTATACCTATTATATTAGGAGTAAAATCAAACATAAGCAGACGTCTTGTTTTAGCTGCAGAAGTTGGAGCGCGCTATACATTTGCAGACAACATAGACGGAAGCAATCCTGAAGAGGATAGTGCTTATCGTTTTGGAAATTTAAATAATAATGACTGGTATGTCTTTTCAGGTATTACTTTAACCTATACCTTTGGACAAAAACCTTGCTATTGCGCAGAATAATACAATGAACCTAATAGACTCTATAGACAAAACAAACTTACCTAAACATCTGGCCATTATTATGGACGGAAATGGACGTTGGGCCAAACAACAAGGCTTTCTGCGTGCTTTCGGTCATGAAAACGGAACCAAATCGGTAAAAAAAACAATTACTACTTGTGCCAAACTTGGTATAGAGTATTTAACCCTTTACGCTTTTTCAACAGAAAACTGGAATCGACCTAAACTGGAAGTTGAAGCTTTAATGAAAATATTAATTAATTCATTAAAAAAAGAACTGGTTACGCTGCAGGAAAACAACATTAGACTTAACGCAATTGGAAATCTTGAAAAGTTACCAAAGTCAGCTCAAAAAGAACTTCTTGACGTTATTGATAAGACAAAAAACAATACGCGTCTCACTCTAACTCTGGCCTTAAGCTACGGATCACGGGAAGAATTGGTAAATGCTGTTAGAATCATCAGTGATAAAGTTAAAAATAATATAATTTCATTAGACACTATTGACGATTCAATTATAAATGAGCATCTTTACACGCAAAATTTACCTGATGTAGATTTATTAATACGAACAAGTGGAGAACATAGAATAAGTAATTTTTTGCTTTGGCAAATAGCCTATGCAGAATTATATTTTACTAATGTCTTGTGGCCAGACTTTAAAGATCAAGATTTATATGAGGCTATTATTAGTTATCAAAAAAGAGAACGTAGATTTGGAAAAACCAGTGAACAAATTAAATAATTTTTTAGTGTTACAAAAAAGAATACAAATAGTCTTTACCCTACTTCTTTTGGGTAGTTTTTCACAAATAAAAGCACAAGAAAGAGTCCCTTTTGATCAAGGAAAAAAATATATTCTTGCTAAAGTTTCTGTTGTTGGTAAAATAAGCTTCAATGAACAAACTGTTGTTACTTTTTCTGGACTTCAAAAAGGACAGGAAATAACTGTACCAGGTGAAGAAATAAGTGGCGCAATTAAAAAATTAGGAAAACTTGGCCTATTTGATGAAATTGCTTTTTATGTAAATAAAATTGAAAATGACAGTATCTATTTAGATTTGGATATCGTCGAGCTTCCTAAATTAAACGAAGTTAAAATTGTTGGCGTTAAAAAGAGTAAAATAGAGGGACTAATTAAGGATAACAACCTGACAAAGAACAAAATTGTCAACGAAAACCTAATTACAACCACGAAAAATTACATAGAAAACAAATACAAAAAAGAAGGTTATTACAACACTAAAGTAACTATAACTAATACTCCAGATACTACTGCCGGAAATCAGGTAAATATGCTTGTTCGTATAGATAAAGGCGATAAGGTAAAAATAAGCAGTATTGATTTCACAGGAAACAAACAACTTACTGACTCTCAATTGAGAGGAGCGATGAAGGATACAAAACAAAAAAATGTTTTCCGTGTTTTAAAAGCTTCAAAATTTATTCCTGAAAAATATAAAACCGATTTAGAAAAGGTGATTGCAGCCTATAAAGAAAAAGGATATCGTGATGCCCGTATTATCTACGACTCTGTTACTTACAACAAAGAGAAGAATATGCTAGCGATCAAAATTAATATGGAAGAAGGAAATAAGTACTACTTTGGAAATATTAAATTTTTAGGAAATACCGTTTATTCTGACCGTACTTTAAATGGCTTTTTAGGAATTAAAAAAGGAGACACCTATAATGGGGTTTTACTTGAAAAACGAATTGCAGACAATACTAAACCTGATGCAGAAGATATAACTAACCTCTATCAAAATAATGGTTATTTATTTTCAAAAATTAACTCTGTAGAAGTAAGAACAGTTAACGATACAATTGATTTTGAGATCAGAGTTACTGAAGGTCCGATTGCATATTTCAATAAAATATATGTAACTGGAAACGACAAAACTAATGACCATGTTATTTATCGTGAATTAAGAACCAAGCCAGGTGAAAAATACAGTAAAGAACAATTAGTAAGAACAATCCGTGAAATCGGTCAATTAGGATTCTTTGATCCTGAGGCTATCAAACCTGAATTCAGAAATGTAGATGCAGGAGCAGGAACAGTAGATATTGAGTACCAAGTGGTAGAAAAAGGATCAAGTCAGGTTGAACTTCAGGGAGGTTACGGTGGAGGTGGCTTCATCGGAACGTTAGGGCTTTCGTTTAATAACTTTTCTGCAAGGAACATATTCAAAAAAGAAGCCTATAAACCTTTGCCAATGGGAGATGGCCAAAAAGTAGCCCTTCGTCTACAAGGGAGTACTTATTTCCAAACCTATAGTTTGTCATTCTCAGAGCCTTGGTTTGGAGGAAAAAAACCAGTCCAATTTAGTTCATCTATATCATATAGTAAGCAGTTCAATAATAATTATATTACCAGAACTGTTGATAAAAGCCAAAGTTTTAATATTTTTACAGTACAAGTTGGTTTAGCTAAACGTCTTACAGTACCAGATGATTATTTTGTGCTATCACAATCTGTGAGTTACCAACATTATGATTTGAATAATTATTATACAGGATTATTTACTTTTGGTAACGGAGCATCAAGAAACTTAGCTTATACTATAGGACTTTCAAGAAGTAATAAAGGGGTAAATCCAATTTTCCCAATGTATGGTTCTGAATTTAGTATTTCGGCAAAAGTAACACCTCCATATTCATTGTTTAATGGAGTTAATTATGCTGACTTACCAAATCAAAAAGAATATAAAATGCAGTATACCGGAGAAAACACTTCTGGAGCTAATAACCAACCATTAAACAACGGTGATTATGTAAAGGTAGCAGGTACAAACTCATCAGGTCAGCCTTTATATAACAGTGTTGGATCTGATTATGCAAGTGCCGATACCGATCAGGCTAAAGTTGACCAGAAAAAATATAACTGGCTAGAATATTACAAAGTAAAATTTAAAGCTGACTGGTATACCAAAGTTTATGGCAAACTAGTATTACGAACATTAACAGAATTTGGTTTCTTAGGAGCTTATGATCAGGCAAGAGGAGTAGTGCCTTTCGAACGTTTCTATTTAGGTGGAGACGGAATGGCAAACTACTCAATGGATGGTAGAGAAACAATTCAGTTGAGAGGTTATCCAAACAACTCGTTAACTCCAGTGAATGCTGCAGGTGAACAAATTGGAGCAACAATTTATAACAAATTCTCAATGGAATTACGTTACCCAATTACATTGAAAGCGTCAGCGTCTATTTACGCATTAACGTTCTTGGAAGCTGGTTCATCTTATCCAACATTTAAAGATTATAATCCGTTTGACTTAAATCGTTCGGCAGGTGTTGGTTTACGTGTATTTATGCCTGCATTTGGATTGTTAGGTATTGATTTTGGATATGGATTTGATGCACTTCCGGGATCTGTTACTAATAAAGCAAACGGTTGGGAAACGCACTTTATCATTGGTCAACAATTTTAGTCCAATTTTTAGTACATTTGGCTAAAAATTTGAAAATAAAGTAATGTTATGAGAAAACAATTTTTATTTATATTTTTAGCCCTGATTGTAGCAAATACAAGTGAGGCTCAGACAAGAACCACTCGAATTGGCTATATCGACATGGAATACATTTTGGAAAATGTTTCTGATTACAAAGAAGCCACAGCTCAACTAGAATTGAAGGCCCAAAAGTGGAAACAAGAAATTGAAGCCAAAAAAATAGATATAAATACGCTTAAGGAAAGTCTTAAAGCAGAAAAAGCTTTATTGACCAAAGAGCTTATTGATGAAAGAGAAACTGAAATTAAATTTCTCGAAGATGAAATGCTGGATTATCAGCAAAAGCAATTTGGTTCTAATGGAAATTTAATTCATCAGAAAGCAGCATTGGCAAAACCAATACAGGATCAGGTTTTTACTGCTGTTCAGGATATTGCTGAAGCTAAAAATTACGATTTCATTTTTGATAAATCATCAGATTTGACAATGCTTTTCAGCAATAAGAAATTTGATATCAGCGATCAGGTCATTCGTATTTTAAACAGAACTGATAAACGCGAGCAATTGACTAAAAAACAATTGAAAGATCAGGAAGCGAAAGAAAGTAAAGAAAATGCAATTGACGAAAATCCGGCGATGGCAGACCGCCAAAAAGCGCTTGACGAGAAAAAGGCAGCGAGAGAAAAACTAATTGAAGACAGAAGATTAGAACAAGAGGCCAAGAAAAAAGAATATGACGACAGAAGAAAAGCAATATTAGCAGAAAGAGAAGCCAAAAAAAATGGCACGGTTTCTGAACCTGCAAAAACAACTGAAGCCACAAAAACAACTGAAACAGGCACTGATGCTACGGCCAAGCCTGCTGGAACAGGTGAAACACCAACAACTGAACCAGCTGTAAATAAGGCCGAAGAAAGACAAAAACTTTACGAGCAACGTAAAAAAGAATTAGAAGAGAGAAGAAAGAAAATACTAGAAGAAAGAGAAGCGGCTAAGAAAGCAAAAGAAGCCGAAACACAAAAATCAAATACGACCAATAATTAATTAATATTTTTAAAAATGATGAAACAAATCAAAACTTTACTAATTGCTGCCATACTAATTTTAGGAGCAAGTAACACAATGAATGCACAGGCTAAGGTAGCCCATGTTGATGTTAGCGAGATTATGTCGAAAATGCCTGCAATGCTTGATGCTCAAAATCAACTACAAAAATTAAGTGCTACATATGATGCTGAATACAAAAAAATGATTGATGAATATCAAACTAAAATCAAAAAGTATGAAGCTGAAGCTGCAACTGTAACTGAAGCTGTAAATGCAGAGCGTTCTAAAGAAGTTCAGGATATGCAAGGAAGAATTACTTCTTACAGAGATAATGCTCAAAAAGAATTACAACAAAAAGATTCTGACATCGTAAAACCAATTATGGAAAAAGTAAAAGCTTCTATCCAAAAAGTTGGAAAAGCTAAAGGATACCAATACATATTAGATGGTTCTACTTTAATCTTAGCTGATGGTCCAAACATTACTGCTGATGTAAAAAAAGATTTAGGGTTTTAAAAAAAACGGATCTCCTATTATAAACTGCCCAAATTTTAAAAAAAGTTTGGGCAGTTTTTTTTGTATATTAATTTAAAATTAAAAAACAATAGTATTCTCTAATTTCAGTTTACTAAGGATATAAATCTATTTCAAAAAAATACTAAATTTGTAGTATGACGAACAACAATCCTATAGGCGTTTTTGATTCCGGTATTGGAGGAACTTCCATTTGGAGCGCCATTCACGATCTACTCCCAAACGAAAAAACTATATATTTAGCTGATAGCAAAAATGCTCCGTATGGTCAAAGAACCAAAGAAGAGATTGTCGCTCTAAGTAAAAAGAATGTTGATTTTTTACTTCAAATGAACTGTAAATTAATTGTTGTAGCCTGTAATACTGCAACAACAAATGCAATTCGAGAACTTCGAGCAACTTATGACATTCCATTTATAGGAATTGAACCTGCAATAAAACCTGCAGCTAATAATTCAAAAACGCAAGTAATCGGAATTTTAGCTACCAGGGGAACATTAAATAGCGAACTGTTCAATAAAACTGCCGAAATGTTTCAGCATACTACAATTATTGAACAAGTTGGTCACGGCCTTGTTCAGCTTATTGAAGACGGAAACCTGAACTCGCCAGAAATGACTCAATTATTAGAATCATACTTGCAACCAATGATTGATGCTAATATCGACTACCTGGTGTTAGGATGCAGTCATTACCCCTATTTGATTCCACAGATCAAAAAAATCCTCCCTGAACATATTCAGATTATTGATTCCGGAGAAGCCGTGGCTCGTCAGACACAAAATATTTTGCGCGAAAAAGTTGGATTCTCTGATAACAAAAAAGGCGAGCCTGAATTTTATGTCAATTCAGATCCCGCCGTTTTAGAGTCTATATTAAATTATAAGTATCCGGTAATAAAAAAAGATTTTTAACTCCCCTATTCTATTTTTCGTTTAACGAACCAGATTCCATCTAATGATAAATTAAGGGATATTTTATGGTAATTTTCTTTTATTAGATTATCTGAAATTTTTCCCTTTTGACCATAAGAGTAGGAAATATTTAAAGCTGAATAAGTGTTTTCTATTGGAAGAGAAAGCCCAATAGAGATAGCTGCGTTATTTACGCGTTTACCATCAACCTCAAGATAACCGGTATCAAAATTTGCTCCCGCTGCATACTGAACACTATCCCAATATTTTCGAAAATTTTTTTTTGCTTTATAGGTAAATCCAAGTGCAAATCTATCCTGATTTACAAAATCGCCATATAATTCAGATTGATTGGAATCGTTCCATAAACTTTTTTCGTAATCTAATGTCATATTCAGATTATTCCTAAAGCGCTTACTAATCCCCACTCCAACCTCTAAAGGCATATAATAATCATCTGTATCAGAGGCAACATCTGATTCTATAGTAGTCACAACCTCATCCGTAATAGTTTGAACCGTCTGAACTTTAGATGCCTTAATTTGAGTTGGCATTTTAAGCGTTGAACCAATTGTGAACGTAGAATCAATTTTATACTGCGCTCCTAAAGTCGCGCGCAAACCATTATAATCTGTCTTTTTATGGATGTTTGTAACTGAACTTACTATTAAAGAAGTGCGATCATCAGTTGTATTCCCAAATAATAAAGCGGCTGAGACTCCAACTGACAACTTTTTTCCAAATCGATATCCGTATGAAAAATCAAAATTATTTAATCCTCCGGAACCAGTAGCCGTCAGGTAATAATACTCCTGACTGTTTTCAATTGGTAGTTTTAAATTAGAAATTTTGAATGTTGCACTCGAATATGGTCTCAAAGCAACACTAAAACCAGATTTCTTTGTAACTGGAAAAGCAAAAGCAATATGCGAAAATTGAAAATTATTACGATTCTCTGTTCTCGAACCACTCTGATAGGTTGTTGCGATAGCTTTGCCTCCAATATCAAACATAAAATGATTTTGGGGTAAATACCCTAATGAGGATGGATTCAAATTATTAATAAATGTGTCTGATGGCAAAGCAATTCCAGACGATCCAATAGAAGGGATTGCCCCAAAATCAGAATCGTATAAACTCCCAACTCCATATAATGAATAAGGTGAACTTGAAATACTTTGGGAAAATGAAGTCAACGACATCAATATGGCGCCACTTAAATAAACTATTTTACTTTTCATTTAATAAGAGATGTAATAAATTTTAAGTTGAATTTTATTGTCCGTATGTTTTTGATCTCCCAAAACAATTCTGTTTACAGCTTTAGAAATTCCTGGTAACGTCAGAATAAGAGAGGATCTGGAATCAGATTGTTTCCACATTTCTTCTTGTAGAAAACCACCAATAGGAATTACATACCCAACACTTTCATTAAATTCATCGCTTTTCTTATTTAAAGTACCATATACATAGGTTCCTGCTGTATTTTGTAAAGAACCGCTTATTCTATTTAAATTATCGGCTACATAAACTTTCAAAGAATCGGCTAAAGGATATTGCTCTGAATAGGAATTATTGACAGGTTTTAAAAGTAACTCTGCATTAACAATAGCACCTTTATCTGAAATATACTTCAGTTGTTTAATATTTGGAAAATCAATTCTGCAGGCTACACCAGTTCCAGATTGAATAAACCCTTGTCGATTTGTAAGCGAACTTGATAATTTACTACTCGAAATGGGTAAATTTTGAAGTAAGGTTCCTGTTTTATCCAAAGAAATAGAATTAAACTGTTTTGATGCATCCGAAATTGTAAAATCAACTACATAAGGCGTCTCTTCTGTATCTGCCTGATATTTTGAATAATACAATCTAACTTTACTCATTCCCGCTTTAAAACCAACTACACTCGAAGAATTCGAAGCTGAAGAAACCAATACAAGTCCTTTCAAATATTCTGAAAAACTATCAAAATCTGTAATTTCCCTTTTCTTTAATTTTTGAAAAATTGCTACACCAAATTCATCATTCATTTTTATTGTAATAGAATCCTTTTCAGTAGGTCTTGGTTTATACGAGATTGTACCAATACTTTCATCACTATAACTCAAAACAGAGTTATTATAAAAACTGTCGTCCTCAGTATTTGGTTTTACTTTCTGAGTCAGACGATGAATATCAAAAGTTTGCACTTTTGTAGTATCGCCATAATAATAATTATCATATTTCAGAATCATTGCAATAGAATCAAAAACATAATTTGTTGTTTCGGTGTCTGACCCTCCATTATTTAAGCTATAAGTGCTTGGGGTCAGCTGAAAATAACTATCAGACTTTACTTTCCCAAAAATTGGATCATCATAATTCCCAATTAATATCCGGCTCTGACTAGAAGTCACAAGCGAATCAAAATTTATAGTTGACATTTCGACCGTCACAGTATCAATCAAAACAACTTTATTACTTAAAGCTAAATAATCTGACCCTACAACAAATTCGCCGGCATCCGTATCTGTACCACATGAAAGCATTGTGATAAGAAAAAACAACATTAGTATAAACTTGTGCATAATAAATTTTTTGGACAAATATAAAATGCACTCCTCTGCACCACACTATAACATATACGACATAGTATTTTTATACTATAAATAGCAGTAAACCATCTACAGTAGCATTTAGACCATAAATACTTCATTCGGCCGTAAAAAAGGCTCTTTTGTCTATCAAAACGCCCAATACATATATCTTCTTTTTTTAAAAAACATTAGGCACCTACTTTTGGGCCAATAAATAAGTAATGAAAATACGGTTTCTAATATGTTCGCTTTTTACAATTTCATTTTTTAGTCTGAAAGCTCAAGATAATTTTTCAGTAAATATGAATTTAAAAACAGAACCTACAGATAAAATTAATTTTAACGAGACTGGTATTAGCTTCAAAGTCAATAAAGAAATAAATAGCAAAAGCAAAATATCGAATTCGTTAGAATATGCACACCTGAATGTCAATTATGAAACAGAAGATTTTGAATCGCTTGAAAATCCGACTCAATTTAATCAATTACAAAATCAATTTAAGTTTACACAAAGTATTACACAAACAACAAAATTGGATTTTACTATAACGCCGACAGCAAATTTTCAGCGAAGTTTTGATATCTCTGATGTGACAATTTTAGGAAGTTTTGCGATTAATCAGCATTTGAATTCTAATACAGATTTAAACATTGGAGTTTCGAGAACAGCGGCTTTTGGTTACCCTAAGTTCATACCGATTTTGGCTTTAAATTATAAAATAAATAATGAAAGCAGTTTATCAATAGGTTTTCCAGATTCTAAAATAGAATATTCAAATAATACCCGGAACAAGTTCAGCTTAAGCAATATTTTTAATGGTAATTTTTACAATTTAGATTCACAAATTAATTTAAACAAACAGGCTACAAAAGCGAGTTTATCTCAAATGACCTCGGCAATAGAATATGAAAGAAACGTAGACCGAAATTGGTTTTTAAATTTTAAAGCTGGTTATAATTTTAATAAAAAGTACATACTTATTGACAATGACGATCATGAAGTATATGATTTTAACACCGGTAACGGATACATTTTAGGCATTGGGATCAAATACAAACAATAAATAAATTTAATACACTATGAATAATTTAAAAAAAGGAATATTATTCGCGACACTGCTTTCGAGTCTCTTTTTTATAGGCTGCAGCAATGATGATGAAGATGATGATTTAATAGGAAACTGGATTAAAAAATCTGCATTTGACGGACCTGCAAGATCTAGTGCCACAAGTTTTATTATTGGAGATTATGCCTATATAGCAACTGGATACACCGGAGATGAATATTTGAAGGATTTATGGGCATACAATTCTACAGGGGACTATTGGGAACAAAAAGCTGATTTCTCAGGAGTTGGAAGAAGTTCTGCTTCAAGTTTTGCATTAAACGAAAAAGGATATGTAGGTCTTGGATATGATGGAACTAATAAATTAAAAGATTTTTACCAATACGATCCCACAACTAATAGCTGGACACAAAAAACAGACTTTGCCGGGACCGGCCGTTACGGAGCAGTAGGATTTCAAGTTGGTGGAAAAGCCTATTTCGGAACTGGTTATGATGGAAATTATCTTAAGGACTTTTATCAATACAATGATCAGACTAATAGCTGGAGCATTGTAAACGGATTTAGCGGAAATAAAAGACGTAATGCTACCGTTTTTATAATTGCAGATAAAGCTTATTTGGGAACCGGAATTAACAATGCTGTTTATCAGGAGGATTTTTGGGAATTTGATTCCGCTACAGATGTTTGGACAAGAAAACGTGATATCGATCAAGATGGAGATGACGACTACACATACAATGATGATTACGCAATTGTTCGTTCTAATGCATCTAGTTTTGCCATGAACGGATTGGGTTATATTGTAGGAGGAGAAAGTGTGAGAACGATTTGGGAGTACAATCCTTCGACAGATTTATGGGTTGAAAGAACAGCAATGGAAGGCGCTACAAGAACAGATGCTGTTGGTTTTGCGGTTAATAATCGTGGATTCTATATGTTGGGAAGAGTTGGTTCCAGCTACTTTGATGACGCTTGGGAATTTAAACCTACTGAAGAACAAAATGATGATGATAATTAATAATAAAAAGCAACTCTTCTGGAGCAGCATCCAGAAGAATTTGCTGTTTTTCATATTCGTTTTGTTATTGATAGCCTGTACCAGAAAAGAATCTTTTACAATTGAAACATTTAAAACAAAGACTGGATGGGGTTATTCGATCACAAGTAACGATAGAGTTTTAATTAAGCAATCTATTATACCAGTAATAAACGACACAAAAAGTTTCAAAACGAAAGAAGATGCATTAAAAGTGGGCACTTTGGTTGTCGATAATCTCAATAAAGACTTATCGCCAACGGTAACGAAAAATGATTTAATTTTATTAAAAATAAAATTATAAATGAACATAGATACCATCAGAAATACCAGCTCAAACAAAATCCTGTTCCATAGTATCATATGGGCTTTCTTTATTTTGACATCCTTAATTCAATTTTACGAAAGTCCGTTCAGAATCAATAATGATTTCTATGTGCAATGGATTACGGGAATCATTTTGTTTTATCTGAATTATTTTTATTTGGTACCCGCCCTCCTTTTAGAAAAAAAATACTGGCTTTATTTTGCTTTTGCTTTTGCCCTTATCCTTCTTTTTATGGTTATCAGGATCAATTATTTCATCCCTGAATTCAATCATGTCAGACCAGCAAACATGTTACCTCCCAAAATAATGCCTGAAGGCTCAGCTGATTTTATTAAAGGAGAAAGACGCGTTTTAATGGTAAGAAGACAGCCTTTGTTTTTTAAAATTGGACCATCGCTATTTTACATTTTAATTCTAACCATAAGTGCCATAATTAGAACACTAACAGAATTTTACAACAATCAACAAAACAAATTAATTGCCGAAACACACCGAACAAATACTGAATTGATTTATCTGCGTAAGCAAACTAATCCGCATTTTTTATTTAATTCTTTAAACAGTATCTATTCATTGGCACACAAAAAATCTGATTTGGTCCCTGATGCCATCGTAACACTATCCGAGTTAATGCGCTATATGCTGTATGAAACGGATAACAAAACGGTGGCTTTAGAAAAAGAAATTAATTATATCCAAAATTATATTGAGTTACAAAAACTTAGGCTTAATGACATTGAAGACATCGTTATAAATGTTCACGGTGATACAAGAAATAAATTCATAGAACCTTTGTTATTGATTTCGTTTGTTGAAAATGCCTTTAAATACGGAACCGATTATAAAGGTGCAGCACACGTAAAAATTAAAATTTTCATACACGAAAACAGTTTAGATTTTTGGATAGAAAATACCATTGAAGACTATAGAAAAGATCCTGAAAACTCAGGAATAGGGTTAGTTAACATAAGAAATCGTCTAGACTTGCTATATCCAAACGCTCATCAATTAGATATAACCCAGGACAATCAGTACTACCGTGTGCATTTAAATTTAAAATTAGATGAAATTCAAACACCAATAAATTAATAACAACTGATTATGGACAGAAAAAAATTCATCCGAAACGGTATTTTAGGAATCGCTTCTCTTGCAACAGCTTCTAAATTATTGGAATCCTGCTCAAAAAACGATAATGACGACTCGGGGTCTAATTCCTCAACAGATGGAAACTGCACTGTTTCTCCTGCTGAAACAAAAGGTCCTTTTCCTATAAAAACACCAAGCCAATTGATTTTAGAAAATATAAAATCAGACAGAATTGGAGTTGCTTTACTTATTAACCTAACGATTGAAAATAAAAGCAATAATTGCGCTCCATTAGAAAATGTTTTGGTAGATGTATGGCATTGTGATAAAGATGGAAACTATTCAGAATATGGAGGAACTTCGATGCAACAAACCAATTACACGGAAGTTCATTTTTTAAGAGGCAGACAAAATACTAATACAAAGGGAGAAGTATCCTTTATTTCAATTTTTCCAGGCTGGTACCAAGGCAGAGCGCCACATGTACATGTTGAAATCTTAACAGCAACTGGCTCTTCATTATTGGTAACACAAATTGCTTTTCCTGAAAATGTTTCAAGCGAAGTATATTCAAGCGCAAATTATGTCGCACACGGTCAAGCCGACACTTCAAATACAAGAGATAATGTTTTCTCCGATAGTTTAGATGATGAACTTGCCACATTAACCGGAAATCTAACGGATGGTTACACCTTAAGCAAAACCATAACGGTAACTGCTTAATTTAAAACCAGTAATTTATGAAAACTTTAAAACTTAATTTACTGGTTTAAAACTACTTTTGAAGACCAAAACAAATTTAATGATCTAATACTGAAACAGATGAAATGTGTAATTATAGATGATGAACCTCTAGCGGTAGAACTACTAGAAGATTTTGTTCGAAAAGTAGATTCGTTAGAATTGGTCAGCACTTTTAATAACGCTATCGACGCTGTTTCATTTATCAATCAGACGAATATAGATTTGATATTTTTAGATATTCAAATGCCTCATTTTTCAGGAATAGAATTTTTAAATACTATAGAAAAAAAACCATTGATTATTTTTACAACTGCCTATTCTGATTATGCGGTTGAAGGATTTAATCTTGGTGCGGTAGATTATTTGGTAAAACCAATTCCGTTTCATCGCTTTTTAAAATCTGTAGTTCGTGCCCAGCAAATTTTCAATCCTACAGCCACGCTTCAGACTATTTCTGAAAATACTACAGCTCCTGAATTAGAACAGGATTTCATGTTTGTAAGAGCTGAATATGAGAACGTAAAAATGAATTTTGCTGATATTTTATTTATTGAAGGCCTAAAAGATTATGTAAAAATCTACACAACCGATAATAAATTTACGCTCACCTTAATTAGCTTGATAAAATTAGAGAATTTACTTTCCAGTAAAGGGTTTTCAAGAATTCACAGATCTTATATCATCAATATAAAACATGTAAAATCGATCCAGAAGAATAAGGTTTTAATAAGTGACAAACGTATTCCGATTAGTGAAAGCTATAAAAATACTTTTTTCGAAAAAATCAATTTATAGTTTTTTTTTAATCTCAAAAAATAAAAATTCCAAATCCCAATTATCTGACACTCATTGGTATTTGGAATTTTTATTTTTTAATTTTTTATTTGGAATCTATTCTTCGTTTTTAAACCAGCCCGAATACATTACATAATTGTTTGATATACGCTCAATTTCGCCTGCAAAATCAGATTGGTCAATATCTTTTACTTTTTTAGCAGGAACTCCGGCATAAATACTTCCTGAAGTCACGATAGTATTTTGTGTCACAACTGCTCCTGCGGCTACAATTGCATTACTTTCAACTACACAATTATCCATTACAATTGCGCCCATTCCTATCAAAACATTATCATGAATAGTACAACCGTGCACAATGGCATTATGACCAATTGAAACATTGTTTCCTATAATAGTTGGATGTTTTTGATACGTACAATGAATAATTGCTCCATCCTGAATATTAACCTTGTTTCCAATTTTAATAAAGTGAACATCACCGCGAATTACAGCATTAAACCAAACACTGCAAGATTCACCAAATGTAACATCACCTACAATGGTCGCATTTTCAGCAACATAACAATCCTCTGGAATTGAAGGCGTTTTTCCGTTTACAGACTTAATTAGCATAAAAAAATTAATTAATTGCCGGACAATTACAATCGTAACGTTCCTTTTTACAAAATAAATTGATACCTAATGTAATTTGATGATACCCGCCAGTATCAAATTTCACATCACCCAGCACTTGTGAGTACGTATAGGCGAACATAAAATTCTTATAATTAACACCAATTATTGGTGTAAAATATTGTAATTTTTGAGATGAAACACCACTTCCCGATGTATATTGTGCACCATCAAAACTTCTTCTGTATGATAATGCTGCCCATAAGCTTCCAAAATCCATGTCTTTGTAAGCTTTCATGTTTAAATCAATTGACTTCTCTTTAGTCTGATCAAATATTTGAAGCAATACTGAAGGTTCCCAAGTGATTTTATCACTTTTGCCAAAAACATATCCAGCGCTTAAAAGGTATTTTCTAACATTGTCACTTTCTAAATCGCTGTACAATTCTTTTCTGGTTTCAATTAAACCCTGAACAGTAGCATGGGCATAAAAATTTAAATAATTATATGAAGCACCAACATCTAAATTAAAATAAGAATCTTTTTGAATTTGTCCATAAAGAAGAGGATCGTATTCTGTCCCAAATGCTGTTTCATCTAATTGATTTTGGATTACTCCACCACTAATACCGAAAGAAAGCTGATTTAAATCAATTTCATCTCTTGAAAACATAATATGATGTGCGTAAGTAAGCTTTACACCTTTTTGAGAATGATATCCGTTTTTATCATTAAAAACAATAATTCCTGCACCTGATCTCTCACCTACTCGTCCATTAAAACTTAACGTTTGAAGTTCTGGCGCATCGTCCTGACCAAACCATTGTTTTCTGGCCGTCAATCTTATTTTAGCACAATTTGCCGCCCCAGCCATAGACGGATGAATCAAGTAGTAATTATCTGATAAATAGTCTGAATAAACAGGAATGCCTTCTTGCGAAAAAGAGTAAAATGAAGTTAATAAAAAAATAAATAAAACCCTGATTCTAAATTTCATAAAGGCAGCTTTGTTTAAATAAATTATAGACTCCCAATTTAATCCGATTAGTTATAATAAGAATCTTAATTATTTTATTAAAAAATCAAATATAGCTATTAGTAGAAAATAACTTTAGTAAATTTGTAAAAAATTACAAGTCATGACAAAAATCACCATAAAAGAAACTCAAAATCCAACTATATTAAAGTTTGAATTTGAAGATTTCATCACTCAAAACCAAAACTTTGAGTTTAAAAATATTGATGAGGCACAGGAATCACCTTTAGCGCAACAATTATTTTACCTTCCGTTTGTAAAAACAGTTTATATTTCAGGAAATTTCATCGCAATCGAAAGATACAGCATTGTAGAATGGGAGGACGTTCAAGATGCCGTTGCTGAACAAATAGCAGCATTTGTTGACAAAGGTGGTGTTATTATTAAAGTAGACGAAAACAAAGCAAAAAAACAACCTATTACCGTTTATGGAGAAACAACTCCAAATCCGGCAGCATTAAAATTTGTTGTAAGCAGAATGTTAACCAGAAACCCGGTAGAATATAAAAATATTGACCAAACGGCTTCTTCACCATTGGCAAAAGAATTATTTAAGTTCCCTTACGTAAAAGAGGTTTTTATCGATGAAAATTATATTTCGGTAACTAAATACGACATTAACGACTGGGATGAAATCACTTTGGAAGTCAGAACATATATCAAACAATTTATCGAAAATGGAGGAACTGTTTTAGATGAAAGTTTAATTGAAGTTACTACAAAAAATGACATCACTAAAGATGAAGCTTTTGATAAATTGGATGTGACTTCACAACAAATCATCAACATCTTAGAAGAATATGTAAAACCGGCAGTTGCTGCTGACGGAGGAAATATTGCATTCGATTCTTATAATGAAGATGACAAAACAGTTAAAGTTATTTTGCAAGGTGCGTGCAGTGGTTGTCCATCTTCTACTTTTACTCTAAAAAGCGGTATCGAAAACATGTTGAAAAGCATGTTAAATGATGAAGCTATTAAAGTTGAGGCGATAAATGCATAAAAAATAATTTCAGAAAAATACCAAAAGCGTTCGCCCATAGCGAGCGCTTTTTTTATTACTTCTCTTCTTACTTTTCAATAAATTATTCTAACAATAACACTATAATTCTGCAAAAAAGTTTAATATTGTATTTCTAATCAATCAATTATAAAACCATGGGATTATCTTCATTTTTCAAGAATTTATTTGGCTCGGCCAAAGAATCTGCAACAGATTTAGCCAATCAGGCTGAAAGTACTTTTGAGCAAGCAAAGGAAGCTGCCGCTCCTTATATTGAAAAAGCTGAGGCTTTTACAGAAGAAACTATCGCAAAAGCCAAAGAAGCCTCAGAACCAATTCTGGAAAGTGCCGCAGAATACGCACATCAGGCGAAAGATATCGTAAGTGAATATGTAGAAAAAGCAACAGATTCTATAAGCGATGTAATTGATTCCGTAAAAGAAAAAGCGAACGATATCGGTACGGATACAAAGACAATTGCTTCGGAAACTGTAGTTGATGCCAGTGAAACGGCGGCAACTGTTGAAGATAAAATTATTGACGAAACTGAAACTAAGGAATAGATACTTATTTTTCTTATAAGAGAAATATCTTATATTTGCATCACTAATACACCTTCTCGTTTTGAGAAGGTTTTTTTATTCAATAAACATGATGAGTCCAGAGCAAATTAGTACTTATGTTACTAAATTCATTGACGTACTAGTTGATTATGCGCCAAAACTAGTTTCGGCATTTCTAATTTTATTTGTTGGTATTTATGCTATCCGATTAATAAATAGAATTATTACAAAAGTAATGGTTCAAAGAAATTTAGATCCTACATTAACAAAATTCCTTTCAGATATCTTGATATGGGCGCTTAGAATTTTGTTGTTTGTAACCTTTATTTCAAAACTTGGTATTGAAACTTCTTCCTTTGTTGCCATCTTAGGTGCCATGGGACTTGCAGTTGGTTTATCATTACAAGGTTCACTTTCTAACTTTGCAGGCGGAATGTTAATCATTGTTTTCAAACCTTTTAAAGTTGGCGATACGATCGAAGCACAAGGTGTTATAGCTACTGTTAGCGAAATTCAGATTTTTGTAACTAAAATGCTCACTGCCAATAATCAAACTGTTTTTGTTCCAAACGGTGCATTATCTAACGGAACGATCATTAATTATTCTATGCAGGGTGAAAGAAGAGCCGATTTGACTTTTGCCGTTTCGTATGATTCAGATATCAAAAAAGCAAAAGAAGTTCTTTTAGATGTTTTAAATAAAAATCCTAAAGTACTTAAGAAACCTGCTCCAGAAGTTTTTGTAAAAAACCTAACCGCTAGTGCTGTAGAGTTTTCAGTACGCCCGTGGGCTAAAAATGTAAATTATGGTGTTGTTTTTTCTGAAACTCTAGAGAATTGCAAAACAGCTTTGGATGAAGCCGGAATTTCAGTTCAACCGTATACACTTCAAAAATAAAATAATTTATTGTTTTTTTGATGGAGGTGCCATCATAAAATCTTTTAAATAATAAGGTTCAAAATAAGCGACATCTACAGTGTCGCTTATTTGGTACTTACCAAAACTGATTTTGCTCATTGCTGCAGCTGAAGGGTATTTTATATCTTCCAGAAAAACAAAATTATCTTTTGTTAAAACAGACTTGCATTTATCTGCACAGTCACCAACAAAGTAAAGTACATCCGTGTAACCCGTAAAAGAATCTTTTGTTATAACTTCTGCCAGAATCTCTCTTTCAACTTCCAGGTTAGCATTAAAAATTTCACTATAAACTTCCATTCTTCTGGCATCCAGCATCGGAATTATTTTTCCGTCAACAACTTTCGCCTGAGAAGCCAATGTTTGTAATGTATCCACAGCAATCAATGGAATATTTAAAGCAAAACACAGTCCTTTTGCCGCCGAAACTCCAATTCGCAAACCGGTGTAAGAACCAGGTCCCTGACTTACAGCAATTGCAGCTAAATCCTGAACTGTAATTCCAGCTTCTGCAATTGCTTCTTCAATAAAAACATGGAGTTTTTCGGCATGCGAATATCCTTCTTCAGCAATTTCTCTACATAAAATTGTTTGACCATTTTTTGCAATTGCTACAGAACAATTTTTTGTAGCGGTTTCGATATTGAGAATAAAAGACAAAATTGTTTGTTATTAAAAATTATACAAAAATTAAAGCAGCAAAAATAAGGGTTAATAACCAGAATAATACAAATGCCGCACACAAATTTGCCAATAAAAAGCCTATGTATATGATCAACCTTTTTTCTACTGCAAAATATTTAAATTCATGATTATAATATTTTGTTTTATAGACACTATAATGCACCCATATCAAATATGCAATCACACTAAGGAAGCCTCCAACACCACTAAAAATGATTTCTGACGGAACTCCATGCAAAGCAATTATCATACTACAACCTACTTTTTAGGTGCTTCTGCTTTTTTAAGCTTCACTTTGTCGCCAGAATTTAATTCTTTTGAAACTGTTGTATAAGGTCCCGTTATCACAACATCACCAGATTTTAATCCTGACATCACTTCGATATTAGTATCATCCTGAATACCTGTTTTGATAATTCTAATTTTAGCTTTATCACCAACTTTCACAAAAACACACTCGAATTTTTTATCGCTCTTTGGTACTACTTTTTTCTCACTAGGATCTTCTACTGTAAAATCCTTAACAGCAGCAGTATCTGATTTTACAACCACTGAACTAATAGGCACAGCTAATACATTTGTTTTTGTTTTTGTCAGAATATCAACAGTAGCTGTCATACCTGGTCTGAACGGAGAATAAGAACTCGGTTTTCCTTCTAATAAATCCTGATATGACTCTTTTAGAATACGAACTTTAACCTTAAAATTAGTAACCTGATCTGAAGTCAGCGTAGTGCTTGCCGAATTAGAAATACTTGTTACAGTACCTTTAAATTTCTTTTTTAAGTAAGCATCAACTTCAACATTAGCTTCATCGCCAATTTTTATTTTTACAATATCATTTTCATTTACGTCAACTTCAACCTCCATATTATTAAGATTTGCTACACGCAAAAGCTCTGTTCCTGCCATTTGTTGAGTTCCTAAAACACGTTCTCCTAACTCAACATTTAAAACCGAAATAGTTCCATCTGCAGGTGCATAGATAGTTGTACGCCCTAAATTATCTTTAGCCTCATTTACTGATGCAGAAGCACTTTGAACCGTGTAATAAGCGTTTTGTTTGGTCGCTTTTGCTACTTCAAAAGATGCAATTGCCTTATCCCAGTCAGATTTTGAAATAACACCTTTGTCATACAAAGTTTTATTACGTTCATAGCTTGCTTTTGCTTCCTTAAAACTAGCTTCCGACTGCGTTAAGCCAGCTTTAGTACCCGATAAATTAGAAACTGAACGATTATAGCTTGAAGTATATAAATCTGGATTTATTTTTACCAATAAATCTCCTTTTTTTACAACCTGACCTTCTTTTACATTCAATAAAATAATTTCTCCAGATACTTCAGGTGAAATTTTAACTTCAATTTCCGGCTGAATTTTCCCTGTTGCCGAAACCGTTTCGACAATAGTTGAAGCCACTACTTTTGAGATTTCTACTTCTTTTCCTTCATCCTTATTTCCTATTACTCCCGATTTCGAAAGACCTACTAAAACTGCAATAATAACTACTGCGCCTCCTATCAAGAAATAAACTGTTTTTTTTGACATAATAAATTATTTTGTAATAATTGGGACAATTGGAATTCCAAAGTAGAATTCAAGTATTTTTATTTTAAAAATATAATCATATTTCGTTCTGATAACATCAGACTGAGCATTTGTCAATAATGTTTGCGCCTGTGTAAAATCAAATGAATTCATTAGACCTACATCATACTTCTCTTTAGCATAGTTGTAAGCCTGTTGCCTCGCTTCTAAAGTTACAGTTGATGACTCGTAAGTATTTAACGCACCTTTTGCATTTGTAAAAGCAGTATAAACGTTACGTTGCAAATCTAAACTTTTTTGCTCTAAATCTATTTTAGATTTTTCTAAATTAACTTTATTTCGTTCTACATTATTGCGAACTGAGAAACCGTTGAAAATTGGAACAGAAAGCTGCAAACCAAATGATTGCCCCTTATTATCACTAAATTGATCTAAAATTGGCTGAGGACCGCCTAAAACAGGAGTGAAATTATTTTGCAATACTGCTTGATTCGTCCCTTCAACGAAACCGATCTGAGATGTTGGATTTGCTGTATTTGGGGTTGCTCCTGTTATAATATCTGAATAACTGGCTCTTGTATTAAAATTATAAAAAGCACTTAACGTTGGTTGGTAAGCTCCTTTCGCAATTGCTACATTTTTCTCAGCAATTTCAAGATTAGTCTGTGCCAGTTTTAACTCTGTTCTTGTTTCTTTTGCCTTATTGTAAATATCAATTGGGCTTTGCGCCATTATATTATTTTCATCTTTTGCATTTGTATCATCAATTACATCAAAATCTGCAAATTCCTTTAATTGTAAAAGCTGTGCTAAACTTAATTTTGAGATCAGTAAATTGTTTTCCGAAACAGTAATTGCCTGTTGATCTGTTGCAATAG
This sequence comes from Flavobacterium sp. KH_001, assembly GCF_057840745.1. Lineage (NCBI taxonomy): Bacteria > Pseudomonadati > Bacteroidota > Flavobacteriia > Flavobacteriales > Flavobacteriaceae > Flavobacterium > Flavobacterium sp. KH_001. The sequence goes on along the minus strand of NZ_CM174520.1, from coordinate 1,945,977 downwards.
TAGCTTTTAGATCATACAGATCTCCTCTTGGAATTGTTCCAGCATTTACCATTTCTTCAGAACGTTTTAATCGCTTTTCATCAATTGATAATTGTTCTTTTTTTACTTTTAACTCTTCCTTATAAGATAAAATCTGAAGAAACGCATTGGCAACATTCAGCGAAATATCCTCCTGCATTTTCAGTAATTGATACTGTGATGCAATTATAGAAAGCTTCGATCTTCGATACGTATTCTGGATTTGCAAACCTTTGTAAATATCAACTCCGGCACTTAAACCTACAGATGAATATTGAGTTGTCTGATTACGCAAAACACCTGTTGTAACATCTTGATTCAAACCAATGTTCCATGAATGTGAAGCATTTCCGTTTACTGAAGGCAGATATCTGCCAAATGCATCTTTTTTATCAATATCAGCATTTTCTACATCAAGTTCGGATATTTTTATTGTGATATTATTGTCTAGTGCATATCGTACACATTCTTCCAGTGTCCATTGTTTTGTTTGCGCCTTGGTTGTTAGTCCAAACCCGAAAAGAATAGCAAAAACGAAACTATTATATTTATTTATTTTCATATATTTTGAATGAAAGCATAGTAGAAACACTACGCAAATTTAACATTTTTTAAAACCAAAAAAACCCTTATACTTTCAATTATTTTTTCTCTCCTTCGCTAATCAAACCCTGATTCCAAATTTTAATTTTATCAGAATTTTTGATACCGCTTTTTACCTGAACATATATTCCGTCGCTCACACCAAGGACTAAATCCTTTCTTTGAAATTTCTGAGGAGCAGTTTCTATTTCAACATATGGTTTTTGTGTTTTTTTGTCAAATTGCACCAGCGATTCTTTTATAGCCATAACTTTATCTGCTTTTTCTAAAATAATAGAAGCGTTTGCGCTTAAACCAGCTCTGATAAAAGTAGCATCTCTGTTTTCTAAAGAAGCTTTTATTTCAAACTGAATTGCACCATTTTCCACTACACCTTTAGGAGCGATATCTGTTAAAACTGCTTCAAATTTTTTATTTTCAATTGCACCAACAGTAATTTCAATTGGCATTTGAACTTTGATTTTCCCTACTTCAGATTCATCTATTTTTCCAATAAAGATCATTCTACCAACATCAGCAACACTGGCAATTGTAGTTCCTTCATTGAAATTATTACTTTCAATAACTTGATTTCCAACTTTCACCGGAACCGCCAAAACCATTCCGTTTACTGTTGAGCGAATTAAAGTGTTAGCATAACTTCCTAATGATGTTGTAGTTCCTGTTTTAACGATATCCAAACTTTGTTTTGCAGCTAAATAATTTTGTTGAGCTTGTTTATAAGCCAATTGAGCCGCATCAAAATCATTTGCAGAGATCACCTCTTTTTCAAATAAGGTTTTTTGTCTTTTATAGATTTTCTCCTGATTATCTAAAGCAATTTTAGCTGTTTGTACTTGATTTTGAGTACTGCTTACATTAGACACATTGGCAACAACTCTAATTTTTGCAATCATGTCGCCTGCTTTAATTTTCTCACCAGCTTTGATATATACCTCTTCAATAATACCCGAAATATTTGGTTTGATTAAGACCTCTTCGTCAGGTTGAATATTACCAGTTGCAATGGTGGTTTTTACGATTGTTTTAACCTCTGCTTTCTCCGTTTTAAAAACAATTGGAGATTCTTGATTTTTAGCATACAAATAGTAAAGTGCGCCAAAGAAAACTATAGCAATAAAGATTAAAATGGTTACGGTTACTCCTTTTTTCATTTTGTTTTTGGTTTAATCGATTATATTTTGATTGATAATTTATTCTGTTCGTAAAGCATCTACAGGCTTTACATTAATTGCGGTCTGTGCCGGAATAAATCCTGCCAGCAAACCAGATCCTACTAATATTAATAATGCTACAAATACGACTCCTAAATCAACACTCGGATTAGCAAACATAGTGTTACTATCGGGGGGCATCGAATCTAAAACCATATTTAAAATAGCAATAATTCCTGTCGCGACTGCAATGCCAAACATACCTGAAATAATAGTCAGAAATATTGATTCAGATAAAATTTGCCCACGTATAGCACCGGGCGTTGCGCCTAAAGCCCTGCGAATTCCGATCTCTTTAGTACGCTCTTTAACTACAATAAGCATAATATTCGAAATTCCAATAACACCTGAGATCAAAACCAGTGTTCCAACAAAATAGGCAATGATTTTTAAGATATCAAACAAACTCTGGACTTTATTAAATTGCTCATATAAATCAAAATTACCTACGGCACGATCATCAGCCGGGTTTATCGAATGAAGTGATTTTATAAGCTCCAAAATTTTTGGTTTTAAATCTGTTATCGAAGTTTCATCCTTTGCCGTAAGTGCCATCCAGCCTACCTTGTCTCCATAATTAAATGCTTGCTGGAAAGTCGTAAACGGTACGAAAATATTTTTTTGTTCCTGTTCTGCATTTCCGCCTTGCTGTTTAGAGTGGTAAACACCAACTACCATAAAATTAACTCCGTTCACTTTTATATAAGTCCCAATAGCTTCTTCTTCCTTTTCATAAAGTTCACTAATAACTCCTTTTCCAATTACTGCTATTTTTCTTCTTTCATTAATATCCTGCTGATTTATAAAACGCCCTTTAATTATATCCATCGGTTGTTGCTTGATAAGCTCTGGATAATCACCATAAACTGTGAATGCTGAAGTTTTTGTACCTCTCACTACATTATTTGTCCCGTTAAAATCTCCTAATTGATTTCTTGGAGACACATATAACAAATCTGGCAAAGCTGCTTTTAAAGCTGCTACATCACTATTCCTAAAATCATAACGACGAACCTTTGGCAAACCTTTATATGCCTTAGAAGTGGTCTGACTCCACATAAACATCGTATTTGTGGCTATTCCGTCAAAACCTTTTTTGATACCATTTTCTAAACCATTTCCTGCCGCCAATAATATTACCAAAATAAATATACCCCAAAATACACCAAATGCAGTCAGAGTCGTTCTGAAAACGTTGGCTGTTAAAGCCTGTAAAATCTCGTCCCAATTATCTTTTTTAAACATAATTATTCGTCTCTAAGTGCTACAATAGGTTTAATTTTGGCTGCTCTGTACGCAGGAAAAAATCCTGCTAATGCTCCTGCAAATACAAGTAGCGCAAGTGTTGTCAATGCCACACTAAAATCTACTTCGGGATGTTGAAAATATTCACTTTGCACCATCGGACCAACAAATTCTAACAATAATAAACTTGCTAAAAGCCCTACAAAACCAGCAATGGTAGTAATAAAAATCGACTCATGAAGAATCATTGAAATGATTGAAAACGGAGATGCACCAAGTGCTTTTCTGATTCCTATTTCTTTTGTTCTTTCTTTTACGATAATTAACATAATGTTACTTACCCCAACAACTCCGGCAATGATCGTACAAATTCCCACCCACCAAAAAAACAATCTGATATAAAGATTCAGATCATAAAATTGCTTAGCATCTTCAACTGAATTATAAACACCAACCCCACCATCATCTTCAGGAGCTACCATATTTCTACTTTTCAGCAAATCCTTCAAATCTTGTGTGAATTTTTTAGATTGTGCTAAAGCTTCGTCATAATCATTTGTTTTTTTCATCGTAAAAAACAAATTGCTTATTTTATCTCCACCACCAAAAGCTCTTTGGACAGTTGTTAAAGGTAAATACGCTCTCGCTTCTTCTCTTTCCCCACCCGGATCAGTAAAAATCCCAACTACCTTAAAATTAATGCCATTGATTATGATTTCTTTGCCTAGAGCATCTTTGTCTTTAAACAAATCCGTTTTAACTTTCATTCCAATACAAGCTACCTTTTCATTGTTGGCCAAATCTGAGCTATTTACATAACGTCCCTGAACTATTACAAGGTTTTCAATTCCGCCATAATCTGGAGTAACACCTCTATATTGATAACTGCCTGATTCTTTTCCGTACGAAAATGCACCTCCCCAAAAATTATAGGTTGACGCTCTCATATCTAATTTATCATCAAATTTCTGTACAGATTGATTAAAATCCCCATCTCGGTACTGAATTTGTCTTCCTGGATTCAACCCTTTATACTCTTTTGTAGTCGTTCCCGACCAAACTTCAATGATACCGGCAGCATCACGTTCGAATTGTTTTTCAATTCCGTTTTGAAGTCCTTTACCAGCACCAAGCAAAATCACCAAAATAAAAATACCTGAGGCTACAGAAATTCCGGTCAGGAATGTTCTTAGCCTGTTTTTGGAGATTGCTTCGAATATTTCCTGCCAACGCTCAATATTAAACATAAGATGAAGCTCTAACTTGTTCTACCTTTTTATCATCAATGATTAATCCATCTTTCAGGACCACATTTCTTTTGCACATCGCGGCAATATCAGGTTCGTGGGTAACGATCAAAATAGTTTTCCCTTCATCGTTAATTCCTTGAATAAGCTCCATAACCTCATAGGAAGTTTTGGTATCTAAAGCTCCTGTTGGCTCATCTGCCAGTAAAACTTTTGGGTTTGAAGCTAATGCTCTAGCGATTGCAACACGTTGCTTTTGCCCTCCTGAAAGTTCATTTGGCAAATGGTGCGAATGCGAACCTAAACCCACTTTTTCCAAGTATCTCATAGCAATTTCGTATCGCTCTTTTCTTTTTATTCCCTGATAATACAATGGCATCGCAACATTATCAAGCGCACTTTTATAATTAATCAAATTAAAGGATTGAAATACAAACCCTAAAAACTTATTTCTATACTTAGAAGCAAGTGTTTCATTCAATTTTTTAATAGGAGTTTTATCTAAAATATAACTACCAGAATCTGCCTCATCCAAAATTCCTAAAATATTAAGAAGCGTAGATTTTCCTGATCCGGATGACCCCATTATAGCAACCAGCTCGCCTTCTTCAATATTAAAGTTTATTCCTTTTAACACATGTAATTCTGAACTTCCCATTTTATAGGATTTGTGTAAATCTTTGATTTCGATCATGGTACTGTTAAATTTTAAAACAATAATAACATTTTTATTAAGTAATTTATGGTAAGAAAACGTTAATAATTTCGTTTTGATATTACAATAAGACTCTATTTCTTATCAAATGTTACACATTTTCACAATAATATAATTGTTTTCTTAATTTTGCATCACTCAAAAAAATCTTAATGATGAAGTTTTTTTCAATTTTCTCTTTATTCACGGTACTTACCATGTTTTCAGGATGTTCAACATCTCAAAAATTAGAAACATTAAAACCCGAACCAGATGATGCAAGTCCCTTAGTTTATGATGCAAATCCATCTTTTATCAACCTCCCAATAACGGTAAAATTGAGCGATATTGAGTATCAGACCAACTCAATTTTAAACGGATTAATTTATGAAGACAATAACATCGAAGATGATGATATTGAAATGAAAATTTGGAAACAAGCTCCAATAAAAATCCAAAACGATCGCGCAAATCCGGATAAAAAAATAAAAACTATCCTGCCTTTAAGAGCAACTATTAAATATCGAATTGGAACAAAAAAACTCGGCGTTGACCTTTATGATACCCGTGAATTTAATTTAAATGGAGTTATTACTTTATCGAGTGAAGTGGCGTTGACAAATTGGAAATTAAATACCAAAACGGAATTTAAATCATTAGATTGGAACGAAAGTCCGACAATGCAGGTTTTCGGAAAAAATATGCCAATAACGTATTTAGTAAATCCAGCTATTTCTATTTTTAAATCTAAAATAGAAAAGAAAATAGATGAAGCAATTGAAAAATCAATGGATTTTAAACCGAATGTTTTATCAGCTTTAGAAAAAATATGTACGCCTTTTCAAATGAGCGACACTTATGAAAGCTGGCTGCGAATTACTCCTGTTGAAATCTATTCGACAAACGCAAAACTTAAAAATGATTTATTTTTATTGGATATGGGAGTAAAGTGCAATATGGAAACTATTATGGGCAAGCAACCTGAATCTAAATTCAACGCCAATAAAATTATCCTAAAACCTGTTGCTAAAATCCCAAATCAGATTACTGCCAATATTGCTGCAATTTCAACCTATATTGATGCTTCAAAAATAATGACTAAGAATTTTGCAGGCCAGGAATTTGGTTCAGGAAGCAAAAAAATAACGGTGAAAAATGTGAACATCTGGCACAAAGATGGAAAAATGGTTATTGCACTGGATGTCTTAGGATCTATAAACGGAACGCTTTATTTAAATGGATTCCCACAATACAATCCTCAGACAAAAGAAATTTATTTTGAAAAACTGGATTATGTTTTAGACACCAAAAGCAAATTAATGCGCACCGCAAGCTGGTTGGGTCAAGGATACATTTTAAGAAAAATGGAAGAAAGCTGCCGTTATTCTATTCAACCCAATTTAGAAGAAGGTAAAAAAAGCATGGCTACCTATCTTAAAAACTACTCTCCTATGCCAGGTGTATTTGTAAATGGAAAAATGGAAGACATTCAGTTTGATAAAATTCAGTTGACGAATCAGGCTATTATTGCTTTTATAAAAATAAATGGAACAGTTAATGTTTCTGTTGATGGATTGAAATAAAATATATAAAACCAAAAAAGAAAAAAGCAGTATAAAAATTATACTGCTTTTTTCTTTTTTGATTGGTACATTCTATAAATCAGAACACCAATAATTCCAACAAGTAAATACGGAATTACCATTAAATAAACAATTCCATCATTGACTGCCTCTGCTTTTTTCGTATTAGAATCTCCCGCAAGAGCCGCCCTGCACATCGCGCATTGAGCATTAGCTGCAAGAGAAAAGAACATAGAGAAAAGAACATAAAAATATCTAGTTGACATTAATTTTCTAACTCCACCTCTATTTTCAATTCTATTTTCTTTATTTTTTATTCTATTTTCTATTTTATGCATAATAAGGAAAAATCATTAAGTAAACCACTACACCTGTTACAGCGACGTACAACCAAAGTGGAAAAGTTATTTTAGCTATTTTTCTGTGTCTGTCAAAACGTTGTGCCAAGGCTCTAACGTAAGTAATTAATACCAGAGGAATAATAGCGATAGACAATAGAATATGACTAATTAAAATCAAAAAATATACATAACGTAATGATCCAATTTTAGCTGTTTCAGCTAAATCAAGAATTCCATCATGATTCAAATCTCCAAATTTAGTAGAATCAGCTGTCATGTGATACGCAACATACATAACTAAAAAAGCAACTGATAACATAATAGCAAAAGTCATTAATTGCTCGTGTAATTTACGTTTACCATTTTTTATAGAGATCACAGCCCACACCAAAACTACGGCTGTAATACCGTTTGTAGTCGCATAAATTGGAGGTAAAAATGAAAGTGGTTCAACATCAATTCCGAAATCTTTTAATTTGACTCCAAATAAAATTCCAACCACAACCGGAATTACAATTGAAACAGCAACAATAAACTTGCTGAATTTTTTTTCTAATGAATTATCTTCCATTTTATTCTTCTAATAATATTTTAATATCTTCTTGTATGTCCCTAACTCCCTTTTTATCCAGTCCATCATAGTATAAAATTGGGTTTCCAAATTCATCTTTACGACAACGAATATTTCCATCTTTATCAATTAAGGCAAATAAACCTGAATGCTCAAAACCACCATTTACCTTTGCATTTTCTCCCGCATACAAGTTGAATCCTTTGTTTGACAGATCCATTATTGTTGCTTTATCACCCGTTAAAAAATTCCAGTTCGACGATTTTACCCCTAACAACTTTGCATGATCTTTTAAAACTTGCGGTGTATCATGAGCAGGATCGATTGTAATAGATACAATTCCAAAGTTTGGGTTTCCGAAAAAAGTTTTCTCAATCTCCAACATACTCAAATTCATCTTTGGGCAAATAGAAGGACAGGTTGTAAAGAAAAACTCTAAAACATAAACTTTTCCTTTATAAGTTTGATTTGATACTTTAGCGTTATCCTGATTGGTTAATTCAAATTTTGGAGCCTGACCGATAGTCAAAAGTTTAGCATCCGATTTTGAAGATTTCAGACCTACATTATCCAAACGATTTCCTTTTACAACGTCACCATTTTTTATTCTGTCCACTATTTTTGGCACTGCATAAATTCCGAAGATTAAAACAATAAACGAAATTCCGATATATGATTTATTTTTAAACATATTTTAAAGATTAAAGTTCTTTTGTAGCATTATGATTTTTCTTGAGAGCAGCACGATATTCATATAATATGATTTTAAAATCATCGAGCATTTCATTGCTTAACTCAGATGGATGAAAAGTATCATAACCTTCTTTGTATTCGTCTTTCTTATCTTTTGAAGCTCCTTTTCTACCTCTTAAATTTCTTGCCTTATCTACGATATAAACATTTGAAGTTCCAAGATTTTGATCTAATTTTCCTTTCAAATGCAATTGATCGTAAAAGGTTTTAATTTCCTGAGGAGAAGCAAAAACAAAATGCCAACCCGATACATCTGTAAAAGCACCTAAAGATTCTTCAATTTTCTGCGCATCGTTTTCTGTTCCTAAAGGGCAAACAACTACAAACTGCAAATCTTTAAAGCCATTATAACGTTGGTAGATTTTCTCATTCAGATTGAAAAAATTCCCTCTGTTTTTTAGAATTTCAGAACCTGAAAAACCAAGAATTGTTATCTTGTTATTTAGGGTTACTTTTTCACCTTTTAATGATTCCCAATTACCAAAGTCGGCAATTTTAGGAGTTATTGTTGGAAGTTTAGTAAAACTGTTTACTCCTGAAGCAAAAAATAAATAGGCTACAATCGGCAGAACAAAAAGTACAAAGAGAACTATATTTTTTTTCATTGTATTAACGGAAGTTATTGAGGTACAAAAATAAAAAAAGCTCCGTTAAACGGAGCTTCTTTTCGAATTAATATCATGTTAAAAATTCCATTTAATGGTAGAATCTTTAAAAACCCCATAAATATAATGTCCTTCTGTCAATAGAATAAACAATAAATATAAAACTAGGAAAATAACTGGTGATACAACAGACCATCTAAGGCTGCTTTTTTCACCTTCCATGTGCATAAATGCCCATACTATATAATAAGCTTTGAAAATTGTAAGGATATAGAAAATCCAGTTCAATAAATTCAAACCTACAAAATGATTAAATTCTAATGATTCTGGTTTTAAAATACCCAGGATAACTTCTACTGTAGTTACTACTGAAAGTAATGCAAAAACAAACCAGATTCTTTTTGTATTTGATACGTGTTCGTGTGACATAATAATTAAAATCTAAAATTAAACTAAGTAGAAAACTGTAAATACAAATACCCAAACTAAATCGACAAAGTGCCAGTATAAACCAACTTTCTCTACCATTTCGTAGCTTCTTCTTTTCTCGTAAGTTCCCAATAATACATTAAAGAAAATGATGATATTGATAATAACTCCAGAAAATACGTGGAATCCGTGAAATCCTGTAATGAAGAAGAAGAAATCAGCAAATAATTTACTTCCGTACTCGTTTCTTGTCAAGTTAGCTCCTTCTACTACATATTTTGCAGTACCTAGACGAGACTCAGATTCTGCTCTAGTCAATACTGTTTTTTTCTTTTTATCAGTAAGTTGCTCCGTTCTGATCAATAATTCAGGATGTGCTTTAAAACCAGCCTGTACTTCAGCAACAGTATAAGTCGGCTGCGTTTCCGCATCTTCCACAAACCAAGTACCATGTGATCTTGTAAGCGCTTCTCTTTGCTCCGGCAATTTTACCGCAAATTTTTCAAGAGCTACTCTGTTACCTTGTGCATCAACAAACTGTAATAAACTTCCACCAGCTGTTTCTACTGCACCATATTCCCCTTTAATGAAGTTTTTCCACTCCCAGGCTTGAGATCCAACGAAGATTAAACCTCCAATAATAGTTAAGAACATATAAACAGCAACCTTTGTCTTTTTCAATTGGTGACCTGCATCAACAGCTAAAACCATTGTTACAGATGAGAAAATTAAAATAAAAGTCATTAAGGCTACATAATACATTGGAGCCGAAACACCATGCATAAATGGAAAGTGAGTAAACACTTCATCAGCCAAAGGCCATGTTTCAATAAATTTAAATCTAGAAAAACCATAAGCAGCAAGGAATCCAGAGAATGTCAAGGCATCTGATACGATAAAAAACCACATCATCATTTTACCATAACTTGCTCCTAATGGCTGAATGTCTCCGCCTCCCCAAGTTTTTTCGTCGTTATTTGCAGTAGTAACTGTCGCTTCCATAAAAGATATTCGTTAAAAAGTTCCCAAATTTACGTTTTTTTCTTATTTAAAGAAATATAAAAATAAAAATAAATATACCCATAATAAATCCAAAAAGTGCCAATACATCGCACCTAGTTCTATACCAAGAGTTTGAGTCGAATTGTATTTTTGTTTAAAATGATTATAAATTATAATTAAAAGTGAAATTAGCCCACCAGCCAAGTGTAATAAGTGCGTAACGGTAACTACGTAAAGAAAAGTTGTAGTAATTGAACTACCTTCTCCTGTAAAATAATAACCACTTTCTACGATTTGCCCAAAACCTACAAATTGTAAAACCACAAATAATACCCCTAACGCCAATGTTCCTAAAAGTAATGCCGTTGTCGCACTTCTGTTATCCTTCTGAATGGTTTTTTTTGCCAAATAAAAAGTAACACTACAACCAATAATAACTGCTGTACTGTAATAAAATGCTGTTGGCAGTTCAAAATTCTTCAACCAGTCAGCTCTTGATTTACTCACTACAAATGCACTTGTAAGTCCGGCGAACATCATGGTCATACTAACCATGGCGAATAACAAAATCAGTTTAGCCGATTTTGATTTTCGTAATTGTTCCTCACCTGTTGTCATTGTCATTTCCATACCTATCTTAAAAATTTATCTACTATATATACTATTTGCAATAGTGATATGTACGAAACACTCACCAACATTAATGTTCTTGCTGCTTTTGCCGTTCTCAGCTTATATAAACGAACTGCATAAAACAACATCCACAAACCCAATAAGAATACAATAATTGCAGCAATCGGACTAATAAACAACTGGCCTGTAAAACCTAAAACCGGTAGTAACGAAGCTATTATTAACCAAACTGTATATAAAATAATCTGCAATGCTGTGCCTTTATCTTTTTTACCTGTTGGAAGCATAAAGATTCCAGCTTTCTCGTAATCTTCATACAAAAACCATCCAATAGCCCAAAAATGAGGAAATTGCCAGAAAAACTGAATCAAAAACAAAGTTCCTGCTTCAATGCCAAACTCTCCTGAAGCAGCTACCCAACCTAGCATGAACGGAATCGCACCAGGAAACGCACCAACAAAAACTGATAACGAAGTTACCGTTTTTAATGGCGTATAAATACTTGTATATAAAAATATTGAAATTGCGGCAAACATTGCCGACTTCGCATTTATTGAATACAGCAAACCAATTCCCAAAACAGTCAGCAGACTTGCTACAAACAAAGCTACTTTTGGAGACATTCTACCAGACGGAACCGGGCGATTTTTTGTACGATCCATCAATACATCTATATCTTTTTCAATTACCTGATTAAAAGCATTGGAAGCTCCTACCATACAATATCCTCCAATAGATAAAACAACCAAAACACTCCATTTAAAAGGGTGTTCATCATTTACACCCAATAAATATCCCGCAATCGAGGAAAACAAAACACTAATAGCTAGTCCTGCTTTAGTTATTTCTTTAAAATCTTGAAATATTGATTTAAATGAGAATGTGTTTTTTGTAGTATTCAAACCGTTATTGTTTGTATGTTTTTTTTGAGTGGTGCAAATGTACAAATTAGATTGTAGAATTCCTGACTATAAAATTAGATTTTTTTCAATAAAACCTTTAGAAAATAAGGACTTGTAAATCTTTAACACAATTATTTCGAAAAATCTTATTAAATCTTAGTAATCAAAATACCAATTAAAGACATCAGTACGCAGTCCGATGGTCAACCATGTTGTACTTTGCTTGAAAGTCGCAGCTGTTTCTTGTGTTGGGTCAAAATTTCTATAGATAAAGCTTCCAAACAACTTCAAATTCGTCATTGGATTTATTAAATAACCAGCCTGAATATCTGCAATAAAAACACTTGTTTTATTACCCTGCCCTACTTTTACACCAGTATCATATGGTCGCTTTTCATCGTAACTTTTATAAATATTACCTCCGTAATTATAACTATCCTCAGCGGTATCAAAATCCAAACCTCTTGTACCCATTGTAAACTTAGCATCACCAAAATAACGTCCTTTATGATATCGACCAATTACCAGGAGCTCATTAAAATTCCCACCCCATTGATGTCCCACACTTTGATTATTATGACCATAGTTTGTTATAACAGCACTATGTGAATACACATAAGGACGAACATGATTGTATTCTAATTGCAGTAATAAATCCGTCACTTTAAAAGCATTGAAATATTTTGCCCCTAATTGATAACCAAACTTATTAGTCCAACTCTGCTCTCCTCCCGTCATATCTCCAACCGAAAATTCATCCAGTAAAAATTGACCATACAAATTTACTGTATTGTTCCACTTATATTTAGCTGTAAATCCCAAAAGCGCATTACCACTTCTAGAAGATGAAGCAAACTCAACAGTACGATAAAAAATAATTGGGTTTACAAAATTAACATCAAAACCTCTATTATTGCTATCCGTCCAAACTACAGATTCAAAAAAGCCTAAATTTAATTTATTCGAAACATTCCAGCTTAAATAATGATTTGCCATGAATTTTGTCGCGTATGTTTTTTCAACAGTAACATCAGGACGAACATCTTTTAACCACATATACGTGTTTGTATATTTTATTTTCCAAAAAGTGGTGTTGATTTTAAAATACGGATAGGGACTGGCTCCATCACTTTCTAACAAAGAACGGTAACCGTCTCCAATAAAATTCCTTCCGTAGCCTAACTGAAAATCAAAAAACTTGCTTGGTGTGTAGGTAATATTAGCTTCTGCCAAAGGAAAATCGTATGCATCTGTTTTAAATCTTTTTGCAATACCAACCCCTGGAATAATTGCCGGATTTCCTCCAGAAGGTTTTAATGTTTCGGCATAATTATTAAAATAACCCGCAAATCTTCCCTGGCTTTCAAAAACTGTGGTTGTAAAATTTATTTGTTTTCCCAAACCACCTCTAAAATTAAGAGCTCGCGTATTTACGTAGGTATATGACGCATCAAGATCTGATGCTTTACCCATTTGCAAATCAACCAGAGGATTTAAAGCCAACCAATAATCTTCACCCTGGATCTGAACCAAATTTTCATTCCACCATTTTCTTCCCAACCAGGTTGAAGCCTTTTTTTGAAGTGACTCGTTAACAGCTTTTAAATTATAATATTTAGAAACCTCAGCATAAGTATAAGGCTTTGATGCAGTATGATTGTTACTTCCAACCTGGTTCATTGCACCATCAAATTGCGCATAATAACTATGCGAAAACGGAATATTTAAATGGCTTTCGAATTCAGGATTATTGTATTTTTTATACACGATACTATCAAGCTCCGTCATTGGCTTTTCGACTGGCTTTAAAATTTCTGCAGCCGCCAAAGCTTCGGCCTCTATTTGCTCCGAACTTTTTAGTGGAATATTTATCGAAATTGTATATTTTGAATACGTTGGTTTTCCATTATAAGTTGATGGCTTAATTTGAGGAAATTGACCAAAAACCCTTTGCGCTTCTTCAGCTAAGACATCATTAGCTGCGTTCACATAGATTACTTTAAAAGTACCAGTTGCATCTACTTCGAAAAGCACTTTTACTTCACCTTTATAATTGGTTTGTTTTAAGTTTTCAGTAACTTTAAAATTATTAAACACAAAATCCTGAACTTCTTTATAGAAACAATTTTCCCGTTTTTTAGATTCTAAATTTTCGCAATTTGGAAAAACAGGAAATTGTTCAATTGTGAAACCTGGTTTTACGGAAGAATTATTATTTTCCTGCGAAAAAACAAGTATGGTAGTTAATGTAAAAATAAAGGATAAAAAAATCTTATTCACGTAAATTTGGGTTTTCATTTAATAATCATTTGGGGCATTCTCTCCGTTGGCAATTTCTTTTGCTGCCGAAGTTCCGATTCGTTTAACACCTAAACTAATCATTTCAATTGCATCTTTATACGATCTTACTCCTCCAGCTGCTTTTATTGGCAAAGGCGATGCATTTTCCAGCATCATTATAACAGCTGCCATTGTTGCTCCGTTTGGCAAATCATTTTCAGTTTTATAAAAACCTGTCGATGATTTTACAAACACCGAAGCATAATCTTCTTCTTTAAAATTTGATATAACTACATTTTTGATCAATGCAGAAATTTGCATAATTTCTTTATCTGTCAAAGCGGCAACTTCAATTATCCATTTTACAGTTTTATTGTGTGCTAATCCAATTTGTGTACCGTAAACAATCTCTTGTTTCAACAAAGCAATCTCACCATTTTTAAAAGCTTCATAATTGCACACAAAATCTAAATCATCAGCTCCATCTTCTATTGCCTGATTCGCTTCTTTAATCTTATCTTCGATTGAAGATTTGCCTTCAGGAAAATCTATTACCGTTCCAACAAGTAAATTCGAATTAGCTTTCAAAATCATTTCCTTAGCCAAACTAACATGTTTCGGCCGAATCATAATCAGTTTAAAACCTTCTTTAATTGCTTCCTGAATTACATTTTTAACAACGTCAATATTTTCCTCTTCCGAAAGCCTAGCCTGGGAAGCTGTTTTCAAATATGTCGAATCTAAATATTGCTTTATATTCATGACTTTGCTATTACATCGAATTTTGACAAAAATACATTTTAATTCTAAATAAAGACATTGCTATTTAAGCTTGATTTTTTTGAAAATAAAAAAACCCACCGAGGTGGGTTTCTTATGAAATTATATTTTATCCAATTGCCTTCTAAAAGCGATTGCGGTAAAAACAGCAATGGTCGCCCCAATTGTATTTGCTAAAATATCTGTTACATCTGCTGCTCTTGTTACCGTAAAAACACCCTGTAAGATTTCGATTGTGATTCCGAAAAAAACAGAAAATATAAACGAAACCAGATAAGCTTTATAATCATTAGCTTCTCTTCCTTTAAGTTCTTTTTTGAAAAACAAAATCCAGGAAATTGTAAATCCAAAATGAAAACAAAAATGTACAATTTTGTCTATACTTGGAAAATTTACAGCAGGAATGTTACTTGAGTCTGTCAAACAAAAATAAGAAATAATTCCCGAGCAAATAATTGCCCAAATAAGCAATAATTGTTTAGGCACCGATAAGTTGTTTATAAGCTTCATCAGATAATAAAGAATCTATTTCTGATGCATCAGCAATTTTAATTTTAATCATCCATCCAGCTCCGTAAGGATCAGAGTTAACTGTTTCTGGTGCGCTTTCCAGGCTATCATTAAAAGCAATAATTTCTCCTGTTAAAGGCAAGAATAAATCAGAAACTGTTTTTACAGCTTCTACTGTACCAAAAACCTCATCTTTATCCAATGTCTGATCTAAAGTTTCTACTTCAACATACACTATATCTCCAAGCTCTTTTTGAGCGAAATGCGTAATTCCTACAGTTGCAACATCTCCTTCGATGCTAACCCATTCGTGATCTTTTGTGTACTTTAAATTTGCTGGTATGCTCATAATACTATGTTTGAAATTGATAATTGAATTTTTTAGCCACAAATGTAACAATCTTCTAATGAAATCCCGTTTAGAAACTAAAAAAATTAATTCCCGAAATTATATCGCAGTGTAAAACCTGAACGAATGTTAGTTAACGGAAATGAAGTTGATATTACAGCTTTTGAGAACGAGTGATCGTAATAAAATATTGCAGTCAGGTTTTTACTAAATGCATAATCAGCTGTAAGTTTTAATGACCAGATATTCTGACCAGCTGCAAGCTGATTGTTATCATAATCCAGATAACGTACTAACGTCTGATTATTTCTATAAGAGAAATCAGCCTTTATATTAATATCACTTTTTATAATTCCCGTTGGATTGTCTGCGAGTCTTGAAGAGAAAATAACATCTTTAAAACGATATCCTAAACCAACAATATACTCCAGACCTTTAACCTCCGTCAATAAATTATTATCAAAACTCATCGATAATGCCCTGTCTTTTTTAACCTCAGTCAACACTCTTAAAGAGCTTTTCAATTCAAAATCCATGCGAATAAGCGGACTGAATTGTTCTACTAAATTGACATTAGACATAATAGTTTGATTATAGAAATTGGTATTTATATCTTGGCCACCCGGTTTTTCATTATAATCAAAATTAGATCTGAACTGATTTATGGTATAAGACGCCCTGTAATTATGCTGCAATGAAAAACGTCTGAATTTATCCTTAAAATATTTGTATCGCATTAAACCGTTGTATTTAACACTCCAGTTCGGGATTGGGAAACTTCTAAAAATATCAGTCGAACTACTTGAAGCATTACCTCCGGAATAGGCTGCCAAAAACGAAGGCAACAAAACGGCCTGATTACTTTTTGTAAAGCCTATTGGATATCCCTGATTAGAGGTGTAAATCTCTCTCTTCTGCTTATCAGGGTCGTTATTAGGATCGACCGGTGGCGCCGGAATTGGGTTAGCTGCATCTCCATATCGAGGAATAGCGGCTCCTGCACCATAATGCTCTTCAGCAAGGCGATTTGCAATAACCAAACGATTACTTCTAAAATCATCAAACGCTGCAGATTCAATTTCGTTACTAGTAGAAAAGGAGGTTTTTATTAATACCGTTGAAATCGAAAACATTCCATAAGTGTATGGTGACAAAGGTCTATATTCTTTACCTCCAAGTGTATCAATAACACTATACTGTTCTGATGAGTTTTCAGAATAGGCACGATCCATTGCCAAATCAATCTTTAAATCAGGTAACAAATCGATATTGGCTGTGATTTTCAAAAGTTTGTTTGTTACTTGTGTAAAGTTCTGATTGAAATTATCATAATCCGTCAACCACCCATTTTTCGCAGCCTCATAACGTACATCATCCTGACTTCCAAAAACGAATCCCAACGAAGGTTTTGCCGTTCCAAAGAAACCAACTCCAGGTGTATAACCTGGCAATACTGTCCCACTATTCTTAGTATAATTAACCTGAATGTTTTTTACGCTCGTCAAAATTCCAATCATTCCATCGTAAAATGGGCTACTATTATTTATTGGTTTAGCTGTATTGACAATTTTCTCTCCCGGTTTTGGCGGAGCAGTCGCTTTAGGTTTTGCAGATTTTGCACCCGGAGTCAAACCTAAATACTTGTACAACATATTCATATTAAGAGTTGTTGTCAGCGTATTCGAATTAGCATTCTGAATCGTGTTCCCTAAATCAAACATATTCCCATCCGGATCAACATATTGAGACAATGCTGTTGAAGATCGTTGCCAACTATAATCAGCCGTATAGGAATAACTCGCTTTCACAAAACTTAAAAGAGGAATCTTATTAATTGGAATATCGTAGTTCAATACTAATTGCTGTAAGTGTTGATTTGGTGTTCCTATATCCCAATAACTATCCCAAATATTAAAATCTTCTTTAGGAGTATTATCTTCATTCATATAATTTTTTACAATATTATTTGAAGCAGCATTATAATTTATTTTTAATGATTTTGTCAAATTATAACCAAAACCATATTGATAATTAAATGCAAAATTTCGTCTATAAAGTGGTTCAAGCCCAATTCCCTGCGTCTCTACATCTCTATATTGCTGGCGATTACTCTGTCTTAAAATATTTGTATTAAATGTTATATTTGATGGTAAGTAATTAAAGTTAAAATCGCTCAACATTTTCCAATATTCACTTTTCTTCATAAACTTAGTATCCTTGAAAGGAACTACTTCTTTTGGCTGAAAAGTATAAGCATAATTTACAGCCGTATTTGACTGCTCATCTTCATAATCCTCAACCTCATAGTCATGACGTTCCACCTGATTGTAAGATTGCGAAAATGTTAGATTCTCAACATCATAAACATGAGGTTTTTGTTCTGGTGCACGATCTTTTCTAACTCCAATAAAATTGATACTTTTTCGCTTTGTATAATCTACGGCACGAGTTCTGATATTATCTTTTTCATCCGGATCAGTTGTCTCATTTAACAATTGATCTAATTTTATATCCTGATTAAAAGGATCATACTCCGGCGTGATTACTTCTTCGCCAATAGCATAGTTAAAAGGCAAGTTTATCCCCCATCTTTGAGGTAATAATTTTCCTAAATTTAAATTTGTTACAATGTTATATTGCTGAATATCTTCACGATCTCTTTCATTGGCACCTTGTTCTAAAGATCCAAAACCAATCGTGCTTTTTCTGCCGACAGCTGAAAGTGTCGCAAAATCAGCCATATTGGTGTCGACATTTAACAAAGCAGCCATACCGCCTTTGTTATCCAAATCCGACATCCGCAGCTCATTAAACCAAACCTCTCCTTTAATATCTTTATGATCTGCCCTACTTTTTACCCCTACCATTAAATTTCTTACTAAACCAAAATTAGGATTTCCCTTGATCCCTAATTTCAATCTACCATCACCATCTCCTCCACTTAAACTCAAATCGTCATCTGGGTAATAAACTCCATTTATATCTCTCTTAGTAGAATTAATATCGATACTCATTGCCTGAATTTTCATCTTGGTCAAGAGTTCCATTGCTAAATCAATATTATTCTCGTCAAGCCAAACCAAATCAGGACTGATCGTACACGAACCACCAGTTCTTGTAACTTTTAAAGGAATTTCGACCTGATAATAGTTCTGAGTAAAATCATTTCCAAAACGAATGAATCCTACCATTTCATCATCTAACAATGTATTTTCGTTAGGCAATTGTTCGGCATGCAAGAACATTTTAAGTTTTTTGTATTGACGCATATCAACACTAACATTTTTAAATACAGCTCTGGAATCCTGATATTGTAAACCTGTTCCACCCACTCTCAATGCTAATGATTGCTCATTTTGATTGATAATAGTATTGTTATTATACAATTGTTCTCTCTGAACTCCTGGCGGGATAACATAATTCACAGGACATTTTGTGCCATTTTCCTGAATATTAACTGCTGCAACATCAAATTCGGTACCATCATCATCAGGGTTCGTATCGTTGGCATCAAGTGTACCGGTATATCTTCTCCACTCTCCTCTTACTAAATCCAATGCTCCAAAACGCATGGTCATCTGGTTGTTAAAACCAGTCATAAACATACGCATGAAACGAATAGATCTAAAATCTGTAATGTTTCCAATTGTATTTTGCGGCTGAGCAACAGGAATTTTAAACTGAATCCATCTTGCGTTTGTTGTACCTCCATTTGGCAATTCTATATTAGTTACTTCACGGATATCTGTAATATAATTTTGACCTACCTGCATTCCCGGTTTTACATCAATACTGTATTCATAATAGGCATTAATCGTACTCATTGTATTGTCACGATTAATATCCTCTACATCAGGTAAAGTAGTTGATCCACGATTAGGATCATCAACACTTACAGCTGAATTCCCTTCAACACCATTATATTTTTTATAGCGATCTAAAACACCACCTTCTGTATTTAAATAATACGTATAGTTATCCGCCGCCGGATCTTCTTCTCCTGCATAATTAGTGTAAACACTGCCTTCTTGCGAATTTGGAAGACCATCCAAACCAACGTCCTGATTTTTACGATTATCCGGATTTGTATCAAATGCATAAATTAAGGATTGAGAAGCGGGAACGTCTCCCCAAATTGGTCGGGGATTTACCATTACCTGATCCGGGCCTAATCCGTTTTCATATTGTTTTCTTTGATCTTTTAAAACATCTTCAGAGATTTCACCTAAATTGAAATAGATTTTACCTGTATTATTTGGTTGTGCCTCGGCATTTCCAACATATGGATCAAGTACCCAAAACTGGATATACTCTACATTCCCTTGCTCAAAATTGGTTGAATTAAGAGAACGCATAATTCCACCAAAATTCGACGTTACAGGATCTGTACTAAAACTAGGATTATTATTATATGGTCCACGCTCAGAAGGGAAGTAAGTTAAATCAAGTGTATTAATAACCTGTATCTGGCCCTGAGCAATATCAGTATTTGGATATAACTCTTTACTATAAATCCTTCTCGTTGTATTTAGAGACAAATCGTCATTTGAAATTCCAGATGGTTTGGAAGAATAAAAAACAGGATCAATTGTATACCAAGCTAATTTTGAACGTTTATAGCCATATTCTAATGTATTAGAATTAGCATTAAAGGTATTATCATTTATAGAATTCAAATAAGGTGTTGATGCCAGACTCCAGGCATATGCTGATCGAATATCGATTGTAGATTGTGATCCCTCAAAATCATCAACATAAATAGTTGCTTCTCCTTCAAAATCACTGGCTTTTGGAGCATCTGGTTTTAAGAAAGCAACTTCACCGCGTATGGAAAGGTTCGAAGGAACATCCGTATCAATATTAGGTAATTTGTTAGCTAATCTAGTTAAAAAAGGAACTTCAGTAGCATAATTTCCATTAAAACCAAAAATCGTATTATTTACAGATTCCTGACCATAACTTGATTTTTGCGTAAAAGGCTTCTCAGTCATTTTAAGATAGGTTCCTCCAACAACAAAATTATCCGAAATTTTATGCTCGATATTGAATCCCATAAATCTTCGGGTCTGTTGTCCGAAAATAGAATTATTTTCCAACGAAACCTCGATTGGTGTATTGGATGACTGAAGAGAAGGATCAAGTATCTGAACTCTACCCAATTGATAATCGACACTATAATCAACACCTTCCACAAGTCTTCTTCCCGCTGCCATAACAACAACGGAACCTTGTGGCACATTAAATGCCCCGATTGGAATACCATTACTTCCAGATGATTTATACTTTCCTCTTAATAAGAATTTGTTTTTATCACTATCCTGTAAAGCACCGGATTGTGTATTTTTGTACATATTCCTAAATACATATTTCTGCTGATTTGCATTATATGTCGTTGGATCATTATAACTTTCACCAGAACCTGAATTTTGCAATTTCTTAAATAACAATTCACCAAAGGGCTCTTTCGTTGTAAAAATAATTCGACCATTTTGGACATCAACCGTTATACCTGGAAGGTAATCAAAGAAACCATCACCACCTGTTTGCGGGTCATTGTTATAATTTAATCTGTCTAAATTAAAAACATTCAATAATGGCGTTTGATCAACTTTATTATCTGGTGTTGGATTAGCCGGAAAAGTTGATCCCTGTACAGGCGTAATATAATTTATTGGAGAAGGATCAGTGTAAAGAATATTTAACCTGAAATCATCTTGTTTTATCTGATAAGCTTGTGGTATTTGATACACGTTTTTCATCATCAAATCCCAAACCGGATTTTGAACGTTGGTTAAACTACTTTTCAGCATTTTTAAAATCAAACTTTGCGAAATAATTGCCTGATTCGAATTATTATTTCCGGTAACAACGGTTGCATCAACACCATCGCTACCAAATTCTCCTACCTGATAAACTTTACCTCCAGCCGTGTATTCAAAAGCAACTGCTAAAATCTCATCATTTGCCAAACGTTGCTGCAAAGAGATATATCCTAATTGCGGATTAAAAGTAAATTCATTCGCAGTTAATTTTCTTGCATTTTCTAATATAGAATAATCAGTTCCCTCATTAACACCTATTCCGGTAATACTTTGGTTATTAAATCCTGATTTTACTGTTACAATTTCTCTAATATTTGAATTTAAAAACGATCCAGCCTGACCAATTGCAGTTGGATCGTATCTGTTGTTCTTGTTATCTGTTGGAGAATCAATAAGTATCTGAGGATTAAAAAATCCTGTGGTCGAACCAATAACAACAACTTCATTATCCGGAATTCCGGTAATTTGTCCTTCTCCTAAATCCTGAAGTGCAATAACATTTCTTAAATTATTGCTGGTAGTACTTACACGATTTTGTTTGTTTGTAACCCAAACTTCTATTCTGGTAATCTGTACACGGCTATCAATAAAAGGATATCCTTTTAAAGAAGCATCATATTTATTTCTAAAATATTGAGATAAGAAAAAGTGCCTGTCATTATCATAATCTAAAGCATACAGATCGAAGTTCTGAACTGTACCACCTCCTTCGGCTACAACACTCTTAGTTTGCGATTTTTGTTCCGAGAAAACACCGGTAACCGTAGTTTTTCCAAATTGTAGTTGCGTCTTAACTCCAAACAAACTTTGAGCCCCACGAATTAAAGTACTATTCAAGGGCATGCTCACATTACCAACTTCTACTTTCTGAATAATATCATCCTCTGAAGGGGTATACGCTAATTTAAATAAGTTTTGAAAAGCAAATGTAGATTGTGTATCGTAATTTGCGTTTACCTCAAGGCGCGTCCCTACCTTTCCCATTAAACTCATACTGATTCGCTGATCAAAATCAAACGTCAGGCTGGATCTGTTTCTTGGTGAAAATGAAGGATTATCTTGTTTAGTATAACGAATTCCCAAATCCATTTCAACTGAACCTGTGGGCTTTACGTCAATGGTATTACTACCAAAAATACTTTCAAAAAGACTTGAGTTGATATAGTATCGAGGTAATAAATCTTTTTTAGCCGCTTCACTTCCCGTTTTTTTACCGTCTATAGCGTCCATTTTCTTTCTGAAATAATCTCTTCTGGATTCTTTCAAAACTAAATCTTCGTACTCCTTAGGGGTTAAAATAATTGGATAATCTATTGAAAAACCATCAACAGAATTAGTATAAATATATCGGTCTGTAGCAGGATCATATTTATAAGCCGATGAAATACTTGGTGGATTTTTAAGTTCTACTTTACCAACAGAAAACTGCGTTTTAGTTGTATCCTGAACTGATTGATTTACTTGCGCACGCAAAAAATTACCGCAAAGTAAAAACAGCAACAAAATACAAATTTTACGCATACAACAATGTGGTCTTAAATTAGATTACAGACTTTTCAAGGCTCTTTTGATAATGGTCTCAACGGTAGCTTCGGGATCTTCTTTTACGATCTTTTCCACTACTTTTTCTGAAGTTTTTCGAACAAAACCCAGAACTTCCAAAGCAGATAACGCTTCATCTCGGTTTGTATTGTTTTGAACAACGGAAACTTCATCTAAATCGTATAACTTTAACACTTTTTCTTTCAAATCAAGTATAACACGCTGTGCAGTTTTATTTCCAATCCCTTTAATTGACTGAATTAAACCGACATCTCCTGAAGCAATAGCATTTATTATTTGTCTTGGCTCGATTGAAGATAACATTGTTCTCGCAATATTAGCTCCGATGCCCGAAACAGATAACAACATTCTAAATATTTCACGCTCTGATTTTTCAACAAAACCAAATAATGTATGCGCATCTTCTTTGATTTGAAGATGCGTATACAATTTTATAAAATCAGCATTAGGGATTAATGAAAAGGTGTGTAAAGAAATATTTACATGGTATCCCACTCCACCACAATCAATTACAACTTCTGTGGGATTTTTTTCAACTAACTTTCCCTGCAAATGTGCTATCATAGTATAATTTATGGTATCAAATATAATAAAAATGCAATAAAAATAAGACAATATTATTTGATCCTTATTATATTGACTATTTAGCTAACTTATTTTTTTTGTTGGCTTTTTCCTGAGCATCAATCACTGCAATTGCAGCCATATTAACCATTTCTTCAACGCTTGCGCCTAATTGGAAAATGTGAACCGGTTTACCCATACCCATCATGATTGGCCCAATTGAATTTACTTTATACAATTCTTTCAATAGTTTATAAGTAATATTAGCCGACTCTAAGTTAGGAAAAATTAAGGTATTTACCTTCTTTCCAGCTAATTTAGAAAATGGAAATTTCTCTGCAAGCATTTCCTGATTTAAAGCAAAATCTGCCTGAATTTCTCCATCAACAATTAGGTCCGGATGATTTTTATGCAAATAAGCTACTGCCTCTCTAACTTTTGAAGCACTCTGACTTGTTGAAGATCCAAAATTAGAATAAGAAACCATTGCTATAACTGGCTCAACTCCAAACATTTTTGCAGTTTTTGCCGTCATAATTGCAATATTAATCAAATCTTCAGCAGAAGGATTTATATTAATTGCAGTATCTGACAAGAACATTGGACCACGAGATGTCAACATCATATTTGCAGTTGCAACTAATGAAGCATTATGTGCTTTTTCAATTAATTGTAACATTGGTTTTACAACGCTTGGATAACTTCTTGTATGCCCGGTCACTAAAGCATCTGCTTCACCTTCGTTAACCATCATGGCAGCGAAATAATTTCTTTCACGCATAAATTTTTGAGCATCTAATAACGAAACACCTCTTCTCTCTCTTGTTTCCCAATAGGATTTAGCAAATCTATTTCTTCTTGGCTCTTCTTCGTTAGTTTTAGGATCGATGATTTCAAGTTCAGCATCAAAACCTAACTCTTCTTTAAGTTCTAAGATAACTTCTTTATTTCCTAATAAAATTGGGAAACCAATTCCGTCTTCATGAACAATTTGTGCTGCTTTTAAAACGTTTAACTGATCTGCTTCTGCAAAAACAATTCTTTTTGGATCCATTTTAGCACGGTTTGTCATCAAACGAACCATTTTATTATCATTCCCCATACGTTCACGAAGCACATCTTCATAAGCTGCCCAGTCTGTAATAGGATTTTTTGCAACTCCAGATTCCATTGCTGCTTTTGCAACAGCGGGAGCCACGATAGTAATTAACCTTGGATCAAATGGTTTAGGAATAATGTAGTCCTGACCAAAACCTAATTTTGTTGCGCCATAAGCTACGTTAACCTGTTCTGGAACTGGTTCTTTAGCCAATATTGCCAATGCTTTTACAGCAGCCATTTTCATAGCTTCGTTAATTTTTGTCGCTCTAACATCTAAGGCTCCTCTAAAAATATATGGAAAACCTAAAACGTTATTTACCTGATTAGGAAAATCTGAACGCCCTGTAGCCATAATAACATCTTTTCGTGTTTCTACAGCTAAATTATAATCGATTTCCGGATTTGGATTTGCCATTGCAAAGACAATCGGATTATCCTTCATAGTCAATAACATTGAAGGCGAAAGAATGTCTCCTGAAGATAAACCGATGAAAACGTCAGCTCCGTTTACAGCCTCGGCTAATTCTATTTTAGGGCCATCAACAGCATATTTTAATTGCAAGTCTGATAGTGAAGGATTGTCTTTTGTCAAAAGTCCTTTACTATTAAACATTCTAATATTTTCGACTTTTACGCCTAATAGAACATATAAATCAGTACAAGCTATCGCAGCCGAACCTGCTCCAGAAACTACTACTTTTACATCTTCTGCCTTTTTCCCTGCTAATTCAAGCGCATTGATTAAAGCTGCTGAAGAGATAATTGCTGTTCCGTGCTGATCATCATGCATTACCGGAATATCCAATTCTTCAACCAGTCTTCTTTCAATTTCAAAAGATTCCGGCGCTTTAATATCTTCCAGATTGATTCCTCCAAAAGTTGGAGCAATATTTTTTACCGTCTGAATAAATTCTTCAACATTTTCTGTATTAACTTCAATATCAAAAACGTCAATATCAGAGAATATCTTGAAGAGTAATCCTTTTCCCTCCATTACTGGTTTAGAGGCTTCCGGACCGATATTTCCTAAACCTAAAACAGCTGTACCGTTTGAGATAACGGCAACTAAATTTCCTTTTGCTGTATATTTATAAACGTCATCTACGTTTGCTGCAATTTCTAAACACGGCTCTGCAACACCTGGCGAATAAGCCAAAGACAAATCTCTTTGGGTTGCATATTTTTTTGTTGGAACTACCTGAATTTTTCCTGGAGTTGGTTCTGAATGGTACAGTAACGCTTCTCTTCTTTTACTCTCTTTGTTCATTATTTTTAGCTTTTATTCTAGCTTACAAAGATATAAGTCTTGTTTTAAAATGGCGTGTTTTTATAGGTTTCTTTTGTTAAAATAACATTTTATAAAAGGCAAAAAAAAATAGTCCAAGACAATTTGGACTATTTAATAAACTTTATTTTTAAACTTGAATTACTGTGAAATATAAGAGTTTAAATGATTAATTGTGTCTTTTTGAATTTCGATAATTGCTTTCACAACATCGCTAATTGAGATAATTCCCACCACAATTTCATCCTCTAAAACCGGTAAATGTCTGATTCTTTTTGTACTCATCAGCTCCATACAATCCTCAATATTGTTTGAAAGATTTACTGAAAAAACGTTGCTTTCCATAATTTCATGCACAAAGGTTTCTTTTGAGGATTTGTCTTTTAAAACAATTTTTCGGGCATAATCTCTTTCAGAAAGTATTCCTTTTAAGTCGGTTCCATCAATCACAAGGATAGCCCCTATGTTTTTTTCTCCCATTACTTTTAATGCTTCGTACACGGTAGTTGTTGAAAGTACGGAATAAACATTTTTACCTTTCGCGTTTAGTATTTGATTTACAGTCATATCTGAAAAATTTTAGGACTATAAAGTTAAAAAAAAATACACGTAAATAACAGTCAATGCCGTTTTTTAAGAGTTAACTTATTCATTTTAAATATAATACATCATATTTTGCTTTTTCAAAACTTTCCAGCAAATAAAAGACCCAATTCTAAAGTTTTTTTGCAAAAAACACAACATATTTTATTTTCAATATCTTACAACAAGCAAAAAAGACTTTCTAAAGTTTAGAAAGGTTTTTTATTGATTAAAAAGATAATTTACAAATTTGTAATTATAAATTCGCTTCGTCTGTTTTGTTCATGTTGTTTTTCGGTACATTTTACACCATCAGCACATTGGTTAACTAACTTGGTTTCTCCATATCCTTTTGCCCTTAATCTACTTTCATCAATTCCTTTCTGAACTAGCCAGCTTTTAGTAGACTGCGCTCTCTTCTCAGACAAAATCATATTATTCTCATCGGATTGTCTGCAGTCTGTATGAGAACGTATATCAAGTTTTATAGCTGGATATTGATTTAATATATCTACTATTTTTTGTAATTGAGGTTCTGACGTTTTTTTAATAGTCGCTTTACCCAGGTCAAAAAAGTTCATCGGAATATGGAGTAATTTTGCCAAATCCGTTCCCACTTTTATTGCTCCAATCTTGACTGGACTAACAGAGACTTTCTTTACTTCAATCGCTTTTGCCGTCATTGGCTTAAAGGTTTTATCCATTACAATCTCCAGGATTGTTGATCCGTTTACCTTCTTTATTGTAACTGGAATTTCTTTTATTCCGTAATCACTTTTAGAAGCTCTTATACTATATTTTTTACCGCATTTTATTTTCGGAAAAACATACTTCCCTTTTTCATCAGAAACAATAGTCGAAATAGCATTAAAATTGTCATCAAGTAAAGTCAAAGAAGCATTAGAAAGCAATTCATTTGATTCGGCGTCAGTTATTGATCCAGCTAAATCTTGTTCGCACAATAGTTTTCTAGTTTCTGTAAATCGATAAACATCGTCCAAACCATGTCCGCTAATTCTGTTTGAAGAGAAATAACCATTTCTGTTTTTGCTATTGATTACAAAAGCAAAATCATCATGTTTGCCATTTATAGGTTCTCCAACATTTTGAACTTCATCAAAAGTTCTATCATCTTTTATTTTCGAAACAAAAATATCAAGTCCTCCTAAGCCCGGTCGTCCGTCAGAAGCAAAATAGAGTTCATTCTCTTGAGAGATAAAAGGAAAAGTTTCTCTCTCTTCAGTATTGATTGAAGGGCCTAAATTTTCTGGGTTTCCATAAGTTCCATTTGCGTTAATACTTACTTTATATAAGTCTGATTGCCCTAATGTTCCTGGCATATCTGAAGCAAAATATAGCGTTTTTTCATCAATACTTAAAGCTGGATGTGCTGTACTGTATTGATCGCTATTAAAAGGAAGTTCTTTGACATTTTCCCAATTTCCATTTACTAAATTAGCGCTGAATAATTTTAATAATGTTACTTGGTCTTTATTTTTTCCTCTCTTTCCATCTACAAAATTGTTTCGGGTAAAATACATCGTTCTGCCATCTTTTGTAAAAACAGGAGTTGACTCATTGTATTTTACATTTCTCTTTTTGATAAAAAATTCTGGTTCGCTTACATTTCCATCAGGCATTAATTCGGCCACATATAATCTGGAAAATGCTTTGTTTGTCCATTTGAAACTATTTTTAGCAACACCGCCAGTATCTCTGGCAGAAGTAAAGATGATTTTATTATCATACACGGCACTTCCGTAATCAGAATAAGAAGAATTCATTCCGGCATCCGCAATTTCGTATCGGCCTGAATTTGATTTTATATCTTCTAAATAATTTTTCTCCTTTCTTATTAAATCTGCTCTTTTGTCTGATACCGATTTTTCATTAAATTTCACTAAAACTTCATCTGCTTTACGATAATTCCCATCAGATTTAAGACATTGTGAATATCGATATAAATATTCAGCTTCTTGTTTTTCATTCATTTTAAACAACTCGTCATACCACTTTAAGGCTTCTTGCAATTCGCCAGTAAAATAGTAAGAATTACCCAATCGCTGTACAATTTTCTCATCCATTGTACCTTTGTTTACAATATTTTCATATGCTTTTATTGCATCTGCGTAAGCATAATCATCATATTGTTTATCAGCAAATTTTGTATTTATTGTCTGAGCATTTATTTTGAAAAAAAAGCATAAAAAGAAAATCGTATAATTTAATTTTTTAATTCTCATTGTAGTTATAAATTAAAAGAATCTTGGAGATATCATTTTGCTATAATTATTAAAAAACTCGAAACGAAGGAAAATTTCGTGTGATCCTGAATTGTATTTTCTAAGATTAGTGGTTTCATGATCGTATCCATAACCTATATATAAACCGTCTGAAACCTGAAAACCAGCCATAGCACTTAACGAAGCACTCCAGCGATAAGCAAGACCTACCGTAAATTTTTCGTAAAACATAAAATTACCTGAAACATCAACCTGTAAAGGGGCACCCTGAACCATTTTAGTAAGCAATGCTGGTTTGAATTTGATATCATAATTAAGATCAAAAACATACCCTGCCATGAAATAATAGTTGATTTTTTCTTTGAAAATTGCTGTGTCATTATCTTCATAACGATTTGTTTCTATAAAATTAGGAATAGAAAATCCTAAATAAGCTCTATCAGAATGCCAGTAAACACCTGCTCCAATATTGGGCGTAAATTTATTATCTAAACCCTGAAATTGAGGATCATCCTGATCTTCGAAGCTTAACTTACTGACATCAAGATTAAAAAGATTTGCGGTGGCTTTTATTCCGAAAGAAAGTTTGAATGTTTCAGAAGTAGGTACACTATAGGATAAATCAGCTGAAAGTGTATTTTCATTTGTTGGTCCTATTTTATCATTTACTAACGAAACCCCCAATCCTAACTTACTGTTATTTAAAGGTGTATTTATTGAAAAAGTACCGGTTTCAGGTGCACCATCAAGTCCTATCCATTGCGTACGGTATAAACCAAAAACACTTAATGCACCACGTGATCCTGCATAGGCAGGATTAACTGAAATAGTGTTATACATGTATTGTGTAAACTGAGCATCCTGTTGCGCCGAGCATAGAACTGAAAAAAATACAAACACTAAGAAAATTAATCTTTTCATTTAATAAGCTTTAAAAACGGCTTAGTTACAAACTAAACCGTTTATCATTTTTTATTTATTAATATATAAGTAACCTGATAATTCATGTGGTTTTGATTCGCTGTCTTTATATTTCAGAATATAAAAATAGGTTCCGACAGGAAGGCCATCCGTTTCTTTTATGGTTGCACGTCCAGCTGAGATTCCAATAAAAGCTCTATCTTCATTATTATAATGATCAATGTCATATACTAAGACACCCCAACGGTTATAGATTTCAACCGTATTGTCAGGGTAACATTCTAATCCCTGAATATAGAATCTGCTGTTTTTTGAATCTCCATTTGGAGAGAAAGCATTACTAACTTTGATCTGACAGCCATTTAAAGGTAAAACTGTAGGCTTATCTTCTAAATTATTTGAATCATCCGACTTATCCTCGACAATAACACCTCTTCCGCTTTGCCCTTTAACAGTTGCCTGATTACTCACACTTCCGTGGTTGATATCATCTTGTGTAATTTTATATTGAGCTGAAAAATTAGTTTCGTCAGATTCATTTAGAGCTAAATTAATTGCCTGTCCAGAAAGCGTAATACCTGCTAAAGCATCTGTAATTGTAATTCCAACCAAAGGAACGTTACCTGTATTTGTCACTTTAAATTTGTACGAGATGGTTTCACCTGCATTTGCAACTCCATTTCCATTTTCATCATTGAATATTGCTATTTTAATGATTGCAATGGCCGGAACTTCAACAAAAACATTTAATGCTGCAGTAATACAGTTAGACAAATCTGCTTTTTCACAAATTCGATAAATTAGGGTATAATTTCCTCCCGGAGTATTTGGTTTTACATTTACACTTCCATCTAAATTAAATTCAAAATAAGGACTTTGCGGAATGTTAGAAATTACAATATCATTCGGATTAATTTTGATGCCATTTAACAAATCGTTATCCAGAACATTTATAAATTCAAGTTCTCCATTTATACCATCAACATTTGTTGCTGTATCATTCGTAGCGACAATTTGTTTTACCGGTGTTGGGTCAGGATCTGTTACATTTACTACTGAAACGGTTACAATTGCCTGACTACAATTAGATACATTTAGAGCATCACAAATTTGATAGGTTAGTTGATAATTCCCGGTAGGAGTTCCAGGCTTTATCTCAATTGAACCATCAGCTTTCAAGTTCAAATTAGGATTTGCAACCACAGTACTTAAAACAACATTTGCAGGATTCACAACAGAACCATTTAATGTATCGTTATCAAATATATCTATAGTGGCACTT
The DNA here is from genome assembly GCF_057840745.1 of Flavobacterium sp. KH_001. NCBI lineage: Bacteria > Pseudomonadati > Bacteroidota > Flavobacteriia > Flavobacteriales > Flavobacteriaceae > Flavobacterium > Flavobacterium sp. KH_001. Next base: position 1,914,855 of record NZ_CM174520.1, on the reverse strand, counting down.
TGTCCTTTATCACTATCAATTGGTCCAGCAATATCATTATTTGCTTTTATTGCAAATGTTGGCCTTGCATTACACTGTGCTGTTGCAGGAGGATAATTTACAGCTACATTTACTGTAGGGTTTAATGAAAACTGCATTGTTACCCCGGCTCTGGTGTTTTCAAATCCATCTGCACCCTCAACCCATTGACCATTTGTCAACAACCATCCTGGCCAATCAATTCCAATTCCGTTATTGTCAACAATTGCACCTGGCCATAAAACATTTCCTGTCAATGGTAAATTTGTTTGAGTAGCCACAACATTGTTTGCGCTATCTATCCAATTTATTGTCAATAAACTATTAGGCGTAAAATTATCAGCCGCTACGGTATACGACACATATGGAACATCATTAGAACAATAACTATTAGCCGTTACTGTCATTGTTGGCGCTGTAACCGTTACTTTAATAGAGGCTGAACTACAATTTGTCGGATTTAACTTTTCACAGATCTGATATATCAATTCATATGTTCCAGCTGGTGCATTTGCTCCTAAAATTGCTGTTCCGTCTGAATTTAATGTAATAAACCCTGTTGGATCTTCTGTTATTACAGAAAGAATCATATCTGAAGCTACAATCGGTAAACCATTGTTAGTGTCATTTGTAAAAACATTCACAAGTGTTGTTGGCTGATTGATTCCAACTACCGATCCTATTATATCAGTATTAGCCTGTAAAACACCTGCTGTTACTACAATTTCTGAAATTACGCTATCGCAATTTGTTGGGTTATTTACTTCGCAGATTTTATATTCTACATTGTAGGCCCCTGCAGGAGTTCCTGCATCTATTTTTATACTACCATCTGCATTTAGTGTAAGTCCAGTCGGAACTGACACTGGACTAAGACTAACTTGTCCAGGATTTGTTCCGATGACAACTGGACCGCCATTTAAAGTATCATTTGACACTAATGAAGTTGTTGTTCCTCCGATCGTTCCATTTATTGGAGCTGTTATTTCTTTTACCGCATCAATAACTGGTGCAATAACTGTTATTGTTGCTGTTGCAGTTGCACAATTTGTTGTGTTTAATTCACATACCTGATAGGTCAAAATATAAGTTCCCGCCGGAGCATTGGCTTTTAAAATAATTGTACCATCTGAATTCAATTTTATAAACCCTGTTGGATCAACAACCGTTTCTGTGATTGTCACTTCTGATATTACTATTGGTAATCCTCCTTTGGTATCGTTTCCAAGAACATTTAATACAGTCGTTGCGTGATTTAATCCTACAATTGAAGTTGCCGTATCATCATTTATTATTAGCAATTCATTGACCGGATTTACTGTAATAAATAAATTTCCTGTCGCAGAATTGGTTCCATCTGTAATAGTATATATCACTTTTGGTACTGATCCATTATAATCTGGTTTCGGCACAAAAACATAACTACCATTCGCATTTATAGTTAGACTTCCTTCAATTAAATTAGCTGTACTACCAATTGTATAAATTGTTGATCCAATAGCAAATTGACTTACTGTCAATATATCGCCATCGACATCTGTATCATTAGCCAATAAATTATTTGGTGAATTTACCGTAACTGTTAAGGTTACATCTTCATCTGTTGAATTGGTATCATCAACCGCTACAGGAGCATCGTTTAGAGGCGTTACCGTTATAGTAAGAGTTCCGATATCCGTCAGGATACCATCGCTTAGAGTATAATTTACCGTATCGGTGCCATGGAAGTTTGCAGCAGGCATATAGGTATAAGAACCATCAGCTGCCAATATCAATTTTCCACCCTGGGTTGTAGTGAATGTTCCTGCAACTAGAGTAAGCACGTCCAGATTAACATCAGTATCATTGGCTGTCAGGTTTACTGTTGAAGTGAACAACGTATCTTCAATAGCTATGATATTATCATCGATTGCCGTCGGCGCGCAATTTGGTTTTGCATTTATAATTACTGATTCAGCAATTGAATTACATCCTGCTGCATTTTTAATAATTACATAGTAAGTACCCGAGATAAAACCTGATTTAGAATTGCTAGCCTGAAAATTTTGTCCATTATCAAAACTATAAATATCTGATGCATTTTGAACCGTTACAGTGATGGTACCTGTTGCCGTTGTACATGTTGGCTGGGTCACAGCGCTTAGGGTTGGAACTGTAGGTGTTGAAGGCTGCGCATCAATTACAAATCCTATGTTTACAGAATCACAACCATTAGCTGTGGCTTTAATAGTATAACTCCCTTCCAGTGCCGTAACAGCACCATTAGTTTGTGTTACTCCTGTTGACGGCGTTATCGTATAAGTGTAAGCCGCATTGTAATTATCAATAGTAAAACTTCCTGTTGCTGTTGTACACGTTGGCTGGGTCACAGCGCTTAGGGTTGGAACTGCAGGTGTTGATGGCTGCGCGTTCACAACAGCGGCAACTGAATCCGATGAACTGCAAGATCCCAGTGTTGCTTTGATCGTATAACTTCCTTGTGGAGCTGTAACAGCACCATTAGTTTGCGTTACTCCTGTTGATGGGGTTATCGTATAAGTGTAAGCCGCATTGTAATTATCAATAGTAAAACTTCCTGTTGCTGTTGCACAAGTTGGCTGGGTCACAGCGCTTAGTGTTGGAACTGCAGGTGTTGATGGCTGAGCGTTTACAACAGCGGTAACTGAATCAGCTGAACTGCAAGCGCCCAGTGTTGCTTTGATTGTATAACTTCCTTGTGGAGCTATAACAGCACCATTAGTTTGCGTTACTCCTGTGGATGGGGTTATCGTATAAGTGTAAGCCGCATTGTAATTATCAATAGTAAAACTTCCTATTGCTGTTGTACACGTTGGCTGGGTCACAGCGCTTAGTGTTGGAACTGCAGGTGTTGAAGGCTGAGCGTTCACAACAGCGGCAACTGAATCAGCTGAACTGCAAGCGCCCAGTGTTGCTTTGATTGTATAACTTCCTTCCGGAGCTGTAACAGCACCATTAGTTTGTGTTACTCCTGTTGATGGGGTTATCGTATAAGTGTAAGCTGCATTGTAATTGTCGATCGTAAAACTTCCTGTTGCTGTTGTACATGTTGGCTGGGTCACAGCGCTTAGTGTTGGAACTGCAGGTGTTGATGGCTGAGCATCAATTACAAATACTATGTTTACAGAATCACAACCATTAGCTGTGGCTTTAATAGTGTAACTCCCTTCCGGAGCTGTAACAGCACCATTAGTTTGCGTTACTCCTGTTGATGGGGTTATCGTATAAGTGTAAACCGCATTGTAATTATCAATAGTAAAACTTCCTGTTGCTGTTGTACACGTTGGCTGGGTCACAGCGCTTAGGGTTGGAACTGCAGGTGTTGATGGCTGCGCGTTCACAACAGCGGCAACTGAATCCGATGAACTGCAAGATCCCAGTGTTGCTTTGATCGTATAACTTCCTTGTGGAGCTGTAACAGCACCATTAGTTTGCGTTACTCCTGTTGATGGGGTTATCGTATAAGTGTAAGCCGCATTGTAATTGTCGATCGTAAAACTTCCTGTTGCTGTTGTACATGTTGGCTGGGTCACAGCGCTTAGTGTTGGAACTGCAGGTGTTGATGGCTGAGCATCAATTACAAATCCTATGTTTACAGAATCACAACCATTAGCTGTGGCTTTAATAGTATAACTCCCTTCCGGAGCTGTAACAGCACCATTAGTTTGTGTTACTCCTGTGGATGGTGTTATCGTATAAGTGTAAGCCGCATTGTAATTATCAATAGTAAAACTTCCTGTTGCTGTTGTACATGTTGGCTGGGTCACAGCGCTTAGTGTTGGAACTGCAGGTGTTGATGGCTGCGCGTTCACAACAGCGGCAACTGAATCCAATGAACTGCAAGATCCCAGTGTTGCTTTGATCGTATAACTTCCTTGTGGAGCTGTAACAGCACCATTAGTTTGCGTTACTCCTGTGGATGGGGTTATCGTATAAGTGTAAGCCGCATTGTAATTATCAATAGTAAAACTTCCTGTTGCTGTTGTACACGTTGGCTGGGTCACAGCGCTTAGTGTTGGAACTACAGGTGTTGAAGGCTGTGCGTTCACAACCGCCGCAACTGAATCAGCTGAACTGCAAGCGCCCAGTGTTGCTTTGATCGTATAACTCCCTTCCGGAGCTGTAACAGCATCATTAGTTTGCGTTACTCCTGTTGATGGTGTTATCGTATAAGTGTAAGCCGCATTGTAATTGTCGATAGTAAAACTTCCTGTTGCTGTTGCACAAGTTGGCTGGGTCACAGCGCTTAGGGTTGGAACTGCAGGCGTTGATGGCTGTGCGTTTACAACCGCCGCAACTGAATCAGCTGAACTGCAAGCGCCCAGTGTTGCTTTGATCGTATAACTTCCTTGTGGAGCTGTAACAGCACCATTAGTTTGCGTTACTCCTGTGGATGGGGTTATCGTATAAGTGTAAGCCGCATTGTAATTGTCGATAGTAAAACTTCCTGTTGCCGTTGTACACGTTGGCTGGGTCACAGCGCTTAGTGTTGGAACTACAGGTGTTGAAGGCTGTGCGTTCACAACCGCCGCAACTGAATCAGCTGAACTGCAAGCGCCCAGTGTTGCTTTGATCGTATAACTCCCTTCCGGAGCTGTAACAGCATCATTAGTTTGCGTTACTCCTGTTGATGGTGTTATCGTATAAGTGTAAGCCGCATTGTAATTGTCGATAGTAAAACTTCCTGTTGCTGTTGCACAAGTTGGCTGGGTCACAGCGCTTAGGGTTGGAACTGCAGGCGTTGATGGCTGTGCGTTTACAACCGCCGCAACTGAATCAGCTGAACTGCAAGCGCCCAGTGTTGCTTTGATCGTATAACTCCCTTCCGGAGCTGTAACAGCATCATTAGTTTGTGTTACTCCTGTGGATGGGGTTATCGTATAAGTGTAAGCCGCATTGTAATTGTCGATAGTAAAACTTCCTGTTGCCGTTGTACACGTTGGCTGGGTCACAGCGCTTAGTGTTGGAACTGCAGGTGTTGATGGCTGCGTATTCACAACAACGGCAACTGGATCAGCTGAACTGCAAGCGCCCAGTGTTGCTTTGATCGTATAACTCCCTTGCGGAGCTGTAACAGCATCATTAGTTTGTGTTACTCCTGTGGATGGGGTTATCGTATAAGTGTAAGCCGCATTGTAATTATCAATAGTAAAACTTCCTGTTGCTGTTGTACATGTTGGCTGGGTCACAGCGCTTAGTGTTGGAACTACAGGTGTTGAAGGCTGAGCGTTCACAACAGCGGCAACTGAATCAGATGAGCTGCAAGCGCCCAAGGTTGCTTTGATTGTATAACTTCCTTGTGGAGCTGTAACAGCACCATTAGTTTGCGTTACTCCTGTTGATGGGGTTATCGTATAAGTGTAAGCCGCATTGTAATTGTCGATCGTAAAACTTCCTGTTGCTGTTGTACATGTTGGCTGGGTCACAGCGCTTAGTGTTGGAACTGCAGGTGTTGATGGCTGAGCATCAATTACAAATCCTATGTTTACAGAATCACAACCATTAGCTGTGGCTTTAATAGTATAACTCCCTTCCGGAGCTGTAACAGCACCATTAGTTTGTGTTACTCCTGTGGATGGTGTTATCGTATAAGTGTAAGCCGCATTGTAATTATCAATAGTAAAACTTCCTGTTGCTGTTGTACATGTTGGCTGGGTCACAGCGCTTAGTGTTGGAACTGCAGGTGTTGATGGCTGCGCGTTCACAACAGCGGCAACTGAATCCAATGAACTGCAAGATCCCAGTGTTGCTTTGATCGTATAACTTCCTTGTGGAGCTGTAACAGCACCATTAGTTTGCGTTACTCCTGTGGATGGGGTTATCGTATAAGTGTAAGCCGCATTGTAATTATCAATAGTAAAACTTCCTGTTGCTGTTGTACACGTTGGCTGGGTCACAGCGCTTAGTGTTGGAACTACAGGTGTTGAAGGCTGTGCGTTCACAACCGCCGCAACTGAATCAGCTGAACTGCAAGCGCCCAGTGTTGCTTTGATCGTATAACTCCCTTCCGGAGCTGTAACAGCATCATTAGTTTGCGTTACTCCTGTTGATGGTGTTATCGTATAAGTGTAAGCCGCATTGTAATTGTCGATAGTAAAACTTCCTGTTGCTGTTGTACACGTTGGCTGGGTCACAGCGCTTAGTGTTGGAACTACAGGTGTTGAAGGCTGTGCGTTCACAACCGCCGCAACTGAATCAGCTGAACTGCAAGCGCCCAGTGTTGCTTTGATCGTATAACTCCCTTCCGGAGCTGTAACAGCATCATTAGTTTGTGTTACTCCTGTGGATGGGGTTATCGTATAAGTGTAAGCCGCATTGTAATTATCAATAGTAAAACTTCCTGTTGCTGTTGTACACGTTGGCTGGGTCACAGCGCTTAGGGTTGGAACTACAGGTGTTGAAGGCTGTGCATTAACAACAGTAGCAACCGAATCCGATGAACTACAAGCTCCCAATGTTGATTTTATCTTATAACTTCCAGCAGGTGCCGTAACGGAATTTCCTGTTCTGGTAACTCCTGTTGATGGCGTTATTGTATAAGTATAAGACGAATCGTAATTATCAATGGTAAAACTTCCCGTTGCTGTTGCACAGGTTGGCTGGGTAACGGCGCTTAGTGTTGGTACGACAGGTGTTGAAGGTTGCGCATTCACAACAGCAGCAACTGAATCTGCCGAACTACAAGCTCCCAATGTTGCTTGTATCGTATAACTTCCCTCAGGAGCTGTAACGGAATTTCCAATTCTGGTAACTCCTGTTGATGGGTTTATAGTATAAGTGTAAGCCGCATTGTAATTGTCAATCGTAAAACTTCCTGTTGCTGTTGCACAGGTTGGCTGAGTCACAGCGCTTAGCGTTGGTACAGCTGGTGTTGAAGGCTGCGCGTTTACAACAGCAGCTACTGAAGCTGCTGAACTGCAAGATCCCATTGTTGCTTTAATCGTATAACTTCCTTCCGGAGCTGTAACAATACCACTAGTTTGTGTTACTCCTGTTGATGGGGTTATTGTATAAGTATAAGACGAATCGTAATTATCAATGGTAAAACTTCCCGTTGCTGTTGCACAGGTTGGCTGGGTAACGGCACTTAGTGTTGGTATAGCCGGTGTTGAAGGCTGAGCATTCACAACAGCCGCAACTGAAGCTGCCGAACTACAAGCTCCCACTGTTGCTTGTATCGTATAACTTCCTTCAGGAGCTGTAACGGAATTTCCAATTCTGGTAACTCCTGTTGATGGGGTTATCGTATAAGTGTAAGCCGCATTGTAATTGTCAATAGTAAAACTTCCTGTTGGCGTTGCACACGTTGGCTGAGTCACAGCACTTAGTGTTGGTACGACCGGCGTTGAAGGTTGCGCATTCACAACAACAGCAACTGAATCCGATGAGCTACAAGCTCCCAATGTTGCTTGTATCGTATAACTTCCTTCCGGAGCTGTAACGGAATTTCCAATTCTGGTAACTCCTGTTGATGGCGTTATTGTATAAGTATAAGACGTATCGTAATTGTCAATAGTAAAACTTCCCGTTGCTGTTGCACAGTTTGGCTGGGTAACAGCACTTACTGTTGGTACAACAGGTGTTGAAGGTTGCGCATGCACAATCGCCGCAACTGAAGCTGCTGAACTGCAAGCTCCCAATATTGCTTGTATCGTATAACTTCCTTCAGGAGCCGTAACAGCACCACTAGTTTGCGTTACTCCTGTGGATGGCGTTATGGTATAAGTGTAAGCCGCATTATAATTGTCAATAGTAAAACTTCCTGTTGGCGTTGCACACGTTGGCTGGGTGACGGCACTTAGCGTTGGTACGGCAGGCGTTGTAGGCTGTGCGTTCACAACAGCAGCAACTGAATCAGCTGAACTGCAAGCGCCCAGTGTTGCTTTGATTGTATAACTTCCTTGTGGAGCTGTAACAGCACCATTAGTTTGCGTTACTCCTGTGGATGGGGTTATCGTATAAGTGTAAGCCGCATTGTAATTGTCAATGGTAAAACTTCCTGTTGCTGTTGTACACGTTGGCTGGGTCACAGCGCTTAGTGTTGGAACTGCAGGTGTTGATGGCTGCGCATCAATTACAAATCCTATGTTTACAGAATCACAACCATTAGCTGTGGCTTTAATAGTATAACTCCCTTCCGGTGCAGTAACAGCGTCACTAGTTTGCGTTACTCCTGTGGATGGGGTTATCGTATAAGTGTAAGCCGCATTGTAATTGTCGATAGTAAAACTTCCTGTTGCTGTTGTACATGTTGGCTGGGTCACAGCGCTTAGTGTTGGAACTACAGGTGTTGAAGGCTGAGCGTTCACAACAGCGGCAACTGAATCAGATGAGCTGCAAGCGCCCAAGGTTGCTTTGATTGTATAACTTCCTTGTGGAGCTGTAACAGTACCATTAGTTTGTGTTACTCCTGTGGATGGGATTATCGTATAAGTGTAAGCCGCATTGTAATTATCAATAGTAAAACTTCCTGTTGCTGTTGTACACGTTGGTTGGGTCACAGCGCTTAGTGTTGGAACTGCAGGTGTTGATGGCTGCGCGTTCACAACAGCGGCAACTGAATCAGATGAACTGCAAGATCCCAGTGTTGCTTTGATTGTATAACTTCCTTGTGGAGCTGTAACAGCACCATTAGTTTGTGTTACTCCTGTGGATGGGGTTATCGTATAAGTGTAAGCCGCATTGTAATTGTCAATAGTAAAACTTCCTGTTGGCGTTGCACACGTTGGCTGAGTCACAGCACTTAGTGTTGGTACGACCGGCGTTGAAGGTTGCGCATTCACAACAACAGCAACTGAATCCGATGAGCTACAAGCTCCCAATGTTGCTTGTATCGTATAACTTCCTTCCGGAGCTGTAACGGAATTTCCAATTCTGGTAACTCCTGTTGATGGCGTTATTGTATAAGTATAAGACGTATCGTAATTGTCAATAGTAAAACTTCCCGTTGCTGTTGCACAGTTTGGCTGGGTAACAGCACTTACTGTTGGTACAACAGGTGTTGAAGGTTGCGCATGCACAATCGCCGCAACTGAAGCTGCTGAACTGCAAGCTCCCAATATTGCTTGTATCGTATAACTTCCTTCAGGAGCCGTAACAGCACCACTAGTTTGCGTTACTCCTGTGGATGGCGTTATGGTATAAGTGTAAGCCGCATTATAATTGTCAATAGTAAAACTTCCTGTTGGCGTTGCACACGTTGGCTGGGTGACGGCACTTAGCGTTGGTACGGCAGGCGTTGTAGGCTGTGCGTTCACAACAGCAGCAACTGAATCAGCTGAACTGCAAGCGCCCAGTGTTGCTTTGATTGTATAACTTCCTTGTGGAGCTGTAACAGCACCATTAGTTTGCGTTACTCCTGTGGATGGGGTTATCGTATAAGTGTAAGCCGCATTGTAATTGTCAATGGTAAAACTTCCTGTTGCTGTTGTACACGTTGGCTGGGTCACAGCGCTTAGTGTTGGAACTGCAGGTGTTGATGGCTGCGCATCAATTACAAATCCTATGTTTACAGAATCACAACCATTAGCTGTGGCTTTAATAGTATAACTCCCTTCCGGTGCAGTAACAGCGTCACTAGTTTGCGTTACTCCTGTGGATGGGGTTATCGTATAAGTGTAAGCCGCATTGTAATTGTCGATAGTAAAACTTCCTGTTGCTGTTGTACATGTTGGCTGGGTCACAGCGCTTAGGGTTGGAACTGCAGGTGTTGATGGCTGAGCGTTCACAACAGCGGCAACTGAATCAGATGAGCTGCAAGCGCCCAAGGTTGCTTTGATTGTATAACTTCCTTGTGGAGCTGTAACAGTACCATTAGTTTGTGTTACTCCTGTGGATGGGATTATCGTATAAGTGTAAGCCGCATTGTAATTATCAATAGTAAAACTTCCTGTTGCTGTTGTACACGTTGGTTGGGTCACAGCGCTTAGTGTTGGAACTGCAGGTGTTGATGGCTGCGCGTTCACAACAGCGGCAACTGAATCAGATGAACTGCAAGATCCCAGTGTTGCTTTGATTGTATAACTTCCTTGTGGAGCTGTAACAGCACCATTAGTTTGTGTTACTCCTGTGGATGGGGTTATCGTATAAGTGTAAGTCGGATCGTAATTGTCGATCGTAAAACTTCCTGTTGCTGTTGTACACGTTGGTTGGGTCACAGCGCTTAGTGTTGGAACTGCAGGTGTTGATGGCTGAGCGTTTACAACCGCCGCAACTGAATCAGATGAACTGCAAGATCCCAGTGTTGCTTTGATTGTATAACTTCCTTGTGGAGCTGTAACAGCACCATTAGTTTGTGTTACTCCTGTTGATGGGGTTATCGTATAAGTGTAAGCCGCATTGTAATTATCAATAGTAAAACTTCCTGTTGCTGTTGCACAAGTTGGCTGGGTCACAGCGCTTAGTGTTGGAACTGCAGGTGTTGATGGCTGAGCATCAATTACAAATCCTATGTTTACAGAATCACAACCATTAGCTGTGGCTTTAATAGTATAACTCCCTTCCGGAGCTGTAACAGCACCATTAGTTTGTGTTACTCCTGTGGATGGTGTTATCGTATAAGTGTAAGCCGCATTGTAATTATCAATAGTAAAACTTCCTGTTGCTGTTGTACATGTTGGCTGGGTCACAGCGCTTAGTGTTGGAACTGCAGGTGTTGATGGCTGCGCGTTCACAACAGCGGCAACTGAATCCGATGAGCTGCAAGCGCCCAAGGTTGCTTTGATTGTATAACTCCCTTCCGGAGCTGTAACAGTACCATTAGTTTGTGTTACTCCTGTGGATGGGGTTATCGTATAAGTGTAAGCCGCATTGTAATTATCAATAGTAAAACTTCCTGTTGCTGTTGCACAAGTTGGCTGGGTCACAGCGCTTAGTGTTGGAACTGCAGGAATCTGATTTACCGTTACCGCAGTTCCTGCTGAAGCCACACTTGAGCAGGCTCCGTTATTGGTAATAACACTATATACTCCACTTGCAGTGGCACTGTATGTAGTAGCAGTTGCACCTGAAATCAAAGTACCATCCTTGTACCATTGGTTACCTGAGCCGGCAGATGAAGTCAGCACAACATTTCCACCGGAGCAGAATGTAGTAGTCGTAGATGTTGAAATTGTTGGGGTTGCCGGTATTGAAGGTTGTGCATTAATTGCAAATCCTGTGTTTGCCGAATCACAACTATTGACCGTCGCTTTAATGGTATAATTACCAGCCTGAGCTGTAACCGAACTTCCCGTTCTGCTAACTCCTGTTGATGGGGTTATTATATAAGTATAAGAAGCATCATAATTGGTAATAGTAAAACTTCCTGTAGTTACTGTACATGTTGGTTGTGTTATTGCACTTAATATTGGTGCTGCCGAAGTATTTACCGTCACAATTCCTGTAATTTTAGCTGCCGCACAAGGAGCAGTATGGCCAACAGTTGTTATTGTATAAGTTCCTCCCACTGTTGGAGTTCCTGAAATAGTTACTGTTTTTGCACTAGTGTTAACGGCAGCTGCTAATCCAACAGGCAAATTAGTTACCACAGCATTGGTCGCACTACCTCCAAAAGTATAAACAGTATTAGGAATTGCCGTTGCTGCACAAACTGCTGGATTTTGTGTACCACTTGTAAATGTGATTGTAGAGATATTGTTTATAACCGCTGCAACTGCAATTCTTGATGCTGTCGGACATCCTTCAGCAGAAGTAGCTCCAACATAATATGTAGTAGTACCTGATAAACTTGGTGTTGTAAAGTTCGTCCCTGTTCCCAAAGATGTTCCACCTGTTGAAGCAGCATACCAATTGATGGTTGCTCCAATTGACGCTGTTGCATTTAATGTTACTGTCCCCGTCCCACATCTAGAACTTTCTGTTGTTGAATTTATAGTTGGTAACGTATTTACCGTAGCGACAACTGCAGTTCTGGCCGCAGTTGTGCAACCATTCTCCGTTGCATCTACATAATAACTGGTTGTTGTTGATAAACTTGGTGTTGTAAAACTTGCACCTGTTCCTAATGATAAACCACCTGTTGAAGCGGCATACCAGTTAATTGTCCCTGATGAAGCTGTAGCTTCCAATGTCACAGTGCCTGTATCACATCTTGAAGCTGGTGTGGTTCCTGTTATTGTTGGTTTCGCATTAATAACAAAATTTGTAGCTGCTCTACAACTTGAGCCACTAGTACAGGCAGCATAATAGGTTTTTGTTCCTGGTGTATTTGTATTTATTAAACCTGATCCAGTAACTCCTACAGGATTAAAAGAAGAACCTGTATAAATTGGTGTTCCACCAGAAGATGTCGTATACCATTCAATTTCTCCCACGGTATAATTCACAGTAATCTGCATGTAATCAACCGATGCAGTTACAGTACCGTTTCCATTTCCATTTCCCCTATTAATATTCGCAGATAATACTATTCCAAAATCTGGCGAATTGATATCAGAAGGAGACCAGGACCCACTCCATAAATCTGATGTACCTCCATAATCAATAACAGTCGTAGAACTAGTTGACCAATTACTATTTGTGACTTTTCTATTTGCCCCCATAATGAATCCAGCCTTAATCAAACTGACAACATTATCTTTTACATTATTATTATTACTATCAACGCTACTAAAACGACTAATTGATACTTGAATACCTTTTATTGTAGCATTAGTTGGAATTGTAAAACCAAAATTAGTTCCTTGAAGATAATGAGTTATAAAACTCCCTCCACTTGAGACAGCAACTGTCGCATTACTCGAATCATTCGAAGTAATTTTTTCAGGATTTACCCAGGATAGTGTATTGGTTCCTGCAGTTGCACTCGCTCCTGCCACAGCAATTTTCGCTCCTGTGCTCTCCGAAATTAAACATGACGAAGAAACTGTTAAAGAACCTGTTCCATCCTGACAAATTGATATCCCTGTAGTCGTTGGTGCGCCAGCAACTGCATTTATAACTATGCCAGTAGTGGGAGATGAAGTACATCCCTGTGCATTTGTTGTAGTTACTTTATAAGTGCCTGGAACTAATCCTGAAAAAAGACCTGTACCATTAGTTATCGATGCCGTTATAGGACTTGTTCCTGTTAATGTATAACTTATTCCCGGACCATTGACTGGTATAGTTACTGTTCCTGTTGGAGTAGCACAACTTGACTGTAAAATTGTAACGGTCGGCGCAGTTGGCAAAGCTAGTATTGTTATATCATCTGCAGTCGAACTAGTTCCAATAAAGTTAGTACCCGGGACATTAGATTGGTTTAATCCTTCATAATTTTTACTAACCGTTCCATAAGCATTTGTAAATGGTGTTATTTTTCTATTTGGATCGGCAGTTGTACGAGTAGGATCAAGATATAAAGCCTGCGCATTAGAGCTATATGTCCCGGCAGTAATTGATGTTGCAACTTTCCCTACTAAGGTTATTGTTACAATTCCATTTTGTGCGATATTAAATCCACCAAATAAAGGATTATTTGCCGTAGCACTATTAGCCAAAGGTCCAGAAGGCCCGGAAGCATCAAGTGAATATGTTGCTGTAGCAGAATCAAATTCAATACCTGCTGGAAAAAGAAAGTCTAAAAATACTCCTGCAGCATTTCCTACCCCAGTATTTTTTATCTGAACCTCATAAGATACTTTCTCATCAATGGAATTACAAATTGACGTTGTTGATAAAGTTTTTACTTTGGTCTCAAGAATAGGAAAGCAATTTGAATTTACCTGCAAATTTGGCGGAACATCTTGTAATGTAAATGTTGACACATAACCAACTGACCCACTGATGGCCCCATGATTGATTCCATTACCAGCATTAGATTTACCTGCTGCGCCACCAAGTACACTAGCAGTTATACTTACTGTACCCGAAAGGTTATGACTAATAATTCCGCCACCTCCTCCTCCACCAGGTCCATGCTCATTGTTATTATCATTTTCTGTATTTCCTCCATCACCTCCATTCGCCTCTATTCTAATAGTTGCATTACTATCATTAGAAATATTTAATAATACAGTTCCTCCAGCTCCACCACCACCAGCTCCGTCAGGCGAACCTGAATAAGCACCAGGTGCTCCTTTTCCACCGTTAGCATAAATATTACCAGTTCCTAAAACCGTACCCGCATTAACGAGAATAATGGCACCACCGACACCTCCTTTTACGCCAGATGAAGCATTATTGGCATCACCTGCTCCACCGCCTCCGCCCATAACAAGCCTTGGAAATGGAACAGCTGTAAGATAGGATCTAAAACCCGGTCTTCCTCCTCCTGTTGCCGGAAGAATATTGCCATTACCACCTTGCCAGCCAGCACCACCTAAGCCTCCATATCCACCATTACCGCCACCGCCACCGCCTGTATTATGATCATTACCTCCTCCTCCTGCATTAGCTGGAGCTCCTCTTCCCGAAGATCCTCCCGGCATTCCTTCAACTAAATTATCAACTTGATTATATCCATCCCACATATAGCGTGGTGTTCCCGCTATTCCTTCTCCTTTTCCAGAAATTTTATTATTAGTTGATAATCCCACATAAGTATTAGCATCATTTAGATCTGAGTCTGCTCTAGGACTATAACCACCTCTAAAACCACGAGCAGTTCCATCAATCGTATATCCGGCAAAATTGAATGTACCTGAAACATTAAAAGCTATTACACCACCCGCAACTCCATTAAAAGGTGGAGTAGTAATATTAGATGTTAAGTTTAAATTTGAATATTGCGGCACTCTAACAATTTGAAATGTTCTTTTTCCACTTGTTGATGTTGCATCTGCGTTAAAAAAACTATTAAGCACACCGCCGCCGGTACCAGTTCCCTTAAATGTTAAATTCCCTCCTGTCAATGGTACACTATTAGTTGCAATAACATATTCAAAAACACCAGTATTACCAAGAGCCGTAAAACCAGTCCCACCTAGGCCATCCAAGCCGCTATTTGCAGTTCCGGAACCATAACTTGTACTATTTGTATAATCTATGGTAGCATCCTGCATTTGAATAATCAAAATCAAATCTCCTGTAGAAATTGGAGTCGCACCAAAATTATTAAGATGCGCATCTGTTGCCGGTACTTTGCTTAACACTATGGATTTAGATCCCGCATTCATCGTAACATTTCCTGTAATAGGATAATAAGTATTTACAGAACTTGATACTGTTACAGGACCATCACCTCCAGGGGTACCACAAATTTGCGCAAACAAAGATGTGTTTGATAATAGAAGTAGGAAAACAATAAAAAATGACCTAAGTAAATTAAGATCTTTAAAAGTAAAGTTACGCATACGCAAATGAGATTTGAGGAATACAAATATTGTTAACTGTAAAACCAATCGTGGTTTTCAGAATATAGAAGACATACGAAAAAATATGAGGAGTGGATTTTGAATTAAAATAAAATCTGAAGTGAGATTTTATTCTTAATTCAAAAAATGATTGAACCATTTGAGTAATCGGCTCAAGACATAAAAATGGTCGCATAATTCATGGTAGTTTTGGTGCGGCGAAAGTATATAAACGCCTAATAACTAGCTACATTACTCGATAAACTACTTATAAAAACGTTGAATTACACTTATTTCCAGTCGAAAGGACCATTTATGTTTTGAAAAACTAGTAATTCCTCAATGCAAAAGAAGAAATTTCTTAATTTTTTACGAATCACAAAGCTTTATCTTCAATTTAATAACAAAACACCAAAAAAACTTACAAAAACAAAAATTACAAACAGAGGTTTTCTTTTTAACATTTGTTTACTTTTTATTCACGATATGTTAAAGGAGTTTTTCTTGTTAAGTAATTATTTTTTAATAAAATTTATTACTATTGAACTCACTTTTTACAAATAAAAAATAGGTTAAAAGATATCTCTACTATTAGATAATATATTCTACAAACAAGACTAATAAATATTGATTATCAAACGATTAAACTTTTAATAAAAAATTTAATCTTTTTACTCAAATTAAAAAATTGTTGCACTTTCAAAATTCAAAAAATGCTTTCATACACTTCAACAAGCAAGAGAAGTAATATTTTAATTACCAGATATCTATCGCAAAATTATAGCTAACCAATAAAACAAAGCTTCAATAAATTTACCGTTCGTCGATAAAAAATATAGACTAAATACACATGTTGTGTTTCATTTCCTACATTGCAAAAAAGACACATATATCAAATTGCAAAAGAGGCTCTTACAAAAATGTGCCTTTTTTTCGTTTTATAAAAATATGTGAAATAAAATTCTGGAAGTAAAATATTCGGCAATTCAAAAGAAAAAAAATAGTCAAAACCAACATCTAACTTTTTTTAATCTAAAAAGTTAATATTGCGTTTTAAACCATCGAATTTGGTTCGCTTAATTGGAGAATTTTTAAAAACTCTTTTGAAAGTTTCTTCTGTTATCTCAAGCCAATCTTTTTTTGAAAAAGAAAGCAATTCAGGATTGGGATTAAATAAAGGTTCAGAATGTGGTTTCGAGAAACGATTCCAGGGACAGACATCCTGACAAGTATCACAACCAAACATCCACTCATCAAATTTTCCTTTCATCTCATAAGGAATATTCTCTTTTAATTCTATAGTATAATAGGAAATACATTTACTTCCATCAACAACATAGGGGGCAACTATTGCCTGAGTAGGGCAAGCATCAATACAGGCAGTACATGACCCACAATGATCCGTAACAGCATGATCATATTCTAAATCTAAATCAATAATAAGTTCTGCTATAAAATAAAATGAACCTACTTTTTGAGTTAACAGATTACTATTTTTACCAATCCAACCCAATCCACTTTTAGCAGCCCAAGCTTTATCTAATACAGGTGCTGAATCAACAAAAGCACGACCTGAAACTTCACCTATATTTTCTTGAATTGAATGAAGAAACTCTTTTAATTTCTCTTTAATTACAAAATGATAATCCTGGCCGTAAGCATATTTTGATATTTTAAAACTTTCCTGATTTTGCGATTCGGCCGGATAGTAATTTAACAAAAGTGAAACTATACTTTTTGCGTCATCAACTAACAATGTTGGGTTTAATCGCTTATCAAAATGGTTTTCCATATAAGCCATTTGACCATTTTGATTATTTTTCAACCACTTTTCAAGCCTAGGCGCTTCTTGCTCAAGAAATCCAGCTTTAGATATCCCACAAGAAAGAAAGCCAAGTCGTTTCGCCTCAGCTTTTATAAATTTCGAATATGTCTCTCGTGAATTGATGGTCATCTTTTAGAAAATATAACTTCTACACCCACAGGTTTTAATGTTATCAAAGGATTAAGTTTAATGTCCGAGTTGGTAGATTTTATCTTATATTTTTTCACAATATGGGAAATGGTCAGACACATCTCATAAATAGCAAATCCTGCTCCAATACACATTCTTGGTCCTGCCCCAAAGGGATAAAAATATTGCATTGACTGTTTCTTTTGTTCTCCAAGAAAACGGTCCGGATTAAACTCGTCCGGTTTCTCCCAATATTTAGGATTACGATGCAGTTCATAAAAAGAAACCCCAATTAAAGTCCCCTTTTTCAAATGGAATAAACCAATATTATCATCTTCAACATTTTGTCTATCCGTAATCCATGCGGGCGGATACAAACGCATTGCTTCATTTAAAACTGCATTTATATAAGTCATTTTTTGAAGTTGATCAACGACATTTTCTGTTTGTGATTCAATTTCAATAATCTCATCAAAAACTTTTTGTTGAATTTCCCGATTTCTTCCTAGAAGGTAAAGAGTAAAAGTTAATGCATTCGCAGTTGTCTCATGTCCAGCAATAAAAAGAACTTTAATTTCATCTATTAATTGCTTTACAGACATTCCTTCTCCTGTATCTTCATAACGGGTTTCTAAAAGCATATTAAGCAAATCATTAGTCTCTTTATTTGAAGAAATTCTATCCTCAATAATTTCCCTAATGATACTATTATTCTCTTTTGCTAATTCAAGATGTTTTTTAACCTGACCAGTAGCAGAAAACCACCAGGCTTTATGCGGAAGCCTAATTTCCTTTATTAAGAAATTCTGAACTTCTTCTATAATAACTTTTATACGATTTAGCTTATCTTCAGAAATCGAAAGTTCGAATAAGGATTTTGCCACAACATTAAAAGCCAACTGACTCATTACAGGAAAAAGATCTACCGTTTTTTCTTCCACTAAAACATCTAATTCAGAAATAATAGTGTGATTCATGTTTTCAACCAACTGATTCATTTTCTGCTTATGAAACGCAGGTTGAATAAGTCTCCTTTGCTTCAGCCAAAAATCGCCATCAACAGTCAACAATCCTTTTCCTAAATACTTGGAAAGATAAACAGACTGAAACTTAGACTTATGATAATTCTTTTGATTTTTCTGCAAAATATGCTGTGCAATTTCATTATCTCTCGATAAAATCAAGTGTTTCGCAATACCAATTTTTAAAGAAAATGAATCCCCAAGTTTATCAAAGTACTTTTTGTGAAAAGGAATTGGATTTCTTCTCACTCCCTCTGCATCCAAAAAAAATCTAAAAATGGAAAGTTTGTTCGGATAACTATATTTTTTATTATCAGACATTGAAAAAATATTAAAATAAGCCGCCCTGAATATTTGTATTTATTTTTCCTAAATGCTTATAAGCTTTATCCGTGACTTCACGCCCACGAGGAGTACGCATAATAAACCCCTCCTGAATTAAAAAAGGTTCATAAACTTCTTCTATCGTTTCACTACTTTCAGAAACTGCTGTTGCCAATGTTGAAAGTCCAACAGGACCTCCTTTAAACTTATTGATAATAGTCAACAAAATTTTATTATCCATTTCATCAAGTCCATGTGCATCGACATTTAGCGCTTTTAAGGCGTAACGAGCAATTTCCAGATCAATCGTTCCGTTACCTTTTATTTGTGCAAAGTCACGAACTCTACGCAACAAAGCATTAGCAATACGAGGTGTTCCCCTACTACGCCCGGCAATTTCGATTGCGGCATCCAAAGAAATTGGCATTTTTAAGATTGAAGAACTTCTTTCAACAATAGTAGTTAAAAGTTCAGTAGTATAGTATTGTAGTCGAGATGAAATTCCAAAGCGGGCGCGCATCGGAGCAGTAAGTAAACCAGAACGAGTAGTAGCACCTATTAAAGTAAACGGATTCAAATTAATCTGAACTGTTCTGGCATTTGGTCCCGATTCAATCATTATATCAATTTTAAAGTCCTCCATTGCAGAATATAGGTATTCTTCAACAATAGGACTTAGCCTATGAATTTCATCAATAAACAAAACATCTCTCTCATCAAGATTAGTAAGCAATCCTGCTAAGTCACCAGGCTTATCTAATACCGGTCCTGAAGTAATTTTAATTCCAACTTCCAACTCATTAGCCAGAATGTTTGCTAAAGTAGTTTTACCTAATCCTGGAGGACCATGAAAAAGTGTATGATCAAGTGCTTCTCCACGCTGATTGGCAGCAGCGACAAAAACTTTCAGGTTCTCTAAAACCTGATCTTGTCCGGCAAAATCATCAAATGATAGCGGACGTAATCTTTTTTCAAGATCTAGCTCTTCTGGATTGTATCCCTTTGTAGTAGGATCTAAATTTTCATTCATCTCACAAAGATATGCAAAGTAATCAGTTTGTAAAACAGTAAAATTGAACCAATAGAACTTTAACTAAAACAAAAAAGACTATCATTTCTGATAGTCTTTTTTAAATATTTTTTAGTGGTGTAAAACTTCTTCACCTTCTTTCATTGGTACATTTTGCGGTACAAAATCTACATCATGATTTGGGTTACTGTAGTCATATGGCCAACGGTATACATGAGGAATTTCACCTGGCCAGTTACCGTGAATATGTTCTACTGGAGTTGTCCACTCTAATGTTGTAGATTTCCATGGATTCTGAACTGCTTTCTTACCGTAGAAAATACTACTAAAGAAGTTGTATAAGAATACTAATTGGAACGCACCTCCTACAAGGGCAAATGTTGTTATCAAAACATTCACATTTTGTAAATCATCAAATAATGGGAAGTTTGTGTTTGTATAATAACGTCTTGGTAAACCAGCTAATCCAATAAAGTGCATTGGGAAAAATACTCCGTAAGCACAAACTGCTGTTACCCAAAAGTGAATATAACCTAAGTTTTTATTCAACATTCTTCCGTACATTTTAGGGAACCAGTGGTAAATACCAGCAAACATTCCGTAAAGTGCAGAGATACCCATTACTAAGTGAAAGTGAGCAATTACAAAGTAAGTATCGTGAACGTTAATATCTAAAGTACTATCTCCTAAAATAATCCCTGTTAAACCTCCAGTGATGAAAGTAGAAACCATTCCAATAGAGAACAACATTGCAGGGTTAAATTGTAAATTACCTTTCCATAAAGTTGTAATCCAGTTAAACGCTTTTACAGCAGATGGAATTGCAATCAATAAAGTTGTAAATGTAAATACAGATCCTAAGAAAGGATTCATACCTGAAATAAACATATGGTGACCCCAAACAATTGTTGATAAGAATGCAATTGCAAGAACTGACATAATCATCGCTCTGTATCCGAAAATTGGTTTACGAGAATTCGTTGCCATAATCTCAGAAACAAGACCCATTGCTGGTAAAATTACGATATAAACCTCAGGGTGTCCTAAGAACCAGAATAAGTGCTCAAATAATACCGGAGAACCACCTTGGTAGTGTAAAACCTCTCCTGCAATATAAATATCAGACAAGAAGAATGAAGTACCAAAACTTCTATCGAAAATCAATAATAATGCAGCTGACAATAATACTGGAAACGAAATAACACCAATAATAGCTGTTACGAAAAATGTCCAGATAGTAAGTGGAAGTCTAGTCATAGACATCCCTTTAGTTCTTAAGTTGATTACAGTAACGATGTAATTTAAAGATCCCATTAAAGAAGATGCAATAAAGATAGCCATAGAAACTAACCATAAAGTCATACCTGTACCAGAACCTGGAATAGCTTGTGGTAAAGCACTTAATGGTGGATAAATTGTCCAACCTGCAGAAGCTGGTCCAGCTTCAACAAATAATGAACTTAACATTATTACAGCAGATAAGAAAAACAACCAGTATGAAATCATATTCATAAATCCAGAAGCCATATCTCGCGCTCCAATTTGAAGTGGAATAAGTAAATTACTAAAAGTTCCACTCAAACCAGCCGTCAGTACAAAGAATACCATGATGGTACCGTGAATTGTAACTAAAGCAAGGTAAATATCATTTGCCATTACACCATCAGGTGCAAATTTATCTCCTAATAAAACATTAAATATTTTGAAAGACTCCTCTGGCCATGCTAACTGCATTCTGAAAAGCAAAGACATTGCAATACCTATAATACCCATAATAATACCGGTAATTAAATATTGCTTAGCAATCATTTTATGATCAATACTAAATATATATTTAGTAATGAACGTGTCTTTATGATGATGTTCGTGCTCGTGATCGTGTCCGTGATCGTGACCGTGCGCTTCTGCTGACATATATGTGTACTTTAAATTTTCTTAATAAATATTATCTCATAGCAACTTTAGCTACAACCGCTTTTACAGTATCAATAACTGCTTTAACAGTATCTTTAGCAGTACTATCTGTAGTAGGCTCAACTCCTTCAGCTGGTTTTTCAGCAGCAGCGGCTGCTTTAATATCCTGAGCTAAACTTGTTTTTTCACTTAACCATTTTTTATAATCTTCCGGAGTATCAACAACCACTTTCATTTGCATGTTATAGTGAGAAGCTCCACAAATTTTATTACATAATAATAAATAATCAAATGTATAAGGATCTAAAGCTGTACCACCTTTAGCAACCAACTCAGCGCTTTTTTCAGCTCTTAGTTTATTGATATTGGCAACTTTTTCAACCATAAATGGCAACTCTCTGTATTCAGAAGTCGTGTAAGTTGGAATAAAAGCAAACTCAGTAACCATTCCAGGAACACAGTTCATCTGCGCTCTAAAGTGAGGCATGTAAGCTGAGTGTAATACATCTTGAGAACGCATTTTGAAATGTATTTTTTTACCTTTAGGAATATGTAATTCGCTAACAACAATATCATCCTGAGCGTTTGGATCTGACATATCAACACCTAAAGTGTTCACTCCTTCGATTAAACGAACGTTAGCTTTTCCTAAAACATTATCCTGTCCAGCATATCTTGCAGTCCATTTAAATTGTTGAGCATATAATTCAATTTCAATTACATCTTCATCTTTATCAACAAACATAATGTTGTTCCAGGCGTATAATCCATAAAGGATTAAACAAGCTAAAACTACTGATGGAATAATACTCCAGATTGCTTCTAACTTATTACTATCAGCAAAAAACAAAGCTTTTTGATTTTTATTTCCTTTATATTTAAAAGAAAACCAGTATAATAAACCTTGTGTAATAAATTGAACTACAAAAATTAAAACCCAAGTAATATTCATTAAATTATCTACTAAAAGTCCATGCTCTGAAGCAGGACTATGAAGTGCTAAACCACCCCATTTTAGTAAACCGTAAATCGTGAAGATATAAATGAAAGCTAAAAAGCCGAACATAATATATCCCTGAATATTATTATCATTATCTGATGCAACCTGAGAATCGTCCGAAGAAGATCCTACCTGAGTAAGATCAAATATCTTGGTCAATTGCCATAATGCAACTGCTAATAAAACTAAAACTATAATTACCAACAAACTTGTCATCTGTTTACTTCTTTAAATATTAATAATGAAAATGTTTACTTTCTTCAATGAAAGGATTTCTTTTTGCTAACAAAGGTGCTTTCGTTAATGCGGTAAATACAACAAAAATAAATAAACCTAAGAAGAAAAGAATAGATGCAATTTCAGGAACACCAATAAACCATCTATCTCCTACTGTACCAGGCATAATCATATTAAAGAAATCAACATAATGCCCTAATAAAATAACAGTACCAGCCATTACAATAACCCAGCTTAAACGCTTAAAGTCAGTATTGATTAATATTAATAATGGGAACACAAAGTTCATAACTACAGCACCAAAGAATGGTAAATTGTATAATTGAATTCTTGTTACGAAGTAAGTAACCTCTTCCGGAATGTTAGCATACCAGATCAACATGAATTGAGAGAACCATAAATAAGTCCAGAAAACACTAATACCAAACATAAATTTAGCCAAATCGTGAATGTGGCTTGTATTTACATATTCTAAATATCCTTTAGATTTTAAGTATATTGTAACTAATGCAATAGTAGTAATACCACTTACAAAGAAAGAAGCAAAAACATACCATCCAAATAATGTACTGAACCAGTGTGGATCAAATGACATTATCCAATCCCAAGACATAATAGACTCAGATACGATAAAGAATACTAAGAATCCAGCAGATAACTTAAAGTTCTTTTTATAATTTAAATCATCATTAGCTTCATCTTGAGCTAAACAATTTTTTCTTGAATAATGACGGTATAAGTTCCATCCTAATAAAAAGATTCCCGCTCTAACGATCCAGAAAGGAAAGTTTAGATAACCTGCTTTACCAGCAATGATTGCATCGTAATTAGGGCTTTTCGGATCTGTAACACCTTCACCTAACCATACAAATATGTGATTAAAGTGTAATCCGCATAAAACTAAAATAATAAAGAAAATTACAGAAGCCACTGGCAAATAAGCCGTAATTCCTTGCATAACTCTAAACAATACTGGAGACCAACCTGCCTGAGCTACTTGTTGAATAGCATAAAATGCTAAAACTCCCATAGAAAGTAGCAAGAAGAAAATACTCGCAACATACAAAGCAGACCAAGGTTTGTTTTGCAATTGGTGTAAAACGTGTTCTGCATGCGCTTTAGGATCATGTCCATGAGAAGCTTCAGCGTGTTTATCCGCTTTTACATCATGTGCAACTGCAGCTTCAGTTTCGTGTGCTTCCTCAGCTTTTACTACATGAGTAGTATCTTCATTAGCAACAACTGAATCTTTACTCACAGCCTCTTCAACATTTGCATCTTTAGCTTCTTCATGATGAACTGCTTCAACTGTTTCTGCGTGTTGCGTTGCTTCAGCTTTTTCTTCATGATGTGCCGCAGCGGCTTCACCATGTCCTCCACCGTGCTCTGATGCTTCTTTTGCCAGAAGAGTTTCTACCTCTTCGATATTTTTAGGAGCAGTTAAAAAACCATATCCAATTCCTAATATACCAAGGGCCATTAGGATGATAGAAAAAGTTTTTAATTTACTTGAAAATGTATACATATCTATTACGATCAGTTTGTTCAACAATTATAATTGGCTTTTTAGTTTTAGAACATAGTCAGCAACTAACCAACGTTCGTG
This sequence comes from Flavobacterium sp. KH_001, assembly GCF_057840745.1. NCBI lineage: Bacteria > Pseudomonadati > Bacteroidota > Flavobacteriia > Flavobacteriales > Flavobacteriaceae > Flavobacterium > Flavobacterium sp. KH_001. Next base: position 1,890,457 of record NZ_CM174520.1, on the reverse strand, counting down.
GGCACTTAATTGATTTGCATGTGAACCCATTGCATTTAAACCATAAGTTTCAACGTGAAAGATACTTCCTTCAGTAATAACTCTGTCTTTATAGCTAGGTACTCCAAGAAATTTTTCTCTCTCAACCAATTTACCTTTACCATTTCCAGTTGCACCATGACAACTGATACAGTAAATTTCGAAAAGTTCTTTTCCTTTTCCTGAATTTCTATCCGCTTCACTTAAAGGTGATTTTAAATTAGCCTTAGCCAATTCATAACCAGCAGTTGAATTTTCATACTCATAAGGTTCAAAACCTCTATTGATAGTTCCTTCTACAGGAAGCTGTCCTTCTTTTCCTCCTTTAAATATCTTTGCTTCTGAGTAAGTCTCATAACCTACAGATTCATACATATTAGGGAAGTACTGATAGTTTGGTGCCGAATTATTGTGGCAAGATGAAACTAAAATAGTTATACCAACTAAAAGTGTTATTTTATATATCCTTTTCATAGCTACAATTAATTCTTTTCAATTACTTTAACTTCAACAGCTCCTGTACCTTCGAAAAAAGAAACAAGTTCTGCTTCGTTATCGTTTACAGCAACTTCCATTAAGAAATGGTCATCTGTTGTTCTTACATCAGGATTCTCAGCTTGCTTAAATGGCCATAATCTACTTCTCATGTAAAAAGTGATTACCATTAAGTGGGCAGCGAAAAACACAGTCATCTCAAACATAATTGGCACAAAAGATGGCATATTCTGAATGAAACTAAAACTTGGTTTTCCACCAATATCCTGTGGCCAGTCATGAATCATGATATAACTCATCATTGTTGTTGCAACAGAAATACCAACACATCCATATAAAAAAGCACAAATTGCTAATCTTGTTGGTGCTAAACCCATAGCTTTATCCAATCCGTGAACGGGGAATGGAGTAAAAACCTCTTCAATATGATGATGAGCAGCTCTGGTTTTCTTTACTGCATCCATCAAAATATCATCGTCATTATAAATGGCGTATATTACTTTATTACTCATGATGTGAATCTTTATTTGCTCTTTCTCTAATGTAATTATCTCCTGTTCCTTTCAAAATTGTTTTAACCTCTGCCTGAGCAATTACAGGGAATGTTCTAGAGTATAATAAAAACAATACAAAGAAGAAACCAATTGTTCCGATGAAAATTCCAATATCAACAAATGTTGGTGAGAACATTGTCCAAGAAGATGGAAGGTAATCTCTATGTAAAGAAGTAACAATAATTACGAATCTTTCAAACCACATTCCGATGTTTACCACAATCGAAATAATAAATGAGAACATGATACTTGTTCTTAATTTTTTGAACCACATAAATTGTGGAGAGAAAACGTTACAAGTCATCATTGACCAATATGCCCACCAGTAAGGTCCGGTAGCTCTGTTTAAGAAAGCATATTGCTCATATTCTACTCCTGAATACCAAGCTACAAATAACTCAGTAATATAAGCTACACCAACAATAGAACCTGTAATCATGATAATGATATTCATTAACTCGATATGTTGCAATGTTATGTATGCTTCAAGATTAGAAACTTTTCTCATAACGATCAACAAGGTGTTAACCATTGCAAATCCAGAGAAAACTGCTCCAGCAACGAAGTATGGAGGAAAAATTGTAGTATGCCATCCTGGAATTACAGAAGTAGCAAAGTCCATAGATACAATCGTGTGTACAGAAAGTACAAGAGGAGTAGCCAAACCAGCTAATACCAAAGAAACTTCTTCAAAACGTTGCCAATCTTTAGCTCTTCCACTCCATCCAAAACTTAGGATAGAATAAACTCTTTTTGTAAAAGGAGTTACTGCTCTATCACGTAGCATTGCAAAATCAGGTAATAAACCAGTCCACCAGAAAACTAATGACACTGAAAGATAAGTTGAAATTGCAAATACGTCCCAAAGCAATGGTGAGTTAAAGTTTACCCATAGAGATCCAAATTGATTTGGAATAGGCAAAACCCAGTATGCTAACCATGGACGACCCATGTGAATAATTGGAAATAAACCTGCCTGAACTACCGAGAAGATAGTCATTGCTTCTGCAGAACGGTTAATAGCCATTCTCCAACGTTGACGGAAAAGTAATAATACCGCAGAAATTAATGTTCCAGCGTGACCAATACCAACCCACCAAACGAAGTTCGTGATATCCCAAGCCCAACCAACTGTTTTATTTAATCCCCATGTTCCGATACCGGTAGATACGGTGTAAATGATACAACCTAACCCCCAAAGGAAGGCTATTAATGCGATTGAAAATACAATCCACCATTGTTTGTTTGCAGGCCCCTCAACAGGTGCAGCTACATCTACTGTTACATCGTGATAAGATTTATCACCTATAACTAAAGGTTTTCTAATGGGTGCTTCGTAGTGAGACGACATAATCCTTTATATTGTTTCTAATTAATAATTTTACTAAGTATTTCTAACTTTAACATGGTAAACCACATTAGGTTTTGTTCCTACATGCTCTAACAAGTGATATGATCTTTCATCAGCTGCTAATTTAGCCACTTTGCTTTCTGTATCATTAACATCACCAAATATCATTGCTCCAGAAGAACAAGCATTAGAACAAGCTGTTTGGAATTCACCATCAGCAACTGGGCGACCTTCATTTTTAGCTTTTAACTTAGTTGCTTGTGTCATTTGAATACACATAGAACATTTTTCCATAACTCCACGAGAACGAACGTTTACGTCTGGGTTTAACACCATACGTCCTAAATCGTCATTCATATGATAGTCGAATTCTGTGTTTTTGTTATACAAGAACCAGTTGAAACGACGTACTTTATATGGACAGTTGTTTGCACAGTAACGAGTACCAACACATCTGTTGTAAGCCATGTGGTTTTGACCTTCACGACCGTGAGATGTAGCAGCTACAGGACAAACTGTCTCACATGGTGCGTGATTACAGTGCTGACACATAACTGGCTGGAATGAAACTTGTGGATTATCCCCAGCTTTTTCCATTTCATTAAATGTAGATAATGAACTAGATAAACCAGCAATATTTTCTTTTCTTTCATTATCACCTTCAAAAGTACTTTCAGAAGAATAATATCTGTCAATACGCAACCAGTGCATATCACGACTTCTTCTTACTTCTGCTTTACCAACAACCGGAACGTTATTCTCAGCATGACAAGCAATAACACATGCACCACAACCAGTACAAGCATTTAAGTCAATTGAAAGGTTAAAGTGATGCCCTGTACTACGATCAAATGATTCCCATAAATCGACAGTTGTAGCTTCAACTTCCTGGTGATCTAAAGATACCATTGGTTTTTCATTCCAATGTTCTGCATCTTTAGTATTAAAAATCTCAAGAGTAGTTTCTTTAATAATATCTCCTCTACCCATTAATGTTTTCTGTCCCTGAACACAAGCAAACTCGTGAACTCCATTTGCTTTCGCAATAGATACAGATTGAACACTATTGAAGTTTTTATATAAAGCATAGGCATTTAAACCTACCTGCATTTCATCTTTTAAAGCCGCTTTACGACCATAACCTACAGCTAAACCAACTGTACCTACAGCTTGTCCAGGCTGAACAATTACGGGTACATTTTCCAACTTAGCTCCATCAGCAGTAGTAATTGTAGCATAACTACCATTCAAACCACCGTTAGCAACAATTTCATTTGTTAAGCCAAGTTTCTTAGCATCAGCATTAGAAACAGTTACATAGTTATCCCAAGAAACTCTTGTGATTGGATCTGGAAACTCTTGCAACCAAGGATTGTTTGCTTGTTGTCCATCACCCATACCTGTTTTAGTATATAATACTAATTCGAAATTCCCGGCTGATCTTGATTTAGACACTGCACTTGCAGCAGCAGTGTAATCAAAAGAACCAGCAGCTAAAGCAGTAGAACCAATTACAAAAACACCATCATGTAAAACTTTATTCCAAGAAGAACCTGCAATAATCCCAGCTGAGCTAGCTTTAAGATAATCGTAGAAGTTTCCAGGAACACCATTTAATGATAATAAAACGTCTTGAAATTGTTTTGTATTGAATATAGGACGAATAGTTGGCTGAGTCAAACTATAAGTTCCTTTTGTAAGTACAACATCACCCCATGATTCTAAGTAATGAGGAGCAGGAGCAGCAATTGTAGTAATCGATGCAGTTTCATCTTCTTTTAAAGAAAAAGCAACTGACGTTTTTACTTTTTTCAATCCGGAAACAAAAGAAGCTGAATCAGCCAATGTGTAAACAGGATTAATACCACTCATGATTAAAGTATGAACACTACCAGCATTCATATCTTTTATTAATTGAGATACAACCGCATTAGAACCTTTTCTAATTTGTCTTGTACCAGCTGTATTAAAAGCTTCACTAGCCAATACCTGATTGATAGCTAAAACTAATAATTGTGCATTTTTATCTTCAATTCCAGATACTAAAACTCCTTTAGAACCAGCAGCTCTTAACTGTTGGGCAGCTTTAACAACTTCTGCTTTAAAATTACCATCTAAAGTAACAGCAACAGAAGCACCTGCAACTATATTATATATTTGAACTAAAGCTTGTTTTTGATCAGCAATAGTCATTGGAACACGCTTATCAGCAGCAGCTCCAGATAATGTCATATTTGATTCGAACTGAAAGTGACGGGACATTTTTCCGTTTTGAGGAATACGTCCTTTTGCATATCCAGCATCGTATCCACCACCTTGCCAGTCTCCTAAGAAATCAGCACCAACAGAAACAATTAAAGAAGCTTTTGAAAAATCATAATCAACTAAAGCTCTTTCACCGTACACGGTTTCAAATGCATCTAATGCGTCAGATGAAGAAACTGCATCGTAAACAACATGTTTTGCATTAGGGTTTTTAGCGATAAATTCACCAATTAACTTTTCAGTAGATGGACTCGCTAAAGTATTTGTCAACAATACAACTTGCCCACCTTTTGCTTTCGCATCAGCAAGACTTGATTTAATCTTTAAATCAACAGCAGACCAGCTACTATTTTTTCCTTCCAATTTAGGCTCTTTCAAACGCATGCTATCATATAATGATAAGATAGACGCATGAATTCTAGCATTGGCTGAAAATTTAGCTCCAGAAATAGTATTGTTATCAATTTTAATTGGACGACCCTCACGAGTTTTCACTAATAAGTTAGCAAAATCAAAACCATCAAAAACAGTAGTTGCGTAATAATCTGCAACACCAGGAATGATTTGTTCCGGTTGTAACACATAAGGGATAGACTTGTGAACAGGACCTTCGCAAGCAGCAAGTGTAACCGCTGCAGTACTAAACCCTACGTACTTTAAAAAGTCACGACGTGAAGTTCCAGATTGAGCTAAAGCATCTGCATTCCCTAAGAAATCTTCTGTAGGAATCTCTTCAACGAATTCGTTATTTCTAAGCGCCTCAACAATAGAACTATTCTCTAGTTCTTCAACACTTTTCCAGTATTTTTTGTTTGATGACATTGTATATAAATATTAAAATCTTAATAATTCGATTAATAGTGGCATTTACCGCATTCTAAACCTCCCATTTGCGCTGCAGTCAATTTCTCTACACCGTATTTTTTAGAAAGTTCAGCATGAATTTTATCATAGTATGCATTTCCTTCCATCTTAACATCAGTTTTTCTATGGCAATCAACACACCATCCCATTGTTAATTTAGAGTATTGCTTCATGATTTCAAATTCCTGTACCGGACCGTGACATGTTTGACATTCAACTCCGGCAACATTTACGTGTTGAGAGTGGTTGAAATACACGAAATCAGGTAAATTATGAATACGAACCCATTTAACAGGCTGTGTTTTTCCAGTATAAGCTTGTTTAGCCTTATCCCATCCAACAGCATCATATAATTTTTGAATTTGAGCATCGTAGAATGCTTTGCTGTACTCAGGAGTAGCAGTAGTCTCAGCAACCTCAGAAATATTTTTATGACAGTTCATACAAACATTTAATGAAGGAATACCAGCATTTTTGCTTACACGAGCAGCAGAGTGACAATATTTACAATTGATCTCATTATCTCCTGCGTGAATTTTATGAGAATAGTGAATTGGCTGAATTGGCTCATAATTTTGATCAACACCAACTTGCATCAAATAAGCGTACACAAAATAACCACTCGCTAATAATAAGAATATAGAAGTAACCAATACCAAAAATTGATTTCTGGCAAAAGCCTTCCAAATTGGAGTCCTCGCTTCTCTAGAAGGAATCTCGATACCATTTTTGCTAGCAACTTTCGTCAATACTTTATTAACCATTACTAACATGACAACTAAAATAGCCATCACAAGAGCAAGAGCGCCTAAAATAATATTATTAGAAATTCCACCGCCTTCAACTTTTTCACCAGGAGGAACAGTTCCAGGCGTACCAGCAGCAGGCTCAGCTTTTACTTCAGAAGTATAAGCTATAATATTATCAATATCACCTTCAGATAATTGAGGAAAAGAAGTCATTACAGACTTGTTGTTTTCTTCAAAAAGTTTAACAGCAACAGCATCACCTGACTTAATCATGTCAGAACTGTTATGCACCCACTTGTAAATCCAAGCCATATCATGCTTAGAAGCAACTCCTCTTAAAGCAGGACCTGTTGATTTAGCATCTAATTTGTGACATGCAGCGCAATTTGCATTAAAAAGTTCCTTCCCTTTTACTGGATCACCACCTGCAGTTGCAGCCGGAGCAGCAGCTTCAGGCGCCGCCGGAGCAGCAGCATCTTGAGCAAATGAAGTTAGGGAGAAAATCAGCGTTAGCGATAAGCTAAGCAGCAATTTTCTTGAGATCGAATTATGGTTACCCACCTTTTTCATATAGTATAATAATTATCTACTAATTTTTGGTATGATTTTTACTGTAGTAAAACAATAAAAAACGAATACCCTCTTTTAAAACTTGCACAAAAATACGACTTATGAACTATTCTCAAAACCTTAAAATAGTCTTAAATATCAATTTATATCAATTCTAAATAATATTAAAATTTTCCATACAAACTTTAAATACTATTTTTGCATAAAAACCATCACATTATGAGAATTTTAACCCCTTCAAAAAGAGTTTTCTTAACATTAACAATGTTAACATTAGCCTATAACATTAATGCTCAAGACCAAAATTTAACAGTAAATCAGGATCCTAAATTTGAGCAGTTACTGAATGACAAACGCAAAATTAACACGTCAATAAGCACAAACGACACTTATAAAATCCAGATTTTTAGTGGCAAAAGCGATGAAGCTAAAAAAACCTTATCCGATTTTAAAAGAGAAAATAGTAACGTCGACGGCACTATTATTTTCAACACACCGAACTATAAAGTAATTGTCGGAAATTTTAAGACCAGAATCGAAGCAGAACGAAATTTAGTCGAAATTAAAAAGAGATACAAACTTGTGTTTCTGATCAAACCCAGCAAATAACTGTAACTGATATACGACAATAACAAAAAAGCAACTCAATTGAGTTGCTTTTTTGTTATTACATTTAAATCTATTAAATTTTCTTACTTTCAATATTAGGCAAAAAACCAGCAATTACACCAATCAATGGTAAAAAGGCGCAAATTCTAAAGACATATTCAATACTCGTCAAATCAGCAAGTTTACCTAAAACTGCAGATCCTAGACCTCCCATTCCAAAAGCAAATCCAAAAAATAGACCAGCCACCAAACCAACTTTACCAGGAAGTAATTCCGTTGCATATACCAAAATTGCAGAGAAAGCAGAAGAAAGTATCAATCCAATTAACACAGACAAAATCCCGATCCAAAATAATGAAACATAAGGCAACATCAATGTAAAGGGCGCTACTCCTAAAATAGAAATCCATATTACATATTTTCTACCAAATTTATCACCTATAGGACCACCCATAAGTGTTCCTGCAGCAACTGATCCTAAAAACACAAACAAATAAATTTGTGATTGCTGAATAGACAAATGAAATTTATCTATTAAGAAAAAAGTATAATAGCTTGTAATACTGGCCATATAAAAATATTTAGAAAAAATTAAAACCAACAAAATAACCAGTGACAACCAAACTCTTCTCTTAGAAAGCTGATGGGTAATAACTTCTTGTGATGTCGTTTTATTTTTGCGTTTTACTTCCAAATGATCAGTGTACCAAATAGCAATTTTATATAAGGTAAAAATCCCTATCAAAGCTACAGCACAAAACCAAACGATATAGGATTGACCATTGGGTATAATAATTAAGGCTGCCAATAAAGGGCCAACAGCACTTCCTGCATTACCTCCTAATTGAAAAATAGATTGTGCCAATCCTTTTTTCCCACCTGAAGCTAAATGAGCCACTCTTGAAGATTCAGGATGAAAAACAGAAGACCCAATTCCAATCAAACTCACTGCAATCAATAAATAGAAAAAACTATCTGCAATAGAAACAAAAAACAATCCCACTAGAGTAAAAGTCATTCCAACAACTAATGAATAGGGTTTAGATTTTTTATCCGTATACATCCCGACAAAAGGCTGCAAAATTGAAGCAGTAAGCTGATAAGTAAAAGTTATCAGTCCAATTTGCGTAAAAGTTAAATTAAATTTTTCTTTAAACAATGGATAAACAGAAGGTATTACAGCTTGCAATAAATCATTTATAAAGTGAGAAAAACTAATAATAAAAAGAATGGAATAAATTGTTTTCTGAACCACTTCAGGCTGTGTCTTAACATTTGTCATAAGGCGTTGTTTATATTTTGAACGGTAATAAAATAATGGTAACTTATTTTTAACAAAGATGCTAATTAATTACACTGTCATAATTACTACATTTGGACAATGAATAACGATTATCAGACATATCTTGTGGTGGACTATGGCTTTCAGATAAATCCATCTTTACCCGTTTTAGGTTATACTGAAAAAATCACAGATGCTATTTGTGCATCTCATTCACATCCGAGAGCACAACTTCTTTATGCAACAAGCGGCGTCATGAATGTAGTTGTAAAAAATCAGATTTGGGTAGTGAATCCATTACAGGGCTTATGGATTCCTGGTGGAATCGAACACCAGGTGTCTTTTCAGAAGAATGTAAAATTATATAGTGTTTTTATAGACCCTTGCTTTGCAGAAAAACTCCCCGCAAGTAGTTTCTCTTTTGATATTTCTGTATTCTTAAAACAATTAATGTTTAAAATCATCTCATTTGAAAATGAAGAAAATCCAACACTTTCTCAAAAGAGAATTATGGATGTATTTATAGATGAGCTAGCCTTAATTAAACCCAGCTCTACTTTTCTGCCCACAAGTAATCATGTAAAACTTCAAAATATCATTTCACTTTTAATGGATGACACAGCTAGTAAATACACCATAGATTATTATGCCGATTTATCGTTTATGAGCACCAGAACCCTATCCAGATTATTTATTAAAGAATTAGGAATGAATTTTAGTGACTGGCGCATAAGATTAAAACTTTTAGAAGCCATAAAAAGACTAGGCGAAAAACAATCAATTAAAGAAATAGCTTTAGATTTAGGTTACGAAACAACCAGCGCCTTTATTTTTATGTTCAAAAAAAATTTAGGCAAAACACCATCAAACTATATTCTGGAAAATAAAATGAATGAAGTTTTTTAATCCACTTAAAAAATAAAATATCTAACAAAATCAGAATTACATTCAAAATAAAAAAAGCCTCATTGTAAAATGAGGCTTTTTGAATATTTATGAGTCGTAAATTAATCTACAACCTTAATTCCATCAGCTAAAAAACGTATCTCTTCTTTTGGCGAAGTAATAGCATTGATCTCAGCTTGTGTTTTTTTAGCATCTTTAGCATAGTGTTTAAGATCATCAACGGATGTGATTTTTTTCTCAGCATTACCTTCTAAGACAACATTTTTACCTTTTAAGGACGTCGGAACAAAAAACGCATAATCCCTCATTTTTACAAAAAAAGAAGAACCATTCTCCGTTTTCACAGTTAACCAACAGCCTCTTTTTTCACAAACATCTGTTACTTCACCCTTAACGCTAACATTTTCTATCTTTTTTTTATTTTGCAATTTAGTTTCTAATTTTTCTACCGAGATCGCTTTACTTTCTGCAGCTTTTGAAACAGCAGCTCCATAATAATCTCCAACTAAAGCATTCCCCGCCGGAGGAGAAGCCTTTTCAACAGCTTCCTGCGAAAAAGAAATTGCTGAAAAGCTCATAAAAATAATAACTGAATATAAAAATGTTTTCATATCAAATAATTTTATCAAAAATAACATTAAAAGTAAACTATAATTTTTAACTACAAACCAATTCCTCAAAAAAAATATTATAAAATCCTTTTACAAAAAAAGCCTCAATTTTCATTGAGGCTTTAAAATAATTATTGAATATTATTTCAATTTCTTTTTGATTGCTACTTCATGGTATGCTTCAATAACATCTCTTTCTTCGATGTCGTTGTAACCTTTAATCTGGATACCACAATCGTAACCTTTAGAAACTTCTTTAACATCATCTTTGAAACGTTTCAATGCTACAAGTTCTCCTGTATGTACCACTACTCCTTCTCTAATAACTCTAATTTTAGAAGTTCTCATGATTTTACCATCCATTACCATACATCCTGCAATTGATCCCACTTTAGAAATTTTGAAAATCTCACGAATTTCAGCAGTTCCTAAAATTTCTTCTTTCATCTCAGGAGCTAACATTCCTTCCATCGCATCTTTCAAGTCATCGATAGCAGCGTAGATAATAGAATAGTAACGGATATCGATTTCCTCTTTATCAGCAAGTTGTCTCGCATTTCCAGCAGGACGAACGTTAAATCCGATAATGATTGCATCAGAAGCAGAAGCCAACATAACGTCAGTCTCCGTAATTGCACCAACACCTTTATGGATAATATTAATTTGAACTTCTTCAGTAGAAAGTTTAGAAAACGAATCTGATAACGCCTCAACAGATCCATCAACATCTCCTTTAAGGATTACGTTAAGCTCTTTAAACTGACCAAGAGCGATACGACGACCAATTTCGTCAAGTGTAATATGACGTTGTGTACGTACAGATTGTTCACGCATTAATTGAGAACGTTTAGATGCAATTTGTTTTGCTTCTTTTTCATCTTCAAATACATTGAACTTATCACCTGCAGTTGCAGCACCATCTAAACCTAATACAGATACCGGAGTCGACGGACCTGCTTCTTTAACGATATGTCCACGTTCGTCATGCATAGCTTTAATTTTACCATGATGCTTACCTGCTAACATATAATCTCCAACTTTTAAAGTTCCGTGTTGAACTAAAATTGTAGAAACATATCCTTTTCCTTTATCTAAGAAAGCCTCAACTACAGTTCCCTGAGCCGCTTTATTTGGATTCGATTTTAAATCTAAAATCTCTGCTTCTAATAAAACTTTTTCCAATAATTCTTTTACTCCTGTTCCAACTTTTGCAGAAATATCATGTGACTGAATTTTTCCACCCCAATCTTCAACAAGTAAATTCATACTAGCCAAACGTTCTTTGATTTTCTCAACATTCGCATTTGGTTTATCAATTTTATTGATTGCAAATATAATTGGCACTCCTGCAGCTTGTGCGTGAGAGATAGCCTCTTTTGTTTGTGGCATGATATCATCATCCGCAGCAACAACAATAATAGCGATATCGGTAACCTGAGCTCCACGTGCACGCATCGCGGTAAACGCCTCGTGACCCGGTGTATCTAAGAATGCGATTTTTTGACCGTTATCTAAAGTTACTCCGTAAGCTCCAATGTGTTGTGTAATACCTCCAGACTCACCAGCAATAACATTTTCTTTACGAATATAATCCAGTAAAGACGTTTTACCGTGATCGACGTGACCCATTACAGTAACGATTGGCGCTCTAACTACTAAGTCTTCTTCTTTATCTTCAACTACCTCAATGGCATCTTCAATATCAACTGTAATAAATTCAACCTCATAACCAAATTCATCGGCTACAATAGTTAATGTTTCAGCATCCAAACGTTGATTCATGGTAACCATGATACCAAGTGACATACAAGTTCCAATTACTTTAGTAATCGGCACATCCATCATGATTGCAATTTCACCAACTGTAACGAATTCTGTAACTTTAATAGTTTTACTTCCTTCATCAATCGCTCTTTGCTCCTCATCAGATTTCTGACGGTGTGTATCTCTTTTATCTCTTCTGTATTTAGCAGCTTTAGATTTACCACCTTTACCCTGAAGTTTTTCAAGAGTCTCTCTAATTTGGTTTTTTACTTCCTCTTCAGTAGGCTCAACTTTAGCCACAATAGCAGGACGGTTTCCTTTTACAAAACCAGGTCTTGCACTTCTGTTAGCATTAAAGCCTCCACCACCAGTATTTGGTGTGATTTTATTAGGGTTTGGTGTTCCCGGCGCATTACCTGTAGCAGGTTTTGGCGCACCCGGAGTACCTGGTTTCGGAGCTATTCTTTTACGCTTATTTTTGTTAGCGTTATTTCCAGCACCTGGAGCACCTGGTTTATTAGGCACTATCTTCGGATCTTCTTTCTTTTTCTTAGGCTTATTGAATTGAGATAAATCAATCGTTTGTCCAGTAAGAGTAGTTCCTGATAATTTTTGATATTGAGTAGTGATAGTCTCTTCAGCAGTTGCCGGATCTGTTGAAACAACAGGCTCTTGCGCTACTACTTTTGGAGCTTCCACTTTTACTTCTTTCTTCTCTGTAATAATAGGTTTTTCTACCTTTTTCTCTTCAGAAACAACAGGAGCAACAACTGGCTCAGGCTGTACAATTTCTTTTTGAACAGGTTTTTCTGGTTGAGCTGGAGTAACAACTGCTTTAGGTTCTTCTACTTTCGCAGGTTCCTCAACAGGAGCAGAAACAATTGCAGGTTTCTTTGGATTTAAATCAATTTTACCAACTTGAACAGGTCCGGTTACAACAGCTCTCGCTTTTATAACTTCTTGCTGTTTTTGGCGCTCTTCGTCTTGCCTGCGTTTGTCCTCAATTTCCTTCTCACGTTCAACACGTAAAGCCTCTTTTTCTTTTCTCTTCTCTTCTCCTACCTCTTTAGAAGCTTCCTTATTCCCCTTATCGCCCGCAAATTGGCTTTGTAGGATATTAAATTCGCTATCAGAAATTTTCGCATTCGGATTTGCATCAATAGCAATCCCCTTATCTTTTAGATAATCAACAGCTCTTTCTAACGAAATATTTAATTCCCTTAAAACCTTGTTTATTCTTATTACTCTCTCTTCAGACATATAACCTTTTTATTATTACCTTTTTCGTTGTGTTGTTAGAGCAGATAATTAGTTATCAAACTCTTCTTTTAGTATTTTCATAACGTCAAGAATAGTTTCCTCTTCTAGATCCGTTCTTCTTACTAAATCTTCTACTTCTTGTTTTAGAATACTTTTTGCAGTATCTAAACCTATTTTAGCAAATTCTTCAATTACCCAGCCTTCGATTTCATCTGAAAACTCTGTTAATTCAACATCGTCTTCATCAGCCGTTGCTCCTGCAACATCTCCCTCACGAATAACATCTAATTCGTAACCTGTTAGCTGACCAGCTAATTTAATATTGTGACCTCCTCTACCAATTGCTTTAGAAACTTCTTCTAACTTCAAGAAAACTTCAGCTCTTTTGTTTTCTTCATCAATTTTGATAGAAGAAACTTTTGCAGGGCTTAATGCTCTTGTAATAAACAATTGAATATTACTTGTATAATTGATAACGTCAATATTTTCGTTTCCTAATTCACGAACAATTCCGTGAATACGAGATCCTTTCATACCAACGCAAGCTCCAACAGGATCAATTCTGTCATCATAAGAATCTACCGCTACTTTTGCTTTTTCACCTGGAATACGAACTACATTTTTAACTGTAATCAAACCGTCAAATACTTCAGGAATTTCTTGTTCAAACAATTTTTCTAAAAACTTCTCAGAAGTTCTAGACATAATAATTTGAGGTTTGTTTCCTTTTAATTCAACACTTTCAATGATTCCACGAACATTATCTCCCTTACGGAAAAAGTCAGATGGAATTTGTTTTTCTTTCGGAAGTACAATTTCGTTCCCTTCATCATCAACCAAGATAACTACTCTAGGACGCACGTGGTGCACTTCAGCAGTATAAATATCACCGATAATATCTTTAAATTGCTTGTAAAGATTTGTATTATCGTGTTCGTGAATTTTAGATATTAAGTTTTGACGCAAAGCCAAAATAGCTCTTCTTCCTAAGTCAATCAATTTAACCTCTTCAGAAACTTCTTCGCCAATTTCAAAATCCGCTTCGATCATTCTTGCTTCAGTCAAGGTAATTTCTTCGTTCTCAAAATCAAGATCTTCGTCAGCAACGATTACTCTTCTTCTCCAAATCTCCATATCTCCTTTATCAGGATTTATAATGATGTCGAAGTTATCATCAGAACCGTATTTTTTCTTTAATGCATTTCTAAACACGTCCTCTAAAATTGCCATAAGCGTTACACGATCAATAAGTTTATTATCTTTAAACTCTGAGAATGAATCGATTAATGCTAAATTTTCCATGCGAATTCTTTAATTAAAATGTTACTGTAACAATTGCCTCTTTAATTTCTGTATAAGGTATTTGTTGCTCTTTTTGAACTGTTTCTTTTCCTTTTCCTACTTTTTTCGGTTCTCTTGCTTTCCAAGACAAAATTATAAAAACATCGTTAGCTTCTACTAATTCTGCTTCAATTTTTTCAGTATTTGTCGTAACAATCAACGTTCTACCAATATTTTTCTTGTATTGCCTTGTCATTTTCAAAGGTGACCCTACTCCAACCGATGCTACTTCAAGCGAAAAATCCTGTTCTTCACGATCCAGATTATTCTCGATTGCACGACTTACATCAATACAATCCTGCAACGCCACTCCATTATCTCCGTCTAAACCAACACTAATTTTGAAAGAATCTGAAATAGATAAATCAATCAAAAAGATTGAAGGCTTTTCCAGAAGAGCTTCTGCGATTAATCCGTTTACTTTTTCTTTAAATGTCATAATTTTATAAAAAGAGGGGACACTTAGTCCCCTCATTATTTAGATTTTAATAAATAACGGTGCAAATATAGTGTTTTTTTTATAAATCAAAATAAATTGATTGCTCTAAAAATATTTCTTATCTTTATAGAAGCATTAAAATCACGGATTATTCAAATAATTTAACCTCAAAAAATTATGAAACGAATTTTAGTCCCTACTGACTTTTCAGAACATGCAGAAGACGCCCTAAAAGTTGCTGCCCAAATTGCCCAAAAAAACGATTCTGAAATTATCGTTTTACACATGCTTGAATTACCACACCAAATGAATGACGCTATATTAGGTGGCGCAAGCATTCCCGAAACAATGCTTTTTATGAAAAAAGCAAACGAAATGCTTGACGAAATATCTTCAAGACCTTATTTGGACGGAATTCCGGTGACCGAAATTGTAAAAATAGACAAACCTATTCACGGAATCACACAAGTAAGCAAAGACTATGACATTGATTTAATTATCATGGGATCACACGGCTCATCTGGCGTTGAAGAACTATTAATTGGCTCTAACACTGAAAAAGTCGTTCGAAACTCTGAAATACCTGTTTTAGTTATCAAAAAAGATATTTCCGATTTCAAAGTAGCCAACATTGTTTTTGCCTCTGATTTTTCCGAAGAAACAAAAAAACCATTCGAAAAATTACTAAACTTTACTAAATTCTTTGAATCAAAAATACATTTGGTTACAATCTGCACACCAAACAGCTTCAAACCAACACATGTTATTGAAAAAGCAATGAAAAATTTCGTAACCGAATTCAATATCACCAACTATACAACTCACATTTACAACGATACCAACATTGAGAAAGGAATTATCAATTTTGCCAATAGCATAAACGCAGACATTATTGGAATGTGCACCCATGGAAGAACCGGCTTTGCACATTTTTTCAACGGCAGCATTAGCGAAGGATTAGTAAACCATGCAGTTAGACCTGTTATCACCTTGAAAATCTAAATCAGATTTTTACGACTTAAAATTCACATAAATTTATTACATAAAAAAAGCCTCTCAATTGAGAGGCTTTTTATGTTGGTCTACTAGGACTCGAACCTAGAAAGACTGCACCAAAAACAGTTGTGTTACCATTACACCATAGACCAGCAATGCTGTTAAGCGAGTGCAAATTTAAAGCTTTTTTTTAGTTTATACAAACTTTTTCAACAGAAGCACTAAGAAAGATTAACAAACCATTGTTTCTCAGACTCTTTATTACTTTATTTTTTTTCATCACAAACCAGACAGGTTTTCACATGACTTCTTTTTTTCAACTAACCCTCATCTTTTACACTCAATTTGAGATCCGAAATATTGAATTACCAGAAAAAATTAGCGCATAAAAAAAGCCTCTCAATTGAGAGGCTTTATGTTGGTCTACAAGGACTCGAACCTTGAAAGACTGCACCAAAAACAGTTGTGTTACCATTACACCATAGACCAGCAATGCTGTTAAGCGAGTGCAAATTTAAAGCTTTTTTTAGTTTACGCAAACTTTTTCGCGAAAAAAAATATTTTTTTCTTGTTTTTTTTCTTCCAAAACGCACAATACTTTCACAAGTATTTCACAAACAATACGTTACTTTCGCTAAATAGTTTTGTAGAATTTTATGTTAATGCTCGTTTCTTTACACAAAAAAACATTTTCTTTGTAGAATAGAAAACACACAAAATTTTAACATCTAAATATGGCACAATTCAATTTCAATAAATGGAATACAATTATTGGTTGGTTTGCATTTGCAATCGCTTTAACTACTTACACACTGACTGTTGAACCTACTATGAGCTTCTGGGATTGTGGCGAATATATCGCTACAGCCGCTAAACTAGAAGTTGGCCACCCACCGGGAGCACCTTTATTCCAGATGATGGGAGCCTTTTTCGCTATGTTTGCTATAGATAATCAGCATGTAGCAGTGATGGTAAACATGATGTCAGTTTTTTCTAGTGCCTTTACCATCTTATTTATGTTTTGGTCATCCTCTATGATTTTGAAAAAAATTGTAGCTCGTTTTGCCGAAATCGACCAAAACAATTCAATTGTTATTTTAGGAAGCTCATTTGTAGGCGCACTTGCTTACACTTTCTCTGATAGTTTTTGGTTTAATGCTGTTGAAGCCGAAGTTTACGCAATGGCTTCTTTATTAATTGCATTACTTTTCTGGCTTGGTCTTCGTTGGGAACAAGACATGGATGAACCAAAAGGAAATAAATGGTTATTAATTATCTCACTTGTTATAGGTCTTTCATTTGGAGTTCACTTTATGGCTTTATTGACAATTCCTGCAATTGGTTTTCTATATTACTTTAAACATTACGAAAAGGTTACCATCAAAAATTTCATTATTGCAAATGCTGTAGTAATTGCTATTTTGTTATTTATTTTTAAATTATTATTGCCATTAACGATGGCTTTCTTTGGAAAAACCGAAGTTTTCATGGTAAACAGCATGGGACTTCCTTTTAACTCAGGAACTATTTTTGTCGCATTACTTTTTATTGCTTTCTTCTATTTTGGATTAAAGTATACAAAGCAAAAAGGCTTGGTTTTCTACAACACTATTATTCTTTGTGTTTTATTCATCTTAATTGGTTTCTCAACCTGGATCATGTTACCTGTACGTGCTAATGCCAATACGGTAATCAACGAAAACAAACCATCTGATGCAACTGAAGTTTTAGCTTATTACAATCGTGAACAATATGGAGTTAATCCATTATTTTACGGCCCTCAATACACTGAAGTTTTTGCTGGTCTTGACGAAAAAAATCCATACTTAGATAAAAAACCAAACTACGAAAGAGATTATAAAACTGGTAAATATATCATCACGAATAATTATAAAAACGCAGATCAAAATTCTGATGATAATCAAAAAACGATTTTGCCTAGAATGTGGAGTACTGAAACCGGACATATTCAAAATTATATCAGTTTCACAAATCCTCCTGCTTTTAAAATTAATCCTAATTATCCGTACGAAGATGATTTAGCTAAATACGGTATTGACGCAAGCCAATTAAGTGAAGACGAATACAATAAGGCTACAGCTCAATTGAGAAATGAGGTTGAAAAAACCGTTTCTGAATTCAGAAAAGCATATGCTCAAAAACAAATCGATAACGAAGGTTACGTTAAATTCTTAAAAAGTTATGGCGACTATTTAATTATCGAAAAACCGTCAACTGTAGACAATTTCAGTTTTATGTTCGAATATCAATTTGGATACATGTACTGGAGATATTTAATGTGGAACTTCGTAGGACGCCAAAGCGATGAGCAGGGTAAATATGATAATCTTGACGGAAACTGGATCAGCGGAATCAAAGCCCTTGATTCGTTACACCTTGGTTCTCAAGACAATCTACCTTCCGATGTTTTAAATAACAAAGGAAGAAACGTTTACTTTTTCCTCCCTTTTATCTTAGGACTTATCGGAATAATGTATCATGCAAATAAAGATCTTAAAAGCTTTTACGTGCTTTTAGCCTTGTTCTTATTTACTGGTATTGCATTAAAAATTTATTTAAATGAAAGACCTTTTGAACCTCGTGAAAGAGATTATGCCCTGGTAGGATCATTTTATGTCTTTGCGATCTGGATAGGTTTTGGGGTCTATTCGCTATACGAAAGCATCCAGAAATATATTGCCCCTAAAATTGCCGGACCAATTATTATTGCCGGAACTTTATTAGCCGCACCTATCTTAATGGCTTCTCAAAACTGGGATGATCACGACAGATCAAACAAATATACTGCTGTTGCAATGGCAAAAGCGTATCTGAATTCTTGCGATAAAAACGCCATTCTATTTACCATTGGTGACAATGATACTTTCCCATTATGGTATGCCCAGGAAATCGAAGGCATCAGAACAGACGTTAAAATCGTAAATACAAGTCTGTTTATGACGGACTGGTATATTGATCAAATGAAAGCAAAATCATATGAATCTGATCCATTACCAATATCATTCACGCATGATGAATATGTAGGTGACAAACTAGACTATGTGGCTTATATTCAAAAAATTGATACGCGCTGGAACATCAATGACTTTATTAGTTTTATTAAAAACCCAAAATCGACTGTAGGTTTACAAAACGGACAAACGATTCATTTTTATCCAACTAATAAAATTAGAGTACCAGTTGACAAAAATCTTATCATCAAGAACAAAGTTGTCAATCCTAAATACAACGATTCTATCGTCCCGTATATGGATATAGACATTAAAGGAAGCGCGATCTACAAAAATCGTTTGATGATGCTTGATATCTTAGCCAATAATAACTGGAAAAGACCAATCTATTTTAGTGGTGGTGCTTTTGATGATGAAGATTATTTATGGTTAAAAGATTATTTACAATTAGACGGAATGGTATACAAATTAGTACCTGTTAGAAATGTCCCTTCAAAAGATGGAGGACCAATGGATATGGGACAAATTGACGCCGATAAAATGTACGATATTGTAATGAAATGGGATTGGGGCAACAGTGATAGTGATAAAATCTACCACGATCCTGAAACAAGAAGAAACAGTATCACATACCGCACTAATTTATCTCGTTTAAGTGAGCAATTAATTGCAGAAGGCAAAATCGACAAAGCTAAAAATGTAATTAATTTAGCAATGACAAAATTACCTGTGGATAAATATGGATACTACTCCTTGGTAGAACCGTTTGCAAATGGTTATTACAAAGTTGGAGAAACTGCAAAAGCACATGACCTGCTAAATAAATTAGTTCAGAAATATAAAGAGAACTTAAATTATTATGCTACATTGACTCCAGGTGATCAAACCGACTTAGCAATGGATATTATTACTGACATTGAGCGTTACAGAAGTCTTTTACAGGTTATGGAGCGCAATAAGGACAAAGCATTCTACGAAAAACACAAATTGACTTTTAATACGTATGTAAATGTTTTCGAACGTTTTGGACGCGAAAAAGAATAATAATATACGAAAAATATACTGATTAAAAAAATGCAACGCTTCTAGTTAAATAGCGTTGCATTTTTTATTTTTACATATCTCTAAATCATCTCACAATGAGCTTTTATTGGGTAAAAACAAATTCATTTATAAAAAGGGTGTTTTCTAAGTATTGTTGGGATATTCCAAATCAAGAAAAGAAAATATACCTCACTTTTGATGATGGCCCAACTCCAGAAGTTACGGACTGGGTTTTATCTGAATTAAAGAAATTTGATGCAAAAGCAACCTTCTTTTGTATTGGAAAAAACATCAATGCAAATTCATCTTTGTTTGAAAGATTAATTGCAGAAGGACATTCTATTGGTAATCATACCATGAACCATATCAATGGATGGAAAAGCCAAACAAATGATTATATTGAGAATGTAAAAACTTGTGCTACTATTTTATCAAATGAAAAAAGACTGAACGGCTTATTATTTCGTCCCCCTTACGGGAAAATTAAAAAAGCGCAATCTAAAATTTTACGAAAATTAGGCTACAAGATAGTAATGTGGGATGTCTTAAGTGCCGATTTTGATCAGAGCATTACTCCTGAAAAATGCCTTGAAAACGTTACTAAGAATGTACAATCCGGAAGTGTAATTGTATTTCATGACAGTATAAAAGCATCGCATAATTTAAAATTCGCTTTACCTAAAACTTTACACTTTTTAAAAGAAAACGGATATAAGTTTGATATTATTCATTAAAACAACACCAACTAAGAGGAAGTTTTAATTAGATACTGAATTGATCCTGAACAATTCCGATAATAGTATTTGCATCAAGCTCTCCTGATTGCCTCCATATCATTTGTCCTTCTTTATAAATCATTAAAGTAGGAAGTCCCTTTATACGCAAGGCTTCAGCAAGCTCCTGATTTTTATCTACATCAATTTTAATTACTTTGGCTTTATCGCCAAGTGCAGCAGCTACATCCTTAATAACAGGATGCATTGATACAGAAGATTCGTTCCAATCTGTGTAAAAATCTATTAACACTGGAACTTGGGCATTTATAAGTTCTCCAAATTTTGACATAAACCAAAAATTTAATTCTTTTAATCTATTAAAAAGAGATAATTAATACAAATGTAGCATTTTTAACGAATTAAGCCACATTGTTACCTTTTTTTAGTTCAATGACTGTAATTTCAGGCATAATACCTACTCGTCCAGGGTAAGCATGGAAACCAAATCCTCGATTTACATAAACATATCGACCCACATTCTCATACAATCCAGCCCATTGTTTGTAAATGTACTGCGCCAGACTCCATTTAAAATAGCCTGGAATTTCTATCCCAAATTGCATACCGTGTGTGTGGCCTGACAATGTTAAATGGAAATTTTTAGGATGTTCTTTAATTTCAGCTTCCCAATGACTTGGATCGTGACTCATTAAAACTTTAAAATCATCCTGATGAACATTTTGCGATGCTTTATTTAAATCACCTGCTTTTTTAAAATTAACACCCCAATTTTCTACTCCAATAAGAGCAATTTTATCATCGCCTTTGTGAATATAAGTATGTTCATTTAGCATTAATTTAAATCCTATTTGCCCATAAAGCTTCTTAATCTCTTGAAAATTTTCATCTTTTTGCTTCTCAGAAGGCCAGGTAACATATTCACCATAATCATGATTTCCTAAAACAGAAAACTTACCGTACTTATAGTCTCTAATTCTATTAAAGGTTTCCAGCCAAGGATGCATTTCTTTGGCATGGGTATTTACAATATCTCCCGTAAACAAAATCATATCTGCTTCTTGTTCATTGATTAGGTCAATTGCATAATTTATCTTTTCAGGATTATCAAAACTTCCGCTATGGACATCCGAAATATGAGTGATTCTGAATCCATCGAAAGCATCTGGCAAATCAGGAAAAAAGACTGTTTGTTTGATTACTTTGAAATTATATTTTCCTTCAAAAATTCCATAGATAATGGATAAAAAAGGTACGGCAGCCAATCCTAAAGCAATCTGACTGATAAACTTTCGTCTATCTGGCATCATTTCCTTTCTTGGTGCATTGTAAATAAAGTAGTTAAAAATACTTGCTCCTATTCTAAAGATATCTTCACCAAATAAAATAAGTGTCACTACAATTTTTGGTACATAAACCAGCAACATCAATCCTGTAGTAAACATAAACTGTCTGGTTTGCCCAACAGAACGATCTACTTGTGAGAAAGAATAAATTATAAAGATTAAAATAAGTAAGCTTATTACCTGATAACTAATCAAAACCCATCTTAATTTGATTAAAGTTCGAAAAGCCTGATAAGAATAGAACTCAATAAACAAAAAGAGAACACAAAGAATTACAAAACGAAGGATCATGTAGGTATAGTTTTAAGCAAAGTAACAAAGAATGAAAATTTTATTGCTTTTTATTATCAAAAATTTAACTCAAATAACAACAAAAAAAGCTGGCAAATTTCTTCACCAACTTCTTCTCTACCAAATTTTTTAAAACCTTTTAATCCACAATAAAGTTTACAAGTAAACTTATGCTTTATTTTTTTTGAGCTTTTGCCGCTTCTGGCTTAACTTCTGCTTTTTTAGCTTTTTTATCTGCTTTTTTGTCTTTTTTAGGAGCTTTAGCTTCTTTTACAGGGGTTGTTTGTGCTGGAGTTGTTTGAGCGCTTACCATTGCAGTTGTTCCTAAAACAGCTACTGCTAACATTACTAATTTTTTCATGATTTTAAGTTTTTACGATTATTATCTCATTATTTATAGCTCAAAGATATAATCGGAAAATGAAGACAAAATGAAGATTGGAGTACTTCTGAAAATTTAACTTTTAATTATGCAAATGCACTTCGGGAAACAAAAGTGTAAAGTTTGATCCTTCATTAATTTCAGAAGCAACCTTAATTTCTATATGGTGAAAAACAGCAATACTCTCAGCAATAGCGAGCCCCAAACCCTGACCGTCCTGATCAGAACTTATTCTTGCAAACCTATTAAATACTTTTTCGATTTGAGCAGTGTTCATTCCAATACCAGAATCTTTAATAGAAATAAAATATTGGCTACTATTAAAACCATCTTCAACTACAATACTGCCTTGTGGTTTATTATATTTTATAGCATTGGTAACTAAATTGTAAATCAAGATATGGATTAACGTTTTATTTCCTCTGAAAACAAAATCATGTTTTATCTGGTTTGAAAACTGAATTTCTTTGTCCTCAATTCGATCTTGTAAATCTTCCTGCAAATCATTTAAAATCTCTTTAAAATTGATTTTCTCATTCGCTTCATATTGATTGTTTTCAATTCTGGAAATCAATAATAAATTATTGATGATTTTTTTCAGCATATCTAAGGTTCGCAATGCACCCGCAATTTTATCAATCGCATTATCATCTAAAGAATCATTTTGTAATAAATTTTCAAATTTGTTTTTAAGCAAAGCAATTGGCGTCAGTAATTCGTGAGAAACATTTGAAATAAATTGTTTCTCTTTTTTGAATAGTTCTCCAATGCGATCCATCATCTGGTTTAAAACCAAATCTAATTCTCTAAAATCTCGTGATTTTGCATTTATAGGAGTATGATCAAAAGCTTCAGGTTCGTTGACGCGCCTGATTTTCGTATCAATAATTTTATAAAAAGGTTTGAGCAAATATTCGATATAAACGGTGTCAGCCAGAAAAGTCACTAATAGAATAATAACCAATACAATAATGATAAACAACCGAATAATAAAAGTAAGATCGTTTACTTCGCTTAAACTGCTTCCTATTTCTAATTTATAACCCTGATTTTCATAAGTAAAATGATACTGCAGGATTCGATATTCATTTTCCTCCCCTTCAATTGTGCGGTAATCATTGTTGAAAGTTGTTTTTTTCTGATGTGGTTTCCCGGTAATCTTAGAAAGCACCAAAAACTCACTGTGCAAAGTTGAAAACTGAGAATACGTTTCGGTAGAATCATTTGAATTTTCGATAAAATCATCGATCTCCTTTTTATTTAGGTGATCAATAAATTTTTTCTTTTTCTCAACCAATCCATTATTAATGTGCCTGTAAACTACATTTTCAACCAGAATTGGCAACATTAACCATAAAACCAGAATCACCAACAATCTTGTCAGTGCATTAAAAATGGCCAATTGGTGTTTTATTTTCACAGAAATTTTTTTACTGGTTTATACGATAACCCACATTCCGAACGGTTTCAAACCAGTCTATTGCAGTGTGTTTATCTAGTTTTTTACGAAGGTTTCGAACATGAACATCAATAAAATTAGAATCTGAATTCACCTCCAGAATATCGCCCCAAATATGCTCGGTAAGCTGAAGTCTTGTTATAACCCGGTTTTTATTCAAAACAAGATATTGAAAGATATCAAACTCTTTTTTCGTTAAGCTGATTGGAATGTCATTATAAGTAACTTTATAATCCTGCAGCTGCAATAAAAATCCGTTCACTTCTAAATTATTCAAAGTAAAACCATGAATTCTTCTGATTACAGCAAATAATCGAGCACTTAATTCGGTCAACGCAAATGGTTTTGTCAGATAATCATCGGCACCTAAATGAAGACCATTTATTCTGTCGTCTAATTCACCTCGTGCTGTTAAAACAATTCCAGCCATTTTAGATTTGGTTTTACGGATGGTTTTCAAAACTTCAAAACCATCTCCGTCCGGTAAACCCAGATCCAGCAACATTGCATCGTAATCGTTACTGCCCACTTCTTCAAGAGCATCGCTGCAACTATTTGCAATTTTACATATATAACCCACGTTACACAAAAAATCGTAAACCTCTACAGCAAGTTCTTTATTATCTTCAACAATTAAAACATTCATAAAAACAGCTTTTAAGCGTAACTAAATTTACGCAATTATGAAAAGTCCTGATACGCATTATTAAAAAATTAACGAATAGAAAAAAGCTGACAAATTTCTTCATCAGCTTTCTCATCCACATTCCATAACCATTATTCCTGTTTTGTCTCCTTTAGAATTCTTCGAAAACAAAACAAAAGCAATACTTATTTTTTCACTTTTGTTGTTTCTGCTTTCGGAGCTTCCGTTTTTGCTGATTTTGTTTTTTTATAAGCTTTGTTTTTTGGGTGTTTTGTAGCTTTCACTTCTTTTGAAGGAAGTTCTTTTACTTCTTTTGCAGGACCAACTTTTACAGCAGGTGGAAATGCGTGTACCATTACACTTGTTCCTAAAACTGCTACTAGTAACATCAATAAATTTCTCATGATTTCTAAGATTTAAATTAATACCTTTTATTTTACAGATCAAAAGTACCTCTGCAAAATGAAGAGAAAATGAAGAATTTCATCATAATAAATACTTTAACTTGATATTAACGGTTTGCGTAGATTTCCACCATATAAATTATATAAGTTCATTTATTCATCAACGCAAAATCAGATTAACCGCTGTGCGCCAACCAAACCATAGACGCACTGCTGTGCGTCTCTACTAAAATAGACTTATATAACTTATATGGTGGAAAAAAAATCTTTCTATTTTAATTTTTGAGAACCCAATTGTTTATTTTTACAGACTAATATTTTTTTTATGTCAACTCAAAAACGTCTTTTTCTTCTCGATGCTTACGCACTAATTTTTCGTGGTTATTATGCCTTTATAAAAAACCCGAGAATTAACTCTAAAGGAATGGATACATCAGCGATCATGGGATTCATGAACTCGCTTTTGGATGTTATAAAACGTGAAAAACCAGATCATTTGGCTGTAGCTTTTGATAAAGGCGGAAGCCACGTTAGAACCGAAATGTTTGTCGAATATAAAGCCAATCGTGATGCTACTCCAGAAGCGATTAAAATTGCTGTGCCTTATATTCAGGAATTATTAAGAGCCATGCATATTCCGATTATTGAAATAGAAGGTTGCGAAGCCGATGATTTGATTGGAACAATTGCCAAGCAAGCCGAAAAAGAAAACTACAAAGTTTTTATGGTAACGCCTGATAAAGATTTTGCTCAATTAGTTTCTGAGAACATATTTATGTACAAACCAGCCCGAATGGGTAATGGAATAGAAATTTGGGGCGTTCCTGAAGTTTTGGCAAAATTTGAAATCGAAAGACCAGAACAAGTAATTGATTTTCTGGGAATGATGGGAGATGCCGTCGATAATATTCCGGGATTACCAGGTGTTGGTGAAGTTACAGCAAAAAAGTTCCTAAAGGAATTTGGTACGATGGAAAATCTTCTGGACAACACGCATTTACTGAAAGGTAAAATGAAAGAAAATATTGAAGCCAATAAAGAAAAAGGAATTTTATCTAAAAAACTAGCGACGATTATATGCGATTGTGACGTTACTTTTAATGAAAATGACTACGAACTATCACGTCCTGATATCGAAAAAACAGATGCTATTTTTCAGGAATTGGAATTCAGAAGAATGGCAGAACAATTTGATAATTTATTTAAAGTTGGTGGCGGAAATGAATTAGCTACTTCTGCAGCTCCGGCTTCTGATACTAAATTATACAAAAAACCACAACCTAAAAATGAAGATCAATTTGATCTTTTTGGCGGCGGTACAACTTCTGATGAAAATTCGGAAATTGAAAGAACTTCATTTTACAATACTTTAGAAAATACCCCTCACTCCTATCAGCTTATTCAGGGAGATTTGGGAATAAAATTGCTTTTACAAAATCTACAAAATCAGACTTCTGTTTGTTTTGATACCGAAACTACAGGTTTAGATGCTTTGCATGCTGAGTTGGTTGGAATAGCTTTCTCTTTTGAAAAAGGAAAAGGATTTTATGTTCCGTTTCCGGAAAGCCAGGAAGAAGCGCATACTTTAATTGAAAAATTCAGACCATTTTTTGAAAATGAAAACATCGAAAAAATAGGTCAGAATTTAAAATATGATTTAAAAATCCTTTCTAATTATGGCATCAACGTAAAAGGAAAACTTTTTGATACGATGATTGCGCATTACCTGATCAATCCGGATATGCGTCATAATATGGATATTTTATCTGAAACATATTTGAAATATTCTCCAAAATCAATTGAAACTTTAATTGGTAAAAAAGGAAAAAATCAAATTACAATGCGCGATGTAGCCCTTGAAGAGATTAAGGAATATGCTGCCGAAGATGCTGATGTTACTTTTCAATTAAAAGAACTTTTTACAACCGAATTAGATAAAACGGAAACCAAAAAATTATTTGATGAAATCGAGATTCCGTTAGTAACTGTTTTGGCTGCTATGGAAACTGAAGGAATTCGTTTGGATGTTGATTTTCTGAAACAAATGTCAACCGAAATGGAGGTTGAGATTAAATCTTTGGAACAAAAAATCTACGAAACTGCCGGCGAGAAATTCAATTTGGCTTCACCGAAACAATTGGGAGATATCTTATTTGATAAAATGAAAATTGGCGGTGCGAAACAAAAGAAAACGAAAACAGGTCAATACGCAACTGGCGAAGATGTGTTAATGTATTTAGCCAACGACAATCCGATTATAAAAGAAATTTTGGATTGGCGTCAAATGGTGAAATTGCAAAGTACTTATATTTTGGCTTTGCCGGAACAAGTAGACAAGAAAACGTTACGCGTTCATACCGATTATATGCAAACTGTTGCCGCAACGGGGCGTTTAAGCTCGAATAATCCCAACTTGCAAAACATTCCGATTCGTACGGAAAGAGGGCGTCAGATTCGTAAAGCTTTCGTTGCACGCGATGAAAACCATACTTTAATCTCTGCCGATTACTCGCAAATAGAATTAAGAATTATTGCCGCTTTAAGCGGCGAAGAAAATATGATCGCGGCTTTCAAAAATGGAGAAGACATTCATAAGGCAACGGCTTCAAAAGTTTTTGATGTGCCTTTAGATGAAGTAACACGCGAACAAAGAAGCAATGCAAAAACAGTAAACTTCGGAATTATATACGGTGTTTCTGCTTTCGGATTGAGCAATCAGACTTCATTATCAAGAAGCGAAAGTTCGGCATTAATCGAAGCATACTATAAAACGTATCCAAGATTAAGATCTTATATAAATGAACAAATTGAATTTGCACGTGAAAACGGATACGTTCAAACTATTTTAGGTCGTCGCCGTTATTTAAAAGATATCAACTCGGCAAATGCCGTTGTTAGAAGTGCTGCGGAACGAAATGCTGTAAATGCACCAATTCAGGGAAGCGCTGCGGATGTAATTAAGATTGCCATGATCAACATTCATAAAAAACTAACAGAAGAGAACTGGAAATCTAAAATGCTACTTCAGGTTCATGATGAGCTTGTGTTTGATGTGCACAACGACGAATTAGAAAAAATCCAGCCGCTGATTAAACATGAAATGGAAAATGCTTTTATGATGAGTGTTCCTTTGGATGTTGAATTGGGCATGGGTGCAGATTGGTTAGCCGCGCATTAAGCAATTTTAGATTTTTTGATTGTAGATTTTAGATTATTAAATAATAATAAAGAATGATAGATAACTTTAAGCCTCCTATAAAAACCCGAACAACGCAAGAACTATTAAACATTGTTGGTTCTCCAAAAAAGTGGAATAGAGACGCGCTTTATCTAGCTAAATATGAATTGGCAAACAGAAATGTTGATACATCTGAAATCGAAAACGCCATTCGATTAGCCAATGAAAAAGAAGAACAGAAAAAATTAGAAAAGGCAAACAAAAGTTATCACATTCTAGATTTTATACTAACACCAAGAAGTACTTTGTTTGAATTACTATTTACATGGGAATTGAAAAAAGACGGCTATCTATTAAAAGCGCAACAACAAAAATCTTTTAGAATTGCTCTTATTCTTGTTATACTTTTTGTCTACGCAATAAAATTCATTCAGGAGAATTAAAAAAAAATCCATCTGACGCGTCGGATGGATTTTTTTTGTTTTATTTAAGCTTTTCTTGTAGACTCTCGTTCTTTCAATTTCGTTTTGATAACGATCGTTTCATAATCAGAAGTTTCATCTTCAGATTCTTCCAATCTTTCTATTAATTTTTTGGCAGCTACTTCTCCAATTTCAATTCCATGCTGACTAACCGTTGTTAAACTTGGTGACAAACGTCTTGATGCTAAAATCCCATCTGCAAAACCAATTATCGAAATATCCTCCGGAACTCTGTATCCCTTTTTCAAACTCACTCTTAAGGCTGCAACTGAATCATTTTCATCTAAAGCAAAAATCGCATCAATTTTGTTGTCAAAAATGGCATCAATTTTACTTTTCATATCCTCTTCAGAATCGGTACGAAGAATAATTTTTTCGTTTACCGGAATATTATTATCAGCCAAAGCTTTTAAATATCCATCCGCCCTTAATTTTCCAACACTTAAATTGTCTACTGAAGAAATTAAGGCAATATTTTTACATCCTAGATTGATTAAATGCTGCGTTGAATTCAAAGCAGAATCAAAATCATCAACGACAACTTTATCACATTCTACTTCATCTGCAATTCGGTCAAACATTACAATTGGAGTTCCGTCATTAATAATAGCAGAGAAATGACTGTAATCTTGTAATTTCTGAGCTTCTTCAGAAACGGAAAGAATAAATCCGTCAATAGTTCCGTTACTCAACATTTCAAGTGTATGAATTTCTTTTTCTAAAGATTCGTTCGAAATACAGGTAATTACATTATATCCTTTTTTATCGGCTACTTTCTCGATACCGCTAAAAACCTTTGCAAAAAAGGAATTTAATATATTAGGTATAATTACACCGATTGTTTTGGTTTTACGATTCTTCAGATTCAGACCAATAACATTTGGCTTGTAATTTTTGAGTTTGGCATACTCCTTAATCTTCACCTTCGTTTGCTCACTAATCTCCGGGCTATCATTCAATGCCTTAGACACCGTAGATACAGAAACACCAAGTTCTTTCGCAATTTGTTTTAGAGTTGCTTTAGCTTTCATCTATTAATATTTTATGTAATTAATACAAATATAGTAGAATTACCTAAAATAAAACAAAAAACACCTACCAGTATTTAAAATTATAAGGCTTTTTAGAAAAATTAAAAAATAGATGGTTTTTTCAAAACCGGATGTCTTTAAATCTCGTTAATACCTAAATATATGTTATTAACCTTTTAAAAGACCTTGATTATGAAAAACGAAGTTAAAATTCATGAAGTTGACCCTTCATTGAATAACAGAAGGAGCTTTCTAAAGCTCAGCGGCTTAACACTAGTTGGCGCAGGTTTGGTTTTAGCTGGCTGCAGCGATAATGATAATGATGACAATGACATGCAGGATAACACTCTGCCCGGAATAAAAAATGGAGTATTTGATTTAGGCTCTGGAGATTTTGGAGTTCTGACCTATGCCTATGCCTTAGAACAGTTAGAAGCTGATTTTTACACTAAAGTTGTAAACTCCTCAAATTTCAATACTACTTTTAATGATATCGAACGTCAGGTTCTGACCGATTTGTATCATCACGAAGTAGTTCACAGAGATTTTTTTAAAGCCGCATTGACCGGAGCACTTCCTGACCCGAGTTCACAATTACTTCCTTCTCTGGCATTCAATTATGGATCCATGAATTTTAATAGTCGTACTGAAGTTCTTGCAACTGCAAAAGCTTTGGAAGATACAGGGGTTGCCGCTTATAACGGAGCCGGGAAATTAATTAAAAGTCCAGACTACTTATTATTAGCTGGTAAAATTGTTTCAGTAGAAGCCAGACACGCTTCAGCAATAAGAAGTCTGATTAATCCAAATTCAAGCGATTTTGCAGGTGATGATATTATCAACACATCAACTGGCCTGGATGTAGCCCAGGATCCTTCTAAAATCCTGCCAATTGCAGGAGGATTTATTACCACAAAATTTACTGCCAAATATTTACCTTAATCCTAACTAGCTAAAACTTAGAAATTATGAATATCTTAAAATTTATAGAAACCTTCACTGATGATAGCTTAATGAATAGCACTGGTTCCCGAAGAGACAGTTTTTCACAGTTTGGAAATATTGGAAAAAATTTAGCATTCGCAGCAATTCCTTTCGGGCTTTCCGCTTTTGCCAACAAAGCACTAGCTGCAGATATAACCGCCACACCAGCGACACCAATTGGGGCCTTACAATTTGCCCTGACTTTAGAATATCTTGAAAACGAATTTTATGCAATGGCACTAGATTCTGGCGTAATTCCAGCATCTGAAAACGGTGGACGTGATTTAAAAGTTTTTCAGCAGATTGCCGCTCACGAAGCAGATCACGTTTCTTTTTTAATTGCAGGATTAGGAGGAACAATGAGTGCGAACTTTGTTCCGAAGCCTACTTTTGACTTTACTGTTGGAGGAGCATTTGATCCTTTTGGAGATTACCCGACCTTTTTGGCATTGGCACAAGCTTTTGAAGACACAGGCGTGAGAGCTTATAAAGGACAAGCTGCCAATTTAATTACAACTCCTGATTTATTAACCGCAGCTTTACAGATTCATTCTGTTGAAGCACGACACGCATCAGAAGTAAGAAGATTACGCGGACTAAAAGGCTGGATTTCGAATGCTGAGAGAGGCGCCGGAATGCCCGCAGCCACGCAAGCCGTATATGATGGCGAAGGCGTTACCATGCAGGCCGGTTATAATACAGCCAGTTTATTTGGAGCTGCCGCAGGATCAGAAGCTTATGATGAGCCGCTTACAACACAACAAGTTGTAGACATCGCAAATATATTTATTGTTTAACAAAACAAATCCAAATATTGAACCACCTTCGCGTTATTGTGAAGGTGGTTTTTTTTTTATTGTTTTAAATAGAAAACTGAAGGCCTGATTTTCAACAGATAAAATATTCTTTTCAGGTATTTGGTTTTAAAATAATTAATTGTACTTTTGCATCCCCTTTATTGGGGATGGAATGTTTAATTAAAATAATATTATGGACGCATTAAGCTACAAGACAATTTCAGCTAGCAAAGCCACTGTAACTAAAGAGTGGATTGTTGTTGATGCTGAAGGGCATAACTTAGGACGTCTTGCTTCAAAGGTTGCGATGATCTTAAGAGGTAAGTACAAACCAAGTTACACACCGCACGTTGACTGTGGAGATAACGTAATTGTTATCAACTCAGAAAAAATTAACCTTACAGGTACAAAAATGAATGACAAAATTTACATGCGTCATACAGGTTACCCAGGAGGACAAAGAACTTTAACTGCTAAAGTATTGCAATCTAAAAACCCTGCATTATTAGTAGAAAAAGCTGTAAAAGGAATGTTACCTAAAAACAAATTAGGAGCTGAACTTTTTAGAAATCTAAATGTTGTTGTAGGTGCTGAGCATACTCACGGAGCTCAAAAACCTAGAACTGTTAACCTAAACGATCTTAAGTAATGGGAGTTATTCACAAAATCGGTAGAAGAAAAACCGCTGTTGCACGTGTATATGTTTCTGAAGGAACAGGAAAAATCACTGTAAACAAAAAAGAATTCGCAACTTACTTTCCAACTGCAACTTTACAATACAAAGTTTTACAACCAATGTCTATGACAGAAAATGTAAACAACTTTGATGTAAAAGTAAACGTTTACGGAGGTGGTTCAACTGGTCAGGCAGAAGCTGTAAGAATGGCATTAGCACGTGTTATGTGTGAAGTAAATGCTGAAAACAGAGCTATCTTAAAACCAGAAGGTTTATTAACAAGAGATCCAAGAATGGTTGAACGTAAGAAATTCGGTCAGAAGAAAGCTCGTAAGAGATTCCAATTCTCTAAACGTTAATATTACCTGTCTTGTACATTTGGTACAAGACAAGATCAATTATTTATTGAAATTAAAAAACACAGTTGTTGTTGCTCTCCTATCGAGGTAGGAAATAGTTTAGCATCTAAATGTATAAAGCCTGGGAAACCGCCATTTATACATTGCTAATCAACAGAACGTAAACTAGTACAAAAATGGCAAACAAAATAGAAGTAAAAGACTTACTAGAAGCAGGTGTTCACTTTGGACACATGACTAGAAAATGGGATCCAAATATGGCCCCTTACATTTATATGGAGCGTAATGGTATTCACATTATCAATCTATATAAAACTGCAGCAAAAATTGAAGAGGCTAATGAAGCTTTGAAAAAAATCGCTGCATCAGGTAGAAAAATCTTATTCGTAGCTACCAAAAAACAAGCTAAAGACATCGTTGCTGAAAAAGCAAAGGCTGCAAACATGCCTTACATCACTGAAAGATGGCCTGGTGGAATGCTAACTAACTTCGTAACTATCAGAAAGGCAGTTAAAAAAATGTCTTCTATTGATAAAATGAAGAAAGATGGTACTTTCATGACGTTATCTAAAAAAGAGCGTTTGCAAGTTGATCGTCTACGTGCTAAATTAGAGAAAAACTTAGGTTCAATCGCTGACATGTCTAGACTACCAGCTGCATTGTTCGTAGTAGATATCAAAGCTGAACACATCGCAATAAAAGAAGCACAAAAATTAAACATTCCAGTTTTCGCAATGGTTGATACGAATTCTGACCCAAGAGAGGTTGATTACGTTATTCCTGCAAATGATGATGCTTCTAAATCAATTGACAAAATTTTATCTTTAGTTACTGCTGCTGTAATCGACGGTCTTTCTGACAGAGGTTCTGACAAAGAAGCTGAAGTTTTCACAGAAGAAGCTCCAGCTACTGAAGCTGCTGCTCCAGCTGTTGAAGCTGCACCGGCTGTTGAAGCTGCTGCTCCTGCAACTGAAGAATAAATCAAATTTAAATTCCAAATTTTAAATTCTAAAATCCAACCACAAATTAAAAACGTTATGTTGATAATTTAATAAAATTGGAATTTAGAATTTAAAAGATGGAATTTTTACTTTTAACATTAAAATTCAAAATATTATGGCAACAATTACTGCTGCAGACGTAAATAAATTAAGACAAACTACAGGTGCCGGAATGATGGACTGTAAAAAAGCTTTAGTTGAAGCTGATGGAGATTTCGATAAAGCTATACAAAACCTTAGAGAAAAAGGACAAAAAGTTGCTGCTAACCGTTCTGACCGTGAGTCTTCTGAAGGAGCTGCTGTTTCTTTTATCAATGCTGATAATACTAAAGGAGCTATCATCACTTTAAACTGCGAAACAGATTTCGTAGGTAAAAATGAGGCTTTCGTAACTTTGGCTAAAGAATTAGTTGAAAGAGCTATTAACTTCTCTTCTAAAGAAGATTTCTTAGCTTCAGATTTCAACGGAATTACTGTTGCTGAAAAATTAATCGAGCAAACTGGAGTTATCGGAGAAAAAATCGAAATCGGTGGTTTTGAAATTTTAGAAGGTGCTTTTGTTGGATCTTATGTTCACGTTAACAAAATTGCTGCATTAACTGCAATTTCTGCTGCAATTCCTAACGCTGACGTTTTAACTAAAGATGTTTCTATGCAAGTTGCTTCTATGGGAGCTGATACACTATCTTACAAAGATTTTGATCCTGCTTTCGTTGAATCTGAACTTGCTGCTCGTATTGCTGTAATCGAAAAGGATAATGAAGAAGCAAAACGTTTAGGAAAAACTTTAAAAAATGTTCCTAAATATATTTCTTTCTCTCAATTAACTGAAGAAGTTTTAAAACAAGCTGAAGAAGATGCTAAAGCTGAATTAAAAGCTGAAGGTAAACCAGAGCAAATTTGGGATAAAATTATTCCAGGAAAAGTACAACGTTTCATTTCTGACAATACAACTTTAGATCAAGAGAAAGCTCTATTAGATCAAAACTTCATTAAAGATGATAGTAAAAAAGTTGGTGATTATGTTAAAGGATACAACGTTGAAATCACAGGTTTCAAAAGAGTTACTTTAGGTTAATATATTATTATTTCAATATAAAAAGCCCGAATATTCATTTATTCGGGCTTTTTTATTTTTATGAATTCTGGACTGTCGGAAAATTTCTGGCACGCATCAAAGCATTTGATTCCGGAGCTCTTCCTCTAAAATTCTCGTACATCTTTTCATTATCAATAGTATTTCCAACGCTTAAAACCGTATCATAAAGACGTTTTGAAATTTCTTTATCATAAGGACCTTTGCCTTCTATAAAAGCCTCATAGGCATCCGCATTAATGACATCTGCCCATAAATAACTATAATATCCGGCTGCATATCCATCACTTGAAAAAATATGCGCAAATTGCGGAATTCTATGGCGCATTACAATTTCTGATGGCATATTAATTTCTTGCAGAACGTCCTTTTCAAATTTATGAGGATCAATAGTTTCTGTTGTTAAGTGCAGCTTCATATCAACAAAAGAACTTGAAATTGTTTCTACTGTCGCAAATCCTTCATTAAAATTAGCCGCTTTTTCAAGTCTTTCAACTAACACAGCTGGCAATGGCTGCTTTGTTTTATAATGCAGCGCAAACTTATTTAATACTTCCGGAGTGGCCAGCCAATGTTCCAGCAACTGCGACGGAAATTCTACATAATCTCTTGCAACGGCAGTTCCGCTTAAACCAGGATAGGTAACATTTGAGCATAATCCGTGTAGTGCATGACCAAATTCATGAAATAAGGTCGTGGCATCATCCCATGAAATCAAAACAGGCTCATTTGCTGCGCCTTTAATAAAATTGCAATTGTTAGAAACAATTGGAAGTACATTCTCTTCTATTTTCTGTTGTTTCCTATGTGAGTTCATCCAGGCCCCGGATCGCTTTCCCTGGCGCGCGTAAGGATCAAAATACCACAAACCCACAGGATTTCCAGTTGTTGAATTATTCACCTCCCAAACTCTTACATCTGAATGATAAACCGGAACATCAAAAACTTGTTTGAAACCTAAATCAAATAATTCACCTGCAACCCAAAACATACCTTCACGTAAATCTTCTAACTGCAAATACGGCTTTAACTCGTTTTGATCTAAATCATACTTTGCTTTACGAACTTTTTCAGCATAATAACGATAATCCCAAGGCTGAATTTTAAAATTTACGCCTTCCAGATCTACCATTTCCTGCATCGAGGCAACGTCATTTTTTACTTTTTCAACAGCCGGTTTCCAAACAGATTCCATTAAATCTAAAGTCTTCTGCGGATCTTTTGCCATTTTATTAGACAAACTCCATTGGGCAAAATTGTCGAATCCTAAAATTTTAGCTTTTCTGGCTCTTAATTGCAAAATAGATACAAGTGTTTCATTTGTATTATTTTCATTTTTGTTATCTCCCCGCTTCACAAAAATATCAAAGGCTTTCTCCCTTAAATCACGGCGATTAGAAAAAGTCAAGAAAGGTTCAATTGAGGATCTTGTGTTTCCAATACATGCCAAAACATTTAAATTTCTTTCTTTCGCCTCTGCGATGGCGGCATTTTTAAATGCTTCCGGCAAGCCATCCAAATCTGATTCAGATCGCAATTCCAGAAACTGATCATTTTCTTCTGCTAATAACTTTTGACTAAAAAGCGTAAAAAGCCCAGCAAGCTCCTGATTAATTTTAGCCACTTCTTCCTTATTAACTTCACTTAGCTCTGCTCCTTCTTTAACAAAATCTGTATAATAAAGCCAAACCAGACGTTGTTGCTCCTCATTTAATTTTCCCTTTGCATCAGATTTATACAATTTTTCGATTCTCGAAAATAATTTCTTATTCTGATACATTTTGTTATTGATCGCTGCTAATCTTGGAGACATTTCTGTATCAACATCATTAAACTCCGGACTGCTCAAATTAGATCTGTAAATTCCGAAAACGGTCTGAACCTGATTAAGCGTTTTGCCTGAAAGTTCTAAAGCAACAATTGTATTTTCAAAACTAACCTCTTCTAAATTATTTGCTATAGCATCAATTTGATCCAGCTTTTCCTGAATAGCAAATTCTAGTGCCGGTTTAAAATCTGAAACTTTATATTCATTAAAAGCAGGAACACCTCCATAGGGTCCTGTCCATTTCTTTACTAAAAAATTAGTAGCATCTGTCGCCATATAAGAAAAATTGAAGTGTATATTTTATGCTTTCCCCTTGCTAAGGAAGCAATAGCACATTATTACTTCAAAAGTACCTAAAAGTTATCAATCAAAAAACAAATCTTAATTGCCTTAAAAAAGACTTGCCAGAGAAACTTTTCCGGCTCTTAAAGCAAATTTTGGTTTTTAAGAAAATACCTTATAAAAAACAAAGAAAAAGCCAAATTCATAAACGAAAAGACCGTAATCTATTTTATATTTGTTTAGCTAAACCACTAAACCAACCCTTTTGAAAAAATTACTTTACATCTCATTATTAATAACTTCAGTCCTTCAGTCGCAAAACAAGAGTTTATTTTGGGAAATATCCGGTAACGGTTTAACCAAAAAATCCTATATCTACGGGACTATGCATGTTAATGATAAAATTTCGTTTCATTTATCTGATTCGTTTTTCACCAATCTTCTGGGTTCTGATATTGTGGCCAATGAAAGCAATCCTGAAACATGGGGAAGCTTGAACGATCTAATGAAAAGTAATGATTTCAACTCCTATAAAAAGTTTTATACCGAATTCTATTTGTTCCCCACAACAAAAGAAAATATTCAGACTATTTTTATTAATGACAATGGCAAGTATTTTAGAAATATGTTATCCGGAGCCGAAGGAGATCAGGCCGATTTTCAGGAAGACACGGTATTAGACATGTTTATTTTTCAAACAGGAAAAAAATATAAAAAGAAAATTGTTGGTTTGGAAGATGCAAAAGAATCAATGCTTTCGATATTGCAAATCATTGATGAAGACGCAAAACCAAAAGAAGAAAATAAACTTGCTTTAGTAAAAATTTTAAAAAACAGAAATCCTCAGGAAGCCCTAAAAGAATATTACAGAGAGAAAGACATTATAATGCTTGACTCGATTTATAAGCTAATATTTTCGAAAAAAGCACATGATGCCCTTATTGTTAACCGCAACAAAATAATGACTAAAAGCATTGATTCTATTGCCAAAACAGGCAGTTTATTCTCAGCTGTGGGTGCGGCGCATCTTGCAGGAAATGACGGTATAATTGAACTTTTAAGACAGAAAGGTTATACGGTAAAACCTATAATCGATACTTTTACCGAAAACGGAAAAAATCAGAAGAAAACTATCGAAGCTTATTTTCCTAATCCTAATTTTACCGTTTCGAACACCAAAGATAAAATGGTACAATTGCCATTATATAAAACCACTATCGAAGAAAACGAAAGCATGGGCTCTCCGGATTTTACCAACGGTGGCGCCATTACGATAAAAAGAATTCCGTTAAATTATTTCCTAAAAAACACTGATGTTACTTATAATCCGAAATCACTGGATAGTTTGTTTTTTGAAAAAATTGCAGGGGATATTATTGAAAAAAAATATACTGAGCAGCCTAACTATGCCAGTTATGATATAAGAAACATTACAAAAACAGGAAACGCTCAGCATTCAAAATTTTACATCACGCCATTAGAAATCATTTCTATTGCGATGACCGGACCTGCAAATTACGTTCGACAATATGAAAATGAAGTTTTCGAAAATATTAAAATTAAACCTTTTAAAAACGAATGGGAAAAGATCAAACCTTTAAAAGGGGGTTTTGAAGCTGAACTTCCATCATTCAATTTTGTCTTTGGAAACAATGCCGAAAAAGGCACTAATATTGATATTCAAGCTTACGATAATCAGGAAAAAGGATTCTATTTTTTAAGAGAGAAAACCCTAAATGATACCAGTTTCCTTGAAAATTCTGAATACGAGCAAAAGCAAATTCATTATCAATTTTATCTTCAGCAAGATCAGGATTCGACCGCTACAAAATATAACAAAATTGAAAATTCTTTTGTTTCATCCTCTAAAATTGGAGACCGAAATATCAAATTAAAAACGGTTATTTCTGGCAATAAATATTATTTATTGGGTACTGTGAATACATCTGAAGCGAATACAAATCGCTTTTTTAATTCATTTGTACTTGCTCCGTTCGATTACAAATCAAAATCTAAAGTTTTAGTAGATTCAACTGCAAACTATAAAATCGAAATTCCAGAAAAAGAGAACGAAAATCTATTTTTAAAATTAAAACAAAACAAGCGCGAGGCAAAAAATGCCTTTAAAGTTGTAAATCAGTTTCAGGCATTTAATTCTGAAACCGGTAGAAAAATCAAACTAGCCTACCATAAATTCCCTAAATACGAACAAACATTCTCTATTGATTCTGTTCAGCGTATGCTTAAAAAAGAATTTCTAAATCAATATGAAAGCGATTCTGAACAAAATTATTTTGAGGCAGAAGACGATGAAAGTTACGAAACTGCAACTTCATTATTAAGTCCTGAATTGTTTCTTAAAAAAGGATTCTCGCAATCTTTATGGGACGAAATTATTGCTGACAAAAAAGATAATTACGAATTTTTATCTGAAAATACCACTTTTAACAAAGACCAAAATAGTTACACCATTAACGCTTTAGTTTCTAAGCCTAATGCAAATCAGGCCATTAAATACAAAGTTCTTTACAAAAACAACTCCTATTATCTATTGAATACTCTGGTTGAGAAAAACTATAAAAATGATGACCCTTTCATAGAAAAAACCTTTAACTCACTAGATCTGGTTGACAATATCAAAACGGATACTGCTGAAGACAAGGTAAAGCTTTTTATCGAAGATGCTAAAAGTGAAAAAGATACCATTCGTTATTCGGCCTTAAACACGATTGATAATCTTGATATCACACAAAAAGATTTTGAAGCGATTACCAACTTCATCAACACTTTTAAATTTAAAGAAAGTGAAACGGATGCTATAACTTCATTATTGGAAAAAATTGGTAAAATAGAAGATGAAAGAGTAATTCCTTACCTCGAGAATTATTATAAAAAAGAATCAACAAAAACAGATGTACAAATTAGTATTTTAAAAAGTATTTCGCACCAAAAATCAAGAGCAGGATACAAAAAAATCAATGAATTATTAGAGTACGATTTGCCTATTTCCGATTTACAATATGAGATTGGAAGCCTCTTTTATACTTTTGAAAGAGATCCTGAAAATAGCAAAGAATTGTTTCCTGAGATTTTTCAATATTATAGTATTAAAGAATACAACAAGCCAATCATTAGCTTTTGTAATTCATTATTAGAGAAAAAATTGATTTCAGTTAAAAAGTTAAAAGCATTTAAAAAAATAATTCTGACCAATACCAAGCTCGAATATAAAAGAGTAGCAAGCTGGAACGAAAAAAACAAAGCTACACAAGAGGCAGCTACCGCAGAAGACGAAGTAACTTTTTATTCTGAATCTTCACGATCATTAACTGATTTGATAAATTACACTAATTTAATCTATAATTACACCGATGATAATGCTGTAAAAGAGGTATTAAAAAAAATAAAAAACCTTGACATTCCGGAATTAAACATAGAATTAGTCCGATTAGGAATTACACATAATTCACTAAATACAACTGAAATTGAAGGTTTTCTAAACGATCCTAAAACGCAATTCATCACAATCAATTTGTTGTTAAATCAAAACAAAAAAGATTTAATACATCTTTCCGATGATGAAATTGCGAAATCGGCCGCTGTAAATTTTCAAAATCTTTCTAAAAAGGATTCTTTAACTTTATTAAAAAAGCAAATTGTAGAAAAAGATAATCATGAAATTTCGTTTTACTTTTATCAGATTCAAAGAAAAAATGACGAAACAAAAGCGATCAAAAAACAATTGTACACTCTTGCTTTTTTAAACGAAAACAAAAAAATAAATCCTTTGGCCTATACTACTGCTCCAATAAAAACAATTAGTATTGAAGAAAATCCGGAGAAAACATATGCTCTTATCATCAATGAAACCCTGAATGGTGATCATATGAGAGCAAGTTTTGAAAAAGAAAAAGAAGAAGAGGAGTTATCAATTGGTGAAGAATATTAAATCTATTTTCGGCATAAAATAGTTAACTTTGAAGTATCAGATTTTATAGTACGTATTTATGTTCAAAACCAAAAAAGAAATTGTCTTTGTAATTCTGGCGGGAATTTTTATAACAAATGCAGTTGTCGCGGAGCTTATTGGAGGAAAATTAATTCAGATTGGACCGTTTGTAATGAGTATTGGTATTTTACCATGGCCAGTAGTTTTCCTAACAACCGATTTAATAAATGAATATTTTGGAGAAAAAGGAGTTAAAAAACTCTCTTTTATCACCGCTTGTTTAATTGCCTATGCCTTTTTAATTTTATTTATGGCTATTGTAATTCCGGCGGCAAAAGGAATAAGTCCCGTAAATGATGAACAATTTCAGGCTGTTTTTGGACAAAGTATGTGGATTATTGTTGGAAGTATTATTGCTTTTATGGTTTCGCAGCTTATAGATGTGAGTATATTTTGGTTCTTTAAAAACCGAACAGGCGATAAAAAAATATGGCTTCGAACGACAGGATCAACTGTAATTTCGCAATTGTTTGATTCGTTTATTGTACTTGGAATAGCTTTTTGGCTTCCGGGAAAAATTGACTTTGATACGTTTCTTTCATCAGCATTGATAGGTTACACCTTTAAATTATCTATAGCCATTTTATTGACACCATTAATTTACGCAGGACATCATTTGATTAAAAAATATTTGGAAGGAGACATTTCTCATAAGGACTAAAAAATTATTGTTATGAAAAAAACTAATGTAATATTACTATTTTCAATCTGCTGCTTCCTTTATAGCTGTGGCAGCGATGACAAAAAGCAACCTAACGCTAAAGTATATCCTGTTAGTTCTTTAAAACCTGCTCCTCAAAAACCACTTGATCCAACTCCTGCTAAAATAGCCGTCGCAAAAGACAGCGACGATAAATCTCCTCTTAATAAAAAAAAGGCTTTTACTGTCACTAAACCCATTGTAAAGCCAGAAATTCCTACTGCAAAAATAGCGACAACAGAAAGAGCTCCAACTCCGGCTCCAGAAAAAAAAGAAGAAGACTTAATGAGTTTTGTTAATTTGCGCAAAATTTTTTCGGGTACTAAAATTGGCCAAACTATGAGTCAAGAAGATTTGACGCAAAATTTTAGAATTCCCGAAGAAGCAGTTAAACTCGTTAAAAGTGTTACCAGAACAGCTCAGGATGAATTAAATGTAAAATGGCGTTCAACCTGGCTTGTAGAAAAAGTATCTGATGCCGAACTTGAAGATGGTAAAATGAAAGTTAGATTTCAGGCCAATAAAATGTTCATGTCTGGTAAAGCAATTGGCATTAAATACAACAGAAAAGTCTATAATGATTTAATAATAATTGGCCATTCCGCCTATATACCAAGTGTAAAAGGATATCATTGGCAAATTGGTAAATAATGGAAAACGAAAATTTAATTCGATGCAGTTGGTGTACTTCCAGCGATTTGTATAAAAAATATCATGACGAAGAATGGGGCGTTCCCGTTTATGACGATCCCACTTTGTTTGAATTTTTAATTCTAGAAACTTTTCAGGCCGGCTTAAGCTGGATTACCATTTTAAACAAAAGGGAGAATTTCAGAAATGCATTTGACTATTTTGATTATAAAAAAATAGCCTTTTATTCTGAAGATAAAATCGAAGAATTAATGCAAAATACCGGAATTATCCGTAATAGACTAAAAATAAAAGCAGCCGTTTCCAACGCGCAGGCTTTTATGAAAGTACAGGACGAATTTGGCAGTTTCTCTGATTATATTTGGAAATATACCAACGGAAAACCAATCATAAATAACCTTAAAACGTCAAAAGACGCTCCGGCCACTACTCCACTTTCAGACGAAATCAGTAAAGATTTAAAAAAAAGAGGTTTTAAATTTGTCGGTTCAACCGTAATTTATGCACACATGCAAGCCACCGGAATAGTCAATGATCACGCGGAAGATTGCTGGAAAAGAGCTAACTAAACAGTTACAATTTTCAGTCACAGTTTTCAGTTTTTCACAACCTGAAACTTGAAACTTGAAACTTTTAAACAAAAATTACATATATTTGCTTCACACTTTAGGGGTGTCTGCTAAATAAGCAGGCTGAGATTTTACCCTCTGAACCTGATCTAGTTCATACTAGCGTAGGGAAAAGTAAGATGACTTCTGCGCGCATTTTTATGCGTTTTTGTAGCCATTCCTAAAGTAGAGACGCACGGCAGTGCGTCTCTACAAGAAACTAAATCTAAAGGAATGGAACTAAAAATCAACCAACAAATCAAAAAGTTCAATGCTGAATCGCTAAGCGTTCAATCATTGCTCGATCTCGAAATTCCAAACAAACAAAACGGAATTGCCGTTGCCATTAACAACACCGTCGTTCCAAAAATCAATTGGAACCAACATCTCGTACAAGAAACTGACGAAATTCTGATTATTTCTGCTACACAGGGGGGCTAAAAGTTAAATTCCAATCGCAAAAACCTCGGGATAAAATCCAAATTCCAATTTCATACAGAAAGTAGACACACCGCTGTTCGTCTACCGAACCATCTTTCATTTTACATCTAACATTCAACACAATCAAGATCAACTTGAAACCTGAAACTTGAAACAAAAAACTATGACAACAGAAGAACAAATTTCCAGAACCCCTTTTCCGAATTCTAAAAAAGTTTATGTCAATGGTGAAATTCACCCCATAAAAGTGGCGATGCGAGAAGTCATTTTAAGCGACACCAAACTATCAAATGGCGGAATTGAGAAAAATCCACCTGTAACGGTTTACGATACTTCAGGTGCTTATACAGATCCAAACATCGAAATCGACATTAGAAAAGGATTGCCGCGCTTACGCGAAAGCTGGATTCTGGATCGAAATGATGTCGAAATTTTAAATGAAATAACCTCTGATTACGGGCAAACCCGTTTGAAAGACGAAAGCCTAAATCACCTTCGATTTGAATATTTGCATCAACCAAAACGTGCCAAAAAAGGGGCAAACGTAACGCAATTGTATTACGCCAAACAAGGAATCATAACTCCCGAAATGGAATATATTGCGATTCGTGAAAACCAACGCATTGAACTTTTAAACGAGCAAACCAAAGCGATGCAATGCCAGCATGCGGGTCATAGTTTTGGGGCAAATACACCAAAAAGCAAAATTACCCCTGAATTTGTTAGAAGTGAAGTTGCCTGCGGAAGAGCCATTATTCCAAACAATATCAATCATCCGGAAAGCGAACCAATGATTGTTGGTCGTAATTTCTTAGTCAAAATAAACGCCAATATTGGTAATAGCGCTGTGACTTCGAGCATTGAAGAAGAAGTTGAAAAAGCGGTTTGGGCTTGCCGATGGGGAGCAGACACGATTATGGATTTGTCAACCGGAAAAAACATTCACGAAACAAGAGAATGGATTATTCGAAATTCTCCCGTTCCAATTGGTACAGTTCCCATTTATCAGGCTTTGGAAAAAGTAAAAGGAATTGCCGAAGATTT
This sequence comes from Flavobacterium sp. KH_001, assembly GCF_057840745.1. Lineage (NCBI taxonomy): Bacteria > Pseudomonadati > Bacteroidota > Flavobacteriia > Flavobacteriales > Flavobacteriaceae > Flavobacterium > Flavobacterium sp. KH_001. The sequence goes on along the minus strand of NZ_CM174520.1, from coordinate 1,845,938 downwards.
AACCTGGGAAGTTTTCCGAGATACTTTAATTGAACAGGCAGAACAAGGCGTTTCGTATTTTACGATTCACGCCGGAGTTTTACTTCGCTACATCCATTTAACCGCTGATCGTGTTACCGGAATTGTTTCGCGTGGCGGATCGATTATGGCAAAATGGTGTTTGTTTCATCATAAAGAAAACTTCTTATATACCCACTTTGAGGAAATCTGCGAAATCATGAAACAATATGATGTGGCTTTTTCTCTTGGAGACGGTTTACGTCCGGGTTCGATTGCTGATGCTAACGATGCTGCACAATTCGCCGAATTAGAAACGCTTGGAGAATTAACCAAAATTGCATGGAAACATGATGTTCAGGTTTTTATTGAAGGTCCGGGTCACGTGCCAATGCACATGATTAAAGAAAATATGGACAAACAATTGGAGCATTGTAACGAAGCACCTTTTTACACTCTTGGGCCATTAACGACTGATATTGCTCCAGGTTACGATCATATTACTTCAGCAATTGGAGCGGCCATGATTGGCTGGTATGGATGCGCGATGTTGTGCTATGTAACGCCAAAAGAGCATCTTGGCTTACCAAACAAAAAAGACGTAAAAGATGGTGTAATCACTTATAAAATTTCAGCTCATGCTGCGGATTTGGCCAAAGGTCATCCAGGTGCCCAATATCGTGACAACGCTTTAAGTAAAGCCCGTTTCGAATTCCGTTGGGAAGATCAATTTAACTTATCACTTGATCCTGATACTGCCAGAGAATTCCATGATGAAACACTTCCTGCTGATGGTGCAAAAGTGGCACATTTCTGTTCTATGTGTGGTCCAAAATTCTGCTCTATGAAAATATCTCAGGAAATTAGGGATGTTGCTGCCGCAGAAAAAGGAATGCAGGAGAAATCAGAGGAGTTTATTGAACAGGGGAAAGAGATTTATATCTAGAAAATAGAGTCTAGAATCAAGAGAATAGAATCAAGAGTAAAGATAAAAGATATGATTGTGATTACTAATCCTTCTGCAATTTCTGGCGCAATTGACATTATTGGATCTTTATTTGAGGAAGGATTGTCTTTGCTTCATATTCGGAAACCTGAATTTTCTGAAATTGAAATGGCGCATTTTATTGATCAGATAAAAGTAGAATTCAGATCTCATTTGGTTTTACACAGTCATCATCAATTGGCAGAAGATTTTGGAATTAACCGAATTCATTTTTCTGAAAAAGATCGAAAACATTCTCATGATTTTCCTGCAAGGTTTTCAAAACCTTGCAGGTATTCAACATCAACTCATTCTATAGAAGATTTTAATTCTTTAGAAAAAGAGTTCGAATATGCCTTTTTAAGTCCTGTTTTCAAAAGCATTTCTAAAGAAGAGTATTATCCTGAAAAAGATCTTTTTAAGGCTTTGGCATTCAGAACAAACACAAATACAAAAGTTATCGCTTTAGGCGGAATTGATCTTGAAAACATCAAAAAAACACTTGAAAATGGTTTTGACGATGTCGCGCTTTTAGGAAGCATCTGGAATAGTGAAAACCCTGTAAAACAATTTAAATTATGTCAGCAAATCGCCCATTCGTACTTAGCATAGCAGGATTTGATCCTTGTGGTGGCGCGGGTGTTTTAGCTGATGTTAAAACATTCGAGCAACAGCTGGTGACCGGTTTTGCTGTTGTAACGGCAAATACAATTCAGACGGAAGATGGCTTTTATGAAATTCAATGGACCAATTTGAGTTTTGTAATCCGCTCTATTGAAACGTTATTTCTAAGCTATAAAATCAAAACGGTAAAAATAGGAATTATGCCAAGCCTGCATTACTTAAACCGAATTCTTTCAACGATAAAATTGTTGTCTCCAACGACTAAAATTATCTGGGATCCGGTTTTAAAATCCACAACAAAATTCGAGTTTTTGAAAGTTGAAGAAGATACAGATCTTAACAAGATTCTTTCAAAAATTGATTTGATTACACCAAATTACAACGAAATTGAAATTTTATTTCCCGGTTTTGTTCCGAACAAACTCTGGCTCCAAAATGAAATTCCAACCAACATTTTACTAAAAGGAGGACATAACGAATCGCAAATTGGTACCGATCGTTTGTTCTTAAAAAATGAAATTATTGAATTAGCCCCTTCCCAAAAAAAATGTTTTGAAAAACATGGTTCCGGCTGTGTTTTATCAGCAGCAATAGCCGCAAATCTGGCATTAGACCAAACTTTGGAAGAAGCTTGTAAAAATGCGAAAACCTACATAGAAAAATACCTGAATTCAACATCAACTTTAATTGGATATCACTATGTACAATAAACTGCAATACATTTCGCAAGGAAGAACAATCGAAGAACAATTGTATAATATTCATCACGCCTTAGATGCCGGATGCGATTGGATACAACTGCGTTTCAAAAATCAAACAGCCAAAGACACTTTTGCTTTAGCGGAAGCGGTAAAATTTTTATGCGAAGAATATCTCGCCAATTTTATTGTAAATGACAATTTGTATCTGGCACAACAAATCGCTGCAGATGGTGTGCATTTAGGTTTAACCGACATGAATATTGCAGAAGCAAGAGCAATTTTGGGAAATACTAAAATTATTGGAGGAACAGCCAACACCTTTGAAGATATTGAAAAACACGTAAAAAATGGCTGCGATTATATCGGATTAGGACCTTTTCGTTTCACCGATACAAAAGAAAAATTAAGCCCCATTTTAGGTTTATCAGGCTACCATACTACTCTTCAAAAAATGAAAAACAGTAAAATAGAAATTCCTGTTTACGCCATTGGCGGAATCACATTAAACGATATAAGTCCGTTAATGGAAACCGGGATTCACGGAATAGCGGTTTCTGGAATGATTACAAAAAATAATCAAAAAGAAAAATTAATTCAACAACTCAACGAAAAATTATATGCAAACGTCAGTGTTTAATATTGGAGATAAAAGCTTTAAATCGCGTTTGTTTTTGGGAACGGGAAAGTTTGGTTCCAATATCCAAATGGAAGAAGCGATCCTGGCATCAGAAAGTGAATTGGTGACAGTAGCTTTAAAACGCATCGATCTGGAAACAGATACCGATGCTATTTTGTCGCACTTAAAACATCCAAATATCAATTTATTACCCAATACATCTGGAGCTAGAAATGCAAAAGAGGCTGTTTTTGCAGCGCAGTTAGCAAGAGAAGCACTCGAAACCAATTGGGTAAAACTCGAAATTCATCCCGATCCAAAATATTTAATGCCCGATCCAATTGAAACTTTAAGAGCAACGGAGGAATTAGCCAAACTTGGATTTTTTGTTTTGCCCTACATTCATGCTGATCCTGTTTTGTGCAAACATTTAGAGAGTGCAGGAACAACTGCGGTGATGCCTTTAGGCTCGCCCATTGGAAGCAATAAAGGATTAAAGACTATTGATTTTCTTGAAATTATTATCGAACAAAGTACTGTTCCTGTAATTATAGATGCCGGAATCGGCGCTCCATCCGACGCTGCAAAAGCAATGGAAATTGGTGCCGATGCTGTTTTGGTTAATACTGCAATTGCGGTAGCCGGAAACCCAAAATTAATGGCTGAAGCATTCAAAGAAGCCGTTATTGCAGGACGAAAAGCTTTTGAAGCTAAAATTGCGAATCAACAAAATTATGCTGTTGCTTCTAGTCCTTTGACCTCATTTTTATATGAGTAAGATTATTTCACGCAGATTTTGCAGATTTAAGCAGATTAAAAATGATTTTTATATGTTGAAAACTATAAACTGGGGTTACAAAAGCAATTAAAAAAGGAAGAAAATTCTTTAATTTTTAAGTTATTTTAAATTAAAGAATAATGACTGAAAATGAAATATCGTATCTAGTTAGAGGAGCAATTTTTAAAGTATATAATAATTTAGGGCCTGGATTATTTGAATCCGTTTATGAAAGCGCCTTGTTTTATGAATTAACAAAAGCAGATTTACAAGTTCAGAAACAAGTTGAAATTATAATTCCTTACGGAGAAATAATATTAGATCCAGCTTTTAGAATTGATCTTTTAGTTGAAGACAAAGTAATAATCGAATTAAAATCTGTTGAAGATTTAGCTCCAATACATTATAAACAACTTTCGACATATTTAAGGCTCTCAAATAAGAAATTAGGATTACTTGTTAATTTCAATACTCTAAACATATTAGCTGATATAAAACGAATTGCAAATAAGGTATAAGTATAGCAAATTAAAATCAATTTTAATCTGCTTAAATCTGCAAAAATCTGCGTGAAACAAAAACACACAATCCAAATGAAAACATTTAAAGCAATATTTGAGCAATATAATTGGGATAAAATTCAATCTAAAATATACCATACAACTTCTCAGGATGTCGAACGTGCGTTGGCAAAAACAAAACGCAATATTGATGATTTTTTAGTTTTGATTTCTCCTATTGCCCAAAATTATTTGGAGCAAATGGCGCAGCAATGTCATGAACTAACCAAAAAACGCTTCGGAAAAACGATTCAAATGTATGCGCCATTATATTTAAGCAACGAATGCCAAAACATTTGTACGTATTGTGGTTTCAGTTTAGACAATAAAATCAAACGAAAAACACTTACAGACCCCGAGATTAAACTTGAAGTTGAAGCATTAAAAAATGTTGGTTTCGATCATGTTTTATTGGTAACCGGCGAAGCAAATTACACCGTAAACATTAATTATTTCCTGAATGCAATTGCTTTAATACGAGAACAATTTTCTATTATTTCTGTGGAAGTGCAGCCACTTTCTACCGAAGATTATGAACGTTTGCATGAAGCGGGTGTTTATTCTGTTTTGGTGTATCAGGAAACCTACCATCAGGAAGTTTACAAAAAATACCATACAAAAGGAAAAAAATCAAATTTTGATTACAGGGTGGAAACTCCTGACCGAATTGGAACAGCCGGAATTCATAAAATTGGTTTAGGTGTTTTATTAGGTTTAGAAGATTGGCGAACGGATAGTTTTTTCAACGCACTTCATTTAGATTATCTGCAAAAGAAATATTGGCAGACTAAATATTCGGTTTCCTTCCCGAGGCTGCGTCCGGCAGAAGGCATTATCGAACCTAATTTTATTATGGACGATAAAGATCTGACACAACTCATTTGTGCTTATCGCCTATGGAATGAAGATCTGGAAATTTCTATTTCAACTCGTGAAAACGAAAAATTCAGAAATAACATTATTCCGATTGGTGTCACCAGCATGAGTGCAGGATCCAAAACCAATCCGGGTGGTTATGTTGTTGATCCACAATCTTTGGAACAATTTGAAATCAGCGACGAACGCTCTGCAGAAGAAATAGGACAAATCATAAAAGGTTCAGGTTACGAACCCGTTTGGAAAGATTGGGACAGAACATTTAGTCAAAGGTCTGAAAGTCGAAAGTCATAAAGTCTACCAACTTTTGACTTTATAACTTTCGACTTTCAAACTTTAAGATTTCAAAAAAAAATGAGCATTATACAAGAATTTCTACGTTACAACCGACAAACCATTCTTCCTGAAATTGGTGATGAAGGGCAGGAAAAACTCAAAAAAGCAAAAATATTAGTAATTGGCGCGGGCGGTTTGGGCTGCCCCATTTTACAATATATTGCAACGGCCGGAGTTGGTTATATCGGAATTATGGATTTTGACACCATTGAAATTCACAACTTACACCGACAGATTTTATATACTGAAAATGAAATTGGACAAGAGAAAGCAATTGTTGCAAAAGAAGTCGTTTCAAAACTGAATCCCCTAATTGAAGTTGAAGCTATTAATGTGAAATTGACAAGTGAAAACGCAGGAACTATTATTCAGCAATATGATGTTATTGTTGATGGTTCTGATAATTTTGCAACGCGTTATTTGGTAAACGATACTTGTGTTGAATTTCAAAAACCTTTAGTCTACGGAAGTATTTTAAAATTTGAAGGTCAGGTTGCTGTTTTTAATCATAACGGAAGTAAAAACCTTCGTGATTTATTTCCTGAAATGCCAGATCCCAAAGAGGTCCCAAATTGTAATTTGAATGGTGTTTTAGGAACTTTGCCCGGAATTATTGGAACTATGATGGCGCACGAAACCCTCAAATTGATTTTAGAATTACCAACTTTAAAAAATGAATTGGTACTTTTTAATACGCTAAATTGGGGTTTTACAAAGTTGCATTTCTAAAGAATGTGAATTTAAAATCATCTAAAAAATGCTACAAATAAACTTGTGCTGAATTAATAAATTAGTTGAATTTATTTGTTAATATTGCCATAATATTTCCAAATACTTTTAATTCTTTTTGATAGATGATTTTATATAGGCACTCCTATTTATTTATATTTTTTTTAGCGATTTTTTGTAGAGCCCAGAGTACAAAACCAAAATCATATATTGATGAAAAAGTTGATTCGTATGAGATTTCTATAAAAAACAATATTCCTTCAATAATTTTAACCTCGAAAGAAAAAAAATGGGTAGGTGATAAAAATGAAAATGCTGTTCTCGGAAACAGAATAACCTACATTGATTCATTTGAGAAAGTTTATGACATCGAAGCTTATAGCATTTCTCCAAAAAACAAAAAAGAAAAAATAGGCTATGTTGGAACCGGTGATCGCGAAATTGGAGATGTCTTTTTTCATGACATGAAATTCAAATATTATAACTTTTTAAATCTGGAAGAAGGTTCTCAAACCTACTCTTTCTATAAAAAAGAATATAAAAAGCCTCAATTTTTAGAAAGCTATTATTTCAAAGATTATCTCGATTGTAAATCTTCAAAAGTTATTTTAAAAGTTTCTAAAGATGTCGAAATCGGATATACTGTACAAGGTAAATTTGATGAAAAAATTGATTTTTCAACTCAAAAAGAAGGCGACTTCACTATTTATACCTGGCAATTATTAAATGCCTTTAAAGAAGAAAAAGAAAACGGTTCACCAGGCCCTTCTTATTATAGTCCGCATTTAATTTTTTATATTAAAAATTACAAAACAACAACCGGCACACAAAATGTCGTTGGGTCTGTAGACAATCTTTATCATTTTTATGCCGAAACCATTAAAAATATTAATAAAGAAGACCAAACTCAGGTAAAAGAAAAAACAGCTGAACTTATCAATGGATTGACTGATAATACGGCAAAAGCAAAAGCTATTTTTGATTATGTTCAGAGTAAAATAAACTATGTTGCCTTCGAAGAAGGAATGGGTGGATTTATCCCGAGAGAAGCCGCTTCGGTATTACAGAAAAAATATGGCGATTGTAAAGATATGGCCAACCTACTTAATGAAATGTTGCACTATGCCGGCATAGAATCGAATATTTCCTGGATTGGAACACGTCAAAACAATTATACCTACGAAAATGTTCCGAGCCCAATTGTGGATAATCATATGATTACTGTTGCGACAATTGATAATAAAGACATCTTTTTGGACGCGACTGGTCATTATACTTCGTTCCCAAATATTACTCCGTTTATTCAGGGAAAAGAAGCTCTGGTAAAAATAGATGATGAGAAATACCGCATCATCAAAGTACCTGTTATTCCAGCTGATAAAAACAAAACTATTGGTAAACTAAAACTTAAATTCGATCAAAATTCTATATTGGGCGAAGCAGATTTTAGATTAGACGGATTTGTAAAAACGCAATTTATTAGCAGTTATATAACGACAACTGATAAAGATGAAATGCTAAAGGAATACCTGGCGCGTTTCATTCAAAACATTAAAACATCTAATATTGACATTAAAAATGATGACGTGTCACAAAATACGCTTCAAATTTTATATCATTTTGAATTAGATAAATGGATCAAACAGACCGATAATCAATTGCTTTTTAAACCAATTCTGTTTTTTCCTTATTCTGATGCAAGAATTAATATTGAGAAAAGAAAAAACCCATTGGAAAATGACTTTAAAAAATCTTATGAGTTTGAATATGAATTCGCTATTCCAGCAGGATATTCTTTAGATTTTTTACCTGAAAATTTCACTTTTAAAAATGATTTTTTCCAGGCAACTATCAACTATAAAAAGGTTAATAATACTATCATTATAAATCAAAAGATGGAAATGAATGTTTTACTCTTAGAAAAAGAAAATTTTGAAACATGGAATACTGCCATTAAAAACATTACAAAACAATACAATCAAAATATTATTCTTACAAAAAAATGAAAAATCTAATTTTCTTCATCATCGCAATTTTATCTACACAACTTTCATTCTCCCAAGAGGAAGAAGTCAAAAATTACAAATGGGATGAAGTTCCTAATTTTCAGGAAATTCCCGCTGAATTTAGTAATTATCCAGCTGTCGTTTTAAAAGACTACAGACTATACGAAAACAAGGTCGGAGAATATACTTACAAAGCGTATGTTGTAAAACATCAGGTAATAAAAATCTTATCTGAAGCCGGAATTAATGAATATAACAAAGTATCGATAAACAATAGATATGTAAGGGATTACAGAGATTTAAAAGTTAGAGTAATTAAACCGAACGGAAAAATTGAAGAACTTCCGAAAGAAAAAATCATTGAAAAAGAAGGAACTACTGAAAGACAATTTGCTTTTGAGGGTGTTGAAAAAGGAGATATTATTGAATATTACTATGTAATAAAAGAATATCCGGATTTTAGTGGCTGTGAGTATTTCCAGAGAGACATCCCAGTTCTTGATGCGAAGTTCCAGATTAATAAAATTTCTCGTGCCAGAACCTATACCGCTGCTTATAACGGGTTGATAAAAGAAAGTGACTTCAAAACAACAATTTATGTTGCAAAAAATCTACCAGCTTACAAATTTGAAAAAAATGCCACTAATCTTGCAAACCTTGCAAAGGTTTATTTTTTTATTGATACTTCCCTATCCTATAGTTATGTAGACTATTATAATTCTCTTAATAGTTTTGCCGATGGTGTAAGTGCTAAATCAATGATTAAAAATTTTGTAGAAAAATTTAATTTGAATGATCCTGCCCTTACAACAGATGAAAAAATAAAAATTGTCGATATCTATCTGAAAGAAAATATCGAAATCGATAAACAGTACATTTATAAAAAAGCATTAGAAACCAAAAAAATGACACCAAGCATGGTTTTATATTTTTATAAAGACGTTTTAGATTACCTTAAAATTAAATATCAGTTTACAGCTTCTACAGATAAATTTGATGATAAATTTGACAAAGAAAATGTTGTTCCCGATGCCTTATCAGAGATTCTGATTTACATACCGGAAACAAAAAAATACCTTTCTCCTTTTCAATTTTGGATGCCTTATGGTCAGCCTAATGCGCTTTCTGTAAACAACGATGCTGTTTATTTTAACAAGGAAGATCGCCAGCAGGTTACCTATGAATTCAAAAAAATAGAAAATGTTTTAATGGATGACAACGTTACGAAAGCAACAAGTAACATCACAATTGATGATGATATGGAAACCGTTTTGGTAGATAAAAAAAGCACCTATACGGGTTATCTTGCGTCGTATTTTAGATATGCCGTGAAGCATGTATCTGAAGAAAAAATAAATGATTTTGTAAAGAATAATACTTTTAATGATATTGATGTTGATGTTCAAAAATATTCTTTTGAAAATCAAGAGTACAAAAACAATTATGATCCTGAAAAACCCTTTACAATCAACAGTGCCATAAAAGTTAAAGAATCCTGGATCGAAAATGCAGGAAAAAACAATTTGATAACGATTGGAAAAGTATTAGGAAAACAAACCAGTTTACATCAGGAAACAAACAGAACAAATCCGATTGTAATATCTTATCCAAAGAAAAACATTAATTATATTAATTTAAGTATCCCATCAGGCTACAGCGTTAAAAATGTAGGCAGTTTAGCTTTTACTAAAGAAATTAAAAACGCTAATAATGATGTTATCGGTTTATTTAAATCAACAGCGCAAATTGAAGGTAATACAGTAAAAATAGCTGTCGAAGAATTTTACAATTTTACTTATTTAGAGAAAGAAAAATACAGTGAATATAGAGATTTAGTCGACGCATTATATGACTTTAATAATGCTTCATTAATTTTAACCCGAAATAATTAAATAACAACCTCATCACCAACACTAATAACTCCTGAATTCAAACTAACAATATTAGTTCCGAATAAAACGGAGTTATTTACATTTCGGTATTTGCTTAGAGTCTTTAAAGGTTCTTTTTTCAAACGACCATTTGAAGGATCATTGTTGACCATAATACATCTTCCGCAAGGCTTTATGTTTTTAAATTGAACTTCTCCGATTTTAAAAGTATCAAGATTATCTTCTTCATGTTCTTTTTGGGTACTGATAACAATGTTTGGACGAAATCTTTTTATTGTAATTTTTTCCTCCAACTTATCATTTAAAAAATCGAGACTTTCTGTACCAATCAATAAATAAGGATATCCATCAGCAAGACTGACATTGAAAGTTTCTTTTAATCGTGAACTTTCATGTTTACGCGCTCCAATTTTAGTGATCTTTACCAGTTTGCATTCAAAACCTAAGTGTTGGCTAAACCATTTTGAAGTTTCATTATTCACCTCAAATACTTCGCTTTTATCATCCCACACATTGACTTTTATTGCATTTCCTAAATTTTCATCAATAGAGAATTCATGTTTTTGATCCTTAAAAGTAATGCTGATTTTTCCATCTGAAATCTGAGGATAAAACTGACTCATAATACGATGCTCTCTTTGTGTTATCATCTGATTTTCGGCATCCAGTAACATCCAACGACGATCGTTTTCAAAGCCCATTTCTTCTGCTTTGGCATTTTGGCAGCTAATTCCCGCCAGGCTTTTTATCGGATAAATGTAAATTTCTTTTACAACATGAATTGCACTCATTTTACTTATTTTTTAAAATAGATATAAATTCATCACGACCAATTTCGCGACAGCCTAAACTCTCTAAATGCGGATTATAAACCTGACAATCCAATAATTTATAATTTTCCTTTTTTAACTTATTTACCAAGGCAATAAAAGCTGCTTTTGAAGCATTAGAAACTTTTGAAAACATACTTTCTCCACAAAAAACATCTCCTAAATCAATTCCATACAAACCTCCAACCAAAACCTCATCTTGCCAAACCTCAACTGATTTTGCAATTCCCTCTGCATGCAATTTACAGTACGCTTCGATCATTTCGTTCGAAATCCAGGTTCCGTCCTGACCGTCGCGTTTTATTTTTTGACAATTCGAAATTACATCCTTAAAATTTTGATTAAAAGTAACTTTAAACTGATTTCGATTCAAAATATTACGCATGCTTTTAGAAACGATTAATTCATCTAAAAACAAAACCATTCTGGGATCTGGCGACCACCACAAAATAGGTTCTCCTTCATTAAACCAAGGAAAAATTCCGCTTTGGTAAGCCAGCTTCAATCTTTCAGGATTTAAGTCACCGCCAATTGCCAGAATACCTTCTTCATCGGTTTCTGAAACGGGGGGGAAAGCTATATTTTCAAATAAATAATACATTCTTTTAAATATTAATTTTTAAATTCCAAATTCCAAACATCTAGAAAACCTTTGACAAAGATCTACAGAATACAAAAAATTCCAAATCCCAATACACAGAATGATTTGGAATTTGGAATTTATATTTTTTGGAATTTAAACTTATTAGAAAGGCAAATCGTCCGGTTCGTCTTCGTTTAAGTTTGTTGCCGGAGCAAAAGCTTCTGCAGCAGGCATTGGAGCTGTTTGTGCAGGACCTTCTGGAGCTAATCTTTCGATTCTCCAACCTTGAATACTATTAAAATATCTAGTTTCTCCTTGTGGATTAACCCATTCTCTTCCTCTTAAATTGATAGAAACTTTAACAGCCTCACCTTGCTTGTAGCTGCTTAACAAATCGCACTTATCCTGAGTAAATTCAATCAAAATATGTTGAGGGTATTGCTCGTCTGTAGTAACAACCAACTCTCTTTTTTTGAATGCAGCACTAACTTGTTGCTCTGGATTAACCACTTTTACTTTTCCTGTAACTTCCATCTTCGTCTATATTAATTATTGTTTCTATTCTTATTTTTTGGCTAAAAGCACTTTCCAGGCCGATAAAATATCATCATTATTCAGGTATTTTTTGGCTTCTAAATGAATTTTTTCCTGATCGTCTGAGCTCAAAACTCCTTTCACTGAAAAATTTTCTTTCACAAATATACTAACTTCTTCCGTTGTAGGCAAGGCTTCAATATTACCTAATTTTCCGAGATCATTTCCGTCAAAAACCAGACTTTCCTTGACGAAATTCGGAATTGCATCTACTCCGACCCCTAAAGTCGTTAGTGGTTTTGGTACTTCAAAAAGTCCTTGGTTTGATCTTGAGTACCAATTATTTCCGAGTCGTGAAACCAAATCAATTTTATGCTGATCAATACCACCATTTTCATCTAAAACTGCTTCATGAATATGAATTTTCACTACTTCGCACAAAACTAAATTTCCTGCTCCGCCTTCTGTTCCTAAAGGAATAATCTGCGTGACTTTGCACTCAAACTGAACCGGAGACTCTTTTACACGATATGGTTTTACCAAATCTGACGGAATTTGTGTCAATCCTGCCTTGATAAATTCGTTTACACCTTCTGCATATTCTGTACTGGCTAAAGATGTTTGTTGTACCAGATTATAATTGACCACATTAATAACCACTTCGCGTGTTGCTTCAACATTAATCAAAGTATGTTTGACCGTATTATCGCGTACGCGTCGTGCCGGTGAAAAAATTAAAATGGGCGGATTTGCACTAAACACATTAAAAAAACTAAACGGCGACAAATTCGGAATTCCTTTTTCGCTCATTGTACTGGCAAAGGCAATTGGCCTTGGTCCCACAGCGCTTTGCAGATAGCCATGTAATTTTGCCGTTGGAATTTCTTTTGGATTAATGCTAATCATATTTTTTCTTTTTAACCGAACCTCATTTCGGTATCTGCAAAAGTAGAGAAATCGTTTAATCCAAAGAAATACTTTAAGACATAAAAACAAAAATCTTAATAAATAACAAAATATAAAATGTGTTTATTTCGTTATATTTATACCTCAAAAAAATACCTATGTCTTTTTCCGAAAGAAGAAATACTACCCGCTGGATTATCATTTCCATTTCCTTCTTAATCATTTCTCTGATTCTTTGGAATACCTATATCTTTTTTCAGGTTTTCAAAAACGAAGAAAGGTTAAAAATGAATCTTTTAGCCAATGCACAAAAGGCCTTGGTCAATGCAGATGAAAACACAGACTTAGATTTACCACTTGAGATTTTAAACAACAATCATTCGGTTCCTGTAATGCTAACGATGTATGGCGATAAAATTATCAGTTCGGTCAATGTACCGGAAAGAATAATGGAAGACGAAGAAAAATCACTTTCCTATTTAAACAATCTAAAGCGAGAGAATGATCCGATAGTTATTGAATATGCTCCAGGAAAATTCCAGAAATTATATTATGGAAATTCTGAGCTAATCAATAAGCTAAAATATTACCCGATTGCCTTACTGCTGATTATCGTTTTGTTTGGTGCTCTAATTTATAATTTTTACAAAAGCACCAAAATGGCTACTCAAAACAAATTATGGGCTGGTATGGCAAAAGAAACGGCTCACCAAATTGGTACTCCCCTTTCGTCCTTAATTGGCTGGGTTGAAATTTTAAAAACAGAAGATATTGATGCGTCCATAACACTGGAAATCGAAAAAGATATTGACCGACTGCAAACCATTACAGACCGTTTTTCTAAAATTGGCTCCATCCCTGCCCTGGAAATGCATGATATCGTTTCTGAAACTTTAAGCAGTTATGAATATCTGCAATCCCGATTTTCTAAACAAGTCACTTTTTCTTATGATGGTCCAAAAGAACCTGTTTTAGCCATGATAAATCCAACGCTTCATAGCTGGACAATTGAAAATTTGGTTAAAAATGCCATTGATGCCATGAAAGGAAAAGGAACTTTAGATCTTCAAATTGAACAAGATGCACATCATGTTAAAATAAACATTAAAGATTCAGGAACCGGAATTTTAAAAAAACAATTCAAAACTATTTTTGAACCAGGTTTTACAACCAAAAAACGAGGTTGGGGATTAGGACTTTCTTTGACGAAAAGAATTGTAGAAGAATATCACCGGGGAAAAATAAAGGTTTTACAGTCTGAAATTGGAAAAGGAACCACATTTCAGATTTCACTAAATAAAAAAGAGCAGTAAAATTTTTATTTACTGCTCTTTTTATTTTATTTCGGAATCTATTACAAATTCGACTGAATGCTTTTTGCCAAAGCCTCAAATTCTTCTTTAGAAAGAGATACTTTATTTTGAAAACGCATTTCATCCATATGATTTAAAGGAATCAAATGAACGTGTGCGTGAGGAACTTCTAAACCAACAACTGCCATTCCGACTCTTTTGCAAGGAATCGTTTTTTCTAAAGCAATCGCAATTTTTTTAGAGAACTTCATTAAGCCTAAATACAATTCATCCTCCATGTCAAAAATCTTGTCGATTTCTTGTTTTGGAATACAAAGCGTGTGCCCTTTTGCATTTGGATTTACATCTAAAAAAGCCAAATAATTTTCGTCTTCGGCAATTTTATAGGAAGGAATTTCTCCGTTTACTATTTTCGTGAATATAGACATTGTTTATTCGTTTATTTGGTTACTTGTTTAACCGATTGAATGATTAAACAGTTAAACTTAAAAAAATTAGTCTCTTGAAATTTCAAGAATTTCAAATTTAAGAACTCCGTTTGGTACTGTAATTTCAGCTACTTCTCCAACAGATTTCCCAAGCAAACCTTTTCCAATAGGAGACGTTACTGAGATTTTTCCAGTTTTAAGGTCAGCTTCGCTTTCAGCAACAAGCGTATATTTCATTTCCATTCCGTTGCTTTGGTTCTTAATTTTTACATTAGAAAGCACCAATGCTTTCGAAACATCTAATTGTGATTCGTCAATTAATCTGGCGTTAGAATACACTTCCTCCAGTTTAGCAATTCTCATTTCTAATAAACCCTGTGCTTCTTTTGCTGCATCATATTCGGCATTTTCAGATAAATCACCTTTATCTCTTGCCTCTGCTATATCTTGAGATGCCTTAGGACGCATTACACTTTTTAAATGCTCCAACTCCTCTTTCAATTTTTTTAATCCTTCTGCGGTATAATAAGATACTTTACTCATAACTTCATCGTTTATATAAATACAAAAAATCCCATCGGGACGGGATTTTGTATTACAAATATACTATTATTTTTAATAGTACATAATTATATGTTAATCATATAAAATTCAAAACTAAATAATTTATTTTTGTTTCTCCAATTCTTATTTAAATCAATGAAAAAATTCTGGCTCTTACTCGTATTTGTTTCTGTACTTTTCTCTTGTAGTGATAGTGAAAGAAGCAATAATAATCCTAACATACCAAATTATTCAGTTAATCTGTCTGTAGATATGAATCTCCCGGCCTATTCCAATCTTAAATTTGTGAGTAATGGTGTTATCGTTCCGAATTTTGGAGCAAAGGGGGTCATCATTTTTAACGCCGGAGGTACTTATAATGCTTTTGATGCTGCATGCCCAAATCAGGCTTTAAATTCCTGCACCGCTATGACCATTGATGGTATTAATGCAGTATGCTCTTGTGATAAAACAGCCTATAGTTTATTTACCGGACTTGGAGGCAAAGAATATCCTTTAAAACAATACAAAGTAGAAGTTAACGGAACGTTGATTCACGTTTATAATTAAAAGTAGTTACAATTTATACGATAGCGTAAATATAATGGCTCTGGGCAAAATATAGACAGCCTGCTCGCTTATCATATAGTCAGAGAATGAATAACTATTTTTCTTTTTGATATCAAACAAATTATTAGCCGTCAATTCAAAACCCAACGGACTATTTTTCTTTTGATAAAAAAGTGACGTGTTTAAAATATCATAAAAATTAGACTGTTTATTATCGTTTGTATTTTTTAAACTCTCATAATCTATTTTATAAGTCCAGGATTTTAAAAATGTGCATTCAAAGGATGATGTCAAAGCATCCGTTTGATATTTTGATTTTGTCAAACCCGAAAATTCACTAAAACCTTTTGTATAACCAATAGTAAAGTCTGGCCATTTTTTATAAGCGGTTTTAAAAATCAGACCGACATTCTGATTATTTCTTTGGTTATTTGTCGTAATATCATTTAATGTTTGCGAATAATTAAACCATGATAATCTTGTATTTAACTTCAAATTAAATCGATAAATTCGTTTAGATACAAAACCATTAAACCCAATATTTGTTTCGGGATTATCGGTTAAAATTGGCGTATTGAACTGATCGATTCCATCCAGTTTTATTTCATTTCGAATTACTTTTACTTTTTTGGAATAATTCAACATTCCATTCCAAATAATTCCTTTATAAGAATTCATTTTTGAGTATCGCAAAGTAGAGGAATGGTATCTTTCGTTTTCTAATAATGCATTACCCTTATACACCGCATTATAAAATTCCAAAGTATATCGATTTGCCATTTGGTTAACATCTGGAAACTGATTTTCTAATTTATAGGTAAAATTCAAACTCTCTGATTTATTAAACTCGTAATCACTATTCCATTGTGGCTGGAGCAATGTTTTTGATACACTGTAATTACCATCAATTTGAGAAGTATTCAAATCATACCAATGCAAATACAGTCCTGGTTTGTTAACCCATTTCCCAATTTTAAATTTATATTCAAGACCAATATAGGCATCATTTAATCTGTATTTAATAGCATTGCCAAAACCAGCTATGGCAAAATCATTAATAGATCCATCTGTTAAGATTTGTTTTTCGGAAGTATTAAAATTAGATTTTTCAAAATTGTTTCCAATATTGGTATACAAATGATTTGTGTTATTAATAATCCAGTAATGCTTAAAAAGGGCATCAATACTGTTTACTTCAGATTTTTTTACCTGATCAACCGTATAACTTTCATCTTCTATTAATGGAATTAGTCCTTGCAAAAACGGTTCGTCGGTAAACCAATTATTTTTTGGTGTAAGTTTAGTATAAGCCTGATTTACGACAAAAGTTGTTGTATTGTGATCATTGTAACTTTTGTGCCATTCTATATATTGTTTGACTGATGCGTTATCAGCTTTATTTATGGTTTCAAAAACGCTTGAGCCTAAATTTGTCAGGGAATTTAAAACACTTTCTAAATCATTTGTATTAGACTGGTATTGCCCATTGTAATACCATTTTTCTTTCTTTGTTGGCGAATAATCCAGTTTTATATTTCCTAGTCCTAAAACAGCAGTATTATCTGCAAGCCGAACCTTTTTTTCATAATCCACAGTGCTATTGTTGTTCAAATATTCAACATTATTATCAATTCTGGCAGCAGTAAAAACTTTAGAAACAATTCCAAACCCAGACAGGGTCAGTTTTGATGAAAATTCATGACTAAAATTAAAAGCGCTAAACTGTGATTGAGATTTAAGCATGTCGGTATTGTCTTTAGAAAAAGAGTCTAAATCTGTCAACGCTTTTCTACCGGAAAGAAAACTGCTGAAACCGCCTCCAAACCGCGTTAAATCATCATAAGTAAAAGTGCTTTTTCCGATATTATTTGCATCACCAATAAAACTTAAATTGGTTTTGGGCGCAAAATAAAACAAAGCTGCATGTGCGAGATAAAAACCATTATCTCCTCCTCCAGCCTCTACACCTGCCTGTACATCGCCAAAAACAAATTTCTTTTTATCTTCTTTCAATTTTACATTCATTGCCAAATCATCACTGTCTGACACTTGTTTCATAAAACCAACTTCGTTAAAATGATCGATAACTTCTATTTTATCTAACGCATCGGCAGGAATATTTTCTACAGCTAATTTAGAACCTCCGCCAAAAAAAGATTTCCCCTCAACCAACATTTTGGTGACTTTTTTGCCTTGTACAGTAACGATTCCTTTTTTATCAACCTCAACTCCGGGTAACTTTTCAAGGATTTCTTTCATTTTGCGTTCGTTACCATTAGCAAAACTATTGACATCAAAAGTTAAGGTGTCTTTTTTAATAACAATTGGCTTAAACTCGTGTTTAATTATGATTTCTTTTAAGTTTTCTCCTGTAGATCTTAATTTAAAGTCATAAGAATTAATATTTGAATTAGGCTCCAAAATAAATACCTGATCAAGAAAACCAATATACGAAACCATAATTTCATACTTTACATTAACATCCAACTCTAGACGATATCGCCCTTTGTTATCTGCAATCGAAAATTTTAAACTCGCTTTTTCTTGTAAGGATTTTGCAATAACATTAGCCGATTCTAAGGGTTTATTAGCATCATCAGAAACTACCCCTTCAAATGTTTTGGTTTGGGCGTAAGAAAGTGTGGTTATTAAAAAAACGAGTAGGGTTTTGAGCATAAATTAAAGATAATTTGGAAAATATAAACAACTAACAATTATAATAAGTTTTATTCTTTTCCTTTCGTTTCCTCCCTTTTTTTTGCTAGCAATACAGCTCCATCGCTGTATTGAAATTTTTTATCGTACTCTTCTTTAGTAACTGTTTTACCATTTGGAAATTTTATATTCTCTTTTTTATCTCTCAACTCAACAATATTTGCCAAAAAAGTATTGCCATGCGAATTAACATACTCCGTAACTTCTAAAATAAGTCCTGGCAAACCGTAAAAGTACTTAGGACCAAGGCTAAAAGGTAAACTTGGAGTAAACCAAGCTACTATTTTAGTACTTCTATTTCTACCAAAGCTATCAATAAAGTTTTCATTAAAAAGCGCTTTGTAACATAAATACCCACCTATGTTTTTAGATTCTGCGGTAATTTCCCAATCTAAAGGAGTAATTTTACTCTCTACCAAAGTACCATCATTTCTTACTGTAATTTGGGTTTTAGCTTCCAAATTAGTATAAACATCGAGTGAAGTAAACGCCATTCTGGATATATTTAGTAATTGAGGATCTGAATCAAGACCTAGCTGATCTCTATATTTAAAACTAGCCTTATTTTCACTATACGATAATTCAAATTTTTGATTATTTGCCAATTCAACAGTATTTCCAAAAAGCTTTTTTGCATCTTCGCTTTTAAGCTCATTATTTGAGAAAGAGGTATGGAAATCATATGTAACGATAACAGTTTGCTGAGAGTAAAGTATACTTGTGAAAAGTAAACTAAAAAAAAAATATTTCATAATTATATTAAATTAAAACAATCAAAACTTCTCATTCAAATATTTAGTTGGTAAAACAAAATGAGGAGAAATTTTCAACCATTAAATTTATTTCGGAATGTAAGTCGAATTTTTCATAAACTCCTCCTCTGTTAAAACTTTGCCTTCAGGGAATTTAATTAGAATATTTTGCTTTTTCAGTTCAATCTTTTTTAAAAAATATGTTTTATTTTTTTTTCCTGTCTCAGTTAATTCTAATACTAGACCCGGCAATCCATTATAGCTATTAGGGCCAAAAGGAAATGGCAAAGAGGGAGCAAACCACGCGATTATTGTTTTGCTCATTTGTCCATTATAACCTTGGTAC
Organism: Flavobacterium sp. KH_001; assembly: GCF_057840745.1. Classification (NCBI taxonomy): domain Bacteria; kingdom Pseudomonadati; phylum Bacteroidota; class Flavobacteriia; order Flavobacteriales; family Flavobacteriaceae; genus Flavobacterium; species Flavobacterium sp. KH_001. Next base: position 1,826,318 of record NZ_CM174520.1, on the reverse strand, counting down.
TTTTTGATATATTCTGCTTTATAGCATAAATAATTATCAATCACCTTTGTTTCGTTTGTAATTGTCCATGATTTTACAGCGTTCTTGTCTTTCAGAAGAATTCCATCAACCTGCTTGTTAATACTTAGCTGCTTACCCTTATCATAATAATTTTCATATCCAGATATAATATTGGCAACTCCGTTAATTAACACGTTAGCGCCCTCATTTTCCATCTCATTCGAAAGGTAAAAATGAGACTGAGTTTCATTAAATTCTAAAATAAAATTATGACTTTCTGCTATTTTTTTAGCTTCATAAAGCACATCATCGTTTTTACCATCTTTGTCTTTATATTCCGGTAACTGAATACCGTAATATGCAAAACCTGATGTTTGTGAGAAGCAAAAAAAAGAAAAAAAGAAAAAGAAAAAGAAAAAGATTTTTTTCATTATAAATTAGTTGAAATTAGTTGGATTAAAATAGATCATGATAAGTTTTATTTTAAATATTAGTAAAATTATAAACTTGCTTTGAGAAAAACATGGAGGTAAACTATACCTCCATGTAAAAACATTCTTAACAATGATTCATATAATATTGGTAAAGATAATAATTAAATATAGGGTCATCTTCACCAGCCAAATCAACAGCAGCCATGGCTTTATCCATACATTTATCGTATTCAACGATATTAATTGTTTTTTTTATTTCATTTTTTGTTTCAGAAGTTTCTGCCATCGCAGCTCCACTAAACGCAAGTAATGCTACAGCGGTAAATAAAAAATTTTTCATAATTAAATTAGTTATAAATTTATTAATTTGTTTTTTGGTTAACCGAAGTAAATTTGAAAAAAAAAAATGTAAACCTAAACTTATACAATTAACAATTTTTTAACAAGTATATCAAAAATTAAATCGATAATATATCTTACAAAATACAGCAATACAACTGATAGCGGCGGATTATGTTTGAAATACATAAAATAAGAAAATTCTTAATTTAAAATTAAAATCAAAAACGTGTTTTATTAATAGTTCATTAAACTATTGCCCAAAAACAAAAAAGCCTGAAAATTTAAAACTTTCAGGCTTTTTAATTTTTACAATATTTTAGAATTTCAAAGTCAGTCCGGCTAAGAAATTAATTCCCGCCTGTGGATAATAGTATGGATAAACATCCCACATATATCCGTTTGAAACGTATTTCTTATCTAAAATATTATTTACCAATCCTGTAATCATTATTGATTTGAAGACAGATTTTGGTTTAATCTCATAAGATACATTCAAATCATTTACAAAATAGTCGGCGAGTTTTGCTGATGGCAATTCGATATTGTTCATGTATTGCTCACCAACATATTTCTGCAATAACGAAATATGCAAACTTTCAAGTGGGCTGTAAACAATTATATTACCTGCTATTACTTCTGGAGAATAGGCAATTTTAGTTGTGCCATAATTTTGACCTTCAACAGCCAAATCAACATTTTTATTACTGCTTAAAGTAAAGTTTGGACGAAGCAAAAATTTCTCTGAAAGTTTAATAGTTGCATCTACTTCAAAACCTAAACGGTAACTTTTATCAGTATTGGAACGAATTGGCGCACCAACATCGTCTAATCTTCCGGTTAAAATCAATTGGTCTTTGTAGGCCATATAATAGAAATTCGAATTTAATTGAAATTTCTCCGAATTGAATCTCCATCCCAATTCAAAATCATTTAGTTTTTCAGGCTTTACGTTACCGCCTTCATAATCCGTTCTGTTTGGTTCACGATTGGCTCTTGCGTAGGAGAAATAAAGTGTGTTTTTTTGATTGATTTCGTAGTTCAAACCTGCTTTCGGATTAAAGAAATTGAAATTATCATCCACCAAACCAGTGTCTGCACTATTAGATTTGTATTTTACATTTCTATATTGTAAATCGCCATAAAAGCTTAGTTTTTCTGTGAATTGATAATTGGCTTTAGCGAAGATATTTCCATCTGTTTTAGTGGAGAAATCATCGTAATAATGATCGCCTAATTCTGATTGCGCAGAATGTCTTGCCCAAATTACTTTTCCGAAATGATCACCTTCGTATTTATTCCAGCCTCCGCCAAAAATAACATCCAGCTTCTCCTCTTTGTATTTTACAGAAAAAGTGGTTCCGTAAAAATCATTGTCCAGCCATTTCTGACGAATTAAATCAGTCCCTGGAACTAATTCTCCGTTGTCATTCTCAACCATTTTGGTAGGTTCAATTGGCCCATATCCTGCAACCGGCTCATCATATTTATAATTTTCGTAATACCCTTTTCCTTTAGTATAATGAACTGCTAAGTTTGAGCTCCATTTATCTGAGAATGATTCACTCCAATGCAATTGATAATGATCTTGCTGGTAGTTATCGGTTTCATTATCATAAAAACGAATGTTTCCAGATTCGTCGATATACATTCCGGAAGAATTAAAAGTACGATCTGCGTTTAGTGTTTCAGCATCAATTCCGTTCCAGGATTGATATGTTTTTTCTGTTCCGCCAAAAACCAATGCTTTAATCAAAGTGGTTTTACCAACATAAGTTCCTTGTAAAAAATAAGATTTCAAATCAGAACTTGCTCTGTCTATATACCCATCTGATTTGATTCTGGACAAACGTCCAGCCAATTCGAAATGATCGTTTAATAAACCGGTACTAAATTTTACTGTATTTTTTTGAGAATTAAAACTTCCATAAGAACCGGAAACTTCTCCATTTGCTTTTGAAGCATAATTATCTGTCAGCATATTTAAACTGGCACCAAAAGCACCAGAACCATTGGTTGAAGTTCCAACACCTCGCTGCAATTGTAAACTCTCAACAGAAGAAGCAAAATCAGGCATATTAACCCAAAATGTCCCCTGACTTTCAGCATCATTGTATGGAATTCCGTTGATGGTAACATTGACACGTGTTGCATCGCTTCCGCGGACACGAATTCCGGTGTAACCCATTCCGTTTCCAGCATCAGAAGTTGTAACCACAGAAGGCATATAATTCATCAGAATTGGAATATCCTGACCCAGATTTCTGTATTTGATGTCTTTTTTATCTAAATTACTAAACGTAACCGGCGTTTTTGCAGTAACACGAACAGCAGAGACCAAAACCTCATCAAGAGAATTTACTTTGGTAGAGTCCTGAGCTTGTGCGAAAGAAAATAGAGTAAAGAGTAAAGAAAATAGAGTAAAGAGAATAGACTTTTGGCTCACCTTTGAACCTTTGTAACTTAGCACCTTAGCACCTTTAAGAGAAGTTTTCATCCGTAAAAAATTTACGAATAAAAGGGGGAATTATTCTTTTTGTTAAATTAATAAATGTGTTTCTTACGACAAGATATAGTGTGCACGCTAACCATTGTCGTTTTTTCCCTTAGCAACATTACTCGCTCAGGTTCTTTGGGTATGATCTCAGCTCGTTATTTAGAGCACCCCTTTGAGACAGTGCAAATGTAGTGTTAAAAAACAAATTCCAAAAACTAAAATTCCAAATTCCAAAAAAAGAAATTCCAAATTCCAAAAACTTACTTCATGTAGTTTTCAATTGGAATTTGGACTCGAGCGCCAGCGAACAGGCGAAGCAATTTTATAAATTGGTTTTTATTCTAAATTAGAATTTAATCTAAATTTGGTTTCTTGCGAGATTGCTTTATTTCAGAAATATTCTTTTTATCCTTAATTCGTTTTTTAATTACAGATTTTGGAATCTTAGTTGCTTTTCGAACCTTCGGAACATGCAATCCTTTTTTGATGATTTCTAAAAACCGTTTTACAACAATATCCTTGTTTTTAAGCTGGCTGCGATCTTCGTCACAATTTAAAATCAGAATGTTTTCAGTAGTTAAGCGTGGTGCAATATTTATTAACAAAAGTGCTTTTTCTTCTTCAGACAAGGCTTGCGATGTATTCAAATCAAAAGTTAGCACCACTTTTGATGATACTTTGTTTACGTTTTGTCCACCGGCACCACTGCTACGAACGGCTTTAAAACTTAATTCTGATATGATTTTTTCTGAATCCATTATTGCGGTTGATGTGCTGCTTTTAATAAATCATTTACTGTTTTCACCGGATTAAAGGTTATTAAAGGAACAGCCACAAAAACGGTTAACCAATTTGCCATTGCTCCATTCCATAAACCTGGCAATTCATAACTTTTAACTGTTTTTCCGTCAATGCTTTTTTCTACAATAAATCCAGCTTTATGATCGACAAACTGAGTCAGATCAAACTTTTGTTTTTTATAGTTTTTAATACCGCAGATTAAATCAACAGGATTAAAATGGGTTGCTTCCGCCAAAATTTGAAGCTGTTTTTTATTCATTACATCTACCTGCGATGTTTCTACGATTTGAAGCGAAACACTTCCTCTCTCATTCATCACCCAAAATGGTCCGCCTCCGGGTTCTCCTTCATTTTTAACCATTCCACAAACGCGAATTGGGCGGTCTAACAACTCCTTAATTTTAAGGATTTTATTTTCAAATGTAAATTTATTAAAATCATTCGTGAGACGAATGTTTAGTTGCTCTCTTAAAAATTCAATAATTTCAGTTACATCATTTTCTTTAATTTCATTGTTTTCAATCGCAGTTAAATAACCAAAAACCTTATGCTGAATTTCAATTAAAATTCCTGCTAAAGACTTTTTGTACAACGTAATTTTATCAATATGATTTTGAATTACGTTATCAATATTTTTAATAAAAATAATATCAGAATCTAATTTGTTTAGGTTTTCAATTAGTGCTCCGTGGCCTCCAGGTCTAAAAACCAGTGCTCCGTCTTTATTTCGAACTCCTTTATTATGAACATCAACTGTAATAGAATCAGTACTCTTGCTTTGATAAGAATACCCAATATTAATCTTAGTTCCTGAATCTTTCTCTATTTGATATTTAACTAAATCAACAGCTTCTTCAAACTGAATTTGGTGATTTTCTGAAACCGTAAAATGAAGATTTGATGTTTTTCCTGCAGTTGCATAATGTACACATTCATTCAAATGTTCTTCTATGGGATTTGCAAGATGTGTCTTATATTGATGAAATGGCAAAACTGCTTTTGGTTTGTTTGCAAAATCAAAATAATCAGGAGACAGTAATACTTTTATAAAATAGTAATTTTTATAATCCCTGTCCAGGGTTTCAAAATCCGTGTAAATTTCCCTAAGTTTTTTATCTACAGTTTCAAAAAAAGGAAATTTATCCATTGCTACTATAAAAATCGAGAGATCACTATCTTTTTTTCTGTTTATATAAGCGTTTATGGTTTCTTTATGAATGTCAAAATCATTCAAAAACGCATTCAAGAACTTAAACATTCTACTTGCGGCTCCAGAGGCAGGAACAAACTTTTTCAGTTTTAATTTTGATTTTTGACTGTCAAAAAAAACAGCCTTTTGCTCAAGTTCAGCATCGGAAAGACTTACAATACCATCATTGATAGTTGCCGGGCTTATTAAATTGCTTTTTGCAATTCCGTTTTTAAAAATCTCCAATTGATTCAGTATATTCTCAAATGGTATTTCGTGATCATAAATCTGAACAAAGTCAACTGAAGAAAAACCTTTTTCTTTCGCTATTGTCAAATTATGTATAATTGAAGTTGCTTTTGCCAAACGGCATTCCTTGTCTCCGGAAAGCGTTATAAAAGGTTTTTTAGTATCGATCAGCGTTTGCTTAAAAACAGAGAAAACACTTTCTCTTCCATCCGGTGTATCTCTAATATCGTCTTTTTCCCAAGGAACATCAATATCTGTTAAAAAGAACAAGTCGTATTCATGCTTAAGGGCGGCTTCATTTAATAAAGGATCACAGAAACCGTAATACATTTCAGAAAAAACTTTAGTGACCATTAAGTTAGTATCGCAAAACAAATATTTGTTTGCTCTAGATAACTTTTGATTTTCTAATTCTGTTTGTCCGTATGCGATGGGCATCATATCATCAGCCACACAAATGTGCTGGTTTTCTTCCCACTTTTCTTGTAGATAATCGCGTGCAAACTCAGGAACCCATTCGGTCTGATAGTAATCCGCAAGTTGTTTTGCTAAAGTTGTTTTTCCTGTACTTTCAGGACCAAATAAAGCAATTTTTATGATAGCTGTTTTTTGCTGTCTAAGATTTTTCTCCATTCTAAATAAGCTGAAATAGCTAAAATTGTAAAAATTAAATATTGAAGTGACAACATCCCTAAGCCGCGATAAGCATAAAGTGGCACTACAATTATATCACCAATAATCCAAAGTGTCCAGTTTTCGATTTTTTTCCTGGCCATGTACCACATTCCTGCAAAAAATATTCCGGACGAAATCATATCGACATAATTGTCGGTTTTAATTTCGTAATCAAAATATTTATAAATCCCGAAAACTACAAAAACAGTTACAAAAAACAGTAAGATTCCAATTATTTTTTCATTAAGATTTGTACGAGTAATTGGTAAATTGTCTTCTGTCGTTCCGCCTTTTCCCCATAAATACCAACCGTAAATGCTCATAATTGAGAAATAACCGTTAATAATCATATCTCCTATGTAACCTGCAATATATAATAGATAAACCGAAATTACGGTAGCGATTAATCCTGTTGGATAAACCCAGATATTCTCTTTTTTAGCAAACCAGACACTTAAAATTCCACAGACAAAAACTAAAAACTCTAGTGCAATATGCCATAACGGTGCGTTTTTATAGCTGTCAAGAAAAAAATCAATCATTTGGTTTGGTTATTTGGTTATGATTTAGGCTTCAAAAAAATGACTGTCGTTTTCAAAAGCAGTTCCAATAACTACTAAATCGGCACCAGCTTTATAGGCATTCTGAATTCCGTACAAATCTACAATTCCTCCGCCAACAATTATAGGAATTTCGATGTTTTGCGCTATTAACTGTATCATTTTCAGAGGCACTGCATTTTTAGCTCCACTTCCAGCCTCCAAATACATTAATTTATTACCCAGCATTTCCCCAGCCTGTGCTGTGGCCAAAACTAAATCAAGGTTTTCACGTTTAAGCGGCTTTGTTTTACTTACCCGTGCTACTGCCGTTTCGTTGCCACTTTCTATTAAAATATATCCTGTTGAAATAACTTCAAGATTCGTCTTTTTCAGAATTGGTGCCGCCTGAACCTGATATTCAATTAAATAATCCGGATTTCTTCCAGACAATAAAGACAAGAACAAAATAGCATCTGCCTGAGGTGAAATCTGCGACGGATCGCCGGGAAATATCACAACAGGCAAATTTGTTTTTTGTTTTAATTCGGCAAGCAACTCTTCCAGAATGGTAGCCTGTACAATACTTCCTCCCACAAAAATGTGTGTTGCTGGCGATTGCTTTATTTTATCTAATAAATGATCTAAATTTTCCCATACAATTTTATCCGGATCTAAAAGTATGGCCAGCAATTTTTGCCCCTTCTTTTTAGCTTCCAAAATCTGTTGGTGTATGTTGGATATTCTTTGTTTCATAGCGGGCGTAAAAGTAAAAGTTTTTTAATGCAGAAGAACTATTTTGAATGAATTATATTTGTACAATAGCTTTTGACAACTAAATAAATGAAAGCATGATCGCTCCTGAATTGTTAGAAAAATATGGCGCCTTAAAGAAGTCTTTCGACAAAAATGACATTATTTTTGAAGAAGGAAACTTGCCAACTCATTATTATCAGATTATTTCCGGAGAGGTAAAAATGAGTAATTATAATGACGATGGCCGCGAATTCATTCAGGGAATTTTTTATAAAGAACAGTCTTTTGGCGAACCTCCCCTGTTTTTAAATCAAAATTATCCGGCAAATGCCATTGCGGTTGACGATTCGGAAGTTCTTCTTCTCTCTAAAAGCAATTTCCTGAAATTACTGGAAGAAAATCCGTCAATAAGCCTTAAAATAATCGAGAATTTAGCACAGCGATTGTATTACAAATCGGTTATGGCGGCAGAAATGTCTACTCAGGAACCGGAACACCGAGTTTTAAAACTAATTGACCACGGAATCGCCTATTTTAATTTCAAGAAAGATGTCAACGGTTACCTCATCAATTTCACCAGACAACAAATTGGGGATTTAACCGGCCTGCGTGTTGAAACCGTAATCAGAACCATAAAAGCGTTGGAGAAAAAGGGGCTTTTGAAGATTATAAACAGGAAAGTATACAGATAAAATAGTTCCTGTTTTATGATTAAAGTCATAAAATGGAGTTGCATAGTGCATGTACCTTTGTAGTATAAAAATCTCAATATCATGACACTATATCAAACAACATTCGAAAATTTCAATAAAAATTATATGGGTTCAGCAGCAATGGCCGTAATAGGTCAAAGCTGTTTAGGTGGTGCTGCTGCGATGTACATCCTTTCACACGGAACTTCTATTGGGCAAATGATTCAGCTGGCTATTATTGTATTGGCTTGCGTTTTTGCTAACACGTCAATTTTAGCACAAATGAAACATAAAGTAGTTTTTAATCTTATTATTTTAAGTGCTCTTTTAAGTGTTTTACTCATATTTCTGAATAGTTTTGTACTATGAAAAAGCAAATAGAAAATAGAACTGATGTCGAGTTTCTAGTACATCAGTTCTATGCTAAAATAAGAGCCGATGAAGAAATCAGTTTTTATTTTAATACGATGATAAGAGATTGGGACGCTCATCTCGAAAAACTGACTGATTTTTGGGAAACCAATTTATTTGCAGTCAAAAAATACAAAGGCAATCCTAATGCTGTGCACAATGAAGTTGATGCTCGTTTTGGCGGAAAAATTACTTCGAATGAATTCGGAATCTGGCTTAACTATTGGTTTCAGACTTTAGACGAACATTTTGAAGGAGAAAATGTAGAAACACTTAAAAGGCGTGCCAGAAAAATGGGAACTTTTTTGTTTGTGAGTATGTTTGAGCATCGAAAAAAAGTTGGCTGAAACGTTAGAATAATAAAAGAAAATCGTATTGTATGTCATTTCGACCGAAGGGAGAAATCACACGCGTAATTCGATAAAGATTGGCGATTTTCTTTGCGGAGTTTCTAGTGTGATTTCTCCCTTCGGTCGAAATGACAAGATTGTGTTCAATAATAGCTCACAAGTTTGGAATTTGGGATTTTTTTATTGGAATTTAATCTAAAAACTATTTCTCAAAAGCATAAACCAAAGTAAACTTTCCTTCAAAATTATCCGATTTGATTTCTTCGTAATGCACATTAAAATCTTTAATCAAATCATCAAAATGCAGACTGGCCTGGGTTTGTTCTTTATCCAAAGAAAAATCGCCCACTCTAATATGATCTTTAAAGCTGATTCCTTTTTCGTTTCTAATTTTAAAGATGGCTTCTTTCGCACCCCAGATTACGGTAAGTTTTTTAATGTATTCTTCAGAAACATTCGGATTTAAATATTCGAATTCGGTGTCAACAAATTTATCAGCGATTTTACGGATTTTCTCTCGCTGTAATTCCATATCAATTCCAACAGTCTCATGACTGATGATAATGGCTGCAAAATGATAAGAATGTGTAATTGAAATATAATTATGACAATCGAAATAAGGTTTCCCGAATTCATCATAATGTAAATCTTTATCAGTAAAACCCATTTCCTGAATCAGCATACGAACGCTTAAAAAAGCACGCTGATGCAACTGAGATTTCATTCCGTTTAACCTCAACTGTGTTTTTTCTTTCAAAACTACTTTGCTCAATAACTCCTCAAAAGATTCGGTTATTTCCCAAATTAAAAGTTTGGTCGTTTCACTGCATTGTATAGTCTGAAATAAAGGCATTGCTTTTTTAATTATGAATTATGAGTTGTGAATTATAAATTTAAGCAATTCGTAATTTAAAAAGTATAATGAAGAGAATCTTTTTTAAATGAACTTATATCACTTATATGGTTTAAAAACAATTCGCAAACTAACCTTCTAAAGATTAAGAAATTAAACATTTCACAAATCTGACAGAAATAGTAAAAATTCCAAAGGTATTCCGTAAATTTGCAAAAATTTTACAATATACAAATATACACTATAAATGAGTACTACAACTACGCCTTATGTGGCTTTCAAAGTAAAAGACATTTCTCTAGCGGCTTGGGGAAGAAAAGAAATTGAACTAGCTGAAGCTGAAATGCCAGGTTTAATGGCACTTCGTGCTGAATACAAAGACGAACAACCTCTTGCAGGTGCTCGTATCGCTGGATGTTTGCACATGACGATTCAAACTGCTGTTTTGATCGAAACTTTAATTGCTCTTGGTGCTGAAGTTACTTGGTCTTCTTGTAATATTTTCTCTACTCAGGATCAGGCTGCTGCTGCTATTGCTGCTGCAGGAATCCAGGTTTATGCTTGGAAAGGTCTTGATGAGCAATCATTTGACTGGTGTATTGAGCAAACTTTATTCTTTGGTGAAGACAGAAAACCATTGAACATGATTTTGGATGATGGTGGAGATTTAACAAACATGGTTATTGACCGTTTCCCAGAATTGGTTCCTGGAATCAAAGGATTATCTGAAGAAACTACAACTGGAGTTCACAGACTTTACGAAAGAGTAAAAGCCGGAACTTTACCAATGCCTGCAATCAACATTAATGACTCTGTTACTAAATCTAAATTTGATAACAAATACGGTTGTAAAGAATCTGCAGTAGATGCAGTTCGTCGTGCAACTGACTTAATGTTAGCTGGTAAAAGAGTTATCGTTTGTGGATACGGTGATGTTGGAAAAGGAACTGCTGCTTCTTTCAGAGGTGCAGGATCTATTGTAACAGTTACTGAAATTGACCCAATTTGTGCTTTACAAGCTGCAATGGACGGTTATGAAGTTAAAAAATTAAACACTGTTATTGCTAATGCTGATATCATCATTACAACTACAGGAAATAAAGATATCGTTCTTGGAGAGCACTTCGAGCAAATGAAAGATAAAACTGTTGTTTGTAACATCGGACACTTTGATAACGAAATTGATATGGCTTGGTTGAACAAAAACCACGGTGCATCTAAAATCGAAATCAAACCTCAGGTTGACAAATATACTATCGCTGGAAAAGATATCATCATCTTAGCTGAAGGTCGTTTAGTAAACCTTGGTTGTGCTACAGGTCACCCAAGTTTTGTAATGAGTAATTCATTTACAAACCAAACTTTGGCACAAATCGAATTATGGAAAAACAGTGCTGCTTACAACAATGACGTTTACATGTTACCAAAACATTTAGATGAAAAAGTTGCTGCTTTACACTTAGCTAAATTAGGAGTTGAATTGGAAACTTTACGTGACGATCAGGCTGCTTATATTGGTGTTCCGGTTGAAGGTCCATTCAAACCAGAATACTACAGATACTAAATTGATTTTAGATTAAAGATTTCTGATTTTAGATTTCTTTAATACTTACTTCAAACCCGACAAGTTCAAAAAAACTGTCGGGTTTTTTCTTTTTGTAATTCAACAAAAAAACATTTCACTCAAAAGATTGCACGTTTACAAATATCTGCTTACTTTTAATAATCAAAATAAGGTTCTATTTCTCAATTACTTAAACAGTACAAGCTTGAAAAAAACTACTTATTTAATCGTCTTCTTATTTTTACTAAGTCTCCCACTAGTCCTTTTTTCTCAGGAAAAAAAACCTAAAGTCGTATTAGTATTAAGCGGTGGTGGAGCAAAAGGAATTGCACATATTCCGCTTTTGCAAAAACTCGATTCCTTACACATTGTCCCTGATCTTATTGTTGGAAACAGTATGGGAAGCATCATTGGAGGTTTGTACGCCATGGGATATTCCGGAGATAGTATCGATAAACTAACCAAAAGTATCCATTGGGATAAAGTACTTGGCGGAGGCCAATCATTACGATCTGTAAGTGCAGAAGAAAAACGAGAATTTCAAAGATATTTAGTTGGTATTGGTGTTAAAGATGGAAAACTTAATAGTATTGGTTCTCTTTTAAATGATCAAAATCTAAGAGAATACCTTTCTGAATTAACCTTTCCGGTATACAATGTTAGAGATTTTGACAGTCTCCCAATTCCCTTTAGGGCTATGGCTACCGACTTAGTTGAGGGGAAAGAAGTTATTTTGAGTAAGGGAAGTTTATCGTATGCCATGAGAGCCAGTATGTCTTTGCCTGCCGTTTTTAAGCCAATGCCTTACGACAAAACAGTATTAGTAGACGGAGGCGTTTTAAATAATTTCCCAACAGATGTTGCCAAAGAAATGGGGGCGGATATTATTATTGGAAGCGACGTAGGGGGAGGAATGGAACCAATGGATAAGCTGAATAATCTGATGACCATTTTGATGCAGACCAGTATGTTTCCGAGTAATATTAAGAATCCTGCAAACCGCGATCTTTGTACAATATTGGTTGATCATTTGCCCAACTTACGTTTCTCAACGGCTGATTTTGCAGATAGTGACGAAATCTACAAAGATGGTAAAATAGCAACAAATCAAAATCTTCCGGCTTTAGTTTCATTATCAGAAAAACTAAAAGCTTTTCCCCAACGAACGCATGCGTTGCCAGATATGCCAAAAGAATTTGTGCTGGACACAATTGTTTATAAAAAAATAAGTCCTGAGAATATGCCTTTGGTGGTTGGGAGAGCAAACCTTAAAACACATGTAAAATACACCACCAAAGATTTAATAGCTGGAATTAACAGAGCCATGGGTACTAATCTTTTTGATCAAATTACGTATAGCTACTTTATCACAGAAAAAGATAAATTAGGAATTACATTGTTTGGATTCGAACGCGCCGAAAATCAGCTCAACACCTCAATACATTATGATACTTACAGAGGTGTCGGAATCATTTTTAATTACACCGGCCGAAATGTGCTTGCCGATGCCTCCCGTCTTCTTGTAACAATAGATATCGCAGAACAGCCAAAAGCGAGAATCAATTATCAAAAAAATTTCGGACAATACAGAGAATGGTGGTGGGTATCTGAAGCTTATGGAGCCTTGCTGCGACAAGAAATTTATATAAATGGTAAAGCATCAGACAACATACTTTATAATTCTTTTGAACTCAATAATGAGGTAAACAGAAATTTAAATTCATTAAAAAGTTATGTAGGTTTTGGCTTAAACTATAGCTACTCCAATCTAAAACCAAAATACGACAGGGAATACAATCCTAACTCCGTCAATATAACCAACTACGACTCTAATAATATTGAATTCAACATGCATTATTCTTATAATGATATGGACAAAGTTTTTTTTGCCACAAACGGAACCATTATAAAAGCAAATGTTGCACGATCATTTCTTAGTGATATAGATGCCTCTTTTTCTGATCCAGATTTAACACGTATTTCCGGCCCAACAAATGGCTACACAAAATTTGGTTTTGGTTTTGAAAAGAGAGCACTCTTAAAGAAGAAAATTACAGGAATTATAGGCTTTGATTCTTATTTTATTTTTCAGGATAAATTTAAAGACGATCAAATTCCGTTTTCAGGATTTGGTTATGCTGCAAAATATTTTTTAGGCGGTATTATTCCGAGCTCTGGCAGTAATCGTTTTTCATTTCCCGGCCTGCACGAAGACGAGCTCAATGTTACACAGTACATGGGACTTAAACTCGGTTCTCAAATAAATTTAACCGGAAAAATTTATCTCACTCCACACTTTAATATTGCTAGTGTAGGTTTTGACACTTTTGATGAATATATCGGTCATGTATTTAGCCCAAAAGGAAAGTGGGATGAAAATGACACCCCTAGTCTTGTACTTTCAGGAGGAACAGCGATTTCTTATCAATCCATTTTAGGTCCAATTCATTTTGATGCTTCCTGGATCAACAACATCGATAAAGTGCGATTGTTTTTTAGCGTAGGACTATCACTCAATCCGTAACAGAAACAATTTAATACTTAGACTTAATACCTACAAGAGTGCAAAATTACTTTGCGCATAAATGAATCATGTCTTTTTCTCTTTGCCCAGTGTGTGTTTTTTGGAAAATACAGAACGACTACAGCGCATCAAAATCAATAGAATTCTATTCATAGCTTTTTTGAAAAGTACAATTTTCAGGCTTCAAATTAGCCAGATTTAATCAGATATTTTATACCCTTTTTTCAATTTAAGTTTTACATTTGAAATTTCATCCCCAAATACCTGACTAAATTATGAGAACACGCCTAATTTTATTATTACTTACGCTTTTACCTTTCTTTTCAAATGCGCAATCCAGCATGCAAAGACAAATGCAGGCTAGCAATGCCATGTTCAGACAGCAAAACCAAATGTTTATGCAACAGCAACAGCAACAGCGCGATATGGCACGTAATCTTAATAATATTCAAACGGCAGAAGAAAAGCTGGCTACTGAAGAAAGAAAACTAAAGAAATTACAGCTTAAATCAACAGAAAAAGAAGCCGATTTAAAGGCTAATCAAGAAGAATTGGCCAGTTTTGAAAACAAAGTAAATGACAATGCCGATCTTAAAAAAGATATTGAAAAATCGAAAAAGAAAGTTCAAAAATCTGAAGAAAAAGTAAATAAATCGCAATCTGATTTAGACAAAAGTTCAAAGAAAATTCAGGATTTGCAAAACCAAATTCAGGCTGCAAAAATCCAAAAAGAGGAACTTATCAAAAAACACGAAGAAGAAAAAAGAGTTAAAGAAGAAGAAAAGGCAAAAAAAGAAAAAGAAAAACAGGAAAGAAAAAAATAGTCTTACTACTGATTACAATTTCACAACAATAAAAATATGATTGAAAAAATTTCATGTGAAAAACATGGCTCAAAAGATATGTCTTTTACCTGCATACATATTGCCATGGCTATTGACAATAAAGCAAAAGTTGGTTTTTTCTATTCCGAAGCCGAAGAAGACCTTCCGCAGATTGCCTGGTGTGGAGAATGTGAACAATGGCTTCTTGATAATGGCGAAGAATGGACAGATGTTTTTCAGGCCAACGCCGATTTTAAAATGTTATGCTCTGCTTGTTTTGACGAAGCAAAAAATAAGGAACCTGAAATTTATCTGCGATAACTAAATTTTCATGAAAAAGAGTACCATCCTTTATATATTTCTCCTTTTAAGTTGTTCCCTATTTGCTCAAAATAAGGATACCTGGATTTCGTTTTGGGATAAGGACACAACTCATATCGGATTTAAGGACAAGAACGGCAACATCAAGATAACGCCAAAATTTACGAGAATGACTTCTGCTCATAAATTTGACGGTATCATTGCGGTAAGTGAAGATGTAAAGGATAGCTGGAAAAGTTATTACTTAACCAAATCAGGAAAAATTGTCGGCCTTGACAGTTTGTACATTTTTGATAACGGACCGGATTGCGAAAATGAAGGTTTGATTCGTTTCAGAGATCCAAAAACGGATAAAATGGGCATGTTTAACGGGGACGGAAAAATTGTGATTCCGGCGGCATACAGCAATTTAACAAAAGCACGAAATGGACTGATTGTTGCGTTAAAAGGTGCTATTAAAACAAAGCTTGACGAAGAACATTACGGCTGGACTGGCGGAAAAGAACTTCTTATAGACACCACCAATAAAGTCTTAGTAGAAAAATTTGAATATGAAAACGATTATGATCTGAATTTTTATTCTTTAGAGAAATCAAAAACACCAACTAAGGATCCTGTAAGACAAATTTTTCATGGAATTGATGGTCAGTATTATTCTTTTATTAATTATGATAAAGAGTTTAAATTATGGCTCAAAAACACTTTGCTTTCAGATCTGTCCAAAGAAAATTTACTAAAACATTCTTTTGAAAAAATCACCTATTGGAAAAACCCAAATGGATGGATAAAGACCACAAAACCTACATTTATTGATCATAATTACACGCTTTTAAAATTAAAGTTACAAGAACTAAATTCTGAAAAAACGGACTACTTTATTTCAACTGATGGTTTAAATCAATTTATATTCAAAGAAGAAGAATATGAGAACTATTTTAACAATTGTAATGAATCCAAAGAGTGGCAATATCCCGTTATGAACATAGTAATAACTTCAAAAAACAGTGAGGATTTTGGTCAGGATCATTTTGAATTTTTAAGAACAGAAAATGGTTATAAACTAATAAGTGTTTCTATGTCAAAAGATAATCTTAAATAAGTCTTTTATATCTCACTCAAAAACAAAGCTTAACTTTGTAAAAACGTGAAACATGAAAAACTTCTTCTTTTTAGGAATTGCCATACTATTTGAAATCATTGCTACTTCTGCCTTAAAAAGATCAGAACAATTTACGCAGCTTATTCCCAGCATTATTACAATTATAGGTTATTTTGCTGCGTTTTACTTTTTAAGTTTTGCTATTAGAACTATTCCGGTTGGCATTGCGTACGCCATTTGGTCCGGCGTCGGAATTGTTTTGATTACCATAATTGGTGCGGTTTTCTTTAAGCAAATTCCAGATTTACCTGCCATTATTGGATTAGTATTAATTATGATTGGCGTTGTAGTTATCAATGTTTTTTCTAAAACTACGGCACATTAACATTTCGTTTCAGGTTTCAGGTTTCAGGTTTC
This sequence comes from Flavobacterium sp. KH_001, assembly GCF_057840745.1. Lineage (NCBI taxonomy): Bacteria > Pseudomonadati > Bacteroidota > Flavobacteriia > Flavobacteriales > Flavobacteriaceae > Flavobacterium > Flavobacterium sp. KH_001. The sequence goes on along the minus strand of NZ_CM174520.1, from coordinate 1,809,784 downwards.
AGGTTTCAGGTTGCTACAGAACGTGAAACCTGAAACAAAAACAAAGCAAGTTTCGGATTTTATGATTGCCAAACCCTGTCGATATTTGCCTTATAAAATTGAAAGAAATGAACACACAGGAAAACATCAATTATAATAGAATCGCTGATGCGATCGATTATATCAAAGCCAATTTTAAAACGCAGCCCAATCTTGATGAGGTTGCCGAAAAAGTGCATTTGAGTCCGTTTCATTTTCAGCGATTGTTTACCGAATGGGCTGGTACAAGTCCGAAGAAGTTTTTGCAGTATATCAGTGTCGAACATGCTAAAAAAATTCTGAAAGAAGACAATCAGGCAACATTATTTGACACCGCTTTCGATACCGGACTTTCCGGAACGAGCCGTCTTCATGATTTATTCATAAACATCGAAGGAATGACACCGGCCGAATATAAAAATGGTGGAAAGAATCTGGAAATAAATTTCAGTTTTGCCGAAAGTCCGTTTGGGAATATCATTGTGGCTTCGACCCAAAAAGGAGTTTGTTTTATGGCATTCGCAGAAAACGAAGAAATTGGATTTGAAGATTTAAAACATAAATTCCCAAATGCAACATTCTCCCGAAAACTGGATTTAGTACAACAAAATGCCTTATTTATTTTCCAAAACGACTGGAGTAAATTATCTGAAATCAAACTGCATTTAAAAGGAACTGATTTCCAATTGAAAGTTTGGGAAACGCTGCTTAAAATTCCGATGGGACAGCTTTCTACTTACGGTTCCATAGCACATCAAATTGAAAAACCAAATGCTTCGCGAGCTGTCGGAACAGCTATTGGAAGTAATCCCGTAGCGTTTTTAATTCCCTGCCACCGCGTAATTCAATCTACAGGTACCTTTGGTGGTTATATGTGGGGAAATACTCGAAAAACAGCTATAATTGGCTGGGAAGGCGCGCAACTAAATTCAGATCTCTAAACTTAATTCCATGCAAAATATACAATCAAAAATTGCTTCTCAAAATTGGGAAAGCATCACCGAATCTATGCACGAAAATGGATTTGCGATTATTCCCAATTTACTTACTACCGAAGAATGCGAAGATTTAAAATTCGATTATGATAATCCAAATTTATACCGAAAAACAGTTGTTATGGAGCGATACCGATTTGGTTTAGGTGAATATAAATACTTTAATTATCCACTTCCGGATTTGATTCAAAGCATTCGTTCAGCTATTTATCCAAAGCTGGCACCAATTGCAAATTCATGGATGAAAGTATTAAACATCAATACTGTTTTTCCAGAAACACATGAGAAATTGCTAGAGCAATGTCACGCTAATAATCAACTAAAAGCAACGGTTTTAATTTTAAAATATGGTAAAAGCGGTTTTAATACTCTGCATCAGGATTTATACGGAGATGTTTATTTTCCTATTCAAATAGTTCTTTTTCTAAACGAACCTGATGAAGATTTTACTGGAGGAGAATTTGTCTTAACTCAACAAACGCCCAGAGCGCAATCAAAAGCGATTGTTTTGAAACCTAAAAAAGGCGATGTTTTGGTTTTTACAACCAATTTCAGACCTGTTAAAGGCACAAAAGGATATTATCGTGTGAATATGAAACATGGTGTTAGCGAGATTCATTCTGGTGAAAGACATACGTTGGGGATTATTTTTCATGATGCGCTGTCTTAAATATTTAATTTCGCAAAGGCGCAGAGTCGCCAAATTTTTGTTTCACGCAGATTTTAAAATGATTTAAGCAGATGTGCACAGATAATTTTTGTAATTATTTTTTTAATTAAAATCTGCTTTAATCTGAAAAATCTGCGTGAAAAATTAATTTAATCCAGATTCTGTGGTCAGAAACCAATCTTTGCCGAGACACACTGCTGTGTGCCTCTACCATGAAAATGCGAAAAAAAAATATGATTCATCACTACAAAATTTCGGAACCTGATCTCCGAAATAAAATTAAAAATGCGGAAATTTGCTTCGGTGGAAACCGGAAACTAAAAATTTACGGAACACTAAAATGCGCTTCGGGTAAAAGAATGAAACGTGAAAACCGGGTTTTCTTTTTATCTGAAAACGAAGCTATGGAAAATGGTTTCAGACCTTGCGGACATTGCATGAAAACCGAATATCAAAACTGGAAAAATGGACTTATTTAATCCGCATACAGACGAAAACACAAACCTGCTTCCGAAAGATGGAACGGTGAATTATTATGGAAAATTATTTTCTCATGAAGATTCAAACCATTATTTAGAATTGCTTTTGAACACAATTGAATGGAAAAATGACGAAGCGATCATCTTTGGAAAATTAATTTTAACCAAACGAAAAGTGGCCTGGTACGGTGATTCGGGTTTTGAATATACATACTCCAATACAACAAAAAAAGCACTTCCGTGGACAAAAGAACTTTTGGAATTAAAAGCCATTATTGAAGAAAAAACAGGCGAAACATTCAACTCCTGCTTGCTTAATTTGTATCATTCCGGAGAGGAAGGAATGGCCTGGCACAGCGACGCCGAAAAAGATTTAAAGAAGAATGGCGCAATTGGTTCTGTCAGTTTTGGAGCGGAACGTAAATTTGGTTTCAAACACAAAGAAACAAAAGAAGTTGTTTCCTTAATTCTGGAACACGGTAGTTTATTAGTAATGAAAGATGAAACACAAACACATTGGCTTCATCGTTTGCCGCCAACAAAAACAACTTCAAAACCGAGAGTAAATTTGACTTTTAGAACGATTGTCAGATAGAACTTATTTCTTTTTTGAAATTACATTTTCATAAGATAGTATCAAAGCGTCTTCAAACATTTCGGGTCTTACTTCTGAAAGTTCAACTATCGTCCAGCCTTGTTTTCCCCATTTATTTGGAATTGGATAAAAAATCTTTTCACTAGAAGCACAAAAAACAGATTGATCGATTTCATTTAATTTTAAAACCGCTCTATTGTTCTTTTCATCAAATGTGCCGAAGATTTTCTTATTGACACGAAAAGAAGTTTTCTCGAAATGTGGCTCTTCTGTCGCATTAGGAAATGACATGGCTAATTTTCTAAATGTTTCAATTGAGACCATAATCGCTAAGTTTAAAATTAATTCGAATTTTACCAGCCTTGATTCAGTCCGTTTTTCAGGACTTCCTCGTATTTATCTTTATCAAAAGTATACAAATTTGGCGCTTTGTGAGCGACATTGCTTTTCTTTTCGTCCAATTTCGTCAGGATTCCGATATTGGTTATTTTTCGAAGAAAATTTCTTCTGTCCAGTTTTTTATCTAAGATTGTTTCGTATAATTTCTGAAGTTCCGGAATGGTGAATTTCTCTGGTAATAAATTGTATCCAACCGGCATTAAATTCAATTCCATTCTTAAAGTATCTAAAGCTTTATCCAGAATTTCTTTGTGATCCAGAATAAGTTCGGGTACTTCTTTATGATCGATCCACTCAATTACTTCGTCTTTATTGGCTGGTTTTGGAATAGTTTTTAGAAAATCGACTAAGGCATAATAGCCAATTGTAACAAAACGACGCATCAGCCATTTACCTTTTTCTTCTTCAATTTTTAAATATTCTAATATCTTTTTATCAAAGTGCTGGTCGTTACGTTTTACTTTTCCGAAGGTAGCAAATTGCCTTAAAAAGATACCCTCTACACCCGTTCTTTCGTTTAAAACGGTAACCGCCGCAACATCAATATCCTGATCTACCGGAATAAATCCACCGGGCAAAGACCAGGTTTCACGATGCGGAATTTTAATCAAAAGAACCTTAAGCTGATTGTCATGAAAGCCAAAAATCACACAGTCGATTGACAGTCCGGGCTGATAATTTTCATTATTCTCTATAATGTCTTTTAGCATTCGTTTTCAATTAAATACCACTTTTTCAGTGTCAAATTATCTTGCAATGTAATTCATTTTGATAAAACGAAAACATTTTTCATCTAATTCAAAAGAATTAGTACAGAAATAAAACGCTAATAAAGAAGTGTATGGCTCACAATTTTAACTTAAAATTAAAATGCAATATAAAAAAAATAAGTACATTGCGTCATAATAACACATTAATAAAAACATTTGTTATTATTGAAACACAAAAGTAAGAATAATTCTATTTTTAGTTTCATCACAAATAAGAAAGTTAATGCAAGAGATATGAATACCAATCCGTTAAAAAATATCAATGAAAAAATTAGAACCAAAATCTGGACTTCTTTCGGGTTTGTTTCTAAAACGTATCTTTTAGAAGAATCTATAAAATACAGTCAGCAACAGGAGAAGATTTTCAACCAAATGATTGTTGAAACTGAAGCAAAAGACAAAAAAGCAAAACGTGAAGCTTTTGATAAAGCCTTATATGCATCTTATAAAGGAATTGGCGCTATGGATTTTATAAATACCGTTTTGAAATAATTCAAAACCTTTATAAAATCCATAACGCCAATTTTAATTGACATTCTATATTATTGTACTAATTCAAAATCTGATTTTAGTTTAATATCTGCTGATGAAGCTCCAATCATTATTTCGAAATCTCCTGGTTCAGCAACCCATTCTAATTTATTATTGTAGAAAGAAAGTTTCTCTTTGTCAATTGTAAACTCAATTGTTTTAGATTCTCCTGCATTTAATTTTACTTTTTGGAAATCTTTCAATTCTAAAACCGGTCTTACAACAGATCCGAATTTGTCTTTTAAATACAACTGTACTACTTCTTCTCCGGCAACTTTTCCAACATTTGATAATTGAAAAGTAACTTTAATCGTTTCATTACTTTTAATTTTTGTTGAAGATAATTTCAAACCTGAATAATCAAATTTCGTATAGCTCAAACCATATCCAAAAGGAAATTTCGGAGAGTTTTTTAAATCGATGTAAGCTGAAACATAATTTTTTGAATCCTCATCTTTAGCTGGTCTTCCCGTGCTGAAATGATTGTAATAAATTGGCACCTGACCAACTTCTCTCGGGAAAGTCATAGGCAGTTTTCCTGACGGATTGTAATCTCCAAATAAAACATTAGCGATTGCAGTTCCAGCTTCAGTTCCTAGCCACCAGGTATAAACGATTGCAGGAACATTGTCTGCAGTCCAGTTAAAAATAAGCGGTCTTCCTGCATTTACCAAAACCACAACTGGTTTTCCTGTTGCCTGAATCGCTTTTACTAAATCTTCCTGAACACCTGGCAAATGAAGATCACTTCTGCTTTTTGCTTCACCGCTCATATCGCGTCTTTCGCCAATACTCAAGATAACAACATCAGCTTGTTTTGCAGTTGCAACCGCTTCAGCAAAACCATCTTTATTATCTCCGTCAACTTCACAACCTTTTGCGTACAATAATTTAGTGTTTTTACCCACTTTATTTTGTAAACCATCCCATTGCGAAACTACCCATTTATCATAATTTACTTCTGGCAATTCAACCGACCAAAATCCCATATTGGCTTTGTACTCTTTTACCATTGGTCCAATAAATGCAATTGTTTTTACACTTTTAGAAAGCGGTAAAGTCTGGTTTTCATTCTTTAATAAAACAATACTTTTCTCCGCTACTTCAAGTGCTGCTTTTCTGTTTTCAGGATTGCTAAGTGCTTTTTCAGCTCTTTTATCATCTGAATATCGGTATGGATCCTCAAATAAACCTAATTCAAATTTCTTACGAAGAATACGTTTTACAGCATCATCAACCAAATCAACAGAAACTCTTCCTTCTTTAATCAATTCGGCTAAATTATAACGATAAGCATTACTTTCCATATCCATATCACTTCCGGCAGTAATTGCTGAATAAGCGGCTTCTTTAAGATCTTTTGAATAACCGTGTGCTACCATTTCTCCAATCGAGCCCCAATCAGAAACTACAAATCCCTGAAAGTTCCATTTTCCTTTCAAAATATCACGCTGCAAATGAGAATTTCCAGTTGCCGGAATTCCGTTTACATCATTAAATGAGTTCATAAAGGTTGCTGCTCCTGCATCTAAAGCCGCCTTAAATGGAGGTAAATAGGTTTCAAGCAACATTCTTTCACTCATGTCAACAGAGTTATAATCTCTTCCGCCAACAGCAGCGCCATAAGCCGCGAAGTGTTTTACGCAGGCCATAACGGAATTTAGATCTCCCAATTTATTTCCCTGAAAACCTTTTACTCTTGCGTAGGCAATTTTAGATCCCAGATAAGTATCTTCTCCGGCACCTTCCATTACTCTTCCCCAACGTGGGTCACGCCCGATATCGACCATTGGAGCAAATGTCCAGTGAATACCGCTTGCAGATGCTTCTGTAGCCGCAACTCTGGCAGCCAATTCGATTGCCGCTAAATCCCAGCTTGCAGCCTCGGCTAACGGAATTGGGAATGTTGTTTTATAACCGTGAATAACGTCTTGTCCAAACAACAACGGAATTTTAAGACGGGACTGCATCGCCAATTCCTGATATTGTCTAGTATATTTTGTTCCGATGATGTTTAACATCGAACCCACTAAACCTGCCTTAATTTCGGCTTGTTTGTTTGGATTAATTGTGATTGGCCCTGTTGCTGAATTATCTCCAGTATATTGATTAAGCTGACCTATTTTTTCTTCAATAGTCATCTTCTTCAGTAAAGCATTTACTTTCTGATCGATTGTTTCCTGCTGAGCGGCCGCAAAAAACGAGACCATCAACAAGGTAAATGTGGTTAATTTCTTCATAGTTTAATTTTGATTACCAAACGTAAGTGGCTACTGCACCTGCATTTAAAGTAGTTGAAATTTGTTTTTGATTGTATTTGATATTGAATGTTTCTGCTGCAGTTCCATCATTTTCTACAATTAGCACAATTTGTCCCGATGGGGTTTTAAAAGCGACATTATAAAGGTTTCCACTAATATTACTTCCGATTCTAACTGATCCTTCCGGAACAAATTTAGAAGCGTGTCCAATAATATAATACCCAACTTCTCTTTTAATATTCTGATTTTTATCAATCATCAAAGCACCCTTACAAGTTGAACAGCCACCTGGTGTAAAAGGTTTGTAGAATTCATCATTTGCTAATCCCCAAGAAAGTGCAATTTTACTCCAGTTACGCATCGAACCAATTACTACATTTTTTACACTCCATTTCAAATCAGATTCAAAATTGCTTCCTGATCCTGTGTATTGTTCTGTAAAATATAAATCTTTGTTTGGATAAGCATCATGAACTGTAGACATGGCGCTGATATCTCCTTCATATAAATGAAATGCAGAACCCGCTATAAAAGGGTTTGCTTTTGCATCTTTTAAAATAGTCAGAGGATATTCTGGTTTATTGCAATTGTGATCGTAGATCACAATTTTGGTTTTAATTTTTGCTTTTGCAAAAGCTGGGCCTAAATGATTTCCAATGAAATCAGCCTCTTGTTCCGCAAGCATCAATAAACTTGGATTATTTCCCGGATGAAGAGGTTCATTTTGAGGCGTGATTGCATCAATTACAATTCCCTGCTCTTTCATTGCCTGAATATATTTTACAAAATACTCGGCGTAAACCTGATAATATTTAGGTTGTAAACTTCCTCCTTTAGAGCTTCCGTTGTCTTTCATCCATACTGGTGGAGACCATGGAGAACCCATAATTTTTATATCCGGATTTACAGCTAAAATTTCTTTTAAAACCGGCACTACATCTTTTAAATCCGGCCCAAGGTTAAAGTGTTCTAATTTTAAATCCGTTTGGCCTTCCGGCATATCATCATACGAAAAAACAGTTTCATTCAAATCTGAAGCACCAATACTGATTCTTAAATAACTCAAACCGATGGCATCTCCTTTTCTTGAAAAAAGCTCCTGAAGCAATGCTGCTCTTTTCGCTTTATCCAATTTCAAAATTGCCTGGGCACTTCCTCCAGTTAATGAAAATCCAAAACCTTCAATAGTTTGGAATTTTTGAGAAGCATCAACTAAAATGGTTTGGTTTGAATTCGCATCCGAATTAAAAACTAAATCATTTTGCTTTAGCAATTTTGATGATTCATCTGTAGTCGTGATCCACGATTGAGCTTTACCGGAATTGGCAGCTGCATTTTTTGAAGATCCACATTTTACCTGAACTGCTATAAGTGGCAGTAAAAGTAAAATCTGGAGTTTTTTCATACTATTTTTCATATTTAATCTATTTCTATTAAGACAGGCAAATGATCTGAAGGATATTTTAAATCTTTAGAATCACTTAGCACTGCGTGTTTTTCTATTTTCAGTCCACTATTTTTAGAAACAAAAATGTAATCTATTAACAACGTTACTGGTTCATTGTATTTAAAACCGTTGAAGGTTCCTGACGGTCCAAAAGGTTTTTCTTTAGAAACATCTCTGGTATCATCCATCACTTTTTTAATCTCTGTAATTTGTTTGGTATCAGGTTCCGAATTAAAATCTCCCATTAAAAAAACTGGGTATTTTTTGCTGTTAATTGCTGCAATTTTCGAAAGTACTAACTGCACTCCCTTTACTCTTGCTTCTTCACCCATATGATCCAAATGCAGATTAAAAACCCAAAATGTCTTTTTTGTTTTCAAATCGGTAAAAAGTCCATAGGTACAAACTCGGTTACAAGCAGCATCCCATCCTCTTGAAACTACATTTGGTGTTTCTGACAACCAAAATGTATTAGAGTCCTGAACTTTAAAACGATCTTTTTTATAATAAATCGTACATGCTTCTCCTGTTCCTGCTTCTTCTCTTCCTATTCCAAACTTGTTGTATTTTGGAAAAACCGAAGCAATATCTATAACCTGGTTTGGTAGTGCTTCCTGGACCCCAAAAATATCCGGACTATAAAATTGTACTTGAGAAGTAAAATAATCCTTTCGGTTTGGCCATGCATTTTCTCCATCTGAAGCCACATCTAAACGAATATTGTAGGTCATAATTTTTAAATTTTGACCATAAAATGAACCGCTTACCAAAAGCAGCATTACCACTAAAACAATTGAATTTATCTTTTTCATATTTAAAAAATTTTAATCTTGTAAAGCTAGTCTTTCCGAGGCTTTACTGAAAAAAATCAATTTAAAACTTATGTTAATTATACACTCTGACGTAGTCAACTTCGAAAGTTGCATTCGTAAAATTTGGATCAACTGTTCCTCCAAAATTACCTCCCATTGCCAAATTCAAAATCAGAAAGAAGTTTTGATTAAATGGTGTTGAAGCGCTATTTATATAGGTGTAGAACAATTGATCATCTACATAAAACTTAATATTATCTGCAGACCACTCAGCAGCATAAACATGAAATTCTGTTGCCGAATTTGGAACGGTTACGATCGCAGTGTCTGGCGTATTTCCTGAACGTCCAGGCGAATGCAACGATGAATGATTGACATTTGGATTGTTTCCAACAGATTCTAAAATATCTACTTCTCCACATAATGGCCAACCGGCAGTGTCAATGTTAGCACCTAACATCCAGAACGCAGGCCATGTTCCGCCGCCAACAGGGAGTTTTGCACGAACTTCGGCTCTTCCATATTTAAATGAAAACTTCCCTTTTGTAAGCATTCTCGATGAAGTATAATGGCTTCCCATATACTCTTCCTTAATGGCTTTAATTTTTAGAGTACCATTTGAAATAATTACATTTTCAGGTCTATTGGTATAATACTGTAATTCATTATTGCCAAAACCATTTCCCGTTCCTAAATCATAACCCCATTTTGAGTTATTTGGAGAACCGTTAACATCAAATTCATCAGCCCAAAGTATTTTTCTCGCAACAAAAACAGTAACAGAAGTTGTTTTACTTACAAATTGCCCCGCAGCATTATAAGCCGAAACAATTATGGGATAATTTTTAGTTCCCGAAGCTGTAAATTCATACGTTAAATCACCATTCGTGAGGTCTTTTGCCTGACCATCAATTAAGACTTTGTATGAAATTGCATTTGCTGCATTAAAGGTAAAATGTACTTTCCCACTTCCATCTCCATCAGGTTTATCAGTCGTTTTACCAACTACTTCCATTTTAACAGTAAGATTTGAAGGTGCTGGCAGCACTGGATCTCCATCTCCTGCGTCGCTACCACTGCTGCAAGACTGGAAGCCAAACAATAAGAGAAAAGTAAAAGTCCCTACTTTTTTCATGTAATTCTTTATTTTCATCATTATTAATTTGAATTAGTTTTTACTTTTTTGATGTACCTTTTTTAGCTTCTGAAAAATCCAAATAATTTAGATTGAAGCCGCCTTTTTCGAAAACCACTTTAATTTTGTTTGTTCCGGCATTTAAGTTTACTCCTGATAAAATAACAGTTTTCCATTTGTTATTATCTCCTGTTGCAGGAAGTGTGATGGTTTCTGATTTATTTCCGCCTTCTGTTTCTAAATGAAGTTTACCTTCAGAACTTTCACTTGAATAACGAATAGCAACTTTATAATCATTCTGTTTTTTAACTTCTGAAGTAAATTGCAGCCATTCTCCATCCTCAATAAAAGAAACCTGATAACCGTTTGATCCCGAATCCTTACATGGCAAAATATCAACACCATCATTTCTCATGGTATTTCCTTTGTTCCATTGATCAAAAGTTCCGGTTGCTACTCTGTAATTCACAAAATCTTTATCCGAATAAGCATATCCGTTTGTTCCCAGATCATATTGCGTTGCAATAATTTTCCCCGGAATTACATGTTTTATATATGGTTTAGTGTCATTAGTCTGAACTTGTCTGAACATCGCATCAATAACATCTGGTTTAACGGTTACGTTTTCCATTTTGTAATTATCTGCCATTTTCATCAACGCTTTTTTGGCAAAATCTTCTGATGGTTTTTGCCCTCCATCTTTCCAATACTTTAGTAAAATATCATATTCAGGAATTTTTGTAACCGAAGTCACGCCGGCAATATTTTCTATTTTTTTCATTGGCCAAAAAGCCCATCCAATATTATTGGTTTCCATTAGTGTAAGTGCATCTTTGAACCAAACATTAGAATTTTCTCCACTTTCTCCCAACCAAATCGGAATGTTATATTGTGTTCTGTAATCCAACATTTTCTGGATGGATTCTTTGTCATTGTAATTCCAATATTTATGAAAACTTAAAGCCATATTTTCATCCCATAAAGGAAAAACTCCGTTGTAATTATTTCCCCAACAATTCCCTTCGATAATAACCATATGATTGGTATCCACTTCGCGAATCGCTTTTGTAACCGCAACCATTAAATCTCTTAATGGACCATTAGAATTTTCATCGCAACCGTTTTTATTGGTTCCTGTAAAATTCCAGTTTGGTTCGTTGATAATGTCGTAAGCCCCAATCCAGGGATTATCTCTATAACGAGCAGCGAGTTTTTTCCATAAAGCAATCATTTTTTTCTGATTGGCTTCACTATCCCAAAGTGATGGCTTAGTGGTATCATAATCAGAAATTGCCGCATCATTCCCTTGCCCACCTGGCGCTGCGTGCAAATCTAAAATCAGGTACATTTTATTTTCGGCACACCATTTTAATAAATTATCTGTCATGATAAACCCCTCTTCAATCCAGGTAATTTCGCCATTTTTTTCTTCCTGAATTGATGGTGTGTACAAGTTGTAATGCATTGGCAAACGAACCGAATTGAAACCCCAGGCTGCTAATGAATCGATATCGCGTTTTGTGATACCGTTTGCTTTATATGCCGCATAGAATTCTTTTGTTCCTTTTTCTCCTGCAACTTCCTGAATTTTTTGTTTAATCTGATATTGAGGACTCGCAAAGGACTGTGTTTGTAACATATACCCTTCCTGAACCATCCATCCGCCTAAACCAAGACCTCTTAATATTATATTTTTCCCGTTTCCGTCTACGATCTTTTGTCCGTCTCTATGCAAGAAACCTTGTCCGAAAGTAGCAACTGAAAGTAAAAGTTGTACTGTTATAAATATTTTTTTCATCTGAAAATGATTTATTTTCTGTTAAAAATTATCTGATTATTTCCAGGTATAAGTTGCAACTGCTCCAGCGTCTAAAGACGTTGTAACCCATTTATTATTGAATTTAATATTGAAGGTTTGACTTGTTGCCCCATCATTTTCAACAATTAATACTTTTGATCCGGAAGGTGTAATAAAAGCAACGTTTTGAAGATCTCCGCCTGAATTACTTCCAATTCTTATAGAACCCATTGGAACAAATTTTGAAGCATGGGCAATGATGTAATAAGCAACATTACGCTGAAAAGCCTCACTTGAAGTTATTGTCAAAGCACCTTTACACATAGAACAGCCACCATCAGTATGAGGTTGAAAATTGCCGTCATTGGCTAAATTCCACTCAAGCGCATTTTTACTATAATTTCTCATAGAACCAATGATTACATTTCTAAGATGCCATTTTAAATCGCCATCAAAACTGGCTGCAGAAGAAGTCCATTGCTCTGTAAAATAGATATTTTTAGTTGGGTAAGCATTGTACACATTCGTAAGCGCGCTGATATCTCCACCATAAAGGTGAAAGGCAGATCCGTCTACAAATGGATTAGCATCTACATCGGCCAAAATTGCTTTTGGGTAATTAGGATTATCACAGTTATGATCGTATGCAATAATTTTAACTTTAAGATTTGCAGCTTTAAAAGCAGGGCCTAAATTATTTTTAATAAAAGAAGCCTGATCTGTGGCAGACATATACATACTAGGATTATTTCCGTCATGCAAAGGCTCGTTTTGAGGCGTTATGGCATCAATTGTAATTCCTTCAGCCTTCATTTGCTGAATGTATTTTACAAAATATTTAGCATAAACATCATAGTATTGAGTCTGTAATTTTCCTCCCATAAAACTGTCCTTGTCTTTCATCCAAACTGGAGCAGACCATGGTGTTGCCATAATCAAAATTTTAGGATTGATTACCAGAATTTCTTTCAACAGAGCAATTACTCCAGCTTTATCTTTAGCTAAACTAAATTTTGCCAAATCTAAATCAGTTTCTCCCGTTGGAAGATCGTCATAGGTAAAAGGACTAGCATTTAAATCTGATGCACCAATACTGATTCTAAGATAACTTACGCCAATAGAATTTTCTCCTGTACCAAATAATTCCTTCAATAAAGCACTCTTTTTTGATGCTGTTAATTGATTAATCATTTCAGCGCTTCCTCCTGTTAAAGTGTAACCAAAACCATCTACAGTCTGATACTTTTGAGATGCATTTACTTCGATATTGGTATAAGTATTAGAAACAGTTCCAAATCCTAAAGTTCCTGTTTGTTTCGCTAATAACATGCTTTGATCTCCTTTTGTAAGCCAAAAATCGACATCGTTTGTGACAACAACAGGAGGAGTTACAGGAGGTGTAACCGGCGGCGGAACAGGATCAGTGGCATCGTTTGATGAAGAGCATTTTACCTGTGCGAATATGGCAATCGCAAAGAATAATGCTTTTATAGTGTTTTTAAAGTTTAGTTTCATTTTTTATGGTTTTTTAGTTAATAGTGACACTTAGTATACAACTGTCTGCATAGCGTGTGCCGGTATAGTTATAATGGTTTTAGATGTGTTATTTATTAAACTATAAACAACCTCCCTATCTGATTGGTTCATAATGATAGTGGCAATTTTTCCGTCAGGGTTTTTAAAAGACGTACTCAAAAGACTTTGATCACTGTTAGTTTGATTTATTCTTTTTGCATTCGGCTGAATAAATTTTGAAAGATGACCAATATAATAATACATTGGAGTAAGAATCAATTCGTCTTTTGTGGTATCTGCATGGATTGGAGCAAAACAAAAATTCCCAACATGATTAGGTCCTCCATTTTTATCTAAAAGAATATTCCAGTCTGTCCAGCCAACCGTACCGTTATTAAAATCATTAATCATATTAAGACCATAACGCTCTGCATTTCCCCAGAATTGAAATTTTGTGGCATCAAATTTTTCTACACAGCCTTCTGTAAAAAGTAAATTTTTATTTGGAAAAGCTTTATGTACATTACCTACAGATTGAAATTGCGGAGGTCCGCCATTCCAGGTCTCATACCAGTGGAATCCAATTCCCCAGGCGTATTTTGAAACTTCAGGATCTGAAAAAACAAGATTGGCCCTTGTTTCTAACTGATCACCACGATTGTGATCCCAAATAATAATATTTTTAGAGCCCAGTCCTTCTTTTTCTAAAGTTGGTCCGAGGAAATTTTTCAGAAAATCTCGTTCGGCTTCCGGAGTATAAATACAAGATTCCCATCTCTGTTTGGCCATTGGTTCATTTTGAATTGTCAATCCCCAAACTGGTATACCTTCTTTTTCGTATGCTTTTATAAACTTGGCATAATAATTTGCCCATGATTGTGCAAACTCAGGCAATAAAACGCCGCCGTGCAAAATATCATTATTGTCTTTCATGAAAGCTGGGGGACTCCAGGGACTTACAAATAATGTTAATTTCCCGCCGGCAGTTTCAATTGCTTTTTTGATTAATGGAATTCGATATTTTCTATCGTGATCAATATTGAAGGTTTTTAATTCTTTGTCTCCCTCAGAAATATAAGTATAACTGTCGCTGCTAAAATCGCAACTATGAATGTTAGTTCTGGCTAAGGAATAACCAATTCCTTTATTTTTATCGTAGTAAGCAGTAAGGAATTCCTGCTGTTTTTTAGGAGATAATTTGGCAAAAACTTCAGCACTTGCATCTGTAATAGCACCGCCAATTCCTAAAAAAGTCTGATCTGTTTTTTCAGCATCAATAACAATAGATACTGTTGAATTTGTTTGTTGTGAAGTTGAATTTAAAATTAAATTATTAGATAATGATAATCTCAAATTAGTATTTTCGGCCGTAGTATAAACCTTAATTTTTTTGTTTGATTTGGATGCAGAAACAGTAGTGTTATCCACAACCTTTGATGAAGCACAACTTAATTGCAGCACTAGTATTGGAGCTATTAATATTCTATTTATGGCTTTCATTGTTACTTTTCAAAAAAACTGTTTAATTTAAAATTCAAGTAATCGAGGGCCAAAATGGATGATTCAGATCAACCCTCGTACTCTTCTATAAAACATTAATATACAAGTGTCTGTATAGCATGCGCAGGAATTTTTACTACTGTTTTTTCAGCAGCTATTATTAAATTATATGTAACCTCTTTATCTGTTTGGTTCATAACAATAGTTGCCATGGTTCCATCAGCATTCAAAAATGAGGTACTTAATAAAGCACTTCTGCTCACAGCAGAGCTAACTCTAACTGCATTTAAGCGAATGAATTTTGAAAAATGTCCGATATAGTAATAAGAAGGTGTATAAATTAACTCGCCCGTTGTAGTGTCAGCATGGATTGGTGAAAAACAAAAATTTCCGACATGATTAGGACCACCATTTTGATCTAAAAGAATATTCCAGTCTGTCCACCCTGCAGTTCCATTATTAAAATCATTAATCATAGAAATACCGTATCTCTCGCCGTTACCCCAAAATTGATATTTTTTAGCATCAAACTTTTCAACACAACCTTCAGTAAATAGTAAACCTTTATCAGGATAAGCTTCATTTACTTTGGCCACATTATCAAACATTGAAGCTCCGCCTGACCAGTTTTCATACCAGTGAAAACCCATTCCCCAAACATATTTTGAAGCTTCAGGATCAGAGTAAATAACATTAGCCCTGTAATTCATTAAATCGCGGTTATGATCCCATGCAATAATTTTTACATCACCTAATTTTTCCTTTTTCAATGTTGGCCCAAGGAAGTTTTTAATAAAATCTCTTTCAGCTTCTGCAGTATAAATACAAGATTCCCATGTTTGTACCGCCATTGGCTCATTTTGAGTTGAAGTTCCCCAAATTGGAATTCCTTCTTTCTCGTATGCTTTTATAAACTTGGCGTAAAAATTTGCCCAAGTCTGATAATATTCAGGTAGTAAAGTCCCGCCTTTTAATACATTTTTATTGCTTTTCATGAAAGCATTTGGTGACCAGGGTGCAACATAAGTTAACAATTTTCCTCCAGCAGTCTGAATGGCCTGCTTTATTAACGGAATGCGATATTGTCTGTCATGATCAATAGAAAACGTTTTTAAATCTTTATCGCCTTCTTCGATATAAGAATAGCTTCCACTGCTAAAATCAGAACTTTGTATCGTTGTTCTTAGCAAAGAATAGCCAATTCCTTTATTTTTATCATAATAGGCATTTAAGAATTCTGTTTGTTTTTCTTTTGAAAGTTTAGCAAAAATTTCAGCACTCGCATCTGTAATAGCGCCACCAATTCCCATAAAAGTCTGGAATCTTTTTGATGGTTCTACAAAAACTGATGTCTCAGTTTCAAGAGGTTGTTTTGCTGCAGAAAAAGTTAAATTATCTGTAGAAGTAATCCTTAGATTTGAATTTTCAGCAGTAGTATAAACTGCTATTTTTTTTCCATTGGTTGTAAATTCTTTTTTTGTTTTCGGTTGGGCAAAAGAAGCCACCGAAAATAAAAAACATAGAATTTTAAAACTATTATTTTTCATTCTTCCTTTATTATTTAAATTCTAAATTGAAGTATATTTTTTTTCAGAAACTCTTTCTCTGACGTAGTTTAAGGTTTTAAAAAATAGCCCATACTCATAACGATTATGGGCTATTTACAACCAAACTTAAACTTAACTTAATCTTTTTATTTTCCTCTAAACTCGATTTTAGTAACAGTAATTCCGTCTTTTGTAAACTTATTACCGCCAGAGCGAATTAGTAAATAAATCTTACCTGTTGCAGCGAATTTTACTGTATTAGAAACTGTACCTGTTTTCTCATTTTTAACACATCCAACTACAGAAAGCATACCTGAAAATAAATCTTTCGCGCAACCATCCCAAGTACTTAGCCCCATTACTTTATTATCTTTATATTCAACGCCTGAAACCGGTGCCGATGTTCCTGCATAAACTTCAAACCAGGTTTCATCTGACCCGCTTGGTGAAGAAACATGCATATCAATTGTGTATTCTTTATCTTTTACAACATCTATAGCCTGATAAATTCCTTCTTGAGCCCATCCTCCCGGAGAATGAATAGTAGCACTATTATTTTCATAAGACCAAAAAGCCGCACCTGAAGCACTTAAATTTAATACAGTCCATTTTGCCTGATCCGCTGCTGTTGCGAAAGAGCCTCCCTGAACTAAATTACCTTTTAAAGGATCTGTTGTAGCAACTACTAACTCTTTAGATGCAGTAGCTTTACCTCCTCCAGCCCCAATGGCCGTTTGGGTAATCGTATAAGTTCCTGCATCAGGAAAAGAAACTTCCTGCACTCCTTTTCCAACATAATCTCCATTTCCTGTATTCCAGATTGATTTTAAAACTACATTGGTTTTTGCAACCAGATTATAAGTATTTACTTTGCCTTCAACAGGAACAATATCAAAAGATGCATCAACATTGTTGTTGGTTAAACCATTATCAACAAAAGAATCATCTGGCTGACAGCTTGTAAAGCCTAATACAGCTGCCATAAAAAACAATAGTAAAAATCTTTGTTTTTTGTTTATATTTATTTTCATATGATATTTTATTAACTATTAGTAATTAGGATTTTGAACAAGTTGAGTGTTCTCTAAATCTTTCTGTGGAATTGGCCAAATTTCATTTTTACCAGCCACAAATCCACTACTAGCAAGAACAGTTGCTGCTTTCCCGGTTCTTACTAAATCAAACCAACGGTGCCCTTCACCAGCCAATTCTAATCTTCTTTCGTTAGCAATAGCATCCAAAGATACTGGTACTGAACCTAAACCAACTCTAGCACGTACAGCATCTAGTAAAGCCTGTGCTCTTGCTCCTGTTCCGCCTAAAGCTTCTGCTTCCATTAAATAAGTATCTGCTAAACGGATTGCATAAGTATCTTGTTTGTAATTTAAAGCCGTCGCTCCACCTCCTGATGAAGTATCAGAATTTAAAGGCATAAATTTCTTTAAGAAATATCCTGTATCCTGATCTCCTTTTGCGTACTTAGCTGCTCCTGATGCAACTAAAGGCAGCACGTCAAAAATTGTAGATTCAAAACGTGGATCTCCTTTCATAGCATTATACAAACTAGGGGTTACAGGATTAAAACTCCATCCGGAAACATAATCTGGTAATGTAGTTTGTGCTCTCTCGTATCCTCTTGGACCAACCATAATATTTACAGAGTTACCTTCGTCAGCTCCACCGCCCCAGAATCCCCAATCTGCATTACTTTTATCTGTATGCATAATTTCGATAATCGCTTCTGAGTTAAATTTATTACTGATCACCCATAAATCTGAGAATTTACTAAGCAGTTTGTATCCATACATACTTGTACCTCCCGGAGTTCCATTTACATCAGCAAATTCCGCCGCTGCCAATGAATTTTTACCTTCATATAAATATACTTTCCCTAATAGTGCCTGAACAGCACCTTTAGAAAAACGACCTCCTTCTGTTGCGGTATCTACTTTATTTGGTAAACCTGCTTTTGCTTCAATTAAATCTTTCTCAATTTGAGCATAAATTTCTTCCGGGCTAACTTGGGTACTTTTATATCCCTCGGCTGGTGAAATTGGAGTTAGAATTAATGGTAAATTCCTGAACGTTCTTACTAGTTCAAAATAGTAATAGCCACGCAATGCTTTTGCTTCTGCTGCAAAACGTACTTTCTTTGCATCAGACATATTTACCTCTGGCAATTTTAACAGTAAAATATTTGCTCTGGCAATTCCTTGGAAAAAATCTCCCCAATAACTTCTAGGCATAGTGATTTTATCTAATTTATAATTATCAAAACCATGAATTCCTGCTCCATCTCCAGGCCCTCCACCTCCGGCATAAAAGTCATCTGAACCAGCGTTTAGCATGGTAATCATGTTTTCAAAACCTTTTGATTGTTTGCCCATGATATCATAAGTAGCAACTAATGCTGAGAATGCTTCTGATTCATCTTTGTAATAATTCTCTACCAATGGAAGTCCTTTTGGATCAACTGTTAAAAAATCTTCACCACAAGAAGAGCTAAGAAGCAACAATCCTACTGCAGCGAATGAATATCTTATATTTTTAATTTTCATAATCTCTAATTTTAAAATTGTAAATTAACCCCTAACATTAAAGTTCTAGCTTGTGGATAATATCCTTTATCAATACCAAAAACTCCTCCACCAATTTCTGGATCATAGCCAGAGTATTTTGTAAATGTCAATAAATTTTCACCAGTCAAATAAAGTCTGGTTTTTGAAAGACCTGCTTTTGATACAACATCACTTGGAAGGTTATAACCAATTTGAACCGTTTTGATTCTCCAGTAATCTCCATCTTCTAAATAAAAATCTGATGCCTTTGAGAAATTTTCATTATTATCAACTGTTGATAAAATTGGATATGAATTAGTTGATCCTTCACCTGTCCAACGCCCCAAAGCAGAAGTTTGATAGTTAGCATCTGTAATATCCAGACGACGAAGTCCTTGAAAAATTTTGTTTCCGATTGCTCCCTGAGTAAAAATTAATAAGTCAAAGTTTTTATAATCTAAATTAAGCGTGAAACCATAGGTATATTTTGGAAGTGGACTTCCGATAAAAGTTTTATCATCGTCTGTTATTTTTCCATCACTATTAGTGTCTTGCCATCTGAAATCTCCTGGTCTTGCACCTGGCTGAATTAAACCACCTGAAGCGTTTGTGTAAGCATTAATTTCTGCTTGATTTTGAAAAATACCTTGTGTTTTATATCCATAGAAAGAATTGTAAGATTGTCCTACTTGTGTTCTTGTCACTGGACCCATATTTTGGAAAGAAGCATCTCCAGAAATGAACGTGATATCTTTTCCTAAATTAGTTACTTCATTTTCCAAATAAGAAATATTTCCGCTTATACCAAAACCAACCTGACCAATTTTTTTGCGATAAGAAAGTTCTAAGTCAATCCCCTTATTATCCATATCAGCAATGTTTGCAGAAGGTCGACCAGTACTACCAACATGACCAGGCAAGTCAATATCTTGCAAAATACCTGTAGATTTTTTAATATAAAAATCTGTGGTTAATGACAAATCATTAAAAAATGTAATATCGAAAGCTACGTTAGCCTGACTTGTTTCTTCCCATTTCAAATCTGGATTTGCTGGTGCATTTGGACTATTACCAACAACTACTGAGCCTTGATTTCCGATAGTATAGTTTCGCCCCGAACCAATAGTTGCTAAGTATTTGAAATCTCCAATAGCATCACTACCTGTAATTCCATATCCTCCTCTAAACTTTAACTGAGTAACTACCTTGTTTGCTGGCCAAAAATTTTCTTTAGTTGGTACCCATCCTAAAGAGAATGATGGAAAAGTTCCGTATTTATTATTTTGACCAAAACGAGAAGAACCATCACGACGTACAATACCAGTAAATAAGTATTTCTCTTTGTAATCATAATTCACTCTAGCGAATAATGATGTTACTTTATGCTGAAAACCATTGTAAGCAGAAGCTGTAATATCGTCCTGTGGATGATCGTTCGGGAAAGTTGCATCATCAAAATTGGTGTATGGTATACTGAAATAAGTCACTGTCGACCCAGAGGTAATATTATCAACATATGCACCTTGCCCTACCAAAACTGAAAAGTTATGATCAGCTATTTGTTTCGTGTATGAAACAGTGTTTTCGATATTCCATCCAAAACCTTTATTAGAATTTCTGGACAAATTATTTTTAGCATTAATAGTAGAAGAGTTGAAATAATATTCAGGTGTAAAACTTTCTGCTCCCCAATACGATAATTTACCTCCTAATGTAGTTCTAAATTTTAAGCCTTTAATCGCTTCTACTTCTAAGTAAGCATTACCTACAAAATTATCTGACCATCCATAATTACCTAATCTAGTTTGGATATACGCCAAAGGATTACTCATTTCCTGAACTACTTTTTGAGAAATTCCGTATGGATTACCACTTGCGTCTCTTAAAATATAATCCTGAGTGTATGGTGCTGCATTTGCTACAGCCGGATCAGTAACAATAGCCGGTGTAAGTGGATCTAAATTGATTGCAGAACTTAAAGGGCCTCCATATTCATTATTAGTATTTCCAATTCCAACATTTTTTTCGTGAGAATATCCTAAAGTCTGACCAAAAGTTAATCCTTTTACAATTTTATGAGTCGAATTTAAACGGATGTTTTTTCTATTGTAGTTAGAAATAGGAGTTGCTACAATACCTTCCTGATCTAATAATCCGAACGAAACATAAAATGTAGATACATCATTGCCGCCTGACAAACTAAGTTCATGACCTGTCTTTTGAGCACTGTCATTAAAAATTGTACTTTGCCAATCAGTACCAGCACCATAAGAAGATGGAGATTGGTATGGCAATGTATATGGTTTTGCCGGATCATACCCGTTTGCATATCTTTCATTCATTAAAGTAGCATACTCTGTTCCATTCAATAAATCTAATTTTCTAGCTGCTTTAGAGAAACCGGTGTAACCATTATAGTTTACACTCATTTTACCAGATTTTCCTTTTTTAGTAGTAATAAGGATAACCCCTGCTGCTGCTCTGGCACCATAAATTGCTTGGGATGCAGCATCTTTTAAAACCTCCATTGACGCAATGTCAGATTGATTTAAGTAACCAATTCCACCTGAATCAACAATAACTCCATCAACAACCCATAAAGGTTCGTTGTTTCCAAACGAAGTGATACCCCTAACGCGAATTGTCGAAGATGATCCTGGCTGTCCAGCGTTTGCAGCAATAGTAACTCCTGAAACCCTTCCTTGTAAAGCTTGCTCCACTCTTGTAAGTGGTAAATCTTCTAAGTCAGCAGCTTTTACACTAGAGATTGCTCCCGTTACAACTGATTTCTTTTGAGTACCGTATCCAACAACCACAACCTCGTTTAATGATTGTGATTCTGGTTTTAATTGAATTGTAATATTTGTTCTTCCATTTACAGCCTCCGTAACCGCACTGTAACCAATAAAAGTAACTGTCAAAACACCATTTGAAGGCACTTTAATTTGGAATTTCCCGTCAAAATCTGATGCCGTTGATTTTGTTGTTCCCTTTAATACAATAGTTGCACCCGGAACTGGCATTCCACTCTCATCGTTTATCATCCCATTTACCGTGACATCCTGAGCCACAGCTATAACCGAGAATAACAAAGACGAAATACAAAAAATAAGTAATTTTGTTAATTTCATTTTTCTAAAAATTTTGGTTAATTAATTAGTAATTTGATGCAATAATAATCTTAATTTTTTACTATCAGCAATTTAAATTCCCTACAAAAACACATCAAAGTAAAATTTATAACGTTACAAAAACACATCATTTTTTTTATAATAATCTAATTTACAATATTTTAAAATTAAAATTTAAGATGTTATGAAAATGTTAATTATAAAAATAAACACTACAGTTGTATAAGAATGCTTATTTTTATCAATAAAACACACTACTACCTCGTTGTAGTAATTACAAAAACACATCAAATAACTGAAATACAAATAGTTATATATAAAAAATTGAAATAAATTAAAAAATTCATGAAATTGATAAAATCATATTTTATTATTATTTTTTTTACATTATTCACAACAGCATTTTTTGGGCAAGTCAAAAGTATAGGTTTGCCTGATGTAAGAAATTACAAGCGAAACGAATATAAAGGAGGAACCCAAAATTGGAACATTGGACAGGATAAAAATGGAAACCTCTATTTTGCCAATAATAATGGTCTTTTGCAATTTGACGGTTCATCCTGGAGAAAATATCCGTTGCCTAATTTAACCTCTGTACGCTGTTTAAAAATTGATGACTCAGGAAAAATTTATGTAGGCGGCTACAATGAATTTGGTTATTTCCAGCCAAATGAAAAAGGAAAACTAAAATACACATCGTTAGCCAAAAGTGTAGATAAAAACAAAATCAAAATAATTGATTTCATATGGAAGATTCACACCCTAAACAATCAAACCATTTTTCAGTCTTTTGCCAGAGCATACATCTTTAAAGATGGAAAACTTACTATTTTAAAAGCTCCAAAACGATTTCAATTTTCATTTGTAGTCAACAACAAACTATATTTTCAGGATATAGATAAAGGAATATTAGAATACCGAAATGGAAAACTATACGCTCTGCCAAACACAACCAGCCTTAATAACACCGAAGTGTGGGGAATGTATGCTCTAGACAAAAGTAAAATCTTAATTATAACACTTGAAAAAGGATTGTTTATCTATGAGAAGAATACCGTAAAGCCATGGGATACTGAAGCTAATAATTTTGTAAAAAAGAACAACTCACTGGGAGGAGCTACAATAGAAAATAATTTCATTGTTTTAAACTCTGTACTAGATGGTATTGCTATTTGTGATTTCAATGGTAAAATAATACAACATCTCAATCGAAAAAAAGGATTACAAAACAATACTGTTTTAACATCCTTTATTGACAATAAAAACAACCTATGGCTTGGTCTCGACAATGGTATTGCTTTTGTAAACGAAGGATCTCCTTTTACCTATTTTGGTTTCAGCTATGACATTAGTACTGTTTATGCCTCCGTAATTCATGAAGGAAATTTATACGTCGCAACAAACCAAGGTGTTTTTTATCATGCGTGGAACAACAGCTTTAAAGAAGACACTTTTAAACTTGTCGAAGGAACTACTGCACAATCATGGAATGTTCAGGTCATTGATAATGAATTAATTTGTTCAAACAACAGAGGAGCCCTAGTTATAAAAGGTGGAAGAGTTACCAATACAATCGATTCCAAAGGTTATTTTGGTTTTAAAAACATCCCAAACCGACCTGGCTTTTTTATAGGATCAAATTATGATGGATTTGCCATTTTTCAAAAGACATCTGGCGGATTAATCTATAAGAATCAGATTATTGGCTTTGACAAATCATCAAATAGTTTTGAGCTTGATAAATCGTTTTTATGGCTAAAAAAAGACGAATCAATTTACAGAATGTCTCTGAGCAATGATTTAACAAGATTTTCATCCATCAAAAAGATAGACCATTTAAGCACTCAATATAAAAATATTGGAAGCATCCAGAAAATTGACAATCAATTATACTTCCAGACGAATAACCATTTTTATAAATACTCTCAGGAGCAGGATTTATTTTATGAGGATAAGAATTTATCTAAATTATTCAGGAATATACCTAATATAAATGCATTGAGTGAAGATTCTCAATCGAACTTATGGTATGCCTTTGACGAATCTCTCGGTGTATTAATGAAGCGAAACAAATATTACACCAATATCGTCGCTCCTTTTTCAAACTTAACAGGGAATTTGGTTAGTAATTATTTGTCTGTCACTACCATTGACTCTAAGAATATTTTTATTGGATTGACAGACGGGTTAGCCCATTACGATTCTGAACTCTTGAATAATTATGTAACAAAACCAAAAGCTTTTATTCGAAGCTTTTCTTTTCCAGGCGATACTATTGTATTGGGAAACAACCAAAATAAAATTGAGAACATTCGAATTCCATATTCGTCAAACCATGTGCGTTTTACATTTTCATCACCTACATATGAAAACCTTGAAAATGTAGAATTCTCTTATCAACTGGAACCTTTTGATGACAAATGGAGCAACTGGTCAACCATGTCGATCAAAGAATACACAAATCTTCGTGAAGGAGATTACAAAATGAATGTAAAAGTTAGAAACAGCTACGGAATTCAATCCGAACCGTCAACACTTTTATTTACTGTTTCTCCACCTTGGTACAGACACTTTTTGGCATTCATCATTTATTTTGTTTTAATCATCATTGCGATCTATGTTATTTCGAACCGAATCAAAATGAAGATCAGAAAAAACAAATATTAT
Organism: Flavobacterium sp. KH_001; assembly: GCF_057840745.1. NCBI lineage: Bacteria > Pseudomonadati > Bacteroidota > Flavobacteriia > Flavobacteriales > Flavobacteriaceae > Flavobacterium > Flavobacterium sp. KH_001. The sequence goes on along the minus strand of NZ_CM174520.1, from coordinate 1,784,956 downwards.
GAAACGATAGAACAAAGAAGATTGTATCTTGAAAAAGAATCAAGAATCAGGCAAGAGCAATACGACCTTGAAAAAGAAATTGAAAAACTGAAAAATGATAAACTTCAGATCAAAATCCTGGCAAAAGATAAAGAATTAGTAAATAACTCTTTGCAGGTTGTAAAGAAAAATAAAATCCTAAACGGAATTATTCACAAACTAAAAGAAATTGACGTTGATGCGCTTGACGATTCAACAAAATTTCAAGTCAGCAAACTAAATAAAAGTATTGTAAAGGAAGTGAATACAGACAAAAGCTGGAAAGATCTTGAGAAACACATCAAGAACGTTCACTTTGAGTTTTTGAAGCGTTTAAAGGAAAAATACCCAACTATATCACCGCGAGAACTTGACTTATCAACTTATTTGTTAATGAATATGTCAACCAAAGAAATTGCAGAAATCATGAATATTTCGACTGGTGGAGTTGAGCTGGCGAGATATCGCTTAAGAAAAAAATTAGGCTTAAATAAAAAAGAAAACCTAATAGGTTTTCTTATGAGTATCTAAAAATTAAAAAGCCATTCGTTGTAACGAATGGCTTTTTATTATGAAATATATTCCAAAGTACGCTCGAGCGCCATTCCTCTGGAACCTTTTATTAAAATGGCATTATTTTCAAAGTGCATTGTTTTTAGATGGTTTGAAAAATCCTCAAATGTTTCAAAAAATTGAATATTTTCACTAGCAATCTTATTTTCATAAAATGCCTTTCCAATCAAATAGCAAATTGATCTATTTTGATTTAGTAAAGATTCAACGATTATTTTATGTTCTTGCTGACTCTCCTTTCCTAATTCAAACATATCGCCTAGCACCATCACTTTATTATGACTATCCAATTGAAGAAAATTTGCAATAGCCACTGCCATACTACTCGGATTAGCATTATAAGCATCGAGGATAATCTGATTAGATCCTTTTTTTAACAATTGAGATCTGTTATTTTCCGGAATATAATTTTCAATAGCCTCTTTTACAGCTTCATTATCCACTTTAAAATAACGACCAATGGAAACTGCAGCATTTATATTATTTGAATTATACAGGCCAATTAAATGCGATTCAACAGTAAAATTTTCATAATCTACCACCACAAAAGGATTTGCAGCAATGTTTTCAATTTTCACATCAGCTTGATCATTTTTTACGCCAAAAGTAAATGATTTTATACCTACAGATTTTTCGATCTGAATTGGATCCTCCAGATTAACGAAGACAATTTTATCGTTCTTGGCTAAATATTGATACATTTCGCTTTTACCTTCTATTACACCTTCTACACCTCCAAAACCCTCTAAATGCGCTTTTCCAAAATTGGTGATGTATCCATAATCAGGCTGAGCAATTTCACATAAAAATTCAATTTCTTTTTTATGATTCGCTCCCATCTCAACAATTCCAATTTCAGTTTCTGTATTAAAACTTAACAATGTCAATGGAACTCCAATATGATTGTTCAGATTTCCAACTGTCGCTTTCGTTTTGTACTTTTTAGATAAAACTACATTAATAAGTTCTTTTGTTGTTGTCTTTCCGTTACTTCCGGTCAGGGCAATAATTGGCAATTTTAAATAAGCACGATGAAATTTTGCCAATTCCTGTAAAGTTTCTAAACTATTTTGGACAAGAATAGTTCTTTCATCTACCAGATAAGATTCATTATCAATGATAACAAATAAAGCTCCTAACTCAAGTGCTTGTTTAGCAAAAGCATTTGCATCAAAGTTTTCGCCTTTAATGGCAAAAAACATGGAATCTTTTTCAATTTTTCGTGTGTCAATTGAAAGAGATTTACATTGTAAAAACAGTTTATGAATTTCCTGAATATTCATTTATAAATTTTTTATAGATCGTAAAAGTAGAAAAAAATAAATACAAAAAATTCCAAATTCCACACTGAAATATTCAGCTTTTGGAATTTGGAATTTTTGTTATTGAATTTCTAAAACTTAGTTTCTAGGCGATTTTCTTTTTTCAGCTTTTGAACCTACTCTAGACATTGCACATCTGAATCCTATGTAATCAGTTGCCATATCCTGAGGAAAATATCTTCTTTGAGCCGGATCTAACCAATATGCTCTGTCTCTCCAAGAACCTCCTTTATAAACTCTTACTTTGTCATCGATCAAAGTAGTACGTTTACTTGAGTTATCATATTTTCTAGTCATCTGACCTAAACTATCAGTAGTGATATTATGTTTAGGAGAATTATACATTGTCTGATCTGCTTTTGGCCCTGACTCAGAATCTCCAAAGTCAAAATATCTAGAAGATTGTTTATCACCATCTCTATAATTGATATTATCGCTTGTACTGAAATTTGTTCTCAAATATGTTTCTTGTTCGTCAACTGGAACCTGTGCGATTTCTCCCGGAAGATTTCTTGCTACAACTTTTCCGTTACTTAAAGTATCATATTTAATGTTAGCAGTTGAAACGATTTCAATTTTACCGTCTTTACCAATTTTGTTTTTAGCATATTGATTTCCTCTGTAGTAGTTAAAATCATTTGCTTCATTATCAATAATAGGTCTGTAAACATCGGCTACCCATTCTGCAACGTTACCAGCCATATCGTATAATCCAAAATCATTTGGCGCATAACTTTTTACAGAGTTTGTAATATCAGCTCCATCATCAGACCAACCTGCAATTCCACCGTAATCACCGTTTCCTTGTTTAAAGTTAGCCAATTGATCTCCTTTGTTTTTACGTTTTGATGAACGTGTATAATCTCCGGACCAAGGATATTTCTTTTGTCCTTTGTAAATATTGTATTCTCTTTGCCCTACATCTGCCGCAGCTGCATACTCCCATTCTGCTTCAGTAGGAAGTCTGTACTCAGGTAAAATAACTCCAGAAGAACGTTGTGCGTATACATTTTTCTCTTCTACGACACCATCTTTATTAGGTTTAGATTTTCTTCCGTTTGGATTTTTCTTTAACACCAATTCTTCGTTACCACCATAAGTAGTAGAAGGTGAAGCAAGGTAAGCTTCAGTGTTAAATAAACTTTCGGCACTTACATCATTAGTTTTAGCACCTCTTTTAAGGTATCCGTCTTTTTCAAGAACAGCTTCGTTTACACGGTCTGTTCTCCATTTACTAAATTCAACTGCCTGAATCCAGTTTACCCCAACTACAGGATAGTTAGCATATGAAGGATGTCTTAAGTAGTTATTAGTCATCGTTTCGTTGTATCCAAGACGATTTCTCCATACTAAAGTATCTGGCGATGCTCCTTCGTAAATATTCTTGTAATTTTCTTCTGTTGGAGGAAAAACTTTCTTCAACCACTCCAGGTATTCTAAGTACATACCGTTCGTAACTTCAGTTTCATCCATGTAGAATGATTGAACGTGTTGTTGAGTCGGCGTGTTATTCCAATCGTGCATAACATCATCCTGTACTTTACCCATAGTAAATGTACCTCCTTCAACAAAAACTAAACCAGGACCAGCCTGTTGTTTTTTCCCTGCATTTCTGGCAGAAGTTCCATTCTGACTATCTACGTCCCAACCTGTTGCTCGAGAAGCGTGACTGGAACTCGATTTTTTGCTACAACTAGCCGTGCCCAACATCAATACCATTGACATCATTAATTGCAAGGCTACAATTTTGTTTACTTTCATACTCATTCTTAGGTGATAAATTTAGGTGCTGCAATATAATAATTAACATTTAATTAGCAACATCTGTTCTAATAATTTTATTTCACTGTTTTTTTACCAGAAAATAACCTATAGTTACGAACGCAAAAATATACTTTTTATTATTTACTGTAACATGAAATACTATATTTTTACTTAGTAAAATAATTAAAAAATAATATCTAGTTTTCAACTTATGAAACAGCGCCTAATCTTATCTCTTTTTCTTTTTCCAATTTTGGCATTTTCCCAAATAAATGGGGGCTTCACAATAGATTGGAAAACTAAAAAAGAAATGAGTTTTGGAGATTTAAAAATAACCATTCCCTATTTTTCAGGCAACAGTTTCAGGTACGATAATTCAAAAAAAAGCATAACATTACTGCTCAATTTGAATCAAACTGACTATTCCAACTCTTCATCGATTCAAATTTCCAACATTATTTATGAATCGGTCTTACTATCGGACTTAGGTGATTTATCTCTTGAAAACATCCCCGCAAAACCAAATGAAACGTTAAAAATCGCTTCCTCAAGAGACAAAAGACAATTTTTTCTTTCTCTTTCGCCCCTCATTAAAGAAGGGAATAGCATTAAACGGATTCGGTCATTCTCATATAAAGTAAACAATAGCACATCCAAAAACAGCACTGCTTCTGTCACACAAAAATCGAGTGTTATTCAAAATTCTATATTAGCAAGTGGAGACTGGTACCGTTTTTATATCGAAAAATCAGGTGTTTATAAAATTTCAAAAGCATTTTTACAAAGTTTAGGATTTGACGCCTCTAAAGCAGACCCTAAAAGAATTAAAATTTATGGAAACGGAGGTAGAATGCTGCCTTTAATGAACAGCACTTATTATCCAGATGACCTAACAGAGAATGCTATTCAAATTGTTGGCGAATCCGATGGCATTTTCGACAATGAGGATTATATTCTTTTTTATGCCGAAGGAACGGATAACTGGAGCTCTGAGAGCCAGACAAATCTCAATTTATTTGACAACAAATCTTATTATTATATAACGGTAAGCGGTGGAGATGGTAAAAGAATTTCAAACCTGAATCAGCCTTCTGCAAGCACCACACTGGAGCTAAACACGTTTGATGACTATCAATTTCATGAAATCGACCAAACAAACATTGCACACTTAGGGCGCCAATGGTTCGGAGAATCATTCGACATTAATCAGGAACAGGAATTTACATTCGCATTTCCAAACCTCGAAACCTCAGTACCATTAAAAATTGAAGTCAACACCGCTTCAGCCGCTTACACTCCTACTTCATTTGCAATTGCCACCAACGGACAAAACATCGGCACTATTAACTTCAATGCATTGATACAAAGTTCAGAAACCAAATTTTACACCGAAAAACTACCTGCAAACACTACGTTTACCGGAGCCGAAAGCGTAAAAATAAAACTTACCTATAATAACAACGGCGTCCCGGGATCGAAAGGGTATTTGGATTACATCAATATAATTGCAAAAAGAAAACTTCTGGGAACAGGAAAACAATTTAAGTTCCAATACGATTTAGCCGGCTCTACACCCGGAATCGCAAATTACACTATTGGAAACGCAGCAGGAATTTCTCAGATTTGGGACGTTACAGACCTATATAATGTATCAAAAATAGAAAATCCCAATCAGGCCACTTTTAGCTTTAAAGCTTCTTTAGGAGAAATCCGAAAATATATCGCACTTGATCAGGCAGATTACTATACTCCTTTAAAAGAGAACCAATCAAAAATTGCCAATCAAAACTTAAAAGGAACTATTTTCAAAAACGCACAAAACAGTTTTCAGGATATCGATTATATAATTATTACCCCAAAATTTTTACTTTCTCAAGCCGAAAAATTAGCTAATTTTCATCGCTCTTATTCTAATCTAAATACAAAAGTAATAGCATTAGAAAATATCTATCAGGAATTTTCTTCGGGAAAACAAGATATAGCAGCTATTCGAAATTGTATTAAATATATTTATGAAAATTCTTCTTCGCCAGATAAAAGAATAAAATACGTAAATCTTTTTGGTGATGCCTCATACGACTATAAAGACCGAATTTCAAACAACACCAATATCGTACCTATATATCACTCACTAAATAGCAACACAATTGGAGAATCTTCGTTTGCCTCTGATGACTTTTACGGACTTATGGATCCGGACGAAGGAAACGTAACCTCGTTTTTTGGTGGCATTGACATAGCCGTTGGAAGAATGCTTGTTTCAGACAATGCCCAGGCCGGAGAAATGGTCAATAAAGTATTGGAATACCATGATATAAAATCGTATGGTAACTGGAGAAATAATTTTGTTTTGATCAGTGATGATTCCGACCAAAGTTCTGATACCTCGTTACAGTCGCGCCAAAACAGCTTAGCAGATGTTATTGCTACTGAAAAGCCATTTTTCAATATCGACAAGATTATTCTGGACTCTTACACGCAAGAAGCTTCAGCCGGAGGATCAAGATACCCAAAAGCAAGAAGCGACTTTTTCGATGCTTTTGAAAAAGGAGCTTTAGTCTTTAATTATTTAGGACATGGTGGTGAAGATGGTTTGGCAAGTGAAAGAATTTGGGAAAAATCAGATGGTCAAAACTTAAACAATCAATATAAATACCCTCTATTCATCACTATTACATGTGAGTTTTCAAGATTTGACGACCCAACAAGGCCAACAGCCGGTGAATATACTTTTTGGAATCCAAAAGGAGGTGCTATTTCTATGCTAACTACCATTCGTGCAATCGGTCAGTTTAATGCTGAAAATTTCAATGATAATTTAAGTAAAAATCTGCTCTCATACGGTTCAAACCAATACACAACAATTGCAGAAGCACTTCGAGTTTCAAAAAATGAAAACCCAAGTTATTCCAGTAACGTAATTTTTTATATTGGAGACCCTGCTTTGATGTTAGCAATTCCAAAACCTCGAATAAATTTAACAAAAGTAAATGATGTTGTGATCTCACAGCCAATTCCAGATCTTAAATCGTTGGCAAAAATTAAAATATCAGGTGAAATTACGGACGAAAACAACACTTTGTTAAGCAACTACAATGGTGAATTAGCCACCGCTATTTTTGACAAATTAATTACAGCTTCGACCTTAAATAATGATGGATATAGCCCTGCAATGTCATTTAAAACTCTTGGAGAGACTATTTTTAGAGGAAACGCAACTGTAACCAACGGTCAGTTTGAATTTAGTTTTGTTGTTCCAAGGGATATTAGGATAGCTGTTGACTACGGAAAAATCAGCTTTTATTCGAAAAAAAATCAGCTTTTAGAAAACCAATCAGGCTATAGCAGCGCAATTAAAATAGGCGGAATAAATGAAAATGCACCTCAGGACAATATTAGTCCAAAAGTGAAGTTATATATGAACGATGAAACTTTTGTTTCTGGTGGTATAACAAATAGCTCCCCATTTCTTTTGGCGCTATTAGAAGATGAAAATGGTATAAATACTGCCAGTGGAATTGGTCATGATATTATTGCAATTTTAGATGGAGATGTAAGTAATCCCTATATTTTGAATGATTATTATCAAACAAAACTAGACGATTATACCAATGGAAATCTACGATTTCCATTACGAGATTTAGCTCCAGGAATGCATACGATAAGTTTCACAGCGTGGGATGTTTACAACAATCCTGTAACAAGTGAAATACAGTTTGTCGTAGTGGGAGATGAATCATTAACATTAACACATGTTCTTAATTACCCAAATCCGTTTTCAACTTACACACAGTTCTGGTTTTCGCATAACAGACCTTACGAACCCTTAGATGTTCAGGTTCAGGTAATGACCATAACTGGAAAAGTAGTATGGACAAAAAATCAAATCATTACTACTGAGGGTTTTTTATCTAGAGAGATAACATGGGACGGAAAAGACGATTTTGGGGACCGAATCGGAAAGGGAGTTTACATTTACAAGCTTACAGTCAAATCTAATTTAACAAATAAAAAGGCAGAAAAATACGAAAAGCTTGTCATCTTATAATAATATATATATTTGTACCATAAATACCATTATTCCTATAAATGAAAAAAATATCACTTTTACTAATTTGCTTTTTAATTGTTTCATACGCAAAAGCACAAGAACGAGCAATTACCACCGGAGTTCCTTTTTTATTAGTAGCCGCTGATGCCAGAGCAGCAGGTTTGGCAGATCAGGGTGTAGCAACTTCAGCTGACGCCTTTTCTCAGCAATGGAACCCCGCAAAATATGCTTTTTCAGAAGACAAGCAAGGTCTATCGATCAGCTACACTCCTTATTTAACCGATTTGGCCAACGATATTTCACTTGGTCAGTTAACGTATTACAACAAAATCAACGACAAAAGTGCCTTCGCAGGAAGCTTTCGTTATTTTGGTTTTGGAGATATTGAACTAAGAACGACGGGAGACCCAAATGAAGCTGCAAGAATAGTATCACCTAACGAATTTGCATTAGATGGATCCTATTCTTTGAAATTAAGTGAAAAATTCTCCATGGCAGTTGCAGGAAGATATATTCGCTCCAATTTAAAAATTGCATCAGAAGATATTGATGCTTCTGCTGCAGGATCTTTCGCAGTAGATGTTGCCGGATTTTATCAATCAGAAGAAATTGCCTATACTGATTTTAATGGAAGATGGAGAGCAGGTTTTAATGTGCAAAATCTGGGACCAAAAATCAGCTATGACAATGATGACATAAGCGCTAACTTTTTACCAGCCAACTTAAGACTTGGTGGAGGTTTTGATTTTATTTTAGACGACTATAATAAAGTAAACCTTAGTGTCGAATTTACCAAATTATTAGTTCCTACTCCTCCGGGGCCAGGAACTCCGGTAGACGCTAATGGAGATGGTGACTTTACTGACCCAGGTGACATATCGCAAGAACAAGCGAATACCATTAATTACAATAATTATAACGACATAGGATGGGTTGAAGGCATTTTTAAATCTTTTACTGATGCGCCAGACGGTTTTAGTGAAGAATTAAAAGAAGTTACCTACAGTGTTTCCGGAGAATATATGTATCAGGATGCTTTTGCAGTTCGTGCAGGTTATTTCCACGAAAGCCCTGAAAAAGGAGCAAGACAATTCTTTTCATTAGGAGCAGGTTTCAAATATAACATTGTAAAAATCGATGTTTCTTATTTATTCTCAACTTCAAAAGTTAAAAATCCGTTAGAAAATACACTTCGTTTTTCTTTAACGTTTAACTTTGGCGACAAATACGAAACTTATTAAAGAGATAAAATAAAAAAAACAATAACAATCCAAATTTCTATTTTTTTAGGAATTTGGATTTTTTTTCCCATAAAAACAATGAAAGAAATAAGCGTTACATCATCATTTATAGCATATAACAATTTAGAGGAACTTTCAGCCGAAATTCAGGATCTAATGAATCAGGCTGTTGAAATTCGCAAAAAAGCATACGCTCCTTATTCTCAATTTAGAGTTGGCGCTGCATTACTTTTAGATAATGGAAAAATAGTTTTGGGATCAAATCAGGAAAATGCAGCCTATCCGTCAGGTTTATGTGCAGAACGTGTAGCCATTTTTCACGCAGGAAGTGTGTATCCGGAAGCTAAAATCTTAAAAATGGCGATTACAGCGGCTTCAGATACCAATCAAACAAAAGCTCCTATTCCACCTTGCGGTTCTTGCCGCCAGTCAATTGCCGAATATGAAATCAAGCAAGACACCCCTATAGAAATCTATTTTATGGGTGAAATAGGTGAAGTTTATCAATCAGCATCCCTGAAAAATTTACTTCCATTTATGTTTGATAAAAAGTTCTTGTAAAAAAAAGCCAAAAAGTAGCGTTTAAATTTTAGTTCTTAAATCTAATGTCTTATTTTTGCATCCCGACCTTTCGGGCGCAAATTTGTGGGAGGAAACTATTTTGCGTTATAGGCAACAATTGATAACACAAACAACTTTAGCAAAAGAAAGAATTCAGATGAAAGAAGTTACAAAAGAAGTATATTTAAAGTGGTACGAAGACATGCTGCTTTGGAGAAAGTTTGAAGACAAACTTGCAGCATTATACATTCAACAAAAAGTTAGAGGTTTTCTACACTTATATAATGGTCAGGAAGCTGTATTAGCGGGCGCTTTGCACGCTATGGATTTGACCAAAGACAAAATGATTACTGCTTACAGAAACCACGTACAGCCAATTGGTATGGGCGTTGATCCTAGACGTGTAATGGCTGAACTTTTAGGAAAAGCAACAGGAACTTCTAAAGGTATGGGAGGTTCTATGCACATTTTCTCTAAAGAACACCGTTTTTACGGAGGTCACGGAATCGTAGGTGGACAAATTCCGGTAGGAGCTGGTTTAGCTTTTGCTGACAAATATTTTGAAACTGGCGGTGTTACCATGACTTACTTTGGTGATGGAGCTGCAAGACAAGGTTCATTACACGAAGCTTTCAACATGGCAATGCTATGGAAACTTCCAGTTGTATTTATCGTTGAAAACAACGGTTATGCAATGGGAACTTCTGTTGAAAGAACTGCAAACCACACTGACATCTGGAAACTTGGTTTAGGATATGAAATGCCTTGCGGACCAGTTGACGGAATGAATCCTGTAAAAGTTGCTGAAGCTATGACAGAAGCAATTGACAGAGCACGTCGTGGAGACGGACCAACTTTCCTTGAAATGAAAACGTACCGTTACAGAGGACACTCTATGTCTGATGCACAATTATACCGTTCTAAAGAAGAGGTTGAAGAGTACAAAAAAATTGACCCAATTACACAAGTTTTAGATGTAATTATGGATCAAAAATATGCTACAGAAGAAGAAATTGAAGTAATTGACCAAAGAGTTAAAGACCTGGTTGAAGAGTGTGTGAAATTCGCTGAAGAATCTCCATACCCTGATTTACAACAATTATACGACGTAGTATACGCACAAGAAGACTATCCATTCACACCTCATAAACTATAATATATTATGGCGATAAAAGTAACAATGCCTCGTTTGAGCGATACTATGACGGAAGGAACGGTAGCGACTTGGTTAAAAAAAGTAGGCGATAAAATTAGCGAAGGAGATATCCTTGCTGAAATTGAAACAGACAAAGCAACAATGGAGTTCGAATCTTTTAACGAAGGAACTCTTTTACATATTGGAATTCAGGCTGGAGAAACTGCTCCGGTTGATTCATTATTAGCAATTATCGGAAACGAAGGAGAAGACATTTCAGCTTTATTGGCTGGTGGTGACGCTCCTGCTGCTGAAGCTCCAAAAGCAGAAGCTGCTCCAGCTGCTGAAGCAAAAACTGAAACTGCTCCTGCAAAAGCTGCAACTGAATTACCAAAAGGTGTCATAGTTGTAACTATGCCTCGTTTGAGTGATACAATGACAGAAGGAACAGTTGCAACCTGGTTAAAAAAAGTAGGTGATACTGTTGCTGAAGGTGATATCTTAGCTGAAATTGAAACTGACAAAGCTACTATGGAGTTTGAGTCTTTCAATGCCGGAACATTATTATACATCGGAATCCAGGAAGGAAATACAGCTCCTGTTGACAGTTTATTAGCTATCATTGGGCCTGCTGGAACTGACATTTCCGGAATTGCCGAAAACTATACTGCCGGAGGCGCTGCACCTGCAAGTGCTCCTGCAACTGAAGAAAAAGCTGCTCCTTCTGCTGAAAAAGCAACTGAGGCTGTTGCCGAAACTTCATCAAACGGAGGAAGAATTTTAGCTTCGCCTTTAGCTAAAAAAATCGCTTCTGATAAAGGAATCCAATTAACTCAGGTTAAAGGTTCTGGAGAAAACGGACGTATCGTAAAAAGCGATATCGAAAACTTTACTCCATCTGCGCAAGCTCAGCCTACTGCAACTTCTGCTGCTAAACCACAAGAAGCTGCTGCTCCTGCTGCACCAAAAGTATTTGTTCCTGCTGGAGAAGTTTTCACAGAAGAGATCAAAAACTCTCAAATGCGTAAAATTATCGCAAAACGTCTTGCTGAATCATTATTTACTGCGCCTCACTACAACTTAGTGATCGAAGTAAGTATGGATGACGCAATGGCTGCAAGAGCAACAATCAATACTGTTCCTGATACAAAAGTATCTTTCAACGATATGGTAATTAAAGCTTGTGCTTTAGCCTTGAAAAAACATCCAAAAATTAACTCTCAGTGGAAAGAAGATGCTATCATCATCAACCACCACGTTAATATTGGTGTTGCTGTTGCTGTTGAAGACGGATTAGTAGTTCCTGTATTGAAATTTACAGACGCTATGAGTTTATCTCAAATTGGTGCTTCGGTAAGAGATCTTGCAGGAAGAGCTAAAAACAAAAAACTTGGGCCACAAGAAATGGAAGGAAGTACTTTTACAGTATCTAACCTTGGTATGTTTGGTATTACTGAATTTAATTCAATTATCAACCAACCAAACTCTGCTATCCTTTCTGTAGGTGCAATTGTTGAGAAACCAGTAGTTAAAAACGGTCAGATTGTAGTTGGAAACACAATGATGTTATCATTAGCGTGTGACCACAGAACAATTGACGGTGCAACTGGTGCTCAGTTCTTACAAACATTAAAACAATACATCGAAAGCCCAGTTACAATGTTGGCATAATCGCTGTTAATTTTATATTTAAATCCCGTTTTGTTTACGCAAAACGGGATTTTTTATTTAATTTCATCCTCAAAATTCAATACTTCATAAAATGAAAAAACTAATCCTTGTAACTTTATTCCTGACAGCCATCGCCTGCCAGAAAAAAGAGCAAACCGAAAAACCAGCAGTTGTCGCAGACGAACACACGTTCTCTAAACCAGAACTTGCTGTAGTAAAACATTTGGATCTCGACATCAAAGTTGATTTTGATACGCAGACTATTTCAGGAAAAGCTTCCTGGAAAATTGACAATATAAGTAAAGGAAATGAAATTATATTAGATGAAAACACTCTTAACATTACTAAAGTAACTTTAGGAGATGAAGAAAAGGAAACTAAATTTGAATTGGGTGCAACAGTTGAATTTCACGGAAAACCACTTCATATTACTATTGAACCAAACACTACCAAAGTAAACATTTACTATAGCACAACCAAAGATGCAGTAGCCTTACAATGGCTAAATCCACAACAGACAGCGGATAAAAAGAAACCATTTGTTTTCTCTCAGGGAGAAAGTGTTTGGTCTCGCACCTGGATTCCATGTCAGGATTCACCGGGAATTCGTTTTACATATAATGCAAAAGTTACGGTTCCTAAAGATTTAATGGCTGTAATGAGCGCTTCAGTAAATCCGCAGAAAAAGAATGACACTGGCTTTTATACTTTTAAACAAGACAAAGCAATTCCGTCTTATTTAATGGCGATTGCTGTCGGAGACATTGAATTCAAATCGATTGATAACAGAACTGGAGTTTACGCAGAACCTTCTTTACTAAAAAAAGCTGCCTGGGAATTCGCTGAATTAGGAAAAATGGTTGGCGCAGCCGAAAAATTATACGGCCCATATCGTTGGGGACGTTACGATGTTTTGGTTTTACCTCCAAGTTTCCCTTATGGCGGAATGGAAAATCCAAATTTAACTTTCTTAACGCCAGGCGTTATTGCCGGCGATCGATCATTGACAAGTTTATTGGCTCACGAATTAGGTCACAGCTGGAGCGGAAATTTAGTTACCAATGCAACCTGGGATGACATTTGGTTAAATGAAGGATTTACAACTTATGTTGAACATAGAATTGGAGAAGAAATTTTCGGCAAAAAAGAAGCTGAAATGCAGGATGTTTTAACTCGCAAAGATTTGGACGATAATATTGCAGAATATGGCGCAACAAATCCGGATACTAGATTAAAAGTTAGTCTTACCAACAGAAACCCAGATGACGGAATCAGTCAAATTCCTTATGTAAAAGGATATAATTTCCTGAAAGTAATTGAAGCGGCGGTTGGCCGTGAAAAATTTGATCCGTTTATTAAAAACTATTTTGATGCACATGCTTTTCAATCGATCACAACAGAAGATTTCGTAAAATATCTAAAAGAAAACCTTATTAAAGATAACAAAGCACTGGCTGACAAAATCAAATTAGATGATTGGATTTACAAACCAGGAGTTCCATCAAACATTACTGCTGTTTCTTCTGATGATTTTACAGCAATTGATAATATTCAGAAAAACTGGAGAACGACCGGCGTTAAAGGATTAAGTGGCAAGATAAAATCAACTACCGAAAAACAGCACTTTATCGACTATTTACCTGCGGATATTACTATTGAAGAAATGACGGCAATTGATAATGAATTCAGTTTTACTAAAAACGGCAACTTTGTTATCAAGCGTCAATGGTTTATTCAGGCGATTCGTCATCAATATCAAACGGCCTATCCAGCAATTGAACAATTTATGATTGCAACGAGCAGAACCGGATCATTAATGTCACTTTATAAAGAATTAGTTAAAACCCCGGAAGGAAAAGTTTGGGCAAAACAAATTTTTGAAAAAGCAAAATCTGGATACCATGCAACAACTGTTCAGGCTGTTGAAGGTTTATTGAAATAAATTCCTTAAAAACAAAAACTCAAAAAAGAGGCTGTCCGAAAGTGAACTGCCCCCAAAAAGTTAGACACTATTTGGAGGCAGTTCAAAGACAGTCTCTTTTTTTATACACAATATTGTCATTTCGACAGAGGAGAAATCACATCCAGTACTTGACAAAGATTGGCGATTTTAGCCACGGAATTTCTTGTGTGATTTCTCCTTACGTCGAAATGACAAACTAAACGAAAATATTCTTATGAAAATGATTGCCATAGCCCCGATAGAAGTGGAAATCCTTTTGCTTTTTTCTTTAAAAAGCAAAAGATTGAAACGGATAGCGGGATTAGCTTCTAAAAAATACAACCTTATCACTTCAAAAAACACGCAGGGAAAATTGTCCATCACATAGCGTTAATTCTCCATGTTCTAAAATCTGTAATCGTCGCACCTTTGTAATGTCAAAAGACAACAAATAAATAACAACGTAAAAAATTAAATACAATGACACGATTAACAGCATTAAACCCAGAAGAAGTAACAGGAAAAACAAAAGATTTATTCAACGCTGTACAAGCTAAATTAGGAGTTGTTCCGAATATGATGAGAACAATGGGGAATTCTCCAGCAGTACTTGAAGGATATTTAAACCTAAGCGGTGCTTTGAGCCACGGAAAACTAAGCGCAAGAACAGGAGAATTAATCGCATTAGCAGTTTCAGAAAGCAATTCATGTGATTACTGTGTTGCAGCTCACACCTTCATTGGAGGAAAACTATTAAAAACTGACGCACAAGTTTTACAAGATGCAAGAACAGGAAATTCTGCCGACGTAAAAACGGAAGCGATTCTTCAATTTGCTAAAACATTAATCAGTAAAGGCGGATTAGTAAATAATGAAGATGTAGATACATTAAAAATTGCAGGAGTTTCAGATGCTGAACTTGCAGAAACTGTTGCTCATGTAGCTTTGAATGTTTTAACCAACTATTTCAACAATACAGCCAATACAGAAATTGATTTTCCGGCAGTTCCAAGTTTAGAGTTACAAAACTAAAAATACAAAAAACAGCTTATAAAGATAGTTGTGGATTCATTCATGACTATCTTTATATTTTTAAAAACGCTACAGATTATGAGCAATCAGAATGTTTTTACACTAATAAATCCGCAAACGGGAAATCTGGCTTTCAAACTTCTTCCGTTTGGCGACAACAGTCATTTTGATCATTTGCAACGTAATAATTTTTTCTCTTTAATTTGGGTCACCAAAGGAAAAGGAAAGGTAAAAGCCGATTTTGCCGAACATCATTTTGAAGAAAACTCCCTCCTCGCCTTCTCGCCTTACCAACCTTTTATGCTTTGCGTAAGCGAACCAATTGAAGGAATTGCAATTCACTTTCATCCCGATTTTTATTGCATTCACATGCATCAAAAAGAGGTTTCCTGCAGTGGCGTTTTATTTAATAATGTGTATCAGCCGCCTTTTGTCAAAATTACAGAAGAAGCTGCTGCAACTTTTAAAATGGTCTTAGATCAGATGAAAACTGAAATTCAAAACACTGATTTGGCACAATATGAATCTTTGGTTTCTTATTTGAAAATATTTTTGATTACAGCTTCCCGATTAAAAAATCAGCAACTAGAAGAAATGAAATCTGTTCCTAATTCTAAAGAACCTTTTATTCTGCAAAACCTAAAAGATGCTATTGAAGATCATTTCAAAACCAAACATTCTGCAGGACATTATGCAGACATGCTGAATATTTCGGCGAAAGCCTTGGCTAAATTATCGAAAAATTACTTCAACAAAACGCTGACCGATTTAATTGCGGAGAGAATAATCATTGAAGCCAAAAGAGAATTATACATGACCAATAAAACGGTAAAAGAAATCGCTTATGAATTGGGTTATGATGACGAACATTATTTCAGTCGATTTTTTAAAACCAATGCCGATGTTTCGCCACAATTATATAGAGAAACAGTTGGATTTGGGAAAATGGCAGACTAATTTTTGTTCTTAGCTTCTATCCATTTGGCCATGTACTTGGTGCTTTTTAAAGTGTGATGCTGAAGCAAACTTCCCATAAAATTTTGCAGACGATGGCTTTCAGAATCATTCAACAGCGAATTAATTTTTGTAATTAAAGCAGTCGAGTATTTACTTAATTGATAACATTCATTCACGATGGCAACTCCATTTTTTTGAGATTGTTTCCACAAATTTTCATCATGATATAATTCAACTGCTTTCTTCGCAAATGTTTCAATATCATCTGTAATAAAACCATTCCAGGGCAAATTAGCATGCATCGCTTCGGAACCAATTGTTGTAGTTACACTTGGTGTCCCGCATTGCATGGCTTCTAATAATTTTCCTTTTAAACCAGCTCCAAAACGAATCGGTGCCAAAACTATTTTCGCATTTTTTACCACTTCATTTGCATCTGCAGCTCTTCCCATTATAAAAAAGCCATTTTTAGGCTGATGCAACTGCAATACTTTTTGCGAAGGATAAGCACCATAAATCTCCAAAACGGCTTCTGGAAATTGATTTTTAATTAAAGGCCAAATCGACTCTTTTAAATATTGAACGGTATTCCAATTGGGTTCATGAAGAAAATTTCCGATGAAAACAAAATTTTTGCGTTCTTCAAATAGAGGCAATTTCAAAAGATCCAATTCGGACATTTCATAAACCAAAAATGGCAAATAATACAATAAATCCGAATCAATTTTAAAAACCTCTTTCAAAACTTTCATTTCAAATTCGGAAATAATAAATGAGAGATCGCATCTTAAAATACTGGCAATTTCACGTTTAGCTACTTCTTCTGATAATAAATCATTCAATGCAAAAGTTCTGTTTTCTTTGAAAGCTTTTTGTCTTGCGGTTCTTAAACAATGTAAATCTTCAGTATCTAATAATCGAATCGCTTTTGGACAATTTTCAGCCACACGCCAGCCAAATTGCTCTTCAATCATAAAACGATCAAACAAAACAACATCCGGATTTAATTCGATTACAAAATCATCAAAACTGGTATTATTCAATTCAATTGATTTTTTCTCTACTCCAAACTCAGATAAATTGACCATAAAATCGCTATCCATAGCCGGACTCGCAAATGTAATTTGAAATCCATTTTGCTTAAAAATAGAAATCAATTGCATCATTCTACCACCAGCCGCAGACGAATTTGGTTCGGGCCAAACAAAACCTATAATTAAAAGTTTTTTGATCTGATTCATTTTATTTGTTTCAAGTTACAAAATAATACTATTTTGCGCGGATTTGCACCAAATTTGCCGACTTTCGGTCATAAAAAAACACTAATTTTGCAGAATACTTTTTTCTATAAAATTATGTTAGGATTAAAATTAGCCACAGACCCCCGTTGGGTAAATATCGTAGAATCGAATATCGAAGAAATTTTGACGGATCATGCCTGGTGCGAGCAGAAAGCAGCTTCAAATGCAATCAGTTTAGTTACTTATAATTCTGAATTAGAGGAATTAGTAACCGAAATGCTAGTTATTGCACGAGAAGAACTAGAGCATTTGCAGATGGTTCACGACATTATTAAGAAAAGAGGATTTACGCTGGGGCGCGAAAGAAAAGATCATTATGTAAATGAGCTTTTTAAATTCATGAAGAAAGATGGAAGCCGAAAAGACGCACTTTGCGATCGTTTATTGTTTTCGGCAATGATTGAGGCTCGAAGCTGTGAGCGTTTTAAAGTACTTTCTGAAAATATAAAAGATGAAGAATTAGCCAAATTCTATCGTGATTTAATGATTTCTGAAGCTGGACATTATACTACCTTTTTAGGATTTGCAAGAAAGTATGCAGATAATGTTGATGTTGACAAACGTTGGAAAGAGTGGATAGAATATGAAGGCTCGATCATTACGAATTACGGAAAAAACGAAACAGTTCACGGATAATTACTATTTATTCGAATCTTATTCTTTATTATTTAAATACATCCATTTGTTATGACAACAAGTAAAAAGAAATCCGTTTTATTAAAAATAGCTAAATATTTTGGAATAACTTTCGTCGTTATCTTAGGATTACTTTTCTTGCTACCCATAATTTTTGCGGACACCATTAAAGAACAGATTAAAAAAACAGCCAACGAAAAACTAAGCGCTGAACTGAATTATTCAGATGTTTCCGTTTCCTTTTTTCATCATTTCCCTTCATTGACTTTAACTTTAAGTGATCTGAATCTTAACGGATCAGCTCCGTACAAAAACGAGAAATTCATTACTGCAAAAGAGATTTCTTTTGGAATAAATGTTGCCAGTTTAGTTTTTAGTAAAACAGTAAAAATTGACCAGATATACCTATCTGATTCATTTATTAATGTAAAAGTCAATGCAAACGGAGAAGCAAATTACAACATTTACAAATCTTCATCCCAAGCTTCAAACCCAAAAGACAGCACGGAAACAGCCTTGAAACTGGAGCGAATTGAGATTCTAAACAGTAAAATAATTTACGACGATCAATCAGCCAAAGTTCATTTTGATGCACTCGGATTTAATTATAAAGGAAAAGGAAATTTAGATAAAGCCGTTTTCGATTTATATTCTGTTGCTAAAATTGAAAAATTAAATATTATTTACGAAGGCGAACCTTATTTAATGAACAAAAAAGTAGATGCCGATTTAATTACTAAAGTAAATGTAAATTCATTATCCTTTTTCTTCCAACAAAACAACCTTAAAATCAATCAGCTCTTAGTTGATTTCAAAGGGAAATTTGACTTCTTGAAAGATGGATACAATATGGATTTTGTTATAAAATCGACTAACAGCCACCTGAATGATGTATTTACAGCTTTCCCGCCAAAATATGTAACCTGGTTATCTAAAACCGAATTAAAAGGAAACACCAACTTACTTTTGACTTTAAAAGGAGACTACATTGCTTCACAAAAAATAGCACCCGATCTTAATTTAGACATTAAAATAGACAGTGGTTTTGTGAATTACAACAAAAGTGCTTTTCCAGTTTCAAATCTAAATTTAGATATAAAAACTAAGGTTCCTTCTTTAAATCCGGATCTTGTAATCGTTGACGCCAAAAATTTGTCTTTAAACATAAACAAAGATTATTTAAAATCTAAATTTCACGTACAAGGCATAAACACACCAGATATTAACGGAGAGTTTAAAGCTCAAATTGATCTTGAAAAATTAATGAAAGCACTTGGAATTCCAGATGTAGAATTAAAAGGAAATTTAGTTGGTGATATTAAAACAAACGGAAAATTTGATACTAAAAACAGACTTTTTCCAGTTACAAAAGGAAGTATTGATTTAGAAAATGGTTATTTAAAAACGCCATATTATCCAAATCCAATTACCAATATTACCATTAAATCTAAAATTGAAAACAACAAAGGAACTTTTGATGATTTGAAAGTAAGCCTAAAGCCTACTCAATTTACATTTGAAGGAAAACCGGTTTTCGTAGAAGCTGATTTGAGCAACTTTGATGATTTGACTTACGACATCAAAGCAAAAGGAGAATTGGATGTCAATAAAATCTATAAAGTTTTTTCTCAAAAAGGATTGGATTTAGATGGTTTTGTAAAAGCGGATTTAGTATTAAAAGGAAAACAGAGTGATGCCGAGAAAGGGAATTACAGCAAATTACACAACAAAGGAACTCTTGAACTAAGAAATATTGGTATTACATCAGAATACCTTCCAAAGAAATTCATCATTAAGGAAGGGATTTTCAAAATCAATCAGGATAAAATGTCGTTCAATAACTTCTTGGCTGCGTACGGCCAATCTGATTTTAGAATGAATGGTTATTTACAGAATGTTTTCAATTATGCAACCACAAATACAGGCGTTTTAAGAGGCTCTTTTAAAGTTACCGCCAAATATATTAATGTAGATGAATTTATGTCGAGTACGCCGGCAAACACATCAGTTACACAAACAAAAACGGAAACTCCGGCTCCAACCGAAGCAAAACAAACAGGAGTCATTATCATTCCGTCTAATTTGAATTTACAATTGATAGCCAATGCACAAAAAGTGTATTTTGATAAATTAATTCTTCAAAATGCAACAGGAAACCTAAACATGAACAAAGGCAAGCTGAGCATGCAGAATACCGGATTCAATTTAATAGGATGCAATGTGGTTATGAATGCCAATTATCAAGCGGTGACGACTCAAAAAGCAAATTTCGACTACAATATTAAGGCTTCTGATTTTGACATTAAAAGAGCTTATAATGAAATAGAAGTTTTCAGAAAAATGGCCAGTGCTGCTGAAAAAGCACAAGGTATTGTTTCTCTAGATTATCAATTAAAAGGTCGCCTTAACGGAAATATGGAACCCGTTTATCCTTCATTAACTGGTGGAGGAACACTTTCTGTAAAAGATGTAAAAGTTAGAGGATTAAAAATGTTCAATGCCGTGAGTAAGGAAACAAGCTCTGAAGCCATGAAAAATCCGGATCTTTCTAAAGTTGATATTAAAACGACGATCAAAAACAACATCATGACCGTTGAGCGCTTCAAATTCAAGTTTGCCGGTTTCAGACCAAGAATTGAAGGAACAACTAGTTTAGACGGAAAATTGAACTTAAAAATGCGTTTAGGACTTCCTCCATTAGGAATTTTTGGAATTCCGTTAACCGTTACCGGAACGCAGGATAATCCAAAAATAAAAGTGGGAAGAAAATCGCAAGATTTAGAAGAAACAAAAGATACCGAAGAATAAATTATCGAAACCTGTTCATAATGAGCAGGTTTTTTATTTTATTGCAAATTATATTTATAGCTTTGATTTTCAAATCCAAAACAGAGCCGATAAATAACATAATCATGAAACATTCAAAAAAAGGAGAGTTTTACGGTCAGACTAACAAAACAATTCTACTTAATGGAATAACGTTAACAGATACCGTTTATACACATCCCAAAGTAGACTGGCATTATCATGAGCATGCTTATTTTACATTTATCCTTCAGGGAAATGTTATTGAAGGAAATAAAAAAGAAGTTTACAATTGCGGACCAGGAAGTTTATTATTTCACAATTGGGAGGAAGCACATTACAATATTAAACCAGAAGGCTTTACGCGAGGTTTTCATCTTGAAATTGAAAAACAATGGTTTGACGATTTGACAATGAATAGCAATAATTTACAAGGTAGCACCTCGGTCATAAATCCTGATATTAAACTACTGATGTATAAAATTTTTAGGGCAACTAAGATTGATGACATTCATTCTGATCTCTCTACTCAAACTTTATTAATCGAGATATTATCAAAACTGAATAGAGACTCTCAATCGATTTTACATAAAAATCCAAAATGGGTTTTTATGATTGATGAAATTCTTCATGATCAATTTACAGAAACCATCACGCTCGATTATTTATCTAAAATATTAAACATACATCCCATTCATCTTTCAAGAGATTTCTCAAAATATTTTAATTGTAATTTGGGTGAATATATTCGAAAATTAAAAGTAGAAAAAGCGCTTTCTTTAATTTCATCACCAAATAAATCATTAACCGAAATTGCCTACGAATGTGGATTTTCTGACCAAAGTCACCTAACCAGATCTTTTAGAGAAATAAACGGTTTGAATCCTTCTGAACATAAAAAATTACTTTTCAAGAAATAAGCAAGATGTTAATTCTGTACAATTTTTTGAATTTGCTGTGCAGTAGTTTTACATTTTAACTCTTATAAAAATCACATGATAAAACGAATCTTTTTAGCATCAATATTATTTTTTACCAGCCTTATTTCGGCACAAAACAATGATCTGGTTAAAACAGATGGAATAGTAAACGAGCTACACAAAAACAATATCGGCAAAATTACCTTTATGAATGGAAACATTCCTTTAGATCAATATAAAGAATCTGATTTTCTAAAATCTTTCGAATTAAAACGTAAATCAGACCTGAACATCAGAGTTTTCATGAATAATTCGGTTACGAATTATTTACATCAATTAAATCCTGATTTAACTGCAGAAAAGCTTCTACAAACAGGAAACCTACAGTTTTCCTTTTATGTCGACAACAAGTTTATTTATAAAGAAAACATTAATTACGGATGCAATTTTGGATCAGGCGGAAACAAAAATACTTCAACAACATTTAGAGTTCCACTTACCAGTTCAAAAGGAGAAGACTGGTGGGCGATGTATATGTGGGACAGATTTAAACTTAATGGTGGTGAAAATGCTTTGACTGAAGGCACACACAAACTAAAAATAGAAATTCGTCCCTATCTTAAAAATGATAAAGATGACGTTAAAACGGGAGACTTAATCGCAAAAGGAGAAATTCAGCTTATTATAAAAACACCTAAATTAACCGCAAAACAAATTGAAGTTCAGCCAATACAGCCAAACAGTGATTGGGAAATTTCAACTTTTCCTTTTGACAAAAAGAAAATCGAAAAGCTTAATATTGATATTGCGAACTATAAATTAAAGGAGATAACGAGTGTAGTCGCTGTTTATGATAAAAAATTGCTTATCGAAGAATATTTCAATGACGCAAACAGAAATACTTTGCACGACACTCGCTCAGCAGGAAAATCTTTTGCATCAACATTAATGGGAATTGCCATAAAAGACGGTCATATAAAAAACGAAAATGAGACATTAAACAAATTCTATAATTTAAAGGAATTTGAAAATTATGACGCCAAAAAGGATAGTGTAACAATAAAAGATTTACTCACAATGAGCTCGGCATTCGACGGGTCTGATCAAGATGGTGATTCTCCCGGAAACGAAGAAAACATGTATCCTACAGATAATTGGGTAAAATTTACTTTAGATTTAGGCATGGACAAATCTAAAACCAATGGTGGCAAATGGGATTATTTTACAGCTGGTACAATTTTATTAGGAGACATTATAAACAAATCTATCCCTGATGGATTGGAAAAATATGCAGATAACAAACTTTTTAAGCCCCTAAACATCACAAATTATCAATGGCAATATACACCTCAAAAAGTAGCCAATACCGCTGGAAGCTTACAAATGACTTCACTGGATTATGCAAAATACGCTCAATTATATAAAAATAATGGTGTCTGGAATGATAAGCAAATCATTCCGACTGAATGGGTTCGAAAAACTTTAACACATCAAATTCAAATCCCGGAAAGAGAAAATCAATTCTATGGTTATTTGTTTTGGAACAGGACCTTCACTTCCGAGGAAAAAAATTACGAAGCCTACTATTGCGCTGGTAATGGAGGAAATGAATTTATAATTTTTAATGATCTGCCGCTTGTAGTTATTATCACTTCAAAAGCGTACAACAAACCTTATGGACATCCCCAAGCAGATAAAATTATAGTAGATTATATACTACCTTCTATAATAAAGGAATAAATTTTACCGTTTATTAGTTTATATACGCCGATAAATCAATTTCAATTTTATAGTAAAACAAAAAACCCGATCTTTTCAGAACGGGTTTTTTATAATAAGTAATCTTAATGATTATGCTTCGAATGGAAGAATAGATACATAAGATTTGTTATCTTTTTTCTTTTGGAACTTAACAACTCCAGCTACTCTTGCGTGTAGTGTGTGATCTTTACTGATGTAAACGTTCTCACCTGGATTATGTTTTGAACCTCTTTGTCTAACGATGATGTTCCCAGCAATAGCAGCTTGTCCACCAAAAATCTTAACGCCTAGACGTTTTGATTCTGATTCTCTACCATTCTTCGAACTACCGACACCTTTCTTGTGAGCCATGACGTATGAGTTTAAATATTGTTATTATTCTTTAGTAGCTTCTTTTTTTGCTTTTGGAGCTGCTTTTTTAGCTTTAGGAGCTTCTACTTCTTCAGTAGCTACTTCTTCTGCCACAACCGCTTTTTTAGCTGCTGCTTTTTTAGTTCCTCCTGCTGCAGTAATACCTTCAATTACAATTTGAGTAAGATATTGTCTGTGACCATTTCTCTTTTTGTATCCTTTTCTTCTTTTCTTTTTGAAAACGATAACTTTGTCTCCTTTTAAGTGTTGTAACACTTTAGCTTCTACTGAAGCACCTTCTATAGCTGGGGCGCCTAAAGTTACATTTCCGTTATCGTCTAATAAAAGAACTTTGTCAAAAGAAACTTTTGAACCTTCTTCATTAGTCAAACGGTTAACATAAACCTTTAAGTCTTTGCTTACTTTAAATTGTTGCCCTGCTATCTCTACGATTGCATACATACCAAATTGATTTATTGATTTTTAAGGTTGCAAATATACAATTAATAATTTACTGTGCAATCTCTTATTTCAAAAATATTTATTTAACCTTAAAGTCTGTTTTTCAAGGTGTTTTAACCGCATAAAAAACCATTTTTAAAGTAAAAGACTGTTAAAGTATTATGAAAACAGGGACAGATTCTAAATTCATAATTAAAAAAACTTATTTTTGATGTAACTATAAACAAGTCTTGGCTACCTATTATTTAGGTAAATATAAATTATTAATCTCTATGAAAAATTCAATAATGATGTTAAGTGCTGCATTAATGCTCGGCGGAGTTGCTCATGCTCAAAAAGTAGCTTTTGAAGAATACAATCTGGATAACGGCATGCACGTAATATTGCATAACGATCCTTCTGCCCCTGTTGTCATTACGTCGGTAATGTACCATGTTGGCTCAAAAGACGAACGTCCTGACCGAACGGGTTTTGCTCACTTCTTTGAACATTTATTATTTGAAGGAACCCAAAATATAAAACGTGGTGAATGGATGAAAATAGTTACCGCAAATGGCGGAGTTAACAATGCCAACACATCAGATGACAGAACTTATTATTACGAAGTTTTTCCATCAAACAGTTTAGAATTGGGTTTGTGGATGGAATCTGAAAGATTAATGCATCCAATTATCAATAAAATTGGTGTAGATACTCAGAACGAAGTTGTTAAAGAAGAAAAAAGAATGCGCTACGACAATCAGCCTTATGGAAACATTTTGCCGGTTGTTAAAGAGAATATGTTCAAAAATCATCCTTATCGCTGGACAACTATCGGTTCTATGAAAGATTTGGATGCTGCAACTTTAGAAGAATTCCAGGCTTTTAATAAAAAATTCTATACGCCAAACAATGCCGTTTTAGTAGTTGCCGGAGATTTTGACAAAACCAAAACAAAAGAATGGATTCAGAAATATTTTGGGCCAATTCCGAAAGGCGAGGTAGTTAAAAAACAAACTTTTACCGAAGAACCTATCAATAAAACAATAAAAGCAACTTACGAAGACCCGAATATTCAGATTCCGATGGTAGTTGCCTCTTACAGAACTCCATCAATGAAAACAAGAGATGCAAGAGTTTTAGATTTGATCTCTTCTTATTTAAGTGATGGAAAAAGTTCGAAATTGTACAAAAAAATAGTTGATGATAAAAAAATGGCACTTCAAATTGGTGCTGTAGGTTTTAGTCAGGAAGACTACGGAATGTACATTTTATACGGATTGCCAATGGGAACTTATACCATGGCCGACATCTTAAAAGAAATGGATGAAGAAATTGTAAAAATCCAAACAGACTTGATTTCTGAAAAAGACTATGAAAAATTACAGAACAAATTCGACAATAATTTTGTAAACGCAAACGCAACCGTTGAAGGAATTGCTGAAAACCTGGCTTCTTATTACTTACTTTATGGGGATGTAAATCTTATCAATACAGAAATTGATTTGTACCACTCTATTACAAGAGAAGAAATCAGAGAAGTTGCTAAAAAGTATCTAAATCCGAACCAACGTTTAGTTTTAGAATACATTCCTTCAACAAAAGTTCAAAATTAAGAGCCGCCAAGTCATGAAAAAAATACATACAGTTTTAATCCTTTTATTCCTAACTGGAATTATGCAAGCACAAAATCGTCCGCAACCAAAACCAGGCAATTCGCCAGTAGTCAACATCAAAAAACCGCAAACTTTTGTTTTGGCAAACGGCATGAAGGTCTTGATAGTTGAAAATCATAAACTGCCGAGAGTAAGTTTCAATCTTACTTTGGATAACGCTCCTTTTACAGAAGGAAGCAAAAAAGGTGTTGATGAACTAACCAGCAGTTTAATTGGAAATGGTACTAAAAAAACCACCAAAGAAGCTTTTAATGAGGAAATTGATTTTTATGGTGCTAACATCAATTTCACCTCTCAAGGCGCATTCGCAAGTTCGCTTTCTAAATATTCAGGACGTGTTCTAGAACTTTTGGCAGAAGGCGCTTTACAGCCAAATTTTACTCAGGTCGAATTTGATAAAGAAAAAGCAAAATTACTTGAAGGCCTCAAAGCCGACGAAAAAAGTGTTCCTGCTATTGCCAATCGTGTTGTCGATGTTTTAGCTTTCGGAAAAAATCATCCTGCCGGTGAATATCTTTCTGAAGAAACAGTGAAAAATGTTACCCTTGCAGATGTTCAGGCAAACTATGCTACTTATTTCGTTCCCGAAAATGCTTATTTGGTAATTATCGGAGACATTAAATTTAAAGAAACAAAAGAAGCTGTAGAAAAACTTTTTGGCGGCTGGAAAAAACAAGCAGCTCCAAAAAATATTTATCCGGATCCTGTGAATGTTTCTAAACTTCAAATTGATTTTGTTGATGTTCCAAATGCGGTTCAATCTGAAATTTCATTGGTAAATACGGTAAATTTAAAAATGAGCGATCCTGATTTTTTTCCAACTGTAATTGCAAATCAAATTTTAGGAGGGGATTTCAATAGTTATTTAAACATGAATTTACGCGAGAAACACGCGTGGACATACGGTGCAAGTTCAAGCATTGGAAGCGGAAAATATGTAACCAAATTCAAAGCATCATCTGCCGTTAGAAATACCGTAACAGATAGTGCAGTTGTTCAATTTGTAGAAGAAATTAAAAGAATCAGAACTCAAAAAGTTTCTGAAGATGTATTAAAAAATGTAAAAGCAGGTTACATTGGACGCTTTGTAATGCAGGTTGAAAAACCACAGGCTGTTGCGCGTTACGCACTAAATATCGAAACTGAGAAACTTCCGGCCGATTTCTACGAAAAATACATTCAGACTATAAATAATGTTACACCAGATGACATTTACCGTGTCGCGAATAAATATTTCCTTTTGGATCATATGCGAATTGTAATTGCCGGAAAAGGTTCTGATGTTATTTCAGGTTTAGAAAAACTTCAAATTCCGATTTACTATTTTGATAAATACGGAAATCCGGTTGAAAAACCAGTTACCAAAAAAGAAGCTCCAACCGGAATTACCGCAAAAACAGTTTTTGAAAATTACCTTAAGGCTATTGGTGGAGAAAAAGCAGTTTCATCTGTAAAAACATTGGCTATGAACGGAACAACTACTGTTCCACAAGCTCCTGGGCCTTTAACATTTACATCTAAATTAGATTCAAAAGGTAAAATGATGGTTTCACTTGCAATGGGAACAATGAATTTAATGAAACAAGTGGTAAATGAAAAAGGTGCTTATATCGAACAACAAGGACAACGCAAAAATCTTGAAGGCAATGATCTTACTGAAATGAAAGCCAATGCAGCTCCGTTTGAAGAATTACAATTACAAAAAAGAACTGATTTAAAAGTAGACGCAATCGAACCAATTAACGGTAGCGATGCATATGCAATAAAAGATGGAAAAACCACTTATTTCTACGATGTAAAATCAGGTTTAAAAGTAGCAGAATCTAAAGTTCGCGAACAAGACGGAAAATCATCCACACAAATAACAAACTTTAATGATTATAAAGAAGTTAAAGGCGTAAAAGTTCCTTTTAATTTAATTCAGAATGTTGGTTTTGAATTGGATATCAAGATGTCTGACATTAAGATCAACGAAGGAGTTTCTGAGAAAGATTTTCTTTAAGAAAGGTTCTAAGGTACTAAGGTGCTGAGATACTAAGATTTTTTATAAGCTTTGCCAAAGTTTCAAACTTTGACAAAGCTTATTTATTTTTTAGCAGACAAATAAACGCCAATCAAAATAATAAAGGCACCAAAAAACTGAATTGGTGTCAGCATTTCATTATCTAATAATCCCCAGAAAAAAGCGATTATTGGGATTAAATATGTCACTGATGTTGCAAATACCGGCGATGACATTTGGATTAATTTAAAGAACAATACATTCGCGATTCCGGTTCCTAAAACACCCAGAATCATTACAAAAAATATAGAATGTTGCGTGGCATCAAAATTTATTCTTTGCGGAATATCGGTTGTACTTAAAATGATTAACGCTGGTAAAAGCAAAACCGCGAAGTTTCCTGTCGTAATACTTAATGAATTTAAATCGGACAAATACTTCTTAATTAAATTGACATTTATAGCATAACAAAGTGTTGCAATTACCACCAAAAGGACATAGTAATAATTCTGCCCCGGATGTGCTGATGCACCGCTTAAAACCAATAACAAACACCCAACCAACCCAACAAAAACACCTAGAACCTGGCGTTTTTGAAACTGAATTCCAAAAATAAGAATTCCCAAAACCAAAGTATTTAAAGGGGTAAGCGAATTCAAAATAGCCACAATTGAGCTATCAACCTCAGTCTCAGCAATTGCAAAAAGATAAGCCGGAGTAAAAGTTCCGAAAAGCGATGTTATGGCAACAAATTTCCATTGGCGACGCGAAATCTTCTTCAAGCTTTTAAAGCCGATAATCAATAGAAATAAGGCTGCAAAAATAATTCGGAACGAACCTACCTGAACTGCTGTCAATCCAACTAATCCTCTTTTAATTAAAATAAAAGAACTCCCCCAGATTAGTGAAAGAACCAATAAATAAGCCCACTTTAATTGTTTTGCATCCATAAAAGGTATTTTAATGCAAATTTGTAATAATTTTACGAACCAGCCTCTCGAATTTTATTAATTTTGCAACGAACTTATTGACAAATTTAAAATCTATATAGAATGAAATTCACAAAGATCATAGCAACATTAGCAATTGCAGGTTTAGTATTAGTAAGCTGCAAAAAAGAAGAAGATAAAAATTTAGCGAATATCAAAGCCATAGAAACAGCTCCAAAAGAACACAAAGCGATTGCTGCTGAAAATGTACAAACTGCGAGTTTCGAAATCGAAGGAATGACTTGCGCAATGGGATGTGCAAAAACAATCGAAAAAGAACTAACAAATCTTGACGGAGTAGAAAAAGCTACTGTAGATTTTGATAAAAAAACGGCTACTGTTGTATTTGATAAAACGGTTCAAAATCAGGAAAACTTAACAAAAGTTGTTCAGGCAACCGGAGACGGAAAAACTTATAAAGTTTCAAATATTAAATCGTAAGGATTAAAAATTCAACATTTAAAAAGGCGTTCAAATTTGAACGCCTTTTTAAATTATATTTGTTGAGAAGCACTTACCCATACAAGCGCGACGTAAAAAATAAATGAAGAATAATGGATTTAATAGAAATAATAGCAGGACGATATCTCATTGAGTTTCTTGGAGCATGCATAAGATTCACTTATTTAAATACCATGGTTCTTTTCAAAGAAGATGACTTTATTATCTTCTCAGAAATATGGTCTCCTAAAGGGAATAACAATAAAAAAAATGCTAATAGCGAAAGAAATCACATGATAGGGGTAATTTTCTTAGGAGTAACCGTCTTTCTTTTGATAATCTTTACAACATAAAAAAGGAGTTCAATTGAACTCCTTTTTTATGTCTTTTTATTTCCACTTCAGTGTCTCCATCAATCGCTGCATATCATTTTTAATATAACTCGCAGCTGGCATAATCGAATCAAAATTAGGTTTAGCATAAAAATAAACCGACCCTGTTATAAAATGTTTTGTACTGTCGGTCACATAAAATTGTGAGTTTGTAGCAGCGTTTCCATCAACCTGATAAAACATCCCGTAAACTTTTTTGTCCGGATTTAAATACGGCTGTTCCAAAATATCATCTGCTTTGATAACATGCTCATAAGTTAGTTTTTGAGCATCTTTTAGCAATTTTTCAATATCACCATTTACTGGTTTATAAGTCAAGTAAATTGTTGCCTTCATTTTTGGATACGTAATCGCAAAGCCACAATTTTTTTCTCCTTTAATAATAGCCCCCTCATTCATTTCAAAAGAAAATGGGCAATTATTTTCAAAATTAACATAATTTGCTTCCGGATAATCTAAGCGCAAATAACTTGATGGCTTAGGCAAGACATCATCTTTACAGCTTACAACTGTTAATGTCAGCAAAATGGTTGTTATTGAAATTATTCTTTTAAACATTTTATTCTATTGTTACTTTTATTTGTTTTACTCGTTTTTTGTCCACTGTTTCTATCGTAAAAACGCAGTTTTCAAAAGCAATTTTTTGATCTTTTTTAGGGAAATTCCCCAGAATTTCTAATATAAAACCAGCTAATGTTTCAGCTTCTCCTTTATGTGATTCAAAAACATCTTCATTAACATCAACAATTCTGTAAAAATCTTTCATGTTAATTTTTCCTTCAAAAAGGAAATTCTTTTCATCAATTTGTGAGAAATTCAAATTCTCATCATCAAACTCATCACTGATATCCCCTACTATTTCTTCAATAACATCTTCCAATGAAACTAATCCTGATGTTCCACCGTATTCATCCACTACAATCGCCAAATGACTTTTAAGACTCTGAAAATCCTTTAGCAAATTATCCAGTTTTTTATTCTCCGGAACAAAAAAAGCTTCTCTTATTAAAGTTGTCCAGTCAAATTCTTTCTTATCAATATGAGGCAATAAATCTTTAACGAATAAAACGCCTTCAATCTGATCAATATTGTCGCGATAAACCGGAATTCTTGAAAATCCTTTTTCGATTATCTTCGGATAAATAGCCTCAAATGACTCTGATATTTCCAAACCAAAAACATCAATCCTCGGACTCATAACTTGTTTTGTATCCGTATTTCCAAAGGAAACAATTCCTTCTAATATTTTTTGTTCATCTTTAGATGTCCCTTCAGAATCTGTAAGCTCAAGCGCCTGAGAAAGCTGATTTATTGAAAAACTATTTTTCTGTTTCCCCAATTTATGCTGCAAATATAACGTAACACTGCGCATCGGCAAACTAATTGGAGATAGTAATTTATCTAAAAAAGAAATTGGATATGCTACCCATTTAGCGAATTTTATATTGTTTCGGCTCGCATAAACTTTAGGCAAAACTTCTGCAAAGAATAAAATTAAAAACGTAACGAGAATTACTTCTAAAATAAACTTTAAAACTGGCGAACTAATATCATCAAAAATATTTTGTCCTATAAAAGAGAACAGAATTACAACACCAATGTTTAAGAAGTTATTAGCTACTAATAAGGTCGCTAAAAGTTTTTTGGGTTTATCTAAAAGATTAGAAATGATTTTCCCTTTTGGAAGATTCTCTTGTAAAGTCTCATCAATATCTTTTTGAGATAAAGAAAAAAGTGCTACTTCGGCACCTGAAACAATTGCCGATAGAAACAGCAAAATAAATATTCCGACAAAACCAATAATTAAATTGATGTCTAAAGTTGTAGTAAAAAATAAACTGGGCTCTGGGTCCAAATTAAAAAAAATTAGTTAAACAATCAGAAAGGCAAGTCGTTTATAGGCAAGCTTTCGTTCGACGCATCAAAGTTAGTATTTTTTACGGATTCCTGATCCTGATGTGGCTTATGATTTCCTGTTTCTTTTTTGGTAGTCAAGAAAGTAAACTCAGTAACCTGAATTTCGGTTGTATATTTTGTAGTACCGTCTTCGGCTTGCCATTGACGGGATTTTATACGTCCTTCAACATATATTTTATCACCTTTAGATAAATATTTTTCACAGATTTCAGCAGCTTTATTACGCACAACTAAATTATGCCACTCTGTAGAAGTTATTTTCTCGTTGGTCGTTTTATTGATATATACTTCATTTGTAGCCAACTGAAAACGACCGATGCAGTTTCCTCCATCAAAATAATGCATTTTCACATCATCGCCCAAATGGCCAATCAGCATCACCTTATTTAAAGTTCCGTTCATAGTTTATAGTGGTATTTATCCCAAAGATACATTTTTTTAGCAAATTATTTCCTGCTTTTCTATAAAATTATAAATCACAATTGGAAAAGGAAAAGTTTTTAAATCACTGGTATTCACACCGTTCACTATTTTTTCTTTAATTTTAACTTTCCAGAACTGAATATGAAGATGTTGATGTGAAAGTTTATGAATTACAGTTGTTTCCGCACATTCCTCTATACCTATTATAGTATAGGAAGAAAAAACATCAAACTGTACCGCTTTTGAGACAAAATCAAAACCAACAATTTCGTCTGTTTCTAAAAGAGGAAATTCATATAAATTATGCCAAATTCCTTTTGAAGTCCTTTTTTGAATTAAAGTATTCCCTAAAGCATCTTCTAAAACCAAATAATTAAAGAAACGATTTGTGACTTTTACCTTTTTTGATTTCACTGGTAAAGCATCTACTTTCTTTTTTTGCAAAGCCGCACAACTTTCGTTAAAAATACAAATCATACAATTTGGACTTTTAGGCGTGCATTGCAGAGCTCCAAATTCCATTATCGCCTGATTAAAAATTGCCGGGTTATCTTTTGGCATTAATTCATAAGCCAGTTCCGTAAATTCCTTTTTTGTCGCCGGCAGACCAATATCCGATTCAATATCAAAATATCTCGAAAGCACTCTAAAAACATTTCCATCAACGACAGGAACAGCTTCATTATAAGAAAAAGAAGCAACTGCAGCAGCGGTATATTCACCAACACCTTTTAATTTTAGTAACCCTGCATAATTTTCCGGAAAAACACCATTTAACTCATTTGCCACATATTGAGCCGTTTTATGCAGATTTCGGGCACGAGAATAGTATCCTAATCCCTGCCAAAGTTTCAAAACCTGCTCTTCTGACGCATTTGCCAAATCAAACACTGTAGGAAATTCTTGCGTAAAATTGAAAAAATAAGGCATTCCCTGAGCAACTCGCGTTTGCTGAAGCATAATTTCTGAGAGCCAAATTAGGTAAGGATCGGTCGTTTTTCGCCACGGTAAATCACGCTTGTTCTGTAAATACCAACTTATCAATATGTTATGAAAATCCATTGTAAAATACTTAGAAAACAAAAGTAAATGTTTATGTAATTAAAATTTAACGAATTAGCTTGATTAATTATTTTTTTAATTCCTATATTTGCAAACTCAAAAAAATAGTACATCATTTATAAAATAAAATAGGAAAGAAAATGACGAAAGCAGATATCGTAGCGAAAATTTCAGAGAAACTAGGTCTTGAAAAAGGAGATGTTCAAGCAACAGTAGAAACTTTTATGGAAGAAGTTAAAACTTCACTAGAAACTGGAGACAATGTTTACCTAAGAGGTTTTGGAAGTTTTATCGTAAAAACTAGAGCTGAAAAGACAGGAAGAAACATTTCAAAAAACACAACTATTAAAATTCCTGCACACAACATTCCTGCGTTTAAACCTGCAAAAGTATTTGTAGAAGGAGTTAAAACAAACAACGAAGCAAAATAATACTATTAATTAATCATAAAATCGACACGATATGCCAAGTGGTAAAAAAAGAAAGAGACATAAGGTAGCTACTCACAAACGTAAAAAAAGAGCGAGAGCTAACCGTCACAAAAAGAAAAAGTAGTTTTAAACTACTTTTTTCTTTTTAAACGTTCATTGAAATTGAGAATTAGTGTTCAGTCATCAGATTTTAGTATTCAGTTTATTGATTACTTAAAACTGCAAACTGCCTGCTGATTTTCCCCGGGTTCAATACCTGTTAAAAATATTGTTTAATCCATCTGTAGATAAGATTTTAGACTTTAGACTTAAGATTTTAGATTTTTTTTGAATCTATACTCTTCTCTCTTTTTCTATTTTCTGAAAAAACAGATAAAAATTTACAGTGTGAATAAAGAATTAATCATTAGATCTAGTTCTGAAGCCGTAGATTTTGCCTTATTAAAAGATGGAAAACTAATTGAATTACACAAGGAAGAAGAGAAAAGCAACTTTCAGGTTGGTGATATTTTTATTGCCAAGATACGAAAACCAGTTGCTGGACTTAATGCTGCTTTTGTAAATGTAGGCTTCGAAAAAGATGCCTTTTTACATTATCACGATTTAGGACCTAACTTAGCTTCCCAACTGAAATTCATAAAACTTGTAAGCGCAGGTAAAATAAAAGATTTCTCCCTAAAAACCTTTCAGTTTGAAAAAGAGATTGACAAAGATGGCATCATTACTGATATTTTAAGTGCCAATCAATCTGTTTTAGTTCAAGTTGTTAAAGAACCTATATCGACCAAAGGTCCAAGGATAAGCGCTGAGCTTTC
Source organism: Flavobacterium sp. KH_001 (assembly GCF_057840745.1). Classification (NCBI taxonomy): domain Bacteria; kingdom Pseudomonadati; phylum Bacteroidota; class Flavobacteriia; order Flavobacteriales; family Flavobacteriaceae; genus Flavobacterium; species Flavobacterium sp. KH_001. The sequence goes on along the minus strand of NZ_CM174520.1, from coordinate 1,750,326 downwards.
ATTGGCAGGAAGATTTATTGTTCTCGTTCCATTTTCTGACCGCGTTTCTATTTCTCAAAAAATAGAAGACAAAAAAGAAAAGGATCGTCTAAAAAAACTTGTTCTATCGATCAAACCTAAAGGATTTGGTGTTATTGTTCGCACAGTAGCCGAAGGCAAAAACGTAGCCGAATTAGAAAAAGATTTGCAGAACCTGCTTGGCAGATGGACTGCAATGTGTAAAAAATTACCAACTGCTCATCATCCATCAAAAGTATTAGGAGAGCTTAACAGAGCTTCTTCGATATTAAGAGATGTATTTAATGATACCTTCAGTGGTATTCAGATAGATGACGAAGAGTTGTACCATCAAACGAAGGAATATCTTCAAGAAATTGCACCTTCAAAACAATCGATTGTAAAGTTTTATCAATCAAATGACACTCCAATTTTCGAGAAATACAATATAGAGAGACAAATCAAAACTTCTTTTGGACGTACCGTTTCCATGAGTAAAGGCGCCTATCTTATTATTGAACATACTGAAGCTCTTCACGTTATAGACGTAAATAGTGGAAACCGTTCAAATAAGGCGACCAACCAGGAAGATACTGCCATGGAAGTAAATATGATTGCTGCCGCTGAAATTGCCAGACAACTTCGTTTGCGTGATATGGGCGGAATAATCGTAGTTGATTTTATCGATATGTCTAATCCTGAAAACAGGAAAGTCTTGTTCGACTTCTTGCGAGAAGAAATGAGCGACGATAAAGCAAAACATAAAATCTTACCGCCTAGTAAATTTGGTTTAGTTCAAATTACCAGACAACGCGTAAGACCAGAAGTTAATATTAAGACCAGAGAAGAAGATCCAAACAATGAGCATGGCGAAATTGAAGCGCCAATTTTAATCATTGATAAAATCGCACTGGATTTGGACCGACTTTTAAAAACCCACAAAAATGTTGTGCTTAATGTACATCCGTTTGTGGCTGCTTACCTCAGTAAAGGTTTTCCATCCTTACGTTCAAAATGGTTTTTTGAACATAAGAAATGGGTGAAAATCATACCTCGTGACGCTTACACGTACTTAGAATACCATTTCTATGATAAAAAAGGAAATGCTATTTCAGAATAAACAAAAACCGCCTCTCGAAAGATTGGCGGTTTTTTTATGTCTTTTTTTTCAGGAGCTATTTCCCGCTGTCCTTCCAATCTTTTGTGCCGAACCCCGGCACAAAAGGATTTTCCCTCCCATCAGGGCTAGGGAACTCATTTTCATAAGACTATTATTCCCTCACAATTTCAATTTTTCTTCTAATTTCATTTCCAAAAGCATCCACAACCGTAATATAATGAGTTCCCGAAGTTGGCGTAATTGGCAATTCATGAAACGTTTTGGTGGTCGCTTTATAAACATCATCAACATACCAAAAAAGTTCTTTATCTCTTTCTGAATAAGCAACTTTCAAAATTACAGGCTGTACTTCGCTATTAAAATTCTTCGTTAAATAAATTTTACTATTCGTTTTCGGATAAATAAAATCCATTGTGGTGGTTTGCGTTCCCTGACAATCTTCCTTAAATGGCGGCAAAGGCAAATATTCAATATGCTGACTTTTGTAATACCACGCCATAACCGGAGGCAAAACAAACCAGCTTTTAGTCACAATATTATCAACGCTTTCACAACTGCTATTGACCTGGAATTGCTCCGATTTATCTAAATGAACCTTTTTATGATACGGACAAACTGCCGTAGATTTTCCTTTTTTAGAAACCCACTGTTTGATTTTTGGACAATCTTCTTTCGCCAGATAACCACTTAAACGGCAAACCTCAACTTCTTCTAAATCCTTATAAGGCGTTGCGAACCACTTTTGTCTCGGCAATAAATTAAAAACATCAAATAAAATAGGTGCAGCGCTAGTTACTCCGGTTAAAGTTGGTCTTCCTTCCCCAGTAGCATTTCCAACCCATATTCCAACTACATATTTTGAATTTGTTCCAATGGCCCAGGCATCTCTATTTCCAAAACTTGTTCCGGTTTTCCAGGCAATTTTCAACGAACTGTCATAAAACTTCCAGGCTTCATCGCCTTCTGGTCGGTTCACTTCTTCCATCGCATTATACGTCAGCCAAATTGCTCCCGCTCCCATTATATTTTTCTGATCCGTTTCTGATCCAAAATCGGGTTCAAAATCATTTTTATAATTTAATTCTACAAATTCCTTAGTTCGATACTTTGCCTGGTTTTTAGTATAATAATTAACTGTGGACGATAATCCTGCATATGTTCGGCATAAATCCCATAAATTACTTTCGGCACCACCCAAAATAAGCGACAATCCGTAATGATCTGGTGTTTTATTGATATCTCTTAATTTGAATTTTTGCAATTCTTCATAAAACTTATTTACACCAAAATCCTGAAGCATCAAAACGGCCGGAATATTCAGTGATCGCGACAATGCGCGATGCGCCGGCACCGCTCCGTCAAATGTGAGATTAAAATTTTGCGGGGTGTAACCCGCAATTTGAGTAGGTACATCAGCCACTAAAGTATTCGGTAGCAATTCGCCATCGTCCAGCATTCCGGCGTATAAAAGCGGTTTTAGAATACTTCCTGTACTTCTTGGTGCATCAATAATATCGACATCTTTTTGATGGTCTTTATCTGTTGGTGCATTCCCAACATAGCTCATTACATTTCGATTCGAAACATCAATAACCAAAATCGCTAAATTATTTACTTCGTTCTGTTTGTATTGATTATAATAATACTTCGCAATTTGATTGACTCTATTTTGCAAAGCATAATCAATAGTAGTTTTCACACGGGTTCCTTCTTCATTTTTTGCCACGCGCTGCAATAAATGAGGAGCAATTTGAGGTAAATCATAAGGTTTTTGTGGTAATGGTTCTTCTATTGACAATTCATAAGTCTGTCTATCAATTATCCCTTCCTGATGTAATTTCAATAAAAGCCGGTTACGCTTATTCAATAATTTTATCTGATTCTTCCCTGGATAAATTAAACTTGGAGCATTTGGCAAAACGGCCAAAGTCGCATTCTCTGCCCAGGATAATTGATTTGACTGCACTCCAAAATAACGCCATGATGCCATCTCTAAACCTACGACATTCCCACCAAAAGGAGCATGAGCTGCATACATTTCTAAAATTTTATTTTTAGAATATCCTAATTCTAGCCGGGTTGCGAGAATAATTTCGATTAATTTTTCAAAATAGGTTCTTCCTTTTCCTTTTCGAGATAAACGAATAACCTGCTGTGTTAATGTACTTCCACCTCGGACAACTTTTCCAGCCTTTTTATTTTGCTTAATAGCATTTACCATCGCAACGGGATTAAATCCGGGATGTTTGTAGAAGTATTCGTCTTCAAAATAGACAATACATTTTTTGAATTTATCAGGCACACTGTCTTGGGCAGGAAAACGCCATTGTCCGTCATCGGCTATTTTCGCTCCAAGTAATTCTCCTTCTTTACTTTCAATTACTGTAGAATAAGGCTCCTGAAATAATGTTCGCGGTAAAGAGAAATAATAAATCAGCAAAAGCAGAAATGCAATTGCCGATTTTATTTTATTCTTTTTTATCCAATTTATAATGCGTTGTGAGAACGCTATTAATTTATTTTTCAAAGTAATTCGAAAGTTTTTTTAGTATCCTAACAGGTTTTCAAAACCTGTTAGGTATCTTTTTAATAATAACTATAAGAAAATCAACTTTCTCTTAATACCATACCTAACAGGTTTTGAAAACCTGTTAGGAGAGAAAACTAAATAATAAAACGGCTCTTTTAATCGTCACTTAAACTTACGTCATTTAGTATTCCTTCATAAACAATTCTTCTTTCATCATGACAAAATTTAAAGTTTTCTAAGTCATCAAATAATTCAAGAATAAATTGTCTATCAATACTACTTTGTTTAACTGATAAATAGGAACGATACGATGAATGTAAATAATTATCGAAGTGTTCAGTAAATTTATGCTTAATCGGATTCAAATGAACATAAATGATTAATTGCTTTAAATAATTTTCATTTTCAATTCTATTGCGTTGCAGATGTTCTTGAAATAGGCTCCCAGTTCTATTATATGCTTTATTGATACTTTTAGAATAGGCATTAAACAAATTCGAAAATGGTAAATGAATTTTTTCTTTAAATTTTTCCGGTATATCTTTTCTATCCTTAATTCGTAAAACTATATGAAAATGATTCTTAAGTAAACAATAGGCATAAATATCAGCAATTGGAATAATATATTTTTTTAATTTTTCCAGAAAATAATTATAATTCTTTTCTTCAATAAAAATATTCTCTTTGTTATTTCCTCTATTATAAATGTGATAATATTGTCCTTCTTCGAAAAAATCCTTCTTCACCTTCTCTAATTTTATTATCCTAACAGGTTTTTATTAAAACCTGTTAGGTATATTTTTCTTTCTTTAACTAACACCAATAATACCTAACAGGTTTTAGAAACCTGTTAGGATACGTTTATTTCACCACCTCAACCCAGAATCCTTTTGTTCTGGCTAAGAAAGTATTATCATACATCGCCTCACATTGTAAACCTGGCAAGTAATAATTCCCAAGATAAGAAGCGTTTAATAAAATTCGGAATACTTTTGTTTCTCCGGCTTTCATTCCAAAATAGAAATTAGTTCGGTCGTCTCGAATATCAATATAATCTGCAATGTTGTTTGTTGCATCGCCATAATCGGTAAAACGGGTATTTACGATTTCGAATCCTGAAGGCAGAATTTGAGATAATGCGACATTTTCTACATGTTCATTTCTTTGATTTCGTATTGTCACTTCAGCAACAAATTCAGTTCCCTGACTAATTTTTGAAACATTAATAACACTTCCTTTTCTGTTTTTGAAAACAATAGAAGCCGAAACATCACTCGCAATTGCTTTCTCTTGTCCGATTGGCAATATTCCAGTGTTCAAAACACGAACATAAACTGTGTTGTTTTTAATGTTTTTCAGTGTTATGCTATTAGCGCCCGTTTGAGCAACCAAACTTCTGTCTGCGATTGTTTTTTGAGTATTTATCGTCTCGCCTTTTCCGTTTTTGCTAAACTGAATATTGATTCCTTTTGGACCGTTACTTACAGCAAATTTCGACATAGCATATAAACAATAAGCCGTTGTCTGCGTGCTCATCCATTGATTATTTGACATTTGTTTAGCTAATTTTGAAGCCATCACAAATGCTTTTTGTTTTTGTCCTAACAGCAACATTGTTTCCAAAGCCATTGCTCTGTTTCTTTCGCTTGAACCGTAATAGTAATAATTGTAGTTACTAGATTCGTCTTCAATTTTGCTATGCAAAAACAAGTTCAATCCAGCCGATTTTTGACCCGCCAAAACATATGCTGCAGCCAAACGCAGTTTACTTTCATTTGAAATCCCTTTAGTTTCTCTTAATCTGTTCATTGAAGATAAATCGGCATTTCCAACTAAAGCTAAAGTGTATAATCTATACGACTGAGCCAAATCATTTCCGTATTTCGCTTCAAAACGCCATTGTTTTGCTTCGCGTTGTTGATACGAAATCCATTTTGATTTGAAATTAATTGGCAACACATAGCCTTTTTTCTCTGCTTCAATCAGGAAATGTCCGGCATATGAAGTTCCCCAATCATCTGCAATTGTATTGCCTTGCCAGTAAGCTACGCCTCCATTTGACAATTGAAAACTTCCTAATCTTGTAATTCCGGCTGTAATATTCTTTTGAATAATTCCTCTGCGTGTTGCATCTAAATCAACAACATCATTTAAATACAATTGTGGAAAAACAGACGAAGTCGTTTGCTCCACACAACCATGCGGATATTGAATAAGATATTGTAATCTTCCATTCAAATTCATCGTTGGCATTGACGAAACTTCCAATCTTGCTTTATTGCTTCCTGAAACTCCAAAAGTTTTCCATGAAATCGTTTTGGTGCTGTTTGGAGGCAGAATTACATCCGTAAAAGTATTCGTAACCGGATTTGGATTTGTCATATCGATTTCGACATCGTAAACCGATTTCTCTTTTCCTGAAGTAGCAACAACCTGAACTTTGGCAATTCCTGTCGCAGAACCTACAACCAAATTAAAATAGGCCATTTTTTCGTCAGGCGAAGCAAAAGTCAAGGATTGCGTTGCGCTTCCCATCACTTTTAACCCGTTGCTTGTTTTGATCTGAATCGACACATTTTTGATACTATTTTCCGTTGCAAAAACCGTAACCGGAATCGTTACTTTTTCTGAAGGCGAAATTTTTCGTGGCAACGAAGCCAAAACCATTAACGGACTTTTAACCGGAGTTGCTTTTTCAACACTTCCGTAAGCGCTTGTGTTCGCATCTCCCGCAACCACCATAGTTCGAACTGAACCAATATATTTTGGTAATTTTAATTGATGTGATTTCGTTTGTCCTTTTTCCAATTTAAACGGCCCATAATACAAAACAACAGGTTTAAAACGGTTTGCTTTTTTAGCTTTTCCCCCGCCTAAATCCTGATCCCCACCAATACTGAAAATCTGATTTATTTTTCCGCCATACGCTCCAATTACATCATCGTAAATATCCCAGGTTTTAACGCCTAAAGCCTCACGAACATAAAAACTATCCCAGGCATTTGGTGTTTTAAAACGGGTTAAATCCAGTAAACCTTCATCAACAACCGCAATGGTATAGGTCATTTCTTTTCCGGTTTTTTCTCCCACTTTTACCGTAAAGGTTTGCTCTGGTTTTAAAACATCCGGCATTGAAAGTGTTGGTGCCAAAATCGTATTTTTATCCACCACTTCAATAGGAACGATTCCGTACATACGAATTGGCGAATCGTTTTTCGTTGAAGCGTGAGGTTGTAATAATGTGATATTAAAATACACATTTGGAGCCATTGCCGAAGTTATTGGTACTTCAACTTTTGTTTCTCCTTTTTGTGTTTTTGCCCAAATGGTCTGTACCACTTTTGATCCGTTTTCGATAGAAATCAAAGCTCTTCCGCCTTCACTTGAAGGAAAAGAAATCTGTGCTTTTTCTCCAACAGCATAGTTTTTCTTATCTGTCGAAAAAACCAACATATTGGCTGTTGAAGCATCTCTGTTACGCGTTTTTCCAGACCAAATTGGCCAGTCAATATTTACCGTTAAAGCTGTTGCATGACCGTCTGCATTATCTGAAACACGAATCAAATAACGTCCCCATTCTTCATCGGTTAAAGAAAACTGAACACTTCCTTTTCCGCTTGAATCGGTATTGATTACAAATGTTTTGTATGAAGTTGTCGCATTCGAAGAATTATAATTGGATAAATTATCGCTCGAAGCGTCCCACCACCAGCGCCATTCTACTTTATACACTTTAACTTCAAGATTTCTAACCGATTTAGGCCTTCCATTTTCATCGACCGTTACAATATCAAAACGATTGTTGGTTCTGGTTTCCAGCATTCCATATTTGTTAGGTTCCGGAGATTTAATTCCGACATAGGTTTTGTATGGCGAATAAGTAGTCGAAATTACATCGGTACTAAAATCTCCCCCCTCTTCATATACTTTTGTAATGAACGAAGCACGAAGCATTCCCGGTGCCTGACCTTGTAATTTTGGCTGAATATTTACTGATGCCTTTCCGTTTTCATTTAATTTTCCGGAGAAAACATTAATTTCTTCTGTGCTGAATTGACGTACTAAATCATCAAAACTAAATTTCTCATATCCTTTAAAAGTGGTAGTTTGCTGGGAAAATTTCGCCTGCATTTCTACATTCAGATTTTTAGCAATCGCACCATGAAGCCAGGTTACTTCTAGATTATCAGTATTTGGATAAGATGATGAAAGTGTTTTTCTTGTAAATGTATTTTTGATTTTTAAACGATTGGGCTTGATCGTTTCAATTTTGATGCTTTTGTAAAATTTAGCACCACCAACACTTACCATTGCTTCCCAATTTCCTGTTGGTGCATCCTGACTTGTTGGAACGGTAAAAGCATAATGGTTTAATTCATTTGTTTTCTGAACCGTCTGATAAACAGTCTTACCATTTGGATCATTCAATCTAAATTTGATTGGATGTGATTTCGGAAGTTTATTTGATGCATCATTCAAAATGAAAGACAAATACAAATTATCGCCCGGACGCCAAACGCCACGTTCTCCATAAATAAATCCTTTTAAGCCTTTTTGTAAAGTTTCGCCGGCAACATCAAAATTACTAACGGACAACGAAAGTCCGTCATCCAGCTTCACGTAAGTGGATTGATTTCCTAAGGAAACAATAGCAAAATAAGCGAATTTATTCAGTTGAAAAGATGCAATTCCTTCGCTGCTTGTTGCAGCAGTAGCTATTTTTTGCTGTTGATAGGTGTACAAATCCACTCTTGCATTTGAAACTGGTTCTGTTGTTACAATATTGTTTACAGCGAATACATACGATTTATTCTCTCCTCTTTTTGCAATTACACCTAAATCTGTTGCCAGAATATTAGTTGCAATTTTAGCATTATAATAATAAGAGCTGGTGCAAGGATCCTGGCTTTCTCTCCATTCGTAATCGTCATAATAGTAATCATCGTAAGAGTTCTCACTATAGTTCACATCATTCTCATCGACTTCTTCTTCCTCTTCTTCATTTTGATCAGCCTCTGAAGTTTCGCATTTGTATAGAGAATATTTCTTTTTGTAGACAAATTCTACTCTGTAAATGGCGCCGGGTTCCGGTGTGATTATTTTAGATAAATCCAAAGCAAAAGTGTTCCACTTAGCTGGGTTTATCAATTTGCTTTCAATTAAATTCAAAGTAGTTTTGGCGATGGGCTGAGCCACTTTCTTGAGATTTTGAGCTCCGTTTAATTCATTGTACTGCAAAAATTGCAGTATATTATTCTTGTAAATTTTATAAACTTTTACATCAACCGCACTTAAGTTTACGGCTTCGAAATTCAGTTTTAAATTATTAGAACTTGGTAAAATAGTTCCGTTTTTAATGAATTTGATGCTTGGTTTTATTTGATCAAAAGAGATTTTCTCAGTGTAATTTGAGTCCATTTTTTTGCCATACTGACTTTCGATTCCCTGAAAAACTTCAATCAATAAATCTCCCGCCAAAATTTGTTCGGGTTCAGACTGTGGTTCTTCTTCCTGAACCACTTCTACTGCATCATCTACAACCGCCGCAGCGCTATCAACTACAACTGTAGCCGAATCTACTAACGAAACCGCCGTTTCTTCTACAGGTACGGAAACCGTAACTTCTTTTTGAACTGGTGCTTTTTCATTATTGAAATACACTTTCAGTAAATTTCCCTGGGTTGAAAATTTTAAATTATTGGTATTCTGAATCGAAACCAAACCTGCAAAATCCTGTCCTTTTTCTAAAGGTTCAGAAAAGTTAATCAAAACGGATTGATTGCTTCCGTCCGGAACTTCAACTTTGACGATTTTAAATTCGTTTATATTCGTAATCGGCACATCAATTTGTCCTTTCTGGTCAATATCAAAATCGCTTCCGTCATAAATAATCTCCAGATTTGTGGCTTCAGAATAACGCTGAATACTGTCAATTATAAAATTGAATTCTTTTGCAGAACCCGATTTTGCATCAAATTTAATTTTAAGATTATTTCCCTTTTGTTTTGCTTCAACTAACTTCTTAGCGGTTTCAATATCAATATTATCCGCTGTTTTAAGAACGCAGTTCAGGTATTGATATTCTTTGCTGTACGATTGAATATCAGCCGTATTTATGGTAAAATCCTGCTTAATTGTTTTGACGGTAAAATTAAAATCTGAAAGTTCCTTTTCTTTCTCTTTTGGAAGTGTAATTAGTTTATCTAAGTTTAAAGTAACCTGATATTCTGTTCCCGGTTTCAGCTTTTTTTCTGGAATAAAAGCAATGGTGTTAGGAGAAAGTGCCACCACTTTTCCATCGACACTTGGAGAAATATCAAACAAATCACTGTCTAAAACCTGATTGGCTTTCCATTCTTTTTTATCGAAGGCCAAAACTACCCTAATGTCCGATTCCGACGAGACTATTCCCCCCGTGAAACTGACTATATACTCTTTAAATAATGAAAAATCGGAATTGAAATCGGCTGCTGATTTTCTGCCGCAAGATTGAAAAATAAAAAACACACAAAACACGAGAACTAATCCTTTTGCTTTCACTTTTATTTAGAGTTAATGGGTTACGAATTTTAAAGAAATGACAGAACGTTTTAACATTTTACTATTAAAACCATAACTAGCCAAATGCCAATTATATTGTAGTAAATGTAAAGTATTTTTTGAAATATTTTAAGAGGAAAATTCGCTACTCTGACTATTTAACTTTTGTTGAAGTTTTTAAAAAATGAATTATTAAAATACTATATTTCAAAACGTTTAATACTATAGAAAATGGCAGAGCAATCAAATAGATATTCTACTGAAAATGAATTTATTGTAAAAAATAAAAATGTAATTATATATCTGCTAGGTGTAGTAACATTTTTTATTTTGATTGGTTTCATTGATTATTATCTTTTACCGGTTTCAAAAACCACTGATGTAATAACTCATTACAGCATTCAAACGACTGGAAAATCCAAACAAAAAATTTCTTACCATTATTTTACACAAAAAGGATTTAGATTCTCAACAGCAAAAGAATACATTGAAGACAATAAGATTGAGATCAAAACTTCTTTATTGTTTAAATCGATAACAGAGGTTAAATCAAAAACAAAAAACTATACCAACCTACTTTCCAGTAGCTTAAGCACCAACGGTATCCTGTTTTATTTTTGTCTTGTTTTACTTTTTTCAATAGGAGTAAGTTTAAAAATACTTATTTCAGAAAAAGGTTTCTCAGAAAATACATTTTATAATATAATCTGTTTTAATTCCTTTATGATTTTCGTATGTCTTTATATGACTTACTTATTCTGATACAATAAAAACAGCTTTTTACCAGAATTTTTAAAGCTCTGTTCCAAGTTTAGACAAAACCTTATCCATTTCGGCAAAATGTTTTTTTGTATTGGCGGCATAAAATAATTGATTGTCCTCTATGATTATAATTACATCGTCCTTGTAATTACCATAAAAACTTATTCCGCCCAGCCATTGCTTAAAAGAGAATCCTTTATTTTGAAAATTTTCAGCAGTAAACTTTAATTCATGTGGTTCTAATTCGTAAAATGTATTACAAGGATATTCCAATGCATAACCTGCCTGAAGAAAAGCCATTGCAGTAAAAAACTCAGTTAATGTGTCCGTCTCCACTTTCCATTCCTTTCCATCTTCACTTATGTAAACAGGTGGATTAGCTTTTGATAAATCATTTTTATGGATTCCCCAAACGCAAGCTCTCTGATTTTCAGAATAAAATATCAAATGATCAATTTGTTTGTAATACTGAAAACGTTCCGGTACAATTAATAAATCTTGTGTATGATTTAAGTTTTCAATTTTGCCCAATTCAGTATAATAATCAACAAATACCTGTGGAAGTTTGCCAAAAATATCTTTAACAATTTGAATCTCATCACTAGTAAAACCTTTAGGTTCTGTAATGTGATATAGCTCTTTTATTATTGAAAAATCAGTCATTATTTATCTTACCAAAAATTTTACTTTCGCCTTTCTATAAAAAAACGTTTCATTAAATCAGCAGCTTCATTAGCCATAATTCCGGAAACGACGGTAGTTTTGGGATGCAGTTTTGTTCCCATAACTATAAAACCGCGTTGTTCATCTCGTGCACCGAAAACAATTTTCGAAATCTGACTCCAGTACAAAGCGCCGGCACACATTTGGCAGGGTTCGAGCGTCACATATAAGGTACAATCTTTTAGATATTTTCCACCAAGAAAATTTGCTGCAGCTGTAATGGATTGCATTTCGGCATGAGCCGTAACATCGTTCAACAATTCGGTTAAATTATGACTGCTCGCAATTACTTTATTGGCTACTACAATTACAGCTCCAACGGGAATTTCACCTTTATCAAAGGCTATTTCAGCTTCCTGTAAAGCTTTTTTCATAAAATATTCGTCGGTGAAAGGATTTATCATAGTTGCAAAAGTACATTTTTGAAATAATTATTTCTGGGTTACAAATCAAAAAACATCAATGAAAACCTTAAATTTTTTCTCTCCTTAACTTCTTATCAAAAATTAATCGCCTCAAATAAAGCGTTTTTTTGAGGCGATTAATACAATTAATTGCCTCATTCTTTTTGAAAGTGATTTTCATATCTATTTTTTATTACATTTAAATATTGAAATTCAAACATGGAAAGAAAATACAAATTAACAATACCGGAACCTTGTACAGAGAACTGGGACAAAATGACTCCAAAAGAAAACGGTCGTTTTTGCCTAAGTTGTTCAAAAACCGTTGTTGACTTTACTTCGATGTTACCTAATGAAGTACAGCATTTTTTCATCCAAAATCAAAACCAGAATATCTGCGGAAGATTTAAAACTCAACAATTAGAAACCATAACGATTCAAATTCCGAGTCAGGTTTTATATTCACAAATTTATTACCATAAAATGTTCCTACTGGCATTATTTATTGCTATGGGAACAACTTTATTTAGTTGTCAGGATAAAAACGGAAATAAAAATAAAATTGATAAAATTGAGATCGTTGACAATACAGAAAACTATCAAGATGAAAATGACGTTCATCCTTCATGTTATGGGCATAAGATTGAATCTAAAAAACGAAAAACAAAAGAACAATTTACTGGCAGAATTACACAAGGAGCGGTAGTACCTTCTTCTTATATTGAAGAAGGAGCTTATAAGTATAATATTATATACAATTCAACTGACTTAGACATTGTACCAGTTCCAGAAGATGGAATGATAAAATTCCTTGCTTTTTTTAGCAAAAATTATAATACTCCAAAAACAGCAGAAGGATTTAGAGGAAAAGCTTTTATTATATTTGTTATCGAACAAGATGGCAGTTTAAGTAATTTCAACATAGTTAAAAATACGCCGAAGGAAATAGGAGAAGAAGCGATTAGAGTTTTGAAAACAGCTCCAAATTGGATTCCCGGAAAGCTTAATAGCAAAATCGTACGTTCTTCTTATATTTTACCAATCAAAATTAAATAATGGAAAGAAAATACAAATTAGCGATTCCAGAACCTTGTCAAGAAAACTGGAATAATATGACGCCAAAAGATAATGGTCGTTTTTGCCTGAGCTGTTCAAAAACCGTTGTTGACTTCACATCGATGTTACCTAATGAAGTACAGCATTTTTTCATCCAAAATCAAAACAAAAAGATCTGCGGAAGGTTTAAAAATTCCCAATTAGATTCAATAACGATTCAAATTCCGAATCGCGTTTTATACACTCAGATACATTATCCTAAAATGTTTTTACTGGCTTTGTTTATTGCAATGGGTACAACTTTGTTTAGCTGTCAGGATAAAAATGGAAATAAGCAAAAAATTAATAAAGTAGAAGTTGTTCAAGATGATGTTCCGGTAGAACATATTTCTGTTGGTGACCCAAAAATTAATACTTTAAACGATACCATTGTACCACCCCCTCCACCTCCTCCAAAAGTAGACCAGGTTAAATTTAAAAAACCAGTTTCTGTAAATTCCAGCAAAAACATTACAGATAAAAAACATCCTTCAAATCAGGCTAAAGAAGATGATTCCCAATTTGTTACGGGTGCTGTAATGCAGACAAATGCAGAATTCCCAGGAGGTATTGATCCATTCTATACCTTTTTTGGAAAAGAATTTAAAACACCGGAAAATGTAAATGCCAAAAACCTCAAAATTCGAATCTCTTTTGCAGTAGAAAAAAACGGGTCTTTGTCCTATATTGAATCAGTACCGGTAGTTGACAAAACAATAGAGCAAGAAATTATTAGAGTTTTAAGCTTATCCCCAAAATGGCAGCCGGGAGAATCTAATGGAAAAAAAATAAGAATGCAATATTCCTTACCAATTGTATTAGAATAAGATCTCACTTAAAAAATTAAATTTAAAACCGTAAATTTGCTTTTTACCTTACAATGAAAAGCAATTTACTCTCCAACATAGTCAACCCTGCCGATTTACGTCTTTTAAAAGAAGAACAGCTTCCAGAAGTCGCGCAAGAATTACGTCAATTTATTATTGACATTGTTTCTGTGAAAGAAGGCCATTTGGGCGCTAGTTTGGGCGTTATTGAACTGACAATTGCGTTACATTATGTTTTTAAAACGCCTGAAGATTTATTGGTTTGGGATGTTGGCCATCAGGCTTACGGACATAAAATTTTGACCGAAAGAAGAGAAAATTTCCATACTAACAGACAAATCGGAGGTATTTCCGGTTTCCCGAAAAGGAGCGAAAGTGTGTACGATACTTTTGGTGTTGGACACTCGTCTACTTCTATTTCTGCGGCTCTCGGAATGGCAATTGCTTCCCAATTAAAAGGCGATTTTAACAAACAACATATTGCAGTTATAGGCGATGCTTCAATTGCAAGCGGAATGGCTTTTGAAGGTTTGAATCATGCCGGAGTTACCGATGCTAACTTACTGGTTATTCTGAATGACAATGCTATCGGAATTGACCCTAGCGTTGGTGCGCTTAAAAAATACCTTACTGCTGTAAAAGAAGGGAAAAATCCGAAGAAAAACAACATGATCAAATCCCTGAATTTTGATTATTCAGGCCCAATTGACGGTCATGATCTTCCGAATTTAATAAAAGAATTAAACCGATTAAAAAATATAAAAGGCCCTAAATTCCTTCATATTGTCACTACCAAAGGAAAAGGTCTGCAGCAAGCTGAAGAAAATCAGGTCAAATATCACGCTCCTGGAAAATTTGATGCTGCAACAGGGGAACTGCTTTTAAAATCAGAAGAAAATTTACCTCCAAAATATCAGGATGTTTTTGGCTTAACGATTTTGGATTTAGCCAAAAAGAACGAAAAAATCATTGGAATTACTCCCGCAATGCCATCTGGTAGCTCTCTAAAGTTTATGATGGATGAAATTCCGGAACGTGCTTTTGATGTTGGAATTGCAGAGCAACATGCCGTAACGCTTGCTGCCGGAATGGCAACTCAGGGTATGATTGTGTATTGCAATATCTATTCGACCTTTCTACAGCGCGCCTATGATCAGGTTATTCACGATGTGGCTTTACAAAATCTTCCAGTTATTTTTTGCTTAGACAGAGCCGGCTTAGTTGGTGAAGACGGCGCAACCCATCATGGCGTTTTTGATATTGCTTATTTGCGAGCAATTCCGAACATGATTATCTACGCGCCAATCAACGAAATTGCACTTCAAAATATTTTATATACTGCTCAATTAGGACTCGACCATCCAATCGCCATTCGATATCCACGCGGTCGAGGTGTTTTACCAAATTGGGAAGTAGAAAATTTCGGACATTATGAAAAAATTAAAATAGGTGAAGCCAGCTGCCTAAAAAACGGCACAAAAATTGCGGTTTTATCAACAGGAAGCATAGGTAATAATGTTATTGAAGCACTGAATGAATGTTCAAATGCTGACGAGATTGCCCATTATGACTTTCCTTTTATTAAACCACTAGACAACAATATATTACACTCTATTTTTTCTAGCTTCCATCGTATAATCACTATCGAAGAATCAACAATAAATGGAGGATTTGGAAGCGCTATTTTAGAGTTTTCTGCTGCAAATAATTACAAAAATGATATTCAAATTTTGGGTATTCCGGACGTATTTATTGAGCATGGAACTGTAAATCAATTGCAACAATTGTGTAAAATTGACGTTAAAAGTTTGGTAAATCTTTTTTCTAACGATTCAAAATAATTATTTTGCACAACCGAAATATTAAATTCAACCTAATGAAATTATTGCGTTCTACCCTTTTGTTGCTGTTGCTTTTGTGTACTTCAAATAACTTCGCTCAAATTATCCAAACAACTTTAGACCCGAATCAATTACCAAAATTACCCTCTAACTGGACTAAAAAAAACCAAGTAGGTTTTGACATTTCAGAAATTGCTTTTGTTAACTGGAGTGCCGGGGGAACAAGTTCTATCTCAGGTTTATTTAAGGGTGAATTTGGAAGAACTTATGCAAAAGGAAATCATAAATGGGTGAACGAACTTATTGTAAAATATGGTTTAAATAAGCAAGATGGTACCGAACTAAGAAAAACGGATGATGCATTCCAATTAAACTCAACCTATGGATTTAGAAAAGATACCGTATCGAATTGGTATTATTCAGCGAAATTCAATTTCAATACGCAATTTTCAAACGGTTATAATTATCCGAATAAAGATATTGAGATTTCCAAACCTTTTGCACCAGCCTATATCTTTTTAGGAGCCGGAGCTGAAAACTCAAATAAAGCAAAAAACAGAACGTTTTATTTCTCACCAATCACTTTAAAGACTACTTTGGTACTAGACGATTATTTAGCTAATCAGGGATCTTTTGGTGTTAGAAAAGCCGTTTATGCCCCAGATCCGCTTGATCCTGCAGCTCAGATACTAATTGAAGAAGGACAAAAAGTAAAAGCTGAATTTGGTATTCTGTTTACCGCATATATGAAAAGCGAGGTCTTTAAAAATATATTTTACGAAAACAGATTAAGCCTTTATACTGATTATTTAAACAAATTCGGAAACGTCGATGTCGATTATGACACACGTTTAGATCTTGTTGTAAATGCTTATGTAAAAGCAAATATTGGCATCCATTTAGTTTATGACGATGATATCAAAACTAAAAAGGATGTTGTTGATCCAACTACCGGAGCAACATCTCAGGTTAATGACGGACCAAGAGCACAGTTAAGACAGGTTTTAGGTGTTGGTTTGGTTTATGCTTTTCAATAGTAAAAAATCAATTTTAAAAAAATAAAAACACCCCATAAAATGATCATTCTATGGGGTGTTTTTTTATTAGTTAAACCTGAAAGATCTAATTAATTATTTTTTCTTCCGTTGATTGTCTCAAATAATTCCAACGCATTTCCGTCAGTTAAAAGTGAAACATAATGACAAATATGAAGCAAACGCTCGTATAAATTTCCTTTGTCTAAATGATGCTTTTCCGGCAGCATTTTCAAAATCAATTTATCATAGTTTGAAGCAGTTCCATCATATTTGTTGTTGAACGCTGTTATGAATTTATCCAGCAAAGTCTGTATAATTTGATAGCCAACAATTTCTTTCTCGATTACTTCACGGCTTTGATAAATTTTCTCAACACTTAAATTGATAATATCATTCATCTGAGCCTTATACTTACTTTTATCGGTTAAGGCAAACGGAAATTCTCCACGCAGAATTGCTTCTTCATTTTCAATAAAAACATCAACAGCATCATTGATCAAAGCACCAATTGCCAAAGCACGTAAATAACTGATTCTGTCTTCTTTTGTTTCTAACAACTTATATTTAGCAACTCCAATATTATCTTTTACCAATTTTATAAGATATTCTAAAGCATAATCCTCGGAAACCAAGCCTAAGTTTATACCGTCTTCAAAATCGATAATAGTATAGCAAATATCATCTGCAGCTTCAACTAAATACGCTAACGGATGTCTTTCAAAACCAATATCACCATCTTCTTTATTGGCGATCATTCCCATATCATTAGCTACTTCTTCAAAGAATGCTTTATCAGTCTGAAAGAAACCATATTTTTTATCTGCAATGTTATTTGTTGGTTTTTTAGGAAGGCTTTCTTTTGGATATTTCATAAAAGCCCCTAAAGTGGCATATGAAATTCTAAGCCCGCCTTCAATTCCAGGACGACTTGCCGTAAGAACCGAAAATCCATTGGCATTTCCTTCAAAATCTATTAAATCCTGCCATTGTTTTGCAGTCAGCTTATCTTTGTACTTCAGTCCATTTCCAATGGAAAAATATTCTCCAATTGCTTTTTCACCCGAATGTCCAAAAGGAGGATTCCCAATATCGTGCGCCAACGAAGCCGCGGCCACAATCGCTCCAAAATCATTCATATGGTAGCCATGAATTTCTTTTAAGTAAGGATATTTCTCCAAAATTTTTTTCCCAACTAAACGTCCTAAAGAACGCCCAACAACCGAAACTTCCAAACTGTGCGTTAATCTCGTGTGAACGAAATCTGTTTTAGAAAGCGGAATAACCTGGGTTTTATCCTGCAAAGATCGAAACGCAGCCGAAAATATAATTCGGTCATAATCTACCTCAAAACCTAATCGTGTATCATCTTGTTCTACACGTAATCTTTTGCTAGTGTCGCCTTGGCGTTTTAGTGATAAAAGTTGTTCCCAGTTCATTTTTTATTTTAGATTTCAGATTGTTGATTTTAGATTTAGGATCTAAACGTCAAAATTACATTTTATTTTAGGACTTTTCTAAAGATACTAATTCAAGATGTTCTTTTATTTGTTCTTCTAGTTTTGACTTTACAACTACAAAAGTTTGAGAATTTTTATCATGCAAGCCTAAGGCACGTCCTCTTAAAAAAGTCAATGCTTCAAAAGGTAAAATACGCAATAAGGTTCGAGCTAATATGGTCACTACGGTTGGTTTTGAACCGTCTTCCATTACAACAATTGTTTTAGTGAAATATTTCGCTGGAGATCTTGCAAGAAATGTCTCTGTTATTCCAAAATACACAAAACTAATAACACTCCAGAACAAGTAACGTTCGATCATATCAAATGAAGCTATTCCTTTTGCAATCTCAGAAATATTTATAAAAGTTATTGCCAGCCTAACAATAATCAGTTTTACTATACCATCAATAATAAAGTTTAAAAACCGTTTTTGTTTTGATGCTAATAAATAATTCGAGATTTCAAAACCTTCATTTTTCATTTTTATTCCTGATTTAAAAAGCTAAAAATACATTTTATTTTATGATTTTTCAGCCATTAAAACTCCAATGCCGTGCTATGCTTAATTTCTCCCATTACAAAAATACTATTCGTATTTCCGATGTTTTCAATCGTTGACAATTTATTCATTACAAAATCCTGATAACTAGCCATATCTTTCACTAAAATTTTCAGCATAAAATCATAATCTCCGGCAATATTATAACATTCTATAATTTCAGGAAGCGCTACAATATCTTTCACAAAATTGCTTCCCACGTTTTTTGCATGCTCTTTTAATCGCACATTACAAAAAACTGTCATTCCACGATTCATTTTATTCTTGTCAAGCAAAGCCACATATTTGGTAATATATCCGTCTCTTTCTAACCTTTTTATACGCTCATAAACTGGCGTTACAGTAAGAAATAATTTACTGGCAAGGTCTTTTGTGTTGATATTTGAGTTTTCCTGAAGGTGTTTCAGAATCAATAAGTCGGTTTTATCCAGGTTTTCCATAGTAATTTTTACGGCTAAAGGTTCTTTATAAAGATTTTCACAGTATTATAATCTTCAAAAATCAACTTTTAAAAGACTATTTACTTAAATAATGGTCAAATATAAGTTATAAAATCTAATACAATAAATTTGTTCAGTAAAAAATACTGAATCAAAAATGAAAACAAATAATTTAGGTTACCCAAGAATTGGAAGCAACAGAGAACTAAAAAAAGCCTCAGAATTGTATTGGGCAGGAAAAATTTCTGTAGAAGAATTAATCGAAACCGGAAAAGACATTCGTCGCAGAAACTGGCATTTGCAATTAGAAGCAGGAGTTGATTTGATTCCGTCTAATGATTTTTCTTTTTACGATCAGGTGCTGGATTTGACTTTGACTGTTGGAGCAATTCCACAACGTTATCAGGAATTTGCCAAAACAAATTCTGCTATCGATTTGTATTTTGCAATGGCAAGAGGCGCGCAAAAAGACGGACAGGATGTTGTGGCAATGGAAATGACAAAATGGTTCGACACCAACTATCACTACATTGTTCCTGAATTCACAAAGGACCAAAAATTCGAATTGTTTTCTGAAAAAATAATCAATGAATTCAAAGAAGCAAATACGTTAAAAATTGCTACAAAACCAGTTTTGATTGGACCAATCTCTTATTTGCTTTTAGGAAAAGAAAAAGAAGAAGGTTTTCACCGAATTGATCTTATCGACAAATTACTTCCTGTTTATTTCGAAATTTTCGAAAAGTTACAAGCAGAAAGTGTAGAATATATTCAACTAGATGAGCCATTTTTAGCTTTAAATTTAACGGACAAAGAGCGTAATACTTTCACGGAAGTGTACAATGAAATCAATATTCGTTTTCCAAAAATTAAAATCATTTTAGCCAATTATTTTGATTGCTTCGGAGAAAATTTGGCAACTGCATTGGCTTTGCCTGTTGATACTTTCCATTTAGATTTGGTACGTTGTCCTTCTCAATTAGATGACATTTTAGAATCGGGACAATTGGCATCAAATGTAAAGCTGTCTTTAGGAGTTGTTGACGGAAGAAATATCTGGAAAAATGATTTTAAAAAATCATTAGAATTAATCCAAAAAGCAATTGATGCTTTGGGTGAAAACAGAATTTTAGTAGCACCGTCTTGTTCTTTAATTCACAGTCCATGCGACTTGGATTTAGAAACTAACGATGCAACCTTAACTCCGGAAATCAAACAATGGCTGGCTTTTGCTAAACAGAAAATCAACGAATTAGTCGTCTTAAAACAATTAGCTTCCGGTGAAATCGATGTTAAAAACTCTGTTGATTTTGAAAGAAACGTAATCGCAAATGACAATCGTAAAACTTCAAAATTAATTCACAATAATGAAGTTAAAACACGTGTCGCCGGAATTACAGCTTCTGATGACAAACGTAAAAGCACTTTTGCAACAAGAAGAAAAAGCCAGATTGACGCTTTAGATTTACCTTTATTTCCAACAACCACAATTGGTTCTTTCCCTCAAACAGCTGAAGTGAGAAGCTGGAGAGCGAAATTCAAAAAAGGAGAATTAACTACAGAACAATACAACGATTTAATCGAAAAAGAAACCGAAGCTACGATTCGTTTTCAGGAAGAAACCGGAATTGATGTATTGGTTCATGGAGAATTCGAACGTAATGATATGGTGGAATATTTTGGCGAGCAATTGGCTGGATTTACGTTCACCAAAAATGGCTGGGTTCAAAGTTACGGAAGCCGTTGCGTGAAACCTCCTGTTATCTATGGCGACGTTTCAAGACCAAATCCAATGACGGTAAAATGGTCGAAATATGCACAATCCTTAACTCCAAAATGGGTAAAAGGAATGTTGACTGGTCCGGTAACTATTTTACAATGGTCGTTTGTTCGTAACGATCAGCCACGTTCTGAAACTTGTACTCAAATTGCATTGGCAATTCGTGATGAAGTGGTAGATCTTGAAAAAGCCGGAATCAAAATTATTCAAATTGATGAACCTGCTATCCGTGAAGGTTTGCCTTTAAGAAAAGAAGAATGGGCAAATTATCTGGATTGGGCTGTAAAAGCATTTCGAATTTCTGCATCAGGGGTTCAGGACGACACACAAATTCATACCCATATGTGTTACAGCGAATTCAACGATATCATTCAGAATATTGCTGATATGGATGCTGATGTTATCACAATTGAATGTTCTCGCTCGCAAATGGAACTTTTAGATGCTTTTGCCAACTTTAAATATCCAAACGAAATTGGACCTGGAGTTTATGATATTCACTCGCCACGTGTGCCTTCAAGTGCCGAAATGGTTCGTTTACTAGAAAAAGCTTCAGCTGTTATTCCGGTAGATCAATTATGGGTAAATCCGGATTGCGGTTTAAAAACCCGTCATTGGGATGAAACCAAAAAAGCTTTGATCGAAATGGTTGCCGCCGCTCAGGAAATGCGAGCTGCCGTTGAAAACGGAGTGACTGCCTAATTTTATCTTATTATATTTTTGTTTTTTAGTGTCAACAAGTGGAATCGAAAATTCTTGTAGTTATGATTTAATTTCGATTTCACTTCTGTTGGCATTATTTTTTTTAGAAGCAGAAATTTTCATTTTCAAAACACGTTCAGTCCCGCTATCCGCTATATCTGCTGTGGTGAACCCCACCACAACAGGATATCGCTTCTATCGGGGCTAAATAAGATTTTTTAGTTTTCATAAGATTTTAGATAGGTACAAAAAAGCATCCGCCGCGGCGGATGCTTTTTCAAAATTGAAATATATTTTCAGATTAGAAATTTTTGGAAACTCCTACAGAAAATGCCTGACCAAAAGTGAAACTAAAATTTTTGAATTCATCTCCATTTCCGTTATTCCCGTCATAGTTAAATGTATTGTAACCAATACCTCCAATATTAAAATTCAAACCAAATCCTTTACCTACATTAATTAAAATTGCCGGAGTAACTCCAATATAAAAACCGTCTCCTTGATTTGTTGATGATATTGATCCTGTTGTATTTGTTGATTTACTATTTTGATAACCAACTCCTAAATCAGCATAAGCAGAAAAAGTTTGATTCAATGGTTTTGAGTAACGCAAAAAACCTCCCACTGAATAAATGTTTGATTTAGACTCATTACTATTATTTTTTACTTCTTGTTTTGAAGTACCAACTGTTCCTTCAATACCAGCAGTCCAGTTTTCATGAAACTGATATCCTACTTTTGGCGAAAAAGAAAAAAGAGTCGATTGAGTCTCTAAGTCAGAATTTGATGCATTTTGAGAATGGTATTCAATACTTCCCATAACTAATACAGACCCTTTTTGGGCATTTGCAAAGCTAACTATAGCCAACGCAAGAATAACTAGAATTTTTTTCATAAGTGATATTTAAAATTTTACTATATTTTAACAAGAACAATGCCAACTATATTAACATTTTAAATACCAGATAAATACTATTTTAATATTTTAACACTTACTCACAAATAATTCATATTACTCAGGAAAATTATCAAAAAAATAAAACCGACACCGTACTAATTATTGCAAAAAAAAGCATCCGCCGCGGCGGATGCTTTTAAAAAATTG
Source organism: Flavobacterium sp. KH_001 (assembly GCF_057840745.1). Classification (NCBI taxonomy): domain Bacteria; kingdom Pseudomonadati; phylum Bacteroidota; class Flavobacteriia; order Flavobacteriales; family Flavobacteriaceae; genus Flavobacterium; species Flavobacterium sp. KH_001. Next base: position 1,727,365 of record NZ_CM174520.1, on the reverse strand, counting down.
AATATAAAATCTAAGATTAGAAATTTTTAGAAACTCCAATATTAAATGTTCTACCAAAATTAAAATCGAAGTTTTTGTATTCTGGACCGTTGTTTTCGTAGTTTATTGTACCGTAGCTTAAACCTCCAATATTAAAGTTTAAACCAAAACCTTTTTTCATATTAATGAAAAGTGCAGGTGTTACACCAACATACATACCGTCACCTTCATAAGTTGAAGTGATAGGTCCTTCATAAATTTTATCTTTTTCACTTTGATAACCTAAACCTAATTCTGCAAAGAATGAGAAAGTTGGATTCAATGGCATAGTGTAACGTAAAAATGCACCTAATTTAGTAGTATTAAATTTCTCTTCGTTTACTCCTTGTTTTGTTTTAGAAGAACCAAAAGAAGCTTCACCTCCAACTGTCCAATTATCGTGAAATTGGTAACCTACTTTAGGAGAAAAGTCAAATTCATTGTCTTTTACTTCGTTATTAGCAAGAGTTCTTGTTTCTGAAGAATAACCAACACTTCCACCTACTAAAATTGTTCCTTTTTGAGCGTTTGCAAAACTGCAGATAGCCAATGCAGCCATCACTAAAATTTTTTTCATAATTTGGGTTTTATTTTATTTAGCAATCCTTTAACAATAACAATGCCGTCAATACTGGGATTTTTAATTTTTTTAGGAATACTTTAAAAGATAAATTTTAGCAATCGAGACTATTTCTGTTTACTTTTGTAGCAAATAAAAAGTCATGTCGATAGAAGTAAACAGTATATCAAAAAGTTACGGAGAGCAAAAAGCTTTAAACGAAATTTCCTTTAAAATTGAGAAGGGAGAAATCGTTGGATTTCTTGGCCCAAATGGAGCAGGAAAATCTACTTTAATGAAAATTTTGACTACTTATTTATTGGCAGATAGCGGCTCAGCCCTTGTAAATAGTCACGATGTCATGACAAATGCGAAAGCAGTGCAGCAATCTATAGGCTACCTGCCGGAACATAATCCGTTGTATTTGGATTTGTATGTTCGTGAGTATTTGGCTTTTAATGCCGATGTTTACAAAGTGCCAAAGTCAAGAATTGAAGAAGTAATTCAACTGACAGGACTGTCAGCTGAAAGTCATAAAAAAATAGGACAATTGTCTAAAGGATACCGCCAGCGTGTGGGACTTGCCAACGCCTTATTGCATAATCCTGACGTTTTAATTTTGGATGAACCAACTACAGGTCTGGATCCGAATCAGTTAATGGAAATTCGAAATGTGATTAAAAATGTTGGAAAAGATAAAACGGTTTTTCTGTCAACACACATCATGCAGGAAGTAGAAGCCATTTGTGATCGTGTCATTATTATTGACAAAGGACAAATCGTTGCAGATAAAAAATTAGATCATTTAGTATCTGAAGACAAACAACAAGTTATCGAAGTTGAATTTGATTATCAGGTTGAAGAACAGCTTTTAGCAAAACTCGAAAATATTGTTTCGTACATAAATACACATGACATGACGTGGGAACTAACTTTTGTCGCAGACAAAGATATGCGCCCTTCTATTTTTGATTTTGCCAATGAAAATGGTTTAAAAACATTACAATTGAATCAGAAGAATAAAAATCTGGAAGCTGTTTTTAGAGAGATTACTAAATAATTCTTAGTCTCAGTTCCAGTTTAAATATAAAAGCTCGTTTAAAATATTAAACGAGCTTTTTCTATTGCATTACTTATTTAAACAAGCCCTTCTCTCCTATCTCATTCAGGAATAACTCAGAAATTTTAAAAAACACTACCAACTAATTCTCAATGAATTAAAAATTAATTACAATTTTTAACTTTATTTTTATTTAGACTTATTATAAATAGTTATATATTTGAACTTTCAAACTTTAAATGCCATATCATGTTATCAGCACTTTATTCTAAAACCAAATACTATTTTTCTCTTCTTACACATTGGCAACAGTGTTTAGAAAATCTTTCTAATAAACTAGAGAAAATTGTATTACAATAAAAGATTAAGTAAAGAAGAACAGGAAAATGAAGCATATTATAACCTCAATAATGATGGCCTTTTCGGTTTATGGTTATTCACAGACAGAAAAAGAAACTGATAGTGTTGTAGAAACATCCATTAATGTTTTAGACGAAATTGTTATCACTAAAAAGAAAGTACTTTATACACAAAAGTCAGATAAAATGGTTTTTAACGTAGAAAATAGCATTGTTTCTGAAGGCGGAACTGCACTTGATGTATTAAGTCGGGCCCCTGGTGTAGTTGTTTCTCAGGACGGGGAATTATCTATAAGAGGGCAGCAAGGTGTTGGTGTAATGATAAACGGTAAATTAACACAGCTTTCGCAGAAAGAATTAGCTAATTATTTGAAATCAACAACCTCATCTAATATCAAGCAAATAGAAGTGATTACAAATCCTTCCTCAAAATATGATGCAACAGGAAAAGCCGGAATTATAAATATTATATTAAAGAAACCCAACTCAGACGGCTTAAAAGGAACTGTTTTTACCAATTATGCAAGAGGTCGAAAAAACAGAACGAACTCTGGATTAAACTTGAGTTACAATAAAGACAAATTTGGTGTTTTTGGTAACTACAGTTATACTTTTAGGGGCGAAGAAGAACGTAAAGAATTCAATCAAATTCAATATACGGATATTACAAGACAAGAGATCGCAACAAAAAATTATCAAAATTCAATTACAGATGAGCCATTAACTTCAAATAATTTTAAAATTGGAACAACTTATGAAGTTTCCCCAAAAACAAATTTAGAGATTTATATCGATGCAAAAATTGGACGTTATGAAAACATTGCTGACGGCCGAAATACATTAGTCAACGGCTTAGATCAACTGCTTTTTGATGCTTCAACTTATAATGACAGCAAAGAAAAATGGAATGATTACACTTATAGTTTTTCCGGAGTTCACAAATTTAATACTGAAGGAAAAAACATGTCTTTTGATTTTGAATACGAAACTTCAAAATTTAGATCGAATCAATTTCAGAGTGCTCAAAATATAGCTCCTTCAAATGCCGCAGCAATTAATGACCGCAGGGGCTTTATTCCTTCTCAATTGAAAGTTTTTACTGGAAAAGTGGATTTTATAAATCCGTTAAAAGAAAAACAATCTCTTGAATGGGGCTTTAAAACAAGTCTCAAAAACAACGACAATCCTTCTGTGTACGAATATTACGATAACAATGAATGGCTTATAGATCCAAATTCAACTAATCATTTTGAATATAAAGAGCAAATTTATGCCGGGTATGCGAACTATAAATATCAACTCGAAAAGCTTTCTATTCAGGGAGGTATAAGAACCGAATATACTGCTATAAATATTGCGCAAAAAACTTTAAGTGAAGAACATAAGAGTGATTATTTAAAATGGTTTCCTAGTATTTCAATGAATACCAACTTAGTGCCGATCATGCTATGCATGCTTCTTACAGTAAAAGAATTAACAGACCAAGCCAGTTTGATTTGAATCCATTTCGATTTTATGACGATTCCTTTAATTATTCTCAGGGAAATCCAAATTTAATACCTGAAATCACACACACGGCAGAAGTTGGATATGCATGGAAAAGTAACTTTATGGCTTCATTATACTTTAGTCAGACGAAAGATGTTTTTACAGAAATTTACGCCTATAATCCGGAAAATAATACCACTGTAACTTCGCAAATTAATGTTGACAAATCGTATAATTATGGTTTAAATATTACCAATACAGCCGAATTTAATAAGTGGTGGTCCCTAAATACTCTTTTCAATGTTTTTGAAAATAAGTTTATGGGGAATGTTCTAAATTCTGCTACAATAAATCCTATTGCAACTTTAAATTTAAGTCTCCAAAACTCTTTTACAATTACAGATAGCTGGAAAGCCGAAGTTAACGGGCAATACCAATCTAAATCTAATCTTGGAATTTATGAGCGTGATGCTTTCTTTGATTTAAGTATCGGGATTTCGAAACAAATTTTAGCCAGCAAAGGCAATATAAAATTGAATGTCACTGACGTTTTCAATACCAATAATTTCAATATCAATTCTGTTACAGGACAAACCAGTATCAACAAAAGATATGATCTTGACAACCGAATTGCAACTATCGCATTTACTTATCGAATATAAGCCTTGTTTACTATTTTGATTCTTGTTTTTTTGTTTTTTTTTGATGTTAGTAAAGAGCCTGTCTGTTCAACAGGCTCTTTCATTTTTATAAAATCTAACTTTCAAAAAATCTATTTGCACTAAATAGGTTTTACTAACCTTTGATTGCCTATTTTTTCTTTTTCTTTCTTCCCCACCAAATGTAAAAACCTGTAAGAGGCAAGCTGGCGCAAATTAAACTGGCTGTAAAATAAATAATCTTAGTTGGTAATCCGCCAATAGCTCCAACGTGCAGACTGTAATTGGAACGGCTTAACCAATCGTGAAATTTTTCATTTCCGATATATTTTCTTGAATTAGGAAGCAGTTCTAATGTTTTGGAATTAAAATATAAATCTCTCCAATTACCATTTTTCATATCTGTACAAGCGTAAAAATCATCATTGGGTTCATCTGGAAAATTAATAATAACTGCTTCTTTATTTTCTTTTGCTATTTCTTTCCGAACTTTATTAAATATAATATCTGATGCAGTCAACATATCATATTTAGGTTTAGAAAGACTATCAGTTTTAACTTCTGCTACAACTTCCTTTTTTACTTCTTCATTAGTAAAACCTCCCGTTATCCAGTACGTACTTTCTCTTACCCAATGAAAACTCATTATCAATCCGGTTAACGCAATTAAGAAAGCTAAAATGAGAGAATAAAATCCTAATACGTTATGTAAATCATAATTAAGTCGCTTAAAACGGGCATTCCATTTAATTTTGAAACTACTGTTAATATTTGTTTTATTCCACTTTTTTGGAAACCATAAAATTATACCGCTGATTAAAAGAAAAAAGAAAATTAAAGTCGCCCAGGACGTTATGGTTGTTCCAAGTTCTTCCCCAAGCCATAAATAGCGATGCCCTTCATCAATTTCATGAAAAAAATCTTCATGATCTACCATTCCGGTTATTTTTCCGTTATAAGGATTTACATAAATCAAAGAATCTGATTCAATATCAACTTTTATTGTTTTATCTAAACCATTATACCATAAGCCGTGAATCTCTTTTTCCGGTAAAGCTTTTTTTACCTCACCATAGATCTTAGAAGGCGGTAAAATTTTATCGGCACTTTGAGCTTCTACATTTAACCAGGGTGAAGTCATTGCTTTTATTTCTTGTTCAAAAACCAAAATACAGCCTGTAATGCCCATTATAAGAACAACAATTCCAGAAGCCAATCCAAGCCATAAATGAAGCCAGGCGTTAATTTTGCTAAAGCGGGATTTGTTTTTTTGTTTTGTTTTAGAAAATTTTTCAGTGATAACAGACATTATAAAATTCTTAATATTTCACCAGTAATGAAATTGTTATTATTAAAAAACCATATAAACAATATCAATAAAGACATTGCTTATATGGTTATAAAGTTAAAAACAAAAAGTTTTGATTATTTTGTTGTTGCAGCCGGTGTTGTGTGCGACAATTTGGTAATTGCAGGAATATCCGTTCCACCACCAGTTACTTTTGCTCCGGCAGTAGCAACTCCTGTTTCTATATTAACTTTATATATACGAACTTCTTCATTCGTTACAAAAGCTTTATAAGCATTACCATCTTCATAGTATAAACTTCCAATACCAAAGTAATTATCACCAGCGTGTCCAGGCAATCCAGTTACCGGAGTTATTTTCTTAGACGGTAAATCTATAATGGCAGATTTAAATTTAAATGAATAGTGACGTAAGAATCCCCACTCCAAAGTATCATCTGCAGTTGGAAGATAAACAATAAATGCTTTCTCTCCCCCAAGCGGATAAGCAGCAAGCACTTTACCACCTAAAGAACTAGCCTGAATATCAAAGAAATAAGAAGAATCAAATTCAGTTTGACCTTTGTTAATTCTCAAAATTCCTGAATTAACAGTTGTAGATGGAGCACTGTAACCTCCTGCTTTTGCGTTTGAAGAGAAAGTATAAACATTTCCTGATTCAGTACGAATAATACCTGTATTAGTATAATACATACCCGCTGCAGTAGTACGTGCATCTTCGATTCTCTTAACGAATGTCAAAGAAGGATAATCATAAACTCTAATATAAGCTTTCGCCTGATCTATAGCCCAATTATCACTTGCGTCTCTATTAAAAACGGTAACGAATACTTTATCTCCAACAACAGTTACACCAGTAGGAAAGTCAAAACGTCCTGTAGTTGTTCCAAAATCATTGAATTTACGATTAGTAATCAACTGTTTCACAGGATCATAAACAATTAATTCGTTATTTGAACTTGCACCTTCCCATGACGCACCAACAATTAATAATTTATTATCGTCTGTAACACCGTAAGCATAAGGAGATTCGATCAAAACGCGTGTTCCTGCAATTAATTGACCCGCAGCATTTAAAGAATAAGGTGCTGCACCTTCTGCTTCACTATCCAATGCAAACATCGTATTAGCAATAGGAATATACGAACCACCTTGCTCGATTCCTTTTCCAGTCATGTCAATTGTTCCAGTCATTAAATCGTTTAATGAGCCAAAACTCCACATATAATTTTCATTCCATGTATCAGTTTGGTAACCAATTACATACTTATTAACAACAACTGGTTCCGGAGTAACAACTTCAGGTTCTTTAACTGGAGAATCATCGCTACTGCATGAAAATAGAGTAACAGACATTAGCATAATAGCTAATAGATTTTTAATTTTAATTGTTTTCATAATATTTAGTTTAATTATTTATTAGTCTGTCACAGGACAGATTGAGAATTGATTTTAATTTTTATTTGATTACATAAAGAAATAGCGCAGTTTTAGCGTAAACGATCTTCCCGGTTTTTGTACACTGAAATAATCGTAAAGTTTAACGTCTGTAAAATCAAAGCATTCTACGGCAATGTTATAGCGGCCGTTTTTAAGTGAATAGGCTACAGATGCAGAATAGTAAAGCTGTTCAGGAATTTCTTTTTTATTTGTCTCTCCAAGATTTGGACTTCTTAAGTAATAACTCGCTGAGTAATTTGCCATTAAATTAACAGTAAGGAAGTCATCGTCAAATTTAATTTTCCTGAAGTTGAACCCTAAATTGGCATTTCCGTAAAAAATTGGAACATTAGGAAGTTGTGTATCATACAAATAATTAATTTGATTAGTATCCGGAGAAATGGTTGAATCTTTATTAAGTGTTTTTTGGTAAGTTGCATTGGCATCAAAAAACAACCAATCTTTATAACCATAATGAACAACTCCATCAAATCCGGTTACCTGTATATTTTTAAAATTAACAGCTTTTCTTTTAAACTGATTAGATTGATCTATTCTAAACTGTATAAAATCATTGGCTTTTCTATAGATGAAATTCCCCTCTACTCCAAAAGAGTGCACTGAAAATATTTTTTTATAAGAAAACCCAAAATTAAAATTATCACTGGTTTCTTGCTGAAGATTAGGACTTGGACTAACCGTAAGTCCATCTCCTAACAACTCTAAAGATGAAGGAAGTCTATAAGCATGCTCGAAAGATGTTTTAACCTGAAGCTCTTCAGGAATTAAAAAATAAGCCGCTGCGGAACCGTATCCAAAATTGTTAAACGAAGGATTTACTTTTTGTTCTGAAGTGGTTCCTGCGTCTGTTATTACTTCTCCTTTTAAATCAATTATTTTCCCAAAGACGTTAAAAGACAGTCTTTTTTCAAGCGCCGACAAACTATAGGAGAATCCAACTATGTTTTTATTTAAAAAAGGTTTTGTTGGAGTATCTGTAGTTATGTATTCATTATCCTCAGTTCGCTTATATCCAATATAGGTATAATTTAAACCAAAGGAGTGATTTTGATTTAGATCGTATTTAAGATTAGCATTACTTTGCAGTGATTTTATATCAAATACCATTAAAGTTTTAACCTGATTAATTTCTCCGGAAGTAAAATATCCTGGGGTTTCTCGCTCTCCTCTCCATGTAAATCTTCTTGATGAAGTATCTACTTTTCGTTCTTCTGCTACATTATAAGATGCATTCCAGGTTGCGGTTAACCCCTTGGTAAATAAGTTTGCTTTTTTATACTTTAAAGAAGCCACCAAATTTTGACTGTCTTCAAAAGCAGCTCCTACAACTCTATACATCGTTGGTCCTTGCTGAATTTCTTTTTTATTTGCACTTCCGGTTACGCCTACCAACAAATAATCTGCATATTTTTTATCTTTTACTCCCACTTCGGCTATTACAGTTCCTTGTTTATATCCATCATGAAAATGCTTAAGTTCCTCTGGCGGACCAAAAACTCCTGTCATAGGATCTGGAATTTGACCTTCAACTTTATAACTGTTATCAGAATAATTAAAAAAAGCATTTAAATTAGTTACGAAACCATTTTTACTTGTAAAACGTGTATTTAAAGCGGCTTTGTGAGTATTAAAAGAGCCATAGCTATAAGAAGCATCAATATATCTTCTGGCACTCTTATTTGTAATAATATTTACTGCACCTCCTAATGCGTCACCTCCTAATTCGATTGGCACAACTCCCTTGTAAACATCAATTCTTTCTGCCATGTTAGTTGGAATATTATTTAATGTAAAAGAGGATCCATAATTATCTAAAGGAATTCCGTCCATAAAAAATTTCACCTGATCTCCGGAAAAACCATTCAATGAAAAATTAAAAGCAGATCCCATTCCTCCTGTCTCTCTAACACGAACACCTGTTGTTCTGTTTAAGACCTGATTTAAATCAGAAGAAGTATTGTACAATTGTTTCAAATCAACCGCAGTAATATTAAAGGCCTCTTCTTTTACTCTTTGTACCTTAGATTTTCCTTTTACCTGAACCTCTTCCAGAGCAGCCATATCTTCATCAATACTTATTGTCGCAGCGGTCTGATTAGATTGCAGCTTAATTTTTGTTTGTTTTGGTTTATATCCAACATAAGTAACCGACAACACGTAATCACCTGGCTCAGCGTTTAGTTCATATTCGCCCTTTTCATTTGTCAATGCTGAATAACCAGTCCCCTTTAGTGCCACTGAAACACTTTCGGCAGGCTGGCCATTTTGTGTTAAAACAACTCCATTTAATTTTACTTTGCTTTTTTGTGAGAAACCCTGAATCGAAGCTAAAAGAACCAATATCAGGATTAATAGTTTTTTTATATGCATTATTTTAAAATTGATTGAGATAAAATTTTGCACAAAAATAGGCGCTACAAAGAGCTTTTCCAAAACTATTTTTAATTATTCTAAATAAAGACAATTATTAACTTTTAAAAACACATATTCGCAAAAAAGTTTTTATTTTTTAAGATATAATTAAATCTAACTTAAGATTTGCTTAATATTTTGAATCTAATAAGTTAAAAAGCAATGTTCAATTTTAAGAAAAAGTAGTTTTTTGTCATAAAAAAGCCGTTTACAATGTAAACGGCTTTTCAAAAATTTCTTGCTTTATCTTAAATTTCCAGATCCAAAATAGTTTCTTTCATTTCTTCAATTACGATTTTAATATCTTCTTCTGCTGTACGCCAGTTCACAAATGACGCTCGTATTCCTTTTCGATTTTGGTAAACTGTTGGTGTCATGAATACTTTTCCTTTATCATTTAGAAGTGTCAAAAACGCGCTTACTTTTTCCTGATTGTGCTTTCCTTTCAAAGTAAAGCAAACATTATTAAGTCGGATTGGAGCCAGCAATTCGAAATTATCGTCTTCGATCAATTCATTTCCAAAATGTAATGCCAGTGCAGCACTGTTTTCAACAATATCCTGAAATCCTTCTTTACCATAAGCCAATAAGGAAAACCAAACCGGCAACGCTCTTAAACGTCTTGAATTTTCAGGCACTACATTCAGGTAATTAAAATTCTCCAACGGATTCCCCAAATAAGGTGCATTCGAATTCTGAAAAGTTTCTATTTGTAAATTTGTATGTTCTTTTTTAATCAAATAAAAAGCACTTTCATAAGGTACGTTTAGCCATTTATGACAATCTATTGTAATACTGTCTGCTCCTTCCCAACCTTCAACAAAATGTTTGAATTTATTCGAAACCGCAGCAAATCCTCCAAAAGCAGCGTCAATATGCCACCAGAAATTGTATTTATCTTTCAGTTTTGCGATGGCTTCAAAATCATCAAAATCAGCTGTATTGACAGTTCCTGCACTTGAAATCAAAACAAAAGGCTTTCCGTTTAAATTTTGAATATTTTTTTCTAAATCATCAATATCAATGGCCTCACGATTACCTTCAATTGTTTTGATTGTAGTGAAGTTATTACTTCCAATTCCTAACATCGCCAATGATTTTATGGATGAAGAATGTGGTGTTGCTGTCAATATATTGATTGATTCTGAAATTCCGTTCTTAGCAAAATCTTTTCCAAATTGTTTTCCAAACCACTGTCTTGCAACGCCTAAACAAGTAAAATTCGACATGGTTGCTCCGGTTACAAATCCGCCTAAAAAAGAATCCGGCAATTGTAATAATTGAAGCAGTAAATTAATTGTTTCAAATTCTATTAAAGCAGAAACTCCCCCTTGTGCTTTTATCGCCTGTGTATTTTGGTCATAAACTGTAGCCAGCCAATCACCCACAATTGAAGCCGGCGTTGATCCGCCTGTTACAAATCCCCAATATCTCGGCCCTGGTGAGCTGACCAATAAAGGAGCTAATCTTTCATTAAATTCTTCTAACGCAGCCAATGAACCCAAACCTAATTCGTTCAGTTCTCTCGTTGGATCAATTGAATTTTTAGTAGACGTTGGAACGTTTTCAAGATTGTTCAAAAAATCTATTCCTTGTTGTTTTGTTCTGTCAAGAATAGTCGACAGATTATTTAAATCGCTTTTTAATATTGAATTCATTACGTATAATTTGAAGTAATTGAAATTTTATTTACCATTTGGTCTTTTCAGAAAATCGCGAAATCATCATCGAACAAATCAAATCGCCGTTTACGTTTAATAAAGTCGCAATTGGATCAACTAATGTTCCCAAGATCATGGCAACTGGCAAAGCTTGTTCCATTGGCAGTCCGTAAACGGTTATCGCTAAAACTTCTCCTATATAACCTCCATTCGGAATTCCGCCTTCGACAATCGAAACGATTACAGTAATTCCTAAAGCCAAAAGTATCGTTGAAGGTTCTGTAAAATCTTTTCCAAACATGGCAAAAAGAACCGTTATTTTTAAAATAGAAGACATACTCGATCCGTCTTTATGCAAAGGAGCCCCAAGCGGAATAACCAAATTGCGAACATGTTTTGGTATGTTCATTTTTTCGGCTGCTTCCAAATTTGCAGGAATGGTGGCAATACTGCTGCAGGTCCCAACTGCCGTTAAAGCAGGGGTAATGTTGTTACTCCAAAATACTTTAAAAGCTCTTTTCCCACCGGCAACCAAAGCGTACAAACTAAAAAATACAAAGAAATAAAAAGTACAAGCGCCGTAATAAACTCCGAGCGGTTTAGCATAAACACCAAATAACTGCGGTCCAAAAACGCCAACCTGATAGGCAAAATAAGCACCCAAACCAATTGGCGCCAATTTCATAATCATATTCAAAAGCTGCTTCATAACTTCATTTCCTGAGTCCAGAAAACTTCTGAAAGCACTTCCTTTTTCTCCCGACTGCAAACTGGCAAATCCAATCAAAAAAGAAAATATAATCAACGCCAACATACTTTTTCGGGACAATAATTCGAAGAAATCATTTACGGTCAGCAATTGCGCTATTTGATCTCCGATACTTCCTGATTGCATATTTTCTATCGGAACTTTAGAAATGATGATATTTTGATGAATAGGAAAAAGATAAACTGCAAAAATCATGACAATTGCAGAAATAAGGATGGTCGCCAGAAAAACGGCGATCATAATAATAAACAATTTTCCCAATTTTTCTGTTCGTTCTAAATTGGCAATAGAAGAAGCAATTGTGAAAAATATAAGTGGAATAATGGCTGTAAAAAGTAAGTTTAGGAAAATATCTCCAAGTGGTTTTATAACCAAGACATCTTTACCATAAAATAACCCTAAAATACTTCCGAGAATAATACCGCCTAGAAGTAATAAAATGCTACTATAACTTTTGAGAAAATTGATTTTTTTAACCTCCATATTATAAAAAGTATTAGGATTTGCCGAAATCGAAACCTGAAATAAGAATCAATTAAATTACTCAAAAAAAGAGTTCAAAAAACTATTTTTCCAAAACAATCGTAGTAAAATCCCGATCGACCAATTCGCCTGTTTTCGTTTTGACCTTTTCGGTTAAAGTCTCTTTGTATAAGATTTTAAAAGCTGTTTTTTGGACTAATTGCTCCACTTTTTCAGTGCTATAAAGTTCAAATTCGAATTTGGTAAAAGGCAATTGTTTCATAAAACTTTCTTCTGCAAAAGTGATGCAGAATAGGCCATTTGGTTTTAAAACTCGGTATATTTCTGAAAGTAACTTTTCTGGTTCCTGCCAGAAATAAATGGTATTAACCGTGAATATTTTATCAAAAAAAACTTCTTGAAACGGAATTATATTTCCTTCATAAAGCGAAAAGAAAGCTTGTTTTTGAGAGACAAAATTTCTGTTGATTTGGCGCGCTTCCTGAAACATTAATTCAGACATTTCGAGTCCGTAATATTTCAGGTTTTCGGCTTGTTCGAATATAAATTCGACATGTCCTGCGTTTCCATGACCTAATTCTAAAATAGCATTTCCTGCTTTTATATTTAGATTTTGAACAGAATGACGCGTCATGTTGATGTTAGTTTCATTCATCATGTTGGCCATTTCTATCCCTTTTTCTCCTGTTGGATGTTTTAACTGGGAGGCGATTGCTTGTAATTCTTCTTTTTCCATAAAACTAAAATTAAATTCCAATTAAAAAATTCCAAATTCCAAACTTATTTGTAATTGCGAGGAACAAAGCAACCACACTAACTGTCTCAACATCATGTTTGTCATTCCGATTTCTATGATAAAACCAAATCTTTTTGATAAGGGATTTGGTTTTTTATTACCGCAAAAACTCGATGGATTATTTTATTTCTCACAGCGTTTAAAACGCTCATTTTATTCTTTCCTTCATCAACTTTTCTAATGTAGTATGTTCTTAAATCATTATCTGATCGGACCGCACTCATCGCTGCCAGATGCAGAATAGTTTTTAGATTTTTATCAGCAAGCATTGATACTCCAGGCCTTCTTTTTAATGATGTTCCAGATTGAAAATCAAAAGGAACTACTCCACTGTAACATGCCATTTTCCTAGGATCAGTTATAGTTGTGAATCCTTCTGTTTTTGACAACAATGTCCATGATAAAACCTGACCTACTCCAGGAACAGATTTAATCAATTTCTGTTGTTGATTAAGACTCTCTTGGTTTTGGATTATATTTTCAATATCATTTTCTATTATCTTAATTTGGACGTCAATATCTTTAATAAGCTTAATATTTAAGTCTTTTAGCTGTTTATCTAAGCCAATACTTTTCATGAGTTTGTAATCATGCTGCTGCACTATTAGCTGCTTTTTAATCTTTATTCTTGAAGCTCTTTCGGTTAATAGTATTTTTATCTTTTTAATCGAACAAGAACCTGGCTTCCATTCTCTGCTTTCCTGATGATTTTTTTCGATGAAATTACAAATGCGAAGAGCATCAATTTTATCATTTTTACCTCTAACAAGTCCTATACTTTTTTTGATATGTAAAGCTGATATTACATAAACTTTAAAATCAAATTTTTCAAGCACTTCAAACAGATTCCAATTATATCTGCCTGTGTTTTCCATAGCTATAATTACCTTTTCTCCCGAGTAGCTTTTCAAGAAACGTTTAATAACAGGTACTTTATTTTCAATGGAAAAGTAGCTTACTGTCTCATTTTTAATACAGATATCTAAAGTCTTACTGCTGATATCAATGCCAATAATAATGTTTTTCATAACTTTGCTTTTACGATTCAACAAATGATTTGAGAAATTCATCATAAGCTCAACTCCTTGATAACGGGTCTCTAGCCCAAATTTCTATCTGAGTCTTTGATGAAAGGGAAGCGAAAGTCTTAATCAAGATATGAGTCACAAACTCAGAGGAACGAATAGTTTACTTTTGCTTCCTTTCTCAATCATAAATTTAATTAAATTTCAAAAAGCAAATCTAAAGGAGGGACGAGGAATCCCCGCGAGAAACTCTACAAAGCAATTCGACAATCATTGTCGAGCTACTTACGGGGATTCCTCGTCCCTCGGAATGACATACTGTGAGTTATTACAGTATATTTAAGCAAAAAAACTCTTAAAAAATCTGACTCGCGATCTGGCGAATATTCTCAGATTTACCCATTGAATAATAGTGCAAAACCGGAACTCCCGCTGCTTTTAGTTCAAGAGATTGCTGAATCGCCCACTCGATTCCGACTTGTTTGATTTCAGCATTATTTTTACATTTATCAACAGCATCAATTAAATCTTCCGGTAAATCGATTCTGAAAATCTGTGGCAAAATCTGTAAATGTCTTTGAACAGCAATTGGCTTAATTCCAGGGATAATCGGAATTGTGATACCTATTTCTCTTGCTTTTGCTACAAATTCAAAATATTTAGCATTGTCAAAAAACATTTGTGTCACCACATAATCAGCACCTGCATCTACTTTTTCTTTCAATCGCTTTAAATCCGATTGTAACGAAGGAGATTCTAAATGTTTCTCCGGATAACCTGCAACACCAATACAAAAATCAGCTTTGTTGTCGATATCCATTACTTCATGCAGATATTTTCCGCAATTTAAATTGTTGATTTGTTTTACCAAATCTATAGCAAAATGGTTACCTCCAACTTTAGGAACAAAAGATTGTTCGTCTTTCATGGCATCGCCACGAAGCGCCATTACATTAGTAATTCCCAAATATTGACAATCAACCAGCATGTATTCTGTTTCTTCCTGAGTGAAGCCTCCGCAAAGCAAATGCGGCACAGTATCTACATTGTATTTGTGTTTTATAGAAGCGCAGATTCCAAGCGTTCCAGGACGCATACGAGTCAATTTTTTATCTAAAAGTCCGTTTCCTTTATCAATATAAATATACTCTTCGCGAGAAGTCGTTACATCAATAAACGGCGGTTTAAACTCCATCAACGGATCAATATTATCGTATAATTCCTGAATACTTTTCCCTTTTTGAGGCGGAATAAGTTCAAATGAGAATAAGGTATTTCCTTTGGCGTTTTCTATATGTTCTGTTACTTTCATTATTTAAGTTATGAGTTATGAATTATGAGTTTTGAGTTATTTGTGTAAAAAATCTGAATCAAAAAACATAATCAAATAATCTTATTTTGTTTCACGTTTCAAGTTTCAAGTTTCACGTTGCTTTAGAGAACCTTAAACTTGAAACCTGAAACAAATAAAACTTTCTTAATCTGCTATATTAGGGTTTAACCATTTGCTTGCATATTCAGTTGAGACGCTGCGTCGCTTCGCGTAATCTACCACCTGATCTTCTTTTATTTTTCCTAGTCCGAAGTACCTGCTTTTTGGATTTCCGAAATAATATCCTGAAACAGAAGATGCTGGCCACATCGCCATACTTTCTGTAAGTGTTACACCAATTTCTTCGGCTACATTTAAAAGTTTCCAAATCGTTGGTTTTTCCAGATGATCCGGACAAGCCGGATATCCTGGAGCCGGACGAATTCCTTTATAAGTTTCTTTAATCAATTCTTCGTTGGTTAAAGATTCTTCGGTATCATAACCCCAAAAATCTTTTCGAACTTTCTCGTGAAGATATTCGGCGAAAGCCTCAGCAAAACGATCGGCTAATGCCTTAACCATAATCGAATTATAATCATCCAAATCCTTTTCAAATTCTGCTGCCCATTCGTCAACACCAAAACCGGTTGTCACACAAAAAGCTCCCATATAATCGGCTATTCCGCTTTCTTTTGGCAGAATAAAATCAGACAATGCGATATTCGGCGCGCCTTTTGTTTTTTGTGATTGCTGACGAAGCGTTAAGAATTTCTCTAAAACTTTTCCGTTTTCATCACGCAATTCTATATCGTCATCATCAACCTGATTCGCAGGAAAAATTCCGTAAATACCTTTTGCTTGTAGTTTTTTCTCAGCCAAAATGACTTTCAGCATCGCCTGAGCATCTGCAAAAAGAGAAGTGGCTTCTTTACCCACAACCTCATCCGTTAAAATCGCAGGATATTTTCCGTGCAATTCCCACGTTTGAAAAAATGGCGTCCAGTCGATATACGGAACCAAAACATCCAAATCAACCTCAACAGTTTGTTTTCCAATAAATTTTGGTTTTGTTGGAGTGTATTCGCTCCAGTCTAATTGCATTTTATTTTTACGGGCATCTTCAATACTTAAGAAGTTTTTATCTCTTGAACGATTTAAAAACGTTTCTCTAAACGAATCATATTCTGCGCGAATATCGCTTGCATATATTTTACGGTTATGATCTAATAAATTTCCTGCAACAGTAACGGCACGCGAAGCATCGTTTACGTGAATTACAGTTTCTCTATATTGTGGAGCAATTTTCACGGCGGTATGCGCGCGCGAAGTGGTTGCTCCCCCAATCATAATCGGAATTTTAATTCCTTGTTTGTCTAATTCTTTGGCTAAATAAACCATTTCGTCAAGCGAAGGTGTGATCAGTCCGCTTAGTCCAATAATGTCAACATTATGTTCAATCGCAGCCGCAATAATTTTTTCCGGAGGCACCATAACACCAAGATCTACAATCTCGTAATTATTACAAGCCAAAACTACCGAAACAATATTTTTACCAATATCGTGAACGTCGCCTTTTACGGTCGCCATCAATATTTTTCCGTTTCCTTGTTTGTCTCCGGCTTGTTTGCTTGCTTCGATATAAGGCAACAAATAAGCAACGGCTTTTTTCATTACACGTGCTGATTTTACCACCTGAGGCAGGAACATTTTTCCGCTTCCGAATAAATCTCCAACCACGTTCATTCCCGTCATCAAATTGATTTCGATAACTTCAATTGGTTTAGTTGCTGCCAAACGTGCTTCTTCAACATCTTCTTCAATAAAAGCATCAACCCCTTTTACTAATGAATGCGTAATTCTCTCCTGAACCGTTCCTAAACGCCATTCCTGAATCGCTTTTTCATCTGATTTTACTTCGCCTTTTACGTTTTCAGCAAAATCTAAAAGTCGTTCTGTTGCGTCGTCGCGTCTGTTCAAGATTACATCTTCAACGTGTTCTAATAAATCTTTCGGAATATCATCGTAAATCGAAAGCATCTCCGGATTCACAATTCCCATCGTCATTCCGTTCTTTATCGCGTGATATAAAAATACCGAGTGCATCGCTTCACGAACCGTATCATTTCCTCTAAAAGAAAACGAAACATTACTCACACCACCACTAATATGCGCGTGAGGTAAATTATCTCTAACCCATTTTGTACCTCTAAAAAAGTCCAAAGCATTTAAGCGATGTTCTTCCATTCCGGTTGCAACGGGGAAAATATTTAAATCGAAAATGATATCCTGTGGCGGAAAACCAACTTTATTAACCAAAATATCATACGAACGCTGGCAAATTTCAACTCTTCGGTCGAAATTATCCGCCTGACCCACTTCGTCAAAAGCCATGATAATGGCCGCAGCTCCGTATCGTTTGATTAATTTGGCATGATGAATAAAGGCTTCCTCTCCTTCTTTCAACGAAATCGAGTTTACAACGCTTTTTCCTTGTACTACTTTAAGACCTGCTTCGATGATTTCCCATTTCGAGCTGTCGATCATAATCGGCACTCTCGAAATATCCGGTTCTGATGCAATTAAATTCAGGAATTTTGTCATTGCCTGAACACCATCAAGCATTCCTTCATCCATATTAATATCGATGATCTGTGCTCCACCTTCTACTTGTTGTCTTGCAATATCAAGCGCCTCGTCATATTTCTCTTCCTTGATCAAGCGAAGGAATTTTCGCGAACCTGTTACGTTCGTACGCTCCCCAACGTTTACAAAAACACTTTCGGGCGTAATAATCAACGGTTCTAATCCTGCTAATACAAGGTCTCTTCTTTTTTCTGCCATTTCTTTTTAAGTTACTAAGGTCCTAAGGTTCTTAGGTTCTAAGTTTTTTTTATTCTATCTTTTCTTTCCTGCAAGGTTTTCGAAACCTTGTTAGGTATATGTCGTTTTCAATAATCTTATTTGGGGCGTGTTCGCCGAAAAAGGCGAACCGGGCTATCCGTTACAAGTCCTCGACCAATTTCGTTATCACTGCATTGGTCTGCGGGCTTTTCACTTCTATCCCGCACGCGGCACTCAATTTCAAAAGACGATTTATATTTCTACAATTTAATTGTCGTTTTTAAAATCTCTGGACCTACTATATATGTCGTTCCTACGGAACTTTTAATTCAACGTCTTGCTTGTCTTTGCGAAGAACGAAGCAATCTCATCCTAATACTCCATATTCCAAAAAAACATTTCGTCTTCCGAAACTATCCTTTAGTTTTCTTTATTAATTTTATGAAAACAATTAATTCTCTATTTCCACTTTGAGTACTCTATATATTTACAAGTTACACCTGCATCATATATGTAATATTTAGTTTTAGTGAATCCCGCTTTAACTAATGAAATTGAGTCAGGTTTTAATTCTTCATCCAAAACAATATAGTGTTCTTCCGGTTTATCTAAATCATACTTAACTTTATAAAACTTATTTACAAGCCCAGAATCTTCACTCAAAACTTCTGATAAAATTTTTCTACCTGAATAGAAATAATACTTTAAATAATCTCTTTTGCCTTCACGTTCAATTCTAGTTACAAATCCAATAGTTTCGCCTTTGAATGTTTTCTTATACTGATTATATTCATTGGCATCTTTACTTGAAAGAAAAAACAACAAAAATATTATTGCAATAAGAAGAATTGGTCCTATCAAATTTGTATTGATGTCATTTCCTTTCATCCTTCTATTACGCAAAAACCGGTGCCACTCTTGGCTTATAATCCTTCGCAACCTCAGCAATTAATCGAATATGATCCGGAGTTGTTCCGCAACAACCACCGATAATGTTGATTAAATTGTCATCTAAATATTCTTTAATTAAAGCCTGAGTTTGTTCCGGTGTTTCATCATATTGTCCGAACGCGTTTGGCAAGCCTGCATTTGGATGTGCCGAAACGTTGAACTGTGTATGCTGAGATAATGTTTTTAAATACGGTTTCAATAAATCGGCTCCAAGAGCGCAATTGAAGCCTACACTCAATAACGGAATATGTGATACTGAAATCAAAAACGCTTCAACCGTTTGTCCGGAAAGTGTTCTTCCTGAAGCATCGGTAATCGTTCCTGAAACCATGATTGGAATATCAAGATTACGTTCGTCTTTTACTTCTTCGATAGCAAAAAGTGCTGCTTTTGCATTTAACGTATCAAAAATGGTTTCTACCAAAAGTAAATCACATCCACCATCCATTAAAGCTTCTACTTGTTGTTTGTAGGCGATACGCAAATCATCAAAAGTTACGGCTCTATAACCCGGATCATTTACGTCTGGTGACATACTTGCCGTTCTGTTTGTCGGTCCGATTGAACCGGCAACGAAACGCGGTTTGTCAGGATTTTTAGCCGTGAATTCATCCGCTACCTGACGGGCAATTTTAGCCGATTCGTAGTTTAATTCGTAAACCAAATCTTCCAGGAAATAGTCGGCCATACCGATCGTAGTTCCTGAAAAAGTATTGGTTTCTACAATGTCTGCGCCAGCATCAAAATACGCAGCGTGAACATCGCGGATCGCTTGTGGTTGTGTTATGGATAGTAAATCGTTGTTTCCTTTTAACGGATGCGGAAAATCCTTGAAACGCTCTCCTCTAAAATCTTCTTCTGAGAAATTATAGCGTTGCAGCATTGTTCCCATTGCTCCATCAAGGATTAGGATATTTTTTTTAATTGCTTCCTGAATTGTTATTGCCATTTTTTTTGTCTTTTGCCACGAAGACGCTAAGACACTAAGCTTTTTTTAATTTTTATTATCTTCATACCTAACAGGTTTTTGAAACCTGTTAGGATACGCATTTTGATTCACATTGATTCCAAAAATTCACTATTGCCAGCCAATTAGCCCCGATGGGAGCAAATATCCTTTTATCCGCCGCGGCGGATAAAAGATATTGTGGACAGCGGGAACGATGTTAGCATAAATGCGCTAATAATTCGCTCATTAAACTGTGAATTCAGTAAAATAATATTGTAAGGTTGTCAGGAAAAGTTGAGGAAATACTTTATGTATTTGTGTTATCTATCTTTAATACTATGAATTAGTGTAAAGTAGAATTTAGCACCTTCTTTATGATAAAGGGTTGCTAAGGTTTCATCGGGTCTATCCCTCCGCCTTTCGTGATAACTTTCAATAAATTTAGGAACGGTGCAAAGGTATGAAATAGCCTTGCGATTTGCAAATGTTTTTTTAAAGGGTCTGAGGGACTGAGTGGCTAAGGTTCTAAGGTCTTTTTAAGGTACTGAGGTTCTAAGATACTAAGGGGTTAAGTTGAAAATTCTAATTAATGTTTTTTAATAAAGCTCCGGCGGAGCGTCATGTTTATAGCAAACAATTATACGTTTAATCAAAGCTCCAGCGGAGCGATATATTATTTATAAATAATTATATGTCGCCCCGCTGGGGCTCTTTTTTCATTAGGCATCCTTATTCTATAAACATGGCATCCCTTCGGGATTAAAAAAAAGCTCAAACTAAAAGTTTGAGCTTTATAAAAATCTTAGTACCTCAGTACCTTAGAACCTTAGCCCCTCAAATTAAACAATCGCTTTCACAACTGCCTTAGGTGCTTCTTTTCGTGTTCCGTCAAAACCGTCTACTCCAGAAACTGTGGTATATTTCAATACGTATTTTTTACCTGGATTAATGATTTGGTACGCAGCCTGGCACATTAAAGTTGCTTCGTGGAAACCACAAAGAATCAATTTTAATTTTCCTGGGTAAGTATTTACATCTCCAATGGCAAAGATTCCCGGAATATTGGTCTGGTAATCTAATGCGTTGTTTACTTTGATTGCATTTTTCTCTATATCTAATCCCCAGTCTCCAATTGGACCTAATTTTGGTGTCAATCCGAAAAGTGGAATAAAGAAATCTGTTTCGATTTTACGGTGTGCTCCGTTTTCTTCGATATCTAATGACTCAACGTGCTCAGCACCGTTGATTCCGATTACTTCTGCTGGTGTAATTAATTTAATTTTTCCGGCAGTTTTTAATTCCTGCACTTTTTCTACAGAATCTAAAGCTCCTCTAAATTCATTTCTTCTGTGAATCAAAGTTACTTCTGAAGCTACGTTTGCCAAGAAAATACTCCAGTCTAATGCTGAATCTCCTCCTCCTGCAATTACAACTCTTTTATCTCTGAATTTCTCTGGATTTTTGATGAAGTATTTTACTCCTTTATCTTCGTAAAACTCGATATCTTCAATAAGTGGCTTGCGTGGCTCAAAACTTCCTAAACCTCCTGCGATAGCGATAACCGGTGCGTGAAATTTAGTTCCTTTATTTGAGGTTACAATGAAACTTCCGTCTTCTTGTTTTTCGATTGTTTCAGCCCTTTCTCCTAATGTATAACCTGGCTCAAACTGCTTAATTTGTTCTTGTAAGTTATCAATTAAATCTCCTGCTAAAACTTCCGGGAAACCAGGGATATCATAAATAGGCTTTTTTGGATACAATTCTGAAAGTTGTCCTCCTGCTTGTGGTAAAGCATCTAAAATATGACATTTTAATTTCAATAGTCCTGCCTCGAAAACGGCAAATAATCCTGTAGGGCCTGCTCCAATTATAAGTATATCTGTTTTAATCATTATGTTTGTTGTTTATAATCATTCTTAATAATACAAAGAAACGAATAAATTATTCTTTAATCAATGATTTTTATCATTATTCATTTCTCTTGTGTGCTACTCTTTATTTTTAAGGGAAGATGTAATTTCGTTCATTCTTTTAACCTTTTCTTCAAAATCGCCTTTTAAAGTTTTCCTGTATTCGTTCAGATTTTCTACCATTTGGTTTATGTCTTCGGGAATTACCTCTTCGAAAAACTCACGCAATCTTTTAGCAGTTGTTGGCGATTTTCCGTTGGTCGAAATGGCGATTTTTACATTTCCTTTCGTCACGATTCCGCCTAAATAATAATCACATAAATCGGGCGTATCGGCAATATTGCAAATCAAATAACGCTTTCGGGATAAATCGTATACTCTTTTATTGACTTTTAAATCATCGGTACAAGCGATTACCATATGGCGTTTTTTGAGCATTTTCTTTTTGAACTTCGATTCCGTCAATTTAATTGAAGGATGATTTTCGGCTAAAACTTTAATTTCTAAATGAAAGTCGGGCGCTACGACCTCAACATTGGCATTTGGACTTGACTTTAGCAAAAAAGAAAGTTTCTCTAATCCAACATTTCCGCCACCCACAATCAACACATTTAGATTGTGAAGCTTTAAGAATATTGGATATAATTCATTCTGTTCCATTTTAATTTATTTTCAACTAATCAAAATTAGATGATTTATTTTTAACAGCATTGGTTTTAAAATCCAATGTTATAACCATGTGTACACCAGATTGAAATTTGAACGTTTATTTGCCGGGCGTACATCGGGTTGAAACCCGACGCTACAATATTGTTCATCCCTCCGGGATTTTATTATGTAACGTGTTCACATTATGTCCATCAGGTTGAAACCTGACGCTATGTTTCTCTTCGGAACTTTATCTTGTAATTTCTTTCGACAAAAATTCTTCGTAAAAGCCTTTTAATTTGTTGCTTTCTCTCACAACTTCTCCGAGAACAATGATTGCTGGCGAACTCAATTTCTTCTCTTTTACAATTTCTAAAATTGAATTTACGGTTCCAACTCCTACTTTTTCTTCTGAAGTTGTTCCGTTTTGAATGATTGCTACGGGCAAATCTCCTTTATCTTCTTTTTGAAACAAATCGATAATTTGAGGCAATTTGTGCATTCCCATCAAAATAACAACTGTTGCTGATGACTGTGCGGCCAAGGCTACATCTGAAGATAATTTTCTGTCAGAAGTTGTCCCTGTAATCGCCCAGAAACTTTCTGAAACGCCTCTTTTTGTAATGGAGATTCCCAGACTTGCAGGAACTGCTACTACTGAAGAAATTCCAGGAACGACAACGGTCTCGATGCCGAAGCTTTCAATAAATTCGATTTCTTCGCTTCCACGCCCAAAAATAAACGGATCGCCGCCTTTTAAACGAACCACATTTCCGTAAGTCAGCGCGTTATCAACAATTAATTGATTGATCTGATCTTGCGTATAAGCGTGATTCCCAATTTTCTTCCCAACAAAAATTCTAATTGCATTTTTGGGTGCGTAAGCTAGTATTTCTTCATTGGCCAATGCATCATACAAAACCACGTTTGCTTCAGCCAATGCTTTTGCGCCTTTCAGCGTAAGCAAATCCGGATCGCCAGGACCTGCACCGACTAAAGTTACTTTGGGTTTTATTGTATTATGCATTTGCTAATTCTTGAGCTCTGTATTTTTCAATTGTATCAAAAAATGCAATTCCTTCCTGAATGTATTGTTTTGCAAAAGCTTCTGAAGGATCATTTTGATTGATTTGATACACTAATTCTTTAAATGATGTTGCCAATTCGATTTTACCTGTTACGATGAAAACGTTATCAAACAAATCCACAATTCCTGCATGATTGTTTGTTTTTTCGTTTTCTGAAAGCAACAATGCTTTAGCTCCATTTACAAATCCGGCGTAAGCGTGGTAAATAGCATCTGACCATTTTCCTTCGTCGAAAGATTCTTGTGCGAAAGTCAATTTATCTTTAGCTTCTAATAATAAAGTCGCTACTAAATCGATCACAACACCAGCACATTCTCCAACTCCAACTGCTTTTACGTAATTATCGGCATTACCCCAATCCACAAAATCAGCTTCTGTTAAATTGGTTACATCCGCGAAAGGTTTCAAAATTTCATAGAAATATTTCTCTCCTTTTTGATCGTAATAGTTTAGGAATTTTTCTCCGTTTGCATTTTTGTCAAAATCATTTAAGATCGTACGTAATGCATCTGGACCTCTTCTACTTGGAATTTTGATTACTTTATCAGCAAAACGTCCTTCTCCGTTTCCTAATCTTCCTCCACCTAATAAAACTTGTAATGCCGGAGCTACTAGTTTTCCAGAGTTGATTGACATCCCCTGAAAACCAATTGCTGACATATTGTGTTGTCCACAAGCATTCATACAACCAGAAATTTTAATTTCGATTTCGCGGTTGTTTAAATACTGCGGATATTCAGCATTTATTACTCTTTCTAATTCTTCTGCAATACCGGTACTACTTGCAATCCCCAAGTTGCAAGTATCAGTACCGGGACATGCCGTAATATCTACAGTAGAATTATAACCCAAATGAACAAAGTCTAATTTGGCTAATTCCTGATAAAAGAAAGGAAGATTCTCTTCTTTTACGTGACGTATTACAATATTTTGACGCAATGAAAAACGTAATTCATTTGCTGCGTAATTTTTAATTAAAGCTGCTAATAATCTGGCTTTATCAGTGTAAAAATCTCCTAATAAAACTTTGATTCCAATTGCATAATAACCTGCTTGTTTCTGAGCAATTACATTCGAGTTTTTCCAGGCTTCATAAGCTGCGGTATCTTCAATTGTAACTTGCGGAACTTCTAATAAAGGCTCTGCAATTGGTCCGTCAAAAGCGGTTGTATCAATTTCGTAGGTTTCAAAAGCGATTGCTTTTTTCTCTTTTTCAACCAAATCAAGGAAAACATCTCTTCCCATTTCTTTGATTAAGAATTTCATACGCGCTTTCATTCTTTTTGCACGCTCGCCATATCGGTCAAAAATACGGATGATTCCTTCTGCGGTCGGGATGATTTCGTTTGCAGGTACAAATTCTGAAAGTAATTCAGCATGTGCTGGCTGAGATCCTAAACCTCCACCAAACATGATTTTGAAACCTCTTTGTCCATCAACGATTTTTGGAATAAATCCTAAATCGTGTAAATAACTCAAAGCGGTATCTTCATCAGATGATGAGAACGAAATTTTGAATTTACGTCCCATTTCCTGACAAATCGGGTTTCTTAATAAATATTGAAACAAAGCGTGTGCATAAGGCGTAACATCAAATGGTTCGTCTACATCTACACCAGCCAATTCGCTTCCTGTAATATTACGAACAGTGTTTCCACAAGCTTCACGCAACGTAACATCGTCTTTAGCCAGATTTGCCCAAAGTTCCGGAGTTCTGTCTAAACTCACATAGTGAATTTGAATATCCTGACGCGTTGTAATGTGCAAACGCCCTGTAGAATATTCATCAGAAACTTTAGTAATACGTACCAATTGCTCGCTGGTTACTTTCCCGTACGGCAATTTAATACGAATCATTTGAACGCCTTCCTGACGTTGTCCGTAAATTCCACGTGCTAAACGAAGACTACGAAAACGCTCATCATCAATTTTTCCTCCACGGAATAAATGAATCTTTTTTTCTAAATCGATAATTTCTTTTTGAACTATCGGATTTTCTATTTCTGTTCTAAAACTTTCCATTTCTTTTTAATGCTTTAGGCTTTAAGCAATAAGCTGTAGGCTTTCTTGCGTACCGTGTTATACATTTTTTGCTAAAAGCTTACAGCCTAAAGCTTATTGCTTACAGCAGTGAAACTAGCGAATGAATCCTACTCCTGCTGTTGTGTTTGTTGCGGTGTCAATTAATATGAACGCTCCGTTTGATTTATTATCGTTATAGGCATCAAAATATAAAGGCTTGCTTAATTTGATGGTTACTTCTCCAATTTCGTTGATCGCCAATTGCGATGCTTCTTTGGTTCCTGAATAGTCAGTTGAGATTGTATTTTTGATACTTTCTACTTTTGCCAAAACTCTGTTGGTATTGTGCTGGATCAGGTATTTTGTTCCTGCAACCAATTTTTTGCTGTCCATCCAACAAACAGTTGTTGTGATTTCTTTTTCAATTTTTGGAAGTTCTGATGATTTTACAATCATATCGCCTCTTGTCACATTGATATCATTTTCTAATTCGATTGTGATAGACGAACCTGCAACAGCTTCATCAAATGTTTTATCGAAAAAGTGAATTTTAGTCACTTTTGATTCGGTTAAAGAAGGCAAAACTGTTACAGCATCTCCAACTTTAATTGAATTTCCGTATAATTTTCCAGCGTAACCTCTAAAATCGTGGTATTCCTCTGTTTTTGGACGAATAACCGTTTGAACCGGGAAACGCGCTTTTCCTGCTTCAAATACATCAGAAGAATGCAATCCTTCTAAATGTTCCAATACAGTTTGACCAGTGTACCAAGGCATATCTTTCGATTGATCCACTACGTTTCCACCGTTGATCGCGCTTAACGGAATGTAACTTACGTTTTGCTCTTTGAAAGTACTTTTTGCATTTAATGCCTGAAAATCGGCTTTGATTTTGTTGTAAACTTCTTCAGAATAATCAACTAAATCCATTTTATTAATCGCAACAATTACCTCTTTTACTCTCAATAAATTATTGATAAAAAAGTGACGGTATGTTTGCTCGATAACTCCTTTTCTCGCATCAATTAAAATAATAGAAACCTGAGAAGTCGAAGCTCCTGTCACCATGTTTCTGGTATATTCTACGTGCCCCGGAGTATCGGCGATAATGTAACTTTTCTTTGCAGTCGAAAAATAAATGTGCGCTACGTCAATTGTAATTCCTTGTTCTCTCTCTGCTACTAATCCGTCAGTTGCCAAAGAAAAATCCAAATAATCGTACCCTTTTTGTTTACTGCTTTTCTCGATTGCTTCAATTTTATCCGTAGTCAAGGATTTTGTATCGTACAATAATCGTCCGATCAAAGTACTTTTTCCGTCATCTACACTTCCTGCTGTTGCTATTTTTAAAACTTCCATTTCTATATTTTGTTTCAAGTTTTAATTTTGTTTCAAGTTTCAAGTTTTGAAAAACTTTGTCTAAAATTAAACCTGTATGTTTTTTTGTTTTTGAATTTTACTTTAGAGATTTTTAATTTTTAATTCCAAATTTTTAATTGAATTAAAAGTACCCTTGTTGTTTTCTTTTCTCCATTGCAGCTTCAGAACGTTTGTCGTCGATTCTGGCTCCTCTTTCAGAAATAGTTGAAGTTCTAATTTCTCCAACAACTTCCTGGATTGTTGCTGCGTAAGATTCAACAGCGGCTGTACAACTCATATCTCCAACGGTTCTGAAGCGAACAATTCGTTCTTCGATTTGTTCGTCTTCTTCCTGGTACACAAAAGGAGAATGCGACCAGATTAAACCGTCTCTCAAAAAAACTTTTCTTTTATGTGAAAAATAGATTGATGGAATTTCGATGTGTTCTTTTTCGATATAACTCCAAACATCTAATTCAGTCCAGTTTGAAATTGGGAAAACACGAACATTTTGACCATTTTCTATTTTTCCATTCAAAATATCAAACAATTCCGGACGTTG
Organism: Flavobacterium sp. KH_001; assembly: GCF_057840745.1. Classification (NCBI taxonomy): domain Bacteria; kingdom Pseudomonadati; phylum Bacteroidota; class Flavobacteriia; order Flavobacteriales; family Flavobacteriaceae; genus Flavobacterium; species Flavobacterium sp. KH_001. Next base: position 1,699,665 of record NZ_CM174520.1, on the reverse strand, counting down.
ATTTTTTTCATCCCATTGACCGAAATCGTCACGAACAGAAAAAATACGTTCTTTAGCTCTTGCTTTTTCTTCATCACGACGCGCTCCACCAATACAAGCATCAAACTTAAATTCTTCAATTGCATCTAAAAGTGTAATCGTCTGCAAGCTGTTTCTACTAGAATATTTTCCAGTTTCTTCAACAACTTTTCCTTCATCAATAGCATCCTGAACATTACGAACGATTAACTCTAAACCTAATTCTTCAACCAATTTATCTCTGAAAGCAATTGTCTCAGGGAAATTATGTCCCGTATCAACGTGCAAAAGAGGAAACGGAATTTTTGCCGGGAAAAAGGCTTTTTGCGCCAAACGCACTAATGTTATAGAATCTTTTCCTCCAGAGAAAAGTAAAACAGGTTTATCAAACTGTGAAATTACTTCTCTGAAAATGTATATTGCTTCACTCTCTAAAGCGTTTGTTTTTAATACTGAACTCATTGTTTTTTGTTTAAAAAAGTTTCAAGTTTTAGGTTTCAAGTTTGTGGTGACTCTAAAATTCTCAACTATTGTTTTATTCTATTCTCTTGCTTCTTTGCTCTTGCCTCTATTCTCTTTATTCTATTCTCTTTACTCCTTCTTAGCGCTGTGTAATCCACATTCTTTGTGGCTTGATTCCCACCACCATCTTCCGGCTCTGATATCTTCTCCCGGAAAAATTGCTCTTGTACATGGTGCGCATCCTATACTTACGAAACCTTGTTTGTGCAATGCATTTTGAGGAACATTGTTTTCTGATAAATAGGTTTCAACTTCTTCTAAAGACCATTTTAATAATGGATTGAATTTGATGATTTCGAAACCTCCATCGTATTCAAATAAATTCAAATCTTGTCTGTTTTCCGATTGCTCCGCTCTTAAACCTGTGATCCAAACTGAGTTTCCAGCCAAAGCTTTTCGTAACGGAACCACCTTTCGGATGAAACAACATTCTTTTCTATTCTCAACCGAATCATAAAAACTATTCGGACCTTTTTGTTTTAATAAATTCTCCACCGCTGTTGCTTCCGGAAAATAAACCTCAATTGGTCTTTTATACTTTTTTAATGTCTTATGAAAAACATCATACGTTTCCTGAAACAGTCTTCCGGTATCCAGGGTGAAAATGGTAATATCAGTATTGCTTTTTGCAATGAAATCTGTGATTACCTGATCTTCCTGACCAAATGAAGTCGAAAAAATTACTTTCCCCGAATATTCTTTAGCTAAAAAAACTAAAGTTTCATCAAGCGAAAAATCTTTCGTCTTATCTAATAATGTTTGTATAACTGTCGCGCTCATATTCTTTTTTCCTTTCTAAAAAATTGATTACAATAATTTAGATAATGTTTTCAAACTCAATAATATTATTAAAACTCCAACTGCAATCATCATTGGTTTTCTTTTGATTTTATTTACCAAATAAGCTCCTAATGGCGCTGCAATTACGCCTCCTAAAATCAAACCAATAATAACCTGCCAACCGTGGATTCCTCCAAAAAGCATGAAAGTAATTCCGCTTGCAAATGATACTGCAAATTCAGCTGCATTTACTGATCCAATCGTGTAACGAGGATTTCTCCCTCTTCCTAACAATGTAGAAGTTACTATTGGTCCCCAGCCTCCGCCACCAACTGCATCCATAAAACCTCCAAAAGTGGCAAGAAAACCTAATTTCTTCGTTTTCTTTTTTATAATACTTTTTGCTAATGCTTTTCTAATAATGATGATTGCGAGAATAATCATGTAAACTGCAATAAAAGGCTTTATAACATCGCCATTAATTACATCTGACAATAAATAGGCTCCCGTAATTGACCCTAAAACTCCTGGAATCAATAAATGTTTTACCAGTTTTTTATTAATGTTCCCGAAACGGTGATGCGAAATTGCCGATACTCCTGTTGTAAACATTTCGGCAACGTGAACTCCTGTACTGCTAACTACCGGTGGAACTCCATAAGCCAATAAAAAAGAAGTTGAAGTTGCTCCGTAACCCATTCCTAACGTTCCGTCTACCAACTGAGCAAATACACCAATAAAGAAAAAAACTAAAAACTCCTGATTAAATCCCGAAACAAAACCATTCCATGAAAATTCAGCATGATGATTATAAACCAACACAGTCAGTAAACCTACCAACAAAACTACAGGTATAATAACCCATAATTTTTCTTTTAATGACGTATCAGACTTAACCTCAACACTATTTAACTTCAGTTCTTTTTCCATATTTCTACTATTCTTTTTCAAAAAATCCATTACCCTATCGGGTTAGTAGATTACTTTGCAAAAATACTACTTATTTCTAAATATCAAAACAATATTTTTATTTTTTTAACCCTCTAAGAATCCTTTAATTACATCTTAGCGAGATATTTATAGCCGAGGCCGATTATTTTAACAAATAATACGCTATTTCAATGTATTCAAACAATAAATACACTTGGAATATTTGTTTTATAAAATACATCTTTAAAGTCTACCATTTCCATAGGATAATTATAAAATTGTTGTTATTTTTACGGCAAATTTTTATTATGGATTTTCAAATCGGTCTTGTTATAGCGGGTTTACTCGTTGGTTTTGTGGTGGGGTTGACAGGTGTTGGCGGTGGTTCATTAATGACTCCTATTTTATTGTATTTTGGAATTCCCCCAACAACAGCCGTTGGTACCGATTTATTATATGCCGCATTTACCAAAATGGGAGGCGTATTTGTACATCATAAAAAAAGCAATATCAATTGGCAAATAACTGGCTGGCTGACCTTAGGCAGTGTTCCTGCTGCTTTACTTACTTTATGGATTTTACATAGTATTAAAACTGATATTTCCACTATAAATGCTGTAATCAAATACAGTTTAGGCTGGGCACTTCTTTTTACATCAATAGCAATTTTATTCAAAAAGAAACTTTTAGTTTTTTCTCAAAAACATGCGGGAGATAAATTTCATAGTGAAAGCCATACTCAAAATATGCTGACTATTGGGATTGGCATCTTGCTGGGAGCAACTGTAACACTTACTTCTATTGGTGCCGGTGCTTTAGGAACAGTTACCTTATTCTTTCTTTATCCGCTTTTACCAACACCACGTTTAGTTGGAACCGAGATTGCTCACGCTGTTCCGTTAACTCTTGTTGCCGGAATTGGGCATGCTTCTATGGGAAATTTAGATTTGGGATTATTAGGACAATTATTAATGGGATCACTTCCGGGGATTTTTATAGGGAGCATGTTAAGTGGAAAAGTACCTGATTTGTTTCTTAGAAATGCTATCGCAGTAATGTTATTTTTGGCTGGATATAAATTAGTTTTTTAAAAGAAAGAATCTTTCAAAACATAAAAAAAGACCTTTTCATTAATCTGAAAAGGTCTTTTTATTATGTTTTATTCTGAACAGAATGCTTTAAAAAGCAATATCTGCTAATGAATTGCTTTCCAAAATCTTAAGTGTATTATCTCTAACTTCAGTCATTAAACGTCTGGCAGCACAAGTTGCTTCATCATCGCAATCATCACATTTTTCATAAAAGTTATGGCTGGCGCAAGGCAATAGTGCAATTGGTCCTTCAAGAATTCTGTAGACTTTAGCCATGCTAATATCTTTCGGATCTTTGATCAGATAATATCCACCGCCTTTTCCTTTTTTTGCTCCAAGAAAACCGGAGTTACGAAGCAGCAATAGAATACTCTCCAGAAATTTAATCGAAATATGTTCGCTTTTGGCAATTTCAGCAATTTGTACCGGTTCGTTGTTCTCGCGTCTGGCTAAATAAGTTAAAGCTTTAATTCCGTATTTTGTTTTCTTTGAAAGCACGTGTATAATTTTAGATTGTTGAGTTTAAATTTAGATTGATTGCTTACATCTAAAAAATCAACATATTTTCCAGTACAAAAATATACTTTTTGAACGAGAATAATAATATAATGAGTAACTAAATTCTACTAAATTAGTATAGTTTAAATTAATTCGTTTTCCGGAACCCCAATTAAGTTAAAATCATGAAAAGATTTTACACTTTCATCCAATCCTTTTTTACTAACAACATAGGTATCAGAAATAGAATCGTGCCATCCTCTTGAGCCTCCTAAAAAAGTAAACGCATCAAAAGGGATGTAACGACATAAACTTCTTTTAAAAATCGTTCCAAAGCTTGGTTTTTCTCCATTTTCATCTACAACAACAGAGCCCGTAATAAATTTACCTACAGATCGTCCAAACAATCCTTCCATGAAAGTGTAATAAATTATAGACACCGTAATAGCTACTAAATTCCATCCCAAATCACCCAAACTGTCAACCCAAAGACCTAGTGCAGTCATTCCTAATACATTGGTCAAAATTCCTAATACAATGCCAATTGCAAATAAAACAACAAAAAAAGAAACCAGATCAATAATGTAATTCAAAAAACGAGTCCCGCTGGACACCAATAATGTATCATCTAAAATGTAAGTAGAATTACTCATAAGCGATAAAGGTTGATTTAAGGTTAAGTATATCTTTTTGATTTCGTTATGAACAAAAATATACTTTTTACTGAAACAATTATGCAAACAAAAAACGATTTTTTAACAGTAATAAATTTACAGTCAAAAAATCGTTTTTTGTTTTTTAAATTTCCTTAGAAATTAAAGAAGCATTTTCTTCTTTCTTATAAAAATCATGGCTTTGTCCCTGAAGAATTGTATTTGATATTTTTAAGTCGATAAACCATTTATCAATTGGATTGTTTGGGTCATTTTCTCCAAAGTACACTTTAATATCACAATTTGGAACTTCTGTTTCATATCGTAATCGGGTTGATGAAACAGCAAATAAATGTGTTGTTTTTAATCCTTGCAAAGAAGCTTTCCAGGCAATTGTTCCTCCAATGCTAAATCCCAAAACTGTTACTTTATCAGTTTCTAATTTTAATAAAGTTTCAACTGCTTTATCAATTCCTCCATTGAGAAATTGTTTGTGAATATCAGCTTCCGCAAGATTGGAAGCATCAATATTGGCTAATTCAAGAACATCATAATACTGAATCTCAAATTTAGACCGTAATGTATTTGTATAGTAGTTTATCCATTTCGGATGTTGCCCTCCAAATAAATCTGATAGGATGAGTAGTTTCGGTTTAACCATACCATAAAAATATGATTTTAGATACCAGATTCAAAATCTAATATCCAAAATCATAAATCTAAAATTCCTTAAGAAAGTGCCTGATCTAAATCGGCAATAACATCTTTTACTGTTTCTAAACCTACAGAAACACGTACTAAACCTTCTGTGATTCCAACTGCAAGCTTTTCTTCAACAGACAATTTACTGTGTGTTGTTGAGGCTGGATGCGTTACAATTGTTTTTACGTCTCCAATGTTTGCAGAAAGCGAGCATAATTTAATCTTGTCCAAAAATTTTCTACCTGCTTCAAGACCACCTTTAATTTCAATTGCAATAATATTACCACCTAAAAGCATTTGTTTTTTAGCGATTTCATATTTTGGATGTGACTTTAAGAAAGGATATTTCACACTTGCTACATTTGGATGTGCTTCTAAAAACTCAGCCACTTTTAAAGCATTCTCACAATGTTTGTCAACACGAACAGCTAAAGTTTCTAAACTTTTTGACAAAACCCACGCATTAAATGGCGACATTGCCGGTCCGGTATTTCTTGAAAACAAGTATATCTTACGAATCAATTCAGCATCTCCAACTGCAACTCCGCCTAATACACGACCTTGTCCGTCTATCAGTTTTGTCGCCGAGTGAATTACGATATGAGCACCGTATTTAATAGGCTGTTGAATGTATGGTGTTGCAAAACAGTTATCAATTATTAAAATCAAATTATGTTTTTTCGCAATTTGTCCCAATAATTCTAAATCAATTACATCTACACCAGGATTTGTTGGTGTTTCAGCATATAAAATTTTAGTGTTTGGTTTAATAAAACTTTCAATCGTTTCTGGCTGATTGATATCAAAATAAGAAGTTTCGATTTTCCATTTTGGAAAATAGGTCATGAATAAAGCGTGCGTTGATCCAAAGACACTTCCCGCAGAAACAATGTGGTCGCCAGATTCTAATAATCCTGCAAACGTAGAATATATAGCAGCCATTCCGGTTGCAAAAGCATACCCAGCTTCCGCACCTTCCATCGCGCAAACTTTGTCAACAAATTCTGTTGTATTTGGGTTGCTAAAACGAGAGTAAATATTACGTACTTTCTCTTCTGTAAAAGAGGCTCTCATATCTTCTGCATCCTCAAATACAAAACTTGATGATAAATACAAAGGAGTGGAATGTTCCTGAAATTGTGTTTTTTCTAAATGGGTACGGATGGCTTGGGTTTCAAAACCAAATTCTTGTTCGTTCATTATGTTTGCTTTTTTGTTTGCTTCGCCAGTTCGGCTAAAACCTCGTGTCATGTTTCAAGTTTCAAGTTCCTGCGATGCGCATAAAGCTTGATTTAAAACACAAACTAAATTGAGTAGTTATTTATTCGCCAATCTAAAAATTATCTAATTCTCTAATTGACTCATTTTCTAATTTATAGTATTTCGTTGTTCAGGACAACTTTATATTTGATTGTTGCAGTTGGTTCAACTGTTTTGGCAACTGAGCAATATTTCTCGAAAGAAAGTTGTGCGGCACGTTGTGCTTTTTCAGGATTGATATCGCCTTCTAAATAGAAAACAACATTAATTTCTTTAAAAGGTTTTGCTTCGTCAACTTGAACGCGCTCGCCTTCAACCTCAGCATTAAAGGATGTTATTTCCTGACGTTGTTTCTTTAGAATCGAAATCATATCAATCGCGCTGCATCCTGCAACGCCCATCAATACTAATTCCATTGGACTTGCACCTAGGTCGCTTCCGCCAAATTCGGCTCTGCTATCAACATCAACTACATGACCTCTTTCATTTTTTAGTTTGAAATGAAACGCGTCGTTTACTCTGTTTAAGGTTACTTTCATTTTTTTTGTTTTTTGTTTTGTTGTTCGAGTTCAACAATCTAAAATCAGAACTCTAAAATCTAAAATCGATATTATCCTTTATCAGATAATCTCAAAATATCTCCAAAAACTCCTCTCGCTGTAACTGCAGAACCTGCACCGGCTCCCTGAATTACAATTGGACGATCTCCGTAAGATTCTGTATAAATTTCGAAGAAAGAATCTGAACCTTTCAATCCGCCTAGCGCAGTATCAGAAGGAACTGAAACTAATTTCACTTCTAAATTTCCTTTATCATTTTGCAAATCTCCAGACAATTCACCAATGTATCTTAATACGTGATTTGGCTTTTGATCTGCTTTTATTTTATCGTAAATTGGATCGAATTCTTTTAGTTTAGTTAAGAAATCAGAAACATTTCCTTCTCTTAAATGTTCCGGAATTAAATTCTGAATAGAGATTTCTTCAAACTCATTTTGTAAATCTAATTCTCTGGCTAAAATCAATAGTTTTCTTCCCACATCATTTCCGCATAAATCTTCACGCGGATCTGGTTCTGTATATCCGTTATCGATTGCTTCTTTTAATATTTCACTAAACGGAACATCTTTTGCAGAGAAATTATTGAATAAATAACTTAACGTTCCAGAGAAAACTCCTTTAATTTTGGTAATATTTTCACCTGAAAGATGTAATAATTTAATGGTATCGATTAATGGTAATCCTGCACCAACATTGGTTTCATATAAATAATTCTTCTGGTTTTCAGCCAAAGCTTTTCTCAATTCTTTATAAAAACCATAACTTAATGTATTGGCTACTTTATTAGAAGAAATCAAATCGAAACTGCCTTCTACAAGTGGGATATAATTTTCTACGAAAGAGGCACTTGCTGTATTATCAATAGCAATTAAATTCTCTAAATGATGTTGGTTTGCATACGCGATAATGTCCTGAATAGTATAAGCAAGACCTTCTTTTTCAATCTCGGTTTTCCAGTTTGAAGTTACGCCATTTTTATTTAAAAGTAATTTTTTAGAATTAGCAATTGCAAAAACATTTAGCTTAACATCTTTCCTCTTTTCGATAGCTGCAGCCGATTCTAAAATTTGGTTAATTAATGTTCCGCCTACTAAACCGTGACCAATAATTGCAATGTTGATTTTTTTAGAAACTCCAAAAATCTCACCGTGAATTACATTTAAAGCTTTATTTAATTCCGATTTTTTAACTACCAAACTCACATTTTTACCCGTAACAGTATTGTTAAACAAGATTGGAACAATTTTATTTTTAATTAAAGCAGTGTACGGTTTATGAAAAGTGCTCAAATCCTGGCCAATAATCGAAATTACTGATACGTTATCTGTTACTGTAATTTGGTTTACATCTTTAGAATAAAAGTCATTTTCAAATTCTTTTTCTAATTCAACCATTGCCGTTGTTGCTTTTTCTGTAGCTACAACAAGCCCAATTCCTCTTTCTGAAGAACCTTGCGAAATAATACTCACACTAATATTATTATCACCCATTACTTTAAAAATTCTGGCATCAACACCAGATTTACCAAGCAATCCGCGGCCTTCCAGATTTACCAACGAAACATTTTCTAAAACAGAAAGTGTTTTAATTCCTTCTTTAGTTGAATCAGAAGTAATTAAAGTTCCGCGGTTTTCATGATTGAATGTATTTAAAATACGAAGCGGAATGTTTTTTTCCAACAAAGGAATAATGGTTTTAGCATGAAGAATTGTTGCACCAAAGTTCGCTAATTCATTCGCTTCGTTAAACGAAAGAAATTCGATTTTTTTAGCATCTGCAACCAAATCAGGATTTGCCGTGTAAATTCCGTCAACGTGTGTAAAGTTTTGAAGTTCTTCAGCATTCAGATAGTTAGCAATTAACGAAGCGGTATAATTACTACCGTTTCTTCCTAAAGTCGTTGTATCATTATTGTTATTTGAACCAATAAAACCAGTTACAATATTAACTGTTGATCCGTTATGTTCTTTGAAATAATTGACAACGTTTTTCTTAGAAAGTTGCTCTAAAGGCTGCGCATCACCAAACTTAGAATCGGTTTTTAATAAATCTCTTGAATCAACAAAATTCGCAGGAATTCCTTTTTCTTTCAGAATTGCTGTCAATAATTTAGCCGAAAGCAATTCACCTTTAGATAAAATCTGATCTTTAATTTTATTGCTGTAATCTCCAATTAAGCTTACACCTTCAAAAAGTTTATCTAAAATATTGAACTCTTCAGACAAATCAACCTCAGGATAATCTGAAATTTGATAGGTTTTAAAGTTTTCTAACAAGATTTTATAATTACCGTTTTTAGCAGCAATTTTCAAAATATATTCTAATTCATCTGTAGCATCTCCACGAGCCGAAACTACGACGGCGATATTTTCGCCCTGATTTACTTTATCTGAAATTATAGAAACAACTTTATTTAGTCCCTCTCCGTTTGATAATGATTTACCTCCAAATTTTAATATTTTCATTTTATTTTGCTATTGTTTCTGCCTTAAAAATATCGGCAAGTAAATGATCTAATTGTTTGTACTCTATTAAAAAAGCGTCATGTCCGTGTACCGAATCTATTTCGCTGTAAAAAACATTTTCTTTGAACTTTTTTAATTCCTCATAGGTTTCTTTATTTTCTCTGGCAGTAAAAAACAAATCCGAATTGATTCCGATAATATGAATCGCTGCATTTGTTTTAGACATTAAAGTTTCAAAATCGGCACTATTTCTTGTAATATCTATGGTTTTAAGCAATTGATTCATCAATTTATAAGATGCTAATTGATATCTCTTTTGCAGTTTATCTCCGTGATGTGCCAACCAACTTTCTATATTAAAAATGGAAAGATTTTCGTTGACCGACCGTTGAAATTTTTCTTTGAATGATTCGGGAGATCTGTAACACAACATAGCATGAATCCTGGCATCTTCAATTGGTTTTGACGAATTGTTCAGGATTTGCTCCTGTAAAAAACAGTTAGCAATCATCCAGTCTGTCGATTTCCAGTCGGTTGCAATTGGTATCAAATTTTGAGTGATGTTAGGTTCTAAAGCCAGCATTTCCCAGGCAACTCCTCCTCCAACAGAACCGCCAATAATCGTATGAACCTGATCTATAGCTAAGGTTTCAAGTCCTTTAATAAAAATTCTGGCAATATCTCTGGTAGTAAAATCCTGGTACTTTTCAATTATAAAAGAATCCGTTCCGTTACCCGGAACATTAAATGCCAATACGGTATATCTGCTGGTATCAATTGTTTTTCCTTCTCCAATTAAGTCATTCCACCAGCCATTTTCGCCGGTAACCTGAGCATTTCCTGTCAAAGCATGATTGACCAAAACAATAGGCGCGCTATGTAATGGCAAACCGAAAAGGGTAAAACTTAAAGGTAACGAACGATATAGTGCACCACTTTCGGTGGTGAAATTTTGTATGCTAATGGGGTTTGGTATATTTTCCAATTTCAAATCTGTTGTATTATTGATTTGTATCTGGAAATATTAGAAAGAAAAGTCTAGAGTGTAACTAGAAAAATTCTTGTTGTTATCTTTCCACGTTTGGGCGTGGTAGAATGCAGCACCTTCTTCGCTTTACCGAAGGGTTGCTAAGGATTCATCGGGTCTAATCCCTCGTCCTTTCTTTATAACATTTCAATACGTTTTTGAACTTAAAGGTGCAAATTAACTACTATTTTCTTAAACAAACAAATTTTATCGAAACTGATTCCTCAATTTCATAAATATAATTCAAACTAAAACTAGTATACGCAAAAATTTACCGAACTAAAAGCCCAGTAAAATTAAGCAGGTATTCCCCTATTTTATGATACTTTTCGATTTAGATAAAAAGCGTTTCATTTTCTTTTGAATACATCAAAAACAATAAAGAGTTCGGTTCTTTTTTATCTGTTTTTTTATCGGTCTCGGTTATTCCGAATCTTGGATCGATTAATTCATTTTTTGGCGGAGGATTGTTCCTTTTACTTCTGTTTTTCAATGTTGAAAATGTCTTTGATAAGTAGTTTAATGTGCTCATGATATTTAAGTTTAGTTTAGTTTGTGTATTATTATCTTTATTATTCGTTTACTATTGTGTTAACCAGCCGGATGAAATAAAAAAACCCTTTTGGATTAGTGTACCAAAAGGGTTTAAGTTTTTCAAACTCATATATTCTTTTGGAATCAACAGACGCATACGCAAATAAATGCGACAGTGAACATCTTGTTCATCTGTAGGGATTTATTCATCTGTGATTTATTTGTTATTTTAAATTCTTGCATTTTCATATAAAATTAAAAAGCCTCCTAAAATTATCGGGAGGCTTTGCATATAATATTGTTGTTTTCTTACAATTTAAGCAAAAGACTTCCCAACGGTATTAACCGAAATGGCGCAAAACATTTTATAGACATTTAAGTTCATTGACTCAGTAGCTTTTGGGTTTAACAAATATGCAAATATTATTTTAATTACACAAATTATTTTAAGGAAATTATGACAAATAATCGACAAAAAAACGCATTTTAGCGATATAAAACATCTTACAAAAGTTTTGTTTCATAAAATCAAAGTAAAAACCTACAAAAATACACTTTTGCTTTTAATATCTCCACAAATCAGTTTATCAAAGAACTTTAAAAAACTATTCAGGTGTCCAGTTCTTAAAGCCAGACTGCTTCTTTATTTTTAATTTTCTCTGAAACTTTTAATATATCCGTAATAATTCCTCTTGAAATTGCCTGTTTACACGGAGAGGCGCTCTGAATTACAATTGGAACTTTAGCATAAGATTGTGTATAAATTTCAAAAATTGAATCTGAACCTTTTAATTGACCAATGGCAGATGAAACAGGTTCCGAAACTAATTTAACTTCTAATAAATTTCGCTCCACATCAAATTCGCCCACATATCTTAATACATGATTGTCTGCCTGAGTGATTTTTGCAATTTTAAAGGATCTGTCAATTGCTTCTTTATTAAGGATTCCGTTTTCCTCTAAATGTTCTTCCCTAATAATAGAATTAATTTTTATATCTGATAACTCAAAATCTTTTCCTATTTCTCTTGTCAAAATCAGCAATTTTCTGGCAGTATCATTTCCTGACAAATCTTCCTTAAAAGTAGAACGCATTAATCCTAACAAACTGGCATCTTTCAATATAGAGGAGAAAGAAGCTTCTTCTGCAGAAAACCGATTAAAAACATAGCTCAGATTATCAGAAAAAACACCACGAATCTTTGTTATTTTTTCTCCTGAATAATACAAATCTCGCAAAGTCTGCAAAACCGGAAAACCAGTATCGACTGAAGTTTCATATAAAAACTCTTTATCATACTTTTTAAGATTTTCACGGATCTCTTTATAAAGGTCAATTGGTAATGTATTGGCCTTTTTATTTACCGCTACAATATTAAATCCGTTTTCAATCAACGTATTATAATGACCAATCAATTCGTCGCTGGCCGTTGCATCAACCGCAATCAGATTTTCGAATTCATTTTCTTTTGCAAACTCAACGATATCTTTTACTTTAAAAGGAACAGCCAATTCTCTAAAATTGGTTTCCCAGGCATATCCAACACCTTCTTTCTCGAAAAAAGCAACAGTAGAATTGGTGATAATCGGAAAATGAAAGTCAATATTTTTACTCTGGAGAAAAAATTCCTGGCTTTCTATAATCTGATTGATCAAAGTACTTCCGATATTCCCAATTCCAAAAAGGATAATATTTATTTTAAGCTTTGACATAACTTTATTTATTGGGGTTAATTTGAACTACATAAGTATTTAGACGCGCTAAAGCGCGTCTCTACTACATGACTTATATGGTGAAAACTTTTATGCTGAATTTCTTTTCATAAAAAATCACCTCTAGCAACACCACATTGCTAAAGGCAATTTTTCAAACAAAAAACAAAAAAACCTAATTCTAATTTTTATTAATACTGTATTGCGACTGTGTCACGCTGGCGAAAACAGTTTGCAAATCTGAAATCAAATCTTCGATATCTTCAATTCCCACAGAAAGTCGGACCAAATCTTTTGAAACTCCTGTTTCTAATTGTTCGTCATCAGACAATTGCTGATGCGTTGTACTTGCCGGATGAATAATTAATGATTTTGTATCGCCAATATTAGCAAGCAACGAGAATAATTTAGTTTCATCAACTACTTTTTTAGCCGCATCAAAACCACCTTTTAACCCAAACGTAATAATTCCGCTTTGACCTTCAGGTAAATATTGTTGCGCCAGATCGTAATATTTATTCGATTTCAAACCTGGATAATTTACCCAAACAACCTCATCTTGTTTCTCTAACCATTCCGCCAGAGCCAAAGCATTTTCACTGTGTTTTCTAATTCGGATTGGCAATGTTTCTAATCCCTGAATGATCTGGAAAGCATTAAACGGGCTCAAGGCCGAACCAAAATCACGTAATCCTTCAATTCTTGCTTTTGCAATAAAAGCTGCATTTCCTAAAGCTTCGTGGTATACTAAACCATGATAACCTGCAGAAGGCTCTGTAAATTCAGGAAATTTCCCGTTAGACCAGTCAAAAGTTCCGGCATCGATAATGGCACCTCCTAATGAAGTTCCGTTTCCGGCAATATATTTAGTTAAGGAGTGAATGACGATATTGGCTCCGTGCTCAATTGGTTTTAGCAGATAAGAAGTCGCAACCGTATTATCTACAATAAAAGGTACTTTGAAGTTTTTGGCTTCCGCCGAAATCGCTTTCAAATCCAATACGTCTAATTTTGGATTCCCTAAAGATTCTACGAAGAAAGCTCTCGTATTTTCCTTTGCTGCTTTAGTAAAGTTTTCTGGTTTTGAGGGATCTACAAAGGTTGTTGTAATTCCTAATCTTGGCAGCGTCACTTTCAATAAATTATAAGTTCCTCCATATAAACTATTTGATGCTACAATATGATCTCCGGCTTTTAGCAAGGTCAAAAAGGTTGTAGCAATTGCCGATGCTCCTGAAGCTGTCACAACTGCTGCAATTCCACCTTCAAGCGCTGCAAGCCGTTGTTCTAGAACATCATTTGTTGGGTTGTTTAATCTGGTGTAGATAAATCCAGCTTCAGCAAGACCAAATAAATTGGCTGCATGGTCTGCATTATTAAAAACATACGATGATGTTTGATAAATTGGTACTGCTCTCGTGCTTCCGTTTTTTGTTACGTCGTGTCCTGCGTGTAGTGCGTTTGTTGCAAATTTTTGTGTGCTCATGATTTTTTAATTTTAGGTATTGTTAGTACTATTATATATTGTTATTGAAATTGTTTCGTTGAAATTGAAATTTGATATTCTCTAAACAAAGAGATCTTCTTCTTCAAGATTATACATATGAAATAATAAAGACTTTTGACCTTTTATATATTGTTCTGGATCATACTTTACAGCTTCACTTGTTGGTTCTTCAGATTTATTATTATTTTTTTGAGATTCTGTTCTCAATAAGTAATGAAATGCGATTGTATTTATATCTAATGTGTTCATGATTTAAAATTTAAAATGTTGAAATGAAAAAAGCCCTTCCGGATGGCGACCAAAAGGGCTTATAGTTTAACTATAACAAAGATTGTATCTTTTACTTTTGGCAACAGCAAGGTTGGATGCACATTTGCATCATACTACAACACATCATATTGCCTCTTGCTATTGTTTTCATTTTATTTTATTTAAAATTAATTCTTTTTTTTAAACTCGACTAATTCGATAGGGTAAATGTAATAAGTATTTTTCGAATCACAAAACTAAATTTTCATATTTAACATTAAAATTTTATCATTCCCCATAATATCAATCTATTAGACGTAATTAAATTTTGACTTTGCTCCACCTTTAAACAAAAAAAACCTCTGCAGTTACGCAGAGGTTCTATATATAGGTTTGAAAATATACTACAATAGTGTCTCTGCGGAAGGTTCCGGCATCATACAAGACATATTGCAAACTGTTAATTTCATTTTTTCTTTTATTTTGATCCGGCAAATGTCTGAACTATTTTTTAATCTGCCAAACAAAAACCAAATTAATTTCTATTACCCTATCAATATAGTATGCTTATGTTAAATTTCTGCTTATAAAAATAAAAAAAGTTGAACTTTAATTTGCAAATCAAAATGGTTTTGTACTTTTGCACCCGAATACAGAGGAAAAATTTGAACTGATTGCAACCTCTTCATAATGAAACGGTTCGTTATGAATGCTGAAAGATAAATTTCGGCAGTAAAAAATGCTAAAGCAGACTTTCTCCTTTAGCCCTTTTTAAGCAATTTTTTTCCTCACTTAATTTTAATTTAATAAATTATTATGGCTTATTTATTTACGTCAGAATCTGTTAGTGAAGGGCATCCAGACAAAGTTGCAGATCAAATTTCGGATGCATTAATTGATAACTTCTTGGCATTCGATGCTGACTCAAAAGTAGCATGTGAAACTTTAGTTACAACTGGTCAGGTAATTTTGGCTGGTGAAGTAAAATCGAATACTTATCTTGATGTGCAACAAATTGCTCGTGAAGTAATCCGTAAAATTGGATATACAAAAAGCGAATACATGTTTGAAGCAAATTCTTGTGGAATTTTATCAGCAATTCACGAACAATCTGCTGATATCAATCAAGGTGTAGACAGAGCTAAGCCAGAAGAACAAGGTGCGGGTGACCAGGGAATGATGTTTGGTTACGCAACTAACGAGACTGAAAACTTCATGCCATTGGCACTTGATTTATCTCATAAATTATTACAGGAGTTAGCTATATTAAGACGTGAAAATAAAGAAATCACTTATTTACGTCCGGATGCTAAATCTCAGGTAACTTTAGAATATAGCGACGATAACAAACCAACTCGTATTGATGCGATTGTAATCTCTACTCAACACGATGATTTTGATGAAGAAGCTACAATGTTGGCTAAAATCAAAAATGATATTATCGAAATTTTGATTCCAAGAATTATCGCTAAAAATCCAGCTCACGCTCATTTATTTAATGATAAAATCAACTATCATATTAACCCAACAGGAAAATTCGTTATTGGAGGACCTCATGGAGATACTGGTTTAACAGGAAGAAAAATTATTGTTGATACTTACGGTGGAAAAGGAGCTCACGGTGGTGGTGCTTTCTCTGGAAAAGATCCAAGTAAAGTAGATAGAAGTGCTGCTTATGCTACACGTCATATCGCTAAAAACTTAGTTGCTGCAGGTGTTGCTGACGAAATCTTAGTTCAGGTTTCTTATGCAATTGGAGTTGCTGAGCCAATGGGTATTTTTATTGATACTTACGGAACTTCAAAAGTAAACTTAACAAACGGTGAAATCGCTAAAAAAGTAGAAGCTATCTTTGATATGCGTCCTTACTTTATCGAGCAACGTTTGAAATTAAGAAATCCTATCTATAGCGAAACTGCTGCTTACGGACACATGGGACGTAAACCAGAAGTAGTAACTAAAACTTTTTCTGCTCCGGGAGGACATTCGAAAACAGTTACTGTTGAATTATTTACCTGGGAAAAACTTGATTTTGTTGACAAAGTAAAATCTGCTTTTGGATTGTAATTAATCTGAAACTTTACATACAAAAAGAGGCTGTCTATTTATTTAGACAGCCTCTTTTTTTTGATTCAGAATACTTTATTAATATGTTCCGTCTTGCATCTTTGCTAACGTCACACGTATTTCATCTGCTGTTTCCACTTCTACCTCAGCACTTAAATATTTCACAGCTAATGTTTGAGTTTCGACTGCTTTTTGTTTTTGTCCGTCTTTATAATACAATTGCGCTAACGTATCCAAATAATAAGGATTGTTCTTAGTTACCGCCAAACTATATTCAGACCAACTGATTGCAGATTTTAAAAAATTAGCATTACCAGGTTTTAAAACTACTGTCCATGCAGCTTCATTACATAAGTTGGAATGATATTCCTTAAAAGCATTCCATCCATTATAAGAGTAATCAGAAATTGGGTCTAAAGTCGCATACATTTCATCTAATCGTTCAATCGCACTTCCTTTATCAGTTGCTAAATTGGCATTGTAATAACTGCTAAACTCTTTTAAATAACTTGTATTGGAGCCGTCCTTATCTTCTACTTCACCTAAATAAGCAAAATAGTTTCGATAACATTCAAAATTTCCTTTTCCGGCAGCAATTAGTTTTTTATAAACTGAAATTGTTTTGTCTTTATTTGCTTCTCCAGACACTCCATCAGCTTCCATATAGGTATTTTGCTGTAATGCCGAAGTAATCTCAGCAATCACATTACCTACTAAATGCTTTTCTCCTTCTTTTTCATTAAAAACTACTCTTTCAGTTTCTATAGCATCAGCATGTTTTATCAAATAATCAATGGATAGAAAATCAGTATCATTCAATACTTTATCTTCATTGAAAAATTGCTTGTAAAACCCTTGATTTTTAATTTCTTTCAGAATTGTTTCTACCAGATACATATTTGGTTTTGCATCTTTTTGATGCGCTTCAATTACTTTTTTCCAGTTCTGAGAAACTGTTTTTTTATCCAGTGCCACTTTTACAAGCTTAAAATCTTCAGGATTCTCCGTACTTGTTTCAGCATAATCATAATCGTAAGGCATTTCAAGAACAGCAGCTTTATTAAAAGCTTTAATCAAGTCAGCATCCGTAGCTTTTTTATTTTTAATTACTTTATCAAAAGAAAGTAAAACATTTACTCGCTGCGCTTTTTTATAAAATCCGTCATAATAATTAAATTGAGCTTGTTTTTCAGTCAACTTCGATTTTGAAGTTGCTAAAATATCTCCGTTTTCATTTAATACAATTATGTTTGGATTATCTGTTATTTTATTGGTTTTCAACCATTTTTTATCTTCGGCGGAAGCCAAATAATAATTAAAAAGATCATATTCAGCATTATATCCATCATACATAGTATATCCAAGCTGCGCTTCCTGATCTTTTATGAAAGTATCAAAATCAGCTTTCGCCGCCGGATTTTTACTATCAACATACACAACCAAAAGTTTATTTTTTGTTGATGAGATAGCGTTTTTTAAACTACTCTCTATCTTAAACTTAAAATCAAATTTAGTTGAAGCATAGGACTCCACAGCAACCGCGTTACTATCAACTGCAACATTTTCTGTCCCAAAATCATCACTTATCAATGGTTCTTTTCCCGGATAAGTCCAGTTTGAAATAGTCTGGCTTTCCACGGGAATAACTTTTGAAACTGCAGCTTGTGGTAGCTCTTTTTCATTTATGAAAACTAATGGATTCTTTCCTTTTTGCTCAGAAATTCTCAACTCATTTGTTTTTTGATCAAAAAAACCGGAAATATTTAAATCGTTTACAGCGGCCAATTGATAATTAATAGTCACTTCAGAAACATCTTTTGGTAAGCCAAATTTTGACAATTTACTTTCACCATTGTAGTCTTCATAAACCAAATACAAATAATCTGCTTTATCTATTTCAAACTCTAGATTGGCCTGGATCCATTCCGGATCAACTTTAGTTCTGATATCCGTTATTTTTTGATACTGAACGGGACCATTTGAATTTTGTGTTCCGATGTAGAACGAATAATAGGAAGGTTCTAAAAACTTAATTTTAATTTTTTGCGCTTTTTTATCAGTTGCAAAAGCAACATCAAAAGTATTTTCCGACTTTAACTTCTGTGTAAATAAAAGTGAATCGCCTTTGATTTCATACTCTCCGGAATAAAAAACCAGTTCGTATTTATTATCTTCTAATAAATTTAATTTAATTTTTTCTCCTTTATTTGCAGAAAGATAAGTTCCTTTCTGAATGCCTTTTGTTTGAGAAAAAGAAAAAAATGTCACACAAAAAAGCAAAAAGAAACTCCATTTAAAACTACGCATATTTAAAATTTTTGGCTGTTAATATCATGCGTAAAGATATTGCATTTCTGATTAAACAAATCACAAAAAAGCAGTATTTGTACTTAAAATACTATAAATTATATTTCATTGAAAAGATGATATAACGGGGTTGTACTGTATATTGCGAAACACGTGTGGAGAACTGTGAGAAGCTGTCATCGTTCAGATATTTAGTATTTAATAAGTTGGTCGCCGAAACTTTATACTCCCATTTACTGTCTTTTTTCTGATAAATCAAACTAGCACTTAAAAAATCATATTCGTTATCAACCGTTTTATCCGAATTATAATAATGGTAAAACTCATACTCCGAAACAAACGAGAAGCTATTCCAGAAATAATAATCCAATCGTGCAAAAGGCTTATCAGTATAATAAGTTGACCCACTATATTGGTTGATTAATGCATTGTAACCGACTTCTAAATTCGGAAAGTTTTTATAGTTTGTCGAAGCTCTAACGGTATAACTTTGAGTAAAACTTTCTGTAGTAGCCAATATATTATTCTGAATATTATTGAATTTCGACCAGTTGAAACTTGCAACTGCTGATACTTTGTAATTTTTTAAAAAAGAGCGTCCATAACTTCCCATTCCTGAAAAGGTTTCATCGGCCAAATTGGAATTATATGGCATTGAAGATTGATTAATTCCATCAAAATCAGCTTTGGTTTTAATAGCGTCTACTTTTTTGGTGTAGGTTGCATTGGCAAAAATATTTTCAAAATTGAACATATTATATTTAAAGTAGCGCAACGAATGCACTTGTGAAGTAGCATTTTCTAAAAATCGATTTCCTCTAAACAAACTGCTGTAATCGGATAAAACATACCCTGCTGCCAACTGATTAATATCTGTAAAATCATTTGACAAAGAGAAATTATAAGTCAGCGTTTCTGATTTTTTGATTTGATATAAGGCAAAAAAATCAGGCAATACTTTTATAAAGTTTTGAGAATAATCTGTTCCCAATTGTGTGTTGGTCATGGAATAGGAATGTAAACTAACTCCCGGCGTCAATGTAAATTTCCCTGACAAGATCTTATAGTGAAAACCTAAAAAAGTATCATTAAAATTATACTTTACCTGATTATTATTTTGAGAATCATTTAAATCATTTCGATCACCATTATCCAGCATCTGAAAAATATGAGAGTTGAAATCCTGATACGAATAGGTATTTCCTAAAGTAATATTGATGTTACTTTTTGGCGTCACCATATAATAGTAATCCAGCTTAGCATCAAGCTTGTTTGTTTTCACAAAACGATCCTGATTCAAATCATTTCGTTGCTGACCTGTAATATATCCAGACAAATCAAAAGGCTGTGAACGTAAATTGGCATTATAAAACGGGTTTTCGTCCTGATATAAATGCTGCATTTCAAAAGCAAAAATATTTTTATCGCTTTGTGTATAATACAAACTCAAATTCTGATTTATCGATGTTGGATTTTGCTTTTTATTTGTCAAAATGGTTTCAACAGAAGAAATATCATTTACCACTGATTCACGCAACAAATCTGTATCTTCATCTTGTTTTGATAATTTCGTTAAGATATCATAATCAAACTGAAACTTGTCATTGGGCTTATAAGTTGAACTCAATTTAAAAAGACCCAAATTATTCTTTTGATGCGTTAATTCATCTCTTTTTTGCTGATCTCCGGAGTCTAAAATCGTAGTCTGAGATTTGGTTTCTAAATCTGTTTTTGATTCGGAAAGTATTCCGAAACCACTAATATTCCAAGCTTTTGTAACGGAATAAGCAAAATTGGTTGCGCCAAACTTCGTTTCTATTTCCTTAGCCCGATTGTTTCTTAAAATAGAAATTCCTAAATCATTTGATGAAACATTAAAATTGCTTCCACCCTTTTTCATCATATTTTTAAATCCGCCTGTGAACTTAAAATAATCCTGAGCGGTCAGGGGCAATTCGCCAATATTATTAAAATTGGTAATTAAATTAATGGAGTATTTTGGACTGTAATAAAACAATTTCGGATTGATAATATAACGGCTATCTAGTTCTGCAACCCCAATTCCTGCCGTTGCATCACCAAACCAAAAGTTCTTTTTACCTTCTTTCAGTTTAATATTCATGGCCACATTATCCTGATCATTTTCTAGACCTTTTAAAGCACCAACTTCATTGTAATTTCTCAAAACCTGAATTTTATCGATAGCATCGGCAGGAATATTTTTAACACCCAGTTTAGTATCACCATCAAAGAAATCTTTTCCTTCAACCATTAATTTACTGACTTTTTTTCCTTCAACTTCAATTTCTCCATCGGCATTTACCTCAACTCCGGGTAATTTTTTCAATACATCTTCCAGCTTTTTTTCTGTTCCTGATTTAAAAGAATCTGCATTATACACAATCGTATCTCCTTTTATTGAAACGGGCATTTCGCGAACAATTTCAACACCTTCAAGTTCAATTCCAGAGCCATCCATGACAATATTCTGGACTATATTTTCAGTGTTGGTTGAGATTGAAATTTCTTTAGATTTCATTCCAAGATAACTTACTTTAACCGTGTAAACAGTATTTGGTTTTAAAGTAAGCTGAAATTTTCCTTTATCGTTGGTAATTCCGTAGGAGTCCATTGCTTTTGTTCCATTGTTAACCGCCATAATATTGGCCATTTCCAAAGGGTTTTTCTGTTCGTCCTGAATAAAACCATCAAAACGTACCGTTTGAGCAAAGGATATAGACGTCATTAATAAAATAACGGAGAGAAGTATATTTTTCATAAGGAAAATCTAAAGATGATTTGCTTAATTATCGTCTGATCATTGTTGGACCAGCACCAGGACCACCTTCGCGACCACGGTTCATTTCTCTAAATTCTTCCATTTTTTTAATTACAGTTTCATCGTAATCTTTCTGAGAAATCACTTTACCTTTTGTAGGTGCTTTTATTTCGACTTTGTCTTTAGCATTTAAAACAATCTTCGAACATAAAATGGTAGTTCTTCCATCGTTCACCTCTAAAATCAAACCCGGTAAACCCCAATAGCTTTCAGGACCTTGATTCACCGGAATTTCCGGAGAATACCACGCCGTTATAATAATCTCTTTTGGAATTTCAAAATTGTCTGCAAAATTAGTTTTTGTTTCTCCTGAAGTTTTCTTGGTATCCTCTTTTTTATCTTCAGCCTTTTTTTCGTTATCATTTTTAGGTCTGAAATTTCTAAAATCGGTTTTACTTGCTTCTTTTACAGCTGTTGCTTTATAACAAGTGTAACCACCAATTTGTTTGGTCTCCGATTCCATTTTCCAATTTAATTTTGGAAGAGAATCTATAACCAGAAACTCTTTTCCCATAAATTCTTTATCAACCGTATATGATTTGCTCTTCACATCTTTATAAAAAGTGCCTCCACCACCCATAAAAGAGTTCATCATAATACGCATTCCTCCACCTTGTTGCCCCGGAGTTTCTAACTTTTCTTCTTCTTTGTAAATGGAGGCCGATTTATCGAAATTTAAAATAAAGGTTTTCTCCAGCATTTTTTTCATGCGCTCCTCCATGTTTTTCTGCATTTCAGGAGTAATATCCCTATTAGCACGCATTCCGTCCATTTTAGGAGCCTGCGTTTTTGACTCGTAAACAGCCATTCCCTGAAAGTCCTTTTGCGCACGCATTTGAGTAAATACGAGCATTAAAGACATATATATAAATATTTTTTTCATTTCATTATTCTTTTAAATTGAGTTCATTATAAGAACTTACTTTCAAATGTATTACTAATTTTAAAATACTAAAAATTAAATATATCAATACGTATAACCTATCGACGAAATCAGCTGTTAATTAGATTGTTGTAATTATGAAAGGTTTAAAGACTAAATCAAACTAAAAATGCTATTTACTCTATTTCATACTATACTTTTTTGTAATTTGGCTTCTTTGAAACCCATTTCTTATGAACAAGACTGTGCGCAAAATTTTAATACTACTTTTTATCGCTTGTTCATTTTCTACTGTTTCTGCGCAAAATCAAAAAATAAAGGCTTCTTTAATTTCCAGCTTTACAGCTGATATTGATGACTTTCTAGGTTATGATTCCTTTGGTTTTTCTTACCACATTAAAAATAATATCTTTAAAAAATTTAAAGGGAATGAGATCTTTGAATACAAAAATGTTTCATTGGGAAATATTACCAAAGTCGACATTCTTAATCCTCTTAAAATAGTGTTATTCTATGAAGATTTTAATACCGTTGTTTTACTGGATAATCAATTAAATAAAATGACGGAAATCAATTTTTCTCAAAACAGCACACCTATTGTTGTACCGGCGATTGGTATGTCAACTCAAAATCAGCTATGGATTTTCAATACCTTAAATCAGCAAATTGGCCTTTTTGATTATTTAAAAAATGAATACAAAACAGTTTCCACCCCTTTAACAGATGGTATAAAGTATTATCAGACTGATTTTAATACCTTTTATTGGATTGATAAAAAAAACAATTTGTTTTCTTGTGATATTTTCGGAAAAACAACCGCTTTAGGAAAAGTTGCAGACTTTGATAAAATTGAAATTTTAAACGATCATCAATATATATTTAGCAAAGCTAATTTGTTGTATTTTAAAGACATTAGCAGCGTAAATTCAAACAGTATTTCTGAAATTGAAATTTTACAAAAAAGCTTTGATAAATTCTGCTACAAAGACCAAATTTTATCTATTTTTACAACTAAAGAAATCACCAATTATAAAATCGTAACACCGTAATGCACATAGCAATAGCAGGAAACATAGGCGCTGGAAAAACAACTTTGACTAAATTATTGGCTAAACATTTTAAATGGGAGCCCCATTATGAAGATGTTGTTGATAATCCGTATTTAGATGATTTTTACCACCAAATGGAGCGTTGGTCATTTAATTTGCAGATTTATTTCTTAAACAGCAGATTTCGTCAGGTGCAGCAAATTCGTGAAAGCGGAAAAAAAATCATTCAGGACAGAACGATTTATGAGGATGCTTATATTTTTGCTCCCAACTTATATTCGATGGGATTAATGACAAGTCGTGATTTCGAAAATTATACTTCCTTATTTGAATTAATGGAATCGTTAGTAAAAGCTCCCGATTTATTAATTTACCTAAGAAGCTCTATTCCAAATTTAGTGGGGCAAATTCACAAACGCGGACGCGAATATGAAAACTCAATTTCTATTGATTATTTAAGCCGATTGAATGAAAGATATGAAGCCTGGGTTCAGACTTATACTAAAGGAAAATTACTTATTATAGATGTTGACAATATCAATTTTGTAGATAATCCAGAAGATTTAGGAAACATCATAAACCGTATTGATGCTGAATTAAACGGATTATTTTAGAAACACAAATTCCACAGATTTACACTAAATAAAAATGCCTCTAAAAATTTTTAGAGGCATTTTTATTTTCAAAACCTTTGTCAAAGTTTAAACCTTTGACAAAGGTCATCAGTCTATATTATTTCGCAGCTTCAATTTTTGCTTTTACTTCTGCTTCAGTTCCTTCGTAAACTTCGGTTGTTGTTTTTCCGTTTTCCGTTTTTGTTACGGTTCCAACGGTAACACCGTTTGTGGTAGACAAATTAACCTCAACTCTATTTTTGCTGTATTTTGTTGTATCGAAACAATCTGTTCTTTGATTAGCATATTTTCCATTTGCATCATAATGTGCTAAACATTTTGCAGTTTCTTCAGCTGTACAGCCTTTTTCTTTGCACATTTTAATACACTCCTCTTTTGTCATTCCTGATAAATCTCCGCATTTAGAAACACTACTTGCAGACATTTCCATTTTACAGCAAGATCCTTTTTCAGCCATAGTTGAAGACGAATGTCCTTCTCCTAAAATTGGAGCAATAACTAATCCAATTAAACAAGTCAATTTAATCAAAATGTTCATTGACGGTCCAGAAGTATCTTTGAATGGATCTCCAACTGTATCTCCGGTTACTGCTGCTTTGTGTGCATCAGAACCTTTGTATGTCATTTCACCATTAATCATAACTCCGGCTTCAAAAGATTTTTTAGCATTATCCCAGGCACCTCCGGCATTGTTTTGAAAAACTGCCCAAAGTACACCAGAAACCGTAACTCCAGCCATGTATCCTCCTAACATTTCAGCAATTAACTGATTGTTATCTGCATAAACTAATTTACCTAATAATACAATTGCGATAGGGAAACCAATTGTCAAAATTCCTGGTAACATCATTTCGCGTAAAGCAGCTTTAGTAGAAATTTCAACACATTTTCCGTATTCAGGTTTTCCGGTTCCTTCCATAATTCCAGGAATTTCCTTAAACTGGCGACGTACTTCATACACCATATCCATTGCAGCTTTTCCAACAGAATTCATTGCCAAAGCTGAGAATACTACCGGAATCATTCCTCCGACAAATAACATGGCTAAAACTGGTGCTTTAAAAATATTGATTCCATCAATTCCTGTAAATGTTACATAAGCGGCAAACAAAGCTAATGAAGTTAATGCTGCAGATGCAATTGCAAAACCTTTTCCTGTTGCTGCTGTAGTGTTTCCTACTGAATCTAAAATATCTGTTCTTGTACGTACTTCTTTTGGTAATTCACTCATTTCTGCAATTCCTCCAGCATTATCTGAGATTGGTCCGAAAGCATCAATTGCTAACTGCATTGCTGTAGTCGCCATCATTGCCGAAGCTGCTAATGCAACTCCATAAAATCCTGCCAAAGCATAAGAAATCCAGATTGCCGCTGCAAATAATAAAACGGTTGGAAAAGTAGAAACCATACCTGTCGCCAAACCGGCAATTACATTTGTTCCTGCTCCTGTAGATGATTTTTGTACAATTGCCATTACTGGTTTTGTCCCTAATCCCGTATAATATTCTGTTACTGATGAAATGGCTCCACCAACTACTAATCCAACCAAAGTGGCATAAAAAACACGCATTGATGAAATATCTTTAGAACCTTCTCCAAAGAAGCTCATTTGCATTGTCTCCGGTAACATATGTTGTACTAAGAAGAAACAGGCAATTGCAGTTAAAGCAATTGAAACCCAATTTCCTATATTTAATGCTTTTTGTACTTGTGCTTCTTTGGCATTATCATCAGAGATTTTCACTAACATAGTTCCGATAATCGAAAATAAAATTCCAAAACCGGCAATTGCCATTGGAAGTAAGATTGGACCAATTCCTCCAAAAGCATCCTGAATAGAACCGCCCATATCTTTGATAACATAATTCCCTAAAACCATTGCAGCCAAAACTGTCGCCACATACGAACCAAACAAATCGGCTCCCATTCCGGCAACGTCACCCACATTATCTCCTACGTTATCTGCGATTGTAGCAGGATTACGAGGATCATCTTCTGGAATTCCGGCTTCTACCTTACCTACTAAATCAGCACCAACGTCGGCAGCTTTCGTATAAATTCCACCTCCAACTCTGGCAAACAAAGCTATTGATTCTGCACCAAGTGAAAATCCTGCCAAAGTCTCTAAAACCTTAGTCATATCCTCAGATGATGTCCAGGCTCCATTCATGAATATCTGAAAGAAAACAATAAAGAAACCTGTCAATCCTAAAACAGCAAGACCAGCAACTCCTAACCCCATTACGGTTCCGCCTCCAAAAGAAACTTTCAAAGCCTGAGGCAAACTTGTACGCGCAGCCTGCGTTGTTCTAACATTCGTTTTTGTTGCTATTTTCATTCCCATATTTCCAGCCAAAGCAGAGAAAAATGCACCAAAAATAAAAGCAACTACTATTAATATATGTGTGGTAGGAACGATGAAAGAAATTCCGGCTAATACTAAACTGGCACCAATTACAAAAAAAGTTAACAATCGATATTCAGCTTTTAAAAATGCGAGGGCTCCTTCATAAATGTGATCTGAAATTTCTTTCATTTTACCGTCTCCCGCATCTTGTTTTAAAACCCAAGTCCTTTTTATTCCCATGAAAAGTAATCCTAAAATTGCCATAACAATTGGCAAGTAAATCATAAATGCATTCATAATATAGTAATGGTTTTGGTTAATAGTCAATAAACTAACTAAAACGAATTTAAACAAAAAAGCAATACTCCTAACGGAGTATTGCTTTTTTTATAATAGAATAAGGTAAAAATTATTTAATACTAAATAATCCCTCTGGTTTGTTTTCGATATCATCAAAACGCTTAGTACACTCAGCAATAATTGCAAATGCTTCGTTTACGTCTCCCCAACCTTCAACATCTACTTGTTTATTTTCAAGATCTTTATATACCTGGAAGAAATGCTCGATTTCTTTCAATAAGTGTCCGTTAATATCAGATAAATCATTTAATGAATTCCAGATTGGATCTGAAACTGGTACGCAAATAATTTTTTCATCTGGTCCTTTATCATCTGCCATGTGGAAAACACCAATTGGCTTTACTTCTATAACACATCCAGGGAAAGTAGGTTCATTTATCAAAACCAATACATCAAGAGGATCACCGTCAAGAGCTAAAGTTTCCGGAATAAATCCGTAATCAGCCGGGTACATCATTGAAGAGAACAACATTCTGTCAAAACGCATTCTTTTGATTTCAAAATCGTACTCGTATTTATTTCTGCTTCCTCTTGGTATTTCGATTAATACATCGAAAGTCGTTAGTTTGTCTGCGGTCATTTTCGTTTTTTATTATTTCTATAAATTCGATTGCAAAAGTAACTAAAGAATCCTTTTTTACAATAAAAAACTGCATTAATCTACATACTTTTCTGTTAAATAACAAACAGTTAATATGTAATTTTTCTGTTTCGTTTATTTAAATAATAGTGCCAAAGCAAATAGGTTGCATAAGAACGATATGGACTCCATTGTTCAGCATGGATTTCCATTTCGTTTTTGTCATGAATATCCAATAATTCTTTGATTGTATTTACCACTGCAATATCACCAAGCGGAATCAAATCTGGTTCCTGAAGACAGAACATTAAGTAAATATCGATAGTCCAATTTCCAATTCCTTTTAACTTAATAAGTTCTTCCCTGACATGTTTTGCCGGTTTTGAAGCCAGACTTTCAATATCTAATTCCTTATTTAAAACTGCTTCAGCAAGGATTTTAATGTATTTTGTTTTTTGGCGACTTACACCCAAAGCTCGAAATTCTTCATCTGGCAAAATCGCCATAGTTTCAGGATTACAAGTTGTATAGGCTTTAATTTTTAAAAATGTGGCTTTCGCCGAATCAATAGAAACTTGTTGTTCGAGTATTAGCAACACCAAAGTTTCAAAACCCTGAGGACGTTTCGGAATTGGAGGTAAACCATATTTCTTAATAATTTCCTGAAATATGGGATTTTTGGTTGATAGAAAATCGATGGCTTCTTGCATTACTTTAGTTCTTAGTCTATTTCAAAATTAAATAAAAAATAATCTTTTAAAGTTGCGAAGTTTTTTTTGCTCGCAGATTCAGCAGATATAGTTCTTTAAACCGAAAATATAAAATCTTGGCAGATCAGCTTAAATCTACATAATCTGCGTGAAGTACTATTATATACAGAAAAACGCCAAGTTGCAAAGAAATAAACTTAGCGACTTGGCGTCTTTGTGGCAATAATTTTTATTTTTAGAAATAGAACCCAAAAGATCCTTTTACTGCAAATTTATTAGCATCAGGAGCATTTAAGTAACTTCCTCTCCAGGAGAAATCAATTCGAAAAACCTTAAAGATATTCCCAATTCCAGCATTGTATTCCCAATATACATTTTCCGGTGCATTATAAGGCTGATCAGAAGCATTTATAGCTCTGTTTGCAGCTGATATGGTTCCGTAAACTCCTTTTACACCAACAAATTCTCTCCAGTTTAATTTTCTCATAAATGGGATTCTGGCAAATAACCTTCCTCCAAAATCATGATTCCATTGCAGAGTAGTATACTGATCTGTTATAAATTCGTAGAAATTCAGGTTACTAAAGGTATTTTCAATTGTGAAATACGTCTGGTTACCCGGAATTACACTCATTAATCCTAACGGAATTGTTCCAAAAGTCTTACCTGTTTCTAAAATAATATTAGATCTTCCTAAAGGCCCGATTATAATAGGTTGCTTATAGTAAATCTGTATTTTTTCATAAGCAAAATCACTATTAAAAACACCTTTTAAACCATAACTAAAGTTAACAAAGAAATGACTAAACGGACTGTCGACAAGATCACGCTCTACTCCAAAACCAATAGTTTTTCGGTTTGGCATAAACTCAAATTGAATATTAGCTTCAGATTGTGTTACCGCACTTGCTACAATTCCTGCAGGATTTGAAGGGCTTGGCAAAGTGGTATAATAATCTAAACTAAAAGTAGGCGAAGCAGATTCTAAAGTTCTATAAGAAAGTCCTGCCTGCACAACAAAATTCTTCATCGGCTCCATTTCAACCGAAATGTTACTCAAATTAATGTTGGTCAGCTTTCCGTTACTTCCTGTTGTGAAAAACGCCGAAGAAGCAAAACTTCGTCCTAAAATATCATTTGTTGTGGTTAAGCTCGCACCAATTTGTTCAATGTCACGCCTGTTTCCTCCAGAAATAATAAATCGTTTTTTCTTATCAAGCATCCATTTTCCTGAAACACCATATTTGAATTTATTATCATCAAAACCATATGCGGTGTACGCTTGTATACGCCAAGGGTCATTTGGTCCAAAATAAGTTCTTCCTCCCGCTCGAATCCTTAATCCTTCGACTTCATTGTAGCCAAATGTGGAGAAAATAGGTCCAAAATCAAAATTTTTAAACTCGACATAACCACTTCCTAAAATGGAAACCAGATTGTATATTTGTTTAAATCGTTTGACAGTCTGCAAAGTATCGAGCATTTTATAAATACCCAACTCGTCTTTATTTAATTTCTCAAAGCGGTTCTCCTCCCAAAACTCGTCCGGTCTATCATACACCTCATTGTCTATATAATTGACTTCTTCTTTATAAAACTTCTCGGGTTTTTGAATATTGAATTTAT
This sequence comes from Flavobacterium sp. KH_001, assembly GCF_057840745.1. Lineage (NCBI taxonomy): Bacteria > Pseudomonadati > Bacteroidota > Flavobacteriia > Flavobacteriales > Flavobacteriaceae > Flavobacterium > Flavobacterium sp. KH_001. The sequence goes on along the minus strand of NZ_CM174520.1, from coordinate 1,669,753 downwards.
GATTTCGATATAAAGTCGTTCGTTTTCCATAAACGCCTTTGGATTTTTCCTTTTTATTCAAAGCAAAATCAGACATCATATAATCGCGTGTCAACAGAAAAACAGAGTCATTTTCTACATCAAACTCCTGTTCTATATAAATATCTTTTACCCAGTTAATATTAGCGCTTTTAGTAACGCCCATATTAATTTTCTTAATAGCAAAAGTGGTATCGTTTACCCAAAAATCTCCTTTAAATGTTAATTCGTTTTTTCGTCTTGGATAAAAAACAATATTATAACACCATTTTTTATCGATATAAGCACTGTCTTTTAAGACATAATTGTAAACGTCAATTCCTGTTTTTGAAAGTGGACTTGTAAAACTTTTATCAAAAAAAGTAAGGTGATTATCGTAAATATTATAATCTGAATAAAGATCTTTTACAAAAGATAGAATCTGTTGATTTCCATTGAAACCAGAAGTTTTACTTCCGGCAATATTTTCTTTTGTTTTCTTTAATTTATTGTCACCGTATACATCATACACAGATTCATTGATGAAAATTGGCAGGTATGTTTTTCCGGTAACATCAGAAGTATCCACATGATTAAAAACAAACTCCATACCTTTGAAGAGTTTATTTTTCATGAAAGCACTGTCAATCGTGTTCATGTCAAATTCAACTTTTTCGTACTTCTGCATTTGATACTGATTGAATTGGTACAAACCGTTTTTACGTTTTCGTTCCCAAATTTTTCTCAAAATATCTAGTGCCGGGTTATTCTTTTTTGATGTTTTTCCTGTAAAAATTACAACTTCGTTTAATGCTTCAGCTTCGCTTAAAACAATTTTAAAATTATAATTAACTGCTTTTTCCAAAGGAATTTCTTTATCTGAAAATCCTGCAGAAGTAACTAACAATGCCGTGTACGTTTTTGGCGACTCTAAATAAAAACGGCCATCTTCATTTGAAACTATTCCGGTATTTGAACCCTTAAAAACAATATTAGCAAACGGAACAGGCTGATTCAATTTATCCAAAACAATTCCGCTCACTTTAGTTTGTGCAGTAGCAATATTCGCAAGCGCAAATACAAAAAACAGGCTGAGTAAAATTATTTTCTTCATCATCTGGCAAAAAAAAACTTCATCAATTAATATGACTGATGAAGTTTTATAAGTATTGTTTGTTTGATTATTTGTACATTACTTTCTTTACTGCTTTTACTACATCAGCTGCATTTGGCAACCAGTCTTTTAGTAAAACAGGAGAGTAAGGTGCAGGAGTATCTGCTGTTGTAATACGCTGAATCGGCGCATCAAGAAAATCAAAAGCTTGTTCCTGAACGATATAAGTGATTTCAGAAGAAATACTTGCAAATGGCCATGCCTCTTCTAATATTACTAAACGATTTGTTTTTTTAACTGATTTTAAGATCGCTTCGTTATCCATTGGACGAACTGTTCTTAAATCGATAATCTCACATGAAATTCCTTCTTTAGCTAATTCATCAGCAGCAATAAAAGCTTCTTTGATAATTTTTCCAAAAGAAACAATAGTAACATCAGTTCCTTCACGTTTAACATCAGCAACTCCTAATGGAATTGTATATTCTCCGTCTGGCACTTCACCTTTGTCACCATACATTTGCTCAGATTCCATAAAAATTACAGGATCATTATCACGAATTGCAGATTTTAAAAGCCCTTTTGCGTCGTAAGGTGTAGAAGGAACTACAACTTTAAGACCAGGAGTATTGGCAAACCAGTTTTCTAAAGCTTGAGAGTGAGTTGCTCCTAATTGACCTGCAGAAGCAGTTGGCCCACGAAAAACGATTGGCACATTAAATTGTCCACCAGTCATTTGACGCATTTTAGCAGCATTATTTATAATTTGATCAATACCAACTAAACAGAAGTTGAAAGTCATATACTCTACGATAGGACGACAACCGTTCATAGCTGATCCTACTGCAATTCCTGTAAAACCAAGCTCAGCAATTGGAGTGTCAATAACTCTTTTTTCACCAAACTCAGCAAGCATTCCTTTTGAAGCTTTGTAAGCTCCGTTATATTCTGCAACTTCTTCGCCCATTAAATATATGGATTCATCGTGACGCATTTCTTCGCTCATCGCTTCACAAATGGCCTCTCTAAATTGTATTGTTCTCATATTTATATTGTATGTTGAATTTTCTGAAGAGCAAAAATAAATATTTTAAATAACTTAAAAGCATAAATTGAACTTAAAATCACACGAACTTCGCCCTCTTCTTTCGCTTTTAACGTTTAAAATTTTATTGTGACATTTACGAAATCGATATAATTGCGATTATTCCACCCGTAAAAACATTTTTCAGACAAACACCTCCTTATTTGTTTAATTCTGATTTCAGCGAATTCTATCTTCAAACGGAACAAATCAAAAATTAGTACACATGCACTTCAAATTTAACAGTTCTCTACCGGATTAGCATTGCAAAATTCCTAAGAATCAGAGCCAATAACTGAATTTTCAATTTTATAGTCTAACAAAAGCACTTTCAAATTCCATAATCTTCGAAAACGTAATAGTTTTTAAAAAATATTATGCATGCATAGTATATTATTCCGATTTTAATTTCTAAATTTGTCAAACCATATTATAAATATCAAAATATATACTTATGAAAATATTAGTTTGCATCAGCCATGTGCCTGATACTACTTCAAAAATTAACTTCTCCAATGGTGATTCAGAATTTGATACCAACGGTGTACAATATGTAATTAATCCTAATGATGAGTTTGGTTTAACACGTGCAATTTGGTTCCAGGAGCAACAAGGAGCAACTGTAACTGTTGTTAATGTTGGAGGACCTGACACAGAGCCAACTTTGCGTAAAGCATTGGCAATTGGTGCAAACGAAGCGATTCGTGTAAACGCTAATCCAACTGATGGTTTTTTTGTTGCAAAACAACTAGCTGAAGTTATTAAGAATGGTGGTTATGATCTTGTAATTGCAGGAAAAGAATCTTTAGATTATAATGGAGGAATGGTTCCTGGAATGATTGCAGGAATTTTAGGTTCTAACTTTTTAAACTCTTGTACAAACGTAACCGTTGATGGAAACAATGTAAAAGCAGTTCGTGAAATCGATGGTGGAAAAGAAACTGTTAGTACTACTCTACCTTTAATTATTGGTGGACAAAAAGGTCTTGTTGAAGAAAAAGATTTGCGTATTCCAAACATGAGAGGAATTATGACAGCAAGAACAAAAGCTTTAACTATCCTTGAACCAGTTGACGCTCCTGTAAATACAAAAGCAGTGAAATTTGAAAAACCAGCTCCTAAATCAGCAGTGAAATTAATTTCTCCTGATAATTTAGATGAGTTAGTTAATTTATTACACAACGAGGCTAAAGTAATCTAGTATTCAGTAATCAGTTTTTTTAGTGATCAGTTTTCAAACTTGAAACCTGAAACTTTAAACTTTTAAACAAAAAATTATGTCAATATTAATATATGCAGAATCTGCAGAAGGAAAATTTAAAAAAGTTGCTTTTGAATTAGCTTCTTACGCTAAAAAAGTAGCAGAATCTTTAGGGACTACTGTAACCGCTTTGACTGTCAACATCAGTGATGCAAGCGAGTTATCTAAATACGGAGTTGATAAAGTTCTAAAAGTAAACAACGATAAATTAGCAGGTTTCACAGCTAAGGCTTACGCCGATGTTATCAAACAAGCTGCTGAAAAAGAAGGAACTAAATTAGTATTACTTTCTTCTACAACAGACAGTATTTACCTTTCATCATTAGTTGCAGTAGCACTAAACGCAGGTTTTGCTTCAAATGTCGTTGGATTACCAGTAAGCACTTCTCCTTTTCAGGTAAAAAGAAATGCTTTCTCAAACAAAGCTTTCAATATTACAGAAATCAGTACTGATATAAAAGTACTTGGTTTAGCTAAAAACTCATATGGAATATTCGAAAGTGCAGGATCTGCAACTGAAGAAGATTTCAACCCATCTATTGGAGACAATGATTTTGGGGTAAAAGTAGAATCAGTAGAAAAAGTAACAGGAAAAGTTTCTATCGCTGATGCTGATATCGTAGTTTCTGGAGGACGTGGGTTAAAAGGACCTGAAAACTGGGGATTAGTTGAAGACTTAGCTGCAGTATTAGGTGCTGCAACAGCATGTTCTAAACCAGTTTCAGATTTAGGATGGAGACCTCATAGCGAACACGTTGGACAAACAGGAAAACCAGTTGCAACAAACTTATATATTGCAATTGGAATTTCTGGAGCGATTCAGCATATTGCCGGAATCAACTCTTCAAAAGTAAAAGTAGTAATCAACAGTGATCCTGAAGCGCCTTTCTTTAAAGTTGCTGATTATGGTATTGTTGGAGATGCATTTGAAATCGTTCCTAAGCTAACAGAGAAATTAAAAGCTTTTAAAGCACAACATTCTTAATTTAAAATTCTCTATCAAAATATAGCTGCCTAAAAACAAGATAATCGTATCTTTGTTTTAGGTAGCTTTTTTGTTCCATATTTTTTGATTAAAATTGCACCTTTATTTTTCAATCAAAAAAAGTATTAAAATGAGGCATCAATTGCCCTTTTTTACCCACATATATGAGTCTAGTAAAATTGTCCATAAAAGGAATTTCATACAGTCAAACTCAAAATGGCGCTTATGCCTTAATTTTGAATGAAGTTGACGGTGAAAGAAAACTACCAATTGTTATTGGTGCTTTTGAAGCCCAATCGATTGCTATTGCCTTAGAAAAAGAAATAAAACCTCCTCGCCCATTAACACATGATTTATTCAAAAACTTCGCTGAAAGATTTGATATTGTTGTAAAACAAGTCATCATTCACAAGTTAGTTGATGGTGTATTCTATTCTAGCTTAATCTGCGAAAGAGACAAAATCGAAGAAATTATTGATGCAAGAACTTCTGATGCAATAGCCCTAGCGTTACGTTTTAATGCTCCGATATTTACTTATAAAAACATACTGGATAAAGCCGGAATTTATTTAAAATCAAATACTGCAGACACCGATTCTGGTGCTCAGGAAATTGATGACGTACTTTCTAATCCGGAAACTTTTGGTCACGAAGAAGAAAGCAATCAATCTGGTGATGTATATGCAAAACATACATTACAGGAATTAAATGAACTTTTAGACCAGGCCGTTTCTCAGGAAGATTATGAGAAAGCCGCTAAAATTAGAGACGAAATCTCGAAAAGATAATTATAAAGCAATAAGCAATAAGCTTTAGGCAGTAAGCTTAAAGCCTATTGCCTAAAGCTTAAAGCAAAAAAAATCATGAAACAATACTTAGATTTAGTAAAACATGTTTTAGAAACCGGTTGCCAAAAAGGAGACCGAACAGGAACAGGTACAAAAAGTGTTTTTGGTTACCAAATGCGTTTTGATTTAAGTGAAGGTTTCCCAATGGTTACTACCAAAAAACTACACTTAAAATCTATCATTTACGAATTGCTTTGGTTCTTAAAGGGTGATACCAATATTAAATACCTACAGGATAATGGAGTAAAAATTTGGGATGCCTGGGCAGACTCAAATGGAGACTTAGGCCCTGTTTACGGGCATCAATGGCGTAATTGGAATAGCGAAGAAATTGATCAGATCTCTGAATTGATTACCGAACTGAAAACAAATCCAAATAGCCGAAGAATGCTGGTCTCTGCATGGAACCCATCTGTTCTGCCGGATACAAAAAAATCATTCGAAGAAAACGTAGCAAACAACAAGGCAGCTTTACCTCCTTGCCATGCCTTTTTTCAATTTTATGTTTCGAGTCCCGATATTGAAAAAGGCGAGACAAAAGGAAAACTTTCTTGTCAATTGTATCAGCGAAGTGCTGACATATTTTTAGGAGTTCCTTTTAATATCGCTTCTTATGCATTGCTAACTATGATGATCGCTCAGGTTTGTGATTTAGACGCAGGCGAATTTATTCACACTTTTGGTGATGCACATATTTACAACAATCATATCGAACAATTGGAGTTGCAATTAAGCCGCGAGCCAAAACCTTTACCAAAAATGATTTTAAATCCGGATATCAAAAATATTTTTGATTTTGATTATAATGACTTCACGCTTTTAGATTATGAACCTCATGCTGGCATAAAAGGAAGTGTTGCTGTATAAATAAAATCCGCTTGTAATGAGCGGATTTTTTTATACAACTAAAACACTATTTTCACTTCCTGCAAAATCATTCCATTTATAAGAATCAGCTTCAGGATCATTTACATACAATCCGTCAATTACATATTTAAACTCATAAATAGCATCCTTTACTAAGTCATAAGTTGCTTTAAAAGTTCCGTTTTTTAACTTGCTTAAAGCACCTTCTTCCGGATTCCAATTGTTAAAATCTCCCACTACAGCAGCCGAATTTGCATCTTTAGCCTCTACAGAAAAAGTAACTTTACACACTGGTTTTGTTTTGATAAATTGTTTCTTTAAAGACATAACTATTTAGTTTTTAGATTTATACATCTAAATTACAGAAATTCAGCTGAACATTCAACAACCTCCTTATCGATTTATGATAATATCAAAAACGGCATATTTTTTTAACTACATTAACAATTTAAAGTGCAAATAATTTCGTGTTTCTCATTTAGCATTCCTTTGAACATAAATATTATACGATCAAAAACACCATGAATTCAAAATAAATTTTAACTTTATAACCTCATTATTCATTAATTGTCTTATGGAAAAAGAAGTGCACGAACAATACGAATACGCCCGAAGAAGACTTAGGCAAAAGAAAATCCTATATTTTCACTTTGTACTTTTTCTCTTAGGCAGTTTATTTTTATTTATTGCAAACAGATTTTTTGGCTTTGGCGCTAACACAAATCAAAACTGGTGTATTTGGGGCATTACAATATGGTTTTTCATCTTCATTTTACACTTTATCAAAGTCTATATTACGGACAGATTTATGAATAAAAAATGGGAAAGAGAACAAATTGACAGACTTGTTGCTTTACAGCAAAAAAGAATTAGTCAATTAGAGTCCAAAATAAATGAGAATACCGATAATAAAATTTAGTTTTAGAATACCATGATTATAATGATAGCGGCTGTTGCCGAAAATAATGCTCTTGGAAAAAATAATGAGTTAGTATGGCATTTACCAAATGATTTCAAAAGATTCAAATCGCTTACAACCAATCATCACATTATTATGGGAAGAAAAACTTTTGAAAGCTTCCCGAAACCATTACCAAACAGAGTTCATGTTGTAATAACACGTCAAAAGGATTATAATCCAGAAGGCTGCATTGTTGTAGACAGTATTGAAAAAGCGATTTCTGTTTGCCCTGAAAATGAAGATTCTTACATCATTGGCGGAGGCGAGATTTATAATTTAGGAATGGAGCATGCTGATATACTTGAAATAACCAAAGTTCATCACAGCTTTGATGCTGATGCGTATTTCCCTGAAATTGATAAAACCGACTGGCAACTAGTTGAATCCGAAGAAAATTTTAGAGATGAAAAACATCTTTACGATTATACCTATGAAACTTACATTAGACGTTAAATAAAAAAAACATCCTCTTTTGAAGGATGTTTTTTAAAATGATTGATTTTTTTCGATCTGACTCTTTCAGGAAGTAGTTTTTGTAAAAATCACAAATGTTTAAAACATTTGAATTAACTGAATAACATTAAAGTTATTTGAGAATAAATCCCAAAAAGAGCCCTTAATAACAAATACCACTAAGATATTAAAGGCAAGAAAATTAAAATTTCCAAAAACAAATTTAATCCTAAGAACGTATTTTGCACCTATTTAAAATAGTATTGCGGTTTAAAAACAATACTTTCAAAACTACTTACAAGAACAAATGAGATTACCAGTGCAAAGAAGCATTCATTTGATTTAAGTCATTTTATTCTATCAATCATTAAAATTTCATCATTTTATCTTTAGCAAAAGTGGCCATAAATCAAGCATTGCACAATACCCACATTTAGTGATTTTATAAAAATACCTGCTTTTGATTAGAGTCAAAAACCCAGCTCAGATATTTTTTAAAAAGCTTATTCTAAAACATTTGATTTACAAATTAAAAAACGCAATTACAGTTAACACAGTTTGTATTATATTTGCGTAAATAAAAAAAATGTCTGAAAAAATAACTCCATATAAAGACTCTTCTTTAGGTAAAAAAGAACAGGTTGCCCAAATGTTTGATAACATTTCTGGGAACTACGATAATTTGAATCGCGTAATTTCATTTGGAATCGATATTAAATGGCGAAAAAAAGTATTAAAAATAGTATCTGATACCAATCCGAAAATAATTCTTGATATCGCAACAGGAACCGGCGATTTGGCTATTTTAATGGCTCAGACTAAGGCTGAGAAAATCATTGGTCTGGATATTTCTGCCGGAATGCTTGAAGTGGGAAAAAAGAAAGTTGCAGATAAAAACCTTTCTACTATTATTGATTTAGTTTTAGGTGACTCAGAAAACATTCCATTTGAAGATAATTATTTCGATGCCATTACAGTTGGTTTTGGAGTTAGAAATTTTGAAAACTTAGAAAAAGGTTTTTCTGAAATCTTAAGAGTTTTAAAGCCGGGTGGTGTATTTGTTATTTTAGAAACTTCAGTTCCTGATAAAACTCCATATAAACAAGGATATAGATTTTACAGCAAAAATATACTTCCGATAATCGGAAAATTATTTTCAAAAGATAATTCGGCATATGGTTACTTATCAGAATCTGCGGCTGTTTTTCCTTACGGAGAAGCTTTAAACAATATTTTGAGAAAAATTGGGTTTATAGATGTTGTGGCAATGCCTCAAACTTTTGGAGTTGCAACCATTTATTCTGCTTCTAAAAAATAGTATGAAAAAAACAGTAATCTTACTTTTATTAGTCTTATCGACAAAAGGATATTCGCAATTTGCTAAAAGTATGTTTAGCAAGGACCCTATAATCAATCTTGAAAACTGGCAAAAACAACGCCTGTATTTTGGTTATTACCTGGGCTTTAATAGTTTTGATTTTAAATTTGACTACAAAACTCCTCCACAACAAGATATTCAAGTAAAAAAAACAACCGGATTCAATGTGGGTGTTGTAGCTGATTTAAGACTGCAAGAGTACTTAAACTTGCGTTTTGAACCTGGTTTATATTATACTAAACGCGATTTATATTTCCCGGAAGTTGGAGATTTAGAAAAAGATTACTTAAGAGAAGTAAACAGTACTTATATTCATTTTCCGTTATTATTGAAATTTTCAGCACTACGTACAGGAAACATCCGCCCGTATTTAGTTGGAGGAATGTCAACAACATTAAACTTGTCCAGCAATTCAAAATCTAAAGAAGACAACTACGAGGGTAAATTCAGAGTAAAACCGTGGACAGCAGCATACGAACTAGGTTTTGGAATTGATATTTTCTCTGAGTATTTTATTTTCTCTCCTTCAATCAGAGGTATGTTCGGAATTACAGATGAATTAATTCGCGATAATCCAGGTCAGCCGAGCGGATACACTGATAATATTGATTCAATGAAATCCAGAGCAATTTTAATTAATTTCACTTTTCATTAAAACAAATTCTTAACTATTTCGTTTAAATTCACTAAGAATAATTGCTGTTGCGGTAGCTACATTTAAACTTTCCGTTTTTTGTAGTTCTCCAAATCTTGGAATTGAGATTCGGCTGGTTACTATTTTTTCAATTTCTGCTGAAATACCATTGGCTTCATTACCCATAATAATGATTCCGCTTTGAGGCAGATTAGACTGATAGATATTATCACCGTCCATAAAAGTTCCAAAGACCGGTAATTTTGTTTGTGTGATAAAGGTTTTCAGATCAATATAACTAACATTTACTCTGGCAATAGACCCCATTGTAGCCTGCACTACTTTTGGATTATAAATATCTACTGTTTCTTTAGAGCAAATGATTTGTTTGATACCAAACCAATCGCAAAGACGTAAAATTGTTCCTAAATTTCCAGGATCTCTAATATCGTCTAAAGCAATGATTAATCCTGAGTCGATTATTTTATTTTCGGCAGGGATTTTGAATACAGCCAAACAAGAATTTGGAGTTGCCAAAGCACTTATTTTTTTAAGCTCCTGCTCATTAATAAGAGTGCGCTTTGAAGACTGAACAGTCTCAAAATCATTTAAAGTCGTGTATAAATGTTCTAATTCAAAATTGGATTGCAACAATTCCTGAATTACCTTTACTCCTTCTGCAAAAAATAATTGATTTGCGAAACGCTGCTTTTTTTGATGTAAACCTGTTATAAGTTTTATTTGGTTTTTACTAACCATAAAATAATGTACTTTTGAATTAAATATTTAAAAACACTTGAAAAAGAATTCCACAAAAATAATAGCATTTATTCTAATAGCAATATTTATTTGTGCTTGTGATGCTGTAAAAAGAGTTCCTGATGGAAAAAAGCTTCTTGTAAAAAATAATATTCTTGTAAATGGGAAGAGCACCAATGATGAAACTGCATCAAATCAGATGTATCAAAAACCAAATGGTACTTTACTAGGCTATAAATTGCGTTTAAATTTATACAATTTAGCCAATTTAAATCCGGATTCTACATATCAGGCTAAATTTAAAAATAATCCAGGCTTGTATGAGCGTCAGTCAAAATTTTTATCAGCAAAACAAGTCGATCGTCTCGGGCAATCATTTTTGTATAAAGGCATTCATGAATTCTTAAAAAACACTGGTGAGCCACCGGTTATTATTGATACTACAAAAACAAAAAAAACATTATTACGTTTAAAATTCTACTATTTCAACAATGGTTATTTCAATGTAAAAACAGATTATACGATTGATAGCATTGCTCCAAAAAAAGCAAAAATCAATTACAATATTCTTACGGGGCCAGGTTATACTTTAGATTCTATCAGAACAACTATTTTAACTCCCGCCTTAGATTCTTTATATAAAACAAATCCGGAGCCTTCTGTCTTAAAATCCGGTAATCAATATAAAACTTCTGATTTTGAAGAAGAAAAAAACCGTATAACAACTTATTTCAGAAACCACGGTGCTTATTTCTTTCAACCAACTTATGTTACTTTTGATATCGATACCATTGGCAAAAAAAACAAAGCAGACATTAATCTAAAAATTGGCAACAATAATATCCAGGAAAGAGATTCAAGCAGATCTGAACCTTTTAAATTGTATAAAATAAGTGATGTAAATATTTATACCGATTATTCTGCAGCTAATGCAAAAAGCAAAATAACAGACAGTACAACTTATAAAAACTTCAATCTGTACAGTTACAAAAAACTAAAGTACAAACCCCGCGCTATTACGGATGCTATTTTTATTAATAAAGGAAGCACTTATTCTGACACAAGAACAACACTTTCATCACGTTACTTAAACAACCTGAAGATTTTTAATTACCCCTCTATACAATATGAGGTTGATAAAAGAGATTCTACTGCGCAGTCCTTAATTGCGAATGTTTATCTGACACCAAGAAAAAAATATAGTTTTGGAGCCACTCTGGATGTAACACATTCTAATATTCAGGATTTCGGAATTGGAGCCAGTGTTTCAGAAACGATTCGAAATGTTTTTAACCGAGCCGAAACACTAGAAATTTCAGCACGTGTAAATGTTGGATCATCAAAAGACATGGCCAACCCTAATGATAATTTCTTTAATGTTTCGGAATACGGAATTGATACTAAGCTTAATTTTCCAAGAATCTTAATGCCTTTTGGAACCGAAAAAATTATTCCAAAAAGAATGATTCCTTCAACAAGTATTTCTGCAGGTTTCTCAAAGCAACGAAATATTGGTTTGGATAAAGAAAATTTTACCGGCGGATTATCTTATAATTGGTCACCTAAACGTTTAAATACCGTTAAACTTGAAGTACTGAATGCCCAATTTGTACGTAATTTAAATCCTGACAACTATTTTAATGTTTATACCTCTTCATATGACGAATTAAATGGCATTGCAAATGTATACAACACTAAACCAATCAATGTCGATGACGATGGAAATTTAAAAATCCCAACAGGAACGACCGGTTTTACTAATGATGTTTTAACAGAACAGACTGTCTTAACACCTGCAGACGAACAATATCAAGACGTAAAGAGTATCGAAGAACGAAGAGTTCGTCTGACTGAAAATGACTTTATTTTAGCTTCGAGTTACACGTTTACCAAAACAACAAAAAAAGATCTTGCTGATAATAATTTCTATCAATTTAAAGCAAAAATTGAATCAGCTGGAACTTTGCTATCTGCTGTTTCAAATATAGCAAATCTTCAAAAAAACGTAAATGGTAATTACGTAATATTCAACTTAGAATACTCAGAATATCTTAAAACAGAGTTCGATTATATTAAACACTGGGATTTTGGAAAAGAGAAAGTTTTGGCCGTTCGAAGCTTTTTCGGAATTGCGATTCCTTTTGGCAACTCAGATTATATTCCGTTTTCACGAAGTTATTATTCAGGAGGTTCAAATGATAATCGCGCCTGGCAACCTTACTCATTAGGTCCGGGAAGCACTGATGCTTTAGACGATTTTAATGAGGCGAATATGAAAATTGCATTAAGTGCTGAGTTCCGATTTAAAGTTTTTGGAGATGTTAAGGGAGCTGTCTTTGCTGACGCCGGAAATATCTGGAATGTGCTCGATAATGTTACAGATGAGAAGGCAAAATTTAACAACGTAAACGATTTAGCTGAGATTGCTTTAGGAACAGGATTCGGATTACGATACGATTTAAGCTTTTTTGTTGTTCGATTAGATTTAGGCTTCAAGACTTATAATCCGGCACATGAGAAGGGAGACCGCTGGTTCAAAGAGTACAATTTTGGGCACTCGGTTTTAAATTTTGGAATAAATTATCCTTTCTAATGCTAATTAATTCTTATTTTTGCAACCTAAAAACCTAAAAACAACTAAAAAAAATTACAATGGCACACAATATTAAACCAGGAGTAGCTACAGGAGATCAGGTACAAGAGATTTTTAATTATGCGAAAGAAAAAGGATTTGCACTTCCAGCAGTAAATGTTACGGGGTCAAGCACAATTAATGGAGTCCTTGAAACTGCAGCGAAACTTAATGCGCCAGTTATCATTCAATTTTCAAACGGAGGAGCACAATTTAACGCAGGAAAAGGATTGTCTAACGCAGGTGAAAAAGCCGCAATTGCTGGTGGAATCGCAGGAGCAAAACATATTCACGCTTTAGCAGAAGCTTACGGAGCAACTGTAATCTTACACACTGACCACTGTGCAAAAAAATTATTACCTTGGATTGATGGTTTGTTAGATGCATCTGAAAAACATTTCGCAGAAACAGGAAAACCATTATTCAGTTCACATATGATCGATTTGTCTGAGGAGCCAATCGAAGAAAATATTGAGATCTGTAAAGAGTATTTAGCGAGAATGAGTAAAATGGGTATGACATTAGAAATCGAGCTAGGTATTACAGGTGGTGAAGAAGATGGTGTTGACAATTCTGATGTTGACAGTTCAAAATTATACACACAGCCAGAAGAAGTAGCTTACGCTTATGAAGAATTATCTAAAGTAAGTCCTAAATTTACTATTGCTGCGGCATTTGGAAACGTTCACGGTGTTTACAAACCAGGAAACGTAAAATTAACTCCAAAAATATTAAAAAATTCTCAGGATTTCGTTCAAAACAAATTCAACACTGGACATAACCCGGTAGATTTCGTTTTCCACGGAGGTTCAGGTTCTACACTTGAAGAAATCAGAGAAGGAATTAGCTACGGAGTTATCAAAATGAACATTGATACAGATTTACAATTTGCATATACTGAAGGAATTCGTGATTATATGGTTAAAAACCTTGACTATTTAAGATCTCAAATTGGTAACCCAGAAGGGGCTGATGTTCCTAACAAAAAATATTATGACCCAAGAAGATGGGTTCGTGAAAGCGAAGTAACATTCAACGCAAGACTTGAACAAGCTTTTGCAGACTTGAATAACGTGAATACGCTATAAGTAAAAGTTTAAAGTTTCAGATTTCAAGTTTCGCAACTTGAAACCTGAAACCTGAAACAACAAAATTAATAAATATGGCTTGGTTTAAAAGACAGGAAAAAGGAATTACGACCGCGACAGAAGATAAGATGGACGTTCCGAAAGGATTGTGGTACAAATCTCCTACTGGAAAAATTATTGATGCAGACGAATTAGCAAGAAACTTATTCGTAAGCCCTGAAGATGATTTTCACGTTAGAATTGGAAGCGCAACCTATTTTGAAATTTTATTCGACAACAACGAATTTGTTGAGTTAGATAAAAACATGACATCAAAAGATCCTCTGCATTTTGTGGATACAAAAAAATATGCAGAAAGATTGAAAGATGTAATGGAAAAAACACATCTTAAAGACGCTGTACGTACAGGAGTAGGAAAATCTAAAGGACGAGAGCTTGTAATTTGCTGTATGGACTTCGCATTCATCGGTGGATCTATGGGAGCTGTTGTAGGTGAAAAAATTGCAAGAGGTATTGATCATGCGATCAAAAACAAATTACCTTTTGTCATGATTTCTAAATCAGGAGGAGCTCGTATGATGGAAGCCGCTTATTCATTAATGCAATTAGCTAAAACATCAGTAAAATTAGCCCAGTTAGCTGAAGCTAAATTACCTTACATTTCGCTTTGTACAGATCCAACTACAGGAGGAACAACTGCATCTTACGCTATGTTAGGAGATATTAATATTTCTGAGCCTGGTGCTTTGATTGGTTTTGCAGGACCACGGGTTGTTCGTGACACAACTGGTAAAGATTTACCGGAAGGTTTCCAGACCGCTGAGTTTCTTTTAGAGCACGGATTCCTAGACTTTATTACGCCTAGAAAAGAATTGAAAGACAAGATTAACTTGTACATCGATTTGATTCAAAATAATACAATTAGATAGTTTTAAAACTTCTAATCATATAAAATCCCATTCGCTAAGGCAAATGGGATTTTTTCATATCTTTATTTTAAATCTTGATTGTTATGACGAGAATTTTTTTTGGTTTTGTGGTCTTCTTGCTTCTTTTGAATTGCAACAAAAAAGAAGAGAAGACTTCTTATGTAATTTCCATCGAGAAGAGCAAATTCTTAAATGAATTAAAAAAGAAAAATATTCCACCCCCACCTTCTGGATTTTACTCCTATAACAATCTAATTATAGATCAAAAAGGGGATTTTTATTTTTATCAAAAAGAATATACGCCTTGGCATTGCATTCCATCTGAAAGAGATACAATTCCAGATTTCTTTAACATTAAACCAATTGAGATAATTAAAGTTCCAAATAATAGCATTGTTGATTTTATAAAACAAAATGTTGCAAATAGAAATGAAATGAAACGTATGCTTGTAATTGCGTCTCAAAATGACACTATAAAAAATAATGCTCTACTTTCTTATTTAAATGAAAACCAACTAAGATCTTTTTCTACAAGAAGAACAACACAAGAAGAAGATACAGTTTTAAAATACAAGCAAAACAATGAATTTTACAATTATGAAGATATTAAATGGAATCAAAACAGAATAATACTTCCATTCATAAAACCAAAATTGTAAAGTAAAAAATACTTTTCATCCACAATAAGTTTCTTAATTACCCTGCCTTTTTCAAATCCTTTTTCAGTTCTCTTTCAGCTATTTTAAAAGCTAGCTTCTCACGCCATATCGCATAACGTTCTCTAAAAACTATTTTTATAGCACTATCAACTGCGCCATGCATGAATAAACTCCAAACGCTCTGCATTTTTCGTGTTATAGATCGATCCCATGCACGAAGACTTAATGAAAAAGAACCGTCTACGTAGCGCATCCAATGCCACATTCCGGTTGGCATAAACAAAGTATCTCCGTGTTCCAGAAAAACCTCATAACCTTCAACGCCTCTTAGAGCGGGAAATTTTTCAAAATCCGGATTGGCAACATCATAATCTTCTAAAGCATAGGTAGTATTCGGAACGCAATAAAGTCTTTTCTTCCATTTATAGTCAAATAATATAATATGTTTCCTTCCTCCAAAATGGGTATGAAAAAGATGTGGCAAATCGATATCATAATGTAAAAAAGTGAACGCACTCGAACCTCCAAAAAACATGGCTGGCATGCTTTCTATAAAGCCTCCCATTAATTCCTTTGGGACTTTCACATCATTTATTAATTCAGGTCTGTGTTTGAAAAGATTAAAGAAAAAAATACGCAACTGTGTTGGCTCCCTTTTTATTAAATCCAGATATTCTCCAAATTTCATACTCGCAATAGAAGCATTGATTATTTTGGTAGGATCTGCTTTAGAATTATCAACCAGTTTTACCTCAATATCCCCTGCGATTTCTTTAAAATAATCCGTTGTCCATTTTTCTCTGGCTGGCCAGTCTTTTGTTAATCCTTTTATAATTAAAGGCTTTCTCTTATCTAAATAGTTCTTTTTAAAATCTTCTCTAGAAATAGACTCAACGGTATCGACAGGTTTTAAGTTAAAGCTCATTTATTTATTGATTTAAATTGCTACCTACCAAGTAAGTATCTACTCCTTTAAAAAAATCACAACTAATAACACAAAAGAAAACTTACTACATCCCAGTTCGAATAGCTTCAACAGGGTCTAAGTTCGCTGCAGAAATTGCTGGCAGAATTCCAGATATTAACCCAATTATGGCTGCTAACGTAGTTCCTAAAATTATATTTCCAAAGCTTAAAACGAATTCGAAGTCAAGCACTTTTGTCAAAACAAGTGCGATCCCCCAAACCATTAAAAGCCCAATTATTCCACCAATAACAGAAAGAATTATAGCTTCAAATAAAAATTGAAACAATATAAAACGATTTTTCGCCCCCAATGACTTTTGAATTCCAATTAAATTGGTTCGTTCTTTAACCGAAACGAACATAATATTAGCAATTCCGAAGCCTCCTACTAAAAGAGAAAATCCGCTAATAATCCAACCCACAACATTCATCTGACCTAAAATTCCGTCAATAAAATCAGTAAATCCAGAAAGAACATTCACAAAAAAATTATCTATTTCACCCGCTTTCATTCCACGGATGGCTCTTAATTTTTGTGCAACTTCGGCTTTATAAGCATCCATATCGACACCTTTAACAGGTTTTAAAACAATTACAGGAGTCATCGCATCACTGTCACCATACATTCTTCGCAAAAAGTTAGCCGGAAAATAAACTGATGTATCATTACTATCTCCAAAAAATCCCGCACCCATTTTAGTCATAACGCCAATAACAGTAAAACGTTGTCCGTACAAACGAATACTTTTCCCGATAGGATCATCAGAACCAAAAAGTCCAGTCGCAATTTCATATCCTAAAACAATTACCGGTGATCCGGAATTAGATTCAGATTCGGTGTAAAATCGTCCCTTATCAAAAGTTAATCCGTCAATGTCAACCATTTCATAAGAAGAAGGAACCATATTAACATCGGCAACAGTTTTTGAATCATATTTCAAACTTTCTCTATTTACAAAAAGCTGATAACCGACCTGCTGTGTATTGTTGAGTGAATTTTTTAAAGCGATATATTCATCATATTTCACATTTGGAAACTGCTCTCTTTTCCATTGCGGAATTTCTGAAGGTCCAAAGCAAAATTTCATTAAATAAATTGTATTTTTATCTAAGCTGCTCAAATCTTTAGAAATTTTACGGTCCAGAGAATCGACAGCAGCCAAAACGGCGATAATCGAAAAAATACCAATTGTAACACCCAACAACGACAATAATGTACGCAATTTGTTATTTCGCAAAGCATTTATGGCAAAGCTCAGACTTTCCTTTAATAATCTTAAATAAAGCAGCATATTTTCGTATTTTTCAATAAAGTAAAATTCAATAAATTAAAATCAAAAACCTAATAAAAGTTAACTTACTCATCAGTAGTTTTTTTTAAGATAATGTTACATTAATTTTCTTTAAAATAATATTTAAAAAAACTACTTTTGCAGTCTGAAAATCATAACTACACAATGAGCACAACTAAAACAATACAATCAGCATTAATATCTGTTTTTTCGAAAGATGGACTAGAGCCAATCGTTAGAAAATTACACGAGCAAAAAGTAACACTTTATTCAACTGGAGGAACTGAAGATTTCATTAAAAATCTTGGAATTCCTGTAGTTCCGGTAGAAGATATAACTTCATTTCCTGAAATTCTTGGAGGAAGAGTAAAAACTTTGCACCCGAAAATTTTTGGTGGAATTTTAAACCGTCAGGATAATGAAAGCGATGTTCAACAAATGAAGGAATTTGATATTCCGCAGATTGATTTAGTAATTGTTGATTTATACCCTTTTGAAAAAACGGTTGCTTCAGGTGCAAGTGAACAAGATATTATTGAAAAAATTGATATTGGTGGAATTTCATTGATTCGTGCCGGTGCAAAAAACTTCAAAGACACTGTAATCGTAGCTTCAGTAAATGAATATAGTTTACTTTTAGACTTGATCACAGAACAAAACGGAGCAACAACATTAGAAAACAGAAGATTATTGGCTACAAAAGCATTCCACGTTTCTTCTCACTATGACGGTGCTATTTTCAATTATTTCAATACAGATGAAACCATCTATAAAGAAAGCATTGCTGATGGACAAGTTTTAAGATACGGAGAGAATCCACACCAAAAAGGGTTTTTCTTTGGAGATTTTGATGCTATGTTCAAAAAAGTTCACGGAAAAGAATTATCTTACAACAACTTATTAGACGTTGATGCTGCAGTAAATTTAATTAATGAATTTAAAACTGACGGACCAACATTCGCTATTTTAAAACATAATAATGCTTGTGGTTTAGCTTCAAGAAAAACAATTAGTGAAGCTTATTTAGCTGCTTTAGCTTGTGATCCTACATCTGCTTTTGGTGGAGTTTTGATCGCAAACACTAAAATTGATTTAGCTACGGCACAAGAAATCAATAAATTATTCTGTGAGGTTGTAATTGCTCCAAGTTATGATGATGATGCAATTGCAGTTTTACAAGAAAAGAAAAACAGAATTATATTAGTTCAGAATGAAGTTGAATTACCTTCAAGACAAGTAAGAACATGTCTTAATGGTTTGTTAATTCAGGATAGAAATAACATTACAGATACTAAAGAGCATTTAAAAACCGTTACTATCACAGAGCCAACTACACAAGAGATAGAAGATTTAATTTTTGCTTCTAAAATTTGTAAAAACACAAAATCAAATACAATCGTATTTGCTAAAAACGGAACTTTAATTTCATCAGGAACGGGTCAGACCTCAAGAGTTGATGCTTTGATGCAGGCAGTAGATAAAGCAAAAGCTTTCGGATTTGATCTGACAGGAGCTTCAATGGCGAGTGATGCATTTTTCCCTTTTCCGGATTGTGTAGAATTAGCTAAAAAAGCCGGAATTACAGCTGTAATTCAACCAGGAGGATCAATAAAAGATGAATTAAGCATCAATTATTGCAATGAAAATAATCTTGCAATGGTATTTACAGGAACGCGTCATTTTAAACATTAATTTGTTTAACTTTGTTCGATAATTATTTATAACATTTTAAACCCCTAAAAAACTTATGGGATTTTTTGATTTCATGACCGAGGATATTGCGATAGACCTTGGTACCGCAAACACTTTAATCATTCACAATGATAAAGTTGTTATTGATAGTCCGTCAATCGTTGCACGTGATAGAATATCAGGCAAAATCATTGCTGTTGGTAAGGAAGCCAACATGATGCAAGGTAAAACGCATGAAAACATCAAGACCATAAGGCCTTTGAAGGATGGTGTAATTGCCGATTTTGATGCTTCAGAAAAGATGATCAATATGTTCATTAAAAGCATTCCGGCATTGAAAAAAAGGATGTTTACTCCAGCGTTACGCATGGTAGTATGTATTCCGTCTGGAATTACAGAGGTTGAGATGAGAGCTGTAAAAGAATCTTGTGAAAGAGTAAACGGAAAAGAAGTTTACCTGATTCATGAACCAATGGCAGCAGCAATTGGTATTGGTATCGACATCATGCAGCCAAAAGGAAATATGATTGTTGATATTGGAGGTGGTACAACTGAAATTGCTGTAATTGCATTAGGCGGAATTGTATGTGATAAATCTGTAAAAATTGCGGGTGACGTTTTCACAAATGATATCGTGTATTACATGCGTACACAACACAATCTTTTTGTGGGAGAAAGTACTGCTGAAAAAATCAAAATTCAAATTGGAGCTGCTATCGAAGATTTAGATGGCCCTCCAGAAGATATGTCTGTTCAGGGTAGAGATTTACTTACTGGTAAACCAAAACAAGTAGATGTATCATATCGTGAAATCGCAAAAGCATTAGACAAATCAATTCAGCGTATCGAAGATGCAGTAATGGAAACGTTATCACAAACACCTCCTGAATTAGCTG
This sequence comes from Flavobacterium sp. KH_001, assembly GCF_057840745.1. Lineage (NCBI taxonomy): Bacteria > Pseudomonadati > Bacteroidota > Flavobacteriia > Flavobacteriales > Flavobacteriaceae > Flavobacterium > Flavobacterium sp. KH_001. The sequence goes on along the minus strand of NZ_CM174520.1, from coordinate 1,649,258 downwards.
CCGATATATACAATACAGGTATTTACTTAGCTGGTGGTGGATCTATGTTGAGAGGTCTTGACAAACGTATTTCATTAAAAACAGACTTACCTGTTTACATTGCCGAAGATCCTTTAAGAGCAGTTGTTCGTGGAACTGGAATGGCATTGAAAAACATTGCAAAATTTAAAAGTATCTTAATTAAATAAGATTCATAATAACAACCAATATATTTTTTATTGGGGTCAAATATTCAGATTTGACCCTAATAAAATTGGAAACCAAAAGCATATCCTGAAACAAAATAACCAAACAAGAAATGCAGCAAATTTTTAATTTTATTATAAGAAACAGTAATCGATTGCTGTTTTTGCTGCTTTTAGGTATTTCGTTGGCTCTCTCAATTCAATCGCATTCCTATCACAGAAGCAAAGTAATCAGCTCGGCTAATTTTTTAAGCGGAGGTGTTTATGAAAGAATTAATCATGTGAATGAATATTTGAATTTAAGAACCGAAAATGACGAACTTGTACTTGAAAACGCAAGATTAAAAAGTCTCCTTTTTAACAAAGAGGACACTAGCAAATTACCGTTGCCAGATAGTATAAAAGGTGTAAAACCTGCAGATATTATTGTTTCAAAAGTAATTCACAACTCTTATAACAGACACGAAAACTACATTACGTTAAATTCCGGAGCAAATGAAGGAATTAAACCAGATATGGGAGTAATCAATAGTTTAGGAATTATTGGAGTGGTAGACAATACTTCACCAAGATATTCAACAGTGATAAGTATTTTGAATATGAAATCACAGATCAATGCTAAGCTAAAAAAATCCAATCACTTTGGTTCGTTGACCTGGAATGGAAAAAGCACAGGATTTGTTCAGTTAGAAGATGTTCCAAGACTAGCTTCTGTGAAAAAAGGAGACACCATTGTCACAGGTGGACAATCTGTTATTTTTCCTGAAGGAATTAATATTGGCACAGTGGATATTGTATACAAAAAAGAAGGAACAAGTTATTATGTCATAAAAGTTAAGTTATTCAACGATATGACAAACTTAGGCCACGTATATGTTATCAAGAGTAAAGATAGAGAAGAACTTATTAATTTAGAAAACAAGGAAAAAGATGAATAGCGCATTGTTAGTCAATATTTTTCGATTCATTATGTTACTTGCAATTCAGATTGTTATTTTTAACAATATGAATTTCTTAGGGTACATAAGTCCTTTTCCGTACATTCTGTATATTATTCTTTATCCTGTAAACAGCAACAGATCAGGTTTAATAATTTCAAGTTTTTTACTTGGTCTTACGATGGATATGTTTTGTAATTCGGGAGGAATTCATGCTACTGCATGTGTTATTCTCGCTTATTACAGGCCTTACATCTTTAAATTTTCATTTGGACTGAGTTACGAGTATCAAACGATAAAACTAAATGAATCTCTTACACCTGAACGTTTTTCGTTCATACTGGTTTCCGTTTTATTACATCACATAATATTATTTACTCTCGAAGCGTTTCAGTTTAAATTTATTTGGGATATTTTACTCCGAACCCTATTTAGTACCATTTTTACAATAATTATTTCAATCATAATAATATATCTTATTAAGCCCAATAAACGATGAGAAAAGTTTTGCTGCCCTCCTTAATTATTATCGCAGCATCTTTGCTGTTGATCAGGGTATTTTATCTGCAAATTATTGATGATTCATTCAAATTAAAATCAGAGAATAACGCGATAAAAAAACAGTATGACTATCCTGAAAGAGGTTATATTTATGACAGATATGGTAAATTATTAGTTGCCAATCAGGCTTCCTATGATATTATGGTTATTCCTCGCGACATTAAAGAAAATCTTAATGTTGAAGAATTTTGTACTTTATTAAATATTACTAAAGAAGATTACGAAAAAAGAGTTGCTAAAGCTAGAGTATATAGCCCTCGTTTACCTTCTGTGTTTTTATCACAATTAAACAAAAGCGAATTTGCTGCCTTTCAGGAAAAAATAAGAAAGTTTGATGGATTTTATTTCCAAAAAAGATCGCTTCGTGATTACGAGGTAGATTATGGCGCTAACATTTTTGGTTTCATTACTCAGGTAAACGAAAGATTAATTGCCAAAAATCCTTACTATAATAGTGGAGATTTAATCGGACAGCAAGGGGTTGAGCAAAGTTACGAAGAAGTTTTACGCGGCATAAAAGGTGTAAAATACATTCAAAAAGATAAATACAACCGAGAAATAGGTTCCTATAAAAACGGAAAATATGATACGATCGCTGTCGCCGGAGAAGACATCAATATAACTATTGATGCTGAACTACAAAAGTACGGCGAAGAATTAATGATCAACAAAAGAGGTGGAATTGTTGCTATTGAGCCAAAAACAGGTGAAATCTTAGCGTTAGTTACGGCTCCGTCTTATGATCCGGGAATTATGGTTGGAAGACAAAAATCTAAAAACTACACACTTTTATATCACGATTCCATTGCAAAACCTTTATACGACAGGGGTCTTCTGGCGGAATATCCTCCAGGATCACCATTTAAAATCTTAACAGGTTTAGTGGCGCTTCAGGAAGGTGTAATTGATGAGCACACCACTTTTATGTGTCACCATGGTTTTAGCTATGGTAGAGGTCGTTTTATGAAATGCCACGGTTTTGGACCGCATCAATTAAACAATGGTATTTATAATTCCTGTAATACCTATTTTGCGCAATCCTACATGTTAACTATAAATAAATACAATAATCCTGCTAAGGCTGTAGATATTTGGAGTGATCACGTAAAAAGTTTTGGGTTAGGCCAGTTTATGGGATATGATTTACCAACAGGTAAAAGAGGAAATATTCCAACTTCTAAAACCTATAAAAAAATATATCCAAATGGTGGATGGAGAAGTACAACAATTGTTTCTAACTCAATTGGACAGGGAGAAGTTTTAATGACACCTATTCAACTAGCCAACATGATGGCAACAGTTGCAAATCAAGGTTATTATTATACCCCTCATATCATTAAAAAGATTGAAGGCAAAAAAATAGACGCAAAATTTACAACCAAACACGAAACTACTATTGACAAAAAGTATTTCCCGCCGGTTATAGCAGGTTTATTTGATGTATATAATAAAGGAACCGCATATGCCCTTAAAGTAGAAGGAATTGATATTTGCGGAAAAACAGGTACCGCTGAAAACTACGCAAAAATAGGTGGTGTTAGAACAAAATTAAAAGATCACTCTATTTTTGTAGCTTTTGCCCCAAAAGACAATCCCAAAATTGCAATAGCCATTATGATTGAAAACGGAGGTTTTGGCGCAACTGTTGCGGGTCCGATCGCCAGTTTGATGATCGAAAAATATCTTAGAAAAAAGATCACCAGAACTGATTTGGAAACTAGAGTTTTAAACAAAAGTTTAGCTGTTGAATATGCAAAACTGGGAGGAATGAATGAAGCGAGCGCTATTGAATCAACGCCAAAAGACTCAGTTTTAAAAGCTAAAATTATTGTTCCAAAAACAGTAGTTCCGAAAACAGAAATTAAAAAAACAAAAGTAGACACCACTAAAAAGAACTAACAAAGATTATTTCAAATGAAAAATCAAAGTGTAAAAAATAACATCGATTGGATAAGTGTTTTTATCTATACTGCGTTAGTAATATTAGGGTGGCTGAACATTTATTCTTCATCATTATTATCGACAGAAGGAACTTATCAAAAACAACTAATTTTTATTGGTTGTACTATTCCTTTAATTTTTGTTGTGCTTTTTGTTGATGGAAAATTCTATGAAAAATACGCCAGTATTATTTTCGGAGTTTCTCTATTATCATTGGCAGGATTATTTGTATTTGGAAAAACAATTGCCGGTCAAAGATGTTGGTACGCCATAGGAAGCTTCACCTTACAGCCCTCTGAGTTTGCTAAAGCTGCAACTTCATTGGCATTGGCCAAATATTTAAGTGACACCCAAATTAATCTAAAAGACGTAAACAGGCAAATTCAGGCTCTAGCCATTGTCTTTTTACCAGTATTACTAATTTTACCCCAACCCGATCCCGGAAGTGCTCTTATTTACAGTATTTTTATTATTGTATTATACAGAGAAGGTTTGCCGTCATGGTATGTCTGGACAGGTTTCATAACCATTTTATTATTTGTCCTTACACTTGTTTTAGAACCTTATGTCGTGATACTAATTGCGTTGGCCGTTCTTATGATTATTCATTTCAAAGGAAGAGTTGTCGACAGAAACATTATTTTAAGCGGCATAATATTGCTTGGTATCTCTGCCTTTGTTTTTTCTGTAGATTATGTTTTTGATAACGTTTTTAAGCAACACCACAGAGATCGTTTTAATATCTTGTTAGGAAAAAGTGTTGACATGAAAGGTATTGGATACAATACCAATCAATCAGAAATTGCGATTGGATCAGGAGGCTGGATTGGAAAAGGTTTCTTGGAAGGAACTCAGACCAAAGGAGGATTCGTACCAGAGCAACATACCGATTATATTTTTACAACAGTTGGTGAAGAATGGGGCTTTGCTGGTTCGTTTGTGGTGATTGCACTTTTTGCCGGCCTATTTTTACGGGTTATTTATTTAGCAGAAAGACAAAAAACAAAATTCAGCAGGGTTTACGGCTATTGTGTTGCCGCTATTTTATTCACGCACTTCTTTGTAAACATAGCAATGGTTATCGGAATTTTTCCAACAATTGGAGTACCACTACCCTTCTTTTCTTATGGAGGTTCAGGACTCTGGGGGTTCACTATTCTATTGTTTATATTCCTAAAAATGGATGCCAACAAAGTAAATGAATGGTAATTTTAAATTTCACTTTATCCCGAAACTTCGAGACCAAATTCCAATATAATGAATTTTAGAGTCCTTTGAATTATTACAACAAAAGAACTTGGTTCTTCCAGATATAAAAAAAGTCCGAAGTTTTAAACTTCGGACTTTTTTTATATCTGGAATTTGTAGCCTTATATTTTTTCTATTGGTCTTTTCTTTAACAGTTTAAGCAACACAGGAAAGGTAGATATAATTATAATAATTATGATAATATACTCTATGTGATGTTTCAGATCTATTCCTTGCTTTAAAAAGATACCGTATAAATAATGTCCAGAAAAAATTAATATAAAGGACCATAAAAAAGAGCTCAACACATTAAAGAACATAAACTTCTTTTTATCCATTGAAACAATACCCGCTATAATTGGAGCAAAAGTTCTGAAAATTGGTAAAAAACGCGCGTAGATAATTGCCTTTCCGCCGTATTTTTCAAAGAAATCTTTTGATTGTAACAAGTACTTCTTTTTAAACCAAAAAGTATCTTCTTTCTTAAATAAATAATAACCGCTTTTAGCACCAAACCAGTAACCTGTCATGTTTCCTAAAACACCCATAATAGCCACTAGTGTCGAAAGCAAAAAAACATTGATAAAATCACTCGGAATATAAACAACATTTTGAACTAAATCGCGGCTGTATATCCCTGATAAAAAAAGCAAACTGTCTCCGGGAAGAAAAAAACCTGCAAAAAGTCCTGTTTCAGCAAAAACGATAAACAGCACTATGTATAAACCAATTTGAAAACCGCCGATACTTAAAGTTATATAAAATTCAGGGTTGACTAATTGAGTCCAATCAAAATTATTCATAAAATGAGTTTGGTTACATTTATAAGTTTGTGAAAGTAAGAATAATTTAGTTTAACCACAATAAATTACGGCATTTTAAAGATAAATTAACGATAAAGAAAGCCAAGCATTGGCTTGGCTTTCTAAAAAATATTAATCTCTTTCGTACTTACAACATGTATGTAAATTATCGTAATCTGTCTGGGTTGCTTTTACTTCTTTGGTATCGTGACCTACTTTTGCAATTGCTTTATTTAAATCCTCAGGAGAACTCTTCTCTTCATTCAAAATAACCGTTAACTGATGCGAACTAATATCCCAGCTGGCCGTCTTTACTCCAGGCACACTAAACGCCGCTTTTTCAATACGCTTTTTACATTGCTCGCAGTTTCCATTAACTTCAGTTGTATATTTTAAATTCTTGTTCTTTTTAGTTTGAGCCTGAGCCGAAAACCCTAAAAAAGTGATCATTGCCATTAAAATTAAATTCTTCATTTTATTAATTATTTAAAGTTATTGTTATTGTATTTATTTTATTTTGAAGCGCAATCCCGCATAATACATTTGTCCAAAAATTGGGGCGTAAGCTATAGATGCATCAAAATTTGGTCCAAATGGATTTTCGGCACCTAAAATTGCTTTCTCCTGTTTATAATTGCCAATATTTTCTCCACCAATATAGACTTCAAAAACTGGCGAAAAAACTCTTGTAACCTGAACATTCATCACGGCGTATGAAGGTGAAAATTCAGGAAATTGGTCTTCAACAGGATTCGATGCTGTATATGGCAATTGTTGTTCTCCTGACCAATTAAAAGTATAATCAAACTTCCATTGTTTATTGTCATTCATTGGAGTCTCATATTCTAAATTTCCTAAAAAACGATGTTTGGCCTGAAGCGGACGCTGAAAAGTTCCTTTCAAATAATCTGTTTGTATATCATAATATTTGTAGGCGGTTCTTAAATTCAGATTATGAATTAACTCGTAATTGAATTCCACTTGAAAACTATTGGCAAAAGAACTTCCCTTTAAATTATAAAACAAAACATCCTGTGGACTTTGCATTAAATCAACAACGGCCTGATTTTGGAAATCGGTTCTGTAAAAATCAAAACCAGCTTCGGCATTTTTATTGAAAAGTTTAAATTTCTGCGAAAAACTAACGCCGTAATTCCAGGCAATTTCAGGATTCAAACCATAGATTTTTCCATTACTATCTAATATTGAAAACGTTCTGGAACTTGCAAACAACTGTTGATTCTCGGCAAAAATATTAGCGGAACGCTTTCCTCTTCCGGCAGAAAAACGAATCACCCCATTCTCCCAGGGATTATAACGCATGTGCAAACGAGTCGTTACAAAAAATCCCAATCTATTATGGTTATCTACTCTCCCTCCTAATATCAAACTAAAATTATCTGTATTATCATAGGTATACTCAAAGAATGCACCTACCGAATTATCAATTCGGCTATAATCTGTCACGTTCACAAATTCCTGATACTGATCGTAGGTAAAATTTAAACCTGTCGAGAATTTATGTTTCGTATTATTTATAATCGAATTGAAAATTAAATTTGAATAAAAGCTATTCTGCTTAATATCATACAGATTCAAACCAAAATAAGAATTTTGATTATGACTGTTAAAAGCATTTTGAAAACCAATACTCTGGTAAGGCATATCTTTAAAAACATAACCAATTTTAGTCGACACATCAAAACGATCTGTATTGATTTCTGATCCCCAATGATTCGTGGTCCCGCGATCTCTGTCTTTGTCAAAATCAACTTCACCGGTTTGTTTTTTATCATTCATAAATCTGAAATTGATAAAACTCACCAACCCGCTTTCAGGATTGTAATACTGATATCGGTTTAAAACATTGATTTGTTTCCCTAACGGATTATCCAGGAATCCATCATCATTCATATCGTTTTTGGCCACACGGGTATTGCCATGAACAAATAAACTTGTGGCCCATTTATCAGATATTTTTTTGTTGAAATGTGTGTTCAATTCAAAACGGGCATCCGTAGATCCGTAAGCATTTAAGAAAAACGTTATATCGCTCAACGGTTTTAAAAGTTCAGTATTTATTTGGCCCGAAATACTTTCATAACCGTTTATAACACTCCCCGCTCCTTTTGTAATCTGAACACTTTCGATCCAGGTTCCTGGCGTAAATGAGAGTCCATATGCCTGAGAAGCACCACGAACTGAAGGAATGTTTTCTTCCGTAATCATTAAATACGGACTCGTTAAACCAAGCATTTTTATTTGTTTGGTTCCTGTCAGAGCATCAGAAAAATTAACATCGATTGATGGGTTTGTCTCAAAACTTTCAGCCAGATTACAGCAAGCTGCTTTTAACAATTCTTTACTTGTAATTACGGTTGTATTGGATGTAAGTGTATAGGATTTTTTTATTCCCTTTTGCTTTTTAGTAACTTTTACTTCCTGCAAATCTTCTTGTGAAAAAACAGATACTGAAAGCAAAATCATACCAAACAGCATGATATTTTTTTGCATAAAAAATGATTTTAATAATAATTAGAAAACTGTTTTTTCAAAGTTTATCTTCAAATAGAAAACTAAAACAGCACACCTCAAGCCACAAAAAGACTTGATTCTAAAACATTAAAATCAGGAGTAAAAAATATATTGATTGTATAATTTGAATAAGGGGGGTGCATTCGCATCAGAATAATACGAAATGATTTGATTGTTCTTAAAATTCGGAATTGATAAAAACACAATGGGTTTATATTCCTGAATTACTGCCGGAAAGGCAATTTGAAAAAAGAATATTTTAAAAGTAGCATTATCCGATTTCTTTTCGATATGAACTACTTTGTCTTTACAACAAGATGATTTTTTCTCAGTTGACCCACAACAGCTTTTTTCAGGAGCAGCCGCAGCTGATGTATTTAACGAAACAGAAGCAATTTCTCCTCCGCAATAATGCACATCAAAAGCAAACCCAATGTTGGAAACCAACAATAGGAAAGCTAAAAATAATCCTGTGCACTTTTTTAAGTTCATATTGCAAAACTATTTAAAAAACGGCAGAAAAGATTTAATGAAATGTTATTTTTTAAAATTTAGTTGCTGATAATAGAATGCAGGAATGAAAAGCAAAACAAATATAGGCTGAATAATAAATCTTCGTACATAAAAAAGCAGCCAGTTTGCTTCAGGAAAATAATTCAAAAGTACAAAGGTGAACACGAAGAGTATTACCATAAAAAACACATAGAGAAAAGTACTGAACCTCAAAATCTCTTTATCACGAAACAGGGTATAGATAAGAATCAATGATAAAACAGTATTTAAAAAATATCGCAGAAAGAGTCCACAGAAAAGTTTAAAAACTTCAACTTGAGGAATTGGTGAAGTCTTATAATTCATCTCAAAGTATTCTAGAAACGGATCATAAAATAATTCCCTTTCAAACGTTCTGATTAATCCAAAACATAGCACTACAAATATTGTGATTAGAATTTTAACCTTGTACTTCATTAAGTTACTTTGCATATTTTGAAAATTTATTAACCCAAAATACCCATAAGGTAAAAACCAATCCGTAAATAATTAACGGAAATAAAACGCCGTGCAAAATATGCACATTTTCAGGGAAATGGAATAATAAAACGGTCAAAACAGCAATCCGAATCAGATTTAAAAGATATATTAAAACACTACCTGTTATTATAAAAAGTACGGTCGTTTTCAATTTTCCGGAAAAAGCAATAATAAATGAGGCGAACAAAATAATAACACTTATTGCATTGCAGCCTTCTACAATTCTAATGGTATATTTTCTATTATACCAAACTTCAAAATAGGGATGGAATAAGTTTTTTTGAATACTTATATCACCGTTAAACAACAGCATTAGCTGCTCAACATTATGACTAACAATAGCAGTTAATCCATCAACATCATTAGCCACGAAACTATTTAAATAAAACTTATAAAGTAAAGTCAATACAATATAAGCCGAAAAGAAGGTACCTATAAAAACAAGAAAAGGCTTAAATTGTATTAAATATTTTTTCAAGAGATTTTTTTTTCAAATTTATGTATTTTTTGAGACTAGCTTTAAATACTTTTGTATAAAAATTTTTATATCATGACATTTCAGGATTTACAACCAAAAATAAGCGCTATTGTTACTGATAACAACGCAGAAAGAGACGAAAAATTATTGGCAATATGTCAGTTATTAAACGAAAATATAGAATACTATAACTGGGTTGGTTTTTATTTTGCGAATCACGAAAACAAAACCTTACACTTAGGTCCTTATGTTGGAGCAGAAACTGACCATACTGTAATACCTTTTGGAAAAGGCATTTGCGGACAAGTTGCAGAAAGCAATGCTAATTTTGTTGTTCCGGACGTAGCAGCTCAGGACAATTACATCGCTTGCAGCTTTACAGTAAAATCTGAAATTGTGGTCCCTTTATTTGTAAATGGAGTAAATATTGGTCAGATTGATATTGACAGCCATGTAATAGATCCGTTTACTGAAGCTGATGAAAGATTTTTGGAATTTGTAAATCAAGAGGTTGCCAAATTGTACTAAAAATAATACATTTGCATACCTTGACTTAACAGATTTATGAAACCGTTTTTACGTACACTATTTTTTCTTTTACTTTCAACTAAATTATTCGCGCAATCTCTTTCAGAAAGCAAAGTAACTTTTCTTGATTCCTGCTGGGCGGAAGGCTCCGCTGAAAACTACAAGTACATTAGAATTGTTGAAGATTATTACACAGATAAGAAATCATATCTCTACAAAGAATACTACAAATCCAAAGTATTAAAATCTATTGGAACAACTTTAGACAGAGATATTATTAAAAAAGACGGCCAATTTATTTCTTATTATGAAAATGGCAACAAACAGTCAAATGTAAATTTTGCGAAGACAAAAAAATCAGGAAAAGAATTCAACTGGTATGAAAACGGAAATATAAAATCTGAAATTGAATATTTTGAAAACAAAAATGGAGATATTGAATACAAAATCAATAACTTCTGGAATTCCAAAAAAGAACAAACAATTGCAGACGGAAACGGAGATTATGCTGATACAGAAGAATTTTCAGAAGAAAGCGGAAAAGTAAAAAATGGCTTTCCAGATGGTATCTGGAAAGGAAAAAATCTAAAAACGAAATCCACTTTCACTGAAAACTATGAAAATGGAAAATTAGTTTCGGGAGTTACAATAGATTCTTTAAGTATTGAGCATCCTTATACGGTAAAAAATCAACCTCCAAGCCCAAAAAAAGGTATTAATTCCTTTTATAGCTATATTGGAAAATCAATGTATATTCCTATTGAGGCCAGAAACAAAGTTTACGGAAAGATGTACTTAACTTTTATAGTGGACAAAGAAGGGAATTTGGTTGAGCCAAAAATAATAAAAGGACTTGGCTATGGTTTGGACGAAAGTGCCATTAGCGTAATTAAGGGTGCAAAAAAATGGATTCCGGGAACGATTAGAGGTGTCCCAGTACGAGTTTTATATTCGCTTCCTATAACAATTGCCAAAAAAGGGTACTAAAAAATTTATTTTTCGAAAAAAAAGTATTATTTTTGCACCCGTCTTACAAAGGATGTACGACATACATAAAAATCATTAAATAATATTGGAATGTATTTAACTAAAGAAAAGAAAGAAGAGATTTTCGCTCAACACGGTGCTGCAACAAACACTGGAAGCGCAGAAGGTCAGATTGCATTGTTCACTTACAGAATTTCACACTTAACTGAGCACTTGAAAAAAAATCGTCACGATTACAACACTGAGCGTTCACTTGTACTATTAGTAGGTAAAAGAAGAGCTTTGTTGGATTACTTGAAAAAGAAAGAGATCAACAGATATCGTGAGATTATCAAAGTATTGAATATCAGAAAATAATCAATATAGAAAAGAGGTGCGAGAGTGCCTCTTTTTGTTTTTACATTACAAGCATTTTAAGAAAAAAAGTTTGGTTTTTCATTGGGTTTTAGAAACAACAACTACACACACAACAACTACAACACAACTAAAACCCATTGTATAACCAATAAGAAAAAATTATGATTCCACAATTATTTGTAGAAAAGATCGATTTAGGTGATGGCAGAAGCATCACAATCGAGACGGGTCGTTTAGCTAAACAAGCAGACGGTTCGGTAGTAGTAAGAATGGGCGACACAATGATACTTGCAACAGCAGTTTCAGCTCGCACTTCTAACCCAGCGGTTGACTTTTTACCATTAACGGTAGATTACCGCGAAAAATTTGCAGCAGCAGGTCGTTTCCCAGGAGGTTTCTTTAAAAGAGAAGCACGTCCTAGTGATAGCGAAGTATTAACAATGCGATTAGTTGACCGTGTTTTACGTCCACTTTTCCCAGACGATTACCATGCTGAAACACAAGTTATGATTCAATTAATGTCTCATGACGAAGAAGTAATGCCAGATGCTTTAGCTGGTTTAGCTGCATCTGCAGCATTAGCAGTTTCAGATATTCCTTTTTATAACTTAATTTCAGAAGTACGTGTTGCACGTATTGACGGAAAATTTGTAATCAACCCTAGCAGAGTAGAATTAGAAAAATCTGACATCGATATGATGATTGGTGCTTCTATGGATTCTGTTGCAATGGTTGAAGGTGAGATGAAAGAAATTTCAGAAGCTGAAATGGTTGAAGCAATTAAATTTGCTCACGAAGCTATTAAAGTACAAATTCAGGCACAATTGCGTTTACAAGCTGCTTTTGGTAAAAAAGAAATTCGTACTTACGAAGGTGAGAAAGAAAACGAAGAAATCTATAAAAAAGTAAAAGCTGCAGCATACGATAAAATTTATGCTATTGCAAAAGTTGGTTCAGCTAAACACGAAAGAGGAGCTGCATTTGCTGAAGTAAAAGAAGAAGTAAAAGCTTTATTTACTGAAGAAGAATTGGCTGCTGATGGAGATTTAGTTTCTAAATATTTCTACAAAACAAACAAAGAAGCTGTTCGTAATGTAGTATTAGAATTAGGTGTTCGTTTGGACGGTAGAAAAACTACAGATATCAGACCAATCTGGTGTGAAACTGATTATTTACCAAGAGTTCACGGATCTTCTTTATTTACACGTGGAGAAACTCAGGCATTGGCTACAGTAACTTTAGGTACATCAAGAGAAGCTAACCAAATTGATTCTCCATCTGAACAAGGTGAAGAGAAATTCTACTTACACTATAACTTCCCTCCTTTCTCTACTGGTGAAGCAAAACCACTAAGAGGAACTTCAAGAAGAGAAGTTGGTCACGGAAACTTAGCTCAAAGAGCTTTAAAAAATATGATTCCTGCAGATTGTCCTTATACAATTCGTATTGTTTCTGAAGTTTTAGAATCTAATGGTTCTTCTTCTATGGCAACAGTTTGTGCCGGAACAATGGCTTTGATGGATGCTGGAGTTCAAATGGTGAAACCAGTTTCTGGAATTGCTATGGGATTAATTACTGATGGTGAGAAATTTGCTGTACTATCTGATATTTTAGGTGATGAAGATCACTTAGGAGATATGGACTTTAAAGTAACTGGAACTGCTGACGGTATTACAGCTTGTCAAATGGACATCAAAATTGATGGTTTACGTTACGACATTATGGAGCAGGCTTTAGGGCAGGCACGTGAAGGGCGTTTACACATCTTAGGAAAATTAACTGAGACTATCGCTGCTCCAAGAGCTGACGTAAAAGCTCATGCACCAAAAATCATTACCAGAACTATTCCTGGAAACTTTATTGGAGCGTTAATTGGACCTGGCGGAAAAGTAATTCAGGAATTACAAAAAGCTACAGGAACCACTATTGTAATCAACGAAGTTGATGAACAAGGTGTTATTGAAATCTTAGGTACAGATCCTGCCGGAATTGAAGCAGTATTGGCTAAAATTAAGTCAATCACTTTTAAACCACAAATGGGAGAAGCTTACGAAGTGAAAGTAATCAAAATGTTAGATTTTGGAGCTGTAGTTGAATATACTGCTGCACCTGGAAATGAGGTTTTATTGCACGTATCTGAATTAGCTTGGGAACGCACCGAAAACGTTACAGATGTAGTGAACATGGGTGATGTTTTTGAAGTGAAATATCTAGGTGTTGATCCTAAGACAAAGAAAGAAAAAGTGTCAAGAAAAGCGCTTTTACAAAGACCTCCACGTGAGGAGAAAAAAGAGTAATCAGATCTTAGTTTACTAAAGGTTTATTCATAGAAAACCCCAATTCATTTATTTGAATTGGGGTTTTTCGTTTAAAAGAATAAATATTTTATTACAATTTAACATTTCACACTATACTTTGTTATATTTTTTTTAATACTTTTGGAATCGCCAAAACAAATTACTAAAACCGTACAATCCTTTGAAAAATTATCAAAAAAAGTTAACAATCCTAATATTCTTTGGATTATTACTAAACATTTGCTCAATACACAGTCAAACCAGCAAAGAAATAGAAGTATTTAATTTGTATGACAAAACTGTAGGAAAAGAAAATCTGGACATTAATAATGGAGTATTATATACCGACCCCTTCAGAGGCTCGGACGGCCATATATATTATATTGATGATAAATTTGAAAAAGGCTCATTGTCTTACGAAGGCCAGACCTACTATGAAACGGCCCTTAAATACGACATATATCGAGATATTTTGATTTTGAATCCACATGGAACTTCTGATTTACTAGGAATAAGCCTTATCAAAGAAAAAGTCCAGTCTTTTACAATTTATAATCAAAAATTCGTAAACCTAAACAAGGAGCAATTTAATTTACCCAATTTCACCTCGGGTTATTATGAAGTTGCAGAAAATAGCAATGACTTTGTTTTTTATATAAAGTACAGCAAATTAATGCAGAAAAAAGTTAGGGAAGACGGAATTTATTACCAGTTCAAACCTAGCAGCACGTATTACTTATCATATCAAAAAAACTTATACAAAGTAGATACAAAAGGCGAAATACTAAAAATATTTCCAGATCTAAAAAAACAAATTAATGAGTTTTATTTAATGAATAGAGATATTAGAAAATCTGATCCTAATCAATTCATGAAAAATCTGATGAAATATATTAATAACTCTCTTTCAAATCAAAATAAATAAGACTAATGAAAAAAATTATACTCGCCTTAATTATTTTACTGTCATTTAATTTTTCATTCGCCCAGGATTCAAATGAAAAACTAACTATAACTTTTAAAGATCAAAATTTAGTAACAGCACTAAAAACAATTGAATCCTCCACATCTTATAAATTTTACTTTGATCCAACTTGGGTTGAATCAAACAAAATTTTAATTTCCGAAAATTTCAACAATGCAACAATTGATGAAATATTAAATAAACTTTTAGCCAAAACAGATTTAAATTATGTTGTCTTAAAAAACAAAGTAATCTTAACTCTAAACAATACCATTCACGAAAAGTTACCGGGTAACTTTTTTGCAGATGCACCTCCCGAAACTGTAAATGATCAAAACGGTGATTCAGAAAATCCAATTTTTTACAAACAATTAGATACTTTAAATAACTATAGTGTAACAAAAAAATCGGCAGTCGTTTTTATAGGAAAAGAAAACAAGGACATCACGAAAAAGAATTTCACACTGACAGGTACTATTAAAAATGAAGAAACTGGTAAGCCTGAGCCAAACATCTTTTTAAAAGTAAAAAACAAAAACATAAGCACTTCTACTGATTTAGATGGACATTACAGCTTACAATTACCTAGAGGAGTAAACGTTGTTGAAATAAAATCTTTAAGCCACAAAGAAATTACAAAAACGGTTATTGTATATGATAACGGTAATTTAGACATCGATATCAATGAGAAATCAAATCAACTGGATGAAGTTGTAATTAAGAAAAAAGGACAAAAAACTACAGAAACCGTTATATCAGGATTGGTCTCCATTGACATTGAAGGAATGAAAAATGTTCCATTAATTCTTGGAGAAAGAGATATACTAAAGGTCGCAACCACATTTCCTGGTATTAAAACCACTGGAGAAGGATCTGCGGGCTTTAACGTAAGAGGTGGTAAAGAAGATCAAAACTTAATTCTTCTTGACAATGCAGTCCTATATAACCCACAGCACTTTTTAGGTTTTTTCTCTGCAATAAACCCTTATACAGCAAAAAAGGCAGATATTTACAAAGGAAGCATTCCGGCTGATTTTGGAGGAAGACTTTCTTCTGTATTTGACATTACGACAAAAAATGGAAATCCAGAAAAATTTTCTGGAGAAGGTGCTATAGGACCTGTTACATCAAACTTAAGTTTTGGCCTTCCAATACAAAAAAATAAATCAAGCATTCTTTTTGGTGCCAGAGCAACTTACTCAGACTGGATATTAAAAACTTTAGACGACGAAAACCTTAAAAACAGCCAGGCTGGTTTTTATGACGGAATTCTGAAATACAACAATGCTATCAATAAAAACAATAATTTAGAAGCTACATTATATTATAGCCATGATCGTTTTAGCGTTAGTTCAGACTCTATTTACAAATACAGCAATAGGTTAGCTTCTGTAAAATGGGATCATACATTTAGTAAGAGACATAAATCTGCTCTTCTTTTTACAAACAGCGAATACAAATTCAACATTGATTATGATACTGACGATATCAATTCATTTGATTTTGGCTATAAGATTAACGAATCGCAATTGCAATTAAAATTCAATTATGCTTTTAATGAAAAACATAATTTTTCATACGGAATTGCAAGCAAATTATATAACATCTCTCCAGGATACCAGCATCCGACCAATCCAAACGCTACATTAGTCCCTACTGATATAGCAAAAGAAAAGGCACTGGAATCTGCTGTTTATTTTGGTGACAATTATAAATTAAGTGAAAAATTACTTGTTGATTTAGGTCTTCGATATTCTTTTTATGCTTCATTAGGAGAATCTGATGTGAATTTTTATCAGGAAGGATTACCTTTGAATGACGCAACAGTAATTAGAACAGAACATTACGGCAACAATGAGGTTGTAAAAACATACGGAGGATTTGAACCTCGTTTAGCTGCGAGATATTTCTTTGCCGAAGATTTTTCTATAAAAGCAAGTTATGACATGACAAGACAATACATCCATCTTTTGTCTAGTAACGTTACACAATCGCCAACTGATACCTGGAAATTATCAGATGCAAATGTAAAACCTCAAAGTGCACAACAAGTTTCATTAGGGTTATACAAAAATCTTAAAGATGAAGAATACGAATTAAGCTTGGAAGGTTATTACAAAAGATCTAAAAACATTCTCGATTATAAAGTTGGAGCACAATTATTATTAAATGAAAATGTAGAAACTGAACTTTTACAAGGCGAAGGAAAAGCCTATGGAATTGAGTTCTTAGTTAAGAAACAAGTAGGAAAATTAAACGGATGGATTGGATACACATATTCAAGATCTCTTATAAAATTAGATAGTCAGTTTAACGAAGAAAAGGTAAACGGAGGTAAATACTTTGCATCAAATTTTGACAAACCGCATGACTTTAGTGCCGTATTAAATTATAAATTTACAAAAAGATATAGTTTCTCTACCAACTTTTTATACCAGACCGGAAGGCCAATCACATTCCCTATTGGTACATATAATTATGGAGGAGCAGAGTACACTCTTTATAGCGATAGAAATAAATACAGAATTCCAGATTATATTCGTTTAGACATCGGAATTAACATTGAAGGAAACCATAAGATAAAAAAATTAGCTCATAGTTTCTGGAATATATCTGTTTTCAATGTATTAGGCCGCAACAACCCGTATTCTATTTATTTTGTAACAGATCCTAGCGGTAAAGTGAAAGGATATAAAACATCTATTTTTTCTATTCCTGTTCCTAGTATTACTTATAACTTTAAATTTTAATATCCCAAACGGATTCAAAGATCATGAAAACAATATATAAAAATAAATACATCCTTATTCTATTACTGAGTCTTTTTTTGAGCAGCTGCACAGAGACTTACGTATTGCAATCAGACACTTATGAAGAAGCTCTGGTTGTTGAGGCAACTATAACTAACGAATTAAAAAAGCAAGAAGTTAAACTGTCTAAAACTGCCAGGCTTGAAGATGACGGAATTCTAGATGAAACAGGGGCTACAGTAACGGTTAAAGACGACCTAGGAACTGTATTTACTTTTAAAGAAGAAAACGGGATCTATGTATCAGAAGCCGATTTTCAAGCTGTGCCAAACAGAATTTATACTTTAGAAATAAAAACCAAAGACGGTAAAGTTTATCAATCTTCAAACGAAACCCTTACTACTGAAAATCAAATTGAAAGCGTTATTCCTACAGTTGTTACAGACAGCAAAGAAGGAAGAGGGGTTCAAATTAGAGTAAACAACTATGATCCGAGCAATACTTCAAAATACTACAGATATGAGTATGAAGAGACCTACAAAATTATTGCACCTGTATACCGTCAGGAAAAATTGGTAGTTACAGGTCCTCAAACAGTTGGACTGGAACCAAATGATCCAAATACAAGAACATGTTACAGTACTAAAGCCTCAAATGATATCATTTTAACCACCACAACAAACTTACAAGAAGATCGCGTTAACTTTCCCGTTCGTTTCATCAGTGATCAAAATTACATCATCAGCCATCGCTACAGTATCCTGGTGAAGCAATATGTACAAACTTTAGAATCCTATACATTTCGCAAAACTATGAAAGAGATTTCTAGTTCAGCTAGTGTATTATCTCCTAAACAGCCTGGTTTTATCAACGGAAATTTAAAATGTGTTTCTAATACTGGTGAAAAAGTAATTGGCTTTTTTGAAGTTTCGTCGTTTTCAGAAAAAAGAATATTTTTTAATTATTCAGATTTATTTCCTGGAGAGACACTTCCGCCATACTATACAGATTGTACAGAGGAAGAATTTAAATTTTGTTTTGGTCTTAGTATGCCTATTCCATGTCGTGGTAATGTTTTAATTGATAGAATTAATGCTCATACTATTACATATAAATACAATATAGAATCCAGTTTTTATTACATGGTTCCTGTAGAATGCGGCGATTGCACTTCCTTTTCATCTAACCAAATACCTTCATTTTGGACAAATTAAAACACCTTATATTATTGTTTGTATTAATTAATACGCAATTAACCAGCGCACAATCGATCGTTGCTTTAGACGAAACGGTATTTATTCATGCAAATGCAACTACTTTTGTTTCAGGAGAGAGCTTATTGTACAAAATATATTGTCTGAAATCTTCAGACAAAACTCCGAGTATCATTAGCAAAATTGCTTACATTGAACTTGTTGACAGTGATAAAAATTCGGTTTTTAAAACCAAAGTAGCCTTAGAAAATTCATATGGACAAGGAGATTATTTCATACCAACAAATTTAAAAACGGGAAATTATAAACTGATTGGCTATACTGATTGGATGCTAAACAAGTCAACCGCAGATTTTTTTCAAATAGACATTACAATTATTAATCCGTTTAAGACAAGCGAAAATGAAACTGTATCAAATACGGCACCTAACAGCAGCAGCAATATAGCTACGAACGGAAACCAATCGACTTTAACAGAAAAGAGCATTACTAATGAGAATGTAAAATTCAATCTTAACAAAAAAAACTTTGGCAACCGCGAATTAGTATCGTTAAAAATTGAACCTGTCAATCCAGTTTTCAAAGACGGGAGCTACTCCTTATCTGTTAGAAAAATAGACAATTTGCCTGCTCAAAATCAAATTGCAGCCGCCAATTTTTCATCTTTCAGTAAAAACAATACAGTTGCACTTTTGAGTCCGGATTCTAATATTATTTTACCCGAAATTAGAGGTGAAATTATCTCTGGTAAAATTGCTTCAATAAATGGCAGCGATAAAGTCGAAAACATTACTGTTGCGCTATCCCTTCCCGGAAAATCATTTGCTTTTAAAGCAGTTAAAACAGACCGTAATGGAAAGTTCATTTTTAGCATAGACAAAGCCAATTACAACACTGCCATTACAGTACAAATTATTGATGATAACGCATCTCGTTATACTCTTTCGGTAGATGAATTACCTAAAATAGATTATTCTAAATTAACATTTAATGCAGATTCTCCATTATCGTATGTAATAAAAGAAAGTCTGGTAAACAGATCTATATCAAGCCAAATAGAAAATGCTTACTATCACAAAAAGACAGATAACATTGTCAAAGCACCAAGCTATGATCCATTTTATTATCCGATAGCAAAAGAGTATGTTTTAGATGATTATACAAGATTTAAAACCTTAAAAGAAACTATAACCGAAGTCGCGACAGAAATATATCATAAGCAAAAAGACGATAAAGTTTACTTACACGTAAATGATGCTAGTGTTTTTCCACAATTGCCAGAATCTGCCTTAGTACTGGTCGATGGATTATATTTGGAAAATCAGAACGAATTGATGGCCTACAACATGAAAAATGTATATAAAATCGAACTAATTGTAGGACGATATTATGTAGGTGCGAAATCATTTAACGGAGTAATTATTTTTTCTACTTTCGACAAAGATTTCAAAAGCACTCAAAAGGCAAGCTCAATTGTAAACACTTCCATTCTAAGACCTCAATTAAAAAAAATATATAATAAAATTGATTATACTAATACTGCTGACAACGAAAGAATTCCAGATTTTAGAAACCAATTGTTTTGGAATCCAGAAGTAAAACTAAACAACGAAAGCAATAATACATTCTATACTTCTGATAATTCAGGTTTATTTGAAATAGTACTTGAAGGATTTACAAAAAATGGCTTACCAGTTTCTTTAAAAGAAATAATTGAAGTAAAAGATACCTTAGTAAATTAAAAGCTTAAGAAAATCAATAAAATTCCCGTTTCAAAAATTTTGAAACGGGAATTTTTATTTTTTTTCAAATTATTGTAACCTTTTTGAAACTTCTTACGTATAACCATTTGTACACTTTAAAAATAAGGAGACAAGAAAATGAGACAACTTAAAATCACCAAGCAGGTAACCAATCGTGAAACTGCATCGTTAGATAAATATCTACAAGAAATCGGAAAAGTTGACCTAATTACCGCTGATGAAGAGGTAGAATTAGCACAAAGAATAAAGGCTGGTGATCAAAGAGCTTTAGAAAAACTTACAAAAGCCAACCTACGTTTCGTAGTATCGGTTGCTAAACAATATCAAAATCAAGGATTAACACTTCCTGATTTAATTAATGAAGGAAACTTAGGATTAATTAAAGCTGCTCAACGCTTTGATGAAACGCGTGGTTTCAAATTTATCTCTTACGCAGTTTGGTGGATTCGTCAATCGATCCTTCAGGCTTTGGCAGAACAATCTCGTATCGTTCGTTTACCATTAAACAAAATTGGTTCTATCAATAAAATCAACAAAATGTATGCGTTATTAGAGCAATCTAATGAGCGTCCGCCTTCTGCTGAAGAAATTGCAAAAGAACTTGACATGACTGTAAATGACGTAAAAGAGTCTATGAAAAACTCTGGCCGTCACTTATCAATGGATGCACCTCTTGTTGAAGGAGAAGATTCTAACCTTTACGACGTTTTACGTTCTGGTGAATCTCCAAACCCGGATAGAGAATTAATTCACGAATCATTACGTACTGAAATTGAACGTTCACTAGAAACATTAACTCCTAGAGAAGCTGATGTGGTACGTTTGTATTTTGGTCTTGGTGATCAGCATCCAATGACATTAGAGGAAATTGGAGAAACTTTCGACTTAACTCGTGAGCGTGTACGTCAGATTAAAGAAAAAGCAATCCGCAGATTAAAACATACTTCAAGAAGTAAAATTCTTAAAACTTATTTGGGATAAAACCCCACAAAATCCAATATTAGAAATTCCAAATCCCAATTATTTTATTGGAATTTGGAATTTATTGCGAAACTACCTATATTGGACCGTAAAGCAAACAACAGTTTGATTGACTGTTCGTTTTTTGATTGATGATTGAAACTCCGGCTGATTACCGGAGTTTTTTATTTTATAGATATTTTTTTTACCACAGAGACCACAAAGTTTTTTTATCTGTTGGAATGTGGAAAACACAAAGTTCACAAAGCTTTGTGAACTTATCATTTCAACAAGCTTATAAAAATCTTTGCGGCCTTTGTGTAAATCTTTGCGGCCTTTGCGGTTAAATTTCAATCTAAATAATAAAAAATTTATCTTTGCCAAAATAACACACAACTACACAAAATGAAGAATACACTTATTGCTCCTTCTGTTCTTGCAGCCGATTTTGCCAATCTACAACGTGATATCGAAATGATCAATAATAGTCAGGCTGATTGGTTTCACATTGATATTATGGACGGAGTTTTTGTGCCGAATATCTCTTTTGGAATGCCGGTTCTAGAAGCGATTTCAAGACACGCTAAAAAAACAATCGACGTACATTTAATGATCATTGATCCAGACCGCTACATTAAAACTTTTGCTGATTTAGGTGCCAATATTCTAACTGTACATTATGAAGCTTGCACGCACTTGCACAGAACACTACAGGCTATTAAGGCTGAAGGAATGAAAGCAGGAGTTGCAATCAATCCTCATACTAATATTGATTTATTAGAAGATGTAATCAACGATATTGACTTAGTACTTATTATGAGTGTGAATCCTGGTTTTGGAGGACAGTCATTCATTGAAAACACTTATACTAAAGTAGAGAAACTAAAAGCTTTGATTACTCGTAAAAACGCCTCGACTATTATTGAAATTGATGGTGGTGTAACCAGCAAAAACGCAAAACAATTAGTAGAAGCCGGAGCAGATGTTTTAGTTGCCGGAAGCTTTGTTTTTAAAGCCGAAAACCCAACACAGACCATAGCTGAATTAAAAGCTCTTACTGCTTTTTAAGTTTTTTAAGTTGGGAAAGAAATCGATTCCAGTCATTTTTTCTAAAGTTTCAATTGGAACAACAAAATCATAAAGTGACTTATCGCTATCTTCATTCGGAACCAAAAATGCAATTGCTTTATGTTCCTTTCCTGATTTAGTCAAAATAATTTTATAGAAATATTTAGGGACAGCAACTTTTTCTGTCCCTATTTTTTTATCTGAATCATTCAGAATACCTCCCGTTACTACATATATATCATCATACTTTTCAGCCCAATACCTTGTTTTCTGTTCTAATCTATTCCAGATTCCACTATTAAAATCATGTTTTTGAGGTGAGATATTTGAAGTATAAAATGTATCAGTATAGGCATCCTTATTAAACTCCATATCACCAGCCGGACAAAGATGTCCCTTGTCATAACCTGAATTTTTATAGCTCCTCCAATCAGCAGAACCTGTTGTTACTTTTGGGTCTTCGATAAAATAAGGTCTTTTAAAATCATTATTTTTAAGATATTCTTTCTTCAATTCATAAGCCACCCATTCGGCTTGTTCGAATTTCTCATTATACGAAAGTGTATAATATCTATGTTTTACAATTTGTTCAGTTGTTGACGTTGGCAAATAAGCAAAAGTATACATCGAATCTGTTCTAATCTGATTGGACACAAAATTAGATTCAGTCTCTTTTAAATCATCTTTTACATTGCTTCCTACTGTTTCTTTTTTACATGAAATCGACACCAAAATCATCAAACCTAACAAAATATAATTCCTCATTTACAAGCTATCTTTAATTCATTAAACTTACAAAAAAAACGCTCCTAAAAATAAATTTTTAGGAGCGTTTAGTAACAAATTATTTTTGTAAAATTAAGATTTAACTAATTTATCTTTTTTCATTTTAGGACTAACACTATTTTTTACTAAACCTTTCGTTTGTAAATCATCTAAAACATTTAATGCTTCTTCAACATAAACATCTTTAGCTAATGCCTGATGCCAGGCTTCTCTCTTTTCTTTTAAAGTAGCATCGTTGTTCATTTCAAGCTCCTCATAAGGTAAAGATTTAAAAACCAAATTATTTTTGTAATCTGAAATTGGTTTGTATTTTTTACCTTCATTTTCAACTTGTTCCTGAGTTGCTTTAAAGCTATTGATATTTAAACTATAAGTGTTTTCTTTATTTTTAACATCAATCCACCTCGCATTATCTTCAATTAATTTAAACTGAGCATTACCTGCAATTCTGTTTCTACTATTTGCAATTGCCTGATTAAATTTCTCATTAGATGTCCAGGTATTGTAATCAGCCGGATCAATTTTATCCCATGGCATTGCGTTGTCAATATCGCGTTCACCCATTTTTAAGTAAGCATAACGATCTGGCATTACCACATCACTATGAACACCTTCTAACTGAGTTGAACCACCATTGATTCTGTAAAACTTTTGTCCGGTAATTTTCAAAGCACCTAAATCTCCATAATTTGCATTACGAACAAATTGGTTTAAATCTAAAACGTTTTGTACTGTACCTTTTCCATAAGTTTGTTTACTTCCTATAATTACTCCACGTTTGTAATCCTGAATTGCAGCAGCCAAAATCTCTGAAGCTGAAGCGGAGAAACTGTTTACCATAATTACTAATGGTCCGTCCCACTCGATCTTTTTATCTTTATCGTATAAAACTTCTTTCTTTTTACCTGCAGATTTTACCTGAACAATAGGTCCTTCTTCAATAAATAAACCTGCAATGTCAACTACTGTAGACAAAGATCCACCTCCATCATCACGAACATCAAGTACAATACCGTTGATGTCTTCCTTTTTCAATCTTTCTACTTCAAGAGCGATATCTTTTCCAGCGTCACGGCCATCTTTATTTTCAAAATCAATATAGAATTTAGGCAAATAAATAACCCCGTATTTCAATCCGTTTCTTTCTACGATACTTGATTTAGCGTATGTTTCTTCAATTTCAACCACATCTCTGATAATTGAAATCACTTTAATACTTCCATCTACTTTTTTAACTGTCAGTTTTACTTCGGTTCCTTTGTGTCCTTTAATTTTTTTCACAACATCATCCAAACGCATCCCTACAACATCTACAGGTTCCTCGTTTCCTTGGGCTACTTTCAAAATTAAATCTCCGGCTTCAAGTTGTTTTCCTTTCCAAGCTGGTCCTCCTGAAATCAATTCATCGATTTGCGTAAAATCATTTTTCTTTGTTAACCTCGCTCCGATTCCTTCTAGTTTTCCACTGATATTAACATCAAAACGATCTTTTTCTTCTGGTGCAAAATAACTTGTATGTGGATCAAAACGTGTCATGATCGAATTTACATACACAGAAAACCAATCTTCTTTATTCAAATCTTTAATTAAACTAAAGTTATCATCTAAAGATTTTAAAGAACTCTCACGAGTTTCTTTTTCTAAAGTTTCAAAAGATTTTGCCTTGTAAGCAGGATCTGTTTTCTTTTTATCTTCCTCTATTTTTTGTTTAGTAACAAGAGATGAAAGTGTAGATAACTTGATTTGTTTTCTCCATCTTTCATTAATTTCCACAGCATTTTTAGCATACGGAAGATGCTCATAATCTGCATTAAAAGTCTCATCAACGTTATAATTGAAAGGTTGTGCCAAAATCGTTTTGTAACGTTTTTTACTCTCTTCCATTCTCTTCATCAATCTGGTATAAGTCAGATTGAAAAACGTCAGGTCTTTATTCAAAAACTGATCATCTAATTGCAGCTCATATTGCTTAAATTCATCAATATCAGACTGTAAAAAGAATCTTTTTGAAGGATCTAAAGCATCAATATAATCTTTAAAAATTCCCTTAGAGAACTCATCGTTTATTTCTGCCGGACTATAATGTCCTTTTTCAATAACGAATGCAAGTAATTCTAAAAGTGTTTTATCTCTGTTTGGGTCCGGATCTTCTGTCTTATCTGCATTTATTTTAAAAGCAAATAAGGTTAATGACAAGCATAATACGGCTATAAGTATTTTATAATTTCTTTTCATAAATTTTATAATAGCATTCATCAATTTTTTAATCTAAGTTACGGTAAAAACTATGCCACGACAGCCAAGTTCACTATAATTTTTTGTTAAAGATATAAAAATGTTTAATGCACGAAAACGTTCTTTAATTTAGTTGACAATTTTTATTTATTTGTTAGTATTCTACCAAAATCTGTTACTACATTTGCTTTAACAAGCTTTAATTTTGACAATTCACAAATGACATCCGCGCATGAAAAATGAAAAACCTTTGATATTAGTTACTAATGACGACGGGATTTTAGCACCCGGAATCAGGGCTTTGATCAGTGTTATGGAAACTATTGGCGAAGTAATCGTTGTTGCCCCCGACAAACCTCAAAGTGCAATGGGACATGCGATAACCATCAACAACACTTTATTTCTGGATAAAATTTCAAAAGAAAATGACAGTGTAACGGAGTACAGCTGCTCCGGAACACCTGTTGATTGTGTAAAACTGGCAGTAAATGAAATTCTGCATCGAAAACCTGATCTGTGCGTTTCAGGCATCAATCACGGTTCAAATTCTTCTATAAATGTAATTTATTCGGGAACAATGAGCGCTGCAGTTGAGGCAGGAATTGAAGGTATTCAGGCGATTGGTTTTTCTTTATTAGATTTTGACTGGAATGCCAATTTTGAGCCAATAAAATCATTTGTCAAAAAAATCACACTCGAAACTCTTGCCAATAAACTACCTGCCGGAGTGGTTTTAAATGTTAATTTTCCGAAATTAAAGGAAAAAGAATTTAAGGGCATAAAAATTTGTCGTCAGGCAAAAGCTTATTATGCTCAAAAATTTGACAAGCGCCAAACGCCTTACGGAAAGGACTACTATTGGCTTACAGGAAAATTCACAAACGAAGATAAAGGTGAAGACACAGATGAATGGGCTCTGGAAAATGGTTACATCTCAGTCGTTCCCGTACAATTTGATTTAACAGCACATCATACTATGCAACAACTTAATACATGGAAATTAAATGAATAAAAAAGAAATTGTTATTGGTTTTATTATCGGAATTTTCACTGCACTTCTTGGCAGTTATTTGTTTATCACATTCTTTACCACTTTTGATCTTTCATCAGGAATTGAAACTATCAAACATTACGGTTACTTAGGAAAAATAATTACTCTTGGTGCTCTTTTAGACCTGGCAGTATTTTTAATTTTATTAAAAAAAGATAAGGAATTGATGGCTCGCGGTGTGGTTTTGGCCGTGATTGTTTTGGCAATTTCGACTTTGTTTATTTAAATCTTATCTTTGCATTGCAAAATAGTTTCTGTCGTTAAAGCATAAACTACTGTCAAAAAAATTCATATGAAATATTACATCATAGCTGGCGAAGCTTCCGGAGATTTACATGGTTCTAATTTAATGAAAGCATTATATGAGGAAGATCCTCAGGCTGAAATTAGATTTTGGGGTGGCGATTTAATGCAAAAAACCGGAGGAACTTTAGTAAAACACTATCGCGAATTGGCATTCATGGGTTTTGTTGAAGTTATTTTTAATCTGAAAACTATTTTAAGCAATATCACTTTTTGCAAAAAAGATATTTTGGAATTCAAACCAGACGTTATCATTTTTATCGATTACCCTGGGTTTAATATGCGTATTGCCAAATGGGCCAAAGAACTGAATTACAAAACACATTACTATATTTCTCCTCAAATCTGGGCCTGGAAAGAAAACAGGATAAAAGCGATCAAACAAGATGTTGACAAAATGTTTGTGATTTTGCCATTTGAAAAAAGCTTCTACGAAGACAAACATCATTTTCCGGTTGATTTTGTCGGGCATCCATTAATCGACGCTATTCAGAATCAGCCTCCTTTTGACGAAGCTATTTTTAGAAAAGAAAATCAATTGGGAGACAAACCTATTATTGCACTTTTGCCAGGAAGCCGCAAACAGGAAATTACCAAAATGCTTAGTGTAATGCTTAGTGTTGTTGACGACTTTAAGGATTATGAATTTGTAATTGCCGGCGCACCAAGTCAGGAATATGAGTTTTATAAGCAATTTATTTCTAACGAAAATATCGCATTTGTTTCAAATAAAACTTATGATTTGCTACGTTCTTCTACGGCTGCGTTAGTAACATCGGGAACAGCAACATTAGAAACTGCTCTTTTTAAAGTTCCAGAAGTAGTTTGCTATAAAGGAAGCAATATCTCTTATCAAATTGCAAAACGAATTATTACGCTAAAATATATTTCTTTGGTTAATTTGATTATGGATCAGGAAGTTGTAACCGAATTAATTCAGGCTGATTGTAACACGAAACGCATCAAAGAAGAACTTCAAAAATTACTTGAACCTCAGTATCGTGAAAAACTGCTTAAAAATTATGATATTTTAGAGCAAAAATTAGGAGGAGTTGGTGCCAGTAAAAAAACGGCTAAATTAATTGTAGCCGATTTAAAGCAACCTTAAATATTTCTTGTTTTGAAAAAAGTACTCATCTTTCTTCTATTAACTGCCGTTTTTACATCTTGTAAATCAACTTCAACTGCTGTAAGCAATAAAGATACGAAAGACACGAAGCGGGAAAATAAACATATTGTCAATCACTTAATTAAGAATGCAACTGATAATATAGGAGTAAAATACAAAGCCGGCGGAACCACAAAAAGCGGCTTTGATTGTTCCGGATTAGTGTTTACTTCTTTTGAATCTGAAAATATAAAACTTCCCAGAAGTTCTTATGAGCAGTCTAAAATTGGAAAAGTAATCAATATTGATGATGCCAAAAAAGGCGATTTAATTTTCTTCAAAACCAATAAAAGCAGACAAATCAATCATGTCGGATTAATTACAGAAGTAAAATCTGATGAGATACAATTTGTACATTCTTCTACTTCAAAAGGTGTTATAATTTCGTCGACAAAAGAGCCTTATTACAAAAATTCTTTTGCTCAGATTAACAGAGTCGTCGATTAATACTAAATATCTTATTTTTCTTACGAATTTTTAATACTTTTATAACATGAAAGTATTAGATTTCCCATTGGCTAAAATAACTTTTAGCTTCGTTTTTGGCATTTTAGCAGCGTATTATTGGGTACCTCCAATTATAATTTCAGTATTATCAATTTCCTTCGGTTTATTATTTCTTTCATTCTCTTATATTTTTTCAAAAAAGAATAAAAAACTGAATACACTGTTCGGATTAAGCACTTATTACACTTCGTTTTGCATTGGCATTATCGCATTATCAATCAATAGTGATTCTCTTCAAAAGTCAAATTACATCCATTATAAAAATGCGTTTGAAAGCCCCCATTATATCAATATAACCATAAGAGAAAAATTAAAAGGCAATGATTATAATGATCAATATATTGGTCTTATTAATCACATTGATAATAAATACTACTCTGGCAGAATCATTGTAAATGTAGCAAGGGATAGCATTAAGAATTCTTTATTTGTTGGAAACAGTATTCGTGTAAAAACTATTTTGCAACACAATAGTCTGCCAAAAAATCCCAACCAATTTGACTATAGCAAATACCTCGCTAACAAACAGATTTATGCTCAAATTTATATTTCAAAATTAAATATCGAGGTTAATAAAAAAATCAAAAAAGATATCTGGTTTTATACTTCACGCTTGCATTCGAGGATTATTTACAATCTGGAAAAAGCAAAATTTAATAAAACCGAAATGAATGTTGCACTGGCTTTAATATTAGGTCAGAAACAAGAAATTTCATCAGATATAAAACAGGATTATCAATTTTCAGGAGTTACGCACGTACTATCTGTTTCTGGATTGCATGTTGGTTATATAATGTTATTTATTTTATTTATTCTAAAACCCATTCCGAATACTAAAAAGGGTTCACTGATAAAATTAGCTACCATTATTATCTCATTGGCACTTTTTGCAATTGTTTCAGGACTGTCACCACCAGTATTGCGATCTGTGGTCATGTTTTCATTTTTAGCGATAGGAAATCATCTACATAGAAACAGCAATACTTATCATACTTTATTGGTTTCCATTTTATTGATATTACTTTTCGAACCTTATTTCTTATTTGATGCAGGATTTCAATTAAGTTATATCGCCTTATTTTCTATCCTTTGGCTACAACCACTGTTAAAAAACATTTGGTCCCCAAAAAACAAAATAGTTAAATATCTCTGGGAAGCCCTTACCGTTTCATTTGCCGCTCAAATTGGTACATTTCCTATTTGCCTTTATTATTTTCATCAGTTTCCAGCACTCTTTTTTGTTACCAATATTCTAATTCTTCCCGTTTTATCCTTTATAATGATCATTGGCATTGTAGTAATGCTTATTTCTGTATTTACAAGCTGCCCTATAATTGTAATTAAAATTTTCGAAAGAAGCATTTTTCTTTTAAATGAGATTATTCATTATGTGGCTTCTTTCGAATCATTTGTCATTAAAAACATAAGTTTTAATTCCTATCATTTAATTTCTTTTTATTTGTTTTTAGTAGCAAGTATCACTTTGTTAAAAAAACCTTGTTACAACAAGCTTGTTATCACACTAGTTACTATAGCTTTGGTTCAGATTTCCTTCATACAAACCAAAAAAGAAATTGAAAGCAAAAATGAATTTATTGTTTTCCATACGAAGAAAAAAACCATAATTACTCAAAGAATTGGCAAAGACATCAACCTTTTTACAACTAATGCGTTATCAGAAAAAGAATCAAAAAACGACGCTTTACAAACCTTTTTAGTTGCAAATTTTGGAGTTTTGAAATCCATAAATAAGATTGAAAATGTCTTATTTTTTAATGGAAAGAAAATTTTGTTGATCGATAGTTCCGGTATCTATGAAAAGAAACTTAAACCGGACATTCTTGTATTGACAGCTTCTCCAAAAATAAACTTAGATCGCGTATTGGAAGATTTACATCCAAAAATAGTTATAGCAGATGGCTCCAATTCCTATTCATTTCAACAACACTGGAAAACTTCCTGCTATAAAAAAAGAATCCCTTTTCATTCTACAAATGAAAAGGGATTTTATAGATTAAACTAAAAAAAAAATATTATTCGCTTGGATGTAAAAGCGCATTCGACTCCGCTATCCATGCTTTTGCCCCACCAGGCTTATAGGCAATTTTTCCGAGAGCACTAAAAGTAGTTTTGTTTTTACGGATAGATGCCAGTGCAAAACAAACTTCAGGCAGTTCTTCAACACCAAACGCATTTTTAAGTCTTACATTTTGCTCTTTATCCCCATCAGAAGCTGATGAATCCGACAAATCAAGCTTTACTAAAATGACATTATCACGTGACCAAACAGCAAAGTCTGGTGTTTTAAATATTTCATTTTGAAGATTTTCCGGTACACCTGAGGCAGTGAATAAAATTAACATTGGTTTTCTTTGTTCATTACTAATAGCAATAGCATCAGTCATATTAGTTCTCCAAACTAAATTCTGAGCATGCATAAAAAATGAACCTAAAAAAAATAGTAGGATAAGTAATTTTTTGATCATATTATTTTGGTTTTGGTTAGATTAGCATGACGAAATTAACATAATATTTTAATTTTCCAATTTTAATTAATACAAAAAATACATTATGTGTTTTTTTAATTATAAATAAATATTAAATCGACAATTTAAAACAAAATTAAAGATGCCTTTTCTTACTAAACAAAAAAAATCCCTATACTTTGTATAGGGATTTCACATATTTTTTTTAAAAAAATTTATCTAAGACTTTTTAGGATTTACAATTCCGTTAGCAACTGCTAACCATGCTGTAGGACCACCGGCAACATAACCCGTTTGTCCAAGACCTTTAAAATTTACTTTTCCATTTATTGCTTCCGCACTTGTGAAATAAATCGTAGGAAATCCCTGGATTCCGAAAGCTTGTTGCAATTCGCTATTCTGATTTTTTATTTCCAGAGCCTGAGGCGTTCTTCTCGGGTAATCCAATTCAACTAAAACTACGTTTTCAGCTGCCCATTTTGTAAACTCAGGCGTTTTTAAAACTTCATTTTGCAAACGAATACACCATCCGCACCAGTCGCTACCCGTAAAAAACATTAACAGTGGCTTATGTACTTTATTACTTTCAGTAATAGCTTCTCTTACATCTGTATACCATTTTAACTCCTGTGCCTGTATTGAAAAAACACCAGTTAAAAACAAGGTAATCAATAATATTTTTTTCATGCTGCATTAATTTTCTACAAATTTAAACAAAATATCTATTGCTAAATGTCGCCTATTTTACTTCTTGCATTAATTTTTTGATTAATGGCATAGCAATTATTAAAACAACACCGGCAATTACTGCATAAATTGCCAATTGATAATATCCATCAGTATAAGCAATCAACTTAGACATTAAAGTAGTTCCAGTATTTGCATCTGACATTTCAGCTCCTAATTTACCTGCAGCAAACTGACCGAATGCGCTTGATAAAAACCATAATCCCATCATCATTCCAAACAATCGCTTAGGAGATAGTTTAGTAATTACAGACATTCCGATTGGCCCAATGCATAATTCTCCAAGCGTATATAAAAGGTATCCTAAAGCAAAAACATCTAGAGAACTTAATCCATCTTTATTTACAAAAAATCTGGCAGCATAAAAAATAAAGAATCCTGCAGCCAGTAAAAGAAATGACAAACCAAATTTAATAATCGTATTTGGCTCAATTTTTCGCTTAGCCATATATATCCATAGGAATCCAACTAATGGGCTAAAAATAATAACATATAATGAGTTTATACTATTATTTACCACATTTGGATCAATGTTAAAAAACAACAATTTAGTAGATAAATTATCTTTTGCAAACAAGGACAACGAACCACCTGATTGTTCTGAGATAGCCATAAACATAAAATATGCAAAAATAAAGATAAATGCCGCCAACAGCTTAAGCTGTTGCTTGCTCTCTTTAATCATTATTAATTCATATAAAAAATATACTAAAGCCAAAATCCCTATCGTATACATAAAATACTCTGTATAATCAGAATTTATAACCATTATGTAAACAAACGGAATTATAACTATAGAACCTGCATAAACTGCGATTTCGTAAAGATTTCGTTTTTTAGGTGTCTGTTTTTCTAATGGAGAATTTCCAATTGGGGCAAGATATTTTTTCGTCAAAAGAAAAGTTGCAACACCAATAATCATAACAATTGCTGCGGAAAGGAAACATAAACTCCAGGAATAGTTTTTTCCTAAATAAATAGGAATAGCACCTCCCAGCATTCCGCCAATATTGATTCCCGCGTAAAACAATCCGTAACCTGCGTCACGGCGTCCATCATTTTCGTGATACAATTCCCCAACCATTGAAGAAACATTTGGCTTAAAAAAACCAGTTCCAATAATAGAAAGTGTTATACCATAATAAAAGAAATCATGCGGATTTGCAGCAATCAGTAAATTACCCAAAATCATAACGATCCCTCCAAAAAGAAGAGACTTCTTAAAACCTAAAACTTTATCAGCAAAAATTCCCCCAATAAACGTAAAAGCATAAACAAATGCCTGCACAGCACCATATTGAAGATTTGCTTTCCCTTCAACCAAACCTAATTGATCTACCATGAAAACTGCTAAAACACCTCTCATTCCATAGAAGCAAAAACGCTCCCACATTTCAACCAAAAACAAGTACCACAATTGCTTTGGGTAATTCCCTTTAAAATTTTGTATTTGTTCTAGAGTAATTGTATTGTTTTCCATATTATCTAACACCGTGCATCATTTTCTTCAAGAATGGAGTCAATGCAAATAATATAATTGCCGCGATACCAGTAAGAACCACAAATACCATAAAGAACTCATATAAGTTATGAATTTCAAATCCGGCAAAAAAGTGGTTATGAGCACTAATTTGGTGTTGATCCAATAAAGCTAATTGCTCAGGAGTTGGTGTAATTTTATTATCTAAAACTGCTTGAAGATCGATCCCTAATTCTTTTGCTTTTGCAAATTTATCTCCAGTTGCAGGCAAGATAGAACCTAAAGTTCCACCTAAAGCATAACCCGAAGCGTTTGACAAAAAGAATACTCCATATAGTAATGAAGCGAAACGTTTTGGAGATAATTTACCTACCAATGATAAACCAATTGGAGACAAACATAACTCAGCACATGTGTTTAAGAAATACAATAAAATAAGCCATTTTACTAATAACAAACCAGAAGTTCCAATGTAAGAAACCTGAGTCGCAATCATGAAAAAACTAATCGAGATTATCACTAGCCCTGCAGCTAATTTTACCGGAGAAATAGGCTCTCTGTCTTTTGCTCTAAGTGTATCCCATAAAATACTGAATGGTACTGCCATAATCACAACAAATAGTCCATTAAAAATTTGAACCATTGATGGAGGCATTAAAAAACCAAAGAAGTTTCTGTCTGTTTGGTTATCTGCAATAAAAGTTAACGATGAACCAGCTTGCTCAAAAGCCGCCCAGAAGAAAATAATAAAGAACGAAACAATATAAATTACAATAATTCTGTCTCTTTCAATTTTAGTCAATGAAGTATCGGAAATAATTAATCCCGCCAATGACAATCCACTAGAATAAATCAAAGTATAAATCAAATTCTGGCCTACAACATAATGGAAAAAGAATCCTAACGCGATAAATGCAAGACTTGCAATTGCTAAAGATTTATTTGAAAAATTAGCTTTTTGCGCTTCTCCCTCTTCAAAATCAGATGCTTCATTTTTAGAAGGCAAACCTCCTAATGGTCTTCCTTCAGGAGAAACCACATATTTGTTTTTCAAGAAGTAAAAAAGAACTGTTCCGATAAGCATTGCCAAAGAAGCTGCCATGAATCCCCATCTAAAAGCATGGATATCTCTAATCCCTCCAGCATCCTTAACATCTCCCAACAAAGGACAAATCGACTGACCTAAGAAAGCCCCGATATTGATTCCCATATAGAAAATAGTAAAAGCACTATCTAATTTTGTTTTCTCTTGTTTAGGATATAAACTTCCCACCATACTCGAAATGTTTGGCTTGAAGAATCCGTTACCAAAAACAATAACTCCTAAGGCAGAATACATGATGATTTTAGCTAAAGGTAAATTATTTTCAAATATACTTCCGCTGGTAAACAACAACATTTGTCCTGTTGCCATTAATAATCCACCCAATAATATACAATTTCTATTTCCTAAAAAACGGTCTGCTACAAAACCACCCAACATTGGCGTTAAATAACAAAGTCCAAGAAAACCACCATAAATCAATGAAGCTTCTTCCTCCTTCATTAATAATGAGTTCACAAGAAATAAAGTCAATAAAGCTCGCATCCCATAAAAATTGAATCTCTCCCACATCTCCGTTCCAAACAATACCCAAAGTCCTTTTGGATGCGCAGTTTTTACTTGAGTTTCTCCCATATTATTCATTATTTGTTTAAGGTTAATAAAGTTATTCTATAAATTTTCTTTGATAAAGTTAGTCATTTTATTATAAAGCTGAATTCTCGTCTTACCACCGTAAATACCGTGGTTTTTATCAGGATATATCTGAGAATCAAATTGCTTATTTGCCTGAATTAATGCTTCCATCATCTGCATTGAATTTTGCACATGAACATTATCATCTGCTGATCCGTGAATCAATAAAAACTTACCTTTTAATTTATCAACATGATTTATTGGCGAATTTTGATCATAACCACTTGCATTTTCTTGTGGAGTCTGCATGTATCTTTCTGTGTAAACGCTATCATAAAAACGCCAGTTCGTTACCGGAGCAACTGCAATTGCCATTTTGAAAACATCGTTTCCTTGAAAAATACAGTTTGACGACATAAAGCCTCCATAACTCCATCCGAAGATTCCAATTCTTGAAGCATCAACATACGGATAAGCTCCAATTACTTTTGCAGCATCGATCTGATCTTCAACTTCATATTTCCCAAGTTCCTTTTGAGTTACTTTTTTGAAATCAGCACCTTTAAAACCTGTTCCTCTACCGTCTACACAAGCAACAATATAACCTTGTTGAGTAAGTGATAAAAACCAATAATCATCTGAATTATTCCAATCGTTGTTTACTTGTTGAGATCCCGGACCAGAATACTGGTACATGAAAACTGGATATTTTTTAGAAGGATCAAAATCTTTTGGCTTTAAAATCCATGCATTAAGCTCGTTCCCTTTAGCTGTTTTTAAAACAAAGAATTCTTTTGCTGGAAGATTATAAGCTTTCAATTTATCGGCAAGAGCCTGATTGTTTTCGATTACCTGAATTTCTTTTCCAGTTTTTGCCTCGTTTAAAGTATAAGTTGTAGGCTGTAAATTACTTGAGAAAGTATTAATAAAAAATTGGAAATTAGGACTAAAAGTCGCTGCACTTGTTCCAACTTTTGAAGTTAAACGTAATTTATTTTTTCCGTCTAAACCAATACGATAAATATCTCTGTTTATTGAACCATTCTCCGTAGATTGATAGAAAATAGTTTTATTTTTTTCGTCGAAACCATAGTATGAAACAACTTCCCAGTTTCCTTTTGTAACCTGATTTTTAAGTTTTCCGGTTTTATCGTAAACATAAATATGATTAAAACCGTCTTTTTCACTTGTCCAGATAAAACTATTGTCTTTTAAGAATGTCAAATTATCTGTAACATCAACATAAGCTTTGTCTTTTTCATTTAAAACAACTTTTGCAGCGGCCGTTGTTCCATCTACAAATAATAAATCAAGATTATCCTGATGGCGATTTAAAACCTGCGCTGATAATACATTATTATCATTTGTCCATTGCAGCCTTGCAATATAGAAATCATTATAATTTCCTAAATCAACTTTTTTAGTTGCATTTGCAGCCGCATCATATATATGTAATGAAACTACTGAATTTTTTTCTCCTGCTTTTGGATATTTAAACGTTTCAACTGTTGGATACAAATCTTTATGAAAAATTGACATAGAAAATTCAGGAACCGCACTTTCGTCAAAACGAATATAGGCTAATTTTTTACTGTCTTTACTCCAGTCAAAAGCACGTACAAATGCAAACTCTTCTTCATAAACCCAATCCGTAATACCGTTAATTACGGCATTTTTCTTCCCATCAGCTGTAACTGTTGTTACTTTTTTAGAAGCTACATCATAGACATAAAGATTATTTTCCCTGGCATAAGCGATTTTAGTTCCATCAGGCGAGAAAGTTGGCTCCTGAATCTGAAAATCAAAAAGCTTAACTAGTGACTTTGAAGCGATATCGTATAAAAAGTAATCTGCTGTAAAAGAGTGGCGAAAGATATGTTTAGAATGACAAGCAATTAAAATCTTTTTTTCCGAAGCATCAAAAGTATAGCTATCAATTCCGTCTGAAAGTTCTTTGTGATTTTTAGTATCGATTAAATTTGATACTTTTTTTAGAGTTGCAAAATCATACAAATCGATCTGCATGCTTCTGCTGGCCTGATCAACATTTAAAACCGTATATTGATCTGTATTTTTTAAGGATTGTAATTCATCCATTCCTTTTGCCCGGAATGTCCCGCCATAAATGTTTTCGACAGTAATTTTTTGTTGTCCAAAGACAGTAGCAACCAAAAATAAAAGTACTACCGTTATTTTACTTGTATTCATTATAATTATTTTAAATATAAAAAGAGCCCAATTTTAGTAAAAAAAATAAACATAATACACATTTTAAGTGTTAAATGTTAAAAAAAATAACGATTGCGTACTTTTCAAACTTTAAATAGATTGCAAACAAAACCCTTAAATTGGTATCTTTGTCAGCACATTATTATTTAATATACTGAGAATGAACTACGCTGTTGCCGGATTTTCGAAATTATCCAAAAAAGAAAAAATAAACTGGATCGCAAATGAGTATTTTTCAACTCCTGAAGAAGCCCTAAATATTATAAGAAATTACTGGAATTCAGACGACAAGCTACAACAATTGCACGATGAATTCATCGAAAACACGATCACAAACTTCTATATTCCACTTGGAGTTGCTCCTAATTTTTTAATCAACGGAAAATACAAAACGATTCCAATGGCAATTGAAGAAAGCTCAGTTGTTGCAGCAGCTTCAAAATCAGCAAAATATTGGTCTACTCGTGGCGGATTTAAGACAACTATAATTAATACTGAAAAGATTGGCCAGGTACATTTTACATTCAATGGAGAAGCTGAAAAACTACAATCTTTCTTTGATCAAATAAAGCCAAAATTCTTTTCTGACACACAAAGCATTACCAAAAACATGCAACAACGTGGAGGTGGAATTTTAGACATCAAACTTAAAGACAAAAGAAGTCTACTTGAAAATTACTACCAGCTACATGCCACTTTCGAAACAAAAGATAGTATGGGTGCTAACTTCATTAACTCTTGTCTGGAACAATTTGCTACAACTTTAAAAGAAGAGTTTCAGCAATCTGATCTCTTTTCAGATGACGAAAATATTAAAGTAATTATGAGCATTCTATCCAATTATGTTCCGAATTGCCTTGTAAGAGCAGAAGTTTCATGCGCAGTTGAAGACCTAACTGAAAAACACATTACCAATCCACAGGATTTTGCAGAACGTTTTGTTCAGGCCGTTCAAATTGCCGAAGTTGAGCCTTTTAGAGCTGTAACCCACAATAAAGGCATCATGAACGGGGTTGATGCTGTAATTCTCGCTACAGGAAATGACTTTAGAGCAGTTGAAGCAGGAGTTCACGCTTATGCTTCTCGAAATGGTCAGTACTCAAGTTTATCGCATGCTAAAATCGAAAACGGAATATTTACTTTCTGGTTAGAGATCCCACTAGCCTTAGGAACTGTTGGCGGACTTACTTCTTTACATCCGTTGGTGAAATTATGCTTGGAAATGCTTGAAAAACCTTCTGCACAAGAATTAATGGAAATTGTTGCCGTTGCAGGCCTGGCGCAAAATTTTGCTGCATTACGTTCGTTAACTACGACAGGAATTCAGGAAGGGCATATGAAAATGCACTTAAATAATATCATTAATCAATTTGAAGCCAACGAAGAAGAACGCTATTTAATAAAGTCACATTTTAAGAAAAATGCAGTTTCTCATAGCGCTGTTGCTGAATTTATTAAAAACTTAAGAAAATAAAACAAATAAAAAATTCCAAATGTTTTAGTTTGCGAATAAAAATTCCAAATCCCAAAAATAATTGGAATTTGGAATTTAAATATTGGAATTTATTATAAAATATATCAGGGCTAAAAAATACCGATGAAAAAGACCTTTTACAGTAACGGAAAACTTTTAATAACAGGTGAATATCTAGTTTTAGACGGCGCTAAAGCATTTGCATTACCTACAAAATTTGGACAGGATTTAGTTGTTAAAAATGGTTTCAACAAAGAAATACAATGGAAAAGTTACAATTTTGATGATAATCTTTGGTTTGAAGACACTATTTCATTTTCAGAAATTATAAACAATGTTGATACAAAAATAGAAACTATTAAAACTACGTTGATTACTATTCTACATGAAGCCTATCTTTTAAACACTGATTTCATAAATAATGCTGAAGGGTATGAAATTAGCACACATTTGACATTTCCAAAAAATTGGGGACTAGGCACTTCATCTACATTATTAAACAATATAGCACAATGGACCAAGACTGACGCTTATACACTGCTTAAAAATAGTTTTGGAGGCAGTGGTTATGACATTGCGTGCGCTCAAAACAACACACCAATTATCTATCAAATAGAGCAAAACACTCCAATTGTAGAAAAAACAGAATTTAATCCCGAATTCACTAAAAACATTTTTTTTGTTTACCTAAATAAGAAACAAAGTAGTAAAGTAGCAATCACTGCTTATTACAACAATAAAAATGAAAATTTAGCTAAAAACATCCTGGACAACAATAAAATTACCGAAGCTATTCTCGAAGCAAAAACACTTAACGAGTTTGCCCATTTTGTAGAAAAACACGAAATTCATTTGAGTAATATTCTTGAACTGGAAACTATTAAAGAAATTGCATTTCCAGATTTTAATGGCGTAGTCAAAAGTCTCGGCGCTTGGGGCGGAGATTTTGTAATGGCAATTTCAAAAGAAAACCCAAAAGAATATTTTACAAGCAAAGGATATGAAACAATCCTTACTTATGACGAAATGATTTTACAGATGTAAATCGAGGTACTATTTAAAAACAAAAAAGTGAATTTAATAATTCACTTTTTTGTTTTTAATATCTTTTGTTTCCAAACGACGAACCTTTTGACTTTCCTGCTCATTAGATTCAATAAGCGTATTATGTAAACGTTCTGCCATTTTTTCGATACTATTATTAATAGAATCGTATACTAATTCCATCCTACGATGCTTCTCTTCTTTTACCGCTTTTAAGACATCTTCAACAAAAGTCTTATCATATTTTTCGGCTACAGAATCGCGTGTATTAGTCAGTCTTATAACATAATCGTTACTTAATATGGTGACTTTAAAATGCTGTTCTTCGTTACTTAAATAGTACTTACCTCCTAGCTCATCGACATTGATGTCGGTGCTGCTTACTTTTAAAAGTTCCGTTATTATCCCATAAATATGGTTCTCTATTTTGGAATATACTCTAGGCTTTCTTTTAAAAAAGTTAAACACAAAAAACATTAAACACTTGATTATTAAGGTAATTTTTTGTCATTTTTCCACACATTTTAGTTAACATTCATTAAATCAAATCTAATTTCCTAAAACGAAAATTCGAGCAAATTAACTGTTAAATTTTGAATATCACAAATTTTTTAAATTATATTTCGATTATTCCTATATAATTAAATAAAAAAGCGTAAGTAATTATTATAAAAAACAAGTAAAAGCAAAAAACCCGAAACATTTAAATGTTTCGGGTTTTATATGATAATTAAATACTAAATACTAGTAGTTAAATTGCAGTCTGTTATCTTCAATTTTAGCATTGTTTTTCAAAGCTGGTAAAATTCTGCTTCCATCAGATGCGCTTTGAGCTTTTACTTTAGCAACATATTCTGCATGATTAGCAATTGCCGGAGCTTTTACAGTACTGATATTTTTTACAACATATACACCAGTATTTCCTTCAATTGGAGCAGAAATTTTGTTTGCAGTCAAAGCAAACGCATTTCCAACAACTTTTGGTTCTTGTCCAACTCCACCAGGTAAAACCGGATTATCCATAGTAACGTTTGCAGCTTGTTGAACAGCTACACCAGCACTTTTAGCAATAGCTTCAAGGCTTGATCCTGTCATTTTAGCTTTTAACATTTCAGCTTTTTTCTTGTTTTTCAATATTGGCTCAACATATGGTCTAGCTAAAGTTACAGATACTAAACCAGATTTGTTTTCACTTTTGTATTGAGCAATTACGTGACCAATATTAGCTAATTCAAAACGTTTTACATCTCCAATGCTAGTTTCTTTATCAAATGCCCATCTTACGATGTTACGTTGATTCCCTAATGGACCAAATGCTTCGTCCATAGCTTTTGCAGTAACCGGAGCAGCAACTTTTAAACCTA
Source organism: Flavobacterium sp. KH_001 (assembly GCF_057840745.1). Lineage (NCBI taxonomy): Bacteria > Pseudomonadati > Bacteroidota > Flavobacteriia > Flavobacteriales > Flavobacteriaceae > Flavobacterium > Flavobacterium sp. KH_001. The sequence continues at coordinate 1,608,097 of NZ_CM174520.1, read as the reverse complement.
ATTCTTTTGCTGTAGCAGCAAAATCTTTATCAGCAGCATCCATTTCGAATTTAGTAGCCAATGTAAATACTTTATCAGAAGTAGCTTCAGATGGCTCTATTTTTTGAGCGATTGTAGCTAAACGAATTCCGTCTTGTTTATCAGTGATTTTAATAATGTGAAATCCAAAAGGAGTTTCTACCAAACCAACTTTTCCAATTCCGTTACTGAATACAAAATCATTGAAAGGTTTTACCATTTGGTTTGGACCAAAATATCCTAAATCACCTCCCTGTTGCGCAGATGAATCATCAGAAGTTGTAAAAGCCAACATCATGAAACTATCAGGATTAGCCTGAACCTGTGCTAAAACTTCTTCAGCTTTAGCTTTAGCCTCTTCTTTAGTTCTTTTTTCTTTTTGGTTTGGAGTTTGAGATCCTTCGTAACCAATTAAAATATGACTAGCTTTTGCGTTTACTCCAGCTTTAAACCCTAAAGATTTAGAGATAGCGTAGTATCTTCCAAAAACATAAGGTCCGTAAATTGCACCAGCAGGTAAGCTGAATAATTTATCAGCGTCTACTGCAGGCAAACTATTTTTAGGTACATAAGTAGAATCGTAAGGAACATCAGAATTTGCGTTTACAAATTCAGCGATGTTAGTTGCATTTCTAAAACCTGCCAAAGTATCGTTTTTACCAGTCTTAGCATTATAAACAACGCTTCCGTTTAATAATCCAGTGATTTTAGCTTTAATTTCTGCTTCATCTTCTTTCGAAGCTTTGTCTTCAACTAAAACATATTGAATTTCACGAGTTTCATCCGCTTTGAATTTCTTCTCGTTTTTCTTCATATAATCAACAATTTCATCATCCGAAATTTTAACTTCACTATCTTTAATAGAAGAATACAATGCACCAGCATAAGCAAAGTTTACTTTGTTAGCTTCCATTTCGTATTTCAACTTTCCTTCACTAGCAGTTGTGTAAAGTCCAGATTTAACTAAAGTATTGTAAATTTGATATTTTGCATTTAATTCAGCATCTTTTTCTTTTTCAGAAATATATTGTGCTGCTTCAGGATTTGTTTTGAAATACTCTTTAAATTTCACAACATCAAACATACCTGCTGCATTTAAGAACATCGGGTTTTTTCCAATGTTAGGATCAGCTTTCAAAACTTCAAGCAAGTGTTTTTCACCAACTCTCAATCCTAATTTATCAAACTGAGCTGATAATAATGCGATTGAAACTTCTTGATCCCAAACTCTGTTTGCAGCTTCAGTGGAAGTTATCCCTTGCCCACTTTTTTCAACATTACTAACTTTAATTCTAAAGTCTTCAAATGAAATATCTTTTCCGTCGATGCTTCCCACATCCTTTGAACTTTGACTAAATGTCCCTTTACCGATTAGATCTTGTATTATAAATGCAAATAATGCAAGTGCAATAACTCCTATCAATAAAGCGGAACGCTGTCTAATTTTTGCTAAAACTGCCATTTTTATTATCGTTAATTTTATATTCAGTTTGCGAAAATACAATTATCTAGTTAATAACAATACAACTAGCAATTTATTTTGCACAATTTTTTTAATTAATAAAAGAAATCACTCTTTTACTGTCATTTTTACCAATTCAATTTTCTTATTTGTAGCTTCTTCTATCACAAAATGATAGTGATCTATTGTAATTTCTTCCCCTTTCTGAGGAATTTCCTTCGTAAAGTTTACAATAAATCCTCCCAGAGTACCGTAAGAGTCTTCTTCAGGAATCATCAATTTATAAGTCTCATTCAAATATTCCACATCTAATCTGGTAGAAAACAAATACTTACCCTCTCCTAATTCCTGCTCAATTAGTTCTTCATCTAAATCGTGCTCATCTTCAATTTCTCCGAATAGCTCCTCCACAATATCTTCTATTGTAACAATTCCGGAAGTACCTCCGTATTCATCTAAAACAACAGCAACATTTTTTCTCTTTTTAATCAAAATGCTTAAAGCATCTTTTATCAAAATAGTTTCAGGAACAAACTCCACAGTCATTAAAACTGATTTGATCGTTTTTGGCTTTTTAAACAAATCAAATGAGTGCACATAACCCACAATATCATCTAGTGAATTTTGGCTCACTACTATTTTAGAATAACCGGTCTCAATAAAAAGCTCTTTAAGATCAGCTATACTATCAAATAAATCTATATCAACAATTTCGGTACGTGGCGTCATAATATCACGCGCTTTTACGCCCGAAAATTCTAATGCATTTTGAAAAATCTGAATTTCAGAATCCACCTCATCATCATCTTCAACTGAATTCATTTGTTCTGTGATATAATTCCCAAGCTCTACTTTACTAAAATACAATTGTACCTGATCTCCTTCTGTTTTCAAAAATTTCCTCAAAACAAAGTCAGAAATCCAGATAAAAAAGGTAGAAATATAATAGAATAACCTGTAAAATAAATAAGCAGGAACAGCCAAAATCTTAATTAATGAATTGGCATAAATTTGAAAAAAAACTTTCGGAAGAAATTCAGCCGTAATCAAAACTATAAAAGTTGAAATAATAGTCTGAATCAATAAACTGGTAATATCTGAAAAATAATAACCCACTTTGGCTATACATCTTAAAACCAAATCACCCATGAAAAACCCGTAGATTACCAAAGCAACATTGTTACCAATTAACATTGCGGCGATAAATTTTGAAGGATTTTCAGTAAGTTTAGTTAGAATTTGTGAAGCAAAATTATCTTGTTTCTTTTCGATTCCAAGATAAATTTTGTTCGAGGAAATAAAAGCTATTTCCATTCCTGAAAAAAAGGCAGATAGTATTAAACAAAGTATTATAATACTAATTTCCATTTTTACTGTTTTTTATAATGATCGTCAAATTTTTTAGCGTATTTCCTTCTAAAGAAAAACATAAAAACACTTACTGCGGCAATTCCAAAACTTAACCAAGGACCTGCAGCAGGATCATTTAACTTTGTAATTCCATCATATATAAAAGCAACTGCAATTAACAAGTAAAGGTATTGCGTATATTTTAATAAGCCCATAATCTATAATTTTATTCTTCGGCTTCTAATTCGCCTGTTATTCGTTGTGAATTTATCACTTTAAAATCTTTACTAAAATCAATTCCCTGACCATTTGAGACTCCTTTAGCATCGGTAAGTTTGAACTTTCGCTCCGTGTAAAACCATTCGTTTTTCTGATCAAAATACAGCTGCTCTGTTTCGAGCATCTGACCTGTCTCTGAAGTAATTTTGACTTTTCCCTGCAAATCTATAATACCGGTCTGTTTATAGGAAACTGCGTAATTTGCTACTATAAAAGTACGCTTTTGTTTTTTATCATACAGTGTAACATCAATTCCTTTTGGAAATTCAGTAAATGGAAATTCAAGATTAGAATAATCCAGCATTTTTCTGCTTTTCAAAACTCCTGTAATACGTCCTGAATCTGTATATTTTATATTGACTGTATCAACATCACTTCCTGGAACGAATTCTGAAAAGTTAATCTTTTGAACTTCCTTAAAATTACTTTCGCATCCAAAAAACAGTGTCACAGCAAGAACTGTGACAGCGTTTATAATATATTTCTTTGGTAAATTCATTTGCCAAATGTAGTAAATTGTAATGAGCTTAAAAAAACATAAAAGCTTATGCCTAGTTGAATTTACTTTTCACGAACCATCTGTCGTTAAAAGAGAAGCTTAAACTAAAATTGAAGTAATTTTCCTGAATTAAACCAGCATCCGTAGTTCCTCTTTTACCAAATTCAAGACCTAAATTCACATTTGAAAATTGTCCTGTAATTGGGAAACCAGCTCCCAATGTCATTCCGACATCATTAATTGATTGATTATTAATTACCAAACCAATTTTTTCATATTTTAAACCAGCTCTATAAGTAATTCTGCTGAAGTAACTTGAAAACGAAGTATAGTTTGGAATATAATAACCTCCAATTGCATATTTCGAATATTTCTCGTAACGAACATCATCGCTGGAGTTATAGTAATTAGCATATTGCCCATCACCCTGAAAAGCTAATGTAGTACCAACTAACCATTTTCTTGCTTCCCCAACCCCAACACCAATCGTCAATTTATTAGGCAATTTCAAATCAGTCTCCGTTTTTGGATATTCATAAGGATCTGGATCTCCAGAAACAAAAATAATTCGTTCGTTATCAGACCTTAAAGTACTAGCAAAAGTATAACTTAAACTAGTAAACAAACTCATCTTTTTATAAATCTTTCTCTGATACATCGTACCAATATTAAAATTCAGACCAGACAATTCAGATTGATTCGTTTCACGTGTTGCACTTGCAACGTCCGTAATACCCTCAACACTTGTTGTTGTAATTTGCCCAAAATTATATTGCGCATCTGCTCCAATATTCCAGTTTGGCATTATTTTATAACCCAGACCAAAAAACACTTTATTAACACCACCTTTTCCTTCAAACTGACTATTTGTGGCACCACTTACATCTGAATTGTTATTTAAAATTTTATACCCAACAGAAGACAATGGCACCAGACCAAAAGCAGCTCCAAATTTACCCATTGGAATTCCCACTGCTAAATAATCAAAAGTCGCTCTTTGTGCTTTTTCAGATTGGTTACTATTTTTTAACGTAGATGTTCCAAAACTTCCTCCAACCGTAAATGTAGTTTGTATTAAACTTGCATAACTTGAAGGATTATCAATATTCAAGTGTATACTATCTTGTTCTACTGACACACCACCCATCGATCTATTTTCGAGTGTGCCTTTAAATCTTGCATCACCAATTCCGTAAAAAGAATAAGGAGAAGCTGTACCTTGTTGAGCAAATGAAACGAACGAGATAAGTAAACAAGCACTTATTATAATTTTTTTAATCATTGTCGATTTTATATTGAAATGTTTGGTTCAAACTTTCCAGTAGGAAATTTGAATTGGCAAATATGGTATTTTTTAATCGTTTAGCCAAAAATTCTGCATCGCCACCCGTTAAAATTATTATAAAATTTGAAAAGTTCTGCTGATATTCATCGATAAAACCATCAATCTCATAGACGAACCCGTTGACAACTCCAGAATGAATTGCCTCTTTAGTAGAGTTTCCAATATAGGATTCAGGAGCATCCATCGTCAGCAAAGGCAGTTTGGCAGTATAATTATGTAATGCTTCATAACGCAATCTCAAGCCTGGCGAAATCGCTCCGCCCAGATAATTATCATTTTCGTCGATGAAATCGTAGGTTATACAAGTTCCGGCATCAATAACCAATCTATTTTGTTTTGGGAATTGCAAAGTTGCTCCGGCTGCCAAAACCATTCGATCAATTCCTAAAGTTTTTGGCGTTGCATACTTATTTATAAAAGGAAAAACATCTTCATGTGTTAAAAAATGGATTTTTAACTGATTTTCGAATGTCAAAAAAGATTGTTTTTCGACATTTCCGACTGAAGCAACAACCAAATCCGAGCAATTTTGAAATTTTTCTAAAATTATTTTTATTTTTTTTTCGAGCTTATTTTTCTCAAAAACAAAATTTTCAAGAACAGTACTACCCTCAAAGACAGCTGCTTTAATTCGAGTGTTTCCAACATCAACCGCTAAAACCATGTTTGTTTTTTTATCACTGCGAAGATACGAATTGATTTTTTTAAAAAAATGTTTTGGATAAACGAAAAATGATTCTATCTTTGCACCCGCATTGAGCACAACACGGTACCTTAGCTCAGATGGTAGAGCAATGGACTGAAAATCCATGTGTCCCTGGTTCGATCCCTGGAGGTACCACGTTTAAAACCCGAATAGAAATATTCGGGTTTTTTGTTTTTTAATACTTTTAGGGAAATTTTGAAATTCCAATTTTTTAAAATTGCTTCGCCTGTTCGCTAGCGCTCGAGTCCAAATTCCAATTAGGATTAACCGCAAGGATTAAGGCTTGTATATTCACTTTCTATTTACATACGATGTTCCAACGATTGAAACCATAGCGCCCTTTGCGTAAATCTTAGCGTTCTTTGCGGTTAAATTTGCTCGGTTTGAAACTTAAATACTATTAAAAAGTGTAAAGTCAACAATTAACCTGTTTTTGTTAAAAAAGTACCAACTAAATAAAAAAATATCTTATATATTCGTAAAATGATATCTTAATTTTTTATTTATTACTAAAAACATAGATCATTTTATGAGCAAAACTTCTACGAAAGGCATTTGGAAAGTTATTTCGGCTTCTTCAATGGGAACCATGATTGAATGGTATGATTTTTACATTTTTGGCAGTTTAGCTGTTGTTATTTCAACCAAATTCTTTCCCAGTGATAATCCTACAGCTGCATTTTTATCGACTTTAGCGACTTTTGCTGCCGGATTTGTAGTTCGACCTTTTGGTGCTTTGTTTTTTGGAAGACTTGGAGATATTATTGGACGAAAATATACATTTATGGCTACCTTATTATTAATGGGTGGTTCTACCTTTTTAATAGGCTGTATTCCGAGTTATGAAACTATAGGTTTTTTAGCTCCTTTATTAGTTTTAATTTTACGTTTATTACAAGGACTTGCTCTTGGTGGCGAATATGGCGGCGCAGCGACTTATGTTGCAGAACACGCCCCAGCTGGTGAAAAAGGATATTGGACTTCCTGGATCCAAACTACTGCAACTGTCGGTTTATTTATCTCTTTAATGGTCATATTGGCAACTAAAAATGTGCTTTCTGCAGAAGATTTTGATAGCTGGGGATGGCGCGTTCCGTTTTGGGTTTCTATCGTAATGGTTGGAGTTTCTTATTTGATTCGAAAAAACATGGATGAATCTCCAGTATTTGCAAAAGCCAAAAAAGAAGGAACAACAAGCACGAATCCGCTTAAAGAAAGTTTCGGAAACCGATATAATCTAAAATTTGTTTTATTGGCTCTTTTTGGCGCTACAATGGGACAAGGAGTCGTTTGGTATACGGGGCAATTCTACGCCATGAGTTTTATGAAAACGGTGATGAATGTAGATTCGTCGCAAGTTGATGGCCTTTTAGGGATTGCACTTTTAATAGGAACTCCGTTTTTTATTGTTTTTGGATGGTTAAGCGATAAAGTGGGTAGAAAATATATTATGATGCTTGGAATGTTACTCGCGATTTTATCCTACAGATCTATTTACAAAGAAATGTATAACACCACTAATGTAAATTACAAAACCGAAATTGTTGAAAAAACAACCAAAAATGTTGAAACGACCAAAAATAATGACATTTTAACAACTATTTCTAAAACCTATACAGACGGAACTTCGTATACAGAAAAGAAAACACATTTTGCTAATAAAAAAGAATCACAAAGTACTATTTCGATCAAAATAAATTCTGAAGATGAATGGATATTAATTTTCTGGGTTTTTATTCAGGTGTTATTTGTAACAATGGTTTATGGACCAATTGCTGCATTTTTAGTAGAGATGTTTCCAACAAAAATCAGATACACTTCTATGTCTCTGCCCTATCATGTTGGAAATGGAATTTTTGGAGGCTTGCTTCCTGCAATTTCAACCTACTTTGTAACACATGCAAAAGCTAGTGGAAAAGCCGATTTTTACCTTGAAGGACTTTGGTATCCTATCATTATTGCTTCAGTCTGCTTTATAATTGGAATGGTTTACATTGATAACAAAAACAAAACGAATCACCTTTAATACCTACATAGAATATGAATACAATTAAAAGAATTTTAGGTGTTTTATGGGTTATACTCTCCATTGCCGCTGCTTATTTTTGTGTGTTTGAATTTGGCTTACCCAAGTTTTTATCAGACAAACAAGATGATTTGGTCTTCGGAATTATTATCCTATTTATCCTCACCCCATTAATCGTTTTAGGCTTGGGAACGTTTGGCTATTTTTCTATGATCGGAGAATACGATCAAAAAAAATAACCAAAATCAACTTAAACTTGAAAGGGCTGTCAAAAAATTGACAGCCCTTTCGCATTACTAAACTAACCAAACATTCCTTAATTAGGAAATACTTTTATTTTATTTCTTAATAAATTTCATTACCTGAACTTTATTATTTTCATCTATAGCCTTTACAACATATAATCCTGTTTTTAATTCGCTTACGCCATATTGAAAATCTGTATTTCCATTTGGAGAAAAGCTTTTTACCAATTGACCAGATATTGCATAAACCTGAACTTTTGCCGGAGCAATATTTAAGGTAAAATGATTTAATACCGGATTTGGATATAAATTAACTGAGTTCTCTTTTTCAAATTCAGGAATTGCCAGATTAGCTGTTTTGTTTCCATAAATTCTATATTCTCCCGGCGCTAAATTGATTGTAGCGTTAACATCAGTTACATTCATAGAAGTATTATCCATTAAATTATACCATGTCCCGGTGTATTGAAAACCAGTGGCTACATTTTTCGCTGTCACATCAAAATTGGCTAAAATCAATACATCTTTTAATTGTGTTACAGCAAGATTACTGTTTGTAATTTTTATATTAACCGTTACAGTATTAGCATTTGCCATTGTAGCGGTACCCAAAAACACTGGTTCCGTTACTTTAAGGTTAATCATTTTTGCCCAATCGTAATAAATTTTATTTCGATTCGTATTTCCTAACCAATTTTCTGCCCATTGTGGCTGTGGTTTCGTATCTAATTTACAATCGCCTGAAAGCGTTCCCGAAGCATCATTTACACTTCCATCTTTACAGGTAAAAATAGAGTCATCCCAACCTAATTCACCAAAATGCCAAATCATTTTTGGCCCTGGAATCAACAATGAAACTGCTCCAATTGCAGACATTCTTGACAATGCTGTATTCAATGTTTTTACGTTATATGTTCCTGCAGCATTTCCGTATTGTACATTTTTATACATCAAACGTTCTTCGTCATGACTTTCTGCATAACCCATTAAACGGTTTGCTGTAAAACCACGGCTTGAACTCATCATTCTCGAAATATTATTCTCTGTAGGGTATCCCATTGACAATTGATTGTATTGATCTGTCATTTTTCCCCACATCATAATACCTTTACTCGGCGTTTCAGTGATTTTGTAGTTTGCCCACTCCTGTTCTTCAGCATCAGATCCTAAATGCTCGAAAATAGTATAATGTGTAGGATCAAGACCCCATGAATAATCAGCATATTTTTTCAAAATATCTACCCTATCTTGTTGGTATCTGTTTGTACAAGCCTCATCTGCGGCTGTACAAGCCTGAGTAAAACCTTTAGTTAAATCCCAACGGAAACCATCAATTTTATACTCTTCAATCCATTGCTTAACCACACGCTCAACATAATATTGTGTTTTTAACGATTGATGATTAAAATCCTCCCCAACACTATAACTATGTTTTGCTACTGTATTGAAATATGGATTTTCTGCTGTTGGCGAACCAAAACCATCTCCATCAGCATCATTCATCCACATTCTTACCATAGGATTTCTTCCAAAGGCATGATTTAAAGCGACGTCAAGAATAACTGCAATTCCGTTTTGATGACATAAATCGATTAGCTCTTTTAATTTATCAGAAGTACCGTAAAATTTATCTAAAGCCATGTGGAACGAAGTATTGTAACCCCAGCTCTCATTGCCCTCAAATTCCATTACTGGCATTAGTTCGATTGCATTTATTTTAAGTGTTTTAAAATATTCTATTTTATCAATTAAACTTTGGTAGTTTCTTGCAGCATCAAAATCACGTACTAAAACTTCATACACAACCAATTTATCTTTTTCTGGTTTTGTAAAATTAGTTACCTGCCAATTATATGGAGTTTTTCCTGTTTTAAGAACTGTAACCTCAAAATTTTGCCCTGCCGGATAAACTGGAATATTTGGATATGAAGCCGCAGGAATTCCAGCATCATCATAAGGTGACAAAACCAAAGTTGAATAAGGATCTGCTGTTTTTACCATTGAAGGAGAGTTTGCAAGCGGAGTTGCATCAACTACCCAATATTGATATGTATTATTTTCTCCAGAAACTAATCCCGTTAATTCTAGCCAAAATTTCCCAGATGTTGGATCCTTCTTCATCGCATAAGCCGAAGAAGGCTGCCAATTGTTAAAACTTCCGGCAACGTATACAAAATCTTTTAAAGGCGCATCTAAAACTAAAGTTGCTCTTGTAGCATCAGTAGCATTATAATTAATTCCATCAACTAATCCAGAAGGCATAGCTTCAGAAACAGTATTTGGATTTACAATTACATTAAATTTTTTCGTAACTGTTGTAACTCCTTGCGTTACATTCAATTCATAACTTTGGTTATCTATAATATTGGTATGATTAAATGTATAGGAAGAAACACCTGCACTTGTATTAATTATCGTTCCATTCGATTTTAGCGTATAAGTAGCAACCCCATTTGTATTTGTAGCTGAAATATTAAAACTAGAACCAGAAGCAAGAATGGTATTGCTGTTTTCAGCGGGAGAAGTTAATGTTACTTGAAAAGAACCTACATTAAGAAAAAAATCAGTACATGATGGCGCTAATTTTAATGTTTGCGATCCGTTTGCATTTCTGAACACAAGACCCATTTTGGTTGCCGCAGTTTGTTGAGCCGATGATAATCCAAAATATACACTTGGTGTAATTGTAATACTCCAAGTACCATTTCCGTCTTTTGTCATCACTCCCACTCCATCATCAAGACCCCAATTTCCTTTCGTGGTCTGCCATGGATTCGCTTCAGTTCCTATTCCCGAATGCATATACACCTTCGTAGGACTACTTCCCATTGTATTACATGTACTTGAAGTAAAAGAAGCTGTAATAGTTATAGGTTCATTAACCTGAAATACGGCTGGCGAAACTGTTATTTGCTGAGAATTTGTAACAATTGATAATAAAAAGAAAAATAATAGTAATGTTTTTTTCATAATTTTAACTTTTTGATATGCGAAATAGGATAATTATAAAGATAATTTATTAATAAACATCTTAATTATAACGTTTTCGAAATTACCTTCGCAAACGTTGTAGTGTTTAAAACTTTATTTAAATTTTAAGGGTTATTCCTTATAAAAACAAAAGGGATATCTAAATTTGATAGCCCTTTTTATTTAATATATCATTTATAAGTTACAATGTAACAAACGCAGTTCCATCAATATTTACAATTAATGTTGGTTTTGCACCAGCAGTAACACTAAAGTTAGCTCCTGTTCCTCCATCACCAACAAAAAGTAAATCACCTACGTTGAATGTCCATCCACCATCAGTTCCATTGATATAAACACCAGTGTTTCTAGATCTAAATTTCATTTCTCCAGGTGTAATATCTGTTCCTGCGTATGACCATTTATTAGTTGCAAAATCATAGCCCATTGCACTTTCATCATTCCATCCGCCAGCAGTAGCAGCACCGATAACACCCCATTGCATTTTGATAACTTTAACTTTCATAGCATCCATGTCAACACGTACATAATACAATCCTGATCCATCAGCTTCAGCAACTTTAAGATCACTGCTTCCTCCTGAATTAGTTAAAGCATATTCTTGTCCTCCTGAAACAGCTGCAACAGCTCCATCAGTACCGTAATTACCATTATCCCATGTTTTTCCGTCACCAGTGAATTTGAATCCTTCTCCAGCAGCAACTTTAACAAAACCTTCAAAAAGTTTAGTTGTTCCGTCTCCAATATATTTTAAAGCAATACCGTTTTTCTCATCCCATGCTGATTGTCCATAATAAGCTTGTGGCGCACCAACTAAGAATAATTTAGGAACAATAACAGTAATATCTTCAAAAGCATTAATTTTCATTAATTGAGGTAAAGAATATCCTATTGATTGTGATTTATCAGCAATTGCTTTTACTCTAACATCAACTTCTGCTAAAGCTCCAAATCCTAAAGATGCTTTTCCATTAGCTACAAGTGTAGCATTCAATCTTGTTAACGCACTGTTTAAATCTCCAAACGTAAAGCTTTTTGTAGGTGTTGAAACACTTTCAGCAAATACATTTACAGCATCAGAAAAATCACTTCCAGCAGGAGCAATTTGAATGTAATAAGAAACTGGACCATTATATTCTAACTCTGCTGCTGACCATTTAAAAGTTCCTGCCTCGGTAGCCTCGTTAACATCTTGTTCAACTACATATTCAGCTGGTGCCGGTAATGCTTCTAAAACAGGCAATGTTGTTATTTTTTCTGTACCATTTACAATGATATCCGGATCATCATCACTACATGAAGTTATAGTAAATGCAAGTAGTCCTAGTAATAAAAAAGTTAATTTTTTCATTTTGATTTATATTTTTATATTATTAATATCCTGGGTTTTGTGGCAATAAATTTTTATTTGCATTAATCGCATATTGAGGAATTGGGAACAATCTGTGGTTAGCATCAGTATCTGATTTCTCCCACCAAATGTTTTCAAATTTACCGTTACGGATCAAATCCTGGCGACGGTGTCCTTCCCACATCATTTCTCTACCTCTTTCTGCTAAAATATCATTCAATGTATATCCACTTGTTTGAGCAATACCTGCTCTGCCTTTAATTTCATTAACTAAAGCATCACCAGCACCAGCACCATTTAACCAAACTAGAGCCTCCGCTTTCATTAACTTAACATCCGCTAGTCTGAAAAGAGGGAAATCATTACTTAAATTATCTCTAGCACCTGCTGCAATTTCCCATTTTACTGGTCTTGCACCGGCCATTCTAATTTGCTCTTGTGTATTAGTTCCTAATGACATTTGCAGATTTGGAATATTAGCTGTAAAAACTAAACTTGCATTTCCTGACTTAGGATCCTGGATATTATCGCCAGCTTTTGTTTTTTGTTGTCCAACAAGGATTCCTGCTAACCTTTTATCTCCAGAAGGAAACGAATTATAATGTGCTTCTAAAGTTGCGAATCCATTCCATGGAGCTGTACTCATATTGAAAGTCTGTTGAGATAAGTCAATTAAAGTACGCATATGAAGATTGAAACCTTTGTAAGTATCCTGATCATAAGCAATTGTATAGATATTTTCTTTACAATTTTCATTTTGAGTTGCAAATGGTGCTAAAGGATTAGCTTCTAAAGAATACCCTAATGCTAATACCTTATCACAAGCTGCAATAGCTTTTTCCCACATTGCAGTACCAGTGTAAACTTTTGCATTTAAATACAATTTAGCCAAAAGTGTATATCCCATACCTTGCGTAATATCACTTCTTACAACACCATCATCGCCTTGTTTTGGCAATAACGCTACATTATCTTCTACATCTTTAACAATGGCAGCAAAAACTTCTGCTCTTGGAGTTTTAGAAGGAAATTCTTCAGCCCCTGTAAAAGTTGTTGGAAAAGGAACATCTCCAAAATTATCTATAGCTAGATAGTAATAATAAGCTCTTGAAACTTTTACCTGAGCTAAAACTTTAGCTACCCTTGGGTTTGCGGCAGAAGCTGGTGTTAAAGTTTCAATTGCATAATTTGCCTGAGGCACTGCAGAATAAATCATTCCATATAATTGAGTGACAGCTTCAGTTTGAGGTCCCCAAGTATGTCTTGATAAAGCTCTCCATTTTCCACCATCATCCCAGTCAGCTCCTCTTGTAGGACAAACTGCTTCATCAGAAGTTAATTCCTGAGTAAACCACCATCCTCCGCCATCAAGCATTCCTTGTGTCTTAGCAAAAACAGGTGTAGCAAGATTGATAGCTTGTTCTGTAGTTTCAGGATATTGTTCTCCTGTCAAATACTCGCTATTTGTTGTATCTAAATCAGTACAAGAAAAAGCTAAAAAGCTTAAACCTAATACCGTTATTTTATTTTTTAGTTTCATGATTTTTGTATTAAAATGAAAGATTCAAACCAAATGTTAAGGTTCTTGTTTTAGGATAGTTGTTGTAATTATCTATTCCAAAAAAGATTTCTTTATTGTCTTTTCCTCCAGAAAAATTAACCTCAGGATCCGCACCACCATAATTCGTTAAGGTAAATACATTGTTCATAGAAGCATAAAAACGAAGTTTTGAAATTGCAGAAGCAAATGACGGGTTTACAAAAGTGTAACCTAAGTTAATATTGTCTAACTTAATAAAACTTGCGTCTTCAATGTAATATGACAAAGCGCTATAAGCTCCCTGAATTCCAGCATCATTCAAAATTAATGCTTCATTGTTTACACTTCTGGTTCCTACCTGATCAGGATTTCCAAAAACCTGATTCGTTGCATTGTAAACATCATTTCCAACAACGGCTCTAAATGACATACTCATATCCCAGTTTTTGTATTTAAGATAGTTACTCCATCCCATTTCAAAATCTGGTAAAGCATTACCAATTACTTTTTTGTGATCATCAGAATTAGCTACATCTTCTAAATAGTGTAATTGATCGTCATTTCCTTTGATCAACCACTTCCCATTAGATACTCCAGCGTACTCATATCCGAAAAACGTACCTAATTTATAACCCGCCTGCATTCTTTGTGTTGGTACACCAACTAATCCAGGTCCAGAAATATAACCTGTATTAATAAACGAATAATTATAACGGTCATTTCCTAAAGCAATAACTTCTTGTTTGTTTTGAGTATACACTACTGTTGTACTCCAGCTAAAGTCTTTACCGTCAACTACTTTACCTGTCAAAGTTGCTTCAATACCGGTATTTTTCATTTCTCCACCATTAATAAAAGTAGTATTTGAGAAATTTGTTTCAGTTGGAACGTTTGTATTAGCAATCAACATATCAGTAATTTTTTTACTGTATAATTCAACTGACCCACTTAATCTGTTATTAAATAAACCAAAATCAAGTCCAAAGTTGGTCTCCGTATTTTGATCCCATTTTAAATCAGGATTAGCATTGTGATTATAACCATAAGCTACTAATCCACCTTGAATAGAAGGTCTAACTGCTAAATCTTTAGCATCAACTGGCAAATTACTATTTCCAGAAATACCCCAGCTTCCTCTGAATTTTAATAAATTCAATGCGCTTACGTTATCTCTAATGAAGTTTTCGTTAGCAATATTCCATGCAACCTGAACTGATGGGAAATAACCCCATTGTTCATTCTCTCCAAAAATAGATGAACCATCTCTACGAATCATTCCTGTCACGTAGTATTTAGATTGAAAGTCATAAGTTGCTCTTGCAAACATACCAATGTCTTTACGCTCATTTTTATATGAAGTCAAGTTACCCAAAACAATAGTTTCGAAATTTTGAAAATTATCAGAACCTAAAGTATTAGAAGTAGAGTTGTTAGCTTCCATAGCAAAACCATCACTTCCGGTCGTTCTATAAGAGTAACCTCCCAATAATGTCACATTGTGCGAATCAGCAAACGTAGTTTTATACGTCAAAGTAGCCTCAACTAAACCTTGCTCCCAATTAGCATAAGATCTTTTTCCATATCCTAAATAAATTGGAGTTTCAGTAGTACCTGTAAAAACATAGTTGTAAGTAGGCTCAAAATAAGTACTTTCACTATCGTTTCTTAAATAACTACCAGAAACTTTACCTACTAACCCTTTTGCAAACTCATAAGACAAACCTAAATTACCAGAAAGGAATTTAGCATCTCTATTGTTCTCAATATTATTAATTGATTGCATTGGGTTATAATAATTATTTGTTCCCGGTGCTTCAAATAACGCTCCATCAGCTCTATAAACTGGATCGGTTGGTAGCCTTTGAAAAGCCTGGTAAATCACCTGATCTTTTCCATCAGTTCCATAATTTACATAGTCATTGTGTTCTATAGTAGCCGAAAGCCCCATATCAAAAACTAACTTATCGTTGAATGCTTTTTGAGTCACGTTTAATCTACCAACAGTTCTCTTTTTTCCTGAGTTTCTAATAACTCCTTCAAAATCACTATTAGAAATAGATCCTCTGTAATTTCCTGTCTCACTTCCTCCAGAAACAGCTAAACTATTAACTTTAGTAAAACCGGTTCTGAAAATTTGATTTTGCCAGTCTACATTTCCACCATTATCAGTAAAATCGATACTTGGATGTGCTGCTATGTAATCTCTATATTGACCTGCAGAAATAAAATCTTGCTCATTAGCAACCTGATCTGTAGCTATAGATGAATTAAATTCAATTAATGTTTTTCCTGATTTTCCTTTTTTAGTTGTAATGAAAACCACTCCATTTGCTCCATCAGCACCATAAATTGCAGTCGAAGCCGCATCTTTAAGGATATCATAAGAAGTAATATCGTCTGGAGAAATCGTTGTAGGATCTACACCTCTAACACCATCAACTACATATAAAGGCGAACCTCCGGCAGCAAAACCAGCAGCTCCACGAATACGAACATCAAAACCTTTATTTGGGTCACCCCCTTGTTTTGTGATCGAAACCCCTGCTGCTTTACCTTGTAATCCCTGGATAGGATCAACTAAAGTTCCCTGATTTAGGTTTTCAGCAGTAACTTTAGATACCGCACCTGTTACATCCTTCTTTTTTGTAGAACCGTAACCTACCTGAACTACAACTTCTTTAAGTTCATTTGCATCTTCTTGTAAGGTTACAGTTAAATTTTTCTGTCCATCATAGATAACGGAGTATGTTTTGTACCCAATGAAAGAAACAACAACTTTGTCTCCTTTTTTTACATTAGGTAACTGAAACTTCCCGTCGAAATCTGTAGAAGCACCTCCTGGCGTGCCCTGAACACTTATATTTACTCCTGGAATTGGTTGTCCGGACTTTTCGACAACAGTACCACTTAGCGTACTTTGAGCGAGTACAGTAAACGGCAGCAGTAGGAATAAAAATAACAACTTTTTGTAAATTGTTTTCATACTTTTTGTTTAAATTAGTTTGAGTTTGTGATTGTTAGTTAAGTTTTTAATTTTACTTCGAATTTCAAAATTAGGAATATTTTAACACGCCCAACAAGAGGCAATTTTAATTGGTTTACGAAAACGTGATAGTGTTGAAAACTTTCTGTTTTTTGTAATCTTTTAAGTCAAAAAATGCTAAATCATAAAATAAAAGATATCTTTATTATTAATTAGATTTTTTTCAATACTACATATGAAACGTAAAATCACGCTAAAACAGATTGCAAAGGAACTGGACGTTTCTATTTCAACTGTCTCAAAATCACTAAGAAACAGCTTAGAAATAGGAGAAGAAACACGCTTAAAAGTGCAGGCTTTTGCCAAATTTTACAACTATAAACCCAACAATATTGCCCTTAGTCTAAAAAACCGGAAAACCAAAAGTATTGGCATTATCATTCCGGAAATTGTACATTATTTTTTCTCTACTGTAATCAACGGAATTGAGCAGGTTGCCAACGAAAATGGTTATAGTGTTGTCATCTGTTTATCTGATGATTCTTTTGATAAAGAAGTCCTAAATATGGAGATGTTAGCCAACGGAAGCATCGACGGTTTCATCATGTCACTTTCTAAAGAAACCCAGTATAAAGGTGACTTTCATCACATTACCGAGGTTATAAATCAGGGAATGCCAGTTGTAATGTTTGACCGTGTGACCAACGATATTTTGTGCGATAAAGTTATTATAGATGATAAAGCTGCGGCTTATGAAGCAGTTCAGAGCCTGATTGATAATGGACGAAAAAAGATCGCATTAGTCACTACTGTCGACTATGTAAGTGTTGGAAAATTAAGAACCGATGGTTACGAAAAAGCGCTTTTAGACAACGGATTACCTTTCAACGAAGATTTAATTATTAAAATTGAAGATGTAGATACTTGCGAAATAACAATTAGCCAACTTTTGCATGACAGGGCTTTTGATGCTGTTTTTGCTGTAAATGAACTTTTTGCAGTAACAATTATCAAGACTGCAAGCAAAATGGGACTCAAAGTTCCTGAAGATTTGGCTGTAATTGCTTTTACTGACGGAATTATTTCTAAATACTCAACACCAAGCATTACAACCGTAAGTCAGAGTGGTGAAAAAATGGGAAATAAAGCTGCTAAAATGCTAATTGAAAGGCTTGAAGCAGAACACGACGATGATGACGAAGAGAACGAAAATTACACTACAGAAGTAATCGAAACTCACTTAATAAAAAGAGAATCTACTGACTAAAATTCTTAAAATCAACCCTTTCTAAAGCCATAAAAAATATTTATGGCTTTTTTGTTAGCATTTATCTAAAAATAATTTATACTTTTACGGCCGTCAAAGCTTTTACTTTTACTTCGAAAAAACAGTAAGTTTTGATAAGCAAAGCGCTTATCGTCTAATTAATTTTTTAATTACGATAATGGAAAAGCGTAAATTAAGTTTCTGGGAAATTTGGAACATGAGTTTCGGTTTCTTAGGAATACAATTTGGTTTTGCACTGCAAAACGCAAATACTTCAAGAATTTTTGAAACCCTTGGTGCTAAAATTGATGAAATTCCAATTTTATGGATTGCTGCTCCTGTTTCAGGTTTAATAATTCAGCCCGTAATTGGTTATTTCAGTGATAGAACCTGGACTCGTTTAGGCAGACGTCGCCCTTATTTTTTAATTGGAGCCATTTTATCATCTGTTGCTTTATTCATAATGCCCAACTCTCCAACTTTATGGATTGCTGCGGGTACTTTATGGATAATGGATGCGTCGATAAATGTTTCGATGGAACCTTTTCGTGCCTTTGTAGGTGACAACTTACCTGAAAAACAACGCACTTTAGGTTTTGCAATGCAGAGTTTCTTTATCGGAACTGGTGCTGTTGTAGGTTCTGTTTTGCCGTATCTTTTTACAAATGTCTTTGGAGTAAGCAATACTGCTCCTGAAGGAATTATCCCCGATTCGGTTAAATGGTCTTTCTACATTGGAGGTATCGTATTTTTACTTTCGGTTTTATGGACTGTTTTTAAAACAACCGAATATACACCGGAAGAACTTCATGAGTTCGAACTTCAAAGCAAAAAAGACAGAGAAGAAATCATTAATCCCGAAACAGAATCTAAAAGCAATATTAAAAGGCAATTGTTTTTGGGAGTATTATTGGCATCAATTGGATCTTTAGTTTCCTTTTTGATTTTCGAAAACAGTTTAGCAAAAGAACTCTATATTCTCTTTGTTGGTTTAGTTTTTATGGGCGTTTTATTTATGATAGCTTCTCAATTAAGAAGCTCTAAGATAAATAATGGTTTCACCATAATCATGACTGATTTATTGAATATGCCCGCCACAATGAAAAAATTGGCCTGGGTTCAATTCTTTTCTTGGTTTGCGCTTTTCTCTATGTGGATTTATACTACACAAGCGGTTACACAACACATTTTTGGAACAACAGACACGACTTCAAAAGTTTACAATGATGCGGCTGACTGGGTTTCTGTATTATTTACAGTATACAACGGAATAGCGGCAGCGGTTGCATTTTTACTACCCATTATAGCAAAAAAAGTGGGTGTTAGAGCAACACATTTATTAGCTTTATGTGCGGGAGGTGTTGGCTTAATTTCTATTTACTTTATTGGTGACAAGCAAATGCTTATCCTTCCAATGTTAGGCGTTGGTATTGCATGGGCAAGTATTTTGTCTATGCCATATGCCATGCTATCTGGTGCTTTACCAGCCGCTAAAATGGGCTATTATATGGGTGTTTTTAACTTTTTCGTAGTTATCCCACAAATTGTAGCTGCAACAATCTTAGGATTTGTTATCAAACAATTCTTTCACAATGAACCTATTTACGCTCTAATCATTGGCGGTGTATCCATGATATTCGCAGGATTGCTTACGCTGAGAGTAAATAACAGAACTAAAATTGAAATTCATGAATAGAAAAGCATTCATATTCGATCTTGATGGCGTAATCGTTGATACCGCCAAATACCATTTTTTAGCCTGGCAAAAAATAGCTCAGTCTTTAAATATAAATTTTACGCTTGAAGACAACGAATTACTTAAAGGCGTGAGCCGTGTACGTTCGTTAGATATTATACTTGGATTAGGAAATGTTCAGGCTTCGCAGGAAGACAAAGACAAATGGTTAATTCAAAAAAATGAAGATTACTTATCTTATTTAGTTGACATGGACGAAAGCGAGATTCTTCCTGGAGTTTTTACAATTCTGCAATTATTAAAAGATAAAAACCAGGGAATTGCATTAGGCTCAGCGAGTAAAAATGCCCGACCAATTCTTGAAAAAACAGGAATCCTTTCGTATTTCGATGTTATTGTTGACGGAAATGATGTTACCAATGCAAAACCGGATCCAGAGGTTTTCTTAAAAGCGGCTCAATTATTAAATATTGATCCAAAAAATTCAATTGTATTTGAAGATTCTGTTGCCGGAATTCAGGCAGCAAACATAGGAGAAATGGTAAGTGTTGGAATTGGTGAGGAAACAATTTTACATGAAGCTGATTATATTTTTAAAGATTTTACCCAAATCACAACAAGCTTTATTGAAAAACTAATTAATTAGAAAATGTGCCAATTAGATAATTAGATAATTCTCCAAACTTGAATTTTCTAATTATCTAATTGACTGATTATCTAATTGGCTTGAAAAATAAATCAACTAATTAAAAAAGTAAAATAGTACAAACGAGCAATTAATCAGATAAATCAAAAAAGAAAGCCAAAGAGGTAATTATCTAATTATCAAATCGGCACATTTTCTAATTAAAGAATTATCTAATTGCCCAATTATCTAATAAAGAAAAAATGAATCAAGATTATATAAAACCAGACAATTGGTCCATCATAGAAGAAGGTTTTGATGTTGAAAGAGTAAAATCGTCTGAGAGCCTTTTTAGTATCGGAAACGGTGCTATGGGACAACGTGCCAATTTTGAAGAAACATACTCTGGTGAAACTTTTCAGGGAAGTTATATCGCCGGAATTTATTACCCGGACAAAACTAAAGTAGGCTGGTGGAAAAACGGCTATCCAAAATATTTTGCGAAAGTATTAAACGCTCCAAACTGGATTGGAATTGACGTTAAAATCAACGAAGAAAACTTAGATTTAAATACTTGTACGGAGGTTAAAAACTTTCGTAGAGAATTGAATATGAAAGAAGGATGGTACAACCGTTCTTTTGAAGCGACATTAAAAAACGGAACTGAAATTGCCGTAAACATTCGTCGTTTTCTTTCTTTGGATTTGGATGAAGCCGGAATTATCAAATACGAAATTACGCCTTTAAACAAAGATGCCAAAATTGTTTACAAACCTTATATTGACGCCGGAGTTACGAATGAAGATGCCAACTGGGAAGAAAAATTCTGGGAACCTCTTGAAGTAAAAAAAGGTGCAAATGAAGCTTTTGTAACGGCGCAGACTTTTAAAACGCATTTTAAAGTTACGACTTTCATGCACAATACGATTTTTGCAAACGGAGAAAACGTAAACATTTCGCCTTCAACAATCGATTCAACTACAGATAAAGTTCAGTTTACTTACGGAACCATTATCGCTAAAGGACAAACCTCATCTATTCAAAAAATTGGTGGATATACCGTTTCTTTAAATCACGAAAATACTTTGGCTGCAGCCGAAAAAACAATTAAAGCTGCCGTTACTTTAGGATATGATGCCTTACTTCAAAATCAAATTGACGCCTGGAGCAAAATCTGGGAAATGTCAGATATTACCATTGATGGCGATGTAAAAGCACAACAAGGAATTCGTTTTAACATTTTCCAATTAAATCAAACCTATTTAGGAAAAGATTCTCGTTTGAATATTGGACCAAAAGGTTTTACCGGAGAAAAATACGGCGGTTCGACTTATTGGGACACTGAGGCTTATTGTATTCCGTTTTACATGGCGACAAAAGACCAACAAGTTGCAAGAAACTTATTGACGTACCGTTTCAATCAATTGGATAAAGCGATTGAAAACGCAAAAGACAATTTAGGTTTCAAAAACGGAGCGGCGCTGTATCCAATGGTTACCATGAATGGAGAAGAATGCCACAACGAATGGGAAATCACACACGAAGAAATTCACAGAAATGGTGCGATTGCTTTTGCGATTTACAACTATTACCGTTTCACAGGAGACTACTCTTATATTCCAGAAAAAGGTTTAGAAGTTTTAATCGGAATTGCGCGTTTCTGGCATCAAAGAGCTTCTTTTTCTAAAGAAAAAAATCAATATGTTATTTTGGGCGTTACGGGTCCAAATGAATACGAGAATAACATCAACAATAATTTCTACACCAATTATATTGCAAAATGGTGTATTGATTATGCATCGGAACAAATAAATAAAGTGGCGTTGGAATATCCAGCTGATCACAAACGTGTTCTTGAAAAAGTGAAGTTATCTGCTAATGAAATTCAGGAATGGAAAAAAGTAGCTAATGACATGTACTTCCCTATTTCAAAAGAATTGGGTATTTATTTACAGCAAGATGGTTTCTTAGACAAAGATTTGGTTCCGGTAAAAGATTTAGATCGTTCACAAAGACCAATCAATCAAAAGTGGTCATGGGATCGCGTTTTACGTTCTCCTTATATTAAACAAGCCGATGTTTTACAATGTTTCTATTTCTTTGAAGATCATTTTTCTAAAGAAGAATTAGAACGCAATTTCAATTTTTATGAGTCTTTTACGGTTCATGAAAGTTCGCTTTCGCCTTGTGTACACTCGATTCAGGCTGCCCATTTAGATAAAATGGATATGGCCTATACTTTCTACTTAAGAACTTCTCGTCTGGATTTAGATGATTATAACAAAGAGGTAGAAGAAGGTTGTCACATCACGTCAATGGCCGGAACTTGGATGAGCATTGTGGAAGGTTTTGGAGGAATGCGTGTTAAAAATGACCAGCTTCATTTTGCTCCGAAAATTCCAAAAGAATGGAAAGGCTATTCCTTTAAAATTAATTTCAGAAATCAAATTTTGAAAGTAGCTGTAAATCACAACGAAACAACTTTTACCGTAGACGGGGACCAGGATTTAACTATTGTAGTTAACGGGAAACCTGAAATTGCAGGTAAATTTGCACAAATAAATTAATACTCTTAAAATCAAAAAACATGAAAAACTTATTTTTCGCAAGTTTAATCTTGTTTGCTTTTAGCTCAATTGCAAAAGCACAACAATTAAAATCACCCGAAGGAAAGTTCGTAATGGAATTTTCGCTTCAAAACGACGGAACGCCAACTTACAGCTTAAAATACAAAAACAAAGAGGTAGTAAAAACAAGTAAATTAGGTCTTGAACTTAAAGATGACAAAAAATCTTTATTGAATGATTTTACTGTTGTGGATACAAAAACAACCACTTTTGATGAAACATGGAAACCGGTTTGGGGAGAAGTGGACAATATCAGAAATCATTATAATGAATTGGCTGTCACTTTAAATCAAAAAGGAACGGACAGACAAATCGTAATTCGTTTCCGTTTGTTCGATGACGGACTTGGATTTAGATATGAATTCCCAACACAAAAGAACCTTACTTATTTCGTAATCAAAGAAGAAAGAACTCAATTTGCAATGGCGGGCGACCACACTGCATTTTGGATTCCGGGAGATTACGATACTCAGGAATACGATTATACCAAATCGAAATTATCTGAAATTAGAGGTTTGTCTCAGAAAGCATACACAGCAAACGTTTCTCAAAAGAACTTTTCTCCAACAGGAGTTCAGACTTCTTTGATGTTAAAAACAAATGATGGTTTATACATCAACTTACACGAAGCGGCTTTGATCAATTATTCTTGTATGCATTTGAATTTAGATGACAAAAACATGATTTTTGAATCTTGGTTAACGCCAGATGCAAAAGGAGATAAAGGTTATATGCAGGCACCGAGCCACTCTCCTTGGAGAACGATTATGGTGAGCGATGACGCAAGAGAAATCTTAGCTTCAAAAATGACTTATAATTTAAATGATCCATCAAAAATTGATAATACTTCCTGGATTAAACCAGTAAAATACATTGGTGTTTGGTGGGAAATGATTACAGGAAAAAGCTCTTGGTCATACACAAACGATTTTCCAACAGTACAATTGGGTGTTTCTGATTTCTCAAAAGCAAAACCAAGCGGAACACACGGAGCGAACAATGCTAACGTAAAAAAATACATTGATTTTGCTGCTGCAAATGGTTTCGACGCTGTTTTGGTTGAAGGATGGAACGAAGGCTGGGAAGACTGGTTTGGACATTCAAAAGATTATGTTTTTGATTTTGTAACGCCTTACCCGGATTTTGATGTGAAAGGTTTGCACGAATATGCAAAATCTAAAGGAATCAAAATCATCATGCACCATGAAACTTCAGGTTCAGTTCGTAACTACGAGCGTCATATGGATAAAGCGTATCAATTCATGAAAGACAATGGATACGATGCTGTAAAAAGCGGATACGTTGGAGACATTTTGCCTCGCGGTGAAAACCATTACGATCAATGGATTGTAAACCATTATCAATACGCAATCGAAAAAGCAGCTGATTATAAAATTATGGTGAATGCTCACGAAGCAGTTCGCCCAACCGGAATTGCGAGAACATACCCAAACTTAATTGGAAACGAAGCTGCAAGAGGAACAGAATATCAGGCTTTTGGAGGTTCTAAACCAAATCACGTTACGGTATTGCCTTTTACACGTTTAATTGGAGGTCCAATGGATTACACTCCTGGAATCTTCGAAATGGATATTAGTAAAATGAATCCTGATAACAAATCACATGTAAACAGTACTATTGCAAATCAATTGGCTTTATACGTTACGATGTACAGCCCATTGCAAATGGCGGCTGATACTCCAGAGAACTATAACCGTTTTCCCGATGCTTTCCAGTTCATTAAAGATGTGGCTTTAGACTGGTCAGAAAGTAAATATATCGAAGCTGAACCAGGCGATTTTATTACAGTTGCCCGTAAAGCAAAAGGAACAAACAACTGGTTTGTTGGAAACGTAAACGGAGAAACTGCCCGTACATCAAACATCGATTTCAGTTTCCTTGAAAAAGGTAAAAAATATACTGCAACAATTTATGCTGATGCAAAAGATGCGCATTACAAAACAAATCCGCAAGCTTATACGATTAAGAAAATTGCCGTAACAAATAAATCAAAATTATCACAGTTATCTGCTCCAGGAGGAGGTTATGCAATTAGCATAATTGAAACTAAATAATTTTAATTAACATTATAAGAATGTAAGTCCATTTAAATAGAAATCTCCCCAATTTTTATCTTAGATGTTCTTACATTTCTTATATAGTTTAAATCCATCTTCACTATGAACATCCAAAAAATAGCATTTCAAACCAACCACATTTTCTACAAAATACTCCTATTTGTTCTACTATTTTCCGCTTCCGCGAAAGCGCAAATTCAGAAAGTTGAACCGCCATTTTGGTACGCTGGAATGAAAAATCCGGAGTTGCAGATTATGTTCTACGGAAAAAATATCGCACAATATGAAGCTTCGGTTTCTAATAATATTGTGATTAAAAATGTAGAAAAAACAGAAAATTCAAACTATCTTTTTGTTACAATTGACACACAAAATTTAAAAGCTTCAGAATTAGTTTTCTCTTTTAAAGCCAATAATAAAGTTGCTTTTACTCAAAAATATTCCCTTAAAGAAAGAAGAGCGAATTCGGCTGACCGAAAAAGTTACGATTCATCAGACTTGATTTACCTAATCATGCCGGATCGTTTTGCGAACGGAAATCCGAAAAACGACACCAATGCTTCTTTAACTGAAAAAGCAAATCGTCAGGAACCAGCAGGTCGTCACGGTGGAGATATCGAAGGAATCATCAAAAACTTAGATTATATTTCGTCTCTGGGCGCAACAACAATTTGGAACACGCCTTTATGCGAAGACAACGACAAACAGCATTCTTATCACGGATATGCACAGTCTGATGTTTATAAAATAGATCCGCGTTACGGAACGAATGAAGATTACGTTCGTTTATCATCAGAATTGCACAAAAAAGACATGAAATTGGTTATGGATTATGTTACCAATCACTGGGGAATTACCCACTGGATGATGAAAGACATGCCTACTAAAACCTGGTTCAATCAATTTGAAAACTTTACGCAAACACACCACAGACGTGAGGTGATTACCGATATTCATGCTTCAAAAATTGATCAGGAAGTTTGTGTTGATGGCTGGTTTGTACCTTCTATGCCAGACTTGAATTTGAGAAATCCTTTAGTGGCTAAATACTTAACTCAAAATGCTATTTGGTGGATTGAATATGCCAATTTGGACGGGTTTAGAGTTGATACTTATAATTATTCTGACCAAACGGCAATGGCCAATTGGGCAAAATCAATTACAAATGAATATCCTAATTTCAATATTGTGGGTGAAATCTGGATGCACAATCAGGCGAATTTAGCGTATTGGCAAAAAGACAGTAAAATTGGTGCCATCGAAAATTACAATTCGAATTTACCAAGTGTGATGGATTTTACACTTCAAAGTCAGGTTACTTCTGCATTTAATGAAAGTGAAGGAACTTGGGACAATGGAATGATTAAATTCTACAACAATTTTGCAATGGATTATTTATATCCAAATACAAATAACATTTTGGTTTTTGCTGAAAATCACGATACCGATCGTATGAATGATAAGTTTAAATACGATTTTCCTAAATACAAACTGGCAATGACTTTATTGGCTACAGTTCGTGGAATTCCACAAGTTTATTATGGTTCAGAAATTGGAATGGGCGGTGACAAAGGCAAAGGCGATGCAGATATTCGCAGAGATTTCCCTGGCGGATGGGCTGGCGACAAAAACAATGCCTTGACTGCAGCAGGAAGAACAGCTGAACAAGCGCAATACTTCGATTTTACTTCAAAATTATTCAACTGGAGAAAATCAAATGAAGCTATTCATACCGGTAAAATGACACATTATATTCCGGAAAACAACACTTATGTTTATTTCAGATATAATGATAAGAAAACCGTAATGGTGGTTTTCAATAACAATGCAAAAGCACAAACGGTGAAGACAAACCGTTTTAAAGAAAACATCAAAAACTTTAAATCTGGAAAAGATGTTTTAACTGGAAAAACATTTGATTTAGCCACTGAAATTGCTTTGGAGCCAAAATCAGCTTTGGTTTTAGAATTGGAATAAAACTTAACTGCAAAGTTTTTCCGCCACGAATTCACGAATTATTTTTGACAATCTTTGAGAATAAAATTCGTGAATTCGTGGCGGAACTTTTTTATTATAAATCTTCGTTAAATTCAGAATAAATGAAAAAATACACTTTCCTTTTTTTACCTTTAGTATTCTTAATCACGAGTTGTTCTGGCTCAAAATCAGTTTCAATGAATAACGAAAATACTTCAAAAACACCTTTCGTCTGGGAAGGGGCCAATGTTTACTTTTTACTTACCGATCGTTTTTATAATGGAAATACCGCCAACGATGTAAATTTTAACCGAACCAAAACTCCAGCAAAATTGCGTGGATTCGAGGGTGGAGATATTATCGGAATCACAAAAAAAATCGAATCAGGATATTTTGAGAAACTAGGAATAAATGCCATTTGGCTTACGCCGATTGTAGAGCAAATTCACGATGGCGTTGATGAAGGAACAGGTTTCAGCTATGGATTTCATGGTTATTGGGCAAAAGACTGGACCGCTTTAGATCCGAATTTTGGTACCAAAGAAGATTTAGCAAAACTGGTTCAAAAAGCACACGAAAAAGGTATCAGAATTATTCTGGATGGTGTAATCAATCATACCGGACCTGTAACTGCTGAAGATCCCGTTTGGCCTTCGGATTGGGTTAGAACCGGCGTAGTTTGCGATTACAAATCATTCGAAAATACAACGATGTGTACTTTAGTGGATAATCTTCCGGATGTCAGAACAGAAAGTACACAAGAAGTTCAGCTCCCTCCTTTTTTAATTGAAAAATGGAAAAAAGAAGGCCGTTATGAAAAAGAAATAGCTTCGTTGGATGAGTTCTTCAAAAGAACTAATTATCCAAGAACACCAAAATATTACATTATAAAATGGCTGACAGATTATATTGTTGAATTCGGAATTGACGGTTACCGAGCCGATACCGTAAAACATACCAACGAAGACGTTTGGGCCGATTTTAAAAAAGAATGTGATTACGCTTTTGAAACATGGAAGAAACACCATCCACTACAAGTTTTAGATCAAAACCCGTTTTATACAATTGCCGAAGTTTACGGTTACGGAATCAGTGGTGGTCAGGATTACGATTTTGGAGATAGAAAAGTAAATTATTTCCAGAATGGTTTCAACAGTATGATCAATTTTGAATTCAAATGGAATGCCGCTCAAAACAATTATGAAGGTTTATTTTCTAAATATTCGAATGCTTTAAACAATGACTTAAAAGGATATTCTGTTCTTAATTATATGTCGTCACATGACGATGGACAACCTTTTGACGCCAACAGAACAAAAGGCATCGAAGCTGGTACAAAATTATTATTATCTCCCGGAATGTCACAAGTTTATTATGGAGACGAATCTGGACGATCTTTAGTTGTAGAAGGGACAAACGGCGATGCCACTTTACGTTCCAATATGAATTGGGACGATATTCTGAACAATCAGGAAACCAAAAAAACACTTTTGCATTGGCAGAAATTAGGGCAATTCAGAAAAAATCATCCCGCAATTGGCGCTGGAATTCATCAGCAAATTAATTCGGAATTTTATGTTTTCTCCAGAACTTTTTCTAAAGGAACTTTCGAAGATAAAGTCGTTATTGGTTTAGATTTACCAAAAGGAAAAAAAGAAATTTCGGTAAATACTATCTTCGAAAACGGAACAAAATTAAGAGATACTTATTCAGATCAAAACGTCGAAGTTATTGATGGAAAAGTGACTATTGATAGTGATTTCGACATCGTTTTATTGGAACGTACTTAACCGCAAAGGCCGCAAAGCTTTACGCTAGGTTCGCAAAGTTTTTTGCCACAGATTAATGGATTAAATTGATTTTTATAATCTTTTTAATCTGTGGAATCTGTGGCAAACTTTTTTACCTAATCCTTGCGACCTTTGCGTAAAACTTTGCGACCTTTGCGGTAAAACTTTCTAGACATGCTTAAGATTGCACATCGCGGTGCCAAAGGCTACGAACCCGAGAATACTTTACAAGCCTTTCAGAAAGCATTAGACTTAAATGCTGACGGAATCGAACTCGACGTTCACTTAAGCGTTGACGGGCACATAATCGTAATTCACGACGAAACGATCGACAAAATGACCAATGGAAAAGGTTTTGTAAATACCTTATCTTTGCCGGAGTTAAAATCGTTTTTGATTGCTGACAAGCATGAAATTCCAACTTTAAAGGAAGTTTTTGATCTGGTAGATAAAAAATGCCTGATCAATATCGAATTGAAAAACTTCGATACTTTTTCTAAAGTTGTGGCTTTAATTGAAGAATATGTTTCAGAGAAAAATTGGAAATATGAGCATTTCATCGTTTCAAGTTTTGATTGGAATGCCTTGCAACATGTACATGATTTAAACCAAAATATTCCAATCGGCGTATTAACTGAAACGGATCTGAATTTAGCTTTGGCTTTCGCCGAAACAATAAAAGCAAAGGCCATTCATCCTTATTATCATTTATTGAATGAGAAAAACACTAAGGAAATACAAGAAAAAGGATTTCTGGTTTTACCCTGGACAGTAAATATTGAAGAAGACATTCAAAAAATAAAAAATTTAAAAGTAAACGGAATCATCACTGATCTTCCAGATAAAATATGAGTCAAAATTTCGACATCCTAATTGTGGGCGGAGGCGCTGCAGGTTTTTTTACCGCTATTAATATTGCAGAGAAAAATCCGAAACTGAAAATTGCCATTTTAGAAAGAGGAAAAGAAGTTCTTTCTAAGGTCCGCGTTTCCGGTGGTGGAAGATGCAATGTAACGCACGCTTGTTTTGAACCGAATGAATTGGTTAAATTTTACCCGCGTGGCGAAAAAGAACTTCGAGGTCCTTTTCATCAATTTTGTTCGGGAGATACAATTGAATGGTTCGAAAAACATGGTGTGGAATTAAAAATTGAAGACGACGGGAGAATGTTTCCCGTTTCAAATTCTTCACAAACCATAATCGATTGTTTCTTAAAAGCAACTGAAAAATTAGGCATAAAAGTATTGACGGGTCAAAGCGTGCAATCGATTTACAAAGCAGAAAATCATTGGAAAATTGATACGCAAAGCGATAAATTTATTGCTGAAAAATTAGTTCTGGCGACAGGAAGCAATCCAAAAATTTGGGAAATGCTGCAAGAGAAAGGACACGCGATTATCAGTCCTGTCCCTTCCCTATTTACTTTCAACATCAAAGATCCGCGAATAAAAGAATTACCCGGCGTTGCGGCGCAAGTTACCGTTAATGTAAAGGATACCAAACTAGAATCCACCGGACCTTTGTTAATCACACATTGGGGAATGAGTGGTCCAGCAATTCTAAAGCTTTCAGCTTGGGGCGCCCGTATTTTATTCGACAAAAATTATCAGTTTACGATTTTTGTGAATTGGTTAAATGATGTGGATACAGAAGATGCGGAGAAAATCCTAAAAGACTTAAAACAGGAACATGCCAAAAAAGCCGTTTCAAAAAAATCTCCTTTCGACTTTCCGAATCGTTTATGGGAAAGTTTGGTTTTGGCTTCTGAAATTGAAGCTGAAACAAAATGGGCTGATTTATCTAAAATTCAATTGCAGAACTTAGCTGCTCAATTGACAAAAGCAAAATTTCAGGTAAACGGAAAAAGTACTTTTAAGGAAGAATTCGTTACGGCCGGCGGCATCGATTTAAAAGAAATCAACTTCAAAACCATGGAAAGTAAATTACATCAAAACCTTTATTTTGCAGGCGAAATTGTAAACATCGACGCCATTACCGGAGGTTTTAACTTTCAAAATGCCTGGACAAGCGGGTTTATTTTAGCCAATACTATTTAAGAGAATGAAATACAAAGGAATTATTTTTGATTTAGACGGAACCTTAGTCAACTCATTAGAAGACATTTCAGACGCCATGAATAATGTTCTTACTAGTCTAAATTATCCAACACATACTTACGATGCTTACCAATATTTTATTGGAAGTGGATTAAGAAATTTGGTCAGCAAAGCTTTGCCAGCATCAAACAATTCTGAGAATGAAATCGAAGTTTGTTTCGAAAATATGATTGCGGAATATCGTGAAATTTGTACGCTAAAAACAAAACCTTACGCAGGAATTGTTGAATTGCTGGATGATTTAGTTTCGCGAGATATCAAATTAGCAGTCTTCTCAAACAAAGCAGATGAACTTACGAAAAAGATAGCGTCGGAAATATTCCCGGATTATTTTAACACTGCCGTTGGTTTAAGCACTGAAGCACTTAAAAAACCAAATCCTTTTGAAGCCCTTGAAATAAGCAAAAACTGGAATTTAAAAACAGAAGAAATTATTTTTATAGGCGACTCCGATATTGATATGTTGACAGCAACTAACGCCAATATGTTTCCACTAGGTGTTTCATGGGGTTATCGCACAGAAGAGGAATTAATCGCCAGCGGTGCCAAATTGGTAATAAATACACCTTCAGATTTAATTGAAATATTGTAAAAAGTCTTCAGTAGCAGTTTTCAGTCGCAGACTTTGCAACTGAAAACTGAGACTGAGACTGAAAACTCCACAAAATTCGAATTAACAAGAATTTACAGATTCTGTAAGTTTTCGTTAAGACAATTCTAATAATTTTACTATCAACTAAATACCATTAGATGAAAGTAAAATTACTTACCACAATTTCTTTTTTCACTTACCAGCTGAGTATTTCTCAAACCGAAAAATTATTAAACGGAAAAGTTTATTCGCAAAACATTTTGCTTAAAAATGTTGAAGTAATTAACAAAACTGCTAAAACCAGTACACGAACAAACGAATTTGGAGAGTTTTCAATTTTAGCAAAAGAGCAGGACAGTTTATTGTTTTTTTCAAAGAATTACTTATTTACAAGATTGAAGCTAACTTTAAAAGATCTGGAAAAAAGCTATCTCACTGTTGAGATGAATCCAAAAGCCGAAGAATTAGAGAATGTTATAGTTTCAAGATCTGTTTTTACTAAAACTGAAATTAAAAAAATCGTCAATAATAAGGAAGAAATAAATAAGATTATAATTAGAAAGAAATTTGATGAAGTAACTTCAAAAGTGACTGTTTATGACGGGAAGATTAAAAATGGATTAGATTTCAGTTACCCGATCTTTGATAAACCAAAGAAAAAAATTGAGCCTCGTGACGACCGCTTTAGAAAACTAGTACTCGCTTCTTGTCCCTCTGAATTCTTCGTTAAAAACTTAAAAATAATCTCTGAAGAAAAAGAAATTTTTATAAAATTCTGCGATGCCGATCCGAAATCTAAGACACTTTTAGAACATCCTAATGTTTTAGCAACAATGGATTTTTTGTACGCCAAAAATGAAGAGTTTAAGAAATTGGAAACGAAAAACCTTAATTAGATGAAAGTAAAATTACTTACCACAATTTCTTTTTTCACTTACCAACTTTCAATTTCGCAAACTGAAAAATTGCTGCACGGAAAAGTTGTTTCTCAAAACAACGTTATTAAAGGTGCCGAAGTAATTAATAAAACAGCACAGACAACCACCACTACTAATGATTTGGGAGAATTTTCAATTGCAGCAAATGTAAAAGACAGCTTATTTTTTATCTCTGACGATTATTTCGTTTCAAGATTAAAAGTAACCTCTCAAAATATTGAAAGCAGCAATCTGGTAGTAAATCTGATTATTAAACCTGAAGAATTAAATGAAGTAGTGGTTTCAAATATAAAATTTAAACCGATCCGGCTTACATCTCAAGAAATTGAAGAAATTAAACTCAATTCTGGCAAACCTACAGGATTTGGAACGATCACAAACGGAATTGATTTTATCCATATCGGAAAAAAAATATACGCTCTCTTAGCAAAAGAAAAAGAAATCAAACCTAAAAGCCCCGAAATTGATTTTAAAAAACTCGTTGCAACATCTGTTCCTCCGGATTTTTTCACAAAACAACTTAGTTTAAAACCTGAAGAAAAAGAACTATTTATTGAATTCTGCGATGCTGACCCAAAATCTAAATTGCTACTAGAGCAACCAAACGTTTTAGCTACAATGGATTTTTTATATGCTAAAAACGATGAGTTTAAGAAATTAAAACCAAAAAACAACAATTAGATGAAAGTAAAATTACTCACCACAATTTCCTTTTTCACTTACCAACTTTCTATTTCCCAAACAGAGAAACTACTTCACGGAAAAGTTGTTTCTCAAAGCAATGTACTAAAAGGTGTCGAAGTCATTAATAAAACAGCCAAAACAAGCACAACTACAAATGCGTTAGGAGAATTTGCTATTTTGTTAAATGTCAAAGACAGTTTGATTTTCTTTTCTAAAAATTATTTCTTTTCAAGATTAAAGATAACCTCCCAAAACATTGAAGTTAATAATCTGGTAGTTAATATGGTCTTAAAACCCGAAGAACTGGATGAAGTTGTCATAACCAAAATTAAATTCCCAAAAATTGAGTATGATGCAGAAGCGATTGCCGAAATAAACATTGACAAACAGGCCAGAGATTTAAAACGCTTTATTCCGGTTTACGATGGCTCAATACCAAACGGAATGAATTTTGGAGCAATTGGTGGTGGGCTTTTTGGTTTATTAAAAAAAGACAAAGAAGAGCCTAAAAAGAAGATCCCTGAAATGGATTTTAAAAAACTTATTGCAACCACAGTCCCTGAAATTTTCTTTACAAAAGAACTAAAATTAACTTCCGAAGAAAAAGAACTCTTTCTTCAATTTTGTGATGCCGATCTAAAATCTAAAACGCTTTTAGAGCATCCGAATGTTCTGGCAACAATGGATTTTTTGACTGCTAAAAATGATGAGTTTAAGAAGTTGAAATAGATTTTTTTAGTTTTTTCCATTTTATAAAAAAGGCAATAAAAGCAACTAATAATATAACGGCAATTATTAATAAGATTATTAAACTTGTTTCTATTCGATAAACATAATTTAAATCAATCGATTTATTATTTTCTCTTAACGCTTTAAGTTGCTTGCCATAAATCATAGCTTTTTGACGATAGTATACATAATCAACTTGAGCACTATTAATCATTCTCGCAATGATAAGATCGTCATCATAACCATACATTCTCGCAAGTTTATAAACTCGAAAAGCGTTTTCATGTTCTCCTATCAGCTCCACAAGATTTCCTAGCTCAAAAAGTAAAATTGAAATAATTTTATCTTTAGGCTCAATAAATGACATTCTCTCATTTACTTGAAAATAAATCACTTTTGCTAATTTTTCAACTTCTTCTTTTGATAATTTAGTCTGAGGTAACCCTGTATTTCCGAAATTTGTATTGATTAAAAATGAGCCCGAAACAGTATTCAAATTCTTGATTTTTGCTTCTAATATTTTTAAATGAAGCCATTCAGAACCATTGTGAGATTCAGGATTAATTTCAATAGATTTTTTAATCCACTTATATGCTTTTTGATTGTCACCCATTAATTCATAAAGCGTCCCAAGATTTGATGCTGTTGAATATCTATTGGGGTTTGTTTTCTCAATATTCAAATACAAATTTAAGGCATCCTTGTATTTTCTTTGAACAATCAAAAGATACCCTTTGTCAGATAAGTAATCTATATCTTTTGTTTTATTATACGCACTATCAAGTTGTTTTATAATTTTAGGATAATCATTCGTAAAAAAATTATGTCCATGAGGAACCAATCCTCTGTAATCAAGATAAGCATAAGCTCCGTTTTTAAGAATCTTGGTTTCGCCATTCAAACAAGCAAAACCTTTAAATGATATTAAAACTAAAACAACCAGAAAAAATTTAAATTTATTCATAGAGGAAACGCATTGATTAAACCTGAAACCTGAAACAAAGAAAAACCTGACACGAGGCTTTAGCCGAACTGGAAAAGCAAACAAAATTTTACCTATTCAACCACCAAATACTCGCATTCAAAACCGCTGCAAAAGCAACCCAAGCCATATATGGAATCAATAAATAACCTGCAGTTTTATTGATTTTGATAAATTTTAAATACGTTTCATAAATCATAAGCCATAAAAGTGCAATTTCGACCAAAGCTAACATCGGGTTTTTTAATCCGAAGAATAAATAAGACCAAATGGCATTCAGCGTTAACTGAATAATAAAGAAAAGCAGTGCTTTTTTTACAACTTCATTTTGTTCTTTGATTTTATCCCACACTAATCCGGCAGCGACCGCCATTAAAATATAAAGTAACGTCCACATTGGCATGAAAATCCAATTTGGCGGATTAAAAATTGGCTTTATTAAAGTTGGATACCAGGTTTCTACACTTGGTCTTGTTACTGTACTGGCAGAATATCCTACCGCTAAACAAACCAATAAAGCTATTGCAATTTTTATGTATTTATTCATTTTATTAAATTTTGAATCAAAAATAGTCAAAAGAAAAGTTTAAACCATATAAGTTATATCAGTTCATTCTAGTAAAGCCTGCTTATAATTTCTTATATAACTTATATGGTGAAAAAATTTAAAAACTATCTTTGCCAAAATTTTATATTTCATGTTTACAGCAGCTGATTTTATTCCTAAAAAATATACTTCTACAATCGAAAACGGAAATTTTGAGTGGAGCGCTCCCAGCAATATTGCATTAGTAAAATATTGGGGGAAAAAAGACAATCAAATTCCGGCAAATCCTTCAGTTAGTTTTACGTTGAATAGCTGTAAAACAGTTACCAAATTAGGTTTCGAAAAAAGAGTAAACCAAAATTCCTTTTCTTTTGATTTATTATTTGAAGGAAAACCAAAAGAAGATTTCAAACCGAAAATTCAGAAGTTTTTAGAGCGAATTGAAGTTTATCTTCCGTTTTTGAAGGATTATCATTTTACGATTGATACGCAAAATACGTTTCCACACAGTTCAGGAATTGCTTCTTCGGCATCTGGAATGGCGGCTTTGGCAATGAATTTCATGAGTTTGGAGAAAGAGCTAAATCCGGAAATGACAGAAGACTATTTCTTCCAAAAAGCTTCTCTTTTAGCCCGTTTAGGTTCTGGAAGTGCTTGTCGAAGTGTAAAAGGAAAGGTTGTCGTTTGGGGAAATCAGGCAAATATTGAGGGAAGTTCAGACTTATTTGGAGTTGAATTCCCATATACGATTCATGAAAATTTCAAGAATTACCAGGATACTATTTTATTGGTTGATAAGGGCGAAAAACAAGTTTCGAGCACGGTTGGACATGATCTAATGCACAATCATCCTTATGCTGAAAGACGTTTTGCGCAAGCCCATGAAAATCTGGATCAGTTGATTGCTATTTTTGAAAATGGAAATCTGGAGGAATTCATTAAAGTTGTTGAGAGCGAAGCGTTGACTTTACACGCGATGATGATGACTTCGATGCCGTATTTTATTTTGATGAAACCAAATACTTTGCAAATCATCAATGCGATTTGGAAATTCAGAAATGAAACCCAGATTGCGGTTTGTTTTACGCTTGATGCCGGTGCAAATGTTCATGTACTTTATCCCGAAAACGTTAGCGCTAAAGTATTACAATTTATTAAGGACGAATTAGTTGTATTTTGTCAGAATGGTCAGTACATTTGCGATCAAATTGGAGAAGGATCAATTGCATTGTAATTTTCCGTATCTTTAATTAAAATTTAGATTTTTAGACTTAAAATACATTATGAAAGGACCATTATTTTACTCAAAAATATTACTCTTTGGAGAATACGGAATCATTCGTGACTCTAAGGGACTTTCTATTCCTTATAATTTTTACAACGGCGCTTTAAAGAAATCTGAAGAACCTTCAGCAGAAGCTTTGGCATCAAACGCAAGTTTAAAACGATTCGCATCTTACCTTGAAACTTTGCAGACAGAAAAACCTGAATTGGTTGCTTTTGATTTGACAGCTTTAAAAAATGATGTTGAAACCGGAATGTATTTCGATTCTAGCATCCCTCAAGGTTACGGTGTTGGAAGCAGTGGTGCACTTGTTGCTGCGATTTACGATAAATATGCAACTCAAAAAATAACAGTTTTAGAGAATTTAACGCGCGAAAAACTGTTACAATTGAAAAATATATTTTCTCAAATGGAGAGCTTTTTTCACGGAAAAAGTTCTGGTTTAGATCCTTTAAACAGTTATTTAAGCATTCCGATTTTAATCAATTCTAAAGATAATATCGAAGCAACCGGAATTCCAACTCAAAGTTTTGACGGAAAAGGTGCTGTGTTTTTATTAGATTCAGGAATTGTAGGCGAAACGGCTCCAATGGTAAACATTTTCATGGAAAACCTAAAAGACAAAGGTTTCCGTGCGATGCTTAAAAACCAATTCGTAAAACATACTGATGCTTGTGTAGAGAATTTTTTACACGGCGACATGAAATCTTTGTTTACCAATACTAAGAAACTTTCAAAAGTTGTTTTGAATAACTTCAAACCAATGATCCCGGAGCAATTTCACGGAATCTGGCAAAACGGAATTGACACAAACGATTATTATTTAAAACTTTGTGGTTCTGGCGGCGGTGGTTATATTCTTGGATTCACCCAAGATTTAGAGCGTGCTAAAGCATCTTTAAAAGACTATAAACTAGAAGTAGTTTATCAGTTCTAAAAATTAAGTGCTTTTTTAGATTTTACTGTTTTAGTACAGTGATTTTATTGTTTAGTGGTATAGAAACGAATAAGTAATCATTTCTAAATTGTTAAAATTAACTTTAACTAAAATACAACTTCAGCAAAAAATCTTAAATTACACCCCACTCTAAAACTTTAATCAAAAAATGTTAAGCAGACAGCACAAACTTTTAGTAATGAAAATTGTTAGTTTGTTCTCTGTGGTGAGAGGCTATAACATTCCGATTATTGTTTTGGCACAATATTTATCCGCAATTTTCATTCTGGCTCCAGAGAAAAGAGCTCTCGATATTTTATTGGATTTCAATTTATTTTTGATCGTTTTTGCTTCAGCAATTACAATTGCTTCAGGTTACATAATCAATAATTTTTACGACAGCCAAAAAGATTTAATCAACCGACCAAACAAATCAATGCTGGATCGTTTGGTAAGTCAGAAAACAAAGCTTTCTGTTTATTTTACATTGAATTTCGTTGCTGTTTTAATGGCCTTCATTGTTTCCTGGCGTGCTTTTTTATTCTTTTCGGCTTATATTTTCCTGATTTGGTTTTACTCGCACAAAGTCAAAAAATATCCAATTGTTGGAAATTTAATGGCGGCGTTTTTAGCAGTTATTCCATTTTTTGCAATTCTTTTATATTTCTACAATAAGATTTCATTTGAAGAAATTGAAGATCATATGAGTCATTTTATGGTGATTTCGGCACATGCGGTTTTCTTGTTTTTATTGTTGCTGATACGCGAAATGATAAAAGATTTAGAGAATCTTAAAGGCGATCTGGCGAACGACTATCGAACGATTCCCATACTTTATAATGAAACGGTTTCAAAACAAGTTATTACTGTGTTGACTATTTTCACTGTACTTCCCGTTTATGTTTTGATCAACATTTATGATGTGGGTTATATGGACATTTACTTTTATGTTTGCTTTGGTGTTTTGTTGTTTTTCCTGCTCTATTTATGGAAATCAAATTCTAAAGAGCAATATTTATTACTGCATAATGTTTTGAAATTCCTGATTGTGTCGGGTGTTTTTTGCATTGTTTTGATTAATCCGAGTGTTTTGTGGCACGGAAAAGCTTTAATTTCAAAATTCTAGTTTAAGTTATTTCACAGAGATTCACTAAGATTTCGCAAAGATTCACAAAGCTCTTTTAAAAACTTTGCGAATCTCTGTGTGAACTCGGTGAATCTCTGTGGAATAACAACAATTCAAAGTGGCCAAAAAGCCCAAATACAACTCTCTCAAACCCCAAAAAACAATAGCTATTAATCTAAGAACAATGAACTTAAGATTATTTAGCAAGAATAAACTATCTTTGCACAAATTACAGAATTTATGAACAATAAGGAAGGCAATAATAAAAGAGGCGGTTCGAGACCAAATAGCTCGAAATCAAACTCTAGCAAGCCAAAACCTCCTATGGCGAAACGTGCGCAAGGGCCAAAAAAAGTGAAGCCGGCTGTTAAAGCTGCTGAAGAAGAAAAAGCAGAAAAAATTAAAAAACAGAATCAGGCTCCAAAAAGACAGAAAGCAGCAGACGAGATTCGCTTGAACAAATACATCTCGAATTCAGGTGTTTGCTCGCGTCGTGATGCCGATATATACATTCAGTCTGGAAACGTTAAAGTAAATGGCGTTCCGGTTACTGAAATGGGTTATTTAGTAAAATTAAACGATGTTGTCAATTTTGACGGGGTTACTTTAACTCCTGAAAAGAAAGAATACATCTTGTTGAACAAGCCTAAAAACTTTACGACTGCACTTGACGAAGGTCAGGAATATCGTAACGTTCTGGAACTTGTTCGCGGTTCTACAACAGCAAAAATTGCTCCGATTGGAAGAATGGACAAAAACACTACTGGTTTGTTGTTATTCACCAATGATACAGATATGATTCGTAAATTTACTTTACCGAGTCAGAAATCGTCTAAAATTTATCAGGTTTCGCTAGACAAAAACTTAAAATTTGAGGATTTAGAAAAAATCAGCAAAGGTTTGGTTCTTGACGGACACCGCGTATTTGTTGAAGAGGTTAGTTATATTGATAATGAGCCAAAGAGCGAAGTTGGGCTTAAATTACGTTCATCGAATGTAAAAGTGGTTCGCGCTATTTTCGAAAACTTCGAATATGATGTTTTACGTATAGATCGTGTATCATTTGCGGGTTTAACCAAAAAGAATTTACCAAGAGGTAACTGGCGCTTTTTGACCGAGCAAGAAATTATCAATTTGAAAAACGTTTAATAAACGATTCAAATTCAAGAATATAAATCCTGTTTTACTTTTGTAAGATGGGATTTTTTTATTTAGAAGCTGAAAAAGTTGTGTCCAAAAAGGGTAAAAATAGATCTTCCCATAGATTGGTTTTTGTCTTCCACTACTTCATGACATGAAAATCCTAAGATAATTTTGATTCCGGGTTGGATACTGTTTAGAATTTCTCTTTTTTGTTCTTCAAGAAGTAATTTTAAACTGTCTAGTAATTGCATGTTGTTCTTAAGGTAAGAAACTACTAGTAAGGCTGAGAAGTTAAGTATTTCTCTTGCGGTTTCGCTTTTGATTCCGACTTCGTTTGAAATCATTTCAGAAATTCTTCCTTTTTTTTCAGTGAAAATTCCTTTCAATATTGCATTTCCTTCTATTCGGTAGCAGTCATCGACTGATAAGATTCTACCTGATGTAAAATCGACTTCCTGGTAAAAAGTGGAATCGTCTGCAATTAAGGTGGTCAATTCTTTATAGAAACCCGATTCGCCGGCCCTGTTATACAATCCCATTAAAACGGTTCCGATCGAGACATCGATTCCTTTGATTAAGAGTGCATCATTTTCAAAATAAAACTTGTTCAACTTGGAAACAACATTAGAAGAAATAAAACGTCTAAGTTCAATTTGTAGGTTAGGAGTCATACTTAATTTATTTAAAAAATTATTTATACTTATTCAAAATAATCGATAAAAGGGGCGTTTTTATCGTTTATCAGGATAAAAATATAAAATATTTTAACATTTCCAAAGATTAAGTTAAAAATTTAATGGTGGATTTAACATTTATTTTCATCAAAAACTTCGCATCCCCACTAAACATAACCCTTTCGTTATCAAAATAAAAAGAAAATATTTTTTAAAAAAATCAAATTTTTCCCTAAAAGTTCTTAAAAAATAGGAAAAAACTTAAGTCAATGTTACATAATTAAAACAATATGTTTCGATATTCCCATGTTACACGCAAAAAAATACCTAGAAAAATAATACAAAACATAAAATTGATAAAACTGGAAGCAAGAAACCCCAGCAAAGATCCGGTTGCGGCTTTTAATGCTCTTTTGTGGTTTTTCGAATCATAAATAAGTTCGCCAATAAACGCACCAACAAACGGTCCGATGATAACGCCAAACGGAATTGGAGCCAAAATTCCAACAACTAAACCAATATTAGTTCCCCAAATTCCATACGAACTGCCACCAAATTTTTTGGTTCCTTTTGCCGGAATTATGTAATCCAAAATTGTAATTGTGATAGTTATTAAAAGCGTAATTCCAAGAACCCAATAGTTGTTTTCGACTGCTTTTGTCAAATACAGCAATAGCAATCCAACCCAACAACTCGACAAACCAGGTAAAACAGGCAGAAAACTACCAAAAATCCCAATAATAACGCATATAAATCCAAGTGTGAACAATAGTAAATCCATATATTTTTTTGTAAATTTGTCTTGCAACCGTCAGAAAAATTAGACAATGCATAGACTTTTAAAATTATCTTTTATTTGTTTTTTGATTTTTTCAATCAACGATAGTGCTTATGCACAAGTTAAAAAATTAGCTGTCGATGATCAATTAATCCAGGACAGTATTTATAAAAGTAATAAGAAAAAGGTATTAAATTTTTCCATGAAGGAATTTGACGAGCTTTTCTTCGAATATTTTAATCGAAAAAATGATCCAAATATTACTTTAACAAAAACCGAGTTTTACAATTATACCGTTCAGATTGCTACTTTTTCAGATCGTTTGGCGCATTTGTATCCTGATCAAAAGGAAATTGCTGCGACAAACAAAGAAAAATGGCTTTCAGAAAGCTACGAAGAATATTTGCAATACAAAGCTTCTCAAAAAAAAATAATCGTATTTTTATAATCTAATTAGTTTACAATCAATATTAAAGCCTTGAAGCAGTTTCCTATTTTTTTAGTTTTTATTATTTTCAATTCTTGTCAATATTTTGACAAGCAGGTTCCGTCTGAAAAAGAATTACTTCAAAAAGAGTTAAAAGCCATCAACTGGAAAGAAGTTGACGAATATCCTTCAGTTGCTGAATGTGAAAAAATAGCCGACAAAAAACTGCGCCAGCAATGTTTTTTTGAAGTTATGGGACAACTTATTGAAGCAAAACTAGACATCGATACTTTATCAATCCTTTATCCGGAATTGGATACCATCGAAGTCAAAGTAACCGTTTTCCCAAACGCTACGATGAAATTTGAACCACAGTTTCCTAAAGATACTGTGGCTTATGATACCATTAAAATAGACAGTATTCTGCACGCCCGTTTAGTCGATTTCCCAAAAGTAAATCCTGCAATCAAACGCGGAATTCCGGTAAAAACACAATTTATTCTGCCTGTTATCATTAAGGCTAAAGATCAGAAATAAATCATCAGAATTTTAAGGAGCTATTTCCTGCTGTCCTTCCAATCTTTTGCGCCGAACCCCGGCACAAAAGGATTTTCCCTCCCATCAGGGCTAGGGCACTCTTTTTCATGAGAAAGTTTATAGTTTAAACCTTCTCCCCTTCCATTCATAACTTCCAAACAAACTATACAAAGCCACAGCCGAACTAAAAAAAGGATAAAGTAAACTACTTAAGAATAGACTTTTTATTCGGCTTTTTGTCAAGAATTGATTCGTGACATAAAGCAAAACAAAATCAATCCCAAATTTAAAAAAGACAAACAAGACAAATATTGGATAAGACCAAATTCCGAACAGTAAAAAGAAAAAACCAGTTACAAAGCTCAGATTTCCAAGGAAAACAATCAATCCTAAAAACTTTCCAAAAGTACTTTTGTACGAACTTGTTTTCGCCGCCCAGCGCACTCTTTGGTAAAATAAAGCTTTCCAGGTTTCTGTTGGTTTGGTTATTACAATCGCTTCTTCCGCTTTTAAATAATGAACTTCTTTTGGAAATTCCTCTACCGCTTTTTGCAATAAAAAAACATCATCGCCGCTGGCAATTTTGTTGTTTCCCTCAAATCCATTCAGTTTTTCAAACAAAGATTTTGTGTAGGCAAAATTGGCTCCATTACACATAAAAGCTTTATTTAAACCAAAACTTCCTATTGTAGCACCTTGTAAACTCGTTAAATCCAATTGTTGAAAATGATGCAAAAACGAATTCTCACATTCATACGAAACGGCTCCGGCCAACATCGAAACCTGATTTTCCTGTATATAATTATCGAAGATTAAAAGCCAATTTTGAGGCACAATACAATCGGCATCTGTCGTAATTACCCAATTGGTTTTTACGTGCTGCATTGCTGTTGAAATGGCGTCTTTTTTAGGAGAATTTGAAACGCGAATATTGTCAATCAAAGTAACTTGAAACTTGAAACTTGAAACTTGAAACTTTTCTTTAGAACTATCATCAACTAAAATTACTTCGAATAAATCTATTGGATAATTTAAGTTTGAAAAGCTATTTAAAAGATTCGGAAGATTCTCGGCTTCATTTCGGAAGGGAACTATAATTGTGAAACTAGTTTTTGGCTGTAAACCTTTATTCTGATAATTTTTTATTCGGCCAAAGCCAAAAATCAATAGACTTATACTGATAAAATAAATTGGCAATATGACAAATAAAACCAAAATCATTCAGCAACTTTTGTTTTAAAATTCAGCACATAATAACTTCCCCAAACTACTGGCAATACCACATTTAAAAACCACATTAAAGTAGTCACGAAAACTACAATCCATTCGTTTACATGCAAAACTCCGAAGAAATAAACCGCAACGCTTCCTTTTACAGCAAAATCTAAAAACTGAAAAGTGGGTAGTGAAGAAGCTAAAAAGTAAACAACAGCAATCGTTGAAATCAAAGTCCAATAAGGCAAATCGACATCAAAAGCCAGAAACAAAAAGTAATATTGATGCGAGAAAACCAAATAACGCAAAATACCTAAAAGAATATTTTTGCGATGAATTGATTTCGGAATTTCATTGATTTTCTGAATCAGCTTTTCAATGGAATAGCCTTTGATTTTTATTTTTTTTAAGAATATAGAAAATAGAAGAAAGAAAATAGATATTGCGAATATTATTATAACCCATTTCCAATATCCCAGAAAAAGTAAGCCGATTGTTCC
Source organism: Flavobacterium sp. KH_001 (assembly GCF_057840745.1). Classification (NCBI taxonomy): domain Bacteria; kingdom Pseudomonadati; phylum Bacteroidota; class Flavobacteriia; order Flavobacteriales; family Flavobacteriaceae; genus Flavobacterium; species Flavobacterium sp. KH_001. The sequence continues at coordinate 1,564,031 of NZ_CM174520.1, read as the reverse complement.
AAAGATCACTGTCAAAATCATCTGGATTCCGTTGCAGATTAAATTCAGAAAAACGACATTTTTTGCTTCAGATTTTGGGTAATACAATGCTTTTCCAGCGTACTCTCCTACTCCATTTGGGGTAAAAATTCCGGCGGTTAATGCGGCTAAAACTTGTTTTGTGGCTTCTCCTAAAGAAATTTCATGAATAACTTTAGCCAGATTCTGCCATTTTAAAATCTCAAAATAGCGATTCAAAACACTTAACAGCAATATAAACCCAATTCCTAAAACCGATTGATTTTTACGAAATAAAACAAGGAACTTCTGCCAGTCAAGTTTATCGTTGTTTGCAAGCTGATTGTAAATAAAATAAAATGCACCGCCTACAATCAAAAGTTTGATCAGAAGAACTAGGAATTGCTTAGCTTTGTGAGGAATTGAAATCATGCCGCAAAAGTAAGCAAAACTATTGCTTAAAAGCTATTTCACAAAGATTCGCAAAGGAATCGCAAAGATGCGCAGAGTAACTTAAAAAAACTTTGCGAAACTCCGTGAAAACTTGGCGAAGCTCTGTGTAACTCAAACAAAAAAAAATTGACAAAAGAACGCATCATATTAGGTATAGACCCCGGAACCACAATCATGGGTTTTGGACTGATTAAAGTCATCAACAAAAAAATGGAGTTTTTGCAGTTGAACGAACTGCAATTGTCCAAATATGACAATCATTACCAAAAACTAAAAATCATTTTTGAGCGTACTATTGAACTTATAGAAACGCATCATCCTGATGAAATTGCGATCGAAGCTCCTTTCTTCGGAAAGAATGTTCAATCGATGCTAAAACTAGGACGCGCACAAGGTGTTGCCATGGCGGCGGGACTTTCCAGAGATATTCCGATTACTGAATACGAACCCAAAAAGATAAAAATGGCGATTACCGGAAACGGAAACGCCAGCAAAGAACAGGTTGCCAAAATGCTGCAACAGCTTTTAGGACTGAAAGAATTGCCTAAAAACCTCGATTCAACTGATGGTTTGGCAGCGGCTGTTTGTCATTTCTTTAATTCCGGAAAAATTGTGGCAGGGAAAAGTTATTCGGGTTGGGATGCTTTTGTAAAACAAAATGAAGACAAAGTGAGGAAGTAGTATTCAGTGGTCAGATTTTTAGTAATCAATTATTAGCTAAAAAAAAGATTTTTTTTTAAATATAATTTTCTTACAAAATAATCGTTTTGGATAAAAAACTTAATGAAATTTCAAGATTTACTGGCTTACAAAAAGTCTTTTTCTTTAGCAATGAAGATTTTTAATATTACAAAACAGTTTCCGAAAGAAGAAACGTACTCATTAACAGATCAAATTAGACGTTCATCCAGAAGTGTTCCAGTTACTATTGCTGAAGCTTACAGAAAACGTATTTATCCGAAACATTTTTATAGTAAATTAACTGACTCTGATGGTAAAAATTCTGAAACACAAGTTTGGCTGGAATTCGCTCTTAATTGTAAATATATTTCAAACGAATTGTATAATCAACTTTTATCCGAAAGTATTGAAATAGGTAAATTATTAAACTATATGCTATTAAACCCAGAGAAATTCGGAGTCAGAAAGGAGTAATCGGTGATCCGTTTTTTAGTTATCGTTATAATCTGAATACTAAAAAACTGAACACTGAAATCTGAATACTAAAGACCTGAACACTAAAAACCTGAACACTGAACACTAAAAATGAGCGGTATCTACATCCATATTCCATTCTGCAAGCAGGCTTGCCATTATTGCGATTTTCATTTTTCGACTTCGATGAAGAAGAAAGAGGACATGGTTTTGGCTTTGGCCAAAGAAATTGCCATGCGTAAAAGTGAATTTCAAAATGATGTTGTAGAAACCATTTATTTTGGTGGCGGAACACCTTCTGTTTTGACAAATGACGAAATAAACTTTCTAATCTCAGAAGTTTATAAAAACTATAAAGTCTCAGAAGATCCGGAAATTACGCTTGAAGCAAATCCGGATGATTTGTCTTCAGAACGAATTTTAGAATTATCCAAAAGTCCGATAAACCGTTTAAGCATTGGGATTCAGTCTTTTTATGAAGAAGATCTGAAAATGATGAATCGCGCTCATAATTCGGCGGAAGCCAAAAAATGTTTAGAAGAAGCAACCAAATATTTTGATAATATTTCTCTTGATTTGATTTACGGCATTCCGGGATTAACAGATGAAATGTGGAAACAAAATATTGAAACTGCTTTGAGTTTTGGCATTCCGCATATTTCAAGTTATGCTTTGACAGTTGAACCTAAAACTGCTTTAAGAAAATTAATCGATACCGGAAAAATTGCTGAACCACAGGACGAAGTGGCTTCCAATCATTTTATGATTTTAGTCGATACACTTCAAAAAAACGGTTTTATACATTACGAATTATCGAATTTCGGGAAAGAGAATTATTTCTCGAGAAACAATTCGGCGTATTGGTTAGGTAAAAAATATATCGGAATCGGGCCTTCGGCACACAGTTATGACGGCGAAAAAAGAGGCTGGAATATTGCTAATAATTCGCTTTACTTAAAATCGATTCAGGAAAATATTTCACCTATTGAAACTGAAGTTCTGTCAAAATCGGATTGTTATAACGAATATATTATGACGGGATTACGCACGATTTGGGGCGTTTCATTAGAACGAATCGAAAAGGAATTTGGATTAGAATATTTGGATTATCTGAAAAAACAAAGCCAGAAATTCCTAAACGATGATTTACTTTCAATTGAAAATGACATTTTAAAACCAACTGCAAAAGGAAAATTTCTGACAGATGGAATCGCTTCAGATTTATTTTATCTAAATTTGGAAGAATAAAAATTAGAACGCTGATAAAACGGATGCAAGCAACGCTGATTGAAAAAATCCGTAAAATCCGCGTTAGAATATCCGTAAAATCCGCGTTCCATTATGCTAGCACTTCTTAATAACAAATATCAAATCGACTTATCAAAACCCATTGATATTTCAATTCCGTTAACCAATACAGACGAAAACCCGATTGCCTGGTATATCGAAAAACCAGTTATTGAACCTGTTGTTTTTGGCGACTGGATTGGAAAAGTTTCAGAAGGAAAATCATCAACGAATTTCAATAATATTTTCTTTAATCCGCATGGGCATGGAACCCATACAGAATGTCTGGGTCATATTACAAATGATTTTTACAGCATCAATCAGGCTTTAAAGCAATTCTTCTTTTTTGCCCAATTGATTACAGTGGAACCTGAAAAAATTGGAGAGGATTATGTTATAACCAAAGATCAAATTTCGGCTTCTTTAAATGGAACCAAAACGGAAGCTTTAATCATCAGAACACTTCCGAACCAGGCAGCAAAAAAATCAAGAAAATATTCGAATACAAATCCGCCTTATTTGTCTGAGGAAGCAGCATTTTTCATCCGCGAAAGCGAAATTCAGCATTTATTGATCGATTTACCAAGCGTTGACAAAGAACATGACGAAGGAAAATTATTGGCTCATAAAGCGTTTTGGAATGTAAAAGACACGCATAATGTAAATAAAGACGCCCGTTTTGAAGCCACAATTACAGAAATGATTTTTGTTTCTGATGAAATTCAGGATGGGAATTATGTACTAAACTTACAGATTGCTTCTTTTGAAAACGATGCAAGTCCAAGTAAACCAGTTTTATATAAAATAATTTAGTAGTTTTATAAACAGCAACCAGCAATCTTTTCGAATTGAAACCAATAAAGAAACAAAGCTTCAGCAGTACAAATCATAATACAACTGGATTATGTGTTTTTCTGATCACTTTATTCCTGAATTTCTCCACCCTTTACAGCCAAAACGAAAAATCTCAGGACACTGCTAATTTCATCTATTATCCTGATAAAATAATGATCAGGACAAACTTGAGCACGCAAAGCGACAACTATCTTCTAAATAATAAAAAGGGCGCAAATCTTGATCTGGAAACCAATAATAGCTACAAACTATTTCTAAGTGTCGATTATAAATTTATAGGCTTCAGTTACGGTTTTTACCCAAAGTTTTTTGGCGGAAATAAAGATGAAGATTTAAAAGGAAAATCTACTTTCTCAGATTATAACTTCCGTTTCTTTTTAGGACGGTGGCTTCAAACGGTGAATTATAGCAAAACAAAAGGCTATTATGTCGCTAATATGAAAGATTTTGCACCGGATTGGGTTGAAGGAAAAGATCCGTATCTTCAATTTCCCGATTTTAAAACCTTGCAATTAGGAATGTCGACTTCCTATATTTTCAACCCTAAATTCTCTCTTAAAAGCATTACCACCTTTACGGAATGGCAGAAAAAAAGCGCCGGAAGTTTCGTTCCGTCTTTAATTTATAGTTACAATACCATTCGTTCAAAATCAGACGATATTGACGGTAAACAAAAAGAATTTGATCTTCGTCTTGCCGCAGGATATTATTATAATTTCATTATAAACAAAAGATTTTATGTGGCTTCCCATTTATCGCCTTCCTTAGGTGTAAAATTCATGAAGGACAAAAGCATAGATTCGGGAGTTGAAACTATTGAGAAAGACACCTATTTCACGAGAAACCTTGATGGTGGCTTAAAAATGGGATATAATTCAGACCGTATACTTTTTGGTGCCAGTTTAAATTTCAGTGTTAGTTCTTATAATCAGGATAAATCTACTGTTATCAGTAATGACAAAATTTTTGGATTATTGTATTTTGGCTACCGATTTGATGCACCCAATTTTATTGCAAAACCTGTTGAAAAAATTGACGGTAAAATTAAAATGTAAAATAATAAGGTGCTAAGGTACTAAGGCACCACATTTTCTTAGTATCTTAGAACCTTAGCGCCTCAGAACCTATTCAAAAAAAAATGAATCAGATTACCGTTTCGACCGATAAAAACAAACTAGATGTTCCTTTCATACAAAACTTCCTAAAGGATATTTATTGGGCTGCAGGCCGAACTATTGACGAAGTTCAGACTACTATTGATGCTTCCGTTTGTTTCGGAATCTACTTAGACGACAAACAAATTGGTTTTGCGCGTGTCATTACAGATTTTGTAGTTTTTGGATATGTCATGGATGTTTTTATTACCGAAGAACATCGTGGAAAAGGCTACTCGTCTATTTTAATTGAAAACATGATGACCGAACCCATTTTAAAAAACATTCAAATTTGGAGACTGGCCACAACCGATGCTCATTTTTTATATGAGAAATTCGGTTTTAAAGCTTTGGAACATCCTGAAAAAATGATGGAAAAGAAACTATGAAAACAATTATCAAACTCGAAGAATTAGGTTTATTTATACTCGGAATCTATTTATTTAGTCTTTTAAATTACCAATGGTGGTGGTTTTTGGTGTTAATTTTAGCTCCTGACTTTTCGATGCTTGGTTATGTTTTTAATACTAAAATTGGTGCTTTTCTCTATAATGTATTCCATCATCGGGGAATTGCGGTTTTGGTTTATATTTTAGGCTGCTATTTCAAAATTGAGATTTTGCAGCTTACAGGAATTATATTATTTTCACATTCGGCAATGGATCGTTTTTTTGGATACGGTTTAAAATATGAAAGTGGTTTTAAATACACGCACTTAGGTGAAATTGGTAAATAATAAAGATTATGAATCTGGAAACGTATTACGAATATTGTCTCTCGAAGAAAGGTGTTAGCGAACATTTTCCTTTTGATGAAGACACTTTGGTTTTTAAAGTGGGCGGAAAAATGTTTGCTTTATCTTCCTTATCGCAATGGGAAAAGAACGAACCATCAGTCAATTTAAAATGTGATCCGGAACGTGCTCAGGAACTCCGAGCAGAATATGATGAAATAAAACCAGGCTTTCATATGAGCAAAGTACACTGGAATACTATCGCGCTGAACGGTAGTTTGTCGACCGCTTTTATAAAAGAACTCATCGATCATTCGTATGACTTGGTTTTCAAAAGTTTGACCAAGAAAATTCAAAACGAAATTATCGAACCGAGGTAATTTTTTACCGAACAGGCGGAGCAATTAGAAAATTAGGCATTACATTTGCAGCATCAGTCAAAAACTTAGCAACTCAGTTACTTAGCAATTTATCAAACATGAAAGAACAATTTAAAAAATTTCTAAACGAAGAACAAGATCCAAAAGCGATTGAAAAAATCACCTCAAAACTCAATGATTTATTGATGAAGGGTGAGGAAGTTGGATATATCGCGGTTCAAAAAAAACCAGCAATTACTGTTTTTCCAGATAGTATTGTATTAACAAACAAAAGAATTATTATCTGTAAACCTAAAAACTTAGGCCTTTCAATGGACTTTACAGATTATACCTGGGATGAAATCGTGGGGACTTTTGTAAAAGAAAATATATTAGGTTCCGAATTCTCATTTTCTACAAAAACAGACATTCAGGTTTCAATAGATTATATTCCTAAAATTCAGGCGAGAAAAATCTATACTTATGCTAAAGAACAATTGGACATTTTAAAAAATCCAGTTTCTACTGCGACTCCTATTCAGGAGGCAATTGAAGCAGAATATGAATATGAAGAGGTGGAAGAAGAAGCAGTTGAAGAAGTAGAAACTGAAGAAGTAACGAATTATGCTGAAATTATGCCAGCTGTTACCCCTTCTCCATCTTATGAAACGTATGAACCAATTCAACCTGCACCAACTTCAACAGGAGAACGTAAATTAAGTGAATTATCTAAAGAAGAACTTTTTGATAAGTTACAGAATTATAAAAAACTTCTTGATAACGGATTGATCATGCAAGGTGAATATGATGCTTATAAAAAAGAGATTTTGAGTTATATGTAATTTAGTCAAAAGTCATAAAGTCGAAAGTTTAAAAGTCATTCACTTTATATAAAAAAGAAAGCCAGAAATAGAAATTTCTGGCTTTTTAGTTTTTCAGACTTTAAGACTTTCGACTTTCAAACTTTATGACTTAGAGAGTAGCTTTCTGTTTTTCTACAAAACTATTTGATTGCAACTCTAATAATTCTGTTGCATTTTTACGTTGCAGATCGTATAAACTTTTATCCTCAGCAATATCAGCATAAACCCTGTCGTGCATTTGAGCACTCGTTTTCTTAAGTAATTCGCGTTGGTATTTGTTTTGTTCCAATGTCGCTTTCATCGCTGTTTCCGCTTCTTCCTGTTTAAAGTCGAATTCGCCTTTTGGCGCTAACAATTTGGCAATAATTGGAGAGGTTTCGATCGCCAAAAACAATAACATTATAAAGAAAGAAGGCAGCCATGGTAATTTATTCAAAGCGTTAATCCTGGCCATTAAACCATCAAAACCTTCAATAATCGGTTGTGTTTGTGAAACTTTTTTATCTAAATCGGCTTGCAATTGTTTGCCTGATTTTTCTTTCTCAGCAATTTTTGCTTCGTTAGTTGTTTTTAAGGTTTCGAATTCTTTTAAAATGGCATCGTGTTTCTCGCGTTTTTCTTTATAAACAGGACCTTTTCCTAGTTTTTTAGTTCCGGCAGTTCCTTCTGCTTCTGTAATATATGTTGAATATAAAGCGTTTACTTCTTTTTCTTTTTTTACGATATCTGCTTTTAAAGACGCAATCTCAGCTTTGTTTTTATCTAAATCTGATTTGAAATAGGTTCCAATTTGTTTTTTATTGGCCAATTCCATTTCGTTTTTTTCCTTCAACAAAACAGTATTGATCTCTTTTTCGAAAATTTTAATTTCCAATGGTTTCGAAATTACGATGGCAATAATAATCGCCAATGCAATACGAGGTGTCGCTTGCAGAAATTCATCCATAAAGCGATCTCTTTTTTTGATAGTCGAAACAATAAATCGGTCTAAATTGAAGATCAACAAACTCCAGACAAATCCAAAAATAAGGGCAGGATAAATAGAGTCAAAAACAGTAAAAAGCGCATAAGCACTGGCAAGGAATGCCATAACTGCAGTAAAAAAAACGGTGGCCCCAATACCAACATATTTGGTTTGTTCGCCTTCTGAACAGCCCTCAAGAAGATCTCGATCGGCTCCAGAACAAAGGATGAAAAATTGTTTTAACATGATTGATGATTTTTGATTGATTGATAAGGCAAATTTAGCGCCAAAAAATTAATTCTGAGGTAAATAGTTGATTTGTTTTTACTTGACTATAAAAAATTTGTTCTAAATAAATGTTATTTAAACATTAATAACTTTCTCTTTTTCCTACGAATCATAACAGTATGTTAATTTTTTTAAAGGCTTTTAGTAATACTAAGGTTCTAGTTTCGCAACCAAAATCAAACTAAAAAACTAATGAAAAAATTTTATTTATTACTAATGTTTGCATTATTAACCTTTTCCGGTTACGCTCAAAAAGCAATAATCTCAGGAAAAGCATTAGATGCAGACGACAAGCTTCCCTTACCAGGAGCAATGATTCAAATTGTGGGTGAAAATAAATACACCGTTTCAGACTATAATGGTCGTTTTGAATTGCTTAATATTAATGAAGGAACATACCAGGTACAAGTAAAATATATAGGATATACTACAACAACTCAGGAAATCAAAGTAGAGGCAGGAAAAAACAATGTTCTTGATTTTGCACTTAAAACTTCAGGAACTGAGTTGAACGAAGTGGTGGTTGGAGACATTTTAAAAGGTCAGGCCAAAGCACTGAATCAACAAAAAAATAATAAAAACATCGGAAACGTAATTTCATCTGACCAAATGGGTCGTTTTCCTGATGCCAACGTTGGAGACGCATTAAAACGCGTTCCGGGTATTACCATGCAAAATGACCAGGGAGAGGCTCGTAATATTATTATTAGAGGTTTGGCTCCGTCATTGAACTCGGTAACTTTGAATGGAGACCGAATTCCATCTGCAGAAGGAGACAACAGAAATGTTCAAATGGACTTAATTCCTTCTGATATGATTTCGACTATCGAAGTAAACAAAACCTTAACTTCAGATATGGATGCTGATGCAATTGGAGGTTCTGTAAACTTAATTACAAGAGCAACTCCAAACGGGGAAAGAATTTCTGCAACACTTGCGGGGGGTTATTTACCAATTCGTGAACATGCTTCTTACACTGCCGGACTAGTTTACGGAAACCGTTTCTTCGACAATAAATTAGGAGCTGTTTTCAGCGGATCTTACAACAATGTTGATTACGGATCAGATAACATCGAAAACGAATGGGTAAAAGATGATTTCGGAAATGAATATTTACAGGCTTCTGAAGTTAGAAAATATGATGTTCAACGTATTCGCCGAAGCGGTTCTGTTGCTTTAGATTATAAATTTGACGAAAACAATACCATTTTTGCCAATGCCATTTATAACTGGAGAGATGATAGAGAAAACCGTTTCAGAACTACTTATGATGATATTGAACCTCTTTACAATGGAGAAGAAATTATTGGTTTTGAAGGTCGTGTAAAACGCCAGACAAAAGGTGGGGTTGACAACGACAGAAACAAAAACAGAAGATTAGAAGATCAGCGTGTTCAGAATTACTCAATTCGTGGAGAACATTTGATTAACTCAAAATTAGATTTAGACTGGTCTGCGAATTATGCAAAAGCAAGAGAGTATCGTCCGCAAGAGCGTTATATTGAGTACCGTCAGAAAGGTTTAGAAATGATGGAAAACTTATCTGATCCAAGATTTCCTTTAATGACGACTGTTGGTGAATCTACAGATGAATTTGAATTTGATTCGGTTACAGAAAATACAGATGAGACAAGCGAAAGTGAATTTGGTGCTAAAATCAACATTCGTTTCCCTTTCACCGTTATTCCTTCAGAAAAAGGAAGACTTAGAACGGGACTTAGATTACGTTTAAAAGAAAAAGAAAGAAATAATATGTTCTTTTCTTACGAGCCAATCAATGACGGAATGGGATTATTATCTGAAATTCCAACCAGTTATTATGACGGAAAAGGATTTAATCCGGGAAGTAAATATGTACCGGGAACTTTTGCATCTGCCAATTTCTTAGGAAGTTTAGATTTGAACAATTCAGCGTTATTTGACAAAGAAGCAGATCCGGCAGAATATTTAGCCGTAAACTACAATGCTAAAGAAAATATCTACGCGGCTTACGTAAGATGGGATCAGGATTTTAACGACAAACTTTCCATGGTTTTAGGTTTCCGTTTAGAGAACACACATATCGATTATACAGGAAACAGAGTTTTGGATGAGGAGGAATTAGAAAGTGAAATCAACACTACAAACTCTTATACTAATTTATTACCAAGTATTTCATTTCAATATAATGCGACAAAAGATTTAGTTTTAAGAGCGGCTGCTACAACAGCTTTGGCTCGTCCAAACTATTATGCATTGGCTCCTTATGTAAATAATATTGCTGCAGACAAAGAAATTACAGCTGGAAATCCAGATTTGGATGCAACGTATTCTTATAACTATGATTTCATGGCTGAGAATTATTTCAAATCAGTTGGTTTGATTTCTGGTGGTGTTTTTTACAAAAGATTAAATGATTTCATTTACAATTACAGTGATAATCAATACGACAGCGTAAAATTTGCTACTGATTTTCCAAATCAGATCAACCCAATTCCGGTTGGAGAAAACTGGTCATTTGTACAATCAAGAAACGGAGATAAAGTTGATGTTTACGGTTTTGAAGTGGCGTTTCAACGTCAGTTAGATTTCTTGCCTGGGAAATTCTTAAAAGGTTTTGGAATCTATTTGAACTACACATATACAAAATCGAAAGCAAAAGGAATTGCTGACGAAGATGGAAACGAAAGAAACGATATCAGCCTTCCGGGAACAACGCCACATATGTTTAATGGATCATTATCTTGGGAAAACAAACGTTTTTCAGCCAGAGTTTCAACCAACTTCACATCAGATTATTTAGATGAATTGGGTTCTGAGTCTTACAAAGACAGTTATTATGACAAGCAGTTTTTCTTAGATGCCAATGCTTCTTTCAAAATTACAAAACAACTTCGCGTTTTTGCTGAAGCCAACAACTTAACAAACCAACCGTTGCGTTACTACCAAGGAGTTGAAGCGCACACCAAACAAGCTGAATACTATCAGGCCCGTTACAATTTGGGATTGAAATTTGACTTGTAATAACCATTTATAAAATTCTTAAATTAGACAGGACTTTGGGGTTCTGTCTAATTTTATTAAATAAAAATCAGAATGAAAAATAATTCTATAATCACTTTTTTACTTTTAAGTACTTTATTCCTTTCCTGTAAAGATGATAAATTAGCGCCCGTTGCTGCAAACGCAGTTAAACCAACAATCGTTACAGAAGCTTTACCTCACGATACTGATGATCCTTCTATCTGGATTCATCCAACCGATTCTACAAAAAGCATTATCGTAGGAACAGATAAAGACACTGACGGTGGTTTGTATGCTTTTGATTTAAATGGAAAAATTGTCGGTAAATCAGAAGTTTTAAAACGACCAAATAATGTTGATATCGCTTACGGATTAATCGTTGACGAAAAAAAAGTTGACGTTGCCGTAACAACAGAACGTGAAAGCAACAAAATCAGAATTTTTAGTTTACCTGATTTGAAAGCAATTGATAACGGTGGAATTCCGGTTTTTGAAGGAGAAGAATTACGTGATCCAATGGGAGTTGCTTTATACACACGACCAGGTGATCATAAAATTTTTGCTGTTGTAGGAAGAAAATCCGGACCATCCGGAAGTTATTTATGGCAATATGAACTTTCCGGAAACGGGAAATTTGCCACTGCAAAAGTAGTACGCAAATTTGGTGCTTACAGCGGAAAGAAAGAAATCGAAGCCATTGCGGTTGATAATGAATTGGGAACAATTTTATACTGCGACGAGCAATTCGGAATTAGAAAGTACAAAGCTGATCCTGCTTTAAATGATAATAAGGAAATGGCTTTATTCGGAAAAACGGGCTTTAAAGCTGACAATGAAGGAATCGCAATTTATAAAAAAACAGATTCTACCGGATATATTTTAGTATCAAACCAACAAGCCAATACCTTTATGGTTTATCCAAGAGAAGGTGCAAAAGGCAATCCAAATAATTATCCTTTATTGGCAGAAATTCCAACTTCAACAATTGAATGCGATGGTGCTGATGTGACCAGTATTAATTTGGGAGGAAAATATAAAAACGGTCTTTTTGTAGCCATGAGCAACGGAATGACATTTCATTATTATGCCTGGGATTTGATGCAGCAACGTATTGATGCCGCTAAAAAATAATATTTTAGGTTTTTCAGCCGCAGGTTTCAGTGTTTTATTTATTTTTTTTTTACTGCGGTTGAATACCAAACAAAAAAGCTGTTCATAACGAACAGCTTTTTTTAGTTTGAATTAGTAATTTTCCTTATTCTGTTTTTGGCGCACCGGCCAAGATTTCTTCATTTGCAAATTCTTCAAATTTCGCAAAATTAGCTTTGAATTTCTGAGCTAATTCGATTGCTTTTTTATCATATAAATCTTTGTCTTCCCAAGTGTTTCTAGGATTCAAAATCTCTTCTGGAACATTCGGGCAAGATTGTGGTTTTGCAATTCCAAACACTGCATGATCTTTATATTCTACGTTATCCAATTCTCCGTTTAATGCAGCAGTAATCATGGCACGAGTATATTTTAATTTCATACGGCTTCCTGTTCCGTAAGGCCCACCTGTCCAACCTGTGTTGATCAACCAAACTTTTACGCCTGCATCTTTCATTTTTTTAGTTAGCATTTCGGCATAACGTGTTGGGTGCAAAGGCATGAATGGTGCTCCAAAACAAGCTGAGAAATTAGGCTGTGGTTCTGTTACACCCGCTTCAGTTCCGGCAACTTTAGCCGTATAACCTGAAATAAAATGGTAAGCAGCCTGACCCGGAGTCAATTTTGAGATTGGAGGCAAAATTCCGAAAGAATCCGCCGTTAAGAAAAATATATTTTTTGGATTGTGGCCAATAGAACCTGGCTGAATATTATCAATATGTGTTATTGGGTAACTTACACGCGTATTTTGAGTGATAGAAACATCATCATAATCCACTTCATTTGTTCCTGCTTTGAAAACCACATTTTCTAAAAGCGCTCCTTTTTTGATCGCTCTAAAAATGTCCGGTTCATTCTCTTCAGACAAGTTGATTACTTTAGCATAACAACCACCTTCAAAGTTAAAAACTGTATTTTCAGCAGTCCATCCGTGCTCATCGTCACCAATTAATTTACGTGCAGGATCTGCAGATAAAGTAGTTTTTCCTGTTCCTGATAATCCGAAGAAAATGGCAGTATCTCCACCTTCACCAACATTAGCACTACAGTGCATTGGTAATGTATTTTTGAAAACTGGTAAAATGAAATTCAAAGCAGAGAAAATTCCCTTTTTCATTTCTCCTGTATATCCTGTTCCACCAATAAGAGCTATTTTTTTAGTAAAATCTAAAATTGCAAAATTAGACTGACGTGTTCCGTCTACAGCAGGATCTGCCATAAAACTTGGTGCACAAATTACTGTCCATTCCGGAGTAAAGTTGGCTAATTCAGATTCTTCTGGTCTTAAAAACATATTGTAACAGAACAAATTAGACCAAGCCGTTTCTGTTACTACACGAACATTTAATCTGTAATTAGCATCTGCACAAACATATGAGTCACGTACAAATACTTCCTTATTTGATAAAAACTGTGTTACTTTATTATATAATTTTTCGAAAGCTTCTGATGAAAACGGAATATTTACATTTCCCCACCAAACCTTATCTTCAGTAATACTATCTTTTACGATAAAACGATCTTGTGGAGAACGTCCTGTAAACTCGCCTGTATTGATCGCCAATGCTCCTGTAGAGTTTTCGACACCTTGTCCTGATTGCACTGTAATAGCATGCAGTTCATCCGCAGATAATTGGTAGTGAACTTTGGCATTTTCAATTCCTAATTCCTTTAACGAAATCGATTGCGATAAAAGTGTGTGAGTGTCCATAAATTTGTAGTTGTGTATATTTATTTTTAACTGAAAAACATTTCTTACTCTGATCTTTAAATACTTACATTTTAAAATATTGAATTGTTATATTTTTTATTGATACCAATAAAAAAGAATAAAAATTCACAGAAGTAAAGTTTTATGTTATTTATGAGACAAAATTAAAGATTAATTCTTAGATAGAATTTTTTATTCTGTATTTTATGATTTTTGCTTAAAAATATTAACAAATAATGCCAACCAAGCGAGAATTAATAAAAATCCGCCCAAAGGTGTTGCGAATACGATAATTTTAGAATCGAATAATGTAAGGTTTTTTGTAGCTAATAAATAGATAGAACCACTAAATAAAATTACCCCTGCAATCGTTAAATTATAGATTGTTTTTAATGTTTTTGGAGAGAACTCTTTTCGGGTTGAAAGAAAAAACAAAAAGAAAGCATGATACATCTGATAACGAACCCCGGTTTCAAAAGTAACCAGTTGCTCTACTGATAAATATTTTTTGAGAAGATGTGCTCCAAAAGCCCCTAAAATAATAGCCAGCATACCTATAAATGCACCAGTCAGTATAATTCTTCTTTTCATAATCTTCTACTACTTTTAATTTTAAAGCAAAAATACTTCAAAGTATTCAAAAAGCTTTTTACTTTCTGCAATCTTTTTTTGAGAAAAGGAATTCTTTAAAGTTTTATCTGAAATAAAATACATTTCATTTTTTTAAATCAATTCAATTGTTATATTTGTAACAAATTAATATATTTGTGTTACATATTTAAAAACATGAGAAGCATTTTAATTATCGGAGCTGGAAGATCAGCATCATCCTTGATACGTTATTTACTATCAAAGTCAGAAAGTGAAAATCTACATCTTATTGTAGCTGATCTATCATTGGCCCTAGCCGAAAAAAAGACAGAAAAACATCCCAATGCTACTCCAATTGCTTTAAACATATTTGATGCCGATGAAAGAAAAGCTGCGATAGAAAAAGCCTCTATCGTAATTTCGATGTTACCGGCTCATTTACATATAGAAATTGCAAAAGATTGCCTTCAGTTTAAAAAACATCTTGTAACCGCTTCCTATATAAGTGATGCTATGCAGGCACTTGATGAGGAAGCCAAAAAGAACAATTTGATTTTTATGAATGAAATTGGTCTTGATCCCGGAATTGATCATATGAGTGCAATGAAAGTTATTGACGAAATTAGGTCAAAAGGCGGTAACATGCTGCTTTTTGAATCGTTTTGTGGCGGCTTGGTTGCTCCTGAATCAGATAATAATTTGTGGAATTACAAATTTACCTGGGCACCAAGAAATGTAGTATTGGCGGGTCAGGGTGGCGCAGCAAAATTTATTCAGGAAGGTACTTATAAATACATTCCGTACGGAACTTTATTTCGCAGAACTGAATTTCTTGAAGTAGAGGGTTATGATAAATTTGAGGCCTATTCCAACCGTGATTCGCTTAAATATCGCTCTATTTATGGTTTAGATGATATTCTGACTTTGTATCGCGGAACTATTAGACGAGTTGGTTTTTCTAAAGCATGGAATATGTTTGTGCAACTCGGAATGACAGATGACAGCTACATCATGGAAGATTCTGAAAACATGAGCTACCGTCAATTTACAAACTCATTCTTGCCGTATCATCCAACGGATTCTGTTGAAATTAAAACCCGATTGATCTTAAAAATTGACCAAGACGATATTATGTGGGATAAACTTTTGGAACTGGATTTATTTAATCCGGACAAAAAAGTGAATTTACCAAATGCGACTCCTGCTCAAATATTAGAAAAAATACTATCTGACCGTTGGACTTTAGCGCCAGACGATAAAGATATGATTGTGATGTACCATAAATTCGGTTATGAATTGTATGGTGAGAAATCGCAAATCGATTCGAAAATGGTTTGCATTGGAGACGATCAAACGTATACAGCAATGGCAAAAACAGTCGGACTTCCGGTTGCTATGGCGACCTTATTGATTTTGAATGGAAAAATCACAACTCCGGGCGTGCAGCTTCCTATTAAAAAAGAAGTGTATTTGCCTATTTTAAAAGAATTAGAAGAGTATGGTGTTGTTTTTAACGAACAAACCATGCCTTACTTTGGATATAATCCGGACCTATTTTAGTTCTGATTACTTTTTTTTGAGAATTTTTTTTTTAGTTTTTAATTTTATCCGCTTCAAGTTCCAGAAGCGGATTTTTTTTTTGAAGGGGCAAAGGTTTATCCCAGTAAACCTTTGTCCCTTTAAACCTCAGCCCCTTTTCTCAAAACCTATTTACTTGGCTGAATTGTAATTGGCAGACTGTACATAACGCGTACTGGTTTTCCTTTGTCAGAAGCCGGAATCCATTTTGGAGAAAGTTTCAGAACACGAACTGCTTCTTCTCCAGCACCATATCCTAATTTATCTCTCAAAATAGTAATTTCGCTTAGCGAGCCATCTTTCTCAATTATAAATTGAAGGTAAACTTTGCCATTTGTTTTGTTTTTTGAAAGCTCTTCCGGTATTCTATAATTTTGTCCAACAAGCTTATAAAACTCCAGAATTCCACCCGGAAACTCAGGTTGAACATCGACATCAGTAGTCATCATGAAATCTTTAGATTGATTTTCTATTTTTGAAACTTCCTGTGCAACGACATCAGTGCTAAAAATAAAAAGCATTAAAACACTAACAATCCCTACAGTAAAAACTTTTAGGATAATTTTAAGCGGAGATTCTTCTTTGGTCATCATAAGAAAACGTTTTTTTGTTATTAAATAATTGATATTACTCGCCAGAGCGATATTTGTTTTGTCATAAGCAATATCAAGCAGCAGGCTCTGATAAGTTGAAACCGATTCAAATTGTTCGTTTACAGCCTGATCTGCCAGAAATTCATGATTGAGTTTAATGGCTTTTTTGTATAAAATAATAAGCGGATTAAACCAGAACAAAATTTGTAAAACTTCAATAAAAAGGATATCCAAAGAATGTTTTTGTTTAATATGCGCTTCTTCGTGTGCAATTAATTCAGATGGAATTTTGCCGTTTTCAAACTCATCATTATTGATAAAAATGGAGTTCCAAAAAGAGTGTGGCAAAATGGATTCCTTAACCAAAACAATTTTTTGATCGTTTACAATTTGAATTTGATTGTATTTGATGTTTTTATAAAAAGAATACAAATTCTTTGTAAAACGGAAAATCAAAACGAACGCCACTAAAGCGTAAATGATTCCTAAAGTATAGATCAAAATCTGATAATAATTTATTTGATCTGAAACCTTCTCATTGGTTTGAATTATGATTCCGTCAAGCTGAACAACACTAATTGGCGTTGAGAAAAGAGGTTTAATTGAAAACAACTGCAATGGAATTACAAAGCTAAAAATCAAACTTCCAATTAGATAAATACGATTAAAGCGAAACATCCTTTCGTTTTCTAAAAGCAATTTATATACCGCAAAGAATATTAAAAGCAGTACTCCGGATTTTAAAAGATACGTTATCATTTTTTCTTCTTTTTAATTTCTGAATCGATTATTTTTTTGAGCTCTTCTAATTCCGAAGTGGATAAGTCGGTTTCGGTGGTAAAAAAAGAAGCAAATTGTGACGCTGAGTTATTAAAGAAACTACTAATTAGTCCGTTTACGTGTTTGGAGAAATAAGCCGTTTTTTTAACCAGCGGATAATATTCACGAGAATTTCCGAATTCATTGTAAGCGACAAATTTCTTGTCGATCATTCTTTTTAAAAGCGTTGCAACGGTTGTGGTTGCAGGCTTTGGCTCTGGATACGCTTCAAGCAAATCTTTCATAAAAGCTTTTTCAAGCTTCCAAAGATGTTCCATTAATTGCTCTTCTGAGTTTGATAATTGCATATTTTTTGAGGTTCTAAGGTTCTAAGATACTGAGGTTCTAAGATACTGCGATTCTAAGTTTATAAAAGAAATCTTTATTCTTTATTCTTTATTCTTTATTCTTTATTCTTTATTCTTTATTCTTTATTCTTTATTCTTTATTCTTTATTCTTTATTCTTTATTCTTTATTCTTTATTCTTTATTCTTTATTCTTTATTCTTTATTCTTTATTCTTTATTCTTTATTCTTTATTCTTTATTCTTTATTCTTTATTCTTTATTCTTTATTCTTTATTCTTTATTCTTTTTCTGATTTAGAAGTTTTTCAAATTCCGGAAGTTCTTTTTTATACGCTTCCACATCCCAGGTCGCATTCCAATTTTTAAGATAATCCGACATTGTCCCCAACCCTACAGAAGCTCTTCTTTTATCAACATTATCAGGATCTTCAAGCGGAGAAACAAACGGTATCTTAGTAGTTGGATGATAGGAAACCTGACTTCCGTAAATCTGTTTTTTTCCTTCTCTCAGGGCAACTCTATCTTCAAGCAAAGCCAAAGAACTTGCTTTTGCATTCCCTTTTTTAACGGCATCTCTCATCATTGGAAGATATTTTTGCTGATATTGTAAATCGGCATGTTGTATAACCAAAAACAAAGTTTGATTGGCCTGCGATCCCACAACATCTTTTCCAACCCAGCCTCTTTCATCTAAAATCTTCATTACCCTGATCAGATTGATACTGTCTTTTTTGCCCATTAATTTACCAATGCTGTCGATTTTCTTTTTATCAGCGTTAGGTGCTTTATAAATTTTCATAAAATCTCCGCGAATACCCTGATCCTCTGTATAAATATCCAAAAGTTCTTTTTGAAGGGGCTTATCATAATTAGCGCTCAAAATATCCATTTGTTTCTGAAGCTTATCTATTGTCTTTGTCCATTCTTTCTTATTGTGCAGCGATTCTAAATCATTATCTATTTTTATGTGAGCAATGTCTTCATAACCATTATCAATTGCTAAATCCAGCCACTTAAAAGCTTTCTCATCATCATTGTTTAAAGCGGCAGCGCACGCACCATTATATAAATCTGTAGATGATTTATGTTCCATTTTAAATGCCTTTTCATAATAGCCAACAGATCCTTTATAATCTTTCGCTTTATAAGAATCATCACCTTTTGCAACAAATTCCTTATAAGTTTGGGACTGCATCAATCCAATATTCATTGTAATAAAAAAGAGAGCAATTAGTTTTTTCATAAATTTAAATCATTTAGTGGTTATTTTATTTTTTGTTCCGAGATTAATTCGCCGTTGTTATACTTTTTGATTTCGGTTAATTTTCCTTTATCCGAATAGAATTTCCAATCTCCGAAGTAAAACCAATGTGTTTCTTTTGAATTACTTTCCATTTTTGTTTTTCCTGTTGATTGTACTTTTCCGTTTTCATAATAATATTTAACCGTACAGATTCCGTTTTTGTATTTCTCCGTTTTGTAGATTTTTCCTCCAATGTAGGATTTCCACTTTTTTACCGGTTCATCGTGTTTGTAATATTCAAACGATTTGTACCTGACATTATCCTGCGTATAATCATCCATCCAAACACCTTCTTTTTTGTGATCGATCTTCTGATTGATGGGTTTGCTTTTGCAGCCGGAAAGCATAATTCCACAAAATAATAAAACAAATATTGGACGCATGTTTTTTGGTTTTGTCTCTACATTTATAGATGTTGTTCTACAAATGTAGAGATAAATTTTTAATGTGCAAGTTTTTTTTTGCCACGAAGGCACTAAGGCGCTAAGTTTTTTAAGGCTTCCGCTTGCAGCAAAAAACTTTGACCAAAAAAATCCGCTCATTTCTGAACGGATTTAGAATATTTATAATCTTTGACAAAGAATCTAAACTTAAAAAACTTTGCGTCTTAGCGCCTTCGTGCAAAATATGCGTAAACTTTTTTTAAGACTTCGTTTGCAACAAAAACTTTGACAAAAAAAATCCGCTCATTTCTGAACGGATTTAGAATATTTATAACCTTTGACAAAGAATCTAAACTTAAAAACTTTGTGCCCTAGCGCCTTAGTGGCAAATTCTTACTTACTTAATTCCACAAAATACTTGTAAAACAACGGAATAGTCTCAATTCCTTTTAAGTAATTGAAGATTCCGAAATGCTCGTTTGGTGAGTGAATCGCATCAGAATCTAAACCAAATCCCATTAAGATAGTTTTGCTTTTTAGTTCTTTTTCGAACAAAGCTACAATTGGAATACTTCCTCCTGAACGAACCGGAATTGCAGGAACTCCAAATGTTTCGGTATACGCTTTGTTTGCTGCCTGATATCCAATACTGTCGATTGGCGTTACATAACCCTGACCTCCGTGGTGCGGTGTCACTTTTACCGTAACTCCAGCCGGAGCAATGCTTGTAAAATGTTTAGTGAAAAGTTCTGTAATTTCATGCCAATCCTGATTTGGAACCAAACGCATTGAGATTTTAGCGAAAGCTTTGCTTGCAATAACCGTTTTTGCTCCTTCGCCTTGATAACCACCCCAGATTCCGTTTACGTCTAAAGTTGGACGGATTGAGTTGCGTTCGTTGGTTACATAGCCTTTTTCGCCGTAAACATCGTTTAACGCTAATGCGTTTTTATATTTTTCTAAACTGAAAGGCGCTTTGGCCATTTCGGCTCTTTCTTCAGCAGATAATTCCTGTACTTTATCGTAGAATCCCGGAATCGTAATATGATTGTCTTCGTCATGCAATGAAGCGATCATTTTTGCCAGAACGTTTATCGGGTTTGCTACTGCTCCACCGTATAAACCGGAGTGTAAATCACGGTTTGGACCGGTAACTTCAACCTCAACATAACTCAGACCTCTTAAACCTGTCGTGATTGACGGTTGTTGGTTTGAAATCATTCCGGTATCTGAAATTAAAATAACGTCGTTTTTCAGTTTTTCCTGATTGCGTTCTACAAACCAGGCTAAACTTGCCGAACCTACTTCTTCTTCTCCTTCGATCATGAATTTTACGTTACAAGGCAAAGTATTGCTTTGCACCATATATTCTAAAGCTTTTACGTGCATGTACATTTGCCCTTTGTCGTCGCAGGCACCACGCGCGAAGATTGCTCCATCAGGATGAATCTCAGTTTTTTTGATAACAGGTTCGAATGGTGGCGATGTCCATAATTCCATTGGATCTGGTGGCTGAACATCATAATGTCCGTAAACTAAAACTGTTGGTAATTTTGGGTCGATTATTTTCTCTCCGTAGATAATTGGATAACCCGGAGTGTCGCAAGTTTCGACAAAATCGCAGCCTGCTTTTGATAAACTTTCTTTTACAGCCTCTGCTGTGTCGATAACATCTTGCGAATATGCAGTGTCGGCACTAACCGACGGAATTTTTAATAATTCGATCAACTCATTGATAAAGCGATCTTTATGTTGTTGAACGTACGACTTAATATTTTCCATTTAAAAGATTTTTATAGAATTTCAAAAATACAAAAAAGAGAATTAATATTTTTTTTCAAAAATGCTTTGAAAATTCGAAGTTATGCTTATCTTTGCACCCACAATTACGCGGATATGGTGAAATTGGTAGACATGCCAGACTTAGGATCTGGTGCCGCAAGGCGTGTAGGTTCGAGTCCTATTATCCGCACTGAAAAAGCTTCTGAGAAATCAGAAGCTTTTTTGTTTTACTTCGTTTTTACTTTAAATGAATCATATAAATTTACGCTTATTTAAAATCTTGAAATCAATATTTATGAAAAAAACTTTAAAAATATTTTTGCTTCTAATTTCGACTTTAAGTTTCGCTCAGAATAAATCAGAAAACGAAATATTTAAAAAAATAATTGATCATGAGATTGAGAAAAATAAATCTATAATTTATATACAATGTAAAAAACCAAATATGTCCTTTAATATCAAAGAATTCAAAGAAGAAAATGAAGGATTCGTAATATCTGAAAGCACACTACAGGAATTTGAAAAGAATAATATCAATACTAATGAAGTTTGGAATTCAGAATTAATAAAACAATTAGACTATATCAAAAACACTAATTGTTTAACAAAAGAAGAAATAGAACTAATATTTAAGAATACAAATAAAAGACAAAACATAATCTTGATTAGCAAACCTATCTTTGACAATGGCTTTGAAAACTGTATTATTTCTATCGTCTACTCAAAATCTCTTCACAGTTCTTATGGTCAGAGTTATTTTCTAAAAAAAGTTAATGGCATTTGGACTATTATAACGGGATTTGGCCACTGGATGTCATAAATTTACAAACTTCTATTGATTAAAAAGATAATTTATTGGCTTTCGATGAAATGAAAAACCAAGGTGAATTTAACCGCGATGAACGGATAAAATCCCTTGAAAAGCGAGGTAATCCAGTGGCAAAAACGGTGCAGAAAAACAAATCTTAATTTTTCTTTTATTCCAAATAAGGATCCAAAACTTCCGCCAACTTATTCAGCCAATAAAAATTATCTTCAAGATTATTGAATTCAGTCTCTACCGTTTCACAGCTTCTCATTGCGCATAACGAAAGAACATAATTTACTTGTCGTATTGTCTTCGCCATTTCTTCAGGATCAATGGTCTTTGTAAAAAACTCACTTAATCGGGCTTCAACTTCTTCTGAAAGATGATTTGTGGTCATAATTTTAGATTTTAAAATATTGCAAAAATCATTCGAACTTTATTTCATTTGAACTCATATATGCGTTCAATTCTAATTATTTTTTTCATATACAAAATCTATTTTTAATTTTACCAAAAATCCAAAAAGCTACCAATGATAAAAACCAAAAAATTTCAACTTACCAAAAAAGAATACTTCATGTTCCTTGTTAGACTTGAATTAAAAAGACGAGGATGGTTATTTGCTTTTATGTGGATATTTTCTGCGATAGTTCTTTTTACCGGAAAAAAAGATTCTTTTAGCGTCTGTATTATAGTTGTTGGATTTACGTATCCTCTTCTTACGATTTATAAATATTGGAGTTTTGCAAATTCAAAGGAAAACAAAATTATTTTTAAAGAAAGAGAATACGAAATTTTCCCTGATAGAATCATTTCCCGTATGGGTGAAATATCAGAAGGTACAATTGATGTAAAGAATTTTATAAAAGTTTTCGAATTAAAAGATCTTTATCTTTTATATATTTCTAAGGGTCAGACATTTTTTCTTCCAAAACGAATTTTTGAAACTCGGGAAGATGAAAATTGGTTTAGAAAGGAAGTATTTTTGAAAGTTAAAAACAGATAAATTTTAGATAAGCCATATCAAAAAAACTATAGTTAAACTCTTAAATATGTTCAAAAAATCAACTTTCGCTATTATTGTTCTTGTTACTTTAAACTCCTGCATCGTTCAGCGAAAAGTTTTACAAATGAACGATTGGTATGCTTTTACTAAAACCAATACAACGCAACAGCAACCATCAGACATTTATGAGTTTAAAGACGGAATGATTCACATGCATGGAAATGACAACAGCTGTTTGATGACTAAAAAAAGCTATAAAAATTTTGAACTTGAGTTAGAATACAGATGGAATTTGGAAGAGCAATACAAAACAACCAGCACAAAAAATAGCGGTGTAATGTATAATATTCCTTTAGATGCGGCTGACAAAATCTGGCCAAAAGGAATTCAGTTTCAAATAAAAGAAAATACTACGGGAGACTTTATTTTTCTGGATCAGGTAACGGCAAAAGTAAATGGAAAAGTAATTGAAGCTGGTGCAAGTGTAGTTTCTCCTAAGTTTTTAGCCAACGAGAATCCGTATGGCGAATGGAATATTGTTGTTATTAAATCTTTCAACGGGACAATTAAGCAATACTTAAACGGGAAATTGGTAAATGAATGCACGGATGCTTCTTCTACAGAAGGCAAAATTTCTTTGAATTATGAGCGTTCGCCAATTGATTTCAGGAATATTACGATAAAAGAGATTTCGAAATAATACTTTTCGGCAAAGTTTTTTTCCGCCACGAATTCACGAATTAATTTAAAAATTCGTGAATTCGTGGCGGAAACTTAGTGGTTTATTAATTTGTATTGTGATTTAGTAACTCAATTATCTTATCCACATTAACCTCACTATAATCATTTATATAAAAATCACACGGAGGTAATTGTTCTTTTGTATGCGTACTCAAAACACCAACCACTTTCATTCCTGCATTTAATCCAGCTGTAACACCCGAAAAAGAATCTTCGAAAACAACACAATCTGACGGAGCAACGCCAACACGTTCTGCAGACTTTAAATATACTTCCGGATTTGGTTTATGCTGTTTTACATCTTCGCTGGACATCATTGAATCCATTTTTTCGTCTAGTTTTAAAACATTGGCAATTAAATCCAAATTGGCACGTGGCGCAGATGTCGCAACGGCCGTTTTAAAACCACGAGACCTCAATTCACTTAAAAAATCCAAATAATGCGGAATCGTTTCGACTTTGTCTTTATAAACTTCACGGAACATTCCTTCTTTTTCGTCTTCCAGTTTTGTAAGTTCTTCTCCGGTAATCGGACGCTTAAAGAAATGCGTCATGATATAACCGTTATGTTTTCCGTACATATGTTCTTCAAATTCCTGTTCTGAATGAGGAATTTCATATTTATCAAAAAAGGCCTCGAAAGCTTTTGCATGATGTGGATTGGTGTGACAAATCACGCCATCCATATCAAAAATTACACATTGCTGCTTCATTGTATATTTGTTTTTTTAACGGTCGCAAGATAGGGTAATAAAGGGTTATTTCACAGAGAATCGCGGAGGTTTTTCGCAGAGATTCGCAGAGTTTTTTTTTAATCTCGCAATCCCGATAGCTATCGGGAGCAGAGCCGCAAAGTTCTTTTTAAGTAACTATTAAACGTACTGTTTGTCATCCTGATGGAGGAAGGATCACACAAGGAATTCCGCACAGAAATTCGCCAATCTTTGTCGAGTTCCGTGTGTGATCCTTCCTCCATCAGGATGACATAAAATGAGAATAAAAACTTAGCGCCTTAGTGCCTTCGTGGCAAAACTTACCCTATCCAAATCTTACTTTTAACCAATGTCATCGTTTGTTTTAAATGCTGATTTAATGCAATAAGAATAATCAAAACTACTAAACCATAACCCACAATAGTATAAATCTCCATATCGGCCAATAAAGTGGCTTGTTTGGTAATCGTTCCGAAAACTTTTTTCAGGGCCAAAGTATTTGCATTGTCTGCCGAATATCCTTTTGCCATAAAACTCTGTGCTGTTGATGCTATCGTTTGTTGTGCTTCGGGGCTTTCGCCGGTTACAAACTGACTTAGTTTTAAAAAGTGTTTTTTGTTCAGGAATACCATTGCATTCTGCATCACGCAAAACCCAATTGTACTTCCCCAAAAACGTCCAGAAACACCGACGATCCCCGAAGAAACCGCCATTTTAGCCGGAACGGATGATGTTGTAAACAAGATTAAGGGAACGAATAAAAATCCAACTCCTATTCCTTGTAAAATATATGGAATGATAATATCCGACAGCGCCACATCGGGCACGAACAGAAACGTAAACCAGAAATGGAACAACGCAATCAATGAAAACCCAATGATAAAAATAACTTTGGTCGAAACGGATTTCATCAGAAAATAAGCAGCCAAAATCAGTCCGATTACGTTTCCTAAGCCGTTAATATATTGCACGCCCGCAACGCGCGACGGATCCCAATTCCAAATGGAAAACATCGCGGAATGACAAAGACTCAACGTTGCTCTGCTGATGTAGAAAAGGAAAAACAATAAAAACCCAATGCGCAAATTGGCATATTTAAAAACTTCAAAATTAAAAGTCGGTCTTTTTACCAAAAGCTCTTTAAAGATGAACAAGCCTCCGGTTATCAGCGCAATGATCAACATTAAAACCATTTCAGACGACTGAAACCAGTATTTTTTCTCGGCATAAACAAAGAAATAAGCACCACAAAGAATGGCTGTCAAAACCAAAATATAACTCAACCAGTCGATTTGATACAGCGGAATTTTCTTTGTAATTCTATGTCCTCTAAAAGTAACTAAAATCAAAAAGACATTCAAAACCTGAAGTCCGCCCGAAACGTAGAGCATGTATTTCCAATCGTAATGATCCAGAAACCAAACCGCAATATTCATAATAAAAGGAGTTGACAACAACAGCGAACCGTAATAAAAGGAGAAACCAATTATAATCGCGTTTTTAGAATTAAACTGCTCAATCAACAATTGTCTGATCGTAATTACTGGAAGCGCCATTAAGATTCCTTCGGCAACTCTAAGCAATAAAAACAGATAAAAGTTGGTAATATAGGCCGATGAAATAATCGTAATTCCGATTACCGAATATACCGCCATCAGATAATTCTTGGCAGGAAAAAAACTCGAGAATCGGCTTTCGATCAAAATGGTGGCCAGTAAAGTTCCGTACGTAACGCACATCGCGAACTGCAAATCTTCTGGTTCGATGTCCAGAAAACTTGCCGCGTAGGTTACGTTTGAAGTATAAACTCCCAATAAAATCATAGAATGCAGCAAACAGACAAACAAAATAATGATGATTGCCCATTTTGGAACCCAGGATTTAAAAATACTTTTATCTTCCATTTTAGTGGTGTTCGGCGATAACGGTGATATTCATTCCGGCTCTTAAAAAATCGGTTTGTTTGTCGTTGTCTTTTAACTGAATTCTAACCGGAATTCTTTGTTCGATTTTCACGAAGTTTCCTGTTGCATTGTCCGGAGGAAGCAAAGAAAATCTTGCCCCACTTGCAGGCGATAACGAAGTAATAATTCCTGTAAATTCCTTATCGTTTATAGCATCAGCCTCAATTTTAACTTCTTGGCCTACGGTTAAATATTGCAATTGTGTTTCTTTAAAATTGGCTGTAATCCATTTTTCTTTGCTTACAATCGAAAGTAAAGATTGACCTTCTTTTACCAATTGTCCCGGCTGTAAAGTTCGTTTTCCAACCCAGCCGTCGTAAGGTGCGGTAATGATCGTGTACGAAAGAAATAATGCCGCATTATCGGCAACAGCTTGTCTAGAAGCAATGTTAGTCTGCGTTGTAGGAACATTAGCTTCAGCAACAGATGTGCTTAAATTAGAAGAATGAATTCTTTCTTTCATTTCCTGAAAATGCGCCTGCGCCGATTCGTAATCGGCTTTTACTTTTTCTAATTGCTGAGATGTTGCCGCTTCCTCTTTTACCAAAGCTTTGTATCTTTCGTACTCTAATTTTGTTTTCCAAAGATTCGATTTAGAAGCTTCCAATTGTGATTCCCCAATTGCCGTTGTGCTCGCTGTTGTCGCCACGTTTTTCTCGGCCACAACACTACTTTGTTGCGCATTTTGAACATCAGCAAGCGCCACATTCAATTTCGATTTGTATTCTCTGTTATCAATCACAACCAAGGTATCACCTTTATGCACAAACTGATTTTCGTCAAAACGCACTTCCTGTACATAACCCGTAATTCTCGACATAATTGGCGTTACATATTGCTCCACCTGAGCGTCATTTGTCTCTTCGTGATTGCTATTGAAAACATAAAACCAAATCCCCAAAATAATCCCGCTCACCACAAGCGCACAAGCAATACTTGTTATTATGATATGAAACGTTCTGTTTCTTCTAGTCTCATTTTTTATCTTAACCATAAACTCTATATCTTTTTTCTATTCTCTATATTCTATTCTCTATATTCTATTTTCCAAAATCTCGTCTCTAAAGTCTAAAACCCAAAATCTTGCCTCTTGCCTCTTTCTTCTAACCTCTAAAATCTAACTCTGAGGCATCATCCCCGCCGTATGCAACAACTCATAATGTTTTAAAACAGCATCCAAACGGGTAGAAACTTTGTTGTATTTTGCCTGTAATAAAGCATTATCAGCATCAACCATTTCCGTTATTAAAACCAATTGGTTTAAGTATTTCAGCTTTACAATGCGGTAATTTTCATTCGCTAAATCCAAAGCTTTATCTACCACTACAAATTTTTCAAGGATTTCCTGATATTGCGTATGCTCTTTGTATAGCTTGTCCTGAATTTCATCTTTAATAATTTCAGTCTGCATTTGCTGCCATTCGATTTTGGTATTGGCCTGCTGCATTTTGGTTTTGTTTTTATATAAAGCCGAAATATCAAAATGCGCCTCTATACCCACTTGCCCTAAAGTGTACAAATACGGATTTGGCGGAAAAAATTTGTAGTTCGGATAATAGAAACCATAATTCCCAAAGAAGTTTACGGTTGGCAGATAGTTTCCTTTAACCAATTTCAATTCCGTTTTTTTGATCTCTAATTCCTGGCTCGCAATTCGCATTTCTTCATTTTGAGCAGCTTTACTCAAATAAAAATCATACGGATCTAAACCTTGCATTTCATCCAGATTGGCTGTAGTATCAATCGCGATTTCTTCATTTTCCGGAAACTGAATTAAAGTTTTCAGATCGTGAAGCGCAATTTTTATGTTTTTGGAATTCGTAAGCGCATTTAATTCACGATCCGAAAGCTGTAATTCGGCTCTAATAACTTCATTTTTGGTAAGCGTTCCGTGTTTTTGAAGCGATTGCACTTCTTTCAATCGGCTTTTTTCTTCTTTGATATTTTCTTCAAAAATCTTCTGAAGTTCCATCATTTTATAAATAGCCAGATAGTTAGCAACCACTTCCAGCTCAATATCATTTTCAGTTTTTTCTGTTTTTATTTTGGCAATTTCGCTTTCCTGATTCGCAATTTTGATGGCGTTATTGATTTTATTTCCAGCATAAATAGGCATTGTAAAAGTGGAGTTTACCTGATAAATTTCAGGAATTGCTTTCGTAACTTCTTTACCGTTTAAGAAACCGCTTCCTTTGAATTCGGTAATATTGGTAATTCTGGAATACTCTCCGTTTAATTCGATGTCCGGCAAACGAAGTTCTTTTCTTTCTTTGATGTTTTGCTCTGAGAGCGTAGTCTCTAATTGAGATCTGAGGATTTTTTTATTGTTTTCTTTAGCCAATTTCAAGGCTTCACTTAATGAAACCGAATGAATTTCCTGTGCTTGTACATTATTGAATGTGAATACAATTAGAAATAACAGCAGGATTTTGAGAAAACAATCTTCTGTAGAATGTGTTGTTTTATTAAGGAACATGAGTACATAAATAAATTATGGTGCAAAGTTCCCACATTATTTTGTTGACTGATAATTCTAAAAAGTCAATAACATATTCATTTCGGACAAATGTTAAAATTGTTATTTTCGAAAACGTTATATTAAATTACTGACAAACAACTAATTAAAACATTTCTTGATTTAAAGGTTTCACGCAGATTTAAAAAGGATTTAGGCAGATTTGCGCAGATTACTATTTATTAGAGGATAGTTTAAGTCAGATATTTTTAAATAAATCTGCGCTGATCTGCTAAAATCTTCCAAATCTGCGTGAAATAATTTTTAGAATATCTGCGAGAGAAATAATTTTTATTTGCTTTTTAAAACATCCTCCCCATTCAGGTAGTCAGAAGGTCGTTGTCCAAGGATTTTGAAGAAGGTACTACTGAATGTCGGTACGCTACTATAACCTACTTCCAGTGCGACTTCTTTGACTGAAAGTTTTCTGTCCAACAACAATTCGATTGCTTTCAGAATTCTTCTGATGGTATAATATTGTATGAAAGACATTTTGAGATCTTTCTGAAACAAGCGATACAAAGAGCGCTCGCTATAACCGAATTCATGAGCAACTTCAGAAAAGAGAATTGTTTCTCCTAAATTATTCTCGATGTGCCGAAGGATTTTCCCTAGTCGTTTGTCTTTTGGCTGTGGTAATTCTAAAGGTAGATTGTTAGTGCAAATTTGAGGAAGAATTGCTTTAATCGCTTTGGCAATTGTAAAGTTCGGAGAACCTTTCTTCAAATCGCCATTCCATTGATTGGTGAAAAGCATCATTTGAAGCAGTAAATTATTCACGGGATAAATACCTTCTTTTTTATAAAAGACATCTTCGTCCTTCTCCACTGGAAAGTATAGATTTCGCATCATTACATTTTCCGACTTTGGCTGAATACTGTGCTCTAAGCCAGCCGGAATCCAGATAAAATGTCTTGCCGGTAAAAAATAGCTTTTCGTTTCGGTCGTTACAAAAACCACGTCGCCTTCGGCATACAGCATTTGTGCTTTATTGTGTTTGTGCGTGGGAACCAACAATTCTCCCATCAAATCATGGTGACAATAAATGCTTTTTTTATCGGCATCTACTTTTGTGAGGTAGTACTTGTCTATTTTGAATGTTGATCGTTCCATTTAAATAATTTCTTGCGATATATAAATGTAGGGAAAATTAAATTCCAATATTTTAAAATCCCAAATTCCAATTAGTACATTGGTCGTTTGGGATTTGGAATTTTTTATTTGGGATTTATTTAGAAGACTTCCTAAAATAAAAAAAGCCTTTCCGTTAAGAAAGGCTTCTTCCAATATTGCGGTCTGGACGGGACTCGAACCCGCGACCCCATGCGTGACAGGCATGTATTCTAACCAACTGAACTACCAAACCAACTGCGTTATTGTGAGTGCAAAAATACAACAGAACTTTGATTCTGCAAGGGTTTTTACGAATAAAAATTGAGAAATTTTTAATCCTCTGATTTCTAGATAAATTCCAATCCTCTAAATTCCAAATTCCAATGTTGGAATCTAAAAAAGTCGTTATTTAACCGCAAAGAGCGCAAGGTTAAAAACAAAAAAAGGTTCGCAAAGCTATATATAAACTTTGCGAACCTTTGCGTATCTCGATAGCTATCGGGATTGCGCTCTTTGCGGTTAAATCAAAAGTGTTATAAATCAAAAAAGCCATCCACAAAAGTGGAAAGCTTTTCATTGGTCTAACTACTAAACCAGCTACGAGTTACAAATTCGTAGCAAACAACACAACTAATCTTAGATACCGTTTTTGGGCAAAAAAGCCTTTCTTAAAAGAAAGGCTTTTCCCAATATTGCGGTCTGGACGGGACTCGAACCCGCGACCCCATGCGTGACAGGCATGTATTCTAACCAACTGAACTACCAAACCTCTGCGTTATTGCGGTTGCAAAGATAGTACAGAATTTCATTTCTGCAAGTGTTTTGATAAAAAAAATTAAATATATTTTTAAATTATTATCCAAAGTTTTGTTTTTCAACTAAATATGTAGTCAGAATTTTTTCAAAATTATCACCAACATTGACAGGAACGTACTTAATTTGGTTCTTCGCACAGGTTAAAGCCAGATTTTTAAAGTACGCTTCTGCCCTTTTTTCATATTCCATTTTGACATTATCAGCAAAAATCGATACTTCTTCACCTGATTCTACATCAATAAACTTCCGTGGTGTATTATCAAAATCAAATTTCAGCTCAGTTTCATGATCAACCACGTGAAATAAAACCACTTTATGTTTGTTGTGTTTAAGATGTTGTAGCGCATTAAAAAGCTTTTCGTCATCTTCTGACTGAAACATATCAGTAAACAATATAATCATCGAACGGCGGTGCATTTTCTCTGCAATCTGATGCAAATACGTAATCGTATCCGTGCTCTTTTTGACTTTTGGCTGTTCTAATAATTGCTCCAGTTTATTGAGCAGCATTCTATGGTGACGATCGCTTCCTTTTTCGGGAGCGTAATATTCGTAGCTGTCTGAGAAAACGCTCAATCCAACAGCATCGCGCTGCTTCTTTAAAATATTCATCAAAACTGCCGAGGCCAAAACGGCAAAACCAATCTTCTTTTCATAAAAAGGCTTATTCGATTTTAGTTCCGGATAATGCATCGACGACGAATTATCGACAATAAGATGACAGCGTAAATTGGTCTCTTCCTCATAACGTTTCGTATACAAACGATCGGTTTTGGCAAATAATTTCCAATCGATATGTTTGGTACTTTCTCCGGCGTTATAGACTTTATGTTCAGCAAATTCAGCCGAAAAGCCATGAAACGGACTCTTGTGCATTCCGGATATAAAACCTTCCACAACCTGATTCGCCAGCATTTCGAGATGCTGAAAACTGGAGACTTTCTCTATTTCCGATTCAATTTTCATTCGGTTTCTTTTTTAATATTTTGGGGCACGGTACAAACCGTCGGTCGCCTGCAATAATTTTCGTTTTAATATCGGACTAAAATTAGGGTTTTCTTTTAAGAAACGCTGCACTTCATCAAAAGCATATTTTGAAGAATAGCCATTTGTTCTGAAACACCATTTTCTGATAAAAATAAAATTTAAAACCTTAACAAATCGCGTTATTTATCTTTTTTATTAATTACTACCACTACACAGCCTACTTATCGACTAAAAATCAGTCTGTCACAAATTGCGAGGCATATAATTTAAGCTTCAATGAAATCATAAACATTAGACAATATAGCACCATACATTTTACCATTTTTTTCTTATTTTGCTATCGATTTATTGTAAAATATTCAAATGCAATTGCGTACGCCAAGTACTTTTAATTTAAAAAACCATCGCATGACAAAGACATTAAAACTGAGTTACTTCCTCCTACTTTTTCACACCTTTATTTTTTGTAATGCGTCAGGCAAAATTGTCAATGAAGAACCAAAACTGAATTACGCTGTTTCTTTTGAAAATCCGGAATCACACTATCTTGAAGTTACCTTAAATTTTGACAATATTCACGCTAAAAAAACTACTTTATCACTACCTGTCTGGACACCGGGTTATTATTTAATTTTAGAAACACCACGATATATTGTAGATTTTGAAGTTGTAGATGAAAACGATAAAAAGATTTCCTGGAAGAAAAACACTAAAAATTCCTGGGTTATCGAAAATGGCATTAACACTAAATTCGTTGTAAAATACCGGGTTTTTGCAAATAAAAAATCAGTTGCAGAATCGTATGTTGATGCAAACAAAGCTTTTTTAATGCCCAACACTATTTTCATGCATATCGAAAACAGCATCAACAATCCTGTTACTTTGACATTGCATAAAAATGCAAAGTGGAGTACTATTTCGACAGGGTTAAAATGCATTGATAAAAATAAAAACAGCTATTACGCTGAAAATTTTGATGTTTTTTATGATAGCCCAATTTATATTGGCAACCAAAAAACTATTGATTTTGAAAACGAAGGAAAGACCTATTCATTAGGGATCGCCACGCCGCAAGGGCTAGATGACGAGAAATTTGTTGGTGATCTGAAAAAAATCATGAGCGCCACAACTTCTATCATGCAAAAGATTCCGTACGACCATTACAGTTATATTATGATGGAAGCCGGAGGCGGAGGACTAGAACACTGGAACTCACAAGCCATTTTTACAAAAGGTTCTTTTGATGCCAAATCAAAACAAGAATATACTGATTTCATGAATTTTGTCACACATGAGTATTTTCACTTATATAATGTAAAAGCAATCAGACCAATAGAATTAGGTCCTTTTGATTACAATAAAGAAAACTACACCACAATGCTTTGGGTTTCAGAAGGTTTTACAGTTTATTACGAATACATCATTATGATGAAGGCCGGTTTACTTGACGGCAAAGATGCCCTGAAATACCTTTCTAGCTCCATAAAAAAATATGAAAACGAAGAAGGAAGCAGACATATGTCGCTTGCACAATCTAGTTTCGATATTTGGCTGAACTTCTTTAATAATGAAAGCAATGCCAAGCAAACTGTAATATCGTATTATGACAAAGGCCCTACAATAGGTTTATTATTGGATTTAGAAATTAGAAACAACACAAATAACAAAAAATCACTAGATGATGTGATGCGTTTTTTATATAACGAATACTATATGAAAAAGAAAAGAGGCTTTACTGAAGCTGAATTCTGGTCTGTCTGCGAACAAACATCACAAAAATCCCTAGACGAAATAAAAACATACGTTAACACGGTAAATGAAATTGATTATCAGAAATACCTAAGCTATGGCGGACTTCAAATAGATTTGACACCCGTTAGTACGGCAGAAAAAAACGATAAATTCACTAAACGAAATTATACCATTTCCGAATTGCCTAATACTACTAAACTCCAGTTGGAAATCAGAAAGTCTATTTTCAATTTTTAGGCAGTTTATTAAAATAAAAAAGGGAATTCAGATTAAAGAATGTTTGCTACTAATTTTATTTTGAATGCTGCTTAAAAAAGTTAGCCACAGCTTAAAGGATTGAAATGATTTCTTTTACTTTATAAATTCTCTCGCAGATTCCGCAGATTTGGCAGATTATCAAAATTAAATCACTTTTATCTGCAAAATCTGCGAGAGAAATTAATTTTAAAAATCATTTTAATCTGTGTAATCTGTGGCAAAAAACCAATTTCAAGCCAGTGAAAATTCGTGACCCTAGCGATAGCGAACAGGCGAAGCAAATTCGTGGCAAACCTTTTAATAAATACCAATAAAAAAGGCTTGACTTTCGCCAAACCTTTTTTATATCAATTATAATCTTACGATTACAACAAAGCGTCTAAACTATCTGCGTAAGTTTGTTTCGGAGCAACTCCTACTTGTTTACCTACAACTTCACCGTTATGAAAAACCAAAACGGTTGGTATGTTACGCACACCATATTTTGCAGCGAATTCCTGGTTAGCATCCACATCCACTTTACCAACAACAACTTTACCTGCGTATTCGTCGCTTAATTGGTCAATGATTGGTCCAACCATTCTACAAGGACCGCACCATGCTGCCCAAAAATCTACCATTACTGGTTTATCTGACTTTAAAACTACTTCGTCAAAAGTAGCATCTGTTATTGCTAATGCCATAATATCTTAGGTTTAAATTATGTCTGAATTATTAATCTTCAAACTAGAGTACAAATTTAAAAATTAAATACGAATGAAACACCATTCCCAAATTAGTTTTGATTATAAATGTATTGTCATTAGTTATATAATTTTCATGTTTGCGTTTCCTAAAATATTTTGCCTCAATAAATTGAAGATCAAATTATTAAATTAACATTAATTTTTATGTTATCTTTAATGTTGAGAAAATTCGTTCCTATGACAGCAACTTTACATAGAATAAAAAACTTTCTACAATCAGCCGGTTTTAAAAAATACGCCAAACGCTTTGGCTTTTTTGTTTTAGGACTTGTCGTATTAGTGTTAATTGCCGGTGCCGGACTATCGATTTATTTTAATCGGAACAAAACCGAGATAATGGCCAAAATCAATACTAAAATCAACGATAATATCAACGGTGATTTTCATATTGGCGATTTTCAATATAAATTTTTAACCGGTTTGCCCAATTTTACTGTGGCCCTAAAAGATGTCGAACTCAAAGACAAACAATGGAAAACCCACAAACATACTTTATTAAAAACCAAAGAAATAGAAGTCCGTTTAAACGTTTGGAGTTTACTGCAAAAGGAAATCAACATACATAAAATCCTGATCAACGACGCCCAGATTTATCTCTATAAAGCCGAAAATGGCTATTCTAACTCGGATATTTTTAAACCGAAAAAGAAAAAAACACCCGAAACCCAATCTGACAGCGAAACCACAATTGACGAAATCGACCTCAACAATGTTCATTTTATTCTCGACAATCGCATTGGTCACAAATTATTCGATTTTGATGTCGCCAGTCTAAAATCGAAAGTAGATTACGACGGAGACGACTGGAAAACTGATTTATTTCTGGATACTCAAATTGGTAGTTTGGCCTTCAATACCGTTCACGGAAGTTTCGCCAAACAAAAACGACTCAAAGGCACTTTTGCCGTTACCTATTCGGCCGAAAAAGAAAAAATAGATGTAAAAACAGAGGGTTTAAAAATTGGATCCGATTCTTTTGATATCGTTGCTTTTTTCAATTTAGCCAAAGGCAGCACGCTGTTCGGCATCAACATCAGCACTACGATTTTATGGCAAAATGCTTCCAATTTATTATCGGCAAACATCAGTTCTAAGCTGAACCATTTTAATCTAAAAAAGGAAATTGATGTGAATTGCGACATCAAAGGCGATTTTAATGCCGAAGGTGATCCTCGAATTGTGGTTCAGGCCGAAGTACACAATAACGAGCTCAGCATTCCCGATGGCTTATTGACCGATTGTAATTTCAAAGGTATTTTTACCAATAATTTCAAGCCAAAGGAAGGTTTTAGCGATGCGAATTCCGCTGTAATTCTAACCCGTTTTTCTGCAAAATACAGAAACGTACCACTTAAAATTGCACAATTATCCATCAACAATCTCGAAAAACCATTGGCAACGGGAGTCGTGAATTCTGATTTTGATCTTCCCGTTATGAACGAAGAAAACACCGAAAAATGGATTCATTTTACCGAAGGCCACGCCACGCTTAACCTTAAATTTCAATTTGATATTGTCAATTTATACATTACCAAACCGCGTTTTATTGGTAATGTCGGCGTTAAAAATGTCTCTTTCCATTTTATTCCGAAAAACATTCACGCCGAAAAAATAAACGTGAAGCTACAATTTACGCAAGAAGCCCTGATCATTAATAAAATTGCCTACAAAAATAAAAACAACATTATTTTTATAGACGGAAAAATCAATAATTTCCTGAATCTCTATTATGATGCTCCAGAAAAAATGGTCGTAAACTGGAATATCTATTGCCCAAGTATCGATGTCAGACAATTTATGGGCGTTCTGGCTACTTCTCAAAAAAAGAAAGTGAATGCAAAAAAACCATCTATGTCCCAACAGCTACGTAATGCCATTGAAAAATGTGTTGTAGACATTAACCTCAAAGCCGATAAAATCACCTACAATAAGCTGACCGCCACCAACACCAAGGCCCAGATCCAGATGATCGATTCGCGATTGGTAATCAAAAATGGTTCGCTGCAAACGTGTGGCGGAAGCATTAATTTTAGTACGACGCTTTCTCCAAATGGCAAAAATTACAATTTCGCTTCCAACGCACAGGTCAATCAGGTTGATATTACACAGTTTTTAAAGTCATTTAATAACTTCGGAATCAAATCATTTACGCCCAATAATATTCGCGGACAGCTCACCAGCACTACCAATATAACCGGAATGATCCATAACGGCGAATTAGTCCCGAATTCGACACACGGAAGTCTGAATTTCAACGTCACTCACGGTGCTTTACTAAACTTTGAACCAATTGTTAAAATCGGGAAGTTTGCGTTTCCATTTCGTGATGTCAAAAACATTACTTTCAGCGATTTATCCGGCAATTGCAAACTTCGTGGCGAACTGGTCGACGTCAATAAACTCACCATAAGTTCCAGCGTTCTCAACCTCGATGCCGAAGGTATTTATTCCTTTGGCCGCGGCACCAATATGGCGCTCACCATCCCACTCCGAAACTCCAAAGACGACGCCAAACTCGCCACCAAAGCCGAACGCGACGCCGTTCGTGACCGCGGAATTGTCCTGCATTTACTCGCTGTTGATGATGGCGGGAAAATGAAAATTAAATGGGGGAAGAAGGATAAAGGGAAGAATAAGAAAGAGAAATAAGCGAGCTGTTTGTCATTCCGAGGAACGAGGAATCCCCGCAAGAAACTCGACAAAGATTGGCACTAAAGTCTAAAAATAAAGCAGTGCAACGCAATCTTGTCATTTCGACGAAGGAGAAATCACACTAGAAACTCGACAAAGATTGGCACAGAACACAAGAAAGAATTGGAATTTGGAATTTAAATTTTGGAATTTCTTTTTTATTAGAAGCTATTTCCTGCTATTCACTTGTATCTTTTTAGGCAGATCTTTTACGGTAAGCGAGATATTTCCGATGGCCTAAAAAGGATACCGCTTCTATCAGGGCTATGGGACTTGGTTTCATGAGAAGGTTTTAGAAAATCAGATTTCTAGTATACTTTCTATTATACTAAGTTCTTTTATAAGTAAACGTTTTGCTTCAATTATAGAATCTTTTTTTAATGGTATTCCTAATACAAAAATCAAACTGGTAACTTCATTAATTGTGTTTTTATACTTTATTTTTTTTATTTCTAATTGGTCAGATGGATAGCAAAGAAAACCAAACTTCAAATCTGTTTTACCAAATGAAGAATAAGCCATGATCTGATGTAAATCATGTCTATAATCATCTTTAAGAGTTTCACTATTGCTAGACTTATTATACAGATTTGATTTATATTTAGCATCGATGAATACCATCAGATTTTCCTTTTGATAAATAGCATCCGGTTCAATATGTTTTAATTCCCAAGAATAGTGTTTAGAAGTTTTAGAATGAAATTTAAAATTTGAAAATAATCTACCGCCAGTTTCTTTAGCAACTTCTCTGAAAATATATTGAACAAATTTTTCAAAAACATCACAAAAATCCACTCTCCAAGCAGTAGAATCAATTAAATTAAAGTTTAATATCTTATTAGCTTGTTCTTTGCAAGATTTTACAATAACAGTATCAGATGTTTTAACTGTAATGTTATTCGTTATTTTTGGTTTGTGATAATACAATTTTTCTTCAATGAAATTTAACCTTGCTCTCATTGTATTTTTAATTCTTTGAGGAGTATTTGAAGAAAGTAACTCACCTTTACAAATGTCAAATACATAACGCACTTCTGCATACTCACTATGAAATTCGCTTAATATATTTTTTCGTACAGGAAACTTTAACCTATTTTCAATTTTGAATTCATTGTTGATGTATTTCTTCCAATTTATTTGACCATTTGGTTGATTTGATATTTTTTCAACATTATCAAATTTACACCAAGACTTCGACAATAACAGTTCAAGAGAGGAGATGAATTTTACTGCTTCTAAATACAATGGTGGTCTAAAATTTTTACCTGAAGCAAGAGGTAAGCTATCAATAATTTCTGGGCTTATTTCTGCACCAAGTAAGTTTAAAATTTCAATGTAATCTTCAAAACGATCACGACCAGTAAATCTTGGCATTACTACAAAATCACCTATTTGCTTACCTGTATCAGAGGCTCTTAATGGAATAGTTCCAATGAAACCTGATGATCGGAAAAACAACGAAGTATTTTGATCTGTACCAATTATAAATGGCTGAATCCCTAAGAATTTAAATTGAGCTAAATTATATTCTATAAACTTTTGAAGAGTCTGACCAATAATTCTTCTGTCAGCTGTTTTAAACCATTTTTTTTGCAAATAGGTTCCACTTAACTGAATAGATTGTTCAGTTAAACAAGACATCTCAAAAAAAACATCTAATGGCTTACTCATTCAAAAAGTGATTGATTTATACGTGAAGCAAAATAATTATTAAATTCTTCTTTGGCATTTCTAACCAATCCTTCTTGCAAATATTCTTTTATCAATGGAAATATTTCATATTGAATTCTGCTTTTCATTTCCTCTTCACTTTTTGCAATAAAGTAGCCTTGTCCCGGTTGTAGTGAAAGCTCATTACTAGAAGCATACCAATCAAAAATTTCATTAATTTTCGAGAAATCTTCAAGAAAGAAATATTCTTCAGAATTATTTATTTCAGACACACTCACATTTGCCAAATTTTTCTTTTTCCCGTTAATAGGTGTTGGCTTTAAATCATACCATGCAAACCTTCTTCTCAATGCAAAATCTACTACAGACAAACTTCTATCGGCCGTATTCATTGTCGCTATTACGTGAAAATTATCTGGTAATCTATTAATTTTAAAGTCTGGAGAAATTTCTATTTCAACATCCCATTTATCCATTTTATGTTCAAACAAATAAAAAATGGGACCCAAAACATTAGAAAGATTTGCTCTATTAATTTCGTCAATTATTAAAATTACTCTTTCCCCGCTATTTTCTTCTGCATACTTTAATGCCTTAGTAAAAATTCCTAAATTTTCTTTATAGAGAAGGTGATTGCTATTCAAATCTGGTCGAATACCAAATATGAAATCAGAAAAACTGGTCTCTGCATGAAATTGAGTAAAAAATGTTTTTGTTCTTATTTTTATTTTTTCTGCAACTTCCTTAGCCGTTCTAGTCTTACCAGTTCCAGGTGGTCCTTGCAGAACAATATATTTTCTATCTATAAGAAGATTATTTATTTCTTCAACTTCATCTATTTTCTCTTCTTTAAAAAAGGGCTCTAATGCATCTGAAATTGCTTTACGCTGTTCCTTATTAGATGACCAATTTCTAAGTTTTGCATAACCTGCCACAAATGCTGCTATTATTTTTTTTCCTTCTTCACTTTCAGGATTTTCAACAATTTGGCAAACTGGTAAAACTTTTGTGTAAGTCTTTATTGTGTTTTTTATTTGCTCTAGGTCTTCACTATTAGTAATAGTTTTAGGCAAAGGTGTTTCTATATCTGAAAAGTCCGATTTACAAAAACCTTTTTCATTAATAAGTTTCGAAAAAAGTCTTCTTACTCCAGGATAATTGGCAAGATCGTAATCATTTTTGAAACCGCTTGACCCAATACCTAAGCAAACTAACCAAGGTTTATCTTCAATACATGGGAAAATAGTTAATGAAAAGTCATG
Source organism: Flavobacterium sp. KH_001 (assembly GCF_057840745.1). Taxonomy (NCBI): domain Bacteria; kingdom Pseudomonadati; phylum Bacteroidota; class Flavobacteriia; order Flavobacteriales; family Flavobacteriaceae; genus Flavobacterium; species Flavobacterium sp. KH_001. The sequence continues at coordinate 1,523,661 of NZ_CM174520.1, read as the reverse complement.
GAATGGCCCTCCAGATTCTTCCTCCGGATGAATAAAACCAAAATAAGCACCTTTATCTTTAAGAGAATCTGATCCAGTATTATTTCTTTCGATATATGATTTATTAAACTCTTTATCATTATTTGCACCAAATTCTATAGCTTTTTGCCTGATAAATTCTAATACATTTTTAATCCGTATATTTTCTTCGTTCATATTTTCTGTTGGAGTATTATTTTATAGATTTTGCTCAACTTTATTCATCATTATTACTATTCATCGAATAAGTCTTTTATCTTAACTTCTAAAGCATTCGCTAATCGCTCAACTACTTCAATAGAAACATTTCTTTCACCTTTTTCAATCGTTGGCAGATAGGTTCGATCTATCTCTGCTAAATTGGCTAGCTTTTCTTGAGACAGTCCTTTGAGTTTTCTAAGCTCCTTTATCTTAAGTCCAAATTTTTGCTTAATATCCATGTTAACAAAAGTTGCAAAATGTAGACTCTAAAACAACGGAGTATAGTCGGGTTTTTATTTATCTTTGAAATAAAATTCCTATGTTAAGCTTAAATGAAAAAATTCAACATTTAGAAAATTACTTATCGCAACCAAATGAAAATTATGCAGATAGCTTTAAAGAAGACATTTTTATGTTTATAGATGATTTTACTAATCAAAATAAGCTTTTGTCTTTTCTAAATAACATTAATTCTTTAGAAGAAATTGAAAATTGGGTTGATAAATTATGCTCTAGGATTGTTTTAAAGTTTGACTCTGAAGGAGAAGAAATCAACGACTTTATATATGATTATATGCAATTTGGTTAATTAAAAAAGTATGATAGAATATTCAATCTTAGAAATCCCAACTGTACTTAATCCACCAATAAAACTTATAGATATTATTTACAATTGTCCTATTTGTGATTACGAAATTGAAATAGATATGGATGTAGATGATAGAAGTTTTGTAACGTGTGATTGCTGTGATCACATAATTAAATTTAGAATTAAGAAAATCTAAATTAGGAATAATTACCTCTTGCTTTTTTGTATGCTCTTGATTGTCGAGCTACTTGCGGGGATTTCTCATTCTTCGAAATGACAAACCAGACGGAAAAACAAAAAAAGCCACTTCACAGTGGCTTTTCCATTCTAATCTATTCAATCTCAAAATAAGGATTTAAAATTTCTGCTAATTCATTAAGCCAATAAAAACCATTTTCTACGGTTGTAATATTGGTTTGAAGTGTTTCGCATTCTCGCATTACACTTAAGGCGAAAAGGTAATTTATTCGTCTAATTGTTTTTGCCATAGTTTCCGGATCGACTGATTTATTGAAAAAATCAATTAGCCGGACTTCGGCTTCTTTTGAAAGGGTTTTGGTACTCATAATTTTTAACGTTTAGGGGAAATATAAAACCCGCATAGCTAAGGTGTCCTACGCCGTTAAATGCGTTGCAGTTGTTTCCAATACCGCCACCATACCACACGGGCAAAAGTTTTTTCGAAGTCATAATTTTAACGTTTAGGACTGCAAAGATACCAAAAAACGCGGGTGTCCACTATCAATTAAAGAAATTATAGGGTATAATTTTAGTTTTGATTTGCTTTTGATTGTCGAGCTACTTGCGGGGATTCTTCTCGCGAAGTCTCAGGATCGAAATGACAAAAAAATGCGTGCAAAATTTCATAATGTTTCCTTAACTCACTTGGCTTTTCATCTTAAAAAAGATAGCTTTGAGAAACAATCATTAAATATAAACCATATGAAAATTCAAATCAATACCGACAAAAACATCGAAGGACACGAAAGATTAGAAGCTTATTTTTCTGGAGAATTAGAAAAAGGGCTAACACGTTTTGAAGAAAAAATAACCCGCGTTGAAGTACATTTTGGAGACGAAAACGGCGAGAAATTCAGTTTAAACGATAAGAAGTGTGTAATCGAAGTCCGCACAGCAAAACTACAACCCATAACCGTTACAGAACACTCAGATACACTTGAAAAAGCATTTAGTGGCGCCTTGGCTAAAGCCAAAAAAACATTGACGACTACTTTCGAAAAGCAGAAAACATTTTAGATATATCGGAACCGGTTTTCCACCATATAAGTGATATAAGTTCATGTTAAGCTAAGCGCTAAACTAAATTGAACTTATATCACTTATATGGTTTATTTTTTTAAGCCCAGTTTGTCATCCTGAGGAACGAAGGAACACACTAGTAGCTCCGCAAAGAGAATCGCCAATCTTTGTCGAATTTCTTGTGTGTTCCTTCGTTCCTCAGGATGACAAATACACCTTGCGACTCCTATCTTCAATACTTATATGCCCTTCTATTATTTAAAATTAAGCACAAAGTAAACACCCCAATTATAAATGAACTTATATCACTTATATGGTTTTTTACTTTCGACTTATTTAGGATTTTGGTAATGGCTGACCTACTGCAATATCGCAACGGTGTCCTGGTTGTCCGTGAGCCGGATTCATTCCTTCGGCAACTTTTGGTGCTTCGGTGCTTAATAAAGCCGGAACTGCATTTGTATTTGCTGGTGGCGGTGTAACGGTAAAACTTTGTGTGCTACTTCCGCTTTGTGCTGGTGTTGCCGCAACTGGTTTTGCAACCGGAGAATTTAAAGGAGCTCCAACCGGAATATCACATCTGTGACCTGGCTGTCCGTGCGATGGATTCATTCCCTTCGCCACTTTTGCAGGAGCCGCAACAGTTGTTGTGGTCACCATATTTTTTTGATTCGGATTAACCTGTACTGTTTGCGTTGGCTGCGCAGTTGCCGTTTGTCCTTGCGTTGGTGCCGAATTCAATGGCGCGCCTACTGCAATATCACAACGGTGTCCCGGTTGTCCGTGTGCCGGATTCATTCCTTTTGTTTCACCCAATACCGTATTCGGATTCGTTTGTGGCTGTGGTGCCTCTACTACCGACTTAACTTTCGCCGTATCTTTTACCAGTCCCAATTTAACTAATTCAGAAGTGGGTGTACTTTCCTGAGGTTCTAATTCCTTTTTGCAAGACACAAAAAGTAAAGAAGTAATAACGATCGAACTGATAAATATTTTCGGATTCATGATGTGGTATTTTAAAACAATCAAAGATAGTAAATGTATGTTTATGTTTAAACCATATAAGTAATTTAAGGAAATTTAAGTTTTGGCGAATTTCCACACAAAGGCACTAAGGCGCAAAGTTTTTTGTTTTTAGATTCAGTTTGTCATCCTGAGGAACGAAGGATCACACTAGAAGCTCCGCACAGAAATTCCCCAATCTTTGTCGAGTTCCTTCTGTGATCCTTCGTTCCTCCTTTAGATTTGCTTTTTGAAATTTAATTAAATTTATGATTGAGAAAGGAAGCAAAAGTAAACTATTCGTTCCTCTGAGTTTGTGACTCATATCTTGATTAAGACTTTCGCTTCCCTTTCATCAAAGACTCAGATAGAAATTTGGGCTAGAGACCCGTTATCAAGGAGTTGAGCTTATGATGAATTTCTCAAATCATTTGTTGAATCGTAAAAGCAAAGTTATGAAAAACATTATTATTGGCATTGATATCAGCAGTAAGACTTTAGATATCTGTATTAAAAATGAGACAGTAAGCTACTTTTCCATTGAAAATAAAGTACCTGTTATTAAACGTTTCTTGAAAAGCTACTCGGGAGAAAAGGTAATTATAGCTATGGAAAACACAGGCAGATATAATTGGAATCTGTTTGAAGTGCTTGAAAAATTTGATTTTAAAGTTTATGTAATATCAGCTTTACATATCAAAAAAAGTATAGGACTTGTTAGAGGTAAAAATGATAAAATTGATGCTCTTCGCATTTGTAATTTCATCGAAAAAAATCATCAGGAAAGCAGAGAATGGAAGCCAGGTTCTTGTTCGATTAAAAAGATAAAAATACTATTAACCGAAAGAGCTTCAAGAATAAAGATTAAAAAGCAGCTAATAGTGCAGCAGCATGATTACAAACTCATGAAAAGTATTGGCTTAGATAAACAGCTAAAAGACTTAAATATTAAGCTTATTAAAGATATTGACGTCCAAATTAAGATAATAGAAAATGATATTGAAAATATAATCCAAAACCAAGAGAGTCTTAATCAACAACAGAAATTGATTAAATCTGTTCCTGGAGTAGGTCAGGTTTTATCATGGACATTGTTGTCAAAAACAGAAGGATTCACAACTATAACTGATCCTAGGAAAATGGCATGTTACAGTGGAGTAGTTCCTTTTGATTTTCAATCTGGAACATCATTAAAAAGAAGGCCTGGAGTATCAATGCTTGCTGATAAAAATCTAAAAACTATTCTGCATCTGGCAGCGATGAGTGCGGTCCGATCAGATAATGATTTAAGAACATACTACATTAGAAAAGTTGATGAAGGAAAGAATAAAATGAGCGTTTTAAACGCTGTGAGAAATAAAATAATCCATCGAGTTTTTGCGGTAATAAAAAACCAAATCCCTTATCAAAAAGATTTGGTTTTATCATAGAAATCAGGATGACAAATAAGCCTTGCAAGTCCTATCTCCAATACTTATATGAGCTTCTATTTAAAAAAATAAGCACAAAGTAAACACCCCAATTAAATGAACTTACATCACTTATATGGTGAAAAAATATTTTTCTTACCTTTAACTCAAATAACCAAACCCATGAAAAAAACCATCTTACTTTTATTATTTGTGACCGTTTTTGCTAATGCACAAAATGCCGAAAAAGAAAAAATCAACAAAACACTCGATGCCTGGCACAAAGCCGCTGCCGATGTGAAATTTGAAGACTATTTTAATGCAATGACCGAAGATGCGATTTTCATTGGGACAGATGCTACCGAAAATTGGGTTAAACCAGACTTTCAAACTTGGGCACAGCCTTTTTTTAAAAGTGGCAGAACTTGGAATTTTACGGCTCTGGAACGTCATATCTTTTTTGACAAAACCGGAAATGTGGCCTGGTTTGATGAATTGCTAAATACACAAATGAAAATCTGCCGCGGTTCTGGCGTTTTGGTGAAAGTGGGGAAAGAATGGAAAATTCAACAATACGTTTTATCAATGACCGTTCCGAATGACGAAGTGGATGCTGCGATTAAAATAAAAGCGCCAATCGAAGATGCTTTGATTGCGAAACTTCAAAAAAAATAAACATTTTAGAACTTTCTTATTATAAACCTAACTTTTATAGCACGTTACAAATCACGATAGCAATTTAATTATAACATATTTGGCAATTTGGGCTCTTTTTTTTGATTCAGAAATACAATTCCATCAAAAAAAGGATCTGAATTTTACAAAATTGACTAAAATTAACCAACAACCTCTATTTTAACAGCCCTCAAAATCAAAATCTTTATTTTTTTTTAACTTTGACCCCAAAAAAAATAGGGTTCAATAAAGTATTTGAAAAATGAAAATAGAAAGACGCTGGATCATTTCCTTTATTATTATAAGTTTAGTTTGTATTACGGGTGCATTTTGGCCAACAGTTACAGAGAATAATTACGTACTATCAGAATTTGGCACTACAGATGCAATCGTTCCTGCCGATGTTGCCTGGATGTTAACTTCTTGTTGTCTGGTTTTAATCATGACACCGGGATTATCATTTTTCTACGGCGGAATGGTAGGCAAGAAAAATGTCATTTCAACCATGTTGCAAAGTTTCATCTGTTTGGGCGTTGTAACACTTTTATGGGTTACCGTTGGTTTCAGTTTAGCTTTTGGAGATCCGGTAGGTTTTGGGTCTGGAGAGCACTTTTACAGCTTCTTCGGAAATCCGACCACTTTTGCCTTTATGGATTACGTTAATATTTTACCACATAAAAAATTAGCGAGTACGATTCCGTTTATGCTTTTTGCTTTGTTCCAAATGAAATTTGCGATCATCGCTCCGGCCATTATTACGGGTTCATTTGCAGAACGCGTTCGCTTTATTTCTTATTTAATTTTCATTAGTTTATTTACCATTTTTATATACGCTCCTTTGTGTCACGCCGTTTGGTATCCGACAGGAGTTTTAGGAAGCTATTTTGGCGTGAAGGATTTCGCCGGAGGAACTGTAGTACATATGAGTTCAGGATTCGCCGCTTTGGCCGGAGTTCTGGTTTTAGGAAAAAGAAAAAACAGCGACCATATCCCAACCAATATTCCGTTTGTATTATTAGGAACCGGAATGCTTTGGTTTGGCTGGTTCGGATTCAATGCTGGGTCTGCTCTTGCAGCCAACGGAACTGCAGCGATGGCTTTTGCAACCACTACAACTTCATCGGCAGCAGCCATGTTAACCTGGGTTTTCTTTGACCGTATGAATGGCAGAAAAGTATCGGCTTTAGGAGCTTGTATAGGAGCTGTCGTTGGTTTAGTTGCCATTACTCCTGCTGCAGGATTTGTATCGGTTCCTGAAAGCATGTTCTTCGGATTTGTTACTGCTTTGGTTTCAAACTCTGTCGTAAACTGTCGTTTCTCAAAAAGATTTGATGATACGCTTGACGTTTTTGCCTGTCACGGAGTTGGCGGAATTATGGGAATGATCCTGACTGCTATTTTCGCTCACGGTGAAGATGCGAGTCTATTACACGGAGGCTGGAATGTTTTCGGACATCATATGATGGCGTTGGTTCTGGTATCCATTTTTACTTTCTTCGGAGCTTATTTCTTATTCAAAGTAACGAACTTTATTATTCCGCTAAGAGTTTCAGAAGAATCAGAACACATTGGTCTTGATTTATCGCAACACGATGAAACTTTAGATCCAAAATCAAAACCAATTACGGAACCACATTACGGGTAACATTAAAAAGTTTACCACAAATTACACAAATTTGTGGTTAAAAAAAAGACCCTGAATGTAAAAAATCGCAGCAAAAAACTTTAAACGTAATTGCGCTATTTTCATTCGTTTATATTCCTTAATTTTGCTGAAAATTTTTGTAAAAGTGGGAAGTAAAAATAAACTAAAAAGATTCAGGGAAAACGAAACATTTCAAAACGTTTTTCAACCAACCAGAGAAGAAGTTGTAGGCGATTTAATGCCTTTAAAAGGAAAATGGAACTCTGATTTCTTTAAAAATGACAATCCATTAGTTTTAGAATTAGGATGTGGAAAAGGAGAATATTCTGTTGGATTAGCAGAAAGATATCCAGACAAAAATTTTATCGGAATTGATATTAAAGGTGCTCGTTTCTGGAGAGGTGCTAAAACCGCTGTTGAAAACGGACTTCATAATGTTGCTTTTATTCGAACTCAAATCGAATTGATCAATCATATTTTTGCTGATAACGAAGTAGACGAAATCTGGATTACTTTTCCGGATCCGCAAATCAAATACAAAAGAACAAAACACAGAATGACAAATTCCGAGTTTTTGAAATTGTACAAAAAAATCCTTAAAAAAGACGGTGTCGTAAACCTTAAAACCGACAGTGAATTCATGCACGGTTATACGCTTGGATTGCTTCACGGTGAAGGTCACGAAGTTTTATATGCCAATCATAACGTGTATACTAACGAAGGAAGTCCGGAAGAAGTTACTGCTTTTCAGACTTTTTATGAAAAACAATATTTAGAAATTAACAAGGCAATTACGTATATTCGTTTTAAAATTAAAGACTAATTTAATTTTAAAACAGATTTTACTAACCCATCAAACAACTGAATGGTCTTAATTACTCCATTACTTTCAGGTTTCATTGCCGCTTTCATTGGGATTATTCCGCCTGGATTAATCAACATGACCGCAGCAAAAGTAAACTTGAAAGAAGGAAGAAAGAACGCTTTATGGTTTGTTTTGGGAGCGCTTGTCGTGATTTTTTTTCAGGTTTATGTGGCGCTTTTGTTTGCTCACGTAATTGACAATCGCCCTGATGTTGTGACTTTATTGCGTGAAGTTGGGTTTGTAATTTTTTCCATACTAACGATCTATTTTCTGTTTATCGCCAAAGAACCGAAAACCAAAAAGAAATCGAAAATCAAAAAGAGCAGTAAAAAAAGCCGTTTCTTTTTAGGGATGCTACTTTCGGGATTGAACTTTTTCCCGATTCCGTATTATGTTTTGGTAAGTGTTACTTTAGCTTCTTACCATCTATTTGTCTTTGAAAGCAATATCATTTTTACTTTTGTAATGGGTTCTGTTTTGGGTTCGTTTGCTGCTTTGTACAGTTACATCGGCTTCTTCGGAAAAATAGAAAAGAAAACCGATTACCTGATGCGGAATATGAATACTATTATTGGAAGCATTACGGGTTTAGTTGCCGTGGTAACTCTTTTTAATATTTTGAATTACTATTTTGGATAAAGATTTAGTTTGCCACAGATTACAGGATTAAAATGATTTTTGTTTGTGTGGTAAAAAATATTTCACGCAGATTTGCTTCGCCAGTTCGCTATCGCTCGGGTTGCAGATTAAGGCAGATTTAAAGGGATATATTTTTGACTAAACTTATCTTTTCTATTTGATAAAATATTCAACTTATTAAGGATTAAAAAGATTTATATTTGATCTGCTCAAATCTGCAGAATCTGCGGGAAACTAATTTTAAAAATCTTTTTAATCCTCTAATCTGTGGCAAAAAAACAACCTATGGCAGAAGATAATTTTTTTGAAAGAGTTTATGACATCGCCAGACAAATTCCGTATGGAAAAGTGACTTCTTATGGCGCTATTGCAAAAGCTCTGGGAACTGCACGCTCTGCGCGAATGGTCGGCTGGGCGATGAATGCCTGTCATAATAGGGATGATGTTCCAGCGCATCGCGTTGTCAATCGAAAAGGACTCTTAACCGGAAAACACCATTTTGACGGAACGAATTTAATGCAGCAACTACTGGAAAGCGAGGGCATTGAAGTTATAGACAATCAAATTATAGATCTCGAAAAACACTTTTGGACGCCGGATGTTTCCACCATATAAGTGATATAAGTTCATTTTAAGTTTTGCTTTACTTTGTCATTGAATCTCGCAAAGGCGCGAAGGCGCAAAGTTTTTATTTACTGCCACAGATTAAAAAAATATTTCACGCAGATTCTGCAGATTTAAGCAGATGTATGCAGATTGTTTATATATTAAATCCGTGTACATCTGCTTAAATCTTTTAAAAATCTGCGTGAAACAAAAACTTTGCGACTTCGCGTCTTTGCGAGAGATTTATCCGCAATCCATAATGAACGTATATCACTTATATGGTGGAAAAAAATCAAATCAAGCAAATAACAAAACTCGTTTTATCTTCATCGGTTTGGTAGCTTAAATAACCCCCATGCGCTTCGATGATGTTTTTAGAAAGGGTTAAACCAATTCCGGCGCCGTCTTTTCTGGTGGTGAAAAACGGCAGAAAAACCTTGTCTCTAATTTCAGAATCTATTCCTTTTCCGTTATCCGATATCGTAATGAAGAAACGGTTATTTTCGGTATAACTGGAGAGAAACATTTTCTTTTCCTGTTTCTCTTTTAAGGCATAAATACTATTTGTAATCAAATTGATAATCACCTGCTCCATCTGATTTTTATCAATCAAAATAGAACGCGAACTGTTAATATCATTTATCAATTCAATATTCTCTGCTTTTAAAATCGGATTCATGATTCGGAGGCAGTCATCGAAAAGCGCGTTGATTGGCGTCATCACTTTCGTTGGCGTTGGAAGCATGGCCAGTTTTCTGTAGTTCTCCACAAAAACCTGTAAATGATCGCTCCTGTTTATAATTGTCGAAATACTGCTTTTGATATCTTCAAAATCATCTTCTTCCAATTTTTCCTGATCGACAATTTGGAGTAAATTCTGCGAAAGTGCACGAATCGGTGTTAAGGAATTCATTAATTCATGCGAAATAATCTTCATCAAATTAATCCAGGCTTCTTTTTCCTTTTTCTCAATCACACGCTGAATACTATCTAGTAAAATGATAAAATATTCTTTGTTATAGGTTTTGGTAAGTGAAGTTTGAAGCATAAAAGTCTGCAGATCCTGATCTTCAATTTTAATCGAAATCGCCGACTTTAATTCGGCAAAATCAGACTTTTCAATTTCATTGCAAAGCGATGGCAAATAGTTTTTTAAGTAACTCCAATGACTGACTTTTGGCACTTTGAATAAATTAGAAAAGCAATCGTTCATCAAAAAGATATTCCACTCGTCATTTTCTTTTTCTAAAATAAGCGTTCCGGTATCAATGCTATTTAAGATGGATTGATAAACCAATTCTTTTGAAGTTTGTTCTTGCTGCTGAACTTTTAAAGCATCATATAAAAGGTATAAACTTTCGAAATTTTCTTTTTTATTCTCTTCGGGGAAATTGGTTGAAAAGTCCTTTTGAAGCATGGAGAGCAATGTTCTGTCGTAAAACAGTAATTGGTTTTTTACAAAAAAATACATTTCGAACAACATTACAACAGCAAAAAGTCCGAATAAAATGGCATTGTAATAAAACATTTTATAGATCAGAAAAACGCAAAAGAAGAAGAGCGTCATGACAAACAAGACTCTCACAAATAAGGCGTTATAAAACTTCCAATTTTTCATATTTTATATTTTTGTTACCACAGATTAAAGGATTAAAATGATTTTTGTTTCACGCAGATTTTGCAGATTTAAGCAGATAAAATTAGATTAAAATCAATCTATCCCTTAGTATTTTTTTATCGCCACAGATTACGGCATTAAGATGATTTCACATAAAATCTGCTCAAATCTGCAAAATCTGCGTGAAAAAAATTTAAAAATCATTTTAATCCTTTAATCTGTGGCAAAAAACTACTATGTATTCTTCAAATCGTATTTCTCTATTCTTCTATATAAAGCGGCTCTTGACAAACCTAATTCTTCAGCGGTTTTGCTGATGTTTCCGTGGTGTTTGAATAAGGCTTTTTCGATAGCAGTTTTCTCCATTTCAGAAAGTGGATTTTCATCGTTTTGCTGAATATCTTCAAAATCCAGAATATCTAAGTCGTGAACCGTTATTGTATTATTATCAGCTAAAATTAAAGCGCGTTCTATCTTGTTTTCCATTTCGCGAACATTTCCTTTCCATGGGTATTTTTCTAAATACGAGCCGGCATTTTCTTCAAACTGCCATCCCGAAGCTTCGGGACCATGATTGTATTTTTCGGCAATCTGATTGAGGATAAAATTGGCCATCGGAACAATATCATCTTTTCGTTCGCGCAAGGATGGCAAATGAATTTCCATTGTATTGATTCGGTACAGCAAATCTTCACGGAAGGTTTTATTTTTCACCTCGGCTTTAATATCGCTGTTGGTTGCCGAAATAATTCGGACATTCAACGGCCTTGGTTTGCTTTCGCCTAAGCGTGTAACGGTTTTGGTTTGTAAAACGTGTAATAATTTAGCCTGCAAATGCAATGGAATATTTCCGATTTCATCGAGAAAAATTGTTCCGTTTGAAGCCATTTCGAATCTTCCCGGCGTATCTATTTTGGCATCAGTAAAAGCCCCTTTTGCGTATCCAAAAAGTTCGCTTTCAAATAAATTATCACTCAACGAACCCAAATCAACATGGACAAAAGGCTGATTTTTTCTTTCAGAATGCTCATGAATAAATTCGGCAAAAACATATTTTCCAGTTCCGTTTTCACCTAAAATTAAAACGTTGGCGTCGGTTTTGGCGACTCTTTCCGCTATAGAATAGGCTTGTTTTATTTTTTGGGAAGTGCCGACGAAGTATATTTTTTCAGTTTTTTCGATTACTGGTTTTTTACTGTTTTTTCTACTTTCGGCGACAGCCTTATCAATGGTTTCCAGTAGTTTTTCGTTATGCCAGGGTTTCAAAACATAATCAAAAGCACCAATTTTTATTCCTTCAACAGCGGTTTCAATTTTACCAAATGCTGTCATTAAAATCACAATGGTTTGAGGAGAAAGGGTTTTAATTTCTTTCAGCCAATGAATTCCTTCGCGCCCGTCTTCAAAACCAATTCGGTAATTCATGTCCAATAAAACCACATTTATTTCATTTTCGCTTAAAAGAGAAATGATTTTTTTGGGATTGTTGCTGGTAAAAATGGTTTCAAAATGTTTTTTGAGAATCATTTTTGCCGAAAAAAGAATTTCTTCCTGATCGTCAACAATTAATATTTGGGCTAATTTTTTTCGCATCTGTCTTTTTTTGTCCGATTTCGAACGGTCAACTGTTCATTATCGAACACTCCTTTTTTTGAATGGTTTTTAAAGCTTCTTTAAAATCAAGACTTTACAAATAATAAATTTTGTGGCACAGTATTTACCTATTGGTAATCAACAAATTATTTATAAAATGGACAAGGTAATTCCTCGTAAAAATAGAAAATTTAGATATCTCACAATAGCAATTGGAGTTTTTTTAGTTTTGGCTGTCATCATCTTTTTTTCGTTTAACACCAAAAGAAGTTTAAATGTAAAAGCTGAAGAACTATCGGTTCAAAAAATTGAAAAAGCCTTTTTTGAAGATTTTGTGGTTTTTCAGGCTAAAGTTGAACCTTTGAACGTAATGCTTGTGAACGTTACAGAAGGAGGATCTGTAAAAGAGATTTTCGTGGAGAACGGCGCGATGGTAACCCAAGGGCAATCATTGGCTCGTTTGTACAACCCGAATACAGAACTGAATTACCTGACTCAGGAAACCGCCATTATTGAACAAATCAACAATTTGAATACCGGAAAACTGAACATTAGAAATCAGGAATTGAATTTAAATAAAGATTTGGTTTTGATCGAACACGATTATAACGACGCCAAAAGATTATACGATATGAATGCTCGTTTATATGAAAAAGAAGTGATTTCGAAAAACGACTGGAATACCTTTAAAGAAAGTCTACGTTTTCAGGAAGAGCGCAAAAGAACCATTCAGCAAAGTATTCAAAAGGAAAAACAAACGAATCAGGTTCAGATTTCACAAATCAATCGTTCCATTCAGACGATGGAAAAAAGTTTGGATATTTTAAGAAACAACAAAAAGAACTTTTTAATTACAGCTCCGGAAACTGGAAGATTAACATCCTTTGAACCTGTTTTAGGAAAATCATTCCAGGCGGGAGAAAGTATTGGAAAAATCGATTCGAAAAAAGGTTACAAGCTTGCTGCTGATGTTGATGAATTCTATTTAGAGAAAGTTCGCGAAGGCTTAAAAGGTCAGGTAGAATTTAAAGGAAAAACATTGGAAGTTCTGGTAACCAAAGTAATTCCGGAAGTAAAAAGCGGGCACTTTACAGTAGAATTGGCTTTCACTTCTAAAGAAGAAATCGTTTTGCAAGACGGACTTAGTTTTGGCGTAAAACTGATTTTATCAGAGAAAAACAAAACATTAGTCGTTCCAAAAGGAAGCTTCAATCAGGAAACAGCCGGAAAATGGATTTTTGTAGTAAAAGGAAATAAAGCCGAAAGAAGAAACATCAAATTAGGAAGGGAAAATCCTTCGTATTATGAAATTCTGGAAGGCTTAAAAGAGGGCGAATCTGTGATTACTTCTTCTTATACGGATTATAAAGATGTAGAAGAATTATCGATAAGCAATGTGCACTAAACACAATCTTGTCATTTCGACGGAGGAGAAATCACATAACGGATTTACAGTGCGTTGCTCTCTGGATGTGATTTCTCCTCCGTCGAAATGACAAAAAAACGAGAAAAAGTTCGCCACGAATTACACTAATTTTCACAAATTTTTATTCAGGGCGAAAAAATTAAAAAAATAATTCGCGGAAATTCGTGGAATTCGTGGCAAAAAAATACGTTTCAATCATCAATCAAAATCATCAATCAAAAAACGAATAATAACATTTAACACCTTAAGCATTATGATAACAATTCAAAATTTAACCAAAGTTTTTAGAACAGAAGAAGTAGAAACATCAGCCTTAAGCGGTATTTCTTTAGAAATTAAAAAAGGTGATTTTTTAACTATCATGGGACCTTCAGGTTGTGGAAAATCGACTTTACTAAATATCATCGGGCTTTTGGACAGCGCTACCGATGGGAGTTATAAATTATTAGATCAGGAAATGATTGGCCTTAAAGAAAAAGGAAGAGCTGCAGTTCGTAAAGAAAACATCGGATTTATTTTTCAAAATTTCAACCTGATCGACGAACTTTCTGTTTACGACAATATCGAATTGCCTTTGCTTTACAACAACGTAAAAGCATCAGACAGAAAACAAAAAATTGAAGCTATTGCTGAGAAACTAAATATTTCTCATCGTTTGAAACATTATCCGCAACAGCTTTCGGGAGGACAACAACAAAGAGTTGCCGTTGCAAGAGCTTTGGTAAATGATCCTAAAATCATTTTGGCCGATGAGCCAACCGGAAACCTGGACAGTAAAAACGGTAATGAAGTAATGGAACTGTTAACCGATTTGCACGCAAAAGGCGCGACAATTTTGATGGTAACCCACTCTGATTATGATGCTTCGTTTTCGCAAAAAACGATTCACATGAAAGACGGTGTAATATTCTCTGAGCGATTCAATCAGAGAAATGTAGATGTTTTTATGGACGCTAAATAATTTAAAGATGATAAAATTTATTGTAACCGCAATCACAATCCTAATTGGATTGGTTTGCCAGATATTAGCAATGATCTAAAAACTAAGAGGTTCAAAAAACCTTTTTAGATCTTTAAAAAAACTAACAACAACTATAAAAAATACACCATGATTTTTAACTGGTTTAAAATATTTATTTATCATTTAAAGCAAAGCAAACTGTTTTCGTTTTTAAATGTTTTAGGATTAAGCATCGGAATTGCCGGCGTAATTTTCGCGATTTTATATTGGAACAACGAACACGCTTACGATCGATGGAATCCTGAAAAAGAAAATGTATATCAGGTTCTTAATGTAATAGGCGCAACTGGCGACACTTGGGGAACAAGTTCTATCCCTTTTGGGAATACCTGTAAAGAAACAATTCCTGAAATTGAGCAAATTTGCTTTATGAATGTTTGGTACAACGAATCTGTAATTAAATATCAAAATAAAAAATTAATAGACAAAAAGATCACGGTTTCTGATAATAACTTTTTTGATTTTTTCCCTTTTCCAATCATAAAAGGTTCGAAAAAAGACATTTTGAAAGAGAAAAACAGCGTTGCCATTTCAGAAGAACAAGCAAAATTACTTTTCAACGATCAAGATCCGATTGGAAAAGCTATTAACTATGAAAATCAATCTTATACGGTAAAAGCGGTTTACCGTTTGATAAAACCATCTACTGTCGAACCTAATTATGTTTTTGGAGGGGTAGTTCGTGAAGGCGATCAAAACCAATGGGGAAACTTTAATTATGGTTTGATGATTAAAACCAAAAAGAACAGTGATATTGCGGTAGTTTTAAAGAAAATGCATAACGTAAATTATGTAAACAGAACTTTAAAAGATGCTAAAGAAAGTGGCCAGACTCCAGAGCAATACATCAAAGAAAATGGTGAAATTAAAATTATTTTCGATCAGCTGAAAACAATTCGCCTTCATGGTACAAAAGCTTCTGGACAATCGACTCCTGAAGGTAGAGGAAACTTACAGCTTCTATATATCATGGCAGGATTATCCGTTTTAATCCTGGTTTTATCCCTGGTAAACTATATTAATCTGGCAACGGCTTCTGCCATTAAACGTGCTAAAGAAGTGGGTGTCCGTAAAATTGTAGGCGCTTCAAAAAACCAGATTATCAGTCAGTTTATTTTTGAAACGGCTATTATTGTAGTTCTGGCTATTGTATTTGCCTTAGCCATCGTAGAACTTTCATTGCCTTACTATAATAACTTTTTAAAGAAATATTTGACTATGAATGGCGGCGAATTTTACCTGCAGCTTATTTTTATATTTGGATTAGTAATCATTCTTGCGGGTATATTCCCAGCTATTTATATTTCGAATTTTGAAACTTTAAAAGTACTAAAAGGCAATTTTTCAAGAAGCAAAAGCGGTATTTGGATTCGGAATTCGATGCTTATCTTTCAATTCGGAATTGCCGCATTCTTTATCATTGGAGCTTTGATTGTCAACTCTCAGGTTGATTATATGATGAATAAAGACTTGGGGTTTAGCGGAGATCAGGTTATCCGAATTCCTTTTAACTATCCGGATTACAAAACGAAAGGACAAAAATATCAAACCACAAAACAAGAAGTCCTAAAGATATCAGGAGTTCAGGAGGTCTCTACCTTTGCAGGTACTTTTGGAAACAGCACTAATTCCAGCTCTGGTCTTACACATAATGGTATTTTTGTACAGCCGCGAAATGTTGAAATGGATTTTGGCTTTTTGGAAATGATGAAAATTAAGATTGTCGAAGGGCGAGATTTGTCACCCAAATTTGCTTCAGACACAATCGACAACTGGCTGATTAACGAAACTCTGGCTAAAACATTAAACTTAAAAAATCCCATTAATACCATAATAAGTTCTGGCTGGGGAAATGAAAAAGGAAATTTAAAATTTAAGGTTGTCGGAATTGTAAAGGATTTTCACATTACGGGATTTCAAAGCAAAGTACCGCCAATGGTTTTCATTAATACGAAAACTTTAAAATGGAACAATTTTCAGAATGTTTATGTAAAAGTTTCTCCAAATAATTTAAGCGAAACATTGGCCGGTTTAAAAGCCTACTGGGAGAAAAACGTAAATCCTGATTACCCTTTTGATTATGAATTTGTAAATAAAGGTTTCGCCAAAACCTATGAAGAACAGGTAAAACAAAAAGATGTTTTCTTTATTTTGAATCTTGTAGTTATCATTATTGCCGTTTTTGGATTATTTGCTTTGGCATCATTTTCGATGGAAAGAAGATTGAAAGAAATTGCCATCAGAAAAACATTAGGTGCAGAAACAGATATTCTGCTTAAAGAATTATCAAAACAATATGTTATTTTTTGCCTGATGGGATTCTTAATCGGAATTGTTCCAGCTTATATTTTATTGCAAAAATGGTTGGAGAATTTTGCTTTCAGAATCAATGTTTCGATTGTACCGTTTACTGTTGCACTGGTTTCTTTATTGATTTTAACTTTAATGATTGTTTTGGCAAAAGCCTATCAGGTGACCAAAATAGACATTTTAAAATATTTAAAATACGAATAAAACTTGTAGACCATTTTTTTTAAGAAACCCGTCAGATTTAGTAGATCTGGCGGGTTTCTTTTTCTTATTAAGCTAAATTTTCAACCTTCATTAATTTTATTGATGACTAAAAAAGCACAATAGTATCATTTTGAATAATTTCGATATCAATAAATACGATTCAAAAAGGGCAGAAATCCGAACATAATCTGTTATCTTTGCAGTCTGAAACGAGTTTAAATAAAGATAGTGTTTAAATAAGTTTCTCCAATAGAAACACCTACATTAAAAATGAAATTAGATAGAAAAGAAATTCTTAAAGCTCTGGAAACAATCACCATAGCTGGAGAAGGAAAAAATATGGTTGAAAGCGGTGCTGTTGCCAATGTTATTACTTTTGGTGATGAAGTTGTGGTAGATTTATTATTGCACACACCGGCAATGCACATTAAAAAAAGAGCTGAAGATGATATCAAAAAGACAATTCACGAATTGGTATCTCCTGAAGCTAAAGTTAAAGTAAACATTAAAGTTGAAGCGAAGGAAAACCCTAATGAAATAAAAGGGAAAGCAATTCCGGGAATCAAAAATATTATTGCCGTTGCCTCTGGTAAAGGTGGCGTTGGAAAATCTACTGTTACTGCAAATCTTGCTGTAACACTTGCCAAAATGGGTTTTGCTGTTGGAGTTTTAGACGCTGATATTTACGGGCCTTCAATGCCTATTATGTTTGATGTTGAAAACGAAAAACCAATTTCGATTACCGTTGACGGAAAATCAAAAATGAAACCAGTTGAAAGCTTTGAAATCAAAATACTTTCAATCGGATTCTTTACGGCACCAAGTCAGGCTGTAATCTGGAGAGGTCCTATGGCTGCAAAAGCATTAAACCAAATGATCTTTGATGCAGATTGGGGAGAATTAGATTTTATGTTAATCGATTTACCTCCGGGAACCGGAGATATCCACCTTTCTATCATGCAATCATTGCCAATTACCGGAGCGGTTGTAGTGAGCACACCTCAGGCTGTGGCACTTGCAGATGCTAAAAAAGGAGTTGCCATGTTTATGCAGGATAATATCAATGTACCTGTTTTGGGAATTATTGAAAATATGGCATACTTTACTCCAGAAGAATTACCTGACAATAAATATTATATCTTTGGACAGGAAGGGGCTAAAAATCTTGCAGAAGATTTAAATGTTCCATTCTTAGGAGAAGTACCAATTGTACAGTCCATTCGTGAAGCAGGAGATTACGGTCGTCCGGCAGCTTTACAAACGGCTTCTGTAATTGAAACTATTTTTGAAGAAATTACCAGAAATGTGGTACAAGAAACAGTAAACAGAAACGATAGCTTACCAGCAACCGAAGCCATTAAAATTACAACTATGGCAGGATGTTCAGCGGTAAAGAAAAATTAGATAATTGAGATAATGAGAAAATTAGAAAATGTGCCAATTAGAAAATTATCTAATTATCGCATTTTCTAATTGCAACATTGTTTAATTGACAAATAAAATTATGACAACAGAAGAATTAACAAGCAACGTATTATTGGCTCTAGATGAAATCAGACCGTTTTTAAATTCTGATGGAGGAGACATTTCACTAATCTCTATCGAAGATGACAAACACGTTAAAGTTCGTCTTGAAGGAGCCTGTATTAGCTGTAGTGTAAATCAGATGACACTAAAAGCTGGTGTTGAAACAACGATAAAAAAGTATGCTCCACAAATCGAAACTGTGGTAAACATAATGTAAAGCAAAAGGCCTTTTTTTTTACTTTACGTCGTCAATTATTTAACAAGAATAATAGGCCTTAAGAGTGTTTGTCTTGCAAATTTCGAATAAAGCTTTTAAAAAAGCATTTAAAATTGCGGATTTAACAAAAAACAATATAAAGATTTAAGAGTTTTAGTTAACGAATTAATACATTTTTAACTTAAATTTGTCACATAACCCTAAATCTTATATATATGAAGAATTATTACGCTCTATTTTTATTGTTATTTTTTGTATCTGCAAATTACGCACAACAAAGCACACAAACCCTGGTTGTTGATAAAGCATGGGTAAGCGAATCTGAAGAATGGTCAGATTTTCAATATGCTGGACAAATCGTATTCTCGACAAGTTCAACTGCTGAAGAAGGAAGCCTTAGAATTGGTAATTATGATTTTCTTTATGATTTTTCAGAAGGAAAAGCAAAATTCGCAAATAAGTCAACTTACAGTACAGCTGAATTTGCTCATCCAAGAAAAATTTCTGCCACAACTGACAAACAAGGGGTCATCAATTCAACTTATGAAGGAATGTTGATTTTTCAGTCAGATAATGATTACTACTCCGTAATTGCAGTTGTTACAATTTTAGAAAAGGGAGGCAATAAACTTGGTGTAAAAATGCACCTTAAAGAAAACGCTAGAAAAGAATTCGCATTTAGCCTGAAACCAACTAGCTAATATAAATGAGGATTTAATCACGTTATTAAATCCGACCCATAAATTTCCAATTAATAAAATGGATGTATTAATAAAGATTAAAGATCGAGAAGGAGTTATACACGAGTTACAAGCTCCAACTGATATGGCAATGAATATAATGGAGTTATGCAAAGCGTACGAACTTCCTGTTGAAGGAACCTGTGGCGGAATGGCCATGTGTGCCTCTTGCCAGTGTTATGTTCTAAATGATGTTGCATTACCCGAAATGGGAGATGATGAAGAAGCCATGCTTTCGGAGGCATTTTATGTTAAATCTAATAGTCGTTTAGGCTGTCAGATTCCAATTACTACAGAATTAGAAGGACTGGAATTAGAACTGGCTCCTGAATATTAAAATAAATTACAATTTTTAAAAATTCCAAATTCCAATAGACTATATACACTATTGAAATTTGGAATTTTTGTTTAGAACTAAATCAGACCACGGGATATTAAAAATAAAATCCCAGTATTTTAAATTCCAATAGAAGATTGTTTACAGATCAATAAGTTCAGTTATATTTTTTGCTACCTCTTTAATTTCTTCTTTTTCATGAAACCATGAATAAATTCTCTCACTTAACTTTTTAGCATCATTTTCTAATGAAAGAAGAATTAAATAATCGCCACAGCCATTTGTAGCAATTGCAACGGCATTTTCGGGGAAATTATGCCATTCTTTAGCTTGTTTCGTTTCTAAAATAATATGATTACAAGTTCTGCTTATTCTCTTTTTATCCGATTTATCAAAAAAAAGGTAAAGTTGCCAATCATAGCCTTCTGTTATCAATTCGCCTCCATTCTGATTTATCATTTTTTGCTTGAATTCATATGGAAATTCAACACCCAAATGTTCTTCAGTTTCAATTATGTATTTTATATCTATAGGAAATGCCATAAATTCTCTTGATAAAAGGAAACCGTAATTTATAGTAAATCTCATAAATAAAAAAACCGTAATTACATTGCTGCAATTACGGTTTTTCCTTTATAACAATTTTCTTTAATCTCTGGTTTATACCAAACCTGCTGCAATTAAATATTCAGCAATTTGGATTGTGTTTGTAGCTGCTCCTTTTCTAAGGTTATCAGCAACAATCCACATGTTTAAAGTGTTTGGCTGGCTTTCGTCACGACGGATTCTTCCAACAAAAACATCATTTTTACCTTCTGCATATAATGGCATTGGGTATGTAAAGGTATCTAAATTATCCTGTACCACTACTCCATCAGTATGGTGTAAAATTTCACGAACTTCGTTTACGTCAAAATCATTTGTAAACTCAACATTAACTGCCTCACTATGCCCTCCTACAACAGGAACACGTACTGCGGTAGCCGTTACTCTGATGGTATTATCACCAAGAATTTTCTGAGTTTCGCGAACTAATTTCATTTCTTCTTTAGTGTATCCGTTTTCTTCGAAACTATCGCAATGTGGAATCGCATTTCTGTGAATTGGATATTTGTATGCCATTTCACCCTGAATTCCTGCATATTCGTTCTCTAATTGTCTTACTGCTTTTACACCAGTTCCGGTGATCGATTGGTAAGTAGAAACTATGATTCTTCTGATGTTGTATTTTTTATGCAAAGGAGCCAACGCCAATACCATTTGAATAGTAGAGCAGTTTGGATTTGCAATAATTTTATCTTCTTTTGTTAAGGTATCAGCATTGATTTCAGGAACTACTAATTTTTTTGTAGGGTCCATTCTCCACGCAGAAGAATTATCAATAACAGTTGTTCCGGCTGCAGCAAATTTTGGAGCCCATTCTAATGAAGTATCACCTCCGGCAGAGAAAACCGCAATATCAGCTTTCATATCTACTGCTGTTTGCATTCCTACAACCTTATATTTTGTTCCTTTGTATTCAATTTCTTTTCCTACTGATCTTTCAGATGCAACAGGAATCAATTCTGTAACCGGAAAATTTCTTTCGGCTAAAACTTTCAGCATTACTTCGCCAACCATACCAGTGGCACCTACAACCGCTATTCTCATTTTTATATTTTTAGTATGAATTAAATCTAAATTATAATGCAAAAGTATACATAATAAAAGTGAAAACAAGACGCTTCACAAAAAATAACAAAATGTTACAAATTAAACAAAAACAAAAAAACCGCCCCAATTAAGGAGCGGTTAAGTTAGACTTAGTGTAGCGGTATAATATATTATTGTTTGTTTTTTAACAGATCTCTGATTTGAGTAAGCAATTCTTCTTGTGTTGGTCCGGCTGGTGGCGCAACAACTTCATCTTTCTTCTTCACCTTGTTTAGTCCTTTAATAATTAAGAACAATACAAAAGCCACAATTATAAAATTAATAACAGCGGAAAGAAACAGACCATATTTTACACCTCCAAAGGCTGTTAATTCTTCGATAGTAGATAAATGCGCAGCATCTAATGCCGGTTTTAATATCAAGGGCGTAATAACATTTTCAATTAGTGAGCTTACAATTTTGCCAAAAGCAGCTCCAATAATGACACCGACAGCCAAATCGACTACGTTGCCCTTCATTGCAAATTCCTTAAATTCCGAAAGTACACTCATAATTGTTTCTTTAAATTTATAATTAAGTATATCAAAAATACGTAATTTTATTTAAAATCCCAGCAAACTATCGGAAAAATACCCTTTTTACACGTTGCGAAATACTAGTCAAAATTTCATACGGAATAGTTTTTAATGCCTCTGCCATTTCCATAACCGTTGGGCTTTCGCCGAAAATAATAACAGAATCTCCTTCTCTACAATCAATTTCGCTTACATCAACCATTAGCATATCCATACAAACACTTCCGACAATAAAAGCTTTTTGATTTTTAATTGTAACAAAACCAACTTGATTTCCCCATAATCTCGAGATTCCGTCAGCATAACCAATGGGAATGGTCGCAATTTTTGTTTCTTTTTCAGCCATAAATCGACGGCCGTAACCCACACTATCACCCCCAGGAATTGTTCGGACCTGAGAAATAATGGATTTTAAAGTACTTACGTTTTCTAAATATTTTTGTTCCGATGGATCATTGGATACACCATACAAACCAATTCCCAGTCGTACCATATTATATTGTGCCTCCGGAAAATTACTAATTCCGGATGTATTTAGAATATGGCGAATTGGATTAATATTTAATTCTGAAATTAATTTTGAAGATAATTTTTCGAATAAATTAATCTGAGAAATGACAAAATCATAATGTTTCATTTCGTCGCTTGTAGCCAAATGGGACAAAACACTTTTTACTTTTACGGTCGTATTTCCTTTTAAAGTTGCAATCAATTCATCGAGCGTATTTTCTTCAAAACCCAAACGATGCATTCCTGTATCTAGTTTTATATGAATAGGAAAATCCTTCAGATTCTTTTCTCTCGCAATTTTTAAAAAGGCATTTAATCCTTTTATGCTATAAATTTCAGGCTCTAACTGATATTGAATAATCGAAGGAAAACTGGTCGATTCCGGATTTAAGACCATAATTGGCAATTTAATACCTCCGCTTTTCAATGAGATTCCTTCATCGGCGAAAGCCACACCTAAATAATCTACTTTATGATGTTCCAGTAACTTTGCGATTTCCAAACCTCCGTTTCCATATCCAAAAGCTTTTACCATCACCATGATTTTTACTTCAGGATTAAGTTTTGCTTTAAAGAAATTCAGGTTATGACTAATGGAATCTAAGTTAATTTCCAGAACCGTTTCATGTGTTTTTTCTTCAAGTAATGCAACGATTTCTTCAAACTGAAACGATCTCGCACCTTTAATTAGAATCGTTTCATTAATGAAATTCAAACTTTCGAATTTCGAGATAAATTCGGCCGTGTTTTCAAATGTAATAATGTTCGGAAATTTGGCTGCAAAAGAGGTGATTGTTTTTCCAATTCCAATTACACGATTAACTTTATTATCAGCGATAAGTTGTGCTACTTTTGAGTACAACTCTTCATTTGAAAACCCACTTTGGAAAATATCAGACAAAATAACCGTTTTCGTCGCATTCTTTTTTTGCTGGCTTTCCAGAAAATCCAAAGCGATTTTAAGCGACTGGAAATCGGAACTGTAACTATCGTCAATTATACTGCAATTATTGATTCCGTTCTTTACTTCCAAACGCATTTCGACCGGATATAACATTTTCATGCGTTCCTGAATCGTTTCAAAATCATAATTAAAATAAAGCAGAACCAATAAACAAGAAATCGTATTTTCAACCGAAGCTGAATCACTAAACGGAATTTCTAAATCGAAAAATTCATTTTGATATTGATATTGAACAGTTGTTTTTTCATTTCTGTTTTCCTTCTCCAGAATAAAAACATCTGCCGTACTATCAGTAAAACTCCAGGAAAAAAGGTCTCTTTCATTTACTGGATATTCTTTGTAAAAAGCTCCTATACAGTGGTCAACAAGTTTGTTTTTTTGATAAATAATGACTTTAGATTTTTTGAAAAGCAGCAATTTCTCTTTTATTTTTTGCTCTAATTTCTCAAAACCTTCATCGTGTGCCGGTCCAATATTGGTTAAAACACCAATTGTAGGCTTGATGATATTTTCAAGTTTGCTCATCTCATTCACCGTAGAAATTCCGGCTTCGAAAATACCCAAATTATGTTTTTCGTTGATGGCAATCACAGAAAGCGGAACGCCAACCTGAGAATTATAACTCTTAGGACTTCTTATAATATTATAATCAGGACTTAATAAAAAATTAAGCCATTCTTTTACAATCGTTTTTCCGTTACTCCCTGTTAATCCTATCACAGGGAAATCGAAAAGATCACGATAATAACTTGCAAATTGCTGCAAAGCTTTGAGCGTGTTTTTTACCACCAAAAAATTGGCTTTTCCTTCACTGTTTTTGGGAATGTGGTGCACTACAAAATTCTGAACACCTTTTTCTATCAACTCCGGAATATATAAATGAGCATCATTATTCGCGCCGGACAAAGCAAAGAATAATGTTTTTGATCCGTTTTGCAGCGAGCGGCTGTCGATAGAAATATGATCAACAAAAATATCAGTATCAGGACCAATCCATTTGGCGTCAAGAACTGAAATAAGGTTTTTTAAATTTATGCTCATTTAGAAAGTTTCTTTTGTCAAATTTAGAAAAAGGTTTGCCACGAAATTCACAAAATTTCACTAATTATTGGATTTGAAGGAAAGTAAAAAAAGAAAAAGGTTTGCCATGAATTACACAAATTTCCACTAATTCTTTGCGATTAAAAAAGTAGCCCAACTCGAGCGTTGGCAAATAGGCGAAGCAATCACGAATTATTTTTTCACGCTCCCGATAGCTATCGGGAGCGTGAAAAAAATATTACGCGAAGATTAAAAAGTTAGCCACGACTCGGGCGATAGCAAATAAGCAAAACAATTGCAGTATTTTACACGAATTATTATAATCTTTTTTTGCCACAGCTTTAAAATATTTTAAAGATAATTTGTGACAATTTATATATTTAGCGGTAAAAAACATTATTATATTTGTTGAATACCACAAAAATATAGCGTTTTGAAAAAGATACTTCCACTATTCTCCTATATCTTACATCCGATTTTTATTTCGATGTATGCCACCTTGTTTTATCTTTTTTGCAAAGGAGATATTTTTACCAATCAGGAAAAATATTATGTATTGTTCCAGATTCTAATCATTACAATCCTGGTTCCGGTCTTGTTTTTCTTGTTACTTCGTTCGACCGGACACGTAAGTTCTGTCATGGTTCCTGAAACATCACAACGCAAAATTCCACTCGTTTTGCAGTGTTTTTTATACATTCTTTTGGTAAAAAGAAGTATTGTAATTGCACGTTATCCTGAACTTCATTTCTTTTTTCTCGGTGCCTTATTCAGTACAATTTTAGCTTTGGTGTGTTCACTTTTTAAAATAAAAGCAAGTCTGCATATGATGGCCATTAGTGGCCTGACCATTTTTGTAATTGGCTTAAATATGCATTTACAAATGCAAAATCCTTATTGGGGAGCCTTTCTAATTTTAATGACCGGAGTTGTGGCGTCTTCACGCTTAGAAATGGAAGCGCATACTCCTAAAGAATTAATGATCGGTTTGGTACTGGGTGTTCTACCGCAGGTATTGTTTTTATATTTGTGGCTATAGAATATAAAAAACCAGTCCAAGGTTTAGTGTTCTCATATTGACACTTTCTCCGTTTATAGTTTTTACCGAAGATTTATACAAAGGATTTAAACCATAATAGGCATAAATATTCCAGGTATTGTATCCCGCTGAAATGTAAGCTCCGTATTGAAAATCATTTAAATCCGGATTATTCTTAATTTTATAAGTATTCTCTCCGTCTTTCAAAACAGATTTGGCTGCAAAAACATAGCTGAATTTTATTCCCGTGTAAATTCTCCAAAATTTAGTGCTTTCAAAAGTCGAGTTTCGCCATCTGAATTCTATTGGTAAATCAACTGTGTATTGTCGAAATCTATTGGAGACAAATTCATCATAATTGTTGACACCATAAAGTAATGCTCCGTCAGTAGCCGTTGAAATGGTAAGATTTTGATAATAATTTTGATAACTTATTCCTAAACCCGGTGCTATAGCAAAAGTCCTTTTTTTATTGATGGGAAAATCACGTAAAAAACCTCCTGAAAATCCGGCAGAAAATTTATCTTGTTTTAAGCCTGGAGGTCCCTGAACCAACATATTATACGTTATCGTAAAATAAAACTGATCTTCACGATATAAGGAGTCAATTTTAACCACTGGTTTTATTTCAGGTTTCACTTCTTCCTGCGAAAAAGCATTGAAAAACGAAACTAAAAACAAACAACTTAAAAGGAATCGCATATCGTATTTTGGTTTTAAAGTGGTTCTCAAATAAACGTTTTTTAGCGTTGATTTATTTCACACAAATATAATATAATGCCAGTTCAGGATACCATTTGAAAGCAATTATTCTCTTTTTCACGACGAATAAAACTATTTGTTGCGCTATTTTCAATATATCAGCAACAGAATCCAAAAAATGAATCAATTTTTCATTCCTCTTTTATACCTTTGTATTGAATGAAAAAAAAGCAGCTCCTATTAAGTGTTTCTTTCGCGCTGACGATATTGTTCTCAATATTGTTTCAGTCGATACACAGTTATGAGCATATTGTAAAGCAGCTTTCAGAAAAACAATGTCATCATGATTATAATGATCCTCAAGGTGAGATAACGCACCAGCATCATAATTATGATTTGTGTTATGTTTGTCATTTTGCTTTCGGAAGTTATATTCTTCCTGAAGATTTTGCTTTCCAATTTCGTACTTTTCACAAAGAAATACCCTATTTTTTCACCATTTCTGAGAATGTTTTTTCGTTTTCAGGAAGCGCTTATTTATTGCGTGGTCCACCAGCAATTATAGTTTCTTAGATTTCGAGATATTCGAAATAAAATCAAATTCTTAATTTATAAAATTCGAAAGAAAATAAATTTTCCATCTTGATACTTATCAGGATTGGCAAGTTTGCTTTGATTTCTGTTTTTATTCTGAAGAAAAAAATCAATTAAACTATAGCATCATTTTCAAATGAAAAAAATCATATTAGCCCTTATTTTAGGGTTTTCGGGCATACTTTCTGCTCAAAATTCGGTTTCAGGTATTGTAACCGATGCTCAAAATCAACCATTACCAGGAGTTTCAGTTTATGCTCCTGAATTACATAAAGGAACTACAACAGATGAAAACGGAAAATACGAATTGAAAAATCTTCCGAGCGGAAGTCTTCGTCTTGCCTTTTCTTATGTTGGATATGCTAATCAGAACCAAACCATTACTAAATTAATAAAAGAAAATACACTTGATATTACTCTTTTAGAATCTATTTTAGAAATGGATGAAGTGGTTGTTTCTACTCCTTTTAACAAATTACAATCGCAGAATGTAATGAAAATTGAGCATGAAAGCATCAAAACTTTACAGCAAAAAGGAACCTCAACTTTAATTGAAGGTCTGGCAACCATTCCTGGAGTTTCTCAAATTTCAACAGGAACTTCTATAGGAAAACCGGTCATTCGTGGTTTGAGCGGTAATCGTGTTTTGGTTTACTCTCAGGGTGTACGTATCGAAAATCAACAGTTTGGCGATGAACACGGTTTAGGATTAAACGATGCCGGAATTGAAAGTGTCGAAGTTATCAAAGGCCCAGCTTCTTTATTGTATGGTTCTGATGCTTTGGGCGGTGTATTGTATTTCAATCCTGAAAAATTTGCCGATGCAGGAACTTTCAAAGCTAATTTCAGTCAAAAATATTTCACTAATACAGAAGGAAGCAACTCATCAATTGGATTAAAAACATCTACAGAGAATTGGAAATTTTTAGCGCGAGGAAGTTTCAATACCCATTCTGATTATAAAATTGCGGATGGTGACCGTGTAACGAATTCACGTTATAACGAAACCGATTTTAAAACCGGAATTGGATACAGTAATTCAAGCTTCTCGAGTGTTTTAAGATACAACTACAATAAATTAGATCTTGGAATTCCGGAAGATGGAATCGCAGAACAATCTTCAAGCAAAGACACACAATTTCCGAGACAGGGAATCTTCAATCATTTATTGAGTTTAAACAATGTAATCTTTTTTGAAAACTCAAAATTAGATGTTGATTTAGGGTATATCGCCAATGACAGAAGTGAATTTGAAGATAGTAATGACGCTTCTCTTAGAATGAAACTGAACACTTTCAATTACAACGCTAAATATCATTTCCCGAAAATGGGCAAAATTGAAACAATTTTAGGCGTTCAGGGAATGCACCAGACCAATACCAATTTTGGTGAAGAATATCTAATTCCAGATGCAACAACAAACGATTTTGGTGTTTTTGGAACAGCGAATTATGAGTGGAATACCAGTGTTTTACAAGCCGGATTGCGTTTTGACAATCGAAATATTACCTCAGAAGCACACGGAATTGCAGGCGAGGAAGGTTATTTTCAGGCTTTAGACCGATCTTTTGACAGCTTTAATGCTTCTTTGGGATATAAAACCAAATTAGCAGAACCCTTAACGCTTCGATTGAATGTTGCGACAGGATTTAGAGCACCCAATTTAGCCGAATTAACTTCAAATGGAGTTCATGAAGGAACGAATCGTTATGAAATTGGAAACGCTGATTTAAAAACCGAACAAAACGTTCAGACCGATTTAAACTTAGAATATAAAAATTCGCACTTTGAGTTCTTCATAAACGGATTTTACAATCACGTAAACAATTATATCTATACTTCGCCAACGGGCGATGTTATTGATGATAATGATGTTTTTGCCTACGTACAGGATAATGCACAGTTGTTTGGTGGTGAAGCAGGATTACATTTTCATCCACATCCTCTAGACTGGTTGCACTTTGAAACGAGTTTTGAAACTGTAACAGGTAAAAAAGACAATAAAGATTATTTGCCTTTAATTCCGGCTAACAACTGGAACAACACCATTAGAACCGAATTCAAAATTAAAGATTGGCTTCAGGAAGGTTTTGCCACTTTAAATGTTTCTTCAACCTTCAATCAAGACAATGTAAGTGGTTTTGAAACGGCTTCAAAAGGCTATACTTTGGTAAACTTAGGTTTTGGAGGAACAGTAAAATTGGGTAAAACTGCTTTTGATGTTAACCTGAACGGAAACAATTTATTTGATAAAGAATATATCGCGCACCTTTCAAGATTAAAAACAGACGGTATCCCAAATATTGGAAGAAACATTGTTCTGGGCGTTAACTTTAATCTGTAGCAGCTAGATTAACCACAAAGTGCACAAAGATTTTTATTTAAAAACATCTTTAGAAAATACAAAGTTCACAAAGTTAGAATCAACACAAAGCTTTGTGAACTTTGTGTTTTTACAAAACCAAGCATAGGAAAAATCTTTGCGCTCTTTGTGGTTAAATCACTTTCTATAACACAAAAACCACTATTTTTGTTACAACCGTTAAACTTAAACAATGAAAAAAACATTTCTTATAATGGCTATTACAACTGCAGGAATTTCATTTGGACAAAATAAAATTCAATATCCGGAAACAAAAAAAGGGGAAACTGTCGATGTGTATTTCGACACTAAAGTAAGTGATCCTTATCGCTGGCTTGAAGATGATAAATCTTCCGAAACAGGAGCCTGGGTACAAGCAGAAAACAAAGTTACTTACGGTTATTTGGATAAAATTCCGTTTCGTGATGCATTAAAAAAGCGAATGGAAACACTTTGGAATTATGAAAAAATAGGTGCTCCCAGTACAGAAGGAAAATATACATACTATTCTAAAAACAATGGCCTTCAAAATCAATCGGTTATTTACAGAAAAGGTTCTGATGGAAGAGAAGAAGTTTTCTTAGATCCGAATACTTTTTCTAAAGACGGAACAACTTCACTTGGTGGAATGGATTTTTCTAAAGATGGATCAAAAGCGGCTTATGCCATTTCTGAAGGTGGAAGCGACTGGAGAAAAGTGATTATTATTGATGCTATTTCTAAGAAAGTTTTAGAAGATACTTTAGTTGATATAAAATTTAGCGGAATTTCATGGCATGGTAATGAAGGCTTTTACTATTCTAGTTATGACAAACCAAAAGGAAGTGAACTGTCTGCAAAAACAGATCAGCATAAATTGTATTTCCATAAACTTGGAACAGCTCAGAAAGAAGACAAACTTATTTTTGGAGCAGATCAAAAACGAAGATATGTGGGTGGTTATGTTACGGAAGACGATCGTTACTTAGTGATCTCCGCAGCAAATTCGACCTATGGAAATGAGTTATACATTAAAGATTTAACTATCGCAAACAGTCCAATTGTAACTATTGTAGACAACTTTAACGGCGAAAATTCAATTATTGAAAATGAAGGAAGCAAATTGTTTATCCAAACTGATTTAAACGCTCCAAACAAACGTGTTGTTACTGTTGATGTCAGTAATCCTAAACCAGAAAACTGGAAAGATTTTATCAAAGAAACGAAAGACATCTTATCGCCTTCAACAGGTGGCGGATACTTTTTTGCCAATTATACTAAAGATGCTGTTTCCTTCGTACAACAATATGATTATAACGGAAAATTAGTTCGCGAGATCAAACTTCCGGCAGTGGGAACCGCAGGTGGTTTTGGTGGAAAAAAACACGAGAAAACTTTGTATTACAGTTTTACAAACTACACTACTCCGGGAAGCATTTATTCATTGGAACCAAAATCTGGCAAATCTGAAATTTATCAAAAACCGGTAGTTGATTTCAAAAGTGAAGATTACGAGTCAAAACAAGTTTTTTATACTTCAAAAGACGGAACAAAAATTCCGATGATTATTACCTATAAAAAAGGATTAAAATTAAACGGTAAGAACCCAACGATCCTTTACGGTTATGGTGGATTTAATATTAGTCTGACACCGGCTTTTAGCATTGCAAACGCCGTTTGGATGGAAAATGGAGGCGTTTATGCTGTTGCCAATTTAAGAGGTGGTGGTGAATACGGAAAAAAATGGCATGATGCAGGAACTAAACTTCAAAAACAAAACGTGTTTGATGATTTTATTGCGGCTGGTGAATACTTAATCGCTCAAAAATATACCTCATCCGATTTCTTAGCGATTCGAGGAGGTTCTAACGGAGGTTTATTAGTTGGAGCTGTAATGACGCAACGCCCTGACTTAATGAAAGTAGCGTTACCCGCAGTCGGTGTTATGGACATGTTGCGCTATCATACTTTTACGGCAGGTGCAGGATGGGCATATGATTATGGAACTGCTCAGGACAATAAAGAAATGTTCGAATATTTAAAAGGATATTCTCCAGTTCAAAACGTAAAAAAAGGTGTTAAATATCCGGCAACAATGGTAACAACTGGTGATCATGATGACCGTGTTGTTCCGGCACACAGTTTTAAATTTGCTGCTGAATTGCAGGATAAGCAAGCCGGCGATAATCCTGTTTTAATTCGTATTGATGTAAAAGCAGGTCACGGCGCAGGAAAATCTGTTGCAGCCTCTATTCAGGAAAATGTAGATGTACAGGCGTTCACGCTTTACAATATGGGCTTTACTGCTTTGCCGAAAAAATAAAGTAAAGCTTAAGTTTTTTAGCCACGAATTGACGAATTAATATTGATTTAAATTCGTGAATTCGTGGCTAATTTTTTCTAGACTGCCTAGAATTTGTTTCACGCAAATTCTGCAGATTTAGGCAGATTAATTTGATTTTAAAAGACAAAAAATCTGTGTGCATCTGCTTAAATCTTTTTTAAATCTGCGTGAAAAAATAATTCGTGAATTCGTGGCGAACCTTTTTTAAATAATCCTTTTCGCTTAAATTTGAAAAACTAAAAAACCGAAAGATGAAAATCATAAAATGGGGAATTATAGGCTGTGGAAATGTAACCGAAGTTAAAAGTGGTCCAGCCTTTCAAAAAGCTCCAAATTCAACATTGGTTGCTGTAATGCGAAGAGATGCCAAACTAGCCGAAGAATACGCCAAACGTCATAATGTACCAAAATGGTATTCAAACGCTATAGATTTAATCAACGATCCTGAAGTCGATGCTGTTTATATCGCCACTCCTCCATCTTCTCATAAAGAATATACGATTTTATGCGCCAAAGCAGGAAAACCTGTTTATGTAGAGAAACCAATGGCTTTGACATTTGAAGAATGCAATGAGATGATCAGTGTTTGCAAAGAACATAATGTTCCGTTGTTTGTAGCTTATTACAGAAGAAGTTTGCCAAGATTCTTAAAAATAAAGGAACTAATTGATCAGAACAAAATTGGAACTATACGACATGTAAATTGTGTTTTATATCACCCGTTTGAACAGCGTTATGATGACGAAATCAATTTGCCTTGGACCGTTTTACCGCATATTTCAGGTGGCGGAATATTTGTCGATTTAGCTTGTCATACTTTAGATTTTCTTGATTTTGTTCTGGGTCCGATCAAATCTGTTCGCGGACATGCAAGTTCTCAGCTTAAAGCTTATCCTGCTGAAGATTCTGTTTCGATGTCCTTTTTATTCGAAAACGGAATTCACGGAACGGGCTTATGGAATTTTGCCAGTTTCGAACGTTATGACAACACTGAAATTGTAGGAGATAAAGGAAAAATCTCTTTTTCAACTTTCGGGAATGATCCTATTCATGTACAATATGCGAATGGAGAAAAAGAAAGTATTACGATTGAAAATCCTTTGCATATTCAACAACCTCTTGTTGAAACTGTAGTTGCCGAACTTTTAGGCAATGAAGGTGTAAATCCGTCAAAAGGAACTTCTGCAGCCAGAACAAGCTGGGTTATGGATGAAGTTTTGAAGGAATTTAGGAATTCATAATTTAACTTATTTTCCAATTATAATAAAGCGCATTGCAATATAAATGATATTGTAATGCGCTTTTGATTTTTCATAGCTATTACTTACCTACGCCATTTTCCTCCACCTAAATAAAAACCAAGAGTTAGTCCGAAATTGTTATTTTTTTCCCTACCAATGACATTACCGTAAACATCTTGCAAATCTGTTTTCGGAACAAAATTATACTCTGCTGTCAATCTGAACTTTCCCCATTCAAAACCAGTACGAATCATACCTCCAAAAACTGAATTCGCCTTTGTATTATAAGAATTTCCATCATCAAACTGTTCATCTGTGAAAAATACATTTGAAACACTGTAAAGTCCAAGTCCGCCTCCAACAAAAGGTGAAAATGATCCACGGTTTTCTTCGTTGAGATAATAATAATCAGATGTTGCTACAACAGATAAATTTGCCACAACTGTAGCATTATAATCTTCTTTTCTGTCATCTATATAATATAAATCCTTGAACATTCCAGCGCCCTGAAAGCGAAGTCCAACATTAAGATTGTCTTTTAAGTTGAATTTAGGTTCTATAGCAAGCATTCCGCCTCCGCCTTTTCCTGTGCCTAATACAAGACCGGCATCCAGGCCAACTCTAAATTTACCTTCTTCTTGTGCATTTGCAAAATTTAATACTCCTAAAACAAGGATAACAAAAGTAATTTTCTTCATTATTTTATATATTGGTTAATTGCTGGCGAAACTATACTTTATAAAAGAAATTTCATTACGGAAAGACGTAAAAAAAGAGGATATTCAATTTTGAATATCCTCTTTTTTTTAAACTATAAATTTCTTTAAAATTATAGACTGTATTTAAGACCTAAAGTCAAACCTAAACCTGAGATTCCAACATAAGAACTTAATTCGTCCATTGCATCATTTGGACGTGTAGTATCTGTCGCGTCTGTTGTTGTTGTTGTATTAGGATTAAACAAAGGGTTATTAGAATTTACATCTAATTTTTCGTGATAATTTGTATGAATTTGAGCAGTAGTTCTAGTTGCTAAAGCATCTTGTCCATTCACTGTATATTCTGTAGTTTCTTTAGTTTTTCCGTGTACAGTAAAGTTACGGTATTCCAATTCAGCAAAAGCAGAAATGTGTTTTCCTAATTTATAAGATGTACCTAAAGCAGCCATAAATCCAATTGTTGGATTTGGTTTTACTACATCTTTAGAGTAAATATTAGATGTGCTTACTACATTATTACCAACATAAGATACTAGTTCTCTATCCGTTTTAATATCTAATGTACCATGAATTGGAACAATAACTCCAACTTTAGTGTAAGGTTCAAAACCATGAGCCTCACCTAAAAACATTACAATAGCTGGTGCTAAATCAAAAGCTTTAATTTGACCATCTGCTGTGAAACTGATGTAAGTAGCTACGTTATTTGCAGGGTTAAAACCATAAAGTCTATCAGTAGTTTGAGCCATTGTTTTGCTATTACTAATATAGTAGTTAGCAGACATCTCAACTCCTAAACGTGTAGAAAAACGGTAACCAGCAGTAATTCCAGATCTGAAACCTTGTCCAAAAGAACCTGTAATACCTTCTCTTGAAACTAATTTATTATTTGTTAAAGTACCTTGATAAACATCTCTGTTTGGTGCCTGACCTCCAACTTCTGGAAATTCTGTCGAAGCAGTTTGATTAAAATAAGATCCTCCTAGTTTAAAGTACCAGCTTTCTGGTTTATCTGCTTTTTCTGTTTGCGCCATTGTGGCCATAGAGCAAACTAATAATCCTAATAAAAATAGGTTCTTTTTCATAATTCTGATTTAATTAATTTATGCAAACATAAAATATTTTAACATATTTTTTTGGTTTGCAAAGTTAGACTTGGAACGAAAACGTTGTAATTTCGGGCAATATTACTAAAAAAGTATTATGCATGCATATTTTTAACATAAAAATTTTACATAATTCTAAAATTTAACTGTTAAAATTTAATTCAGCTTAAAATTTATCTGAAGTTTTTCCAATTCCTGCAATAACTCTGTCGAAATTCTCACTTTTAATCTTCGGCTCGGCATCGTTAGCTTGGTCACTACCTTAATTTCCTCAACCTCTTTTACTTCCTGAATTTTGGTTTCCTCTAATGGTGAATCTGCATCTTCACTTTCATCAACAAAAACAGCTTCTTCTGTTTCTTCAAAATCAGTATTGGTTTCCACCTCAACCAAACGTTTTATTTTTTCTAATTCCATGATCTCAAAAGTCACCGAATTATCTCCTTTATAGGCATTAAACAAATGACTCAGCGTATGAATAAAATCAGTTTGTAAATCTTTAATGTTTAATAGCAGAATTAATTTTTTAGCGAAAGCTTCCAATACATCCTGTAATTGTCGAACCTCAACAAACGTTAGTCTTGGATCAGACTTTTTACCTGTATCGTGATTTACCCAGCCGTCTTTTATTAAAATTTTCAAATAAGCAAAGTTATTCTGAATCAGGAAATGTCTGAATTTCAAGTATTCTTCACCAAAAATCTTAAACTCATAACTTTCGTCATATCCTTCTAAATTGAATACTGCCCAGCCTTTTCCGTTTTTGGCCACACGATGTTGTACGTTATTAATGATTCCGGCAAAATTTAGATTTTTCCCCACATATTCATTCATACTTTTCAACGCTTCCAATCGGGCGTTGCAGAAGTATTTCATCTCAAATCTAAAATCGTCCAAAGGATGTCCCGAAATATAAATCCCTACAACTTCTTTCTCTTTAGCTAATTTTTCCATAGTACTCCAGTCTTCACATGGAGGTACAATTGGCTCGGCAATCTGAACTTCGCTGGCTTCTCCAAACAAACTTACCTGAGATGAGTTTTCATTTTCCTGAAACTTCGATCCATAACGCATCGCCTTTTCATAAAAGGTAATTCCGTCACCATCATCATGAAAGTATTGCGCTCTGGTTGTTCCTTCAAAAGAATCGAAACCACCTGCTAAAGCTAAGTTTTCAATTGCTTTTTTATTGGCAGCACGTAAATCAATACGTTTCGCTAAATCAAAAATTGATTTATATCTTCCGTCTTTTCTATTTTCTACAATTGTTGCTACGGCTCCGGAACCCACACCTTTAATAGCTCCCATTCCAAAACGAACAGCATAACTATCGTTTACTGTAAATTTATAATACGATTCATTTACATCAGGGCCTAAAACCTGTAACCCCATTCGCTTACATTCTTCCATGAAAAACGAAACCTGTTTGATGTCGTTCATGTTATTTGAAAGTACCGCAGCCATATATTCAGCTGGATAATGCGCTTTTAAATAAGCTGTTTGATATGCAATCCAGGCATAGCAAGTCGAGTGCGATTTGTTGAAGGCGTAACTCGCAAAAGCTTCCCAGTCTTTCCAGATTTTCTCTAAAACCTTTGCATCATGGCCTTTTGCCGAAGCCTGCTCCACAAACTTAGGCTTCATTTTATCCAGAACGTCCTTTTGTTTCTTACCCATCGCTTTACGCAAAACGTCGGCCTCACCTTTTGTAAAGTCAGCCAGCGATTGCGACAAAAGCATTACCTGCTCCTGATAAACTGTAATTCCGTAGGTTTCTCCTAAATATTCTTCACAGGCATCTAAATCGTATTTAATTTCTTCATCACCATTTTTTCTTCGAACGAAAGACGGAATATATTCTAAAGGTCCCGGACGATACAAGGCGTTCATCGCAATTAAATCTCCAAAAACCGTTGGCTTCAGATCTTTCATGTATTTCTGCATTCCGGGGGACTCGTATTGGAAGATTCCAACCGTTTCTCCTCTTTGGAAAAGTGCGTACGTTTCCGGATCATCTATAGGAAATGTATCAGGATCCAGATCAATATTGGTTCTGTATTTTACCAGTTTAACCGTATCCTTTATCAATGTAAGGGTCTTCAGACCCAGGAAGTCCATCTTCAGCAATCCGGCACTTTCAGCAACCGAGTTATCAAACTGCGTTACATATAAATCAGAATCTTTTGCGGTTGTAACCGGAACGAAATTCGTAATATCCGATGGCGTAATGATTACCCCACAGGCGTGAATTCCGGTATTTCGCATCGATCCTTCAAGGATTTTTGCCTGTTGAATCGTTTCTCCGGCCAAATCATCTTCATTGGCAATGGCAATTAATTCTTTTACATTATCAAACTCATCTGAACGAAGTGCTTTTTTAACCTCATCTTCGTTTTCAGAAATAAAACGCGCCAAATTCCACTTCGACGGCATCATTGCCGGAATCAATTTGGCAATTCTATCGGCTTCAAACAAAGGTAAGTCCAATACACGTGCCGTATCACGAATTGCCGATTTGGTTGCCATTTTACCATAAGTGATAATTTGCGCTACCTGATTTTTACCGTATTTATTGATTACGTAATCCATAACGCGGCCACGCCCCTCATCATCAAAATCGATATCAATATCGGGCATGGATACACGATCCGGATTAAGGAAACGCTCAAAAAGCAAATCATACTTAATCGGGTCAATGTTTGTAATTCCTAAACAGTATGCCACCGCAGAACCGGCAGCAGATCCACGTCCCGGTCCTACCGAAACATCCATTTTTCTGGCTTCGGCGATGAAATCCTGAACGATCAAAAAGTAACCCGGATATCCGGAATTTGAAATCGTTAGCAACTCAAAATCTAAACGTTCCTGAATCGATTCTGTAATTTCACCATATCTTCTTTTGGCACCTTCCATAGTAAGGTGTCGCAAATATTTATTTTCACCTCTAACACCACCATCAGCTTCATCTTCTGCAACAACAAATTCTTCCGGAATATCAAATTTTGGAAGCAATACATCACGATAAAGGGAATACCCTTCAACCTTATCGACAATCTCCTGAATGTTGATAATCGCTTCGGGTAAATCAGAAAAGAGTTTTTTCATCTCTTCTTCGGACTTATAGTAGTATTCCTGATTTGGCAAACCATAACGGTAACCACGGCCACGACCAATTGGTGTTGCCTGTTTTTCACCGTCTTTTACACACAATAAAATATCATGCGCATTGGCATCTTCTTTATTTAAATAGTAAGTATTATTAGTCGCAATTAATTTGACATTATGTTTCTTAGAAAACTCAATCAGGGTTTTGTTTACACGATTTTCATCTTCCTGATTGTGGCGCATGACTTCCAGATAGAAATCATCACCAAACTGTTCTTTCCACCAAATCAAAGCTTCTTCGGCCTGGTTTTCACCGATGTTCAGAATTTTACTTTGGATCTCTCCGTATAAATTCCCGGACAAAACCATGATATCTTCCTTGTATTTTTCTACAATAGCGCGATCAATTCTCGGAACATAATAAAAACCGTCTGTAAAGGCGATCGACGACATTTTCGCCAAATTATGGTAACCCCTTTTATTTTTGGCTAATAATACAACCTGATTTCCGTTGTCTTTTTTGCTTTTATCTAAGTGATTGTCGCAGACATTAAATTCACAACCTACAATTGGTTTTATCTCCGTTTCGGTTGGCTCTTCACCGGCTTCAACTAAAGCTTTGTTTTTTGCTGATGCTGCTTTGTTGTGGTTCATAACAGCGCTCACAAAATGGAAAGCTCCCATCATGTTTCCGGTATCGGTCATGGCCACGGCCGGCATTCCATTTTTGGCTGTCGCAGCAACAATATTTGCAATACCTATAGTCGATTGAAGAACCGAAAACTGTGTATGATTGTGTAAATGCGCGTATTTAGCTGCTTTAAAATCTTCTCTCTCAGAATGAGAAACTGTAGTTTCTTTACCAGTAGATTCTAAAGCTTTTAACTGCTCTCTGATTTTATCAGAAGCCGCTTTTAAATTGATATGTTTTAAACCGATTAACGGAAATTCCTGAGGATTTCTTTCCTGAAATTCCTTGAAATAATCCTTCGAAACATCTAATTCTTCTTTGGTAAAAACCTCTCTTCTAATTAATTCCAGAAAACAACGCGTAGTTGCCTCAACGTCGGCAGTTGCGTTGTGCGCTTCTGCAAAAGGTTTATTGAAAAGATAGCTGTGTAATTCGGTTAGGGTTGGCAATTTGAATCTTCCTCCACGACCTCCCGGAAGCTGTAATAACGAAGCCGTAACTTCGGTACAGGTATCCAAAACCGGCATCGTACTCATCGGAGAACCCACACCCATTCTATGGAATTCAGCTCCCATAATATTGACGTCAAAACCTAAATTCTGACCCACAATAAATTTGGTTTTGCTTAAAGCGATATTGAATTTCTCCAAAACTTCGACCAGCGTGATTCCATCGGCTTCAGCCAATTCAGTCGAAATTCCGTGAATACGTTCGGCGTCATACGGAATATTAAATCCGTCCGGTTTTACCAAATAATCCTGGTGCTCGATAAGCTGTCCCATTTCGTCATGCAGCTGCCACGCGATCTGTATACAACGAGGCCAGTTATCAGAATCGGTAATGGGGGCGTCCCAGCGTTTTGGTAATCCGGTTGTTTCGGTATCGAATATTAAATACATAGGTTTCGTAAAAGACAATTTTTAAATTCCAAATTCCAATTCTTACCATTGTAAATCATTGATTATATGGACTATGAAAAACGATATGTAGAATATGGAGGAAGTCCAAATTTACGCTTTTTTTTGGCTTCAGGAAATAAAGAATTAAACAAAAAGCATTAATCAAAATGATGATTAGAAACTGTTAAAAACCAATAAAAATGATAAAAATTCAATTATTTGATACTGAAAAATTCGATTATCCATTTTGGATACTCATTGCACCAAAATGGATACTTTTAAACTCCTCTCTATCCTGAACTTTGCTTCATCAAATTAAAACAAATTATTTATTATGAAAACAATTTTTATCACAGGCGCTTCTTCAGGATTAGGAAAAGCAACAGCAAAATTATTCCATGGAAATGGATGGAACGTAATCGCAACAATGAGAAATCCTGAAAAGGAAACTGAACTTTCTGGTTTACAAAATGTAACCCTATTACCCTTGGATGTCACCAATTACGACCAAATACAAAGCACGGTTCAAAAAGCACTAGAATTAGGCGATATTGATGTCGTTTTTAATAACGCAGGATATGGCTTAATTGGTCCTTTGGAAAGTTTTAACGATGATCAAATTACAAAACAACTTAATACTAATTTATTGGGCGTAATACGTGTTACCAATGCTTTCATTCCGTATTTCAGAGAAAGAAAAAGCGGACTATTCATCTCCACAACTTCTATTGGAGGCTTAATTTCTTTTCCTTTGGGATCTGTATATCATGCAACCAAATGGGGACTTGAAGGTTGGAGCGAAAGTATGGCTTACGAATTAAATCCGTTTGGTGTGAACATTAAAACGGTTTCTCCGGGCGGTATCAAAACAGAATTCCTTCATGGTTCACTTGATACAGGAGGCCTACCTGAATATGAAGCGATGACAAACAAAATGTTTGAAAATGTAGATGCAATGTTTGAAATGGCATCGACTGCAGAACAAATTGCCGGTGTAGTTTACGAAGCAGCTACAGATGGAAAAACCAAGTTGAGATATGTAGCCGGAGAAGATGCTAAAGCACTTTATCAACAAAGATTGAAACAAGGAGACGAAGTTTTTCGCGCTGCCTTTGGGAAACAATTTTTGGGAGCATAATTCATTAATTCCTAACTGATACCGTACAGATTTTGATAGGCTGCACGGTATTGGTTTTTGATTTTTTATACCTTTATATCATGGAAAAGAAACACAACAATCCGTCGAGACTTTCTTCTATATCACAATTTCATAGTTTATTTCGGTTACCTAAACCGCTTCATCCTATGATTAGTCTGGTTGATAATACCAAATTGATTATCAATGCTGACCTGACTAATAATGCTTTTTTGCTCGATTTTTATAAAATATCTTATAAATATTCGACCAACGGAAAAATAGGTTATGGTCAAGGCTATTATGATTTTAATGAAGGCGGATTAATGTTCACATATCCCAATCAATTGATTTTTACAGATAATGAAGAAGGAGCCGAATATCATGGGTTTACTTTGTTTTTCCATCCCGACTTTATTAGAAATTATCCTTTGGGAAAAAACATCAAAAAATATGGTTTCTTCTCCTATGATACCAATGAAGCACTACACCTTTCTGACACAGAAAAAACAACCATCATAGGATTATTAAACAGCATTGATAATGAGCTTCATACCGCTATAGACGAAATGAGTCAGGATGTAATTGTTTCTTATCTTGATGTTTTATTGAATTACAGCAATCGTTTTTACAAACGCCAATTCATTACACGAAAAACAATCAGTAATGATCTATTGCTTAAAGTTGAAAATACTCTTGATAACTATCTCAACAATGCCGAAACCTTAAAAAAAGGATTGCCTACAGTTGATTTTCTTGCTTCACAAATTAACGTTTCTAGTCACTATTTGAGCGATATGCTTCGGAGTTTAACCGGACAAAATGCGCAACAGCACATTCATTCAAAACTAATTGAAAAATCTAAGGACTTTCTGAT
Source organism: Flavobacterium sp. KH_001 (assembly GCF_057840745.1). Taxonomy (NCBI): domain Bacteria; kingdom Pseudomonadati; phylum Bacteroidota; class Flavobacteriia; order Flavobacteriales; family Flavobacteriaceae; genus Flavobacterium; species Flavobacterium sp. KH_001. The sequence continues at coordinate 1,482,223 of NZ_CM174520.1, read as the reverse complement.
TTCTACCAATCTTTCGGTCGCAGAAATCGCCTATCAATTGGGTTTTGAATATCCACAATCCTTCAGTAAATTATTCAAAAAGAAAACAAATCTGACGCCTTTAGAATTCAAAAATTCATTGAATTAGTTTAAAATAAATTCTCGGCATTATCACTACTTTTTCCTCTTAAAATTCATAAAATTTCATAAAAATACACTTCTTGGATGTCGTAGTATTTGAATTAAAATCGAACTTACCGATATCCATTCTAAATTGATTTTTTAGGCTTTAAAATCATATTAATTGCCAACTTCTTAAATCCTAAAAGAGAATTCAAAACTAACAATTATTACTATTTTTACTCATTTTGTTACATTTTTTTTAATTAAAACCTGTATTTTATAGTGATTTTGAGATAAATTTGCAAACTATTAAAATTAAAAGCAATTCAGTCAAAATTAATATAAAAAAGAAAAACAAAAGCGATTTATCCTTCATTTTCCGACTAAAATTAAACGTATAAATACGAATAGCAATTTGTATTTTAGTTTGGGTATCGTATATAATGAAATATTGAAATTGACCACTTTGTATCTTTTTTTACTTTTGTTTTGCTATTATCAGGAATTGCTGTGATTATAGAAATTACAATTAAAAAAAATAAAAAATGAGTAAGACATTATTTGACAAAGTATGGGATTCACATGTAGTGCGTAAAATTGAAGATGGACCAGATGTGTTTTTTATTGACCGTCATTTCATTCATGAAGTTACGAGTCCTGTTGCTTTTTTAGGATTAAAAGCCAGAGGCGTTAAGGTTCTTTACCCGGAACGTACTTTTGCAACTGCAGATCACAATACACCAACCATAAACCAACATTTACCAGTTGAAGATGCACTATCTGCAAATCAGCTTAAAGCGCTTGAAGATAATGCTGCCGAATACGGAATTTCGCACTGGGGATTAGGTCACATTAAAAACGGAATTGTACACGTAGTTGGTCCTGAAAACGGAATTACTTTGCCAGGTGCTACTATTGTTTGTGGAGATTCACACACTTCTACCCACGGTGCTTTTGGAGCGATTGCTTTTGGTATCGGAACTTCTGAGGTGGAGATGGTGCTTTCTACGCAATGTATCATGCAGCCAAAACCAAAGAAAATGCGTATCAACGTAAACGGTCAATTGAGCAAAGGTGTTGGTCCAAAAGACGTTGCACTTTATATTATTGCTCAATTAACTACTTCTGGAGGTACAGGTTATTTTGTTGAATACGCCGGAGATGTTTTCGAAAATATGAGCATGGAAGGTCGTATGACAGTTTGTAACCTAAGTATCGAAATGGGTGCCCGTGGTGGAATGATCGCTCCTGACCAAAAAACTTTTGATTTCCTTGAAGGAAGATTATACGCTCCAAAAGGAGAAGCATGGACTAAAGCGGTTGAATACTGGAAAACACTTAAAACAGATGCCGATGCTATTTTTGATGCTGAATTAAACATCAACGCTTCAGACATTGAACCAATGATTACTTATGGAACTAACCCTGGAATGGGAATTGGTATCTCAAAACATATTCCAAACGCCAACCAAGTGGAAGGTGGAGAGGAAACGTATAAAAAATCACTTGCCTACATGGGCTTCCACGAAGATGATGTGATGATTGGAAAACCGATTGACTATGTTTTCTTAGGAAGTTGTACAAACGGACGTATTGAAGATTTTAGAGCTTTCGCTGAAATTGTAAAAGGAAGAAAAAAAGCAGATAATGTTACCGCTTGGTTAGTTCCGGGTTCTCACGTTGTTGAAGCTCAAATTAAGGAAGAAGGTATTTTAGATATTTTGACAGAAGCTGGTTTTGTATTGCGTCAGCCTGGATGTTCAGCGTGTTTAGCAATGAACGATGATAAAGTTCCAGCTGGAAAATATGCAGTGAGTACATCAAACAGAAACTTTGAAGGTCGTCAGGGTCCTGGTTCAAGAACATTATTAGCGAGTCCAATTATGGCTGCCGCTGCTGCTGTTACAGGAAAATTGACAGATCCAAGAGAGCTTTTTTAAGAAGCTTTACGCTATAAGCTATAGGCTTTAAGCAAAAAACACAATACATAATACACTCTGTAGGAAAAGCCTAAAGCTTACAGCCTACAGCCTAAAGCAAAAAAAAAAATGGCATACGATAAATTTAATATACTTACTAGTAGTGCTGTGCCACTACCAATTGAGAACGTAGATACAGATCAAATTATTCCGGCTCGTTTCTTAAAGGCTACAAAACGTGAAGGTTTTGGAGACAATCTTTTTAGAGACTGGAGATATAACGGAGATGATACTCCAAAGGCTGATTTCGTTTTAAACGATTCAACTTACAGTGGAAAAATCCTGGTTGGAGGAAAAAACTTCGGTTCTGGATCTTCAAGAGAACACGCTGCGTGGGCAGTTTACGATTACGGTTTTAGAGCCGTAGTTTCAAGTTTCTTCGCAGATATCTTCAAAGGAAACTGTTTGAATATTGGTGTTTTACCAGTTCAGGTTAGCCCAGAATTTGCTGATACTATCTTCAAAGCAATCGAAGCTGATCCTAAAACAGAATTGGAAATCAACTTGCCAAATCAAACGATTACTTTATTGGCAACTGGTCAATCAGAGTCTTTTGCGATTAACGGTTACAAAAAGAACAACATGATCAATGGTTTTGACGACATTGATTATTTACAAAATATTAAAGAAGATATTGTGGCTTTCGCCGATAAACTTCCGTATTAATAAAATCTCGCTCGATCTATTAGACCCGACAGGTTTTTGAAACTTGTCGGGTCTTTCTAAATTAAATCGACAGAATGCTTCAGAAATCAGTCCAACAAGAAATAAGTTTTAAAAATAATCCTATTTGTAAATGAAAGGCAATAAACATATTGAAAGAGACGAAAATGCAACGAAAATATTCAACGATAGAAATTTAGCCAAAGATTACCGAAATCTGACTCAGATTTTACAACCTGGAATAACCGTATTGGATATCGGCTGCGGAACAGGTTCGATTTCAAAGGATATTGCAAATAGCATTGGTTCTAATGGAAAAGTTATCGGGATCGACAATACAGAAAGTTTCATCAAAAGTGGTCAGGAATATTATCAATCAGTTACTAATTTAGAATTAATTGCTGTTGATTTATTTGATTACAACACAGGTATAAAATTCGACTTAATTGTTTCCGCCAGGACATTACAATGGTTAAGCAATCCGAAAGAAGCTTTGATAAAAATGAAATCATTATTGAAGCCAAACGGTCAAATATCAATTCTGGATTATGATCACAGCAATTTAATCTGGAATCCGCTGCCTCCGGAAAGCATGCAGGAGTTTTATAGCACTTTTTTAAAATGGAGAGCCGATGCCGGAATGAATAATAAAATTGCCGAAGATCTGCCTCAATTATTACAAGAAGTAGGTTTTCATTCTATTGAAAAAATAAATTCAGATGAAGTTTACAATGAGGGAGATGCTGGTTTTAAATCGAAAATAGGAATTTGGTCTAAAGTTGCAGGTTCTAAACAAATGGTCGAAGAGGGCTATCTGGAAGAAGAATTAAGACTGAAGGCAATCGAGGAATATAATAATTGGATAGAAACCTCAGCACTTTCAATGACGATGAAGTTAAATGAAGTGAGAGGAAAACTATAAAAACAACTATAATTTCACTTTTAAAGAAATATAGACAATCAATATGGAAAAAAGAAAAATTGAAATAATGGATACGACACTTCGTGATGGTGAACAAACCTCAGGAGTATCATTTTCTGCTGCAGAAAAATTAACCATTGCACAATTGTTGTTGGAGGAATTAAATATTGACAGAATCGAAATCGCATCTGCCCGCGTAAGCGAAGGAGAATTTCAAGCTGTAAAAGGCATCACTACCTGGGCTGAAGAACGAGGATATATAAACAGAATCGAAGTACTTTCGTTTGTAGATGGTGGAGTTTCGATTGAATGGATGAAAAAAGCGGGTGCCAAAGTGCAAAATTTATTAACCAAAGGTTCAATGAATCACTTAACGCATCAATTAAAAAAAACTCCGGAACAACACTTTTCAGAAATTGCACAAATCATCGCTTTAGCGAAAGAAAATAATATTGAAACCAATGTTTATTTAGAAGACTGGAGCAACGGAATGCGAAATTCTCCTGATTATGTTTTTCAATTTCTGGATTTCTTATCCACTCAGCCCGTTAAAAGAATATTACTTCCGGACACTTTAGGCGTTTTAATTCCGTCCCTAACTTTCGAATTTCTTTCAAAAATAAGAGTTCGATATCCTCAAATTCATTTTGATTTTCACGCACACAACGACTACGATTTAAGCATCGCCAATGTTATGGAAGCTGTAAAAGCCGGCATAAACGGACTTCACGTAACCGTAAACGGAATGGGAGAACGAGCAGGAAATGCACCGCTCGAAAGTACTGTTGCTGTTATAAATGATTATTTACCAGAAGTTAGCATCAATATCAAAGAAACCTCTTTATATTCTGTGAGCAAACTGGTAGAAACTTTTACCGGCTATAGAATTCCTGCCAATAAACCAATTGTGGGCGATAACGTTTTTACGCAAACTGCCGGAATTCACGCTGACGGGGACAATAAAAACAATTTATATTTTAATGATTTGCTTCCGGAACGTTTCGGAAGAAAACGAAAATATGCTTTAGGAAAAACTTCGGGAAAAGCCAATATCGAAAAAAATCTTCAGGAATTAGGTTTGAAATTAAATCAGGAAGATCTGAAATTAGTTACCCAAAGAATCATCGAATTAGGCGATAAAAAAGAAACCGTTACCAAAGAAGATTTGCCATACATTATTTCTGATGTTCTGGACAGTCATACGTACGAAGAGAAAATTACAATCGAATCTTATATATTAGTACATTCAAAAGGAATGCGTCCGTCAACGACTTTATGCCTGAAAATTGACGGCGAAGTAATTGAAGAACACGCTCAGGGAGATGGTCAATTTGATGCTTTTATGAATGCGCTTGGCAAAATTTACAAAAGCAAAAAACTAACCCTCCCAAAATTGATTGATTACGCAGTGAGAATTCCACCAGGGAGTAGTTCTGATGCTTTATGCGAAACAATCATTACCTGGGTAAACAACGAAAAAGAATTTAAAACAAGAGGATTAGATTCAGATCAAACGGTTGCAGCGATTATTGCGACACAAAAGATGCTGAATGTGATTGCTTAATTTAAGGGACTAAGATGCTAAGAGACTAAGGTTCTGAGGTAAAAAACTTAGAGACTTAGCTTACACACTTAGAGCCTAGAACTAAATACAAGTAACAATTCACTAATAAAAAACTTAGAACCTTAAAAAAAATTATAAATAAAGATCCTGACAAGCTAAGAAAAAAACTTAGAACCTTAGCAACTCAGAACCTTAGAACCTTAAAATAAAAAAAATGAAATTTAACATAGCCCTTTTAGCCGGAGACGGAATCGGACCAGAAGTAATTAATGAAGCTGTAAAAGTATCTGATGCTATTGCAAAAAAATTCAATCACGAAATAACATGGACACCAGCTTTAACCGGAGCTTGTGCAATTGATGCCGTTGGAGTTCCTTATCCTGATGAAACACACGAGGTTTGCATGAAAGCTGATGCTGTTTTGTTTGGGGCAATTGGTCACCCAAAATACGATAACGATCCAAGCGCACCAGTTCGTCCCGAGCAGGGATTATTATTGATGCGTAAAAAATTAGGATTGTTCGCTAACGTACGTCCAACATTTACTTTTCCTTCTTTAATTGATAATTCTCCTTTAAAAAGAGAAAGAATTGAAGGAACTGATTTGGTTTTCTTAAGAGAATTAACCGGTGGAATCTACTTTGGAGAAAAAGGAAGAAAAGACAACGGAGAAACTGCTTTTGACAACTGTGTTTACACAAGAGCTGAAGTACAACGTTTAGCAAAAAAAGGTTTCGAATTGGCGATGACAAGAAGCAAAAAACTATGTTGTGTTGATAAAGCAAACGTTTTGGAAACTTCACGTTTATGGAGAGAAACGGTTCAGGCAATGGAAAAAGATTATCCTGAAGTTACTGTTTCTTACGAATTCGTTGATGCTGTTGCAATGCGTTTGGTTCAATGGCCAAACTCTTACGACGTTTTAATTACTGAAAACTTATTCGGAGATATTTTGACAGATGAAGCTTCTGTAATTTCAGGTTCTATGGGATTAATGCCTTCTGCTTCTGTTGGAGAACACACTTCATTATACGAACCAATCCACGGATCTTATCCTCAGGCTACAGGACTGAATATTGCTAACCCATTAGCGACTATTTTATCTGCAGCAATGATGTTCGAAGATGCTTTTGGATTAAAAGACGAAGCTGAAGCCATTAGAGCAGTCGTAAATAAATCATTAGAACAAGGAATTGTTACTGAAGATTTAGCGGCAAAAGGATCAAAAGCTTACAAAACCAGCGAAGTTGGAGACTGGCTTGTAGCAAACTTATAGTTAATTTTTGTTTCAGGTTTCAGGTTTCAGATTTGTTGAAACGTGAAACCTGAGACTTATAGTTAACTTTTGTTTCAGGTTTCAAGTTTCAAGTTATTTTTGGAACGTGAAACTTGAAACCTGAAACAATTTTAAACAATAAAAAAGGGATCAACTTACGTTGATCCCTTTTTTATTTCAACTCATGAGCCAGCGCAGGTTGGGTAATATTTTCCCCTCAAGGAGTTTTTTAATTTTAAATCCTATCAATATAAAAGACGCTTTTATTCTTAATAATTAAGAACGAATATGTTTTATTCTTGTAGGAATATAATGTAAGCTAAATAAATTATATCTTTGGTTTACAATTTAGTTATCCCTGATTTTAAAACTTTTTCTGTAAAAAAAATAGCTTTTAGTATCGTCACCCTTATTGGCTTTAGCATCGTTTAAACAGCAAATAATGTTAAAGAAAAAAAACCAAAAAAAGAAACAAGACGCCTGGTAAAAAACTCACGGATTTTATTAATTTATTTATGAAAAAACACATTTTACTATTCACAATTTTTATTACAACACTCTGCACTGGGCAATTAAAATACGGTTCAGTTCAGTACGGAAAAATAACCAACAAAGAAAATACTTTATCAAAAGATTCTCCTGTATATAGAAACGTAAATGAATGGATTACCAAACTTAATACAGAAGCCGACAAGGTTGAATACACTTTGAATTTTACTACTGAAGAAGCCTACTTTTATGCAAATCCAATTTTAATTGACGATGATGGTATTACTTTTTCCCTGGCAGCTAGTATTGGCCGTGGAAAAATAAAATATTATCAGAATAAAATTACCAATGAAAATCGCGATTATAAAGACAGTCAACGTACAGGAAAAGTCATTATAAAAAATGATGAAAAACAAGATTGGACTATACTAAACGAAAACAAAAAAATTGATGGTTATACTTGTTTTAAAGCTACCATTCCATACCTGATTGATGAGGATGGCAGAGCAAAGGAAAATGTCTTTTTTACCGCCTGGTTTTCACCAGAAATTCCAATTTCATTTGGACCAGTTGGTTACGGAGGGTTGCCTGGCTTAATTCTGGAATTACAAACTGACAAATCAACATTTTTTGTAAAAAATATAAATTTATCTCTGGATAAAATTCCCGAAATAGATAAATTAACATCACCAAAAGCAATCACTTTAGAAACTTATTTGGAGATGGTCCGTGGAACTTATACAAAAGAACAATCAAAGGGCATAGACGAGTTAGGATCTAAATAATAAAAAAGCAGCGCGTCTTCAGCTTGTGTTAGACGCAACTGCTGTGCGTCTCTACAGAACAAAATTACCACAAAAAAAAAAGGGATCAACTTTCGTTGATCCCTTTTATATATTTAGAAAAAAATATTAATATCCTCCTCTACCACCACGGTCATTTCCACCACGGTTGTTTCCTCCACCATAACCTCCGCGTGAATCTCCACCACGGCTGTTATTATTGAAGCTTCTTCTTTCACCTTCAGGTTTCGGTTCAGATTTATTAACCACAATTGCACGACCTTGAACAGTAGCTCCGTTCAATTCATCAATTGCTTTTTGAGCTTCAGCATCGTTTGGCATCTCAACAAAACCAAAACCTTTGCTTCTTCCTGTAAATTTATCAGTAATGATTTTAACTGAATCTACTGCTCCGTAAGCCTCGAAAGACTCTCTTAAATCTGCTTCCTCAATACTGAATGGAAGGCTTCCAACAAAAATGTTCATATGTACTTATTTATAATAATGTAGCAAATGTAGTCTTATTTTTCCGTAATCTACTATATATTAGTTTATTTATGTTTTTATTTTGATTTAAAAAAACAAAAACCAATAAAACCAATCTGTCACAAATTAAAAAACTAATTTGCAAGGAAGTTAGTTGTCGGCGAAACAGGAACTTTATAAAAAACACCTTCTGTAAAAATAACTTTAGGGTTCTCAGCATCGGTTTCATCCTTATTAAGAGCGGTAAATTTAAATGTTCCTGAAATTGTATTTGTTTCACTATTAAATTCTGTAACTACAATCTGACCATTACCTTTATTTACACCTGTACTAAATTCCTCTAATTGTCCTGGAAAAGTATTTGAATAAGATGCCATTGCAACATCGTCTATTCCAAGAACGTATGTTTGCACTGCAGGAGATGGTATTTGTAAAATCACTTTTTCATAACCTAAAGTTCCTTCAATAACCATACTTCCATTTGTTCCTGAATTTGCTATATATCCATTAGATCTCCAAAAAACGTTGTCTTTTAAGCCCTGAAAGGCTGGATTATTGAATTTTATGTCCTCGGTACAAGATGAGAGGATAAAAAGAACTGATAAAAAATAAAAGATTTTTTTCATATAGAATGAATTTGCTGCAAAAGTACCTTATTTGAAATAAATATTTAAAAATTGGATCTTAAAACCGTCTAAAAATGATAAAAATTCACCTTAAATATATTTAATACTGTTTGGAACGCATAATTCACAAAAAAATTATATCTTTGCGCCCTTAATTAACAGAGGTCGAGTACCTCAAAATTTAATCATAAGATTATGTCAGTAAAAATTAGATTACAAAGACACGGTAAAAAAGGAAAACCTTTTTACTGGGTTGTAGCTGCAGATGCACGCTCAAAAAGAGATGGTAAATACTTAGAGAAAATCGGTACTTACAATCCAAACACTAACCCTGCAACTGTTGAATTAAACCTTGACAGCGCTGTAAAATGGTTACACAATGGTGCACAACCAACTGATACTGCTAGAGCAATTCTTTCTTACAAAGGTGCTTTATTGAAACACCACCTTGATGGAGGTATTCGTAAAGGTGCTTTAACTCAAGAGCAAGCTGATGCTAAATTAGCTGCTTGGTTAGAAGCTAAAGCTGGTAAAGTTGATGCTAAAAAAGACGGTTTAACAAAAGCGCAAGCTGATGCTAAAGCTAAAGCTTTTAAAGCAGAACAAGAAGTTAATGCTAAACGTTTAGCTGCTGCAGCTCAGGCTGAAGCTGATGCTATCGCTGCTGCAACTCCTGCAGTTGAAGAAGAAGTGGCTGAAGTAGAAGCAGAAGCTGCTACTGAAGAAGCTCCTGCTGCTGAAGAAAATAACGAAACAACTGAAGCATAATTTTAGCTAGCGAGAATGCGTAAAGAAGAATGTTTTTATTTAGGTAAAATCGCTAAAAAATTTAGTTTCAAAGGTGAAGTTCTGGCTTATTTAGACACGGACGAACCTGAGTTATACGAAAATCTGGAATCAGTGTTTGTTGAATGCAACAAACACTTGGTTCCTTTTTTTATTGAAAAAAGTTCTTTACACAAAAATGATTTTCTTAGAATTCGTTTTGAAGATATGAATACCGAAGAAGATGCAGATGCTATTATGGGCAATGCTATTTACCTTCCTTTAAGTATGTTGCCAAAACTTTCCGGCAACAAATTTTATTTCCACGAAGTTATTGGTTTTGAAATCGAAGACCAGCGTTTAGGTGTTTTTGGAAAAATCGTTGCTGTAAACGATACTACAGCACAACCTCTTTTTGAAGTTTTAAATGGAGAAGTCGAAATGTTAATTCCGATGATCGATCATTTTCTTGTAAAAATTGACCGCGAGAATAAAAAAGTTATTATGAACTTGCCAGAAGGGCTTGTTGAAATGTATCTTTAAAAAAGTGATCAATTTACAGTTTTAAGTATTCAGTTTTCTTCTGAATCAAAAATCTTTAATCTACAATTATAACAGATATGTTCCAATTCAAACAGTTTTCAATTAATCAAGATCGCTGTGCTATGAAAGTCGGAACTGATGGTGTTTTACTTGGTGCCTGGGCTCCTATAAACCACAATCCTTTTAGCATATTAGATGTTGGTGCAGGAACAGGAATTATCGCCTTGATGCTTGCCCAGCGAACTCATGCGGAACAAATTGATGCTCTTGAAATTGACGAGAATGCATACGAACAAGCAGTAGATAATTTCGAAAATTCGCCTTGGGGGGATCGTTTATTTTGTTTTCATGCCGGCTTAGATGAATTTATTGAAGAGCCTGAAGACGAATACGATTTGATTGTTTCGAATCCGCCTTTTTATGCTGAAGATTACAAAACAGAAAGTGAACAGCGTGATTTAGCCCGCTTTCAGGATGCAATGCCTTTTGAAGAACTGGTAGAAGCAGCCGATTTATTACTTTCAGAACATGGAATATTCGCTCTAATTATTCCTTTCAAAGAAGAAGAAAAATTTATCGCTTTGGCAAAAGAATCCGAATTATATCCAGTCAAAATTACGCGTGTAAAAGGAACTCCAAAATCTGAAATCAAGCGTAGTTTATTGGCTTTTAGCCGAAATGAAAATCCTGAAATTGAAATCGATGAATTAATTATCGAAATTGACAGACACGTTTATACTCCTGAATATATTGAATTGACAAAGGAGTTTTATCTGAAGATGTAAACTAAAATTCCATCTTTTTATTCTCCGGCATTAGATTACTGTTTTTCCAATATTCCGGATCTTCTTTTAATTTTACACCTAACTTTAAACGATCAATTGGACGTTTTATAGCGACCAGTTCTTCCGTTTTGATATCCTCAGACATTAGATCGTAAACAGAATTTATAACATATAACTGCTTTTTATCTTTTATTGAAAAATAACTACTTTCAACTTTTTCATTACAATAATTAATAAAATATTTACCATTGACATCCTTATACGTTTGCGTAATTTTCAATGAAGATTGTATTGTAATGTCGTCATTATCGTTCGACCTTTCATCCTTTAAAATAACATACTGCTCAAACTTTACAACCGCAAAAGATTCCGTTTCTATATAAATAAATCCATTTGCTGTATTAGCCTCAGGATTTCCAAAACCGGTTGAAAAAACATCAGGGTCTAAATTTGTAAAACGTATTACATAAACTCTCTTGCCATTGTAGATTGTTGTCCCTTCTTTCTTTAGTTCAAAAGCATTCGTTTCGTAAAGGACATTTTGGTTACTCAACAATATATTCCTAAAAACTACAACCCCAAAGTACCCTACTCCTTTCCAGTTATCAGTATCTTGCGAATTTTCATTCTTTCGGAATTGTTCTATTTCGCCAAAATAATTCTTGACAGGATCGTCAGAAACCTTAATTCCATTTGCACTGAAGGTACTTAAAGATGCTTCCTCATTTACCACAAAAAGCCCATCTCTGGCTGTTTGTGCTCTAAAAAAGAATCTCTGATTAAACGGCTTTTGATAATAATTCGCACTCAGGTTTTCTCTTGCTTTCGTTAAAATAGCATTTGCAGATAATGCTTTTGACTTATTTTTGGATGAAACAACTATCTTATCATCCAACGAAACCTCAGCATTATTTTCCTTTTTCAACTCAATTGACAGGGTTTTATTTTTCAGTTTTTCAAGTTCAGAAACCAAAATCGTATCAGAGTAATATCCCAGGGCAGAAATAATTAATTTATCATTAAAACTAATTTTTGGAACGCTAAACTGAAAACTCCCATCTTCATTTGCAACTACGCTTTTATTGCAATTAAGAAGATATAAATCAGCATGAGCGACTACGGTATTTGATTTTGAATCTTTTATATTACCCGTAATTTTAAAAGAATCATAATCGTTTTCACGATTTTGAGCATACAAAATAGTCTGTGCTAACAGAACAATTAAAGCAATCCATTTTTTACTTTTCCACATATTTTTTGAATACAATTATAACTATTTGTTTTACTCCTTTTGAAAACACAATCCTCTAGTAAATTCCATTCCGTTAGGGTTTTCTTCATTAAAATAAGTGATTGACAAAGTCACACAGTCTTCATCTGTATAAGTTATTTCAGAAACACTTCTGTCTCCAACTTTAATATATTCTGAGCCGAAATTTTTAATACAAACTTTTTCCAATTTACAATCGCTAAACCATTTTACACTCCAAACTGTTTGTAATTTCCCATCCATATAACAATCTTCAACAGCATCTTTTCGAATACTATATTCATTAGGAAAAGCAGAAGCTGCAAATTTTCCATTTTTAAATTTACTGCAGTCTAATCTTTGCGAATAGGCAAAAGAACCTATAAGGCAAAAGACGAAAACGATTATTATTTTCATGCTATTTTTATAATGGCGATTATTACTTTCCGTTTTTAGCAAAAAGAATTGCTCGGTCCAAAACCTCATCTTTTCCTTGCTGAATACCTAAAATGGTAGGCTTCACTTCGATATCGGGAACAATTCCAATGCGTTGGGTTTCTTTTTTATTGGGATAAAAAACGCCATAACAAGTAAACGAAGTATAAAATCCTTTAATGATCGGAAATCCATAATTTGCTCCATCTGCACCTCCTGTCTGACTTCCTATCACTTTAACTTTTGGAGCAGTTTGCAAACTCATCGCATTAAATTCTGCGTGGCTCACAGCTTTTTCATTTACCAAAACAATTACTTTTCCTTTGTAATATTCTGGATTGTTTTTACCACACTTTAGAATTTCATTTCTCCACAAATAACGTCCTGGATAACTTACATCTGGATCTAAGAATTTAACAAACTCCTTAGGTTCAGAATTTAGCCAGTCCGAAATAGCAAACATAACATCATTCGGACGTTCACGATTATCAAAAATAATAGCATTTGTATTATTAAGTGCAGAGATCAAAGCAGGGACATCACTTTCTTCTAATGCATCATAATTAACATAGCCAACATTATCCTCTAAAATTTTCCATTTTTCTCTATCTGGAAACTGAATTTTTAAGTCTTGATATTTATAACGATTTATGGATTTAATCGTCGTTTTCCCATCACGGAGAAACTCTACTTCAACAGCAGGTGTTTTTCCATTAAAGATTGTCCAATAGGCATTCTTTAGGACAGACGGTTCATTTGATCCTTCAACATATTTTCTATTTTCTTTTAAAAGTTCAGCAATAGTTTTTCCTTCAACTTTCGTAATTACATCACCTATTTTTAAATCACTTACTTTTGCCAATGAATCATTTTTTAAACTAATGATTACTGCCTTTTCATCAATAATTTTGACATCCGCAGGGATAAATTTATCTCCAAAATAATCAAACAATTGAGACATCTGGGTTGATGCATGCGTATCATTTAATTTTATAGAAATTTCACGCATTGCCAAAACAAAATCTTTCTCAGATTCAGGAGCATAAAATCTAGGAAGCATCGTATTTAATACTTTATCCCAGTTTTCATCCATTTGATATTTGTAAGGGAAAAAGTATTCTATATAATTCCAATATCTGAACAATGCCAAAAGACGCAAATTTTTATTTGTCCATTTAAAATCTGTGTACTTAATTTCATTATTAAACTGCAACGGCACTTTCCCAGTATTCAATTCGAAATCAACATAATATTGCTTTACCTGAATTCTGTTTTCTTCAATAAATTTTAATTTTTTTGAAAGTGATTTAGAGAATAAATCATTTTTTGAAAACCATGACAAATCAAAGTTTTTATCAAAATATTCCTTTTTTGAAGTAGGTGTCGAAATTTTATATGCTTTTACTTCGCCTAAAGATGTTATCCAATTTTCGATCACTAACGAAAAAGCTTCGGCAGTTTGTGCTTCTTCTACTTTTGGCAAAATTTGAAACAATTGTTCGTCCCAATTTTTACTTCCATCCGCCACATTTGGATGATAATACTTTAGAAAGCCCCAAACTTTGCAGGTAGCAGCGAGTTTTTGAGTTTCGGTAATTGGTTTTGAAAATGCATTTTGAAATAATAAAACAAGGACAAGAAGTAATGTTTTCTTCATTAGAAAAAAATGGTTAGGTTAATTATTTAGGTTTGGGTTAATTTTAAACTTGTTCAAATATACTCTTAAATTGATATAAAATTCTTTCAATTAATCGTAAATCTTCAGTAACAATTTCAGCACTTCCTTTCATTTCCTGCTGAAATACAATTTGCTTATTGTAAGAAGTCTGTAATCCGTCTGGAAGCGCAACATCTAAAAGCAGATTTCCATCTTTATCCGGAACCAGAGATATATTCTGAATTTTGCCTCTTAGGACTCCGAATTCCCTATCTGGAAAATTGGCCAATCTGATATTCACTTTTTGACCTACTTTTATTTTGCCTGAATTTAGTGCCGGAGCTTTTACCTTTCCTATGAAACCATTCTTTGCATCAGGAATAATAGAAAAGACATTATCGCCAACATTTATAGTTTGACTTTCATTCCAGACCTGCAAAAAAGTAACTACACCGCTAATTGATGATTTTAGTGTATAAGCCAGTTCCCAATCTTTTATTACTTTTTTAAGCTGATAAAATGATTGTGCCATGTTTCGACCCAGATTAACTTCCTCTTTAGTGCCACTTATCTGCGAATTCCGGCTCAGTTTTGTGTTATCTATCAAAGAGGACCTTAATTGAGAAATCGACGTTAATAAGCTCTTATAATTCTTTTGTGCCTGCAGGTAGCCTAGTTTTTTAGCTTCCATTTCCTGAGCGGAAATAATTCCTTTATTAAACAGCGTTTCAAAACGGGCAATTTCATTTTTCTGAAGCTGCAATTCACTTTCATTAAGTACTTTTTGCTGTTGCAGAATATCCAGTCTTTCCTTAATCTGAACTTTTTCAGAAATCTGCGCTCTGTTTTCGACTTCAAAAGGCTGTAAATTTTCATTTAGTTTGTCTGCCTCATAATCTTTTTGGAAAACAGCAAAAGCACTTTCAATTTCCCCTAATTGACTATTTTTTAAAACAGCAAACGGAAATGCTTTTTTTGGATCGTTGATATTATAATTTTCAACTATGCTTTTTAATAAAAAAACGTCTTTATAATTTGCAGTGTTTTCAATAATGGCCAGTGTAGTACCCTTTGAAACTATAGCTCTGTTTTTCACCAAAATGGCTTCAATTCTGCCCGATGATTTTGACACAATTTTTTCTGGTGGAATATTGGTTGTGATAACAATCTCCGTGTTTACAACGTCCGGATATTTTATAAACCACGAAACAAAAAAGAGCATAAAAATAATGGCAAATATCAGGACCGTTCCCCATCGGATCATCCAATGTGGCACTTTGGTCAGGATGTCCTGAACCTCTTCACTTCTTAATTCGAATGTATCTTCTGCCATAATTAATTTCCTAACTGCAATTGATTTTTAACCAACTCAAAATAATTTCCTTTTTGTTCTACCAATGCTGAATGGTTTCCAATTTCGATAATTTTTCCTTTATCTAAAACCACAATCTGATCTGCATTTATTACGGTACTCAATCTGTGCGCAATTACGATCACTGTTTTGTTTTTGAAAAATACATCCAGTTTTTGCATAATTGCTTTTTCATTATTAGCATCCAAAGCTGATGTTGCTTCGTCAAAAAATAATATTTCCGGATTTTTATAAACCGCTCTTGCAATGAGTAAACGTTGTTTTTGTCCGGTACTCATTCCCACTCCTTCTGCTCCAATTTTTGTATTGTATCCCAATGGCAGCCCACTGATGTATTCTTTTATATTAGCCACATCAGCTGCATATACTAAACGTTCTTTATCAATTTTATCAACTCCAAAAGCAATATTATTGGCGATCGTATCACTAAAAATAAAACCTTCCTGCATTACGGCGCCAATATTCGATCGCCAGGCTTTTTGTGAAATATTTTTTAGCTGGGCATTTCCAATATTTATTTCTCCTTTTTCGGGATCGTAAAACTTTAGAAGCAATTTCATCAGGGTCGTTTTACCACTTCCGCTCACGCCTACAATCGCTGTTACTTTATTAGCCGGAATTACCAAATTCAAATCATTCAAAACAGGAATATCTGATCCTAAATAGCGATATGAAACATCTTTCAACGTAATATCACAATCAACCGGAACTTCATTTGTCTGATGGACTTCCTGTTGTATTTCATCTTCTTTTTCATGAATTTCAGATAACCTTGCCAACGATATTTTGGCATCCTGCAATTCCCTTACAAATTCTATAAGCTGTGTTATTGGCCCGTTTAAGCTTCCTACGATAGAGCTAATGGCCAGCATCATTCCGAGTGTAATAGAACCATCGATAACCAATTTAGCCGAAAGAAATATGATGAAAATATTTTTTAATTCATTAATAAAAGAAGAACCGATAGTTTGGGTTTGTTCTAAAATTAATCCTTTTATCGAAACCCTGAAAAGCCTGGCTTGTACATATTCCCAACCCCAGCGTTTTTGTTTTTCGGCATTATGCAACTTGATTTCCTGCATGCCATTTATAAGCTCCATTACCTTGCTTTGTTCTTGGGACACTTCTGCAAAACGTTTGTAGTCTAATATTTCCCTTCTTTTCAGAAACAAAGTAATCCATCCAAAATACAATAAACTTCCTGTAAAAAATACGAGGAATATCTTTAGGTTAAAATAAGCCAGAACAGCGCCCAAAACAACCATATTAATAGCTGAGAATAAAACATTTAAAGATGATGTAGTCAGAATTCTCTCGATACGACGATGGTCATTAATCCGTTGCATGATATCACTTGTCATTCGGACATCAAAAAATGAAATCGGGAGATTCATCAGTTTAATAAAGAAATCTGAAATAAGCGAGATATTGATTCGGGTAGAAAGATGAAGTAATATCCAGCTTCTTATCAATTCTAAACCTGTTTTTCCCGCAAAAACAAATAACTGTGCAAAAAGAATCAAATAAATAAAACGAAGATTTTGATTCTGTATACCAACGTCAACAATACTTTGGGTTAAAAATGGTGAGATAAGCATCAATAAACTACTAGCAACCAAACCAATACTTAACTGAGTCAGAAAAGATTTGTAGCGCAATACATATTGTGACAACAACTTAAAACCTAATCCTTTATTTTCTTCCTTATCAAAGTCAGACTGAAAGAATTTTGGTGCTGCTTCCATTAACAATGCAATTCCTTCTTTAGTAGCGTTATCTGCATTATTTCCAATCCAGAATTTTATAAAATCCTCTTTATTGTATTCAATCAGTCCAAAAGCGGGATCTGAAATATAAAAAGTATTTTTCCTGATTTTATAGAGAACAACATAATGGTTTTTATTCCAATGCAAAATACATGGCAAAGGCGCCTCTTCTAATCTCTCTAAATTTAATTTTACCCCTAGAGTCCTAAACCCAATTTTCTCTGCAGCATCGCTTAAAAAAAGCAAATTACTCCCCTCACGAGTTGTTTCGCTAATATCTCGTAAATCCTGAATGTTGATTGTTTTTCCGTAATGTTTGGCAATAATTTTCAAACAGGTTGGTCCACAATCTTTAAAATCGGCTTGTTTGTAATTGGTAAATTTTTTCAATTTATAATTAATTTATTCAGGAGCAATTTAACATTATATTTTTTGATTTTATAGTAAAAAAAAACAGAGAAGAAATAAATCCACTCTGTTAAGTATCTAAAAAATAAAAAAATAGCGATACAATTTTTTCTCTAGGACATGGCACTGGCTAACCCTAACCAAATAAAATTAACACAGCGACCAATTTCCTGAGAATCCCGACACCAATCATCAATGTTGGGATATTTGCTCAATGTTCCACGACCGAGCGCCTACAAATTCAAAAAAAAACATGACTAAATTTCTGATAAGGTTTTATACTACAATTGTTTGCAATCCAAAAACTAAAAGTTCAAATTCTTATTATTTTAATTTATACCAGAATTTAAAAAAAACTGGTATAAATTATATAATTAACCAATAAGACTAGTTAAGCACGCATCGTCCTTCGGTGCTATCATCACCATATACACAATGACTTCCTTTTTTACATGGAAAGTCCTCAGAACATGCAATACCACCTTTAATAGATTGTTGTTGTTCTCTAGATAATTCTTGAGCTCCTTCTAAATTTAAAATGTTTTTTAACATAATGTACCAGCTTTGAAATTTTGGGTTATTACTCCAATCGTTTAGAGACATTTGAAGCTTCTGTCTATTCATAACATAATAACAAATTTGAATTTACTCTTAAATTCAAGGATCTATATTATTTAAAAACAATGTCTAACAAAAAGCAATACAACCTTTCTCTAGGACATGGCACTGGCTAACCCTAACCAAATAAAATTAACACAGCGACCAATTTCCTGAGAATCCCGACACCAATCATCAATGTTGGGATATTTGCTCAATGTTCCACGATCGAGCGCCTACAAATTCAAAAAAAAACATGACTAAATTTCTGATAAGGCTTTATATTGTATACTTGCAAAAAAAATTAAAATCAACAGCATAGACGACTTGTATCGCAAATACCCGGCATTTTATCTACAGGGCACGGTTCGCCAACTGGCACTAAAACACATCCCGCTTCTATCGCATAAATCCAACATTCAGGAATTCCTCCTTTTATTGTCTTTTGCTCACTTTTACTTATATGCTGAGCATTTTTTAGATTTAAAATTTTCTTTAACATGGCTGTTATGTTTTAATTTTGAATCAATTTAATTGCCACAACTCTCTTCGATCAGAATACGATGTACAATCTTCTTCATTAATCCAGGCCTCGCATCTTGGAGATGCTTCTTTAACATTGTTAGCAATAATCATTTTTTGCTCATTTGCTGTTAATTCCTGAGTTCCTTCAAGGTTTAGAATATTCTTTAACATAAGTTCTAAGTTTTAGGCTCCAATCGTTTTAAGACATTTGAAGATTCTGTCTGCTTTCTCCTGTTAGGCGATTTTTTCGAGAATCTCAACATCTTCTACATAATCGTTTAGAAAATATTTCAGCTCGTTTAGCTCATATTCGTTCGGAAATAATCTTTCATTTACAATTTTAACCGGTGTATAATTAAAATTATTTTTCGAACACCATTCATACTGTTTATTAATCTCCTGATTAATCATCATACTTACTGATTCAACATGCCATTTTTTAAGCCATTTTTTAAGACTCATCTTCTTAATATGCCAGTCTGAAATAGCTTCAACCGTTTTTCCTGGTGTAGATCTGTTTATGGTCAATAATCTTTCTACAACCGCTTTATAAGGATTATCTGTATTTTCCGGGTTGATATTAAATAAGACTTTTAAAAATATTCTATCCGGAAATTTCAAAACCAAATCGAATGCTTCCTGAAATGTGGTATTGCATAGACCACAACTTGGACTGATAATTACAGACAGTTTTACTGCTGCATTTCTATTACCAAAATTCAGACCTCTTAAATCATCAAATCCATTTGTATTTATAACTTTTCGAGACAGGAAATTTAATAGTGAATAATTTCTTTTGAATTTTTTAAGCTCTTTAAGTGAGTTATCACTTTTGAGCATGTTTTTAATCATTGGTTTTGCAATAAGCCACATTGGCACAAGAAGAGCCAAAGAAAATAAAAATGGAAACATACTCTCAAATGCAAAAGTCAATGTAAAAAAGTCTGATGCAAACCATATAGCACTTTGCGTAAAAATTAAGAACGAAACTACGAGGCACATTACACACCATTTTTGAATCTCAAATTTCTGAATCCAAATAGATGATACTATAACGGGAATAGCGAGCAAACTTAAAAATCCGATAAATATTGCTGAATCAAAAGGCTTCACTAAAATTGCAATCAAACTTGAACCGAAAAAAATAAGAGGTAAATCTGAAAAATTAAGCAATTTGTTTTCAGTTCCTTCATTAGCATTAATAACAGAATTACATGAAGAATTTGAACTCAGATTGCAAAACTTCGAGATCATCGTATTTTTAAAACCTAATTTCTCCTGTACAATAAGTATACTAACAATAAGTCCTAATATAGATGTTGTTAAAAAAGCAAGACTAAACAAGCTATACGTATTATAAAAAAACGACAAGCCCACTAAAAGAAAAAGAGGGAGAGAATATTTTAACCAATTAAATTCTACTTTTAGATTTTCTCTTGCGATTACATTATTTGGTTCGATCGCTACAATTACGCCATTCCAATCTAAAAGGAATTTTTCGTAAGCCATTTTATGTGGTCCTTTTTTCTCGGTTGTAACACGAACATCATTTTTAGCTTTTTCTACTAAAATAAGTTCGTCCTGAAAATAAGCTAAAAAATTTGCCGGCAAATCTACGATCTGCTCTTTCGGAACTCTTATTGCTGCGTTTTCTATTGATAAAAGATCTAACGAATCTGTTATCGCAAATAAACTTGGATAATTTGGATGAGAAAGAAACAAATCCTTAAACTCATTTTTTATCTCTGAGTATCTATTTATCTGTAGAAATTTTTGGACAAGTTTTAACATCTTTTCGGATCGTTTAAAATCATAATTACACTACAAAGATTAGTGTTTTTATCCAGAATAAAACGCTGAAGGCACACATTTTATCAATTATACTACATACAATTTATAAATTATATCAGTCTTATTGACAGATATAATGTGTTGATTATTAATTAATTACAATCAAAAGTGTTTCGCAAAAACTTGCAAAAGCCTATTCTCGATGAAGCGTTTTCCTTTTTGTCTAGTTTTGATATACACTAATTCTAACACACAATATCATGGCAAATATGAAATTAAAATTCGAAGATTTTGAGGCAGAGAAATTATCTAAAAACCAACAAAAAACGGTTCGAGGAGGAGATGATGTAGAGAACCCGCCAACTGACCCTAACCAACCTGGAAAAGGTGGTGGTACCCATGGTTAATGTAAAACTTACCCATACACTTAATCTAAATTACAAAATAAATTATATCGCAAATTCAGTTGGAATCCAGCTGAATTTGCGATATAATTTTATAAAAAAGATTAAAAATGATTGTTTAATCACTATATTTTTTGTCAATACACTGTTCAACAGTGAAATTTAAACATAAGCTTAGTTTATACATTAAATTGATTTTTCTTTTGTTGTATTTATTGGTTTTAGCATAAACGATTTCCTCACACGGCTACTCAGGTTCATCATTTTACCTGACCATTAGCAAATAGTTCGACCATTTTTTTACGCATTTTCTTTTTATCTCTTATGTTCTTAATCAGAAAAAAAACGGTTCCCATAAATAGAAAGACATAAAAACCATTAATAAATCTTGACAAAAAAAGATCTTCTTTATACTTTTTATCAATAGAGAGCATTTCGGCTGTAAGATTATCTTCTCCTTGTTTATAATTTACTTTTACTCTTTCTTCATTCAATTTTCCTTCAAGTTTATCAAAAAGATCCAAATAAATTTTGGAATGCTTATGAGCAAGTTCAGGCATATTCAGCTTATTGTAAATTCTTGCCTGATAGTAATTAGATCTTAAATAAGAGATTTCATTTGAATGGTGTAAAACTTGAAGTGAATCCGTTTTTTTAAAAAAGGGCAATGCTTTGTAATATTTCCCATTTGATTGAAAAAGATCTCCTAGATTATAATAAGCGGAGCTTAATAAATCAAGCTGTTTATTTTTTAGCGCCAGATTTACAACCTCAAAATATATTCTCTCTGCGTTTTTGTACTCATTTCTCCAACTCGCAATATTTCCTAAACTTAACTTGGAAGTTGCTTCGGTATAAGGAAAGTTACCAGAATATTCAATTGCCTTTTTATAAAAATATTCAGAAGAATCTAATAGTTTCATTCTTCGTTTATCAATATAATACGCTTCATAAGCACTTCCCAGACCAAGATATACATTACTTCTTCTATTTAAAAGTTCTGCACTAGTAAACAGATTTTCATTTTTATCTACAAAATCAATAATTTCTCTGTCGTTTTTGATTGCTAATTGGTAATTCCCAACAGATTCATTGAGCAATGCAATATTGGCCTTAAATTTTACAATTTGTTTAATATCTCCTAGTTGCGACGAAACTTTAATTCCCGATTGAAATATTTCCAATGCAGCCGCATGATTTCCTCTGTACCATTCTGCTAATCCTCCATTATTATAAACATCGGCTGTAACACGTTTTTTCTCTTTAGAGTCTGGCATTTTGGCTAAATAACTAAGTGCTAACTTGTATTTTTCTTTAGATTTTTCCGTTTCACCTTTCGATTGCAGCAAACTAGCCATTGCCCCATTGGCAAAAGCCAAATGTTCATAATTACTGGACTTTGCCATTTGCTCGGCATAGACCAGGGAACGATCAACAGAGGCGTTAAAGTAAAGGCGAATTTTATCCTTCAATATTTCATAATCATCTTCTATTAAAGTATTCTTCTGTTGAGAAAATGTAATAGTAAAGACAAAGAAGAAGAAGAAGAAACAATAAATTCGCTTCATAAAATTTATTTTGAAAATTAATCTTCTGTTTTATTACTCATTTCCACCTTTTCCGTTTTAGATTCTTCAATTAAACCGATCATACTTTTGTGGGCTATTTTTTTATTCTTTATGTTTTTGATCAGAAAAAATACAATTCCAAGAAATAAAAGCACATAAATTCCAACAAGTATTCTACTCCAAAAAAGATCTCTTTTATATTTTCTCTCAATAGAAAGCATTTCACCAGTTAACTTACCTGTACCCTGCTTATAGTTTACCTCTAAAGCTTCTTTGCTCATTTTAGCTTCGAATTTCTCATAATTGTCCAAATAAATCTTAGAGTGTTTATAAGCTAAATCTGGTTCTTTTAGAATAGTATAAATTTTGGCCTGATAAAAATTAGATTTTAAATAATCAATTGTATTTAGTGTATTACCCGAAATTTCTGCGATGGAATCAGACTTCTTATAAAAGACCAATGCTTTCTTATATCTTTTAGTTGAATAGTAAACATCGGCTAAATTGTAATTAGCAATCGATAATGAATTCATTTCATTATTTCTCTGTGCCAACGAAACAACATCAAAATACATTTTTTCAGCATTCTTAAAATCGCTTTTCCAGCTGTAAACATTTCCTAAACTCAATTTTGCAGATATTTTATTTTGGGTAAAATTTTCGGAATAAACAACTGTTTCCTTATAATAATATTCTGCAGAATCAAGTAAGTATCTTTTATTTAAATTTTTCATGAAGTAACTTTCATAAGCACTCCCTAGTCCTCTATTAAAATTACTTTTCTGATTCAATAATTCTACGTTAGTAAATATATCTTCATTTTCATTAATAAAGTTAATCAGATACTTTAGGTTTTTTATAGATAACTTATAATTCCCTATTGCTTCATTTAATATTGCAATATTCCCTCTAATCTTTACAACCTGTTTTACATCAGCTATTTGATCAGCATATTTCAAAGCAAATTGATATTTTTCAAAAGCTTTACCATAATTACCTCTATTTGCTTCTGCTATCGCTCCATAATTATAAACATATGACTTCATTTGTATCTTACTGCGGGAATCCTGCATTTTATCAAGATAATAAAGTGCGGCTTTGTATCTTTTCTGCGATTCTTTCATATTACCTTTTGCCTGAAAGAAAACAGTCATAGCAGCATTTGCAAATGCTAAATGTTCGTAATTAGTAGATTTCGCCATTTGTTCGGCATACGGCATGGCACGATCAACAGAACTATTAAAATAAAATCGGATTTTACTCTGTAATATTTCGTAATCATCCTCAATCAGCGTATTTTTCTGCTGAGAAAAAGCCAAATTGAAAACAAAAAAAGACAACAAACATACGATTGGTCTCATTAAATTTGTTTTTGAAAGAATAGAGGCAATCCGGAACATCAACGAAACTAAATATTACTGGCAAATTGAGCCGGAGATACACCAGTCCTTTTACGGAAAGATTTTGCAAAAGATACTGCATTCTTAAATCCTACACTTTCGGCAATAGCCTGCGTAGAATATTTCCTATACATGTGATTGGTAATCATTTCGTTGATTACATAATTAATTTTTAGTTCATTGGAGTATTCACCAAAAGATTTACCAAATCGCTTATTCACAACATAAGATAAATAAGTTGTATTTGTTTTTATTTTTTTTGCAACATAAGGCAATGTAAAATCAGCATTCAAATATTCATGTTTACTTTCAAGTGCTAATAATTTTTCAACTATTTTATTCTCTTTAGCCTCATCAATACTTAAATTAACATTCTCCTTTTTAAGCTGAATTTCTTCATGTTCAAATATTGTTTCTTCTTCTGCAATTTCTAATTCAGGATTATTTCTCTTTTCAATATTTGCTTTAAATTCCTCAATCAAAGCATTCATTTTCTTGTTAGCTTTATTTTTATCTCTTATATTTTTAATCAATAAAAAAACAATTCCAATAAACATTAATACATAAAAAACTTTTAGCCCCCTATTTAAAAAAACGTCATTTTTATATTTTTTCTCAATTGAGACCATTTCATTTGTAAGATCTCCTACGCCTTGCTTATAATTTACTTCTAAAGCCTGTTCGGTTAATTTTGCTTCAAGAGGTTCGTAATTATCCAAATAAATCTTAGAATGCTTATAGGCCAGATCTGGTCGTTTAAGAATATTATAAATTTTAGCCTGATAATAATTAGACTTTAAATAATCTATATCGTTTGTTTTTGTAATTGCCGCAATTGAATCACACTTTTTAAAAAAGACTAATGCTTTATCATATTTTTTAGTGGTGTAATAAATATCTCCTAAATTGTAATTTGCTGTACATAATATACTTGTCATATTATTTTGTTGTGCCAAAAAAATAACATCATAATAGGTTTTCTCGGCACTTTTAAAATCGTTTTTCCAATTGTATACATTTCCCAAACTCAGTTGTGCAGAAACTTTATTGTCTGCAAAACTTTGAGAATAATTGATTGTTTTTTTATAATAGTACTCTGCAGAATCAAGCAAATATTTTTTACTTAAATTTTTCATGAAGTAGCTTTCATAAGCAGTCCCCAAACCACGATTGTTATTGCTTTTATAATTCAGCAATTCTTCTTTGGTAAAAACACCTTCATTTTGATCGACAAATTCATTAAGATATTTTAGATTTTTAATCGTTAACTGGTAATTACCAACCGCTTCATTAAGTAAAGCAATATTAGCTTTAAGCTTAACCATTTGTTTGATATCTCCTATTTGAGTTGAAAACTTTAAACCTTGTTGATAATCTTCAAGTGCTTTACTAAAATTTCCTCTATTAAATTCTGCTATACCTCCATAATTGTAAACATACGACTTCATCTGAGCCTGTTCTCTGGAGTCTTCTATCTTTTCAAGGTAGTAAATTGCTTTTTTATATCTTTTCTCTGACTCTTTTGTATTACCCTTCACCTGAAAAAAAACAGTCATAGTACCATTTGCAAAGGCAAGATGTTTATTATTATTAGATTTCTCTAGTTGGTAGGCGTATACAAGGGCACTGTCGACATTTGCATTAAAATGAAGTCGAATTTTAGCTTGCAACGCTAAATACTCCTGTTCGCTAATTTGTTTTTTTTGAGCAAAACCAATATTAAGAACAAAAAGTAGTAAAAAAGAGATGATTAGCCTCATTTATGTGTTTTTGGATTTCAAAAATAACGCTTAAATTTTCAATAAACTAAAATTAATTTGGTATAATCCTGTTAATTTTGTTACGAAATTAAAAAAATATAACAATTTATCATTGTTTTGTTATATTTTTATTGCGTAAATTTGTTTTAGTAAAACTATCAAAAATGAAACCAGATTTATTTCAAGCTCCAGATTATTACAACCTTGACGATCTATTGACGGACGAACACAAATTGGTTCGCGAGTCTGCACGTGCATGGGTTAAAAGAGAAGTTTCTCCAATTATAGAAGAGTACGCTCAAAAGGCCGAATTTCCTAAACAAATTATAAAAGGACTTGGAGAAATTGGTGGCTTCGGACCTTATATTCCACATGAATACGGTGGTGCAGGATTAGACCAGATTTCGTATGGTTTGATTATGCAGGAAATTGAACGTGGTGATTCTGGTGTACGATCAACTTCATCAGTTCAATCGTCTTTGGTAATGTATCCTATCTGGAAATACGGAAACGAAGAACAGCGAATGAAGTATCTGCCAAAACTTGCAACAGGAGAATTCATGGGCTGTTTCGGTTTAACCGAACCTGACCACGGTTCTGACCCCGGAAGCATGATTACCAATTTTAAAGATATGGGAGATCATTATCTTTTAAATGGTGCTAAAATGTGGATTTCAAATGCTCCGTTTGCTGATATTGCCATTGTTTGGGCTAAAGATGAAACCGGAAGAATTCACGGTTTAATCGTTGAACGCGGAATGGAAGGTTTTACAACTCCCGAAACACATAATAAATGGTCGCTTCGTGCGTCATCAACCGGTGAATTAATTTTTGATAATGTAAAAGTTCCAAAAGAAAATTTATTACCAAATAAATCAGGATTAGGAGCACCGCTTGGCTGTTTAGATTCTGCCCGATACGGTATCGCATGGGGCGCAATTGGTGCTGCAATGGACTGTTACGATACTGCTTTGCGTTATGCTAAAGAAAGAATTCAATTTGGAAAACCAATTGGAGGAACTCAGTTGCAACAGAAAAAATTAGCCGAAATGATTACCGAAATCACAAAAGCGCAATTATTAACCTGGCGTTTAGGAGTTTTGAGAAACGAAGGAAAAGCGACAACTGCTCAGATTTCGATGGCAAAACGTAATAATGTTGATATGGCGATTCATATTGCCCGTGAAGCCAGACAAATGTTGGGTGGAATGGGAATTACAGGCGAATATTCGATTATGCGACACATGATGAACCTTGAAAGTGTTATTACTTATGAAGGTACTCACGACATCCATTTATTGATTACCGGTATGGATGTAACTGGAATTCCAGCATTTAAATAATAAACATTTATTAAATTATATACAAAAACAATACTAAAAGCTTCTTCTAACCGAGAAGCTTTTTATCTTTGCACAAAAATTCCAAAAATGAATATTGAAACTATAAACAATAGCATTCAACCTCAAAAAGAGCAACTTTTACAACATTCTTTATACAACAAAATCCAAAGCATTGATGATTTACATATTTTCTTAGAAAATCACGTATTTGCTGTTTGGGATTTTATGTCATTATTAAAAGCTTTACAAGCCAAACTTACCTGTACCACAACACCTTGGTTTGCTACAAAAAATCCTGAAACAAGATATTTGATCAACGAAATTGTTCTTGCCGAAGAAACTGATTTAACGATTGACGGAAGAAGACAAAGTCATTACGAAATGTATCTTGAAGCAATGGAAGATTGTGGTGCTGACACTACTGGAATCAATAAATTTTTATCAGAAGTACATTCTCTCCATAATATTTTTGTGGCCATAAAACAAAGCTCTTTACATCCGGATGTAAAAGCTTTTTTAGATTTTACCTTCAGAGTTATTGAACAAGGGAAACCACATGAAATTGCTGCTGCTTTTACTTTTGGTAGAGAAGATTTAATTCCGAGTATGTTCACTGCGATCTTAAAAAACTTTCAAAAAAATCTGCCAGAAACTGATCTAAGCAAACTGTTATATTACTTTGAACGACATATAGAATTGGATGCAGATGAGCACGGACCAATGGCAATGCAGATGATCACAGATTTATGTGAAGATGATGCACAAAAATGGAAAGAAGTGGAAGAAATATCCATTCTTGCTCTGGAAAAAAGAAT
The DNA here is from genome assembly GCF_057840745.1 of Flavobacterium sp. KH_001. NCBI lineage: Bacteria > Pseudomonadati > Bacteroidota > Flavobacteriia > Flavobacteriales > Flavobacteriaceae > Flavobacterium > Flavobacterium sp. KH_001. The sequence continues at coordinate 1,454,151 of NZ_CM174520.1, read as the reverse complement.
CGGTCTTTGGAATGCCATTGAAGAAGAAATCGTGATGAAAGCAGAAATGGTATAAAAACCAAATCACTATATTTAACGTAACTATTTGTTTAAGATGACCAAGAATCTAATTTATTCAAATTATGAAATCACATTTCAAACAGATAGTTATTGTTATACTCTCAATATTTTTATTAAGCTGCAGTGCTGACGAATCAGGCGCAGGTAATGTTGTTACTCCACCTCCTGTCAAACCTCCAACTACACAGGTTCCAACTACTCCAATTTCAAGTTCTATCAACTATTTAGCCTTAGGCGACAGTTATACTATTGGACAAAGTGTTTGCGAAACCTGCCGCTTTCCTGAACAACTAAAAGCAAACTTAAAAGCAATTTATCCGGGAAGCAGTTTTTCTTTAAAAGTAATTGCCCGAACCGGCTGGACAACTTCTAATTTAATTTCGGCCATAAATACACAAAATCCAGAATCAAATTATGATTTGGTTACGTTATTAATTGGCGTAAACAATCAATATCAGCATATGGATTTTTCTGTCTACGAAAAAGAATTTCCACAATTATTAAACAAAGCGATCTCCCTGGCCAAAGGCGATAAAAACAATGTTATTGTACTCTCCATTCCAGATTATGCCTACACTCCTTTTGCAGCTAATTATACTTATGAAAACCGAATGAAAATTTCGAATGAGATAGATCAATACAATGCTTTTGCTGAGAGGTACTGCATAAGCAAAGGCGTAACTTTCATCTCTATTACTGATATTACAAGAACAGGTTTAAGCAATACCAGTTTAGTCGCGTCTGATGGATTACACCCTTCAGAAACTGCCTATAAAATGTTTGTTGACCGTATACTGCCTCAGGTCAAAATGGCTTTACAGAATTAGTTTTTTCAGAATTTCGAGATAAATTAACCTTGTTTTTTATCATTTAAAACAAATTCAGAATTTCTTTTTAAATTTGATTAAAATCTTTCATGCAAGTTTTACCATCAATAGAATTATTTCCCTATATCAAACATTATCTTTTTTTAGATAATAAGGAAACGACGATTCAAAAACTTCGTTTGTTCTCTGATGGCAATATGGGTGTTGTATTTTCTTTAAAGAGCAAACTCATTTCTGATATTAATAATCATGAAATAAAAAACTATTTGCCAGACTCTTTTTTGTATGGACAACTCGATAGTTTTAAAGATATTTATTCTGATAATGAAATTGCTTTAGTAATTGTCGTTTTTCAACCTAACGGAATAAATCAGTTATTACAAATTCCGGCCAATGAATTTCACGACTCTATTATTAATACAGATGCTATTTTTGGTAAAAAAGGTATTGCTCTGGAAGAAAGATTATCTGAACAAAATAATAATGATGAGAAAATTAAACTTCTAAATCAGTTTTTTAGAACTCTTATCTCTAAAAAGTCAGAATCAAACCAATTAATAATAAATAGTTCTTTAGATTTTATTCTTGCCAATAAAGGATATTTTTCTGTAAAACAATTAGTTGATCATAGCGGTTATACCGAAAGGCATCTTGAAAGAAAATTTAAGGAATGCATCGGATTGAATCCTAAGAAATTTGGCAATGTTGTTAGGCTACATCATTTTCTAAAATTATTAAAATGCAAAACCGAAGATCATAATCTGACCGCAATTTGTTATGATGCAGGATTTTCAGATCAATCGCATCTGATAAAAGAATTTAAAAAACAAACAGGAATCACTCCAACAGAATATTTACATAATACGGGAAAACTCGCTAGTAATCTCCTCAAAACCTTCCTTCCCTAAAAGTATAAAATGTCGGTTTTATACAATTTATAGATTTTTCCTATTGCTATTTTTGCTTCCAATTAATAGCTTCAAAATGAAAAACCTAAAAATAGCTGCCGCTCAATTTGAAAACAAAAGTGGCGATAAAAAACACAATTTATCTGTCATCGAAAAACTCTCGCAAAAGGCCTCCAATGAAGGTTGCGATGTTATTTCCTTTCATGAATGTTCCATTACAGGATACACGTTTGCAAGACATTTATCCAGGGAACAAATGTTGAACCTGGCAGAAATCATTCCGAGTGGAGAAAGTGTTTTAAAACTGATCGAAATTGCCAAAAAAAATGATATCGTAATTTTGGCCGGACTTTTTGAAAAGGATAAAAGCGATAATCTTTTCAAAGCTTATGTTTGTGTAAACAAAAATGGTTTAGTTGCAAAATACAGAAAACTTCATCCCTTTATAAATCCATATCTCACAGCTGGAGATGAATATTGTGTTTTTGAAATTGAGGGCTGGAAATGTGGAATTTTAATATGCTATGACAACAATATTATCGAAAATGTGCGGGCGACAAAACTTTTAGGCGCCGATATTATTTTCATGCCTCACGTAACCATGTGTACACCTTCTAGCAGACCGGGCGCTGGTTTTGTCGCACCTCAACTCTGGGAAAACCGTGAAGCAGATCCTACTTCTTTACGACTAGAATTTGACGGAATGAAAGGTCGCGACTGGTTAATGAAATGGTTGCCTGCGAGGGCATACGACAATGCTGTTTATGCCATATTTTCTAATCCGATTGGTATGGATGATGATCAACTAAAAAATGGCTGTTCTATGATTCTTGATCCTTTTGGAGATATTTTAGCTGAATGCCGAACTTTTGATGACTCTTTCGCGACCGCCATAATTACTCCTGAAAAATGCTTTCAAGCGGGCGGAAGTCGGTATATAAAAGCCAGAAGACCAGAATTATATCGGGATATTATTGGTCAAAATCACGAATCAGAACAAAATGTGGTTTGGTTAAACTCTGATAAAAAAAGTTAAAACTAATACAATTTACCAAACTTTAAACAGCTGAAAATTTACCTTTGAAGAATTCATTAATCTACAGAATACAACTCAATAATGGAATTTTTTAAAACTACAAAACTAGATATCGATGCTGTTTTCGAAATCTATAACCAAGCTACGTCCTATCAAAAAACCGTCAATAATAAAAGCTGGAGAGGTTTTGAAAGAGCACTAATCGAAAAAGAAATAGCGGAAAATCGTCATTTTATCATCAAGGAAGAAAATGAAGTGGCCTGCACCTTTGTAATTACTTTTAATGATTTGATTATCTGGAAAGAAGCAGCTAAAGACCCTGCAATATATTTACATCGTATCGCGACGAATCCAAAATTCAGAGGGCAGTCTTATGTCACAAAAATTGTAGAATGGGCTAAAATTTATGCCAAAGAAAATGATAAACAATACATTAGGCTTGACACTCACAGTGGAAACGAAAGAATAAATAAATATTACACCAGTTGCGGTTTCGATTACAAAGGAATTAGCACTATCGAATGGACAAAAGAGTTACCGGAACATTATAAAGAAGGTTCTTTTAGCTTGTTTGAAATTAAACTATAGTAATTACTAAAAAACAAAAATCCCTTATGAATCATCATAAGGGATTTTTTTGCAGAGAGGAAGGGATTCGAACCCTCGATACAGTTACCCATATACTAGCTTTCCAGGCTAGCTCCTTCAACCACTCGGACACCTCTCTTTATTGGTCTGCAAAGAACACAAAAAAAACTGAGTTACAAAAACAAAATCAAAAATTAGTTTACATACTTTTTCTAAACTCTTCCATAAATAATTTTACTGCCTTTTTTTGATACGCCCCTTCTATCGTTAACATAAACGAATCTCTTTGTGTTGCGACTCCCGTAATGTTAATCGCTTTTATATTATCCCAGCCTTTTAGGGCTTTCTCGGTTACAATCGTTGCCCAATAATCACTATCACCCACTAATCGCAATAAAGCATGAACCGCATTTAATTCAATCGAAACGGTAGGCTTCATATTGTTTTTCAAAAACAATTCATCAAGAAATTCCCTCGAATTAAACCCTTTTACAGGTAAAATAAGCGGAAGATCTTCTATTTTCTTAAAGGAAATTTTGTCTAAAACCGCTAAAGGATGCGTTTTTGAAACCGCCAAAACCAACTTCGAAGTAAACAATGGCACTTTTTGAAAGGGTAATTCAATTTCATTCGAAGAAATGACTAAAACCAAGTCCAATTCGTTATTCAGCAGTTTTTGTTCCAAAGGTTCAGTTGTGCCATATTCAACAACAATTTTTAAATGTGGATAGGTTTTGGCAAATAAATCGACAATTGGCAAAACCAAAAGCCCAAAAATATAGGTTACTCCAATTCGCAATTCTCCACCAATCATCTGGTTTAAATCATCTATTGCCTGTTTGCCGCTCTGTACATTTTCTATAATTTGTTTCGCATGAATTAAAAAAACAGATCCGGCCTCAGTAAGCTGTACTTTCTTTCCAATCCTTACAAACAAAGGCATTCCGAGTTCTTCTTCTAACTTTTTAATTTGCTGCGAAAGTCCGGATTGGGTTACAAAACATAACTCCGCTGCTTTAGTAAAATGCAAAACGGCAGCTGTTTTAATAAAATATTCCAATTGATAGATCTCCATATTGATAAGTTTTACTACTTGTTATCAGTAAAATTATTAATTTTTCTAATGAAATCATAATCCCGAACTTTGTAAAAAAATAATAAGAGTTATGTTTAAAGCGCTAAAATCAAAAAACTTCAAGTTGTTCTTCTACGGACAATCGGTTTCTGTTATCGGAACCTGGCTTCAAAAAACAGCTGTAAGTTGGATGGTTTACAGCGTTACAGGTTCTGTTTTTTTATTAGGATTAGCTACTTTTTTAAGTATGATTCCGTCTTTATTTCTGGCACCAATTGCCGGAAGTATTATTGGTCGTTACGACAGACACAAAAGCATGATTTTGTTGCAATCTTTGGCAATGTTTCAGGCGGGAGCTTTGCCTTTATTGATTTATCTAAAGATATACAACATCAACTTTATTCTGGCTTTAAGTCTTTTTCAGGGAATTATCAATTCGTTTGATATGACCTGTAGACAAACCATGATGATCGATATTGTGAATGATAAAGAAGATTTACCAAATGCCGTCGCTTTAAACTCAACCTTAAATAATTTCGCCAGAATCGCAGGCCCAGCCTTAGCCGGAATTATTTTACACCAATACGGAGAAGACATTTGTTTTATTGGAAACTTCTTAAGCTATATTCCGGTTTTGATTTCTTTGTTGATGATGAAAATCACACCACACATTAAAGCAACTGACAAATTGAAAATGTGGGATGATTTTATTGAAGGTCTAGATTACGTCAAAAAAGAAACGGATATGGCAAAAATGCTGCTGATGCTAATGGTTAGTAGTTTATTTGTAATTTCTTTCAATACTTTGATGCCGGTTTTTGCCAAAGATATTTTTAGTGGGAATGCCCAAACTTTCAGCTGGTTTGAAAGTGCTGCCGGAATTGGATCCATCTTATCTGCAATCTATTTGGCCAATCTTAAAAAAGCCGACAATATGAACAAAATAATGATCGCTGCGAGTCTATTATTAGGTTTTAGTGTCATTATACTAGCCTATTCAAATAGTTTGACTGTGGCGCTTATTTGTATGGCTTTGAGCGGTGTTGGAATGATGGCACAAACTTCATCGATAAACATTTATGTACAAACTCAAAGTACCGTAAAAATGCGTTCGAGAAGTATCAGTTATTATTTAATGGCCTATCAGGGAATGATTCCTGTGGGAAGTTTAATAATTGGATACGTTTCACACATTATTGGAACACGAGAAACGGTAGCGATTCAGGGAATCATCTGTATTATTTCAGTGATTGTGTATGTTTATTATAAGAGACATAGTTCTCAGGAAGAATTGGAGACTTGTCCAGTTCGTTATAAAGATTAAACCTTAAAAATTCCAATAAAAAAAATCCAAATTCCAATCTTAGGAAGGGAAATTCCAATAAATATTCATAACGTAAACATAAAGTATGTCATTTCGACGGAGGAGACTCGAGCGATAGCGAACTGGCGTAGCAAATCCCCGCAAGAAACTCTACAAAGATTGGCAATTAGGAACGGAGCTACTCGCGGGGATTTGCTTCGCCAGTTCGCTATCGCTCGGGTCCTCATTCTTCGGAATGACAAACTAGATCGTTTTTGCTTAATTAAATAACCTTATATCACTTATATGGTGGAAAAAATCACAACGAAATCTCACCGTGCAAAGCCGTTTCAAAAATCGTTTTAAAATTTTCCTGTTGAATATTGTGTCCCAGCAAATACATCAATTTTGTAATTGCGGCTTCTGTAGTAATATCTTTTCCTGAAATAACCCCTAACGATTTTAAGGCCGTACTGGTTTCGTATTGTCCCATATTGACGCTTCCGCCTGAACATTGTGTTACGTTTACAATGTGCAAGCCCGATTGAATGGCTTTCTGAATTAAATTCAAAAACCAATCTTCAGTGGGGGCATTTCCTGAGCCATAGGTTTCAAGGACAATTCCTTTTAAATCTTTGATAGCAAGAATGGAAGACAAAACAACTTCGCTCATTCCGGGAAACATTTTTATAATGGCTACATGATTGTCTAGATTCTTGTGGACAATCAATTTAGCGTCTTCTTTTACAGGCAAAAATAAATGTCTGTTTAATTTAAGATGCACACCAGATTCTACCAATTCAGGATAATTTGGTGCTGTAAAAGCTTTAAAATGTTCTGCATTTACTTTTGAACTTCGGTTGCCTCGGTATAATTTATATTCGAAATACAGACAAACTTCCGTAATAACCGGTTTTCCGTTTTCCTGAAGTGAAGCAATCTGAATTGCCGTAATCAGGTTTTCTTTAGCATCCGTTCTCAAATCTCCAATTGGTAATTGAGAACCTGTAAAGACAACTGGTTTTGTTAAATTCTCCAGCATAAAACTCAATGCTGAAGCCGAATATGACATGGTATCTGAACCGTGAAGTACTACAAATCCGTCGTAAGCAATATAATTATCCTCAATTATCGTGGCAATTTTGGTCCACATTTCAGGATTCATGTTCGATGAATCTATTGGGTGTTCAAAAGAAACGGTTTCAATTTCGCAATCTAATTGTTTGATCTCCGGAATCTTTTGCAATAATTTTCCAAAGTTGAATGCTTTGAGTGCGCCCGTTTCAAAATCCTTGCTCATACCGATGGTTCCTCCGGTATAAACTAAAAGTATTTTAGCTTTAGATGACATCCTGATATTTTAATTTATTCACTACAGGATTCGCATACATACAAAGAAATCCTTGTCTGGTAACAGGATTATCGCTTCCGATACGCATTTCTAAACGACGCAAAAAAAGTGATTTTTCGCTTTCTCTGTACAAATGAGAAAATTTATCAGTCTGGTTTAAAATATCGTAAGCAATAAAGTTTGTTGGCCATAATCGGTAACTCTTTAAAATAGAATCATCAATAACTTGTGCCAAAGCCTGTACTTGTTTGTTTGCATTGTCATTCTCTGCAACAATCTGATCAATTTCAGTATCTAAAACATCTCCAACTGAAATATGTATTCTTTTTTTGGTTCCCATAATACCACTTAAAATGGTCATGAAATCCTCGTTTTTCTCTTTAATATAAACCTCGTTCTTTGCTTCTGCCATTAATTGTGGCATTTTCAGAACATCTGTCGGATCGTATTCGTATGAAATTGAAACCGGAACAATTTTTAATTTCTTAAAATAATCCATCAAATTAGCTTCATCAGAACCCATTCCGATCATTTTTAAAACTCCTGGATTGGTTTCGTCATTTCCATCTTTGGTACGTCCTTCACGCTGTGCAATCCAAACCGAACGATTTTCGCGAAGCAATAATTGTCCCATATATTCAGACAATAATTTAGAGCTCTGCAACATTTCTCTTGGCGTTAAACCTCTTAAAACCAAAAAGTTTCTATTTAGTTTTGCCAAAGTACTCAGGAAAGCTTTCTTAACTAAATTGTCTCCAATTGCAGATGCTGTCATCACTAAACCATGTTCGAATAAACAAACATTCAGCAAAGTAGTATCTAATAAAATATCTCTGTGATTGGAAATAAATAAATAAGAAGTATTTTTTTCAAGTTTCTCGAATCCTGAAGTTGTAAGGCCTTCAGAACTTTTCTCCAAAACTTTTTGTATTGTATTATAAATAAAGTTGCATTGAAAATCACGAATTGAGTGCGTTTTTTTAAGCTGCTCTTTCCAAACCTCATCTTCTACTTCCGGAAAAGTAAAGTTCATCATGGTTTTCATCATCGGATGATTCACAACATCACGAAGTGCTTCATTTATTTCTGAATCATAAAACGGTCGAATGGCATCAAATCTCTGCATTATAAATATTTATTTAGGTGGGCAAAAGAACAAAAAAAAAATTAAAGTATTGTTAGTTGACTATTAAATACCAAAAACGTCTTTTGAGTTTTGTGTTGTAATTGCTGCAATTTCTTCTTCAGAAATACTATAAATATAAGATAATTTTGTCAAAACATTGACTAAATAACTGCTTTCATTTCGTTTTCCACGGTACGGAATAGGTGCCAAATAAGGAGAATCGGTCTCTAAAACAATATGTTTTAAATCGATTTGATTTAAAAACTGATCGATTTTTCCGTTTTTAAAAGTTACCACTCCGCCAATTCCTAACTTCATATTATAGGATATTGCTTGTAAAGCTTGTTCGTGAGTTCCGGTAAAACAATGAAAAATTCCAAACAAATCATCCGATTTTTCTTCTTCTAAAACTTCAAAAATTTCATCAAAAGCTTCACGACAATGAATTACGATGGGTAATTTATATTGTTTTGCCAATTGAATTTGTCTTCTAAAAGCAATTTGTTGTTCTTTTAGGTGTGTTTTATCCCAATACAAATCGATTCCGATTTCGCCGACAGCATAAAATTTTCTTCTTGCTAATTCGGTTTCAACGTGTTTTAATTCTTCTTCATAATTATCTTTCACGTAAGTAGGGTGCAAACCCATCATCAAAAAAACATAATCCGGATAATTTTGCTCTAGATCGTACATCGATTGCGTGGCAGCAGCATCAATAGCTGGAATAAAAAAGCGCGTTACTCCGGCATTTATGGCCCTCTGCATCATTTCGTTACGGTCCTGATCAAATTCTTCAGAATATAAATGAGTATGGGTATCGGTAATTATGGGTGTTGAATTCAATGGTCTAATTTTTAAAAAGCCAAAATTACGACAATATTAAAAACTTTCCCAATCTTGAGGAAATGTCACACGGATAACATGGATTCAGTTCATGAAAGCGCGGGTGAACACGGGTTTTTTATTTGATAATAATCTAAGCGCACTCTTGTTATGTCGATTTCTATGATAAAACCAAATCTTTTTGATAAGGGATTTGGTTTTTTATTACCGCAAAAACTCGATGGATTATTTTATTTCTCACAGCGTTTAAAACGCTCATTTTATTCTTTCCTTCATCAACTTTTCTAATGTAGTATGTTCTTAAATCATTATCTGATCGGACCGCACTCATCGCTGCCAGATGCAGAATAGTTTTTAGATTTTTATCAGCAAGCATTGATACTCCAGGCCTTCTTTTTAATGATGTTCCAGATTGAAAATCAAAAGGAACTACTCCACTGTAACATGCCATTTTCCTAGGATCAGTTATAGTTGTGAATCCTTCTGTTTTTGACAACAATGTCCATGATAAAACCTGACCTACTCCAGGAACAGATTTAATCAATTTCTGTTGTTGATTAAGACTCTCTTGGTTTTGGATTATATTTTCAATATCATTTTCTATTATCTTAATTTGGACGTCAATATCTTTAATAAGCTTAATATTTAAGTCTTTTAGCTGTTTATCTAAGCCAATACTTTTCATGAGTTTGTAATCATGCTGCTGCACTATTAGCTGCTTTTTAATCTTTATTCTTGAAGCTCTTTCGGTTAATAGTATTTTTATCTTTTTAATCGAACAAGAACCTGGCTTCCATTCTCTGCTTTCCTGATGATTTTTTTCGATGAAATTACAAATGCGAAGAGCATCAATTTTATCATTTTTACCTCTAACAAGTCCTATACTTTTTTTGATATGTAAAGCTGATATTACATAAACTTTAAAATCAAATTTTTCAAGCACTTCAAACAGATTCCAATTATATCTGCCTGTGTTTTCCATAGCTATAATTACCTTTTCTCCCGAGTAGCTTTTCAAGAAACGTTTAATAACAGGTACTTTATTTTCAATGGAAAAGTAGCTTACTGTCTCATTTTTAATACAGATATCTAAAGTCTTACTGCTGATATCAATGCCAATAATAATGTTTTTCATAACTTTGCTTTTACGATTCAACAAATGATTTGAGAAATTCATCATAAGCTCAACTCCTTGATAACGGGTCTCTAGCCCAAATTTCTATCTGAGTCTTTGATGAAAGGGAAGCGAAAGTCTTAATCAAGATATGAGTCACAAACTCAGAGGAACGAATAGTTTACTTTTGCTTCCTTTCTCAATCATAAATTTAATTAAATTTCAAAAAGCAAATCTAAAGGAGGAACGAGGAGTCTCCGCAAGTAACTTTGTACAGAGACCCCCAATCTTTGTCTAGATTCTTGTGTGACCCTTCGTTCCTCAATCTAACAAACTATGTGTTATTTCCCCGTCTCAACAAAAAGTAAAGCGCGATCTAAAACCTCGTCTTTTCCTTCCTGAATCCCCTTTATGGTTGGTTTTACTTCAATATCCGGAACGATTCCTATTCTTTGAGTGTCTCGCTTATCTGGATAGTAAACGCCAATTCCTGAGAAATTAGTATTAAATCCCTGGAAGTCAAATATCGAAACATTTCCGTCTGCACCGGCCGTTTGGCTTCCAACAATTGTAGCGTGACCACAAGTCTGAAAACACATTGCAGTCCATTCTGCCTGACTTTGAGCGTCTTCATTTAATAAAAGGACCACTTTTCCTTTGTAATAATCCTTGTTATCAAAACCCATTGAGGTTCCGCCACTCCATTTACATCTTCCAGGATAAGTCAAATCCGGATGAGTATAAATAGCAAATTTCTTTTCCTGAGGGTTTAAAAAATTTCCTATTGCTTCAAAAGTACCTTTTGGGTAATTTCTCATATCAAAAATGATTGCCTTCGTGTTTTTTAGTGCCTCAATCATGTCGGGAATATTTTTGACACCTATAACTCCCATATTAACATAGCCGGTATCATTATTTAAAAGCTTGAATTTTTCCTTCTTTTTTCGTGCTCCTTTTTTAAATTCATTTCTGTGTGAATCATGATACTCATACCAGGTCATTGTCTTTGTAACATACTTTTCATTTTTAAAAAATTCCACTTTTACTGTGTCTGAAGTATTGCTCCTTAGTATTTTCTTCGCCAGTTTATCTAAATATTTAGGTTCGTTTGAAGCACAAATCAAATCTCTGTTTTCTGCGATAAGATCCTTTATGGTTTTATCATTTATTTTAGTAATTACAGTACCTACTTTTATATCATCAGCCTGAGCCAGACTATCGGCCAAAATTTCTGTAACAACCAGTTTCTCATCAATTATCTTTCCGCTACCAGGGAAATAATTTCTTACTTTGGGAGATGAATAGGTATAAAATTCTGTATGACTATCATTAATTCCAGACACCATTTTTTGCATTACCAGATAAAAATCGTCTTGATTATCTGCTTTAATTGCAAGCGGTATTATTTTTTCTAAAGTAACATCCCATTTCTGATCCATTAGATATTTACTAGGAAAAAAATATTCTACTAAATTCCAATACATAAATACCATTCGAAGTTTTGAGTTTTTATCTGCAAAATCAGGATGCTTCGTATTTTCATTTTTCAAACCAACATTCCCAACCCCATCTACACCATAAAGGTAAAAGTGCTCTCCCAGAAATCTATTTTCTTCTATAAATTTCAGTTTCTTTGAAAGTTTTTTAGAAAATAACTTTTTACTGTTTATCCAGGATAAATCGAAGTTTTTATCAAAATATTCGACATCTTTTGGTGTGACAATTGGCGCTATTTCTTTTATAGGACCAAGATCATCAATCCAGTTTTCGAGAACTAATGAAAATTCTGCTTTTGTTTGTGCTTTATCTATTTTAGGCAAAATATCCATAAGTTGTTGATCCCAATTAAAGTCGCCAGTGGCTACTTTTGGGTGATAATATTTTAAGAAACCCCAAACTTTGCAGGTTGCAGCAAGTTTTTCAGTTTCTGTAATTTTGGCTTGACCAAAGGTAATTTGTGTAATAAGTAAAAGAAAAAAGAGGGTAATTTTTTTCATTAAATAAAGGTTAGATTTTAAATAGTTTTGGGTGTTTTGGCATAAAATAAATTCGAAAGTAACTATTAAAATTTGAATTCAATTACGGTTTTACGTAAAGGCTAAAAAGGATTTTACCACAAAGTGCACAAAGAGTTCTCACAGAGATTCGCAAAGATTTAATTTGATATGCTACATTTCGCAGAGATCACAAAGCTTCATCTTTTTAATCTGTGGCAATCTGTGGCAAAAAAAAAATCGCAAAGCTGTCTAAAACTCTGCGAATCTCTGCGAAAATTCTTCGTGTATCTCTGTGAAACTACTTTAATCTAAAGCATCCAAAAGCTCCTGAACTTCATCATAATCCTCATAATCCTGAGAAATGGTTTGCAGGATTTGCTTGCAGCCTTTATAATCTTTTTGCTTCAATTTCATTATAGCTAAATTCCAAAGTGATTTGTCTTTATAAATTGGACTTGATGCTTTTAATTCATTAAAAACTACTTCTGCTTTTTGGTACTCGCTTATTTGTAATAATGAAACCCCGTAATAATATTGAACTTCTGGTGTTTTGTTGTCTTTTAAAGCCATTTCAAAAAACAGAATCGCATCTTTAAACTTTCTGCTATTAAAAGCTTTTTCTGCTTGTAAAAGATGCATATCCGTAGTGCTTCTTTCTGTAAAATGAGCTTGCCCGGGATGATTGTAATCATTAAAAGACGGATTTTGATTGTAGTCAAAAAAGAACAATCCGAATAAAATAATAACTGAGGCCGCCGCCGCTAAATACCACGGACGCATCAATACTACTTTTGGTTTTTCCTTATTGAAATGCTTTTCTGCAATTTGGTTCAGATTTTCCTTAAACGCTTCTCTTTCGGCTTCAAATCCAAATTTATTTTGCAATTGAAGCTCTACTGCTTTAAAAGTCTCAAATTCTGAAGCAAATTCCGGATCTTCGGCTAATTGTTTTTCAAAATCAGTTTTTTCGGCAGCAGTCATTTCGCTTTGAAGATATTGATCAAATAATATATAGCGTTCTTCGTTCATGACTAATTGTTTTTTAGAGAATTAAAATTTTTAGCTTCCTGAATCCACTGCGTTAACTGACCTACGCACAACGATTTCTTTTTACGGACATAACCATAAGTTACGTTGAGTTTTTCAGCAACTTCTTCCATCGATTTAATTGAAAAACTTAGTTTTAAGAGTTCCTGACATTTGTCTCCCAGTTTCTGAAACATCGTATCAAAAAGCTGTTGCCTTTCGTCAAATTCTTCTGTTTGTCCAATTAATTCGATTGCAGATTCATTCATAGATACTATATCTTCATGAATTGTTACCCCTTTATTAGATGTTTTTTTAAACTCATTCAGCCATTTTCTTTTGCACAATAGAAAGAAGTAGGCATCAAATGGGCAGGTTAATTTTAGGGTATTGGTTTTCGCCTGATTAAAAAGCAATAGCATCACTTCCTGAACAATGTCCTGCGCCTGGTCTTTATCGCCGGAATTATTCATGACGAAAAAAACGACTTTGGGAACGAACTTTTTATAAATAGACTGAATAATTGCCGAGTCATTTGCAGCAAGTCCTTCAATATACATTTGGTCAGGATGAATTTTATTTGCGCCCATAAAAAAACTTTTTGATAGCTAATTTAGAAAAAGAATCTGAAATAACTTTCATTTCATGGGGTAACAATTACAAAATCAAGTTGATATAGGAGTACAATAATCTTTTAAACCAAAATAATTAAGAGAAATGGAAACGTATCAATTCACAAACAAACAAAATCATGATCAATTTTACGAAATGATTTCAGCCAAAAAACGAAATGGTTTTGTCATTATCGAACACAACGAAAAACTACCTTATGTCGTTTTATCTAAAGAAAAAAAAGCCATCAAACATTCTTTTCATCTCTTTTTGACTTGCATCACATTCGGACTATGGTCTCTCGTCTGGCTGTATTTAATTGTTACGCTTTCGCGAAAGAAAAACATACTGGTTGCTGTCGACGAAGACGGAAATCTTTTTGAAGACAAATGCCTCTCCGCATAAATAAAAAAAAAATAAAAAACGGGGGTAACAATTTTATTAGTGAGTTGATATAAGAATATAAAATTAAAAATTAACAACCTGAATCTGAAACCGCTTGAATCATCAAGACAGATTTATAAAAACCAGAAATCATGAACACAAAATTTAAAACTATTAGTCTTTTATTTTTATTAATTATCACTTTAGTAAGTTGTGATACCAACACTGATGGCGATGATATTATTATTTCCCCACCAACATCAGCCGCTTTTAAAAGCATTAGCGAAAAAGGACTTAAAAGAAACACGCAAAACTTTACTATTACAGCCGGAGACGGAGTAGTAACCTTTACCTCTGCAAAAGGAGTTAAAGTAAACATCAACGGAAACTGTTTAACCAAAAACGGAAATCCGGCAACAGGAACTGTAAATATCGAATATATCGAACTTTTTGACAAAGGAAATATGTTAGTTACCAACAAACCAACAATGGGAATTATGCCTGACGGAAAGAAAAACCTACTGATTTCCGGAGGAGAAATCTTCATCAAAGCGACTCAGGGCGGTGTTGAACTTCAAAATTCCTGTTCAATGAGTATGATAATTCCAACTGCTTTAACTGATGGTTTGGACAATGCCATGACTTTATGGGCTGGGGTAATCGACGAAAAAGGGGAACTAGCCTGGAGAGAAGACAAAGAAGCCAATGGCGGAAAGGGCGGTGTTCAGGGCGAAGGCGCCAACTATTATGTAACTTTTGGAAACTTTGGATGGACAAATGTGGATCGTTTCTACAGCGATCCAAGACCAAAAACAACGATTCTTGTTGATGCTCCCGAAGGTTATGACAACAATAATAGTGCAGTTTATCTATCTTATGACGGAGAAGGAACTAATGCATTGGCTAAATTAGATACTTACACCACAGCCGGATTATTCAGCGAGCACTATGGTCAAATTCCGATTGGACTGGCTTGTCACGTGATTTTTGTGACCGAAGACAATGGCAACTGGCGTTACGCAATAAAAGCCGTAACCGTTGCTGCAAACGATGTTTATACTTTTACACTTGCAGAAACTGTTGTTGGAACAGAGGCACAACTGGTAGCCGCAATCAATGCTATTCAGTAACTTACAAAATACTTTTAAGAAAAAGTGGTGATTTGCTCATCACTTTTTTTTACATTTAATCCAGTTTTAAAATTAATTCTGATGATTTTAAAGCTAAAAAACTACTAGCTATGAAACCACTCTTGTCTATTTTCTTTATTCTATTTTCTATTCTCTCAATAGGACAAACCAAAGTAAAAGACACCATAACCCGAAGAGCCACTATTGGTTTTATTCAAAACGGAAATGCCGTTACCTATAAACCTGAAACGCCACCTTTGATTCCGATTGCGGGTGCACCAAAACCAAGTTATTCTTATTTATGGGAACTCGGCGATGGCCATTACAGCAAAGAAGCCCAACCGAAACACGTTTATAAAAATAAAGGAACATACACAACCCGATTGGCTGTAACCAACAATTACGACAACGGAAAACCACCTGCAACGCGACCTAAAAAAGTAGCTATAAACGATATTACGGATACGACTTATAAAGACATTGCGTCAATAGAAGATCAAAATGGGTTTGCAATCATCAAAAACTGCGACCCTATTCCGGAACAGGAAATGGTAGTTGTAGTAGGTTATCAAAATCTGGAGAATTATGTAGCGAGTGGAAAACTGTATTTGTTTTATAATGAAAAGCAATTCAAAAACAATAATTTTGAATTAGTGGATTTTAGAACCTATGCCAACGAACGCGAAGTAAAAGAAAACACTGTTGCTTCGGTTGATGATTTGGACGATTCTAAAAATTATCTGGCTTCCGCCGAAAATCGAATCAAACTCAAAAAATACCGAAATACAACTACTGAAGAAGATTTGGATGCTTCGTTATTAGAAGCCAATAAAACCTATCATAACGTTTCGGTTTTAGAATTTGATGATACCAATCCGGGCGAAACACGCAATGTTTTTTATACGTTTAAAACCACTCCGGAAATGATAAAAGATACCAGCGCAACAGTTACGATGCGTGGCATTTTTGTTCCAAATCGAAGTTATAAAAACCACAAAATTAAAAATCTGGAAATGGAGATTGTCACTTCTCACGACCCGAACAAAATGGGATCGAACGGAAGTTTTATGAATTACAGATTGGTACGTTTTAAACGGGTGAATTTTAAAACCCGTTTTCAAAACAACGGCGAAGGTCCGGCAAGAATGATTCGGTTAGAAACTGACATTCCGGATATGTTTGATAAAAAGACTTTTCAGATCGAAGACATGTATCCAAAATGTCCGATTTGTCCAAAAGATGAAGAACCAACTGTAAGTTGTCTCGATACAATTATCAAACAAAAACAGATTTTCTTCACTTTCAAAAACATTTATTTACCGGGAAGTGAACAGAAAAATGTACATGAAAAAGATTCTACAAAAGGCTTTGTAAAATATTCAATGAAGTTTGCCGAAGACTTTCACAAAATAAAAACCCGAAGCCGAACTGCGATTATTTTTGATAAAAACGAACCCATAATTACCAATTACGCCACTACCCGATTCTTGCCCGGAATTTCGATTGGTGCAAAAGCCGGATACAATTTATATCCTGATTTAGATAAATCAACGAGTTATTTTGTGGGTGCCACGATTTCGCCTTTTAAATCCTATCGTTTTTATTGGCAGGCAGAATGGGTTAATGCTTTGAACAAGTACGATAGTGAAGTTGATATTAAAAATGAAATAAACACAAACGCAAACGGAGTAAGACAATTGGTACGTACCACTACAGCAACAGAAAACAAAAATGTCAATTGGGAAGTTCCGCTTTTGATTCGGTACAACATCAATAATTATATTGGAATTGGTGCGGGAATCCAGGCGAATATCAATGTCTCTGAAGAACAAAATCAGAACATAAAAACCGAAACTTTTGAAGCTGAAAAAGAAGTTTTTTTAATTAGTACAACCACAACACCCAACACGGTAAAAAATTCTTTTACTGATATTAAAACAGGGCTTTTATTTGATTTAACGGCTGGTTTCGCGAGAATTGGTCCAAGTTTGGGTGCGAGATACGTAATCAACTTTGAACAGAATTTTAACTATTTCCAGTTTTACGGGATATGGAAGTTTTGATTTTTTCACCATATAAGTAATATAAGTTCATGTTAAAAACTGGATTACTTATTATCGAAATATGCTTCTCTATATTAAAAAGTAACATAGAAGCTTATATGACCTATTTAGTTTTATCTTCGAATTATACGCAACGATTAATATGAACTTATATCACTTATATGGTTTAATCTTTTTTTTCATAAATCTGAATGTTTTTGGACAGTATCAAGAAGATAAAATATATACTGCAATTGATGTTTTTGTCGCTCATCCTTCCGCGAAAGCGCTACAAAATTTAACGAAAACAGAAGCTGATTTCTGGAAAAGTCCAAAACCAAAAACTTCGGATGAATTATTGGCAATTGTGGTTTTAAACTGCAATAAAGCGTATTATGAAAACCAGTTCGGGCAAACGGAAAAAGCGATTTCGAGTTATGAAAAAGCCTGGCAAATTTATCAGAAAAAGAAACTTTCCAATTATGATATTATTGAATTTTGCCTTAAACCTTTAGGCAATTTATATACTGTTTTAGGTGATTATGACAGTGCAGAAAACACTATAAAACAATATTTTTTCATTGTCAATACTGCCAAAAATTATCCCGACACACAAAAACAGAAATTTGCTGCGATTTTGAATTTATCGAATGTGTATCAGAGTTCCGGGAAAACTTCTTTAGCGATTGAGTTATTGGAGAGTACTTTGAAAACAGAGAAATTATCAAATGTCCAGAAAGGAATTTTATTGAATAATTTGGGGAATAGTTATTTGTTAAGTTCCGCTGGAAATTTGATGCGCCCGGAGATTTATGACAAAGCCGAAAATGCTTTTAAGAAAACCGTAAATTATCTCAAAAACGAGAAGGAACAAACTGAAACTTTATCTAATTCTTATCGAAATTTAGCAACACTTAATCGTCAGAGACAAAAGTTTGAAGTTGCCAATTCTTATCTGGAAATGGCAGAAAAACTCTTTTTTGAAACTCCGAATCAGCAACCCAGAAAAATTGCAAAACTTTATTATGAAAAAGCACTGTTACTTTTTGACGAAGGAAAAAATGACGAAAGTATAAAACAAATTTCGGCAATTTTTGAAATTTTACTTCCGAATTACAATCCTCAAAACATTTTACCCAATCAAAACCAATTGTACTCAGAAACTGTTTTAATTGACGCGCTTGATTTACAGGCAGAAATTTCATTTTTTAAACAACCCAAAGAAGCTTTAAAAGCCTTTGAACTTTCCTTTTATATTGAAGATTTATTAATTAATTCATTGGTGTACGAGAATTCTAAAATCATTACTCAAATCAGAAATCGAAATCGTACTGAAAAATGCCTTTCTATTTACAATCGTTTGTTTAAAAAAGAAAATAAAATTCAATATTTAGAAGAGGCTTTTCAATTATCAGAAAAAACCAAGTCGGTTATTTTAAAAGACTATCGCTCAAATATTAAAACAGCTTCTTCAGAAGAAAAAATTTTTTTGCATCAACTTCAAAACTTAAGTAATGATATTTTAAAAGAGCAGCAAAAAGGAAACTCAGCTAATATTTCAACTATTAATTCGGCAATAAAAAAACAAAATGAATTAATGCTTTCGCTGAAAGAAATTCAGGCGAAAAACTTCCATTTCATTCCTGAAAAAACCGATTTAAAAGTGCTTTTTTCTAAATTAGAAAAAGATAAAGCTGTAATGGCTTATTATTTTATAGGGTTTGAAGATCAATATTTTTTCACTCTACAAAACAATCAGATTAGTTTAAATCGAATTAGCAGTAATTTGACCATCCCAAAAATCCTTCAATTTATAGATTATTTTAATACTTCAGATGCCATTACTAATGATATCTCTGGTTATAATAACTGTGGAAAAAAAGTTTATGATCTATTAAAATTACCCACAAATACCATCTACAAAAATCTTATTATTATTCCCGATGGAATTTTAAATTTCCTGCCCTTTGAAGCTTTAATTACACAGGAATCTTCTACAACAAATTTTGCCAAAATGCATTATTTGGTAAACGATTTTAAGATAGCATATAATACTTCGGCTAGTTTTTATTTAAATTCAAAACCGGTTTCCAATTCAGACAAAACAGTTTTGGGCATTTTTCCCATATTCGAAAAAACAGCTTTTGAATTGACTTATTCAAAGAAAGAATTAGAATCAATTCGTAATAATTTCAATGGAAAATATTTAGAAAATTCAAGAGCGAGTTTTTCAAATTTCAAAAACAATGCTTCCAATTATTCCATTTTACATTTAAGTACACATGCTTCTTCCGGCGATGTTGAAACTCCGGCAAGTATTAAATTCTCTGATCAGGAAATATTGTATTCTGAATTGTATAACCTCAACATCAATCCGGATTTAGTAGTTTTAAGTGCCTGTGAAACCGGAATCGGTAAACTCTATAAAGCTGAAGGCGCAATGAGTGTGGCTCGAGGTTTTCAGTTTGCGGGTGCTCAGAATTTGCTGTTTTCTTTATGGAAAGTAAACGATTATACAACCTCGGTTTTTATGACTGATTTCTATAAAAATATCAAAAATGATGTTCCTTATTTTGGGGCTAATTCCGATGCAAAAATTGCTTTTTTGAATGATAAAACCATTCCAAATGCGAAGAAATCTCCTTATTACTGGAGCTCGTTTGTGTATTACGGTTCAATCTCACAGGAAGAAAAAACATCAAATTATATCTATTACATCATTAGTTTATTGAGTGTAATTGGTTTATTTTTGATACTCAATCACTATCGAAAATGGAAAATCTTCACGAGACTCTCAAGAAAAAGAATTACAAAAAAATAAAATTCAAAGTAACCAGAACACAACATCTTTTGATAAAAGCTAAAATTAATGGTATTTTGGGGAATTTTATTCTTGATACTGGAGCTTCCAATACTTGTATAAGTTTTGAAAGTATTGAACTTTTTAGTGTTACAGCAAAAAAATCAAAAACAAAAGCTTCAGGAGCTGGTGGAACCGGTATGCGAACGCAAATTTCGGCCAGCAATCTTTTACAAATCGGAAGCTGGAAAAATGCAGATTTCAGTTTGGTCATTTTTGATCTTTCGCATGTTAATGAAGCATTGCAAGCTTATAAATCAAAGGCGGTTGATGGTATTATTGGTGCTGATGTTTTATTGGAAGGCAAGGCTATTATTGATTACTACAATCATTATTTGTACCTAAAATTATAAATTTAAGTTGTTGAAATTTATAACTCCAAGACTTTATAATTCAAGATTTCGTGTTTAAAGAAAATTTAATTTGAAGTTATTTTTGTGAGAAAATCATTCCTTATACAATTGTAGAATCGCTTTTTGTATATATTTGTTAAGTCCATTTTAACAAATCTAATACTATGAAAAAAACTCTACTTTGTTTTCTTTTCTTGTTTACTACTGTTTTTTATGCCCAGGTTACCAATATTGAACATTGTGCTGGTGATACTAATTTTGACTTAACAATTCGAAAAACAGAATTATTGGGCAATCTAAATCCTGATGAAACCTCGATTAGTTATCATTTAAGTCTTGCAGAAGCAAACAACAATACAAATGCAATTGCAAATCCTTCGAGCTATATCAGTACTGAAAATTCTAAAACTATTTATGCCCGAATTGATAATCTTGGGACTATTACAACCAATTATTTTAATTTAATTTTAAACTCTTATTTGATTTCTCTTATAACTACAGAAGGAATTTCTTGTATAAACCCCAAAGGAACTGTTACTATTATGGGAAGTGGAGGAAAATCTCCTTATCAATATGCATTTAATGGAGGCTCTTATAGCTCTGGTAATGTATTTACCAATTTAGAACCGGGAATGTACATGATAAATACAAAAGATGCTTTAGGCTGTGTCTATTCACTGATGGTTGCCCTTGTTGCTTATCAACCAATCATTGCAGACGTATTAAAAAAAGATGTAACTTGTTCTGGAATGAAAGATGGATCTATTACAATAAATATATCTGGCGGAAATTTACCTTTTACTTATTCTCTTAAAGATCTTTCCGGAACACCGATAGTAAGTGAGCAATCGACAATGGTTTTCGCAAATTTAGAGGCGGGAAATTATACTGTCGAAATTACCGATGCCACTGGATGCAAAGTATTACTTCAGACCTATATAACGGAACCTACACCTTTAATTGCAGATGTTCTTGTAGAAAATCTAACAATAACCATTACAGCAATTGGAGGAAGTGGCCAATATGAATATTCCTTAGAAGGAATTAATTTTCAGTCTAATCCTGTTTTTAAAGTCCCTAATTATGGAAATTATAAAATAACTGTAAGGGATACAAATGGCTGTGGTGTGTATGTAATTGATGTAACTGTAGACCCACCACCACCATTGATAGACGGAAAAGACGAATTAACACTTGAATTTAAACCGGGACAAACTTTAGCTGATCTTATTGTTGAAGGCGACAACATAAAATGGTATAGCAGTCATAATCCTTTGGATAATAAAGCAGGAAAATTAGCTGCTGAAACTCCTTTACCTTTAACAACAGTACTTGTAGACGGAACGACCTATTACGCTTCTCAAACCATAAACGGAATTGAAAGCAAAGAACGTCTTGCCGTAACAGCAAAATTAAATGGCAATCTTTCGACTCCGGACTTTGTTTTACCTAATTTTAAATGCTATCCAAATCCTATTGAGCATGTTTTGACTATTAATAATACTTCAAACATTGAAAAAATCGAAATAATTTCTATTTCAGGAAAATCTATTTTGGAGAAAAAAATCAACAACACACATTCAGAAATTGATTTATCAAATGTTGCATCAGGATTTTATTTCTTAAAAGTAAGCTCAGAAGGTCAAACTAAAACAATTAAAATTGTGAAAAAATAAACCTAATTAAATTCCAAATAAAGAAAATCCCAAATTCCAAATTTGAGAACTTCATACCAATAAAAAATCCCAAACTCCTTTCGGAATTTGGGATTTTTTCAATCTAAAATTAAATCAATTAATGGGTATGTTTAGGATTAAAACCGTCTTCGCTTAATTCGGTGTGCTCATAATCGGCAACCATTTCAGCTTCGTAATCGATTTTTTCTCCTTTAGATAATCTGCGGATTATTCCTTCCATTATTTGGTAAATTACAGGAACTACGATCAAGGTTAAGAATAAAGAAGATATTAATCCTCCAATAATTACCCAGGCCAAACCGTTTTTCCATTCAGCTCCGGCTCCAGATGCTAATGCAATTGGGAACATACCAAATACCATCGCAATTGTGGTCATCAAAATTGGACGTAAACGAGCGTGATTTGCCTGAATTAATGCCGTTCTGATTGATTCTCCTGCTGCTCTTCTTTGATTCGTATAATCGACAAGCATGATCGCATTCTTACACACCAGACCAATCAACATAATAATACCTAAAATGGTAAAGATATTCAATGAGTTATTGGTTAATGCAAGTGCTAATAAAGCCCCAATAAAAGATAGTGGAATAGCAAACAATACTACAAAAGGGTGAACAAAACTATCATACAAACTCACCATTACAAGATAAACTAATATAATAGCGGCTAATAACGCGATTCCTAAAGTACCAAAACCTTCACTTTGGTTTTCCTGGTCACCACCCCAAATGTAATTTACTCCAACTGGCTTTTTAAGTTTATCCAATTTGGCTTGCCATTGCGTAACAATTGTTCCGGAAGGCACCCCAACGTTTTGTCCTTTTACAGTTACAGAAGCCGATTTGTCTCTACGCTCTAACTGGCTAGGTCCAGAACCTTCAGTAATTGTAGCAAATTGAGATAATTTAATTTGTTGACCAGCTGCATTGATGAAAATCAAATTACTAACGTCAGTAATACTTTTTCTATCGAATGCATTGTATCTGATGTTGATATCGTATTCGTATTCACCAGCTCTGTATTTACCATCTGTGTTTCCGCTAAAAGCAGTTTGCATGGTTAAACCAACTGTTTGTAATGTCAATCCTAAAGCAGCCATTTTATCACGATCTACTTTAACGTTAATCTCAGGGTTACCATCTTCAACTGTTAATTTGATCTCTGTTGTTCCAGGAATAGTACGTAATTCAGCTTCTGCTTTTTTAGCAAATGCCATAGCCGCTTCTGTTGAAGGACCTGTTACAATTAATCCTAAAGTTGCATCTTCAGCAGTACCTAAGATACCAACCGGAACTGTTTTTACTTTTGCTCCAACTAATACTTTTTCTAATTTACGTTTGATTTTTGCAGCGTATACGTTTGCATCATCTGTACGATCTTTTTGCTCGATCATTTTTACATCAATCTCTGCTTTATAAGCTGTAGCTTGTGACGCTCCAAATCCTTCAGAAGTTTGTCCTACCGTTGTAATTTGACTGTGAACGTATTCTTCTCCTTTCAAAAAGGCTTCTGCTTTTTGAGTCATAAAGTTGGTTTGTTCCAGTGAAGCATCTTTTGGCATTTCAATTTGAACCAAGAACTCTCCACTATCAGAAGAAGCAAAAAATTCACCTCCAATAAAACCTCCTAAACCAAAAATGGAACCAAAGAACAAGATCAATACCAAAACAATTGTTTTTCCATAGTTATCTAAACACCAGGTTAACAAGCCTGAAATCCAGTTGGTGAAACGTGTCAAATAGCTTTCAAATCCAAGAATAATTCTTCCGAAAACATTTTTTCCTTCAATATGCTCTAATTTACCAAAACGAGAAGACAACCAAGGAATAATGGTGAAAGAAGCTAATAAAGATAGTAAAGTTGAAATAATTACCGTTACACAAAATTGAGTAATAATATTAGAAACCAAACCAGAACTCATCGCGATAGGCAAGAATACCACCACAATTACTAAGGTAATCGAAGTTACGGTTCCACCAATTTCTGCAGTACCATCGTATGATGCACGAATTCGGCTTTTACCCATTTCCATGTGCCTGTAGATATTTTCCAAAACCACAATCGCATCATCCACAAGAATACCAACCACCAGAGATAATCCTAATAAACTCATTAAGTTTAATGTATATCCCATCAAATAAATACCAATAAACGTTGCGATCAAAGAGGCAGGAATAGAAACCATTACGATCAACGAGTTTCTAATACTGTGCAGGAAGAACAACATTACAAATGCTACCAGAATTACCGCAATCAATAAATCGTGAACAACAGAATCTGCTGCTTCAAGAGTAAAGATTGTACTGTCTTTTGCAACTTCTAATTTTAAATGATTTTTTTCATAATCTTTTTCAAGAATGGCAATTGTTTTCAATAATTGCTCACTTACCGCAACCGCGTTTGCATCCGATTGTTTAACGATTTGTAAAACAATCGCACTTTTTTGATCAACACGAGATATTTTCTCTGCTACTTTTTGAGTATCCTGAACGTCTGCAATATCACTTAAACGAACTTGAATTCCGTTTTGAGAAGAAACTACTAAATTTCTTAATTCTTCAACACTTTTATATTTACCCGCTAAACGAATTAATATCTTTTGATTTCTTGTTTGGATATTTCCTGTTGGGAAATCTAAGTTTGAACTCAAAATATTTTGTTGCACCTGAGGAATAGATAATCCGTAACCCTGCATTTTTAATGCATCAAGATTTACCTGAATCTCACGTTCCTCACCACCAATAATATTTACCTGCGCCACACCTTGTACACGAGACAAAATAGGGGCGATTTTTTTATCAATTAAGTCATAAAACTCCGCCTCGTCCATTTTTCCGTTGGCACCAAGCGTCATGATTGGTAAATCACTCAGCGAGAATTTGGTTAACGAAGGTGTTTCAGCATCGTCTGGTAAATCACTAATGATCGCATTGATTTTTCGTTGTGCGTCATTTAATGAGAAATCGACTTTTGCATTTGATGTCAGTGTAATCGAAACGATAGATAAACTTTCGTATGATTTCGAGTCAATTTTCTTGACATTTTCTAGGGATGCAATCGCATCCTCAATTTTCTTGGTTACGGTGTTTTCTACCTCACTTGGAGAAGCTCCAGGATAAATCGTAGAAATTGTAATAACGTTTTGCTCAAATTTAGGGATCAGCTCATAGCCTAACTGGCTGTAACTGAACAATCCACCAAGTGTCAGAATTGTAAACAATACAATTACTAACGACGGACGTTTTATGGATATTTCGGCTAATTTCATATTTTTTTATTTATGCTTTAGGCTATAAGCAATAGGCTTTACGCTTTTAAATGCTTACGGCTTATTGCTTACGGCTTACAGCCTATAATTACTTAATAATTTCTACTTTATTACCGTCTTGTAAGTTAATTTGACCGGTAGTAATTACTTTTTCGCCATCAGATAATCCATTGATGATTTCTACCTGATCTCCTAAAATTCTTCCCGCAGTTACTTTTCTCAATTTTGCGATACCATTCTCAGCTACAAAAATTTCGTTGCTGCTTACACTTCCTACGAATGCGTTTCTAGGTACAACCATCAACTGTTGTTTTTGTTGGTTTGAAGCAAAATTTGCAGTTCCGTACATACCTGCTTTCAGGTCGTTATTTGTATTGTTAGCAATTTCGATTTCAACAGGAAAGTTTAAACTCTCATCAGCTTTTGCTGCAATAAAAGTGATTTTTCCTGAGAAATTTTTATCAGGATAAACACTAGCAGTTACATTGATAGTATTTCCAACTTTTAAACTTGCTACCTGATTTTCGTTTACTGTAACTACTAATTTTAATTTAGAAACATTTACGATATCAAACAATGCAGTTGCCGGCATTCCTGTTAAGATAGATCCTGGCTCAATGTATTTTTTATTGATAAATCCGCTGATTGGCGCTTTTACTCTAGTATCTCCAACGTTGATGTTAGCCTGAGTTAAGTTAGACTGAGCATTTGTTAAAGCCAATTTTGCCTGATCTAATTGTTGTTTTGTAACACCACCCGTTTTAAAAGCATTTTCATATCTCGCATAATCTGATTTTGCATTTGCATAAACAGCCTGTGCTTGCTGTGCATTTACATTGATTACATCACCTCTCATTGTCAATAAAGTTTGACCTACTCTTACGTAATCACCCTCTTTTGCCAAAACGCTGATTACTTTTCCTGATTTCTCAGCAGAAAATGTCAACTGTTGGATTGGTTGAAAGTTTCCGTTAGCAACGAAGTCTAGTGAAACTTCTTCTGTCTTAACAGGAGAAATTTTTACTGAAACCGCAGCATTTTTCTCAGCAACAATATCTGTTTTCTCTTTATTCTCCTTCTTATTATTATTTAAGATATATCCAATCACCCCTAAGGCAGCGATTATGATTACGATTGTTATAATAGTTTTCTTCATTGTAATTAGTTATTTAATAAGAGTTTTTAGTTCGCCTTTTGATTTGATTAGTGTTATCTCAGCAATTTTGTAATTTAAAACTGCTCTTGTAAAATTATTTTGAGCTTCAAGAGATTCGTTTTCAGCATCTAATAAATCGGTTAATGATGCTAATCCCTGAAGGTAATTGTTTTTTGTATCGCTTAAAATTTCTTTAGCTAAACGCATGTTTTCCCTTTGATTATTAATCGTGATAAGGTTGTTCTCAATTTGAGCCATTGCATTTCTGTAATCCAAATCAAGTGAAAGTTTGGTGTCTTTAATATCTTCCTGAAGCGATCTGATTTCAACATCTGCTTGTCTTACTTTAGCACGAGTTCCGAAACCTGTAAAGATTGGCACATGTAAATTCAATCCAATTGCAGAGTAATCAGACCAATAAACACCATCTTTTGGTTTACCAAAAAGTGGCATTTCCGGACCCTGACCTATATAATTATAACCTGCAACCAGGTTTAATGTTGGGTAGTACAACGCTTCAGTAGCTTTCTTATTAAATACCAAAAGCTCTTCTTGTTTTTTCAAAAGCAAATATTCTGTTCTGTTTTCAACATTAGGAACTTCAGTTAAGGCAGCAGGAACCACTTCAAATTCTTCTTTCGGAATCTCGATTTGAGCTTCAATAGGCATCCCCATATAAAACTTCAAAGCATTTTCCTGTAAAGTAATTTGATTTTTAATTTGTTGACGTTCTGTATCAATGTTTGACATTTTTACGATAATACGGTCTAAGTCAATTTTTTTAGCTAAACCATTGTCAAATTGTCCTTGTACGATATCGCGAACTTTAGTAGTATTAACGTAATTGCTATCTAGTAAAATTAATCTTTCACGTTGTACATATACTCCGTAGTAGTTATTTGCAACTCTTTCAATAACTTGTTCCTCTGTCAACTGATCGTTTATTTGATAAAATTCACGAGTAGATTTAGCCGCTCTTAAACCTGTAAAAACAGATTGATCAAACAATGCCTGAGTCAAAGAGATTCCGGCTCCAGAAGTCCATTTTTGACCAAAAGTAGCCTGAATAGAAGTTCCCGGCTGACCAAAAGATCCTCCATCGATTACACTGGTTTGCAAAATTGGATTATAAGTTAAACTTGCATTACCTGAGATTTGTGGTAAAGCTCTTGAGCGAATTTCCTGAATTTGATACTCACTATTTTCAACCTGTAGTTTCGATTTTTTTGCATCCGCTTTGTTTTGCAACGCGTACGTAAGAGCCTCTTTTAAGGTTAGGGTTTTGACTTGTGCGTTGGCAGTCAAGCCAATTGAACACAAAAATATAAGAATTACTCGTTTCATATAGATTGATTAATTAAGTACTAAATTTTTTAAGTTGTTTTTCTAATTCGATTATTCCCTTTTCGGTTGCCATTGCTCTGGTATGATATTCCAAAGCTTCTAATTCTATTTTTTGTGCTTCTCTTTCAGAAATTGTAGTTTCATTAATATGAAAAATTAAGGTGTAATAAAATTTCACATAGATATCAATATTCAAATCTGGTCTGTATAAGTTCTCACGGATTCCTTTTAAAATATTATCTTTAAAATAGTGATTGCACTGATCTATTTCATGTGTCATTACATTTTGATAGATTTCAGGATAATGCTTTTTCAACTGATAAAGAGGCGAAGTATCCGTCGCGTTTTTAAACATATCGCGAAACATTTCGCGAATTTCAAAGTTCTCATGAATGGCATTATAATCTTTCGCAACAATGGTATCAATAACTTCATGAACCTGTTTATGAACCATTGAAGTACTTTCTTCAATCAAAACTTCTTTATTACAGAAATATTTGTAAATCGTTTTTTTAGAGATACACATTTCACCTGCAATATCATCCATCGTAACACTTTTAAAACCGAGTCTTAAAAATAATTCACTCGCTTTTGATATGATTTTCTCTTTCATTTTAATTCAAATTGCATTACAAATATAATTAGGAAACTAAAACTTAAAAAATAGTTTCCGTTATATTTGTAATAATTTTACATTAATTTATTCAATATGTAAGATTTATATGCTAAATTCAAGATTTGCAATTAGTTTGATATCTTTGCCTAATGCTAATCCCCCGTTGAAATTAAATGCATTATAATCTAAACCAAAGTCCTGACGTTTAATATCTCCCTTAATTTCAAAAGCAACTTTTTTCTGTCCGTTATAAGAATTGATACCAATAAATTCTGCATCAAGCTCTACAACTCTGGTAACATCTTTTATGGTTAAATCACCTTTGAAAAAATTGATATTATCATTGATTTTCTGAAAGGATGTTGATTTAAAACTGATAATAGGATGCTCGTTTACATTGAACAAATCATTCAATTGCATATGAGAATCGACGTGTTGAAAACTATCATTTTTATTATTAATATCTAATGAGAATTCGACCGACGCATCTTCGATTTCATTGTCTTCAATATTAACGTAACCGTCAAATTTATTTGTAGTTCCTCCTAAATAGGCAATAATCGAATGTCTCATTTTAATCAAAACATCTGATTGGCTAGAATCTAAGGTCCATGTTGTTTTCATAACTTTTTGGTTTTGTTTAGTTTATAATCTATCTAAACTTCATACGGAAACTTTTACAGTGTTCTGAGTTTCCAATTAAGAGTGCAAATATAAACAGGAAACTCTAAACACCAAATAAGTTTCCAAGTTTTTTTTAAAATAATTTAATAAATTAAAAATGAGGTCAATTTTACCTGATTTTTAATCTTAGTTAGCATTTAAATTTTAGCACATCATATTTCATATTTGAATTGTATCTTTGAGCCTCGTAAATCAGAATTTCATTTTATGCACGATATTAGTCAGTACCAGGAATTTTTCATTAATTATTTAGAAAACCAAAGCATAGACAAAGAACCCAAGAATCTTTATGAACCTATTACCTATATTTTAGGGCTTGGCGGTAAACGAATGCGTCCGGTACTAACTTTAATGGCTGCAGAAGTTTTTGATGCCGATTATAAAATAGCGCTTCCGGCAGCGATGGCGGTTGAAGTTTTTCATAACTTTTCACTAGTTCATGATGATATTATGGACGATGCTCCTTTGCGAAGAGGAAAAGTTACCGTACATGAAAAATGGAATATCAATACCGGAATTCTTTCTGGCGATGCAATGTTGATTCTGGCTTATCAATATTTTGAACAATACGAACCAACTGTTTTTAGGGATTTAGCGAAATTATTCAGCAAAACGGCTCTTGAAGTTTGTGAAGGACAACAATGGGATGTTGATTTTGAAGAAAGAAGCAACGTAACCATTCCGGAATATCTGAAAATGATTGAATACAAAACAGCTGTTTTAGTCGCTGCAGCCATGAAAATGGGTGCTATTGTTGCTAAAACTTCTGAAAAAGAAGCGGATTTGATTTACGATTTCGGACTTAATCTTGGATTGGCATTTCAGCTACAAGATGATTATTTAGATGCTTTTGGAGATCCGGAAACCTTTGGAAAACAAGTGGGTGGCGATATTATCGAAAACAAAAAAACGTACTTATATCTAAAAGCCCTTGAATTTTCATCTGAAGAAAAAGCAGCAGAATTACGAACGTTATTCGGATTACAATTAGAAGATAATTTAGAAAAAATAGAAACTGCGAAAGCGATTTTTAATGCATCAGGAGCTTCAAAAGCGACTCAGGAAGCGATAGAAATGTACACTTTTAAAGCTTTTGAAACTTTAGAAAAAATGGATATTAATGCCGAAAAGAAAAGTATTTTGAGAACTTTCGGTGAAAATCTAATGGGAAGAAAAGTTTAGTTTTCAAAAGGGCTTCGACTCCGCTCAGCCTGACATTACGATTGTCATCCTGAGCGGAGTCGAAGGCTTATGAAAACAAATCATCCGGATCAACTAAAGCTGATAATTTTTGCTTTAAATCCTCTTCTAAAATTGTTAAACCGTATTGAAAAGAAGCATTCATCCATCCAAAACCTTCTTCCGTTATATAATCAAACTCGGTTCCTACGTTTCCATATTCTGCAAAAATCTTGTGAGAACTGATCGATAAATCAAACTTCTCCGGAATGGTTCCGTTATAATCAACTGCATTTCTGGCAATCAGCCAAAGCCAGCGATACACCATTTCCTGCGCTTCTTCATTAAAATTATAATTTAGCAAACCTTCCCACAAAAGCATTTGATGCGGCGCCCAGCCAAAAGGATAATCCCATTGTCGTATTGGTGAATTCTCATCCAGATTCGCAATAGATTCTTTTGTACTTCCGGCAATTCCACCTTTCATTTTAAATCTTGGGAGTGCCTTTTTTACCAAAATTTCTGCTTGTTCAGGCGTACTTATTTTCGCCCAAAGCGGATAAAATGTTGTTGCAGCTTCAAAGAAATGCTGTTCCTCGGTTACAAAATTGTAATCAAAATAAATTCCGTTTTCGGGATTCCAGCACATTGTATTGATCTTTTCTTTTCTGGAAACGGCTTTTGAAATCCAATATTCACTCGAATAAGACTTATCTTCAAAATATTGAAATTCGTTTTTAAAATATTTCTTAATCAGGAAAGCAATGTCAGTTTCGTATTTATAAAGCAAGCTATTGATCGCAACCGTGTTCAAATTAGCACAAATTCCGACCAACCTATTTGTTGTATCGTGACCACTTTCCCGCATGCTTCGATCATGAATAAAATACTTATCAAGTTCTGCGTCTACAACTTCTCTTTCGAGATATTTCTTTTCAAATTCACGCGTAGACAAATTATATTTTGGCGCATATTGCTCCAGAATATCATCAAAATGCCCTTCTTCTACCTCAAACGGAAGCCCGATTCCTTCTGCTTTATAACGATTCAATCCATTTGCGGTAAGTCGTTTTCCTTCTTCCATCCAAACGGTTTGGTATTCTTTTATAGCGGTTTTTAAATGTCTTTCAATCCAAAAAATATCAGGATTAGACTTTTCTAAAACATCCATAATTAGCGATGTATAAAGCGGTGGTTGTGTACGGGTCAAATAATAACTTCGGTTGGCATTTAGAATTTTTCCGTAATGATCAATCTGATATTTAAAGTTTTCTGCAATACCCAATGCAAGATCAATTTTGTCATCGATTAAAAGTCCTTTTGCAATAAAATAACTATCCCAGCCATACATTTCATTAAATCTTCCACCCGGAACAACAAACGGGACCCCCGAAATTTCATTGTTCTTAATTTGAAGTGCCAATGCCAGAATTCCGGGTTGTTTATTGAGTGACAAAACATACTCAGGTGAAATACTTTTAGGCATTTGAACCACTTTTAACTTTGGCGTTGTGGCTTCCAGTTTTTTGAAATAATCAAAAACAATTTCATCACCGAAAGGCACATATAAATAAGCTATTTCATTTTCAATCTTATTATCTTCCAGAATTTTCTTTACACCATTTGCATCAATTGTTCTCGTTAAACCTTTCCAATAGAGATTTTTTATTTTTCTAGAAATCCTTTTTACAGGATCTTCGGTAATTTCGTTTAGATTGATTTCGGCGAAATCTATATTGTTTTTTTTCGCCAGCGCCAATTCCTGCAGTAAATTTGAAAGCTGATAAGTCCCTTCAATAATAGCCGGATTTCCATCTACATCATACAGCAAAAATTTTTTTGGACCATTATCATCAATCGTTATTTTTTTATCGCCATCAGTATCTTCCTGAGCCAATAATTTTTCGATCGTTTGGGTTATATGTAATTTAAATTTCATCTTTTGCAGTTATTTTTTTAAGAATAAAAAAGGATATCAGTAATAATGACATTGGAATTAAGGTAAAATAAAAAGCTTTTTCCGGTCCTTCATTTTTAAACAGCCAACCCGTAATTCTGGAACCTAATGTTCCGCCAAGAGCAGAAAAAATTACAATTAATCCGGTCATTGAACTTTGCAGATTTTTAGGCAAAGCACTTAATACAATTGAATTTAATAAGGGATAAATGGGCGCAATGAACAAACCTATTAAAGGAAATGCAAATCCAATTAAGGGAATGTCCGAAAATGTATTGATGCTTTTTACTTCTAAACCTACTGTTTTTGGAAGTACAAAAATGACAATCAGCATAGCAGAAAGGATACAGAAACTTAAAACCCAAATCCAATTTACTTTTTTGGTCACAATCCCGGCAATCAATCTTCCTATTGCTAAAGAAATAGCCAAAATACTAGCCATCATAATGCTGATATTTTCCGGCAGATGAAGCACTTTGGTATTGAATGTTGGCAGCCACGACAAAATTCCCTGCTCTATCATTACGAACAAAAAGACACTAATTACAAAAATAACGGTAAGCAATTTTGCCATTAATGTGAACATTTGCATGAAATCGTCTTTGAGATTTGCTCCTGCTGAAATTTCAGCTTCTTCAAATTTCACAAAGAATAAAAACAAGAACGAAAGCAGTGATAATCCTGCCAAAAACCAATAAACATTCAGCCATGAATTAGGATCATTTTCATTGTTAAAAGCCGGAAATAAGAAATAAGCCAATGCAATTCCAACCATAAAAAACCCTTCGATACTGCTCATTAAAGCATTGTGTTCTTTCTTGGTTTCGGTCACAGTTCCTATTAACGAATAAACCGAAACTTTGATCAAAGCAAAGGATACTCCAACTGTCGCAAAAAGAATTTTGGCATTATCAAAAGAGTTCCCAAAATACATAGAAATACAAGCCAAAGTAACGAGTCCCAATCCTATAAGCATCGATTTTCTATAGCCAATTCTTGGTAAAAAAGAAGCTATAAAAAAAGATACAATGGCAATTGGCATGTCTTTAAAAGCTTCTAAAATACTAGCCTGAACTTCATCGACTCCGTAATTTTTCTGCGACTTTAAAATCACAATACCTACACTATTTAATAAAATAGCAAAGACAAAATAATTAAGGTAAAGCGATATTTTGATTCCTATGTTTTTCATTTTTTACTTGTTTGTCTATGCTTTGTGGTTACGGTGTGAGAGACGCACTGCTGTGCGCCTCTACAATACCGCATACCCTTTGATTTTATATAAATTTAGAAATTAATAGCTACAGAAAATCTAAAAGCACGTCCTAAAATTGGTCTTGCCATAAACACATCGCTTGCGGCAGATGTTGTTTGTCTTGGATCTCCTTCGGTTAAACCAATTTCATTAAATAAGTTCGAAGCATCGACTGCAAAACGAAGATTATTATAAGTATAATTCAACCCTGCACCAACTTCTTTATATGCCGGCAAAACTTGTTTGTTATCCTGATTGGTGAATTTTTTATCGTAATAAGAAAACTGAACATATGCTGTAAAATCTTTTGTAATGTCTACTTCCGGTCTTAGGTTACAGAAAAATTTAGGGATTCTTCGTGCCGTATTTCCGTTGAAATCAAAAGTAGAACCGTCAGCATTTGTTCCTGTAAAATTATCATATTCCGGTTTTTGAACAGTAAATGTAAAGTTCAGTTTAACCATTTCATATCTTGCATTGGTTTCAACTTCAAGACCAATATTGTTTACGTCTGCAAATTTATTCTCAGAACTTCCGTCAGATAAAATATCAGTAAAAGCAACATTTTTCAAGTTCATGTGAAACAAATTCGCATTCACATTGAAGAATGAATTAGAATATTTATAACCCAATTCGAACTGGTTTACTTCTGTGTTTTCTAACTTGCTTAAATCGGCTGCATTATCATAAAATGACTCTTCAATTGGAGATCTGAAACCATGGCTGTAACGAACATAAGAAGCCATGTTGTCGTTGAATTTGTAGTTTCCCGCGGCAGTATAAGACCATTCACTCACATCATATCTCCAGTAAGTATAAGGATTTCCTTTTACCGTTGTCACAGCATCGTCGGCTGTATTGTTATCTAAAATTCCTAAATCTTCAGCAAAAAATCTTGCATTATCTCTATATCCTGAATACTTGTCTTTATTGTATCTCAAACCAGCATTGAAGGTTAGATTATCAGTAGCTTTAATTTCGGCATCAGCATAAATATCATTCAAAAGTCCTTTTGTCTGAGCATCTCTTTCCAACCAGGTAATTCTTTCTACACCATTCCAGGTATGATCAACTCCGGTTGTGTTGTCTTTTACGTTTAACAATCTCGGATTATCTGAAACGCCTACTAAATACGAATTCCAGTTCCAGTATTGATTTGATTTCCAGTTAGAATAATAGTAACCGGCAGTCAATTGTACAGGATCTAAATCAAAAGAAAAAGAGAAATTATTAGCAAAATTGTTCATCTTTTTCTCAATGTGCCAAAGATCAGCTCTCATAATTAAAGCATTTGGGTCCAAAGTTTGCCCATTGTCTACATAAGAATACGTTAGATTACTGGCTGTTGTATTTTGAACTCCTGTTGCATAAGCGTCTTGTGTCCAAGGACCTCCATTCGGGAAAATGGCATTATAATTTAAATCAATATTGGTTTGTTTGAAGGCATTCTTAAAGGTTACTTTCTCCGATATTTTCTTTTTAAATTCAGCTCCAATTGAGTTTATAATTGGATGAGAGCCATCTTCTAAATCAGCAGTAAAAGTTCCGCCGCCATATTGAGGTACATTTAAATGACTGAAATTTACTGAAGTCAAAGTTCCGTAATTCGGATTAAATCCATCAATACCTTCAATTTTTCCATTGTTACTTTTTAAAGGAATTGGCAAATAGAATGTATTTCTGTCATCAAGATGTTTGAAGTTTACTCTTAAATAATCGCTATCATCAAATTTATATGTAAGATTTCCTTTGATTTGACCACCTTTATTCGCTGTAAAACCTGTATTTCTAACTCCATTGTCAGCTCTGTAAAAACCTCCAACGTTAAAGAATAATTTATCCTGAATTAGAGCACCGGAAAGGTTAAGGTCTGTTCTGAACATTCCGTAATCTGAAGTCGTGAATTTGGCTCTTCCCATAAATTCATTTTGTCCTGTTTTTGAAATAAAGTTGATAATTCCACCCGGAGCATTATTTGCGAAAATTGATGCAGAACCTCCACGAACAGCTTCCATTTTACTTACTGTTTCGTCTAATCTGTAAAATGTATCTGCGTTGGCAAATTGCAAAGCACCATCTTCAAAAACCGGCAAACCATCTTCCTGAATCTGTACATATTCGTAAGCTCCTGCTGATGGAATTCCTCTCGCAAAAAGGTTGTTTCCTATTTCTCCTCCAGAGGCTTCTACTACAAATCCGGGAATTGTCTGCAACAAAGCTGCTGTACTTGATGGCGCTCTGTCTTCGATTGCCTTTGCTCCCATTGTCGTAATAGCAACACTCGATTCAAGCTTTGATCTCGGACTTGATGATCCGGTAACTACAACTTCTTTCAAACTTTGTGATTCGCCTTCAAGAAGTAAATTTACTTCCAAAGATTCTCCTTCTTTTATTGCAATTTTTTTCTCGAAAGTTTTATAACCCACATTGGTTGCAATAATAGTATATGTTCCGGCTTCGATATTTGAGAATGAATATCCTCCGTTTTCATCTGTAGTAGTACCTTTTCCTGTTTCTTTAATAGATACATTAGCACCGGGAATTGTTGCTCCACTGTCATCGAATACTTTTCCTGAAACAGTGTTTTTTACCTGTGCAAACAGGTTATTGGGAACAGAGATTAGGCACATTATTAAAAATAATATACCTAAATAAGATTGCTTTGATTTCATTTTTTTTTGGTTTAGTTGGTAAAGTTTTCTTTTATGATTGTAAACTTAATCACTAATTACCACCAATTTAAGAATTAGAAATCGAAAACGTTTTCGAAATGACCTAAAACGTTTTCGGAACTTAAAAATTTATCAATGCAGTTTATTTTTAGTACTTTTATTTCATGAATGATACTAAATTAATAGATATAGCCTCGGCACTCGGAATTTCGGTTACAACGGTTTCAAAGGCACTAAAAGGCTATACAGATATTAGTAAAGCCACCCGTGCCCGCGTTATCGAAATGGCGGAGACAATGAACTATATGCCCAATTCTGTGGCGGTAAACTTAAGAACCAATGAAACCAAAACCATTGGTGTCATTATTCCGGCGACGGTTCATCATTTCTTTTCCAGCGTATTGAATGGTATTTTAGAAGAAGCAGAAAAAAGAGGTTATTTGGTCATTATACTACAATCAAACGAAAAATATGAACTTGAAAAAAAACAGCTTGCTTTATTAATTCAGAAGCGCGTTGATGGCGTTTTAATGTCGCTTTCGAATGAAACTGATGATTTCACTCATATTAATGAAGCCATTCGAAAAAACACCCCGGTTGTTTTATTTGATAAAATAGCAAAAAGAGTAGATTGCTCCAAAGTAGTAATCAATGATGCCAAAGCCGCTTATGATGCTGTTACCTATCTTATCAATAAAGGATATAAAAAAATTGCACACTTTAGAGGTTCGTATGTTCCTCAAAATTCTATTGATCGCTTTTTAGGGTATAAAAGGGCTCTGGAAGCACATGGAATTGAGTACGATTCAAAACTCGTTTATGTTTGTGATAACAATACCGATTTTGAAGATGGTTACGAAAATGCTCAAAAAATAATGACAGAACATCCTGATATTGACGCTATTTTTGCGATTACTGATTTGGTCGCCATCGGAATTATTAAATATTTTAATGAGGCAGGAATAAAAACACCGGAGCAAGTTGCCGTTTTTGGATTTAGTAACTGGTTTATGAGCACCGTTATTTCACCCAAATTAACTACCATTGATCAGCCCGGATTTGAAATGGGGCATCAGGCAGTTTCCCTTTTAATTGATGAAATAGTTGACATAAAAGAGCATCGTCCGGTAACACATCAAATTATTGAACTCCCTACAAGAATCATTGAAAGAGAATCTACAGTTAAATGATTTTTTAGTTTTAACTTTGCGTCAATTCTTAATAAGCATCAATGTTTCCAATTCCTGAAAATACCGATTTTTTATTGGCTGATGCCGAAAAAGAAAACCTATATCTCAACCTGATCGAACAAATCAACAAGGATTTTAATTTGGCCAATGAAGGCATCGATTTTCCTTTGAGCATTTCTCCCGACGAATTAAAGATTCAGCTACACGAAAAAATCTACCGAATGATTCAGTACAAATTCGCTGAATATTTAAACCTACTTTATATTATTGATGTTTCTGAAATCGAAATAAAAAAACTTGATGGATCTGATTTAGTGATTCTTGCTGAACAGGTTTCGTTTTTAATTTTAAAACGAGAATGGCAGAAAGTTTGGTTTCGAAAGAATTTTAAGTAGAAGGTTCTAAGTTACTGAGATGCTAAGGTTCTAAGGTTTTTGGCCTGATAATACTTTTCAACTTATCTAATTCAGACCAAAGTCCAAATCCATTCGTATCTAGTGTACTTCCTGTTATCTGAAAACGACCACATTTAAAACAGATTTTTGCTATTCCAATGGTTTTTTCTTTCTTCTTAAAAATAAAAATATCCCGATATTCTGCAGCACAAGAAGCGTAAGAATCTGGCGACGAATCTTTTTCGCTAAAAACATTTTGAATGTATTTTTGCTGTTTAATAGTTAAGCCTGATTTTTTATAATTATGCTTTAATAGAATTTTCTCAAAATTTTCTTGTAGAATAGTATCAGGAAAATGATGTACATAAATGTCAAAAAATTCCTCCTCCATTTTAGTATTATTTTCCTTCATAAGGATTTTAGTAAAATCATCTTCAGAAAAATCCAAATAATAATGATCGACTTTATCCGAATCAAAAAAAGGTCTTAGTTCCTTTTTTACAACTTTTTTGCTTTCAGCTTTATCTGCATTTTGAGAATGATTACAACTCAAAGCTATAATTATTGCAATTATGAAAAGGTGTTTTTTCAAATTTTCTTGTTTTAAAAACCTTAGAATCATAGCCCCTCAGAACCTTAGTACCTTTAGAAGTACGCTCTAACGAAAGGCATAAATCCAGATCCGTAAAGACTCTTATTCGGATTATACAGGACATCGTAGCGAGCACCAATCGTTACATTTCCAGTTCTATAACCAGCGCCGAGATATAAGGCTGTGTTCCAAAAATCATCAGAATAAGCAGGCACATAATAGGTTTCCTCGTAGTCTGCATTGACTCTTACTTGCTCTAGTTCAGCAGATAACTGCAATTGTGGAATCGGATTTACATAGGTTAGAAAACTTGCTCCGTACACAAAAGATTCATAATAATTTTTTTGATATAAATAACCAAATTGTAATCCAACACCCAGAGATACAATCTCATTAACATTATAAATTGCACTTGGCATTACAGAAATATCGGTATATCCAGATCCAAATCCAAGACCTAATCCACCTCCGAACTGAACTTTATCCCAAAAATCATTGTGGTTGTTTATAACATAGTTTTGCTGGGCACTTGCATAACTAGAAAAAAAGACTGTCATAATCACAAAAAAAGATTTGAAAACGATTGAAATTTGATTTTTCTTCATAGTTAGATCTATTTTTAACAAATTTTTACGTAAAAGTACGTAAAAAAAAGATTTAAATAAATGTGATTGTTGTACTTTTGCCATTCTATTTAACAAAAAGTATATTCACTAATATTATGGATAGGTTTTCATTTTTAAATGCAGCGCATACAGAGTTTTTCGCACAATTATACGATCAATATTTAGTAAACCCAGACAGCGTTGAGCCTAGCTGGAGAAGTTTTTTTCAAGGTTTCGACTTTGGACAAACAACTTATAATGACGAAAACCCGGTGCAGCAAATCGTTGAGTATGTTACTGCTCCAAGCACAGATTACTCTCAGGTTTCAGAAAAATTACAAAAAGAATTCAACGTATTAAAACTAATCGATGGTTACCGTACACGTGGGCATTTGTTTACAAAAACAAATCCGGTTCGTGATCGCAGAACTTCATCTCCAACTTTAGACATTGAGAATTTCGGATTAACAACAGCTGATCTTTCAACTGTTTTTGATGCAGCTAAGACTATCGGAGTTGGACCGTCTACTTTACAGGATATTGTAACGCGTCTTAAATCTATTTACTGTCAGCATATTGGAATTGAATATATGTACATCAGAAATCCTGGTGTTGTAAAATGGATTCAGGATAAATTAGCGGTTAATGTTAACCAGCCTAATTTTTCTACAGAAGAAAAGAAAACAATCTTAAATAAATTAAACGAAGCAGTTTCTTTCGAGAACTTCTTACACACCAAATATGTTGGACAAAAACGT
This sequence comes from Flavobacterium sp. KH_001, assembly GCF_057840745.1. Lineage (NCBI taxonomy): Bacteria > Pseudomonadati > Bacteroidota > Flavobacteriia > Flavobacteriales > Flavobacteriaceae > Flavobacterium > Flavobacterium sp. KH_001. Next base: position 1,414,148 of record NZ_CM174520.1, on the reverse strand, counting down.
TTTTCACTAGAAGGTGGAGAATCTATTATTCCAGCTTTAGATGCTTTGATCGAGCAAGCTGCTGAAAAAGGTGTTGAACAATTCGTAATGGGAATGGCACATCGTGGTCGTTTGAACGTTTTGGCAAACATCTTCGGAAAATCTACTCAGGATATTTTTGGTGAGTTTGACGGTAAAGATTACGATCAGGAATATTTTGATGGTGACGTAAAATACCACTTGGGTCTTACGGCTGACAAAAAAACAAGATCAGGAAAAAGCATCAACATCAATTTAGCACCAAACCCTTCTCACCTGGAAACGGTTGGAGCAGTAATTGAAGGAATCACAAGAGCAAAACAAGATAAATATTATGCTGATGATTTCTCTAAAGTATTACCTATCGCCGTTCACGGAGATGCTGCAATTGCAGGACAGGGTATCTTATATGAAATCATTCAGATGGCTCAACTTGACGGTTACAAAACTGGAGGAACAATCCACATTGTCATTAATAACCAGGTTGGTTTTACAACAAACTATTTAGACGCTCGTTCTTCTACTTATTGTACAGATGTTGCCAAAGTAACTTTATCTCCGGTATTACACGTAAATGCTGATGATGCTGAAGCTGTAGTACACGCAGTATCTTTTGCATTAGACTACAGAATGCAATTTGGACGTGACGTATTTATAGATTTATTAGGATACAGAAAATACGGTCATAACGAAGGTGACGAACCTCGTTTCACTCAACCAGTTTTATATAAAATCATTGCAAAACATAAAAATCCAAGAGATATTTATGCTGAAAAATTATTGTCTGACGGCGTAATCGATGCTTCTTATGTAAATGCTTTAGAAAAAGAATACAAATCTAATATGGAGGAGAACTTAGAGGCTTCCCGTAAAAAAGATTTGACAATTATAACGCCATTCATGAAAAACGAATGGGATGGTTTTGTTCAGGTAACGGATACACAGATGCTTCAAAAAGTAGATACTGCTTTTGATAAAAAAGGATTAGATTCTATCATCAATACAATCTCAACTTTACCATCTGACAAGAAGTTCATCAACAAAATAACCAAAATTGTTACAGATAGAAAAACAGGATACGACAATAATACTATTGACTGGGGAACAGCTGAAGCATTAGCTTACGGTTCTCTTTTGACAGAAGGATTTGATGTTCGTATTTCAGGCCAGGACGTAGAGCGTGGTACTTTCTCTCACCGTCATGCAGTAGTTAAAGTTGAAGATTCTGAAGAAGAAGTAATTCTATTGGATGCTATCGAAAACAAAAAAGGAAAATTCGGTGCTTTCAACTCTCTTTTATCTGAGTACGGCGTTCTTGGTTTTGATTATGGATACGCATTAGCAAATCCAAATGCATTAACGATTTGGGAAGCACAATTTGGAGATTTCTCTAATGGAGCTCAAATTATGATTGACCAATATATTTCATGTGGTGAAGACAAATGGAACAACCAAAATGGTATTGTTTTATTATTACCGCACGGATATGAAGGACAAGGTGCAGAACACTCTTCTGCAAGAATGGAACGTTACTTACAACTTTGTGCGAGACAAAATATGTACGTTGCAGATTGTACAACGCCAGCTAACTTCTTCCACTTGTTGAGAAGACAAATGAAAACAAATTTCCGTAAACCTTTGGTAGTTTTCTCTCCAAAAAGTTTATTGCGTGACCCAAGATGCGTTTCTACAGTTGAAGAATTAGCAAACGGAAGTTTCCAAGAAACTATAGACGATAATACAGTAGATAAAAAAGCAGTAAAAACGTTAGTTTTTGTTACTGGTAAATTCTACTATGACATTGTTGCTGAAAGAGAAAACAACGGAAGAAATGATGTTGCAGTTGTTCGTGTTGAGCAATTATTCCCTTTACCAGTGGAGCAATTAAAAGAAATTATTGCTAAATACCCAAATGCTGATGATTATGTTTGGGCACAAGAAGAGCCTAAAAACATGGGAGCTTACAGCTTTATGTTAATGAACTTCGATCTTGTAAAATGGAGATTAGCTTCATTAAAAGCTTACGCTGCTCCGGCATCAGGAAGTTACACAAGAGCTAAACGTCGTCATGCAGATGCGATTAGAATGGTTTTCGATAAAAATTTATTCAGATAAAAAAAATGTTTCAAGTTTAAAGTTTCAAGTTTAACAACATGAAATTTTAAACCATAAAAACCTTAAACAAAAACAAAGATGATTTTAGAAATGAAAGTCCCATCACCAGGGGAATCAATAAAAGAAGTTGAAATTGCAACTTGGTTAGTAAAAGACGGAGATTATGTAGAGAAAGATCAGGCTATTGCTGAAGTTGATTCAGATAAAGCTACTCTTGAATTGCCTGCTGAAATGAGCGGTATCATTACGCTTAAAGCTGAAGAAGGTGATACAGTTGCAGTAGGAGCTGTCGTTTGTTTAATTGATACAGATGCAGCAAAACCTGCAGGTGACGCTCCGGCAGCACCAGCAGCTGAAGCTCCAAAAGCTGAGGCTCCAAAGGCAGAAGTTAAAACAGAAGCACCTAAAGCAGCTCCGGCACCGGCAGCAGCTACAAGTTATGCAGCAGGAACTCCATCTCCAGCAGCAAGAAAAATATTAGACGAAAAAAATATAGCACCAGCAACAGTTTCAGGAACTGGTAAAGGTGGAAGAATCACAAAAGATGATGCTGTAAACGCAGTACCATCTATGGGAACTCCAACAGGGGGAAGCCGTGGATCTGAGCGTACAAAATTATCAATGTTACGTCGTAAAGTAGCTGAGAGATTAGTTGCTGCTAAAAACGAAACAGCGATGTTGACTACTTTCAATGAAGTTAACATGACACCAATCAACCAAATTCGTAATGAATACAAAGATGCATTCAAAGCGAAACATGGTGGTTTAGGTTTAGGTTTCATGTCATTCTTTACAAAAGCAGTTACAAGAGCTTTAGAATTATACCCAGATGTTAACTCAATGATGGATGGTGACTACAAAATCGCTTACGATTTTGCTGATATCTCTATCGCAGTTTCTGGACCAAAAGGTTTAATGGTTCCTGTTGTTCGTAACGCTGAACTTTTAACTTTCCGTGGAATCGAAGCTGAAATCAAAAGATTAGCTTTAAGAGCTCGTGATGGTCAAATTACTGTTGACGATATGACTGGTGGAACTTTCACAATTACTAATGGTGGAGTTTTTGGAAGTATGTTAAGTACTCCAATCATCAACCCTCCTCAATCAGGAATTTTAGGAATGCACAACATAATCGAGCGTCCAATCGCTGTAAACGGTAAAGTTGAAATTCACCCAATGATGTACGTTGCTCTTTCTTATGACCACAGAATCATCGACGGACGTGAGTCAGTTGGTTTCTTGGTTGCTGTAAAAGAAGCTTTAGAAAATCCATTAGAATTATTGATGAATGGTGATGCTAAACGCGCTTTAGAATTGTAATTTTCAAATAATTTTCAATTTATATAAAAAAACCTGCTCAAATAATGAGCAGGTTTTTTTTATGTCCAAAATCAAGAAAACTTACTTAGAATAAATAAAAATAACTTGTTTTGTTTAGATTCTTAACTTAGATTTGCACTATTAAAATTTATTCTAAATAATAGTTGCACGTTTTAAATTTTTAATTATGATAACAATCGCAAGTCTTATCGTTTTTTTAGCTTTTTACACTTTGTATTACACCTCAAAAAGAGCTGCTTTATCATATGATTTAGGTTTTGAAAAATGGATGCAAAAGAATCCAAAACAAACTAAAATCACCGGACTCTTGCTTCTTGTATCTGCTTATTCCGTTTGGCTCTTTTCGCAATCGTTGTGTTGCGGTACTTTCATGTTTTTCATTCAGCTAATGACTATTGGCAGTTTGATTATCATATTGAAGCCTCTGAAAAAAGTAAATAGCATCGCTCTTTTATTGTTATTCATAATTGTTGCCTTATTAGAATTTTATTACTACTAATTATTCTTAAGCTCTATATGCCAGCAAATCCAAAATATTTAACCCAGTCCAAATGGCAACGTTTTGCCAAAATTACCGCTGCCATTCTAGGCGGCTACTTTGTTTCTGTTACCTTTCACTTGGCACTCGCTTCATGGTTTAACCGTGCAAACATATTGATGACAATGGCTTTTAGTGGTTTTATCCTTTGGGTTGCACTTATGGTAATTGCTTTTCTGGCAAAAAGTGGCTGGAAAATTTGGGGCATTTATATTCTTCTAACACTAGTTTTTTCTCTATTAATTTATCTGGGTCTAACCTACAATCCAACGGCACAATAAGCATGAGCAATCGCAATTATAATATCTACTTTCATACACATACCGTTAGCGGAATCGTTATTAGTGTTGTGCTCTTTGTAATTTTCTTTGCAGGATCTTTTTCTTTTTTTAGGGATGAAATCATTAACTGGGAAAGAAGTGAATCTACTCCTATAACAAAGGAAATTCAACTAGACTATAATACTGCTTTACAAAAGCTAGACAAAGAATATGTATTACAAGGCAGAAACATTACCATTTCTAAACCAACTAATGAAAGAAGGGTTGCCATTTATATGGAAGGTACCAAAGATACTTTGGCTCCAGCCAAACAAAAAGAAGGATCGTTTTTTTATCTTGATACCAAAAACTTCAAAACCTTTACCTATGAAGAATCTTATTCTTTAGGAGAGTTTTTGTACCGATTGCATTTCCTGGCACAAGTTCCATATCCTGTTGGTTACTACCTTTCTGGCTTTGTAGCTTTATTTTTCTTGTTTGCAATTATAACCGGCGTTTTATTACACTGGAAAAAAATTGTTTCTAACTTTTATGTGTTCCGTCCAAAGGAAAAATTAAAAACGTTGTGGACAGATGCTCACACAGCTCTCGGAATGATTGGATTACCTTTTCAGTTTGTTTATGCTGTAACAGGCGCTTTTTTTATGATTAAACTTTTAATTGTAGCTCCTGCTGTAATGGCATTATACAAAGGAGATCAGGATAAATTATACAAAGAATTAGAATACAACGATCCTGATTACAAATTTGAAAATAAAAAATTAGCAAATCCTTTTAACATTGATCAACTGGTTGCAAAAGCAAAAAGTAATTGGTCTGATTTTGAAATCACACGCGTTTTCATCCAAAATTACGGCGATACTAACATGCACGTTTTAGTTGAAGGTGAAATGCCAAACCACAAAAAATTCACCGGAATTGGAAAAGTAGTTTACCGAATTGCTGATGAAAAAGAAATTGCAAAGAAAAATCCTGTAACTGACAACAATTATCTGGATGTCGTAAAAAATGTTTTGTACAAAATTCATTTTGGCGATTATGGCGGTTATGCCCTTAAAATAATCAGCTTCATTTTAGGAATTATAACTTGCTTTGTGATCATTTCAGGTGTTATGATTTGGTTAGTGGCCAGACAAAAAAACAATATGCCCGAAAAGAAAAGACGTTTCAACGCAGCTGTTGTTCGTATTTATTTAGCTATTTGTTTAAGTATGTACCCAATCACCGCACTTGCTTTTATCGTTACCAAAATATTCTACCCATTAACTCAGAATAATCTTTATACTGTTTATTTTGTGGGATGGTTAATCCTGACAGTCTTTTTTATACTTAAAAAGAATGACGCCTTTACCAACAAATTTTGCCTGATTTCCGGAAGTATTTTAGGTTTTCTAGTCCCGATCACAAACGGAATTGTTTCCGGAAATTGGTTTTGGGCTTCTTTTATGGAAAATAAAATTCAGGTTTTCTTTATTGATGTTTTCTGGATTGCTCTGGCTTCAATATCGCTTTATGTGGCTTATCATTTAAAACCAAAAAAAGAAGTAGTTGCGGAAAAATAATTGAAATAATTTGTCCCCAATTGATTTAGCGTATACTTTTACGTTTTTATTCAAAAAATGGGTTTCAAAAAACAAATACGTTTTCTACATAAATGGCTCGGATTAATTTCCGGGCTTATTGTTTTTATAATAAGTATTACTGGTTGCATCTTTTGTTTTCATGACGAAATAAAAGATATTACGCGAAAAGAATGGCGATTTGTTGAACCTCAGAACAAATCCTTTCTGATGCCTTCCGTTTTACAGCAAAAGGCAAAAGAAATACTTCCTAAAAATACAGCAAGCATGGTTTCATATTACGGAAGAAATCGGTCTGCAATTGTCTATACCTATTCTGATACTGAAAATTTGTATTTGTATTTTAATCCCTACACAGGAAAATATTTAAAAACAGAAAATCCAAAAACTGACTTTTTTATTATTGTTGAATACATTCACTTGTATTTACTCCTGCCTGATTACATTGGAAAACATATTATTGGCGGAGCAACTATAATCTTCATTTTATTACTAATCTCCGGAATTATTCAATGGTGGCCAAAACGAAAATATGATATCAAAAGAAGTTTCACCGTTAAATGGTCGGCCAAATGGCGTCGTGTAAACTATGACTGGCACAATACGTCTGGCTTTTACATTTCGCTTATTGTACTTGTTCTTGCCATAACAGGCTTAACTTTTACCTACGAATGGGTTGGTGATGGTATTTATAAAACTTTCAATTTTGGCGGAGACAAAGCTGAAGAAACTAAGGTGCCCATAATTGACACAACAAAATTTAAAACAAATAACATAACTGCGGTTGATCGCGCTTTTATTGAAACTGCAAAATTGCAGCCAAAAGCCAAAATGTTTTTTGTTTTGCTTCCGCAGAAAAAAGGCGATATCATTAGTACTGGAGCTTATCCTCATGCTTTAAGATATGATCACCAAAGCAATTACTATTTTCATCCGCTTGACGGAAAATTAATTCAGAGTGACCCTTACAACAAAAAGAGTTTAGGCTTGCAGGTCGTTGAAATGAATTATGGAATTCACACTGGTCAAATCTTGAATTTACCAGGAAAAATTATTGCTTTTATAGTAAGTCTAATTGCCGCAGCTCTTCCCGTATCCGGTTTTGTAATTTGGTATGGAAGAAGAAAAAAAAGCTGTAAAAAACTAAAGGCATAAAAAAACCGCTATTAAAAGCGGTTCTTAAAAGTATCTTAGAAATTACCTTAGTTTCTATTTGCTAAAGCATTTTTCTGTAAGTTTTTAACTGAGCTAACTTTGCTATTCTCATAAGCAACTTCGCATAGGCTATTTTCATTAAAGAAAATCCATTTTCCAGTTTTCAATCCGTCTGCGTACTCTCCCACGGCAACTTTATTTCCTTTTTCATCATACGATACCCAAACGCCATCTAGTTTACCATCCTTAAAGAAACCTTCTTGTTGTACTTTACCATTTTCATGGTAATAAGTAGCTTTTACTTTATTTCCAACAGCTTCTAATTCTGGTTTTACCTCTTGTGCAACTAAAATTCCAGAGAACATCATTGCAACTAAAATCACACATTTTTTCATATCTTTAGGTATTAATGTTATCAAATTGTTATCAAATATAGTTAATAGTTTACATTAAACAAACTTTTACTTAACAATTTGGTAACATTGAATAAAAACTTAACATTGGAGATTTTCAAAAAACAAAAAAACCAACGCCGAAGCATTGGTTTTACTGAGATTTTATAAGAATTATAAAATTACTATATCGTTATAATTTTATACAAAAATTAGTTCAATAATGTGTCTAATTGTGTTTGAAGTTCTGGAGAAGAAGGTCTTGCCGCATTCGCGTCTACGATGTTACCTTTTGGATCTATCAAAATAAATCTAGGAATTCCTGTTACATTATAACTGGTTACAAACGCAGATTTCCATTCATTATCTGAGAAAAGCTGAATACCTCCAAGTTGTTTGTCAATTACAAATTTTTGCCATTTATCATGGTCTTTTGGGGTATCAACAGAAACACTTACAAATTCAATATTTTTTCCATGATATTTTTCTTCGATTTTTTGAAGAAAAGGAATCTCTGCTCTACACGGACCGCACCACGTTGCCCAAAGATCAATGTAAACATATTTTCCTTTTAAATCTGAAAGTTTGGTTTTTCCTCCTTTATGATTCTCATAATCAAAATCTGGTGATGGCGTATTGTTCATTTTTGCCATTTCCTGCGCTTGTTTGCGATATTCTCCAATTTCAGCTATCGCACTAACACCATTTTCAGTTTCAATTTTTACAAATTCAGGATCTAATTTTTTATTATTTAATCGAGCCAAATCAGCAGTCTTTTTTTCTTCAACCAATTTATTGAAAGAAGCATTATCTAATGTTAAAACCGAGTCATTATATAATTTTTCATCGGCTAAAATACGTTGTGCTAAAATATTGTTTTCTAAACTTCCTTTACCGGTATACACAATGGACTCATCAAATTGCTTGGCATCCATTTTTAATTTGATATCATAACCGTTTTTCAAAAATAATTCAGTCGATTCAACTCCATCTGACAATCGGCTTCTTCCTCCATCAACCATCAAAGTATCTTTAAAAATGCCTTTTGCATTAACATTAATTGTTTTTACAATTTTTCCATTATTAACAATCTTAATGACATCTCCATTTCTGTTCGCAATATTTGCTTCAAAAGTGACATATTTTTTAGATTGTCCAACTACACTTAACGTGCTGAAAAGCACCAGACCGGCAATAAAAAGTTTCTTCATAAATATCTAAGGTTTGTTTTTAGTATTTCAAATCTAAAGAAATTAAAAGTGCAAATTTTAACAATTAACAAAATATTTCAAATTAATACACATCTAGTTGCATACTTTCTATATTAATTTGAATTTTGTGTTTACTTTTGCAGTCTAAAATTTTGATCATGTATAGAAGTCATAATTGTGGCGAGTTAAACGCCTCAAATATTAATACGGAAGTTACACTAGCGGGTTGGGTTCAAAAATCACGCGATAAAGGATTTATGAATTGGGTTGATTTACGCGACCGTTACGGAATTACACAACTTATTTTCGACGAAAGTCGTACTGATAAAACTGTTTTTGAATTAGCTAAAACGCTTGGTAGAGAATTTGTAATTCAGGTAAAAGGAACTGTTATTGAACGTGAAGCCAAAAACAAAAACATTCCGACTGGTGAAATCGAAATTTTAGTTTCTGAATTAAACATTTTAAATGCAGCTTTAACACCTCCATTTACAATTGAAGACGAAACGGATGGTGGAGAGGATATACGAATGAAATATCGTTATTTAGACATCAGAAGAAATCCTGTAAAAAACAGTTTGCTATTCCGTCATAAAGTAGCGATGGAAGTTCGTAAATATTTATCTGATTTAGATTTCTGCGAAGTTGAAACGCCTTATTTAATCAAATCAACTCCGGAAGGAGCAAGAGATTTTGTCGTACCAAGCCGTATGAACGAAGGACAATTTTATGCGTTACCACAATCGCCACAAACTTTCAAGCAATTATTGATGGTGGGTGGAATGGATAAATATTTCCAAATTGTGAAATGTTTCCGTGATGAAGATTTACGTGCAGACCGTCAGCCTGAGTTTACACAAATCGATTGCGAAATGGCATTTGTGGAACAAGAAGATATTTTGAATGTTTTTGAAGGATTGACAAGACATTTACTAAAAGAGATTAAAGGTATTGAAGTAGACAAATTCCCAAGAATTACCTACGAATATGCTATGAAAACATACGGAAATGACAAACCGGACATCCGTTTCGGAATGGAGTTTGGTGAGTTAAACGAGTATGCACAACACAAAGATTTTCCAGTATTCAATGCTGCAGAATTGGTAGTAGGGATCGCTGTTCCGGGAGCAGGAAATTATACACGTAAAGAAATTGACGGGTTAATTGACTGGGTTAAGCGCCCACAAGTTGGAGCATCAGGAATGGTTTATGCAAAATGCAATGACGATGGAACTTTCAAATCATCTGTAGATAAATTTTATGATCAGGACGATTTAGGACAATGGGCAAAAATTACAGGTGCAAAACCTGGCGACATGATTTTTGTACTTTCCGGACCGGCAAACAAAACACGTGCACAACTTTCAGCACTTCGTATGGAATTGGCAACTCGTTTAGGATTACGTAATCCTGAAGAATTTGCTCCATTATGGGTTGTAGATTTCCCATTATTGGAACTTGATGAAGAAAGTGGACGCTACCATGCAATGCACCATCCGTTTACATCTCCAAAACCAGAAGACATGCAATTATTGGAAACTGAACCAGGAAAAGTTCGTGCCAATGCGTATGATATGGTATTAAACGGAAATGAAATTGGAGGAGGATCAATTCGTATTCACGATAAAGCTACCCAACAATTAATGTTCAAATATTTAGGATTTACGGAAGAAGAAGCAAAAGCACAATTCGGTTTCTTAATGGATGCTTTCCAATTTGGAGCACCACCACACGGAGGATTAGCATTTGGATTGGACAGACTTGTTGCTATTTTAGGAGGCCAGGAAACGATTAGAGATTTCATTGCTTTTCCAAAAAACAATTCAGGACGTGACGTAATGATTGATGCGCCTGCAACAATTGATGATGCTCAACTAAAAGAATTACATATTAAAGTTGATATTCAATAAAATTCTAAAGAATTTCATAATACAAAACTGCAATTATCTTTTTAGTTGCAGTTTTTTTTGTTTCATTTCCTAATTCTCAAAAACATAACAAAAGGCAACCTTTATCACAATTACTTTCTAAATTATTCAACAATTACAATAATTGTCAAAATGACCTTAAAGTCAGACTAATTTTTCCTAGTTCGTTTCCTACAATTAATGATTCTCAAATAAAGCACATCTGTATAGAATTTGATGCAATATAAATAGCGAAAAGACTGTGAATCAATAATTTTTACAAAAAATTAACACCTTATTGTCTTTTGTATGAATTTATATCTTACATTTGCTTCATTATAAATTATTATTACAATTACAATGCGTACAGGTACAGTAAAATTTTTCAATGAATCTAAAGGTTATGGATTCATTACAGACGAAGAAACAGGAAAAGATATCTTCGTTCACGCTTCAGGAATTAACGCGGAAGAATTACGCGAAGGTGACCGTGTAAGCTATGAAGAAGAAGAAGGAAGAAAAGGGAAAGTTGCTGCTAAAGTAGCAGTAATCTAAGAAAAATATAGCAATTTATTTTTTTTGCCTCTGAATGGTTTTGAAAACGTCCCGAAGTATCGGGACGTTTTTTTTTGCTCAAATCTTAAAAAAATATTAAAATTGGAGAATGTTATTTATAATCAATAAAAATTAGATGCAAACGCCGTTTCCCAACATACTTAAATCATTTTTTATCTTGTGATTTACATAGTTGAAAGTTATCTTTGTGGCTTATTCTTTAAGTAAAAACCCTAAGTTTATGCAATCTGATCAATACAGTTACATTCCTATTCTAATGCAGTTCATTTTAGCTGTTGGTTTCGTAGTAGGAACAATTATTATTTCTGGAAAATTAGGTCCAAAAAGAACCTCTGAAATTAAGGACAAAAACTTTGAGTGCGGTATCGAATCTGTTGGTAATGCCCGTATTCCGTTTTCAGTAAAATACTTTCTGGTAGCAATCCTGTTTGTATTGTTTGACGTAGAGGTTATTTTCCTATATCCATGGGCAGTAAACTTTAAGGAATTAGGAATGGAAGGAATGCTGAAAATGGTTGTTTTCATGTCGCTTCTTTTAGTTGGTTTTTTCTATATCATTAAAAAGAAAGCACTAGACTGGGAATAAAGAAATTTTAGATTTCAGATCTTAGATTTTAGATTGATTTAGAATTTTAGATTTGGAAAGATAATTTCTTAAAATATAATATTGATTTTTAAATATTGATTTCGATTTACAGGATTTACAAAATCTAAAATCAGAAATCTAAAATCTAAAATAAAAATGAGCGATTCAAATGTAAATATGGTTGCGCCGCCGGAAGGAGTTGTAGGAGAAGGTTTCTTCGCTACAAAACTAAATGACGTTGTAGGTTTAGCAAGAGCCAATTCATTATGGCCATTACCTTTTGCAACTTCATGCTGTGGTATCGAATTCATGGCTACAATGGCGTCTCACTACGATTTAGCACGATTTGGTTCTGAGCGTGTGAGTTTCTCTCCTCGTCAGGCAGATATGTTAATGGTAATGGGAACTATTTCTAAAAAAATGGCGCCTATTTTAAGACAGGTTTACGAACAAATGGCTGAACCTCGTTGGGTAATTGCTGTTGGAGCTTGTGCTTCATCAGGCGGAATCTTCGATACTTATTCTGTTTTACAAGGAATTGATAAAGTAATTCCGGTTGACGTTTACGTTCCGGGATGTCCTCCAAGACCAGAACAAATTGTTGATGGAGTAATGAAACTTCAGGAATTGGTAAGAAGCGAATCTGTTAGACGCAGAAGTTCTCCAGAATACCAAGAATTACTAGCTTCATATAATATTTCATAAGATGGCCTTAGAAAATACCCTGATTCAAGATAAACTTACAGAAACATTTGACACAAGTGTTTTTAACTTTCAACAAGAAAGAGATATTTTTTCAATAGAAACAACAGCGGATAAAATCACTGCTTTAATTCTTTTTTTGAAAAATGATTCTGATTTACGTTTTCACTTTTTAACTGATTTATGCGGAATTCACTATCCGGACAACGAAACAGATCGTCAGTTCGCGATAGTATATCATTTGCACAATTGGTACGAAAACAAACGTATCAGAATCAAAGTATACCTTAATGGTGAAAAACCAGAGATAAAAACCATTTCAAATATTTTCTTAAGCTCCAACTGGATGGAAAGAGAAACTTACGATTTTTTCGGGATTAACTTTATTGGACATCCGCAATTGAAACGTATTTTGAATATGGACGAAATGATCTCTTTCCCAATGCGAAAAGAATTCCCAATGGAAGACAGCGGAAGAACGGATAAAGACGACAGATTCTTTGGAAGAACAACAACAAATTGCTAAAAAATAAATAATTCAACATTATAAAATGTCAGAACTATTATTACCACCAGAGCATCGATATGCTAAAATAATAAACGAGAAACTAAACGAAGACGGAAGCGAGCTTTCAGTATTGAATTTAGGTCCAACTCACCCTGCAACTCACGGTATTTTTCAGAATATCTTATTGATGGATGGTGAAAGAATTCTTGAGGCTGAACCAACTATTGGTTATATCCACAGAGCATTCGAAAAAATTGCTGAAAATCGTCCTTTCTATCAAATTACGCCTCTTACCGACCGTATGAACTATTGCTCCTCTCCTATCAATAATATGGGATGGTGGATGACTTTAGAGAAATTGTTAAATATTGAAGTTCCTAAAAGAGCGCAATATTTAAGAGTTATCGTAATGGAATTAGCCCGTATTACAGACCACTTAATCTGTAACTCGATTTTGGGTGTAGATACTGGTGCGTATACTGGTTTCTTATACGTTTTTCAATTTAGAGAAAAAGTTTACGAGATCTACGAAGAAATTTGTGGTGCTCGTTTAACAACAAATATGGGAAGAATCGGTGGTTTCGAAAGAGACTGGTCACCAGAAGCTTTCCGCAAATTAGATGTGTTTTTAAGAGATTTTCCTGTCGCCTGGCAAGAATTTGAAAACTTATTTGAAAGAAACAGAATTTTCCTTGACAGAACTGTAAATGTAGGTGCAATCTCAGCAGAGCAAGCAATGGCCTACGGATTTACAGGTCCAAATTTACGTGCTGCAGGTGTTGATTACGACGTTCGTGTTGCACAGCCTTATTCATCTTACGAAGATTTCGATTTTATTGTTCCTGTTGGAAAATCAGGTGATACATACGATCGTTTCTGCGTTCGTAATGCTGAAGTTCGCGAAAGTTTAAGCATTATTCGTCAGGCTTTAGATAAAATGCCGCCCGGAAATGAATACCACGCAGAAGTTCCGGATTACTACCTGCCTCCAAAAGAAGATGTTTACACTTCAATGGAATCTTTAATTTATCACTTTAAGATTGTAATGGGAGAAGTTCCTGTACCAGTTGCAGAAATTTACCACCCGGTTGAAGGAGGAAATGGAGAGTTAGGATTTTATTTAGTTACTGACGGAAGCAGAACTCCATATAGATTACATTTCAGAAGACCTTGCTTTATTTATTACCAGGCCTATCCTGAAATGATTAAAGGTGCTTTATTATCAGATGCAATTGTTATCCTTTCAAGTTTAAATGTTATTGCAGGAGAGTTAGACGCGTAAAGAATTTTAGATTGAAGATTTTAGATTTTAGATTGTAAAAAGCATCCATAAAATTTAAATTGAAAATCTAAACATTAGATAGAATTGAAGAATTCAGATCAAAAGATCTAAAAACTAATAATAGGATTGCAGAATATGGATTAAGGACAAAGATTGAAAAAATCTAAAATCTAAAATCTAAAATCTAAAATAAAAATGGAACGTAAACATTACAAACAAGAAATAAACATGACTGAAGCATTGATGACCCGCATCAATGAATTGATCAGTCATTATCCTGAAGACAAAAGAAAATCAGCTTTGTTGCCTGTTTTGCATGAAGTGCAGGACGCTCACGATAACTGGTTAAGCACTGAGTTACAGGATAAAGTTGCTGAAATTTTGCACATCAAACCAATTGAGGTTTACGAAGTGGTTACTTTTTATACCATGTACAACCAAAAACCAATTGGAAAATACATGTTCGAATTCTGCCAGACTTCTTGTTGTTGTTTAAATGGTGCTGAAAATTTAATGGATTATACTTCTGAAAAATTAGGCATTAAGATGGGAGAAACAACTCCAGACGGAATGTTTACCATTGCCGGAGTAGAATGTTTAGGTGCTTGCGGATATGCTCCGATGATGCAGTTAGGCGATTTCTACAAAGAAAAATTGACAGAAGAAAAAATCGATCAGTTAATCGCTGATTGTAGAGATGATAAAATAATATTACACGATAAATAAGATGTCACAGAAAATATTATTAGATAAAATCAATGTTCCGGGTATTAAAACCTACGAAGTTTATCGCCAAAATGGTGGTTATGCTTCTGTAGAAAAAGCTTTGAAAACACTTACGCCAGACGAAGTTGTTGAAGAAGTAAAAAAATCAGGACTTCGTGGTCGTGGTGGTGCGGGTTTCCCTGCCGGAATGAAATGGAGTTTTATTGATAAAAAATCAGGTAAACCAAGACACTTAGTTTGCAATGCCGACGAGTCTGAACCGGGAACTTTCAAAGATCGTTATTTGATGGAATTTATTCCTCACTTATTGATCGAAGGAATGATTACTTCTAGTTTTGCCTTAGGCGCTAACCTTTCGTATATCTACATTCGTGGAGAATATATGTGGGTTTTCAAAATTTTAGAAAGAGCAATCGCCGAAGCAAAAGCTGCCGGTTGGTTAGGAAAAAATATATTAGGAACAGGTTATGATTTAGAACTTCATGTTCACTGTGGAGCCGGAGCTTATATTTGTGGAGAAGAAACTGCACTTATTGAGTCTTTGGAAGGTAAGAGAGGAAATCCTCGTATTAAACCACCTTTCCCTGCGGTTTCTGGACTTTGGGCAAACCCAACTGTGGTAAACAATGTTGAAACTATTGCAGCTGTGCCTTGGATCATCAACAACTCTGGAGATGATTACGCAAAAATCGGAATTGGACGTTCAACCGGAACTAAATTAATTTCTGCGTCAGGACACATTAAAAATCCGGGAGTTTACGAAATTGAATTAGGCTTAAGTGTTGACGAGTTCATGAATTCTGATGAGTATTTAGGCGGAATGTCTTCAAGCAGACCTTTGAAAGCGTTTGTTCCTGGAGGATCTTCAGTGCCAATTTTACCAGCTGAATTGATTTTCAAAACAGCAAACGGCGAAGACAGATTAATGACTTACGAATCTTTAAGTGATGGTGGTTTTGCTACCGGATCAATGTTAGGTTCAGGAGGATTTATCGTGTATAATGATACTGCTTGTGTAGTAAGAAATACATGGAATTTTGCACGTTTTTACCACCACGAATCTTGTGGGCAATGTACACCTTGCCGTGAAGGAACTGGTTGGTTAGAAAAAATCTTGTGGAGAATTGAAAACGGTCAGGGCCGTGAAGAAGATATAGAATTATTGTGGAGTATTCAAAGTAAAATCGAGGGTAACACAATTTGCCCACTTGGCGACGCAGCTTCCTGGCCAGTAGCAGCAGCGATCCGTCATTTTAGAGATGAATTTGAATATCACGTTCGTTTCCCTGAAAAAATTAAAAACAGAGATCACTTTGTTGCTGAACCTTTCTCGCAAGTGAAACATTTAGTAGGCAAATTAACAGTATAAAAAAGTTTCAAGTTTCAAGTTTTTTTAGTTTCAAGTGAAAACCTGAAACGTGAAACCTGAAACTAAAAAAACAAAATTAAGAGATGAAAGTAACCATAGACGGTCAAAGTATAGACGTAGAGCCAGGAACAACGATCCTGCAGGCTGCACGTATGATTGGTGGAGATTTGGTACCGCCAGCCATGTGCTATTACTCAAAATTAAAAGGCAGCGGCGGAAAATGTCGTTGTTGTTTAGTTGAAGTTGCTAAAGGTAGTGAAGCTGACCCAAGACCAATGCCAAAATTAATGGCATCTTGTGTAACAGGATGTATGGACGGAATGGAAGTAAACAGTAAATCTTCTGACAGAGTAACGGAAGCCCGTAAATCTGTAACAGAATTTTTATTAATCAATCACCCATTGGATTGCCCGGTTTGTGATCAGGCTGGTGAATGTGATCTTCAAAACTTAAGTTTTGAGCACGGAAATCCAAAGTCGCGTTTTATTGAAGAAAAAAGAACATTTGAACCAGAAGATATTGGTCCAAATATTCAACTACATATGAACCGTTGTATTTTATGTCAAAGATGTGTACAAGTTGCAGATCAATTGACAGACAACAGAGTTCACGGAGTATTAGATCGTGGAGATCATGCTAATATTTCAACAGGAATCTCAAAAGCTATCGACAATGAATTCTCTGGAAATATGATTGACGTATGTCCGGTTGGAGCATTAACGGATAAAACTTTCCGTTTCAAATCAAGAGTTTGGTTCAACAAACCATACAATGCACACAGAGAGTGTACAACTCCGGGATGTTGTGGAAAAACTACTGTTTGGATGTTTGGAGGAGAAATTCAACGTGTAACAGGTCGTAAAGACGAGTACCATGAAGTGGAAGAATTCATCTGTAACTCTTGTCGTTTTGATCACAAAAATGTAAATGACTGGGTTATTGAAGGACCAAGAGAATTTGAAAAAGATTCTGTTATCAACCAAAATAACTACACTCAAAAATTAGAGAAAGTAGAAATTGATACTGAAAAAACTATCCTTATGGGTAGAGATATTGACCGTAAAAAAATTAGTATGGCTGAAATTCCATTAAACACTAACAACAAAATTTCTTAATGATGGTAGATGGTACGTTTATTATAGAGAAAAGTGTTGTAATTGTGGTGGTCTTTGCTATAACAATGATTATGGCGATGTATTCTACCTGGGCTGAACGTAAAGTTGCGGCTTTTCTTCAGGACCGTGTAGGACCAAACCGTGCTGGTTGGGGTGGATTATTACAACCACTTGCGGATGGTATGAAATTATTCTCAAAAGAAGAATTTGAGCCAAATACACCTAATAAATTTTTATTCGTTGTGGGTCCGGCAATTGCCATGAGTACGGCTTTGATGACCAGTGCTGTAATTCCTTGGGGAGACAGACTTCATGTTTTTGGACGTGATGTTCTTTTACAGGCAACAGATGTAAATATTGCTTTATTATATGTTTTCGGAGTAATTTCTGTTGGAGTTTACGGAATCATGATTGGTGGATGGGCTTCAAACAATAAATTTTCTTTGATGGGAGCTGTTCGTGCGGCTTCGCAAATGGTTTCTTATGAAGTTGCTATGGGATTGTCAATGATTGCCTTATTGATGATGACTGGAACTTTAAGCTTAAAAGAAATTTCTGAGCAACAAGCAGGAATGAATTGGAACGTTTTTTACCAACCGTTATCCTTCTTGATTTTCCTGATTTGTGCTTTCGCAGAAACAAACAGAACGCCTTTCGATTTAGCAGAATGTGAATCTGAGTTGATTGGTGGATATCATACTGAATATTCATCCATGAAAATGGGATTCTATTTATTTGCTGAGTATGCCAATATGTTTATCTCGGCTACCATTATATCAGTATTGTTTTTTGGAGGATACAATTATCCTGGAATGCAATGGATGGTAGAAAATGTGGGAGTTAATATTGCTAATGTTTTAGGAATTGCAGTATTGTTTGCTAAAATATGCTTCTGGATCTTTTTCTACATGTGGGTTCGTTGGACAATTCCAAGATTTAGATATGATCAGTTAATGAATTTAGGATGGAAAATTTTGATTCCACTTTCGATCCTTAATATCATAATTACAGGGGTTGTAATTTTAAGACATGATATCGCAGCATACTTAGGGTTTTAATACCTGAGTGCCCTAGCCCTGATAGAAGCGGCATCCTTTTATGGTGGGGTTCACCATAAAAGATACAGCGAATAGCAGGATTAGCTTCAAATTAAAAATAAAACAGATTTTGGATTTGACTTAACCATCAAATTGTGAATCGTAAATCATACATTAAAAAATGTCAATAGAAACTATATCATTATCGGGTAGAAAAAAGATGGTCTCGAACAAAGAGATGACTTTTTGGGAGCGATTGTATCTTGTGGCGATTGTGAAAGGATTGCTTATTACACTTAAGCACCTTTTCAGAAAGAAAGTAACCATTCATTATCCGGAACAAGTACGTGAAATGAGTCCGGTTTATCGTGGTCAACACCAGTTGAAGCGCGATGAGCAAGGTCGTGAGAACTGTACAGCTTGTGGATTATGTGCCTTATCATGTCCAGCTGAAGCAATCACAATGAAAGCTGCTGAGCGCAAACCAGATGAAAAACATTTGTACAGAGAAGAAAAATATGCTGAGATTTATGAAATCAATATGTTACGTTGTATTTTCTGTGGTCTTTGTGAAGAAGCTTGCCCGAAAGATGCCATTTATTTGACAACTTCAAAAGTGTTGGTTCCTTCTAGTTATGAAAGAGAAGATTTCATTTTTGGAAAAGACAGATTAGTGATGCCTCTTGATGTGGCGATCAAAAATGCTCAACTTAATAATGCTAACTAAATGATACATATTCCTGATTTTGCACACGCAACAACTGTACAAATTATATTTTGTTTCTTAGCGTTTATTACGGTGATTACCGCATTTTTGACCATTTTTAGTAGAAATCCAATTCATAGTGCTATTTATTTAGTAATCTGTTTCTTTTCAATTGCTGGTCATTATTTATTATTAAACTCTCAATTTTTGGCTATCGTACATATTATAGTCTATTCGGGGGCGATTATGATTTTGTTCCTGTTCACGATTATGTTAATGAATTTAAACGAACGCCATCAGGTCCACAGACCTAGAATTACACGTTTGGGCGCTATTGTTTCTTTCTGTTTAATTGTTATTGTATTGATTACAATTTTCATCAATTCTAAACCAATTGTTGGAGAATATGATTCGACTGGAGAAGATTTTCAATCTATAAAAGTATTAGGTAAAATATTATTGAACGAATATATGGTTCCGTTTGAATTTGCTTCGATTTTACTTTTAGTAGCCATGATTGGAACAGTATTATTGTCTAAAAAAGAAAAATTAAATAAATAATGGGTAATATATTAAATCAAATAGGTATTGAAAACTACATCTTTTTAAGTGTTGTACTTTTTTGTATTGGTGTTTTTGGTGTATTGTACAGACGAAATGCTATTATCGTTTTCATGTCTATCGAAATCATGTTGAATGCAGTTAACCTTTTATTTGTTGCTTTTTCAACGTATCATCAAGATGCACAGGGACAAGTTTTTGTGTTCTTTTCGATGGCAGTTGCTGCAGCAGAAGTTGCGGTAGGATTGGCCATTCTGGTTTCTATTTTTAGAAATTTAGGCTCAATTAGTATCGATAATTTAAAAAATTTAAAAGGATAAATGGAAATGGATACCAATTTAGCTTTAGTCTTAGTTTTATCTCCTTTTTTAGGATTTTTAATCAATGTTTTTTTCGGGAAAAGCTTAGGAAAAACGGTTTCGGGTATTATCGGAACAGTTGCCGTAGCAGTTTCTTTTGTGGTTACTCTTATACTTTTTAATCAAATTACTTCAACTGGAAAATCCATTCAGGTAACTTTATTTGACTGGATCCAGATCAGTAATCTTCATATTGATTTAGGATTTTTATTAGATCAACTCTCTGTTCTTTGGTTGCTTTTTGTAACCGGAATTGGATCATTGATTCACTTATACTCTATCAGTTACATGCACGACGATGAGAATATGCATAAGTTTTTTGCGTATTTGAATCTGTTCATATTCTTCATGATTACATTGGTAACCGGAAGTAACTTATTAGTATTATTTATTGGATGGGAAGGCGTTGGACTTTGTTCGTACTTATTAATTGGATTCTGGCATAAAAACCAGGATTACAATGATGCTGCGAAAAAAGCTTTCATCATGAACAGAATTGGAGATTTAGGTTTATTAATCGGAATGTTCATTCTTGGTGCAATGTTTTCCACCTTAGATTATGCAACTTTAAAAACGGCGATTGCCGGAGCGACAAATCTAAACATACCTTTGCTTTCGTTAGCAGCTTTATGTTTATTTATTGGAGCTTGTGGTAAATCAGCTCAAATTCCGTTATACACCTGGTTACCTGATGCGATGGCTGGACCAACTCCGGTTTCTGCCTTGATTCACGCAGCGACGATGGTTACTGCAGGTATCTTTATGGTAACGAGATTAAACTTTGTTTTTGATTTAGCGCCAGCCGTTCAGACTGTAATTGCTATTGTTGGAGCTATAACTTCATTAGTTGCTGCAACAATTGGTTTGGTTCAGACTGACATTAAAAAAGTATTGGCCTACTCTACCGTTTCTCAATTAGGATTAATGTTTTTAGCCTTAGGATTCGGTGCTTATGAAGTAGCCGTTTTTCACGTAATTACACATGCTTTCTTTAAAGCTTGTTTGTTCTTAGGATCAGGATCTGTAATTCACGGATTGCACGGAGAGCAAGATATGAGTAAAATGGGTGGTTTGCGTAAAGCAATGCCAATCACTTTCTGGACTATGTTGATTTCATCATTAGCGATTTCAGGTGTGCCATTTTTCTCTGGTTTCTTCTCTAAAGATGAAATTTTAATGACTGCTTTTCACCACAGTATTCCACTTTACGTTATTGGATCTGTTGCTTCAATCATGACGGCATTTTATATGTTCCGATTGATGTTCCTTACTTTCTTTAAAGATTTTAGAGGAACTGAAGAGCAAAAACATCATTTACACGAAAGTGACGGATTAATTACTTTCCCATTAATGATATTAGCTTTGTTAGCCACTTTTGGAGGTCTTATTAGTCTTCCTGGAAACAGCTGGTTAAATGAATATATGGCTCCTCTTTTCACGAAAGTAGCCGGAGAAGAGCACCATTTAGGCACGACAGAATATACTCTTATGGGAGTTGCTGTTTTAGGTGGATTGATCGGTATCTTGATTGCATATATTAAATATTTCAAACAAGATAATGTTCCTGAAGCTGACGAAAACATTACTGGTTTAACCAAGGTTTTATATAACAAATATTATGTAGACGAAATTTACGATGCAATATTTGTACGCTCTATAAATGGATTGTCAAAATTCTTTAGAGACTATGTTGAAACTGGTTTATCTGCAGTTGTTTTCGGATTAGGCAAAGTGACTAATGAACTGGCTTTTCAAGGTAAAAAATTACAAAACGGAAGTATCGGATTATATCTGTTTGCTTTTGTTTTGGGTCTTTGTGCCATTATTTCCTATATATTTTTAGCTCAATAATTTTATAACTATGAACGTTTCTCTTATATTAATTATTCTTTTAATTGGTGCATTTGTCACTTATTTTGCTGGCGATAAACTAGCATCAAAAGTAGCTTTGTTCTTTAGTTTGGCAGCTTTGGGCTGTTCGGTTGTCTTGTTAAATCATTTTTGTGCTGGTGAAAACATCAGTGTAATTAATGCGTGGATTACACAACCTAAAATTTCATTTGCTTTAAATGCTGATGGATTGGCAATTGCTATGCTTTTATTGACTGTAGCTTTAACGCCAATTATTATATTCTCTTCTTTTGGGAATGAATATAAAAACGCTAAAGCTTTTTATGCTTTAATTTTATTTATGGCTTTTGCAATGACAGGAACTTTCCTGGCTGCAGACGGTCTTTTATATTATATTTTCTGGGAATTAGCCTTAATTCCGATTTACTTTATCGCACTTATTTGGGGTAATGGTGATGCTGAAGAACGCAGAAAAGCAGTGGTAAAATTCTTTATTTACACACTTGCCGGTTCATTGTTCATGTTAATAGCTTTCATTTACTTATACCAAAAAGCCGGAAGTTTCTTAATCGAGGATTTATACAAAGTAAATTTATCTGCTGATGAACAGCTTTGGATATTCTTAGCTTTCTTTTTAGCTTACGCAATCAAAATTCCAATTATTCCTTTCCATACATGGCAGGCAAATGTGTACCAAAAAGCACCAACTGTTGGAACTATGCTTTTATCTGGTATCATGCTAAAAATGGGATTATATAGTGTTATTCGTTGGCAATTGCCAATTGCACCTCTTGCTGCAAAAGAATACATGCATATTTTCATTGCTTTAGGAGTTGCTGGTGTAATCTACGGATCAATCGTTGCTTTGAGACAAAAAGATTTAAAGAAATTATTAGCCTATTCTTCTCTTGCTCACGTTGGATTAATTGCTGCAGGAACTTATACTTTAACAGTTGATGGTTTACGTGGAGCCGTTTTACAAATGATCGCTCACGGTTTTGTTGTAGTTGGATTATTCTACGCAGCTGAAATCATTTATAGAAGATATGAAACAAGAAACATTTCAGAAATGGGTGGTATCCGCACACAGTCGCCAAAATTCACTTCTATGTTTTTAATTTTGGTTTTAGCTTCGGTAGCTTTGCCAGGTACTTTTAACTTCATTGGAGAATTTACGGTTTTATATAGTCTTTCTCAAATCAATATCTGCTTCGCTGTTTTAGGTGGAACAACTATTATTTTAGGAGCTTACTATATGCTTAAGATGTTTCAGGGTGTGATGTTAGGAGAAACGAATTCGAAAACTTTTGCAGATGTAACTATTAATGAAGGAATCTCATTAGTAGTAATTATAGCTGTTTTAATTTTCTTCGGATTTTATCCAAAACCAATTACAGATTTGATTACACCAAGTTTAGAAACGATTTTGAACGTTATCAATAAAAATTAATATTTTAAATAAAAATAAATTAGGGCATCTGTAGTTTGGATTTCCTAAATCAAAAAAGCAAAAATGAATACATTAATAGCTATAACAGGATTGGGTATTTTCTGCCTATTATTTGAAATTCTTAATTTAAGAAAAGCCATTGTTCCAATAACGATTCTGGGTTTATTGGGCGTTTTGGCAATTAATTTTTCTGAATTTGGATCAACAGAAAGTTACTACAACAATATGATCACAGTGAGTAAATTCTCTACTGCGTTTTCTTCATTGTTCATCATCCTGACCATTTTCCTAGTGGCATTAAGTCATAATTTCTATGAAAACCATCCAACCAAAATTTCAGATTTTGTTGCTATAAAAATATTTTTATTAGCTGGTGGAGTTGCAATGGTTTCTTTTGGAAACTTAGCAATGTTTTTCTTAGGAATCGAAATTTTATCAATTGCATTGTATGTACTTGCTGCAAGTGAGCGTTTGAATCTGAAAAGTAACGAAGCCGGTATGAAATACTTTTTGATGGGATCTTTCGCATCAGGAATTATCTTATTTGGTATTTGTTTAATTTACGGTGCTATGGGAAGTTTTGACGTTGTTGAAATCAGCGAAAGTTCTTTATCTGCTGAATTACCAATATGGTTTCCTATTGGAATGGTTTTAATGGTAATCGGAATGTTATTTAAAGTAGCTGCAGTTCCATTTCACTTTTGGGCTCCGGACGTTTATGAAGGATCACCTGCATTGACAACTGCTTTAATGAGTACCTTGGCAAAAGTTGTCGCTATTGCAACATTGTATAAATTAATCTCAGCATTGAATTTAATTCCATCACTTGAGAATCAGGATTTATTACCAACTTTTGAAACTATTGTAGTTATCATTTCTATTGCTTCCATGACTGTTGGAAATATTATGGCTTTGCGTCAGGTAAATGTAAAACGTATGTTAGCATTCTCAGGAATCTCACATGCAGGTTTTATGTTGATGACTTTATTAACGATCGCTACATCTGCTGGTGTTTTATTATATTATACAGCCGCTTATGCATTAGCCGGAATCGCTGCATTTAGTGTTATATTATATGTTTGCAAAAATCAGGACAATGAAGACATTACCAATTTCCATGGTTTAGGAAAAACGAATCCGTTATTGGCTGCAATATTAACTGGATCCTTATTATCAATGGCAGGTATTCCAATTTTCTCTGGATTTTTTGCCAAATTATTCTTATTCAACCAAACAATCGAATCTGGTTACATCGCTTTAGTAATTGTAGCTGTTATCAACTCAATCATCAGTGTTGGATATTATTTCAAACTAATTCTGGCAATGTATTCTAAAGAACCAAATCAGGAACGTACCGGAAAACCATTTCTTATTTATGCTGTAGCAATCGTTTCTATGGTATTAAATATTGTTTTAGGTTTGTTCCCATCTTTAGTTTTAGATTTATTGAACTAAATATTTCATCAAAATAAATACAAGTCCATCAAGAGTTTTTTTGATGGACTTTTTATTTTAAAGCCTTTTTAAGTAACGAAAATTTCATGTTAAAAATTTAACGCAAACAATTGCACTTCAAAAAAACTCCATATATTTGAATACAATTAAATGTATTAGAAATATGAACTTCAATTCAAAAAATCCATTTTTAAGCGACAAGCGTTTTTCATCAAATGCTGTTTCAAAAGCTGAAGAAGTGCACGAAGCAAAGATTATTGATTACAATCAGGAAATGACTTTGTCAGGTACTATCAATAAAACAGCTATTTTATTTTTAATTTTAACGGCTGCTGCTATGGTAACATGGTGGATGGCATTTAACGGAATGAATCCAATTGTACCCGCTTTTGGAGGTGCAATTATTGGTTTAATTCTAGTTGTTGTGTCTTCTTTCAAACCCCATCTTTCTCCTTATTTAGCACCAGGTTATGCCTTATTTGAAGGTTTATTTATTGGAGGAATCTCTGCTATTTTTGAAATAAAATATCCCGGAATTGTTGTGAACGCTGTTAGCGCAACCTTAGTAACGTTCTTAGTTTGCTTAGGTTTATATAAATTTAAAATTGTAAAAGTTACAGAGCAGTTCAAATCTGTAGTTATTGCTTCTACACTGGCAATAGCAACGTACTATTTGTTTTCATGGCTAGCTTCTCTAATTTTCAATTTCACACCAGTGCATTATGGAAACGGTATGATGAGTATTGGAATTAGTGTTTTTGTCATTATTATTGCCGCTTTAAATCTTTTCTTAGATTTTGACCAAATCGAAAAAGGAGTTCAACAAAGAATGCCAAAATTCATGGAGTGGTTTGGCGCTATGGGATTAATGATCACGCTAGTTTGGTTGTACGTTGAATTTTTAAGATTACTATCTAAATTATCAAGTAAAGACTAAATTTACTTTTCAACATATTTTAAAAGCCTTTTTGAATTTTCAAGAGGGCTTTTTTTTATGCGATAATTTTACCTTCATTTTATCCACTTCCGTAAAAAAAAGAAGAATGCTTTTTAAGCTAAGCCATTAAAAAAGGAATCGAATAAACTCTTTTTTAATGAAAATTTACTGCTTTAAAAAATTAAAAAGTAATCTTTTTCATTCAAAAATATAGTAGTGTCCAAATAATTGATTTAAAATTAAAAATGGCCTTTTCAAAAATAAAGTTCCAATCTTCAACTTCAGGAAAGCTAATAAAATTAAGACTTTTCACGGTTTATTTTTTGTATGTAATAAATTACAATCTATGCAATTTATTACATTATTGCAAATGCAAAGCGCAATTTTTTACACAATATTATTTTTTATTGCAAAAATATTAAGAATTTGAAAAAAATCATATATTTTTGTGTAATCGATTACAAAAAAAATTAAAGTAAAAGATTAAAAAACCACATTAACTATTTAACCACTTAAACCAAACAATTATGAAAAAAAACCTACTTTTTCTGACTGCGTTTTTTCTTACCGTTCAAATTTGGGCCCAACAAGTTCAAATCAACGAAGCATCCGGCTGGTTGGAATCAGCTTTTGTAAAATGGCAGCCCGTTAGTGGCGCACAAACGTACAACGTCTACTTCACCGGGCAAGGGGTGACAGACAAAAAAATTGATGATCAGCTTATTCGTAGTTACGGAAGTTACTTTAGAGCTGATATTCCAGGATTACAGGCCGGAACCTACACTGTAAAAGTAAAACCTGTAATTTCTGGTGTTGAAGGAACCGGAGCAACGACCGGTAATTTAACTGTTGCCGCACAGGATCGTAACGGCTTCGCTTTTGACGGAGGTCGCGTTCCCGGAGGATACAAAGCAGATGGAACTGCAAAAGACAATGCAGTAATTGCCTACATTACTCCAGATACTAAAAACACCATCTCGATGAACATCACTGGCGCAAGCTCAAATCCTTGCGTTGGTTTACAAAATATTTTGTACGCTATCAAAAAAGGACAAGACACACGTCCGTTTATTTTTCGATTGATAGGAAATATTACTGATTTAACAGTAATGGAAGGCGGAGATATTGTTATTGAAAACGCCAATAACGCATCAAGCTATATCACTTTAGAAGGTGTCGGAACTGATGCTGTTGCAAATGGCTGGGGAATTCGCCTTAAATCAGCTTCTAATATTGAAGTTAGCAATATTGGTGTAATGAACTGTAACAGTACTGCAGGAGACAATATTGGAATGCAACAAGCTAACGACCACATTTGGGTTCATAACTGCGACTTGTTTTATGGAAATGCGGGAAGCGATGCAGACCAAATCAAAGGAGATGGAGCTCTTGATAATAAAACATCAACTTATATTACTTTATCTTACAATCACTTTTGGGATAGTGGAAAAGCAAGTCTTCTTGGTTTAAGCGAAGGAACAACAAGTGGTTTGTACATCACATATCACCACAACTGGTTTGACCACTCTGATTCTCGTCACCCACGTGTACGTTATTATTCTGCCCATATTTATAACAACTATTTTGATGGTGTTTCTAAATATGGTTCAGGATCAACATTGGGCTCTTCTTTATTTATTGAGGGAAATTATTTCCGTAATACTAAAAACCCAATGCTTACCTCTTTACAAGGAACGGATATATGGGACGAAGCGAATCAGGTAAATAATGCCGGAACAATGGGAACCTTTTCAGGTGAAGCTGGCGGATCAATCAAAGCGTTCAATAATACTTTTGATGCCTCAATCGGAACAAATGATATGCGTTTTGTCGCTTATAATGATCCAAATCCTTTGTACAATATTGCTGGTAAAATTAGTTCAACAACTGATTTTGATGCTTATGTTGCAACAACAAGAGGCGAAACGGTAAGCAGCGCTGTTAAATCTAAATCAGGCGCAAATGTTTATAACAACTTTGATACTGATGCTTCTTTATACGTTAAAAATTTAGTAGTAGATCAGCCTGAAACTGCCAAAACCAAAACGACGCAATACGCGGGACGTGTTTCTGGAGGAGATTTAAAATGGACTTTTGACAATAGTATAGATGACAAATCTCCACTTGTAATTACTGCTCTTAAATCGGCATTGACAAATTATTCAGGAACTCTTGTTGCGGTACAGGGAGAAGGAAATCCTCCAGCAAGTTCTCAATCATTAACTTCTACAGGTAATAATAATCAAACCGTAACAAGCGGAACTGCCATTGCAACAATTGTATTTACATGGGGCGGAGATGCAACAGATGCTACTGTTACAGGATTACCAGCTTCGGGAATTAGTTTTGTAAAAAATACTACAGCTAAAACAATCACTATTACAGGAACTCCAACGGCAACATTATCATACTCAATTGCTACAACTGGTACTGGAACGCCTGCAACTGGATCTGGAACAATTACGGTTAATCCGGCAGGAACGCAAACCTTGACTTCAACTATTAACAATAATCAAACAGTTGCGAGTGGTACGGCTATCAGTTCAATTGTTTTCACTTGGGGTGGAACTGCAACAGATGCAACTGTTACAGGATTACCGGCTTCAGGAATTAGTTTTGTAAAAAATTCTACAGCTAAAACTATTACTATTACCGGAACGCCAACAGCAACTTTGTCTTACTCAATTGCAACTACCGGAACGGGAACAGTAGCAACAGGTTCAGGGACAATCACGGTTACAACCGGAACACCAAGCGGTGATCAAATTCACAACTTTACAACTTCTGGAAAAACAAGTTCCTTTTATACTATTACAGGAAATATGAATTCTACTCCGGGATCTGTAACGTATGCAGGATTAACATTGACAGCTCGTTTAAAAATTGAATCAAGTACTTCAATTACTTATACAACTACAAGTGCTTCAACCTTAACTTTAGTTTTTGATTCTAATTTTACAGGAACAATTAAAGTGAACAACGTTTCTTACACCGCATCAGCCGGAATCGTTACGGCTTCAATTCCTGCAGGTTCAAACACAATTACTAAAGGATCTGTTGCAAACTTGTTCTACATCAGTACACAGTATACTGGCGGTACAGCTCGTATGGTACAAACAACAGAAGTTGTTGCAGAACCAGAAGCAGCGAAAATAATTTTATATCCAAATCCGGTTACTGATGTTTTATATCTTACAAAAGCAACTCAGACAATAGAAAAAGTTCAGGTTTACAATATGTCTGGTACATTAGTTAAGAGTGCTGGAAAAGATGTTGAAAGTATTGATTTAAACAACCTTATTCAGGGAACTTATTTAGTAAAAGTGTATACAAATGATGGTTCATTCAACCAAACTATACTTAAAAAGTAAAACGCTAAAACAATTTTAAAAAGTAAAAGGCTTCCAAATTTGGAAGCCTTTTACATTACTTAAGTTTTGAATATTTATTACAAATCAAATTTAATTCCTTGTGCCAAAGGCAAACTTGTGGTATAATTGATTGTATTTGTTTGACGACGCATGTAAATTTTCCAGGCATCAGAACCCGATTCTCGACCTCCTCCGGTTTCTTTTTCACCACCAAAAGCACCACCAATTTCAGCACCTGAAGTTCCGATGTTTACGTTTGCAATTCCGCAATCAGATCCTACTACAGATAAAAATCTCTCTGCTTCACGTAAATTATTTGTCATAATTGCAGAAGATAATCCTTGTCCTACTCCATTCTGAATTTCGATCGCATTATCAACTTCTCCCGAATATTTAATTAAATATAAAACCGGGGCAAATGTTTCATGCTGTACAATTGCAAATGAATTTTTAGCCTCAGCAATTGCAGGTTTTACATAACAACCACTTTCGTAGCCATCGCCTGAAAGTACTCCGCCTTCAACCAGAATTTTTCCACCTTCAGCAACCACTTTGTTCAGCGCGATTGCATACATTTCGACTGCATGAGTATCGATAAGTGGCCCAACATGATTGTTTTCGTCAAGCGGATTTCCGATACGTAATTGTTTATATGCTGCCACTAAAGCATCTTTCACTTTATCATAAATACTTTCGTGAATAATCAATCGACGAGTTGAAGTACAACGTTGTCCGGCCGTTCCTACGGCTCCAAAAACAGCTCCAATAACCGTCATTTTAATATCAGCATCCGGAGTTACAATAATGGCATTATTTCCTCCTAACTCTAATAGTGATTTCCCTAAACGTCCGGCTACAGCTTGTGCAACGATTTTCCCCATTCGGGTTGAACCCGTTGCAGAAATTAAGGGTATACGAGTATCTTTTGTCATTAACTCTCCTATTTGATAATCGCCATTAATCAAACATGAAATTCCTTCCGGAAGATTGTTTTCTTTAATTACCTGAGCAATAATATTTTGACATGCAATTCCGCATAAAGGTGTTTTTTCAGAAGGTTTCCAAACGCAAACATCTCCGGAAATCCAGGCTAAAGCTGTATTCCACGACCAAACTGCCACTGGGAAATTGAACGCAGAAATAATTCCAACAACGCCCAATGAATGATATTGTTCATACATACGGTGTCCTGGTCTTTCAGAATGCATAGTTAATCCGTGCAATTGTCTTGACAAACCCACTGCAAAATCACAGATATCGATCATTTCCTGAACTTCTCCGTAACCTTCCTGCAATGATTTTCCCATTTCATAAGAAACCAATTTACCCAAAGCTTCTTTATTCTGGCGTAATTTTTCTCCAAACTGGCGTACAATTTCACCACGTTGTGGCGCAGGAATCAAACGAAATGTTTTGAATGCTTCCGTTGCTGAACGCATTACTTTTTCGTAATCTTCCTGTGTTGACATTTTTACCGAAGCAATCAATTTTCCGTCAACTGGTGAAAAACTATCCAGAATTTCTCCTGATGAAAAGTTTTGTAAACCTGTTGAAGTTCCGTCATTTATCAATTTGATGCCCAATTTATCCAGAGCCTCATTCATTCCAAATTGCGATGCTATTGTTGTCATTGTAACTTTTTTAGTTAAAATTGTTATATTTTTTCGTAAAGATATTATTTCGAGTTGAATTCTGATCTAATTCTGATGTTAAAAACAAAGTAAATTTAGGGCTATTTATGATGAATTTCGGAAGTACAAGCCAATTTATTCGCTTTAATTCATGAAATTTGCAATACAAAATTATTTAGATATGACCATTTTCAATCGGTTTTTGATTTGTTTCCTTTTAATCTCATTGAATGCTTTTTCACAAAAAACAGAGAAACCGTCCTTTCAGGTTGTTCCTTTAGGAGTAAAAGGCGGTATAGATGAAAAAAATCTATCGGCTTATTTACTGGCACCAATCAACACGAATGACTACATCAGTTTAGACGCCGGAACTATAAATGCCGGAATTGAAAAAGCCATTGAAAATAAAGTTTTCAAAGTTTCAACAAATGAAGTTTTGAGAAAGTATATAAAAGGGTATTTCATTTCGCATGCGCATTTAGATCATGTTTCGGGCTTGATTATTAATTCGCCTGCCGATTCTGCTAAGACTGTTTACGCTACTAATAAATGCATGGAAATGATGGAAAACCATTATTTCAACGACCAAACCTGGGCCAATTTTGGAGATATAGGTCCCGGAAAACCCTTGAAAAAATATCATTTCCAAACTTTAAATATTGGCGAAGAAACTCCGATCACCAATACTACAATGACAGTTAAAGCTTTTCCGTTAAGCCACGTTAATCCTTTTGAGAGTACAGCTTTTTTAATTAAAAATGGAGATTCTTACGCTTTATATTTAGGAGATACAGGACCTGATGCTGTTGAAAACAGTACTGATTTGAAAGACTTATGGACAGCAATTGCGCCCCTTATAAAAGCCAAACAACTAAAAGGAATTTTTATTGAAGTATCCTTTCCAAATGAACAGCCGGACCAATTTTTATTTGGGCATTTAACTCCAAATTATTTGATGAAAGAACTTCACGTTTTAGAAGAGTTAGCTGGAAAAGGAACTTTGAAAGGTTTTAAAATTATCGTGACGCATTTAAAACCTCCAACAAAAAATATTGTAACGCTTAAAGAACAGATCAAAAATCAGAATGATTTAGGATTGCAAATTATTTATCCGGAGCAAGGGAAACGATTTGAATTATAGTTTTTTTGCCACAGATTTCACAAATTAAAGGGATTATATAATTCCTTTATTTTTCAATTCAAGAAGCATCTCTTCATGAGTAATAAATCTACCTTCTTTAAAATCTAATTTCGCTTGTTCAATTTCTGCTTTTAGCTCTTTATAATTAATTTCTTTAATACTATTTACAGTACTATCAGCGCTTTCTATTTCATTTGAATTTTTCATCTCTATTATTTAAATCTATAATTATCTTTTGAAAATGAGTGCCCTAGCCCTGATGGGAGGGAAAATCCTTTTGTGCGGGGGTTCCGCACAAAAGATTTGGAAGGACAGCAGGAAATAGCTCCTTAAAATTAGTATTATTAAACTTTTCTAATTATTTCTTCGCCACAAACCTCGGATCAGATTCCATTACAGTCCCGCAATTATCACAAGTTCTTAATTCCTCAGAATTATAGAAATGTTCGAAATGAGGCAAGAAATCTTTCTCGATATTATGCAGTTCAAAATACACTTCGTATAATTTATGATTGCAATTGTCGCAATGCCAAAGCAATCCGTCAGTATAACCTTTTCCGGCACGTTTACGCTCGATTACCAACCCGATTGAACCCGCAGAACGAACCGGAGAATGCGGAATCTTTGCAGGATGCAGGTACATATCCCCAGCATTTAATTCCATTTCTTTGCGTTCACCCTCTTCCTGAATAATGACTTTTATGCTTCCTTCAAGTTGATAAAAAAGCTCCTCAGTTTCATTGTAATGATAGTCTTTTCGGGCATTTGGACCCGCCACAATCATTACGATATAATCGCCTGAATCAACGTAGAGATTTTTATTTCCAACTGGTGGTTTTAATAAATGACGGTTTTCGTCGATCCATTTAGTAAGATTGAAAGGTTTTGCTATTGACATTTTCTTGAAGTACTGAATTTATATTTAGCTAAGTTAATGAAAAGTTTTCAGTCGCGGTCGCAGTTTTCAGTCCAAAACTGTAAACTGTGACTGAAAACTGCGACTTATTTCTTTTCTTTTACCAAATAAATATAAACCGGAAAGTGATCGCTAAAACCAACTTCTGTCTGACTATGCCGAAGTGGATATCCTTTGTATTGACCTGAAGTCTGAACCAAAAAGGGTCTATTAAAAATCCCCGCTTTCCAAAACGTAAAAGCGGAATAATCGGGTTTTATAACGGATTCTGTCATCATGATTTGATCGAAAATATCCCAGGAATCTCGAAAAGCAATAGTTCCCATTCCTTTGTTTGCCATTTCTTCGAAAGGATTAAAAATGCCAAATTCGGGAACTTCTATCTTTTTTGATTTTGCACCTAAAGCAATTTTTACACTTTTATTAAATGGACCATCATTTAAATCACCCATTGTAAAAACTTTGGCATTTGGGTTAATTCGCTGTAGAGAATCGATAATCTTTCTGTTTAATCTTCCCGCGGCTTCACGAAATTGGCTTGAAGCTTTTTCTCCCCCCGATCGCGATGGCCAGTGATTTACAATAATATTTATTTCCTCGCCTTCTAAAAATCCGGTTATTAAAAGCTGATCTCTGGTAAAAACACGATTATTATCTTTTGTTATTTCTGTTTTATCTTCCAGTTCATCGTCAGTTTCTTCTTTTTTCTCTTCTTTTATTACAACCTTATTTTTATAAATTAACAATGGAATATTAGAAAATGAAGTTGGTTTAAAATATTTCTTTTGATACAGTAACGCAACGTCGATTCCGCGTTTATCTGGTGAATCAAAATGAATAATTCCATAATCAAAAGGAAGCAATTTTGGTTCTTTAATTAAATCTTCTAAAACTCCTCGATTTTCAATCTCTGAACCTCCAATAATTGTTGGTGCATTTGGATTTTCTGGTGTTCCAATTTCAGAAATAACTCTGGAAAGATTTTTTAATTTTTGATGGTATTTCTCTTCTGTCCAATGCTGTGCTCCTGTTGGCGTCCATTCGTCATCATTTGTATTGATGTCATTATTGGTATCAAAGAGGTTTTCGAAATTGTAAAATGCAATGGTGTGAATGATATATTTTTTGGATTGCGCTTGTAAATTTGCAATTGATAGAAGAAAAATAAAATAAATTCTGGCTTGAAAGTTGCGCATAATTGCTGAGTAATTAAAAATATAAAATTACGAAAATACTACTTTGTAGGAAATTTCTAATAATTTAAATTTTTAAAATCTCTATATTTGTTATTCTATTCCAATTACAACTTATGATCAACCCTATATATAAAAATTTAAAGAAGCACTTTACACGCTATAAATTCGTATTTCTTATTTTTGCTTTACAATCATTCACCTGTCAATCTCAACAAAACATGATCACACCACCTTATTTACAAAAAGGAGATACTGTAGCACTTTTAGCAACTGCCAGAAAAAACATTGATGACAACCTTAAACCTACTATAGATTTATTGCATAGCTGGGGTTTAGAAGCTGTTGTTGGAAGCACAATTGGACTTGATTTTAACCAATTAGCCGGAACAGATGAGCAACGTGCAGCTGATTTTCAGAAGCAATTGGACAATCCGAATATTAAGGCGATTTGGTGTGTTCGTGGTGGATATGGAACTGTGAGAATGCTTGATTTATTGGATTTTACCAAATTCAAACAACATCCAAAATGGATTATTGGTTTTAGTGATGTGACCGTTTTACACAACCATTTAAATACAATGGGGTATAAATCGATTCATGGTGTAATGCCTGTAACGATTCCGAGAGCAACTCCGGCAGCTATTAGTTCTATGAAATCGAGTTTGTTTGGAGAGCCTTTATCCTATTCTATTGGTCCCGATAAAATGAATCGTTTCGGAAAAGCAACTGGAGAATTAGTGGGTGGAAATTTATCTATTTTGTACAGTTTATTAGGATCTCCATCTGCTATAGATTGTAAGGACAAGATTTTATTTATTGAAGATTTAGATGAATACCTTTATCATATCGATCGTATGATGATGAACCTTTGTCGTAATGGTTGCATCGAGAGCCTGAAAGGGATTGTTGTTGGAGGAATGACAAAAATGAAGGATAACGAAGTTCCATGGGGTAAAAATGCAGTCGAAATTATAGACGATGTAACCAAAAAATATAATATTCCTGTAATTTTCAATTTTCCTGCCGGCCATATTCAGGACAATAGAGCTTTGATTATGGGAAATACTGTAACTATTGATGTAAATGCAGCAGGAAGTACACTTACTTTTAAAAAATAAATTCCGCTGGCTATTCATTAATTGAAAAGCCTTAAATACCACATATAATAATCTCGCAAAGACGCAAAGTCGCAAAGTAAATTAAAACTTTGCGACTTTGCGTCTTTGCGTGAAATTACTAACACGTACAGCACAGCTGCGACTGAAAACTCAAAAAAATGGCTGAACACAATGAACTAGGAAAAGAAGGAGAAAAACTGGCCGCAAAATACCTTCAGGAAAATGGATATGAAATTTTAGATCGAAACTGGACTTTTCAAAAAGCTGAAATTGATATTATTGCACAAAAAGATAACTATTTGGCCATAGTTGAAGTAAAGACAAGATCGAGTTTAGATTTTGGAGATCCGCAGGATTTTGTGAAACCCAAAAAAATTCAGTTACTCATAAAAGCAGTAAATGCCTACATAAACGATAGGGAAATGGATTTTAAAGATTCAATTCAGGTTCGTTTCGACATCATTGCGATCCATAAAGACGGCGAAACATTTGCAATTGAACATCTTACCGATGCTTTTTATCATTTTTAACATATTTTTTTATTGTTATAATTGTAACAAATTGTTTTTTTATTTATCTTTGCAAAGATTTATAACATCACTATTAAACCAAACCAACACAATTACATTACAAAAAAAAGAAAAAAAATTATGAAAACCGTTTCTTCAATCGTCGAAAATTACATCAAAACAAAGCCGTTTTTGTTAAATGCATTATCTCTCGGAATAATTAATTTAACCTCTCTTTCTCGGAACATTATGACCGAATTAGAAAGCGAATTTGGCAAAGAAGTAAAACAAGGCGCTGTAGTAATGTCACTTAAAAGACTTACTGAAGAATTAGATTTCAAATTGAACCATAAAATCAATAAAGTAATCAAGAATATTGGTGAAATTACGGTTCGTTCTGAGTTGACGGATTACACTTTTGCAGCTTCAGAAACGGTATTAAATAAACAAGCCGATTTAATTTCTGATATCAATGCTTTATCTGATATTTTCTATACCTCATCTCGTGGTGTAAACGAAACGAATATCGTAGTCAGCAGCAGTGTTAATCATTTAGTTGAAAAACACTTTATGCGTGAAAAATTGATTCAAAAATTAGATAATTTAGCTTCAATCACCGTAAAATTACCAAAAGAAAATATTGTAGTTCCGGGTATTTATTACTTCATTTTCCAGCGTTTAGCATGGGAAGGAATTATCATTAATGAGGTAATTTCTACTTCAAATGAATTCACTATTTTAGTGGGAGAAGATCAGGTTGATGTAGCTTTTAAAGTAATAAAAGATCTTAAAAACTAGTTATATTTTAATTTTCATTAGAGAATCCTTTTGTACTTCAATTGAAGACAAAAGGATTTTTTTTGAATTGTTTTTTGTCATTCTCTTTAAATTTTCATTTTCGCAAATAAGAATATTCTCAAAAGATAAATTCTAAATTAAATAGCAATTTATTAAAGCGTAAAAAATACACTTACTTGGTAAGAAAGGACTTTTAGACTGTTTTTGCTTCATTCATTCAAAAAACGTTATAAAAATAAGAATTAAGTTTTTTTAGATATAATTTGTTGCGAATAATATTTTTATATATTTGCTGTGAAGTCAAACAACAATCTTCTGTTTGACAGCCAGATATAATTAGAATTAAATAAAGACTAATTAAATTGCCAGATACAAAAAACCATAGCGAACAATTATTAGTTAGTGAACTCAAAAATGGGAACGAAAAAGCCTTTCGCCAACTTTTTGATTTATACTATCAGGATATCTATGGTTACAGCACTAGTCTTTTAAAATCGAAAGAAGCAGCAGAAGAAAATGTGCAGGATGTTTTTATGAAAGTGTGGCTGCATCGCGAAAACTTAAATCCGGATCAGTCTTTTAAAGCCTACATTTTTACCATTGCACGAAATCAGGCTTTTAATACCCTAAATAAAGCTGCAAACGATTTGGCTCTTAAAGAAGCCGTTTTTTACGAAAGTCAAAAATCTCATGAATATGGAGATTATTCCATACGGGAAGCCGATTGTAAAAAGCTTCGAAAGCAAGCCATGAAACAGCTTCCTCCCAAACGAAAGCAAATATTTAAAATGTCACGAAAGAAAGGCATGAGTTACGAAGAAATTAGTCAGGAACTCGGCATCTCTATAAATACAGTCAGGAACCAAATGAGTAAAGCATTAGAATCGATGCGAGTCTTTTTTCACGTTCATGATGAAATTATCTAAACCAAAAAACCACAAACCATTAAAATCATCCTTTTCGGGTGATTTTTTTTTGTTTTAACCACAGAGTTCACAAAGGTTTTCACAGAGATCGCAAAGTTTGTCATTGCGAGGAACGAAGCAACCACACTAACGAGAGTCATTAATTGATTTCGGCAAATGAGATTGTTAGGTTCCTCGCAAAGACCAGTCGTTGTCGAGTTTCTTGTGTGATTTCTCCCTTCGCTCGAAATGACAAAAAAACCTCTGTTATCAAAAAAACAAAAAAAAAAATAATATTCTTTCTCATAAACCTCAGCAAAATCAATATATAACAAAGGTTTATTCAATAGCAAAATGTTAAAATTTAAAAATTTATAACGTTTGAGTAGTACTCAACTTCCTTTCAACTGTATTATATAAAACCGGACCTAAAAACATTTCGTAATGAATTCAAATTCTGAAATAAAAAACCTTTTACAAAAGTTTGTTTTAAACCAATGTACCCCTGAGGAAACAAATGAAGTAATTGCCTATTACAAAAAAAATCAACTTACAGACGATTTTCCGACTGTAGAAGACATTCAAAATCTTTTGGGTGAAATGCCAAAAATGAATCAACAAACTGCTGATGATATTTTCTTAAACATTTTGGGTGCTGTTAAAGAAAATGAAACTACAATTTCTATCGCGCCTAAAAAATCAAATTTCAGAAAATACATTTCGATTGCCGCTTCGGTAGTTGTTTTATTAGGAATTGGACTTGCGTATCAAAAAGGAGCTTTCAATAGTAAATCAGAACCAAAATTCGATTTTAAAAGTACCGACATCGTACTACAACTAGAAAACGGAAATATTCAAATTATTTCTGAGAATAATAAAGTTGAAGTAAGAGATGCTGACGGAAATATAGTTGGAAATCAGGACGGAGATAAAATTACTTACGACAATAATTCTGATCTAGAAAAAATCGCTTATAACACCATCAAGATTCCTTATGGCAAAAGATTTCAATTGCAGTTGTCTGACGGAACTACTGTTCATTTAAACTCCGGAACTACTTTAAAATATCCTGTAAAATTTATTGCAGGCGAAAACAGACAGGTCTTTTTAGATGGAGAAGCTTTCTTTGATGTTGCCAAAGACAAAAAACATCCTTTTATCGTAAATGCTGAGAATTTGAATGTTCGTGTTTTAGGAACGCATTTTAATGTGTCGAATTATCCTGAAGATGCAGTAACAGATGTTGTTTTGGTTGAAGGTTCTGTTGGAATGTATAATGTAAAAGAAGAATTTGATGCCAATAAAAATACAATCCTGAAACCAGGCTACAAGGGAAGTTTCAACAAACAGAATAACATGATTTTTACTAAATCAGTTATTACCGATATCTATACTTCATGGGTTAATGGTGGATTGACTTTTAGAAATATGACTTTCAAAAATATCATCACCAAATTAGAAAGACGATACAACGTAACTATTGTAAACAAAAATGAAAAACTGGCAAACGAGAAATTCAATGCAAGTTTCAAAGAAGAGTCTATCGAAAATGTGATGAGCTATTTTAATGACATTCATGGCATTAATTACACCATAAAAAACAATCAAATACTAATTAAATAACCACTAAAACCAATGAAAAAGCATGAAGAGAAAGTACTAAAATAAAAAAATCGGAAAGAGCTGCGAACAATTTCCGATTAACTAAGTGATTGAATATAACGAATTAACTACAATCAATTAACAAAATTATGAAAAAAAAATCAAAGAATACTGGGTTTCTATACCGAGTGTTCCAAAATGACCTAAAATTGAAACTAACTACACTACTTATTTTGGTCGCCATGTTTAATATTAGAGGGAATACTTATGCCCAAAAGACAAAAGTAACCCTGGAATTAAACAATTCAACCATCGAGAAGGTTATTGAGACCATAGAACAAAAAACAGATTTCAGATTTATTTACAAATTGAGTGATATCGATTTAGATCGAACAATTTCAATTTCTGTGAAAGATCAACCCATAAATATTGTTTTAGATAAACTTTTTAAAGGAACTCCAACTGAATTTAAAGTTAGAGATACTCAGATCATTTTAAAAAAGCCCGAGCTAAAAACGGAGGTCGTTAAATATCAAAAACAAACGGTTTCTGGTGTTATTACTGATGAAAATGGTTTGCCATTACCCGGAGCTTCTGTTCTTGAAGAAGGAACCAGAAATGGAATGGTAACCGATTTTGATGGAAAATACAAGATTACAGTTGAAAGCACTTCATCTGTAATCATAGTAAGCTTTATTGGATATAAAGAAAAAAAAGTAACCGCTAATCAAAGTATTATAAATATTCAGCTTATTCCGGATGCAACTGATTTACAAGAAATTGTAGTAGTGGGTTATGGTACTGCTTCCAGAAGAGATGTTACGGGAGCCGTTTCCTCCGTAGCAGCAAAAGACATGAATCAGGGTGCAATTGTAAATCCATTGTCCTTGATTTCAGGAAAAGCTGCGGGTGTAAATATTACTCAGGTTGGAAGTGAACCAGGTTCAACACCAAGTGTTCGTATTCGTGGTATTTCTTCTTTAATTGGAGGAAATGATCCGCTTGTAGTGGTTGATGGAATTCAGGGAAACATGGATTTGTTAAATCAGGTTCCGCCAAGTGAGATTGAAAGCATAGATATTTTAAAAGATGCTTCAGCTACTGCGGTTTACGGTTCAAGAGGAGCACCTGGGGTTATCATTGTAAGCACAAAAAAAAATAAAGCAGGCAAAACTACGATGGAATATATAGGATACACTTCTATAGATTTTATTCCAGAAAAATTGGATATGCTGGATGCAAATCAGTGGTGGGAAACTGCTCAAAATGTTGGTGTTCCGGCCTCTTCAAATCATGGTTCGAATACAGATTGGTACGGTCTTTTAACGCAAACCGGAATCACACAAACGCATACGCTATCATTTGGTGGAGGAACTGATAAATTTAATTACAGAGCATCTATCACGGCTATTCTGCAAGATGGTGTAGTCATTAATTCAAGCAATCAAAAATATATTGGTCGTTTACAAGCAACGCAATTGGCGCTGAATGACAAATTAAAATTGACTTTTAATTTAAATACAGGAGTAAATAATGTAACAAGCAGTATTGGGAATATTGGAACCGTAGGTTATTCATCTAACCTAATTACAAATGCATTATTAGCCAGACCAACAGATCCTGTTTTTAATACTGATGAAAGCTACTTTACAGATCCGACCGTATTTCATTACTTAAATCCTTATGCAGCTGCACAAGAAGTTACCAATGAAACTCAAAATGACAATTTATTTGGAAGTTTAAAGGCAGAGTTAGATTTAGGCAAAGGTTTTTCAGCAAACTGGTTTGGAAGCTGGAGAAAGACGAATAGAACTGCAGGATATTATATGCCGGCAAAATCTACTTTTGCAGATGCAGTTGAGCAAAACGGTTTTGGTAATATTGAAAATAACAGACAAAATGAAAAATTAACCAATCTAAGTCTTAACTACAAAAAGTCTTTCGGAATCCATAGCTTTAATGCATTGGCTTTATACGAATGGCAAAGTCAAACTTATCAGGGTAATTTCACTCAGGCAAGAGGTTTTATCAGTGATGAAGCTAGTTACAATGCACTTCAGTTCGGTGATTTATCTAAAGTGAGAGCTGCAGATATCAGATCTTATAAAAATGACAGGTCTTTAGTTTCTTATTTAGGAAGATTAAACTACTCTTTATTAGATCGTTATTTACTCACAGCAAGTATCAGACGAGATGGTTCATCTGTTTTTGGTACTAACAACAAATGGGGAAATTTCCCGTCTGCATCTGTGGCATGGCAAATTAACAAAGAATCATTCATGACCAATCAGAATTTATTTTCTGAATTAAAATTACGCGTAGGTTATGGGGAAACTGGTAATCAGCAAGGTCTTGTGCCACAAACTTCACTGCCGTTAGTGGATAGTGCCGGAACTATTTATTTTGGAGGATCGCTTATTACCAATTTTGGTATTTCTCAAAATGCAAATGCTGATTTGAAATGGGAAACCAAAAAACAAACCAATATTGGACTTGATTTTGCTCTTCTAGACAATAGGTTGAGAGGTAGTGTAGATGTTTATGATTCCACAACAGATAATTTATTGTTCAACTACACTGTACCGCAACCACCTTATCCATACGATCAAATTAAAGCAAACGTAGGAAGTATTTCAAACAAAGGTTTAGAAGTTGCTCTTGCGTATGATGTTATTAAATCAGAAAACAGCATACTTACCTTAGCAGGAAACGTATCCTTCATGAAAAACGAAGTGCTTAATTTAAGCGGCAGCATTAATGGTATTCCTTTAAATACTAATTATGTGGGCTGGGGCGCACCAAACTCCTATTTAGTACAAGGACAACCAATTGGTTCATTTTTTATTTTAGAGCATACCGGAGTTAATGGGAATGGTGTCGAAACTGTAAAGGATCGTGATGGAAGCGGACTTATAGATCAAGGTGCCAGAAGCGCAGATCGCTATAATGCAGGATCAGCATTACCAACTTATACATTTGCATTTAATCCGACTTACAGATACAAGAATTTTGATACGTCTATGTTATGGAGAGGTTCCGGTGGGAATAAAATCTACAACACTCTTAACCAAAGGTTGAGCATGCTGGAGAATACGGGTAGTTCAAATATTTTAGAAAGCGGTGTTGAGAAAGGAATTCGTTCTTCTCCATACGGATCTGATATATGGTTAGAAGATGGTTCATACATACGCCTGGATAATGTTACAGCAGGATATACTTTCCGTTTTACTGACAAATATGTAGACAATATTAGACTTTCTCTTACAGGAAACAATTTGCTTCTTATCACAGATTACACAGGTTTGGACCCAGAATTGAACGTAAGCGCAAATAATGAAGAAACTTTTGGAGGAGATAAAGGTATTTATCCTCGTACCAGAAGCATTGCATTTGGTTTGACTGTAAAATTTAAATAGTAAAAAGAAATGAAAATTAAAAATATAGTAATAGCAGGAAGTGTATGCTTCCTAACCCTTTTTAGCTGTACAGATTTAAACGAAAATGTATACGATAAATATCAACCTGACAGCTTTTACGGAACTCCTGAGGGAGCCAATATTGCATTGGCAAGTGTTTATGCTGAAATTCCGGGTGATTTTGAACGCAAAGGTGTCCCTGGAGTAGGTTATGCAGGAGCTGATAACGGCTGGTATGATATGAACTGTATGTCATCGGATGAGCAGGTTATTCCGCATAGAAATGACGGTAACTGGCAACAGGATTTTGCCCGTTTGCACAAACATGTATGGCTTCCAAGCGAGGGCATTATTAATAATACCTGGAGATGGTTATACAATGGTATTTTCAAAGCCAACTTAGCAGTTGAGTTATTAGAAAAAGGA
Source organism: Flavobacterium sp. KH_001 (assembly GCF_057840745.1). Taxonomy (NCBI): domain Bacteria; kingdom Pseudomonadati; phylum Bacteroidota; class Flavobacteriia; order Flavobacteriales; family Flavobacteriaceae; genus Flavobacterium; species Flavobacterium sp. KH_001. The sequence continues at coordinate 1,371,361 of NZ_CM174520.1, read as the reverse complement.
AATGCTGATCCTTCAAAAATAGCGGAAGCAAAAGTAGTGCGTGCTTTTTTTTACTATTTATTGATTGATGATTTTGGAGATGTTCCTTTTTATACTGATAATAATATTACGGTAGACAAGATTCCTCAGGCAAGCCGTAAAGTAGTATTTGATTTTATTGTAAAGGAATTAACAGAAAATGTAGAATTACTTTCAATAACAAAAGGTGGAAATTATTACGGAAGATTTAATAAATGGGCCGGATATACATTATTAGCAAAAGTATATCTAAATGCTCAGGTATATACAGGAGAAGCGAAATGGAACGAGTGTCTGGCTGCTTGTAACAAAGTAAGCGAAGGTGGTTTTACATTGCATTCAGGTGAAGAAAATACTAATAGTCCTCTGGGAAATAAATATTACGAATTGTTTGGAGATGTACTGCCAGACGATGAAACTATTTTACCTATCTATGCTACTCTTGATGTTGTATCACGTAATATTTACACCAATCGTAGTTTGTATGGACCACATGGAAAAGCTTTATTTGGTTTTGACACCTGGAACGGAACTATAGTTCCTAAAGATTTCTTCCTGAAATACGACTTAAAGGATATTAGAAGAAAACAGTTTTTAGTTGGAGAACAAAAAGGCGGATTTAATTATACTCTTGATGTGGCTTCTTTAGATGATCCGGGAGCTGATCCTCAGGCTGGCGTTCGCAACATTAAATTTTATCCTGCAGGAGCACAAACTGGTGGAGGAGCTTCAAATGACTTCCCGATTTACAGATATGCTGATGTAATTTTAATGATGGCAGAGTGTAATGCTCGTTTAGGAAATCCTGCTGCTGCAAAACCTTTCGTCGATCAAATCAGACAACGTGCGGGATTAGATCCTTTGGAAGGAAACCCAACTCTGGATGACATTTATAACGAAAGAGGGTTCGAATTAAACTGGGAAGGTCACAGAAGACAAGATATGATTCGTTTTGACAAATTTTTATTAGCAAACGAGTTCAGAGCAGCATCTCCTGCTTTCAGAAAATTGTTCCCAATTCCAACATCTGCTTTAGATGCTAATCCCGGACTTAAACAAAATCCTGGTTACTAAAAACAAAAAACTATTATGAAAAAATATATAAATAAATTATTCGTACTAGGCAGTTTGCTTTTTTTAGCTGCTTCCTGCGAAACTGATGGGCAACTAACAACTTTAGCAAAAGTAAGTTTCCCTTCTGCGATTGAAGTTTCATCGAAAACAATTGTGCTTAAAGAAGATGTGTCTGATCAGCAAGCGTTACTTGTTTCATGGCCAAAAGTGACTTATCCAATCGCGGCACCTGTTACCTATGCGCTACAATTTGACTTAACGACTGACATCAAAGGAAGCGAGGCTTGGGGAAAAGCTAAACGAGTTGAAGTTGGTGAAGATGTTTTAAGTAAATCTTTTACGGTCTTCGAATTGAACAAAATCGCGACAGAATTAGGCTTAAAACCTAATACTCCAGGAGAATTAGTAATACGTGTAGAGTCTTCAATGGATCATAGAATTTATTCAAATCCTGTCACAATAACGGTTACACCTTACGAAAAAGTAGTGGTGTTCGGCGAAATCTATATGCCGGGAAGTTATCAGGGATGGGGTATAGAAACAGCAGCTGCATTAACTGAAATACAAGTAGGAATTTATCAGGGGTATATGACTGTGCCTGAAGGTGCCGGTCCTGGGTTTAAATTAAATAAAGCAAGAAACTGGGCTCAATTCTACGGTGCAGGTGCAACAAATGCTGATTTAAAAAACATGAGTGATACGGATTTAACACTTCCGGGAGCAGGTTCATATCAAATAAAAGTAAATTTAAATACTTTAAAATGGAGCGGCACACCTTATTCATGGGGAATTGTTGGAACAGCAACAGCAGGAAGTTGGGATGCAAGTACTCCAATGAGCTATGATCATCAAAACAAAACATGGAAAATTACTACCACCCTACTACCAGGAGCCTTAAAGTTTAGATTAAATAATTCCTGGGACGTAAACTATGGTCCTGCAGATGCTTCAACCAATACAATTAACCTTGGTAATACAGCTGCTTATAGCATTGGAATAGAGGGAACTTATGAAGTAACCTTTACAATAAACGAAGTAGATCCGGTATCAAATGGTTACCCTGCAACTGCAACTTGTACTATAGTTAAAAAATAATCTAACATTAAAATAAGCTAGATTAGTTTGAGTGATACCTGCCTTTTTGAGCGAAAGGCAGGATATCTTTAAACTTTGTACTTATTTAATCAAATTTAAAAAATATGAAATCAAATATAAACATCGTCTACACGCTGCTAATTGCATTGGCTTTTATTTCGTGCAGTTCTTCTGATGACAATTCCACCCCTATTACCCCTTCCCCTTATACCCAATATGGTGCTTCTTTTGAAAAAATGCCAAAGAAGGAAGACGCCATCATTTATCAGGTAAACATTCGTGCTTTTAGTCAGGCAGGAACTTTAAAAGGTGTTCAGGACCGCCTTGCCCAAATTCAGGAATTAGGCGTAAATGTGATTTACCTAATGCCTGTTTATCCTGTTGGAAAAATAAAAGCTTCAGGAGAACTTGGTTCACCTTATGCTGTGCAAGATTACAAAGCAGTAAATCCTGATTTTGGAACGCTACAAGATCTGCAGGTTTTGGTTGAAGAGGCACACAAAAAAAACATGGCTGTAATTTTGGACTGGGTTGCCAATCATACAGCTTGGGATAATGCCTGGATTACACAACATCCAAATTGGTATCAAAAAAATGATAAAGGAGAAATCATCATTCCTCCGGGAACAAATTATAATGATGTTGCGCAATTAGATTTCAATAATGCAGAAATGAAAGACGCCATGATTGATGCAATGTCATACTGGATTTACAATGCAAACATTGATGGTTTCAGATGCGATTACGCTGATTTCGTTCCTCAAAACTTTTGGACAGATGCAATTACGAAATTAAGAAACATCAAAAAAAATCAAAACATATTAATGCTTGCTGAGGGTACAAAAGTGAATCATTTTGCCTCTGGTTTTGATTATACATTTGGTTTTAACTTTTTCTCGACTTTGGAAAAACTTTTCAAGGAAAATAAATCTGCCACTACTATTCAGGATTCAAACGCTGCTGAATATGCAAACAATTACAAACCTGAAAATAGAATTGTAAGATATACAAGCAATCATGATGTGAACCTTTCCGAAGGAACTCCTTATGAACTTTTTGGAGGAAAAGAAGGCTCTATAGCTACATTTGTTGTTGCTGCGTATTTGAAATCTGTTCCAATGATTTACAACGGACAAGAAGTAGGATATAATCAAAGAATCAATTATTTTGCAAAAACGCCGATCGACTGGTCTACTGCTGATGCAGCTGTTTTGGCAGAATACAAAAAAATAATCGCTTTCAGAAATGCTAGTAATGCTATAAAAAAAGGAACTTATACAGGATACAGTACTAGTGCCGTAAGTGCTTTTACAATGGTAAACGATAATGAAAAAGTGCTGGTTCTTTCTAATTTAACAAATTCAGCTGTTAAATATTTGGTTGCTCCTACATTAAAAGGAACATGGAAAGATGCTTTTAGCGGAAATGCCGTAACTGTTGGTGCCGAAGTGACACTACAACCTTTTCAATATTTAGTATTGAAAAACTAATACTAAAGCAATTTTAAAAATTAGCTTTGCAAAAAACTAAATAACATGAATTTTCAATCCCAAAAAATGCTTCAAATTCGTTTGAGCAAAAAACTAGCGCTTTTACTCTTCGTGTGTGCGAATTCCTTATGGATTCAGGCACAGGAAATCAATTCGCCAGACAAAAATCTTTCCTTAAAATTTGAATTAAAAGAAGGCGGAATTCCGTCTTACCAATTATCATATAAACAAAAAGCAGTTATAAAACCAAGTTCTTTGGGTTTAGAGCTTCAAAATTTGCCTTCGTTTTTGGATGGTTTTACCGTAACAAATACAGCACAATCCTCTGTTGATGAAAATTGGAATCCGGTTTTAGGAGAAGAAAAAACAATTCGTAACAATTACAATGAGTTGGTTGTCACTTTAGCGCAAGCAAAAAACAACAACCGATATATTCGCATTCGTTTCCGTTTATTCAATGACGGATTAGGTTTTAGATATGAATTTCCGAAGCAAAATGACCTGAGTTATTTTGTGATTAAAGAAGAGCGTTCTGAATTTAATTTGGCTGGAAATCATAAAATTTTCTGGATTCCGGGAGATTATGATACCAATGAATATGCGTATACGACTTCGAAAATTTCTGAGATTCCTTCCCTGATGAAAAAAGCGACGATCGAAATTAATTCGCAATGGCCAATTAAAGAACTTGCTGTTCAAACGCCATCTATGATGAAGTCTGACGATGGTTTATACATCAATATTCACGAAGCTGGTTTAATCAATTATCCTGCAATGTATCTTGAAGTTGATGCTGTAAATAACAAAATGCGCAGTCACTTAGCGCCTGATGCAGTGGGTGCAAAAGGTTATATGCAAACTGATGCCCAATCGCCTTGGAGAACTATTGTCGTTAGTGATAAAGCAACGGAGATTTTGGCTTCAAAATTAATTCTGAACCTTAATGAGCCAACAAGCTATAAAGATGTTTCCTGGATCAAACCGGTAAAATTCATCGGGATTTGGTGGGAATATTTTGTGGCAGGAAGAAGCACCTGGGCTTTCGGAAAAGAAAACAACGTAAAACTAACTGATGATTTCACAAAGCTTACGCCGAATGGAAAACACGGAGCTACAACAGAAAGAGCAAAAGAATATATTGATTTTGCTTCTAAAAATGGTTTCGATGCAATCCTTATCGAAGGATGGAACATTGGATGGGAAGACTGGATCAACAACTGGAAAGAAGAAGTTTTTGATTACGTTACTGCTTACCCTGATTTTGATGTAAAAGCGGTTCATGCATATGCGGCTTCAAAAGGAGTTAAAATTATCATGCACCACGAAACTTCAGGATCTGCAACCAATTACGAACGTCGTTTAGATCGTGCTTTTCAATTTATGAATGACAACGGTTACGATGCTGTAAAAACAGGATATGTAGGTAAAATTATTCCGCGTGGCGAACATCATGACGGGCAATGGATGGTGAATCATTATATCAATGTGGCCAAACGTGCCGCCGATTATAAAATCATGATTGACAGTCACGAAGCGGTTCGACCAACAGGTTTAAACAGAACTTTCCCAAACTGGATTGCACAAGAATCTGCTCGCGGAACTGAGTTTGAATCGATGGGAGGTTTAGCACCGGATCATACTACTATTTTGCCTTTTACAAGATTAATGGGAGGCCCAATGGACTATACTCCGGGGATTTTCCAAACTGATCTTTCGTATTACGGAACTGGAAGTACACAACGTGTCAACACCACTTTGGTAAAACAATTAGCGTATTATGTTACCATGTACAGCCCGTTGCAAATGGCGGCTGATATTCCGGGGAACTACGAACGTTTTCCAGATGCTTTTCAGTTCATTAAAGATGTTGCAGTCGATTGGGACAACAGTTATATTTTAGAAGCTGAACCAGGAGATTACATCACAATCGCACGTAAAGCCAAAGGAAAAGATGCTTGGTTTGTGGGAGGAATCACAGACGAAAATGCAAGAACGGCTAATATCACATTTGATTATCTACCTGCCGGAAAAAAATTCATTGCCACTATTTATGCCGATGCTAAAGAAGCCAACTGGGATAAAAATCCACAGAAATATACTGTCACTAAAGTTGTTGTAACCTCAAAAACAATTTTAAAACAGTATTTAGCTCCGGGCGGAGGTGTTGCCATCAGCATCAAAGAAGGAAATGCTACAGAATTAAAGGGATTGAAAAAGTTATAATTTAAGGTTCTGAGACACTAAGTTTCTAAGCTTTTTGCCACGAATTTCGAATTGGCATGAATTAAGGCTGCAGATTAAAATTTGTGCTAATTCGTGAAATTCGTGGCAATACCTATGTCTTTTTTAGACAGAAATTAAAATTTTACTACTTGAAAACTATTAACCACAAAATGTTTGTCGAATTTAAAACCAATGCGAGTGAGAATGAATTTTAGTTAGAGATGCTGACAAGCATGCAAAAAACCGAAATTATGAAAATCAAAATTACCACTAGATTATTTCATTTCACGAAAGCAGTAATCTGTTTTCTATTATTATTTGCAAGTTCCGTTTATGCACAAGATCCGCCTCAGTATGGTACGCCATTTGCCGGTGTTCCCGATACCAGGGATGTCAACATGTATCAGGTACATATTCGTCCGTTTAGTGCCAACGGAAATTTAGCCGGAGTAACCGCCCGTTTAGATAATATTAAAACACTCGGTACCAACGTTATTTATTTAATGCCTATTTACCCTCACGGTACTGATTCTCGAAGCTCGCCTTCTCCTTATTGTATTAAAGATTTTAAAGCCGTTGGCTCAGAATATGGTTCGCTTTCCGATCTAAGAACTTTAGTTGATGGAGCTCATAGTCGTGGAATGGCCGTTATTTTGGATATCGCCATCAATGGTACTTCTTGGGATAATGCCTGGACAACCACGCATCCTGAGTATTATATGAGAAGCGGTACAACCATTCAGCAATTAGGAAACTTCTCCGATATTGCTGCGCTTGACCTTAACAGTTCAGCTACAAGAAATGCTATAAAAGATGCGATGCGTTATTGGATTTTAGCTGCAAACGTTGACGGATACCGTTGCGATTATGCCAATAATCCTCCCCTGGATTTCTGGTCAGAAGTTATCGGAAACATTCGTGGAATTTCTTCTCATAAATTATTAATGTTAGCCGAAGGAGACAGACAAGCCAATTTTACGGCAGGTTTTGACATGAACTTTGGTGACAGATGGTTTTGGAATGCCTTAAAAGATGTGGCTGCCGGCGGTCCGGTTTCGACTCGTTTTCAAACGATCAATGATTACGAATATGCCAATGCAACAGGTTCTAACCAAGCAGTTCGTTATACCGGAAATCATGATACATATACCAATGATAATGGTGTGCAAAGACCATTCGTAATCTTCAATAATCACAACGGAATTGTAGCCAACTTTTTGGTTTCAGCTTATATGAAAGGAGTTCCTTTTTTAATGAGCGGACAAGAAATCGACTACGAACCCAAAACCGACTGGCCTTGGCAAGGCTTTAAATTCAATTGGTCTCAAAATCCAACTGCTGCTGCTGATTTTGCCAAGATTTTAAATTTTAGAACCTCAAGCGCAGCCATTAGACGTGGAGATTTAACAATGTATGCGAATGATGATATCAGCATTTTCACTAAAACATTAGGTACTGAAAAAGTAATCGTAATGTCAAATTTACGAAACGCTTCTAAATCATATGTTATTCCGGCCGCATTGGCGGGAACTTATGTAAATCCATACAACAATAATGCTTCTGTAACTTTAACTGCAGGTGCGACAAGATCATTTGCGGCTTATGAATATTTGGTTTTAACCAATACCAACGCTCCGGTTGTTGCGGTAACAGGCGTTTCTGTTAGCCCATCGACGGTAACGGTTGGTTTGGGTTCTACGCAACAATTAAGTGCAACGATCGCTCCGGCGAATGCAACAAATCAAAATATAAACTGGACATCAAGCAATACAGCGGTTGCAACCGTAAATTCTTCCGGTTTAGTTACAGCAGTTGCTGCGGGAACAACTACAATTACAGCTACAACTGTTGATGGCAACAAAACAGCGACTTCTGCTGTAACGGTTGCAGCGATTCCAGTTGCTTCAGTAAGTGTTACACCAACTACGGCAAGTTTATACGCAGGAAATACGCAACAGCTTACCGCAACCGTTTTACCAGCAAATGCTACTAATAAAAACGTAAGTTATACCTCAAGCAATACTGCAATTGCAACTGTAAATTCAAGCGGACTTGTAACAGCAGTTTCAGCAGGAACAGCCAATATTACCACTACAACGCAAGATGGAAATAAAACCGCAGTTGCTTCCATTACGGTAAATCCAAATAGTAATTTTACGGTGTATTTCTACAAACCATCCAATTGGGGAACTGGAATTAAAATTTATTATTGGAGCGCCTTACCAACAGGAGTTTTGGCAAATGCAATCTGGCCGGGAGTTAATATGACTGATGCAGGAAATGGATGGTACAGTTATACGTTCACCAATGTAACTTCAACGAATTTAATTTTTAATGACGGAACAAGTCAATCTGCCGATTTAAGCCGAAACAAAACAGGCTGGTACATGAACAACGCCTGGTATGATTCGAATCCGGGAACTGTTGTTGCGGTGACGGGAGTTACTTTATCGCCAACAACGGCCACTTTATTGGTTGGCGCCACACAACAAGTATCACCAACAGTTGCGCCTGCAACGGCAACGAACAAAACGGTTTCTTATAGTTCAAGCAATACGGCTATCGCAACTGTAAACGCAACTGGATTAATAACTGCAATCGCAGCAGGTTCTGCAACTATTACTGTAACCACTCAGGATGGAGCAAAAACAGCGACTTGTGCGGTAACGGTAAATGCAACAAATGTTGCAGTAACGAGTGTAAGTTTGAGTCCAACTACAGCTTCATTGGCTGTTGGAGGAACGCAACAATTGACGCCGACAATTCTTCCTGCTAATGCAACAAATAAATCGGTTACTTATAGTTCTGGCAATACAGCTGTAGCGACGGTAAATGCTTCGGGATTAATTACAGCAGTTGCAAACGGAACTGCAACAATAACAGTAACAACAGTGAGTGGAAACAAAACAGCAACTTGTACTGTAACCGTTTCAACTGCAACAGGAAATTATTACACTATTAAAAACAGATGGACAGGAGCTTATTTATCTGATGCCGGAGCAAATGTTGGTTACGGAACTACTATTTCTGGTAACAGTTACAAATGGCAAAAAATAGCTATTGATGCGACTTATTTTGTATTGAAAAATGTAGCCACTGGTGAATTGATCAATATCGAAGGACAAACGGGTAGTGTTCAAAGCAATATTACCGATACCACTTTCTGGAGTGCTCAATGGTCTAGTGATTATATTGATGGAACATGGACAAGATTGAGAAACAGATGGCAATCAGGAAACATTATTCATGTTGAAAACCAAACAGGATCGGCACAATACGGAAATTCACAAGATGGCTGGTACAGCGCACAATGGCAACTAGAACCAACAACGGTTGGAACAGGTAAATCGGCTTTAAAAATTGATGCTGTTTCAGAAACTGAAGCTGTAATTGGGATTTATCCGAATCCGGCGACTGACAGTGAATTTCATGTTTTAATACCTGAATTAAAAGCTGATGATATGGCTTCGATCACGGTTTCAGACATGAACGGAAGAACGGTTTTAACAGACAAACTTTCGACTTCAGGACAAATTAATCACAGTTTAGCTTCGGGGATTTATATTATAAATATTAATTCGAATGAATTTAATGTGACAAAGAAGCTGATTGTGAAATAATAAGTTTTCGCCACGAATTCACGAATTAGCGTGAATTAATATTTTTTAAAAAGTAAATGCCGGATGAAAATTTCATCCGGCATTTTTTTATGTTTACTTTTCTACACAAGGTTTAAAAAAGGTAAATAGAAATATAAAACGTTCTTAACTAGCCCCGATAGGACTGAAAATCCTTTTGTCCCGGTGTTCGGGGCAAAAGATTGAAAGGGATAGCGGGACTGGTCGTCTTTTGAAAAAGAATCTTTCTGCTTCTAAAAAACAAAAAAATTACTCCCCTAATAATTCCATCAATTCCAAAGCTCTTTTGGTCGATTTTACATTATCAAAAGTCAACAAAAGTCTTAAACCATTTGGGGTTTGTTTTTCTTTCATCTGACAAAGTGAGCTGTATTTTTGAACAAATTGTAAAACCTTTCTGAACTTAGAAGATTGATAATAATCAGACTGTTGATCGGAGACGAAATAGCCAATCATTTTACCTTTTTTCATCACGAGCTTTTCGATTCCAATGTTGGTTGCAATCCATTTGATGCGAATGCTGTTCATCAAGGCATTGGCGCGCGGAGGCATTGGTCCGAAACGGTCAATTAATTTGTTTTGGAAAATAACCAACTCGGCTTCATTTTTTACAGAGCCCAACTCGTTGTATAAACTCAAACGCTCGGTAACATTATTGATATATTCGTCAGAAAACAACAACTCAAAATCGGTATCGATTTGTAAATCTTTTACATATTCCTTCGTTTCAATATCATTCTCTTCCGGATATAAATCTTTGAACTCGTTTTCCTTCAATTCTTCGATGGCTTCATTCATGATTTTTTGGTACGTATCAAAACCAATTTCATTGATGAAACCGCTTTGTTCGCCACCTAATAAATCTCCGGCACCACGAATTTCAAGATCCTTCATGGCGATGTTGAAACCGCTTCCTAGTTCGCTGAATTGTTCCAAAGCCTGAATACGTTTTCTGGCGTCTTCGGTCATAGAAGAATACGGCGGACAGATAAAATAACAGAATGCTTTTTTGTTGCTTCGCCCTACTCGACCTCGCATTTGATGCAGATCTGATAATCCGAAATTATTGGCGTTGTTGATGAAAATCGTGTTGGCATTGGGTACATCCAAACCGCTTTCGATAATTGTGGTTGCCACCAAAACATCAAAATCGCCGTTCATGAAACCTAACATTAATTCTTCAAGTTTGGCGCCTTCCATTTGTCCATGACCAATTCCGACTCTGGCATTTGGTACCAAACGCTGAATCATTCCGGCCACTTCTTTTATATTTTCGATTCGGTTATTTATGAAGAAAACTTGTCCGTTTCGCTGAATTTCATACGAAATGGCATCACGAATAATCTCTTCATTAAATCCAACCACATTTGTCTCAATCGGATAACGATTTGGCGGAGGCGTTGTAATTACAGATAAATCGCGCGCGGCCATTAGTGAAAACTGAAGTGTTCTTGGAATTGGCGTTGCGGTTAATGTCAATGTGTCGACATTTGCAGCAATGGTTTTTAATTTATCTTTTACGTTTACACCAAACTTTTGTTCCTCATCGACAATCAATAAACCAAGGTCTTTAAAAACCACATTTTTGTTTACTAACTGATGTGTTCCGATGACAATATCCAGTTTTCCTTCGGCTAAATCTTTTAAGGTTTGTGCTTTTTGTTTTGCCGTTCTGAATCGGTTTAAGTAACCAATTGAAACCGGCATATCTTTCAATCTTTCGGTAAAAGTTCTATAATGCTGGTACGCTAAAATAGTTGTCGGCACTAAAATCGCAACTTGTTTACTATTATCAACCGCCTTAAAAGCGGCACGAATCGCAACTTCGGTTTTACCGAAACCAACATCACCACAAACCAAACGATCCATTGGGCGATCGCTTTCCATGTCGGCTTTTACTTCTTGTGTTGACTTGGTTTGATCCGGTGTATCTTCATAGATAAACGAACTTTCTAATTCGTTTTGAAGATAACTGTCCGGCGCAAATTGAAACCCTTTTTCTAAACGGCGTTTTGCATACAACTGAATCAAATTGAAAGCAATATGTTTGACGCGCGCTTTGGTTTTTTGTTTTAAAATCTTCCAGGCATTCGATCCTAATTTATAGATTTTCGGAGGCGTTCCGTCTTTTCCGTTGTATTTTGAGATTTTATGAAGCGAGTGAATGCTTACATAAACGATATCATTATCGGCATAAACCAGTTTTATGGCTTCCTGCGTTTTGCCTTCCACCTGAATTTTCTGCAAGCCACCGAATTTTCCAATTCCGTGATCAATATGCGTTACATAATCGCCAACGGAAAGTGCAGTCAATTCTTTTAGTGTAATATTTTGCTTTTTAGAATAACCGTTTTTGATGTTGAATTTATGATAACGTTCAAAAATCTGGTGATCGGTATAAGCCGTTATTTGATTTTCTTCATCAATAAAACCTTGGTACAAAGGCAATACAATCGTGTGATATTGCTTGCGAATATTCTCTGAATTCGCTTCATCTAGCGATTCGAAAATATCATGAAAGCGTTTTGCCTGCGCATCATTCGAACAAAACAGATAATTTTTATAGCCGTTAAAATGATTGTCGCTCAAATTATTCAACAGCAAATCAAACTGTTTGTTGAAAGAAGGCTGTGGCTGAAAATGAAATTCGACCTTTTTTGTAGTTTTGAAAATTGGTTTTGAGGCCAATTCTACTATCGAAAAATCCAGGGCACGTTTAATAAACGAACTCTGATTTAAAAATAATTGTTCCGGAGTAGCGTGTTTAATTTCGCCTGAAAGTTTCTCAAAAGCTTCTTCTGCCCTTGCGAACTGTTTGTCTAACTGACTGAAAAGCCCGTCTGTATTTTGAATGAAAAGAACGGTTTTCTCTGCAATATAATCCAGGAAGCTTTCACGGTTTTCCTGAAAAATCTTGTTTTCGACATTCGGGATAATCGTGATTTTTTTATGGGTTTCTACAGACAACTGCGTTTCAACATCAAAACTTCGGATACTGTCAACTTCGTTCCCAAAGAATTCAATTCTATACGGATGATCGTTTGAAAAAGAGAACACATCAACAATTCCACCACGAACGGAGAATTCACCCGGTTCAGTAATAAAATCAACTCTTTTGAATTCGTATTCAAATAAAACTTCGTTGATGAAATCAATTGAAATTTTATCGTTCAAAGCAACTTTTAAAGTGTTTTTATCTAATTGCTGACGTGTTACCACTTTTTCAAAAAGTGCTTCCGGATACGTAACAATTATGGCTGGTTTTTTACGGGAATTGATTCGGTTTAAAACCTCAGCACGAAGCAAAACATTGGCATTATCAGTTTCATCAACCTGATACGGACGACGAAATGAAGCCGGATAAAACAATACATCCTGCTCGCCGATCATTTGTTCGAGATCGTTCAAGTAATAAGCAGCTTCTTCTTTATTGTCTAAAATAATCAAAAAAGGCAATTCGGTTTTTTTGAAAACAGCGCGAATAATAAATGAAACTGCTGATCCCAACAAACCGCTAAGATGCATTTTTACCTGATTTTGCTCTAGCAATTGGTTGGCAATCTGCTCTGTTTTTGGCAGATTATCGTAGGTAGTATATAAGGCGTTTTTACTCAACTTTAGGCGTATTTTTATCTATAAGAGGCGAAGATTGTAAATTCGGAATCGCGCGTGTTGTATCTAACATTCTTAAAAAATCAGCTTCTCCTTCTTCTTTCGGGATTTTAGCTTTCTCAACAATTTTGTCCATTTGTCTTTCTAATGAAACCAATTCTTTGTTGATTTCTCCAATCAGAAAAGTTACTTTCTCATCTGGAATCGCACTCAAATGAATGAATAGATCCAGCATTTTGACTTTTGTAATCAAAATAGAAATTCGGCTTTTTATTTGAGGCTGATTAAATTCTGCAGGAATATTATTGTTCAGTGCCATCGCTTTTTTTGAAATAGCAGTTGACTTTTTCTGAAAGGCACCAATTGTCTTTCTAGGTTTTTCACCAAGTTCTTTTAAAAAATCACGCCATTCGTTCCAGGAGCTTACATTTTTCTCTGAAGCTTCATTAATTGGTTCGTCTATAAAGACCCAGGCTTTATTAATATTGTTAAATATTTTTTCGTTCTTTTTTGCCACTTTTAGATTTTCAGCAAGGCGTTTTTCATTTTCATTTTGACATGAATTCAACACAAAAATCAAAAGCAAAAAAAGAGATATTTTATATTTCATTTGGTAAAACATTAAGCTACAAAGTTACAAAGTAAATTTACAATTACGAATTCTGTTTTTTGCTAAAGAATCTATAAAACAAGGTTATTTTTTTGTCACTTCCGACAGCGCCCTCCATGACCATTTAAAAGGATTCTTTTTACCTTTTATACTCAAAAAAATGTTTTTTAAGAAGGACTTCTATAAGGCACACGAACACATCCTTGCCGGCACAAAGGCACACCCTTGTAAAAGAGAATTATCCAACAAACAAACTTTTTCATTATTGAATCTATAATTTATGATTCTAAAAAGCTTGCGTAATTGCGAAAACGTTATATTTGCTTAACTAAAAAAACTACAAAAAATGAATCCAAAAATCTTGATTATTGGCGCTTGCGGTCAAATTGGGACAGAATTAACCCAGAAATTACGTAAGTTATACGGAACAGAGAATGTAATTGCTTCTGATATCCGAAAATTAAATACTGATGTTGTTAATTCAGGACCTTTTGAAGTGGTCAATGCTTTAGATTTTAACCAAATTGAGCATCTTGTAGAAGTACATAAAATTACTGATATCTATTTGATGGCAGCACTTTTATCGGCTACAGCCGAAAAAAATCCTGCATTTGCGTGGGATTTGAATATGAATTCCTTATTTCATGTTTTAAATTTGGCGAAAGCGAAAAAAGTAAAAAAGATATTCTGGCCATCAAGTATTGCGGTTTTTGGGCCAACTACTCCAAAAGAAAATACTCCACAATATACTGTTATGGAACCTTCGACTGTTTACGGAATTAGTAAACAAGCTGGCGAAAGATGGTGCGAATACTATCATAATATTTATGGCGTTGATGTTCGAAGCATCCGTTATCCTGGCTTAATTAGCTGGTCTACACCTCCTGGTGGTGGAACTACAGATTATGCTGTTGATATTTTCTACAAGGCTATTGCCGATAAAAAATACGAATGTTTTTTATCCTCAGAAACTAAAATGCCAATGATGTATATGGATGATGCTATTGATGCAACCATCAACATTATGAAAGCACCAGCAGAAAAAATTAAAATACATTCCTCTTATAACTTAGCGGCAATGAGTTTTACACCAACTGAAATTGCTGCCGAAATCAAAAAATATATTCCGGAATTTGAGATTACTTACAATCCTGATTTCCGTCAAAAAATTGCAGACAGCTGGCCGGCAAGTATTGATGATGCTGAGGCAAGAAAAGATTGGGACTGGAAACATACCTTCGATCTTGAAACGATGACCAAAGATATGCTGGAGCATTTGAGTTAAGCTAAAATTGCCTAAATAATTTAAAGCGTGTTATTTTAAAAGAAATTCTTTTAAAATAACACGCTTTTCTTTTTGCAATATATTTTTAGTCAAAAGGTATTGGTTGTATAATTTTCTTACTTTTGGTTGCGTTAGAATAATTTCAAATTTTATCTAAAATCATCAATCAATCACAAACAAAAATGTTAATCAAATGACAAATTCTTATCATCCTGTCGAACAAAGCAAACGAACTGCTATTGTCGACATTCTTCGGGGCTGGGCCATTTTGGGCGTTGCCATTGGCAATTATTCTGATTTTTTACACATCGGTGTAGAACACAAAATCAATAATAGTCTTATATCAGATATACTATTTTATTTCAACCGTTATTTTTTCGCAGCAAAATCCTGGACTTTATTAACGCTTTTATTTGGCTATGGTTTTGCAATTTTAATTAATAATGTAGCAGCTAAAGGAAAAGATCCCGTCAGGTTTTTTGCGTGGCGAATGATTTTACTTTTCATTTTAGCCTTTATCAATTCGTCGTTTTGGCTTGGTGACATCTTAAAAGATTATGCTTTTTTAGGACTTGTAATGCTGCTGTTTTATAAAAGTTCAGCAAAAACACTTAGCATAATTTGTGCAGTTCTTGTTGTTACGACTCCTTTTATTATGGCATTTGTGAATGGCTTTACGGTCGAACATCCTGAAATTACTACAAATCCGGAATATTTAAAATTGTATCATTCCGGAAACTGGCTGGACTTTTTTAAATTCAATTTACTGGCTTCTTTTTACGAACAAATCATTATTCCGGGTTACGCTATTACGGCGCATATTGTAATGTTTGCTTGTATGCTTTTTGGATTTCTGCTTCAAAAATTAGATTTCTTTAACCGTTTAAACGAACAGAAAAAGCTATTGCAAAAGACACTTTGGATTAGTTTAGTTACGGCTATTATTATTGGTGTTGGTTTCAATTTAATGATTTTCTATAAGCTGGCTCCTCTTAAATTTTTTCACCCACTTTACTGGTTAGTTTTAAGCACGATGATTTTTATAGCAACTGGAATTTGCCTGCTTTATACCAATGGAAAACTAAAAACAGTTTTCAGTTATTTTAGTGCTGGTGGAAAAATGACGCTTACGAATTATATCACTCAAAACATTCTGGCCGCTTTTATTTTCTCGGGAATTGGATTGGGAATAGGAAATACAATGCCCTATTGGTTTTACTTTTCGCTGGCTGTTTTGGTTTTTATCATCCAATTATTCATTAGCAAATGGTGGCTTTCTAAATACAATTACGGACCAATCGAATGGCTTTGGAGATCTGCCAGTTACCTAAAGTTATTTCCTTTTAAAAAAACGCAACCGCAGGCAGTTACTGAAATCAAAACAGTATAATCTCAATTTTAGATAAAATTTGAAAATGAAAAAGCCCTTAAAAAATTATTTTTAAGGGCTTTTTTTATAAAATAGATTTTTGATTTATTTCACTTCAAAAACATTGTTTGCAGCTTTTATATCAGCCATTAATCCGCTTGGATCAATTGTGATTTTTTTGATTGCAGTTTTGCTCTTTTCAATTGAAAAACTATAGTTGGATTGTGCCCACGCCCAATCCTCCAAAACAGTTCTTTTTACATTTGGATTTGGATTTGGTTTGATGAAATTCATCATTCTTAACGGAATGTAGAAACTTTCAGAAGTTCCATCTGTATACTCAATAGTTAAATCGATTGGCATTGGCATTCTTCCAATTCTTTCTAGTGTTACAGTTGTTTTTCCTGCGTTATCTGCTACGTCTTTGATTCCGTAATCAATTGTATTTGCAGTTTCAGCCCAGTCAATTAAATACCAATCCAATTCAGCTCCGGAAACTCTTTCAGCAGATCTTTTGATATCATTTGGCGTAGGATGTTTGAATTTAAAATCGTTAAAATATCTTTTTAAAGTTGCATCTAAATTCTCTTGTCCAATTACATAACTCAATTGTGATAAAAAGATACATCCTTTCACATAAGATGAAATACTATAAGGTCTGTTTTCGTCGTAACGATCACCATGAGTGGTTTGTGGTTGTTCTTTTCCAGAATTTACTAACTGATAATAAGCTCCATAAGCTCCTTTAAACGGATTTACTTCTTTTTTATCTCCTTTTAATTCATTCAAAGCACTGTCTTCGATGTAAGTTGTAAAACCTTCATCCATCCATGGGTGCTTTGATTCATTTGAAGCCAAAATATGCTGGAACCAAGAGTGTCCTAGTTCATGCGTTGCTGTACCTAAAATTCCTTCCAATTTTCCGCTTCCTAACATCAAAGTACACATTGCGTACTCCATTCCACCATCTCCACCCTGAATAAATGAATATTGTTTGTATGGATATGGTCCAACTTTATGGTTGTAATAATCCATTACTTTTACCATTAAAGGCTCTAATTGTTTCCAGTTTTCAGTTGTTTTTGGATCATTTTTGTAGAAGAAATGTAAATCAACATCGTTTGGTCCTTTTACGACATCATGCGTATATGCTTTATCAGCAGCCCATGTAAAATCGTGAACATTTGGTGCAATAAAATGCCATGTTAATGTTTTTGCTTTTTTTGGATAAACAACTGTTACACCAGCATCCTGATACCCGTGACCAATTTGGTTTTTATCCTGCAAATATCCTGAACCGCCAATTGTATAGTCTTTATCAATTGTAATTTTCACATCAAAATTCCCCCAAACACCGTGAAATTCTCTTGCAATGTAAGGATCTGCGTGCCATCCTTCGAAATCAAATTCGGCTAATTTTGGATACCATTGTGACATTGAAAGGGCAACTCCTTCAGTATTATTTCGTCCAGAACGACGAATCTGAACCGGAACCTGACCGTCAAAATCTAAAGTGAAAGTTGTTTTAGAATTTGGCAAAATTGGTTTAGCCAAGGTCACTTCAAGAATAGTTCCCGAAGTTCTGGTTTGAGCCGTTACACCATCTTGTTTGAAATTTGTGATTTTTAAAAATCCAATTTCATTTGGTTTCAAAGTTTCAATTCTACTTTGTTTTACTTCTTTTCCATCGGCACCTTTTACTTTAGTTACCATTCTGCCATCCGGATCTTTAATAGAATGCAGACGCGCATCCATTTCGCTTCCTGGCTGGAAAGCATTTGGGAATAAGTGATAAAATACTTTTCTTAGAGTATCAGGAGAATTATTGGTATAAACCAATTCTTGTTTTCCTTTGTACAGGTAGTTTTTGACATCCATGGATACCTCCATTTTGTAATCGGCATGTTGTTGCCAATAGGGAGCATTTTGTGCAAATGCAGAGTTTAAACCAAAACTCAGAAAAGATAATAGTATAATTTTTCGCATCATTGTTTTAATAAAAATGGAAGAGTTGCCACTCTTCCATCGTGATTAGTATTTTATATTTTTATTTCTTCGACATTTTTTCAGCCATTAGCAATGCATTATAAGCATTCACCATTTTAGCTGTTTTTGATGATTCAACTGATGAAACAGCCACTGGTGCTTCATTTGGATTAGGATTTTCTCCTAAAACTACTTTTGAAGGAAGTGCAACTCCAGAATCCATCAAAATTTGTTTTACCTGATTCGCTTTCAATTTTGGATAGTAAGAACGAATTAAGGCAGCAACTCCGGCAGCATTTGGAGCCGCCATTGATGTTCCCTGCAAATATTTGTATTTATTGTTTGGAACCGTTGCGTAAATTTCTTCACCCGGAGCAAAAACATCTACATTGATTTTTCCGAAGTTTGAAAATGGAGCTATAACAGTTTCTCCATATGCTTTATTAATTGCACCAATTGTAATCACGTTATCTGTAAACTCTTTTAGGTTGTCTTCAGAATCATTTGGATAATTAATGTTTTTTGTTTCGTCAATATTGTATCCGTCATTTCCAGCCGCATGAACAATTAAAACATCTTTTTTCTTTGCATATTTTAAAGCGTCATACACCCATTGTTTGTGTGGAGAAAAACTTTTTCCGAAACTTCCGTTAATTACTTTTGCTCCATTATCTACTGCATAACGAATTGCCAATGCAATATCTTTATCATATTCGTCTCCATCTGGCACGGCTCTTACCGTTAAAATTTCAACGTTATTAGTGATTCCGTCTCCTCCTAAATTATTACCGCGAACTTGAGCAATAATTCCGGCAACATGCGTTCCGTGAAGTGCTTCTTCTTTATCCGGGCCAAAGACAACATTGTTTCCGTAATGATCGTTTTTAATATCTTCCGGATTATCGCCTACAATTTTTCTTCCGTCAAATTCTTTGTTTAAACTGTAATCTAGCTGATCGTAAACTTGTTTTCTATAGTCTTCTAATTCTGCTTCAGGATCAAAAGTTGGACCTGCATTGGTTAAAATCTGCGTCATTATTCTTTTACTATCTAAAACCTTTGGATCTGCAGAAGTAATAGAACTTAAATCTTCTAATTTATAATCTGTTTTATTTAATGCCTTTTTAACAGTATTGTGAATATCTAATAATCGATCAACCTGCTGTTTGTCCTTTAAAGCTTCTTCATATTTTTTGTTATATTGAGCTAAAGCTTCTTTATACTGTGCAGAACCATCGTCTCCTTTTTTAACAACACGTGTCATTTCAAGATTTTCATGAACTGCGTTACCAAGGAAATTCCAACCGTGAACATCATCAATAAATCCATTTTTGTCATCATCAATTCCGTTTCCTGGGATTTCTTTAGGATTGGTCCAGATCATTCCTTTTAGGTCTTCATGTTCTATATCAACACCTGAATCTACAATACCAACAATTACTTTTACACCTGTTTTCCCTTGTAATAATTCGGCGTAAGCCTTATCCACACTCATTCCTGCAATGGTATCTTTTGCCAAATCAAGATGGCTCCATCTTTTTAATTCATTTTCAGTAACCGGAGCTTTTTTTACAATAGCTAAAGGAGCAGTAATCGCTGTTTTAGGAGTTGAATTTTGTGCTTGTAGCGTTACACTACAACCTGCTAAAACAAGTAATGCAAAAGCAGATAAACTATTTGGTTTTATATGACTCATGTATGTAATTATAATAAAAGTTAAAATATGGGCCTAAATTATGATTTTTTGTTACATAATACTAACGATTAACACTGTGTTATGATTTTTTAGTTATGATTTAAGAAAATGTAAATAGGAGTAAAACTCTTTGCAACAAAGGATTAAACTATTTCCTACGAAAGGCAATTATTTTAATTTTTCAAATCTTATAAATTAAATTATTGACAAATAAGCGCTCCTTTACGTCTTCCCGTAAGGATAATCTAATTAAAATAGGTATACTTGCGTGTAGGTACTAAAACTGAATTTATGAAAATAAATTTCAATCAAAACCATAAATTCAAATAATAGAAAATCTTAACATATGAGAAAAACTTTACTTTTATTTTTAATACTTTCTTATTCACAAATAAATGCCCAATGCTGGAAAACAGTAACTGCTGGATATAGTTATACTGTAGCTACACAAACAGATAATAGTTTATGGAGCTGGGGTAGCAACAAGGAAGGGCAATTGGGAGATGGCACCATTATAAATAACTATACACCACAAAAAATCGGAACAGCTACTGATTGGAAAATAGTAGTTACCGGAACTAATCATACGGTTGCACTAAAAAACGATGGTTCTTTGTGGGCCTGGGGAAGCAACAAGGAAGGGCAATTGGGAGATGGTACCTCTACAAATAAAAGTGTTCCTACACAAATCGGAACTGCTACTAATTGGCAGACAGTGGCAGCAGGAAATCAATATACAGTTGCCTTAAAGAACGATGGAACTTTATGGGCTTGGGGAGATAATTATTTTGGAGAACTAGGCAACGGTACCAGTTCGGGTAGCAACACTCCTAAGCAGATTGGAACAGCTGCAGATTGGAAATCGATAACCGTAGGTTATTATCACACGATTGCCATAAAAACCGATGGCTCTTTATGGACGTGGGGAGGAAATAATGCTGGACAATTAGGAGACGGTACCACTACTAAAAGTTATTCACCAAAAAAAATCGGAACAGCAACTGATTGGAAAACGATATGTGGAGGAGGCAGTCATACACTTGCTATAAAAACAGACGGATCCTTATGGGCTTGGGGACAAAATAAATATGGAGAATTAGGAAACGGTACAACTACGGATAGTTATGTTCCGACGAAAATAGGAACGTCCACCAATTGGAAAAGTTTAGGAGCGGCGGGCGATCATACAATTGCCATAAAAACAGATGGCTCTTTATGGAGCTGGGGATATAATTCGCATAACGAATTAGGAAATGGCACAACTCTCAACAGCCTCATCCCAGTACAAATAGGAGCTTCAAAAAATTGGCAAGAGGTAAACGCAGGTTGGTATTATACAGCTGCTGTGAGTTCTGATGGCGTTATGTGGACTTTCGGAGATAATTCTGATGGTCAATTAGGTGATGGTACAAATGTTTATAAAAATGTACCAATAACCGTTGTGTGTCCAGCTTCGTTTGTAATAACAACATCTCAAGCCAATATAACTTGTTTTGGCGATAAAAATGGTTCAGCTTCTATAACAGCTGTTTCGGGCGGTACGGCTCCCTATACATATCTTTGGTCTAATGGAAAAACAACCAGTTCTATAACGGCATTAGCTGCCGGAAATTACTCCTGTACCATAACAGATGCTGCTTCATTATCAATTACAAAAAATTTCACTATCACGCAGCCAGCGCTTCTTAATTTAATAGTAACAAGTACAAATTCGTCATGTGACAACAATAATGGTAAAATAACCGCTATTGCAACTGGAGGAACACTACCATACGAATATGCACTTTCGCCCTTTAGTTATCAATCTTCGAATGTATTTGCTGGTTTATCTCCAGGAAATTATGTGATAGATGCAAGAGATGTAAATGGGTGTATAGTTTCATATAATATAGTCATTTCTGCAGGTGAGACACCTCCTCCAACTGCCAGTTCACAAACATTCAATAATATCACTACAGTTGCAGACTTAAAAGCTTCCGGAATTAATTTGAAATGGTATGACGTTCCTGTTGCCGGAACTGCTTTAAATTTATCGACTGTATTACAAACAGGTACTTACTATGTTTCGCAAACAATCGACGGATGCGAAAGTCTACTGAGAGCCGCAGTCAACATAACAGTTACATTGCCTTCAGGAAATGAGCAAATACCAACAAATGGTTTAGTTGCTTATTATCCTTTTAATGGAAGTGCAAATGATACTAGCGGAAACGGATCGAATGGAACTGTTACTGCCGCTACCTTAACATCAGACAGATTCGGAAATAGCAATACTGCATATAGTTTTGATGGTGTAAACAGCTATATCGATGCGGTTATACCAAATATTCCTCAAAATAATGCTCCCAGAACAATTTCAGGATGGTTTAAAACAAATGATGCTTTTTCTGATCCCAATAAAAGTGAAGTTTCAATTTTTAATTACGGTACCTTAGCTAAATTACAAAGATTGTCTCTTTCTATTTATGGTAAAGGTTATCTCCAAATGATAAGTGGAGCCTATTCATCTAGTGACGACTATTATATCAACAACTTTAATTACTCCAATAATGATTGGTACTTTTTTACGCTTACCTATGATGGATCTAAACTTTCGATATTTGTAAATGGTAATTTTGTAGATCAAAAAGCTGTAAATTTAAATACTGTTGGCAACATCTTTAGAGTCGGTCAAAGAATTTCTGGAGATAGCGTAAACGAAGGTTTTAAAGGAACAATAGATGATATTGCCATCTGGAATCGTGTTTTGACTCCGGAAGAAATTTCGGCTTTATATACACCAGGAAAACCTGAAATTGCTTATACCTTAATTCCCGATGCCAATTTTGAACAAAAACTAATTAATTTAGGAATTGACACTGATGGATTAAATGGAAAAGTTCTTACTGATACTATTAGCACTGTAAAGTTCTTAGACCTTACCAAAAGTAATATTTCAGATTTAACAGGAATAGAAGACTTTGTATCATTAACTGATTTGTATTGTGGTCAAAATTCATTAACAAAAATAAATGTAAGTAAGAATACCGCTCTGACTACTCTGGACTGCAACAACAATATGATAACCTCTTTAGATGTAAGTAATAATATTGCTTTACTTAATTTGAGCTGCTATTCAAATCAATTAACAGCTTTAGATGTTAAAGTAAATACAGCGTTAACAAAATTAGATTCGGGTTCAAACAAATATACTACTCTGGATGTAAGCTCAAATACTGCGTTAACATTTTTGGGCTGTAATACTAGTCAATTAACCAGTTTAGATGTAAGTAATAATACAGCTTTAAATCTGCTGGATTGTCGCGAAAATAAATTAACCCAATTGGATGTTTCTAACATCACTACTCTAACAGAGCTATATTGTCAATCTAATCAATTAACAAATTTAGATATAAACAAAAACAAAGCTTTAGAATTTTTAAATTGCTCAAAAAATCAACTAACCACTTTAGATGTTAGCGTAAATACTGCCTTAGTCGGTTTATATTCTAATTCTAATCAATTAACGAGTCTAAATTTAAAGAATGCAAACAATATTAAACTTGCATATCTAAATTTTATAAACAATCCAAATCTAAGCTGTATTCAGGTTGATGACGTTTCATATGCAAACACCAATTGGGCGACTAAAAAAGATGCTGCCGCAATTTTTAATACTAGTTGTGAAACTTATACCTTAATTCCGGATATTAATTTTGAAAAAGCTTTAATCGCAAAAGGAATTGATTCAGGAGTTACAGACGGCAAAGTCCTTACATCTAATGCAGTTGCAGTTACTGATTTATTTATAAGCTCAAACTCTATTAGCGATTTAACCGGAATTCAGGATTTTACATCTTTAATAAATTTCGAATGCGACAATAATAATGTTTCAGATATTGATGTTTCGAACAACACCAAATTAAAATATTTATCTGTCGGAGGTAATCAGTTGAAAAAATTAGATGTTTCTAAGAATACAGCTTTATTAGATTTGTACTTTCATGAAAATCAAATTTCAAACATAGATGTTTCTCAAAATACTGCCTTGAAAACGTTATATTTTACAAATAATGCAATTACAAATATTGATGTAACCAATAATCCTGCTTTAACACATTTGTATTGTAATTCTAATCAATTAACTACATTAAACGTTTCTAAAAATACAGCTTTAACAAACTTATTTTGTGATCATAACCAACTAACGAATTTAGACATTTCAAATAATACTATGCTTGAGGCTATATACTGTAATAGCAATCAATTAAAAAGTTTAAATACCTCTAAAAACACAGTATTAATAAGAATAGAATGTGACACTAATCAAATAACAAGTTTGGATACTTCCAAAAATCCTTTACATATTTTAAATTGCTCATCTAATCAATTAACAGATCTCGATCTTTCAATGAATACCGGTTTAAATTCCTTGTCTTGTAATAATAATCAATTAACAAGCCTAAATTTAAAAAATGGAAATAACTCGAGTTTTGGAAATATGGGCGATAATTTCAAGTACAATCCAAATTTAACTTGTATTCAAGTTGATGATGTAGCTTTTTCAAATGAAAGATGGTCCGGGGCAAAAGATGCTACAGCTAGTTACAGCGTTTTATGCGAAAACCAGATTATTCTAATTCCCGACGCCAATTTTGAACAAAAATTAATTGATTTAGGAATTGATTCTGATGGTTTGAATGGAAAAATAACAATTACCGATGTTAAGCAGGTTACCAGCCTGGACCTTTCTAACAGTAACATTAAAGATTTGGCGGGAATTGAAAATTTCACGGCACTAACTTATCTGGATTGCAGTAATAATCAATTGACATCACTAGATCTTACTAATAATGTACTTTTAGAAACGCTGAATGCTTCTTCAAATCAAATTACATCATTAGACTTATCTAAAAACAGTAAGCTTACAATTGTGTATGTAGTTTCAAATCCGCTGCTGTATTTAAATCTACAAAACGGGAATAATACAAATATGATCATCCTGAATGTTACCGGAAAAAATACTGCAAATAATATTACAACCACCTTTCTTGGTCTCGATAAACTTGCTTGTGTAAAGGTAGATGACGCGGTTTTTTCAAATGCTAACTGGTCAAAAATTAAAGAAGAAAGCACTGTTTATTCCACAACTTGTACTTTAGGAGTTGAAGATTCTGTTTTTGAAAAAACAGTTTTATATCCAAATCCAACAAAAGGAGAAGTGAGCATAGATAATCTTGCTTTAAAAAAAGTAACTATTTACAGTACAACCGGGCAATTGGTAAGAACATTTAATTTTGATTCGAACAGTACTAATAACACAATCAATTTGGCCAGTCTTCCAAAAGGAATTTACTACGTTTATTTAATCAGTGATGACGCTGCTTCTGTTAAAAAAATAATAGTAGAATAATTTTTACAACCAGAAATTCTGTTTTCATTAAGCCGAAAATAGAATTTCTTGTTTTTATTCTTTCCTAGTTTAAAAAAAAACGCACTCTTTACGTCTTCCCGTAAGAAAAAATAATTTAAAACCCGTACACTTGCGCGACCAAATCATAATCTTAATCTATGAAAACAAAACTACTTTTAATCTTATTATTACTTTCTTTAACCACAATGGCCCAAACCAATTTGGTGCCAAATGGTAATTTTGAAACCTGGACTTCATCCTCGCAGCCAGACAATTGGTATGGCTTTTTTAGTGGTTATATTTCACAAAGTACAACTGCCCAAAATGGATCATCGAGTACAAATATGATGATTGCCACTGGTACATTTACTTATATTAATAGTGAATATTTTGCTGTTGAGGCAAATAAAACCTATCGTGTAACTTTATATCATAAAGCTATTTTAGGAACATTTTCTTCTCTTGATTTGAGTGTTTATCATAAACCTGGTACTTTTAAAGAAGAAATTGCTAAAAAATCAGATGTTACTTTTTCGACATCAGAATGGAGAAAAATTGAATTCGAATATACATCAACCGTATCTGAAAATATAGAAATTGATGTTACAGCAAACGGGGCTCTAAACTCTGAAATTTTAGTTGACAATGTTTCTGTTGTAGATATTGCAGAAGTACCTGAGCAATACACAAATATTCCGGATGCAGAGTTTGAAAGCTATCTGGGTTATCTGGGTTATGACAAAGACGGTATTAACGGAAAAGTGCTTACAAGCGCGATTTCGACAGTAAAATCATTTGATCTTTCATACTATCAATGGAACATTAATGATTTAACCGGAATTGAAGGCTTTACTGCACTTGAAAACTTGACTTTTAGAGGTAATACAGGTAGTCTTACATCTTTAAATGTTTCCAAAAATTTAATGCTTAAAAAACTAGATTGTAGTTTAAACACATTGACAACTCTGGACGTTTCTAATAATCTGGAGCTAGAAAGCTTAATTTGCAGAAGTAATAAACTTACGACTTTAGATGTTTCTAAAAATTTAAAACTTAAAACATTAAACTTTGATGGTAACCAAATAACTTCTATTTCTATAGCAGACAATAAGGAATTGGTTGAATTTAATTGTTATAATAACAAAATAACTAGCCTAGATGTCTCCGACAACGTATTATTAACAGATTTAAATTTCGGAATTAATCAACTAACTTCAATAGACATTTCTAATAACGTTTTATTAAAAAATTTAATCTGTAATAATAATAAATTAACAGAATTAAATCTTTCTAAAAACAACAAACTAGAAATAGTAAGAACTGCCAATAATAGTTTAGTTACGCTGGATTTGAGCCAACAGCCAAACTTAAAAACACTTGAGTGTTATGGAAATAAAATAAACAATTTAAACATATCTAAGAATACTTTATTGACCGGTCTGGCATGTTATAACAATGAGTTGACACAACTGGACGTTTCTAACAACAAAGAACTTCTAACAATAGACTGTCTTTCTAACAGACTAAAAAACTTAGACGTTACTCAAAACACAAAATTAGTTACACTGACTGCACATTTTAATGATTTAACTAAAATAGACGTATCTAATAACGTATTACTTAACCGACTATCTCTAGATTACAATGAATTAACCGATATAGATTTATCCCATAATTTAAAATTAGAATCATTTGATGGAAGTAATAACCCTTTAAAAAATCTTGACCTATCTAAAAATGCAGCTTTAATTTATTTGTATTTGGAAGGAACTAAAATCGAAAGTTTAGATTTGTCATTTAATACAAAATTAACTTATGCAAAACTTGCCTCTAACAAGTTATTATATGATCTTAACTTAAAAAACGGGAACAATAGTGCATTAGATATTAACTTACTAAACGATCTAAGTTTAGCTTGTGTTTTAGTAGACAATAAAGTCAATGCAGACACAAAATGGAGCGATAAGAAAGAAATCTGGACAAAATTTTCTGAAGATTGCAGGCCTTACACTGTTATCCCCGATTCCAATTTTGAAGATAAATTAATCGCTTTAAAAATTGATATTGATGGTAAAAATGGTCAGGTTTTAACTTCGAGCATTGCCACAATAAAAACACTAGATGTTTCAAACAGTACTATTGCTGATCTAACAGGAATTCAGGATTTTGCAAGTCTGCAAACTTTAAACTGTAAAGACAATCAATTATTATTTTTAGATCTTTCTAAAAATAGTGCCTTAACTTCTGTAAATACTTCGAACAATAAACTAGTAAGTTTAGATTTAAAAAATGGTAAAAATACTTTACTAAACAAAAGCACTTCTTTATTTACAAACAACACAAATTTAAAATGTATTCAGGTAGATAATGAAGATTATTCGAATACAAACTGGTCAGGTTTAAAAGATGCTACTGCAAATTATAATACAATTTGTAATGCTTTTGTAGCAATTCCCGACTCCAATTTTGAAAATAAATTAATTGATTTAGGAATTGATGTTGATGGTAAAAACGGGAAAGTATTAACCTCAAGCATTGCTACAGTAACAACTTTAGATATATCTTCAAGTTCGATCTCAAACTTAACCGGAATCGAAGGATTTGTTGCATTAAAACAATTGGATTTTTCTTCAAATAATTTAAAAGCTGTTGATTTGACTAAAAATGTTGCACTAACGTCATTGAATGCTACGTCAAATCAGTTACTAAACTTAGATCTTTCAAAAAATACGGCATTAGTGCAGGTAGACTGTTCAACAAATAACTTATTTAGTTTGAATTTGAAAAATGGAAACAATCTAAATTTCACTGGCGGTAACTTTAAAAACAACCCTAAACTAACTTGTATTCAGGTTGATGACAAAGATTTTTCAGACACGAACTGGCCAAATTTAAAAGAAACAACCATTTCTTATGCTTTAGTTTGTGACGATAATAGTTTTACATTAATTCCGGATGCTGTTTTTGAAAGCAAATTAATTCAACTTGGAATAGACAAAGATGGTGCTAATGGGGGTGTTTTGACATCAAGTATTTCTTCTTTAAAAGAAGTAAATCTTTATTTACCTCAAGGCTCAAATGAATCTACCATTCAGGATTTAACAGGAATACAAGATTTTAAAGCTTTAGAAAAACTATATGTTTCTAACAATCAATTAACCGAACTCGATCTTTCTGGCAATATTGCGTTAACCGAATTAAGTTGTGGTTATAATCGTTTAAGTAAGATTAACTTATCTAAAAACACTTTACTTACAAAAGTAGACTGTCAAAACAATTATTTTACACAAATAGATTTTTCTAAAAATACAGAGCTTTTAACTGTTAATTGTCAGGAAAACAAATTGACATCATTAGATTTTTCTAAAAATCCAAAATTTAATTATTTATACGCCCACACTAATAAATTAACCAGCTTGAATTTAACAGCAAATCCAAGTCTTAACTATTTGAACTGTGCTAATAGTTTGCTTGAAACTTTAGATCTGTCAAACAATAAGTCTATAATGTATCTTTTTTGCGAAGGCAATCGATTTAAAACTTTAGACGTTTCAAACCAAACCTCATTGTCACAATTTGGCTGTGACAACAATTTACTAACTTCAATTAATGTGTCTAAAAACACCTATATGTCTCACTTTTCATGTAGCGGAAATCAATTGACCGTTTTAGATCTGTCAAGCAATTCAAATTTATGGACATTATATTGTAAGGAAAACAAATTAACAACTCTAAATATTTCAAAAAATAAAAAATTAGAATACATCAATTGCAGTTCAAACAATCTAGTAAGTCTAAACATTAAGAATGGAAATAATGTTAATTTCGAAGGATTAGACAATGATTATTCTATAGACTTTAGAAACAATCCTAATTTAACTTGCATCCAGGTTGATGATATTACTTTTGCTAACGAAAAAATGGCCAGTAAAAAAGATGCTACAGCCACTTATAATACCAATTGTGGATCTACTCTTGTATTACCTAACGATAATTTTACTGTAGAGACAAAGGGCGAATCATGTTTAGGGGAAAACAATGGAGAAATTAATGTAACAGCACAAGCAACCTATGTTTATGAGGCCATTATTAGTGGAAAAACATATCCTTTCACTAACAACAGTTTAAAAGTTGCAAGCTTAGCTCCGGGAAATTACACTATTTCAGTTACTATTCCTGATGAAAACTTTGAGCAAAACTTCAATTTTACAATTGTAAAAGCTGCTACTACTACTGGAAAGTCTAGCATAACTTCTAAAAAAGTAGATATAGAAATTACTGAAGGCACAGCGCCATTTACAGTTTCTATTGACGGAACAGAACAGTTTCAAACGAACAATTCTATTTTCTCAATAGAACTTAAAGAAGGTGGATTAATTGAAGTAGCAACAGCAAAAGCCTGTGAAGGAATTTATTCTAAGAAGGTTCAAACAGCAGATATTTTAGGAACAATTCTTTCTGCACACCCAAATCCAACTACTGGAATTTTTGAAATCGAAGTTCCAACTAATAAAAATGAAGTTGTAATAGAACTTTACAATTTTGGCGGGCAATTAATTTCGAGCAAAAATTATGTTATCGAAAACGGAACAGCAAAATTAACTCTTGAAAATCAGCCTTCAGGGATTTATGCAGCCAAAATCTATTTAGAAAAGCCAGAATATATTAAAATCATAAAAAGATAAAGATGAAGAATTTTATATACCTCTCAATTATTGGACTTTCACTAATTTCATGTGGCGGAGGAGAAGATTCACCGCCTGTTGAAGAAGTAAATGTTGCTCCTAGCACACCAACTTTAACACTTCCGGTTGACAATAAATTATGTGTCGACAATACTGTTGCTTTTCAATGGAATGTTTCTACAGATGCAAACAAGGATATTATTACCTACAAAATTGAAGTTGCAAAAGACAATGCTTTCTCTCAAATTGTAAAAACAGCCGAAATTAAGACCAACAGCACTTCTGTAGCTTTAGAAAAAAATACTGCTTATTATTGGAGAATAAAAGCAACAGACAGCAAAGGTTTATCAAGCGCTTATTCTGCTACTTTTAAACTTTACACTACCGGAGAGGCTGTGGTTAATCATTTGCCTTTTTCACCTGAATTAGTTGCGCCTGTATTAAATACAGCTTTAGACGGAACAACCACTTTATTAAAATGGAGTGCTTCTGATGTTGACACTTCTGACGCTCTTACGTATGATGTTTATTTTGGAACATCCAATCCGCCAACTGAAAAAGTAAGTGAAAATGCGGCTGCAATTTCTACCACTGTCACAATAGAACCTGCTAAACAATATTACTGGAAAGTTGTGGTAAAAGATAACAAGGGAGGAGAGACCATTGGTCAGGTTTGGAAATTTAAAACAAACTAGTATTCTTTAAAATAACACTATACTCTAATCTAAAATCCCATTTTCACTACTACTGAAAATGGGATTTTTTTTTGAATCTGTTTTACATTGCATTTTTATTCCTAACTTTAATTTTACAGCTGATAACCAACACAATAAATTCGGTTTATGAATAAAATTATCTTCTTGTTTTTTATTCTATTCTTCTCTTCAATCTATGCGCAAAAGTCAGATACTTTGGTGCTAAAAAACAATGATATTATTATAGGTGAAATAAAATCAATGAATAAAGGAATATTGCAGATCGAAACTGATTATAGCAAAGACGATTTTAAACTGGAATGGAAACATGTAAAAAACATTTCTTCAACAAGGACTCATATCATAACCTTGTCTTCTGGCGCTTTATTAAACGGAACGATTTCAAAAAGCAAAACTCCAAATAAATGTGACATTAAAGATATCGAGACCCAAAATAGAACCGAAGTTAGTCTAACCGATATTGTATATATAAAACCCGTCGATGATAGTTTCTGGGACCGACTCGATGCCAGTTTTGATGTGGGAATAAAATTGACAAAAGCCGAAAACTTACAGCAATTAACGATAAATGCAAATCTCGGATACACAGCAAAAAGATGGTTTGCCACCGGAACCTATAAACAAATTCAATCAGTCCAGGATGATAGCGATCCTATACGGAGGATTGATACTGATCTCAGTTATGTACATCTTCTGGCAAAAGATTATTTTATTCCGCTATCCGTAACTACTTTATCTAACACAGAACAAGATATTGCCCTACGTATTATTTCAAAAGCAGGTTACGGAAAATACATCCTGCATGACAATAAAAAATACTGGGGAGTTGCCTCCGGATTGTCCTTCAATCACGAGCGCTATACAGGTGTAAGCGATGCCAATAAAAGTTTGGAACTTTTTTTAGGAACCGATTTTAATCTCTATGATCTTGGTGATTTCAGCATTCAATCAAAAGTAACCGTTTTTCCAAGTTTAACAGAAAATAAAAGGGTGCGTACCGATTTTAATCTGGATACCAAATACGATCTGCCACTTGATTTCTTTATTAAACTTTCGTTTGTTTATAATTATGATAACAAGCCAAAAAACGATGCGCCTAAAGACGATTATGTTTTTCAGACAACATTTGGATGGAAATTAGATTAAAAAATATCTTCGCAGGTTAACACCTCTTTTAAACGAACTCCTTTTTCAGTATGCTCCACAGTTATAATTTGATTGTGAGCATCGTGCTCCAGAAATAAATAATAATTTTGATCAGCCGCCGCATTCAATAATTTTGCTTTTTCAGGCATTGTTAATAAAGGTCGTGTATCATAACCCATTACATAAGGAAGCGGGATATGTCCGGCTGTTGCCAATAAATCGGCACAAAAAACGATGGTTTTATCTTTATATTGAATATGCGGAATCATTTGCTTTTCGGTATGACCATCGACATAGAAAATTCCAAAATTCATTTCTTCTGAAAAGCCGTAATCAACATCAGGACGCTTTATAAAATTTAGTTGTCCGCTTTCCTGCATTGGTAAAATATTCTCTGATAAAAAAGAAGCTTTTTCTCTTGGGTTTGGTTTCGTTGCCCATTCCCAATGATTTTCATTCGTCCAATATTTAGCATTTTTAAATGCTGGTTCATATCCGGTTTTATCAGCATTCCATTGCACACTTCCTCCGCAATGGTCAAAGTGCAAATGCGTCATAAAAACATCCGTAATATCATCCCTTTGAAAACCATATTTTGCCAATGATTTATCAATAGAATGGGAACCCCAAAGCGAATAATAACTGAAAAATTTCTCTGATTGTTTGTCTCCCATTCCGGTATCAATCAAAATCAGGCGATTTTGATCTTCAATAAGTAAACAGCGCGCTGCAATATCAATTAAATTGTTTGCATCTGCGGGATTGGTTTTGTTCCAGATTGTTTTAGGAACAACGCCAAACATAGCACCACCATCTAATTTAAAATTTCCGGATTCTATTGGGTAAAGTTTCATGAGAGTAAATTTCTGATAGAACAAATCTAGGAAATCCAATTTCCTTATACTAGAAATTTCTATTTAAAACTTCCTTCAAAAAACAGAGGCTTACTCTAAGGTAATTGAAGTACTTCCAAAAATTTCCTGCTTGTCGAAGAAGTTGACAAAATAAGTTCCTTTTGGAAAATGACCATCATCAGAATTCAAAACCCCATAAACATTGGCAGGTTTTCCCTGAAAATCAACTGCTACAATAAAACTGTAAACTAAAGCTTTGTCGTTTCCGAATTCGATTAATTTATCTTCGCCTAAAACCTTGTTCTTTTGATCCAGAACCTGAATATAAAAAATTCGTTTTCCGGTTTTTGCGATCGAATTTCCATTTATTGTAAAACTTATTTTTAGCTTTTGAGCATTTTTAGCTTTATCCGTCTCAAGCTCTACGCCCGACTTTTTCTCACGAAGCGCTACTACCTTAAAATTATTCATTGCCAATTTTGAAGCATCTTTTAAGGTCGACTCTAACATTTTTTGTTTAGAAATTAATGTGTCATTTTCAGCTTTTTGTTGGTACATTACCACATTCTGATCCTCAATTTCAGACAATAGATTTTTATTCTGTGATTTTAAATTTTTAACCTCTAAAACACTTGAATTTAATGATTGTCGTAAGTCTGCGAATTGCTTACGATAAAGTATAATCTGATCTGTCGAAGGATTCTTTGAAGCTTTTATTATTTCCGTCAAATTTTGGATATTCTTTCTTTCTAATTCTAATTGTTGCGACAAAGCTGTTTTTTCTAAAATAGCGACATCATACGCCAATTTTAAAATATTCAAAGAATCCAATATGTCCTTTTGTGCAAGTTCTTGTTCGCTAAATTTGCTAACATCCTGTTTTTCCTTCTTTATAGTTAGAGATGAATCAGGATTAGATTCATTACTAAAAATATAAAATGTAGCACCTAATCCAAAAACAAATAATACTGCAAAAAGTGCTTTTATCCACCCAATTTTGTAATGTTTTTTCATAATTACCCATAATTTTGTGCAAAAATACCACAATTCTATCGGTTAAAACAAGTATAAATACGGTATTTTTAACTTATATCCCAAATTATTATCAATTTAAAAAGCTTTCAAGTGAAATTCAAAAAAATGAATTTTGTTTATCATAAAACAGATTTTTCTAAAACAAAATAACTTCTATCTATTTTAACATTTGTTATAATAATGTGAACCGTTATGGAAAAAGGTTTTTAAGTCGTATCTTTGCAGACAATTTCATTTGAACATTGAAACACAGCACTTTAAAATTGTAATAATTTCATTACTATTTGAATTGCAATTTAAAAATGAAAGAAAATTAAATACCATAAACAATGATAAAAGTTTCTGATACAGCCAAAAAGAAAATCATCGACTTGATGAGTGATGATGGTTTTGATGCCGCACATGACTACGTACGTGTAGGTGTGAAAAGTGGCGGATGCTCTGGTTTGTCGTATGATTTAAAATTTGACAAAACCAAAGGCGAAGACGATAAAATATTTGTAGACAACGACATAACAATTGCAGTTGAGAAAAAATCATTTCTATATTTAGCTGGAACAATTCTGGAATTTTCAGGAGGGCTAAACGGAAAAGGATTTGTATTCAATAATCCAAATGCAAGCAGAACTTGTGGTTGTGGAGAATCATTCTCTCTATAATTAAAAAAGAATAACAAGACTAATAAAGCGTAATTCTTTGAAATTTTTGAAAAATTATAGCTTTAAATCTTTACATCAAAAATGAGCAAATACACAGAAGACGATTTAAAAATCGAACTCGAAACTAAAGAATACGAATACGGGTTTTACACCGATATCGAATCGGAAACGTTCCCTATTGGCTTAAACGAAGATATCGTAAGAGCTATTTCTCTTAAAAAAGAAGAGCCAGAATGGATGACCGAATGGCGCATCGAGGCTTTTCGTGCCTGGAAAGAAATGATTGAGCCGGAATGGGCAAATGTTCATTATCAAAAACCAGATTTCCAAGCCATTTCTTATTATTCGGCTCCAAAACAAGTTGATCCAAACAAAACTTTGGATGATGTAGATCCGGAACTTTTAGAAATGTACAAAAAGTTA
The DNA here is from genome assembly GCF_057840745.1 of Flavobacterium sp. KH_001. NCBI lineage: Bacteria > Pseudomonadati > Bacteroidota > Flavobacteriia > Flavobacteriales > Flavobacteriaceae > Flavobacterium > Flavobacterium sp. KH_001. The sequence continues at coordinate 1,336,355 of NZ_CM174520.1, read as the reverse complement.
GGAATCTCTGTTGACGAACAAAAAATGATGAACAATGTCGCTATGGATATTGTGGTCGATTCTGTTTCTGTTGCAACTACTTTCAAGAAAACATTGGGAGAAAAAGGAATTATTTTCTGCCCGATTTCTGAAGCTATCAAAGAACATCCAGAATTGGTAAAAAAATATTTAGGAACTGTTGTACCTCAAAAAGACAACTTCTACGCAGCATTAAACTCAGCAGTTTTCTCTGACGGAAGTTTCTGTTATATTCCAAAAGGCGTTCGTTGCCCAATGGAACTTTCAACGTATTTCAGAATCAATCAGGCAGGTACAGGACAATTCGAAAGAACGCTTGTTATTGCTGATGCGGGAAGTTACGTTTCTTACCTTGAAGGCTGTACAGCTCCAAGCCGTGATGAAAATCAATTGCACGCTGCTGTGGTTGAATTAATCGCTTTGGATGATGCAGAAATTAAATATTCGACTGTTCAAAACTGGTTCCCAGGAAACAAAGAAGGAAAAGGTGGGGTTTACAACTTCGTAACCAAAAGAGGTTTATGCGAAACAAACGCTAAAATTTCATGGACACAAGTTGAAACAGGTTCTGCTGTAACCTGGAAATATCCTTCTTGTGTATTAAAAGGAGATAATTCGGTAGGAGAATTTTATTCTATTGCCGTTACCAATAATTACCAACAGGCAGATACCGGAACTAAAATGATCCATTTAGGTAAGAACACTAAATCGACTATTATTTCTAAAGGTATTTCGGCTGGTAAATCACAAAACAGTTACCGTGGATTAGTGCAAATTAGCCCAAGAGCTGAGAATGCAAGAAACTTTTCACAATGCGATTCTCTTTTAATGGGTAACAATTGTGGAGCGCATACTTTCCCTTACATCGAAAGTAAAAATCCATCGGCTAAAATCGAGCACGAAGCAACTACAAGTAAAATTGGAGAAGATCAGGTTTTTTATTGCAACCAAAGAGGTATTCCGACAGAAAAAGCGATTGCCTTAATTGTAAACGGTTTCAGTAAAGATGTATTGAACAAATTACCAATGGAATTTGCTGTTGAAGCTCAAAAATTATTAGAGATTTCTTTAGAAGGATCTGTTGGATAATTGAAAGATGGAAAGCAAAAAAGTCATCATTTTAGGTTCAGCCAGAAAAAACGGAAACACAACAAAAATTGTCGATGAAATTGCAAAAGAATCGGGAATTGATGTGATTGACTTAAGTGATTATAATATTTCTCATTATGATTACGAAAGCAAAAACAGAGAAGATGATTTTCTGCCTTTAATAAGAAGAATACTCGAAGAGTACGACACTTTAATTTTTGCAACGCCCATATATTGGTATAATATGAGTGGAATTATGAAGGTTTTCTTTGATCGCTTTTCGGATTTAATCCGAATTGAAAAAGAAACCGGACGAAAGCTTAGAGGGAAGAAAATTGGTGTGATATCAAATTCACACGACAACGAAATTGAAGAGAGTTTTTACATTCCGTTCAAAAAAACAGCCGATTATTTAGGCATGGAATATTTAGGACACGCGCATTTTAATGCCAATATCCTGAACCAAACAACAAAAATAGAATTGACATTTATATAAAAATAAAAAAAACAATGTTATCAATAAAAAACCTTCACGCCGGAATTGGTGATAAAGAAATCCTTAAAGGAATTAATATAGAAGTTAAAGCTGGCGAAGTACACGCTATCATGGGACCAAACGGTTCCGGAAAAAGTACACTTTCTGCAGTTATCGCAGGAAACGAAAACTACGAAGTTACTGACGGACAAGTTTTCCTTGACGGAGAAGATCTTGCTGATCTTGCTCCTGAAGAAAGAGCACACAAAGGAGTTTTCCTTTCGTTTCAATATCCTGTAGAAATCCCTGGAGTTAGTGTAACTAACTTTATGAAAACTGCAATCAACGAAACTCGTAAAGCAAACGGACAAGAAGAAATGCCGGCTAACGAAATGCTAAAAGTAATTCGTGAGAAATCTGAATTATTAGAAATAGATCGTAAATTTTTATCCCGTTCTCTAAACGAAGGTTTTTCAGGAGGAGAGAAAAAAAGAAACGAGATTTTTCAAATGGCAATGTTAGAACCAAAATTGGCTATCCTTGACGAAACCGATTCTGGTCTTGATATCGATGCTTTGAGAATTGTGGCTAACGGAGTTAACAAATTGAAAAGCGAGAAAAACGCAATTATCGTGATCACGCACTACCAACGTTTGTTAGATTATATCGTGCCGGATTTCGTTCACGTTCTTTACAACGGAAGAATCGTAAAATCTGGAGGAAAAGAATTGGCTTACGAATTGGAAGAAAAAGGATACGACTGGATTAAAGCGGAAAACTAGTTTACAGTTACAGTTTACAGTTTACAAAAACTCATAACTCATAACTCATAACTTACAACTACAGAAATGGATTTAAAAGAAAAATTAGTATCGTCTTTTATGGCTTTTGAAGAGCGTGTCGATGTACATTCAGATTTGCATGACATTCGCACAAATGCCTTAAAAAACTTCGAAAATAAAGGTTTCCCAACCAAAAAAGAAGAAGCCTGGAAATATACATCGTTAAACGCCATCTTAAAAAATGACTTTACGGTTTTTCCTAAGCAAGAAAATGCAATCGAATTTAATCAGGTAAAAAAATATTTTTTACACGAAATCGACACTTATAAATTAGTGTTTATTGATGGTGTTTTCAGTTCGCATTTGTCTTCTACTACGCATGACGGAATTGATGTTTGCTTGATGTCATCGGCATTGACTAAACCAAAATATAAAATGGTTATCGATAAATACTTCAACCAAATTGCAAGTAAAGATGAAAGCTTGACTTCGTTGAATACTGCTTTTGCAAGCGAAGGGGCTTTTATCAATATTCCGCAAAAGAAAGTGGCTGACAAACCTATTGAGATCATGTATTTCTCAACAGGAAATGAATCTGCTTTATTGGTTCAGCCAAGAAATTTGATTATTGTGGGGGAGAATTCACATGTTCAAATTATCGAACGCCACCAAAGTTTGAATGAAAATCCGGTTTTAACCAATTCGGTTACGGAGATTTTTGCTCAAAAACGTGCGATTGTAGATCACTACAAAATTCAAAACGACAATCTTGAAGCGAACTTAATTGACAACACTTACGTTTCGCAACAACAAGAAAGTCATGTTTACGTGCATACTTTCTCTTTTGGAGGAAATCTGACTCGTAACAATTTGAACTTCTATCATTTCGGAGAAAGATTGACAAGTACACTAAACGGAATCACCATCATTGGCGAAAAACAACACGTTGATCATTATACTTTGGTAAACCACGCAACACCAAATTGCGAGAGTTTCCAGGATTATAAAGGAATTTTCTCTGATCGTTCGACTGGAGTTTTCAACGGAAAAGTTTTGGTAGAAAAAGAAGCTCAAAAAACAAATGCTTTCCAAAAAAGCAACAATATTTTATTGAGTGATAAAGCAACTATCAACGCAAAACCACAATTAGAAATTTTTGCTGATGACGTAAAATGTTCTCACGGTTGTACTGTTGGACAATTAGACGAAACAGCAATGTTCTACATGCAATCTCGTGGTATTCCTAAAAAAGAAGCTAAAGCTTTATTGATGTACGCATTCTCAAATGCCGTTATCGAAAGCATTAAAATACCGGAATTAAAACAAAGAATTACTAAAATCATTGCCATGAAATTGGGCGTGAATTTAGGATTTGATTTGTAGAAATTGATAAATACAAAAAAAACCACTCTTTTGAGTGGTTTTTTTATTTTGTAAAAAGAGCTTCCCAGATTTTTGTCCTGTCTATTAGACTTCCCAGAGTATTATCCTGCTCTTTATACAAAGGTAATATTTTTATTCATTTAATAAATATATTCATCTATCAAAATCTCATTTCCTCTCACTTTAAACATTAATTTGATTTTATCGAAATCAAAAATAATTCCATATTGACCATCTGATAAAGTAAAATTTTCTTTTCTTAAAGCTGTAATAACTGTCACTTCATATAAATTAAGTTCAATAAAATTATATTCAGCAATAATATTTAAAGTTTCATTCTCTTCAAAAATTTGTTTTAAAACTATCCTTATTGGTCTAATTTTTTTAGGTGGGAAATTTACAAACTGAAACCTTCCATTCTTGAAATTAAAATACTTCAATATTTTAAACGATTTATTTACAACATCCTCTACCGTTTTTATATCAATACCTTCTCTTTTTCCAAAATCATCTCCATGTTGATCTCTGATAGAATAATGTTTATCGATCCAAAATTCTGTAATTATATTTTCAGATATATCATTAATCTTTTTTGCGTTTTTTGAACATGCGTTTTCAATATAAGTATCCTCATCAATTATAATTTCCGAAATTTTTTTAATTCGAGGTCTTTTGTATTCAGACATAAAATAATATTTCGGTAAAAATAGTAATCTAATTCCTATATTTTTAAAAATGAAACTATTTTTTTATAGAAGAAATTATCCCCTTCAAAAACCCATTAAAATCAAATCCCGGTTCTTCTTCCTTCACTCCCATTCTCACAATTACCATATCTAAAGACGGAATAATCGCTACCATTTGTCCTTGGTAACCACTGCAGTAAAACATATCGCGAGGTACATCCGGGAATTTTCCTCCGGCGTTTAGCCAAAATTGTGCTCCGTATTTCCCTTCAGAAGTATTTGTTGGTGTTGCAGTATATTTAACCCAGCTTTCATCAAGGATTTGTTCTCCATTCCAGTTTCCTTTATGCAGGTATAACAATCCAAATTTTGACCAGTCTCTTGGTGTTGCCCATCCGTAAGAGGAACCAACAAAAGTTCCTGACATATCTTGTTCCACAATCATAGAGTTCATTCCGATTTTGTCGATTACAGCGCCGTACCAAAAGTCCAAATATTCTTGTTGTGTTTTGAATTGGCTTCTTAAAATTCGGGATAATAAATTGGTTGTTCCAGAGGAGTAATTCCAATGTGTGTTGGGTTTAAATTGCGCTGGTTTATCCATTTGCACTTTTCCCATATCTTCTGCCTGAAAAAGCATTTTTGTCGCATCACAGATCGTACTGTAATTCTCTTCCCATTCTAAACCTGAATTCATATGAAGCAAATCATTTATTGTTATAATCTTACGATCATCATTTTGCCATTCTGCAATTGGAGCCGGTTTATAAATATCAATTTTCCCTTGTTTGGCTAAAACGCCAAAAGCCGAACTTGTGATACTTTTTGTCATCGACCAACCTAAAATTTTACTATCTTTATTAAAACCTGTATCGTATTTTTCGGCTATCAATTTATCTTTATACAAAACCACAACGGCGCGGGTTCTCTTCGCTTTTCCTCCATTTTTATCGAATGAATTAGCAACAGCACGTTTCAATTTTGTATAATCAACAGTTGAAAACGCAGTATCTTTTGGTTCATTATTCCCGTAAGGAAAAGGAAGATTGTTGACTAATTTTGTTCTTTTCGGAAGTAAATATGGTTTAGAAACATCAAAATCTTCATTGATCAAAGTTGCTCCTAAACCTTCTCTGTAAATTGCTTTTCTTTCTTTTAAACCATAAACCGAAGCCGTAGCAAACTTACCAGCTTCATCAATAGAGTTTTTTGCCAAATCAATCATATCGATGTCATTGTCCGTTTTCTGGATCAAGTCTAACGACCGATTATCCATAAAATGACCAGAAGCCACACTTTTGGCCGAGAAACCGGAAATCAAATCAAGTTTGGGATAAGTTGTAAATCCGAAATACAAAAAGGCAAGAACTAAAACAAGAAGAAGTACTTTGAGAAATTTTTTCATAATGATGTCAGCTATTTTTAATGCAATATAATTAATTTATGATCACGATATTATGATCGAATTTAGATTTCCTTTTCAGATAATTTATAAAATCAAATCTAATTTTACGGAATCAACATTTAAGCCTGCAATTGATGGCACTATAAAAGGAAATTATCGAATTGCCATAGAAACCAATTTAGTTTTAGTACTTTTGTAGATAGAATTTTTCTAAATAAGACATGCTAGATATCCAAAAAATAAGAGCTGAATTTCCAATACTTTCACAAAAAGTAAACGGAAAACCATTGGTATATTTCGATAACGGAGCAACTTCGCAAAAGCCACAAATTGTGATCGATGCTGAAGTGAAATATTATCAGGAAATAAACGCCAACATTCATAGAGGTGTTCATACTTTAAGTCAATTAGCTACTGATGCTTACGAGGTTTCTCGTGGTAAAGTACAACAACATATTAATGCAAAATTTGCTCACGAAGTACTTTTTACTTCAGGAACAACACACGGAATCAATTTAGTAACGAACGGTTTTGCATCTATTTTAAAACCGGGCGATGAAGTAATTGTTTCTTCTTTAGAGCATCACAGTAATATTGTGCCTTGGCAAATGTTATGCGAAAAAACCGGAGCCACTTTAAAAGTGATACCGATGAACGAAGACGGCGAATTGATTATGGAAGCTTTTGATGCTTTGTTGTCAGAAAAAACCAAAGTCGTTACCGTAAATCATATTTCGAACGCATTGGGAATCATCAATCCTATAAAATATATTATTGATAAAGCACACGCTGTTGGAGCAGCTGTTTTAATTGATGGTGCACAGGCGGTTCCGCATTTAAAACCGAACGTTCAGGAATTAGATTGCGATTTTTATGCTTTTTCAGGTCATAAAATGTGTGGCCCAACCGGAACCGGAATTTTATACGGAAAAGAAGAATGGTTGAATAAACTTCCTCCATATCAGGGTGGTGGCGAGATGATCAAAGAGGTTACTTTCGAGAAAACGACTTATGCTGATCTTCCTCATAAATTCGAAGCCGGAACTCCAAATATCGCTGGCGGAATTGTTTTAGGAACTGCTATTGATTATTTAAACAATATTGGTTTTGAAAACATTCAGCAATACGAAAACGAATTATTAGAGCATGCTACAAAACGTTTATTAGAAATTGAAGGTTTACGAATTTACGGAACCGGAAAAAATAAAGCGTCTGTAGTTTCGTTTAATATTGATGGAATTCATCCTTATGATGTTGGTTCAATTATCGATAAATTAGGAATCGCAGTTCGTACGGGACATCATTGCGCACAACCCATCATGAATTTCTTCTGTATTCCGGGAACTATTCGTGCTTCTTTCTCTTTTTACAATACTAAAGAAGAAATTGATGCGATGGTTGAAGCGGTAAAAAAAGCAAAAACCATGTTAAGCTAATAAAACACATTTTATGAGAATACTATCTTTATTACTCCTGACAATTTTCTTCGGAACAGGCTGTTCAAGCCAAAAACTTGCTGATATGACAACAACACAAATGGAATATTCTGCGGTTTCGAGAGGAGTCTACAAAAAGATCGTTGTGCAGAATAAAACAGTTTCGATTACCAATGGCAGAGATACACAACCGATAGAAAAGAAAATCACCGATGCAAAATGGAAACAGATTGTAACAGAGTTTTCAAAAATTAAATTAGAAAGCATCCCATCCTTAAAAGCACCAACTGAAAAGCGATTTTATGACGGTGCGGCAATTGGAAATTTAAAAATAACTCAAAATCAAAAGACCTATGAAACTACAGGTTTCGACAATGGTTTTCCTCCAAAGGAAATAGAAAAATTGGTAAATTTGCTAGTTGATTTTGCTAAAGAATAATTATGACAATAAAAGAGATACAAAACGAAATAATAGACGAATTCTCAATGTTCGATGATTGGATGCAACGTTATGAATACATCATCGAATTAGGAAAAAGTCTTCCGTTAATTAATGAAGAGTATAAAACTGACGAGAATTTAATCAAAGGATGTCAATCTAAGGTTTGGTTACATGGCGAACAAAACGACGATAAAATTGTCTTTACAGCAGATAGTGATGCGATTTTAACGAAGGGGATAATCGCGATTTTAATCCGTGCGTTCTCCAACCAAAACGCAGAAGATATCATAAATGCCGACACTGAATTTATTGATGAAATTGGTTTAAAAGAGCATTTATCAGCAACACGTGCAAACGGATTAGTTTCGATGATTAAAAACATCAAAATGTACGCTTTGGCTTTTAATGCTAAAAATAATAACTGAGTATGAAAATTAATCTTTGTTTAATATTTTTAATAGTAGTCAACTTTGTTTTTTCTCAAAATAAAGAAAAAGCAACACATACAATTAATTTTAAATACGAACAAAGACCAAACTGTGTTCTGGTAAAAAAGGGATTATATGCTAACAAACAATATCTGGAAGCAAATTTTCCTAACTTAAAATATGAACTTGTTGAAAATAATCAAACATCAACAGGATTTATTGCTTTAAAAGAGTTCTCTAAAGATGATTTAAAGAAACTTTCGAGTTTACTATCACATACATCACATAGTATTGAAGGATCATACGATCCGGTTAAAAACTATACAAAATTTGTAATCAAGTTAGATATAGACTATTTAAACAACTCATTCGCAGAAATTTTAAATACCAAATTTAGAAAACACAATTACTCTTTAAAAATAGATTATAACAAGAAGAAAATTAAATATCTGTCTTCTGCTTCGGCATATGAAGAGACATTTGATGAAAGCATGAAAGAAATCAAGTTTACGGCAAACAATTCTTTAAACGGGAAATTTATTTATAAAACAAACAATAGAATTTACACAGACTCCGTAGAATTAAACGATCAATATAATAGTAAAATAACACCTTACATTTTATTCTCAAATACGGACCTTGGAGTTCAAAAAATAATCAATGTAGAATATACTATTGATTTAAAATCATATAGCAAATAAAAAATGGAACAAGAAATTGACACAAACGAATTAGGAGAATCTATTGTAAAAGTTTTAAAAGGCATTTACGATCCGGAGATTCCTGTAGATATATATGAATTAGGATTGATTTATGATGTAATGGTTAACACAGATTACGAAGTAAAAATCTTAATGACATTAACGTCTCCAAACTGTCCCGTGGCGGAAAGTTTACCAAGAGAAGTAGAAGAAAAAGTAAAAACAATCGAATACATTAAAGATGTTGATGTCGAAATTACTTTCGATCCGCCCTGGAGTAAAGATTTAATGAGCGAAGAAGCAAAATTAGAATTAGGAATGCTTTAAAAAAAGTGTTCAGTATTTAGTTTTTTAGTGTTCAGTTAAAACTGATCACTAAAAACTGATCACTGTCTACTATAAAATTATGGAAGAAATTATCAATAAAGTTGCCAACAGCGCACTCGAAGTATTCGATTTGGAAGATTATTATCCAAAGGGAATGCGTGTGCAAATTGACATTTCGCAATGGCTTTTAGAAGGATTTTTGTTGAAAGAAAAAGACTTTAGAGAGCACTTAAAAAACCATGATTGGTCACAATATCAAGATCAATATGTGGCTGTAAATTGCAGTACAGATGCAATTGTTCCGGCTTGGGCATTAATTTTAGTAAGTGTTCACCTGGCTCCTTATGCCAAAAAAGTGGTGAATGGAACTATCGAAGATTTAGACGGAAGTTTATACGAAGAAATCTTAAAAAACATTGATTATTCAGCATACAAAAACAAACCTGTCATCGTAAAGGGCTGTTCAAAAAAACCAGTTCCAATGCGTGCGTATATTTTAGCTACTACATATCTACAGCCTTTTGCAAGAAGTATTATGTACGGAGAAGCGTGTTCAGCGGTTCCATTATACAAAGAAACTAAGAAATAACTTTCTTTTACAAGCAATAAACCCTGAACCTTTTGACGGTTTTTAGTATATTTGTTAATACACTTCTAAACTAAAAACTATGAGAAAGCTAGCGTTATTACTTTTCGTTTTAGTAAATTTCACTTTTGTACAAGCCCAAAATACCGAAAAAGAGTTAATTCAGAATACTGAAAAAGCAGTAAAAAAAATTAACGACACTATTGAAGGAGAAGGTTGGAAGACAAAAGGGACAGTTTCACTTTTATTAAATCAATCGAGTTTTAATAACTGGATTGCAGGTGGAGAAGATAGCTTTTCCGGAACTTTGGGAATCAACTATGATTTCAATTACAAAAAAGATGACATAACCTGGGATAACAAAGTATTAGCTTCCTACGGATTATTGCAAACTAAAAACGCTGATTTCGAAAAAAAGACAGATGACCGCTTTGAACTGAATTCAATTGTTGGTAAAAAAGCTTTTGGTCAGTGGTATTACTCTTACTTTCTAAATTTCAGAACCCAATTTACAACTGGTTATGTTTATGGTCAGGATGCAAACGGAAAAGAAATCAGAACAGAAAATACCAAATTTATGTCTCCGGGTTATCTAACTACAGGTCCTGGTATTTACTGGACTAAAGATGCCAATCTTAAAATTAACTTCGCACCATTAACTTCAAAATTTACTTTTGTAGACAATGCCTATACTTCAGGAATCGACCAAAATACTGGTTTACCTTATGTTGATGGAACCTATTTTGGTGTCGATGAAGGCAAAAGTATGCGTTACGAATTAGGTTTCTACGCTTCGGTTTACTACAAGCTAGCGATTATGACCAACGTAACGGCAGAAAACACTTTAAATCTTTACTCTAATTATCTGGAAGATCCTCAAAATGTAGATATTGATTACTCGTTGAATATCATCATGAAAGTAAACAAATATTTATCAGCCAATTTTTCTTTCCAGGCTATTTATGATGACAATGCTTATCAGGGTTTTCAAACCAGAGAAGTTTTTGGTTTAGGTGTTAATTTTGGATTCTAATCTGTCCATTTTACCGTAAAGAGCGTAAAGTTTTTTTTGAAAAACTTAATAAATAAAAAAGTTCGCAAAGCTACATGTTGATTTAGCTTTGCGAACTTTCTGTTTTATGATACCTGAATATAAAAATCTTTGTGCCCTTTGTGGTAAAAGTTTTTATTATTCCTCATCTTGTTCTTCTTCCTTCTCGATTGCATCTTTATAATCCGGATACAAGAATTTATTATAAGGGAATCTGGTAATATGAATTTGACGAACTGCTTCGTAAACCCTTTCTCTAAATTCCTCAAAGTTTTGTTTATTGGTAGCCGAAATGAACAATGCATTTTCTTCTCCCAAACGATGCATCCAGGTTGATTTCCATTCGTCAAGCGTATAATGCCTTGGCGTTTTTTCCGTCATTAAATCATCTTCATCAATCGTTAGATGTTTGTAGGCATCAATTTTATTGAAAACCATGATTACTGGTTTTTCATGTGCCTTAATATCCTGTAACGTCTGATTTACAGATGCAATATGATCTTCAAAATCAGGATGTGAGATATCCACAATATGCAAAAGCAAATCGGCTTCACGAACCTCATCCAATGTACTTTTAAAAGAATCTACCAATTGCGTTGGCAGTTTTCTAATAAAACCTACGGTGTCAGAAAGCAAAAATGGTAAGTTCTTTATCACCACTTTTCTAACTGTTGTATCTAATGTTGCGAACAATTTATTCTCAACAAAAACATCACTTTTACCAACCGCGTTCATCAAAGTCGATTTTCCAACATTGGTATACCCTACCAACGCCACACGTACCATCGCACCACGATTACTACGCTGAACACCCATTTGTTTGTCAATGGTTTTGATTTTCTCTTTCAATAACGAAATTCGGTCACGAACAATACGTCTATCCGTTTCAATCTCCGTCTCTCCAGGTCCACGCATACCAATACCCCCTTTTTGACGCTCAAGGTGTGTCCATAAACCAGAAAGTCGAGGCAATAAATAGATACATTGCGCTAATTCAACCTGAGTTCTTGCATAAGAACTTTCAGCTCTTTGCGCAAAAATATCCAGAATCAAATTGGTTCTGTCTAAGATTTTACAATCAATAATTTTAGAGATATTTTTTTGCTGTGAAGGCGACAATTCATCATCAAAAATTAAAGTCGATATGTCGTTTTCTTTTACAAAAAGATTGATTTCTTCAATTTTACCCGTTCCCATAAATGTCTTAGGATTCGGGCGTTCCATTTTTTGCGAAAAACGTTTGATCACCTCACCACCAGCGGTGAAAGTTAAAAACTCTAATTCGTCAAGATATTCGTTAAGTTTTTCCTCACTTTGATTTTGAGTCACAATACCAACAATGGCTGTTCTCTCAAAATTTATAACTTCTTTTTCTAACATAGCTTTGAATAAGGTGCAAATTTAATGATTTGTAGCACACTAACCCTTATAGAATATTCTTTTTAAGTTCTATTTAAGAGATTGTTGCTTTTTTTAAAAAACAAAACCATTTAGAAATTACTCTAAATGGTTTCATCCAACTGAAGATACAGTTTTTTATTCGTAAATAAATGTTTTTTCCGTTTTTACAATTCCGTTCTCTTCAATCTGAGTACAGAAAATTGGAAAGTTCAATTTGTTGTATTTATACTTTCTGCTTACAGCAACCAAAGCACTAGATGACGGACTAAAATTCAATTCGTTATTATAAGATATTGCTTCAAAGCTAAACTCCTCTTCGTGATAAGAAATCATCGGCACAATTACTTTGTAGTTATCCCCAAACAAACTTTGAACAATAAGTTGATCTACTGATTTCTTATCGTCAAAAGTATAAGTTTTAGAGATTTTATCTCCTACCAAACCTCTGTGTTTTATTACATTATCATTAGTATAAACATATTCAATTTTACCAATAATAGCTTTGTTTCTGTCACGTGAAGTACGTCTTACAATAATACCGTTTTCAACAATATATTCAATGTCATCAACTAAATTTTGATGGTTCGTACTTTTTTTAGTTGTCACTTTTATCCTTGCTCCTTCATATCCAAAAGACACCACTTTTGTAATATAATCAGGGCCTTCCTGATATTTTTTTACAAATTTCGTAATGTTGTTGTCTGCATCATAAGTGTAGTTTACGACTTCTTTCCAGTCGCTTCCCACTTTGTCCTTTACAGTCATATCCAACAATCCTGCTTTGTTATAAAAGAAATGCTGCACAACGTCTGAAGTGGTAATGGTGTGTATTTTACCGTCTTTAAATACTACAGTTTTATTGATAATTTCACCATCTGTAGAATTCTGATAGTTTGTTTTTATAATATTAATTTGCTTTAAACGGACAGGTGCAGTGTTGTCCTGGCTATGCACTAAGCATGGAAGTACCATCATCAGGATGGCGATCAAGTAGGTTTTCATAATTTTTAATTTGTATTTGGGATGACCAAAATACAAAATTCCATCAAATTTTAACAGTTTAAATCTCAAAAAAAATATACTATTAAATTATTCTCCAAAAAATCAATACTTTAAATTACCATCAAAAAAAGTAAACCCTACTTTTCTCCAAAAATTTTAATGTCATCCACCATAAAAGCGCCGTTTAAAGTTTTATCTTTTCCAGACCCGATATATTTAAACGCAATATGAATATTTCCTGAATAAGCTGATAAGTCTACTGCACCCGAACTTATAAATACGCGTGCTGGTGTGGATAAAGAAGGAAATTTTGCTTCTAATTTTGTCCATTTCGCTTTGGCAATATTTGAGCCATCAAAATTTTCTGAAACATACACTTCTAAAGAATTTAATGGCGAATCCATCTTTAAATCATGTTGTGCACTTCTAAAAGATAATATTGCATTTTTATAGCCTGCCATATTAATTTTAGGAGAAACTAACCAGGCAATATTTTCTGCAGCTGTTGTACTGGTCGTATTAAACTCGGCATAACCATTCCCTCCATACACCATACTTTTCCATAATTTTGCAGCCTTTTCAACAATATTACTCCAGCCGGGCAGCGCAAAATTTACATTGTTTTTTACCGTTTGAAAATCTTCAGCAAAAAATGGAGTATTTCTTTTTCCGTTCATGGCAACATCCTGCTCTGAGCGAATCATCATTTGATAATCAGATCCAAACTTTGTTATAATTCCTCTTACTGTTCCGCTTCCTTCGGGTACTAAATGATCTGAAAAACTGGCATAACTGCTGGTTCTAAAAATAATCTGATTTCCTGTTTTATCACGCAAATTCCAGTTTGTTGAACCTCCTACATTATTCGTTTCCTCAAAATAATGACGACCCAATGCTCCTTCGGTAAACTCTACATCGGTTAGCTCTATCAACGTATTTAATTTAGTATCGTCTATTGCTTCTTCAATAGAAATTTTCTTAACCAATAGATTTTCATCAATCACAGTACAGGAAGCGTTCAAAACATTTTTATAATCATTCTGCGAAATCCTGCCAATGGTTGGATCTCCGGCATTACTCACATTTAGACTTCCTATTCGTAATCCACCATAAAATAAATCTGTAAACTGATTTTTTAATTTCACATACACTTTGTTTCCAACACGATAATCAATATAAGTGTTCGACGCATCTACTGGTACACTGAAACCTGTTGCAGGAACTCCCTCTTTCGGTAAAGTTTGAAATGAAATGGTTTTAAAAAAATTCCCGTCTTCATCACTTGATACTACATAGGCTTCTATAATATCATCATAAACATATTGTTTTGCAACAGGACCAGCAAGTTCATGTACCTTTTCGACTGTTTTATTCACTGTCAAATCGGGTTGCGTACATTCTAATTTGGGTGTTTCAACATCATTATTACATCCGTAAATAAGCAATAGAGAAAGTCTAAAAATTGACTTTAAAGCTATTTTTTTCATAACAATTGTATTTTTCAAGTTTATAAACCGATCGTTAGATTTACAAAATAAGTGCGACCGTATCCGTAATAATATTTAGGACCGAACGATGGCGTTTTACTAGAAGTGTCCTGGTTTAAAGCTCTAAAGTTGGCATTTCGTGCCTGTTCAAAGCCACCGGTTTTATATATGGAGTTCAGGACATTATTTACACTTGAAAAAAGTCCGATATATTTTCCGTGAACACGCCAGGATTTTCCTCCCGAAAAATTCACTAATATAATCGGCTTAAATTTTTCTTGTTTTAGCAATGCATCTCCACGTTCTTTTGTTGCTTCCGGAAAAGGAAAACCATTCGCCGGATTAATATAAAATTGTGCCGTTCTGGCAATCGGAGAAATATCAATATAACTATCGGAGAGAGAATTTATGTTTGCACCAATCCACCAAAATTTGGAGTCTCTGTATTCTAAACCAAATGAATAAGCTTGCTGTGGCATTCCGGCCTGTTTGTAGTTTTTAATTAAGGCCTTCCCAAAATCAAAAGAGGTTGGTTTGTTTGCTATTGCAGCATTTGCATCATTTGTGATTAAAACATCAGGATCACTATTGTACGTGTAATTACCATAGGCAAAAGCTAAAGTTGCTTTTAAAGTAGACGAAATTTGATACTCAAAACTCAATTCTGCTCCAACATTTTTCTTGTCTAAATGGGTTAGCGTCTGGCTTACAAATGCGTCTGTTGCATCGTAGCCGGCACCGTTATCAAAGATACCTTCAGCATAAAAAAAGGAAGTTTTGGTACTGTTTTTAATCAAAGTGTAGTAACCGGTCAAACGCATTTTTAGTTTAGGCGAATGATAAACATAATTAGCTTCAGCACTTGAAATATTCTCGCTTTCGATTCCGTTAACAACTGAATTATTTAAGCGTGAATTGGAGAAGGTATTTCGGAGTGAAGGCGCTCTGGTTAAATGTTCTCCATTAAAAAACAAAGATTGTCTGCCCGAAATTTTATAAGTAAATCCGCCTTTAAAGCCAAAATTCTCAAAATTTACTTTTTGACTTTTGCCGAGAGAAGTTGTGGGATAAATTCCGTTTTGATATAAACCTTCCCGTTGATAATTGGATACTGAATAGGATTGTGCTAAATAGAAATCTGTTTTTTTATAAGAAAGCCGAAACTGAGTAAAAGCATCAATTGTGTTGGCTAAAAAATTATAATTGTAACCATAAGCATCCCCGACTCTTACTTTCCGATTTGGATTTTGCAAATCAGATTGCGACTGGTTTCCTTTATAAAATGGATCGATATCTTCAAAATATTCACCTCCAAGTAAGTCTAAAAGATATTGAAAATTATGTGATTTCAGGTTTCGAAAAGTAATTCCTCCATCAAAAAAAATATTCTGTGTCAGCTGTGAATTCAAAATAGAATTTACAGCAAAAGTTTTATCATCGGTTCGATCTTCATATAAAACATAACGGCTTTGAACTGGCTCATAATCGCTAATTGTACTATCGGAATTTGCCATTTGTTTTTGATTGGCACGATACATGGCATTCCAATCTATTTGCGAATGCTCTAGAAATAGGGTTTTGTTTTTTTCTGCATTTTCATAATCGGGAGTAAAAGCACCTGAAAATTCTCCTTTGTCTTTTCCGTAAAGCGAACTGAAATAACTCGGTAATTTTCGGTAGTAAGTTGGATCCGGACTGTCTGCTTTTTGATAATCAATAGAACTGTTTCCAACTTTCCCAAACTGATACATTACACCTGAATTGAGATTTGTTTTTTCATCAATTTTAAAATAATGATTGAGCATCAAGAGTGGTTCTTCCACTTTTTTAATTCTTGCATTTCGCTTTTCTCCGTTCTGAAAACCCCAATACGAATTGTATTTTTCGTTTGTTAATTGTGTTACTTCAGCTGTGTTTGCCGAATTTTTTCCTCGGGAATTGGGTGTATAAAAACCTGTAAAATTCAAGGATTGTTTTGCATTTAGTTTCTTTTCAACACTGATAAAAAGAGACTCCGCCTTGAAATTTGTTCCCTCAAAAAAACCTTCATCTGACCAGCGTTTGCCCGCTGAAATCGCATAGGCCCAACCGGAAGCATTCATTCCGGAAGCATACGTTCCAATGGCGCGCCAGTTATATGAAGTATTGCTTCCAGAAAACATAAGCTGTCCTCCCTTTCTATACATTGAGGCTTGTGTAAAAATTTGCTGTGTCCCTAAAATGCCTCCAAAAGTATAAGTAGAAGCTGCAGTACCAACAGAGAATTCCTGATTTCTGAGTACATTATTCAAACCTCCCCAATTGTTCCATTGCGGTCTTCCATCATAAAGTTTGTTCATGACCATACCATTGAGCATCATGGTTCCGTTTTCGCTATCAAGGCCTCGAACCCTAAATCGGGCCTGACCCCAATTAAAAGCCGAAGCCTGCATAAAAGCATCTTTTGAAGATTGCAAAAGCCCTGAAGTCATTTCAGATGAACTATTATCATCTGTTAGATCACTTTCCAATAGCGATATTAAAGCAGCAGGAGTTTCATCTGAAAAATTATCTTCGAGCTGTAATATGCCGAGGTTCACTTTAAATCCAAAATTGGATTCCAGTTTTAAAAGTAAATCTTTGTAACCCTGACTGTGAATCAAAAGCAGTTGTTCTCCTTTTATTTGAGAATGAAGTTCGAATCTTCCGTTGGCTGATGTAAGTTGTGTTAGGGAAGAATTTTGAATAGAGACCACCACATTCTCAATAGGATTTTGTGTTTTGGCATCAATCACAAAACCAAAAAAGGTCGTTTCTTCTTGTGCAAAGACGTGAATAAAAGGCAGAAAAATAAAAAACAGCAGGTACTTTTTTGTCATAAAACACAATTTACTTTGAATAATGATTTAAATTAAAATGGTTAAACATTTCAATTCTGATTCAAAGGATAAACTGGTTTTGGTTCATTTAAAACCTGTTGAGACAAAAGTTTTAAAATTCAAATATAGACAAAAAATTATATTTATAAGTTATTTCCTATAAATAAATATGTGTTTTTAAAAAGAGTTGAAAGAATTTTTATTGGGTAACTCTAATTTTAGAAACCATAAAAGCAATCAGAACCCCAAAGATTCCGATAAAGGCAAACGAAAATTGAAGTCCAAAATTTTGAGCAATATGCCCAATGACAGGAGGTCCCATTAAGAATCCGAGGAAACTAACACTAGAAACTATCGTCAAAGCTTCTCCCGGCGGAACAGTCGGATTTTTCCCGGCCATGCTATAAACAGTTGGAACAATAGTCGCAACACCCAAACCAACAGCCATAAAAGCAATCGTACACGGAATAATATAAGGAAGAAAAACGGCAGTGAAAAGCCCGGCAGAAATCATAACTCCGCTAATTTGCATCACGCGTTCACGTCCAAATTTGTTGATTAAACCATCCCCTAGAAAACGTCCGCTGGCCATCATAATCATAAAAGAAGTATATCCTAAAATTACCAATGGTCCGGGTGCTTGTACGATATCTTTAAAGTAAACGCCGCTCCAGTCAAACATAACTCCTTCGCTCGCCATACTACAAAAGCCAATTACACCAAGCCAGATTAAAGTGCTGTCTGGCTTGACAAATAACTTTTTGCCTTCAGAGGTTTTATGTTTGATTTTTTCTTTGGCTCTGACCAAAAATTTAAAATTAAAAGCAACCATTATTATTACAATTATGCCAACAATAATAAAATGATGTAATGGAGAAAGATTTAAAGCTAACATTCCCAAGCCAACCAATGCTCCTGTGAATCCGGCGAAACTCCACATGCCATGAAACGAAGACATGATTGTTTTTTTGAAAAGTACTTCTGTATAAACACCTTGCGTATTTACAGCAATATTAGCAAGATTCCCAAATAATCCAAACAAAAACAAACCTACAGACAATTGAAAGGCTGTTGTTGCCAAGCCTAAATTGGCCAAACACAAAACATACATTATTAAGGAGAAAACTAAAATCCTGTGACTACCAAATTTGGTTACCATTTTTCCTGAAAAAGGCATAATGACCAATTGCCCCATTGGGAGCGCAAAAAGTATAGAACCCAAATCACCTTCGGTTAAATGCAAAGCGGTTTTGATATCCGGAATTCGGCTTGCCCAAGTTGCAAAACTTAACCCCATTCCGAAATAAAACATTCCCACGGCAAAACGAATTCGGTTTAAATAAGAAGCTTTTGCTTCTCTGTAGACTTTCTTGATTTTCCCTTTTGTTTGGAATAGTGATAATGGATTGAAGTTGATCAAAATGATGGATTTTTGGATTGCTAGTATAAAAATACAAAAAATGTACTTTACACACTAGCAAAGACTAGTAGTTCCTCAATTTATAACGTTATATGTTTATAAGTTACAACGCTACAAAAGTTTTAAACACATAGAAACATAGATTTATTCTCCAACTATAAAAAAGGCGTTTCACTTGTAAAAAGACACATAGCTATATGTTTTTAAGCAAGTGAAACGCCTTCTATAGACACAGAAAACTATGTCTCTATGTGTTTAAATTTATAAGTTAATTACCCTCTGCTGTGCATTACTCGCAATAGCAGCTTCAATAATCTGCATTACTTTTACGCCATCCTGTGCCGTAACGGGTTCTGGTTTGTTGTTTGCAATGGAATCATAAACGCCATCAAAAAAGGAAAAGTAATTTCCCTGAAGGGTTGGTATTTTTTCACGGATCACTTCGCCGTTGATTTCTGTATGTAAAAGTCCTTGTAAGGCTTCCGATTCAGTTCCCCACGATTCTAAGTTTGGCTTTTTGCCGAGTTTTAATTCGTCTTCCTGAACATCACCGCGCGGTTTTAAGAAAGAACCTTTTATACCGTGAATCGTGTAAGCAGGATTGGCTTCTCTCACAAAGAAACCTGCTTTTAACCTCACTCTCAAATTATCATAAATCAACACCAAATCGATCCAGTCGTCTACTAAAGAATTTTCTCTGGTGTAACGAATATCTCCGAAAACCGACTTTGGAGATCCAAATAAACAAACTGCCTGATCTATTAAATGCGGACCTAAATCTTTCAGGATTCCGGCTCCATCATTGGCTGTTTCTTTATGCGCTTTTACACTTAATAACGGATTGTATCTGTCAAAATGGAATTCGGCTTCGACCAAATCTCCCAAGACACCGTCTTTAATTACTTTCTGAATTGTTTTAAAATCACTGTCCCATCTTCTGTTTTGGAAAACGGCTAATTTTAATCCTTTTTCTTTTGCGATTGAAGCTAGTTCTTCAGCTTCAGCCACAGTTGTAGTAAAAGCTTTTTCGACCACAGCATGTTTTCCGGCTAAAAGTACTTTTTTAGCATATTCATAATGGGTTCCAACCGGTGTGTTTACGATTACCAAATCGACATCGTCTGCTAATAAATCGTCGATTGAGGGATAACTTTTTACATAGGGATAATCTTCCTGAATGAGGTTTTTACTTCTTTCCCAGGAACCTAATAATTCAAATCCGGGATGAATGTCTAAAAATGGAGCGTGAAAAACTTTTCCCGACATTCCGTATGATAATAGTGCTGTTCTTATTTTTTGCATTTTGTATGTTTTTTTACCATTAAGAGATTAAGAAAATTAAGTTTAGCTGCTTAATTTTTTTCTAATTATTAAGAAAAATTAAGTTCAAAGCTTAATGAAACTTAATGTCTTAATGGTTCAAATTAAAAAACCTTATGGTTTATTTTTTTATTTAATTTTAGCGCGTTCGTATTGTTTTGGCCATTGGATGTCTTCGTTCAAGTCTTTGGCGAAATCTAAAGGCAGGTTAGGATTTCTAAGTGATTCTCTGGCGAATAAAACCAAATCGGCCTGGTTGTTATTTAGAATTTCTTCGGCTTGTATGGCGTGTGTTATTAAACCAACCGCTCCCGTTAAAATATTAGCTTCTTTTTTGATTTTTTCTGCAAATGGAACCTGATAGTTGGGGTGCAACGGAATTTGCTGATGTGAAACCAATCCGCCAGACGAAACATCGATTAAATCTACTCCTTTTTCTTTTAAAATTTCCGAAAGTCTTACTGATTCTTCAGGGCTCCATCCGCCTTCTGCCCAATCTGTTGCTGAGATTCGGACAAATAAAGGTAAATCTGAAGGCCATTCGGATTGAACTGCTTCTATAATTTCTAAAGTAAAACGGATTCTGTTTTCAAAACTTCCTCCGTAGGCATCGGTTCTGTTATTCGTTAAAGGAGAAAGAAACTGGTGCAGTAAATAACCATGTGCACCATGAATTTCTACAACCTGATAACCCGCTTCAACTGCTCTTTTGGTTGCAGCTTTGAAATCAGCAATCACTTTTTGTATTCCGTCTTTATCTAAAGCTGTTGGGAGAAAAGGTTCGTCATCGTGGTACGGAATCGCGCTTGAAGAAACCGTCTGCCATCCGCCATGAGCGAAATCTAACTTTTTATTGCCTTCCCACGGAGCAGAAACACTTGCTTTTCGGCCGGCATGCGCCAACTGAATTCCGGGAATTGAATTTTGAGAAACTATAAATTGATTGATTGTTTTTAATTTCTGAATGTGTTCGTCTTTCCAGATTCCTAAATCGGCTGGAGAAATTCTTGCTTCAGGAGAAACGGCTGTAGCCTCCTGAATAATCAGGCCCACGCCTCCGCTGGCACGACTTCCTAAATGAACCAAATGCCAATCGTTTGCAAATCCGTCCACTGCTGAATATTGACACATTGGCGAAATAACGATTCTATTTTTTAAAGTGATTTTTTTTATTGTGAGTGGAGAAAATAATAATGAAGCCATATAATGTAACTTTTAATGGTTTTTGGCTACCAATTAGGTACGATAGCCTATAAAAAAGTAAAGTTACAGCATCTTAATAAAAGGAGAAATCTAAATGTTTATTAATTAACAAACATTTAAAACCTTATGTCTTATATTGCGCTATCAAATTAAAATAGAAACGTTACTTTTGTGCGTTAAATTACGAACTAAAAATACAAAATGGATATAGTTATCAAACTCTCTCAATTTCTATTGAGTTTATCTTTACTTATTATTCTTCACGAATTAGGGCATTTTATCCCTGCTAAATTATTTAAAACCAGAGTCGAAAAATTTTACTTGTTTTTTGATGTTAAATATTCGCTTCTAAAAAAGAAAATTGGCGAAACAGAATACGGAATTGGTTGGTTACCGCTTGGAGGTTATGTAAAAATCTCAGGAATGATCGACGAAAGTATGGACAAAGAACAAATGGCGCTTCCACCTCAACCGTGGGAATTCCGTTCTAAACCGGCCTGGCAACGTTTGATCATTATGTTGGGTGGTGTTACGGTAAACTTTATTCTTGCTTTTATTATATATATAGGAATGGCGTTTGTTTATGGTGATACTTATGTAGCCAATGCTGATCTGAAAGATGGTGTTTGGGTAACCAATCCTGCAATTGAAAATGCGGGGATTAAAACAGGTGATAAAATCATTGCTGTTAACGGTAAAAAAATAGATCGTTACGACGATATCGCTAAAAACCTATTCATGGCTAGCGAAGTTACTGTTGAAAGAAACAACGAAATCAAAACAATTAAGTTTCCTATTAATATTATTAATAAAATCAGTAACTCCGGAGTTAAGCGCTCTTTGGTAGAAATGAGAATTCCTTTTGTGGTTTCTGGCTTCGAAGAAACTTCACCCAATACCAAAGCAGTAAAACCAGGCGATATATTAACTCATATTGATGGAGTTCCTGTTAAATATGCTGATGAAGTAGCCGCTCGATTTAAAAATTTTAGTGGAAAAACGATTCCAATAACTATAAAAAGAGGAGATCAGGTTGTTCAGAGTGCTTTAAAATTCAACAAAGAATCTAAATCGGGAGTAGCTTATGCTTCAAGATTACCCTATTCTAATCTGGAGAAATTAAATCTTTATACGATCAACCGTCAAAAGTTTAGTTTTGCGGAGTCAATTCCGATTGGAATTGAAACTGGTGCTAACGGATTAGTTGAGTACGGAAATCAGCTTAAAACAATCTTCAATCCAAAAACAGAAGCTTATAAAGAAGTTGGTGGATTTGCGGCAATTTTCAACATTTTTCCAAATACCTGGAGTTGGGAAGCGTTCTGGACAATCACTGCTTTATTGTCAATTATGCTTGGAGTTATGAATTTATTGCCAATTCCGGCTCTTGATGGTGGTCATGTGATGTTTTTATTGTACGAAATAATTAGTGGTAAAAAACCAAGTGACAAATTCCTTGAAAACGCCCAAATGGTTGGTTTCGTTCTACTTATAGCACTGCTTTTATTTGCTAACGGAAATGATATTTACAAAGCGATTGTCAAGTAAAAAAAATAATTAAAAAAAGAGTTAAAATATTTTTGGTAAATTAAAAAATCGACTATATTTGCACTCGCTAAAAAGAGCAACAACTTCCTCCTTAGCTCAGTTGGTTAGAGCATCTGACTGTTAATCAGAGGGTCCTTGGTTCGAGCCCAAGAGGGGGAGCAACTTTTTTTAGCAAACATATTTACCTTTAAGGTGATTCCTCCTTAGCTCAGTTGGTTAGAGCATCTGACTGTTAATCAGAGGGTCCTTGGTTCGAGCCCAAGAGGGGGAGCTTATTAAAAGACTATCATTTTCATGATAGTCTTTTTTTTTGCTCAAAAATAAAAAAAAAAACAAAAAGACTACTTTACAAGCCCCATTATAAGAAATTATTTATGCCAAACTATATTTCCTTCTCTAACAAAAAAATGGCTTTTACAACCAACAATCCTATCTATAGATGGAGTTATAGTTATTAAATTATCATGGATTTCATAGTTCCAATATGGATTATAATCATCCATTAAGTTCATATGCAACAAAGAACTACACCCACAAGGACATAACATCACAAATTGCCAATAACACCCTTCCTCACCAATAAAATATAAAATATTTTTTTTGGGTATGTCTGGCAATTCATTTACAAATTGAAACCTATATCGTTTATCTGCATCAAACTCTTTTTTAAAAAAAAGCTTGACAAACCAATTATATATTTTCTGTAACATTTTTTGAAAATTCAGCGTATCCTAATAGCGGTTCTACATCTCCTCTTCCAGCATTTTTTTCAAAAAATAAGCATGGACCTGAGGTTTCTTCTGGAAAAGTTGTGCTTTCAGCAAAATTTACTCGCATTACTTCAAATTCTCCATTTTCAAAATTTCTATATGGATGAATTCTAGCCAATAATTCATTTACAGCTAAGGCTGCCACTTGCATATTAACACTTATAACTGCAGGATTGGATTCATTAACATTAGCTAAATATTGATTCCTACCGTATTCTTCTTCATCTATACGCTTTGTTTCCTCAGCTTTAAGCTTTTCAATACTATACTGCTTTCTACTCAATAAACTAGAACCAAAAGGTTGTACGTAATGAACGGAACCAAAAATACCATTAATACCTCCTATTCCATCAGCATCAAATTTAACCCCAACATCAATAAATGAAATTAAATAATATGAAGAAATAAGATTCAAAACATGCCTCCCTTCCGCACCATCGACACATCCAATTAAGACATCGCAATCCGCCAATTCCTTAACAACATCGACATGAGTTATATGCTTAGAAAAACATGTTGTCTTTGTTCCAATTCCCAACGTGTCAATTCCGTTTTTCATAACATCAACTTTCAAGGTTTTTTTCTTAGAATCGAGATCTGTCGAACCAATAATTCTATTAAGATTTACCGAGTCCACAAAATCAGGATCTACCAAAACAAATTCACCGACCCCTAATCTTTTAAGCTGCTCAATCACTGGACTTCCTGTCCCTGAACAACCTACTATTCCAACTTTTAATCTATTTAAAAGACCTATAGTTTTTTGCCCAAAAGCTTGTTGATTTCTTAGCTGTGAAGCTGATTCTATAGAATTATCACTTTCCATATAATACCAATTCAATATATCATTTCCCGCTATTGAAAAGTGATGAATTGGCTGTTGCGACATATCATCAAAAAAGAATCTACCAAAAAATCTACCATCCGGCAACATTACACAGCTACCATTTGGCAAACCATCATCTAACCAAGAATTAATACTAGTAAACAAAGATTGATCAGATTCATTATCAATTTCTGAAAATTTATCATAACCACCAGGATGACAATGAATTTTCAATACAGCCATCCCTTTTTTTGAAGCCTTTTCTAAAATAGGATTAATAAATTCTGTAGGCCAATGAACAAAATCCTCTCTTCTCTCGAAACACTTCTCATATGGTATTGGATAAACTTCATTTACAAGAAGAGAATAACTTCCTTTATAAAAGCTTCTACCACACAAAGCTATAGCAACAGCTTCTTTACCATCTCCAGGAAATAGATGCTCCTGTAATTGCTGAAAATGTTTTCCCGATATTCTGACTCTATTCATAATTATCGTTTTAAATCGTTAAATAACCAATTATCAACAAGAGATAAATGCGTTGCCAGATTATCAATACCTGGTTTCCAATCTCCTGGCTGTCTATGACGTGACCATCTTTGAAAAATTTTCCCATCTAAAGGCTGATCTGAAATCGCATTTATTGACTTACTGTTATTTTTAACTAATGGAGGAAAAAAATACGCCATATCAATTTCCGTCGCAGGATAACTTGAAGTAATTGTTAAAGCTAGATCTACATTTTTTACATTATAACCATCGGGAATAGGATAATTATAAATCACCAACCACATACTTGGAGACAAAAGAGTCTCCCATTGGAGACTCATTTTTTCTAAAGTTTCAATATCTTCTTCTGGTAAGATGAAATTTTGACGACTACCTCTACCATCTTGCTGTTCTTTTGGTTGCAAAACAAATCTAACTAAACATTTTTCGGTTAAATCAACTGTTTCATCATCCAAAATTTTGATGGGCTTCGGATTATTATTCAAAACCTTGTATGCATCATATATTACCTCCGGCTTACCTTCTAATGCAATAATCTCAGCTTTAGTAATATCCTTCTCTTTTACAATATGATAGTTTTTGTCAATTTTAATTCTAAAGCTCCTAGCAGGAGGGATTAATTCACACTTTTTCCCATATTGTTCTACATCTGCAATATCAAGCCACTCTTTGGTAATAAAAACAAGACCTTTACAATTCATTTCAATTTTTTCATCGTAAGAGTATGCATAATTCTTTTCACTTCCATCCTCAAAGAACTGAATCAAATAGAATTTTTCTGAATCAACCGCCCCAAACTCGAGAATTTCCCTTGCAGTTAATACCTTTTTATCAGTCATTTCATGTTCACCATTTAAAGTGTAAACAAATGTATCCGAATCTTTAGTTATAAAACTTTCAATTCCGGGTTTAGATAGATCAACAGTTTCATCTAAGGAAATTTTTTCAAAGTCATGACCTTTCAACTTCTGGTACAGAACAAAACAATTAGAATTTTCTATTCCTCCTAAAGTAAAAATCTCTTTTCCAGAAACTACCTTTTTATAAGAGGTCAATTTTATCTCATTAAAGGTAAACTTATAGCTTTCTTTAACGAAAAAGTACTCCTTATCCGGTCTTGCCATATTAACCGACTTATCATTCTCAATAAGCTCATCTTTATATGGTTTTGTGATAGAAAGATATAGTTCCGTTTCTAAAGGAATACCTTTGAAATTTTTAAGTTCAGCACCAGTAAGATATTGTTGAAAAGTTTCGAATTCTTGTCCCTCTATTACGAATTTAAGAGGATTTTTTAATTTTTGGGCATCCATAGCCCCATTGTTATTTTCCATGATATATGGGTTTTTAAATTTTTAAAATAAGTAACCTGTATCGCTTATCATTTCAGCGATAATAATTGAAAATCAATACTTTGACTACTAGTAAATTGCTTATTTTAAATTTTTAATTACACAAAACAGAGAGAAAACATTTATTTAAGGTGATTTCATCGAAATTAACTTAAAAAACTTGCATAATAATTTTGAAGAAGTTACTTTTGAATTTCGACATCTAAAGGAAACTCAGGAGCTTAGCAGGCTACTGTATGTTTTCAAAAAAATTAACAAGTCAGGTTTAATCCTGGCTTTTTTTATTTATATAAATTCCTATTTAATAAATAACATTACAAAGATATTAAATTAATTCAAATGTACAATAATACAAACAATAAAAATAGTATAATATCACAAACAGTTTGCGATACTTTACATTATTTTAATTACCTTTGTTTTTTACCATCATAAAAATGACAGAAGACGAACAACAACTTTTCTATATTAAATTAGGAACCATGATAAAAATTGAAAGACTAAAAGCCGAAATCAAACAAGAGGCTTTTGCAAGTTTTTTAAATCTTAGTCGTGCCTCTATAGTAAATATTGAAAAAGGAAGACAGCGCCCTCCAATTCATTTACTTTGGAGCATTGCTAAAATTTTAAACATAGAAGTAACGGAATTATTACCACAATTTAATGCTTCAGATGTTTCTCTTAGTGAATGGAAGAAAAAAATATCTACACAAATAAAATCTAACAAGGAAAATACAAGTAAAATATTAGATTTTATAGAGAAAGCAAAAGATTTAAACACTATTAAACATGTTAAATAAAAGAATTGAAAAGATTACAATTAATATCTTGGAAGAATTTAACATCACAAAATTACCTATACCTTTAGAAAAAATTATAGAAAAAAAAGGGCTAAATATCCAATATGATGACTTAGGAGAAGGAGTTTCTGGAGTCTTATTAATTAATAAAGGTAATGGAGTTATTGGTGTAAATAACAATGATCCATTAGTACGTCAGCGATTTACTATTGCACATGAATTTGGTCATTATGAACTTCATAGAAGCAACAAGGAACTTTTTATAGACAAAGGCTTTTCCGCTCTATATAGAAATAAAAACTCATCTACGGGAGAAATTAAAATTGAGCAAGAAGCAAATGCTTTTGCAGCTGCAATACTTATGCCTGAAAGCTTAATTATCAAAGAAATACGCAAAAACAAGTTTGATCTTTCAGATGATGAAACAGTAAAAAATTTGGCAACTTTATTTGATGTTAGCACTGCTGCGATGACTTATAGAATTGGTAACCTAAATTTATTTTTTAAATACGGCTATTAATTATCTAAATCACCTATCAAAAAAGATCGCCAATCTTATTTACTATTTTTAAGCTTAAAGGTAAATAAGGAAAACGCTTTAATAAATAATCGAGAACTTTTAGAAAGACCATAAAAAAAAGACTATCACTTCCATGATAGTCTTTTTTCTTGCTCTGAGAATACGTGGAACTATTCTTTCGCAATTCTGTTATTCGCGTTTTTACTTTCAAACAGCACCATCATCTCATTGGCTTTTTCTGTTTGGCCGGTTTCCTTCAATGACTGTGCATATCTATAATAATAAGACGCCTCTGAATTTGGAGCCATTTCCAATAACTGCGCATAAAATTTGGCAGCCTCCGTCATGTCGCCATTAAAATAGTGTTTGTCTGCAACCTTTTTGAGCATATCTGCCGAAGCATAACCTTTATCTACTACCTTCATATACGTTTTGGTGAGATCTACCGTAAGGTATTTTGCTTTTTGGGCTGGTGGAATCACCTCAACTTTGACTGGTTTAATAGTCATAACAGTATCTTTAATGGTTTTAGCCAGCATTTTAATTTCTGTTGGTTTTACTTTTGCTTTTCTATATACAGCCGTAACGGTTCGGACGTTATTTGGTCCGAGATCATAGGTATTTACCATATCCAGTTTTGAAACATCGTACTTGGTCACTCTTCTTCCAAAAGACATATTAATGGTTTCTTCTACGTGATAGTAATCCAACACAAGATCATCACCAGATTTGTTGTCAGTTTGTGAATGTGCATTTGCTATTGGCGCAATGACAGGAGCGTTTGAAGTGGCACGCTGTGCAAAACAGCTCAAAGAAAAAACACATGCAATTGTTGTAATTTTAACTGCATAAGTTTTCATGATGATTAGATTAATTTATCAAAGGTACTTATAGTTCTTTTTTTTATTTTATTATACCCATAAACAACCTTAAAAATCGTTAAAGTGCTGTTTTTCAGATAAAAAAACTCGTCAAACGGTAAAGAAATTAAAAATAATAGGAAAAGCTTATGCTTTTATTCTTTTGGCGGCTTTAACTAAAACAAAAAAAGCGCCGCAATTTCTTGCAGCGCTTTTTCTATATTTTTAAAATCGGTCTAAAACTTAAACTCCTAATTTCTTAGCAAGATCCGTTGGAATTCCGCCTTTGTTTACCATTAAGGCAGTTGTTTTATATTTCACAAAATTTTTGGTTACAAACAAGAAACCTTTGTAGTCGTTTGTTTCTCCCCAAGAATTTTTTACGATATAATATTCTCTTCCGGTTTGATCTTTTGCAAGACCAATAATATGCATTCCGTGGTCGTCTGTTGTAGTGTAATTATCAAAAGCAGCCTGACGCATCTCCGGAGTAATTTCCGGCTCTGGTTTCGGTCCGTTGAACATGTCTGCTTTTTCTTCAGCCGTCATCTCATCAAATTTCTTTGTCGGAACATAGGCTACACCATTTTTCCAGCTAAAGCTTTTCTCACTTACGTCAGTTGCCCAGGCTACAGTGTATCCTTTTTTCAATGCATTATCAATAACATCGGTCATGTCATTTACTTTTACGTTGTAAACCTGATCGAATGACCAGTTGTCCGGTACCATCATGGTTGTTTTTTGGTAGTATGGAGCAGTTGTAAACGAAGACATTTCTACATATTCATCAGGATTAATTCCAACAACTTCTTTAGCAAAAGATTGTGGCGTATAATTTTTTCCTTTGTATGTAAAGTTATCCGGCACTTTTCCTAAATAAGAATCGATTACTGCAGCATATGCTTTTTGCCAGTTTGGTGTTAATTCTCCATTTGGATTTTTAACTACCGCAGCCAAAACACCTTCGATAAGCGCTGCCATTTCGCCAAATTTATTTTTATCTGTTCCGTAGTTTAATCCTGTATACACTTCTCTTGGAACGGCTCCGTATTTTTTATACATGTTCGTTACATCGTGCAATGCACCTCCGTCACCTAAAGTTACAGCACCATGCATACGCACATAATTAATCCCTTTTTCTACATACACATTTCTCGCTGAATAAATCTGAGATAATTCTACAGGCTGTTTTCCTAAACGAATCATTTCTGATTCTAAAAATGAGTTTGTAGCATAACTCCAGCACGTTCCTGAAGAACCTTGTGTTTTTACCGAAGTTGTCCCCAGGTTAATTTGCTCTGTGAATTTAAAGTTCTCTTTACTTTTATCACTCGCATTCATTTTTAGTGAATTCACTAAAACGTCTTGTGCAAAACAGCTGCTCACACCAACCAAAAATGCTGATGCTACGAAAACTGATTTCATCGTAATTTTATACATAATCAATGATTTAAATAGTTAACTTATTAGTAACCTTTAATTAATTTTTGTTACAAATCAATTAAATATTAACTAATAAAACTATCCCTTTGCCGTTAATTTTTACACAATATTTTTATTAATCTATAAAACCTTACAAAATGTGCAATATGTTAATTAGATAATGTGTCAATTAGATAATTAGATAATTTGTCAATTAGAAAATGTGTGAATTAGAGAATGAGATAATTAGATAATTCTACTGATTTCAAGTAAACACTCATACTTCTTACTTATTGTTGTACTTATAATCATACCAGTAAATTAACTTCAAACAAAAACCCCGATGCTAATTATTTCATCGGGGTTTTGTTTTTGATTTATTCTAAAGATGTATCACATCCAATTACTTCCAAAAAAAATATAATAAGTCCATTGTTCCGGTCCTTTGACTACATCAACACCATCAGATCTTTCTCTTGTCTCTTTTTTCTATGTTCTATTCTCTATTCTCTATTCTCTATGTTCTATTTTCTATTCTCTTTTCAGCATCTATCGCATCCAGTTACTTCCAAAAACAATATAATAAGCCCATTGTTCTGGTCCTTTTGCTACATCGACTCCCATTCGTAATTTGAATTTGCGGGCTAATAAATATCTAAAACCTGTTCCATAGCTATACACCACCGGTTTTGCAAACGCCTGATCCCAATCGTTAAAGGCACTGGCAAGACCTCCATACCCCATTAAACTCCATCTTCGGTACAAATCCCATCTAAATTCGGCTTCTGTAACTAAACTTGTTTTTCTCATGTACCTGGCAGCCGGAATTCCTCTTAAATTAATTCCCGGTAAAAGATAAAATGGCGGACTCCCAAAAGCCTGTTCACCTTCAATCCTAAGACCTCCGATTAATTTTTTCGAAAGTGGATAATAGCCAATTGCCGATAAATTGACTCGCCAGGCATCATAATCAGATCCGATGGAATTATCAGACCAGAAAAAATCGGATTGTACCCGAATTCCTTTATCGGGAGTAAAGATATTATCGCGACCATCAAACTGAAGCGCACCTCCCAATTGACTCACGGTACTTTTTACATCTTTTGGCTTAACAAAAGAAGGCGGAAGGTTCAGGTTTAAATCAGGTAATGTTATATCTGAGTTTAGAAATAAATATTGCGGCCCGGCGCTCCATTTTGCATTTCTAAATTGTTTTAACCATTGGGTATAAAACATAGTGGATCTAAAATTAAGTTTAAATTCTAAATCTTTTCCATTTGGCATATTTTCATAAAAAGAAAGATTCAAATCGCCATACGCAGCAAATACACGGTATAAAATTTTTGGCTTTATTAAAGTACTGGAACGAAATGCTCCTGCCATCCAGCTTTTATTTCCGGTATACATCCCAAGTCCTCCGGTAATATCAGGATTTATAAATCGTTTTTTACCGTTTTCATCAATTACCGGCGCATGCTTTTTAAGAAAAATAGGGGCTACTGCCCCTCCAATTCCACCCAAAGCAGGTTCCGTTATAATCGTCGGAATCACAATAAAACCATGTGCATAAATGATATAGTCACTTAAATCGACTGCGTGATCTAAAGAATCTCTTAAGCTAATATGCTGTTTTTGTCCCATCATCACATTGAATGATAAAAGAAAAAAAACATTTACGAGAACCATTTTTCGGAAGAGCTTTGTGTTTTTCATATTTAGAATCTCGATATTTAATATTAAACCAACCTTAGATTTTATTCGCATTCGATAAAAAACACTATCAGATTAAAAACAGTTTCAAATTATTTCAACTATTCTTTCTTCAAACTAAACACATGTGCCAGTGTAAGGAAAAAAGTGTTTCCCTGGAATCTGTTAATAGCGTCAACCTCAGCCAGCCATCTAAATCCTGCAGAAGTTTTACAACCAATATGAAAATAGTTGATCTCGGCTCCTATTGCTCCCACACTATCTTTATCGCCTTCAACGATTCCAATTACAGGAACAGGAATTTTATCATCAGTCACTTTATATTGTAAATAGTAAATTAAACCCGCGTTCAATATTCCTGTTGGTGCTGTTTTCTCACTATTCATCATATAAAATGTTTTTCCCAAACCACCTTCAATACTTAAAATATCTCCGGTTTTAATATCAGTATCTTTCTTTTTTCCGTTGATTTCGTAAGAAGCTAAAGTCGCAAAATGAACTGTTTTTTTATCATTAAAATATAATGTGGTTCCTGCTGAAAATTCGTTCATGAACATTCCTAAACCAGTATTATCAGATGCTCCGGCTGTAAATTTTCCGGTTGGCAAATACATTTGGTAACTTGCTACGAAATCCGCTCGTTTGTTGTGCCATCCTAATTGTATCGGCTGAATATAGGAATCTGTCAAAGCAAGATCATTATCGACATTAGCATTGTTTCCCTGAATTGTATTTGAAGCAAAAGCCAACAAAGCAGTTGCTCCGTAATTGGCTCCTAAAATCTTAAAATCACTTACCCACGTCACGCCGGCACCGGTGATAACCATGGTAAGATCCGGATTTGCAAGCGCTTTATCTCCGTTGGCATCTTTTAAGGATGAAGCCGAGTATATGTATCCGGGAATATAAACACTAAGCGTATTTGCCGGAGTTTGAGTTCCGGATTGCAGTCCCATAGCACCCAAAATATGACCGCCTTTGAGCTGTGCTTGCCCTATATGGCAAAAGAAAAAAATAAGTAGCGTAATTATTGATTTTATCGTTTGTCTCTGTTTAAATTTCGTTTTCATTACTACTGCTTTAAAAATTAATAAGACCTAACAAACCGCTCTTCAAACGCTACATTTTTCAGTTTGAAGATTGTTTTAAATAATAAGTAGTTGCTTTTTCAGGATTGATTCTGATTACTTTAAAATACTCTGAAGGCGATTTTCCGGTATGCTTAATAAAAGCTCTGAAGCAGGTCGTTCTTGATTTAAAACCAGAGCCCCATGCCATTCCTTCAAGTGATAAATCTTTCCACTCAGGATCGTTTATTTTTTCTTTGAAATATTCAATTCTTTTCAGGTTTACGTAATCCTGAAAGTGAAGGCTAAATTCTGAATTGATTAAATTGGAAAGATGATGCACCGATATTCCGGTCTCTTCAACAATATCCCGAATCACTAAATCTTTCTTCAGAAAAAGCTCTTTTGTAGCAAATATGCTTTCTAATTGGGCGAGATATAATTGTTTTTTTTCTGTCGTTAATTCTTTCACTACCGGCAGACTATTTTTTGTCTCATTTGTTTTAATGATCACCAGGTGACTTTCTTTCTGATCAAAGTCAAAATTCTCATTTACTTCATTGCTATCATTTACCTCTTCTATTTCATTTGCATCATAGAAAATTTGCGGCTTAAAATAAAGCCATCCCACAGTAAAAACAAGCACTGAAGAAATCAGGATATAACATGAAAAGTCGATACTATCAACACGGTTTACTAAAAAATAATGTACAAAAAGCGTCGAAAACAAAAACAAGATCATCAAATTATAAAGTCGGATCCAGCTTAAAACTTTTATTCTGTTAAAGTGATCTACTTTGAATTTTTTTAAATCATAATTTAAAATCATCATAGTCTGGCAAAAAGCATACATCAGCCAGATTGTTAGACTTAGCATTGAAAAAGGACTTTCTATTCTAACAGCCAAATTATTAATAATAGGAAGATCGAAATAGCTGTCCACCCAAACAATTAGTGTTAAACTAAAATAGAAGACAAAAGGCAGGAAATGCATCCAGTCGTACTTTCTAAATATCCTGTCCGAAAACAAAACACTTCTTACATATAAGAAAGCAGAAGGAGCTACTAAAAACATAAAAGATTTTGTGATCATAAACAGATCTGGAAAGGTCTTGAAAGTATTGGCCGACATGTAAAAATTGTAAACGCTCACAACTGCAAGACTGAACAAAAACAGCCCTAAAAAGAAACTTTTTGAATAGTTTTTCTTTGAAAAAAGAACCATAAATGATGTTGCAAAACCAACTATTGTGGCTACAAAAAAGAAAAGAGAGAGTACTATATCGAGCATATTTTCCGGCTTAAATTTTAAAAGGTATTTCTTTTAATGTCACTTAAAAGAACAGACTTGGGGAGTCATTTAAAAGGCTATACTTATTTGCCGAAACAAATAAGTATAAAGGCCTTTATACATTAAATTTATAGCTATAAACTGGTCAACTATTTTTTGGCTAATCCCGGAGGAAAACCTTCCAATATTTTTTTAATTGCACCATTGATAAATTCTTCCGGATTATCAGGTTTGCTGTCAATTTGAGCATTCCCAATTCCCTGCCAAACCAGTTTGCCTGTTTTAGTAGATACGATATCAATTATCAATGAACCATCAACATAATCGTAAGTATTAAATGTTGTTGAGCCTCCACCCATCATGGCACCACCACCCCAATATCCATAAGGACGGTACATACCGCCATAACCATAGAAATTAGTATCGGCTGTAACTTGTGTTTTATTTTTTAGGATGGATACTGCATTTACTTTTAGATCCGGATTAGAAGATGATTCTGTAAAGCCTTTTGCAGTCATTTCAGCACGAATGGCTTTTGCAACACGATCAACATTAAGTTGATTTACCTGACCTTCCTGAGCTCTCAAATCATAAACAGTGAAAGTTCTGTATTCGCCAAAATTAGCAGAATGGTCATAATCAGTAGTTACTTTAACAGTTGGAGAACAACTGATAAGCAATCCCAATAAAAAAAATGGGATAATACGAAGATTCTTTCTTTTGAAATTCATTTTGTGGTATTTAGATTAATGATTAAATTCGTTTAATGTGACATTATTAAAATCATGATCAAATCTAGTATGAAAGGCAAATCATGTTAAACAGTTATTAAAAAAATACAACTCCTTATATAACAATTACTTACTATACACTCAAAGATAAATCATTTTGTTTAATTAACACAACAGAGTGGATAAAATTCTTACTTATTTTAGCATACTTTATTTTTATTCATTCTAAGTACCCTCAAAGCCTATATCATCATTTTTAGCGTAACAATACTATCTTTAAAGAGATCGTAATGGTATTTCTTATTCATAAATTCAATTTTACTAATTATTGAAAGTTATATATCTTCTGAAATTGGTAATCTTCCTTCTTTAATTGCTTCCAGCATTTTATAGTAGTCTGCCTCATTTTGATTCGCATACGAAACCGAAAATTTTGCAATAGCATTGGCAAATTCATCTCCTTTGCCAAGATAGCCTGATAAGATGGAAGGATCTCCGGTACGTGCATGTGATCTTGCCAGTGCCCAACCGCAAGCTTTTGCATAAGAGGCCATATTTTTGGGCTTCATAATTTCAAGAATCGGTTTTACTTTGGCATCACGAAGCTGACGGATGTAAAAGAACTTATCTTCACTATCATTTGTCCATCCTAAAAACATATCCGAAGCGGATTGCATCAACTTTTGCCCTCTGACAATTCGTTCTCCCTGATGACTGTATTTGCCTTTTGTTTTTACATGAGCTTCTAAAACACTTTGTCTGGCTTCTTTAAACTGCAAAAAGATAGGTTCGGCAGTAGCCGACATCAATAAACTAATACCGCAAAGTGTTCCTACACTTCCTACTCCTACTACTTTAATGGCAAAATCATGCAAAGCATACCGGCTAAGAAGTACTTTTTTCTCATCAGATAATGTTTCCATATACCTTTTATGTATAGTCGTAGCTTCTCTTTCAAGTCGTTGCCATTCTTCTCCTATCGGATGAAAAATTAAAGGCGGTTCATCTTTTATTCTGGCACGGTTACCTTCCATATAAGTCATTTTAGCAAACTCTTTTTCATGGGCTGTAAACTCTGATGCTTTTTTTAATCTCTTTTGCTGAAATTCTTTGAGTTCTTCATCGTCTCCTTTTTCAATTAGTTCGGCAAGATCAATATCAGCATACCAAATTTGAAGTGCCGATAATTGACTATAATCCAACATATTTCTCTTGTAACTATCCGCAACATGCCAGGCAAACTCTTTACAGTTTTTACTGGAGAATTTTCTCGATCGACCGGCAATTACAAAACTTGCCGCCAGTCTTTTAATATCCCACTCCCAAGGTCCCGGAAATGTTTCATCAAAATCATTAATATCAAAAACGATTTTTCGTTCGGGTGTTGCAAATCCTCCAAAATTCATCAGATGACAATCGCCACAAAGCTGAAGTTCAATTCCTGTATTTAGAGTATTTTCTAAATCAGCAGCCATAATTGCAGCGGCACCTCTGAAAAATGTAAACGGGCTTTCCATCATTCGACTGTATCGTAATGGCACTAAATTCTCCATTCTTCCGATACTGGTTTTGATCAAAATTTCAACAGGGTCTTCACGATTTTCAGACGGATTCCATTCAGCATGACTTGAGCGGGGCACCAATTTTCTAATAGCCACGCCTTTATCAAACCGCGCTGCTTTTGATGCTGCGGGATTAAATAAATTGTCGTCTTTATCTGTCGATTTTTCAGCCATAACGGATGATTTATTATTTAATTTTTACAACTGCAGGCGGTGTCCAGTTTCCTTTAATAACTTCCTCTTTTGGCCAATATAATCTCATTGCTAATTGAAATTGGGCATTTGGCGCAGGCAGCCAGTTATTTTCTTTGTCTTTCCCAGGATTATCTTTTTGGATATAAATATCAATTGAACCATCGGCATTTTTTTTCAGTTTATTTCGATCTCCAATTGCAAAACGATTAATTGGATTTGCAACCATAAAATCATCCAGTCCGTACATGGTTAAGCTCCAAAAAGCATTTACCGGAGGCAGTTTACCTGCATCAAAATGAAGAACATATTTATATTTACTGCCATCGTATTTTTCACCTTCGGCATCTGCAGTAGACATTGGGTAAATCGCATCGGCATCTAAATTGGCTCCTAGGCCACCCATAGCGATCACTGCACGCGTCAAATAGTTTGTCTTATAATCTCCTAAACCATGATTTATGTGCCATCCATTTACTGGTTTTGCTGTTTTTGTGGCCATCTCGGCAATATATTTATTTGTAGCGGCAGGCACTGCTTTTAAGGAATCCTCAAGTGGTCCTGAAAATTTTGAAACATCAAAAGGTTTTCCCGGTTCTAATCCTATTTTTTTCATTCTGGCCACTATTTCAGCATCTGCTGGTGCAGCGGGATTTTCTACCATCAATTCATTTAGCTTGGTAAAAAAAGCATCAGCACTCATTTCTTTTACAAATTGTGCAGGAGGTATTTTCGAAACACTTGGATCATTTACCGCTTTAGGCGCTGTATATGCTTTACCATAAGCGCTTAGTGGTGTCAGTGTAATCTTTTCCTGGATTTTTTTTACGGCTGTCGCGCCATCTTCTTTACTGTTTACTTGTGTACGGCCAATCATCCAGGCCATATCAGTAGGCGATTTTAATTGTTCCATTCCGGCTGGTACAGTTCCATTCCAATTTGGTCCTGTGATTAGAAATGTTTTCTCTGCGGTTCCAGTTGTACGTTTACCCGGAGATGCAAAAACATTAGTCCAGGCATCCAATATTGGTAGTAAATAATAACGTCCATTCGTATTTGGCGCTTTAAGCACTAATGGCTCTTTGCCAAGGTCCAACCATGCCATTGAATAATAAGTATCCGCATTGGGTTTTACCACATCATGAAATTTATCATCTGGAAATTCATTCAGACTTTGTATCTGATTTACAGCTGCATTCTTCGAGTTTGTCGTAAATGCATTTGTCATGACTTTTTTAGATGCATCCATCAATACAAGCGGATAACCGTATATATAAGCTTCTTTTGCTATCTGAATAATTTCAGCATCGTTTTCTCCTGTTGCTACGGTTGTAGCATCATCATTTTGTTTTTGCTTTCCACAAGCTACACACAAAAAAATAATCATTAAACTCACTAGATTCTTTTTCATTTTACTAATATTTAAATTAAACATCAAGATTTAATTTCCGGCAACAAGCACTTTAATTATTTAACTTTTACAACTGCAGGCGGTGTCCAAACGTCTTTAATTACGCGATCTTCCGGCCAATAACATCTTACATAAAGAGAAAATGTTTCTTTTGGAGCAGGCAGCCAGTTATTTGTTTTATCCGCTGCTGGTGGTGTATTTTGAACGTAAAGCGTCAATGAACCATCAGCATTATACTTTAGATTTTTATTCTTGGTTCCTAAAGAAAATCGGTTAACCGAATTTGGAGAAAAGAAATGATATTGATTGTATAAGGTAAGCGACCAAAATCCTTTTACGGGAGGAACTTCGCCTTTGGCAAAAGTCACAGTGTATTTGCTGTTACCATGTAATCTTTGTCCTGAAGCATCTTTATCCTGATAGAAATACTTCGTTTCATTAGGTTTATTCACAAAAATATTGGCTTTGGCGCAAGCCGTTCTTGTTAAATAATCCAATCCAAATTGCGCTCCGTTTCCTTGTGTTGTCCAATTATCTTTTAATGGATAACCAACATTCGAAAATTGAAATAAAGGGGTGATCAATTTTTGGTCAGCATCAATTGCAGCCTGTTTTAAGATCGCTTTTATTTTCGGGTCTTTTTGGGCAGCTGCCAAAACAGATTGTATTTGTCCATAAATTGCTTCTTCACCCGGAAGTGGCGGAACTTCTTTTAGAATAGCAGGCAATTCGTCAAAATAAACTTCAGGTTTTACCCATTTTGTTTCTTCATTCCCTTCTTTTTCAGGTGACGGTAAAACAGGGATTTTTGTCCAGTCTTTTGTTTTCATTTTTCCATCAAACTGACTCAACGGATACATTATTATTTGCTGAATAAGTGGCTGAATCGATTTTTTATCTGCAGGATCATCCGTTTGGAAAACTCTTGGAATTACAATTCCTAAATCAGTATCACATTTAAAAACTCCTGTAATTCCATCCGGCACTTTCCCATTCCATTTTGGTCCGGTTAACAAATAAAATCCCGGTTTTGTTCCATACATTTTTCCTAAACCGGCGTATCCATCAGTTCGTTGATTACACACCTGATAAACCCAAAAGCGGTCTCCAAAATCCGGAACCTGAACCACTATTGCATCTTTAGTAAAATCTGTTATACCAAATCCGTAAACTACATCCTGATTCGGACAAGCCACTTCTCTTTCACCTGGTTTAATATAGTCTGTCAGCATACACAATTGATTTGGCGGACTCAATGGTACAATTCCTCCTTTATAACTTGGTTCGGGAAGTTTTTCGAACATTACTTTTCTATTATGAATATTAACCATTGGCCATCCCCATAAAAAAGCCAAAGATCCAATATGCTTCACATATTCTTCGGTCATTATTGTATTGGCCGCCGGACCAGCAGGCAACGCTTTTACCGAAGAAGAATCTCCAGCAGCAACATCATTACCTGAAGTTTCTCTTATAGTGGTTTCTTTTTTACAGCCAACGCTTAACAATAAAGAGACTGAAGCTAAAATTACAAGACATTTATTTTTCATAATATTGTTTTTGGTCATTACGTGCTATTACTTTTTTTCTTCAATTGGAGCAGGAAACCATTGGCCATCCTGAACAATTTTCTTAGGGACATAAGTTCTGAAATTAAGCGAAAAACCTTTTCCCGGTGGTGTTGGCAGCCAGTTGCTTTCAATTGCTCCTTTAGGCAATGATGAAGCCAGCCAGATACTCAAAGAACCATCAGGATTTTTCTTTAGACCGGAAACATTATTTAGATTATAGCGTTTTAATTTATTGTCTACTACCCTGTAATCTGGCACACTATATAAAGTTGTTGACCAAAACGCATCAACTGCAGTATCTGGCAGAGCGTCTTTTGGAAATCTGATTTCATATACTTTATCGCCGCTTAAAGGTTGATTTTTACTGTCTATCAAACCAATAAAATAAACGGCTTCTTCTTTTCGATTAGCCCATAAACCACCATAATTTATAATATCGCGAGCCAGAATATCATCACCAAAATTACCTGCAGCATAAGATACTGACCAGCCTCCTTTTTGAGTACCGAAACCTTTTGCGCCGGCTAGAAATCCCGGAATCGCTTGTGTTTTTACAACTTCATCCACATGTGCTTTTGCCTTATCATCTGTTTTACGATATTGCTCTATTACAATTGCTTTGTCCTGATATTCTTTTGCCTTTGGCATAACGTCAGGATACGAAGCTGCCACTTCTTCTACTTTATCAAAAATTTCTCCGCCAATTGGTGCTTTAGGAGTAAACTCAGGAATGGTTAACGGTGGTGCTATTTTAATTCCGTCAGGAACAGTGAATGTAAATTGCTTTTGTAGTTTTTGAGCAATATCTGGAGTACCTTTTAATTCAACACGAGCCAGCATTTTTGCTTTTTCTGATGGTAATTCGATTTTTACAGCATCTGCAGGAATCGTTGGATTTGTTCCTTTTAGAACTAATGCAAATTTTCCATAAGGTGTTTTAGGAAAATTACGATTGTTGATATTGACAATTACTTCTCCCCAACCGTCTAATAATTCTGCAGTGTAATAACGTCCCTCGATTTTAGGGACATTCAGAATAACAGCGTGGTCTTTATCAACTGCAATCCAAGCTTCAAGATAAGCAACATCCAAATTTGGATTCACAAATTGAGCCGTACCGAGCGGATTGTATTTAATTTTATTATAGCCCACTTTCTCTACATTGATGTCATAATTCTCTTGTTGAATTACCAGATATCTGCCATACAGATAGGTATAAGCATCAACAATATCTTTATCTGTTGGAACTGCATTATTTTCTGTTTTGGACGTTTCAGTTGTCGTTGTTGTTTCTTTTTTACAGCTAACAAATAACGATAGGGCAACCAAAATAAGAAGTGATTTTTTCATCATAATAATTTTAAGTTTGAAATTGATTTACTGAGGAAATATAAAAGCGACAACCGCTCTCAGTCCCCAATCAGGTCTTATGTCTGAGTGGCCCACAATTGGGATTAAAGGCATAACCGCAAATTGCATGGTCTGTCCTCCTAATTTGGTAATCGCTCCAACATTTGGGCTTACTGTAATAAGCGTTGTATTTCCTTGCCAGTTTTGCGTAATTTCTGAAGTAATTCCTAAACTTGCACCACTTTTGTAACTGTGAGTAAGAAATATTTGGGTGTAAAATTGGTTGAAATCTGCCCGATCTGAACTACCAGCTACTGACCAGATTTGATTGGCTAAAAAACCTATAGAAAGTCCTTTTCCCTGATGCATAACCAGGACACTGGGTCCGATACCAAATTTTTCTGTTCCTAAAAATTTTTCGGTAGCAGTTGGAACCAAAAAAGCGGGACCAACTCCCAGAATAATTCCTTTAGTTTTAGGAGCAAAAAAAGCTGTTACAGTAGCATCGCTTAAACCAAATTCATGGGTGTTTTCGCCGGTAACGTCCTGCTGATCTACCACCGGAAGAATATAACGGGTAATTAAATTTAAATTTTCACTTAATTTAAAAGGAACTACGGGCTGTATGTTGATCTGATATTTTGAGCCGTTATAAGGACCAATTCCGTAAGTAAGATTATTTTGCAACGGCACACTAATTAAGCTCGCCACCGGATTTGCCATTTTATCTGCCAGTTCCTGAGCACTTGTTCCGGCTTTTTCTTCTTGTGCAAACACATTAAAATTTAAAAGAAAAACAACTGCAATAAAAAGAGATTGAATTGAAATGGAATACCTTGGAAGTTTCATGGTTATTTTCTTTTAAAAGATTTTTACTCAGCTTAAAATCAAAAAGAAACAACCTTTATAAGTTGAAAGTTGTTTCTTTTTCTAATAACTAACTCAAAATTATTTACTTGGGA
This sequence comes from Flavobacterium sp. KH_001, assembly GCF_057840745.1. Lineage (NCBI taxonomy): Bacteria > Pseudomonadati > Bacteroidota > Flavobacteriia > Flavobacteriales > Flavobacteriaceae > Flavobacterium > Flavobacterium sp. KH_001. Next base: position 1,294,400 of record NZ_CM174520.1, on the reverse strand, counting down.
AATATGGTTTTCCAATCATCCTTCATGCTTACTACATGATATTTGTATTTCGCAGCAGTATTTAAGGACAAATTATCTTTTTCCTGATAATTGTACTCTCTAATAGAATCGTTATGATTTACGATCATTTGAAAAGAAGGATATTTGCTTCCTGAAGAATATCTTAACATGGCAAGATCTCCTGCTCCACCTTCATTTCCGCAAGCAAAAACAGGTCGTTGACCAATGTGTAATTGTATTCCAACTGGTTTTCCTGCTTTATCATCTAAAAGATCTAAAGCTGGTTCTCTTTTGATGCTATTAGTTGCATCATCAAAGGAGTATTTAAAAGACGTTCCAACAACTTGTTCTTTTGGGATACCGTAAAAATCAGCTGATATTGCTCGTACTAATTCGATCGTTCCACCGGTTACAATGAAAGTTTTGAAACCATTTGCACGCAAATAATTCAAAAGCTCCAATTGTGGCTGGTATCTGATTTGTTTTAGAGGAACATTTTTACCAGGATATTGGGCACCCGCAAAAAACTCTTTTGTGGAAGCTTCAAATTCATCTTCGGTCATACCCGTATGCGTTGCCGCAATCAATTCGATTAAGGCTTTATCGCCTCCTTTTTCAAAAAAAGTTTTGTCTTTTTCTACAACAGCTTTAAAAGGTTGTTTTTGAGCTAAAGCAGGATTTTTTTCAATCATTTTTTTAACTCTGTAAAAAGCAAATAATTCCTGAACATATGGTTTTTCAGCCCAAAGCGTTCCGTCATTATCAAACGTTGCAATTCTGCTTTCAACCGGAATAAAATCGGGACTTCCTTCTTTAGTTACTTTAGTTACATAAGCAATAATATCGCTTTTGAGTACTCCGTCATTCCAGCTTGGTAGTGGGTCTCCGCTAGTTGCTACTGTTGTTGTACTGTCTTTAGGATCTGCAGTAGTGACAGTATCCGATTTTTTACAAGAAACCAGTAATAATAAAAACAGAGGCACTACATATATTTTCTTATACATAATTATAATATTTAAATGAAAAGAAACAGGACTGTTTAAAATCCTGTTTCCTTACAGCATTAATTATTTTTTCTTTTTTGCATCTGCTGCTTCCTCCTCTTTTAACTTAGGAAGAACATTTTTCTCAATATATTTCTGTGCTTTAATATCTTTCATTGCCTCTTCCATAATAGTGTAAGCTGAGAAGCTTGGCGGAATTGATCTTGGAGGATAATCTTTGAATGTTTCTGCAAATACGACCACATCTTGTATGGCTCCATACATTAGCTGAACGTGATTCAACTGCCATTCCCAAAAACTATTAGAAGTAATATCGGCTCTTTCAAAAGGATCCTGGTACAAATTGAATATTTTTTGTAAACGCAGTTTCGTAAATGGTTCTGCCCAAACTCCCATTGTACCGCCCAATCGTTGTTCTGCAAAAACATATTTATAGTCACCTTCTCTCAAACCAACTAATAAGCCATCATCATCTGTATAAAAGAATTTGTCTCTCGCACTTTTTGGTGTTTTACCACGTAAAAAATTACTTTGATCAAAGCCATCTAAATGTACTTTGTAACTTTTTCCATTAGCAGTATATCCTTTTAACAGTTTGTTTGTTAAATCAGGTTCTCCTGCAATTGATGCTAAAGTTGGCATCCAGTCATTATGACTCATTAACTCAGTAGTAACTTGTCCTGGTTTAATTACTCCCGGCCAACGTACTATACAAGGTACGCGGAACGCACCTTCCCAGTTCGTATTTTTTTCTGAGCGGAAAGGTGTCATTGCACCATCAGGCCATGTATTCATATGTGGACCATTATCTGTAGAATAAACTACAATAGTATTATCTGCAATTCCTAAATCATCTAGCGCTTTTAAGATATCTCCAATTGTTAAATCGTGTTCGATCATACCATCAATATATTCACTGTCTCCATGAGTATATCTTCCTCTATGTTCTGCTCTAACGTGCGTACGAAGATGCATACGTGTAGCATTAAACCAACAGAAAAATGGCTTTCCGGCAGAAGTTTGTCTTTTGATAAAATCAATAGCTGCTGCAGATGTTTCATCATCTATAGTTTCCATTCTTTTTTTAGTAAGAGGACCTGTATCTTCTATTCTTTGTTTTCCAACTCTGCCAAAACGAGGGTCAGTAGTTGCATCATCCGAATTGGTTGCCGTACATTTTAATACACCTCTAGGGCCAAATCTTTTCAAATATTCAGGATCTTTAGGATAATCAGGTAATTCTGGTTCTTCTTCAGCATTTAAGTGATACAGATTTCCAAAGAATTCGTCAAAACCATTTACTGTCGGCAAACTTTCGTTACGATCACCAACGTGATTTTTACCAAACTGACCTGTAACATAGCCTAAGTTTTTCATTATACCACCAAGAGAAGGATCTAATTGACTCATTCCCATAGGTGCTCCCGGGAAACCTACTTTTGTAAGACCGGTTCGAAGTCCATGCTGTCCTGTTAATAAAGCAGCGCGTCCGGCAGTACAGCTTTGCTCTCCATAATAATGTAAAAAACGTAACCCTTCGTTTGCCAGACGATCAATATTAGGTGTCGTATATCCCATCACTCCATCACTGTAAGCACTTATATTAGTGGTTCCAATATCATCGCCCCAAAGTATAAGAACATTGGGCTTCTTCGTACTTTGAGCATTCACTTGTATCGTGAAGCATGCAAATGCGGAAAGCATTATTGCATTTTTAAAAACACATTTTAGTCTAACTTGTTTCATGGTAATAAAATTTGTTAATAGTTCTTTGTATAAATGATATGCGTATAGAATATATAAAGCGTATTATTTCATTTTTTCAATAAGAATATTCCCTCCTCTCATGAACATGTTTCAAATTTTAATTTCTTTTTCCGGGGCGAATTTGAAACAAGTTTCTTGTTAACTTTTTTTTAAGTTTCTCAAAATTAACTAATAAAAAACCGAACTATAGTAATTATAAGCCCTGACATTGTTTCATTTTATAAAATGAAACGTTAAAAATGTTTTATTTTGCTCCATGTTGTTTCATTTTATAAAATGAACCATCTAAAAAACATGAAACGAAGGAGTTAGATTTTAAATTTTATTTTATAAAAATGTAATTTTTAGTATAAAATTCTTTTTTTTGGAAGGCATTTTTGCAGAATTATTCAAAAAACGCATTGAATTTAGCATGTAATTCTTTTTGCAGATAACAATTGTTTAATATTTTATGCCAATCAATTAAACAATTCTATATGATGGTACAGAAAAAACCTATTTTATATGTTTATTCAGAGACAGATTTTTTCTAAAAATCTTAAATAAGAGCGGAAAATTTAGGGCAAAAAAAAAGCCGTCAAAAATAATTTTGACGGCTTTTTAATATTGGTAAGTTAAACTATTCTATTTCAGAAACTCTCATGGTGTTAACCATTCCTTTATCTTTAATTGGCATTGCTGCAAGGTTGATCAAATAATCTCCTTTTACAACATACCCTTTTTGTTTTGCAATTTCGTTAACATCAGTTACAGTATCATCTGTACTTTCGTCTTTATCGTAGAAGTATGATTTTACTCCCCATAATAAATTCAATTGTGTTAAGATTCTTTTGTTTGAAGTAAACACCAAAATATGAGAAGATGGTCTCCAAGCCGAAATCTGGAAAGCTGTATAACCACTATTTGTTAAAGTACAAATTGCTTTTGCTTTGATTTCATTTGCCAATAAAGCTGCCTGGTGACAAACTGTTTTAGTAACAAAACGTTTTGTTTTAATTTGTGGTGTGTTTTGTGGAACCTGAATAAGCGGAGAATCCTCAACTGCCTCACAAATTTGAGTCATTTTTTGGATAACTTGTACAGGGTAATTTCCTGTAGCAGTTTCTCCTGACAACATTACAGCATCAGCACCATCCATTACCGAGTTGGCAACGTCATTTACTTCAGCTCTTGTTGGAGTCAGACTTGTAATCATTGTTTCCATCATTTGAGTAGCAACGATAACCGGGATTCTAGCCGTTTTAGCTCTGCGAATCAAATCTTTTTGTACCAATGGTACTTCGTGAGCAGGAAGTTCAACTCCTAAATCTCCACGAGCAACCATTAAACCATCACAATATGCAATAATTTTATCGATGTTTTCAAGAGCTTCCGGCATTTCAATTTTAGCAACGATTGGAATTTTAACATCAGAATGCTTAGCGATCAATTCTTGTAAATCTTGTAAATCGCGAGGTGTTTTTACAAACGAAAGTGCAATCCAATCTACTTTTTGTTCGATAGCAAAAATAGCATCTGCAATATCTTTTTCAGTTAAAGCCGGTAACGAAATTTTTGTATTTGGAAGATTAACTCCTTTTTTAGATTTTAATTCTCCACCCTGAATTACCTTAGCAACAACTTCTGTCTTTTTATCTGTAGAAATAATTTCGAAAATAAGTTTTCCGTCATCAAGCAAAATACGCTCTCCAACATTTACATCATTTGGAAAATTTTGATATTTCATGAATGCTTTTTGAGCTGTTCCGATAATATCTTCTGCAGTTGTAAAAGTTATTAGATCACCATCATTTACTACAGTTCCTTCTTCCATTACACCAACTCTAAGTTTTGGTCCCTGCAAATCTCCAAGGATTGCAGTTGTATAACCAAACTCTTCGTTAAGGCCTCTAATAATATTAATTTTATCTTTTACTCCTTCGTAATCAGCATGCGAAAAATTGATTCTAAACACATTAACCCCTGCTTCGATCATATCCTTGATAATCTCTCTCGTACTACATGCAGGCCCTAGCGTAGCAACAATTTTGGTTTTCTTGTTTGTTAACATTTTTTTTAAAAAATTAGATTGTTTTTTGATTTTATTTTGTTGGTATCCACAGCATATATTGCTGCAATACTTTCTATTGAATTTAGTTGTTGCTGAATTTCTGAAAAATCGACAGCCTCATCGCTATTGTCTATTTTCAGGAAAAAATCTACCTTTTTGAATTCAGGAAGTAAATGAATTGTTGTCGAAACCTCACTTGTTTCGCTGGAAAACAAATTCTGGAAATCATTTGTACTCACAGAAATGATTTCATTTTTATTCTGAATCAAATTCCAGGAAATGGCTTTTTCAGAATCATAGTAATAAAATCTGGAAAAATTTGCCTCGCCTTCCTTAGTCTGAGCATGGATCTCGTTTTTGCTCTTACTTAAGTTAATCGGAAGGTTTTTATTGATAAAATAGGCCAATCTATAATCTTCTAATGAAGTATGAATTGCCATTAAATAATAATCAATCTCGTCAAATTCGTCTAAATCCAATCTATGAATAGCCATATCATGAAAAATCAAGGTGTAAATATACTATTTCTAACGGAGCATCAATAGTTAAGATGTGGATGTTTTTGTTAATTTATAAACGAAAACGTTATAGCTTTAAGAAACTAACCGTATTTTTGTAGTTATTTCTTATCTATTTTTTCCTGAAATGCAAAATAAGCTCTTTGTGAAGCTTTTTCTTCTGCCTTCTTTTTTGAAGTTGCTCGCGCTCTTGCGATTACTTTATCGTCTATACTTAATTTGACACCAAACAAGCGTTGTCCGTCAATACCGTTATCCTCAAAAATGTCATAATGAAAGATCCTCTTCTCTTTCTGACACCATTCGATAACTAAACTTTTATAACTAATTACTTTTCCTTCCAATCGTGCGATATCGACATAAGGAGTAACTACTCTTTTTTGTATAAATTTTTCGCAAAAAGCATATCCTTTATCCAGGTAGATAGCTCCAATAAGCGATTCGAAAATATTACCATGAATATTTTCACCAAAATGCTGAATAGGCACTTTACTTTCTACGAAACGAACTAAATTCAAGTCTTTGCCTAATTCATTCAAATGCTCACGACTTACAATTTTAGAACGCATTTTTGTCAAATAACCTTCGTCGCCATTCGGCGCTTTGTTAAATAGGTGCGCTGCAATAACAGCACTCAACATAGCATCTCCTAAAAACTCCAGTCGTTCATAATTAATTGGGTTTCCAGATTCATCAAGTTTGTTCGAAGACCGGTGCGTAAATGCTTTCTTATAAAAATCAATATTTGCCGGCGGAAAACCAAGTATTTTCTGAATAGTGTCAAAAAAAATCCCGTCTTCTAGAGAACGGGATTTAGAAAATATTTTTTTGATAATATTCATATACAGAAATTAGTCAACTAATTTTTTAAACAATACACAAGCATTGTGACCACCAAAACCAAAAGTGTTACTCATCGCAACATTTACTTCTCTTTTTTGAGGTTTGTTTAATGTAAGGTTTAATGCAGGATCAATTTTTTCATCAACAACAGTATGGTTAATCGTTGGAGGAACAAGACTGTGTTGCATAGCCAAAATCGAAGCAATTGCTTCGATCGCTCCGGCAGCTCCAAGTAAGTGACCTGTCATTGATTTTGTTGAATTGATATTGATATTTTTTGCATGCTCACCAAATACAGCACTAATTGCTTTTAATTCAGCTACATCTCCTAATGGAGTAGAAGTTCCGTGTGTATTGATATGATCAACATCTTCAGGATTCATTCCAGCATCTCTTAGTGTATTTTTCATTACTGCAATAACTCCAATTCCTTCCGGATGTGGGGCAGTTAAATGGTAAGCATCAGATGACATTCCGCCTCCACCAACTTCACAATAAATTTTTGCTCCTCTTGCTTTAGCATGTTCGTAATCTTCAAGAACCAAAGCTCCTGCTCCTTCTCCTAAAACAAAACCGTCTCTGGTTGCATCAAAAGGTCTTGAAGCCGTTTCCGGGCTTTCATTTCTTGTAGATAAAGCGTGCATAGAGTTAAAACCTCCCATACCAGCAATGGTAATAGCAGCTTCTGAACCACCTGATACAATAACATCACACATTCCTAAACGAATGTAGTTGAAAGCATCAATTAATGCATTTGCAGAAGATGCACATGCAGAAACCGTAGTATAATTTGGACCCATATAACCATTACGCATCGAAATATGCGCAGGAGCAATATCGGCAATCATTTTAGGTATAAAAAACGGATTGAATTTTGGAGTTCCGTCACCTTTAGCATAATAAATTACTTCTTCCTGGAAAGTTTCCAAACCACCAATTCCTGCTCCCCAGATAACACCAACTCTTGTTTTATCGATATTATCATTTGTAAGTCCAGCATCTTTAATAGCTTCGTCACTGGCAGCAATAGCATATTGAGCAAATTTATCTAATCTACGAGATTCCTTGCGATCCATGTAGTCTTCAATATTGAAGTTTTTTACTTCGCAGGCAAATTTCGTTTTATGCTTCTCTGTATCATAGTATGTGATAGGAGCGGCTCCGCTAACCCCATTCACAAGTGCATTCCAATAATCCTGGATATTATTCCCGATAGGAGTAAGTGCACCTAATCCTGTTACAACAACTCGCCTTAATGCCATAAATATGTATTTTGTACTTTAAACAAATAAAACCCACGCTTTCTTAACAGTATTGTTACTTAAGAGCCATGGGCATTACAATATAAATATATCTTATTGATTGAAAATCAATCGAAATTTAAATTTTAAAAAAAATAATAACACCCGATCCTTAGAAATTACAAAAATCAAAAGTCAAATTCCAACTGGAATTTGGAATTTCAAAAATTGGTATTTTTAGAAACCGGGTGCAGTATTATTATTTTTTAGCTTCCTCGATATAAGAAATAGCTTGACCAACAGTAGCAATGTTTTCTGCTTGATCGTCTGGAATTTGAATATCAAATTCTTTTTCGAATTCCATAATAAGCTCAACAGTGTCTAATGAGTCAGCTCCTAAATCATTAGTGAAGCTTGCTTCTGTTACAACTTCGTTTTCGTCAACACCTAATTTGTCTACGATAATCGCTTTTACTCTTGATGCAATGTCTGACATAATCTTTAATTTTAGAATTTAATTTGTTGGCAAAAATAAAAAACTTTATTTTAAAACAACTATTTAGTTTATAAATGTGATACTAATTTATAAAATTAATTTCAAGAAAGCCCTTTTAATACTATTTATTTTCGATTTTTATTCCGTTTTTTGCATTCTCAAAATAAAGTCGATTATGAAAAAAATTATTGTTTTTGCCTCAGGATCAGGAACTAATGCGGAAAATATTATAAAATATTTTGCAAAAACTCAAATTGCAAATGTGGTTTCTGTATTTACCAACAATGCTTCGGCAAAAGTCATCGAAAGAGCAAAAAATCATCAAATTCCAGTCGAAATCTTCTCAAAAAACGAACTTTTAGAAAGAAATGTATTACAAAAAATACAAGAAATCGACCCGGATCTAATAGTTTTGGCTGGTTTTCTATTGAAATTTCCAGAAAATATAATCGAGAAATATCCTAATAAAATTATAAACATCCATCCGGCACTTTTACCTAATTATGGAGGAAAAGGAATGTACGGAATGCATATACACAGGGCTATAGTCAATAATAAAGAAAAAGAAACCGGAATTTCAATTCATTATGTAAATGAAAATTATGATGAAGGCGGTATTATTTTCCAGAAAAATGTGGCCCTCACGGAAGATGATACCCCAGAAACCGTAGCCGAAAAGATTCACGAATTGGAACAAAAGTATTTTCCGGAGATAATTCAGGCAGTACTAGAGGATTCAGCAAAAGAAAATTCCAACTAAAAAATTATTAAACCATATAAGTCATATAAGTAAATATAATAGAGGGTGTAAATCTTACTTTATCTTAAAAGAAATATAAGAAACATTACGCAATCCTAGATTATTACGTAATGAACAAAGTTATATAGACAAAGTTTAAAATGAACTTATACAACTTATATGGTGGAAAAATTATTAAACCATATAAGTCATATAAGTAAATATAATAACAGATGTAAATCTTACTTTATCTTAAAAGAAATATAAGAAACATTGCGCAATCTTGCATTACTTATATAAAGAACAAAGTATAGACAAAGTTTAAAATGAACTTATATCACTTATATGGTGAAAAAATTATTAAACCATATAAGTCATATAAGTAAATATAATAACAGATGTAAATCTTACTTTATCTTAAAAGAAATATAAGAAACATTACGCAATCTTACATTACTTATATAACAAACAAAGTATAGACAAAGTTTAAAATGAACTTATATCACTTATATGGTGAAAAAAAAACAACAATGACTCACGAAGTACACATATATACAGATGGCGCTGCAAAAGGAAATCCCGGAAACGGCGGTTATGGTGTGGTAATGGAATTGGTTGGAACGCCTCATAAAAAGGAATTTTACGAAGGTTTTCGTTTGACTACTAATAATAGAATGGAACTTTTGGCCGTAATTGTCGGTTTGGAAAAACTAAAAAACCCGAATATGAAGGTTTTAGTTATTTCAGATTCTAAATATGTTGTCGATTCTGTGGAGAAAAAATGGGTTTTAGGCTGGGAGAAAAAGAAATTCGTTGGAAGAAAAAATGCCGATCTATGGAAACGGTTTTTAATTGTTTACCGCAAACACCAAGTCAATTTTAAATGGATAAAAGGCCACAACAATCATCCTCAAAACGAGCGTTGTGATCAATTGGCAGTTATGGCATCCATGCAACCAAAGCTTTCTATTGATGAATATTACGAAACCATCGGTTCAAAAATGGAATAAAAAATAAAAACGCATCAGGAAAATATTCCTCGATGCGTTTTTTTTAAGTACTGACTTAAAAATCTTATTCCTCTTTATCCAGATCTTTTGCAGTTCTAAATCCAGCCAACAAGCCAATTCCTGCCATAATGAAAATGATAGAAGGAAAAACTGCTTCATCATTTAAAGAAGTATAAGTTGTAATTAATAAAGCGATAAAAATTCCAACCCCACTTCCTATTAATAAGAAAGCCAAATTCACAACAAAAACTTTCCAAGAAGAACTTTTTCCCGCTCCTTTAAAAAAGATACTGGCATCAACGCCTTTTTCTATAAGCGCCATACGCTCTCTGTTTCTGGTTGAGAAAAAAAGATAGACAATCCCGAAGATCATCAAAAACATGCTAATTGGTATTAAAATTTCTGGTCCCATAATAATTTTGTTTTATTTAATTGATTGATACTCCATATGACGACAGGTTTTAAATTCAGGTTACAAGAATTTGAAAATAAATTCCAAATTTTAAATTCCAAACTCCAAATGTTACTGATTATCAGTTAATTTTGAATTTGAAATTGTTTTCATAAAAATGTTTTTAGTCTAGTTTGTCATCTCGACGGAGGAGAGATCACACTAGAAAGTCCGCAAAGCAAAGCGCCAACCGTTGTCGAGTTTCGCGTGTGATCTCTCCTCCGTCGAGATGACAATATTGTGGTTAAACTTGCATTGAAAAATTGGAATTTGGAATTTTTATAAAAATTGAAATTTATTTTCCAATTTCTTGTAACCTAAACACAGAACGTGTCGTCCTATATAATATGAGTGCAATCAGTGATCAACATTATATCGATAAAATCCTACATGGCGAGACCAATGCGTTTGCCGTGCTGGTGGATCGTTATAAGGATATGATTTTTACTTTGGCATTAAAGATGGTTAAAAACCGTGAAGAAGCCGAAGAAGTTGCACAAGATACTTTTATTAAAATTTATAGTTCGCTGAACAAGTTTAAAGGCGATTCTAAATTTTCGACATGGATTTATAAGATTGCCTATAATACCTGTTTGGATCGTTTGAAGAAAAACAAAAAGGAAGAGCTTAATATATCAATAGATGAATTTTCGGCACATTTAATCAAAACAATGGATAATGCTTTGAGTGCTTTAGAAGACAAAGAACGAAAGCAAACGATTCAGAATTGCTTGAATTTGTTACCGAGTGATGAAAATTTCCTGCTAACTTTATTTTATTTTGAAGATCAGAGTTTAGAAGAAATCGGGAAGATTATGAATATTAATGCTAATAATGTCAAAGTAAAGTTATTTAGAAGCCGGCAGAAATTAGCTGTAATTTTAAAAAAGCAATTAGAACCAGAAATAGTAGCGTGTTATGAAATCAGTAAGATTCCAAAACAAAAACAAAATGAAGAGTACCGATAACATATTCCGTTAAAAACAAATATTAGCTACGTATGAAAGAGAGCGATAAAAATATAGAAAATCTTATTGATAAAATGATGGCCGAAGATACTTTGGAAACGCCATCTTTTGACTTTACTTCGAAAATAATGGCTCAGGTTTTAGTGGCTGAAAAAAGCAAAGTTAAAAGCTACCAACCTTTAATTTCTAAAACAACCTGGATCATTATTGGCTTTGGTTTACTTGGCCTGGCTGTTTATGCATCACTTTTTTCCGGAACCGAATACAATCTGGGAATAGACAAATCCTATACAGAAAAGTGCTCTGCACTATTTTCAGGAATTCATATTTCTAAAAACATCTTGTATGCTCTTTTAGTAGTTCCTTTTATGATTTTAATTCAGATTGGATTATTGAAGAATTATTTCGATAAGAAGTATCAGTTATAAAACTAAAATGAAAAACAAAACAGCCATTTTCAAACACATTCTAAGAGCAAAAAAAACATGGAGATATTCTTTATTAATATTATTGTTTTTTGTCACTAGTTATGCATCAGCAATCCCGCCAAACTTTACTACAAAGGAAATAAAATTTGTTAGTGAAGGAATTTCGCTCGCGGGAACTATTTTTACACCTAACAACGTACAGGCAGCCGTTGTGATTGTTCATGGATCTGGACAAGAAAAAAGAATGATGGACTTTGCGACAACCTTGGCGAACAATGGAATTGCAGTTTTAACGTATGACAAACGTGGAGTCGGAGAATCAGCCGGTGTATATGCAGGACCTGAAATAGGAACTAACAATGTTGATTTTTCCAATCTAAATCTTTTGTCTTTAGATGCCAGTGCTGCTGTAAATACTTTATCTAAATATTTATCAAATGATCAAATACGCATAGGTTTAATAGGAGGTAGTCAAGCTGGATGGATAATTCCATTAACTGCAGAGAAAAATGAAAAAGTCAAATTTATGACCATATTTAGCGGAGCTCTTATAACGGTTAAAGAACAATTGAGATTCCAATTTTATACAAATGGAGATATCAATTTTTGGGATAAGCACTCTGAGGAAGATACAAGAAAACATGTTTTCCATGACCCAGACAAATATGAGTTTATTGACACAAATCCCAATGACATTCTTTCTAAATTATCAATTCCAGGAATCTGGATTTTTGGAGGCAAAGACATTCAGGTTCCCGTTAAGCTATCAATCGAATATCTTGATATCTTAAAATCTAAAGGAAAAAATTATAACTATAAATTGTTTCCAAACCTGGGTCACAATACAGCATTTTCAGACTCTGAAGAGCCTATGAAAGATGCGATCAATTGGATTAAAAACATAAAATAAATTAAGGAATTATACGCAAAAGATTCTTCCTGTTTTAATCGGAAAAAGAAAAACCTATTCTTTTAAAGAACTCAGATAAAATTTAGACATTTTTCCAAAATAAAACTTGCAATTTAAAACCAAAAAACATATTTTAAGCACTCCACAAAACAAAATATAATTCATTCATTTACAATATAATTAGACCCGAAATCGATATTGTTTTTTTAAGAAAATTTTGAGAACTTAAACCGTTGCAATATTGCAACTTATGAAGTATCTTTGCACCCTAATTCGAAATTCATAAAATGAATAAATTATTGATTGTTGGAACGGTTGCTTTCGACGCGATTGAAACTCCTTTCGGAAAAACAGATAAAATATTAGGTGGTGCTGCAACGTACATTGGTTTATCAGCATCCTTTTTTAACTTGCAATCGGCCATCGTTTCTGTAGTTGGCGACGATTTTCCTCAAGAACATTTAGATCTTTTAACTTCAAAAAATATTGATATCTCTGGTATCGAAATTGTAAAAGGCGGTAAAACTTTTTTCTGGAGCGGTTTATACCACAACGATTTAAACTCTAGAGACACTCTTGTAACTGAATTAAACGTTTTGGCAGATTTTCAGCCAAAAGTTCCTCAAAATTATAAAGACGCTGATGTTGTGATGTTAGGAAACTTACATCCATTAGTACAAAGCAGTGTTTTAGATCAAATGGAGAAAAAACCAAAATTAGTAGTTTTAGACACTATGAACTTTTGGATGGACTGCGCTCTTCCTGAATTATTGGACGTAATTAAACGTGTAGACGTTATTACTATTAATGATGAAGAAGCAAGACAACTTTCAGGAGAATATTCATTAGTAAAAGCAGCAGCTAAAATCCAGGATATGGGACCAAAATACGTGGTGATCAAAAAAGGAGAACACGGCGCGCTTTTATTCCATAACAGAGAAGTATTCTTTGCTCCGGCATTACCATTAGAAGATGTTTTTGATCCAACAGGAGCTGGAGACACTTTCGCAGGTGGATTCTCAGGATTCATTGCACAAAGTGAAAACATCTCTTTTAACAATATGAAAAATGCCATTATTTACGGATCAAATTTAGCTTCATTTTGTGTGGAGAAATTTGGAACTGAAAGGATGGAAACATTAAGCAAAGCAGAAGTAGCGATTCGATTACAGCAATTTAAGTCGTTAACTCAGTTTGACATAGAAATATAATGCCCGAAAGCCTCGATAACACGGGGCTTTTTTTATTACGTTAATACACACAACTTACAACAACACAAAATACAAAACACAATGAGCGACGCTTTAAAACACGAATGTGGTATAGCCTTAGTTAGACTTCTTAAACCGCTTGAATATTACAAAGAGAAATACGGAACTGCTTTTTACGGGATACAAAAAATGTATCTGATGATGGAGAAGCAGCACAACCGCGGTCAGGACGGTGCCGGATTTGCAAGCATTAAATTAGATGTTGAACCCGGACAACGTTATATCAGCAGAGTTCGTTCGAATCATGCACAACCGATTCAGGATGTTTTCAAACAGATCAACGATCGTATCAATGAAGAATTGACTGCTCGTCCAGAGATTGCTGATGATGTAGCTAAACTTAAATCAGAGATTCCCTATATTGGAGAATTGTTTTTAGGACACGTTCGTTATGGAACTTTCGGAAAAAACAGCATTGAAAGTGTACACCCATTTTTACGTCAAAGTAACTGGATGCACCGTAATTTGATTTTGGCCGGTAACTTCAACATGACAAATGTTAAGGAACTTTTCGAAAATTTAGTAGAACTAGGACAGCATCCAAAAGAAATGGCAGATACTGTTACGGTAATGGAAAAAATTGGTCACTTCTTAGACAAAGAAGTAATGCAGCTTTACCAGGATTGCAAAACTGAAGGCTATTCTAAAAGAGAAGCTTCTCCAGTAATCGCAGATCGTTTGGATATTGCAAAGATATTAGCACGTTCAGCAAAAAATTTAGATGGAGGTTATGCAATGGCAGGTTTACTCGGTCATGGTGATGCTTTCGTATTTAGAGATCCTGCCGGAATTCGTCCCGCTTATTATTATCAGGATGACGAAGTAGTTGTTGTTGCTTCTGAAAGACCCGTTATTCAAACTGTATTTAATGTACCTTTTGAAAGTGTTCAGGAAATTGATCCGGGAAATGCTTTGATCATCAAGAAAAGCGGAAAAGTTTCAATGCAGCAAATTTTGGAACCAACCGTTAAAAAAGCTTGTTCATTTGAGAGAATATATTTCTCAAGAGGAAGTGATGCTGAAATTTATCAGGAACGTAAAGATTTAGGAAAACTAATTTTACCTGCTGTTCTTAAATCAATTGACAGCGATACAGACAATACTGTTTTCTCTTATATCCCGAACACAGCCGAAACATCCTTTTATGGTTTAGTTGAAGCAGCTCAGGATTTCTTAAATCAGAGAAAAAACAATTATATCTTAGAAAACAGAAATACACTTACAGCCGAAACGCTTCAGGAGTTATTGGCGGTAAAAATCCGTACGGAGAAAGTGGCTATTAAAGATGCTAAACTTAGAACCTTTATTACAGAAGACAGCAGCCGTGATGATTTAGTAGCTCACGTTTACGACGTTACTTACGGCGTAATCAAACCAACTGATAATTTAGTTATTATTGACGACAGTATTGTTCGTGGTACAACTCTTAAAATGAGTATCATTAAAATGATGGATCGTTTGAAACCAAAACGTATTGTAATTGTTTCTTCGGCACCACAAATTCGTTATCCTGACTGTTACGGAATTGATATGGCAAAGCTCGAAGGTCTTGTTGCTTTTAGAGCGGCTTTGGCTTTATTAAAAGAAAGAAATCTATATCATATCGTAGACGAAGTTTACGCTAAATGTAAAGCTCAGGAGAACTATTTAGATACTGATGTTGTAAATTATGTAACGGCAATCTACGATCAATTTACACCGGAAGAAATCTCAGATAAAATTGCAGAAATGTTAAGTTCACCTGAAATTAACGCTGAAGTAAAAATAATATTCCAAAAAGTAGAAGATTTACATATTGCATGTCCTAAAAACTTGGGAGACTGGTACTTTACCGGAGATTATCCTACCCCTGGAGGAAATCGTGTAGTGAACCGTGCATTTATGAATTTCTACGAAGGAAAAGACGCAAGAGCATACTAAAAGTATTAACAAAAGGTTAAAATGTGCATTTAATCGGTTTTTTTTGCCGTTCATCCTATATGTTTGGCAAAACCGAAATGCTAAATTACTTTTGGAATACCATAACATTAGTAGGTTAAGTTTATGGTAGATTTGGGGCAAAAAGGGTGGAAGCAATTCCACCTTTTTTATTGGAATAAAGTGAACGCTAGTGCTTTAACAATTTTAACACACTTAATCGGATATATTTACCTTTCGTCTATAAAGTTTTTAAAATAAATATAACTATCCTATATTTACTAAACCATAACATTAGTAGGTTAAGTTTATGGTAGATTTGGGGCAAAAAAGGTGGAAGAGATTCCACCTT
Source organism: Flavobacterium sp. KH_001 (assembly GCF_057840745.1). Lineage (NCBI taxonomy): Bacteria > Pseudomonadati > Bacteroidota > Flavobacteriia > Flavobacteriales > Flavobacteriaceae > Flavobacterium > Flavobacterium sp. KH_001. The sequence goes on along the minus strand of NZ_CM174520.1, from coordinate 1,278,435 downwards.
TTTTATTTTTATTTCTAGAACAAAGAAAATAGAATATAGAGTAGAGATTGTTGAACATACTTTTATAGACGATAACAAAAGAGAAAAAGAATAGAATAAAGAATATAGATTGTTGAACATACTTTTTATAGACGACAACAAAAGACGGACAGCCTATCAAGCCATCCGTCTTTTTTATTTCCCTATACTCTATCCTTCCATATTCTATCCTCTATATTCTATTCTCTATTCTCTATACTCTATACTCTATACTCTATACTCTATACTCTATACTCTATACTCTATACTCTATACTCTATACTCTATACTCTATACTCTATACTCTTTGCTCTTTGCTCTTTCATCTTTGCTCTTTATTCTATTCTCATACTTACTTAATCGGATTTATTTGCCGTTCGTCTGAAAAATTTTCTATATAAATACAACTGCCATACATTTACAGAACCATTAACATTAGTAGGTTAAGTTTATGGTAGATTTGGGGCAAAAAAGGCGGAAGAGATTCCGCCTTTTTTATTTTTATTTCTAGAGAAAGAGAATAGAATAAAGAGCAAAGAAGCAAGAAGCAAGAGGAAAGAAAATAGAATAAAGATTGTTGCGCATATTTCAACTCTATAACTACAAACAAAAAAGACGGACAACCTATCAGGTCATCCGTCTTTTTTCTTTATTCTTTATTCTATTCTCTCTTAAGACTATTTGTCTAAAGCATATCTTCTTGCCACTTCTGTCCAGTTGATTACACTGAAGAAGGCTTCGATATAATCCGGTCTTCTGTTTTGGTAGTTTAAGTAGTAAGCATGCTCCCAAACGTCCATTCCTAAGATTGGAGTTCCACCGTTACCAGCAACTTCTGGCATTAATGGATTATCTTGATTTGGAGTACCTACAACTTCTAATTTACCTCCTTTTTGCACTGTTAACCAAGCCCATCCTGAACCGAATTGTGTAGCTCCAGCTTTAGCAAATTTTGCTTTAAACTCTTCAAAAGTTCCAAAAGAAGACTCGATTGCAGCTAACAAATCACCTGTTGGCAATCCACCACCGTTTGGAGTCATTACAGTCCAGAATAAATTGTGGTTGTAGAAACCTCCACCATTGTTACGAACTGCAGCGTTTGATTTATCTAAGTTAATTAAGATGTTTTCGATTGTTTTTCCTTCCAAATCTGTTCCTGCAATAGCTGCATTAAGATTTGTAGTATATGCATTATGATGCTTAGTATGGTGAATCTCCATTGTACGTGCATCAATATGTGGTTCTAATGCGTCATATGCATAAGGTAATTGTGGTAGTTCAAAAGCCATGATATTATGATTTTATGGTTTATAATAATTTATTCCAAATTTAAACATTTAACTTTGGAATAGAAAATACTATTTCGTTATTATTCCATTTAATTAATTGATAATCTGATTTTTTAAGTCCTAAATAGTTGTAAATCTTTATTTTCCGTTAAAAGTGGTCATAGTATTTTCTAATCCGGCGGTTCCGAATGTCTTAATAATTTCTGAAGATACTTCTAAACGTTCCGGTAATTTTGCCTTTTCTTCTTCGTCCCAATCACCTAAAACATAGTCAACTTGCTGTCCTTTTTTGAATTGATCACTAATACCAAAACGAAAACGAGTATATTGCTGTGTGTTTAAAACGAGATTGATGTTTTTAAGTCCATTATGGCCGCCATCGCTCCCTTTTGGTTTGATTCTGATGGTTCCGAACGACAAGTTTAAATCATCTGTAATAACCAGAATGTTCTCTAACGGAATATTTTCTTTGTCCATCCAGTATTTTACGGCTTTACCGCTTAAATTCATGTAGGTGTTTGGCTTAAGCAGAAAAAAGGTTCTTCCTTTAAATTTATATTCGGCAAGCGCTCCCAACTTTACGGTTTCGAATGAAAGGCTTTCTTTTTTGGCTAAAAAATCCAGGACTTTAAATCCGATGTTGTGTCTTGTATTTACGTATTCGGCTCCAATATTACCTAGTCCTACGATTAAATATTTTTTACTCACGCTTTTTATATTGTTTTTTGGATGTTCGTGAACCTCCGGTTTCCTATTATCTATGTTCTCTTCTTTTTGTGTTGATGAAAACAGTTTTGTTATCCATTTTATCATGATGCAAAAATAAACTTAATTGGGGAATGTGGCAATTGGTTAATTAGATAATTAGAGAATGTGGCAATTAGATAATTTAATCTTAACCGCAAAGTACACAATCCCGATAGCTATCGGGATACGCAAGGTGCGCTAAGAATGGGACGCGGATGACGCAGATTTGAACTGATCGACGCAGATTTGCTTTGCACCTTTGTCTCTTTGTGCCTTTGAAACTCTTTCTTATAGAAATGAATCATTATTGCTAGCCCTGACAGCAGCGGTATCCTTTTTCTGGCTTCTTTAGCCAGGAAAAGATATAGCGGATGGCAGGAACGTTGCGTCTTGAAAAACCCAAAAGCGTCTGCTTCTAAAAAATTTGAAAATTAGATAATTAGAAAATGTGTCAATTAGATAATTACATCTAACCGCAAAGTTCGCGATGGTTTTACGCAAGGTGCGCTAAGAATGGAACGCCTATGACACGGATTTATTTGCATAGTTTCCCTTTAGTTTGAGTACACCAAAAAGCCCTTTGCACCTATGAACCTTTGTACCTTTGAGCCTTTCCTTAGAACCTCAGCACCTTAGCAACTCAGAACCTTTAAAAGCAAAAAAAAAGCACCAATCTTTCGATTGATGCTTTTTGTATTGATTTGAAAAAAATTATTTTTTCTTTCCTTTTGCAGGAGCTTTTGCAGCTTTTGCAGCTTCTTGAGCAGCTTTCATAGCAGCACGAGAAATTCTTACCTGAGCAACAACAGTGTTGTCTGGGTGCATTACTTTGTATTCTGGTTGTCCAACTTTAGTAACGTACAATTTGTTACCCATTTCAAGTGGAGTAATGTCAGCTTCAACAAAATCAGGAAGATCTTTAGGTAAAGCTTTAACTTTTAATTTACGAGTGTTTAAACGTAAAACACCACCTGCAAGAACACCTTTAGATGTACCAACGATTTTTACAGGAACTTCCATAGTGATTTCTTTATCATCAAATAATTGAAAGAAGTCAATGTGTAAAATTTTATCAGATACCGGGTGAACCTGAATGTCTTGCAAAATTGCATTGAATGATTTTCCTTTTCCAAGCTCAATCACAACTGTGTGTGCGTTTGGAGTGTAAACCAAGTTTTTGAATGCCGCAGCGTCCGCTGAGAAATGTACTGCCTGATTTCCTCCGTATAACACGCAAGGAACCGCTCCAGCATTACGTAAGGCTTTAGTTGACACTTTGCCCACGCTTTCTCTTTCTGATCCTTTAATTGTAATCGATTTCATTGTAAAAAAATATAGTTATTAATAAATATTCTAATTTGCTTTAAGCTGTAGGCCGTAGGCTTTAGGCTTTTTTTGTATTTGCATAGCTTAAGGCTTATAGCCTAAAGCCTACTGCTTCTACATTATAAATTTTCCACTAATGGAATTATTGTGGTGCACCATGTGCATAACTTCAGCAAAAAGAGGCGCACAACTCACTACTCTAATCTTGTTTGATTCTTTCTTTAATGGGATTGAATCGGTAACTATTAATTCGCTCAATTTTGAATTTTCAATTTTTTCGTAAGCGCCACCTGATAAAATAGCGTGTGTACAAATTGCCCTAACGCTTAATGCTCCTTTTTCGATCATTAAATCTGCTGCTTTCGCTAATGTTCCACCTGTATCGATCATGTCGTCTACTAGTATTACGTTACGGCCTTTTACTTCACCAATTAGCTCCATAGTGTCGATAACGTTGGCTGCTTTTCTTTGTTTGTAACAGATTACTACATCTGATTCTAAAAACTTAGAGTAAGCATATGCTCTTTTTGAACCTCCCATGTCTGGTGATGCAATGGTTAAATTCTCTAAATTTAAACTCTGCACGTATGGCAAAAAGATTGTAGATGCAAATAAATGATCTACTGGTTTTTCAAAGAATCCCTGAATTTGATCTGCGTGCAAATCCATTGTCATGATTCTTGTTGCTCCTGCAGCAGTTAGTAAATTAGCTACTAACTTTGCCCCAATCGGAACTCTTGGTTTGTCTTTTCTATCCTGTCTTGCCCAACCAAAATAAGGCATAACAGCTGTAATATGTCTTGCTGATGCGCGTTTTGCTGCATCGATCATTAGTAACAATTCCATCAAATTATCGGCAGATGGAAAAGTTGAACACACGATAAAAACGCGTAATCCTCTTATTGATTCTTCGTAAGATGGTTGAAATTCTCCATCACTATACGTTGACATCGTTACTTTGCCTAACGGAATTCCGTATTGTTCGGCAATTTTTTCTGCAAGATAGACACTTTGTGAACAAGCAAAAATTTTAGCTTCTGGTTCTAGGTGCGACATTATAATTTGTTGTTTTTACTCGCTGCGCTCCGTACAATTCGGCTTGACCATTTTTGGTAAAACAAAACGTGTATAAATGCCTCGGGTGTAGTTAGTTGTGTGTGCGTCGTTTTAACGAGGTGCAAATTTAGAAAATTTATTGGACACTGAAAGGAAAAATTTAAGTATTTTTAGTAGAACATTTAATTTTATTTTTTACATTTGCACCGTGTTAAAGGAATAAGCACAGTTATGGCATCATAATTACTTATTCTATTGCGTTAAAATAACTGATTTATTAGTTGTTTTTTCGTCTGCTAAGCCCGGATGGCGGAATTGGTAGACGCGCTGGTCTCAAACACCTGTGGGAAACCGTGCCGGTTCGACTCCGGCTCCGGGTACTTAAAAAGTCTGTAATCACTTGTTTTTCAAGTATTACAGGCTTTTTTTTATTCAAGTTACCCAACTCTTCCCTTGAAAACAAGTAATAATTATAGCTTACAAAATCCGATTTTAAAAGAAGACCTTTACTTTTATAGCTATACATGTAAAATAAAAAAGCAACTAAAGTATTTAAAAAATCACTTCAGTTGCTTTAAAAATAAAATGGTTTGATTTTACTAAAAAAGAGTATAGCCAAATATAAAATCTATCGCGTTATACTTTACAGAATAAACTTGGTAGTTCATAAGTTCTTTTTTGGTATTAAACCTTGCTTCGACTGTAAATTTGTTTTTAAAACTATAACCTAAACCAAAAGCAAAATTAGTATCAGATTCACTTTCAAACTCTCCTGTTGCAATACTGCCTGGCGCCAAATTCTTATAAGTTATTTTCGTATTACCATTTATCTCGAAAGAATATAAAGCATTTATGAAAATTTTTGAAGTTTGATTTAAAAACATATAATGTCTTATTCCTATTGGCAACTGTACCGAACTGTAATCTATTTTTACATTATAAGGTATTTGAGAACCTCCAACTCCCCCTACATTAGAAACCATATATTCCTTTTCGTTTGTATATTTTTGATATGTTGGATTGGCAAATAGACTCCATTTATTTTTATTAAAAGGAAATACATATTCTAATTCAGCACCTATTTTGAAAATCATTTTATTATCAAAATCAACATTAAGATTTGAATTTCCTGCATTTCTTGCAGATACCGAAACAAGACTTGCTCCTGGCGTTACTTTAACAAAGAATAATTTTTCACTTGTTTTTGCAGCCTTATTTTCACCGGCAGCAGACTGAATGTTATTGTATTTTGTAAAATACTTAATAAGGTCAGACTTTTTGTAATTAAGATTTTTAACATCTTTGTCTGCAATGTTTGATGACTTAACATTGTTTGAAAGCTGCATTATATAGCCACCATTTTCACCATTTTTAAGATAACTGACACGCACTAACTCCTCTGTCGGAACTGTTTGTGTAGAATAGAAGAATTTATTCCCGCTTGTCTCAGTATAACCATATAAAATCGCATCACCTTCTACAAGTACTTTCAAGAATACTGTTTCTTCCTTCCATTCCGGATTTCTTTTTCCTGTAGCTTCTTTTTGATCATCATTTGCGCGATCTATTTTTACTTTTAATCTTTTGTATTTGCATTCGTTATCAATACTAAATTCTTGTGTAGTTTCGATACTTTCTGTTTTAATATCTGAATCGTTTAATTGTAATTTGTACTTGAAATTTGTTGGATTGTTCATCCAATCTAAATTTCGAATATAACAATCGGTTTTCTTTCCGTCATTTGAAATAAAATATCCTTTTTCAAATGAGATTTGAGCATTAATAAAAGTACAATAAAGTAATAATGTAAATAGTAAAATTCTCTTCATAAAATGGGCTTTGTTTTTTTAGATAAAAATAATCAAATGAATTAATCTGCAAATAAAAAGCTACATTTTTATAACTAATCTGACTAATTTTTCACTTAACATTCTGATATTCAAAACACAACATTTTTATCAATCTCAATAACATGTGTATAGCCCTACGTAAAAACCCTTGTTTATTAAATGAACTTGTATCTTTTATATCTTGTTAACCTCACAACTTGCATTATGCAGCACCAGAAAATTGCAGGAATTAGCAATAAAACACAATTGATTTGCTTTAAAATGTAAATCCAAAGCCAATTCTATTTGATCCGGATTTGAAATTTTTACTTTTGGATATAATCTAACCTCAACAAAACGCCCGCTTCCGTCAGGAGTAACTTCTAAAGTGGCTTCGGCATTGTCTGAATATTCTAGAACTTCTATTCCGTTTTGAGAACATACATATAAATAGGACATCATGTGGCAGGAAACTAAGCTGCTCAACAATAAATCTTCGGGATTGTATAATTCAGGATCACCTTTGAAAGCTTTTGCTGCTGAAACATTTAAAACAGGTTTTCCTTCGATTTTGATTTTATGGCTTTTGCTGTAAATTCTCTTCGTTGAATCTTCCTGAATTTGATTTGAAGTCCATTTTGCTTCTGCTTTAAAAAGATGTTTCATTTTGCTAAAGTAAGATTTTCATAAATTCTATAAAATTAATCGCCCAAAGACACGAAGTTGCCCAGAAAATAAAACTTTTATTTACCCCCTTTAGACAAATCTGAATCTGGTCTTTTAAACGGTTCTGATAAAAACTTATTAGCTAATGAATTAAATACTTCGGGACTTGAAGCCGGTGCAAAATGGGTTTCGCCAGGCATAATACATAACTGTGCCTTAGGTAGGTTTTCAAAAATTTCTACCGAATGTTCATTTTTAATAACGTCTTTATCTCCTGCCATTATAAGTACTTTTGCCTTAATTTTTGATAAATCTTTAGTTGCAATGCTAGGTTGATCTACCAAAAGTCCGGTAAGTTGTTTCATTAGATTCCAATTCTCGCTAGTATCTTTTTCTTTAATTTTTGAGATAATCATTTTTCTCATGTTCTGAACATCTTTTATAGCCCACGAATTAACAGCTGTAGAATCAGGTCTTAAATTTGCCCCCATCGCCACGATTTTCTTTATTTTTGATTTACCTGAAATACCCATTTGCAAACCCACAATTCCTCCATCACTCCATCCAATAATACTTATCGAATCTAGTTTCAATCGATTAACTAATTCCTCTGTATCTTTTGCAATCTGAACGTATGTCAACGAATCCGTCTTCAACTCCGATTTACCTTGCCCCCTACTATCAGCAACGATAACTCTATATTTACTTTTAAAGTAATCGATCTGATTTCCCATTGATTCAATATTTCCTCCATTTCCATGAATCAATAACAAAGGTTCCCCTTTTCCATATTCTTCATAATATATTTTAGCTCCATTGATTTCAGCAAATTTTCCAACAGCGGTATTTTTACCATAAGGTGTGTCAAATTTAAAATTCATCTGAACCTGAGCATTTCCTATTTCACATATGAAACAGGTTAATAACAGAAGTAATAATTTAATTGGGTTTTTCATAAGTAAGCGCTTTGTTTTCGATAGTTATCTTCCAAATGTAAGAAAAATTTCCACGAATTAACAAGATCGATTTTCTACTTATTTTCATAATTATTTATAAATAAAAAACCTCGAAAGCATAACTTTCGAGGTTTCTTAGAGAATTACTAAACTAATAAACAAAATCCTAAAACTATTTTTTTACAGAGAATTTAAAAGTAGTTTTAGTTTTATAATTTTCTCCCGGGTTTAAAACCGTTGTTGGGAAATTTTTCTGGTTTGGAGAATCAGGATAATGTTCTGTTTCTAAACACAAACCTGTTCTGTGTGCGTATGTTCCGCCTTTTGGCATTGGTAGAGTTCCGTCAAGGAAATTTCCCGAGTAAAACTGAATTCCAGGTTCATCTGTTGTCATTTCCAAAACTCTTCCACTTGCTGCGTGATACACTTTTGCAATGATTGTTTTTCCTTTTTCAGGATTGTTCAATACCCAGCAGTGATCGTATCCTTTTCCTCTTTCTAATTGTTCGTTTTTAACGTCGATGTCTTTTCCAATTAATTTTGGCGTTCTGAAATCGAAAGGTGTATTAGCAACATCATCTAATTTTCCTGTCGGAATTAAAGTCGCATCAACCGGAACTAATTTATCCGCATTCAAAGTCAATTCGTGATCTAAGATTGTTTTTGTGAAATCTCCGGATAAATTGAAATAAGAATGTTGTGTTAAATTCACAACCGTTTTCTTATCTGTAGTCGCTTCGTATAAAACTTCTAACTGATTATCATTAGTCAATGTATAAGTCACAAAAACCTTCAAATTTCCAGGATAACCTTCTTCCATATCTTTACTTAAGTAAGATAATTTCAAAGATGCCGCATCTCCGGATTTTGCCTCATCCGCTTTCCAAACCACATTAAAATATCCTTGCGGTCCACCGTGCAGAGCATTTGGAGCATTGTTTATGGCCAATTGATATTCTTTTTCATCTAAAGTAAATTTTCCTTTCGCAATTCTGTTTCCGTATCTTCCGATTAAAGCTCCAAAAAATGGATTTTCTTTTTCGTATTGTGCCAAATTATCAAATCCGATAACTACATTTTCAGAAACACCTTCTTTATTAGGCACTTTCAAATCTGTAATTCTTCCACCAAAAGTGATGATATCAACTTCCATCCCATTTTGGTTTTTCAGCTTATAGCTGTCTACTTTTTCTCCTTTTGCGGTTGTTCCATAAGAAGATTTTTCAATTGTAACTGTAGCTTTTTCGTCCGTCGAAACTGTTGTAGCATCCATTTTTTTATCGCTTTTGCATTGAACTGAAATTGCGGCCAAACTCATAAGGCTTATTCCAAAAATACAACGTTTTAATACATTCATAATTGATATTTTTTTGGTTTGTAAAAAGTTAAATGTTAGAAGTAAAATGTTAGACGTGAAATTTAATCATTTTATAAATGTAAAAATTACCTTTTTAAGTTTTTTCACATTTTACATCTTACAAATTACATTTTACCGGTTTAAAGGCCGTGTTGAAACAAATGATAATAAGCTTCATTTGCATTGATTCTATCTTTAAAATCTCTTATGGTAGTTTTTTCGTCAATCACTAATAATTCGATTCCGGCGATATCAGCAAAATCTTCCATATATTCAGTTGTTAGCGACTGGCTGTAAACTGTATGATGCGCGCCACCAGCCAAAATCCACGCTGTTGCAGCAATGTCAAGGTTTGGTTTACAATCCCATAAAACTCTGGCAACCGGTAATTTTGGTAACTCAGCCATTGGTTTAATCGCTGTAACTTCGTTTACGATTAAACGGAAACGCGTTCCCATATCTACCAAAGAAACGTTGATTGCCTCTCCCGCAGGTGAATTAAATACCAAACGAGCCGGATCTTCTTTTCCTCCAATTCCTAAAGGATGTACTTCACAAGAAGGTTTTCCGTCAGCAATTGATGGACAAATTTCCAACATATGAGATCCTAAAACGTATGATTTTTGAGGTGTGAAGTGGTACGTATAATCTTCCATGAAAGAAGTTCCTCCTTCAAGACCCACGTTCATTACTTTTAATGCACGAACCATAGCAGCTGTTTTCCAGTCTCCTTCTCCACCAAAACCGTAACCATCAGCCATTAATCTTTGTGTTGCAATTCCAGGTAATTGTTTCCAAACACCTAAATTTTCAAACGTATCTGTAAAAGCGCCAAAACCTCCTTCTTCAAGGAAAGCTCTCAAACCTAATTCAATTTTTGCCGCTTCCGCTAAAGAACTTCTTTGCGCTCCGCCTTCTTTTAAAGCATCAGTCAAAGTATAAGATTGTTCGTAAACAGCCAATAAATCATTTAATTCTTTGTCTGTAACTTTCTCAATATATTTGGTAACATCTGATGAATCAAAACCATTAACTGACATTCCGAAACGAATTTGAGCTTCTACTTTATCTCCTTCTGTAACGGCAACTTCACGCATATTGTCTCCAATACGAGCCACTTTTAAATTTTGAAGTTCATCCCAACCCAAAGCTACTCTTGTCCAGATACCTAATTTTTTCTGTACTCTTTCGTCTTCCCAATGTCCAACAACAACTTTGCGTTTTTTACGCATTCTAGACATGATGAAACCAAATTCACGATCTCCGTGAGCTGATTGATTTAAGTTCATGAAATCCATGTCGATAGTTCCCCATGGAATTTCAGCGTTGTATTGTGTATGTAAATGACATAATGGTTTTTTCAGAATACTTAATCCGCCGATCCACATTTTTGCAGGTGAAAAAGTGTGCATCCAGGCAATAATTCCGATACAGTTTTTAGCTGAATTTGCCGCTAAACAAACATCTAAAATTTGTGAAGGTGATTTTACCACATCTTTATAAACCACTTTTACCGGAATATTAGACGCTCCATCTAATCCTTTTGCAATTATTTGAGAATGTTCTGCTACTTTTCTTAAAGTTTCTTCACCGTATAATTCCTGGCTTCCTACTACAAACCATACTTCTTTTTGAGATATATCAATCATGTCTTTTATTTTGTTTCAAGTTTTCTTTGTTTCAAGTTTCAAGTTTTGAATCGTGGAAAATCTTTGTTATCTATTGTTTTGTTATTTTTCGTTTCAGGTTTGCTTCGCCTGTTCGAGCATAGCTCTCGAGTCAGGTTGTTGGAATCTGAAAATCTTGAGTTGTTATTTTTGTTTTATTTTTCTTTGTTTGAAGTTTCAGGTTTCACGTTCCAACAACTTGAAACAAAAAAAACCTGAAACCTGAAACAAACCTTCTACTGTCCGTAATACGAATCTTTTCCGTGCTTGCGGTTGTAATGTTTCTTTATTAGGGAATCTTTTAATCTTGGTGCATTCGGGTTTATTTGTAAAGTCAGATACGCCATTTCGGCTACGACTTCTAAAACTTTACTGTTGTAAACCGCTTTTGCGGCATTTTTTCCCCAGGCGAATGGACCGTGGTTTCCTATCAAAATCATTTCTACTTCTTCGTAAGAAAGATTTTTTTCTTTGAAGCAATCCAAAATCTGAATTCCGGTATTGTGTTCGTAGTTACCTTCTATCAGCGAATCTGCCATCGGTGGCGCACACGGAATATCAGCTGTTAAATGGTCTGCGTGTGTTGTTCCGAAAATCGGAATATCCTGTTGCGACTGTGCCCAGGCAACCGAATAAGTCGCGTGCGTATGTGCCACACCACCAATATTTGGCCAGTTTTTATATAAGTATGCGTGAGTCTTTGTATCCGATGACGGACGCATGGTTCCTTCAATAACATTGTTATCAAAATCAACGATAACAATATCTTCTGGTTTTAAATCTTCATAAGGAACGCCGCTTGGCTTGATGGCAAAAACACCGTTTTTTCTATCAACTGCACTTACATTCCCAAAAGTATATACTACCAAATTCAATGCATTTAACTGCATGTTGGCTTCGTAGCATTCTTGCTTTAAATCTTTATAAAGAGAACTCATGTTTTGCTGTTTTTATAGTTGGATCTTCAAAAGCACTTAATTGATCGTAAGCGATTAACAATTTGTTATACGCTGCTACTTTGTCTAATTGAGGGAAATATTCTCCATCAAAATCACTTCCTATTTTTTGGCTTGCTTCAATTACATTTGGATAAATTCCGGCTGCAACTGCTGCATAAATCGCTGCTCCTAAAGCAGGAGTCTGATCTGATGCTGCAATTTTAATTGGCTTATTTAAAACGTTAGCCAAAGTCTGCATGATAAAAGGTGATTTTCTGGCAACGCCTCCAATTCCGATTACGCTATCAATTTTTACTCCCTCTTCTTCAAAACGATCCACGATTTTTTTCGCTCCAAAACAAATAGCGTTTACTAAAGCTTTGAAAATATGTGGTGCTTTTGTTCCTAAAGATAAATTGGATATCGCGCTTTTTAATTCCTGATTGGCATCGGGCGTTCTTCTTCCGTTGATCCAGTCCAATGCAATTGGAAGACTTTCAGAAACGGGTATTTTCTCTGCTTCTTTAGTTAATTCCACAATTAATTTATCGCTGAATTCTTCTCTTAATTGTTCTTTTTGAGTATCATTTAAAACAGCTGAAGAAGTCAATAAATGATCTGTCGGCCACATTAACAATTCTTTGTACCAGGCCAATAAATCTCCAAAAGCAGATTGTCCTGCTTCAAGACCAATAAATCCCGGAATCACAGATCCATCCACTTGCCCGCAGATTCCGCGAACCGTTTTTGTACCTACTTCATCATAAGAACCAACCAGAATATCACAAGTTGAAGTTCCCATAACGCGAACTAAAGTGTTTTCACCAATCTTAGCTCCAACAGCTCCAGAGTGTGCGTCGAATGTTCCAACAGCAATAACTGTATCTGTTGAAAGTCCTAAACGGTCTGCCCATTCTTTGCTTAAATTTCCGGCAACTAAGTCAGAGGTATACGTTTCATCGTATAAATTTCCGCGAAGTTGTGCTAAATACGGATGTAGTTTTTCTAAGAATTCAACTGGTGGAAGTCCGTTCCAGTCTGCATGCCACATCGCTTTGTGACCCGCAGCGCAACGGCTTCTTTTGAAAGTTTTTAAATCTTTATCTTCGATTAATAAATACGTCATTAAATCGCAGTGCTCCATCCAGGTATGCGCTGCATTTCGAACGGCTTCATCTTGTCTGGCAATGTGCAAAATTTTTGCCCAAAACCATTCTGATGAATAAATCCCACCTACATATTTTGTTACGTTTTCTCCGCCCCAGCTTACTGCCAACTCGTTAATCTCGTTTGCTTCGTTTATTGAAGTATGATCTTTCCACAACACCATCATCGCATTTGGATTTTCCTCAAAACCTTTTGTCAAAGCAAGAGGAGTTCCATCTTTTGTAACCGGCACCGGAGAAGATCCGGTTGTATCAATACAAATTCCACGCACTTGCGAAGGATCTACTTTACTTTCTTTTATAACGGTTTGAATCGTAATTTCTAAACCTTCTATATGATCTAAAGGATGCTGACGAAACTGATTTATCGAGGCATCACAATATTGTTTGTTTTTCCATCTTTTGTAATGAGAAACATTTGATGCTAATTCCTGCCCATTTTCAGTATCTATTAGCACCGCTCGAACAGAATCTGTTCCGTAGTCCAATCCTATAACGTAATTTTTCATTCGAAATTCATTTTTAATAATGACAAATATAATTATAATTCATCTATAAGTGTACAATAAACACTTAATAAAAACAGGCACTTGAATTTTTACAAATAATGCATCAAAACAAGGATTTAAGGTCAAAACAAAAAATAAACGTAGCTTTTACATTTATTCTGTTGCGATTATTTCATCTTAATTTTCAAAACCGTAACCGAGTACGCTGGAAAATCATATTGAACTTTGCTTCCGCTTACTTTAAATTCGCTTTCTTTCGGGCTAATTTTAGTTGGAGCATCAAAAGAATTCTCATCATTTATTCCGTCTCCTTTTAAAATTATTGCTGTTCCTTTTGTATCTAATTTTACTCCTTTTACATCAATTGAAACATTTTGAGCTGTTGCAGCAGTGTTCACAATTTTCAGAATTACTTCTTTCGAATTCACATCTTTTACTGCAGATGCAAACAAATCGTTTTGACCTGTAACAGCTTTTCCGTCTTTTGTAATATTGATTAAATCTGTTCCTTTATTGTTAGAAAACAATTTCTGAACATAGTAATTTGGAGTTCCATATGACTGTAAATTGTTGAACCAAATCATATCCGGTGTCCATTGCCAGCCTTCTACGTGTGCCAATAAAGGTGCATAAGAAGTCAGGTGAACAACCTCAGCATTACGCTCCATTCCTGTCATGAAAGCTGCTTCAGAAAACGCACATTCCCAGTTGTTTTTGTTATCCGGACTTGCGATTGCCACACTTTGCGCTGCATATTCTCCAGCAAAAATTTTCGGTCCTTTGCGGTCGTAATTATCGTAACGCGTTACGTTTTTACGGAACCATGCCGGATCTTTATAATAATGTTCGTCAACAATTTCTGCATTCAGTTTTTTAAGTTCTTTCATGCCGTAATCAAAATAATCTCCGTCAGGAAAAGGTCCTGTTCCGGATACAATCGTAATGTTTGGATATTTTGCTTTAATGGCTTTTTGAAACACTTTGAAACGCTCGATATAATCTGGTCCCCATTGCTCGTTTCCAACTCCAATGAATTTTAAATTGAATGGTTTTGGATGTCCCATATCAGCTCTCACTTTCCCCCAAGCAGTAGTTTGATCGCCATTTGCAAATTCAATTAAATCTAAAGCGTCTTGTACATAAGGATCAATTTGATCCATTGGAACCAATTCTCCAGTGTTGAATTGACACGCCATTCCACAGCTTAAAATCGGCAATGGAGAAGCTCCAATATCCTCAGAAAGTTGAAAATATTCATAGAATCCTAAACCAAAACTCTGGAAATAATCGGGTGCTAGTTTATGTGCAAATTCTGTATTCCAACGGTTGATCATCGTTTCTCTGTCCTCAACATTTCCAATCGATTTTTTCCATTGGTAACGTAATGCCAATGTTTTTCCTTCCACAATACATCCACCAGGAAAACGTAAAAATCCCGGTTTCAAATCATATAATAATTGTACTAAATCAGCACGCATTCCATTTTTTCTTCCTTTCCAGGTGTCTTCCGGAAACAGCGAAATCACATCCAAATCGATTACCCCTTTTCCTTCAAAAGTGATTTTAATTTGTCCTTTTGCTTCTGTTGCTGTTGCCGTTAATTGTGCTGTATAATTTGTCCAGTCTTTAGCTGTCGGTGCAATCAAAGTTTCGCCTAAAACCTTTTTATTTTTATCAATGAACTGAATTTTAATCTTCGAAATATCTCCGGATATTTTTGAAGCTCTTAGCGACAAATTATACTTCAGGTCTTTTTTAATTCCCATCCCCCTGAAACCTTCATTGATCAACTCATAACCATTTGCATCGTTGATTGTAACTCTGCAATAATTATGATTGGTTCCTTTTTGAGAATACTGAATAATTTTTGCGATTCCGGATTGCTCGTTTAATTTATGTCGGTCGCTGTTTGGTTCGTTCCAGCCCATCATTGGCATTTCAAATTCAAACGATCTGTTTTTAATCATTTCGGCATACAGACCTCCATCAGCAGCAAAATTGATATCTTCAAAAAATACTCCGTACATCGTCGGTTCAATTTTGGTTACTGTTTTGGCAGCATCAACCTGAAGATTATTTTTTTGTGCCGAAGCATAAAAGCCGTTAAGCAATAAACCGCAAAGGGTAATTTTGGTAATTAAATTGGACTTCATTTTTTTATAATTAATGTGTTTTATGGCCCGCGGATTACACTGATTCATTAAAGTGAAAACGCGGATAAAAACGGATTTTTATTTTTATAAACTTTAACTTTATTTTTTTAAACACATAGAGACATAGAATTTGATAGCTTAAGAAAAGGCATTTCATTTGCTTGAAGACACATAGCTATGTGTTCAAATCTAGATTTGTTTAAAACTCTTTTTATTCATTTTAAATTCTATGATTCTATGTGTTTAATTTTTTTCTCGCAGATTCCGCAGATTGAGGAGATTTAATTCTCTAATCTTAAAATCTGCAGCTAAATCTTGATTCTTTCTTCTTGCCTCTATTTTCTATGTTCTATTCTCTATATTCTATTCTCTATATTCTATTCTCTACTTATAATCCAACCAAACTTTCATTTTTCCAACGCCTCGATTTGACCAGCTGTAATATGGAATTGCTTTGAATTTTGAATTCTCGATTACGTTTACGCCTTGCAACAAATTGGCTTCTTTTTTTACTTGGAAAGTATCTGAAGAACTCACGTTTATTTTATCGAAATTGGTTTTGTTGTCAATTTCTTCGACTGCGTAAACGATTGGACCGTATTCTAAAGAGACTTTATTTTTGTTCGTTTCTACTTTTGAATTGGTTTCTACTTCCTGAACTTCCATTGGGAAATTAAGATTGATTTTATCTCCTTTTTTCCAATTTCTCGTCACAACGAAATAACCATCTTGTGCCTGAATCGCCAAGGTTTCGCCGTTTACATTAATAGTAGCTTTTTGAGTGGATGCTTTTTTATAAGAATATAAATCGCCTGGCAAAACTTCATTTCTTGCCCAACCCGGAACACGAAGTTTAATCGTGAACTGACTGTCTTTTTTCGGATTAACTGAGATTGCTACTTTTCCGTTCCAGGGATATCCGGTTTGTTGCGAAATCTGTAAATCTGTTTTTCCAACTTTGAAAGAGGCATTGTTTGATGCGTATAAATTCACATACAAAACATCATTCGATTTAGAGTAAATCAATCCTGGAATTGAAGGTATAAAACGAATTAAATTCGTTGGACAGCAAGAACAGTCAAACCAGGCCTGACGTGTACAAGAGCCTCTGTTTGATTTAAAAACACCATCAGCTTCTAAGGCATTTGGATAGAAAAATTGTTTTCCGTCTAATGAAATTCCGGAGATTAATCCATTGTACATTGTTCTTTCGATTACATCAAAATATTTCGAATTTCCAGATAAATTATGCAATCTGTGATTCCAATACACATCTCCAATTGCGGCACAAGTTTCATTGTAAGCCGTCAGATTTGGCAATTCGTAATTCGCTCCAAAAGCTTCGCCGTCATGTCTTGATCCGATTCCGCCTGTGATGTACATTTTCTTGTTGACCATATTATTCCATAAATTATTTATGGCATCGGTATAACCTTTGTCTTTGGTCATCGCAGCAACATCGGTCATTCCTGCGTACATGTAAACGGCTCTTACGGCATGGCCTACCACTTCATTTTGCTGTACCACCGGAATATGATCCTGTGCATATTCTCCGTATAATTTATGATTGTTTGGGTTTCCGCGATTGTCTAAAAAGTACTTCGCCAGTTTTAAATAATCTTCTTTTCTAATAATTTGATACAATTTAATCAAACCCGTTTCTACTATCTGATGTCCCGGAACACCTTTTACCTGACCAGGGCCATCTCCAAAAGTTTTCACTAATAAATCGGCATTTTTGATGGCGATGTCAAGGAAATTTCTTTTTCCTGTAGCTTCATAATGTACGACAGCAGCTTCTATTAAATGTCCGGAATTGTAGCATTCGTGACTGATTTGTAACGATTCCCAACGTTTCCCTTCAATAACGGGAACCCAGGTACATGGCGGTTTTGCCGGATTTATAGTTCTCCATGTTGTTAAATAACCGTCTTTTTCCTGACCAATTTTTACAATGGCAATCAACGAATCCAGAACACGTTCTAATTTTGGATTTGGAGCACTGATTAAAGTATTCGATGCGCCTTCAATAATTTTATAAACATCGGTATCGTCAAAAGGCATTTCTCCTCTTACTGTTCCTGTTTTTTGTTTTCCTGCGATTAAAAAGTTTTCAAAACGGCCTTCTTCATTGCATTTTTGAATGGCATAAGCAATCGTAATTTCCTGTACTCTTTTGATAATTGGCAGCCAAAAAGAATCGGATAATTTTACATTTTGAATGTTCACCGGTTCTATTTGATAACCCGCTTTTAAAACTGAAGTTTTATCGCCAGGCTGCACCACCTCGTTTTTGGTTTCTTTACAGGAAATCAAAATCAGAAGTGAAATGAAAATCGTTAGTATCGGAAAATTATATTTTTTCATTGTATTGGTATTCTATTTTAAAACGGGCCATAAATTGGCGTCCCACTGCATTTCTTTAACCACTAATCTTGGTGTTCCGTTGGTTTTCTTTTCGTAAGCATGGTAAAAAATATAATCTTTGCCATCAAACGTGTAAGCGCTGTTGTGGCCTACGCCAAAGTAATTCTCGTCGCCCTGAACGACTAAACTTCCACCACCTTCATTTAATGGTTTTCCGTCTTTATCGACATAAGGTCCGGTTACGTTTTTTGATCTTCCAACGACAACCTTATAAGTGCTTTTTTCTCCGCGACAGCATAAATCCCAAGAAAGAAATTGGTAGTAATAACCGTTTTTCTTGAAAATAAACGGAGCTTCCAATGCACCATCTCCCGGATCAGAATCTGCTAATTCAAAAGTTCTTTTGCGTTTCGAAATCGTATGCCATTCCTGAGGTTGTGCAATCGATTTTAAATCCGGATTTAGTTTTACCAATTTTAATCCTTCCCAAAAAGAACCAAAGGATAACCATGGCGTATTGTTTTCATCAAAAATTAAATTTGGATCTATGGCATTCCACATATCACGGTTGGGTTGTGACTGAATAACAATTCCCTGATCGACCCATTTGTATTTTTTATCTTTTGGATCTAATGTTGTATTGGTCGCTACACCAATTGCCGATGTATTTTTGGCGAAAGCCGAAACGGAATAATACAGATAATACATATTGTTGTGAAACGAAATATCCGGCGCCCAAATATGGTTTTTGAAATCGGCAGCAACACCATCTGCCCAAACTGGCTTATCGGCAAAAACCTGCGGCTGCTTATCCCATTTTTTTAAATCTTTGGAACTAAAAACACTAATTCCGTTACCTGTACAATACAGATAATAAGTGTCTTTTTGTTTGATGACAACCGGATCGTGCACGACAATTTCCTGCGCAAACGAAGCGGAAGCGGTCAGCATCATAATAATATAAAAAGTATAGATTATGTTTTTATGCATGGATTGTGTTTTTTTCACCATATAAGTGATGTAAGTAAATTTAAGTTTGGCTCTTTTAGGAACGTTTTAAGTTCATATAAGTTATAAGTTTTTCTAAGTCCAGTTTTACATGAACTTATATAACTTATATGGTGAAAATTTGTTCCTACTGAATTCCCTCAGATGTCATGACCACTCGTTTCATCGTTCCGTCTTTGTTATAATATAATTTATCGACACAGACTGATCTTCTGAAACTTCCTCCGTCTGGTTGGGTTGCACCGTTGTGATAAATAAAATACGATTGCCCTTTAAATTCAATTATTGACTGATGATTCGTGTTACTGTTTCCGGCAATTTCATTCAAAATTCCTTTGAATTCCCATGGACCCGTAATTGACTTACTCATGGCATAAGCGATTTTCTCCGGAAATTCATAAGCATAGGATAAATAATACCAGTTTTTATGTTTGTGAATCCAGGGTGCTTCTGTAAAATGAGGCAATTCTTTTATATGATGAATCGGTCCATCTAATTCGATCATATTGTCTTTTAATTTAGCATAATGGCAGGCTGTATTTCCCCAAAACAAATAGGCTTGTCCATCTGTGTCGATATAAACTGTCGGATCGATATCGTCCCAGCTTATATCGCTGAATTTGGTCATATCGTTTGTGATCAAGGCTTTTCCTAAAGCATCTTTAAATGGTCCGGTTGGGCTGTCAGAAACTGCAATTCCAATTGATTTTCCATCTATAGATCCGTGATGAACCGTTACATACCAATAAAATTTTCCGTTTTTTTCGATTACTTGCGAAGCCCATGCATCACCTTTTGCCCAAGCAAAATCAGTAACTTTTAATGGCACCGGATGTGATTCCCATTTTTTCATATCTGACGAAGAGTAAACGACCCATTCGTTCATTTTATAAAAATGAAAATCTTTTGGTGCTTCGTCATGACCGGCGTATAAATACACTTTATCCTTGTAAACCAATGCCGCAGGATCTCCTGTATATTGATCTTTTATAATTGGATTATTGAATTTTGCCGGATCAATTTGAGTAGATTGCGCGACAGCTGTCTTGCAGGATGCAATCAAAACTAAAATTGAAAGGCTTGTAATTAGGTTTTTCATTATGATTCTTTTAAAATGCGTTAAATATTTTTTCACGCAGATTCTGCAGATTTGAGCAGATTTATATTTTTAATCCTTTATTCTCTATGTGCTTTTTAATTTTTGGAATTTAAAAATTGGAATTTTCTAATTCACTTTCTTGCCCCAAACAGGTAATCCTCCAGCGGTCAAACCAGAATAACTCAAGGTTACTTTTCGCGTTGCTGATTCCCAATCCCAGGCATCCGTAACGTTGCATTTTACCCCATTTACGGTTAAGATTTTTTTGGCGCTGTTATACGACCAGGTTCCAGTTGCATCTCCACTTACTTTTTTGTCAGCAGTTAAATAAATTGTTCCTGCTTTTTGAATCGTTTTGTATTGGTAATTCATCGTGATCTGTTCCCAGGTTCCAATGAAATTTGCTTCTGAAATAGTCGTTGTTGGTACTCCGGCATAGCGTTCTGCTTCAACAACTGGCCAGCCATCTTCTGTCCATTCGATACCACGAACATGACCCATCATAATCGCATTTGAAGCTGCAATTCCTGGAACTCCTTCCGGTAAACGGGCTTGCGACGCGTAAAACCATTTTTTTGTATCCGGATTTTGAAAAACAGCACAATGTGCAAAACCAACCCAGCCTGTATGATTTTTAAATTGATAGGGATGCGTTAGCATTGGAAAACATTCTGCTCCGGTTGTAATACTCATTCCGGTACTGGTAAGGTATGGGCCTAAAATGCTTTTGGATCTTGCAACACGAGTGTTATACGCCACTGATAATTCGTCATAAGCCAGGAATAAATAGTAATATTGAGTTTCTGGATTATACATGATTTCTGGTCCTTCAAGTGCCTGCCAACGGTTTGAATTGACATTTCCACGACCAGCAATTCTTACTCCGTAATCCTCAATTGTTTTTAATTTATCTGGTTTTCCTGTTGTCGGATTCAGTTTTAAAGCTGCAATTCCGGAATGCCAGGAACCGTAAATTAAATATTGATCACCTTCCGGGGTTTCAATAAAACTTGGATCTATAGCGTTAAATTTAAAATAAGCATCCCAGTCATTTCCTCCATTTCTAACATAACTTTTTACCCCGTCAGGCTCAGAACAAACAACCATTCCTTTATCAACCCAATTATTTGAAGCCAAATCATCTGTTTCGGCTAAGCCAATAAAAGCACGTTCTGACCAGGAAGTATTGGTATCTGTTCCTACAATTGGATTCGTTACAACGATACTGTAATACATTCTGAATTTGTTCCCCACTTTACGAACACATGGTGCCCAATATCCATAATTTGGATTTTCGATTGGAGGCAAAGCCGGAGACATTCTCGCTCTTTTATTGTTCAAAGAATCTTTTACCCAAGCCGGAGCCTGCGTCATTGAAGATCCCATGAATTCCCAATTGATTAAATCTTTTGATCTTCTGTAGAAAAAATGTCCATTACCTTCGTGTGCATTTCCATAAGAAGCATCGGTTTGGTACATATAATAATATTCACCCGATTTTTCTACAGATGGATCGTGCACGTTAGCCAAATTCCATTGCTTTCTGCTGCCCCAACTTGAAATTGAAGTATAATTATCGGCATAAGTTGGCCCTGGAAAAGCAGGTGTAACTACCGGGGGATCAACCACCGGACCCGGATCTGGGGTTACAGGTGTGTCTGGATCACTGGAACAGCTGACAAATGCAATTGACAACAGACCGATGTAGGCAATTTTTAAAATGGAATTGGATTTTTTCATTTTTTCTATATTTTATTTTCCTTCTAAAACAACAACTGAGAAAGGAGGAATAGTAATTTCAAGTTTTCCTTTTTTGTTTTCGAAACCTTTAAAAACTGTTGGTACAATTTTGTTTGGTGTATCAAATGAATTGTAATCTTGTAATTTTGCTGATGTTACAATCGTTCCTGTAAAGTTTTTTACTCCAAGATCTTTAACATCAATTTCTATTTTGTTTTTGTTTTTAGCGTCAACATTTACCAATGAAATATGAACTGCTCCGTTTTTATCTTTTGAAGCTGAAGCTGATACCGCAGGAAGTGTTTCTCCTTTAAAAGTGTACAATGGCGATTGGAAACTTAATGGTAATAATTTAGCATCCTGATGAACGCTGTACATTTTCATTACACTATATGTTGGCGTAGTAATCATTTTTGCTTTATCAGTTAAGATTACGGCTTGCAACACGTTAACACATTGTGCTAAATTTGCCATACGAACTCTGTCTGCGTGATTATTGAAAATATTCAACGTTGCTCCGGCCAAAACAGCATCTCTCATCGTGTTTTGTTGGTATAAAAATCCAGGATTTGTTCCTTGTTCTACTTCGTACCAGCCTCCCCATTCGTCAACAATCATAGCAACTTTTTTCTCTGGATCGTATTTATCCATAATAGCCGAATGTTTGGTAACCAATTCTTCCATTTTCAAAGCAGACTGCATGGTTTTGAAATAACCTTCTTCAGTAAAATTTCTGTCATCTCCTTTTTTGCCCCAGTCGATTACGGCGTAGTGATGCACTCCAACTCCGCCTAACATATTTAGGGGAATGTTTTTCATTAAAACTTCTGTCCAATTATAATCGGCACTATTTGATCCAGATGCGATACGGGTAATTCCTCCGGTATTTTCCCAATCTGACATGAAAGTGGCGAATTTTCTATATTCTCCAGCGTAATATTCCGCTGTCATATTTCCTCCGCATCCCCAGGCTTCATTTCCAATTCCCCAGAATTTAACTTTCCATGGTTCTGTTCTTCCGTTTTTTTTACGTAAATCACTCATCGGACTTTTACCGCTGAAATTGGTATATTGTACCCAGTCAGATAATTCCTGAACCGTTCCGCTTCCAACATTTCCTGACAAGTACGGTTCTGCTCCAAGCAGCTCGCACATATTCAGGAAATCATGGGTTCCGAAACTGTTATCTTCAGTTACACCACCCCACCATTTGTTTACAATAGTTGGTCTTTGTTCCTGAGGGCCAATTCCGTCTTTCCAGTGATACGTATCGGCAAAACATCCGCCAGGCCATCTTAAATTTGGAATTTTTAAATCTTTTAAAGCAGCGACTATATCATTTCTAACTCCTTTTGTATTTGGTATTTTTGAAGTATCTCCCACAAAAAAACCTCCATAAATACAGCGCCCTAAATGTTCCGCAAAATGTCCGTAAATGTTTTTGTCGATTGTTGGCGCATCTGCATTATTTTTTATGGTGACTACTGTCGTTTCGTTTTGAGCGAAACTTGCCTGATTACAAAGGGTAATAAGAAATGTGATTAAAAGTGCTTTTTTCATAATTTGTTGTTTATAAGATTATAAAGAGGAAGGCTTTATGGAACCTTCCTCTCTATATTAAAATTAATAAGAAAGTGTAGGCCATCCTGATGACCATGTAAAATATACAATTTCTAGTTTTGGATTTCCATTGTCAGCTCCATCATAATAATGAACTGCTCCTTTTTGTGTTCCGGTAATTCTGGACAAATGCCCTGGTCCGATATAATTTCCTTGTGTTGCCAAAACTGTTGTTCCGCCTCCACTTTTTAAATTGACTCCATTCTTATCCGTAAAAGGTCCAAACGGACTTGTTGAACGACCCACTACAATATAATAGGTACTGTTTACGCCATTGCAGCAGTTGCCCCTGTTTACGAACATATAGTAATAACTTCCTTCTTTGATTAAACAAGGCGCTTCCCATGAAGCACTGCTTCCTCCGGCAACAATAGTTCTTGTTCCGGTTGGTTTACCTGTTGAAACGTTAATCTGAACTACACCAATACCAGCATGCCAGGAACCATACGCCATATAAACATTACTTCCGTCTACTAAAATAGAAGGGTCAATTGCATTTACATCTGAGGCAGATGAAGAAGCCACAACAAGACCTCTGTCTGTCCAATTTGTTCCGGCACTTTGCGAAATAGAAGGAGCCGTTACCAATCCGATTGCTGAAGTCGCAGATCCAAAAGTCGAGCAGGAATAATACATATTCCATCGATTGTTAAACCATGCTAAATCTGGCGCCCAAAATGTTTTGGTAAAACCCGGAACATAACTTGTAATCCAGCTTGGAGTCGAAGTGAACACTGATGTTCCCCAAGTCCAGCTTGTTAAATTTGTTGAATAGGTCATGGGTATATTATCACCTGTTGTGAACACATAATAATTAACACCACTTTTTATAATTGTGCTAGGGTCGTGTGACGGAACATTACCGCTGACCGTTTTAGCTGTTACATTTTTTACCTGAGAATTTTGAGTTGTCTCAACTGAGACTGCCTCATCATTCGAAGGGATTATAGTATCTTCATTCTGGCAACCTACTAATAATACTGCTAACAAAACCAAACTTGTAATTGTTTTCATTCGTGATAAAATTTTAGTTACGGTAAAAAATTCATTACTCTATAATCGTATTCTTTTTTAAGATAATATCATATGACAGATTTTTTTCCTGCCATATGATATTAGGTATTCTAACTAATTCAATAAATCTTAGTCTCAGTTTTCAGTCACACTGTGAACTGAGACTGAAAACTGTTTTTAATAACTATCATTTTGAGTTACCGGAAATTCGTTCGTGTCGATTTCTAATTGCGGAATTGGAAAAAACTCTCTTCCTTTTGCAAAAGATTCAAATTCAGCATCTCTTGATTTTAACCAAGCTAATTTTGCAGGATCATCCAGCCATCCCCAACGACGAATATCATCAAATCTATGGCCTTCAAGAGCAAACTCCAAGAATCTCTCATGCCCAATTTGTTCTCTCATTCCCTCTTGTGACAACCCGGGTTTTACAGTCGCTAAATTTGGTAAATTAGCTCTGTCTCTTACCATTTGAATATAGGTGTAAGCTCCTGGAGTATTACCTGTTTCGTTTAAACATTCAGCATACATTAAAAGGACATCAGCGTATCTCAACAAACGCTCATTGATTCCGGAACGCCAGTCCATTTCATTTGCAATTGCACCATTTCCGTTTTCATATTTTCTACAATAAATATCATTTAAATCTGCTGGAGAATCTTTATAAGCTATTTCAAATGTAGTTTGATAAAGTGGAGTGGCTCCTCCTGGCTTTCTATAAAAAATAGTAGCATCTAAACGAGGATCAATAGCACCTGTTTTTGTTTTTTCATCTTGAAATTCATTAAATAATACAAATGTTGGCTGCACATCTGTAAAACCAAATGCTCTTGGTCCATAAGTAATAGCTCTTGCTGAAGTTTTTCCCCAATCTGCAACAGGAATACCACCCCAACTTAAACCAACACCTCCGGCTTCTCTAGTAAATTGTACTTCAAAAAGTGATTCAGCATTATTTTCATTTGTGTCGGTAAAATTATCTGCATAATTAGGTACTAACGAATAAACCCCTAAATCAATAACTTTTTTGAAAGTATCCCTTGCATTTGTGAAATCCTTTGTAAACAAATAAGCTTTTCCTAAATAACCTAAAGCAGCTCCTTTAGTTGCACGTCCTAGTCCTTTTCCAACTTCTTCAGTAGTGTCTATACCTGAAATGCCATTATAACTTACAGGCAATAAATCTGCGGCTTGCTTAAAGTCGGAAACAACCTGTGCCCACCCTTCTGCCTGAGTTTTTTGTGCATGATAAACAGACAAATCTAAAGGAACTGGTACATTCTTAAACATATTTACTAAATGAAACAAGTATAATCCTCTTAAGAAATAAGCCTGTCCTAAAATTCTGTTTTTAAGTGCTCCGTCAGCAAAAGCAATATCAGGTACATTTACTAAAACCTGATTTGCTCTATTAATTCCTTGATAGTATTCTCTAAATGCCCAGCCATAAATTGCAGGATCTGAAACATTTGAATTAAAGTACCCTACATTTTTCATAGATCCCCAAGGGCTATTACTGCGTGTATCATCTGCTTTCAGGTCTAATAATAATGGGGAGCTTCTCATGTAGGTTCCCTCATTTAACAAACTGCTGTATGCAGCATTTAAACCTTTTAATGCATCAGCATCCGTTTTCCAAAATGACTCTGATGAGCCTTCGTTTGGATTAACTTGTTCTAAATCTTCATCTTTTACACAACTTATCGTTGTAAAAGCTATGGAAAGAAATAAAATTAAATATTTTATATTTTTATTTTTCATATGTAGATATGTTAAATTTTATTGTATTTATTAAAAATTAGCCTGAACTCCCATTGAGATCGTTCTTGGATTTGGGAAAGACCCACCATCATAACCTCTTGATAACAAACCGTCATTACTATTAAAGTCCGGATCATATCCTCTGTAGTTTGTTATTGTAAATAGGTTTTGTCCGTTTGCATAAAGTCTAATTTTTTGTATTGGGCTAGTTTTGCTTAGTGGCACTGAATACCCAACTTCAAAATTTTGCATTCTGATATAGTCTCCATCTTCTACGAAGCGATTAGAATCTCTTCTGTTTCCATTTGGATCACCAATAATTGGTCTTGGAACATTTGTATTCGTATTGGTTGGCGTCCAGTAATTTAATTCATCAGTGCTATGATTACCATAGTCACCTGCCATCAAATTGCGATACATTCCGTTAAATACTTTATTTCCTCCAGCACCCTGAAATAAGAATGACATATCCCAATTTTTATATTGTGCGTCAAAATTGAAACCGAAATTATATTTAGGTATAGTTACACCTTGGTATACTCTGTCTTTGTCATTAATAATACCATCTGCCTGATCAAATTTGCCATCACCATCAGTATCTACAGTTAATTGATCCTTGAATTTGATATCTCCTACACCTGCATTTGTCTGTGTAGCTGAAGATGCAATTTCACCAGCGTTTTGAAATATTCCAACAGTTTCATAACCATATATTTCTCCGACAGAACGCCCTACTTCTGTTTTAGATGCCGCCCCGTAAATAGGTAAATTAGTTTTACCTAAACTCAACACTTTGTTTTTTAAGAAACTAATATTAGTTGAAATACCATATTTAAATGCATGATCACTATTTCTGTACGATGCAGTAAATTCTAATCCCTTGTTTTCTATAGAAGCTGCATTTGTTTCGATGTCCGGATTAGCAAATCCATTATCTACATATGAAATAGAACCTGTTGAATAGGGAATAGGAAAATTAAGAAGTAAATCAGTTGACTTTTTAATGTAATATTCTCCCGTAAATTGTAATTTATTATCAAAGAAGGCCAGATCTATAGCAACATTTGTTGTTGCTGTTGTTTCCCAACTAATGTCAGGATCCGTCGTTCTTATTGAAGTTGTACCATTTGCCAATTTACCATTAAAATTGTAAGACGAAAAACTATTAAGAGTTGATGCATATGCATACAGACCAATGGTGTTGTTACCTAATTCTCCATAACCTCCTCTTAATTTTATCGTGTTAAACCATGTTGGCAAATGCATGAATTTTTCGTTGCTCAATTTCCATGCTCCTGAAACACCATAAAAATTACCAGTATTGTTTGCTGGTGCAAATTTTGAAGATTTATCTTGTCTGAAATTTCCAGTTATAAAATACAAATCATTGTAGCTATAATTTAATCTGCCAATGTAAGATTTAGCTGTTTCCTTACTTTTATATTCTCCCGCAGAAATACCATTTGTTGCCTGAGCATATTGAATTTCAGGAATTGTTCCGGTTGGATAGCCTACACCTCTTGAATAATGATTATAAAAATCTGTGTTTTGTTGGATATATCCTGCCAAAGCATCTACTTTGTGATTTCCCAGCGTAATATCATAAGTAAGAAGATTGTCTAAGATTGTTTTAGTTAAATTTGAATTTGATACATCTAATGATGCTTCTGCAGCTTCAGTGACATAATACCATCCTAAATCACTTTGAGGTATATATTTTCTGTTTTGAACATCTAATCTGTCAAAACTTCCGGCGATTTTATATTTCAGTCCTTTAAGTATTTCAACCTGAAGCCATAGATTTCCTAGTATATGATTTCTTTTTGTTGTGTTATCTATTAAATTATTATACCCTATAACGTTCATAGATATTGCTCTTTGTGTAGCATTATCTGTTCCTCCATATCCTCCTAATCTATTACTGTCATAAACAGACATAGTAGGTATTGCTCCAAGCAAATCACTAATAGGAGATTGTCCCGCATTATATTCGTTAAAAGATGCCTTGTTTGCTTGCGTGTAAGCAACTTTAGTTCCATAACTTAGTATTCCTTTTTTACCTTGCAAATTCAAATCTGTTGAAATTCGCTCGTAGTCCTGAGGGGTTTGTAAATAACCTTTATTTTTAAAGTAATCAACATTCATACTATAACCCATGCCTTCTGTCCCTCCATTAAGGTTCAGCGCAGTATTCTCAATTGTACCCGTTCTGAAAGCAGCATCTTGCCAATCAGTATCAACATCATTGATGTATGCAGGGCTTGTAGGATCATTTCCGGGAGCCACTGTTAGCCCCAGGTTTTTTTCTGCAGCACTTGTAATTTGTTGATATTGTTCTCTATTTGTTAAAGACCATTTTTTACCTACATTTTGTACACCAAATAGTGATTTAAAACCAATATTCAGTTTCCCTTCCTTACCTTTTTTGGTTGTTATAATTACGACTCCATTGGCACCACGAACTCCATAAATTGCAGCGGCAGAAGCATCCTTCAAAACTTGCATAGTTTCAATATCTCCCGGAGCAAAATCATAAGGATCATCAACAAGAATTCCATCTATAATAAAGAGAGGATTGTTATTTTTGAAAGAAGATATTCCGCGGATTTTAATATTTACAAATCCTCCCGGTTCACCAGATGATTGTACAGTAACTCCAGCAGCCTGACCCTGAAGCATTTTTGCCACATCATAAGAAATCGTTTTTTTAGCGTCATCGACATCTACAACACTAACTGATCCTGTAAGATCCGATTTCTTTTGTGTACCGTAACCCACTACTACTACTTCATTTAACTTATTGGTATCTTCACTTAAAGTAACATTTACTTTTGATTGACCTCCAACTGCGACTTCCTGATTTTGAAATCCGATAAACGAAAAAACTAATACATCATTTGCTGATGCTTTAATAGTATACTCTCCATCAAATCCAGTTACAGCAACTGTTTTTGTTCCTTTTATCATAATGTTCACACCCGGCAATGGTAATTTATCTTGTGCCGAGGTAACAACTCCGCTAATCTCTTTGCCTTGGGCCGACATTTGATTAACGGAAAATAATAGCATCATTAATGCTAATAGCCATTCTTTTTTTGGCAATAAAAAATTGCAATAAAAAAATAATCGTTGGTTTGTTATCATATTGGTTTTTTTAAGGTTGGTTAGTTGTGTAATTATAAGTGTTAATTCTACATTTGTAAATTTAAATAAAAAAAAAGCTTAAAAACAAATTAATATCCCAAAAAAAAGCGATAAAAAAAATACATATCGTAAATTAAGTGTCAAATGAACATTTAAAATTTGGTGTTTCTTTCAAAAAAAGTGTTTTTTTCGAAAGTTAATTGTGTAAAATTTACACTTTTTACAAAAAAGCAACTTTTTAAGCAAAAATTTACACCTTCTAAAAAAAACGAAAACGTTGTAATTTTGAAGAATTTAAACAATAAAAAAAGCTGTTTTTGTAAATAAAATCTTGTTTTTGATTACAGATTTTTGAGTATTTAGATAACATTCTTTCAAAAAACCATCCTGTAACTGCCCTGTTTCGTCTTAAAATATTCTTAAAAGAGAAAAAAGAGTGTTATTTTTTTCTAAAAAGTCTTTTTTTTAACGTTACTTTTGAGTAGTTAATTATATAAGTGTAAAAAACACATTAATAAATTATGAAACATATTAAGAAGTTCATATATTTACCATAAAAAATTTAATATGCTAAACAGTTATAGCTCTGCAGATAAAGTCCTATTAGCAGTAGATTGTATCATTTTTGGATTTGACCATGAGGGGCTAAAAATTCTTTTGATTAAAAGAGATTTTGAGCCTGAAAGAGGAAAATGGTCTTTAATTGGAGGGTTTCTAAAACGTGATGAAGTACTCGACAACGCGGCCATAAGAATATTGCATACCTATACCGGGTTACACGATATTTATATGGAGCAGTTACATGCCTATAGTGAAATTGATCGTGACCCTGTTGAAAGAACTATTTCAGTATCTTATTATGCCTTAATCAATATTGAAAATCACAATACCGAACTTATTCAAAATTATCATGCGCAATGGTTTAGCATAACCGATGCTCCAAACTTGATCTTTGACCACAACGAAATGGTAGATTATGCCATTAAAAGATTACGTTACAGAACTTCAATAAAACCAATTGGGTTTGAATTATTGCCGGAGAAATTTACCATGCGTCAATTATTAGAATTGTATGAAGCAATTTTGAGCAAAGAATTAGACAAACGTAACTTTATCAGTAAAATTAATTCATTAGAAATTCTGAATAAATTAGAAGAAAAAGACATGCAATCCTCCCGAAAAGGTTCGTATTTGTATACTTTCAATAAAGAAAAATATGAAGAAAAATTACTAAATGATTTTGTGCTGAATCTTTAGGATAAAAGTTTCACGCAGATTTTGAAAGATTTAGGCAGATCAAACAGATTTTCTTCATCCTTTTATTCCTTTAATCTGTGACTGTTTTTTTCTTATAAAATAAAAAACCCTGAAAACTAAAAGCTTTCAGGGTTTTTACTTCAATAAAACTACTATTAAAAACTAAACAAATTTTCTTTTTTGAAAAGATAATCTCTCGCAGATCCTGCAGATTCAGCAGATTTTATTTCAATCTTGATCATCTGTTAAATCTGCTCTCGATAGCTCTCGGGACTGCGTGAAAAAAATCTTAGCTATTTCCTTTTTGATAATCTGCTAAAAAGGTGGCTAATCCAATATCCGTTAAAGGATGTTTTAATAAACCTTCAATTGCACTTAATGGTCCCGTAATAACATCTGCTCCGGTTTTGGCACAATTGATAATATGCATTACGTGTCGAACTGATGCTGCCAATATTTGAGTTTCGTAACCATAGTTATTATATATCAATCTGATTTCTTCAATCAAATTCATTCCGTCAGTCGAAATATCATCCAGACGTCCAATAAAAGGTGAAACATAAGTTGCTCCCGCTTTTGCAGCCAACAACGCCTGACCTGACGAAAACACCAAAGTACAATTGGTTTTTATTCCTTTATTAGCAAAATATCTGATTGCTTTTACACCGTCTTTTATCATCGGGATTTTCACAACAATCTGCGGATGCAAAGCTGCCAGTTTTTCTCCTTCAGCAATCATTCCTTCAAAATCAGTTGAAATCACTTCGGCACTAACATCGCCATCAACCAATTCACAAATTTTTATGTAATGATCCAGAATATTCTGCGCTCCTGTAATTCCTTCTTTTGCCATTAATGACGGGTTTGTGGTAACACCATCTAAAACTCCCAAATCATTGGCTTCTTTAATATCTTTTAAATTTGCTGTATCTATAAAAAATTTCATTTTTCTTTTATTTTGAAATGTTATAATTATTCTGCTCTAAATATTTGATAATCTCTTCGCAGGCATTTTTACTTGTAAATCCGAATTTCTGATCCAAAACTGAAGCCGGAGCTGAGTATCCAAAATGATCCAATCCGAAAACTTTTCCTTTGCTTCCCACTAAATTTTCCAGGTTAACCGGAAGTCCTGCCGTAAGGCCGAAAACCAGTTGATTATGCGGAATAACACTTTCCTGATACGCTTTTGGCTGCGATCTGAAAAGTCCTTCTGAAATTATAGAAGCAACATTTATTTTTATTTTAATGATGTGTTCCAACTCTTCTGCAGCTTCAATAAGTGTCGCTACTTCAGATCCATTGGCAACTAAAGTAATCACAGGATCTTCACTTGATTTTACTAAATACCCTCCTTTTTTGGCATTTAACGCATCTTCAAATCTTGAGTTCCCAATTGCTGGAATAGAAGTAATTTCTTGTCTGGAAAGAATTAAACCTGTTGGTGTTTTCTTGTTTTCCAGCGCCATTTGCCAGGCAACAGATGTTTCAATAGCATCAGCAGGACGAAGCGCTAATAAACTTTGATCGCCAGAATGGTTTTTAATTTTTTCTAACAATCGAATTTGTGCTTCCTGCTCAATTGGCTGATGTGTTGGTCCGTCTTCACCAACGCGGAAGGAATCATGTGTCCATACATATTTTACCGGCAATTCCTGAATGGCTGCCAAACGAATAGCCGGCTTCATATAATCAGAAAAAACAAAAAAGGTCGCCACTACCGGAATTACACCACCGTGAAGTGCGATTCCGTTCCCAATTGAAGCCATTGTTAATTCAGCTACTCCTGCCTGTAAAAAGGCTCCGCTAAAATCATTTTTCTTCAAAACGGATGATTTTTTTAGGAAACCATCTGTTTTATCACTGTTGGATAAATCGGCAGAAGAAACAATCATGTTTTCTACATTTTCAGCCAGATATCCTAAAACTGCCGCAGAGGCATCTCTTGTTGCTGCATTTGCTTTTTGAGCAATTGAACCGAAATCTAAAGCTGGCAAATCGCCATTAAAAAACTGTTTTATCTTTTGAGACGCTTCAGGATTTTGAGCTTCCCAAGTCGAAAATTTTGCTTTTCTTTCAGCAGATTCTGCCGTTTTCTGATCTAAAATAGTTTTGTAGTGCGCTTCAACTTCTTTATAAATAGCAAATGAATCTTCAGGATTTGCTCCCAGGTTCAATAATGTTTTTTCAAAATCAGCTTTAGTGCCTCCAATTGGTTTTCCGTGAAGTTCGCATTGTCCTTCGTACATTGTTCCATCAGCAGTTACACAACCTTTCCCCATAATGGTTCTTCCAATAATTAGGGTCGGTTTTTCTGTTTCGTTATGCGCATCAGTCAAAGCTTTACGAATCTGAGCGTGATCATGCCCATCAATTGTAACCACTTTCCAACCCCATGATTCATACTTCATAGCGGTATTTTCTGTCGTTACCTCATCGGTCATAGACGAAAGCTGCACATCATTTGAGTCGTAAAACATGATGAAATTATTCAGTCCCAAATGTCCGGCAATACGTCCGGCACCTTGAGAAATTTCTTCCTGAACACCCCCGTCTGTTATGAATCCGTAAATTTTATGATCGAATAAATTCTCAAATCTTGCCGACAGAAATTTTGCTGCAATTGCCGCTCCAACTCCCATCGCGTGTCCCTGACCCAGTGGTCCGGAAGTATTTTCAATTCCTCTTTTTACATCAACCTCAGGATGTCCTGGAGTTACAGAACCCCATTGTCTGAAGTTTTGAAGATCTGTTTTTTCGAAATTTCCTAACAAATAATATTGGGCATACATTAGTGCCGAAAGGTGGCCAGCATCCATAAAAAAACGATCTCTAAAAATCCAGTGCATATCACTCGGATCGTATTTTAAATATTCAGTATATAAAATATGCATGAAATCAGCACCTCCCATGGCGCCCCCAGGATGGCCTGAATTCGCTTTTTCAACCATCGAAATGGCTAAAGCACGAATATTATTTGCGGCTAATTGATCAATTTTGTTGTTCATTTTTAAATATTCTAAGTGGTTTGTGGTTAACAGCGGTTTTAAAATTTGCTTCGCAGTATTACGAAAAGAAAAAAATCCATTCCATTAAAATCAAAACAAATAATAAGTGTAAAATTTACATTTGCAAATGTAAATAAAAAATGATCAGGAAAACAAAAAATTATATCCTTATTTTTTTTACTAATAAATTATGCATTTAATAACCAAAAATAAGTTTAATTATGATTTGATTAGCGTTTAGTCAAAAAGACAAAAGAAAAACTACAAAGAATTTCGCATAATAAGTGCCGACTTATTTTCGATTTGCACATTGTTTCCTTTAATAACCATCTCGGCTAATATTTTACCCATCATTTCAAAATGGGTTGAAATAGTACTAATACCGTTGGCTACCACTTTTTTCAAAGGTGTTTCGTTATAAGATATGATTCCAAAATCAGTACCTAATTTCAAATTCTGATTTCTTGCATTTTCAATTACACGAACCAGATCACGGTCATTCGGAATAATATATAAATCTCCTAAAGTAATTTCGCGGTCGGTAAATTCGGTTATAATTTCAGACTCAAAATGATACTCGGAACAAAAAGCTTCAAACCCTAATTTCATTCCGAGCGGTTCTCTAAATCCCGGGAAAATTAAAATCAATTTTTTGTATTTGCCTACCCTTGCTTTTCCTTTTACTAATCCTTCAAAAATGTCCTTTTCATGATTTTGATAAATCGCCGGATATGATTTTAAATCAGGATTGGTCTGGTCCAAAATAATAACATCATTCACTGGTAGGGTTTTTATCAAATTGACTATATCGTTTAAATTGGTCGGCATGATAATGTATTTCGTATAATTTCCATTACTGTCATTTATCAGTTTTTGAAATACCTGAAAATTGAAATGATGAAAGAAAATATCGACCTGAACATTTTTTCCAATGTTTTTTAAAAATGAATTATAGATGTCTTCCTTGAAAATATTCAATTCATCAAAAAGCAAAAATATCTTCTGTTTTATAGCAATTTCAGTGCTTTTGACGTAATATCCTTTACCTGGAATTGCGTAAATAATTCCTCTTTTTTTCAATTCGTCGTATCCCAGCAAAACAGTATCGCGCGACAAAGAAAAAGCCAGACAAACTTTATTAACAGATGGAAGTCGGTCACCTTTTACCAATTTACCTTCTTCTATCGCTTTTTCAATTGAAAGAATAATCTGTTTATATTTTGGCAAACCGAGATTATTTTGGATAGAAATTATGTTCATGAAAAATAGATTTTTTGCGCAATATACAAAAAACTGGTAGGTACTGGTATGTAAACGTAAAGAATGTTTCTATTTTTGAATTTCACTTTTGGTAAAAATAATATGGAAATAAAACACATATCGCATTTTGAAGATCAGTCTGATTGCAAATTATTTGGTTTAATGCCTGATAACGAAGAAATTCATTCTTTTGAATTGACAAATAAAATCGGAATGAAAGTGCAGCTTATTAATTATGGTGCAACGGTTACTTCTTTAAAAGTTCCAACATCAAACGGAAAACTGGTAGATGTTGTTTTGGGTTTTGATTCTTTAGAATCTTATTTATCTTCTTATAATTTACCAAGTGCGCCTTATTTCGGAACCACAGTGGGCCGTTACGCAGGAAGAATCAGCAAAGGAACTTTCACTTTAAATGATGAAACATTTCAGCTTGTTGGTAATAATAATGGAAATACTTTACACGGTGGGAATATAGGTTTTGGAAGAAGAGTGTGGAATGTAAATGATATTACTGGTGGAGAAAATCCATCTATAACTTTTGGACTTTTAAGCGAGGATTCAGACGAAAATTTCCCCGGAGAATTACACGTTTATCTGACTTATACTTTAACAGAGAAAAATGAATTAAAGCTGGAATACAAAGCGACTACCACAAAAGATACCGTAATTAATTTAACCCATCACAGTTATTTTAATCTTGACGGACACGATACTGCAGTCTTAGATCAGCAAATGTATATCGATGCTGATAAAATGTTAGAAACAGATGCTGAAGGTATTCCAACAGGGAAATTCACGGATCTTTCTAATCATAATTTCGATTTCAGAACAGCTAAAAACTGTCCTTCTTCTATTGACAATTCTTTTGTAATTGATTCAAAAGATAAGATTGCTGCTCAATTGTTCAGTGAGAAAAATAATTTGAAAATGGAAGTCTATACAGATCAGCCAAGTGTACATATATATGTAGGCGGAAATTGTTTTGATATCCTTCAGGGAAAAGAAAACACAAAATATCATACGACCAGCGGAATTTGTTTTGAAACTCAAAATTTTCCGGACGCACCAAATCAGGCACATTTCCCGAATTCAGTTTTGAAAAAAGGTTCAGAATACCATCAAACAACAGTTTATAAATTTGATCGCATCAATTAATTAGCTTAAACTATATTTTATCTGATTCTTATGATTTTTCATTCGAATTAAAGACAACACTATTACAATTACAAAATAATGAATGACATTTTAATACAAAACACCTCAGCCTTTTTTGAGAAATCGTTCGGATCTGTTCCTCAAAAAATTGTGCTTTCTCCAGGAAGAATCAATATTATTGGAGAACATATTGATTATAACGACGGTTACGTTTTACCGGCCGCAATTGATAAAGTAATTTGCTTTGCTTTTGAGAAAAACAACACTCAAAAATCTAAAATAATCGCCATCGATTTAAATGAAGAATTTGAACTTGATTTAAATGAAACAATTCAACTAAGCGATGTCGTTTGGACCAACTACATTCGTGGCGTTGTAAAACAACTTCAGGACAACGGATTTTCATTTGAAGGTTTCAATTGTGTTTTCAGCAGTAATATTCCGGTTGGTTCTGGTTTGTCTTCTTCGGCAGCTTTGGAGTGCGGAACACTTTTCGGCATCAAAGAGCTTTTCGATTTAAAAATTGAAAAAGTGGATATCGCCTTAATGGGGCAAAAAGCAGAACATTGGGTAGGAATCAATTGCGGAATTATGGATCAGTTTTCAAGCGTTCATGGACTTGAAAACAAAGTAATAAAATTGGATTGCAATACTTTGGAATTTGAATATCACGATGCCGACTTCAAAGATTACTCTGTTATTTTATTTGATAGTAATGTAAAACATTCTCTTTTTACCTCTGAATACAATACAAGAAGATTAGAATGTGAGGAAGGATTATCAATTATAAAGAATCATTTTCCGGAAGTAAAAAGTTTCAGAGATTGTTCTGAAGCACAACTTTTAAGTATTCAGGATCAATTTTCTCCGGTTGTTTTCAAGAGAGTTCATTTTGTGGTTAAAGAAATTAACCGTGTTATTAAGGCATGTGAGGCTTTAGACAATGGAAATATAGAACTTTTAGGACAATTACTTTTTGAGACGCATTACGGTTTATCTCAGGAATATGAGGTAAGTTGTGCCGAGTTAGATATGCTTGTAGATACCGCAAAAGCTGACGATGCCGTTATTGGAGCACGTGTGA
The DNA here is from genome assembly GCF_057840745.1 of Flavobacterium sp. KH_001. Taxonomy (NCBI): domain Bacteria; kingdom Pseudomonadati; phylum Bacteroidota; class Flavobacteriia; order Flavobacteriales; family Flavobacteriaceae; genus Flavobacterium; species Flavobacterium sp. KH_001. The sequence goes on along the minus strand of NZ_CM174520.1, from coordinate 1,241,238 downwards.
TGGGTGGAGGATTTGGTGGTTGTACCATAAATTTAGTTAAAAAAGGAAATGAAAATGAGGTAAAACGTAAATTTTCAAAACTTTATTTAGATACATTTGGAATTGAATTAAAATTCTATGATGTAAAAATCTCAAACGGAACAACATTACTTTAATACCTCAACCAGAATACAATGAAAAATTTTGACATTAACGAAGACCCTCACAGACGCTTCAATCCCTTACTTAACGAATGGGTATTAGTTTCACCGCATCGCGCAAAACGCCCTTGGCAGGGACAAAATGAAACAATTGCCACTGAAGCTTTACCAAAATACGATCCAACTTGTTATTTATGTCCAGGGAATGTTCGTGCCAACGGTGTGAATAATCCTAAATATGATAGCAGTTTTGTTTTTGAAAATGATTTTGCCGCCATGAAGCAGGAAGAAATTATTTTTGAAGAAGACATTAAACATACCTTTTTTAAAGCAAAACCAGAACAGGGAATTTCAAGAGTGGTTTGCTTTTCGCCAAGACATGATCTTACGTTACCGGAAATGGATCTTGACGGAATTGAGAACATTATTAGAACCTGGCAAAAAGAATATACTGATTTAGGAAGTATAAAATACATTAATCACGTTCAAATTTTTGAAAACAAAGGAAGCGTTATGGGTTGCAGCAACCCGCATCCACATGGACAAATATGGGCGCAATCATCATTGCCAACACAGGTTGAAAAAACGCATCACAACCTAAAAGCCTATTTTGATAAAAACAAAAGAACGCTTCTTCAAGATTATCTTCAGGCCGAATTAAAAGCAGGAAGCCGTATTGTAATCGAAAACGATGATTTTGTGGCATTAGTTCCTTTCTGGGCAATCTGGCCTTATGAAACGATGATTTTAAGCAAAAGAGCCATCTCAAAAATTACTGATTTTACAGAAGGAGAAGTAAGTTCTTATGCCAAAATCTTAAAGCAGTTAACCATTAAATACGATAATTTATTTAGTACTTCTTTTCCGTATTCATCAGGAATTCATCAGGCACCAACAGATGGTTTAGAACATCCGGAATGGCATTTCCACATGCATTTTTATCCGCCTTTGCTTCGATCTGCAACAGTTAAGAAATTCATGGTTGGTTACGAAATGTTAGGAGAGTCGCAACGTGATATCACACCTGAAAAAAGTGCAGAAATTTTAAGACAACTGCCAGATGTGCATTACAAAAGTAAAGCAGCTGTTAACGAAAAAGTCGAAGCAAAATAAGAGCCTGTTTAAAATTTAACATAATAATTCATTTATAAATGTAAAAAATACATTTGTTCGTGATGTAAATATAGATTTTTATTATACTTTTGGCTTTCGTTCTTATTTTGACAAAAAAATAACACAAATAAAACACATATCCTATTTTTAGTCAGATAAAACCACTAAAAAGCTGATTTTATAATTTATTAAACAATCAATCACCTATACTAATTTTTAAAATACTACTAACAATGAACCAGAACCTTGCTTTCGCAGATTATGCGGTTTTTATTATTTATTTCATCGTAGTCTCGGTCTACGGTTACACAGTTTACCGCAAGCGTAAACAAGACGAACAAGATGCTAAAGCGTACTTTTTGGCTGAAGGAAATTTAACGTGGTGGGCTATTGGAGCTTCGTTAATTGCCTCAAATATTTCAGCTGAGCAATTTATCGGAATGAGCGGTGAAGGTTTCTTCTTAGGAATTGCCGTTGCAGCATACGAATGGCTTGCTGCTATTGCGCTTATTATTGTAGCAGTTTGGTTTATTCCTGTATATCTTAAAAATAAGATTTACACCATGCCTCAATTCTTAAAAACACGTTATAACGAATCTACTGCTTTGATTATGGCAGTTTTCTGGTTGTTTTTATATGTATTTGTAAACTTAACTTCTATCCTTTATTTAGGAGCTGTTGCTATTAATGGTCTTGCCGGTGGAGAATATCTTCACGTTATCATGGTTGGATTGGCTGTATTCGCTTTATTTATCTCTTTAGGAGGAATGAAAGTGGTAGCTTATACTGACGTTATTCAGGTTGCCGTTTTAATCATCGGTGGTTTAGTAACTTCTTATATTGCATTAGTAACTGTTGGAGAAAAGTTAGGAATAAGTAGCAGTGCAATTGAAGGCTTCAAAGTATTAATGACAGAAGCTCCTGAGCATTTCAAAATGATTATTCCAAAACCAACTGCTACTTCATCTCAACTTGAAATCGATAAATATTTGACTTTCCCAGGTTTAATGTCATACCTTGCCGGTATCTGGATTATCAACTTAAACTACTGGGGATGTAACCAATACATTACACAAAGAGCTTTAGGTGCCGACTTGCAAACTGCCCGTACAGGTATTTTATTTGCTGGTATGTTAAAATTATTAATGCCATTAATCGTAATGTTGCCTGGTATTGCTGCTTACGTTTTATATGAAAACGGACATTTACCACAATTAGTTGGAGGAAAAGACGGAGCTTATTCTGCTGTATTGACATTCTTGCCAACTGGTTTAAAAGGACTTTCTGTAGCAGCATTAACTGCTGCAATTGTAGCTTCATTAGCTGGAAAAGTAAACAGTATCTCGACTATTTATACGTTAGATATTCATAAAAAATACATCCAAAAAGAAGCAGGTGAAAAACAACAGGTAAACATTGGTAGAATTGCCGTTTTTGCTGCAATGCTTTTAGCGGTATTATTTACATGGAATGATATTTTAGGAATTGGTGGTGTTGGTGGATTCACTTACATTCAAAAGTATACAGGTTTCATTAGCCCTGGTGTATTTGCTATGTTCTTCCTTGGTATGTTCTGGAAAAGAACTACTGGAACTGCTGCAATTGTGGGTGTAATTTTAGGATTTGTATTGTCAGTATTATTCAATGAATATGCTCCAATCTTATTCGGAAACGAAACATTGTTATACACAGCTTATCCTAACGGAAAAGGTGCATTCGAAATTCCTTTCCACATTTGTATGGGATTATCATTCTTCTTCACTATGTTGGCGATGATCGGAATCAGTTTCGCTGGTCCTAAAGTAAATCCAAAAGCGTTTGAAATTGACGCTGAAATGTTTAAAGTAAAACCACAAACTACAGTTTTAATTGTAATTACATTATTGGTAATTGTGGCTTTATATGTTAAATTCTGGTAGTATAAATTTTTTACTATATTATTTTTTGAAGACAAAAAGAGGATATCAAATTGATATCCTCTTTTTTTTTTCATCGCTTCTCTAGAAAATAAACCTTTCTTGAATGATTAAATTTTTTTCATAATAAATCAATTTCGAAATGAAGCCAAGTAAGTCTTTAAAGAATCTAACCCCACTTCTTTTCTTAATTTCTCAACTTTCTCCGGATATTCTAATTTATAAGGAACCACATCCCAACCACTATATTCCACTTGTGTTCCATAAAATTGAGGCAATCCTTTATTTTTTTTTACTCTATCAAATAAATATGCGTAATTCTGACTTGAAACATCTCCAGCTTTTAATCCCTTCTTCATTTCTTTCAATATTTCTTCTTGAAAATCCACATCATGATCAGAATGCTGGACGATTAACCAAAAATGTTTCCCTGCCACTTCTCCATCCTTTTTATTTCCAGGAAAACCAAAATCTTTATTATACTGTTTAACAACTTCGCAATTTTTTCTTATAACATTATTGAATAAAACATTCATTGAATCAATATATTTCTGATCTTCCAATCTTTTAGGATCCCAATTTTGATATAATTGATCCTTATCAAACATAGCTTTTAATTCTACTTTCATACTATCAGTATATGCTCTGGGAGTAGAGCAAGAACTTAAAACACCTAATAAGCAAACAGAAGCTATAATGCTTTTCATAATTTAGTTTTTTTCATTTAAATATCTTTCTAGTCTGCTAGATTACGATAAAACATATTATTATTCAGCGCTTTGTTCTTTTTGCATATTCAGTAAATAGGCCATATTCTGGATCACATGATCGTGTTTTTTTACAAAAGGATTTTCTTCATTCCAAACATATCCCGCTAATACCGCACAAATTTTTTCTTTTACATCGAGGTTTTCAGGCTGATGAAAAAACAAAGTCTGAAGGTTTCCGGTGTACCATTCTTTCACGTAAGTGGTAAAAACAGCAATTCCCTTTTTCATGTAACCCGTAAATTCGGTTTCCCAATCGACTTCAATTCCCTGCGATTCTTTGATGTATAATTTTGCAGCCAGCATTCCGGATTCGGTCGCAAAAGCAACTCCCGAAGAAAAAACCGGATCTAAGAATTCCGAGCTGTTTCCTGTCAATGCAAAACCATCGCCATACATTCTTTTAACTGCTCTTGAATAATTTTCGAGTTTTACCGGTTCAAATAAAAACTCGGTTCCTTTAAATCTTTTGATATAATAATCCGATTTTTGAATGGCATTTCGCAACGCTTCAGCATTATCTTTATTTTCTGAAAGCGAATTGATGAAATCCGTCGGACCCACAACACCTAAACTGGTGTTTCCATTTGAAAACGGAATAACCCATAACCAAACTTCGGTTTCCAGAATATCAAATGAAATCTGGGTTCCTTCCTCGCCTTCCGGTCTGTTTATATCTTTTACGTGGGTAAATATCGAAGAATGAGGATCTAGTTTTGAAGGCGTATCCAAATCTAAAAGTCTTGGCAAAACACGTCCGTATCCGCTGGAATCAATAATAAACTTAGCGTGAATTTCTTTTAAATTTCCGTCTTTGTCTTTTACAATGGTTTTTGAATTTTTCCCTTCAAAAGAAACTTCCAAAACCTCCGATTCAAATTCTAAGTCAATTCCTTTTCGAACAATCTCCTGCGCCATCGTGTTGTCAAAATCAGCACGTGGTACCTGCCAGGTCCAATCCCAGCCTTCTCCAAATTTCTGACTGAAATCAAAAACACAAATTTCTTCTCCTCTGATAAAGCGAGCGCCCAGTTTTTTCTCAAAATTCATCTCATCAAGACATTCAAAAAGTTCGGCTTCGGCAAAATGATCCATTACCCGCGGAATAAGGCTTTCGCCGACCACAAGTCTTGGAAATTTTGCTTTCTCCACCACCTTTATCTTTATATTATTCTTATGAAGATACGATGCCGAAACGCATCCTGAAGGTCCTGCACCAATCACTAAAACATCAACAAACTCCTTTGTCATAATAAAAATGTTATCGATTATTAACTTACATTTGCCTTCATCAAAATAACTACATTTATTTTGATAAATAAAATTAAATTAGCACAATCAAAACCGATTTGATGAATACAATTAATGAATATTTAAGTTTAGCAGAATTCGAGTCTATCATTTTTGGAAATAATAAAGTCGCGATCAGCGATGTAGTTTTAAATCGAGTAAACGAAAGCTTTAACTTTCTGAAAGAATTTTCAGGAAACAAAGTAATATATGGTGTAAATACTGGTTTTGGACCAATGGCTCAATATAGAATTAAAGAGTCAGACCAAATCCAGCTGCAATATAATTTAATTAGAAGTCACTCTTCAGGAACTGGAAAACCATTAAGTCCCGTTTGTGCAAAAGCGGCAATTTTAGCTCGTTTGAATACGCTTTCCTTAGGAAATTCCGGAGTTCATCCTTCAGTAATCCACTTGATGGCTGAATTAATCAACAGAGATATTACACCTCTTATTTTTGAACACGGCGGCGTTGGTGCGAGCGGCGATTTAGTACAATTATCACACTTGGCTTTGGTCTTAATTGGTGAAGGTGAAGTTTTTTATAAAGGACAAAGAAGACCAACTCCGGAGGTTTTCGAAATTGAAGGTTTAAAACCGATTCAGGTAGAAATCAGAGAAGGTTTGGCTTTGATTAACGGAACTTCGGTTATGACCGGAATTGGTGTTGTCAATGTGCATCACGCCAATAAATTACTAGACTGGTCTTTAAAATGTTCTTGCGCCATCAACGAATTGGTTCAGGCGTATGACGATCATTTTTCTGCAGAATTAAACCAAACCAAACGTCATAAAGGGCAGCAGGAAGTGGCAGAAAGAATGAGAAAAAATCTTTCTGACAGTACTTTAATTCGTAAAAGAGAAGACCATTTATATTCTGGAGAAAACACCGAAGAAATCTTCAAAGAAAAAGTTCAGGAATATTATTCTTTAAGATGTGTACCTCAGATTTTAGGTCCGGTTTTAGAAACAATCAATAATGTAGCTTCTATTTTAGAAGACGAATTTAACTCGGCAAACGACAACCCAATTATCGACGTAAAAAACAAACACGTTTATCACGGAGGTAATTTTCATGGCGATTATATTTCGCTTGAAATGGACAAGTTAAAAATCGTTATTACCAAATTAACGATGCTGGCAGAACGTCAATTGAATTATTTACTGAATTCAAAAATCAACGAAATTCTTCCTCCATTCGTGAATTTAGGAACATTAGGATTTAATTTCGGAATGCAGGGTGTTCAGTTTACTGCAACCTCAACAACGGCCGAAAGCCAAATGTTGTCTAACCCAATGTACGTTCACAGTATTCCGAACAATAATGACAATCAGGATATTGTAAGTATGGGAACAAATGCAGCCGTAATTACATCAAAAGTAATCGAAAATGCATTTGAAGTTTTAAGTATCGAAATGATCACCATTGTTCAGGCAATAGATTATTTAAACCAAAAAGATAAAATTTCATCGGTTACCAAAAAATGGTACGACGATGTTCGCAATATAATTCCGGTATTTAAGGAAGATCAGGTAATGTATCCGTTTGTACAAAAAGTAAAAGATTATCTGATCAACAGTTAAATTTTAATTTTCACATTATTAATATTGAACCTTTAATCATGAAAAAAACACTTATTTTTTTATTTGCATGCTGTATTCAATTTGTTAATAGTCAAGAACTGGCTTTAGTTAAGAAAAATTCTAAAATTGGATATATTTCCAAAAACGGAGATTTTAAAATTGAGCCAAAATACAAATCAGCAAGAAGCTTTTCTGAAGGTTTAGCTGCAGCAGAAGAAAATGGAAAATGGGGATTCATAGATACAAAAGGAACTTTTACAATTCCGGCAACTTTTGATGATGCAAAAGATTTCAACAGCGGTATTGCCATTGTTAAAAAAGGTAAGGAATGGGTTTATATTGATACAAAAGGAGAAATTCAGAAAGCACCAGCTTCTGAAAAATTATTTGATTTTAAAGATGGCGTTGCCTTCTTCAGACAGAATAATAAAGTGGGATTGATAAATCCAAAAATGAACGTAGTTCTGGAACCGAAATACGATCAGATTAAACCTTTTGAAAATGGTTTCGCCAGAGTTGAAAACAATAAAAAATGGGGCATTATTAATACTTCAGGAAAAGAATTAGTAGAGCCTGCTTATGATGAAATAGGCAATTATTTTAAAAATACAACCTGGGCAAGAAAGGATAAAACTTTCGGAATTGTTAGCGAAGGAAAATTTATTCCGGTCGACGGAGCCGAAAAAATCTGGGATTTTGAAACACAGGATTTAACTTTTGCCAAAAAGAACGGAAAAATTGGATTCATTGACTTAAAAGGAAACTGGGTCATTACGCCTATATATGATAAAGCAAAAGCTTTCTCAAAAAATTTAGCTCCGGTTTGCGTGGGTTCAAAATGGGGATACATCAACCCAAAAGCAGAATTTGTAATTGAACCAACTTATAGTGATGCCGAAGTTTTCAGCTCAAACGGACTGGCTCCGGTAAAAGAAAAAAACTGGGGATTCATCAACGAAACTGGAAAAATAATCATCCCCACACAATACGGAATCACGGCAAACGGAATTATAGCCATGTTTGTACAGCAGGATAAAGGATTTATTGGTGGTGTTGCAAGAGTAAAAAACGAAGGAAAATGGGGATTTCTTAACCCTGACGGCACTGTTGTAAGCAATCAATGGTTTGAAAACGCCGAACTATTTTCTCAAACAGAAAAAAAAGAGGCAATCGAAATTGCAGCTGAAAAGCCAAAACAGGAAATAAAACAGGCTAAACCTGCAACCAAAACCGCAGCTAAACCTGCAGTAAAAAAGAAGAAATAACATTTTCTTCAGTAAAAAATAAATTCCATCTATATAATATGAAATGTGTATTAGTAACAGGAGGTTCGAGAGGAATTGGAAGTGCTATTTGTAAAAAACTAGCCGTCGATGCCAATTATCATATTCTGATTAATTATCATTCGAATAAAACAGCTGCCGAAGCAACACTTCAGGAAATACAAAAATTAGGTGCAACCGGAGAAATCTTAGGTTTTGATGTTTCTAATTTTGAAGAAGTTCAAAGCGTTTTAACAAAATGGCAGGAAGCCAATCCTGAAGCACTTGTTGAAGCTATTGTAAATAACGCCGGAATTACAAAAGACGGTCTTTTTATGTGGATGACTCCCGAAGACTGGAACGGAGTGGTAAACACAAGTGTAAACGGGTTTTTTAATGTGACGCAGTTTTTTATTCAAAAAATGCTTCGTAATAAATATGGCAGAATTGTAAATATGGTTTCTGTTTCGGGCGTAAAAGGAACGGCTGGACAAACCAACTATTCAGCTGCAAAAGGCGCCATTGTTGCCGCAACAAAAGCATTAGCTCAGGAAGTTGCTAAACGTAATATTACGGTTAATGCTGTCGCCCCCGGTTTTATCAGAACGGACATGACAAGCCAGCTGGACGAGAAAGAATTATTAAAGCTAATTCCGGTGAATCGTTTTGGCGAAGCCGAAGAAGTAGCAGATTTGGTAAGCTTTTTGATTTCTAAAAAATCAAGCTATATTACCGGCGAAATTATCAATATAAACGGAGGTATTTATTCTTAAAATATAATTCGGAACTAACTTAAAAAGATGAAGATAGCTAAATATGTAATAATCACTTTTTTCTCAATTTTACTTCTATTATTCATTATTACAAGATTAACCAAACCTGAAACGGTAATGATTTTAGGCGAAGAAGTTTCTCTTGAAAATCCCTGGAGAAAAACAACAGAAGATGAAAATTATAAATTTAATCGTTTAACCGATGAATGTGAAGAATTATATATGAAAGATATTGGTCGTGGCGATTTTATTTTAGCATGCCTAAAGAAAAATAAAAGTTGGGATTTTTATTGGGCGATACCCAAAAAGAATGAATTAGTACCTTTGGCTGATGAAATAAAAGAGGAAATTACTCCTCCAAAATAAAATTGATAACGATGGTTTACTATTTCTTAACCAAAAGTTAGATATTAAAAACAATTACACGAGGTTTAAAAAATCACATTAAAAAACGATGAATAAGAGAGTTGTAATTACTGGAATGGGAATTTATTCTTGTATCGGAACTTCTTTAGATGAAGTAAAGGAATCTTTATACAACGGAAAATCTGGTATTCAGTTTGATGCTGATAGAAAAGAATTTGGTTTTCAATCGGCTTTAACGGGCGTTGTTCCAAAGGCAGATTTGAAAAATTTATTGACCCGAAGACAACGTATGAGCATTGGTGAAGAAACCGAGTATGCTTATATGGCAACCATCGAAGCATTGAAAAATGCCAATATCGACGATGCATTTTTTGATGCCCGTGAGGTGGGAATCATGTACGGAAATGATAGTGTTTCTAAAGCCATTATTGATGCTACAGATATTGTTCGTGAGAAAAAAGATACCGCTTTAATAGGATCCGGAGCAATTTTCAAGTCGATGAATTCGACGGTTACAATGAATCTTTCAACCATTTTTAAACTTCGAGGCATCAATTTAACGGTAAGTGCAGCTTGCGCAAGCGGTTCACATTCTATTGGACTAGCTTATTTCTTAATAAAAAGTGGTTTTCAGGATATTATTATTACAGGCGGTGCACAGGAAATCAACAAATATGCGATGAGCAGTTTTGATGGTTTGGGCGTTTTTTCAAACAGAGAAAACGAACCTGCAAAAGCGTCAAGACCTTTTGATTCAGACCGTGATGGGTTAATTCCGTCCGGCGGAGGTGCCACTTTAATTTTGGAAAGTTATGATTCTGCTATTGCCAGAGGTGCCAATATTATTGCAGAAGTAGTAGGTTACGGATTCTCTTCAAACGGCGGCCACATCTCAACACCAAATGTTGAAGGCCCGTCTATAGCCATGCAACGAGCACTTGACGACGCAAAATTAAAAGCAACAGATATCGAATATATTAATGCACATGCCACTTCAACTCCGGTTGGAGACGGAAATGAAGCTAAAGCCATCTTTGAAGTTTTTGGAGAAAAAAATCCGTATGTAAGTTCCACAAAATCAATGACTGGCCACGAATGCTGGATGGCAGGAGCTAGTGAAGTCATTTATTCTATTTTGATGATGCAGCATGATTTCATTGCGCCAAACATCAATTTAGACAATCCGGATGAAGATGCTTCTAAATTAAATTTGGTCAAAACTACTTTAAACAAAAAATTTGACATATTTTTGTCCAATTCTTTCGGTTTCGGAGGAACCAACTCTGCGTTGGTGGTTAAAAAGTTTAAATTGAACAATGAATAAAGAAGAGATTATAACGAGAATTAATGGTTTTTTGGTTGATGAATTTGAAGTAGATAATGATGAAATTGAACCAGATGCTAATTTAAAGGATACACTTGGGTTGGATAGTTTGGATTATGTTGATTTAGTAGTTTCAATTGAATCTAACTTTGGTGTAAAACTAGTTGAAGCTGATTTTGTTGGGATCGCGACTTTTCAAAATTTTTACGACCTTATTGAAACCAAAATAAAAGCAAAAACTGCTTAATGAGTCAATGGGATGGCAAATCAAAAGGAACAGTTTTAGGCTATAGAATATTCGTTTTTTTGATACAAAAAGCGGGTGTAAAGTCTGCTTATGTCTTACTTTATTTTGTTGCTTCTTATTATTTTTTTTTTCTAAAAAAGAGCAATCGCGCTATTTTTTATTATTTTAAAGAAAGGCTCCACTACTCCAATTTCCAGGCAAAAAAAATGGTTTTCAAAAGTTACTACACTTTTGGACAGACTATTATTGACAAAATTTCGATTTCGGCAGGTATGCGAAACAAATTCACTTATGAATTTGACGGCATAGAAATCCTGAAAAAACTTTTGGCCGAGAAAAAAGGCGGGGTTTTAATCAGTGCCCATGTTGGAAATTTTGAAATTGCTGAACACTTTTTAGGCGATATTGATCTTGAATTTCAAATCAATCTGGTTACTACAGACTTAGAACATTCGGCCATTAAAAATTATCTGGAGAGTGTTACCCAAAAACCTACCGTAAAATTCATCATCATCAAAGACGACTTGTCTCATATTTTTGAGATCAACGCCGCACTCGCTAACAACGAATTAGTTTGTTTTACCGGAGATCGTTATTTTGAAGGAACCAAATCGCTTTCAACTGAAATTCTCAGCAAAGAAGCCAACTTCCCCGCAGGACCATTTTTAATTGCTTCAAGATTAAAAGTACCTGTTGTTTTTGTTTATGTAATGAAAGAACCAAATCTTCATTATCATTTGTATGCACGAGAAGCCACCGTAAAACATCGCGATGAAAAAGGATTATTACAGGAATATGTAAAAAGTGTTGAAAGCATTCTGCAAAAATATCCTTTGCAATGGTTTAATTATTTTGATTTTTGGAATGAGTTGAAGTGATAAAAAGGTTGCCACAAATTTCACGAATTTTCACGAATTTTTTTAGCATTAATGCAACATAGCCCGAGGTTTTAACCTTGGGAGACTGATATAGATCGTGGTTACATTTCTTTGCGTCCCAAGGTTAAAACCTCGGGCTATGCTAGATACATTTAATCTAATTTTTTGCACGTTTGATTTTTAATTCGTGAATTACTTCGTCTATTCCCTTAGGTCGGGTCGTGACGAAAAAACATTCCATTAAACAAGAAAATTCGTTTAAATAAATTTACTTATTTTTGTTTGCAACCAAAGCTTCCTAATCAAATGAAAAATGTCCTCGTTATTTTTTATTCTCAATCTGGGCAACTAGAATCGATTGCGCGAAATATTGCGAAACCCTTTTTAAATTCAGAGGATATAAAAGTAACTTTTCACGAAATTCAGTTAGAAAAACCTTTTCCTTTTCCGTGGAATAAAACCACTTTTTTTGATGCTTTTCCGGAATCCTTTTTACAAATTCCCACGGCCTTAAAACCAGTTTCTGAGGAAATTCTAAATACAAAATACGATCTTGTTCTTTTACATTATCAGGTTTGGTATTTATCGCCATCCATCCCGATGAACTCTTTTCTAAAAAGTGCTGAGGCCAAAACCATTCTGAACAACACACCAGTTATTACCATAAACGGATCCCGAAATATGTGGATTATGGCGCAGGAAAAAGTCAAAGTCTTATTACGTGACGTGAATGCAAAATTGGTTGGAAATGTAGCTTTGGTCGATCGTGTTGGAAATTTAATTAGCGTGATTACGATTGTAAACTGGATGTTTTCCGGGGTAAAGAAAAAATATTTAGGCTTTTTTCCATTGCCAGGCGTTTCGGATAAAGACATACAGGAATCGGATAAATTTGGAGAAGTAATGCTTTCCCAATTTAAAGAAAATAATTTAGACGATTTACAGCCAAAATTAGCAGAAATTGGCGCTGTAAAAATCAGTTCATATTTAGTTACCGTAGATAAAACTGCGAATAAAATTTTTAATAAATGGTCTAATATCATTCATAAAAATCAAAAAAACAGAAAAACACTTCTTAAAATATTTTATGTTTATTTATTCTTAGCTATATGGCTAATCTCGCCAATAGTCTATATATTGCATCTTATTACCTATCCATTTAAGTTCAAAAAAATAAAAAAGGAAACTCAATATTATCAGGGAGTTTAGAAGAGGAAATTAAATTATGTTTGACGTATATATTACCAAAGCCGCAAAATATTTACCCAACGATGCTGTTTCAAACGATGAAATGGAAAACTATTTGGGACTTATAAATGATACTGCCTCAAAGGCAAGACGTATTATTTTGCGTAATAATAAAATTACAAGCCGCTATTACGCTGTCGACAAAGAAGGTAAAAGTACACACAGCAATGCCGAATTGACGCGAAATGCCATTGTACAATTATTTGATGAAAAATTCTCAGATCAGGATGTAGAAGTACTTTCCTGCGGAACTTCATCACCTGATCTTTTTGCGCCTTCACACGCCGCAATGGTTCACGGTTTGCTAAAAAATAAATCGGTTGAACTGAATTCTTCAACCGGAATCTGCTGTTCTGGAATGAATGCCCTGAAATATGGCTTTCTTTCAGTACGATCTGGAAATTCTAAAAATGCTATTTGTACAGGATCTGAAAAAGTTTCGACCTGGCTTTCGGCACAAAAATACAATCACGAAATCATCAACCTAAAAAATCTGGAAGCTCAGCCCATTATCGCTTTCAAAAAAGATTTTTTACGTTGGATGTTATCTGACGGAGCTGGTGCTTTTTTATTAGAAAATAAACCAACCGGAGATATTTCTTTAAAAATCGAATGGATGGAATCATATTCCTATGCCTTCGAATTAGAAGCTTGTATGTACGCAGGAGGAGATAAATTAGAAAACGGAGAAATCAAACCGTGGAGCGATTACAAACCAGACGAATGGTTAAACGAATCTGTTTTTGCTGTGAAACAGGATGTAAAATTATTGGATGAATTCATCTTGCCAAAAGGCGTTGAAAGTATGAGCGATGCCATGACAAAGCACAACGTTACAGCAGAAGATGTTGATTATTTTTTACCTCACGTTTCGTCTCACTTTTTTGTTGAAGGATTAAGAAATGGCTTAAACGAAAAAGGAATTGTAATTGCCGATGAAAAATGGTTTATGAACCTTTTGAGAGTTGGAAATGTAGGCTCAGCATCGATTTATATCGCTGTTGAAGAATTAATGAATTCCGGTAAATTAAAAAAAGGCGACCGCATTTTATTGTCTGTTCCTGAAAGTGGAAGATTCTCTTTTGCGTATGCTTATTTAACCGTTTGCTAATGAAAACTACTATACTTTTAGAAAAAGAAGCGGTTGGGAATTTATTACCACAGAAGTTTCCTTTTGTAATGGTAGATCGAATGTTTTCTTATTCTGAAACTTCATTGGTTGCAGGATTGAGAATTGAGAATGACAATATTTTTTTAGAAGAAAATACTTTTCTCGAAGCAGGTTTAATCGAACATATGGCGCAGTCTGTGGCATTGCATACCGGTTATCAGTTTTTTTTGAAAAACGAAATTGCACCAACGGGCTATATCGGTTCGATTAAAGATATCGAAATTAAAAAACTGCCAAAAATCAACGATACGATTCAATCGACAATTACAATTTTACAGGAATTTGGCGGAATCACTTTGGTTGATATTGTGACTTTTTTAAATAATGAAGAAATTGCAAGCGGGCAAATGAAAACCGTTTTAGCCAAATAAACAAGAATATGAAAGTGGGAGTTGACATCCAAAATTACTTGCCTCATCGCGCTCCGATGCTGATGGTCGATTTGATTTTAGATATCGATGCCAATTTCGTAAAAACCATATTTTTGATCAAAGAAGACAATATTTTTGTCGATAAAAACATTTTTACAGAAGCCGGTTTAATCGAAAATACAGCTCAGACTTGTTCGTCAATCGTAGGCAAAAAGTATTTTTTTGAGGATGATGGCACAGAAAATGAGAATATTAACGTTATAGGTTTTATCAGCGCCTTAAAAAATCTAAAAATATATTCATTGCCAAAAGTTAACGACACAATTACAACCAAAGCAACTTTGGTATCAAAATTTGTTGGCGACGATTATACTTTATGCACGATGAGCTGTGAAAGCTTACTCGAAGACCAAATACTTTTAGAATGCGAAATTAATTTGTTTATTCAAAAGACGATTTCTGCAGCAACTTAATGCTAAATCGAAAATAAAATCCCGTCATGGAAAAAGAAAATGTACCTCAGCACGATGGAAATTTAAGCAAAAAGAACCTCAAAGAATTGGTTTATGCTACCGATGAAAACGGCAATTATACAACCGCTTTAAGTACCGGCTGGGAACCGAAAGCCATTGCCCTTTCGAATGCAATTGACGATATAAAAGAACGTGCCGAAGAAGCCAAACTAAAAGTTCAGATTGGAGAATTAAGTCCGATTTGCTATTATATGGAACTCAACAAAATGGACCTTACGATTCTTGCCGGCTACGTAGACATGTGGAAATGGCGCGTAAAAAGACATTTTAAACCAGCTATTTTCGCTAAATTGAACGACAAAACTTTACAAAAATATGCCGACGCTTTTGACATTTCAATAGCCGAATTAAAAAACTTTAAAACAGATTAATGCAAGTTACTTTTACACACCATCAATCTGCTCATTGTGAAAATGGAGTAGCTTCAAATTTGCTAAAAAACAGCGGACTGAATATCAGTGAGCCGATGGTTTTCGGAATTGGTTCCGGACTTTTGTTCGTGTATTTGCCTTTTATAAAAGTAAATCACGCGCCTGCCATCAGTTACAGAACTTTGCCGGGACAGATTTTTAATAAAGTCGCAAGCCGTTTAAATCTTAAAATAAAAAGACAAAAATTTTCTTCTGTTTCAAATGCCACTCAGGCTTTAGACGAAAATTTAAAAAATAATATTCCAACCGGATTACAAGTTGGCGTTTACAACCTTACTTATTTTCCGGATGAATACCGTTTTCATTTCAACGCGCATAATTTAGTCGTTTACGGAAAAACCGAAACCGATTATTTGATCAGTGATCCTGTGATGGAAACCGTTACAACTTTGACGCATAATGAACTAGAGAAAGTACGTTTTGCCAAAGGGGCTTTTGCACCAAGAGGCCAAATGTATTATCCAATTCAGGTTCCGGGTGAAGTTGATTTTAAAAGTGCCATCATCAAAGGAATCAAAGATACGTGTCGCACTATGCTGGCGCCAATGCCAATTGTAGGTGTTCGCGGAATAAAATTTGTTTCCCGCCGAATCAGAAAATGGCCGGCAAAACATGGTGTCAGAAAAGCCAATCATTACCTGGCGCAAATGGTGCGCATGCAGGAAGAAATTGGAACTGGAGGCGGTGGTTTTCGTTTTATTTATGCTGCATTTTTACAAGAAGCTTCCGTTATTTTGGGTAATGAAGAATTGAAAAATCTGTCGAAAGAAATGACCCAAATTGGAGATTCCTGGAGGGATTTTGCTGTTGAAGCTTCCCGAATTTACAAAAACAGAAGCGCCAAAGAAGACGCTTACAATGCCATCGCTGACGAACTTTTGGACATTGCGAATCGCGAAGAAATCTTTTTCAAAAAACTAAAAAAAGCAATCAGCTAACTATATTTTGAATTCCATCATAAAAATAGAATCCCTTTCGAAAAAGTACAAAGACGCAGAAATGTTTTCTTTGAACGACGTTTCGCTGGACATAAACGAAGGTCAGATTTTTGGATTATTAGGTCCGAATGGTGCTGGAAAAACCACTTTAATTTCCATGCTCTGCGGATTGATAAAACCAACTTCAGGACATTTTACCATTAATGATCTCGATTATTCGCACCATTCATCCAAAATCAAAAAAATCATTGGTGTTGTTCCTCAGGAATATGCCTTATATCCAACTTTGACAGCTCGCGAAAATCTGCATTATTTTGGAAGTATGTACGGTTTGAAAGGTTCTGATTTAAAAGATAAAGTAATCGAAACTTTAGATCTTTTGGGACTTTTAAAATTCGCCGACAAACGCATTGAAACCTTTTCGGGTGGAATGAAACGAAGAGTCAATTTGATTGCGGGAATTCTGCACAATCCCAAAGTTTTGTTTTTGGATGAACCAACCGTTGGTGTTGATGTACAATCTAAAAATGCTATTTTGGATTATTTGAAAGTATTAAACCAAAACGGAACTACGATTATTTATACTTCGCACCATTTGGCGGAAGCTGAAGATTTCTGCGACATGATTGCCATTTTAGACCAAGGCCGAATTTACGCCCAAGGCACGCCGTCCATTTTGATTGCGTCTGTTGAAGAAGCGAGAAATCTCGAAGAAGTTTTTATTTCATTAACCGGTAAAGACTTTAGAGATGCTATATAAAATTTGGATGTCGGTCGTAAAAGAATTTTTACTGCTTAAACGCGATTTAGGTGGATTGATTATTCTATTCATCATGCCTTTGATATTGGTAATCACGGTTACTATCATTCAGGATAGTACCTTTAAAACCGTAAGCGACAATAAAATTCAGATTTTATTGGTAGATAACGACAAAGGTTCGGTTTCAAAAACCGTTTTTGATAATCTGCAAAAGAACAATGCATTCGATGTTGTAACACAAATCGACAATCAGCCAATTACAGAAGAAGTTGCCAAAGAAAATGTTTACAAAGGAAAATTTAAACTGGCGATTGTAATTCCGAAAAATCTAAGTGTCGATTTACAAGCCAAAGTAGATCAGAATGTGCAGAACATTGTGAGCAAAATGGGTTTTACAGATTCTGTTGCCGAACCGAAAACTTCGAAAGTTTTACAGCAAAAAGAAGTTAAATTGTATTTTGATCCGGCTGTTCAAATGAGTTTCAAAACTTCGGTTATGAACGCTATTGACAAAATGATTTCTCAGATTGAAACCAAGTCCATTTATACAACTTTTCAAAATCAATTGGGAGAAGAAAATGCGCAATTCGAACAAAAGAGTTTTATCACTTTCAAAGAAATAATTCCAAGAATAAACAACAAAGAAGTATTGCCCAATTCGGTTCAGCACAACGTTCCGGCCTGGACCCTTTTTGCGATATTTTTTATCGTGATTCCGTTGTCCATCAATATTGTAAAAGAAAAATCACAGGGAACATTTGTGCGTTTGTTGACCAATCCAACTTCGAATTTAATTATCATCATCGGAAAAACAATTACGTATTTAATGATCTGTATGATTCAGTTTTATATGATGGTTGCGGTGGCGATTTTCCTTTTTCCGCATATTGGCTTGCCATCTTTAAATGTTGAAGGACATTTGTTTTTAATGAGTGTTGTGGCTTTATTTTCTGGTTTTGGTGCCATTGGTTTCGGAATTTTATTGGGAACTATTGCGAGTACACAAGAACAATCAGCTCCGTTTGGCGCAACAAGTGTAATCATTTTAGCCGCCGTTGGTGGTGTTTGGGTTCCCGTTTTTGCGATGCCAAAAGTCATGCAAATCATCGCCAAATCATCGCCTATGAATTGGGGATTAGAAGCTTTTTATGATGTGTTATTGCGCAACGGATCTTTCGTCGAAATCATCCCAAAAATAAGTTTGCTATTTTTGTTCTTTATAATCACAACTTCCATTGCCCTATTTTATGACAAAAAGAAAAGAACAGTATAACGAAGCCACTTCCCTAACCGTTTCGCACGAAATCAGAATTCGTTTTAACGAAACTGATCCGCTTGGAATCGTTTGGCACGGACATTATATTACCTATTTTGAAGATGGAAGAGAAGCCTTTGGACGAAAACACGGACTTACGTATTTAGATATTGGCAATACCGGTTACACCACACCCATTGTAAAATCAAAATGCGAACACAAATTGTCTTTGCGTTACGGCGATGTTGTAACGATTGAAACCACCGTTGTCGATACACCAGCCGCCAAAATAATTTACCGCTTTAGAATTATTGACGCGCAAGGCGAAGTTGCCTGCACTGGCGAAACTGTTCAGGTGTTTTTAGATAAAGAAGGTAATTTGATGTTGACGAATCCTCCTTTTTATGAGGAATGGAAACGAAAAGTTGGGCTTTTAAAATAAACGCAAAGTTCTCCTGCAAGGTTTTCAAAACCTTGTAGGTGTAAATTCTAGACAGACCTACAAGGTTTTGGAAACCTTGCAGGAAAGAAAAATCACAAAATGACAAGAGAAGTATATATAAATGAAACCAATTGTATCACGCCTTTAGGTTTTGATGTTGCCTCCAACATCGAGGCGATTTTGCGTGGCGATTCCGGAATTCAATTGCATCAGGATATTTCTCTGATGCCGAATCCCTTTTATGCTTCTGTAATTGCTGATGAAAAAATAAACAGTGCTTTTAAAAAAATCAGCACTGACACCAAATATTCCCGTTTAGAGAAAATGATGATTTTGGCTTTAGAGCCGATGATCAAAAATTCCGGAGTTGAATTAAATTCGAAAACCGCTTTTATACTTTCGACTACAAAAGGAAATGTTACGGCTTTAATAGAGCATTCTGAAGTCAATTTTCAAAACGCACATTTAGATGTTTTGGCTCAAAATGTTGCCGATTTCTTCGGATTTGAAACAACACCAATCGTAGTTTCGAATGCCTGTGTTTCCGGAATTTTAGCGATTTCAGTTGCTAAAAGAATGATTCAATCAGAGCTTTATGATACCATTTTTGTTGTGGCCGGCGACGAAGTTTCAGAATTTGTTTTGTCTGGTTTTAATGCTTTTCAGGCGATGAGCGATTTGCCTTGTAAGCCGTATTCTAAAAACAGAACCGGCGTAAGTTTGGGCGAAGCAACAGCGGCAGTTTTAGTTTCGGCGGAAGCCAGAAATGCTAAAATAAAAGTTATTGGAGACAGTTCGATAAACGATGCGAATCATATTTCGGGTCCGTCAAGAACTGGCGAAGGTTTGTTCAGAAGTATTCAGAATGCGATGAAAGAAGCAAAAATCAATTCCAATCAAATCGATTATATTTCAGCGCACGGAACCGCAACTCCGTTTAACGACGAAATGGAAGCAATTGCATTAAATCGTTTGGATTTACAAAACGTTCCGGTCAATAGTTTGAAAGGATTTTATGGCCATACTTTGGGTGCTTCAGGATTATTGGAAACCGTAATCGCAATTGAATCAGCGAATCAAAAGATGCTTTTTGAATCGAAAGGTTTTGATGAAATCGGCGTAAGCGAAAAGATTAATGTTATTGAGAAAAATGAAGAAGCGAGTATTGGAATTTTCCTGAAAACGGCTTCTGGATTTGGAGGTTGTAATACGGCTGTAATTTTTGAAAAAATGAAACACTAATTACACTAATTTTCACGGATTATTTTATCTTAAATAAATGAAACTATCGAAATTCATATTTATAACTCTAATTCTTCTTTCCTTTTTCGGATGCAAAAAGAAAGAAGTGTCCGATTCTGATTTTGAAAAAGATGTTTTAAATAGCGTTTTCCTCGAAATTGTAGATTCAATTTATATGGATCGAAGAACTATGGATCCTCCGCCATTTCCAAGAACAGTTGATTTTAAAACTGGTAGAAGAGATACTGTTGGATATCAAGCAATATTAAAAAAATATTGGCATGATCAAGATAGCATTAAAAAAGATAAACACAGAATTCTAATTGGTGTTCATGATTTTGTAGTAAGCAACGGAATTAATGATAGTAAATTTGATTTAACGCCTTTCAAAAGCAACAAAAAATTTGATTTTCAATATGCCTCAAAATTTCCCGATGAAATATATTGGGACGTAAACGACAAAAAAAGCAAAATGCCTGTTGGAATTATTAAAGTTCACAGAATTTATTTTAATAAAACCAAAACGTTTGGAACTTTGTCTGCCTGGGCTTCTTGCGGAGGAGGAAAATGTGGGCAAGGTTTTACAATTACAATAGAAAATAAATCTGGAGAATGGCATATTAGTAAAATTGATGTGACTTCGATTTCTTAAAAAGAAAAACACAATTACCCTATTTTAACGAATTAATTTATCTTAAATAAATGAAAACATTAAAATCCATATTTATAACTCTAATTCTTCTTTCTCTTTTTGGATGTAAAAAAAAGGAAATTGAGAAGGTAGACGAACTGCGATTCGAAAAAGATGCAATGAAAAGTGTCTTTGTAGAAATTGTAGATTCTATTTATATGGATCGAAGAATTATTACTCCGCCACCGCCACCAAGATTTAATTCGGAAACAAACAAAGTAGATACTACAGGCCGTCATAAAGAATTAAAGGAATATTGGCATTATCGAGACAGCATCAAAAATGATAAAACAAGAATACTTCTTGGTGTTTATACCGATGTAGAGAAAATTAGTTCTTTTGAAACTGAAATGATCGAGAAACAAATTAATACTTCAGCATATACTTATGACATTTCAAAAGAAACAGACAAATACAATTTTGATTTAAAGCCTTTTGAAAATAACAAAAAGTTTAATTTTCAAAACACATCAAAATATCCTCATGAAAAAAATTGGAATTTAAATGATATTAGTAATGTACGATTTCCCGTTGGAACAATTTGGGTATCAAGAATTCAATTCAATAAAACAAAAACAAGAGGAATTTTAACCGCTGGCGCTTCATGCGGTGGCGGAAGATGTGGAAGAGGTTTTTTAATTATAATTGAAAACAAATCTGGAAAATGGAAAATTGCCGAAGTTATTCATACTTGGGAGTCTTAAATTATAAAACTAATTTTCAAAGATTAGTTGGTGTAATTTACAAACCAAAATCAATTTGTGTTAATTAGTGGAATTAGTGTTAAATTAAATAAATGACTCAAAAAACCTACATACAATCCTACCTCACCATCCAAAACAACGAAATTGTTTTGAACGGAACTTCTGTATTCAAAATTGAACCAACCGAATTTGCTGATTTCTCCAAACAAGCCTATCGCAATTTTGACATTCAATATCCGAAATTTTTTAAAATGGATGCTTTGAGTAAATTGGCTTTTTTAGGTGCCGAATTACTTTTGAGTCCGATAACTTCTTCTGAGGAAGAAAATAATATCGCTTTGGTTTTGGCCAATAAATCTTCGAGTTTGGATACCGATGTAAAATATCAGGAATCCATTTCAGACAAAGAAAACTATTATCCGAGTCCGGCGGTTTTTGTTTATACGCTGCCAAATATTTGTTTGGGCGAAATAAGTATCCGCCATCAGTTGAAAAGCGAGAATTCTTTCTTTATATTTGATGTTTTCAACAACGAATTTATGTCGAATTATTCGAATATTTTACTAAATTCAGATAAAGCAGATGTAGTACTTTGCGGTTGGGTAGAATTTTTTAATGACGATTACAAAGCGTTTCTTTGCACGATAAGCAAGGAAGAAAACACAAAATATACGAACGAGACTATCAATACATTATATAATAACTCATCATGGAAGCATTAAAAGAAGAATTAAAAAATAAAATCATAACGACTTTAAACTTGGAAGATATAGCAATCGAAGACATTGCTGATAACGATCCTTTGTTTGGAGACGGTTTAGGTTTAGACTCGATTGATGCACTTGAATTAATCGTGATTTTAGATAAAGATTACGGAATTAAATTGGTGGATCCGAAAGAAGGAAAATCAATTTTCCAGTCAATCGAAACTATGGCGGCTTACATTAGCGCGAACAGAACTAAATAAATTAAAAAGTTATTTTTAACACATAGAAACATAGCTTAGCAAGCTGTTAAAAAAGACATTTCATTTACATCAAGTCACATAGCTATGTGTTTTTAAACAAATGAAATGCCTTCTTTTAAGTTTTCAAAATCTATGTTCCTATGTGTTTAATAATTACAATCAGAGAATCAACTTTGTCAAAGTTGTAAGAATCTAAAATCTAAAATTGCATGAAAGGCATCGCAATAACCGGAATGGGAATTATCTCTTCGATTGGAAATTCAGTCGAAGAAAATTATATTTCGTTGATCGAAAATAAAATTGGTATTTCCAAAATCCAAAATATTCCGACTGTTCATGCTGATGTAATTAAAGTTGGAGAGATCAAAAAAACCAATGAAGAATTGGTTGCCGAATTGCAGCTTTCTGAAAATAATAATTTTTCGAGAACGGCAATGATCGGAACTTTGGCGGCGAAACAAGCAGTTGAAAATGCCGGAATCACATCGATAAACGAATTTAGAACCGGACTTATTTCGGCTACAAGCGTGGGCGGAATGGATATGACCGAAAAACATTATTACGATTATTTCGAAAATCCGGAACTTGTAAAATACATTTCCTGTCATGACGGTGGCGATGTAGCTGAAAAAATCGCTTCAGAATTAGGTTTAAAAGGAATGGTTACGACAATTAGTACCGCCTGTTCATCGGCAGCGAATGCGATTATGCTGGGTGCGAGATTGATCAAAACCGGAAAATTAGATCGTGTAATTGTGGGTGGAACTGATGCATTGGCAAAATTTACCATCAACGGATTTAAGACTTTGATGATTTTATCTGACGATTACAACAAACCTTTTGACAATACCCGAAAAGGATTAAACCTGGGCGAAGCTGCTGCTTTTTTAGTTTTAGAATCAGATGAAATGGTTCAGAAATATGACAAAAAAGTGTTGGCCAGAGTTTCAGGTTACGGAAATGCAAACGACGCTTTTCATCAAACTGCTTCTTCAGAAAATGGAGACGGCGCTTATTTGGCAATGAAAAAAGCTTTTGAAGTTTCGGGTTTAAATCCTTCTGAAATTGACTATATTAACGTTCACGGAACGGCAACTCCCAATAATGATTTATCTGAAGGTAGAGCTTTACTCCGCATTTATGAAGATGGAAAAGTTCCTGATTTCAGTTCGACCAAACCGTTCACAGGACACACATTAGCAGCTGCAGCAGCAATTGAAGCCGTTTACAGTGTTTTGGCGATTCAGAATAGTGTGGTTTATCCCAATTTGAATTTCGAAGTTCCGATGGAAGAATTTGAGTTGCAACCACAGACCTCTTTAAAAATGAAAAATATCGAACACGTTTTATCTAACTCTTTTGGTTTTGGAGGAAATTGTTCAACCCTTATATTTTCTAAAAGCTAATGATAAAAAAAACATATATAAATGGAGTAGGCTGTATTTCGACTCAAAAAACATTTGATACTGTTTTTTTAGAAGAAGCGGTTGTTAATACAAACGAAACAGTACTTTCGATTGTTCCTCCGGTTTACAAAGATTACATTTCTCCCGCTGCAATTCGAAGAATGGCAAAAGGCGTAAAAAACGGAATCGTAGCTTCGGCATTGGCCATGAAAGATGCTAACGTTGAAAATGTAGATGCGATTATTACCGGAACGGGTTTGGGATGCATTGAAGATTCTGAAAAATTCCTAAAAAATATTCTCGATAATAATGAAGAGTTTTTAACTCCAACATCATTCATTCAATCGACGCATAATACCGTTGGTGCTCAAATTGCTTTGTCGTTGCAATGTAAAGGTTATAATTTTACGTATGTAAACGGAGCGGTTTCTTTTGAGTCGGCACTTTTGGATGCTAAAATGCAGATTGAAGAAAACGAAGCCAATTCGATTTTGGTTGGCGGAGTGGATGAAAATGGAGAATATACTTTATCCCTTTTCAAATTGGCTGGAAGAATCAAAAAAGAAAATGATCTTCCCTCCAACATTTTAAATACAACCTCAACTGGAGTTGTTTATGGCGAAGGCGCGAGTTTTTTTGTTTTAGAAAACGAAAGAAAAGATTCGACTTACGCTGAAATTCTGGATGTTGAAATCAGAAATACACTGGAAGAAAACGAAATTGAATCGGAACTAATTGCTTTTTTAAAGAGCAACGATTTAGAAATTTCAGATGTTGATGCTGTCGTTTTTGGACTCGACGGAAATATCGAATCTGATGTGTATTATAAAAATCTGGCTAAAAATGCTTTCGAAGAAACACCTCAATTGTATTACAAACATTTGAGCGGAGAATACGATACTGCTTCGGCTTTTGCTTTGTGGATGGCATCTAAAATTATAAAAACACAGGAAATTCCGGAAGTTATAAAAGTAAATTCGGTAACAAAACCAGCTTATAAGACCATTTTATTATACAATCAGGTAAATGGAAAAAATCATAGTTTTACGTTACTTTCAAAATGATAACGCATAAAAACATTTCGTTATTCTTTCTCATTTTATTGCTTTTACTGCTTCTTCTGAAACTTTATACAGCGATTAATTGGTTATGGTTTATTGGAGTAATTTTAATCTGGATCGGGATAAATGCTTTTGGCTCTGCCCGAATTTCTTCGAACTATCATGTAAAAGCGTTCTGTCATAATCCATCGGAAACAGAAAAAAAAATTGCGCTTACTTTTGATGACGGACCAAGTGTTTTTACTTTGGAAGTTTTAGATCTTCTGAAAAAATACAATGCAAAAGCGACTTTTTTCTGCATTGGGAAAAACATTGAAAAACATCCTGAAATCATCAAAAAAATTATTGCTGAAGGTCATTTGGTTGGAAACCATTCTTATTCTCATTCCAAATTTTTTGATTTTTATAATGCCAACAAAATCACGGAAGAAATTCAGAAAACAGATGAACTTCTTGAAAAATTCACTTCAAAAAAAATAAATTTCTTTCGTCCTCCCTACGGAGTTACCACACCCTCCATTCGCAGAGCTTTAAAAACTACCGGACATACAGTGATTGGCTGGAATATCCGTTCGCTTGACGGCGGTACAAAAGACCTAAATTTAATTTTCAATCGTATAATAAAACGAGTTTCTCCCGGTGGAATCGTACTTTTGCACGACACGGGATTGCACTCTGTTTTAGTATTGGAACAGTTTTTGCAATTTTTACAACAAAACAATTACAAAGTGATTTCTGTGGAAGAACTTTTGAATCTTAAAGCTTATGAAAATTGAACGCGGATGAAACGGATTCGCTAAAGCGAAAACGCGGATAAAAACGGATTTTTTAAATAATCTGTGCAAATCATTTATCCCGATAGCTATCGGGAGTGGCAAAAATTTTAAAAAATATGAAAACTAAAATAGCACTACTAATTCTATTTATTTCAGGCAATTTGTTTGCTCAGGAACAAAAAATGACCGATGCAGAAATTGCTTCATTTAAGCAAGACGTCAATGTGGTTTCTAAAAAAATCAAAACTTTAAGTACGGATTTCGTTCAATATAAACATATGGATTTTTTATCCAAAGACATCGAAACATCTGGAAAAATGATTTTTAAAGAACCGAATCTTTTGCAATGGCAATATAAAAAACCATACAATTACAGCATCGTTTTTAAAAACGGAAAAATCCTGATTAACGACGAAGGAAAGAAAAGCGCCGTTGATATTGGCAATAGCAAAATTTTTGGCCGTATCAATAAATTAATTGTGGGGAGTGTGAGTGGCAATATGTTTGACGATAAAGAATTTGCCATTTCTTACTTCAAATCAAAAGGACAAAATATTGCGAAATTTGTTCCAAAGGATGCAACGCTAAAAAAATACATCAAACAAATCGAATTGACTTTCGATAAAGAAGAAGCAACAGTTGTTCAGGTAAAACTTTTAGAATCATCTGAAGATTATACCCGAATTGTACTTAAAAATAAAGTGATCAATGCAAAAATCGACGATTCCCTTTTTTCTAATTAATTGCTTTCTTGCAATTGTTTTGGTTTCTTGTGGCTCGGTCACTAAAAATTATACGCCTAAAAAATTAAACAAAACAGCTGTAGAAGTTCCTTATTTTTCTGAACCAAAAACCGATTATGTTTACAAAACCAACATCACGGTTTACGGTCATGAAATGTCTGGAATTTTCATTGCCAAGAAAATAAATGATACAACACATCGGGTTGTTTTTACAACCGAATTTGGCAATAAATTGTTCGATTTTGAAATTTCTGAAACGACTTTTAAAGTAAATTCTATTGTATCAGAATTAGATAAAAAAATCCTGATCAATACATTGAAAGAAGATTTTAGACTGCTTCTTAAAAAAGAGTATCTGATTCAGGAGCAATTCGAAAATGAATCGGATAACATTTATAAATCAGCAGACGGGAATCGTGACAATTATCTTTTCGTCTCTAAAAATGAGCATAAATTAGAAAAGCTAGTTCGTTCTTCTAAAACAAAAGAAAAAATAACAATTACTTTTACTTTAGAAAACGATATTTTTGCCAAAAAAGTTGTCATTTTACATCAGAATATCAAATTGAGAATTGAGCTAAATTATTTTAAATCAGAGTAAAATTCACCTTAACTTAAATTAAACCAAAATGAAAAAAATAACCTTAATTGCATTCGCTTTATTTATTGGCCTTGCAACTTCACAAGCACAAATGAAAGTTAGTCCGGGAATTCGTGGCGGTTTGAATCTTTCAACCTTAACGAATATCGACGATAACAGTATGAAATCTGATTTTTATGTGGGTGGTTTAATTGAAATGAAGTTCAATAAATATTTTACACTTCAACCTGAAATAACGTATTCAAGACAGGGCTCTAACGGACGTGAATATTATTTGGGTGCTCCCACTCAAGATGTAAAATATGAATTAAATTATGTAACGCTTGGCGCTGTTGCAAAGTTTAACTTCGGAGGACAAGGTTTTCACGTATTAGCAGGCCCGTCTCTTGACATAAAAACTGATGATAATTTTGGAAGATATGGCTATGATCCAATTGGTACAGACTTATCTTTTGTTGGTGGAATTGGTTACAGCTTGCCAAACGGATTAACATTTGAAGCCCGATTTAAACAAGGATTAATTGATATTTACGGTTACGATGGTATTGATTATGATGACTATTATTATGATCAGGTTATTTTAAATCAGGTGTTGCAGTTTGGTATTAGCTATACATTTAAAGTAAAGTAAGACCCTTGAAGTATAGATCTTTAGTAATCGTTGCACTAGCATTTTTGGGATTCCAGAAAGGGCAGGCACAAACTTCTTTTAAACCAGGTTTGAGAGGAGGTTTTTCGTTTTCAACTATTTCAGAAACGCGCTCCAGTTATAAAACAGATTTTTATATAGGTGCATTTGGAGAAATAAATATTACGAAAATATATGGGCTTCAGCCTGAAATAACGTATAGCAGGCAGGGGTCTGATAATGTTGGCTATTATTTTTATGATAATAATCAAAACGAAATTGTAAAATCTCGTGATTTACAATTGGGCTATTTATCTTTTACGCTTCTTAATAAATTGACATTTGGACCTGGAATTCAAATACAATTTGGACCTGCGGTTGATGTTCTTGTAAATGATAATTTAGACACAGTAGAAATGTATAATGACTTAGCCCTTATAAGTGGCATTGCTTATCGTTTGCCTTCAGGTCTTACGTTTGAAGCCAGACTAAAAAAAGGAATATTAGATGTATTTGATAGTTCTTATTATAATGACCGAAATGATTATTATTTACTAGGAAGTTATAATACCAATGTCAATTTTCAATTAGGACTTTCTTATGCCTTTGGAGGAAAAAAATAAAAAAATGGTTTTAAAAGATTTTTACAAAGTTCTTTCGGAAGAAAAAACAAGCGATTCTAAATATAATATTACGATTTTGGTCAATGAAAAACATGAAGTTTTCAAAGGCCATTTTCCGGGAAACCCAATTATGCCGGGTGTTTGCATGATTCAGATTATTAAAGAACTTACGGAGAAAATTACGAACGAAACTTTAATGATTCAGACGCTGGCCAACGTAAAATTCATGGCGCTTATTAATCCGGAAAACAATCCGGAATTGCGCTTAGAACTTGATATTACAAGGACTGAAGATAATTTGGTAAAAGTAAAAAACACCACTTATTTTAACGAGACTGTTGCTTTGAAACTAAGCAACGTCTATAAAAAATTAGAGATATGAAACTGCTATTAACATTACTTTTATGGGTTAATTTTGCTGGTACGCCAGACTTGGCTGCTATCAGAAAAATGTATACTGGCGTTACAAAATCAGAAAGCAACGCTAAAGAATTCTCAGAAAAATTATCTGGTGTTTCGGATTCAGACGATAAAACTTTAGTGGCTTATAAAGCAGCTTCCATTTTATTGGATTCTAAGTTTGAAAAGAAATTAAATGACAAAATTGCTCGTTTTAAGGAAGGTGCAAAATTGCTTGAATCAACCATCAAAAGCGAACCAAATAATATTGAATTGAGATTGATCCGCTTAAGTATTCAGGAAAATGTCCCTGGAATTACGGGTTACAAAAAGAATATTAAAGAAGACAAAAAATATCTTACGGATCATTATGCTGAACAAAATAGTGCTTTGAAAGAGTACTTAAAAGACTTTATTTTACAATCGAAAAGTTTCTCTGAAAAAGAAAAACAATTCGTTAAGTAAGCGAAAGCAAAACTCCAAATGAAACCTACTTTGTCACAGCAAGATCTTTTAAATTCCACGTCCTTTTGTGTTATTGTACCAACTTACAATAATTACAAAACGCTGCGAAAAGTACTCGATTCCGTTTTAGATTTCACATCAAATGTCATTATCGTTAACGACGGATCTACAGATGAAACTATCGAAATTCTACAATCTTATTCACAGCTTACGCAAATTCATCATCCTAAAAATTTAGGAAAAGGGCGTGCACTAAGAAATGGATTTCGAAAAGCAATCGAAATGAAATTCGAATATGCCATTACAATTGATTCTGATGGACAGCATTTTGCTTCTGATATTCCAGGTTTTATTGAAGAGATTCAAAATGAACCCAATTCATTATTGATTGGAAGCCGCAACATGACACAGGAAAATGTGCCGAAAAAAAGCAGTTTTGGAAATAAATTTTCGAATTTTTGGTTCAAATTTGAGACCGGAATAAAGCTTGACGATACACAATCTGGTTTTAGACTGTATCCTTTAAATTTAATTCCGAAGAAATTTTACACCAATAAATTTGAGTTTGAAATTGAAGTTATAGTTCGTTCAGCATGGAAAGGGATTACAGTAAAAAATATTCCGATTCAGGTTTTATATGATCCGGCAGAACGTGTTTCTCATTTTCGCCCCTTCCGGGATTTTACCCGAATCAGTATCTTAAATACGGTTTTGGTAACGAATGCTCTTTTATACATCAAGCCAAGGGATTTCCTTCGAAGAGCAAAAAAAAAAGGTTTTAAAAAATTCTTTCTTGAAGATATTTTAGAAAGCAAGGATTCCAATTTAAAAAAATCGGCGGCCATTGCTTTGGGCGTTTTCATCGGGATTTCTCCTTTTTGGGGCTTTCAGACTATTTTGCTTTTTACATTTGCTGCCTTGTTTAAGCTTAATAAAGTCATTGCTTACTTATCTTCAAATGTGAGTTTTCCGCCTTTCATTCCTTTTGTCATCTACGGTTCTTTAAAAATGGGAAGTTATTTTGTATCTACTGATGCTCCCTTAATTTTAGATAGTTCGATTACACTTGATGATATTCAAAAAAATGCAACACAATATATCGTCGGAAGTCTTATTTTAGCATCCGTTTCGGCGCTGTTTTTTGGTCTGTTGAGTTATTTGCTTTTAACGGCTTTTACCAAAACACGCGTTGAATAAAAATCTGGAAAGTTTTGCCACGGATTAAAAGGTTAAAAAGGATTTTTTTTCGCCACGACCCGAGCGATAGCGAACTGGCGAAGCAATTCACGAATTATTTTAAGCTAATTCGTGAATTCGTTGCGAACTGACAAAGATTTTAAATCAATTTAATCTCTTAATCTGTGGCAAAAAAACAATAAATAATAATTATGCATCACTATTTCTACGCCATTCATATGTTTGTCAACCGAAGAAAATCTTTGTCGGTTGTATTGGCGCTTTTGATGCTATTTGTATTTGGCTTTTTTGCTTCTCAAATTAAATTTGAAGAAGATATCACGAAACTTATCCCAACAAACGATAAGGCTGATGTCACGGCAAAAGTTTTAAAACAATTAAATTTTGCCGATAAAATTACCGTTATTTTCAAACTCGAAAAAAATGGTTCTGACGAAGATTTAAAAGAAATGGCAACTGCTTTTTCAGATAGCGTTGCAAAATCCTGCAAACCTTACGTAACCGGAATTCAAGGAAAAATTGACGAAGAAAATATTCAGGAAACTATTGATTTTGTTTACGGGAATTTACCTCTTTTTCTGGATAATAAAGATTACGAAACGATTCAGACTAAACTGCAAAAAGACAGTATTGCCGCAACGGTTCAGGGAAATTACAAATCAATCATTTCACCATCCGGATTTGTTACGAAGGATTTTATTCTCCAGGATCCACTTGGACTTTCGTTTATCGCTTTAAAAAAATTACAGCAATTAAATGTTGGTGACGATTTTACGCTCGACAATGGTTTTGTCATGACCAAAGACAAAACAAAATTATTGCTTTTTATAACATCCAATCTTCCGTCGAGCGAAACCGAAAAAAACACCATTTTCGCAACAAAACTCCAATCGATTCAGGAAAATTTAAATCAGCAATTTAAAGGCAAAACATCTATTAGTTATTTCGGTTCGGCTTTGATTGCCGTTGCCAATGCCAATCAAATTAAAAGTGATATTGTTTTAACGACAACAATCGCAATGATTACGCTAATGCTGATTTTGATTTTGTTTTATAGAAAAATATTAATTCCGCTGATTATTTTTCTCCCAACCGTATTTGGTGCTTTGTTTGCCGTTGCGTTTTTGTATTTTGTCAAAGAACAAATCTCCGCCATTTCACTCGGAATTGGTTCTATCCTACTCGGAATTACTATCGACTATTCTCTTCATATTCTCACGCATTACAAGCATAATAGTGACATCAAAACGTTGTACAAAGACATTACAATGCCAGTTATTATGAGCAGCTCCACAACTGCGGTTGCGTTTTTATGTCTGCTTTTTGTGAAATCTGATGCGTTGAATGATCTTGGAATTTTCGCTGCCGTAATCGTTATGGCTTCGGCATTTTTCTCGCTTTTGATTGTTCCTCATCTATACAAACCGAAAGAAAACAATTTTGAACACAAGAAAAATGTGATTGATAAATTGGCGCATTTCTCTTTTCACAACAACAAAATCTCAATTGGTTTTTGTATCTTAATTACGATTATTTGCTTTTTTACTTATAACAATGTCGGCTTCAATAACGATTTATCACAATTAAATTTTGTTCCGAAGGAAATTAAAGCAGCCGAAAAAGAGCTGGAAGAAAGCACAAGTTTAACTTCTAAAACTATTTACGTTGCTTCGTACGGAAAAAGTATGGAGGAAGTTTTGCGAAATAATAGCCAGCTTTTTTCTGATTTATCAAAGGAAAAACAACAAAACAAAATTTTAAATTTCAGTTCCGTTGGCGGAATTATGCTTTCGCAGGCAGCACAGCAGCAGAAAATAGACAAATGGAATTCGTTTTGGAATGCCAATAAAAAACAGTTTTTGAAATCAGAATTAATTGCTGAAGGTTCAAAACTCGGCTTTAAGCCAACCACTTATTCTACTTTTTACGATCATTTAGATTTTAATTTCAAACCGATTTCTGCTCAGGAATATTTAAAAATTCAGGCTTTACAGCTGAAAGAATTTGTAAACGAAAAAAATGGTTTTTACACGATTTCGACTTTGGTAAAAGTGAAACCGGAACAACGGGATGCTTTTGTAAAATCGGCTTCAGTCAAAAATAATCTGATTGCGATTGATCGCCAGCAAATGAACGAAACGTTTTTCAGCACTTTGAAAACCGATTTCAATTCGCTTGTCAATTATTCGTTTGTTGCTGTAATTCTGATTCTGTTTTTCTTTTTCAGAAGAATTGAATTGGTTATTGTCAGCTGTATTCCGATTGCTTTAACCGGAATTGTAACCGCAGGAATTATGGGCATTTTTGGCATTCAGATGAATATTTTCAGCATGATTGTCTGTACTTTGATTTTTGGACACGGTGTAGATTTTAGCATTTTCATGACGAGTGCGCTTCAAAAAGAATATACAACAGGCAAAAACGAAATTGCCATTTACAGAACATCCATTATTCTGGCCGTTATCACAACCATTTTAGGAATTGGGGCGATGATTTTTGCCAAACATCCAGCTTTGCGATCGATTTCATCCGTTTCCTTAATTGGGGTTTTTGCAGCGCTGATTATTACGTTTATTTTCTATCCGATTCTCTTCAAGTTATTTTTATCGAATCGCCCAAAAAACGGAAATGCTCCTTTTGTATTCCGTACTTTTTTACATGGTGTAATTTCTTTTTTTTACTACGGACTTGGCGGAATTGTAATGTCAATTTTCAGTTTAATCATCATGCCAATTCTTCCGATAAAAGCCGAAACAAAAATGAAAGGATTTCGATATGTGATTTCAAAATTCATGAAATCAGTATTGTATTCAAATCCGTTTATTCATAAAAAAGTCATTAATAAATACAACGAAACTTTCGAGAAGCCCGCGATTATTATTGCGAATCATTCCTCTTTCATCGATATTTTGGTGATGGGAATGCTGAGTCCTAAAATTATATTTTTAGTAAATGACTGGGTTTACAACTCCCCTATTTTTGGTGCTACGGTTAGAAAAGCTGGATTCTATCCGGTTTCTGAAGGGCTTGAGGGCGGTGTTGAACATTTACGCCAAAAAGTAAAGGAAGGCTATTCGCTGATGATTTATCCGGAGGGAACCCGCTCAGAAAGTAATCAGATTAAACGTTTCCATAAAGGAGCTTTTTATCTTGCCGAAGAATTTAATTTAGATATTCTCCCAGTTTTGATTCACGGTGCTTCAGAGGCAATTCCGAAAGGTGATTTTGTCATTCACGATACGACGCTTACCGTTTCAATCTTAGAAAGAATTACACTTGAAAATCTTTCGTTTGGAAAAAATTATACAGAAAGAACCAAGTTAATCAGTACCTTCTTTAAAGCTGAATTCCGTAAAATCAGACAGGAATTAGAAGGCCCGGATTATTTCAAAAAAATGCTTCTTCACAGTTACGATTACAAAGAAATTGAAGTCGTAAAAAGCGTCAAACAAAATATCGAAAATCATTTAGAAACTTATTTTAAGCTCAATCACCGCATTTCGGCGAAAGCCAAAATATTTCATCTGGCTAATGATTACGGCCAACTGGATGTTTTACTGACATTGCAGGAACCGCAACGAAAAATACAGTCGTACATCACGGATGAAGAAAAGAGAGATGTTGCCAATACCAATTATTTCCTCAGAAAAAGAAAAATTTCTTATGTTGAAAATCTTGAAGCGATTCACCCAAATCAATATGATGTTGTTTTAATTTCAGATGAAATATATGAAGATGAAATTGAAAAAATTAGTGCTATAACTTCTGTTGTAATTTTAATCGATTGTTCGCGATTAAAGTACACTTTACTTAACTTTGGTTTTGAATCTATTTTAGAGGAAAACGACTTAATCGTGTTTAAGAAAAATTAAAAATGAAGGAGCATTACGATGTAGTAATTGTAGGCAGTGGTCTCGGAGGATTAGTTTCGGCTATTATTCTGGCAAAGGAAGGCTACAGCGTTTGTGTGCTCGAAAAAAACAATCAGTACGGCGGAAATCTGCAGACTTTTGTTCGGGACAAAACTATTTTTGATACTGGCATTCACTATATCGGAGGTCTCGGCGAAGGCCAAAATCTACATCAATATTTTAAATATTTAGGAATAATTGACAAACTAAATCTAAAGCAATTAGATGAAAATGGTTTTGATATTATTTCTTTTGAAGACGATAAAACGGAGTATCCGCATGCGCAGGGTTATGAAAATTTTGTACATCAGCTAGCCAAATCTTTTCCGGAAGAAAAGGAAAATATTGAAAAATACTGCGAAAAATTAAAATCGATTTGTGATTTATTTCCACTTTATAATTTAGAATGGGAAGGAAAATACGACAACGAAATTTTGACTTTAAACGCCAAAGAAACTATTGATGCGTTTACTCAAAATGAAAAACTAAAAGCCGTTTTAGCGGGTTCTAATTTTTTATATGCCGGAATTCCGGACAAGTCCCCTTTCTATGTTCACGCACTAATTGTTAACTCTTATATCCAGAGTTCCTGGCGTTGTATTAATGGCGGAAGTCAAATTACAAAACAGCTTTTAAAACAACTTAAAAAACACGGTGGAGAATTTTACAAACACAAAGAAGTTACTCGTTTTGAGGTTGAAAATCATAAGGTAAATTCGGTTGAAATGAAAGACGGAACCCAGGTTTCCGGAACGTATTTCATTTCGAATATCGAACCAAAGACTACTTTGAAAATGGCCGGTGAAGAAAACTTCAGAAAACCATTTTACAATAGAATTCAGAGTTTAGAGGGCGTGCTTTCTGCTTTCAGTTTGTATATTGTTTTTAAACCGGAAACCTTCAAATATATTAATCACAACTATTATCATTTTAAGAAGAGTAGTGAAGTCTGGACGGCTCACGAATACGATGAAAATTCATGGCCAAAAACCTATATGGCCTCAATGAATGCTTCTAAGGAAGATGAAATCTGGGCCGATGGAATGACTTTTATCACCTACATGAAATTTGATGATGTTTTACCCTGGGCAAATTCGTTTAATACAACGGTCGAAAAAAATGACCGCGGTGAAAGTTATGAAGAATTTAAAGCCAGAAAAGCTGCTAAATTTTTAACCGAAATTGAAATTAAATTTCCCGAAATTAAAGATTGCATTCAATCGATTTATACTTCGACTCCACTCTCTTATCGTGATTATATTGGTGGCGATAATGGCAATATGTACGGTTACGTAAAAGATTCCAACAATCCGATGAAGACTTTGATTCCGTCCAAAACCAAATTAGAAAATTTATATCTGACAGGTCAAAGCATTAATATGCATGGCGTTTTGGGTGTAACGATTGGTGCTGTTGTGACCTGTTCTGAAATTGTTGGAAAAGAATATTTGATTACGAAAATTAATCAGGCAACCGAATAAATGAATCATGAAAAACCGAATTACATATTTTCTCTTCATCGGTTTTTTAGGAATTTTGATTTCCTGTGGTACTTCTAAATCAAAAAATCATCAGCCGGATATTTCCAGTTATAATGCGACAAAACCTGTCGTAACCAAATTTTCTGACAGCGTTTTTATCTCCGGAAAAAATTCACTTTTAAAAAATAAACAAGGCCTTTGGGAATTATATGTTGAAGGCGATCCATTAGAAATTGGTCTCAACACAGGTGCTTTATCTGATTCGCTTTTACAACGGCAACAGCAAATATTTTTCTCAAAAATAAAAGATTTAGTTCCGTCAAAATTCGAACAAAAAATACTGCGGCAATTTTTAAAATGGTACAATCGAAAATTATATTCGAATGTTACGGCAGAATATCAAACCGAGATTTACGGGCTTTCACAATACACTTCACATGATTTTGACAATATTGCACCTCAATATCAACGCGGTCTTTATTTGCATGCAGCACACGACATTGGGCATGCCTTGCAGGATTTGGCTTTGGTTGGCTGTTCGTCTTTTGCGGCCTGGGGAGAAAAATCTGAGGATGGAAATTTAATTCTTGGACGCAATTTTGACTTTTACGTTAATGACGCTTTCGCGGAAAATAAAATCATTGCCTTTATAAAACCGGAACAAGGTTACAATTTTATGATGGTAACCTGGCCTGGCATGATTGGTGCAGTTTCCGGAATGAATCAGCAAGGTTTGACGGTTACAATTAATGCATCAAAATCAGAAATTCCGCTGAGTGCAAAAACGCCTATTTCAATTTTGACCCGTGAAATTTTACAGCATGCTGCAACTATTGAAGAAGCAATTGCAATAGCTAAGAAAAGAAAAGTTTTTGTTTCTGAATCGATTATGGTTGGAAGTGCCCAGGATAACAAAGCCATTTTAATTGAAGTTTCTCCAAAAAAAATAGACGTTTATGATACTCCTAACAGTAATCAATTACTTTGTTCGAATCATTTTCAGAGTGAAGCTTTCAAAAATGATGAACGAAATCAGATTCAAATTAAAGACAGTCATTCACAATATCGCTTTGACAGAATGCAGGAACTTTTAGATGAAAATCCAAAAATGAATCCGAAAATTGCTTCTGAAATTCTACGAAATAAAGAAGGTTTAAAAGATATATCATTGGGTTATGGAAATGAAAAAGCGTTGAATCAATTGCTGGCGCATCACGGAATTATATTTAGACCAAAAGAAAAATTAGTTTGGGTTTCGGCAAACCCGTTTCAACTGGGAGAATTTGTTTGTTATAACTTAGATTCTATTTTTAACAGAAAATCAAATTTTGCTGTTTCATTCGAAGAGGAAAATTTAAATTTTGCTAAAGATCCATTTATAACCACTGAAGCTTTTCAAAATTTTAAAAAATTCAAAGCTGAAAATCATCAATTTGATTTGTATCTGAAAAAGAAAGAAACTATTTCATCTAACTTTATTCAGCATTATCAATCTTTAAACCCGGATTATTGGGTTGTATATTACAAAGCAGGGTTGTACTTTTATCAAAAAAAAGAATTCCGCGCTGCTCAGGTTAATTTTGAAAAAGCCCTGAACAAAGAAATTACTACCGCTCCTGAAAAAGCAAAAATTGAAAAATATTTAAAAAAACTCAAAAGAAAATTACAATGATTCCAGCAATAGAAAAAGATTCTTTAGACGAAATTAAAATTTTTCAGGAACAAAAATTAGCGGAACTTTTAACCTATATCAGTGAGAATTCCCCTTTTTATAAACGTCTTTTTGCCGGAAGAAATATTAATATTTCGATTATAAAAACGCTCGAAGATTTACAATATTTACCCATAACAACAAAAGAAGATTTACAAAAATATAATGATGATTTTTTGTGTGTGCCACAACATAAAATTATTGACTATGCCTCGACTTCAGGGACATTAGGTGATCCGGTCACTTTTGGCTTAACCGATTCTGATTTAGATCGATTGGCTTATAATGAAGCTATTTCGTTTGCCTGCGCCGGAATTGCAGAAGGTGATGTCGTGCAGTTAATGACGACAATCGATAGAAAATTTATGGCGGGTTTGGCATATTTTCTAGGCTTACGAAAATTGAAAGTTGGCGTTATCCGAGTTGGAGCCGGAATTCCGGAATTGCAATGGGATTCAATTCTAAAATACAAACCTTCTTATTTAATTACGGTTCCGTCTTTTCTTTTGAAATTAATTGAATATGCCGAGATCCACGGAATTGATTATAATAATTCAAGCATAAAAGGTGCTATTTGCATTGGAGAATCTTTACGAAATGAAGATTTTTCGATGAATACTTTATCCAAAAAAATCATAGAAAAATGGAATATTAAGTTGTTTTCAACTTATGCTTCAACCGAAATGAGCACTGCATTTACCGAATGCGAACACGGAATTGGCGGTCATCATCATCCGGAATTAATTATTATCGAAGTCCTTGACGAAAATAATATGCCAGTAAAAAATGGCGAAGTTGGCGAATTGACTTTTACCACTTTAGGAATTGAAGCCATGCCCTTATTACGTTTTAAAACAGGCGATATTGTGCAGCTTCACAACGAACCATGCTCCTGCGGAAGAAATACTTTGCGTGTTGGTCCCGTAATTGGTCGCAAAAAGCAAATGATTAAATACAAAGGAACAACACTTTATCCACCAGCGATGAATGATGTCCTGAGTGGCTTTGACAATATCGAAAATCATATTATTGAGATTTCTACCAATGATTTAGGTACAGATGAAATTCTGATAAAAATTGCCGTAAAAAATCAAACACCTGAATTTCTTCAGGAAATCAAAGATCATTTCAGAGCCAAATTACGAGTTACTCCAAAAATAGAATTCGCCTCAAAAGAAACTTTAAATCCCTTAGTTTTTAATCCGATGAGTAGAAAACCAATTCGGTTTTTTGACTATAGAAAAACGACTGTTTAAAAATATTTACATAAAAAAGCCTAGTTTAACAACTAGGCTTTTCATTGATTTTTTTATGACTAAAGAGCTTCTTCTAATACTCCGGTAGATTGAACTACCTGCGGTTGAGTTGAGAATGACTGACCATTAGAATCTACAACTCTCAGATATAAATTATAATAAGTTGATTTTATTGATGTTTTCGTCAATAAATATAATTCAGACCCCGTACCTATTTGAAGATAGAATGAATCTGGATCCTGCTGACGCTTAATCCACCAGCTATAAGTATAAGAACCAGTTCCTCCAGAAGCTGTTCCTGTCCAAGAACCCATCGAAGTTTTTGTTACATAGCTTGAACCTGTAAAACTAGCTGTAGGTGTAATTGAAGCCAGACTAAAGCTATATAAATTAGTAATTTCTTTCGGAAGTGAGGTAGTATTGAATATTACACCTCTTTGATGTGTTGCTTTTAAAGTAACACTATAGCTCTTTGCAACGGCATTAGTTTTCACTTTTAGTGTAATTCCAAATCCAGTTCCCTGATAAGAAACTTGTTCTAAATTGTCATGATCATAATCCCAAGTGTAAATTGTCGGTAATTCTGATGAAAAATGTTTAAGCGAAACAGTAAAAGTTTCATTCCTTTTAGGAGCAACAGCGGGCTTATTCAAATCCATATTTAAAGCATAAGTTCTATGGTAAAGAACTCTGCCTGGTATATAATAATAGTCGATACAATTTCTAAACAGAGCACCACCAGCACC
This sequence comes from Flavobacterium sp. KH_001, assembly GCF_057840745.1. NCBI lineage: Bacteria > Pseudomonadati > Bacteroidota > Flavobacteriia > Flavobacteriales > Flavobacteriaceae > Flavobacterium > Flavobacterium sp. KH_001. The sequence continues at coordinate 1,201,822 of NZ_CM174520.1, read as the reverse complement.
TTGTTTAGAATATACAGTATTTCCACTTGAAATAACTGCTGCGTGCTCAACTCCTACAAAATTTCGATTATTATAATCCGTTACATTATTCCAATAGATAACTTTCGTTGCTTTACTGGAATTATCTTCTTTAAATATACTGTCTTTAATGTATCTGTTATATAGTACATAATTATCTAATTGTTCATTTCCCAGGCCTTCACTTACAGAGAACGCCAGTCCAAAACAATTGTATAAATCATTAGCTACGGCAATTTGGGTAGGTGTACCGCAATCTTCGGATGCTATTTTTTTTGTACTTGCAGTATTTTTTACCACTGCAGTCTCATCATTTTGTTTCATGGTTTCTTCCGAACATGAAAAGAATGTTAAAACAATAAATGACATCATAAAAAGTGTTACTTTTCTCATAGTTTTTGATTAGATTTAGGGTTTTTATAACATATATTGTCAAATATATACATAATTTTAATACAAATACTACATTATTATTTAATCTCGTACTAATATTTTTACTTTATGTCTGTTTGAAAAATTTACTCTCTTTAAAAACACAAAATACCTAAACCACTGCCTTTCTGCTCTTTAAATCTTCGATTGCATAAATTCGATTAAAAAGTTGTAATTTTGCACAAAATATTGAAGATGGTCAAGATTGGCAACATAGAATTACCCGAATTTCCTTTATTACTAGCACCGATGGAAGACGTGAGCGATCCGCCGTTTCGCAGATTATGCAAAACGCATGGCGCTGACCTAATGTATTCTGAATTTATTTCGTCGGAAGGATTAATTCGTGATGCTATCAAAAGTCGAATGAAGCTGGATATTTTTGATTACGAACGTCCGGTTGGAATTCAGATTTTTGGTGGAGATGAAGAAGCAATGGCGCTTTCGTCTAAAATTGTTTCTACCGTAAAACCAGATTTAGTGGATATCAATTTTGGATGTCCGGTAAAAAAAGTAGTTTGTAAAGGAGCCGGAGCCGGCGTTCTGAAAGATGTCGATTTGATGGTGCGTTTAACAAAAGCCGTTATTAGAAGTACCGATTTACCTGTTACTGTAAAAACGCGTTTAGGCTGGGACGATAGCTCTATCAATATTGATGAAGTTGCTGAAAGACTTCAGGATATTGGAGTTCAGGCTTTGACTATTCACGCCAGAACCCGTGCTCAAATGTACAAAGGCCACGCTGATTGGTCGCACATTGCACGTGTAAAAAACAACCCTAGAATTACAATGCCTATTTTTGGAAATGGCGATATCGACAGCCCTGAAAAAGCATTAAAATATAAAAATGAATATGGAATCGATGGTATCATGATTGGTCGTGCTGCAATTGGTTATCCCTGGATTTTTAATGAAATAAAGCATTTCTTTAAAACCGGAGAACACTTACCTGCTCCAACAGTTATTGATCGTGTAGAAGCTGCCAGAAATCATTTAATGTGGTCAATGGAATGGAAAGGCGAACGCTTGGGAATTGTAGAAATGCGCCGTCATTATACCAATTATTTCAAAGGAATTCATTCGTTTAAAGAATACAAACAAAAATTAGTTACAACCGATGCACCTGAAGATTTGTTTGCCGTTATGAAAGAAATCGAACAGGTTTATGCCGGATATGAATTTGCTTAAAAACATAAAAAAAGACCTTCGATTGAAGGTCTTTTTATTTAAGTATTTTTTACTTTACAGCTTCTAGTATTTTGGCGGCAATTTCGTCCTGCCCTTTTTCACTGCTTATGTAATTTCTATCGTTTTGATTAGACAAATATCCTATTTCTAAAGTCACTGCCGGACAATTCGAATTTTTTAGAATATAAAATGGGGCTTCTTTTACTGTTCCTTTTACCAAAAATTCAGTTCCAATTTTTTCCATTATAGCTTCAGCATTTTCTTTTGATTGATTGTAAAATACTGTTTTTGAAGAAATATAGGCATCTACTCCATTTTTAGTCACATCTCTGGAAGCATTAATGTGCACTGAAATCACTAAACTCGGATTTAGATTGTTTATAATTGAAACTCTTTCAGATAATTCCATCGAATGATCTCCATCACGAAGCAAGACAATTTCTAGATTGTCACTCTTATTTTGAGCTTTAATTTTTTTAGCAATTGTCTCTACTATTATTTTCTCCTGCAAACCATTTATAGTTGTGCCATGATCATCTCCACCATGACCGGCATCAATAACGATTAACTTTTTAGTATCTAATGACTTAAAAGCAAAAAGTCCAAACACGGCTGCACTCAAAATTACCAGTACTTTAATCTTAGTTTTCATATCAATTTGTTTTTGGTTATTAATAATCAACGATATTTTTTAAGAAATATTGTACAAAAAAAACCTAGACCTGAATGCGTTTCCATTTTCCTCTCTTATAAAGGACAATCCCTGCTAAAGTAATAGCAGTTTCTGCAACTGGAATCGCAATAAAAACACCTGTTGGTCCCATATGAAAATGCTTTGCCAATACATAAGCTAAAGGAATTTGGAACAACCAAAATCCGAAAAAATTTATTCCTGTTGGTGTCCAGGTATCTCCTGCTCCATTGAATGTATTGATCAAAACCATTCCGATTCCGTAGAAAACAAATCCAACACTCATAATCTGTAATGCTTCAACGGCTACTACTCTTACCATTTCATCATTCGTGAAAAACGATATAATGTACTTTCCAAAAACTAATGTAATAACCATGATGGTCGCCATAAAAATGACATTGTATCTTGCTGTTGTATATACTGATTTTTCAGCACGTTCAATTTGTTTTGCACCTAAATTCTGTCCAACTAAAGTCGCGGCTGCATTACTTAACCCCCATGCCGGAAGGATAAAAAACATCATAATTCTCAATGCGGTCTGGTAACCTGCAGAACCATGATCACCACCCGTAGTAGCAACCAATTGCGCCAGAAAAATCCAACTGCATGACGCTATTACGAATTGTAAAATTCCAGGAGCTGCAATTTTCACCAAAGCTTTTATCTGCTTAAAATCCGGAATAAAGTAAGAGACATAAATTCTCAAAACGCCATTACCAAAAAACAAATGATATACTTGGTATAATACTCCAATGCTTCTTCCCAAGGTTGTTGCCAAAGCAGCACCCACTAATCCAAAAGCCGGAATAGGTCCTAACCCGTTAATCAAAATTGGGCATAAAATAATATTGCAAATGTTGGCTAGCCACAAACTTTTCATTGCAATTGCGGCATTTCCAGCACCTCTGAAAATTCCGTTAATCAGGAACAAAAGCATAATACATAAACTGCTTCCGATCATGATTTGTGTAAATCTGAAACCGTGTTCGGCGGCTTCAACAGATGCTCCCATCAAAATCAGTATATCTTTAGCATAGATAACACCCAGAACACTCATTACGCTATTAACTGCACAAGCAATAATAATAGCCTGCATTCCGGCTTTTGCAGCAGCGATTGGATCTTTTTCGCCAATGCGCCGCGCTACAACAGCTGTCGCTGCCATACTCATTCCGATTGCTAAAGAATATATAATTGTCAAAACCGATTCAGTTAAACCAACGGTTTGAATGGCAAAACTGGAGTGCTTCAAATGGCCAACGAAATATAAATCGACTAAAGCAAAAACCGATTCCATCATCATTTCTAAAACCATCGGAATGGCCAATAGAATAACGGCTTTTTTAATGCTTCCGGCAGTGTAATCAAAAGATTCGTCGCCTTTTATAGCTTGTTTTAAAGTGGTAAAAATTTTAGAAAAAAAACTTTTTTGTATTGTTGTTTCTGTCATGATATATTAGGATAAATGATAAAATTGGTCCAGATTGAATTATCTGAACACGAGAAAAAAACGGAGGTATCCTAATTATTAAAAAAATAAAATAGGATTAGGCAGAAACAATCATATGCTGTAGATTTTTAAGACAATAAATATAGGTAATATTTTTTAAGAAGAAATATTATTCTAACAGCTTTTTACTCACTCTGCTACTGGCAATTAAGGACGCCAGAAAACCAAGTGAAACGATTGTTGCCATCACGATAAGTACGTTTTCTAAAGTAAAAACGACAGGATATGCCAAAGTTGGTGTCAACATAATCAGGTTGTATTTTTGTTGTAAAACAACCATAATAATTCCAAGAGCAAGACCTATAATTCCACCGAAAACACTTAACAAAGTTCCCTGAAGCATGAATATTTTTCGAAGGCTTTTAATTTCTGTACCAAGATTGAAAAGGGTTTTTAGATTTCCTTTTTTATCTAAAATCATCATAATTAAAGCACCAACCAGATTAAAAAGTGCAACAATAATGACCAACGTAAAAATCAAATAAACCGCAATATTTTCAGTGTTGAGCATCTTATATAAGGACTCGTTCAATTGCGCTCTGTTTTTGATTGTGATTTTATTTTTGAAAATACTTTGAAGTTGAGATCTTATAGCATCTTCATTGGCATTTTCTTTTAATTTGAATTCTACTCCCGAAACCTGATTGGGTTTGTACATTAATAATTCTTGTGCCAAACTTAAATCGGCAAAAACATATTTCGAATCTAAATCTTCACTAATCGAATAAATTCCGACAGGCAAAACATCGGTTTTATTAAAAGCTTCTTCCGGATTTTCAAAAGCCCCTTTTCCGGGTTTTGGTGCGAATATCTGCAATGGATTTTCGAAATCTAAAACTCCCATCGAAAAATCTCTGGCAATTCCGTAACCAACGACAACCTGATAAGTATCCGGTTTTACCCATTGACCGTTAAAAAGTTTTTTCCTGATATCGTTTACAACTGGATAAAGACTGTCAACTCCTTTTAGATAAGTAACTTGTTGTTTGTCTTTAAATAAAAACAAAACACGTTCTTCGATAATTTTGGTATACGAAGCAACGCCTTCTATTTTTTTAATTTTACTTTCCTGATCCGGTGTAATGAAAAAAGATTTTCCAAATGTACTCGTAATTTTTAAATCCGGATCAATTTCATTAGTGAAGGAGAGGCTGAATACTTTTAGTCCGCTAAAAACAGACAAAACCACAAACAAAGCCATTGTGCCAACAATAATTCCCATGCTGGCAATGCGATTAATAATATTGATAGCATTGTTTTTACTTCTGCTAAAAATGTAACGTTTGGCTATGTAAAGGGGGAAATTCAACTTATGATTTTCTTCTTTTTTCTAAAAGATCACGGTTTTCAATTGGGTTTTCTCTGTTTGATAAAGCGTTGTCAATTTTTTCGATATAATCTAATGAATCATCGATAAAAAATACCAGGTTTGGTACACGACGCAATTGCAAACGAACACGTTGTGACAAATCGTGTTTAATTAAGGTTGTATTCGATTTGATACCTTCTAACGTTTCCTTTGCTTTTTCTTGTGGAAAAATGCTTAAATATACTGTTGCCACAGATAAATCTGATGTAACGCTAACTTTGGATACGGAAATTACCAAATTATTAATTCCGTTTTTTCGCACTTCACCTTGCAAAATATCAACCAAATCTTTTTGGATGACACCGCCTATTTTTTTCTGTCTATTTGTTTCCATAGTGCAAAAATACTATTTTTAAATTTCACTCGATACAATTTCCATTGAACAATAGAATGATTTTTACATTCTTACCTCTTTTACCTTCAACTTTGGTTCTTTTTTTGATGAAAACCCAAGAAATAAGCTCATTCTTCTGAGGTCCCAATGCTGATAAAAGTCATATTTTTTATTGGAAATATTCTACATATTTGATAGAACCATATTAACAAATCAATTATGAAAAAAAGAGAACCAATCAGTCATATTATGACCAAAACCGTAGTGACTGCAAACGACAATGATGATCTTAAAAAAGTTGTTGAGAAGCTAAAGAAAAATACGATTCGCCACATTCCGATTGTGAAAGGGAAAGAAGTTGTTGGGATTATTAGCCGAACTGATATTAACCGATTGACTTTTGGAGCTTTGTTTGAAGGACAGGAAGGTGCAGATGAAGCCATTCTGGATATGCTGACTATTTCACAAGTCATGACTTCAAAACCCAAGACAGTTTCATCAGATACTATAATTAGAGATCTGGCTGAAATTTTTGCCAAAGAAGATTTTCATGCTTTACCTGTTGTTGACAATGGCGAACTTAAAGGAATTGTAACGACAACCGATGTTGTGAAATATTTTTTAGAGCAATATGACTAAAATAATTTTCAAATTTTAAATTCCAAATTCCAATCTTTGGAGTTCACGAATTAATTAAAGGGAGCTCAAATTGCTCCTTTTTTTATTCAAAAAACTGATTAACAGCTCTCTTTCTTCTTAATTCACATTTTCTTCGCTACGAAATATCAAAAAAACGTACCTCTAAAAAGTCATATTTTCAAAATAAAAACTTCAAAAAATGAATTTTACATAAATTACAAAATTCAAATTGATTGCAAACTTTAAAGAAAAATAAAATCGTATTTTAGATTAAAAAATGAATATTTTTTATTAAAAAGTCTATAATTCAGTTTATTTAATAATTAGAGTATGGCGAAATTAGCACCAAGTTTAAATCATAGTGGATGGGATGAAATGTTTTCCAAAGAAGGTGTTAGGGATTCCTACAGTCAGGTTTTTAAAACTTTACAAAGTTTAAGTCATAAAAATTTAACCAACAAGCAACAACAGGCTTCTGACTTGTTCATGAATCAGGGAATTACCTTTACCGTATATAGTGATGATGATAATGGAATTGAACGAATCTTCCCGTTTGATATTATTCCGAGGATCATTACACAAAAAGACTGGCTCGAAGTAGAGTCAGGGATCAAACAGCGTTTAATGGCTTTGAATTTATTTTTAGAAGATATTTATAACGAACAGAATATTATAAAAGAAGGTATTATTCCAGCAGGTCTAATCGCTTCATGCCCACATTATATACAGGAAGTTCAGGGAATAAAAGTACCTCATAATATCCATGTTCACATTGCGGGAATTGATTTGATTCGAGGATCAAAAGGTGAATTTTATGTTTTGGAAGATAATCTCCGGTGTCCGAGCGGTGTCAGTTATATGCTGGAAAATCGGGAAATTACCAAACGTATTTTTCCGGATATGCTTTCGTCAAACCATGTAAGTATGGTCAGTAATTATCCAATGATTTTTCACAGCATTTTGGTTTCGCTTTCGCCGAGAAATGTTTCTAATCCAAATGTGGTTTTAATGACACCCGGCGTTTATAATTCAGCTTATTACGAACACACTTATTTGGCACGTCAAATGGGAATTCCCTTAGTTGAAGGAAGAGATTTGGTTGTTAATAATAATCGTGTTTATATGAAAACCACTTCTGGTTTACAGCAAGTCGATGTTATTTATCGCCGTTTAGACGATGAATATCTTGATCCTTTGGTTTTTAAACCCGACAGCGCACTTGGTGTTCCGGGATTAATCAGCGCGTATCGACAAGGAAATGTTGCCTTGGTAAATGCTGTCGGAAATGGTGTTGCTGATGATAAAGCCATTTATGCCTACGTTCCGGATATGATTAAATATTACCTAAACGAAGAACCAATTCTGAAAAATGTTCCAACATACAGAATGGAAAATTTAAACGAACGCGAACACGTTTTTGCCAATATGGAAACAATGGTTATTAAAGAAACCAATCAAAGCGGTGGCTACGGAATGATAATGGGCAATAAAGCAACGCAGGAAGAAATGGACGAAGCCAAAATTGCGATTACCAAAACGCCTCGAAATTTTATTGCACAGCCTATAATCCAATTAAGTACTGTTCCATGTTTGATTGATGGTGAACTAAAATTACGTCACGTCGATTTGAGACCTTATGCATTATGCGGACCAAAAGGAATTCAAATTGTTCCCGGAGGATTAACACGAGTTGCCTTAACGGAAGGTTCTTTAGTCGTTAATTCCTCTCAAGGCGGCGGAAGTAAAGACACCTGGATTATAAAATAAATTACTTTTTCTAACCTCAAAAAACATTCAAAAATGGGAGTAAATATGCTTAGCCGGGTTGCCGACGGAATGTTTTGGCTCAACCGATACATGGAACGTACAGATGGAATGTTGCTTACTCTGAACACTTCTTATATTTTATCTTTTGATAAAGAAATTAATGATTCTCAGGGATACAAACCGTTATTGGAATATTATACCAATTTGTCCAAAGATAAAATTCATGCGATACAATATGACACCACTTATGTGCTGAAATATATTATCTGTGACAACCAAAATGATAATTCGGTTAAAAATTTAGTAGTGAAAGCTCGTGAAAATGCCCGCGGTTCTCAGGATAAAATCACCAAAGAATTGTGGGAACATATCAATTCGATGTATCATTATATGAACTCGCCAGATCTTCCAAAAAAACTGGAAACCACTGACGCACTAAAAATTATTACCAAACTCAATAAAGATTTATTGCTTTATAACGGAATCCTTCAGGTTACAATGCCAAGAGGTTTGGGCTGGTGTTTTTCGAGCATTGGCAAACATATCGAAAGATGTTTACAAACCATTTCGATGACACAAGCTTACTTTGCCCCTATTAATTATAATCTCGAAGGCGAAGAAGATTTAATGTATTGGCGCCGTTTATTGCTGTCTCTGTCCGGATATGAATTATATCTCAAAAGTTACAGCAACATTTCGCACAATCGAAAAGTAGTGCATCAGGTTATTTTTAATATGGATTTTGCTCATTCTGTAATTTATACTTTAGACTTTATAAACACCTATTTAAACTGTCTTTTCAAAGATAATGATCTGAGTGAAGCACGTACTTTAATGAACCAGTTTGGCCGATTGAAAAGTTATGTTGCCTATACAGATTATCAACATTTGACTAATCAGGAATTAGAAGAAGTCTTGCGAAATACCAAAAACCAGCTCATTCAATTTTCAACAGATTTTTCAAAATTATTCTTTTCTTATACTTAAAATTATGGCGGTTTTCAAAATAGTTCACCTTACAAAATATCAATATAATCATCCTATAAAAGAAAGTATTAATGAAATCCGGCTATTCCCACATCATTTTGAAAATCAGGAAGTATTGCAATATCAGCTCTTAATTACACACAATCCTGATGTCGAGATTTCTGAAGATTATTATGGAAATCGAGTTGGCAATTTCAATGTTTTGGGGGCTCATACCGAAATGATAATTGAATCCCGAATGTTGGTTCGGGTGAATCATTCTCTTAAAATTCCGGAGATTGATGCCACTTCCGTGGAAGATATTCAGACAGAAAAAGAAAAAAGAATTATGCTACTGCGTCTTTGTTATCTGGATGATATTCAGAAACAAAATGAAATTGAAGCTATATTGAAAAAAATCAAGATTGAAGACAAATCCATAATTGAAATAGCGCAACAATGCAATGCTTACGTTTATGATAATTTCATTTACACTAAAGGAATTACCAATATTGAAACAACCGTTGATGAAATTCTAACGCTAAAAAAAGGAGTCTGTCAGGATTTTGCTCATATTCTTTTACAGCTTTTACGTACCGCCGGAATTCCATCTCGTTATGTTAGTGGTTACATTTGCCCCAATGAAAGCGGACTTCGAGGTGAGGGCGCAACACATGCCTGGGTAGAAATTTATACACCAAAGCAAGGTTGGTTAGGTCTTGATCCGACGAATAATATCTGGACAATGGACAATCATGTTCGTCTTTCTGTTGGAAGAAATTTTAGTGATTGTACACCCATTAAAGGAACTTTTAAAGGATTAGCGAGACAGACTCTTTCCGTTTGTGTTTCGATTGGTTATGAAGACGGAAGACAGTTCGAAGAAATTAATGATGTCAAACTTCAGGAAGTTTCATCACGCGTTCAGGAGCAACTCGATTATATGGATCATTTACAACAGCAACAACAATAAAAAAGGGAGCTCATAGCTCCCTTTTTTATTATCTGTTTTGTAACCATCCTTCCGGATTGTTATTTGATGTATTTTGAAGAATCAAAAACTTAATTACTGTTTTTCCGGTATCACCACTGGTTCTTACTTTTCCGAGACTTTGTTTGATACTTACTTTATCGCCTTTTTCCACAAATACCTGACTTAAGTTTTGATACACAGTGAAATAATCTCCATGCTGAATCATAACTGCTCTGTTAATTGGAGATAAAACAATAACACTTGAAACCGTCCCTTCAAAAACGGCACGTGCTGTTGCACCTTGCTCTGTTGTAATCTCAACTCCAGAATTGTGTACTGTAATTGACGGATGAAGCGGGTGTGGCTGATCACCATATCCTAATGAAATAAATCCTTTTTCAACTGGCCAAGGCAATTTTCCTCGGTTGGCTTTAAAGTCAGCAGCAAGGATTTTTCCTTCTGGTGTTAAAGCAATTTTTGAAGAGGAAACCGGAGCAGTAGATGCCGTCGATCCCGGATTTTCTTTTGCTCTTTCTGCAGCAGCTTTTCTATTTGCTTCGGCAATGGCTTCACGTATCAAACGATCGATTTGTCTGTCGATTCTTTTTGCTTCTGCTTGTTTAGCTCTGGTATCAGCAATAATTTTATTTTTATCTTTTTTGATTGAATTAACCAATTTTTGCTGTTCCTTCTTTTCAATTTCCAAGCTTTGCTTTTCCTTTTGATTTTCAGCAATAATTTTTTTCTTGACCTGTCTTTGCCCATCCAATTTTGCATTGAAATCAACCAACTGAGCTGTTTTAGATTGAATTTCTAAACCTTGGTTTTTTCTGAAATTAGTATATTGTTTTAAATACTGTGCTCTTTTATAAGCTTGCAAAAAACTTTCAGAAGACAAAATAAACATTGCTCTACTTTGCTCTGAACGGCTTTTGTATGATTTCAAGATCATTTTTGCATAATCTTCTTTTAATACTTTCAATTCTTTTTTTAACTTATTAACCTGAACCTGATTAATATACATGTCATTGCTTAAAAGTCTCTCCTGCTTTGCGGTCGTATTGATTAGCTTTTCTTTCAGTTTAATTTTATTTGCCTGAATTAAAAAGACATTTACAGCCGACTTTTCTTTTTTCTTTACAGACTGCAGCATTTTTTCATTGTCTCTAATTTCCTGCTGGATTTGAGCTTTTCGCTGCTCCAGTTTTTCTTGTTGCGAATCCTGCGCCCACATAAAAGTTGTGGCACAAATAAAAATTAGGCTGAGGAGAAATTTTGGCATGTTTCTTTTTTCTTTTTGCAAATTTAATTAATTATAACTTTTTTATACCCACTTGGAACACTATATGGAAAAGAAAGTTCTTCATTAAACGTAATGTTATTATATTCCAAATTAATATCGGTCTTCCCTTTTGGCTGAACAGCATTAATTTCGATTTTGGTTGGTAGTATTCCCTGATCAAAAGTTTTACTATCAGAATATTTTATTGCTAACATTCTGTTTTCTGCAGGTTGCGAAATCTCTTCTTTTTGAATCAGATATTTTTCAGAGTCTAAATAGAATGCCTTTTTTATTTTTGCTTCTTTTTCATCTTCTAACCTGAAAAGATTTTCTACAATTGTCTGTGTGTATTTTCCTTTTCTTAAATCATCTAAAGCTTCTCCAACTAATAAATTTTGAACTTTACTATAATCCAATTCAGTTCCCAGCCATTTGCTTAAACTTGTAAAATCACCTTCGTAATAAGTTCCTTTTATTTTTTCATAGTAACTTACTGTAGTCGGCGTAATCAAGGCCTTTGCCATTGTGATTCCAAGAAAACGAACGCTTACTAAAATTTGCTTGTCTCTTTCAATTTTAATATCTGCAGTTACATTCTGACTTTGTTTTTCATCTTCATATTTAGCACTTGCCTTTATATTTAATGTTTTGAAATCTAATTTATTGTCGTAATGTTTTGAAATTGCTTTTTTATCTTCTTTTGGTGCTTCTACCGTTTTGTCTGTGTTTTGTACTGCGACGGCTTTCGATTTACATGAAATCACAAAAACCGACAGCAATACTAATGCTATATATTTTTTCATTTTCTACTTCTTTTGTTTTAATAACTCATTTGCTCTCAAAAAGTATTCCTCTTTTTTCTTAGCGTCTCCTAACCCATTATATGCCTCTCCAAGCTGAATATTAAAATTTGCTTCAAGTGTTTTATCATCGACCACATAATCGAGTCCCATTTCTAAAACGGTTTTTGCATTCTTAAATTGTTGTAACTTATTGCTTCCCAAGCCTGCATAATAGTAAAATTGAGGCTGGCTGGGATAAACTTCAATCATAGTCATCGCTCTTTTTGTCATCGGCTCAAACTGTTTTGCCTGCGTATAGGCTTCAAGCAAAAGCAAATTGGTTTCGCGATCTGTATCTGAATTTGCCTTTAAATCTTTTTCGTAATATTTAATTGCATTTTCAAACTGACCTTTGCTGTGATAAAATTTCCCTATTTCTTTTGCAACATCAACATTCTGATCGTTGTCAAAATAAGCAATCGCTTTCTCTAAATCAGGAGCATATTGCGGGTTTTTATTCACATAGATCAAAAACTCATTCAGCGTTCGATGTTTTATTTTTGAATCAATTTTTGAACTTGATAAAATCACATTCATCGACTTAATCGCCTGATCCGCTTTATTGGCATCCAAATATCCTTTGAACAAGCTAACTTGTGCCCATTCCGAATTCGGAATTTCTTTCGCCAACTGTTTTGCAACATCCAAAGCTTTATCTGTTTCCTCATTTTTTGAATACAAAAAAATCAGGTCGACATAGTTTGATTCTTCCTTCGGATTTTGCTTAATCTGCGCAATTAAATTTTCAATCTCAGAATTTTGATATTTTCCCTGCGATAAAATCTGTAATTTATATCTCTCTCGATCTTCAGATTTTCCGAATTTATCGTTCATCTCATTGATTGTCGAGAGCGCTTTATCATACTGATTTGTTAACATGTACAACGAAATCAAATCATCCTTGTATTCTTCGTCAAACGGAATAATTTTTTGAATTGTTTCGATTGCCAAAGGGTAGTTCTTGGTTTCATAACTTACATCATAAATTCCAAGCCAATACCATTTATTTTTCGGATCTAGCTGTGTTGCTTTTTCAAACGAACTTTGAGCACTGCTGTATTGTTTCAGGAAAAAGTAATTTTTTCCCAATTCAAAATAAGCTACTGCATCATTAGGTTTTAGCTTAATGCATTTTTCTAATGATACGATGGCTTTATCATAGTTTTCAATTCCTTTTTGTTTTAATGATTCATAAAAAGAGTCTTGGTATTCATCGGTTGCCATAGCAATATCTTCCGGTTCAGTCTGTGCTAAAACCGATGCTGAATTGCCAAGCAAAACGAAAAATAAAATTACAAAAACTCCTCTTTTCATCATTTACATAATTTTATTTTAAACTTCCATTTATTCCAAAACAGAATAGTCGCCAATGCTGATACTTGTAAATTTTCCATCATAACTAACATGGTTTCCAATCATCGCATTATCTAAGTTAGCATTTTTTATTTGAGAAAACGTCTGAACTAAACTGTTTTTTATAGTACTATCTGTTACATGACATCCTTTTCCTAAAGATACGTTTGGTCCTACGGTTGCATTTTTCAACACAACATTCTCTCCAATATAACAAGGAGGAATAATTGTCGAATTCTCTAATGTCACATCATAGTCAACTAAATGCTCTCCATCATTATGCAAAAACCCAAGCATTCTTGAATTGGTTTCAACGGTAACATCTTTATTTCCACAATCCATCCATTCGTCAACACTTCCGGTTTTGAAAACTTTTCCGTTAACCATCATTGCTTTAATACCATCATTGATTTGATATTCTCCACCATTCTGAATATTATTATCCAAAACTCCCTGAAGCTCTTTTTTCAAATCACCAACTTCTTTAAAATAATAGATTCCGATAACAGCTAAATCGCTGACAAATTCTTTTGGTTTCTCAACCAATTCTATAATTTCATTATTGTTATTTAATTTTACAACCCCAAATGCTTCTGGCTGATCTACCTGTTTTACCCAAATTACAGCGTCTGCCGCCGGATCTAATTCGAAATCAGCTCTGATCAATGTATCTGCGTAAGCAATAACTGCAGGCCCAGATAAAGATTCTTTGGCACACATAATTGCATGACCCGTTCCTAATGGTAAATCCTGACGGTAGATCGATGCTTTTGCACCTAATCCTTTTGCTAAATCTTCTAAACTTGCAACAACATCATCTCCAAAAAAAGCTTCATCCCCTAAGATAAAAGCCACTTCCTCAATAGGCTGCTTTAAAATTTTAGCAATGTCTTCGACTAAGCGATGCACGATTGATTTTCCTGCAACCGGAATTAATGGTTTAGGAACAGTTAAAGTATGTGGTCTAAGTCTTGAGCCGCGGCCGGCCATTGGAACTATTATTTTCATTTTTATATTTATTTTTTATGGAAAGATTACAAAAATCTTCCTGAGTTGGTTCTTGATTTAATTTTTAACCGCAAAGAGCGCAAAGAATTTACGCTAAGTTCGCTAAGGTCGCAAAGTTCAAAACTGATTACTTAACTGCGACTGAAAACTTACTTAACGCCTGTACTTCCAAATCCGCCGGCGCCTCTTGAAGTTTCTGATAATTCTTCAACTGCAATCCATTCTGCTCTTTCGTGTTTCGCGATAATTAATTGAGCGATTCGTTCACCGTTTTCGATTACGAATTCTTCATTTGATAAATTTACTAAAATTACCCCTATTTCGCCTCTGTAATCGGCATCAACGGTTCCGGGTGAATTTAAAACGGTTACTCCTTTTTTGGCAGCCAATCCACTTCTTGGTCTAACCTGTGCTTCGTATCCAATTGGTAATTCAATAAAAAGACCGGTTTTTACGATCGTTCTTTCTAAAGGTTTAAGCGTAATTGATTCTGTTAAATTAGCACGTAAATCCATTCCTGCCGAAGCAATTGTTTCGTAGTTTGGTAAATCGTGCTGTGATTTATTTATAATTTGTATTTTCATTTTTATTTAAAAAGCTTAAAAAGTAAGATTACTTTCTATTCATAATTCCTTTGATCGTCTCTTTTTCGTTATGATAAACAAAATACATAAAGCCTAGTAATAACGGAATTCCGACAAAATAATTTTCTCTAAACCCATAAAAAGAAATAGCCGAGAATACTATTGAAATTCCAAGATAAGCTCCAATTTTGTTCATATCATAAGGTATTGGGTAATATTTATTTCCTAAAACATAAGAAATCAACATCATACTTCCGTAAGCAGAAATAGTGGCAATTGCAGAACCGTAGTAACTGTATTTTGGAATTAAAAAATAATTTAAAACCAAAGTTACGATTGCACCAACAATTGAAATATAGGCACCAATTTTTGTTTTGTCTGTCAATTTATACCAGACCGATAAATTGTTGTAAATACCTAAAAAGAAGTTCGCCAAGATAATTAATGGGACCACTTTCATGGCTTCCCAATAGGATTTATTATCAAGCAGCAAAAACTTTAAAATATCTGCAAAAACAATTACTCCTAATAAAATTAAGGATCCTAAAATCACAAAATATTTGGTGATTACGGCATAAGTTTGTGGAGCATTTTCATTTTTAGCATGACTGAAAAAGAAAGGTTCGATTCCTAATCTAAAGGCCGTTGCAAACAAAACCATAAATAAACCCAGTTTATAACAGGCAGAATAAGCTCCAACTTCAGACTTCGCTAAATTCTCAGGTAATAAATATCCTAATAGAATTTTATCGAAATGTTCATTAACGGCAAATGCAAGTCCGGCAACCAAAATTGGCAGACCGTATTTCATCATTTTTTTCCAAAGTACGGGATCGAATTTTCTTCCCAGTGAAAGATAATTCGGAGATAGCACAACAAAAGTGGCCAAACTCGCCAATAGGTTTGCAATGAAAATATAAGCAATCTGGAAATTCTCTACATATAAATTATCCCAAACCGAATTAGGATTTGAAGCGGCCAATTTTGGCAAGTACATTAAAAAGAAAATATTCAGCAATAAATTGATTATAACATTTCCAATTTTAATTGCTGCGTAAACCATTGGTCTCTGATTGGCTCTAAGTTTAGAGAATGGCACTAGTACCAAAGCATCTAAAACTAAAATCCAAACCGAATAGGTAACATATTGTGCGTCTACTTCGGCAAGGCTTGCCAACGTATTTCTAAAAATTAAGGCAACAAACAAGAAAATTATCGAAGACCAAAATATCGAAATTGTAGAAGTAGCAATTACATTTTTCTTGTCCTCTTCAGCGCTGTAAAATCTGAAAAAGGCGGTTTCCATTCCGTAAGAAAGGACAACATTGAAGAAAACCATCCAGGATAAAACAATCGAAACTTCACCGTATTCTGCAGTTGGTAAAATACCGGTATACAATCTTACTAATAAAAAACTCAGCATTCGCGGTAATACCGTTGCTAGTCCGTAAATCGCAGTTTGCTTGAATAGATTTTTATATAATCCCAAAATAATTTAATAATAAGGTTTGTAAAACAAAAATAACCAATTCTTTGGTTTAATACTGATTTTGCAGGTTCAATAAAAAAAGTAAGATACTTTTTTATTGCGTTAGTTTATTTTCATCCAAAATTTTAACAAAATGAAATCCTTTTGGCCCGTAGCCCTGATTGTAGTAAAAACGGTGTGCGGCAAAATTTCCTGTAAAAGCATCCAGAACAATACTGCTACAGTCGAGATCAATGGCTTTTTGTTCAATATAATCTGTCAGTAATTTTCCGATTCCTTTTGAACGTTGTTCTGGATTAACTACAAAATTATCGATCTCAAGATATTTTCCTGTCCATAATTTAGTGGAGGACCAACAGCCTGTTATGCCTAAACAAACGCCCGCTTCAAAAACACCAATCTGAATATAATTGTGCGGAACCATCTCTGAAAGAAATGATTTGTATTTTTCGATAGAAAGTTTTGGATATAGAAAACGCATCGTATCAATTTGAGCCAGCATTTCTTCTATTGTAATCAGTTCCTGAATTTGTAGTCCCATTGTAAAAAGTATAGACTTCAAAAATACTCATTTTTTTTCATTGCCTAAATATTAGTTAAAATAATGGACATGTGAAATCTATAAATAAAAGTTAATAATTATGTAACTATTAATTAATAGTCTGTTCTTAAATTTGTTATCACAGGGATTGAGAAAAGCTAGAAATACAACCCTTATAAAAAAGAAAAGCATTGGGACTAATAAAGCTAGTTTGTTCCCACAAAAGACAAAGCACATAGGGAGTGATTCTGCTGAAATGTAACCCTTAAAAAAACAGAGCATTGGGACTAATAAAGCTAGTTTGTTCCCACAAAAGACAAAGCACAAGGGATTGATTCTGCTGGATTGTAACCCTCAAAAAAACAGAGCACTGGGATTGATAAAGCTAGTTTGTTCCCATAAAAGACAAAGCGCTGCAGATGGATTTCTGCCTGGTAAATTTATAAAATGGTATTGATTCTTGGTTTTTGAGTAATTCCAGGAATCACCATTTTATAACTCAAATAGAAAAAGATAAAAACTACTATATTTTAAAAAGAGCTGACAATTGGGGATGTCAGCTCTTTTTGCTTTTAAGATTCTTTATTTTTCATTTCTAAGTTAACATTTTGCTCCGTTTCCTTTGGTTCCGGGATATCTTCTTCGGTCAATGTTTTCAATACTTTGTTGGTGATTTTTTTTAATTTCACAATTCGGTTTGCCTGATTCTGGACACATTTTTCAAATAGATTCCTAACCACTCTGGCATTTCCAAAACTTTCATTTTTACTTTCGTAGAGTAAATCAAAAGTATCTGCTAGTTTTTCTTTTGCATCATCAGAAATAATAAAATCAGATTTTGAACAAAAGGATTCAAAAATTTGAAATAATTCACTCGGAGTAAAATGATCAAAATGAAAATAGCGATTAAAACGAGAGCGTAATCCAGGATTAGATTCTATAAAAATCTTCATTGGTTCAGTATATCCCGCAACTACAACTGCCAGATCTTCGCGATGATCTTCCATTCTTTTTAAAAGCGTATTTACAGCTTCAGCTCCATAATCATTCCCAAATGCATTTTGCGATAACGCATAAGCTTCGTCCACGAATAAAACTCCTCCAAGACTCGATTCTACAGCATTGTCAACTTTTGTCGCTGTTTGCCCAACATAGCCCGCGACAAGTCCTTCCCGATCTGTCTCATACATTTGACCTTTAGATAAAAAACCCAAATGTTTAAAAATTCGACTTAGAAGTCTCGCTACAGAAGTTTTTCCGGTGCCGGGTGGCCCAAGAAAAACGGTATGCAAAGTTATTTCAACATTCTTTAATCCTTGGGCAGAACGCTTTTTTTGTATTTCAAGTAAATTGATTAGTTCCGAAACGTCTTTTTTTACTTCTGCTAAACCAACTAATTCGTTTAATTCTTTTAGTACTTTTTCGAGCGTATCTTCTTCCGGAAGATGATCTATCTGCTTTTTGTCAATTTTTGATTTGTCTAAATTTAAACCCATATAATTCTGAAAAGCTTTTATGTTTTCAAATTTTCTATCAAATGCAAAATGAATGAAATTTTGGTATTTTAATAAAACTTCTTCTAATTGATTATGCTTTTTTTCAGATAAAACTTCAGGAACTAAATATTGATTTTGATACGCATTTGAAGCTACTATCTTGTTTTCCTTTTTTATTTTTAAAAGGTGATTTTTGAATTCCTGTGTAAAAATCAATTGATTCAATTCATTTGCTGAAGTTGCATCTGCGAAATGTTTGTTGCGTAATACATCATAATAATAGGCCAGAACAAACTCTTGCTTTTCAGTTTTTTTTGCAGGTTCTCTTTCATAAAGATCTAAAATGTCTGAAAGAAAAAAATGTTCTGCTTTAAACAATAAACCTTTTGAGGAAACAGGATTTACAGCCTGATTTATTTTCTGAATAAAATCTGTGTCCTGATTTAATGCATTGCAAATTTCAAGAATGTCTTTTGTTTCTTTTTGCAGATCCATAATAAATGAAGCCGTAAAAACGGCTTCATTAGAATTTATATTTGTTTCTAAATATTTTTTTAGAGACAAAAATGATTCTTCAATAATCGATATCGGATTGTTCTTTTTTGACATACGCTAATTTAAGAAATCATCATTTGATGAATAATTTCTTTTGATAATTTTAAGTGATCGTCACAATAATCTTTCCAGGCCAAGCCCATATCTCTCAGGTCATATTTCGCTACAATTGTTCCGTAGTGTTCCTGTTTTCCATTTATAGTTGGATAACCAATAACGTAAATAGTCTGCGCCAATTCAATAGCCAATTCAATATCATGCGTAGAAAAAATAACAGTATTAAAATCTGATGATTGTCCAAGAAGTTCAAAAGACTTTTTTACTTCCTCAATATTTCCAACATCCAATCCGGAAAAAGGCTCATCCAAAACAATAAATTGATCCGATGAAAATAACTGTTCAATAATCGCCGTTCTTTGTCTTTGCCCGCCAGAAAGTTCGTTAGGATATTTGTCTTTACAGTTTTCCAACCCCCATTCTTTCAGGTATTTTTTTATCTTTTCCTCTTTTTCAGTATTTGACAATGTTGTTTTTCTTAGTGAAAACCGCAAAGCCTGAGTAACTGTTTTATGTCTAAACAAAGTATATTTTTGATCCACAAAACCTATGTCTCCTTCGTTTACCGATTTAGCGGCATTAGGTTCTTTATTTTCAAAATCTCTAATGAGAATTTTTCCAGAATTCGTCGGAATCAAACCAGTCAATGCTTTAAAGAAAGTTGATTTTCCTCTTCCCGATCTTCCAACAAAAGCTACAACTTGTCCAGTACAATGAACTCCATCTCTAACAACGTCTTTTTCTATTAGGGTTATATCTTTTATAATAACAGTATCATCGTAGGCAACACTAAGATTTTCTACATATAAAAGCGTCTCTTTATATTCGTGTTTCATGATTATATTTTTGAATATCTAAATAGTGCTTTTCTTAAGAAGTTTATTCCTGCATCTAAGCCAAGACCTATTAATAAAATGATAATTTGAAGTGCAATGATTCGTCCGGTATTCATGAATTTATCCGAGTTTTTAATTAAAAACCCTAATCCACCAGAAGCTACCACAATCGATTCAACTGTTACCAGCATCATCCATGTGATGGCAAGATTTTGTCTGATGACATCAATTACATAATCTACCCTTCCTAAAATGATAACCTGCCAAAGCACCTCTAACCGAGTACATTTCAGCATTTTTGCATGATCAAATTCTTCCTGTGGAATGTCTTTGATAACGGCAATTAATGAAGTTGTTAAGAAAGTAGTCAGAAAAATGACCAAGATCCAAACCTGCATTGCTCGTGCATCATGAACTACCATTGTAATATAAAATGAAAGTCCGGTAAAAGGCAAAAATCTAAATTTTGTAACAAATTCAGCAACTGGCTTCAATAAAGGAATTGGCCAGGCATAAGCAAATAATAAAGAAATTATCGTGGCTAAAAAAATCGAAATAAAACATAAAGACAACGAATTGAAAATATGTACCACTAAACCTTCTCTATACAAATCAGAAAATCCAGTTAAAACCTGAGCAGGAGATGGGAAAAGATGTTTTTCGCCAGCTGTTGTCGCAAACCAAATAACAATCAAAAGAACTAACCAGCCTATTAAAATAAGCGTTTTGTTCATTTTTGATATTTTTTCAAAGGGAGTTAAAAGTTTTATCATAGTTATTGTAAAAGGCTATCCGTTAAGATAGCCTTTTAATATTTTTTATTTTAATAAAGTGATAACCACACGTCTGTTTGATGCTTTTCCTGAAGCAGTATTATTATCTGCAACCGGATCGCCTTGACCTTTTCCATCTACTAATTGGAAACGGCTTGCAGGAATACCTTTTTGTTTCAGGTAATTTACAACTGCCTCTGCTCTGCTTTTTGATAAAGCCAGGTTAGCATCTGCATTTCCAACATTATCTGTGTGACCAACAACCGTTAATTTTGTATTTTCCGCTTGTATTAAAAGATTGTAGATTTTTTCTACTTCTCTACTAGAAGAGTTTGAAATCTCAGCACTTCCTGTATTAAAATTAATTTTCCATTCTCCAGAAGCTACAACTTCTTTTGCCTCTGAACTATAATCTGCTTTATCAGCTGAAGTAGATTCGATATCATTGATGTTTTTCAAGAAAAACAAGTTTACAGCCTGATCGTAAGGAACTACTGCTCCAACATTTTCATTAAATCCAAACGGATTCAATTCTGTCAAATATCCGGAAACCTGATTATAAACCGATTTGTATCTGTTCACACCGTCTGATAAACCAAAATATTGCATTACGTCAGCATAATTAAATACTTTAGATCCACCCATATTATAAGTCAATCCCGCTTTTGTTCCTTGTTGTCCTTTGAACATTTTGTACCAATATTCAGGAGTTTCAAGTTTATAGGTATCAGCAACCGCTTGTGAAGCTCTCACTTTCCAGTCTTCATAGTTTTTCATTTGATTTGAAGCCGTCAATGCCGATTTCAAAATATTAGAAACAATATCCGGATTTTTCTCAGCCCATTCTTTAACTCCAATAAGAGCAGTTGGCATTTGGTTATTGAATTCTTTTGTAGAAACAATATCAACAAAACCAGTAAGTTTATCAAAAACTGTTTTATCTCCAGGTGTCCATGTCGCACAACCATCGATTTTTCTGTTTACAGATTTTCCTGTTAATTTTCCGTTTACTACTTCTTTCAAAGTAACCGTCCATCCAGTTGTCTGAGATTTGATTAATTCTTCTGCCGATTTAATATAATCATCATTTTCAGATGGATAAATATTCACCGCATCTGCATCATAAGTAGTTGGATCAGGATTTACTTTTAATCCGTTTGCAAAACAATAGTTTACAGTAGTAACCCAGTCACCATCTCCAAGAACTGCAGAAATAACAGAACCTTTCATCGTTTTTGGATCAGACTTCCAGCTTGGTGGCCCGATTAATTTATCTTCACCATAACTCATACCGACAACACCCATAACTTGTAAATGGTATTTATCTTTTCCGTATTTTTCGTCTAATGATTTTTGAACAGAGCTAATGTAAAATGGCGCACCGTCACCCATAATCATAACAGCAAAAACACTTTTATCTGAAGAAGGGAAAGCTTCACCTTTATCAAATTCCTCGATAAATTTCATTTGCATATTACGCAATTCTGAAAGCCAGTCCTGACGAATAATTTCAAGATTAACTCCGTTTTTTTCCATCAATGATCCTTTTGTTGTTTTTGGACCACCATTCGAAACAATAATTCCAGACTGCGCATTCCATGCATAAGCACCAATTTTCACTAAAGGTTTGTCTGCAACTTCTGAAGATATTTCTGTCGAAGGAAGTGCAATTTTTTCGGCATTCGTAACATTATTAACATCTGTCTGGTTCAGCTCAATTCCGTTTAATTGTTTTGAAACTGCAGTCTTAATTCCAGGAGACAAATAATAAACTCCTCCTAAAATTGCACCAATTCCAGCAATAACTATTAATAATTCAGAAAACGTCGTTAACTTTTCTGTTCTTAAAATTTTTCCCATTTTATTTATAAAATTTAATTTATTGTGTTAAAAAATATCTCCAAAACCACCACCAGACATTTTATCATCTTTGGTCATTTTATAATTTGGATTTGTATATTTTGTTGAATCCGGAATTGTATTATCACCTGTTTTAATTTCATCTGCCAATGAATCTAACCTTGAATAAAGTTCGTCGTTATCAACAGAATATTTAGAAGTCAGTGCATCAATGTCAATTAAGTTTTCAGAAGTTTTAGCAATATCCTGAGCAATTGTAGATGTTACAACTTCCAGAGCATACTCTAATTCCCAGTCTTTCGTAAACAACATAGCGCTTTTTGCACTTTCTGTTGCTTCCTTAGCATTCTTTGCAAATTCATATTCTTTTTGAAGCATTTTAACTGTCACATCAAAATCAGCAATTTTAATGTCGATTGCTGTTCCTGCTAAAGTCAATTTACGGTCCATCTTCCCTAATACATTAGCACGAACACCGTATTTTTGAATGAAACTTTTGCTTTGCTCATATTGAGTTGAAACCCTTTGAGAATCGCTAAGCTTTCTGGCCAACTCACTTTGTAGGGCTACATATTCATCAGTATCCTTTGCAGCAACGCCGTTTTGTTTCACCATTTCATCCATCGCAGATTTCAATTTTTCTGACTGACGTTGTAAGCTTAAAACATCTTCCTGAAATTCTTTTGCCTCTTTTTCAGATTTATTGGCTTCTATTTCCATTTCATTTTTAAGACCTTTTAGCTTCGCTTTTGTATTCTTAAAAACTTCACGGTTTTTAATCATTTTTTGTTTTTGCTCTTCTAACTCATTAAAAGGGTTACTCTGAATTAATGCTTTATGAAGATTTTTTGTCGCAAAACGAAGCCCTTTCATAATAACAGGAGCCATCATAACCAAAAAAACCAGAAACACTCCAGTAGCAGACAAAGCAATGGCCTGACCCAACATTGTAAATAATGGCGGAATAATATATGTCCAGATTAAATAACCACCAACTCCTAATAAACCAAGTGCCAAAGCCAAAAATAATGACTTTTCACCTTTTTTAAGCGCGCCTGATTTTAAAGCAATTTCTCCTTTAGACTCGTCAAAGTGTTTTAAAATTGGTAATGTCAAAAGAGTACTTCTTTCTTGTTCGTATTTATCCATTATAAATATTGATTAATTCCTGTTATTACAGTATTGATTGAGGTTAATATTTTTTGTTTTGCTAAATTGTTAGCATCCATTTTTAATTGAATTTCTGAAAGCTGCTCCATATTAACCGGATCAATCTTTTGAAGTTCTATTTTTTTAGCTTCCAATTCTTTTTGAAGCTCGATAATTTTGGCTTCCAGATCAGAAATGCTTTTAGATAAATTATATTTTTCTTTAGTTATCGTATTATCTAGCTCGGCTTTTTTTGTTTTCCCAATTGTATCATATTTGGTATAAACCTTTTCGATTTCAGCAATATAAAAACTACCTTTTTGTAAAAGGAATTCTTTAGTCAGGTCAGATTTGATCGATTTACCCATAGTAAAAGCCATCTGATAACTTTGCGGATTTGTAACTCCAACCGCCATAACAGATTTATAAAGTTCGAAAAAATCAAAGCCAGACTCATTCAATGACTCAAAACCTTTATCGTAAACTTCAAAAATTTCGTTTAAAAAAGGATTTGTCAACGAATTAGTTGGAAATGCTTCTGTAGCTTGATTCGGAAACTTCTTGTCAGTAGTTGTTGAAATGGGTGCTGATGGTTGAGTAGCCGCTGTACCCTCTGAATTATTTGTCTCATCATTAATGAAGAGACTTTTCCAATTGAAACTTTCTTTTGCCATTGTTTTAGGTTAAACTATTTTTAATAACTTTTTGGTTGTTAAATGTTATACGCAGAAAGTGTTAAAAAGTTACTAATTATAAAGGCATAAATATATATATTTTTAAAATCAAATTGTAACTATTTAATTACCAAATAAGTTAATTCTCATAAATTCTCTGAAAACGAAAAAAAAATTTCACGAATTTTATTAATTTATTGGACATCAAAAATAATTGTCAAAAAAAAAGAGCCAACAATAAGTTGGCTCTTTTTAGCTATTTTCTTAAAATACGTCTTATCCATTCAAAGCTTCTGCTCCACCAACGATCTCTAAGATCTCATTAGTAATAGATGCCTGACGTGCTTTATTGTATGTTAATTTCAATTGGTTTCTCAATTCAGTTGCGTTGTCAGTTGCTTTGTGCATAGCTGTCATACGCGCTCCATGTTCTGAAGCAAATGAATCACGAATACCTTTGTATAATTGTGTTTTCAATGATTTAGGAATCAAAGTTAACACGATTTCTTCTTTTGAAGGTTCGAAAATGTAATCTGCAGCTGAAACTGGTACATCAGATTTAATTGGAGCTAACGGTAAAAATTGTTCTGTCTGAACAATTTGAGTCGCAGCATTTTTAAACTGATTGTAGATTAATTCGATTCTGTCATATTCTCCAGATAAGAATTTTTCAGTCAAATTATCTGCAATTCCGGCAACATTTTCAAAAGTCAAATGATCAAAAATGGCATTATGATGACCGTGAACTTTAAAAGTTTTACTTAGCACATCATTTCCTTTTTTACCGATTGGAAAAACATCAACTTGTTTTCCAGCGTAAAAAGCAGCACGATTTTTAATCTCTTTAATTACGTTAGAATTGAATGCACCACATAAACCTCTATTAGAAGTTATAGCTACAAGCAATACTTTTTTTACTTCACGTTGTGTCGTGTAATCACCTCCAACTTCACCATCAAGTGTAGCAGAAAGATTTTGTAACAACTCCGTTAATTTCTCGGCATAAGGGCGCATCGCAGTGATTGCATCTTGTGCTTTCTTAAGCTTTGCAGCAGAAACCATTTTCATAGCCGATGTAATTTGCATCGTCGATGAAACGGAAGTAATTCTATTACGGATTTCCTTTAAATTTGCCATTTGTCGATTAAAAAATGTGACAATTTGATAATTAGATAATTAGAAAGTTTCCTGAGATATTTTCTAATTATCTAATTAACGAATTATCTAATTAGATATATTTTGCTGAAATTTCTTTTGCTGCTTTTTCGATAACATCAGTAATGTTGTCATCTAATTTACCAGCTTTCAACGCATTAAGCGTATCTTTATGTTTACTGTTTAAGTAAGCTAAGAAATCAGCTTCAAATTCTTTTACTTTATTTACAGGAACGTTTTTCAATAAGTTTTTAGAACCAGCGTAAATAATTGCTACTTGATTTTCAACTGTATAAGGATCGTTTAGACCTTGTTTCAAGATTTCAACGTTTCTTCTTCCTTTTTCAATTACGTTTAAAGTAACTGAATCAAGATCAGAACCAAATTTAGCGAAAGCTTCCAATTCACGGAATTGAGCCTGGTCTAATTTTAAAGTTCCAGAAACTTTTTTCATTGATTTAATTTGAGCATTACCTCCAACACGAGATACAGAAATACCTACGTTGATCGCAGGACGAACTCCAGAGTTGAACAAATCTCCATCAAGGAAAATCTGACCATCTGTAATCGAAATTACGTTTGTTGGGATATATGCAGAAACGTCACCAGCCTGAGTTTCGATAATTGGTAAAGCAGTTAATGAACCACCACCTTTTACGATAGACTTGATAGAATCTGGTAAATCGTTCATGTTTTTAGCAATTCCATCATCAGCAATTACTTTACAAGCACGCTCTAATAAACGAGAGTGTAAGTAGAAAACGTCTCCAGGGTAAGCCTCACGTCCTGGTGGTCTTCTTAATAAAAGAGAAACCTCACGGTAAGCAACAGCTTGTTTAGATAAATCATCATACACAATAAGTGCAGGACGACCTGAATCTCTAAAATATTCGCCAATTGCAGCACCTGCGAAAGGAGCGTAAACTTGCATTGGAGCCGGATCAGAAGCGTTAGCTGCAACAATAACTGTATAAGCCATTGCACCTTTTTCTTCTAACATTTTAGCGATTCCTGCTACAGTTGAAGCTTTTTGCCCAATTGCAACATATATACAGAATACAGGTTTTCCTGCATCGTAAAATTCTTTTTGATTTAAGATTGTATCGATACAAACAGTTGATTTACCTGTTTGACGGTCACCAATTACAAGCTCACGTTGTCCACGTCCAACCGGGATCATAGCATCTACTGCTTTTACTCCTGTTTGTAATGGCTCAGTAACTGGCTGACGGAAGATAACTCCAGGAGCTTTTCTTTCTAAAGGCATTTCGTATAAGTCTCCACCAATTGGTCCTTTTCCATCAATTGGAAAACCAAGAGTGTTTACTACACGTCCTACCATTTGCTCACCTACTTTAAGAGAAGCAATACGTTGTGTTCTTTTTGCTGTTGATCCTTCTTTGATTCCAGTTGATGGTCCTAAAAGTACCACACCAACATTGTCTTCTTCAAGGTTCAGTACAATAGCTTCAAGTCCGTTTTCAAATTCAACTAACTCACCATATTGTACATTCGATAGCCCGTAAATACGAGCAATACCATCTCCAACTTGAAGTACCGTTCCTACTTCCTCTAGCGTAGCACCAGATTCAAAACCTTCTACTTGCTTTCTTAATATTGCTGAAATTTCAGCAGGTTTGATTTCCGCCATCTTAATTTATAATTTAGACACTTTTATGTGTAATAAAACTAATTACTTAACTCTCTTTTTAATACTTGTAATCTGTTTGCAACAGAAGCGTTGTATTGTTGATCACCTATTCTTAAAATAAATCCTCCAATAATTGCTGGATCTACTATATTTTCAATTGTTATTTTTTTATCTGATAAAGTTGAAACTTTTGCTAAAACTTTAGCTTCCAAAGCTGCATCCATAGGAATAGCTGTGGTAACTTTTGCTACTTCAATTCCATTACTTTCATCAAAAACTCTACTATATTCTACTGCGATTGCCTCTAGAATTTCGAATCTTTTGTTTTCGAATAATAAATGAAACAACCCTTTAGTTACACCATTTACACTAGCAAAAACTTCTAAAAGAGCACTTTCTTTAACTTCAACTTTTGTAGTTGGGTTTTGAATAAAAGTACTTAATTCTAAATTGCTTTCAATTGTAGAAGCAATTAACTTCATATCGTTATTTACAGCTTCGGCAACACCTTTAGAGTTTGCTAAGTCTAGAATTGCTTTTGCATAACGAATTGCTGCTCTTGTACTTGCCATAATCTTAGTTTAACTTTACGTCACCTAACATTTTCTCAACTAATTTAGTTTGAGATTCTTTGTTAGATAGTTCTTCTTTTAACAATTTTTCAGCAATGCTTAATGATAAAGTCGAAACTTGTAATTTCAATTCAGCCATAGCAGCATTTTTTTCACTTTCGATAGCCGCTTTAGCTTGCTCGATCATTTTTTGACCTTGTGCTTGTGCTTCGTTTTTAGAATCAGCAATCATTTTCTCTTTCATTTCGCGAGCTTCTTTCAACATCGCGTCACGTTCTGCACGAGCTTCGTTCAAAATTCTTAAATTATCAGCTTGCAAATTTTCCATTTCTTTTCTTGCATTTTCAGCCGAAAGTAATGCATCTTTAATACCTTGCTCTCTATCATTTACTGCATCAAGAATTGGTTTCCAAGCGAATTTTTTCAACAAAAGAATTAATCCAACAAATATTAGTATTTGCCAGAAAAACAAACCGAACTCAAACTGATATATTAACTTATCCATTATATATAATTATAAATTTTAAATTATGTCTTTTTAAATTGTTCCTATAAAAAACAATTTTAATGTTTTAATTTTTAAAGAATAGTTGCAACCAACCGTTGCAACTATTTCTTTTTTGTGTTTTAATTAAGCAGCGAATAACGCAGCGAAACCAATACCTTCAATAAGTGCAGCTGCGATAAGCATAGCTGTTTGGATTTTTCCTGAAGCTTCTGGTTGACGAGCAATAGCGTCCATTGCTGAACCACCAATTCTACCAATACCTAATGCAGCTCCGATTACGATTAATCCTGCTCCTATGAAATTTAAACCGTTCATATGTATATATATTAAAAATTAAACATTCAATTTGATTTTAGATTTTTGAATTCAGATTTTTAGATTGACAATCTTTTTACCTGAGATCTTGAATCTAAGTTTTAATGATGAGCTTCCTCTTCATGGTGATGCTCTTCTACAGCAGAACCAAAGTAAAGTGCAGATAACATTGTAAAAATATAGGCTTGTAAAAAGGCAACTAAAATTTCAAGAATAGAAAGTACAAATGATAATCCAAAAGACAAACTGCTTCCAATCCAGCTTTTAAAGATAAACATTAATCCGATGATACTCATTAAAACAATGTGACCTGCAAAGATATTTGCATACAAACGAATCATTAATGAAAATGGTTTGATGAAAACTCCTAACAATTCAATTGGTGCCAAAATAATACGCATTGGTTTTGGCACACCTGGCATCCAGAAAATGTGTCCCCAATAATTTTTATTTGCCGAAAGATTTGTAATTAGAAAAGTAACTAGTGCTAAAGCAAATGTAATTGTTAAATTACCTGTAGCATTAATTCCTAGTGGAGTTAATCCGAAAATATTTAAAAACAATACAAAGAAAAATATCGTCAATAAATAACTCATGTATTTCTTATAATGTTTCTCTCCAATATTTGGAATTGCAACTTCGTCACGAATGTAAACTACTAATGGTTCAAAAATTCTTCCAACTCCTGAAGCAATACCTCCGTTTTTAGCATACGATTTTGCAAGGCTTGAAAACAACCAAAACATTAATAACGCTGCTGCAAAAATAGACACTACAGTTTTTGTAATTGAAAAATCTAAAGGACGAACATTTGTCGGATTTCCTGTCTTTTCATCTTCAGTAATTGTTCCGGCAGCATCTGTTTTGTAGATTTTACCATTGTGGTGATTGATAGCATAGAAGTTTCCGTTAGATTCAGCTACACTATGTCCATGGTTGAATTTTGATGAAGAAAAAATTTGCAAACCATTATCCCAAAGAATTACAGGTAAAGGGAAGCCATAATATTTTCCTGTCTCATCATCCTGAGTCAAAGTAAAATCATGTGAATCTAAAACGTGGTGACCAATAAAGCCTTTAATTTTAGATTTTACATCAGTTGGCTCTGCATGATGGCCTTCTGCAGCAGCTTCATGAGCTACTTCAGTTTGAGTATGTGCAGCGTCTTTTTCCGAATTAGCAAAGCTTATTACCGGAAGACATGCTACTAAAGCTACAAGAATAAATCTGAGTGGTCTGTTTGAAATCACCATATCTGTTGAAAATCTGATTTTTTACGTTTCTAAAATTTGGTGCAAAGGTACATTTTTTATTAATATTCAAAAGGATATGAAAAATTATTTTTGAACCTTGTTTTACAGAATCGTTATTTTAACGCTTTTCATTTAATAATCGGATAGTTAAAAGCGTTTCAAATAACAAAAATAAAATAAATGTTATAAAAAAATTGATTTTCTCAATTGCCATATTTGGGAGCTTATCTGTCAAAATAGGTCTCAAAACAAAATAGAAGAAAAACATTTGAATAAAAGTTCCTCCCATAAAAAGCATTCCGATATTATCAAAATGACTTATTTTGAACTTTAATAATATCATGAAAAAAACAGCTGCAAATGCAAAAAAAATCAAATACAACGATTCTATACTATAATGAAAATTTTGATTTGGGACATCAAAAAAAATAAATACAGCTTTGTGCACTATATAGGATGCTAAAGCAAAAAAGAATAAATGTAAAATTGTTTTGTCTTTAAAAAGCATTTTGAAATAATTTTATGCAAAGATGCAACATTTATTTAAAGCTCTTTTAAAAGTAAAACTACTTTGTTTTATTGATTTCGTTTACCTGGCGGTATACATTATATAAAGCCAGAAAAACACCAACCATGACTAATATCTTATTATAGTAGATTTTTGGACTTGGATGATTTTCATCTAACCAGGTTCCTAAATAAGAAAACAAGAAAATAATAACGCCCATTTGAATGGGGATGTTAATAAGTGCTATCCACTTATTCCTTTGATTTTTGTTCGGCTCCTTTTCCATCTTTCAAAGTTACTTCTTTTGTGTTTGCGAGCATCGAACAGGTTGCAGTAAATTCTGCTCCTGGTTCTATTGACAGTTTCCCTACTAATACTTCTCCCTGAATGTGGGCTGTGGCTTTGATATTAAGGACTTCTAAAACTTTAAGTTTTCCCTGAAACTCACCTTCAATATCGGCATTGTGGCAAATAATTTCGCCCTTTACAATTCCTGATGCTCCTATAACCAGTTTTCCCTGTGAAGTAAAATTCCCTATCAATTCTCCATCTAATCGAAAATCGGCTTTCGAAACAATATCACCTATAATAGAAGTTCCTTCTACTATTCTATTTGTCTTTCCTAAGAGTTCTGTGCCGGTTTTTTTTTCTTTCTCAAACATGGTTTATGGGTTTTTAGGCGCTAAATACACTTCAAGATTTTTTTTGATTTGAATCACTTTGTAATTATCACTTGATATGATAATGGCAGGATGTGTGATTTTGTACTTTTTATCGTCTCTCAAAACTCCCGAAATATCTCTGGCATATGCCTCAGATTTTATTCCATGGATAACTACAAAACTTTCGGTTTTATTGTATTTGTCTAACGAAGTTGTTAGTTTTTCGAAGTTCTCAACTTGTAAAAATACTTTAATCGATTCTTCAATTTGTTTCGCTGTTTTAGTATCTCCTTTTGGAATAGCATAAATGATTTTCCAATTTTTTTCGTCAACTGCCGTAAAATCAAGCTTTTCTAAACCTGGGATTTGTTTTTCTAAAATTTCACGGGCATTTTTACCTTCTTCACTGTTTGGATAATTATCTGCTACTGTTTCTAAGCCTTTTTTATAAGCAGCTAGTCCGTTTACTTTTCCTAAAGTATTGGCTTTCAATAATTCATATTTAGAAACAATTTCCTCTCCGGCATATTGATTAATCAAATTATCAATATTATCTAAAACAACATCAAATTGTTCTTCTTCATATAATTTATACCACTTTTTATATTCTTTATCCGGTGATGTCAAATCGCTTGTATTGGTATTATTTAAAAGTTGGGCATATCTTGAAGTTGGATAATTTCCTATTATATCCGATTTCACTTTTTCTGCCTTAGCCGGATTTGTAATCTGATATATTTTATACAAATTATACATCGACGGCAATACTAATTTTTCTTCAGGATTATTTTTCAGTAATTGCTCCAGTTTGTCACTCGCTAAATTGTATTCCTTGAATTTTTCTTTATAAATAAGACCCAGTTGGTAATAAGCAAAGTTTCTTTCTTTACCAATACTATCCATTACAACCTGACTGGTTGGAAGTTGTTTTTCGTAAAATGCCGTGGTATACTTCTCAACGACAACAGAATCCTGCAAAGCATTAAGAGAATCCTGACGCATACTTAAGGAATCTTTTAGTACCGGATTAACAATTGTTTTTGAAGAAGCCAAACGCCAGTTACCGGCTAAAGATCGATTTCCCCACATTTTTCTGAATTGCAATTTTCCATAAGCAACAGTTGTTGGATTGTAAAAATAGAAAGTACTCGCCTGGTCATTTGCTCCAGGAGGATTCATTGCTCCTCCACCCGGCAAATCAGTAGGTACTGGTGCTTGTGGATTTACAGCAGTTGGTAAGTTCCCGGCATTTGAGTTACGCTCGATATTTGCTAATTTCTCCTGTTCTATTTTTTCCGCAATACGTTTTGCATCGTCTTTCTTTTTAAGCTCAGT
The DNA here is from genome assembly GCF_057840745.1 of Flavobacterium sp. KH_001. Classification (NCBI taxonomy): domain Bacteria; kingdom Pseudomonadati; phylum Bacteroidota; class Flavobacteriia; order Flavobacteriales; family Flavobacteriaceae; genus Flavobacterium; species Flavobacterium sp. KH_001. The sequence continues at coordinate 1,169,474 of NZ_CM174520.1, read as the reverse complement.
AATATAATTTTCGAAATAAGATTTTCGTTCTGTTTCTGGTAAACCATACACCATTATAATACTATCATTGCGTTTTGCAATTGCTTCGTATTTAATGACGTTGTCTAAGTTTTTTCGGTTTTTTTCAATAAACGCAAACTCTCTGCTTTTTGGATCTAATTTTACTAATGTACTATCATAATATTTGGCAGCCATAGTATAATCTGTATTCTTAAAATACATGTTTCCAATGTTTCTGTAGGTCGAAGCTACCAAATAAGGATCTTTAGATTTTCTGGCTAACGATTTATTATAAAATTCAAGTGCGTTTTCCTGTTCTTTATAAGTGTCGAAAAAAACACCCATCTCGTAAAATAGAATATCGTAGTACGGTCTGTTTTCGCGATCATCTACCAATTTATTGTAGGTTTCAATAAACATATCCTGATCGCCATTTTCATAATCAAACATTTGTGCCTTTCTGGCATACGCGTGCATCATGTATTTTCGATCCGCTTTGCGGTTCATGTCGATCACAGCATTATAAAAATAAATCGCGCTGTCTCGTACTCCGATTTCCTGATACATCTGTCCCAAAATAAAACGATAACGCGCTTTGTCTTCATTTATACGCGAAAAATTTTCAGCAATTCTAAGTTTCGCTACAGCACTATCTTTTTTCTCCAGATGCAAAAAAGCCTCTGCCAATAATGCATTTGCATCTGAAAATGTTTGTTTATTTAGATCGGTATTTTTTAATAACAGATTAATGTTTTTTACCACAATGGCATCATTTCCTAAACGCATATTGGTTTTTTCGCGCCAGATTTTTGCTGTGTAAATATTACTGCTGTTTGGGTATTTATACAAGATATAATTGAATGCCTCCAGAGCCGGAATAAAACGCTGATCATAATACCTTGCTTTCCCAAGCATTAAATACGCTTCATCAATCTGAGTGTTTTTTTCTCTTCCGCCAATATTCATGGAGTGTTTCTGAATCGCCTTTGTAGCTTTTGTTTCAGCTAATTCAAAATCGGGATTTTTAGCTTTTTCTTCTCCTGCATAATTTTCGTCAACCTGCATTTTTTCAATAGGCAGCATCTTCCAAAAATTATCCTGATCATTTGCCTGAATAGACTTCAAACCTTTATCAAGACCAATGCCTCCATTGTACAAAATATTATATTTTGTACTTAAAGCATGAGAATTTCTAGACAAAAACGTGTTTTTTTTGGTAGAACAAGCTATCAAAAAAAATAAAAACACGAACGGAAAACAATATTTTAGAGTATTCTTTTTCAATAGAAAAGAGTTTAAATCCATTAACTTCTAAAAAGGCTTTTTAGTATAATGACGTGTAAAAATACGCTTCTTTTTGAAATATAGAAACTTAAACGGCAAAAAACGATTCCAGCTCCTGAAGAGTCTCTTTTGATGTCTGAATATCTTTCACTATTTCCCCTTTGTTTAATGCTACAATTCGGTCGCAAACCTCGACAGTATGCTGCAAATCATGACTTGAAACTAAAACAGTAACATCTGGATTTTCTGCCAAATCTTTAATAATCTTTTTTAATCGGCTAACTGTTGTTGGATCTAAATTTGCAAAAGGTTCATCCAAAATTACAACTTCAGGGTTACCGATAAGTGTCGCAATTATTCCCACTTTTTTCTGGTTTCCTTTTGATAAATCTCTAAGATATTTTTTGTTATTCAGAATCTCTCCGTTAAAAAACTCTTCGTGTTGCGCTAACAATGCATCGATATCAGCTTTATTTTGATGACGCAAATCGCCAATAAAATAAAAGTATTCTTCTGGAGTTAGGTACCCAATAAGGAAACTTTCATCTAAAAATGAACCTGTAAAAGATTTCCAGTTTTCATTCTCATTAACCTGGATATTATTGCTTGTAATATGCCCGGTTGAAGGCTGAATCAAATCTAATAACAAACTGAAAAAAGTTGTTTTTCCCGCTCCGTTATTCCCTACTAAACCAAAACTCTGTCCTTTTGGAATTTCAAGATTGTTAATATTTAAAACTGTAGTTCCGTTATATTTTTTTGAAAGTTGATTTACTTGTATCATGGTAATTTTAGATTTTAGATTGTTGATCTTAGATTTTGCCAATAGAAGTGAATTATCAAATTGACACATTTTCAAATTGACTAATTAATTCTTTTGCTTGTAAGCGCTGATCGTGCTGTATTTCTCTAGCTTATATCTTTTTTCAATAAGAGAAAAAACTTTTTCTTTAAAGATAAATCCTAAAACTCCAGCTCCGGCAACTAAGGCCAACGCAACCGTTTTGTCGGCAAAATGAAGTCCAAGCCAATACAATAATAATGGTAAAAATATCTTTGGTAATGAAAGCAGCATCGCGCTGGCATTAAATGCTTTTTTATCTCCAAAAGCTCCACCGGCATTGCTCAGGTCAATTGGCGTTTTGGTAAATGCACCACCTAAAAGAACTAAATGAGAATTAACTCCAATATTATAAATTGCACCGACAACTATTGTTAAATACACTTCCCAACCATACAAAAGATAAAATGAAGCGATTATTGTTGATATAAAAGTCGCGATAACGATCAGCCACCATTTTGAAGTAATGTAACCACGATACGGAATATTTTGTGTCATCATTAATTGGTAATACGAACTATCCCAACTTGGTACAAATTGTCCGAAAACAAATAAAAACCCACCTGATACAAATATTCCCGCAAAAATATGCATTGCCTCTGGCTGATGCGTGTTTCCAAAAAAGATCAATCCATAAAACAAAAAGACAACACTCATAACAATAGTCGTTTTAGATCTTTTATTTCTTCGGATTAATTTGATGTCATTTTTAAGAAACGTTCCCAGTGTTCCAAATTGATTTAACCAAACTAAATTTTCAGTTTTTGCGACATCTTCTTTTTTAGAAAGTCCTGCATCTAAAAATAAATTTTTCTTAAAGTACTTAAACGTAAATTGATACAGTCCGATCAACACTAAAACCGGAATTAAAAATAATCCCTTCTGCGCATACAGTCCCTGAAAAAAAGGTGTTGTAAAAATGGTAATGTCAAATAATTTATAATATTGGGCAGCACCCAAACCAATTGCAATTCCTACAAAAACAACAAACAATTTATCAATATTACTCAGAATAATATTTAAAAAATTATTGATGTATATTAAAGAGAAAATCGCCAGAAGCCACATTATAATTCCAATAACATCATAACCTTCTAATGCCAGCACGATCGAAAAAGGCACAAAGAAAAGTGCATGAACCCAATTAAAAAAAGACAATGCTGTTTTTCCTAACGAAAAATGAACAATCGTTGGTTTTTTGAAAGGTAAAACCAATAATGGTTTGATGTTTAATACTGGAATTGACTGCATCAGCAAACGAATTACCAAATCAAATAAGAAATAATAAATCAAAAATTTATTAATCGTTACTAATGGTTCAAGATTCATTTCTTTTAATATGTAAAATGCTCCAACTCCTGCTCCAATAAAAATCAGCGAAAAATAAATCATTAAAAAACCTAGTAAAATTTTCATTGCCAGGTTTGCTCCAAATGAAGCCGATCTTGTAAAGGCTTTCCATTCGAGGTAAATAAACTTTTTAATCATGGTTAATTGGTTTTGAGTTTTGTAGTAAGAGATCAAATGTAAGAAAACGTTACAAAAAAAGTTAAAAATAATCGTTTAGTGTCTGTGAATTAACCGCCGTTTGCTACTTTTGCATAAAATATACAATCATGCCTTCATTCTTAAAACTGATAATTAAAGAGGTAAAACGTGAAACCAAAGATGCCGTTTCTGTACTTTTTAATGTTCCCGAGGAACTAAAACCAGACTATAAATTTATTGCGGGACAATATATAAATTTAAAATTAACACTTGACAATCAAGAGATTAGGCGGGCTTATTCTATTTGCTCCGCGCCAGAAAGCGGTGAATTGCGAATTGCTGTAAAAGCGGTTAAAAACGGTTTGTTTTCTCAATTTGCCAATACAAAATTGAAAGCCGGAGATGTTCTTGAAGTAGGTCATCCCGAGGGAAAATTTACCTTTGAACCGGATGCTGAAAGACAAAAAAATTATGCTGCTTTTGTAGCAGGAAGCGGAATTACTCCAGTTCTTTCTATCATAAAATCGGTTTTAAAAAGCGAGCCAAAAAGTTCTTTTGTATTGGTTTACGGAAATAGAACTCCAGAAGAAACTATTTTTCATCAGGAATTACACGATTTACAACTTAAATATGTTGGCCGTTTTTTCGTGCATTATGTATTTAGTCAAGCTAAAGCCGAAAATGCATTGTTTGGAAGAATCGAAAAATCAGCAGTAAATTTTGTGTTGAATAATAAACATAAAGAACTTCAATTCGACAAGTTCTTCCTATGCGGGCCAGAAGAAATGATCAACACCGTTTCTGGTATTTTGAAAGAGAAAAACGTAAAAGATTCGGCTATTAAGTTTGAACTTTTTACTTCTTCATCTCAGGAACATGAAATCAAAACTTCGCTTGAAGGACATACAAAAATTACCGTTTTAGTTGATGATGACGAAGTTTCTTTCGAAATGTCTCAAAAACAAACTATTCTGGATGCAGCTTTAAAACAAGGAATTGACGCTCCTTATTCTTGCCAGGGCGGAATTTGCAGCAGCTGTTTGGCTCGTGTAACTTCTGGAACTGCAGAAATGACAAAAAACTCTATTTTAACAGATAAAGAAATTGCTTCAGGATTAATTTTAACCTGTCAGGCACATCCAACATCAGAATCTATTTATGTGGATTATGATGATGTTTAGAATCTGAAAATTCCAATAAAAAAAATCCAAATCCCACTTGTAAAGATGGAATTTGGATTTTTTTATGGAACTTATCTAAACTTTAATTTAAAAGCTGAGCTTCTATCTTAGCAATTATTTTCTCTGGAGAAATACTTCTCATCGCGTCCTCATACCCTTCTACAATCTTATTTCCGTAAACAGATGTTGGTAACTTTGGATATTGATTTCTGTCTGAAGTTAAAGCATCTTCTAAACTTTGATTGAATGGTAAAAATCCCGCGAACGGATGCGTAGCGCCCCAAAGCGTAATTACTTTTACGCCCAACATAGCCGCAATATGTGCATTTCCTGAATCCATAGAGAGCATGACATCAAGATTGCTTATCAACTGTAATTCTTGCTGAAATTTAATTTTTCCAGCCATATTAATTACATTTTCAAAGGGTTTTGAAAGTGAATCTAAAACATCAATCTCTTTCTTTCCTCCGCCAAAAAGCAATATTTTATAGTTTTGATTTTGCGCTAAAGTTGATACAACTTCAGTCATTAAATCGATCGGATACACTTTAGAATCGTATTGTGCAAAAGGAGCAATTCCAATAAACTTTTGATTTTGACTGCCAATGATTTCTAAAATAGCTGAATCTAATTTTGCTTTCTGTGGAAATTCAGGATTCGATAAATCTAAAGAAAAACCGAGTTCTTCAAACACTTTGGCGTGTCTTTCAAACATGGTTGGTAACTGCTTAAAAATCTTATTTTCCGCACGGGTTAATTCTTTTTTTTCTTCTCTTCCTTTATCAACGGTAGCACGTTTTTTTCCGCTTAAAGCGAAAAGTAAACTCACAATTTTAGATCTTAAAACATTATGAAGATCTGCAAAAGCATCAATTTTGAACTTTTTGACATCTTTATATAATCTTAAAAGTCCCCGAAAACCTTTGTGTCTTTCTTTTTCATCAAATGCAAAAAAGTCCAGATTTGGGATTCCATCAAAAAAAGGTTTAAAAAAAGGGCGGGAAATTACGGTTAGTTTTACTTCTGGATACTGTTTTACAAAAGCGCGTAAAACAGGAACCGTCATGGCGACATCTCCCATTGCGGATAGTCTCATGACGGCTATATGCTTAATTTTATTGGACAATTCTGCCAATTATTTTTTATTTTGATATAAAACAGGATTCAAATCATCGTCGTTGTACATTTTCATTTGTTTGTACACTTTCATGAATTTATCTCCATTTTCAATGTCAGTCAACAAATCATCAATCGCTGTAGACAAATCACTTCTTTGCTCTAAAAGAACATTTAATTTTTCCTGACATTTATCTCTGTGCTCTTGTGAAGCCTCTGCACGAGTTGCTTCTTCATGCATATGATAGATTTTCAAAGCCAAAATTGACAATCTGTCAAAAGCCCATGCAGGACTTTCGGAGTTGATTTTTGCACCGTCTTTTGCTTTTACAGTACTGTATTTTTGCAAAAAGTAGCTGTCGATATATTCAACCATATCCGTACGTTCCTGGTTTGAAGCATCGATTCTTCTTTTTAAAGTCAAAGCTGCAACCGGATCAATTTGTGGATCACGAATAATATCCTCAAAATGCCACTGAACAGTGTCAATCCAGTTTTTTAGATATAATAAATGTTCAAATTTATCTTTTGGATAAGGATTGTTTATAGGCTGATCAACGTTATCAAACTGGTGATAATCTTTGATACTTTGTTCGAAAACAGAATAAGCTAATTTTGAAAACATGTCTTTAATTATTAGAGAGACAAAGATACTTTTTATACTTTTATAGTGTGAAAAAAACGGTTGTTTTTTCATTTTAGTATCGCAAATCATTGATAATTCTAATAACTCCTCATGAAAATTCATTATATATCTGAAAACAACAGCGTATTAAACCACTTTTTAGGTCAAATCAGAAATGTAAATGTTCAGAACGACAGTATGCGTTTTAGAAGAAATATCGAACGTATTGGCGAAATTATGGCCTATGAATTAAGCAAAAATTTATCTTATAAAGATGTTGAAATTCAAACACCACTTGGTGTTAAAAATACTACAGAAATAGAAAGTGATTTGGTTTTATGTTCTATTTTAAGAGCAGGATTACCGCTTCATAATGGCTTTTTAAATTATTTTGATCATGCTGAAAATAGTTTTGTTTCGGCCTGCAGATATCATCCAAATAACGATCATGAATTTGAAATTAGGGTCGAATATCAAGCACTTTCAGATTTAAATGATAAAACGGTTTTGCTTCTGGACCCCATGTTAGCAACTGGTCAGTCTATCGTTGCAGTTCATGAAAAATTAGTTCAGAATGCGGTTCCAAAAGAAATTCATATTGTCGTAGTCATCGCTGCTCCGGAAGGAGTTGCCTATCTTGAACAAAATCTACCTGACAACTGTCACTTATGGGTTGCCGCCTTAGACGAAAAATTAAACGAGAAAAACTACATTGTTCCCGGACTGGGTGATGCCGGTGATCTTGCTTATGGAAGTAAATTATAACTGAGAGAAAAACGTAAATAAACTACAGCAAATAAGTACGTAAAACACTATTTCATTGTTTAGTTTTTGCTGTACGTATTCAACATGACTTGCTGCCATGATGGTTAAAGGCGTAATGCTGAAAATCAATAAATCATTGCTTTTGTTAGGTGAAAGAATAAAAACAAAGACTGCAATAAAAAAACAGGCCACCACTTTTTTATACGATGTGTGTACAATTTGAGGTCTGTTTGATAAGGTTGTTAATATCGAAACCACAAAAAATAAAGCTACTGCGACATATATTGAAAGTGCTCCGTTTTCATAATTGTTCTTAAAATAATCAATCCTTAAATCAATTACGGCTCGTTTTTCAAAAAATTCAATGATATTGAAATGAAAAATTAAGGATACCAAAAAAAAGATGATTGCGACCGCCAGGAGTGCTATAAAGGGTAAAACCCAGTTTCTATAATCTCTCGAAACGTGAAAAACAATGGAGATAAAAACCAAAATAAGGAAAAGAATACACCAAAATTGAAACAAAGAAGCTACTAAAATCCAAAAAGAAGCATCAAATATTTTTTCTTTTGAGGCCTTTAATGACTGAAGTGAAATCAATCTTCGAAGCGCCAATAACAGAAAAAAGTTGGCGTAGATAACGTTTGGGTTATTAAATATCGTCGGGAAAAATAAGATAAATAATAAATAGAAAAATATCGCGTAACCATTGTCTTTACTGAGTCCGTTCTTTTTAACGATAAAGTTTATCAGAAAAAAAGAAGCCGAAATGAAGCATAATAAACTTATTTTTTGAAACGCCAAAAAATAAGAACTCATCCATGATGGTTCCTGAATTTGAAACAGAAAAAAGAAAACCAGTATTAAAATTACGACCAAAGAATAATTTAATGGTGTAGATTTTTTAAAAACACTTGTTATCATAAGGATATTTTATACTTTTGTGATTGTAAATATAATACTTGTTTAAAAGGAAAAACCCAACAAGTTGAAAAAAGATTCTATTACCTGAATTTTGTCTTCAATGCGTTACAAAACAATAAATAACATATAATTTTTTAAATTATGACAGCTTTTTTCGAAGGAATACAATACTTATTCGTTAACATTTTATTTGCTCCACTAGACTTTTTACGTCGTTTGGAACTTGTAACTTGGTTTGGTGCAAACACAATTAACTGGATTTTTATGATCATCTGTTCATGTGCAATCGTTTATTGGATTAAACAATTACGCATTTTTGATGATGCCGGAACAGAAAACCAAGATACAACGGCTCACTCTTTTTTAAAATAAAAAATATCTAACCCTCCGAAAAGGGTTAGAGGATTTATTTATATTAGATCGAATCCAATATCTTTTCTAAAATACATCTTATCAAAGCTTAGTTTATCTATGTTTTGGTAAGATTTTTTTATGGCTTGTTGGAAATCGTCTCCATATGATGTTACAGTTAATACACGTCCTCCATTACTAACGACATTTTCGTTATCTAATTTTGTCCCCGCATGAAAAACGATAGAATCTGTAATATTTTCTAATCCTGTAATTACTTTTCCTTTTTCAAAATCTTCAGGATATCCACCAGAAACAACCATAATTGTAGTCGCACTTCTTGAGTCAACTTCTAATTCAAAAGTGTCTAACTTTTGATCTGCCACAGACTGAAACAATGCTACTAAATCAGATTTTAATCTTGGCACCACAACTTCAGTTTCAGGATCTCCCATTCTTACGTTATATTCAATAACAATTGGTTCGTTTTTTACATTGATCAAGCCAATGAATACAAATCCTTTATATTCGATTCCGTCTTTTTGGAAACCTTCAATAGTTGGTTTAACAATACGGGTTTCGATTTTTTCCATTAAAACAGCATCAACATAAGGAACTGGAGAAACTGCTCCCATTCCACCTGTATTTAATCCTGTATCTCCTTCACCAATTCTCTTGTAATCTTTTGCTGTTGGAAGGATTTTATAACTTTTTCCGTCTGTTAAAACGAAACAGCTTAATTCGATTCCGTCCAAAAATTCTTCAATAACTACTTTTGAACTTGCAGCACCAAATTTTTCATGAACCAACATATTTCTTAATTCCGTTTTAGCTTCTTCAAGATCCTGAATAATCAAAACTCCTTTTCCAGCTGCTAAACCATCTGCTTTTAAAACGTATGGCGGCTGTAAAGTTTCTAAAAAAGCACATCCGTTTTCAACAGTCTCGGCAGTAAAACTGTCATAAGCTGCTGTTGGAATATTGTGTTTCATCAGGAATTCTTTAGCAAATTCTTTACTTCCTTCTAATTGAGCACCCAATTTTGATGGCCCAATTACCGGAATATGATTTAAACTTTCGTCGTTTTTAAAATAATCGTAAATACCTTTTACCAACGGATCCTCAGGTCCAACGACTACCATTTTTACATTTTCTTTTAGTACAAATGCTTTTATGGCATCAAAATCGGTTGGAGACATGTCAACATTTGTAGCAATTCCGGCTGTTCCTGCATTTCCTGGTGCAACAAAAAGTTTTTCGCAAAGCGGACTCTGAATCATTTTCCACGCAAAAGCATGCTCTCTTCCGCCTGATCCCAATAATAAAATTGTCATGGTATAGTTGTATTTAGTTGTGGTGCAAAAATAATTGCTTTTACACGTAAAAAATAATTAAATCTTAAAAAGTTCGTGATTCTTCTCTGTTAGTACTCGGATAATATTATTTTTGATGAAAAATACTCTTCAAAAATGATTTCTCTTTTCGATATTTCGCTTCAATTAAATGGTTTTCCAATAAAGAAAGCAAAAGCCGAATTGGGCCGAATTGTGAATTTATCTGAAGAAGATTATGCTGTTTTCCTTCAAAATAAAAAAGAAGAAATTGTTGCTTTTCATTTGCAAAACAACTCCTTTTATCAGGAATTAGTTGGAAATAAAACGACTCCAACATGGGAAGATTTACCTATTCTGAACAAGCAAAATCTACAGAAACCACTCAAAGAAAGACTTTCAAAAGGATATACTTTAAAGAACGTTTACCTCAACAAAACATCGGGATCCAGTGGAACTCCTTTTGTTTTTGCCAAAGACAAATATTCGCATGCTTTAACCTGGGCTTCGAATATTATGCGTTTTGGTTGGTTTAACATCGATTTTAATCATTCGTATCAAGCTCGTTTTTATGGCATTCCAATGGATTTTGTTGGCTATCAGAAAGAACGTTTTAAAGATTTTTTGAGCCGCCGTTTTCGTTTTCCGGTTTTCGATTTGTCTAATGAAATTCTGGAAAAATTTCTACAGAAATTCAAAACCAAAAAATTCGATTACCTCAACGGTTATACGAGTTCTATTGTTTTGTTTGCTAAATATTTAGAGCAAAAAAATATTATTTTAAAAGAAATTTGCCCGACTTTAAAAGCTTGTTTTGTTACTTCGGAAATGCTTTTTGAATCGGATAAAAAACTCTTAGAAAAACAATTCCGTATTCCTATTATTAATGAATATGGCGCTTCAGAATTGGATTTAATTGCTTTTGAAAATCCAAGAGGCGAATGGCAAGTTAATGCTGAAACTTTATTTGTAGAAATTTTAGATGAAAATAATAAAGTTCTCCCTTACGGAGAAGAGGGCCGAATTGTGATTACTTCTTTATTCAATAAATCAAATCCTTTTATCAGATATGAAATTGGCGACATCGGAATTTTAGATGAAAAAAGCACGCTACAAAAACCAATTTTAAAGAAATTAATTGGAAGAACAAATGACGTTGCGATTTTGCCAAGCGGAAAAAAATCACCAGGATTGACCTTTTATTATGTAACCAAAAGTATAATTGAAGACGATGGAAATGTCAAAGAATTTATCATCAAACAAACTAAATTAGATACTTTCGAAATTGAGTATATTTCTGAAAAAGAACTAGATTCAAATCAAATTCAAAAAATAGAAGACGCAATTTCCTTATATCTTGAACCCAATTTAAACTTCACTTTTACCCGAAAAAAAGTCTTAGAAAGAACCAATCGCGGAAAATTAAAGCAATTCAAATCTTACCTATAATATAAATAAAATCTTACATTTGTTTTACTAATTAAAACTTATGCAAGATCAATCTTTACTTTCAGAAGAAACTATTTCAAACAAAATATATTTTATCCGCAATCAAAAAGTGATGCTTGATCGTGATTTGGCTTTATTATATGGAATAGAAACTAAAAGATTAAAAGAACAAGTAAAAAGAAATATAAATCGTTTTCCCAAAGACTTTATGTTTGAACTTACTAAGGTAGAATTTGAAAATTGGAGGTCGCAATTTGCGACCTCCAAATCTGAAAAGATGAGTTTACGCTATTTACCAATGGCATTTACAGAACATGGCGTTTTAATGTTATCTAGTATTCTAAAAAGCGATAAAGCAATTCAAACCAACATTCAAATTATGCGAATTTTCACGAAAGTGAGACAAATGTTTTTAGATACAACTGAAATCAAGGTTGATATCTTACAGATTCAAAAGAAGTTAGAGAATCACGATAAAAATATTGAATTAGTTTTTTCTTATTTAGATGAATTGACAGAGAAAAAAGAAAACGAGAGTGAAAGAGTAAAAATTGGATATAAAAAATAATTGAAGGTCACAAATTGTGACCTTCAATTTTTAAGTATGATTTGTAAGGTCAAGATTTAACAAGCCATATTAAAATTCTAAGGTCACAAATTGTGACCTTAGAGAATTAAATCGCAATCATGAAGTCGCAAATTGCGACTTCATGATTAAAAAATAAAAATGACTAAATTCTTCAAGGTCACAAATTGCGACCTTGAAGAACACTAAATCTTCTTTATATATCTACGCTTTATAATTAACTGCGTGAATAAAAATCGCACCATCAACAAAACAGAAAACACAAAATTAAATCCGTGAAATTCTCGGTAAACTCCAAAGTTGTGTTTGATCAACTTGAATTTTGATGATGAAATAGAATCTTTTCTAATTCTATAAAAGGCTAAAGGTTCTGGAACTGGTTTTGTAACCTGAATTTGTTTCAAAATCGTAAGCCACAAACGCCAATCTTGTCTTTTTTGTGTGGCTTCAATTACAATTTTACCGAAATAATCTGCGTCGTAAATGGCGGTTAAATTGCCAACGTAATTGCAAAAAAAGAGTTCGTCGTAAGTTAAATTTACTGGTGCTTCTACTCTTCTGTTTAAAGAATTTCCTTCTTCATCAATACAGTCGTAAAAACTGAACGTAAAATGTAAATTATTCTCTTTTAAAAACTCAATCTGTTTTTCTAATTTATTCGGAAACCATAAATCATCAGCATCTAAATAAGCAATATATTTTCCCACTGCTTTTTCTAAAGCTATATTTCGTGCAAAACCGTTTCCTGAATTTTTTTCTAATTTAAACAGTTTTATTCTACTGTCTTTTTCGGCAAAATCAGAAATAATCTTTACAGTTTTATCCGTCGAAGCGTCATCAACCAAAATCATTTCCCAATTCTGGTACGTTTGATTTTGAACTGATTTTAAAGTTTCTGTGATGAACTTTTCAGCATTGTAAGTTGGCGTTATAATCGAAACTAATTCACTCATTAACGCTTGCGGTTATTTTATATAGCTTGAAAAATCTTTGTGTTCTTCTTTTGAAAGTTCTTCGGGCGACAATGATCTGAAATAATCATACGTAATTTTCATTCCTTCAGAACGGCTTACTTTTGCTTCCCAACCTAAAAGTTCTTTCGCTTTTGTAGTATCTGGCTGACGCTGTAAAGGATCATTTATCGGCAATGGATGATACACCACTTTCTGGTTCGTTCCAGTTAATTTGATGATTTCTTCAGCAAAGTCTTTAATCGTAATTTCGTCCGGATTTCCAATGTTCACCGGATATACATAATCAGAATGTAATAATCTGAAAATACCTTCTACCTGATCGTCAACATAACAAAAAGAACGTGTCTGCATTCCATCTCCAAAAATAGTTAAATCTTCTCCACGCAAAGCCTGTCCAATAAAAGCCGGTATTACACGTCCGTCATTTAATCGCATTCTTGGTCCATACGTATTAAAAATACGCACGATTCTGGTTTCTACACCGTGAAAAGTATGATACGCCATTGTGATCGATTCCTGAAAACGCTTGGCTTCGTCGTAAACTCCTCGTGGGCCAATTGTATTTACGTTTCCGTAATATTCTTCCGTTTGTGGATGAACCAATGGATCTCCATAAACTTCAGAAGTTGATGCAATCAGGATTCTTGCTTTTTTAACTCGTGCTAATCCTAATAAATTATGCGTTCCTAACGATCCAACTTTCAAAGTTTGAATTGGAATTTTTAAATAATCAATTGGGCTTGCCGGTGATGCAAAATGCAAAATATAATCTAAATCACCAGGAACGTGAACAAACTTGGTTATATCATGATGGTAAAATTCGAAATTTTCTAACTTAAATAAGTGCTCAATATTTTTAAGATCTCCTGTAATCAGGTTATCCATTCCAATAACAAAATAGCCTTCTTTAATAAATCTGTCACACAAATGCGACCCTAAAAAACCTGCTGCTCCGGTAATAAGTATTCTTTTCATAATTGATTTAATTGGACCTTTCAGGTTTTATTTAATAGTAAAACCTAAGATAGAGGCACAAATGTAATAAATTATCCGTCCTTTGAATTAGACTTGAAATCATATCTTAAAAGAAGTTTCAGGTTTTTAGATAATTTCTAAACACATTTATCTATTTTTACCCCTAATTAAATCCCCTGTTTTGAAAGTTGTACATATTATAGAAGCTCTGGGCGGCGGCGTTTATACTTATTTTCGTGATTTATCGACTTACTTTGGCGATACTGAAATAAACAAAAACACAGAAACCATTATTATTTACAGTGGCAATCGAAAAGAAATCGATCCGGCTAAAATAAAATCTGAATTTTCAGATGGAGTTAATTTAATTGAAATAAATATGGTTCGGGAATTTTCTCCTGTTCAGGATTTAAAATCAACTATCAATTTAATCAGAGCACTTCGAGAAATAAATCCCGATGTTGTTCATCTTCACTCCTCAAAAGCTGGCATTTTGGGTCGCATTGCTTGTTTTTTCTTATTCAAAAAAACAAAACTCTTTTATACACCACACGGTTATTCCTTTTTACGAACAGATATTTCAAAAACGACCTCCAATTTCTATTGGCGAATTGAGAAAACCTTTCAACGTATTTTTGGAGGAACAACTATTGCCTGTGGTGATACAGAACTTGAAATTGCCAGAAAAATTGGCAAGGCTAAATTAGTCCGAAACGGAATAGATATTGAAAATGTCCTTGAACATTTTGTACCTCATCAAAATGAAAAATTAACGATTGGTATAATGGCCAGAATTACGGCTGCAAGAAACCCTGAAATGTTTAATCAAATTGCCTTAAATTTTCCAGATTATAATTTTGTCTGGATTGGAGATGGTGAATTAAGGCCTTTAATTACTGCGCCAAACATCAGAATTACAGGCTGGATTTTAGATCGAAAAACGGTTTTAAAAGAACTGAATAATATTGATATTTATATGCAGGTTTCCCTTTGGGAAGGATTACCAATTGCCGTTCTTGAAGCGATGGCATTACAAAAGCCAGTTATTGCTACAAATATCATTGGAAATAAAGATGCTGTTTTACATAATGAAACAGGGTTTCTTTTTAATGATATAAACGAGCTCGAAAGCTTTTTTGAAATTCTAAAAGATCCACAAATAAGAGATTCTTTCGGAAAAAATGCTTTAGCAAGATGTCGTAATTTATTCGATAAAAATAAAAACTTTAAACAGCTTCTGAAGCTTTATCAATAATAAGTTTTTGCTGTAGCCAATAACTTCCGAAAACAGAAAACCAAAATCCGCTAAAGGCGATTCCATCAAAACGGAGTAAAAAATCATCGGTTAGGTTTGATGTAAAAAAGATTAGAAAAAACGAAAGTATCATCGCATTTTTTAAATCATATCCCAAATAACCGATCGTTAAAATATAAAGGAAAACTACAATGGGTCCCAGTATTCCAAACTTCAATAAAAAATCCAGAAACTGATTGTGCGTAGGGAATTCATATTTGGCTAGAAATTGCTGATTGGTTGCTTTATAATATTTATTTAATTCCGGTTTTCCATCAGAAGCACCAACGCCAAAAGGAAGATTTTTAACAGACAATTCCCAAGCCGATTTCCAGATCGAAACCCTTGTTACCAGTGAATTAAAAACCTTAATTTCAGGATGATCGATTTCGTCTAATTTTCCCACTTTATCCATATAGGCAAAAGTTACTGAAGAATATTTTTCTTTCATGTATGGATTCTTCTGAACAAAGAAAAATGTAATTCCGCCTAATAAAACAAGAACCGCCGCAACAGTCAAACCAATTTTTTTTGTGCTGAATTTTGATCTGACTTCGAAAAAGAAAACAATCAAAAATCCAGCTAAAACATTGATCAACGCCATTCTGGTATTGACAAAAAGCACAAAGAAAAACGACAGTAAAAAAACCATAAGACGCCCCAATTTAAGTACTGCTTTTTCATGATTTCTGAAACTTTCAAATACAAAATATAGCGCACAAACCGATATAAAAGCCAAATGCATGTTTAAAGCCGGGGCATGAATGCCAATACTGTCTGCAAATTGATAACCCATTTCCCATAAATCAATTCCATTCAAATACTTATCCATTAATTCAGGATGAATAATTAGAAATCTCAAAAAGAAAAACAACATAATTATGGTTGTTCCAATTACATAGTTCTGAATTATTTTAAGAAAATTGATGCGCTTATAATTTCCAACAATAAATATTGGAAATATCAATAGTGAAGTACTTTTTTCAATTGCTTTTAGTCCTTTTGCAAAAGAATCATTGTTCCAAAACATTAATAATTCCAATAAAATTGGCGAAGAAATACAAGCGATTAAAATTAAAGCTGTTTTAGTGAATTTTAGCTTTTTAATGAAAATCAAATTAAAAGCGGCAAACAAAATAATCAATAATGAACATGGTTTTCTGAAAATCATCGCAACGGCGATCAAACACAAAAAAACATGAAATATTTTATTGAAGTTCTTTTCGGAAATGTTCATAGTATAATGCAAAATAAATTAAAGGAAAAATGCCTATTTTATGTCGAATTGCCGAACCTAAGTCGGGTTCAAAAACGCCCTGAAGAATGAAAAAGGAAAATAAAATGAACATAATCAAAAGTTCATAACTGTACTTTTTTCTTTCTTTTAAACATTTAGAAAACCGGACTAATAAAATGTAAAACAATAAAAGCTGCCATATTATAAAAACAATAATTTGAGGCGAAAGTATATGTTTTAAACCATTTAATGGAATATTGACCGTGAAAAAACCATAAAAAACACCAACGATTTCCCCATACCAGGTGTCTGTTTTTATTGGCGATGTAATGATCGAATTGGCATCTGAGGAAACCATTCGCGTACTGTTTACCACTTCCCTGCTGATTTCTGAAAAATATTTACCTTTTAAAACACCATAACTTAAAGACAGAAAAACTGCAATAAGTAAACCATAGAAAATCGTCATTACTGTTTTGTTTTTAAAATCAACGAAACTGATCAAATACATTCCGCCGCCAACAACAGGAATTAAAGCAAAATAAGGACGGTATAATGCTCCAAAAACAATTAATAGTAAAGAGGCAATGATTATGGTTTTTCTATAGGTAAAACGTTCGTTTTTACAGAGAAAAACAAGTATTGCAATAAACAAATAAGTAATAAATTCCTTTGATGGCATTGATATGAAAATCGCAATCATAAAAATGCCCAAATACACTAAAAGGTTTTTAATATTTACCTTTTCGAAGTTATCCGGAATTCCTATTTTATATAAAATATAAATTAAGATGGGAAACTGAATCAACGCAATTATCGGGAAAGGGAGATACCTAAACCCGAAGATTTTATAGAACAAAATAGTTAACGGATAACTTCCAAAATAGCCTATTTCATTGTATTTATCATAAATAATTATGGCAGTATCGTAGAAAAACTTAGGCGGTAAAATAAAAAAAGCACAAAATGCCACAACTAAATTAGCCATAGCGATTAACATAAATGTTGCTGTACTTTTTTTAACTAAAATCTGCATAAATTAAAGTATAATGCTTGGAATAATCTATTGTTTTTTGGCTCTATATTTTTTATGTAAAGCAGTTTTAATTCTATATGCATTTAAAAATAAAATCATTGTTCTAAATGGCATAATTTTATAAAACACCATCACTTTATCAACTTTTAAGTTTCGTCCTTTTTTTAATAAATGTTTCCACGAAATAATATCTGCCCATATACTATTTCTTCTTTTAGAAGAAAGTACATAAAAATCCTTTAATACTAATACATAATAACATATCCAGTAATTTTGTATCGCTTGGTTCAAAATTTCCGATTCCAAGTGTGGAGAATTTAAACCATTTCTTACCATTTGGTACACATCGTATATGTGTTTTTCGTTTACTATCGAGGTCGATGAATCCAGTCTTCCTTGTCGGTAGTTATAAAATGACTTAGGATAGATACTAAAAGTCTTTACACGGCTTATCAATTCTCCACACCACTCGATATCTTCTGATTTTTTTCCAACAGGAAAAAATAGTTTATTATCTATTAAAACTGATCTCTTAATAACCTTGTCCCAAGGGCTTGCAACAAATAAGTCATAATAAACCAAATTCAAAACTTCATCTTCGAATTTCCCTGATTTATTAAGAATAAAGCGCTGATTATTTTTATATATTAAATCATTATTCGTAAAAAATCGAGTTTCTTCATGTATAATTAAATCTGGATACGACTCTTGTATTAAATTATTTAACTCCTCTAAAACTTGCTCTCCAGTCCAAAAATCATCAGCATCTGTAAATATAATATAATCTCCCTTGGCTTTTAGTAATCCATAATTTCTTGCCGCAGCTGCTCCTTCATTTTCTTTATCAATAAGTTTTATGGAAGCTGATTTTTCTTGATATTCTAAACAAATTTCTAATGAAGAGTCTTTGGAACCATCATTTATTAAAACAATCTCAAAATTAGAATAGCTTTGACATAAAATACTATCCAAACATTGTTTTAGATAGTTTTCGACATTATAAACAGGAATAATTACACTAAAAAAAACATTTTCTTTTTGAATACTCATATTGATATTATTAATTCAAAAAAATTTTTATTTTATCTTTCTGATAAACAACTATTGCTACGGAAACATTCCAGAAAAAAGAACTTGAAACAAACGTAATGGCTGCTCCCGTCATTCCGTATTGCGGAATTAAAAATCGGTTTAAAACAAAATTAATTACGACGGCCAAAATTAAAATAATCTGAAAAGTATGTTGTCTTCCGGTCATATTCAAATAAACAGATGCAGAACCAAATGCAGAACAAATTCCCTGACCGATAACTAAAATTAGAAAGGCTTCTTTGGCCGCCACATACTGATGTCCAAAAAAAGATAAAATATATTCTGAAAAAATACTGATTAAAATAATTACCGGAAGTGTAATTCCGAAAATTAAACGGGAACAATTTTTTACAATTTTGGTTAACTCTAACTTATTCTGACTTGCAAAGTACTCCGAAATCTTAGCCGAAACCGTTATGTTTATGGTTAAAATTACAACTGAAATAATCGTCATCAACTTGACACCAACTGAATAAAAAGCAACTGTTTCATCATTTCTGTATTTTTTGAGAAACATAATATCAAAACACATTAATAAAAACAAGGCCATACCACTAATTGCGATAGGATAGGATTTTAAGAAAACTTCTTTATGTGAAAACCCTTCAATAGCTTTTACTGTTGCCGTTTTATTGAAATAACTAAAAACTAAAATGGTACTAATTAAAGCAATAAATACAAATCCGATTAAAAATACATCAACCAAATAAGTTTCTTTATGCCAATAAAATAAAGCTATTGAACCAATAATCAGCGGAATATATTTGATGACATTTCTAAATAATTCTGCGATATACAGCTTATCTAAAGCTCTTATAACTTCAACATTTAAAGTTGACAATCCGTAAAAAAATAACGTTACAGCTCCCTTTAAAAAGATGGGATACACTTCAGAATCCCCAAAATACGTATTGATTATTTTTTCATCAATCATCAAAATTATAATCAGGCCCAAAACAGAAGTTGCACAGAGCATTGCAATCATTTTCAGATAGATTTTTTTCAGCTCTTCGAGTGCATTCAGGCTTACTAATTTTCCTTTAAAATATAATATAGACTGATCAAAACCCAACAAACAAACTGTTCCTACAGCTAAAAGAAATGATCTGGCAAAATCATATTGTCCAACTAATTTCGGGCTATAGGATTTTGTTAAAAACACAGTAAAACCAAACAACAAAAGAACTCCTAAGATTCTTAAAAACAAAGTATTAAAACTTTGCCTTAAAAATATATTTTGTGAAAGTCTCTCAAGGATAGAATTGGTTTTCAATTGTTCTACTGTTGATTTGCGTTTGAGATTGCAAGTTGCTTTCTGTAAAATTTACGGAACAAGCTCACCAAAACAAAAAGGAAAATAAAGAAAATCGGTAGCCAGATTTTAAAATTTCCGTTGACTGTTTTGTTTTCATTTATATTCAAAGTTGTATTAATATCTTTAATTGTTTTATCAAAACTTATTAATCTAAATCTGTTTTTTCCTTGTTCTGTAACTAACTTTTGTTTCGTTTTTATAATGTCGTTTAGCTGCAAATTCTCACTGTAGTAAACCAGTTTATCATTTTTTAAACTGTTTTTTGCAGTACTCGAAAGTCCATTTAAAACATGATCGATCTGAGCTATTATGGTGTTATTTTGAGCGATTTCACGTTCCAGGTTTTTATACCCTATCTTTTGAATTGAATTAAAATAAGCCGAATTGTTCAGATATTTCAATAACGGCTCTACAACTTCTTTTTCGTTTATTAATCCATTTGAAAGAAAAGAAATAGTATGATAGGTGTAATTTTTACTAGTAACATTGTCTTCCAAAACCTTTTTTACTTCGCCAACCTCAGCCATTAATTTAATAAGTTCAAAGTTTTGTTCTTTGTCTTCTATAAATTTATAAACATCTGCAATAGGTTTGATTTCAATTTTTCGAATAGCTTTTGGATCTGTAATTCCAACTGTATTTCTAAGGAAATCTACATCTCCGGAAACAATTTTGGCCTGTATCAAATCGACTTTGGCATATAAGTAATCAACACTCTCAAAATTTGGCGTTACAACAACCTGATTGTTATATGATTTTTTACTGGAATCTAAATAAAATCCGAGTACAGCACCAAGTACAACCAAAACCAGTACCACAATCCAGTTTCGAATAAAAAACTGAATCGCTCTAAAAATAGAACTGTTTACACGATCAAAAAAGCTGTTTATGCTTCTTGAAAGCTGAAAAATATCTATTTCCTGATCTGAATTTTGGGGTACTTTTGTACTCATTTATTGTTTTATTTTACGTTGAAAATTTGTTCCAAAATTTTAATGGTAATCAAATAAGTTGGCTTTACACCAGTCGTTCCTAATCCACCTGAAGCTAGTGTACTTCCGGTTTCCAAAGGATTATCTGAGGCATAATACGCATAACGAACCTTAATATCGTGCGGCACACTTTTTCTAATTTTTGATGCTGACTGAATTGCTTTTTGGTAATAAGAACCTTCCATTTCAAGACCAATTACGCCCCACGTTGATTCATGGAAAAATTTCAACAAATCCCTGTTTTGTAATGATGTTCCCAAAACGGTAACCATGGCACCTTCAAAAACAGCAATGTCGTTTCCTTCAAACATAGCGCCTGTTAATTCATTTTCAAAGAAATAATTATCAGCTGTTCCTTCGTTGATATGTGCTGTCGGAATCATGATATCGCCTTTTCCGCCTTCCAGGATTCCGGCTTTTCCCATAATCGAAACCGATCGTACATTCAATAAAGTATCTTTTTTATACGGTTTCAAAAGCTCGTCTATTGTTTCGTAGGCTTGTTCTCCAAACGCATAATCCATAACAATAATAACCGGTGCGGCTTCTTCAATAACCGCTTTTGGAAATCCGGTTTTTGCCCAGTCAATTTTGGCAGTATCAAAAATCTGAACATCGATATTTGTTCCAGATGTATCCGGTAAAGAAATCATTCCGTTTTTTAAAGCTAATTCTTCAACTACACCTCTAATCTCTTTTGCACCAGATTTGCTCAACTCTTCATAAATAAAGAAATCTGATTTGTCTTTGAATTTCGTTTTCAACAAAGGTGTTGCAAAAATCGAATTCATCACACTATGCATGTTAGCACTTATTACGTGAATTGGACGCTTTAAAAGATTGTTAGTCTTTAAAACCTCCTTGATGTTCGTTGCCCAGATTTCACCGTGAATGTGGTGTCCTAAACGCTCTCTTAAAACCGGACTGAACGTAATTGTTCTTTTATTGTTTTCGATTACTTCTTCGATTGCTAATTTTCCTAACCAATAAATCACATGCAGAAAACGATCAGGAGCATTTTCAGATCCGAAAGAATCGTAAATATCCAACACCTCTTCAAAAGTTCTTCCTAAAATATTAGCAACATGCGAGATTGCTTTTTCTTTTTCTATTAAAGCCAGTTTTTTAGTTTGCGTTACCGCTTGTTCCAATTTCAGCCAATCGCGTGAAACCTCTCCTCCGTCATCTAATAAAACCCTGTTTTTAATTTTATGTGATTCGATAAAAATGAAAGTCAAATGCGTCAAAATATCGTAGATGTCAGAACGTCCACGTGTGATTTCAACATTCATTTGTTCTTCATCGATTCTGTAACAGTTTCTTCTTCTTTTTGGAGGAACAATCGCCTGAAAATGTGATTTAGAATATCCTTCGTCTGAAGTTAAATTGATAAAACGGCATTGTTCAATTCCTATCGGAAGACGTTCTATAACGTACAAAAGACCATTTAGTTCTACTTTTTCTTCACCTATATTTCCGTAAATCTCAGGGCGTAATGCCAATAAAGATTCACGTAAACTGTCGCCTGAGACTCCCATTGGTTTATAAAAACCACGGTTGAATAAATGGCGCATTGTAATGTACATTTTTTCAATAGCTGCAGATGATTCCTGCGCTCTTGATCTTGATATATGTTTGGTTTCTTTCATTCTTTTTTATTTTGTAAACTCAAATTTAAGCAAATACAAGGCATACCTTGTATCTACCACATAATTTTTTAAAAAATCATTTTTATTTATCTTCTCCTTTAAACTTATCCTTTGCCCAATTTTCCGGATTTGAAACAATATAATCAGAAATTCTTTGATAATCATTATTGTTTCTAATGATATTGTCATAAAATAATTTTTGCCATTGATGTGGATACCCTAATCTATTAGCATGTTTGGTTACCGCAGATTTATATGACCCAACAATTGACGAAATGGTATTTTTTCCAATATTTTGAAAACGTTGAGAACCTGGTTTTGGTAACGACGGCAACGGTGGTGGTGATGGTAGAGACAGGGCATGCCCTGTATCAACATGCCCTGTATCTACATTATCAACATCTATATTATCTGATTGTTTATCAATAATCAAAATTCCGTGAATATGATTTGGCATGACCACAAAATCACCCAATTCAACGTTTTTATGATGTATTGGAATTTGATGCCACAATATATCAGCAATAATACCAACCTCTGACAAAACCATTTTATCATTTTGAATTTCTCCAAAATAATGTTCTCTGTCTTGTGTACAAATTGTTATAAAATAGGCTCCGTTCCAGCCATAATCCCACCATTGAGCTCTTATAGAAGAAGTACGGTATTTATTTTGAAACTTTCCCTGACTCATTAATTTTAATAACTCTGCATCCTATTCATAGGGATGATAATAATTTAACCTTCGAAATATTTCTTAAGTTATTTCAAATTATCTGCAATCTTTCTGTCATTAGATAACCTCGGCGTTTTATTCTGTCCCCCCAATTTTCCTTGCGATTTCATATACTCCTGAAAACCATTTTTAGAAACTTTGGTTACCACCACTTTTCTTAAAACACTTCCTGTAATCAAATCGTCGTAATAGATGTTTTGTTTTCTCATAGAGTTGTCAATTGCTTCTGCAAAAACTTCCATATTCTCCGGTTCGGTTTCGAATTCTACAAACCATTCATGATACGGCAATCCGCTTGACGGATTAATTTGTGGCGCCACTGTAAATTCGTTGATAACAATTTTGGTTCCTGCAGTGGCTTCTTTCATAGCATTTTCGACTTCATTCGCAATGACATGTTCTCCAAATGCAGAAATATAATGTTTAATTCGGCCCGAAACTATCACACGATGTGGAAACAAAGAAGTAAACTGCACTGTATCACCAATATTATAACGCCAAAGTCCCGCATTTGTAGAAATAATCAAAGCATAATTTATGCCAACCTCAACTTCTCCAATAGTATAGCTTTTTGCATTTGGTTCGAAAAATTCATCTGCTTTAATAAACTCGTAGAAAATTCCGGAATTCAATAACAGCAACATTCCTTTCGTTTTTTGAGAATCCTGATAAGCAAAAAATCCTTCAGAAGCCGGAAACAATTCGATACTATCAACTTTTCGTCCGATCATGTTTTCGAACTTTGCCCGGTATGGTTCGTAATTCACGCCTCCGTAAATAAACAAATTGAAATTTTTAAACAAGTCGCCTATTTTTGTGCCGCCGCTTTTCTCCTGCAAACGCTCAAAATACATTTGAACCCAGGACGGAATTCCGGAAATTATCGTCATATCCTGTTCGATAGTTTCCTCAACAATGGCATCGATTTTGGTTTCCCAATCTTCAATACAATTCGTTTCCCAGGATGGCATTCGGTTTTTTTGGAGATATTTCGGGACGAAATGTGCTCCAATTCCCGAAAGTCGTCCAAATTTGATTCCGTATTTTTCAACTAAAATCGGGCTTCCCTGCAAAAAAATCATTTTTCCATCAACAAAATCGGCATTTCCGGTTTCGTATATATAATGCAGAATCGCATTTCGCGAAGCTTCAATATGAAATGGCATCGATTCTTTCGTCAGGGGAATATATTTTGCTCCCGATGTAGTCCCGGAAGTTTTAGCAAAATAAAGCGGTTTTCCTTTCCACAAAATATTCTTTTCGCCCATTCGAACTTTGTCGATATAAGGCTTTAAATCTTCGTAATCGCGAATAGGAACACGTTTTTTGAAGTCGTGAACTGTTTTTATTTTATCAAAATGATGATCAGCTCCAAACTGAGTTTCTTTTGCGCTGTTTATTAAACCCTTAAAAACTTCTTGTTGTGTTTCTACCGGTTTATTGGCCCAAGCCTGCGTTTTATAATATATTTTGCTGGCAAATAATTTTGCTGCTACAGATTTAATCGACATTTTTTATACTATTATTTCTTGTCACTTTTGTTTTTACCAGATGTTTTTTCGCCAGACTCCTTCTCTATTTTCGCAACCTCTTCTCTTAATTTCATTTCCTCTTCAGTAGCTTTCATATTTACTTCTGAAGGTTCATCAACTTCTGCTAAAATCGAATCCTTATTGAATTTTGCGTAGTCCAGTTCTCCTCTTAAAACTTTTTGAATTCCATGAATATAGGCTTCGTTTTTCTTCAGAGCTGTTTCTAATGAATCTGATTTTATCGCCAATCTGGTCGCGTCTCTTTTTAATTTAGAAGAAGAATATCCCGGAATAAACTCGCGTAAAGGCGTAAAAGCAATTATAAAAGTGGTAATTAAAATTAAGAATATACTTCCTAAAGACAACACAACAAAAACATTCATTAGATTGAGTTTGAGCGAAAACGTTTCTTCAAAAGTGTCTTCATTCAAAATTACCAGTCGGTTTTTAGTGAATAATTTTCTTCTGAAATTATGTTTCTTCTTAGTCATTTCTGTTCTTTATATGAGCAAATATAATAATTAATCGCCTTGTTGATGCCGGTCAGATTTGAACGAATCTGCTTAATTTACGATTTTATAAAATATTTAACGTTGCTAAGGACAAATATTTTAATCCAAAAACACTTCTTCTTCGTATATTTCTATATACCTTTGCGGTACAATTAGAAAAACAATTTGCTTCGGCATTAAATATACAATCATGGGAAGATTAGGTCTTACAGAAATCCTTGTAATAGTAGGTATTGTGATTTTACTTTTTGGAGGTAAAAAAATTCCAGAATTAATGAAAGGTTTAGGAAGCGGAATTAAGGAATTTAAGAACGCTGCCAAAGACGATCAGCCTGCTGCTGCCAAAAAAGAAGAGGA
This sequence comes from Flavobacterium sp. KH_001, assembly GCF_057840745.1. NCBI lineage: Bacteria > Pseudomonadati > Bacteroidota > Flavobacteriia > Flavobacteriales > Flavobacteriaceae > Flavobacterium > Flavobacterium sp. KH_001. The sequence goes on along the minus strand of NZ_CM174520.1, from coordinate 1,143,832 downwards.
AGAAGTAAAATAATAATTACAACTTTTAAAATTTAAAAATGCCTATTTACGATTGTAGATAGGCATTTTATTTTTTATAGTTTTTGATTTCGAATTTTTATAAAACCATCGTCAACTGTATACGTTTTCTGTCTTCATCAACCTCAGTAACCTTCACATCAACATGTTGATGCAATTTTACAACCTCATTTACATCGCTTACGAATCCTGCTTTTAATTGCGAGATGTGAACCAAACCACTTTCTTTAATTCCGATATCAACAAAACAACCAAAGTTGGTAATATTATTCACAATTCCAGGTAAAATCATTCCGGTTCTTAAATCCTTGATCGATTTTACATTTGCATCAAATTCAAAAACCTTCGCTGACTTCCTTGGGTCTAATCCAGGTTTTTCAAGCTCTTTAATGATGTCTTTTAGCGTAAGTAAACCAATTTCAGGTGTAATATAGTTTTCGGCTTTAATAAGCGCTGTTTTCTCTTTATTGGCAATTAAGTCGTTTACAGACAATTTCAAATCTTTTGCCATTTTCTCCACAACCGGATACGCTTCCGGATGCACTGCTGAATTATCCAACGGATTTTTAGCATTCGAAATTCGGATAAAAGCCGCACCTTGCTGATACGCTTTATCTCCTAAACGAGGTACTTTTTTCAACTGTTTTCTATCCTCAAACGGCCCGTTTTCTGAGCGATACTGAACGATATTTTCGGCCAGCTTCTCTCCGATTCCACTCACATAACTTAGTAAATGTTTACTTGCCGTGTTGATATTGATTCCAACCGAGTTAACACAACGAATTACCGTATTATCTAATTCTTCTTTTAGTTTCGTTTGATCAACATCGTGTTGGTATTGGCCTACGCCAATAGCTTTTGGATCAATTTTAACCAACTCGGCCAAAGGATCTGAAAGTCTTCTTCCAATAGAAACCGATCCACGAACCGTTACATCATAATTAGGAAATTCTTCACGAGCAATTTTTGATGCTGAATAAACCGATGCTCCAGCCTCAGAAACTATGAAAACCTGCAGTGGTTTATCAAATGCGATTTTTTTGATGAAGAATTCCGTTTCTCTCGATGCTGTTCCGTTTCCAATAGAAATAGCATCAATATGATACGCATTTACCATCGAACGGATCTTCTTGATTGCCATTGCTTCCTCATTTTGAGGCGCGTGAGGATAAATGGTTTCGTTGTATAACAAATCGCCTTTTTCATCCAGACAAACTACTTTACAACCGCTTCTAAAGCCGGGATCAATCGCTAAAATTCGTTTTTCTCCGAGAGGCGGAGCCAATAATAATTGTCCTAAATTGTTAGCAAAAACCTGAATCGAGTTCGCATCTGCTTTTGCTTTTGCTTCCTGTAAAGTTTCATTTCCAATCGCCGGATTTAATAATCTTTTATAACTGTCCTCAATCGCTAATTGCAAATGTGCTGTCGTACTGTTTTGTTTTTTAATGATAATTTCATCAATAACATCGTAAGCTTCATCCAAATCAACATCAACTTTCATCTTCACAAAACCTTCATTTTCTGCACGAAGCATCGCTAATAAACGGTGTGATGGTGCTTTTGTCAAAGGCTCTTCCCAATCAAAATACTGACTGAATTTTTGTGCTCCTTCTTCTTCAGCTTTCTTTTTTACAACTTTAGTTCCGATGGTTGCTTTTCGCTGAAATAATCTTCTCAATTGCTTACGAACGTAAATATTCTCGTTGATCCATTCTGCAACAATATCGCGCGCGCCTTGCATGGCAGCTTCTTCATTAATTACATTTTCATTGATATATTGCGTCGAAATAAAATCGACATCAACATTACTTTCAGATATGATAATTTTCGCCAATGGTTCTAAACCAAATTCGCGCGCCACATCTGCTTTTGTTTTTTTCTTCTTTTTGTAGGGAAGGTAAAAATCTTCAATTTCCTGCAAATCAAAACTAAGCTCAATTTTTTGTTTCAAGTCAGGTGTAAGCGCTTTTTGCTCTTCGATAGATTTTAAAACCGCTTCTTTACGTTTTACAATCGTTTCATACTCTTTCTGAAGTTTTGCAATTTGCTCAATTTGAACTTCGTCCAGGTTTCCGGTTGTATCTTTTCGGTAACGGGAAATAAACGGAATCGTACAATCTTCCTCTAATAATTTTACCGTGTTTTGAATGTTGATCGGTGCTGTTTGTACCGACTTGGCAATGAATTGTATGTTAGTCATTTTATTAATGAGATAATGTGTCAATTTGAAAATTAGATAATTATGTTCCTCTTTTGCACTCATATAAAGGGATTAATTATATCGCTAAAATAATATCTTTGTTTCTAATTTTAAGCCAATGGAAATTTTATTATTGTATTTTTTATTAATAAGTATCGTCGTTTTTATTCTTGCTGCCTATGACAAATATTTAGCCCGCAAAAACAAACGAAGAATTCCTGAAAATACATTGTTTTTTCTGGAAGCTATTGGCGGAACTATTGGTTTATTACTCGCCATGCTACTCTTTAAACATAAAACGAGTAAAACCTCTTTTATTGTAAAGTTTTCCGCAATTTTTTTTATTCAGATCCTTTTAGTTTATCTTAAAATAACTGATAAGATTTAAATAATTGGATTGTTAATAACTACACAAATACTTATCTATCAAATAGTTATTTAATAAATTTTACTAACATTAAACAAAAAACCGGATGAATTTAAAAATCCGCCCGGTGTGTTTATTTCTATTGGTGCGAAGCACCCGATTTTTTTGACTTTTTACGAACAGGCGATTTTATTTACTCTGTTTTGGTGTCTTCCACCTTCAAAAGCCGTTGTTAAAAACGTTTCAACAATTTCTACTGCTTGTGGAACCGACGTAAAACGCGCCGGAATACTTACAATGTTTGCATCATTATGTAAACGTGTTAAATACGCAATTTCTTTAGTCCAGCATAAACCAGCTCTTACTTTTGGATGTTTGTTCACTGTCATTGCAATTCCGTTTCCACTTCCGCAGATAACTATTCCAAAATCAGCTTTTCCTTCAGATACATCATTGGCAACCGGATGTCCAAAATCCGGATAATCAACAGAATCTTCAGAATCTGTTCCGTAATTCGTTACTTCATATCCTTTTGCTTTAAGCATGGCAACAATTGCTTTTTTATAATCTGGTCCTGCGTGGTCGTTTCCTATCGAAATTTTCATCGTAAATACTATTTAGTTGTGTTATGCAAATTTAACCAAACAATTACAAACATGTTTAAAAAGGAAATTAAATTTTTTTCGCCACGAATTCACGAATTTTTAGTTTTATAAAATTCGTGAATTCGTGGCGAAAAAACTGCTTATATGCATTAACCTTTGTGAACTTTTGGACACATATTACACATTCATATAGATCCAAACTTTATTAACTTTGTGTAAAAACTTTGTGTTCTTTGTGGTAAAATACAGCGCATTCCCAACAAGCTTTATATCAAAAAGTTAGCGTTATTAACAATTTTAATATCTCTATAATTAGCTGAAGATCAATTAGAAATAAACATATATTTTGTTAAAATTTTAGAATGTTAATACCAAAAGCTAATTCGTTGATATTCAGTTAACTTTAAATTAACATTATTTGTTAATAAGTTCAGATAGAAAATTAGAAGTTTTTTTTGGTCGTGTCATAAAAAAGCCTAATCCAAAACCCGAATCAAAAAACCTAATAAAGTTTGATGAATTTTTAGAAAAGTTATCAATATCAAAAATGCCATTTTCAACAAATATCAACATATGAACTTATCTACAAAATGAATTCATTTTTGGTTGTCAACCGTTGTTAATTAAAATACAAAAAGTCTTATAAATTAATCTTTTAGCTAAATATAAGTATGTTGATAACTCTATATAACTAAGCAAAACTTCATTTCAATACATTTAAAAATAAAATTATTGCACATATTAACAAGCTATAATAACAACCATAAATTAATTTAAATTAAATTTTTCTTTTTGTTGTATTTAATATATGTTGACAACTTTGAAAGTTTGAAAAGAAAAAAAAAATTTGAAATTGAAAAATTAGAACTGTTTAAACGATTTTGAGTGGACTATTGAGATTGTCCAGAATTTGCTGAACTTCTTCGAAATCGTTTGGATGAACTTTGAGTTTGATTCCACCCAATGCTGCCGAATACATTGGAGCCACAGAGAGCGTCATTTCGTTTTCAAAAAAATACGGAATCTCTTCTTGTTCTAGTAAGTGTTTCAGAACAACAGTTTCGTGCTGATAATTGAATATGGCGATGGTTTTAAAGCTTTCCATACAAGGTCTTTTTATAAAGATACGAAAGTTATTTTTTTAATAATTTATTTGTTAAAATCTATAATCTGATATCTTATTTGTAATTTTAACTTTTTAAGAAAAGATATATGAGTAAGAAAATTAGAAAGCCGATAAAAAATGAGAAAGATTTCTCTAGTAAGATAGTAAAAATTTTATCGCAAAGCCCAAATAAAGCATTCAACTACAAACAAATAGGAGCAAAGTTAGAACTTGACGATACAAAAAGCAGAAACCAGATTATAAAAGATTTAAAAATTCTGGCTGCTTCAAAGAAAATTATAGAAACGGAACCTGGTAAATATTTAGTTAAAGCCGAAAGTCAGGATTATTACGAAGGAACAATTGATATGACCAGCAGAAAAACGGCCTATTTTGTTTGTCCGGATTTTACAGAAGACGTTTTTATCCCGACCAATAATTTGAATCGTGCCTTAGACAAAGACAAAGTAAAAGTTTACGTTTATAACAGAAGAAAAGGAAAAAGACCTGAAGGAGAAGTAATTGAAGTTATAGAAAGAAATAAAACAGAGTTTGTTGGTGTAATCGATATTCAGGCTAATTTTGCTTTTGTATCGACAGCAAATCCTAAGATGTATACGGATATTTTTATTCCGAAAGATAAAATTGGAGAAGCAGAAAATGGTGATGTTGTATTGGTTACCATTGAAGATTGGCCTAAAAGAGCTGATAGTCCATTTGGATCTGTGATTAAAGTTTTAGGAAAACCTGGAGAACATAATACTGAGATTCATGCCATTTTAGCCGAATACGGTTTACCGGCAGATTTTCCGGTAGAAGTAGAGGTGTATGCACAAAAAATAGATACTTCAATTCAGGAATCTGAAATTGCAAAACGTCGTGATATGCGAGATACGCTAACGTTTACGATCGATCCAAAAGATGCAAAAGATTTTGATGATGCCTTGTCTTTCAAAAAGTTAGAAAACGGAAATTACGAAATAGGTATTCATATTGCCGATGTTTCTTATTATTTGGAAGAAGGAACAATCCTGGATGATGAAGCTTATCAAAGAGCAACTTCGGTTTATTTGGTAGATAGAGTAGTGCCAATGCTTCCGGAAGTTTTATCTAATTTTGCTTGTTCATTGCGTCCAAATGAAGAGAAATATACATTCTCTGCAGTGTTTGAAGTTTCTCCAACATCGCAGGTTATTAATCAATGGTTTGGTAGAACAGTAATTTATTCAGATCAGCGATTTGCTTATGAAGAAGCACAATATATCATTGAAACAAAAGACAATACGATTCCGGTTGATATTTCAATTACAGGAGAATCTTATGTTGTTTCAGATGAAATTGTGGAAGCAACTTTAAAATTAGATGAGTTAGCGAAAATTCTAAGAAAGAAAAGAATGGCTAATGGTGCTATTTCTTTTGATAAAGTAGAAGTAAAATTCAACTTAGATGCTGAAGGAGAACCAGAAGGAGTATACTTCAAAGTTTCAAAAGATGCCAATCATCTTATTGAAGAATTTATGCTTTTAGCTAATAGAAAAGTGGCGGAATACATTGGAAAACAAAAGAAAACATTTGTTTACAGAATTCACGATGAACCAAATGAAGACAAGTTAATTGCGATGCAAACTGTAATTGCTAAATTTGGTTATAAAATTGATTTCAGAAACAAAGGAGATATTTCGAAATCACTGAACGCTTTGATGGAAGAAGTGAATGGTAAAAAAGAGCAAAACTTAATTGATACTCTTGCTATTAGAAGTATGAGCAAAGCCAAATATTCAACAGAAAATATTGGCCATTATGGTTTAGCTTTTGATTATTACAGCCATTTTACTTCGCCAATTCGTCGTTATCCTGACGTTATGGTACATCGTTTGCTGCAATTTTATTTAGATGGAGGAGCTTCTGTAAATGAAGAAATTTACGAAACAAAGTGTTTGCATTGCTCGAATATGGAAAGTTTAGCAACCAATGCTGAACGCGACAGTATCAAATACATGCAGGTTAAATACATGCAGGATCACCAGGACGAAGAATTTTTGGGAGTTATTTCAGGAGTTACAGAATGGGGAATTTATGTTGAAATCGTTTCGAACAAATGCGAAGGAATGGTGAGAATCAGAGAAATAAAAGATGATTATTATACTTTCGATGAAAAGCAGTATGCGTTGGTTGGAGCTACTTCAAACAGCATATTGCAATTAGGAGATGAAATTTATGTTAAAGTAAAAAATGCCGATTTAGTTAAAAAACAACTTGATTTTCATTTTTTAAGAAGAGCAGAATAGTTATTAAATTAAAATAGAGAGATATGAAAAAGTTATTAATTGGTGTTGCAATTTTATTTGTACAAATGTCATTTGCACAGGTAACGAAAGAAGTAGGAGATTTTGATGAAGTAAAAGTTTTTGATAAACTACATGTTAAATTAGTAGCGTCTTCAGATAATAAAGTGGTCATTAAAGGAGCTCGTGAATCAGAAGTAGAGGTTATCAATAAAAAAGGGATCTTGAAAATAAGAATGACTATGTCTAAATTATTATCTGGAGATGATTTAGATATTACCTTGTACTACAAACACATAGAACTTATTGATGTTAATGAAGGTGCTGTAGTTACGAGTACAGAAGCCGTAAAAGCGACTTCTTTTAAAGTAAGTGCTCAGGAAGGTGGTAAAATTAATGTAGATTTGGATGTTGATAAACTAAAAGTAAGCTCTGTTTCAGGAGGAGAAATTACTTTAACAGGTAAAGCTTCTAACCAAGATGCAAGTCTGGGAGCTGGTGGTTTTTTATTAGCCAGTAAATTAGTTACCTCTCAAACTACAGTAAGCGTTTCTGCGGGAGGAAAAGCAGATGTGAATGCTACTACGCTTGTTGATGCAAAAGTGAGCGCAGGAGGCTCTATTTACATTTACGGAAAACCTAGACAAATTAATCAAAAAACGGTTTTTGGAGGTAAAATCGAAGAAGTGAAATAATAATTCTATTTGAATGATAAATGATATTTTGGCTGGACTGCCATGGGGACTTTTTTTAAGTTTTATGGTAGGTCCAGTATTTTTTATATTACTAGAAACCAGTATTACAAAAGGATTCAGAGCTGCGATAGTCTTTGATTTTGGTGTAGTATTAGGTGATATTTTTTTTATAGCCATTGCGTATTTAGGAAGTTACAGATTAATTCAGAGCTTAAAAGATAAACCCGCACTCTTTATTTTTGGTGGAATTATTATGCTCGCGTATGGTTTAATTTCATTTGTAAAATTAAAGAAAGAAGAAAAAATAAACGATGAAGAAATTGATCGTGATATCATCAAAAGAAACTATGGTAGTTTGTTTGTAAAAGGTTTTTTACTGAACGTTATCAACATTGGAGTATTGGGATTTTGGCTGGCTGTTATCATTTCTGTCGGACCAAAATTAGAAATGCAAAACTCCAGAATGATTACTTTTTTTACATCAGTTATCATAACTTATTTATTGGTTGATTGTCTTAAAATAGTATTAGCCAAACAATTAAAATCTAAAATGACACCCAATAATATTCTTAAAATAAAGAAAATTATAAGTATTGTTTTAATGGTTTTTGGATTTGCTTTAATGATCCAGGGCTGGTTTCCAAAAGAAAAAGAAATGGTTAGAAATGCTTTTGAGAAGATTGAGAAGTAATCAGATGTAATTATATGAAAAGACTTTTACTTATTTTAATTGTGATTTTTGTTAGTTGTAATAACTCTAATAAAACTGAAATTAAAAAGGAAGAAGTTGTAAAGAAGGATCTAGAATCTTTTTTTATTGCAGATAAAATTGATCACTATTATTTAGATATTTCTGATTTTTCGGTTTATGACATTCTCAGAAAAAAGATAGTTGTTGATGATCAAATTAAGTTAAGTAGTTTATTAAGTGGTAATTATCCTCAAACTATTTCAGAACCAAATTTTGAATCTGATTTATTAAAATTTCATTTTGTTAAAACAGAATTAACTAAAGAAAAGAAGAAAGAAGTAGAGGCAATTTTTACACAAAATGATTCTTTATCACCAGATGTAGCAAGCTGCATTCCAAAATATAGGGATATATTTATTTTTAAAAGAAATGATTCTATAATTGGTATTGCCAAGATTTGTAATGGTTGTGGAGAATCTCAATTTTTAGGAACTAAAGTTGACACTCATACTTTTGGTTTACCATCAGAGCTTGAAAAGCTTTATAAAATAGTAAGATAGTAATACTTGAATTATATTTTAAACCTCTCTAAAGCAGAGGTTTTTTTATGTTTAAAAATTAGAAATTAACATTTAGAGAAATGACAAGACTGTGGAAAAAACAAGTATTAAAGCTGTAAATTGCTTTAACGATTTTAAGGCATCGTCCGGATTCGATTATAAACTTTATCTAATTTTTTTTTTTAATTAACCATAAAAAAAAAGATATATATTTCTGTAGGTTTTTAAAGGCATTGTCCGGATTCGAACGTAAACTTTATCTAATTTTTTCTAAAAATTAAACATAAAAAAACCTCTAAATTGCTTTAGAGGTTTTTGAGGCATCGTCCGGATTCGAACCGGAGTAGGAGCTTTTGCAGAGCCCAGCCTAGCCGCTCGGCCACGACGCCATTGCTTGAACGGATGGCAAAAGTAACTAAAATCTTTAAAATTCAAAACTTTAAAAGTAACTATTTTAAAAAATTAGTTTTTATGCTTAAAAGAATTACTTTCTAACTTCCGTCATTTTTATAGTAACTGATTCAACATCACCACCAATAGGAGGATTTATTTTGGAAACCCAAACCGTAGTTTTTTCTATCATTTCAATTTCTGCAAGTACGCGAATATTGATTCTTTTTGCCACATGTTCCAATAAATGTGAGCGAATCGCCATTTCTTCCGTAACAATTTTGTTCAAATGTACATAATCAACAGTGTCAAGAAGATGATCTGTTTGTGCTGATTGCTGTAAATTAGCTTTAATTTTTAGATCAACAGTATAGTCTGATCCAATTTTTCCTTCTTCAATTAAACATCCATGATAGGAAAAAGTGCGGATGTTTTTTAGTTTTATAACTCCCATTTTCTTATTGTTTAAAGTTTAAAGTTTCAGGTTTAATGCCAGTTAAGTAACTTTAAACCTGAAACCTGAAACCTTTTTTTTATCTTTGCTAAAATTACTATAAAATAATGGCATCAGAAGAGAAATCACTCAATTTTATTGAACAAATCATAGAGGAAGATTTAAAATCAGGTCTTTCACAAACTAAACTTCATTTTCGTTTTCCACCAGAACCAAACGGTTATTTGCACATCGGACACGCGAGTTCTATTGCTTTAAATTTTGGTTTAGGAATTGATTATCAGTCACCTGTAAATTTACGTTTTGACGATACAAATCCAGAAAAAGAAGAACAGGAATTTGTTGACGCTATTAAAAAAGATGTAGAGTGGCTAGGGTATACATGGGCAGAAGAACGTTACGCTTCGGATTATTTTCAACAATTGTACGATTGGGCCGTTTTATTAATTAAAAAGGATAAAGCCTATGTTGATAGTCAGTCTTCTGAAGATATGGCAATTCAAAAAGGGACTCCGTCTACTGTTGGAACAGATAGTCCGTACAGAAATCGTTCTGTTGAAGAGAATTTAGATTTATTCGAAAGAATGAAAAATGGTGAATTTGAGGCTGGAACTCATATTCTTCGTGCCAAAATAGACATGAAATCTACCAATATGCTGATGCGTGATCCTATCATGTACAGGATTTTACACAGACATCATCATAGAACCGGAGACGATTGGAAAATTTATCCAATGTACGATTGGGCACACGGACAAAGTGATTATTTAGAAGAAATCTCACACTCCTTTTGTACACTAGAATTTTTGCCGCATCGTGAATTATACGATTGGTTTTTAGACCAGATTATTGATGAAAATCAGATTCGTCCAAAGCAAAGAGAATTTGCAAGACGTAACTTATCACATACTGTTGTTAGTAAAAGAAAATTGCAGCAACTAGTTAAAGAAAAGCATGTTAACGGTTGGGATGATCCTAGAATGTCAACTATTTCCGGATTAAGAAGACGTGGTTATACAGCTGCTTCATTACGTAATTTTGCGAATACAATTGGTATTGCAAAACGTGATAATTTGATCAATGTATCAGTTTTAGAATTCTGTATTCGTGAAGATCTGAACAAAATTGCACCTCGTGTAATGGCTGTTTTAGATCCTGTAAAATTGGTAATTACAAATTATCCTGAAGGAAAAGAGGAGTGGTTGGAAGCAGAGAATAATCAGGAAGATGAGAATGCTGGTTTCAGAAAAGTTCCTTTTTCCCGTGAATTATACATAGAAAGAGAAGACTTTTTAGAAGAAGCTCCGGCAAAGTTTTTCCGTTTGACTTTAGGAAAAGAAGTACGTCTTAAAAATGCATATATCATTAAAGGAGAAAGTGTTATAAAAGATGCGGCAGGAAATATTACAGAAATTCATGTTACTTATGATACCGATTCTTTAAGCGGAAGCGGAACAGAAGCAAGTCAAAGAAAAGTATCTGGAACTCTGCATTGGGTTTCTATTCAGCATGCCGTTGAAGCAGAAGTTCGTATGTACGATCGTTTGTTTACAGATGAAGCTCCGGACAGTTATAAAGACAAGAATTTCTTAGATTTTGTGAATCCAAATTCATTAGAAATCATCAAAGGATTTGTAGAACCAAGTTTGGCAACTGCTCAAAATGAAGATAAATTTCAATTTCAACGTTTAGGTTATTTTACTGTTGATAAAGATTCAACTGCTTCAAAATTAGTATTTAATAAAACTGTTGGATTGAAAGATGCCTGGGAAGAAAAAGGTAAAAAGGAAGAAAATAGTATCAATAATTCTTTAAAAGATATTAATAAATATTTTAAAGTTGAAACTAAGCCGGAACGTATTGCAATTGAAAGTGCAATAGGGGAGAGCATCAAAAATGTTTCAAGTTTTTCGTTGTTACAAAATTCATTAAAGAAAAATATTAACAATAATAAAGCTTCGTTGTTATTTGCTCAGTTTATTTTGAAATATTCTCATTTGAAATCTGCTGATTTTGAAGAAGAGGATATCAAAAAATTATATACAATGTCATTAAGAAGTGAATCAACTTATGTTCGATCAAAAGCACTTTTGAATTTAAGAGATTTAGAAAATCAAAGTTTAAAAAGTCAGTTTGAAGATGAAATTTTAAAATTATATTCAAATCCTCCAAAAAATGCTTCAGAGAGAGAAATTGAAATTCTTTCTGAAATGGTAAAGAAATAACATCATTAAAATCTATTGAAAAGCGCTTTTTATAAGCGCTTTTTTTATTATTTATATTTTCTATTTAAAATTAAATTTTTATAAATATTTTATATTAAAAGTGACCTATATAAATTGCTTTTAAACGCTTTTTTTACTTCTTCCCATACAGAATTCATCTTTTAAAAAATAATTAAAATAAGCGTCTTATTTTAGTTTTAGGTCTCGTTTTAGCCTTCTTTAGAGCTTATTAACAACGAAATGTTTATAAAGTTGTTATTTTAAATAAAGTTTTTAGAAATCTATGAATTTCTTCAAAATTAAAAATGAAATTTCATTAAATCAATTTTAATGATCATTTTTAATAATTTAAAAGTTTATAATTATTATATATAAAATCTATTGTATTTCATTTTTTAATAGATAATTTAAACTAAAAGTGACCTCTATAATTTAATTTTAAGGCCTTTTTTTACTTCTTCCATCTCTTAACTCATCTTTTGAATAATTGTTGATTTTTAAGCTTTATTTAAGTTTTAGACATCATTTTTGTGAGTTTAACGGGTTATTAACATACAATTGTTTATAAAGTTGCTATTTTTATCCAAAGGTCAAATCTGAAATTTTTTAATTTTAAAAATGATACTTGAGGAATCAAATCTGAGTTTATCTGAAAATTCAAAAATTACGTTTTTTGTTTTTAGATTTTATTCTAAGCCTGCATTCCGAAAATTGGTTTTATGGTCAATTCTAATTGTGTTTGTGTTTTGATAATACTTCAGTAAAAGTATTTTTCGATTTATTTCATAATTTTCAAATTTCATGAAATTGGTTTTGTGATTTATAAATTTTGATTTTCATTTTTGATCAAAGAAATTTTTTAAACCTTAAATTTAATTATCATGAAAAATGTATTTTTTACTCTGGCTATTTTATTTGCAAACATTGCAATTTCTCAAACACATCAAATCTCAAAACACAATGGAGAAGAATTGGATGCTAATTTTATCAAACAAGAAAACGGTTTAATTTATTACTCTTTAAACGGAAGTGCTGAAGAACATAAAATCACCAAGTATGCTGTTTCAAAAATTACCAATAAACAGACGAATCAAACTAAAAAAATATCTGATAGAGTAGTAGTAGATTCTAAATCAGATTACAAAATGGTAACTGTTTTATCTCAGGAAAAGACAATAGGTTTAAAACAAGCTGCTAATTTTTCTGGAATATCGACGAAGACAAAAGGAGAGCCGCCAATTGCAAATCAAAACCAAACTGCTTTAAGGATCAAAACGCAGTCAGCTTCAAAGGGTTATCCGTTTGTAAGCATAGTTGAAAATGATGGTAAATACGAAGCAGTAGCTTACATGTATTAATTGTATTGTTAAATTACAGTAAATATCATTTAATCAATATATTATATTTCAAAAAAGCAGTACCTTTATTAATCATTTAAATTTTAACATTATGTCAAAGAACTTAAATACTATTGCGGCAATATTAGCTGGCGCCGCTGCAGGTGCAGCAATTGGAATTTTATTTGCTCCGGATAAAGGATCAAAAACCCGAGCGAAATTGAAAGAAGGTATAGATGATGCAGCACATAATTTGAAGGATTCATTATCAGCAAGCTCTGAAGTTCTTCGTGAAAAATTCACAGGAGCTACTCAAGGTCTTGACGGTACTTTTGATGAATTGCTTTCGAATGTAAGTCATAAAACAGAAGAAGTAATTACGTTTTTAGAATCTAAATTAGCCGATTTAAAAGCACAGAACGCTAAACTTCAAAAATAATAAATACAAGAAGCACAAAATTTGATTACTTTTAAAAGTAATTTTTTGTGCTTCTTTTTTTTAATTTAAACTACAATTATGGCTTTTGAAGAGTTAAAAGAAAATACTGAAAACATTCAGGATCAGGCTAAAGTATATTTAGACAGTCACTTAGCGTATTACAAACTTTGGGGATTTAAAGTTGCCATGAAATCGACCACTTTAATTTTCAAGTTTACTCTGATTTTATTGTGTTTTAGTATGGTTTTAATTTTCGGATCTTTTGCTGCAGCTTATGCTTTTGGTGCATTATTTGAAAGTACAGCACTTGGATTTTTAGCAGTAGGAGGGATCTACCTTTTGTTTACCATTTTACTTTTCTTTATTAAAGATAAGTTTGTTGAAGGTCCAATTTTAGAAAAATTCTCAGAAATCTTTTTTAACGACTAATTTATGGAACCAAAAAAATACGCATCATACGCTGAAATCGAAAGAGATTTGGAAATTCTGAAATTAGAAAAGGAGATTAATTATCAGAAATTGGTCTTAAGTTTTCAGAGAACCAAAGAAGGAATTACACCGCAGAAAATTGTTAATGGATTCTTTTCTTCTTATAAAGATTATTTTTCCAACAACTATCCTAAGATTTTGCAATCCATTTTACCACATATTATCAGTTGGTTATTCAATAAAAAAAGAGGCAATTAAGCCTCTTTTTATTTGTATTATTCTTTTATTTCGGGTTGAATATCATCTTCATAACCAGATTGAAGTGGTTCAATCTTTTTAGGTTTTTCTAATTTTTTATTATTTTTCTTCATCATTTCTCCAACCTGATTCGATGCTGAGAACGATGCAACCATATTATTCAGCATATCACTTCCGGCTTGCGGAGAATTCGGTAACAAAATTAAATTTGAATTGGCGTCTGCACCAATTGCCTGTAATGTATCATAATGCTGTGTAACTACAATTAACGCAGAAGCTTCTTGTGAATTGATTCCCACACTGTTCAAAACTTCAACACTTTCTACTAAACCTCTTGCAATTTCACGACGTTGATCTGCAATACCCTGACCTTGTAAACGTTTACTTTCAGCTTCTGCTTTTGCTTTTGCAACGATTCTGATTCTTGAACTTTCAGCTTCAAATTCGGCAGCCGTTTTTTCTCTGTCTGCGGCGTTGATTCTGTTCATAGCATTTTTTACCTGGATATCCGGGTCAATATCTGTTACCAAAGTATTGATAATATCATAACCGTAAGTGGTCATGGCTTCGTTTAATTCTCTTTTTACTGCAATTGCGATATCATCTTTTCTTTCAAAAACATCATCTAATTTTAGTTTTGGAACTTCGGCACGAACAACATCAAATACATAAGCCGTAATCTGATCGTGTGGATATTCCAGTTTATAAAAAGCATCGTATACTTTTTCCTGAATCACTTTAAACTGAACTGAAACTTTCATTTTAATAAAAACGTTGTCTTTCGTTTTGGTTTCAATGATAACATCTAACTGTTGAATTTTAAGATTTACACGTCCGGCAATTCTGTCGACGATCGGAATTTTTAGTTGTAAACCTGAATTTCTTACGCTTAAAAATTTACCAAATCTTTCGATTACAACAGACGATTGTTGTTTGACGGTAAAAAAAGAAGACATGAAAATAAAGAATCCGAAGACTAAAAGGATAATTAATGCTGTGTTCATGGTGATATAGTTTAGTTTTTATGATTGGGTAAATTACGAATATTCTTCCAATTTAAATTTTTTAGACATTAAAAAAACGCTAAGAACATTTTATAGATGTTTCTTAGCGTTTGATATTTTAAAGTAAATTATTTTATAATGTACTTATGGCTTTCTGAATTCTCGAAATTGTTTCTTCTTTTCCGATGATTTCAACAATGTCAAATAGGTGAGGACCTTTTAAAGCGCCAACCAAACTCAAACGGAAAGGCTGCATTACTTTACCCATTCCAATTTCATTTTTAGTTAACCAATCTTTTACGATGGCTTCGATATTTGCTGAATCAAATCCATCAATATATTCAAGAGTCGAAATCAATTCCTGCATTAAAGCCGGAGTTTCTTCCTTCCAGTTTTTGCTTGCTTTTTCATCATACGATGTTGGAGCCTGGAAAAAGAAATCAGTTAAATCCCAAAATTCAGAAACGAAATGCGCTCTTTCTTTAATCAGGGAAACGATTCTTGTGACATCATATTTAGAAACATCAACGCCTTTTTCAACTAAAATAGGAGTGAAGTCCTTCGCTAAATCAGCATCATTTTGTTTGATTAAATATTGGTGATTGAACCATTTGTTTTTCTCAGGATCAAATTTTGCTCCCGATTTATGAACTCTGTTCAGATCAAAAGATTCCACTAATTCTTCTAAAGAAAATAATTCCTTATCCGTTCCGTCATTCCAACCTAACAAGGCTAGGAAGTTGATAACAGCTTCCGGGAAAAATCCTTTTTCTCTGTAACCAGATGAAACACCTTCTTCGGTTTTCCATTCTAGTGGAAACACAGGAAACCCTAATTTGTCACCATCTCTTTTTGATAATTTTCCGTTTCCAACCGGTTTTAAAATCAAAGGTAAATGTGCAAATTCCGGAGCATCCCAACCAAAAGCTCTGTACAATAAAACGTGAAGTGGCATCGATGGCAACCATTCTTCTCCACGAATTACGTGTGAAGTTTCCATCAAATGATCATCAACAATATTGGCCAAATGGTAGGTTGGCATTCCGTCACTTTTAAATAAAACTTTATCATCAAGTAAATTCGTTTCAAATTTTACATCGCCACGAATGATATCTTTTAAATGCAAAGTTTCATCAACCGGAGTTTTAAAACGGATTACATAATGTTCTCCATTAGCAATTCTTTTAGCAACTTCTTCTGCGGAAATTACGAATGACGTATCTAACTTTTCACGGTTGTGATGATTATAAATAAAAGTTTTTCCTTCTGCTTCGTGCTGTTTTCTATGAGCATCTAAAGCTTCCGGAGTATCAAAAGCATAATACGCCCAACCCGAATTGATCAATTGATCGGCATAAGATTGGTATAAATCTTTACGATCACTTTGTCTGTACGGACCAAATTTTTCATTTTTACCAACGGTTTCTTCAGGAGCAATTCCCAACCATTCTAATGCTTCCATAATATAAGCTTCAGCACCAGGAACAAAACGAGTCTGATCTGTATCTTCAATTCTTAAATAGAAAACACCATTGTTTTTTTTGGCAAATAAATAATTAAATAGGGCAGTACGAACTCCGCCAATATGTAAAGGTCCTGTTGGACTTGGTGCAAAACGCACGCGAACTTGCTTTGACATTTGTTTAAATTTTGATGCAAAGATACAATTCTAATTAGAGAATTAGAAAATGAGTTTTAATTAGATAATGCCTTGCTTGTAGCTTAATTGACTAATTTTCTCATTGAGAATTATCTAATTAAAATTACTACTTTTATAGGTTATAATCAAAAGAGATTTTATTTTGAAAACGACATCTGCTATATATCAAAAGTTAGAAGCTTTTATAAAGAAATATTACACGAACGAATTGATAAAAGGAGCACTTCTTTTTATTGGTTTTGGATTATTGTATTTTCTGTTTACGCTTTTTATTGAGTATTTTCTTTGGTTAAAACCAGTAGGAAGAACGGTTTTATTTTGGTTATTTATTGGAGTAGAAGTTTTCCTTTTGTTCCGATTTATCTTGTTTCCAATTTTCAAGTTGTTCAAACTTCAAAAAGGAATTGATTATAATGAGGCTTCTAAAATTATTGGAAACCATTTTACAGAAGTAAGTGATAAACTAACGAATTTTTTACAATTATCTTCTTCTGAAAATTCAGCAGAAAGTTCTGAATTAATGTTGGCTTCGATAGAACAAAAAGCGAATTCGTTGCAGCCAGTTCCATTTGGGAATGCCATCAATTTTAAAGCGAATAAGAAATATTTGCCATTGGCTTTGGTTCCAGTTTTACTTTTTGCCGTGTTTTATATTTCTGGAAATAGCAATATCATTTCTCAAAGTTTAAATAGAGTGGTGCATTTCAATGCTACGTTTTTACCACCAGCTCCTTTCAAATTTGTGGTTTTAAATTCGAATTTGCAAACAGAACAAAACAAAGATTTTGTTATCAAAATGGAATCGGTCGGAAAGGTAGTTCCGGAGAATGTCATGATTCATATTGGAGATGAAAGTTATTTTATGGAATCATCTCAACCGGGAAAGTTTGAATTCAAGATTGAAAAACCAGTTGATAATGTTCCCTTTTCTTTTGAAGGAAATTCAGTTTCATCTGATGAATATGAATTAAAAGTTATTACAGTTCCATCAATTGCGAACTTTGAAATGGTGTTGAATTTCCCATCTTATTTAAAAAAGAAATCAGAAACTATCCAGGGAACAGGAAATGCAATTGTCCCGGAAGGAACTTTGGTAACCTGGAAAATGAATACACAATCGACTCAGGAGATTGTTTGGAAGGATGAGAATGCAGTTTTTAAGTTCAATAAGGCTGAAAACGAGTTTAAACTAGCTAAAAATATCAGTCAAAATACAGAATATCAAATTCTTACTTCAAATAATAAGGTCAAAAACTACGAAAAATTGGATTACCAGCTGTCTGTTATCAAAGATCAGCATCCAACGATTACCGTTTCGCCTGCACCGGACAGTTTAAAGTTGGATAAGAATTATGTGTTGGGAAGATTGGGTGATGATTATGGTTTGTCGAAATTGCAGATTGTATACTACGAACGTAACAAGCCAAACACGGCTAAGCGTGGAACCATTCCTGTAAAACAAGCTGTATTTGATCAGTTCGTTTTTAACTTTCCAAGTAATCTTGCTGTAGAAGAAGGAGTATCTTATGAATACTATTTTGAGGTTTTCGATAACGATGCGCCTCATCATTTTAAGAGTACAAAGTCTTCTGTTTTTTCAGACAGAGTTTCTACTACAGATGAAGTTCAGGATATGGAATTGCAACAACAAAACCAGAATATAAATAGTCTTGAAAAATCTTTAAAGAATCAGAATAAACAATTTTCTGAAATGGATAAGATTCAAAATACCGGAAAAGAAAAGGATAATTTAGAGTTTAAAGATCAGCAAAAAATCAATGATTTTATCAAACGTCAAAAGCAGCAAGACGAATTAATGAAACAGTTTGCTGAGAAAATGAATCATAATTTAGACAAGTTCAAAGACGAGAAGAAAGATAAAACAGCTGAAGATTTACAAAAGCGTTTAGATAATGCAGAGAAAGATTTGGAGAAAAACCAAAAACTTTTGGATGAACTAAAGAACCTGAATGATAAATTGAATAGTGAAGATTTGTTTGATAAGATGGAAAAATTCAAACAGATCAGTAAGAACCAATCTCGCAACTTAGAACAATTGGTTGAGCTGACAAAACGTTTTTATGTTGAGAAGAAAGCAGATCAGGTTGCGGAAAAATTAAATAAGTTAGCAGACCAACAAGAGAAGCTTTCGAATAAAGACAGTGAAAACACAAAAGACAAACAAGATGAAATCAATAAATCTTTTGACAAAATTCAGGAAGATTTAAAGGATTTAAAAGAAGAAAATAAAACATTAAAAGCTCCTTTAGATATTCCTTCTGATGCTTCAAAAGAAAAAGATGTTGATTCTGATTTACAAAAAGCTTCTGAGGAATTAGCTAAAAAGAATACTTCTTCGGCTAAGCCAAAACAAAAAAGTGCTGCTCAAAAAATGAAAAGTATGGCACAACAAATGGAGTCGAGTATGGAGGGTGGCGATCAGGAACAATTAGAAGAAGATGTTGCAATGCTTCGTCAGGTACTAGATAATCTTTTAGCTTATTCTTTATCTCAGGAAGATGTGATGAAACAATTTAAATCAATGAAATTAGGTTCTTCGGCTTATACTAAAAACATTAAAGTACAACAGAATTTGAAACAACAGTTCAAACATGTAGATGATAGTTTGTTTGCTTTGTCTTTGAGAAACCCAAAAGTAGCTGAAGATGTAACGAAGGAAATTGGTAACGTACAATATAATGTAGACAAAGCTATTGAATCTTTGACAGACGTTCAGGTTCCAAAAGGAGTTTCACATCAGCAATATGCTGTTTCGTCTGCCAATAAATTAGCTGACTTTTTGAGTGACTTATTAAATAATATGCAAATGTCAATGTCGAAACCAGGATCTGGAAAACCAAAACCGGGAGAAGGACAAGGAATGCAATTGCCAGATATTATTCAAAAGCAAAAAGGGTTGGGTGATAAAATGAAAGAAGGAATGAAGGAAGGAAAGAAACCCGGAGAAGGAAAGGATAGTAAAAGTGGTGAAGGTAAACAGCAGGGTAAAGAAGGACAAGGTAAAGACGGGCAGGGAAATAAAAATGGTGGAAAAGGAAATGAGAATAAAGAAGGTAATGATGGAGAAGGAGATGCTGAAGCGATTATGGAAATATATAAGGAGCAGGTAAAACTTCGTGAAGCTTTGCAAAAAGAGTTAGCAAAACAAGGTTTGGATTCTCAGGGTAAATCTGTAATTGATCAAATGAAACAATCTGAAAAGCAACTTTTGAATAAAGGTTTTAAGAATGAAAACCTTCAAAGGATTTTAAATATTCAACAAGAATTATTAAAATTAAACAACGCAGTTCAGCAACAAGGCCAAGATACAAAGCGTCAATCTGAAACAAATAAAGCTGAATTTTCTAATCGTTCGAATGCTTTACCAAGTTCGCTTTTGGAATATTTAAACAGTGTAGAGATTTTAAATAGACAATCACTACCTTTGCGCTCGAATTTTAATCAAAAGGTTCAAGAATATTTTAATACAAAATGATCAATTTTAATTACGAAACTGAATTCACTTTAGATAACGAACAAGCCTTTTCTGATTGGTTAAGTGCTGTAATCGTTTCTGAAAATAAAAACGAAGGAGAGATAAATTATATTTTTTGTGATGATGAATATCTTCATAAGATAAATGTAGAATATCTGGATCACGACACGCTAACAGATATTATCAGTTTTGATTATACAGTTGGGAACGAATTAAACGGAGATATATTTGTTTCTGTAGAAAGAGTAGAAGATAACGCAAAAGACTTTAATGTTTCTTTCGAAGAAGAATTGAAGCGTGTCTTGGCTCACGGTATATTACATTACTGTGGTTATAAAGATAAGTCAGATAAAGATGCTGAATTAATGCGTTCCAAAGAAGACGAAAAAATCGCAATGTTTCACGTGGAACTGTAGAGGAATTGTTTTAAGTTTTTTTTGGTTTCAAGTTTCAGGTTAAGAAAGTGAATTAAATGTTCCACGTGAAACACGTTTAGATTTTGTAATAAGAAACTTAAACGTTCCACGTGAAACATTTTTTAACAAGGAAAATTAAAACGTTCCACGTGGAACGATTGGTTTGAAGTTTTATTTTGAAGTTTTAAGCAGGGATTAAGATGTTCCACGTGGAACTTTTGTAAAGCGTAAACATGAAACCTGAAACTCGAAACTTTTAACACGTTCCACGTGGAACAAAGGGATAAAGAATTTAATTCTGAGAGCCAACTTAAACGGTTTCCCAGAGAATAGAAAATAAAATGTTTTTAGAAGAATACGATGTTATAGTAGTTGGTGCAGGTCATGCCGGATCTGAAGCCGCGGCAGCGGCCGCAAATTTGGGATCGAAAACCTTATTGGTTACGATGAGCCTGCAGAACATTGCGCAGATGTCTTGCAATCCAGCGATGGGTGGAATTGCAAAAGGACAAATCGTGCGTGAGATTGATGCGTTGGGAGGATACTCTGGAATTGTTTCAGACCGAACCGCGATTCAATTTAAGATGTTGAACAAATCAAAGGGGCCTGCAATGTGGTCGCCGAGAGTTCAAAGTGACCGAATGCGTTTTGCTGAAGAATGGAGAATGATGTTGGAGGGAACTCCAAATTTGGATTTCTACCAGGAGATGGTAAAAGGTTTGATTATCGAGAACGGAAAAATAAAAGGAATCAGAACTTCGTTGGGAGTAGAGATTCGATCTAAATCTGTTGTCCTGACAAACGGAACTTTTTTGAATGGTTTGATTCATATTGGAGAAAAACAATTTGGAGGAGGAAGAGCAGGAGAAAGTGCCGCAACCGGAATTACCGAAGATTTGGTGAAAGCAGGTTTTGAAGCTGGAAGAATGAAAACAGGAACGCCTCCGAGAGTGGATGGACGTTCTTTGGATTATTCTAAAATGAATGAAGAAAAAGGAGATGCAAAGCCGGATAAGTTTTCTTATTCTGATTTGACAACTCCATTGACGCATCAAAGATCTTGTCACATGACGTACACGTCTTTGGATGTTCATGATATTTTGAGAGAAGGTTTTGATCGTTCGCCAATGTTCAACGGAAGAATAAAAAGTCTTGGTCCAAGATATTGCCCTTCGATTGAAGATAAAATTAATCGTTTCGCTGATAAGGAGCGTCACCAACTTTTTGTTGAACCGGAAGGTTGGAATACTTGTGAAGTTTATGTGAATGGATTTTCAACTTCGCTTCCGGAGGATATTCAATTTAAAGCGTTGAGTTCTGTTGCTGGTTTCGAGAAAGTGAAATTTTTCCGTCCAGGTTATGCGATCGAATATGATTACTTTCCACCAACGCAATTGAAACATACTTTGGAAACAAAGTTAGTGGAAGGTTTATATTTTGCCGGACAAATAAATGGAACGACAGGATATGAAGAAGCAGCTTCGCAAGGATTGATGGCTGGAATAAATGCGCATTTAAAAGTGCATGAAAAAGCGCCATTAATTTTAAAACGTGATGAAGCGTATATTGGAGTATTAATTGACGACCTAATTACGAAAGGAACGGAAGAGCCTTATCGTATGTTTACGTCAAGAGCAGAATATAGAACATTGTTGCGTCAAGATAATGCGGATTTCAGATTGACTCCAATGTCACATGAAATTGGTTTGGCTTCTGAGGCTCGTTTGCGCCGAATGGAAAAGAAATTAAATGAGTCTGAAAAAATGGTTGCCTTCTTCAAAGAGACTAGTGTTTCGGTTGCTGAAACAAATCCAATTTTAGAAGCAAAAGAAACGGCTCCAATTACACAAGGTGATAAAATGTTCAAAGTTTTTTCTCGTCCGCAAATTGATTTAGAGGATATGATGAAATTTGAAAAAGTAAAGGAGTATATCGAAGCAAATGACGTTGATCAGGAAATTCTGGAACAAGCAGAAATTCAGGTCAAGTATTCTGGTTATATAGAAAAGGAAAGAAACAACGCTGATAAGCTTACTCGTTTAGAAGAAGTGAAAATTCCAGAGAATTTCGATTACGATAAAATCAAATCAATGTCAATTGAAGCAAAACAAAAATTGAGCAGAATTCGTCCTGTCACAATTTCACAAGCTTCAAGAATCAGCGGAGTTTCTCCGAGTGATATTTCGGTGCTTTTGATTTACATGGGAAGATAAATGTAGAGACGTACTTTAGTGCGTCTTGATCTGTTTCAGATTTCAGGTTGTTGGAACTCGAAACTGGGAGGGAATTTTAGTTTGAGGATTTAACCTGAAACTTGAAACAAGAAAAACTTGAAACAAAAACGAATTGTTCCACGTGAAACTATTTTAGTAATCTAAAATCTAAACTCTGAAATCTAAAATTTCGTTATATGAAGATTGTAGAAAAGGAAATTCTGTCTTTGGAAGAAAAAGAAGTTTTACGTGAACTTTGGAACGAGGAATATCCCGCGAGATTGCATTTAGAAAATAGCGAGGATTTTGATTTGTACTTAAACGGACTTTCAAATACAAAACATTATTTGCTGTTTGATGATTCAAATAAAATTAATGGCTGGGCATTTACTTTTCTGAGAGAAGGAGAAGATTGGTTTGCTATAATTTTGGACCATCAAATACAAGGAAAAGGAAATGGTTCACTTTTGATAAATGAATTAAAAAAGAACAATACGAGTTTGAATGGTTGGGTTATTGATCATGAAAATGAAATAAAACAGAATACAAAACATTATAGATTTCCAATGCCGTTTTATATAAAAAACGGTTTTACAATCTTGGCAGATATAAGAATTGAAAATGAAAAGATGTCGGGTGTGAAAATAAATTGGAAACATTAAAGAATATATATTAAAGCCTAAAATTAAACCCAAATACCTACTAATTATAAAATGGACGTTTTAAACAAAAAACATTTTCTTACTGTTAAAGATCATTCTGTTTCGAAAGAAATTTTCGAATTGTACCACGATGAAACTTTAGACATGTTGATTACATCTCCGCAACCATCTTTGGAGAATCTTGGAAGATATTACGAAAGCGAAGATTATATTTCGCATACAGACAACAAACGATCTTTATTTGAAAAAGCATATCATTTTGTAAAAAATATTGCTTTAAAGAATAAACTGAATTTAATCAATTTAGAGCAATCTCAAAAAGGAAGAATTTTAGACATTGGTGCCGGAACAGGAGATTTTTTGTTGACCGCAAAAAATGACGGTTGGGAAACTGTTGGAGTGGAACCAAGCGAGCGAGCAAAAAATATTGCGATACAAAAAGGAATTTCTTTTGTGAACGAAATTGACGCTCTTGAAAATAATTCGTTTGACGTGATTACAATGTGGCACGTTTTGGAACATGTTCCAAATTTAGAACTTCAAATTCAGGAATTGAAGCGTTTACTAAAACCAACTGGAACATTAATTGTTGCGGTTCCAAATTTTAAATCATACGACGCAAAATATTATAATGAATTTTGGGCAGCTTATGATGTACCAATTCATTTTTGGCATTTCTCAAAAAAGGCCATTCAATCACTTTTTGAAAAAGTAGATATGAGATTGGAAAAAGTGCTTCCAATGAAATTTGATTCTTTTTACGTGAGTTTATTATCCGAAAAATACAAAACTGGAAAAATGAATTATATTAGTGCTTTTTTCGTCGGATTAAAATCAAATTTAAAAGCGAGCAGTACAAAAGAGTATTCATCCCACATTTATGTCTTAAAAAACAAGTAAAACGCAATTTAAGCGCATTTCTGCGGCTTTTTCGGCTTTACTGATGGTAATTTATGTCTTTTTTGAGAAAACGTTTCTAATGAAAGCTATTAAAGCCGGTTTTAATAGTGTTGAATTATTGACATTTTTCTTTCCATAAATAAAAACAATATCATAAAATTATAGCATTTTTTAAACTTTATGTTGGTGCTATTTATTTTTTTATATTTTTGTCTTCAATACATTAAAAAAATAGAAATTTAGAAAATGAAAAAAGCATTAGTAATTATCGCACTTTCAATTTTGGTTGTTTCGTGTAATAAAGCAACAGAGGTTAAGGAAGTAAAAACAGCTTACGTTGATACTTCAGTTTTAATGAAGGAGTACACTGAAGCGAAAGATCTTGAAGCAAAATACAAAGCTCAGGCAGAAGAAAAAGGAAGACAGCTACAAGCGGAAATTACTCGTTTTAAACAAGACGCTGCTAATTTTCAAAGTCAGGCACAAGCAAACGGACAAGCTTGGGCACAACAAAGAGGAGCTGAATTGCAAAAAAGAGAGCAACAACTGGGTTATGCTCAACAAGCATTATCTCAACAATTGCAACAAGAAAGTGGTGTTGAAATGGATTCTCTAATCAATGGAGTTAAAAAATTCATCAAAGATTACGGTAAGAAAAACGGTTATTCTTATATCTACGGTACAGGAGATGCAGCATCAATTTTATACGCTGAAGAGAAATATGACATCACGAAAGATATCATTAAAGCTTTAAACGATAAATATAAAGCTGAACCTAAAACGGAAGCTCCGGCTAAAGAAGAAGCTAAAAAATAATACCAAACAAACTAACTAAATTAAAAACCTAAATCTGTCAAGATTTAGGTTTTTTCTTTTATAAAAACGCGATACTTTTGGTATTTCAATACACGCCCAATGCAAAACGTTTCAGAAGCTGCTGCTTACACCTTACAATTCATTAATCAAACGCAAAAATCTATCTTTCTGACCGGTAAAGCAGGTACAGGAAAGACGACTTTATTGCGTGAAATCATTGCGACTACACATAAAAACACGGTTGTGGTGGCACCTACCGGAATTGCAGCACTAAACGCTGGCGGTGTGACCATTCATTCGATGTTTCAGCTTCCATTTTCAGCTTTTTTACCGACTTATGAAGAGAGTTCACAGTTTACAGAAACGGTAAAATTCGAAAATAAAGAGTCGCTGCGCAGGCATTTCAAAATGAACAATGTTAAGCGTAACGTCATCAGAAACATGGAGTTGCTGATTATTGATGAAGTGAGTATGCTACGTGCCGATTTGCTTGATGCGATTGATTTTATGATGCAGACGGTTCGCCGAAATACACGTGCTTTTGGAGGTGTTCAGGTGCTGTTTATTGGCGATTTATTGCAATTGCCACCCGTAATTCGGGATGAAGAATGGCGCACTTTGCGTAATTATTACAAAGGAAAATTCTTTTTCCATTCGCATGTAATTCAGCAAAATCCGCCCTTATACATTGAATTATCTAAGATTTATCGCCAGAGTGATGATAAATTCATTTCGGTTTTGAACAATCTTCGAAACAATCAGATTACCCCCCAGGATATTCAGATTTTGAACGAATATGTAAAACCGGATTTCGATTTAAAGAATAATCCGGGTTATATAACATTGACCACCCATAACGCAAAAGCCGATTCGATGAACGAGCAGGCGATAGGCGATTTGGCTGGAAATGAGCATGCTTATCAGCCTTTTGTGGTTGGGGATTTCCCTGAAAAAATCTTTCCGGTGGAGGAAAATCTAAAGTTGAAGGTTGGTGCACAAGTCATGTTTGTAAAGAACGATTTGTCATTTGAAAAGCGCTATTTCAACGGAAAAATGGGCGTTATCAAATCCCTTTCTCCGGAGGAAATTTTTGTTCATTTTCCAGAAGAGAATAAAACCATTGAAGTTGAGAAGTACGAATGGAAAAACATTCGCTACAAAGTAAACGAGCTTACAAAAGAGATTGAAGAAGAAGTTTTAGGCACATTTGCGCATTATCCGCTAAAATTGGCCTGGGCAATTACGGTGCATAAAAGCCAGGGACTAACTTTTGAGAAAGCTGCGCTCGATGTATCGCAAGTTTTTGTTCCCGGACAAGCATATGTAGCATTATCGCGTTTAACGTCTTTAAACGGTCTTATTTTGCTTTCTCCGTTGCAAATGAATGGTATTTCGAACGACCAGGATGTAATGGACTATGCTTTGAATAAAGCAACAGAAGAAGTACTGAAAAATTCATTGCACTTTGAAACCAAAAACTTTATTCATAACTATTTGATTAACAGTTTTAATTGGACAGATTTAGCACAAGAATGGCGAAATCATCGTTTTAGTTATAATGAAAATGCGGTTAATTCAGAAAAAGCGAAACATTCCGTTTGGGCGCACAAGCGTTTAGAAACGATTGATTCGTTGGTTGATCCCTCTCAAAAATTCGTTCAGCAGCTTAATAAGATTTTCAGTAAAGAAACTGTCGATTTGGTTTTTGTGCAGGAAAGAGTAGTGGCGGCTTATGATTACTTTTTCAAACCGATGGATAAGCTGGTAACCGATCTTTTGCAGAAAATGGCTGAAATTCAGAAGTTTAAAAAAGTAAAGGAATTTTATGAAGAACTGGCTCTTTTAGACGATTTGCAGACCAAAGCCGTTTTACGCTTAATGAAGGCCAAATTGCTCATCGAAATCGTCGTGGCAGGTGAAACCATCTGTAAAGAGAAATTGACGTCTACAGCGATTAAAAACTATAAAACAGACAAGGTTAATAAGATCCGTGAGGAATTTAATATGTCGAATACTGATATTTTTAAATTGGATGAACCTACAGTGCGTTATACAGCCAGAAAATTAGATAAAAGCGCGCCAAAAGAAGTAAAGAAAACTACGGTGGAAGAAACGCATGATTTGTGGTTGGAAAAAAACTCCATTCAGGACATCGCCAGAATCAGAAAACTTAATGTTCAAACTATTGAATTGCATTTGGTTAAATTAATTCAGGCGAAGAAAGTTGATATATCTGATGTTTTACCATACGACAAAATCCTGGCGTTGCGTGAGGCTTTTCAGTTTTACCAGGAAGAATCTCTGAATGGATTGAAAGAAAAACACGGGGATGAATTTACCTGGGATGAACTTAAAATGTTCAAAGCCAGCATTAATTGATTTTGTATTTTGTAACTTAGTGTTTGAAATGGACTTAACTATTCAAACATTATGTAAAATAGAAAATTATGAGAAAGATAATTTGCGTTATATTTATTGCGTTGTGCATTCAGAATATTTCTGGTCAGGATTTAAAACCAGCCTATCAAAAATTCGTCAAAAGCTTTATTGCCAATGTAAAAAGCAACAACAAAGAAGGAGTGGCGGCCCTTATTTCTTTTCCAATTGGAAGAGAATATCCAATTCCCACTGTCAAAAATAAAGCAGATTTTATAAAGCGGTATGATCAAATTTTCGATGCTACTTTGAAAAACGAAATCATAAAATCAAATCCTGCAAAAGATTGGACCGAAATGGGTTATCAAGGAATTATGCTCGGTCAGGGAGATATTTGGATGGATACAACCGGGAAAGTAATCACAATCAATTATCAATCGCAGGCGGAGAAAGATCTTAAAAACAAATTAATTGCAGGCGAAAAAGGAAAACTTCATCCTTCAATTGCCACTTTTAAAGCTCCGGTTTATGTTTTGGAAACTTCAAAATTCAGAATCAGAATTGACGATTTAGGTAACGATAATTACAGATACGCTTCCTGGTCGATTAAAAACCCGATGAGTCAAAAGCCAGATTTAATAATCACTAATGGAAAATGGATCTCTGATGGAAGCGGAGGGAACAGCCATTATGAATTTAAAAAAGACGCTTATTTGTATGAATGTTATATCATCGTAATCGGTACAGATGACTCTCCGCCAGCTTATTTATCAATCTCTCAGAATGGAAAAGAGATTCTCAATCAGAATGCAAAAATAGTGACCAAATAAGAAAAACCTGTTTCATGTGGAACAGGTTTTTTGGTTTTTATCAAAATAATAATGAGATGAATTAATGCGTTATAAACTTAAAGTTTTTATCTGAAAGCATAAATTAATTACTTTTATATTTAGAACTTAATAATCAGATTAATAATCAATTAAAGTGTTTTTAATGAAAAAAGTAAATCTGTTTTTGGTTTTACTACTGTTTGTGGGCCCTTTCGTTTCGGCTCAGACTGTAAAACCTGAGTATCAAAAATGTATCAAAAGTTTTATTGATACGATTAAAAGCGACAAGAAAGAGGCGATCGCTGAAATGGTTGCTTACCCTCTAAAACGCGAATATCCAATACTTGATGTTGCAGACAAATCTGATTTTATCAAACGGTATGATGAAATTTTCGATGCCACTTTAAAAAATGAAATTACTAAGTCAGATCCCGCAAAAGACTGGTCTGATATGGGTTGGCGTGGAATAATGCTGAATCAGGGAAATGTCTGGATGGATTTTGAAGGCCGTTTAACCAGCGTAAATTACCAGTCACAAGCAGAGATTGATCTCAAAAAGAAACTGATTGCCGATCAAAAAAAGGAATTAGATTCAAGTATTGCCTTTTTTCTAAAACCGGTCTGTGTTCTGGAAACGGAAAAATTCAGAATCAGAATCGATAATTTGGGAAATGAAAATTATCGTTATGTTTCCTGGCCAATTGAGAAGGCGATGAGTGAAAAACCTGATGTGATAATTTATAGAGGAAATTTTGTGGTAGAAGGCAATGGAGGAAACCATCAGTATGAATTTAAGAAGGAAAATTATACGTATGAATGCGCCTTTATAGTTGCTGGTGAAAAAAATGCGCCTCCGGCGAAACTAACTATTTATCAGGGAGGTAAAGTGATCCTTTCACAAAACGCTAAAATAATTGCTAAATAAAAACCTGTTCCACATGAAACAGGTTTTTTATTTTTAAATCTGAGCTTGTGCTTTTTCTAAAGCTTTTTGCTGATTGATTTGCTTTACTTTAAGTTTTTGAATTTCAAGTTCATTTTTTTTCATTTTGACTTGTTGTTTCTGAGATTCTTCTGTAGTAAGAGAACTCAATTTTGAATTAATCTTTTGATTTTCAGATTCTAATTTAGCTATTTTATTTTTGCTCTTTTGTAAATCTTTTTCTGAATTTTTCAAATCTTTTTGATGTTTCTCAACCGTTTTTTGCTCTTTTTTTAGTTTGTCCTGATTCTGTTTCAGTTTAGCATGTTCGTCATTTAGCTTTTTATGATAATCATCGGAGGATTTTTTAGCTTTTTTTTCTAAAGCAATTTGCGCTTTTGATGTCGTAGTAATTTGCTGAGCATAAAAGTATTGTGAACTTAATACTAAAAGAAAAGCAAAGAATAATTTTAATTTGTAACACATAATTTTTTATAGATTTATTTGAATCTAAAGTATGTGCTGCTGAGGATGTATATTAACGTAAAAGGCTTTTTTAAGAATAAAATAGGCCAAAAAAAAAGCCTAATCGAGAGATCAGGCTTTTAAGTTTTATAGATTTTCGACTAGAATCCAGGCATCTGGATTTTCACCTTTTTGTATTTCTTTTTGTGCTTTTGCAGCTTCAGCCATTGTGGCATAACTTCCGTATAAAACCGGGAATAAGCCATGTTTGTTTTCGCCAAGCATTCGCGCTTCGTAACCATCTTTAACCAATTGGTTATAAGCTTTTCTTGCATTTGCCTCACTTCTGTATGCACCTGCCATGATATGATAAGGCATTACTTTTACAGCTTCTGTTTTTGCTGAATCTACAGATAAAGTTACTGCAGGTAGCGGATTCTCAATAAAGAATGTAGCTTCCTGAATTTTGTTCTCTACTTTTTTCTGAACCGCATTTTCTACTACAAGCGTTTTTGTAGTGATCTGATTTTGGTATAAAGGATAACCAATGCTTCCTGTAATGCCAAGACCTAAAACAAAAATGGCTGCATATTTTAAGAAAGAATTTGAAGATTTTGATTCTTCTTCAGAATCGTGTAATTGATATACTTTCGATTCTTCGATTTCCTGTAATTTCTTCTCAAAAATTTCTCTTTTTACCATTGGAGCAACAAACGGACTAAGACCGAAAGAACTCGTTAGATAATTAGTTTGATCACTTGGAGTGAAAACCATGTTATTATCGGCATTAAGACGAATATCACCGATGTTTTTGATATTTAAAACACCAGATTCCTCTAACGTCTTTTGCCAGCTTAAAACTTGAAATGCAATAGCACTTACAGCAAATCCATAGGATGTTTTTTCTGTTAGCGCGATATGATTTGCCAACAAACCATCATTGTTTTTCAAAAGACTGTTAAATGCGATCGTTTTTCTCGGTGGAGTAAACGAATTTGTACTTGAATTAAGCTGCGCCGATTGAATTTCGGTTAAAAATGCTCCAAACCCTGGAACCGTTACACACTGATAACGATACAATAACTGTGCTATATAAGTTTCGATTTTCATAGTAACAAAGTTATACATCCAATATAGTTATCAAAATTTTATTCACAATTTTTATTAACAATTCTGATAATTTTATAGACAATTCGTTTTCAGTTAGTTAAATAAAATTAGCTTTTTGACTAAAGTAGTGCGAAATCTTTACTATTTATTTTTTTATAAGAATTTACTTCTAATTTATATATTTGTGCCACTTTTAATTGTACAAAAATTTGTTTTAAAAGATATTTTTTATCCTCTCAAATAACTGTTTTCGAAGCCATGTCAGACCAGGAATTATTTTATTTATTAGCCTTATTAAAAGTAGATGGCATTGGTGATATTATGGCCAAAAAATTGTTGACCCATTTTGGAAATCCTGAAGCCATTTTCAAAGTAAAAAGTAATCAAATTGCTGGCATCGATGGCGTTGGTTCGGTTTTGTTGCGGAATCTAAAAGCCAAGACGGTTTTTGAAAAGGCCAACAAGGAATTAGAATTTATTAAATCAAACGCTATAAATGTTTCTTTTTTTCAAGACGAAAGTTATCCGGATCGTCTCAAACATTGTATCGACTCGCCAGTTTTGATTTTTACTTCGGGAAATATTAATTTAAAAAACAAAAAATTAATTAGTATTGTCGGGACGCGGCAGATTACCTCATATGGAATGGAATTCTGCAAAAAGTTTATTGAGGATCTGGCACCGCTTGATCCCGTGATTGTTAGTGGTTTTGCGTACGGAGTCGATATTGTAGCGCATCAATTGGCGATGGATAATAACTTACAGACGATTGGAGTTTTGGCTCATGGCCTGAATCAGATTTATCCGAAAACACATAAAAAATACATCGCCAGAATGGAAGAAAATGGTGGTTTCATAACGGAGTTTTGGAGTTCATCAAATCCAGACAAAGAGAAATTTGTACGCCGAAACAGAATTGTGGCGGGAATGACCGAAGCAACTATTGTAATAGAATCTGCAGATAAAGGGGGATCTTTGATCACAGCCAATTTAGCCAACGATTATAACCGAGATGTTTTTGCCGTTCCCGGTCGCGTTACAGACAAATACAGTCAGGGCTGTAATGATTTGATTAAAACACAAAAAGCAAACGTCCTGACAAGCGCTGCTGATTTGGTTTATGTGTTGAATTGGGACATTGAAAACAAGTCAAAACCTGTACAGAAACAATTGTTTGTAGAATTAGAAGTGGAAGAGCAAAAGATTTATGATTTCCTGCTCAAGAACGGAAAGGAATTGCTTGATGTAATTGCGCTTCAATGTGATTTCCCCATTTATAAAATCTCGGGAATGCTTTTGAATATGGAGCTTAAAGGTGTTATTAGACCTTTGCCTGGGAAACTGTTTGAGGCGATTTGAAGTTATATGGTCTTATAACTTTTAAAAATAATTATAAAAAACAACGGTATCGATACCAAATAGAAAAGATTACTAATTGCATAATAGCAAACTAAAGTTCCTGTAATTGATAATATAATCAAACTAAAATGAGTAATGGAAAGCAAGTAATTTGTTTTCCTTCGCAGTATCATTAGTAATAAATATCCAACCAGAAAAAGGATAAGGCAAAACGGAAAAAGTATTGCATTATAATACATCTGGTTTGAAATATCGTATGCCCATCCAACAGTTTTATTTACCCCATAAGTACTTGTGTCTTCAAAATTAATTAGGTAAGTAAAAGAAACTAGGATTAGACCGTATGATGCAAGGAGCACCACAAACATGTATTGTGTAAATATTTTTTTCAATTTTAAATATGAATTAAAGCTATATTAAAAAAAGCGAAAGTTTTTTAAAATCTCTCGCTTTTAAATTATTTACTTTCCAAATCCAAGAATTTCGCGAACTTTGGCTAAGACACCATCCGCAACAACAGAAGCTTTTTCAGCACCTTTTTTTAATAAGGCATCGACTTCTTCAAGGTTGTTAATGTAGTAATTGTATTTTTCTCTTTCTGTTTTAAATTTTTCGGTAATCAACTCAAACAAAGCTTGTTTGGCATGACCATAACCATAATTTCCGCCTAAATAATTCGCTCTCATTTCCGCAATTTGTTCTTCAGTTGCTAATAATGAATAAATGGCAAAAGCATTACAGGTATCTGGATTTTTTGGTTCTTCAAGTGGCGTACTATCGGTTTCAATACTCATTACCTGCTTGCGTAACACTTTATCATCAAGGAAAATATTGATAATATTATTGGCTGATTTACTCATTTTTCCGCCGTTAGTTCCCGGAATCAACATACTGTCCTCCTGAATTTTAGCTTCTGGAATTACAAAAGTTTCTCCCATCTGATGGTTGAAACGCGAAGCAACATCACGCGTGATTTCTAAATGCTGTAATTGGTCTTTTCCAACAGGAACAAATTCAGCATCATAAAGCAAAATATCTGCAGCCATTAACATCGGATAAGTAAAAAGTCCGGCGTTAACATCGTCTAAACGATCTGATTTATCTTTGAAAGAATGGGCTAAAGTCAATCTTTGAAATGGAAAAAAACAGCTTAAGTACCAGGTTAATTCGGCTGTCTGCGTCACATCTGATTGTCTGTAAAAAGTAACTTTATCTGGATTTAAACCACAGGCAAGCCATGCCGCTGCGGTGCTATAAGTGTTTTCTCTTAATGTTTTTCCGTCTTTAATTTGCGTAATCGAATGTAAATCAGCGATAAACAAATAAGATTCATTTGCAGGATTATTCGATAATTCAATTGCAGGTATGATTGCTCCTAATAGATTTCCCAAGTGTGGCGTTCCAGTACTCTGAACACCAGTTAGTATTTTTGCCATTCTAGTTTTTATTTCTAAACGCAAAGTTCGTTTTTTTACCTCAAAGAGCATAAGTTTTTGTAAAGTTTTAGAACGTAAGTGTTCTATGTTAATGTTTTTTTACCACAGAGTGCACGAAGTTTTTCACAGAGATCCGAAGTTTTCACTGTTGTCTATAAAGTAAAACGTCGCTTAGATCACTGAGGGATTGTGTTAGTTGATTACTCTCCTAATTCCATTTTTTAGTAGAATTTCGTTGAAATTTATTAATAAACCAAGTTTATATTTTCCGAGTTTTAAGTAAGTTAGGGTTTGGGCTAAATGAATTTCATTTAGTGATTCAACACTTTTAATTTCTACAATAATTTTATTTTCTACTAACAAATCAAGACGATATCCACAATCGAGTTTTATTTCTTCGAAAATTACAGGCATACTCTTTTCTTTTTCTACTAATAAATTTCGTTGAACCATTTTATAAAACAAACATTGTTTATAAACATTTTCTAATAAGCCCGGACCAAGTGCCTTATGAACTTCGATAGCTAATCCAATTATGATTTTGGATAAATCATTTTCCGTCATTTTACTTTTATTTAATATAAGCGAATCTAAAATTAATAATTAATTTCTTATAAAATTTTAACTTAAAAAAGATCTTTTTTATATGACATAACGCTTAGTGAACTTCAATGCGTGCATTTTTGAAATTCTAACTCCTTTACTTTGTGAAATAACTTTGAGCCCTTTGTGGTAAAAAATCTTTCCACGCAGGTAATTCTTTATTAATATTCATTTCTGTTTTCTTACATTTGAAGCTATGAAAGGAATTAAGATTATTTTTTGGATTTTGTGGCGCATATGGTTTTACGTTGTGATGGCCATTCCGATATTGATTATGCTGCCGTTTCTGTTGATTTCTATTATATCGGAAAGCGGTTATCCCTATTTCTTTAAAATGGCCCGCATTTGGGCTAAATTCATCCTTTTTGGGATGGGTTTCTATTACTTAGTCGAGCGTCAACAAAAACTTGAAAAAGGAAAGAGCTATATGATTGTTGCCAATCATACTTCCATGACAGATATTATGCTGACATTGGCGGTGGTTAGAAATCCATTTGTTTTTGTGGGAAAGAAGGAACTCGTTAAGATTCCGTTGTTTGGATTTTTCTATAAAAGAACCTGTATTTTGGTGGATAGAAATTCTTCAAGGAGTAAAAATGAAGTTTTCAAAAGGGCACAAAGCCGACTTAATCAAGGACTTAGTATTTGCATATTTCCTGAAGGAGGAGTTCCGGACGATGAAAGTATTTTATTGGATGAGTTTAAAGACGGTGCTTTTCGATTAGCGATTGATCATCAAATTCCGATTGTTCCGATTGTTTATCCGGACAACAAGGAAAGATTCTCCTATACCTTTTTAAGTGGTAGTCCGGGGAAAATGAGAGTAAAGATATTCCCTTTTATAGAAACTAAAGGATTAACCGGAGAAAGTAGAAAAGAACTTCGGGATAGGGTCAGACAAGTGATCTACAAAGGCTTGCTTGAGTTTCAAAAAGTAAAAAATAAAGAATAGTTTAAAATTTAAAAGCCGGCTAATTACTAGAATTAGTCGGCTTTTCTTTTGAATTAAAACCCCCCATTTTATATTCAAAAAGTTATCTATGGATAATTTTTTCTGAAATAAAGCGTAATACTTTTTTAAATTTTAGTTTGGTTTTTTTACGGTTTTTATTCAACAACACTTCTAATTTTTCTTTCATAGTAAAAGACTTTAAGAGTTGATAATAAAGAGTTTGGTTAGAACTCAAGTTAACGTCATAATACTATAGAGAGCGAAAAATAAAAAAGGTTGCGTCGAAATGAAATATTTCTTTTAAAAAAAGAATAAAAACCCGTCAGCACCAAACAAGCCAACGGATTTTTATTTAAAACAAATCAACCAAATTTATTCTAAAAACCTTCGAATTGGATACTTATAACGATACCCAATTCTTATGTCTCTCTATAAGATGGAATTGTTTTAAAAAGGTTGCGTCATTTTTATTATTATTTTTAAAATAAAAAACCCGACAAGTTTTAAATCTTGTCAGGTTGTATGTAAAGCCTTGTTTTAAGGATATTTATATAAGATTTAAGCGTTTGCTAATTCTTTGATATGTGCTTTAATTTTAGCTTCTAATTCGTCAGCCAATTCTGGATTGTCTTTGATTAAAGCTTTTACAGCATCACGACCCTGACCTAATTTAGTATCGCCATAACTGAACCATGATCCTGCTTTTTTAACGATCTCAAATTCAACAGCCAAATCAAGAATTTCTCCTGTTTTAGAAACACCTTCTCCGTACATAATGTCGAATTCGGCAGTTTTAAAAGGTGGAGCCACTTTGTTTTTTACAACCTTCACTTTAGTTCTGTTTCCAATTACGTTTTCTCCATCTTTAATTTGAGAAGAACGACGAATATCTAAACGTACTGAAGCGTAGAATTTTAAGGCGTTACCACCCGTTGTAGTTTCAGGATTTCCAAACATAACACCAATTTTCTCTCTCAACTGGTTGATAAAGAAAACAGTACAATTTGTTTTACTGATTGTTCCTGTTAATTTTCTCAAAGCCTGAGACATCAAACGTGCATGAAGACCCATTTTAGAATCTCCCATTTCACCTTCGATTTCACTTTTTGGCGTCAAAGCAGCAACCGAGTCAATAACCACAATATCAATTGCTCCTGAACGAATTAAGTTTTCAGCAATTTCTAAAGCTTGCTCCCCATTGTCTGGTTGAGAAATGATTAAGTTTTCGATATCAACGCCTAATTTTTCAGCATAGTTTCTATCAAAAGCGTGTTCAGCATCTATAAAAGCAGCAATTCCGCCCGCTTTTTG
This sequence comes from Flavobacterium sp. KH_001, assembly GCF_057840745.1. Classification (NCBI taxonomy): domain Bacteria; kingdom Pseudomonadati; phylum Bacteroidota; class Flavobacteriia; order Flavobacteriales; family Flavobacteriaceae; genus Flavobacterium; species Flavobacterium sp. KH_001. Next base: position 1,107,240 of record NZ_CM174520.1, on the reverse strand, counting down.
AGCTTCGGCAATCGCGTGTAAAGTTAAAGTTGTTTTACCAGAAGATTCTGGTCCGTATATTTCGATAATTCTTCCTTTTGGATAACCGTTTACCCCAAGAGCTAAATCGACACCAAGAGAACCTGAAGAAATAGTTTCAACTTCTACAATGGCTTTATCGCCCATTTTCATTACGGTACCTTTTCCGTATGTTTTATCTAGTTTGTCAAGCGTAAGTTGTAACGCTTTTAATTTGGCATCTTTCTCTGAACTCATCTCTTTTTTTTCTTTTTCTTTCATCTAAATTTTTATAATTCTTTCATTCTCAAAATAAATCAGAAATTAAATAACGTACTGACTTAGATTTGTATCAGGCTTGTAATTTTGTAAAAATACTTCTTTTTTTTGAAGTTTATTGTTCCAAATTGTATCAAAATGTACTATAAAAATAAAGCCTTTAATTCTGTAGCTTCTTCTGGTTTTATTTTCCCTGCAAGCAGTAAACTCAACTGTTTACGACGTAAAGCAGCATCAAAACGCTGAATTTCTAAGTCGGTTTGTGGTATAATTGCCGGAACTTCGACAGGTCTTCCGCTATCATCCACCGCAACAAAAGTATAAATTGCTTCGTTGGCTTTTGTTCTGCTTCCGGATTCACGGTCTTCTACCCAAACATCAATAAAAGCTTCCATAGAACTTTTAAAAGATCTGGAAACCTTTGCTTCTATTGTCACTACGGCTCCAAGGGGAATGGCTCTGTTAAAAGCTACGTGATTTACAGAAGCTGTTACTACAATTCGGCGTGAATGTCTGCGGGCAGCAATACTGGCGGCGCGATCCATACGGGCTAATAATTCACCACCAAAAAGGTTGTTTAAAGGATTTGTTTCGCTCGGTAAAACTAAATCAGTTAATATAGTCAGCGATTCTGAAGGATGTTTTGGATTCATTTTTTTTGAAGTTTAATTGCTGTTTGCTATAGCAAACAATTTATTTTTTGCCACTGATTAAAAGATTTCAATGATTTTTTCAAATCTTTTTAATTTGTGAAATCTGTGGCATATTTTTTAATTCAACCAATAAACAGCCATAACGGCCGGAATAAAATAAATTACAATGGTTCTTGCGCCATCGTAATCTTTGGCCAAACGCTGACCAAAAAGCATCATTAACAAAGAAATACATGAAAAAATAGCGCCGTAAAAACCAAATTCACGACCACTATTTGTTAATAATTGTATCGCGCCAACAACACATAAAATTCCGGAAATTAATTCTAAAACTAAAAGATGTGCAAGGGCAAGCGGTACTTGGTTTTTTAATGGTGTTTTGGCAAAATGTCCTTTGAGCCATTCAACATTATCTTTCCAGTAAAAAATTTTTTCATAGCCTGATTGTAAAAAAGTTAAGGCTAAAAAAGCTAACAGTAAAATGGAGGCAACATTATTCATTTGGAAACTATTTTTTATGAATTAAACGAGTCAGTTTTATAGATAAATCAGTTAAAATTATTTTGGCATTTCCGTTTCTTTCAATGTGATACATCGCATCTGAAAGTTCTTTAAAAATGTCATGAATGTTGTTCCCGTTTACAAAAGGAGCAAAATTTTCTAGTTTGAATTTGTCAACTCTTGGTTCAATGTAAACTAAACTCGGAGCTTCATAATTTAGCAAAAGCGCCTGTCTGAACATTTCGATACAAAACTGAATGAATTTTTTCTGGCTTTCACGACCTAAACCTGCAATTTCTTCACTCCAGGTAATTAAGTCCTGAATCGCGGCTGCATTTCCTTTTGCCCTAAATGCGGCCCGTACCCAATTGACAAACCATTGCTCAAAAGGATACTCTGAATCGTCTTCTTTTAATAAAGAAAGTGCTTTGTTGAAATTTCCCTGAGCCTGGTGCGCAATTTTTTTGGCTTGGTTTGAATCGATATTTTCCTGAGAAACGAGTGCTTCAGTAATTACTTTCTCAGGTAAACCATTAAAGTGAATTACCTGACAACGAGATCGAATGGTTTGTATAATATCTTCTTCGTTTTCAGAAATTAGAATAAAAATAGTTTTATCTGATGGTTCCTCTAAGAGTTTCAATAATTTGTTTGAAGCGGCGATATTCATTTTATCGGCCATCCAGATAATCATAATTTTATAACCGCCCTCGTATGATTTAAGCGAAAGTGATTTTAAAACTTCCTGAGCATCTTCTACCCGAATTTCTCCTTGTTTGTTTTGAACGCCCAACATTTTATACCAGTCAAATAAACCTCCGTAAGGCATTTCCTGAATAAAAGTGCGCCAGTCCTGAATGAAATCCAGACTCTTTGGTTTTGTTTTTACATCTTCAGTGGTAACTGTCGGATAGATAAAATGCAAATCGGGATGTGAAATGTTTTGAAACTTGAGATTGCAGGAATCGTTGCCGTTTTCGTTTTCATTACCAGTGTTGTTGCATAAAATATACTGCGCGTAAGCAATGGCGGTAGATAATGTACCACTTCCTTCTGGTCCAATGAATAATTGTGCATGCGGAATTCGTCCTGAAGCAGCACTTTTTATCAAGTGACTTTTGATGTAATCCTGACCTAAAATTTGTGAAAATTGCATGAAGCAAAGATATAAGAAAATGATATAGTCAAAAATTTTCGTGAAAAAGTTTATTAGGCTACTTTTTATTTCTGTTTTTTATTTAGGTTTTTAACTTAATTTTTTTCGTTTTTGATGTTAGCTTTTGTTAATACAGGGATTAATTGAGAGAGATATTAAGAATATTTTGTTAATAGTTTTTTTGAAAAAGCGATAATTATGGTTTTTTTTTGGTTATAATTTTGTAAAAACCAATAATTGTTATGTGTAATATCTTACAGTTTTGGTTTTAACTATTTTAACAAAAAGCTCGTTAAAACGCAGATTTTCTCGACATAAGACTAGATTTTAAGTTTTTTTTAAGGATTTTTTTTGAAAAAAGAAATCAATAAAGTTGCAATTTAAGTTAATTTATATATTTTTGTTTTCATCAATAACAACTATAAATAAGAATCTATGAAAGGGAAAATTATTTTATTTAGTGCACTTTTTTTATTGACAACCGGAGGCATTTCTGCGCAGGCAAAAAATGCTCCGAGAAGTATAATTAGTACAACAGCTATCATCCGTAAATACCATGATCAAAAAGAACTGAGTGGTATGCAGAAAGGTGAGCTTTTGGAATTATACATTGAGCGTATAAAAGTTTTAGTGAAAACTCTCCCTTACATTGCTTTGGTGACTAAACCAGGCGTTACGATGGCCGACTTAGGTATTCCGGATGATTCTGAACACAAAAAAGTGTTAGACGGACAAGCAGTTGGTACAACAGCATTCTTAGATACAACAGTAGAATTTCAGAGAAAAATGATGCCTTATTCAGACAAAGGAAATTTGATCGCTGCTATTTTATTTTACGAAAGCACATTGAAATCTTTACATGAGTTCAACGATTTGAACGAAATGTAATAAAAAAATATTTTTTAAAACCTTTTTCAAAGTTTTTACGTAGATGAGCTAGATTTCATAAAACGTTATTTTGAAAGAGATATAAAAAACAACTCGTTCTCGATGTGTTCTGCGTAATATCAGAAAACCCGGGATGAGTTTTTATCATTTACGCATACCCAAATTTATTATTAACCGTAATACCCCCTTATCATGAAAAAAATTACTCAAATGATCTGCGTGCTTTTGACAGTTACTGCTATGAGTGCTCAACAAGAGAAAGGAATTATGGGCTACACTAATTGGTTGAATAACTGGACCGAATTTAAGCCTAACAAAGTAGAGTATGGAGAAGCAAACCAAATTTTAGCAGGAAACATTTCTGTTAATACTAAATTGCTGAAGAGGAATATTTATGTTTTGCAAGGAAACGTTTATGTTACAAACAACGCTGTTTTAACAATCGAGCCTGGAACTTTAATTATTGGTGATTTCGAAACAAAAGGAACATTGGTAGTTACAAAAGGTGCTCAAATTATTGCAGACGGTTTAGAAACTGACCCAATCGTATTTACATCAAACCGCAGCCAGAAAAAAGCTGGAGACTGGGGAGGTCTTGTAATTCTTGGTGATGCTCCAATCAATAAATTTGGAAATGTAGGTTCTTATAACTTAGATCTTGATCCAACGCTTACTACTTACGGTGGTGACAATGCTGCAGGAAACTCAGGGATTTTAAGATATGTAAGAGTAGAATTTGCTGGAAAAAAAGTAAAAGGAGCTGATACTTTCAATGGCTTAACACTTGCTGGTGTTGGAAGTAAAACTATTGTTGAAAACATAATGGTTAGCTATTCTGGTGGTGACTCATTCGCTTTCTTTGGAGGTGATTTTAACGCTACTAAATTAGTTTCATATAAATCAATCAACGACGATTACAAATTTACTCAAGGTGTACAATGTCGTTTATATAACTCTTTAGCAGTAAGATCTTCTTATTTATCAAGTAATAAAGACGGATCTCGTTGTATGGAAGTAAAATCATTCGAAAAGAAAAATGAAACTGATTTTACAAAAAAACAAACTTTAGTTGTAGCCACAAATATTACAATGCTTAACGACAGTGAGAACATCAAAGCTGATATTCAGGCTGGTTTAGTAAAAGAGGCAATTTATGTTGCTGAAACTGCTTCACTAGAAATGAAAAGAAGCGTAATCTCTGGATTTAATCCTGCTGTTTTATTAGACAGCAAAACAGAGATTAACGATGCTAATCTTAAGAAAATCAAAATTGAAGAAATGTATTTAAACCTATGTAATGGAAACATCTTTACAGAATACAATTCTAACAATGAAGATTTAGAAAGCTGGTACGGAAACCCTGTGTTTTTCAATGTTATGTCACAAAGTGATAACAAAGAAACATTCATTGACATCTACAATGCTAAAAAGCCGGATTTCAGATTACAATTAGGAAAAATCACAGCGTCGAGCGGCAACAAATAATTGATTTCGATTTTTATTTTAGAGCGTAAATTTTATTAATAAAGTCCCCAGACACAATTTATGTATCGTCTAATACCGGACTAAATAAAGATCAAAACATAATGGCCCCAACTATAAAAAAGTATTTTATTTATACAATATTTTTGGTATCTCCTATTGCTTTAAGTTTACATGCACAAAGTACAGAAGCCAGCAAAACTGCTTCTTTTGCTACTAAATGCAATACAACAGCGTCAATAGTTTTAAACCAAAATAATGATATAGCTGATAAACGTTTCAGCAAATTAGATGATAATTCTAATCAGTTAATAGCAGGGCTATCCATCCCCAAGGATAGCCTTTCTATAGCGACTGAAACGAACAATCAGTCTACTACAAATTGTCAGGAGAATTCATCGATTACAGCTTCTTATTCTGTTCTTGCAAAGGATATTATTGAGAACTATAAATATGACTTTTCTGAAACATTTATCGATATTCTGTTTTTTGAAGATATAGACTTAGCAAGAACTCGTACTATATGATTCAAAAAACTACTTTAACTTTTACTAATTTTTTCCTTTTATTTAGTATCCTTTTCTGTGCTAAATCAACTTTGCATGCCCAATCTATAACGCCAAGTATTTTAACTTTTGACAGAATTTGTGCTGGAGGTTCTACTAATCCAACGTACAAAGCATCATTTACTTACTCAGGTTATGCCGCAGGGACAACATTCGAAGTTGAATTATCAGACAAAACAGGAAGCTTCACGACACCTACGCCTGTAGTTTTTGTAGGTGAAATTGATGATGCGCCAGATAAGAAGACAATTACGTTCTCAATTCCATCAGATATTGTTGGATCAGATACGTACAGTTTAAGAGTTAAAAGTTCAGGAGGACAGCCTGCGAGCAGCAGTTTCTTTTCTTCAACAGCAAAAAGACAGTTCCCTGTTTATTATAAAATTCATGATAAACAATACACAATTAATAATTTTATTGGGGATGCTACTTTTTGTTCAGGAGGTAGTCTTGTATTGTCTATCGACCCGGATCGTACTAGTCCCGAAAATGATTCCCCTTTAAAGTACTCATCTTTATCATACAATTGGTATAAAGACAATGGACCTACTGTACTGCCAACTCTAATGGCCGGAGCTAGTGGACCATCATTTACTGTTACTGCTCCAGGAACGTATTATGTCGAAACTAATTACGGTACTTGTACATCTCTTTCTTATTCAAATCGTGTAATTGTTACTACTTCGGGATCTGGCTCTGCAGTAACTATCAATTCTAGTTTAGGAAACCCTTTTTGTGCTAGTGGATCAGGAACAGTCTTAACAGCTACTTCTGGAAATAGTTATGTATGGAAGAAAGATGGTGTAACTATTAACGGAGTTAGTACTCGTACTTATACAACTAATGAATCAGGAACATATTCTGTAGAAGTTGATTTTGGTGGTTGTAAAGCTTCAGGATCTATAAATCTAAGCAGTAATGGTTTTAATGCCAGTATTGATGTTGCAGATACGGTTTCACTTGATGAAGGTGAAACGATAAACGTTACTGTTACTACTGACGCAACAAGTCCGTCTTACGAATGGTATTTAAATAACAATCTTATTGACGGTGCAACGACAAATACCTATCTGGTAGCCGCAGTAGGTAATTATAAAGCTAAAATTTCTCAGGCCTCAGGATGTATTGCTACAAAGGAGTTTTCTTTTAAAGTTACCGGACCAGCCCCACCGACATCGGTAATTCCTAACATAGTAAATTTAAGTGGAAGTTATCCATATTGGAACATTCCTGATGCATATAGAACAGCGACTACCAAGTTGATAATTATTAGCTCAAACGGAGAAATCATGTTTGATGATGTTGGAAGTAATTATGATCCCCAGGTCAATTCGTTTATTAAAGATTTTAAAAATGTAAATCCAGTTTACTACTATGTCATTCAAGCAGACACAGGTGAAAAAAAAGGATCAATAACTGTGATAAAATAATATGAAGAAAATCCTACTATTCATAACTTTATTTTACGGTTTTTCAAATTCACTCTATTCCCAGGAAACTTCTGAGAATGGAGTTGTTTCGTTTTCATTACCTATCAGAAATTCATTAAAGTTTAATAGATATTTAATCAATCCAACATTTAGTTTTGTTCGCGAATCAAATCCTTATGTAAGTTTTTATAACAAAAGACAATGGGTTCAGTTTGATGATGCGCCAAATACTTATTTATTCAATTACTCCGGTCGTTTCAGAGAAAACGAAGCTTTTGCAGTTGGCTTATTTCAGCAAAATTATGGTCTTATGACCGTTTTTGGCGGAGTAGTCAATTTTGCTCATAACATCGTTTTACAGGAAGATAGTAACCTAACATTTGGACTAAACGCAGGAGTATATAAAAGTGGTTTAGACAAGGGAAAAATAGTTTCTGACGACCCAACTATTCTAAACGGTGATTATCCTTCAAATACATTACTTACAGTAAATCCGGGTATCAATTACGGTACTGCTCTTCTTGATTTCGGATTATCGGTAAACAATCTTATTCTTTACAATTTTGGTACAGGAGTAGTAAAAGATGATCCGGAAAGAGCGATCGAATTACACGCTATGTATACTGGATATCTTGATAGCTATGGCTTTTTTGACAGAAGTAAATTTTCAGGAATCATAAAAACAGAAATTAAAAAAGATAAAACAGTTCTTTCAGGACTTGCCATGATTGCTATTCCGCAGGGAGTATGGGCTCAGGCAGGATACAATACATTATACGGAATTTCAGCAGGGCTTGGTGTAAATATTTCACCAAGCATTGCTGTTGAATACAACTACGAAAGAGGAATGGGTGATTTGACAAATTTAGGGGGTTCCCATGAATTTGTAATTGCGTATAAATTCAAAAGTAAAAATTACTATTATGGAGATGATGATGAAGGTTCACTTATCGATCCTACTAAATCAAAACCTGTAATGGCCAAAAAAACGACTGCGCCAGTTACCAGAGTTGACGGAGCAGAGAAAGCAAAATTAGCTGCTGAAGCAAAAGCCGTGGCAGATGCAGAAGCAAAACAAGTAAGACTAGCCGCTGCTGAAAAAGCAAAAGCAGACGCTGAGGCTGCAAGAGTAAAATTATTAGCAGATAATAAAGCTAAAGTTGATGCTGCAGAAGCACAAAAATTAAAATTAGCTGCAGATGCTAAAGCGAAAGCCGATGCTGTAGCTGCTGCGAGAGCGCAAACAGCAAATGCGAATAAAGCAGTTTCAACAGAACAAAAGACACAAGCTCAATTAGCGGCCGATAAAGCCAGAGCCGATGCTGAAGCACGCAGAATAAAATTAGCTGCAGATAATAAAGCAAAAGTAGATGCTGCTGCTGCTGCGAGAGCACAAGCATTAACTGCAAGCAAAACAGCAACTGGAGAACAAAAAACAGCGGCACAATTAGCTGCAGACAAATCTAAAGCAGATGCTGAAGCCGCAAGAGCGAAAGCGGCCGCTGCTAAGCAAGAGCCACAAAAAACGGAGGCACAATTAGCTGCTGACAAATCTAAAGCTGACGCAGAAGCATTAAAAACAAAATTAGCGGCAGATGCTAAGGCTAAGGCCGATGCTGAAAATGCAGCGAAAGCAAAAGCAGCAAGTGTAGCGGTTACACCACAAAAAACAGCTGCACAATTAGCTGCAGACAAAGCAAAAGCGGATGCTGAAACACTACAGATTAAGTTAGCTGCCGACGCAAAAGCAAAAGCGGATGCTGCAGAAGCGAAAAGAAAAGCGGATATAAAAGCAAAAGCGGAAGCTGCAGATCTTCAATCCATTTTAGCCGCAGATGCAAAAGCAAAAGCAGATTCAGATGCGTATCAGGCAAAATTAGCTGCTGAAGCAAAAGCAAAAGCTGCTGCTGATTCAAAAACTAAAGCAAATATTGATGCTGCAAATAAGGCAAAGTTAGCTGCTGATGCAAAAGCAAAAGCCGCTGAAGAAGCTGCACTAAAAGAAAAATTAGCTGCTGATGCCAAAGCGAAAGCTGATGCAGAAGCAAGACAAGCGTTAATCGCTGCGGAAGCAAAAGCAAAAGCGGATGCCGAAGCATTGAAAATAAAACTAGCTGCTGATGCCAAAGCAAAGGCTGACGCAGAAGCACTACAAGCAAAATTAGCTGCCGATGCTAAAGTGAAGGCCGATGCTGATGCGCTACAAGCAAAACTTGTTGCTGATGCCAAAGCAAAAGCTGACGCAGAAGCATTACAAGCAAAACTTGCAGCAGATGCTAAAGCCAAAGCTGACGCAGAAGCATTACAAGCAAAAGCGGATGCAGAAGCACTACAAGCAAAATTAGCTGCCGATGCTAAAGCAAAAGCGGATGCAGAAGCATTACAAGCGAAACTAGTTGCTGACGCGAAAGCGAAAGCTGATATGGAAGCATTGCAGGCAAAATTAATTGCTGATGCAAGAGTTAAGGCAGATGCTGAAGCTACTGCAAAAGCAAAAGCTGAAGCAGAAGCAAAAAAATTACAAGAAGCTGAAGATGCGCGTCTGGCAAAACTTGCAGCTGATGCTAAAGCGAAAGCAGATGCAGAAGCACTACAGGCAAAATTAGCTGCCGATGCCAAAGCAAAAGCGGATGCAGAAGCATTACAAGCAAAACTTGCAGCCGATGCTAAAGCTAAAGCCGATGCGGAAGCACTACAAGCAAAATTAGCTGCCGATGCTAAAGCCAAAGCAGATGCAGAAGCATTACAAGCGAAACTTGTAGCCGATGCTAAAGCTAAAGCCGATGCGGAAGCATTACAAGCAAAATTAGCTGCCGATGCTAAAGCTAAAGCCGATGCGGAAGCACTACAAGCAAAATTAGCTGCCGATGCTAAAGCCAAAGCAGATGCAGAAGCATTACAAGCGAAACTTGCAGCAGATGCAAAAGCGAAAGCCGATGCGGAAGCACTACAAGCGAAATTAGCAGCCGATGCTAAAGCGAAAGCGGATGCAGAAGTACTACAGGCAAAATTAGCTGCTGATGCCAAAGCAAAAGCGGATGCAGAAGCATTACAAGCGAAACTTGCAGCAGATGCAAAAGCGAAAGCCGATGCAGAAGCTCTTAGAGTAAAACAAGAGGCTGATGCCAAAGCAAAAGTGGAAGAAGAAGCATTACAAGCGAAATTAGCTGCTGATGCAAAAGCCAAAGCAGATATGGAAGCTTTACAAGCTAAACTGCTTGCCGACGCTAAAGTAAAAGCGGATGCGGAAGCTACTGCAAAATTGCAAGCTGAAGCGGAAGCAAAACAATTACAATTAGCAGAAGAAGCTCGTTTAGCAAAATTAGCAGCCGATGAAAAAGCCAAAGCTGATGCAGAAGCCCTTCAGGCAAAACTTGCGGCAGATGCTAAAGCCAAAGCGGATGCAGAAGCATTAAAAATAAAACAAGCAGCTGATGCGAAAGCGAAAGCTGAGGAAGATGCTGTGAGAGCTAAACTTGAAGCTGAGGAAAAAGCAAAAGCCGATGCAGACGCTCTTCAATTAAAATTGGCTGCCGACGCTAAAGCAAAAGCTGATGCGGAAGCATTACAAGCCAGACTAGCTGAAGAAGCAGAATTGAAAGCTAAGTTAGCAGCAGATGCAGCAGCAGCAGCAGCAGCGTCAGCTCCAAAAGATGATTCGGCAAAAGAAATCGAGGCTTTATCAAAAGCTATAGATGCAGCAATTACATCACAAAAAGAGCTTTATGCACAGTTTACAACAACAGTGGCCAAAAAGCAAAAAGACCTGGATGATCTTAGGGAAGAAAATGATTTAAGTGAAAAAGGAATCTACAGAGAACCTAAGCCGTTTAAAAGTGTTGCTGCAGAAAATAGTCAGTTAGAGGCTTTCAAAGTACAGCTTGCTGATGCAAACAGAACATCAAAAGATGAGCTTATCAAGCTTACCAATTTATATAACCAAAGATTAAGAAAAGTTCCAAATAAAAATGATGCTTTAAACAAAGCTTATCTTGAAAAGATAAACCAATTAAAAGCGGCTCAATTACAAATGGAACAAGATAGTGCTGCGTTACTGGCGAATTTAGAACGTATCAAAGCGGAAACTGAGATCGAGAAAAAACGTAGAATTAAGCGTGCAGCTTATGAAAATGATGAAGGAAGATACAATCAGGATGTTGCAGCTCTTAAACGTATTAAGGAAAATACAAAAGTAAGTAGTACACCATTAACGGCAAGTGATTTTGATTTTGGTGAAGATCAGTCAAATATGCAGATCATCAAGAACATCAAAAATTCTGAAAATGGTTATTATATGATTATTGCAGTTCACAGCAGTGTTGAAAAAAGAGATGAATTCCTGACTAAAGCAGTTGCTGCAGGAAGATCAGATGTTAATTTCTTTTACAATATAGCGACAAGTAAATATTATATCTATTACGAGAAATTTGACGGTTTATCAGAAGCAACTAAAGCATTAGAAGCAAAAGGTAACAAGCCATATAACGGGAAAATGGCTATCGTTAAAGTGGAGAATTAATAAATAAGTTTAAAGAGTTGGTCCTTCTTAATTGTTAAGAAGGACACATTAAAATAAATATTTTAGAATACTAATTTTTTTATTGTCTAATGCCCCTTAGAGGATGAAATGTAAGTAAACAAAAAGATGACTATGGAAAAACCTACTACTTTTAAATCAGTTAAGACTGTTTTTACTTTTATCAAAAACCTGGTTTCTGATACCCAAAATCAGTTTGAAATGCCAGAGGCACCGTTTGTTAAAAAACAAATGTTGCAGCCGTTATTTTTGAAAGCAATACAAAACAGGAAAGCCTTTTTGGGTCTTGTGCTGTTTTTGTGTTTTAGTACTGCAAATGCACAGGTAGGAACAGCGTTTTCTCAAAGGCTTCCTGGCGGAAGCGTAAAGGTGAAAGGAGATATTATTTTAATTGGTAACACTGCTATCAATAAAGTAAATAATCGACCTTATTCAGGTAATAAACCACCGTCCGGTTATGTTGAAAATCCAGCAAATTTCAGTACACCACTTCAAGACGGTGTAAAATATACCGGAACAGTTACCAATTTGGCTGCTTTAACAACAGAGGCAAATCTGGATTTTAACGGTACAGGAAATAACAATGATTTTTATGTTGAGTACTCTGACATCGATAATGACAATAGTACCTTTAACTCCACTTCTGCTAACTTGTTCATAAACAATTCTTGTAAAAGTATTGTATTTGCTGGTCTGTATTGGTCTGCTATTTATCCTTATGAAAGAAGTACTGATACAGGGCAAAAGTATGCAGGTTCTTTAAGAGAAGATGACTGGAATAAAGTAAAGTTTAAAGTTCCAAATGGGAGTTATGTAGAGCTTACGGCTAGTAAAACAGATACCAAAGAAGTAATTTTTGACGGTTACAAAAAGAATGGATCAAACGTATCAGACTCGTTTAAAGACTCTCCTTATGTTTGTTTTAAGGATGTAACTAGTTTGTTGCAAAATGTAAAAAATGCTGCTGGCCAATTAGACGCTGATGGTACTTATACAGTTGCAAACGTTAGAGCAGCAAGAGGAAAACGTAATGGAGGAGGGGCCGGAGGATGGACGCTTGTTGTAATCTATGAAAGTCCAAGTCTTCCAAGCAAATATATTTCTGTTTTTGATGGATATGTAGGAGTTGATCCAGGTTCTACTGCAACAAAAACGGTTGATTATTCTGTTAGTGGTTTTCAAACTTTGCCTGTCGGTTTCCCTGTAACAGCAAAAATTGGCGTTGGAGCATTAGAAGGTGATAATCAGCTTAAAGGTGATGATTTTCAAATTAAAGCAAATACAGTAGCGACTTATACTAAAATAACTGATGCAGTAAATTTAGAAGGAAATTTCTTTGATGCTTCAATTACAAATAATGGTGCCAGTGTTCAAAATCGATCTCCCAAGAGTATCAATACGATGGGAATGGATATTGACAACGTTCTTATCAAAAATACAAATAATGCTGTTGTACCTAACAATGAAACAGGTGCTACATTAAGACTTAGTACAGACGGAGATGGTTATGGTGCCTTTGTTACCACTTTTGCAGTAGATATTATCGAACCAAAAATTATTTTAACAAAAGTTGCCAAAGGTGTCCGTATAGAAAACGGTGCTGAAGTAGAATATGATTTAGAAGGGAAACCTGTAACTTTAGGTCAGGAAATTAGATATATTCTTGGTTTCAGAAATCAAGGTAACGATGATGCAAAAAGCTTTACAATTACAGATGTGTTGCCTCAGAATGTAATTTTTGATATAGCAGATGTTTCATTACCAACTGGAGTTGAAATTGATTCTTATAATCCTGCAACAAGAACAATTGTATTTAAAATTGTTAATGAATTAGTTATAAAATCTGGGCCGTTAACTACTTTAAAATTTAAAGTTAGAGTGGTAAAAGATTGTAACGAATTGATCGATGCCTGTTCTAATATAATTAAAAACACGGCAACATCAAGATACTTTGGAGATAAGAGTCCTACCAATAATGGTCAGCCTTATGGGGATGGAAGTTATTCGTTTGACACTGGTTGTATCGTAGGTGACCCAAGTTCTACAAACTTTTTGGTGGGAATTGAGGACTGTCTTTTTAACAGAGAAGTATTCTTATGTGGAAGCGCACAACTTAAAGCTGCAAATGGATATACAACTTATGAGTGGAAAGATCCTAACGGAGTTGTCTTTGGTGGAAATAACCAAATAGTTACCGTTACAAAAGCAGGAAAGTACACTGTACAAACTGGAGGTAATCCGGATTGTAAGGGAATTTTGCAAACTTTTGACGTTAAGGATTCGGTTGCAGGAGCTAATGTTAATCCTATTAGTGAATATGCAAATAATATTGACCCTCTTACTAATCGACCTTATACCTGTACGAGAGATAATATTGAGTTTCCGAAGATCTTTTTATGTGGAAAAAATGATACAAGAGTACTAGACACCAAAATTACTCAGGCTATCAGTATTATTTGGCAGGAAACAACAGATGTTCCTCCAACAGGTTTCCCGTCTAGCTGTCCGTATGATACGGCGCCAAACTGGACCAATGTTGGTACTCCTGGAAGAACTTTTACAGCAAACAGACCAGGAGCATTTAGAGTTGTGATTACTTATGGTAATAACTGTGTAAACACATTTTATTTTAGTGTTTTCCAAAATCCATTAGAGCCAAAGGCAGATGTACAAAATATAGTTTGTGATACAAAAGGAAGTATAACGGTAACTACGCCTCCAATTAACTCAGATTACACTTATAGTCTAGATAATGTTAATGGAACTTATCAGGCTTCAAATGTATTTGCTAATGTTAGCGAAGGAGCTCACACAGTATACATCAAACAAAATCCTGCAGCAGGTGAAACTTCATTTTGTCCATTTCATGTTGATGTGACAGTTTATAAAGAAGTATTTAGTGGAAGAGTTGAGAAAACAGATCCTTTATGTTCACCTGGTTTAGGTTCGATGAGTGTTTTTGCTGAAGGCTTAACAAAAGGCGATTATCAGTTTATTGTTAAAAAAGCGGGAACAAATACCATAGTTGCAGATTCTGGAGTAATGACTTTTCCTGGTTATATTGTTTTTGACCAAAAATTTGCGCCAGGACTTTATGATGTAGAAATATTATCTCCTAAAAACGGCTGTAAAATAGTAAAAGAAGATATTGAAATACTTGATAAAGTATTAAAAGCTAACGCTACTGTTACCAAAACATTATCTTGTGGTGATGGTGAAATTACGGTTCAAACATCTGGAGGAACACCTATTCCAGGAGTAACACCATCTTACTATTATAGTCTGAATGGTGTAGATTTGGGACAACTTACAGAGCCTGTTATAATTCCTATAAAAAGACCATTACCTCCATTGGGAGAATATAAAATTGTAGTTACAGATTACAATTCATGTAAGGTTACTTTACCAACAATTAAAGTTGTTGATATACAAAAACCAACAGTAACTATCAACCATAAAAATGTAAGATGTTACAATTCCAGAGAAGGCGAGATTTCAATGACGGTTGCGCCAACAAATTCAGGATATGGAGTTTCTTATAGTGTAAATAATGGTGCTTATACAACGTTGCCAACTACTGGTTTAAACCCTGGAGAGTATTCTGTTGTTGTAAAATATACCTATGGTACAGAGGAATGTTTAGATGAAGCGAAAAAAATCACCATTACAGGACCAACAGATCCATTATCTGCTTCTGGTGGAGTTGCCGAATTATCGGGTTGCGGACCAACAGGTAATGAAGATCAGGGATTAGTAAGAATCACCAACCCTCAGGGTGGTGTGCCATTTCCTGCACCAAACTTGTACAGATATAGTTTTGATGGAATAACATATGGTATTTCTAATCAGGCGTATCTAAGCCCTAGAGCAACGCCATATACTTTGTATATTAAAGATGCTGCCGATTGTGTTTTTGAAATGCCAGGTATTGTTTTAAAACAAAGACCTACTGATCCTGTTTTTACGGTTTCTACACCAGCTTATACTTGTGATGGAAAAGGAACGGTAAACGTAACAGTACAAACGGATCCAAATGTTAATTACGCCTATAAGTATTTCTTAGGTAAATTTAATGGTACAACTTACGTATATACAGAAAATACAAATACACCGGCATCCACTTTTAAAGATATTCCGGTTGGCGATTATAAAATTAAAGTTGAGTATGATTTATTAAGTGCTGCAACGTATAGTAATTTATTAAAAGAAGATTTTGGAATCGATACTTTTACCTATACTGACACAGCATCTCCAGACGGCCAATCGCCGGGTATTAATCCTGCTTTTTGTTGGGAAAGACAAATAGATGCTACGATGTGTGGTCCTAATAGAAAATTTGATAATGGTGAGTATACCGTTACAAGTAGTTTACGAAATAATCCTTATAGTGGATGGCATAATCCAATAGATCATACGAGTGGTAGTAGAACAGGTGGTAGATATTTGGCGGTAGATGCAGGTACTGCAATTCCAAATAATGCAGTTCTATATAGAAAAACAATTAAAGACATTATTCCGAACCAGCCTATTCAGGTTCGATTCTTTGGTACAAACTTATTAAAAGTTGGAAATACGCAACCAGATGCTTCTCTTACTGTTGAATTGCAGAACAGTGCTGGAAGACCATTGTCATCACAATCTACCGGCGGAATCCCTAAAACCGATGGTTGGGTAGAATACAACAGAGAGATCAACCCGGGAACTAATACAACGTTAGATTTTGTATTGCGATTGGAAATTGCTCAGGTGAACGGAATAGATTTTGCCGTTGATGACATACAAGTATATCAAATACCAAAATCTTGTTTGGCTGATAAAATATTAGATCTTAAAGTAGAAGATAAAAAAGCATTTACAGCAAGAGTTGATAATATCAATGGCGTTAAATGTAAAGGTGATACAAATGGTTCTTTCAACATTGTTGCTGAAAATTTTGACACTAACAATGGATTCTTCTATACATTAAATGGGTCTGCGAACCCAGTTGTTTGGCAAAACTCTAAAGTTTCTCCTGTACTAGTTGATAATAGAGGTGAAGGAACATACGATATTCGAGTTCGTTATGCTAACGATGCAACGTCTTGTAATTTTACTATTGCACCAAAAGTTACTGCGCCTGAAGCTTTTATTGTAAATGCTATTGCTACGACAGCAACTTGTAAGGTTGGTGCTACGGTTACAGCATCAGCAGTTGGTGGAACTGGTGCTTATACTTTTACAATTAAAGATAAAAATTCAGCGTTTACTAAAACTTTCCCAAGCGATGGAATCTTAAAGGATATTCCGCCGGGAACCTATACTGTATCTGGAGTTGATGCAAACGGATGTAAGGATGCCAAAGATACTGATCTGATTATAGATAAACCTGAAAACCCTACAGCAGAAGTTGTTAAAGACGCAGGTTTATGTTTTGGTACAAATGCTAAAATCACTGTGAAAATCACAGGTGGAGTAGGTAAATATACGTATCAGGTAAGTACAAATGGAGGTGTTACCTATAGTAATCCTAGTGCACCTTTTGATGGGCCTACATTTACGTATATCGCAACGGCATCTGGTATTACATATGACTTTTTAATTACCGACAGCAATAATTGTGAGGCTGCAGCGGTAAGTCAAAAAATTGATAAAGCAATAACAGCTAAGGCAGATGTTACTGCTCCATTAACTTGTAAATCTGGAAATGCTGCAAATGCAACTATCGAAGTTACGATTGATGGAGGAACAAGTCCTTATACTTACACGGTTAAAAATAAAGCAACAAATGCTGTTTTATTTACAAGTGGATCTATTACAGGACCAAAATTTACATATTCTGCAGCAACAGCAGCAACTTATGTTTTTGATATTAAAGACGCAAACGACTGTTCTTTCCCTGTAGAAAAAACAGTTAGTACAAAAGCGGAACCAACGGCAACATATAAAGTAGAAAACGTTACTTGTTTTAATGCAGGTAATGGTTATATTGATATTACAGCAGAAAATGGTACTGCGCCATTTACATACCAGTTTAATGGTACAGGTGCTTTTACAGCTACAACACATTATGGTTCTTTAGCAGGATCTGTTGCAGGAATTGAGTATTCATTTATTGTAAAAGATGCTACACAATGTACTAAGGAATACAAATTCAAAGTATATCAGCCGACAGATATTACGGCTTCGGCTTCGATTACAACTCCATACACTTGTGAGACGAAAGCAACTATTACAGCATCAGCATCTGGTGGAAATGGAGGCTTTACTTATGTATTAAAAAATGGAACGACAACTGTAGCTACAAATACAGATGGTATATTTCCAAATTTAATTGCAGCAGGAACCTATACAGTTGAAATTACGGATAGCAAAGACTGTTCTAAAACAGTTTCTGCGGGAACAATTGTAGCATTGAATTCTCCGGCAGGAATGACACTTACTCCTACTGCAGTTACTTGTCCAAGTAATACAGCGAGCGTAACAATCACGAATGTTGTGAATGCTGCGGGAGTTGCAGTACCAACGGCAGGTCTTGAATACAGAATTAAATCTCCGACACCTCCTGGTACAACTACGTATCAGACCAGTAATCAATTTAATGGTTTAGCTGCAGGAAAGACGTACACTTTTGAAGTAAGAGATGCTAAAAAATGCGTTTACGAAAAAGACCTTGAGATAAAGGCATTATCTATTATTTCTATTGCAGTTAAATCTAAAATCAGTATTTCATGTTTAGGATCAGCTGATGGAAGTGCAATCTTCACAGTTTCAGGAATGGGTAATAATGTTGCTTACTCTTACAAAGTTGATGCATTAGCGGCTGTAACAGGAACATCTCCTGCAATAGGAGCTACATTTGATATTTCGGTACCAAACTTAAGTTCAGGAACACATACTATCGTAGTAACAAATACAGCTACAACTTGTTCTGATTCAGAACCTGTTACAATTGCTGCGCCAACTGCAGTATTGAAATTAAATGCTACAGATGTAACACATGTTACTTGTGATAAAAAAGGAACAGCAACTATTAACGCAGTTGGTGGTTGGGGATCTTTTACCTATACGGTAAAACCTGCAACAGGAGCAGCGATTGTTCAGACAACTAAATTGTTTGAGAATTTAGAAGCGGGAGATTATACTTTTACTGTTGAAGATTTAAGAGGCTGTAAAGTTGATGGAAATTTTACAATTAACGATAAAGTTTACCCGATTGCTGATATAGATGCTACTGCAACTGATTTATGTGCGGGATCAACAGGAGGAGCAACAATTAGAGTAACGCCAAACATTAAAACTAATTATGTGTACAGCATTAATGGCAGTACAACTACTCAAAATAACGGAACTTTTACAGGATTAATTCCTGGTGATTATATTGTTACGGTTAAAGATCTTTCTACGGGATGTTCTATTGATTTAGCGAAACAAATAGTTGCTAAACCAGTAGTAGTTTCGCAGCATAAAATAACTAAAATCTTAGATTGTAGTTCTAGTACAGATGCTACTATTGAAGTTACAATCGCTGACGGATATCCGGATTATAAATACAGAGTAAACATTAACAGTGCAGGCTTTCCAACTACTTACACAGCAGTGGGAGTAGGAGTAAAAACATTTACTTATCCGGCTAGTGTATCTGGTTCTTATGTGTTTGAAATTTTAGACAGTAAAGGGTGTATAACTGGTTTCACTGAAACTATTGCACCAAAAGTAACACCTGACTTTACAACTAATGTTACACACGTTAAATGTTTTGGAGACACTACTGGAAAAATTACGGTAAATGCTACTCCAGTTTCCGGAACTTACGAATACAGTAAAGATAATGGAGGTAACTGGCAATCATCTAATGAATTTACTGGTTTAGGTGTAGCTTCTTACTCTATAGTAGTTAGAGATACTAAGACTAAATGTATTATTAGCAAATCAGTACCAGTTAATGGACCAGCTGTTAAATTGGCGGCTTCAGCTAAAGTAACAGTTAAATTAACTTGTGGAACTAACAATGCGCCACAAGCTGCTACTATTACTGTAACCGCTACTGACGGAACTCCTTTTTCAGGAACAAATAAA
Source organism: Flavobacterium sp. KH_001 (assembly GCF_057840745.1). NCBI lineage: Bacteria > Pseudomonadati > Bacteroidota > Flavobacteriia > Flavobacteriales > Flavobacteriaceae > Flavobacterium > Flavobacterium sp. KH_001. Next base: position 1,087,696 of record NZ_CM174520.1, on the reverse strand, counting down.
TACAGATATACTTATACACAGGGTGCTACCGTAGTTGGTCCAATCACTTCTAAAACTTTTTCAACAGACCAGCCGGGATTGGTAAGTATTGTTGTTACAGATGCAAATGGTTGTACTGTTCCTACTTCAGTGTCGATAGATGCACTAGACGCTCCATCGGCTTTAGCTTTTTCAGCTCCGGCTATTACTTGTGATGCTACGAAATTAAGAACTAATTTAAAAGTGGATGTTACCGGTGGTGTGTTGCCACTAAAATATGAAATTACAAGTCATACAGCTGCAGCTGCACCAACAGGAACTTTAGTTGCTATAAATCAAAATTCTAGTACTTATACCTTTACAGGTCTACTTCCTGGAACATATTACTTTAAAATTACAGATGCTAATGGTTGTACTAAAACAGGTGAGTATACTATAGCTCCTGTCGATCCAATTCAGGAATCAGGTTCAATCACTAAGAATGTTTCTTGTAAAGATTTAGCAGACGGAAAACTTGAATTCACAATTTCTGGTAATACCAACGGAACGAATGGTTATTCTTATAGCTTAACAGGTGCCGTTTCCGGATTAATTACGACAGGTATTTCAAAAGTTGGAGATGTTATAACATACTCAGGCTTAAAAGGAGATTCATATACTTTTACTGTAACAAATAATCTTACAACATGTAAAGATTCTGAAACTATAGTACTTGATAATCCTACTGCAGTTACCATTGTAAGCGCAAGTGGCCCAAAGGTTTTCTGTAGCAGAAATAACAGTGTGATCACTGTAAACGCGAGTGGTGGAACAGGAACATTATATTACGCTGTGGTAAAATTAGGAGCTGCTGCACCAACTTACCCTGCAGGATATACTACTGATAACAAATTTGACAAAAATACAGTTGCTGATGGTCTTGATTATGTTGCATACGTAAGAGATGCTAATGGATGTCCAATAACAAAAGATGTTAAAATTACCAGAGATGCTGTACCAACAGTTGATCCAATAGCAACTACTTGTTATACAGGTGGAAATCTTACTATTATCATGTCTGGAACTGTTTTTGCAGGTTCAGCAAAACAATACGGAGTAGATGGTAATTACAGTTCGAATGCAACTAAAACGATCAATGGACCAGGTATATATAAATTAACGGTTAAAGATGATAATGGTTGTATATCTGCTGCTTTTGATTTAGTTATAACAAACCAATTAAAATTAACAGTTACTCCAGTTAAAGATGTAACGTGTACAGTGATTCCTCCATTTACAAAAATAGATGCAAAAGTTACTTTGACTGCTGGAGGAGGAAATAGCACTTATACATACGAATATAAATTAGGAATAGGAGGAACATATGCTCCAATAGTTCCGGCAGGAAATGTTTTTGAGACGACAACCCCTGGAAGTTATTATTTTAGAGTTTCGTCTGCGGGATGTTCAGTAGAATCTACTGTTCCTTTTGTAGTGACAACTCCTGAAAAACCAGCGGCAAACGCTAATGTTACTGATTTAAGTTGTTATCAATCTGCCGATGGTGTTGTAACAATTGTTCCAACAGCCGGAGTAGGTCCGTTTACTTATACTTTTAATGGTGGTGCGTCAACGAGCACGCCTACATTTACTAATTTACCGGCTTCTACAGGTTTAGGATACCCATATACAATTACTGACAGTAAAGGTTGTATATCTGATATTGCTTACGCTATTGTGAAACAACCAGCTGAAATTCAGTTTACATATACTTCAGAAGACATGAAATGCCCTGGCCCATCTTTAGGATCTGTTACGGTTAGTACAGTTACCAATGGAGTTGGTCCGTATACATATGAATTAAGAAATATTGTTACAGGTACTAAAATTGTTGATAATCAGAATGGAATTACACCATATACATTTGATGATTTAAGTTATGGAGATTTCATATTGACAGTTTATGATAGTAACGGCTGTCCTAGTATTAAAAAAGATGTTAAAATTGTTGCTCCTCCAAGTGATTTAAATATTGATTTAACTATACCAGTAGCGACATGTGCTTCTGGTGCAACTATTATTGTGGATTTAAATCCACTTGTTTACCCAGCAAATCCTAATTATAAGTTTGGAATTGCTGATACTGAAGGTATACCATTTGCAAGTGTATTATTGCCGGCAGATCCAGGATTTCCGTTAAGACATACTTTTACTGGTTTAACTCCAGGTGTGGTTTATACTTTTGTTATTTATGATCCAATTACTGATTGTTATTACTTTAAGACAGCCAATGGCGTAGTTCCCCCGATAACTTCTTTAACTAGTGTAGCTACTACAATTCCAGTTGCTTGTAAAAATACGCCAACAGGAGGAGTATCTATTTCTCTAAATGGTACATCAGCTTCACAAGTTAAATATGAAATCTTTTTTAATAATTCAGATAAGAGTGCAGGTATTAGTGGTACGATAACAATGCCTACACCTATTCCTGTTGAAGTAAGAGGACTTAATCCTGGAACTTACTATGTGAAATTCACAGAACTAGATGGTTCAAGTATAGGTTGTACATCAGCGTCACTTCCTTTTGTTGTAACGGAATCATCTGTTGACCTTACTGTAACTGCAAATTCTCCTAAAAATGACAATTGTAAAAACAATGCTGGACAGGTAGTTGCTACTCCACACGGAGGAACAGGTCCGTTCAAGTATATTATTAATCAATCTGCAACACCACCGTTAGTAACTGCAGCGTGGGGTGCAAATAATGCTAATATATTTAATGTAGAAGCAGGCTCTTACTATGTTTGGGTTAAAGACGCCAACAATTGTATCAAATTTACTACTGTTAACGTTAATGCAGATCCAACTCCGGTAATTAATACTTTATCAATTGTAAACAAATGTGCTGCTGAAGGTGCGTTTGAAGTTACTGTTGCAATGACAACGCAAGGTGTTGCTCCATATTACATAAGTGTAAATGGTGGTGGTTTCACTGAAATTACAGATGCTGTACCTTTCCCTTATACTATTAAAGGATTAAGTTCTGGTCCAGTTAATGTCATTGTAAAAGATTTTAATAGTTGTCAGGATACAGATAATATTACAATTACACCTACACCTACAGCAACAGCTACGGTAACTAAAGTGTTAAACTGTTCTCCTGGTACTACTATTGTAAATGCTACGATAACAGTTAAAATAGAAAAAGGAACATTACCTTATGCTAAATATGAAGTTAAGAAAGGAACTGCTACTTATGCGGTTATTACACCTGCAACTACTGTAGCAGCCGGTGTAACGACATTTACTTACTCAGTTGCTGCTGCGAATGCAGATGTATATAAATTCAGAATAACAGATGCGAATGGTTGTCAAATTGAAACTACTGAAGTTACTGTTGACCCAATTAAACCAATCATAGTTTCATCTCTGGATGTTCAGCCAAAATGTTTTGGTGGAACAGGTTCTGTAGAGTTAGTTGCAAGTGGTGGTCAGGGACCTTATACTTATAAGTTTAATACCTCGGCATTTACTTCAACAACTATATATCCTGTAGCTGCAGGTCCTTATACCTATATAGTTAAAGATGCCTTAGGTTGCGAAGCATCTGGTTCAGGAACTTTATTACAGCCTTCAGCATTGGCTTTGGTTGCACCAGTTATAACGCCGCTTCAATGTGGTACTGGAAATGTGGCACAATCTGCAACGGTTGTTTTAGGAGCGACTGGCGGTACAAAAGACTATTTATATAGCTTTAAAGGAAGTGCTTTTACAAAGAAAACTACCTATACTGTTGATGATACTAAAAATGACCAGACTATTGCATATACCATTCAGGATGCTAATGGCTGTTCAGTTAGTAGTACGGTTACTATCTTGAAACTAGTACCTCCTACAAATTTCACAATTACGCAAGGAGCGGTGATCACTTGTACAACATTAAATACAAGTGCTACTATTTCAAATGTAATAGGTGGTATTGGTACGAAAACGTATCAGATGATTTCTCCAGCATTCTCAGATCAGGGAATTAATGCAACATTTACAGGCTTATTGCCAGATGTTGATTATGTATTCCAGGTAACAGATGCTAATAAATGTACGGTTCAAAAACCATTTAGAATTGCTAATGTTATCAATATTAAAGCAGTAGAGCAGTATACTACAGGTATTACATGTTCAACAGCAACAGATGGAAAAGCAAGTTTCCTTGTTTCTGGTTTCGCAGGTACATATCGTTATGTGCTTGATGGAGTAGCTTTTGCAGGCCCGTTTACTAGTTCAACGATTAATTTAACTGGATTAGCAAAAGGAGCTCATACAATTCAAATATTTGATAATGTAACAAATTGCTTTACGCCTGTAATAACATTTAATATTGCATCGCCAGCTTCAGCGTTAATTTTAGCAACACCTGTTGTTACACCATTAGGTTGTACAACTTCTGGTGCTGTAACGTTAACGGCAACCGGTGGATGGGGTGATTATACTTATACATTAATACAGCCAAATGGAACTACTTTGACTAATAATGATGGTATTTTCGTAAATCTTACACAAACAGGACCATATACTGTTTCAGTAAAAGATTCTAATAATTGTACGGTAGCGGTAGCAGCTGCATTTACTTTAGTAACTGCGCCTCTACCTGTGGCAACAATTGCAGCGATATCTGACTATTGTTATTATAATACAAATTCTACGACATTGGTTGTAACTGCAACAAAAGCAGTTCCATATCCGGTAACGTTCGAATATTCGATCAATAATGGTCAATCATGGCAATCAACAAATACATTCCCTAATTTAACTCCAGGCGCCTATTCAGTTATGGTGAGAGATAATTTCGGTTGTGTTTCGACTGCAGTAAGTACTACAATTAATGGACGTCTTTTTGCTTCAGCAGAAAACACAAAAGACATTTATTGTACAGGTATTCTTAACGGAACAATTAGAGTAAGTGCACTTGGAGGTTACCCAGATTACAGCTATACCGTTCAGATTGGTGCTGGTCCGGTTTCTGCTAAAATTCCATTTGCACCGAGCGCTACTTTTGTAGATTACAGTGTTAATGCTGCAACTCCTGGAACTTATACATTCGTAGTATATGATTCAAAAGGATGTTCTTATCCAGTACCTGCTGTTATAATGACAGCTCCAACTCCGGTTGTATATACTGCAGATCCGACATCTCCATATTGTTCTCCTTCACAAGGAAACGTAAACAATGGTTCGATCTTATTCACGTTAGCACCATCAAATGATAACCCTAAATATACGTACTCGATTCAGCGTACTATACCTGCGGGCGGTGCTCTAATAACTCAGGACACTCCATTATTTAGTAATTTATCTGCGGGTACTTATGCAGTAAATGTTACATCAGGAAGAAATTGTGGTGCTCCAACTACGGTGGTTATTGATAGCCCATCGTTAGTAGTGGCTAGTGCTTCTGCAAGTCCATTTACATGTTCAAGTCCGGCAAATACTTTAAATGTAACTGTAGTTACCGTTACTGGTGCTGGAGGTGCAGGTACAGGTGCAGTGGGTGATTACACTTATAGTGAAAATGGAACAGTTTGGGAAACAACAAATAAATTTAATGTGATTGATAACGGATCTGCGCAAAACTTAACCTATTATGTTAAGGATGCTAACGGATGTATTGATGATGTTATAGTACCAATTAGCCCTTTCCCAAGATTAATTTCTGCAAAAACAGCTTTAGTAACTAAAGCAGCTTGTAATAATGCTGGTGAAGTTATCAGAGTAACTATTGCAGGAGGATCGGTTCCTTATAATTTTGAATATCAGGTTTCAGTTGATGGCGCTGCCTATAGTACAACTGTAACTCCTGTGGCTGCCGGAACAAATACGTTCGATTATACAGCTACAGTACCTGGACATCTTTATCAGTTTAAAATAACGGATAAAACAACAGGATGTTTCATTATTTCTGATGCATACAAAGTGCCATTGTTCAATATAGCAGAAGTTGTGGCTACTGCTTCTTCAATGGTAAAATGTTTTGGAAGCAATGAAGGAAAAATCGCGATCAATATTACAGATTACAAAGGTCCATATACTTACCAAATTTTAAATGGTGGTGTTGCCATACCTGGTGCTTCCGGAACAGGAAATTCTAGCACGGTTAATCCGTTTATAATTCCTTTTGATTTGGTTGAAGGAAAAGCTTATACAGTGAGTATTACTGAAACAGCTTACCCATTCTGTACAATAGTTTCAGGTAATGTTATTATTACACAGCCTCCGGTATTAGATTTATCTGCTTTGGTAATTGCTAACGTAAACCAAAACTGTAAAACTGCAGGTGCGGTATTGACAATTGATGAAACAACTATTATTGGCGGAACTCCTGATTATACTTATGCTTTTGTTCCTGCCGGAACGACTCCAACAGCTGGAGATTATCAGGACGAGAATACTAAAACAATTCCGACGACGAAAATAGCTCCGGCTTTTGATGCTTGGGATGTTTATGTAAAAGATGCAAACGGATGTTTCCAACATGTTACGGTAAATATTTCATTAGACCCAATGCCAGCAATTACAAATGTTAGCGTTGCTAGTCAATGTTATAGTACAGCCGGATACAGAATAGACGTTGCTGCAACGGGTGTTGCTCCGTTACAATATAGTTTAGATGGAGTAGAATTCCAGGACGATAATTTCTTTATAGTTTCTTCTCCTGGAGATTACACAGTAACGGTGAGAGATAAAAACAAGTGTGAAGTTAAAGCAACTGCTCCTGTTACAATCTTAGAGCCATTAACATTACTTGCAGAGGTTACTAAAACACCAACGTGTACAGCTGCTGATGGAACAGTTACCTTAACTGCTGGCGGCGGAACAGTTGCTCCTGTAAGTTATGTTTATACGAGAGATAACTGGACAACAACTAGTGTGTCTCCAATATTTAGTGGTTTAGCTCCTGGTACTTATATCTTTAAGGTAAGAGATACTGGAACAACACCATCTTGTGAAAAAGAAGTTACGGTTATAATTGAAGATCCAAGACCTGTAACAGGAATTGTGGCAACACCTTCACCTGTATCTTGTAATGGAGGAACAGACGGAAGTATTGCTGTGATTTTAACAGGTACAAATGATAATCCGACTTACATGTACAGTCTTGCTGGACCTGTAAACAGAGTAGCTCAGGAATCGCCAATTTTCAATGATTTACCTTTCGGTACTTATACTGTAACGGTAACTTCAGGAAAAGGATGTTCTAACACTGCAACTGCTGTAGTAGCGCAGCCAAACCCTATTGCAGTTGGTGCACCAACTGTTACTCAATATCTTTGTAATGTTGGAACTAATACACCATTAAGTGCAACTATTACTGTAGCTCCTGGCTCTGTAACAGGCGGTTCTAACAATTATATTATCTATGAATTTGTAAGAGATGGTAAAACAGTTCAAAAAGATGATAGAAATACTTATACTGAAGTTGATAATTTAGGTGGAAGTTATGTGGTAAATGTATTTGACACTAACAATTGTCAAGGTTCATCTGTTGCTGCTATAATTAATCCATACGTAGGTATTGCGGATCTTGATCTTGATGTTACACTTATTAACTGTAGAAATGGTGAATCAGTTCAGGTTACGGCAATCGCTACAAGCGGAACATTGCCAGCCTTAACATACACAATTGAAGGAGTTAGTCCAACTGTTTATCCGCTTACATCTAGTCCAACAGGATTATTTGCAGGATTACAAATCGGTAGTTATAAAATTATTGTAACAAATACTGTAACAGGATGTAGTGTTGAAAGATTCCATACTGTTAATAATCCAAATACTTTTGATATAGTAGCTTCAGATGTGAAAAACATAACTTGTTTTAATGCTGCAAACGGAAGTATTACATTAACATTGGTAGATCAAATTATACCAGCAGACAACGCGGGTATATTTGATTACGTAATTACAGATCAATTAGGTAACGTACGTAGTGGCCGTTCAACATCTGTTGAATTAAAACTTGCGAATCTTACAGCTGGTAAATATGCTGTAGTTATGAATTTAGTTGGCGTACCATATTGTGAAGTTACAACTGAGTTCACAATTGAAGGACCTTCAACTGAATTAGATGTTAAAGGCGCTAAACAAGAAATTACTTGTGTGGCAAACAACAATGGTGAAATTACAGCATTAGCAACTGGAGGATGGATCGGTGACTATGAATATAAATTAGAAGGTCCGGTTTCTGTTCCATATGGTGCAGCAAATAATTTCAAGAATTTAATAGCTGGAACTTATAAAGTTTGGGTTAAGGATGTTAGTGGATGTGAAGATTTCGACACAGTAATCTTGAATAACCCAACACCAATAACTGCGACGATTGTTGCTGATAAAACGCTTCTTACTTGTTATAACAATCAGGATGCGACGATAACAGTAACTACTGTTGCTGGAGGTTCAGCGAATTATAAGTATACATTGCATGGAGTTTTAGCAGATGGTACTGTTATTACAAGAGATGCACAGCTTGATAAAGTATTTACAGATTTAGCTGCTGGAACATACTATGTAACAGTTTCAGATGACTGGACTTGTTCAGGTGATTCTAACAAAATTACAATTGGTCAGCCAGATGTAGTTAAAGTGTTATTAGCAATAGAGAGAAGCGAGACTTGTCAAATTTTACCTGTACTTAGATTAGAAGCTTCAGGTGGAACTGGTCCTTACTTCTATAGTGTTGACGGAATTACATATAACCCAGTATCATTTGCTAGTTATGTTGATATTCAATTACCACAAACAACAGTAGACCGTGATTATCAATATTACGTTAAGGATTCAAACAATTGTGCAAGTGTACTTTCTGGTAAAGTTCCTATGTTTGTGGTTCCTGCTTTAGAATTTGAGAAATTAGAGTCTAACGACGTTCCTTGTAAAGGAGGAGCAACTGGTTCAATCTATGCTGCTGCAAAAGGCGGATTTGGAAACTATGTGTATGTATTGCTAAATGAAGCTAAACTACCATTTACTCCAACTCCAACGCAGTTGACACCTGGAACTTTCTCTAATCTTCCGGTTGGTAAGTACTATGTTGAAGTAACTAGTGGAGATTGTGAGAAGATTTCTGAGTTAATTGAAATTACAGAGCCAGAATTGAATCTAACTGCAGTGGTTACACCATTTGATGTTACATGTGCTGGATTTAATAACGGAAGAATAACAATCGTTGCCAGCGGTGGTGGTGATGGTGAATATACTTATGCCATAACGCCTGAAATTGAGCAATTCTTTGATGTGCCTCTTTTCGAGAACTTGAAACCAGGACCATACACAGTAAGAGTTCAAAAAGGTTTATGTTATGAAGATTATCCTGTAGTAATTAATGATGCTATTCCTTTGGTAGCTCAGGAAATTACAGCATCACAAGTTCCGGAATTATGTTTTGGAGACAAAGATGGAGCGGCTTATGTTGAAGTAGAAGGAGGTAAAGGTCCTTATACTGCAAGTATAGTTGGTAACGGAGTTACTATAGATTTCAGAGCTCCGGATATTGATGCTAATACATTTAGTTTCTTAGGTCTTTCAGGAGGTGTTGAATACGTAGTAACAGTGAAAGATGCCAACGATTGTACGCAGGAAGTGTATATTAATCTACCGGAACCAGTTAAAGTGATTCCAACGATAGTAGAGAATTATACTTGTGAGAATGATCTTCCGGTAAATTCAATTACAGTATCTCTTGAAGGTAATATCGACGAGGCAAATTATCCTCAGGTTGTTTATACATTGTTTTTAGATGGTGTGTCAACCGGAATTACTCAAACAGGAAACCCTGTATTCAGAAACCTTCCTTCTGGTAATTACTCAGTAGAGGTGACATATGCAGGTTGTACAAAACCTTCTAACACAATTAATATCATTGCAGTGGAGCCTTTAGTAGCAGTTGATGCTACTCTTGAAAGCAAAGAGATCAACACAATTGTTGTGAAAGCTTCTGGTGGTGTGAAACCTTACGAATACAGTTTCAACGGTGAAGCATTTACATCTTCTAATAGTTATCAGATCTATAAAACAGATGTTTATAAAGTAATTGTTAGAGATAAAAATGGATGTCAAGTCTATTTAGATGTACCAGGAGAATATGTTAACATTTGTATGCCAAATTATTTCACCCCTGGTGGAGCTAATCCTGAAATTGGTCCGGATTGTGGTGCATTAGCATACAAAGACCTGACATTTAAAATCTTTGACAGATACGGTAGAGCTGTTGCTACTTACAGAGTAGGTCAAAAATGGGATGGAAAATACAACGGTGAAGAATTGCCATCTGGTGATTACTGGTATGTTCTTAAACTAAATGACGAGAAAGATGCAAGAGAGTTTGTTGGACATTTCACTTTATACAGATAACAAAATAATAGCCCCTTATGATGTTGTCTAAAAAAATTATTACAATGAAAAAATTAATTTTATCCTTAGTACTCATGGCTGTAACATCAGGTTACAGCCAAGAGTTAAACCTACCAGTGTTTACTCAGTATTTGGCTGATAACCCTTTCATAATTTCCCCTGCATACGCGGGTATTGGTGATAATCTTAGAATTAGAGCCAATGGACTGACCCAGTGGGTTGGAATCAAGGATGCACCGGAAAATCAATCGCTTTATGCTGATTTTAGAATTTTAGACCGTTCTGGGGTTGGAATCTCAGTTTATAACGATAAGAACGGTTATACAAGACAAACAGGTGCTAAGGTTTCGTTTGCGCATCACTTAATTCTTAATTATTATACAAAGCAATATTTATCTTTTGGTCTTTCGTATAACTTCAACAGTTTCAGAATTGATACGGATGAATTTAGAAACGATTCGCAGACCGGTGTTGGTGGAAATATAGATCCTGCTGTTGCTGATAATCGCTACAATGCTAATAATAACTTTGATATTAGTGCCTTGTACCGTAACAGGAATTTCTATGTTAGTTTTAATGCGAATAACGTTTTAAAGAAAAACACAGATAAATACCGTGGTGTAGAACCTAACTTGCTTTCAAATTATCAGGTTTATACCGGAATGATTTTTAAAGATGGAGAAAACAGTCGTATCGAATACGAACCGTCAGTTTTCTACCAGTATTTTGCTAGTGATAAACGTTCATCAACGGATATAAACTTTAAGTACAGACGCTATAATCGTTACGAAGATTATTACTGGATAGGAGTTTCCTATCGTATGTTAAACGATCAGTTTCCAAAACCATTATCTGTAAGCCCAATGGCTGGTTTCATGAAATCTAAATTTTACTTTGCATATTCTTATCAGGTAATGTTTAATGATATTGCTGCTTATAATAGCGGTACACACATGATTACTATCGGATTCGATTTCTTACAGTCTATTAGTAACTGTCCTTGTACGCAAGGTCCTGTTCACGACTAATAATTTGCAGTTAAATTACTGCAGTTTGGATTTCATTTTATTTTGAAGAAAATAAAGAAGATTTTTACTGCAGTATGTTTAACTTCATAATGGTATAAGCAACCATTTTTCTCTTTTTTAATTATTAATTTGTTTTTTTTCATAAATTACATCGTTTTCGTTGTTATTGATAGGTTATTTTTACATATTTCAAATTTAATACTACTCTAAAAGTTCTATATTTGTTATTCTTTCAAAAAATTAAAAAATTATCAAATGAAAACTTTAAACGATTTCGATTTTAAAAATAAAAAAGCGATCATCCGTGTTGACTTCAATGTGCCATTGGATGAGAATTTTAATGTAACAGATGCAACTCGTATCGAAGCTGCAAAACCAACAATTGACGCGATCTTAGCTCAGGGCGGAAGTGTTATTTTAATGTCGCATTTAGGAAGACCAAAAGGTGCTGAAGAGAAATATTCATTAAAGCATATTTTAAAAACAGCTTCTGAAATTTTAGGTGTTGAAGTTAAATTTGCTGCTGATTGTGTTGGTGAACCAGCTCAAACTGCTGCAGCAGCATTAAAGCCAGGTGAAGTTTTATTGCTTGAAAATTTACGTTTTCATGCCGAAGAAGAAGCTGGAGATGTCGCTTTCGCAAAAGAATTAGCGTCTCTTGGAGATATTTATGTAAATGATGCTTTTGGAACAGCTCACAGAGCACATGCTTCAACAACAATTATTGCACAATTTTTCCCAACTGAAAAATGTTTCGGGACATTATTGGCAAAAGAAATTGAGAGTTTAAATAAAGTTCTTAAAAATAGCGAGAAACCAGTTACTGCTGTTCTTGGAGGTTCTAAAGTTTCTTCAAAAATCACGGTTATCGAAAATATCTTAGATAAAGTAGATCACATGATTATAGGTGGAGGTATGACTTTTACTTTCGTTAAAGCTCTTGGTGGTAAAATTGGTGATTCTATTTGTGAAGATGATAAACAAGAATTAGCACTTGAAATTTTAAGATTAGCTAAAGAAAAAGGAGTTCAGATTCATATTCCGGTTGACGTTATTGCTGCAGATGATTTCTCAAATACAGCAAATACACAAGTGGTAGATGTAAAAGAAATTCCTGATGGATGGCAAGGTCTTGATGCAGGTCCTAAATCATTGGAAAATTTCAAAAAAGTAATTTTAGAATCTAAAACTATTTTATGGAACGGTCCTCTGGGTGTTTTTGAAATGGAAACATTTTCAAAAGGAACTATCGCTTTAGGCGATTATATTGCGGAATCTACGCAAAATGGTGCTTTTTCATTAGTAGGTGGTGGTGACTCAGTTGCTGCTGTAAAACAGTTCGGTTTTGAAGACAAAATGAGCTACGTTTCTACTGGTGGTGGAGCTATGCTTGAAATGTTAGAAGGAAAAATTTTACCTGGAATCGCTGCGATTTTAGACTAAAAAATCACAATTAACATTTTTTTGCATATTTTTCATTGGTAATCTATTTAAGTTTGCAAAAATACGATTACTATAATTGTTTGAATTATAGGATTTTAAAAAAATGTTATATGATTGTAAAGAAAATCTCCTTAGCGGTTACAGCTCTTTTTTCAATAACGATGTTTGCGCAGGAAACTGCAACAACTTCGCTGGATATTAAGCCAGAAGTAAAGCTGTCGTACTTAGATTCTGTAAAGAGTTCTTTTAAGAAGGACGAGGTGGCTACAAAAGTAGACAGTCTCTGGATGAAGGAATGTTTAAGTCTAGATATCTACAATGATTTTTCAACAGATATTCAGACCGTAAATACAGATCAGGATGTTAATGCCGAATTGCCAACCGAGCTTTTAAAACAGCGTTTGCAGGCAATGAATGAGAAATCTCCTTTTAATATTGAATACAATCAGGGATTAGAAAACATAATAAAATCATTTCTTAAGAACCGAAAAAAATCGATTTCCCGATTAATGGCTTTATCAGAATATTATTTCCCAATTTTTGAAGAAACTTTTGCCAAACAAAATATTCCTTTAGAAATTAAATATTTAGCTATTGTAGAATCTGCTTTAAATCCTAAAGCAGTTTCTAGAATGGGCGCCACAGGTCTCTGGCAATTTATGTACGGAACCGGAAAACAATACGCACTTAAAATCGATTCTTATATCGATGAACGCAGTGATCCATTAAAATCTACTGCTGCAGCTTCAGACTATTTTTCTAAAATGTATACTATTTTTGGTGATTGGGAGCTTGTTTTGGCTTCTTATAATTCAGGTCCCGGAAATGTAACCAAAGCGATTCGTCGCTCTGGAGGTCAAACAAAATATTGGGATATTCGTAGTAATCTTCCAAAAGAAACTCAGGGTTATGTACCGGCATTTTATGCAACAATGTATCTTTTTGAATACCACAAAGAACACGGAATCAATCCTGAAAGAGCTGTCGTTAAAAACTTCGAAACGGACACAGTTAATGTTAAAAGCGAAATGTCATTCAAACAAATTGCCGATTTGTTAGACATGCCACAATCTCAAATTCAGCTTTTAAATCCTTCTTATAAATTAAATGTTGTTCCTTTTTATCAGGGAGAAAATCATTTTATTCGGTTGCCAAAAGATAAAATCGCAACTTTTGTTAGCAACGAAGACAAAATTTATGCTTACGTGAGACACGAGGCTGAAAATAAAACAATGTCAAGTCGTTTGGCTTTAAAAGTAACGCCAAAGGCAAAAGTACAATTGAATAAAACAATTGATACAGATGTTCAGTTGTATAAAATTCAAAAGGGAGATAATTTAGGTGCTATTGCTGAGAAGTATGATGTAAGTATTAGTGATATAAAAAAATGGAATCATCTTAGATCTAATTCAGTTGCACTTGGAAGAACGTTAAAAATCAGATCTAATATTGATCCGCTTAAAGTTTCAAAAGAAGCTAAAACAAACGTTGCAATAGAGAAAAAAGCAGAAGAAGCTATTGCTGCAGTTGATGATAAAGAGAAAACTGTTGGTCAGGAGGCAAAAGAATATGTTGTAGTAGCCGGAGACAATTTAGGAAGCATTGCTAAAAAATTCGGTACGACTATTGCTGACCTAAAAGAGCTTAATAATCTAACATCAAATAATATTGGTTTAGGGAAAACTTTAGTGATTTCTAAAGAGATTCCGGCGATCGAAGAAACTGCTACAGTTAATACTGCCATTGCTTCAAATGCTTCAGTTGATTCTTTCAAAAAGAAGACTGCTTCTGCAAAAAGCATGGGTGAAGATTATTACGTGAAAAAAGGAGATTCTTTATATAGTATTTCAAAAAAATATCCTGGAGTTACAATTTCAGATATTAAAAAATGGAATGGTATTAAAAATGAAGATTTAAAACCGGGAATGAAGCTCAAAATAAACGGATAAAAAAAAATCATTTAAATTTGGGTTTTATTTCATAAATTAATAAAATGAATAAAACCCATTTTTTATTGGTACTAATCCCGTTTCTGTTGTTTTCGTGTTTAAAAACCGAAAAGCAACCTGAACCTGTTTCGGGTAAAACCAATACCATTTCTGTGATTATAGATGATCAGTTATGGTACGGAGAAGTGGGCGATAGCATTCGAAATAAATTTGCCTCGCCAGTTTGGGGTCTTACTCAGGAAGAACCTCTTTTTACAATCAATCAATATCCCGCCAGATTACTCGAAGGTTTTGTTACCGATAGCCGAAGTATTATTGTAGTGAAAAAAGCAGCTACAGATAAGTTCGAGATTATCCGCAGCAAAGCACTACCTCATAACACCTTTCGTATCTACGGAAAATCGGTGGAGGATATTATTTGTAGTCTCGAAATGAACGGATCGCAAATTATCAAAATGATTCGCGACGCCGAAATCGAAAAAATTCAGCAGGACAATAGTGAATCTTTATTAAATCCTGCCGTACTTAAAAACAAATTTCATATCGGGGTTCAAATACCGGTTGGATATGAATATATGCTGCATAAAAAGAATTTTATTTGGCTGAAAAAAGAGATTATTAGCGGTAATACAAGTCTTCTTATTTATCAGGTTCCCATTAAACAACTGACTAAAAGTTCAGACATTGTTGGGAACATTGTTAAAATGCGTGATTCAGTCGGACGCTATATCAAAGGTCGTGAACCCAATACACAAATGATTACCGGTGAAGCTTATGCGCCGTATTTTTCGACTATTACTTTAGACGGAAAAAAAACATTTGAAACCAAAGGAACCTGGGAACTGAGGAACGATTTCATGACCGGACCCTTTATCAATTACGCAATTGTCGATGAAGCTTATAATCGAATTTTAGTCATTGAAGGTTTTTGTTATTCCCCATCCAATCAGGAAAGAGATCTAATGCTGGAGTTAGAAGCTATTATAAAATCTGTCAAAATTGATAAAAGATAGTCTGCAATAATTTCATACTTTTGTTTTAACAAACATTAAATCAGTTAATTATGAAAAGTTTTTATGTAGGATTATCAATGTTGGTGCTGTGTTTTGTTTCTTGTAAAAAAGAAGTGAAACCAGAAACGGAAGCCGTTACAGTGACGGATAGCGTTAAAACTGAAGAGCCAATTGCCGAGCAGCCTTTAGATTCTGCAACGCAAATGAAATTGTGGATGGAATATGCTACACCCGGAAAAGCCCATAAAATGATGGCAGACGAAACCGGAACCTGGAAATGTGATATGACTTTTTGGGAAGAACCAAATGGCAAACCTAGTAACGCTACATCTACAGCAAATGTTAAAATGATCTATGGCGGACGCTATCAGGAAACCGATTATAAGGGAACTATGATGGGAGAACCATTTGAAGGAAAAGCTACGTTGGCGTATAACAATGCAAGTAAAGAATTTACCACCACTTTTATCGATAATATGGGTACCGGAATGATGGTTGCGACAGGGAAATACGATGAGGCAACCAAGAAGGTAGAATTAAAAGGTGAAATGGTTAGCCCATTGAATGGTAAAAAAACACCTTATCGAGAAGTATATACTTTTGTTGACGCCAATACCCGTAAGATGGAAATGTATGATACTAAAAATGGTACGGAATACAAGAGTATGGAAATTACAATGACAAGGAAATAAAAAGCCCTAATTACAATTAGAGATTAACGATATAAATCCCGATTGCATTTTGTAATCGGGATTTCTTTTTTACATGGCAGTAGTTTTGAATTTTAAATTTAATTTTGCTCTTACAAATTAAAATTGTTTGCAATGGAATTAAAATGGAAAATAAAGCCGTTTGAGGCACTAACTGTTCATGAGTTATATGATTTGCTTAAAGTTAGAAGCGAGATCTTTGTAGTGGAGCAAAATTGTGTTTATTTGGATATCGACGGCAAAGACAAGAAAGCATTACACTTAATTGGCGAATACGATGGGAAAGTTGTAGCGTATTCACGTTTATTCGATGCCGGAATTAGTTTTGATAATGCTTCCATCGGAAGAGTTGTTGTGGATGCCAATTACCGCGATAAAAAATGGGGTCACGATTTAATGCGTGAAGCTATCGCTGGAATAAAAGCAAATTTCGGAAAAGATAAAATCACTATTGGAGCTCAATTATATTTGAAGAAATTCTACGAAAGCCATGGATTTGTTCAATCAAGCGAAATGTATCTGGAAGATGATATTCCGCATATTGAAATGGTTAAGGAATAATTAGATTTTTATAATAATTCTAGTTTTTTCTAGACTTTAAAATTAAAAATATTAAGTTTTTTTCATTTTTATATATTATGTATAAATATATTATAAGTAATGAAGTGCCTAAATAATAGTTTTCTCTAAAACAATAGAACGAAATTATAGAAAACACTATAGATATGCTTAAATAAGATAATATTTTTTTCTTATCGTATGGTATAGGATAATATTTGTTTCCCAAATAATATGAGATGTACATCATGCTTCCATACGCAACTAAGGTAGCGATTGCAGATCCATAATAACTCATAGTTGGAATTAGTGCAAAATTTATAATTAATGTTAATATAGCTCCAATTATTGATATGTAAGCTCCGATATGTGTTTTATTAATGAGTTTATACCAAACGGAGAGATTAGTATAAATACCAAGAAAGAAGTTTGCTAAAATTATTAATGGAACCACTCCCATGGCTTCCCAATAAGAGGAGTTTTGTATCATTATAGTTTTTAAAATATCTATAAATACTATTACAAATAATAATATGAAAGAACCAAAAATGACAAAATATTTAGTTATTAATGCATATGTTTGAGGTGCATTTTCATTAGATGCATAGCTAAAAAAGAAAGGCTCGATTCCAAGAGTATAGGCTGTTCTGTATAAAACCATAAATAGTCCCAATTTATAACAAGCTGCATAAATACCTACTTGAGATTCCGCAATATTTATAGGTAATAATTTTGCCAATAGTATTTTATCAAATTGATCATTTATCGCAAAAGCTATTCCAGCAATTAATATTGGAAATCCATAACGCATCATTTTTTTCCATAAATTAAAATCAAAATTCCAATTAAGATTAAAATAATTCGGTATAAGTATTAGAAATGTAATGATACTAGATATTATATTTGATAAGAGAATGTAACCTATTTGAAAATTATCAAAATAAAAATTGCTTAAAATTCCATTAGAATGTGAACTAGAAATTTTTGGAAGATATTTTAGAAAAAAAACATTAAAAATTAGATTCATAATAACACTTCCTATTTTAATTATAGAATAAATTTTTGCTTTTTGATTAGCCCTAAGTTTCGAAAATGGAATTATTGATAACGTATCAAAAGTTAAAATCCAAATGGCATAGGTAATATATTCTACATCAATATCAAATATTTGAGAAATTGTATTTCGAAATAATAAAGCTGAAAATAAAAAGCATATAGTAGTCCAAAAAATTGAAACCATGCTTGTTTCAATAACATTATTTTTATCTGTTTCAGTATTATAAAATCTAAAAAAAACAGTCTCCATACCATAAGATAGAATAATATTAAAAAAAATCATATAGGCAAAAATTTCCGTTACTTCCCCATAAGAAGACTTAGGAAGGAGATCAGTGTATAACGGAACTAACATGAAACTGAACATTTTAGGAAGGACTGTAGCCAATCCATAAATTGCTGTTTGCTTGAATAATTTTTTATATAAACTCATTAAAATATAGTACTTGTTTTTATTATCGATAAAAATTTTAGTTACTTCAGTTTTCTTAATTTCTCTCTAAGATTTTTATTTTCTTTTTTTAATAATTCCATATGTTCCATGATAAAATCCGGAATATCAAAGTGATACATGTTTGTTGTGTTATTTAGTATTTGGCTTACTTCGTCAGGTTCATAAATAGCATCAATTTCTACTCCTAATGCTTTTGCAATTCTATTCCATTCGATGTCGGAAATGTTTTTTCGACTACTTTCTCTTCTGCTATAATTGGATTGTGTCATTCCAATTACATCTGCCAATTCCTCCTGTGAAAATCCTTTCGAAAGCCTTGTTTGTATAAGTTTTGTTTTGCTCATAATTAACATTTTTTCCTTACAATATTAAAAAATTTATATTTATAAAACAATATTTTGTAAGATATTATAACTTATTATTATTTAATATATATGTAAATTCGCATAAAAACGCATAAGGAATATTTTGATAAGTTAATAGTTTTGGCAAATAGATTCCTAAGTAGTTTATGTAGATACTAGGTCGACATAGTGGTTCTTACTAAATTATGATTAGAGGAAATAAATCAATGTATAACCATAAAAAATTTTAATTATGAAATTAAGTTTAGACGAATTAAAGGAAAAAGCAGAATTAGCTGTTTCAGAAGAATTATTAACTAGTATTTCGGGAGGAATGGCTCAATGCCATGAAGGTTCTTGTGGATACGCTAATGAATGGGCTGATAGATTCTGGCATTGGGTCGGATTTAGTTACTAAAATTATCATTTAGAATTTAGAGACTGCTATATAAGCAGTCTCTATTAAATTGAGTTTTAATTAGCACTTTTCATACATAATTTTATATACAAATGATGAGATTTAGTATTATAAACACCGAAATTATAAACACCATTAAAATGCTTATCTACAAGGAAGATCCTTTACTTTTAGAAAAGATTGATTTTGATGATGAGAATGTTTTTTTAGAACCGTTGTTTTTTGCTTATTTTAATTTGCCAAAATCAAGGCAAGCAAATTCTTCTTTAGAAGAAATTATGCAAGGTTATTTTTTATCACCTCAAAAAATATTTATAAATTATTCTTTTAATAATGATGGGATTGCTTATATAGCAAAAAAAGGATATTACAAAAAAGACCAAAGTGAGATTTTTGAGAAAATATGTCTTATTGAAAATACTGAGATAGAAATTTTAAAATATGAGATTAAATTTCTACAACATATTTATATAAATTATGATAATGAAGAAATTGTATCTAATGAAATTGAAATTAATGGAGCATATGAAAAAAATATATCCTTTTTAAGTAAGGCTTTTAAATTAATTAGAGAAAATGCTCCTGAACAATTTCAATTAATCGAATCAAACTGTAAAAAATGTGTAATTTTTAAATCGGATCCTAAACTTACTAATTCCTTCGCTGCGATTTCTGCTCACGGAATCGCATTTTTTAATGCTTATCAAGATGATTATGATGAAGTTTTTTTTGTAGATGATATTGCACATCAGACAGGTCATATAATTTTAAGTGCTTTGTTTTTTAACAGAAAAGATTTTTTTAAGATTAACGAAGAACAAAGTATTGGTAAGATATTATTAAATGAAGATAGTAGAACCATTTATGTATTAATTCATGCGTTCTATACCTATTATACAATTTTTACATGTTTGGATGCTTGTTTAAAAAATAATTCGTTTAGCGTAGAACAAAAAAATGAAGCTATTGCCAGAATTGGTTTTTATATTAATAAATGTAAAAAAGATATTCAGAATTGTAATAAAATAATAAATTATTTTGAATGTATTGAAAATGTTTTGACTCCAAGTGGTATTGAAATATATAGAAATATTCAAGATAAATATTTTAAAATTTTTGGCATATGGGAACCAATAACAAAAGGGTTTAAGTATATAAATCAACCATATAATTTCACATATTCAAAATTTACTGAATTAAATAAATCGATCACGATATGATTATTAAATCGAAGATAAATACCGTAAAAAGAATTTCAGTTGTATTCTTGTTGATGTTTCTAAAATCTTACAGCCAAGCTACTGAAGTAATTGATAAAACAAATCAACAAGAGAGTATAGTAAAGGAATTTGTTACTAACTGTGCAGAGAAGCATAATTATAATTATGAAATGACTGAATGGTAAAATTGTCTTGATAAAGGACTTCAAATAGATAGTACTATTGCTAATTTATGGCAAAAAAATCAATGCCGTATTTTAAGGCAAGAAAATACGAAGTTGGAATGAGTACATTAATAAGGCTGTGATATACGCTCCACAAGAATGGCAACCTTATAGGGCATTTATTAAATGTGTTTTTGCTAAAACATACAAAGAAGCCATAATTGATTTTGAAGATTATATCAAAAAATTTGGTAACATGTTATGGATCACACCTATAATTTTTACATTGGGTTGTGCTATTTGCAATTGAATGAATATGCGAAAGCAGATAAACTATTCAAAGAATATATTGATGACATTTTTAAAAATAGGGAAAGTTTGGAACATCCTACAGCTTTGTTTATTATGGTATAGCATTATATGAACAACAAATATGGAAAGAAGCTTTTGCTGAATTTGAGAAGGCATTAAAAATATATCCTAATTTTTCGGATGCAAAATATTTTAAATCAATATGTATGGCTAGATTAGGTACTAAACAGGAGATGTTAAGGCTTTATATATGCAAGCCAAAGAAGATGCGAAAATAGGTTATACAATAAATGAAGATAATACTATTTATGAAACTTACCCATATCAAGTAAGATGGAAGTTTTAATATTAAATAATTAATAAGAAATAAAATAATTATTAGCATTAGCTAAAAGAACATAATAATGATAAAAAAAGATTTTCCACATTTTAAACAATTGGACATAAAAGACTGTGGGCCTACTTGTTTAAGGATGATTGCTAAATATCATGGTAAAACTTTTTCAAGAGAATTTTTAAGAGATAAGGCAAGTATTACAAAGCTTGGTGTAACAATGGCAGGAATTGCAGAAGCTGCAGAAGCCATAGAAATGAGAACACTTGGGATGCGTCTTTCTATAGAAAGTTTAGTAAATGAAGCTCCAACTCCATTTATTGTTCCTTGGCGTCAAAAACATTTTGTGGTAGTATATAAAACCTCTAAAACAAAAATTTGGATCGCAGATCCAGCTGAGGGTTTGCTTACCTATTCAGTTGAAGATTTCAGAACTGCTTGGACAGACTCAATAGACGCAACAGGATTTGTTTTAATATTAGAGCCTAATACAAAATTTAATGAACAAAACGATGACATTGAAAGGTCTAAAGGGTTTTCATTTCTATATCCATATTTTAAACCTTATAAAAAGCTGGTTTATCAAATATTTATAGGTTTGTTTGTTGCCACAGTTATTCAGTTTATTTTGCCTTTTTTAATGCAGTCAGTAGTTGATATTGGTGTTAATAATCAGGATATTCCTTTTATTTATTTAATACTTATTTCTCAGTTTGTCCTCATTCTTTCACAAACTTTAGTAAGTGTTTTTAGAGAATGGATTTTAATCCATATAACCAGCAGGTTCAATATAAAAATGATCTCTGATTTTTTATATAAAATGCTCAAATTACCCGTAAATTATTTTGAGACACGAAACTCAGGAGAACATTTACAAAGAATTTCAGATCATACCCGTATTCAAAATTTCATATCTTCTTCAAGTTTGAATATGATTTTTTCAATGGTAACTTTCGTAATATTTGATGCGATTCTGGCTTATTATGATCTTACCATTTTTCTCGTTTTTTTAGTTGCAGCTTTTTTGTATGTTGGCTGGACTTTTTTCTTTTTGAAGAAAAGGGCTGAATTAGATTTTAAAAGATTCGATCAGCTATCACAAAACCAAACATCCTTAATTCAAATTATTAATGGAGTTAAAGAAATTAAAATAAATAATTCACAAAGAAAAAATCGCTGGAAATGGGAATTTAATCAAATTAGCTTATTTAAAACCTCCTTAAGCACATTAAAATTGGCTCAATATCAAACTATTGGAGCAAATTTTATTAATGAATTTAAAAATATTATAATCACATTTCTTTCAGCCAAAGCAGTGGTCGATGGTAATTTAACCTTGGGAATGATGACTTCAATACAATTCATCGTTGGACAACTTAATATGCCTCTAGGAAACTTTGTTTTATTTATTCAGTCTTGGCAAGATGCGAAAATAAGTTTGGAACGACTAGCACAAGTACATTTACAAGAAGATGAAGATATTCAATCAGCTCATAAAACAAAAGAATTGCCTGCTGATAAATCTATTGTTTTAAAAGATTTGACTTATAGATATGGTGGAAAATCTTCTCCTGTAGTTTTAAAAGATATTAATTGTAAAATTCCTGAAGGTAAAACTACAGCGATTGTTGGTGCCAGTGGTAGTGGCAAGACCACTTTAATGAAATTATTATTAAAATTTTACAATCCTACAGAAGGAAGTATAAACATTGGCCCCCTTAATTTAAATGACATTCACAATGATTTTTGGCGTTTAAATTGTGGAGCTGTCATGCAGGATACTTTTATGTTTAATGATACAATTGGTGGAAATATATCTGAGTCTGAACAAAATGAAATTATTAATAGGGAAAAACTAAACAATGCTGCATTTGTAGCGAATATTGAAGATTTTATTGAAAAACTACCGAATAAATACAATACAGAACTGGGAACTTCAGGCATACGTTTAAGCGGAGGTCAGGAACAGCGAATTATGATTGCGAGAGCCGTTTATAAAGACCCTCTTTATTTATTTTTTGATGAGGCAACAAGCGCACTTGACGCTAATAATGAAAAAGTAATCATGGAAAACCTGAATAATTTTATATATGGAAAAACCGCAATAATTGTAGCTCATAGATTAAGCACGGTAAAAAATGCAGATAATATAATTGTTCTTGAAAATGGAGAAATTGTAGAAGAGGGCAATCATAATGATTTGACCAAATTAAAAGGAAAATATTATGAATTGGTAAAAAATCAATTAGAATTAGGGAATTAAGATGGAAGAACAAAATGACGGACTAAAAATATATAGTGAAGAAGTTAGAGATGTTCTATCAGACCCTCCAAAAGCTATTCAAAAATGGGGTAACACTATTTTATTACTATTTATTATAATTTTATTTGCAATATCTTGGTTTGTAAAATACCCAGACATCATAATTTCACAAATTATAATAACGACTAATACGCCTCCTCAAAAAATAATTAGTAAGACTTCTGGGAGAATTGAAGCTATTTTGGTTAAAGACAAAAGCTTTGTTAAACAAAATACAGTATTAGCTGTTTTAGAAAATTCAGCTAAATATCAAGATGTACTAAATCTAAAAGACATTTTGAATACTATTAATCCAAATGATATTCAGTTTCCATTTGAGAAATTAAAGTCAGCACAATTTGGAGAGGTAGAAAGTGCATTTGCAAACTTTAGGAAAGAATATATTGCAGAGCAACTCAATACTAAATTTCAGCCTTATTATATTGAGGGAAAAGCGCAAGTTTATGAAGCAACCCAACTTCAAGAAAGATTAAACCTTTTGGAATCACAAAAAGAAATTAACCAGAATGAATTAATTCTTCAAAAAAATGAATTAGACAGATATGAAACTTTATTTCAAAAAGGCATTTATGCTTCTCAAGAGGTAGAGAAACAAAGATTGCTTTATTTACAAGCTCAAAAAGGCTATAAAGGTTTACTAAGTACGATTTCTCAATTAAAATCTTCATTAAATGAGTTAAGCCGAAATAATAAAACTACGCATATAAATGAAACCAAGGAATCCATCAATTTAGAAAACAATAAAATTCAGGCTTTCTATCAATTAAAGAAAGTTATAAAAGATTGGGAGCTAAATTATATTTTGAAATCCTCTGTGAGTGGAAAAATAAGCTTTATTCAAATCTGGTCTAAAAACCAATCAGTCGAGGCTGGTTCCACTATTTTTGTTATAGTCCCTAGTAAGGAAAATGGTTATATCTGTAAAGTGAAGGCTCCTTTACTAAATTCTGGAAAAATTAAGCCAGGGCAAACAGTTAATATTAAGCTTGCAAATTTTCCTGATCGAGAATTCGGTATTATAAAAGGAATGGTAAAAACAATTTCGTTAACTCCCGATAAAGATGGCAATTTACCAATTGATGTTTCGCTTCCAAATGGATTAATAACTTCTTATAGAAAACAGATTCCATTTCAGCAAGAAATGCAAGGAAATGCAGATATTATAACAGAAGATTTAAGATTAATTGAACGCCTATTATATCAATTTAGAGATGTTTTTACAAGGAATGCTAAATCTTCTTAATCACAAATTCAACACGGCGATCAAAATCATCACCACGTCCTAAAGGATATTTATTTCCACAGCCTTGATAAGACATTCTGTTCTTGGAGACTTTTTTAGTAGAAAGATAATTAAAAACGGTTTTGGCACGATTCCAGGAAAGTCGTCTTTCTTTGGTGTCTTTGTCAATTCCGTCGCTATATATCTCAGGAGTGCAGCAAACGTGACCTCTAATTTCAAACTGAATTTTTTTGTCCGTTTGAAGTTTTACGGCGATTTTATCCAGTTCTTTTTTTGAAGCAGGAGTAAGTTTTGAACTCCCAATTTCAAATAATATGTTGTCTAAGTAGATCTTATCGCCAACCTTTAAGTTGTCTTTAAAGGAGGTATAAATACCTTTTCCAAAACTATTACGTTTTACAACAATCAAATCAACCCGCCGATTTTTTGTTCGGGTTTCATGAAGATTGTCTACGGTGTCCGGTTTTACAACAACTCGTCCTTTTCCTTCTAAAATAACAATTTTGCTTTGATTAAAGCCGGCAGAAACCAAGAGGTTCTGAATCGTATTAGCACGATTATTTGATAATCTAAAATTATAGTCGTCGTTACCGCGGTCATCGCAGTAGCCGTAAATCTGTACAGACTCCACTTTTGTAGTATCTATACTTTTAATAAATTTAGTTACAACTTCGGTTTGTTTGGGAGTAAGATCATATTTATCAAACTCAAAATAAATGGTTTCAATAGGTTTTTGCTGCGCCGATAAATTGTAAATGAAAAAGAAAAACAGGAGTCTGCAAATTTTCATTTTTTTAAATTTTTAAAATCGTCTTGTACTCGGTTTGATTATTTAAAACGTTGACCGCTTTTTTAATTTCTGAATTGTTTTTAATATAAAATTGATATAAACCTTCCTGATATTGGTATCTTTTGATAAGCTCTTCCTGAATTAAACCTTTAATTTCTTTTTGGTTTTTATCCAATAAGGTAGTTTCACTTTTTTCAAGTGCGGCTAATAATTGCTGATATTCCGGAGCAATGGTTTCGTCTATTTTTTCCGTTTTGGCTGCTGCCAAAGTGTTTTTCAAAGCCACTTCGGTCTCCGTATCAAAACTGATTTTATTCGCTTTTAAATATTGTTTAAAGCTAGCATAATCTGCATCTGTCAATACCGGAATCTTATCTCCTAAATTTGGATTTTTGTAATAATAAGTTGTGGCGTAATCAAAGATCCCGTCGTTCTTCAATAATGCTGTCGTAATCGGACTCATTTTAGTTTCGTCTAATTCAATATCTGGCAAGACACCTCCACCATCATAAACCGTTCTTCCTTTTCTGGTTTTAAACGCATTGAAATTTTTAGCATCGATTTTTTGAACGACACCGTTTTTGTCTTTATGCGCATAATCTAAAGCCTGAATACAACGACCAGACGGTGTATAATAACGTGATATAGTAACTTTTAATTGAGTTCCGTAAGTCAGGTCAACAGAACGCTGAACCAAACCTTTTCCAAAACTGCGGCTTCCTAAAATAACAGCGCGATCTAAATCCTGCAAAGCTCCGGAAACAATTTCCGATGCCGAGGCACTTCTTCCATTCACTAAAATCGCTAGTGGAATTTGTGTATCAACTGGTTCTTTGGTGGTTTTATAAGTGTTATTGTGTTTTTCAATTCGTGATTTTGTTGTTACGATAACTTCGTTTTTCGGAACAAATAAATTACAAATATCAATTGCTTCATTTAGTAAACCGCCTGGGTTTCCTCTTAAATCCAAGACAATTTGCGTTGCTCCGTCAGCTTTCAGTTTTTCCAAAGCTTCTTTTACTTCTGCAGCCGCTTTTCTGCTGAAATGTGCCAAAACAATATAGCCTGTTTTATCATCAATTTTTCCGTAAAACGGAACCGATTTGATATCAACTTCGTTCAAAACCAACTCAGTTGTTAAGGTTTTTCCCTGACGAAGGTACTTGATCTGGATTTTGGTATTTTTTGTTCCTTTCAATAATTGCGAAGCATCGTCTTTAAAATCGGCAATCAAAACATCACCAATCTGAATAATTTCATCACCCGCTTTTAATCCGGCTTTATCAGCTGGATAGTTTTTATAAGGCTCGCGAACAATCAAGCGGTCTTTTTTACGGGAAATCAAAGCACCAATTCCGGTATATTCTCCGGTATTGTTGATTTTGAAGTTGACAACATCTTGCTCGTTAAAGTAAACTGTGTACGGATCTAAACTTCCTAACATGCTTTTAATGGCTTTGTCCATCAAATCACCCGGATTCGTTTCGTCGACATAATTGGTATTGACAGCTTTAAATAAAGTTGTGAAGATTTCGATTTGCTTGGCGATCTCAAAGAAATCATCTTTGAAACTGGTTCCAATAAATAAAAATCCTGCGGCAACCGCTGGTATAACGAACTTCTTTTTGAGATAAGGATACATGATTTATGCTTTTTTTCTTTTTAATCTTCTTCTAATAAAATAGGCTACTAAACAAAATAAGATAACAAACGGCCAAACGCTTAATAATGAAATAAATAAATCAGATAAACTAAAGAATCCTGATTTAATCGCTGTCCACAGTTTGGAGCCATACGATATTTTAACGCCTTCTTTTTCGGCAATTGTTTTGTAAAACTCAATAGTAATAGTGCTTTCAGAAACGCGGCTTTCCAAATATTTCAGTTGGCCTTCTTTGGCGTCGATCTCTTCGCGAATAGCCGAAATTTGTTCTTCAATCTCTAAAATCTCACTTACTTTATTTGCCTTCTTTAAGATTTCTAGATAACGTTCTTCTAGTTTTTTCTTGGTTTTTAATCTGGAAGTTAGGTCAATAAATTGTTCCGTAACATCTTCGGCAGATATACTTTTAACTTCAAAATAAGAAACCCCTTTAGAAATATCACTTATAAAACGATCAAAATTCTGACTTGGAACTTTTACTGTAAGATTTCTAAAAACAGTTGCAAAATCTTTTCCTTCAGAATCGTTTATTATTCTTGCTTTATTGGTCGTCGCTGCGTTTTGAATTCGATTGAAAGTAGTTTCAAGATCATCGGTTTCAAATCTTAAAGTCGCTTCTTTTATGATTTTCTGTTCAATTTTTTCTTTGATTGATGGAGCTGCCGGAGCCGACTGATCTAAACTTTTGTCATAAGCAGCTGACTCGTTTTTAGGAGGAAGTTTTACCGTTTGAACGGCCATAACTGTATCTTTGGAATCGTACGATTTTTTACAACCAGAAAGAATTAAAACAAAACAGAAAAAACAGAAAATATATCTCATAAAGTTCCAATTTAGAGTTAAAACTACAATTTTTTTATAATTTTTTCTCTAATTTGACAAACAAAGTTGTTTTTTGAGATTTAGATCTCTGTTTTGGTTTCAGAATCTGTCGTTTTGTTTATTTGTTGCAGAAATTTCTCAAACAACTGAATTGTCTTAGTATTGATTTCTTCGTACGATAATTTGTCTTTCGTTTGATAAAAAAACATCAGAGAATAAGGCTGTTCCACATTATCCCAAAGCAAATGTTTGTTCAATCGATACGTTTCTCTAAGAACGCGTTTAAAATAATTACGGTCAACGGCTCTTTTAAAATATTTCTTAGAAACCGAAACGCCCATTTTAATTTTTTCTTCAGAATCAGCTTCCGCCTGACGGTAAACCAAACGCAACGGATATTTTGAAACTGATTTTCCTTCGGAAAACAATAATCCAATTGTCGTTTTGCTCTTTAAGCGTTCATTTTTGGGGTAAGTGAAGTTCATTTAATTCAGAAAAAATTTGCAATTTCAGGTACAAAGGTAATTTTTTTATTTTCGGTTTAAAGTGGTTGATGGGTTTTATGAAATGAATTGGCACTTTTTTTATAATGTATAATAGTCCCACAGCGCTTAAATTTGTAAAATCCAATTATTAATGTAAATATAATTCGTACAAATTGGTGTAGTTTTTAGAGCATTTTTTCTTTTAAGTACCGTATATGCTGATACTTGTATAATTTTTATACCGCTAAAAATTTATTTATTACTTTTGGCAATTAATTTTTTAAAGCATGCAAAAGATAATTTCGTATCCCATATCCGTAATTTACTATTTATGTTTTGGATTGTGTCTGGTTGTTTTTCATCCGATACAATGGATTTGCCTAAATGTTTTTGGCTATCAGGCTCATAAAATTAGCGTTGATTATTTAAATTTTTTCCTTTTAAGATGCACCAATCTTGTGGGAACCAGATATACAATCGAGAATAGAGAGACAATTCCCACGGGAGTTCCGTTGATTTTTGTGTCAAATCACCAAAGTATGTACGATATCGTCGCAATGATTTGGTATTTTAGACGATTTCATTGTAAATTTGTAAGTAAGAAGGAGTTAGGTAGCGGAATCCCAAGTGTATCTTTCAATTTACGCCGTGGAGGATCTGTACTAATTGACCGTAAAGATCCTAAACAAGCGATTCCTGTAATCAAAGGCTTGTCTGAATATATTGAAAAGAATACAAGATCTGCAGTAATTTTCCCCGAAGGCACAAGAAGTAAAACTGGTAAACCAAAAGAATTCGCCCAAAGCGGTTTGAAAATTCTTTGTAAATATGCGCCATCAGCGTATGTGGTTCCGGTAAGTATCAACAATTCATGGAAAATGGTAAAATATGGCTTTTTCCCGGTTGGTTTAGGAAATCATCTTACCTTTACCGCACATAAAGCAATGGCTGTAAAAGATTATGATTTTGCCGAGTTGATGAAGTTGACAGAAAAGGCAGTTGTTGAAGGAGTAAACGAGTATAAATAGATTTTTGTTTTCAGAAATAAAACTGAAACAGAAATCGCAATCTTAAATAAGTAATGTCTATAAAAAACATTAGATTAGAAGTTATGCAGTTTTTGGAAAAAAACGTGGATAGCTTCGTAGAACAGTATTTAATTCCAGTAGAAAAGATTTGGCAGCCGTCAGATTTTCTACCTAATTCTGAAGGAGATAATTTCTTTGAGGAGGTTAGAGAATTACGCGAAATTGCCAAAGAATTACCATATGATTTCTGGGTAACTTTAGTAGGTGATACTATCACTGAAGAGGCTTTACCAACTTATGAATCATGGTTGATGGATGTTGAAGGAATAAATCAGGTTGAAAACGGTGGAAACGGTTGGTCTAAATGGATCCGTCAATGGACCGGAGAAGAAAACCGTCACGGTGATTTGCTAAATAAATACTTGTATTTGTCTGGTCGTGTGAACATGCGTGAAATCGAAATGACAACACAGCATTTAATCAACGACGGTTTTGATATCGGAACTGGATCTGACCCATACAAAAACTTTGTATATACTAGTTTCCAGGAATTAGCAACTTATGTTTCGCATAATAGAGTAGCTCAAATGGCTAAGAAATTTGGCGATAACAAGTTGTCTAAAATGTGTAAAATGATTGCGGGTGACGAAATGCGTCATCACCATGCATACAGCGAATTCGTTACACGTATTTTTGCAGTTGATCCAAGTGAAATGATGTTGGCGTTTCAATACATGATGAAACAAAAAATCGTTATGCCGGCTCACTTTTTGAGAGAATCAGGTCAAAAGATCAGTTCTGCTTTCGAACAATTCTCTGACTCAGCACAACGTATTGGGGTTTATACTGCCAATGATTATGTAGATATTATGCAGAAATTAATGGATAAGTGGGAAATTGATAAAATGTCTGGTTTAACAGATGAAGCTGAAAAAGCCCGTGATTACTTAATGAAATTACCAGCTCGTATGGCAAGAATCTCTGAAAGATTAGTAATCCCGCAGGAATCTCACATTTTTAAATGGGTTGAGCCTGCTAGATTGTAGATTTTAGAATTTAGATTTCAGACTGATATTGCAATTGAATTTTGATATTGTAATTGACATTGAAAATATATTGTTGATTGTTGAAGTGTAAGCTTTGACAATCAACATTTTTATTTAAAATAGAAAAAAGCCAGTGCTAATCCGTACAAATCCATTTCATCCGCGTGCCATTCTCAAAGCAAAATAAAACTATGAATAATCCCAACTTAATAAATAAAACAATTGCGTTCGTAAAAGAAAAACTAAACGATGCCGAAGGTGGACACGATTGGTTTCATATCGAGCGCGTTTATAAAAATGCCCTTTTAATTGCAAAAGACACTGATTGCGATTTGGTTGTTGTTCAGCTTGGCGCTTTACTTCATGATATTGCCGACAGTAAATTTCATAATGGAGATGAAACCATCGGGCCAAAAACGGCCAGATTGTTTTTGGAATCTGAGAATGTTTCTGAAGATACCATTCAACACGTGGTAAACATCATCGAAAACATCTCTTATAAGGGCGGAAATTTCGAAAAGAACTTCTCGTCTGTAGAATTGGATATCGTTCAGGATGCGGATCGTTTAGATGCGATAGGGGCAATTGGAGTAGCAAGAGCGTTCAATTATGGCGGATTTAAAAATCGTGCCTTACATGACCCTGAAATTGCGCCTGTAACAAACATGAGCAAGGAAGAATACAAAAAGAACAATGCACCAACGATAAATCACTTCTACGAAAAACTTTTACTCTTAAAAGATAAAATGAATACGGAAACAGGAAAACAAATCGCTGCAGAAAGACATAAATTCATGGAAACGTTCCTGGCGCAGTTTTATGCAGAGTGGGAAGGAGTGAAGTAGATATTATTTCCACAGAGATTCGCCAAGGAAACACAGAGCTTCATAAAGAAATTTAACTCTTCGTGAAGCTCTGTGTTTTTTTATTCTGTGTATCTCTGTGAAATTACTTTCCTTCATAATTTTATTCCCCAAAGACTCGCCAAGAAACCACAAAGCTTCACAAAGAAATTTAAATCTCTGTGAAGCTTTGTGTTTTACTCTGTGTATCTCTGTGAAATGTTTTTTTTAAATCCTAGGTTGGTGTATACGCGAAACCCAATCTAGTTGAGTTATTGTTGTCATTATAAAAAGGAGATAAATTAAAAATCCTTTTTCAATAAATATATATATACATTTATTGAAAAAATTTAGAGAACTTATCTTTGTCTCCATTTTTTTTAATATATAATTATTTAAGTAAAACCAGAATATTAGAGTAATACTAAAAGCGCATATTTTTCGGAAATCGAATGGGTTTATTTGATGTGAGAAGAAATTTAATTGATGTGTTATATAGATAACTATAAAAATTGCTGCTATAATAAAAGTAACAAAACGATTTAAAAGATTCTTTTTGGAAAGAAATAAGAATAAAAATAGATTTAAGAATATGAAAAATGCATAATAAATAAAGTTCGCCATATTCTTAAGTTAATTTTTTACTGCTTTGTGTTTTTACTCTGTGTATCTCTGTGAATTGTTTCCAAAACCTTAGCATCTTAGAACCTCAGTACCTTAGAACCTTTCCTCTACGAACACCCACAATTCCCATCACCGCAGTCTTTTTTCTTTTTAGATTTCCAAAAGAACTTCTTAATCAAAAAAGCGACAGCGATTAATAATATTCCAAAGGCAATAATTTCTTGTATCATAGCCGTTTATTTTAAAAGTTGATAAGCCAGAAGCGCAACAAAATAAGCTAATCCGCTCATTAAAAAGAGTTGCATGGCTGGCCATTTCCACGAATTGGTTTCTTTTTTGGTAATCGCCAATGTACTGGCACATTGCATCGCAAAAGCATAAAATAGCAATAGTGAAATTCCAGAAGCAAAATTAAAGATTTTCTCGCCCGTTTGCGGATTTACTTCTTTCTGCATTTTACTTTTAATTGTGGCTTCATTATCACTATCTCCAACGCTATAAATCGTAGCTAAAGTTCCAACAAACACTTCACGTGCAGCAAACGAACTGATAATCGCAATTCCGATTTTCCAGTCATAGCCTAAAGGCGAAATGGCAGGTTCAATGGCTTTACCCATAATCCCGATATAAGAGTTCTCTAATTTTTGAGAAGCGACCTCATTTTCAAACTGAACTTCATTTAAAGTTGTATTGGCAAATCTTTCTTTTACGATAGTTTCGGCTTCATTAAAATCTCTTCCGGGTCCAAAAGAAGCTAAAAACCATAAAATAACAGATATCGCTAATATAATTTTACCCGCACCAACAACAAACGCTTTGGTTTTCTCTACCACGTTAATCCCAACATTCTTTAAAAGCGGCATTTTATAGCTCGGCATTTCGACTACAAAATAGGTTTTAGAATTGAATTTTAGAATTTTATTTAAGATATAAGCAGATAAAATGGCGGTTCCAAATCCTAGTAAATAAAGGAACATCAACGATAATCCCTGTAAATTTAAGATTCCTAAAACACGTTGATCGGGAATGACTAGCGAAATAATAATCGTATAAACCGGTAATCTTGCTGAACAAGTTGTGAATGGTGTTACCAAAATGGTAATTAATCGTTCTTTCCAGTTTTCGATATTTCTAGTAGCCATAATTGCCGGTATAGCACAGGCGGTTCCTGAAATTAAAGGCACAACACTTTTTCCGGAAAGCCCAAACTTTCGCATGATTTTATCCATCAAAAACACAACACGACTCATGTATCCGCTTTCTTCCAAAATGGAAATAAACAGAAACAAAAAGGCAATTTGTGGAATGAAAATCAGAATCCCACCAATTCCCGGAATAATTCCCTGCGAAAGCAAATCAGTTAAAATGCCGCTTGGTAATTCTGAGGCTGTCCAACTGCTTAAAGAAGCAAAAGTGCTGTCAATGAAATCCATAGGAATTGTTGACCAGCTAAATATCGATTGGAAAATCAAAAATAAAATAGCAAGGAAAATCACATAACCCCAAACTTTGTGCGTTAACACACGGTCAAGTTTGGCTCTAATGTCTTTTGCCATCGATTCATCAACCTGTAAACCTTCTTTTAGAACATCGTTGATAAATTGATATCTTTTGATGGTTTCTTTTTGCTGTAAACGCTTTAATTCTGAATGCGATTTGGTAAAAGTGCTTCGGATTTCATTACGCTCTAAATTCAAAAAATTCACATCTTGCGTAATAACCAGCCATAATTTGTATAATAATTGGTTCGGAAAAGCATGTTGAAGTTTTTCAAAATAGACAGCATCAATAACTGATGCATTTAAACAAGGTTCATGTGGAATCGTTTTGTATGAAACTATTAGTTCTTTTAGCTCTTCAATTCCATGACCTTTACGAGAACTTACTAAAGCAATTTTGGTTTTTAGTTTTTCTTCTAAGTAGGGAATATCAAGTGTAATTCCTTTGCTTTCCATACGATCAGACATATTGATGACTAAAATCGTCGGAATTTCAAGGTCTTTTATTTGAGTGTAAATCAGTAAGTTTCGTTTCAGATTTTCAACATCGGTTACCACTACTGCAACATCCGGATATAATTTGTCGTTTTTGTTAAGCAAAAGTTCAATCACAACACTTTCATCCATTGAACTGGCATTCAGACTATATGTTCCCGGTAAATCAAGAATATTAGCTTTGATGTTATGAGGAAGTTTACAGAAACCCATTTTTTTCTCAACCGTAATTCCTGGATAATTTCCAACTTGCTGATTTAAACCGGTAAGTTGATTAAAAACAGAGGTTTTTCCAGTATTCGGATTCCCGATAAGGGCAACATTTATATTTTGAATGCTCATTACAAATTGGTTTTGATAAGTTCAACTTCAATTTCACGAGCGGTTTCTATACGAATGGCAACATGTGAGCCATTAATATCCAAATATAAGGGATCTCCAAAAGGAGCAATTTGAAGTAATTCGACCAAGCTGCCCGGCAAACAACCCATTTCTAATAACTTTAGAGGAATAAGATCGATATCAAAATCTTTGATAATGGCTTTTTCGCCTTTTTTCAGAGTGTGAATTGTATTTTGCAAGCTTATTTAGATTGAATTTAGATTGCAAAAATAGGCAATAATTCTTTATTTCAAGGCAATTAACAGTTTTGATTGTGCCAAAATTTACTTAAATAAGCCAATTTTACTCTTGCGATAAGAAATCGATGTCTTCCAGAAGTCGTTTGATTTCTTCTTTGTTTGTTCCGTCATAAAATCCACGAACACGACGTTTTTGATCCACCAAAACAAAGTTCTCCGTATGAACCATATCGTACAATTGATCGGGGCGACCTAATTTTACTGCTAAGTATGATTTTCTGGCCATAGTGTAGATTTCTTTTTTATCTCCCGTAACTAAATTCCATTTGCTGTCTACAACTCCGTATTTAACAGCATAAGCTTTTAAAACAGAAACACTATCTACTTCAGGAAAGACAGTATGAGAAAGGAGCATTACTTTAGGATTGTTCAGAACTGCTTTTTGAACTTCTGATAAATTGGTCGACATCTTTGGACAAATAGATCCGCAGGTTGTGAAGAAAAAGTCAGCTACATAAATCTTTCCTTCGTAGTTTTTTTGAGTAATGGTATCTCCATTCTGATTTACAAAAGAGAAGTCAGCAATGGTATGGTATTTACTTTTGTATTGAATCGTACTATCAACCAATTCAGGATTTACGTCAGCCGGATTGTAAATGGGTAATGTTTTTTGTGGCTTTAAAGCCGAATAAAATAGGGATATAGTAACTACCGAAAATACAATTAAAACAATAAAGAATTTGCGGTATTTGTATAGTAAAGATTTCATAAACAGAATTTGGCGCAAAAATACGAAAAGCAGTTTTCAAAAAACTAATTCTGTATTGCTTTTAACACCGTTTTAATCGCCACGACCCGAGTGATAGCAAACGGGCGAAGCAATTCACGAATTATTATTATTATTTAATTCGTGAATTCTTGGCGATTAATTTAAACTTTAGTCTTTCTAATTGATTTATTAACAAGATACAATCCAGTTAAAGTTACGGCTGCGCCAATTGCAATGGCCTGAGTAAGTGTTTCCCCAAAAATAAATGATCCTAAAACCATTGCTACAATCGGGTTTATATAGACATAAATACTACTGATTTCCGTTGGAAGATGTTGTAACGTATAGATAAAAGCGATAAAAGTTAAGACTGAACCAATGATGATTAAGTAAACAATCGCCCACCAGGAATTTAGTGAAATTTCACTCAAAGGAATATTAGTTCCAGCGGCTTCTGTGATTCCAAATAAAAACACACTCGAAATTAACATCTGCAAACCTAAACTGAAATAGGGATTAAAACTAGCCGCTTTTTTCTTGGTT
This sequence comes from Flavobacterium sp. KH_001, assembly GCF_057840745.1. NCBI lineage: Bacteria > Pseudomonadati > Bacteroidota > Flavobacteriia > Flavobacteriales > Flavobacteriaceae > Flavobacterium > Flavobacterium sp. KH_001. Next base: position 1,051,581 of record NZ_CM174520.1, on the reverse strand, counting down.
TCTAATATTCCGAAAGCCCAGGTAATAGTTGAAATGATGGTTAAAAGGATTCCGAATTGAAAATCAGGTCGTAGAAAATCAGATAAGTAATCCATGAAGATGATACAGATCCCACCAAAACTAATAAGCATTCCGAATAAAGCCACTTTGGCGATTTTTATACCATTAAAAAAATTGATAATAATAATCCAAATTGGAAAAAGAGCACTAATAATGGCACCTAATCCGCTACTGATATATTTTACTCCCCAAGTACTCAAACCGTTGCTTAAAGCAAAATTCAAAATAGATAAAATAATAATCGTTTTCCATTGTTTCCCTCTTGGCCAGGGCTCTTTTTTGATTAGAAAATAACCAACATAAAGAAGGCCGCCCAAAAACTGACGAATAGTGGCTACCTGTAGCCCGGGCATATTTCTAACCGCTTCTTTAGATGCTAACCAGGTTGTTCCCCAAAAGAAACTCACCCAGCATAAAGCTAAAATTGGAAATCCGATAGCTTCAATTTTTCCTGAAAAGGCATTCTGAATTTTTGCTCTCACTTTAATAAATTGTTTTGACAAATATTCCAAAAACAATTTGAATTAATGGCTTATAATCAAACATATATTCATGAAATGTTTTGCTGCTTATGATCGATTTTTTGCATTAAAAATCGCATTTGAAATTATGCAGGAATTTTAACATAAAGTTCGGAATAATAACAATATGTTTGTATATATACTAAAACTATAAAGAAAAATGATTAAACAGCTTACTAAACCTATGTTTTGTGTCGTTTCTGCAATGTTTACATTCAGCGCAGTTGAGGCTCAGGACGCAAAACCAAAAGAACCGGGTATCAATGTTTCTTACATGAATACGAAGGTTAGTCCAAGTCAGGATTTTTTTCAATATGTAAATGGAACCTGGTTAGATAAAACCGAAATTCCAAGTGATCGTACAACTTGGGGAAGCTTTAATGAATTGATCAAAAAGACAGATAAAGATGCAATGGCAATTTTGAAGGAAGCTTCGAAAAATCCAAAGTATAAATCGGATACTGATCAGGGTAAAGCAGTAAATTTATTTAATACTGTTTTAGATACAGTAGGAAGAAACAAAAGAGGAATAGAACCTTTGAAACCTTACCTGAAAAAAATTGACGCTATTAAAAATGTAGCTGATCTTCAAAAGTATTTGGTAGAAATGGAACCTCAGGGAGGAAATGATTTCTTCGGAATTTATATTGGAGCTGATGAAAAAAACAGTTCAAAAAATTCGGTAAGTCTTGGCGTAAGCCGATTGGGTTTATCTGATAAAGATTATTACACTTCTGAAGATAAAGATTCAAAGGAAAAACGTGCGAAATATGAGCTTCATGTGGCGAGAATGATGCAGTTTATTGGAGAATCTCCTGAAAAAGCAAAACAGAGCGCAGCAGAAATACTGGCTTTGGAAACTGCTTTGTCAAGCCCAAGATTAAATCGTGTTGAGAGTAGAGACAGTCGTCTTCAATATAATCCAATGACTGTTGCTGAACTTCAAAAGTTAACTCCGGCGATTAAATGGGATGCTTATTTTACAGGACTTGGTTTGGCTAAACTGGACACAGTTGTAGTTATTGAACCACGATATATGAAAGCTTTGCAAACAGTTTTTACTGAAAACAAAGTACCACAATGGAAAGAATATTTAAAATGGACTTTATTGAATCGTTCAACTTCATATTTAACAACTGAAATTGAAACGGCAAATTTTGACTTTTACAGTAAAACGTTAAGAGGAGCAATTAAACAATTACCTCGTGAAGAAACGGCTTTGCAAGTGGTGAACAGAAGTATTGGAGAAGCACTTGGTAAGCTTTATGTAGAGAAAGTTTTTCCTGCTGAAGCAAAAACCAAAGCGATTGATATGATCCACAATGTTATTACGGCTTACCAAAACCGTATTAATAATTTGGCTTGGATGTCTCACGCTACAAAAGTAAAAGCAATTGAGAAATTGAACAAAATCACCATAAAAGTGGGGTATCCGGACAAATGGAAAGATTATTCTGCTTTAGAAATTAAAAGTGTAGCCGAAGGTGGAAGTTATTTTGAGAATGCACACAATTTATCAAAATGGAATTTCAAGAAAGATTTAGAAAAATTAAATAAACCAGTGGATAAAACAGAGTGGGGAATGTCACCACAAACTGTTAATGCTTATTACAACCCATCTTATAATGAAATTGTTTTCCCTGCCGCGATTTTACAACCACCTTTTTACAATTACCAGGCTGATGAAGCAGTAAATTATGGTGGAATTGGAGCTGTAATTGGTCATGAAATTTCACATGGTTTTGATGATTCAGGAGCGCGTTATAATGCAGATGGAAATCTTGTAGACTGGTGGACTGCCGACGATTTAAAACAATTTACAACTTTAGGTAATGAACTTGCAGATCAATATAGTGCTTTAGAGCCATTGCCGGGAATTCACGTAGATGGTAAATTTACTTTGGGAGAAAACATTGGAGATTTAGGCGGAATTAATGCTGCTTACGACGGATTGCAATTGTACTTAAAAGCACATGGAAATCCAGGTTTAATTGACGGATTTACTCCTGAGCAACGTTTCTTTATTTCCTGGGCTACCGTTTGGAGAACAAAAAGCAGAGATGAGGCAATTAAAAGTCAGGTAAAAACAGATCCACACTCTCCGGGAATGTACAGAGCTTATGTGCCGATTCAGAATGTAGATGCTTTCTATCAGGCATTCGGAATTAAAGCAGGAGATAAAATGTACATAGAACCAGCGAAAAGAGTAAAAATCTGGTAATCTTAGAATCATAAAAAAACGGCGCTTATTTAGCGCCGTTTTTGTTTTCTCTATTTAATTGCAATAAAAATATCAACTTCTGCAGTTTCAGGATTTTGTGCTTTATCTCCGTAAATTTCAAAATCTGAGGTAAAACTTCTGTCTAAATCTGAATTCCAAATTTTCATCCATTCATTAAAAACAATATTCTCCTGAAGATTTCCCTTTGCGGTGAATTTTTCATAAGTTGCTTTTTCAATAGTTTTTCCTGTCATTTCTTCAGGAATAAAATTTAAAGAGCTTACAAGACATCCTAAAATTGTTGTATAAGGCTTAGTATGATCTTTTTCGTATTCGGTATAAACACAATAAAGAGCATTGTCGATTTTATTCGGAATTTTTTCAGCAATTCCTTCTTCCATAAATTTGTTCCAAAGAGCAGGAATATCTGTGCCCGATTGACCATTTTCATTGGTTGTTCGTACTGAAATTCCAATAATACTAAATTTTTGAATATCCATTTTAGTTAAATTATTTTGTTTGATTTCAAATGTACGATGACCTTGCGACAACAGTTTGTCAGCAGGAAATTGTTTATTTCAGATTGCTATAAATGTAAGCCTCTATCGCCTTTAATTCTTCATCAGACATTGCCTGTGTTATCGGGAAATTAGTTTTCATAACTGAAAATTGACTTGGATCAACAATTGGATCTGCATTTCCTTTAAGGAACGTAACAATATCACCTTTTTTGTCTTTGTAAATTTTTCCGATTTCCTGAATACTTGGGCCAATAACTTTTTGATCAACCTGATGACAGGAAACACAATTTCCTTTTCCTTCAAAAATTGATTTTCCTAAAGCTTCGGGTGTTTTTACTTCCGCCGATTCTCCTTCTGAATAAGATTCAGTGGTAGTTTCTGTTGGTTTTCCAAAAGGCTCCTGCTCTTTTTTGCAAGATGCTAAAGCTAAAACGGCAGTTAAGAATAATATTTTTTTCATGCTTTTTATTTCTTTAATAATATTGCTGCCTCTTTAGCGAAATAGGTTGAAATCAAACTTGCTCCAGCTCTTTTAATGCACATTAACTGCTCCATCATAATTTTATCATTATCCAGCCAGCCCCTTTCAGCAGCAGCTTTAATCATGGCATATTCTCCTGAAACGTGAAAAACCGTTACCGGAACATTCACTGCATTTTTTACTTCTCGTACAATGTCAAGATAAGCAATTCCTGGTTTTACCATTACCATATCGGCACCTTCTTCCACGTCCATAAGGGTTTCTCTGATCGCTTCGATACGATTGGCATAATCCATTTGGTATGTTTTTTTGTCTTTCGGAACAACTACATCAGCTTCTCTCGGTGCACTGTCCAAAGCATCACGAAACGGACCATAAAATGCAGAAGCATATTTAGCAGAATAACTCATGATACCTACATTATGAAAACCTGCAGCATCCAATCCCTGGCGCAAACGCAAAATACGTCCGTCCATCATGTCGCTTGGTGCTACAAAATCGGCTCCGGCTTGTGCATGCGAAACGGCCATTTTTACTAATGCATCATTTGTGGCATCATTGGCAACATCTCCATTTTCGATAATTCCGTCATGACCATAAATAGAGTAAGGATCAAGAGCCACGTCTGGCATTACCACCATTTCAGGACAAGCTGCTTTTATAGCTTTAATAGCGTTTTGCATTAATCCGTTTGGATTCCAGGCTTCTTTTCCAGTATTGTCTTTTAATGATTCGTCTACTTTTACATAAATGTTAACGGCGCGAATTCCTAAAGCAAAAATTTCTTTTACTTCTTGAACTGTTAAGTCGATCGAACGACGGAAAATTCCCGGCATGGATGGAATTTCAACTTTATAATTTTCGCCTTCTGCAATGAACATTGGAAACATAAAATCACTTGGACTTAATGTCGTTTCGCGAACTAAACTACGGATAGATTCATTTACTCGTAGTCTTCTGCCTCTTTGTAATGGGAACATAACTATTTTAGATTTTTGATTGCTGATTTTAGATTTTTGATTGTGGGTATTCAGATATTAGAAATCACAGATCTTAATCCTTAATTGACAATCCAATTTATTAGAATTTTAATGTTTTATTTTATGTAATTGAAGCGGTATAAATCGCTTTTATTGTTTTGTCAAGTTTTTGGTTAAATTCAGCATCAGACTGACCTGCAGAAAGACCTTCGGAAAGTGCTCGTGAAAAACTGGCAATCAATCCATGGTTTTGCGTCAGTTTAGCATTGGCTTCTTCTTCTGAATATCCTCCGGATAATGCTACAACGCGCACAACATGCGGATCAGACATTAATTCTTTATAAAAATCGTTCACCGTTGGAATAGATAATTTCAACATCACTTTAACCTCTTTATCCAACAAGTTTAGTTGTTTCTGTATTTCTTCTTTCAGAATTGCTTCCGATTTTTCTTTATCAGCACTGTAAATATCAACTTCCGGTTCAATTATCGGAACAAGTCCTTTTTGAAAGATTTGTAAACCAACTTCAAATTGCTGTTCAACAACTTCACGAATTCCTTCAGCATTTGCTTCTTTGATAACAGAGCGCATTTTAGTTCCAAAAACATTTTTTTCTACAGCTCTATCTAGTAATTCATCTAAATTGGAAATAGGTTTCATCAACTGTACACCATTGGCAAGATCAGCAAGTCCTTTGTCTACTTTTAAAAACGGAACTATGTTTTTCTTTTCCCATAAATAATCGGCAGTCCATTGTCCGTCGATTTTGCGATCCATAGTGTTTTCAAACAAAATAGCTCCCAGAATATAGTCGCTTTTAAATGCAGGACTTTTAATAATACGGGTTCTCATTTCATGTACAAGAGTGTACATTTCTTCATCATTCGTGAAACTGCTTTCTTGTACTCCATATTGAGCCAAGGCTTTTGGTGTGCTTCCGCCACTTTGATCTAAGGCGGCAATAAATCCTTTTCCGGAATGCATTTGATCTAATTGTGCAATGTTCATTTCTCTTTCCATAATATTTAGATTTTAGATTGAAGATTTTAGAGTAAATTACAATTTAAATTTTTGATTACAAAGAAGTTAAATGAATATTGGGTTCAATTTATGAAATCCATTCACGAGGGTTTTCCAACACATTTACCAATTTTTCTTCTTCACTTCCCGCTTCTGCATGATGATCGTAAACCCATTGTACATGTGGAGGCAGACTCATTAAAATACTTTCGATTCTTCCGTTGGTTCTTAAACCGAACAAAGTGCCTTTGTCATGAACCAAATTGAATTCGACATAACGACCACGACGGATTTCCTGCCAATTTCTGTTTTCAGGAGTAAAGGCTAAATTTTTTCTTTTCTCCACAATAGGAACATAGGCTTCTAAGAAACTATTCCCAACTTCGGATACAAAATTGAACCAGTCTTCCATAGACATTTGCTCATTTGCTTTGCAATAATCAAAGAACAAACCGCCAATTCCGCGGGCTTCGTTTCGGTGCGCATTCCAGAAATAAGCGTCACATTGTTTTTTATATTTTGGATAAAACTCCGGATTGTGTTTGTTACAAGCCGTTCTACACGTTTGATGAAAGTGAATTGCGTCTTCTTCAAACAGATAGTAAGGTGTTAAATCCTGTCCACCGCCAAACCATTGTTCGATTACTTTTCCGTGTTCGTCGTACATTTCAAAATAGCGCCAATTCGCGTGAACCGTTGGTGTCATTGGATTTTTTGGATGTAAAACCAAACTTAATCCGCAGGCAAAGAAATCGGCTTCGCCTACGCCAAACATTTTCTGCATTGCTTCAGGCAATTTTCCATGAACGGCTGAAATGTTTACACCACCTTTTTCAAAAACATTTCCGTTTTCAATAACGCGTGTTCTTCCGCCTCCGCCTTCCGGACGTTTCCAAAGATCTTCACGGAATTTTGCCGTTCCGTCAACAGCTTCTAATCCAGCACAGATCTGGTCTTGTAGATTTTGTAAGTATGCGTAAAATTTATCTTTCATGAGTATTATATTCTGATTTAAGCAATCCGAAATAAACAGTGTTTTGCAATTCGCCATCACCATTTCTAAATTCGTCCCGTAAAAGCCCTTCTTGTTTGAAATTGTGTTTTAATGCAACGCGCTGACTTGCAAAGTTAATTTCTGATGTACAAATAAAAACCTTGTTCAGCTTCAATTCATTGAAAGAAAAATCAAGTGCATCTGAAACCATTTTTGATGTGATTCCCTTTCCCTGAAAATCTTCATCGGTAAAATAACCTAATTCACATTTTGAAATGCGGTAATCTATAGTTTTTACGCATAAATAGCCAATTAGATCATTGGTTTTAATATCTCTAGCGAAAAAATAAAAGCCTTCGTTGTTTTTTTCTTTTTCAAGATTGACAGCCATAAAACCTTCTGCTTTTTTTAAAGAATCAGAATTGGCCAGCGTTACTGGAAAAGTTTTTTGAATGTGATTTTTATTTTTATTGACTAGCGTGAAAAATTCTTCAGCAGTAACATTTTCAATGCGATCTATTTTCCAATCTGTAAAACTCATGTTTATTTGTTTTTAGCCGAGGCGATTTTGGCATTTATTCCGAAGGAGAAGACTTTGCTTTCTCGCTGGATGTATTGGTAAATAGCAAGTGCTTTACCTAAGAAATCAAATTGTTTTTCTTGAGATAAGTGAATCAAAATATCAGCAAATTTCTCTTGTTGATTCCAATCTAAATGGCATTTCTGAAGTAGAATAATTAATTCTTCTTCCGGTATTTCAATTGTTCGTTCTAAACTTAAACCAAAACTCTTCAGTTGCTCATCTACCAGGCTAATATCTTCAGCGTTCCAAAACCTTGGCACAAAAATAAGTGCGTGTAAAGTTCGGAGCGTATTCTCTATTCTGATACTTTCTTCGTCTCTAAGGCCTTTGTTGAGCATTATTTTTTGAGTTTTCAGTCGCAGTGACAGTTTTCAGCTTTGAAGTTAAATGAAAACTGTCACTGCACACTGTAATACTATTGCCCGTATTCCTTCACAGCGTCAATAAACGCTTTAGCGTGATCTACAGGGATATTTGGTAAAATTCCGTGACCTAAATTTACAACATATTTATCTTTTCCGAATTCGTCGATCATTTCGTGAACCATTTTTTTGATGGTTGGAATTGGAGAAAGTAATCTTGAAGGATCAAAATTTCCTTGTAAAGTAATGTTTCCACCAGACAAGTAACGCGCATTTCTAGCCGAACAAGTCCAGTCTACACCAAGGGCAGATGCTCTACTTTTACCCATTTCACCAAGAGCAAACCAACATCCTTTTCCGAAAACAATAACCGGAGCGTGGTCAGCCAAAGCTTCAACGATCTGGTTGATATATTTCCATGAAAATTCCTGATAATCAACAGGAGAAAGCATTCCTCCCCAAGAATCAAAAATCTGAACGGCATCAACTCCTGCTTTTACTTTTTCTTTTAAGTATAAAATAGTCGTATCTGTAATTTTTTGTAATAATGTATGTGCTGCAGCAGGGTTTGAAAAACAGAAACCTTTTGCAGTATCAAAACTTTTAGAGCCTTTTCCTTCAACGGCATAACAAAAGATTGTCCAAGGTGAACCTGCGAAACCAATTAACGGCACTTCGTCATTCAGCATTTCCTTAGTCAATTTAATGGCATCCATTACATAACCTAAACTTTCCTGAATATCCGGAACGTAAACGCGGTGAACATCAGCCAATGAACGAATAGGATTTGGTAAAAACGGACCGAAATTTTCTTTCATTAAAACTTCAATTCCCATTGCTTGAGGTACAACCAAAATATCCGAGAATAAAATCGCTGCATCTGGTGCAATTCTGCGAATTGGCTGAACCGTAATTTCTGCAGCTAATTCCGGAGTCTGACAACGGGTAAAGAAATCATATTTATCACGCAAAGCGATGAATTCTGGTAAATATCTTCCGGCTTGACGCATCATCCATACTGGCGGACGTTGAACAGTTTCTCCTTTTAATGCTTTTAAAAATAGGTCGTTTTTTAACATGTTTTTTATTTTAGGTGCAAAGTCACAAAGGGACAAAGTTGCAAAGGTTTATTTATATTCTTCAATTACGTCTTCAATCACATCTTCAACCGTTGGCTGGTCTGCGATGATGATGTTTTTGGTAATTTTATGTAAAGCGTCTGCAGTGGTTTCTCCAATGCAAAAACACGTTTCTTTTTTGATGGTATTGTCTTTCAAATAACTTTCAACACCAGACGGACTGAAAAATAAGATCGCGTCAACGGCTGTTTTTATTTTTTGAGGCGTTAATGATGTATCGTAAACCTGAATTTCATTGAACTTAACTTCGGCATCTTTCAATGCTTTTGGCAACGTTTCTCTTCGAAGATTTCCACTAAAAAAAGTAAAGGTTTCAGAACGATAGATCAAAGTGATAATTTCAGATAAATCTGAAGCGTAACCAGTGTAAGCTACCACATTAAAGCCACTTTCAGATAAAAGAATCTTAGTTTTTAAACCAACGCAAAAAACGTTTTTACTTTTTAATTCTTCCGCTTTTGGATGTGATAAAATACTATGAACCGCATTTTGACTAGTGAAAATCAAATTTTCGTTGAGGTCTTTTAGCTCGAAAGATTTATTTTGAGTCTGAATGAAATCGGTATCAATAACCTCTAAACCAGCATTTGTTAACGCTTGTTTTTGTTCGCCCGATAGCTTTTTTGTAGATAATATCTGAATTGATTTTGCCATTATTTTTTTAAAGATTCTTTAATAGATTGCATCAATTCGGTTCCGCCATTGTTTAGAATTTCCTGTGCAGCGAAGAATCCTAGTTTTTTCCATTCTGAAATATCGACCGTTTTGTCGATTTCCAGTTTTTGTTTTCCATCGACAGAAAGCAAAACGCCCTGAAAATGTAAAGTGTCTTCGTCTTCATTATAAGTGACCAAAGCACCAATTGGTGCCGTACAGCCACCTTCCAGGGTTCTCAAAAACTGACGTTCTATATAAGTACAGATTTCCGTTTCAATATGATTTAACTGCGAAAGTGCGTCCAAAGTATAATTGTCATTTTCCATTGCCACAACAAGCATCGCTCCTTGTGCCGGCGCAGGAATCATCCAATCTAAATTGATATAATTTTCTGGTTTTATGTTGATGCGCTCCAAACCTGCAGCGGCAAAAACAGCTCCATCCCAGCTATTGTCTTGTAGTTTTTGCATACGGGTGTTTACGTTTCCGCGTAAATCAACCACCGTATGGTTGGGATATTTATTGAACCATAATGCCTGACGACGCAAACTTCCGGTTGCTATTGTACTTGGCTGATCAAAATTTGGATTTCCTTTGTGCACTAAAATGTCTAAAACATTTGCTCTCTCTAAAACCGCAGCCTGAACAATACCTTGCGGTAATGCCGTTGGAACATCTTTCATAGAATGAACTGCAATATCGCAATCGCCATTTATCATGGCAACATCCAGCGTTTTAGTAAAAATTCCGGTAATGCCAAGTTCGTAAAGCGGTTTGTCTAAAATAATATCGCCGGTAGATTTTACTGCAACAATTTCGGTTTTATAACCCAAATCATTTAGTTTTTTCTCGACAGTATGTGCTTGCCAAAGTGCCAATTCGCTATCGCGAGTCCCTATTCTGATTGTTTTTTCAGCCATGTTTTAATTTTTTCCCACCATATAAGTCATATAAGTAAATTTAAGCATTGCGTAAATAACTATATTAAATGAACTTATATGACTTATATGGTGGAAAATTATGTTTTAAGATGCTTTTATTTTGAAGACTTTTTCGATCCATTCGATGCTTTCATCGACCATGGTGTCGTCGTCTTTTAAGTGGTTTGCGAAATGTGTGGTGATTTTTTGAATGATTCTGTTGCTGATGATTTCAGCCTGAGCTTCATTGAAATCAGTGATTTTTTTGCTTTGAAAATTTAATTCTGAATCTTTAATGGCGTTCAGTTTTTCTTTTAAAGCATTGATAGTTGGGGCAAATTTTCTGCCTTTCATCCAAACCACAAATTCTTCTTTGATTTCTTCAATAATAGCTTCAGCAGCCGGAATGTGTAATTTTCTGTTTTCCAATGTTTCATCTGTCAATTGCGACAAATAATCCATGTGAATCAGGGTTACGCCTTCTAATTCCTCTACGTTTTCATGAACGTTTTTCGGAATAGACAAATCTAAAATCAATAAAGGTTTTTTAAGATTTAAGATGGCTTTGTCAACTGTTGGGTTTTGTGCGCCTGTAGCGACAACTACAACATCAGCTTTTTGAAGTTCTAAATGAAGTTCCGAATAATCTTTAACAATCAAATTTAATTTTCCGGCCAATTTCTCAGCTTTGTCTTTCGTTCGGTTGATTAAAGTAATATGTTCGTTTTTAGTATGTTTTACAAGATTCTCGCAAGTATTTCTTCCGATTTTTCCTGTTCCGAAAAGTAAAATGTTTTTATTTCCGATGTCTTCTACATTTTTCATAATGTATTGTACCGATGCAAAAGAAACCGAAGTCGCTCCGGAACTAATTTCTGTTTCGTTCTTGATTTTTTTGCTAGCCTGAATCACAGCGTTTACCAGTCTTTCCATAAAAGTATTGGCTAAACCCATTGATTTAGAATGGGTGAAACTGGTTTTGATTTGAGATATAATTTCAAAATCGCCCAGAATTTGACTGTCTAAACCAGTTCCTACGCGAAACAAATGATTTATAGCTTCCTGATTTTTATAAACGAATCCCACTTTTTGGAAAGCATCTACAGATCCGTTACTATTATCGCAAATAAGTTTTATTAATTGAAATGGGTGTTCAGCAAAACCGTAGATTTCGGTTCTGTTGCAAGTCGAAGTGACAATTAAACTTTCTATTCCTTCTGTTTTAGCTTGTTCCAGTAAACGAGTCTTCGCAACTGCATCCAAACTAAATTGACCTCTTACCTCAGCATCAGCTTTTTTATAACTCAGACCAACTGAATAAAAATATAGGTGTTTCGGTACATTATTGTTTTCCATAAATTCACTTTCATAAAAGTGCAACAAAATTATTATTATAGTGGTTATAAAAGTAACGCTCAAAGTACTATTTGTATCGCTACATGTTTTTTTGTTTCTAATCCTCTGTTTTTGTGCAAAAAAGATTATTTTTGTAGCAAAATCAAGTCGTTTGAAATGATTTGTTTAGAGTGATTCTAAATAAGATGTTCCAATTGCTATGATTTTCGTTTCAAAAAAATATCGCTATGAGTTCTCAGGAAATTATAAAAATTGAAGACGATTTTACGCTTATCCGTTTTCAAAACGACAGTTTAGAACCGTTTTTTGGGCAGCACGAAGTTGGTAGTGGTCTGATACAGTTTCACTTCGGGATAAAAGGCAATGCCAAATTCCTGTTCAATCAAGGCTCTTATGCTCTTGATTTGAAGGAAGAAAAATCGTTGCTTTTGTACAATCCACAGAAAGAATTACCCCTGAATTTAGAACTCGCTCCAAATTCGTGGGTCATTTCAGTTATTGTATCCATCAAGAAATTTCACGCGTTGTTTTCTGCGGAAGCAGATTATATTACTTTTTTAAGTCCTGATAATAAGGACAAAAAGTATTATAACGAAGGAAATATCAGTCCTTCTATGGCTATTGTGTTGAGTCAGTTGTTTCATTATAACCTTCATCCGTCGATAAAAAACCTTTATTATAAAGGAAAAGGATACGAATTGTTGAGTTTGTATTTCAACAGAACCGAAGATCCCAATGCAGAACAATGTCCATTTTTGATTGATGAAGATAACGTTCTAAAAATTCGAAAAGCCAAAGAAATCATCATTGCCAATATGGCCGAACCGCCAGGATTACAAGAATTGGCAGATGAAATTGGTTTGAATTTGAAGAAACTCAAAATGGGCTTCAAACAAATTTACGGCGATACGGTCTATGGTTTCCTATTTGACTATAAAATGGATTTCGCCAGAAAATTACTTGACAGCGGTTCTTATAATGTTAACGAAGTGGGATTGAAGATCGGCTATAGCACCGGAAGTCACTTTATAGCGGCATTCAAGAAAAAGTTTGCTACAACTCCAAAGAAATATTTGATGTCGATTAATACGAATGTTTAGATTTTCAACACGAATTTCACGAATTAGCACGAACTAAAAGATCTGCCAGATTTGCGAAATCTGCGAGAGAATTTTTCTTAATATCAATTACAGCATCAATTTTACATATCAAATCATAATCAAAAAGTAATAATTATCATATTTCTAAAAAGTAGCAAGATCTACTTTTGCCGAAAATTAAAACAAAAACAAAGCTTAAAGCCTAATGCTTAAAGCCTAAAGCAAAAAAATAATGAAAGGCGTATTATTAGTAAACTTAGGATCTCCAGAAAGTCCAACTACAAAAGATGTAAAACCGTACTTAGACGAATTTTTAATGGATAAATACGTGATCGATGTTCCGTATTTGTTGAGAGCTTTTTTAGTTCGTGGTATTATCCTAAGAAAAAGACCAGAAGAATCAGCACATGCGTACGCTAAAATCTGGTGGGAAGAAGGTTCTCCGTTAGTGGTGCTGTCTGAAAGAATGCAGAAAAAAGTACAGCCTTTAGTAAACGTTCCTGTTTCTTTGGCAATGCGCTACGGAAGTATGACTATCGAAAAAGGACTGCAGGAATTGCACGATAAAGGAGTTACTGAAGTAATGCTTTTTCCGTTATATCCACAGTATGCAATGGCCTCGACTTTGACGATCTTAGTTAAAGCGGAAGAAATTCGCAAGAAGAAATTCCCACACATGACTTTTACTGATGTTCCTGCGTTTTACAACAAACCAGATTACATCAAGAATTTAGCTGATTCTATTCAGAAACATTTAATTGGTTTTGATTACGATCATTTATTATTCTCTTATCACGGAATTCCGGAGCGTCATATTCGTAAAACAGATGTTACCAAATCACATTGTAAAATTGATGGTTCTTGTTGTAACACGCCTTCGCCGGCACACAATTTCTGTTACCGTCACCAATGTTATGAAACAACGAGACAAGTGATAAAATTATTAGGAATTCCTGCAGATAAATACAGTCTTACTTTTCAATCGCGTTTAGCCGGTGACAAATGGTTAGAGCCTTATACGGATGTTGAAATTGATAACATGCCAGCAAAAGGAATCAAAAAATTAGCAGTTGTAACGCCAGCTTTCGTTTCAGATTGTTTAGAAACTTTAGAAGAAATTGCCATGCGCGCCAAAGAAGATTTTGAAGCAAAAGGAGGCGAAGAATTCTTAGCAATTCCGTGTTTGAATGATGATGATGAATGGTGTCAGACTGTGAGTAACTGGATTAACGAGTGGGCTAAATAGAAAATAGAGTAAAGAGCAAAGAAGAAAGATTGTTGCGTGAAAATCAACTTTAAAAAAACTTGAAATCTGAAACAAAAAGCATGGAATATTATAATTATCTAAAATCACTGCATCTTATATTTGTAATAACCTGGTTCGCAGGATTGTTTTATATTGTACGTTTATTCGTTTACCAAATTGAAGCGAACGAAAAACCATCTCCTGAAAAGGAAATTTTACAGGCGCAATACAAAATAATGGCCTACCGTTTGTGGTACATTATCACTTGGCCATCAGCAATTTTGGCCAGTATTTTTGCTTTTTGGATGTTATTTTTTACCGATTTAGGAAACGCCTGGCTCAAAATGCCGTGGATGCACGTAAAATTGTGTTTCGTTTTCTTGCTGTATTTGTATCATTTAAAATGCCATCAAATTTTCAAACAATTGCAAAACGATGAGGTAAAATATTCCAATAACTTCATGCGTTTATGGAATGAAGGCGCTACAATCATACTATTTGCTGTAGTATTTCTGGTAGTTTTAAAAAGCGCTGTCAACTGGATTTTTGGCGTTATCGGAATTGTTTTATTCTCGGTTTTAATTATGCTGGGATTCCGTTTTTATAAAAGAATTCGCGAAAGAAAATAGTTTTTTTAGTTTCAAGTTTCAGGTTTCAAGTTGCCACCCGTAACGAACCTGAAACTTGAAACCTGAAACAAAAGAAACAAAAACAAATGCTAAACAACTTCAAAATGTCAATGCTTTCTCTTCGTGTAAGGATATTCCTGTCGATGATTGTATTGATTGTTGTGGCATCTTTTTTATTGGCTTCAATTTCGATTATTCAGTTTAAGAATGAAGCCAAAGAATACCATCAGGAACGATTAGAACGTAAAGAAAATGCGGTAAAAGAGCACATAAATTACGTGCTTTCTACTACAACATATCCGCTTAAAACTTCTAATTTAGATTTGATTTTTAAGGATAAAATCCACGAATTGGCTCAGATTCACAAAATCGAAATCAATATTTACAGCCTTGATGGAAAACTGCTAAAATCATCAAAAGAATCTTTTGCGGTTGATAAAGTAGCGCCTCCGGTTCCGGATTATATTTTGAAATTGGTAAAATCTTCCATCGAAAAGCGTTTTGTAGACATTAAAACCATCGATGGAGTTAAAAACAGATCGTCTTATAGTTTGATTAAAGATGAAAAATTCAAACCATTAGGAATTCTGAATCTTCCCTATTTAGAAGATGACGGTTATTACGACAATGAGTTGAATACTTTCCTGATCCGCTTAAGTCAGGTATATTCTTTTATGCTGATTGTGGCTTTTGCATTAGCTTATTTCCTTTCAACATACATTACAAAATCGCTTAAAACAATTTCAGATAAATTAGAAGAAACCAATCTGGATCAGAAAAACGAAAAGATTGTATTAGAAGCCAATAGTAAAGAAGTGAACTTCCTGATCAAAGCTTATAACGGAATGGTGGATAAATTGGAAACCAGCGCCATAAAACTGGCCCAAGGCGAGCGTGAAGAAGCCTGGCGCGAAATGGCAAAACAAGTCGCTCACGAAATCAAAAATCCGCTTACGCCGATGAGGTTGACGGTACAGAGTTATCAACGAAAGTTTGATCCTACAGATCCAGATGCCAAGCAGAAATTAAACGATTATTCTGAAACTTTAATCCAACAAATTGATACGATGACCGCCGTGGCTTCGGCTTTTTCGAATTTTGCTTCGATGCCGGCACAGCAAAACGAAACGTTGAATGTTGTTGAGGTTGTAGAATTGGCATTGGATATTTTTAACGAAGATTATATCGTTTTTGAAAGTGAAGAAGAGGAAATCATCTCTAAAATGGACCGTACACAACTAATCCGTGTAATTACGAATCTGGTTAAGAATGCAACACAGGCGATTCCGGAAAGTCAGTTTCATAAATCTATTTTGGTCACCGTTAAACGTATCAACAATACAGTGGAAATTGCCGTTAAAGACAATGGAATCGGAATTCAGAAACAAGATACTAGTCGAATTTTCGAACCGAAATTTACGACCAAAACTAGCGGAATGGGTCTTGGACTCGGAATTATAAAAAACATCATCGAAAATTACAAAGGAACAATTACCTTTGAATCAACTTACGGAAAAGGAACCACATTCATCGTTTCTTTGCCTATCACAAACTCATAAAACCACGACCATGAACTACGAAAATCTTTTAATTTCTATTGAAGAAAAAATTGCTACCGTAACCATAAATAGACCTACAAAACTGAATGCTTTAAACAAAGCTACTATAAGTGACCTGAATAAAGCCATCAAATTATTGGGCAAAAATGATGAGGTTCGCGTTATTATTTTAACCGGAAGTGGTGAAAAAGCTTTTGTGGCTGGAGCCGATATTTCCGAATTTGCCAATTATACAGTGATTGAAGGCGCACAATTAGCTGCCGAAGGACAAGAATCCCTTTTTGATTATATCGAAAATTTAAAGAAACCGGTAATTGCAGCTGTAAATGGTTTTGCACTTGGAGGTGGATTAGAATTAGCAATGGCATGTCATTTCAGAGTAGCTTCAGACAATGCAAAAATGGGATTGCCAGAAGTAACTCTAGGATTGATTCCAGGTTATGGAGGAACGCAGCGTTTACCACAGTTAGTAGGGAAAGGCCGTGCGATGGAAATGATTATGACTGCTGCGATGGTTTCTGCCGAAGAAGCAAAACAATATGGTTTAGTAAATCATGTAGTTTCTCAGGCTGAACTTCTTGAATTTACAAACGGAATCGCTCAAAAAATCATTAAAAACGCACCGTTTGCTATCGGAAAAGCGATAAAAGCCATCAATGCAAACTTTAAAGATGGAAAAGACGGTTTTGAAACCGAAATAAAATCATTCGGAAAATGTTTTGGAACTCAGGATTTTAAAGAAGGAACTGCAGCATTTTTAGAAAAAAGAAAAGCTGAATTTACAGGGAAATAGAATTATACCACAGAGTTGCACAAAGTTTTACACAGAGACACACAAAGAATTTAATCTTAGAATCTCAGCAACTTAGAACCTTAGAAACTTAAAAAAAATGTACGAACCAATATTTGCTCTTTTTTGCGAACGCGTTAAAGAAAGTATTCAAGCCGGCACTTTTGCCAAACTTACACTGGCCAAAACGATTGGCGATACCGAGATTAAAAACATTTATTTCCGATTGGTTTTAAATGAAGATAATACCTATTCCATTTCATTGACTTCGCGTTACAAAACCGAAGAAATCGAAAGCATTCATACTTTAGATGAAGCTTTAATGGTTTTAGGAACTTATATCAAAAATCCGTTTTTGACGGCACTTTTGTTCACGACTGATAACGACGTAACATTCAAAGTAAATAAGAAAAACGCCGGAAGTATTATCGAACAAGAACCGACATTTAAAAATGCTTCGCCGGTAATGTTAGAAATGATTGAAAAAGGGATTGTTTAGGTTTTACTAATATTGAAGCTATAGCATTCAGTTTGTCAGGCTGAGCGAAGTCGAAGCCCGGTTCGCTGAATCACTTTGCGAGACTTCGACTTCGCCCAGTCTGACAAACGAAAAAAATCAGTCCTTCGCGTTCCTCTGTGAAAAACCTTCGCGAATCTCTGCGGAATAACTACCCTAAATAAGCTTCACAAACAAATTAGAGGCAATTTTATTCGAAATAGATAATTCCCTTCCATCAACTTTAATTTTAACGGATAAATCGAAAGATTCTTTAGAAAGAAATTCGATTTTAGATCCTAAAGCGATTTCCTGTTTGTCCAGATATTTCAAAAACTCCGAAGAAGTATCTTTCACGCCGACACAAACGCCAACTTGATGTACTGATAATTCAGCAAGAAGTTGTTTTTCGATCTTAACGATTCGGCCATTTGCATCCGGAATCGGGTCGCCATGTGGATCTTCCGTCGGATTTCCAAGAAAATCATCTAAACGGTTAATCAATTGTTCCGATTTAATGTGTTCTAGTTGTTCTGCGATATCGTGAACCTCATCCCAGCTAAAATTTAATTTCTCCACTAAAAAAACTTCCCATAAACGATGTTTTCGAACAATCATTTTAGCAGCTAATTTTCCGTTTTCGGTTAAGGAAACACCCTGATATTTTTTATAATTTACTAAATCTTTATCTGCCAGCTTTTTAAGCATATCCGTAACCGATGAAGCTTTGGTTTCCATCATTTCGGCAATAGCGTTGGTGCTCACTTCAGTTTCCAAAGAAGCCGTAAGGTGGTATATCGATTTAAGATAGTTTTCTTCTGAAAAAGTCATTCTTTTAAGGTTCTGAGGTTCTAAGGTTCTGAGGTTCTAAGTTTTTGTTCTGAAGAAAACCTCAGAACCTTAGCATCTCAGCGACTTAGCACCTTATTTAACAATCAACAAAGGTATCGAAATTTTATGTCTCAATTTGTCTACGGTTGTACCAAATAAAATGTCTTTTAATCCAGTGTGGCCATGAGTTCCCATTACTAAAATATCAAAATTTCCTTCGTTTATGATTTTCGGAATGACGCTGTTAGGTTTTCCAAAACCAAGTTCGGTTTTGATGTTGAAGCCTTTCTGCGAAAGCATTTCTTTATATTGCAGCAATAATTTCTCATCGACAGTGGTTTCATGATCATCAACATGACGACCGTACATTAAGGCACCAACGGTTTCTACAATGTGGATTAAAGTGTATTGCGTGTCGATTCCGCCTAATTCAAAAGCTCTGTTTAGTGCAGATTCATCAGCGTTTGAGAAATCTACTGAAATCGCGATGTTCTTGTAGCTATGGCTTTCTTTTGGAGAAAAGTGAAGCTTTAAATTGTGCGGAGAATGATTGACAAATTTGGCCTGTGCTCTTACGATAAAAGGTTTTGCAATGATATAAAGCAGTAAAGCCAGAAATGCTAAAGCAAGAGGAATAACTGTAAACCACAATACTATTGGATTGCTGGAGCTTGCCAGCCAAGAAGTTATTTCATCATAAACCAATTTGGCATTTAAAGAAACAATGATGGAGGCAATAATCCAGGAAACAACCTGAGTGGTTTTTGAAATATGAAAACCATTCATTTTCGATTTGTCACTCACAAAATGAATCAGCGGAATAATCGCAAAACCCAATTGTAAACTCAAAATAACCTGACTCAGAATCAGTAGTTTTCCAGTGACGCTTTCGCCATAAATATAGATTACAATTAAAGCGGGAACAATGGCAATCAAACGCGTAATGATACGTCGAACCCAAGGCTGAATGCGTAAATGAAGATAACCTTCCATTACAATTTGTCCAGCTAAAGTTCCGGTTATTGTCGAGCTTTGTCCCGCGGCAATTAGGGCTACAGCAAAGAGAATTGGTGCCCATTTGGTTCCTAATAAAGGTTCCAGAAATTTATGTGCATCCTGAATTTCGGCCACTTCAAACATTCCGTTTTTATGAAAGGTTGCTGCGGCGAGGATTAAGATCGCAGCATTTACGAAAAAGGCAAGATTTAGCGCTATCGTCGAGTCAATTAAATTGTATTTTAAAGCTTGTTTGATTCCGGCTGGACTTCTGTCGAATTTCCTGGTTTGCACCAGAGAAGAATGCAGGTAAAGGTTGTGTGGCATTACGGTCGCTCCGATAATTCCGATTGCAATATATAAGGCCGCCGAATTTGGTATTGAAGGAACAAGACCGGCAATTATTTTAGAAACTTCCGGTTCGGCAAAAATCATTTCGAAAATAAAAGAAAACCCAATAATAGCAACCAAAGCAATTATAAAGGCTTCCATTTTTCGAATTCCTTTATTGATTAGGAATAATAAAAGAAAAGTATCTAAAACGGTAATTAAAACGCCTTCCATCAGCGGAATGTCAAATAGAAGATTGATTCCGATCGCCATTCCCAAAACTTCGGCCAAATCACAGGCAGCAATGGCAATTTCTGCCAGAAAATATAAAATGTAGTTGATGAATTTAGAATAGGTTTCTCGGGAAGCCTGTGCAAGATCGCGCTGTGTTACGATTCCAAGACGGGCACTTAAACTTTGCAGCAGCAAAGCCATTAAGTTACTCATTAACAAAACCCACACTAAAGTGTAGCCAAACTGACTTCCGCCGGCAATATCTGTTGCCCAGTTTCCTGGATCCATATAACCAACACTTACTAAGTATGCGGGACCTAAAAAGGCTAATATTTTACGAAAACCGGTCTTTTTATGCTCGGTCGCAACCGATTGGTTAACTTCTTCTAAAGATTTGGTCATTTTAATAATGTTGTTTTAACAAATGTATATAAAAATTACATTCGCTCAACAATATTTTTAGACGAGTCTAAATCTTAAATGTTAGAATTGGAACAATTGGGACATATTCCTGACAGTGTAAAGTTTATATCGTTTACTTTATAATTGTGTGGAATAATATAACTCGGCTTTACGCTTTCAAGGCAAGTTATTTCAAGACACTTTTCACAACTGAAATGAGCATGGTTATGAATGTGAACTCGCTGCGCATTATGATGGCATTTTGCATATTTAACGGTTCCGTCAAGGTCAACAATTTTATGGACAACATCATCATTAACGAGGCGATCTAAAATTCTATAAACAGTTACGCGATCGCATAAAGTTTCGATTTGTTTGTAAATTTCTGTATGTGACAGCGCGGTCTTAGATTTTCCAAAAATCTCTAAAACGGCCGTCTTTGCTGTGGTGTTTCTTGTTGTTTTCATTTTTTTTAAAATAAAAAATAATAACGCAACATTGTTGCGTTTGATTTTTATGTGTATATTTGCAACAAAATTGCATTAAGCAAATGTACACGAAATGAAGAAAACTACAACACCTTTTTACGATATTTTAGGAATTTCAAGCGCGACGATTTGTTTGGTACATTGTCTGATTTTTCCGCTTCTGACTGTTTTGCCTTTAGGCTTGAGTCATAATCCATTTATTGATTTGCTCTTTGCATCGATCGGACTTTTTGCAATCTTTAAAATTATAAAAAAATCAGGACTATTAATAGCGACAATTTTAATTGTTTCGATGCTGCTGATTTGGATGAGTGTTTTAAGTGAAATCATTCTGAATATTCATCTCGATATGATTTTTATTGGCGGAATCGGAATGATAATTGGCCATTTGTTGAATTATAAAACGCACAAAAGTAAAAATCATTAAAAGATAGCGTTATGGAACAGAAACATTTTGAAGTGATTATTGTAGGCGGAAGCTATAGCGGACTTTCAGCGGCGATGAGTTTAGGGCGTTCTTTACGTCAGGTTTTGGTTATTGACAGCGGTTTGCCTTGTAACAGACAAACGCCACATTCACATAATTTCATTACACAAGACGGCGAAGTGCCTGCTGTGATTTCGGCGAAAGCCAAATTGCAAGTGGACTTTTATAAAACTGTTCAGTTTTACAAAGGACTTGCTGTTCAGGCAACAAAAACAAAAGAAGGTTTCGAAATCAAAACTGATTCAGGAGAAACTTTTACATCTAAAAAAGTGTTATTCGCAACCGGAGTAAAAGATTTGCTCCCCGAAATTAAAGGTCTGGCAGAATGCTGGGGAATTTCGGTTTTGCACTGTCCATACTGTCATGGTTATGAAGTAAAAACAGAGAAAACGGCTATCATCGCCAACGGAGAAATGGCTTTTGAATATGCAAAACTGATTTCGAACTGGACAAAAGATTTAAGATTGCTTACCAATGGAAAATCAACCTTAACATTAGAACAAACAGAAATTCTTCAAAAGCATCAAATCGAAATCATTGAAGAGGAGATTGAATCTTTAGAACATGAAAAAGGAAATATTAAACAGGTAATCTTTAAAAGCCAATCCAAAGCAACAGTAAAAGCGATTTATTTCAGACCGCCTTTTGAACAACATTGTTCTTTACCCGAAAGTTTAGGTTGTGAATTAACGGAACAAGGTTTGATCAAAGTTGATATGATGCAGAAAACGACTCTTCCTGGAGTTTATGCAAGTGGAGATTGTGTTATTCAGGCAAGATCTGTGGCAATGGCGGTTTCTTCGGGATCCTTCGCCGGCGCTTCTATTAATAAAGAACTTATTGATGAAAGGTTTAGTTGATATTCTGGTCGATATTTTTAAACACATAGAAACATAGTTTTTGTAGTCGGTAAAAGGCGTTTCACTTGCATGTAAACATCCCAGCTTCGGGACTATTTGTGAAAGCTAGCTTTTTAAATTAATTTTCAATCTCAAACAAAATACTATGTTTCTATGTGTTTAAACAAAATTATAACATATTGATTTAAATAGAATTAAAAATTTTAGTTTCAGAATCATTATTTGTCAAATTTAATTTTTAGTTTTGTCTAAATTTAATTTTATAATAATGAAAAACTCAATAGTAATATTGATTCTGTTTACTTTACAATTTTCTTTTGCGCAGGAAACCACTACTGTTTCTGGTTTTATAACTGGCGAAGGAAATAAAATACAAGCCGCGAACGTACATTTACTGGGCACAAAACAAAAAACAGTTACGGATAGTTTGGGATATTATACTTTGGAAAATGTGACGTTTGGAAATTATACCATTCAGATTTCTCAAATGGGTTTTCAGACTTTGAAAAAGAAAATTCAGGTTATAAAAGATTCCATTCAATCTTATGATTTTGAACTGAACGATAATGAAAATCAACTTAACGAAGTTGTGGTTTCCGGAACTTTAAAAGCAGTCAAACGATTAGAGAGTGCTGTTCCGGTTGAGGTTTATTCGCCAGTTTTCTTCAAGAAAAACCCAACTCCAAGTATTTACGAAGCGCTTCAAAACATCAATGGCGTTCGGCCGCAGCTTAATTGTGGTGTTTGCAATACGGGCGATATTCATATCAATGGTTTAGAAGGTCCTTACACTTTGGTATTGATTGACGGAATGCCAATCGTGAGCAGTCTCTCGACAGTTTACGGTTTATCCGGAATTCCGAATTCTTTGGTAGAACGAATTGAGATCGTAAAAGGTCCGGCTTCGTCTTTGTATGGAAGTGAAGCGGTTGGCGGTCTGATCAATATTATCACTAAAAATCCAACAAATGCGCCGGTCTTTGCAGCTGATGTTTTTACGACAACCTATTTAGAAACCAATGTCGATTTAGGAATGAAATTCAGTCCGACTAAAAAATCAATGACGCTTTTGGGAATCAATTACTTTAATTACAATGAAGTTGTGGATAAAGACAAAGACAATTTTACGGATGTGACTTTGTCTGAACGGATTTCGGTTTTCAATAAATGGAGTTTTTTGAGAAATGAAAATAGACTTTTTACGATCGCGGCCCGCGGAATGTACGAAGATCGCTGGGGTGGAGATGTGCGCTGGGAGAAAAAATACCGAGGCGGCGACGAAATTTACGGCGAAAGTATTTATACCAAAAGAGGTGAATTAATAGGAAGTTATCAATTGCCATTTGAAGAAAAACTGATGCTTTCGTTCTCCGGAAATGTGCATTATCAGGACAGTCGTTACGGAACAACATCGTATATCGCGAATCAGAAAATTGGTTTTTTGCAATTGACCTGGGATAAAAAGCTGGGAAGGAATGATTTACTTGCCGGAATTGCGAATCGCTATTCGTATTACGACGACAATACTACTGCCACAAAAGAAGCTGAAAGCACTTGGTTGCCGGGAATTTTTGTTCAGGATGAAATTACGCTTTCGCCGAAAAGTCAGGTTTTATTTGGAATGCGATACGACTATAACTCAATTCACGGTTCTATTTTCACGCCAAGAGTGGCATATCGCTGGAAGAAAAATGAAAATACAATTTTCAGATTGAATGCCGGAACCGGATTTCGCGTTGTGAATTTATTTACCGAAGATCACGCCGCATTAACCGGTTCGCGCGATGTTGTGATTCAGAATGATTTGAAACCGGAACAATCTGTGAATGCGAATCTGAATTACATTCAAAAAATAAATTTCGAAAACGGCACTTTTATCGGAATTGAAACAACGGCTTTTTATACCCGTTTCAGCAATAAAATCATATCTGATTACGAAACAGATCCGAATAAAATCATCTACGACAATATCAACGGGTATGCTATCAGCCAGGGAATCAGTACGAATGTTGATGTTAATTTTCCTTCGGGCTTAAAAATGATTTTGGGTGCTACAGTTTTAGATAACAAAAATGTGGAAAACGGGGTTTCTGAAAGACC
Source organism: Flavobacterium sp. KH_001 (assembly GCF_057840745.1). Lineage (NCBI taxonomy): Bacteria > Pseudomonadati > Bacteroidota > Flavobacteriia > Flavobacteriales > Flavobacteriaceae > Flavobacterium > Flavobacterium sp. KH_001. The sequence goes on along the minus strand of NZ_CM174520.1, from coordinate 1,027,217 downwards.
TTTTTTAACGGAGAACTTTACAGCAACCTGGAGCGTTTCATATAAAATAGAATCCTTAAATTTATTGTTGGATTATACCGGAAATGTTTACAGTCCGATGAAGTTGCCTTTACTGAGCGATTTAGATCCTAGAGATCCAAACTCGCCTTGGTATAGTATTCAGAATATTCAGTTTACGTATTCTGGATGGAAGAATTTTGAACTTTATGGCGGAATAAAGAACCTTTTGAATTTCACACCAATGCAGAAAAATCCGTTTTTGATTTCAAGAGCAAACGATCCTTTTGATAAAAACGTGCAATATGATTCGGCCGGGAAAGTTTTGGTAACACCGGATAATCCATACGGTTTGACTTTTGATACGACGTATGTTTACGGGCAAAATCAGTCGATTCGTGGGTTTTTTGGGTTGCGATATACTTTGAGATAAATTTATTTTTAAACACATAGAGACATAGTTTTGCAGTGGTCAAAAGGCGTTTCACTAATCTTAAAACACATAGCTATGTGTAGAAACGTGTTTCTTTTCGCATCCTTTTTCAAGGTATAAAAATCTATGGTCCTATGTGTTTTAATAACCTTTGAGCAATTAGAATTTATATGAAAAAGCTAGCGATAATAATCATCTTCTTAGGAATAACTTCAACGGGATTCTGCCAACTTCAGAGCAGGTCTTTTGAGGCGATTGATAGTCTGCAGCAAATTCAAAAGCGAAAAATTATCGTTTTTATTCATACCGATTGGTGTCAGTATTGCCAAAAAATGAAAAGTACGACTTTCAAAAATCAGGAAATTATCCAAAGTTTAAATTCAGATTTCTATTTTATTGATTTTAATGCTGAGGAGAAAAAGGATATTTCATTTAATAATCAAACATTTAAATACCAACCAACAGGCAATAACGTTGGTGTCCATGAACTTGCTTTGCAACTCGGAACGATGAACAATCAAATTGTATATCCGGTTTTGTGTGTTTTGAATGAGAAAAATGAAATCATACTACAGTATAACAATTACCTCAGCCCAAAAGATTTTAAAGTGCTTTTAGAAAAATTGAAAGAATAAAATTCCTTATTTTTGAGAATGCATTCTTCACAAATAAAACATTTCAACTACATATTTACAGGAACAGGTTTATCGACTTTGATGACCGTTTATAAAATGGTTTTGTCTGGAAAATTCAATGACAAGTCGATTTTGTTATTAGATGAAAGTCAAAAGAAAAGCAATGACAGAACCTGGTGTTTTTGGACAGAGAAGGAAACAATGTGGGATTCGATTATCTCCAAAAAATGGGATTCGGCTTTGTTTGCCAATGAAGATTTCAGAAGAGATCTGGAGCTGAAACCTTATCAATACAATCAAATTCGGGGAATTGATTTTTATAATTTTGTTTTTGAAACGATTTCTAAACAATCAAATATTACTTTTTTAAAGGAGAAAGTAACCGATATCAATGAACTCGAAACCCATGTTTTTGTGGGAACCGAAGAAAATAGATATACCTGCGATTACTTATTAAATAGTATTTATACGAAGGGCTTTGTTCAAAGTCAAACCAAATATCCGGTTTTGCAACAGCATTTTGTGGGTTGGTTTGTGAAAACTGAAGCTAAAGTTTTCAATCCGGAACAGGCTACTTTCATGGATTTTGCGGTTGAACAAAAAGGAAATACACGATTTATGTATGTTTTGCCAACTTCTAAAACCGAAGCTTTGGTGGAGTATACGTTGTTTTCAGAAAATTTGCTTGAAAAAGAAGAATATGAAAACGAGATTAGACTTTACCTGCAGAAACTCGGAGCGGATAAATTTGAAATTATAGAAAAGGAGCAGGGGAGTATTCCGATGACTTGTTATCCTTTTTGGAAAAAGAATACCAAACGAGTTTTAAATATCGGAACTGCAGGTGGATGGACCAAAGCGAGCACCGGTTTTACTTTTAGAAACTCAGATAAAAAATCATCTGAATTGGTTGAGTTTCTTCATTCTTCGACTCCGCTCAGAATGACAACAGAATCACTCAAAATATCATCATTTCGTAAAAAAAGCCGATTTTGGTTTTATGATTTACTGCTTTTGGATATTCTGTACCGTCATAACGAATTAGGAAGCCCTATTTTTTCCTCTTTATTTAAAAAAGGTAATGCAGCAATAGTATTTAAGTTTTTGGACGAAGAAACAAGTTTAATACAGGATGTTAAAGTTATTTTAAAGTGTCCCAAAATGCCGTTTATAAAAGCGTTATTTAGAGTTATTTTTCTTTCAAAATAAATTTAACCAAAAAACTCTAATCTTGAAAAAAACTATTTTAGGAATTTGCTTCTTTTTTACCGTTCTATCCTTTGCGCAAGTATCAACAAACAAAGCGCATGACGCAATTGTCGAAGAATTTTTAACCAACTGTGCCGAAAAACATAATTATGTCTTTGAAATGACCGAATGGCAGGATTGCCTTGATCAGGGTTTGAAAAAAGACAGTACCGTTGCCTACTTGTGGCAACAAAAAGCAATGCCTTATTTTAAATGCAAAAAGTATGAAGTTGGAATGCAGTATTTAGACAAAGCTGTATTTTATAACAAAGAACGTTGGTTGTCGTACAGGGCTTTTATAAAATGCATTTTTGCACATACTTATAAAGATGCCATTAAAGATTTTGAAGAATGTATTAAACTTTATGGGAATAGCTATGTAATGGATCATACCTATAGTTTTTATATGGGAATTTGCTATTTACAATTGAATGAATACGAAAAAGCAGAAAAACTTTTTGACGATTATGTCGCTGATATTTATAAAAACAGACAGAATTTAGAACATCCAACAGCCTATTTTTATCAGGGCATCGCAAAGTATGAATTGAAAAAATGGGATGAAGCAATTGCGATTTTTGATAAGGCGATTAAAATCTATCCTGAATTTTCGGATGCAAAATATTACAAGGCAATTTGTTGGCTTAAACAAGGTAAACCAAGAGAAGAAGTTGTGGCTTTAGTTGGTGTTGCAAGAGAAGATGCTGCAAAAGGATTTTCGATTAATGAAGACAATACGATTTATGAAACATATCCGTATCAAAAGAAGTTTACCAAGTAATTAATTTACTTCTTAGAGTATTAAGTTAAAAAGTTGTTTCACGCAGATTTTGCAGATTTAGGCAGATTAGCTTTGATCTTTTCTTATTTGCAATCTTAAATAAAATCTGCGTTTATCTGCCTAAATCTGTGAAATCTGCGTGAAATTTCACTCCCAATATTATATCAATTCAACTATAACAAAACTTTATACTTCAAATTAAGTAGTTGCGCTTAAACTTTGTAACTTTGCAAAATCAAAAGTAAAATTTAAAAATAAACAATATGTATCCAGAAGAAATGGTAAAACCAATGCAAGCTGAATTAACGGCTGCTGGTTTTCAAGATTTACATAGTGCTGAAGCTGTAGATAATGCTATCAAAGCTGAAGGTACCACTTTAGTTGTTGTAAACTCTGTTTGTGGTTGTGCTGCAAGAAATGCGCGTCCAGGAGCAAAAATGAGTTTAGAAGGTGCTAAAAAACCAGATCACTTAATTACAGTTTTCGCTGGTGTTGACAAAGAAGCGGTTGATGCTGCAAGACAACATATGTTTCCTTTTCCTCCATCATCGCCTTCTATGGCTTTGTTCAAAAACGGAGAATTGGTTCACATGTTAGAGCGTCACCACATCGAAGGACGTCCGGCTGAATTAATCGCTGAGAATTTGCAAGATGCGTTTAACGAGTTTTGCTAATTAAGGCTCAAAGAAACAAAGGTACAGAGGTACAAAGGTTAAAAACAAAAAGCACTATGAAAATAGTGCTTTTTGTTTTTTATGTGTCAAATATAAAACCTTTGTACCTTTGCAACTCTGGACCTTTGTCCCTCTCCTTAATTCCATCCCCCGCCTAAAGCTCTATAAAGCTGAATCATAGAAGCCAACTGGCTTTGCGTTAAATCTGAAAGGCTTAATTCAGCATCAAAGAGAGAGCGTTGTACTTCAAGCACTTCCAGATAGGATACGTAACCGTTGTAATATCTGGCTTGAGATAATTCTAAATTTTTTCGTGCTGCAATTACCTGTCTGTCTCGTGCTGCCCATTCTTCTTTGTATGTTTTTACGTTTTGTAATGATTGTTCTACTTCGGCAAGAGCGACAATACAAGTTTTTTGGTAGGAGAGTCTGGACTCTTCGGCAATTTGTTTATAGATTTCTACTCTTCTTTTATTTTTTCCAAAATTAAATATAGGACCAACAACTGAACCGCTTGCATTTTGTAAATAAGAAGAACCGTTAAATAAATTGCTTACATCCTGACTTGCGAATCCTGCAAGTGCTGCAATATTAAAAGAAGGGAAACGCATTGCCTGCGCTACACCAATTCTTTCATTAGAAGCCATATAATACATTTCAGCTTGTCGTACATCTGGTCTGTTTCTTAACAAAACGGAAGGAATCGAAACAGGTATAGTATTAGCTACCTGAAGTTCTATAACCGTTTTTCCTCTTTCAATTGGCCCGGGTGCCTGACCCGTTAATATTGAAATGGTATTTTCTCTCATCGTAATTTGTCTTTGAATGGATGGTAAAACTGCTTCAGCAATTGCCACCTGCTGTTCTATTTGAACTTTGTCTACTTCAGAAACATATCCGGCCAAAAATCTTGCATTGATGATATCGAAGGCTTTTCTTCTGGTTTCGAGTGTTTGATTGGTAATGATTAATTGATTGTCAAAATTACGAAGCTCAAAATAAGCAACTGCAATATCACTTACCAGATTAGAGAGAATCACTTTTCGACCTTCTTCGCTGGCAATTAATTCGTCCTGAACCGCTCTGTTTTCATGGCGAATTTTTCCCCAGAAATCCAACTCCCAGGATAAATTAGCCGATGCATTTGAAGGCATAAAAGCTTTTTCATTACTATTAATCGTGGCACTGTAACCAACAGCAGGCAGTAAATCGGCTTTTGTATATCCTAATTCTGCTCTGGTTTGTTCGATACGGGCCATCGCAATTTTCATATCATAGTTGTTTTCTAAACCTTTATTGATGAGTCCTTTTAAAACGTCATCGTTAAAAAGATCAAACCATTTTACATTGACTACAGAAGCAAGCGTATCAGCATATCCAGGTCCGTAACGGAAATTAGCCGCTTGAGGGTCTTCTGGCTTTTGATATTTTGGCCCTACCAGACAAGCTGTAGGTAATACTGCCAGAGTAAGAATAACGATTACTATTTTTACTTTATTCATGATCTGTAGTTTTTGAATCCGTACTAATTTCAGTTGCTACAACCTCATCTTTCTTTTTCCCGATATTCTCAATCATTACAAACAATCCAGGAACAATTAATACCCCAAGAACTGTTGCAATTAACATTCCGCTAAATACGGCCATTCCCATAACGATACGCGCCTGCGAACCTGCACCTGTTGCAGTAAGCAGCGGAACAACACCAAGAATAAAAGCAAAGGCCGTCATCAAAATTGGCCTAAAGCGGAGTTTGGCTGCAATCATTGCGGATTCATAAAGTGGTCTCCCTTTTTCATATTCTTCTTTGGCAAATTCCACAATCAAAATTGCGTTTTTGGCGACTAATCCAATTAATAGAACCAGTCCAATTTGTGCAAATACATTGTTTACATAAGCATCACTTCCAATTCTTGCCAGGAACAATCCCAGAAAGGCTCCGAAAACCGCAAATGGTGCACCAAGTAATACGCTGAAAGGTAATTTCCAGCTTTCATATTGTGCGGCAAGAATTAAGAATACAAAGACCAATGCCATTAAGAATACAGTTCCACCACCAGGTGAATGTTTTTCCTGATACGAAAGGTTGATGTAATCATAACTCATATCTGCTGGGAGTGTTTCTTTGGCTACTTCTTCTAAAGCGTCGAGCGCTTGTGCACTACTAAAGCCGTCATTCGGACTTCCTCCAATTTCAGCCGACCTAAATAAATTAAGACGGTTGGTAAAATCAGGTCCTGCAACTTTTGTGGCGGTAACCAAAGTTGAAATTGGCAGCATTTCACCGGCATTATTTCTTACATAGATTTTATTTAAGTTTTCTGGTCTTAATCGGTCAACAGCTTCGCCTTGTAAATACACTTTGTATTGACGGCCAAAACGGTTGAAATCATTCACATAAGTTCCACCTAAAAAGGCACCGAGTACTTCAGTAACTCTGGAAACCGGAACGCCTAACTTCATTGCTTTTTCGTTGTCAATATCCAGCTTTATTTGAGGTGTACCGGCATTAAAAGTGGTATAAATTCGTTTTATTTCAGGTCTTTTTTGCGCTGCTGCAATAAAAGCTTGTGTTTGCTGTGCGAGATATTGTGGTGTATTTCCGCCTCGGTCCTGTAACATTAAACTAAAACCGGCAGATGCTCCTAGACCCTGAATTGCGGGTGGACCAAACGCGAAAGCGGTGGCTGTGGTAATTTGTGTCGTAAGTTTTTTATTTAATCGATCTACCAGTTGTTTAGCTGTTTCAGCTCGTTCTTCCCAAGGTTTTAACGAGATGAAAATAAATGCGTTATTGGGTTGGTAAGAGTTGGTAAGCATACTAAATCCATTGATGGTAGTATAAGAAAGTATTGATTCTTCCTGTTTTAAAAAGCCATCTACTTTTCTTGAAATTTCATCTGTACGCTGAAGCGAAGAGGCAGGAGGCAATGCAATATTAATCAGCACATATCCCTGATCTTCTTCCGGAATAAACCCTAATGGAATTTTTTTGCCTAATAAAACTACCGCTAGTATTACTACTCCTAGCAGCGCTACAATTCGCAATGATTTTTTGGCAAAAAAAGTAGCCCCTTTTATGTAACCGCCAGTAACTTTTTCAAAAATTTTGTTGAAACCTGTGAAAAATTTAGCCAGCCATCCTGTTTGCTCGTCAATTGGTTTTGTGGGCTTCAGCAACATAGCACAGAGCGCGGGACTTAAGGACAACGCACTAAAGGCCGAGAAGGCGACCGAGACCGCAATCGTTATGGCAAATTGCTGATAAAAACGGCCCGTGATTCCGGGTGTCATCGCTACTGGCACAAATACCGCAATAAGGATTAACGCAATGGCAATTACCGGACCGGAAACCTCCCGCATCGCTTGTATAGTGGCATCTTTAGGAGATTTGCCATGTTCAATATGATGCATTACAGCTTCTACAACCACGATGGCATCATCGACAACAATACCAATAGCCAGTACTAATCCTAATAAAGATAATGTGTTTATTGAAAATCCCAGCAATGGGAAAACGGCTATAGTACCAATTAAAGATACTGGAACTGTGATTAACGGAATCAAGGTGGCACGCCAGTTTTGAAGAAATATAAATACAACCAGAATTACCAGAATTACTGCCTCAAACAGCGTGTGAACGATATCTTCAACACCGGCTGTAATGGCAAGCGTTGTATCTAATGATTCCTGATAAACAACATCTTTAGGTAATTTTTCAGACATCTTTTTCATTGCTTCTTTGGCAAGAGTAGCTACTTCAAGAGCGTTACTTCCCGGCATTTGGAATACGGTGATTGCGGCTGTAGCATTACCATTTCTTCGGGCATTTGAACTATAGTTTTCTGTACCTAATTCAATTCTGGAGATGTCGCTTAAGAGTACCTGAGCTCCATCTGTTTTGCTTTTAACCACAATTTGGCCAAATTGCTTTTCAGTAACCAAACGATCCTGAAGTGTAACGCCATAAGTAAAATCTGTTCCGGGCGGAGTTGGTTCTGCACCAAACTTTCCTCCAGGGCTAATCATGTTTTGGGCATTCAGGGCATTTTTTACATCATCAACGGTAACGCCGAGTTTACTCATAACATCGGCTTTGAGCCAAACTCTCATCGAATAGTCACTTCCACCAAAAAGAGAAGCTTCACCAACTCCTTTGATACGCGCCAATTGATCTACAATGTTGATATTGGCGTAGTTATTCAGGAATTTTGAATCATATTTTGGATTTGTTGAGGTAAGGGTGAATAGCATCATCGGGAAAGACAATGATTTTTTTACGACAACTCCTTGTTGTTTTACACTTGGCGGCATAAAAGGAGCCGACTGTGCCTGACGGTTTTGGGTAAGCATGTTAGCGTTATCCAGATTGGTTCCAACATCAAAAGTTACTTCAATAGTACAAGCTCCGTCAGAGGTGTTTGTCGATTTTATGTAAAGCATCTGTTCAACTCCATTTACCTTTTGTTCAATTGGTGTTGCAACAGCCTGTTCAACATTTAAGGCGTTTGCACCTGTAAAAGAAGTTGTGATTTTTACAACAGGCGGATTGATGTCAGGATACTGTGAAATTGGCGTTTTTTGTAATGCGAGTAATCCAAGTATCACGATTATGATACTGATTACCATGGCTACGATCGGTCTTCTAACAAAAAATTCTCCCATAATGATGTTTCTAAATTATTGAGTTAGCTCGAAATTAATTAACTGCTTGTCCTGGAGTCCAATCTTTAATTTGTGGAGTGATTACACTTCCGCTTTTTAATAATGAGGTTCCTCCAAGCGCTACTTTATCATTAGCGGTTAATCCATCAGTAACGATATAGGAGTCTTTGAATGACGGCCCAATTTGTATTGCTTTCATCTCTACTTTGTTATTACTGCCTAAAACATAGACTTGAGAGATTCCCTGCATTTCAATAACGGAACGCTGAGGTATGATTAATGCATTTTTGCGAACATCAGTAACGACATGAATTTTAACATATTGGCCTGGGCGAATCAATTTGTCAGGATTAGAGAATGCAGCTTCAAAAGTTACAGCGCCAGTTGTAGGGTCAATTTGTCTGTCGGCAAAACTGATTTGTCCTTTCTGAGGATAATCAGAACCATCTGATAATTGGATAGAAATTGATTTTCCAGCTCCTTTTAAGTCGGAATTTTTCTTTGATATTTCTCGGAAAATACGAAGATATTCTTGTTCACTCATAGTAAATCTAACTCTAATATCCCCAAGATCTGAAACTGTATTTAAGACGGATGCCGCACCAGGACGGACATAATCGCCTGCTCTCACTTTTGATATTCCTATCAATCCCGAAATTGGCGCAACAATATTGCAATAGGATAATTCTATTTTTGAATTTTTAAGATTGGCCGATGCCGCTTTAATACCCGCTTGAGAAGCATTGTAAGCTGATCTTGCAGCAATTAACTCCCTTTGACTAACTGCGTTCATTTTGGCTAATGGCTCCATCATTTCATAGTCTGATTTGGTTTTGGATAATCTGGCCTGCATTTCGGCTAATTTTCCCTCTGCCTCACTTACTTTATTCTGAAAAGGCAAGGGATCAATTGTGTATAACAATTGCCCTTTGGTTACGAAACTGCCTTCTTTGAAGTTTAAGCTTTCAATAACACCATCAACTCTGGGGTTAATTTGAATATCAGATTGCCCAAATGTTTCACCGGTAAATTCCGATTCAAGATTTACATCTTGCTGCAGCACTTTTACAATTTGAATTTCGAGAGGCTTGGGCGCTGGTGGAGTTTCTTTTTTACAGGATAATAATAAAAAAAGTAAGAAAATTGCTGGAGAGTAAATTCTGTTCATTTTTAATTTTATATTAAATTCTATTAAAACTCAACTAACTAAAAACCAAATAATTCATTAGCTAAGTTAACATTTTTTTATTAAGATTTGAAATATTATTTTTCATTCCTATTTTTTCTTAAATTTATATTTAATTGATCTTCAATTATTAATAAAATCGACTAAAAGCTATAAATCACCGCCAAACTGCATTTTTTGTAAGAATCTATTTTTAATTTTTCTAATTATAATTTTAAAAATTCCTGTTATGTCAAAAAAAAATAAAGTAAAATCGAAGAATTTAGATGGCGCTTCAGGCAATCTAAAAGCGTTAAGTAAAAAAGAATTACTGCATAAGGCAAAAAAGTTTTCAGAGCAATATTGTGTGGGTGAGGATAAAAGTTTTATGTTAAAGGACAGACCCACTTCTTATTTTGGAAATGAATCAAAATCAGCAATTAAAGAAACTTTGCAAATAGGAGTAAAAGCATTGGCTGCCATGCAGGACATTCTATATGCACAGGATAAATGGTCGGTTTTGCTTATTTTTCAGGCTATGGATGCAGCTGGAAAAGACGGTGCAATTAAGCACGTTATGTCTGGAATAAATCCACAAGGCTGTCAAGTGTCTTCTTTTAAAGGACCAAGTTCTGAAGAATTAGATCATGATTATTTGTGGCGTTGTCAAAAACATTTACCCGAAAGAGGAAGAATTGGTATTTTTAATCGTTCGTATTATGAAGAAGTTTTGGTGGTTCGCGTTCACGAACAGATTCTGAAAAGTCAAAAAATACCAGAAAAATTGATTACTGAAAATATTTGGGAAAATCGTTTTGAAGACATAAGAAATTTTGAAAGGTACCTTAACAGGAACGGAACTGTCGTAATCAAGTTTTTTCTTAATGTTTCAAAAGAAGAACAAAAAAGAAGGTTTATAGAACGAGTAGATAACCCGGATAAAAACTGGAAATTTAGTCCCACAGATGCAAAAGAACGTGGCTATTGGAATGATTATATGCATGCGTATGAAGAATTAATAAAGAATACATCGACTAAAAAATCTCCCTGGTATGTTATTCCTGCGGATAACAAATCGTATGCGAGAATTGCAATTGCGTCGGCAATAATTCATGCCTTAGACGAAATGGATTTAGAATATCCGAAAGTAAGCGAAGCTAAGATTGCTGAATTAAATGCGGTCAAACAGGCATTGTTGGATGAGGAAGATTAATATGGGAAAAAATCGCAACTTTAGTTTTTCGCTTTAAAAAAAACCTTAGTACCTCAGAACCTTTGTAACTTAGAACCTTTTTCCCTACTTTTGCACCTCAAAAAAATTCTCAACTTAAATTAGTTTATAGCATGCAACTGTACAACACTTTAAGCGCAGAAGAAAGAGCCATCATGATCGATGATGCAGGTAAACAACGACTTACGTTGTCTTTCTATGCGTACGCCAAAATTGAAGATCCCAAAAAATTTCGCGATGATTTATTTTTAGCCTGGAATAAGCTCGATGCTTTAGGTCGAATCTATGTTGCCACCGAAGGAATTAATGCTCAAATGAGTATTCCCGAAGAAAATTTGGAGGCTTTTAGAGCAACTCTCGAAGTTTACGATTTCATGAAAGGCATACGATTGAATGAAGCTGTACAACATGATGATCATTCCTTTTTAAAATTGACTATTAAAGTTCGTGATAAAATCGTTGCTGACGGTTTGAACGATGAAACTTTTGATGTTACCAATATAGGCGTTCACTTGAAAGCCAAAGAATTCAACGAGATTCTGGACGATCCAAATACGATTGTAGTTGATTTTAGAAATCATTACGAAAGTGAAGTAGGGCATTTTAAAGGTGCCATAACTCCGGACGTTGAAACTTTCAGAGAAAGTCTACCCATTATTAACGAACAACTTCAAAATCACAAAGAAGATAAAAAACTGGTAATGTATTGCACTGGTGGAATTCGTTGTGAAAAAGCAAGTGCTTATTTTAAACACCAGGGTTTTAAAAATGTATATCAATTAGAAGGCGGAATCATTAATTACGCTAAACAAATTGAGGCAGAAGGTTTAGAAAGCAAATTCATTGGGAAAAACTTTGTATTCGATAATCGTCTGGGTGAAAGAATTACCGATGATATAATTTCGCAATGCCACCAATGTGGAAAACCTTGCGACAATCATACCAATTGCGAAAATGATGGATGCCATTTGTTATTCATACAATGTGATGAATGTAAGTCAGCAATGGAAAACTGTTGTTCTACAGAATGTCTTGAAATTATTCACATGCCTTTAGTTGATCAGGTTCGTTTGAGAACTGGTAAACAAGTTGGAAATAAAGTTTTTAGAAAAGGAAAATCTGAAAATTTAAAATTCAAACATTCAGGAGAGTTAGCTGATACTGCTTTGGCCGCGGCCGAAAAGCCAGTTGATATTCGACAAAAAATAAAAGTAAAAAAAGTACTGGTTGGAAAAGCGGAGCATTATTATGTGAAAGCACAAGTAGGACAATTTACTGTTGAAAACCAAGAATTGCACCTTGGGGATAAAATTTTAATTTCTGGGCCTACTACTGGTAATCAGGAATTGGTTTTAGAGAAAATGATTGTCGACGGAGTAGCAAGTACAACTGCTAAAATTGGTGATATTGTTACTTTTGAAGTGCCATTTCGTATTCGTTTGTCAGATAAATTGTATAAAATTGTAAATTAGCCAAAAATTTGAGCTAATTTATTTATGTCACAATCCTTTACCAAATTATGGAGTCATGCAATTGGGCAACCAAAAACCGTCAGGAATTAATCGATTTCTCAATTGAGAAAAAACTGTACGATTTCATTTGGCAAGAGTTAACTGAACTAGGATGTCCCGTTAGAATCATAAATGGAATGCATGATCATGTGCACGTTTTATTTTTGCAAAATCCATAAAAAACTATTTCAGACATTGTAAAGCAAATAAAAGGAAGTTCTTCTCACTTTATAAATAGAGAAGAACTTATCCTTGAAAAATTTGCGTGGCAAACCGGCTATGCGGTTTTTTCTGTCAGCGAGTCCCAGTTAGATGCCACTTACAATTATATTAAAAATCAAAAACAACATCATCTTAAAAAAAACGGACAAGATGAATTTGATGATTTTGTAAAACTGCATGAATTAGATAAAAAATGAATGTCCAACGATACGTCTCCTGTGGTTGAAACCACCGGCTATATTGAAATACCACACACAGAAGCAAAACATAGCCTGCGGTTTCAACCGCAGGGACCCGATGGATATCCGCAACAATAATACGTCTCCGTGGTTGAAACCACGGGCTATATTGAAAAAATACACAAAAAACATTGACAATGATTTTTAATCATTGGGGATAATACCAACAAAAATGAAATCACATAAGAAAATTGAACTCATGGCTCCCGCAGGGAGCTTTGAGTCACTTCAGGCTGCGCTCGATAATGGCGCAGATTCTATTTACTTTGGCGTAGAACAACTCAACATGCGTGCGCGTTCAACAGTAAATTTCACAATGGATGATCTGCCTGAAATTTCAAATCGCTGTAAAGTCAAAAATGTTAGAAGTTATTTGACGCTGAACACGATAATTTACGATCATGATTTATCTGTTGTAAAAACACTTTTGAACAAAGCCAAAGAAGCTAATATTACGGCTGTAATTGCTTCTGACCAAGCTGTAATTGCCATGGCAAGAAGCATCTCGATGGAAGTTCATATTTCAACGCAATTGAATGTGACCAACATCGAAACCATAAAATTCTATAGTTTATTTGCGGACACAATGGTTTTAAGCCGTGAATTAAGCTTGCGCCAAGTAAAGAAAATTACCGATCAAATTGAGAAGGAACAAATTAAAGGTCCAAGTGGAAATTTAGTTGAAATCGAAATTTTCGGACACGGTGCTTTGTGTATGGCGGTTTCAGGAAAATGTTATTTGAGTTTGCACTCGCATAATTCTTCTGCAAATCGTGGAGCTTGTAAACAAAATTGCCGTAAAAAATATACAGTTATCGATCAGGAAACTGGTTTTGAAATTGAGTTGGACAACGAATATATGATGTCGCCGAAAGATTTATGTACCCTTGATTTTCTGGATCAGGTTATTGATTCTGGAATTCAGGTTTTAAAAATTGAAGGTCGTGGCCGTGCGCCGGAATATGTGGCAACCGTAATTAAAACATATAGAGAAGCAATTGATGCTTATTACGAAAAAACATTTGCCAAAGAAAAAGTCGAAGTTTGGATGGAAGCTTTGAATACTGTTTACAATCGCGGTTTTTGGTCGGGCTATTATTTGGGCCAGGAATTAGGAGACTGGAGTGATATTCCGGGATCTGCTGCAACTCAAAAGAAAGTTTATGTTGGAAAAGGCACCCATTATTTTCCAAAAGCAGAAGTAGGACAATTCAAAATTGAAGCTTACGACATTAAAATCGGAGATAAAATTTTAGTAACCGGACCAAGCACGGGAGCTAAAGAAATGATTATTGATGAAATGTTTGTGGGTGATATTGCTGCCGAAAAAGCAACAAAAGGTGACGATTGTACATTCAAATTGCCTTTCAGAATCAGAATTTCCGATAAATTATATAAAATTGTAGAAGCATAGTGGTAATCGTAACACTTCAAAGAGACAAATGCATCGGCTGCAATTATTGCGTCGAAATGGATCCGGTTCATTTTCAAATGTCAAAAAAAGACGGAAAATCGGTTTTACTTCATTCGCAGAATGCAAAAGGATTTTTTACTTTGAAATCTCCCAATCATACCATTGTTGAAAGTTGCGAATTGGCGGCGAAAGCTTGTCCGGTGAAGATTATTACGGTTAAAGAAACTTAAAAATGATGGATTAAAAAAAGCCTATTTTGTGGGGGCAAAATAGACTTTTTAGTGCATGTTATTTATGATTAATAGTGTATTGGACTTTGCGTGCAAGGACAATTACTTATTCCCTGAAAGAAATCCAGACCAATCGTTATAACATGTGTCCCTGAATTATAGGCTGAAATTTGATTTAGTGATGCCTGATAAGAGTAGCCAAAATAAAAATTAGATTTTTTAAATCCAGCCATTGGACCCAATGCATTAGGTTCTAAAATCTGATCGTTAAGAAAACGATAAGAAACCCCAATCCAAAAATAATCATCGTATCGATTAAATTGACGATACTTAAAATTTAAGTCAGTACTAGAACGTTTATCACTAGCAAAATATTGATAAAAAACAGAAGGTTCATATTCAACTCGATTTTGTGTGTTTTCTTTAAAAATATATCCTGTATATAATTGATAGTTGCGTAATAAAACAGGTTCTTCATGATAGAATTTGTCAATATTCTTATTCAAAAGATTGCCCACATTGAGGCTCACATAGAATTCTTTATATCGATATAAAACCCCTATGTCAAAATTATTATTAGCAATTTTTCGATTGTCTGTTACACCTGGATCTACACCTCCAAAAGTCCCTGTTTCAAAATTAAATTTGTCAATATCAATTTTAAAAGTGTTGACATTATATGAAATACCAAAGGATAAATATTGTTTTGAGTAATAATCTAACGTTAAATGATGTGCAAAAGAAATCTTCGTTCCAGTCTGTCTGGTATTTCCATTTTTATCATTATACAAAGAAATTCCAATTCCTGAACGATCCAGAATTCTCATATCAGCATAAATTGATTGATTGTCTGGTGCATCTTTGATGCCAACCCACTGTGTTAAACCATTTGCTCTTATTCGTAGATTATCGCCTATACCCGCATATGTTGGAGATACAACAAACGGATTATCGGCTAGATATTGAGTAAATACAGGTAAGTTTAATTCCTGACCGTAACTTGAAGTCACTGCTGTTAGCAGTATTAATATTATTTTTTTCATTATTTGTTATTTTAATAACAAGCATTTTATGCAGTTATCTGTAAAGTGTAAAGTGTCCAACAAATTCTCTGTGATCTTTAGGATCGTTAAGTTTTACGATGTACCAATAATCACCAGATGTTAATTCTTTTCCATTGTATTTCCCGTCCCACTTTTGTCCGTAATGATAATTTGCTATTTCACGACCATATCTATCAATAATCGTATAGGTTAGGTTTCTGTAATTTACTGTGCAATCAGGTCCCCATTCATCATTAACACCATCTGCATTTGGCGTAAAATAATTTGGAATACATACATCTATGTATGCAAAATATTGGGTAACAGTAGTAGAGCAGCCATTTTTATCAGTAACAGTAACTTTGTAGTTTCCAGATTTGTAAATGATGAATTTATTGTTTTTAGTAAAGAATTGATCTTCAAGTGAATATTGATATTCTCCACTACCACCTTTAACAGTAGCAACAATTTCATTTAGTTCACCATCAGTCAAGGACAATTCTAATGGTTCAAAATGCATAATATTAAAAGGTTTGGTAGATTGAGAACATCCGTTAGTATGTCTTGCAGTTATGGTATGTAATCCTGCAGATAAGTTTGTAAATAGGTTATCTTTTTGATAGTTACCATTATCAAGGGCATAATCTACATCATCAAGATTTGTACTTGCGTCAACTGAAATTTTGACAGAATTAACGGAGCATCCATAATTAACGGTAGCCACAGGATTAAGTGCAACCGATTCTGGCATATTTACTTGTAATTCAAAAGTACATTCTAAAGCATCTTTGATATAAACAATTTGTCTATTGCCAGAAATGTTGCTAAAAGAATGTTCGGTTCCTATTACTTGTTCATATATACCGTAGATGTTGTTTAAGCTTACCATATAAGGTTCAATACCTCCTGTGATTTCAATACTAAATGCACCATTATTATCTCCAGAGCAAAATTCTGGCATTATACTATTAGTGATAACTGAAGAGTTCAATGGTAAAGCAACAATGAGGTTCAATACCTGATCTGCAGTACATCCGTCATTATTGATTCTAAGTGCGCTTTGTGAGGCAGAATATTCAATTCCATTTGCTGGCCATGTATAAGTTTTTCCTGAACAGATTGATTGTGTGGTCACAACATCCGAAGGTTTTGTTCCGACAGTTAGATTCAATACCTGATCAGCGGTACATCCGTCATATGTGATTCTAAGCCCTATTTGTGAAGCAGAATATGCAATTCCATTTACAGGCCATGTGTAAGTTTCTCCTGAACAGATTGATTTTGTTGTTACAATATCTGTTGGTTTTGGAGTGACAGTCAGGTTTAATACTTGATCAGCCGTACAACCATCATTATTGATTCTAAGTGCGCTTTGTGAAGTAGAATATAAAATTCCATTTACAGGCCATGTGTAAGTTTCTCCTGAACAGATTGATTGTGTTGTTACAATATCCGAAGGTTTTGGAGTAACGGTCAGGTTTAGAATTTGATCTGCCGTACAACCATCATTACTGATTCTAAGTCCGCTTTGCGAGGCAGAATATTCAATTCCATTTGCAGGCCATGTATAAGTTTCTCCTGAACAGATTGATTCTGTGGTCACAATATCCGAAGGTTTTGTTCCAACAGCCAGGTCCAATACCTGATCAGCCGTACATCCATCATTGCTGATTCTAAGTCCGCTTTGCGAGGCAGAATATTCAATTCCATTTGCAGGCCATGTATAAGTTTCTCCTGAACAGATTGATTCTGTGGTCACAATATCCGAAGGTTTTGTTCCAACAGCCAGGTTCAATACCTGATCAGCCGTACATCCATCATTGCTGATTCTAATTCCTGTCTGTGATGTAGAATATTTACTGCCATTTGCTGGCCATGTGTAAGTTTCTCCTGAACAGATTGATTGTGTCGTCACAACATCGGAAGGTTTTGTTCCAACAGTCAGATTCAAGACCTGATCAGCAGTACATCCGTCATTACTGATTCTAAGTTTGCTTTGTGAAGTGGAATATAGAATTCCGTTTGCAGGCCATGTGTAAGTCTGTCCGGAACAGATTGATATTGTTGTGATAATATCAGTAGGTTTGGCTCCGACAGTCAGGTTCAATATCTGATCCGCTGTACATCCGTAATTGTTTTGAGTATAAGTTCCCGATGTTATGTAAGTCACGCCTGTTACATCCCAGGTAAAACTATCTCCAAAGCAGATGTTTTCATTTTTTATAATATCCGCAGGTTTTGGGGTAACAGTTAGATTCAAAATTTGATCAGCGCTACAACCATCATTGCTAATTTTAAGTCCACTTTGCGAGTCAGAATATGCAATACTGTTTGCAGGCCATGTATAAGTTTCTCCGGCACAGATTGATTGTGTTGTGACAACATCCGAAGGTTTTGGAGTAACGGCCAGATTTAAAATTTGATCAGCGGTACAACCATCATTACTGATTCTAAGTCCGCTTTGCGAGGCAGAATATTCAATTCCATTTGCAGGCCACGTATAAGTTTCTCCTGAACAGATTGATTCTGTTGTCACAATATCCGAAGGTTTTGGAGTAACGGCCAAATTTAAAATTTGATCAGCGGTACATCCGTCATTTGTTTTAGTATACGTTCCAGAAGTTGAATATACAATTCCGTTTGCAGACCATGTAAAGGTTTCTCCTGAACATATTGACTCTGTTGTCACAATATCTGCGGGTTTTGGAGTAACGGTCAGATTCAAAATTTGATCGGCAGTGCATCCGTCATTTGTGATTCTAAGTCCGCTTTGTGAGGCAGTATATACAATTCCATTTGCAGACCAGATGTAACTTTCTCCCGAACAGATTGATTCTGTTGTTACAATATCTGCGGGTTTTGGAGTAACGGTCAGATTCAAAATTTGATCGGCCGTACATCCGTCATTGTTTTGGGTATAAGTTCCCGCTGCTGTGTAAGTCATGCCTGTTACATCCCAGGTAAAACTATCTCCAAAGCAGATGTTTTCATTCTTTACAATATCCGCAGGTTTTGTTCCAACAGTCAGGTTCAATACCTGATCAGCGGTACATCCGTTATTTGTTTTAGTATAGGTTCCTGCCGTTGTATACGTAATTCCTGTTGCATCCCAAGTGTAGCTTTCTCCAAAGCATACATTTTCATTCTTTACAACAGTTGCCGGTTTTGCAGTAACAGTCAGGTTCAATACTTGATCAGCGGTACATCCGTCATTGCTAATTCTGAGTCCCGTCTGAGATGTTGTATAAGTAACATTATCAATCCACTTATAAGATTCTCCTGAACAGATTGATTCTGTGGTCACAATATCCGAAGGTTTTGTTCCAACAGCCAGGTTCAATACCTGATCAGCCGTACATCCATCATTGCTGATTCTAATTCCTGTCTGAGATTCAGAATATGTAATGCTATTTGCCGGCCACGTATAAGTTTTTCCTGAACAGATTGATTTTGTTGTCACAATATCAGAAGGTTTTGGAGTAACGGTCAGGTTTAGAATTTGATCTGCCGTACAACCATCATTATTGATTCTAAGTCCGCTTTGCGAGGCAGAATATTCAATTCCATTTGCCGGCCACGTATAAGTTTCTCCTGAACAGATTGATTTTGTTGTCACAATATCAGAAGGTTTTGGAGTAACGGTCAGGTTTAGAATTTGATCTGCCGTACAACCATCATTATTGATTCTAAGTCCGCTTTGCGAGGCAGAATATTCAATTCCATTTGCCGGCCACGTATAAGTTTCTCCTGAACAGATTGATTTTGTTGTTACAATATCTGTTGGTTTTGGAGTAACAGTCAGGTTTAATACCTGATCAGCGGTACATCCGTCATTGTTAATACTGAGTCCCGTCTGTGATGTAGAATATGTACTGCCATTTGCTGGCCATGTATAAATTTCTCCTGAACAAATCGATTGTGTTGTTACAATATCAGCAGGTTTTGGAGTAAGAGTCAGGTTTAATACCTGATCAGCCGTACATCCGTCATTATTGATTCTAAGTCCGCTTTGTGAAGTAGAATATACAATTCCGTTTGCAGCCCAAGTGTAATTTTCTCCTGAACAGATTGATTCTGTGGTCACAATATCCGAAGGTTTTGTTCCAACAGCCAGTTTCAATACCTGATCAGCGGTACATCCATCATTGCTGATTCTAATTCCTGTCTGAGATTCAGAATATGTAATGCCATTTGCCGGCCACGTATAAGTTTCTCCTGAACATATTGATTGTGTTGTCACAATATCAGCAGGTTTTGGAGTAAGAGTCAGGTTTAATACCTGATCAGCCGTACATCCATCATTGCTGATTCTAATTCCTGTCTGAGATTCAGAATATGTAATTCCATTTGCCGGCCACGTATAAGTTTCTCCTGAACATATTGAGTGTGTTGTCACAATATCAGCAGGTTTTGAAGTAACAGTCAGGTTTAATACCTGATCAGCGGTACATCCGTCATTGTTAATACTGAGTCCCGTCTGTGATGTAGAATATGTACTGCCATTTGCTGGCCATGTATAAATTTCTCCTGAACAAATCGATTGTGTTGTTACAATATCAGCAGGTTTTGGAGTAAGAGTCAGGTTTAATACCCGATCAGCCGTACATCCGTCATTATTGATTCTAAGTCCGCTTTGTGAAGTAGAATATACAATTCCGTTTGCAGCCCAAGTGTAATTTTCTCCCGAACAGATTGATTTTGTTGTTATAATATCAGCAGGTTTTGGAGTAACAGTCAGATTCAATACCTGATCAGCCGTACATCCATCATTACTGATTCTAAGTCCACTTTGTGAAGTGTTGTATACAAATCCATTTGCAGGCCATATGTAAGACTGCCCGGAACAGATTGTTTGGGTTGTAATTATGTCATTACTTTTTGGTGTGACTACTATTCTTGCAGTTGCGGAAGTAACTCCGCAATCTCCAGTTAAAGGTATGTTGTAATTAAAAGCACCTAAGACTGTCGGAGTTCCACTAATTGTAATTAAATTCGATCCCCAAGTTGCAGTTACTCCAGAAGGCAAGCCAATAGGTGTTCCGATTCCTTTAGCATTTGTGGTAGTATGTGTTATAGTAACTAAATTTGTGTTGATACAAAGTGTTGGGGTAGATGACGCCATTCCAACATTCATATTCTCATTTATAGTGAAAGAAACTGGAATTCGAGGTGCATTAGTTTCATCACCGACATAATAAATAGTTGTGCCTGCTGTATTTGTGTTATCTAAGCCAGATCCGGGAACTCCAACTGGATTAAATGAATTTCCCCACCCAATAGGTGTCCCGCCAGAAGCTGAGGTATACCAATAATTTAAAGTAGTTAACAGAAATTGTCCTCCGGCCGGCGGCGTAACTGTCCATGTGTAATCTCCAACGTAAGTTCCGGCATTGGTAGCCCAAAGTGTTGATATTAATGTATATGTAACACCTTGTTCTAAATAAACAATCAATCTGGGTTCTTTCTCCGTTCCGTCATAATCATCATCTCCTACAATCCATCTTCCACCTCCATTACATTTTCCAGGAACAAAATTACCAGAATAGATATATGCCATACCGTCGTAATCATTAGTGTCGGTCATTTTAAAGGTGTACATTCCTGATTGGCTGACCGTAAATTGAGTTGCCGTGTAATTTCTTGAAGCACTGGTTGAAAAAGAACAGTTTGTGTTGTTTTTCATTGGAGAGCCCGGCATACTAGTTGGTATAAAAGCTTTTGGATCTGTAACAGCATTCCAATGCCCAGAAAAAGTGGTTACTGATTTTGTACCATCATAATCTATCATTAAAGAACCCTCGCCTCCTTTACAGACGTTAACTTCTTTAACTGTAATAGCATTATATGTTATGGTACTCGTATTTGAAGTTTTTCCATAGGTATCATTAAATGTGTACTCGATTTGAACTGATCCCTCTATGGTATTATTTAAAGGTATAAATGTGACTTTGCCTGTAGCTGAATCGTAAATAAATGTTCCTTTCCCGGCAACTATCTTAGTATGTTGCACACCTGGTGTTTCCAAATCTAAGTCTACTGATGTTTTATCTAAAGTGGCTGGTGCATTTACTGTTCCGTTGTCATTGGCGGTTATGTCGGCAGAAGTAGCTGTCAAACCCACTATTCCTGAAAAAAAATCTGAATTTGCTATAGGCTGCGATAAGGAGGAAATATTTAAATTTCGTATTTCATGAAAATTAGTAGATACTCCCGTTGAAGCGGTAATCGCAAATTTTAAATTTTGAGGCGCTACGTTGGTATAAGGATAGCTATCAATTATCAAAGTTTTACTATTTCCGTGGGTTAAATAAACAGTAATAAAAAAACCTCCTCCATTGCGAGGTTTTAAGAGTATATCAATTTTTCGGAAACCTGGTTTGCCAGGGTCAGTAGCTGTTCTGTCATTCCCTGCTACATTAAAAGAATAGGGTGGCCACATTGTCTGAACACCGGTTAAATAAGGATATCCCGAAGTTCCCGAACCCTGACCTCTCAAAACAATTGCACTTGGCATGTTTGTTGGCCCGCCATTTCTGCCTTCATCACTTGATGAAAAATTTCCATATTCATCAATTCCGATACCTAAATATCCATTCGTAAAGCCGTTTCTTCCATTGGCTTGAGCATATCCCAAAGACCCGCCAAATTCACCTGGCGAAACGATATAAGTGTTTTCATCAAATAGAATAAAAGCGATTCCATCGCCGCCATTTCCTCCATATATGTAATATTCAAATGAGATATCAATCTCTTTTGTTGATGAAAACGATGATGTTGACCATACAATTCCTTTTTGGTTTGAAGCTGTATTGGTTAATCTAAGATAGCCGTTCCCGTTTAAGTCGTTATATCCATCCCTTGATCCTGCACCTCCTGTTAAAAAAGCAGATGGAACTCCTTGAAGAAAAACAGAAGAAGGAACACTATTGTACTTAAAACTTTCAACAAAATTTTGAGCCTTAATCTGAGCGAATGGAAAAAATAAAAATAGAAAGGAAATAAGAGAAATGAATTTTTTAATAGTAGAATTTGGCATAGATATTCAATTTATTGGCAGTGAAATTTTAGTTTTTACTAAAACATATTGAGCGAATCAAAATGTAAATTTGTTTATTAGTAAATCTGATTTTAAATAATTAGGAATCGAAAATGTTTTTGTTTTATGCTTTACAAAAGCATAAAAGACTAATTGTTAATAGATTATATTCTTAATAAAAAAGTTTTTAATTTGAAATAATCAATCCGTAAAAGTCAGTTGTTATTTAACTTGTGGGTGGACATTTAAGACGAAATGGTAACAGAATAGGACAAATTTGAACCGATCAAAAAAAGCTTTTGTTTAAAAATTAGCTTCCTTATTTATTTAACAAGCATTTAGTTTTAATGCATAAAAAGCAAACTAAAAAAAATACTATCTTTACCGATTAAACGTTTATGAACTTAAGTTGCTTTTTGCAACACTACATATATAATTATGGCATGTACAAGTTGTTCAACCTCAGATGGTGGTGCACCAAAGGGTTGTAAAAATAATGGGACTTGCGGCACCGATAGCTGCAATAAATTGACGGTTTTTGACTGGCTTTCAAATATGAGTCCGTCTAATGGAGAGGCTATTTTTGATTGTGTTGAGGTTCGTTTTAAAAACGGCCGCAAAGAATTTTTTAGAAATTCAGAGAAATTAACTTTAAGTATTGGTGATATTGTGGCAACTGTTGCATCACCAGGACATGATATCGGAATTGTGACTTTGACAGGAGAATTGGTAAAAATTCAAATGAAAAAGAAAGGTGTAAACCACGAAAGCAATGAAGTTCCAAAAATTTATAGAAAAGCATCTCAAAAAGATATCGATATTTGGTCAGTAGCGCGTGATCGCGAGGAACCAATGAAAGTTCGTGCCCGAGAATTAGCGATTCAGCATAAATTAGAAATGAAAATTTCTGATATTGAATTTCAGGGAGACGGATCAAAAGCGACTTTTTATTATACCGCAAACGACAGAGTCGATTTTAGGCTTTTGATTAAAGATTTTGCTAAAGAATTTAGTACAAGAGTTGAAATGAAGCAAGTTGGTTTTCGTCAGGAAGCGGCTCGTTTAGGTGGAATTGGTTCTTGTGGACGTGAACTTTGCTGTTCAACCTGGTTGACAGATTTTAGAAGTGTCAATACATCTGCAGCGCGTTACCAACAACTTTCATTGAATCCTCAAAAATTAGCCGGACAATGCGGAAAATTAAAGTGTTGCTTAAATTATGAGCTTGATACTTATATGGATGCATTGAAAGATTTCCCGGATTATGATACTAAATTAGTAACTGAAAAGGGAGATGCAATCTGTCAAAAACAAGATATTTTTAAAGGATTAATGTGGTTTGCTTACACCAATAATTTTGCAAACTGGCACGTTTTGAAAATTGATCAGGTAAAAGAGATTATTGCTGAAAACAAACAGAAAAACAAAGTGTCTTCACTAGAAGATTTTGCTATAGAAGTTGTTTCAGAGCCTGAAAAAGACTTTAATAATGCAATGGGTCAGGAGAGTTTAACTCGTTTTGATCAGCCGAAGAAAAAGAAAAAACCAAACCGTAAACGCAAACCAAATGCGGAAGGTGCGGTTGTGGCAGCTCCAGCTCCAAACAAACCTCAACAAGGAAATAATAATAACAATAATAAACCAGCTGGCGGTAATCCGAATAAATCGAATAAACCGCACAACAAGCAAAATCAGTCGAGTAAGCCAAATAATTCGAATGACAATAAGCCAGCTGAGCCAAGAAAACCTATAATTATTACTAAAAATGAGAATAAAAAGTAGCGGAATTCTTCTTTTGGCAGCAATTCTTCTTTTTTCTTGTGATAAGAAAAGAGTGTTTGATGAGTACAAATCTGTTGGAAGTGCCTGGCATAAAGACAGCGTTGTAACTTTTGATTTGCCCGTTTTAGATTCCACCAAAAAATACAATTTATTTGTAAATTTGAGAGACAATAACAATTATCCATTCAATAATTTGTTTTTAATTGTATCTCTTGAAATGCCAAATGGTTTTACAAAAGTTGATACGTTAGAATATCAAATGGCAAATCCGGACGGAACTTTATTAGGAAACGGTTTTACAGATATTAAAGAAAGTAAACTGTATTATAGAGAGGGCGTTAAGTTTAGAGGAAAATACAAAGTACACATCAAACAAGCGGTGAGACAATCTGGAAAAATTCCGGGCGTTCAGGAGTTAGATGGTATTACAGATGTAGGTTTTAGAATAGAACAAAAAGATTAGAAAATAGTTATTTATGGCCACCAAAAAAAACAATCAACCTAATAGTAATAAAGATATTAACTATTATAAAAAGAAATTCTGGAGAGTTTTTGCTTATACGTTGCTCGGAGTTTTAGCTTTCTTCTTATTTGCTTCATGGGGATTATTCGGTTCCATGCCTTCTTTTGAAGATTTAGAGAATCCGGATTCTAACTTGGCAACAGAAATCATTTCTTCTGATGGAGTTGTGCTTGGTAAATATTTTAAAACCAACAGATCTCAGCTTAAATATTCAGATTTACCAAAAAATTTAGTTGAAGCGCTGGTAGCGACTGAAGATGCCCGTTTTTATGAGCATTCAGGAATCGATGGACGTGGTACTTTACGAGCTGTTTTTACTTTAGGAACCAACGGTGGAGCGAGTACTTTAACGCAGCAATTAGCAAAACAATTATTTCACGGTGAGGGATCAAAATTCCTTCCTTTCCGAATTGTACAAAAAATAAAAGAATGGATTATTGCCATTCGTCTGGAAAGGCAATATACTAAAAATGAAATCTTAGCGATGTATTGCAACGTTTATGATTTCGGAAATTATTCGGTTGGAGTTAGTTCTGCAGCGCAGACCTATTTTTCTAAGGAACCAAAAGATTTAACGATGGACGAATCGGCGATTTTAGTCGGAATGTTCAAGAATTCAGGTTTGTACAATCCGGTTCGTAATCCACAAGGCGTGAAAAATCGTAGAAATGTGGTGCTTGGGCAAATGGAAAAAGCAAAAATGATCACTACTGCTGAAAAGGAAAGATTACAGGCCTTACCAATTACCTTAAAATTCAAATTAGAAAGTCACCGCGAAGGAACGGCAACTTATTTCAGAGAATACCTTCGTGATTACATGAAAAAATGGGTTGCTGAAAACAAAAAACCAGACGGTTCTGATTACGACATCTACAAAGATGGTTTGAAAATCTATACAACTATTGATTCGAGAATGCAGTCTTATGCTGAAGAAGCGGTTACTGAACACATGAAAAATTTACAACAACAATTCTTCATTGATCAGAAAGGCAATAAAAATGCACCTTTCGTAAATATCACTCAGGCAGAAACTGATAAGCTTATGATGCAGGCGATGAAAAATTCTACGCGTTGGGCTATCATGAAAGATATGGATAAAAGCGAAGATGATATTATTGCTTCATTCAAAGTAAAAACGCAAATGCGCATCTTTACCTGGAAAGGGGAACGTGATACCATTATGACTCCGTTGGATTCTATTCGTTATTACAAACACTTTTTGCAATCTGGTTTAATGGCAATGGAGCCTCAAACCGGAAATATCAAAGCATGGGTAGGTGGAATCAATTACAAATATTTCCAATACGATCACGTAGGACAGGGAGCAAGACAAGTTGGTTCGACTTTTAAACCATTTGTTTATGCAACAGCTATCGAACAGTTAAATATGTCTCCTTGTGATTCTATTTTAGATGGACCATTTGTGATTCGCAAAGGACGTCATCACGTAACAGAAGATTGGGAGCCAAGAAACTCAAACCATACCTACCGTGGGATGGTAACTTTAAAACAAGCTTTAGCGGGTTCCATCAATACCGTTTCAGCTAAATTAATTGACAGAACGGGCCCTGAAGCTGTTGTTGAATTGACACAAAAATTAGGAGTGAAAACAGAAATTCCGGTACAACCGTCAATTGCATTAGGTGCTGTTGATATTACGGTTGAAGATATGGTTGCTGCCTATAGCACATTTGCTAATCAGGGAGTTTATGTTAAACCTCAGTTTTTAAGCCGTATTGAGAATAAAAGCGGAGAGGTTATTTACGAACCAATTC
Source organism: Flavobacterium sp. KH_001 (assembly GCF_057840745.1). Lineage (NCBI taxonomy): Bacteria > Pseudomonadati > Bacteroidota > Flavobacteriia > Flavobacteriales > Flavobacteriaceae > Flavobacterium > Flavobacterium sp. KH_001. Next base: position 1,000,613 of record NZ_CM174520.1, on the reverse strand, counting down.
CGGAATCGCATGATGTTTTAAATAAAGATATTGCTTTTGCGGTAATCAAATTACTAGAAGGAGTTACCGAAACCGGTTCTGGGGCGCGTTTGCGTACAGAAGGCGGAGGAAGCGGAGACAACCGCTGGACAGGTTATCCTTATATGTTCAGAAACCCAATTGCTGGAAAGACAGGAACAACGCAAAACCAGTCAGACGGTTGGTTTATGGGAATGGTTCCGAATTTAGTAACCGGAGTTTGGGTTGGTTGTGAAGATCGTTCAGCACGTTTCAAAAGTTTGACTTACGGACAGGGAGCTACAGCAGCATTGCCTGTTTGGGCTTATTTTATGAAACTTTGTTATAAAGATGAAGCGCTTCAGATTTCTAAATCCGAATTTGAGCGTCCGTCAAATCTTTCTATAAAAGTAGATTGTTATCAAAGACCTGCTGTGGTAAAAGACACTACTCAAACAGAACAAAATACAGACGAATTCGAGTTGTAAATTCAGTTCTCTCTAAATAAAAAATATCCTTTTGTGGCTTCTGAAATTCAGAAGAATACAAAAGGATATTTTTTTTGCATTGTGTTGACTTTATTTTTTACGAAATCGTTATAAATTAATCGGAAAATCTTATTTTTATCAAAAATATTACGCTAATAAAGACAGTTTGTTATGATAACAAAAAAAGTAAATAATGTTCAGGAGGCGATAGAAGGAATCGAAAGCAATATGACCATCATGTTTGGAGGTTTCGGATTATGCGGAATTCCTGAGAATACAATTGCGGCCTTAGTAAATACCACAATTTCAGATTTGACTTGTATTTCAAATAATGCAGGAGTTGATGATTTTGGCTTGGGATTACTTTTGCAAAAGAAACAGATTAAAAAAATGATTTCATCGTATGTTGGTGAAAATGCAGAGTTCGAACGTCAGATGCTTTCTGGGGAATTGGAAGTGGAATTGACTCCGCAAGGAACTTTGGCTGAACGTTGTCGTGCAGCACAAGCGGGAATTCCAGCTTTCTTTACACCTGCAGGCTATGGAACCGAAGTTGCAGAAGGAAAAGAAGTACGTGAATTCAATGGAAAAATGCACATCATGGAACAAGCCTTCAAAGCCGATTTTGCCATTGTAAAAGCATGGAAAGGTGATGAAGCTGGAAATCTTATTTTTAAAGGAACCGCCAGAAACTTCAATGCTTGTATGGCCGGAGCCGGAAAAATTACAATTGCCGAAGTTGAAGAATTAGTTCCTGTTGGAACTTTAGATCCAAATCAAATCCATATTCCGGGAATCATGGTGCAGCGCATTTTTCAGGGAGAAAAATTTGAAAAGAGAATTGAGCAACGAACTGTAAGGCAGAGAGCGTAATTAGAGAATTGAGATAATTAGTCAATTAGATAATGAATTAGATTGCACAGAGACAAGCATTATCTCATTATCAAATTTTCTAATTGGCACATTAAAAAATGAGAGAATTGAGATAATTAGTCAATTAGATAATGAATTAGATTGCGCAAAGCCCAGCATTATCTAATTATCAAATTTTCTAATTGGCACATTTAAAAAATTAGATAATTAGTCATTTTGATAATGAATTAGATTGCACAGAGACAAGCATTATCTCATTATCAAATTTTCTAATTGGCACATTCACAAAAGGCCTTATAAAAATAAAATAATGAATCGTATTTCTATACTTCTAATTTCTTTTCTCTCGTTTCAGAGTTTTTCGCAAACCACGTCTGATCTTAGAAAAGAACTAAATCAGATTATTGCAACTAAAAATGCGACAATCGGAATTTCTATTAAAGGTATTGAAGACAAAGATACTCTAAGCATTAATGGAAATTTGAAAGCACCAATGATGAGTGTTTTTAAATTCCATATTGCTTTAACTGTTCTAAACCAAGTTGACGAAGGAAAGCTTTCATTGGATCAAAAAATCTTTATTAAGAAGAAGGACTTGCATGAAAATACCTGGAGCCCAATGAGGGAAGATTATCCGGAGGGAAATATAGATTTAACGTTGGACAAAGTGTTGCGATATACGGTTTCGCATAGTGACAATAACGGATGTGACATATTGATCGATTTAGTTGGAGGTACAAAAGTCATTCAGAAGTTTATAAACAAACAAGGAATTAAAGATTTCTTGATCAAGTTCAACGAAAAACAAATGGAAACGTGGAAAAACCTTTATGTAAATACAACGACACCACTGGCCACGACGGAATTGCTGGAGAAATTCTATAGAGGAAAAGTTCTAAAAGAAAGTACAACTCAATATTTATATCAAATAATGGTAGAAACTTCAAGAGGACTTACCTGGATGAAAGCCGGTCTTCCGGAAGGAACAGAATTGGCACACAGAACTGGAATTTCAGGAACAAACGATAACAATCTGAGAGTTGCCATGAATGATATTGGAATGGTAAAACTTCCAAACGGAAAACACTTTATTCTTTCGGTTTATTTAAAAGAGATTACTGAAAGCAAAGAAGACACAGAGAAGATAATCGCAGATATTGCAAAAGCAACCTGGGATTATTTTAGCAAAAAGAATTAGATAATGAGATAATTTGTCAATTAGATAATTATTGTAGAGTGCTAAAAGCATTATCTAATTATCAAATTTTCTAATTGACACATTTAATAAAGACACATTAAGAGATATGTTAACAAAAGAAGACATCGCAAAACGTATTGCAAAAGAAGTAAAAGACAGGTATTTCGTTAATCTTGGAATTGGGATTCCGACATTAGTTGCGAATTATGTGCGTGAAGATATTGCAGTTGAATTTCAAAGTGAAAACGGAGTTCTTGGTATGGGACCTTTTCCGTTTGCCGGAGAAGAAGATGCTGATATTATCAACGCTGGAAAACAAACAATTACAACACTTCCGGGAGCGAGTTTCTTTGATTCGGCTTTTAGTTTCGGAATGATTCGAAGCCAAAAAGTAGATTTAACGATTTTAGGTGCAATGGAAGTTTCAGAAAATGGAGATATTGCCAACTGGAAAATTCCGGGGAAAATGGTAAAAGGAATGGGAGGAGCAATGGATCTGGTGGCTTCCGCCGAAAATATAATCGTTGCGATGATGCACGTGAATAAAGCAGGAGAATCAAAAATACTTAAAAAATGTACTTTGCCATTAACAGGCGTAGGTTGCGTTAAAAAGGTTGTAACTGAACTTGCGGTTCTCGAAGTAACAGAAAAAGGTTTTAAGCTCTTAGAAAGAGCCCCAGGAGTATCTGTTGAGCATATCATTGCATCAACTGAAGCGGATTTAATTATTGAAGGTGAAATTCCGGAAATGAATATTTAATTTATTTTTTTAGAATTAAAAATATAAGGCTAGCTTTTAAAGGCTAGCCTTTTTTTGTGGCATAATTTAAAAAGTTATTGTGTTTATTGGGGTTTTCAGGCGGAATAAGATTTGTAAGGCTAAATAGGTGTAATTAGTTATAATTCAGTGGTATAATTACTTTTTCGATCTCTTTATTGTAAGATTCTTACAGTTTGTTAAATAAAAGTAAATTTAGTATAAAAAATGTTGCATTTTATCGATTAAAGGCAAATTACATCGATTATCTAACAAATTTAAAATACTTTTAACCAAAAATAAAGTATTTACTTACTTTAAATATTTTATTTGTAATCCATTTAACCAAACTTTAACCAAACTTATTATGGAAAAAAAATTACCCGGAATTTTAGCATTAACAACTGTTTTTTTTGCGTTTTCGATGACTGTATCTGCGCAAAATACCGACAAAAGAGTTAGTAAAAAAGATCTATCTGAAAATGGCTTGCCAAGTTCAATTAGTTTTACTGACAAATCAACCTACAGAGGATCTGATTCTCAAAAAGTCTTTAAAGAACAATTAGGTTTAAAAGACAATCAGTCTTTTTCAAAAATTAGAGTAGAATCTGATAAAGAAGGTTTTACTCATGAAAAGTTTCAATTGTATGAACAAGGGATTAAAGTGGAGTTTGCTAATTATACTTTACATTCAAAAGGTGGAAAATTAGTTTCGATGAACGGAGAATTTTATGCTTTTGAAAATGTAAATACAACTCCAAAATTATCAAGTCAGGCAGCTTTTGATAAAGCTATTGCTTACACCGGTGCAAAACAATATTTATGGGAGAAACCTGAAGATGCCGCTGCAATGGATTATAAAAAGCCTGAAGGTGAGCTGGTTTTATTACCATCTATGGAGGATCAGGGACAATTGAGAAAAAGCGACAAAGTAAGATTGGCTTATAAATTTGATATTTACGCAACGAATCCTTTAAGCCGAGGTGATCTTTATATTGATGCTGAAACTGGAAAAGCATTATTTTATAACGCAACCATAAAACATCTTGGAGAATTTAGTCATGGGCGATCAAACGGCTTAGGAGCTAAAGAGCAAAAAAAGAATACAGCTTCCAAACTTACAGTTGTTGCTGCCAATGCGGCAACTCGATATAGCGGTACGCAAACAATTCAAACAAGTTTAAGCGGTTCATCTTATATATTATCAGATGTTACGCGTGGAAATGGGATTCAAACCTATAATTCTGCAAGAACGGCAACATATCCAACAACAAACTTCACAGATGCAGATAATAACTGGACAGCTGCCGAATATAATAATACTAATAAAGACAATGGTGCATTGGATGCACATTGGGGAGCTGAAATGACGTATGATTATTGGTCAGCTGTTCATGGTAGAAATAGTTATGATAATGCCGGAGCGAAAATTAAAAGTTATGTGCATTATAATTTAGTTGCCGCAGGTTATCCAAATAATAACAATGCTTTCTGGAACGGAAGTGTGATGACCTATGGTGACGGAACGGGAACTGGAGGTTTTGATATCTTAACTGCAATGGATGTTGCCGGACACGAAATAGGTCATGCGGTATGTACTTATACGGCAAACTTAGCCTACCAAAAAGAATCAGGAGCAATGAATGAAGCTTTCTCAGATATTTGGGGAGCTTGTATCGAATATCGTGCGGCGCCTACAAAATCAACCTGGTTGGTGGGTGAAGATATTGAAAGAAGGTCCGGGCATTTGGCTTTGCGCTCTATGAGTGATCCAAATTCTGAAGGTCAGCCGGATACGTACGGAGGAACTTATTGGATTAATGTAAATTGTACGCCAACAAATAATAATGATTATTGTGGTGTTCATACAAATTCAGGCGTCTTAAACCATTGGTTTTATATCCTTTCAGTTGGTAAATCGGGAACAAATGACATCGGAAGCGTTTATAATGTTAGCGGAATTACAATCGATAAAGCTGCAAAAATTGCTTATCGATTAGAAAGTGTTTATTTAACTGCAAATTCAACTTACGCAAATGCAAGAACTTCAGGTATACAATCAGCGATTGATTTGTATGGTGCTGGTTCTGCTGAAGTTATTGCTACAACAAATGCATTTTATGCCGTTGGAGTAGGAGCTGCTTATTCGGGATCTACAGATACAGTTGCGCCAACTGCACCCACAGCTCTTGCGGCATCTGGTACAACCGGAACAACAACCAATTTAGCATGGACTGCTTCTACAGATAATGTAGCGGTAACAGGATACGACATTTATCAGGGTACCACTTTAAAAGGTTCGTCTACAACGACAACGTATACAGTTACCGGATTAACAGCATCAACAGCATATACTTTTACAGTAAAAGCCAAAGACGCAGCAGGAAATATTTCAGCATCGAGCAACGCTGTAAATGTTACAACTACAACAACAACTTTAACCTACTGCATGTCTAAAGGAAATAGTGCGGCTGACGAAAGAATTGGTAAAGTAGTTTTTGGTACGATCAATAATACTTCTACAGGAACAACGGGTTATGAAAATTATACAGCTATTGCTACAAATGCAACTCGAGGAACAGCGTATACCATTACAATTACACCTAGTTGGACTTCCTCTGTTTACAGTGAAGGATATGCGGTATTCATAGATTATAACCAAGATGGAGATTTTACAGATTCTGGTGAAACGGCCTGGACAAAAGCTACATCAACAACTACTCCGGTAACGGGTTCAATTACAATTCCGGCAACAGCAACGGTTGGAACAACAAGAGTAAGAGTTTCTATGAAGTACAACGGAATTCCAACAGCTTGTGAGTCTTTCTCATACGGTCAGGTAGAAGATTATTCTATAAATATTACAGCTTCTGGTGCAGTTGCTGTGGAGGAAATAAATGCAGGATTAATTGAGACTACTGAAACTGGAAGATTTGCATTATATCCAAATCCAGTTGAAAATGAATTAAATGTTTCTTTTTCAAATAGTAACGGATATTCATTTAAAGTTTTAAATACAATTGGTCAGCAACTTATTGCAGGAGAAGTTTCTGGTAATGCTATCGACGTAAGTAAACTGGCTGCAGGATTTTACATCATCGAATTAAATAATGGGGATAAAAAAATCGTTAAGAAATTTATTAAGAAGTAAAAATTGTAATTTGATTAAAATGAAAAGCCTCGCAAATGCGAGGCTTTTTTATGAAAATCTAAAAGACTTATTGCAAATTAAAAGAGGCTCCTAAGCTAAAAGTTGCCTGATTGTTTAAGTGATCAAAGATGTCATTGTTGTCGCTATATTTAGCAATTGGAAATCCAATTTCTGTGAAAACACCGAAACCGTCAGTAAAAAAATAACGACCACCAACATGTCCTCCAAAATTATGTAATCCAAGGCTCAAACCAGGATAAATGTCTAATTGCTCAACACCAATAACACTGCTTAAATTTGCATTTATTCTTGCTTTTGCGTCAAAACGATCTTGAAATTCTGGTTTTTCATCAGTGTATGGCGTTGGATTATTATGGTAAAACCCGGTGAAATTATCAACTCCTAATAGGTAAGTTGAAACAAATCCGAAAGAGAAGTTTTCTCCTAAACCAAAATCAACAGAACCCTGAATTCCTGAACCACCATCTTGTAGATTAGCACCAACGTTAACTCTAACATCGCCTTTTCCGGTAAAAGCCTGTTGTGCTTGTGTTAAGCTGAATGATACTAACAACAAAAATGTAATAACTTTTTTCATAAACTTAAATATTAATTATTTCGGATTGCAAATTTAGTTTTTTATAGATTAATTCCTGCCTTTTTCGTTAGAATACAATTCGTTTAACGGATCACTTTGCCAGAATTCTTTAGTGTCAACATTCATAATCGTTAACGGACCTTTAAAAGCTGCGCCTGTATCCACATTCCAAACACAGGCTCTATTAACTGGAACGGTTTGTCCAATTCGGGTCACGGGAGTATGGCCGATAAATATTTCTTTGTAGACAGTAAAACGTTTTGGATAGAAAAGATCGTCAGGATTTAGATTAGGATCTAAGGCAAGAGCTGACTCCCAAAGGGTTCTGTCCCAATAAAATAATTTTGGGAAATATTCCCAGACAACACCATTCAAATTAGTAAAACCGGCATGAACAAATAATCGATTTTGATCGTCATGGTAGTAATCCTGTAAAGATTCTAAGAAAACAATATGCTCTTTTTTTCTTTCTTCCGATAATTTCGCATAACCTTCAACAGTAGCTCTGCCGCCATGTTTGTACCACATTTCTTCATCAAATTCTTCATGCCTGTTTTCAAGCCAATCCAATGCAAGCTGATCGTGATTTCCTCTAATGCAAATACAGTTTTGCTTGCTTTTTAGGTCAATCAAATATTCGATTACCTCGGCCGATTGACTCCAGCCATCAACATAATCACCTAAAAAAATTAGAGTATCTTCAGTAGTAACTTCGGCTTTTTTCAACACTTGCTCAAGTGCGAGTAATCCTCCGTGTATGTCGCCTATAACAAATGTTCGCATTTTATTTTATTTCGAGTAGCATACAAAAATAAATAAAATGATTTGTTTGTGATCATTTAGTTGTTAATCTTTGCGTGCCTAAAAATGTTTTTAATTAGAAAGATCTTTTTAGAAAAATGGAAAACTAACACAACCTCAAAAACCAAATTACAACATGAAACAAAACCTAACTATTTTATTTTTACTTCTAACACTGGCAGGCTATTCTCAACAACTTACTTACAGAAGTGGTGGAACAGTTTATAATTCTGAAAATAAAAAACTCAAGCCAGATGAAGTTCGATTATTATTGGCAAATAATTCTGAGGCACTTGCACTTTATAATTCAGGAAGAAATAAAAAAACATGGGGGAATGTTCTTTTTTACGGAGGATTAGGACTTGTTGCTACAAATTTGGTTGTCGGAATGAATAGTGATAATATCACGGCAACGTACTCAGGTAATGGATATTATGCATCTCCACAGTCAGAGCGTACTAATATGACCGCTGCTATTATTGGCGGCGCGCTCTTGATTGCATCAATTCCGATTAAAATAGGATATCCTAAAAAAATTAAATCGGCACTAGAAAAACACAATGTTGGTTTGGCTGATAGTTATAAATCACAGCCGAAAACTACTTTACTGGCAAGTGCTAATCAAATTGGTTTTAGAATTGAATTTTAATTATTTAGACTAAAATTAAGAAAAGCTATAGTTGTAAAATTGTAGCTTTTTTTCATTTCATTTTCAAGCTTCCTGTTTAAATTTGCAGTATGTCTGAAGCACCTACATATCGTAAAATTATCCATATTGATATGGATGCTTTTTATGCTTCTGTTGAGCAAATGGATAACCCTGCTTTACGCGGAAAACCTGTTGCTGTTGGAGGTTCAGAGAATAGAGGAGTAGTTTCCGCGGCAAGTTATGAAGCTCGTAAATTTGGTGTTAGAAGTGCGATAAGTGGAGTTTTAGCCAAAAAATATTGTCCTGAAATAATTTTTGTCCGGCCGAGATTTGATCGGTACAAAGAAATTTCAGGTAAAATTCATAAAATTTTTCATGAATACACCGATTTGGTAGAACCACTTTCGCTGGACGAAGCTTATTTAGACGTAACTCAGAATAAAAAAGGGAATCCGAGTGCCAGTTTATTAGCTCAGGAAATTCGATTAAGAATTCTAAATGAAGTTGGATTGACAGCTTCGGCTGGAATTTCAGTTAATAAATTTGTAGCTAAAATTGCCAGTGATATCAATAAACCAAACGGACAAAAAACAGTCAATCCGGATGAGATTTTATCTTTTTTGGAAGAATTGCCTATTCGGAAGTTTTATGGGGTGGGAAAAGTAACTACCGAGAAAATGTATCAACTGGGAATTTTTACCGGCGCCGATTTAAAAACAAAGTCGGAAGAATTTCTGGAAAAGCACTTCGGAAAATCAGGTGCTTTTTATTATAAAGTAGTGCGGGGAATCCATAATAGTGAAGTAAAATCATCTCGGATCACAAAATCCGTGGCAGCAGAACATACCTTTGATGTGAATTTGTCTTCGGAGATTTTTATGTTGGAGCAACTGGAAAGAATTGCCACTTCACTTGAAAAACGATTAAAAAAACATAGTATTTCAGGTAAAACAGTTACTCTGAAAATCAAATACAGTGATTTTACACAGCAAACACGTAGCAAAACATTGCTTTATTTTATTGCTGATAAAAGCCTAATCCTTGAAACGGTAGAAGAATTATTGTACCAGGAAAAAATGAAAGATTCTGTTCGCTTACTCGGAATCTCTTTAAGCAATTTGAATACAGAAGAGAAGAAAGCGGTTGTTGTTCAGTTAAAGTTTGCTTTTTGATAAACAAACTAGCGTTAAAAACTTAGAAATCTAGCTTTTATGATGAATTTTCTCTCTATCTTTACTGTAGAAAGTTTTTCAATACCACTTCAAAAATGAAAAATACTAAAGAAGAAATCCCGCAACGGAATACCGTTCCCATTTTATCCTGGGATTTTCACTATGAATATCTAAATGAACTACGGGCAATTTTTGTGGATTTAAAAAAAGTAAATAAAATTTCAAACCGGTTTAAGTGGAATGATAAAAACCTGGAGATCAAAAACCGAATTTTAGACGAAGTGATTTTAGTTACTGATGCGAATTTGAAAATCGTTTTTGCCTCAAACGGAATCAAAAAAATGACAGGCTATACAGAAAGCGAAATTCTCGGGAAGACACCAAAGATGTTTCAAGGGCCAAAAACGTCTGAAATCGCCTTAAAAGAGATGAAAATAGCTATTCAATCACAAGTTCCATTTGAAAAAACAATCGAGAATTATAAAAAAGATGGCGAAATCTATAAATGCAAAATAAATAGCATCCCTATTTTTAATTTAAAAGGTGAGCTGTCGCATTTTATAGCTTTTGAAAGCGTTGATAAAAGCGCTTGAGGGTATTTGCCACAAAGTCACTAAGACACGAAAAATAATTTCCTGCGATAGTATAAAAACAAAAAACCGCCCAAAAAGGCGGTTTTTAAATATAAAATTTTGTGTCTTAGTGTCTTTGTAGCAAATCTCTTTAAAGGTTTTCAAAGAAATCATTCCCTTTATCATCTGTAATAATAAATGCAGGAAAATCTTTAACAGTGATTTTACGAACAGCTTCCATTCCTAATTCTTCAAAGTCAACAACTTCAACTTTTAAGATATTATCCTGAGCCAAAATAGCTGCCGGACCTCCAATAGAACCCAAATAGAATCCACCGTATTTGTTACAAGCATCGGTAACTTGTTTGGTACGGTTACCTTTTGCCAGCATAATCATACTTCCGCCATGTTTTTGGAATTCATCTACATAAACGTCCATACGTCCTGCGGTTGTTGGTCCAAAACTTCCTGAAGCCATTCCTTCCGGAGTTTTTGCCGGGCCAGCGTAATAAACAGGGTGATTTTTAAAGTATTCTGGCATCGGTTGACCCGCTTCCAGCATTTCCATAATTTTTGCGTGAGCGATGTCACGGGCAACAATTACGGTTCCGTTTAGTTTTAAACGTGTTTTTATTGGGTACTGAGATAGTTTTGCCAACATATCTTTCATCGGCATATTTAAATCAATTTCAACCGGAGCTTCTAAATGTGGAGCTGTTTCTGGTAAAAATTGTTTCGGATTTACTTCTAATTGCTCTACGTAAATACCGTCTTTCGTAATTTTTCCTTTGATATTTCTGTCAGCAGAACATGAAACTCCCAATCCAACCGGACAAGAAGCGGCGTGACGAGGCAAACGAATTACACGAACATCATGTGTGAAATATTTTCCACCAAACTGTGCCCCAATAGCACTTTCCTGGCAAATTTGCTGCACTTTTTGTTCCCATTCATGATCACGAAAAGCCTGACCAGCCATGTTTCCGGTAGTTGGTAGATTGTCGTAATATCCGGCAGATGCTTTTTTAACCGCGCTTAAGTTCGCTTCCGCAGAAGTTCCGCCAATAACCAAAGCTAAATGATATGGAGGACAAGCCGAAGTTCCTAAATCCTTAATTTTTGCACGAACAAAAGCATCCATAGACTTTTCATTCAATAAAGATTTAGTCTGCTGATATAAATACGTTTTATTAGCAGATCCACCACCTTTTGCCATGAATAAAAATTCATATGAATTCCCTTTTTTAGCATAAATATCAATCTGTGCCGGAAGATTCGAACCTGAGTTTTTCTCCTCAAACATCGAAATCGGAACAATTTGAGAATAACGTAAATTACGTTTTTGGTACGTATTGAAAATTCCTCTGCTCAACCATTCTGCATCATCAACGCCGGTAAAAATGCTTTCGCCTTTTTTGGCCATAACAATTGCAGTTCCGGTATCCTGGCAGCTTGGTAACTGACCTTCTGCAGCGACAGAAGCATTTTGCAGTAAATTGTAAGCTACAAAACGATCGTTATCTGTAGCTTCCGGATCATCAAGAATTTTTCTTAATTTTTGTAAATGACTCGTTCTCAACATGAACGAAACATCTGTTAACGCTTCTTCGGCTAATAATTCTAATCCTTTTGGATCAACTGTCAGAACTTCACGTTCTCCAAATTTTTCAACTTTTACAAAATCAGAAGTAATTTTGCGATATTGTGTATCATCCTTTAAAATAGGATAGGGGTCCTGGTATATAAAATCAATCATTTCTTTGTTTTTGACAAAGTTAAAAATTATTTCTCTAAGAAAGAATTTGAATTAGGGGTGTTATGTAGGTTTTTATTCTTGTTTATGAAAGTCATCAAAACTCATTTTCTTCTCAAAATAAGTCTTGTCTTTTGCCGAGAGCAATTGCTTTTTCCATTGATTTCCGCTTAAGCGAAAAACAATTGAATCAGAATGTTTTTCAGTTCCCATGTTTTCATCATTATCATCAGGTTCAAAAGAAACCGTTTTGCAGTAGAACGATTCAGGATTGGCTTTCGCCGAAGGATTTTCGAACTCGACCCAGCTTCCCCAACCACTATCAGACATTGTGTACCAATCATAAACCAATTGTATATCATTATTTTTTAAATAATATAGATAATGGCTTTGATTGTAACCACAAGCCGGATACCCAAAACTAATTTGTATAAATAGGGAATTTTTGGCACTTTCTGTTCCTAATCCGTAGATAGCGGTCCATTCGGAACCTTTATTGACTCCCTTAATGGTGATTTTTGAAGTAGTAGTTTTGGTTTTATTCTGATAAAAATCAAGTTGGTATTTTGCCGTAACAATACTGTCTTTGTCCGCTTTTTGCTCTAAAAGATTTGCCAGAATATAATTGTCCTTTGATGTCTCTTCATAATCAGCAATAGAAATTGTGTCTGTTTTTAAGAAGTTTTCTTTCACTGCAATGGTTTCGGTTTTATTTTTCGGAGTTGCTGCGATTGCCTGATCGACTGGTTTTGGTTTTTGGCAAGCTATTAAAAGGCATGTGATAAAAAGATATTGTGGTTTCATTACTGTGTGGTATTTTATTAATTCAATGAATTGAAATTTGGTTTTATTTTTAAACCGGATTAAAATTTCTTGATTCATATTTTTAAACCGGATTAAAATCCGGCCCTACAATATAATCCGTTCCTCATGAACTCTAAAAAAAAGAGCCGTAGGCTTGCCCTATATTGTAGGGCTGGACTTCAGTCCAGTTTAGATAAAATAATAATGTTTTAAAAAAACCAGCTAGCCACAAAAATTGCAGTAATTACGCAAATTACATCCACCAAAAGCATGGTTCCCAAAGCGTAACGCGTATTTTTAATGTTTACGGAACCAAAGTATACCGCAATCACATAAAAAGTACTTTCAGCACTACATTGGAAAATACTGCTCAACCTTCCTGTTAAGGAATCAGCGCCGAAAGTATTCATCGAGTCAATCAAAAATCCTCTTGATCCTGCTGAGCTAAAAGGTCTAAGCATGGCAACCGGCAAGGCATCTGTGATTTGTTTGTTGACACCCATATTCGAGAAAACAAAGGCAATACCATCACTGATAATTTCAAATAAACCGCTGTTTCTAAATAATGAAATGGCAACCAACATCCCTAAAACGTAAGGAAAAATAGTAACTCCCGTTTTGACTCCATTATTTGCCCCTACTACGAAAGATTCAAAAACAGTTGTATTGGCATCGGTAAATTTCTTTTCATGTATGAAGGAGAAAATCAAAGTAGCAAGAACGATCACCATCAGTATCAATGCAGAAAGATTAGTGGTAAAGTAGTTTTTACCAATTAAATCTAAATGGTTTACATACATTAATAAACCAATGATAGCGGCAATTAACACCATTAAGCCAATAACCAGAGAAGCACTTTTGAAATTGATTTTTTGTTTGATTCCGACAATTAAAAAAGCAGCAATAGTTCCAATAAAAGAAGTAATGATACACGGAAGCATAACATCTGCGGGATTACTCGCACCTGCTGCAGCGCGGTAACCGATAATTGAAGTTGCAATTAAGGTTAAACCTGAAGCATGAAGACACATAAACATAATCTGCGCGTCACTAGCCTTGTCTTTGTCAGGGTTTATTTCTTGTAAACTTTCCATTGCCTTAAGACCAAACGGAGTTGCAGCCGAATCTAATCCTAAGAAATTGGCAGCAAAGTTTAACGTCATATACGAGATAGAAGGGTGGTTTTTTGGAATACTTGGAAACACTTTTACAAAAACCGGACTTAATACTTTTGCCAGTTTTCCTGATACTCCTGAAATGATTAAAAGCTCCATTAATCCGCAGAAAAAAGCCAAATAAGCCATTAATGGTAAAATTAAATCGAGTAAGGTAGTTTTACAAGTTGGTAATAAACCATCAGATTTTTGAACACCGCTAAAAATTTTTACGGTTTTGTTTTTATAAACGTAAGTGGTGTCAGCATTAAGCGTATCACGATTGATGATCATGGTTTGCTCCGGCGCTTTTTTGATGCTGTCTTTGATGAAAGCAGGAAGTTGTTCAGCGTATTTTTCGGAAATAAGAATAGGATCGTCTTTTTTGCCATTCAGAACATAATCAATGGTATAAGTGTTGGCAGTAAACAAACTGAATATAACAAAGATAATCGACGAAATAAAAATAGTTAACCAAAATCTACTTAATACCATAGCACTGTTTTTTTTGTAAATGTAATTATTTAGCAATAAAATGCACAAAGATTTTAATGTTGAAACGGGAAGAATTTAAGGGGAATTGTAATTTTTCGATATGGAAGTTTGATTTTTGATGGGTATTTTGATCAAAAAGTTATTTCTTATAAGAACCTAAAGTCTTGATAATATTGGGTTTTTATAAATAGGATATTGCTTTTATGAGCTATTCTCACCCTCACATGGTGAAAAATTTATAATAAGTATTGTTTTAATTTGAAACAGTTCCTCCGTAGTTCCTCAAGTATTCTATTCTATAACAATTTTGGTTTCCAAATAGTTTTCAAAAGCCTTAATGCCTTCAAACAGCACAGCTTTTTTGTGATTTTCGGTTTCATTAAAAAATTGTGTTTCTATTTTGGCATGATCTTTTGCCATAGTTCTTTTCCAGATCCCAATTACTTTACTGTTTTCAAGAATAACAGGTTTAAAAATGCCATTGTTGGTAAATGCTTTCGATTGATGTTCGACTAAAATGGAAGCTTCTCTGGTTTTATATGAAATCAAAATCTCATCAAATGCCGGAAGAAAATGTACGCTTTCGCGGAAGTTGTTTTCATTTGAAATATCTGTTCCAAACCAATACATTTGGCCATTAATTTCAACAGAATTCAATCGCAACTTTATTGCATTAATAATCTTTTGACAAATTGTGGGAGAAAAACCAGACCACCACGAAAAGTCAAGAAGCGAGGCAGGGCCGTGACTCACGAAGTATTTGAGGGCTAGTTTTGAGAGGCCTTCTTCTTTGGTTAATTTTGATTTCGGCTTTGCAACTCGTTCTTCAAGTAGAGCATAAGTGATTTGTTTTCCTTTCATTCTGCCATTGCAAACCAAACCATCCAACTCCGCATTCATCATAATGGCAGCACTCAGGAAATCTTCCTTGGAAGTTTTTTTGATGCCGAGTTCCTGCATGATTTCATCACGGGTCAAGTGATTGCTTCCGGAAAGCAGTTTTTCGATTTTAGAATTGGTTTGATCGAATTTTTTGGCATCATAACCATATTTTTTACCAGCCGAAGCCGTGAATCTTTTTACCTGAGGCGCCGATACATCCAACATCCAATAAATATCATCAGCAGAAACAAAATGCCAGGTTGGTCGCAAAATATGAGTTCGGATAATTTGTGCAGAATTTATAGCTTCTTCAATTGCTGACTCAGTAGCATCACATCGCGAACCAATCGCCCATTTAGCCATCGAATAGTCCTGAGCTTGCATGGCACCAAGATGCTTTACAATTTCTTGCGGAGAGTTTGCATTAGTTTCGAGAAGCTTTTGCGAAACAAGCCTATAATGAGAGATTTCGTGATAAGTCATTTTATAAATCTTTAATAGCTAATAGTCAAAAACCTTTGTAACTCTGTGCCTTTGCAACTTTGAACCTTCAAAAAAAATCATACATGAATAATTTCCTCATCAATTAACAAATCTTCACGTCTCAAACGAAGGAAAATCTGGGCGACAGCTATTGTATCTTTTTCGCAATACGTTACAATTCGGTCAATGTCTTTTTCAACATAGAAAACATGCGCAACCTGACTTCCGTCAATATCGCCTTTTGGAGAAGGAACTCCCAAAATTTTAGTCAGTAATTTTAAAGAAGTGAAATGTTTGTAATCGCCAAATTTCCATAATTCTAAAGTATCTAAATGTGGAATCTCCCAAGGTTTTTTCCCGAATAAATTCAGTTTGTCCGGAATGGCAATTTGGTTGATAATCATTCTTCTGGCAATAAACGGGATGTCAAATTCCTTTGCATTATGTCCGCATAAAAGATGATACGGCTGATTAAAATGATTATTCAACAGATTATTAAAGTCTTTCAAAATCTTCTTTTCGTCTCCAAAAAAGGACGTCACTCTAAAATTTCGAATATCGCCTTTGATGGTAAAATACCCAACTGAGATACAAACAATTTTTCCGAACTCAGCCCAAATTCCGGCTCGATCGTAAAATTCTTCAGGAGTAAAATCATCTTTGCGCTGATATTGTGTTTTATGATCCCAAAGTGCTTGCATTTCCGCGTCAAGCGAATTGAAATTCTCTTCTTCAGGAACAGTTTCTATATCTAAGAAAAGGATATTATTAAGATTTATTTTTTCAATCATAATTATAATTTAAACACGAATTTCACGTATTATCACGAAAAGAACTGGTTTTAAAGAATTGCACAAACTTTAATATTTGTAAAGATAAAGCTATAAAATTAATTTGTGTAAATCTGTGAAATTTGTGTTTTAAAACAAACTTTGTTGAGTGGAAGGATTTTCGTGTTCCAATAACCATTTCTTGCGGGACAAACCGCCAGCGTAACCGGTTAAAGATCCGTTTGTACCAATAACGCGATGACAGGGAACAACAATCCAAAGCGGGTTTTTTCCATTGGCCGATGCAACGGCGCGGATTGCTTTTATATCACCCAGTTTTTTGGTTTGATCCATGTAACTTATGGTTTTTCCGTATGGAATTTCTAATAAAGCTTTCCATACTTTTTGCTGAAAGTCGGTTCCTTTCGGATTTAATTTCAAATCAAAGTCCGTTCTTTTTCCTTGGAAATATTCATCAAGTTGTGAAACGGCCTCTTTTAAAACCTCTGGTATTGCTATGGAAACTTCATTTGAACCAACATCAGAAACGGAGATTACAGCAATACCATTTTCATCTCCAATGATTTTGGTGATTCCTAATGGCGAATTGATATAAGCTGTTTCCATGATTTTTTACCGCAAAGGCGCTAAGGTTTACGCAAAGTTCGCAAAGTTTTTTTGTTTTTTTACCACAAAGGGCACTAAGGTTTTTCACAAAGTTCGCAAAGTTTTTTCTTTGTCAATATTTTTTTAAACGCTTTGTTTGAGATCACAAAGTATTGAACTTTTATATGAACTTATATGACTTATATGGTTTAATATTCGTTCAATTTGAATTGGTAATTTAGAATGTTTTCGATTTTTTCGCTTGAAATAATCTTTTTAATATTCGATTTTTCAGTGCTGAATTTTGGTAAAATAAGGTTTTGCTCTTTTGCTTTTTGCGTATAATAGTCTTCCCTAGTTGGATGAAAAGGCGCAACCGCATTGAAAACTTCATTCCATTTTGATTGAAGGATAATTTGTTCGATGATATTGATGCAGTCATTTTGATGAATCAAATTAACAGGGGCATCAGTATTTTCAAGGTTTTCTTTTCCGGCAAGAAATTTTACAGGATGACGGTCTTCACCAATTAATCCGCCAAAACGCAGAATGGTAGTTTCGAAGTTTTGATTTTCCTGCAGTATTGCTTCAGCTAAAAGCAATTGTTTGCCGCTTTCCGTTTCCGGATTTGGGTTCGTTTCTTCTGTAATTAAATCATTTTGATCTCCGTAAACAGACGTTGAACTCACAAAAAGTACTTTTTTGATGGTTGATTTCGCTATAAACGGAATCAGGTTTTCGATTTTCTCCAAGAAGACTTTTCTTGTAGAATGTGAAGTTTCGACATTATTTCCTCTTAATTTAGGCGGAATATCAATAATTAGAATTTCGCTTTCTGCTAAAAAATCAATTATAGCTTCTGAAATACTTTCGCTTTCAAGCGCCACTAAAAATGGTTTTATTCCGACATCTTTCAGAATTGAAAGTTTATTTTCAGAAGTTGTAGATCCGTTGACCGAATTTCCTTTCTCGATTAATTTTTTTGCTAAAGGCAAACCCAGCCAGCCACAACCTAAAATACTTATTTTCTTCATTTTCTTTAAAGGTGCAAAGATTCAGAGTTGCAAAGGTACAAAGGTTATTCAGAATCTTGTCACGAAAGATCACGCAAGAAATTCTACATGTAAATCGCCAATTTTTGTCGAGTTTCGAGTGTGATCCTTCGTTCCTCAGGATGACAAAAATGGCAAAAAAACTTTGCGTCTTCGCGACTTTGCGAGATTAAATTAAAACGTAAGTATTACAAATCCAGAAAAAAGCAAATTTTGTCTTTTCCTTTTGCACCCATCCGATGGTAAAATTTTATAGCTCTTTCGTTGAATTGTGGTGTTCGCCATTGCATGTTGACACATTTTTGTGCTTTTCCTATTTCTTTTAATTTATTGATTAGAACTTCCCCGATGCCATAATTTCTCGCTTCTTCTTCCAAAAACAAACAATCCATATAAATGAAATCTCCAGCACTCCAGGTTGAGTAGGTGAAATTATAAGAAACGTAACCTACAATGTCATTTTCAGTAGCAACCACTAAGCAATGCAATTTCGGATTTTCACTGAATAGTGCTTCTTTTAATCCTTCTTCTTTTCCTATCGGATCATAGTCGGCTTTTTCAAATTCGGTATGTTTTTGACATAAGATGACCAGTTTTGGTAAATCGGCTATTTCACAGGTTCTTATTGTATATTCCATTGCAGGTTGATTTCGGTTTGTAGAAAGGTTATAAAATGATGAAAATAGGCGGGGTATTCCTGATTGTCCCGAATGGCGATAAAATGCTTTCTTTTTAAGCCGTTTTTTCCAATTTTGATGGCTTTGATAGGATTGTTCTTTAAATGTGGTAATAAAGCCCATTTTGCCATCGACATGACGCCCATATCAGCCTTTACCATTTCAAGAGAAGCTTCGGTCAAAGGCAA
This sequence comes from Flavobacterium sp. KH_001, assembly GCF_057840745.1. Taxonomy (NCBI): domain Bacteria; kingdom Pseudomonadati; phylum Bacteroidota; class Flavobacteriia; order Flavobacteriales; family Flavobacteriaceae; genus Flavobacterium; species Flavobacterium sp. KH_001. The sequence goes on along the minus strand of NZ_CM174520.1, from coordinate 981,493 downwards.
AGCTGTAATCTTCTTCGGAGTCACTTTGGCTGGAGCCAAAATAAACTGATGAATCGTAACGGTTTCCATCGGAAGGGAATGAATCAAAAGATGTTCGTTGACAAAATCTTCGGCAACAACATATTTTTTATTCGCCCAGGCATGGTTTTCAGAAACGGCCATGACAACTTCATCCTGAAAAAGTTCCAGATACTTAATGTTATTGTCATTGATCTGATCACTGATGATGGCAATATCAATAGTATTGTCGAGCAATTTTTGAAGAGGAATATGTGTGGCTTCGGTTACAATTTTCAAATCTACATTCGGATAAAGTAAATGAAATTGTTTCATTACCGATGGCAGCCAGTGATAACTTGAGAAACACTCTGTGCTAATTCGGATTTCGCCATATTCTCCAAAAACCATTTGTTTGATTTGAGTTTGGGTTTGCGAGAGTTTGTCCAGAATTTCATTGGCCAATTCGTAGATTTTCTCGCCGGCTTTGGTCAAAACTAATTTTTTGTTTGTTCTCAAAAAAATGGCAGTCCCTAATTGATACTCAGCTTCTTTAAGTTGATGACTCAGGGCAGATTGTGTCAAATGAAGTTTGTCTATGGCCTTAGTGATGCTTCCTTCTTCGACAATTGCTTTTATCAATCGTAAGTGACGTATTTCCATTTTTTTGAGAATTTATACAAAGAAACAAAATTTTCGAACGGCTTTTTCATGAAAAAAAGTAATCAACTTGATGAATTCTTTTCGTTTTTATGGTATATAATGTTCTTCTACTTTTGAAAAAACAAAATCATAAAAACTAAAAAAATGGAAGCACAAATTAAACATTATGAAAACAAACTGGCGTTCGAAATGGATCCTTCTGATTTGTTTGATGCCTTGAATAATGGAGAAAAAGTAGTGGTTATCGATGCCCGAAAAGCATTTGGATTTGAAGCAGAACATATTCCGACAGCAATTAACATCCCGCATCGCGAAATGACAATTGAAAGTACCCAACATTTAGATAAAGAAGTTTTGTACGTGACCTATTGCGACGGAATTGGTTGCAACGCTTCGACAAGAGGCGCACTGAATATGGCAAAAATGGGTTTTAAAGTAAAAGAATTAATTGGCGGAATAGAGTGGTGGAAGTTTGACGGATATGCCACCGAAGGAACAAATGGTGTGAAGGCAGGATTGAAAATTGAATGTGCCTGTTAAAGAAAAAAGGGCAAACTCCAAATTAGAAGTTTGCCCTTTTTATTTTTTTTAAATAAATATTACTCAATTTTTACATTATTTTTCTCTGCAATTTTTTTGAATAAATCTTCTTTATTTTCAGATTTCATTTTTTGATAAATAGCCCCCAAAAGCTGTTCAGAATCTTTTACATATTCTGATTTTTCATTGGAGTAGATAATATGTGCCATGAAAATATTGTCAAGCGCTTTTTCATCATCATTTAAAACAAAATAATTCTTTCCGGCACCAAAGTATCCTTCTGCATTATTAGGCTGAAATTTGATTAGTTTTTCATAATATTCAATAGCGGTCTTAAAATCGGATTTTAGGGTATAAACAACTCCAATATTCATTAATGCTAAATCGCCTTCAGGAAAAATATCAAGTGATTTTTTATAATATTTTATAGCATTGTCAAAATCATTCTGTTGTCTGTAACAAACGGCGATGTCATCTAGAGCCAAAACAAAATTAGGATCTTCTTTCAACGAAAGCTGTAAAGCCTCAATAGCTAATTTATAGTTATTGGCTTTCATGAAATCCTTTGCAATGATATACGAGTTCTGCGCCTTTTCATTTTTTGAGTCGGCATAAAAAATAGTCGTTTTGTCTTCAGGTTCCTGAGGCAATAATTTTGGACATTTTTTAATTACAGCATCACTCACTTTTTGAATCATGCTTTTAATTCCGTCAACGGTATTGATTGATTCCCTGACTTTTTGATCTTTATCCGTCATTATGGTTTCAGACATTGTACTGGTCAAACAGTCTCTAAAAACAGTCTCTGTAATTCCCGAACTTTTACCTAAACACTCACACGTTTTTGTTGCTATTTTTTCTTCTACAGCTTGCGCATAAATAGTAGGAAAGCTTGCAAATGCCATAAAAATCAGGATTGTTTTCTTCATATAAACTGTTTCTATTTTATAAACTATTATTTGGTTGCGGTTTAATAACTGGTTTTAAACTGTCTTTCACAACAGTCAAACTATCTGCAACTGGTGCGGCCTCTATTACCGGGACTGGTGCAGTGTATCTTTTTATTTTTTGCTGAATTAAAACGGCATCGTTCAAAACAAAAGGTGTCGGCATCATCCAGTCTGCTCTGGGTTTTACTTTGAATAACGGATTGGTCATCAAATCAAAAGAACTTTCAATTAAATCCATATCAAAAATAGAAGATTTATTGATGTAGAATTCCATTATAAGTGGTTCATTACCTACAACATAATAACATAAAATTTTCATTCCATCTCTTTCCAGACGATTTCCTTTTTGGTCTGAAGTTGAAACTCCATTTGCTTTAAAGTTAAAGAAAGTCATTTTAGGATGAGCGAAAATATCGTAACGATTTACTTTTCGATTCGGTGTAATTTGAATTTTCATATAACGATTGTTACCCACAACACTGTCCTTAAGGAAAGTGATTGTTGGTTTTGGAACATCAACGACTGGCGCGATAGCGCTATAAGTAAAGCCTGAATCGTATTTGCTGGCAAGTGGTAGTGCATTTAAACCAACTGCTTTTTGATTTTTTTCGCCTAAATACGTTTTTGTCCATTCGTCAAGTTTTACATCATATGTAGTCCAAACAGCAGAATTTGTATTGGCGTTGTAAACATAAACTAAACTGTTCGATTTTGCTTTTCCGTGCTCGTAGCCAGAATGGTACCCTGCGTAAATAAAAAAGCCAATTGATACAATAAAAAAGAATGCAGCCCATGCCCCTTTTCGAATAAAGCCTCCGAAAATTGGAAGTAATAACCCAAAAAGTAAAACGGTAAGAATGGCACTTCCAAAAAGAATTTTTAAACCTAAGCCAATTGGAAACATTACAATAAATGGCGCTACAATTATAAGTGCCGGAAGTGTAAATAGTAAATTTAAACCTAAGCTATAATGCTGTGTAATAACGAAAATTCCAAATAAGAAGATTCCAAAATAAACCGGAATAATCAGAAACCCTGCGCCGGTCAAACTATTCGCCAAAAACATATTGATAATAATCCATAGTAGCAAAGGCGCTACAAAATGATTCATCGCAGTTTTTGTTTCTGAAAAATTATGATAAAAAGCAAAACAGATAGCAATGCTTAAAGTTACAAAAGCTCCAATGTAAGCATGTCCATTGTAGGTAAAGCCATTAAGTAAATCCGAATATTGCGGGTAGATCTGTAAAACAATTTTCCATCCTAAAAAAGTTACCAAACCTGCAATGATTAAAGCCCCTAAGAATGGAACAAAACCTTTAAAAATTTCTCTGAAAGTGATTACTCGTTTGGCTTTTCCAATAAAAATAAAAAGAATTAGTAATCCGAGAGCTATTACAGTCATTGGGAAAACCCAGGTAAACGGATAGCTTATAAAGGAGAACGGAATGCTAAAATAAACATCGTCTTCCGTTGAATTTGTTGCATTTAAATCGATGTTTGAAAAATATTTTAATAAAGGCATCAAATATGTTCCCTGATGCGCTAAGGTCATTTTGTTTAAATGCTGAACATCATCTTGTTGGGTATGATAATTATAATGTCCGTCTATAAAAGCAAAATTAAAGCCCTGAATGTTTCCTTGTTCTCTAAAAACAGTTAGATCAGTATCATTTGGGAGCATTTTGTAAATGCTGTACATCAATGAATTTGAAACCGGATATTTGGTTTTTGCGTTTGAAAATTCTCTTACTAGCGCTTCATTTCCTTTGTTGGTTTCCATCAGCATATAACTTGGCCCTGATGATCCTCTGGCTTCAAAATTAATAACCAGTCCTACGTCTTTTGCCCACGGATGTTTGTTTACAAAAAGTGCAGCACCGTTTAATCCCAATTCTTCAGCATCTGAAAAAAGAATTATAATATCGTTTTTTTGTGGTTGCTTTGAGTACATAAAGGCACGAATACCTTCGAGAATCGTTGCTACGCCTGAAGCATCATCACTTGCTCCTTTTGAAAAGGAATGCGGCGCACTGTCATAATGGGATAATAATAAAAGAGCTTTGGAGTTGTTGGTTCCCTTTAGACGGGCCAGAATATTTTTAGACTTTACTAGAAGCCCCTTATCGTTTAGTGTAAATCCTTCCTGAACAGAAGTCTCCAAACCAATTCGGTTCAATTCAAGTTTAAGGTAGTTTGCTACTAATTCGTGATTAGTTGATCCCACATAATGTGGTTTTTGAGCAATAATTTCGACTTGGTTTAATGCCCTTTCGGTCGAAAATTCAGCAAGAGCTTCCTCTTCTTTCGAACTCCATTGCGGCATCATGGTAGCGTAAATAATACCAAGAATTGCTAAGATGCAGACTACGGCAAGAATTGAGGTGGGGTTTTTTTTCATGATGAATAAGTACTAAATTTCTTTTTTAACAAGCATAAAATAATCATTGTCCAAAGATCTGTATCCCTGGTCATACAGGAAATAGTAGGTATTGCCTGTTTTGGTGTGCAAGATATTGGTAAAGAAATCAAAATCAAAACCTTTATTGATCATTTTATCCCTTGTTGCTTTTGATTTTCCTTCCGTGTTTAACTCGGCCAAAATACGGTAATTTTTCCGTAATTTGTTGTTTACATTTCGCATGAAATTAGTGCTGTCCTTATTTATTTTATTGTTGAAGGCATTGCGACAGCTATCTGAACAAAATTTTTTGTCTTCACGACCTACAATTTTTTCAGAACATTCGAGGCAGGTTTTCATTGTTCAATTTTTTTAATTTCATATAAATCGTGTCGTCTGTCTTTTAAAATTCGTACACTTCCATGTTCGTGAAGTTGTTTTAACAGGTTCAAATCAACATCCACAATAAGTGTCATTTCGGTGTTTGGGGTTGCTTCGGCTTTAATTCCATTGCTTGGAAAAGCAAAATCAGATGGTGTAAAAACAGATGCCTGTGCATACTGAATATCCATATTGTTCACTTTTGGTAAATTACCCACACATCCGGCAATAGCAACATAACATTCGTTTTCTATTGCACGTGCCTGTGAACAATGCTTTACGCGTGTATAGGCATTTTGAGTATCGGTTAAAAAAGGAACAAAGAGAATATTCATACCTTCATTTGCCATAATTCTGGAAAGCTCAGGAAACTCAACATCGTAGCAAATCAGGATTCCAATTTTACCGCAATCGGTATCAAAGGTTTTAAACTGCGATCCGCCTTTCATTCCCCAATGTTGCACTTCGTTTGGAGTAACATGAATTTTGGTATACATTTCTGAAGTTCCGTCTCGTTTACATAAAAAGCCAACATTAAAGAGATTATTGTTGTCTAAATAAGGCATACTTCCGGTAATGATATTGATGTTGTACGAAATAGCAAATTCCTGAAAACGTTTTCTGATAGGATCAGAATAGCGTGCCAATTCACGAATGGCTTCGGCTTCTGATAAATGATTATAATCTGCCATCAGGGGAGCGATGAAAAGCTCTGGAAAGAGAGCAAAATCGGCACCATAACCAGAAACAACATCTATAAAAAATTCTGCCTGCTCAAAAAATTCTTCAATATTATTCAATTGACGCATTTGCCACTGAATTAATCCTAATCTGATTACACTTTTTTCCAGATTGATTAGTTTCGGACTTTCGTCATAATAGACGTTATTCCATTCAAGTAAAACCGCAAATTCTTTAGATTCTTCATCGCCTTCCAGGTAATTTTTGATAATTCTCAAAACGTGAAAGTCATTGCTCAACTGAAAAGAAAGTACAGGATCATGCAATTCTTTATGTTTGACCTTATCAATATAGTTTTTTGGAGTAAGTTTTTTGGAGTGTTGTGCATAATTCGGAATTCTGCCGGCAAAAACAATAGCTTTTAAGTTTAGCTGCTCACAAAGTTCTTTACGAGCATCATATAAACGGCGTCCCAATCGCAAACCACGATAATGCGGATGAATGAAAACGTCTATACCGTACAAAATTTCGCCATCTGGATTATGGGTTGAAAAAGTATAGTCTCCGATGATTTGTCTGTAATTATGTCTTTTGTCTACCAATTTTTCATCAACGATTAACGATAATGCTGATCCGACAACAATTCCATCTACTAAAATAACCAATTGACCTTCTGGAAATATAGAAAGTAATTTTTCGATATCATTTTCTTGCCAATATGAATTCGCCATTTCAGGATAGGAAACAATCATAGAGTTTTTTAACTGTTTATAATCGTCTAATTCTAAATTTCGTAATTCAACTTTATTAATTTGTGCCTGCATATAAGTAAGATTTATCTCAAATATACGAAAACATTTCCATTTACAAACGTTTACAAATAGTTACAACCGAAAGTAAATAGTTGCCAACCGACTATTTGTGAAAGCTGTTCCATCTTTGCACTGTTGAATTTGATAAACGAATTCAATTTTATAAGAACATTTAAAAAATATACGCCATGAATGCAATGAAAAACAGAGTACAATTAATTGGTAACGTAGGAAACGACCCTGAAATCAAAACCTTAGAAAATGGAAAAAAATTAGCACATTTAACTGTTGCCACAAACGATCGTTACACCAACGATAAAGGTGAAAAAGTAGAGCAAACAGAATGGCATCGTGTAACAGCCTGGGGAAAGACAGCTGAAATTATCGAAAAATATGTGGTAAAAGGCAAAGAGGTTGCCATTGAAGGAAAACTAACCCACAGAAGTTATGATGATAAAAACGGAGAGAAGAAGTATATAACCGAAGTTGTTGTAAATGAAATATTGTTGTTAAGCAAGTAATACTACTTGCTCTGTGTAGTAAACCCGACAAGTTTTAAACCTGTCGGGTTTTGTATATAATTATAAAACCGAACTTCCATTTATATCTGTGGTTAGTATTTCGCTCATATAATCAAAAAAGGGTCTCATGTTTTTGAAGGTTTCCAGAGCCTGTTCTAAAAAATGCGGACTTAATACCTCATCATCTGTAAAACGTTTCATGACCAAAAATTGCTTGTAACGAAGTAAATCAATAGCTTCATGATTTACATCAAAGCCTTTTGGAGCTGTTTTGAGCTGTTCGCCCTGTAGGGGCCCGAAAGTATTGATGAAAGATTTTGAGTTTACTATTTTTTTCATCGATTCAGGATCATGGGCAAATTCGCTTCTTATGCGTTTTAAATCTGCAGCATTTGGTCCCCAAAATCCACCGGCTACAAAACTGTTTCCTTGTTCCAGATGAAAATAGTAACCACCACGTCTTGCCGCAGTCGCTCTGGTGTAACTTCCTCCCCAAAAAGTTTTAAAAGGCGTTTTATCTTTTGAGAATCGAATGTCGCGGTAAATCCTGTAAACACTTTTCTTTCCGGAAGCGGTTTCCAAAACATCGGTTTTAGAAAGTTCCTGAAGCAAAGCGCCTGCAAAGTTTTCAATATGATTGAGTTCTTTTAAGTAAGTGGGCTTATTGTCTTCAAACCAGGGTTTGTTATTATTTGTTTTAAGCTGGGACAAAAAATCAAGAGAGGATTTAGGTATCGTAATCTGGTTTTCCATAGTTAAATTTTGAAACGTTTTAATATCAAAAGAGGGGATCAACGCTAAATGTTGTGGAAAAACATAAAGAATAAATCTACTAATTATTTTTTACCACAGAGAACACAAAGATTTTATGTACGAATGCCGTAGAAAACACAGAGTTCACAAGGCTAGATCAATCCAAAGCTTTGCGGTAAATTTTTTTTGCTGATCCACAGCTTTCGTGTTGGTCCCAAAAGGGATCCGCAATTTAAACAAAAAACCCACCAAATTGTTGGTGGGTTTTGAATATATTGTTTAAGCAGTTTTTTTGAATAAATCAAACATAGGACAACGCGAGCAGCGTTTCTTTTCGCTCTTTTTGTATTTTTCACAACAAGAAGATTTACAGTTTTCTAACTTCTTAATGTTCTCAAGGATAGCTTTATTCTTCTTTTTCTTTTTATCCTTTTTTTTGTCCTTGTCTTTTTCTTTCTTGCTCAATTTTCCTCGGTATTATAAAACAGAGGCAAATATAAAAGAAATTTGTTATTTTTAAGTATTCTAAATAAACTTTAACTTTTTTATTTTGGATTGATAGCGATTGAACTCGTAACCGTTAACTGTTGAATATCACGATCAAACAAGTAAAGTCCACCTTTGTCATCGCCAATTAAGTTAATTTTATCTAAGATTGATTTAGCAGTAGCCTCTTCTTCGATTTGTTCCGATACATACCATTGTAAGAAATTATGTGTTGCATAATCTTTTTCTTCAAAAGTGATGTGAACCAATTCGTTAATAGATTCTGAAACAAAAATTTCATGGCTATAAAGCGCTTCAAACATTTCTTTAAATGTAGTATAGCTTGTTTTAGGTGCTTTTAGATCTGTAATTGTTGCATGTCCGCCACGCTCGTTAACATATTTAACCAGTTTCAGCATGTGCGCGCGCTCTTCGTCTGACTGTGTGTACATAAATTGAGCAATTCCCTCTAATCCGTGTACTTCAGCCCAACAAGCCATAGAAAGGTAGGTTTGCGAAGATTCTGCCTCTATGCGTATTTGCTTGTTTAAAGCTGATTCAATATTTTTCTTTAGCATAATATGTGTCTTTTTTGTAAAGTTAAAAAAAATAATCCATTCCGTTTTTTTGAAACCGCGAAACCTAAGACATTTGGATTAATTCTCAATAAATTTAAGGCGTTTTTAGAAAAGGCCTTTTGAAGGAGGATGGAGTTTTTATCTCATTTAGAAATGGGTCATCTGCATTAAATCCATCTTTGAATTTACGCATTATATATTGCTTAGAAGCACTATCATAATAACCAAGAATATAAAAATCTTTATATTTTATAATATTATTTAGAGTTATTTTTTTATTTGTGTTTAAAAAATAAAAGATATTATCCATGGCCAAAGGCTCAAGGTTTTCTTGCTTTATAAAACTGTAATTGGAATCAAAAACACTTTCAAAATAGACACTTTCAGTATGCATGCTACCAAAAGAATTATAAACAGCCGGAATAAGTGCTGCTATGTCAGGATCTAAATAGTCAAAATTCGGAAAGGCGTCCATTTCATTTATTTTTGGTGTTCCGCCAATTGTAAAGTAGGTCTTTTGATTATTTTTAAACACAGACAACCCAGGATCTAAGTAAGTAAGATGTTTTAGAAATTTTTTAGTCGTCTTCAACTCGCTTGGTTTTCGGCCTTCTCGCTGAATGAATAAAGGTGAGATTTTAAATTTAATAGTATCATTTTTTGATACTCTGATATTCTTCAGGTTCTCCCATGTATTATAATCTTTTACATCAAAGGAAAGTTCTTCTTCATTGGCTGTAACTTGATATAGTTTATCATCCTGAAAAAAAGAATTACTAAGCTTTCTGCCTTTTTCACTAATAGCTTGTGTGAAGTTTTTTTCTTTTATTTCCTCGGTCTCAATATTAAAGTCAAATATTTGCGTGCTTTTTGGATTATAGTCCAAGGTGAAGATCATTCGATTGGGTAATACGTATAGTTTCGTTTTTGCGGTACTCGTATACAAAGGATTGTATTCCGTTTCATCCATTTTTTCAATAGGATTTTCTCTGATAATCTCGGTAAAAGTTCGCAATTTTCCGTTTTTATCCTGAAAACGAAAAGCTGAAAAATCAAGTAACTTTTCTGCGACAGTTCCATTTTTAAAGGAATAGAGCATTAGTGCCTGATCATCAAGATCTTTAGTGAGTATGTTGAAAGAGTCATTCTCCTGAAATTCTGAAACAACATATTGTCTTGACGAGGCAAATTTGAAATATAAAATCCTGGATGTTTTGCTCTCCAGAAAGAATTTAACCGCTAAAATAATCTCAAAGTCTGGCGTTGACCAATAAAGGGTCGGGTTTCCGTCTTCACTGAAACTGTAACCAATTAAGGACTTATTATCTATGTTTTTTAATGGAGTAGTATACTTATCCTTTAAAAATAAGGAATTGCTGTATTGTAAAATGGAAAGGTTTTCATTGTTAGCAGCAAAAACAAATACCTCATGTGTTGCTTTATTTTCAACAGTTAATAATTGATTGGATCTGTTTGATTCTCTTATTTCCAATGGAGTAGAGTTCAGTACTGTCTGGCTGAACAATACCGATGTAGAGAAGAGAACAAATAAGAATATAATTTTTTTCACAAGTCTTTTAACCACAAAAAACATTCCAATTAATAAGGCAGATTATTTTGAATGATGAAAAGTACAAATTATTTCTGATAGATTCTAAGCTGATATATTGGCAAAATAAAATAAGCCCTAAATTTCTTCAGGGCTAAATTTTAAAAAAAAAGTAACGTTTATTTTACTTTGAAAGTAACTCTTCTAGCTAATCTTCTAGCTTCTTCCGAATCTTTTTGGATAGAAGTATCGGCACCTTCTGCAACTACATTTAATCTTGATGATGCAATTCCGGCTTTTTCAAAAATGGTTTTAACATTCGTAGCGCGTGCATTTGATAATTTACTATTATATTCTGAAGAACCAACCTGATCAGCATAACCAAGGATATCAAGAGTAGCCGATGGATTTTTTCTTAAATAAGATAAAACAACATCAATAGCAGCAGTTGAATTTTCGATTGGAGTTGATTTATTGAAATCAAAATAAACACTATAGTATTTGTCGTTGATCATTTCTTTGACAACATCTTTGTCATTAACTATCGTAGTGGTTACTGGTTTTTCTACAATTACTTGTTTTTCAGGTATTGTTTTAACTAATGTTTCCAGATCGGCTACTTTACTTTCTAATGCAGCGATATCAGCATTTTCTGAAATTACGATCCAGTCGGCATGTTTTGCATTTTTTCCTAAGTAAACATTTAAACCAATTGTACCATTAAAAAGAATTCCTGAAAATCCTCTATTGCCAGGAGCAGCAGCACCATCAAAAGTAAGGTCTTGTGAAGCATTGAAAATAGTAGAAAAATCTGCTGTTAAGGCAATTCTGTTGGATAGTTTTATTTGTCCGGTAATACCCGTAATAAAGTTCCCCATTCTGTCTTTTACATGCAGATCTTTATTTTCTAACTGCGCAACACCAAAACCAGCATGTCCTAATAAACCAATTATATTGGTCCAGGTTTCAAAATTCATGATGCGGCCTAAATTAGCGACTGCCTGCAAATCTGCTCTATAATATTTTGAATCAAAATCTAAAGAGTTGTTTTTATTGGTTAAGCTATTATAACCAAAATCAGCTTTTAAACCGAATTTGTTGTTAAACATATAACGAACTCCAAGATCACCAACCCATGGACTTGGTGTACTTGTAAAATAATTATCCGAAAATGGTTTTTGAGGTTTGTTTACACCTCCGGCTAATTCCACAGACCATTTATTATACTTGGTTGTAGTGTTTTCTGTTTGTGCTTTTGCATGAAGTATACTTAATGCAAATGCCAGAGTAATTACAATTTTTTTCATTGTATTTGAGATTTTAAATTTTTCCCAAACCAACAATTATTTGTAAGAATTACTTTCTGCTAAAAGTTCAAAACGTATTAAAATAAGGTTTATTAGGTAAGATGAACATTAAGAATTCATTAGCTCTTGAAAAGTGTCAACGAATTGCCCAACGTGTAAACCATCCATTAAACCATGATGCACATGCACTGACATAACAATGGTTCTTTTACCGGATTCAGAAGTCATCATTTTGCCAAATGAAATTTTAGGACAGCTATCCGGGAAAGTATAACTTCTTGCATGAGAAAGCGATGTGAAATTTAGCCACGGAATAGCAGAAAAATGAATCACATTGTCATCGTCAAAAGATCTTGTAAAAAGGCCTGTTGTATTTTGAATACGCTCTATTTCTGCTAAAGCCGTTTTTTCAAAAAATTTAAAATCAGCATTGTATTCAATTAAAGAAAATCCAAAAGTACCATCTTCACGACCAATTGTTGCCGAGGCATCAACACGATCGTTAATGTAGATTTTGCCATCTGAAATCCGATATTTAAAATTCTCAATTGTGTTTACAGCAACTAATGTTTTATGTAAATAGTAAATGAAAAAAGAAGCCTTAAGACTTTTTGCCGTTTGATAGGCTTTGGTACAATCAATTTCAACGGTTGCGCCAAAAAAAGGCTCTTCCATTCGGCTAAAATGCGCGAAATGTTCTTTTTTATTCCAGTTTTCTAAGTCTAAAAGTGTTTTCATTACAATAAATTAGGGAGCACTTCAGATATTTTTTCGAAAGAACTAAAATGATTATGCTCTACTTTATGATTAATTTTCTCGTGTTCCCAGGTAGTATGAAACGGAATATGAACGGCGTAACCACCAATTTCTAAAACCGGTAATACATCGGATTTTAAAGAATTCCCAATCATTAAAAATTCACTAGCCTGAATGTCTAAACGACCCAATAATTTTTCATAATCAATCGTCTGTTTGTCAGACATCACTTCGATATGGTGAAAATAATGACCTAAACCCGAACGATGTAATTTACTGTGTTGATCTTTTAAATCGCCTTTTGTAGCCACAACCAATTTGTATTTTCCATGTAAAGCCTGTAAAGTTTCTTCAATTCCGTCAAGAAGTTCAATAGGTTTTTCAAGTAATTCTTTTCCATATTGAATGATTTTTTCAATGACTTCTATCGGAATCGTATTGTTAGAAATATTCATTGCCGCTTCAATCATCGATAGAATATAACCTTTGATTCCGTAACCATACAAAGGTAAATTGGCAATTTCAATTTTGAATAATTCCTGCGAAATACCCTGATGCGAAAGATAATCTTCCATCAAAGCACAAAATTTATGCTCCGTTTCCTGAAAATAAGGTTCGTTTACAAATAAGGTATCATCTGCATCAAATGCAATTACTTTTAAATTGGGTATTTTGTTTTTATCTAACATGGTTTTTTGTTTCAGGTTTATTTTTTGTTTCAGGTTTCAGGTTTTTTGCCACAGATTAAAATGATTTTAAAGATTCTTTTAAAATCTGCGAAGATCTGCTTTAATCCGTGTCATCCGTGTGCCATTTCTTAGCCCTTAGAAAATAGTCTTTTTGACGAAATAGTCTTGTCGTAAAAAGTAATTCTAATTCCGAAAAGCAAAATGATCCCACCGAAAACCATCTGTAAAGTTATTTGTTCTTCTAAAAACAACCAAGCTAATATTGAAGTTATTACAGCCTGACTTAATAAACTCAGCGAAACTCTGGTCGCGCGCATGTGTTGCGTCGCATAACTGATCGACAGCCAGGCACACAATTGACAAATTACAGCTTGTAAAACCAACACAAACCAACCGGTATTTGAGAATCCGGTAAAAGGCTGATTCAGCGAATAACAAAGAATTCCCAAATAAACACTAGAGGCCAATAAACTAATGGTCATAAAAGATAAGACATCAGCTTCTGAAAGTACATTTTTGCTGACCAAAAGATAAATTGAATATAGAATTCCGGATAAAACCGCAAACAAGAAAGCCTGATCAAAATTCAATTCCATAAAAAAGCTAAAGCCAACCAAAGTTACCATTCCGAATAAAGAAACAATTGTTCCAATCCAGAAATTAGTCGCCGGTCTCACTTTCAAAAAGAAGAAAGAACCAATTCCGACCCAAAGCGGTGATAAATTCGTCAGCAAAGAAGCCTGAGTCGCGCTAGAATCCTGAATGGCGATATTCCAAACCGCAACATCAGAAGAAAATAAAACACCGCAAAGGATTGCCAAAAGAAGCATTTTAGTTTTTGGAAGTTTAAAGCTTTTGGTAATCAGTACATACGGCAAAAGCAAAATGACCGCAAAAAACATGCGATAAAAAGCCGAGATTAATCCCGGTGCTAATTTCAGTTTAACCAATATCGGGAAGATGGAAATACAAAGTATCCCGCAAATTAAGGCTAATCTTGGTTTGGTGAGTTTCATTGTTTATCTGTTTTTCGTGCCTGATCGGTTACAATTTACTGAATCTAAAGCAATTTTTAAAAGAAAAAAATCCCGAGTTTTAAGTCGGGAAGTGATTTTTTAATCAGCAAATTTTCTGATGACATACTCTTTGGCCTTATTGTCGTAATAACCTAAATAGTAATTAGCATCCATTTTAAATAATGTCTGCGATGAAACATCAGTATTGTCATCAAAAAAGGTTCTGATTTTGTCGAAGGCCAAAGGCTTCAGCTCTTTTTCGACGTGATTATTATCCTCATCAAACAGACATTCTATTTTGACCACTTTTCGGTTTGAATAGGAATTAAAACTTTCCATTGTTGGATTATAATAAGTAATTGCAATTGCTGCGGCAGCACCAACTAGACCAAAGGCACTTAACGCGACTTGCGGGCCAGATTGCTTTATTTCAGAAACACTACCAAGTGTAATCAGAGTATTTTCTCCAATATGATAACAAGAAATTCCAGAATATAAATTGTTTATTTTTCGAATAAATTGTGAACTGTTTTCTAAAATTCTTTTTCCGCCAAAACTGCCACCTTCCTGATAGATTTCTGAGTTTTTAAAAGCAATTGCTGTATCTGGAGTAACATGATATTCTTTAATTGTATTTCCGTCAAGATCTTTTATGGTAAAGAAAAAGGAGTCTGATGAGCTTTTTATCTGATATAATTTATTATCAAAGTAAAATGAATTTGAGTTCAGACTAGATCGATAAACAATTGGAATTGTCGGTTTGTTGATGATTTTTTCTGAAGCGACGAATTTTTTTAAATCAATTATAAGCATTTGAGTATAGTCAATATTACTATCAAGCGTTATGATTAATTCATTTTCTTTAAAATAACATTTTCTCTTTTTAGCACCATCGGCAATAGACGTTGGGTTTTCAATTCGAATATTTTGTAAAGAAAATGATGGTTCAAAAAAAGGAAGATTCTCTTCAAAAACACCATAAAGATTTGTTTTTGTATAATAACCTTTGAAGAAATGGAAATTGTTTAAATCAACTGTTTTTGTTTCGTATTTACCATTCTGATCGAAAATATGAAGATTAAAAATATTACTCTCCTTGAAAACCGTTAGGAGGTAGAATTTGTCTTTTGAACTAAAAGATTGCAGGTATTTTTCATTTTTCAGAGGAAGAGTATATTGACTTATAATAACTTTTCGAGAGTTAAAATCGTATAATTGAGAGAAAATTTGTTTGTGATCGCTAGAGGACCAGTATAATCTTGTATTAGCAGCATTGGTATTGTAACCAATCATGTCATCATATTTATTTTTATCAGGTCTTTCGCTGGAGATGCTATCGATAATGTGCATTTTTTCATTTAGCAATACGGCTTTGACTTTTTCCTTGTCACTAATGAATAATGTGGTTTCTTTTTTATCATTATTTACGATTTGAAAAACATCTCTGTTTTTTTTTAATGCAACAGAAGTATAATTTACTACTTCTTGTGAAAATGAGATGAAACTACTTAAGGATAGAGCGATTATGAGTGCTTTTTTTAACATTTTAGGGCTGATCAATTTTATTTTAATTGGTGAATGTTTTATTTTTCTTTTAGTAGAAAAAATAAGAATGTTATTTTAAATCAAAAAGCGTGAATCAATTAAATTCTTAATCGATTCACGCCATTTTATAGTAGTATAAAACTTTAGTTTACCGTTTCTCCATTAGGAGCATCAGCATCCGGATTGATAAAAACCAATTTCCCTTCAGCATTTGTAGTCATCAAGATCATTCCCTGACTTTCTACACCACGTAAAGCTCTTGGAGCTAAGTTTGCTAATACAGAAACACGTTTTCCGATAATTTCTTCCGGAGAAAAGCTTTCAGCAATTCCAGAAACGATAGTACGAATGTCAATTCCGGTGTCTACTTTAAGAACTAAGAGTTTATTCGCTTTTGGCATTTTTTCTGCTTCCAGAATAGTTCCAACACGAATGTCCATTTTAGCGAAATCCTCAAACTGAATCAAGTCTTTTTGTGGTTCCGGTTGTTTGCTTTCTGCAAGATTGGCTGTTTTTGTAGCTTCCAATTTATCTATTTGTTTTTGTATTTCTTCGTCTTCTATTTTAGCGAAAAGCAATTCTGCTTCACCAATTTTGTGTCCTGCCGGAATTAAATCTGAATTTTCAGCAATATCATTCCAACCTAGTACTTTATCAATAATGATGTCTTTTGCATCACGATTCTTCTCTTTAAGAAATTTACTAAATCCTTCAAAATGCTCTTTAAGATCACTTAAATTCAGGATTTTAGAAAGTTTAGCCGATGTAAAAGGTAAAAACGGTTCAGCCAAAACGCTCAAAGCAGTAGCAATTTGCAAGGCTACATACATTTGCGTTTTTACACGCTCCGGATTGTCTTTCATTACTTTCCATGGCTCTTCGTCTGCCAAATACTTATTACCTAAACGGGCCACATTCATTAATTCTCCCAAAGCTTCGCGGAATCTATAACGTTCCACTGAACTTGAAATTACAGCCGGATATGCTTTTAATTCGGCTAAAGTTTGTTCGTCAACTTCTGAAAATTCATTTGGCGTCGGAATAACTCCTTCGTAATATTTGTTGGTTAAAACCACAACACGATTAATGAAGTTCCCGAAAATCGCAACTAATTCGTTGTTATTTCTTGCCTGGAAATCTTTCCACGTAAAGTCGTTATCCTTGGTTTCTGGAGCGTTTGAAGTTAATGCATAACGCAAAACGTCTTGTTTCTCTGGAAATTCTTCTAAATATTCGTGTAACCAAACCGCCCAGTTTTTAGAAGTCGAAAGTTTGTTTCCTTCCAGATTCAAAAACTCATTTGCCGGAACATTGTCAGGTAAAATATAGCTTCCTTCGGCTTTTAACATCGCAGGGAAAATAATACAGTGAAAAACGATATTGTCTTTCCCTATAAAGTGAACCAATTTCGTTTCTTCATCTTTCCAGTATGGTTCCCAGTCTTTTCCTTCGCGTGCCGCCCATTCTTTCGTAGACGAAATGTATCCGATAGGCGCATCAAACCAAACGTATAATTTTTTTCCTTCGGCACCTTCAACGGGAACATCAATTCCCCAGTCAAGGTCACGCGTTACCGCACGAGGCTCTAATCCGCCGTCAACCCAAGATTTAACTTGTCCGTAAACATTCGGTTTCCAGTCGTTTTTATGTCCAACCAAAATCCATTCTGTTAGGAAATCAGTGTATCTGTCTAAAGGTAAAAACCAGTGTTTTGTTTCTTTTAAAATTGGAGTTTCTCCCGTAATCGTCGATTTTGGATTGATCAAATCGGTAGCATTCAAAGTCGATCCGCAATTTTCGCACTGATCTCCATAAGCTCCGTCATTGCCACATTTTGGACAAGTTCCCACAACAAAACGATCCGCTAAAAACTGATCTGCTTTTGCATCATACAATTGCTCTGTTGTTTCTTCAATAAAATCGCCATTATCATACAAAGTCCTGAAGAATTCCTGAGCCGTATCATGATGAATTTTAGCCGAAGTACGAGAATAATTATCAAATGAAATTCCGAAATCAGCAAATGATTTTCTTATAATTCCATCGTATTTATCAATAACTTCTTGTGGTGTAATTCCTTCTTTTTTGGCTTTCATCGAAATTGCAACGCCATGTTCATCGCTTCCGCAGATAAATGCAACATCTTTTCCTTGTAATCTTAAATATCTAGAATATATATCTGCAGGCACGTAAACCCCCGCCAAATGCCCAATATGAATAGGTCCGTTGGTGTAAGGCAAGGCTGCCGTAATAGTATATCTCTTTGGATTCTGTATCATAACTCAATTTTATTGAGTGCAAAAATAAGCAATAGAATTGAGATTTTGTTATTACACTGAGATTCGCAAGCAATTTCACAGAGATTCGAGGAATTTTTTTAATCTCGCAAAGTCGCGAAGGCGCAAAGTTTAATTTAAAGCCAACGATTAATCGCATTGTTTGTCATTTCGACGAAGGAGAAATCCTCGCAAGTAACTCCGCATCGAGAATCGAATCTTTGTCGAGCTTCTAACGAGGATTTCTCCTTCGTCGAAATGACAAGGTTCTGTAAATACAATTATTTTTCTTTTAGAAAAATGCTCAATTCGTCCGATAATCAGGCTTAGTTATTCGATTTATTTGAAATAATTTTCAAACTCAGCAGGCAGTTTGTTTATTGGTTTTATTTTGATGTCTTTATAGTAAACTTCACCCGCTTCGCTTTGCAATTGTATTTTTCCTTCGGTTAAAGGCATAAATTTTTCACCATCAAAATAACGGGAATTTTGCAAAACCATGACTACTTTTCCGTTGATGATATGAAGACTTTTTCCTTCAAAACAAACTAATTCTATTTCTGTCCAACCGTTATTTGGTGTTTCAGCTCGCATTTTTCGCAAGCAAAACCCTGTATTTTCAGTATGTGTCCCAAACGGAATAAATTGCTGATCCTCATCGGCTACGGCACTCATGCTTCCTTCCGGAATATAAGCTTTGATGTCAATAGCCGAATTAGCAATATTCCAGTAATCGCCAAAATGGCCTTCCATTATTTGAAATTCTTGTGACAACATCCAGGCACGCCAGTAATCTACGCCCGCTTTTCCCTGCGAATGATACAGCACACCGGCATCCATCAATTTTTCGGTTCTGGGTTCCCATTTTTTAGTTCCAAACTTAACTTTTAGCTTCAGGCGATAGTTTTTAAAATCTTCTTTGGTAAAGACACAACCATAATATTCCCCGGAAACTTTAAGTACAGGTTCATTGTTTTCCTGAATCACCGTGAACATATTGTTTACATTTTTATTGTAACCAATAGGCTCTATTTCTTTTCCATTAGCATCCGTTGGGATTTTGCCGGAATATCCGTTCTGGTGTTTGTAACTTAGATACATATCCCATTTGCTAAGGCCGTTGTCCAGTAAATTTATCCAGCCGTCTTCAAATGAGTTTGTTTTGATCGTTGCAGAGGTGAGGCTAAAAAGAAAAGCAAATGCTATTAGAATGGAATATTTTTTCATAAGTGGTTGATAGTTTGGATAAAATGATTTCTCAAATCTACAAAATAATGTCTCAATGATATTGTTCTAATTAATTCAAAATCAGATGCCATTTCTTCAAGATGTCTTTCTGAAATAACCTCATTGTCGGTAAATCGTATGTGTCTAAAATTGAAAAAACTTGGTTTAAATAGAACCAGTTTAAACTACGTTTACCGCTTATAAATAAAGATATATTTTGCAACCTTTGCCCAAGAAAAAAACAAAGACAATCTTATGAGCAAGACAAAACTTATCATCAATAAAAACGGATCAATCAAAATCGAAGGTGATTTTGAAATCATGGATTCAGAAGGAACAGTTTACGGACTTCAGGGAAGATCTGCATTAGGACTTTGCCGTTGCGGATTATCTGCAAATAAGCCATTTTGCGATGGCGGACATAGAAATAACTTCGAACACGATTCTGTTGCGTTTGATTTACCACCAATGAAAACGAACTAATTTCTGGTTGAGATATAAAAAAAGCTGCATTATTTAATGCAGCTTTTTTTATGATTCATATTCTTTGGTTATAAATCTAAGAACATCTTCCAGATATGCTTTGAAATTTTCAAATGGATGTTCGCCAGGATACCAATTCGCAAATTTCCAATATTTCCATTCTTCATTTTTCGATTCTGGAGGTAGTAATAAAAAACACTGTTCTTCTTCTATGCCTGCAACGAGTATAGCATTTTCTAATTCAGGCAAACCATATGCTTCAATTGTAAAAGGATCAATATTTTTTAAAAAGTCAATATTTTCAATTGCTTCAAAAGTTGGTTCAATATCATTTGGAGCTGAAAAGCCATTAGTTATTTTTATAAACTCGATGTAATCTTTGGGTAATTTTATGCCGAGTTTATTTTCAGCTTCAATTATTTGTTTTTCTAAAGCAGGAATAGTTCCCAACCAATTACTTTCAATTTGTTCAGGGGTGAAATTCAAATTTTCATACTTAATTGCTTTTTCAGAAATTGAAATCAGTAAGTTTTTCATCATCTTTTACAAGTAAAGTTCACCTTTCATCGTAATAATCGAAGAACCACCAACCAAAATATCCTCTTCACGATTCATAACTTCAATCATGGAGGCCTGTTTTAGTTTTACCCCTTGAAGAATTTTGTATTCTTTCTCTGATTTGGTGAATTTTTTTTGTGTTAAAAAGCCAATCAGTGGTCCTGCAGCAGTTCCCGTGGCTGGATCTTCATATATTCCAATTATGGGATTGAAGAATCTTGTTTCGACTATGTGTTCCTGATTTTCATCGGCAAGGGTGAAACAATAAAATCCTTCAAATTGATATTCTTTTGAGATTTCGATTAAAAGCTGGTTATCAGGTACAATACTATTGAGTAACTGACTATTTTTTATCGGCACCATCGTATGGGCAACTTCTGTCTTAACGATTGTTGGAACAAAAGCATTTACATCTAAATCTTCTATTTTTAGACCCAATGCCACTGCAATTCTATAAGTTGGAATTTCCTGTTTAATGACCGCCGATTTTTGATGCATTTGCACTACAGGATAATTTGTAACCGAATCAAAACTTACCGTTAATGGAATAGGAGCGTTTTTCATGATTACAAAACGTTCGCTTTCATTCTGTTCCTCAAAAATGGGCAATCTTTTTAGCAAAGCACCACAGACCGCACCCAATAAATTATGTCCGGCACCGTCTATTTCAAAACCTGTTGGCGTAAAAGAACGAACGTTAAGTGCTTTTTGCTTTATAGAATAATAAACAAACGAAGTTTCAGAATAGCCAAATTCTTTTGAGATATTCTGATAGGTTTCTAATTCTAAATCACCATTTGTAAAAACAACTGACAATGGGTTTCCTTTATAACTTTTATTTGAGAATACATCTAAAACGTAGTATTGTAAGGTGGTTCTGTTTTCCATTGTTTATCTTTTTTTTGATAATAAAAAGCTTTTGCAATTTTAGTATTGCCTGTAATATTTTATAAAAGTACTATAAAGAAAACAAACAAAAATGAAGCGTTAATTACTTTTTTGTTTAATTCTTGTTAGAAAAGAAGAACCAAAATATACAATTAAAAGATAGGGAAGATAAAAAGGATAAAACATAAAAGCCTTCAATGGCCAACCAATTCCCATTGTACTTATTCTTAATTTTTTTACTTTATCTAAGTTTTCAGATGCAACATTTTGAAATCTTTGAATGTCGTTCATAGCTTCGAAATCATAACCCAAATGGGAAAGAAGAAGCTTATTGGAGAAATTAGTCCACCAGGCAATAATCAAAATGAGAATAAAAGTGATTATAAGACTGATAATGAGGTAAAGAATGAAAACGTTCTTAGTTTTCCTTTTTTTTAATTGTTTTAAGATAAAAATAGGCAAAATGACTAAGGAAACTAGTAAGACGAACGATATAATTTTGAGTAAAATCTCCATATAAATTTTAGTTGTTTTTTAATTCTCTATAACATTCGTTTCTGCTCTTCGCTAAATTTTATTGCTTTCTCCAATCTTGAAAGTCTGGTTTTTTCTTGTTTGGCGCTCATAATTACGTGAATTATTACTTTTTTGTACGATGGCGCCTGATTGTTGAAATATTCCCACGCTATTTTATTGGCTTTAAATTGCTTTTCGAACTCAGGGTCGAGAATATACGCTTCATTTTCATGTGAGTAAATTTTAGATCTTTCGTCAGATTTTAATTCGAAAGCTTTTATTCCGGCTTCTTTCATCAACCCGGCTTTTGTGAGAACTTCGACTTTTTTAATATTGATTACACTCCAGATACTAGATTTCTTTCTCGGCGTAAACCGAATCGTATAACTTTCTTCGTCAATTGACTTACGAACGCCATCAATCCAGCCAAAACAAAGCGCCTGATCTACAGATTCTGACCAGGTCATACATGGTTTTTTGGTGCTCACTCTATAGAAACCAACGATAAGTTCGGTTTCAGTTTCGTAGTGCTTTTCTAACCATGCTCTGAATTTTTCCTGGGTTGCGAAGAAGGTTGGGGTCATTTTTGTTCAGTTTGTTTTATTGGAGGTGGGGGTGGCAAAATTGAACCTAAGTCTCCAAAGTCAATTATTTGTTTTGTTGGTAAAAAAATTAAATTCTTTTTAAAAGTGCCTACTGAATCCACGAAATTGTAAAGTTCTTTAGGAGCAATACCGCCGTATATTAAAATTGACTTACTTTTTCCATTATTTAAAACATCTATCAAATATGTTCCGCCATCACATAAATGTTCTTGCGAATATTCAGACTTAAACTTTTTAAAGTTTAAACTTTGAAGGTATTTATTCAATTTAATTTTTTCATCATTTTGAATTAGAGCATAAAAATTTTCAGTAGGTCCAGGAAATCTCCGTTGAAGAAATACAGTATCACTACTAGTAAATTTAAATGAGTTGTCGTGATGTAAACCGGCAGATGAAACAATTAAACTATCAAATGGAAATTTATTCACTTCTTCTTTTTTGCATCCGAAGAGAGTAAATACGATCGCAACTAATAAAACTCCTTTTCTCATCATTTAAAATAATTACAAATTCGCAATCGCTCTAATAATCCATAAAAATATGATAAATCCCATAAAAGAGAATTGCACTTTATTCACTTTTTGATTGCCAAACTTTCGGACTAAAAACCGATCGATCAATATAACTAACAAAACGGGAATCAGGCAAAACAGAATGTAAATTCCCATTAAGCCGTCTTCTGCGGAGTTGCCGTTTATTAGTAGTATCGCATAAATTATTCCTACTATAATGGAAAGAATTCCTGAGACGTAGAATAGAGTTAGGTTTTTTGAGAGGTTGGCCATAAGCAAAAAATTACTTTATAATAAGCAAAACTAATTTTTCTTTATTTATTTCTGCAATTTTAAATTTAGTTAGATTTCCTTTAATTGCTAAAGATGTGGTTAATACAGAGTCTTCTAAAGTCCAGTTTCCAACTTGTTTTCTTTCTTGAAAACCAGCATCATTTGCGGTTGGTTCCATATGCATGGTTTCAATTTTACCATCTTCATGAAGTATAATTTTTACGGCCATAGAGAAAGCTTCGGGGGGTACACTTCTTTTAAAGGTTAATGAATTGGATTTAAACCAATCATGATTGTTTACCATTTTCCATACTACGTTTGTCAATTCTTTATGAGGATCTGAAATTTGAGCTGAAAGATTCAGAGTTGTGAAAAATAGGAATAATATTACTGTTTTCATGTTTTTTGTATTTTAAGATTGCGGACAAGAATCGCAAGTCCATCCTTTGGGAGCAGGAGAAAGAATCATTTTATTAAATTCATTTAAATCAAATTTTTTATTGATTTTAATAAAATTGTGCTGATTTTTTATTGCTTCTAATGATTTTCCAAATAGCCAAAATTGATTTGGGCCTTTGTGGCCATGGATTTTAAGTTGTTTTGATTGTTTTTCGTTTTTTAATTCAAAAGCAAAAGTTTCTCCGTCATCAACTAAACTAGTAAACTCTTTTTCTTTTGGAAAAGATATAGTATCTAAAGTGCTTTGGATTTTCTCTTTTTCTTCTTCGTTTAAAATAGTAAAAGAAGTTTGTTCTTCTAATGGATAAGTATTGATGAAATAAAGTGTGTCAGATGAATTGAATTTTAAATAATAAGATTGATGAATATTCCATTTGAAAAAGGTAAAATCATGATTCTTCTTTGATGATTGGCAACTTAATAATACTGTTAGAAGTAAAAGATGAAGAGTTAATTTCATGATTGTAATGTGGTTAATTTTCAAGAATTTCTTCTTTTTTTAATTCTGAAATATCTATTATTTTTTCGCAAAGAGTTACAAAATTTGATAACCCTCTTTCCTTTATGTTGTAGTTAGGTGACCAAAATCGGTAGCTTTTATTTTTTCCTTTTGAGCCGAATTTTATTTCCCAAGTGCTTCCGTCTTTCCCATCTAAAAAAGCTTTCCCAATATTTATTCGATCCAGAGATACTGCTTGATTAACAAGTTTATTAAAAGTTTTAAGATCAATAGTTATAGATTTTCTTATTTTGCTATAGTTCCATTGAGGGTCATAATCCCCAGGCCTGCTTTCAATAAATATTATTGCGCGATTAGTTGTAGACATTCTTGAAATATTGATTTTTACCTCATTATAAGGAATTCTGCGACTATTTATATAGGTAAATTCAATTTCATCAATTTTCGGAGATGTTTGTGCGATACTTTTTTGATAACTTAACATAATGATTATCATCATCGCACATAAAAAGTATTTTTTGATCATAACTATCTAAGGATTTACTAAAGCTAAAATACTCATTTTAATAGTACAAAATAATCTCACAAAACTAAATCTTCTAATGAAACCGTGAGCGTTAGGGATAGCAGCGGAAAGCCCACAGCCTGACGAAGGAAGTGCGAGGACTTGAAGCGAATAGCCCGACCGGAGGGAACGCCAAAAAAAATATTCCCAATCGTATCATTATTTCACCGAAATTTGCAGAACAAAGTACTAAACCATAGAAATCATGGCAAAAGGACCTGAAAAGAATACGAAAAACAAGGCTTTACATACCAAATTGCTCAATCGGAAGAAAGCCAAACTTCAGGAAGAAAAGAGAGAACGCGCCTTGCGTTTGAAAGCTTTAGTGGCAAAAATGAACGAAAAAAATAATACGGACGGAGCTGAGGGCATATAAATTCAGATTGTATTTCTTTTCTGTTTTTATTTAACTGAAATTTGCAAATCAATCTCAAAACAAAAATTAAATGGAGGAATTCGGTAGAATAATAGTTTCTGAAACGGCAATGAATAGTGAAAATCTTCATGATGTTATTCATTCTAATATTTCGGTTATCAATTTAATGCGCGAAGAAGGTGTCGATGACGAATTTATTCACCCAGATGCTTTGATGAGTTATTATCTGGATTATTACTGGTCGCAATATGCCGAAGGGAATTTTGCGCAGTTTGTTTATAAATCAGGTTGGAATAAAGAACTAAACGAATTGATCGAAGAAGGTCTGACTTTACTTGGTGCTGAAAAACACCTGGAATTATTTCAACAACAGAGCAAGAAAGTCAAATTAATGAGCAGCGTTAAGCTGAATAAATTTGTAAGCGGTAAATTCGAAGGGGTAAACCCGGTTCGTGATTCTTTGAACAATGATACTTTTTATGAATTGGAAGAAAACTTAGTGACGCTAAATGCTAATTTCCTGAAAAACCACCCTGATTTCGAAGTGCTTTCGGTAGATGATATGTTTGCTACTTTGGAGGAATATGTTGGGCATGAGATTAAGAGAGCTTAAGGTTTTTTAAACCGCAAAAAGGTTTTACCACAGAGTATCGCAAAGGTTTCACAGAGATTCACAAAGTTTTTATTTAATCTGGTAAAGCCGTAAAGTTTAATTTTCTTTGTGTAACTCTGTGAAAATTCTTTGTGTAACTCTGTGGTAAAATGCTTAATTTTAGTTCTTTATGAAATAGTATTTTATGGAAGAACTAACGCACATCAAATCAATTATCGGGATTATTCTCGGGTTGAGTTTAACACATCTTATTAAAGGATCGGTACTTTTTATTCAGCATCCGGGACGGAAGAAAATCTATTTTGTACACTCGCTTTGGGTGTTTTATGTTTTTTTGCTGATTATTCATTTCTGGTGGTGGGAGTTTAATCTCAAGTTGATAACCGAATGGTATTTTATAGATTACTTCTTCATTATCTGTTATATTCTGATTTATTACCTGCTCTGCGCGATTTTGTATCCGGACGATCTTGTGGATTATACGGGTTATGAAGATTATTTTTATTCCCGTAAAAACTGGTTTTTCGCCATTCTGGCCATTAGTTTTATTGCCGATATTATTGATACAGCTATCAAAGGCGGGAATTACTTTTTATACAATCAAACCGAATATTATGTTAGGATTGCAACACACGTTGCACTTTGTTTAGTGGCAATAAAAGTTCATAATAAAACTTTTCATACCGTTTTAGTAATACTTTTTATCGTTTATGAGCTGTCCTATATCTTAAGATTGTTTAATATTGAGTAAAAATGACTTTTTGATGATAATAATTTAAAAATGTAAGTATAATATTATTTATATTTGTATGAATACATTTTTAAAAAATACCTAAAAACTAAAGTCATGAAAAAAACGGCTACAATTTTGTGTTTTGTTGCATTATTAACTTTAAATCTCTCTTGCGGGAAAGATGATATAGAAAAAGGAATTGACTGTGTTGCTGAATCAATCTATGAAAAAGTGAAACATACAGCCGATGCTACAGATCCTAAAAAGATCAATTTTTCAGTTGAATATACGGGAGATAAAACATTAAAATCCGTAAAATGGACATTTGGTGACGGAACGCCGTCTGTAGAAGGAGTAACGGTTTCTCATACGTATAGTGCTGCAGGAACTTATTCAGTAAAAGCAGAGATCACTGTTCAGGAAGGAAAAGGTACTTGTACATCCTCTCCTGTAAAAAGTGTTACTGTAAATTAAACTATTCTGAACCCATTAAAATGTAAGCTTTGCATTTAATGGGTTCAGTTTTTGATAAGTAATTTTCTGCCGGTCCTTAATTTTGCTTGTAATGATTTTAGTTATTTAAAATAGATTCAAAATGAGATATAAATACGTGCAGATATTGCTTTTTCTTCTTGTTGAAACAGGCTTTTCTCAAAATAAAATCAATCTTTTCTCGGAGATTAATTATAGTTCTATTCCGGCTGTTTCTTTAAATGACTACAAATCGGTTCAGGAGCGTAATACCAGATTTCAAAATCCCAATATTGCTTTAGGAATTGCCATTTCGGGTGGTGGTTCGAGGGCGCAGTTTTTTAGTATGGGCGTTCTTTTGGGATTAGAGGAAATTCAGGAAAACAACCAGCAACGTAACTTCTTAAATGAAATTGATTATTTCTCAACCGTTTCCGGAGGCTGTTATTCGGCAGGATATTATTTGACGATTCTAAAAAACAGACTCAATCACGACAATTGTACCTTTAATGAGTTTTATTTCTCGAAAGCCGATGCCTTTAAAGATTATGTAGATAAATCGGCAACGATTTTGTCTCTTTTAAACAATAGCCGAAACGAAAAAGGTGATAAAATTTCGATGGCACAGCGATTGGATTCGGAGATTCTGCAATACGACAATACGAATCCTGATAACCCAAATAAGTTTTCAACCCAAATGTTGATGTCTGATTTTTTTGTTCCAAAGGAAAGTAAAAACACGCCGAGTTTACCCATGATGGTAGCTAACGGAACAGCATATAACAACGGAGAGCGTATTCCGTTTATGCCTCACATTATTCATGGTTTAAATTTGAATTCTTCTTTAGCACCAAATAAAGCTTCAATTCCATTAAATCATAATGAAGTAAATGATGGTTTTAATTTTCCGGTTACCTATGCTATTACAGCGAGTTCTGCTTTTCCGGGTGTTTTGCCAAAAGTGAAATTTGGTGTAAAAAATCACGATAAAATATTATGTATTATTGATGGCGGTGCATCGGATAATATGGGATATAAAACCCTGGTGGAATTACTTAATAACGATTCTAAAGTAGATAATAAAAACAAACGGGCTCTTTTCATTGATTGTTTAGGGCAAGGAAAAAAGGAACCTTATATCAGCGATCAAAAAATTAAGCTGATTTCGCTTTTTGAAACCGCATCGCTATACACAGTTCAAACCCGCTACATCACTTTTGACAGAGATGTCGAAAATTTAATGGACCGTTATAAAATTCCGGTTTCGAATTATCAGGTTATTGGTTTTACAACGCTTCGGGATTACTTATTAAAGATGGAGAAAGATCAGAAGTATGAAGACTTGGTAACCGAGTTAAAAAACTCAGATGATGATTATTCAACCTGGCTTAGATTTTATACCAACTTCAAAAAAGAATTAATTGATCAGTTTGGGGAACTCAGTTTTACAAAAGACAAAGACGGCGAAGTGATTCTGGCTACTTTGAGCCGTGAGAAATTCGATGAATTAACAGCCAGTGAAATTCTTATCTTATATGAATTTGCCTCGCATGTTCAAACCAAATTACGAATTGCTCCCGAGGAGAGAGAGGTCTTATTACTTTCGGGACGACTGGCAAGCTACTTAAAAGCAAACCAGCTTAAGGAATTATTAGTGGAGCGCAAGTAAAACGATTTAGATAGATTCATTAAGAAAATACTTAAATATTTTGTCCCCATGTTGTGGTATCGTATATTATTTTTGCGTAACTTTATGAAATAACTTACGAATTTCTAGAAATTATGTAAATCATCGATGAATTTGTGTAACACATCGGGAATGCTTTAAAATTAATTTAGCATTATTAATTTTAAAGAAATCAAACATGAAAACTAGAAGCTTATTACTCGCCTTAATACTTAGTATTGGATTATTTTCAACATCTTGCAGCAATGATGATAATGAGGGGGAAACACTAATTCCATTAGAAGGAAAATGGGATCTTAGCAAAACAGGAACTGTTGTTGGCGGAACCGAACAATTAATTGATGCGCCAGAGAATCAAAGTGGATGTAACAAAGATTATTTGGAACTAAAATTAGATAATACAGCACATATTGGAGATTACAATACAACTGCTTGTGCATTAACAGTTCAATCAGGAATTTATTCCAGATCACACAATAATTTAACTACAGTTATTAATGGTGTAACTAAAACTCAGGATATCGTAAATCTAACACTTAAAGAATTAAAAGTGAAAGATGCAGCTGGTATTATAACGGTTTATACAAGATAAATTATTTATCCCATTTTGCTAAATCTCTTTATAGAAGATTTAGCTAACGGAAACAGCTTGGGGGCTGTTTCCGTTTTTTTTTTGTTTTATTAGGTGTTTCACAGAGATACGCAAAAATTACACGGAGTTTCGCAAAGATTTGTAAAAAAGACTTTGTGTCCCTCTGTGTAATTTTTGCGTATCTCTGTGGAATAACTTTTTAGGCTAAACTTTGTCGTATTCTTAGCAAACATTTCCTTAAATTTGCTTCCTTTATATAAAAATACTAGTTATAAACACAAAGCTATGTTACAAATCGCATTTATTAGAGAGAATCAGGAGAAAGTAATCAAGGCTTTAGCAAAACGAAATATCGATGCTAAAAGCGTTGTTGAAGAGGTGGTGCAATTAGACGAAAATCGTCGCGCAACACAAGTTGAATTAGACAACACTTTAGCTGAATCTAATAAATTATCCAAAGATATAGGGGAATTGATGAAAGCAGGAGAGAAATCTAAAGCTGCAATCTTAAAAGAAAAAACAGTTTCCTTAAAAGAAAAAAGTAAAGAATTAGGTGAAAAAGCTGAAGCTTTGGCAGCCGAATTGACCAATAAATTATACACTTTGCCAAACCTTCCGGCAGATATTGTTCCTGAAGGAAAAACTCCGGACGACAATTTAAATGTTTTCGAGGAAGGTGATATTCCGGTTTTACACGAAGGTGCACAACCTCACTGGGAATTGGTAAAGAAATACGATATCATCGATTTTGAATTGGGTGTAAAGATTACAGGTGCAGGTTTTCCGGTTTACAAAGGAAAAGGTGCTCGTTTGCAACGTGCCTTAATCAATTATTTCTTAGATAAAAATACAGCTGCAGGATACAATGAAGTGCAGGTGCCGCATTTGGTAAACGAAGCTTCAGGTTACGGAACAGGACAATTGCCAGACAAAGAAGGACAAATGTATCATTCAACAATTGATGATTTATATTTGATTCCAACTGCTGAGGTTCCGGTTACGAATTTATACCGTGATGTTATTTTAAACGAAAGTGAATTGCCGGTTTTAAACACTGCTTATACGCCATGTTTCCGTCGTGAAGCAGGTTCTTACGGAGCGCACGTTCGTGGATTAAACCGTTTGCACCAATTTGATAAAGTAGAAATTGTGCGTATCGAACATCCGGATAACTCTTATGCAGCATTGGACGGAATGGTCGAGCATGTAAAAGATATTTTGAAAGAATTGAAATTGCCGTATAGAGTTTTACGCTTATGCGGAGGTGATATGGGCTTTACATCAGCTTTGACTTACGATTTTGAAGTGTTTTCTACAGCGCAGGATCGTTGGTTAGAAATTAGTTCAGTTTCTAACTTTGAAACTTTCCAGGCCAATCGCTTGAAATTACGTTTCAAAGACAAAGACGGAAAAAACCAATTGGCGCACACGCTTAACGGAAGTTCATTGGCTTTGCCAAGAGTTTTAGCCGGAATTTTAGAAAATTACCAAACGCCGGAAGGAATCGTAATTCCAGAAGTTTTACGCCCATACTGCGGATTTGATATTATAAATTAAGTTTATAGTTCTTAAGACTAGACCTAACAGGTTTTTAAAACTTGTTAGGTTTTCTCAGTTTTAAATAGGAACTTTAATAAAAAAATACCAAGAGATGGACGGAATTTTAAATTGGAATGTGGATCCGGTTATTGTTATGATAACAGATAGTTTTCCTTTGAAATATTATGGTGCCCTTTTTGCTTCCGGACTTTTACTTGGATATTATATTGTCAGAAATATTTATAAAAAAGAGCAGCTGCCCTTAGATAATCTGGATAGTTTATTGGTTTATGTAATCGTCGGTACGATTTTAGGAGCGCGATTAGGACATTGTTTGTTTTATGAACCTGAGTATTTTTTTAAACATCCAATAGAAATACTTTTGCCCATTCAGAAGATTGCCGGGGTTTATAAGTTTGTTGGTTTCCAGGGTTTAGCCAGTCATGGCGGTACAATCGGTGTTTTAATTGCTATTGTTTTATATTGTAAAAAATATAAAGTGAATTTTTTAGGACTGTTGGACAGAATGGCAATTGGGGTTCCCGTGACAGCGGCTTTTATCAGACTTGGTAATTTTATGAATTCTGAGATCTACGGAAAACCTACAAATGGAAATTGGGGAGTTGTTTTTCAAAGAGACGATTTGATTCCGAGGCATCCAACACAATTATATGAAGCGTTTTCATACTTACTGATTTTTGCCCTTTTATTTTGGATGTATAAAGCAGAAAAAATAAAACAAGCAAACGGTTTATTATTTGGAACTTTTCTGGCACTGCTATTTTTAGCGCGATTTTTAATTGAATTTTTTAAAGAAAATCAAGAGAGTTTTGAGAATAACATGCTGATCAATATGGGACAAATTTTAAGTATCCCTTTTATTTTAATTGGCTTAACTTTGGTTATTTGGAAATCTAAAGAAAGAAAAGAATACACTGAAATTTGATATTTTTGAGTTCAGTTTTAAACTGCGCACAAACTACAACTTAAAAAAACTGAAATATGAAAAACATCTTTATCTATATCGTTTTGTTGTGGTCCGGTTTTGCATTTTCTCAAAATGAACAGCTGGCGCAATATTACTATGATAAAGGCGATTTCGAAAAAGCGAAGATCAGTTACGAAGAGCTTTTAAACAGCGCACCCTCCAATACGCAATATTTTTTAAGAACGGTTGACTGTTATCAGCAATTGCAGCAATTTTCTTTGGCTGAAAAAATGATTCAGGAGCGTTACAATAGATACAAACAAGGTGTTTTTTTAGTGGAACTGGGGTATAATTTCCAACTTCAGAAAAACGATTCAAAAGCCAAAAATTACTACGATCAGGCTATAGAGAAAATCAAAACGAATGCTAATGATGTTTATGGAATTGGAAATTCTTTTGAGAAAAAAGTATTGTTGGAATATGCTTTAAAAGCCTATCAAACGGCAATGCAGGTTCAGCCGAATTACAATTTTAATTTTCAAATCGGAATGTTGTACGGACAGTTGGGCAAAACGGATCAAATGATTGATCTTTTGTTGACAGAATCGTATCAAAATCCGCAGAATGCCAATTTGATTCAGACACAATTATCCCGTTTCATGAACGGCGAAACAGATAATACTGCTTTTAAAGATGCCATGCGAAAAGCTTTAATTCTGAAAACGCAAAAAGATCAGGATGTATTCTGGAATCACTATTTAAGTTGGTTTTATGTACAGCAGAAGGAATTCGGCAAAGCTTTTATTCAGGAAAAAGCCATTTACAAGCGCGAACCGGAGTCACTTTCGAGCATTGTCAATTTGAGTCAGTTTGCACTGAATGAGGATGACACGGAGACGGCGGCTGAAATCCTGAACTTTATTCTTCTTAATACCAAAGATTTAGATTTACTGGTGCAGACCAATTCCTATTTAATGCAAATTAAAATTGATAAAGCACAGGAAAAAGATTATCCAATAATTGATGCTGAGTTACAACAATTGCTTACAACCTATGAAATAACTCCTTTTACCTTATCTTTGCAATTAATTCAGGCGCATTTTAAAGCTTTTAATTTAAAAAAACCAGAAGAAGGTATCGCAATTGTCAAAAGAGCTTTAGAACTCAATTTGAATGATTATCAGGAAGCCGATGCTAAGATGGAGTTGGGCGATATTTTGCTCTTGCAGGAAAAATTCAATCAGGCATTAATTTATTATTCGCAGATTCAATTGGATTTAAAGAATGATGTGATGTCGCATGAAGCGAGTTTAAAGGCGGCGAAAACAAGTTATTATAAAACCGATTTTGAATGGGCTTTAAAACAGTTCAAAGAATTGAAGTCGGCCAACACGCAGTTGATAGCAAATGATGCGCTGGAATATTTTTTATTGATAAATGACAACACCGTTGCCGATTCGACACAAACGGCATTGAAACAATTTGCAAAAGGTGATTTTCTACTTTATCAGAATAAAAAAACAGAAGCAATTACGCAGTTTCAAAGCATCCTGAAAACCTATAAAGGACAGGAAATCGAAGCTGTAACAATGTTGCGTTTAGGTAAAATTTATGAAAGTCAGAAGGATTTTACTTCGGCTTTAAGCCAATACCAGCAGATCATTGACCATCATAGTGACGGAATTTATGTAGATGAAGCGCTGTTTTTTTCGGCAGAAATTTACAACGACGAATTAAAAGATACAGAAAAGGCAAAACCTTTGTATGAAAAGGTAATTTTTAACCATCAGGATAGTATTTACTTTGTTGATGCGAGAAAAAAATACCGCGAGTTGAGAGGAGACAAGAATTTATAATTCAGATTGTAGGTTTCAGATTTTAGATTTTTATTGGAATCTAAAATCTAAAATCTAAAATCTAAAATCAAGAAAAATGATAATTTACAACGTTACCACAAATATACACGAGAGCGTTCATGACCAATGGTTAAAATGGATGCAGGAAAAACACATACCTGAAATTCTGGCAACAGAAAAATTTTCGTCTGCAAGAATTGTGAGGGTTTTAATTGAAGAAGAAATGGGCGGAATTACGTATTCAGTTCAATATACAACAGATAGTAAGGAAACATTAGAGGAGTATTATTTGGAAGAACAGCCGAAATTTGACAGAGAAGCTTTAGAATTATTCGCAGACAAAATGCTTTCTTTCAGAACCGAATTAGAAGTTATTTCGGAACATTAATTTTTGAGTTTTCAGTCTCAGTTTTCAGTTAACAAATAAAGCAAGGCATTAAATTTATGAATCATAAAAAACTATCTGATTACGATGTGTCTTTAAGAGGACAGCTTACAGTTAATTTACCTGTAATTTTAATTATTCTTATAATTGGATTTGGTTTGAGTATGTATTTTGATGTGCATTTTAAAATTGCAATGTTAATTGGTGTTGTTTTAGGCTGGATTTACTGGGGTTTTTCAGTAAAGAAATGGATTCAATGGGCAGTTGAAAATAACGTGGATGAAGAGAGGCTAGTAAAAATAGGAAAAAAGGGATTATTGGTTTGGAGTAAAAATACAGTTGAAACAGTGACCAAAAGGAACAAAATACCTTTCATCTAAATTTTATGTCACCATGGAAATTCGATTTCAAACAAAAGAAGAAAGTAATAGACAACGACAGGAGGACTTTTTGAAGTTGTCGAAAGTTGAAAGGATTTATAGTTTTTTTGCGTTTAAGTGAGCGAATAAGTAAATTTCCTGTGAAGAATAAAATAGATAAAAACAAAGATAATTTCCAGATTGTAATTGATCGGAATACTAAAAAGTAGAACTTTGTAGCTTTGAGCCTTCGTGGCAAAGAAAAATAAAAAATAAAGGCTTTGCGTCTTAGCGCCTTCGTGGCAAGGCAAAACAAAAAGATAAAATGGAAAAAGTAAAAGCCAAAAAACATTTAGGACAACACTTCTTAAAAGACGAAAGTATCGCCAAAGCAATTGCTGATACTTTGAGTTTAGAAGGATACGATGAGGTTCTGGAAATAGGACCAGGAATGGGTGTGTTGACTAAGTATTTGCTTGACAAACCAATTAATACGCACGTAATCGAAATCGATACCGAATCTGTGACGTATTTGGGTGAAAATTATCCGAAATTAAAAGATCAGATTATCTCTCAGGATTTTCTGAAATACAATATCAATGAGGTTTACAAAGACAAACAATTCGCTATAATTGGTAACTTCCCATATAATATCTCAACCCAGATTGTTTTTAGGACGTTAGAGTTCAGAGATCAGATTCCGGAGTTTTCCGGAATGTTTCAAAAAGAAGTTGCAGAGCGAATCTGCGAGAAAAAAGGCTCAAAGGCTTACGGAATCTTATCCGTATTAGCCCAGGCTTTCTATATTACTGAGTACTTGTTTACTGTTGACGAAAATGTTTTTATTCCTCCGCCCAAGGTGAAATCGGGTGTGATGAAAATGACCCGAAAGGAAGATTATAGTCTTCCATGTGGTGAAAAGTTGTTCTTTACTGTGGTGAAAACTGCTTTTCAGCAAAGACGAAAAACATTACGTAACAGTTTGAAAACATTAAATTTAACTGATGATTTGCGATTAGACACTATCTTTGATAAACGTCCTGAGCAACTTAGTGTAGAAGAATTTATTGAACTGACTCAAAAAATAGAAGCCGATGGAGTTCAAAGTTAGCAAAGATTTAATCCACCAATTAGAAGAGCACATTGTTAATAAAAACGACAAGGAACTTGAAGTTTTATTAAACGATTTGCACCACGCAGATATTGCCGAAATCCTGGATGAGCTCGATTTTGACGAAGCAACTTATATTTTCAGGGTTTTAGATAGTGATAAAACAGCAGAAATTCTTCTTGAACTAGAGGACGATTTGCGTGAAAACATCTTAAGCCGACTTTCACCTAAAGAGATTGCAGAAGAGCTTGATGAGCTTGAAACCAATGATGCGGCCGATATTATCGGGGAACTTTCGCAGGAAATCAAAGCGGAGGTAATCTCAGAATTAAATGACGTTGAGCACGCAAAGGATATTGTCGAATTATTGCGTTACGACGAAAATTCTGCCGGTGGTTTGATGGGGAAAGAGTTAGTAAAAGTCAATGAAAATTGGAATGTACTGACTTGCGTGAAAGAAATGCGTATTCAGGCAGAAAACGTTTCCAGAGTACATTCGATTTATGTTGTTGATGATGAAAACCGATTAAAAGGCAGATTGTCATTAAAAGATTTATTGACGACTTCAACCAAAACTCAGATTGGTGATATTTATATTAGAAAATTAAATTTTGTAAACGTAGATACCGAAGATGTTGAGGTAGCACGTATCATGCAAAAATACGATTTAGAGGCCATTCCGGTTGTGGATGAATTGGGTCGTTTGGTGGGAAGAATTACTATTGATGATATCGTAGATGTAATCAAGGACGAAGCTGATAAAGATTACCAGTTAGCGGCGGGTATTACACAGGACGTTGAATCAAATGATAGTGTTTTGGAGTTAACCAAAGCACGTTTGCCATGGCTTTTAATTGGAATGGTAATCGAAATTGTGGCTTCCTTTGTTTTGAAAGGAAACGAGGATGTGTTCAAAATCCATTCTACCTTAATCATTTTTGTGCCATTGCTTTCGGCGACTGCCGGAAATATAGGGGTTCAGGCATCAGCAATCGTTGTTCAGGGTTTAGCAAACGGAACTTTAAAAGAATTTAGTCGTGGTTATTTTACTAAAGAAATTACCGTATCGATGATTTCCGGAACTATTATTTCATTGCTTTTATTAGGATATCATTCTATTATGTATCAGCAATATTTAGTAGGATTTGCCATTTCAATTTCGATGATAGTAGTGATTTTATTCGCTGCGACTTTGGGAACTTTGGTACCACTTTTTCTTCATAAAAATAAAATTGATCCCGCTATTGCGACAGGTCCGTTTATCACGACAACCAATGACGTTTTTGGAATTATGCTCTACTTTGGAGTAGCCAAATTGATTCTTGGATTTTAGATTTTTGCCACAAAATAGTAGCTTACAGTGATTTAAGATCCTTAAAATCTGCGTAATTTGCGAAACTAAATATGCTATTAACCAGCCAATACACAAGCAATGAAAGTACATATAATTGGGGGAGGGAATCTTGGGGTTTCTATTGCCTTGGGAATTGCCAAATTCTCCAAAAACAACCAGGTTACAGTAACAAGAAGAAACACAGCCAGTATTCAGTATTTAGCTGAATACGGAATCACGGTTTCTAACGATAATAAACACAATATTCAGGAAGCTGATGTAGTGATTTTAACCATAAAACCGTATCAGGTTGATACTGTTTTTGCTGAAATCTTACCCGTAATTAAAGGAAAAACGATTGCTTCTGCAGTAAGCGGTTTGTCTTTGGATATGCTTCAATCCAAAACAAATAATGAATTTCCGGTAATTAGAATTATGCCGAATATCGCAGCGCAGTTTGGAGAATCGGCAACTTGTATTTCTTTTCCTGAAACAGATCGTGAAGAAGCGATGCCAATTGTAGATTTGTTCCAAGATTTGGGAACTGCTCCGATTATCGATGAAAAATTAATGGATGCAGCAACAGTTCTTGGAGCATGCGGAACAGCTTATGCCTTAAGATATATACGTGCCTCAATGCAAGCCGGAATCGAAATTGGTTTTGATTCACAGACAGCTTTAGCAATTGCAGCACAAACCGTAAAAGGAGCTGCAAAAATGTTATTAGAGGAAAAAGTACATCCGGAACAATTAATCGACCGTGTAACGACGCCTCAGGGATGTACAATCGTTGGTCTGAATGAAATGGAACATAATGGGTTTAGTTCGTCTTTGATTAAGGGGATTAAAACTTCGTTGAAACAAATCAAAGGTTAGATTTTTAAAGAAATTCCAATATAGAAAATTCCAAATTCCAATTTTTGTTGGGTTTGGAATTTTTGTTTTAAGAAATAGTCGGTTTTTTGTCATTTCGACGAAGGAGAAATCGTACAAGTAGCTCCGCAATCAAAATCTTCAATCTTTGGCGAGTCACGTGTGTGATCCTTCCTCTGTCAGGATGACCAGTTTGCGAATAATTGGAATTTGGATTTTTTTAATTTGGAATTTCAGGATGAAAAAACCTCAAAATGCTCCACCTTCTCTTCAAATTCTAAAAGAAAATAATCATCTTCAGAATAATACTTTGCTTTTTCAAAATCTTCTCCGGCAAAATTTTTAATGACTTCGAGATTCTCCCAATACGTGATCAAAGTAAAATGACCCTCGTTGTTTTTGATGTTTCTTAAAAAGGATAATTTTATAAAACCAACTGTTTTTGAATAATCAGGAATAGCAGTCTTTTGTAAAAACTCAGTGTAAACATCATAATCTTCAACCTTTGTTTTTCCGTGCCATATTCTTGCGATCATAATAATAAGTTTTAAAGTTAGTTATCATGCGATGTTGGAATTTGGACCCGAGCGTTAGCGAACAGGCGTAGCAGTTCCTTTTTTGGGATTTTTCTTTAAAACATACTTCAAATAAACAAATCCGAAAATTCCCGAAAGTACAGAAGCAATCAAAATAGCAATTTTAGAAAAAACAATGGTTTCGGGATCTTTGAAAGCCAAAATGGTAATGAAAATCGACATAGTAAAACCAATTCCGCCTAACATTCCAGCGCCTAAAATATGTGGCCATTTTAACTTCTTCGGCAGAGCACAAAGTCCGGCAGTTACTCCCAAAAAAGAAAAAAGCAGAATCCCTAAAGGTTTTCCGACTACCAATCCTAAAACAATCCCAAATGTATTAGGATGATTTAATCCTTCATGCCAGTCCGATTCTATGGCAATACAAGTATTAGCAATAGCAAATAATGGCAAAATGAGGAACGCAACGGGTTGATGTAAAAAATGTTGTAGTTTATAAGAAACTGATTTTTCTCCACCATCTCCAAACGGAATGACAAATGCCAGAATCACACCTGTAATGGTTGCATGGACACCAGAATTCAACATAAAATACCACATAAAAACACCACCAACTAAATACGGAATAATATTATTGACTTTCTTTCTGTTTAAAATAAACAAGAATACCCAAATAGATAATGCAATGCTAAGGTTTATAAAGGAGATTGAAGTGGTATAAAATATAGCAATAACAATAATGGCGCCTAAATCGTCAATAACTGCAAGTGCAGTTAGAAACACTTTTAACGAAGCAGGAACTTTATTTCCTAACAATGACAAAATTCCAATCGCAAAGGCAATGTCTGTCGCCATCGGAATTCCCGCTCCGTTTTGTGTGGCCGTTCCAAAATTTAAGGCTAAAAATATTCCGGCAGGGACCAGCATTCCGCCTAAAGCAGCCATTAAAGGTAAAGAAGCATTCTTTATACTTGATAATTCTCCGTGGTAAATTTCACGTTCTAATTCTAAACCAATTAACAAAAAGAAAATCGTCATTAATCCGTCATTAATCCAATGTGTGATCGAATGTCCGCCTAAATCTTTTTCCCAAAAAGCTATATATTCAGTCTGAAAGGGTGAATTAGCAAGATAAAGCGAAATAATAGTAACGAAAAGCAATAACAGCCCTCCGGATTTTTCGTTTTCAAAAAAAGTTTTAAAAGTTTTGGTCAATATCATTTGTGAGAATTTTTGCTGATTTGAAGATGAATATCGGATAGAATTCTCAGCGTTGTTATTTCAAAGTTAAAAAAAATATAGGCAATAAAAAATTCTGGAACGACTATGGGCTTAAAGTTTGGTGTCAATTGATCTCACAACAGATTAATTGACAAAGTTTTGAGCCTGAAACCTGAAACTTGAAACTTTCTAATATTTAGTAATAAATAATAAGCTGTATTTTTGTTTTTCTTTAGTATAAAAATATTAGTTATGAGCACGAAAATTCTACATATCGACAGCAACAATCCAATCCTTTGGCAGCAACTTGAAGACGCCGGTTTTGAAAACCATGCCGATTTCAAATCTTCGAAAGAAGAAATTGAAGCAAAAATTCAGGATTATAATGGAATCGTAATCAGAAGCCGCTTTAAAATTGATAAAACTTTTATAGATAAGGCTGTCAATTTACAGTTTATTGCCAGAGTTGGCGCGGGTTTAGAAAGTATCGATTGTGATTATGCTGAAACAAGAAACATACACCTAATTGCCGCTCCGGAAGGTAATCGCAACGCTGTTGCAGAACATTCTTTGGGTGTAATTTTATCACTTTTCAATAATTTGAATCAGGCTGATGCTGAAATAAGAGCCGGGCATTGGAATCGTGAAAGTAATCGCGGCCATGAACTTGACGGAAAAACGGTCGGTATTATTGGGTACGGAAACATGGGGAAAGCATTTGCCAAAAAACTTCGTGGTTTTGACGTTGTTGTTTTGTTTCATGATATTTTAGAAAACATTGGTGATGAAAATGCCAAACAAGTTTCATTAAGTGAATTACAAACTCAAGCCGATGTTTTGAGTTTACATCTTCCATGGACGCCAGATACAGATAAAATGGTAAATGCGGACTTTATAAATGCATTTGCGAAGCCATTTTGGATTATTAATACTTC
Organism: Flavobacterium sp. KH_001; assembly: GCF_057840745.1. NCBI lineage: Bacteria > Pseudomonadati > Bacteroidota > Flavobacteriia > Flavobacteriales > Flavobacteriaceae > Flavobacterium > Flavobacterium sp. KH_001. The sequence goes on along the minus strand of NZ_CM174520.1, from coordinate 941,498 downwards.
GCGTGGTAAAAATATCGTTACAGCAGATTTAGTTGAAGCTATGAAGTCTAAAAAGATTCTGGGAGCAGGTCTGGATGTTTTGGAGTATGAGAAATTATCTTTTGAAACACTTTTTCAGGATAAAAATACTCCGGAAGCTTTTCAATATTTACTACAAGCCAAAAATGTTTTGTTAACGCCGCATATTGCAGGCTGGACTTTTGAAAGTCATGAAAGATTGGCGCAGGTTATTGTAGACAAAATCAAGGCAGTTTATGCTTAATAATGCAATATAGCTAAGACTTAAAGAGTTGTGTTTTTTCTCTAAAATCAATTTAGTTTTTTATAACAAGTCTTTTCTTTAAAAGTAACATTCAGAATTAGTTTTTAAGATTATTTTTTTCTAATATTGTTCGGAAAATTTTTAACAAAATTTTGGACAGGAGCAGCCGAAAATCCTAAACAGAGTAGGATTTAACTAACTAATTTTTATTAATTATGATTGAATGGTACAAAAAAGTAGTTTTTGAGAACTATGCAAATTTCAAAGGTAGAGCAAGAAGAAGCGAATATTGGTATTACCGTTTGGCTAGTACAATTATCTTTTTATTGTTTGTTGTTTTAGGAGTTGTTGTATATGCAGCTACTGATAATGGCCCTTTGGCTCTTGGTTTAGGTTATGGCTTGCTTATGCTTTATGCATTAGGAACAATGGTTCCATCGTTGGCAGTTTCAGTTCGAAGAATGCATGATATCGGTAAAAGTGGCTGGACTATTTTTGTTGCTATGATTCCATTAGTTGGTCCTATTTGGATATTGGTTTTGTTATTCACTGAAGGAGATTCTGGTGAAAATTATTATGGAACTGATCCAAAAAATGAAATTGAAGAAATCAATGAAATCGGAAACGTTGAATTACAATAATTTAAAATAGATAAAAATGGAAAATACTAAACCAGAAGCTTGGAATACACCATCAAATCCAAGAGAAGAAAATAAAAAAGTTGTATCAGGAATTTTTGCAATATTATTAGGTTACTTGGGAGTTCATAAATTTTATTTAGGATATACCAAAGAAGGAATTATTCAGATTCTTTTAACTTGTCTGTGCGGAGTAGGTGCTTTAATTGGTCTTATCGAAGGGATTATTTACCTGACAAAATCGGATGAAGAATTTTATCAAATGTATCAGGTTGGCAGAAAACCCTGGTTCTAAAATATAAAAAAACCGTTAGTAAGTACTAACGGTTTTTTTATATTGATTTGCAATTAATCTTCTTTCTCAGATAATTTACGCTCTAATTCTATTTGAAATTCTTCAATTACGGGTTTCATTGTGCTCTCCGGAATATCGGCAATCCTGATGTACATTAGGCCGTCAATTGCATTGTTGAATAAAGGATCGACGTTGAAAGCTACAACACGCGCATTTTGCTTGATGTACTTCTTAATTAAAACAGGCAAACGTAAATTTCCTGGTTCTAACTCGTCAATAATTTTATCAAATTTATTTAAGTCTGATTCGGCTTCATCAAATATAAAGTCTTTATCAGCATCTTTCAGTTTTACTTTATAGGCTTTCTTCGGATGAATATATTGCGCAATATAAGGATCGTAGTAATTCGACTTCATAAACTCAATCATTAACGATTTAGAGAAGTCTGAGAATTGATTACTGATACTCACGCCACCTAATAAATATTTATGTTCAGGATAACGCAGTGTAGTATGAATAATACCTTTCCATAACAAGAATAAAGGCATTGGTTTTTGCTGATAATCTTTGATGATAAAAGCACGACCCATTTCGATCGATTTATGCATCATATCGTGCAATTCTGGCTCGAATCTAAAAAGATCATTCAGATAAAAACCTTCAATTCCATATTTAGGATAAATTTCAGAACCCAATCCCATACGGTAGGCACCTGCAATTTTTTTGGTTTCATCATCCCATAAAAACATGTGGTGATAATACTGGTCAAATTTATCTAAATCGATAGATTCATTTGTCCCTTCGCCAACTTCACGGAAAGTAATTTCGCGTAGACGACCAATTTCATGTAAAATATTCGGAACAGATTTCGCCGTAGCAAAAAATACTTCGTAGTTTTTACTTTGTAATAAACGACAATCACTGTTTCTTAAAGCATCTACTTCGGCAATCATTTTTGACTCGCTTGCCGGCGTTACGATTTTTTTAGGTGCTTTCGGTATTTTTAAGCTTGCCGTATCAATTAATTTGCTGTCCTTTTCAAAAGGATTGGCAAGCATATAGGTTTTCTTTCTTAAGAATTCTGAATACTCTTCAAACGATTCAATTTCATTTTGTTCGTTTACCGAAATCGGTTTACCAATACGAACTTTAATGACACGATCTTTTTGAGTTAACAATTCAGACGGCAATTTTGCAGTACGCAAAGTATCGTCGATTTTAGAAAGCCAGTAGAATAATTTGCTGTTTTTAGCATGAAAATAAATGGGTACAACCGGAACTTTTGCTTTTCTGATTAACTTCAAAGCGCCTTCTTCCCAAGGTTTGTCAACTACTAATTTTCCATCTTTATAAGTGGAAACTTCCCCGGCAGGAAAAATCCCTAACGGTTTTCCATCGCTTAAATGACGCAAAGTTTCTTTAATTCCCACCACGCTCGATTTGGCATCCTTATGATTTTCAAAAGGATTAACCGGCATGATATATTTTTTAAGCGGAACAATTCGGTGTAATAAAAAGTTGGCGATGATTTTGAAATTTGGTTCTCTTTCCAACATTAATTTCAAAAGCAAAATACCATCAATCCCTCCAAGCGGATGATTTGAGATGGTAATATAGGCACCGTCTTTAGGTAAACGTTTCAAATCTTCTTCAGGAATTTCGAATTTAATCTCCATCTCATCCAAAATACCGTTCAAAAACGCAACATCCTCTAAGTGTTTATTGTGATCGTAAATTTTATTAAGGGTAGAGATCTTAAGAACCTTCATAAGAATCCAGCCAGAAAAAGTACCGAAAACTCCGTACTTATCAACATTTATTGCCTTTGCAACTTCTTTCGCGGTAACTAAACCCATGTACTATTTTTAATTTATTAGAGCAGCGAACAAAGATAACAAAAAACTCTACTTTTCGTTGATTCAAACGCAAACTTTCCACTTTTTTATTACATTTGGAATCCTAAAAAAAAATACACTGATGAAAATTATTTCTTATAATGTTAACGGAATTCGTGCAGCAATTACTAAAGGTTTTATCGAATGGCTGCAGCAGGCAAACCCTGATGTAATTTGCCTTCAGGAAATAAAAGCGACTCAGGAGCAAATTCCGGTAGACGATATCACGGCGGCAGGCTATCCGTTTCAATATTATTATCCCGCAACAAAAAAGGGATATAGCGGTGTAGCTATACTTTCTAAAATAAAACCCAATAATGTCGTTTTCGGAACCGGAATCCACCATATGGATTTTGAAGGTCGTAACCTTCGCGCCGATTTTGACGATTGTTCCGTAATGAGTTTATACCTTCCGTCAGGAACAAATATTGAAAGATTAGATCATAAATTTATGTTTATGGATGACTTTCAAAACTACATTAACGAATTAAAAGTAACCATTCCGAATCTGATAATTTGCGGGGATTACAACATTTGCCACGAAGCGATTGATATTCATGATCCGGTCCGTAATAAAACTGTTTCAGGATTCTTACCTGCAGAACGCGCCTGGCTCGATGCTTTCATGAAATCTGGTTTTATTGATAGTTTCCGTCATTTCAACAAAGATCCGCATCATTATTCTTGGTGGAGTTATCGCGCTGGAGCCCGCGGGAATAACAAAGGCTGGCGTATCGATTACAATTTGGTAAGCGATTCTATGGAGCACAGATTAAAACGTGCCGTAATTCTTCCAGATGCCGTTCACTCAGATCACTGTCCGGTTTTAGTCGAAATTGAATAAAGTTTGGTATTGTTCTTGTTGAAAGAATAGCGGTTTAAAGCGAGTTTTTGGAATTTCAAGGAGCTATTTCCTGCTGTCCTTCCAAATCTTTTATGGTGAACCCCACCATAAAAGGATTTTCCCTCCCATCAGGGCTAGGGGTCTCCGTTAAACAAGAAATTTCGAATTTATTAATACCCTCCAAATAAAAACAGAAAGTAAAATGATTAAAAAGGCCTCAGTCGGATTACTAGTTGTAGCCATGTCTATGACTTCATGTGTGTCCAAGAAAATTTACAACGATCTTGAAACTAAATATTCAGATCTTAAAAAAGAAAATCGTTCCATTGCTGATGAAAATGCAGAATTGCAAAAATCAAAAAATCAGCTAGAATTAGATCGTGATAAACTAACCAAAGATTTAGCCAGCACAAAAGATGATCTTGCGAAACAAAAAGCAGATTTAGCTGCTGAGCAAAAAAAGTTCAAAGTATTACAGGATTCTTATAATGCATTAGAGAAAAATAGCAACGATGCATTGGAAAGCAACATGGCCAAAAACCGTGAATTGTTAGCTCAACTAGAAGCAAAATCTAAAAAATTAGCCGAAGAACAAGCGCGTTTAGATAAAACAGCAAGTCGCCTAAACGAATTGGAGGCGATGATTGCTGCCAAAGAAGCGGCAATGAAAAAACTGAAAGAAACGTTGTCTAAAGCCCTAAACGGTTTTGAAGGAAAAGGTTTGACTGTAGAACAGAAAAACGGAAAAGTATATGTTTCTATGGAAAACAAATTGCTTTTCAATTCAGGAAGCTGGGCTGTTGGAGTAGAGGGAAGAAAGGCAGTTGTTGAATTAGGAAAAGTTTTAGGAGATAATCCAGATCTTTCTGTTCTTATTGAAGGACATACCGATGATGATCCATACGCTGGTTCTGGACCAATTGCAAACAACTGGGATTTATCAACAAAAAGAGCAACTGCAATTGTAAATATTTTAAGTGAAAACACTAAAATCAACAAACAAAAATTAACGGCAGCTGGTCGTAGTGAATTTTCTCCATTGGCAAGCAACGCCACTCCGGAAGGAAAAGCTAAAAACAGAAGAATCGAAATCATCCTGACACCAAGATTAGATGAAATCGCTGAGATGCTTAATAGTATAAATTAAGGTACAGAGGTTCAAAGATGCAAAGGCTCAGAGTTTTTAACTTTGAGCCTTTTTTGATTTCTATAATGAAATTTACTTTCTTATTATTTTGTAACTTTGAAATTCTAAATCAACATAATTATGGGACTTCCGGAATTAAAAGATAAAATACGAAATCAGTTGGATTTAGCCGATGAAAGAGTTTTGCGAATTGTTTCTTCCGTTTTTGACAATTATTTGAATGAAGTTGTTTCGTATGATTCAGAAGGAAATCCTTTGACACTATCGGAATATCATAATAGAGTTGAAGAAGGTTTGGAGGATATAAAATACAATCGAATAATTTCAAAAGAAGATTTGTCGAAAGAAATGCAAGATTGGGATAATGAGTAATGCTAAATTCGAAATTTTTTGGACAGCAAATGCAAAAGAAGATTTAAAAGAAATTTATATTTCATTAAAAAATAAAATCTCAAAAGAAACAGCACTTAGAATTAGAGATGAATTGTTTAATTGTGCAGATGAGATTGTTTTTGCAGAACAGTTTCAATTAGATGAATACAGATTAGATTGTAGACGAATTATAATAAGAAATTTTAAAGTTCTTTATCAAATTCAGGAAAATTCAATTTTTGTGGTTAGGGTATTCAATTCGTTTCAAAACCCCATCAAAAGTTTAAAATAATTTAAGGGCTCAGAGTTTTTAACTTTGGGCCTTTTTATTTTTTTTGAAAGGTTTCCAAAACCTTATTCTTTTTTTAACTTCTGTAGAATTTTCATTTGAATATTACCTTTGTACCTTTGAACCTCTGCAACTTTGAACCTTAAAAAGAAAAAAATGATCTACACAACTTTGCCCAACACCGATATAAAAGTTAGTAAAATATGTCTCGGAACCATGACTTTCGGACAGCAAAATACAGAAGCAGAAGGCCATGCCCAAATGGATTATGCGCTTGAAAGAGGTGTGAACTTTTTTGATACAGCCGAAATGTATTCCGTTCCGGCAAGTGAGGCAACTTACGGAAGTACTGAAAAAATTGTTGGTACCTGGTTTAAAAAATCAGGAAATCGCGAAAAAGTGGTTTTGGCTTCAAAAATCGCTGGTCCAAATGCCAATTTTGGCTATATGCGCGAAAAATTAGATTTCTCTCCGGCAAGTATTAAATATGCTTTAGATAATAGCTTAAAACGCCTTCAGACAGATTATATCGACTTGTATCAGATGCATTGGCCGGAGCGCAAGACCAATACTTTTGGACAACGTGCTTTTAAAGTTCAGAATGATCCTTGGGAAGATAATTTTAGAGCAGTTTTAGAAACTTTTGATGGTTTAATCAAAGAGGGAAAAATAAAACATATTGGCGTTTCAAACGAAAATGCCTGGGGGATGATGCGTTTTCTTGAAGAAAGTAAATATCAAAACCTGCCAAGAATCAAAACAATTCAAAATCCATACAACTTACTTAACCGTCTTTTTGAAGTGGGTTCTGCCGAAGTTTCGATGCATGAAAATGTTGGTTTACTAGGATATTCCCCATTAGGATTTGGAACTTTGACTGGTAAATTCTTAACCGGAGAAGAACACCCAAATGCAAGAATTAAACTTTTCCCGCAATATACACGTTACGCTAGCGAGCAATGTACACAAGCGACAATATTGTATCAGGAAATTGCTAAAAAACACGGATTAACATTGACAGAATTGGCAATGGGTTTCGTATTGCAACAGCCATTTCTAACAAGTGCTATTATCGGTGCTACAACATTGGAACAATTAAAAGAAAATATCGATACAATTGATATTGTGCTTTCAAAAGAGATCTTAAATGAGATCGAGAAAGTTCAGGCTATTATTCCTGATCCGGCACCGTAAGGAGTTATTGCCACAAAGCTAAGAAGTCGCAAAGTTTTTTATTTAAAAATGAAAAACTTTGCGACTTCTTAGCTTTTATGATATTAAAATAAACACTTCGCGTCTTAGTGCCTTCGTGTCAAATCTTTAAAGATCAAATTCATCACTAATAGACAAAGAATCTGCTGGTACTGCTGTTGAATCCGGTGCTTTAATTCTGATTAAAGAACGTGCACTTCCAGAAATGTAAACGGGTAATTGTCCAATTGTATCTTCAGGAACTAAAAGCCCTCTTCTAAACATTAAGTTCTTTAGGAATTTCTGATTCTTTAAAGCATAATCTTTCAAATTTCCTTCTTCATTAAATTGATACATGAACTTTCGGGGCTTTGGAATGATAGTGGCTAAATACAAGCATTCGTCTACATTTAAGGCTGAGGGGCTTTTTTGGAAGTAAAAATGACTTGCTTCTCCAATTCCGTAAACATTTGGTCCCCATTCGATAATGTTGAAGTATACTTCCAACATTCTTTCTTTACTGGCAATTCGGTTGTTTTCCAAGATATAAACCAAGAGAATTTCTTCCAGCTTTCGCGAAAGCGTTTTTTCCCTTGTCAGGAAAACGTTTTTAATCAACTGCATGCTGATGGTACTGGCACCGCGCGAGAACTTTTTCGTCCTAATATTCTTCAGAATTGATTGTTTGAAAGCTTCATTTATAAATCCGCGATGCGAAAAGAAAGATGGATCTTCGGTTGTCAAAACAGATTTTCTCAAATAAGGTGATATCTGGTCTAAAGGCGTGTAATTCGGATTGGCATTTCCAACCAAAATCGGGCGTTGTTGAACATTTTGAATAATGGCGCGATAGACAAACTCTCCATTTAATTTGTTTAGATTGGCTTCTCCATATTTCGTGATTCTTAAATCTTCCTTATTCATTTTGCTGTCAAAAACCAGCGTATTCGGTTTGTTTTTATTGAATTTGAAATCCAATTTATAATCGAAATTCCCGGTTGCTTCCATCCCTTGAAAATGGGTAAACAATCCATCAGGCAAGGAAACAATAAAATCCTGTGCCTTCATTTTCGGAATAGTTACTTTCAACGTATAAACCGTATCTTTTTCGGTATTATAAGAAATATAAGGTTTTACTTTTATTTTATTCAATTGCATGGTGGAAGTGCTGTCAATCGAAATAAAATCATCTCCTAATAAAAAGCGATAATCAAAACGAGCATTTTTGATCACAACATCTTTGCTGGCGATTTTTGGATGATTGATTTTTAAATTGGTAATCGAAGTATAGCCATCAATATGTAATTCGCTTCCGTCTTTATCAATGTTTTCAACGTTTAAACGAATAGAATCGAAGCTCGCTTTTAGATTATAACGTTCATCTAAATAAGGAACGCGAATGGCGCCGGTATCCAGGTTAAAGAATCTGATATCTGCTTTTTTGTTTCTCGGATCGGCAAAACCTTTTATGTTCCAGCGCTGATCAAAATCCTTGCTTTGCACATGAAGATTGGTTTCGAGTTGTTTGTTGTCTAAAACGAGTTTGCTAATCGCAATTGAGGCTTTTTTGCCATTGTCATCAATTCTGAAATTCAGGTTTTCCAAATTCATGTCGGTCGGAACCAAATTCAGTAGTTGGGAGATTATGCGATAGGCGAAAGTCGCATATTTTCGTTTTTCATTAGTATCCGACTCTGATTTGTCTCTTTTCAGGAAAGCATCAAAATTTCGAACTTTTCCCTTTTTTACAAATTGCACATAACCATTGTTAATTTTCAAAGTTCCAACCTGAACATCGCCAATTAATAAATTAGACAAGCTGATACTGGTTTCAATTTTATGAATGTGAAAAAGTGTATCTGCATTTTTTGGAACCAAAATAACATCTGATAATTTAATAGTAGACAAGCCGTCAAACGAAGCCGACTTTACTGAAAAAGTACTGTTATAATCGACATTCATTTTGTGGGTTACTTTGGCAATAGCTTGTTTTAACAGCGAATTACGAAAAAAGTAAAGTCCTGAAAAAAGCACTGCTAATACCAGGGCAAGTATTAAGAGTGCTTTATATATTTTTTGTTTTGGAAAATTCATAAAGTAGGTTGCTTCTTGAAATTGTTCATTTTTGAAATCTAGCGTAAATTTAAATTTAAATTTATCAGGTTATAAAGTTTTTCTTTTAAATTTTAAATAATGTTCTAAAGTTTTGATTTTGTTATTGTTGTGTTTTGTGTTTTCTTTTTTGTAAAAAAAAGAATTCGTGGTTTAGTTTCTCAATTGAGGAAAGCCGTAAAGTTTTGTAATTTATCCTGTATACATTTATCTTATTAAAAATATTAAAACCAATTAAATGAAAATCTTTAAAAAAATTATGTTTTTGTCTTTTGCCCTATGTGCATTGGCTTTGTCGTCATGTAGTAGTAATGATTCTGATGATAATAGTGATCCGGTAGACCAAGAGGAATTTATTAAATTTACATACAATGGTACTGTGTACAATTTCGAACCAAGTGTAATGACATCATTAAATATGAACATTATGGGAAGTACAGGAGTTGATAATACATACAAAAAAATCTCATTATGGACACCTTTGAATGTTACAAAAGGGAGTCATGACATCGTGTACGATTTATCTAATATGGAGACAACTTATCAAGTGTCTTTTAGTTTTATGCCGACAATAAATAATGCCGATGCTAAATCTGGAACAATGAATATCACCGCTGTAGATGATAAAAAAATTGAAGGAACTTTTACTTTTTCAGGAACTTCAGCAGGACAAGCATTTACTGTTACAGAAGGAAGTTTTAGAATCTTAAAATAGAGAACTTGCTTTTTAAATAAATGTGCTCATGGAAGATATAATCTTTCATGAGCACATTTTTTATATAGAAATTCGTTGTTTATTAACCAAATAAAATACTGGCTACATCTTCAATTTTAGCCACAAGCTCAATTTTGATTCCGGTATTTTTTAGGGCAATTTTATTGTACTTGGATACAAAGATGGTATTGAATCCTAATTTTTCAGCTTCCTGAATGCGTTGATCGACGCGATTTACAGGACGAATTTCGCCAGAAAGTCCAACTTCGCCGGCAAAACAAAAACCTTTGGTTACCGGAATATCTTCATTTGAGGATAAAATAGCGGCAACAACGGCTAAATCAATTGCAGGGTCATCCACAGAAATTCCACCTGTTACGTTTAGGAAAACGTCTTTGGCGCCTAAACGAAATCCGGCTCTTTTTTCTAAAACAGCCAAAATCATATTTAGTCTTTTGGCGTTATAACCTGTTGTGCTTCGTTGTGGTGTTCCGTAAACCGCTGTACTTACAAGCGATTGTATTTCGATCATTAACGGACGCATGCCTTCCATCGTGGTGGCAATTGCAGTCCCGGACATTTCCTCGTCCTTGTGCGAAATTAAGATCTCTGATGGATTGCTGACTTCTCTCAAACCGCTTCCTAACATTTCGTAAATACCCAATTCAGCAGTTGAGCCAAAACGGTTTTTTAAGGAACGTAAAATGCGGTAAACGTGATTTCGATCACCTTCAAATTGCAAAACGGTATCGACCATATGTTCCAGAATCTTTGGTCCGGCGATATTTCCGTCTTTTGTAATGTGTCCAATCAAAATAACCGGAATATTGGTTTCTTTAGCAAACTTGATCAGTTCAGCGGTAGTTTCTCTAATTTGAGAAATACTTCCGGCAGTCGATTCAATATAATCCGTGTGTAAAGTCTGAATGGAATCAATAATGACAATTTCAGGCTGAATGGCTTCAATCTGTTTGAAGATATTTTGTGTTTTGGTTTCTGTTAAAATATAACAATTGTCGCTGTTTGGTGTGATTCTTTCAGCACGCATTTTTATCTGCTTTTGACTTTCTTCACCAGAAACATATAAAGTTTTATAAGGTAGTTTTAATGAAATTTGAAGCAAGAGTGTACTTTTTCCTATTCCCGGTTCTCCGCCTAAAAGCGTTAAAGAACCCGGAACAATTCCTCCTCCTAAAACACGATTCAATTCACCATCAGTGGTATCCATTCGGATTTCCTGAGCCGAGTCAATTTCGTTGATTTTTAAAGGGCGTGGAGCTTTGGTGCTGGAAGTTGGTTCGCTTTTCCAGGCCACTTTTTCCTGCTTCTGAATGATTTCTTCGGCAATAGTATTCCATTCTTTGCAGGCATTACATTGCCCTTGCCATTTGGCGTATTGGGTTCCGCAATTCTGACAAAAAAAGGAAGTTTTAACTTTTGACATTATTTGGTTTTTTTGGCAAGTGTATTCATTTCATCAATTTTCTCATACATCAAATCCTTATTTAAGTCACCAATTGGTTCCATTTGCGAAGCATTTTGATATTTTTTTGAAGCATGTTTAGGATCTCCCATTTTTTCATACATCAATCCTAATTCATATTCTCCCAACATAGCTTTTGGATAATTTACATTTCCAATTTCGGCCATTTTTCCTAATTCATCATAAGCGTTCTTTTTTAATATAAGAGTCTCTATAATTTTGAAATCACTAATTCTTACCGGAATTTGAACTCCTAAAACTTTAGACATGACATTATATTTATTCTCCAGATAATCAGCATAACCTGATTCAAGAACAGCGATTTTGTCATTGTATTCTGCAGAATTTATAGGCCTGTAAACTTCAAAAATTTGATATAAAGCGCTTGGTATGGCATGTAATACCTGAGTGTAATGTGTAGTTCCTTTGAATAAATCATATTTATAATTTACTAACGGATTATTGGCTATTTTAATATTGCTGTCTAATTTTTCAATAGGTTCTTTGATTTTTTTATTGTCTCCATCAGCTGCGGATAAATAGTAAAACAAAGGCTCAGTTACTTTAGCAAATTTTTCAGGAACCCTAATTTCCATTTTATTGGCAAGTTCAGGACTGAAAGCAATGTAGGCATTAAAAAGAGGCTGCTCCTTATATAAATAGAAATTAATGAAACTTGCAGTTACATCATGTCCTGCAATAATTCTAAAAGGTGCTGTTCTGTATTTTTTTTCAATGTAAGGAAGTAATTCGGCACCTATAAATTCATAAAATTCTGCTCCTTTTTCAAAAGGAAGTCCAGTATTCTGGTCAATTGTTGTATCGTCTTCGCGTTCATCATTTTTATTTTGATGAACCCCAATAATGATCATTTCTGGTATGTCTCCCCAGTAATTACCGTAACTTATAGCTCCAGAGAAGGGATCAAATAAATAATCACCGTCTAATAGATACAGAACAGGATATTTTTTTTCAGGATTAGCTTCGTAAGAAGCGGGAAGTCCGATGGTTATTCTCCTTTCTTCTCCCAATTTTTCAGATTGAATGTTGTCGAATTTTTTCTGGGCAAAAGAAGAAATTGAGACTAAAATAAACAGTAGGTAAGCTTTTTTCATGATTTGTGGCATTTCAGTAAATTAAAAAGTATTGAAATAAGGTAGCAATATAATACTTTATTTGCTTTTTTCTTACAGTAGGATTTTAAAAAGCAAGGAACTTTTGGGTCTGAATCTGTTTTGATTTTAGGCCAAAGAAATACTGTTTGAACAAAAATAAATTTGTCAAATAATTGGTAAGATAAAGTGTAAAAGGGTTACTTAGGTTAACGAATTATCGTTTTCATTAGGGAAAATGATCCACGGTTTGAAGGTTTTGGCTTCTTCAAAATCCAGGGTAGCATAGGATATAATGATGATAATGTCGTCTTTTTGAACTTTTCTTGCAGCAGGGCCATTCAGTGTAATATCTCCTGAATTTTTTTCTCCTTTAATAGCATAAGTTTCAAAACGTTCGCCATTATTGATGTTTACAATAGATACTTTTTCACCTTCAATAATATTTGAGGCTTCCAGTAATGTTTCGTCAATAGTAATACTGCCGATGTAATTTAAATCAGCTCCAGTTACTTTTACACGATGAATTTTAGATTTTATAACTTGAATTTGCATGCTGCAAAGGTAAATTAATTTAATGAAATGGTGTCAATCAGTCTTATAGAATTAACAAATACTGCTATAAACGCGCGGTAATTTTTGTCTTTACTTTTGTTTTCTATAGGTAATAATGTTGATTCATCAGCAATAACGAAATATTCAAGGTCAAACCTTGGGTTGTCTTTGAAAGAATTTTCTACAAATTCTACAGTTTCCTCAGGACTTTTGGTTTTGAATATTTCTCTGGCTTCCGTTAAAGTTTTATAAATAATAGCCGCTTCTTTTCGTTCTTCAGCAGTTAAACGTTCATTGCGAGAACTCATAGCAAGCTGATTGTCTTCTCTAAAAATAGGGCAGCCAACAACATTTACCGGCATATGATTTTTTTCGACCATCTTTTTAACGATTTGCAGTTGCTGAAAATCCTTCTCACCAAAATAAGCATTGGTTGGAGTAACAATTTCAAATAAGCGTTTTACAATGGTTCCGACTCCGTTAAAATGTCCGGGTCTGAATTTTCCTTCCATTTGATTTTCCAGTCCGTCAAAATCAAAATCCTGTGATATTGTCTTTCCTTCGTAAATATCTTCTACAGAAGGAGCGTATAAAATCATTTTGTCACTTAAACCTCGCATTTTTTTAACGTCTTCTTCAAGTGTTCTTGGGTACTTTGCAAGATCTTCAGGATTGTTAAATTGAGTAGGATTTACGAAAATACTTACAACAGTATCGTCGTTTTCTTTAAGAGATCGTTGCATTAAAGCCAGATGCCCTTGATGTAAAGCGCCCATTGTTGGTACAAATCCGATAGTTGAATTTGTGGTTTTGATAGTTTTTAAATAGGCTATCAAAGCTACTTTACCGTAGAAAATATGCATGGCGGTATTATTAAAATTTAGTGCAAACATAATATATTAGTTATAAACTGCATAAATTTTTGTAATTTTGCAACGTTTTTATTACCAAAAATTAAGTAAAATACTATTATGAAAGATAAGAGGATATTATATGTATCATCTGAAGTCGTGCCTTATTTGGCTGAAAATGAGGTTTCTTTAATGTCTTACGACGTTCCGAAAATGATTAATGATCAAGGAGGTCAGATAAGAATTTTCATGCCAAGATATGGAAATATCAACGAACGAAGACACCAGTTACACGAAGTAATTAGACTTTCAGGAATGAATTTGGTAGTGAATGACTTAGATATGCCATTGATTATTAAAGTAGCTTCAATTCCGAAAGAAAGAATTCAGGTTTATTTTATCGATAATGATGAATATTTTAAGCGTAAAGCAACTTTTGCTGACGAGGAGGGAGTTTTGTATCCTGATAATGACGAAAGAGCAATATTTTTTGCAAAGGGAGTTGTTGAAACGGTAAAAAAATTAAATTGGGTTCCGGATATTATTCACGTTCATGGTTGGTTGGCTGCTATGTTGCCAATTTATATGAAACATTATTATAAAAATGAAGCGTTGTTTTCTGAAACTAAAATCGTGACGTCTGTTTACGGACAATCTTTTGATGAGAATTTAGATTTAGAAATGATTAATAAGGTGAAATTTGACGGTGTTCCACACGAGTCTGTTGCTGATTTAGAAACGCCTAATTATGAAAATGTCTTAAAGGCCAGTATATTGCATTCTGATGCTGTTATTATTGCATCTGAAAACGTATCCCCAAGTTTAACAAAATTTATAGAATCTTCAGGAAAACCTTTTTTACCTTTCGCCACGAAAGATGCATTCGCTGAAGCGTATACAAATTTCTATAAAAGTATGGGTCTTTAAATTTTAACTTTATTATTAAACATGTATAATACTTCTTTTATTAAGAAAACTCTATTAGTTGCAACGGTTGTTCTTTTATATTCTTGCGATAAAGATTTTAATGCGATTGGTGATGATTTGATTGGAGATAATCATTTTGACCTTCAAGGTGAAAAATATGATGTGTTGGCTTATAATCAGGAAGTAACACCAGTACAATCAAATGCATTGGCAGTTAATGGTTTAGGTATTTATGATAATCCTGTTTTGGGTACGACTACTGGTAATTTTGCGACTCAGCTTACATTGGCTGCTTACGCACCAACTATTGGTGAAGAAGCTGTTGTTGATAGTGTAATGCTTAGTATTCCTTATTTTAAGCATGTAAAAAGTACAGAACCAGATGGAGGTACTATTTATGAATTAGATTCTATTTTTGGATCATCTGAAGGGAAGCTTAAGTTAAGTATTTACGAATCCGGAGTTCAGATGCGTACTTCTTTTTATGATAATGGGTCGCAAATGGCACAATTATATTATACAGATCAAAATGCTGATTTTGATAATTTTAAGAAAGGAGATCGTTTGAATGATAACAACGAAAATAAGAATGAGCAAAATGATAAGTTCGGTTTTAGTGCTAAAGAGATTATTCAAGTAACAAAAGACGAAGCAGACAAAAAAGTAATTACAAGAGTTGCGCCTGAAATGCATTTGAAATTAAATAATGCTTTTTTTCAGGATAAAATTTTAAAAGCCCCAGCCTCTAAACTTGCAAATGCTGGTGTTTTTCAGGAATATTTCAGAGGGTTATATTTTAAAGTAGAAAAATCTGAAAGTAGCCCAAGTAATATGGCATTGTTAGATTTTGCGAAAGGTAAAATAACGATTTATTATAAGGCCAAAACAGCTATTACAACCGACTTAGAGACTGTTAAGGAGAATAAAACTCTTGACATTAGCTTAGGTGGGGGTGCAACTGCCAGTTTATTGAATGATGTTAAGAATGTCAATTATGATACTGCAATAAAGAATCCTGACAATGTAAATGGAGATGAAAAACTTTATTTAAAAGGAGGGCAGGGATCAGTTGCAGTTATTGATCTTTCAGATTTTGGTTCTAAGTTGGCTGAAATCAGAAAAAATAAGTGGATGGTTAACGAGGCAAATCTGGTATTTTATATCGACGGTGCTAAAATGACCGGTGCAGATGAACCAAAAAGAGTGTATTTGTATGATTTAACAAATAATACTCCGGTGATTGATTATGCTGATGGGACTAGCGGGTTTTTGGGTAGTGATCCTAAAGGAACAAGATATGTTTTTGGAGGAATTTTAGAAACGGATGCTAGTACCAAACGTGGAAAATCATATAAGGTTAGAATTACAAATCATATAAGAAATCTTATAAAAGATGCTACTGCTACTAATGTAAAGTTAGGTTTGGCTGTAACTGAGGATATTAATATTGTCTCTTCAAACAAACTTAAAGCAAAAAATACTGTAATTTCAGAGGTGCCTAAAGGATCAGTTACGAGTCCGGTAGGAACGATTTTGTATGGAAGCAAAGCATCTGTTCCCGAAGCGCAAAGATTGAGACTTGAAATTTACTACACGAAACCAAATTAATAAATATATATGTGTGGAATTGTTGGATATATCGGCCATCGAGAGGCGTATCCTATTGTTATAAAAGGATTAAAGCGACTCGAATACAGAGGATATGATAGCGCAGGTGTTATGTTGTATGATAACACAGACGTTAAACTTTGTAAAACAAAAGGTAAAGTTTCGGATCTTGAAGCTAAAGCAAAAGATGGTTTTACTACAAACGGAACTATTGGAATTGGACATACGCGTTGGGCAACTCATGGAGTTCCGAATGATGTAAATTCGCATCCACATCTTTCTAATTCTGGTGAATTAGTGATTATTCACAATGGAATTATAGAAAATTATGCACCTCTTAAAGAAGAACTAATAAAAAGAGGTTACACTTTTAAATCAGATACTGATACTGAAGTTTTAGTGAACTTAATTGAAGAAGTTCAAAAAAATGAAGGTATAAAATTAGGTAAAGCAGTACAAATTGCTTTGAATCAAGTTGTGGGAGCCTATGCTATCGCTGTTTTTGATAAGAAAAATCCTAACGAAATTGTTGCTGCAAGATTAGGAAGTCCTTTGGCAATTGGTGTTGGAGAAGGAGAGTATTTTATTGCTTCTGATGCCTCGCCTTTTATTGAATACACTTCAAATGCAATTTATCTTGAAGATGGTGAAATGGCAAATATTAGATTGCACAAGCCTCTTAAGGTTAGAAAAATTAAAGATGACTCTTTAGTTGATCCTTATATTCAGGAACTTCAAATGAATTTGGAGCAAATTGAAAAAGGTGGTTACGACCATTTTATGCTTAAGGAAATATATGAGCAGCCAAGTGTTATAAAAGATACTTACAGAGGAAGACTTCATGCAAATGAGGGAATTGTTCAAATGGCAGGTGTTGAAGATAATCTTGAAAAATTCTTAAATGCTAAACGAATTCTGATTGTTGCTTGTGGTACTTCATGGCATGCAGGATTAGTTGCAGAATATATTTTTGAAGAGTTTACACGTATTCCTGTAGAAGTAGAATATGCTTCTGAATTCAGATATAGAAACCCAATTATAAATAAGGATGATGTTGTAATCGCTATTTCTCAATCTGGAGAAACTGCAGATACAATGGCGGCTATTAAATTGGCTAAAGAAAACGGAGCTTTCGTTTTTGGAGTTTGTAATGTTGTAGGTTCTTCTATTTCAAGAGAAAGTCATGCTGGAGCTTATACACACGCAGGACCAGAAATTGGAGTAGCATCTACTAAAGCTTTTACCACTCAAATCACAGTTTTAACTATGATTGCCTTGAGATTAGGTAAGGCGAAAGGAACGTTGTCAAATCCTGATTTTCATGCATATTTGCAAGAATTAGAATTGATTCCGGAAAAAGTTGCAGAAGCTTTAGAAACAAATGATAGAGCAAAAGAAATTGCAGCTGCTTTTAAAGATGCACCAAACTGCTTGTATTTAGGACGTGGATATAACTTCCCCGTTGCGCTTGAAGGAGCTTTGAAATTAAAAGAGATATCTTATATCCATGCTGAAGGTTATCCTGCTGCTGAAATGAAACACGGGCCAATTGCTTTAATTGATGAGCATATGCCTGTTATTGTAATTGCTCCTAAACAGGGACATTATGATAAAATTGTAAGTAACATTCAGGAGATAAAATCAAGAAGTGGAAAAATAATTGCTGTAGTTACTAAGGGAGATACTCAAGTTCGTGAATTAGCGGATTATGTTATTGAGATTCCGGAAACTTCAGATGCATTGTCGCCACTAATTACCACAATACCATTGCAGTTACTTTCTTATTATATTGCTGTAATGAGAGGTTGTAATGTTGATCAGCCACGTAACTTAGCTAAATCAGTTACAGTAGAATAAAGATTATAATTCATTATATGTTAAAAAAGCGAGATTTATGTCTCGCTTTTTTTTATTATCAAATTTTTTTTCTAACCCCTCTATTTTTATTATATCCTCATTTTTTTTCTTAATTTTTATATGTATGCATACTATTTAATATTTGAACACCTTTGTTGTTGCTGTTAATTTAATAAAACACAATATGGAAAAGTTAAAATAGTTGCTAAAAAGATGCGTTATATTAATTTTTTTTAACGTTTTTTTATTAATATTAAAAATATTTGTATTTTGGCTAGATAAACTAACCAAAAAACTAACCCACATGAGAGTGTATTTGCTAATTATGTTGTTTTTCTGCGGAGCGTCCTTTGCGCAGAATACAATTACTGGTTCTGTTACTGATCGTAATAAGCAACCTATTCCTGGAGTCAATGTTGTTATTGAAGGAGAGCGCACTGGTGTCTCGACTGATTTCGATGGCTCTTTTAAATTAACTACATCGGAAAAATTGCCTTTTACTATTAAGTTATCAGCCGTAGGGTTTACAACAAAAACCGTTAATATTACCTCGGCAAGCCAAAAGATCAGTGTAGTTTTAAATGACGAAGAGAATAAGCTTGATGAGATTGTTGTTTCGGCTTCAAGAACTCCGGAACGTGTTTTAGAATCACCGGTTACCATCGAAAGAATGGGAATCCAGGATATAAAAAAAACGGCCTCGCCTTCTTTTTATGATGGATTGGAGAATATGAAAGAAGTACAGATGAATACCAGTAGTATGTCTTTTAAATCAATAAATACCAGGGGGTTTGCTACCGTTGCCAATACTCGTTTTATGCAATTGGTTGATGGAATGGATAATTCCTCTCCTTTGTTGAATTTCGTTTTAGGAAATATGATTGGTGTTTCGGAGATCGATGTACAGAGTGTCGAGTTGCTTCCTGGAGCATCTTCTGCTTTATATGGTGCAAATGCTTTTAATGGGATTTTATTCATGAACAGTAAAAGTCCTTTTACAAATCAGGGAATCTCTGCTTATTTAAAATATGGTGTGACTTCACAAAAAGCTGCAGGGACAAATGGTTACTATGATTTTGGTGTTAGATTTGCTAAATCTTTTAATAAATATATAGCTGCTAAAGCAAACTTTACTTATATGCAGGCTACGGACTGGTATGCTACAAATTATAATGACAAAACAATTGATGGTATAGACAGGACAAGTCCAAACTATGATGGTATAAATGTTTATGGTGATGAAGCTTCGACTAATATTAAGGGTGTGGGACAAAAATTAGAGGCTATGGGGCTAATCCCTGCGGGTGCATCTAATTTATTGCCGAATTCAAATGTTAGTAGAACAGGTTATAATGAGACCGATCTTACAGATAACAAAGCAGGGAATCTTAAAATTGATTTCTCGATTCATGGAAGACCTTTTGGGGATGAGAGATTGGAAATTATTTGGCAGAGTAAATTTGGTTTTGGAAATGCCGTATACCAAGGTGCTAACAGGTATTATCTAAACGATTTTTTTATGCAGCAGCATAAACTAGAGTTGAAAGGAAAGAATTTTTTCGTGAGAGGATATACAACAACTGAGGATGGCGGGCATTCTTATGATATGGTATTTACAGGTATTAATGTGAATAGAAAATGGAAAGATGATAATACTTGGTTTGGTCAATATGCAGGGGCTTATATTCAGGGGACTTTAGGTGGTATGACACCACAACAGGCGCATGCCGCAGGAAGAGCGACGGCAGATACAGGTCGCTTTATGCCAGGAACACAACAATTTAAAAATGCATTCAATCAGGTTATTGATGATGAAAGTGTATTGACTGGTTCAAAGCTTGTTGATAATTCAAGAATATACCACTCTGATGCTAACTATAATTTTAAAGATATTATCGAATTTGCTGAAATTCAGGTTGGAGGATCTTTTAGATTATATGAGTTAAATTCTCATGGAAGGATTTATACAGATGCAGATGGTCCAATTAATTATAATGAATATGGAGCCTATACGCAGTTAATGAAAAAATTCATGGATGACCGTTTCAAATTTACCGGATCTATTCGTTATGATAAATCTAAAAATTTCGACGGGAATATTTCTCCAAGATTGTCTCTGGTTTATTCTGGAGGAGAAAAGAGAAATCATAATTTCAGAGGATCTTTTCAGACAGGTTTTAGAAACCCGTCTACACAAGATCAATATATTGGTTTTAATATTGGAAACGCAGTGTTAATCGGATCTGCACCTGATAACTTAACGAGATTCAGTGAGACTTTTAATTTAAGTGCAGAAGGTCAGTTGTATAGTGATGGAAGAACAACAAAAAATATGACAGGTGTTGATGCGTATAACAACTCTTATATTGCAAGTTCTGTAAGTGCTTTTGCTGCTATGGCGGGGACTAATCCATATGCTGCGGCTACATTGTTAAAAAAAGCAAGAGCAAATTACGTAAAACCAGAGCAAGTTAAAGCTTTTGAATTAGGATATCGTTCGGTTTTTGAAGGGTTTTCTATAGATCTTAATGGTTATTACAATATCTACAATGATTTTATTGGTAATCTTAATGTAATTTCTACTTATTATGGAGAAGCTCAGGATAGCCCTAATTTAGGTACGCCGGGTAACCCTCCGCCAACAACAGATCCTGGTTTTCAATCGGTTCGTGCAATCCAAAATGGTGAATATAGAACGTATCAATTGTATACCAATTCAGATGTAGAGATTCATTCGCTTGGATTTGGAGCAGGATTGTCTAAAAAAGTTTATGCTGGTTATGAGGTAGGATTAAACTACAACTATGCTCAGTTTGATTTTGATCAGACAAAAGATCCAAGTTTCGAGGCAGGATTTAATACACCTAAACATAGAATTAAAGGATCTATTGGAAACGAAAAAGTATTTGAAAACTTTGGATTCAATGTTAGTGCAAGATGGAATAGCGAATATTTGTGGCAAGCTGGTTTTGCTGACGGTATTATTGAATCAGCTACTGTGATTGATGCACAAATCAATTATGGTTTGCCAAAACTAAAATCAGTTTTAAAATTAGGGGCGGCAAATATTGGCGGTAAAGAGTACTATCAGGTTATTGGTGCAGGTTTAATCGGTCAGCAGTATTTTGTTTCCTGGACAATCAATCCATAATTAGAAATTTCAAATAAAACAAATATGTTATTCGTCTTTCTTAAGTAAAATTAGAAAGGAGTAATTTTAAAATATATAAATTATGATAAAAAATTTCAAATGGCTTTTATTGGTTTCGTTGACCTTTGCAGCCTGTAATAGTGATGATAATACCACGACAGAAGTTATTGATTCGTCTGATGGTTTACCTTTAACTTCTGGTTCTGCTGATTTTACCAATTATGTTGCTTTAGGTGATTCCTTCGCGGCTGGTTTTAGTGATAATGCTTTGTTTATTAAAGGACAGCAAGGAGCGTATACCAATATTATTGCTCAGCAATTTTCTTTAATAACCAATGCTACTTTTAAAACCCCTTTGACAAACGACAATATAGGAGGGTTGTTGTTGGGTGGAAATGTTATTAGTGGGCCACGTTTGTATTTCAATGGAAAGGCTCCTGTTCCTGTCGAGGGAGTGCCAACAACAGAAGTTACTGCGCATCTTACGGGTACTTTTAATAATTTAGGAGTTCCGGGTGCCAGAAGTTATCATTTAGTTGCGCCTGGTTATGGTAATGTTGCGGGAGTAGCAACGGGGAAGGCAAATCCTTATTTTGCAAGATTTGCAAGTGCACCAAATACAACAGTTTTAGCTGATGCAATTGCGCAATCACCTACTTTTTTCTCTTTATGGATTGGGGGAAATGATGTTTTAGGGTATGCAACCTCAGGCGGATCAGGTAAAGATCAAACCGGTAATATGGATCCATCAACTTATTCAGGAAGCGATATTACAGATCCGATAGTATTTAAAACGGTTTATACCAATATCATAAATGGATTAACAGCTAAAGGAGCAAAAGGTGTAATTGCAAATTTGCCAAATATTACATCTTTGCCTTATTTTACAACTGTGCCTTATAATCCTGTAGCCTTACCAGCAGATAAAGCGGCTCAATTGAATGCGGGATATGCGACTTATAATGGAGGTTTACAGCAAATGAAAGCCCTAGGTTTGTTAACTGCAGATGAAGTTGCAAAAAGAACAGTAAATTTTGTGGCCGGGAACAATGCTGTAGTAGTTGAGGATAGTTATTTAACGAATCTTTCTGCTTATGGACTTCCTTCTTACAGACAAGCTACAAAAGATGATTTAGTAGTTTTAACAGCTATGAACTTTATCGGGACACTTGTAAATGAAGATCCGACAAAAGTAAATGGAGTTTCAGTGCCTTTGGCAGATAAATGGGTGTTGACAAAAGATGAAGTTGGTGAAGTAGCAAAAGCAACCAAGTCCTATAATGAAACTATTAAAGAAGTAGCTACGGCAAAAAACTTAGCTATATTAGATACAGAAATTCTTATGACACAAATAGCGGGTGCGGGGATTACGGCTAATGGATTTACAATGAAATCTACATTTGTAACAGGAGGAACTTTTTCTTTGGATGGAGTTCATCCATCGCCAAGAGGATATGCTTTGATTGCTAATAAATTTATAGAGGCTATCAATGCTAAGTACGGATCAAACTTAAAGGGAGTTAATATAGGTAATTACCCGATTATGTTTCCTAAAGTATTATAATAAAGCCAATTTTTTTTAGTAAGAAAGTCACTCATTTCTAAAATGCAGTGGCTTTTTTTATTTCCATAAAAAAATGCCATTTTAGATATTTTTGGCCTGTCTTTTAGGAATCAAACAAAATCATAGTATTTTTTATGAAAAAAAAATTGATTTTATATTTTAAAAAATTATCTTTGCGCTCTGAAAAAAGAGGTATTTTCGATAAACCTAAATAGCTATTTAATAAATACATAAGTAATGTCAAAAGTAATAGGAAAAGTTGCTCAAATCATTGGACCAGTAGTTGACGTAGTTTTCAACGGTAAGGATGTTGAACTTCCAAAAATTTATGATTCACTAGAAGTCACTAAAAAAGATGGAACTTTATTAGTTCTAGAAGTACAATCTCACATTGGAGAAAACACTGTTCGTACAATCTCTATGGACTCTACAGACGGTTTGTCTAGAGGATATGAAGTAGTTGGAACTGGTAATCCAATCCAAATGCCAATCGGTCCAGACGTATATGGAAGATTATTCAATGTAATTGGAGATGCAATTGATGGTTTAGGAAACTTGCCAAAAACAGGAGAAAATGGTTTGTCTATTCACAGACAAGCTCCTAAATTCGAAGATTTATCAACTTCATCAGAAGTTTTATTCACAGGTATTAAAGTAATCGATTTGATTGAGCCTTATGCAAAAGGAGGAAAAATTGGATTGTTTGGTGGTGCTGGTGTTGGTAAAACAGTATTGATTCAGGAGTTGATTAACAATATCGCAAAAGGTCACGGTGGACTTTCAGTATTCGCAGGAGTAGGAGAAAGAACACGTGAAGGAAATGACTTACTTCGTGAGATGTTAGAGTCAGGAATTATTAAATACGGTGATGATTTCATGCACTCTATGGAAAATGGAGGATGGGATTTGTCTAAAGTAGATATGCCAGGAATGAGAGAGTCTAAAGCTACTTTCGTTTTCGGACAAATGAATGAGCCTCCTGGAGCTCGTGCACGTGTGGCACTTTCAGGATTATCTATCGCTGAATATTTCCGTGATGGAGCTGGATCAGACCAAGGTAAAGATGTATTATTCTTCGTTGATAATATCTTCCGTTTTACACAAGCAGGTTCTGAAGTATCAGCACTTTTAGGTCGTATGCCTTCTGCAGTAGGATACCAACCAACTCTGGCAACAGAGATGGGAGCTATGCAAGAGCGTATTACATCTACAAACAAAGGATCTATTACATCTGTACAGGCGGTTTACGTTCCTGCGGATGACTTAACTGACCCGGCACCAGCAACAACGTTTGCTCACTTAGATGCTACTACTGTATTGTCTCGTAAAATTGCTGAGTTAGGTATTTATCCTGCGGTTGACCCGTTAGATTCTACTTCAAGAATTTTGACTCCTCAAATTTTAGGAAATGAGCACTACGACTGTGCACAAAGAGTAAAAGAGATTCTTCAAAAATACAAACAATTGCAAGATATTATTGCGATCCTTGGTATGGAAGAGTTATCTGAAGAAGATAAATTATCTGTATCCAGAGCACGTCGTGTTCAACGTTTCTTATCTCAACCTTTCCACGTAGCGGAGCAATTTACAGGTATTCCTGGAGTTTTGGTTGACATTAAAGATACTATCAAAGGATTTAACATGATTATCGACGGTGAGTTGGATCATCTTCCTGAAGCAGCTTTCAACTTGAAAGGTTCTATTCAGGATGCTATCGAAGCTGGAGAAAAAATGTTAGCTGAAGCATAATAATCAAGCAGAGCTTGATAAAATCAAAAAAATAAAAATTCCAAATTCCAAGATTGGGATTTGGAATTTTATAATTTGGAATTTAAAAAACAGTTATGATTTTAGAAATAGTATCACCAGAAGCAAAATTATTTTCGGGAGAAGTAACATCAGTTACGTTACCTGGAGTTGATGGAAGCTTTCAAATATTGAACAATCACGCTCCTATTGTTTCTATTTTAGAAAAAGGAACTATTAAAATTGCAGCGTCAAGTTTCAATTTTTCTAAAGAGGTAGCGGATAAATTCACGAAAGTAAATGACCAAACCTATACATTAGAGATTACGTCAGGTACTATCGAGATGAAAGACAATAAAGTAATTGTTTTAGTTGACTAAGATAATTTCAAAATAAATGAAGAAGCCAAACAGTATTGTTTGGCTTTTTTTATGTTTATGTTTTTGATGATTTTAGTATTAAGAGAATATTCCCCAAAAACCAGTTGAAATATATCTGTTTATTGTGAATCCGGAAACAATTCCCCAGGAAATGATTCCAAAGAGACTTATTCCAAAGGCTTTTACGAATTGAAGTTTAGTGTTTTTGTCTAGAAACTTGTAATAGAAAACAGTAAAATAAGCCAGTTGAAAAAGTAGAAAGAATATGGTATTGTAATTAGAGGAAAGGTTAAGTAAAAGTGATATAGGGAGAATTAATAATGTATTAACTAAAATGCAAAAACCTAACATATACATACCGGCCACTAGATGCTCAGTATAGTTATAATTTTCTTTTTTATAAAACAGCCAGAAAAAAAATGCAGTAAGAGGTAAGGCCATCATAGCCATTAGATTAGAATATTTTTTAATGAAATGCATCGTTTTTTCTTTTCGTTCGTAAAGATGGGTCATTTTCTCTTTTTGAACAGGATTGGAAATATTGTTCAGTTCTGATTTTTCTTTCTTAATGTCGATAGTAGATACTTCTTTTGGAATATTGGAAATAAAAACAAATATCGCAGCAACCAGAAGGAAAAAATTAAGCGGAGGAAAATATTTTTTTCTTTTTCCGTTTATATATTCTTTGGCTACAACACCACTTTTTAGAGTTAAGTCTCGTATTAGTTGAAAAATGCCCTTGTCTGCATGCGTAAAGTAATGAACAGCTTCATGAAAGACTTCGTGTGGACTTATTCGATGCAAATCAATTTTCTGACTGCATTGAGGGCAATAATTAAAATCTGGATAATTAGGTGTTTCGCAGTTTTTGCAAATGGTCTTCATTTTTTTGTTTTTTAATAAAATAAGTTAATTACTAGGTAGTTAGTTTGGGGTTTAAAATTAAACAAAAAAATAATCGGCAATTGTTTAAAAGCTAAATAAAGAACAGCTGATGATTACAAACCCGCCGTTTATTTAGTTTAACTTCAATTTCATAACTTTGCTTTTATGAAATTACCTGAAAATCTTATTCAAAAGCTAGAAACACGAAAGCAAAACAATGCGTTAAGACAATTGCCAAGTTTTAATAATCTTGTCGATTTTTCTTCAAACGACTATATTGGATTTTCAAGATCTGAAGCTATTTTCAAATTGGCGCATCATTATCTAATCGAAAACGAGATTATTCAAAATGGTGCGACAGGCTCCCGTTTAATTTCGGGGAATCATTCTTTATATCAAATTGCAGAGACTTTCATTGCTGAATTTCATGACGCTGAATCGGCTTTAATTTTTAATTCGGGTTACGATGTCAATGTTGGGTTTTTTAGCACTGTACCGCAGCGAAATGATGTTATTTTGTATGATGAGCTAAGTCATGCTTCAATTAGGGACGGAATCACAATGTCGAATGCGAAATCATACAAATTCAATCACAATGATTTTGAAGATCTAGAGCATCTGATTCAGAAATTCCCTGATACAAATATCTATATCGTTACTGAAACCGTTTTTTCTATGGATGGTGATAGTCCAAATTTGGAAGAACTTGTACTACTTTCAGAAAAGTACAATTGTTATTTGGTTGTTGATGAAGCCCACACTTTAGGTGTTTTTGGAGATAAAGGTGAAGGTTTAATACAATATCTGAACCTGCACAATAGAATTTTTGCCCGCATTATGACTTTCGGAAAAGGTTTAGGATGTCACGGAGCAGTAGTTTTGGGAAGCATTGCTCTTAAAGAATATCTTGTAAACTTCGCCCGAAGTTTTATTTATACGACAGGTTTGTCACCCCATTCTGTCGCCACCATTTTAGTGGCGTATCAGCATTTAGAAATTGAAAAGGAGAACATTAAAAAACTGCGGCAAAACATTGTATTCTTTAATCAGCAGAAAAATTTATTAGGCTTAAAGCCAATGTTTGTTAGAAGTAAATCGGCGATACAATCTGCTATTGTTCCAGGTAATGAAAAAGTTAAGCAATTAGCACAACAATTACAAGATAAAGGTTTTGATGTAAAACCAATTCTGTCACCAACCGTTCCGGAAGGTCAGGAACGTCTTCGTTTTTGCATTCATAGCTATAATTCTGAAGAAGAAATTAATCAGGTTTTAGAGTTTCTGAGAGATTTTGTTTTTTAAGATTATTTCGCAGAGATTAACAAAGTATACACAGAGATTCACAAAGTAAAAATTTTGCGGATCTCTGTTTTTTTCTTTGCGAATCTCTGTGAAATAAAATAATAGTCTTTCTTATCTCTTGTATTTCCTCACTTTTAAATAAATTTTTAAATTTTTTGTAACGTTTTGATTATTCGATTACTTACGAGTTGTAATCAAATAATAGGGTTTTAATCATCAACTTAAATCAAATAATCAAATGAAAAATTTATTCAAATCTGCAGTTACAGCTATCGTACTTATTTTTAGTCTTTCAAGTCAGGCACAAATAAAATCTCCAAATCTTGAAAATTCGCTTTTATGGGAAGTTTCAGGAAACGGATTATCGAAACCTTCTTATTTGTATGGAACCATTCATATGATTTGTGGAAGTGATTATCTTCTGTCAGAAAAAGCAAAAAAGGCATTCGAATCTTCAAATAAATTAGTTTTAGAAATCAATTTTGCAGATCCCAATGAAATGAGTGATATCCAAAAAATGGCAATGGGAAAAGAACCCTTAAGTAAAAAGTTAAGCCCGGAACAATTGTCCCGATTAGATACTATTTTGAAAAAGGAAACAGGAATGACGGTACAGCAAGTTGACGCTTTTAGTCTGATGACCGTAATGAGTTTGATCTCTATGAAGAGTTTTGGGTGTACTGATTTGAAATTTTACGAAATGGAATTTATTGAACAAGCTAAAAAAAGAAATATTGAAGTAGGCGGCCTTGAAACTGTTAAGTCGCAATTTTCAATTCTTGAAAATGCATATTCTAATGATGAAATGATTGATTTGCTAAGCGAGTCAACTCCGGAAGAAACGACTAAATTAGTGTCGCTTTATAAAGCGGAGAATTTGAATGGAGCCTATGCGCTTGCCACAGATTTAAAATTTACCAGCGAGAAAACTAAAAAAGCGATTCTTGATGATCGAAATAAAAATTGGGTAAAAGATATGCCCGAAGTAATGAAAAAAGAAAGTGTATTTTTTGCCGTTGGAGCAGCGCATTTAGGAGGGGAAGAAGGAGTAATTAATTTGTTAAGAAAAGCGGGATATAAAGTAAAACCAATATTGAAATAGGATTGTTTTGAAAGAAAAAGAGCAAGAATTTTTAAACCGGATAGAAAACCACAAGGGAATTTTGTACAAAGTCTCTAAGATGTACATGGATAATCATGATGATCAACAGGACTTATTTCAGGAAATTGTTTGTCAGCTTTGGAAATCCTATGATTCGTTCAGAAATGAAAGTCAGTTTTCGACCTGGATGTATCGGGTTGCAGTAAATACGGCTATCGTTTTCCTTAGAAAAGAAAAACGTAAAGTTGATAAATATGAAATTGCTTCGGAGAATATTAAAGATGATGAGGGCGATTCCCATATCAAAGAAAGCCAGTTGGATCATTTTTATAAAGCAGTTCAGAAATTGGAAAAAATTGACAAAGCGATTATTTTCTATCAGTTGGAAGGGTTTTCTCATAAGGAAATTGGAGAGAATCTTGGAATTTCTGAAGGGAATGCCCGCGTGAAACTAAACAGAGCAAAAGAAAAATTAAAAGAAATTATTAAAAATCAAGGATATGGATTTTAACGATATACAAAACGCATGGAAAAACGAACAAACTGAAAATGTTGTTCTTCCAAATAATTTAGAAAAAATACAATCGGCCAAGACACCGTTGGATAAAATCAGGAAAAACTTAAAGAACGAATTTATTTATCAAATCATTTCAATTGTTTTGATTGGACTAGCGCCTTTGTTATTGCATTTTCCAGCTAAAGGTGTGATTTTGTTTTACTTGCTATTTAGCCTTTTTGTGGCAGTTTGTGTTTACTATTTTATCAAGTTTTACTTTTTTTATAAAAGACTGAACACAATTACGTTAAAAACAAAAGATAGTTTATATGAAACTTATTTTGATATCAGGTTGAACATGGAATTATATAAAACCTTCGGATTTGCCTTGACCCCTTTTTTAATTTTATATTTCATTGGGTTTTTTTACTATGAACTTTCTAAAATTCCAGGTTTTTTTACTGATGGATTTACGAATTATCAATTAATAGGGTTATTTTCCG
Source organism: Flavobacterium sp. KH_001 (assembly GCF_057840745.1). Taxonomy (NCBI): domain Bacteria; kingdom Pseudomonadati; phylum Bacteroidota; class Flavobacteriia; order Flavobacteriales; family Flavobacteriaceae; genus Flavobacterium; species Flavobacterium sp. KH_001. The sequence goes on along the minus strand of NZ_CM174520.1, from coordinate 912,216 downwards.
TTGTCGTTTTTTGTATGCTTTTTATGGGAATTTCACTGGAGTGGTGGGTTCATAAGTTTTACGGAAAATATGCCAAAGAAATTAGAAAAGTGATCGACGAATTAAAAGAAGAATAAAACACAACCCATCGTAATTGATGGGTTTGTTGTTTTTATTGGTATTTTTGCGGAGAATATTACACAAAGATTCACAGAGTAAACTCAGAGATTCACAAAACTTTTATTCTTTGTGTTGCTTTGCGGTTTCTTTTCGAATCTTGGCGAAACAACAATCTATGAAAATATTTATAACAGGAATTTCAACTGATGTTGGTAAAACAGTAACATCAGCAATAGTAGTTGAAGCTTTAGAAGCTGATTATTGGAAACCCATTCAAGCTGGAGATTTAGACAATTCAGATAGTCATAAAGTAAAATCTCAGGTTTCAAATTCCAAATCTCAATTTTACCCAAACGCTTACCAATTAAATACACCAGCAAGTCCACATTTGGCGGCTGAAATTGATGGTGTTACAATTGATTTGAAACAAATCCTGCCGCCAGAAACGGATAATCATTTGGTTATCGAAGGCGCGGGAGGCATATTTGTTCCGTTGAATGAAAAAGATACAATTATCGATTTAATTCAGTCCGATTATAAAGTGATTGTGGTTTCAAGACATTATTTAGGCAGCATCAATCATACTTTGTTGACTATTGAAGCTATTCAAAATCGCGGTTATGAAGTGGCTGGAATTATCTTCAGCGGAAGCGAAAACAAATCGACCGAAAGTTTGATTCTGAATAAAACCGGAATAAAATGCATCGGAAGAATTGACGAAGAACCGTATTTCGATCAAAATGTAATTCGGGAATACGCCAATTTGTTTCGAGACAATCTGTTGAATTTATAGAGCAAAGAGTATAGAATAAAGAGTAAAGAGTATAGAATTAAGAAAATGGACTTTCTTATCTTTGTCAAAACGATAGCAGCCTAGTCTTTTTTCTATGCTCTATACTCTATTTTCTAAAAAAAATGACTTTAACAGAAAAAGACAGCCAATACCTTTGGCATCCTTATACCCAGCACAAAACATCACAAACACCAATCGCCATTTCCAGAGGAGAAGGTGCATTGCTTTGGGACGAAAACAATAAAGAATATATTGATGCAATCGCATCCTGGTGGGTCAACCCATTTGGACACAGCAATAAATTTATTGCCGATGCGATTTACAAACAATTAACCACTTTAGAACATGTTTTGTTTGGTGGTTTTACACATGAACCCGCAATAAAAGTAGCAGAAAAGCTGATTGAAATTCTGCCAAAAAACCAACAGAAAATCTTCTTTTCAGATAATGGTTCAACTGCTGTTGAAGTGGCTATAAAAGTAGCTTTACAGTATTTCTTCAATAAAAATGAAAAACGCACAACAATAATTGCTTTTGAAAATGCCTTTCACGGAGATACTTTTGCGGCAATGGCGGCAAGCGGAATTTCGTTTTATACACAGGCTTTTCAGGGAATGTTTATTGATGTAGTTCGGATTCCGGTTCCGGTAAAAGGGCAGGAAGAGGCAAGTTTTGAAGCATTGAAAAATGTGATTAAGACTCATAATTGCGCCGGATTTATTTTTGAACCTTTGGTACAAGGTGCGGCCGGAATGGTAATGTACGAGCCGGAAGCGTTGGCAAAACTGATTCAGATTTGTAAAGAGAATATAGTCCTGACAATTGCCGATGAAGTAATGACGGGTTTTGGAAAAACAGGAAAGACCTTTGCAATGGATTATGTTGCCGAAGATCCGGATATGATTTGTTTGTCTAAAGCTTTGACCGGTGGAACAATCCCGATGGCTATTACGACTTTCACGCAAGATGTTTTTGATGCTTTTTATGATGATGATATCAATAAAGCATTATTCCATGGGCATACTTTTACAGCGAACCCAACAGGCTGTGCAGCAGCTTTAGCTAGTATTGATTTATTACAAACTGATGAAATGCAGGTAAATATTGAAAGAATCAATAAAAGCCATTTAGCATTTCAGAAGAAGATTGAAAATCATTCAAAAGTAATTACAGCCAGAACATTAGGGGTTATTTTTGCAGTTGAAATCAAATCAGATGCTGAAGAAAGTTACTACGGCTCCATGCGTACGAAATTGTATAATTTCTTTATTGATAAAGGAGTTATTTTGAGACCAGTTGGAAACATCGTTTACATTCTTCCTCCATACATAATGACAGACGAACAGCTTCAAAAAGTTTATAAAACAATTGAAGAAGCTATAGAAATGGTCTAATTTTGGCCACAGATTTGACGGATTAAACAGATTTACGCAGATTAATAATTAAAATCAGTGTAAATCTGTTTCATCCGCGTTATCCGCGTTCCATGTTTCCGAAAAGCTTAGCGAACTTTATACGCAATTAATTAAGACATTTTGTAAACTTTTGCGACCTTTGTGGTTAAATGCAACTGGCATAAAAACAATATTTTGAATACACAAAAAATCTCCATAACGGCTTTTTCTTCTATTTCTCCTTTAGGAAATAATATCGATGAAGTTTGGAAAAAATACCTCAATAATCAACATTGTTTTTCGAAACAATTTTTGGATCAGCAGGAAACATCTGTTGCCGCCTTAAGTGCTGAATCCAAACAAATTGTTGCTGAAATTCGTGAATCAGATCCTAAATATAAATTTTTAGATGATTCGGTTTTGTTTGCTTTGGCCGCTTCAAGAAAAGCAGTTGCACAGGCAGGCTGGAAGTCAGAGGATATTTTTGGAATAAATATCGGATCTTCCCGTGGTGCTACTGATTTGTTTGAAAAACATTACAAAGAATACATTGATACCGGAAAAGCGCAGACTCTGGCTTCTCCAACAACCACTTTAGGAAATATTTCTTCCTGGATTGCACACGATTTGCAAAGCGTAGGTCCCGAAATTTCACATTCTATTACTTGTTCAACTGCACTTCACGCTTTATTAAATGGTGTTGCTTGGTTGAAATCTGGAATGGCAGATAAATTTTTAGTAGGAGGAAGCGAAGCTCCATTGACTGATTTTACGATTGCTCAAATGAGAGCGTTAAAAATTTATTCCCGCATTAATCAGGAAGAAGAAGCTTGGCCAAATCTTGCTTTTGATTTTGAAAAAACGCAAAACACCATGATTTTGGGTGAAGGTGCTGCGGTTTGTTGTTTAGAGGCGGGAGAAAAAGAAAATGCGATCGCTTATATTACCGGAGTTGGTTATGCAACCGAGATTCTGGAGCATAATATTTCTATTTCTGCGGAAGCAGAGTGTTTCCAGAAATCGATGAAGATGGCTTTGAAAGATGAAAACTTAGAAGATATAGATGCTATTGTAATGCATGCTCCCGGAACTATAAAAGGAGATTTAACAGAATTACGTGCCATCGAAAAAGTATTTGGTTCAAAACTGCCTCTACTGACTACAAACAAGTGGAAAATTGGTCATACGTTTGGGGCTTCTGGAATATTAAGTTTAGAATTAGCTCTTTTAATGATGAAGCATGATGAGTTTATCGGAGTGCCGTTTGGAGAAAAGCAAATACAAACGAAACCAATTAAGAAGATAATGATTAATGCGGTAGGTTTTGGAGGAAACGCAGTCAGTATTTTGATTGAAAAGAGATAATTAGATTTTAGATTTTAGATTTTAGATTTTAGATTTTAGATTTTAGATTTTAGATTTTACAAAAAAGCTCCATTTGCTATGCAAATGGAGCTTTTTTGTATTCTTGTATTTTATTTATTGAAAAATAATTTTCTTGGTTACGACAAATTCATTTTCTAAAGTCACTTTTACCAATAGAACCTGATTTGCTGCTTGTAGATTTAATATCTGCAATTCAGTTGAGCCAATTTTGTTTTTGTTTTGAAGCTGTTTTCCGTTAATATCAAAAATCGTTACTTCTTTAATGTTTTCTTTTGCTGATATAACTTTTATCGCTTTATCTTTTACAGAAACCAGAAGTCCATTTTCGATATTTTCGAAGTCACCAGTTCCAAGTGTTTTATCGGCATATTTAAGTACAAAACGGTCTTCAAAAGTTCCTTTCGCAGTTGTAAACGTATAATCTGCAGCACGTAAATCGACTGTTTTTCCTGTTGTTTTATCTTCTAAATAAACAGCTTGGGCATCAAAGAATCCATCAGTGTGATCGATAGAGATGGTGAAATCTCCAGTAATATTGCTCACATATCCTAACGGAATAAGGTCAGTATCACTAAAAGGCAGTCCACGACCCTGAATACTTAATTTATCCGTTTCATTAATACTATAAAAATCTAAATAAGTGTTGCCGTCAAGCGTTGGTCCGTCATAATTAATGTCCCAGCTATTTGATGCTCCATCAAGATATCCAATCAACGTTTGCTTAAAAGCGCCTTGTTCATTTGTTAGATTCAGCCATAAACGGTTTTTATCTTTGTCTTCTGAATCGGTAGTCTTGAAAAACTGACTGTTATTACCACCAATTCGCATGTCGTTTGTAAATCTAATGGGGTTAGTTGTACTCCCAGTTATAAAGAAAGCCTGGCCTGAGGCAATCTTTCCGGTCGGACCAGTTTTGTATCCTTCTGTTGTTGCTCCTTTTGATGTTGCAACACCTCCTGTTAAGCTATAAACAGCATAATCTGAAGTAGTATAGTTGTATTTGGCATCTCCGTCAACATTACTGCTTGGAGGCGAATTATGAGTCCAGAAATACAACGCACCTACATCTGCATTTGCATTATGATTAATTTTAATGAATTCGGCAGCATCTAATGCTGAAGGATAAGGATTACCTATTAAGATACTTTTATCTGGCACAGGAGTAATAAAATAATCACCATTATTAGGTTTTCCAGTAAATGTAGCTGGATAAACTTTGGCTTTTTTTATATCGTAAGTTTGAGGTGCTCTGACAATATAACCCATCCCCGGTTCCATTGGCAGTTCTCCTCTATAACTAACTTTCCATCCTGTTTCCGGGAGATAACTGTAATATTTGTCGCCCAAAGTTTCTGGTGATAAGTCATGAAGCGTAAAGCCGGGAGTGCGGTTTATAGGCGCTGACCAAAAAGTAAAGTCATAGCGACGCACTGCAGCTGTATTTCTTTCCACCACAAACGAATCAAAATCTCCGGTAAAGGCATCTGCAGCTACACTTTTCTGTAGTAGCGACGCATTATTTTGAAGTAAAAGTTTACCGCCGGTACCAACTGTTATATTCTCATTTACCGTTAATGTTTTGTCGGCAGGAACTGTTAAAGTAATTCCCGGGTTAATTGTACACGAACAAACTTCAAGATTAGCATTTAGGGTTGTATTTGTTTCTATTTTGATAGAAGTAGAATTTGGTAAAAAAGTTCCTGTCCCGTCATAAGTAGTTGGTGTATCAATAAATTTAACAGCGATATTGGCGTCTCCTCCGTTTTCTCTCAGAATTATATCTACTGTAGAAGTTGAATTTAAGAAGTATAATTGGCCACTGTTGATTTGATTTGGGGTATTTGTATCAGTATTTTGAGTAAAAACTTTTGTTCCATCAACATAAATTTCTCCAACATCATCACAATTTACAAGTTCAATTTTATATTTTCCACAAGGGAAACCTTGACGTTTATAAATTAGGGCGAAATTATCTATACCCATAGGTGCTCCTTGCCAACCGGCATAGGATGATGGAGATTTGCCTTTCGGCCAAAAGGTTTGGGTGTCTATGTTTATTAATGGATTTGAATCAACATAAGTTCCTGCATAACTTGCTTGTGGTAGTGATACGTCAGGCACTGTAAAACCATAGACATTCCATTTATAAGCACCATATGAAAGTTGAACATTATTTGTTGCTATTTGACCATATGAAAAAGAAACGCGTGCTGAACCAGCTTTTTCGTAATATTCTAAAACAAAATCATGACTTCCGGCTGCAAATGTATACTGCGCAGCATAGCTGTTATAATTATGATCACTCCATGAATTCGTAGGACTAACAGGTACTAAAACTCCGTCAATATAGAGTCTGACACCATCGTCTCCACTTATCGTTATATTATATTTTTCTGCCGCTGTTGTAGCTTTCATTAAATAACGTACATAAAATCGATCGTTTGGAATAGTTCCGCAAAAATTATCTGCTCCCGCCGCTACGTCACCGGTAATATTACCAGTACCTACATTTCGATCAAAGACCGGATTTTCAAAAACAGATCCAACATAAGTTGTAGTTACTGGAGTATCTCCTGTGTAAGTATAAACATATCCGTTCCATTTATTTATTCCTGCTGTTTCTACTGCAACGCAAGGTGGCGTTGTAACATTGACTGTAACAGTTGCCGATGCGTAACTGGTTCCGTTAAATAGTGTATAAGTAAATGAAGCTGTTCCTATAAATCCAGCAGTTGGAGTAAACGTTACATTAGTTGTACCATTAACCTGAACCGATCCACCAGTAGTAGGTTGTGTTGTGGTTATTGAAGTTAATGGGCTATAATTCTCATCGTTTGCTAAAATAGCAATAGGAATAGCAGTTTTTGAATCTGTAGTTGCTGTGTCAGGATTTGCTGTAAATAAATTTGAAGAATCAACAATTCCTGTAAGCGTAGGCCCCACATCTCCTCCTGAATCATGTTTGATTTTAAAGTAACCGTTATATGCATCAGTTACTCCATAGGGATATATTCTAATATAAAACGTTTGATTGGTAAGACTTGTTGCCGAGGTGTTAGCTGGAAAGTTTAGTGTTACTTGGGTATCAGTACCTTGGACTGCTGTGGTTTCTGCCTGAAGAATTGTACCTCCTCCTGTAAAATTTGCATCTGTTGAATATCTTACCTGATATTTAGTTGGTCCCGTGCTTCCAGTTGGAGAATTATAAATAAAACTAAATTGTGTAAAAATAGTTTTATAATTTGGTTTAGGTTTAGCACTTACCTGAATATACTTACTCAGGTTTAATGCATTAGTATTTTGAAGATTGCTAATATTGAAATAGTTAGGATTGCTATTTGTAATCAAATTAATACCAGAAGCTGCAATGTCGTTACCAATTACATTAGGATCTGTAACAACAGCTTTTGGTTGATCAATTGCACCATTCCAAATAATAAAACGAGATACTATTTCAGTAACTATTACCGAAACTGTTGCTGTAGAGTTTTTTCCTCCCTTTGTAAGTGTATAAGTAAATGAAGTATTTCCTTTAAAATTTGCCGCGGGTGTAAAAGTTAAAATGTCATTAGTATTTGTAACAGTCCCGGCACTCGCAGGTGGTTGTGTATAGGTCAGATTTGCCCCTGAATATTTATTATCATTGGCCAAGGGATCAAATGCTATTGCTCTTTTTTCCCGTGTAGTTATAATGTCATCATTTGCATTCAAATCATTTTTATCATATGGTAAAACTGTACCAGTGATCGTTGGAGTTGTATTTCCTGTTGAGGCAGTATTTGAATTGTCCAGGAATAGGGGAGAATTTGAATCACTATTTGATTTTAATTTATAGCCATAAATGCGAAGTGTAATTGTTTCGCCCGGATAAAGTGTTACAGCCGATAAATCCAACGATTTGTTTATTTTTCCGGAACTTGTTGTTTCATCTATTAGTAAAGTGCTAGTTGCAAAATTATCCTTGGAATAACGAACCTGATACCTGTTAACATACAAATTAGAATCTCCTCTGTAAGTAAAATTAAAAGCACTTAACTTTAGCTTATAACCTGTTTTTGCTGATGCTGTAACCTGAAAATATCGATTTTCGTCTATAGTAAAATTAGTAGGCCACCCCGTTCCTTTAAATCCTTCCCATTCTAAAGGAGTTAAAGTTGATCCTGAACCGGATGTAATGTTTTCTGCTGAAACTGCTGCAGTAGATGCAAGAATTGTTGGCCCGGAAGTACCTGGCCCGTTCCATTTCACTAATGGGGTTTGTGCAAATCCGAAAAAAGGTAATAATAAAAATAAAAGTAAAGTTTTCTTCATGTTATGTGTTTTCTATCAGAATGTTATGCCAGCATATTAAAATTTGCCGGCTCAAAGATAGATACATATACGATTTAGAAATATAGAGGGTTTTTAGAAAGGTTAAATACTCGATAAAGTGTTTAGAATAGTCGTTAAAATACATATAAAAACATGTGTTTTCATGTTATTTCCTATAAAAGCGAGTTTTAAAATATAAGAAAAATCGTAAAATACAGAGATTTACCACATGTTTTTTAGATTTATAATCACAAAAACGCGAGTTTAGGTAAATATTTCGCAATAAAATTAAAATACTACTTAATGACTTTTCTGATAAATTTGAGGATTTTATGAGGTAATTGTTAAAGAGAAAATGCAATCTGCTTTTTAAGAAATTGAGAGACTAATTGTTTTCTAAATCTTTTACCTTGTCGTAAACCAGATTACTTTCATATCCTCTGCGCAGCATATAGTCGCAGAATTTTTTTCTTTTTTTTAAGCTGTTTTTTTCCTGAATGCCATTCCAACATCTTTCAGCAAGATTATTGAAGGTAGTTTCGTACTCATCAGCTGAAATTTCTTTAAGTGCAAGTGTAATATTTGTCGAAGAAATTTGTCTGGCTTTGAGTTCGTTTGTAATTCTAATTTTTCCCCACGACTTCATACGATGTTTTCCTCTGGCAAAGGTGCAGGCAAATCTCGTTTCATTTAAAAAATTCCCCTCAATTAGCTGAACAACAATTGAATCAATTTCATCGGTAGTCATTTTTAAGCTGTATAATTTCGAAACCACTTCGGAATGACAGCGTTCCTGATACGCGCAAAAGTGTTCTAATTTCTGTAAAGCTTCTTTTGGAGTGCAAATTGAATTCATGGGTTTTTTGTCTTTTGACTATAAAATTCAAAAGTAGTTATTAAGCTGTAAATTATTTGAATTTTCTGTGGTATAAAACGAAGGCATGTAGTTATGTAGCGTTAAGGTTTCTTCTGAATAAATGGAAAAACTTTTGATGCTATCAAAACGTCTTTTTGTTAGTCGAGAAAAGAAATGCTAAAACTTTAATTTTTTAAAGAAATATGAAAAGATCTTATTTTTACTTTTTAGAGAAAAACTCCCTTAACTCGCTTTTTTCTAATTTTAAAACGAAAAATTAAGATTTTTTTAAGAAAAAAATATGATTTTTCTTAGTTTTTAACAATCTGATTTATAAGAAATAACTTTAAAACTTGATTTTAGCGATGTATTTCATCGATTATTTCATACACTTTAACGATTATATACTTATTATAAACTGCTATTAAATAGAAACTCGCATATAAATTTATATTTGTACAGCAAAAAAGCCACAACTGCAACAACCTTAATAGATGATATTTAGTATGAAAAAAACTTTACTTTCTAATTCGTTTTATTCTTCTTCAAAACTATTTTCTTGCACAGAGGTAAATTTTTCTACTAATTACAAATTGTACTAAAGCTTTCAATACAGCCCATTGATTGTAGTGCAAAACTAGCGCAATTCATTTGCAGTCAAAAACATCAGATCGATTTTTTCAAAAACCATTATACCCCAAAACAATCTTATTTCTAAAACCTACTATATGGATAAAAAACTACTTTATTTTGTTCGTTCTTTATTTTTAAATTTTACTTTTTCTTCTGAGAGAAAGTCTCTTACTCCAAATTTAAGAATGCTTTGTTTGGGGATGTTTTTTGTTGTTAATTTCGGATTTGGCCAAGATATATGGGTCGGAGGGAATGGAAGTAACGCTGGACAAAGAACTAATTGGAATAGAAATGGAAATTGGCTTGATGGATCAGTTCCAACATCATCTGATAACGTTTTGATTCCTAATACTGTTAATAAACCGGTAATATCTTCTGCAGCAGCGAATTGTGCAAATTTAACTATAGAAGCTAATGGGAGTTTAACAGTTTCCGAGGCTTTAACAGTTGGCGGAGCAACCTCTATTTCAGGAACATTAAATATTGGGTCTGTAACGGGTACAAAACGATTTACAGGCTTGGTAACTATCAATACTGGAGGATCATGGGGTAATTCAGGAGATTCACCAGTTAATTTTAGAGGAGGGATTGCTAATAGTGCTACATTTACATCTGGAACGGGTTTACAAACTTTTGATGGTAATGCACAATCTTTGAGTGGCAATATAATAATTAATAGTTCTGCAGTTAATGGAGTGGTTTTGACCAACAATGGTGTTTTTACAGTTTCAACTGCATTGTCAGGAACTGGTACATTAACAAATGCAACAACAAGAACTCTTAATATTGGAGGCTCTTCATCAATTACAAATCTAAATAATGGGGGAACTGCAAGTGTTGGGGGAAGCGGAGCAATTAGTACAGCGGCAGCAAATTTTATTAATACGGGAACACTTAATCTTAACGGTTCGGGTACTATAACAGGTATTACTAACAACACAGGTGGTACGGTAAATTTAACTAGTTCAGGTACGATCACTACTTTTAATAATGCTACTTCTAGCAGTGTATTACAAATTACAGCCACTTCACCAAATATAACAACTCTTACAGCCACGGCAACGGGGAATATTGTTAATTATAGCGGCACAGCACAGAACATAAAAGCGACATCTTACGCAATTCTTACATTATCGAATTCAGGGACTAAAACATTTCCTTCTTCAGTGATTGCCATTTCTGGGGATCTAAACATTAACTCTGGTGTAATTGCAAATTTAAATACATTTACACATACAGCAGGAAGACTTTATTTAGGAGGAGCGACCACATCTGCAGGATCTTGGGGAAGTACAACTTCAACCGCTAATAATAAAAATGATACTTTTTTTGCTGCAACAACAGGACTAATAAATGTAAGCTCTCCATCTTGCACTGCGCCACAAATTTTTGCTATAACAGGAACAGACAATGTGGCCTATTGTAGTACTGATGCGGGAACAACAATTGGTTTAGCAGGTTCAGAATCTAATGTTAACTATCAATTATACAGAGGAACCGTTGCTGTAGGGTCACCTGTCGCAGGTACAGGTTCGGCTATTAGTTTTGGCGCATTTAATACTACAGGAAAGTATACCGTTAAAGCAATCAGAACGTCATTATGTACGGCAACAATGTCGGGCGGTCCAATCACCGTTTATAAATACAGTTCACCACCAACAATAACAGGAACAGTAACTGATGTTGGCTGTCCAACTAGTGCAACGGGAAAAATTGATATAACAAATGCTTCAAATCCTGCTTCTTTGGGTTTTGTGAGAGCTAGTACGGATGCAACTACTCAAGGAGTAAATCTTGGTCAGACAATTTTATCTAACAGAGCTGCATTTACAGTAGAGGGCTGGATTAAATTTGATAATTTGAATTATGTTACGAGAATGTCAATTTTTGGACAAAATAATGCTATTGAAATTGCCTTTGAAGATGATAATTTAAGATGTTATACTGCCGGTGGAGGTACGGTGGACATACCAAAATCAGAAATTTCTGCTGGCCTTTGGTACCATATTGCAGCTACTGGAGATGGTTCAAATTTGAGACTTTATTTGAATGGAGTACTAAGAAAAACAACGATAGCATCAACAACAAACTATGGATCTAGTGGTGATTCAGCAAAAATAGGATATGCAGTAATGGATGCTGCGGGCAATGGCTTAACAGGGGAAATTTTTAAAGTTGGTTTTTGGAGTACAGCACTTTCAGGTGCAGATATTGCTAAATTGGCAACAGGATTTGTAGATTATGATGCTTCTTTTAGCAACTTGATAGCGGGTTATAGCTTTAATGATGGTCCTTCAGCTACATCACTTACAGGAGTAGGGAGTTTAGCGCCTGTTGGAACTTTTGTTAACCTCACTACTGCTGCGTGGAAAGATCCTTATGTTTATTCATGGGTTTCTGTTCCGGCAGGATATACATCTACAGGAAAAAATTTAACAGGTTTATTGCCTGGAACATATAATGTTACAACATCGCTAAGAAGTTGTACAAGTTTTGCCTCATTTGTAGTTAATGCTACAAATACGGTTCCATCAATTACAACTCAACCAAGCTCAACAAGTACATGTGTAACAAATAATGCTTCATTTACTATTGTTGGCGCTGGGACTGGTGTAAATTATCAATGGCAATTGAGTACAGGAGGAGCTTTTGCAAATCTGATAAATAATACTGTTTATAGTAATGTGACTACGGCAACGTTGAATATTACAGGTGCTACTGCTGTTATGAGTGGTTATCAGTATCGTTGTATTGTAGGAGGCACATGTACTCCGGCGGTTACATCGACTGCAGCAGTTCTTACTGTTAATACACCATCTGTTGCACCGGCCAGCATAGGCGGAACAACAACAATCTGTAATGGAGGTTCGACAACCCTAACAGCAGTTGGTGGAACATTGGGAACAGGAGCAACTTATCAATGGGGAACAGGATCTGTAGTTGGAACAAATCCAATTTCAGGAGCCACCTCAATTTCATATGCGACAGGTGCTCTTAGTAGTAACACAACGTATTGGGTTAGAATAGAGAATACTACTTCACCATGTACTGCTAACACAGGCGGTGTTTCACAAACAGTAACGGTTAACACACCATCTGTTGCACCAACAAGCATAAGCGGAACAACAACAATCTGTAGCGGAGGTTCGACAACCTTAACAGCGGTTGGTGGAACATTGGGAACAGGAGCAACCTATCAATGGGGAACAGGATCTGTAGTTGGAACAAATCCAATTTCAGGAGCTACCTCAATTACATATGCGACAGGTACGCTTAATGCTAATGCAACCTATTGGGTAGAAATAGTCAATACTACTTCACCTTGTACTGCTACAACAGGCGGAGTTTCTCAATTGGTAACGGTAAACCAAAAATCAGCTGATCCATCATCTGCTTCAGCAGGTTCACCAACAATATGTAATGGAGTAAGCACTACTTTAACGCTTAACGGCGGTGGTGGCGGAACAGGTGCAACCATAAAATGGTACACAGGTTCTTGCGGAGGAACTGCAGTGGGTACAGGTAATGGTCTTTCAGTTAGTCCATCTGTTACCACTACATATTATGGACGCTATGAAGACGGAACTCCATGTAATAATTCAGCCTGTTCTTCAGTAACAGTAACAGTAAACACAGTAACAGTTGCACCAACCATAACAATCAAACAACCAACATGTACAGTATTAACAGGACTCATTACAGTTACATCGCCGGCAGCAGGAACAGGATATAATTATAGTATTAACGGAAGTGATTATACAAATACAACAGGAATTTTTACTGTCGCTGAAAATACTACTTATAATGTTACTACTAAAAATTCATCGGGATGTATTTCACCAGCGGAACCAGCTATAATACTTCCTTCTTCTGACAGAGTATGGAATGGTTCTATAGATACTGATTGGACAAAAGCAGGAAACTGGACACCAAATATAGTTCCGGGAAATACTGATTGCGTCGTAATACCAATAAATACTAAAAAACCTGAAATCGCAGCTGGTACAAGTGCCGATGCTTATTCTCTTACAATAGGCAGTCAAGGTTTATTAACAGTAAATTCTAAAGCAATTTTAACGGTCGTTACTGGAATAACAGTTGCATCGGATGGAAATTTAGTATTCGAAGATGATTCTAGTTTATTGCAAAAGACAGAGAATGCTGTCAACACTGGAAATATAACATACAAACGTATTACTGCGAAAGTGAGTCGTTATGACTTTACTTTTTGGTCATCGCCTGTAACGCGTACACCATTAGCATATACACTTGCTGATGTATCACCACTTACTTTGGCAGATAAGTTTTATAGTTATATTCCTGCAGTAGGATGGAAAGTTAGTTATAGAGGAGAACTGCCAATGGAGCCGGGAATGGGTTATATCATCAGGGCCCCTCAAACTTATGCAGTTGCTAAAGCACTTGCTCAAACCTATGAAGCATCATTTATTGGAAAACCAAATAATGGAACTATAGAAATAACTCCTGTAAAAGATGAAAGTATTATGGTAGGAAATCCATATCCTTCAGCTCTGAATGCTAGGGAATTTATTGAGTATAATGAGCTTGTTAGGAATGTGCAAGTAGGTTCCCTTTATTTTTGGACACACAATAGCCCTCCAAGTACTTCTACTCCGGGAGATTATAAATATAATTATACTACTTCAGATTATGCAGTGTATAATTTAACAGGTAGCACTACAGGGGCAAGTACTTTACCAAACAATGATCCGCCTTCAGGATTTATTGCAGCAGGTGCAGCTTTCTTTATGACACCCAATTCAAGTGATAAAATTGCTTTTACCAACGACATGAGGGTCGGTACTGATAATGATCAGTTTTTTAAAACTGCGAAAGCAAAGGATGAAGGGAAAAATCGACTTTGGTTAAACCTGATCAATAACCAAGGAGCTTTCAAGCAATTATTAGTTGGTTATCTTGATGGTGCAACCAATAATTTTGATTACAATTATGATGGTGAAACTCTTGATGGCAATACTTATGTCGATTTTTATAGTATTAATGATACAGATAAATTAACTATTCAGGGGCGCGCATTACCTTTTAGTGATGCTGATCTGATTCCGTTGGGATATGTAAGCAGTATAGTTGGAGATTTTACTATCTCTATAGATCACGCCGACGGACTTTTTGATAGCCAGGCTGTTTATTTAGAAGATAAAAATACTGGAAAAACGGTCGATTTGCGTGCTGCAAATTATACGTTTACAACTGCGAAAGGAACTTTTGAAGATCGTTTTGTACTTAAATATGCTGATAAAACACTTGGAACTGGTGACTTCGAAAATATTGAAAACGGACTTTTAGTTTCAGTTAAAGACAAGACTGTCAAAATTACCTCGGCCATAGAACCAATAAAAGAAGTTACTATTTTTGATATTAACGGAAAACTGCTTTACGATAAAAAGAAAGTTGGTTCAACTGAATTACAGATTTCAAATTTACAAGCAGCTAATCAGGTTTTATTAGTGAAAGTGATGTTGGAAAATGGCTTTACAACTACCAGAAAAATTATTTTTCAATAGTTAAAAATAATGATCAATTTAAGGAGAGACGTACAAATGTACGTCTCTTTTTTTTGTACTAATCAGACTTTTAAATATCACTAAAAGTGGGTATTGTCTGTTTTTGCAAAGCAGTATAAATTTCAGGCTATTCTTATAATTAATAACCCGAAATTTTAGATTGTGATTAAAAACTTAATTTTTTCGCTAGTTTTAGTTTGTCTCATTGATAAGACTAAAGTTTATGCACAGCAAGGAAAAGTAGATGTTACTTTTAATACTTATGATGATGGTTCTATTGGAGATGGCTTTGACAACACAGTACGGACCTTGTTTTTACAGCCCGATCAAAATCTAATTGTCGGCGGCGATTATTTAAATCTCAACGGAATTCCGTCTTCCTATTTAACTCGTTTGAAACCTGATGGAACTTTAGATGAAAATTTTTATATCGGAACTGGTTTCAATGGTAAAATTTATGCCTCGTATGTTCAGTCAGATGGTAAAATAATTGTAGGAGGCAGTTTTACTTCTTTTAGACGAATAAGTTCCGGACGATTAATTCGTTTAAATGCTGATGGTTCTTACGATGCTTCTTTTAATACTTCAATAGCAGCGACAACAGGAATTATTTATGAAATTTCTCCGCAACCCGACGGAAAAATTATAGTTGTTGGGAGTTTTACCAAGTATAATAATGTTACTGTAAATCGTATTGCCCGCATTCTTCCTTCGGGTGATTTAGACACCTCTTTTGGGACGGGATCAGGTTCAGCATCAAATATTACTAATGTAAGTGTTTTAGCAGATGGCAAAATTTTGCTGACGGGAAATTTTACTTCTTTTAATGGTGTTCCTGCCAATAGAATTGTTCGACTGTATTCTGATGGTCGTATTGATACAGATTTCAATAATGGAACTGGTTTCGACGACGATGTAAGTGCAATGGCTGTTCAACAAGATGGGAAAATTATCCTGGGAGGGAAATTTACAAGCTATAACGGAATTGCCGCCAACAGAATTATTCGGATTAATTATGATGGAAGTATTGATACTAGTTTTTTGTCTGGAACAGGATTTAGTGCCGGGGTAGTGCAGAAAATTAAAAGCGATGGTTCAGGCAATATTATGATCGGCGGATCTTTTACAGGCAATTATAATGGAAATGATGTCAACAGAGTTTGTATTTTGAATTCTAATGGAGTTCTTAATTCCGATCTCGATTTTGGATCAGGACCGGCTTCTGCGTCGGTTTTAGCGTTGGAGAATGACGCAGAAGGTTCTTGGTATATTGGTGGTTCGTTTTCGGTTTTTGATGGATTAAATCAGGGTAGACTTGCCAAAATTAATGCCGAAGGAGAATATGATACTGGATATTTATCAGCAGGAGTTGGTTTCGATAATTCCGTTTTAAAAGTGCTGCCTTTAGAAAACAAAAAAACAATGGTTTTTGGAAATTTTAAAAAATTCAATGGTGTTTTTGCTTCGAGAATAGCCCGACTTTTAGAAGATGGATCACTAGATACCGGTTTTAACGCATTACAAACTGGAGCCAATAATTTAATAAAAAATGCAGTTTTACAATCAGATGGAAAAATCATTTGTGGAGGGAATTTTATAAAATACAATGAAACGCTTATCAACAGGATTGTTCGAATTCTGCCAGATGGAACAGTTGATGACACCTTTAATGTTGGTACAGGTTTTAATAGTCAGATTTATGCGATGGCGATTCAATCTGATCAGAAAATACTTGTTGGAGGGAATTTTACTAAATATAACGATACGCCTTCTGCCAGATTAATTCGATTATTACCAAATGGTGCACGTGACACGAGTTTTAATATTGGCCTTGGTGCCGATGCGATTATAGAAGCTATCGTAATTCAGTCTGATCAAAAAATTTTAGTTGGTGGACATTTCTCTACTTTTAACGGACAGTCAATTTCCCGTTTGGTTCGATTAAATGCTGATGGAAGCATTGATTCTGGTTTCAATATCGGAAATGGTTTTGATAAATATATCTATTCAATCGCATTACAATCGGATGGGAAAATAATCTTGGGAGGGAATTTCCTAACTTATAATGGAACTGCACAAAAACGAATAGTTCGATTAAACGCTAATGGCAGTTTAGATTTTACTTTTCAATCCGGTTCAGGTTTCAGTAAAGGAGATGTTAGAAGTGTCTTGGTACAGCCTGACGATCGTATTTTAGTTGGAGGCACTTTTTCTGGTACGTACAAAAATATAGGGGCATTGCGATTGATTCGGTTGCTGAAGTCCGGCGATTTTGATACTTCTTTTGATGCACGTCTCAATAATAAACTCTACACAATGGGTTTTACTGCAAATCAACGATTAATGATTGGTGGTGACTTTAATTCTGTTTCGGGGATATCAAAGCATAGGTTAGCAAGATTAAAACTCTGTTTAGAGTCAACTTTTTGGAACGGATCAAATTGGTCAAATGGTTTTCCTTCAGGCGGTAAAGATATCTCTTTTCAGGAAGATTATTCTTCTATGACTGCTGCAAATGTATGCAGCTGTTCGATCGCTGAAGGTAAAGTAGTCACACTTTTAAGTGGTAATACGTTAGAAATTGAGTTTTCTTATTTGGGTCAGGGTACATTGGTTTTGGAGGATTCGGCAAATTTGTTTCAATCTGACGATGATATAATCAATACAGGAATAATCAACCTTAAAAGAAAATCTTCGCCAATACTAAAGTATGATTATACATTTTGGTCATCACCGGTTGATAATCAAAAATTAATTGATGTTTCTCCACAGACCTTAGCCGATAAATTCTATTCTTATAACTGCCTCATTGGTAATTGGACGCTGGAAAGACCGTCAAACAATATGATCCCCGGAAGAGGTTACATTATCAGAGGTCCACAGTATTTTTCTACGACGATTCCAGCTGTATATGAGGCTGTATTTAAAGGAATTCCAAACAATGGTAAAATTGAGGTTGCTTTAGGGGATAATGAGAATCTTAGTTTAGTTGGTAATCCGTATCCATCCACCTTAAGTGCAGATGTTTTTCTGAAAAAGAACGCGTCGAAAATTAAAGGAACACTTTACTTCTGGACACATAATACTCCAATTACCGCTTATGAGTATAATACCGACGATTATGCAGTCTATAATTTACTTGGAGGAGTAGGAACTCGGGGAGCTTTATCAACTGGGATTAATGAAAATATACCTGATAAAACAATTGCTTCAGGACAATCTTTTTTTGTCATTAGTAAAGATATAGGAACTGTAGAGTTTAATAATAGTATGAGATTGGTTGATAAAAGCTTTACTTTTTTTAAACCTGGTAGTAGTGGAAAAACGAATGTGGAAAATGAAATTGAGAAACATCGTATCTGGTTAAACCTAAAAAATGAAAAAGGGATTTTTAAACAGATTCTTATAGGTTATACTGAAGGGGCAACCAATTTTTATGACGCAGATTTTGATGCAGAATCTTTAGAAGGCAATCAGTTTGCGGATTTTTACAGTACCGTTGAAAAGAAAAAATTAGTTATTCAGGGCAGATCACTGCCTTTTGAAGAGACGGATTCAATTCCACTTGGTTATACAACTACTATTGAAGGAAGATTTAATATTAGTATCGATCATGCTGATGGATTGTTTTCCATTCCAAGAGATATTTTTATCGAAGATAAGGATTTAAAAATAATACATAATCTGAAGGATGAACCTTATTTTTTTAATACGACAAAAGGAACGTTTGATGATCGTTTCATACTTAGTTTTGTTAATCGAAGTTTAAAAACAGAAAATTTTGAGGCAGAAGCAGATAAAATATTGGTTGCTGTAAACAAACAAAACATTCTCATAAATAGCACTAAAAATGACATAAGAAATATTGGAATTTTTGATATTACAGGCAAGCAGATTTACGAAAAAAGCGACATTAAAAACAGCAAATTATCTATTCAAAATTTTCCTTCAAAAAATCAAATTTTATTGATTAAAATAACATTAGAAAATGAATATATTAAGACGTTTAAAATTATTTTTTAGTAGGTTTTTTCTCCTTTTGTTGGGAAAATTCCTCGACAAAAGGAACGGCATATTTTTGAAAGAAATTTTAGCTCAATTTGCTTTTGCTGACGTTTTTTTTTGTGTTAAAATTAATTTTAACATAATTTTTTTTCAAATCATCATATTTATTATTTAATAACTAAAAAAAGTGTATTTGATTTATCAGGTGACTTGCATTTTTTAAATGATGAATTACATGAAAATTTTTTTTTTATGAGAAATAACTTAAAATAATAAAACTGCCGTTTTTTGGCCGAAATATAAGGGTCTGATTTAGATTTGGTTAGATGAAAATTGTACATTGTTTAAGGCATTTTAGTGATAAAATGGGGTTGTAAAAGCAGCTCAAATAATCGATAAAATGCAAACTCAAAAAAAGCTGATTTTTTAGTGCTTTTTTTTGAAAATAATTTGCTCAAAAAATCTATTGTTAAATTTAAATATCACTTAAAATGGACAAAAAATTACTTATTATTTTTTCGATGTTATTTTGTTTTGGATTAGCAAATGGTGCCACTATCACAAGTACCGGAACAGGAAATTGGTCTAGTACAACTTCGTGGGTTGGCGGAATAATACCAACAGCAAATGATGATGTTATTATAGCTGCTGGATCAACGATAACAATTAACTCAAATGTTTCTGCAAAAACTTTAACCATAAATGGTACATTATTGGTTTCTGGTGATCGAACTGTAACAACCGCAGCAGGGAATACTCTTAGTGTAATTATTAATGGTACGCTTGGTTTTTCATCAAATCAAAGTGACATAAGATTTCCCGATGGAACTACCTTAAATATTAATAAACCTTCAGGAAAAATCGATGAGTCAGGAGGTTGCTCTAATAATGTTGCTCTATACATTGGTTCGCTGAAATTTGCAGTTTGTGTTGGAAGTGGAAATGGAAATAATGCCACTTATACTTTTGAACAACTCAATGATTTAGGAGGAACTATACAGTCTAATCCTACTAGTAATGCACCGATTTGTGAAGGTAATACTCTTGATTTCACTGCAGCAAAGCTAGGTGTCGATGGGACTGGATTAAATTGGCATTGGTCCATAAAGGCTCCTGGGGCAGGATCTTTTACAACCTACCCTGACAAACAAACAGTAGTATCTTTTTCAAATGCCGTATCAGGAATTTACGAGGCTAATCTTACTTATACAACTACTTATGGAGGATCAACTTATACTAGTTCCAAAACTATTTTTGCAACTGTTAATCCTAAACCTGCAACTCCAACAATCACTCCAAGCGGGGCAACAACATTTTGCGATGGAGATAGTGTTACTTTAACTTCCAGTACGGGTTCGGGTTATTTGTGGTCAACAGGGGCGACAACACCAAGTATCGTTGTGACAACATCAGGAAATTATTCTGTTCAGGTGACAAATGCATCTGGATGTCAAAGTTTACCATCTGCTAATACTGCAGTTACAATGAAACCTTTGTTAGCGCTGCCAAGTGTTTTTAGTAATATTAGTGCCACCTGCGCTACATTGACAGGAAGTATAGTGTTAAATAATTTACCAATGACAACACCGACAATACCGAATTGGGTTATTCATCAGACTGGTACCGTGCCACAATCGTATACTGGAGGTGGTGGTGCAGATCCGACTACATTTACAATCTCAAATTTAATTCCGGGTTTTTATAATTTTACAATTGAATTTGGAGGTTATTGTCCGGTATCAATTAATAATGTAGAAGTTAAAACCGCCGGAACTAATATATGGCAAGGTCCGATTTTAGGATGGTCCAAAGGCAGTGCACCATCAAGCACCGGAACCGAAAGTATTGAATTTGCTGCAGATTATCAATCAGCAGGGGATTTGGCAAGTTGTTCCTGCAAGATAGATGCCGGAAAAATTGTAACTATAAATGCAGGCCATACATTGTATGTGGAAAATCAGGTAGTTGTAGAGTCTGCTACCGGAGCAAAATTAATATTTGAAAATAACGCAAGTTTAGTCCAGCTTAACGATGTGATCAATACTGGAGATATTACTTATAAACGAAATACAACAGCAGTTCGTCGTTATGATTTTACATTTTGGTCATCGCCAGTTACTCGTACACCAGCTTTTATGTTAAAAGACTTGTCACCAGATACTCTGGGTGACAAATATTATAAATACCATCCAGTGAATGGTTGGGTTATTATTGGAAGGGGATTGGCAGAAATGGAAAGAGGGGTAGGATATATTATTAGAGCACCACAATACTACAGTATAACTATACCTGCTGTATATAGCGGTTCTTTTATAGGAGTTCCAAATAATGGACCAATTTCTGTTCCTTTAATTGCGGCTGAAAAATCAAATCTACTTGGGAATCCATACCCTTCGGCAATATATGCAGATGAGTTTATCTTTGATAATTCAAGTAATTTGTATGGGACCTTGTATTTCTGGACACATAACAGTCCTCCAAGTAAACTTGTTGATGGTGACGCCACTTACAATTATACCGTTGATGATTATGCAGTTTATAATTTAACAGGCAGTGTCGAAGTCGGAAATCTTATTGGCAGTGGCGCTACTACGAGCCCAAACACAACAAGTCCAAAAGGTTATATCGCAGCGGGACAATCCTTTTTTGTAACGTCAAAAACTAATCTTAGTGCAATTTTTACCAATTCAATGCGGGTTAATGGTAACAATGCTCAGTTTTTTAAAACAAAAAGTAAGTCTACTATCGAAGCGCATAAAGTATGGATCAATTTTAGTAATGTAAAAGGAGCTTTTAAACAAGTATTAATTGGGTATGTTGAGGGAGCAACTAATGCATGGGATGATAATTATGATGGTCCAACTATAGATGGTAATAAGTTTGTGGATTTTTACAGCGTAAATGAAGGTGAAAAGCTGATAGTTCAGGGACGCGCCTTGCCTTTTGAGGATACAGATTTTGTTCCTCTTGGATACAAATCGGCAATTGCAGGCGAGTTTACGATTTCTATTGATCATGCTACAGGAGTTTTAGATACACATGCTATTTATCTCGAAGATAAACTGACTAATACGCTTCATGATTTGAGAAGTAGTGATTATAAATTCACAACGGCTATAGGAACTTTTAATGATCGTTTTGTATTACGTTATGCTGGTAAAAATTTAGCAAAACAAGAATTTCAAGATTCAGAACAAGCTCTTTTGGTTTCAACAAAAGATAAAATTATCAAAGTGACATCAACGAAAGAAATAATTGATGAAATAACTATTTTTGATCTTACAGGAAAAGTTATCTACAATAAAGATAAGATTGATGTTACAGAGTTTCAGATAGCCAATATACAGTCCGGAAATCAGGTTTTATTGGTGAAAGTTTCGCTGGAAAATGACGCGACATCCACAATCAAGATCGTTTTCTAGATCATAAAATAAAAAAAGAAAAAACCCATTCCATAAAAACGGAATGGGTTTTTTTATGTCCGGGATTTATTTTTTTATCATTAATTACTACTTAAAAATGTTAAAGTGCTGTTTTTCAGGTTAAATTATTTGATGTGTTGTAAATAAAATCGTACCTTGTTGTTGTTTCCTTTCGATGAAACACATAAAAGCCCGTTATACTGCATTTTTTATTACTTCTTCGTTTAAAAACTGAATACAGATTTTAGTTTTTTACCCGCCTAAAATACAGATTGTTAATTTGAATACCCATTTACTAGCATAAGAAATTTAGATTCTCTTCGTGTGTTTTTATGTGCCTGAAGAGCTTGTTTATGATTCTATTTAAAATAGGGTATTTGAAATTTTGAAATGATTTTCATTTGAGTTTGAATCTGATTTTTTAATTGTTAAAATGCCACAGTATGAAAGAATATTTACTTCCAGTATTGATTTTTTTTAGGTTTTTAATATTATCTATTTTTAGTAGGAAGCAGAAAAGAAAAATAGTTTTGTTTACAAAACTACGGCTGGCTTCTTTCTTATGCTTTGTCTCTCTTTCTTTGTGGGCGCAACCTCCACCCCATACTTTTGGTAGTAGTGGTACTTTGGTTGTTCCTGCGGGAATTACTGAAATGACAGTTCAGGCATGGGGCGGTGGTGGTGCTGGTGGCGGTGCGTCAGGGGCTACACTTCTATCTTTAACTGGCCGTGGTGGAGCAGGCGGTGGTGGTGGTGCATATGCTACTGCTAATATTACAGTGGTGCCGGGAACAACTTTAAGTGTGATTGTCGCGGGCCAGGTCGCAGGAGCAACTACTGGCATTGGAGCAACTGGGGGAACTTCGACTATTACAGGTTTTGAAAATATTATAAAAGCAGTTGGAGGATCTGGTGGCGGAGCAAATACTACCGGCGCAATTCCCACAGGTGGCGCAGGTGGCTTGGCCTCAGCTTCATTTGGAACTACAACAGTTAATGGTAGTCCCGGTCTAATTGGAGCTACGGCAGCACTGTCATTAGGGCTTAACTCGGGAGCCGGAGGGAAAGGTGGTATTCCCGGTGGAGGAGATGGAGGAGCGGCCGTTGCTGGTACTCTTGAAAATCATGCCGGGTATGTTGGTATTGCTCCCGGAGGTGGTGGTAGTGGAGGAGTTCAATCTCTCTCTACTGCTGCTCAATTAGGCGGAGCCGGAGCTGCTGGTCAGGTCATTGTTGCTTATACTTGTCCATCCTATGGTATTTCAGGAGTTTCAGCTTCAGGTGTTTGTACGACAGCTGGAACCTCAACAATAACCCTGACAGGAAGTGCAGCATCTTTACCAGTTGGTGTTTATACCGTAAACTATAATCTCACGAATCCAGCTCAAAGTTTAACTATTACAATGACCGTTACAACGGCAGGTCTGGGTACTTTTGTGCTATCGGGTCTTACTGCTGTTGGTACAAGAGATATCACAATTACAAAATTAACCTCTGGAGCTTGTTTTGCCAATATAAATTCTGCTAATGTGGCCAGTATTATCACTTCCGCGGTTACAAGTGGTGGAACAATAAGTGGTGCAGCAGCCGTTTGCAACGGTTCGACTAGTGGTACACTTTCATTGATTGGAAGTACTGGTTCTGTTTTGAATTGGGAATCCTCAGTGAGTCCATTTACTACATGGGTTCCTATAACAAATACAACATTAACAAGTTATGTTTCGGGGGCATTAACAGAAACTACACGATTTAGAGCAGTCGTGCAAAGTGGAGCTTGTGCTGTTGTGCGTTCCAGTGAAGCAATTGTAGTTGTTAATCCATTACCACAGGGAAGCTTAACGGGCAATGGGCCATTTTGTGCCGGTGGATCGCCACAGTTACTCTTTACCTCCACATCAGGTGTGGGACCCTATACCATAGTGTATAAAGAAAATGGAGGAGCAGACCGCACGGTGACAAACATAACCAGTGGGATAGCTTTTGCTGCTTTTACATCGCCAGTAAACAACTCCGTAAATTATACGCTGGTTTCTGTAACAGATGCTAATAACTGTACAAGGAATACAGGGTTTACAGTTTCTGCTGCAACTATAACGGTTAATGCACGATCATCAACGCCAATAGTAGGGACTGTTATTCAGCCTACCTGTGTTATTTCAACAGGAAGCCTGCCTTTAAGCGGATTGATCGCAGGGTCATGGACACTTATTCAAACAGGAACAGTTAATAAAATTTACTATGGTACAGGAACTAGTTTTACAGTTCCTGATTTGGTGCCAGGAAACTATATTTTTACAATACAGGACATTACAGGTTGTCCTTCATTGGCTACTTCCAATGTTACTATTCTAGCTCCTGTTACCAATATCTGGGACGGGGATAGCTGGTCTGAGGGAAGCCCGCCAACAAATGATAATGACATTGTGATATTCTCCGGAGATTATCAAATCAACCAGGATTTAAATGGATGTTCCTGCATTATAAGTTCAGGTGCAAATGTTGTGGTTAATTCTGATCATACTTTAACAATTGTAAATTCTGTAAATAATAATGGTGGAACATTAACATTCGAAAATAATGCAAGTTTATTACAAACGAATGAGGCTGTTAACACTGGGAATATTATTTATAAACGATATACAGCACCTGTACGACGCTATGATTTTACTTTTTGGTCATCACCTATTAAAGAAAGTACTTCTTTTAAATTACATGATTTATCGCCCGATACGCTAGGGGATAAATATTATAAATACGATCCGGTAATAGGCTGGATTGTAATTTACAGAGGTGATGAAGCTATGGAAGCAGGAAGAGGTTATATCATAAGAGCACCGCAAAATTATGACATAAGTGAGCCATCCGTTTTTAATGGAAGATTTATCGGAATTCCTAATAATGGTACGATTCCTATACCGTTGGCCGCTGCTGAAAAATCATATTTACTGGGAAATCCTTACCCTTCGGCAATATATGCAGATCGGTTTATAGCTGATAATGCGGCTAATTTATATGGTACCTTATATTTTTGGACGCATAATAGCCCTCCAAGTGATGATGTTGATGGAGATGCAAAATATAATTACACGCTCGATGATTATGCTATTTATAATTTAACAGGCAGCACTACTGTTGGTGATATGGAAGGAGATGGGGCCGATACACCTGGTTATCAGGACCCACCATATGGCTATATTGCCGCAGGGCAGTCCTTTTTTGTGACATCAAAAACAGCATTAAATGCAGTGTTTACGAATTCAATGCGTGTCCCGGGTAATAATAGCCAGTTTTTTAAAAATAATGCTGTCCGAAAAGTAAATGATACCGGTCACAGAGTTTGGCTCAATCTTACTAATACGCAGGGAGCTTTTAAGCAATTATTAATTGGCTATGTGGAAGGAGCAACCAATTCATGGGATAATAATTATGACGGACTTACAATGGACGGCAATAAATATTTAGACTTTTACAGTATTAACGAACTGATGAAATTAGTAATTCAGGGGCGTAGCCTTCCTTTTCTCGAAACTGATGTTGTTCCGTTGGGTTATAGATCAATAATCGTGGGTGAATTTACGATCTCTATTGATCATGCCAATGGTGATTTGAGTACCCATGATATTTATTTAGAAGATAAATTAGCTAAAAGTGTACATAATTTAAAAACTAGTAATTATAATTTTAGCACTACCATCGGAACTTTTGATGACCGTTTTGTATTACATTATGTCAATAAATCTTTGGGCACAGAGGATATTGTGGGCACTGAACAAACCGTTGTGATTTCTGTAAAAGATAAAATTATCAAAGTGAATTCAGCGAAGGAAAATATCAAAGAGGTTTCTGTCTTTGATGTTACCGGAAAGCTTCTTTATAATAAAACAAAAATTAATGCAACAGAATTGCAAATGGCTAATTTGCAATCAACAAATCAGGTTTTACTAGTAAAAACGACATTAGAAAATGGATATAGTACTTTGAAGAAAGTGGTTTTTTAATAGTAATTCAGTAAATAAAAAAGCGGTTGAAATTTCAGTTTTAACCGCTTTTCTAATTCTATTAAGCAGATTTTGCTAAATTCTCATGGGTATTCTCAATAGCCTTTTGATTTTTATAATCAATCCATTTTTGGCCTTTAAATTTCCGCATCATAATATCAAAATGACGCATGATGAAAACATTGTAGGCGGCCTTGGATAAATTGGTAATGTTTTTTGGAAACGCTCGTAAACTCATAGAAAATCCCGGAGTTAAATATTTCATATAATGCCAATATCCTTCCGGCATGTATAACATTTCACCATGTTTCAGATTGGTTATATAACCTTCCGCATTTTTTAAGGCCGGAAATTTTTCATAATCAGGATTATCAAAATCAATATCTTCTCTTGAAATCAATGCATGAGGTACTTTATACATATATTTTGACTGATCAGGAGGAAAGATCATACATTGTTTTTCTCCATGAAAATGAAAATGCAGAATATTGGAATAATCAATATCAAAATGCATAAAGACTCTTGAATTTTCTCCGCCAAAAAACAACATCGGCATTTGCTTTACAAGCTTTAGTCCAATATCGGGCCATAAAAAGTCATTTTTTAGCACTGGGACTTCCTTCATTAGATTATAAAGAAAAATACGATAGTTAGTGGGTTTGGATTGTAAAAGAGTGATATAATCGCTCATTTTCATTTTAGTATGTGCCTCGTTAAAGCCATCTTCGTGATTTACAGGTCTGTCATCGTATAAAGGAACGGTAACATCACCGGCTATTTCGTTGATATAGGATAATTTCCATTTGTGGTAAGCTGGCCAGTCTTCGGTCAGTTCTTCAATAACAACGGGAATTTGTTTTTTGACATATTGGGAAATAAAATCAGATTTTGAGATTTTTTTTACCCTTTCGATTTGTTTTAACTTCATCTTTGATAAATAAAAAAATTGCTTCTGACACTAAGTCAAGAAGCAATTTAAAAATATTTATTGAGATTTATTAACTCTTTTGCTTAAATTTTTGATTTGATCGAAGCCTCCAGATTTCTTTCAATTGTATGTCCTGGTCTGGACCATTTTGGTTTTTCGCCTAATGGAGCGAACTGAGAATCTTCTGCTTCAACTGTCTGAGGCTGTGAAACTTTAACAAATGGTTTTTGTGGAATCAATCCTAACATCTCAAACATTTTCATGTCTTCGTGTACATCCGGATTTGGAGTTGTAAGCAATTTATCTCCTGCAAAAATAGAATTGGCACCTGCAAAGAAACATATGGCCTGTCCTTCACGACTCATGTTCGTTCTTCCTGCAGATAAACGTACCTGTGTATCCGGCATAACAATTCTGGTAGTGGCTACCATACGAATCATTTCCCAGATTTCAACTGGTTTTTCTTCTTCCATCGGAGTTCCTTCAACAGCAACCAAGGCATTAATCGGCACTGATTCTGGTTGTGGATTTAAAGTAGAAAGGGCAACAAGCATTCCTGCTCTGTCCTCAACACTTTCTCCCATTCCAATGATTCCTCCACTACAAACCGTAACATTCGTTTTACGAACATTTTCGATAGTTTGCAAACGGTCTTCGAAGCCACGAGTAGAAATTACATCTTTATAATATTCTTCAGACGTATCTAAATTGTGATTGTAAGCATATAAACCTGCTTCTGCCAAACGTTGAGCCTGGTTTTCAGTAATCATACCCAATGTACAACAAACTTCCATGTCAAGTTTATTGATAGTTCGCACCATTTCTAAAACCTGATCAAATTCTTCACCATCTTTTACGTTTCTCCAGGCAGCTCCCATACAAACACGAGAAGATCCGCTTGATTTAGCACGCAAAGCCTGAGCTTTTACCTGACTAACGCTCATTAAGTCATTTCCTTCAACACCAGTGTTGTAACGTGCGGCTTGTGGGCAATAACCGCAATCTTCAGGACAGCCTCCGGTTTTAATAGATAGTAAAGTTGATACCTGAACTACGTTCGGATCGTGTTTTGTTCTATGAATTGTGGCTGCCTCATAAAGCAGGTCCATCATAGGTTTGTTATATATGGCGATTATTTCGTCTTTTGTCCAATTGTGTTTTGTAATGCTCATCGATGCAATTTTTTGATGCTTCAAAAGTAGTTAAATTGTTCTAATCAACCAATGTGTATTTCTGTAAATGAATATTTGACAGGTATTTTCAAAAAAGAAACACTCTAAAATCATAGAATTATACTTTTTCATGATTTTAGAGTGCTTAAATTAGAGATTTATTTAAAAAAAATTAATCAGCTGCATATTTGTTATTCCAATATAACATCATCATCAAGGTCACAATTACGGAGGATGCAATTCCTTCAAAAAGCAAACAGATGCAATAAGTTGGTACAGAAGGATTTCCTCCAAACATAAATGTTTCTGATAAGCCTTGCACATAAGCGTCTCCTCCTCTTGCATAACTGTAAACTAATAATCCGAAGACACTCATGCATACACCAACCACAGAGGTTGTCATCGCTGATACAGCATTAGATACAAAGTTGGTTTCACCCTCGCGAAGATTCATTTGCATGGTTCTGTTTACGCCATAAAATATAAAGAATACATTTAGTGTACGCAGATAAAACAAGTCTGCAAGTCCTAATAGATTCATCAATAAAAAATAAATTCCTATTCCGAGGAAAATCAAAAAACCGTTGGTAATTTCTTTAGGTAAATTCATAGTGGTTATTTTTAAAGAAGTTAATAGCAAATGATTGACAAACAGAGTTGTATATCAAATTTACTAAAAAAATAACTACGATGATTTAAATTTGGTGAAAAGTATGTTTGAAAGCTTTCTAAAGCTGAGAAACAAAAGCTAAAGCATCAATTTTATCTTGATTTAATTGCGCTTTTAGCAAATCAACTGAGCCAAATTTTTGTTCGTCACGAAGATAGTGTAGTAATGAAACTTCGATTTTTTCGCCGTAAATGTCAGCATCAAAATCAAAAAGATGCACTTCGATTGTTTGTTTTTCACCGTTTACCGTCGGATTAAAACCAATATTCATCATTCCGAAAACTTCTTTTTGACCAATTAAGGCTTTGGCCACATAAACACCATTCTTCGGAATTAATTTATAATCTTCCTCAATTTGAATGTTGGCTGTTGGGAAACCAATAGTTCGTCCTAATTGTTTTCCTTTTACAACTTCACCGGTTAAAAAATAATTATAACCCAAATAATCGTTTGCCAATTTCATATTTCCTTCATTTAAGGCTTTTCTGATTTTGGTAGAACTAACTGAAACATCCTGGATTTCCTGTGCTGAAATTTGCTCGACTTCAAAACCATATTCAGCTCCAAAAGCAATAAGGTCATCAATGTTGGCTGTTCTGTTTCTTCCAAAACGATGATCATGGCCAATAATTATTTTTTGAATGTGAAATTGATCGACTAAAATAGAATGCACAAATTCTTCGGCAGTTAATCTTGAAAAACTCTCATTAAAAGGATGAATTACTAAATTTTCGATTCCTGTTTGTTCTAGAAGTTTTGATTTTTCAGAAATTGTATTTAAAAGTCTTATTTCTGATTTCTCTTGTAACACCATTCTGGGATGCGGAAAAAATGTAAGAACCAGACTCTCGTATTTTCCGTTTTCAGTGTTTTGAGTGATTCGTTCCAATATTTTTTTATGACCAATATGCACACCGTCAAAGGTGCCAAGAGTTAAAATAGTTTTCTTGGTCGAATGGAAATCGTTTATAGAATGAAAGAGCTTCAAAACAAATAATTTAAGATGGTGCAAATTTATACTATCTATTTGAAATTTTACACTACCCACAATTGATTTTTTGAAGAGATTTGGCTTCTTTTTGTGAATAATGGTTAACTGGTCGACTAAAAAGGATTAAATGTCTTTTATATGTAAGAATTTGATTTAATTCTCTTAATTTTGATTTTTCAAATACCGTTGAGTATGAAAAAACTACTACTTTTTTTATTTGTTATTTTTGGCTGTGTTGAAATTCACGCTCAAAATGATGATTTATGGCAAAGAAAAACCTCAAGTTCTATTTTAAATAAGAGGGCAAATTCCTCTGATTCCGGAAGGTTATATTATAAACTGAATTCGGATTTCTTAAAAAGCAAACTTGCTGCCACAACTGGAAAGACTTCAAAAGAAATTGTTTCAGAAATTACAATTCCAAATTCGGATGGTGTTTTAGAACGCTTTACAGTTTGGGAATCATCTAATTTCGAACCGGAATTACAAGCAAAATACCCTGATATTAGAGCTTATGAAGGAAGTGGTTTAGATGATAAATCTGCAAAAATTCATTTTAGTGTTTCGCCATCAGGAATACAAACTATGGTTTTTCGTGCTGATAAAATAACTGAATTTATTGAAGCGAATCCTGATGACAAAACCGAATATGTGCTATTTGCTAAAAATGGGTTGAGTTCTAAAAAGTTGATTTGCGCGACAACTAATGATATCGCAAGTACTAAGGCGACAGCGAAAACAGCCAGAGTACAATCAAATACAAAAGTTTTTAAAACAATGCGCCTGGCATTATCATGTACAGCAGAGTATACTACTTATTTTGGAGGCACAAAAGCAGCTGCATTAGCGGGAATGAATGCAACGCTAACAAGAGTAAACGGTGTTTTTAATAAAGACCTGGCAGTAAAATTGGTGTTAATTGCCAATACTGAAGCTTTAATTTATACAGATGCCGCAACAGATCCATATGCAAATGCGAAAGAAGGAGTTGATGACGGCGAGTGGAACGAAGATTTGCAAGAGAATTTGACAGCTGTCATTGGTAATGCTAATTATGATATTGGGCATTTATTTGGTGCTTCGGGTGGTGGTGGAAATGCTGGGTGTATTGGTTGTGTCTGTACAAATCCAACAAGTGATGAACCTCTTGGTAAGGGAAGTGCTTATACTTCACCTTCAAATGAAAGACCTGAGGGAGATACATTTGATATTGATTTTGTTGCCCATGAAATGGGGCATCAATTAGGTGCGACACATACCTTTTCTTCTGAAGAACTTGAGGGATCGGGGACTCATGTCGAACCGGGAAGCGGATCAACTATTATGGGATATGCGGGAATAACAAATTTTGATGTTCAGAATAATTCGGATGATTATTTTGCGTATGCCAGTATAATTCAAATTCAAAATAATCTTGCCACAAAGAGTTGTCCGGTAAATACAGCAATAATAAATAACCCACCTACAGTTGATGCTGGCAAAGATTTCACCATACCAATAAGTACAGCTTTTGTACTAAAAGGGACAGGCTCTGATCCTGAAGGTGATTCCGTAACGTATAATTGGGAGCAATATGATAGTGCTACAACAACTACAGGTGGAAACAGTATAGCTTACGCTACAAAACCAGACGGGCCTTTGTTTAGATCAGTAATTCCTAATTCAAGTCCGGTCCGTTATATGCCGGAACTGAATTCTGTTATTCAGAATCAATTAACGACAAAATGGGAATCCGTTTCTTCTATAGCAAGGACATTGCATTTTACATTAACAGCAAGAGACAATGCAGCTTTAGGGAAAGCCCAGACTAATACAGCTGAAAAGATTGTAACTGTTGCTTCTTTTGCCGGCCCATTTACCGTAACATCACACCTAAATGATAATGTAAGCTGGTGGCAGGGATTTAGTGAAACGGTAACATGGAGTGTTAATAACACCAATACACTGGAGGGTTCAACAGCGGTTAATATTAAATTATCTACAGATGGTGGTTTGACTTTTCCGATAGTTCTGGCATCAAATACACCAAATGATGGTTCTGAAGTGATTACACTTCCAACAAGTGTTCCTTCTTCTAAAAATTGCAGAATCCTGATCGAACCAACTGGTAATATCTATTATGCATTAAACCTTAAGCCTTTTGCGGTAGGATATACTTCGACAACAACTTGTGATTCCTATAGTTTTGGAAGTTCTTTTTCTATTCCAAACACCACGACATTTGTTACAAAAACCATTACAGTTCCAGCAACTACGGCAACAGTTTCAGATGTAAATGTTTCGGTTAATGTAACACATGCCAGATTTTCTGATATTGAAATTCAAATTGTAAATCCACAAGGTACTATTGTGCGATTGTTTAATAAAAACTGTGGATCAACAAATTCAACTTTAGCCATGCAATTTGATGATGCCGGTAATGCTTTAGATTGTAATAAAACAACAGAGCAAATCGTTTTGCCAGTTGATTTGTTAAGTGTTTTTAATGGTCAGAGTCCTGAGGGAACCTGGACCTTAAGAGTTCGTGATGCTGTGACGGGAATGTTCGGGACTGTAAATTCAGCTTCTATAAATATTTGTGGCCAAAATTATACTTTAGGAACGCCTGATTTTGAAAATATTGATTTTGTATTGTCTCCAAATCCAAATAAGGGGAGTTTTATTATTCAATTTGAAAGTAAATCTAATACCGGAGTTAAAGTTTTTGTGCATGATATCTTAGGGAAGAAAGTTTATGAAAACACTTTTGAAAGTACATCAAACTTTAATCAAAATATTCAATTGCAAAATGTTTCTGCCGGAATCTATCTGGTAACGGTTATTGATGGAGAAAGAAGAACGGTTAAAAAGATCGTAGTAAATTAAAATTTATAAAAAAAATCAATTTTAAAATTCCAAATTCCAAAGCTCCGAGACAGTTTTGGAATTTGGAATTTTTTTATTGGAATTTAATTTATTACGAGTTTGCCATCGCCATACAAACAATACTAATTTTTGCTCCCGGAATTTTTAATAATGCCCGTGAACAGGCTTCTAGCGTAGCGCCGGTTGTAAGTACATCATCGACAATTAGAAAATGTTTATTTTGATTTTCTTCGGAAAAATGAACGTCAAATATATTTTCGATGTTTTCAGATCTTCCTAGAAGGTTCTTTTTAGATTGCGTTTTGGAATATTTCTTTCGATATAAAACAGTATCATCAAAAGTGATATTTAAGCCTTCCGCCAAAGCTTTTCCAAAAGTAGTAACTTGATTGTAACCGCGTTCCCTGAATTTTCTTTTATGCAGCGGGACAGGAATGACAACATCAAAAGGAATTTCTAAATTCAATTCTTTTAGATCTTCTACATACCAATTTCCTAAAAGGAAACCAATTTCTTCATGACCCTTGTATTTTAGGTTGTGAATGAGTTCCTGAACCATTCCTCTTTTATTGAAATATAAAAAAGCTGAAGCATGTTGAATTTCAATTTTACCATAGAATTTCTTTAAAGCTTCATTTTTGGTGTCCAAATGATATTGAGTGAGAGGCATTTCATGACGACAATACGAACAGATAACAGATTCATTTGACATTAAAAGCGCATGGCAAGCGGCGCAAACTTTGGGGAAAAACAGGTTAAGAAGATAATTAATCACAAATAGAAGGAATTTGGTTACAAAAATAACAAAATCAATCCCTCAATCTTTATATTTTTTCTTTTTTTTAAACGTACTTTTTATATTTTTGCATCACTATGGCAAAACAAGAAGATATATTTAAGAATGTGGTTTCGCACGCAAAAGAGTACGGATTTATTTTTCCCTCTAGCGAAGTATACGATGGATTGAGTGCAGTGTATGATTATGCACAAAATGGTGTCGAGTTAAAAAAGAATATCCGTGAATATTGGTGGAAATCAATGGTTCAGATGAATGATAATATTGTAGGTTTAGATGCTGCAATATTAATGCATCCAACAACCTGGAAAGCTTCAGGCCACGTTGATGCTTTCAATGATCCGTTAATTGATAATAAAGATTCTAAAAAAAGATATAGAGCTGATGTTTTAGTGGAAGATTTCGCTGAAAAGATCAATCAAAAAGCTCAAAAAGAAATTGAAAAAGCAAGGGCTCGTTTTGGTGATGCTTTTAATGAAGAAGAATTTGTTACCACAAACGCCCGCGTTGTAGAATATCTTGCGAAATACAAAGAAATTTTATCAAGGCTTGCAAAAGGTATGACTGATAATCTACCCGATGTAAAAGCGCTAATCGAAGAATTAGAAATTGCTGACCCTGAAACAGGTTCAAAAAACTGGACAGATGTAAAGCAATTCAACTTAATGTTCGGAACAAAATTAGGTGCTTCTGCAGATTCTGCAATGGATTTATATTTACGTCCGGAAACAGCTCAGGGTATTTTTGTTAATTTCCTGAATGTTCAGAAGTCTGGCCGTATGAAAGTTCCTTTTGGAATTGCTCAAACGGGTAAAGCTTTCAGAAATGAGATTGTTGCAAGACAATTTATTTTCCGTATGCGTGAATTCGAACAAATGGAAATGCAGTTTTTTGTGCGTCCGGGTGAAGAAATGCAATGGTACCACCACTGGAAAGAAACACGTTTAAAATGGCACTTGTCATTAGGATTAGGAAAAGAAAACTATCGTTTTCATGATCACGAAAAATTAGCGCATTATGCAAACGCTGCTGCAGATATTGAATTCAACTTCCCATTCGGATTTAAAGAATTAGAAGGAATTCATTCTCGTACCGATTTTGACTTAAAAGCACACGAACAATATTCTGGTAGAAAACTACAATATTTTGATCCGGAATTGAATGAAAATTACGTTCCTTACGTTGTAGAGACCTCTGTAGGTTTAGATCGTATGTTTTTAGCTGTTTTTGCAACATCATTGCAAGAAGAAACTCTTGAAGATGGATCTACAAGAACAGTATTGAAATTACCAGCTGTTTTAGCGCCAACAAAAGCGGCCGTTTTACCATTAGTTAAGAAAGACGGTTTACCAGATATCGCTAAAAAAATCATTGATGATTTAAGATGGGATTTCAATGTGGCGTATGATGAAAAAGATGCTGTTGGGCGTCGTTACAGAAGACAGGATGCTCTTGGAACTCCGTTTTGTATCACAGTAGATCACCAAACAATCGAAGACGAAACAGTAACTATTCGTCATAGAGATACAATGAAACAGGATCGTGTAAAAATTAGCGAATTGAGAGCTATTATTGAAAACGAAGTTTCGATGAAAAACTGGTTGATGAAAATGTAATTTTTTTATTTAACACTATATAAATCCCAAATTCCTTAGGTGGAGTTTGGGATTTTTTTACTTTTGGAAAGTGCATTTCGTCGATTTTTTTTGCATTTCATCTTTATGTATTAACATTTTGTTGTAATGTGTTAACAATGAAATATTTAGAAAATAGAAATGCGTAAATTTAATTGGGCATAAAATACAAAAGTTAAACTTGAAAAAGTACTCCTATATTATAATTGATGATAATGCTGAAAGTATTTTGAGAACCAAAACAATTGCAGAAGGTTTCTCAGAATTAACTTTTGTGGCATCGGCTACAAATTACCAAGACGGTTTGCATTTGGTTTTGGAATATAGACCCTCTTTTGTTTTTTTAGAAATCGATCCTGAAGACTTATCCAGTAATTTATCACTTGCCTTTGTAAATGAATTGTATAGATATTTAGCCCTGATACCTAGAATAATAGTTACAACAACAAAAAAAGTATTGGCTTTTGACGCTATTCAATATGGTGCTTTTGATTATTTACTAAAGCCTCTTACACATGTTGATTTGCTTAAAACGATTTTGAAATTAGAAAAGGTGTTTTCGGAGATCAATACTGTAGAAATGATGAACGAAGTTGTTTCTGTTGAAATTCCTGGTACAGAAGTTTCGTATGCCTCGAATGTTATAGAAAAACCATTAATTATTTGTATTAAATCATATGGTGATTATCGTTATCTAAATGCAGCTGATATCGCCTATTTTCAAGCCGATAATAACTCAACAGACATTTACCTTAGTACTGGCGAAATGATAACGGCTTTTAAAACATTAAAGCATTTTGAGAGTATTTTATCCCATCCGTTTATTCGAATTCATAACAGTTATATCATTAATCAAAATTATATAGCAAGAATTCATAACGGAAACTCAGTTTGTTACATAAAAAACTCTCCCAAAAAGATTCCATTTTCGAAGACCTATAAATCAAATGTCGATCTAATTATTGCTAATTTTTCAGCAGGAAACTACTTAGAGGTCTAAAAATTAGACATTTACACTGAATTAACGCTCATTGACTATCATTTGGGCATGTTCTACCATAAACTGCATTTTTCGTATACATTTTTTTTGATTCCGTACCTAGTTTTACATCATCGTTTTGCCAAAAGCATTCGACTCCCAAAAACAAAAATCAAACAAAATACCTCAAGATTATGAAAAAGACAGCTCTAACATTAGGATTATTTTCTTTAGTAATGGTAGCAACTTCATTTGCTAACCCATCAACTCCAAATACATCGTCAAACGAAAAATTAAGTATAGTTCCGCCATATGATGGAAGTATTGTTGGAGGAAACAAAAAACGTGATTTTCACGCAGTAACAGCAAAATTTGATATTAACGGAAGTATCGTTAGAGGAAATAAAAAATTAGATTTGTAATAAATTTTATATTATAAAAAAAAAGGTTGTCAATCTATTGGCAACCTTTTTTTTGTGTCAATAGTTTTGCTATTTTTGGTAAAATTGTAAAACATCATTGAGAAAAAATTACTTCATATTGTTTTTTTCCATATTGTCTTTTCTTAGTTGTACTGAGAAAATAAACAAGAATGATGACTCTTCATCCGTACAGGATAGTCTTAAAATTTATCTGGCATTAGCTGAAGATGATAAGCTGCCTCTGGATTATAAAATCAAATACAGTGAAAGGGCCTATGAGTTAGTATCGAATCAGACTAATGATTCTTTAAACAGGGTAAATCTTTTTAAAGTTGCGAACCGATTCTATAATAATAATCACTGGAATAGCTTTAAAAGAACAGTTCTTGTTGCTTTAAACAGATCGCAAGTGGCCAAAGATTCTGTTTTTATTGCAAAATCATATACCTATCTTGGTGATTATTACAGCAGTCGTGCAATTTCTGACAGCGCCTATATGTTTTACTTTAAAGCTGAAAAAATTTATTTTCAGTTGAAAGATAATTCGAACTTGGCGACAACACGCTTAAGCAAGGCTTATCTGCAATATGCAGAAGGGGATCTTTTAGGAAGTGAAAAAGCGGTTTTTAATGTGCTGAAAGTTTTAGACACCGCGAAGAATGCTGAAATTGTGTACGAATCTTATAATTTACTCGGTGCGATTTATAACGATTTGGAGGAATATGATAAAGCGTTGGAATTTCATAATAAAGCACTTTCGAGTGTTAACCAGAAAGTAATACCTGCTGAATTTCAATCAAAAGCAACTTCATTAAATAATATTGGCTATGTATATAATAATATTAAAAACTACAGAAAAGCCAAGGAGTTTTATGAAAACGCTTTAAAAGAGAAGAATTTAAAAACAGATAAGCCATCTTTATATGCCATGCTGATTGATAATTTGGCGTATGCCAAATTCAAGCTCTTAGAAAAAAAAGATCTTCCAGACATGTTTTACAGATCGCTTAAATTTAAAGACAGTCTAAAACTTACCACCGGATTGATTTCTAATAAGCTTCATCTTTCTGAATTCTATGCTTTTAATAAAGATACGGCCAGAGCAATGGAATTTTCTGTCGAATCTCTGCGAGAATCCAAAAAAATGAATAATTCGAGAAATGTTCTGCAGTCGTTGAAACACCTGGCTCTTATTGATCCAAAAAAAGCATCTCTCTATTCTAAGGAATATATTCGCATTAATGACAGTCTACAGAAAGGAGAACGCCAAATAGGAGATAAGTTTACCCGTATCGAGTATGAGACAAATGAAATAAAGGATCAAAATTCGAATCTGCAGGAGAAAAATAGAGCCTTGGTGTATGTTTTTAGTATTTGTACTTTGTTAGGTTTATTTTTCTATGTTTACAAAACGCAACAAGCAAAACACAGGGAGTTACTTTTTAAGCAAGAGCAGCAAATTGCAAATGAAAATATTTACAATTTGATGATTTCTCAGCAAAATGATATTGAGATGACCCGAATTAAAGAAAAGAAGCGAGTTGCACAGGAACTGCATGACGGTGTCTTAGGGAGAATGTTTGGAGTAAGAATTAGTCTGGACAGCCTTGATAGCATGGAAAATAAAGATGAAGCACAGGCGGCACAGAAAAGAAAAAAATATTTAACAGAGCTAAAACATATAGAAGAAGATATTCGTGAAATTTCGCATGATTTAAATCGTGAAAAATCAGAATTAATTAATAATTTTATTGCGATTTTAAACAAATTGTTTGAAAATCAACAAAACACTTACGATTCTAAACTAATTACTTCTTTTGATCCGCATATTAAGTGGGAGTTAGTTAGTAATATTGTTAAGATTAATTTGTACAGAATTGTTCAGGAAGCCTTACAGAATTGTAATAAATATGCTGATGCTGATACAATTACGGTAGATTTTAAAAGTGAGATCGATTATTTGATTTTGTCCATTGCAGATGACGGAAAAGGTTTTAATACAAAAAGAGCGAAAAACGGAATAGGATTGCATAATATTCACTACCGTGCAAAAGAGTGTAAGGGTACAGTTACGATAAAATCTGCCAAAGGAGAAGGAACCATTCTCCTGATCAAAGTCCCAATAGACCAAAAACTAAACCTAAAAAAGAATGACATTTAACCTAACAACCCCGATTTCGCCTTTAATCAGCCGAAATATTTTAATTGTTGATGATCATCCTTTTATAATTGAAGGATATAAAAACGCAATTACACGTTACAATCCCAAGGAATATGATTTTGCTATTTCGCAGGCTTATGACTGCAGGTCAGCTTATGATTTGATTGAAGACGAAGCAACACCAAATTTTGAAGTGGCTTTTTTAGATATAAGTATGCCGGCGTATGAAGAAAAGGAGATTTTTTCAGGTGAAGATCTGGCTATTTTAATCATGAAAAAAATGCCTCATTGCAAGATTATTTTGCTAACGATGTATACTGAATTGCTAAAAATAAAGACAATTATCAGAACTATAAACCCAAATGGACTGGTAATTAAAAATGATCTTACTTTTGATGAACTTCTTTTTGCTTTTGATAAAGTCATGAAAAATGAGAAGTATTACAGTCAGTCTGTTGTAAAGATGCTCAATCAGTCGGCGCATAATTCAATCGAGATTGATGAGTTCGATAAGCAGATTCTGTTTCATTTGTCAAAGAAAACTCCGGTAGCGGAAATGCCGCATTACATTCCCATTTCTTTGAATGCCATTGAAAAACGAAAAGTCAACTTAAAAGAATTGCTTAAAATAAAGTCTGGTTCAGATGAAGACTTAATTAAAGAAGCAAAAAGTAAAGGGCTTTTCTAAAAATAAAATTCCAAATAAAAAATTCCAAATTCCAATAGCATGAATCGCATTGGAATTTGGAATTTTTTATTTGGAATTTTTTAAAAATTACTCGCTTAAGGCATCCCAACCACGGGCTTTTAAAGGAATTTGAGTGTTGGCACGTGTAACTAAATTTATTCCTTCGCTTTCATCAGCCATATGGCCGATAATCGAAAAGTTTGGATTCCCTTTTATTTTATCAAAGTCGTTAATGTCAATTGTGAAAAGAAGTTCATAATCTTCTCCACCATTAATAGCAACTGTTGTACTGTCTATATTAAATTCCTCGCAAGTCGAAATAAACTGAGGATCTAACGGTAATTTATCTTCATATAAATTACAACCCACTTTTGACTGTTTGCACAAATGAATGATTTCTGACGATAATCCGTCTGAAATATCAATCATCGAAGTTGGTTTTATTTCAAGCGCGTGCAATAAAGTACGAACATCTTTTCGAGCTTCAGGTTTTAATTGGCGTTCAATTAAATAGCTGTACATGTCTAAATCAGGCTGGCTGTTTGGGTTTACCTGAAAAACTTGCTTTTCACGTTCTAAAACCTGTAGCCCCATATAAGCAGCACCAATATCGCCGGTTACAACAAGTAAGTCGGTTTGTTTGGCTCCGTTTCTGTAAACGATTTCTTCTTCATTGGCTTCACCAATTGCAGTAATGCTAATAATTAATCCTTTTTGCGATGAGGTTGTGTCACCGCCAATAACATCTACTTTATATTCTTTTGCAGCGTGTGTAATGCCTTCAAATAATTCTTCCAGGGCTTCTAGTGGAAAACGGTTAGAAACTGCAACAGAAACCGTAATTTGAGTTGGTCTGGCATTCATAGCACAAATGTCAGAGATATTTACAACTACTGATTTGTATCCTAAATGTTTTAATGGCATGTAAGCCAAATCAAAATGTACGCCTTCGATTAATAAATCAGTAGAAACAACTACTTTTTTATCCTTAAAATCAAGAACTGCGGCGTCATCGCCTATACTTTTTAAAGTTGACTCCTGAGTAACATCAAAATTTTTGGTTAAATGTTGTATTAAACCAAACTCGCCTAATTGCGCTATACTGGTACGTTGTGGGTTTTTATCTTCGATCATTTTGTCTCTTTATTATTTTTTTGGTTTTTACCAAGGTTGCAAAGGTACAATCCCAAGGCTTCGGAACAAAGATTTTGTCTAATTTTAATGATAATCAGTTCTTTTCTGTTGAATTAAAAAGTGAAAATCGGTTTTTTTTCAGACCTTTAAAGTGATATAAAAACAAAAAACATGAAAGCATTTGATATAGTTACCTTAACAGTAAATCCGGCTTTAGACAAAAGCACTCATTTTAAAGGGTTGGTTGCCGAACAAAAAATACGTTGCTCAGAACCCAGATTCGATGCTGGCGGCGGCGGAATCAATGTTTCTAAAGCGATATCCAGATTGGGTGGAAAATCTTTGGCTGTATTTACCTCTGGCGGGCCTATGGGGAAAATGCTGGAAGAATTGGTGACAAAAGAAACCATAGAA
Organism: Flavobacterium sp. KH_001; assembly: GCF_057840745.1. Lineage (NCBI taxonomy): Bacteria > Pseudomonadati > Bacteroidota > Flavobacteriia > Flavobacteriales > Flavobacteriaceae > Flavobacterium > Flavobacterium sp. KH_001. Next base: position 870,919 of record NZ_CM174520.1, on the reverse strand, counting down.
TTTCAGGCGATTCCCATTCAAACCTGGACAAGAGAAAGTTTTGTGGCTGTTGATGAAAATACCAATTCACAATATCGTTTTGGTTTCACCGGAGGAGAAATTACAGGTGATGAAGAAAAAGCGGTTTTAGAAGCGCTGAGCAAGTCAAAACCAAAGTTTTTAGTGGCAAGCGGCAGTTTGAATGAAGGACTATCTTCAGATTTTTATCAGAAAGTAGCCGAAATTGCCAAAGCATCTAATTCAAAACTAATTGTGGATACTTCAGGTGAGGCCTTAAAGAAAGTTCTGAAAACCGGAGCTTATCTAATTAAACCAAATGTTGGTGAATTGGCAAAATTAATAGGAGTGGAACGCCTCGAAATGGAAGAAGTAAATGAGGCTGCTAAAAGAATCATTGCTAAAGGCGCGGCTGAAATTGTTGTCGTTTCGCTTGGTCCTCAAGGAGCTGTTTTAGTAACGAAAGATGAATATGAATATGTTCCTGCACCAAATGTTGCTAAAAAGAGTACTGTTGGGGCAGGAGATAGTATGGTTGGTGGAATGGTTTGGGCTTTATCTCAAAATAAAAGCCTGAAAGAAGTTATTCGTTGGGGAGTTGCCTGCGGATCTGCCGCCACCATGAACGAAGGAACACAGTTGTTTAAATTTGAAGATGCGAATCGTTTATTTGAATGGCTGAGAAACAAGTAAAGCTCTATAAATAAAGGCTTCCGACTGTTTTTTTGATAAACGGAATAATTAATTAACACTATTTATAAAAAATAATTTTTCCTGCTGACAAACTGTTGTCACCGACCCTCAATAATTTTGAAGTATTAAATAATTAAAACTTTAAAATCATGAAAACATTAGCAGCCCAAGTAATTACTCCTGAAGATTTATTGAATCATTGGCAAGGACACCGCGCACTTACACGTCGTGTAATTGAAGCTTTTCCTGAAAAAGATTTCTTCGAATTTTCAATCGGTGGAATGCGTCCTTTTTCTAAGTTAGCCGATGAACTTTTGGCTATTGCAGTTCCTGGTCTTACTGGAATAGTAAATAAAGAAACGAAACCTTTTACCGAAGATTCTGAGAAATTGATTTTTAAAGCGCAATACCTTGAAAAATGGGACGAAGCAACCGCAATAATCAATGAATATTGGCAAAAATTAAGTATTGAAGATTTTAATGAAACTTTTAATCTTTTTGGTCAGTATGAATTTCCAGTTATACAGAATATTTTGTATTTTATTGATAATGAGGTACATCATCGTGGACAAGGTTATGTATATTTAAGAGCTTTAAATATTGAACCGCCTTTTTTCTGGGAAAGATAAAGAGAAGCAAATTATTTCAAACCTAAATCACTTTATTCGAAGTATAATTTAAATCAAACATTATGGGTCTAAAAAAAATAATGACAAATTATGCCGCTTACAACTTATGGGTTAACCAGCAATTTGTAAACTGGCTTTCTACAAAATCAGATGAGTTACTAAATGCTGAAGTAGCTTCGAGTTACACAAGTATTATTAAAACCCTCAATCATATTTGGGAAACGGAACAATATTGGTACTCGATTATAGCAGAAACTGGTCCGTTTGAAAAAAAAGAAAGCGTTGATTTGAATAAGAAGGAAGTCTTTGAGGGTTTGCTTAGTACATCTGTGAAACTAGCTGATTTTATCGCATCACTATCAGACGAGCAATTGGATAAAACAATTAAAATTGAAAATCCGTGGTTTCAATGCGAATTGCCACTTAGTGAATATTTACTGCAAGTAGTAAATCATGGCACTTATCACAGGGGACAAATTGTTACGATTGGCCGAAATGTTGGTATAACCGATGCTTCCAATACTGATTATAATTTTTACAATGTTGTAAAAGCACAATAACTAGCTAAAAAAAACTCCAAAAGAAAACTTAGTTCTTTTGGAGTTTTTTTATAAGAGTCTTTTTTTGTTGATTTCAAGCAATTCTAAGGCGCGAATTTTAAGACGTTCCGGTTCCAGGATTTCGGCATAATCTCCAAACATTAGAAACCAGCGCGGAAAACCACTTTCGATGTCGCGGCACATAAAGGTCATTTCGATTTTACCATCTACTTCTTTTTCTGAAATATAACCGTGGTATTTTCGTTCGCTTTCGAGATATCGGGCTATTTTCTTTTCAATCAAAAGTCTGACTTTTATAGTAGGAATTGTTTCTGTTTTAGTTAGATAGGTCTCTAAAGAGTCATGTTCTATTGTAAAACCACTTTCTGTTTTCTGAATTCCCTGAATTCTGTCGGTTCTAAATTGTCGGTAATCTTTTCTCAAATGGCAATATCCCAGAAAATACCAATTATTATGATCATGAAAAACACCAACAGGTTCAATGTTTCTTTGGGTCTTTTCGTCTTTTTCGACGGTTTTATAGGAAAGTAAAATTTGTTTTTTCTCTGCAATACTTTCAAATAGAACAGCCAAAGTATTAGGAGAATTATCATTAAACATAGGTTCTGCAGTCTGCATAACCACTTTCGACTCAATATTCGAAAGCCAGTCTTTATCTGTACTTCGCAAAACCGACTTTAGTTTAAACATCGCCGATGCATAATGACTTCCTAACGAAGGATCCGTAAATTTCTGCATCAGTTTTTCTGCCGCAATAAAACTGCTTACCTCTTCACGCGTAAACATAACGGGAGGTAATCGGTAACCGTCCATTAAGGCATAACCTACGCCAGCTTCACTGTAAATTGGAACTCCGGATGCTTCCAATGTCCGAATATCTCTGTAAATAGTTCGTAAACTAACGTCAAAGCGATTGGCCAATTCCTGTGCTTTTACAACTTTTTTTGATTGTAACTGAATGAGGATCGCGACAATACGGTCAAAACGTTTTGGAGATTCGTCCATTTTTTTTGAAGGTTCTAAGGTTCTGAGTTGCTGAGGTTCTAAGATTTTAAGATTCAAAGATACAAAGGTTGATAGAAACAATAAACCCGATAACAAAAGTTATCGGGTTATATTACTTTGCGGTTAACTGTCAAAGTATGGCAACCTGAAACCTGAAACCTGAAACCTGAAATCTGAAACCTGAAACTTGAAACAAATTAAAACTTGTACAATAGTCCAAATTTAGGCTGTGCAAAGATGTTATTGAATAAATTAATATTTAATTCAAAGCTGTTTGATGATGAGCCATCTTCCGGATTTGCATTGTTATAAGTTAAAATGTCAGCCAAAACAAAAGTTGCCGCGAATTTTTTGCTGAAGAAATAGTTTAATCCGACTGTAATGTTGGCTTTAATTCCGTTAGTAGTATTATCATATCGCACGGGATTACCTACAATGTTGTATTCAGCTTTTGCATGGCTATAACCCAGTCCCGCATCCGCAAATGCTTTGAAACGTCTTGAATCAGCTTCAAAAAAGTAATATCTGGCAAAAGCACCAATACCAAAAAAACTTGTTTTACCATCGTTTACATCAGTTTTACCACCTCCAAAATCTAAATCTCCTCCAACGGCAAAGTTGTCTGCGATTAAATATCCAAATTTTGGATTGATAGAATAAGCGTTGGCATCGTCACTTGTACTAACTGAAATACCACCTTCAATAAACATATCTCCTTTTTGAAATCTTACACCTTTTGCTGAATGCATTTCTTCTTCAGCTTCTTGTTGTTGTGCATTTACGAATGAAAAAGTAAACAATGCTGCGATAATTAAAAATCTCGTTTTCATAATATTTATTTTAAAGTTGTAGGATTAAAGTTATATTTTTTGTGTTAAAATTTATTTTAATCTCGATGAAATGCACTAAAAACTAGATGATTAAAGTTCTTTTTTTATTTTTATAAGTATTTACCTATATTTTTTAAAGATGATATTTTAAAGAGTCTGTAAATACAGGCCTTCACAAAATGTAAAAATAAATTGTTACTTATTGGTGAAAATTATTCATACAATTAAGATTGTTAATTCAATTATTTACTATTTTTAATCCCCTGGTGTACGGTAATTTTAGAACCAGAAAACCTACAAATCTGACTCTTATAATTGCTGTAGTACGTTCTTTTGAATTTGCACTTTTACCAAAACATACATTATCGAATGATGTATCCCGCTGAAGATTAATTTTTAAATTTTAAACCCCAAATAAAATGATTAGAAATTACACCTTTGACGAGGCTTATAAGAGATTTGAGCCTCACGATCACCGATGCGCCTACTGCAGACAGGCTGAAATGGAAAATATTAATGATTGTTATTTTTTACCGCTTATTGTGGAAGACGATAAAACCAATATCGTTATTTACAAATCTGTAGAATATTCCAAAATCTTAATCGGAATACCCAGATGCCGGTCTTGCAAAGACATTCACTCCGATGCAAAAAATAAAGCAATTAGCATTTCGATGGTTTCCGTTATATTATTACTAGGACTTTTGCTTTATAATTTTGTGAATTTAAACACATTCGTATTTATGCTCGGAATTTTTACCGTACTCTTCGGAGGTATCTACATATCTGCAAAACTGTCAGAAAGATATGTTGCCAATAAAGGAATTTATACGGTACAATACGGAGCCGAAACAAACGAAGTAGTTCGTGATCTCGTAATATCAGGATGGACATTTAATAACTCAATTGCATAAAAACAAAAAACCCGATAACGAAGTTATCGGGTTTTTCTATATTCTATATTCTATATTCTTTGCTCTTGCCTCTTGCCTCTTGCCTCTTTTTTCTAAAACAAGAACTAGTCGTTCAATTTCAAAACAGCCATAAAAGCTTCTTGTGGAATCTCAACGTTTCCAACCTGTCTCATACGTTTTTTACCTTTTTTCTGTTTTTCAAGAAGTTTACGTTTACGAGAAATATCTCCACCATAACATTTTGCGGTAACGTCTTTACGAAGTGCCTTAATGGTTTCACGAGCAATAATTTTTGCCCCAATTGCAGCCTGAATCGGAATATCAAATTGCTGTCTCGGAATCAATTCGCGTAACTTCTCGGTCATTTTTTTACCGATGTTATAAGCGTTGTCTTCGTGAATCAAAGCAGAAAGTGCATCAACCGTTTGGGCATTCAAAAGAACGTCCAGTTTAACTAATTTTGAAGTTCTCATTCCGATAGGAGAGTAGTCAAAAGAAGCGTAACCTTTAGAAACTGTTTTTAAACGATCGTAAAAATCAAATACAATCTCGGCCAAAGGCATATCAAAATTCAATTCCACTCTTTCAGTAGTCAAATACGTTTGGTTGGTAATTTGACCACGTTTTTCGATACACAAACTCATTACGTTTCCAACGAAATCCGATTTTGTAATGATAGTTGCTTTAATATAAGGTTCTTCCACTCTGTCTAAACGAGATGGTTCAGGTAAGTCAGAAGGGTTGTTTACTACGAATGGAGTTTCAGGATCTTTTTTAGTGTAAGCCAAATACGAAACATTAGGAACTGTAGTAATTACAGTCATATCGAACTCACGTTCTAAACGTTCCTGGATAATCTCCATATGCAACATTCCTAAGAATCCGCAACGGAAACCAAATCCTAACGCTGCAGAGCTTTCAGGTGTAAAAACTAACGAAGCATCATTCAATTGCAATTTCTCCATAGAAGAACGCAAATCTTCATAATCTTCTGTATCAACAGGATAAATTCCCGCAAATACCATTGGTTTTACATCCTCAAAACCAGTAATCATATTAGTAGTTGGTGTTTTTGCATCTGTCAATGTATCACCAACTTTTACTTCTTTTGCTTCTTTAATTCCAGAAATCAAATAACCAACATCTCCTGTAGAAATCACATTTTTAGGAACTTGGTTCAATTTTAAAGTACCAACTTCATCAGCAAAATATTCATTGCCGGTAGCCATGAATTTAATTTTTTGCCCTTTACGAATTTCTCCATTCATAACTCTGAAGATTACTTCAATTCCACGAAACGGATTGTAATGTGAATCAAAAATTAAAGCCTGTAAGGGCTCGTCCACATTTCCTTTTGGAGCAGGAATTTTTTCGATGATGGCAGCTAAGATGTTCTCAACACCAAAACCTGTTTTTCCAGAAGCATGAATAATATCTTCTAGTTTACATCCTAATAAATCGATGATATCGTCACTAACTTCTTCCGGATTAGCACTTGGTAAATCAACTTTATTCAAAACCGGAATAATTTCCAGGTCATTTTCTAAAGCTAAATATAAGTTCGAAATAGTTTGTGCCTGAATACTTTGTGCAGCATCAACAATCAAAAGCGCCCCTTCACAAGCCGCGATAGATCGTGAAACTTCGTATGAAAAGTCAACGTGACCAGGAGTGTCAATTAAATTTAAAATATATTCCTCTCCTTTATAAGTATATTCCATTTGAATGGCGTGACTTTTAATGGTGATTCCACGCTCGCGCTCCAGGTCCATGTTGTCAAGCAATTGTGCTTTTTCTTCACGAGCTGTAACGGTTTGTGTAGCGCCCAATAAGCGGTCTGCCAGTGTACTTTTACCGTGGTCAATGTGTGCAATAATGCAAAAGTTACGTATCTTCTTCATTTTATTATTTCAATTCTCTTATGCGAGTTTTAGTAATTTCCGGATATAAATTTGCCCAGTAGCAATTGCGTTAGAGCATGTTATTAAGGCGCAAAGATAGCGCAAAGTTTTGGATTCTGGAATGTAGTTGTCTGATTGTTGGATTCTCTAATTCAAAACAGGCTTTAAAATTCAAAATTAAATCCTTTTTCAGTCAGTTTCTTGTAAATATCAGGATCAAATTTGTACAATTTTGCGGCTCTGTGTGAAACATCTTGTTGTTTTTCATCTAGGGCAACTAACAATTTCATATGCAGAATTTTTCTGCGGAAATTTGATTTTTCCAATTCAATTCCTAGAATTTCTTCATACAAATGCATTAATTGTAATAAAGTGAATTTTTCAGGCAAAAGATTGAATCCAATTGGCGCTTGACGCACTCTGTTACGAAGTTGCATTAAGCTAAATTCTAGGATTTCATTGTGGTCAAAAATCAAATCTGGAATTTCATTGATCCTGCACCATCTTGCCTCCTTTACTGCTAAACTGGCTTTAACATCATAATCTTCTTGATTTACAAGAGTGTAATATCCAATAGTTACAATACGACGGTCTAAAACCCTTTTTGGATTTGTAAATGCCTTTAGCTGTTCCAGGTAAATATTATCAAGAGTAGTAAGTTCATAAAGAATTCTGTGTGCGGCATCATCGGCGCTTTCTTCTCTTTTCATCCAACCACCTAATAATCCCCAGTTTCCTTCGCTTTCTCCACTGGCATGCTGTACCAAAAGGACTTCAAGGCTGCCTTTTTTAAAACCAAAAATTACGCAATCAATTGAAATTCCATCAACTGCTGGTGTCGAACTATGTAAAACATTATCGATTTTAGAAATTTCTTTAGGATGTAATGATGCCATTCTTTGCTTGTGTCAGCGTGTTATTAAAATTCAAAATTGAAACCTTTTTCGGTTAGTTTATTGTAAATCTCTGGATCAAATTTATATAATTTTGCCGCTCTATGCGAAACATCTTGTTGTTTTTCATCTAAAGCAACCAATAATTTCATATGCAGGATTTTTCGTCTGAAATTTGATTTGTCCATTTCGATTCCTAAAATTTCTTCGTATAGATGCATTAACTGTAATAAAGTAAACTTTTCAGGCAAAAGATTAAAACCAATTGGGGCCTGACGAACTCTGTTTTGCAGATGTTTCAGACTGTAAGCCAGAATTTCGTTATGGTCATAAATTAAATCCGGAATAGCATCAATTTTATACCATTTGGCATCAGCTGCTGTAAAACCGGCTTTAATATTATAGTCTTCTCGTTTTACCAAAGCATAATATCCGATAGTGATAACACGTCGCAGCGGAAAACGATCCGGATCTCCAAATGCTTTTAGCTGCTCCAGATAAATATTATCAAGACCGGTAAGCTCATTTAATAAACGATGTGCTGCATTATCTGTACTTTCTTTTTTATAAATCCATCCTCCCGGAAGACCCCATTTCCCTTTGCTGATTCCTTCGCCATGTTGAACTAAAAGAACTTCTAAACTTCCTTTATCAAAACCAAATATGACGCAGTCAATCGTGATCGCATTCATTGCGTTCTGTTCACTTTTGATGATTGCATCGGCAGTTATATTTTTATCCATGTGCGATAGAAATTTCGACAAATTAAACAAATAAAATGCATAAGTGTCTTTGTTGATTACTTAATATTTTTTTAACATAGTAAAAATCTGATATTCAATTGTTTGAAATCCGAATAAAATTGAATTTAAAAATCAGAATTCTTTAAATGATTGATTATCAAAAATATAATTCAGTATTTTTTTGATATTATTTATTTCATTTTTGACTATAAACTTGTCAGATCGGTAAAATTGAATCTGCATAAATCCGAATTAGAAAAAAATAACCTTAATATTTTGCTAATATAGAAAAAAAGTTTTACACTTGTAGTCAAATTTACCATAAGATAAGTTCAAATTGACTATAAGTTTTAAAAGAACAATTTTAGTAGTAAAAAAAGCAATCGAAAATAGTCTTATCCATTAAATATTTTTTGTTGATGAACGCAAGAACACTTTAATCAGATATAACCGTAACTAACTTAATTTAACCAACTTTTATTTATTATGAAAAGCAAAAATTGTATGAAAACAACAATGTCCTCGTTTTGTACGGCGCTGTTGTTTAGCTTATTTATGATACAGGCGGGCGTTGCACAGGCGCAATCCCGAGCTGTAAGTGGAAATGTGACATCGGGCGTTGATGGAATGGGGATTCCTGGCGCAAGCGTTGCAGTACAGGGAACTAAAATCGGTGCTTCAACCGATTTTGATGGAAATTATAAAATAGAAGCAAAAGCCGGTGATGTGCTGGTATTCTCTTTTATTGGATTCAAAAGTCAAAAAGTAACAGTAGGAACGCAGCAAACTGTTAATGTGAAGTTGCAGGAAGAAACTGCAGAACTTAAAGAAGTAGTTGTTATAGGGTATGGCTCGCAAAAGAAAACACTTGTAACCAATGCTGTTACGCAGGTTAGCGGTGAAAATCTTGCCAAAACAAATACAACAAATGCACTTCAGGCACTTCAGGGACAGGCCGCCGGACTTCAGATTACTTCTACTTCAGGACAACCGGGAGAAGGTTTGAATGTGGTTATCAGAGGGGCTGGTTCAATTGGAGGCAGCAGTCCGCTTTATGTTGTTGATGGAATATTAACAGGTGATATTTCTTATTTGAGCAATTCAGATATCGAATCTATTTCTGTTTTAAAAGACGCGGCTTCAGCTGCAATCTATGGTTCACAAGCTTCAAACGGTGTTATTTTAGTAACAACAAAAAAGGGTAAGAAAGGTAGTGCAGGACAAATTACATTTGATCAGTATTATGGCGTTCAGTCTGTAGCAAGAAAAGTAGATTTGCTTGATGCAACAGAATATGGTGTCATTTTAAATGAAGCAGCCGTAAATTCAGGTAAAGCTCCTTATTTTACAAATGATCAAATTGCAGCATTAGGATCAGGAACAAACTGGATGGACAAAATGTTTACTGATAATGCAGCTACTAAGAATTTCGCTTTTGGCGCATCAGGTGGTTCAGATACTTCTGTTTATTCTACTTCATTATCTTACTTAGGACAAGAAGGAATTGTTGGCGGAAAAGATTTGTCGAATTATGACCGTTACAATTTCAGATTCAATTCAGAACATAAACTGTATAAAGATGTCGTTACTATAGGAGAAAATTTAAGTTTTGCCTATGTTGACAAAAACGGAATTGGTGTTGGAAATCAATACAGCAACTCTTTGAGAGGAGCCTTTCAGGCAACACCGTTATTACCAATGTATGACGAAAATGGTAATTTTTACGATACTAGCAATGACAATGAGCCATGGTTAACAGGTGTTGCAAATCCTTATGCTTTGATGACTTACAATAATCAAAATGAGAGTAATAATCAAAAATTATTAGGGAACGTTTATTTGCAAATTCAACCTATAAAAAACCTTACACTTAGAACAACTTTAGGTCTTGATTATAATGTTAGCGAAGGGCATTCTTACTCTCCGGTATATCAATTATCAATTTACGCAAATAGTGCTTTTGACAGAGTAAATCAAAATATGTTTAAAAGCAAAAGTATCAACTGGGATAATTTGCTAACATATAAATTTAATGTAGCTGACAATCATCATTTTGAAGCTATGGCTGGTACTTCTTATATTAAATACGATCAAAGTTCTATAGAAGCAGCCAATGCAGATTCTGTTTTTAACGATTTAGAGCACGCCTGGATAGATAATACTACAAATAAGGATGGTGCAAGAATGTCAATGAGAGGAAGTAAGTTTGAGAATATATTAATGTCTTACTTTGGAAGATTAAATTATAACTACAAAGAAACTTATTTGTTAAATGCAACGCTTAGAGCAGATGGTTCGTCAAAATTTGCTCCTGGAAATCAATGGGGTTATTTCCCATCTGTATCTGGTGGTTGGGTAGTTTCAAACGAAGAATTTTTAAGAGATTCAAAAGCACTAAACTTCTTTAAATTAAGAGCAAGCTGGGGTCAGGTAGGAAATCAAAGTATTCGTTCTTTCCAATATTTAGCACTTGTAAAATCAAATACTACTAACTATAGTTTTGGTGACGAAGAAGGTGTATTAACTCCGGGAAGTTATTTGCAAAACATAGCAAATCCTAATTTAAAATGGGAAACTTCAGAACAAATTGACCTTGGTTTTGATGCCAGATTTTTAGACAACGCATTAAGTGTAAATTTTGATGTCTACAAAAAAACGAATAAAGACTGGTTAATTTTAGCTCCAATCTTAGCCACTGCTGGTGCCGATGCTCCATTTATTAATGGTGGTGATGTAGTGAACAAAGGGGCAGAGTTAAGTTTAAACTACCAGAATAAAATTGGAGATTTTAATTATACCATCAGTGCAAACGGTGCGTATAATAAAAATGAAGTTGGTAAAATTCCTAATGCAGATGGAATCATTCACGGTTTAAGTAATGAACTTTATGATAATGCAGGTGAATTCTACAGAGCACAAAACGGATTCCCATTAGGTTATTTCTGGGGATACAAAACTGGAGGTGTTTTTCAAAATCAGGAACAAATCAATAATTATAAATCTGCCAGTGGTGTAGTGTTGCAGCCAAATGCAGCTCCGGGAGATCTTATCTATCAAAATGTTAATGGAGATGATAAAATAGATGCATCTGATAAAACAAGTATTGGAAATCCAAATCCTGATTTTACTTTTGGTTTATCTATTTCTGCTAGTTACAAAGCTTTTGATTTCTCAGCTATGGGGAACGGTGTTGCCGGAAACCAAATCGTTCAGTCTTATAGAAACCAGTCGGGTGCTTACGGAAATTATACTTCTGCAATATTAAGCCGTTGGCATGGAGAAGGTTCTTCAAACACAATGCCGAGAGTAACTGAAGACAACAGAAACTTCACTCAATTTTCTGACTTATATGTTCAGGATGGAGATTTCTTCAGAATCAGTACGATTACATTAGGATTTGATTTAGCGAAAATGAAGCAATCAAAACCATTTTTTGCAAGTCAGTTTAGAATGTACTTCTCAGTATTAAATCTTTACACTTTTACAAAATATGATGGTATGGATCCTGAAATTGGATTTGGTTCTTCAAATAATGATCAGAAATTTTCATCAGGTGTTGACGTAGGGTATTACCCAAGACCAAGAACATTCATGTTGGGATTAAATGTTAAACTTTAATAAATAAAAAAATGAAAAATACATATTTATATATTTTCTGTTTTAGCTTATTGTCTCTGGGTTCTTGCAGTTTAGAAACAGAGCCTTTAACACAACAAACAGATACAAATTTTTACAAAACTAAAGATGATGCTTATGCTGCTTTAGTAGGATGTTATGATGGTATGCAAGTTGCAACTGGCGCTTCTGGCTTGGGAGTTCCGGTTATCAGTGAGGTAATGTCAGACGATTGTTTTGGCGGAACTGGTGCCTCAGATGGTTACAACTACGCAGCTATAGATGAATTTGATATTACACGTTCACCTTCAGATGTAGACATGTTAAATAATAACTGGATAGCATATTATAAAGCACTTTATCGTTGCAATGTCTTTCTAACTAAAATGGATCAGATCCAATGGGATGGAGACACAGCCTTGAGAAATACGTATGAGTCTGAAACCAGATTTATCAGAGCTTATCTTTATTTTGAAATGGTTCGTTTATGGGGAAATATTCCTTTACTAACAGCGCCTTCGACTGAGAATATTCCACAGGCAAATCCAGATGAAGTTTATAAAGCGATCGCAGAAGATTTGGTTTTTGCTTCAGACAATTTACCTTCAGTAGCCTATAATGCTACAACAAGCGGACGTATAACGAAATGGGCAGCAAAATCGTTATTAGGACGTGTTTATTTATACTATACAGGTTATTATGGAAAAGCTGATTTAGCAGGAGTAGTTACTAAAGCTCAGGCTTTAGGTCATTTAGAAAATGTTATTGCAAATAGCGGACATGGTTTAGTGGCTGATTTCTCAACACTTTGGCCAGCAGCTTCTGTTGATAAATATGCAGGTGAAAATAATAAAGAAAACGTATTTGCTATAAAATATACTTTTACAAGTGATTATAATGGAAATACAGATGGTAACCATTGGTTGGTAATGTTTGGAATGAGAGAATACTCTTCGTACCCTTATGGACGTGGTTGGGGTATTACCGTAAATTCTAAATTATGGAATGCTTATAATGCCAATGATACTAGACGTGTTTCAACTATGATTGGAATTGAAGAAGAAGATATTGATTTTGATAAAATAAACAGCCAAAGAGAATATACAGGTTACTACAACAAAAAATATGCTCCAATGGTAGACAAAGATGGGAAAGATCTTCCGTTAACTATGGGTAGTCAATTTTGGGATATTAGTCAATTTCAGGATTATGTGGTGTTGAGATATGCTGACGTACTGTTAATGGCAGCTGAATTAGGAAGCGGAAATTCTCAGGCTTATTTTGATGAAGTAAGAAAAAGAGCTTATAAAGAGAGTTTTTCAACTTTACCTGTTACTGCTGAAAATATTTTGAAAGAAAGACATTTAGAGTTTGCACTTGAAGGTGTTAGATACTGGGATTTATTACGTCAGGGAATTGGAACAGCTTCTTCGACTATTGCTGAAACGACTACTTTATTAAGTGGAGGAGTTGCCGGAACAAAAACAATTACGGCTGCTAAAATTCAGGCAACAAAAGGATTACAGCAGATTCCGAATACTCAGATTACATTGTCAAATGGAGTATTAAAACAAAATGCCGGTTGGTAATTTTAATTAAAAAATATAAGAAAATGAAAAATATTAAATTATTAATGACGTCATTTTTGATGTTGGTAATGTTACTATCATCTTGTTCTCCTGAAACTTATTCGTTAGATGGTCAGATGAACAAATCAGATATTAAGTTTGAAATTACTCAGGATTTTGTAGCAGATCCAGGTGGAAATACTGTGATAATGAAAAATACAACCCCAGGTGTTATCTTAACCTGGGATTATGTAACTGGAAAATCAGACAAGGCTACTGAAACGGTAAAATATGCCTTTAAAGGAAATTATACTATAAAAGTTACAGCTGTAACCGGAGGTGGTATTGTTGAATTAGACCCTGTAACGATTACCGTTACTAAGGATAATTTAAACTATGTAAACGATCCTTTGTGGAATTTACTTTCTGGCGGAGTAGGAAAATCAAAAACATGGTATTTAGATTTAAATGCTGATGGGGTTTCAAAATATTTTATGGGACCGATGTATTTTTATGGTACTGACAACGCATGGTTAGAAGGTGGTGATAATGGATGTTATGGTGCAGATTGTTGGAATTGGAGTCCGGAATGGAAAGGCAATACATGGATTGCAGCTCAAGGTGATTACGGAAGTATGACATTTAGTTTAGATGGAGGTCCATTTTTAACAACAGATCATAAAATGAGTCCAGCTTATGGTAAAGAATCAGGAACATATTTTCTGGATATTAACGCAAAGACCTTAACTACTTCTAATGCTACTATTTTACATCCTAATGAAAATGAAAATTGTGTTGTTGATTGGAGATCGATGAAGATTATGTCATTAACTGAAAACACTTTGCAGGTTGGTGTTTTAAGAAAAGGCAGCTGTGAAGGTCCGGCGACTCTTGTTTTTAACTTTATATCAAAACAATATAGTGATAATTGGGTACCAGCAGTGGTTGCAGATCCAAATCCGGCTATTGATTTAAATGGAGGAACAGTAGATGATTTATTATCAACAACAACTACAACCACTAAAACATGGAGCTTAAGCAAAGACACTCCTTTTAACTGGACTGATTTGAATGGTGCACTTTTAAACAATTGGAATTCTGTTGCCGATTATGAAGCTGCAGGTTGGACAGGATATGTTGCTAGTGATCAAACAAACGTTGTTAAAAACAAAATAAGTTTCTCAAACGATGGTAAAGTATCAACTGTAGATAGCAATGGTGTAACAAAATCAGGTACTTATGCTACAGAATCAGGTACTAACATTATCACATTTAGCGGTATTTCACCAACATTCCCAATAGGAAGTTCTTGGGCATCAGTTTCTACTACAGAAGAGAACCAGTGGAAAATCGTGAAAACTGCAAAAACTGGAAATGTTGTTACGGATATCTGGTTTGGAAAAAGAGATCCAAGCAAGAGTGAATATATGGTTTTCCATTTTGTCTTAAATTAAAATTGAATTAAATAGTAATACATTTTGGTTTTTAAAAGGTTATTAGCTACCAGGAGTTAGAATTAACACTAAACTCCTGGTAGCAATTCCAGAATATTTAGGATCTGTTTTTAACGAAGAAATGTAGAACTAAAGAGTAATAATATAATGTATCGATAGGTGGTGTATTTTAAACACTTATCGATACATTTATATACTTTAAACCATTTAAGAAATAATGAAATATTTAAACCTTTTTAAAACACTTATTCTTTTTTCGCTTTTTGCACTTTTGAGTTGCAGTAAAGGGAACAATGATGTTTTTACTTCTAGAAAAATCTCTTTTAATACTGATTGGAGTTTTCATCTAAATGATAGCATCATAGATAAAGACACTATTGGATCTTCAACAAAATGGAGAACTTTAAATGTTCCTCATGATTGGAGTATTGAAGGGAAATTTGATGAAAAAAGCCCGGCCGGTTATGGCGGAGGAGCGTTAAACGGAGGTTTAGGCTGGTACAAAAAAACTTTTAAAGTTGCTGTTGAAGACAGCAGCAAAGTAACTTCAATCATTTTTGATGGAGTTTACAGAAACAGTGAAGTTTGGGTAAACGGACATTATTTAGGAAAACGCCCAAACGGATATATTGGTTTTCAATATGAAATTTCTCCTTACTTAAATTACGGAGACAAAAACAACGAAATAATTGTTAAGGTTGACAATTCAAAGCAACCCAATTCACGCTGGTATTCTGGTTCAGGAATTTTTAGAAACGTCTGGATCGAAACTACTGACAAACTTCATGTTGGACAATGGGGAACTTATGTTACCACTCCAAAAGTTACTGCCGAAAAAGCCTCGGTAAATTTTGAAACGACAATTCAAAATCAAAATTCAGCTTCAAAAAAAGCAACAGTAACCACTACTATTTTTAAAGAAGACACTAAAGTAACATCCGTTACTCAAAATATAACGATTGGTGCAAATACACATCAAACCATCAAACAATCTGCAGAAGTTGAATCACCAATTTTGTGGTCAGTTGAAAAACCGGAATTATACACCGCAGTTACTGAAATTGCTGTTGATGATAAAATCGTTGATCAATACAAAACCAATTTCGGAATCAGAGATTTTAAATTTGATTTGAACAAAGGTTTTATTTTAAACGGAAAACAAGTTAAAATCAAAGGAGTTTGTATGCATCATGATTTAGGTCCGTTAGGTGCTGCAATCAACACACGTGCTATCGAAAGACAGTTAGAAATCTTAAAAGAAATGGGTGTTAACGGAGTCAGGACTTCTCATAATCCTCCCGCTCCGGAACTTCTAGACCTTTGCGATAAAATGGGTTTCATTGTCATGGATGAAGCTTTCGATATGTGGAAGCAAACCAAAACCAAATACGATTACGGAAATGACTGGGACAAATGGCATAAGAAAGATTTAATTGATCAATTGCTTCGCGACCGTAATCACCCAAGTATTTTTGTTTGGAGCATCGGAAATGAAATTCCGGAACAATGGAACGAAAATGGTGTGAAAATAGCAAAAGAATTGGCCGCAATTACACGCCAATACGATAAAACGCGTCCACTTACGGCAGCAATGAATCCGCCGGTGAATATGAATATTGATGAAGTGACGTTACAGTTTGAGAAAAACAATGTATCGATTAATCCGCTTGCGGCATCTGGAGTTTTAGATCTTATTGGATACAATTATGCGCATCAAACGTACGAACATCACCTAAAAAACTTTCCAAATACACCTTTTATAGCAACAGAAACAACTTCAGGTTTACAGACAAGAGGCTATTATGATGCCGTTTCAGATACCATAAAAAAATGGCCGGTTAGTTGGGATAAAAAATTTGAAGGAGGAAATTCAGGAAATACCGTTTCAGCTTACGATCAGGTGCAGACGCCTTGGGGATCAACGCACGAAGCAACTTGGAAAGTAATTAAAAAACACGATTTCCTTTCCGGAATGTATATCTGGACAGGTTTCGATTATATCGGAGAACCAACTCCTTACGAATGGCCGTCAATCAGTTCCTATTTCGGAATTGTAGACTTAGCCGGTTTCCCAAAAGATGTTTATTATATGTACCAAAGTGAATGGACAGATAAAACGGTGCTGCATATTTTCCCACATTGGAACTGGAAAGCCGGACAAACCGTTGATGTTTGGGCGTATTATAATAAAGCGGATGAGGTTGAACTTTTCTTAAATGGAAAATCAGTCGGAATCAGAAGTAAAAAAGGAGATGATCTTCATGTAATGTGGAGAATTCCTTTTCAGGCCGGAACATTAAAAGCGGTTTCGCGCAAAAACGGAAAAACAGTTTTAGAAACCGAAATCAAAACGGCAGGAAATCCAGCCAATTTAAAATTAACGGCAGACAGAAGCAATATCAAAGCGGACGGAAATGATTTATCATTTGTAACCGTAGATATTTTAGATGCAAAAGGTGTTTTAACACCAAATGCCAACAATGAAATCAATTTCTCTTTAAAAGGAAACGGAAAAATAGTAGGTGTTTGCAGTGGAGATCCGGTAAGTCATGAACCTTACAAAGGATCTAAACACACAGCCTTAAATGGAAAATGTTTAGTAATTGTTCAATCTTCTGATAAAACAGGAAGATTAGAATTAACCGCTAAAGCGAATGGATTAAAACCCGCAACAATTGTAATCACAGCAGAATAAAATAATAGTAAAAGATACACGATGAAAAAAATACAACTAGCTTCTTTATCTCTATTCCTGGGATTGTTAGCGACGCCAAAAGCATCGGCACAAATTCAAAACGCAGATGTTTTGAATGCTCCAATAGACATCAGTAAAGATTTTCAGAATTACCTGAACACTTTTTATTTTGCTGATGAATTAACTGGTTTTGATCCGGCAACCGGAAAAGGGACTATAAAATATTTGAGATACAATTACAAAACGCGTCAGGCTTTCAACAACATGATGATGAAACCTGATGTGGAGAAACCAAACGAATTTCCAACAACAGAATATGATGTTTCGCCTGAATTGCCTTTCCAGATTCAATTTGTTTCAGACAGAACGATCCGAATCAAAACCACTTCCGGACCACAATTTCATCCGGAAAAAGAGTCTTTAATGTTGATTAACGGCGTTGCGCCAAATCATCCTGAATTATGGAAATATTCTAAAATCGAAGGTGGTCACAGTTATACGAGTAAACATGGAAGAGTTGAAATTTTGACAAAACCGTGGCACGTAAAAATCTATGATGAAACTGGAAAATTATTGACGAGTACGCTTCATGATTCAGATTTCAAAAATACCTATACACCAACACTTCCGTTCTCATATGTTCGCAGAAACAGCGATTACTCCAGAAGTATGGGCGCTGCTTTTAGCTTAGAACCAGACGAGAAAATATTTGGTTGTGGAGAATCTTTCACGCAATTCAACAAACGCGGGCAAAAAGTAGTTTTATGGACGGATGACGCGAATGGAATCCAGAATGAAACGATGTACAAACCGGTTCCATTTTACATGAGCAGCCGTGGTTACGGCGTTTTCATGCACCATTCAACACCCATTACAGTTGATTTTGGAAGATACTTTGGAAGTGCCAACGAAATGTATATTGGAGATGACGAAGCCGATTTATTTTTCTTTATCGGAGAACCAAAAGACATTTTAGATCAATATACAGATTTGACCGGAAAAGCAGCGATGCCACCACTTTGGTCGTTTGGATTCTGGATGAGCCGAATCACTTACTTTACTGAAAAAGAGGGAAGAGAAGTTGCCAAAGATTTACGTAAATATAAAATCCCAACTGATGTAATACATTTTGATACAGGTTGGTTTGATGTAGACTGGAGAAACAATTACGAGTTTGCAAAATCTCGTTTCCCGGATGCTCAAAAAATGATGTCTGATCTAAAAGACGATGGTTTCCATGTATGTTTATGGCAATTGCCTTATTTCACGCCAAAAAACACATTGTTTCCTGAAATCATGGAAAAAAATTTAGCAGTAAGAGATCGTAAAGGAAATCTTCCTTACGAAGATGCTGTTTTAGATTTCTCAAATCCTGAAACTGTTACCTGGTATCAATCAAAATTGAAGAAATTATTTGATCAGGGTGTTTCTGTTTTCAAAGTCGATTTTGGAGAAGCTGCTCCGCCTGACGGAATTTACCATTCAGGAAGAACAGGTTTCTACGAACATAATTTATACCCATTACGATACAATAAGGCTGTTGCTGAAATTACGCAGAAAGAAAAAGGATACACTTTAATCTGGGCAAGAAGTACCTGGGCAGGATCTCAGCGTTATCCTTTACATTGGGGTGGAGATGCTGAAACTTCAAACGGAGCCATGTCGGCTGAATTAAGAGGCGGACTATCCTTAGGATTAAGCGGATTCAGTTTCTGGAGTCATGATGTGGGTGGATTTGCAACAAAATCGCCTGAGAATTTATACAGAAGATGGGCGCCGTTCGGAATGTTTACTTCACACGTAAGAAGCCACGGTGAGCCTCCACGCGAACCTTGGTTATACAGCAAAGACTTCTTAGAAGGATTTAGAAAAGCAGATAATATGCGTTATGAATTGATGCCATATATCTACGCTCAGGCAAAAGAAAGTTCTCAAAAAGGTTTACCAATGATGCGTGCCTTATTTGTAGAATATCCAAACGATCCGGGAGCATGGTTAGTTGATAATGAGTATTTATTTGGTTCAAGTATGTTGGTTGCTCCGCTTTTTGAAGAAGTAACAGAAAGAGATGTTTATCTTCCGGAAGGAACATGGATTGATTACCAAACTAAAAAAGTATACCAATCAGGGTGGCATAAAATCAAAGCGGGCGAAGTGCCAATTGTGGTTTTAGTAAAAGACGGAACAGCATTGCCTCATATCGCTTTGGCACAATCAACAAAAGATATGGACTGGAGCAAATTAACGCTGAAAGTATATGCAAGTGATGCTACAACTTCGGCGAAAGCCAAAGTCTTTTTGCCTGAAGGAGATGCTGTTCAGGAAATTACAGTGACTAAAAAAGGTAGCAATTTTGAAGTTGCACCAAATGCATTAAGTGGAAAAACCACTTTTAAAACAGAGTGGATTAAATAAATCAGTTGTTTTTATCCCGTAGGGATTTAATGTCGGTAGCAATATCAATCATTGTCGTAATTTTTCCCGTTAGGGAATACACAAATAAGAATATGTAGTCCCTGACGGGACATTAAACCGGTTTTCTGTTTTTCTACCAACATTAAATCCCTACGGGATAAAAAAGTATAAAATGATTAAAGGTTGAGAATTAAAAATTAGAAATCTGCCAGATCTGCTAAATCTGCGTGAGACAAAAATTAAAAAATCATTTTGAATCTTTTATCCCGATAGCTATCGGGAGTGGCAAAAAAAACATCCCCAACAGGATAAAAAATAAGTTTTAGTTTAGTTTTTAAATCGGATGAAGTTTTGAGCGCTTCATCCGATTTATTTGAGAATTCAAGAAAAAATATCATGAAAAAAAATCTAGTTCTTTCCGCCGTACTGCTTTCCATTACGATTGGATACAGTCAGAAAAATAAAAATGCTTACGAATTGGCTTCGCCAAACGGGCAGAATAAAATAAAATTCGAGCTGGTAAAAAATGCTCCAAAATATGCTGTATCACACGGAAAAACCGAGGTGATTACGCCATCAGATATGGGGTTTTTATTAAAAGGAAATGAAAACTTAAGTTCTGACTTCGAAATCAAAAATGTAAAAAATACTTCATTTGATGAAACTTGGGAACAGGTTTGGGGAGAAAAGAAAAACATCAGAAATCATTACAATCAGCTTTCGGTTGAATTACAGCAAAAAAGCGGAAATAAACGTAAATTAGAAATTCAGTTTCGTGCTTTTGATGATGGAATCGCTTTTAGATATTTGTATCCAAAACAAAATGTAAAAGACAGTATTTTCATTATGGATGAAAAAACGACTTTTAACTTAAAAGAAGATGGAAAAGCCTGGTGGATTCCGGCAAACAGAGAAAACCGTGACGAATATCTTTTTAAAGATGCTCCTGTAAGTACGCTAGATACTGTTTTAACACCGCTTACAATCGAAAGTAAAAGCGGATTGGCATTGAGTTTTCATGAAGCCAATTTGGTAGATTTTGCCAGTATGACTTTGGTTAACACAACCGGAACACAATTGAAATCAGATTTAGTGCCTTGGGCAGATGGAGTAAAAGTTCGTGTAAAAGATACGTTTACTTCTTCTTGGAGAACACTGCAAATTGGAGAAACTCCGGGAGATTTAATTACATCTTATTTGATTTTAAATCTTAACGAACCAAACAAATTAAAAAATACAGCAAGTTATTTCCAACCCTACAAATACTTCGGAATCTGGTGGGGAATGCACATCGGGAAATATACTTTTTGGGAAAGCGACAAACAAGGAGCAACAACCAAACATGCCGAAGAATATATTGATTTTACAGCCAAAGAAGGTTTTCATCATTTATTGATTGAAGGCTGGAATAAAGGCTGGACACCTGCCTGGTATGAAAACCACATGCATATGTTCAGTTTCACAAAAAGTGCCGACAATTTCGACTTAGAAAAAGTGGTGGAATACGGAAACAAAAAAGGCGTAGCACTTATTGGTTACCATGAAACGGGTTCAAACTTAATTAACTATTTAAAAGAAGTAGACGAAGGTTTTGCATTGTACAAGAAATTAGGAATGCATTCGGTTAAAATTGGTCACGTAGGTTCTAAATTGAACATGAAAGAAAATCATTTCGGACAATTTGGAGTAAATTATTTCAGATATATTTTAGAAAAAGCAGCGCAATATGATTTAGCTGTTTTATACCACGAATCGATAAAAGATACCGGAGAAAGAAGAACTTTCCCGAACATGGTTTCGAGAGAAGCGGCACGTGGACAAGAGTATAACGCGTGGAGCGAAGGAAATCCACCTAATCACTTAACGATTATTCCTTTTACCAGATTACTTTCAGGTCCAATGGACTTCACACCTGGAATTTTTGATGTAGAAGTAAAACAAGGTTTCCCTGGAAAAAGAGTACACGGAACTGCAGCGCAACAATTGGCATTGTATGTAACGATTTATGCACCAATCCAGATGATGGCAGATTTACCTGAAAACTACGAAGGAAAACCAGCATTGCAGTTCTTAAAAGATGTTCCAACAGACTGGGAAGATACTAAAGTATTAGAAGGAGCAATCGGACAATATATTACAACAGTTCGTAAAGACAGAAAAAGCGCTGACTGGTATTTAGGAACAATAACAAATGAAAAAGCAAGAGACGTAAATGTTGCCTTGTCATTTTTAGATCCAACAGCAACTTACGAAGCTCAGATTTATGCTGATGCAGAAGGAACAGATGAAACACACAATCCTGCTGCAATTGCGATTTCTAAGAAAACGGTTAAAGCGTCAGATGTATTAAAATTACATTTAGGTGGTGCTGGAGGAACAGCAATTAGATTCAAAAAACTATAATTAATTTGATATCCTAACAGGTTTCTAAAACCTGTTAGGTATATTTTACGCTATGATTAGATTTCAAAAAATATAATTTATAAAAATTTAAACCCAGGGTTTAATAGACACATTTTTTTAAATGAAAAACCTTTCGCTACATATCGTTTTTCTTTTGTCGATCAATTTGATGTTGTCGCAGCAAAAACAATATCCTTTTCAGGATTCTAAATTAGATACTGAAAAGCGTATTGATAATTTGTTGTCATTAATGACACTAGACGAAAAGATTCAGGCCTTAAGCACGAATCCGTCGATAAAAAGATTGGGTGTTACAGGTACAGGTCATGTAGAAGGACTGCACGGTTTAGCTTTGGGCGGGCCGGCAGAATGGGGTGGAAAAAATAAACAACCAATACCAACTACCACTTTTCCTCAGGCTTATGGTTTGGGAGAAACCTGGGATGTTGATTTACTTCAAAAAGTGGCCAATGTTGAGGGTTACGAAACGCGATATGCTTTTCAGAAATACCATCGCGGCGGATTAGTTGTTCGTGCTCCAAATGCTGATATAGCAAGAGATCCACGCTGGGGACGTACCGAAGAAAGTTATGGAGAAGATGCTTTTTTTAACGGAAAAATGACCTTTGCTTTTGTAAAAGGTTTACAGGGAAATAATCCAAAATATTGGCAGACCGCTTCCTTAATGAAACACTTTTTAGCCAACAGTAATGAAGACGGGAGAACGTATACTTCATCTGATTTTGATGAAAGATTATGGAGAGAATATTATGCCCTGCCTTTTCAAATGGGAGTTGTTGATGGAGGATCGCGTGCTTACATGACGGCTTACAATAAAGTAAACGGAATTCCGGCAATGGTTCATCCGATGCTGAAAAACATTACCCAAAAAGAATGGGGACAAAACGGAATAATTTGTACCGATGGAGGCGCATTCAAATTATTGCTTTCAGATCATAAATATTATGCTGATAAATATCTGGGTGCTGCTGCAGCTATAAAAGCCGGAATCAATCAGTTCCTGGATGATTATACAGAAGGTGTTTATGGTGCTCTTTCGCATGGTTATTTAAAGGAAAAAGATATCGATGCTGTTATTCGTGGGAATTACAGAGTGATGATTCAACTCGGAATGTTAGATGTTACGGATGAAAACCCGTATGCCAAAATCGGAACAGGAAGAGACACCATTGATCCGTGGAAAACCGAGGCGCATAAAAAAATCGCTTTAGAAGCCACCCAAAAATCTATTGTTTTGCTTAAAAACGATACGAATCTATTGCCTTTACAAAAAGACAAATTAAAAACAATTGCGATAATCGGGAATCGCGCTGATGAAGTGCTTCTCGATTGGTACAGCGGAACACCTCCATATACGATCACACCTTTGCAAGGAATAAAAAATAAACTGGGCAACAACGTCGAAATTCTATATGCAAAAAATAATACAGATGGCAAAGCGGCTGAAATAGCTAAAAAAGCAGATGCAGTTATTGTCATAGTCGGAAATCATCCGGTTTGTAATGCGGGCTGGGCCAATTGTCCCGTTCCAAGTGAAGGAAAAGAAGCTGTAGACCGTCAATCGCTGACCTTGGAACAGGAAGATTTAATTAAAGTAGTATATCAGGCTAATCCTAAAACTATAGTGGCTTTAATAAGCAGTTTTCCTTACGCTATAAACTGGACGCAAGAACATGTTCCTGCTATTGTTCACATGACACAAAATAGTCAGGAAACAGGAAGCGCTTTGGCAGATGTTTTATTTGGAGACTATAACCCGGCTGGTCGTTTAACGCAGACCTGGGTAAAAAACATAACCGATTTACCGGATTTATTAGACTACAATATCCGAAACGGCAGAACCTATATGTATTTTAAAGGAAAACCTTTATATGCTTTTGGCCATGGATTAAGTTATACCACTTTTAAATACAATTCAATTGAAACGAGTTCGGAAACTATTTCAAAAAATGCTGAAATAAAAATTACAGTTTCAGTTACCAATACGGGAAACAGAGATGGAGATGAGGTAGTTCAGTTATACATAAAACAATTACAATCAAAAGTGGAGCGTCCTGAAAAAGAATTAAAGGCATTTCAAAGGATTTTCTTTAAAGCCGGAGAAACGAAGAATGTCGTATTGACTTTAAAAGCAAAAGATTTAGAATATTGGAATACAGTAAAACAACAATTTGAACTGGAAAACAATACTATTGAAATTCAGGTAGGAAGTGCCTCAGATGCTATTCTGCTCAATAAAAAAATAACCGTGAAATAATTGAAATGAAAAGAAAAGGGATCATACTGCTTATTTTAATATCACTTTACAATGCTGAAATGTTTGGACAGCAGACCAATGCTAGTTCAGACAGAATCATAAAAGTTGATTATAACAAAACTTCAGGAGCATTAAATACGATGTTCAAAGAATGTATTGGTGCCGGAAGAGCCAATGAAGGATTGCGTGCCGATTGGCAACAACAATTGGCAATGACCAAAAAAGAATGTGACTTTAAATACATCAGAATGCATGGTTTATTGTCTGATGATATGGCGGTTTACAGAGAAGATGCCAAAGGAAATCCTGAATACAATTACCAGTATATCGACGTTTTGTATGATTTTCTTCTGAGCATTAAAATGAAACCTTTTGTTGAATTAGGTTTTATGCCAGAGGCTTTGGCTAGTGGAAAAGAAACGATTTTTTGGTGGAAAGGAAATGTAACCCCTCCAAAAGACTATAAAAAATGGGAAGATTTAATTCGCAACTTAACACAGCATTTTACAGAAAGATACGGGGCCGAAGAAGTAAAAACATGGTATTTTGAAGTTTGGAACGAACCTAATTTAACGCCAGGTTTCTGGACGGGAACGCAGGCAGAATATTTCAAACTGTATGAATATGCAGCCCGAGGCATAAAAACAGTAAATCCAGCTTACAAAGTAGGAGGTCCTGCAACAGCGGGCGCAGGCTGGGTTCCGGAAACAATTGATTTTTGTGTTAAAAATAATGTGCCGTTAGATTTTATTTCGACACATACTTATGGAGTAAATCAAGGTTATTTAGATGAATTTGGAACTTCGGGAACGGTTTTAAGCAAAGATGATTCCAGTATAAGCGGTGATGTAATCAATTCCCGCAATCAAATTTCAAAGTCGGCTAAGCCAAAATTAGAATTGCATTATACAGAATGGAGTTCTTCTTATACTCCGGCAGATCCTATTCACGACAGCTATCATTCGGCAGCTTATATTTTGCAGAAATTAAAACAAGTTGGTAACGCGGCAAACTCAATGTCATACTGGGTTTTCACTGATATTTTCGAAGAACCGGGCCCAAGATTTACCCCTTTTCATGGCGGTTTTGGATTATTGAATACACAGGGAATTAAAAAACCGGCTTATTTCTCTTATTCTCTTCTGAATAAACTGGGAGAAACAGAACTTCAGAATAAAGATACTTCTTCATGGGCGGCTAAAAATTCAAAAGGAGATGTTCAGTTGTTGTTTTGGGATTTTACCAATACACATCCCGGAGATAAGGTTTGGAATCAGACGTATTATGTTCAGGATTTACCGTCTCAGTCAAAAGGAATTGTAAAAATTGAAGTCGAAGGCCTTCAAAAAGGGAAATACAATTTGGAGATTTATAAAGTGGGCTATAAATCAAATGATGCTTACGCCGATTATTTAGCCATGAATAAGCCAAATCAGCTTACTATTGATCAGGTAAAGAAAATTAAAGAACATAATAATGGAGCTCCAATTGCAATTGAAAAAGTAATAATTGATTCAAAAGGTACCTACCGTAAAGATTTTAAAATTAACGAAAATGATGTTGTTTTATTCAATTTCGTAAAGCAATAAACTATTAAAAACCACAAAGTATAAAATAAATTATCAAGTATGAAAAACAAAATAATATACCTGTCAGCAGCAGTAGCTTTTGGGTTGTTTGCTTCTTGTAAAAAAGACGTACAGTCATCAGATTCTAATGCAGTGCAGACAGAAAAGCACCAGGGAAAAGAGATCGGCTCTGAACACGATGAAGAAATAGATAAATTGGTTTCTCAAATGACATTGGAGGAAAAAATTGGAATGTTGCATGGTAACAGTATGTTCAGTACTGGTGCTGTAGAACGTTTAGGTATTCCTGAATTAAAAATGGCTGATGGACCTTTAGGAGTTCGTGAAGAAATTTCACGTGACAATTGGGCTCCAGCCGGTTTAACAAATGATTTTGCAACTTATTATCCGGCAGGAGGAGCATTAGCTGCAACCTGGGATGCAGAAATGGCTTATACCTTCGGGAACAGTCTTGGACAGGAAATGCGCGCGCGTGATAAGGACATGTTGCTCTCACCGGCAATTAATATGGTGAGAACGCCGCTTGGCGGAAGAACTTATGAATACATGAGTGAAGATCCGTTTTTGAATAAAAAAATTGCAGTGCCTTTAGTTGTTGGTTTACAAGACAATGATGTAATGGCGTGTGTGAAACACTTTGCAGCGAACAATCAGGAAACGAATCGTGATTTTGTTGATGTACAAATTGACGAACGTACACTTCGTGAAATTTATTTACCAGCATTTGAAGCTGCAGTAAAAGAAGGACATGCCTATGGAATTATGGGAGCTTACAATAAATTCAGAGGTGAGTACTTATGTGAAAATGATTATATGCTGAATAAAATTCTGCGTGATGAGTGGGGCTTTAAAGGAATTGTAGTTTCAGATTGGGCTGCGGTACATTCAACAGCTAAATCTTTAAAAAGCGGTTTAGATATTGAAATGGGAACACCAAAACCTTTCAACGAATTTTTTCTTGCTGATAAATTAGTTGCCGCAGCAAAAGCAGGCGAAGTGTCTGAAGCAGAAATTGATATCCATGTAAAAAGAATTTTACGCACTTTGTTTCAGGTAAAAGCTATGGGACCAGATAGTAAAAATCGTGTAAAAGGAAGTATTTCTACCGAAGCACATTATCAGGATGCTTACAAAATTGCTGCTGAAGCAATTGTTTTATTGAAAAATGAAAACAACGCATTGCCTTTAAAGTTAGACGGAGTAAAATCTATCGCTGTAATTGGAAACAATGCAACAAAGAAAAATGCTTTAGGCGGATTTGGTGCAGGAGTGAAAACAAAAAGAGAAATTACACCTCTTGAAGGTTTGAAAAACAGATTGCCATCATCAATCAAAATTAATTATGCTGAAGGATATTTAGAGCGTTATGATGAAAAAAACAAAGGAAAATTGGGTGATATTACACTTAACGGTCCTGTAACTATTGACGCATTAGATCCTGCAAAAGTGAACGAAGCGGTTGAAGCTGCGAAGAAATCTGATGTTGCGATTATTTTTGCGGGTTCAAATCGTGATTATGAAACAGAAGCTTCAGACCGTAGAACTTTAAAATTGCCTTTTGGACAAGAAGAATTAATCAAAAAAGTACAAGCAGTAAACCCGAGAACTATTGTTGTCATGATTGCCGGAGCTCCTTTTGATATTAATGAGGTAAGTAAAAATACTTCGACCTTGGTTTGGAGTTGGTTCAATGGTTCTGAAGGAGGAAATGCATTAGCAGATGTAATCTTAGGAAAAGTAAATCCGTCAGGAAAATTACCGTGGACAATGCCGGTAAACATTGTAGATTCTCCTGCACACGCAACAAAAAGTTTCCCAGGCGGAAAAACCGTTAATTATGCCGAAGGTATTTTAATTGGATACCGTTGGTTTGATACTAAAAATATTGCACCGTTATATCCTTTTGGATACGGATTGTCATACACCAATTTTGCTTTCGAAAATGCTAAAGCCGATAAAACTTCTTATGCTGAAAATGAAACTATCTCGGTTATTGTTGACGTAAAAAACACAGGAAAAGTAGATGGAAAAGAAGTGGTTCAATTGTATGCTTCAAAAGGAGATTCAAAAGTAAGCCGTGCTTCAAAAGAATTAAAAGGATTCAAAAAAGTATTAGTAAAAGCGGGTAACTCTGAAACAGTAACGATTAAACTTCCTGTAAAAGAATTGGCTTACTATGATGTGGCATCAAAAAAATGGGTCGTTGAAGCTGGAAAATATACTTTGAAAGTGGGTAATTCTTCAAGAGATATCAAAAAAGAAATTGCGATTACCATCAAATAAATAGATTTCACATTAATTGTGTGTGTTTTAATAGCTTAATGACAAGTGGTACTTGAAAAGTTATTTTCTCAAATGCATTTAATGATTTTTAGAATAATAATTAGAAACCACTTAATTAACTATAAAACCAAATTAAAATGAAAAGAATAATAAAAAGCTACCTGTTAAACACGATTTTGTGTTTATCCTGGATAAGCCTTTTGGCCTGTAGTTCTGATAAAGAAGCTACTCCGGATAATCCAGGTCCGATTGTAAAAACACTTACGGCTAATGTAGAGAAAATTGATTTTCAGAGCGCGGCAAGTACCTCAGAATTTATAGTTACAGCAAATGCAACTAATTGGACTGTTGCGGCATCAGAAGCAAGTTGGTTGACATTTACTCCGGCTACAGGCGTTTCTGGCAGAACAACAATTACAGTAAAAGCTTCAGAAAATACAAGTTCTGCAGTAAGAACAGCTGTAATTACAATCAGTTCAAGCGAAGTAGCATCAGTAAAAGTAACCGTTTCCCAAGCAGCAAATACTGGTGGTTTGTATCCAAATTATAATACAAATCCAATTGCTGCAGATGCTACAGGAATGAGCAGTACTGCAGTTCAATTAGCAGCTAAGATGAAAATGGGCTGGAATATTGGAAATACCCTTGAAGCTACAGGAAGTGAAACAGCCTGGGGAAATCCAAAAGTTACAAAAGCATTAATTGATCTTGTGAAAGCAAATGGTTTTAATGCTATTCGAATTCCGTGTGCTTGGAATCAGTATGCTAATGGTACAACTGCAAAAATCAGTGAAGTATGGCTGGATAGAGTTAAAGAAGTCGTTCAGTATTGTGTTGACAATGATATGTATGTAATTGTAAACATCCATTGGGATGGCGGATGGCTGGAAAAAAATGTTACCGAAGCCAAGAAAGTAGAAAACAATGCCAAACAAAAAGCTTTCTGGGAACAGATTGCAACTCATCTACGCGGATTTGATGAACATTTGCTTTTTGCAAGTGCAAATGAGCCGGATGTTAAAGATGCTGCGGAAATGGCAGTGTTAAAGTCATACCATCAAACGTTTATTGATGCTGTTCGCTCTACCGGAGGGAAAAATGCATATCGAAATTTAATTGTACAAGGGCCATCGACAGATATTGAAAAAACAAACCAATTGATGACCTCATTACCTACCGATTCAGCAGCAAACAGAATGATGGCTGAGGTTCACTTTTATCCTTATCAGTTTACTTTAATGACCGAAGATGCTGACTGGGGAAAAATGTTTTACTATTGGGGAGCAGGAAATCATTCAACTACAGACCCATCACGTAATGCGACCTGGGGAGAAGAGGCAGATGTAGATAAGTTTTTCCTAATGATGAAAACACAATTTACAGACAAAGGAATTCCTGTGATTTTGGGAGAGTTTGGAGCGATAAAACGTAATTTGACTGGTGATGCACTAACATTGCATTTAAAATCAAGAGCTGCATTTCTAAAATATGTTGTAAAACAGTCAAGAGTAAACGGCATGGTTCCATTCTATTGGGATGCCGGAAATTTAGGGACAAATACAATGTCATTATTTGACAGAAGTACTAACACTGTATATGATTCGCAGGCTTTAACTGCATTGCAGGATGGATTGAAATAAAAAGTATATATTTGATAACATAGATTGAACCGCAAAGTTCGCAAAGCAAGCGCCATGTACGCAAAGCTTAGCGAACTTTGCGTAATTCATAGCGAACCTTACGGTTAATTTTAAATCTAAAAAAAAATGAAAAAACATATAACCTTTCTTTTAGTGCTGTTGAGCATAGTAGCTAATGCCAATGTAAAAATGCCGTTATTGTTTTCGGACGGGATGGTACTGCAGCGCAATAAAG
This sequence comes from Flavobacterium sp. KH_001, assembly GCF_057840745.1. NCBI lineage: Bacteria > Pseudomonadati > Bacteroidota > Flavobacteriia > Flavobacteriales > Flavobacteriaceae > Flavobacterium > Flavobacterium sp. KH_001. The sequence goes on along the minus strand of NZ_CM174520.1, from coordinate 840,579 downwards.
AAATCCCAGTTTGGGGTTGGGCTGATGCCAATGAAAAAGTCGAAGTTCATTTCAACAAACAAACCAAAACCATAGTTGCCGATAAAAACGGAAAATGGATGGTTCGTTTATCTGCTGAAAAAGCCGGAGGGCCTTTTGAACTAACCATTACAGGAAAAAACAAAATTGTTATAAAAGATGTTTTGGTTGGAGAAGTATGGATTTGCAGCGGACAATCCAATATGGAATTTCAGGTATCAAAGACCGTGAATGCCGAAAAAGAAATAGCTGATTCCAATTATCCTATGATCCGTCATTTTGGAGTAGCGCAGGATTTAAGCGGAAAACCAAAAGACGATCTAAAATCAGGAAAATGGGAAGTTTCAAGCAAAGAAACGGTTGGTAATTTTACAGCTGTTGGTTATTATTTCGCCAAAAAATTGTACGCCGAATTAAAAATTCCAATCGGAATCATCAATACTTCCTGGGGCGGAACCAACGTAGAAACCTGGACAAGCCGTGAAGCTTTCCAAAAAAGCGAAGATTTCAAAACCATGATTGCTGAAGTTCCAACATTAAATATGGATTCGATTTCAAAATTGTATGCCAGACAAATGAAAGAAAGAGTCGAAAAAATTCAGGGAACTCCAGTAAGTACAGAAAACGAAAACACTTTCAAAGAACCAACATTCAATGATACAAATTGGGGTGAATTAAATACGCCAAGTTTATGGGAAAATCAGCCTTTGGGCGATTTAGACGGAATTGTCTGGATGCGAAAAACCATTACACTTTCAGCAGAAGATATTAAAAATAAAGCCGTTTTAAGCCTGTCAAAAATTGATGATGAAGACATCACTTATGTAAACGGAATCGAAGTCGGCAAAAATAGCCAATGGGATTTCAAACGTGTGTACGAAGTTCCTGCAAACGTCCTGAAAGTAGGACAAAATGTTATTGCCGTAAGAATCGTCGATAACAGCGGCGGCGGCGGAATCTACGGAGATGCAGCCGACTTAAAATTAACTTTAGGAAACAAAACAATTCCGCTTGACGGGAAATGGAAATTCAAAGTGATAGTCGTAAAAACATCATTATCACCAAACAGTTATCCATCATTATTGTACAATGCCATGGTAAATCCGTTAGTTCCTTACGCGATCGAAGGCGTTTTATGGTATCAGGGAGAAGCCAATGTTTGGAGAGCCAATCAATACAAAAAAGCATTTCCGTTAATGATCAGCGACTGGAGAACAAAATTCAATCAAGGTGATTTTCCTTTTTACTTCGTTCAATTATCTACTTTTGATGAGTTCAAAGGCAACAGCAAAGTTGGAAGCCGTTGGGCAGAACTTCGCGAAGCACAGTCGGAGACTTTGAAACTGAAAAATACAGGAATGGCCGTAACCACCGATATCGGAAACGCAAAAGACATTCACCCAACCAACAAGCAAGACGTTGGATTGCGTTTGGCAGCAATTGCCTTAAACAATGTTTACGGTAAAAAACAAGTGTACAGCGGACCAACGTATAAATCGCAGGAAATAAAAGGAAACCAAATCATCCTGACTTTCGATAACATCGGTAGCGGTTTATCAGCTTCTGATAATTCCCAAAACCTAAAAGGCTTCGAAATCGCAGGTGCCGACAAAGTTTTTCATTCAGCGAAAGCGATAATTAAAGACAACAAAATAATCGTTTCAAGCGAAAATGTTTCAAATCCGGTTGCCGTTCACTACGGCTGGGCAGATGATGATACCGAAATCAATCTTTTCAACAAAGAAAAATTCCCGGCATCACCTTTCAGAACTGATAATTGGGAGATGATTACGGCTAATGAGAAGTATAAGGTTAGTAAATAGTTGGGCGTGCCACCAATATAAAAAGGGGCTGACTTTAGCACCGCTTAGTCGCCCCTTTTTATATTGCTGTCGGGCTTTCGCTGCTACTGCGGTAGCTTAGCTCTATCCCTCACGCGGGTGAGGGGTAAACAAGAAAATATCATTTTTATAATTGATTAAACGTATATTATAATCGAAAATAGTTCCATAGGAACGAAATATCGGTAGCAACGGATGTAAATCCGTTGGTAAAAAATGAACATCAGCATAAAGCTCCGTAGGAGCGACATATTTTAAACGCAACAAAAATGAACGCAAACCTCACAAAAAAAACATTTTTCATTTTACTAATCACATTTTTCTATACAAAGGGAAACGCACAATCCAATCATGTTTTATGGTACAATCAACCCGCTGAATTTTTTGAGGAAAGCCTTGTTTTAGGAAACGGAAAAATGGGAGCAACTGTTTTTGGAGGAGCCAATTCAGATAAAATCTATCTGAACGATGCAACGCTTTGGTCGGGCGAACCTGTAAATGCCAAAATGAATCCGGAAGCTTACAAAAATATTCCGGCAATTCGTGAAGCCTTAAAAAATGAAAATTATAAGCTGGCAGATGAGTTAAACAAAAAAGTGCAGGGTAAAAACTCAGAATCTTTTGCGCCTTTAGGAACTTTAGAAATCAATAATACTGAAAAAGGGAAAGCGGTAAATTACCATCGCGAACTGGATATTTCGAATGCCATATCAAAAGTAAGTTACGAAATGGCGGGCATAAAATATACCCGCGAATATTTTGTCTCGGCTCCGGACCAAATTATGGTAATCAAATTGACAAGTGATAAAAAAGGGGCTTTAAATTTTGATATTAATTTAAAGAGTTTATTAAAATCAAATGTTGAAGTTCGAAATAATATTCTCGTAATGACAGGTACTGCGCCCATTCATGAAAATCCGGGATACACTGTTTTACCAAAATATCTCGAAGTAAAAGAAAGAGGAACAAGATTTACCACTTTAGTCCAAATCAAAAAAACGGACGGAAAAATTACAAATTCCAGAGAATCCATAAGCTTAAAAGACGCAACAGAAGCTATTATTTATGTTTCTGCCGCAACAAGCTTTAATGGTTTTGATAAAAATCCTGCAACAGAAGGTTTAGACGATATAGCAATTGCATCACAAAATTTGAACAAAGCTTATGCAAAACCATTCGATAAATTAAAGGAATCACATATTGCAGATTATCAAAAGTTCTACAATCGTGTCAATTTGGATTTAGGCAAAACAACCGCTCCAGATTTGCCAACAGACGAAAGATTACTTAGATATTCAGAAGGAAAAGAAGATAAAAATCTGGAGATTTTGTATTTCAATTTCGGACGTTATTTATTAATAAGTTCTTCTAGAACAATGGGCGTTCCGGCAAATTTACAAGGAATTTGGAATCCGCATTTAAATCCGCCCTGGAGCAGTAATTACACTATGAATATCAATGTAGAAGAGAATTATTGGCTGGCCGAAAACACCAATCTTTCAGAAATGCATTTGCCGCTTCTAAGTTTTATTAAAAACCTTTCGGTAACCGGAAAAGTAACCGCAAAAACATTTTACGGTGTAAATGAAGGTTGGGCATCTGCACACAACTCTGATATTTGGGCAATGACAAATCCGGTTGGAACGTTTGGAAATGATGATCCAAGCTGGGCTTGCTGGCCGTTATCTGGTGCCTGGCTGAGTACACATATTTGGGAACATTATGTTTTTACCCAAGACAAAAGTTACTTGAAAAATGAAGGTTATCCAATTATGAAAGGCGCATCTGAATTCTTTCTGGGATGGATGATTACAGATAAAAACGGAAAATTAATTACATCGCCATCAACTTCACCTGAAAATAAATTTATTGCACCAGACGGTTATATTGGAGCAACAATGTATGGAGGAACTGCAGATCTGGCGATGATCAGAGAATGTTTTGATAAGACCATTAAAGCTTCAAAAGTTTTAAACATTGATTCAGCTTTCAGAACAAAACTCGAAACTGCGCTTTCTAAATTTCATCCGTATCAAGTGGGTAAAAAAGGAAATTTACAGGAATGGTATTTTGACTGGAATGACGAAGATCCAAAACACCGTCATCAATCACAGCTATTCGGACTTTTCCCAGGTGATCAAATTACACCTGAGAAAACACCAGATTTAGCTGCAGCATCCAGAAAAACACTCGAAATAAAAGGCGATGAAACCACTGGTTGGTCAAAAGGCTGGAGAATCAACCTTTGGGCAAGACTTTGGGACGGAAATCGTGCTTATAAAATGTACAGAGAATTACTTCGCTACGTAGATCCGGACGGAAAGAAAACGGAGAAGCCAAGACGAGGAGGAGGAACGTATCCGAATTTATTCGATGCGCATCCACCATTTCAAATTGACGGAAATTTTGGTGGAGCAGCCGCCGTTGCTGAAATGTTAGTTCAATCTGATGAAAATGAAATCAGATTATTGCCTGCTTTACCAGATGCCTGGGAATCGGGATCTGTGAAAGGAATCTGCGCCCGTGGCGGATTTGAAATTGAAATGGAATGGGGAAATAAATTACTTAAAAAAGTAACTGTATTTTCTAAAAATGGAGGGAAAACAACTTTAATAAGCGGTAATAAAAAGCAAGATATCACATTGAAAAAAGGAGAAAAACTAGAAGTGAACTGGTAAAATAATTCTGGATGTAATCTTTATCAAACCTAACAGGTTTTTAAAACCTGTTAGGTTTTGTTGTTTTAAATTATTCCTTTTCAGAAGTTTCCGTGGATTTTTTCTCAGATTCTTTAGCATGTTCTTCTTTAAAAGATTCATACCATTTTTCAATAGACGGATACACAAAAGCTGCCACTTTTTTTACCGGATTATAAAAAATAGATTTATCTAAAGTTTCTTTTTTCGCAAAAGTATTATTGAAGTTTATTTTCTCAAAAAGAGCAATAAAAACACTCATAATCAAAATGGTTTTCAAAACTCTGAAAAAAGCACCACCAAGTTTATTAGGTAATCCCAGGAAAGCGAAATCGGCAATTCCGGTAAGGATTTTGGCTAAAAAATAAACCCCTATTACAACCAGAATAAAAGTCAGGATAAAGGCAGTTATCTGAATCGTGTTGGGATTCCAGGAAACATGTTTCATGATTATTTCCTTCATTAAGGAAGAAAATTTAATCGCGATGTAAATTCCCAGCAATAATGAAATGAAAGAAGCAACTTCTACAAAAAGCCCATTTTTAAAACCTTTGTACAAACTAAAAGCCAAAAGTGCTCCAAAAATCATATCGAAAAAACTCATATATCTCTTGTTTTATTGAGGCGCAAATATAAAAGAATTATCTGTTTTTTGAGGCTCAGAGGTTCATAGATGCAAAGGGGCAAAGGTTTTTATTTTCTGATGTTTTATTTTTTAAGGTCATTGGATTTGAAGTCCGTATCTTTGCACTTCTAATTTTAGAGTTTAGATTGTAGATTTTAGATTTAAAAATCGAAAAATCGTTACGCAATCTAAAATCTACAATCTAAAATCATAAATTAAAAATGTCCAGAGATACACAATTAAAAGAGCGTTGGGAAAAGCTCGTCGATATACTATCCAATCAGTTTTCGCAAGGTGAAGACTTAGATTTAGATGCCATTATTTACTTAATCGGAGTTCAGGAACTCGGAAAAGTGCATCGTGAATTTAAAAAAGATGAAAAATTAAACTTAATGCACATTGCCATTTGCCGTTTATTAGAACCATACGGATTCTATGAATTCGAATATTTTGATGAAGACGGATGGCCGCATTACAGAGTAAAAGAAGAGTTACCGCCTTTAAAAGCAGGGGAACAATCGGTTTTGATGAAAGAAGCGATTGTGAATTATTTCTTAGAAAGAGAAGTTATTGATTAGTTTTTAGTAGCAGTCACAGTTATAAGATTGTCAATCACTGAAAACTGTGACTGCTACTGTTTACTTTCAACTAAAATCACTAAATTTGCTCTCTCAATTATTGAAGGAAAATGATAGACAAGATAAAACAGCATATAGAGGAAGCCAAAGCCTTTAATGATAAAAATAAAGAATCTTTAGAGCAGTTCCGAATTAAATATTTAGGTAGTAAAGGGTTATTAAAAGAACTTTTTACAGAGTTTAAAAATATTCCGAATGACCAGAAAAAAGATTTTGGACAGGTAATAAATACCTTAAAAACCGTTGCTGAAGAAAAAGTAAGAGTTATTCAGGAAGAGCTGGAAAGCAAACAGGAGACAAAAGGTATATTTGGTGATTTAACCAGATCTGCCGAGCCTGTAATTATTGGTTCGCGTCATCCTATTTCTATTGTAAAAAATCAAATTATAGATATTTTTGCCAATATTGGTTTCAACGTTTCTGAAGGTCCTGAAATCGAAGATGACTGGCATAACTTTACTGCCTTAAACTTACCGGAATATCATCCGGCTCGTGATATGCAGGATACTTTTTTCATCCAGACAAATCCTGATGTGTTGTTGCGTACGCATACATCATCTGTTCAGGTACGTTATATGGAAAATAACAAACCGCCTATTCGTACTATTTCTCCTGGGCGTGTATTTCGTAACGAAGCTATTTCTTCACGTTCACACTGTATTTTCCATCAGGTTGAAGGTTTGTACATTGACAAAGATGTTTCTTTTGCCGATTTGAAACAAACATTACTTTATTTTACTAAAGAAATGTTCGGAAAATCCAAGATTCGTTTACGTCCGTCATACTTTCCATTTACAGAGCCAAGTGCCGAAATTGATATTTATTGGGGTCTAAAAACAGAAACCGATTACCGTATCACAAAAGGAACTGGATGGTTAGAAATTGGTGGTTGCGGAATGGTTGATCCAAATGTTCTTAAAAATTGTGACATCAATCCTGATGAATTCAATGGTTTTGCTTTCGGAATGGGAGTGGAGCGTATCGCGATGTTATTGTATCAAATTGGTGATATCCGTATGTTTTACGAAAATGACGTTCGTTTCTTAGAGCAATTTAAAGCAAATATATAATTTAAGTCGTAAGGTCATAAAGTCGAAAGTATAAAGTCTCAACATAATGGCTTTAGACTTTCGACTTTATGACTTTTGACTTTTAAACTTTTGACTAATATGAAAAAAGACATAACAATCCCAGAAGTAGAAAACGTATTCCTTGCCGCTGTTCAGGAATGGAGTGACGATTTTATGGAAAAAGTGTGGTACGCTTATCTGGTAAACGATAGTGACTTTAATTTAGACAGCGTTATGGTTGTTTCAAAAGCATTTGGAACAATTGATGGCGAAATGAAAAAAACTTCTGTTTTACGTCATGCCTTTGTTGAGGTTCCAGCTGTTTCTGTAGTTAAAATAGAAATGATAGAAAAAAGCCTTTTGGTTTTAAATAACGAATTCATGGTGACTTTCTTCATCGGAAACACTTTGTACGACAAGAAATTTATCTTCAAATCAAACCTAATTAACGAGAACGATACGGAAGAAGTGCCGATTTTGTTTGTTGAAGGGGTGATGGTGAAGTAAGAAAATAGAGAATAGAACATAGAAAATAGAGAATAGAACATAGAATATAGAGCATAGAGAATATAGCATAGAAAATACAGTATAGATATAGACTTTAGATTCTACCTAAAACAAAAGAGTCAAGACAAAATTATTATATTCGTCTTGACTCTTTTTTATTCTTAGTAATTAGAAGTCTATATTCTATGTTCTATTCTCTATATTCTTTTTTCTTAATCCAAAGATTCCGTCAATTTCTTAAACACAGTCTTAGCATCCTTTCCTTCATATAAAACAGCATAAACAGCATCAATAATAGGCGTTTTAGCACCGTAACCCTGATTTAGCTTATAAGCACTTTTGGTAGCGTAATAACCTTCTGCAACCATGCTCATTTCCATCATGGCACTTTTTACCGTGTAGCCTTTTCCGATCATATTTCCGAACATTCTGTTTCTCGAGAAGACAGAATATCCAGTAACCAATAAATCGCCCAAATAGGCGGAATCATTGATATTACGTTTCATTTTATGAACCTTTCTGATGAATTTCTTCATCTCACGGATTCCGTTACTCATCATAACCGATTGGAAATTATCACCATAACCTAAACCATGGGCAATTCCGGCTGCAATTGCATAAATGTTTTTAAGCATTGCGGCATATTCAGTACCAATAATATCGTCTGAAATTTTAGCTTTGATATAATTTCCGGAAAGTGATTTTGCTACGATAGAAGCTTTTTCAGGATCTCCGCAGGCAATTGTCAAATAAGAAAGTCTTTCTAAAGCTACTTCTTCAGCATGACAAGGACCAGTTATAACTCCAATATTGTAATATGGAATATCGTATTGAATGTGAAAATGCTCGCCAACAATTAAACTCGTTTCAGGAACAATTCCTTTAATCGCAGAGAAAATAATTTTATCAGATAAAGAAACGGTCATGTTTTTCAATTCCGCATCTAAAAAAGCAGAAGGAATAGCAAAAATTACATAATCTGCGTATTCGATTGCTTCGTTGATATTGTTGGTTAATTTAAGCTTTTTGGTATCAAATTCTACCGAACTTAAATAGTTAGGATTGTGTTTGTATTTTTGAATGTGCTCTATTGCAGCGTCATTACGCATATACCATGCAATTTCGGAAAGATTTACGCAAAGCATTTTTGCAATTGCTGTTGCCCAACTACCTCCTCCAATTACTGCAAATTTTAAATTTTCGCTCATTATTTTAATAATTTGAAGCAAAAGTACTTAATAAAGTAGTAATAACACAAAATCTCATTTAAGAAATTTGTAATTGACCTTTAATTGCGAGGGTTTTCAGCTGATTAAAAAAAATATTAAAAATATTTTCATCATTAATACAATAAAGTTGATATCATTACGTTCTAAGTAGTTATAAATTAGAATTTAATGAGTTTAGCAAAAAATGAGTTAGTTAGTTTTGTTTTAGTATTTTAAAAAGGCGTTCCTAAATATTTTAAGAACGCCTTTTTTGTTAAACTCAAATTCCAATTTTCTGAAATTCCAATTTCAAAAAATAATTCCAAATCCCAATAACATATTCTAAGTATTGGAATTTGGAATTTCAAAATTTTGGAATTTTATTTATTAATAGCTCATCTCAACAATAGACTTCACTTTGTCCAAAGTCACCAATTGATTCTCGCCTAACCCTTTCCAGTTTCTTTCATCAAAACGTTTTACAATAAAATCAGCTGTTTCCTGATAATCGTTTGTGTATTGCGAAAGTTTAGTGTCCATTCCCATTGTATGGAAGAATTCTACGGTTTTATTGATCGCTTCTTTAGCAACTTCATCATCAGAACCTGTTAAGTTGAAGATTCTTCTTCCGTATTGCGCTAATTTTCCTTTTTTGGTATCAAACATCACTTTGTATAAACTTGGGCCAATAATCGCTAAAGTTCTAGCGTGATCAATTCCGTATAAAGCAGTTAATTCGTGTCCAATCATATGTGTTGCCCAATCTTGTGGTACGCCTTTCTGAATTAATCCGTTTAAGGCCATTGTACAACTCCACATAAAGTTTGAAGCCAAAGCATAATCGGCCGGGTTCTCAACAACTTTAGGACCAACTTCAATTAGCGTTTGTAAAATTCCCTCAGCAATTCTGTCCTGTAAAAAGCCTTCATGCGGATACGTTAAATATTGCTCCATTACGTGTGTGTACGCGTCGACAACTCCATTTTGCAATTGTCTTTTTGGTAAAGAAACAATAACGGTTGGGTCGCAAATAGAAAATTTTGGAAACAAGGCACTACCACCAAAAGCTAGTTTTTCCTGCGTTGCTGCAATAGTAACCACAGAACCAGAATTCATTTCGCTTCCTGTAGCCGGTAAAGTCAAAACGGTTCCAAAAGGCACGGCATTTTCTTTAATTAAAATTCTTTTTTGTAAAATATCAATCGGATTTCCGTCGAAATTAACGGCTGCCGAAATAAATTTTACACCGTCAATTACAGATCCGCCTCCAACTGCCAGGATAAAGTCTATTTTCTCGGCTCTGATTACTTCAACAGCTTTCATCAAAGTTTCAAAATGCGGATTTGGTTCTATTCCACCAAATTCCACAATATCAAAACCTTTTAGATTGTTGATTACCTGCTCGTGAACGCCATTTTTAAAAATACTTCCGCCGCCATAAGCCAATAAGATTTTGGCTCCTTGTGGAACTAAAGTGGAAAGTTTTTCAATTTGTCCTTTTCCGAAGATTAAATTCGTAGGATTGTATAATTCGAAGTTTATCATTTTTTTATTTTTAAGGTTCTGAGGTGCTAAGGTTCTGAGGTTCTAAGTTTTTTTGCCTTAGCAACTTAGTATCTCAGAACCTTAGAGCCTTTTTTTATTTTAAATTTTTATTAGTTAGTGAATAAGAGGTTAGTTTTTAAGTTACCAGCAGGAAAATCTTAGCATCTTAGTAACTTAGAACCTTAGTCCCTTATTTACCCAATTTTTGCAATAATTTACCAGCTACTAATTTTGATGATGCCGGATTTTGTCCTGTAATTAAAAGTCCGTCTTCAACAGCATAAGGCTGCCAGTTTGGTCCTTTTGAGAATTTACCTCCGTTTGATGAAAGAGCATCTTCTAGCAAAAACGGAACTACTTTGGTTAAACCAACAGCTTCCTCTTCTTCATTGGTGAAACCCGTAACTTTTTTACCTTTAACTAAGTATTCACCCTTTACTTTTACGTTTTTCAAAACGGCTGGAGCGTGGCAAACAAATGCAACAGGTTTGTTATGCGTGTAAAATGATTCGATTAAATCAATTGAGTTTTGATCTTCCACTAAATCCCAAAGTGGTCCATGACCTCCAGGATAAAAAACCGCATCATAATCTTTTTGATTTACAGTCGAAAGTTTTAAGGTATGTTTTAATTTTTCTTGTAAAACTTGATCAGCATCAAAACGTTTTGTGTCTTCTGTTGCTGATGCCGGATCAGCACTTTTTGGGTCAATTGGCGGTTGGCCCCCAAGTGGAGAAGCAATCGTAATTTCGACTCCCTGGTCTAATAGTTCATAATAAGGTGCAGCAAATTCTTCTGACCAAAATCCGGTTTTTTCTCCAGTGTTACCCAGTTTATCGTTACTGGTAACAACAAATAATACTTTTTTCATACCTTTTTTATTTGATTTTTGAGCCGTAGCTGTTATGCTACTGGCGGTGAATGCTATAATTGCGAGTAATGCTATTTTTTTCATAGTTTTAAATTTTCATCAAATTTACGGCTTAAGTGATATTAGTAAAAATAAAATAAACTATGTTTGTAATAAATATATTTATATCATGGTAAATCTGGAATGGTACAGAACCTTTAAGTCGGTTTATAAAAATGGTAATTTTTCAGTCGCTGCAAAAGAGTTGTTTATTAGTCAACCCGCAGTAAGTCAGCAGATATCAATGCTAGAAGCGCATGTAGGTTATAAATTATTCAATCGGAAGTCAAAAGGGGTTGAAGCAACCGAATACGCTAAGTTACTCAATAATTTAATTATTGATGCACTCGACAGATTAGAAAATGTTGAAAGCGGTTTTAGGGCTAAAGCAGAAGATTCTAAACGATTAATTTCGATTGGCGTGTCCAAAGATTTGTTTAATTGTTTTGCGAGCACCCTAATCTCGAAGTTTGATTTAATTGATTTTACTTTTGCTGAAGATGATGTTCTTTTTTCGCTTGTCGATGCTAAAAAACTCGATTTTGCGATCGTAACGAAAAGGTTTGATACGTTTGATACAATTTATGAAATCATCGGAAAGATTAAGCTGGTTGTAGTTGGTTCATCAAATTTAGATATAACCGATTTTCGCCAAAAATTAAAATCAGATAATGCTGCAGAAATAGAGCAGTGGCTTAACGATCAAAAATGGTACAGTCACGACGCGCGAATTCCACATGTGAAATTATTCTGGTTACACGCATTCAATAAAAAGAGACCTGCAATAGTGCCCAATTATATCATTCCATCAGAATCTGAGATGTTGGAAATGTTATCCAGAAATTCCGGAATTGCCATCACCTGGAATTGTAATTCACGAAAATATATCAAAGAAAATAAATTGCAACTGTTGTGGAATAGTTTTCACGTTCCGGAGGAGTATGTGTATTTGTTGAGTGCTAAGAACAATAATTTAAGCTCGTTTTTTGATACTATTTCTAAAGAATTAAAATTGTTTTTTGGAAATAGGATGTAGAGATTGTACTATTATGGAAGGTTTGGAATAGATTGAAATACATAAAATGAGAAATAAAATTGAATCTGGTTTATTTGGTTTAGCAATTGGAGACGCATTGGGCGTTCCTGTAGAATTTGAGTCCAGAAGTTATTTAAAACAAAATCCAGTTTCTGAAATGATTGGTTTTGGAACTCATTCTCAACCTTTGGGAACTTGGAGTGACGACAGTTCTTTGGCTTTTTGTTTGGCAGAGGTTTTATGTGGAGATTTTGACTTATCTAAAATAGCGTCAAACTTTGTAAAGTGGTACAGTACAGGATTATGGACTCCTCACGGAAAAGTTTTTGATATTGGAATTGCGACAAGAAAAGCAATTCATAATATAGGAAAAGGACATTTGCCCGAATTATGTGGGGGTTTTGAAGAAGGTGATAATGGAAATGGGTCATTAATGCGAATTTTACCTTTAGTTTTTCATCTAAATAATGAACAAGATATCGAGAAAGTCTATCAAAAGGTAAAAGCAGTTTCTTCCATTACACATGCTCATTTTCGCTCTGTATTTTCCTGTTTTATTTATGTGGTTTATTGTTTGGAAATTTTAAAAGGAAAAGAGAAAATTGTAGCTTTTAGGGATATGCAAATTATTTTATCAAATTTTATGGAAGATAAAAAGTTTAATCCGTTTGAAATTCAATTGTTTGATAGAATTTTAAAGAATGATGTTTCAGCTTATCATGAAGAGAATATTCATTCTTCAGGATATGTTCTTGATAGTTTACAAGCAAGTTTTTGGTGCTTTTTAAATTCTAATTCTTATGAAGAAGCTGTTTTAAAAGCAGTTAATTTGGGTGAAGATACAGATACAACCGGTGCAATTACTGGTGGATTGGCCGGTATTTATTATAGGATGGAAAATATTCCAAGTAAATGGGTCCAAAGTTTGGTCAGAACTAGTGATATTAAAGATTTAGCAGAGCGATTATCAAAAAAGTTAATGTTGTAGTTAAAGCGTTGTAATAAAAATGAAAAAAGCCTGAATTCTTAAAATTCAGGCTTTTTTTATTTCTTATAAAAATTATTGTGATCAATATATTCCCAAACCTTTGGAGGTAAAAGCGGTTGAATATTTTTCCCTTTCTTAATATTGTTTCGAATAAAAGTTGAAGAGATCTCCACAACTGGTGCATCAATAATATGAACTTTTGGATGCGATTTTAATTCGACATTTTCCGGTTCTTCAGAAATTCGTGGATAAACGTAGATTTCATAATGATCTAAAATCACTTCGTAGTTTTTCCACTTGTGAAGCGTTTTCAAATTATCTTCTCCCATAATCAGTGAAAATTCATTATTTGGATATTTCTCCTGCAAATGAACCAAAGTATTCACCGTATAGTTTGGCTGAGGTAATTTAAACTCGATATCTGAGGGTTTTATTTTCGGATAATCTTCTGTTGCCAGAAAGACCATTTCGAGTCTTTGATGATCGTCTAATAAAGTCGCTTTCTTTTTTAACGGATTATGAGGTGTAACCACCATCCAAACCTGATCTAAATCGGCGAACTCAGCCATGTGATTGGCAATAATCAAATGACCAACATGAATGGGATTATACGTTCCGAAATAAAGGCCTACTTTCATAGTTGTCTTGTTTCACAGATTCACGAAGATTTGACAGAGATTCGCAAAGTAATTTATAAAAATTTTGTGTATCTCTGCGTTTTACTTTGTGCAGCTCTGTGTAATAACTTATTTGTTTACAAAGTCTTTTACCAATTGATACGCTTCTTCTTTGGCAGTATCTAAATCGTAGTTTTTGATAATTGTGTCAAATTGTGGAGCAGTAGCCAATTCTACTGAAGCTTTTGCGATTCGCATATTGATTTTGTCATCACTTTCGGTAGAACGTTGTTTTAAGCGGCGCTTTAATTCATCAACACTTGGTGGTTTAACAAAAACAGCTAAAGTTTGTTCCGGGAATTTATGCTTGATACGCAATCCACCGGCAACATCAATATCAAAAATCACATTTTTTCCTAAAGCCCAGATTCTTTCAATTTCCGCTTTTAAAGTACCGTAAAAGTTATCGCGATAAACTTCTTCCCATTCCAGGAAATCTTCGGCTTTAATGTGTTTTTTGAATTGTTCCAACGAAATAAAATAATAATCTTTTCCGTGTTCTTCTTCTCCGCGTGGGTCGCGTGAAGCCGCCGAGATCGAAAATTCTAAGTTTAAATCTTCTTTCCCAAGTAAATGTCTTACGATAGTTGTTTTTCCTGATCCCGAAGGTGCTGAGAAAACAATTAATTTTCCTTTGTTCATTATGGTATGCTTTAGGCTTTAGGCAGTATGCTTTAAGCTTTATTACTTTGTATTTTTTTTGCTTAAAGCCTAATGCTTAAAGCTTACAGCTTTTTAAAGTACGTTTAAAACCTGCTCTTTAATCTTCTCCAATTCATCTTTCATCATCACAACCAATTTCTGCATTTGAGCATGATTTGATTTTGAACCCATCGTATTAATTTCACGACCCATTTCCTGAGTAATAAAACCTAGTTTACGGCCATTAGCTTCGGTTCCTTTAATGGTTTCTAAGAAATAGTCTAAGTGATTCGTCAAACGTACTTTTTCTTCTGTAATATCCAGTTTCTCTAAATAATAAATCAATTCCTGTTCGAAACGATTTTCATCCACATTCACTTTCAATTCAGAAATAGCAGTCTGCAAACGATCTTTTATAGCCTGAACGCGTTCCGGATCAAGTGCCAAAGCGTCGTTCATATATTGACGGATATTTCCAATTCTAAGATTAAATTCTTTTTCAAGCGATTCACCTTCGTCTTTTCTAAAAGTTAAGATGTTTTGTAAAGCTTCCTCAATGATAACCTGAATCTGATCCCAATCGTTTTCATCGATTTCTTCGCGCTCTGTTTTTAGGGTATCAGGCATACGAACGGCCATTTTCATTAGCTCCGTTTCATCGGCATCAGGGTAAACTTCTCTAAGTTGTGCAATATAATTTTTTACAACAGGAACATTTACTTTTGTCGAAGTTTGTTCAGAAGTACTTTCAATGTAAATTCCGAAATCAATTTTTCCTCGTTCAAGTTTTGTAGAGATTTGAGTTCTTAAACCTAATTCCATTTCGCGGTACAGCGACGGCATTCTTACGTTTAAATCTAAACCTTTACTATTTAAGGATTTTACTTCGACCGTAATTTTTTTTGTAGGCAATTGCAAAGAAGATTTGCCAAACCCTGTCATAGATTGTATCATATAATTGAGTATAAAGGCGCAAAGATACTAAAAAATTCACAGTGAGAGTTTCTAGTATTTTAAAGCCATAATTTTAGTTTTTTGGGCGTTCCCTCTGGGCCGGGCTATCCGCTCCAATCTTTTTTTGAGCAGAAAAAGCTCAAAAAAAGGATTTCCGCTGCAAACGAAGTTCACTGAACACTAAAATAAAATAAAAGTGGAGTGAAGTAATCCCTAACGCGCGTACCGTTTCTTTAAGAACTGTCAGGTATTATTTTTCCAAAGCTTTCATAGCTTGTAAAGTAACTGGCTGGCTGTTGCCAATATAAATTTTACCGTCAATAATAAAAACCGGACGACTCAGGAAAGTATAATGTTCCAGAATGTATTTTTTAAAATCAGCTTCCGTTAATGATTTGTTTTTTAAATCCATAGACTTATACAATTGCGCTTTTTTACTGAATAACGCTTCATAACTGCCAGCAAGTTTGTGCATTTCTTCCAATTCCGCTTCGGTAATCGGATTTTGTCTGATGTCATGAAATTCCAGATTGTGATTCGCCGGTAAACCTTTTATAATTTTTCTACAGGTGTCGCAAGAAGCTAAGTAATATATTTTATTCATGATTTTTAAATTTAGTGACTACAAAGAAAATTCATTTGAAACTGAAAAATGCCTAATTTTAGAAAAAAATTATAACTATGAATTCAGTTTTTGAAGTACAAAAAACCATTAGAGAAATTCTTTTGAAAATTTTAGACAATCATTCATTAGAACAGTTAAACAAAATCCCGACAGGATTTAGTAATAATTTGATTTGGAATATTGCACATTGCGTATCGACACAACAAGTTTTAGTCTATAAGTTATCAGGTTTGCCAATGAAGGTTTCAGAAGATTTTATAAACAAATACAGAAAAGGGACCAAACCGGAAGGCGATGTTTCGCAAGTAGAAGTAGATGAAATCAGGACTTTACTTTCTACAACTTTAGAGCAGGTTCAGAAAGATTTTGCTGATGGTATTTTTCAAACCTACACAGAATATACTACAAGTATGGGTTACACTCTTAAGAATATAAATGGAGCTTTAGATTTTAATAATTATCACGAAGGAATTCACACCGGAATCGTAATGAGTATTAGAAAGTTCGTATAAAAAAGAAATCCCGCCTTAGCGGGATTTTTTTATTCTACTATAG
Organism: Flavobacterium sp. KH_001; assembly: GCF_057840745.1. Lineage (NCBI taxonomy): Bacteria > Pseudomonadati > Bacteroidota > Flavobacteriia > Flavobacteriales > Flavobacteriaceae > Flavobacterium > Flavobacterium sp. KH_001. Next base: position 824,044 of record NZ_CM174520.1, on the reverse strand, counting down.
TCTCAATAGTGACTTTCATTGCGCCGGCACCTTTGCTTCGGGTAATGTCCATAAAAGCTCTTTTTGAAAGGTCTAATTCGCGAGTTTTAACAAACGGGCCTCTATCAGTAATTTTAACGATTACAAATTTTCCATTGGCTTCATTTGTTACTTTTATTCTGGTTCCAAATGGAAGTTTTTTGTGCGCAGCGGTGTATTTATTGTTGTCAAATCTGCTTCCGTCTGCAGTTTTTCTGCCTGTAAATTTATCGGCATAATAGGAAGCATGTGCATTTTTTTTGTATGGTTTTAATTTTAAACCATTGTCTGTAAAAACAGAATCGGTAGGTAAAGCGATTTGGCCTGTTTTGTTGGTTTTAATAGTGTCCTGCGTAATTTTAGGCTCTGTTGACCTGACTTGTTGACTCATAACGTAAGTAGCGCAACTTAAAAAAGTTATAGAAAATACGCTGAGTAAAATGTTTTTTTTAATTCTCATGGGTTATTCTTTTTCAGACTTGGGGAGTTTGTACAAATAATATGCCGAGATAAAAAAAGCCCTCTTTTTAGGGCTTTAATTGGTTTTTTAGAACCAAAGGTTCCAAGGGATTCTACTCAATATAAGTAATAATCCTAATCCGTAAAAAATAGCAAATGTTTTAAATTTTGCTTCGCTATTAAGTATTTTTTTATGTTTAGACCATCCAATAGTAATTAGGATGATAGCTATGATGTTGATTAAAGGGTGCTCTAATGATGTTAATCGAAGTTCAGCATTAGACATTTCTCCAAAAGCTGCTTTTCCAAGCGGAGATACAAAATAAAGAATTAAACCAATCAACAATTGAGTGTGTGTTCCGATTAAGGCAAACAAGGCGATTTTGCGGTCTTTTGCGGTAAACTCTTTTTTAGAAGTTAATCCTAAAATGGCATTTACAACGGCAATTAATAAAAGTAATAATGCCAGATAAGCCCATCCGGAATGGAATTTTTGTAGAAAATAATACATAAAACATTTTTTTTGTTCAAAACAAATATAACAAAAAAGGCTATAAAAAAACGGCATCAAACTTAAAAGTCGATGCCGTTTATGATATTTATTTAGATTCTAAATATTAGAAATCGTAACGTAGTCCAAAGTTCCAAGTTCTACCAAATCCGAAGTATACCTGATTAGTAGTAGCGATACCTTTGTATGTTGATACAGTTGGCACGTCAGCTGCGAATATGTTTGTTTTCGCTTCTGAAATGTAAGTATAATCAAATACGTTGTTTACGTTTAATCTGAAACCAACTGAATTGCTTTTAGTTTTTCCAACTAACCATTTGTATGATAAACCAGCATCAACTAAACCAAAAGCAGGTAATTCTAATGATCCTCTGTTATCTTCCTTTGTAAAGCTTCCTGGAGAAATTGCAGCATATAATTTTTCAGTATAGTTATAATTTGCATCTACAGTAAAACGAGGTAATATTTCGTATGTTGCTCCTAAAGCAGCAGTTAATTGTGCAGCATCACCTACTTTTACGCCATCAAGGAAAAGAATAGTGGTTGTTCCTCCACCAATATTATTGTTACCTGAATCGTAACGGTTACTTGTACTAGTTCCTTCATATTTCCAGTCTCCAATAGAGAACATTCCAGTGATGTTAAGTTTGTCTGTAACTCTTGCTCTTCCGTCAAACTCTAAACCTGAGTGGATTTCTGTAATTCCAGCGAAATCATAATAACCTCCCGGGTTTGTTGGGTCATTATCATTAGATCTTTGGTATCTGTCTTTCCAAGATGTACGGTAAACGTTTACGTTAGCAGTGAAGATTCTAGAACGGAAACCGTAACCAGCTTCTAAGCCAAAGATTTTCTCATTAGTTAAGTTACCATTTACTAAAGAAGCGTTGTTTGGGTAAACAGCGTTAAAGAATGGTTGTTTTGAGTAATAACCTGTATTAAAGTAAACATTATGGTTTTCATTAATGTTGTAGTTAGCTCCACCTTTTACGTTACCACCAAGAATGTTTTCGTAATCAGTGCTTGATAATGGATCTGAAGCTAAATATTTGAAATAATCAACTCTTTTGAATCCTTGTTGAGAAAGTGCACCTTGTACAAATACAGTTAAGTTATCGTTAGAATATTCTAATTGAGTAAAACCTCCGTACCATCTAACATCTCCATCATTATAGAAGTTGATCTTTTGTTCATCATCTGTGCTTTTGAAAACGTTCCAAGCTGGATAAGTTGAGTAAGTTTCTGTTAAAACTCTATTAGGATTATTTTTATCAAGATTATCAATATAAGAATCTGCTCCTAAAAGATTATTTAAATTTTGATAGTGAATTCCTTTATAACCTCTAACATCAACACCAATATCCCAAGTTAAGTTATCAGTGAATTTTTTGTTGAAGTTAACAATTGCTCCATACCAGTTGTGTGAGTTAACTGATGAAATTTGAGAAATACCTGATGTATTGTTATAAACTCCTGCACTGCTTCTACCTGTATCAACGCTGTTTTGAAACTGCCCGCTTGTACCATTTGTTGCACGAGTATAATCTACATTGTTGGCTCCTCTAATAACTTGTTGCCCTGTATTCCAGGCAACGATTTTATCATAATCAACTAAGCCGTCTGCTGTTCTAAATGCGTTACTAGCGTAGTTATTTGCCGCAGCACCACCCGCTCCTCTAGATCCTCCTCCACGTCCGAAAGAAACGTAAGCTACGGTAGATAATTTTGAAGTTTCGTTAATCTGGAAATCATAGTTTAACGAAATAACTGGCTTGTGATAGTAATTTCTTACCATATTAAATTCCTGTCCATTTTTATATCCCCAGTCAGAGTTATATTTGATATTTGGATCAGATTCTGTTCCGTATTTTTGATACTGTGCGATCGTGATAAAAGTTGATCTCTGATCGTGCCATTGTGGAGCACCTGTTATAGTAAGCTGAAAATCGTGCTTGTTGTTTTTTGTAGCGTAACCAAGACCAATATAGTAGTTGTCCCCGTTAAATTTTGTCGCGTCTACATAACCATCACCCTGAGTGTGGCTATACAATACAGATGCAGATAATCCGTTGTCTAATTTTCCTGTGTTGTAAGCAACGTTTGATTTGAAGAAATTATCATTACCAAAAGAAGTACCTACTGTACCACCTTGTTTCAAATCTGATGCTTTAGTAATGTAGTTCATAGTTCCTCCAACAGAAGCAATTGCTAATTTTGAAGACCCTAAACCTCTTTGTACCTGAATTGCAGACGTAACATCTGATAAACCAGACCAGTTACTCCAGTAAACAGATCCGTTTTCCATGTCGTTAACCGGCATACCATTAACCATTACGGCAATATTATTTTGGCTAAATCCACGAATAGTGATTCTTGAATCTCCGTAACCACCACCTGATTTACTAACATAAACTGAAGGTGTGCTTTTTAAGATTTCTGGAAGCTCTTGGTTTCCAAGTTTTTCCTGAATTTCTGAAGCTTTAATTGTAGAAACTGCAACAGGTGTTTTTCTGTCTTTTGCAATATCTACTGTAGTACTTTTTACTACAATTTCGCTTAGTTCGTTTGAATTAGAAGCTAAAACGATTGTGCCTAAATTAGTAGTAGCTCCATTAGATACTGAAAATCTTACAGTTTGGTTTTGATAACCTAAAAAAGAAATAACGATTTCTCCTGTACTACTTGTTGTGCTAAGTGTGAATTTACCGTCAAAATCTGTAGAAGTAGCTGTTGTAGAACCTTTAATCACTACGTTAGCTCCCGGCAAAGAACCTGTACCGTCGGTAATTGTACCAGTAATTTTTCCCTGAGAAAATGCGGTCGAAACTATCATGAACAACAGTCCAGTAAGTAACCAATTTTTCATTGTCTTCATTTGTTATTTAGTTTATTGTTTTTGGCAAAATTATAACAAATAACTCAGATAGTGTTATCAAAATGTTAAGAAAAGTCAGTTTTATCTATTGTGTTGCGCATTAAAATGATTTTTTCTTTTTTTGTTAATTAAAATAATGTTTTTTTGAATTTAAGCGCTTGTTTTTTGTTAAAATCATAATTATTCGAACAGTGCTGTAGGTCTAAACTTGCAATAATCAATGATTTAAGGTTTAAAAGTGGCTTATTTATACGAAAAAACGCCTTAATTTTAGTTAAATCAAGGCGTTTCAGTTTGTTATGAAAACTCTTAAGAATATACTATTTGTTCTTTAAAAAGTGGTTCAACAAAAATGATGTCGAACTATCATGACTTTTTACGGTTTTTGAATTTATTTCGTCTAAAATAGAATTAGCCAATTGTTTTCCTAATTCAACTCCCCATTGATCAAAACTAAAAATGTTCCAGATAACACCCTGAACAAAAATTTTGTGTTCGTATAATGCGATTAGTGAACCTAAAGATTTAGGTGTTAATTTTTGAATCAAAATGGTATTGGTTGGTTTGTTTCCTGTGAAAACTTTAAAAGGCAATAAGTATGATGCTTTTTCTGGAGAAAGTCCTTGTTTGTCAAATTCAGCCTGAACTTGTGCCGGAGTTTTTCCGTTTAATAAAGCTTCTGTCTGAGCAAAAAAGTTTGACATTAATTTATCGTGGTGATCTTCGTTTCCGTATAAAGGTTTTACGAATCCAATAAAATCAGTCGGAATTAATTTTGTTCCTTGGTGAATTAATTGGAAGAAAGCATGTTGCGAATTTGTTCCCGGCTCTCCCCAGATAATCGTTCCGGTTTGATAGTTTACCGGTTTTCCGTCACGGCCAACACTTTTTCCGTTACTTTCCATTGTTGCCTGTTGCAAATACGGAGCTAATTTTTGTAAATATTGAGTGTAAGGAATTAAAGCTTCACTTTCAGCTCCAAAGAAATTATTATACCAAACACTTAATAATGCTAAGATTACCGGAATGTTTTCATCAAATTCTGCCGATTTGAAATGTTCGTCCATTTCGTTAGCACCATTCAATAAATCATTATAATTATCAAAACCAACAGCCAAAGCAATACTTAAACCAACAGCGCTCCATAAAGAGAATCTTCCGCCAACCCAATCCCACATAGGGAAAACGTTGTCTGGATTAATTCCGAATTCGGTTACTTTTTGAATATTAGTAGAAACAGCTACAAAGTGTTTTGCAATATCTTCCTGAGAAGCCGATTTCAAAAACCATTCTTTGATAGTTTCAGAATTTGATAATGTTTCCTGAGTGGTAAAAGTTTTAGAAACAATTAAAAATAAAGTGGTCTCCGGATTTAATTTTTTGATTACTTCATTTACGTGATCACCATCCACATTCGAAACAAAATGTAAATTCAGGTGGTTTTTGTAAAATTGTAAAGCTTCAACCGCCATAACCGGACCAAGATCTGAACCTCCAATTCCGATATTAACAATATCAGTAAAAGCCTTTCCGGTGAAGCCTTTTCTTTGACCAGAAATTACTTCATTTGTAAAGTTTTTGATTTTGTTTTTTACTTCATAAACTTCTGGAATTACATTCTCACCATCAACTTTAATTGTTGCTGATTCCGGAGCACGTAATGCAGTATGTAAAACCGCTCTGTTTTCTGTTTGGTTGATGATTTCTCCACCAAAATATTGAGCAATTGCCTCTTTTAATCCAATTGAATTTGCTAATTCTAATAAAAGTGAAATGGTTTCCTGACTAATATTATTTTTAGAATAATCTACTAAAAAGTCATTCCATTGTAAATTGAATTTTTCAACTCGGGCATTATCTTGTTGAAACAATTCTTGTATAGTAGTTTCGTGAATTGCATTATAGTGGTTTTGCAGATTTTTCCACGCTTCAGTCCCGGTTGGGTTTGTTGTGTTTAAAGCCATTTTTGTATTTAATTTGAGAAAGTGGTTATATGTGGTTTCTAAAACACAAAAATACTGAAATAACTTTTAAAAGCTTTAAGCTTCACAATTATATAACAATTAGTTACGAAAACGTTTTATAGGATTATCGCTTTTGAATTTTTGTAGTTATGATTATAGCACCATCATTTTCTTTATCATTATATATTATGCGACTGCTGTTTTTGTTTAAGAAGTCTAAGCTTAATATGTCGGATTTTTTAAGGGGTAGTAAAATTGTATCTTGTTTTTTATTGTAATTAAAAGGATTTCCGTCTATTACAATAAAAGGCGATTTGCCAATTTGGTCTTTCTCAATTGCATGGTTGATTGATTCTAATACAAAGTATTTATTTTTATCTGAGTCATTTAAAACAAAAGCATGTTGGTTGGAACATCCGATTGCTAATATCGATGAAAGTAGTAATAAGGTTCGTTTCATTAAGTGATCCGATTAATTAAGATGAAATTTTCATTACCAAATCTTCCACCACGGTCTTTTGTTAACTTCAATGGTTTTTTTCTCGGTATTAATTTCGATTCTTTTTGATAACTCAATTTTGATTTTCGAATCGTCAAAAAACAATTCACCAGCATCATTCATTCCAAGAGGAGATTTTGTTCTTTCTTTCCATTCTTCAGTTTGTAGTGCTGTAACTAATGCCGAATGAATTTTATCCTTAAATTTTTTTCGTGCTTTTTCTATAATTTCTTCTTCCAGGTTTGAAGATGAATTTTTAAAAAGTGAAATCGAATTGTCAGGAATGTTTAAAAGGAAAACCTGCGTTTTGTTTTCTATTTTCTGAATATCCAATACTTTAAAATAAGCAATAGTATCTAATAGAAAATGACCAATTTTTGCAGAATCAGGGTTGAATTTCGATAAATCTTTTGGATGGGCACTTGCAATTAAATACCTGATATTTCCGGAAAGGCCGCCGCCCAATGATGACATATCAGTAAAACCCTTTTCCTGAATTATTTGGCCTACTTTATAATTAGAAATTAAATTGTCAGGTAAATCAGTATCTCTGTAAAATAGTTTTAAACCCGAAAAAGTTTCATTGTAAATTGCTTTAAGACGTGCATTTTTCATTAGACTTTCGATTTCAGATATTTACAAATTACCAATACTATCCAATTCTCTTTTTAGTGGTTCCATTTGTTTCATGAAACGGTTTTTGTCATTTCCAGTCAAAGATTCTCCGGTTGGTAAGTTCAGTCGAAGCGCATCAACCTGAATTCCGTTTTTCCAGAATCTATAACAAACGTGTGGGCCGGTTGCAAGACCGGTGCTTCCAACTAGTCCAATGGTCTGTCCTTGTGTTACACGTTGCCCGCGACGAACTAAAATTCGTGACATGTGCAAATATTGAGTAGAGTAGGTTCCGTTGTGTTTTACTTTTACGAAGTTTCCATTTCCAGCTGTGTATCCGGTTGCTTCTACAACTCCGGCAGCGGTTGTCGAAATAGGTGTTCCGGTTGGAGCAGCATAATCGGTTCCTTTGTGTGCTTTCCAGGTATGTTGTACCGGGTGGAATCTGTTTGCTGTAAATCGTGAGGTGATTCGACTAAATTTAATTGGTGTTTTTAGGAAGAAGTTTTTCAAAGTTTTACCCTGATCATCATAGTATTCAACTTTTCCTGAAAGTGTGTCTTTTTCAAAAGGAAAAGCATAAACGATTTTTCCTTTATATTCAAAAAAGGCAGCTTCAAGATCTTCAACACCATCATAAGTTTTTCCGTTGATAAAGCGTTCGGTGAAAATTAAACCGTAACGATCTCCTTTTTTTAGTTTGAAGAAGTCAATTGACCATGAAAATACTTTGGTGATTCTGCTGGCTAAAGCTGTTTCTACACTTGCATTTCCTAAAGTTTCAGATAATGAACTTTTTAAAACACCACCAATTATTTTACGTTTAAAAGTAACAGGTTTTATTTTTTTATACGCTTTTGCAATACTATCCCTTAAGTCAACAACATAATAGGTTAGTGCATCCGGTTGATAAATAAAGACTTGTAATTTATTGGTTTTATTTTTAGCGCGAAGGAGTGTATAAGGTTTGTTGTAACGAATCGTCCTAACATTAAAAGAATCTTTTACCTGTTCGACAATATTAAATACTTGTTTGTCACCAATATTTTGATTTTGGATGATGGATCCAAAGGAATCTCCTTTTGATATTGTATCATTAACAACATTAAAGTCGGCGTAATTAAAACCAAATTCTACTTTTTTAGTTTTTGGTTTAGTGATTTTAGTTTCAACTTTCTCATCAGTTTTATTGCATGAAAATATTGAGAATAAAACGATTATAATTACGAATGCTTTTTTCAAACTTTTATTTTTTGTGGAAAATTAAATGGTTTCTTCATTTCCCCAATTGGACAATTCTTCTTCGGTCCACAATTTAGGAAAAAAGATGCGTCTTTGGTATTTTGGATGCATATATTTTTGCCAGTCACTTCCACCGGTTGCTTCTCCGTTACCTTTTCCGCTTTCTAAAATGTATTTTCTTGCCGTGTTCAAATGCTGCATAACCCAAGTAATATTCACTGTTTTATCATAATGACGCATTGCATTTATTAGTTCTTCATTTTGCTGATCTGTTTCTGGTAATTGAGTGAATTTTTGCCAAATATTTTTAGTCTTAAAAGTAGACATTTGTCTTAAAAAGGTAACTTTATATTTGTTTTCAAATTCCTGAAGCAGGTATGATTTTTCACCTGTTTGATAATCTTTACCGGCAGCTTGCCAATAAAGGTGCTCAAAACTAGTTTCTAAATCAGTGTTTTCGTCAAAATTTGGCTTGTATCTGCGATCTGTTAAATTGATTACATCAGTCGATGCAAATTCAATCAATCTATATTGTGCACTTTGAAAACCACTTGCTGGCGTAAGTGTATTTCTGAATTTCATATATTGATCGACTTCCATTCCGTTTTCCATGATACTGAATGAATTAGTAAGCATGTCAAAATATCTTGTGATTCTTGATAATCTTTCGCTGAAAAAAGCAACCTGAATATTTTCGGTATTGGCAATCTGATCAATTTCCCATAAAATCATCTTGAAAATTAATTCATTTACCTGATGATACATAATGAAAACCATTTCATCAGGAAGTGTCGTGCGTTGTGTTTGTAAACTTAAAAGCGCGTCAGTTTGAATATAGTCCCAGTAGGTAATTGGTTTTGACCAAAGTAAGCCTTCAAGCTGCACATCAGTTTTTTGATTTATAGCTTGAAATTTAAGGTCAATTTCGTTTAAGATTGATTCTGAATGATCAGTAAGGTTCATTATTTTTTTGCTTTAAATGGATTTTTTAATCCTTTATATTCGTCGAGATCTGCTTTAAGCGACCCTACCGCAAGATCCGCTTTAATTCTAATCGGAACTTTGTTGTCGTCATCTGTTATCCAGAGTGTTAAGCTTTCTTTTTCTTTAAAAACTCTTCCTGTTTGTACCATTGGTTTAAATACCATTGTAGAAACGGTGCCAAATTTAGTTGTAATATCCTGACGACCTATATATTTTAACTTAAATTTTGTGATTTCATCATCAAAAAACATGTCAATCGTAATAGATTCACCCGATTTAAGTTTGTCTATATTGGGGTGATTTCGTAAAAAATAAAAAGAAGAAACGATATCCTGCACATTATCTGTTGTAATGATCGTTTTTTCTGACTTTCGTTTATAGTCTTTTACTAATACACGATTCTCTGCCTGATTAAAAATACCTTCCTGATTTTTAGTATAGCCGCCTTCGTCTATTTTTCGGATATATCTATAAGGACTTCCGGTTTCTTTGTCAAAATAGCTTTCGTATAAATCTTCTACTTTAAAAAAGAATTTTGACATTCCGGTTGTGTAACCTTTACCCACCGCATGATGCACTTTTTTATTATTTATTATAGCGTCTTTAATTTCGAGTGTGGCATAACCAGCATTGACAATTCCGTAATGGATCCTGAATTTGAAGAATTCTCCCGTGCCAAATGCATCTTCTTTTTGAGTGTCAAAAGCAAGAGTAGTGAGAATTAATATGATGAGAACTAGCTTTTTCATAGTACAATATTTACATTTCATTATAAAGATAATTAAATGCAAATTCTATTCCAAATGTACCAAAACAAAAAAACTCAGTCAAGGAATGACTGAGTTTTTATGCTATTAACTAACCAAAAAACTATAAATTATGAAATTTATATCAATTCGGAAGGAAACCACCCCTTCCTGATTTGCGAGTGCAAAGATATGCGGAAAGTTCAAAAAAGAAATAGCAAAAGGCAAGTTTAACATAATATTTGCATAAAAAGCATCGTTTTACAGAGAATTATCCTGTTTAATGTAAAAATTTTGCGCTTTTACAATGTTCCTCTCAATTCTTGCTCTCTCTCAATCGACTCAAAAAGGGCTTTAAAGTTCCCTGCACCGAAGCCTTTTGCTCCCATTCGTTGAATAATTTCAAAAAATAGTGTTGGCCTGTCCTGAACTGGCTTAGTAAATATCTGTAATAAGTAACCATCTTCATCGGCATCAACCATGATGGCTAGTTTCTCAATTTCGTTTAAATCTTCTTTCATCATGTCCATATGAACACCTAATCTTTCAGGGATCGCCTGGTAATAAGTATGTGGTGGAGCAGATAAAAAATCAACACCTCTTGCTTTAAGTTGCGAAACCGTTTTGATAATATCATCTGTCGCAATGGCGATATGCTGAATTCCAGGTCCGCCATAAAAATCTAAATATTCTTCAATCTGAGATTTTTTCTTTCCTTCAGCTGGTTCATTGATTGGGAATTTAATTCTTCCGTTTCCATTAGACATTACTTTACTCATCAAAGCTGAATATTCAGTATTAATTTGTTTGTCATCAAATGACAAGAAATTTACGAATCCCATAACGTCTTCGTAGAATTTTACCCAGGTATTCATTTCGTTCCATCCCACATTTCCAACCATATGGTCAATGTATTTCAATCCGGTTGGTTCTGGGTTGTAATCTGATTTCCATTCTTTATAACCTGGTAAGAAAACGCCGTTGTAGTTTTTTCTCTCTACAAAAATGTGAACCGTTTCTCCATAAGTATAAATTCCGGAACGAACTACTTCTCCAAATTCATCTGATTCAACAGTTGGTTCCATGAAAGAACGGGCACCTCGTTTCATAGTTTCTTCGTAAGCACTTCTTGCATCTTCAACCCAAAGAGCGGCTACTTTTACGCCGTCGCCATGTTTTTGAAGATGTGCGTGAATAGGAGAATCTTGTGTTAAAGGAGTTGTCAAAACAATTCTGATTTTGTCTTGTTTCAAAACATAAGAGGCTTTGTCTTTAACTCCGGTTTCTAATCCGGCGTAAGCTAATGATTGGTATCCGAAAGCAGTTTTGTAATAATGGGCAGACTGTTTTGCATTTCCTACGTAGAATTCTACATAATCTGTTCCTAATAATGGAAGGAAATCTTGTGCTCCTTCAAAGATTTTTTCTAATCCGTATTCTACTGATTTTACTTCTTTTGACATAATGTTTATTTGTTTAATCGGTTAATCGTTTATTTGATTTCCGAAATGTTTTTTAAGATTGTTTTTTTAACCGCAAAGTTCGCAAGGATTTTACGCTAGGTTCGCAAAGTGTATCATAGCGATCTTTGCGTAAAATCCTTGCGAACTTTGCGGTTAGATCGACTCGATGAATTTACTCCGTCCAGGATTTATAGTATTGTCCATCATCCAATCCCATAGCTTCTTCCGTAACCATCAATGGTCTGAAAGTATCAACCATAACAGCTAATTCCTGGGTTTCTTTATGACCAATGCTGCGTTCCATTGCGCCTGGTGCGGGACCATGCGGAATTCCTTTTGGGTGTAAAGTGATATGACCTTGCTCGATATTATTACGGCTCATAAAATCGCCATCAACATAATAGAGTACTTCGTCAGAATCTATATTGCTGTGATTGTATGGCGCCGGAATTGCTTTCGGATGATAATCGTAAAGTCTCGGGCAGAAAGAACAAACGACAAAAGTGGCCGTTTCGAAAGTTTGATGTACCGGAGGCGGTTGGTGAACACGTCCCGTTATAGGTTCAAAATTATGAATTGAGAATCCATATGGAAAATTGTATCCGTCCCAACCCACAACGTCAAAAGGATGTGTGGCGTAAACTACTTCGTGAATCATGCCTTCTTTTTTGATTTTAATTAAAAAATCACCTTTTTCGTCATGTGTTTCCAACTCATTTGGCAAAATAAAATCACGTTCGCAAAATGGCGAGTGTTCTAAATGTTGCCCCGATTGGTTTTTATAACGTTTTGGAGTATAAAAAGGAGAATAAGATTCAACGTAAAATAGTCGGTTTTCTTCCGTCTCAAATTCTATTTGGTAAATAATGCCTCTAGGGATAATAAGATAATCGCCATATTCAAAAGGAATATTTCCTAGCATGGTTCTTAATTTTCCTTTTCCTTTATGGATGAAAAGCATTTCATCGGCGTCGGCATTTTTGTAGAAATAATTTCGAAGTGATTCTTTAGGCGCTGCTAGTCCTATAATACAGTCTTTATTGACTAACATGGCTTTGCGGCTGTCTAAAAAGTCATTCTCCGGTTTTAATTCAAAACCTTTAAAAAGTAATGATTTTATGTTTTTTCCGATTGCAATTTTTGGTTCAACCGAATAAGAGTTTAAAATTTCTTTGACCTGTGTTGGTCTGTGAACATGATAAGACAACGACGAATGTCCGTGAAAACCTTCGGTACCAAACAATTGTTCGTAGTAAAAACCTCCGTTTGGCTTTTCGAATTGGGTGTGTCTTTTTTGAGGGAAATCTCCAAGTTTATGATATAATGGCATGGCTTTTCAATTAGATAATTTGTAAATTAGATAATTCGAAAAAGGTGAATTGTGTGAACAGAAAACCAGCCCAACTTTGTGCTGACTAATTATCTCAATTCGATAGCTTCACTCAGGATTTCTCTTGATGAGGAATTGAAGATATTCTAATAAACCTGTCCATTTTGTTTTCATTATAACAAATGTCGTAATTTTTATTGATTTAAATTATAAATCATATCATTTAAGAGCGCAAATTAATCTAAAATTTTCGACATTACAACGATATAGTTATAGAATAATTCAATTTTTTCTCAATTAAAGCAAAAAAAGGAACAGTTTGCAAAAGTTGCGACCAGTCAAAAAGATTTGATAACCTGAGCAGAAAAAAATTAACCGCAAAGTGCGCAATTTTTTTACTATTAGACTTTTATAAAAATAGAAAGTTCGCAAAGCCTTATTGATTAAGCTTTGCGAACTCTGTATTTTCTGAAGATTACTATCAGATAAAAATCATTGCGAACTTTGCGGTTAAAAATCAAAGTCAGGATTAAAACATAAATCCAATACTAAACCAGGTAAAACTTTTAGACAATTCAGGAGACCATGATTGTTTAATTTCAATTGGACCAATAATAGTCTCTAATCCATAACCTACTGCATAGCCCGAATATTTAGGCATCGACACCCAATCAACAGTAGAAAAAATGTCATCACCCAGATTGGCGTAATTAGCAGCAAAGTTGACATGATTCTTTTTGAAAATTTCATAATCAAAAGTAATTCCTGCTTTGATGAAACTGTTTCCGGAAATACTCAGGAAATCATATCCGTAGAAATAATTGAAGTTATTTATTTTATTATAACCGTATCCACCTAGGATATAATCGAAAAATGGAACACTGTCGTTTCCAAAAGTTAAACCTGCATCAGCTTCAAATTTAAAAGTTGCTCTTCTAAATAAAGTATTAGCTATGGCAACTTCAGCTTTTGCCATAGAATAAGGTTTAAAAGTTTTGGTGTAATCTGAAGATCCTAAATACGTCTGTACATCTGTTGAAAAGAACAATCCGGAGCGCGGAAAGCTTTTCTTGTCAAATGAATCATATTTTAAGTAACCAAAAGCACTAAAATAACTGCTTTTATCGATAACATTATCTGTATTGGACAAGGTTGGCGAATTTATTTTTAAATATTTGTATTCTAAACCACCACCCATCAAAAACTTTTGTACAAAAATGGTTTGAAAATAGGCCTGATTGCTAACATCCATAAAATCAACATTTATTAAATTGATATCAGGACTTGGAGAAGCAAAATTTCCCAGATTGCTGGTTACATTTCTGTTAAATTGGTTTAGTCTTGAACGAAATCCAAAGCTGATGTTAAAACCATTTTCGACATAATAGTTTAAGTCATATCTAAAATTATCTCCTAAAATGATATCTAACGAAGTAACGTCATTTTTCAGGAATGTTTTTTTATGTGTAAGATTCAATAGAATAGCACTTTTATAAAGTCCGTCATAATGCAATCCCAGTTTTAAATAGGTTTGGGTTGGGTTTTCTTTCAGCACAAGATCTAAATCGTCTTTTTCTCCATTTGGTTGTAAACAATAGGAGATAGTGCTAAAGTTTTGGGTTGCATTTAAATTATTGATTCCGGTTTTCAGGTCATCATAGGTTATAGTACTTCCTGGTTTAAAACGAAGTTTACCATTGATGTATTCTTTAGTGTAGTTGTCTAATTGGTCGCTATTAATTTTTTTGATTTCAATGGTGTCAGTTTCGACTTTTAATTTTGGTTTTTTATAAAAATTTTCTTCAGTAACTAATGATTTAATTTTTTCGTAAACCGCAAAAGTGGCCTCTTCTCCTTTTCTGATGATTTCTTCTCCTCTGTCAAATGAAATTACACCAAAGTCACGAATGTCTGGTTTTACATATACATCAGTATCTTTTATTTTACTTTTCATTTTATCAATCGACTGGAGATTGGTAATCTGAACTAAAATTCGGGTAGCGTTTTTAAGATTTTTTCTTTTTAACAAATCGTCCTGAACATCAACACCAATTATAATATCGGCACCAAGATTTCGGACTTCCTTAATGGGGTAGTTATTGACAACACCACCGTCGACTAATAAATTGCCGTCAATTTCGACTGGAGTAAATAAAGATGGAAAGGCTGAACTTGCCATCATAGCCTGAACCAGATTTCCTTTGTTTAGCAAAACCTCTTCACCGGTTTCGATATTGGTTGCAATACATAAAAACGGAGTTGGGAGTTTATTGAAGTCACGCACATGACGAACATTTCTGGTCAGACTGCTCAATAAATTATAATTGTACATTCCTTTTGAAAGTGCCTCCGGAATTCCAACTCTGAAATTACTAAAAGGCAAAACTATGGCATATAATTCATCATTTTTTTTGCCATAAAAGTTTTTAGAAGATCGTGGAATATAATCGTTTATTAATTCGTCAAAATTAGTTTGCTTAAAGATGGAATCGATTTGGGAGCCATTATAGCCAGAGGCGTAAAGTCCACCAATTACAGCTCCCATACTGGTTCCGCCAATGTAGTCAATTTTTATTCCGGCTTCTTCCAGAACTTTTAAAACGCCAATATGTGCAAAACCTTTTGCGCCACCGCCACTTAATACTAAACCTATTTTTGGACGTTTAACGCTGTCTTGTTTTTGTACTTGCGAGAAGGAGTTTTGAGAATTGAATAATAAAGTAAGAAAAACTATTATGCTCCAAAAGCTTCCGATAATTGTCGGGACAGAAGAAAATCCTTTCGACCGGGTATTTGAAATGGAAAGCTGAATTTGGCGCATAAAAATATACTAGTTGGTTTTGTAAAAGTCGACAATTTTTTTGGCTTTTGATACTCCTATAACGTCAGATATTTCTTTTTCTGAAGCTAATTTTAATCTTTTAACACTTTTGAAATGTTGTATTAAAGTCAGCATGGTTTTTTCTCCAATTCCCGGAATGCTTTCTACAGATGAATTAAGTGCAGCTTTGCTTCGTTTGTCACGGTGAAATGTGATTCCGAAACGGTGCGCTTCATTACGTAATTGCTGAATTACTTTTAACGTTTCTGATTTTTTATCCAGATACAACGGAATAGAATCTCCAGGATAAAAAAGTTCTTCCAGACGTTTTGCAATTCCGATAATGGCAATTTTCCCACGTAATCCTAAATCATCAATACTTTTTAAAGCTGCTGATAATTGTCCTTTTCCTCCATCAATAATAATTAATTGGGGCAAAGGCTCTTTTTCGTCCAATAATCTTTTGTAACGGCGGTATACAATTTCCGTCATCGACGCAAAATCGTCTGGGCCTTCAACTGTTTTTACATTAAAATGCCGATAATCTTTTTTGCTTGGTTTTCCATCTTTAAAAACAACACAAGCTGCAACTGGATTTGTTCCCTGAATATTCGAGTTGTCAAAACATTCTATATGTCGCGGCTCAACCGGCAAACGTAAATCTTTTTGCATTTGCGCCATAATACGATTAACGTGGCGATCCGGATCTACAATCTGTAATTGTTTTAGTTGTTCAATTCTATAGAATTTAGCATTTCTAATAGATAAATCTAAAATCTGTTTTTTATCTCCAAGTTGTGGAACGGTTGTTTTAATTTTTTCCCCTAAATCAACTTCAAACGGAACAATGACTTCTTTTGATAATAAATGAAAGCGTTCGCGAAGTTCAATGATAGCTAATTCCAATAATTCTTCATCGCTTTCGTCCAGCTTTTTCTTAATTTCTAAAGTATGCGAACGAATAATCGATCCGTGTGAAATTTGCAGAAAATTGACATAAGCTGCACTTTCATCAGATACAATCGAAAAGACATCGACATTGGTGATTTTCGGATTAACAATCGTAGATCTTGATTGAT
Source organism: Flavobacterium sp. KH_001 (assembly GCF_057840745.1). NCBI lineage: Bacteria > Pseudomonadati > Bacteroidota > Flavobacteriia > Flavobacteriales > Flavobacteriaceae > Flavobacterium > Flavobacterium sp. KH_001. Next base: position 807,438 of record NZ_CM174520.1, on the reverse strand, counting down.
AATTCTCGAGAACTTCTATTTTTTCTTTAATTTTCTGGGCTTCTTCAAAACGTAAATCCTGTGCATATTGATTCATTAAACGCTTGAAGTCCTTCATACTTTCTTTAAAATTCCCTTTCAAAATTTCGCGAATCGCATCAACTTGTCGCTGATAATCTTCTAATGATTCTATTCCCTCACAAGGTCCTTTACAATTGCCAATATGATATTCCAGGCAAACTTTAAATTTACCGGAAGTTATATTTGATTCACTTAAATCATAATTGCAGGTACGTAGAGGATACAATTCTTTGATTAACTCCAAAATCGTGTGCACAGTTTTGAAATTAGTATACGGCCCAAAATATTCAGAGCCGTCTTTAATCATTCTTCGGGTAGAAAATATTCTCGAAAAAGGCTCTTTTTTGATGCAAAGCCAAGGGTAACTTTTATCATCGCGAAGCAACACGTTATAACGCGGTTGCAAGGTTTTGATTAAGTTGTTTTCTAATAAAAGGGCATCCGTTTCCGTAGGAACAACGATGTGTTTTATAGTCACTATTTTTTTTACGAGCACATTCGTTTTTGCCGTATCGTGAATTTTATTGAAGTAGGAGGAAACCCTTTTTTTTAAATTTTTGGCCTTCCCAACGTACAATATTTTTTCGTCTTTGTCATAATATTGATACACGCCGGGATTGTCCGGCAAGGTTTGTATTTGAAGTAATAAAGACGGTTTATGCATTCTGTTTTTGTTTCTGTAGATGGTCGAAAAGCATTCTGAAAAACCGTTCTGTTTTTCGGGAAAAGCTTAACATGGATTTAGATTCAAATTTACGAAATCAAAAGAATAATTTCTATATTTAGATTTTATAATTCTATATGAAAAATAACAAGCCCATGATTATTTTTGGCGAACCGGTTTTGCCAGGAGAAAATAGAACAATAAACGTTGAGATTGCCCGATTACACACGACCACAAAACTGAATATTCCGGTTATTGTGCGTCGTTCTAAAATAGATGGTCCGGTGGTTTTGTTCTCAGCCGGAATTCACGGTGACGAAATAAACGGAGTCGAAATTGTGCGACAGCTGATCAGTAAAAAAATAAATCGGCCAACACGCGGGACCATCATTTGTATTCCGATTATTAATATGTATGGTTTTGTAAATAAATCAAGAGAATTTCCTGATGGCCGTGATTTAAATCGTGTTTTCCCCGGAAGTAAAAAAGGTTCTCTCGCTAGTCGTTTTGCGTTTCATATTGTGGCTGAAATTTTGCCTGTTATTGATTATGCAGTCGATTTTCATGCCGGAGGCGCAAGCAGATTTAATGCACCACAAATCAGGATAAGTGAAAACAATCCGGAATTAAAACTTTTGGCAGATGTTTTTAATGCGCCATTTACCCTGTATTCAAAAAATATTACGGGTTCTTTTAGAAATACATCTGAAAAAGCAAATGTAAAAATGCTGCTTTTTGAAGGGGGAAAATCATTGGATATTAATAATGCTATCGCCAATGAAGGTGTAAAGGGAGTGAAGCGTTTGCTGAATTACCTGAACATGCTCGATTCAAAACAAATTGTTGAAGACGCTCTTTTTCCTTCAATTTACATTAAATACTCGGTTTGGTTGCGGGCTAAATGTTCTGGTTTATTGCACGATTATAATTTGATTGGAAAATTTGTAACCAAAGGAACAATTCTGGCGATTATAACAGATCCGTTTGGTAAATTCGAGCAAAAAGTAAAAGCGCCACATGATGGTTACATCATCAATGCCAATCATTCGCCAATTGTTTATGAAGGCGATGCTATTTACCATATTTCTAAAACCCTTCCTGATGGCGACGAATAAAAAAGAATTACGCTTACACTATAAAAATCTTCGAATAGAATTGTCAATAGATGATATCGAAGAAAAAAGTCTGGCTATTGCCAATGAAGTATTGAAATTGCCGATCTGGGAGAAAACCTATTACCATGTTTTTCTTCCTATTGAAGAACAAAAAGAAGTCAATACCGAATATATTCTACATTTGCTTTCTGGAAAAGATAAAGAAATTGTGGTGTCGAAAAGTGATTTTGAAACAAGGAAGATGTTTCACTTTTTATTGACTGATAATACTAAAATCAAAAAAAACGAATATAATATTCCCGAACCGATAAATGGCTTACCAGTTCCATCTGAAACTATTGAAGTTGTTTTTGTGCCACTTCTGGCTTTTGATGTTTTTGGAAATCGCATTGGATACGGAAAAGGTTTTTATGATAAATTTTTAGCCGAATGCAAACCGGAAACCATTAAAATTGGACTTTCGTTTTTTGAAGCGGTAAATCAAATTGATGATGTTTTTGAATCTGATGTAAAGTTGGATTATTGTGTGACGCCTGAGAAGGTTTATAAATTTTAAAAGAAGTAATTATTATTTAAATTTATGAGAAGCAGATTCCTTTTTAACTTGATGTTTTTTCTTGTTTTATTTGTAGGCTGTAAGTCCGATGATAAGGAAAATATAGAAAATGTTCTTTTAAAATCTGCATTGAAAACAGATGATAATAATATAAACGAGGTGTTTGTTGTTTTTTATGAGGGTAAAAAAGGAGTAGAGTTTCAATCTAAAAAGAATTTTACGTTTAGTCTTAAATATGGCAATTCTTCTTTTAAGTATAGTGATTTTTCTGAAGAAGGTCTTTTAAAAAAAAATAAGGATAGTATTTTAGTATCTCACGATGAAAAGAGAAAAATTGACAATTTTTTTAAACATGAAAATTTATTATTTAAAAATGTTTATGGGGACACGATAGGAGAGAAATCTCTTTGGAAAATTTACTTTATAAATAAAGAAGGATCAATTTTTAAATTTATGGATATTGACGGTGAAACGCAAGATCAAGAGATAAAATCCTTAAAATCTAGTTGTGATTTTTTACTAGAAAAGTTAAAGGACAAATCGTAAAATAAGGTATTTGAAGCTTGTATTTTTATTCTTAGTTATAAGTAAATGTGTGCTGTAGATAGATGAAAAATTAAGTTTACTTATATCACTTACATGGTTTAAATATGCAATAAAGAGTAAAATAAAAAATCCCAAACATCAATTTTATAATTGGAATTTGGGATTTTTATATTGTAATTTAAGAAATTTTATTTCACTTCCTTAATAGTCGAAGCATCAATCCAGCCTTCGGTTCCGTCTGTTAATTCTATTTTTTTCCAGTTTTGAAGTGTTTCCGTTACATAAACTTTCGCACCTTCATGCAATACAAAAATAGCCGATCCTGCTTTTTGTGGTTCGCTTCTAACTTCGCTAACTTCTGAAAAAACAATTGCCGGACGATCGTTGTCATAATGATCTTTCTCTGACATTGCTGCTGCAACACTTAGCAGTACACCAACCAGCAATACAAACATTCCAATAAAATATAATCTTTTTGAAAGCGTAAGCTGCGAAAAATAATACCCAATAAAACTCAATAAGAAAAGAAAAGCAATCCCTACAGCAATTTTAGCCCAGGTATTGTAATCGAAAATTCCTGTAAAGTTTTGGATCAATTTTGCAAAACCTACTTTCGGAACTTCTTTAATCTCGTCAATAGTTAGTTTTTTGGCGAATTTTAAGTTGTTTAAAGTCTGTTCATCGTGTGGTTTTAAAACCAATGCTTTTTCATAATTATAAATCGAGGGAGCCACCTTATTTAGTTTGTAATAGCAATTCGCCAAATTAAAATATAATTCAGCCGAGTGTTCTTTATTTTCTTTAAGAACATTTTCATATTCCTGCGCGGCTTGCTCAAACTTGTTATCCTGATACAAAAGATTCCCTTTTTCAAAGCTGCTTTGAGCAAAGAAAACCTGAGTAATTAATAAAAAGAGATATACTATATTTTTCATTCTTATTTTATTTAAAGGAAAGTTTTTTAGAGAACTCTCAAACTTTGTGAACTTAAAATCAACACAATCCAAATCACTTTTCTTAGCGCACTTTGTGGTAAAATTAACTTAGCGGTTAAAAAATTAAATGATCTGTTTTTCTAATTCAGAGATAATCAAAACAGCCTTATCAAAATCTTGCTGAATCGAAGCACTTGAAGCCGGAGCATAACGCGCAAATTCACAGTTCTCTGTCAAATTAATGAAACTCTGAACCGTTTCAGGGTTTGCATTTCTGGACAATAATAATTCACGAATATTGTCTTTGCTCATTTCTGAAGTTTCGATATGCAGTTTCGCTTTCAGGAAATTATGCATTGCTTTCTCCAAAGCAATATAAAATGGCTCTTTATTGTTAAGCTGTTTTTTAGCTTCAGACAAATATTTCTTAGCCAGCTTATTGTTCATTTTAATTCGGTTTCCGAAAACATCGCTGTCAATTGCTTCTTTCTTCTTTTTAACCAAAACAATAATTGGTAAAATAAGGAAAGGTGCTAATAACAATCCGTAATATAAATTTGAACCATAAAAATCATTTTTAGTCATTGATACTAAAGTAGTTTTTGGTTTGATGTATCTGAATTGTTCTGTTTTAGTAATCGCATTTTTCGCTGCACTTGCTGTTGCGTTTGCTTCTGCCTGCATTGGTCCGTCTAAAACGTCAACTGAAATTTCCTGAGAAGTAATGGTTTTATATGATCCGGAACTCAAATCAAAATATGAAAACTGCATTGGTTTTATAATGTACTTTCCTTTGTATTGCGGAATGATAGTATACTTGTCAGAAATTTTTCCTGACATTCCAGCCAATGAAGTGGTCACTTTTTCGTCATGAACAGGATCGTACATTTCTAATGCATTTGGAACAACTGGTTTCGGAAGTGTAAACAATTTCATGTTTCCGCTTCCTGCAGCACTTACAACCAAATCAAGACTTTCGCCATTTTTTAAAGTAGTTTTGGAAGGAGTAACCGTAAAATTGAATTTACCAACAGCTCCTGTGAAACCTTCAGGCTTACTACCTTCAGGAAGTGGTCTCACATTGATGGTTTTCGCTCCTGCTGAAACGACTTTATTATCCTCAGAAAGAATCATTTGACCAAACATGTCACGACGATTTGTGGGTAATTGCACCCCAATATCAAGTGAAAGAGGTTCAATTGTGAGTTTTCCTGATTTTTGCGGATATAAAATGGTCTTTTTCAAAACTACAAAATAGCATCTTTGTCCTCTGTAACTTCCTTCTTCAATAGCTAACTGTTTGATTTCTATATTCTGATTCCAGAAATCATTGTATTTTGGTTTTCCTAGTTCTTTAAAACCGGTAACATTAATGTTGTTGAAGTATAATTTATAAACCACAGTGATTGGTTCATTCAAATATGGATTTGTTTTTGAAATTTCAGCAACCAAATTCAATGTTTCACTTCCGGCGCCGCCTTGTGGTCTAGGATCGTTTGGATCTCTTTCTTCGGCAACAGCATTGGTTACAACGATTTTTTGAGGGGTCGTTTTGTATTTCTGACCATTAAACTCAATTGCAGCCTGTTTAATAGTTAAAGTTCCTTTTTGTGCAGGTTGTAATATATAAGAATATATTTTTTGAAAAGAGCTTCGTCCGTTAACCCAGGATTGACTTATCTGCTGACTTGGTCCTGCTACAATTCTAAATCCGTCAAATGAAGGCTGTTCGAAGTTATCCCCGTCAACATTCATGATGAAGTCAATACGAAGTCTCTCGTTTATACCAAGCGAGTTTTTGCTTACTCTGGCTTCAAATTGAACTTGAGCCATAAGCCCTTGAAAAGTGAATAGTAATAGAATTAAATATCTTTTCATTAAATTGTTTTCAGTTTTTGTTTAACTGTTTAATTGTTATTTGTTTAATCGGTTTTTTTAAAGTTTTATTGTCTATTCGAATAAACAGTTAAACGAATAAACGATTAACCCAAAAAATTACCAGTCTTTTTCTGTTTTCTTCGGACTTCCTTTTACTTTTTGAGCATTTACTTTGTCCTGAATTTTCTTTTCTTCGTTGTTAACGGCATCTAATAAATTCTGAACACGTTCTTTTGAAATTCCGCCAGGCTGTGGTTTTGGTTCTCCTTTGTTGTCTGATTTATCATCTTTCTTCGGATCATTTTTACCATCTTTCTTATCCTTGTCTTTGTCGCCTTTGTCGTCTTTTTTGTCTTTATCTTTATCCTTATTTTTGTCTTTGTCCTTGTCCTTATCTTTGTTTTTATCCTTGTCTTTGTCTTTATTCTTATCCTTGTTTTTATCGTTTTTCGGAGGATTTTCTTTTAATTTTTGTTTGGCCAAAGCATAATTATAACGCGTTTCATCATCAGTAGGATCATTGCGCAAAGCTTGTTTGTAAGCTTCAACAGCTTGCGTATAATCTTTCTCTTTCATGAAAACATTTCCTAAATTATGAAATGCCTTATGTTTTTCAGGTCTTGTTTTTGCGTTTTTAATCGCGCTTCCATAAGCAAATTTTGCCTCAGAAACCTGGTTTTGTTTGTAAATGGTATTTCCTAAATTATAAGAAGCTGCGGCTTTTTTTGGGAATTTTGACTTCGAAATTCTATAATTTGCCTCAGCATCAACAAATTTATTCTGCTTATATTCTTCATTGGCATCAGGCAATGTCTTGTCTTTTTCCTGAGCCGAAACAGCTAAAGAAAACGTTAGTAAAATATAAAGAAGTAAATTTTTCATTCTAATTTTTTTAATTTTTTGTTCCGAAATAAATTCCAAAACAATTATTTCTTTTCGTTAAATAAATTCAATTCTTTTATCCAGTTTGTTTTTCTTTCCAGAAGGAAAATATCGACAAACAACAATAAGAACGCAAAGCCTAAAAACCATTGAAATTGCGATTGGAAATCGGCCATTTGAGTTGCTTCGAATTCTGTTTTCTGAATGTTATTTAATGCATTTTTTACGTAATCTAAAACCTCTTTGGTACTTCCTCCATATACATAGCCGCCTTTTGTTGCTTTTGCGATTGCTTTCAGTCCGTCCTGATTTAGTTTTGTAATAACAACTTCTCCGTTTTGATCTCTCTGGAAGCTTTTTACGATTCCATTTTCTTTTAACGGAATAGTACCGCCTTTTTCTGTTCCGATACCAATTGTAATAATTTTCATTCCCAATTTGTTGGCTTCTTCCGCTGCTGCAGAAGCACCTTCAGAATGATCTTCTCCGTCAGAAATCAAAATCAATAACTTGCTTGTTTTGCTTTTTTCATCAAAATAAGTAGAGGATAATCGAATAGCTTCATCCAAAGAAGTTCCCTGAGATGAAACCATATCCGGGCTCATACTTTGCAGGAACATTTTAGCTACGCTATAATCGGTTGTAATTGGCAAAACCGGGAAAGCACTTCCCGCATAGGCAACAATTCCGATTCGGTCACTTCCTAAATTATTGATAATCTGCGAAACCAATTGTTTACTTTTTTCTAAACGACTTGGTGCCACATCTTCGGCCAGCATACTTTTAGAAACGTCGACTGCAAAAACAATATCAATACCTTCACGTTTTACGGTTTCCATTTTAGTTCCAATCTTCGGATTTACTAATCCGATAATCAAACACGCAAGTGCTAAAAGTAGTATGGATAATTTTAATACAGGTTTAAAAACAGAACGTTCAGGGCTCAGTTTTTTAACCATTTCCAAATCACCAAATTCACGTTGTTTTTTTCTTTTCCAATACATATTGAAAAGGAAAATACACACCACAATTGGCAGTAAGAATAAAAGGTATAAATATTTTTTTTCGTCTAATTCCATATAATTTTTAAATTCCAATTCCGATAGCTATCGGGACAAATTCCAAATTCCAATTCTTCTTTTTATTTAAAACTTTTCAAATTCCAAATTCCAATTTGTTATTTGGAATTTCAAAAATTGGAATTTTTTAATTTTGAAAAAATTAAATAAAGCTTCTGTAAACTGTATTTCTTAAACCAACTTCTAACAACAATAAAAAGGCTGCCAGTAAAACAAAACCTCTGTATTTTTCGTCGTAATCATAGAATTTTAATTCCTGAATTTCTGTTGTTTCTAATTTATTGATCGCGCTGTAAATTTGTGCCAAACGTTCGTTGCTTGTTGCTCTAAAATAGGTCCCGTCTGTTTTACGGGCAATACTTTTCATTAATTTTTCGTCAATTTCAACCTTTTGCATTTTGAATAAAAAACCTCCGTTTGGTGCGTATGCGTACGGAGATGGTGCCATTCCGTTGGTTCCAACTCCAATCGTATATACTTTTATACCGTATTGTTTTGCAATATCGGCAGCCGTTTCAGGCTCAATAAAACCGGCATTATTAACACCGTCTGTCATTAAAATAATGACACGGCTTTTAGCTTTGCTGTCTTTAAGTCTGTTTACTGCTGTTGCCAATCCCATTCCTATTCCTGTTCCGTCTACTAAAAGATTATCGTATTTAATTTCTTTTATCGCTTCTAAAATGATTGCTTTATCGCTTGTGACTGGAGTTTTGGTATAAGCTTCAGAAGCATATAAAACCAATCCAATTCTGTCATTTGGTCTTTCCTCAACAAATTCTCCGGCCACTCTTTTTAAGGCCTCCATACGGTTTGGCTTTAAATCTTTAGCCAGCATACTTCCTGAAACGTCAATTGCCATTACAATATCAATTCCTTTGGTTGTTTTAGTCTGATTGCTGATATCTACTGTTCTCGGCCTTGCCAATGCAATAATCAGAGAACTTAGCGCAATAATTCTGAATACGTATAAACAAGGTTTTAATTTTGTTAATAAGGATTCGCTGTTTTTAAAACCCTGAGTTGAACTCATTTTTAAAGTAGGCGATTGCTGATTTCGTTTCCAGAAAAACCAAGCGATTGCAATTGGAATTAAAAGAAACAACCAAAAAAATTCTGGATTTAAAAAAGTTATCTTTTCCATTAATTGCTCGCTTTTTGAAGTTCAACAGAATTTAAAATTCGGGTTGTAATGTCATTTGCATATTTGTCGCCTTCCTGATGTAAAATCATAATTTGCTGTAATCCCTGATCTTGTTTAAAAAGCAAAATTTCATAATATGCTTTTGTACTTGTCTTGCTGGCAGGATTTAAAACTGTCATTGTTCCATATCCTTTTAGACCCTGAATACCTGAATTAGTCTGGAAATCTTCTTGTTTTACAATAATATTTTGCCCTCCCTGGGCTTCAATAATTTTTAAAGTACCCTCTAAAGTTTTTGCTAAATCAAGTTCAAAAGGATTTTTAAATTTACTGGTTGAAACGGTAACATAGAAATTGTCAATCATACTTCCGTAGGCGAAAAGCTGCATTTCTTTGATCAAAGCCATCGCTTCTTTAGGTAATACTTTTTGGGTGTCCATTCGTTTTAAAACTTTTGGAGTTTCAATTTGAACAGCTGGATTTCCGTAAGCACTTTTTACCCATTCACCTTCTAATAATTCTTTTGAAGGATGACCAATAACATTATCCTTTACATAAGCGAAGCCTTTTGTTATAACGAAAAAGGTTGTTGTCGCAGTTAATAAGAATACAACTGTTGCCACGGCAAGAGTAATTCGTTTGTTGCGTTTTTTACGCAATTGAAGCTGAATTTGCTTTTGTCTTTGCGCTTCGTTCAATAATTGATCTTCTTCCTCAGCCGGAACTTCAGTCGGGATTGCATTATCAAGCGTTAAAATTACTTTCTGAATTTTATTTCTGTCATCCGTAATTTCAAAATCTAAAGGTTTAGATTTTGCAAATTTTACTAAATCCGCCTGACGTAAAACGCGTTCTAAATTCTCAACGGTTTCAGGAGTCAAAGTCATTTTCTTTTTGGTAGAAGCCAATCTTATCGCCTGAATCAATTCAGAAGTAGTGCTTTCCATTGCCGGAATATGAATCGCTTCTTCAATATAGTTACGGGCAATATCCGTCAGTTCACTATAGTATTCTTTGATTTCGCCTTTTTGAACTAATTCTTTTGATTCCAGGTTATTCAATAAACTCGTCGCTTTTTCGATTGGCGTTTTATAAACTTCTTCTTCGATTTTTTTCTTCTGATGTTTTTTAACATACCAATATACAAAAGCACCTATTGCAAGAATTACAATTACAATCAAAACATAAATCCACCAATCGTTATTACTTTCAGCACTGGAAATATCTTTGATGTCGTACATTTTTTGTTGTAAAGTATCCACTTTTACATTGGCTACTTCAACGCGAATAGAATCTGATAAATAAGGTTTTTTATCAATTAAAATTTTGATACCCGGAATGGTATATTTTCCTGAATCAAATTGGGTTAAGCCGTATTTTTTTATTAATTCGTAAGTGTCGTTTTTCTTAACGGTATCAATTGGATAGGATTGAATTACTTCTAAAGGACCAATGTTTTTTAACTTCGGAAAAACAACTTTCGATTTTGAGCTTACAACCGTTTTAAGCGTTAACTTAAATTCGGCTCCAATTTTATTTTTTGTAGTATCAATACTTGTTTCAACTTGTTTTTGTTGCGCAAAAACAGCTGAAGTAAGCAAAAATAGAAATATGTAAAATTTTAATTTCATTTGATTTTTGATTCAGATTTTAGTCTAAAACGAATGCTTATTTTTGAAAATTTATTTTTTTGAAACGTGATAATCGTCGAATTTTCAAATTAACGGGACTTGAAATAACCGAGTAATTTTGTCACGTAATTTTCGTCGACTCTTGTGTTTACAACACCAGCTCCTGATTTACTGAAAATATCTTTGAAATAATTGACTCTTTCCTGATAATGTTTTTCATAATTCATACGGACTGATTTAGATCCTGTATCGACCAATTGAATTTTTCCCGTTTCAGCATCAAGCATATGAACCATTCCTAAATTCGGGATTTTTTCTTCGCGGATGTCATATACTCGTACACCAGTAATATCATGTTTTTTAGAAGCAATTTTTAAGGTCTGTTCGTAATTTTCAGACATGAAGTCAGAAATTACAAAAACGATCGCTTTCTTTTTTTGCGTTCCTGATAAAAACTTCAACGCTTGCGAAATATCCGTTTTATGGCTTTTTGGTTCAAATTCGATCAATTCACGAATGATTCTCAAAACGTGCGAACGGCCTTTTTTGGGTGGAATATACAATTCGACATTATCAGAAAATAATATTAATCCGATTTTGTCATTGTTTTGTGTAGCCGAAAAAGCCATCGTTGCCGCAATTTCGGTGACGATGTCTTTTTTGAATTGACTTTTTGAACCAAAACCTTCAGAGCCCGAAATATCAACCATTAACATCATGGTCAATTCTCGTTCTTCTTCAAAAACTTTTACGTGGGCTTCGTTATAGCGTGCGGTTACATTCCAGTCGATGTTACGAATATCATCGCCATATTGGTATTGACGCACTTCGCTAAAAGTCATCCCGCGCCCTTTAAATGAAGAATGGTACTCTCCCGAAAAGATATGATTGCTCAGTCTTTTGGTTTTGATTTCTATTTTCCGTACTTTTTTTAAAAGCTCTTTTGTATCCATTTTTTATTAGTGTTCAGTGATCAGTTAGAAAGTGTTCAGTTTAGTTCAAATTCTAAAAGCTCTTCTGTCTTTTGTTAGTGTTCAGGGAATTAAAGCATCAGTTGTTACTGAATACTAAAATCTGAACACTGAGCACTTTTTTTAAGGTACTTCAATCTCGTTTACGATTTTGTTGATAATGTCTACAGAAGTAATGTTTTCGGCTTCAGCCTCATACGTTATTCCAACTCTGTGACGTAAAACATCATGTACAACTGCACGAACGTCTTCTGGAATTACATAACCACGACGTTTGATGAAAGCGTAACATTTTGCTGCATTGGCTAAATTGATACTTCCACGTGGTGATGCTCCAAAACTAATAAGAGGTTTTAAGTCTGCAAGTTTGTACTTCTCTGGATAACGAGTAGCAAAGATGATATCTAAGATATATTTTTCGATTTTTTCGTCCATATAAACTTCACGTACCGCTTCTTGCGCACGCAAAATTTGTTCTACAGAAACTACAGGATTTACTTTTTCGTAACTTCCTTTTAGGTTTTGACGAATTACAAAACGTTCTTCATCAATTTTTGGGTAATCAATTACCGTTTTCAACATAAAACGATCGACCTGTGCTTCCGGAAGCTGGTATGTTCCTTCTTGCTCCACCGGGTTTTGAGTTGCCAGTACTAAAAACGGACGATCTAGTTTGAAAGTCGTGTCGCCAATAGTAACTTGTTTTTCCTGCATCGCCTCCAAAAGTGCAGACTGAACTTTCGCAGGAGCACGGTTAATCTCATCGGCAAGTACGAAATTGGCAAAAATTGGCCCTTTTTTAATAGAGAATTCATTTGCTTTGATGTTGTAAATCATCGTTCCGACAACATCGGCAGGTAATAAATCTGGAGTAAACTGGATACGGCTGAAAGAACCCTGTACCGCTTGCGACAAAGTATTTATCGCTAAAGTTTTGGCTAATCCCGGAACTCCTTCAAGTAAGATATGCCCTTGTCCCAGAAGCCCGATTAATAAACGCTCGACCATATGTTTCTGGCCCACAATAACTTTGTTCATTTCCATTGTAAGAAGGTCTATAAAAGCACTTTCTCTCTCAATTTTTTCATTTATCGCTCTAATGTCTAAAGTCGTTGTATTTTCTTCCATATAAATATTTTTAAAACCTTTTTAAAACGTTGATTTTTATGCCTAGCTTTTGAGAGTGCAAATTGAATATTTTTTGAGAAGTAAGATGTTAAAGAATGGTTAAAACTTCGACCAATGCACTAATTTTAAGGACGAATTGTGAATCTATTTTTATATTTTTAAGAACTTTGATGATTATGCTCTACAAAAGCATATTTATTACCAAAAATAACGCAATAAAACCATGAGCAAAACAACGTTATCGCCTATAATTTCGGGCACTATGAATTGGGGAGTTTGGGATAAAAACCTTACAACTAAAGAAATGGAAAATATGATACAGATCTGTATCGAAAACAAAATTACCACTTTTGATCACGCTGATATTTACGGATCTTATACTACAGAAGCAGATTTTGGAAAAGCTTTCCACGCAAGTAAAATTTCAAGAGAAAAATTACAGTTAATTACGAAGTGCGGAATTCAGATGATTGCTGAAAAACGTCCGGAAAATAAAATCAAACATTATGAATATTCGAAGGAATATATTATCTGGTCTGCTGAGGAATCTCTTAAAAAACTAAAAACAGATTTTATTGATGTTTTTTTACTGCACAGACCAAGTCCGCTAATGCAGGCCGATGAAATTGCTGAAGCGGTGGAGAAACTAAAATCAGAAGGAAAAATTATTGATTTTGGACTTTCAAATTTTACTAGTTCTCAGACCGAATTAATTCGTTCAAAAACAGAAGTAAGCTTTAATCAGGTACAATTTTCGGCGACACATTATGAAGCGATGACGGATGGAAGCTTAGATTATATGCAGACGCACGGAATTCGACCATTGTCATGGAATCCACTTGGGACCGTTTTTAGAGAAGATACTAAAAAGACACGCCGTTTGAAAAAACTGCTTGCTGAATTGGTTCAAAAATACAGTTTTGGTTCCGATACACTTTTGTTGGCCTGGATCTTAAAACATCCTGCAGGTGTAATTCCGATCGCAGGAACGGTAAATATTGCCAGAATTCAGTCTTTGATGAAAGCAGCCGAGTTAGAAATGGACAAAGAAGACTGGTTTGCGATCTGGACGGAAAGTATGGGCGATGACGTACCTTAATTTTTTAAAATGAACATAAAAAAACAGCTATTCTAATTTTTGGAGTAGCTGTTTTTTATGTTTAATTATTTTTTATTCTAAAATCAGCGTGTTCATGTTTGAGATTTGCCCATTAACCACAACCACATTAGGAACCACTAAAGGTGGCAATTCCGAAGTTATGTCTGGCGTAATTGTTACGGTATAAGTTCCCGCCGGAATACCGTTTAGTTGAAATACTCCTAGTTCATTTGTATAAGCAGAAACAGTTGTGTCTCCAACCTGAACAGATACTACAGATTGAAAAGTGAAAGGCGTTACAATTCCTTTAATTATTCCAGATGTTGCGTTTGTAGATACTCTGATTACCGGATGCAAATTGAAGCCACCAGATCCGCCTGTCTCCACAACAACAGAATGTTCAACATCAAAATCTAATAAAAAGTCATAAGTTGCACCACCAGTCAAGGTTTGGTTAACTTTTAATTTTAAACCTGATTGTTGCGCACTTGGGGTTTTTAAAGGATAAGTAACTCCATCTTTTTTTACTGAATTATGTTCTCCAAGAATTAATCTGATTTGGCCTAAAAAACCCGATGGCACCTCGTTATCTGCTAAAAGAACATTTACACCACCAGTTAAATCAAGTAAATTGTATATTCCTGGTGTAATATTTCCAATGCTTACCCATCCTTCCTCTCCGGTTTCTGAAGTGCTTTTAATTTTAACATCTAATACTTCAACGTTTACTTCATCATAATCTCCCGGAGCATCCGTCATTCGCACGGTTACTTTCGAAGTTTGTGCGCTACCGTTATCGTCATTGTTACTGCAACTTGTTATAAACAAGGATAATACTACGGTGAGGAGAAATATTCTAAAATTAAGATTTACTTTTTTCATAACTTTCTTTTTTTTTAAATTAGTAAATTAATAACGCAGAATAAAATTCATTTAGTGCCTTAATACAGTAATTTTGCATAGTATTTAATCAAATCTTAAGGAAAAGTCGGACTATATCTTAAAAAGTCGGAAATTTAAAATATGAAAAATGGTGTATTTAGAAAAATTTGATAAAAAGTTTTATTCTGAATTGATCGACTCCATCAAAAATGCAAAAGATTTGATGCAATTTGGCGGACCGGAATTTACTTTTCCCTTAACGGAAGAGCAAATCGATAAAACACTTTCTGATGAAAACAGAATTGCTTTTAGAGTTGTCAATACTGCTGATGGAAATACTATCGGACATTGTGAAATTTATTTTAAAGATGATTCGGCAAAATTGGGCAGAATTCTAATTATTGATGAGAACCAAAGAAGAAAAGGGATTGGCGAAAAAATGGTAATTTTATTGCTGAAATTTATTCGGGAAAACAGGAAAGAACGAAATATTGAACTGAATGTTTTTGATTTTAATATTGGGGCTATAAAGTGTTATGAAAAAGTAGGTTTCACGATTAATCCGAATAAAAAACTATTTAGCGAAGTTGATGGCGAAACCTGGACGGCACTTAATATGGTATTGAATTTAGAAGATTGGAAAAATAATAACTAAAAGATAAAATATTTGCCAGAGATTAAAGGATTAAATTGATTTTTCAATCTGTGAGAATCCTTTAATCTGTGGCAAAAAATAAAACAAAATTTAGAATGAAAAAAACAGTTTTAATTACTGGAGCTACAAGCGGAATTGGAAAAGCAACCGCACAAATAATGGCAAAAAACGATTATAAAATTATCCTTTGCGGAAGACGTAAAGAACGTTTAGCTGAACTCGAAAAAGAACTTTCGGCATTTACTGAAGTGTATTCTCTTTCTTTTGATGTTCGTGATAAAGAGGCCGTTTTTTCAACTATAAATTCATTGCCAGCAGAATTTTCGCAAATTGACGTTTTAATTAATAATGCTGGAAATGCGCACGGCTTAGACCCAATTCAGAATGGAAATATTGATGATTGGGATGCTATGATCGATATTAATGTAAAAGGACTTTTGTACGTTTCTAAAGCGATAATTCCACAGATGATCGAGAGAAAAGCGGGGCACATTATTAATATTGGATCCATTGCCGGTAAAGAAGTGTATCCAAACGGAAATGTATATTGTGCATCAAAACATGCCGTTGATGCTATTAATAACGGAATGCGAATGGACCTGAATCCTTACGGAATCAAGGTAGGAGCAATTCATCCGGGAATGGTTGAAACCGAATTTAGCGAAGTGCGTTTTAAAGGTGATGCAGACAGAGCGTCTAATGTATACAAAGGTTTAGACGCCTTACAAGCGGAAGATATTGCAGATATTATTCATTTTGTGGTCTCAAGAAAATACCATGTAAATATTGCGGATTTAATTGTGTATCCAACGGCACAGGCCTCGGCAACGATAGTTAAGAAGAATATTTAGATTTTTAGACTAACTTAGACTTCTTAAGACAGCGAGACTATCGATATAAAAGTCTAAAAATCTAGCATCTAAGCAGTCTAAGTTAGTCTAAAAATCCAACAATCTAAGAAGTCTAAACAGATGATCAACAAACGCCTTTTAATAAAAAACCTGCTCGCTCATAATGATGAGAGCAGTTTTTATGATAAAAAAAGGCAGTTGAATTTACATACTCGGGAAGGAAAAGGAAAGTTTCTAAAACACATTTGTGCCCTATCAAATTCTAACCCAACCAATAATTCATATATCGTAGTTGGAGTTGAAGATCAGGATAATGAAATTGTCGGTGATGATTTCTTTGATGATAGCCGAATTCAAAATCTCGTCAATGCTTTTTTAGAAAATCCACCTAAAATTCAATATGAGAATGTACCGTTTCCGAATCTTCCAAAAGACAAAGTAATCGGATTGGTTACGATTAAACCCAAGAACAAAATTTCGTATTTTAAAAAAGGAATTCACACTATTTTAGCGAATAGCGTTTTTATTAGGCGCGGCAGTAATTCGGTTCCTATTGAAGGTGAAGTAGAGAAGAATTACCAGAATACAGAAACGGTAATTGGAATTGAAAACAGCTCCCGAAACAGTATTCAGTATACACTTGACGGCGTAATCGATTTTATGAATTTCAGGCACAAAGACATGTCGCCGAAATATCGGGTTTTTAAAGAATTATTTGTGATTTGCTGGGCAGGAGTTCCTAAGAAATCGCGTGATAAAACCTTTCTTTCCAGAGTTGATATTGAATTGATCAACGAACAAATTAAACTTTTTTATTCGGCGCAAGATGTTGTTACCATTGTTTTTGATGATGATAGTTTTACGATTACAGAATATGTTCCGTTAGGCTTAAACGATAAAACAAGTTATTATCCTTTAGAAGAACAAACCATTCGTTTTTTTGATAATGGTTATTACAAAATCGACCGGAAAATGCTTTTTCAACCACCGGAATTCAATCGAAAAATGCTGTATCATATTTACAATTCGAATATGGCATTACTTCAAAAATTACAAAAAGGATTTACATTGTCACAACGTGAAATGGTTGATCTGGAGAATCTTCCTTCGACTTTTATGATTTGTTATTTGAATGGTTTTGATGAAGCCAAGCAAAAACTAATCGATTCAAAATTGCTTTTGAAACCTTTTTCGCAGGTGTATTTGTCTTTTAAAGAAGCGCTCCGAATTCTGCGAAAGATGAAATATGATTTTCAGGAAGGAGCAAAGTAGCAAAGGTTCAAAGGTTTTCCGTAGAGGCGCACAGCAGTGCGTCTAACTCACAGTGTTTTTTTTAAAATTACTGATACAATAAAAACTTATCAACTTCATCATAAGGAAATAAAAGCTCTTTTGGGCCATCTGCGTAAGATGCAGCTTCATAGGAGTTAAAATATAAAAGCAAGCCTTCTTCTGTATAAAAAATGTTCTGAGGTAATTGAAATTTATCATTTTCGAACATTAAACCTGTTGCGTTAATGTTGGCTTTTGCAGGGATTTTATATTTGGCGCGGAAAGCTTTTTCGGCGAAAGCCTTAAACTCTTTTTCATTTTTAAAAATTTGATCTGAAAAAATAATTTTTCCTGTTTTCGGATTAAATAATAAAGAGCGATACCCCTGATAACCGTGCGCGCCGCCTGTAAATGTATAATGATCGATTTTTATATTAATTATTTGGGCGGATTCAAATTCTACATTTCCTTTAATTTTGCCTTCCCATCCAAAGGTTTCGTTTGCGAATTTTTGATGCATTTCTTCATAAGATTCAATGAAAGAAGCTGTTAGTGCTTTGTAGTCGTTTAGTTGTATTGGCTTTTCACCAAAATAAGTAATTTCTTTTATGACCAAAAATATTTTTTTGTTGATGCTGTCTGCTACAACGGGAATATTTTTTGCAATCGGAATGTCAATAGTAATTATTGGGCAATCTGTTTTGCAGGGAAGGTTGGATTTTTTCTCAAATGTTTTGTTTTCAAATGAAAGTTCTTTGCTACAGCTAGTGAATATTAAAAACAAAAAGACTAAAAAAGTATACTGTTTCATATCTAAAAGTGTTAATTATATATAAAGGTAAGAAGTTGTGTCCGGATTAGAATAAATTAAACGGTAAATTTGTACCAGAATTAAAGATTAAAAATTTGTAACTATATGAAATTCAATACTAAAGTAATTCATGGCGGTCAACATCATGATCCAAGTACGGGAGCAGTAATGCCACCGGTTTATCAAACTTCAACTTATATTCAAACAAGTCCGGGGCAGCCTTTGGGCGATTATGAATACAGCAGAGCTTCAAACCCAACTCGTTCAGCGTTAGAAAACGCTTTGGCCAGTATTGAAAATGGTACTCGCGGATTGGCTTTTTCATCTGGATTAGCGGCTACTGATTGTATTTTAAGAGGTTTAAAAGGCGGAGATGAAGTCATTGCAATGGATGATTTATACGGTGGAACTTACAGAATGTTCTCCAGAATTTATAAGGATTCCGGGATTAAATTTCACTTTGTTGATATGACCGATATTGCTAAATTGAAGTTATTAATCAATGAAAACACAAAATTGGTTTGGGTAGAGACGCCCACGAACCCGTTAATGAAATTGGCCGATATCGAAGAAGTTGCCAAAATTACCAAAGAGCATAAAATTTTATTTGCGGTTGATAATACTTTTGCAACACCATACTTGCAAAAGCCACTTGATTTAGGTGCTGATATTGTAATGCATTCTGCGACAAAATATTTAGGTGGACACTCTGATGTTATTGCCGGAGCTTTAATCGTAAAAGATGAAGCTTTAGGAGAACAATTACATTTTCAGCAATTTGCAACTGGAGCAACATTGGGGCCAATGGATAGTTTTTTGGTTTTAAGAGGAATTAAAACACTTTCATTAAGAGTTCAAAGACACTGTGAAAACGGAGAAAAAGTAGTGGAGTTTTTAACTAAACATCCTAAGATAAAAACGGTTTACTATCCTGGATTACCAAGTCATCCGTTTCATGAGATTGCAAAAAAACAAATGAAAGCTTTTGGCGGAATGGTTTCATTCACATTTGTTTCTGGTAAAAAAGAAGATTCAATTGCTTTCTTAGAGAAATTAAAAGTATTCACTTTGGCAGAATCATTAGGTGGAGTTGAATCGTTAGCGAATCATCCCGCTTTGATGACACATGCTTCTATTCCGGCAGATAAGAGAGCAGAAGTTGGTATTACCGATGATTTGGTTCGATTAAGTGTTGGTATCGAAGATGCAGAAGATTTAATCGCCGATTTAGAACAGGCATTAGCATAAAAAGCTAAATTCTAAAATAAAAAAAATCCCAAATTCCAATTAATTATTTTGGAATTTGGGATTTTTATATTTTGAGATTTCTTTAAAATTCTAAGTAATGAATGTAACCAACATTAAGCCAAACCTGCCAGTCATTTGCTTTGTTTTCTTTAAAAAGGTCTTTGTTTGGATTTAAACCGTCAACCCAGTCAGAACTAAAAGACTGAAAACGACATTCAAGCATTAAGTCGCTCATTGTTGTTAGTTTGTAATGTACACCTAAACCAGCTGTTGCTGATAAAACAATACCGTTTTCACTTGAAAAACCATACTGACGACCATCTGATGGGACTAGATATTTTACAGGGGTAGTTTCTATAGTTCCTAATGGTCCAAGGTCAGAGCTTACTTTAGTAGTGTAGTAACTTACTAAAAAACCTAAACTTATATAAGGACTAAAACTACCAACATTGTTTTCAAAATCATGTATTTTAATAAATGAGAATTCTCCTTGAGCACCAAGACTCAATATGTTAGATTTTCCATTCATAGCTCTCAATCGCAAGACTCCTAAAGTTGGTGGATTTTTTTCTACATAACGACCAAAATGCTCGAGGTTGGTGTTAGTAAAAGATAACTCTGATCTGATCTTTACATGTTCTGAAAAAAAAGTTTCGTGATTGTTATTTGCTGAAAAGTTAATAAAATGAACTAATCCAATACCAATACCTCTGTTTCCAACATTGGTTTCAAGGTCATGCCTTTCACCATAATCTGATTGAAGAGTAACGGGTCCGAATATTATTCCTACTTCTTGTGCAAAACTTTGCGCATTCGATACAGTTGAAATTCCGATGAAGGCGAATAATGTGAGTATTATAGGTTTAAACATATCTTTGGGGCTTTCAAATCAAGGCAAATATATAAAAAACATGTACGATTCAAAATATAATATTGTTCTATTAAAAAATAAGTAGCAAAATACTTAATTTGTTAACTTTAAGTTGGTTGTTTTGATGTAAAATTAGTAGTGTAAAATACTATTATTGGTAAAGTTTGAAAATTACACAATTCAACGCTGTAAACTAAAAAAAATCACATTAGATTCGCATTTTGTTATATCTTTGTGTGTTGAAACGAAAACGTTTTCTTAAACGTATTTTCTTATTTAATTGAGCGAAAATTAAAATAATTTATCTGAATAATTTATTTAAAAATGGAACAAAAAATAAATGAATTTATGGCTCTTGTAGAGTCTAAAAATCCGAACGAGCCAGAGTTTCTTCAAGCCGTTAGAGAATTTGCAGAAACGGTAATTCCATTTATTGCAGAACGTAAAAAATACGATGGAAAAAACTTACTTCTAAGAATTGCTGAGCCAGAACGCTCTATAATATTTAGAGTTCCATGGGTTGATGATAAAGGAGAAATAATTGTAAACAGAGGTTTTAGAATTCAGATGAATTCAGCAATTGGACCTTACAAAGGCGGAATTAGATTTCATCACTCTGTGAACCTATCAGTTTTAAAATTCCTTGCTTTTGAGCAGGTTTTCAAAAATAGTTTGACTACACTTCCAATGGGTGGAGGTAAAGGAGGTTCTGATTTTGATCCGGAAGGAAAATCGGATGCTGAGGTAATGCGTTTTTGTCAGTCTTTCATGACGGAATTATGTCGTCATATTGGTCCTGATTTAGATGTACCTGCTGGAGATATTGGTGTAGGAGCAAGAGAAATTGGATATTTGTTTGGTCAATATAAAAGAATTAGAAATGAATTTACTGGTGTTTTAACCGGTAAAGGAATTGCTTACGGAGGATCATTGATCAGACCTGAAGCTACAGGATACGGAGTTGTTTATTTTACAGATCAAATGTTGCGTACTATGGGACATGAGATTAAAGGTAAAAGAGTAGCAATTTCCGGATTTGGAAATGTGGCTTGGGGAGTGGCACTAAAAATAAATGAATTAGGCGGAAAAGTGTTGACTATTTCTGGTCCTGATGGTTATATTTATGATGAAGACGGAATCTCTGGAGAAAAAATTGATCATATGCTTGAAATGAGAGCAAGTGGTGATAATAGAGCAGAAAAATATTTGGAGAAATATCCAAATGCTGTTTTCCATAAAGGGAAAAGTCCATGGGAAGTAAAGGTTGATATTGCAATTCCATGTGCTACTCAAAATGAGTTAAACGGTGAAGATGCTCAAAAACTAATTGACAATGGCGTTTTATGTGTTACTGAAGCTGCAAACATGCCATCTACATTAGATGCAATTAAATTATTCTTAGATAATAAAGTATTATTTGCTCCAGGAAAAGCGGCTAACGCTGGCGGTGTTGCTGCATCTGGACTTGAAATGACACAAAATTCAATTCGTCTAAACTGGACAAGTGAAGAAGTTGATTTAAGATTAAAAGATATTATGGTTGGAATTCACAACCAATGTAAAAAATACGGTGTTGGAGAAGATGGTTATGTGAACTACGTAAAAGGAGCAAACATTGCCGGATTTGTTAAAGTTGCCGATGCTATGCTTGCACAAGGTGTAGTATAATTTTTATTACAATTTAGAAATGCCTTCATTTGTTTTACGACAAATCGAAGGCATTTTTTATTTATAAAAGAACAAAATTCTAATACTTTCGTTTGTATTATATTTGTCTATCTGAATATATCAAATAATGAAGAAAAGTTTTTTCTATATTTTGTTTTTACTTTTTATGCAATTTACTTTTGCTCAGAATTTGTCGTGGCAAGGCTACTTTTCGTTTAATGAAATAAAAGATGTTTCAGAATCTTCGACTACCGTTTATGCAGCATCGGAGAATGCTTTATTTTCAAAAAACGCTGCGACAAATACAGTTAAAATAACGACTACTGTTGAAGGACTTTCTGGTCAGACCATTTCTGCTGTATATTATAGTGAAGCATTCAAAAAAACAATTGTAGGTTATGAAAATGGTTTAATGATTGTAATCAATGAAACGGATGGCAGTATGCTAAAAGTGGTCGATATCATTAATAAGCAATTAGCTCCAAATCTGAAAAAGATAAATCATTTTATGGAACATAATGGTTTAGTTTATGTTTCTTGCGATTTCGGAATTGTGCAATTCAATTTAACAACTTTACAATTTGGTGATACTTATTTTATTGGTGATAATGGTGCAGAAATCAGTGTAAAACAAACTGCTTTTTTTAACGGATTTATTTATGCAGCAACATCAAGCGGTATTAGACGAGCAAATAGTACAAGCCCGAATTTAAATGATTTTAGTCAATGGTCCGTTGTGAATTCTGGTGATTGGTCAAGTGTTGAAGCCTTAGATACAGAACTCATTGCAATTAATACTGTTGGGTATATTCATAGGTTTAACTCCGCTATTTTTGTTGGTTTTTTACAGCTCCCACAACCTTCTGTAGATATGCGCACCAAAAATCATAATTTATTTATTACGATTCCTAATACGGTTTATATCTATAATAATCAAATGATTCTGAATCGGCAGATTTCAAATGCCCAGGTTTTAGATAATACAGTGGCTTTTACTTGTTCTACAGCTGTCGGAGATGTGATTTATATCGGCACGAAAGAAAACGGTTTGTATTCATCTTCTCTTTTAAGTAATGGTACTTTTGAAAATAATACGCCCACGGGTCCGGCACGAAACAACATTTTCTCCTTAGATGTAACTCCAAATGTGCTGTGGACGGTTTATGGTGATTATGATTCTTTTTACAATCCCTATCCTTTAGATAGTTATGGTATAAGTAAGTACAATACTTCTGGCTGGTTGAATATTCCTTATTCTGAAGTTTATGACGCCAAATCTATGACCAGAATTATTGTAAATCCAACAAATGAAAAGCAGGTTTATGCGAGTTCATTTTTCTCCGGATTATTAAAAATAGAAGATGATGTGCCGAATTTTTTATATGACGAAAAAAATAGTGGTTTGGAATCCATTACTACCGAAGGTCCAAATTATATAGATGTCCGAATTAATGGAGCTGCTTTTGATAAAACGGGAAATCTTTGGATAACCAATAGCCGGATTAAAAACGGATTGAAAGTTTTAAGAACCAATGGTCAATGGGGGAGTTATTCGATGACCTCAATTATTGATAATGCTGAAGCTTCAAGTTATGCCAATATTTTGGTTGACAGAAATAATGTAAAATGGATCGCAACCAATAGAGATGGAGTGGTTGGCTTTAATGAAGCAACAAATACCTTCAAAAAAATGACATTTGGTGCTGATGTAGGAAATCTTCCAATTGCAGATGTGAGATCAATCGCAATCGATGCTAAAAACCAACTTTGGATTGGAACAACAAAAGGATTGCGTGTTTTGTCGAATATAAGTAGTTTTCAGAATGACAGTCAATTAAAAGCAAACCCGATTATTATAATGGAGGATGATTTGGCTCAGGAATTACTTTATGAGCAATTTATTACTTCTATCGCCGTTGATGGTGCCAATAATAAATGGATAGGGACTGCCGATTCAGGTGTTTTTATGGTGTCGCCAAATGGTCAGGAAACAAAATATCATTTCACGATTAGCAATTCGCCTTTGCCAGGGAATGTTATAAATGATATTAAAATTAACAGCACAACCGGAGAAGTTTTCATTGCTACAAACAAAGGAATGATTTCTTTTAAAGGAATTGCAACCGGTGCCAATGAAGATTTAAACAATGTTTACGTGTATCCAAATCCGGTCCGACCAACGTATTCAGGAACTGTAAAAGTGGCTGGGTTAATTGATAAAGCCAATATTAAAATTACCGATATTGAAGGTAATTTGGTGTATGAAACTACTTCAGAAGGCGGAACAATAGAATGGGACACAACTGCTTTTGGAAGATATAAAGTGGCCTCAGGTGTCTATATGATTTTTATTTCTGCTCAGGATGGAGGAGAAACAAAGGTCAAGAAAGTGATGATAATTAGATAATTAGATAATTTTTTAATGTAATGTCTAAGAAGTCTAGTGTCTAAGAGGGCTAAAAATCCAATAATCTAAAAATCTAAAGTTGTTAGTCAAAACCAAAGCAATAGTAATCTCCTCTTTAAAATTTCAGGAAAAAAGCCTGATCGTGAAATGTTTTACGCTTTCAAATGGCCTGAAGTCTTACTTTGTGCGCGATGCTTTTTCTAGTCGGAAAGCCAGCCAGAAAATTGCTTATTTTCAGCCGTTTTCAATTTTGGAAATTGAGGCGGTTCATAAAAATAAAGGAACTTTAGAAAATTTTAAAGAAATCAAAACCGCAGTTCCTTTTCAGACTATTCATACGGATGTAGTGAAAAGTACAATCGTAATGTTTCTTTCAGAGATGTTGCATTATTCCATTCAGGAAGAAGAAAAAAACGAATCGCTTTTTGAGTTTTTAGAAACAGCATTGACCTGGTTAGACCATCATGATGAAATAGCTAATTTTCATTTAATTTTACTTTTAGAGGCAACAAAATACCTTGGTTTTTATCCGGATACTTCTGAAAATGATTTGCCGTATTTTGAAATGATTGAAGGTGTTTTTACACTTTTTAGCGGAGTAAATTCTTTAACAGAACACGAAACAAACCTTCTAAAAAAGCTAATTGATTTACGATTTGATAACGATCAAAAAGTTTTTCATGTGATAGAAAGACAAATACTGCTGAAAATTCTTATAGATTATTATAGTTTTCATTTAGATGGATTCAAAAAACCTAAATCTTTAGAGGTTTTAAAGGAGGTTTTCTCTTAAATCTTCAAAAACAACAATTTTTTTTGCGGAATATACCTGAAATTTCCTTTCAGTACTCTTTTTTCTGTCATCTTTTATCTATTTTCCTCAAAATTCCTTACTTTCGCACCTCGTTTAAGAAAAGGATAAAATGAGCACAAAATTTACTGAATACAAAGGACTTGACTTACCAACAGTAGCGTCAGAAGTTCTTGATTTTTGGAAGAAAGAAAATATATTTGAAAAGAGTGTAACTACTCGCGAAGGTGCAGAGCCTTACGTATTTTTTGAAGGTCCGCCTTCAGCAAACGGATTACCGGGAATTCACCACGTGATGGCGCGTGCGATTAAAGATATTTTTTGCAGATATAAAACTCAAAAAGGTTTTCAGGTAAAAAGAAAAGCCGGATGGGATACGCACGGATTACCTGTAGAATTAGGTACCGAGAAAGAACTTGGAATTACAAAAGAAGATATTGGTAAAACAATTTCTATCGAAGAATATAACGAAGCGTGTAAAAAAACCGTAATGCGTTATACCGACGTATGGAATGATTTGACCGAAAAAATGGGTTATTGGGTAGATATGGAAGATCCATATGTTACTTATAAACCAAAATATATGGAGTCTGTTTGGTGGCTTTTGAAACAAATCTACGATAAAGGTTTGTTGTACAAAGGTTACACGATTCAGCCTTATTCTCCAAAAGCAGGAACTGGATTATCTTCTCACGAAGTAAATCAGCCTGGAGCTTATAGAGATGTTACAGATACTACGATTGTAGCGCAATTCAAAACTTTACCAGAAACGCTTCCAGGCTTTTTACAAGGTTTTGGAGATATTCACATCTTAGCCTGGACGACAACTCCTTGGACATTGCCATCGAATACTGCTTTGACAGTTGGTCCAAAAATCGATTATGTTTTAGTAAAAACATTCAATCAATATACTTTTGAGCCAATCAATGTTGTTTTGGCTAAAAATTTAGTTGGAAAACAATTCGGAAAAGGATTTTTTGCAAGTGAAGATGATGCTGATTTCGACAAAGTAAAAAATGGCGACAAACAACTTCCGTATAAAATCTTAGCAGAAGCAAAAGGTGCGGATTTAGTTGAAATTCGTTACGAACAATTATTACCATACGTATTGCCTTATCAAAATGCTGAAAATGCATTTAGAGTAATTGCCGGAGATTTTGTTACAACTGAAGATGGAACAGGAGTTGTGCATACCGCTCCGACTTTTGGTGCTGATGATGCTAAAGTAGCAAAAGAAGCTAAACCGGAAGTGCCGCCAATGTTGGTTTTGGACGAAAACGGAACGGCAGTTCCTTTAGTAGATTTACAAGGTAAATTCACTTCTCATGTAGGTGATTTAGCTGGTAAATATGTGAAAAACGAATATTATGATGCAGGTCAGGCGCCAGAGCGTTCTGTAGATGTTGAAATTGCTATTCGATTAAAAGAAGAAAATAAAGCCTTTAAGGTTGAAAAATACGTACATAGTTATCCACACAGTTGGAGAACTGATGAGCCGTTATTATATTATCCACTAGACTCTTGGTTCATTAAAGTAACCGATGTAAAAGATAGAATGTTCGACCTGAACGAAACTATCAATTGGAAGCCTAAGTCTACTGGTGAAGGACGTTTTGGAAATTGGTTGAAAAATGCCAACGACTGGAATTTATCTCGTTCTAGATATTGGGGTATTCCGTTGCCAATTTGGAGAACAGAAGATAAAAAAGAAGAAGTTCTTATTGGTTCTGTTGAAGAATTGTACAATGCGATTGAAAAATCTATTGAAGCTGGTTTTCAAAAAGAAAATCCGTTCAAAGGTTTTGAAATCGGAAATATGTCTGAAACAAATTATGATTTAATCGACTTGCATAAAAATGTAGTGGATCAAATTACTTTAGTTTCGGCTTCAGGCCAGCCAATGAAACGTGAGAGCGATTTAATTGATGTTTGGTTTGATTCAGGAGCAATGCCTTACGCCCAATGGCATTATCCTTTTGAGAATAAAGATAAAATTGACGAGAATAAAGATTTTCCTGCGAATTTCATCGCTGAAGGTGTAGATCAGACTCGTGGTTGGTTTTATACTCTACATGCTATCGGAACTTTGGTTTTTGATAAAGTAGCATATAAAAATGTAGTTTCAAATGGTTTAGTTTTAGATAAAAACGGACAAAAGATGTCGAAACGTTTAGGAAACGCGACAGATCCTTTTGAAACAATTGCAGAATATGGTCCTGATGCCACACGTTGGTATATGATTTCAAATGCAAATCCGTGGGACAACTTAAAATTTGACATTGAAGGAATTGCTGAGGTTCGTCGTAAATTCTTCGGAACTTTATACAACACTTACTCTTTCTTTTCGTTATATGCGAATATCGATGGGTTTAAATACGCTGAAGCGGAGATCCCGTTAAACGAAAGACCTGAAATCGATCAGTGGATTATTTCTGAATTACATTCTTTAATCAAATTTGTTGATGAATGTTATGAAGATTATGAACCAACGAAAGCAGCGAGAGCTATTTCTGACTTTGTTCAGGAAAACTTAAGTAACTGGTACGTTCGTTTATGTCGTCGTCGTTTTTGGAAAGGAGAATATGCTCATGATAAAATTGCAGCTTACCAAACGCTTTATACTTGTTTATTAACGATAAGCAAATTAAGCGCTCCGATCGCTCCTTTTTTCATGGATAAATTGTACCGAGATTTAACGAGTTCTACAGGATCTGAGCAATATAGCAGTGTTCACTTGGCTGAGTTTCCAAAATTTGTCGAAAACTTTGTTAATAAAACGTTAGAAAGCAAAATGCAGAAGGCGCAAACCATCTCATCTTTGGTTTTATCGCTTCGTAAAAAGGAGATGATCAAGGTGCGTCAACCTTTGCAAAAGGTAATGATTCCGGTACTTGACGAAAATCAGAGAGCTGAAATTGAGGCTATTTCTGAGCTTGTAAAAGCGGAAGTAAACGTGAAAGAAATCATACTTTTAGATGATGATTCTGGTATTTTAGTGAAGCAAATTAAGCCTAATTTTAAGGCTTTGGGACCACGTTTTGGAAAAGATATGGGTCTGATTTCCAAAGAAATACAAGCTTTTTCGGCAGATCAGATTAATCAGTTGGACAAGCAGGGAGCGCTAGATATTGTTATTGCTGGAAAAAATGTAACTTTATCACTAGAAGACGTCGAAATAACATCGCAAGATATTGAAGGATGGCTGGTTGCAAATTCAAACGGAATTACGGTTGCGCTTGATATTACAATCACTGAAGAATTGAAAAACGAAGGAATCGCAAGAGAATTGGTAAACAGAATTCAAAATATCCGTAAAGATTCTGGATTTGAAGTTACCGATAAGATTAAGGTTCAAATAAAAAGAAGTGGTTTGCTAGAAGAGGCCATTCTTAAAAATGAAGACTATATTAAGTCTGAGACATTAACAGATGATTTGGTTTTTGTTGACGTTTTAGAAAACGGCACAGAAATTGAGTTTGATGATATTAAAACTGTGATATTAATTTCAAAATAATATAATAAAATGATAGATGAAATTACAAGATACTCTGATGCTGATTTAGCAGAGTTCAAAGAAATAATTCAAAATAAAATACAAAAAGCACAAGCCGATCTGGATTTAATTAAAAGTGCTTACATGAATGATTTGAATAACGGAACTGATGATACTTCTCCAACTTTTAAAGCATTTGAAGAAGGAAGTGAAACTATGTCTAAAGAAGCAAACTCACAGTTGGCTATCAGGCAGGAAAAGTTTATACGCGATCTAAAAAATGCATTATTCCGTGTTGAAAATAAAACATATGGTATCTGTAAAGTAACAGGTAAATTGATCAGCAAGGAAAGGCTTAAAATTGTTCCTCATGCTACAATGAGTATCGAAGCTAAAAACCTGCAACGATAATATTTGCAAATTGCAAAAGAATTAACGCTCCATTAGGAGCGTTTTTTTTGATTAAATTACTACTTTTGCGCATCAAAAATTCATAAAATGTCATTACGAAAAGCGTATATCCTTATATTTTTAGTTTTACTTGTTGACCAGATTTCAAAAATCTATGTAAAAACCAATTTTATATTAGGAGAAGAAGTTCAAGTTTTAAATTGGTTCAAAATTCATTTTATTGAAAATGAAGGAATGGCATGGGGGACAAAAATCCCTGGGGAATATGGGAAATTGATTTTAACTGTTTTTAGAATTTTTGCGGTTTTCGGAATCGGATATTGGTTGGCAGATGCCATCAAAAAGCATCAATCTACTTATTTGATTGTTGCAATTGCTTTGATTTTTGCAGGAGCAGCCGGAAATATTCTAGATTCTGTTTTCTATGGAGTAATTTTTGATGACAGCACGCATAATTTGGCAACACTTTTTTCGCCAACTCCATACGGTACATGGTTTCATGGTTTGGTAGTAGACATGTTTTACTTCCCAATCTGGGAAGGCAATCTTCCAACCTGGATGCCTATCTTTGGAGGTAAACATTTTATGTTTTTTAATGCTATTTTTAATGTTGCCGATATGGCGATTTCTACAGGTGTTGGTATTTTGCTTGTTTTTAATAAAAGAGCATTTCCAAAACACTAAACTTACTTTATAAAAATTCAAAAATAAATAAATTCCAAATTCCAATATTTAAATTGCTTCTTGCATATAAATATTGGAATTTGGAATTTTGCATTATTGGGATTTGATATTTATTGTGTTATTTTTACAACAGTAAAACCAAACTTATGCAAAGTCCGTCTTTCTCTATTTATGATGCCTCAGCAGGTTCGGGAAAGACCTATACTTTGGTTAAAGAATATCTTAAAATTATTCTTTCTTCTCCTAGAAATGATGCCTATCGTAATATTCTGGCAATAACTTTTACCAATAAGGCCGTTCATGAAATGAAAAGCCGTATCGTGGGCAGTTTGTCTGAGTTTGCCAAAGACGAACCTTCGGCGAAAGCCATGGATTTAATGGAGGACTTATCTCGAGATACCGGTCTTTCTGTAATTAAAATCAAAATAAAATCTCAAAACATTATTAAGCACCTAATTCATAATTATGCTGCTTTTGATATTTCTACAATTGATAAATTCACGCATAAAGTAATTCGGGCTTTTGCTCACGATTTAAATTTACCAATGACTTTTGAGGTGACGCTGGATACCGAGAATTTATTGGTAGAAGCTGTTGATGCTATTATTGCACAAGCAGGTCAGGATGAAACTTTAACCAAATTGCTGATTGATTTTACGATGGAAAAAACCGACGATGATAAGAGTTGGGATGTTTCGCGTGAAATTTTAGAAACAGGAAGGTTGGTTTTAAATGAAAACAATCGAAATGAAATTGTTCATTTTCATGATAAATCGATTGAAGAATTTGTTGTCATTAAAAAGAAAATGTCGGTTTTATGTGTCGACTTAGAAAAAGAGAACGCAGAATTAGCTTCTGAAGCTCTAGCTCTAATTGATAAAAATGGTATCGATTTAAAATCATTTTCAAGAGGAACTTTTCCGAATCACCTGGAAAGTATTCGCGAAGGGAAATTCAATCCGCGAAATAAAACTTTTCATGAATTTGATGATATCGCTATCAATAAAACCGCAAATGACCGCGCGTTGATTGAGAATATTATTCCTGAGCTGCTTTTGACTTTAAGCGGAATTTATAAAAACTTTGAAAAAAGAGATTTCTATAAGGCTTTTTTGAAAAATATAACCCCACTTTCTCTACTGAATACAGTAAGTAATGAGTTGGCTAAAATTCAATCAGAACAAAATATTTTATCTATTTCTGAATTTAATGCCATCATTCATCGTGAAATTCAGAACCAGCCGGCGCCTTTTATTTATGAACGTCTTGGTGAAAGATATCGTCATTTTTTCATTGACGAATTTCAGGATACTTCTGAAATGCAATGGCAAAATTTAATTCCACTTATTGATAATGCACTTTCGGGTCAGGATGATTTTGGAAACAAAGGTACACTGATGATTGTGGGCGATCCTAAACAATCCATTTATCGCTGGCGTGGAGGAAAAGCGGAACAATTCATTGAATTAGGTAAAGATTCAAATCCGTTTAATAATCCGGAAAAAGTAATTAAACATTTAGATACTAATTATAGGAGTTATAGTGAGGTAATTGATTTTAATAATGCTTTTTTTAAGCTAATTTCGGCCGAATTTTCTAATGATGATTATAAAGATTTATATGAAAATCATAGTCATCAGAACTCTAATTCAAAAAAAGGAGGGTATGTGAATGTTTCTTTTTTGCCAATAATTGAAAAGAATGATTTTGCTGACGAAGAAGAGGTTGTTGAAAAATCAGATTTGTATGTTCTGGCAACTTTAAATACAATTCAGAAAGTACTCCGTGATGGTTTTGAATATCGTGACATAGTAGTTTTAACTCGAAAAAGAGATCAGGGAATCGCCGTTGCGAATTACTTAACCGAACAAAATATTCCACTTTTGTCATCAGAAACTTTAATGATTCAGAATGCAACAGAAGTTCGGTTGATTATTCATTTATTAAAGTATCTGAATAATAGTATTGATTTGGAGGCTAAAGCTAATTTTCTTCATTTTTTGGCGACAACAAAAGAGCTTGAGCTGCCAATTCATGATTTTATAGCTGCCGGAATGGGGCATAGAAATGAAAATGAGTTTGAAAAATGGCTCTTAACTTTTGATGTTTCGCTTTCTTTTGAAGATGTTCGAAAAAAATCACTTTATGAAGCTGTTGAGATTATCATTTCTAAATTTGTTCTGTCGTCAGAAGGAAATGCTTATGTGCAATATTTCCTGGATATTGTTTTAGAGCGTGACATTAGAAATCAGGCTGGAATTGCAGATTTTTTAAGCTACTGGGATAAAAACGGAGAAAAATTTAGTATTCCTTCTCCAGAAGGAAATAATGCTGTTCGAATTATGACGATTCATAAATCTAAAGGTTTGGAATTTCCTGTTGTAATTATGCCTTTTGCAGAAGAAGATTATAGCAGAAAGCCAAAAGATAAATTATGGCTTGATGCAGAAGATGCTGATTTAGGCGTTCCAAAGGCTCTGATTGACAATAGCAGTGCCGTTGAAGGTTTTGGAGAAAGTGCTTCTGCTGTTTTTAATCTGAAAAAACAAGAAGAGCTACTTGATAATATTAATGTTTTGTATGTGGCCCTAACTCGTGCTGAGGAACAATTATATGTTATTTCTCAGACTATAAAAGAGAGAAAAGATGGAGAGTTTCCGGGTAATATGGCTTCTTTTTTTATTAAATATTTGATAAACAAAGGGATTTATGAGCCTGAAAAGCTGGAATATGAATTTGGAAGTAGAACAAAGCTTTCTGCTGTAGGTAAAACATTAGATTTGGTAAAGACAATCCCAATTGTTTCAGAAGTTTTGAATCCGAAAAATATTAAAATCGCTCAGAAGGAATCTTTGATGTGGGGAACGCATCAGCAAGAAGCGATTTCGTATGGAAATGTAGTTCATGAGATTTTGGCATTTGTAAAAGATAAATCAGATGTTGAATTAGCAGTTACAAAAGGAATCGAGAATGGTTTGATAACATTTGATCAAACAGAGATGGTTTTAAAAACGCTTTATGAAATTGTGTCGCATCCTGAATTAAGTATCTGCTTTGATGGGAAGAATAATGTTCTTACCGAGCAGACTATAGTTCAAAAGGAGGGTAGAATTTTAAAGCCGGATCGAATTGTTTTGACTGAAAATAAAGAGGCTTATTTGTTGGATTATAAAACGGGAGCAATAAACTCAAAATATACACAGCAAATTCAGGAGTATCAGGATGCAATTGAAGATTTAGGCTATAAAGTGTTAAAAAGAGCTTTGGTATACATAGGAACCGAAATCGATGTAGTAAATTTGTGAAAAAATTAATCAGTTGTTAATAGCTTAAGTGAGGTAAGTTGTTAATTTTTAACATATTAAATATAGTAAAATGTACGGTAAAATTAAAGAGCATTTGCAAAACGAATTGCAAACAATTGAAGAAAGCGGAATTTTTAAGAAAGAACGCATCATAACTTCAGAACAAGGAGCGGAAATAACTATTTCTACTGGAGAAACAGTTTTGAATTTTTGCGCCAATAATTATTTAGGACTTTCGTCTCATCCTGAGGTTGTTCAGGCAGCGAAAGATACAATGGATACACATGGTTTTGGAATGTCATCTGTTCGATTTATTTGTGGAACACAGGATATCCATAAAACACTTGAAAAAAAGATTGCAGATTTTTATGGAACAGAAGATACCATACTATATGCTGCAGCTTTTGATGCAAATGGTGGTGTTTTTGAACCTCTATTAGGAGAAAACGATGCGATTATTTCAGACAGTTTAAATCATGCTTCTATTATAGATGGTGTTCGTTTGTGTAAAGCAGCTCGTTATCGCTATGAAAATAGTAATATGGAAGATTTGGAACAACAATTAATAAAAGCAAATGAAGCTGGAGCTCGTTTTAAAATAATTGTTACTGATGGAGTGTTCTCTATGGATGGTCTTGTAGCGCCTCTGGATAAAATTTGCGATTTAGCAGATAAATATGACGCAATGGTTATGGTAGACGAATGTCATGCCGCTGGGTTTATTGGTGCAACCGGTAAAGGAACACTGGAGGCTAAAGGTGTTATGGGAAGAGTGGATATTATCACAGGTACCCTTGGTAAAGCATTAGGTGGTGCGATGGGTGGTTATACAACTGCAAAGAAAGAAATTATTGAACTATTGCGTCAACGTTCAAGACCATACTTGTTTTCAAATTCTCTTGCGCCTGCTATTGTGGGGGCTTCAATTAAGGTTTTTGACTTATTAGAAAAAGATACTTCATTAAGAGATAAATTAGAATGGAATACGAATTATTTTAAAGAGGGAATGAAAAAGGCAGGTTTTGATATCATTGATGGGGATTCAGCTATTGTTCCTGTAATGTTATATGATGCAAAACTGTCTCAGACAATGGCAAATGAGCTTTTAAAAGAAGGAATTTACGTGATAGGATTTTTCTTTCCGGTGGTTCCAAAGGACAAAGCAAGAATTAGAGTTCAGTTGTCTGCTGCGCACTCTAAAGAGCATCTAGACAAGGCAATAAGTGCATTTAAAGTTGTCGGAGAAAAGTTAAAAGTTATATAATTCCCATTTTAAATAATTTTTGTAGGTTTTTTTTAACATTTCATTTTGTATTTAAAAATTTTGGTGTTACTTTTGTCTGTAATTAACTAAATTGTAATTAAAAAAATTAAGTATGAAACATCTTAACAAACTTTTAGTTGCTGTGATGATGGTGATGGGTTTAAGTTCTCACGCACAAGACAGTAACAATCCATGGGCTATCTCTTTTGGAGTTAATGCCGTTGACACTAGAACCAGTTCTGGTGCAGGAAGTGGTTTCTTTGACCAACACTTTTCTCAATTTTTCGCTGCAAAAGACAACTGGAATATTCTTCCTTCTTTGTCTTACATTGGAGTGAATAGATATGTAGGTCACGGTTTCTCTGTTGGTTTACAAGGTTCTGTAAACAAAATTGATAAAGCTGTTTATTTCAGACCATCTGCTCCTGGGCATGACGGAAGAGGTAATGTAGTTACTAATCCTGGTGATTTAATGTATTACGGAATTGATGCTACTATCAAATATAGCTTCCAGGAATTAATTAAATCTAAAGTAATTGATCCTTCGTTATCTGTTGGTGGAGGTTATACTTTCTTAGGAGATGATAGTTTTGGAACGGTTAATCCAGGTGCTGGAGTTACTTTCTGGTTTACAGATGCTATTGGTTTAGAGCTTGCAACTAGATACAAATGGGCTGTTGCTGCTGGTTCTGGAGACAATGTTGGAAGAAATGATAAGAATGGAGAAATTGATACTCCATCTCATTTTCAACACACTTTAGGTCTTGTATTCAAATTCGGAGGTAAAGATACTGACGGAGACGGAATCTATGACAAAGATGATGCTTGTCCAGATGTTGCTGGTTTAAAACAATTCAACGGATGTCCTGATACTGACGGAGACGGAATCGTTGACGCTAGTGATGCTTGTCCAGATGTTTTTGGTTTAGCTGCATTAAACGGATGTCCTGATACTGACGGAGACGGAATTGCTGATAAAGATGATGCTTGTCCAGATGTTGCTGGTTTAGCTGCTTTAAAAGGTTGTCCAGATGCTGACGGTGACGGAATCGCTGACAAAGATGACAAATGTCCTACTGTTGCTGGTCCTAAAGAAAATGGTGGTTGTCCTTTCTTAGACGCTGATAAAGATGGTGTTGCAGATAAAGATGATGACTGTCCTACAGTTTACGGTCCTGCTTCTAACAGAGGTTGTCCTGAAGTAACTACTGAAGCTTTAGAAGATCTTAAAGTTCAAGCTAGAGCGGTATACTTTAACTCAGGTAAAGCTACTTTCAAAACTGGAGACAAAGAAACTCAAGCTAGATTAGATGCAATCAAACAAATCCTTATCAACTATCCAAACGCGAAATTCAGCATTGAAGGACACACAGATAGTACAGGTTCTGCTAAATTGAATCAAAAACTTTCTGAAGACAGAGCTGCTGCTGTAATGAACGCTTTAATTGAAAGAGGTGTTAACGCAGAGAACTTAACTTCTAAAGGTTTTGGACCTTCTCAACCAGTTGCAAGTAATAAAACTGCTGCAGGTAAAGCTCAAAACAGAAGAACAGAAATTAGACACATTGGTTCTAAATACCAAGGTAAACTATAATTTACTGTTTAAATAAATACTAAAAGCCATTCTTAATTGAATGGCTTTTTTTATTTTTATCAAATGATAAATACTTCTTTTTTAGAAAAAATTGCAACTGTTGTAATTCGTGATTTTTCTGCAAAACTTGCTGAAACAACTCTAGTTTTACCAAATAAAAGGGCTAAAGTCTTTTTGATAGAAGCTTTGAAAAAAGAAACGAACAAAACAATTCTTTCTCCTGAAATTATCAGTATTGAAGACTTTGTGCAGGATGTTGCTTCAATTCGCTCTGTAGATTCAATTGAATTACTATTTGAATTCTATGAGGTATATCTTTCTGTTACTGAAAAACAAAACCAACAATCATTTGAGTTATTCGCTAATTGGGCAAAAACACTTTTGCAGGATTTTAATGAAATCGATCGTTATCTTTTAGAACCGTCTCATGTTTTATCTTACTTAAAGGATATTGAGGATATTAAAAAATGGGGAATTGAAGTTGAAAACAAAACAAAGCTTTTAGAAAATTATATTGATTTTTGGAAACTTCTTCCCTTATATTATAATTCATTATATGAACATTTACTAAATAAATCAATTGGATATCAGGGTCTGATTTACCGCGAAGCAGTCAACAATTTAGAACATTTTTCGAATACAATTTCTAATCGGACTTTTATTTTTGCCGGATTTAATGCTTTAAATGCAGCTGAAGAAAAAATAGTACAGCATCTTCTTACTCTCGACCGGGGTAAGATATATTGGGATGTAGACCAGACTTTTTTAAACGATCCTTATCATGATGCAGGTCTTTTTGTACGACGTTTCAAAGAAAACTGGAAGCATTACAAAGCAAATCCATTTGAATGGATTGTAGATGACTTCTCTCAATCTAAGAATATTAAGGTAATAGGAACTCCAAAAACTATCGGGCAGGCAAAACTTGCAGGGAGTATTATAGAGAATATAATTATCGAAAATGAAATTTCTTCACTTGATAAAGTTGCAATTGTTCTTGGCGAAGAAAACCTGCTTATGCCGGTTTTGTATGCATTACCATCTTCTGTAGGTGCATTAAATATAACTATGGGTTATTCTGGTAAAAATAATCCCTCGCAAATACTGATTGCCAAATTGTTTAAAATGCATACTAATGCGCTTTCTAGAAAAGGCGAGAGCTATGTGCTTTATTACAAAGATATACTTGATGTTTTGACGCATCCTTTGGTTGAACCGTATGCTAATGCTAGTAATCTGGTAAAGATTATCAAAGAGAATAATTATACTTTTATTAGCCATAACAGACTTATTGAGCTTAATTTTAATCCATCAAATTTATTTTTCTTATTATTTAAAAAATGGGATAATGGGGCAGTTGCAGTTCTCGAAAATATTTCGAAACTTTTACTTTTAATAAAAGAAAACTTTAGTAATGATAATGAAGATGAAAAAATAGCTAAGGCTTTTGTGTATGCCATTTTTAAGGTCATTAATAAGTTGACTAATTATTACCTGCAACATAAGCATATTGATAATATCGATACTTTGTACGCGATTTATAAACAGGTTATTGATGTTGCTGAAGTATCGTTTGAAGGTGAACCTCTTCGCGGATTACAAATTATGGGAGTTTTAGAGAGTCGTGTTTTAGATTTTGAAACCGTAATTGTAACTTCTATGAATGAAGGAAAATTTCCGGCTGGGAAATCTCAAAATTCTTTTATTCCTTATGATGTAAAGAAAGAGTTAGGTCTTCCAACATTTAAAGAAAAGGATGCTATTTATACCTATCATTTTTATCACTTGTTACAAAGGGCAAAAAATATATATCTAATTTACAATACCGAAAACGACGGTTTAGATGCTGGTGAGCGTAGCCGTTTTATAACGCAGTTGGAAGTTGAAAAGCAACCTAAACATAATCTGACTTTTGATATTTATAACCCTGTTTTGCCCACGACAGCCTACCAGCCAATGGTAGTCCCGAAATCTGACGCGGTTATGGAGCGTTTAAGAGAAATTGCAGTATCAGGTTTTTCTCCCTCTGCATTAACAAGTTATATTCGCAATCCAATTGATTTTTATTTCCAAAAAATACTCCGTATCAGGGAGGTAGAAGAAGTTGAAGAAAACATTGCTTTAAATACACTAGGAACTATTATTCACGAAACCTTAAAAGCGCTTTACGACCCTTTCGTAGGTAAATTTATTTCAGAAAGCGACATTTCGAATTGCTTTAAATTGTTAGACGATGAAGTTTTAAAACAATTTAAATTGGTTTATAAAGAAGGTGAAATTAAAAAAGGAAGAAACCTTTTGGCTTTTGAAGTGGCTAAACGTAATGTATCTAACTTTCTGAGAATGGAGTTAGAATCAATTAAAAATGGCGATGCAATTCAGATTATAGCTTTAGAGCAAACATACGGGCGTGAACTCGTTCATCCAAACTTGCCATTTCCTGTCCTAATTAAAGGAAATGTTGATAGAATTGAGCTACGCAATGGAAAAATAAGAATCATTGATTATAAGACCGGAAAAGTCGAAAAGACGAATGTGATATTGAAATCCTGGAACGGATTAACACAGGAGCTTAAAAACGACAAAATTATTCAGGTTCTGGCTTATGCGTTTATGTTTGAAGAAGAAGCAAAAGATTTTCCAATAGAAGTAGGAATTATATCTTTTAAAAATTTAAAGTCAGGATTTTTGCCTTTTGGATTTAAAGAAGAAAAAGAATTGGATATAACCGTTACAAAAGAAATTCTGAATAGTTTTCTGGAAGAAATTGTAGTGCTGTTAAATGAAATCTTTGATGTTAGTATTCCTTTTGAAGAAAAAATTAATTAATGGACAGAAAGCTATTAAACATATTTGAGTTTTTTAAGACAACATTACCTGTGAATTTAACGATCTGTATAATCTCTGTTCTAATTGGGGGATTTGATTATTTTTTTATAATGTTTGTTGGATTTGGATTTTTAGTGAGTATTGGTTTTAGGGAATTATACCGTAAAAATGATTACTTGTTTTATGCGAATAATGGTATTCCAAAATGGCAGCTTTTATTTGTTTGCTATCTTTTTGCATGTTTTACGGTTGTTATTGTTGGTTTGATAGATTTTATAATAAGGAAGTTAATTTGAAAAAGCATATTCTGGAAGTCGATGGAATTCAAATCAGTTATAATGGTAAATTGCTGCTGTCTGATGTATATCTAAAGTGTGAAACTAATGAAATTATCGGTTTATTAGGGAGAAATGGTTCGGGAAAGTCAACTTTGTTAAAAATTATTTTTGGCTTGGTTTCATCGCCAAATAAATGTATTAGAATTGATGGAATTTCAAAGAACAACAAAAACATGTTTAGTGAAATTGGATATTTGCATCAGGACCAATTTATTCCTAATCATTTTTTTGTAAAAAAGGTAATTTCATTATCTATCGATAAAAAAGTAATGAAGGATTTTTGTGAAGACAAACTGATTCAGTCAATCTTCGAAAAAAAAATAAAATGTTTGTCAAGTGGTGAATTGCGCTATCTTGAAATTAAAATTGTACTTTTCAATTCCTCTAAATTTGTTTTGCTTGATGAACCCTATAATGGATTAGCTCCGTTAATGATTGACGTTGTTAATGAAATGATATTGAATAATACACATAAGAAAGGTATTATTATAACAGATCATAATTATCAAAATGTATTAAAGATTTCAAATCATTTAGTTTTAATTAAAGATGGTAAAACGCATCATCTTAAAGAAAAAAAAGAGCTTGTTGAAAAAGGTTATCTATTAAATTCCACTTCTTTATAATCAAGTCTTTTTGATTTTTCGTTTAATGTATTTTGCTTTTCTCCTTCCCGAAAACTAATTCGTATGACGTTTAACGAGATGGAAATTTTAGGAAATAACACTTAATTTCATCGTGAAAGAGAAATTAGAGTCTAATTATCAGATTGTTAATTAAGATTAACGAATCGTAATGTTATATTTTTAAAAGAATCCTTTCTTTTTGTTAAGATTTGTTATTTAGTCTGTTTTAAAAATAAAGAAAAGATAAAGTATAGACAAAAGTGAGTTTTAATCTTAAAATCAGGCTTTTTTTAACAAGTGTTTGTTGAACAATTACGAATATTAAAATATCTTTGGGCCATCTAAAAAAGGGTTGAACCGATTTGATAAAGAGCAATCGTATCTAAATCGAAAAATATATATTATTACAATAATTAAGATTTTTTGCCCCCACAAATGATAAAAAGGCTGTTTCAAAATTATTTTGAAATGGCCTTTTTTGATTTTATTTACTAAAGAACTCTTGTAAAATGGGTTTTAATTCTTCTTTATTTTCAATCTGGCTCATATGTCCATCTTCAAATGAAATTAATTCGACAGTTGTGTCTTCAATTTGAGAAAGGCTATCTTCATAATTTAAAACCGGATCTTTTTTTCCTAATATCAATAAAACCGGAAATCTATTTTCATGTAAAAGCGCTTCGCGATCTTTTCTAATTTTCATTCCCTCGAGAGAAGCAACAATTCCTTGTAAAGGAGTTTTTAAAGCTTCTTCTTTTACTTTTTCAATTTCATTGGCTAATCTTGCCCTATTATTCTCACTGAATAAATTGGCAATTGCCAAACTAACAAAACTTACATAATTCTGTTTTACCGCTTTTATCGCACGAGTTCGGTTTAGTTTTTTCTCGGCGCTGTCTTCTTTTGAAGTTGAGTTCAGCAAAACTAGCTTCTGAATATGCTGCGGATATAATTCGGCGAAAGCCAAACCAACATAACCGCCCATAGAATGTCCCAGAATAATTGCTTTTTCAATCTTTAACGAAGCTAAAACTTCCTGAACAGCATTTGCATTTTCTTCCATAGTATTCACATACCCTAAACAATCTGATTCACCATGTCCTAATAAATCAACTGTGATAACGCGATATTGTTTAGAAAAAAAATCAACGTATTCCTGCCACATTTTTTTGTTTTCCAGAAAACCGTGAAGCAGTACAATTGCATTTCCTTCGCCCGCATCGGTATACGATATTTTGGTGTTTTTATAAAGAATGTTTTTCAACATGAGAATTTA
This sequence comes from Flavobacterium sp. KH_001, assembly GCF_057840745.1. Taxonomy (NCBI): domain Bacteria; kingdom Pseudomonadati; phylum Bacteroidota; class Flavobacteriia; order Flavobacteriales; family Flavobacteriaceae; genus Flavobacterium; species Flavobacterium sp. KH_001. The sequence continues at coordinate 766,454 of NZ_CM174520.1, read as the reverse complement.
AATTTTAAATCACAAAGATAAGAAAGCGTAGGCGGTATAAGAAATATATATCCTTTTGAGTTGATATTTATTCAATAGTGTTATTACATTTTTTATATCAAGTTGTACTTTGAAATAAAAAAAACGGCTTTCAATCCTGAAAGCCGTTTGTAGTTTTTTATTCTTAATTTAAAAGCGATTGTCGCCATCTAGAAGGTTTCCAAGCCCGCCAAGCAGGCTTCCTTCTTCACGACTGTTTCCGCCTGATCGTGGTGCCGATGCAATGATTCTGTCAGCCAATCTGCTAAAAGGTAAAGATTGTATGTAAACGGTGCCGGGACCTTTTAAGGTTGCATAAAACAAACCTTCACCTCCAAAAATAGAGTTTTTGATTCCGCCTATAAATTCAATATCATAATCGACATCTTTAGTAAAGCCAATAATACAGCCCGTATCTACTTTTAGAACTTCACCAGCAGCTAATTCTTTTTTAGCCATTGTTCCGCCAGAATGAACAAATGCCATTCCGTCTCCTTCTATTTTTTGCATGATAAAGCCCTCTCCGCCAAATAAACCGCGGCCGAGTTTTTGTGAAAATTCGATTCCAACCGAAACACCTTTGGCGGCGCATAAGAAAGAACTTTTTTGACAAATAAATTTACCTTGAAATTGTGTCAGATCAATTGGGAGAATTTTTCCAGGATATGGAGAAGCAAATGAAACTTTACTCTTGGTATTTCCCTGGTTTAAGAAGGCTGTCATAAATAAGCTTTCGCCGGTAAGAACTCTTTTTCCGGCATTCAAAAGTTTTCCAAACAAACCTGAACCTGATTGTTGTTGGGATCCGTCTCCAAATATAGTTTCCATCTGGATATTGTTTTCCATCATCATAAAACTTCCAGCTTCGGCAATTACTATTTCTTGTGGATCAAGTTCTATTTCTACGTATTGCATTTCTTCTCCAAAAATCTTATAATCTATTTCGTGTGCTTGCATGATTTCTAGTGTTTTAGTTTTCTGAATAAGTCGAATGTGTGTTTGGAATGTTACAAATGAGATATTAAATTTAAGTGAAAAGAAAATTCACCAAAAGAAATTTTGTGCTTCCTGTAATAAAAAAACGGCTTTCATTTCTGAAAACCGTTTCTGTTTTGTTATTATTTTAAAAAAGAGTTGATCTCTCCAAAATAGTTCTCTTTTGCATCCAGCCATCCATAATGTCGGCAGTTTTCAAGCAAAATCAGTTTCGAATTGGGTAGTGTTTTTTGAGCCAGTTCTCCAATTTCATTGCTGATCACATCTTCTTTTCCCTGAATAATTAAAACCGGATTTTTAAAAGATTTCAATTTGGCTGCGCAGTCAAAATTAATCTTTTGCATATCCTGCCAAAGCAATCCATTTATTTTTGAATTTCCCTGAGTTAATCTTTCAGCAATAATCGGAACATATTTTTGATCGTAAACATAAGCCGGCGCCATCGCTCTTCCACGTCCTAATCGGGCAGCGTACGAAGTATCCCCTTTTTCGATTTTAGATTCCCAATAATTCATGGAGTCTTTTTCGATTTTGCTTAAATTTTGTTCAATCAAATTGGGTCCTTTTAATAAGCTCAGGTCAATTCCGCCAGACGATGATAAAACCAGTTTATTAATGCTGTTTGGATAAATCGTTGCGTAATAAGAGGCTAACATTCCACCAAAAGAATGCCCTAGAATATTCCATTTTTTAATTTTCAGATGTTTTCTCAAAGCTTCAATATCTTCAGCCATAATTTTCATCGAAATAGTTTTCGAATTCAATTCTTTCAATTCCGATTTGCCGGTGCCTCGTTGATCATAAATAATCGTTTCCTGAGTTTCCGCCAAAATCTTAGCCATACCTTCAAAACCATTACTGTTCATTCCGGGTCCGCCGTTTATAATCAAAAGCGGTTCGCCTTTTCCGAAAATTTTGTAATAGGTTTTGCTCGAATCATCGTTAGTAGAATAACCTTCAGTTTGAGCGAAAGTATTCACCAAAATCATCAAAAAAACAAATAGAAAAATCTTTTTCATCGTAAGATTATGAGTTCATTAAGCTTTCAATTTCATCTGCCTCAATCGGAATGTTGCGCATTAAGTTAAAAGGTGCTCCTTTTTCCTGAACCACAACGTTGTCTTCTAAGCGAATTCCGAAACCTTCTGCCGGAATATAAATTCCTGGTTCAACCGTAAAAACCATATTGGCTTTCATTGGTTCGTGAAGCAATCCGTAATCGTGCGTGTCTAATCCCATGTGGTGAGACGTTCCGTGCATGAAATATTTTTTGTAAGCTGGCCAATCCGGATTTTCGTTCTGAACATCCGCTTTATCAATTAAGCCTAAACCTAATAATTCCGAAGTCATGATTTTACCAACTTCAATATGATATTGTTTCCAAAGCGTTCCTGGAGTCAACATTGTTGTTGCTTCATTTTTAACTCTCAAAACCGCATTGTAAACTGCTTTTTGTCTTTCAGAGAATTTTCCAGAAACCGGAATCGTTCTCGACATATCGCTTGAATAATTAGCATATTCTGCCGCAACGTCCAGCAAAATCAAATCTCCAGCTTTACATTGTTGGTTGTTTTCGATATAATGCAAAACATTCGCATTATTTCCTGAAGCGATAATTGGTGTGTAAGCAAAGCCTTTAGAACGGTTACGAATGAATTCGTGCGCTAGTTCAGCCTCAATTTCATATTCCGTAACATTTGGTTTTACGAATGAAAGCAATCTACGGAAACCTTTCTCCGTAATATCACAAGCTTGCTGAATCAAATCGATTTCTTCGCTTTCTTTTACAGAACGAATGCGTTGCAAAATTGGGTTGCTTTTGGCCACATTGTGTGCTGGGTAACGTTCTTTCCACCATTTTATAAAACGAGCTTCACGTGTTTCAGTTTCAACAGTCGCACGGTAATGTTCGTTTGTATTGATGTACATCGTATCAGCATACGTCATCATTTCGTTCAAAACTTTATGAAAATCCTGCAACCAATAAACCGTTCTGATTCCCGAAACCTGATATGCACGTTCCTTAGTCAGTTTTTCTCCTTCCCAAACCGCGATATGATCGTTGGTTTCTTTCAGGAAAAGCATTTCTTTTTGATTCTCATAAGGCGCATCCGGAAACAAAAGCAAAATACTTTCTTCCTGATCAACACCACTCAGATAAAAAATATCTCTATGTTGTGCAAATGGCAAAGTACTGTCCGCACTAACCGGGTAAATGTCATTAGAATTGAAAACGGCAACACTGTTAGGTTTCATTTCTGCCGTGAATTTTTTGCGATTTTTTACAAAAAGAGCGCTGTTTATTTGATGATATTTCATAATAAATTGATTTTTGAACTTCAGATTTCAAAATTAGTGATTTTTGAAGAAGTGGTGCAAGATTGATTTATTAAAGTTTTCTTATTTGTTTTTGGTTTTGCCACGAAGGCGCTAAGGCACGAAGTTTTTTTAATTGAAAGGTGCGCCAGGGTTTACGGAAAGTATACAAGTTTATTTTTTTTCTCGCATAGTTTTGTCATCTTGACGAAGGAAAGATCACACAAGTAACTCTACAAAGATTGGCAAGTTTGTGTTATGCAGAATCTTAATACGGGCGTGTCCCTCCGGGCCGGGCTTTCGGCTATATTCCCGATTAACAAAAACTACGGCTAAAAAGCCTTGTTTTTCTAAATCGGGAGATACCGCCTCTATCCCTCACGCTCACGGTTTCATAAGGAGTTTATTGTTTATAGAGGAAATGAGTTCTTTCAATTGTGGGAATTTGTATATTGGCTTGCTAAAGATGTTTTATGAATATATTATATTTTAAAAGATATTTCGATGAGTCACGTATTGAAAAAAGTGAAAATTGGGGAACTTGTATTTATTATTTTGAAACGAATTTCAATGGAGAAATACTTCGCCAAATTGAAATTTACGAAAATGGGAAAGTGTTAAAATATAGTCATGAATTTATTGAAGATGAATATGGATTTCTGGCAGATCAAGAAATTGATCTATTAGAATTTAAAGAATTTAGCATAAATAAAAGCGAATTTGAAGATCAATGGAAAATATTATAAATTACATCAGTGGAGACGCTACAAATCCAATAATAGATGGAAATAAAGTAATTGTGCATATTTGTAATGATATTGGTGGTTGGGGTAAAGGATTTGTATTGGCAATTTCGAAGCGTTGGAAACAACTTGAAATTGAGTACCGAAAATGGTTTAATTCAAAAGACAATTTTTTACTTGGACAGGTACAATTTGTAAAAGTTGAAGATGATATTTGGGTTGTAAATTTAATAGGTCAGCATAGAATAAATAAAGATGAAAAAGGGAATGCTCCAATTCGTTATGAAGCTATAAAAATAGGATTTAAAAAAGTTGTTCAGTTTGCAAAGGAAAATAATGCATCTGCCCATATGCCAAGAATAGGTTGCGGGCTTGCGGGCGGAACTTGGGATAAAATAGAACCTCTTATCAATGAATCTTTCTTGAAAAATAACATTGGAACTTATATTTATGATTTTAATTTGAAGTAAAAAAATAATGTATTCAAACCTCCAAATAAGAAAAGTCAAAACACAAGACCTAGATTTCGTCTACAAATCAATCTGCGAACTTGAAAACGAAGAATTAAACTTCGAAGTCTTCGCGGCAATCTTCAATGAAAACATAGCCAACCCAAACAATATTTATCTAATAGTAGAAAACGACAACGAAGGTTTAGGTTTTATTAGTTTTCACACGCAAAATCTTTTGCATCATAACGGGCGAGTTGGCGAAATTCAGGAGTTTTTTATAAATCAAAATCATCGGGGCAAAGGTATTGGAAGACAACTTATAGAAAAGATCATGCAATATGCAGAAGAGCATAACTTAAAAAGCATCGAAGTAACCACAAATAAAAGAAGAGTAGAAAATGTCATGATTTACGAAAATCTTGGTTTCACTTTATCGCATAACAAGTTTACTATCTATAAATAAATAATGAAAGAACTAAATTCATCAATAAAACATCATTTGGTCGTTGGGCTTCTTATTGCCTTATGGATTTTTGCTTTCGCATTCATCATAAAACCTTTTGATGACGGAACTTTAAATTTCCGATCCTGGTTTTTCATTAGCTTTGGTTTTAGTGTTTTGGCCTTTTTGTGCTATAGCATTTTGGCGGTTCTTCAAAAAAGCATTTACAAGAAAATCTCAAAATGGAATCTCAGTTTAGAAATCGGAAGTATTATTTTCTTTTTTATAATTTACCTATTTGGAATTTATGTCTTTTATAAAAGTCCAATTTTAAAAGGCGGATATACTTTTACTGAGTTTTTCTCCATAATCTTCATCAAAATAGCATTGATTTTAACCCCGGTTATAATTCTGGCCAGAAGATATCTAATCAAACTCATTCCCGTAAAAGATGATATTCTGACATTCACAGGAGAAAATAAATTAGACATTTTAAAAATCAAAAAAGCAGATTTAGTTTGTATTTCCAATGCTCAGAATTATGTGGAGATTTTCTATCTCGAAAACGAAAAACTCCATTCAAAACTGATTCGTTCTTCGCTCAAAAAGATTCTCGATGATTTTACTTTTTTAATCCAAATTCATCGTTCTCATTTAATAAATCCGTCACACTTTAAGTCCTGGAGAAATTCAAATACTGTTATTCTGACTCAAATTGAGCTTCCGGTTTCTAAGAATTATAAAGAAAGTATATTGACTTTTTAATTCGTATCTAAAACAATTTGTTTGTGCTAACTAACAATTAATGGTAAGGGAAAGTGAAATGAAATCTATATATTTGAATTGATTTTTTAATCTTAACCCAAACTAAAATTAAATATGAAGAAGATTTTTACCTTATTTATTTTACTTTTTGTATTCAATATTTCTGCGCAAAATCAGCTTCAATTTGATAAAAAATTTGTTCAGAGTGAAGATAAATGGGTGGCATTTTCCCCAGACAGTACAGGTGCTCATCCGTACGGATTTATATACATCGATCCACAAGCCGGACTGACATTTGATTATGAAGGAACATTTAAAATAGATCAAACGGGTAAGTTTATTCCAAAAAGAAGAGAGATTGACGGACAGATGAAATATCGTTTGGAGCCAAATAACAATTTGGTAGCTTTTATTTCTGAATCAAAGTTTGAAGAATTGCATATTAATAAAACACCTGAATGGTTGAAGTTTTATAAAGAAGATGAAGGGACAGTCAAAAGACTTTACAATTGGGGTTTTATGTATAATGGTTGGAACGAATGTGAAAAAGGCCTGGAATATCTTGAGAAGGCTCAAAAAATAGATCCTGAATATAAAGGTCTTCGGGTTGAGTTGGCATTTTCTTATAATTGCCTGAAGCAGTATCAAAAAGCGGTTGATGTTTTGAAAATTGCATTACAAAAAGAACCTCTTGATGCTTATACGAATAAGGAATTAATTTATGCAGAAACTAAAAATGGTAATTTGCAAGAGGCAGAAAATGTATGCCGCAAAGTTTTTAAAGAATGTGCGGATAAAACGTATAATGCTGAAAATGCCTACAATGTCTTGCAGGCATATTACATTAAAAAAGATATTGAAAAATTCAACAAATGGTTCGCTGAAGCTAATTCTTATTTGATGAGTGATCAAAAAATTAAACCTTTAGCGGAACAAATGAAAATTGAACTGAAACAATAAAATTACAAGCATAAATTGAATAAACACCTAAAATACCTAATCTATCTCTTTCTGGCTTTCGTCGTGATTGCAAGTGATGGTACTTTAGTTTCTCAATCAAAATCGGCGGATTATTATCAATCTTCGTTTGTAATTTCAAGACGAGAATTAGATGCTGAAAAATCTCGTTTATACATATTCAATCAATTTGTTTCCCGAATTAAAATTTCGTTTTTAATTCCTGTAAATTATCTCGAGTTTAAACTGGTTCGCACTTTTCAAATTCAGATAATTCAAAAACTACAAAATCTTCTTTATCAAAATATTAATTCATTTATAAGACAAGCTGTTTTCATAAATGAAACAATCACTTCAAACAATTTATATAAAAGTTTATACAGCGCTTAGATAATTTCTGAGCATTTATGCGCTTCAACGCATAAGATGATACAATAATGTCTAATCATTTATCATTTTCAAAATGTATAAACACAAAAACAAAACACGTTTAGAGCAATCTAGGCGACCACTTCATTGGATAAAAAGAAAATTACTTTTAATTATAACTGCCTTTATGCTCGGAATGTCAAACGGAATGCATGTTCATGACGAGGCTCTTAAAGGAAATCAAACTTATACAGAACAGCATAAGAAGGATTGATTTTTTAGTTAACCGCGAAGTGCACAAAAGTTTTTATCTATGCACCGTCTTAAGATAAGTTCGCAAAGCTTTGCGAACCTTGCGTAATTCTTAGCGTCCTTAGCGGTTAAATTTAATAGTAAAGCATAAAAAAACCGAAACATTAAGCTTCGGTTTTTGTGTTTATTGGAATTTGGAATTTTATTAATTAATCCATTTATAATAACGAGCCCCAATCAAATTAGGAATCTCTTTTTCAATTCGATCTAAAACCCATTCGTTTTTAGGAGTTCGAACACTTTGTTTTTGTTGTTTTTTATGAAGGTTTTCATAAGTTTCGAAACCAATTTCAATACTTTCTTCCAGATTTTCAAAAAGTTTTACTTTCGCTAAAGCCGATTGCCATTGGGGTTGAATTGTTCCTTCAAAAACTTTCGATTTCGATCCGCTTCCGTACGCCAGGAATCCGAACTTAGTTCCGGCAACTTCTTGCTTTGTATCGTAATAATGAGCCAAAGTTGATAATAATCCCATGAAAATAGAACCGGTATAAAGGTTTCCAATTAAAGAAGAAGCTAATTCGGCAGGTTGCAATTTCTCGGTTACAAACTTTTTATAGTCATCAGATTTTCCAACTTCTTTAATTTTATTCTGATAATCTGCCGGTTCGATATTTTCGGCAATTATTTTATCAGCACTGTCTAAAGCATAGATTTCAGATAACATTCGTCGCCCCTGAAAAGAATAGGGAAGGTGCATGATAATGCTATTCCAGGTATTGTATAAAGTTTCGGTCGTATTTTTTAATTTCTTGAAAGAGAAATACGCATTACGCGTACGATCCATATAACATTGATTTGAATACTGACCGTCAAAAACCGGTTGGTCTTTATGGATTTCGATTTCAGCTTCTAAATTGTCAAACCACGGATCGTTGTTTTCGTTTTTCGTAATCGCTTCTTTCGAAAGTGTTCGGTAAGGTTTGAAAAAGTCAAAAACACCTTTTGTGCTTGTTGCCCAATTTTCATCAAAAGCAATAACTCTTGGGTTTGAAGTCACCAACATTGCCAAAGCTCCGGCACCTTGTGTATATTCTCCGGTTGAATTTAAATCGTATTTCGCAAAATCGGTAGTAACCACAATTGCTTTTTTCGTCGGATTCAATTTTACAAAATCAATACAGTTTTGTAAAGCGTCAACACCACCAATACAAGCAAAAGTAAAATCTACAACATCACATTCGGCAAGAGAATCTTCGCCAAATTTTTGTTCCATTAGGTTGATTAAATACGAGCTGATTGGTTTTGAACTGTCGATACCGCTTTCGGTGCCCACGTAAATCCGGCTGATTTCATTTAAGTTTATTTCGTTCTCCAGAATAAGTTTAGTTAAAGCATTTGCTCCAAAAACTACAGCATCCTGGTGAACGTCTGGTAATGTCATTTTAAGTAATCCGAGACCCTTTTCTAATTTTTCTGGTTCAATATTTCTGGCAACTGCCAAAGTTCTGATGGGTAAGTGTATGTTGGCTACATCAAAAGAGATAGCATCAATTCCTGTTTTCATTCTCATTTTTTTTGAAGCCGATAAAGGTAAAATTATGTAATGGAATGACCATTTTTTTCGTCTATAAAATTTCGAAGTGAAGACACTTTTGAAGAAAACAAATTAAAAGTTTGATTAAAATAGTAATTTGATAAAGTTTTGTGACTGTCTGTCGGGCTGATATAGGTGGTAAATACAATCTGTAAAGTGTATGTTTTTAGTTTTTTATAATAAAATTATTTGATATTAAGTATTTTTTATACGTAAAAGTACGTACTACGTAGTCTATTTTAAAATGATTATAAATAACAACGAAATGGTTGTAGTTCTTTGTTAATTGCGTTATTTTTGTCTAATTTTTTAAAACAAACTACTTAAACACTTATGGCACAATCTGCACAGTTGAATGCTTCCATCTTAAAGAAAGTGGCTATGGCTCTTTCGGGAATATTCTTAATCACGTTTTTAGCGCTGCATGTTACCTTAAATTTCATTTCTGTTATTAGTGAAAATGTTTTTAACGAAGCATCTCACTTTATGGGTTACAATCCGCTAATTCAATATGTAATGCAACCTGTTTTGGCATTCGGAGTAATTTTCCATTTCGTTATGGGATTTGTACTGACTGCTCAAAATACTGCAGCAAGACCAATTGCGTATGCAAAATACAATGGAGCAGCAAATGCTTCATGGAGTTCTAGAAATATGATTATTTCTGGATTAGTAATCTTGGCTTTCTTAGGATTGCACTTTTATGATTTTTGGTTTCCAGAAGTTAGTTATAAATACATTGCAGGTACTGCACCAGATGCTACAAGGTATTATGGAGAATTAGTGCACAAATTCCACGATCCAATTCGTACAGGATTATACTGCATTTCTTTCGTGCTTTTAGGTTTTCACCTTTGGCATGGATTCGCATCTTCTCTTCAATCAGTGGGAATGCACAATAAATACTCTAGGTTTTTAAGTAAAGTAGGTTACTGGTTTGCAGTTGTAGTGCCAGCACTTTTCGTAATTATCGCATTATTTCATCATTTCAATAATTAATATCAATTATAATGGCATTAGATTCAAAAATTCCAAATGGTCCTATTTCGGACAAATGGACAAATTATAAAGATCATATTAATTTAGTAAACCCTGCTAACAAGCGTAATTTAGATATTATCATTGTTGGTACAGGTTTAGCTGGAGGTTCTGCAGCAGCTACTTTGGCTGAGTTAGGATATAACGTAAAAGCATTTTGCTTTCAGGATTCACCAAGACGTGCGCACTCTATTGCAGCACAAGGGGGAATCAATGCAGCAAAGAATTATAAAGGTGACGGTGACTCAGTTTACAGATTGTTTTACGATACTGTAAAAGGGGGTGACTACCGTGCACGTGAGGCAAACGTTCATCGTTTGGCTGAAGTTTCGGCAAATATTATTGACCAGTGTGTTGCTCAAGGGGTGCCATTGGCTCGTGAATATGGCGGACTTTTAGATAACCGTTCTTTTGGAGGAACTTTGGTTTCTCGTACTTTTTACGCACAAGGACAAACCGGACAACAATTATTGTTAGGAGCTTATTCTGCAATGAACCGTCAGATTGGTCGTGGTAAAGTAAAAATGTACAACCGTCACGAGATGCTTGACATCGTAATCGTAAACGGAAAAGCAAGAGGTATTATCGCTCGTAACTTGATTACAGGAGAAATAGAAAGACATTCTGCTCATGCAGTAGTAGTTGGTTCTGGAGGATACGGAAACGTATTTTTCTTGTCAACAAACGCTATGGGAAGTAACGCAACAGCAGCTTGGAAAATTCATAAAAAAGGAGCGTTTTTCGCAAATCCTTGTTACACACAAATTCACCCAACCTGTATTCCGGTTTCTGGAGATCACCAGTCAAAATTGACTTTGATGTCTGAATCGTTACGTAATGATGGTCGTATTTGGGTTCCTGCAAAATTAGAAGATGCTCAGGCTATTCGTGAAGGAAAGAAAAAAGCAACAGATTTATCTGAAGCGGAAAGAGATTATTTCCTAGAAAGAAGATACCCGGCTTTTGGTAACTTAGTACCACGTGACGTTGCGTCTCGTGCAGCTAAAGAAAGATGTGATGCTGGTTTTGGAGTTAACAAAACAGGTGAAGCAGTTTACTTAGATTTCGCAGCAGCAATTAAACGTTACGGAACTGAAGATGCTTATGTAAAAGGTTTAGATGATAAAGATGCTGCTTTGGTAACTAAACTAGGAGCTGCAATCGTGAAAAGTAAATACGGGAACTTATTCCAGATGTATTACAAAATCGTTGACGAAGATCCTTATACAACACCAATGATGATTTACCCTGCGGTTCACTACACAATGGGTGGAACTTGGGTTGATTATAACTTAATGACTACAATTCCTGGATGTTTCTCAATTGGAGAATCTAACTTCTCTGATCACGGAGCAAACAGACTTGGAGCTTCTGCTCTGATGCAAGGTTTAGCTGATGGATATTTCGTACTTCCTTATACTATTGGAGATTATTTAGCTCCGGATATTAAAATGGGAGAAATTTCTACAGATTTACCAGAATTCGTAGAAGCAGAGAAAGCTGTAAAAGATCAAATCGACAGATTTATCAATAATAAAGGAACTCATTCTGTAGATTATTTCCACAAGAAATTAGGAAAAATCATGTGGGATAAAGTAGGTATGGCTCGTAACGCTAAAGGTTTAACGGAAGCTATCGAAGAAATTGCCGCTCTACGTGAAGAGTTTTATAAAGATGTAAAAGTTCCTGGAAGCGCTAACGAATTTAATCAGGAATTAGAGAAAGCGACTCGTGTTGCCGATTTCTTAGAGTTAGGAGAATTGTTCGCAAAAGATGCATTGCACCGTAATGAATCTTGTGGAGGTCACTTCCGTGAAGAATACCAAACTGAAGAAGGAGAAGCACTTCGTGATGACGAAAACTTTGCATACGTTGCAGCTTGGGAATACAAAGGAAAACCAAGTGATGCCGTATTACACAAAGAGCCTCTAGTTTACGAAAACATTAAATTAGTACAGCGTAGTTACAAATAGCAATTAGTCAAAAGACAAAAGTCTTAAAGTCTAATGGCAAATGTCAAGCGACTTTCGACTTTCGGCTTTATGACCTTCAAACTAAAACAGTATGAAACTTACATTAAAAATATGGCGTCAGAAAAACGCCCAAGATAAAGGGGGAATTGTTGATTACCCAATCGACGGAATCGAACCAGATATGTCTTTCCTTGAAATGCTTGATGTTCTTAACGAGCAATTAATCAACAAAGGAGAAGAGCCAGTAGCATTTGACCACGATTGTCGTGAAGGAATCTGCGGAATGTGTTCATTATTCATCAACGGAGAAGCACACGGACCAGACAGAGGAGTAACAACTTGTCAATTGCACATGCGTATGTTTAAAGATGGTGATACGATTTTTATCGAGCCATTTAGAGCAAAAGCTTTCCCGGTAATTAAAGATTTAGTTGTTGACAGAAGTTCTTTCGACAGAATTCAACACGCAGGAGGATTTATCTCAGTAAATACTTCTGGAAATACAATCGATGCAAATACAATTCCAATTAACAAAGACGACGCAGACAAATCATTTGATGCTGCTGCTTGTATTGGTTGTGGAGCTTGTGTTGCAACTTGTAAAAACTCATCAGCAATGTTGTTCGTTGGTGCGAAAGTTTCTCAGTTTGCTTTGTTACCGCAAGGTCAGGTTGAGGCTACTGATCGTGTATTAAACATGGTTCACCAAATGGATTTAGAAGGTTTTGGTAACTGTACCAATACTGGAGCTTGTGAAGTAGAATGTCCTAAAGGAATTTCTCTTGAAAATATTGCACGTATGAACCGTGAGTATTTAGCTGCAAGTTTAAAAGGATAATTTTAAGAAATAGTTTTACATATAAAAAACGCATTCATTAAGTTGAATGCGTTTTTTATATGTAATAATTTATTTTAATAAATATCCTATATTTAATTCCTAAACAAAACCATTAAATGAAAAGAATTTTACTTATTGTGTTGCTCATTTTAAGCTCGAAAAATTATTCACAGGTTGCTGTAACACCTTCTTATAGAGGGGAAAATGAAGAATTTGAAAACGGAGAGCTAGAAGATTTTAAAAAGACTACTACGATATTTGTATTGCCAAATATTTATAAAAAAGAAGAATACGAAGAAATTTTAAAAGAAGTTTGGACGGTTACACCTTATAAAGTTATTGATTTCAAGGAATTTAATCGATTGGATTTCATCAATGGCGATTATTCATTTGCAGAAATTTTTGGAGACATCTTAAGAAGTTCAAAAGGAACTATGTATTTTCATACAAATCTTTCAATAAAAGTTTTAGATAAAAAAGAGTTTTATAAGACATTTGAAAAACTTAAAACTGATGATAAAAAGTTTGATGAAAAATTAAGAAGTATTCTGAATGAAAATTCTTCATATATAGCTAGAATACCACTTTGTGCTACTAATAAATTTTTAAGAGATGCTTTGGGATCTATAGATTTAATGAGAATGAAGTTTCCAGATGAAAAAATGAATGACCTTTATCTTCAAATGTATACAGAACAAAGTTTTACAAACACAAATTTAGGAATGCTGAAGAATTATTTTCAGGAGGTTAATAGGATATTAAATAAAAATGAGCATTGTGGACTTTATGATGATTTTGTTACTCCAGAAATAAAAAAGCTAAAAGATTCTGATTTATATATTCCAGAAGCTTATTTAATGGAATACGATTCGTGGAGATTTTCGGAGAAAATCAGAGATGAGAAAGATATTAAGAAACTTTTCGAAGATTATAAATATAAATTCCAGTTTATAAAAGATAAAGATCTGGAAAGTAAAATTTTAAATAATGAGGAAATATACTATTTAAGATACGTTAGTATGAATGCTAATAAATATTTGCAAATCGTTAATGGAAGGACTGGGGAGCCAATTTATTACTTTTATGGTGCAATGACTTACAATTTAAAAGATGATGATTTTAAAAAAATTAATAAGGCAGTAGAGGCAAAGTAATTTATCTTAATATATATAAAACGCATCAGACATAACTAGCTGATGCGTTTTTGTTTTAATTGTTAAATAACTTAGACTTGTTTCTGTACCTCCTTTTTGCTTTACATACTGATAAAATAATAATTGATTACATTTGTTTTTGCTAAAAAAGGATTGAAATGAACGACAATGAATTAGTAAATTATACCAAGGAAGAACGAAAAAATCACATCATAAAAGAGATTAATCTGCACACGCGGGTAAGTTTTGAAACCTTATCTGCTAAGCTGGGAGTTTCGGAAGATACGGTAAGGCGTGATATTAACGAATTAGAGACAGAATCTTTGCTGATTAAGGTCAAAGGTGGTGCGATGACAAAAGGATATCATTACGCGTCTTCTAATCAAACTTATGAAATTGAGTCCAAACAGATAATTGCTCAGAAAGCGGTTAGTTTGCTACATGATGGTATGGTGTTATTGCTGGACGGCGGAACTACGATTAGAGAGTTTATCCGATTAATTCCAAACGATTTAAATCTTACCATTTTTACTATTACTGTTGTTACGGCTGTTCAGCTTCTGGACAAACCAAACATTAAAGTTATCATGATTGGAGGAAGCATATCTTCGTATAGTCAGATGTGTGTAAGTGGTGAAGTATATCACCAATTGGCTAATATCAAAGCAGATTTATTGATTTTAGGAACCAATGCTTTAGATGTTGAAGGTGGTTATTCCGATTCTGATTGGGAAACCGTACAGGTTAAAAAAGCTATGATTCAGGCGTCTAAAAAAACAGCAATTATTACTATTACAGAAAAGTTGAATACAGTTTTAAAAATGAAAATTGCAGGCTTATCAGAAGTTGATTATATAGTTACTGAAGTTGATCCGAAGAATAAAAAATTACAAGCTTATAGTAAGGCCTTTCCGAACTTAGTTTTAATTTGATTTCAGGCTAAAAAGTACAATATGAAAATCGCACTAATTCAATCTGATCTTTCTTGGGAAGATCCATCTGAAAACAGGAAAAATTTTGAATCGAAGATAAATCAAATCGATTCGGAGGTAAATCTTATTGTTTTGCCGGAAATGTTTTCGACAGGATTTACGATGAATGCTTCTGAAGTTGCTGAAACTATGCAAGGCGAAACCGTTCTATGGATGCAGTGTGTTGCTAAGCAAAGAAAGTGTGCTCTTGCCGGAAGTTTAATTATTGTTGAAAAGGATCAATTTTATAACCGAATGCTGTTCGTTTTTCCGTCAGGGGAAATAAGGCTTTATGATAAACGCCATTTATTCTCTCTTGCTGGCGAAGATCAAACGTATACAAGCGGAAAAGAAAAAGTAATCGTTGATTATTTAGGCTGGAAAATTTGCCTGCAGGTTTGTTATGATTTAAGATTTCCGGTTTTTGTGCGAAATGTCGAGAGTTACGACCTTATTTTGTATGTCGCCAATTGGCCAAAAGTGCGCGCCAATGCCTGGGATATTTTATTGAAAGCACGGGCTGTTGAAAACCTAAGTTATGTAGTTGGAGTTAATAGAATTGGTCTGGATGCTAATAATTATGAGCATATTGGACATTCACAGGTAGTTGATTTTTTAGGTAATTATGTATTGGAACCACAAGAAACAGAGGGAGTTTTTGTTGTAGAATTAGATAAAGACATAATGTTGGAAACAAGAAAAAAACTTGATTTTCTGAGTGATAAAGATGTTTTTGAAGTGAATATTTAAAACTCCTTTAGGACGAAAATTTCTTCTTTAGAATTTTTATTTCGAAGAATAATTTGCTTGTATTTCCATACCGTTCCAATTTTATCGGCAGAAATATCTAATTTACCATTTCCCTTAGTGCCTTTAATTCTAAAAGATAATGAAACTGAATTGTTGTTATTTGAATAGACGGCATTTCCTTCTAAAAGGGCTAATTTATCAATTGGCTGAATTATTCCGATGGACTGTACTATTCTTTTGTTGGAATTGGCCCTTTCAATAGCTTTTTCATAAAGTAAATTGTCATTATATGCCTGAACAATATCACTTATACCTTCGGGAGAATTTGAAGTCAGAAAAAATCCAAAAATAGAAATAATTAAAATAGTTGAGGGAATTGACCATTTCCAATTTCGTTTAAGCCAGCTTTCCTTTTCAACTAATTCATTTTCCATTTTTAATTGGATTCAGGTTAAAGTTTAAAAGGCTTTACTCTTCTTTGCTTGTTCTTTTTTCTTTTTGGCGTCTTCTTTTTTCTCCAGTTCCGGGTTATAAGGAATGCTCATATCAACCGTTTCGTCGACATCCCAATTTGTTCGGACATCAACTTCTTTTTGATAATAAAACACTTCTTCGGCATAGGTTTTCTTTAGGAAATTCCCTGAATCGTAGATTTTATTTTTATTGTCGTCGTAGGTTATTCTGAGTGTAAATGAACTAGGTTCAAGTAAATCAAATGTGAGTTTGGTTTCTCCTTCAGAATACTGACTCGCAAGAACCGCATCTCCTTTTTTATTGGTCATTTCAACAATAATAGGGAAACGTTTTACATTCTTTAAATTCAAAATTAAATTACCATAATCAGCATATTCTTTAGTAGTTAATTTGTACGATAAAGTGTCATTTGACTTATCGAAAAAATCGGTTAAAGCGCCTGGTAAAAAGGTGAACTTGTATTTTTGTAAAGGTTCTTTCTTGAAATCAACATAGAGCTTTTGGTCGAATTCATCATATTCGGTAGTAAAGTCGACTGCAACCGAATCTTTATTGATTAAATTAATCTTTGATTTGTCAAATTTAACCAAAGGAGTCGCCGTTTCTAATGTAAAACGGTCTCTAAAATTAAGAACGCCACTTTGCTTAGCAGTAATATTCAGTGTGTCTTTTTTCTGGTCTTTAATTTTAAAGGTGAATTTCTTATCGTAATTCTCACTGCTGATTTCCATTGATAAAGAATCGACTTTTATGGGCTTGTACCATACCTGCAAAGAATCCTTTTTAGGAAATCTGGTTACAATAGATTCTAAAATTTCACCATTGTTTTTAAGAACTACTTTAGGTTTAGAATTGGTGAAATCCTGTTTACTGTCGTACGGAAGGAATAATCGGTTTCCTGAAGCTTGTATTGGCTTTAGGGCCTTTAAAGGTTGTGATTCCTTAAAAAGCTCTAATTCAAAAAGAGTATCATTTGGTACTGTAATGTAATGTTTTATGAAACCTATTTTGTCATCTTTCGGATTAAATTTATTGTTGCTTCCTTTGTCTTTTAAAGCGACTAAAAGATACTTTCCGGCTTTTAAATTCTCTAATTTAAAAGTTCGTAAACTATCTAATGTGTTTGTAATATATCTTGGAAATTCTTTGTAAACAACAGAGTCTTTAAATTTGTCATTCACGTCATAAAGCATTACCGAAACAAAATTATCGGCATTTTTCTCGTACGCATCTTTTATTCTTCCGCCTATTGAAAGGGAGTCGATATAAGATCCGGTAGAGAAAACATATTTGAATTGATTGTATGCATTTCCTTCGTTGTTATCTGCAATACTTTGACCAAAATTCATACTGTAAGTAGTGTTGGGCTGTAAAGTATCTAAAATTTTTATGGTAATTTCTTTACTTGCAGTAGTTGGCAAAATGATCGGTTGTTGCTTCATTGGCGGCGAAATGATCAACTGCTTATTGGTATTTTTAAGTTTTACATATTCATCAAATGTCAAAACAATCTCTTTAGCCTTAAAATCAGTGCTGAAATTTTTAGGTGTGCTGTATTTTAAAACGGGAGCCAGCGTGTCTTTTAATCCTCCTGTGATACTTCCTCTTTTGGCACAGCTCATCGTTAAAAATATCAGTAAAAAGGGAATATATTTAAAGTTGTTTTTCAACATAACAGTTTTGAATTTGATTGCACAAAATAACGATTATATTTGCTTTAAGCGAAATTTTTTATCTATTTATTAGGATTTAGAGCATTTAAGTTTTTTCGTATTTCTTAAATTGAGAACGGGTAATTTAGTATAATTTCTTACTTTTGAGATCCAAAATATAATTTCTCTTCGTTTTGATTAAAAAGTCTTTTCTGATTTTCTTCGTTTTTTTACTAACCGCCTGTAGTAAAAATGATAAGCCAATTATTGCTTTCTATTATTGGAAAACGGTTTTTAGATTATCACCAACGGAAAAAGAAGTTTTAAAAGATAATAATGTTAAGAAACTTTATATTCGGTATTTTGATATCGGTTTGAATCCCAAAACTACAGAACCAATTCCTGTTAGTCCAATACATTTTCAGGAAAACATCAATAAATTTGATATTGTTCCAGTGGTTTTTATTCAAAATAAAGTCCTTTTAAAATCAAATATTGATATTGATGATCTGGCTGAGAAAACACTTTATTTAGTAGATCAGATTAATGTCAAAAACAGAATCAATTGCATCGAAATTCAAATTGATTGTGACTGGACACTCGGAAGCAAAGAAAATTATTTGAAGTTCATAGAACGATTTAAGAAACTTTCGCAGAAAAAACTCTCGGCGACAATTCGATTACATCAGGTTAAGTATTTTAAAAAGACTAAAATTCCGAATGTTGATTCAGGTGTTTTGATGTATTATAATATGGGGACAATTGCTCCCGATTCTGTAAATTCTATTTATGATCATGAAATTGCAGGAAGATATCTCAAGAGCCTGAAAAAATATCCATTGCATCTTGATATTGCGTTACCCATTTATTCGTGGGCAATTCATATCAGAAACCAAAAGGTGATTGGCCTGCGATCTAAGCTGAATGTGGCTGAGTTAAAAAAAGACAAAAATTTTGAACAGCTTAATACTTTGTTTTTTAAAGTAAAAAAGTCAAATTACAAAAATGGATTTTTTTATGAGGAAGGCGATGTCCTGAAGATTGAAGCAATTTCTGCTGAAGATTTAAAAACAATGGGAGAGGAGTTGAGTGAAAATGTGGCAAACACTCCAAAGGAAATTATATTTTACGATTTAGATGAATTCAATTTAAAAAATTATGAAAAGAATATTTTTGAGCAAGTTGTTTCTTGTTTCTAGTGTAGCCTTATTTACTGTTTACGGAATAATTTACGCTTGTGGGGGTGGAGACGACTGGGATTTCTTCGGTTATAATTCAAATTTTACTCCTGAAACCTTTACGGATAAATCGTATTCTCCGCTTTTTTTGTCAGGAGATGTTTTTTACGGAATTGGTTTTGATACACAACACAATTCAAGATTCAATGAAGATTTAAAATCAGACTGGAATACTTATTTGAAAGCAAATGTAGATACAGCAACCGTAAGATATTTTTTAATTGGAGATCTTACGCCAAGATATTCTGATGAAGCTAAAGCTGCGAAAAATAAAGCGGAGATTACAGATCTTCACGTATTTTTTAAGACTAAAAAAGCAAGTGCAGCTTCTCTAAAATGGGGAAAGAAATTAAATTTAAAAGACGATAAAATTAAGAGTTTTATCGAATTTTTGTATTTGGCACAAAAAATTGAAACGGTTTCTATCAATGAGGATTATTGGAGTTATGATCCTGTGGTAGCGAAGACTTTCAATGATTTAAAAATGATTCAGTCTATTGAGAATGTTTATAACACGACATCAGACGCTTTCTTGAAAAACAGATATTGGTTTCTAACGGTCAAAGCTTATTTTTATAGTAGCAATAAATCAAAAACAGTTGAATTTTTTAATAAAACTGAAAAATCAGTTCCTAAAAATACATTGTATTATCGTGCACTTTCTTATGTGGCTGGAATCAAATATCAGCAGAAAAAATATTCAGAATCCAATTATTTATATGCTCAGGTTTTTGACAAATGTCCTGAAATGAGAGTTGTGACGGCTTATAGTTTTCATCCGCAAAATGAAACGGACTGGAATAAGTCTTTGGTGATGGCAAAAGATAATAAAGAGAAAGCTGCACTTTGGGCGATTCATGGTTATTACAAAGATGAAACACAAGCTATTGAAAAGATTTATGAATTAGACCCTAAAAGTGAGCATCTGAATTATTTACTTACCCGATTGGTGAATAAACAAGAGCAGGATATCAATAATTCTTTTGAAGAAAGTGCGAAGGAAAATGTACCGGCAAAAAAGCTTACTGTTGCTGAAACCAAAGAATTAAACAAAAGTAAGATTGATAAAAAGGCTTTTGATTTAGTTTCGAAAATTACCATTGCATCAAACACTGAAAAGCCTTATTTGTGGAATATTGCTTTAGGATATTTGCAGACACTAAAAGGAGAGTACGCAAATGCTGATAGTAATTTTGACAAGACAGAGAAAATAATGCCAAAAACAGAACTGGCGAAATATCAGTTGAGACTGCTTCGTTTTGTAAATAACATGAGTAAAATTGATAAGCTGACCAATGCTAATGAGAGAACAATTTTAGCGGATCTGAATTGGTTGTATCAAGAGCTTCCTAAAACATATAAAGGACAGGAGTTTCGTTATCAGAACGCTTCCTCATGGAGCAGAAGTTATTTAGCGACACTATATAAAGCATCTGAGAACCCGGTGATGACTGAGATATTTGGAGAATCTCGTTACAGTTATTGGAATGACGGAAATGCTTTTTATGATAATGAAAAAAATCTTTTAGCGATGAAAGCCTTTTTAACTAAGTCGGATAAAACAGAAATAGAAAAAATAGGAGCCGGAATATATAGTTTGAAATTAAAAGATATTAATAATTTTCAGGCTGTTCAGGCTACTTTCAAAAATAAAATTCCTGAAGCAATTGCTTTTATTAAAGAAACAGATTCTGTTCAATATCATAATTTCTTAGGAAATCCGTTCAATGGAAATATTAAGGATTGCCATGATTGTGAACATGCGGCGTATCAGAAGAAGAAATATTCTCAAATTGAATTTTTGAATACTATAAAGACAATGCAGGACAAATTAGCTCAAAAAGAGGATGTTTATACGAATAGTTTGTTACTTGGAAATGCGTTTTATAATATCACCCATTTTGGAAACGGAAGAACTTTTTATGAGATTAGTATAGTAGGTTACGGTTCAAGCCCGTACTCCTTTAGGGATTCAATGAAAAAGATGATTACCAATTGTGACGTGTCTAAGATGTACTATCAAAAAGCATTTGAAGCGGCAACTACAAAAGAGCAAAAGGCAAAATGTATTTATTTATTGGCAAAATGCGAGCGCAATGATTACTATAATAAAAAGTATAATAATGTGACCAATTGGTGGAGTGTTGAAGATGATAAAATTAATTTTATCGCCTGGACTGGATTCAAAGCTTTAAAAAAGGATTATTCTGATACTAAATATTATCAGGATGTTATTGCTGAGTGTGGTTATTTTAAAACGTACATTAATCAATAAGCTATAGTTTATATTTGTATTATAATAATTAAAAGAGATGGTAAATAAAATTGAACATATAGGGATCGCAGTTAAAAATATTAATGATGCCAATGTATTATTCGAAAAATTACTGGGAGTTCCGTCTTATAAAGAAGAAGAAGTAGCAAGTGAAGGAGTATTGACATCTTTTTTTCAAACAGGAACAAATAAGATAGAGCTTCTAATGGCTACTAATCCAGAAAGTCCAATTGCGAAGTTTTTAGAAAAAAAAGGAGAAGGAATTCATCACATCGCTTTTGATGTGGAAGATATCTACTCCGAAATAGACCGTTTAAAAAGTGAAGGTTTTGTATTGATAAATGAAGTTCCGAAGAAAGGTGCTGATAATAAATTGGTGGTTTTTTTACACCCAAAAAACACAAATGGGGTTTTGGTTGAGCTTTGTCAGGAAATAAAGTAAAAAATCTTATTTACTTATTAAGAAATAATACATTGAAAATCAATTGCGTTTAGAAATAGTGAGGTTGTAATTTGAAATTAAATAGAAATCATATCTTAAAATATTTGCAGTGAATAAAAAATAGTAGTAATATTGCATCCTCAAACCGGTCCTATAGCTCAGCTGGTTAGAGCACCTGACTCATAATCAGGTGGTCCCTGGTTCGAGCCCAGGTGGGACCACGTAGTAAAAAAGCTTCATAAATTTTTTATGAGGCTTTTTTTTATGATTAAAGTTGTAATTTTAAGAAAAACTTATACATTTGCTTCAGAATTGTAGCAAAAAACTTGTTTTTTGTGAGAAATTTCTATAAATGACCCCAAGTCTAATTATAAATACGGTGCTAATTATTAGCATGTTAAACTTATGAAAATCAATAAAACTATTTTTTTTGCATTTTTTTTAGTTGTGGTTAATATATCAGCTGTTTTTGCTGAAGATAACCCGCTTCCGCAACCGCCGGAGCAGACGTCTAAGACGGCTAGAGGTGGTGGTTCAACTAATAGGCAGCAGCTTCCAGGTATGCCAATCGATCAGGATCTTATTTATCTTGTAGTGGCAGGACTTGCTTTGGGAATTGTGATGATTTATAAAGATAAAATAAAAAAAGCTTCAGTGTAAAACTGAAGCTTTTTTTGTAACTATTTTTTGGATTTATTTGTTGATAGAATAAAGTCTTGAAATGTATTTCCCTACAACATCAAACTCTAAATTTATTTTAGTGCCAACTTTAAAATTTTTGAAATTAGTGTTTTCAAAAGTATAAGGTATAATGGATACACTAAATTCATTTTCTTTAGAATTTACAACCGTTAAGCTAACGCCATTCACTGTAATTGAGCCTTTCTCAATAGTGATGTTGTTAAGGTTTTTGTCGTATTCAAAAGTGTAGTTCCAGCTTCCGTTCGCTTCTTCAATTTTAATACAGGTTCCGGTTTGGTCAACATGGCCTTGTACAATATGTCCGTCAAGACGATCGCCTAGCTTCATTCCTCTTTCCAGATTAACAATATCGCCCGTTTTCCAATCTCCAATATTTGTTTTTAAGATTGTTTCTTCAATAGCGGTTACGGTATAAAGTGAATCTTTTACAGCGACAACCGTTAAGCAGATTCCGTTATGAGAAACGCTTTGGTCAATCTTTAATTCGTTTGTAATAGAAGAGTCGACTGTGATGTGAAGATTATTTTGGTCTTTTTGTATTTCGTGAATCCTTCCAAGGGTTTCTATAATTCCTGTAAACATTGTTGTTTTATTTTACTAAATTTGCACATCAAAATTAGTAATAAATAATCTGAGCTCATGAATAAAAAAGCAGAAAATATAATTGTTGGAATTTCAGTTGGAGATTTAAACGGTATTGGAAGCGAAGTTATACTTAAAACATTCGAAGATTCTCGCATGTTAGAAATGTGCACGCCGGTTATTTTTGCAAATGCCAAAATACTTTCTTTCGTTAAAAAGAGCATGACTTCTACCATTCAGTTTCACGGAGTTGATAAGTTAGATCAGGTTTTGCCGGGTAAGGTGAATGTTTTTAATCTCTGGAAAGAAGGAGTTGATATTAATTTAGGGACTAACGATGAGAAAATTGGAGAATATGCCATAAAATCTTTCGTGGCTGCCACTAAGGCGTTGAAAGAAGGAACAATTGATGTTTTGGTTACGGCTCCAATTAATAAATATAATATTCAGTCAGAAGAGTTTAAATTTCCGGGACATACAGATTATTTAGATCAGGAATTGGAAGGTAATGCCTTGATGATGATGGTTCAGGATAATTTGAGAGTTGGTTTACTGACAGATCATGTTCCGTTAAATGAAGTTTCATCTCATTTGACAGAAGAGCTTATCACAAGAAAAATCGAAACGGTAAGAAAATCTTTGATTCAGGATTTTAGTATTGTAAAGCCAAAAATTGCTGTTTTAGGATTAAATCCGCATGCTGGTGATGGTGGAGTGATTGGAAAAGAAGATGATTTGGTTTTAAAACCAGCTTTAAAGAAAATATTTGATGCCGGAACGATGGTTTTTGGTCCTTTCCCTGCTGATGGTTTCTTTGGAAGTGGTCAATATGAAAAATATGATGCTATTGTAGCAACGTATCACGACCAGGGATTGATTCCGTTTAAAACATTATCTTTTGGTAAAGGAGTAAATTATACGGCTGGTTTAAACAGAGTAAGAACATCGCCAGATCACGGTACAGCCTACGATATTGCTGGAAAAGACATGGCAGATTATAATTCATTCAAGGAGGCAGTTTATCTTGCGATTGATATTTTTCGTTCGCGTAATCAGTATGAGGAGATTAGCCAAAAACCTCTTAAAATAAAAGAAAAACAGTTATAAACAAAAAAAGGTGAATAAGATTATTAGTTTTATAATAATTTTATATCTTTGCACCCCAATTCAGGTATCTGAGTTTTAGATATGAATTGGTCAAATTGATGTTAAGATGAGCAAATCAAAAGAATTTTTAATTCCTTTCATAGGATTAAAGCTGGGAAAACACCATTTTGAGTATCAAATAAGTAACGCGTTCTTTGAGAACTTTGATTACGACGAATTTCAAAGTTCGGATATCAAAGTGAGTTTAGTTTTAGATAAGAAAAGCAACATGTTAGAGTTGGAATTCAAACACAAAGGAACCGTAAACGTACCTTGTGATCTAACCGGCGAAGATTTTGATCTTCCTATAAAAGGGAAAATGAAATTAATTGTCCGTTTTGGAGATGAATTCAACAATGATAATGAAGAGTTGTTAATCTTACCGCACGGAGAGCATGAATTAGATGTTGCACAATACATTTATGAAATGATTGCTCTTTCGGTACCGCTAAAACGAGTTCATCCAGGAGTTAAAGACGGAAGTTTACAAACTGAAGCCTTAAAAAAACTAAATGAACTGACTGTAAAAGAAGTAAAAGAAGAGAAAAAAGAGAGTAAAAAAGAAGAAGATATTGACCCGCGTTGGGACAAATTAAAGCAACTATTAACGGATAAATAATATAGTAAAATGGCACATCCTAAGAGAAAAATCTCGAAAACAAGAAGAGATAAGAGAAGAACACATTATAAAGCTACTGTAGCTCAAATCGCTACATGTCCTATTACTGGAGAAGCACATTTATACCACAGAGCTTACTGGCATGAAGGTAAAATGTATTACAGAGGGCAAGTTGTTATCGATAAATCTGTAGCGGTTGCTTAATACGTTTTTGTAAATTATACTAGAACTCTCACATAGTGAGAGTTTTTTTTGTTGGTTATAATTTTCTTTTTTTAAGAAATTATCTACAAATTAATTTCGTTTTTTTTTGTAATTTTCAAGTCTTTTAAAAATTTTTCAAATATGCTGTATTTGAAAAGAAATAATAAAATATAATGAATACAATCACAGCCGCAATTACCGCTGTTGGAGCCTATGTTCCGGACTTTGTTCTTTCAAACAAAGTGTTGGAAACTATGGTCGATACTAATGACGAATGGATCACTACTCGTACCGGAATTAAAGAAAGAAGAATTCTTAAAGATGCTGATAAAGGAACATCGTTTCTTGCTATAAAAGCAGCACAGGATTTAATAGCAAAAGCTAATATCGATCCTTTAGAGATTGATATGGTTATAATGGCAACAGCTACTGCAGATATGCCGGTGGCCTCTACAGGAGTTTATGTTGCAACAGAAATTGGAGCTACTAATGCATTTGCATACGATTTGCAGGCAGCGTGTTCAAGTTTCTTATACGGAATGTCTACTGCTGCAGCTTATATACAGTCAGGACGTTACAAAAAAGTTTTATTAATTGGTGCCGATAAAATGTCATCAATTGTAGATTACACAGACAGATCTACTTGTATTATTTTTGGAGATGGAGCAGGTGCTGTTTTATTCGAACCAAATTATGAAGGCTTAGGCTTACAAGATGAGTATTTAAGAAGTGATGGTGTAGGACGCGATTTTCTTAAAATTTCTGCAGGAGGTTCTTTAATTCCTACTACAGCAGAAACTGTTCAAAACAGACAACACAATATTATTCAGGACGGAAAAACCGTTTTTAAATATGCTGTAACTAATATGGCAGATGCTAGTGAATTGATCGTTAAAAGAAACAATTTGACTAATGAAGATGTTGACTGGTTAGTACCACATCAGGCAAATAAGCGTATTATTGATGCTACTGCAAGCAGAATGAACCTTGAAGAGTCTAAGGTATTAATGAATATTGAAAAATATGGTAATACAACTTCAGCAACTTTGCCATTAGTATTAAGTGATTTTGAACACAAATTCAAAAAAGGAGATAATATTATTTTAGCTGCTTTTGGTGGTGGATTCACTTGGGGATCTATTTACCTGAAATGGGCTTACGATACAAAATAAATTAAAACTAAAAACGAATCATTATGGATTTAAAAGAAATTCAAAACCTAATCAAATTTGTAGCAAATTCGGGAGTTGCAGAAGTAAAGTTGGAAATGGATGATGTGAAAATCACAATCAGAACAACTTTAGAAGGAAATGTAACTGAAACTGTACAGCAATTGCCAGCTCAGGCTGCATTGCCACAAGCTGTTGCTCCTCAACAAGCAGCCCCAGCTGTTGTTAATGTAACGAGTGAGGCATCTGTTCCAGCTGAAGATTCTAAATTTATTACTATTAAATCTCCAATTATTGGAACCTTCTACAGAAAACCGTCTCCAGACAAACCAGTTTTTACTGAAGTAGGAAGCACTATCGCAAAAGGAGATGTTCTTTGTGTAATTGAAGCAATGAAATTATTCAACGAAATCGAATCAGAAGTTTCAGGTAAAATTGTAAAAATTCTTGTTGACGATATGTCTCCTGTAGAATTTGATCAACCTTTATTCTTAGTAGATCCATCATAAAAAATTTAGATTTTAGATTTTAGATTTTAGATTGATTTGCAATTTGTTAATCATCTAAAATTATCTAATGATCAAATTGTCTAATTATCTAATTAAAATAAGATGTTTAAAAAAATATTAATTGCGAATAGAGGAGAAATTGCACTTCGTGTAATTCGTACATGTAAAGAAATGGGAATTAAGACTGTAGCGGTTTACTCTACAGCTGATGCAGAAAGTCTACATGTAAAGTTTGCTGACGAAGCGGTTTGTATCGGACCTCCTCCGAGTAACTTATCGTATTTGAAAATGTCAAATATTATTGCTGCTGCAGAAATTACAAATGCAGATGCAATTCATCCAGGATATGGATTTCTTTCAGAGAATGCTAAATTCTCTAAAATTTGTCAAGAGCATGGAATCAAATTTATTGGTGCCGCTCCTGAAATGATTGATAGAATGGGAGACAAAGCTTCTGCAAAAGCTACAATGAAAGCTGCAGGAGTTCCATGTGTACCAGGTTCTGACGGATTATTAGAATCTTTCGAACAAACACAAAAATTGGCTAAAGAATTTGGTTACCCGGTTATGCTTAAAGCTACTGCCGGTGGTGGTGGAAAAGGAATGCGTGCCGTTTGGAAAGAAGAGGAATTATTGAAAGCATGGGAAAGTGCACGTCAGGAAGCTGCTGCTGCATTTGGAAATGACGGAATGTACATGGAGAAACTTATTGAAGAACCACGTCATATCGAAATTCAGGTTGTTGGAGATTCATACGGAAAAGCATGTCACCTTTCTGAAAGAGACTGTTCAGTTCAACGTCGTCACCAAAAGTTAACTGAGGAAACACCTTCACCTTTCATGACTGACGAATTGCGTACTGCAATGGGAGAAGCTGCTGTAAAAGCTGCTGAATTCATTAAATACGAAGGAGCCGGAACGGTAGAATTTCTTGTAGATAAACACAGAAATTTCTATTTCATGGAAATGAACACTCGTATTCAGGTTGAGCACCCAATCACAGAACAAGTTATTGATTATGATTTGATTCGTGAGCAAATTATGGTAGCTGCCGGAATTCCAATTTCAGGAAAAAACTATTTACCACAATTACACGCTATTGAATGTCGTATTAATGCCGAAGATCCTTATAATGATTTTCGCCCTTCACCAGGAAAAATTACTACACTTCATATGCCAGGAGGACATGGAGTTCGTTTAGATACTCACGTTTACTCAGGTTATAGTATTCCACCAAACTACGATTCGATGATTGCTAAGTTAATTACAACGGCACAATCTCGTGAAGAAGCGATTAGTAAAATGCGAAGAGCTTTAGATGAATTCGTAATTGAAGGTGTAAAAACTACAATACCTTTCCACAGACAATTAATGGATGATCCAAGATATATTGCAGGAGATTACACAACTGCATTTATGGATACTTTTAAAATGAATCCAATCGAATAATTATAAAGGCTGTCAATTTTGGCAGCCTTTTTTATTTTACATTATATTTTAAACCCGATAGATTTCGAAATCCATCGGGTTTTGTTGTTTAAAATGCTTTAGTAAACACTTAAAGTGTATACTTTTTACACATTATTTTTTCTAATTACACACTTTTTAATATTTCTCAATTTTGGCACACTGGTTATAAAGCCTTTAAAAATAAGGGTTTATGTGATTTTGTGCTTAATGTTTGGCTTGCGGCATAATAATTTCATTATCTAAAGCGTAAACAACTATTAAACTAAATATCATTATGAAAAATTTATTCTTATCAGCCGCTATTGTTTTGGGAAGTTTATCTTCATTCGCTGCTACAGCTCCAATGACAAACTCTATTATAAAAACGATTTCAATTCAAGATGAATATACTGAAATTAAATTAGAGGAATTACCGGCTCCTATAACGGAAGCTTTGAAAAAATCATTTCCGGATGCAGTACTTTCTAAAGCTTATAAAAATGCAAAATCTGAATACAAACTAGATGTAACTGTAGGAGAAAAAGTAGGTTCTCTATACGCTAATGCAGACGGAACCTGGATTAAAAAATAATTAAAATAAAAAGCGCTATGTTTATTC
This sequence comes from Flavobacterium sp. KH_001, assembly GCF_057840745.1. NCBI lineage: Bacteria > Pseudomonadati > Bacteroidota > Flavobacteriia > Flavobacteriales > Flavobacteriaceae > Flavobacterium > Flavobacterium sp. KH_001. The sequence goes on along the minus strand of NZ_CM174520.1, from coordinate 737,743 downwards.
AGATAGCAAACACTAAAATAAAATTAAGAATACTAAAATACAACTATTATGAAAAATCTATTTTTATCAGCCGCAATCGTTTTGGGAGGTTTAACATCATTTGCTTCAACTTCTCCAATTTCAAATACAATCGTAAAGACAATTTCTATTCAGGAAGAATACACAGAAATTAAAGTTGTAGAATTACCAACTGCAGTTACTGATGCGCTTAAAAAAGCATATCCGGATGCAGTGCTTACTAAAGCATATAAAAATGCAAAATCAGAATACAAATTAGACGTTACTGTAGGAGACAAAGTAGGTTCTCTTTACGCTAACGCAGATGGAACATGGATTAAAAAATAATCTAGAACCATTCAGTTTAAATTTTAAATATTATACACACCATTAAATTAAATATCATGAAAAATTTATTTTTATCAGCCGCAATCGTTTTGGGAGGTTTAACATCATTTGCTTCAACTTCTCCAATTTCAAACACAATCGTAAAAACAATTTCAATTCAGGACGAGTACACTGAAATCAAAGTAGAAGAAGTACCAGCTGCAGTTACAGATGCGCTTAAAAAAGCTTATCCGGATGCAGTACTTTCTAAAGCTTACAAAAACACCGCTTCTCAATATAAATTAGAAGTTACAGTAGGTGACAAAGTAGGGGCGCTTTATGCTAATGCAGACGGATCTTGGGTTAAAAAATAATCAATTAACTACTAAAAAACTATCATTATGAAAAAGTTAATCTTATCGGCAGCAATCCTGTTGGGAGGGCTGTCAATGCAGGCAGGAGTTATTGATATGAAAAATACAATAACACAATCAGTAAATATTCAGGATGAGTACAAAGAAGTTGATGCTGTTCCGGCAGCTATTAAAACAGCTTTAGACAATGCTTATCCAGGTGTTAAACTTGAAAAAGCATATGTAAACGACAAAAAAGAGTATAAAATCGAGGTTACCGTAAGAGGTGAAAAATCGATTGTTTACACTGATGCAACAGGAAACATCATTAAAAAGTAACCATTAAAACCCCATAATATGAAAAAGTTAATTTTATCGGCAGCTATCCTTTTAGGAGGTTTGTCAATGAATGCAGCAACTCCGGTTGTTACAAATTCAATTATTTCAGTAAATATTCAGGATGAGTATACTGAAATTAAAGAAGACGCTGTTCCAGCTGCAGTTAAATCAACAATTGAAAAATCGTTTGTAGGTTCTAAATTGGAAAAAGCATGGAAAAATGCTAAGGATGAATATAAACTTGAAATTTCAAAAGAAGGTAAGAAATATACCTTTTTTACAGATGCTTCAGGAAACATCATTAAAAAATAATTAAAAAGAACATTATGAAAAAGTTAATCTTATCAGCAGCAATAATTTTGGGAAGTTTATCAATACATGCAACAACTACAGAAGCTGAAGGTGTAAAGATTGCTATCAATGTTCAGGATGAATACAAAGAAGTTGCTACAGATGCAGTTCCGGCTGTAATAAAAACAGCTTTAGAAACAGCTTATCCTGGCGCAAAGCTAGTGAAAGCTTATACAAATGAAAAAAAAGAGTATAAACTCGAAATATCAGTTGGTGACCAAAAGGCTACTGTGTATTCAGATGTCAATGGCAATTGGTTGAAAATATAATTAGGTGAATTAGATTTATGTTTTTGGTAAAAAAGAGGTTGCGACGTGCAATCTCTTTTTTTTTGCATAATTTTATGAAAATACAAGTTTAATAGTATTATTTTAGCAAAAAAGACCCTAAAAACAGATGTCAAAGATATTACTGATAGAAGATGATATTTCGTTTTGCAAATTATTAGAGAAATTTCTAATAAAAAAAGCATACGATGTAACCGTTGCTTTCTCGGCAGAAGAAGCCCGAGTGGCAGTGAAAAAAGAATCTTTCGATTTGATTCTGACAGATCTGCGTTTGCCAGATTCTGACGGCATCGGACTTATGTCTGAATTTAAAACAGCTTACCCTGAAATTCCTGTTATACTTATGACTGGATATTCCGATGTTAATACTGCAGTTAAAGCCATTAAAAATGGTGCAGCCGATTATATTTCTAAACCGTTTAATCCTGATGAGGTTTTATTGGTCATTACAAATGCTTTAAATAATTCTGTAGCAGAAGAAGTACCGGCAAAAGAAAAAAAAGCTCCAAAAAAGAAAGAAACTACTTCTTCTGAAAATGAATTTGTAAGAGGTATCTCTGTTGCCTCCAAAAAATTATTAGATCATATTCACTTGGTTAGTCCAACGGACATGTCGGTATTAATTATTGGAGAAAGCGGAACAGGAAAAGAAATCATCGCCAAAAGCATTCATCAGCAGAGTACGCGTAAAAACAATAATTTTATTGCAGTTGATTGTGGTGCTATTCCGAAAGAGTTAGCGGCAAGTGAATTTTTCGGACATTTAAAAGGATCTTTCACAGGAGCCATTAGCGACAAGATGGGTTATTTTGAAGCGGCAAATGGCGGAACTCTTTTTTTAGATGAAATAGGAAATCTTTCTTATGAAAATCAAATTCAGCTGTTGAGAGCACTGCAGGAACGAAAAATAAAGCCTGTTGGAAGTAATAAAGAAATTAACGTCGATATCCGCATCATAACGGCTACAAATGAAGATTTACGTGAGGCAGTAAAAAACGGCGATTTTAGAGAAGATTTATACCATAGAATCAATGAATTCTCTATTCTGTCTCCTTCGTTAAAAGACAGAGAAGAAGATTTAATGGTTTTTGCTGATTACTTTCTTGAAAAAGCCAATCAACAATTAAATAAAGAAATTATCGGTTTTTCTCCAGAAGTCGTTGCTATTTTTCAAAAATACAATTGGCCGGGGAATTTACGTGAATTGCAAAACTGTGTTAAACGCGCCACACTTTTATCCCGAGGAGATTATATTGAAAGTGATGTTTTGCCAGCTGAGTTTTTTCAGGTTCAAAAAACGAATCAGCAAAATTCAAATGAGACTTTTTCATTATCTGAAAATGAAAAAGAAACTATTATTCACGCTCTTTCAAGAACTCAGAATAACAAATCAGAAGCAGCAAAATTGCTTAAAATTACCAGAAAGACACTTTACAATAAATTAAAGCAATATAACATAGACTAAACAATCTCTTTTTGAAGTGCTTTAAAAAGTGATTCAGTTTTAGCTTTTAAAGCCTTGAAAATATCTTTCAAATCAGAAATTTCAAAATCATTTTTATCTAAAACTTTTAAAATTCCACCAATTTCATAAGCTTCAATTTGATTAAACATTGGAGCAATTCGATGAGCAATAGCATTTATTTCTGAGACATTTTCTTCTGTAACGGCACTTTCTAAATGAGTCAAATTTTCATTGGTACTTTCAATAAATGATTTTAAAACTTCTTTTAAAGCCTCATCATCGTTACCTAAAAATTCTTTCAAAGTTTCTAACGAATAAGATTTTGTAGCGATTTTTTGTTCGCTATCGTTAATGTCAACTGTTGGCAAAGTGTCATTTTCTAAAATGAGATGTATGGTTTCCAGCAATATTTTCGGTGAATACGGTTTTTTAACCACAGTTGTAAAACCAGCTTTTGCATAAACTGAAGCGTCTAAGTCAGTTCTTCCGGTTAAGGCAATTACCGGTTGGTTTTTGTAAATAGCGCTATTTTTAAGTTTTTGAAGAAACATAAAACCATCCATTTCCGGCATTTGAATATCGGTAATGATAAAATCAAAATTGGTTTTTTGAATTGCTTCCAAAGCTTTACTCGCATTATTGAAAGATAATACCTGATGGTTTTCCTGTCTTAAAACGCCACTCGTTAAATTTAGAAGGTTGATATCGTCATCAATCACAAGAAAAGTTTGTTTTTGAGTGTTACGAACAATGGATTTTTTAGTTTCAGGAAGTGAATTTATACTTGTGTCAAATAACAACGGAAGTTGTATTTCAAAAGTACTTCCTTTTCCAAAAGTGCTTTCAAGTGCTAAAGTTCCACCCAAAATCGAAATTATTTTCTGGCAGATTGATAATCCCAAACCAGTACCACCGTATTTCTTTTCGATGCCTTCATTAGCCTGAGCAAATTCTTCAAAAACTAATTTCTGGTTTCCTTTTTCAATTCCTATTCCGCTATCTTCAATTGTAATCGTGAAAAATTGGTCATTTTCACTTAAGAAAGCGCTAATTCTGATGAAACCTTCTTCTGTAAATTTATAAGCATTTCCGATAATATTACTCAGGATTTGTTTCAGTCGAAATGGGTCTCCAACAATTTTACTGTTCAGCTTTTCATCAACATTAATTATAAGCTCGATATTTTTTTGTTTGTAAACGGTCTGAATGCTTTTAGCAACTTCGTCAATAATCTCAGGTAAAGAAAATGGAACTTTTTCAATCGTAATTTTTCCGGCTTCAATCTTCGAAAAATCCAATAAATCCTGCACTAATTGTGTAATATATTCAGATGAGTTTTTAATATTTTTAATGAAATAGGATTGCTTCGTATTCACATCAGAATTGCCCAAAAGTTCTGAATAGCCGACAATGGTACTCAAAGGTGTTTTTAAATCGTGACTTACTGTCGAAATTAATTGTTCACGGCTTTTAAGCAGGTTTTTTGTTTTGAAGTTCGCAATCTCAAGCTGTCTTTTATAGACTTGCGACTTCGAATAATCGCTGACAATTAAAATCGAGAAAAATAACGTCAACACCAAGCCAATAATAGCTGATGCTGTAACAATCTCGTTGACTTTTTTAAGGGATTTTTCTTTTAGGGAATTGTTTTTAATCGAATTGATAATGATTTCCCGCTCAATAATTCTAAGCACTTTTCGAAGCTGTTCCGAAATTGCAATTTCGTTTTTAAGTAATTTGTTTTCCTGGAAATTCAAAGATTCTTTTTTCTTTTCTGCTTTTAGTTTTACATTACTTAAAAGCTTTTTCGAATTGGCCAGGATCGAATCAGAAGCTTGTTTGCTCAGCGTATTGGTGCTGTCATCCGGAATGTTCTGATTGAGGTAATCCACATATTTCTGAAGTACATTTCGCTGGTAGCTTCCTAATTGATTGGGGTTTTTATTAAAGTCCTGAAGTTCCAGTTTACGAAGTTTAAACTCCATTTTGGTAATTTCATCAATGGCAGAATTTACTGAAACTTCGTCATCGGCTTTATTTTTTATGGTCTTTAATTGCTGAATGTTTTTGGTTTTTTCAGATAAGTAATAGTTAACACTATCCAGTAGTGTTTTTTGATATTGTGTAGTTACAATTTGTTTTAAAGTGTCAATTCTGGAACGTAAAGAATCGGTTTCGATAAGATAACTTTTGAAATCACTTTCAGAGTTGGTCTGAATGGTTTTTCGGGCTAAACTTTCTGTTTTGTAGACATTCGAAAATAATTTACTGACTCTTAAAATCTTGGTTTTTTCGAAGGCAATTTTATCTTCCAATTTGTTATAAACCACATTTTCAGAATATAAAAACCATCCCACTGTCACAACCAAAGCGAGTAATGCAACATAGCTGAAAAGCACTTTGATCGCTGTGTAACTTCTTTTACTCTCCATATATTGTTATTGTTGGGATTGGGGTATTTTCAATTCGAATTCCCTGCAATTTATTCAAAAAAAACTATTTTAAAAAGGGAATCAAGGCGAATCTGTTACATAATTCAAACATCTGAAAAACAAAATAGCCGCAAATTATATAATAATTTACGGCTATTAAATATTTATGATACTTAGCTTATAGTGTTTCGCTCAGCCATTTGAAAAATTCACCTTGCCAAACCTGAGCATTTTGTGGTTTTAAAACCCAGTGATTTTCGTCCGGGAAATAAACAAATCTACTTTTAAGACCTCTTAACTGAGCAGCCTGAAAAGCTTCTTGTCCTTGTCCGATTGGCACACGGAAATCTTTTCCTCCCTGGAAAATTAAGATAGGTTTGTTCCACTTCTCTACCATAGTTGCAGGGTTAAATGTTGTATACGCTTTTTGAGCAACAGCATTGTCTTTTTCCCAATAAGCACCACCAAAATCCCAGTTGTTAAAGAAAACTTCTTCTGTAGTTCCCAACATACTTACGGTATTGAAAACACCATCGTGAGCGATAAACGTTTTGAAACGGTTGTTGTGAATTCCAGCTAAATAAAATACTGAATATCCACCATAACTTGCACCAACGCAACCTAAACGGCTTTTATCAACATAGCTTTCTTTGGCAACATCATCAATTGCAGAAAGGTAATCGTCCATAACTTGGCCACCCCAATCTTTACTGATTTTTTCGTTCCATTCTACTCCGTGTCCTGGCATACCGCGACGGTTTGGCGCTACAACTACGTAACCTTTAGCAGCCATTAAAGAGAAATTCCAACGGAAAGAGTACGATTGTGTCAACGCAGATTGTGGTCCACCCTGGCAGAATAACAAGGTTGGATATTTTTTTGTAGCATCAAAATTTGGAGGTAAAATTACCCAAACCAACATTTTTTTACCATCAGTTGTCGTTACGTAACGTTTTTCTGTTTTGCTTAACGCTACTGTTTTGTACGTATCTGTATTTACATTTGAAAGTTGTTTCCAGGTGTTTTTCTTCAAATTAAAAGAATAAATCTCCGGAGCATGGTTCATGTCATTTCTGGTAACGATGATGTCATCTCCCGCGAAACCAACTAAATCATTTACGTCAAAATCTCCTTTTGTAATTTGACGAACCTGAATGGCAATTCTGGTCAATCCAGGAAAGTTTACTACAAAAAGTTGTTTTGTACCGTCTACTGGTGCTACAAAATAAACGTTCTTACCATCTTTACTCCAGATGAAATTGTCTACAGTTCCGTCCCAGTTTGCAGTAAGATTCGTTTTGATTCCTTTAAACTCAACAATAATATCATTTTTGTCCGCTTCGTAACCATCACGTTTCATTTGTAACCAGGTCAAATTTCCTGTTGGAGAAAATTGCGGAGCCGTATCGTAACCTAAATTATCTTCGGTTCTGTTGATCGTTTTTTGAGTCTCTAAATTGTACTCGTAAATATTCGTGTTTGTAGAAATTGCATAATCAGTTCCTGCTTTTTTCTTGCAAACGTATAAGATGCTTTTTCCGTCAGGAGACCAGATGTAATCTTCGTCGCCGCCAAAAGGTTTTTGTGGAGAATCAAAGTTTTCACCTTTTAAAATGTCAATTCCGGCAGCACCTTCTTTGTTTTCTTTATAAAAAACGTGGTTGAATTTCCCTTCGTTCCAGGTGTCCCAGTGACGGTAATCTAAACCATCATAAATTTGAGCGTCTGACTTGCCAAGGCTTGGGTAGAAATCTTTTCCTAAAACTTTTTCCAGTTTCACTTCTTCATTGTACACTAAAAATTTTCCGTCAGGCGAAACATTTTTGTCTGCCAGGACATCTTTAGTATCTTTAATTTCAGTTGCAGTTCCGCCATTTACTGGCAAGATGTAAAATTTTGAAGACGATTTGTTTTCTTCTACCGAAGGAGTAGAAACTTTAAAAACAACATTTTTTTCATCTTTCGAAAGTCCAAGTGCAGTCACTCTTCCTAATTTCCATAACAATTCTGGTGACATCACATTCTGTCCGATAGCGTTTAAACTCATCATTATTAAGGTTGTAAATAATACTTTTTTCATAATAAAATTCTAATATTCGTGGGGCTAAAAGTACAAATATATTTTAGCAACTAAATGTTAAAAAAGTTGAACCATATAAGTAATGTAAGTTCATTTAATTGAGAATGGCAACACAAGATAATTTCTTTGTAAACTTCTATGCGCTTAGGCTGACAAAGATTTAAGCCATAAAATTAAATGAGCTTACATTACTTATATGGTGAAAAAAAAATCATTATTTTTATAAAAATTTGGCAAATGGAATTAAGTTATTGGGAACTTAAAAATTGGTTCACGAATGTTGATTATACTATCGTAGGAAGCGGAATCGTAGGTTTGCACGCCGCATTACGCTTACGCGAAAGATTTCCAACGGCGAAAATTCTGGTTTTAGAAAAAGGAATGTTACCACAGGGAGCCAGTACCAAAAATGCCGGTTTTGCCTGTTTTGGGAGTATTTCTGAAATTATGGAAGATCTCAAAACACATACAGAAGAAGATGTGATTGCCTTAATTGAAAAACGTTGGCAAGGTTTGCAATTACTCCGAAAAAGATTAGGGGATACTGCAATAGATTTTAAACCTCATGGCGGATATGAATTGTTTTTGAAAGAAGACGAAAGAGGTTTCAATGAATGTGTCGCGCGATTGCCTTTTATTAATGAAATTTTAAAACCACTTTTTAAGACGGATGTTTTTACCAAAGAAATAGACCGATTTGGTTTTGAAAACATTCAGGAATACTTAATTTTTAATCCGTTTGAAGCGCAGATCGATACCGGAAATATGATGCAGGAATTGCTGAAACAAGCTGTTGCTGCAGATATCCTGATTTTGAATCAGCAAACGGTAACGGGATATGCAGATTTAGGAAATCAGGTTGAAATTGCATTGAACGATTTTAGTTTTACATCCAAAAAAATATTGTTTGCAACAAATGGGTTTGCCAATACGTTAACAAAAGGAGCTGTACAACCCGCAAGAGCGCAGGTTTTGATAACAGAGCCAATTCCGAATTTGGATATTCGAGGCACTTTTCATTTAGATCGCGGATATTATTATTTCAGAAATATAGGCGACAGAATCCTATTGGGCGGTGGCCGAAACTTAGATTTTGAAACAGAAAACACCACTGAATTTGGTCAAACCAAAATTGTGCAAAATAAGTTGGAAGATTTGCTGAAAAATGTAATTTTACCGAATCAGGAATTCCAGATTGCGCACCGTTGGAGCGGAATCATGGGAATAGGAAATAGTAAAAAACCTGTTGTGTCACAACTGTCTGAAAACGTGTTTTGTGGAGTGCGTTTAGGTGGAATGGGCGTCGCAATAGGAAGTTTAATAGGAACAGAATTAGCAGATTTAATATAATGGCAGCAACCAAAAAACCAGCACCAAAAAAGACAACCGCAAGCAAACCAAAACCAGCAGCAAAAAAGAAAACTAATCGTACGTTTGGCGAGAAGGTTAAATGGTTTTTTATTAAATTACTGTTGTGGTTTTTCGGACTCTCGATTGGATCCGTTATATTTTTTAAATATGTACCGGTTCCTTTTACTCCTTTAATGGTAATTCGCGCCATTGAAAATAAAATGGGAGGAAAAGAAGTGTACTTTGACCACGATTGGGAACCGATTGAAAAAATTTCGATGAATCTTCAAAAAGCGGTTATTGCCAGTGAAGACGGAACTTTTTTATACCACAATGGTTTCGATTTCAAAGCGCTTCAAAAAGCCTATAAAAGCAACGAACGCGGTCGCCGAATTCGCGGCGGAAGTACCATCTCACAACAAACCGCCAAAAATGTGTTTTTATGGCAGGGAAAAAGTTATTTCCGAAAAGGCTTGGAAGCTTACTTTACCGTTTTGATTGAAATTATCTGGGGCAAAGAACGCATCATGGAAGTGTACTTAAATAGTATCGAAATGGGGGATGGTGTTTACGGCGCTTATGCAGCAACAGAACATTGGTACCGTCGTGACGCTTCGAGTTTAACACAAATGCAGGCCGCCGGAATTGCAGCAATATTACCAAACCCAAGAAAATTTAAAGCAACAGGTTCTTCAAGTTATATCAATCGACGCAAAGAACGAATTGTTCGCGAAATGCGCGCTGTTGGAAAAATAAATTATAATGGGAAATAGAAACGCCTTTTTTGCGCTCTTCCTATTGACAACAATTTTAGGTTTTGGTCAGTCAAAAACAAAAGAATTTGGTTTTATTACAGACAATGATTTATACACTTCGTCTAAAAACGACATGTATTACACGAATGGATTAGAGTTTTTCTTTAGATATCTTTCCAAAAACGAAAACGAAAAAATCAATAAAAAGATTACCGAATTTCGTGTTGGACAATACATTTATAATCCCAGATTTATTAATGAAACAGCTGTTGATGTTAACGACCGTCCTTTTACCGGTTATCTTTTTGCCGAGGCCGGGCGCAGTTTTTTCTACAACAGCGAATCGGTTTTAAAGACCGATTTTCAGTTGGGTTATATGGGGCCGAATGCTTTTGGCCGTGAAACACAGGAAAGTTTTCATCATATTATTGGGTATAAAAAAGTGTATGGCTGGGAAAACCAACTTCATAATGCGTTGGCTGTACAGGCGCATGTTATGTATTCGAAGAAATTATTCCCAGGTAAACACAATGATTTTGTAGATCTTCATTTTCAGTCAGAAGTGAATTTGGGGACTATTTTTGATGGTGTTTCTACAGGATTTCTGGCCCGAATAGGTTTTAAAAAATTACTTCCTGTTTACGATTCTAATTTGCACGACGCTTCTGTAAGTGCTCAACCGCAATTTGATGTGAGGGAATTCTACTTTTATGCAATGCCAAGCGTCAATTACCAATTTTACGACGCTACTATTGAAGGCAGTATGTTCAGTGACACTAGTCCGGTAACATTTGAGTTGGAACCACTTCGTTTCAACGCCGAATTTGGTTTAAAATACCGTCACAACAATTTTAATATTTCGTATTCTTTTCTGTACCGCGGCCGTGAATTGAAAGATCCTGAAACGAATACGAATTCAGGTTATTTTTATGGGTCGATCCGATTGGGGTTTTTGATTAAGTAAGGGGTTTTGCCACGAAGGCGCTAAGGCACTAAGTTTTTTTTTAACCGCAAAGTGCGCTAAGGGTTTACGCAATCCCGATAGCTATCGGGAGCAAAGTTTCTTTGTCGGTGAGGTCGCAAAGCTGCCTTGCGTTACCGTAATATTGTCATTTCGACGAAGGAGAAATCCTCGCAAGAAACTCGACAAAGTTACCGCAATATTGTCATCCTGACGAAAGAAGGATCACACTAGAAGCTCGACAAAGTTGCCACAAAGTTTTGTTAATTTATAAGTTTATAAACCTGATAAAAAATAAAAACATGCTAACATATTTTTTTGAGTTCGCTTTTTTAATTGGTCTTATTTATGCAAATTATAGATGGGGTACCTTTTTGCTTTCAGATTTAGTTACTGGTTTTATTTTATTGATATTCTTTACCAATTTTCATTTTCAGGGACATACAAGATATAAAGAAGAAATTCTTGTATTTTTATTCAATCTGTTTTCTTATGTTATAATATTTCTTTCCTCTTTGTTTATCTATTTCGATGATGAAAATGAAAAAAGGCTTTATTATATATTTCCAACGCTTTTATATTTCTTGTTTTTATTAATAGAAAAACAATTTAGTGATTTTAATGAATCTTTTAGCGCTATGTATGTTCCTGTTTTTTTAGCATTTTTCCCTGTTTATTTTTTAAAGTATTACAGAAAATATATAAAAGAAGAAGTATGATTTTAAGTTACCTCCCATTTGAAAATCGTGAGCTAACGATAGAAAAAGTAATGGCAGGAGCAGTTATGTTATTTGTTTATTTTATACCAACGATTATGTCATGGAATAAAAAAAACAGCAAATACTTATTCGTGTTTAATCTTCTTACCGCATGGACAGTGCTTTGCTGGTTTGTTTCTTTTATTTGGGCGCTACAAATAAACAGACAACATGCAAGAATTTTGGCTGAAGAGAAGAAAGTCAGGAAAAAAGATAAAAAACTTAAATCTTCTATAACTTAAGTTTAAATCTCAGATTGTTTTTCAGGTAAAAGTACGTAGTCTATTGGGTAGATAAAAGGTTACTTTTGATTTAGACTTTGTTATTATGGTTTTCCGTAATGGGACGGTCAGAAAAATAAGGATATTTGTTTTTTAGAGCAGAATAAATAAATCAAAAATAAATTTAAAACTATGGCTATTATAAATTGTCCAGAATGCGGTTCAAGTGTTTCTGATAAAGCTGAAAAATGCCCTAAATGTTCATATCCACTACAGTCAAATACAAAACCGCGTGAAGGATTATTTCTTCAATCTCTTAATTTCGGATGTATGTTTATACTCGTTACTGTTGGTGTAATAATTTTGTTTTTTATTTTGGTTACTATGTTTAGTTAAAAACAAAAAAGCTAAACAGAAAAATGGTCTTGTACTTGGGAAGTTTAGGCAAATCCGAAAATAAGGCTTAATTTAATACCAAACTTCCTGTAGTAGGGGACTTTGGCGATAATATTACCAAAAAGAAGGTGATTAAATATATCATCAGTTTAAAAATGATATTATTTTTAAACTTATAATATTTTGAAATGAAATTAATAGCACTTTATATTCTAATCATTATTTCTTCGTTCTCGGCATGTAATAGCAATTCTGTAAAAGAAAAAAGCAATGTGATAGAAGGAACTTACGAAGCAACAGAAACTGGACTCGTATCTCAAATTGGGATATGGGTATTTTCGCGAGATGAAATTACTATTTTAATAGGTCATGATTTGAAAAACCCTTTTTCTACTTTAGGCTTGGTAGCAGTTCAAAAATATTATATAAAAGATGATATTATTTATACTTGTCTTTGTAACTCTCAAGATTGTTTAGATAAAGGAAATAACTATGAGAAAGTCTGGAAAATTGAATCAATAAGTCAAACTAACAACAAAAGAACCATTTTACTTACCAATGTTTATAACCCTGCATTTAAAGTAAAACTAGAAAAAGATAAAGGGATCGGTTTAGACGTAAAAAATTGGAATTAGCAAGTAAAATACTCCCGCCAACACACGCTACAAACAAGTTTATGAAAAACGAGGAAATAAGAGATCTTATTGCAAAAAATGACGATGATAAAATGAGTTTTTATCTTTCAACGTTATTGTCTAAATGTAAGGACATTGAGAAAGAAAATAATTTTATTGCTCTACTAATGATAATTTTGATATTATTATTTTACTCAACAAATTTTGCACAATTAGAAAGTCTCCAAATTGGCCCTTTATCTGTAAAAGACGTTAATTCTGTAAAAGTTTTTATTCCATTGGTATTCTCATTCCTCATCTTTAGATACATATTAATCAACAATCATAAAGGTGAAATCGAAAGAATAATTAAAAATTTCACAAAAGAGTTTTTTAATTATGAAGATATAAAGATTGATATAAATACACAAATTGATGATTTTACAAGAACAATTCTTCCAATTTCAAATTATGCGGAAATTAGCCACTTAACAACGAAAGGAATATCCAAATTTGGTTGTTTTGGTGCAATTTTAATTATACCGTTAACGCTAATAGTTTTGATACCATTTTCTTTAGAATATATTTGGATAAAAGATTATTTAAATGACTTTCTTAAATTTAATTTTTTTCAAAAAGCTTCAATAATATTGAGTATTTGGATAAATATAGTTTCTATATACTATATAATTCATAGAGTAATAATAAGTTATAAAGAGAACCTATAAAAAAAACCTGTTGGTAACACCTACTACAATAAATTTGGGTAATTAATCTAATTACTAACTTAGTTTTGTGCTTTGAAAATTTGTTTTTAATGGTAAAAACACGCATTTTTATTCTTGAATATCTCTAATTACTAGAACTTTATGTGTAAGCATGACCCCAAATGCTTAAAAACAAAAAAAACACATAAAAAGTAAAAATGAAAACAGTTAGTTATGGGGACTATACTTTTTATAATTATTGCAATAGTTGCATTTGCATTAAAACGTTTTATGTTCGATAGGGAGCGTCAAAATCGGCGTGACTACTATAAAAATGTTTATCTCAAATCAGACGCATGGCAACGTAAGCGTTATTTAGTTCTAAAAAGAGATAATTGGCGTTGTGTTTATTGTGGTGGAAAGCTACTCAAGTTCATCATAAGAGATACACAAAAAATAATATAGGAAGAGAACCAATAGAATGGTTAGTCTCAATTTGTAAGTCTTGTCATGAACAGCAACATAAGTGAGAATGAACAGTCTGTACAAGTTTGTTTTGTATTTGCGATGATTTGGTAAATCCAAATAATGAACTTAATTTAGACCCAAACTGGCTTTTGTAGCAAAACGTTATGTGCAAGTTTTTTGAAACGTTGGCAACAAAACAGAATCTAATTAGTAATTTTGAAAAAAAAATTTCTTGAAAACAGAGCATAATATAAACAGAATTCAATATTTGTTATCATTATACAATATGACAAAGGACGATCTATTGTCCTCTGTGAATGAAGGTCTTAAAAAGAAAATAGAAATAAGTGATATTTATTCTGAAGAAATAAAATTAAGTGTTTTAAAAAGAATCGATAAAATTTTTAATAAGGGTTTAAACTTTTATTTAGATCCAAAAGACATAGAAGTTAATAAAGAAGCAAGTATTTTTTTTAGAAAAAACCATTTCCATTCAGATTTAAATATTGGCACAAAAAAAATAGTCAATCATTTTGAAGAGTTAAAATTAAATCTTTCGACTATCTCTAAACTTTCTGATTTAAGTTTTGAAAGAAAAATTGAAATCTATAAAACATCTGATTCGCCATTTAATGTTGCAAATGAATTAAGAAGTATATTATACCCTGAATCTACATTGAATTCACGTGATTTTTTAAAAGGTTTTATTGGAAAACTTGGTGCAAATAATATTTTCGTTTTTGAATTTATTGAGACTTGGAACAAAAAAGAAAAAGCTAATATTGATGGTTTTTTTCTGCAACCTAATTTCATTGTTTTAAAAAGACAACAAAAATCTTTTAAACGAGAAATTTTCACTTTAGCCCACGAGCTTGGTCATTATTTATTAAATAAAGAAGAAGTTGAACAAGTAACAACTTTAAATATTGCAAGTGAAAACTTAAGCAAAATTGAAAGATGGTGCAATGATTTTGCCTATTATTTCTTAATTAATAACTACGAAAAATTTATTAGCGAAATAAAATTCGCAAATTCCCAAAACGATTATTATTCCCAAAAAATTGAAGAAATTTCTAAGTTTACACATCTAAGCAAACTATCCCTTTACACTCGTTTATTATATGAAAATAAAATTTCAAAATCTTCCTACAATAACATAAGAGAGGATTTTGACAATCAATATAGATTACGAATTGCAGAAGAAGGCAGAAAAAAAGAATTAGATAAATTAAATGGTATCAAAATCGGGGGAGCTGTTCCTAAGCCAATTAATTCGCCATTATTTATTTCAACTATACAGACTGCTTATTACGAAGGTGTCATAAATGAATACGAAGTATGTAAACGATTAAATATTAAACCTGAAAAATTAGAAGCGTTCTTATGAAAATAGTTATTGATACAAATTCACTATTATCATTAGTACGATACTATTTGCCTTTTGATAATGAAAATCATTTAATTGATTTTTTTAAAAACAAAATAGGCAATGGAGATATTGTCATAATTGATAAGGTATATCAACAATGTCAATATCAAGCTAAAGGGGTAATTTTAGATAAGTTAGTGTTTTTAAAAGAGAAGGACTTTTTAAAAGCATCGAAACAACCATTTAAAACTTCTGATCTATTAATACCAAATCCAAAAAAATTCTTTCATTTATTGGATAATAATTTTGTGAACTCCATTGTTAAAAAACAAAAACAAATTAGCGATGCTGAATTTGAAGTGGAGAAAGAGCGTTTTTTAGAAGATGCAGATATGAAACTTGTAATAACTTCTTTAAATTTTATTCAAAAAGGGGAAGATGTATTATTAATTACAGAAGAAACCAGTTCTAGCAACGATAATAAACTTTTTAATAAAATACCACTGATCTGTTATGAACTCAATATAACAACCAAAACGCTTCCTGAATTAATAAGTATGTTTAACGATGAAATAAAATTCAGCATCGTAAAATAAAATTTATGCATATTACGATACAAAAACTTTGAGTAGTAGATTAAGAATGGCTTTTGATTTGAAACTTTATGCTAATTATGAGGAATACATTTTATTTGTTCCACTATATTAACAGAAACGTAAACGATAATATGGTAAAAATTAATATCTGGCTGCCAGAGACTATAAATGTTGGACATTGTTCACTGGAAATTACTTGCAAAAATGGAATTTATTCCAGATACATATCATGGTGGCCAACAAATGATAAATTATACAAATCTCATTTAGGAGGCACTAACAGTTTTGCAGAAGATGTAAAAACTGAGGGCGCCTTACCTAATTTAGTTTGGGATTTTGATTTATTGGATGAAGCAAAGATTGCGGAATGGTGGGATGTTTTTTTAGCAAGTGGGAAAAGTAATTACAATTTGGCTTCAACTAATTGCTCTTGGGCTGTAATAGAAGCTCTCCGAGTTGGTGGTTCAGATTCTAAAATTCCTTGGACAAGATTTGCGACAAAGTATAATGTTATCTTTGGTTTTCCAACTTTGAGTAACATCCTATATAAATATTCTGTAATTGCTTATAAAACATATAAACATACAAGTAATACAGCTATGTCATTAAAACGTCCTCTTGTCGATATTGGAGATGAATATTCCACAGTTTGGTCTCCAAAAGATGTTAACTCATACTGTGATATTTTGGATAAGTCATTGAAAGGGGAAAAGAATCCTTTTAAAAATTTTAAATCAACAATTAAAACTTCTTTTAAGGGGTTTTGGCAATAGGTTTAATGGAAAGGCGGTATTTTCTTGTAGTATTTAAGTAAATCTGAAAGCGGTGTTAACTTATAATTACACGTTTCAAATTAAGGCAGTATTGTACTCCTGTGTTAAATTATACCCAATAGCGCGGATTTACAATCCGTACTCAAAAACTAAATGCACAATCTAAAGAAATCCCGAAATTTTAATTTAGAGATTTATTATTTAAGGACTTAAGTCAGGCAGTTTAGGTTTGAAACCTAAAACTAAATCCACAACCAAGCTCAAACATCTTATAAAAACAAAAACTTCTAATCTAGCCCCGATAGAACTGGAAATCCTTTTATGCTGGGGTTCAGCATAAAAGATTGGAAGGGATAGCGGGACAGGTGGTATTTTGAAAACGAAACTTTCTGCTCCAGATTCAAATAAAAAACAGATCACTGTCTGAAAATAAAAAGTGACTTTAATAAGTATTATATTAGCATTCTTAAAAATACCAAGAAAATCCTAAATCTATTGTAAATCAGTAAATATGAAGAGAAAATTACTTATCCTTTCACTTGTTATAATTGCTTTGTTTCAGCTGACTGTCATTAGCTGTTCGAACGATGAAACTGAACCGGAAAAACCTGTGGTTGTTGTACCGGAAGAGCCTAAACCGGAAGAGCCTGAAGTACCAGTTTCGACGGTTCCAAAATCTGAAATGATGAAGGCAGCGATTCGCAATGTTAGTGCTTCGGCTAGTAAAATGGGAAAGAGTGCTGCAGAGCAAAAACGCTTGGTAAGATCAATTAAATATGCGCAAAATATTGGAACTAATATTTATACCTACCATTTTAATACTGATTTAATAAACGATTACAGAGCTTTGCCGTCGGAGAATTTATACGATCCTGGAGAAAAGGAGTTGAATGTAGATACAGAACGCGATAATGTAATAGTTTATAAATACAATACTTTAGGTCAATTAACCAATATTGAAGCAGAGACTGTTTATACCAACAACGGACATACTAATCCACCTGAGGAATTTAGTTTTGAATACAATGCGGATGGGACATTAAAAAAGGCAGTAGGTTCTTTTGACTTTGGAGCCAGTTACAGTTATAATGACAAAGGATTAATTGATAAGAGAATAGAAGCAGATGGATCTGTGAGTTATACTTATGAGTATGATGATAAGGGCCGAATTGTAGATTCGTATTTTTATGTAAATACAATAAGTAACGGCAGAATTCCGCAAATGCATTTCAAATATCTCTATCCTGATGAAACGTCTTACGTTAAAACTTTGTATGAAATTAATGCAGATCAAACGGAGACCAATAGAAATTATGTGATTTATACTTTTGATCCGGCAAAAGCCGGGGTTTATAATAAAGAGCCTTATTACCAAATAGACAATCAATATCTGCATGTGGTAAAATTGGAATCTCATATATTATATAACGGAGCCTGGCAATTGCAGTTTGAAAGTGTTCCGAAGTATTTTTATGATGCAGATGGATACTTAATAAAGTACGATTCGGCTGGATTTAATTATACTACAGATATTAGGGTATTTGAGTATGAATAGGAAATGATTTTCTTAATGGAAATAAAAAAAAGACCGTATTACAATAAAGTGATGCGGTTTTTTTGTTTTCAGGAGCAGAAGTTTTGTTTTTTAAAAGACGAGCAGTCCCGCTATCCCTTTCAATCTTTTATGCTGAACCCCAGCATAAAAGGATTTCCAGTTCTATCGGGGCTAGATTAGAAGGATTCGTTTTCATAAGGTTTGATATTTCCATAAAAAAAAACCGTATCACAATAAAGTAATACGGTTTTTTGTGGAGAATACCGTCCCGATATATCGGGAGAACCGGTCACCCTCCCGATGCATCGGGATACACTAGCCTTTTGTTTCGATCAAATTTTCGATATATTTTCGACTTTTCATTTTTTTGATTTGTAATTCTCTTTGTGTGGCTTCGCTTCTAGTTTGGAAAGTTTCAAAATATTTTAGTTCCCAATCCTTAGCTACTTTTGTGTATTTGCTTCTACTATTTAAGTGGTCTTGTAATCGTTGATGAACATCTTGGCACGAACCAACATAGTATTTGTTAATCGCAGATGAATAAATGATATAAGTGTAAAACATAACTAGTATAAATGAAAATACCCAAACAGAAAAACTGTTTGGGTATTTTTTTGTTGAAAATATTTGTGGAGAATATCGGATTCGAACCGATCACCTCTTGCCTGCCAGGCAAGCGCTCTAGCCAAATGAGCTAATCCCCCTTTTTTTGTTGGCTTTGTAAAACTTGAATCGGTCACCTTCCCGATTACCATCGGGGCGCTCTAGCCAAATGAGCTAATCCCCCTTTTTTGTTGACTTTGTAAAACTTGAATCGGTCACCTTCCCGATTACCATCGGGGCGCTCTAGCCAAATGAGCTAATCCCCCTTTTTTGTTGACTTTGTAAAACTTGAATCGGTCACCTTCCCGATTACCATCGGGGCGCTCTAGCCAAATGAGCTAATCCCCCAAAGCGTTAGCAAATAAAGTCAATTAATTTTCAAAAAACAAATTTCAAAAGGCTTCGGGTGAAATTATTTTTCAAAACCGTAACTTTACGTTCAAAACTATTTTTATGAGTGCAGAAATTCAAAACGGTTCTTTACAAACTACTTTTCAAAATGCCGTTGCGACGGTGCAATTTGGTCATCCGGCGAGTAATTCTTTTCCGCGTGAATTGTTGAATCGGTTGACATTGGAAATTAACGATTTAAGCCGAAATGAAGCGGTTTCGGTTATTGTTTTACAGAGCGAAGGTTCGAAAGCTTTTTGTTCCGGCGCTTCGTTTGATGAACTTTTGCAAGTGGAAAATGAAGAACAGGGAACGGAGTTTTTCTCTGGTTTTGCGCATTTGTTAAATGCCATGCGAAACTGCTCGAAATTGATTGTGGGCCGCGTTCAGGGAAAAGCGGTTGGCGGTGGTGTCGGCATTATTGCGACTTGCGATTATGTTTTGGCTACGAGTGAAAGTGCGATTAAATTATCGGAACTGACGATCGGAATTGGTCCGTTTGTGATTGAACCGGCTGTTTCGCGTAAAATTGGTAAAACGGCGATGACCGAAATGACGTTGGCAGCAACCGATTGGAAATCGGCAGCATGGGCTTTGGAGAAAGGACTTTATGCATCGCTACATAATGCTGAGGAATTGGACGCTGCTGTGGAGAATTTTGCTCAAAAACTGAGTTCGTACAATCCAGAAGCTTTATTCGAAATGAAGAAAATCATTTGGGAAGGCACAGAGCAATGGGAATCGATATTGATTGAACGCGCAGCCATTACAGGGAAATTGGTTTTGTCTGATTTCGCGAAAGAGGCTTTGACACAATTTAAGAAGTAATTTTTTTGCCACAGATCGCACAGATTTAATAGATTAATCTTTTTAATCCTTTAATCTGTGGCAACTCTTTATAAATATTTTGCGCTAGTGTGAAAGCTAGCTTTTTAGTTACCGTTTGAAAGTATAGGATCTGTTTTTCTTTGTGTTTATTTTTTTTTGCCACAGATCGCACAGATTTGATAGATTAATCTTTTTAATCCTTTAATCTGTGGCAACTCTTTATAAATATTATGCGCTAGTGTGAAAGCTAGCTTTTTGGTTACCTTTTGAAAGTATAGGATCTATGTTTCTATGTGTTTATTTTTTTTGCCACAGATCGCACAGATTTAATAGATTAATCTTTTTAATCCTTTAATCTGTGGCAAGTAATTTAAAAGATTTCAAGCTGTTTTTAATATAAATGTATTGAATATGAAAATTATCCCTTTAGTTGTTCAGGTTGATGTTGCGGAGAAAATTAAGAACGCTCCTGATGGCGGTTATCAGATTGGAGTGATCATTGGATCGTTTATTCCTTTCGTGATTTTAATCGGAATTGCGTACTGGATGTATAACCGTGCCAAAAAAAGAGATGAAAACGGTTATTAATTCGTAAATTTGCAACCTAAAATTCAAATCGATGAGTAATATCAGAATTACAAAACAATTTAACTTCGAAACCGGGCACGCTTTGTACGGTTACGACGGAAAATGCAAGAACGTTCACGGGCACAGTTATAAATTATCGGTAACGGTTATTGGTTCGCCAATCACGGATCGGTCGAATGTGAAATACGGAATGGTCATTGATTTTTCGGATCTAAAGAAAATTGTAAAAGAAGAAATCGTCGATCAGTTTGATCATGCAACTGTTTTTAACGAAACAACACCGCATATCGAACTGGCAAATGAATTGAAAAACCGCGGACATCACGTAATTTTGGTAGATTACCAACCCACAAGTGAAAATATGGTGGTTGATTTTGCTGAAAGAATTATCGCA
Organism: Flavobacterium sp. KH_001; assembly: GCF_057840745.1. Lineage (NCBI taxonomy): Bacteria > Pseudomonadati > Bacteroidota > Flavobacteriia > Flavobacteriales > Flavobacteriaceae > Flavobacterium > Flavobacterium sp. KH_001. The sequence continues at coordinate 716,786 of NZ_CM174520.1, read as the reverse complement.
AGACTTCCTGCCGGAATTACCTTATTCTCTCTTAAACTTCAGGAAACAGAATCGTCGTTTGCAGAATGGTACGCTTCAGACAACTAGTCGAAAGTCTAAAGTCTAAAGTCTAAAGTCGAAAGTTTCCAAACAGAAATCAAAAAAGTCTAAGATCTAATATTCTAAGAAGTCTCACAATCTAAAAATCTAAATGAAAAAAATATATTTCGCTTCTGATCAGCATTTTGGTGCTCCAACTCCTGAGTCTAGTTTACCGCGTGAAAAGAAATTTGTGGCCTGGCTTGATGAGGTAAAGGAAGATGCAGAAGCTATTTTTTTATTGGGTGATTTATTCGATTTTTGGTTCGAATATAAAACGGTTGTACCAAAAGGTTTTGTGCGTATTTTAGGCAAATTGGCCGAGATTCGCGACAGCGGTATTCCGATTTATTTCTTCGTTGGAAATCATGATTTATGGATGAATGATTATTTTGAAACCGAATTGAATATTCCGGTTTATCATGATAATAAGGAATTTACTTTTAACGGGAAAACCTTTTTAATTGGCCACGGCGACGGAAAAGGTCCTGGTGACAAAGGCTATAAACGAATGAAAAAGGTATTTACAAATCCGTTTTCAAAATGGCTTTTCCGTTGGCTACATCCTGATGTTGGCGTTAGTTTAGCGCAATATTTATCGGTTAAAAACAAACTGATTTCAGGTGACGAAGACGTGAAATTTTTAGGGGAAGAAAACGAATGGCTGGTTTTATACGCCAAACGTAAACTCGAAACCAAACATTACAATTACTTTATTTTCGGCCACCGTCATTTACCTATGATTATTCCGGTTGGAGAAGAATCCAAATATGTGAATCTGGGCGACTGGATTGGTTATTTTACTTACGGTGTTTTTGATGGCGAAACTTTTGAATTGAAAAAATTCGAAAAGTAAATCTTTATTTAGCCGGATAAATTCCAATTTTATGCGTTCTCAGAATATAATTCGACAATTGTTTGCTGTCAGAAAGCTGAAATTTAATCGCACCAGATGATTTTTTCGGCATATGACATTCTACACAATTACTAGCCAATAAACTTCCTGACATTGTTTTAAGTGTTTTATCGGTATGTTTTCCACCTGCTTGGTGACAACTCATGCACATTTTAGAGTAAGAAGCTAAGTTTTTAGAAGCATTTTCGTGTGGATTATGACAGGTAATACAATCCATTTTTTCGCTGTTGATGAAACATTTACTTTGCGCCATCAAACGAAATTGATTTCCGTGAACGTCAAACGTAGCGGTGTCTGTAACGCTTCTTGTACTTCTGTAAAATTCCGATAAATTATCTCCTGGTTTAAAATCAAAACGCGATTTCAATTTCATTCCGTCATTTCCGCCGTGACATAAGGCACAGGCATCTAATTTTTGTTGTCTGTTTAAGTTTTTCAAGCTGGTAATGCTGTTGGCCACTTTTACGTTTGGATTTTTCAGGTGAAATTCGGCGTGTTGTTTGGCCGGGCCATGGCATCGTTCACAATCAATTCCATAAACTATCGTTTTAGGATCAATTATATCTTCAACATCCATTGACATTAGATTTTTCTCAGCTGAATTTTGCTGCACACTGCGACTGCTTGCGTTTGAAGCATGACACGAATAACAATCTTTAACCACCATTCGGTCAAAGTAAGGTTTGTCAGCTGGGAATCCCGGACTTGTGGCCCAGCCTTTTATAGAATGGTAATAAGAAATGGGTAGCTCGTAGGTATTCTTATTTCGCCAATAAACAGAGGTTTGGGCATGTTTAGCTCCAAAAACAATATCAAAACGATGTGCTTCAACTTCTTTTCCGTTTTTATACAAAACCTGATAAAGACTGTCGTTGCGTTTTTCTATGACTAATTTGGTGTTTTTATCGTAGATGAAAGTATGATTTCCTTTGTCGAAATCACCTAAAATATTTTCGAGAGAGGCGGGAGCAGTTGCTTTGAAATGCGAACTTTTTAAAGCCATGTCATATTGGGTCTGATGACACTGAATACAGCTTTCGGAGCCGGCATAATCGGTTCCGCGAGGGTCAATATATTCATCTGATTTGTTCGAGCAGTTGGATAGAAAAACGGCTAAAACAGTAATGGCAAAAAGAATGCTTAATTTTTTCATTGCTGTAAATATACTTTTTTCTGAAGAAAATAAAAATATATCTCAATAATGAAAAAATGGAGTTAAAATCTTTAGAATATTTCTTAATTCATCCCAACACCGTAAACATATTCATCCAGTTCAATTCGGAATAAAGAACCTTCTACCAAATCTTTAATTGATTTTAATTCTTTTATAGAAACCGCTAAATCAATTTGGGCGCAAGGTGTTTTAAGTAGAAATTTGTGACAGGAGTTTTTTAGTTCACAAGCTTCGCAACAGGCATTTTCGATCATGCTGTCTTCGATCAAATCACAAAAGTAATTCAGTTCCTGAACTGTAAAATAGAATCCGGTTTCTTTAAAAACCAATTGTACTTTGTCAGTAATGGTTTCGTTCTCCTTTTTCCAGTAAAAGGAAATTCCAAAATTGTTATGGTATAATTGTTCTATTTCTCTCATTGCCATCCATTATTTCAACAAATATAAATATTATTTATATTAATTCTAAATAGAAAATCATAAAATTTGGAAAAATTATTTCACCATATAAGTCATGTAAGAAAATTAAGTTTGGCTTTAAAAGCTTATATGACGTATATGGTGAAGTAAAATTATTGGCACATAGTATTGAGGTAGAAGGTAAGGCTTTGGCCGCTTTTGTACCAGGTGCTCCTATTTCTTTCTCTGGAAAAACTGGTTTCAGTTGGTGCTACAGCAGTTGAAATCGCGAAGAATTTGCTTTTTTCATCTTTCTTTACGCTTTCTATCCATTGGATGGTTACGGCAATTTCTCCCATTTCTTTATCTAAATAAATATCATACGGTTTTAGATCTAAGGTATATAATCCTCGAAATCCATCCTTTACTTCAAAGAGAATGTCTTTTTCGACAATAATTTTTGATGGTAAATCATTTTCGACTTTGTAAAAATTTAATCTGAATTTGACTGTTTTAAAGTCATTTGCTGTAATGTTGAAATTAAAATCAGTGACCTTGCAATCTTTTTTGATTTTGAATTGCATTCCTTTTTCCCGACTTAATCGATCATCAATGGTTTTATCCATCGCGTAGAAAAAATTAGCATGCATAAGGGAAAGACCTTTTGCGCTTCGGCCAAATTGTTTTGATCTTGGTTTTTTGAATTGTACTACCACTTCTTTTAAAGTGTTTTCAGAAGGTTCCAGAATTATTTTATTATGGTCTGACTTCAGTTGACTGACCAGTATTTTTTTAGTCTCAAAACCAATATGCGAAAATACAATCGTATCGTTCGGAGTGACTTTGTCATTCAATTTTAAATTGAAATTTCCCTTTGCGTCAGAAATCGTTCCGGTATTTTTGTCCGAAATACCGATATTGACATAATCTAAATTTGAGTTGTTTTTGGCATCTTTTATTTCGCCGGAAATTGAATTTTCCTGAGCCGTTATTCCAAAAGTAAGCAAGAAGAATAGGAGAGTAATGTTATATTTCATTTACAATTAATTTTCTTATAAAGAAATGAAATAAGTTGGCTGTTCAAAATTACTTTATCCTAAGTTTAACATTTTCAATGATTTGAATTTATTAAGCATAAATAAAATGATTCCGAAAGACTATTTGCTATAAATTTTATAATAGGATAATGGGTTTGTAGAATTTTATTTAAGCCATTTCTTAATATTTTGGAGAAACTCATTTTGCTGATCGACAAATAAATAATGCGAACAGTTTTCCAATAATACAAAATGATTTTGCCCGGCTATACCTTTTGTAGAATTGATTTGTGCCGATGAAAAAACACCATCTTCTTTTCCGTAAATCGCATAAATAGGAATCCCCTTTTTCTTTATTTTATTTAAAGATTGTCTGGTTTCAATGTTGTTTTGCTTTTCATTTTTGTAGAAAAGGAATGGAGCATTTTTGTTTCGGATATTCGTTTTGAAGAAATCGCTTGCTTCATAATCACTGTACAGTTTTTTTGAAGCTTCCGTTGGATTTGGCATTTTGAAATAATTATTTTCACTTGCCAGATCAAAACAAGCTTTTCGATATTCAGCAGAATTTTTACTGAGCTTTTCGATTGCCTTTATTTTCGATAACTGAGTTGTATCTTTTTTAGCGGTTGCAATTTTTGTAACCGAATTTAAAATATGATCGTAAGTTTCCTGTTGCGAGAATAAGGCTCCAACCATGATGAGGTTACTCACATTTTGAGGATATTTCTCTGTATAAAGTGTGGCGACCAAACCGCCAAAACTGTGCGCCAGAAGTGTGGCTTTTTTGAGATTGTATTTTTTGTAAATCAAATTTAAATCGTCAAAGGCTTCTGCATAGGTAATTTTAGCTTCAGGATCAGCAGATCTTCCTTCGCCTCTTCGGTCGTAAATGATTACGTAAAATCCTAAATCAGCTAATTTTTGAGCCGTTGTGCCTTCAAATAAAGTGGAGTTGCCACTCGGGCCGCCATGAATAAAAATTAGGACTTTCTCTTTTTTGTTTCCGTACGTTTTGATGTAGAGATGCTGTCCGCTTGCAAAAAGGGAAATGGTAAAAAAGAAAGCCAATAATAGTTTTTTCATTATTCCATATTTTGATGATCTTCCATATCTTTTTGAAGATCTAAATTTCTAAAGGTAGGCGATGCTACTCCGAAGCCTAAAACAGTCAATAAGGTCATACTTCCACCAAAAACTACTGACGTTACTGTTCCCATTAATTTGGCTGTTAAACCGCTTTCAAAAGCGCCTAATTCGTTTGATGAACCCACGAACATAGAGTTTACTGCCGCAACACGTCCACGCATATGATCAGGCGTTTTAAGCTGTAAAATCGTCTGGCGGATTACGACTGAAATTCCATCAGCAACACCGCTTAAAAACAGCGCCACAACAGATAGCCAGAAAATGGTTGAAACTCCAAAAACAATAATACAAAGTCCGAAGATGAAAATAGCAATCAACAGTTTCATTCCGGCTTTTTTGTATAACGGAACGTAAGCTGAAATCAGCATCGTAATAAAAGCACCAATTGCAGGCGCAGCTCTTAAAACACCAAAACCTTCCGGGCCGACTTTTAAAATATCCTGAGCAAAAACAGGTAATAAAGCCACGGCGCCACCAAAAAGAACGGCCACCATATCAAGAGAAAGTACTCCTAAAATAGTTTTATTATTGAAAACGAATTTAATTCCTTCCTTTAAACTTTCCATAACCGGTTCGCCAATCTTCGGATTCAGAATTGGTTTTTTCTCGATTTGAGTTAAAGCAATTAAGGCTGAAACAGAGAAACCAACAACAAGACACATTGACCAGTGAACTCCTATCCAATTGATAGAAAACCCAGCAACAGCTGGTCCTAAAACCGAACCAATCTGCCAAACCGAACTACTCCAGGTTGCAGCATTTGGATAAGCTTTTTTAGGTACAATTAAAGATAAAAGCGAGAATATCGTTGGGCCAAGAAAAGCACGAACTAATCCGCCCAGAAATACTAAAAAGTAAATTGAATATAAAATAAGATCATGTGATGCATCGCCGACAACTGCAGGCCAGGTTAATAAAAATAAACCAAAACTAATGACGGTAAAACCTAAAATACACCATACCAACATTCCCTTTTTCTCTCTTTGGTCGACAATATGTCCGGCAAATAAGGCCATTGAAACGGCTGGAATTACTTCCATCAAACCAATAATTCCAAGTGAAAGCGGGTTCTTGGTTATGCTGTAAACTTCCCATTCAATAACAATAAACTGCATGGACCAGGCAAAAACCATTGCAAAACGCAATAATAAAAACATATTAAATTCTCTAAAACGAAGTGCCTGATACGGGTCGTTTTTCTTTTGTTTATTTTCCATTTGTCCGAATATCTTTTAACATAAGTTGAGTGGAAATATTTCCGTTCCACTCGTTTTCAGCAATAGTGTAAGCCAGCTGAAAAGTATTTTGATTTTTTGTAATGTCTAATTTTTTTCCAAGTCCGAAGCCAATTGCGGCAATTCCTTCTGAGTTATTTTGCTTCGCAAACAATCTCAAATGTTCCTCTTCTGAACCCAGCGTTTTAGCGTAACCAGTATCTTTTACATCTGTAGTCATAAAAACCGGCGTCATATTCAATGGGCCAAAAGGCTCAAATTGTTTTAAAATCCGGATGAGTTTTGGGGTAATGTCTGAAAAATTAATCTCTGCGTCGATTTCAATTTCCGGAGTTCGCATTTCAGGTAAAATAGTTTCTTCGACCTGTTTTTCGAAAGCTTCTTTAAAAGGCTTATAATTCTCTGCTTTCAATGTCATTCCGGCCGCGTACATATGACCTCCAAATTGTTCCAAATGATGCGCGCAGGCATCTAAAGCATTATAAACATCAAAACCTTTTACCGATCTTGCCGAAGCTGCGTATTTATCACCGCTTTTAGTGAAAACCAAAGTCGGACGATAATACGTTTCGATTAGTCTCGAAGCGACGATTCCGATAACGCCTTTGTGCCAGTCTTCCTGAAAAACAACCGTCGAAAAACGTTCTTCTTCCTGATTTTCTATAATTTGCTGAAAAGCTTCTTTGGTGATTTTTTTATCTAAATCTTTTCGGTCTGCGTTGTACTGTTCAATTTCTGAAGCAAATTGCTGTGCCTGATCAAAATCAAATTCGGTTAACAGTTCAACAGCATGATTACCGTGTTTGATTCTGCCCGCCGCATTAATTCTCGGCGAAATAATAAAAACAACATCTGTAATATCTAAGACTTTCTTTTTTACCTGATGCACCAAAGCTTTAATTCCTGGTCTTGGATCGCTGTTGATTACCTTTAATCCGAAGTAAGCCAAAACACGATTTTCGCCTGTGATCGGAACAATATCTGCAGCAATTGCCGTAGCAACTAAATCCAGATAAGGAACCAGATCTTCGATGGTTTCGTCTCGATTTTGACCTAAAGCCTGAATCAATTTAAAACCTACGCCACAACCGCACAATTCATCGTAAGGGTAGGAGCAGTCTTCTCTTTTCGGATCTAAAATAGCAACCGCATCCGGCAGCGTATTTCCGGGTCTGTGGTGATCACAAATGATAAAGTCAATGTTTTTTTCTTTTGCGTAGGCGATATGATCAATGGATTTTATTCCACAGTCGAGTGCAATAATTAAGGAGAAACCGTTATCATCTGCAAAGTCAATTCCTTTAAAGGAAATTCCGTAACCTTCGTCATAACGATCCGGAATATAAGTGGCAATGTTTGGATAATGCGATTTCAAATAAGAAGAAACCAAAGAAACAGCAGTCGTTCCATCAACATCATAATCGCCGAAAACCAAAATATTCTCTTGATTTTCAATAGCCGATTCGATTCGGGCAACCGCTTTGTCCATATCTTTCATCAGATAAGGATCATGAAGATGTTCTAATGAGGGGCGAAAGAAATTTTTGGCATCTTCAAAAGTTTCAATCCCACGCTGAATCAAAAGTGTTGCTACAAAATCTTCTACATTTAAGGCTTGCGCCAAATGTTTGACTTTATCTTCAGAAGGTTTTGGTTTTAATGTCCAACGCATTTTAATTGTAGATTTTTGATTTTAGATTTTAGATTGGAGAAATCAAAAATCGTTTAATCTGATATTTATTTTTTTTGCCACAGATTAAAAGATTTAAAAGGATTTTTTAATCTGTGCTAATCTTTTAATCTGTGGCAAATGTTCTGCTTTAACTTTATTACGGTCTTTTAGAGTGTATCAGTTTTCAAAAAAATCTAAAATCTACACTCTAAAATCTAAAATTATTTTGCTTCTAGTGCATTTCCTTCAAACTGAATTCCGTCCCAACCTAAGTTGATGAAATTTCTAATGTTTTGATGGTTTGTTCCGTTTGGATCTTTTAAAACTTCTTCGAAATAAAAAGCACCAAAACAAGCTAAAGTTTCTTCTTTGCTTAAGTTTTGCAATTTGGCAAAAGAAAATAATTTACAAGAACCTGAGTTTTCTCCGGCTGCATTGTGCTGGGTTCCGTTTTGAAAAGCAGTTTGTGTAAAATTGTAGTTTTCCTCAATTACTGCGATAGTTTCCGGGAATGTTATTTCGTTTGGAGTTTGTTTTACTTTTTCTAAAAAGGCTTGGATGCTCATGATTATATTTAGTTTTTTGTCTTTTTGCTAATTATTTCTTCGTGTCTGATAAGTGATCTTGAAGCGTCAAAATAAATTTCTTTAGCTTTATAAAACTCACTTGGTTCGTTTATAAATTTATCACACATTCCTGATAATGATTGACGTTCTAATTTCGAAATTTCAAAATAGTCGTACATGATATTGTATTCGTCCGAAACGTATATAACCTTAAATGCAGAATCACAACTCAAACCATTGCCGCTTAAAGCAATTACTTTTCGAAAATCTCTATATCTTTTTTGATATTTTTTCCATTCAGATTCAGGTTTTCCTAACTTAAACAAGGCATAACCCATTTTGTTGTTTGCAACTAAACTGATTGGGTTTTTATCGAGGATTTTTTGACATTCAATTCTCAGTTTTTCATATTCCTGTTTGTTTGCGAAATCGTCAAGTTGTTCTTCTTGAGGCTTGTTTTTTAAGTAATCGTCTTGGAATGAAAATCCATAATATATAAGTGCATTTTCTTCTAAAGATAATGTAGCGTCAAAATCATTAAATCTTTTTAATAGTTTTGGATAATAACTTTCTGAATTTATATCTTCTACTTTCGATCTGATTTCATCAAAGTTTATATTTATTTGATCTTGACCAAATGAAATCTCAAAAAAGCATAAAGCAATTAGTAAGAACACGTATTTTGTCATTATTTGTAAGTGCTATTTTAAAGATTACTCTTCTTCATCCTTAGAAAACTTACTTTTCTTAGGTTCTTTAATTATTGTTTTTCCGGCAACCACCACAACGATTTCGCCACGTGGCGCTGTTTTTTCAAAATGAGTTAAAACTTCTCTTGCTGTTCCGCGTACATTCTCTTCGTGCATTTTTGATAATTCTCTCGAAACGCAAACTTGTCTGTCTTCTCCAAAATATTGAATAAACTCCGCTAAAGTCTTAACGAGTTTGTGTGGAGAAACGTATAAAATCATTGTTCTGGTTTCTTCGGCTAAAGCCAAAAATCGGGTCTGACGCCCTTTTTTATCAGGTAGAAAACCTTCGAAAACAAATTTATCATTTGGCAGTCCGCTGTTGACCAATGCCGGAACAAAAGCCGTTGCTCCTGGTAAACATTCTACTTCGATTTTATTTTCGACACAAGCGCGCGTCAATAAAAATCCGGGATCAGAAATCGCCGGAGTTCCTGCATCTGAAATTAAGGCGATGGTTTCGCCAGCTTTCAAACGTGCAATTAAATTCTCAGTTGTTTTGTGTTCGTTGTGCATATGATGGCTGTGCATGTGCGTGCCAATTTCAAAATGCTTCAACAGTTTTCCACTCGTTCTGGTATCTTCGGCCAAAATCAAATCGACTTCTTTAAGAATCCGTATGGCACGAAAAGTCATGTCTTCAAGATTGCCAATTGGCGTTGGAACGATATATAATTTAGACATAGTTTTTTGTTAGTGAAAATGTAAAATGTAATTTGTGAGAGGTGAAATGTTATGAGAATTTTTTCTCTACAATTCCTAAGAAGCGCTCCGCGTAATCGTCTTTTCCTTCCCAATTGTTATAATCTGGTTTTACCATATTTTCGATAAATTCCTGAGCTTCACCATAAGTGTCAAAAGTCAATAATTGATTTAAAACACGGCTGTAATCTTCAGCACTGTTTCCGAAAAGATTTTTAGTGAAAGCAATTCGGTCATTCAGATCAATATGAAAACCTTTTGCCAGTTTTTCGTTTAATGTTGCCGCTTTTGGTTCAGCGGGAGTTTCCAGGACCTCTGTTTCAATTTTTGTCTCCTGAATTTCATTAAGTGATGGAAAAGAAGATGAAGGAACAGGTTCAAAACTGTCTACTTTTACAAACTGCGCATCAGCATAATTAATTCCGAAATCTTCAAATGCAAGCGGAAGCGGATTTGATTTTGATGTGGTTTGAATTTTTGGTTCTTCTTTTTCTTCGATTTTTTCTTCTGACTTATCTAATTCAAAAGCGGGTTTAAAATCCGGAATTGGGTTTATATCGCTGCTTGTTTTAAACGAAAAATCTTTATTTGCTTCGATTGTCCTTTTAGCTTCAAGAACAGCTTCGTTGATTTTTTCAATAATTGGATCTTTAACACTTTCGACAGTTTTAGTTTCCTCAATTGTTTCCACTTCTTCTGTTTCAATAACAGCTTCCGGCTCTTCAATTGTTTCAGCAATCGGTTCTTCGATAGCTTCTTCAGCAGGTTCCGGAGTTATTTCTTCCGGAATTTCAGCAACTATTTCTTCTGCAATCACTGGTTCAGGAGTTTCTTCAATTACAGTTTCTTCAGCAACAATTGGAGCTTCTTCTTTAATTTCCGCCGGAGTTACCTCTTCTTTTTCAAAAATAGTTTCAATTTGAGAAGTGATTTCACCGTGGCTGATGGTTGGTTTTGCACCTTCAAAGTTTTCGTCTATAAATTTTAGAACCGCCAGTTTCTCATATAATTTCTGCGTTTCAAGATACAATTGATTGATATCGGATTTGTTTTTAAGTTTTAAAATTCGATGTGCAATGCTGATTAAATCGGCTTCCAATTTTTTTTTCATAGCTGTAGAAATTATAGTGAATAGGGGTAATTTATATGTTTTGTAATTGAATGTCTTTATTACGGAAAGAAATCAACAAGATTTTTTTTTATTTCTGTTAATAAGCGATTGCGAATCTCCGATTTGATAAAAATTTTCTACTTTTGAAAAAGTGTAAAAACAGCAATTTTTCACGTCGATTTATTACCAGTACAAAGTAATAAAAACTATTCATTTTTAAAGGTAGAAAAATACAAAATGTTTCTCGAAAATACAGTAAATCACAAAGAACAATTTGGTTGGATTGAAGTTATTTGTGGATCAATGTTTTCGGGTAAAACCGAGGAGTTAATCCGCAGATTAAAACGCGCCCAATTTGCCAAACAAAAAGTCGAAATCTTTAAACCTGCTATTGATACCCGCTATCATGACGAAATGGTGGTATCGCATGATTCCAACGAAATTCGTTCAACGCCCGTTCCGGCTGCAGCCAATATTGCTATTTTAGCACAAGGATGCGATGTTATCGGAATTGATGAAGCGCAGTTTTTTGATGATGAAATCGTTACGGTTTGTAATGATCTTGCCAATCAGGGAATTCGTGTGATAGTGGCAGGACTTGATATGGACTTTAAAGGAAATCCTTTTGGACCCATGCCGGCACTTATGGCAACAGCCGAATATGTAACGAAAGTGCATGCTGTTTGTACGAGAACCGGAAATTTGGCCAATTATAGTTTCCGTAAAACGGATAATGATAAATTGGTGATGTTGGGCGAAACGGAAGAGTATGAGCCATTGAGCCGTGCTGCCTATTATAATGCAATGAAAAAGAGTCAGGAGAAATAGATTTATTCTTTAAGCCATAAATAACAATGCAGGACAAGAAAAATAGAAGAAAACAAAATATCCTAGTAGTAGGTGTAATTGGAGTTGCAGTGGCTTTAGCGGTTTATTTTCAGTTTTTTCTTTCTGAAACAGCCGTTGAAACAAAAACTGAAGTAAAAGAACTAGTTTCAAAATACAATAAAAATTGTCCGCTGAAAATTCAGGAAGGCATTCGGTTAGATAGTGTAAGCTTACCTGATTTACCAGAGGAAGAAGCAGTTCAATACAATTTAACGTTGCTGAATGTAGAAAAAGAAACGGCAGAGATTGAGGTAATAAAGACTGAAATCGAAAAAAGTTTGATAAGTACTGCGAAAGCAAATCCGGGACTTCAGGTTTTTAGAGATAATGATTACAGCTTGATTTATAGTTATAAGGATAAAAAGAATGTTTTTTTGTTTGATGTGAAAATATTGCCTGATCAATATAAATAATTTAGAAAATCCTATATAAAACAAAACCCGACAGATTTTAAATTTGTCGGGTTTTGTTTTGTACGGACAAAATCATTACATTTGTACGTATATAAGTATGGAGCCATGGATGCGAAATTAACATTGAAATTAGATAAAAGCGTAATTGAAAAAGCTAAAATATATGCGGCTCAACATCAGCATAGTTTATCACTTTTGGTTGAAAATTATTTAAAGGCAATTACTGAAACTGAAAAAAAAGAAAATACAAAAGAAATTGAAATAAGTTCTTTTGTTAAAAGTCTAACAGTAGGTAAGGGGCAGGTTCCAGTGGATTTCGACTATAAAAAAGATCGTCAGGATTATTTGTCTCAAAAATATAAATAATTATGAATTTATTTTTAGACACAAATGTATTAATCGATTTGATTGATAAAAGAGAGCCATTTTATAATGATATAGCTGTCATTGCTTCAATGGCGGAAAATAAAGATTTCAAATTAGCAGCTTCTTCTTTGTCTTTTGTAAATACGGTTTATGTAGTTTCAAGGAGTATAGAAGAGAAATTAGTTTTAGAAGCTTTAAAAAAGTTTAGAATTATATGTGATGTTTCAAATGTTGATGAAATTGTGATTGACAAAAGTTTAATTTCAAATTTTAATGATTTTGAAGATGCGGTTCAATATTTTAGTGCTTTGCATCATAAATCTGATATTATTCTAACTCGGAATAAAAAAGATTTTAAAAACTCTGAAATTCCAACAATGACTCCTTCTGAATTTCTTGCTTCTTTATAAAATAATAAAACCCGACAGATTTTAAAATTTGTCGGGTTTTGTTTTATAAAAGTTTGATTATATCTTCTTCCTCATTCTCGCAACCGGAATATCCAATTGCTCACGGTATTTTGCAATCGTTCTTCTCGCAATCGGATAGCCTTTTTCTTTTAAGATTTCAGCTAATTGATCGTCTGGCAAAGGTTTCTTTTTATCTTCTTCTTCAATTGTATTTTTAAGGATCTTTTTGATTTCTAAAGTTGAAACATCTTCTCCCTGATCATTTTTCATCGCTTCAGAGAAAAATTCTTTGATCAGTTTTGTTCCGTATGGCGTTTCCACATATTTACTGTTGGCAACACGCGAAATAGTCGAAATATCCAAGCCAACCATATCGGCAATGTCTTTTAAGATCATTGGTTTTAGTTTGGTTTCGTCGCCGTCTAAAAAGTATTCTTCCTGATAATGCATAATCGCATTCATCGTTACAAATAGTGTTTCCTGACGCTGTCTGATCGCATCGATAAACCATTTAGCCGAATCAAGCTTCTGTTTGATAAACTGAACCGCATCTTTTTGTGCAGACGATTTATCACGAGAATCTTTGTACGTCTGCATCATTTCCTGATAATCCTTAGAAACGTGCAACGAGGGAGCATTTCTTCCGTTTAAAGTCAATTCCAGTTCGCCATCTACAATTCTGATCGCGAAATCAGGAACTACGTTCTCCGTTACTTTATTGTTTCCAGTGTACGATCCGCCCGGTTTTGGGTTTAATCTTTCGATTTCGTGAATCGCTTTTTTAAGCTGTTCGTTCGAAACCGCATATTTCTGCAATAATTTATCGTAATGTTTTTTGGTAAAAGCATCAAACTGATTCTCGATAATATCAATCGCTAAATCAACATATTCCGTTGGCGTTTTGTGCTTTAATTGCAATAACAAACATTCCTGTAAATCACGCGCACCAACTCCAGAAGGTTCCAGTTCGTGAATAACATGCAGCATTTTTTCAACCATTGCTTCATCAGTATAAATTCCCTGAGTAAAGGCCATGTCGTCGACCATATCGGCAACGCTTCTGCGGATGTAACCCATATCATCAATGCTTCCAACAAGGAATTCAGCGATTTCACGCTCTTCGTCATTCAGAATAAAAGTATTCAACTGATTGATTAAATCCTGATGAAAACTAATTGGCGATGCAAAAGGCGTTTCGCGTTCTTCGTCTTCACTATAATTGTTAACCTGAGTTTTATAATCCGGAGTATCGTCGTCGCTTAGATATTCATCGATGTTAATGTCGTCTGCTTCGATTCTGTCTGATTCTGCATCATCATAATCGTCGTAGTCTTCATTAGCAAATTCATCAGCTTCGTATTCGTCTTCTTTACCAGCTTCCAAAGCCGGATTTTCGTTCATTTCTTCTAATAAACGTTGCTCAAAAGCTTGCGTAGGCAATTGAATTAACTTCATCAGCTGAATTTGCTGTGGAGATAATTTTTGTGATAATTTTAAATTTAAAAATTGCTTTAGCATAATAAGGCACTAATTTTTTTAGCCACTAAGACGCGAAGGCGCAAAGTTTTTTATTTTTTAATTGCCTCAAAGGCTTTTACTTGAAATCTTTTAAAATACTCTTTTCGTGTTTATAAATCTTTTAATACCACTTTTGATCAATGGTACATTGAAATTAATTAAAAAGCCTAAATCTTTATTTAACAATTTTAATTGACTTATAATTTGTGCTTCCCAAACTGGATTTATTTGTTCAACTGCTTTTATTTCTATTATTATAGAATCTTCAATAAGCAAATCTAATCTTAATCCTTCTTCAAATTCAATTCCGTCATAAAAAATCGGAATATCAACTTGTCGTTTTACATCAAGACCAGCTTTTGCAATTTCATGAGCCAAACAAACTTCATAAACTCTTTCTAATAATCCCGGTCCAAGTTGTTTATGAACTTTAAATGCTGAGTTTACTACTATTTTTCCAATTTCTTCCGTTCTTTCAGAGAGCATATTTTTTAAGGTTTTTTGCCATGAAGGCACAAAGACGCGAATTTATTTTTCTTTAAAGATTAAGCTTTAAAAAATAAAAATACATGTTGACTTTCTTTGTGTCTTCGTGGTATTTTTATTTTTTTAGAATCTTTATTAAGCAAAATTTAAAAAACTTTGCGCCTTTGTGCCTTCGTGGCAAATTCCTTTTTTCTTAGAATTCCGCGTTTCCTGGAGTTCTCGGGAAAGGAATTACGTCTCTGATGTTTGTCATACCTGTTACAAACAATACCAAACGCTCAAATCCTAAACCGAAACCTGCGTGCGTCGCAGAACCAAATCTTCTGGTATCTAAATACCATGATAATTCTTCTTCGTCTATTTCTAAAGCTTTCATTTTTTCGATTAGAACATCGTAACGCTCTTCTCTTTCAGAACCACCAACGATTTCTCCAATTCCTGGGAAAAGTATATCCATTGCACGAACCGTTTCTCTTCCAGGTTCTGTGTTGTCATTCAAACGCATGTAAAAAGCTTTAATATTTGCCGGGTAATCGTATAAAATTACGGGACATTTAAAGTGTTTCTCAACTAAGAAACGCTCGTGTTCTGATTGTAAATCAGCTCCCCATTCGTTAATGATATAGTTGAATTTTTTCTTCTTATTTGGAGTTGAATCTCTCAGGATATCAATTGCTTCGGTATAAGAAACACGTTTGAAGTTGTTCTCCAAAACGAAGTTCAATTTCTCTAATAAAGGCATTTCGCTTCTGTCCGCTTGAGGTTTTGATTTTTCTTCTTCAATAAGTCGACCTTCTAAGAACGCCAAATCATCTTTACAGTTGTCTAAAGCATATTTAATTACGTACTGAATAAAATCTTCAGCCAAATCCATGTTGTCATCAAGATCGTTGAAAGCAACTTCCGGCTCGATCATCCAAAATTCTGCAAGGTGACGAGAAGTATTTGAATTTTCTGCTCTAAAAGTTGGTCCAAAAGTATAAATCTGACCCAAAGCCATCGCAAAAGTTTCTCCTTCTAATTGTCCAGAAACCGTTAAGTTTGTTTCTTTTCCGAAGAAATCTTCTTTATAATTTACTTTTCCGTCTTCCGTTCTTGGTGTGTTGTCGAAAGGCAAAGCTGTAACTTTAAACATTTCTCCCGCACCTTCAGCGTCAGAACCCGTAATGATTGGCGTATTTACATACACAAAACCTTTATCCTGAAAGTATTTATGAACTGCAAACGACAATACCGAACGCACACGCATAATGGCTCCAAAAGCATTGGTACGAACACGTAAATGTGCATTTTCTCTTAAGAATTCCAAAGAGTGTTTTTTAGGCTGCATTGGGAATTTCTCAGCATCAGAATCTCCAAGAATTTCAAGCGTTTTCACCTGAATCTCATATTTCTGACCCGCACCTTTGCTTTCAACCAAAGTTCCAATTACAGAAACCGCAGCTCCGGTTGTGATTCTTTTTAAAGTTTCTTCCGGTGTATTTTCAAAATCAACAACACATTGTATATTATTAATGGTAGAACCGTCATTAAGCGCGATGAACTGATTATTTCTAAAAGTTCTCACCCATCCTTTTGCATTTACTTCCTGTAGCGTCGTCGTACTGTTTAATAAGTCTTTAACTTTTGTGTGTTTCATTTTAATTTTAGATTTTAGATTGCTGATTTTAGATTAAGATAAAATCAGTATTTTTTATATCGAATTGCAAATATAAACGATAATAATTAATTTTTGAAGCTGTTTCCTGCTATCCGCTATATCTTTTTAGGCAGAACGTTTACGGTAAACGAGATATTTCCGATTGCCTAAAAAGGATACCGCTGCTATCAGGGCTAGGGCCCCAGTTTTCAAAAGAAGCAATTTCCCTTTTTTTTGTTATTTCTCTCATTTTTGTCATTCCTCGTTCCTTGAAAAGACAAGATTGTATTTCAATTCTTGTTTAACCTTCAAAATAGAAATAAAAAATCATTACAAAAAATAGCACTGATAAAAAGGTTATTACAGCTGTGGTTAGAAAAGTACTATTGTTTATTTTTTTACCAAAAATTATTATCGTCTTTTTTGTCAATATCAATTTTAAAATAAATCTTGAAATTATGATATAACAAACAATACTGGTTAAAATTACAATAGAACGAACCAGATTCATAATATTGGCTAATTCATTCAAACCAATGTCCTGTCCTTCAGCGTGACAATTTGCATTGTACAAAAGTAAAGAGGCAAGTGTTATTATACTTTTCTTCATCAATTTTTCACAACCTTTTAATCCGTGCTAATCCGTGAAATTAGTGTTTCCTTCCAATCCCTCTAAATCCTCTTTCTTAGCCTTCTTCTTCTCAAAAGTCAAAACCAAAGCAGGTAAAACCAATAAATTCGCAAACATTGCAAATGCCAATGTACAGGAGATTAATCCACCAAGGGCAATCGTTCCGCTGAAACTAGAAAGCGTGAAAGTAGCAAATCCTAAAATTAAAACCACTGAGGTGTAAAAAGTACTGATTCCGGTTTCTCTTAAAGCACTGAAAACAGATTTTTTTACTTTTCCGTTGCTTTGAATTAAATCATGCTTGTATTTCGCCATAAACTGAATCGCATTATCCACCGAGATTCCAAACGCAATACTGAATACTAAAATAGTCGAAGGTTTTAGCGGAATTCCGAAATAACCCATTAATCCGGACGTAATACAAAGCGGTAAAACATTCGTAATGACCGATGCAAAAACCATTTTGAACGATCTAAATAAATAAAGCATCAAAATAGCAATCACTAAAATAGCAAAAATCAACGATTCAATTAAATTGTCAACCAGGTAAGATGTTCCTTTTTGGAAAACCAATGCTTTTCCGGTAACGGTAACTTCGTAACGATCTTTCGGGAAAATTTCATCAATTTTTGAATGTAATTTTTTCTCGACTTTCGCCATTTCATCGGTACCAATATCTTTCATGAAAGTGGTGATTCGGGCATATTGTCCAGTTGAATCAACGTAAGCTTTCATTAGATTTTCTTTGCTGTTTTTTGTTGCATTTTTAGCATAACCCAAAATAAAAGTCTGCTCTTGCGAAGTTGGTAATTGGTAATATTCAGGATTTCCATTATAAAAAGCCTGTTTTGAATATTTAACCAAATTCACAATCGAAACTGGTTTTGCCAATTCAGGCATTTCCTCAATTGTATTTTGCAACTCATCCATTTTACGAATAGTTGACGCTTTCATAACACCTTTTTTCTTTTTGGTGTCAATCATGATTTCAAGCGGCATGACACCGTTGAATTCTTTTTCGTAGAATAAAATATCTTTAAAGAAAGAAGCGCTTTTTGGCATTTCACCAATCAAACTTCCTGAAACTTTCATTTGCGAAACTCCAATAACACTAAAAACCAAAAGTAAACCGTAAATCGTGTAGATTACTTTTCGTTTGTTTTTTACCACATTTTCTACAAAATCTAACAATGTCGAAATGTAGGTTTTAGTTAAGTGATATAAATGTTTTTCTTTTGGAAGTGACATGAAACTGTATACAATCGGCACAATTAAAAGCGTCAATAAATACACTGAAATTACATTGATTGAAGTTACTAAACCAAATTCAAAAAGCAAATCATTTCCGGTAATCATAAACGTTGCAAAACCTATCGCAGTCGTTAAATTCGTCATTAAAGTCGAAACTCCAATTTTAGAAATAATACGCTGTAAAGCTTTTGCCTGATTGTTATGCAATTTAATTTCCTGCTGGTATTTGTTGATCAGGAAAATACAGTTCGTGATTCCGATTACGATAATTAGGGGCGGAATAATAGCCGTTAAAATCGTGATTTTATAATGAAATAATCCAAGCGTTCCAAACGACCAGATTACTCCAACGATCAAAATACAGATTGAGATAAACGTTGCTCTGAACGAACGGAAAAAGAAAAAGAAAATCAAAGAAACCGTAAATAAAGCGGCTCCAATAAATAATCCGATTTCACCTTTCATATCCGCAGCGTTGATCGTTCTGATGTACGGCATTCCTGAAACTTTCAAATCGATTCCGGTTGTTTTTTCGAATTTATCAATCTTCGGAACTAAATTTTCAAGGATAAAAGTCTTTCTTTCAGCAGTATTTACAAGTGCCTTGTTCATGTAAATTGCCGAACGGACACTTCCGCTTTCTTTATTAAAAAGTAATCCTTCGTAAAAAGGCAAGTTATTAAATAAATCGTACTGAACGGTTTTTAAATAAGCCGGATCAACCGTTTTGCTTTGATCAATAAACGGACTAAGAACGAATTTTTGGTTTACCGTATCTTTCTCTAATTTTTTCAAATCATTTAGAGATACAACCAGATCAACTTCTTTTGATTTTTTTAAACCGGTCATCAACTCATTCCAGGCGGCATAATTTTTTGGAGTAAAGAATTTTTTGTCCTGAAAACCAATTACAATAAGGTTTCCTTCTTCACCAAATTTGTCCAGGAATTTTTGATAATCTTTATTTGCAATATGATTTTTTGGAAGTAAATTAGCTTCGGTATACGTCATAGCAAGGTTTTTCCATTGGAAACCAAGGAAAATTGTCAGGGCCGCAACCAAAACCAATATTGTTATTCTGTTTTTAAGAATAATTCGGGCTACTTTTTCCCAAAAACCAACGTGAATAGCGTTTTTCATAAAATCTTTAAAAATGGTTGCAAATGTAGTGAAAACTGCTCTAAATCATAAACAATCGAGGGTATTTTACTTAATGTTAACACAAAATTGAAAGATCCTGGCTTGCGATAATTTTTTGATTTTTGCTGTTTACTCAGTAGCTTTTCTCATCTTTGTACTTAATATAAAAATGAGACGAAAATGAATTGGATTTTATTAATCATTGCGGGCCTTTTTGAAGTAGGTTTTGCATCCTGTTTAGGCAAAGCCAAAGAAACCTCAGGAATTATTTCAACTTATTGGATGGCTGGATTTTTTGTCTGTCTGTCCATTAGTATGATTTTATTATATAAGGCCACGCAGGAATTACCAATTGGAACCGCCTATGCCGTTTGGACAGGAATTGGAGCTGTCGGAACTGTTTTAGTCGGAATATTTATTTTTAAAGAACCGGCGACATTTTGGAGGATATTTTTTCTTTCAACATTAATTGCTTCGATTATTGGGTTGAAGTTTGTTTCTAGTCATTAAAATATTTTTATGGATTCTAAAAAGATTAAATTGATAACGGTTGTACTGAGTTTAATCGTTTTTATTATTTCTCTTACTCAAATTGCGTTAGTAAGAAACTACAATGATAAGATAGGCCCAGTTTCATCTTTAGAACTTTTTTTCATGGGAAGTACCGCTTTTATTGGTGGAGGATTACTAGAACAAATTATTTGGTTAGCAAATCCTTTGAGTTTATTTGCAATTGTTTATCTATTTAAAGATAACCGAAAGGCAATATTGTTAAGTTTAATAGCATCTTTTTTAGCGATTTCTTTTTCATTTTGGAGAGAGATGTTAGGCGCGGAAAGCGGCTCTATGGCTAAAATCATTTCTCTTGGATTAGGTTATTATCTTTGGTTGTTAAGTATCTTGATCTTGACAATTGGAATTTTAATTTATTATAAAGTTTCGTTGAAAACAATTTTAGAATCTTAAAACATGCAAGAAAACAACACCATCACTTTTATTTTTTTAGCGATAATTTTATTGCTGGTCATCATCATTTGTTTTATGGTGTATCAATTAATGCAGGCCAAAAAATCAAAAGATGATGCCGAAGAAAGTTTTTATGCTTTAGAAAGAAAAGTGAATGACTTGCAGTTAGAAACGTTAGAATCAAAACTGAATCCGCATTTGTTTAAGAATATTTTGAATTCAATTCAGTCGCATGCGTACCAAACGTATTTTGCTTTGGATAAACTGGCCAACGTTCTGGATTATATTTTATACGAAAGCAAAAAGAAATTCGTAACGGCAAAAGAAGAAATTGATTTTGCACTGAATCTAATCGAAATCAATAAAATTAAGATCAGTCCGCTTTTTGAGTTGAAAATCAAAACCAACATCAACAAAGAAGATAAATTATACGAACAGCCTTTACTGGCGCCGCTAATTTCGATTGATTTAATTGAAAATGCTTTTAAACATGCTGATCTTCAAAGTGCCGATGCTTTTATTTCGGTTGTTTTTGAGTTCAAAGACAATGCTTTTTCGATGACGGTTTCGAATAAAATCTCTGATAAAAAAGTACTGAAAAAGGAACGAAGCGGTTTTGGCCACGCAACTTTGGAGCATCGTCTTAAAATTATTTATAAGAATAATTTCAAACTAGACCGATTCGTAGAAAATGATATTTATATTGCTCATCTAAAAATAGATTTACTTGAATACAAAACTGAAATGCTTGCTGCTGGACGATGAGTTGCCTGGATTAATGTACCTGAAAATGCTTTGCGAACAAATTCCCGAATTAGAAATCGTAAAAACATTTAATAATCCTGAAAAACTTCTTACTGATATTCCGAGTCTCGATTTTGATTTATTAATCTCAGATATCGAAATGCCGGGAATCGATGGCTTACATTTGGCAGAAATGCTGGACAATAAATTGGTGATTTTCTGCACCGCCTATAAAGAGTATGCTGCCGATGCTTTTAATATTGATGCGGTAGATTATATTACAAAACCTGTAAAATTAGAACGTTTGCAAAAAGCAATCTCAAAAGCTTTGGAACGATTCAATAAACCGGAAACGGCCAAAAAATTCATTCAGTTAAATACGGATAAGGGAAAAACGTTGTTGTATTTCGATCAAATTCAATTGATAAAAACAGCAATCAGCGACAGTCGTGATAAAACGGTTTTGCTTTCTGATGGCAGTTTTCTGAATTTGAAAAATGTAAAATTTGATACACTTTTACAAGAATTACCGGAAGCCGATTTCTGTAGAATAAATAAAAAAGAAATTGTGGCGGTAAAGGCAATAAAATTCTTTAATCATAATGAAATTGTTTTGCATCACTTAGAAGAAAACAATAAAAATACTACCCTGATTTTGAGCGAAACCTATCGTTCTGACTTTTTAAAAAAGGTAAAAATCTAACTTATTACAAAGTTTTTCGGACTTGTTACATAGATTGAAAATTAGGTATAAATTTACTTTTTCACTAGACTTTCAGTGCTGATATTTGCGGCAATAAATCAAAAAAACGAGTTATGAATAATATTAAAAACTCTTTATTTTATGTTACTATTATCGGAGGTTTCGGCGCTCTGATCTATTGGGTAATTTCGCAAGGTGCAGCATTAGAAGTTGGGCGTAACATTGTTAAGAAAAAAATTGAAAGCAATCATTGGAATGATTTTCTACATTCAATGGTGGAAAATTTACAGCATCCATTAGCAATTTTACTCGCTCAGATTGTAACCATAATTTTAGTAGCCCGTTTGTTTGGATGGATTTTCAGAAAAATTGGGCAGCCATCTGTAATTGGTGAAATGATTGCCGGAATTGTTCTCGGGCCCTCTTTGGTCGGAATGTATTTCCCGGAATTTTCAGCCGCTTTATTTCCAAAAGAATCTTTAGGAAACTTACAATTCCTAAGTCAGATTGGTTTGATTCTTTTTATGTTCGTTATCGGAATGGAATTGGATTTGAAAGTGCTGAAAAATAAAGCGCACGAATCGGTGGTAATTAGTCACGCGAGTATTGTAATTCCGTTTGCTTTAGGATTAACTTTTGCTTATTTTATATATGGAACTTTTGCGCCTGAAGGTGTAGAGTTTTCGTCTTTCGGATTATTTATGGGAATCGCTATGAGTATAACTGCGTTTCCGGTTTTGGCCAGAATTGTTCAGGAAAGAGGCATGCAAAAAACAAAATTGGGAACGATTGCGATAACCTGTGCCGCTGCAGATGATATCACGGCCTGGTGTATTTTGGCAGTTGTAATTGCAATTGTAAAAGCAGGTTCATTTACAAGTGCTTTATATGTTATTGGCTTGGCTATTTTGTATGTAATCGTTATGCTGAAAATAGTTCGTCCATTCTTAAAACGTGTCGGTGACTTAAATTCGACTCGTGAGAGTTTGAACAAACCAGTTGTTGCGATATTCTTTTTAACGCTTTTATTTTCTGCTTACGCTTCAGAATTAATCGGAATTCACGCTTTGTTCGGAGCTTTCTTAGCCGGAGCAATTATGCCGGAGAACAACAAATTCAGAAATATTTTTATCGAAAAAGTAGAAGATGTTTCCATCATCGTTTTATTACCATTATTCTTTGTGTTTACAGGTTTACGTACACAAATTGGTTTATTGAACGATCCTTATTTATGGAAAGTAACTGCTGTAATTATTGCCGTTGCCGTAACGGGTAAATTCTTCGGAAGTGCTTTGGCAGCAAAATTTGTGGGTCAAAACTGGAAAGACAGTTTAGCCATCGGAGCCTTGATGAATACACGTGGTTTAATGGAATTAGTTGTCTTGAATATTGGTTATGATTTAGGAGTTCTTTCTACTGAAATTTTTACCATGATGGTTATTATGGCTTTGGTGACGACATTCATGACCGGCCCGGCATTAGACTTTATTAACTTTATTTTTAAAGATAAAGTTACGACTGTTCCGGAAGAAATTGGCAACAAAAGCAAGTACAAGATTTTGCTTTCGTTTGCAACTCCGGAAAAAGGAAAAAAACTATTGCAGATTGCGAACAGCTTAGTTAAAAAACAAGGGGATAATTCAATTGTAACGGCGATGCACTTGTCTTTAAGTACTGAGATACATTCATTTGATGTCAAAGATCATGAACGCAAAATGTTAGTTCCTGTTATTGAAGAATCACAGCGTTTGAATCAAAATATGTTAAGTGTTTTTAAAGTAACAAACGACATTGATACCGAAATTATAGATACAGCCAATCAAGGCGAATATGATTTATTATTAGTTGGTTTAGGTCAGTCTATTTTTGATGGAACATTACTAGGAAAGATTCTTGGTTTCACAACCCGAATCGTAAATCCGGATCGTTTGATTGATAAGTTTACCGGAAAAGAAGGTTTGTTTGAAAATTCTCCTTTTGATGAAAGAACACGTCATATTATTGCAAAAAGTAAAATGCCGGTTGGGATTTTTATTGATAAAGATTTAGAAGAAGTCAATCAGATTTTTATGCCGATTTTTAGTCAGGAAGATGCCTTTCTGATTGATTACGCGAAGAAATTAATCAATAATAACGGATCTCAAATAACGGTTTTAGATGCCAGCGGAGAAGTAAAAAGTACCCGTGATATTCAGGAAAGTATACGTTCGATCGAACAAATTGCTCCAAATCATATCATGATTATGCACGACAGAACGATCAAAAAAGAATTTTTAGAAACTCAGAACTTAATGATTATAAGTCTTGACAGTTGGAAAAAATTGATTGAATCTCAAAGTACCTGGTTGAATAATACACCTTCGGTTTTGATTTTGAAACCATAGAGTTTTAAAAATTTCAAATATTTAAAAAATCCCAAATTCCAATTCTATGATTGGAGTTTGGGATTTTGTTTTTTCTTTCTTTATTATAATTATGGAATGACAAACTGAACGTTTTAGTGTAATTTAAATAATGTGATTTTTCTATAGTGATCTTTTGAAAATGGGTGCCCTAGCCCTGATGGGAGTGGCATCCTTTTGTGCCGGGGTTCGGCATAAAAGATACAGCGGACAGCAGGAAATAGCTCCTAAAAATATACTTAATTATAACCCCAAATCAAGTACATAAGAAATTTTAACAGCAATATTATCTTCAAATCTCGGCAATTGATTTGGTCCGTAACGGTAAAATCCACCTAAACCAAAACCTTTGAAGATTCGGTTTAATTCGATTCCTGATTCAAAGAAACCTTTGTCTAAAGTTTTATAGGCAGGTCCAACATGCTGTTCTGGTTTTTCCATATTTCCCCATGCCATTCTTGTTACTAATACCAAGGAAGGACGGACTTTTTTCATAATTTTAATTCGGTCAAAACCATGCTTAACTTGAAAAAACACATATTGACTTGAGAAAAACTCATTAAAAAACATGGTTTCAAAACTGTTTCTTCCGGCAAAAGTAATACGCTGGATAATGGTTTCTTTAGTCAGGTTATTTGGCATTGTGTTGTATAAATGGGTAATAGGAACATCTCCCATTGCAATACCTCCTTGTAAAAGCAGACTAGTTTTTTGTCCGTTTAAGTACTTTTTTTCATACTCGGTTTTAAAATCTATTTTGCTGAAAGTAAAATCATTTTCTAAAACATTTGGTAAAGATTGCGTGTATTGAAAAGTAAATCTCGGAAACCTTTTTTCTGTTTCCGTTCTTCCGGTTGGTGTTTGCATGAAATCGCTAAACGGTGCCCAAACAATTGAGGCCATAGCCGTTGTCATGACATAGCTCGAGTAAAGCTGTCCATTTAAATTGTATAAATAATCAAATTTTGGTTCAACATCTGTTCGCGCTAATTCAAAAACCGCTTCGGTTTTCGGAATTATTTTTGTCTGTACATTCGCCTTCCAGCTAATGTATTTATAAAAAGTACTAATATTGATGGGGCGCGGATCGTAAATTTTGAAAACACGTTTATCAACAGCGAAAACTGTACTTGCAATCTCTCGCACATCGTCAGTGTATGATCCGTTAAGCCAGGTATTGGTTGATTTATCCAATAAAACGCCGGAGCCTAAGCTGTATTTGAAATTACCGTCTTTTGTTCCATATGCGGTATAACCTTCGATTCTGAAGTTTTTAGAAAAACGGTCGTTTGTAATTCCGCCAACGCCTAAACGAAATCCTTCATAATTATTGTAACTGATGATTTTCTTTAAATCAAGATCAATCGGACCAATAGGCAAATAACCATTTATAATTTTTCGGCCAAGACCTAAACGTTTTTCAATTCTCTTACTTATTGAAATACTATCTAATAATTGATATGTTTTCTGGCTTTTTAAGTCTAAACTTTCTTTTCTGTAAGTATCCCAGAATTCTTCTGGCTTTTTGCTGGCATCGTCTTTAATTTCGATATAAAGCGATGGATCCTTTATTGGAGAATTGGTGTTGTAATGAATGTCGAAATTATTACTTTCCGAAAGCAAATAAGTGAAATCTGAAGCCGATTTTTTTCGAGGTTCAAAATTGTCTTGTATATCTCCGTCAAACTGAATAGTTCCACCTAAAATTTTGATATCATCATTACTTTTTCCTTTTACAATTTTGAAAGTAGTTTTGCTTTGAAACCAAATTTTCTCATCCGGAACATAGTCAAATTCATGAATACCGCTAATATCCAAAACGCCTTTGATTCGCATTACCGCTTTCGCAACAGCGAAATTCTCCTGATCAATGTATAATACCCCTTCAAGTCCGTTTGATTTCCTTTTTTTCTTGTTTTTAAAGTAAATCATGTAGGTGTTTCTCCCTTTTATCGGAACGGTGTCGAGTAATTTATAGTTGTAATCGGCAAAGGCATTGTCTGCAATTGGACTCTGGTGTTTGGTTTCGAATAATTCATACTTCGAACCATAAACCGAAATAGACTGTAGATTAAAAGCAATGATTTCGTAAACAGGTTGTTTAAAACCTGCCATTTTGGTGCCGAGAATAGTTTCTTTCAACTTGTTGTTTCCAAACTGATATTGAGAAACTTTTTCAGTCTGAAATAAATGCTGCTTGCTTATAATTTCTTTAAACTTATAGTCGGACGAATCTACATTTATCGTTTTTTTATTGAAATCTTTATAGGCTGCGGAGGAATCAATCCTGCCATCAATAGAATCCGGATTGGCCGTAACGATAAGTTTATTGTAGGTTTTGTATTCGAAACTGCTGAGTTTCTTCTGTGGATTGTTTAAATTTTTATTTGCAATAACTTTCTTTATAATGGTTAAAGCCGGATTTTCATTAGAAACAACAACTTCCTTTAAATCATCTGTTTTTTGAGAAAGTGAAATCGAATAAAACTTTTTGTTAGCTGTTAAAGCAATAATTTTAGTTTGAAAGCCAATATAAGAAACTGCAAAAGTGCTAGTATTTGCATTGATTTTCAGATCAAATTTTCCATCAATATCTGTGATGGTATTGTGGTTGTCTGAAGTAGTGATTGTGGCAAACGGAAGAGGTTTTCTGTTTGAGTCAGTTACAATTCCGTTTATTTGAAATTGCGCTTGAATAGTAAGCGTAAAAAACAAAGTCAATAAACAAAATAGCTTCATACTGAGGATTATAGTTTCAAAAACGAAAACATTCTAATTTTGGTATGCAAAAATAAGAATAAAAAAATCCGTCTAGTATAATTTAACCAAACGGATTTTTAATTTATGTTGAATAAAAATTAGACCTTCATGATTTCAGCTTCTTTCGCAGCCAATAATTCGTCGATTTTTTTGATGTAAGCATTCGTTAAGTTTTGAACTTCTTCTTCAGCAGATTTACAAACATCTTCAGAAGTTCCTTCTTTTTCTAATTTTTTAATATCAGTGTTGGCATCTTTACGTACGTTACGAACACCAATTTTTGCGTCTTCCGCTTCAGATTTAGCTTGTTTAGCTAATTCTCTACGACGATCTTCTGTCAAAGGCGGAACACTGATGATAATCATGTCTCCATTATTCATTGGGTTGAAACCAATATTAGCAATCATAATTGCTTTTTCAATAACGTGAAGCATGTTTTTTTCAAACGGCTGCAATGTAATTGTTCTTGCATCTGGAACACTAATTTTTGACACTTGCGAAAGCGGCGTTGCAGATCCGTAATAATCTACAAAAACACTTCCCAACATAGCAGGAGAGGCTTTTCCTGCACGAATGTTTAGGAATTCTTTCTCTAAATGCGCAATTGAGCCATTCATTGATTCTTCAGTACTCTCTAATATAAAATCTATTTCTTCACTCATTTTTTTAGATTTTTAGATTTTTAGACAATTGGATTTTAAAATCGCAATCCTCTAATTTACTAACTAATATAATTTTATTTTTTTTAATTACTTTAAAGATCATCAGGATTTCGTAAAAATATAATGATCTAACATCTAATAATTTAAGAAGCTTAAATATTAACTACAGTTCCGATGTTTTCTCCTTCGCAGATTTTCAATAAGTTTCCAATTTTGTTCATATCAAAAACAACGATTGGCAATTTATTTTCCTGGCTTAATGTGAAAGCTGTAGTGTCCATAACGTTTAATCCTTTTTTCAAAACATCGTCAAACGAAATGAAATCAAATTTTACTGCAGAAGCATTTTTTTCAGGATCGCAGTCGTAAACACCATCAACACGAGTTCCTTTCAGGATCACATCAGCATTAATTTCGATTCCTCTTAAAACAGCAGCAGTATCAGTTGTGAAATATGGATTTCCGGTTCCGGCTCCAAAAATTACGATTCTTCCTTTTTCAAGGTGACGGTCGGCTCTTCTTTTGATGTATGGCTCTGCAATAGATTCCATTTTCAAAGCAGTCTGCAAACGCGTTTTCATTCCTTTGTCTTCAAGAGCGCCTTGTAAAGCCATTCCGTTAATTACGGTAGCAAGCATTCCCATATAATCGCCTTGTACTCTGTCCATACCGGCACTTGCACCAGCAACGCCTCTAAAAATATTTCCTCCTCCAATAACAATAGCAATTTCTACTCCTTTACTGTGAATTTGCTTAATTTCTTCAGCATATTCGGCTAATCTTTTAGGGTCAATTCCGTATTGTAAATCACCCATTAAGGCCTCGCCGCTAAGTTTTAGAAGAATTCTTTTATATTTCATGTTTGTGTTGCGTTAATTTGTGCAAATATAGACATATTCTGATTTTTAAAAATAATGTTTACAAAAAATTAATTGCTCTTTATATATTTAATTCTGAAAGACTTTTAGACTTTATTTGATTGAATCTGATAAAAGTCATTTGGTTGTCTTTTTAAATTTCTTAAATTTATAAAACCAAAACGAAAGAATTATGAAAAGTATCGTCGCTAAAGCATTATTCAACAGTCATTCCTATGCCGAATATCGAAAATTAGTAACCGATTTATTATCTGAAGGAAAATCTACCGGTGATGAACAATCTGAAAGTTTAACGCACTATACAAGTCTCAATGAAGCACGAATGAATCGATTGGAAAAAACGATTAAAATTTCTGAAGAGACCATAACAAAACTTCAAAATTTAGACAACCATTATATTTGGTTAGTGATTTCTGAAGGCTGGTGTGGTGATGCTGCTCAGATACTTCCTGTTATCCATAAAATGGCAAATGAATCAAATAAAAAAGTCGATCTCCGAATTGTTTTACGTGATGAAAATGATGATTTAATGAGTCATTATTTGACAAACGGTGGAAGGGCAATTCCAAAAGTTATTGTGATTTGCAAGGAAGCCGGAATTGTTCGTGCCGATTGGGGACCAAGACCAAAAGGTGCTACAGAATTAATGGCCAATTATAAAAAGGAATTTGGTGTAATCGATGAAAAAATCAAAACCGATTTGCAATTATGGTATCTGGCTGACAAAGGAATTTCCGTTCAGGAAGAATTGCTTCAGATTATGGAAAACATAAAATACGATAGATTGTAGGTTCTTGTATGAAATAAAATCGGTGAAATCCCTTGTTTTTAGGGTAATCTACTGAAAACAAGAATTTTAGTAATAAATAATCCGTTAAAATATTTTTTTCTGATTATAATATTTTGTACCTTGTTGTCATAATCCCACTTCTATTATTATTTTTTGATTTACTCTTTTTACTGGTGTTTGTTTATTTAATGTCTAACAATTAAAAATACACTGCCATGATGAAGTTATTCGACAAATTTTACGATTTTATTTCAGGTTTATTGTTTGGGGGGAAAAATATGACACATTATTAACCTCAAAAAAACAAGTCCGGAGAACAAAATTATTTTAGAAGTTGGCACATTACTATCGCCTCATTCCGTAATGTGCTATTTTGTTTTTACTCCAATTTTAGGCTTTCTTCAAACAAAGTAATATCGATGGCATCTTTTACGTCGTAATCACCAATTTTAGTTCGGCGTAAAACAGTTAGGTGCGAACCTGAATTCATGGCTTTTCCAAAATCAAAAGCCAGGGAACGAATGTATGTTCCTTTACTGCAAACCACTCTAAAATCAATTTCAGGTAATGCAATTCTGGTGATTTCAAATTCGTGAATTGTGGTTTTTCTACTGGCAATTTCTACTGTTTCTCCGGCGCGTGCGTGCTCGTATAAACGAACACCATCTTTTTTTATGGCTGAAAAAATAGGTGGTTTTTGATCAATTTCTCCTAAAAACTGTTTTACAGTTTCATGAATCAAAGCCTCATCAATATGATCCGTTGGAAAAGTATGGTCGATTTCGGTTTCTAAATCATACGATGGAGTAGTAGCTCCAATGTGGAAAGTTCCCTTGTATTCTTTGGCCTGGCCCTGAAGTTCAGAAATTCTTTTGGTAAATTTTCCGGTACAAATCAATAATAATCCAGTTGCTAAGGGATCTAAGGTTCCGGCGTGACCAATTTTGAACTTTTTTGGAAGTCCAACTTTATTGATTAAAAGGTATTTTAATTTATTGACAGCTTGAAACGAACTCCATTTTAAAGGTTTGTCTATCAGCAAAACTTGTCCGTCTAAATATTCTTCAGTTGTCATTATATTATGGTAAGCGGGTGAATGAAAAAGTGGATAATCAATAAAACGATTCCGGCAAGAATTCGGTAATAACCAAAAACTTTAAAACCGTTTTTAGTCAAAAATCCAATGAAGGTTTTAATGGCTAAAAGGGCTACAATAAACGCTACTACGTTTCCAATAACTAATAGGTTAATCTGATCATGAGATAATTCAAATCCCGCCTTGTAATAATCGTAGCATTTTTTTACTGTTGCTCCCAACATTGTTGGAACAGCCAAAAAGAATGAGAATTCAGCAGCAGTTGTTCTTGATAATTTTTGCGACATTCCGCCTACAATACTTGCTCCACTTCGTGAAACTCCGGGAATCATGGCGATACACTGAAATAATCCAATTTTAAAAGCTTGTAAATACGTGATTTCCTGAGAAGTTTCTGCTGTATTTGGGTTGTTGAACCATTCGTCCACTTTCAATAAAATCAAACCTCCTATTAAAAGCGAGATTGCAACTGTAACAGGGTTTTCTAATAAGCCATCAATAAAATCACTCAATAATAATCCTAAAACTACGGCCGGAATAAACGCAACCACAAGTTTAAAGTAAAACTCAAGTGTTTGAAAGAAACGTTTGAAATATAAAACAACAACAGAAAGGATAGCACCAAGCTGAATAACAATGGTAAAAAGTTTTGTAAAGTCTTCGTGTGCAATTCCGAAAAAAGAAGAGGCAATAATCATGTGACCAGTTGAAGAAACAGGTAAAAACTCTGTAATACCCTCAATAATGGCAAGAACGATAGCTTGTAATGTATTCATGTATTAGATTGTTAGATTTTAGATTTTTAGACTTCTTAGATTTTCAGTAAAGATTAATCTAATAATCTAAAGATCTAAGAAGTCTAAGAAGTCTAAAAAAAGTCTATTTAGATTTTTTGAAGATCGAGTAAATCGTGATTCCAAAACCAATTAAAACCGTTGTTGGAGCTAAACGAATACGTCTGAAGCTAAAAACATCTTCATTAAAAACATTCGGGTTATCACTTCCTCCACCAGACATTAAGATAAATCCAAGCGCGATTACACCAATTCCAATCAATAAGATTTTGTAATTGATACCGTCAAAAAGAAATTCTTGTTTTTGAGGATATTGTTCTTCTTTATTGCTAATATTTTTCATTTTTTCATTGCGAGGAACGAAGCAATCGCCCTCTTTTTATGAGTTTATTTTTAAATCAAATCTATAATCTAAAGTCTGCAATCTAAAATCTAAAATTAATAAAGATCGTCTGTTCTTAAATTCAGGAAACGTTGTGTTGCAAAATGCGTACTTACCCAGGTAATCAAAACTCCTAATCCGAAAACGGCCAATAAAACCAATCCGATTAAAACTTTGTCTTCTAAAATTCCTAAGCCAGGGAAATTAGTTTCCACATAAAGTAATAGTCCAATTAGAGCAACAATAGCCAATCCGGCACCTAACATTCCTAATTTTACACTGCGCATTACAAAAGGTTTACGGATAAACGATTTTGTTGCGCCAACCATTTGCATGGTTTTAATGATAAAACGATTTGAATGTATAGATAAACGTAATGAACTATTGATTAATAAGACGGCAATTACCGCAAGGAAACCACTAATAATCAAAATCCACATACTTACTTTTTTGATGTTGTCGTTTACCAGATTTACTAATTGTTTGTCATAAACAATATCTTCAATCATGGTGTTTTGACGCAGACTACTTTCAATTTTAGATATGCTGTCTCGCTCAACATAATCTGCTTTTAGGTGAATGTCGTACGAATTCAATAATGGATTTTCTCCCAAAAAGGTCAGGAAATCTTCTCCGATAATATCAGTATGTTCTTTTGCTGCTTTTTCTTTAGAAACATAAGCATAAG
Source organism: Flavobacterium sp. KH_001 (assembly GCF_057840745.1). NCBI lineage: Bacteria > Pseudomonadati > Bacteroidota > Flavobacteriia > Flavobacteriales > Flavobacteriaceae > Flavobacterium > Flavobacterium sp. KH_001. The sequence continues at coordinate 684,392 of NZ_CM174520.1, read as the reverse complement.
ATTTTGCGAAAGGCGCTCTTTTCAATTCGGTATTGAATGCTTTGATAACACTATCATTAGCTTCATTTTTAAAGAAAACCGTCATGGCGATTTTTTCTTTAAAATCATTAGCCAGTTTTTTAGAATTGATAATGAATAATCCCAGTACTCCCAAAAGGAATAACACCAGAAAAACACTTAATACGACCGAAAAATAAGAGGAAATTAACCTGCGCTTTTGAAATTTATCAAAGTTAGAACTCATAGTATGCTTAAATTATGTGGTAAAAATAATAAAGTATTTCTTTATTTGAAGTTAATAACGTTCAAAGTTTTAACTTTCTTACCATAAATATACGATTCAAACATGAATAAATCAATTTAAAAAGCTTAGTAACTTAGAATCTTTGCAACTTAGAGTCTAAATTTTAAATTTTGGGTTTCTTTTAAAGCAAAATCTTTAATGCGTTTTTCGATTTCGTAGAAAACGGTAATCGCTTTTTCTCCGGCTTCGGTCAATTTTGCGCCACCGCCTCCTTTTCCGCCAAGCAGTTTTTCTACTAAAGGGCTTTCAGCACGCTGGTTCATTTCTTCAACTAATTGCCAGGCCTGACGATACGCCATTTTCATTTCTTTGGCCGCATTGGTTATAGAACCCGTTTTACGAATATTCTCAAGCAGCCAGATTTTTCCAATTCCTAAAAAAGCGCCTTCAGTTTCTTCAATCCAAACCCGAACTTCAACTTTGTATTTTTTGCTGTCAGCCATTTTTATTTTTTTAATGCTATTCAAAAATAGGCATTATTATTCTTTATTTTAAACTGGACTGAAGTCCAGCCCTACAATATAAGTCGTTCCTCCGGAACTTTTTAGATTTTTACAATCTTAAACAAAAAGATTTTTTTCTAAGTATTAGAGTATAGAAATACGTGTTTTTACTTAATTGAAAATACGTATTTTGTTATTTTATTTGTTTGTCGCGAAATAGCTTTGGTACAAACGACAATAAATGTAAATTTGCCGCTAATTAATTAGTGAAAAGCCTTAGAGCCTTAGTCACTTAGAATCTTAGTCACTTAGAAATGAAATACAATCCAAACGAAATCGAAGAAAAATGGCAAAAATATTGGGCTGAAAACCAAACTTTTGCTGCAAGTAATAATTCTGAAAAACCTAAACATTATGTTTTAGATATGTTTCCTTATCCATCCGGAGCAGGGTTACACGTTGGGCATCCGCTGGGTTATATTGCTTCAGATGTTTATTCTCGTTTCAAAAGACATCAGGGTTTCAATGTTTTACACCCAATGGGATATGACAGTTTTGGATTGCCTGCAGAACAATACGCGATTCAGACAGGACAACGTCCGGAGGATACAACACGTGTAAATATTGATGGTGGAGTTGATAAAGAAGGAAAACAAATTGCCGGATACAGAAAACAATTAGATAAAATCGGATTTTCATTTGATTGGAGCCGTGAGGTTCGTACTTCAAATCCGGATTATTACAAACATACACAATGGATTTTTATTCAGTTGTTCAATTCATGGTATTGCAGAAAACAAGGAAAAGCTTTTGATATTTCAGAACTTGTAACTGTTTTTGAAGAAAGTGGAAATGCATTGGTTGAAGCAGTTTGCGATGATAATGTTGCGATTTTTACTGCAGCGGAATGGAATTCTTATTCTGAAGACCAAAAAGAAAAAATCCTTTTACAATACAGAATGACGTATTTGGCAGAAACAGAAGTAAACTGGTGTCCTGGTTTAGGAACTGTTTTGGCTAATGACGAAATAGTGAACGGTGTTTCTGAGCGTGGAGGATATCCTGTTATTAGAAAAAAAATGACACAATGGAGTATGCGAATTTCTGCTTATGCAGAGCGTTTGTTGCAAGGTTTGAATGATATTGACTGGAGTGAATCTATAAAAGAATCACAAAGAAACTGGATCGGAAAATCAGTTGGTGCTATGGTTTCTTTCAACGTGAAAAATCATGATGAAGTAATCGACGTATTTACAACTCGTCCTGATACTATTTTTGGAGTGACTTTTATGACTTTGGCTCCGGAACATGATTTGGTAGCTAAAATTACAACTCTTGAACAAAAAGCGATTGTTGAAGCTTATATCGAAAAAACAGCAAAACGTTCAGAGCGTGAGCGTATGGCCGATGTAAAAACCATTTCTGGAGTATTTACAGGAGCTTATGCTGAACACCCTTTTACCAAAGAAGCAATTCCGGTTTGGATTGGAGATTACGTTTTGGCAGGTTACGGAACAGGTGCTGTAATGGCGGTTCCTTGTGGAGACGAGAGAGATTATGCTTTTGCAAATTTCTTCAAAGGTCAAAACGGAATGCCGGAAATCAAGAATATTTTTGCCAATGTTGACATTTCTGAAACGGCTTACGGTTCAAAAGACAATGTTGAAATTGCAAATTCTGATTTCTTAAACGGATTAAATTATAAAAATGCAACTCAGGCTGTAATTACAGCTTTAGAAAAAATAGGGCAAGGAAGCGGAAAAACAAATTACCGTTTGCGTGATGCTGTTTTTTCCCGTCAGCGTTATTGGGGAGAGCCATTCCCTGTTTATTACGTAAACGGATTGCCAAAAATGATCGACGCGCAACATTTACCAATCATTTTGCCAGAAGTTGAGAAATATTTACCAACCGAAGATGGTTTGCCTCCGTTAGGAAATGCAGCTGTTTGGGCTTGGGACAGTGTTAAGTGTTCAGTAGTTAGTACGCAGTTGATTGACAATGTAACTATTTTTCCTCTTGAATTGAACACAATGCCAGGTTGGGCAGGAAGTTCATGGTATTGGATGCGTTATATGGATGCACACAATGAAAATGAATTTGCAAGTAAAGAAGCTTTAGCTTATTGGGAAAGTGTCGATTTATATATTGGAGGAAGCGAGCACGCAACCGGACACTTATTATACTCTCGTTTCTGGAATAAATTCTTAAAAGACAAAGGTTTTGCTCCAACAGAAGAACCATTCAAAAAACTGATCAATCAGGGAATGATTTTGGGAACTAGTGCTTTTGTTTATAGGATTGAAGGAACGAATAGTTTTGTTTCAAAAAATAAAATAGGAGACCATAAAGTACAGCCAATTCACGCTGATGTTTCAATGGTTAATTCTTCTGATGAATTAGATGTTGAAAAATTTAAAGCATGGAGAGAAGATTATGCTGATGCTGAATTTATCACAGATGATAACGGAAAATATATTGTAGGTCGCGAAGTCGAAAAAATGTCGAAGTCAAAATACAATGTAGTAACGCCGGATGATATTTGTGCTGAATATGGTGCTGATACCTTACGTTTGTACGAAATGTTTTTAGGTCCTTTAGAGCAGGCAAAACCTTGGAATACTGCCGGAATTTCTGGAGTATTTGGTTTCCTGAAAAAACTATGGCGTTTGTATATTGATGAGAACAACGGTTTAATCGTAAACAACGACGAACCAACAAAAGACAACTTAAAATCACTACACAAAACCATCAAAAAAGTGGCAGAAGATATTGAGAATTTCTCTTTCAATACTTCGGTTTCTCAGTTTATGATTTGTGTAAACGAATTGTCGTCTCAAAATTGTCATTCACGAGCGATCTTGGAACCTTTAGCAATTTTGGTTTCGCCTTATGCACCGCATATTGCAGAAGAATTATGGGCGCAATTAGGGCATACCACTTCAATTGCGACAGTTGATTTTCCTGTTTTTGAAGCGAAACACTTGGTAGAAAGCAGTAAAGAGTATCCAGTTTCTTTCAACGGAAAAATGCGTTTCACTATCGAATTGCCTTTAGATTTAACAGCTCCGCAAATCGAGGAAATTATCATGAAAGACGAAAGAACATTACGTCAATTAGATGGAAGAACTCCAAATAAAGTGATTATTGTTCCTGGAAAGATCATTAACCTTGTGGGGTAAATAAAAATTCCAATATTTTAAAAATTCCAAATTCCAATTTTACGATTGGAGTTTGGGATTTTTTTCATCCAGTTGTCATCCTGAGCGAAGTCGAAGGATCGCATTAAAAATCAATTTGAGAATTAAAACTTTTTTTAGTAATATAAGATTTTTCGTAAATTCGTTCTTTTAATTTAAAACCAAAAAAAAAAGAATGAAAAAACATGAAGTGCATATTTTAAAAAAGACAGCTGGTTTTTCTGGGATGAAAGATGAATTGGCAAATGAGGTTGAAGGTTTCTTAAATAAAAAATCTGCGGAAGGTTATGAAATTATAAATGTCTCGTTTACTTACTATGAAACCACTGAATTGGTAGCTTTTATTACAATTTGTAGGTAACAATAATAATAAAGGCTGCATTATATAAATTTAAAAAATCCCAAATTCCACTTTTACGATTGGAATTTGGGATTTTTTGTTTTTCACACACAGTTTGTCATCCTGACGGAGGAAGGATCACACTAGAAGCTCGATAAAGATTGGCGACTTTCTATGCGGAGTTCCGCGTGTGATCCTTCCTCTGTCAGGATGACAAAATTGTCGTGTTTCTTTGGCTTTTTCCGCCACGAATTACGCAAATTTCCACAAATTCAATTCGTGCTAATTCGTGAAATTCGTGGCGAAAACTTCCGTATTAATTGGAATTTGGATTTTTTTTATTGAAATTTTCATTTTAGTTGTAACATTTTAAATCTTCTCGTATCCAAAGGGCGGATCCCGATTATTTAACAACTTAAAATTTATAAAAATGAAAAAGTATATTTTGATTATCGCCCTTTTATTTTCTGCATTATGTTTAAATGTTGTTGCACAGACAAAACAATACCCGTTTGAAGTTTCTAAAACCGGAAAAGGCAAGCAAGCTCTTATATTTATTCCCGGATTTGCTTCTTCCGGAGCGGTATGGGATGAAACTAAAGCAGTTTTCGAAAAAGACTTCACTTGCTACACTTTAACAATGGCGGGTTTCGCCGGAGTAAAACCACAGTCAAATCCTTCTTTTGAAAATTGGAAAAATGAAATCGCCAATTATATCAAAAACAATAAAATTGAAAAACCAATCTTAATTGGCCACAGTATGGGAGGTGGACTTGCGCTTGCCATTGCTGCTGATTTTCCGGATTTAATTGGAAAAATTGTAGTTGTAGATACGCTTCCGTGTTTGGCGGCTTTGAGTGATCCTTCTTTTAAATCAAAAGAGAATAACGATTGTTCTGCAATGGTTACTCAAATGACAGCAATGAATGAAACTCAGTTTTATGATATGCAAAAACAAATGATGCCGAGACTTTTGGAGGATAAAGCTAAGTTAGAAACGGTGGTAGATTGGAGCGTGAAATCAGATCGGGTAACGTTTGCTCAAATGTATTGTGATTTTTTCAATATTGACTTAAGGGAGAAAATTGCCACTATAAAATGTCCGTCATTAATTTTATTAGAATCTTATTTTATAAATTTAAAACCAACAATTGAAGGACAATATAAAAATTTAAAAATAGCTAATTTTCAATATGCCAGTAAAGGAATGCATTTTATAATGTACGACGACAAAGATTGGTATTTGGGACAATTGAATAATTTTCTAAAATCGTAATGATGGAATTTGAACAAATCTATAAAACCTATTGGGATCGAATATTCAGGCTTTGCATGGGTTTTGTTAATGATTATGACATTGCCCAGGATCTGGCTCAGGAAACCTTTATAATCGTTTGGCAAAAGTTGGAAACGTTTAGAAATGAGTCCAGCATCGGAACATGGATTTTCAGAATTGCTTCTAATAATTGCCTGAGGCAGATTGAGAAAGACAAACGTTTTCTCAAATCAGATTTACCGCATCATCTTACAGAAGAAAAACAACAATCGTTAGAACCACAGATTCAGTTTTTATACAAATGTATAGCGGAATTACCGGAAACAGAGCGTATTATTATTTCGCTGGAATTAGAAGACGTCAGGCAGGCAGAAATCGCTACAATTGTTGGGCTTTCAGAAGCCAATGTGCGGGTAAAAATCCACAGGATAAAAGAAAAACTGACTCAAAAATTTAAAGAAAATGGACAACAATAATATAGATTTCAAAGATTTATGGAAAAAACAAACCGTAAGTCAGCCTAATATCGAAGATTTGATGGCGAGAGTAAAACAGTTTAAAAAAGGGGCAGTACGCAGTTTATGGATCACCAATATTTTGCTTCTTGCAACTTCTGTTTTTATCCTTTTTGTTTGGTATTATTATCAGCCGCAGTTTATTTCGACTAAAATAGGAATCATTATAACAATTTTGGCTATGGTGATTTATTTATTCACTTATAATAAATTATTGGGTAAATATAAAAATATTGAAACTACACAAACGAATAACGAATACCTCCAGAACTTGATTTTAATTAAAAAGAAACAACAATTTTTGCAAACCAAAATGATGACTTTTTATTTTATAGCACTTACGACTGGAATTTGTTTGTATATGTATGAATACGCAAGCAGAATGACTCTTTTGGGAGTAAGTCTGACCTATGGATTAACTTTGTTCTGGATGATATTTAACTGGTTTTATATTCGCCCGAAACAAATTAAAAAACAACAGGATAAAATAAACAGTCTTATTGAGAAGTTTGAAGAAGTCAACAACCAGTTAGAGCTATAAAAAAAAGAAGCTTCGCGATTTGCGAAGCTTTACTTTTACCAAAAACAAAAATCTAAATTCTAAACTAAAATTTATTGCGGGAAAACATATGGGGTAAGAGTTAATACTATAATACCTTCACTATTTGCTGTTACAGTTAGTTCGTTTTCTAATTTTCCGCCAATGTAAATTTTTCCAGTTAATGTTTGTCCTGCAACACCTCCGTAGCCACTAGCGCTTAGTGATGCTCCCATAGATTTTGCTTCTGCAGTAAATTCTTTTGTCCAGGGAAGACTTGTAAGGTCTTCGTTTAATGCATTTCCTCCTTTTTCAAAATAAGTAACAGACGATGTTCCTGTAAAGTTTCCGGTTATTTCGTATTTTACATCTCTTGAAGCCGGAGCTGAGTTATCTTCGTCGTTGTCACTGCTGCAGGAAATTGCTGTAAAAGAAAGAGTCAATACAATTGCTAAAGTTTTTAAAATCGATTTCATAATAAAATTCTTTAATTAAAATTTATAGTCAAACAAAAGTAAACCCTCGTCAAAGAGATACCAATACCTGATAAAGTGTATTTTTTATTACCTGATATCAGGTAAAAGGGGTCGGTTTTTTTTGAAATTCATTAAGCTTTAATAACTTTGAGTAAATGCCTTTTTTATGAATAAAATCCACACTTTACTCTTTTTTTTGTTTTTTTCGGCGATTTCCTATTCTCAGGTAATTCTTTCCTTAGATGATGATACCGTTTACATTGATAGTATTGCTAAATTCACAAAAAATGTAAAGTCAGACAGTATCAAATGCTTAAATAGTTTTCGATTATCCAAATTGTATTTGATGGTTCAGGATACAAAAAGTTATAAAGATTATCTGGATCAGGGAAATCAGCTAAAAACAAAATCTCAATTTTTAGAAGATGTATCGCTTTATTATAACGCTTACAATTTTGTCGAAAAAGGCGATTTAGAAGGCTATGAAAAAGCATTGCTGAAGGCTAATGAAAAACTTAAAAAATACCGTAGTAAAGAAGCGTACAGAATTCGGGCTATTATACTGCAGAATTATGGTATTATGCAGCAACGTAAGAATAACGAAAATGAGTATATGCGTCTGCTTGTCAATGAAGCGATTCCTATTGCTAAAAGAAGTGGTGATTACGAATTGATAAGTGGTTTAGATAAAGCAGTTGCTATTATTTTTATGAATAATGGTGAACGCGAAAAAGCAGCAGAATATCTTGGTCAGGCTCAGAGATATATCGAAAATGCCACTAAAAGATCGGCAACGCTGGCAGAGTCTAAAATGGAGACTTATATTATTAATGCAGAGAATTTAGTAGAACTCAAACATTTTTATGACGCAAAAAGTATCCTGGATAAAGCTTTTTTAATTTTAAAAAATTATTCGGAATCTAATTTGAATGATTCTTATTTCTACTCAGAAGGGATTTATTATGCAAAACAGAATAAGCACAGCGCAGCGCTTATTAGTTTTGAGAAAGGAATAAAATCAGCAGAGAAACATGGTAATTCAATCGCATTAAACAGATTGAAATTTGCCGAATATGAAGTGCTTTTTAAACTTAAAAATTACAGTAAAGCAAAAAAGAACTTAGAATACTTAGTAGGAAACACAGCTTTTATTATTGATAAAAAGAATTATTATAAAGAATTGTCAAAAGTCTACAACGCCACAAAAGAGTATCCGAAAGCTTATTTTTATTCTAATAAATACAATGTTATAAATGACAGTTTAAACGAGGCCAGTTTAAAAAACGAAATTGTAGAACTTGAAGCAAAATACAAAAAAGCGGAGAGTGAGAAAAAGATCTCTTTACTACAGTCGGAAAACGAAAAAGCAGTTTTACAAGTCAATAATAACCGATTGAATTCAATGCTTTTTGCGGTGCTTTCGTTTTTGTTGTTTCTCACCGTTTTGTTTTTGTGGATTTATAATAATTATCAAAAAAAATTGAGTTTTCAAAAAGAAGTCAATTTGCAGCAAGAATTATCTGCGTTGGAAAATCAGCAGAAATTATCTATTTCAAACGCTTTAATTCAGGGGGAAGAAATCGAAAGAAAAAGAATTGCAAGAGATTTGCATGACGGACTCGGAAGTATGCTTTCGGGGCTTAAAATGCACTTGAGTCTTGCGGATCGGGATAATCGGGAAAATAAGCCAGATATTAATGAAATGCTCAACGATTCTATTAAAGAACTTCGCAATATTTCTCAGAATTTACTGCCGGAAAGTTTAATGAAATTAGGGCTGGAACATGCACTGAAAGATTTATGTGCCTCACATTCCAGTTTAAAAACTGCAGTTGAATTTCAATATTTAATAAAAAAATCGAATCTGCCTCAGCATCTTGAAATCATGATTTACAGAATTATTCAGGAACTTTTGAATAATGCATTAAAATATGCCAAAGCTTCGCAGATTTTAGTTTCGTGCTCACAAAATAAAGATGTTTTTTTTATCACGGTAGAAGATGATGGTATTGGGTTTAATGTAAAACATGCCGAAAAACGTGAAGGAATGGGATTAAGAAATATAAAAAACCGGGTTGCATTTTTAAATGGTAAACTAGAAATAGATTCGGTTATTAATAAAGGGACTTCGACTTATATTGAATTGAAGATATAACTATAGACTATAAATATGATATATAATGCAGTAATTGTAGACGACCATCCAATTGTGATTTCGGGAATAGAGGGGTTATTATCGGGATTAAATACAATAAAAATCGTAGAAAAATTTGAATCAGGACTATCACTTTTAGATTATATCGAAGAAAATGCGGTCGATCTTATTTTGATGGATATTTTTCTGCCGGTAATAAATGGTGTGGATTTGTGTAAAACTATTAAGCAAAAACATCCTAAAATTGTGATCATTGGTATGAGCAGTCAATCGGAGCGGAGTTTGGTAATGCAATTTATTCAGAACGGAGGTAACGGATATATTCTAAAAAATGCTTCGTTTGATGAATTTAAAGATTGTATTTATAAAGCTTTAGATGGAGAAATTGTGTTTAGTGAAGAAGTTAAAACGATAATCAGTCAGCCATTGTCTGAAGATCTGGAGCGTATTCCGGGTTTGAGCAGGAGAGAGCGTGATATTGCTTTGCTTCTTTCTAAAGGAAAATCGACACAGCAAATTGCAGACGATTTATTTTTGAGTTTCCTGACGGTACAAACACATCGGCGAAATATTCTTCAAAAGTATAAAATGAAAAATGTGGCAGAATTGATTGCTTTTTTGCTAAAGAATAATATGCTGAACTGAGACAAAAATGGTCTAATAATGTCAAAATGACATTTTGTTAAAGTGGTTCATAATTTGCTGTCTCTTTTGTAACTTTAAAGATAAATTAAAAAATATATAGAGATATGGGAAGCGGATATTTAATTATTGCCGGGGCAATTATGTTGTTCAGTTGGCTTGTGAGTTCAAAGTTGAAGAGTAAATTCGAATTATATTCTAAGCTGCAATTAAGAAACGGAATGAGCGGCGCAGAGATCGCCGAAAAAATGCTGGCCGATAATGGAATCAGAGATGTTCGTGTTATTTCGACTCCTGGTCAGCTAACAGATCACTACAATCCGTCAGACAAAACAGTTAATTTAAGTGAGGCCGTTTACAATCATCGTAATGCGGCGGCTGCAGCTGTTGCGGCACACGAATGTGGCCACGCGGTACAACATTCGATAGGATATGAATGGCTGACCATGCGTTCTAAGTTGGTGCCAATTGTTAGTGTTGCGTCTAATTATGTGCAATGGATTTTATTGGCAGGAATTTTAATGATCAAAACTTTTCCACAATTATTGTTAATCGGAATCGTCATTTTTGCTGCAACAACATTATTTACAATCATTACTTTGCCTGTAGAATACGATGCGAGTAACAGAGCATTAGCCTGGTTAGAAAATAAACACATGCTGACACAAGAAGAGCAGGCAGGAGCAAAAGATGCCTTAAAATGGGCCGCAAGAACGTATGTAGTCGCGGCGATTGGGTCAATTGCAACATTGCTGTATTATATTTCAATTTATTCTGGAAACAGGAGGAATTAAATAATGTGCCAATTAGATAATTTATTAGCAAACCCGATAGGTTAAACTTGTCGGGTTTTTATTTTGTCTTAATTGGTGAAGTTTAATATGATAAATATTAAAATCCATATTCCGGATATCAAGTAAATAGAATTTAGGTATTCTTTGTTTTGAGATCTATAGTATTTTAAAAAAAGGATCAGAGTGTAAATTATACTTATTGGAACGGAAAGCATAAATAATACAAAACCCGGGCCTGGCGTGCATACTCCACTTGGACTTGTTTTGTCATATATAAAAGCAATAGTAAAGTATAATATGAAAAAAATTAATGTTTTAAATTCAGGTCTAATATTTATCAAGAGTTCTAAAAATTATCTAATTATCAAATTGGCACACTATCTAATTAAAGTTGAATCTGCCTGTCAATCTGCTGATCTAATGAAATAAAGGTTTCTGTTCTTGAAACTCCTTCAATAGCCTGAATTTTAGTATTCAATAGCTGCATTAAATGTTCGTTGTCGCGACAAATAATTTTAATTAGAACTGACCAGTTTCCAGTAGTATAATGACATTCTAAAACTTCCGGGATTTTTTTTAAGTCTTTTACGGCTTCAGAGTTTCGGGAAGCTTTGTCCAGATAAACGCCAATAAACGCCATGGTGTTATAGCCTAAGACTTTTGGATTTACGGTGAATTTTGATCCTGAAATCACACCCGATTGCTCCAGTTTTTTCAATCGCTGATGAATCGCAGCTCCGGAAATGCCTATTTTGTTAGCAATTTGTAAAATAGGTTTTCGGGCATCGTCCATTAAGTAACGCAGAATTTCTTTGTCGATACCGTCAATTTCAATTATAAGCGAGTTGATTTTCATGAATTGTAATTTGAAACTAATTTAGTTGTTTAGGTTTTAGTTAGAAATCAAATGTACTTAAAATGCTGTAAAAAAGAAAATTCCTATACTGAAATCTCAAATTCCAACTTGTTAAGATGAATCTGAAATTTAAGACGCAGATCTGATCTTATGAGAATGCTATTAGAGATCAATTGTATGATATAGCCCACGGTTTCAACCGTGGGTGCTCTAATGATTAACAGTGATGGGACATTAGCAGTTGTGTTTGTTTAGGCTGCAGTTAAAAAAAATTCCAAATCCCAACAGAAGTTGGAATTTGGAATTTATAATTTAGAATTTTATTTTGTAAAAGGATTATTTCCCTTTGTTTGCTTCACTAATGTATTTTTCTAAAGCCATTGTCATAGAAGGTGTTTCAGGTGTTGGAGCAAGAATATCAATTCTTAAACCATGATCTAAAGCTTCTTTTTGAGTTGTGCTTCCAAAAACAGCAATTCTGGTATTGTTTTGTTTAAAGTCCGGGAAATTTTTAAATAATGATTTAATTCCGGTTGGACTAAAAAACGCTAAAACGTCATAATAAACATCAGCCAAATCAGATAAGTCACTCATTACCGTTTTGTAAAAAATAGCTTGTGCCCAATCTACTTTTAAGTTGTTTAAGGTAACAGGTGCATCTGCATTCAATTGATCAGAAGCTGGTAACAAGAATTTTTCATCCTTGTATTTTTTAATAAGAGGGGATAAGTCCGCAAAATCTTTTGCTCCTACGTAAATTTTACGCTTTCTGTACACTACATACTTTTGCAGATAAAATGCAACAGCTTCAGATTGACAAAAATACTTCAATCCTTCTGGAACTTTGTAACGCATTTCATCAGCCACTCTAAAAAAATGATCTACAGCATTTCGACTTGTTAAAATGATCGCAGTGTAATGATTAAGATCGATTTTTTGCAATCGAATCTCTTTTGCGCTAACCCCTTCCACATGAATAAATGGTCTGAAATCAATTTTTATTTTGTGTTTTTGTTGGAGCTCAAAGTAAGGAGAATTCTCCACTTTAGGTTCAGGCTGTGACACCAAAATTGTTTTCACTTTCATATTATAAACATTTTCTAAGCACTCCCTTTTGTAATCCAATAATAGAGAAAATAATAAGGGGCTATTTCAAGAGCGCAAAGATATAAAATAAAATAAAATAACTTGCCGATTATTACATTTTGATATGTTTTAATCGAAATAAAATACGAGTAGAGGCTTAGACACAGCGAAACGCCTATTATTGCTAGCGGAATAATTTTGGGAATATTCTCATAATAGAACAAAACAGCATTAATTGGCAGAATTAAAACTCCAATATAGGTTCTATAGGTCACTTTTTGTAAGTTAAAAAGGTCTGCAAAGTCATCAATATTGAAAGAAGTTGCTACAATTTTCTCAATTAAATACTTCGCAAGAATGAAATAAAGTAAAAAGGTTGCGATCTGAATGAATAAAATCCAGTCGGTTTTTAATATACTATAAGTTCCGGTTTTTGGATCCTGTGAAAAAATATGCATCGTAAGCTGAATGAAAAAAGCAAACGAAATAACCTGAACGAAAAACAGGCCAATGGTAAAACTGCTTTTTAAATTGTTATTGTCACGATAAATTTTTGCGTATTTATCCGAAAAAATAAGCTTACTGAATTCGCTGAATCTGGTTTCGTAAGCTGATTTTGTCATTGCAACAACGGCAAAGGTCACCACAAATAAAAGTGTTGCCCAATCTTTGTTTTCTAGAATTCTGGGAGTAAGTTGTTCAATCATAACGACACAAAATTAGTAATTTTTTGTCTCAATACTTTTATTATATATTTATTATGAATCAAATGCTATAAAAAGTTTACTTTTGCGGTGAAATTACCGAGAAAAATGAATGATTGTATTGTCATAATTCCCACTTACAACGAAATCGAAAATATTGAAAGTATAGTTAGAGCTGTTCTTTCGCAACATAAACCTTTTCATCTTCTAATTATTGATGATAATTCACCAGATTTCACTGCCAATAAAGTGATTGCATTACAGGAAGAATATCCTGGAAGATTGTTTTTAGAAAAAAGAGCCAAAAAATCAGGTTTAGGAACAGCTTATGTTCATGGTTTCAAATGGGCTTTGGAACGGAATTATGATTTTATTTTTGAAATGGATGCCGATTTTTCCCACAACCCCAATGATCTTGAAAAATTGTATGACGCCTGTCATTTTGGAGGTGCATCATTAGCTATTGGATCGCGTTACGTAACGGGCGTGAATGTGGTAAACTGGCCGCTAAGCCGAGTGCTAATGTCTTATTTTGCTTCGGTTTATGTGAAATTCATTACCGGAATGAAAATTCATGATGCAACTGCAGGTTTTGTTTGTTATAAAAGAGAGGTTTTAGAGAAGATAAATCTGAACAAAATTAAATTTGTTGGATATGCTTTTCAAATCGAAATGAAATATCGAACATATTGTGGTAAATTTGAAATAACAGAAGTTCCGATTATTTTTACGGATCGGACTAAAGGAGTTTCAAAAATGAGCAATGCCATTATCAAAGAAGCTATACTTGGAGTAATTTCTCTTCGATTAAAAAAATTATTCAATACATTATAAAGCCAGGGCGATGAACAGGATTTTAATCAAAAATGCTAAAATTGTAAACGAAGGATCAATTTTTGAAGGTGATGTATTGATCGAAAACGACTTAATAGTTGAAATTTCAGATAGCATCAGCCTAAAAACATCTGATTGTAAAGTTATAGATGCCGAAGGAAGTTATTTAATTCCGGGTGCAATTGATGATCAGGTTCACTTTAGAGAACCGGGATTAACACACAAAGGAGATATAGAATCAGAATCAAGAGCGGCAGTTGCGGGAGGAATTACTTCTTTCATCGAACAGCCAAATACAGTTCCAAATGCCGTTACTCAGGAAATTCTTGAAGATAAATACGTGATTGCTTCCGAAAAATCATTTGCGAATTATTCGTTTATGATGGGCGCAACCAATGATAATTTGGAAGAAGTTTTAAAAACGAATCCAAAAAATGTTGCCGGGATTAAAATATTTCTTGGTTCTTCTACCGGAAATATGCTGGTTGATAAAGAAGAAACTTTAGAGAAAATTTTCTCAAGTACACCAATGTTAATTGCGGTTCATTGTGAAGATGAAACTACAATTCAAAATAATCTTGCTGAATACAAAGAACAATATGGTGATGATATTCCGGTAACGGCGCATCATTTAATCCGTAGTGCGGAAGCTTGTTATATTTCGTCTTCTAAGGCTGTTGCTTTGGCGAAAAAAACAGGAGCAAGACTTCATATTTTTCATCTTTCAACGGCGAAAGAAATGGAGTTGTTCACGAATAAAATTCCATTAGAAGATAAAAAAATTACGGCTGAGGTTTGTGTACATCATCTTTGGTTTACCGATGAAGATTACAAAACAAAAGGAAATTTCATTAAATGGAATCCGGCTGTTAAAACCGCTGAAGATCGTGCTGAACTTTGGAAAGCTTTGAATGATGGACGAATCGATGTTATTGCAACAGATCACGCGCCTCATACCAAAGAAGAAAAAATGCAGTCGTATTTAAAAGCCCCATCTGGAGGTCCGTTAGTACAACATGCTGTTGTTGCTATGTTTGAAGCGCATCATCAGGGGAAAATTACAGTAGAAAAAATCGTGGAGAAAATGTGCCATAATCCGGCTAAAATATTCAAAATTGAAAAAAGAGGTTTTATCAAAGAAGGTTATTTTGCCGATTTGGTAATCGTGAATCCGAGTTTGCCATGGAGTGTGAAACCGGAGAATATTTTGTATAAATGTGGTTGGTCACCGTTTGAAAATTTTACTTTTAAATCGAGAATCACCCATACTTTTGTAAACGGAGAAATGGTTTATAATAATTTCAAAGTAAAAGACATCCGCGCCGGAAAAAGATTATTGTTTGACAGATAAAAAAGATAAATGAAGAATTTTGTATTTATAATATTGGTATTGTTTCTTTCTGTAAGTTGTAAAAAAGAATTGGTTAAAGAACCAAAACGACTTATTGAGAAAGAGAAAATGGTTGATATTATGTATGATTTGTCTCTTTTGGATGCAATGAAATACCAAAATCCATTGTCTTTAGATTCTATTGATGCCGATCCGAAGAAATTTATTTTAAAAAAATATAAGGTTGATAGTTTGCAGTTTGCACAAAGTAATATTTATTATGCAGCTGATTATGATACCTATAAAGATATGTTTGACGAAATTAGTAAACGTTTAGCGGTACAGCAGAGGGCAGCCGATTCAATTGTGAAAATTGAAGAAAAGAAAGCTGCGAAAGCTGCTGCTAAAAAGCCTAAAGTAAAAACGAATGTAAACGATTCTATAAAAAAACCTTCAAGACGTATAAATATTGATTCAATAAGAAGGACAAGACAGATAAGATAGTTTTTTTACAACTTCGAATCTTTTATATATTGATGAACATCCAGAAAAACCGTTCCCAGAGCGGTTTTTATTTTTTCATTTGAATAGGGATTTTTAGAATAAGAAGCTTTTGCGGTTGCTTTGGTCATGCGTCTTTTTTGAAAAAATAAAGTTGAAAATATTCCGTCAGCTATCCAAAGGAAATTCATGAATATTGGTGTTGCGTGAATAGTTGGTTTTTTTACTTTTAAAGTATCAGCAATTGTATTTAGGATATCTCTGAAAACAATATTATCGGCAATTAAAGTAAAACGTTCATTTTTGATGTCGCTTTTCATTAATTCAAAAGCAATTCTAACTACATCATTTACTGTTATAAAGCCAGTGTTCCCTAATGTGTAAAACGGAAGCCCACCAGCGACTTTCCGATACAGTTCATTGCTGCCCTCAAGAAAAATTCTTGTTGTTGCAATTGGTCCTAAAATTACACCTGGATTTATTATAATAATATCTAAACCTTCCTGAACAGCTCGCCAAACTTCCATCTCGGCACCATATTTAGAAATGGCATAATCGCTGTGTGGTTTTTCGGGGTTCCAATCTGTTTCTTCGGTAATATAAGTTTCATGCGGAGCCAAATCTCCTAAAGCGGCAATCGAGCTAACATAACAGAATTTCTTGATTCCTTTGGCAAGAGAGAAATTGACCATATTAGCAGTTCCTTCAATATTGGTCTTTCGCAGTATATCTTCATCTTTTGGATCAAATGAAATGAAAGCGGCGCAATGGTAGACGAATTCAATATCAATAAAAGCAATTTCGAGAGAAGGAACGTCTAAAATATCGGCTTCAAGCCAATTAATTTTTTCAAATAAATCAGTTTTTTCATAAAGTTCAAAAACCGATTTTGTTTTCTGAATGTTATTTGGGGTGCGGTAAATTGCACGGACATTTTCTCCGTTTTCAATTAAATGAAGTAATAAATGCGCACCAACTAAACCTGTTCCTCCAGTTACTAATACCATTTTGTAAAGATAAGTTTTTGCTTTTTTGCCACAAAGGCGCAAAGGCACAAAGTTTTTTCATTTTGCACCAAAGTTTTAAATTTTTGCAATTCTTCTTTGTGTCTTAGGGCCTTTGTGGCAATTACATTGAAATTGTTTTTTGATATTGATATTGACATTGTTTACATTTGCACAAATTATTTTAAAAATGAAGAATCTAGTTGAAGAATTAAAGTGGCGCGGGTTATATCATGATAGCATGCCAGGAACGGAAGAACAATTGCTAAAGGAAGTAACTACGGCGTATATTGGTTTTGATCCAACGGCAGATTCACTACATATTGGTAGTATGGTTCAGATTATTTTATTGGTACACTTAAACAGAACTGGTCATAAAGCAATTGCTCTAGTTGGTGGTGCGACCGGAATGATTGGTGATCCATCTGGAAAATCTGACGAAAGAAATTTACTGAACGAAGAAACTTTGGCTAAAAACGTAGCTGGAATCAAAAGTGTTTTGTCTCGTTTCTTAGACTTTAATTCAAAAGAAGCAAATGCTCCGGTTATGGTAAATAACTATGACTGGATGAAAGAATTCTCGTTTATT
Source organism: Flavobacterium sp. KH_001 (assembly GCF_057840745.1). Classification (NCBI taxonomy): domain Bacteria; kingdom Pseudomonadati; phylum Bacteroidota; class Flavobacteriia; order Flavobacteriales; family Flavobacteriaceae; genus Flavobacterium; species Flavobacterium sp. KH_001. The sequence continues at coordinate 666,805 of NZ_CM174520.1, read as the reverse complement.
GATTTTGCCCGTGAAGTTGGAAAACGTATCACAGTGAATTATATGATGGCGAAGGATTCTGTAAAAAAGAGATTAAGTGGAGAAGGGGAAGGAATGTCTTTCACAGAATTCACCTACCAATTGATTCAGGGTTACGATTTTTACCATTTATATAAAAACAATGGCTGCCTTTTGCAAATGGGAGGTTCTGATCAATGGGGTAATATTACCACAGGAACAGAATTAGTACGTAGAATGGGTGGGGAAAATGCAAAAGCATTCGCCTTAACAACACCGTTAATTACAAAAGCTGACGGATCTAAATTCGGAAAATCTGAAGGTGGAAATGTTTGGTTGGATGCTGATAAAACTTCAGTTTATAAATTCTACCAATTTTGGGTAAACGCAACAGATGTTGATGCTGAAAAATATATTAAAATCTTTACTTTCTTAGACAAAGAAACAATTGACACTTTAATCGAAGAGCACAAAGCGGCTCCACATTTAAGAGTATTGCAAAAGAAACTGGCTGAAGAAATCACGATTTTTGTTCACAGTAAAGAAGAATTAGAAAAAGCGATTCAGGCTTCGAATATTTTATTTGGAAACTCAACTTCAGAAGATTTGAAACAATTGGATGAGGCTACTTTTTTAGAAGTTTTTGACGGAGTTCCTCAGGCAGAAATTGCAAAAGCTGATCTTGAACATGGTTTGGATATTGTTACTGTTTTAAATGAAAAAACAGGTTTCTTTAAATCAAACGGAGAAGCGAGACGTGCTTTAACAGCAAATTCAATATCTGTAAACAGAGAAAAAATCAAAGAAGATTTTGTTCTAACAGCAAATGATTTAATCAACAATCAGTTTGTGTTGTTGCAAAGTGGGAAGAAAAACTATTTTGTGATTAGAGTGGTTTAATTACAAAACCATTAAGTTACAACCACGAATATCAGAATTATCAAAACGTCCCAATACCTCGAAAGAGTTGTTGGGATATTTTTTGCCCAAATCCTGCGTGGCAATAAAAGAGCATGAATTGATATTGGCCAAATCAATAACATTAATTCCGCCGGTTTTTCCGTCATTCACGTAAGTGAGGGCATCTTCGGGATCGCGAACTAAAATATGCATCCAGGACGGACATTCGAAAATACCTTCACCTAAAGAATAGGCTTGTGCCAAAAGTTCTGTCATTCCATATTCGGAATGAATAGAAGAAACACCAAAACCTTTGCAAAGCTGTTCGTGTAATTCTTCACGAATCATTTCTTTACGTTTTCCTTTCATTCCTCCGGTTTCCATGATAATGGTATTTTGAAGGTTGAATTGATGTTTTTCAATCAAATCTAACAAAGCGTAGGTAACACCAATCAAAATCACATTTTGCCCGGATTCATCTAAAGCGGTTAGTTTTTTAATCAGGTCATCGTGATTGTGCAAATAAAACCCACTCTCGGCCTGATTGGATAGTTTTATTAGGTCTTCGACCATATAAATTAACGAAGAACCGTCGCGTTCCAAATAAGACGGCAAAAGGGCTAAAACAACGTAATCTTCGATATTGCCATAAAACTGCGAGAATCCTTTTCGGTAGCTTTCTTCATATAGGGAAACATCGGTCACTAAATGTCGGCTGGTGATCATTCCGGTTGTACCGCTGCTGGTAAAAGTAACCTGAGGAGAATCTGAATTGGAAACTACTTCGTGGCTTTTGAAAAACTGTATCGGTAAAAACGGAATTTGTTCCAGTGATTTTACCTGTTGTGGATTCACTTTTAAAAAATCACAGAAATCACGATATACCTTATTATTCTCGTGCTGAAAACGAAACACTTTTAGTGCTATTTTTTCAAATTGTTTCTGACTTGAAATGGTAAAGATATCGTTGGCTGTAATCAAAACTTTTTTGTGCAAAGATATTAATAATTGGAAGAAGTAAAGACAATAAAAAAGCTCCAATGTTTATTTTGGAGCTTTGTTTTTTTATGTTTTACCGAATAATGAGCTTTCGGGTTGCAGAGGCATCTTGTTCGTATATTTTGATGATATAAACGCCGGGAACCAAATCAGAAACGTTTAATTCTTTTGAAGACAAATGGGTTTGGATTACTTTTTTTCCTAAAACATCAAAAACGATCACCTCTTTTTCTAAATCATTTTTAGAAGAGATATAAACCTTTCCGTTTGTCACTGGATTAGGGTACAAGCTTAGACCCTCAATAGTTGTGGGCTCTTGAGGTTTTGGTAATTGCTTACTGTCTTGTGCTGAAACACTTACAGTAAAGAAAAATGCCAATAAGAATGTAATATAAAAGTAGTTTTTTGCCATCGCGTAATTTTGGTTACAGTAAATATACAAAAAAGTTTTCAAAAATTACGCCAAAAAAAAACATCCTAAATATTTAGGATGTTTTTAACATTTTGATTGTGATGACTATAGCTTTTCTAATAAGTTAACACCGTCAACGATTGCCCACGCTCCAGGAGTTAAAGCAGCTCCAGTTGCAGTTGTACTTGTTGTGAAGTTTCCTGTAGGGAAAGCTACTGTAAATCCTGCAGCACCAGTTCCTGTTAAAGGAGTTGCAGCTTCAGCAACTTTTACGTTTAACATTTTTATTTTTCCACCAGCAACCTGATTTGTATTTGTAGCAGCTTCCTGAATTCTTACTGCAACAGATCCTGTTGTAGTATATCCTGATATTACAACATTTGAATATTCACCGTTTCCTTCTTTTTTGAATTGGATTGCATCATATTCTACAGAACCTGAAGCTTCAGTTGTTGTTCCAGCAGCTCTTCTTAAAGTAATGTTAGAAACTTTAGGAAAAAACAAATTGTTTACGCTTTTTGCTTCGATTTCCATTCCGAAATTTCCAGCACCAACTTGGTAAGCATACCAGTTAGTGTTAGCCTGGCCTTGCCATCCATCTTGCCAGTCAAACGAATCATCTGTGTTTCCGTAAGAAATTAAGTTTTTAGCACTTACAGTTCCTCCGTAAAATTCGAAACCATCATCAGCACCTTTGTAAGCAACTAAGTTTTCTAAAACTGTTCCTGAACCTACTGCGTAAAATGAAAAACCATTCATTTCTGAATTTCCATCAAGAATCTTTTTTCCAGCATATTCTACACGAACATATTTTAATGAACCACTGCTGTGAGTAGGATTAGAACCACCATAAACGATGTTTGTTCCATCTTCTGAAGTAGCAGTAGTTATCGGTGTTCCATCAGCAGTTTTTCCTGAAACGATTGGAGCATCACCAAACATAATTATTCCACCCCATGAACCTGCAGTTTTAGATTTTTCTGTAAAAACAACTGGTTCTGCTGCAGTACCTGCAATGTTTAAAATACCACCTTTTTCAACTAATAAAGCATCTGAACCGTTAGTTGCATCAGCAGTGATTGTAGATCCTGCGTCAAATGTTAATGTTACACCACTTTTTATTCTTACTGTACCACTTAGGGTATATGTTCCTTTGATAAAAGTTTTTGAAGCTGTAATATCTCCTGTAATTTCACCTGAACCAGTAGCTGGAGGCGTTACAACATCATCGTCGCTAGAAGAACAACTTGCGAAAATCAAGCTTATTAGAGAAAGACTTAAGACTAATTTTTTCATTTTTAATGATTTTAAAATTATTTTTTTGTGTTATTTATTTGATTCAAAAGTACTATTGAGGTTTCTAAATTTAGTTAGCTAATTGTTACTAAAGTATTATATAACAATTAGCTGTATGTAAATTTTATGTTACGTGCTAAAAACAAAAAAGAGCCTTACGACTCTTTTTTGTTTTTATTAAAATGTGTATCCAAGATTAACAGAAAATCCAACTCCTTTTTTATAATCACGAACGATTAATGAACTTTCAGTAATATCTATAGTACTGTCTTTTCCTAATTCTTTTTTATAGTAAGGATTCAGTAAATTTTCTGCACTAAATTTTAATTCGATATTTTTTGAAAGATTACTTGTCCAGATAAAATCTAATTTGCTAAATGATTTTTCATAAATGTGATCCATTCCTGAAGAACCTACAGCGAAGATTCTGTCTCCATAAACATTATAAACTAACGTCATCGAGTTTTTCCAGTCATTGTTTAATTTAAAGTCATACTTAAGGTCACTGTTTATAATCCAGTTTGAAGCTCCCTGAAGTTTACGATGAGTGCTGTTTTCAAGCTCGTTTCCTTGTTGTGTTAAATCAATCTTAACATCAGTACTCATTACAGAAGTATTGAATCCGAAAGTAAAGTTAGATAGTGATTCATTAATTCTGCTTAATTGTAAACTCATTTCCAGTTCAGCACCGTAAATTATAGCTTGCTCAGAATTTTTGAAGGTTGTGATCTGGCCACCACTATTAGCAGTTGGTTTAAAAACTCTTTCGATTGGATTCTCAATCATTTTTCCGAATGCGCCAATAGCAAAAACTTCTTTACTATTAGGAAATAATTCGTATTTGAAATCAACATTGTAGTTGTCGCTGTCTAATAAATCTGAATTTCCACTTTCAGAAGTTCCATCAGCATTGATGTAGTTGATCGGAAGTAATTCCATTGCAACTGGTCTTGTGATAGTTTTGCTTAAAGAAGCACGTAGATTGCTGTTTTCGTTTAAAGCATATTTACTGTTTAAAGATGGTAGGAAATCCAGCTTGTCGTCATTTTTAGTTCTGTAAGGGCTTCCAAAAGGGTCTCCTAATTGTCTGTATTTAATTTCGCGGGTTGAACTTTCAGCTCTTAATCCAGCATTTAAATCAAATTTTTCGCCAAATGTCCAATATAAATTAAGGTAACCAGCATTAACGAACTGATTTAATTTTACTTTGTAATCTCCGTTAGATTCTTCCTGTACGTACAAAATCCCGTTATCGATATCCTGATTAATTTCAGAACTAATTGTATTTAGGTTGGCAGTATAATTTTTCTCTATATTCTTTCTTCCAGAGAAAAAACGGTAGCTTGATTCCATGTCATTGATGAAATTGTTATATCCTACAGTAAGATTGTTCATCTTTTCTTTGTCACCAAATTTAAGGCTGTACTCTGCAAGAGCCGAGAAATAAAAGTTTCCACTTACATCTAAATACTGACGGTTTAAGTTGTTACCTCCATAAGACATATTGATCTCATCATCATTCAGTTTTGAACCTGTAATAAATTTTCTGTCAGGCTGTTGGAAACCCGTTTTTACGTATGAACCCCCTGCTTTAATAGTTTGTTTTCCGTCTTCAGTCAATTTGTAATCACCAAATAATTGCGTATTCCAATATTGAGATTCTTCAAATTGATTCATTCTGATAAGATTGTTGGTTACGTTTGCCAAACTGTTAGTGTAACCTAACTGATCCTGGATTTTGCTTTCAGTAGCCTGAATAAACAAGGTGTTGAAGTTCAGGTTCAAACGATTTGTTTTATATTTTAAACCCGCTAAACCAGAAAACGTTGTTTGGTAAGCATATGTTGTGTTATATAAGTTGTTGTCGTAATTACCCTGACCAAGGTTAAAAGTTCTTTCAACTCCTTCTCTAAAAATATATTTATTGTCAAAGTTAACCGAGATGATGTAACTTATGTTTCTTTCTTTTTCAAGACTAAATTTTTGCGAATGTAAAAAGCCAATACTAGAATTTAACGGACTGGCAGTTTCATCAACATCCCAGTTTTTATCTCCATAGGCATTATGGTATTGATCCGGAGATAATTTTATACCACTAGGAACTGATCCAAAAACAGATGGAAGTTCTCTTTTATTTCCTAAAAGTCCAAAAGTTCCTTCAGTTGTATTGGCATCATCCGATAGAAGGAATTTCTTTAAATTATTGTTTGTAGTATATCCAAATCCAACATTCAATTTAGTAATGTTTTTTGGCTGGCTGGTTTCGATATTAACAGTAGCTCCTGCAAAATCACCTGAAATATTTGGATTAAATGTTTTATAGATATTTAAAACTCCTACAATGTCAGTTGGAAATAAATCTAATGGAATTATTTTTTTGAAAGGACTGTTCGAAGGCGTTTGTAAATCATTTACCAATAAATTGTTGTAGCGATCCTCAAGTCCTCTGATAAATAAACCTCTACCGTCAACTTTTGTGATTCCGGTAACTTTAGTTAATCCATCTTCAACATCACTTACTCCTTTTCTAGACATCTCTTGTGCACCAATACTTTGTTTGATAACAACAGCGTTTTTTTGGTCTAGTAATAAGGCAGTTTCTTTTTCTCTACTGCTAGTGTTTTTTACTACAACATCTTTAAGAGTATAACCTCCTGAAGAAAGGACCTGGTCTAAAGTAACAGTTTCATTTGCTTTAACAGTTACAGGTTTTTCTACAGATTCATATCCTATGAAGCTAAAAATAATAGTATAAGTTCCAGGATTTACGCTTAACGAATATTTTCCGTCAATGTCTGTGTTAGCGCTAATGTTAGTTCCTTTAAGAAGGACATTTGCAAATGGTAAAGGCTGATTGTTAGATTCTTTGTCTGTTAATAAGCCAGAAATTGTACCTTTGTTTTGTGCGATTGAAATCGTACAGATAAATAATGTGAATAATAGAAATTTTAAATTGAATTTCATTTCAGTGTTGTGTTTAATTTATTTTTGTGCAAAGAAATGACCGTACTGTAAAGTTCATGTTAGCTACTTGTTATGTTTTTGTTCCTTGAAGATTATCAAATTGTTACCAAATTAAATTACCGTTAACACGAATTTTTAACCGTTGATTTATTGTTATATTTACCATCGCAATTAAAAATCATCGGATTTAGAAGAATAGAATTTGATGAAAAAAACTCAATTTTTGCTATTTTATGAAAAAAACACAAACCAAGATCTTATTAGTTGACGATGAACCGGATATCCTGGAAATTGTAGGCTATAACCTTGCTCAGGAAGGCTATCAAATTGTAACAGCTTCAAATGGAAAAGACGCCATAGCAAAAGCTCAAAAAGAATTGCCGGACTTAATTATTATGGATGTGATGATGGCTGAAATGGACGGAATGGAAGCCTGTGAACACATCAGAAAAATTCCTGAATTAAATAATGTTATCATAACATTTTTAACAGCCAGAAGTGAAGATTATTCTCAAGTTGCTGGTTTTGATGCAGGTGCGGATGATTATATTACCAAGCCAATAAAACCAAAATTATTGGTCAGCAAAGTAAAGGCTTTGTTAAGAAGGTTAAAAGAACAAGAAGTGGTTAGCGATACCTTAAACGTTGGCGGCATCGAAATTAACCGTGAAGAATATAAGATCATTAAAGGTAATGTCGAAATCGCTTTGCCAAGAAAAGAATTCGAATTGTTCTACTTATTAGCTTCAAAACCCGGAAAAGTTTTTAAAAGAGATGAAATCCTTGATAAAGTTTGGGGTAACGAAGTAGTTGTAGGAGGAAGAACAATCGATGTTCACATTAGAAAACTACGTGAAAAGATTGGAGAAGATCTTTTTAAAACAATAAAAGGAGTAGGGTACAAATTTGAAGTCTAAATCTTCAATTTAAATTTAAACCATATAAGTGATATAAATTCATTTTAATTATGGTCTCTACTTTTGTAATCAAAGTCAATCTTTGTCAAAATTAAATTTTGATAAAGATTGACTTTTTTAAAATTCTTATTTGATTCACAGAAATAAGCTTTACTTTTAAATGAGCTTATATTTCTTATATGGTGAAAAGAATAATTTATAAATGGTTATCAAATATTTCAATGAAAATTAATTTTAAAAAAACATACAAGTTTGCTGTAAAATCGGCATTATACATAAGCCTTTTTGCTACTGCATTCGTACTGATGTTAATGTCGTTATTTTATAAAGGCCAATTGAATCATCAGATCGCTTTTGGAATAATTTTTATTTTGTCAATTTATATTTTCTCTTTTTTGGTTCTTCAATATCGTGTAGAACGCTTCATCTATAGAAGAGTGAAAAAAATCTACGATGAGGTTTCTTTATTAGAATCCACTACATTAATCAATCAGCCAATTACTACGGATATGGAAACGCTTTCACGAGAAGTGAAAAAGTTTGCAACCGATAAAAAACTGGAAATCGAAATGCTCGAAATTCGTGAGCAGTACAGGAGAGAGTTTTTAGGAAATGTTTCGCATGAACTTAAAACCCCTTTGTTTACTGTTCAGGGTTATGTTTCTACTTTATTGGATGGCGCTATGGACGATAAAAACATCCGAAAAAAATATTTAAAACGTGCCGAAAAAGGAGTTGAGCGTCTTATCTATATTGTCGAAGATTTAGATATGATTACCAAACTAGAATCCGGTGATCTGGATTTGAACATAACCGATTTTGATATTGTAGAATTGATTCAGAATGTTTTTGATCTGTTAGAAATGAAAGCGGACAAAAAGAAAATCAAACTGGCTTTTGAAAGCCGAAATGTAAAATCAGTTATTATTCGAGGGGATCAGGACAGAATTCAGCAAGTTCTCGAGAATTTGATTGTGAACTCCATTAAATACGGAAAAGACGGTGGTCTGACCGAAGTGGGTGTTGTGAATTTAACCAAGAAAAAAGTCCTAATCCGTATTAGTGATAATGGTGAAGGCGTTGAAAAACAAAATATCCCAAGACTTTTTGAACGTTTTTACAGAGTAGATAAAAGCGGAACCCGATCTGAAGGTGGTTCTGGTTTAGGTTTAGCGATTGTAAAACACATTATTGAAGCGCACAAAGAGAAAGTTTATGTAGAAAGTGAGTTCGGAATTGGCTCAGAATTCTCTTTTACACTAGAAAAAGCGAATAAAACAATAAAAGCGGAGGTTAAATAATTGTAACTTCAATCAACATAAAGTCGCGTAGAATATGACATATTGATCTCAGTAATAATTGCCTAACTATTTCGAAACAAATATTCTCATAATGGTAACATCCTGTTAATGATTTCTTAACATAGATGGTTACATCTTTGCACCCGAAATTGAGTGTCAAAGAAAAAAGAAATAATGAAAATAAAACTTTTAGCAATTTTACTGTTATTGACTTGTGTCTCAAATGCACAAGAATTAAGTAAAGAAGATGTAAAAAAAGAAGTAGTTCGACTTCTTGATTCTATAAATAAAGCAAAACTTCCGGAAACTAAATCTGGAGGTGGGATCGAAGAACATTGGTACGATAAAATTTCTTTAAGAGGTTATGCTCAAATTCGTTACAATGGTTTGTTTTCGACAAACGATAAAGTTGCTTGCGACCAATGTGACAGATCTTGGGGAACAACATCAACCGCTCCAGACGCAAAAGCAAACAACGGACTCTTTATTCGTCGCGCTCGTTTAGTGTTTTCAGGACAGGTTCATCCTAATGTTTTCTTTTATTTCCAACCTGATTTTGCCAGTTCACCAGTAACTGGAATCCAAAATTTCGTTCAAATTCGTGATTTATATTTTGATCTTTCTTTTGATAAGAAAAGGGAATATCGTGTTCGTGTAGGGCAAAGTAAAATTCCGTATGGATTCATAAACATGCAGTCTAGTTCTCAACGTTTAACTTTAGACCGTGCTGATGGAATAAACAGTTCAATAGCAAATGAACGTGATTTGGGGGTCATTTTTTATTGGGCCCCAGCAGAAATCAGACAACGTTTTGAAATGCTAGTAAAAGATGGTTATAAAGGCTCAGGCGATTTTGGAGTTTTTGCCTTTGGAGTTTATAATGGACAAATCGCCAATAAAATTGATGCCAACAGAGATTTGAATGTTGTGGCAAGAGTAAGTTATCCTTTTGTGATTGGAAGTCAGATTATTGAACCTGGTATTCAGGCTTATGATGGAAAGTGGGCTTTTACAGACGAAATTTCTACAGGCGTTACTGTCAATAATCCAAAATACGTAAAGGATGAAAGAGTAGGTGCAACTTTTGTTTTGTATCCAAAACCTTTCGGAATCCAAACCGAATATAATATTGGTAAAGGCCCCCGATATAATACTGCAACAAAAACAGTTGATGTATCTAGTTTGAATGGAGGGTATGTTTTACTGAATTATAAATGGGATATCAAAAAACAGCATATTTATCCCTATGCCCAATTTCAATATTATGATGGAGGCAAAAAATATGAAAAAGATGCCAGAAGTTACGTCGTGAGAGATTACCAATTTGGTATCGAATGGCAACCAATCAAAGCATTTGAATTAACTGCAGAATATGTTATCGCCGACAGAACTTTTGAAGACAGTGCGCGCCCTATTAACAGACAAGAAGGAAATTTATTGCGTTTACAAGCGCAGTTTAATTTCTAAACTAGTCTTCGAAAACAGAAAATAACTTGTCCCAATCGATTTCATTTTTAAATTGAGACAAACCTTTAAACGACTTTACTTTTGAAAGATCTTCAATGGTAAAGTCGTCTTGCATTGCGTAAGGTACTAAATTCTCTTCCTGAAGTTTAATCGCCAGATATTCCTGCTCATATTGTCCCGGAGTCGGGATAAAAAAAGCTTTTTTACCCAATTTTGCCAAATCCATTACTGTTGTATAACCAGAACGGCACAGCACAAACTCACTCTCATTAAAAGTTTGTTCCAGTTGTTTTGAGTTCATGAAATTATAATAGGTAACGTTTCCGGCTTGCCATTTGTTTTGTGTTTTCTCCACAATTCCCTGTACAAAAACAACTTTGCCATTAAAGTTTACAATTTCCTTTTGTAATTTTTCGTCCAGATAAGTACGTTGAGGCTCTGGTCCGGACAAAATAACCATTAAATCGTATACTTTCGGCGTTTCCTTTTGACGCATTCTGCTTAACGGACCAATATATTTTAAGTTCAGGTCAGTATTTTTTAAATGTCCTAATTCACCAGTAAGATTGGCGCCTTCATTGGTATCAGGAACCCAGCATTCGGTATATTTTTTAATAATATGCTGATGACATTTACTGGTAAACCAAGTGGTGTTTCCAGTCATCACATTCAATTGATGTGTCATAAAAACAGATGGAATTCTTCGGCTAAAAACTCCCAAACGATTGTCTGAGATAATACCGTCAATTCCGTGTTTCTTAATCCAGGAATTCACTATTTTTTTCTCATCCAAAATGGCTGTAATCATTTTCGGAAGATTCTTAATCAGTTTCCATTTGAAATTTTTACCATTTTTAGCATATTCAATATGGTAAGAAGGTAATTCTAAGGTTTGTATGTAAGGAAATTCTTTTCGAAGTAACGCAAGCGCAACTCCATCAGAAGCTATAATCGGAATAAAATTATTTTCCTGAAGCGCTTTTATAATCGGGATGCATCTAGTGGCATGGCCTAATCCCCAGTTTAACGGAGCAACTAAAATTGTTTTGTTCGCAGAGTAGTCAATGCTCATAGTTTAACGCTTTTTAAAAACGAAGATAAAGAAATATGTTTTTTATGGTATTTCGCACACATTACTAAATTATTAACTGTATATTTTATTTAAGGTTCTAAGTTGCTAAGCAGCTGAGGGACTAAGGTTTGACAAATAAAAAAGCCGAACATAAGTTCGGCTTCAAAGTTTTGTATCTCACAATCTCAGCATCTCAGAGCCTTAGCACCTTAGTACCTCTGAACCTTCCTCTAATCCTGAATATAGGTCTTATTTCCATTTTTATTAATGTAGTATTTTCCACCTCTTGGGCCTGTGTATACTTTTTTGCCATTGTATTCTCCCGTAACCTTGTCCGGTACAGATGGTGCTTTTTCGTTCGTTTCTTTTAAAGTTTTACTAGCTGTTTTTGAAGCTGTTTTTTTAGTTGCGGTTGCCTCTTTTTTAGCAGATTTTGATGCTGCATTGGCAGTGGCTGCACTAGTTTTGGCTTTATCAGCACTGCTTTTTGCTTTTGCTGCTTCTTTGTCTGTTGTTTTTTTAGTAGAACTTGCTGCTTCTTTTTTAGCTTTTGATGCCGCTACAGTTGCGTCATCTGCTGATTTTTTTGCTTTTGCAGCTTCTTTATCTGCTGTTTTTTTAGTGGAGGTTGCTGATTCTTTTTTAGCTTTTGATGCTGCCGCAGTTGCATCATCTGCCGATTTTTTAGCTTTTGTTGATTCTTTTTTTGCATCGGCTGCTGCTTTATCTGCATCAGCTTTTTTCTTTTTAGCCGTTGCTTCACTCTTGGCTTTTGTTGTGGTTGCAGTTTCCTGAGCATAAAAATTACCAGACAAAACAACTAAAAAACAAAGTAAAAATAATTTTTTCATGAGGTTAAGAGTTTAAAATTCAATTAAAATTAATCAATTTATCAGTAGCTTTTTCGTAAAGCATTAAAAATAAGCACGAAGCTGGATGTTTCCTGTATGAACTGTTGTCCCAGTCTCGCTTTTACGGCCTTGATAGTTTAAATTTACGTCCAAAAATTGCGTAATGTTTTTCTGCAAAAGCAATTTCCATACTAAGTTTTGCCCAGCCTGAAGTCCTTCCAACATTTGAAAACCTACGGATGAAAATTCATTTCCATCAAATTTATTTTCATAGAAAGAAAACTCTCCATTTACCGTAACTTTTTTTTCACCTGCATAAGAAAAGGATGTTCCAAGCCGGTTTTGGCGCAAAGTTTCTAAATTTCCAATCTGATTTTCTTTGTTCTGAAATTCATAAAAGAAATCTAAACTCGTGTTTTTTGAAAACAAATAACTGATTTTTGGTGCCAATTGATACCCTTTTAAATCGTAGTTTTTTTCGACAAAATCTTCTGAAACCAAATCGGTTTTAATGGTTTTGGTAAAGAAATTAAACAGCCAGCTTTTTTGATATAAATGTGTGTATTGCAATTGGTGCGAGTTGTTTGTGACCGTTTGTGAGCCAACTGAAAGCAAATTTTTTCCTTTATTGACCAGATAGGAATACGTAACTGAATGTTTCTGTTTACCTCTATTGTAAAATAAACTGTTTCTGAAACTCGAATTTAATCCCAAAATGTTTTCTTCAGAAGAAGCAAACGGATTCAGTTCTAAACGCTCGCCTTCACTTTTTACTTTTCGATCCATGATAAAGGAAGTCTGATTGTAAAAATAGGAAGCAAACTTTTTAAGTCCTTCTTCATTTTGCCATTGCAAAGGATTCAAAGCCACAGATTGTGAAAATTTATTTTGATTGGTTTTGATGTAAACCTGATTTGGTAAAAAGATCCTGATAAATCTGGCCTGATCCGAAAATTGGGCAATTTCAAACTCTTCCAATTCCTGAATTCCGTTACCATTATAATCGTTCCAGGTATAAACGCCCTGGCCGGTTGGAACTTCAATATAAGTGAATTCCTGTTGCGCAATAGTTCCTGAACTCGTTTCGTAGGCCGTTCCAAGTTGCATCAACTGATTAAAAAAACGGTCAGTGTATAGAATTCTCGAATTTAACGAAGGTTCATTTTTTCGAGTAGCGTCCGTAAAATCTAAAGTTCTGTAACTTGCATAAACAGCTAAATCTGTTGTTTTGTTCTGAATCAATTTTGATCGGAAATAATATGTTTGCGAATTGTTTACATGCTGCAATAATCCATTTTGTAAACTGTCGTTGCGTCGCTGTAAAAAACCAATCTCAGCAAAAACTTTCGTACTATCACCACGACCAATAAAAGCACCATATTCTGAAAATCTTTGGCTCAAAGCCGAAAACTGATTGGTAACCTTATCTTTTTCCTGATTGTCTTCAATTTGAAAGCTGCCTCCAATCCAGTTTTTTCCAAAATGATATTTGGTTTTGGCTTGATTTCTAATGAATTTCGATGTTGACGTCGTGGCATCAGAATTCAAAAAACTACCCTGATTTTCGATAGTCCATTTGTTTAACTTAAAAAATGCGGTTGTAGTATGTCGTGCTCCCGAATAACTTTCGGTATAGTCTAACTTTTCGAATTGATAGCTAAATAATCCAATATTCGAAGTTTCTTTTTTAGCAAACAAATTAAAATTCAAACCGGTTACCAACAGACTTTGATTTCCAAAAAGAGTAGTGTTTAAATTCCAGTCACGGTTAAATTCAATATTATACAAACGCTCCACAGATCTAAAATCTTCCTGTACGAATTGATAATTTGCAAATCCGTCTAAAGTCCAGGTTCGTGTAAAAAGCCGTTTTTTGATGTTGGTTTTAAGCGCAATTCCATCGTTATTTGCATCGTCAATACCAGAAAATAAATTTTTATCGTTGTTGCTCATTGCAATTTCAAAATCAACATTGGTTTTTTCGTCAGGATTGTATTTTCCTAAAAAAGTAGCAACCTGAATTTTTATTGGCGAAACCAATTGTACGATTGGTTCATAATTTCCTTGTGGAATTCCATCAACAGGAGCAATATATTCGAAGATTCGTTCGACTGTATTACTGTTTTGAATGATGTAATTCCCAAGATTATTTCCCACAAGACTAAACTTTACATTATATAAAACCTCATTAGAATCGCTGGAATATTCATAAATTTCAACTGAATTGACCAATGTTTTCCTGTACAGAATTTTGTTATCGGCATATTTGTCCACATAAGCAGATGGTGCAGTCATAAGTGTGGGATCGTCTCCCGCCTGACTTAAAATTTGTACCTGTTCTGGTGAAAGATTCTGTTGTAAAGGCTGATTTTTTAAATCATTTTCAGAATATAAATAACCTCCAAAACTCCAGCTTTTGTTTTCATGTGTTGCGCCGGCGTAGGTTACTAATCGATTGTAATTTCGTTCTGAATATTGATACTCAACATTAATTCTCATTTCAGACGTGATTGTAAAAAGGGAAGTAAACACAATTTCCCCAGCATTATAATCAATCACATAATCATTGTTTTCACCACGTTTTAATAAGACACCATTAACGTAAACGCGTTCCGAACCGGAAATAACTAAAACATATAATTCTCCATTTTGTCCTTTTAATTTATAAGGACCCTGATTGCCTTCCTGTCCAGTAAAAGTACTTTTAGCATATTGTCCTTTTACAAAAGCAACCGATGCAAAAACGTTGGTTTTACTTTCGTCATTCCCAAAATTAAAACTGGTTGAAAGCCCCTGCACCTTTTTATTGAAACTTAAAAATTGCGTTTTTCTGTTTTCTAAAAAAACATCGCCTGCGCGTATGTTCCAGTCATCGCTAAAGAGTTCCATGAAAATATTATCAAACTGATCCAGTTTTTGTGAATATCCGCCATCCTGCAGCGGAATATTGCTATCCTGAAGTGAAGCTCGTAAACTGACTTTGTCTGATATCTTTCCGGTAATCTGAAGATCAAGATTGGAGTTTAAAACAGTATTTTGGTTGTTACCGATCGTGACGCCGCGTGTAATACTTCCGGAGGTATTCAAGCCATCAAACGGAGTGACTTTTTTCGCGTTTGGATTTTCTATTTTATACAATTTTTCCGTTCCAACGTCATTACTAACTACCTGGCTTTCCTTATAAAGACCATATTCTTTGGTTAAGAAATCTGGATATTTTAGGTAATTAACAATTAAAGTATCTGAAGTTGATGAAAATTTTTCGTTTAAAAGTAGAGTTCCTTTTTGGAAATCAATTTTATAAAAGGTTGAATCAATAGGTTCGTTTTTGGTATTCAAAAGCTGAAAAAAACCTGAATTAATACTGAATTCTTCAAGATGAATAGTATCGCGGGTTGCTATTACTTTTTTGGTTTTATACGCTGATTCTGTTTCCTGGGCATGAAGTCCAGAAAACCAGAGAATAACCGTTAAAAACAGTAATTTTTTCAACATAAATACTTTAACTCTAAAAAGCCAAAAGTAGTATTTATAATTGGGAAATTTTGGATGTATAGTTTCGCTCTTTAGAAAGGAATACTATTTGTAAAAATGAAATGCCAAACCAAAAATTATCTGGTATTCCTTATTTGATTTATCATTAAAATAAAAAATGAAACCGTCAGAATAATTGAAATTATCATTTTAATATTATTGGTATCGTGACTGGAATGGTAAAAAAAGTAAGCTAAGTAGGTGCAGAAAAGAATTGCAACACTATATTTTAAAAGATATAATTTCATGTTTTCAGGAATGACAGTGGCTTACTTATTTGACATTTATGAAAAAATAAAAGCGATGGCAATTATGACGATGACTAAAAATACCGAATTTGGATTGGCAAAGTTAATCGTCCATCCTAATTGTTTGATTCTCTTAGGAGGAAAAAGTCGGCTATCTTCAGGGTTATAATAAAAAAATCCCCAGATCCAGTTGTCCGGATCGTTTTGCCATTTGTCCAGATTTTCGGGGTCGTTATTAAAATTCATGGTTTAACTTCTAAAGTATTCCTAATAAGGCTAAATTACAGTTTTGTAAACGTTTATATTATGCGATTATCGGGTAAAATGTGCTATTTGTGTTTTTTTCTTTTTAAAAATAAATTATTTTTTGTGAGTATATATTTATAAAAGTGTCCTCTATTGTTTTGAAAGGTAAACAACGGAATTATGAATAGTCTAATAGGAAATAAACTCAAATTATTGAGAAAAAATAAAGATATGTCCCAAGAAGAAGCGGCAGATTATCTCCATATGTCACAATCGGCTTATGCCAGAATGGAAAGTGGTGAAAGTGGTTCGTGGGCAAATCATATTTTTAGAATCTGCAAAATTTTTGATATAACTCCAGAAGAGTTATTGAAAAGGGAAAAAAATCAAAAAGAAATTCCTTCTTCTGATGGTACTACTCAAATATCAGATAATATAATTGAGCAATACGAAGAACGAATAAAGCATCTGAAAAAGGTAATTAAAGATTTGAAAGCGAATAAAAAACAAGAATAGCCCATAATTTTTTTTAGCTTTGTCCTGATAAAATAAACTTATATTATGGATACAGGTAAGGAACTTTTATTCTTTTTTAGTGCTTTGGGAGTTTTTAACGGAATTATTTTAGGTGTTTATTTTTTCTTCTTTACAAAGAAAAAGTACCTGACCAATTATTTCCTTGGAGCACTTTTATTCGCCCTAAGCATACGAATTGGGAAATCGGTTTTTGTGTATTTTGATTCGGCTTTGCCAAAAATGTATCTGCAATTTGGACTTACAGCTTGTTTTTTTATTGGTCCGTGTTTGTATTATTTTCTTAAATCGGCAATTGAAGAAATCAATATAATGCCGAAGCTCTGGAAACTCACACTTCTTTTCTGGGCGATTCTTATTATTACTGTAGGTATTTTATTTCCGTATGAAGAATACCCTGAACTCTGGCGTGGTTATTTTATAAGAATTATTTATTTTCAATGGTTTGTGTACATTGTTTTTTCAGGTTTTGCGATCAAAGATATATTGGCAAAAATCATAAGTAGAAAACACAAGTCAACTCCGGCAGAAACTTGGTTTGGAATGCTTTTTCTAGGTAATTTTTTATTATTTCTTTTTTACTTTCTGTCAATAATGGGAGCTCCGGGAGCAACTTACATTAGTGGTGCCGTGGTTTTCTCTTTCATTCTGTATCTAATTATTTCGATTCTTTTATACCGAAAAAAAACAGATGATTTGTTTCTTTTGAATAATCAGAAGTATTCCGGTAAGAAAATAGATTCAGCAGAAGGAGCAATATTATCCCAAAAATTGGAAAATGTAATGACTGAGAAAGAATTGTTTAAAAACGCTAATCTAACTTTACAGGATTTGGCTAAAGAAGTGAACATTTCAAGTCATCAACTCTCTCAATTTTTAAATAATAATCTGGGGAAGAATTTTACGAGTTTTATCAACGAGTTCAGAATAAATGAAGCCTGTGAAATTATTAAATCAAGTGATAAATTTACTTTAGAAGCTGTAGGTTATGATGTAGGTTTTAATTCTAAATCAGCTTTTTTTGCTGCTTTTAAAAAACATACAGGAAAAACACCTTTAAACTACCAATTGCAGGTTTTATAACTATTAAACAGAGTAGCGATTTATAAATCCGTACTCCTGATTTCTCTTTCGGGGACTTCCTTTAGCGATTTTCGATTGACTTTTGTCTCATAAAAGTCAAATTTATAATCGCTTAAATTTATGAAATTCCAAGTTTCAGTTCTCTTCTCCATTTGCAGTCTGCTTTTGTATCCCACAGAAGCAAATGCACAGACAGCACAAGCTATTACAGATAAGACCATCGTTAAGAATAATGAGTTAAATGAGGTTGTCATTAAAAAACAAACGCAATTAGTAAAGCATTCTTCAAACGGAACAATCGAAGTAAATGTGGCCAATACATTGCTTTCGACCAGTAGTTCTGTAAATGAATTATTAAGCAGGGTTCCAAATGTAACTGTTGCGGAAGGGCAGATTAGTGTACTCGGAAAAGGAGAAGCGATCATTTACCTTAACGGTATATTGATTAACTACGAAAGGTTTGCCGCAATCCCGGTTTCGCAAATTTCGAAAATTGAAGTAATTCCAAATCCTTCAGCAAAGTATGATGCCGAAGGGAAAGCAGTAATTAATATTATTACCAAAAAAAATATTGAAAATGGAATTATGGGAACGGCGAGTCAGCAAGTAACGGTCTCTGAATTTGCCGGGACAAGTACCAATACACTACTTGATTTTAATTACACAAAAGGGAAATTTTCTTTTATAACCAATTATGGCTTGCAATTAGGAAGAGGGAGAGAACTCTTGTACACAACCAGAACACGACCAGATCCGGAGGAGTTTATGAAATCAGAATTGACTACAGATTGGAAGCGTCAGTTTAATAACTTTTCTAATTTCGGATTTGGGGTTCAATATACTTTTTCCGAAAAGAATTACATTTCACTTGCCTATAGTGGTAATATTGAAGATTTAGGCGGAGTTGTTGAAAGTCGAAATTCAATAGAAAGTAATACAGGGAATAGCTTTTATGCTACTGATATTGATAAAAATGACGTTTTGCTGAATCAGTTTGTGAATTTGAATTACAATGCAATAACGGATAAAAAAGGGTCATCTTTATTTATTGGATCGCAATATTCTAATTATAACGGAACCATAAAAGATTTTATTGATGAAAAGGGCTTGGTAAATGACGACATTACACAAAAGTATCTTAAGAATAATGTTGGTAATACTATAAATATAATAGCCACTCAGGTAGATTATTCAAAAAAAGTTAAAGAAGACACCAGACTGGAAACGGGAGTGAAGTATAGTTATGCGACTATAAAATCAGCTACAGATTTTTTGATTGCGGATATAGATGATATGAACTTTGAGTTTGATGACGAACTATCAAGCGATTTTAAATATCAGGAACGTATTGGCGCGGCCTATTTTAATTACGGAAGTTCAATAGGTGACAAGTTTGATTTTTCTGTTGGCGCAAGAGGCGAATGGACGAAATATAATTTGTACACGAATGCAAACGGGGTTCAAAAATTCGAGAAAAACTATGGAAATCTTTTTCCCAACGTACTTTTAAATATGAATTTTTCTGAAGATTGGAAAGGTCATTTTTCGTATGTGTCAAGAATTACCAGACCAAGATATCAGGCGCTAAATCCGTATGTTATTTATCAGGATCCGTTTACAACCATCGAAGGAAATCCTGATTTGCTTCCGGAAAAAATTCATGCATTTGAAATTGGAACAATGTATAAAAAGTTTGATTTTAAAATAGGTTACACGTATAAAATTGACCCTATTTCTGGAGCAGCTTTGCGGGGAAATACCCCAAACAGTTATATTTTACGATCGTTAAATCTTGATAAAGGACATGTGTTTTTCACTTCACTTTCAAGATCTTTTAATGTAAAATGGTGGAATTCTACTAATACAGTAAGCATGAATTTGACCAAATCCGTAGATGATTTTTATGAGTTTGAATTGGGTCCGGTTAAACCCCAGATTTATTTGTACTCGAATAATACATTTACAATTCCAAATCTTTTTAAGCTACAGCTGCTTGCCTGGTATTTAGGAGATAGGAGTTATGGATTGGGAAGTGATAATAGCCGATCGACAATAACAGTAGGAATCGAAAAAAACTTTTTTAAAGAGGCGCTAAAACTGAATTTCACCGCAAATGATATTTTTCATAACTTTATGGTTTCGGGAGATTATAATGTCGGGCAAACTCAAATATATTATCATAGAACGTATACAACAAACTACTTTAGACTTATGGCAACCTATAGTTTTGGGAATTCGAAAAAAACAAATTATAAGAAGTCAGAAATTGAGCAGACTGAGAATAACAGGGCACGTTAAGATTCAAAAAAAGGCTTCACGATTCGTGAAGCCTTTCTATAAATATATTGAATTGAAATAATTACCTTTTATGAAGCAATATTAATTGAGTTCTTTAGTTACAATCTGCATTGTTTCTCTACTCACTTGTTTTAA
This sequence comes from Flavobacterium sp. KH_001, assembly GCF_057840745.1. NCBI lineage: Bacteria > Pseudomonadati > Bacteroidota > Flavobacteriia > Flavobacteriales > Flavobacteriaceae > Flavobacterium > Flavobacterium sp. KH_001. The sequence goes on along the minus strand of NZ_CM174520.1, from coordinate 646,551 downwards.
TAAAACTTCTTTATTGTCTTCAACGGTTTGTGCAGCTTGTTCTGTAAAATGACGAATAGTGTACAAAGTCACATTTTCATTAAAATCAACTTTGAATTTTTTAGAAAGGATGGCATTCAAGTCATTAAAATTCCCAAATTTATCTTCTACACAAACAGAAAAACTAATAGCAGAATTCTGAATTAAATTTACTTTGATTTTGAATTCGTGGAATAAACCAAAAATCTCACTGATGTTTTCTTCCATGATAAAAGAAAAATCAATTGAAGAAAGCGAAATCAAAAGCTGTTCTCTTTTTACGATAAAACAAGGATATTGTGGTTCTAAATCAACACCTTTAGAAACACAAGTTCCTTTTAATAATGGGTTGATAAACGATTTTACATATAATGGAATTTCTTTTTTCTGTAGCGGTTGTAATGTTTTTGGGTGAATTACCGTCGCTCCGTAAAAGGCTAATTCGATTGCTTCGCGATATGAAATTTGATTCAACAAACTTGCATTTTCAAAATAACGCGGATCCGCATTCATAACTCCGGGAACGTCTTTCCAGATTGTTACACTTTCAGCATTTAAGCAATAAGCAAAAATCCCTGCAGTATAATCAGAACCTTCACGGCCTAATGTGGTTGTGAAATTATTTTCATCTGCACCTAAAAATCCTTGTGTGATGTTTAATTGTTTTCTTGGTACATTTTTGCTGATAAGTTGTTGTGTAGTTTCCCAGTCAACTTCAGCATCACGATAGTTAGCATTGGTTTTAATGAAGTTGCGAACGTCAAGCCATTGTGTTTTAATTCCCATGAAATTCATGAAATGACTTAAAATTGTAGTCGAAATCAACTCTCCAAAACTCACAATCTGATCGTAAACAAAATTGTAATTTGGAGATTTATTATGTGCTAAAAAATATTCTAATTCTGTGAATTGATCCTTTACAGCTGCAAAAACAGCATTTTTTTCATCTTCAAATAAATCTAATAATATTTGATTGTGATATTTCTTGATTTCCTGAACAGAGGAATTCAGCTCGGCCGATTTGTCAAAATAATTCTTGATCACAACCTCAAGAGCATTTGTTGTTTTTCCCATCGCCGAAACAACCAAAATCACATCTTCGTAACCTACTTTTTGTAAAACGTCATAAACGTTTTTAATTCCATCTGCATCTTTTACTGATGCTCCTCCAAATTTAAATACTCTCATTGTTAATTTTAGATTTTTAATTTTAGATTTCAGATTAATGAAATCTGATATTTTTTTATAATTTTTCCAGAAATGAATTAATTCCTGCTTCATCCATTTGAACTACTTGCCAGTCTTCAAGAATTCTCGCGCCTGAATTCTTGTAAAAGTTAACTGCAGGTGTATTCCAGTCTAAAACATTCCAATCAATTCTTCTCACATTATCTCTTTTTCCTTGCTTCATAATTTCAGCATAAAGTGCAGAACCTAATCCTGTACCACGCATTTTTTCTTTCACAATTAAATCTTCAAGATGTATTGTTTTTCCTTTCCAGGTTGAGTAACGATAATAATATAATGCAATTCCAACAATTTCTTTCTGTTGTTCATTATTCTCAATCTCTGCAACAAAGACATGAAATAATGGTTTTTCACCAAAACCATCGCGTATTAAATCAACTTCGGTTATTACAACAGCTTCTGGTTCTTTTTCGAATATTGCCAACTCCTGTATCAATCCTAAAACTGATTTCATATCCTCAGGATTTCCTTTTCTAATATTCATAATTTGTAAAATTTATTTTCAGTATTGTCCTTTGTTTTAAAGTGTTTATTTGTGTAAACTTTTTCTTAAGGTCAATTCCTATATTCTTATTATTAAGTGTTTATTAGCTAAAAAAGTGTGTTTTTACTACGTGCTTTCCAGCTTTAATTAGCAAATATACAATAGTAGCAAACTAACAAAATAATTTTTAAATCATTCTCACAAAATAAACGATATTTGTGACTTAAAAATAAATCTACAACGATATAGTAATGGAAGAACGCAATAAAACACTGGGAGAGTTTATTATTGAGAACCAAAAAGCATTTCAGTATTCGTCGGGGGAGCTTTCCCGAATTATCAACTCTATACGTTTGGCGGCAAAGGTTGTCAACTATAAAGTAAATCAGGCTGGATTAGTCGATATTATTGGCGCCGCAGGCGAACAAAATATCCAGGGCGAAGACCAGCAAAAATTAGATGTCTATGCAAACGAAGTATTTATTCAGACGTTAATAAACCGTGAGATTGTCTGTGGTATTGCTTCAGAAGAGAACGACGATTTTATAACTGTTCAGGGGAGCGACAACAGTCATAATAATAAGTACGTGATCTTAATGGATCCGCTTGACGGATCTTCAAACATTGATGTAAATGTTTCAGTGGGAACTATTTTCTCTGTTTTTAGAAGAATTACACCAATTGGAACGCCGGTAACAAGCGAGGATTTTTTACAACCGGGAATCAATCAGGTAGCAGCAGGATATGTAATTTATGGAACGTCAACAATGTTGGTTTATACAACCGGACATGGTGTGAATGGTTTTACGTTGAATCCGGCAATCGGAACATTCTATCTTTCACATCCAAATATGAAATATCCGAAAGACGGAAATATCTATTCGGTAAACGAAGGGAATTATGTTCATTTTCCGCAAGGAGTAAAAAATTACATCAAGTATTGTCAGCGTGAAGAGGATGATAGACCTTATACTTCAAGATATATTGGAAGTTTAGTGTCAGATTTTCACCGAAATATGATTAAAGGAGGTATTTATTTATATCCGACAAGCTCAAAAGCGCCAAAAGGGAAACTACGTTTATTATACGAATGTAATCCGATGGCTTTTATTGCTGAACAAGCGGGAGGAAAAGCAACAGATGGTTTCGGTAGAATTATGGAAATCCAGCCAACGGAATTGCATCAAAGAGTTCCGTTTTTCTGCGGAAGTTATAATATGGTAGAAAAGGCTGAAGAGTTTATGGCAGCTGAGTAGGTTTTAGTATTCAGTGTTCAGTTTTTAGTATTCAGTCGCAGATTTTGAGGCTAAGCAAACCCGACAGGTTTTTAAAACCTGTCGGGTTTCTTTTGCGGTTATGTTACGTTTTAACTTAAAACAGAAAAACCCGAAAGATTAAAAATCTCTCGAGTTTATATTTTAATTTCAGCTTAAAAACTGAATACTAAAAAACTGAATACTGAATACTATTTATTCATATTTTCCATTTCGAAAAGGAATGTATCCAAATCTACTTTTTTGTCTACTAAAGACAAAGCTTTTCTAATAATATGGTTTACGTTTCCTGGCGTAAATCCTAAAGCTAATCCCATACGGGTTAACATAACTTCTTGTTGGTCTCCTAAATGGTGGTCAACGTGAACCATTCTCGCTAAGTCGTACAAACGCTCTAAACGCTGCGCATATAAATAAGGAGGATTTATAGAATGTTGCCAAGGATCTTTAAGGATTTCTGTATATTCTTCTTCTGAAATTTCTAATCTTGAAGCTAGTTTGTCTAAAAACGATTTTTCCTCGTCATTAATTTTTCCGTCAGCATAAGCTACACGCACAATTGCAGAGAAATGACCTCTGTTTCTTTGTTTGAATTCGTTATCAAATAATTCTGAAAATGGCATAATTAATAGGGTTTTATATAGAACAAAGATAAATCTTATTTTAATTTAACATTTTAAATTTCTCATAAAATTTAACTTATTTTTCTGCGTTGTTTTAATAGTACGGTTTCTTTACTTTTCAAAATAAATCGTAAGTTTACATCCCCTTAATCAATTAATACCATTACCCCTATGTCAGAATTTTGGATTTATTTTCAGATAGGATTAAAACACGTTTTAGATATCCACGCCTACGATCACGTTCTTTTTTTAATCGCCTTAACTATTCCGTATTTGTTTAAAGACTGGAAACGCATTTTGCTTCTGGTTTCACTTTTTACGATCGGTCACACTTTGGCTTTGTTGCTTTCAGTTTTTGGAATCATCGCTATAAAAGTAAATATAGTGGAGTTTTTAATTCCGATTACCATCTTGATAACCGCCATATTTCATCTTTTTACGGCAGGAAAAGCGACCAAAAATGAAGGTGTGAATTTAATTTTTATGGTAACCCTGTTTTTCGGAATAATACACGGACTTGGTTTTTCTAATTATTTTAAGACTATTTTAGGAGGGTCGCCAAGCTCAAAATTATTACCTTTAGGCGAATTTGCGTTAGGAATCGAAGCAGCGCAGTTAGTTGTTGTTTTTGTAGTTTTGATACTATCCTATATTGTGCAGACCGTATTTCGTTTTTCAAAACGAGATTGGGCACTTGTAATGTCGGCTTTTATTATCGGAGTTGTGATTCCGATGATCATTGAAAGCCCAATTTGGAACAGATAAAATAAATGGATTTAAAAAAAATAAATAAGTACGATAAAGCGTACCTTCGTATTGCAAAAGAATGGGGTGCCCTTTCTTACTGCAAACGTAAACAGGTTGGTGCCATTATTGTAAAAGACCGGATGATTATTTCTGATGGTTATAACGGAACACCATCCGGATTTGAGAATTGCTGCGAAGACGACGAAGGATTAACCCGTTGGGAAGTTCTTCATGCCGAAGCCAATGCAATTTTAAAAGTGGCCAGATCAACACAATCTTGTGAAGGCGCTACTTTGTATATTACACTTTCACCCTGTAAAGAATGTAGCAAATTGATACATCAATCCGGGATAAAGAGAGTGGTTTACCAAAATGGATATCGCGATGATGCCGGAATTCAATTTTTATTAAAAGCAGGTGTTGAAGTTGAACATCTTCCTGTTTTAGAAGAGTAAATGAAATTTAATTCGAAATATTTGCCAATCGTAATCGGAGCTACTTTTGCTCTCGGAACTGTCCTCGGAAGCCTAATGAATGCTCCCGTTGATGACGGACTTTTGGCTAAAAATTACTCCAAAACAAAACTTAATAAACTGATCGATTTTATCAATAACGAATATGTCGACAGTATCAATACCGATTCAATTGTAAACCTGACAGTTGATAATATCTTATCCAAATTAGATCCACATTCTGTTTATATTCCGCCAAGCGAACAGGCAGAAGTGGCGGAAAGCATGAAAGGTGATTTCGTTGGAATCGGAATTAATTTTTATATGTATAAAGATTCTGTTGCGATCATAAAACCAATCGAAAATGGCCCTTCGGCGAAAGCCGGAATAAAATCAGGAGACCGAATTTTATTTGCCGGAAAAACGAAATTATATGGAAGAAAATTGCCTTCAGATAGTTTGTTTTCGAAGTTGAAAGGATTGCAGGGTTCTGAAATTGAATTGACCGTTTTTAGAAAATCGGAACAAAAGAAACTGAAGTTTAAAGTAAAAAGAGATGTTATTCCGATAAAAAGCGTTGATGCTTCTTTATTACTTGGAAATAATGTCGGTTACATCAAAATAAATCGTTTTGCCGAGACTACTTTTAATGAATTTAAAACCGGTTTAACAAGATTAAAACAAAGCGGAATTCAGTCGCTTGTAATCGATCTTCGTGATAACGGCGGTGGTTATATGGAAGAAGCGGTCGCTATTGCCGATGAATTTTTGAAAGACAAACAATTGATCGTTTTTACTAAAAATAAAAACGGAACAACAGAGAAAACATATGCAACAAAAGCCGGAAGTTTTGAAACCGGAAAAGTATATGTTTTGATTAATGAAAACAGCGCCTCTGCAAGTGAAATTTTGGCAGGAGCATTACAAGATAACGATCGTGGAATTATTGTAGGACGCCGTTCTTTCGGAAAAGGTTTGGTACAACGTGAAATGGATTTCAACGACGGATCTGCTGTGCGTTTAACGGTGGCAAGATATTACACGCCAACCGGAAGATCAATTCAGAAACCGTATAAAAAAGGAAACGAAGAATATTTTAAAGAATCAGAATCTCGTATAAAATCGGGTGAACTTTATGCTAAAGACAGTATAAAAGTAGCTGATTCATTAAAATTTAAAACACCAAAAGGTAAAATCGTATATGGTGGTGGCGGAATCGTGCCGGATGTTTTTGTTCCGATGGAAGCAGAGCACGGAAATGAAAACGTTGGTTATTTGCTTCAAACCGGAGTAGTCGGACATTTTGTTTTTGAAGAATTAGATAAAAACCGAAAAGCTTTTGCCGGACTAAAGTTTAATGAGTTTTTGGCTGAAATGAAAAACTCTGATGTTTACTTTAAGAAATTCAAAAACTATATTTTCATGACAGGTCTGGATTTGAAATTAGACAAAACCAAACCTTTAGTGAATCGTTATATCACTGCTGAATTTGCCAGACAATTATATGGTGAAATATATTACTACGATGTGATTTTGAAAGAAGATGCTATGATTAAGGCAGTTCAGAATCCGAAAAAATAACGCTGAAAACTTTTTAATATGAAAATAGAAGCCGTTGTAAATGCTGAAATAGAACTTTTGACTGCTGTTAAAAATGCTGATGTTTTGTTTTTAGAAAAAATCCTTCACGACGATTTGCTTTTTAATTTACCTGATGGAAATACGATTACAAAAGAATTTGATTTGGCTTCTTATCGTTCGGGGAAAATGAAAATTACTACTATTGAAGCTTCCGATCAAACCATAAATCTAATTGGCGATACGGCTGTAGTTGCAGTTACAGTTTCATTAAAAGGTTCTTTTGATAATAGTCCTATAGATGGTGTGCTTCGGTATATCAGAGTTTGGAAACAATTTGATGAAAACTTAAAAGTTATTGCGGGAAGCTGCATTCAATTACAATAAATAATAATAATTTATTAAAATATAATGTAACGAATCTTAGCTGATATAGTTCGAGATTTGTGGTTAAATATATAATATGAAAAATCTAAAAAAAATAAGCTTTCTATTCGTTTTAATGACTTTTGTAATTTCTTGTAAAACTATGAAAGATAGCAGTTCTAATACAGTTACCGGAAAAGTAGATTCAATAGAAGCTGGAAAAGATGGTTATACAGCTAAAATCTCTACAGCTGCCAAAGAAGTGTATTTCGCAACAATCAGTATTGTAAATGTTGGTGGTCCTGAAAATTACAAACAATTAAAAATTGGAGATAATGTTTCTGTAAAAGGAGAAATCTGGAAAACAGAAGATGAAAAACACATTAAAGTTACTGAGATTGTTTCAGTAAAATAATAAGTGAGAAATAAAAAAAATAAACCATTAAGAGATTAAGTTTATTAAGCGCAAAGTCTTAATTTTCTTAATCTCTTAATGGTTTAATTATATAAAAACTTATGTTTTAAATTTTATCGAATACTATCGTGGGCATGAGTCTGTATGCCATTATTCCATAAAGTAAGAATATCTGTGGCAACAGCAGCGCCGCTTCCTGCAGCAATAGCTAATTGACTTCTCCAGCCGGCTAAAGTTCCAATAACGTAAATACCTTCGGCTACTTTGTGATCGTCGTTTTTAAGCTGAATACGTTGTTTTTCGGGAAGTGCTTTTTTGTGTGGTTCAACATACTGCATTAAGCCTTCGATATCAAAAGTATTGGCAGAACCAATTCCGATTACAATGCTTTTAGTTTTGTATGTGTTTTTATTTGTAGTAACAGTAAATTCAGGATAAGTTCCTTCAACTTTAATTACTTTCTCGTTTGGAATCTGAGTAATATGAGGGTAAGTCATGGCGAGATCTTGTGTACTTTCTACAAGTAATTCAGATCCTAATTTACCAGGAGTTATTCCGTATGCATTATAGAAGATCGCTTCCTGCAGCGAAGAATTCTTTTGATGCGTGAAGATTCCGATTTTTTTATCGGTAACAAAAGCTTTGTTTTTGGCAGAACCTAAAACGAGAGCACAAGACATGCCTGATACGCCTCCGCCAATAATTAGAACGTCAAACATATATTTATTATCTGTTGTCGTGCATTTTTTCTTCAATTCTTTTTGAAATTCTAAAAATCAAAAGAATTAATACTGCGCAAAATGCAGCTGCGATCCCAATAAGTGCTACACCGCTATCTCCCTGAAAAGGATTTTTGAAGTCTAATTGCGTAATATTAAAAACAATTAAAGCTAATGCTAAAAGCACTAAGATTGAAGTAAAGATTTTCATAATGGTGGTTTGTTTGTCTAAAAATTAAACTAAAACTCTACGCATATTGTAAATATGTTAAAAGTTCTGTTTTAGAAATTTTATGGGGTAAATTTATAAAAATATCCGTTAGACGAACAAACCTTTAACATTAGCAGCGAATAATTTAACAGCAATTGCTAAAAGTATGACTCCAAATGTCTTGCGTACTACGCCAAGTCCGTTTTCTCCTAATAAATTTTCTATTTTTTTGGATGATTTCAAAACGATATATACTAAGATAATATTCAACAAAATCGCTATGATAATATTGATGGTGTGAAATTGAGATCGAAGTGAAAGTAAAGTCGTCATTGTTCCTGCTCCTGCAATTAGTGGAAAAGCAAGTGGTACAATAGAAGCTGATCCTGGTTCTTCATCACGATAAATTCGGATACCTAAAATCATTTCCAATGCCAAAAAGAATAGTACAAAAGATCCGGCCACGGCAAAGGAATGCACATCAATTCCAATAAGATTTAGTAAACCTTCTCCAACGAAAAGAAAAACAATCATAATCATTCCGGCTACAATTGAAGCTTTTTCAGATTCAATATGTCCCACTTTTGCTCGTAAATTGACAATAATGGGAATAGATCCTACGATATCAATTACAGCAAAAAGAACCATTCCGACAGTAATAATTTCTTTAAAGTCAATTTCTAACATATTACTTTGATTTTAAGCGTTTAAAATTTTTGCAAAGGTAGAGAATAAAGATAGGTGTTTTTTGAATACGATGCATTATTGTTATAAAAATACGTTTTATCGGTTAAAAAAGTGATATTTGTAACAAAAAGTCAATTGTACCACAGAGATTCGCAAAGGTTAATTGTTTTTTACCACAGAGTGGCACAAAGTTTTTTTCACAGAGTTACACAAAGATTTCAATAAATTAATCTCAAATTTCGTGAACTTAAACTTCGCGCTGCTCTGTGAAAAACTCTGCGAATCTCTGTGGTACAATTTCTTTGCGATTCTCTGTGAAAAACCTTTGTGTGACTCTGTGGTAAAATAGTACCACGTACTGCAGTGAAATTTAATCTCATTTCATCTGCTTTCTTTGACTATCTTTGCACTTTATAAATTACAGTACTTTATTATCATGTTTCAATTAGGGAAAACCATTATTTCAGAAGATATTCTTGAAAAAGAATTTGTGTGCAACTTGTCAGCTTGTAAAGGAGCCTGCTGTGTTGACGGAGATGCCGGTGCGCCTTTAAGCGAAGCAGAGACTAAAATTCTGGAAGAAATCTACCCAAAAGTAAAACCCTTTTTAAGAAAAGAAGGAATTGCTGCAATCGAAGCACAGGGTACTTGGGTAAAAGGAACTGATGGTGATCTTGAAACACCATTAATAGATGAAAAAGATTGTGCTTACGTTATTTTTGACGGAAAAACGGCCCTTTGCGGAATCGAGCAAGCTTACAATCAGGGAATCGTAGATTGGAAAAAACCCGTTTCTTGTCATTTGTACCCAATCCGTGTAAAAGATTTTACGGAGTTTGCTGCGGTGAATTATGATAAATGGGATATTTGTGATGATGCCTGTTCTTTAGGAAAAGAATTAGAAGTTCCGGTTTATAAATTTGTCAAAGAAGCTTTGATTCGCCGCTTTGGTGAAGACTGGTATTTGGAACTTGAAAAAGTAGCGGAAGAGCTTAAAAATTCGAAATAATCAAAGGGCTATAGTTACCGCTTTAAGTGGATATATTTTAACTCAAAAAATAAAGTTTTAACTCAAAAAAAACTTTTTAAAAACAATTAAAATTTCTTGCTTATTATTCCAAAAAGTCTATATTTTACAGGGGCTTTAGGGGTAAATGACTATATTAAATGACTCATTTACAAATATTTAAATATTGTCTGAAAAGTATCTCATTTTTTAGGCGTTGTTAAAAACTACATCGAATTGTGAATAAGTTTGGCTTTCATTTTTGGCTACAAATGACAATCTTTGTAATCGTTCTGAATAAGTAAAAATTCAGCATAAAAATTAAATAAAACAGTCATGTCACAAGTCGAGCCAATATTACAAGAAAATAAAAATCGTTTCGTTATTTTTCCTATCAAACATCATGATATTTGGGAATGGTACAAAAAGATGGAAGCTAGTTTTTGGACTGCGGAAGAAATCGACTTACACCAGGATTTGACAGATTGGAACAATAAATTAAGTGACGACGAAAGATATTTCATTAAACACATTTTAGCATTTTTTGCTGCATCTGATGGAATCGTAAATGAAAACCTTGCTGAGAATTTTGTAAATGAGGTACAATATGCTGAAGCGAAGTTTTTCTATGGTTTCCAAATCATGATGGAGAACATTCATAGTGAAACCTATTCATTATTGATTGATACTTACGTAAAAGATGAAGCTGAAAAAGCAGAGTTGTTTAATGCTTTGGAAGTATTCCCTGCAATTAAGAAAAAAGCAGACTGGGCTTTAAAATGGATCGAGTCTGATTCATTTGCTGAAAGACTAATCGCTTTTGCTGCTGTTGAAGGTATTTTCTTCTCAGGTGCTTTCTGTTCTATTTATTGGTTGAAGAAACGTGGATTAATGCCAGGTTTAACTTTCTCTAATGAGTTGATTTCTCGTGACGAAGGTGTACACTGTGATTTTGCAGTTCACTTGCATAATCACCATTTGATTAACAAAGTACCAAAAGACAGAATTAAAGAAATCATCGTTGATGCTTTAGATATCGAAAGAGAATTTGTAACAGAATCGCTACCGGTAAGTTTAATTGGAATGAATGCGACTTTAATGACGCAATACTTAGAATTTGTTGCAGACAGATTGTTAGTAGAATTAGGTTGTGATCGTGTGTATGGATCAGCGAATCCGTTTGATTTCATGGATATGATTTCTCTTCAGGGAAAAACTAATTTCTTTGAAAAACGTGTTGCCGAGTATCAAAAATCTGGTGTGATGAACACAGACAGCGATGCTCAGAAAATTTCATTTGACGCAGATTTCTAGACAACAAAATATTTTAGCGATCCCAAAAACGCTAAAAGAATAAAATCATTTTTTTTAGATTGAATCTCTTTCCCAAATCGTAGATTCAGTAACATTTTTTTGCATTTTCGATCTATTTCATAGGTCGGGAGCAGACGACTATTGAGGATTCGATAATTCTCAAAAAATAATTTAAAAACACGCAATGTTTAAGGGCTGGAATTCGTTTTCTAGTGTCTTTCATTTTTTCAATAACTAATAAATAGTAAGCTTATGTATGTAGTAAAAAGAGATGGCCACAGAGAGCCCGTAATGTTTGATAAGATTACAGAAAGAATCAAAAAATTGTGTTACGGCTTAAATGAGCTTGTAGATCCTGTTAAGGTAGCCATGAGAGTTATCGAGGGATTGTATGATGGGGTTTCTACTTCTGAACTGGATAATCTTGCGGCAGAAACGGCGGCTTCTATGACTATTGCGCATCCAGATTATGCACAATTAGCAGCGCGTGTGGCAATTTCAAACCTACATTCAAATACTAAAAAATCTTTCTCAGAAACGATGAAAGATATGTATCACTACGTAAATCCAAGAAATGGACAAGAGGCACCATTGCTTTCAGATGAAGTATTTAAAGTGATTCAGGAGAATGCTGCGTTTTTAGATTCTCATATTATTTATACAAGAGATTTCAATTACGATTACTTTGGTTTCAAAACCTTAGAGCGTTCATACTTACTTAAAATAAACGGAAAAATCGTAGAAAGACCACAGCATATGTTGATGCGTGTTTCTGTTGGTATTCACTTAGACGATTTACAATCGGTAATTGAAACTTACGATTTAATGTCTAAAAAGTTCTTCACGCATGCAACGCCAACGTTGTTCAATGCCGGAACTCCAAAGCCTCAAATGTCTTCTTGTTTCCTTTTAGCAATGCAGGATGATAGTATTGACGGTATTTATGATACTTTAAAACAAACGGCTAAAATCTCGCAATCAGCGGGAGGAATTGGTCTTTCTATTCATAACGTTCGTGCTACTGGATCTTACATTCGTGGTACAAACGGAACTTCAAACGGAATCGTTCCGATGTTGAGAGTTTTCAACGATACGGCTCGTTACGTAGATCAGGGTGGTGGAAAACGTAAAGGAAGCTTTGCGATTTACATCGAAACATGGCATGCTGATATCTTTGAATTTTTGGATTTGAAGAAAAATACAGGAAAAGAAGAAATGCGTGCGAGAGATTTATTCTTCGCCATGTGGACTTCAGATTTATTCATGAAACGTGTACAGGAAGATGCTAGTTGGACATTAATGTGCCCTAACGAATGTCCTGGATTATACGATGTTTACGGAGAAGAATTCGAAACCATGTATTTGGATTATGAATTTAGAGGAAAAGGTAGAAAAACCATTCGTGCACGTGAATTATGGGAGAAAATCCTTGAATCACAAATCGAAACGGGAACGCCTTATATGTTGTACAAAGATGCAGCAAACCGTAAATCGAACCACAAGAATTTAGGAACAATTCGTTCTTCTAACTTGTGTACAGAGATTATGGAGTACACTTCTAAAGATGAAATTGCAGTTTGTAACCTGGCTTCTATTTCGTTGCCAATGTTTATTGAAAACGGAAAATTCGATCACCAGGCGCTTTACAATGTTACAAAACGTGTTACTCGTAATTTGAACAAAGTAATCGACAGAAACTATTACCCGGTAAAAGAAGCTGAAAACTCTAACATGCGTCACCGTCCGGTTGGATTGGGAGTACAAGGTTTGGCTGATGCTTTTATCATGTTGCGTTTACCGTTTACAAGCGATGAGGCTAAAGTATTAAATCAGGAAATTTTCGAAACTTTATACTTCGCAGCTGTAACCGCTTCTATGGAAATGGCGAAAGAAGAAGGACCATATTCTACATTTGAAGGTTCTCCAATGTCTAAAGGAGAATTCCAATACAACATGTGGGGAATGAAAGATGAAGAATTATCAGGCCGTTGGGACTGGGCTTCATTAAGAAAAGAAGTTGTAGAACACGGAGTTCGTAACTCGCTGTTAGTTGCTCCAATGCCAACTGCTTCAACTTCGCAAATTCTTGGAAACAACGAAGCTTTCGAACCATATACATCAAACATTTACACACGTCGTGTATTGTCTGGAGAATTCATTGTAGTAAACAAACACTTACTTCATGATTTAGTAGAAAGAGGTTTGTGGAATGAGACTTTGAAACAAGAAATCATGCGTCATAACGGATCAGTTCAAAATATTGATGTGATTCCAGCAGATTTAAAAGAACTGTACAAAACAGTTTGGGAAATGTCGATGAAAGATATTATCGATATGTCACGTCAAAGAGGTTATTTCATTGACCAATCACAATCACTGAACTTGTTCATGCAAGATGCAAACTATTCTAAACTTACGTCAATGCACTTTTACGCTTGGCAGTCTGGTTTAAAAACAGGAATGTATTACTTGAGAACGAAGTCAGCAGTTGATGCAATTAAATTCACATTAAACAACGATAAAAAAGAAGAAACAGCTCCGGCTTTAGTTGCAGAAACTGAAGAGATCAATATTGAGGAATATAAAGCGATGTTGCTAAAAGCACAAGCTGCAGGTCCTGAGGATTGTGAGATGTGTGGGTCTTAATTTTCTTTTAGAAGAAAGATAATAGAGTAAAGAAAAAAGATTATATCTATTAAATAATTAGAGAAAGCAGTTGTTGTAATGATAACTGCTTTTTTTATTTAGGATTTATCTTGATTAAAAAACATACAATTTATGGATCAACAATTAATAAAATTCAAAACGTTTATAGAAGAATCTTTACATGACTTAAAATTTCATAAAGAAGTTGCTGTAGAATGCGAAATTGAAAAATCAATTCTTGATGATTTTGAGAAAGTGATTATTTTGACTGATTCTTTAATTGAGATTTCTGAGGAATATAATTTTTCAACTAATTATATAAATCAATTTACACAGAATGTAAATACATTTTTAAATGCTTTGCCATTTAGAGGGCAAACTAGATTAGATTTTGTAAATACAAATAAAATTCATTTTAAAAATCAGATTGAGAATAATTTTCGCCATATAAATTTGCAATATGAAAATGTAAATTTTAATTTGGAGTTTTTTAAGAAGATTAATTTTTTTTCTGATAATGTCGTTGCTATTGGCGCAAATGGAAGTGGGAAAACAACATTGTCAAATAAATTTAAGACCTACTTGTTAAATAACGGTGTCGTGATTTCTGCACAAAGGGTTTTATTTATTAGAGACATTATCGGAATTTCAAACCCTACAAAAACAAAAGAAGATTTAAATAAATATCAAAAAATTGACAAAACAAATAAGGACCCAAATAATTTCGATTATTTAAAATCTGAATTTGAAATTGTTCTTAAAAATCTTTTGGCGGAAAATAATTTCATAGGAAACGATTATAGAAAAAAATCAATTGTGCAAGATTCTGAGGGTAAATTAATATCTAAACCTCCAGTAACCAATTTAGATAAAACTTTTGAAATCTGGAATTCTTTAATCGAACATAGAAAAATTGATTGTATTGATGGAATGAATATTACATTGCAATTCCAATCTGCAAATCACTACTCAATTAAACAAATGAGTGATGGTGAAAAAGTAATGCTATTCCTTATTGCGCAGGTTTTGCAGGCTCCCAAAAATGGATTTGTAATTATTGATGAGCCCGAAATGTATTTACATAAAACCATTTTAAAAAAGTTGTGGGATAGATTAGAAATAGAAAGATCAGATTGTTTATTTGTGTATTTAACCCATGATTTAGATTTTGCTACTAGCAGGACCACTGCAAAAAAAATATGGATCAAATCCTTTGAATTTCCAGACAAATGGGAGATAGAAGATATTCCAAATAATGAGATACCGGAAGCTTTGTTGTTCGAATTGTTAGGAAGTAGAAAAAATATTCTTTTCTGTGAAGGAGAAAAAGGTAGTATTGATGAGAAAATTTACAACATATTATTTCCCAAATACACTATCACTCCAGTTGGTAATTGCTTTCAAGTTATTAATCACACAAAAGCATTTAATAAAATGCCTAATATTAATACAAAAGCTATTGGAATTATTGATGGGGATTATCATTCGGTAGAAAGAATAGAATCAATTAAAAAAGAGAATATTTATATCTACAAAGTTGCCGAGCCTGAAAATTTATTGCTTGATGAAGCGTTCCTTGCTAAACTTTGTAAAACAACTTTGACAGATTTGGCTAAAGTAGAATCGATTAAAAAGGAAATATTAACTGAATTATCTGCTAAAAAAGAGCTACAAATTTCAAATTATTTGTCAACAAAAATGAATTATTATTTTCAAAATACTCATGTTAAGAGGGGGAATGATTTGTCAATAATTAGTGCAAATTTCCAAAATTTCATTGAGGAGGTGAATTTGGAGCAATGGTATTCTAAAAGAGAAGAAGAAATAAATGAAATTATAAAAACTGAAAATTACAGTATGATTTTAAGTATATTTAATGACAAAGGTTTGAAGAAAATTGCCAATAAAAACTTTCAGATTAGTAATTTTACAGAACGAGCTATTAAGTTATTACAGAGTGACGGTTCAACTCATGAATTGTTAAAAAAGTATTTTCCAGAAGAAATATGCTAATCTTAGAAACTCAAAACCAATTGCCTAAATCGCATTTTAAGACTGATTTATTAAATTATCCTACAAAACTGGTAGATTTTGTTAAGAAATCCTTTTTTGTTTCATAAAATTCATTATTTTTTTTGGTGCACTAAAAATAATTTATACATTCGCAGAGAATTTAAATAATAACACAAACAAAATGGCATCTAACCGTTTTTATTTTAGCAACTCTTTTTATTTCTTCTTTAGTAGAAGTAAGGATTGTGCTATGGTTATTTGAGAAATATAAAAGACAAATAAAACTAATATACAATCCTGATGAAAATCAGGATTTTTTTTTGAATATATGACAACTAAAATTGCAATACAAGGTATAAAAGGTTCTTTCCATCATCAGGTAGTGAAGGAGTATTTCTCTGAAAATGTGGCTATTGATGAGTGTTTGTCTTTTGAAGAATTAATTGACAGCCTTCTTTCAGGAAAATCGGATCAGGCGGTTATGGCGATTGAAAATTCGATTGCAGGTCCAATTATTCCGAATTATGCTTTGATTGACAAGAACAATTTACACATTATTGGAGAGCATTATTTAAGCATTCACCAAAATTTAATGGCTTTAAAAGGTCATAAAATTGAAGATATAAAAGAAGTTCATTCACACCCAATGGCAATTTTACAATGTATGGATTTCTTAAAACAGTATCCAAACATTAAATTGGTTGAAGATAAAGATACAGCTGAAACTGCAAGAAGAATTCAGGAAAAACAATTAACAGGAATCGCTGCAATTGCAAGTAAAACGGCTTCTGAAATGTATGATTTAGAAATCATCGCTCCGGAAATTCAAACGATCAAAAACAATATGACTCGTTTTGTAATCATTAAAAAACAGAATTCATTTTTACCGGAGAGCGAAATCAACAGAGCTTCAATCAAATTTGAATTAGATCACAAAAGAGGAAGTTTAGCAGCAGTTTTGAATGTAATGAGCGACTGCAAATTGAATTTAACAAAGATTCAGTCGCTTCCAAAAATTGAAACACCTTGGAAATATTCGTTTTTCGTAGATGTAACATTTGAGAAATACGAAGATTTTGCAAAAGCCAAAGCGTTACTAAATATAATGGCAGAATATTTTAAAGTGTTAGGAGAATATAAAAACACTAAACCTTTGAGTAGTGAGTCATAAAGTCATAAAGTCATAAAGTTGGAAAGTCGAAAGTCTTAAAGTCCAAAAAGCTTAGAGCTTACTGTCTAAAGCAAAAATAAAAGTTTAAAAAGAGCCTAAAGCCTAAAGCTTACGGCCTAAAGCAAAAAATAATGATTACAACAGCAAAAAGATTAGATACAGTTGAAGAATACTACTTCTCATCAAAATTGAGAGAAGTGCGTCAACTAATGTCTGAAGGAAAATCTATCATCAATATGGGAATTGGAAGCCCTGATTTGAGTCCGTCGAAAGCAGTAATTGAAGCGGTTGCCGCGGCAATTCAAGATGAAAACGGGCATGGATATCAGAGCTATCAGGGATTACCGGAATTGAGAAAAGGAATGGCAGATTTTTATCAGAATCAATTTGGTGTTGCATTAAATCCGAATAATGAAATTTTGCCTTTGATGGGTTCAAAAGAAGGAATTATGCACATTTCGTTAGCTTTTCTAAATGAAGGCGATCACGTTTTGATTCCGAATCCAGGTTATCCAACGTATACTTCGGTAACTAATTTGGTTGGAGCGGTTCCGGTTTATTACGATCTGAAAGAAGCAAATGCATGGGAACCGGATTTTGAAGCTTTAGAAAAACTAGATCTTTCGAAAGTGAAAATCATGTGGCTGGGATATCCGCACATGCCAACAGGAGCGAGAGGAAGTTTAGCGTTATTTGAAAAATTGGTTGCTTTTGCTAAAAAACATAACATATTATTGGTCAACGATAATCCGTATAGTTTTGTTTTGAATGATAATCCGATGAGTTTATTGCAGGTTGAAGGAGCGAAGGAAGTGGCTTTAGAATTAAATTCATTAAGTAAAACATTCAACATGGCGGGCTGGAGAGTTGGAATGGTTTTAGGAAATCCTGAAATTATCGATGCAGTGCTGAAAGTAAAAAGCAACATGGACAGCGGAATGTATTACGGAATTCAGAAAGGTGCAATTGCAGCGTTGAATTGTGATAAATTATGGTTTGAAGATCAAAACAAAATTTACAGACGCCGAAGAGAATTGACAGAAAAACTAGCAGAAAAATTAGGCTGCGAAGTTTATAAAGAAGGAGTTGGACTTTTTGTTTGGGCCAAATTACCGGAAGGAATCGAATCAGCAGAAAAGTTCATTGACGAAATATTATACGAGAAACACATTTTTATCACACCGGGAACAATCTTCGGAAGCAATGGAGAAGGATATATCAGATTCTCGTTATGTGTGAAAGAAGAAAAAGTACAAGAAGCGATAGATCGGTTTTAAAGATTTTAGAATCAAGAATCAAGATTTTTGTCCAGATTGTTAGGCTGAGCGAAGTCGAAGCCCTTTTAATTGGAATTTGGAATTTAAAACTTGGAATTTAAAGAAATAGTATGAAAGTATACGTAATAGGAATAGGGTTAATAGGAGGTTCGATGGTGCTGGACATCAAAGACCAACATCCAAACGCGACTATTTTTGGGATTGACAGCAACGAAAAACATTTGCAGGAAGCAATTGATTTGGGTGTTATCGATCAGGCAGGGAACTTTGAAGATTTGGCTGGAGCCGATTTTGTAATTGTTTCGGTTCCGGTTGATGTGGCGCTGGTTGTTTTGCCAAAAGTATTGGATTTAGTTGGAGACAAAACAATTGTTTTTGAAGTGGGTTCAACTAAAAAACCAATTTGTGATGCAGTTGCCAATCATCCGAAAAGAAGAAATTTTATCGCAACGCATCCAATTGCAGGAACAGAGTTTTCTGGACCTTCGGCGGCGATAAGAGGTTTGTTTAAAGGAAAGACAAACATCATTTGTGAAGTGGAAAAAACCACTTTTAAATTGCAGGAAAAGGCGTTACAGCTTTTCAACGAAATCGGAATGAGGATTCGATATATGGATCCGACTTCGCACGACAAACACATTGCTTACGTTTCGCATTTGTCGCACATTAGTTCGTTTATGCTCGGAAAAACGGTAATGAACAAAGAAAAAGACGAACAGGATATTTTTGATATGGCGGGAAGTGGATTTGAAAGTACGGTTCGTTTAGCAAAAAGTTCTCCCGCAATGTGGACGCCGATTTTTAAGCAGAACAAAGAACACGTTATTGAAACATTAGAAGAATATATTTCAAATCTCAGTCGGTTTAGAGATTTGCTAAAAGAAGATAATTACAATGCCATTTTTGAAGAAATGGAAAGCACAAATAAAATAAAAGAAATACTAAACGGATTAACAACAACTAAAAAGTAAATTAGAATTAAGATGGAAAATAAGAAAGAAATGAGAAAGTGGTTAGAAGATTTCAATTTAAATCACCCACTTGTGATAGCTGGACCTTGTAGTGCAGAAACGGAAGATCAAGTATTAAAGATTGCTCATGAATTGAAAGATTCAAAAGTTAGTGTATTCAGAGCTGGAATCTGGAAACCAAGAACGCGTCCGGGAGGATTTGAAGGTGTTGGAGAAATTGGTTTAAAATGGTTGCAAAAAGCTAAAAAAGAAACTGGTTTATTGATGGGAACTGAAGTTGCGACTGCAGCTCACTGTAAACTGGCTTTAGAACATGATATCGACGTTTTATGGGTTGGTGCCCGTACAACTGCAAACCCTTTCGCAGTTCAGGAAATTGCTGATACTTTGAAAGGAACTGACAAAATCGTTTTGGTTAAAAACCCAGTAAACCCGGATTTAGCTTTATGGTTAGGTGGTGTTGAGCGTTTACACATGGCTGGAATTGAGAAGTTAGGAGTTATTCACAGAGGTTTCTCTACTTACGAAAAAACAAAATACAGAAACATTCCAGAATGGCAGATTGCTATCGAATTACAAAATAAATTTCCTGATTTGCCATTAATCATCGATCCATCTCACATTACCGGAGATCGTAAAATGATTTTTGAAGTAACGCAAGAGGCTTTAGATTTGAACTACGATGGTATGATTATCGAAACGCACTACGATCCGGACAACGCTTGGTCTGATGCTGCTCAACAAGTTACTCCAGATGCTTTGAAACAAATCATTAAAGATTTGACTATCAGAAAAACAGATGATACTACAGATGAGTACAGCCAAAAAATGACTAAACTAAGAGCTAATATCGACGTACTTGATGCTAACTTATTAGAGTTATTAGGAAAACGTATGAAAGTTGCTGACGAAATTGGTCAGGTGAAAAAAGATGCAAACGTGGCGATTCTTCAAAACAATCGTTGGAATGAAATCTTAGGGAAAATGATTTTAGAAGGTGAGAAAAAAGGTCTTACTGAAGAATTTGTTTTGAGAATGTTCAAAGCAATCCACCAGGAAAGTATTGGTCATCAGGAGAAAATTTTCAACGCATAATTTTCTCTAAAAACATATAAGTGATATAAGTTAAATTTGGTTTTATCTGAATTTTGTTATTTGGTTTTCTTATATCATAATTTTAAAAATAGATTGTTTTTTTAATCCCCATTTCTTCGAAAGAAGAGTGGGGATTTTTGTTTTATAATATATAGCCAACGGTTTCAACCGTGGTGACGTAATCAATAATCATAATCTTTATCCCTACGGATGAAACCTAGGACAATCTTTAAAATTATTCATTTATCTTTGCAAAGATTTAATTTCAATCTGAAATCTAAAATCTGAAATCTAAAATTAAAGAATGACAGGACTCGTATATAAATCTACAGGAAGTTGGTACACCGTAAAATCGGAACAAGGCGATTTTATAGAATGCCGTATGAAAGGGAAGTTTAGGATGAAAGGTATTAAAAGTACTAATCCTATTGCTGTAGGTGATATTGTCGATTATGAATTGGAAGAAACTTCAGATGCCGTAACCGGAACGATTTTTAATATTCACGAAAGAAAGAATTACATCGTTCGTAAATCGGTTAATCTTTCGCATCAAATGCATATTATTGCTTCGAATATTGATCGTGTGTTTTTACTTATAACGATTAATAATCCGCCAACAACCTTCAATTTTATAGATCGTTTTTTAGTAACTGCCGAAGCTTACAATATTGAAACTATTTTGGTTTTTAATAAGATTGATACTTTTGATGAACCAACTCTGGAAGATCAATTGTATATGCAATACGTATATCAGCAGATTGGTTACAAATGTCTAAGAGTTTCTTCAACTGAAATGAAAGGGGTTGATGAATTAAAGGAAATGATGATTGGTAAAGTAAGCATGTTCTCCGGACATTCAGGTGTTGGAAAATCGACTTTGGTAAATGCTATGGAACCTTCTTTGCATCTTAAGACCAAAACCATTTCTGAAGCCAGTAAACAAGGTCAGCATACAACGACTTTTGCCGAAATGTATGATTTATCCTTTAATGCCAAAATTATTGATACACCCGGAATTAAAGGTTTTGGAATTGTGGATATGGAGAAAGAAGAAATCAGCGGTTATTTCCCTGAATTTTTTAGATTAAAAGATCAGTGCAAGTTTAACAATTGTTTGCATAAAGAAGAACCGCATTGTGCTATTAAAGCCGCATTAGAAAGAGACGAGATCGCGTGGTCCCGTTATAATAGTTATTTGAAAATCCTCGAAGGCGATGAAGAAAATTATCGCACAGACACTTATGATGAGGATCGTAAAATTAGCGATGAAACAAGAAATCAGAAGTAATTGTGAATTGTAAATGGTTAATTGTGAATTATGGCTGATAACGTTATAAAAACAAAATCTTTTAATTTTGCTTTGAGGATTATTAAACTGTTTCAGTTTTTAAATCAAGAAAAAAGAGAGTTTGTCTTAAGTAAACAATTACTTCGTAGCGGTACTTCTATAGGAGCATTAGTTCGTGAATCAGAACAGGCAGAAAGTAAAAAAGATTTTATACATAAACTTGCCATTGCACAGAAAGAAGCAAATGAAACGGATTATTGGTTAGAATTGTTGTTTCAGTCCGATTATTTAAATGAATCTCAATTCAAATCAATCAAATCTGATATTGTAGAAATCAATAAAATTCTAGCTTCAATCATAATTACAACGAAACAAAAATTAACTTCAATATAAATTCACAATTAACCATTCATAATTCACCATTTTCATGAAAGTTGTTCTTCAAAGAGTATCACAAGCATCCGTAACTGTCGAATCTAAAATTGTTGCCGATATTCAAAAAGGATTATTAGTTTTAGTCGGAATAGAAGATGCCGACACTCAGGAAGACATTGACTGGCTGGTTGGAAAAATCATTAAAATGAGAATTTTTGGTGATGAAAATGACGTAATGAACTGCTCGGTTCAGGATATTGATGGTGATATTATTGTGGTAAGCCAATTTACACTTCACGCTTCTACAAAAAAAGGCAATCGTCCATCCTACATAAAAGCCTCAAAACCAGAGTTTGCTATTCCAATGTATGAGACCTTCGTAAAATCCCTGGAAAAAGACTTTGATAAAAAAATACAGACCGGAATTTTTGGTGCTGATATGAAAGTCAGCCTGTTAAATGATGGGCCTGTTACAATTATAATGGACAGCAAAAACAGGGAATAAAAAATACTAAACAAATGTTAAGAATTTCTAAAAATAATATATATTTGAAGAAATTACTTACTAATGAAAAGCCCTTTTTTTGCGTTAATTTTTTTATTGTTTACGCTTATTTCTTCTGCTCAAAAGAGCGATTATTCTGTATTAACTATTTCAGATAGTCTTAAGGCAAATGCAGATGCTGTGGTCCGTTTAGATAAAATGGATATTGTCATTACTTCGCAACGCAGTATGAATATTAAAGTACAAAGAGTAGTAACGGTTTTTAACGGAACGGGGTTAAGTGATATCGATGCTTATCAGGGGTATGATAAATCAACTTCAGTAAAAAGTATTGAAGCAATTGTTTATGATGCTTTTGGCAATGAAATCAAGAAAGTTAAAAGAAAAGATTTTAAAGACCAGAGTGCTGTCAGCGGAAGTACTCTTTTTTCGGACAATCGTGTGATTTTTTTAGAATATACTCCGGTTTCTTATCCTTTTACTGTGGTTTACAATAGCGAGATTGAAAGTTCAAATACAGCTTTTTTACCTCAATGGTATTTCTTGGGAGGTTATGCTGTAAGTATTGAGAAATCTGTTTTGAATGTTACTTTTCCTAATAACCTCGGATTCAAAAAGAAAGAATTCCATTTTTCGGGTTATGCAATCAAGAAAACTTTAGATACGGATACGCAATTAAGTTATGTTGCGACTAATATATTAGCTCAGAAATCGGAAAGTTTAAGTCCGTCTGGCAGGGATCTTTTTCCCAGAATTATGATGGGTTTAGAGAATTTTCATTTAGAAGGTGTTGACGGAACTGCTAAAACCTGGGAAGCTTTTGGGAGATGGTACAGTGACAAAATTCTAACAGGAACCACCGATTTATCAGAAGAAACTAAAGTGAAAATAAAAGCATTAGTAGGAGATGAAAAAGATCCGATAAAAAAAGCAAAAATCATTTACGACTATGTTCAGAAGAAATCAAGATACGTAAATATTGCTGTTGGAATTGGAGGATGGAAGCCGATGCTGGCAACGGATGTAGATCGCTTAGGTTACGGAGATTGTAAGGCTTTGTCAAATTATACTAAGGCACTTTTACAAGCTGTCGATGTTCCTTCCTATAATACGATTTTATATGGTGATACTTATAAGTCTGATATCCAGTCAGATTTTGTCTCCATGCAGGGAAACCATATGATCCTGGCAATCCCGAACGGAGATAACTATACTTTTCTGGAATGTACGAGTCAGGATGATCCTTTTGGATATCAGGGAACTTTTACAGACGATCGTGATGTTTTGGTAGTTAAGCCGGAGGGCGGAGTAATTGTCAGAACTAAAATTTATGAAGACAAAGGTAATAGGCAAATTGATAAAGGAATTTTTACGATTGATGAAAGCGGGAATTTTTCGGGTTCAGTTTCGATACTTTCAGAAGGCTCAAAATATAGTTTAAAGCAAAGACTGGAGAGTTTTCAGCCAACAGAAAAAGAATCGCATTATAAAAAATACTGGGATAATATCAATAATTTGAAACTCGGAAAAATAGCTTTTACAAACGATAAGGAGAATATTCGTTTTACAGAAGATCTTCAGGTTAGTGCTACAAGTTACGCATCGATATCAGCAAATAAAATGATTTTTGCAATTGATGCTTTTAATCAAAACACAGGAAATGTTAAGCGAATCAGAAATAGAAAGAATCCATTTCAGGTTCAGCGTGGTTATTTAGACACAGATGAAATAGAAATTAATTTACCAACTGGTTTTACTATCGAGTTTATTCCTTCAAACTATGAATTAAAAGGAAAATTTGGAGAGTATAAGACAGAAATTATTAAAAAAGAAAACAACAAACTGCTTTACAAACGCTCCATGTTTGTAAATAAAGGTAATTATTCAAATAAAGAATATGACGAATACCGCCTTTTTATGGAGCAAATTGCAAGAAATGATAACGCAAAAATTATACTAACCAAGAATTAGCCACAAAATGAAATGTATTAAATTATTTACTCTATTAACTGTTTTGTTCTTTTTTTCGAGAACTACTGCTCAAGAATTTAAATTAGGAAAAGTATCCATAGCTGAATTAGAGCAAAAAGTACATCCAAAAGATTCATCGGCGTCAGCTGCTATTTTGTATAAAAAAGGAAGTTCGAGAATTGAATACAATCAGAATGACGGTTTTGTTACAATTACGGATGTCGAAACAAGAATTAAAATCTATAAAAAAGAAGGGTACGATTGGGCGACCCACGAAGTTTGGTATTATAATAATACTAACTTGTCTGAGAAAGTGTCTTTTAATGATGCCGTTACTTATAATTTAGTCAATGGTAAAATTGAGAAAACTAAATTAAAAAGTGAAGGCATGTTTGATGAAGTTCTTAATAAATTCAGAGGACAGAAAAAAATAACAATGCCTAATGTTAAAGAAGGCTCGGTGATAGAATTTAAGTATACGATTAGGAGTACCGCCAGAATGATCAGAGAATGGAATTTTCAAACCAGTATTCCTGTCAACTATTCTGAATTTATAACATACATTCCGGAGTATTATACTTTTAACTCTCAACAAAAGGGCTATGTTTTTCCTAAAGTAACTGTCGAAAAAAATAGTAAATCGATCGTGTTAACTTCTAAAGAAAGAGTTTCTTCAGGAGGTCTTCTGGGAGGAACTACAAAAACAGAATTTTCTCAGGATAAAATAGATTATATGGAGACAAAAACGACTCATATCGCAGAGAATTTTCCGGCGATAAAAGACGAGGCTTTTGTTAACAATATTGATAATTATACTGCTAGTATTCAATATGAATTGGCTATGGTAAAATTTCCAAATGAAACAATTAAGTCTTATTCTACAGATTGGAGTTCAGTTGCAAAAACAATTTACGATTATGATACTTTTGGACCCGAATTAAATAAAACGGGTTACTTCGAAGAAGATTTAAAAACAGTATTAGCAGGAAAAAACACGCCTGATGAAAAAATATTAGCGATATTAAATCATGTAAAATCGAATATAAAGTGGAATAAATATACAGGTTATGATTGCGATCTTGGAGTCAAAAAGGCTTATAAAGAAAAAACAGGAAATATTGGCGATATCAATTTAATGTTGACTGCTATGTTGCGTTACGCTGGCTTAACAGCGAACCCGGTTTTAGTAAGTACGCGCTCTAACGGAATTGCATTATTTCCTAACAGAACTGCTTTTAATTATGTAATTGCTCAAGTCGAAACACCAGAAGGAAATGTTTTATTAGATGCTTCTGATAAATACTCGGTTCCAAATGTTTTACCTTTTAGAACTTTAAATTGGTATGGAAGATTGATTCGTAAAGACGGAACTTCTGAAGAAGTAGATTTAATGCCTAAGAAATCATCAAATGATATGATTTTTATGAATTATAGTATTGATGCTGAGGGTAAAGTTACAGGTAAAACAAGAAGACAATGTACAGATTACAATGCCTTGATTACAAGAGATAATATGGATGGGGTTGTAGAGGAAGAATATTTGGAGAAACTAGAAAATGAGAATAATAAAATTGAAGTAAGTGAATATGCAAGGAAGAATGAGAAAGATATTTTGTTGCCAATGATCGAGACTTATACGTTTACTGGAAATAATTTGTGCGAAATGATTGGCGGAAAAATTTATGTAAATCCGATGCTGTTTCTTACGAATAAAGAAAATCCATTTAAACAGGAAGTAAGAGAATATCCAGTGGATTTTGGATTCCCATTTACTGATAAATATAATATCACAATTAAAATACCGGAAGGCTTTGTAGTTGAAACATTGCCAACACCTGCTGTAATTACAATGGAAGATAATATAGGTACCTTCAAATTTAATATTGTTGCAAATGATGGAACTTTACAATTGGTAGTTTCACATCAAATTAATGAACCAATCGTGTCAACTGAAAAATATGAAATGCTAAAAGAATATTACAAAGGAATGGTTGCAAAAGAAACAGAGAAAATAGTTTTAAAAAGAATATAAAAAAATGAGATTACGATTAATGGTTGTATCAGCTTTATTGGTTTTTGGGGCTTCAAAAGTCAATGCTCAAAATTATGAGTTGGGAAAAGTTACAATTGCTGAATTACAAGAAAAATCGAATGCAAAAGATACAGCGGCTCCGGCCGCTATTTTGTTTAAAAAGGGAAGGACCTTTTTTACTTACAGTCAAGGTAAGGGTATCGTCGCTAATAACGTTTATGAATTCAGGATTAAAATTTATAAAAAAGAAGGATTAAAATGGGCGAATCAGGAAGTTTCTTATTATGTAGGATATGAGAATCTGAATGATGATACTGTGAATTTTTCTAATGCTGCAACATACAATCTGGAAAATGGAGAAATTGTAAAAACCAAACTGAATAGTGAGGGGAGTTTCAAAAGTAAAATAAACAAATATTGGAACCAGGCTACTATTACTTTGCCAAATGTAAAAGTGGGTTCTGTTATAGAATTTAAATATGTTTTGAAATCAGAAAACATAGTAAAACTTCCTGATTTTGATTTTCAATATAATATTCCGGTCAATTATTTTGAATATAAAACAGAGATTCCTGAATTCTTTATTTATAAATCCTTGCTTGTTGGAACTTCAAAAATAGAAACAAATGCAGAAATAGTTTTGAGCAGTCAGGTATTTGCAAGTGGTTACAAACAGATTAACAGTTTCTATACTTCAAAAGATATTCCGGCACTTAATGAAGAACGATTCGTTGATAATATAAATAATTATAAAGGATCGATTCAAAACGAATTGGAAAGAGAAAGATATCCTGATAAACCAGTTGTAAATTATACCAATACATGGGAAGGTGTCGCAACTTCAATTTATAAGAGTAAAGATTTTGGAGAAGAACTTAAACAAAGGGATTATTATTCAGCTGATTTAAAAGAAATATTACAGAAGACAGACTCTAAAAAAGAACGTTTAAGTTTGATTTTTCAGTTTGTTCAATCCAGAATGAACTGGACCGGAAAGAAAGGGTATTTGGTAGATAAAGGCGTAAAAAAAGCTTATGAAGAGAAATCAGGAAATATTGCCGAAATAAATTTCATTCTCATTTCGATGTTGAAAACTGCAGGAATCGAAGTAAATCCGGTTTTAGTAAGCACTGTTGAAAATGGCGTTCCTGTATTTCCAAATCGAACTGTTTTTAATTATATCATTGGTGCTGCTGAAATTGAGGGTCAGAAAATTTTGCTTGATGCTACAAGTAAGTTTACGACACCTAATATTCTGCCATTAAATGTTTTAAACTGGAAAGGGAGACTTATCAAAGAAGATGGCTCTTCTCAGGAAATTGACCTGATTCCAAAAATAACTTCAAAAGAAAATTATACAATAACAGCAAGTATAAACCCTGATCTGGGTGAAATTGACGGAAGGTTACGCATCAAGAAAACGGACTATGAGGCACTTCGATTTAGAGAAATAAATTCAAATAATAACGAGAATTCTTATTTGGAAAAATTAGAGAACGATTTAGGTAAGATTGAAATCGAAGACTATAAAATTGAGAATAAAATTGGAGATTTATCAAAACCAGTGCAGGAGGAATTTAATTTTAAGGCCAGAAATTCTTATGATATTATTGGTGGGAAAATATTTTTAAAACCAGTACTTTTTTTTACTGATGTCACTAATCCATTTAAGCAGGAAAAGAGACATATGCCTATTTATTTTGGGTATCCGGGTCAGGAAACTTATAACGTTTTTTTAGATATTCCGAATGGTTTCGTTGTTGAATCGCTTCCAAAGCCAATGCGAATTGTAACAGAAAATAGAGATGCCTCTTATACAATGAATATGATTTCTGAAGAAAATAAAGTACATATTCAGGTTGTGAAGGAAATAAACAAATATATTTTTGCTACCGATGATTACGACATGTTGAAAGACTTCTTTCAGAATATAATTGTGAGTCAAAATGAGAAAATAGTTCTAAAAAGAATCTAGTATGAAATTCCAAAAAAATGTATTTGTTATTGTTTTATTTTGTTGCCTTTCTAAAATTAATGCACAGGACAATAAACTAGGAAAAGTAACGGTTGAAGAATTAAAAGAAAAAGTAAATCGAAAAGACACAACTGCGGCAGCAGCTATTTTGTTTAAAAAAGGAAAAACCTTTTTTACTTATAATAAAAAGAATGGTTTTTCAGCTAATCATGTTTATGAATTTAAAATTAAAATTTATAAAAAGGAAGGACTTCGCTGGGCTGATCAAAAAGTAAGGTTTTATATTGGCTACGAAAAGTTAAACGACGACCAATTGGAGTTTTCACAAGCTATTACTTATAATTTAGAAAATGGAGTAATTGTTAAAACAAAAATGGACAATCAAGGTACTTTTAAGAAAAAGGTAAATAAATACTGGAACGAAAAAACCATAACATTACCAAATGTAAAAGTCGGGTCGATTATTGAGTACAAATACATTTTGAAATCAGAGAATATTGTGAAGCTTCCTGATTTTGATTTTCAATATGAAATTCCGGTAGTTTATTTTGAATATAAAACGGAGATTCCTGAGTTTTATATCTATAAAACAATTTTAACAGGAGAAACAACAATAACATCAGATTCTAAACTAGTCTCAGGAGGCCAAAGTTTTGATAACGAACATAATCAGACCAACACGATTTCGTACCAACAAATTAATTCTTTTTACACAGGAAAAGATATTTCACCATTACTATTTGAACCTTATGTAAATAATATTGATAATTATAAAGGAAGTATTCAATTCGAACTTGAACGGGTACGATATCCTGATGAGCCTGTAAAGGATTATGCTTTGACATGGGAAGGTGTAGCCTCAACAATTTTTAAGGACAAAGATTTCGGCAAAGAACTCAGTCAAAATGATTTTTTGATAGAAGATGTCAAAGCACTTGTAGGCAATGTAGAATCTCTCAATGAAAGATTGAATATTATTTTCAAATTCGTTCAGAATAAAATGAACTGGAATGAAGAAAACGGTTATTATACCGATAAAGGAATTGTAAAAGCATATGCGGACCAAACCGGGAACATAGCCGAAATTAATTTTATCTTAATCAATATGTTGAAATTGGCAGGGATAGAGGTAAATCCGGTTCTGGTAAGCACTGTAGAAAATGGAGTTCCGGTTTATCCTACAAGAACTGGTTTTAATTATGTTATTGCAGCCGCTGAAATTGATGGGAAACAAATTTTGCTGGATGCAACTCATAAATTTACGTCACCCAATATTCTTCCCTTAAATGTTTTAAACTGGAAAGGCAGACTTATTAAGAAAGATGGTAAATCGCAGGAAATAGATTTATATCCTGCTTCATTGTCTAAAGAATTTTCAAATACTATAGCCAAATTAGATGCTTCCGGCAAAGTAGAAGGAAAGGTTAGAGTACAAAGAACAGATTATGACGCCTATAGTTTCAGGGTTCAGAATGCTAATAAAAATCAGGAAAATTATCTTGAAAAATATGAAGCGGAATTAGGAGATTTGAAGATATCAAATTATGCAATTCAAAATAAGGAAACAAATCTCGTCAATCCTATTATAGAGAATTTTTCTTTTAGCTCAGATAATCAATCTGAAATTATTGGAGACAAAATATTTATAAATCCACTTTTGTTTTTTACCAAATCTAAAAATCCTTTTACACAGGAAAAAAGGCAAATGGCAATTTATTTTGGCTATCCAACACAGGAGAAAATCAATTTGAATTTAGATATTCCTGAGGGATATATAGTCGAATCAATGCCTAAACCTATCCGTATTTCTTCTGAAGATAAAGAGATCGTTTATATTTTTAATATTTCAAACGAAGGGAATAAAATTCAAATTAGTTGTGTAAAAGAGATTAACAGTAGTATTTTTGCAGCTGATGAGTATGCCGGATTAAAAGATATTTTCCAGAAAATGCTTGCCAGTCAAAATGAAAAAATTGTTCTTAAAAAAATATAACAATGGATTTGAAAAATGCCCAACTTGATGTAGATACCTGGATAAAAGAGCACGGTGTTCGCTATTTTAACGAATTGACCAATATGGCGCAACTTACCGAAGAAGTAGGTGAAGTAGCCCGAATTATTGCACGCAGATATGGCGAACAATCAGAAAAGGAAAGCGATAAAAACAAAGATTTAGGCGAAGAATTGGCCGATGTTGTTTTTGTAGTTTTATGTCTGGCTAACCAAACCGGAATAGATTTACAAGCTGCGTTTGATAAAAAAATGGATTTAAAGTCTGTTCGCGACAAAGACCGTCATAAAAACAACGATAAATTAAAATAATTGTGAAATATCACTCATAAGTTTTGAATTATGAGTTTTGAATTTTGAATTATGAATGGGGAGTGGTAAATTGCGG
Source organism: Flavobacterium sp. KH_001 (assembly GCF_057840745.1). Taxonomy (NCBI): domain Bacteria; kingdom Pseudomonadati; phylum Bacteroidota; class Flavobacteriia; order Flavobacteriales; family Flavobacteriaceae; genus Flavobacterium; species Flavobacterium sp. KH_001. The sequence continues at coordinate 615,692 of NZ_CM174520.1, read as the reverse complement.
GGCTGAATTATGTTTGCAATCATTCATAATTCATAATTTACAACTTACAATTAAAAAAATGAATTTACTACTTCAAACAACTCAACATAATTTACAAGGACAAATTGCAGTAACAGGATCAAAAAGCGAAACGAATCGTTTATTGTTGTTAAAAGCATTGTTTCCAAATATTACACTTGCCAATACTTCAAATTCTGATGACAGCGAAGTAATGCAAAAAGCTTTGATTGGAAATGACGAAATTGTAGATATCCATCACGCCGGAACAGCAATGCGTTTTTTAACCGCTTATTTTGCTGTGAATGAAGGCAGAGATGTAGTAATGACGGGTTCAAACAGAATGCAGGAGCGTCCGATAAAAATTCTTGTGGAAGCTTTGGCACAATTAGGTGTTGAGATTTCATATGAAAAAGAAGTAGGTTATCCACCGATAAAAATTAAAGGAAAAAAAGTTACCGCTTCAAAAGTAACTTTGGCAGCAGATGTAAGTAGCCAGTATATTTCAGCACTTTTATTAGTGGCTTCAAAATTAGAAAATGGTTTAGAACTGACTTTGGAAGGAGAAATTACTTCTATTCCATATATCAAAATGACTTTGGCTTTGCTGAATGATTTAGATATTCAAACCAGTTTTGAAGGAAATGTAATTAAAGTTTATCCGAAGGAAAGCGTTGCTTCAAAAGAAATGGTTGTAGAATCAGATTGGAGTTCAGCATCTTACTTTTTCAGTTTAGTGGCTTTAGCTGATACAGCATCAATAACTTTAACTAGTTATAAAGAAAATAGTTTACAAGGAGATTCTGAGTTGGTTTCACTTTATGAGAAATTAGGAGTAAAAACTACATTTCAGAACAACAAAATGACCTTAGTGAAACAAGAGAATTTCAAATACGAAACTGTAAATTTTGAATTGAACAACACACCGGATATTGCGCAAACAATCGTTGTGACTTGTTTAGGTTTGGGAATCGGTTGCCATTTAACAGGTCTTCATACTTTAAAAATTAAAGAAACAGATCGATTAGAAGCACTTAGAATCGAGCTTACAAAATTAGGCGCTAATGTTTCTGTAACAAATGATTCCTTGACTTTAACAGCTTCAGAAAACATCAACCATAATGTGAAAATTGCAACCTACAACGATCACCGTATGGCAATGGCATTTGCACCATTAGCACTGAAAGTTCCAATAATCATTGAAGATGCCGGTGTAGTTTCAAAATCATACCCGGATTTTTGGAATGATTTAAAAACATTGAATTTCCAAATCTCAGAATTGTAAAATTTTCCACCATATAAGAAATATAAGTTCATTTAAACAAAGTGAGCGTAATTTGAATAGCCCCTGGTTTTAACCAGGGGTTTTTTTATATGATCTTTTTTCGGCTTTAGCCAAATAATTGAGTTGCAATTCTTAAAGAATCCAATTTAAATGAACTTATATTTCTTATATGGTGAAAATAATAGTTTTTAACGAGTTCAAACCATCAGTAAATCAACGACTTTTGAAAATAAACAGCAAAACACTTGACAACGCCTATCTCACAATCGTATATTTGCACACGATTTATAATTTTAGATATAAAATCTAAGATCTACACTTTAAAATCAACAATTCAAATATGAAATTATCACATTTTCAATTTAATTTACCAAAAGAACTTTTAGCGGAATTTCCAGCAGAAAATAGAGATGAGTCTCGTTTAATGGTAATTGACCGTGCAAAACAAACTATAGAACATAAAATGTTTAAAGATGTTATCAATTATTTTGATGACGGAGACGTTTTAATTCTTAACAATACAAAAGTTTTCCCTGCTCGTTTGTACGGAAACAAAGAAAAAACAGGAGCGAGAATTGAGGTTTTCTTATTAAGAGAATTAAATTCAGAGCAACGTCTTTGGGACGTTTTGGTTGATCCGGCTAGAAAAATCCGTATCGGAAACAAACTTTATTTTGGTGATGACGATTCGTTAGTTGCTGAGGTAATTGACAATACAACTTCTCGTGGTAGAACTTTACGTTTTTTATATGACGGTTCTTACGAAGAATTCAGAAACAAATTAACAGAACTTGGAGAAACTCCAATTCCTAAATACATCAACAGAGAAGTAACTGCTGAAGATGCTGAAAGATACCAAACTATTTATGCAAAAGAAGAAGGAGCTGTTGCTGCACCAACTGCAGGTTTACACTTCTCAAAACACCTTTTGAAAAAATTAGAAATCAAAGGAGTAAACTTTGCTGAGGTTACACTTCACGTTGGTTTGGGAACTTTTAATCCGGTTGAGGTTGAAGATTTATCGAAACACAAAATGGATTCTGAGGAATTGATTATCAAACAAGAGGCTTGCGATATTGTAAACGAAGCAAAAGCAAAGAAAAAACGTATCTGTGCTGTTGGAACAACTTCAATGCGTGCTATTGAAAGTTCAGTTTCATCTCAAAATACTTTAAATCCTTACGAAGGTTGGACAAATAAATTCATTTTTCCTCCTCACGATTTTAGTATCGCAAACTGCATGATCACGAATTTCCACACACCAAAATCAACATTATTAATGATGATTTCTGCTTTCTGTGGACATGATTTAATGAAAAAAGCATACGACGAAGCAATCAAAGAGGGATACAAATTCTATTCTTATGGAGACGCGATGTTGATTATCTAATTTATAGAAGTATTAAATATTTAAAAACCTGTCAGTCATGACGGGTTTTTTTGTGTTTTAAAAGTTTCAAGTTTCAGGTTTCAAGTTTCAAGTTGTGCTCAACGTTAAACTTGAAACCTGAAACTTGAAACAAAAGAAACATTTCCCTATTTTTACGCCTCAAAACAAAACGCAATGACTTTTCAAAATACACGCGAATTCGCACGAGAGCTTGATTCGCAAGACACTTTAAATCATTATCAGGATGAGTTTATTTTCCCGAAAGTGAATGACAAACGCGTAATCTATTTCACAGGAAATTCTTTAGGATTACAGCCAAAACGTACAAAAGCTTATGTTGACGAAGTAATGAGCGATTGGGCAGAACTGGCTGTTGAAGGTCATTTTTATGCACAAAAACCATGGTGGGATTATCAGGAAAGATTTGCTGAACCGTTAAGTAAAATAGTGGGAGCTTTGCCTTCAGAAGTTACGGTAATGAATACTTTGACTGTGAATCTTCATTTATTGATGGTTTCTTTTTACCAGCCAAAAGGCAAACGTTATAAAATTATCTGCGAAGAAAAAGCTTTTCCTTCAGATCAATACATGTTTCAAAGTCAGGTTCATTTTCATGGATATAAACCAGAAGATGCAATTGTAGAAATCAAACGTCGTGAAGGAGAACATAATATTCGTCTGGAAGATGTTTTAGCAAAAATTGAAGAAGTAGGAGATGAATTGGCTTTAGTTTTAATTGGAGGAGTAAACTATTATACCGGACAAGTTTTCGATATTAAAACCATTACAGCAGCCGGACAAAAAGCTGGAGCAAAAGTGGGATGGGATTTAGCGCATGCGGCCGGAAACATAAAATTAGAATTGCACGATTGGAATGTAGATTTCGCTGCCTGGTGCAGTTATAAATACATGAATTCGGGACCAGGAAATGCTTCTGGATGTTTCGTTCACGAAAAACATCACAATGATCCTGATTTACCAAGATTTGCAGGTTGGTGGGGACACAACAAAGAACGTCGTTTTAAAATGGAACCAACTTTCGATCCCGTTCACGGAGCTGGAGGGTGGCAAATTAGTAATCTTCCGGTACTTTCTTTAGCGCCTTATTTAGCATCAGTAGAAATGTTTGCTGAAGTTGGAATGGATGCTTTAATTGCCAAAAGAGACCATATTACATCTTACTTAGAATACATTTTACATGAAATTGATAAAGAAGTTAAAGGTAATTTCGAAGTTATTACACCTTCAAATCCTTTGGAAAGAGCTTCTCAATTATCTGTCTTTTTACATGGAGAAGGAAGAAGTTTATTCGACTATTTAATGAAAAACGGAGTTATTACCGACTGGCGTGAACCAAATGTAATTCGTTTAGCTCCGGTTCCTTTATATTGCTCATATGAAGATATGTACGATTTTGGACAAATTTTAAAACAAGGAATTTTAGGAAAATAAGTTAGCTATAAGAAAGAATTTCGTAAAGTCGCGAAGGCGCAAAGTTTTATTTCTTTGTGACTTCGCGACTTTGCCATTATAGACAGGAGGTAACTTTGCGAACCTTTCGTAAAAACCTTGCGATCTTTGCGGTTAAAATGTCAGATCATGAAATTCTGTAAGCTTTCTTCCAAATCATATAACATCAACAAAAAGTATCTCCTTTACTTTGTAGTGTATAATCATTAAAACTACAATCATGAAAGCCTTTTATATATTATTTGCCGTATTATCTATTGTTTCTTGTCAAAACCAAGGAAAAGAAGATATTAATAAAGCAAAACAAGCCAGCATTGATTCCATGAAAGTTGAAATCAATAAACAGCGTGTTATTGATTCCATGAAAACGGAAATGGCTCAAATCCAAGAAGAACAGAAAGTAGAAGCACAAAAAGTTGTAGTAGTTCATCAACAAGACGGAACCGCAACAACAACCACAACAACCAAAAAGAAAGGTTGGAGTTCTACCGCTAAAGGGGCTGTAATTGGTGCCGGAGTTGGTGCTGCAACTGGAGCCATCATTAGTAAGAAAAAAGGTGAAGGTGCCATTATTGGTGGTTTGGCCGGAGCCGGAGTTGGAGCCGGAACAGGTGCCATAATCGATGGCAGTAAAAAGAAAGAATAAAATATAATTATATAAAAAAGAAACCCCGGTTTAGAACTCTAAATCGGGGTTTCTTTTTATGCCATTTCATGCGAAGGAACTTCTATAGAGGTTAGTTCTAACTTATAAAAATCAATTTGATATTTAATTTTTTCAGTCTCACTTTTAAAATAAAAAGTAGATTCAAACAAATTGTGATAATATTCAATTCCTTCTAAAAGATTTGCTTTAAAGCTATTCAATTTCTTAAGCTGATTGGCGGTGATTTCTCCTGAAATAGTTTCAATCTCATTTCTAAAGTATTCAACATACATTTTCAATTCCTTTACAAATAAATTGGGACGATTATTAGCCCTTAAAACCGACTTATTTCCGTAAATGTGTTCTACCATATGTTTCAAAGAAACTTCCTGATCAAAGTAAGCCATATTAGGCCCAGGGCAAATTACAACACCTTGCGCCTGACCTTTTATTTTGATATCATTTTCTAAATAGGAGGAATTGGCCAAACCAACACATAAACACGATTTTTCAGTGATTTTTATTTTTGATTTTTTAAAGGCATCGGCAGAAAGTGTTTCTTTTATGTTTTCTAATTCTGCTAATTTGATGTCCTGATATTTTTTTGAAGCAGTGCAAATTCCGTGTGGATCATATTCTTTGCTTAGTGCCAGAAATTTTTTCGGGCATGAACTTCCAGCTTTATTTTCGTGAATTCGTTTCTGTTTCAAAATTTCATTTGTTGTTCCTTTCAAAGTATTAAATGGAACTCCCAAAGGTGAAATATGACTTAAATATAAATCTCTTTCTTTGGCTTTGATCAATAAATTTCGTGTGGTCTGATCGACAGAAGTGGCTTCTGGAACCAATAAAAATGGTGTTCCCCAGCCTACAGAGTCGACATTGTAAGTATCCAATAAAAATTCATGTTCTTCAGAAGTACCAACGCCGCCCTGAACTGTAATTTTTAGATTTAAAGGTTGATCAGGAAAAGACGCTCCTTTTTGCTGTAATGCCTTTACCATTAATTCATGGGCGGATTGAATTAACTGCTCTTTTCTCTGTTTGAATTCCTCGAGGATTGTACCTAATAAAAGTCCGTCGGTAGCAAAAGCATGTCCTCCACAATTTAGGCCTGATTCAATTCTATACTCAGAAACCCAAAGTCCTTTTTTGGCTAAAAAATTTCCCTGAATCATAGCGGAACGGAAATCACTTACTTTTAGAATAATTTTCTTCTTAAGTTGATTATTTTCATTCGGAAAGAAATCAGAAAAATTCTCAAAATAACTATATAGCCTTGGGTTCATTCCGGCAGAAAGTACGACTGAGGATTCAAGATTACTGTTTGCAAAACCTCTTAAGGCTGCATGGGCATCATTAAATTCAAGCGGTAATTGTTCGTTTTTAATGAAATTATCCTTGTCTAGTTTCGTCATGATATTCACATCAATTTCTCCAACAGAAAGATGCGATTCAATATAATTTTGAATATTTTCCTTGAATGAAATTCCGTCTTCCAGTAAATTTTGAAAACCTTTTTTGATGTCTGAAGTATTGGGTAACATCGACATAAAGTTTTCTACAGCAGTTTTACTTTCAGCTAATTCCGTTTTAAAACTTTCAAATTTTTGTTTGACAATTTTGTCGACTAGATTTAAATAGGATGTAATTCTTTCCGCACGATAATCGTGAAATTTCTGACTTATTTCTTCGTAGGGAAGATTAAATTTCGTGCTATAGAAATTACGCATTTTCTCAATGAGATCATCATCAGCAATCGAAATTACCGATGAAATTCCATATTGCGCTACTCTAATCGGACTGTCAATCGTATAAGCAAGCCCCATCACCGGAATATGGAAAGTATGTAAGGGTGTTTTTTTCATTTGTTTTCAATTAAAATAAAAACAAATGTTGGAAAAAGGATTTTAAAAAAAGCTGATAATTATCAGTTTACAATATAATGCGGTAAAAAAAGTCGCCACGAATTCACGAATTATAATCTAATAAATTCGTGAATTCGTAGCGGAAAAATATTCTTAAAACTAAATCAAAATCTTCTTTAAAGATTCTGCAATGCTTCTCCATAAAAAATTATAAAAGGACTTTTCCTGGATTCGTTCTAATTCAATATCAGCTGTTTTGGCTTTTTCTTTTGAATCATTTTTGACCAATAAATTAACGATCGCAGATTTTAACTTAGCTTCTTTTTCAGGATCTTTTTTCTTGTATAATTTGACTTTTAAATCATCATAATCTAAAGATGCATTTCCTTTTGAAACATTATCATTTCCATAAAAATTGAATCTATATTTATTGAAAACTCCAGTAAAGGAAGCATTCATGTAAGGTTTACTGAAAGCACCCATAGCCGCAATGTCAAAATTTGAAATAACGCCCTGAATATGAAAATTGTCCTTTTGATCCAACACATTAAAACTCCAGTCAACATCTAAAGGCGAAGTTTTCATGAATTGACAATTGATTTTGATTTTCACATCGGCAGTCTTTTTTAAACCGAAACCACTTCGAAGGTTGGTTGCCTGTAAATTAAAATGATCAAAATTTAATTTTCCGGGACCTTTAGAAAAATCAATTTCTTCCTCATAAACCAGTTTTGATTTCAAAACCTGTAACGTATCAATTTGTAAAGGAAATTTAAGGTTTCGCAATAAATGATTATAAAGGTATTTTTTACTTAAATCATCTTTTGGCATTTTTCCACGATAAATATTCGCGTCAAAATGATTCATCACAATCGAATTTGCCTTGAAGAAAAAACGATCATTTTTAAATCCCCAATCCATTTTGTTGATGTGGATGGAATCTATTTTTAGCGTATAAATATCTTTTTCTTTTTCTAGTTTTTGAACAAAGGTTTTTCGGTTATATTCGGGCAGCATTGAAAACTTCTTTACTTTCAGAAAATTGTTTTCCGTGCTGATTTGACCAATATCCATTCTGTAAAATTGATTTGGTTTATAGTATAAACTATCACAAACCAAAACGTATTTTTCATACTGCATCGGGATTTTTTCCTTTAAGGTTGCATCTGTGATTAAAATACCTTCGAGTTTCAGCAGAATATTTTTGACACTGAAAATTGGTTTATTATTTTTTAAGTAAACAATATCAACGCTTCCGTCGTTTAAATAAATATTCGAAACCGCAACGACTTTTCGAAACGGCTCAATAATTTCAGTTCGAATGCTTTTGCTGTTGTTTAAAAGCTTGTCATTCTTTTTATATAAAATAACTCTGGGTTTATTAATGATGATGCTTTCAGCCTGAATAACATCGCGAAAAGCCAAATCCCAAATATTAAAATGTTTAATGGTAATAGATTCAATTTTAGAAAAAATCCCTGTCTTTACTTTGCTGTTTTCAAGCTGATTTTTTGGATGAACTAATAAAGTCTGAGCATAGATATTTCTCGACCAAAGTGAAACTTCAATTTTCTCATAATTAATATGATAAGCCGTTTTGTTTTTTTCTTCAATAATAATCGGCAGCTGTTTTTTAATCCAATAATTCAGTCCGAAATTGATTAATAGCACAAAAACAAAGATTGAAATTACACCGATCGCTATTTTTTTGTAGATTGACATTTATTGTATTGATTTTAAATATAAATTTAGACTTTTAAACAATGATGTTCTTATAGGATTACGTCTTTAAGTTACATCATTATCGAATCATTTGTACCTATACTTTTTTAAATATGAAGAAAATTAAAAAAATACTGTTGGTTGTAGTAATCATAATTGTCCTTTTAGGAATAGGTTTATGTGCCTATATTTTTCATTTGAAGCCTAAATATGAAGGTGAATTAGAGTTGAAAAATCTGCAGAAAGAAACCACAGTTTATTTTGATGACTTTGGGGTTCCTCATATTTATGCTGATTCTGAAAAAGATGCAATGACAGCTTTGGGTTATGTTCACGCACAGGAAAGATTATGGCAAATGGAATTGCTTCGAAGAATTGCACCGGGAAGATTATCAGAAATATTCGGATCAGTTGCACTTAAAAATGATATGTTTTTCTCCGGAATTGGTATCGAAGAAGCATCGGCGAAAGCCATTGCCAAATTAGATAAAAATAGTGAAAGCTATAAGTTAACGTTGGCCTATCTGGATGGAATAAATCAATATTTGGAGGAAGGCGTAACGCCAATCGAGTTTACTTTGGTGGGTGTAAAAAAGGAAAAATTTACGATAAAAGACGTTTATAATATTTTTGGATATATGTCTTTCAGTTTTGCGATGGCTCAAAAAACAGATCCGTTATTGACTGATCTTCGTGCCAAATATGGCGCTGGATATATTAAAGATTTGGGAATTGAAGGAGAATTTAATACAACCAAAATTAGAAGCTCAAAAGAGAATCTGGAAGAGTACAGCGAGATTTCAAAATCAGTTGCAAGTTTGTTGGATAAATCTCCAATACCACCATTTGTGGGTAGTAACAGTTGGGTCGTAGGACCAAATAGAACAAAAAACAAAAAAGTTATTTTTGCGAATGATCCTCATATTGGGTTTTCGCAACCGGCCACCTGGTATGAAGCCCATTTAATAACGCCAGATCATGAATTGTATGGTTGTTATTTGGCAGGAACTCCATTTCCGTTATTGGCCCACAATCGTGATTATGCTTACGGTTTGACAATGTTTGAAAACGATGATATCGATTTTTATCAGGAAACAAACAAAACGGATGATGCCAATCAATACCAAACACCAACCGGTTTTGCTGCTTATGAATCCAGAAAAAAAACAATAAAAATAAAAGATACTTCAGATGTGGTTTTAACGGTTAAGTCAAGTCGACACGGACCAATTATGAATGATTTGCTAGCAAACCTAAAAAGCAAAAAGCCAATCGCAATGTCCTGGATTTATACCCAACAACCCATTCAGATTCTGGATGCAGTTTACGGACTTTCGCATGCGAAAAGTAAAGACGATTTTAGAAAAGCCGTACAATTGGTTGCTGCACCGGGATTGAATGTAATGTATGGCGATGCCAAAGGAAATGTGGCCTGGTGGGCGACAGGAACGCTTTATAAACACAATAAAGGAGTAGATTCATTTTTTATTTTAGATGGTGCCAGCGGAAAAGAAGATATTACAGAATATTTAGATTTTACTAAAAATCCATCGGCTGAAAATCCGAAATGGGGTTATGTATATTCGGCCAATAATCAACCGGAAGCTGTTGATGGTTATTTATACCCTGGCTATTATTTGCCTGAAGATCGCGCCAAAAGAATTTCAGGTTTAATGGATGCAAAATCAGATTGGGACAAAGAAGCGATTAGTAAAATGATTTTTGATAATACATCTTCTGTTGCGACTGGAGTTGTTCAGAATTTAATTGCGAATCTGGATGCTAAATCGGTTTCAACTGAAGAAAAAGAAGTACTGAATGTTTTGAAAGCATGGAAAGGAAGTGCCAATTTAGAAGATGTTGCCCCAACTATTTACAACAAATGGATTTATTTGTACTTGAAAAATACTTTTGAAGACGAAATGGGTAAGGAAGATTTTACTATTTTTCTTGGAACACATTTAGGAAAACAAATCATTGCCAGACAAATTGTTAATGAGAGTTCACTTTGGTGGGATAATATCAAAACCAAAAATGTAAAAGAAACCAGAAATCAAATTGTTTCAAAATCGTTTCATGATGCCGTTTCGCAACTTACAACACAATTAGGAAATACTATTTCCGATTGGAATTGGGGAAAAGTACATACTGTAGAACACGAACATCCGCTTGGAAAAGTGGCTGCACTTCGCAAATTATTCAATGTTGGACCATTTGCCGCTCCCGGATCAAATGAAGTGATTAATAACCAGTTTTTTGGTTTTAATGACGAAGGGAAATATTACGTAAAAGGCGGCCCTTCAACCAGAAGGGTTGTAGATTTCTCTGATGTTGAAAACAGCTGGAGCATTATCCCAACAGGACAATCCGGAAACCCATTTAGCGAACATTATCACGATCAGGCCGAAATGTTTAACGCCGGAAAATTCAGAAAAATGAAACTGAATAAAGAAGAAATCATAAAAACATCAACGAAGTTGGTTTTGAAACCAAAAAAGTAAAAAGGTTTCAAGTTTCAGGTTTTCTTTGTTTCAAGTTAGGTTCTAAGGTTTAGTATAAAAACCTTAGAACCTTAATATCTTAGAATCTTAGCCCCTTACTTAGAGATATATTTCCCCTTAACAATATCATTTGCAAAAATATTCAGATTATTAAGCAACACTTTATTTGTTGTCATAATGTTTGTGGTCTGATACGCAGTATCTTTTTCGTAAGCTTTTAATAAAGTCTCTAGTTCGACTTCATCATAAAAAGCAAAAATATTGTAGATGGCGTCTCTGAAATTTTTGTAATTGATACTTTCTGAAATTTCCATTGCTTTTTGCTCGTTCCAGCCTTCTTTAGCAGAAGTTTCATTTATTTTCGTTAAGCAATAATCAACAACATAAGCTTTATAATGCGCCGCTTCGATAATTCTGTCGACTATAATTTTATTTTGCTGAGTCGGCATTGCCGGAGGTGGAGGATTTGTTTGAGAAATTGAAATAGTTGGAATAAAAAGACATAGCAATAAAGCTAAAAAGGCGAACTTTTTTAAATTTTTCATAGGTTATTTTAATGTTTTTGGGCGGGGCTAAAATAGTGTTTTTTAAAATAAATTATCAAACTTGATTGTTAGAAATTGTAACAAAAAAAACTTCGATAATACCTTTTTTAATTGGCACTATCGAAGTTGGTTTTGTAATTTTTGAGGTCTGCTATTTTATTATTTTGAAATTTCTGCTAAAACCTTTTTCCCTGCTTCATTTTGTGGGTCCAGTTCAATAGATTTGCTATAATTCGCAATAGCCATGTTTTTGTCTCCATCGGCTAAATAAGCTTCACCAAGACTGTCATAAACATTGCCAGATTTAGGAAAGTTCTCGACATTGATTTTGAAAACTTCAATCGCTTCTTTCTTTTTCCCGTTTTGTAATAATTGATATCCAACACCATTTATTTCATTTTCTTTAATACCATAAGTTGGATCCTTTTTTAGTTTTTTATAAGTGTCAGTTCCGGCGGCAGCGCCTTTCTCTGAGTAGACATTTAAAAGTTCTAATGCCAAAGATTTTTTAGGCTGATCAAAAGGCTGGTTGTATAAAATAGCTCTAATGCCTGCGTTCATTTCATCAAGAATAGTTCCGCCAGTATTATTTAATAAAACTACTAGATTTTTATCGGCAGGAATGCGAGAAATAACCGTATTGAATCCGTTAATTCCACCACCGTGTTCAATGATTTTTAATTTAGGTTTTTCTCCATTTGTAGTTTCTTCTAAAAACCATCCGTAGCCGTAAGAACCACCTCCGGCTTTTATATAAGGTTTGAACAACGATTCCATAGATTTTTCAGAAAGCAATTTGGTAGTATAAAGCGCCTGATCCCAAATATATAAATCTTCAACAGTTGAGTATAAAGATCCTGCTGCATACGGAATACTCATATCTAAATAAGCAGAATTCACAATTTTTTTGCCTTGTTTTTCGTAACCTGCTGCTCTGTTTTTGAGTATAACGTCACTGTGATCATATCCTGTATTAACCATTTTTAAAGGTGTAAGAATAGTTTCCTGCAAATATTGCTCATAGGTTTTGCCTGAAACTTTTTCGATAATATATCCTAGTAAAAAATAACCGGAATTGCTATAATTGAATTTTTCACCAGGCGTAAATTCAAGTGGCAAACTAGAAAATGTTTTTACAAATTCTTCTGGTGAATAAGGGTTTCTACTTTTCTCTTTAAAGAAATTTGGAGCCGAGGTATAATTTGGAATTCCGGAAGTATGTGTTAACAAATGATGAATCGTTATTTTATCACCGTTTGCTTTTGGATAATCAGGTAAATAAGTCGTTATCGGAACATCAAGTTTTAGTTTTCCGTCTTCTGCAAGTTTAACAAGTAAGAAAGCCGTAAATTGTTTGCTTATCGAACCTAATCTGAATTTGGTATCAGGCTGATTTGGAATATTCCATTCCATGTTGGCAGAACCATATCCTTTTTTTAGAATAACTTTTCCATTTTCAGATACAAGTGCCGATCCATTTAATTGACCATATTCTTTGTATTTGCTTAAAAGTGCATCAATTTGTTTTGCTTTGTCTTGTGCTAAAACGCTAAAAGTAGAAAGTGCAGCTATAAAACACACTGCAATTAGTTTGATTGATTTGTTCATGGTCATTGATGATTATTGATTAAGATTAATGATTCGTTGTTTGATTTTTGATTGATGATTGAAACTATTTAATCATCTAAATTTTAGTTTGTTATACGAATGTACAAATTAAAAAGGATGATGATGTTCGCGTTCGATTCTTGTTAGACGATTCAAAAGCGATTTGGTTTCACAGCAATCTGCTTTTTTTTGTTTTTCTTTAAAAAATAATAAATGAGACAAAAAAAAGAGCTATTTTTTAATAGCTCTATGTTCATAACTAACAATTCTTTTCAATACCCAATCTTTGTCTTTTCTCTCCCAAATATGAACAAATTTTCCAGTTCCACTCGGCTTTCCATCAACATATAAAGTGTGTTCGCCAATTTGTACAGCTCCAAAATTGCCTAATTTATCTATGGTGCAGGAGTTTAGTTTTCTAGTCAGTTTCTCAGATCTTCCACATTTATCCAGTAATGATTTTATTTCATTTCCTTTTGAGGTGTTTAACCCGGAACGATCGTCGTAAAATTCTATATCATCCGCAATTATTTTTTTGAAAAGTGCAGCATCACATTGATTAAAAGAAACATCAAATAATAAACTGTCCATTTTAATAATTTCTGTTTTTAAAACGTTCATTTTTAAAACTTCACTATTGGTCTGCGCTTTTGCTTCTCTGCTTAAAAAAAGCATGAAAAGAATTAATATATTCATCATGGGTTCCATAGTTTTGATTTTATTAGTTTTCATTATTTTGTTTCAATATCAATTAGCTTTTGTCCATTTTCCCCAAGATAATTCAAAAGAAGTTTTTCATAAACCTTGTAGCCATCATCAACATTTGTAAAAATAATCAAGCCTTGTTTTGTTTTTGGAAGAAGAAAAAATAAGGTTTGAACACCTTGGTCAGCACCACCGTGTGACATGGCATAATTATCATTTCCTAAATCATATATTTCAAAACCCAAACCAAAGTATTTGTCTTTTTTCTTTTGAGCAACCTGGTGTGAGTTCATTTCCTCATATACTTTTTTGCTCAAACCATCACTACTCATTACACTACATAAAAAAGTGCCATAATCCTGAATTGTGGTTAATAAATCATCAGCAGCATTTGCGGTTTTGTTTTTAACGGGTTCGTAAGCATTCCCCTTGTTGTCGTAGTTAACCGCATATCTGGAAACATCGCTTATGTCATTCCAAATAAATTTGGTGTCATTCATTTTTAGCGGTTTAAAAATCAATTCATCCGCTAATTGATCTAATGTTTTATGGAATTTCTTCTCTATTGCTAGTCGCAAATATTCCATTCCTTCGCCTGAATAGGAGTATTGGGTTCCGGGTTTAAATTTGAAATCTAGCTTTTTAGATTCGTTCATAAATCTCCAATTCGGAAAACCAGTTTGATGACTTAAGACAATTCTTGTAGTCAGCAATTTATGATTCGGATCGCTGGCAATATCCGGATCGATCCAATATTTATCTAAAGGCTCGTCTAAATTCCATTTTCCCTGGCTTACCAATTTCAAAGCTACGATTGTAGTAACAGGCTTGGTTAGCGAAGCTACATTCCAAATGGTGTTGTATGGCGCAGCAATTCCTTTTTTAAGTTCGCCAAATATCTTTATTTCCTGAAGTTTTCCGTTGTTGATAATTCCAATTCCTAAAGTTGGAATGTTATTTTGGACTAGCCATTTTTTAATTTCTTCATCATTATCAAAAATGGATGAGTTTGTGCCAGCAGTACTTGTTAACTGATGATCGTAACTAAAAGATCTTCTTAGTTTCCAAACACCATTTTGTAAAAGCCAAACATGAGTAAATTTTGCGGTACTGCCAAAATGTTCTTTTGCATCCGCTAATGATTCATTTTTGCCTACTGATTTTTCATAAAATTGATGAATACCCATTTGCATAGCACCGTATAAAACACCTTTTTTGTATAAAGGATAAACCTCTGTGCTATTTGGGACTAAAGATCTTCTGGCTTTATATGTAGTTGGTGAGCCGCACAAACCTTTTTTAAAATTACGAAGAAATTCAGTTTTATCAGAAATGCTGTCTTTATCATGGTAAAATTCAAAATCGGCTGTAAATAGATTTTCGAACTGTGAGCTATCGCAAGTATTGAAGCCAACATTAAAAAGAAGACTGTCTTTTGACATAATAGTTTTGTACAATTCCGAGTTTTTTTCTTCCTGAGAGAATCCAAGTTGGATTTGGAAGAACAGGATTCCAATTAAAATGGTTTTTAAATGGAAAATTGATTTGTTGATTTTCATTTTGTGATTGATTGTTGATTGATGATTTTGCAAAATTAAATCAATCGTTCATCACAAAATTGTACAAATGCGAAATGTTATCTTTTTTTGGAAAGAAAATACAAATCCGAATTGAACATTTTTGGAGTTGTTTTCGTCACATCTTTAAATTGCTTTATAAAATGGGACTGATCAAAATATTGGTTATACAGTGCAACATCGGTTAGTTTTAATTTATCTAAACCAGAATTCACCATTTGATCGACCGATTTTCTGAATTTCAGAATCTGAATGTATTTTTTAATCGTGAGTCCGGTTGCTGATTTAAATTTGATTTGAAGTAATCGCTGTGAAACATTTAAACTTTTCCCGATTTCTGAAACTGTAATTTCTTCATGGTGAAGTTTAATGATTTCGCAGATTTTTTCAATTGTATTTTTTGAAGAATTAATAGTATCTAATTCTTCGAAATAAATATTAATCGTATTTAATAAAAAGGAAATAACACCGTTTAAATGAGCTTTAAAAGGCAATTCAGCGGAATCAATTTTGATTATAGAATCGGTAAAATTGTTTAAATCATATTTTGGGAAAAACGAAAGTGTCCAGGCGTGTAGTTGTATAATCGTAACTTTAGTTTTCGGTTGAATATTGACCAAAACTTTATTGGTCATTTGCGAACAAAAGTAAAATCCTTCGTTCATTACATATTTGTTTTTACTGGTATGAACTTCTATCGCATTTCCGCTTACAATGGCGAGATTAAAACAGCCGTTGGGTAAAACTAGTTTGTTTTCAATAAGGCTTTCGCCGATACTGTTGTCGAGACACCAAATTTTATTCACGAACCGCTCGCAAGTTTTGCTGACATAATGTTCGGAGTATAGGTTCATTTGGATGTTGTTAAAAATTAAGTTAAGCCATTTGATTAAAAAGGGAAAGACTGAATTAACAGCCTTTCTTGTAATTATCTTTTAACTTTTCCTGTAAATATATCTATAGTCGAAGTTTTCTTAAAAGGGTCGTTGAAAAAACTTAGTACCACTAAATTAAAAAGTTCAGGTTTTTCATAGGAACCGAAATGGGTTGCTCCTGGCATGACAAAAAAGTTCGAGTTTTCGATATTGCTAAAGATTTCAATAGAATGTTCTAATGTAATGGCATCTCTGTCGCCCGACATGATTAAAACTGGGCATTTTATTTTTTGCAAATCTTTATCTTTAATATCTGGCTGATAAGCTAATAGAGTGTAAAGGTTTTTAGTTCTCGGATCTTTTGTTGCTTTTAAGGTATCCATTACTAGCTTGTCGATTTCTGGGTAAACAGCTTTTTTGCCCGGATATAAATTGGCACCAAAAGCCGCTAATTTTGAGACTTTGTCAGGATTGTGAATAGCTAAAAGTAAACCCAAAATTCCACCGTCACTTTGTCCCCAAACATTAGCGTTTTTGATTTTAAGAGAATCTAATAAAACGCTTACATCATTTGCCATTTCATTGTAATTTAATTGTTTATTCGAATTATCAACCGATTTTCCATGACCTCTGCTGTCAATAGCTATTACCTGAAAGTACTTTTTGAAATATTCAATTTTTTTGCTGTGCCCCTTAATAGAACCTCCATTTCCATGAAGTAAAACTAATGGTTTTCCGCTACCATAAATTTCATAATACATCTGCATACCGTTGATTTGTTTAAAATTTCCGGCTTCTTTATTATTTCCATACGGAATTGTGGCTTCGGTTTGAGCTGAAAGTTCTGCAAAAGTTAAAAAGAGAACTGCAAATAAAAGGAATGGTTTTTTCATGTTTTTGGTTTATTGAAAATAATGATTAATCACTAATGTTATTAGACGACTTATTTCTTTTTTTGTTTCAAATTGAATTTGTTTTTCTATAGGAATTCTGTGAAATATTGTCGTTTAGTGGTTTCCCATTCTTCCAAAATTACGCTAAAATAAACATCATTTTTACTTCTTCCTTCAGAATCCACATAATTATTTCTAAATAGTCCTTCTTTAACCGCACCCAATTTTTCAATTGCTCTTTGTGATTTTTTGTTTTCCAAATCAGCACTGAATTGTATTCTTTTGAATTGAATGTTTTCGAAACCAAAATTCAATAATTCATATTTACAGGCTTTGTTTAAACCAGTCCCCTGAAATGCTTTTCCGTACCAGGTCCAGCCAATTTCACATTTTTGACTTGCGTGATTTAGGTATCCATAACGAGTGCTTCCGGCAACTTTGTTGGTGGCTTTGTCAATAATTAAAAAAGGATAGCAAATTCCGTTTGCCTTTTGTCTTAAGGTATTTTGAATATAATTTTCGAATTCAGTTTCAGTTCGTATATACATTCCCATGTATTTCCAGATTTCATCATCGAAAATAATTTCTTTGAGTTCGATGTTTCTTTCGTTTTCAAATGGAAGTAATAAAACGCATTCATTTTCTAGAATAATATTTGATTGTAATAGTTCGTTATTCATTGGTTTATGTTTTGCCACAAAGACGCAAAGACACTAAGTTTTTTTACAAAAACTGAACTTAAAAATAAAACTTTGTGCCTTTGCTCCCGATATCTATCGGGATTGCGAGATTAATTCTTTAACGAAAGTAGTCCTTTTCATATTCCTAATAAAGCTATAAAAACTGGATTTTGTTATGAAATCGAGTCTTGCATGAGGGATAGAAGCGACATCTCCCGATTTAGAAAAACAAGGCTTTTTAGCCGCCGTTGTTGTTAATCGGGAATATAGTGGATAGCCCGACCCGCTTTTTTCGGCGGGTCATGCCCATATAAATCATAAATATTTCCTTTATTTTTAAGCTCTTGTAGAATTATTACTTATTTTTACGATCTTATATTTAGATTTTTCTTGATGCAAACTTCACTAAAAATTGCCGTTGTAGGTTCTGGATTGGTAGGATCGCTGTTGGCAATTTATCTTAAAAAAGCAGGTCACACCGTTCATGTTTATGATCGTAGTCCTGATATTCGCAAAATTAATTTTTCGGGTCGTTCTATTAATCTGGCTATGTCTAATCGTGGCTGGAGGGCGCTTGATGGCGTTGGCGTTGGCGATGCGGTTCGTGAAATTGCGATTCCGATGGACAAACGTGCGATTCATTTAGTCGATAAACTCAATTTTCAGAATTACGGACAGGAAGGCGAATCGATTTATTCGATTTCAAGAGGAACGTTAAATCGAAAAATGATTGATCTTGCAGAACAAGCCGGAGCGGAGTTTTTATTTGATCAGAAAATCTGGGATGTGACGCTAAGTGATGCGACTTTGCATATTGGCGAAACCGAAAGAGGGGAGTGGGAAGAGAAAAAATACGATATGGTTTTTGGAGCCGATGGTGCTTTTTCGAGAATTCGTCACAGAATGCAACGCCAGAGCATGTTTAATTATTCGCAGGAATTTTTGAATATGGGATATAAAGAGTTGAATATTCCGGCTAATGCCGATGCTACTCATAAATTAGATAAAAATTCGTTTCATATTTGGCCTCGTGGTAAATACATGTTGATTGCGCTTCCTAATTTAGACGGAAGTTTTACGTGTACCTTATTTATGCCTTTTGAGGGCGAAAATTCGTTTGAATCGTTGACCGACCGAAAAATGGTGGAAGATTTCTTTGAGAAAAATTTTCCGGATTCGATTGAAGTGATTCCGAAGCTGGCAGAAGATTTCTTTAAAAATCCGACCAGTACTTTGGTAACAATGAAATGTTTTCCGTGGACGTATGAAGATAAAATTGCTTTAATTGGAGATGCCTGTCACGCCATTGTTCCTTTTTACGGACAAGGAATGAATGCTGGTTTTGAGGATATCACGGTTTTGAATGAAATGATCGAAAAATACGGAAATGACTGGAAAAAGATTTTTTCTGAATATCAAATTTCACGTAAACCAAATGCTGATGCCATTGCAGAACTATCCTATCGCAATTTCATGGAGATGAGTACAAAAACGGCTGATGAGAAATTCTTATTACAAAAGAAAATCGAAAAAGCATTCTCAGATAAATATCCTGATAAATGGATTCCGCTTTACAGTCGTGTAACTTTTAGTGATCGCCCGTACGCAGAAGCCTTAGCGATTGGCGATTTCCAAAACGGAATTATGGAAGAAGTTTTAAAACTAGATAATATTGAAAATATTTGGAACACACCAGTAGTAGAAAATAAGATTTTGGAGTTGTTGCAAAACGCATAATTTTTTTCTTTTTAACCATATATAAGTGATATAAGTTCATTTTGATTTATGCGCACAGCATTAGATTAACTTATATCACTTATATGGTGAGATATTTTTTACTTCTTGAAGATTTTGGCTAGTACACCAAAAACACCTCTTATAAAGGTAGCACTTGTCACGACTTTCAAAACTGATTTCCCGACAACACTTGCAGTACTTGGTTCAGATTTAGATGATTTTGTTGGTGCCTGTTCTTCTTGTTCGGCTGCAGCCTGAGTCGCCTCTTCGATTTTTTTGTTCAGCAATTCGTAAGCGCTTTCGCGATCCATTTCTTCGTTGTATTTTTTAACCAGTTTCGATTTGTTGTTTATTTCGTCGATTTCTGTTGACGTTAAAATATCCATTCTGCTTTCAGGCGCGCGCATCATAGTCGCAACAAGTGGGGTTGGAACTCCTTTTTCGTTTAAGGCTGTAACCAAGGCTTCTCCAATTCCTAAACTAGTTAGCAGTTCTTCCGTTTTATAATAAGCAGAAGTAGGGTAGTTATCGGCTGTTTTTTTAATGGCCTGGCGATCGTTTGCTGTAAAAGCACGTAAGGCATGCTGAATTTTTAAACCTAACTGCGCTAAAACACCGCTCGGTACATCCATTGGGTTTTGCGTTACAAAATAAACACCAATACCTTTAGAACGAATCAGTTTTACAATGGTTTCAATTTGCTCTAATAATACTTTACTGGCTTCATTAAAAATTAAATGCGCTTCATCTATAAAGATTACCAATTCAGGTTGTTCAGAATCTCCTTTTTCAGGCATTTTTTGGTAGATTTCAGCCAATAGGCTCAACATGAAAGTCGAGAATAATTTAGGTTTATCCTGGATATCCGTCAAGCGGATAATGTTTACGTAACCTTTTCCATTTTCATCGATTCGCATTAAATCATCAATTTCAAAAGATAATTCTCCAAAAAACAAATCGGCTCCTTGTTGTTCTAACTCGATGATTTTTCTTAAAATCGTTCCGGTTGTAGCCGTTGAGATTTTACCATAACTCTCGGCAATTTCGTCTTTACCTTCTTCTGTAATATAATTGATGACTTTTTTAATGTCTTTTAAATCTAATAAAGGCATTTGGTTGTCATCGCAATATTTAAATATTACAGCGACAACACCGGCCTGAGTGTCATTAAGATCCAAAATCCTGGAAAATAATACTGGACCAAATTCAGATACAGTTGCACGGAGACGAACGCCATCTTGTTTTGACAAGGACATTAATTCAACAGGAAATGAAGCTATATTATAAGGTAGGTTTATTTTTGCATGTCGCTCAGTAATAAAACCTTCCTCTTTTCCTTCTTTGGCAATTCCACTAAAATCACCTTTTATATCCATCATCAAAACAGGAATTCCGGCATTGGACAATTGTTCTGAAAAAACCTGAATTGTTTTGGTTTTCCCTGTTCCGGTTGCACCGGCAATTAGTCCGTGGCGATTTAAGGTTTTAAGAGGGATTTTTACATGAGCCTCTGCAATTGCTTCTCCATCCAGCATGGCACCTCCTAAAGTGATACTATCACCTTTAGAAAGATAGCCTGCATTTATATCTTGAATGAAATTATCTTTTTTATTCATGTTTTTATTTGTAATTTAGATGATTATAAGAGTATTGCTTTGTTTTTTAACAATTTGTCATTATTTTTTTTAGTAGGAAAAAGCTTTTTCGAATTAAAAATACAATAAAAAAAAATTTCGCAACTTTTTAAGAAGATATCAACGGAATCTTTGAATATTTACTAAAACGTTGTAATTTTCCCATAAATCGTTCTGTTTTTTGTTTTATCACAAAAACAGGTTGGGCAATTTAATGAGATATTTTTTAAATTGACGTTAAATTTCCTTCAATAAAATTAAAAAAAGTTTTTTTATTTAAACTAAACGTATAAATTTGCTCCTCTACAAGTTAAATATAACTAAAAAATAAAAATTATTTAAAACTATTAAAATTAAAAAAAATGGCAAACGTTAAAGTTAAAAAAGAAAGCACTTCAAATGGAGGAGGAATGATTACTGGAATCATTATTGTTGCGTGTATTTTAGTTGGGGTGTTTATTTGGAAAGTAATCATGGGAGATTCTGCGAACTTTGAAGGTGGAAATCCAGAAACAGGTCATCCGATCAATACATTAGGACAAGTATATAAAGGAGGATTTATTGTACCAGTATTATTAGGTATGTTTTTAATGGTTGTTGTTTTTTCAATTGAAAGATTTATCGTTATCGGAAAAGCTGCTGGAAAAGCAAACTTAGATACATTTATGAAAAATGTACAAGCTAGTATCAAAGAAGGAAACATCGAGGCTGCTATTGCTTCATGTGACAAACAACAAGGTTCAGTTGCAAATGCAATTAAATCTGCTTTGATTAAATATCAAGATGTTAAAAAAGAAGGTTTCAACAGTGAAGAGGCTTCAGAAGTAATCCACAAAGAAATCGAAGAGGCAACTTCATTAGAAATGCCTATGTTAGAAAAAAATATGACTATTATCTCTACTTTAGTATCATTAGGAACTTTAGGAGGATTATTAGGAACTGTATCAGGTATGATTAAAGCGTTTGGTGCGTTAGCTTCTGCTGGAACTCCAGACCAGGCTGCTCTTGCAACAGGTATTTCTGAGGCACTTATCAACACTGCAACAGGTATCTCTACTTCTATCTTAGCTATCGTTTCTTACAACTTCTTTACTGCTAAGATTGATGATTTAACTTACTCTATCGATGAGGCTGGTACTACAATCGTGAATACTTACAGAAGATTCAGAGGAAGTTTGAAACAATAATTAATTTTTGATTATAATTAATTATATCAAAATAAAAATAAAAGAGAATGGCTAAAATAAAAATGAAAAAAAAGTCAACATCGACAGATATGACTGCCATGTGTGATGTTGCGTTCCTTTTGCTTACGTTCTTTATTTTGACCGCTACTGCTAAGGTGCCTGAAGCACTTCCTGTAGATATGCCTGCTTCTGTTGCTGAATTTAAATTGCCTGATACTGATTTGGCAATTATTACAGTAGGAAAAGGTGCTGACGGGAAAAGCAAAGTGTTTTTTGACCTAAAAGGGAGAGAGATTCGTAAAAGAACTCTTGAAGGAATGGGAGCAAAATTCGGCGTGACTTTTACAGAAGATGATAAAACTAAATTTGCTTTAATGGATGACTTCGGTGTACCTGTTGCAAATTTAAAACAAATCATTGCTATGAAAGCAGCTGATAGAGTGAAAGCAGATCAACCTGGAATTCCAATCGATTCTTTAGACAATCAATTAAAAGAGTGGCTTTTAGTTTCAAGAAGAGCTGCTATTGACCTTGATGATAAAGAATTGCAGATTGCAATTAAAGGAGATGCTAAAGAACAGTATCCACAAATCAAAAAGATCATGGATATTTTACAAGATCAGAAAATCAATTCCTTTAACTTAGTTACAGGTACGAGAGGAAAAGACTTTTAATTAAAAAAGATACACTAAAATGGCTGAATTAAATACCGGCGACGGTGGTGGCGGAAAAGGTGGAAAAGTAAGAAGTAAAAAGCAAAATTCGAAAGTCGATTTAACGGCGATGGTGGATTTGGCATTCTTATTGATCACATTCTTTATGTTAACCACATCGTTGTCAAAACCTCAATCGATGGATTTGTCACTGCCAGATAAAGATCCGGATTCGACGAAAACAGTAGATACTAAAGTAGATGAAAATCGTACGATGACTGTAATATTAGGGGAAAACAACAAATTGACCTATTATATGGGATTGTTAGCTTCACCTATTGCTGGGCCTAAAGATCTACCATATGGTAAAGATGGTATTCGTAGAGAACTGCTTAAAAGAAAAAAATCAGTTTTAGAATATTCTGCAGCTTTAGGGAAACCTAAAAATGGAATCATCGTTATCATTAAGCCAACTAAAAAATCGAATTACCGAAATTTAGTTGATATCTTGGATGAAATGGCTATTACTGGAGTAGAAACTTATGCAATTGTTCCTGAGTTTACACCAGAGGAAAATAAATTGATAGATAAAAAATAAGAGTTATCTTGTTTTAACATCCTAATAATCAAGAAAAATGAAATTAGATATTATAAAAAATCAGTGGCTTGATATCGTATTCGAAGGGCGTAATAAGATATATGGTGCATATGAGTTGAGAAAATCGAACGGCAAGACTACGGTTAAGGCGCTTATTATAGGTTCGATCATTTTTAGCTTTGCTGTAGCAGCTCCTCTTATTGCTAGTTTTTTACCGGATTCTGGTGAAGAAGAAGTAGATAACAATGTTAAGATCGCTACAGTAAAACTACCTCCTAAAAAAGAGGAAGTAAAACCTAATCAACCACCACCACCGCCACCACCACCAAAAGTGGATCAGGTGAAGTTTACAAAACCTGTGGTTGCGAAGGCAGAAGAGGTTACAGAAGATCCTCCAAAAATTGAGGAACTTAAAGATAAAAAGGTAGGTTCTGAAACTATTAAAGGAGACCCGGATGCAGTTTTAACTGTTGATGAGCCAGTAGGTACTGGAACTGCTGCGGTAGTAGAAGAAGATAACCAAGTATATAATACAGCTGGTATCGAAGTAAAACCAGATTTCCCTGGAGGAATTGAGAAATTCTACAAATTCGTAGGAAACAATTACAAAACTCCGGAAGAAGAAGGTCTAAAAGGTAAAGTTTACGTTACGTTTGTAGTTGAAAAAGACGGTTCATTAACCGACATTAAAGTTTTAAGGGATATCGGTTACGGTACAGGAGCAGAAGCAATTCGTGTTCTTAAAAAATGTCCAAAATGGACTCCTGGCGAGCAAAATGGTAAAAAAGTTAGAGTACTTTACTCTCTTCCTATTACTATTCAATCTGCAGAATAATGTTGAAGGATATACTTAATAATATGCAGAAGAAATCGCTCAAAGAGCGATTTCTTCTTGTTTTAGGAATACTGTTTTTTTTAATATATCTTGTGCTGGGTTTAATGATTATGTTCTGGAAGAAATTGCCATTAGATATGGAACCTAAGTACAGATATGCTTTTGGTGGTTTGTTGATCGTTTATTCAGCAATCCGTTTTCTAAGATTAATTAATTCAAACGCAGAGTAAATATGTTAAAATATAGTAGAGTTTTCGGTTTGGTAGTTTTTGTTTTTTTGTTTGCCATGTGCAACCAAAAAAGCAAGAATGAATCAGATAAAGAAACAATTCTAAAAGGATCTATTGCCATTACAGTTGATGAAACAGTTAAACCAATTGTAGATGATCAGGTTGCTGTTTTTGAAGGAACTTACTATGATGCAAAAATTACAGTTAAGCCAAAATCTGAAGCAGAGGTCATAAATGATTTATTAAATCAAAAGACTGAAGTTGTGGTTACGACCAGAAATTTGACTAAGGAAGAATTGCAAAAATTCGAAAAAAGTAAGATCAAGCCACGGGTTACGCCATTTGCAACTGATGCAATTGCTTTAATTTCGAATAAGAGCAATAATGATACATTAATTGCGTTGAAAACTGTACTGGATTTAATGCAAGGCAAACCGGATGGGAAAATTAAGGGGCTTGTTTTCGATAATCCAAACTCAAGCACAGTTCGCTACATGAAAGAATTGGCAAAAGTAAAAGAGATTCCGTCTAGTGGTGTTTTTTCTTTTAAAACCAACGAAGAAGTGATTAAGTTTGTTTCAGAGAATGATGGAATGATTGGAATAGTTGGTGTTAATTGGTTGTCCCAACCATCGCCAAATATGATTGAAACAATTAAAAAAATCAACATATTAAGTGTAAAAGGTTTAAAAGGTGATAAGTATTATGATCCAAGTCAAACAGACATTGCATTAAAAGAATATCCTTTGGCACGCGATTTGTTTATAATAAATTGTCAGGGTTATTCTGGATTAGGAATGGGGTTTGCTTCATTCATTGCAGGTGACATTGGTCAAAGAATTGTATTAAAGTCTGGATTAATGCCTGTCAGAACTCCAACTAGAAAGCTGAAAATTAGAAATCAGATTATTAACGATAAAGAATAAATTAATTACAATAAAGATGAATAAATTTAAAATTTTTAGTCTTGCCTTAGTTGCTTCAGCTTCTGTTGCAAAAGCGCAAGATATAAACCAGGCCAAGAAGGCAATTGATGCTGAACAATTTGAAAAAGCTAAATCTTTGCTGAAATCAATCATCAAAGCAAAACCATCAGATGGAGAAGCTAATTTTGTTTTAGGTAATGTATACTTAAATCAGGCAATTGTTGATTCTGCTAAAATTTATTACTTAAATGGAATAGAAGCGGCAGACCACAAAAACTTAAATTATATTGGTTTAGGTCAATTAGATCTTGACGCAAAAAATGCAGCTTCGGCTCAGGCAAATTTTGGTTTAGCTACAAAAGATATGAAGCGTAAAGATGTAAATGAATTTATTTACATTGGTAGAGCTTATATGAATTCTACAAATCCTGATTATACAAATGCTATTGCAAGTTTAAAGAAAGCTTTATTATTAGAGCCTCAAAACGCAACTGCACTTTTGGCAATTGGGGATGCTTATTATGGAGCAAATAATCAAAATGATGCTTACAAAGCGTATCGTGATGCATTTACTGCTGATCCAACGCTTTTAAGAGCAAAAATGCAATTAGGTGTTTTGTTAAAAGGTGCTAAATCTTACGATGAAGCAATTAAATCTTTCAATGAAGTTATAGCTATTGATGCTAATTACGGACCGGTTTACAGAGAGCTTGCTGAAACGTATTACAAATGGGCAAGAAACAAACCTTCTACAAGACAGGTGAATTATCAGAAAGCAATTCAAAACTACGAGAAATACTTGAGTTTAACAGATTATTCTATGAACTCTAGAATGCGTCACGCAGATTTCTTGATCTTAGTTGAAGATTATAAAGCTCTTGAAAAAGAAGCTAATAAAATGATTGAGTTAGATAAAGTTAATCCTAGAATTTATAGATATTTAGGATACTCTGCTTACGAAAATGGTAATTATGATATTGCTATTAAATCATTAGAGGATTACATGAAAGTGCCTTCTAACAAAGTTATCGCAAAAGATAATTTATACTTAGGATTTGCTAAAATTAAAAAAGGAACTGATGCTGCTGGTGTAGTTGATCCTGCTGCTTTTGAAGCTGGTTTGGCTGAAATCAAAAAAGCTGTTGCAGTAGAGCCATTAGCTGTAGAAGATCTTGGAGATTTTGGAAAAGAATTGTTTGGTAAAAAACAATACAACCAAGCTGCTGCGATTTATGAATTGAGTACTAGCAATACAGAGCAAAAAAATTATCTAAATGATAATGTATACTATGGTATTTCTCTTTACTATGCAAATGCAAATAAAGAAAAAACTGCGATGGATGCTGCTGCTTTAGCTAAGGCTGATGCTGCTTTTGACAGAGTGTTGGTTGCTTCTCCTACTTATGATGAGGCTTACTTATACAAAGGTAGAATCAACAACTTATTGGAGAAAGATGATTTAATTATCAAAAACTACCAAGAGTATATCAATAAAATAACTGCAAAAGGTGCTGAAGAATTAGCAAAACCTGCTACAGTTAAAAAAATTGTAGAATCGTACAATTCAATTGGTGCTGCTTATGCTAACACTGACAAAGCAAAAGCTATTGAGAATTTCAATAAAAGTTTAGTTTTAGATCCAACTAACGCTTATGCTACTCAATCTGTGAAAGCTTTAAAATAAGAAAAGTTATTTGACTAAATATAAAACCGATAGTTCCTTTGAACTGTCGGTTTTTTTTGTTCCGTATTTAATTGACTATCTTTGCACTTTAAAATAAAATAATGTTATCAAAAGAAATACAATTAGAAGTTAATAAAGGAGCGATGTTGCCTTTGATGGAAGAGTTTTATACCATTCAGGGAGAAGGTTTTCATACAGGCACTGCTGCATATTTTATTAGAATTGGAGGTTGCGATGTGGGTTGTCACTGGTGCGATGTGAAGGAAAGTTGGAATGCAGAATTGCATCCGCCAACAAGTGTTGATTTAATTGTAAAGAATGCTTCAAGTTATGCAGATACCGTCGTAATTACTGGTGGAGAGCCTTTAACCTGGGACATGAGTTTGTTGACACAGCAATTAAAAGATAAAAATTTAAAAGTTCATATAGAAACTTCAGGTGCTTACCCGCTTTCAGGAACCTGGGATTGGATTTGTCTTTCGCCTAAAAAGAATAAGTTACCTACTCAAACCGTATATGATAATGCACACGAGTTAAAAGTAATTATTTATAATAAACATGATTTTATCTTCGCAGAAGAGCAGGCAGAATTGGTAAACGATAATGCTATTCTATTCCTTCAGCCGGAATGGAGTAAAAAAGAAGAAATGACGCCGCTAATTGTTGATTATGTAATGAACAATCCAAAATGGAGAGTTTCACTTCAGACGCATAAATATTTGAATATTCCTTAAATAGAATAAAAAAATCTCTTCAGCTGAAGAGATTTTTTGTTTTGTATACCTGTGTAAAAAAGAAACAATTTTGTTTAGTCCCAGTTTTTATATTTTTTTAAAGTGGTAATGTGTGCTAAATGATGATTTCCATGCCAGGCATAGGTTCCGATAATTTGTTTAATTTGATATTCAGAATTATTTTCCGGATGGATAAATGATTTTCCTAAATCAGTTTCTGATAAATTTTTCATTATAAAACCTAAACGGTAATGTAGTCCCTCCAGTAAATTTAATGTTGGTTGAATCGGCATCTTTAAATTATCGGGTAATTCAGACCATAAAGTTTCATCATAGGCTTTTATTACAGGATTATTTTCGGTCAAAGCCCATTTAATTCGAATAAAACAATTCATATGACTTTCTGCGCAGTGATGTATTAACTGACGAACCGTCCATCCGCCGGGACGATACGGTGTGTCTAATTGTTCATCATTCAAATGAAGCGTTTCTTTTCTTAGGCTTTCAGGAAATGATTCGATTTCAGCAATTCTATCTGAAATATATTCAGGTGTAAAAGCTCTTGGTGCTTCAAATTTCCCAATCGGAAATTTTAATTTCTCTAAATCTAATTCTTCCATAATAGTCGAGTGATGTTTTTTATATTGAAAGTCTGGCTAAATAATCGTAATGCTCACCTTCTAAAATAAGTTCGCATTTTAGTCCATTCGCAATAGCTGCGTTTTGTAAAGTGTTATAATCAAGATATAACCAATCAAAAGGTTCTTCTTTTTCTCCTTTGTACGAAATATTAAATACTAATTCACCGTAGTAATCATTATTAGACGGAATCCATTTTCCTCCGTCTTCATCTTCGTCAAACATATAGATAATATCAGAGCTGTCTAATAAAATTTGACCACCAGGGTTCAAAAGCGATTTCAATTTTGATAAATATTTATTGCAGTTATCTAATTTTCCAAAAATACCGACTCCATTCATTAATAATATAATGGTGTCGAATTTCTCTCCTTCAAAATCTAATATATTCTGAACTTTTGCATTTTTAACACCGCGAAGTTTGCAGGTTGCTATTGCTTTCTCCGAAATATCAATTGAAGTTACCTCTAAATTACGATCATTTTGTAATGATAAACTATGGCTTCCGGCTCCGCAACCTACATCAAGTGTTTTTCCTGTGACTAATTGAAGTGCTTTTTGTTCCAGTTTAGGCATTTCATTATAAGAACGAAATAAGTAATCGACACTCATTTCATCTTCTTCAGAAATAGAAGTTTCCGTTATTATATCTTCAGGCGAATTATTGGTCTGAAAATCGTACATCGCTTTTCCAAAAAGATCTTTCATGGTAATTTAGTTCAAAGTTTAAGGTTTCAAGTTCAAAGTTGTTTAATTTTGCAAATCAACTTTAAATTTTAAACTTGAAACAAATTTTAAATAACTTAAATAAGTTAGCCAAAGATAAGCATATCGAAAACAAAAAGTATTTTGATAAGCTGAAAAAGAAGCAGCCGAAGAATTTAGATTACGTCATGCAGGACTTACATGATGCCGAATTTAAAAAAACGGATTGCCTGCAATGTGCCAATTGTTGTAAAACAACCGGGCCGTTGTTTACTTTGGCCGATATTGAAAGAATTTCAAAATCTTTCAGACAAAAGCCACAGCAGTTTATTGATCAGTATCTTCGCATTGATGAGGACAAAGATTATGTTCTCAAAAGTGTCCCTTGTACTTTTTTGGATAGTGAAAACTATTGTATGATTTACGATGTGCGTCCAAAAGCCTGCAGGGAATTTCCGCACACAGATCGTAAAAAGTTTCATCAGATTGCAGATCTTACTTTGAAAAATGTTGCCATTTGTCCGGCAGCATATAATATAGTAGAAGAAATGAAAAAGAAATTACCACTTTAGAACTTAAATGTTTTGTAATTGTTTTTCGTAACAATTCTTTTTTGTTTTTTAAAATGTATTTTTGAAGGCAGATGAATTCCAAATAAAGGACTAAACTACTAATCAGATAATATAAAAATTGAATCTAGAATATTTTATAGCAAAGAGACTTATTACTGCCAAAGATTATAAAAGCAGTATTTCGGCACCAATTATAAAAATTGCCATTTCGGCTATTGCCATTGGTATTATTATGATGTTAGTTTCAGTAGCAACCGGAATTGGTTTGCAGCAAAAAATACGCGACAAAGTTTCTGCTTTCAATGGGCAGGTTATTATTTCGAATTACGACAATAATAATTCTGAAGTAACTTTGGTTCCTATTTCTAAAAAACAAGATTTTTATCCCAATTTCAAATCAGTTCCTGAAGTGAAACATATTCAGGCAATAGCAACTAAGGCGGGAATCATTCGAACTGAAAATGCTTTCGAAGGAATTATTTTCAAAGGAGTTGGTGCCGATTATGATTGGAATAATATAAAAGAATATTTAGTAGAGGGCAAATTGCCTGATTTTACCCAGGAGCTAAATGAAGAGGTTATAATTTCGAGATTTCTTGCTGATCGTCTAAATTTAAAAGTAGGAGATCAATTCAATACTTTCTTTATAAAAGAAGAGCAAGGCAAAATGCCAAATAGCCGCCGATTTAAAATTAGTGGAATTTTTAATTCAGGTTTTCAAAATTTCGATGCAACTTATATTATAGGAGATATTCGCCACATTCAAAGAATTAATAAATGGGCTCCAGATCAGGTCGGTGCTTTTGAGGTTTTTGTGAAAGACTTTACCAAAATTAAAGAAACAGGAGATGAAGTTTACGAGCAAACTTCATCGACGCTGGATACAAAAACAATAATCGAAAAATACAGTTACATTTTTGACTGGCTTCAGCTTTTCGATTTCAATATAATAGTTATTCTTGCTGTTATGATACTAGTAGCTACAATTAATATGGTAGTGGCATTATTGGTCCTTATTCTAGAGCGGACTCAAATGATTGGAATTCTAAAAGCACTGGGAGCAAATAACTGGACAGTTCGTAAAATATTTTTGTACAATGCATTTTACCTTATTATAAGAGGACTCTTCTGGGGGAATTTAGTTGGTATCTCTCTATTGCTAATTCAGCAGCAGTTCGGAGTGATCCATTTAAATCCCGAAAACTATTATGTCAACGTAGCACCGGTATATATAAACTGGGGCTATATAATATTGCTGAATTTACTAACCGTTACAATTTGTTTCCTGGTATTATTAATTCCGTCCTATATCATAACGAGAATCTCGCCGGTAAAAGCCATTCGGTTCGATTAATATTTAAAACATAACGATTCCAAGCCCGACAAGTTCTTAGAGCCTGTCGGGTTTGTCTTTTTTTATGTGTTTAATGAGTATTGATTTCTACTATTATATATAAGAAGGATTCTTTAGGGAAGAATTATTATTTTAATCAGGAGCTGTTTTCCGCTATCCGCTGCAATCTTTTGTGGTGAACCCCACCACAAAAGGATTTTCGCTACTATCGGGGCTAGGGGAGTTGTTTTCAAAAGAAGTGCTACTTATATATAATAGTAAGAAGAAAATAGAAAAAAGAGACTTTGTGCCTTGGTGTCTTGGTGGCAAAGGCGGAAAAAGGCAAAAAAGGTGGTAATACAATATGTTGTAAAGTTCTCATGAAAGAATGTATTAGTGTGTGAAGTCCATAAAAATGGCATATTCTGAAATAAAAGAATTGAGAGAAATACAAGTACTACGGAATATTCTTATAAATTATAAAAAAGTTAAAAAGCTAAGTTTTGAGTTATCAGAGTGTTAAGAAAAAGTTTTAAAAAAGATCAAAAATAGTTCGATTAAAAGCTTGCGGAACTCAATAAAGGTGCTACTTTTGCACCCGCAACAACGACAGACGTTCACTGAAATACTGACAAGCATACGAATTAATACTGAAAAAATATTTTCAAAAAAAGATTCCAAAAAGCTTGTGAGATTTGAAAAAGGATGTTACATTTGCACCCCGCAAAACACGGAAAGTTCATTGATAGATTGGTAAATAAGAAGAGGAAATTGAAATGAAAATTTTTCAAAAAAAACTTCAAAAAACATTTGCCAGTTAGAAATAAGTTTTCTACTTTTGCACCCGCTTTGAGAAACAAATCAAAGCAACAAAATTGAAACACGTTCGTAGACATATTGAATTGACAGCCGCTTTAACAGAGATGTTAGAGCAAAAGAATAAAGAGTAAGATAATCGAGAGATTTATAAAAGAACCGATAGAGACTGATTCGAATAATAATTAGTTCTGATTTATTAGAACAAACAATATACGATGAAGAGTTTGATCCTGGCTCAGGATGAACGCTAGCGGCAGGCTTAACACATGCAAGTCGAGGGGTATAGTTCTTCGGAATTAGAGACCGGCGCACGGGTGCG
Organism: Flavobacterium sp. KH_001; assembly: GCF_057840745.1. Taxonomy (NCBI): domain Bacteria; kingdom Pseudomonadati; phylum Bacteroidota; class Flavobacteriia; order Flavobacteriales; family Flavobacteriaceae; genus Flavobacterium; species Flavobacterium sp. KH_001. The sequence goes on along the minus strand of NZ_CM174520.1, from coordinate 583,325 downwards.
TAACGCGTATGCAATCTACCTTTTACAGAGGGATAGCCCAGAGAAATTTGGATTAATACCTCATAGTATTACGAAATGGCATCATTTTGTAATTAAAGTCACAACGGTAAAAGATGAGCATGCGTCCCATTAGCTAGTTGGTAAGGTAACGGCTTACCAAGGCTACGATGGGTAGGGGTCCTGAGAGGGAGATCCCCCACACTGGTACTGAGACACGGACCAGACTCCTACGGGAGGCAGCAGTGAGGAATATTGGACAATGGGCGCAAGCCTGATCCAGCCATGCCGCGTGCAGGATGACGGTCCTATGGATTGTAAACTGCTTTTATACGAGAAGAAACACTACTTCGTGAAGTAGCTTGACGGTATCGTAAGAATAAGGATCGGCTAACTCCGTGCCAGCAGCCGCGGTAATACGGAGGATCCAAGCGTTATCCGGAATCATTGGGTTTAAAGGGTCCGTAGGCGGTTTAATAAGTCAGTGGTGAAAGCCCATCGCTCAACGGTGGAACGGCCATTGATACTGTTAAACTTGAATTATTAGGAAGTAACTAGAATATGTAGTGTAGCGGTGAAATGCTTAGAGATTACATGGAATACCAATTGCGAAGGCAGGTTACTACTAATGGATTGACGCTGATGGACGAAAGCGTGGGTAGCGAACAGGATTAGATACCCTGGTAGTCCACGCCGTAAACGATGGATACTAGCTGTTGGAAGCAATTTCAGTGGCTAAGCGAAAGTGATAAGTATCCCACCTGGGGAGTACGTTCGCAAGAATGAAACTCAAAGGAATTGACGGGGGCCCGCACAAGCGGTGGAGCATGTGGTTTAATTCGATGATACGCGAGGAACCTTACCAAGGCTTAAATGTAGATTGACCGGTTTGGAAACAGATCTTTCGCAAGACAATTTACAAGGTGCTGCATGGTTGTCGTCAGCTCGTGCCGTGAGGTGTCAGGTTAAGTCCTATAACGAGCGCAACCCCTGTTGTTAGTTGCCAGCGAGTCATGTCGGGAACTCTAACAAGACTGCCAGTGCAAACTGTGAGGAAGGTGGGGATGACGTCAAATCATCACGGCCCTTACGCCTTGGGCTACACACGTGCTACAATGGCCGGTACAGAGAGCAGCCACTGGGCGACCAGGAGCGAATCTATAAAACCGGTCACAGTTCGGATCGGAGTCTGCAACTCGACTCCGTGAAGCTGGAATCGCTAGTAATCGGATATCAGCCATGATCCGGTGAATACGTTCCCGGGCCTTGTACACACCGCCCGTCAAGCCATGGAAGCTGGGGGTGCCTGAAGTCGGTGACCGCAAGGAGCTGCCTAGGGTAAAACTGGTAACTAGGGCTAAGTCGTAACAAGGTAGCCGTACCGGAAGGTGCGGCTGGAACACCTCCTTTCTAGAGCCCCAATTGTTAGTATTAATACACGATGGGGAAAAAAGAAGAAGCTTTATAGGTTTTTAATTTTAAGACTATTTTACTCTTGCTGTTAGTTCAAATAATAAATTTTAAGTAAAACAGAGTCTCGTAGCTCAGCTGGTTAGAGTACTACACTGATAATGTAGGGGTCGGCAGTTCGAGTCTGCCCGGGACTACTATTTAACTTAAAAAAAGGAAATTCTGGAAGTTGGAATTCACCAAAAGAAATTAGAGAAGAATTAAGAAATCTAAAATCTGAATTCTACAATCTAAGATTGAAAAATGGGGGATTAGCTCAGCTGGCTAGAGCGCCTGCCTTGCACGCAGGAGGTCAACGGTTCGACTCCGTTATTCTCCACTGATTTACTGTGAAGATAGTAAATAAAAGTTCATTGACATATTGAGATAAGAAAATAATAAAAAGTAGAAAGCGTTTTTTACTATTTATAGTAGAAAACAAAAAAAAACGGTCTTAATTAAATTTAAGATTGGTACAATAAGCAAAATAAGGGCGTATGGGGGATGCCTTGGCTCTCAGAGGCGATGAAAGGCGTGATAAGCTGCGAAAAGCTACGGGGATCGGCACACACGAATTGATCCGTAGATACCTGAATGGGGCAACCCACTATGTTGAAGACATAGTACACCGATAGGTGGGCAAACCCGCTGAACTGAAACATCTAAGTAGGCGGAGGAGAAGAAAACAAAAGTGATTCCGTAAGTAGTGGCGAGCGAACGCGGATTAGCCCAAACCAATGATGTTACGGCATTGTTGGGGTTGTAGGACCACGACATTTTATGTACAAGGAACCGGAAGTTACTGGAAAGTGACGCCATAGAGGGTGATAGCCCCGTATGGGTAACGAGTATAATAGATAGTGGTATCCTGAGTAGGGCGGGGCACGTGAAACCCTGTCTGAATTTGGCGGGACCATCCGCTAAGGCTAAATACTCCTGAGAGACCGATAGTGAACCAGTACCGTGAGGGAAAGGTGAAAAGAACCGTGAATAACGGAGTGAAATAGATCCTGAAACCATACGCTTACAAGCGGTCGGAGCCCTTTCGTGGGGTGACGGCGTGCCTTTTGCATAATGAGCCTACGAGTTAACGTTGCTGGCAAGGTTAAGTGGTTAAGCCACGGATCCGTAGCGAAAGCGAGTCTGAATAGGGCGCTTTAGTCAGTAGTGTTAGACGCGAAACCGTGTGATCTACCCATGGGCAGGATGAAGCTGTGGTAACACACAGTGGAGGTCCGAACCGGTTGACGTTGAAAAGTCTTCGGATGACCTGTGGGTAGGGGTGAAAGGCCAATCAAACTCGGAAATAGCTCGTACTCCCCGAAATGCATTTAGGTGCAGCGCTGAATTTAAGTTATATAGAGGTAGAGCTACTGATTGGATGCGGGGGCTTCACCGCCTACCAATTCCTGACAAACTCCGAATGCTATATAATGTTTCTCAGCAGTGAGGGCTTGGGTGCTAAGGTCCAAGTCCGAGAGGGAAAGAACCCAGACCATCAGCTAAGGTCCCCAAATATACGCTAAGTTGAAAGAACGAGGTTTGTCTGCCCAGACAGCTAGGATGTTGGCTTGGAAGCAGCCATTCATTTAAAGAGTGCGTAACAGCTCACTAGTCGAGCGGACGAGCATGGATAATAATCGGGCATAAGCGTATTACCGAAGCTATGGATTTACAGTTTACTGTAAGTGGTAGGGGAGCATTCCAGCAGGGTTGAAGGTGTATCGTAAGGTATGCTGGACTGGCTGGAAAAGAAAATGTAGGCATAAGTAACGATAATGCGGGCGAGAAACCCGCACACCGAAAAACTAAGGTTTCCACAGCTATGCTAATCAGCTGTGGGTTAGTCTGGTCCTAAGGCGAACCCGAAAGGGACAGTCGATGGCTAACGGGTTAATATTCCCGTACTACTAATTACTGTGATGGGGTGACGGAGTGATGAAAGCGCCGCGAACTGACGGAATAGTTCGTTGAAGTACCTACCTATAAGCTGCGCAGGCAAATCCACGCGGCTTGGGGAAATACGATAGTACTCGGAGTCTTCGGACAAAGAGATAGTGCGCCTAAGGGCTTCCAAGAAAAACCTCTAAACTTCAGGTAATTAGTACCAGTACCGTAAACCGACACAGGTAGTTGAGGAGAGAATCCTAAGGTGCTCGAGAGATTCATGGCTAAGGAATTAGGCAAAATAGACCCGTAACTTCGGGAGAAGGGTCGCCCTGTAGCAATACAGGGCCGCAGTGAAGAGGTCCAGGCGACTGTTTATCAAAAACACAGGGCTCTGCAAAATCGTAAGATGAAGTATAGGGCCTGACACCTGCCCGGTGCTGGAAGGTTAAGAGGAGATGTTATCTTCGGAGAAGCATTGAATTGAAGCCCCAGTAAACGGCGGCCGTAACTATAACGGTCCTAAGGTAGCGAAATTCCTTGTCGGGTAAGTTCCGACCTGCACGAATGGTGTAACGATCTGGACACTGTCTCAGCCATGAGCTCGGTGAAATTGTAGTAACGGTGAAGATGCCGTTTACCCGCAGTGGGACGAAAAGACCCTGTGCACCTTTACTATAGCTTAGTATTGACCTTGGATAAATGATGTGTAGGATAGGTTGGAGACTGTGAAGTGGCGTCGCCAGGCGTTGTGGAGTCATTGTTGAAATACAACCCTTTGTTTATCTGAGGCCTAACCCCATATTGTGGGGGACATTGCTTGGTGGGTAGTTTGACTGGGGTGGTCGCCTCCAAAAGAGTAACGGAGGCTTCTAAAGGTTCCCTCAGTACGCTTGGTAACCGTGCGTAGAGTGCAATGGCATAAGGGAGCTTGACTGAGAGACATACAGGTCGATCAGGTACGAAAGTAGAGCATAGTGATCCGGTGGTTCCGCATGGAAGGGCCATCGCTCAAAGGATAAAAGGTACGCCGGGGATAACAGGCTGATCTCCCCCAAGAGCTCATATCGACGGGGGGGTTTGGCACCTCGATGTCGGCTCGTCACATCCTGGGGCTGGAGAAGGTCCCAAGGGTTGGGCTGTTCGCCCATTAAAGTGGCACGCGAGCTGGGTTCAGAACGTCGTGAGACAGTTCGGTCTCTATCTACTGTGGGCGTTAGAAATTTGAGTGGATCTGATTCTAGTACGAGAGGACCGAATTGGACAAACCTCTAGTGTATCTGTTGTCCCGCCAGGGGCACCGCAGAGTAGCTACGTTTGGAAGGGATAAGCGCTGAAAGCATATAAGCGCGAAACCCACCACAAGATGAGATTTCTTTTAAGGATCGTGGAAGATGACCACGTTGATAGGCTATAGATGTAAAGGCAGTAATGTCATAGTCGAGTAGTACTAATAATCCGTAAGCTTATGTACACCCTTTTCTCCCGACTCCGGTCGGGAGAAGAAACTTTCTAAATCAATACTTTTTTCTTTATCTCAGTATGTTAAGATATTGTGTAATGTTGTTCCGATAAATCGGAATACCCATTGCAAAACGACCTTAAGGTGGTTATTGCGGCGGGGCTCACCTCTTCCCATCCCGAACAGAGTAGTTAAGCCCGCCTGCGCAGATGGTACTGCAGTTATGTGGGAGAGTATGTCGTCGCCTTTCTTTTTAAAACCCTGTTTCTAACGAAACGGGGTTTTTTGTTTTACAATACTTTATGTTTTTACCGCAAACAAAGCAAAGGTTTTTATTATCGGTGTGTACAACATACCTGTTTAAGTTCGCAAAGGTTTTTTTGTGGCGAACTGGTGTATCCTCTTACTTAATTCTTCTGAAAACGGTAGTTCTCGTTTACCCGAAACCGCGTTAGGGATGGCAGCGGCATGATATTGCGATATCTTAAACTTCTTTCTAAATCAAAATACCTATACAAAAGATATAGCGGACAGCCTGACCCGGAGGGAAACGCGCAAATTAATATCTACTTCATTATTTTTTTATTTCGAAATTATTTTAAACTTTTTTCTTGTAAAGGATTAAATTAATTGAGCAGAATTATCATCTTGTTTGATAATTTTAAAATACATTCTTAATTATAGTGGTAAATTAGCTGGAAACTTGTTTAGATATGATTGAATTAATTATAGTTATTAACAGCTTTCAAGAACTGGATCCAGAAACAAAAAAAGCAATAGAGAAATATTTTGTTGTAGAAAAGTTTAAAAAAGGTGAATTCATTGTTAAGGAAGGTAAAATATGCAGGAAAGTATATTTTATTGAATCTGGCGCTATTCGACGATTTTGCCTTGAAGAAGGAACTGATGTTACAAAATGGATCTATACCGATAATCAATTCGTAACATCATTAAGTAGTTTTTTTGAGCAGAAACCTTCATTTGAAAGCTTCCAAGCTTGCGAAGAGACTATTTTATATTCTTTATCCCATTCGGATGAATTAATTCTCTTAGAATATCCGTTATTCTTAAAGTTTCATATTAAACAGCTTAGACTTTATCTCTCTAAGATTAATGAATTTCATCATCTATTTGGGCAAATGAGTGCACAGGAGAAATATACTTATCTTGTAGAATCGTTTCCACAGATGATTTTAAAAAGTAAAATAAAACATATTGCCTCATTAATTGGTGTAAGTCAGGAAACTTTAAGTAGAATTCGCGCATCAATTAATTGACTTTAGATCAATAAAAATCATTTGCTTTTTAGCCACATTTGCTTTTAAATAAATGATAATTGAAAAGAAATAAAGTAATAGGAAAAAAAGCTATAATTGGCAATAATGTTCATATTGGTAATTTTAGTACAATTGAAGATAATGTAGTTATTGGTGATAATTGCCGGATAGGAAATAATGTTTCTATTCTTAATGGAACAAGGATTGGTGAAAATTGCCAAATACATTCTGGAGCTATACTAGGAGGTATTCCGCAAGATCTAAAATACAGAGGTGAGAATACTTTATTGGAAATTGGAAACGATAACATTATTCGGGAGTTTGTAACGGTTAACAAAGGAACGTCATCTAAAGGGAAAACTACTATTGGCAACAATAATTTATTGATGTCAAACGCTCATATTGGACATGATTGTTTTATCGGGAATAACTGTATTATTGGATTTAATGTTGGAATGGCTGGTGAAGTTCTGGTGAGAGATTGGGCTAATATTAGTGGCCTGACTGCTATTCATCAGTTTTCGATTATTGGAGAACATTCTATGATTAGTGGAATGAACCGGATTGTAAAAGATATTCCTCCTTACGTTTTAGTCTCGCGGGAACCTTTGTCTTATTGTGGTTTAAATGTAGTTGGACTAAAAAGGAGAGGTTTTGAAGTTGATAAGATTAACGAGATAAAAGATATTTACCGAGTCATTTTTCTGGAAAAAAGAAATACCACAAGTGCTTTAAATTTAATTGAACAAAATTTTGAACGAACAATAGAGCGCGATGTTATTCTAAATTTTATTAAAGAATCCAAACGTGGAATTATTAAAGGATTTTTTGATTAGATAAACGCGTTTTAAGTAGCATGAGTAATCTGATTTTCTAAAATCAGAAATCAGATTGAGTCAAAAAAGATTTGCTTGTGCTATTTTGAAGCATCCTGAAGTTAGCTTTTTTCGACAAATTTCACGAAAAGTGTGATAATGTATTAAGTCTAGCCATTTTGGGAAAATTCCACAGAAATATATCTAAAAATATTAATATTAAAATATATTTTTGTAATTGTGTTTTTTACATTTATTTATTTTGAAATAATTTAAAAGAAAATTCTATGAAATTTATAGTATGCGAAAAACCGCAAGAGTTTATTCTAAGAGAGAAGACAATTCCGGAACCAAAAGAAGGTGAAGTTTTATTGAAGATTAAAAGAATTGGAATTTGTGGTACCGATATTCATGCTTTTGGAGGGACACAACCTTATTTCGAATACCCAAGAATTCTAGGCCATGAACTTGCTGCAGAATATATAAAAGGAAATGCAAAAGGTTTTGAACCGGGCGATAAAGTAACTTTTATTCCATACTTTAATTGTGGAAAATGTGTTGCCTGCAGAAACGGACTAACCAATTGTTGTGTTAATATTAAAGTTTTTGGAGTTCATATTGATGGTGGTATGGCAGAATATGTAACCATTCCGGAGCAATATTTACTTCACGGTCAAGGCTTGGATTATGATCAATTAGCATTAGTTGAACCATTAGCGATTGCAGCGCACGGAGTACGAAGAGCAGCAGTCAAACCTACTGATGCCGTTTTAGTAATGGGTGCTGGTCCAATTGGTATCGGATTGATCCAGTTTGCTAAAATTGCCGGGGCTAAAGTAATCGTGATGGATATCAACGAATATAGATTAGGTTTTTGTAAAGACGAACTAAATGCTGATGAAACTATAAATCCATTACACGATGATGTGGCTCAAAAATTAGCAGAAATTACAAATGGCGATATGGCTAATGTTGTGATTGATGCAACCGGAAACCAAAAAGTGATGAACAGCGCTTTTAACTACATTTCTCATGGTGGCCGATTTGTTTTGGTTGGACTTCAAAAAGGTGAATTGAGTTTCAGTCATCCTGATTTCCATAAAAGAGAATCCACTTTAATGAGTAGCAGAAATGCCACCATTGAAGATTTTGAATATGTAATGGAATGTCTTAAAAACGGAAAGATTGATCCGAAAAAATACATTACACACAGAACAAGTTTCTCAGAAATGATTACTGATTTTGGACAATTAATTGATCCAAAAAATAATGTAATTAAAGCGTTGATTGAGATAGAATAAAGTATTATCTACAGGATATCCGACAGATTTTTTATCCCGAGGTTTCGGGACTGTCGGGTTTCACTAGACACCTTAATAACCACAAAAATGGATTTAAATTTAAAAGATAAAATTGTTGTCGTGTCGGGTTCGGCAGGAAAACAAGGCAGTATTGGAGAAACTATTATTAACCGATTGGCTGATGAAGGTGCAATTCCGGTATTAGTAGACAGAAATAGCAGAGGTTTTGGTTATGCTCAAGCTCTTCAAAAGAAAGGAATAGATGCTTTGTTTGTACAAACAGATGTTACCGATCCTGTTGAAATCGAAAACGCTGTTAAAACTATAGTTACAAAATACGGAAGAATCGATGCTGTAATTAACAATGTTGGTGTAAATGACGGTGCTGGTTTAGATTCGACATACGAGGAATTCATGAATTCTTTGAAACTAAATGTAGTAAGTTATTTTCTTTTAGTGAAATACGCACTTCCTTATCTAAAAAAATCAAAAGGAAATATCCTGAATATTGGTTCTAAAGTTGCTTTGACCGGGCAAGGAGGAACTTCAGGTTATGCTGCTGCTAAAGGTGGAGTTTTAGGATTGACCAGAGAATGGGCAGTTGATTTAATTCAATATGAAATTCGTTCCAACGCCATTATTATTGCCGAAAGTTATACTCCAGCATATGAAGACTGGATTAAAACATTACCGGATGGAGAAGTTGTTTTGAAAAAAATCAATAAAAGTATTCCGTTAAAAGGAAGAATGACCCAGACAGAAGAAATTGCAGATACAGCACTTTTTATTATTTCTGATCGTTCATCGCACACAACAGGACAATTTGTTTTTGTTGATGGAGGATACGTGCATTTGGATCGCGCTTTAATCAATGATGTACATTAAATAAGACGAATAATCGAATTGATGCACATTAACATTTTTGAAAATTCGACCCTGCAAGAGGCAATTGGATTGACTAAACTATGTAGAAATTGAAGAAAAAGTAACCATTTATTAAAAGCTCCATAGGAGAGAAGTGTTTAAATCTCAAATATAAAATCAAAAAACTCCATTAGCAATAATGGAGTTTTTGAATTATATATGTTAATTTAAGTCTTTTCATATGTCTAACTTATCCACGTTTCCCATTTTGTAATGATCTTCCATTTTCTATTTATTTTTTTCAAATAAATAGCCTTTCCACTTCCACAAAGGCGTCCACAATGATAGCCTAATTGAACATATGCTTTTTGTTTGTCAAGAGAGAAAACAGGAATAGTCATTTCATAAAATCTAATTCGCTGACCTTTTTTATACTGTGTTTCTAATTTTTCAATTGTAATAGTGTTTACTCTATTAATAAAATCCTTTTCAATTTTTAGTTTTTTCAGATTTGAATTTTGTTTTAATAGATATAAAGAATCTTTAGATGAAAAAAAACTTTCTCCTTTTATCGTACTATTTATTAACTCGGTAATATACATATCTGGAGGAGGAGGAGGTGGGGGAGTTAATCCATCATTCCTTTTTTCTGGAATATAGATATTTAATCTCCTAAGTTCGTTACAAAACATTGTAGAATCTTCACTTTTAGAAAATACATTCAAACTGTCCTGAATTATTATTGCTTCAACAATTTCATTGATATTTTTAATTTCTTCAGAAGCAATATTGGTTTCTTCTTTTTTTTTTGACAGTTAGAAAAAGCAAAAACAAAAACGATATAAAGAATTATTTTATTCATCTATTCTGTTTAGAGTAAATATTTGTATTAAAGTAAAAGTAAAGAATTTAATTATAAACTTATGTTTTTATAATAAGTCATCTCATAAACCAAAAAACACTCCATTATCACTAATGGAGTGTTTTACTTTAGAAGATGTTCTTATTCATATTTCAAATACTGCAAAACATCAGTTTTTGTAGCTGAATAAGCTCTTGAAAGTACAATGATTAAAGTCAGAATTAATAAAATGATGAATCCGAGAATAAATGGAAATATGCTAATGTCTATTCTAAAAGCAAAATTCTCCAGCCATTTGTTCAGTAAATAATAAACAGGAAACAACGCGATTATAAAGCCAATGGTACAATACAAAATATATTGTTTGGATAATTCTTTTAGTAGAACATTTGTGTCGGCGCCGAGCGTTTTTCTGATGGCGATTTCTTTCATTCGTCTTTGTATCGAATACGATGCTAAGGCGAATAAACCAAAAAGCGCAATTAGAATTACCACAATGTTTAGCAGTGAAAACAAGTTTTTTTGCTTTACATATGATTCATAGGTTCTCGCATATTCTTTATCTACGAAATCATATTGAAATGGATATTCGGTATCGACTTTCGACCATAATTTTTGGATATCGGCAATCGTATTTTCCAGATCATCCCGTTTTAGTTTTGCATAAACTTTGTTAATGTTCTGCGTCATACCAAACATTTTGATATTGTAAAAAGCAATTGGCGGCGCTTTTGATTCAGGACTTAATAAGCTAAAATTCTGTACAATACCAATTATTTTTAATTTCTGTTCTCTAATTACAAGTTCCTTGCCAAGAGGATCTTTAAGGTTCATTAATTTTAATGCGCTTTCGTTTATGATCACAGAATTTATAGTGTCTGAAGCAAGTTTTCTATCAAAATTTCTCCCTTTAATTATTTTGATGTTCAACATTTCAAACATGCCAAAATCTAAAGGGATAACGCGTTCTTTAAAAAGTTCATCATTGTATAAAACCCCGGATATAGAATTGTCTGAACCATCAAACGCAATAAGGCCAGTGGAGATTTGTTCGACTCCTTTAATTTTGCTGAGCTGCTGTTTTATGATGTTGTATTTGTCGTAAATATTTTGGGCTGCATTTTCTCCCTGGTAATCAATCGATGGAAAATTTAAAGAAAGCGAAATTACCTGATCGCCCTTAAAACCCAAATCTTTAGTCTGTAAATATTTAATTTGCTGGTATACGATATTGGAGCCAATAATAAAAAAGGCAGCAATGGCAAACTGAAAAATAAGCATTCCGTTACGCAGCCAGATACCGTTTTTACTTCTTCCGAAATTTCCTTTCAAAACTTTAAAAGTTTCGAAATTGGATATATAAATGGCTGGAAATAATCCTGCCGCCAAAATTGTAATGATAAAAATCAATAGCAATTGTATATAAAACTGACTGGCAAGAAGTACAATGTTTTTGTTTAAAAAGTTGTTGTAATATGGCAAAGTCAACTCTACAATTACTAGCGCCAGTAAAATAGAAAAAGTCGTGGTTAAAACCGTTTCAAAAAGAAACTGACTAACAATATCGCCTTTTGATGCACCCGAAATTTTACGGACGCCAACTTCTTTCGCTCGTTTTACGGCATTAGCAGTTGCGAGATTGATGTAATTCACAATCGACAAAATGAGAATCAAAAGAGATAAACCCATCATGATCATCAAAAACTGATAGTTTCCTCGTGCTTCAGGATAACCATCTGTTATCGAATTTAATCTGGCTTTTGATAAAGGTTCAAGAATAACTGTAAAATGCCCCACTTTTTTAGTCATAACTTCGACTGTAAAACCAGCTTCTTTGGCAATTTTCGCAATAAAATCGTGGTTATAAAGTCTTTCGAGTTTCTGTCTTGTAAGGTCAGCTTTTGATGGGTCTTTTACTTTTAATAATAACTTTAAAAGAAACGGACCAGTCAATCCGGCAGTTGTATATTGTTTCATTCTATTGACGATGACATTTGGCGCAATCGAAGAATTTCCTGGAATATGGTACACGGCCCTTACAGAAAACAGCTGGTCAAAACATTTTATTTGTTTTCCAATGGGGTTTTCATTTCCAAAAATCCTTTTAGCCGTAATATCTGAAATAGCAATGCTCGAATCATCTTTTATAGCTGAAATGGAATCACCTTTAATAATTTTGAAAGGAAAAAAAGAAAAGAAGTTTTGTTCGACATTAATAATTTTATCTACAAATTCCTTTTTTCCTTTGTAAATAATTTTATCCTTTTGATACCAGGAATCAGCATATAGTATAGATTTAACATTTGGATCCTGGTCTAAAGTCGGTTTTAGGAATAAGGCACAATCTGACCCGACGGGTGTATCGCTTAGTTGAACCAAAACCTGATAAACATTCTCTTTTTCAGGATTCCAGGCATTGTAACTTTGTTCGTCGTTCCAGTAAAGTAATGCGAATATTAATCCCGCGATTCCTATTGATAATCCTAAAACATTTAAGGCCGTAAAGAACTTGTTGTTTTTGAAGTGATAAATAAATATGTTGATCCAGTTTTTTAGCATTTTACTCGTATTTTAAGTATTTAAGAACATCAATTTTGGTTACCTGGTAAGCTTTTGCCAGTACAATTGTTAAGGTTAGGAGCATTAACGCAATAAGGGCGACAAAGAAGGGGAGTGCAGGAATGTCAATTCTGAAAGCAAAATTTTCAAGCCATTTTCGCAATAAAAGAAAGGCGGGAATTATTCCGATCATAAAACCAATCAAACAGAAAATCACATATTGTTTAGATAATTCTTTCAGTAATATATTGGTTTCTGCTCCTAAAGTTTTTCTGATGGCAATTTCTCTCAATCTTCTTTCCATAGAAAAGGAAGCTAAAGCAAACAATCCGAAAACGGCAATCAGAATTACAATTCCGTTTAAGAGTGAAAATAACTGACTTTGATCCTGATATTTTTTATAAGTCCTGGCAAAGTTTCTGTCGACGAAGTTGAATTCGAATGGATATTCCGTATTGACTTTAGTTGTCCAGAATTTATCGATGGCAGCGATCGTCTCGGGCATTTCCTGAGGTGCAATTTTTACAGAGATATTTTGTAAATCTTTCTCCATTCTTTCGATTGCCGTGATATGTAAAAAAACCATGGGAGAAATTTGGTTATCAAGCCCAAAATAATGGAAGTCTTTTACAATCCCAATCACTTTGAATTTTTGACCATCCCAAAGAACTTCCTTGTTTATTGGATCCTTTTCCAACAATGTTTTAGCCGCAGTTTCATTCAGTAAAATACTGTTGATACTGTCTGAGGCAAATTTGCTTGACAAGTCTCTCCCTTTTATTATCGGAATTCCTAAAACATCGAGCATTCCAAAATCAATAGCCATTTGTTGCGTTATAACTTCCTTATTGGTTTTATAATGTAAACCAGACCAAGAATTAATATTCGTTCCAATAGAAAATACTCCTGCAGACACAGCCTGAACACCTTTTATTTTTAAAAGTTCTTGTTTGATTGTTTTGTATCTTTCAAATTGCTTCTGACCTCTTTTAGGTTTAAAAGAAATATCCATCACTTGCGCTCCTTTGAAACCTAAATCTTTCTGCGCCATAAAGTTTACCTGTTGGTACACAATAAAGGATCCAATGATAAAAAAGGTCGCAATAGCAAATTGCAAAACGAGCATTCCGTTTCTGAGCCAGATTCCATTTTTACTTCGCGAGAAGTTTCCTTTTAAAACCTTCAAAGGTTCAAAATTTGAAATATAGATGGCAGGCAAAACTCCGGAAACTAAGATGACAATTACAAAAATGAATATCAGTTGCAAATAAAACTGAGAACCTTCCAGAATTAGATTCTTGCTTAAAAGTGAATTGTAAAAAGGCAATGAAAGTTCAACGATTACCAAGGCCAATAAGAGCGAAAACAATGTAATTAAAGTAGTTTCAAATACAAATTGGGTAATAATTTGTGGTTTTGTAGCACCCACAATTTTTCTTACTCCAACTTCTTTGGCACGTTTTATAGCATTTGCGGTAGCGAGATTAATATAATTTACAATCGACAGCAACAAAATAAGAATGGATAATCCCATTAAGATCCTTAAAAATTGGAGATTTGCAGTTCCTTCTGGAAAAGGGTAATTTCCCTGAAAAAGTCGTGAACCGGCAAACGGAAGTAATTTCGCTTTGGTGACGTATCCATACTTTTTTAAATACATTTCATAACTAATACCTTCGTCCTTTGCCTGTTTTTTGTAGTTATGCTCGACGTAGATTTCATTTAGATCTTTGAGGACAGCAGTCGTATCGCTTTGCTTTTTTAATTTTAGCATTAAACCGTAGCTAAACCCCCAGTTTTCTTTGTTTCTTTCCAGGTCTTCCTCGATTATAGAGGTAACAGCAGCCGGCATTACAGAAGATTTTTCAGATAAGCGATAAACGCCACGAACAACGAAATATTTCTCAGCGTATTTAACCTGTTTGCCCATTGGGTTTTCATTTTTGAACAAACGGGAAACTGTTTTTTCAGATAAAGCGATACTGTTACGATCATGGATAGCACTTTTTCCGCTTCCCTGAATAAATTCAAAAGGGAAGAAAGAAAAGAAATTACTTTGTGCCGAGAAAATTTTATCTACCAGTTCTGTTTTGCCATTACATTGTATCGTTTCTTTAGTGTAAAAAGTATTGAAATAGCAATATTCCTGCAAAGCAGAAGAAGTTGATTTTAAGATTGGAGCTGGTATAGGCGAATTTACAGCCCAAACATTACCACTGCCAATGTCATTTAAAACAGCATAAATTTTATCTTTTTCCGGATTCCATTCATCGTACAAATGTTCCTCATTCCAATACAGAATAGCGAAAATCAATCCCGCAATTCCAATTCCCAAACCCAAAACATTCAAACTTGTAAAAAGCTTGTTGTTTTTGATGTGGTATATAAATATGTTAGTCCAGTTCTTTAGCATGTTACTCGTATTTTAAATATTTTAATACATCGACTTTTGTAGCTTGATAAGCTCTGGTAAGTACTACAAGCAAGGTTAAGAAAAGCAAAATCACGAATCCTGCTAGAAATGGATAAATAGATATGTCAATTCTAAAAACAAAATCTTCCAGCCATTTGTTCAATAAATAATAAACAGGAAAAAGTGCAATCAAAAATCCAATGAGACAGAAAATAATGTATTGTTTGGAAAGCTCTTTGAGTAAAACAGTTGTTTCGATGCCTAAGGTTTTTCTAATGGCAATTTCTTTCATTCGACTTTGTATTGAATAAGAAGCCAGAGCGAAAAGTCCAAAAAGTGCAATAAGAATTACAATTACATTCAATAATGAAAAAAGGTTTTTCTGATTTATATACTCCTTATAATGTCGGGCATAGGCCTTATCTACAAAATCATATTTAAAAGGGGAATCTGCATCAATATTTTTTGTCCAGAATTTTTCGAGTTCCGAAATAGTATGCTGCATTTCGTTTGGACCTACTTTTACAAAAATATGATTGACATTGACATTCATCCAATCGATAGTGTTAAGATGAAAAAACACCATTGGCGGAATTTCAGCTTTTGGTCCCCAAAGATTAAAATCTTTTACAACACCAATAATTTTGAGTTTATGATCATTCCAGTTTATAATCTTACCAACCGGATTTTTTTCATTCATTTGTTTCATGGCCGTTTCATTAATCATCATGGTATTTATACTGTCAGATGCAATTCGGTTATCAAAATAGCGGCCCTGAGTCATTTTGATCTTTAGCATTTCGAGCATTCCAAAGTCAACAGCCATATTATAACTCTGGATATTTTTATCATGATAAGTAAAAGTTGCTGAAGTAGCACCTCCGGTTACAAACGAAAAGGCTCCTGTACTTACTTGAGAGACGCCTTTAATTTTGGCAATTTCTTGTTTAAGCGTTTCGTATCTTCTGTATAAATTCTTTTCTGCTTTTGGATCATTAGGATCAAAATTTGGCTTTTTGTAGTTGATTTCCAAAACCTGATCGCCTCTAAAACCTAAATCTCGTTGATTTAAATAGTTTACCTGTTCAGATACAATGTAAGATCCTACAATAAAAAAAGAGGCAATTGAAAATTGTAAAATCAGCATTCCATTGCGGAGCCAAATACCGTTTTTGCTCCTTCCGAAATTTCCTTTGAGTACCTTCAAAGTTTCAAAATTCGAAATATAAATGGCTGGAAATACACCGGCAAGAATTACAGTAATAACAAAAATGACAATTACTTCAAGAAAAAATTCATTTCCGGTAATGCTTAATTTTTTTTCTAAAAAATTATTATAGTACGGCAGCGATAATTCTACAATGACTAATGATAACAGTATGGAAAATGAAGTAATTATAACGGTCTCAAAAATAAATTGAAGTACAATATTGGTTTTTGATGCGCCAATGATTTTTCGAACTCCAACTTCTTTCGCTCTTTTTATAGCGTTTGCAGTTGCTAAGTTTATATAATTAAATATCGATAAGATTAAAATCAAAACAGATAATGCCATCATAATTATCAAAAATTGATAATTGCCCAGTCCTTCGGCGTATCCATCTACAATCGAATGTAAACGGGCTTCCTTTAAGGATTCCAGAAATATTTTTATATCGCTGCCACCATTTTTTTTCTCCCATTCAGCAACAGTAAGTCCCTGCTCGCGGGCAAATCTTACAGTACGGTTTTGGTATAATAGATTTTCCATTTTATCTATTACTTTTTGTTTGTCAGCAGGATTTTTTAATTTCAATAATAATCCGGCAGTAAAACTTCCCCAACTGTCTTTTTCAAGAGGCAATCTTTCGTCTATAAGATTGATAACAGCTTCCGGAGCTAAAGACGATTTTCCAGGAATGGTATAAATACCCGTAACAACCAGTTTTTTATTGTCATAGGTAACGGTTTTGCCAATTGCATTGGTATTTCCAAAGAGATTTATGGCGGTTTGCTCAGAAATAGCAATGCTTGTTTTGTCTTTTAATGCAGTCCTGGCATTTCCTTTTAGAAAAGGAAATGGAAACATTTCGAAAAAAGTTTTTTGAGCATCGATGATTTTAAAACTGCCTTTTTTGTTTTCGTATCGAAGCGGTTTTTCGTTATACCAACTGTCCAAATAACAATAACTTTCAATTTCTTTGAAATCGGTTTTAAAGTAATCTTCAAATGAAGCGACATTGCTTGCCCAAAAATTAGTTGGACTCACCTGGCTTATAGATTGAAAAACGACTTCTTTATTCGGATTCCAGTCATTATAACTTTGTTCCTCATTCCAGTACAAAATGGCAAAAATCAGTCCGGCGATTCCAATACTCAAACCCAAAATATTCAAAGCCGTAAAAAGCTTGTTGTTTTTGATGTGGTAAATAAATATGTTGATCCAGTTTTTTAGCATGATTCTAGTTTTTTGAAGCAGCTACCAAAACGTCAACATTTCTATTGTTAGTTTTTTCTGAAAGTATAATTCCGTCTTTCATCAAAATGGTTTTTTGAGAAAAAGAAGCATCGTAATCGGAGTGTGTTACCATCAAAATGGTTGCCCCGTTGGCGTGTAAATCGGTTAGTAATTCCATTACTTCATTTCCGTTTTTACTGTCCAGGTTTCCTGTTGGCTCATCTGCCAAAATAATTTTCGGATCGTTAATTAAGGCTCTTGCAACCGCCACACGTTGTTGCTGACCTCCTGAAAGTTGTTGTGGGTAATGTTTCAAACGGTGCGAAATACCTAATTTGTTGGCAATCTCGTTTACTTTTTTCTTTCTTTCAGCCGATGGAACATCGTTGTAAATCAATGGCAATTCAATATTATCAAACACCGATAGTTCATCAATTAAATTAAAGTTCTGAAAGATGAAACCGATGTTTTCTTTTCTGGCTTTTGATTTTGCTTTTTCTTTAGTGCCAATCATTTCCTGACCTAGTAACTGATAACTTCCGCCTGAAGCACTGTCCAACAAACCAATTATATTTAGTAAAGTTGATTTTCCGCTACCTGATGGTCCCATGATGGATACAAAATCGCCCTGATTGATGTTTAATGAAATTTCGCTTAATGCATTTGTTTCTATTTCTTCAGTTCTAAAAATTTTTGAAAGTTTTGTAATGCTGATCATAATTGTTGTTTTAGATTGATGTTTTTAATTGATGCGCATAATTTATATTAACACATAGAAACATAGATTTTGTAAACTTAAAAAAGGCGTTTCACTTTTTTTAAAACACATAGCGCTGTCTATGTGTTGGAAACAAGTTTCTTTCAATTTTCTTTTTAGACAAAGAAAAACTATGTTTCTATGTGTTAAATATTATTTTACGAATTACACGTACCGGTTTCTGTTTTTTAATAATTTTTATTGCCGATGTAATAGAAACAAATTCGAAATTAAGATAATTCACAATATAGTTGTTAGCGCTCTATTTTTGTTACTTTTACCAGCAATAATGTTTCACATATTTGATGATTTGTTAGTCTTAATGTGATTTTCGTGCCAAAAATTTAAAGCTTGTAACTGCCTTATTTTTAAAATTTTATTTTTTAAAAGAAATTTAAACTGTCCATTTTTGGACAGCTTTCGTCCAAAACTGAACAAAAATGAAAAAGACAAATGCCTCAATATTAATCATCGACGATCAGGAAGACATCCTTTTTGCGTCGAAAGTGTTCCTGAAAAAGTACTTTGAAGACATTTATACACTCAATAATCCGAAAAATGTTGTCGAATTATTGTCGAAAAAAACAATTGATGTCGTTTTATTGGACATGAATTATAGAATAGGTTTTGAAGATGGAAGGGAAGGATTGTATTTGCTGAAAGAAATAAAAACGCTTTCGCCGAAAACAGTTGTGATTTTAATGACAGCATTTGGAAAAGTAGAAACAGCAGTTGAAGGTTTAAAAAATGGTGCTTTCGATTATATTCTCAAACCCTGGGAAAATAAGAAACTTTTAGAATCTGTAAAACAGGCTGTTGATAAAGCCAGAAAAGACCAAAAGAAAACCAAGAATGTCGAAATTGAAAATGATTTTTTTGTGGGAACTTCTGAAATTATAAAAAAGGCCTATTCTCTGGCTGATAAAGTAGCAAAAACAGATGCTAATGTTTTAATCTTGGGTGAAAACGGAACCGGAAAATTTGTTTTGGCACATCATATTTACAGTCAGTCTGAAAGAAAAAACAATCCTTTTATAGCAGTCGATTTAGGATCTTTAAATTCGAATATTTTCGAAAGCGAATTATTCGGTTACGCAAAAGGGGCTTTTACCGATGCTAAACTTGATACTCCAGGACGCTTTGAAATGGCGCAAAACGGAACCATATTTTTAGATGAAATAGGTAATGTTCCGTTGCATTTGCAATCTAAATTGTTGCAGGTAATTCAAACCAAAACTGTAACAAGATTGGGAGAAACCAAACCGAGACCTTTAAATGTTAGAATTATTACGGCAACCAATTTAAACCTGAAACTTGAAGTTACTGATAAGAATTTCAGGGAAGATTTGTATTACCGAATTAATACGATGGAAATTGTCTTGCCTCCTTTACGCGAGCGAAATGAAGATAAAATTCCGCTGGCCGAATATCTTCTTGAAAAAATGATTGCGAAATACGGAAGAGACGAAATTACTTTCGACAAAAAAGTATTGGAACAAATTGAAAAACATGCGTGGAATGGGAACATCCGCGAAATGGAAAATAAAATTGAACGCGCCGTTATTCTTTGTGAAAACAATAAAATCACTGTTTCTGATTTGGATTTAGAAATCATAACGACTTATGAAGAAACTCCGGATGATATTCAGCTTTCTTCTGTAGAAAAAGCTGCGGTTGAAAAAGCTTTGCTGAAAAACAATAATAACGTTAGTAAAACGGCTGAAGAATTAGGTTTGTCAAGAGGTGCTTTGTACCGTCGTTTAGAGAAATATAATATCAATCTTAATTAGTATGTTTAAAACATTTCAAACGTATAAAATGTTGTTTTTGAGATTGATACTGATTGTTGGAATGATCGAAATCTCTATTTATTTTTTTAAAACCGAATTGCTTTTTACCGGTGTGTTCGGGCTCTTTATTGTCTTTTTGCTAGTGCGCGAAATGTATTTTTATGTTCGGAATTTTGTTTTGCTTTACGATAAAACGATTGCTTCGATCCTTCAGAATGATTTTACTTCGGATTTTTCGAATCATAAATTCAATAAAAGCTACAATGATTTATTTCAATTGTATGATGTATTGAAAAATAAACAAAACGAACAGGTTTCAAAAGACATTATTTACCGTTCGATTCTGAATAATATTGAAACCGGAATCATCATTTTACAAAAGCAGGATACAGATTGGGATGTCTTTTTAATGAATGACTATTTTTCGAAACAATTTAATGTTCCAAAGGTTTCAAAATGGAAATATCTGAAAAATCAATTGCCATCGTTATGTGAAATTATTGAAGAAGATGATTTTCAGGAAATAAAAACTTCAGTAGAAATTAGTATCAACGAACAGAACAAACAAACCTTTGTTTTGCAGGCTTCAAGAACAGAGATTTTCGAAAAGGATTATTTTATTGTTTTACTGGATTCAATTCAGAATGTAGTTGAGAAAAAAGAGAAAGATGCGTGGGTAAATCTGATGAAAGTGATTTCGCATGAACTTTTGAATTCGATAACACCAATTCGGTCGATTTGCCAGAATTTACAGGATTTAGTAGAACAGGATTCGTTGTCGGCTGAAGATTTAGAAGATGTGAAAAACAGTGTCGAAACGATGTTGAGACGAAGTGATCATCTACAGAAATTTGTAGAAGGGTATCGTAAATTGGCCATGTTGCCTTCACCAAAAAAAGAAAAAATAGAATTACAGCAGTTGATTGATAATGGTATTCAGGTTATGAATCCGTTATTCAAAGAAAACGGAATTGAAGTTGTAAACGGAATTACTTTTAAACGTTGGATTGAAGTGGATTCGCAGCAGATCGAACAGGTTTTGATTAATCTTCTAACCAATTGTATTCATGCTTTAAAAAATGTTTCTCAAAAGAAGATTTTTATTTCGGCGGAAGCCAAAGAAAATAGAACTTTCATAAGAATAACAGATAATGGAACCGGAATAGAAAAAGAAATTGAAGACAAAATATTTTTACCATTTTTCACTACCAGAAATGAAGGCGCAGGAATTGGTTTGACTTTATCTAAAAATATTATTGAAGCGCATGGGGGTTATATTTCGTATAAAAGTGAAGTAGGAAATACTGTTTTTGAGATTTGTTTGATTGATGAATGATATTTTATAAAGCTTTTTCTAAAACATTTTTTGAAATAAATTTAATTCTATATTAGCAATTACAAAAGTAAGTTAGCATTGCAAGAGTAGAATGATAACTAGTAGTAAAAGAAGAAACTATCTAAATCTGTATCAAACTTAAATACAAAATGAGGACATCAAATATTGAAAACAAAATTTCTAAAGACAGAAATATTCTTATTGTTCTACAAGAAAACGTAGAACTAAACTCGGAACTTCATTATTTGAGCCAAAATTTTTGTGGGGAAGTAGTAAAAAATATATCAGAAATTAAGACTTCTTTAAGTAATAAAAGAATTTATGTTTGTGGAGATATAGATCAGCTTAAAAATGAAAGCCAAGTTTTTTATGCAATTAAAGAGCTTTCTGTGAATTACGAAAATTATATTGAGAAAAATATTAACGTAATAACACTCGGCAAAGTTCCTATTGTTGTTAGTAACGCTGGTATTTATTTTAGAGATATGTTTGATAATGGTGATTATTTTAATATCATCAAATCAGAACATACATTTCAGCATTTAACAGAGTCGAACAAAGATTCCATGGCTTTAAGAACAGGAATTTATTTGACTGAAGTATCAAAAGAAAAAGTCGAAGCTGAGGAAATATTACATTATCGACTTTTAAGATGTTCGAGTAATTTTACCGGACCAACAGATAATTTTCGCGATACAGATCATGTTATAATCAATTCATTAAACGATGCGATTGGATTTACTTTTGAAGAAGAAACAAAATTAAATCATGTTTTGGTTCAGATTTATGAGAATAAAATGAAAACAGAAGTGAATGCAAAAGAGGTAAAATCGAAAATAAAAGCACATTCTGATAAAACTAAAGATATGCCAAAAGATGGTATTATTGCCTTTTGCACCTTTTATGATAAATTTAATTTTGACAAATTATCGCCATCAAAAAATGACAGATATGATTGGTGTTATAAACATACCAGCGGACTAACAAGACTGCAGTTTAAATTGAAAAATACAGTCAATGATCCGGCTTTAGCAAAAGAATTCAGCGTTACATTATATCCAAATTCAGCATTTTTAATTCCGCTTTCTACTAACAGATTATACACACATGAAATTAAACCTTCAGTATTAAATGTAGATCAAATTCCAATTAGAATGGGATATGTTGCACGTTGTTCAAACTTGGAAGCGTTGCACAAAAAAGGTCAGACTTACATTAAGGAAAATGGAGAATTAGTGAAACTGGAGCAAATGACTCTGGAAACTATGACCAATTTGCGAAATTCTTATTATGAAGAAAATAGGAGCGAAAAGAATGTTGAATACGGAAAAATTCATTTCAGTATGAATTTAGGTGATTATGAAAAACCAATCTATTAATCTGAATTTATATAATGAATAACTCTGGCTTTTATAAAATTACGCTTCCTTTAGAGAAAGATTTATTTAAAGAATTATTAGAATCTGCAGATTTTGAAAATGTCGCCAAAGGCAGAATCGGAAATCATTTGGTTAAAGTAGGAGAGAAAGGCATTCCAATTGTGAGAACTACAACAATGTATGAAATACCGGCAAATAATTTTTCTGCTATTCACAATCAAATAATAGAATCTCTAAATATTGAAAATCAGAATGGTAATATTAATTTGCCATTATTAGATTTTGATAATGCTTTGATAGAAGTATACGATTGTAATTATAAGACAATGAAATACCATTCAGATCAATCTATGGACTTAGAAGCTGATTCTTATATTGGACTTTTTACTTGTTATGAAAACCCAAATGAACTAACGGAAAAAAATATTCGAAAACTAAAACTTAAAGACCGAATAACGGATGAAGAATTTGAGATTTCGTTAACGCATAATTCGGTTGTTTTATTTTCTCTGGAAACCAATGCAAAGTTTCTCCATAAGATTATATTAGAATCGGTTCCAAGCATAAAACGATTAGAAAAAGACAATAAATGGTTGGGAATTACCTTCAGAAAATCAAAGACATTTATCCAATTTAAGGATAACGTCCCTTATTTTTCTGGTGGAGAATTATTGACACTGGCCAATGAGGACCAAAAAAGAGATTTTTTTAAATTAAGAGGGCAGGAAAATAGTGTTTTTAACTTTACTTATCC
Source organism: Flavobacterium sp. KH_001 (assembly GCF_057840745.1). Classification (NCBI taxonomy): domain Bacteria; kingdom Pseudomonadati; phylum Bacteroidota; class Flavobacteriia; order Flavobacteriales; family Flavobacteriaceae; genus Flavobacterium; species Flavobacterium sp. KH_001. Next base: position 559,986 of record NZ_CM174520.1, on the reverse strand, counting down.
CAAATTATCGTACACACTTAGTGTTGGCGATATTATTTTACCCAAAATATGATATTAGCATTTGACACTTATTACTTCGACGGAAAAGCAAAAACAGTTTGTCTTGAATTTACAGAATGGAACCAAAGTGAAAACTTTAAAATTCATACCGAAATAATCGATAATGTAGCAGAATATATTCCCGGAGAATTTTACAAAAGAGAATTGCCTTGTATTTTGAGTTTATTAAATCAAATTGACTTAAAAAAGGTGGAAGCAATTATTGTGGATGGATTTGTCTATTTAGATGATGAAAAGAAGTACGGTTTAGGTGGTCATTTATATGAAAAACTGAATCAGGAAATTCCAATCATTGGTGTTGCCAAAACTAATTTTGCTTCTATCGAAAAAGACAAACGAAGTCTGTTTAGAGGTGATAGTCAAAAACCGTTATACGTTACGGCAATCGGAATCGAGTTGGGCGATGCTTTTCAGAAGGTAGAAAGCATGGCTGGTGAATTTAGAATGCCAACTTTGCTAAGAGAAATGGATCGATTGACGAAAGAGTAGTGCTTTTTTAAGAAATTCAAATAAAAATCGTGAAAATGATATTGTATTGTAAATGAGTGTTTTGATTGAAATAGTTTCTTAAATTTGTGAAACTACAATCAAAAAAGCTAATTATGGAAGACTCAAAAAAACAATCAGACAACTCAGGTTCTGATAAAACACCAAAGGTGACAGGAATTGGCGGAATTTTCTTTTTTTCAGATAACCCAAAAGACACAAAAGATTGGTATGCTAAAAATTTAGGACTTGATGTAAACGATTGGGGTTCGACTTTTGAGTCCAGAAATATTAATAATCCGGATGAAATAGAAGCACTTCAATGGAGTACTTTCAAAAAAGGAGATGATTATTTTGCCCCGTCTAAAAAAGAGTTTATGATTAATTATAGGGTTCAGAATCTTGAAGGGCTTTTGGAAAAATTGAAACAAAATGGTGTTAGTATTTTAGATGAAGTTGCCGCTTATGACTACGGAAAATTTGTTCATATTATGGATGCCGATGGTAATAAAATTGAGCTTTGGGAACCGATGTAAAAAGAATATAACTTCATATAATGTCAATAAGAAACTCCATTCACCGCGGCGAATGGAGTTTTTGTTTTACACAATTTCAATGGAGCTTTAATTACCTTATATGAAGAGATTTTCTATAAAATAATTTTAAAATTCACTTCGAAAATTAATTTATTCTTGTAATAAAATTAGTCCTATATTAGCCTTAATTATAATTTGCAAACGTCTTTAATTAAGTCATTGAAATCAATTGAAAAAGAAATAGAACAGCCTTAATGAACACAATACTTTGGAATGAGGTTTTAAAATTTGAATTGGATAATCCAAACGATCGATATGGATTTCTAACGAGATTAGCGGTTGAAAATAAATGGACACTTTATTTTGCTAAAATGGCAATTCTTGAATATAAAAAGTTCATGTATCTTGCCGCTGTGACCAATGAAATGGTTTCGCCCTCGCAGACTGTGGATATTGTCTGGCATCAGCATTTAATTTTTACTTCATCTTACGCTGATTTTTGCACACTTTTGTCTAAAAGAATAGAACATATTCCGTCGACGCATAACCCGTCAGATGCCGAAAAATTTCATAAAGCGAAAGAAAGAACAAAAGAATTGTATGAGCATCACTTTGGCAAACAGCCTAAAGAATTTTGGGAGTACAGCAATGAACTCGATTCTTTGAATTTAAATAAAAGCAAGATTGAACTAGAGACACTAAAAAGAGTGTTTTTAGGATTGTTTGCAATTTGTATTTTTCCAATTTATTATATAATCAAACCCATTCTAATACAAATTGGAAATCCTGATTTTCTAATAATGTATATTTTATTGTTTGCAGCGGTAATTGCTTTGTTAATGCGTTTTACAAAAACAGCCTTCGCATCCTTTTATGAACATATACAATCAAACGTCATTTTACGAAATCTGACGCCTTTTGAATTGGTTTTTCTCCAGAATAACAAGCTGGAATTTGTTATTCATGGTGTGGTAAATAATTTAATCAGAAATAAAAAGATCGTAGTTTTAACCAATAATAGATTAGAACTGATTGATTATAGGTTGACGGATGATAAATACGAAAATTGTGTTATAGAGATCATGAAAGAATATGAGCCAATGCCGTATCCTCAATTGTTCAGAATAGTAGCCCGAAATCCAATATACGAGCAGATCGAAAAATCGGTTGGCAGAATCAGGAAAAGCATTTTGGACTCCAAACAATTTATGAAGATTATAAAGATTGTGCTGCTGGTTTTTGGTCTATTTTTAAGTATTGGATTTAGCAGAATGATTTCGGGAATTTCAAGAGATAAGCCTATAACTTTTTTATTATTTACGCTTTTTGCTCTTTTAATTGTAACAAAAATTTACTTTAAGAAAATAGTAGATTATCTGTTTAGCAGTACAATACCATTGGTTTTTACAACTGAAAAATTGAAGTCAGATGCTCAAAAAGACTGGCATTGGAATTATTTTCTATATGGGGAAGTGCTATTGGTCAGTTCTTTTCTTCCTTTAACGGGATATTTAAACAGAAATGCAGATTCTGGCAGTGGATCAAGTTGTGGGAGTTCTTGCGGAAGCTCGTGTAGCAGTTCTTGTGGGAGCTCATGCGGGGGATGTGGCGGAGATTAATTGTATCATCGAGAAAGTGTTAAGGGAAAATTAATATCAACAGTATCAAATTATGAATAGAAGATTACTTGTTTGTTTACTATTTTGTGCATCATTTAGTTTTGCACAAAAAACAACCTTCAAAATTAAATATTCTGAACCGTTGGCTGTTTTTATTTTTTTGCAAAATCTTTCTGAAAATTATCCTGAAAATGTTTTCAAAACTGAATTTCAAAAATCAAAATACAATACGGATTACTATAAAAATATAATTTCAAAATATGATAAATTAACTATTGACTACAGTTATCGTTTTGAAGAGTTTCCATATGGATCAAAAAAAGGTGTTCAAACAGAGGATCTTTTGAAAAAAAATCTAATTGAAACAGAAAATATAGAGGAATTTAAACTTCGTTCGAACGGAATTATTCCGAACAAAATTTTAAGCGATTTAGCGCAATGTATATCTGAGTTTACACCTATTTACAACGAATTAATTTATAACCCGAATAAAGAAAAATTTGAAAAACAACTTGAAGAAATTACAAAATATTCTAACGAGCACCATATAGAAAACTATTTCGAAATGGGGTTGTTGTTTTATAATTCAAATTGGGATAATGCAATTCCTTTCAACATCGCTTTTTATCCATTGCCTAATTCTAAAGGTTTTACAGCGCAAGCATTTTGCAATAATTTTATAAGTGCCATTCAAACCGATTTAAAATCGTATAAAGTTTTGTTTAGTGTTATGCTGCATGAGACCTTTCATATCATTTACGATGAGGAATCACTTGAAGTAAAAACACAAATTGATACCTATTTCAGGGAAAGCAAATCAAAATATAGTAATTATGCCTATCAAATTATGAATGAAGCCTTGGCCACAGCACTTGGAAATGGCTATGTTTATGAGCAATTAGATGGGAAAATTGATACACAGGATTGGTATAACAAAAAATATATTAATGGGATCGCAAAGCAAATTTATCCGCTGGTTACGGAGTATATTAGTCAGAAGAGATCAATTGATAAAAATTTCATTGATAATTACATCAGGATTTATGAAACGAATTTTCCGAATTGGATAAATGAACTAGATAATATAATGACGTATCGATATGTGATCTCTGAAAATGAAAAAGATTTTGCCGCAATAAATCAAATGTTTCGTTATCGCTCCAGAACAGAATATGAAGATCAAATCACGGAAAGCAGTATTGAAAAAATGCAGAAGACACCATTGACTAAAGTGATTATCATTTCAAAAAATAATGCTGAAAAACTGAAGCTGGTAAAAAGTAAATTTGCGGCATTAAAAAATTGGCACTTTAAAGCGGATAAAGAGTTTACAGAGAAAATATTTTTAGAAGATAAAAGTCAATTGATAATTGTGAACCAAAAGAACTCTACACTTGAAGCATTATTCAAGCTGATAAAGTAGAGAAGGTTTACCAACTGAAATCGTAATTTATTTGTAGTAAAAATATTTCCTATATTCGCCGGAAGACTTTCCTGAAAACAACACTGAAAAAATAAAATGCTTAATGGATAAGATTAATTTATTGGTTACAATTTCTATAATAATAATTTTCATCGCATTATTTTTATCCTTGTTTTTACTGACCGTCAAAACATCACATAAGTTAAGTAATCGTCTTTTTGGTTTTTTTCTGGTTTTGACTGCAATTGATATCAGCGCAAATCTTGGCGATTTATTATCGATTTCATTAAATGGGAGAATTTTTATAAGTTCCTTTTTTTTCCTGCAGCTACCCACTTTTTATTTATATGTATTATCTGTCTGCTATTCTGATTTTAAATTAAAGCCAAAGCATTTAATTCATGGTGTTATTTTTTTAATTGCCAACTTAATATTGATACCCCGCTTTTACGCAGTCGACACGGATTCTAAAATCAGTTTTCTTTCAAAAATAGGCAGTAGGCCAGAAGTACAGTTCAATCATGTTTTGATGCATATTCAAATGTTATTTTATATTGTAGCCGCTTTTATGATCTTGAGAAAAGCGAGAAAAATATATCTTGAAAATTATGCAGGAGCAAGCATTGAATCCCTTAATTGGTTGTTTCAGTTTACTGTGGCTCTTTCCGCTTTTTATTTTATTGCGCTAGTAAAAAACATCTTTAAATTTACCGAATATCCTAACATTTCAGCAGGATTGAAAATTGGATTGGTCTTATTTGAACTGATCATTATTTTTTGGTATTTGTATAAAGCACTAAATAATCCTGGTCTTTTTAGAACTATTGATTCAAAATTAAAACTGGTACAAGATATAATTTCCGAAGAAAAAAATAGTGCGCAATTCGCTAATGAAAAAGAGCATCATAATGAAGAGTTGTTGAAATTGCGACAATATATGATGAAAGAAAAACCATTTCTTAGTTCTTCTTTAACCATTCAGGATATTTCTGCCACTATTGAAATTCCTGTGCGAGACTTGTCTCTTTTAATTAATCATACCTTAGAACAGCATTTTTACGATTTTGTTAATGCTTATCGTATAGAAAGTGCGATGGATATTTTAAAAGATAGTACAAAAAGTAAGCTGACTATTTTAGAAATTTTATACGAAGTAGGTTTTAATTCAAAATCTTCTTTTAATACTGCTTTCAAAAAACACACTGGTTATACGCCAACAGCTTATCGCAAAAGTCTGTAATACAATCTTTTGTAATTACTCGTACTTATGTTTTAAACTACTCGTACTTATTTATAAAAACAAATGCGTTCGAGTATTTTTATTCGGTCGCGTAGCGATAATTTCTCCCACATCTTTGTATCGAAATAAATCATTAACCTAAACCTCGATACAATGAAAACTTCATTAAAATTTTTAGCAGCCTTATTAATAACAAGTACATTTTCTTTTGGACAAGACTTTACCAGAAAAATTGATTCCATAATAAAGGATAGTTATCAAAAAAATCCTGGTGTAGGGATTAGTGTCGGTTTTGTCCAAAATGATAAAGAGTACTTTACAGCTTATGGTAATTTAAGTAAAGACAGTCAAATTAAAATTGATAAAAATTCCCTATTCGAAATTGCATCTATCACAAAAATTTTGACGTCAAATTTAATGGCGCAGGCAGTTCTCGAGAACAAAATAAAAGCAGATGATTATATAGATAATTTTCTTCCGAAAGATTATGTGTTACAGGAAAACCTTAAAAACAAAATAAAAATTTCAGACCTGGCATCGCATCAATCTGGTTTGCCTGACATCGATTTTGGAAAGTTAATCGAACTAAATCCACAGCAACCCATAAGTAGTGTAACTGAAAAAACATTGACCGATCTGGTTAATAATTGCAGTGAATTGAAAGACTATGGTAAATATCGTTATTCTACAATTGGATATACTTTGTTAGGACAAATATTAGAAACAGTGTATGGCAAAAGTTATGAGGAAATTATTAGAAATAAGATTACGAAGCCTTTAAAGATGACAAACACATTGACTAAGAATTTTAATGTAAAAAACAGAACAACAGGTCATAATTCAGAAGGTGGTGCTCAGGAATTCTTAACCTGGAATGTTACAGCTCCGGGAGGGTTAGTAAAATCTAATGCAATGGATATGATTACCTATTTAAAAGCGGTTTTAAATAAAGAAACAGAAATAGGTAAAGCAGCTATTATTACAGAAAAAATATTCTACAAGGCAGATAATAGAGAATTGGGATTGGGAGTAAATATAATGACAGATGAAAAAAATACCATTTATCAAAAATCTGGTGATTCTATGGGACAATCTTCTATAATATGTTACAATAGGGCTAAAAATTGGGGTATTATAATATTGCTGGATCAAAGAAATTCAAAAATGAGACAAAACCTGTTGAATGAGATTTATGATACTGTTTTGAAATAAATAAACTGACAGTAAACTCCATTAGAAATAATGGAGTTTTTTTATGAATTAATTTGATACTATATTGAAACGGGAATGACCTAAATAATACCTGAAAAACATAAAAAAACTCCTTAATTTTTTAAGGAGTTTTAATACTATTGATAGTGATTATTCTTTTGCCTTTTTCGCTATTATTCTTTTACCAACAATGTAGCAAACCAGTAATATTATAAAATGAATCAAATAAGACTTAGGTTCGCTATTCCCGTTTACGACAGAGAAAATACGATTCCATCTTACTTTTTTAATTCCCTTTGCATCCTTGTCCCAACTGAACCATATAAATACCGGTTTCCCTATTACGTGATCAAAAGGAACATATCCCCAAAAACGCGCGTCTAGAGAGTTTTGACGATTGTCTCCCATCATCCAGTAATAATCTTGTTTGAATGTATAGCTTGTACTTACTTTTCCATTAATTACAATCTGTTGGTTCTTTACTTCTAAAGAGTTCTTTTCATATTCCTGTATAATTCGTTTATAAAAAGGAAGTGTTTTTATATCTAATTGAATAGTAGCTCCTTTTTTAGGAATATATATTGGGCCAAAGTTATCTATATTCCATCCTAAAGATGAAATATGTGGAAAGGTACCTTCATCTTTTCCTTTGGGAGATAAATATTTCTTAACACTTTTTACTACTGGATTCCTACCTATGGCAGCTGCTTCTTTGTCCGTCAATGTCAAAAAATATTCTCCATTTCTTGTTAAGGCAAAATCTCCGTTTGGATATTTCATGCCTTCTTTGGCATTATAAAAATTCACAAGGATTTCCTGATTTATTTCCTGTCCTTTGGTGTCTACAAAAAAGTTAAACTGAGGTTTTGCACTCTCTGGCAACGTACTTATTTTTCCGTTAATGTAGATGTCTCCATCCCTAATTTCAAGAGAATCTCCCGGTATACCGACACATCTCTTTACCAAATTTGTTTTTTTATCAATTGGCTTGTAATAGTTTCTGTCCGGATGAAAATTATCCATATTGCGCAGCGTGTCTGCGGGTTGATTAAATACGACAATTTCGTTACGTTCAATTTTTTCTATAGAAGGAAATCTAAAATAGGGCAGTTGCAACTTGTTTAATAGTGATGTTTCTTTTTTTGTAACATCATCGTTAAATAAATATGATTTTGTTCCTAATAAAGGAATAGAATCATGAACCATTGGCAAAGCAACTGTAGTCATAGGAGTTCTTGCCCCAAAGTTAATTTTGCTCACAAATAAAAAATCTCCCGTTAATAAGGTTTTTTCTAAAGATGAAGACGGAATCGTAAAAGGCTGTATGATATAAGTATGAACTAATGTGGCGACAATAACAGCAAATAGGAGAGAGCTTATAGTGTCACTTGCTTTTGTGGGAGAAGTCAGATCTCTGTTCTCAATATAGGTTAGTTTTTCACCGCTATAATTTAAATAAGTAATGTAAAAGCCGAATGTTAGTAAAACCAATATAGTGTCAAATCGGGAGTTTTTTCCAAAACTTCTGATTGTTTCTACCCAAATTACGGGAATCATTATCAGATTAATTATCGGAATAAAAAGTAAAATTACCCACCAACGAGGGCGATTTATAATTTTCATCAGGATTAATAAATTATAAATCGGTATAAATGATTCTACCGGTTTTCTTCCCGCTTTTAAATAAAGTTTCCAGGTAGATAAACCATGAACAAGAAGCATGATTAAAATAAAAACAAGCCATTCTGATAAATTCATATTTTAGATTTTAGTAAGTTACTTTTAGAAATTGAAATGTTATTGAGAAAAACGGTGTGTGAATTTATATTCTTCTGTATAGGTAGCTTTTTTATTTATATGTTACAGAATGTTTTGAGAGTTGTAGTTTTTTGCTAATTAATTTTTTGTTTTTTGTTAAATAATTACTGATTGGCTTTCTAAAAAGAAAAAGCCTCCAAAATCATTTAATTCTGGAGGCTTACAATTTTATATTTTAATTAAAAATCATATTCATGATTTTTAGAATCACTAGTTTAATGTCTTTTAAAAATTCCAAACGTGAAATTTTGAAGGGTCTCAAAAGGTGTTTTGTGATCAACGTTAAATGAGTTTATCATTTCAAAGTCACTTTGAAATTGCTCTTTTAAAGAATTTTCAGAATACTGTTTAATTTCAATACCGCTACATTTTGTGGGCCCTGTCTCAGAGAAAGTGCCTATTGCTATAATTCCGTTTTGATTTAACCCTTCTTTTACAACTTGCAGATATTTTTCGATGTCTTTTTCTTCAGTTAGAAAATGAAATGCAGCTCTATCGTGCCAAAAATCATATTTGGTAAGAGGTTTAAAGTTGGTAATATCGCTTACTATCCAATTTACTTTTGACGCTTTATCTCCTAAACGTTTCTTTGCTCTTGTAATGGCTTCTTCTGAAATATCTAAAACAGAGATATTAGAAAAACCCAATTTTAATAAATGATCAACAAGAAAACTATCACCTCCGCCAACATCAATAATATTTGAATTCGGAGCTATATTGTATTGTTTTAATAAGTCTAAAGAAGTTTGTGGAACGGGCTGATACCAGCTAACTTCTGTCAGTTCTTTTGTTTGGTAGATGTTTTCCCAATGTTTCTTCTTATCCATTTTTGTAATGTTTTTTAAATTCTTATTCCTACGGTTAATGACTAAGAAATAATTCTTCAGTAAAATAAGGAAATATTAAAATGATTTTGTGTAATAAAAGACACAAAAGAATTGCTCACTTTTTTTAAGCGTTTTTCAATTCTAGCTATTTGCTTTGTAGTAATTAGTCGAATTATGAATTTATTTTTGGCTTAAAATAGATCTCTTGTTTTTACAAATTATAAAAAGCATTCTCGATCCATATAATTTTCATACCTAAAACCGCACATTTTATACCTAATCCCAATTATAGTAGTGCCTCAGCGGCTTTTTGAATTTATTTTTGTTTTCAAATCTAAATTAAAAAATTCATGAAAAAACTGTGGTTTAAGAGATTGCTCTATGCTTTTGTGGTAGTGTTGCTTATTGTTATTGGTGTCTTTATTTGGGCAGATAATGAATTAAATAGTGTCTTGGGGAAATCTACAGAGGTTGTAGATGTTTCGTCAGTAATTAAAAAATTCAAAACAATTCAGATTAAAAATGTCAACATCCTTTCAGAAGACTGTAGCAGTTTTATAAAAAATCAAGATGTAACGCTTAAAGATGGCGTGATAATTCAAATTGGCAAAAGTCAGCTTCAGGACAGCAACACTGAAATTATTGACGGAACAAACAAATTCCTCATTCCGGGTCTTATCGACAGTCATGTTCATTTAAAAGAAAGTAAAAATGATTTGCTTTTATATTTAGTAAATGGCGTTACCTACGTTAGAGAAATGGCCGGAAGTCCTTTGATTTTAGATTGGAGAAAAGCAATACAAAAAAAGAGTATTGGACCACGAATGTTTATTACATCTCCGCCAATATTTAGTGAGAGCGGAGTGGCGGGTTATTACTACAGCTGGACAATGCATTCCATTAATTATTCGAATAAAGATGATGCCGAAAAAGCAATAAAAGCAATAAGCGAACAGGGCTATGATGCTATTAAAATGTATGGCTTTGTAAACCGCGAAATGTTTAAAACGACAATTCAAACTGCGAAAAAATATCATATTCCGGTTATTGGCCATATACCGTTGGTCGATTTAGAAACTTTTTATAAATCAGGACAAGTTGAGGTGGCACACATTGAGGAATTAACGATAAAAACGATTGATGATTTTGGAAAATCGATAGCTAAAAATCCGGAAGAATATCTCCGGTTTTTAAAATTGCGCTCAGTCGATATTGCAAAAAAAATGAAAGAGAATAACATTAGTGTTACTTCAACAGTTTGGTTGTGCGAAAGTTTTGCGGATCAACGATTTGACTTAAAGTCTAAATTGGCAGCAATAGAATTAAAATATGTCAACCCAAAAATAATTGAAGGAACTCCGCTTTATAAATTAGGTTGGCTTCCCGGTAAAAGCGGTTATGAATATGATGGGGAAGATAACCCTGAAGCAAGAAAATTATCTTTAACTTTTTGGAAGATTTATACCGAAGCTATTCATATTATGACAAAAGCATTAGTGGATAATAAAGTTACCATTATGGCCGGAACAGATGCGAACGTAGCGACTGTTGTTCCCGGATTTTCACTTCATGCTGAATTAGAATCTTTATCTAAATCCGGAATGACAAATACACAAGCAATTTACTCAGCCACTGTTGCACCAGGTAATTGGATGAAAAAGAAAACAGGGAAAATAAAAATAGGGTATAAGTCAGATTTAGTGCTTTTGACAAAAAATCCGTTAGAAGATATTAAAAACACAAAGGCTATCGAATATGTATTTTTTGATAAATACAGGATGGATAAAACTCAAATTAAAACTATTTTAAAAGCCATCGAAAAGGCCAATAATGAAAACAGAAGCATAAAAATAGACGAATACTTATAATTGAAAAGAAGCTGCCTCATGATTGAGACAGCTTCTTTTTTTATGGTCGAATTATTTTTAGATAAGCACTATAAGCGTTATCCTTAATAGAAGTTCGCAGATAAACTTCGTTTTCGTCTTTTGTTTTTAAGTCAAATTGAATTAAAGCAGCATCTGAATAATAAAACAAGGACTCATCAACCGGGAATTCAAAATTTGAAATAGGCTGAGTTGTTAATTTTGTTTCTGCTGCTATTTCACCATTTGTTATATCTAATTGAAAAAGTTTTGCTTTACGGGTATATCCCCAAATATTATCACTTTCCTCAATGATGTATTCGATAGTGTCCTCTTTAAAGTCAGTTTTCCATAACTGAGTTCCAGTTTTTGAGTCAACCGCGTATATTGAAGAAGCTGCCGGGCCTTGTGCGGCAAGGTATATTTTTTTGTCCTTGCAAAGTATGCGCTCCTTAACATTATGTTGATTTTCATCTAATTTAAATTGCCATAAAATATCTGGTGTATTCGGGCTTAAGGCAAAAAGCACATTTTTTTCATTGGCAATAAATACATTTTCACCATCTGTTACCGGTTTTCCATGCATAGTTTCGCCAAAGTCTTTTTGATAAATCAATTTTCCTGTATTGGCTTCGAAACTATATAAAAAGTTCCCGCTTTGGGTAAAAACTTTGTTGTCGAAAAACAGAACCGGAATATCATTATTTGGCGAATCGAGCTTATACTTCCATAGCAAACTTCCGTCTTTTATGTTAAGAGCATAAATATTTCCATTTTGACTCGTAATAAAAAGTTTTCCATCATTTATAACAGGAAGCTGATCTTTTAGTACAGTTTGATCTGTACTGTTACCAATTCTTGATTTCCAAAAAACAGCACCCGTTTGGTTATCAATGGCAAATATTTCACCATTAATAAACGGAACGTACAGAACGCCATCAATTAGTGTTACTTTATTGGCACACATTTCAGTATAAGCATCAGTCGCTTTTACAGTCCACGCAATGGTTTCCGATTCTAAATCAAATGTAAAAAGGGTACCATCATAATCATAAATCAGGATTAAAGCTTCATCTAACGGAACTTTCTTAACCGGACTTATGGCTTTATTATGGAGCACATCACTGATAGCCGGAATTGTATTAATCACAGTGCTAGTTTCGACAGGCGTTGGTGGGGTTGGCGTTTGCCCGAAGATATTTATAACCGTGAATAGTAATAAAAGAGATAGTAGGTTTTTCATTTTTAAAACTTGGGGTTTAATGAATTTTGTTTAGCAATAAAAGTTGCTAAACGAAACAATAGCTGTGTCAAATGTAGTAAAAAAATATTACTGCATTTTAGAGGTTGTTAGGTCGTTGCGTTGTGAATTACAGTTCAGAATTAGGAAGATTAGAAGATGGAAAGATGTTTGATTTACAGATTGTTTTTATGATGCTAAATTTTTGCTACATTAGCTAGTACAGATTAAAAATCCTAAATAAAATCAAATGGAAATAGATCAGATTATTGATCAGATACATCCGCTGCCAGAAAATTCTAAACTTAAAATTCAAAATTGTATTGATGAAGTTAGCTTTTCTAAAGGGCATATTTTGATTAGAGCTAATAAAATTGAAACAAGTATTTATTTTATTAAAAAAGGAATTGCAAGAGCCTATTCTAATCGGGATCATAATGAAGTAACATTTTGGTTCGGAAAAGAAGGGGACGTTCTTCTGTCGCTGAAAAGTTATGTTGCCAATCAAAGCGGATATGAAGATATTGAGTTGTTGGAAGATTGTGAATTGTATCAGTTAAAGACAGATAAGTTACAGGCACTTTTTGAAGAGGATATAAATATTGCAAATTGGGGACGCAAACTAGCAGAAAAAGAATTTATAAAAACAGAAGAACGTCTTATAGCAATCACGTTTCAGACCGCTACTGAACGTTATAAAGAATTGCTGCAAAATAATCCTACTTTGCTATTGCGTATACAACTGGGGTATATAGCCTCATATCTGGGTATAACACAAGTAAGTTTAAGCCGGATAAGATCTGAAATAAAATAATTCAATTTTTTATCATTTGTAAAATTTTCCCACTATTTCATTTCCGAATTTTGCATCAAAATAGTAAAGAAATGAATTGGATTTTATTAGTGATCGCAGGATTATTTGAAGTAGCTTTTGCCTTTTCTCTGGGAAAAGCAAAAGAAAGTACAGGAAATGAAATGTATTTATGGTATTTGGTTTTTGCCATTTCCATGTTAGTTAGTATGGGGCTTTTGATAAAGGTGTTACAAACTTTACCAATTGGAACTGTTTATGTCGTTTGGACAGGCATTGGTGCAGTTGGAACTGTTTTACTGGGAATTATTATATTTAAGGAACCGGTAACATTTTTCAGAATGTTTTTTCTGCTTACTTTAATTAGTTCTATTGTTGGATTAAAAATGGTTTCTCATTAATATGAGGTTGTAATTTTGTGTCTAAGAGAATCAAGAATAGATTCTCAAGGGTAAACAAAATAAATTTTTAGAAAAATAAAGCATAGCAAAAAGCTCCTTAATTCTTTTAAGGAGCTTTTTTATTATGCTTTATCAACCTGCTTGTTTATAAATTATTTTGCAGCTGATTTAAAAGATAGTTTCAATAAAATATTTCTAAATGGGCTATAAATTCAACTTTAAAAGTTATTTGTAGTAATAATATTTCATATATTGGCTCGAAATCAATCAATCAATCAATCAATCAATCAAATGAACAAACAATTTTTCTTAATCTTTATAGCGTCAATCTTGGCGAGCACTGTTTCAGGACAGGAAATAAATGATTTCTTTACAACACTTAATAAAAATAATCTCTTTAATGGCAGTGTTTTAGTTTCGAAATCAGGAGAAAATACTTTTTCTAATTTTTATGGATTTTCTAATATCGAAAAGAAAGAAAAAATCAATGAAAAATCTCAGTTTCCAATTGCATCTGTGTCAAAAACGTTCACTGCGACAGCAATTCTTCAGCTTAAACAAAAAGGAAAATTAAAGCTCGATGATCCTGTTCAAAAATATCTTCAGGATTTTCCGTATCCAAATGTTACCATAAGACATCTGCTCAGCAATACTTCCGGATTGGCGGAATACTATCACCTATTTGATAATGTAATAAAAGAACAACCGGAAAAAATCATTTCTAATGGGGATATTATACCGACATTAATTCAGAATAAAACACCTCTGTCATTTTCGCCCGGAGATAAATGGGAATATAACAACCTTAATTTCTGTCTTGCGGCCTTAATAGTGGAAAAAATATCTGGAATAACTTTCAGAGAGTATTTGGAAAAGAATATTTTCAAACCTGCAAAAATGAAAGATTCATTTCTTCCGGAGAATAGAAGATTTAAGAAACCGAATCAGGTAGAATTATATTCTTATCCGAACTTGTATTCCACTACTTTAGTTAATGTTGGAAATTTGAAAGATCCTTTTTTAATATCTGAGAAAAGCAATTTTTATGGAAATGGAGGTATTGTAAGTACGGCTTTAGATTTGCAGAAGTACCAAAAGGCATTATTTAAGTATCACCTTTTGGATAAGAAAGAATTAGAAGAAGCCTTAACACCATCAAAGCTCAATGATGGAAAAATTGCCTCTTATCGTTTTGAAGAAAAAGAGATAGCCTACGGTTTGGGTTGGGAAATGTATACTGATGAAAGTAACGGAAAAATCGTTTTTCACGATGGCTCTATTACCGGGCTGACCTCTATTTTGATGCATAATATTGATAAAAACCAAACTGTAATACTTCTGTCTAATAATGCAGCTCCCATGTTTACCTTATCCAATGCAATTTCACAATTAATAAATAATAAGCCTTATGTAATCCCTGTGCAAAATCTTTCAAGAGTATATGGCAGTTTGCTTGAAAACGGAAGTAGAGAAAAAGCAAACCAGCTGATTGAAGAATATTTGAAAAATCCAAAGAGTTATAACGCATCAGAAAGAGATTTTAACAGCTTAGGGTATCAATTTCTCAGGCTTCAAAAAAACGAAAATTCTTTACAAACATTCGCTTCAGCGGCATTAATTTTTCCAAATAGTTCCAATATATATGATAGTTATGGTGAGGCATTACTGCAATGTGGTAAAAAAGAAGAAGCTATTAAGATGTATCAAAAATCTATTGAATTAAATCCGGATAATGAAAATGGTAAAAAAGTATTAAAGGGATTGCTCTAATATGCTACAAACCCATTTCTAATTCAATTTCAAAAAGTGATTAATTTGTAGTAATAATATTTCTTATATTCGCCTTCAAAACGCTATTAACCCTAACTATACCACAAAAAAATAATGAATGATAAGATTAATGTATTGCTTATTATAACTGTAATTTCCTTGTTCATTTCGTTATTATTTGCCTTTTTTCTGGTAACAGTTAAAACAAAATATAAAATAAGCAATTATCTTTTTGCTGCTTTTTTAATCATAACGGCACTAGAAGTTAGTTGGCCTCTATTTGAATTAGTTTCGGATGGTCCTTCAAATTTGGGAATGTTAAGAAACACACTTGCCTTTTTACAAATTCCTTTCTTTTATCTCTATGTTTTATCGGTTTGCTATTCCGATTTTAAGTTTAAATCGAAATATATCCTGCATTTGCTTCCTTTTTTAATTGCTAATGTTGTTTTATTGCCTCGTTTTTATGCGGTAGATAATGCTTCTAAAATTAATTTTATTATGCATCGTCAAAGTATGATAGAATTGCAGTTCAATCATATTCTTTTTCATCTTCAAACTGTTGTATATGTTTTTGCTGTCTTTATATTATTGCGAAAAGCAAAAAAACTATATCTTGAAAATAATGCTGGCACAAGTATTAATTCCTATAATTGGCTTTTTCAGTTTACCACTGTCCTTTCAATTTTGTATTTAATTGTTATTATAAAAAACATTTTTAAATTTTCTGATTATCCATATATCTCTGAATGGATCAAAATTGGAATTTTGGTATTGCAGCTCTTCATTATTTGTTGGTATTTATACAAAGCATTAAATCATCCGGATTTATTTAGAAATATCGATTCAAAACAAAAGCTCGTTGCTGATATGGTTTTAGAAGAAAAAAATAATAAACCAGAAGCCCTAAGCGAAAAAGAATATAATGCCTCATTAACAAAATTGAAGCAGTATATGGTTGAAGAAAAACCATTTTTAAATCCTTCGTTGACCATTCAGGATGTCGCTGTGGCTATTGAAATTCCAGTTCGTGATTTGTCTCTTTTAATCAATCATAAATTAGAACAGCATTTTTACGATTTCGTTAATACGTATCGAATAGAAAATGCAATGGATATTTTAAAAGATGTTACTAAAAGTAAAGTAACGATTCTTGAAATTTTGTATGAAGTTGGATTTAATTCCAAATCTTCTTTTAATACCGCTTTTAAAAAATACACAGGATATACGCCAACTTCTTATCGTAAGCAAGTGTAATTTAGTCTTTTGTAATTATTCGTACTTGTTGTTGAAATGATTCGTACTTATTTTTTCAGACAAATGCGTTCGAATCTTTTCATTCGGTCGCGCAGGAATGGCTTCTTCCACATCTTTGTATCGAAATAAACTTTTAACCAAAAATCGATACCATGAAAAATCTTATTTATTTACTAGCACTTCTTATAGTAACAAATTCAAATAGTCAGACAAGTCATAAAGCATTGCCAAAAAAAGCAAACTATAGCTTCCTGACAGATAGTTTAAAGATTGATGAGCAATTAGAAAAATACAAACTTGCCGGATTTAGTCTTGTAGTTTTTGAAAATTACGAAATTGTATATTCAAACCAATTTGGTGTAAAATCAATAGACTCTAAAGAAAAAATAGACCAGAATACTGCTTTTTCTACAGCCTCAATTTCAAAACCAATCACGGCGCTTGTTTGTTTTATGCTTGAAGAGAAAGGACTAATTAATTTAGATGATCCAATTGAGCCTTTCTTAAAACGCTGGCAGTTACCAAAAAGTAAGTTTACCGAAAATAACAGTCCAACATGGAGACAATTTCTAAATCATACCGCTGGAACAAATCAGGGAGGTTTTGAAGACCATTATGAGGGAGAAGCAATCCCGACACTAAAACAAAGTCTTTTAGGGCAGATCCCGAGATATGATAAAGAAATAGGATTTTTGTTTACACCAGGTACTAGTTGGGAATACAGTGGAGGTGGTTATACCATTATTCAAATGGCATTAGAAGACACATTTAATAAATCTATGGCAGAGCTTGCGGCAGCATATGTTTTTTCGCCTCTTGGCTTGAAAAACACTACAATGATTCAGCCAAATGAAAGTGGCTTTCCAACAAATGTAGCTCTGGTTCATGATAAAGATGGAAAAGTGATTAAAACAGGTTTGCCAATCACACCACAAGTTGGACCATCAGGAATGTGGTCTACGCCAACTGATTTAGCTAAACTTGCCATCGAAATGCAAAATGCCTTACGCAATAAAAACAACAAAGTGATTTCTCATAATGTGGCAAAAAAAGTAACAGCAGTAACCGCTCTAAAAAATGCTGTTGGAGGCTGGAGCTACGGATGGCAAAAGTCTTTTGGTTACAATAACTATGAGTGGTTTTGGTGCAATGGTTCCAATACCGGAGTCGGGGGTACTGTTGCTGCTACCATGACAGATGGGAATGGCTTTGTATTTTTTGCTAATGGAGAAAAACCCAATCGTTTTCCTGTAATGGGGCAAACTCAAAAAACGATTCTGAAGTTGATGAATTGGAACAATGAAACAACTACTGAAAGCATTCAGGAAATGCCTTTATCTCTAAAAGAAAAACTAATTGGAACTTATGACGATTTTCTTTATGGGCAGGGTGTAGAAACCAAAATAGTAGAAAGAAATAACCGTCTTTATGTTGAATCTATGTTATTGGAGCATTTTAAAGGGAAAAATGATAACGAGTTGGTGTATTTGAAAAATGGTTTATTTAAAATTATTGATTATCCAAACTTGTTGCAATTTGAATTTATTGATGGAAAAGCAACTACTGTAAACTTGAAGAGAGGGGATTTGAATACTAAAGTTGAACTTACTCGTAAAGAAAAATAAATAATTCAAAAATCAGGATCTATAAGCATTCTGGTGACATGCGTATATCTTGAAAATTAGGTAAAAAAAACTCCTTAAAAATTAGGGAGTTTTTTTTGATGATCCTTATAAACCTGAGCAAGCCAATAATAAAAAAGCACTGAAAACCAATCATCTTCAGTGCTTTTTTGATTCTTTATAATTTATTTATGTTATTTAAGTTGAGTAGTATCTACTCTTGATGGCGTATCTTTTCCACTAATAATTGAAGAAGAACTTAAGGCTATTGATTTTATTATTTGGGTCATGTTATCAATATCTAACGTTTCAAATTCATCGTCGGCTGTGTGATACGTTAGTTCATTATCCATTTTTGAAGTAGAAATGGTATGAGCAGGAACTCCAAGTTTGGCTAACGTAGCGTTGTCTGAGCGGTAAAATAATTGTTGGTCGGGATAAGGATCTGAATAAAATGTAAAATTCGTTCCTTTTAAATTAGCTTGTAAAATTTGCCCCATATTCGACTTTTCGAAGCCTGTAATGTAAGCAGAGTTTTTACCCCATTTAGATTCTGTTCCTATCATTTCAATATTGAACATCGCAATCACTTGTTCTGGCGCAAGCTGTTTAGAAAAATATTTGGCTCCATAACCACCTAATTCTTCAGCTACAAATGTGGTAAAAATAATAGTACGCTCGTTATTATTTAGTTTTTTAAAATATTTTGCAAGCATAATTACTGCTGTTGTTCCGGCTGCATCATCATTAGCACCATTATAAATAGAATCTGTTGCAGGATGCGGAGCACCTTCTTCCGGAGAGCCTACTCCTAAATGATCATAATGTCCTGAAAAAATCACATACTCATTTGGTTTCGTTTTTCCGGGTAATACTCCAACAACATTATTCAGTGTTTTTTTGGAGATTGTATTTGTTAATTCAACAGAGAAAGTGGTCGCTTCGATCGTGCCAAAAACAAACATAATTGTATTATTTCCAGGATTAGAATTTATTCGATCAATATGTTGAATATTCGGTAAAACTTTATCAAATGAAGAGTCAACGAGTACCAAAAGATTTTTTGGACTTTTATAATACTCATTAAATTTCTCGCCAATGTTATCCCCTTTATTGATTTTTACAATAGAAATATCACTTTTTTCAGTTAAAGAAACCTGAGGAAGGTATGAGAATGTTACAACTTGATTATTATTTATTTCTTTGCCATCAATAGTAATTTTTGAAGAAAGGGCGCTAGAGGCAGTCATCGAAAATTCTTGTCTGTAATTCGTTGCAGCATTGAAAGTTTGCAAACCAATTGCTTTAAACTCTGATTCTATAAACGCAGATGCTTTGTCAATACCGGGAGTAAAAGTTCTCCTGCCCTGCATATCATCAGCCGAAAGTATTTTCTCTATACGAGTTACTTCTTTGTTCGTAATAATTTTATCAATCGATTGCCCATGTACATTAAAACATTGACTTAGAAGAAACATACTTACAATAATTTTTTTCATATTTTACTTTTATAAATAACATTTTGGTTTAAACCAAAAGTACATTAATTATTTGCAAAACGGTTCTGTCGCATCTGCCAGAATCAAATATAAGGATTTAAGTAAAAATAGGTTTGAAATTGTGAAATACAATAAAGAGTCATCAAATAATAGATCACGTAATGTTGGAACTAAAATTTTTTCTGTTAAGATTTTTTCATTTATTATGGTATTGTATTTGTAATATTCGATTGAATCAAAATCAATAAATAATAATCTGAAATTAAATGGAAAAGAAAATTAATATACCTAAACCTTGCAATCAAAATTGGAATTCAATGATACCAAATAAGGATGGAAAATTCTGTAATTCGTGTAATAAAACGGTAGTTGATTTTACAAAAATGGAAAATCTTGAAATTCAAAATTATTTAATTCAACATTCAAGCAAAGAAAGTATATGCGGACATTTTAAATCGAATCAGATCGAAACCAAAAACAATATCAAATATTATAATTTGAGAAATAGAATAAGCGGAATTAAGATTAAGCCAATTAAAACATTTGCATTATTTTCATTGAGTCTTCTTTTTTCTTTAACAAGCTGTATGGGAAAAGCAACAATAGATGGAGACCCAGTTGTAATTGATAATGATACAATTAATGACAATGAAATAATCAAGAAAGAACTAGATACTGTAAAACAGAATGATTCTATAAAAAGTGAAGTTATTCAGCTGAAGAAAAGAAAATAACAGATTTGAAGAAAATTTCCTTGCTGCCAGAAAGCATCCCCCTCGTGAGCACGAAGGTATTTGCGAAATACAAAACATACATTCCTTATTTTTTTAAGGAATGTATGTTTTTTGTATAAATAGGTCTTTCATTTTGAATTTTGGTGTAAATTTACACCAATTTAAATTTATTATTATGACACGCCAAAGTATATCATTAACAGCTCTTAATGAAGAGTGGTTGAAAAATCAGGTTAAAACAGAAGAGTTTAGTAGTAAAAGTGAAGCTATTAACTATTTAATTAAACAAGCTCGTTCTAAAGAAGAATATTATGAGTTTGTGAGAGCTAAAATAGATAAAGGAGAAAAAAGTGGTTTTGCAAAAAAACAAACCAGAGAAGAAATGTTAGCGGAATTTAAAAAAGATTTGCCTAATGTATAGCTATTATTTAAGTAGCGAAGCCAAAGAAGATTTAAGAAGAATTTATTATTATGGTGTTAGTAAGTTTGGCATTGATCAGGCGGATAATTATTATAATATGTTTTATGATTGTTTTGATAAAATAGAAGAAAATCCTTTTTTATTTCCATCAGCCGACCACATAAAAAGAGGATATCGCTATTGTGTTTGTGGTGCTGATACTATTTACTATCAAGTCAATGGAGATAAACGGATAGAGATTATTACGGATCAATCTCAAAACCTGGGGAGGAAATGTCAAAATAAAATAAGAAATTAGCACTCTAAGAATTTGAGATGACCCCTATAGATCTTTTAAAATTTATGCTCCCTGATTTTTTAGTAGACCACTTTGAAGTAGTTTCTACCACTAACACAGAGGAAGTATTGCACCTTTATTTTGAGGAAAAAATCAAGCCTCCACAAGAGTTTACTGCCTTTGAATTAGTGTCAAAAGGTTTTTTAGACGAGATTACTATTCAGGATTTCCCGCTCAGAGGTAAGTTCGTCTATTTGCATATCAAAAGACGCCGCTGGACCAATAAAACCAATGGGGAAATTATTAAAAGAGATTGGACATTAGTTGCCAAAGGAACCCGCATGACTCAGGAGTTTGCGGCTTTTTTAAAAGAAATTAATAGATAAGAGTGCTGCCGATTGTCATACTATTGGAGGTTTTTTCGGTGTCAATGGAAAGAAACTTCAAAGGCAATATAAGAAACATCTAAGTTCCTTCAGTACATGGGCCCCGCGCGAACATGCGCATCAGTGGATTATTTATCCTGAGAATATGGGTACACATTTATCAATTGATGAAGTGGCTTTATCTCAGGGAGAACTTTATACTATTGTAACCAATAAGAAATTCAAAGGTAAAAAAGGCTCCTTAGTAGCTATTGTTGCCGGAACCAAAGCCGAACAAGTTATAGAACACCTCTCTAAGATTGATTATAAAAAGAGATCTTGTGTGAAAGAAATAACACTAGACATGGCTAACTCCATGAAGTTAATCTCAAAGAGATGTTTCCCAAAAGCCGTACAGGTTACCGATAGATTCCATGTTCAAAAATTAGCGCTTGAAGCTTTACAAGAGATCAGAATCAAACATCGATGGGAAGCTATGGATTTTGAAAATCAATTGATATTACATGCAAAAAGAGAAAATAGAGCATATCTTCCCGAGCTATTACCCAATGGAGATTCTGTAAAACAGCTATTGGCAAGAAGCAGATATTTACTTTATAAATCTCGAGAAAAATGGACTCAGAGTCAAAATGAAAGAGCTCAAATGGTATTTGAACTGTATCCTGATATAAAAACAGCCTATAATCTAAATCAACAACTTCGCAGTATTTACAATAACAACAATGACAAACATATTGCAATGACCAAATTGGCACATTGGTATAGAAACGTAGAGGAATCGGGTTTTAAAAACTTTAATATTCTGCTCAATACTATAACAGTTAATTATCAGTCAATCTTAAACTATTTTGACAACAGAAGTACTAATGCATCGGCCGAATCTTTCAACGCAAAAATAAAAGCATTTAGAAGTCAATTTAGAGGAGTGAGAAATATTGATTTCTTCTTGTTCAGATTATCTAATCTTTTTGCCTAATCCCCAGGTTTTGCAACTGATCCATTATTACCATAATTGGGAGGCAGGACTTTTAATAGCAAATCCGATAGCGCGGATTTGCAATCCGTGCCCGCAACAGCGAGTCAAAAGAAAATATAGCAAAAAAAACTCCTTAATTTCTTAAGGAGTTTTTGGTGGGCGATGAGGGGTTCGAACCCCCGACCCCCTCGGTGTAAACGAGGTGCTCTGAACCAGCTGAGCTAATCGCCCTATTTTACTAGGTTGCTATCATTTCGTGATTGCGAGTGCAAATATACGCTAGTTTTCGAGTTCTGCAAAGAAAACACACTAAAAATTTAAAGTTTTTTTAATGTATTTTCTATCTCATTGGGGTAGAATTTGTTATGGGCATGAATTTTTAGGTTAAATTTCTATTTTGATAGCGACGGAATGTTCCTGTAGATGTAATCGCTGTGTTTTCCGGTAAAAGATTTTTCCAATTCATCAAAAAAAGCATCCGCATCTTTTTCATTGGGCCAGGTCGATTTGATCAGTTCGTCTATTTTTTCGCTGGATTTTTCTAAATCGGCCAAAGAATCGTAGAAAAACGCTTCCATAAAGTCAGTACTATTAGAGCCCCACAAATGTCTAAACGGATAATAAGCTTTTATAAAGGGATCTTTGAAAGTGATTTTTTCATTAAACTCTTTTACATTTTTTCCCTTACCGTCCAGATTCATCTGAGATTTTCTAAGATAAACAATCATCGGTTTTTTAGTTTGGTCTTTATAAGGGATTTCACCAATAGAAGTAATGCTTTGGTAGATTTCATCGGAGTGCACGGGAGTATAGAATTTTTCATATTTGTCGAAAAAAGCAGTTCTGGCTTTCTCATCAGGCCAGCCTTTTTTAGTCAAATCATCACTGATCGCTTTTGCTTTTTCAATATCATCCCAGCTTTTGTAGACATTAACCAGAATAACTTCGGTATTGTCGTCTGTGTAATAATGGGTCATGAGTTCTGAACCAATGATGAGGTCGTTTTTGCTGGTTACTTTATCAAAGTATTCCTGTTCAGCAGCTTTCCAGTCTTTTGCTTTAACATCCATACTCCGATGCAAAGTGGTCATGGTAATAATTACGGGTTTTGCTTTTTCTTCTTTTTCTTGTGCGTTGCCAATGACGCACCCCAGGGTCATGCATAGAACGAGCCCCAGAAGTGTACTTCTTGTTTTCATGATTTAAATTTGTATTGGTTATTAAAAAACTGAACAAATTTAAAGCATTAGTAAACAGGTAGTTATGAAATAGTCGTTTAATCGATAAACGTTAAATTTTACTGTTTAACGGCAGTTCTGCGACTACAAAAGTGCTTCCGCCAACATAAATGAAATCGTCTTTCGTGGCATTTTTCTTAGCATCTAAAAAGGCACTTTCAACCGAATCATATTTTTCTCCCAATAAATTATACTTTTTGGCTGTATCCTGAAGAATTTCAGTGGATAATCCTCTGGACGAATCGGGTCTGCAGAAATAATAGTGCGCTTTTTTAGGAAAGAGCGGTAAAATCGAATCCAGGTCTTTATCATTAACAACCCCTAAAACAATGTGTAAATTTTCAAAAGTTTCTTTCTGAATCTGATTCATCACAACCGCCAATCCGTGTTTGTTGTGTGCCGTGTCACAGATTATTTTAGGATTTTCTCCCAACTGCTGCCATCTGCCTTGCAATCCGGTATTTTTTATAGTGTTTAATAAACCCTTTTTCAGGTTATCAATCGAAACTTTAAAATCGGTTTGTGAGTTTAAAACAACGACAACTTGCTGAACCGTTTTTTTATTATGAAACTGATAATCACCAAGCAAATCAGATGGGAAAACTCCGGAAATTAAATCAGCAGCAAAATAAATAGGCGCATTGTTTTCTTTCGCTTTCGCTAAAAATACAGCCTCCGTTTCCTCCGTATATTCTCCAATTACAACCGGAACATTTGGTTTTATAATTCCGGCCTTTTCTCCGGCAATTGCAGTAGTTGTATTTCCTAAAAACTGCATATGATCCAAATCTATGTTGGTAATTACCGAAACCAAAGGCGTGATAATATTCGTCGCATCCAGTCTTCCGCCCAAACCAACTTCAATAATCGCAATATCTGTTTTTTCAGAAGCAAAATAATCAAAAGCTAAACCAACCGACATTTCGAAGAAACTCATATCATTGGCTTCAAAAAAGCCTTTATGTTTCGCTACAAATTCAATAACAAAATCTTGAGAAATATCCTCCCCGTTAATTTTAATTCTCTCCCTAAAATCTTTTAAGTGAGGCGAAGTGTACAGTCCAACTTTATATCCCGCTTCCTGCAAAACCGAAGCCAGCATATGCGAAGTCGATCCTTTGCCATTAGTTCCCGCAACGTGAATGCATTTTAACTGATTTTGAGGATTATCAAGATGAGCCGCCAATAGTTTAATATTAGTCAAATCTTCTTTGTATGCCGAAGCGCCTTGAAGCTGATACATTGGGAGTTGGTTAAACATCCAGTTTGTGGTCTCTTGATAGTTCATTTATTTTATATAAAATGGTTGCGGATTGAAATAATTTTCGATTTTTTTAGTTTTATAAGGGAGTGAAAATTATCTTTATTGCAAATTTCAAATATTTTTTACAATTAATTATTAAAAACCAGAATTAATATATGTTTAGTTTTATTCAACAACAAACAGATACCATTGCAAACGCCGCATCAAACGTAGTAATCGAAAAAATTGCACCAAATACCGAAATCTCAGTTTTAGGATTTATCTTAAAAGGGGGTTTTTTCCTGATTCCAATCGCTATTTTATTGTTTTACACTATATATATCATTTTTGAACGCTATTTATATATCAGCAAAGCGTCTAAAATTGACAGCCGACTAATGCAGGATGTTGGTGATAAACTAAACGCAGGAAATATTGAATTGGCCAGAACAATTGTAGAAAGAAGCGATACTGCTGCAGCAAATATTCTAAAAGAAGGAGTTCTCGTAATCGGAAGACCAATTGCTGAAATCGAGTCCAACATGGACCGCGCCGCCGATATTGAAATTGGCGAAATGGAACGCCGTTTAGGACATCTGGGACTTATCGCCGGTATCGCGCCAACACTAGGTTTCATCGGAACAATTTCCGGAGTTATCAAGATTTTTTACAGCATCTCAGTTACAGAAAATATTAGTATCGGAAACATTTCCGGAGGTTTATACGAAAAAATGATCAGTTCAGGTTCAGGATTAATTGTGGGTATTATTGCGTATAGCGCGTACCACTTATTGAACGGAAAAATTGATGATTTTGCCTTAAAAATTCAGAAACAGATTTTAGAATTTGTCAATATAATTCAAAGAGCATAAGCTATGTCTATTAAGAGAAAAAGAAGATTTCATGCCGAAGTGGCGACGTCATCCTTAAGTGATATTATGTTTTTCCTGCTGTTGTTTTTCCTTATTATCTCAACGCTTGCAAACCCTAATGTTATTAAAATGACTTTGCCAAAAGCGAAATCAAATGAAAAAACAAACAAACAGCTTATTAGCTTATCCGTTACCGAAGATAAAAAATTCTATATCGACAAAGAACCCGTTGATTTCGAAAATCTGGAAACCAGTTTAATGACTAAAATTGGAACAGACAAAGATCAAACCGTTGTCGTTCGTATTCCATTTAATTTGCAAGTACAGGATTTAGTTGATGTATTGCAAATAGGAGTGAAGAACAATTTGAAGTTCGTAATTGCTACAAGTCCGAAGTAGATTTATCATCAGGGCGTGACCATACCGAGATAAGAAGACAAATATACTTTGCGTAAATACGCCTTCTTATCTCGGTACGGTCGGGCTATCCGCGCTACTTCGGTAGCTTGCTCCTATCCCTCACGCTTAGAAAATAGAGTATAGAGTGTAGAACATAGAATATAGATGAAAAGAGGCAAGAAGCAAGAGGAAAGAGAATAGATTGAAGAAAGAGTATTTATTGCGAGGAACGAATCAATCTCACTAGAATTGTAACCACAATCTTGTCATTTCGACCGAAGGGAGAAATCACATAAAGAGAAGACACTCAGTACGTCCATCCCGAGTGTGATTTCTCCCTTCGGTCGAAATGACAAACTAAACGAATAAAACATAAAAAAGGCTTTCTGATATTTCAGAAAGCCTTTTTTATAGAATCAAATTCGTGAGAATCCGTGACTCGAGCGATAGCGAACAGACGAAGTAAATCCATGTTTTAATTCAAACTAAAATTATAAATAATCTTCCCAGTTTGTTTTACAGGAGCGTTATCATCTGGTGCCCATTTTGTATTCATCGCAGCAATCCTTGCCTGATCTAATAAACAACTCGCTGTATTGGTTGTTCCTTTTATTCCGGCCGTTGCGCTAATTGTTTTTCCGTTTTGATCTACTGTAACTTCAACAACTACCTTTCCTTCTTCGTTACAAGTATATTTTGGTGCAGGTTTCGATAATGCTTTTCGATTTCCAAGAGAATATCCTGATCCGCCGCCAGAACCACCGCCGCTTCCGGCTCCGTAACCGCTTCCGGTACCAATACCATTTCCGGTTCCGTTTCCACCGCCAGTTCCGCCGCCAGAACCTCCGCTGCCGTAATAACCGTTAGAACCTAAACTTCCGTTAGCTTTTCCTTTGTTTCCTGCCACTTTATCATCGCCGTCTCCGCCTTTGTTCGATCCTTTCATAATGCTCGATAAAGCATCGTTGGTAGAATTCGAAACTTTAGGTTTTTGAGGAACTGGTTTTGTTTCCGGTTTTACAACAGGAGTTGGTTTTTTAGGCTTTTCCTTTACGGGAATAACAACATCGTTAGCATCATCTGCGCTATTTTCCTGTGTTATGATTGCCTCATCCGGAGTTGATTTGGCTGGAGTGGCTTTTGCCTGGTTTTTTACATTTAAAACTTCGCTTTTATAATTCGCTCCAGACCCTAAATCGCTGTCTCCAAAATTCACAGTCACGCCACCGCCACCACCGCCTTCAGCAAGTGCTACATTATTTTCCGGGTTGTAGGGAGGCCAAAAACGTATAAAAAACAGTAATACTAAAATAACTGCATATATCGCCGTGGTGAGTAGTAGAGATTTCTTTTTATCTGAAGAAATAGTGGAACTCATTATGATTCTGAATTTTGTATTGTATCTTATTAAAAACGTTTAAAAGTAGTAAAAATTGTTTAGAATCAAAGAAGGAATTTAACCGCAAGGTTCGCTAAGGTCTACGCAAGGAACGCTAATTTATTTCTCGCAAAGTCGCGAAGTCGCAAAGTTTTTCTTTTTTAAGTTTTTCTTTGCGCCTCTGCGCCTTTGCGAGATTAAAAACAAAAGCTATGCGTATATTTTTTGCACGCAGATTTGGCGGATTTTAGCAGATTTAATTTTAAAATAGATCTGCGCAAATCTGCTTAAATCTATTTTAAATCTGCGTGAAATTCTAACCACAAGCCAAAATCTGCTCAATCTGCCAAATCTGCGTGAAAAAATTAATCGCAAAGCATGAAATCTTTTAATCATTAAAATCTGTGGCAAAAAAAAACGAGCCAAAGATTATTTGACTCGTTTAAAAGAAAAGTATAAAAATATTATACTAATTGTTTCAATGCAATCTCAAAAGCAGTTGCACTGATATTTGTTTTTGATGGATTCAAAGCGTGTGCTTTTACAATCGCATTTTTTATAATTTCTGAAGTATCATTAAAGATCGCCTCATCTGTCATTTGCACTTTTTTCTCCATGAAATAAGCAAAAACTCTTGCCATTCCGCAGTTCGAAATAAAATCAGGAATCAAACTTACTTTATGATCTACTTCTTCCATGATCGATCCGAAGAAAATTTCCTTATCGGCAAAAGGAACATTCGCACCACAAGAAATAACTTCTAATCCGTTTGCAATTAAACTATCGATTTGAGTTTGTTGTACTAATCTGGAAGCAGCACAAGGAGTGAAAATTTCAGCACCTATTGTCCATATTTTAGAATTGATTTCCTCAAACGGAATCATATTGTCGGCAACTAATTTGTTTCCGTCCTTGTTTAAAAACAACGTTCTGATCTCTTCAAAAGAAAAACCTTCTTCGTTGATTAATCCTCCGTCACGGTCAATAATTCCAATTACTTTAGCTCCCATTTCAGCTAAATAAAAAGCAGCTGCAGATCCAACATTTCCGAATCCCTGAACAATTGCTTTTTTACCTTTAATGTCTCCACCATAAGTATTGTAGAAATGACGAACAGCTTCGGCAACGCCATAACCTGTAATCATATCAGCAACAGTATATTTTCTCGTTACGTCTGGAGAGAATTTTGGATTTTCAATAACCTTAATTACACCCTGGCGCAATTGACCAATTCTGTTGATTTTATCAGCTTCAGTTGGTTTGAAGTGTCCGTTAAAAACACCTTCCTGCGGATGCCAGACACCACATTCTTCCGTCATCGGAATAACTTCGTGAATTTCATCAACATTCAAATCACCACCAGTTCCGTAATAACTTTTTAATAAAGGTGAAACCGCTTTGTACCAACGTTGCAAAACACCTTTTTTACGAGGGTCATTTGGGTCAAAATTAATTCCGGATTTAGCGCCTCCAATTGCAGGCCCAGAAACTGAAAATTTAACTTCCATCGTTTTAGCCAAAGAAAGAACTTCGTTCATATCCAAGCCTTTTCTCATTCTTGTTCCACCTCCTGCGGCTCCTCCACGAAGTGAATTAATTACTGTCCAACCTTCTGCTTCTGTTTCAGAATCTTTCCAGTTAAAAACAATTTCAGGTTCTTTATTTTCAAATTGCTGTAATAAATCTTTCATTTTGTTGTGATATGTTTATTTTGCGTAAAAGTATAAAATAGAATAATGCGAATAATGTATTTTGCCTCAATTTTATTTAAAGAAAAAAAGAAAGCCGAAAACATAACGCTTTCGGCTTTAAAATTTTATGAAGGTTAGGAGATTATATTCCTAATAAATGCTTTTTTAATGCTTCGTCAACTGGTTTGTCTGATAACCAGATTCCGAATAATGCTTTTTTGAAATCAAATCCAGGAACTTTTCCTTTTACAACTTCATTTTTAATAACGTTTACCGTTTGGTCAAATGGATTGTACCATAATACAAAAACGTCTTTTTCTGTAATTGGGTCGCTCAACAATGTTTTGAACTGCTCAATTCTTGGTCTTAATTCTTCAAGATTACTTCCCGCAGATTTTTCAAACCCACTGTTCATTGCTTTAGTCAATTTGTTTGAAGAAACCATAGAAGAAGTAATTTCAATTCTGATCGCCATTTCAGTATCGCTATCAATAATGAATTTTGGATCCTGACTTAACTGCGTTAAATAAAGGGCCTGAACGTAAACTTCCAACCACATTTTTGATCTTCCGCCAGCACCGTTAAGTTGCATTGTTTTATTTTGTACTTCAATTTTTCTTGGAACTGTTACGCCATTAACTTCTAACTGAGTTTGGGCCGAAACGGTCGAAAATTGTAAACTTAAAAGGAATGTAAGTGCAAGTAAAATCTTTTTCATAAGCTGTCGATATAATAATTTTTAGGCAAAAATAATGTTAATTTCTTAATATTGAGTTGTTAAACGACATGTTTTTTCATTTGAAATTTTTATTTTTTATAACGTATAAGATTAACAATCAATTTAGTAAGAGTAATTTTACGTACAATTACCTGTTTTAAGAAGTGTTTAGCCTTTTTTGCACTATTTTTTTACTAAAACTTTTTAGTAAAGTACTTTTTATGTGAAATTTTATTCTTAAATTTTAGAGAAAACATTGCGGACTTTATGCTTGTAGGCTTAAAATGCAATAGTATTACGAAAACGTTATCGTAATTATTGCTGATCTATTAATTTTATATGCATGCATTGTTAAATTGACTTTTAAAAATTATCTTTGAAAGCCATTTCAACAAAAATTGGCAAGGAAAAACAAAACTAACCACTGACCTGACCAAAATGCCTAATTTTTGGTTCAAAAAACAATAAAATAAATTTAGACTATGGATTTCAATCTTACCGAAGAGCATTTAATGATTCAACAAGCCGCCAGAGATTTTGCCCAAAACGAATTGTTGCCAGGTGTTATTGAGCGTGACGAAAAACAAATTTTTCCGACCGAGCAAGTAAAAAAAATGGGGCAATTAGGATTCATGGGAATGATGGTTGATCCGAAATACGGAGGAAGCGGACTTGATGCTATTTCATATGTAATCGCAATGGAAGAAATTTCTAAAGTTGATGCATCAGCTTCTGTTGTAATGTCTGTAAATAACTCTTTAGTTTGTTGGGGATTGCAAGAATTTGGAACTGAAGAACAAAAACAAAAATATTTACCAGGTTTAGCATCTGGAGAAATTCACGGTGCTTTTTGCTTAAGCGAGCCTGAAGCAGGTAGTGATGCAACTTCTCAAAAAACGACTGGTATTGACATGGGCGACCATTATTTAGTAAACGGAACAAAAAACTGGATTACGAATGGTAACACTGCATCTGTTTATTTGGTAATTGTGCAAACGCATCCGGAGAAAAAGCATAAAGGAATCAATGCTTTGATCATGACGAAAGACATGCCGGGCTTTTCAGTTGGACCAAAAGAACAAAAAATGGGAATCCGTGGTTCTGATACACACTCTTTAATGTTTAGTGATGTAAAAGTTCCAAAGGAAAACAGAATTGGTGAAGATGGTTTCGGATTCAAATTTGCAATGAAAACATTGGCGGGAGGTCGTATCGGAATTGCGTCTCAGGCTTTAGGAATTGCTTCAGGGGCATATGAATTGGCTTTGAAATATTCTAAGGAAAGAAAAGCTTTCGGAACAGAAATCTGCAACCACCAGGCAATTGCCTTTAAATTGGCAGATATGGCAGTTAATATCGAAGCGGCACGTCATTTATGTATGAAAGCAGCCTGGGATAAAGATCAGGGCAAGAACTACGACGTAAGTGGAGCGATGGCAAAATTATTTGCTTCGCAAGTAGCAATGGATACAGCTGTTGAAGCAGTACAAATTCATGGTGGAAACGGTTACGTAAAAGAATATCATGTTGAACGTTTTATGCGTGACGCAAAAATTACTCAGATTTACGAAGGAACTTCTGAAATTCAAAAAATCGTAATTTCCAGATCCGTTATCGCAGGATAATTTTACGATCATTTATATAAAAATTGCCCTTTCAGCTTTAAGTTCGAAAGGGTTTTTTTATGAAATATTTTTTTTCCTCTTCAGAAGTTTATACTTTTAAACCAATTACTTAGCCTTCTAAAAAATTAAATCATGAAAAAACTTTGCTTTCTTCTTTTTTCGTTAGTTTTATTAAGTTGTAAATCGAATCCTTCCGCAACAACTGAAAAGGCAGCCCAATCAGATTCAAAACCTTTAGCCATTTCGTATAAAGTAAAAGAAGCTGATGTTTCCGATTTCTTAAAATACCTTTCTTCAGATGAATTGGAAGGCCGCGAAACCGGAACGAAAGGAATTGAAAAAGCAGCAGTGTTCTTAGAAGATTTCTTTAAGAAGAATAATGTAAAGCCTTATTTTAAAACGTATCGTGATACTTTGACCAATTTTAAATCGCCAGCATATAATATTGTGGGGGTTTTAGAGGGAACAGATCCGGAGTTAAAAAAGGAGTTCGTAGTTTTAAGTGCACATTACGATCATATTGGTGTGGAGAAAAAAAAGCAGGATGATGTGATTAATAATGGCGCAAATGACGATGCTTCCGGCGTAACGGTTGTTGCTGAAATGGCGAAATATTTTGCAGAGACAAAATCAAACAAACGTAGTATTCTTTTTGTGTTTTTCGCGGGAGAAGAAAAAGGACTTTTAGGTTCTAAAAGTTTAGTCGAGAAATTGAAAAAGCAAAATTTCAATATTTATACGCAGTTGAATATCGAAATGGTTGGTGTGCCAATGAAACGCGATTATCTGGCATACATCACCGGTTTTGATAAATCGAATATGGCGGAGAAAATAAATCAGTATACCGGAAAAAATACAATTGGTTTTTTACCAAAAGAAGCCGAGTATAAATTGTTCTACAGATCTGATAATTATTCTTTTTACGAAGCGTTCAAAAAACCTTGCCAGTCCATAAGTACTTTTGATTTCGAAAACTTCGATTTTTATCATCATGTTTCAGATGAATTCAAAGTGATGGATATTCCGCATATGACTTCTTTTATACAGGAATTATTACCGGCTGTAACCCAAATTTCATCGACACCAACAGAAGAAATTACGATGAAATAATAACCTTTCTTTTTATTGGATTTGCTTACTTTTGCTTCAAGAAATCGCCATGATTCCAAATAAAAATCGAGACTTAGAATGGCGATTCTATATATTCCATTAAAAAAAGAAATAGTATCTCCATATGAAAAATATTATCGTTACCGGAACAAGTAGAGGAATTGGATATGAATTGGCTTTGCAGTTTGCGAATGCCGGACATCAGGTTTTAGCTATTTCCAGAAAAGTACCTCAGACGCTTTTAGCGCATCAAAATGTTACCTGTCTTTCTGTTGATTTATCTGATGAAACTGCTTTACAGGAAGTGGAAGGTTTTCTTTCATCAACCTGGAAAAAAGTAGATGCCGTTGTACATAATGCCGGAGCTTTATTATTGAAGCCTTTTGCAGAAACCACTCAGGCTGATTTTGAAAGTATTTACAAAGTGAATGTTTTTGCAGTAGCCAATCTGACCCGCATTTGTTTACCTTATCTTCAAAGTGGAAGCCATGTCGTAACCATCAGTTCGATTGGTGGTGTAAGAGGAAGTTTGAAATTTGGAGGATTGGCCGCTTACAGCTCGAGCAAAGGTGCCGTTATTACCTTAACCGAATTATTAGCTGAAGAATATAAAGAACAGGGAATCTCATTTAATGTTCTGGCTTTAGGCTCCGTTCAAACGGAAATGCTGAATGAAGCTTTCCCGGGTTATCAGGCCCCAATTTCTGCTGAAGGAATGGCGACTTATATTTATGATTTTACGCTTAACGGAAATAAATACTTTAATGGAAAAGTGTTAGAAGTTTCTTCAACAAATCCATAAAATACAATACTTAGCCCCAAACCTTACAATCAAACTAATGAAAAAAAGAATCCTAATTCTTGTAATTGTTTTATTTACCGTTTTTTCTAATCAAATCATTTCCGCTCAATCCTATAAATCAGAGCATCTGAGTTTTTATAATTTTGTTTTTCCAGAGACTTATATTCCTAAAGATTATAGAACGTATACGGTAAAAATGAATCTTTCCGACAGGCCAATTGCTATTTTGATTGATGGTGAAAAAAAGGGAGGGCGTGGTCCGCTTACTTATAATGAATTTTTCAAAAAGGAATATTTAGTTCGTCCACTTGCGGGTACAGAAACAGAGGTAAATTATAAAGGTGAAGTTATTCCGTCAATTGCTGATTTAGGATACAGAAATGAATCGGCTGCTAAAGCTGAAGATCACCTTATACTTGATGTGCTTATTGATCATATCGCGTATGCTGCAGAAATACAAGAAGCAAAATCGGCAGAAAAACCTTTTGGATATGAAATGTATTATCAATACAATGTTTTCTTTAAATTTAAAAATAGCGTCACTGATAAAGTAGTTTTAGAAAAAACCATCTTTGTTAAACAGAGAATGAGTGGTACTAGTGCATCTCAGGGGACTATTTTTAATTTTAAAACCAGAGGCGAAGCGGTGAATTATTTAACTGAAAATGCAGATAAAAACCTGATTTATAATGAGCTTGTGACGGATATTCAGCGCTATATGAAAAGCAGGGTTGTTTCATGGATAGGAGTTGCTTATTATGAGGAAACTTATCTTTTCTCAAGAATTTCTAAAGAAGATAAAAATCCAATATTTGTGAAGTTAAATCAGGATGTTGATGCTATGGAAAACTGGTCCAAATCTAAGCCTCAGCCTACTGTAGATGATTCACTCTTAGCCGCAAATTCTGAATTTATTGAAAAAAATAATTTGACAATTAAAGATAATTCAGAAGCTTTTCATGGTGACGTAAATTTACGGGACTATAAAAACTTCATAAATAAAAAGCGAATTTTTACTGACTTCATTCTAAAAATGGAAGGATATTCTAAACAGTTAGACGCAAACGATAAAGGACAAAAGGCTGCTCTTTGGGCCTGTTATATTAATATTGCTTCAAGTTTTGGCGTTCTAAATAATTATAAAAGTAGTTTAGAATTTCTTCAAAAAGCCCGTTCTTTAGATTATCAGGAACGTAAAGTACAAGAAGTTGAAAAAGAAATAAAAGACAAGCAAACAAAACTAAATATTTTCTATGCTGCTGAAGGTGGTATTAAAAATGATGTAAACAGTAGTTATATAAAATATCTAACCTTGTAAGTATCATAGCTGTTTGTACAGGTTTTATAAAATGTTTTCTTAGATTTGTTTTTTGATTTATTAAACACGCAATCGATTTGAACGAAACTTTAGCAAGATATATACCCGAGCATGCTGTAAAGCCTGTTTTTGAATTGATTGTTGCCAATCAGGTTCATCTGAAAATTGTAAATGAGCGCCAGACGCGTCATGGTGATTACAGACGAGGACTTAGTGGTAAACATGAAATTACAGTAAATGCGAGCCTAAATAAATATCGTTTTTTGATTACCCTGATCCATGAGATTGCACATTTGGTAGCTTTTGAAAAGTTTGGACGAAATATCAAACCACATGGAAATGAATGGAAATTTACTTTTCAACGTTTGATGGTTCCTTATATTCGTCCTGAGATTTTTCCGGGAAGCTTACTGCCGTTGTTAGCAAGGCATTTTAAAAACCCATCTGCAAGTAGTGACACTGATACGACTTTGTCTCTGGCTTTAAAACAATATGATGCCGGAAATGATAAAAATTACGTTTTTGAGATTCCATATGGAAGTGTTTTCAGAATTAAAAACGGTAAAATATTCAAGAAGCTTGCGGTACGAACAAAACGTTTTGAATGTATCGAAATCAGTTCCGGTAAAACGTATCTTTTTAATCCTAATGCAGAGGTGGAGTTGATCAATATTAATGAGAAATTCTAATAAAAAGGAAATTCAATCTTTTGAATTCCAAGTATAAAAAAAATTCCAAATTCCAACCTTTGCAGTTTGGAATTTGGAATTTTTTTATTGAAATTTTAAAAGGTTTTAACCTTTTAAGTATGCTTCTCTTACTTTTTTAAACAAGTTTGATGAGTAAACAAACTTCACAATATCTTTATTATCGGTTCTAAAGATTTCTTCCTTAGTTCCCTGCCACGCTTTTACTCCTTTTTTCAGGAATACGATATTCTCTCCAATTTCCATAACTGAGTTCATATCGTGCGTATTAATTACGGTAGTAATATTATATTCTTCTGTAATTTCTTTAATCAGATTATCAATCAAGGTTGAAGTGTTTGGATCTAAACCAGAGTTCGGTTCATCACAAAACAAATACTTCGGGTTATTTACAATCGCACGGGCAATCGCAACACGTTTTTGCATTCCTCCGGAGATTTCTGATGGTAATTTTTTATGTGCATCAACTAAGTTTACTCTTTCTAAAACAAAATCAACACGTTCTTGGATTTTTGCTTTGTTATCATTCGTGAACATTTTTAATGGAAAAGCAACATTTTCAGCAACGGTCATTGAATCAAATAAAGCACTTCCCTGAAAAACCATTCCGATCTCAGTTCTTAATTCTCTTTTTTCATCCGGATTTAAATCAGAATATACACGTCCATCAAATTCAATTGTACCTGAATCAGGCGAGTGAATTCCTAGTAAAGTTTTTAATAAAACAGTTTTTCCGGATCCACTTTGTCCAATTATTAGGTTGGTTTTTCCAGTTTCAAAAACGGTCGAAACGCCTTTTAAAACTTTACTGTCGCCAAATGATTTTTCTATGTTTTTTACTTCGATCATTATCCTAATAGTAATTGAGTTAATATATAATTGAAAAGAATAATACAAACAGATGTCCAGACAAATGACACTGTACTAGCCTTACCAACTTCAAGTGCACCACCTTTCATGTAATACCCGTGGAAAGATGGGATTGTCGCTAATAACATTGCAAAAATTAAAGTTTTAATGAAAGCATATGTAATATGAAAAGGAATAAATTCCATTTGAGCACCCTGAATAAAGTCCTGACTAGTTGAAAAACCTCCATAAGCACAAGCAAGCCATCCTCCAAAGATTCCCAGGAACATACTAATTCCGATTACGAACGGATACATTAATAAGGCTACTATTTTTGGAAAAACAAGATAGTTTAATGAATTAACTCCCATAACTTCTAGTGCATCAATTTGCTCCGTAACACGCATTGTTCCTATACTTGAAGTGATGTAAGATCCCATTTTTCCGGCCATAATTACCGAAATAAAAGTAGGAGCAAACTCTAGAATTACAGATTGACGTGTAGCAAAACCAATTAAATATTTTGGGATTAATGGGTTCGTTAAGTTTAATGCAGTTTGAATGGCGACAACTCCTCCAATAAAAAAGGAGATAAAGCAAACGATGCCAAGAGAGTCGATTATTAAGTCATCGATTTCTTTGAAAATCAATTTTTTCATAACAGACCATTTTGTCTGTTTATTGAAAATTTCCTTCAACATTAAAAAATATCTTCCTATTTGAGATAAATAACGAATTAGCATCATAATTTTTGAAATATTGGCTAAGGTAAAAAGAAGTTACGAGTTTTGGGTTATGACTTTTGGATTTTCGCCTGTTTTCCGAATCAAATTAACTTTTCTTTCATTTTTTTGAAACGATAATTTCGGATAAATTTGCCTTGTTCCGATGTAACTAATAACGGTGTTTTTGCATTTTTAGCTTTCCAGAATCCTCTGATATAGTCCAGAAACAGAAATGGTTTTTTCTTCATCATAGCCAATTTAGCTGATGCAATTGCCGTGATCCAGAAACCGTATCCTAAAGTATAAAAAGCTTCTCCTTGTTTGTAACGTGCTGTTTTATTATAATTGGCACCGGTTGGTTTAAGATGTTTTACATGCAAAGATTCATCTGTAACAACTTTCCAGTCATAATATTTACAAAGCAATTCATCTACTGTATCCCAACCCATAGCAGGTTTTAACCCCCCAATTTGTTGGAACGTTGCTTTTCTATACGCTTTCAAAGCACCGCGGATATGGTCTTTGTCGGTTAGGTTTTCTAAAACCCAGTCGCCATTTTTTTCGATGTAACAAAATCCACCCACCATTCCGATTTTTGGATCGGATTCAAAGTGTTTTATGATTGTTTCGAAATAGTTGGGCGGGAAAATTAAATCGCCGTCAATTTTTACAATAATATCGTATTCAGAATCCAGTGTTTCAAAACCTTTTTGAAAAGCCTGAATTACTTTGCTTCCCGGCATGTGAATAGCATCTGAAGTTTTGTTTACAACAGAAATATACGGATTGTCTTTAGCAAAACCCAAAACAACTTCTTCTGTTTTATCTGTAGAATTGTCGTTTACCACTACAATTTTTGAAGGCAAAACGGTTTGCGAAACCAAAGATTGCAGGGTCAGGCCGATTAAATCTTGCTCGTTATGTGCTGGAATGACGATATAGTACTTCATATAAAAATTTTAGATTTTAGATTTTAGATCTTAGATTGGTTTTACTATATCTAAAAATCAGAAATCAGAAATCGTTACTCTAAAATCTACAATCTGAAATCTAAATTTTTTCAGCGTAAACAATATAATATCTATTTGTAAAACTGCGTAAAAATGGTCTTAAACCAAACTTCTTTACAGGATTGGTCCATTTTTGTCTGTCGATGATTTTCCAGCCTGTTTTTTCTAAAAGCCAGTCTAATTGCCAGTCTTCGAATTCATGGTAATGTCTGTCCCACATATCTGTTTTAGAACGATATGCTGGAGAAAACCACAAACGCATCGGAATTGAAATTAACAGTTTGTCTGATTTAATTTCATTTAAAATTGTGAACGGATTTAATAAATGTTCGAAGATTTCGAAAGCCGTTACAACGTCTTGGTTGTCTGTTTTTAAAACGTTTTGATCCAAATCTAAATCTTCGCCAGTGGTGTTTTTTACTGAATAACCAGCTTCTTTCATGATTTTAGAAAACGGATTTTCAACTCCCAAATCAAGGATTGTTTCAGAGGTTTTGATATGCTTTTGTAAAAATTCTAAAGTAAGTTTGAATCTTTTATTTGGAAACGTTTTTTCGTACATAGTCTTTGCGAGGAACGAAGCAAGCTATCGTTCTTGATTTTATATTAGGTCGCAAATATACAAAGATTACTTCTTTTTTTGAGTTTTTTAATTTGAATGAAAAATGAAAAGTCCGTATTTAAAATGTTGTTTTTAAATACGGACTTAAATAATTTTTATAGCTATGGAAGAGCGTAATGTTTATAGGTTAATTTGAGCATCAATTTTATAGCTCCATCGGAGCGATATTTTTAATTGTCGGATGCCGCTCCGATGGAGCTTTTTCCGAAACGCAATTATTATGCTATAAACATGACGTCCCAACGGGACTTCTTAATCGAACTTAGGATTAATGTCTGTATACAAAAGCATTAACATTCATTCCCGCTCCCACAGAAGCAAAAATGATGACATCGCCTTTGTTGATTTCATGACCTTCGATTTTTCCTTTTAGGATCAAATCATATAAAGTTGGAACGGTTGCTACACTGCTGTTTCCTAAATCATGAATACTCATTGGCATGATATCTTTAGGGGCAGTTTTATCGTATAATTTGTAGAAACGTTCGATAATCGCTTCGTCCATTTTTTCGTTGGCCTGGTGAATTAAGATTTTCTTCACTTCGTCAATTCCGATACCGCTTTTGTCTAAACAGCTCTTCATGGCACATGGAACCTGGCTTAATGCAAATTCGTAAATTTTACGACCGTACATTTTAATGTATTTGATATCCGGATCTAAATCTGGATTGTATGATTTACCGAAGTATAAAAAGTTGGCTTCATCATTCGCAAAAGTAGCGCTTTCGTAAGATAATAATCCCGATTCGTCCTGTGATCCTTCTAAGATCGAAGCCCCGGCGCCATCAGAATAAATCATGGAGTCACGATCGTGATCGTCAACCACTCTTGATAAAGTTTCGGCACCAATTACCAGAACGCGATTTGCCATTCCGGATTTAATGAATGCGTTAGCTTGTAAAACACCTTCGATCCAGCCCGGACATCCAAAAAGAATGTCGTAAGCCACACATTTTGGGTTTTTGATGGCCAATTTGTTTTTTACACGAGTTGCTAAACTTGGTAAAATATCTGTTTGATGAGTTCCTGATTTTACATCGCCAAAGTTGTGGGCGAAAATGATATAATCTAAAGTTTCGCGATCGATTCCTGCGTTTTCAATTGCTTTTTCAGCAGCGAAAAAAGCTAAATCGGATGCGTTATGTTGAGTTTCGGCATAGCGGCGGTTTTCGATTCCGGTGATGCCCTTGAATTTTTTAATTACAACTTCATTTGGGTAGCCAAAAGGAGTTCCGTCTTCATTTAAAAAAACATGTTTGTCAAAGTCAGTATTGCTTACTTCTTTATTCGGAATGTAACTTCCGATACCTATTATTTTTATTTTCATTATTCCTTAATTATCCAATAAATTTATTGCTAAATTATATAAAAAATTATGATAACTATCATAAAAAATACTATGCATGCATATAATTGTCAAATAATAATTATTTGTTGGATATATTGTTAATTTTTTAATGAAATTTAAGTTTTACCGAGATTTCAAACGTTTGAAATGGAATTTTGAGGAAAGTTTTTTTTGTTTCAGGTTTGAGGTTTGAGGTTTTTGCGTGACGTATAATTCGCGATTTCCCGTGTCCTCGTTCCTAGAAATGACAGTACCTTATGAAAATGTGAGTGTGATAATTTTTCAAAACCTATCGTTTCTTCCGCGTGAGGGATAGGAGTAAGCTACCGAAGTAGCATGGATAGCCCGACAGTATTTAAGAAAAGGCCACATAAGCGCAAAGTTGATTAGGCCTTTTTTTAAATACTGGCACGCCTTGATTATAAAGGTTTAAAGTTTCAGGTTTAAAGTTTCACGTTGCGGGCAAACTTGAAACATGAAACCTGAAACAAAAGAAACCAAAACGAAAAACCCGACAGGTCTTAAAATCTGTCGGGTTTTGATATAATTAGAAAAACTTATTTCTTAGTTTTCCATGTAAGCTTCGATTGGTGCACAGCTGCAAACTAAATTTCTGTCACCGTATGCGTCATCTACACGACGAACAGATGGCCAGAATTTATTTTCAGCAATGTACTCTAATGGGTAAGCTGCTTTTTCTCTAGTGTAAGGGAAAGCCCAGTTATCAGTAGTTAACATTGCTAGTGTATGCGGTGCATTTTTCAATACGTTGTTTTTATCATCAGCTGTTGCTGCTTCGATCTCTTTTCTGATTGAGATAAGAGCATCACAAAAACGATCTAATTCTGCTAAATCTTCAGATTCTGTAGGTTCAATCATTAAAGTTCCTGCTACCGGGAAAGAAACCGTAGGAGCGTGAAAACCGTAATCCATTAAACGTTTTG
This sequence comes from Flavobacterium sp. KH_001, assembly GCF_057840745.1. Taxonomy (NCBI): domain Bacteria; kingdom Pseudomonadati; phylum Bacteroidota; class Flavobacteriia; order Flavobacteriales; family Flavobacteriaceae; genus Flavobacterium; species Flavobacterium sp. KH_001. The sequence goes on along the minus strand of NZ_CM174520.1, from coordinate 518,907 downwards.
CGATATCACCAACTTCAATTCCGTTTTCTTTAAACGAACGACAATCTAAAATCATTTCGTGAGCAGCTCTTCCGCATTCTCCTGTATAAAGAATTGGGTAGTGTCCTTCGAAACGGGCTTTCATGTAGTTAGCATTTAAGATAGCATGCTCTGTAGCACTTTTTAATCCTTCGGCTCCCATCATTGTGATGTAACCATAAGAGATTAAACAAACTAAAGCTGATCCGTAAGGTGCAGATGAAATAGCAGTAATCGCTTGCTCACCACCAACTTTTAAGATTGGGTTTGTTGGTAAAAATGGAACCAGTTTTTCGTTCACACAAATTGGTCCAACTCCAGGCCCACCACCACCGTGAGGAATAGCGAATGTTTTGTGTAAGTTTAAGTGACAAACGTCAGCACCAATTGTAGCAGGATTTGTTAATCCAACTTGCGCGTTCATATTAGCACCGTCCATATATACTAATCCGCCATTGTCGTGGATTAATTTTGTGATTTCAATAATTGAAGATTCGAAAACTCCGTGAGTAGAAGGATAGGTTACCATTAAGCAAGATAAGTCATCTTTATGTTCAATCGCTTTTTCTCTTAAATCTTCTACATCAATGTTTCCTTCAGGAGTCGTTTTAGTAACGATGATTTTCATTCCGGCCATCGCTGCAGAAGCAGGATTTGTTCCGTGAGCTGAAGAAGGAATTAAACATACATTACGGTGACTATCGCCTCTTGATAAGTGGTAAGCACGAATCGCCATTAAACCAGCATATTCTCCCTGAGCTCCAGAGTTAGGCTGTAATGTTGTTCCGGCAAAACCAGTAATTACATTTAATTGCTCCTCTAACTTTTTAAGCATCGTGATATAACCTTCCGCTTGTTCTACTGGTGCAAACGGGTGAATGCTGTTCCAGTTTGGCATTGATAAAGGCAACATTTCTGAAGCTGCATTTAATTTCATCGTACAAGAACCTAATGAAATCATTGAATGATTCAATGATAAATCTTTACGTTCTAATTTTTTGATGTAACGCATTAACTGACTTTCTGAATGATGATTGTTGAATACATCATGTGTTAAGAAAGAAGACGTTCTTTCTAATGAAGCTGGTAATTGACTTGCAGTAGTTAATTCAGAAACGGTAAAAGTTTCTTTTCCTAAAGCTTCAGCAAAAATTGATATAATTTGGTTGATGTCAGCGATTGAAGTTGTTTCGTTGAATGAGATCGAAATGGTATCAGCATCAACATAGAAGAAGTTTACTTCGTTTTTCTCCGCTACAGCTTTTACTTTTTGAGCATCTGCTTTTACTAAAATAGTATCAAAGTAAGCTGTGTTGGTTTGGTAAACGCCTAATTTATTTAAAGCTTCAGCAGTAGTAACCGCCGATGCGTGAACTTTACCAGCAATGTATTGCAATCCTTTTGGTCCGTGGTAAACGGCATACATTCCGGCCATAACCGCAAGTAAAACCTGAGCTGTACAAATGTTTGAAGTTGCTTTTTCACGTTTGATGTGCTGCTCACGAGTTCCTAAAGCCATACGTAAAGCGCGGTTTCCATTTACATCAATAGAAACTCCGATAATACGACCTGGCATGGATCTTTTGTATTCCTCTTTAGTTGCGAAAAAAGCAGCGTGAGGACCACCATAACCCATTGGAACACCAAAACGCTGAGTAGTTCCAACCACTACAGCTGCACCCATTTCTCCCGGAGAAGTTAAAGTCGCTAATGATAAAATATCAGCAGCAAAGGCAACTTTGATTTCATTTTCTTTTGCTTTAGCAACAAAAGCAGTATAATCATTTACCTGACCATATTTTCCCGGATATTGTACAATGGCTCCGAAGAACTCATTAGAAAAATCAAAGGTTTCGTGATTACCAACAACTAATTCAATTCCAACTGGAGTTGAACGTGTTTGTAATATTGATAAAGTTTGTGGTAAAATTTCTTCAGAAACGAAGAATTTGTTTGTATTGTTTTTCTTTTGATCACGAGTACGAACATCAAAAAGCAAAGCCATAGCTTCTGCTGCAGCTGTACCTTCGTCTAATAAAGATGCATTTGCGATTTCCATTCCTGATAATTCAATAACAGTAGTCTGGAAATTTAAAATAGCTTCAAGACGACCTTGAGCAATTTCTGCCTGATAAGGTGTGTAAGCGGTATACCATCCTGGATTTTCGAAGATGTTTCTTTGAATTGGGGCCGGAACGATAGTTGGGTGATAACCCAAACCAATGTATGATTTGAATACTTTATTTTTCTTTCCTAGTTCCTGAATATGATTTGCGAATTCGTATTCTGTCATTGCAGGATCTAAATTCAAAGGCGCTTTTAAACGAATATCGTCTGGAAGGGTTTCATAAACAAGTTGTTCAATCGATTCCACTCCAATGGTTTTTAACATGTGTGGAAGATCTGTTTCTCTTGGGCCAATGTGTCTTAAAGCAAAAGCATCTGTTCTCATTTGTAGCTATCTAGTTTTTTAAAGGCAATGTAATTAGCAAAGTAAAATTCCAATTAAGCAAGATTTACAAGGGTTTATTACATTTTATAGTAAATGTGTTGTTTTTTGTGGCGCAAAATTAAGTATTATTAATAATTTAATGGGTATTTTTAACTTCAATTTTTATGAAATTTATAACCAAAGAGTTGATTTGTTACCAATTGATTAGATTTAAGACATGAAATTTTTAAAACAGATATTAGATTTTTACCTGAATAGCAGTATTCATGTGGCTTTATCGTGTTATGCTCTGGTCAGGGTCACGTTTCATGTGTTTCATATTCAGTATGATGAAGCGATGGCCTTGTTTGTTTTTTTTGGAACAATCGTAGGATATAATTTTGTTAAATATGATGCATTAGTCCGGGTTAAAAAAAATCCGATCGGAATTCAGCTGAAAATTATCGCCGTTTTGAGTTTCATTTCACTCGTTTTAGTGGGCTATTATTTTTTCCATTTAAAGCGAATTACGCAAATTGTTTCGGTTGGAATATTTTTAATAACCGCACTTTATACCTTGCCGTTTTTTCCAAACAGAAAAAATGCGAGAAACTGGGCAGGCGTAAAAATTTATATTGTAGCACTTTGCTGGGTAGGAGCGACGCTGGTTTTACCTTTGATAAATGCAGAAATTCCGTTTACAGCAAACTTCTTCATCAAATGCATTCAGCGTTTTGTATTGGTTTTTGTATTGATTTTGGTTTTTGAAATTTTAGATCTGGCGAATGATGATCCGCATTTACAAACCGTTCCGCAAACTATTGGCGTGAAAAAAACTAAGATTTTGGGGTTTTCGCTTTTAGTTCCGTTTTGGGTTGTGGGGATATTATCGTTTGATTTTCATGATTTGATTATCAATCTGATAATGGTCGTAATGTTGATGTTGTTTATTCTGTTTGCAAACCCAAATCGATCTAAATATTATACTTCTTTCTGGGTTGAAAGTGTTCCGATTTTTTGGTGGATAATGATTGCATGTTTTTAAAAACGCTCTAAATTCCTGATTTAATTTTAACTTTTTTTTAAGAAAACAATTGTTTTACTAGTGATTTCGTAAAAATGTAACTAATCATTTGGTTTTTAGTGTTTTATTTGGTTTAATATTTAACTTTGGTTTAAACAAATGTTAAAACTAATATTTAAACCAAAAACCAAAAACAATTGCTTATGAAATCAAAATTATTTACTCTAATTATTTTATTTTTAGGAAGTTTGCTTAATGCGCAAACTGTCAAAATTAGTGCTTCTGAACCAGATGCTAATATTATCGTTAATGGACAAAATGTCGGAACTGGAACTTACAAACTTAGTTTAGACAAAAAAGACTGTTATAAGATTAAAGTGGAAAAGGCTGGTTTTTTAAAGTACGAATCTACAGTTTGTGGGAAAAAAGCAGGACCTGAACCACCATCAAGTTTGTATTTTGAAATGAAAAAAGATGATGCTGAAGAAGCGTCAATTAAGACAGATCAGGCAAATGTTGATTTTCAGGTTGAAGTAAATCCAGATTTGAATATTACAGAAGCCTGGAAACTTACTACGCAAATTGTTACTGATTATTTTGATGCTATCGAAGTAAGTGACAAAGAAACATCGTATTTAAGAACAGCCTGGAGCGTTCAGTCTTTCCAACAAAATACGATCAGAACTCGTTTAATTATTAAATTATCTAAATCTGATCCTCTTACATTTAAAGTAAAATTAAACAGTGAGTATTCGGGTGTTTCAGGTACTAGCGTTAAAGCTGATGAACAATTTAGAGATTGGGATAGAATTCTTAGAAAATACAAAAATGTGATTTCAGATTTTTCTAACCGATTAATGAAGAAATAATAACAAAGAAAAGCCGATGTATTTACATCGGTTTTTTTTTATATAAAATATTATTTTGTTTTTTGTTCATCGAGGGTCCTACTCAAATCGGCTTTAACTACGGTAAATATCTTTCTTTTCTAGACCTTGATTTTGATTATTCTTGAATTGTGCTAAAATTTGAATTCATAATAATTCTATATTTGAAAACAAATACCACTATATGCAAAAGGATGTCTCTTTTTTTTGGAATGAAGTTTACACAACTGCAATTTATTTTGTTTTTCTTCGGATGGATGTTTTTCCTGGCTTTTATCTGGCCATTTATTATCGGCTCTTATCTTGGGATGTCAGTTTTGGTATGCGGACTTTCTATTCTTTTTGTTGGTTTACTCAATCGTTTATTTGGGTTATTGCTTCTTGTGTTTTATTTTTTGAGTCATTCACTTATTCGATTCTATCAGAATTTTATGATGGTACTTACGTCTATTTTTGCGACTTTGCTTTACAGTCTTTTTGTTCCGATGAATTTCTATACCTATATGGCGCATCTTTTGGTCAATACTTTTTCAATCTTTTTAATTTATGAGGTTGGCTTCAGAAAAGGCAGTAATAATATCGATGATGAGATTATTAGTTTAGATGATGATAATTAAGGGTAAAAATTTATGATATAGATTTTTCAGAAACTTCTTTTAAGGTTTTGTTTCGTTCTGTAAGAAATTGAGTTAGGTGTTTTTCCAAAAATAAAACATCAAATAATTCTCCGAAAATTCCAAACGGCGTTTCATATTGTAATTTATCTTTCATAATTGTGATGCCATTTTCTTCTTCAAAAAAATGCTCGTGTTTGAAGGTTTTGAATTTTCCGCGTTCCATTTCATCTACAAAATAATCATGAAAAGCCATTTTTGTAATTCGGCTTTTATGGGTGAGATAAAAACCGAAATGTTTCCCGCGCCAGGTTACGGTTTCATTTAAATTGATTAGTCCGGATGTTACGCCTGCAATTGCTTTTTCATTTGATTTGCTTGCAGATTGTTGATGAATATCTATGTTTCTTGAAGCGTCAAAGACTATTTGTTTAGATGCTTTTATTTTGGTTGTTAGGTTTATGGTTGTCATGATTGATCAGCGTATTTCAAGTCCCAGCGGGACGTCATATTTATAGATTTATAGTTGCTATTGGAATAAAGCCCCATTAGGGGCGAAATGTTTCAGAAGTAATCAGAAAGCAAAGATGTCGCTCCGCTGGAGCTTAAATGAACGACGCATTTTTTATCTTTTCTATAAACATTATACTCCGCTGGAGCTTTAATAGAATCTTATTTTACATTTTCTTCCTCACTTTTAAAATTTAATTTAAAAAATAATCCGGTAAGAATCGATGAAATGGAATAAGATAAAGCAATGTCAAACCACATGAATCCTCTCATGAGTGAGGAAGTTATAAAAATGCCGGTTACTGCTATTAAGATCAAAATGCATTTCGTGAATAAAAGTGGCAAGTCTTTTTTAGAGAAATAATAATAAACGAAAGCATAAATTACATATGTTGGGATTGAAAAAAACAAACTAAAAATTAATGCTATAGGAAATACTTCTACTAAGCCTACAATTTTATTTGGATGTAAAACGGTAATATACATTAATAGTTGAGAAATAATTGGCCCTAATAGCAAAGTGAAAAACCAATGTTTAAACAAAAAAATCCAATCTGTATTTTGTGTTTTCATTTGTTTACTAAATTTTTAAATGCATTATCAATATCTCCAAACTTAAATTGAAACCCATTCTCTAAAAGTCGTTTAGGTATCACATTTCTACTTTTAAAAACCAATTCGGTTTCGGTGCGTATGAAGAAAGATCCAATTTCTAATAAGAATGCGCTCATTGGAATTCCAAAAGGAAATCCAACTGCTTTTCTAAGTTTCTGCATAAAATCAGCATTGCGAATCGGTTCCGGAGAAACAACATTTATCACTCCGGTCATTTCTTTTTGAAGAATAAAATCAACTGCATTTGCAAAATCTTCTTCGTGAATCCAGCTTATAAACTGATTTCCTTTTCCTTGTCTTCCTCCAAAACCAATTTTTGCCAAAGTCTTTAACGGAATAAAAGCGCCTCCTTCTTTTCCTAGAACAATTGAAGTTCGCAATGCGGTTTTTAAAGTAGTGGGAGTTTCAGTTTTAAAGAATGCTTTTTCCCAGGAAAGTGCGACATTGATAGAAAAGTCATTTCCGATTTCTCCGTCAATTTCATCCATTTGTTTGTCCAGAGAAAAACGATAAATAGTTGAAGTTGATGAATTCAGCCACTGTTTTGGTGGATTTTGACAGTTTAAAACCGCCTTGTTCAAAATCTTTGTGCTTTCAATTCGAGATAACAGAATCTCTTTTTTATTTTCTTTGGTATAACGGCAATCCACAGATTTTCCGGCAAGATTAATTAAAACAGTTGCGTTTTCTAATTCTTTTTCCCAACCAGAAAAAGTTCTGGCATTCCAATTTACATATTTGATTCCGTCAATTGTCTGCGATTTTCCACGGGTTAGAATTACAATCTCCTCAAATTTATCTTTGAAATGATGGATTAAAACTTGTCCTAAAAATCCTGTTCCGGCTGCTATGATGAGTTTTTTCATTTGATTTTTTATGTCGCTTTAATATTTAAACCAGACAGGTTTTTTAAAATCTGTCTGGTTTCTGAATGAAAATTATGCTTTAAAAACTAATCTTTCTTCTTGTTGTGCTTCTTTGGCTTTTCTTTTTCCTCTAAAGAAGAAATATAAATTGAAGAATAACATTACGCCAAGATAGATAGAAAATCCTCCAATTTTGTAGCTCAATCTTTCGATTAATTCCTGATAACTGTCTTGATATAAATTAAGTTCTAAAATCATTAAAGCAAAGCCAATATTTAAGAGATAAAATCCAGTTTCAAAAAGTTTGTTTGTTGCCTGCGCTATGTCTTCTCTTCCTTTGAAAATATCCAGCATAAATATTTTTCCGTTTTTGAAAAGCGTTTTAGAAACGTAATAAGTAAGGAACAAAGCAATTGGTAAATAAATGGCGTAACCGATTAAGATTTTTGTAGTTTCCATGATATTTGACTTTAAAGTGTTATTTAATTAATTTATGAATGTACTTGGTTAGAATAATGATGTTGAGATAATGCAAAATTGAAATGATGAAAATGATGATTGCGGTTTTTATCCCTATTGTTTCTATAAGATTGGGGAGAGTTGAGATTTTTTCCCAGGAAATCAATGTCATGGCACAATAGCCAATGTTTAAAAGATAATAGGCCAAAAGCAAAACCTGATTTATTTTTTGACAGATATCTGCGTGATTGGGAATCAGTTCAGCGACGTAAACATTTCCGTTTTTGTAGCATATTTTTCCAACTTTCAAAATGATGAAAATCGTAATGCTGAGATAAATAAAGTATCCAATGATGTTGAGGTTCATAGCTATTATTGTTGGATTAATCAATTGTAATTTTTTAGTACATTTCTTCCAGAACTTGAACTATCTGTAATTTCCTTTTGTTTTTAACTTTAATGTCAGATCCTTTTGCCAGGAAAACTGAAGTTGGATTTGCATTTTGTAAAAACTCGAAATCCCTTCCGTAAGTTTTTCTAAAATCGATAGCAACATTATAATTTAAAACCTCAAATTGTTCCCATCTGGGATGTTGCACTTCATATTCAAAAGTGGTTTCGGGATCAATTTTGGTGTAACCGAAATAATGTTCTGTAATAAATTCAGCTTCAGAATCGATTTCAATTTCTGTTGGATTCTTTTCAGTCTCTAATTGAATTGTATTCCATTCGTTATTGTTCTTCCATTGATAAACAAAAGTATTAGTGTTTAAGTTTTCAATAATTTCATGTCTCATTTTTTGAGTTTCATAATGTTCCTGATATAAATTATTCGCAATAAAAGTGATCGCTTTTTTAGGAACAATTTCTTTGATGAAAACAACCCCGCGTTTCCATTCACCATTTTCAAAACGTTTTACATAAAATCTCAAATTGACTTCTTCAAAATCAACATAAAACGGAACTTTTAAACCTAATACTTTGGTGTTTTTAAACATAAAACCTACCAAACTCACATAACATTTGTTATTCCATAAATCTATTTCGGTATCACTTGGAATATATTTTTCTAAGATTTCAGCATCAACTTCATAATTGAAAAGTGCTAAGTTTTTCCATTCTGCTTTTAAGAAGTTCATTGATACGCTTTTTTATAAGTTATGATAGAAAAATAGATGGCCAGAATTATCGGTATTATAAATAACAGAAAGTAAATAAATTCAAAATGCATTATAAAAGCATTAACAGGCCACAACAGGAAAAAGAAAATAACTCCGTAAACATAAGCCTGAAGATTTTTGTCATCAGGTTCATCGATTAGCATTTTTATTCCAAAAATTAATTGAAATAAACCTGTAAGTATTGTGAATAAAAGACCAAAACATGCTAGTTCAGAACTAGTAAACAGCCCTATTGTAATTAGTATGATGGGTGCAGTAATAAAAAAGTAGTTGAGATAGTTTATAGCTTTCATAGTTATTGATTGTTTTAAACTTTCAGAAAAAAATGAAAGTTTTAATTAAATTTTTTTACTTCATGATTTTTAGAACCAAACGCCCTAACCAGTTTTCATTGAATTCTGTCATTTTATCTAACATATTATCCGCTTTTAAAACAAAGTCATATAATTTAGAAGTCTGATCCACAAAGTGCTTTTCTTCTGCCGAATTGCTGGCGTCAATTGTCGAAACTTCTTTTAAGATTTTAAGCGCAGGTTTGATTTCTCTTTTGCTTCTTTCTCTTGCGATTTTTACCGCTAATTCATCTAAATCTTTTTCGGCTGTAAAAAACTCTCTTCTTTCTCCGGCTTTGTATTCTTTATAGACAATTCCCCAATCCATTAACGCTCTTAGATTCATACTGGCATTTCCACGCGAAATCTGCAATTCGTCCATAATGTCTTCCATCGAAACGGCTTCGTTCGAGACCATTAATAAAGCATGGATTTGCGCCATAGTTTTATTAATTCCCCATTGAGAACCTAATGCTCCCCAGGTTTGTACGAACTTATTTTTTGCTTCTTTGAATTCCATAGATCAAATGTAAGTAAAAGTTTTTAAACTTTCAAAAATAAATGAAAGTTAATTTTAAAGAAAAAGCCGAAAGTGTCGTTTCGGCCTTATTTTATCAACGTTTATCCTCTTTAGAATAATTAGAAGCTCCATTTATATCAATAGGATTTCCTAAAAAATGAGGTTCCCGATTTCTAAAAACATCCCAAAAAGATTTAAAAATCGAACCATATTCTCTGAAACAAACATATTTGTATCCTGAATATTCTCCTTTATTAGCCGTATATCCTACCGATTTTATGCCGAGTTTTTGACCGATATAAATTGCTCGGTTCAAATGATATTCCTGAGAGATTAAAGTCGCTTTTTTGATATTGAAAATATGTTTTGCACGATACATAGTAGAGTAAGTATCGAAACCGGCATAATCAATAAAGATTTTAGTTGTATCAACTCCATAAGTGTAACAGTACTTTTTCATTACCGTTAATTCATCATATTCTTCGCGGCCATTATCTCCGGAAAGTAAAATTTTATTGATGCGTTTCGATTTGTACAATAAGATTCCCGCATCGAGCCTATCTTTTAAATATTTACTCGGCTGATCTCCTCTAATTCCCGCACCAAAAATAATTCCGACATCATTTTTTGGAAATCTTTTTAAGGAGTGATGAATATTCTTTTTAGTCGAAGATTTTACATAGTAATTTACAGAAACAATAGTAATCAATCCAATGATTGCAAGGTAAAGGGCGATTTTAAAATATTTTTTCAATTTATTTTTTGTAAGATTAAGTTTAAAAATAAGGCGAAGATAATTAATTTTATTGTCAGACAAAATCAAATTAAAAATCCGAAGTATTTCTACTCCGGATATAATCTAAAATCTGATATCTAAAATTTGAAATTTACAATAGTCCTGCACGTTTCAACAAAGCTTCCGGTTTTGGTTCCTGACCTCTGAAACGTTTGTACAAAGTCATTGGGTGTTCTGTTCCTCCTTTTGAAAGTACATTGTCTTTGAATTTTGTTGCTACTTCTTTATTGAAAATGCCTGTTTCCTGGAAATATTCAAAAGCATCTGCATCCAGAACTTCCGCCCATTTGTAACTGTAATATCCGGAAGAATATCCGCCTTGAAAAATATGTGAAAAAGCGGTACTCATAGCGTTTTCTTTTACATCAGGATATAATTGTGTGTTGGCAAATTGTTCGGTTTCGAAAGCTTTTAGATCCGTAATGTTTGTTGGATCTTGTCCGTGCCATGCCATATCTAAAAGTCCAAAACTCAATTGACGCAAAGTCGCCAATCCTTCCTGGAAACTCGCACTTTCTTTAATTTTCTGAACGTATTCAATCGGAATAATTTCTCCGGTTTCGTAATGATTTGCAAACAAAGCCAAAGCTTCTGGTTCGTAACACCAGTTTTCCATAATCTGACTTGGTAATTCTACAAAATCCCAAAAAACAGAAGTTCCGGATAAACTTGGGTAAGTTGTGTTGGCTAACATTCCGTGTAAGCCGTGTCCAAATTCATGGAATAAGGTCGTAACTTCATTAAAAGTCAGTAATGAAGGTTTTGTTTCTGTTGGTTTTGTAAAGTTGCAAACGTTTGAAATATGTGGTCTTTCGTTTACACCGTCTTTTATAGATTGTGATTTGAATGAAGTCATCCAGGCACCATTTCGTTTTCCTTTTCTTGGGAAGAAATCAGCATAGAAAATCGACACTAAATTGTTTTCAGTATCTCTCACTTCATAAGTAGTAACTTCTTCATGGTATTTATCGATGTCAAAAACTTCGGTAAAGGTCAATCCGTATAATTTTTGGGCAACCGTAAAGGCTCCGTCTAAAACTTTTTCTAATTGAAAATAAGGTTTCAGTTTTTCATCATCTAAATTAAAAAGCTGTTGTTTTAATTTTTCAGAATAATAAGCACCGTCCCATTTTTCCAATTGGTCGATTCCGTCTAGGGCTGTAGCGAAAGCAGTCAATTCTGCAAATTCTTTTTGAGCTGCAGGTTTAGCTTTTGCCAATAAATCATTTAAGAAAGAGAAAACTTTCTCCGGACTTTCGGCCATCCTTTCTTCCAATACAAAGTGAGCGTGTGTCTTATAACCTAATAAATTGGCTCTTTCAAAACGTAGTTTAGCAATTTTTAAAACATTTTGCTGATTGTCGAACTCGTTATTCTGAAACGCTTTTGCACCAAAAGCAATTGCCATTTTTTTACGCAATTCACGATTATCTGCATAAGTCAAAAACGGAACGTAACTTGGATGATCTAAAGTGAAAATCCAGCCTTCTTTTTCTCTTTCTTTTGCTAATAATCCTGCAGCTTCGATTGTTCCTTCCGGTAATCCTGCCAAATCATTTTCATCTGTTAAATGCAATTCGAAAGCATTGGTTTCTGCTAAAACATTTTCTCCAAACTGTAAACTCAACATCGATAATTCTTTGTCGATTTCGCGTAATTGATCTTTTTTATCTTCTGGCAGATTAGCTCCGTTTCTGGAAAAACTTTTATATTTTTTATCTAAAAGCGTAGTTTGTTCCGGACTTAAATTCAGCTTTTCTTTTTGCTCGTAAACCGCTTTTATTTTGGCAAATAAAGCAGCGTTCAACGTAATATCATTTCCGAATTCTGAAAGTAAAGGCGAAACTTCCTGAGCGATTTTTTGCATTTCATCGTTGGTTTCAGCCGAATTCAGATTAAAGAAAATGCTGGAGAGACGATCTAAAATATCTCCGGCAAAATCCATGGCAACAACGGTGTTTTCAAATGTTGGTGGTTCGGGATTGTTTACAATGGTATCAATTTCGGCTTTAGCTAAAGCAATTCCTTCCTGAAAAGCAGGAACGTAATCTTCGATTTTAATTTGCGAAAAAGGCGCTGTATTATGTTTGGTATTGAATTTTGAAAGTAAAACACTCATTATGATATACTATTTTTTATTAATTGAAGTCAAATTTTTTGAATTCCAAAGATAACACTTTATAAAAATTTATTGGGCTATTTGAAGTTGATTCCAGGCATAAAATCCTCTTAAATTGTGTTATAGATTTGTTATTTATTGCTGTAGCAGATATTAAAAGCGTAAATTGAAAAAATAGATTAGAATTATAAAATACTAATTGTAATTATAAAAATTAAAAGATGAATTATCAAGTTGTAATCAAGAATATAGATACCGTAAATGAAGTTGAAGGATATTGGTCAGATGAGGATTTGGTTGTGTTATTGCAAAAATTCAATTATCCGGACGGAGCTACAGCCGAGAAAAGCAGTTTGCCGGAATTATTAGAAATGGCCATTTCGGATTATGAACCTAACGAAGCTGCACAGATTGTGTTAGAATATAAATTGGGAGATGAATTAAGTGCTGGACAAATTGAGCAGATATCAAACAATATGTTGATAGATAAGGTATGTGAGGAATATCCGGAGATACACATGCAAGGCAGATTATTTCATGTTAATCAATTGCTTTTTAAAGCGTATAATGGGAAATTTCCAAATGCAAAAGCGTCTGTTGTTCATTTTTCTATGACACCAACTAATGGAGAAGTACAAAAACTGACGGCGGAAAATATATTGAAGTTATTGAATAATGGTTTATCTGACAGAAATCTTATCAAAAGATTATTTGAAAATCAAATGTCTCAAAATATTCCATTTCCTGAAGCAGAAAGTATTATCTGGGAATTGACAACAGAAGATAATGTCAATTATAATTTGGTTACTTCAGAGAATTGGATAAATAAGGATGATGTAACAGCGTCTGAATTTGAATCTGTTTTGGAGGAAGTTGAAGATGAAGCTTAATTTATAAATTTTTTGTTTCACAGAGACTCGCTAAAAAAAGCACAGAGATTCACAAAGTTTTTTCTTTAATAATAAAATTAAAAAAATCTTCGTGAATCTCTGCGTTTTATCTTTGTGTATCTCTGGGGAATAAATCTTATTTTTTCAAACCTTCAGCCGCTTTATTAACCGCTGCTTTCAATTCTTCTTTATAAGCAATAATAGTATCAAGAACTTTTTTATCATGGCTTCCGATAATTTGTGCAGCCAAGATTCCCGCATTTTTTGCTCCGTTCAAAGCAACCGTTGCAACAGGAACGCCGCCTGGCATTTGTAAAATTGATAAAACCGAATCCCAGCCATCAATTGAATTGCTTGACTTTACCGGAACTCCAATTACAGGAAGCGGCGACATCGAAGCAACCATTCCTGGTAAATGCGCAGCACCTCCAGCTCCGGCAATAATTACCGAAATTCCACGAGTGTGCGCATTTTTACTGAAATCAAATAATTTTTCCGGCGTTCTGTGTGCCGAAACGATATCTACTTCAACTTCAATATTAAATTGTTTTAATATATCGATGGCATCCTGCATGACTGGCATATCAGAAATACTTCCCATTATGATGGCTACTTTGCTCATAGTTTTTTTGTTTGTTTTGTTTCAGGTTTCAGGTTTCAGGTTTTTGCTGTGACTGAAAACTATGACTGAATATTGTTTATTTTGTTCCTTCCCCAATTTGGCTAAAGCCTCGTGTCAGGCTGTAAACTGATCACTAATTACTGACCACTGATTACTGACCACTGATCACTCTAATAGTATTTTTAACTTCTTCTGCAATTCTTCTCGCTTCTTGCATATCTTCATTTACAATCGTAACATGACCCATTTTTCTGAAAGGTCTTGTTTGTTTTTTACCGTAAATATGTGGCGTAACGCCATTCCATCCTAAAATGGTTTCGATATTTTCATACACTACATCTCCAGAAAAACCTTCTGCACCGACTAAATTTACCATAATACCGGCAACTTTGCTGTCTGTGTTTCCTAGCGGAAGATCGAGAATAGCGCGTAAATGATTTTCGAATTGTGAAGTATAACTTGCTTCAATAGAATAATGTCCAGAATTGTGTGGGCGAGGAGCAACTTCGTTTACCAAAATCTCATCTTCATTGGTTTGGAACATTTCAACTGCCAATAAACCAACGTGATTGAATTTCTCCGAAACATTCAAAGCAATTGCTCTGGCTTTTTCGGCAACTTTTTCGTCGATTCTTGCCGGACAAATTACGTATTCTACCTGGTTGGCTTCTGGGTGGAATTCCATTTCAACAACCGGATAGGTTTTTATTTCGCCTGATGGATTTCTGCAAACAATAACGGCCAATTCATTTTTAAACGGAATCATTGTTTCTGCGATACATTCAACATTGGGTAAACTATCTAAATCAGCAACCTGACGAATTACTTTGACGCCATTTCCGTCGTAACCAAATTCGGCGCATTTCCACACGAAAGGCAATTTTAAATCATTGATTTTAGCTTTTAGAAGATCTAAATTTTCAAATCTTTCAAAAGGTGCAGTTGGGATATTATTATCTGCGTAAAATTGTTTTTGGATTCCTTTATTCTGAATTCCTTTTAAGGTTTTTGGAGAAGGATAAATTTTTAGGCCTTCGTTTTCTAATTGTGTTAAAGCTTCAAGATTAACCAATTCAATTTCGAAAGTCAAAACATCAACTTGTTTTCCAAAATTGTAAACCGTTTCATAATCCATTAAATCACCCTGAAAGAATTTGTTGCAGGCAATTTTGCTCGGAGCTTCATCACTCGGATCTAAAACATAAGTTTGTATGTCAAATTTTCGCGTGTCAAACAAAAGCATTTTGCCTAATTGTCCACCGCCTAATATTCCTAATTTAAAATCAGAAGAAAAATAATTCATTGTGGTTGTGTTTTTGCAAAGATACCTTTTAATCTTTTTTAGCCAAAATTTAGTTTTTTAGCCACGAATTACACAAATTTCTACAAATTTTTTACGTTCCAATTTTAGAAAAAAAGTATAATTCGTGAAAATTCGTGTAATTCGTGGCAAAAAAAATCATTTTAATCTTTTAATCTGTGGCAAAAACTATTTTATCTTCTTCAAAACTTCGCGCGCAACCGCTTTGTATGCAGCCGAATGATCGCCATAATCTTTGTCGAGAATGATTTTTAGTTCAGGATGAATCCAGTCGTAATAATTTCCTAAAACATATAAAGTTCTAATCGAATAGGCTTTTGTGGCCACTTTTACATCATTTATCAGCCAGTCAAAAGACGCTTCGATGCAATCCTGAAGATTAGTTTCAGAAAGAACAATGCAGTTTTCATCTTTTTTATAATGCGATTTCACCAAAAGCTGAGTCACTTTTGCAATCGGGCGAATGGCACTTTCATCTTTTAAATTCTTCAAATTAGAGAAGAAAAAATCAAGATGAGGCTGAAGCCAAATCAACTCTTCGTAGGATACAAATTCTAAAATCCAACAGGCTTTATGATTGTTTTTATCAGATGGAGAAAAACAAATCGAAACTAATTCATCAAATAAACGCGGATTTTCTAAAATTTCCTGCGCTACTTTCAGACGATTTTCTCTGTAAGCACTAACGTAATCCAATTTCTTTTGTAATTCAGATATCATCTTAATCGATTTAATTCTGCGACTAAAATAAGTAATTTAATGAGATATTTCCGTAGTAATTTACAGGAAGGCCTGGATAATAATATCTTGGGGAGGAAGTTCCGGCAGGAAGTGCATTTGGGAGAATTAAAGAAGCGTACTTTTCGTTGGTCACATTATTAATTCCAAAAGCTAAATTGCTGTTTAGATTATGTAGAATTTCAAAACGATAACCGGTTTTTAAATTGATAATAGTATAGGAATCGGAGAAAGCTGAATTAGCATCGTTCATCGGAATTTCATCTACAAATTGGTAATCGGCATTCAAATAAATTCCAAAACGGGTATTCAAAATTAATCCCGCATTGACTTTATTGGCCGGAACTCCGGTTAATTTATTTCCTGAATAATCATTTCCGCTATCCACAAATTCCTGAAACTCATATTTTCCGATGGAAGTTCCAACATAAGAGTTCAGATTGAAAAGTCGATTAATTTGCCAATTGTGTTTCAATGTAATTTCAATTCCTTCATGCAATGTTTTGCCGGCATTTACGCCTTCATACTGATCATCGCCGATTCTTTTGGCAACTAATAAATCTTTAATTTCCATTCGATAAACCGCAATTTCGGAATAAAGATTTTTGTTGAACAAGTAGAATTTTCCACCCAATTCAAAATTATAACCGTTTTCAGGTTTGATGTCCGGATTGATAGTTCCATTGCTGGTCAAAGTTTCTTCCGTTGCTGGTAATGAAAAGCCACGGCTTGCTGAAAAGTAGATTGTTTGTTGTTGATTTGGTTTGAATAATAAAGAAAGTTGAGGCGAAAAAATGCCGTCGTAACTGTATTTTTCAGTTGTCGTTTTTTGCGGAAGAAAGTTTGTCAGTTCAAAATGTGTTTCATTATAATTCAGACCAAATTGAAGTTCAAGTTTTTCAGAAAGCAACGATCTGATTTGCGAAAAAATATTGTAAAAATGTCTTTTCTGATCGCTTTCCGTTAATTGGTTTCCTTGCAAACTGCCTTGTCCGTTGTTTTGTTTGTATAGATTTTCGAATGTATTTCCGTTGTAATTGTCGGTAAAATATTCCATTCCGAAAATGAATTGATTTTTCAGTTTTCCAATTTCGAAATTCCCTGAAAATTGAGTTCTTGCTCCGGTTGCAAAAGTATATTGACGCAAAATATCAAAAGGTCGCGGTTCGTTGCTGTCTTTGTAATTGATAAAAACAGAAGTTGAATTATTGAAATTATCACTAATCTTAAAATCATAAGCCAAACCTGCCAAAGTCGATTTGTATTCTTTAAACCCTTTTGATGCTACCCAAGTCGCCGCACCCAATTGCGGATTCGAATCGTAAACTTCCTTACTAATCGAACTCGGAATAAAAGCTTTTAAATAAGTGTAATTGGTGAAGTAAGTCAGTTTGCTGTTTTGTCTTCTGAATAATTCTCCAGCAAGCGTAATTCCTTCTCGTTTATAAGAACTGTTTTCGCGCCAGCCATCTGATTTTAAATTGTGATAACTTAAATTTAAACTTGAACTTTTCTCATTTAAACTATAACTCAAAGTGTTTTTCAATAATCCAAAAGAGCCAAAAGTGGAATTTATTCCGGCAGTCTGTCCTTTAGTTTTAGAAAGTTGAGGTGAAATCAAAATCGCTCCGCCCAAACCAGCACCGTAAATACTCGAAAGCGGACCTTTAATAATTTCAATTTGGTTGAGGTTTTCCAGATCAATATCATCAATAACCGTTTCGCTATTTCCGGAAGTAAGGGGAATACTGCCGTAAAAAGCTCTTATTTTATTGGTTCCATAAGGCGTTCGCGCGCCAATACCGCGAATCGAAATTCGGGTTGTGGTAAAATTGGAGGATTGCATAAAAACGCCAGGAATTGTATTTACAACATTCGTGATATCTGTAGCATTATTTTGCGTCAGTTCTTTTTTGGATAAAATTCCAATCGAAGCCGGCGCATTCTGCAAACTGTCATTAATATGAAAGGAACTGATAATAACTTCTTCCAGTTTTTCTGTTTTCACAGTATCAATAGATTTGCTTTTTTCTTCCTGCGCAAAAGTGTTTTGGAAAACAATTGTGAGAAGAAGGAGAAAACAATATTTTTTTAAAAGCATAAAAAGACAGTTTAGTTTTTGAGCTTAATTTTTAAACACATAGAAACATAGCTTTTGTTTGTGTGTAAAAGGCGTTTCACTTGTTTTAAAACACATAGCTATGTGTCTTTTTGCAAGTGAAACGCCTTTTTTTAAGTTCCCATGAATACTATGTTTCTATGTGTTTAAATTATTGCCAAAGAGTTGGAATTTGGACTCGAGCGATAGCGAACTGGCGAAGCAATTCAAAAATTGGAATTTATTTATTAGCCGTAACTTTCCAAATTGTATTCGCACTATCATCATTGACCAAAAGCGATCCATCATTCATAACCGTAACAGCAACCGGACGTCCATAAACTTCAGCTTTGTCATTATCAGAAATAAAACCAGTCAAAAAATCTTCTGGTTTTCCTGAAGGTTTTCCGTCTTTAAATGGAACGAATAAAACTTTATAACCTGAGATTTTAGAACGGTTCCACGAACCATGCTGACCTACGAAAGCGCCATTTTTATATTTTGCCGGAAATTTGTCTTTAGTATAAAAAGCCAATCCCAGCGAAGCCGTGTGAGCACCAACGGGAACATCAGGAACAATTGCTTTTTCGACCAAATCTTTGCGTTCGCCTTTCATTCTTGGGTCAGGAATATTTCCGAAATAAGAATACGGCCATCCATAAAAACCATCTCTTTTTACACTCGTAATATAATCCGGAACTAGATCGTCGCCCAATTCATCACGCTCGTTAACGGCGGTCCAAAGTTCTTTATTTATGGGATTCCAATCCATTCCAACCGGATTTCTAAGTCCGGACGCGTATATTTTTTCGCCCGTTCCATCGGGATTTATTTCTAGAATATCTGCACGGCGAACTTCTTTATCGATTCCATGTTCAGCCACATTACTTCCAGAACCTACAGAAACATAAATTTTTGATCCATCAGGGTTCGAAATTATATTTCTTGTCCAGTGATTGTTGTAACCTCCTGCCGGCAGTTCAAGGATTTTTACACCTTTCGTTTCTAATTTTAACGGATTATTTTTATATGGATATTTGTATAAACCATCAGTGTTGGCAATGTAAAAAAAGTCTTTTAGGACAAGCATTCCAAAAGGTTTGTTTAGGTTTTTTATAAAAATTTCACGAGTTTCAAATTTTCCATCTTTGTCTTTATCTCGAAGTATGGTAATTTGATTTTTACTGGTTCTCGTTCCACTTTCTACAACAAAAATATCATTGTTTGGTGCGATATAGGTCCAACGCGGGTTTTCAAATCCATCGGCAAATTTTGTAACCGTGAAACCTTCCGGAGCTGTTGGTGTTTTGCCTTCGGGCCAGCCTATCACTTTGCTGTTGTTTGATTTAGATTCGGTTGCAAAAGGCGGAGGTAAAGTAATGTCGCCAATTGCAGTTTTTACAACATTGGGCGGTTGTTTTGCAAGGGCTTCTTTTTCCTCTTTTTTTACTTGTCCTTGACAGGCTGTGATAATGGTTAATAGTGATAGTGATAATAATTGTATCTTAGTTTTCATTGTGTTCGCCAGTTAAAAATTTAATAGCCAACAATTTAGTGAAATTGGAAATAAACTTAACAAAAGATTTGTAAATATTAAGTGATATTTAACATTCATAAAAAAGTCGGTTTCACAATACGATTTGATACCAACAATTTGGTTCTAATTCTGTATCTTTGCGCATTATTTTAAAATCAAAAATAATGATACAACTTCACGATAAACAATTTGTTCCGTTTATTTCGGCTAAGGAAATTGATTTTGCTTTAACCAAAATAGTTGCACAGGTAGAAGATGATTTTGGAGATGATACTCCAATTTTTATTGGCGTTTTGAATGGTGCATTTATGGTTGTTAGCGATTTCCTGAAAAAATACAAAAAACCATGCGAGGTTTCATTTATCAAAATGGCATCTTATGAAGGAACAGAAAGTACAAATACTGTTAAAGAATTAATCGGAATCAATCAGGATCTTTCGGGTAGAAGCGTGGTTATAATTGAAGATATTATTGACACCGGCAATACAATCGAAGAATTAAAACATTTGTTTAAACAACGAAACGTAAAGCATTTTAAAATTGCGACTTTGTTTTTTAAACCTGAAGCGTATAAAAAAGACATTAAAATTGATTACATCGGAATCAGGATTCCAAATAAATTCATTGTTGGTTATGGTTTAGACTATGATGGTTTAGGAAGAAATTTGAACGAAGTCTATAAATTGGCTGAATAATATTAAACAAAACACAACTATATATTCATTTTAAACTTCTTACATGAAAATAAGAAGTCAAGTAACACTCACATTATGATTAACATCGTTTTATTTGGAAAGCCAGGAGCAGGAAAAGGAACTCAGGCAGAATTTTTAAAAGAGAAATACAAATTAACACATCTTTCTACAGGAGATATTTTTCGTTTTAATTTAAAAAATGATACAGATTTAGGTAAAAGAGCAAGAGTTTTTATGGACAATGGAGAATTGGTTCCTTGCGAAGTTACAACAGCAATGTTAATTGATGAAGTGAACAAACATTTAGATTCAAACGGATTTTTGTTCGACGGTTACCCGAGAACTTTAGATCAGGCTGAGGCTTTAGATAAATTTTTACCAACAATTGGATCAAGTGTTACGGCAACTATTGCATTAGAAGCTGATGATGAAATTTTGGTAGCGCGTTTGCTTGAGAGAGGAAAAACAAGCGGAAGAGTGGATGATCAGGACGAAGAAAAAATCCGTGTTAGATACCAGGAGTACAACGAAAAAACAGCTCCATTAATTGGATATTATAAAGCACAAAATAAGTTTCATGCCGTAAATGGTATTGGAACTATCGAAGAAATTACAGAGAGATTAACGTCAGTTATAGATAATTTGTAGAAGCTATTCCAGCTGTACGTTTCAAGTCCTCGCTAAAAAAACTATTTTTCTAACCATAAAACGAGCTTCCTCCGGTCGCTGTTTTCTGGCAAGAAAAATTAGTTTTTTTAGCTCCGGGCTTTACTCTTCCATCTGGGCTAAAAGGCATCATGATTACAATTATTTTTAACGACCAAATAAATAACGAACAAGCCACAAATTGGAAATACTAATAATATTTTTTCTAATACTATTAAACGGAGTTTTCTCGATGTCAGAAATCGCATTGATTTCGGCTAGAAAAAACAGACTCGAAACCGCCGCGAAAAAAGGAAATAAAAGTGCCAAAACAGCACTCGATTTAGCCAATTCTCCGAACAAGTTTTTATCTACAGTACAAATCGGAATAACCTTAATCGGAATTTTGACCGGTATTTACAGCGGGGATAAAATCACAATGGACGTTGAGGTTTTTGTTGCCGGTTTTACCGTTTTAAAACCTTATGCACATTCGGTTGCAGTTGGAATTGTGGTTGTTGTTCTAACCTTTTTCTCTTTAGTTTTAGGAGAATTATTGCCAAAAAGAATTGGTTTAAATTATCCGGAATCGATTGCTAAAATGGTAGCAATGCCAATGAAGGTAGTTTCGATTATTACAGCGCCATTTATTTGGTTGCTTACATCGTCGACTGAATTTTTGTTGAAAGTTTTGCAGATAAAACCAACAGCTGACGGAAAAGTTACCGAAGAAGAAATAAAAGCAATCATCAAAGAAGGAACCGAAGTTGGAGAAGTTCAGGAAATTGAACAGGATATTGTGGAGCGCGTGTTTCATATTGGCGATCGAAAAGTAAATTCGTTAATGACACACCGTAAATCGGTTGACATGTTGCCATTAAATGCTCCTAAAGACAAAATCAAAACATTGGTTTTAGAAGATTTGCATACGGTTTATCCGGTATACAATGACAACTACGATGATATTGTCGGAATTGTAACGCTTAAAAATATATTCGCCAACATCGAAAGCGAGCATTTTGATTTGTCAGCAATTATGACAGATCCTCCGTATTTAATGGAGCAGACAACAGCTTACAAAGCGTTGGAAAATTTCAAAAAAACAGGAGTACACTATGCTTTAGTTTCTGATGAATACGGCGTTTTTCAGGGTATAATTACCTTGAATGATATTTTAGAAGCCTTAGTTGGAGATGCATCTGATTTTTATAAAGATGAATTCCAATTAATAGAAAGAGAAGATGGTTCATGGCTGGTTGACGGACATTATTCATTACACGATTTTCTAACTTATTTTGAGTTAGACGAATTGACAAACGATTACGAAGTAAACACTGTAAGCGGAATGATTATGACGGAGCTTTCGCATATTCCAAAAGAAGGCGAAAAATTATATTGGCAAAAATTTGTGCTTGAAGTGCTGGACATGGATGGTGTAAAAATTGATAAAGTATTAGTAAAAGCTCTAAAAGAGTAGAGGAAAATTTGTTTCAGGTTTTTTATGTTTCAGGTTTCAAGTTAAGTGCATTGCGCTAACCTGAAACCTGAAACTTGAAACCTGAAACTATATATAAACAAGGAAAAATGACAGAAGGAAATTTTGTAGATTACGTTAAGATATATGTTTCATCCGGAAAAGGAGGAAAGGGATCTACGCATTTACATAGAGAGAAATTTATTGAAAAAGGAGGCCCGGACGGTGGTGATGGTGGTCGCGGTGGACACGTATATTTAGTGGGGAATAAAGGTTTGTGGACATTATTTCACTTAAAATTTGCGCGTCACATTAAAGCCGGTCACGGTGGAGATGGAGGAGGAGACCGTAGCACTGGTGCTGATGGAGATGATAAATTTATTGAAGTACCTTTAGGAACTGTCGTAAAAGATAAAGAAACCGGAGAAACTTTATTCGAAATCACCGAAGACGGAGAAAAAAGAATCCTTTCTAAAGGTGGAAAAGGTGGTTTAGGAAACTGGCACTTTAGAAGTTCAACGAATCAAACGCCACGTTATGCACAGCCAGGTTTACCGGGTGTAGAAATGGACGTAATTCTGGAACTTAAAGTTTTGGCTGATGTTGGATTGGTAGGTTTTCCAAATGCTGGAAAATCAACTTTATTGTCTGTATTGACTTCTGCAAAACCAAAAATTGCCGATTATCCGTTTACAACTTTAAAACCAAACTTAGGAATTGTAGCTTACAGAGATTATCAATCTTTTGTAATTGCTGATATTCCCGGAATTATTGAAGGTGCGGCTGAAGGAAAAGGTTTAGGCCATTATTTCCTTCGTCATATTGAACGTAACTCCACTTTACTATTTTTAGTTCCGGTTGATACTCCAGATATTAAAGCAGAATATGATATTTTGGTTAATGAATTGACGAAGTACAATCCTGAAATGTTAGACAAAGAACGTCTTTTAGTGATTTCAAAATGTGACATGCTGGATGATGAATTGAAAGCTGAATTGAAAACAGAATTAGATGTCGCTTTCAAAGATATTCCATACATGTTTATTTCATCAGTTGCTCAACAAGGTTTGACAGATTTGAAAGACAAGCTTTGGAAAATGCTTAACGAATAAAAGTCTTAAAATATTTTTAAAAGGCGTCCGCTGCTGCGGACGCCTTTTTTATTTTGGGTAATGTTAAATTCGTAAAAAAAAGATAAAAACGTACCGGTATATTTTATTTTAAGAGTTCAGGGGATGTAATAATTGCGAAAATGAATTATATTCGCATCACTTAAACAAAATAACATGAAAAAAATAGTTTTATTCCTGACCATGTGCCTTATGGCTTTTCCTGCAAGAGCTGATGAGGGAATGTGGTTTTTGATGTTTATCGAAAGATTGAACCATAGAGATATGGAAAAAATGGGCTTGCAATTAACAGCCGAAGAAATTTACAGTATCAATCATCATAGTTTAAAAGATGCGATTGTGCAGTTTAATGGAGGTTGTACAGCTGAAATCGTTTCTAAAGACGGATTAGTTTTAACGAATCACCACTGTGGTTACAATGCAATTGCAGAACTGTCTACTGCAGAACAAAATTATTTGAAAGATGGTTTTTGGGCAAAAGAAAGAAGTGCCGAAATGAAACCAAAATCTTTATACGTTCGTTTCTTTGTTCGTATGGATGACGTTTCTAAAAGAATTTTGTCAAAAGTAAATAATACAATGACAGAGACTGAAAGAAACAAAATCATTCAGCAAGAAATTGCTTTGATCGAAAAGGAAAATAACGAAGGCGGAAAATATACCGTTTCTGTTCGCCCTTTCTTTCAAGGGAATGAATATTACTATTTCGTTTACCAGGATTACACAGACGTTCGTTTAGTAGGAACACCACCGGAAAGTGTTGGTAAATTTGGTGGAGATACTGACAACTGGGAGTGGCCTCGTCAAACAGGAGATTTCTCTATGTTTAGAGTGTATGCTGATAAAGCAGGAAACCCTGCTGCGTACTCAAAAGAAAATGTGCCTTTACAGCCAAAGCACTATTTGCCTGTAAGTATTAAAGGTGTGAAAGAAAATGATTTTGCTATGATTTTGGGTTATCCGGGAAGAACAAATCGTTGGATGCCAGCGGGCGGAATTGAGCAAAACGTAAAGTTTGCTTATCCTGCGTGGGTTGAAGGTGCAAAAACCGGAATGGACCAAATGAAAAAGTATATGGACAAAGATGCAACAGTTCGTTTGCAGTACGCGTCTAAATATGCTTCAACTGCAAATTACTGGAAAAATCGTCAGGGAATGATTGATGCTTTGACTAAAGCCGGAACTGCAGAAACAAAATCGGCTCAGGAAGATAAGTTCTACGAATGGGCTGCTAAACCAGCTAACAAAGAGAAATACGAAAATGTAATTCCGACGATTAATGATTATTATAAGGAAACGAATTTAAAAGCGCGTCATGATAATTATCTATCTCAGGTTTTACGTACTTCAGGTTATGCAACCGGACCAGCAAATTTAGGTAATGCCTTGATTGCTTATTATAACGAAAATGATGCTAAAAAAGCGGAAATGTTACCTAAGATCAACGCTATGATCGATAACATTTATGGTGATTTTTATGCACCGCTTGAAAAAGATGTGTTAACTGCACAATTGAATTTATATGCTGCTAAAGCTGCAGAATATGGTTTAGCACCACAAGTTGCTAAAATGAAAGCGGCAAATAATGGCGATTTTACAGCAGACGTTGCAAAAGCAACTGAAATAAGTTATTTTACCTCTAAGGATAAAGTAATGGCATTTATGGCTGATCCTAAACCATTAGCGATTGTACACGATCCGTTGTATATTATTTCTAATGATTTGTTGACAAAATACCGTGCTAAAACAGATGATCAGGCAAAAGCTGATGACGGTTTTGCAATTGCTTACCGTAAATTGGTTGAAGGTTTAAGAGAATCAAAATTGAATGCAATTCAGTATCCTGATGCTAACTCTACTTTGAGACTAACTTACGGAAAAGTTCGCGCTTTGCCAGCTGATCCACGTAATGATGCCAAAATCAACAACTATACAACTATGGAAAGTATGGTTAAAAAGTATAAAGCAGGAGACCAGGAATTTGATTTGCCAAAACGTTTATTAGAATTAAACAAAGCAAAAGATTTTGGTCAATATGCTGATAAAGCAGGTTACATGCCAGTAAACTTCTTGACTGATAATGATATCACAGGCGGAAATTCAGGTTCTCCGGTTCTTAACGGAAAAGGAGAGTTAATCGGAATTGCTTTTGATGGAAACATTGAAGCTATGGCTGGTGATGTTATTTTTGATCCTAAATTGCAAAGAACAATCAACGTAGATATTCGTTATGTACTTTGGATTATCGACAAATACGCAGGAGCTAAAAATATTATTGATGAAATGACGATTATTAAATAATCACAATTTATTTATAAAAGTAAACCCGATAGATTTTAATCTATCGGGTTTTTTTATGCGCTATTATTAATTTTAAATCTTTAAATAGAGTAGTTTAGATTTAATTTGCTTAAAATTTATTGTATCTGAGTAGTAATTATGTCAATTTTAGAATCTAATTTTTGAAAATCTTTATCATTGGTTACAACTTTATAATTGTTTCTTACCAATTCAGTAATATAGGAATCATTAAAATCAACAGTATCAAAATCTTTTAAAATATTTTCTATATTAATTCCATTAAAAAAATCTGAGATTAGATGAATATTTGGAAGTTCTAAAATTGATTTTAATAGACTTTTGGTGTTCTGAATACTATTTTTGTATTCTTGTGTTATTCCAAAATCCTTCTTAAAATCTTTATTCTCAGCAAAGTTGTTCTTGGTTTTCCACTGTTTGAAATCTAATCTTAATAGAACATTAGCAAATTCAGATAAAATCATTGAGGAAATGTAAATTGGAATTTCTCGCTGCAAAGATTCTTTAAATAATTTTGAATATTCTTTTTGATCTTTTGGTTTATAGTTAGCTAGATTTCCAAATAATAATAACCAAACATTTGTGTCAAAAAAAAATTGGTCAGTATAAACAATTTTGTAAGTTTCTATATTAATCGTTGCCATTTATCGCATCATTAGAGTTTTTTTCAAAACTTTCTTTGTTTGCAAAATATTCTTTGGCTCTTTCAGTTACTTTTTTAAATAAAATTTTATCCTCATCAGCAACATTTGTCAATTTCAAATAAGGTGCAATCTCTTCACTTTTGTATTTGCTATATAGTTGACCTATTGCTGCATTTAAAAAAGCAGTAGTTAAGACGATAATTTCAGAAAAATCTAATTTAGTTTTTTTCTGTTCTTCAAGATTTTTGTCTAAAAGGTTAAAAACTAAGTTTCCATCATCAGTCGTAACAGCAAAGTTTCCACCAATAACTTCGTTAATTTTTATATTTCCCATTGTAATTACCATAAATAAAGTGTGCAAAGTTAAAAAATATTATCCAAATCTATCTCTTCTTTAAGAATATATTCATTTGTATCTGATAAATTAAATTCTAAATTAGCAATTGTGCCATGAAAGGTGAAATTTAGATTTTGTTTAAATACAGTTCCTTTTCTCAATTCCCAATATCCATCAGAAGAAATTATTTGAATTTTACCATTGTTTAATTTTATAAAATCAAAAATTATAGCTAACCCTAATCCACCGGAAATTGTACCTGTTTTTGTTGTGTTTTTGTCTTGTGTCGCCCATTCTATACAATCGCTACCTGACCAGTTTGTTTTGTTATAATTATTTACATTGTGTTTAATGGTTTGTCCCATATCCACAATTGTTATATCAAGCATTTTTTTACTTGGAAAGTATTGCCCGCAAGTATGTATGTTTTTACATTCACCGTGAGTTCTTGCATTTTCATATAGTTCGAAAATGCTTTCATTAATTTTTTTGCTTAATAGTTTTGAAAGTTTAGGAAAGCCCTGCTTTTTTAATATTTCATTATCAATATATGATGAAAATGATTTTCCTTGTTTATGACTAAATGTTTTATAATCAAGTTCTGTATTATAAGTTTCAAATGGTTTGTGAACTCCAAATTTTGTTAAAAAACCATTTCTTGATAAGATATCTTTTGGGTTTTTAATATTTATTAGAGAAATTTCATTTCCTTTATTTTCTAACTCTTCAATCATCGCGCCAAAAATAGCACACAAGTTTGCTTCAAACCAATTGTTATACCTAAAGTCTATTTCTATTTTACTATCACGAATAGTTGACATTTTTTCATAAAAATGTATTAATGTTTCGTAACCAATGACTTCCGAAGTTATTTTTTTAGGAAAATCTATTTTCATTTCAAACATAATAACTGGCTTTATATTTTTATTTTCTTCGACAAAGCATGAATCTTATATTTGACTAAAATAAAGGTTTATTCTTTATTATATAGAAGAATGTTACTTATTTATTTTAACGATTTTTTAATTCACCTTTACTCGAATCCCTTTAGTATGACTTGAAAATTCAGGAGCATACATACTTTCAATTGTTGTAATTCCGTTGGAGAATTCTCCGCTGTTGTTCACTCTAATGTCATATTCTAATACGCAAGTTCCTTTATTGATTCGGTCAAAAAAGAAATGCGTTGCAGCATCTTTCGTACTCATATAATAACCCAATTGATCTTTGTACTGATATTCTGAAAGTACATTTACAGGTTCAAAACAAGAAGCTCTCATATCTTTTAAATGAACATATTCTGTATCTTCTTTCGAAGTAATAATTAACCTTACTGTAACTAAGTCTCCCGTTTTTAATGGGTTTTTAGAGGTGATTCTTTCTAATTGATCACCTTTCGTAGAATTCTTTTTTAAATATAATTCTTTCGAAGCAGATAAAACAGCACCCGAATTGGTTTTAATTTTATCTAAATCTTCAAAATACTGCCAATACACGCCGCCAAAACCAGGCACTTTTGATTTGTTTTGAATGTTTATAGAAGCCATTTCTTTTTTAACTTCATCAGCTTTCCAGTTCATTTTGATGTATCCTGTTTCAGCTTCTTTTTCGTTTTCAGCTAATTTTTTGGTCAGGATTTTTTGATCTCCAATTTTAATAATGGTATTATCTTTTACCGAAAGCCAATCATTTCCTTGCATTAATAAAGCATAAATGGCTTCCGTTGTTGATTTTGTGGTTGGCCAGTTTTTGGTTTGCTTGTTTTTTAATAACCAGACTTTCATGGCATCTACTGATTTGGTATCGCGATTCACTTCGGCGAAAGCCTCAATCAACAGAGCCTGAGTTTCTATCGGTGCCTGATACCAATACCATCCTGCTTTATTGGCAATCCAATACATGCCCCAATCTTCATTGTTAGAAGATGTTTCTTTTAGACTTTCAATGATTTTCCTAGCCGATTCACTTTCGCCAAAACGATTTAAAGCTAATGCAGCCAAGCCCCTTTCGTAAATAGAATAATTTAGCCAATCTTTTTTAGCCGTTTCCAGATACAATTTAGTTGCTTTTTTTAAAGTATCTGAAAGCGGATATTTATCTAAATAAAAGCTTCTGGTGTATAAATAATGCAAATCAGAATAAGGATTGATCCAGATTAATTTAGCTGTTGTTTTTAAGTTTTTCGTCTGACCTTTATAATATTCCAGGAATTTATTATCCAGGAACGGAATTCCGGTTTTGGCAATTGCATCAATTTTTGTGTTAGTATCTTCTGTTTTATTCAGTTTGGATAGATGACCCAGGCCAGCCAAAATATGTCGGGTAATGTATTCGCTTTCGTTGCCCCCGTTAAACCATGTAAATCCTCCGGACGGATTTTGTTTTTGTTTTAATTTATCAAAAGTAGCTTCTTGTGAGGTTTTCATTTTCTCCAAATCAAATAGAAGTGCCAGATTTTTTTTCTTTTCGTCTTCACTTTGTGCATCATTAAGCCAAGGAGTTTCGGCCAAAATAATCGATTTTAATTCTTCGTTTTCTTCTAATTTCGAATTAAGTTTTCCATTTTTCCTCCAGTCTTCAAAAACAGTTGCAATCTTCGGATTACTTGAAATAATTTGGGATGCCAAAGCATTCGAATAAAAACGCGCAAAAGTCTGTTCAGCACACTCATGTTCGTATTCCATTAAATAAGGCAAAGACTGAATAGCAATCCAAGTCGGATTTGAAGTATATTCCAATGTAAACTGATGGTTTCTTAAAGTCGTAGAAGTATTGTTTTTTAAATTCTCAAACGTATATGCTTTCGTTGAATTCTCACGAACCCAAATCGGAATACTTTCCGTTACCAACATATTGTTCGTTAAAACAGGAAGTATGTTTTCTTCCCCATCAGAGAAATTACCAGACTTGGCTAAGATTTTATATTGAACCCCCTGTAAACCTTCCGGAATTGAAATCGTCCAGGTTGCAGTTGTATTTCCGAAAGCGCCAACATTGAAATTTCGAACATTTTTTGCGTTCAGCATTTTGGCATCAATTGGCTGCATGGTTGTGGCATCAAAGAATTGTAAAATGGCGATTCCGGTTTTGGCTTTATCTGTAACATTCGAAATCTTAGCCGAGATTACGATAGTATCTTTTTCTCTAAAGAAACGGGGGAAATTAGGCAAGACCATTAATTCTTTTTGTGTTACGACACTTTTCTCCAAATAACCCGAAACAGCATCTTTATTATGCGCCAATAAACGAAGTTTCCAAGCCGTTAAAGCTTCTGGGGAAGTGAAATTAAAACTTACTTTTCCGCTGGCGTCTGTTTTTAAATTAGGTAGGAAGAACGCGGTTTCAGACAGATTTTTCCTCGCTTTTACTTGTGTTAAGGCTTCTAAGGCTTTTTTGGTTGTTATGATTATGACGCCGTTTGATGCTCCGCTTCCGTATATAGCAGTTGCTTTATCTCCGGTTAAAAATTCTATGTCTAGAAGATCATCCGGATTTATCTTTTTAAAATTGTCTTCAGAAGAGATTTCTCCATCAATTATATATAAAGTTGATTCATTGACTACCATTGAGGTCAAGCCACTAACGACTTTTTTCCCAGGTATAAATTTGATTTTATTTGTTTGAAAATAGTATTCAGGATCTTCTGAAGATTCTGAAGCTTTGGCTACCACAGGTTTTACAAATCGAACACGGTCTGCTTTGAGTCCTGCTGCGGTATTATAAACCTGATTATCTTCCTGAACTACCATAGCGGCAGCGCCTAAGTGCACAACTTCTTCACCCGTTAAAACAGCATCAGGGTCTCCTTTAATAGTTTCGCTGCCTACTTTTTTATCTTTAATTTCAGCTATTGTTAAACCTAGTGAGTCTCCGTATCGACTATTGTAAAAGTCAAAACCAAACCAATTTAATTTTGTTTCTTCTTTATAGAATTTACTAATTCTTAGATCTTCATCCAGATTTTCTATTGATGCATTTATTTTTTCAAAACCTAAACCAGATTTAAGATTGGAAGAATTGTAGCGGTACTTATTAATGTTTAGAATATTCCAATCTTTTTTTGCAAACTGATCTAAAGAACTATCATACATAGATGCTAATACTTCTGCTTCGGTTTTTGCATTGATTGATTTTAGTTTAAACGACCAGGTTTCTTTACTTCCAGGTTCGATCTTATTTCTAAAACTTTCAACAATTAATTCGAATTTAGATTCTGCTGTTTTTAATGGAACCTCTATTTCTTCATCAAAAATTTCGTTCTCAAAAATGCTTTGAAATCCCAAACGTACCGATTTTTCAAATTCGTTTTTTAACGGAACTTTAATTGTTACTTCATTGTTTTGTAAATGGTATGTATTTTCAAAATAGATCTGATTCCCATAGTTTCCGTTTGTAGCGATATAAAGATCTGGAATTACAGAAGAAAGTTTGACTTCGACAAAACCGTCTTTTTTAGGGTCGCTGTTAATTTGTTCTGCAGTAAATAATTTACCGGGATTAAACTTGTCTTTACTTTGTTTGATTTCAAAAGTCGAAACAGATTCTATAGGATTATTAAAAGTGTCTTTTGCAGAAAATACAATTTTATAATTTCCGGATTTATAATTTGAAATAAAATCGAGCGCTATTTTTTTGTCTTTTTCGGTATCTATTTTCTTTGAAAACAATAAAGTTTCGCTTGCTTTTTTACTTTTAATTTCACGAATCTCATAAGGAAATAATCTTTCAAAGTCAGAGGCTGAAATAGTTTTGATTTCTGGTTCTGGCCAAATCTGTTCTTTGAATTTATTGCGAAAAGGGCTTACAAAATACAATTTAACTTCACCTTTTGCAGCTAAAAATTCTCCGTTTAAGTTGGAACTTATGAGGGTGATCTCATTTTTGTTTTTAGTTTCAATACGATTTGGAATACTCGCATTGATAATCAAATCATGATAACCTACTTTTACTATGGTTTCTGATGTGTGGGTTTCTCCATTAATATCAGTAACATCAGCCGTTATTCTGTAATTAAAGACTGGTAATTGCTCTTTTATTGCATTTTTTGAAGGTTCGGCTATAAATTCAATTACAAATTTCCCCGAGGCATCTGTTTTAGTTTCGCCCGTTGCAATAGTTTCATTTTGTTCCTGTCCGTAATAATTTCTAAAATAACTTGTAAATCGATTAACGGTATAAGTCACTTTTGCATCAGAAATATTACTTCCTGCAAATGCTTTTGCTGTTCCGTTTATTTTAATCGACTGGTTAACCTGAAAACTTTCTTTTTTAGGATCAAAATCTACTTTAAATTTGGGACGTTTGTATTCTTCAACTCTAAAATAAGTTTCAGAAAACTCAAGTATTGCAGCTTTCCAGAATGATTCATTTGGTTTGTTTTTTATGTAAATATCTCCTTTTGTATAATCTTCAGGTTTTCCTGCAAAAATATAGAAAGTGCCAGTGACGCCATTTTTTGGCAAAACGAATTCTCCTGAAAAGGAGCCAAATTCATTTGAGGTAATTTCAAATTCTTTGAGATTTTGATAATTAGCATCCTTAACTATTATTTTGAAAGAAGTATTGGCAACAATGCTTGTTTTATTTTCTTGCTTTTGAAATGCAATTCCTTTGTAATAAACAGTTTGTCCCGGGCGATATATAGCCCGATCCAAATAAAATTCGACTTTAGCGTTTAAAGTCTTTTGTTCGTTAGCAGTGTATCGCTGTGTATATCGAATATAATTTCGGTTTGGTGAAATAGTGTCATTCTTTAAAGAAAACTCAATGTGATCATTGTAAGAATGGTTGTTGCTTCCAACATAGGAGGCTACTCCGTTTGAATCTGTTTTAAGTGTGTAATAAGATGATTTTATAGATACATTTTCCAGAGGTTTTCCTGTTTTTCGATCTATAACCTGAAAGTTTTCTTTGTTGTCTCCCTGAGATGCCAGAATACTTAAGTTTGAAACGGTCATAGTTTCATATGCAAAAGCTTTTTTGTCTTTTAATCCCGAATCGCTTTCAAAGTAAACTAAATAGCTTCCTGTTTCTAATTGGGGTAGGAGAACTTCTGTGGTATATTCAAAATAATCTTTTTTGTTTTGAAGCTGATAATCTTGGGTAGCAATTTTACTTTGGGTTTTTATAATTACCTCCGTTAAACTATCCTGTTTATAGATTAATTCTGAGAATGAAAATTTTTTCAGTGTTTTTTGATCTATTTTGTAAAATGATATTTTTAAGTTATCAATGTTTTTATAGTTGATAAAGGCTCTGGTGTTTTCTTTATTATAATTGTATTTTTGAAGTCGGACATCCAATGATTTAGTAATAACGTTTTGTTTTTGCTGTAAAGCACTTTGAGCTGCGTTAGTTTTATCATTGATCTTTATAATATCGTCATATATTTTGACAGCTTCAATTTTGTAATCAGGATGTAATTCTTTTGACGCTTGAGCAAGTAGAAGTTCAGCCTTTTTTAGGAGGATTTTTTGCGTAAGAATTGTGTCATTGGTCTGTTGTTGAAGTTCATTCAAGTACTTGGTTAAATCGTCAGTAGGTTCTGTTATAAAATCACTGCAAAATATAATTCGGTTAAATTGATTTTCTAAAGTAGGGTTACTTTTTTCTAACTTCTGATATAAAGCTATAACTTTTCTAAGCCTCTCATCTTTTATAAAATTTAAGTCAAGTTTTAAAAATGCTTCTGAATTTCCTAACAGTTCGTTTTTATATACCGTTATTTCACTATTTTGAATTTGCCATCTGTGTATCTTTTGGGTAAAAAACTCGATATTTTCTTTTAGCAGATAATCATATAAGTTTTCGTTTTTTAGTTTTTCTATAGTTAAAAATTCGAATATAGATTGATAGTTTGTTAAAGGAGTTGCTGTCAGAATTGCTTCATTTTCTAATGTTTTATCGAAAACGTTAATGACTTCCTCCTCATGTGTAATTTCACTCGGCGGATTAATTTTAAAATCCTCAGACGAAGGAACTTCAACACTATCCGACGCCATATAAGCAGCTTCGTCCACAACTGCAGCTGCACTATCTACAGCCACAACTGCGTAATCATAATCATAAATAGCATAATTATTCAGGCATTTTGCATAAATCAAATTCAAAATTGCTTTTGATGGAATTGAAACTCTTTTGATATCGGTTTTAAGATTTTTTAAAATCTTTGTTTTTGCATTTTCATCAACAACTTGAAGATATTTTGATTGATAAAAAAAGCATTTTATCATTTGTACTTCGTCTTTCCTGTTTACTGCTTTCTTGTAGATTTGGTCAACGATTTTGCTTGCGGATTTTATTTTACCTTCATTTTCATAGGATGCAACTTTAATCCATTTTTTGTCATTTTGTTGCGCAAACAAAGCTGTGGTGAAGAATAAGAAAACATATAAGATATTTTTCATAAGTCAGTTTTGGTATAGAGAGTACTATTTTTTAGTAAAGGTTGGGAAACGATTAAATAATTTTCGTACAAATTACTAATTTATCTCTAAAACCAGATAATACATTCTATATTTCGCTATTTTTGAGATATGAAAAAGCTTCTATTTCTTTTTTTGCTGGCACCAATTTTAATTTGGTCACAATCGAATTTTGAGAAAGGCGAAAAGTTATTTCATGCCAAAAAATATGATGAGGCTCAGGTTATTTTGGAAGGAGTTTTAAAAACAAAGCCTTCAGATATAAAAACACTGGAATATTTGGGAGATATAGCAGCGCATCATAAAGAATGGATAAAAGGAGCGGAATACTATAAAAAACTGAAAGAGCTAAAACCAACAGAAGCGGATTATTTTTATAAATATGGAGGTTGTCTGGCCATGAGGGCGATGGAAGTGAATAAATTGAAAGCTTTAGGAATGGTGGGAGACATGAAAGAAGCATTTGAAAAAGCAATAATTCTGAATCCAAAACACATTCCAGCCAGATGGGCTTTGATTGAAATCTATCTACAATTACCTGGTTTCTTAGGAGGAAGCGAATCAAGAGCATTGGAATATTCTAATGAATTAATGCAAATTTCATCAGTAGATGGTTATTTGTCGAGAGGAAGAATAGACGAATATTTTAAACGTTATACATCGGCAGAAAAAAATTATTTGAAGGCAAATGAAATTGGCAAATCAAAAGTCACTTTTCAAAAATTATATAATTTATATTTGAACAAATTAAAAGACCCTAAAAAAGCTCAGGAATTGAAACGAAAATTTGAGGCTTAAAGGCAATTAAAAATTGGAATTTAAATGAAAACACATTTCATCGCAATAGGCGGGAGCGCTATGCACAATTTAGCATTAGCATTACATAACAAAGGATATCAGGTTACAGGAAGTGATGACGCTATTTTTGAACCTTCAAAATCAAGATTAGAGAAAAAAGGAATATTACCAGCTGAATTGGGTTGGTTTCCTGAAAAGATAACTGCCGATATTGAAGCCGTAATTCTTGGAATGCACGCTAAAGCAGATAATCCGGAATTATTAAAAGCGCAGGAATTAGGATTGAAAATATATTCCTATCCTGAATTTTTATACGAACAGTCTAAAAATAAAACACGTGTTGTTATTGGTGGTTCGCACGGAAAAACAACAATTACTTCAATGATTTTGCACGTAATGCATTATCATAATATTGAAGTTGATTATATGGTGGGAGCACAGTTGGAAGGTTTTGATACCATGGTGCATCTTACTGAAGAGAATGATTTTATGGTTTTGGAAGGTGATGAATATTTGTCTTCTCCGATCGACAGACGCCCGAAATTTCATTTGTATCAGCCGAACATTGCTTTAATTTCAGGAATTGCGTGGGATCATATTAACGTGTTTCCAACATATGATAATTATGTAGAGCAATTTGAAATTTTCATTCAAAAAATTACCAACGGAGGTATTTTAGTTTATAACGAAAATGATCCTGAAGTGAAGCGTGTTGCTGAGGCGGCGACAAATCCGATTCGTAAATTATCGTATCATACACCTGAATATACGGTAAGTGATGGTGTTACATTACTAAAAACTCCGGAAGGCGATATGCCAATTGAAGTTTTTGGAGCGCACAATTTAAATAATTTGGCTGGAGCTAAATGGATTTGCCAAAACATGGGCGTTGACGAAGCCGATTTTTATGAAGCAATTGCGAGTTTTAAAGGCGCCTCAAAACGATTGGAAAAAATTGCTGAAGGAAAAGGAAAAGTAGCTTACAAAGACTTTGCACATTCACCAAGTAAAGTGGCAGCAACGACCAAAGCAGTAAAAGAACAATATCCAAACAGAACTTTAGTAGCCTGTTTAGAATTACATACATACAGCAGTTTAAATGCTGAATTCTTGAAAGAATATGAAGGAGCTTTAGAATATGCAGATGTTGCTGTAGTTTTCTATTCTCCAGATGCTGTGAAAATTAAACAATTAGAAGAAGTAACGTACGAACAAATTGCAAATTCCTTCAATAGAAAAGATTTGATTATTTATACAAATCCAATTGAATTCAAAGAATATTTATTCAATTTAAACCTTGAAAATTTTGCCCTTTTGTTGATGAGTTCTGGAAATTACGGAGGTTTGAATTTCGATGAAGTAAAAGGTTTGATTAATTAGATAATGTGTCAATTAGTCAATTAGAAAATTAGATAATGTGTCAATTACGAAACTGTAGTTGGCACATTTTTTTTAAAATTATCTAATTTTCTAATTTGTATAGTTATAATGTCCGACTATTTTATATTCGAATAAACAATCTTCTAAAACTTGTCCTGCACCAACGTTATGCACGATTAAATTTCGTTGCCCATCTTTTGATTTTTTGCTGGTTACGATTCCGATGTGCGGTAATTTATTATTAATCATCCAGGTTACCATTTCTCCGGTTTTGTAATCTTTCGCATTTTGAGTTACTGTTAGTTTTGTTCCTTTTCTTTCAAAAAAGACTTCTAAGTTTGGAACTCTTCTGTGATCGATATTAGTATCCGTTTTTGTCATTCCCCATTTTTCCAAATTTGGATATTGAGAGAAATTTGCAACCATATCTTCATGAACTTCTTTCTGCAAATCGATGCCTAATTTTCGATAAGAACGAATGATCACATCGGTACACACACCTTTGCTTTTTGGAATATCACCATTTGGATATTTAATTGAAAAATAAGCCGGATCATAATCTATAGAAGGATCAATGATAGAAATCGCAGCATCTGATAATTGCTGTCCAAAAGTTTGTGCTGCTTCCAAATTATTCTCAGCGTGAAAGATGTTTTTCTCTTTGTGAGTACAAGACAACAAGAAAGTGCAAATTGCTAAAAAATATATTGACTTCATTCTTCTTACGATTATGTTTAGGAGTAGTTTATTTGTTTTAAATTTAATCATTTTAGGTTGTTTTTTATGAATGATTTTTCTTATTTTTTATATATTAGCCATTTAAGATTATACCAGATGAGTCCAATTACTAAAGTTGTTAAGACAACAAGCGAGAACCCTGATTTTATTGATTTAATAAAAACTTTTGATGCGTTTTTATGGGAGCGCTATCCGGAATTAAAAAACGATTATTGGGGAAATAATTTAATCGAGTTCAACCCGAATGTTTTTATTATTTATTTGAATGAAAAAGCGGTTGCCTGCGGTTGTTTTAAAAAATATAATTCAAGTACAGTTGAATTGAAGCGTATGTTTGTTTCACCAGAAGCCCGAGGCCTTGGGTTGGCTCAAAAAATAATTAAAGAATTAGAAGATGAAGCAAAGACTCAGGGTTTTGACACGATGATTTTAGAAACATTGTATAAACAAATTGAAGCAATTAATCTTTATCAAAAAGTAGGCTTTGAAATTGTAGAAAACTACGAGCCTTATGTGGGGTTGAGAAATAGTGTTTGTATGAGTAAATCTATAATTTAATTTTTAAAAGATGGAGACTACTCATTTTCCTATTACAAACTGGTCAGAAGATGATCGGCCTCGTGAAAAATTAATGATTAAGGGTAAAAGTGTGTTAAGTGATGCAGAATTGATTGCGATTTTGATTGGCTCGGGAAGCCGAAATGAGTCTGCAGTCGATTTAAGCAAAAGAATTTTAGCGAGTGCTGATAACCTAAATGTCTTAGGGAAAATGTCCATTTCGCAATTAATGAATTTTAAAGGAATAGGAGAGGCTAAGGCTATTACCATTATCGCGGCATTAGAACTAGGCCGAAGACGTAGAGCCGAGGATGTTGTTGAATTGATTAAAATTACATCAAGTAAAAGGGTCTTCGAAATTATGCAGCCTATTATTGGTGAACTGCCACATGAAGAGTTTTGGGTGCTTTTTTTGAATAATTCAAATAAAGTAATTTCTAAGTCGCAATTAAGTAAAGGAGGTATTTCCGGAACTATTGTGGATGTGCGCATAGTTTTTAAACTAGCTCTTGAAAATGGAGCTACTGGTTTGATTTTGTGCCATAATCATCCTTCAGGAAATTTGCAACCAAGCGATGCTGACAGACAAATTACTAAAAAAGTTAAACAGGCAGGTGATAGTTTAGATGTTAAAGTTTTAGATCATTTGATTATTACTGAAACAAAATATTATAGTTTTGTAGACGAAGGAATTTTTTAGATTATGAATACCACAATTACAGACGTTTTTTTCGACTTAGATCATACACTTTGGGATTTTGATAAAAATTCAGAAATGGCTTTTGATCGCATTTTCAAGAGTAAATTTCCAGAAATTAATATTAAGGATTTTATTGAAAAGTATGCTCCAATTAATCAAGCTTGTTGGAAACTGTATCAAAATGATCAAATTACACATGTCGAACTCCGTTATAACAGATTAAAATTTTCTTTTGACGCTTTAAATGTTGATATTTCAGACGAGAGTATAAATACAATTGCTAATGACTATATCGAATTCTTAACAGATAATAATCATCTTTTTGATGGTGCAATTGAAGTTTTAGAATACTTGAAACCAAAATATAAATTACACATTATCACCAACGGTTTTGCAAATGTTCAGGAAAAGAAGATAAATAATGCCTTACTTTCCGGGTATTTTAACACAATAACAAATTCAGAATTAGCAGGTGTCAAAAAGCCAAATAGTATTATCTTTGATTATGCTGTTAATTTAGCTAAGGCTTCAAAGGAAAATAGTATTATGATTGGAGACTGTCTTGATGCAGATGTTAATGGTGCATTGAATGCAGGTTTGGATGCTATTTTTTTTAATGAAAAAATGATAAAAGCTCCTGAAAATATTAAACAGATAAACCATTTATTAGAACTTAAAAAATATTTATAAGATGAGAATTAAATTTTTGTTGATTGCACTTTTTTGCACAGTTATAGGATTCGCGCAATCTATTAATGATTATAAAGCGGTTATTATACCTTTGAAATACGATTTCATGAAATCTGAGAATCAGTATAGATTGGCTACAATGACTAAATCGAACCTGAACAAAGCCGGGTTTAATGCTTTTTATGCTAATGAAGAGCTTCCTGCGGATTTAAATGATCGTTGTCAGTTTTTATATGTTGATGTGAAAAGAGATAACGGTTTTTTAGTAACTAAACTTTTTGTTGAGTTTAAAGATTGTTATGGCAAGGTAATTTACACTTCAGAAGTAGGAAAAAGCAAAGAAAAAGATTATGAAACAGCGTATAGAGAATGTCTCACTATGGCGTTCATGTCTATAAATGAGCTTCATTATAAATATAGTGGAAAAGCAATAGCTTCAACTAGCCGAACAGCTGCCACAGTTACTGCTCCGGCAGTTATTGTTGCTGCAGCTCCATCTCCAACGACGAATAATTTAGTGGTGGTTGCTCCATCTCCAGATCTTAAGGATCCTAATTTGTTGTATGCTCAACCTACTGAGTCAGGCTACCAATTGATTGATAAAACTCCAAAAGTGGTTATGAAATTACTTAAAACCTCTCAAACAAATGTATTTATTGCTATCAAAGACAATGTTCAGGGTTCTTTAATTTTGAAAGAGGATGGACAGTGGTATTTTGAATCCTATCAAAATGACAAATTAGTTTCAGAAAAAATTATTGTTAAATTCTAAATAGTAATAGGATTTAATAACCATATTTATCTTTCCAACGGTTCTTTAAAAATTCGCGGTTACTATTCTCTCTAGAATTGTTTCCCGGATTGTAAAGAACCGTTTTTTTTATAGCATCCGGCAAAAATTCCTGTTCAGCAAAATTATTGGCATAATCGTGCGAATATTTATAGTCATCTCCATAGCCTAATTCTTTCATAAGTTTAGTGGGAGCATTTCTTAAATGTATTGGTACAGGTAAATCTCCTGTTTGTTTAACTAATTGCTGTGCATTACCAATTGCCATATAAGAAGCATTGCTTTTAGGAGAGGTGGCGAGATAAATGGCACATTGACTTAGAATAATTCGGCTTTCAGGGTAACCAATAGTCGTTACCGCCTGAAAAGTGTTATTGGCCATTATAAAAGCGGTTGGATTTGCATTCCCAATATCTTCGCTCGATAATATAAGCATTCTACGGGCAATAAATTTTACATCTTCTCCGCCTTCGATCATTCGGGCTAACCAATAAACAGCTCCATTTGGATCACTTCCACGAATAGATTTGATAAAAGCCGAAACAATATCATAATGTTGTTCACCACTTTTGTCATACAAAACCGTATTTTGCTGAACCAGTTCAAAAACACGATCATTTGTAATAATGATTTCATCTCCAGCCGAAGCATTTATAACTAATTCGAATATGTTTAGAAGCTTTCGGCCGTCTCCGCCTGAAAGACGAAGTAAAGCTTCAGTTTCTTTTAAAATAATGTTTTTCGAAGCTAATTCGATGTCAGTTTTCATTGCACGATGTAATAAAGCTTCCAGATCTGCTTTTGTAAAAGCATTTAATATGTAAACCTGACAACGCGACAATAATGCGGGAATAACTTCAAAACTGGGGTTTTCGGTTGTTGCGCCAATTAAGGTAATCCAGCCTTTTTCTACAGCTGCCAAAAGTGAATCTTGCTGAGACTTGCTAAAGCGATGAATCTCATCAATAAATAAAATTGGATTTTTAGCCGTGAATAAACCGCCGCTTTGTTTGGCCTTGTCAATGACATCACGAATATCTTTTACACCAGAATTTATCGCGCTCAAAATATAAAAAGGACGTTTGGATTCCTGTGCTATAATTTGTGCCAAAGTTGTTTTACCCGTTCCCGGAGGTCCCCAGAATATTAGAGACGGAATGATTCCTTTCGAAATTTGTTGCGTCAACGATCCGTTTGGTCCAACCAAATGACTTTGACTAATATAATCTTCTAATTTCTGTGGGCGAATACGCTCGGCTAACGGTGCTTCCATTTTGTAAAATTACTATTTTCAATTTTAATTATAAATTTTTAAAAGTTAATTACTCATGAAAGTGAGGTGATGGTAAAATTATTTAGCTGACAAATTATCAGTAGATTGCATTTGGATAGTTTTTTGATGTTCATACATTTTATTAATTCCTAAAACATGAACGACAACCAATTTAAATTTTCAAATGCTGTTATTGGTCTTCCCGTATTATTTGTCCTTTTTTTATGGATAGTGTATTGGTTCCAAATTAGATTTGATTTTGATTTTTATCAAAATGGAATTTATCCTCGTGATTTTTCTGGTTTACAAGGTGTTTTGTTTAGTCCTTTTATTCATGAAAATTTAGGACATCTGTATAATAATTCCATACCGCTTTTGGTTTTGCTGGCTGCATTACAATATTTTTATCCAAAGCAAACAATTGTAGTTATTATATTTGGAATTATTTTTTCAGGTTTGATAACCTGGATAATCGGTCGTGAAAATTATCATATTGGTGCGAGTGGTTTGATTTACGTTTTAGTCAGCTTTATCTTCTTTAAAGGAATTCAAACGGGTTATTACAGATTGGTAGCTCTTTCGTTATCTGTAATATTACTTTACGGGGGAATGATTTGGTACGTTTTTCCTGATGTTGATGCGACAATTTCCTGGGAAGGTCATTTGGCAGGTTTTATTACCGGATTTCTATTGACATTGTTTTATAAAACTCCGGAATATAAAAAAACCATCGTTTATGATTGGCAGAAGCCAGATTTTAATCCTGAAGAGGATCCTTTTATGAAGCATTTTGATGAAAACGGAAATTTTGTTGCGGTTGAGAAACATGGGGAAGAGCTTAATTTTATTTCGCTTTATTTTAGTTCGGATAAATTAGTTAATTACTCTGTAACCAAATCAGAATCAGATGATAAAAATTAAAGTTGAATATTTGATTTGAGTTTAAAAGACTATTTTTGTTATAAACATTTTAATTTCATCTTAATTTGCCATGAAAAAGATAAGCTTTTTGTTTGTTGTAGTCTTAATAGTAATTAGTTCTAAAGTGTTTGCTCAATGTAATGTGAAGAACAGATTATTGGCTGACGGAACAATGGTGTATTATTTTGATTCAGCTGTTTTTTATACCACCAAATCTAAATCTCTAAAAATCAATATAGTAACAGATAAAGAGCATTATTTTATCGCCTTGCAGCCTACACCATTTCCTCTAAAAAAAGAAGGAAAGAAAATTAAGGATGATTTAATTGTTCATTTAGCTGATCAGAAGTCATATAAATTGACGCATTATGACACGCAATACATGCATAATGATTCGATCATGCAAGTATTGTATTTAATGAATGATAAAGATGTAGAGGCCTTCTCAAAGTTTGAAGCTGTTGTGGCTGAAATCAACATGAAAGGAACAGAATTTATTCGCGATTATAATTTCAAATTGCATAAAGATGCTATAATAGAACAGTTGAATTGCTTTTTAAAGAAAGAAGAAGAGAAGTGAATTTTTAATCATCAACTGTTGTTGTTTGTTGTTTGTGGACTATTTTTTTTCTAATGTCTTCAAAAAGATTATTAAAAGT
Source organism: Flavobacterium sp. KH_001 (assembly GCF_057840745.1). Classification (NCBI taxonomy): domain Bacteria; kingdom Pseudomonadati; phylum Bacteroidota; class Flavobacteriia; order Flavobacteriales; family Flavobacteriaceae; genus Flavobacterium; species Flavobacterium sp. KH_001. The sequence goes on along the minus strand of NZ_CM174520.1, from coordinate 476,154 downwards.
GACAATTAGTGATGCAGCATTGATGATTTTATTTCCGCTGTTTCTGGGCATGTATTCATTGGCATAAGTCAATTCAACCTGAAAGTTATCTGTAATTAAATAACCGCCGCCCACATTTAGTCTATTGCGGTCAAAAAAACTTTGGCCGGTTACTTTTGTTCCCGATTTGAAAAATAATTCATCGGACGCAATCGCATAAACTACTCCTTTTCTTAAAACTTTACTATTTATGGGCTGTTGATATTTTATTTGCTGGCGATATCGTAGAACATCTTCATAGTCTTCATCGCTGTTTTTCATGTGTCTAAGTTCCATTCTCATTCTGGTACTTAAAGTGTAGCCTGTTTTATGAAAATAATATATTCCCTGCAACGCAAATCGCCATTCTGGTGACTTAAATTGCCCGATTTCAGGTACATCTTTATTGTCAAAATAAGCTACAAAGGTTGAAAGTTTCCAACGTGGTGTCAGGTAATAATGTGCCCACCCTGCTACCGATCTTTGAATATTTGACTGAAATATATTTGATGAAGATTCTGTACTGCTAAAGCTGCTTCCAATATTTAATTCAGCTGACCATTTCTTATTTATTGTTCTGTTAAACTTTAATTCATTCCAGGATTGTCCATATGTTTTAGTTTGGGCATTTGTTATTCCAACAACAAAAAATGCCGTAATTATACAGCATATTTTTATAGATGATATTTTTTGAGCAGATTTGGAAGACATCAATTAATAATTAGAATATTATTTTGTCACCTTATATTTCTCTCAAAGATTTTAACTTCTTTGACGTACAGCTTCGTATAAAAATGCTCCACACGCGACGGAAACATTTAAGGAACCGATTGTTCCAAACATTGGTAATTTTGCTTTTTCATCTACAATTTTAAGAACAGATGGGTTAATTCCTCTGTCTTCAGATCCCATGATAATTGCGACAGGCTCGTTTAAAGCTAAATCATAAATGTTGTGTTCTGTTTTTTCTGTAGCAGCAACAGTTTTTATTCCTGATCCTTGTAAATAAAAGATAGCATCTTTAATATGCTCAACTTTACAGATAGGCACATTAAATACGGCTCCGGCTGAAGTTTTTACGGTGTCACCATTTACAGGAGCAGAACCTGCTTTTTGCACAATAATTCCGTTTACGCCAGTACATTCTGCTGTTCTGATAATAGCTCCAAAGTTTCTGGCATCAGAAATTTGATCTAGTATTAAAAATAATGGTTTAGATCCAGATGCAATAGTAGATTCAACCAAATGTTCTAAGTCAATAAAACCAATGGGTGAGATTGTTGCCACTGCACCTTGGTGGTTATTCGGTGTTAGACGATTTAATTTTTCGACAGGCACGTATGAAAAGTTTATGTTGGCGCGTTTCATCACCTTCATTAAATCTTTCATTAATTCACCAGAAATCTCTTTTTGTATAAATACTTTGTCTACTTCTTTTCCTGCCTGTATTGCTTCAATAATGGCTCTAATTCCAAATATTTGATGTTCTTTTTCCATACGGCAAATATAGGTATAATGTTGATATAAAAAAAAACCACTCTGAATGAACAGAGTGGTTTTTGGTATTATATGGTTTATTGGAATTATTTAGCCCAAATAAGTTTTGTGTCTAATTTATCTCCACCAATTGCAGCAGCAGCAGCAGCTACGTTAGCACCATTTAACTGTTGTAAGTTAACTGGATAAGTAAATCTGGCTGGCATTGCAGTTAAGTTGTTTAACGCTATAAACTTGTAAGTTGCAACACCTTCTTGCGGTACATTGAAAGCGTATTCTTGACCTGGTTGAAGAAGTGTGTCAGGATATCCTGTTCTTCTGTACTCAGCATATGCTTCATATGGCTGCATGAAAAGAGCAATGTATTTTTGAGTAATTACATTTTCTTCATTCGGAGCAGGTAGAGCAGTAATGTAAGCATCAATCTTAGCAGGTGCTACACCCCAACGTAACATAGAAGCTCTAACACCAGCTTGGTATTCAGCAGTAGACCAATTTTTGCTTTCAGATACTAAAAATGCAACTTCAGCATATTCCATTAAGATTTCTGTATAGTCTTGCTTTAATACATTTGAACTCCAAAAAGAAGTATTTGGTCTTTGTCCTGCAGCTTGTGCACTTGTAATACCGTAAGGCATACCAACATATTGCGTTAAGTCATCTGTTTCAGTATATGCGTTATCTCTCACGTTTGCTTTAGTAGCTGTTTTAGGAGCAGCATATTTTTGTAACCTTGGGTCAACTGCAAAATCTCCTAAATTTCCTTTCAATAAATCAACAAATGTGTTTGAAATAGCGAAATCAGTTCTGTTGCTAATGTAGAAATCATTGTAAAATGGACTTGGAAGTACATTGTCTTTTTGGTATTTCAATCCAACAGTATCGTCATTAGAAGTCATAACTCCACCAGCAATAGCTTCAGTGATATGTGCTTCAGCTCCAGGAACTACACCTTTAACTCTTGTTGCAATTCTCAATCTTAAAGAGTTTGCAAATTTGATAAGTTTTGCAGGGCTTTTGAAAAGTTGATCACCACTAGTAAGAATAGGTTCAGATGGAACAACCATCGCAGCTGCTTCTTTTAATTCTTTCATAAGATCCGTGTAAATCTTTACTTGAGAAGCAAATTTAGGTTTAATGTATTTGTCTAACTGTAAAGCTTGAAAATCTGGGTCAGCATTTCCATAAGAATAGTAAGGAACATCACCATAAGCATCGACAAGTTGTAAGAAAGTATAAGCTAACATTACTCTCGCTGCAGCGATTTGGTTATTGTTGTTTCCATAGACAGCAGCCTGAACTTTAAGATTTGGATCTGTATTCATTTGGATCATCGTCTTGAAATCATTCGCAGTTAAATAGTAATCACCGTATAAACTTTGGTTGGTAACTTCTCTAAATTGGAAACGATCTTCTTCTGTATAATTTCTTTGTGCAGAATACTGAACCCATGGTAATGCCATTCTTCCTGAAGAAAAACTTCCTCTAGAGTTTGTCATTAAATTATATACAGCTCCGTTAAAAACTCCAGCAGGAGTCGTTGCTAAAATGTCTGGCTGGTTTGGACTTACATTTAACTCAGCTAAATTATCATCACAACTTACAGTAGTAGTAAGAAGTGTGGCAATCGATAATATTGATATGAATATTTTTTTCATCGTGATTTTTTTTTTAGAATTTTAATTCTAGATTCATTCCGTATGTTCTAGTTGAAGGTAAAGAACCTCCCTCTAAACCTTGTGTGTTACCACTGCCATATGAAGCCATCTCTGGATCCATTCCTTTCCAATCTAATCCCCATGTAAATAAGTTTCTGGCAAATAAAGAGAATCTGATATCAGCAAAAGGTCCGATTATTTTTTTAGGTAATGAATATCCAAAAGTAACTTCTCTTAGTTTTACATAACTTGCATCAAAAACGTTCATTGCATCAAGACCATAGTGCTGTTGAGCCCAAGCTTGTCCCGCTAATACAGTTGTGTTTTTGGTTCCGTCTTCGTAAACTGCATCAACAACTACACCATTTTCTCTAAGACCAGGTGTTGCAGTGTGCTCTAACATACCAGAGTAAGAACCCCACATGTGAGATGTAGAGAAATAACTTCCACCTTCTTGCATGTCAATTAAGAAACCAAAATTTAAATTTTTGTATTTAAAGTTGTTTCTTAAACCCATATTATAATCAGGAGTAATAGTTCCTAAAGATTTTTGTGCAGTAGGAATATAAGCTCCGTCAGCATCAACTACTTTATTACCATTATCATCGTAAGTAAAATCAGTTCCGTAGATTTGTCCATACTGTTGTCCAACAACCGCTAATAATCTCGCTTGGAATGGAGCATTTGCAATCGTTAATTCGTTAACATCTTGAATTAGCTCAACTAATCTATTGTCGTTTTTAGCAAAGTTCCAAGTAATGTCCCATCTGAAGTCTGCTGTTCTTACAGGGTTAACTGTTACAGTAGCCTCAATACCTTTATTTTGTAATTTTCCTGCGTTTTGTAATGCAAAATTGTAACCAGTAGATGGATCAACTTGGATTGGTGTAATCAAATCTGTTGTTACAACATCATAGTAAGTTAAATCAACTCCTAATCTTCTGTCTAATAAACTTAATTCTAAACCTATCTCTTTAGTAGTTTTTAACTCTGGTTTCAATAAAGGATTCCCAGCAGTTCCAGGCTGGCTGTATCTTGGTGCTCCTTGGAAGTTAATTGAGGTATCAGCTAAGTTTTGTTGTCTATAAGCAAAAGTTGCGTTACCAGCTTGTGCCCATCCACCTCTAAGTTTACCATAATTTAACCAAGAAATATCAGTTAACTCTGAGAAAATAAAACTTCCTGTAACAGAAGCGTAGTTTACAGATTTGTATACTGTACTAAACCAATCTTGTCTGTCTGTAGCTTCTAAGAATAAAAAGTCATCATATCCTAATGAAACGAAACCATAAACACTATTAATTCTTTCTTTGTTATCATTATTAGTAGATTGTGCAGGACTTGCACTGTTTGATAAGTTGTATTGATTTGGAAGAACTAAGCCCCCAACAGTATTTCCAGAAACTCTTGTTAAGTATGAATTTCTTCTGTTAACCCCTGCAAATGAATTAAGACTGAATTTGTCAAATTTTTTGTCATAATGCAAACGACCTTCGTAGTTGAAATCAGTTAAAGTTCTTGAGCTAGTTGTAAAGCTTGAAAGTGCTTGTGAGCCAATAGCAACTCTTTCCTGAATAGCCAAGTTATAGATATCAGCATAAACGTTACCTACAGCATATAATTCTGGTGTGAAGTTATACGTAATTTTTCCGTTACCATAGATTCTGTTTCTTGTGTCATTTGATGTATTCTCATTGATAATCCAGTATGGGTTATCTGAGTAGTTAGGTGTTGCATCATCCCATGCAATTCTATTCCAAGATCTTTGAGCACCGTTTGCTAGTTTATAATCTTTCAATTCATCATAATCCAACTGTCTTTGACCCCATTGGAAGAATTTTTGCCCTAAACCATTATCACCATATCCAACCTCAGGTCTGTTAAAACCTCTTGTTTGAACATAAGTTACCATACTTTCAACTTTTAGCTTGTCGCTCATTTTTGTATTAGCGTTAAGCGAGAAAGTGTTTTTTGTTAAACTAGAGTTTGGAACAATACCTTCTGTTTTTTGGTTAGTAAATGCAAATCTTACTCCAGAATCCTGAGTGTTTTTAGCGAAAGAGATCGAGTTAGTTCTTGTAATACCAGTATTAAAGAATGATCTAACATCGTTTTGTGGGTTTACCCATGATTTTTCTTTTAAATAATCATTAGAAAATTCCGGATCAAATGCGTTCCAAGGTAGATATTTTAAATTTGGATCGTATTTTGGACCCCAGCTTTCGTCTGTAGCATAATCAGCAATCTTGTAAGTCTGACCGTTAATAACTTGTTCTTGAAAAGTTGAAGAACTACCTCCTCCATATTCATGTTGTAGGTTAGGCATGATGTATACGTTTTCAAACGTAATACCAGTGTTGAAAGCAATTTCCGCTTTACCACCTGATTTTTTTGCTGATTTAGTTGTGTACAAAATAGCACCGTTACCAGCTCTACTTCCGTAAAGAGCAGCAGCAGGTCCTCCTTTAAGTACAGTTACAGATTCGATATCATCTGGATTAATATCTGCAGAAGCATCACCGTAATCTCTACCTCCAGCGCCTCTTTGAGTAGCTGTTGTATTGTAGTTACCATTGTCTAATGGAATACCGTCAATTACGATTAAAGGTCTGTTTTCTCCTGTAACAGATCCAACACCTCTAAGAACAACTCTTGTAGAACCTCCCATTGTAGATGGAGAAGTAACTTGCAAACCTGCAACGTTACCAGATAATGCTGAAACCGCATTATTAGTACCTCCTTCATTAATGATGCTACCTTTTAAATCTTGAGCAGCATAACTGATAGATTTTTTCTCTCTTTTAATCCCTAAAGCAGCTGTAATAACAACGCTTTCAAGCTCTACTGAATCGTCAGTCAATTTTACGTTGATAGTTGATGAGCTTGCCGCTATTTCTTGGCTTTTCATACCAATGTAGCTAAATACCAAAACTTGGCTTGTTGACGCTTTGATAGAAAATTTACCATCAAAATCGGTTTGCGTTCCAGATTTTGTTCCTTTAACTAATACACTTACACCTGGAAGAGGCATGCCTGCATTATCAGAAACAGTTCCTGAAACAGCTCTTTCTTGCGCAAAAGTTAGTTGCGCCACTAGTACTAATAATAGCACTAAGAATCCATTGAACTTTAGTTTCATTTTTAAATATTTTGAATTAGTCTCGCAAAACTCTTAATAATTTGTTAACTTTCCTAATGATTTTTTTTTTAATTAAACCCTAAAATTTAACATTATAACATAAGTTTACGATAGTGTTATATAATTGTAATTCGCTTGTATTGGAACCACCGTTTGTCAGAGTTATCTTTAGTAATCCGTTTGCTGTTTGAATAGTTGTGCCAATTCCTAATCCTATTAATTTTTTTATTTTTTTAGGATCGGAAATCGTTGTTAAGTCTTGATATAAGCCGTAATCTGTAATTGTGTTTGCGTATATATTTTTTGAAAATTTATATCTGTACTCTGTAAGAATTAGTGAATTAAAGTTGGATTGCAGGCTATTTTCTAAAAAACCTCTAATGGAATTTATTCCCCCAAATCGAAAGAGTTCATTTGAAATGTAGTTTTTGCTCTTCAGGTAAAAATTTTGTGAATTTATGTTAATGAAATTTTTTTCATTAAGCTTGAAGTTATAAGACGCATTTAGATTGATGTAAAATTGTTGGCTTGGTTCAGCTGTATTTACGTTGTTATTTGTGTCTCTTTTTCCAAACCCGGTTATGAAGTTTAAAGTGGCTTTTTGCGCCATTAAATTATTGAGGTAATTTATTTTTTTGAACTCGTATGTTGAAGTGATGTATGAGTTTTTGAAATCGCTAATTGTTTTGCTGTTTGTGTTCTGAATGTCGCTAGATTCTGTTGATTGGTATCCTAGATAGATTTTGGAATGGTAAGTAATGTAGTAAGCTAAATCGATTGCTGTTTTTGTGTTCTGAAAAGTGCTGTCTTGTTTGAAAATATTTAATTGGGCTTTTAGCCCCAATGAAGATTTAAATATATACGGGATTTCCAGTTTGGTGTTAAAAGTTGTTTGCTGGTTTCCGTCGCTTTTCCAGTATAATGAAAATTGTTCTCCAGCATGAAGGGTATTGAGTAGTGAAATATCTAAGTATCCGTTTATGTTTGTTTTTTGATCATTGTCGTTTGAAAAACCAATGTATCCATCAAATGTATTTGCTTTTCTTTTTTCAAGATAAACGTAGATTTTGGTTGAGTCATTTGTGAATAGTATTTCTGGATATTTTGTTTGATTTGCAAAATCATAGCTATTGATTTCGTTGTAAAGTTGTTTTGTGATTTCTTGATTGAAAATTTTGCGCAGGTATTTTTTATTGAGTTGTTTTAGATGTCCTTTCGGGAAAGTAGTCTTGTCTTTGCTATTTGTGTAATTTAGAATAATGGAATTTACCTGTCTTTTTTTTTCGGATTTAAAATTTAGGCTTGCAAAAATTATTGAATTCTTTTTTTGAATATTTTCGAGTTTTATTTTGCTTAATGCAAATCCTTGTTTTTCTGCTTCGATCATTTTTTGATTTAGGTAATTTTCTGCTTCTTCGTAAGGTAAAATCAGGGTGTCGCTTTTAGTTTCGTTTGAGTGGAAAAATGGATTATTTATACCTATATATATATGGATGTATTTTATTCTTTGTTTTAAGGTAAAAATTGATATATATGAGCTGTCGTTTATCTTATTTGTTTTCAGTATTTTATTGTCTAGATAGCCTTTTTGGGAAAGCTTTTTTGAGATGCTGTTTATTTCGTTGTATAAGGATTTTATATTAGTGTGTTTAATTGTGTAATTTAAGGAGTCAATCGTTCTGTTGTCATTGTCGTTTATTCCTTTAATTGTTAGATGGAAATTTTGAGCATAAGAGCTAAGAGATATGCTTAAAAAAAATATGTATAATGACTGTTTCAAAGGCTGTAATTTGATTTGTTAAAAGTATTGAAAATATATGTCGCTTGTTTCTAAAAAGATAAGCTTAAATAATGTTATTGAAAATTAATGGATTAACGTTTGTATAGTGAAAAATATTTTATACATTTGCAACCCCGTAAAAAGCGGGAATTTAATATACATAATAAATTTTTAGTATTAATTATGCCAACAATTCAACAATTAGTAAGAACAGGAAGAACTCAGATAACTAAGAAGAGTAAATCGGTTGCTTTAGATTCTTGTCCTCAAAGAAGAGGGGTTTGTACGCGTGTTTACACTACTACACCAAAAAAACCAAACTCTGCAATGCGTAAAGTTGCGCGTGTACGTTTGACAAATGGTAATGAGGTGAATGCTTACATCCCTGGAGAAGGACACAATTTACAAGAGCACTCGATAGTATTAGTTAGAGGCGGAAGGGTAAAAGATTTACCAGGTGTTAGATATCATATCGTTCGTGGAGCGCTTGACACGTCAGGGGTTGCAGGAAGAACGCAAAGAAGATCTAAGTACGGTGCTAAACGCCCAAAAGAAGCAAAAAAGTAATTTAAAACGTTAAGAGTTGGAGGTTAGGAGTTGAGGGTTAGATTGAGGTGAAAGTTTTAATTCTATAACAAAACATTTAACGGATAACCTATAACTTTTTATTAAAAAAAAGACATGAGAAAAAGAGCGGCAAAGAAAAGACCACTTTTACCAGATCCAAGGTTTAACGACCAATTGGTAACGCGTTTTGTGAACAACTTAATGTGGGATGGTAAGAAATCTACAGCTTTCAAAGTATTTTATGATGCAATTGACATCATTGAGTCTAAGAAGCAAGATTCAGAAAAATCTTCATTAGAAATTTGGAAAGATGCTTTAACAAACGTTATGCCTCACGTAGAAGTACGTAGTCGTAGAGTAGGTGGAGCTACATTTCAAATTCCAATGCAAATTAGACCAGACAGAAAAATTTCTATGGCAATGAAGTGGTTAATACTTTATTCTAGAAGAAGAAATGAAAAATCTATGGCACAACGTTTAGCGTCAGAATGTTTAGCTGCTGCTAAAGAAGAAGGTGCTGCGGTTAAGAAAAGAATGGATACTCACAAGATGGCAGAAGCTAATAAAGCTTTCTCTCACTTTAGATTTTAATTCGTAAGAAATGGCTAGAGATTTAAAATATACAAGAAATATCGGAATTGCTGCTCACATTGATGCTGGTAAAACAACAACCACTGAGCGTATCCTTTTTTATACTGGAAAATCACATAAAATTGGTGAAGTACACGATGGTGCTGCAACAATGGACTGGATGGCGCAAGAGCAAGAAAGAGGTATTACAATTACTTCTGCTGCTACAACTTGTGAGTGGAATTTCCCAACTGAGCAAGGTAAGCTTTTGCCAAACTCATTGCCGTACCACTTTAATATTATTGATACTCCTGGGCACGTTGACTTTACTGTAGAGGTAAATCGTTCTTTACGTGTACTTGATGGATTAGTTTTCTTGTTTAGTGCTGTTGATGGTGTTGAGCCGCAATCAGAAACTAACTGGAGACTTGCAGATCAATATAGAGTTCCGCGTATGGGATTCGTTAACAAGATGGACCGTCAAGGATCTAACTTTTTGGCAGTTTGTCAACAAGTTCGTGATATGTTGAAATCAAATGCTGTTGCGATCACTTTGCCAATTGGTGAAGAAAATGATTTCAAAGGTGTTGTGGATTTAGTGAAAAACCAAGCTATCATTTGGCATGATGCAACTCAAGGGGCAACTTTTGATATCGTTGAGATTCCTGCTGATATGGTTGCTGAAGTTAAAGAATATAGAGATATTCTTATTGAAGCAGTTGCTGATTACGATGAGAACTTGCTTGATAAGTATATGGAAGATCCAGATTCTATCACAGAGGAAGAAATTAACAATGCGCTTAGAGCTGCAACTATGGATATGGCTATCATCCCGATGATTGCAGGATCTTCTTTTAAAAACAAAGGGGTTCAATTCATGTTAGATGCAGTTTGTAAATATTTGCCTTCTCCAATGGATAAAGAAGGTATCGAAGGAATTCATCCTGATGATGCTGAATTGTTAGAAGAAGATCAAACTAAAATCTTACGTCGTCCAGATGTAAAAGAGCCGTTCGCTGCTTTAGCATTTAAAATTGCTACTGACCCATTCGTAGGTCGTTTAGCTTTCTTCCGTGCTTATTCAGGACGTTTAGATGCTGGTTCTTATGTTTTGAACACTCGTTCAGGAAGTAAAGAAAGAATTTCTCGTATCTACCAAATGCACGCTAACAAACAAAATCCAATCGAATATATTGAGGCTGGAGATATTGGAGCTGCTGTTGGATTTAAAGATATCAAAACTGGAGATACATTGTGTGATGAAAAACACCCAATCATTCTTGAGTCGATGAAATTCCCTGCACCGGTAATTGGTATTGCTATTGAGCCTAAAACTAAAGCTGACGTTGATAAAATGGGTATGGCTTTGGCTAAATTAGCTGAAGAAGATCCGACATTTACTGTTAGAACAGATGAAGCTTCAGGGCAAACAATTATCTCAGGTATGGGTGAGCTTCACTTAGATATCTTGGTAGATCGTATGAAACGTGAATTTAAAGTTGAAGTGAACCAAGGTGAGCCTCAAGTTGAATATAAAGAAGCGTTTACAAGAACTGCAACACACAGAGAAACTTACAAGAAACAATCAGGAGGTCGTGGTAAATTCGGTGATATCGTATTTACACTTGAGCCAGCTGACGAAGTTGATGGTAAAGTTCCTGTAGGATTACAGTTTATTAATGCAGTAAAAGGAGGTAACGTTCCTAAGGAATATATTCCTTCTGTAGAAAAAGGTTTCCGTGAAGCTATGAAAACTGGTCCTTTGGCTGGTTATCAAGTGGATAGTTTGAAAGTAACTTTGACAGACGGATCTTTCCACCCTGTCGATTCTGATGCACTTTCTTTTGAATTAGCAGCAAGAATGGGTTATAGAGAAGTGGCTAAGGCTGCTGGAGCTATTATTCTTGAGCCTATCATGAAAATGGAAGTTATTACTCCTGAAGAAAACATGGGAGATATCGTAGGTGATATCAATCGTCGTAGAGGTCAGGTTAATGACATGGGTGACAGAAATGGTGCTAAAACTATTAAGGCTGATGTGCCTTTGTCAGAGATGTTTGGATATGTAACAACATTAAGAACATTATCTTCTGGTAGAGCTACTTCAACAATGGAGTTTTCACATTATGCAGAGACACCTTCTAATATTTCAGAAGCTGTAATTAAAAAAGCAAAAGGTAACGCTTAATTCTTAAGAAAATGAGTCAAAAAATCAGAATAAAACTAAAATCTTACGATCACATGTTGGTAGATAAATCTGCTGAAAAGATCGTAAAAACAGTAAAAACTACTGGAGCAGTTGTAACAGGTCCAATTCCGTTACCAACTCACAAAAAACTTTTCACTGTGTTACGTTCTCCGCACGTTAACAAAAAAGCGAGAGAGCAATTTGAAGTAATGTCATACAAGAGATTGATTGATATTTATTCATCTTCATCTAAAACTATTGATGCATTAATGAAACTTGAATTGCCAAGTGGAGTTGAAGTAGAGATAAAAGTATAATTTTTTATTATATTTTATATAGAAAAGCGAGACAGTAATGTCTCGCTTTTTTTTGTTGTAATAGTTTCTTTTTTATGGTTTTTTAAATTATAAGTTTTTGGAATGCTGTATATTGTTTTTTGTGAAAGGCCTTTTATTTAGGGTGTTGCGGAAGATTTTTTAAGTTGGGATTATATAATTGTTAAGAAAAATGTTTCTTGGGGTTAAAATGATTATGGCGGATTTTTATAATAAAACTAGTAGAATTGAAAGAAGCTTTGAAGCTTGAATTTTGATAATGAGCGATTTAATTTTTGTAACTGTTTGGTATATTCAATTTTAATGTCTACTTTTGCACTCCCTGTTTGGAAATTTCTGTTATTTTCAAATTGAAGGGAATTTTAGTAATTAATAATTAATATTTATGTCTGGGTTAATTGGTAAAAAAATCGGCATGACTAGTATTTTCGACGAAAACGGGAAAAACATTCCTTGTACAGTAATCGAAGCTGGGCCGTGTGTTGTTACCCAAGTCAGAACCAAAGGTGTTGACGGGTACGAAGCGTTGCAACTAGGTTTCGATGACAAAAACGAGAAACATTCTACTAAAGCGGCTTTAGGTCACTTTAAAAAAGCTGGAACTGTTGCTAAGAAAAAAGTCGTTGAATTCCAAGATTTCGCAACTGAACAAAAATTAGGAGATCTTATTGATGTTTCTATTTTTGCTGAAGGAGAATTTGTAGATGTACAAGGTGTATCTAAGGGTAAAGGTTTTCAAGGTGTTGTAAAACGTCACGGATTTGGTGGTGTTGGTCAAGCAACTCATGGTCAACATAACCGTTTAAGAGCACCAGGTTCTGTGGGAGCTTCTTCTTATCCATCTAGAGTATTCAAAGGAATGCGTATGGCTGGAAGAATGGGAGGAGATAATGTAAAAGTACAAAACCTTAGAGTTTTAAAAGTAGTTGCTGAAAAGAACTTGCTTGTTATTAAAGGATGTGTTCCTGGACATAAAAACTCTTATGTAATCATTCAGAAGTAATGGAAGTAAAAGTATTAGATTTCAACGGAAAAGATACTGGAAGAAAAGTTCAACTTTCTGATTCAGTATTCGCAATTGAACCAAACAATCACGCTGTATACCTTGATGTTAAGCAATATCTTGCTAATCAAAGACAAGGTACTCACAAAGCTAAAGAAAGAGCTGAAGTGACGGGAAGTACACGTAAGATTAAAAAACAAAAAGGAACTGGTACGGCTCGTGCGGGAAGTATTAAAAATCCATTGTTTAAAGGTGGTGGAACAGTTTTTGGACCAAGACCAAGAAGTTATTCATTCAAATTGAATAAATCTTTGAAAAGATTGGCTAGAAAATCAGCTTTCTCAATCAAAGCAAAAGAGGCGAATATCATCGTTCTTGAAGACTTTAATTTTGAAGCGCCAAACACTAAAAATTTCATTAACGTTTTGAAAGCTTTAGGGTTAGAAAATAAAAAATCTCTATTTGTGTTGGGAGAGTCGAATAAAAATGTATATTTGTCCTCACGCAATTTAAAGGCTTCTAATGTCGTAACTAGCTCAGAATTAAGCACTTACGCTATTTTGAACACTAATAATTTAGTGCTTTTAGAAGGTTCTTTGGAGTTAATTGAAGAAAATTTAAGCAAATAATAGGAATATGAGTATCATAATTAGACCTATAGTAACAGAAAAAGTAACCAAAGAAAGTGAAGTTTTAAACCGCTTCGGATTCGTTGTTGACAAAAAAGCAAACAAAGTTCAAATTAAGAAAGCTGTTGAAGCTGCTTATGGAGTAACTATCGTTTCAGTTAACACGATGAACGTAAGACCGGATAGAACTACAAAATACACTAAAAGTGGTTTGATCAGTGGAAAGACAAATGCAATTAAGAAAGCGATTGTTCAAGTACAAGAAGGAGAAACAATTGATTTTTACAACAATATCTAAGATAGAAAAATGTCAGTAAGAAAATTAAAACCTATTACCCCAGGTCAGCGATTTAGAGTTGTGAATGGTTATGACGCCATTACAACTGATAAGCCGGAACGCTCTTTGATAGCGCCGATAAAAAACTCTGGAGGTAGAAATAGTCAAGGAAAGATGACCATGCGTTATACGGGTGGTGGTCACAAGCAGAGATATCGTATTATTGATTTCAAAAGAACTAAAGACGGAATTCCGGCTACTGTGAAATCAATCGAATACGATCCAAATCGTACTGCATTTATCGCTTTATTAGCTTATGCTGATGGAGAGAAAACTTATGTAATTGCTCAAAACGGATTGAAAGTTGGTCAGAAATTAGTTTCTGGTCCAGAATCTCAACCGGAAATTGGTAATACATTGCCTTTAAGTAGAATTCCTTTAGGAACTGTAATCTCTTGTATTGAGTTGCGTCCAGGTCAAGGTGCGGTAATCGCTCGTTCAGCTGGTACATTTGCTCAATTAATGGCAAGAGATGGAAAATATGCTACAATTAAAATGCCATCTGGTGAAACAAGATTGATCTTGTTAACTTGTTCGGCTACAATTGGAGCTGTTTCTAATTCAGACCACCAATTAGTTGTATCAGGAAAAGCTGGTAGAACAAGATGGTTAGGAAGAAGACCTAGAACAAGACCTGTTGCAATGAACCCTGTTGATCACCCAATGGGTGGTGGAGAAGGACGTTCTTCTGGTGGACATCCACGTTCAAGAAATGGAATACCAGCAAAAGGTTATAGAACTCGTTCTAAGAAAAACCCGAGTAACAAGTATATCGTAGAACGTAGAAAGAAATAATAAGATATGGCACGTTCATTAAAAAAAGGACCTTTCGTTCATTATAAGTTAGACAAGAAAGTTCAGGAAAACGTAGAAAGTGGTAAAAATAGTGTAGTAAAGACTTGGTCTAGAGCTTCTATGATTACTCCAGATTTCGTTGGACAAACTATCGCAGTTCATAACGGTCGTCAATTTGTACCAGTTTACGTAACAGAAAACATGGTAGGTCACAAATTAGGAGAGTTTTCACCAACTAGATCTTTTAGAGGTCATGCTGGAGCAAAAAATAAAGGTAAAAAATAAGAAGCAATGGGAGTTCGTAAAAGAGAAACAGCAGATGCGAGAAAAGAGGCTAATAAGTCTATTGCTTTCGCAAAATTGAATAACTGCCCTACTTCACCTAGAAAAATGCGCTTAGTAGCGGACTTGGTAAGAGGTCAGAAGGTAGAAAGAGCACTTAACATCTTAAGATTCAGTTCTAAAGAGGCTTCAAGAAAATTAGAGAAACTATTATTATCTGCGATCAACAACTGGGAGCAAAAAAATAGTGAAGGTAATTTAGAAGAAGCTGGATTATTTGTTAAAGAGATCAGAGTAGATGGTGGAATGATGTTGAAAAGACTTCGTCCAGCTCCGCAAGGTCGTGCACACAGAATAAGAAAACGTTCTAATCACGTAACAATCGTGCTTGGAGCTATCAATAACACACAAAGCAATTCTTAAGCAGCATGGGACAAAAGACAAATCCAATTGGAAATAGACTTGGTATCATCAGAGGGTGGGACTCAAACTGGTATGGTGGAAATGATTACGGTGATAAACTTGCCGAAGATCACAAAATCAGAAAGTATATCCACGCTCGTTTATCAAAAGCTAGTGTATCAAAAGTAATCATCGAGAGAACTTTGAAACTTGTAACCGTTACTATCACTACTGCTAGACCTGGTATCATTATCGGAAAAGGTGGACAAGAGGTAGACAAGTTAAAAGAAGAACTTAAGAAAGTTACTGACAAAGAGGTTCAAATCAACATCTTTGAAATTAAAAGACCCGAATTAGATGCTTATCTTGTGGCGACAAGCATCGCTCGTCAAATCGAAAGCCGTATTTCTTACAGACGTGCAATCAAAATGGCTATTGCTGCTTCTATGCGTATGAACGCTGAAGGTATCAAAGTTTTGATTTCTGGTCGTTTGAATGGTGCTGAGATGGCGCGTTCAGAAGGTTTCAAAGAAGGTAGAATTCCTCTATCAACTTTCAGAGCTGACATTGATTATGCTTTGGCTGAAGCTCATACTACTTACGGTAGAATGGGTATCAAAGTATGGATCATGAAAGGTGAAGTTTATGGAAAGAGAGATCTTTCTCCGCTTGCAGGAATGGATAAAAAACAATCTGGAACTGGTGGCGGTAAAGGTGGAGATTCTCCGAGAGGAGACAGAAAACCTTTTAATAAAGGTGGTAAACCAGACGCTCGTAAAAGAAAGTAAATTTTTAAACTAAAGAAAAATGTTACAGCCTAAAAGAACAAAATACCGTAAGGTACAGAAGGGTAAAATGAAAGGTAACTCTCAAAGAGGGCATGAACTTTCTAATGGAATGTTTGGTATTAAATCTGTACATGAAGATGGAATGTTCTTAACTTCTCGTCAAATCGAAGCTGCACGTATTGCTGCAACTCGTTTCATGAAGAGAGAAGGACAATTATGGATCAAAATATTTCCAGACAAACCAATTACTAAGAAGCCTCTTGAGGTACGTATGGGTAAAGGTAAAGGTGCCGTTGAATATTGGGCTGCCGTTGTTAAACCCGGAAGAATTATGTTTGAAGTTGGAGGAGTTCCTTTATCAGTTGCAAAAGAGGCTTTACGTCTTGCAGCTCAAAAGCTTCCAGTAAAAACTAAATTCGTCGTTGCTAGAGATTTCGAAGCATAATTAAATTTATATTATGAAACAATCAGAAATAAAAGATCTTTCTGCAGCGGAGTTGCAAGAAAAACTTAGTCAAACTAAGAAAATATATGCTGACCTAAAAATGGCTCACGCTATTTCTCCAATTGAGAATCCACTTCAGATTAGAAGTGTAAGAAGAACAGTTGCAAGATTGGCTACAGAGTTAACTAAAAGAGAGTTACAATAATTGTATTCTGCTGAAAGATGGAAGAAAAAAGAAATTTAAGAAAAGAAAGAATAGGTGTTGTTACTTCAAATAAAATGGATAAGTCTATTGTTATTGCTGAAGTAAGAAAAGTAAAACACCCATTATACGGTAAGTTCGTGTTGAAAACAAAGAAATACGTTGCACACGACGAAACAAACGACTGTAACATTGGAGATACTGTAAGAATTAGCGAAACGCGTCCTTTAAGTAAAACAAAATGTTGGAGATTAGTTGAAATCTTAGAAAGAGCTAAATAATTATGGTACAACAGGAATCAAGACTAAAAGTAGCAGATAACACGGGAGCAAAAGAAGTTTTAACTATCCGTGTTTTAGGAGGTACCAAAAGAAGGTATGCCTCTGTTGGTGACAAGATTGTAGTATCTATTAAAGATGCAACTCCTAACGGTAACGTTAAAAAAGGAGCTGTTTCAACTGCAGTTGTTGTACGTACCAAAAAAGAAGTGAGAAGAGCTGATGGTTCTTATATCCGTTTCGATGATAATGCATGTGTTCTTTTGAACGCTGCAGGGGAAATGAGAGGAACACGTGTTTTTGGTCCGGTAGCAAGAGAACTTCGTGAAAAACAATTCATGAAAATTGTATCATTAGCACCAGAAGTGCTTTAATTCGTTTTAAGATGATAAAGCTAAAAATAAAATCAGGAGATATCGTAAGAGTTATTGCTGGAGACCATAAAGGTGCTGAAGGTAAAGTTTTACGTGTTTACCGTGAGAAAAATAAAGCGATAGTTGAAGGTGTAAACATGGTTTCGAAACATACAAAACCAAGTGCTAAAAACCCTCAAGGTGGTATCGTTAAGAAAGAAGCTTCTATACAAATATCTAACATTTCACTAATTGATCCTAAAACAAAGGAAACAACTAGAGTTGGTATTAGAGTAGAGGGAGATAAGAAAGTAAGATTTTCAAAAAAATCTAATCAAGTACTATAGTAATGGCATATACACCTAGACTAAAAGAAGAATATAAGAGTAGAGTAATCTCTGCTCTTAAAGAGGAATTCGGATATACAAACGTAATGCAAGTTCCAAAACTTGAAAAAATCGTTTTGAGCCGTGGAGTTGGTGCAGCTGTATCTGATAAAAAACTTATTGACTATGCAGTTGATGAGTTAACAAAGATCACTGGACAAAAAGCAGTATCTACAATTTCAAAGAAAGACGTTGCGTCTTTCAAATTGAGAAAAGGGATGCCTATTGGAGCAAAAGTTACTTTACGTGGTGAAAGAATGTATGAGTTTTTAGATAGACTTATTACTTCTGCTTTACCGCGCGTTAGAGATTTTAGTGGTATCAAAGCTACTGGTTTCGACGGAAGAGGTAATTACAATCTTGGAGTTTTAGAGCAAATCATTTTCCCAGAAATTGATATTGACAAAGTAAACAAAATTTCAGGAATGGATATTACATTTGTTACTACTGCAAAAACAGACAAGGAAGCAAAGTCATTATTGGCTGAATTAGGATTACCTTTTAAAAAGAATTAAGACATGGCTAAAGAATCAATGAAAGCCCGTGAGGTGAAAAGAGAGAAAACGGTAGCTAAGTATGCTGAAAAAAGAAAAGCTTTGAAAGAAGCTGGAGATTTTGAAGGATTACAAAAATTACCGAAAAATGCTTCACCAGTTCGTTTACACAATCGTTGTAAATTAACAGGTAGACCAAGAGGTTATATTCGTCAATTTGGTATTTCACGTGTAACTTTCCGTGAGATGGCTAATAATGGATTAATTCCTGGAGTTAAAAAGGCGTCTTGGTAATCTCGCAATAAGTTACTACTTTTGCAAACCAAAAAATAATTTTTAATTGATTAAAGGTTCGGGAGGCGAGTGCCTCCCGAAAACCATAATCGCAATCAAATACATATGTATACAGATCCTATTGCAGATTATTTGACTAGAGTTCGTAACGCTGTGGCTGCAAACCACAAAGTTGTTGAAATTCCAGCTTCTAATCTTAAAAAAGAAATAACTAAGATCTTATTTGATCAAGGTTATATCTTGAGTTACAAATTTGAGACGAACACTGTTCAAGGTTCTATCAAAATCGCTTTGAAGTATGATAAAGATACTAAAGAGCCTGTAATTAAAGATATCCAAAGAATTAGTAAACCTGGTTTACGTAAATATGCAGGTGCTGCCAAATTACCAAGAATCCTTAATGGATTAGGAATTGCTATTGTTTCAACTTCAAAAGGTCTTATGACTGGAAAACAAGCGAAACAATTAAATGTAGGTGGTGAAGTAATTTGTTACGTATACTAATTTTAAAGACTAAATAAGATGTCAAGAATAGGTAAAAGCCCAATTGTAGTCCCTGCTGGCGTAACTGTAGAAGTTAAAGACGGTATTATTACAGTAAAAGGAAAAAAAGGTCAACTTACTCAGGAGTTTTCGGACGTAACTGTAACAGTTGAAGGCGATCAGGTTCAAGTTGAAAGATCGTCTGATCATAAAGACCAAAGAGCAAAACACGGATTATACAGATCATTAATCAATAATATGATTATTGGTGTATCAGAAGGTTTTACAAAAGAACTAGAATTAGTTGGAGTTGGTTATAGAGCTTCAAACCAAGGTCAAAAATTAGATTTAGCACTTGGATATTCTCACAATATTGTTTTAGAAATTGCTCCAGAAGTAGCTTTAGAAACAATATCTGAAAAAGGTAAAAACCCTATCGTAAAATTAACATCATTTGATAAACAACTTTTAGGTCAGGTTGCTGCGAAAATCAGAGGTTTCCGTAAGCCAGAGCCATACAAAGGAAAAGGTGTTAAATTTGTGGGTGAAGTATTAAGAAGAAAAGCAGGTAAATCAGCTTAAAAAATAAGATTATGTCATTAACAAAATCTGATAGAAGACAGAGAATTAGATTCAGAATTAGAAAATCGATTAGTGGTACTGCTACTAACCCAAGACTATCTGTATTTAGAAGTAACAAAGAAATTTACGCTCAACTTATTGATGATGTAAATGGAGTTACTATATTAGCTGCATCTTCAAGAGAAAAAGAAATAGGAAAAGGTACTAACGTTGAAGTAGCTGCTGCTGTTGGAAAACTAGTTGCTGAAAAAGCGTTAAAAGCTGGGATTGATACCATCACTTTTGATAGAGGAGGTTATTTATATCACGGTCGTATTAAATCATTAGCAGAAGGCGCAAGAGCGGCTGGACTTAAATTCTAATATATTATGTCTAAATACAAAAATGTAGAATTGGTAAAACCAAGTGGTCTTGAACTTAAAGATCGTCTGGTAAGTGTTAATCGTGTTACTAAAGTTACAAAAGGTGGTAGAGCTTTCGGTTTTTCTGCTATTGTAGTTGTAGGTGATGAAAATGGAGTAGTTGGTCACGGATTAGGAAAATCTAAAGACGTTTCTGAAGCAATTGCGAAAGCAGTAGAAGATGCTAAGAAAAATTTAGTAAAAATTCCTTTGAATGGACAATCTGTTCCTCACGAACAAAAAGGTAAATTTGGTGGTGCACGTGTATTCTTAATTCCTGCTTCTCATGGTACAGGAGTTATTGCTGGTGGAGCTGTTCGTTCAGTTCTTGAATCAGTAGGTATTCACGATGTATTGTCTAAATCTCAAGGATCATCAAATCCTCATAACGTAGTGAAAGCAACTTTTGATGCTTTATTACAAATGAGAAGCGCTCACACTGTTGCAAAACAAAGAGGTGTTTCTTTAGAAAAAGTTTTTAAAGGTTAATTCAAGGAAATTATGGCTAAATTATTAGTAAAACAAGTAAGAAGCAAAATCAACTGTCCTCTTTCTCAAAAGAGAGGTTTGGAAGCTTTAGGTCTACGTAAAATGGGACAAGTTGTAGAGCATGATTCAAACCCTGCTATCCTTGGTATGATAAACAAAGTTAAACACTTAGTTTCTGTTGAAGAAGCTAAATAACAAATACTGTTATGAATTTAAGTAACTTACAACCAGCTGAAGGATCAACGCACAATCAAAATAAAAGATTAGGTAGAGGAGAAGGTTCTGGAAAAGGTGGCACTGCTGCAAGAGGTCACAAAGGGGCAAAATCTCGTTCTGGTTATTCTAAAAAGATTGGTTTTGAAGGAGGGCAAATGCCACTTCAAAGACGTGTGCCTAAGTTTGGTTTCACAAACATCAATCGTAAAGAATACGAAGGTGTTAATTTAGATACGCTTCAATTATTAGTAGACAATGGTGTGATTACTGATTCTGTTTCTATGACAGATTTCGTAGCAAATCGTCTAGCTACCAAAAATGAGATCGTTAAGATTTTAGGTAGAGGAGAATTGAAAGCAAAATTAAAAGTAACTGCCCACAAATTTACTGCTACTGCAAAAGCTGCTATTGAGGCTGCTGGTGGAGAAGCTGTAACTATATAACTTATCTATTAAGATGAAGAAATTTATTGAATCAATAAGTAATGTTTGGAAAATCGAAGAACTGAAAAACAGAATCTTAATTACATTAGGATTGCTTTTAGTATATCGTTTTGGTGCACACGTTACGCTTCCTGGAATTGATGCAACTCAATTAACTGGTTTAGCGGGACAAACTAAAAATGGTTTAGGATCTATCCTAGACATGTTTACTGGGGGTGCTTTCTCTAAAGCTTCAGTTTTTGCTTTAGGTATTATGCCTTATATTTCTGCGTCTATTGTGGTTCAGTTGATGGGAATTGCTATTCCTTATTTACAAAAACTTCAAAACGATGGAGAAAGTGGTAGAAAAAAGATTAATCAAATCACTCGTTGGTTGACTATAGCTATTACACTGGTTCAAGGTCCAACTTATATCTATAATTTATACAGAACATTGCCTGGTAGTGCATTCTTACTAGGCTTTAATTCTCCTGAATTTTTGTTCTCATCTGTTATCATTTTAGTGACAGGTACAATCTTTGCTATGTGGCTTGGAGAGAAAATTACAGATAAAGGTATTGGAAATGGAATTTCATTATTAATTATGGTTGGTATCTTAGCTCGTTTACCTCAAGCTTTTATTCAAGAGTTTACAACGAGAGTTACCAATAACAATGGAGGTCCAATGTTATTAGTTATTGAAATTATTGTGTGGTTATTAGTGATTATTGCTTGTGTATTGCTTACAATGGCAGTACGTAGAATCCCGGTTCAATACGCTCGTCGTACAACAACTGGTGATTATGAGCAAGATTTAACAGGTGGTAATAGACAATGGATTCCTCTTAAGCTTAATGCTTCTGGAGTTATGCCAATCATTTTTGCTCAGGCAATTATGTTTATACCTGCAGCTGTAGCTGGATTGTCTAAATCAGACACATCACAATCTATTGTTGGAGCATTTAGTGATATGTTCGGTTTTTGGTATAATTTTGTATTTGCAACTTTAATTATTGTATTTACATTCTTCTACACTGCAATTACTGTTCCTACTAACAAAATGGCTGATGATTTAAAAAGAAGCGGTGGTTTTATCCCGGGAGTTCGTCCAGGTGCTGAAACTTCAGATTTCTTAGATAAAGTGATGTCTTTAATAACTTTCCCAGGATCTTTATTCCTTGCTTTGATTGCTGTGTTCCCAGCTATTGTTGTAAGTATTATGGATGTACAACAATCTTGGGCAATGTTTTTTGGAGGTACCTCATTAATAATTATGGTTGGAGTTGCAATAGATACTATTCAGCAAATCAATTCATACTTGTTAAACAAACATTATGATGGTTTAATGAAGACTGGTAAAAATAGAAAAGCGGTAGCTTAATATATTTATGGCAAAACAATCAGCAATAGAACAAGACGGATCAATCATTGAAGCATTGTCAAATGCGATGTTCCGTGTAGAGTTAGAAAATGGACATATTGTAATTGCTCATATTTCTGGTAAGATGCGTATGCATTACATCAAATTATTACCTGGTGATAAAGTGAAACTGGAAATGAGCCCTTATGATTTGTCAAAAGCAAGAATTACTTATCGATATTAAAGGATATTCACTATGAAAGTTAGAGCATCAGTAAAAAAGAGAAGTCCCGAGTGCATCATTGTGCGTAGAAAAGGGAGATTGTACGTAATAAACAAAAAGAATCCTAGATTTAAACAAAGACAAGGATAATTATGGCAAGAATAGCAGGGGTAGATATCCCAAAAAATAAAAGAGGTGTTATAGCACTTACCTATATCTTTGGATTAGGAAGAAGTAGAGCTATTGAGATTTTAGAAAAAGCTCAAGTTAGCCAAGACAAAAAAGTTCAAGATTGGAATGATGACGAGATCGGAGCAATTCGTGAAGCTGTTGGAGCATTCAAAATTGAAGGAGAATTACGTTCTGAAGTTTCTTTGAACATCAAACGTTTAATGGATATTGGTTGTTACAGAGGTATCCGTCATAGATCTGGTCTTCCGTTAAGAGGGCAAAGAACTAAAAACAACTCTAGAACAAGAAAAGGTAAAAGAAAAACTGTTGCTAACAAGAAAAAAGCAACTAAATAATAAGTAATATGGCTAAAGCAACTGCAAAAAAACGTAAAGTTATCGTTGAATCAACGGGAGAAGCTCATATTTCTGCTACCTTCAATAACATCATCATTTCTTTGACAAACAAAAAAGGTGAAGTTATTTCTTGGTCTTCAGCTGGTAAAATGGGTTTCAGAGGTTCTAAAAAGAATACTCCATACGCAGCTCAAATGGCAGCAGAAGATTGTAGTAAAGTAGCTCTTGAGGCTGGACTTAAAAAAGTAAAAGTTTATGTAAAAGGACCAGGAAACGGACGTGAGTCTGCTATTCGTTCTATTCATAACGGTGGAATTGAAGTTACTGAGATTATCGACGTTACTCCAATGCCTCATAACGGATGTCGTCCTCCAAAAAGACGTAGAGTTTAATTTTATTTATTCATAGTATAAACAAGGTAGAATATAGATTATCGAAGGATTTGACCTGAATTCATAATCTCTACCTTAAATTTAATTTTTTAGAAATGGCAAGATATACTGGTCCAAAAACTAGAATTGCTCGTAAATTTGGCGAAGCAATCTTCGGAGATGATAAATCTTTCGAAAAAAGAAATTATCCACCTGGACAACACGGGATGGCTAAAAAAAGAGGTAAAAAATCTGAGTACGCTGTTCAGTTAATGGAAAAGCAAAAAGCTAAATATTCTTACGGAATTTTAGAAAAACAATTCAGAAATTTATTCAAAAAAGCATCAGCTACTAAAGGTGTTACTGGTGAAGTTCTTTTACAATTATGTGAGGCAAGATTAGATAACGTTGTTTTTAGAATGGGTATCGCTCCTTCTAGAAGAGGTGCTAGACAATTAGTTTCTCACAGACACGTTACTGTTAATGGTGAAGTTGTAAATATCGCTTCTTACCACCTTAAACCTGGTGATAAAGTGGCAGTTCGTGAAAAATCTAAATCTTTAGAAGCTATCGAACGTTCTTTGTCAAATTCAAGTCATGTTTATGAATGGATTACTTGGAATAATGATCTTAAAGAAGGAACTTTTGTTTCTGTACCTGCAAGACTTCAGATTCCAGAAAACATTAAAGAACAATTAATCGTAGAGTTGTACAACAAATAATAATTGACTTAGTCGAAATTTATGGCAATATTTAATTTTCAAAAGCCCGATAAAGTTATCATGATCGATTCAACCGATTTTGAAGGTAAATTCGAATTTAGACCTTTAGAACCTGGTTATGGATTGACAGTTGGTAATGCACTTAGAAGAGTTTTGCTTTCAGCATTAGAAGGTTATGCAATTACATCTGTTCGTATCGAAGGTGTAGATCATGAGTTTTCTACTATTTCAGGTGTTGTTGAAGATGTTACCGAAATTATCCTTAATCTAAAACAAGTACGTTTCAAACGTCAGATCGAAGATATCGATAATGAAGCAGTTACAATTTCTGTTTCTGGTAAAGATCAATTAACAGCAGGTGATTTTCAAAAATTTATTTCAGGTTTTCAAGTTTTGAATCCAGACCTTGTTATCTGTAATTTAGATTCTAAAATCAAATTGAACTTCGATTTAACAATCGAGAAAGGTAGAGGATATGTTCCTGCTGAGGAGAACAAAAAACAGAATGCTGCAATTGGAACCATTTTTACAGACTCTATTTTTACTCCGGTAAAAAATGTAAAATATGCAATTGAAAACTTCCGTGTAGAGCAAAAAACAGATTACGAAAAATTAGTTTTTGAAATTAAAACTGATGGATCAATTAATCCAAAAGATGCTCTTACTGAAGCTGCTAAGGTTTTAATTCACCACTTCATGTTGTTTTCTGACGAAAGAATTACACTCGAGGCTGACGAAATTGCACAAACAGAATCGTATGATGAAGAGTCATTGCATATGAGACAATTGCTTAAAACTAAGCTTGTTGATATGGATTTATCTGTGAGAGCATTAAATTGCTTGAAAGCGGCTGAAGTTGATACACTTGGTGATTTAGTATCGTTCAATAAAAATGACCTAATGAAATTCCGTAATTTTGGTAAAAAATCTTTAACAGAGCTAGATGAACTTGTAGCAGTTAAAAATTTAACTTTCGGAATGGATTTAGCTAAATACAAATTAGATAAAGAATAATTCAATCCGCCACGGCGGATTAAATTTAAAATAGCAATGAGACACGGAAAAAAATTCAATCACTTAAGCAGACAGACTGGACATAGAAAAGCTATGTTAGCTAATATGGCTTGTTCTCTTATTGAGCACAAACGTATTAACACTACTGTTGCTAAGGCTAAAGCGCTTAAACAATTCGTTGAGCCTTTAATCACAAAATCAAAAGAAGATACGACTCACAATCGTCGTATTGTTTTTGCTTACTTACGTAGCAAATATGCGGTAACTGACTTGTTCAGAGACGTAGCTGCTAAAGTTGGAGACCGTCCAGGTGGATACACTCGTATCATTAAAGTTGGAAATCGTTTGGGAGATAATGCTGATATGGCAATGATCGAACTTGTAGATTTCAATGAACTTTACAATGGAGGTAAAAAAGAAGTTAAAAAAGCAAAAAGCCGTCGTGGTGGTAAAGCAAAAAAAGCTGAGGAAACTACTGAGGCTCCAGCTGCTGAGTCAGAAACGACTACTGAAGCTTCTGAATAATTATGAAAGTAATGATTCTATAAAAATCAAGGATAAGCTAATTTTTAGTTTATCCTTTTTTTTTGATTTTTTTTAAAGAAATCAAAATATAACTTATTTGAATACTTAGGTTTTATTTTTATGAATGAAATTTTTAAAAAATCTTGGAAGCGCTCTTTTAAAGAAGTAAATTTGCAAAATATCTAATTACAAGTAAAACAAGTCTGGCTGGTTTTATACCGATTAAAAACAATACAAATTAAAGAATGAAATACACAACACGACAAAGCGCCATTTTATTACTAAGTGATGGAACAATTTTTCACGGAAAATCTATCGGGATCAGCGGTAAGACTTTTGGTGAAGTTTGTTTTAATACTGGAATGACGGGATATCAGGAGATTTTTACTGATCCTTCGTATTTTGGTCAAATTATGGTAGCTACTAATGCACACATTGGAAATTATGGTGTAAATGATTTAGAGATTGAATCTGATAGTATCAAAATTGCTGGTTTAGTTTGTAAAAACTTCAGTTTTAATTATTCTCGTGAAGATGCTTCAGGAAGTTTGGAGGATTATTTTGCAAAGCAAAATTTAATCTGTATTTCTGATGTTGATACTCGTGCACTTGTAAGTTATATACGTGACAATGGAGCTATGAATGCAGTTATTTGCACAGATGGGACTTCTATTGAAGAGCTAAAAAAAGAACTGGCAAATGTGCCAAATATGGAAGGTTTAGAGTTGGCATCAAAAGTTTCAACTGCTGAGCCTTATTTTTTTGGAGATGAAAATGCTACATATAAAATTTCTGCCTTAGATCTTGGGATAAAAAAGAATATATTGAGAAATCTTGCTAAAAGAGATTGCTATATTAAAGTTTTTCCATATAATTCTACTTATAAAGATTTAGCGTCGTTTAATCCAGATGGATATTTCCTGTCAAATGGACCTGGAGATCCGGATCCTCTATTTGGTGCTATCGAAGTAGCAAAAGAAATTTTAGCTAATGATAATCCTTTGTTCGGAATTTGTCTAGGACACCAAGTTATTGCTTTAGCAAATGGAGTTGAAACTTATAAAATGTTTAATGGACATCGTGGAATAAATCATCCGGTAAAAAATATTATTACTGGTAAAGGAGAAATTACTTCTCAAAATCATGGTTTTGCAGTTAATAAAGAGCAACTGGACAATCATCCTGATTTAGAAATTACACATCTGCATTTAAACGATGAAACAGTTGCTGGTATGAGAATGAAAAATAAAAATTGTTTTTCAGTTCAATATCATCCTGAAGCAAGTCCAGGACCACATGATTCTTCTTACTTGTTCGATCAGTTTGTTGAGAATATAAAACTAGCTACTGCTAAAACGATATAGTTAATAAATAAAGGTGTTTAATAGTAAGAATGCATTTTTTCTATTAAATATTTTTATAATTTCGAAAAAAAATATAATTTATTAATAAAAAACAAAAATAATGAGTATTATAATTAAAGTTCACGCAAGACAAATTTTTGATTCTAGAGGTAATCCTACTATTGAAGTTGATGTAGTAACTGAAAATGGAGTTTTAGGAAGAGCTGCTGTTCCATCTGGAGCATCTACTGGAGAGCACGAAGCTGTTGAATTACGTGACGGAGGAAAAGCATTTCTAGGAAAAGGAGTTTTAAATGCAGTGAATAATGTAAATACTGTTATTGCTGAAGAATTAGTTGGAACTTCTGTTTTCGAACAAAACACTATCGATCAATTAATGATTGATTTAGACGGAACGCCTAATAAATCTAAATTAGGAGCTAATGCTATTTTAGGAGTTTCTTTAGCTGCTGCAAAAGCTGCTGCAAATGAACTTGGATTGCCGTTGTACAGATATGTTGGTGGAGTTTCTGCTAATACATTACCTGTTCCGATGATGAACATCATCAATGGTGGTTCTCACTCTGATGCTCCAATTGCATTTCAGGAGTTTATGATTTTCCCTGTAAAGGCAACTTCATTTACACATGCTATGCAAATGGGAACTGAAATTTTTCACAGTTTGAAAAAAGTATTACACGACAGAGGTTTGAGTACTGCTGTAGGTGATGAAGGTGGTTTTGCGCCAAATTTAGCTGGTGGTACCGAAGACGCCTTGGATACAATTAAATTAGCAGTTGAAAAAGCAGGGTATTCTTTCGGTGACGAAATTATGATTGCTCTTGACTGTGCTGCTTCTGAGTTTTATGTAAACGGTAAATACGATTATACTAAATTTGAAGGTGAAACTGGAAAAATCAGAACTTCTGAAGAACAAGCTGATTATTTAGCTGAACTTGCTGCTAAATATCCAATTATTTCTATCGAAGATGGTATGTACGAAGATGACTGGAATGGATGGAAATATTTAACAGATAAAATTGGAGATAAAGTACAATTAGTAGGTGATGATTTATTTGTTACTAATGTTGAGCGTTTATCTACAGGTATTGAAAAAGGAATTGCAAATTCAATTTTAGTAAAAGTAAACCAAATTGGTACTTTAACTGAAACGATTGCTGCTGTAAATATGGCTAAGAATGCTGGTTATACTTCTGTAATGTCTCATCGTTCTGGAGAGACAGAAGATAATACTATTGCAGATTTAGCTGTAGCTTTAAACTGTGGTCAAATTAAAACAGGTTCTGCTTCTCGTTCTGATCGTATGGCAAAATACAATCAATTATTAAGAATTGAAGAAGAATTAGGAAGTACTGCTTATTTTCCAGGGTTAAAAGCTTTCAAAATTAAATAATTGTAAGGTTATATATAGATTTAAACCATCCATTTTTTAATGGGTGGTTTTTTTTTGGAGTTTTAACAAATTCATAGCAGTATTCCTTTTTTAATTAGTCTTAAATTCCTTAGATTTGATAAATTATTATTTTAAAGATTTATTTCCGATATATTATGTCAAAAATAGCTACATTAGAAGTAGATGGTCAAAAAATTGAGCTTCCGGTAATTACAGGGAGTGAAAATGAATCAGCTATCGATATTAACAAATTACGTGATTTAACTGGTATTATCACAATTGATCCTGGATATAAAAATTCTGGTTCTTGCAAAAGTGAAATTACTTTCTTAGACGGAGAATTAGGAATTTTGCGTTACAGAGGGTATTCAATAGAAGATCTGGCTGAAAAAGCTAGTTTTCTTGAAGTATCCTATCTTTTAATTTTTGGAGAATTGCCAACAGCTCAGGAATTAGAGCAGTTTGAAAATGGTATTAAAAAACATACTTTGGTAAACGAAGAAATGAAAAATATCATTGATGGATTTCCAAAAACAGCTCATCCAATGGGTGTTTTGTCAGCTTTGACAAGTGCATTAACAGCATTTAATCCAAAAGCTGTAAATGTAGATAATGAAAAAGAAATGTACGAGGCCATTTGTAAAACAATGGGGAAATTTCTTGTAATCGCTACATGGACTTATAGAAAATCAATGGGTTATCCGTTAAATTATTACGATAACACAACCGGCTATGTTGATAATTTTATGCAATTAATGTTTAAATTGCCTACTGGACCTTATGCAGCAAATCCTATTATAGTTGATGCTTTGGATAAATTGTTTATTCTTCATGCAGATCACGAACAAAATTGTTCTACATCTACAGTGAGAATGGTTGGTTCGTCTCATGCTGGTTTATTTGCTTCTATTTCAGCTGGAGTTTCGGCACTTTGGGGACCTCTTCATGGAGGTGCAAACCAAGCAGTGCTAGAAATGCTGGAGGAAATCAATAAAGATGGTGGGGATACTGATAAATTTTTAGCGAAAGCAAAAGATAAAAATGATCCTTTCCGTTTAATGGGATTTGGTCACAGAGTTTACAAAAACTTTGATCCAAGAGCTAAAATTATTAAAAAAGCAGCTAAAGAAGTATTAGAAACTTTAGGTGTTAATGACCCTATTTTAGAAATCGCTAAAAAGCTAGAATCAGCAGCTCTTGAAGATGATTACTTCAAATCAAGAAATTTGTATCCAAACGTAGATTTCTATTCTGGAATTATTTACAGAGCACTAGGAATTCCGACTGATATGTTTACAGTAATGTTTGCTATTGGAAGATTGCCAGGCTGGATCGCGCAATGGAAAGAAATGCGTGAAAATAAAGAGCCAATCGGAAGACCTAGGCAAATTTATACAGGACATCCTTTAAGAGACTTTAAGTCTAATAAATAAAATAACTTTAAAGCTTCACTTAACTGTGAAGCTTTTTTTATATTTGCTCAAAATATAATAGAGTTATGTTGCAATTAAATATAAAGAACGAAACGTCAAGATTGCGTGCAGTAGTTTTGGGTTCAGCCGTTCATAATGGGCCAACTCCATCTATTGATGAAGCCTATGATCCCAAATCATTGGAACATATTAAAGCTGGTACCTATCCTGTTGAAGAGGATATGGTTGTTGAAATGAATGCTTTTAATGCTGTTTTTCAAAAATATGATGTAACTGTTTATCGTCCGGAAATGATTGAAAATTACAATCAAATATTTGCAAGGGATATTGGCTTTGTAATTGATGATGTTTTTGTAAAATCAAATATTTTACCTGATAGAGAACGTGAGTTAGATGCAATTCAATATGTAATCGATCAAATGAATCCTCTAAAAGTAGTTCGTCCTCCTGAGGAAGTTCATATTGAAGGTGGAGATGTAATGCTTTGGAATGACCATATTTTTATAGGAACTTATAAAGGAAGTGATTATAAAGATTACATCACTGCAAGAACTAATATGCACGGTGTAAAATATATTAAAGAATTATTCCCTAATAAAATTGTCAAAGAATTTGATTTAGTAAAGTCTAAATTAGAAGCTCGTGATAATGCTTTGCATTTAGATTGTTGTTTTCAGCCTGTTGGAAAAGATAAAGGAATAATTTATAAAAGAGGTTTCCGTGAAGAGGCTGATTATCTTTATTTGGTAAATCTTTTTGGAAAAGAAAATCTATTTCATATTGAAAGAAACGAAATGTATAATATGTTTTCAAATGTCTTTTCAATAGATGAAAATGTAGTGGTTTCTGAGAAAAATTTTACCCGTCTGAACAATTGGCTTCGCGCTAATGGATTTACTGTTGAAGAAATTCCATATGCTGAAATTGCAAAGCAGGAAGGTTTGTTGAGATGTTCCACTTTACCATTAATTAGAGATTAGAAAATAAAGTTTCAAGTTCAGGTTTCAAGTTTCAGGTTGGTTACGAAACTTGAAACCTGACCCGAGAGCATTGCTCGAACAGGCGAAGCAAACTTGAAACAAAAAAATAAAGAAAATGAGACAAACAACAAATGCAATCGTAATGATTCGTCCAGTTGCTTTCAGAATGAATGAGCAAACGGCAGTGAATAATTACTATCAAAAAGTATTAGACGGACTTTTGCCAAGTACAGTAAATGCAAAAGCACAGCAAGAATTTGATGTTTTCGTGGAAAAACTAAGAGCTGTTGGAGTTGATGTTACGGTTATAGACGATAATTTGGAGACTGATACTCCAGATAGTATTTTTCCAAACAATTGGGTTTCTTTTCATGAAAATGGAGATGTAGCATTATATCCTATGTTTGCTGAAAATCGTCGTCAGGAACGTCGTGAAGACATTCTAGATACGCTTGAAGAGAAAGGTTTTGAGATTTCTAATATAATGGACTATACATCTGCTGAGGAAGATGGTTTTTTTCTGGAAGGAACAGGGAGTTTGCTTTTGGATCGTGCCAATGCAAAAGCATATTGCGCATTATCTCCACGTGCTGATGAAGAATTATTCATAGAGTTTTGTGAAGATTTTGATTACGCTCCAGTAATTTTTGAAGCATTTCAAACTGTTGACGGTGAACGTAAATTAATTTATCACACAAATGTGATGATGTGCCTGGGTGAAACTTTTGCAGTTATCTGTGCTGATTGTATCGATGATAAAAAAGAGCGTAAAATGGTTCTTGAAAATTTAAAAGCCGATAAAAAAGAGATTATTCTAATCACAGAAGTACAGGTGAATAATTTCGCAGGAAATATGTTAGAAGTTCGAGGTGCAAATGACAAGAAATACATTGTTATGAGTGCATCGGCACATCAAAGTTTGACACCAAAACAAATTGCTCAACTAGAAAATCATGCTGAAATTTTAAGCTCAAGCTTGGATACTATTGAAGCTTGCGGCGGAGGAAGCGCAAGATGTATGATGGCTGAAGTATTTTTACCAAGAAATTAAAGGAATCCATAGAATATAAAAAAGGGATATAATGTTATGTTATATCCCTTTTTATTTAGGTGAAGGTAAATCTATTTACATCAGATTTCCTTTGATAATGTTAATGATTGAACTTACTATATATTGAATACCAATTGATATTACGATAAATCCAACAATTCTGGAAATTGCGACAATTCCTGAAGCACCTAATATTCGGGCTAAATAATGAGCGCTTTTTAAAATGGCAAAAATGGCAACTGCAATTGCTAAAATGGCTAAACTCGAAATAATAATTTCATTCATTTGGTGATGTTCCTGATAGAAAGCAATCAATAATGATATTGAACCTGGTCCTGCTAACATAGGAATAGCTAATGGAGTTAAAGCAATGTCATTTCTTTGGTGAGCTTCATTTTCAATCTTTTTATTAATTCCTCTCTTTTTATTGAATTTGCCGGAAAGTAAAGAAAAACCTGAATTTACAATCACAATTCCGCCGGCAATTCGAAGCGCATCAATACTAATTCCGAAAAAAGTCAGAACATATTGACCGATAAAAAAAGAGACAATGAGAATAATGAAAACATTTATAGCTGTCCACAATGAAATACGGGATCGTTCTTTTTGAGAGTCATGTTGGGTAAGGCCTACAAATATTGGAACAGTACCAATTGGATTTAAAACAGAAAAAAGTGCAGCAAATAAATAAATGAAAAGATCCATAAAGTTTGGGTTAGTACTGTAAAAATAGATAATTTTTAATTGTTTAAAGTAAATTCATGTTAGGATAATGTTTTTTATTACTCCAATTCTACATTAATAACCTAAAACAAGCTCGTTCTTTTTGATTACTTTTGTACAATATTCTAAAATAATGAAAAATAAGAAAACTTTAGTTCTTGGAGCTACCACAAAATCAGATAGATATGCTTATAGAGCTATAAATATGTTGGTTCAAAAAGGACATACGGTATTGGCAATTGGTCAAAATACTGGCGAGGTTGCCGGAGTGAAAATTTACACGAAAGCAATTCCAGTTAAAAATATAGATACTGTAACTTTATACTTAAATCCTGCCCGTCAGCGCGATTATTATAATTATATTATCGAAGCGCAGCCAAAAAGAGTTGTTTTTAATCCTGGAACTGAAAATCCGGAATTATATCAATTGTTAGAGCTGAATAATATCAAGGCTGAAGTTGCTTGTACTTTGGTCTTATTGGCTACTAATCAATATTAAGTTTTTTAAGAGCTAATTCCGCTATCATTTTTAAGCAAACTTCAGGGAACTCTAATTAAATTAAAGCAGGGGGAAGTAATTTTTTTGTTTTTTAATAGAAAGCAATAGGATTTCCACTTCTATCGGCACTAAAAAGAAACATTAAAG
The DNA here is from genome assembly GCF_057840745.1 of Flavobacterium sp. KH_001. Lineage (NCBI taxonomy): Bacteria > Pseudomonadati > Bacteroidota > Flavobacteriia > Flavobacteriales > Flavobacteriaceae > Flavobacterium > Flavobacterium sp. KH_001. The sequence goes on along the minus strand of NZ_CM174520.1, from coordinate 442,789 downwards.
TATTACTTTTGTCGTCATGGAATTTTCATCAAAATTAATAGAAAAAGCAGTTAATGAAATGTCTCAATTACCGGGAATTGGTAAACGCACGGCATTGCGATTGGTTCTTCATTTGCTAAAACAACCGAAAGAACAAACCGGTTTTTTGTCTCAGGCATTATTAAACATGCGGGAAGATATTAAATTTTGTGAGAGTTGCCACAATATTTCAGATACAAAAGTTTGTGAAATCTGTGCCAACCTTGCAAGAAATCATCAGACAATTTGTGTGGTTGAAGATATTCGGGATGTAATGGCTATCGAAAACACAGGTCAATATAAAGGAATCTATCATGTACTTGGGGGTAAGATTTCGCCAATTGAAGGTGTTGGTCCAAGTCAGTTAAATATTTCCGGTTTGGTTGAAAAAGTGAAAGGTGGAAAGGTAATAGAGATTATTTTTGCACTTAGTTCAACTATGGAGGGCGATACTACAAATTTTTATATTTATAAACAAATTGCTGAATCTGAGATTGTAATTTCAACAATTGCCAGAGGAATTGCTGTTGGTGACGAATTAGAATATGCTGATGAAATTACACTTGGAAGAAGTATTTTGCATCGTGTTCCGTTTGAAAAAACTTTCAAAAACAACTAAATAAGATTAAATAAAAGTTAGATTTCCTGAAAGTTAAAGGAAAAGCTATATTTGCGATAAATTTTTTAATAATGACAAGAAACGGCTTTTATATTGTACTATTAGTTAGTATGCTTTTTACATCCTGTATCCCTGTAAAGGATCTATGGTATTTGCAAGATAAAAATAGTACAGGTGAGCAAAATACGGTTTCTGCAGTTGAATCTAAACCGTACAGATTGCAGGTAAATGATATTATAAGTGTTAATATAAAGGCAATTGATCCAAAACTGGTTGCGATTTTTAATACCACAGAAAATGCGACAACAGCAAAGTCTGAATCCGCTTTGTATTTTGACGGATTTACGGTTGATGATCATGGTAATATTCGAATGCCGATTTTAGGAGAAATAAATGTTATTGGCTATACTCTTGAAGAAGTTAGGGTTAAAATTGAGAAAAAATTACTAGAAGAATATTTTAAAAGCGAAGCAAATGTTTTTGTAACAGTAAAACTTGCCGGTTTTAGATATACAATAAATGGAGAAGTTGGAAGCACAGGGACAAAAACATTGTTTCAGTCGCATGTAAATATTATGGAGGCAGTTGCTAACGCAGGAGATATAACTACTGTGGGTAATAGAAAAGCGGTAATGATAGTTCGTCAAACTCCAACTGGAGTTCAAATGAATGAAATTGATCTTACAGATGCTAACGTAATGAAATCACCTTATTATTATTTACAACCCAACGATTATATTTACGTAAAACCTTTGAGACAGAAAACTTGGGGAACGGGACAAACTGGTATTCAGTCAATCGGTACTATAATTACCTTATTGTCATTGGCGACAACAGTGTATTTAATTATCAAAAACTAAAGTAAATTCAATAAATGTTAGACATAAAAGATTTTTCCATTTTTGAAAATCATTCAAATTTTGATTTTAAAGGGTTTATACTAAAGATTCTTAGTTACTGGAAATGGTTTTTGGTTAGTTTAATCATTGCATTTACTATCGCCTATCAGGTAAACATTCGTAAAGAAAAGATTTACGGAATGAAAACAATGATTTCTATAAAGGAAGAAAGTAATCCGTTTTTTACATCTAACACAAGTTTAGTTTTTAATTGGGGAGGAATTTCAGATCAGGTAAACGGAATATCAACAATTTTACAATCAAGGTCTCACAATGAGTTAGTTGTAAGTAAGCTACAGTTTTATATTGATTATTTTACACAAGGAAAGTATAATTTGACAGATTCTTATGGTGCGGTTCCATTTTATGTTGATATTGATAAATCGAAAGGTCAGCTTGCGAATGTTCTGATTCGTATAAAATTTTTAAGCCCTAATGAATATGAAATTAGAATTCCATTTGAACAGAATTCAGTTTCATTGATTAATTATTCGGATAATTCATATTCCAGTACAGCTGTTCAGCCAGCCGAATTTGTGAAAAAATACAAAGTTGGAGAACAGGTTTTACTTCCGTTTCTAAATTGGAAATTACAGATTAATGATAATCCAGGTATTTATAACGGTAATGAATACTTTGTTCGATTCAATGATTTTGATGGAACAGTTTCTCGTTATAGAGGTATTAATGTTGATTCGGACGATAAAGGAGGTTCGATATTGACATTAGGAATGCAGGGAACTAATAAGGCTCGAATGGTCGAATATCTGAATGCGACAGTGAAAATGCTGATCAAAATTCAACTTGACGGTAAAAATCAGTTTGCTACTAATACAATACGATTCATTGATAGTACTCTTGTTGCAATGGAATCTCAATTAAAAGAAACCGGAAATGAATTAAAATCATTTAGAAAGGATAAGAATATCTACGAAATAGAAGGTGGTGGCGCTAAGTTTTCTGATAAAATTATGGATTTTGATGTAGAAAGGGATTTGGTTTCCAGAAAGATAGCTTATTATAATTCCCTAAAAATGTATTTGAATAATAGTGTAGATTATTCAAGATTACCAGCTCCGTCTGTTGCAGGAATTGAGGATCCAAATATTGTTGCCAGTGTCTCAAAACTTATAGCGCTTTCAACACAAAGATCTGAAATGGCGTACGCAGTAAAAAGTGAAAAGATTTTTAAAGATTTTGATAATCAGATGCAGGCCGTTAAAAGTGTACTGTTAGAAAATATAGCTTCCGCAAAAGCGTCATTATTGTATGATTTGTCTTTGGTAAATGCTAAAATTGGTCAGGCAGAAAATACGGTAAAAAGGCTTCCTGAAGAGCAACAGGAACTGTTGAAAATTAAAAGAAAGTATGATCTAAATGACAATATTTATACTGAATTTCTTCAAAAACGAAATGAAGCAGAAATCGTAAAAGCTTCTAATTTATCCGATATTCATTTTATAGATCCAGCAAAAGATATTGGAGGTGGTTTAATTGGACCTAAGACCTCAGTAAATTATGTTTTGGCTCTTTTTCTAGGTTTGTTGATTCCATTATTGTTTGTTTTTGGAATTTTCTTTATAAATAATTCAATTCAGAATACTGACGATATTAGTAAGTTGACGCAGATTCCGTTGATTGGTGTTATTGGTATTAATAAAGATAACGTGAGTCTGGCGGTATTTGATAAGCCTAAGTCGGTGCTTTCTGAAGGTTTTAGAACTATTCGCTCATCCTTACAGTTTTTGTATAAAAAACAACAGGTTAGTGGCTCTAAAACGTTAATGATAACTTCTTCTATTAGCGGGGAAGGAAAAACATTTTGCTCGATTAATATAGCAACTGTTTTTGCTTTAAGTGAAAAGAAAACAGTGATTATTGGTCTGGACTTAAGAAAACCAAGACTAGCAGATGAATTTAATTTGAAGAATTCAATAGGTGTTGTAAATTATTTAATTAAACAAAATAGTTTAGATGAAATTACTAATCCTACTCAAATTGCGAATCTTGATGTTATCCTTTCAGGGCCAATTCCGCCAAATCCTTCTGAGCTTATTTTAAGCGATGCAATGAAAGAATTGATAGATGAACTGAAGCAAAAATATGACTATATAATTTTAGATACACCGCCGGTTGGATTGGTTTCTGATGCAATAGAATTGGCTCAATATGCTGATGTTACCTTGTATATTGTAAGACAAAACTATACTAAAAAAGACATGATATCGTTGTTAAATACTAGAATAAAAAGAGGAGAACTTAACAATGCCAGTATTGTTTTTAATGGTTATGAAAATAAAGCGAAGTATGGATCTGGTTATGGCTATGGCTATGGTTCATATTCAAACGGATATCATGATGAAGAAGTTAAATTAAGTTTTTGGAAAACTATTTTAAACAAATTCACTAAAAATAATATGTCATAGATGAAAGTATCATCTCAAATACAGTTTTAATTCCCAGAGAGGTAGTTGTATGACTAGTTTTTAAGTAAGCAGAGATAAAGTAAATGCATATCAGGTTATGATTCGATTCCGTTGCATGAAGGGAATATGAAAAGCTGTGAAACGGTGTTAGAATAACCTGAAACAAACCCGAGATTAAGATAACAGTAAAATAAATGAAAATTACAAAAATTTGTTGCATTGGTGCAGGTTATGTTGGAGGTCCAACGATGGCGGTAATTGCTCAAAAATGCCCACATATTGAAGTCACTGTCGTTGATTTGAATGAACAAAGAATTAAAGACTGGAATGATCCAAATACTGATAATATTCCAATTTATGAACCAGGTCTTTCAGAAATTGTAGCTGAGGCCAGAGGGAGAAATCTTTTCTTTTCGACAGACGTGGATAGAGCAATTGATGAAGCACAGGTGATTTTTATATCAGTAAACACACCAACCAAAACCTATGGAAAAGGTAAAGGTATGGCGGCTGATTTAAAATATATTGAATTATGCGCCAGACAAATTGCAAAAGTGGCAAAGCAAAATAAAATTGTTGTAGAGAAATCGACTTTGCCAGTAAGAACAGCTGAAGCTATTAAAAGTATTTTAGATAATACAGGAAATGGTGTTCAGTTTCAAATTTTGTCAAATCCCGAGTTTTTGGCTGAGGGAACAGCAGTAACGGATTTGTTAAACCCAGACCGAATTTTAATTGGAGGCGATACTACTCCGGAAGGTGAGTCAGCTATTAATTCTTTGGTTGATGTTTATGCAAATTGGGTTGAAAAAGATAAAATTTTAACGACGAATGTTTGGTCATCAGAGTTGTCTAAACTTACTGCAAATGCATTTTTGGCACAACGAATTTCGTCTATAAATGCAATGTCTGAATTATGTGAAAAGACTGGTGCTGATGTTAATGAAGTTGCAAGAGCAATCGGAATGGATTCCAGAATTGGTCCAAAATTCCTTAAAGCGTCTGTTGGCTTTGGAGGGTCTTGTTTTCAGAAAGACATTTTGAATTTGGTTTATATAGCAAAATCTTATGGTTTAAATGAAGTAGCAGATTATTGGGAGCAGGTCATTATAATGAATGATCATCAAAAAAGAAGATTTTCAAATAAAATCGTTCAGACATTATATAATACTGTGGCGGATAAAAAAATTGCATTTTTAGGTTGGGCTTTCAAAAAGGATACAAATGATACCAGAGAGTCTGCTGCTATTTATGTAGCCGATGATTTGGTCAACGAGCAAGCTAAAATTTCGGTTTATGATCCTAAAGTTTCAAGAAGCAAGATGCTTAATGACTTAGATTATTTAGGAACTAGAACAGCTGAAGAAAATGGTACAGCGTTAACTGTATTTGATGATCCATATGAAGCAGTTAAAGGATCTCATGCTATTGCAATTCTTACTGAATGGGATGAGTTTACAGCTTACGATTGGCAAAAAATATATAATTCTATGCATAAACCCGCATTTCTTTTTGATGGAAGAAATATATTAAATGCAAGAAAACTGGAAGAAATTGGATTTATTTACAAGGGAATAGGTTCTTAGTTTCTATTGATATTGAAGTACACTTAAAAGGAAATGAATGAAGGAAGATGCGAACGTTTTATTTCAATATAAAGACAAATTATGACTTGGTATGTTTTATATACAAAACCCAAATGGGAAAAAAAAGTAGCAGAAAAACTTAATCAAATTGGGATAGAGTGTTACTGCCCAACAGTTACACAAATTAAGCAGTGGTCAGATAGGAAAAAAAAGGTTGTTGTACCTCTTTTTAATTCTTATGTATTTGTTCAATTACCTGAAATTGAGAAAAATTCAGTTTTTACTGTTCCAGGTGTAATTCGATATTTATTTTGGCTAGGGAAACCTGCTGTAGTGCGAGATGAGGAAATTAGTATTATTAAGACAAGTCTTCAGGCTTCAGATGTGATTGATGTTACGGTCTCTGCAATTCAGGTGGGAGATAAAATAAAATTAGAATCGGGAGCTTTTAGTAATCAGGATGCAATTGTACAGGAAGTTTCGAAAACACATTATATTTTGATACTGGAATCTCTAGGTTGTGTTCTAAAAGTGAAATATAAATAATTAGGTGTTTCATACTAAAAAAATCAAAAACGGTTGATGAAATGTTAGATATATACATTTTATTAGCTGTTTTTTTTATTATGTGTTTTTTTACATACTGATTGATAGTGAGTTGGTAATTTTAAGTTTTTTTTTGTGATTTGTTTTTTGCGTATTACGGGAAACCGTATTGAATAAATTGACTTAAAATGCTATATTTGCTGAAAATGATTTTAAAGTATCTGTGCCAGTTTTTGTGGCTCAGAGGGGCGAAGCCGTGAAGTTAAGTTACTGGATCTTGTGAAAAAGTAGTGTAAACGGAATGTAATATTAAAGTCTCAGTTATTACTTTGGTTACAAGCTATGCTCCTTAAAATTATATTGCGAGCTATAAAGTCAGAATTTTTTAGTGAACATACTCAGTTTAGATTCTTTTTAATGAGTTCAATTAGAATAAAATAGTTTGCTGCAATTCTGAAATATTTTTTGTAGGTCCACGTTTAAATAACTGCATTAGCGAGAGTATCGCTTCACAAGTAGTAAAGTTGATGATAGCAAAGGGATTTCTGTTAATGGAATAACCTTCTAATACTTGGTACTACGGTATCGTATGGATTTATTGGTGACTAAAACTGCTGATATAATAAAAGTATTAATATAACAAGGCATATCATCACGGTATATGATCCTCTCTCGGATATGGAGGAAGTTAAAAGAGAAAGATTAACAATGTTAAATTCAATTTTAAAAGAAAAATTTTCTATTTTGTTTTAAGTTAGGATTTAAAATTTTTAAGTCTAAATTTTTCAAACTTACAAAAACAAGTAGCTAACTATTTGATGTAAAGAATGGTCTGAGATTAAGGCTGATTGGATACTTAATAGCAACAGTGCTTTTTATTAAAAAAAAATATGAATATAGATAAATCTATTACACATGTAATTTTGACTGGCGGAGTAGGAAGTAGATTATGGCCTCTCTCGCGAAAAAGCCAGCCAAAACAATATTTAGAAATATTTGAAGGAAAATCTTTATTTGAAATGACGGTCGACCGCAATAGTCATTTAGCGAATAAAGTGATGGTTGTAGGAAATATTGATAATCATCATTTAAGTGGTAAAGTGATGGGGAAAACCCAAACTTCCTATATCAATATTGTCGAAGCGACACCAAGAAATACTGCTGCAGCAATAGCATTTGCTGCATTTGCATCTAATCCTCAAGATGTATTAATTATAACCCCCTCTGATCATATTATTGATAAAATGGAAAATTATAATGAGGCGATCAATGATGCTGTTAAAAAAGCACAAGAAGGTTTTATTGTTACATTTGGAATTATACCAACTAAACCAGAAACCGGATACGGGTATATTGAATCTAAGGGAGATAAAGTGATTTCTTTTCGTGAAAAACCAAATGAAACCACTGCAAAAGAATTTATTTCGAGAGGAAATTTTTTATGGAACAGTGGTATGTTTTGTTTCAAAGCTGGGGTATTATTGGAAGAATTAAAGCAATTTCAGCCTGATGTTTATGAAAAGTCAAGGGCGGTCTGGGAGACAAATAAAGATGGTTTTTTAGACTTAGATTTATCATTAGAAATTCCGTCAATTAGTATTGATTATGCAGTGATGGAACGAAGTAAGAAAATAAAAGTAGTTCCAGCTTCGTTTTCATGGTCAGATTTAGGGTCATTTGAATCAGTATATGATTATTTGGTTTCAAAAAATCATCCTGTTGATAAAAATGGGAATATGGTTATTGGATCTGAAAAACATACTGTTTTCTTAGGATTAAGAAATACAATTTTTGTTTATACAGATTCAGTTAATTTAATTTTGCAAAAAGAAAATTCACAAAATGTGAAAGATATTTATAGTGAGTTGGAAAAGCAAAATTCTGATTTACTAAACTAAACTTATATTTAAAATGAAAAAAATTCTTATAACAGGAGGTGCTGGTTTTATTGGGTCTCACGTCGTTAGACGTTTTGTTAATAAATATCCAGAATATCAAATATTTAATTTGGATGCTTTAACTTATGCTGGAAATCTGGAGAACATTAAAGATATTGAGAATAATTCAAACTATACTTTTATAAAAGGAGACATTGTCGACGAAACATTTATAAATGAACTTTTTTCTGTCCATAATTTTGACGGAGTATTACATTTAGCGGCTGAATCACATGTTGATCGTTCAATTAAAGATCCGTTGGCATTTGTTAAGACAAATGTTATCGGAACCATGAATTTATTAAATGCGGCTAAAAATCAATGGAAAGATAATTTTGATGATAAGCGTTTTTATCATATAAGTACAGATGAAGTTTACGGTTCGCTTGGGGCTGAGGGACTTTTTACAGAAACTACACCATACGATCCTAATTCTCCTTATTCTGCTTCAAAAGCAAGTTCAGACCATTTTGTTAGAGCTTATGGTGAAACTTATGGTTTGCCTTATGTTTTGACAAATTGCTCCAACAATTATGGTTCTTATCATTTTCCGGAAAAATTAATTCCACTTTTCATAAACAATATCATAAATAATAAACCATTGCCAGTTTATGGAGACGGTAATTATACAAGAGATTGGCTGTTTGTAGAAGATCATGCTATAGCTATAGATCTTGTTTTTCATGCGGGAAAAAATCATGAAACTTATAATATTGGCGGGTTTAATGAGTGGAAGAATATAGATTTGGTTAAATTGTTATGCCAAATTATGGATCAAAAATTAGGTAGGAATATAGGAGCTTCAGCAGAATTGATAACGTATGTAAAAGATAGACCTGGGCATGATTTGCGTTATGCGATTGATGCTTCAAAAATTAACAAGGAACTAGGCTGGAAACCATCAGTAACTTTTGAAGAAGGATTGGAAAAAACAATTAATTGGTACTTAAGTAATGAAGAATGGCTTCAAAATGTAACTTCGGGGACATACAAAGAATACTATAAAAAACAATATTCGTAAAAAAAACAGGACTATTTAAGGCCCCTTTGGTTTAAAATTATAATTTAATATGAAAAAGATAACTTACGTTCTTACTCTATTTTTTGTTCTATTGCTGTCTTTTAGTGTACATGCACAGGACATGCTTAAATCTAAAGATTTGAGTACGGTAAAAGTCGATTATCTATCCCAGGAAGATATTGTAAAAATAGCAGCTCAATTAAAAAGCAACAATATGACTATTGATGAGGCTGAACCAATGGCACTTTCAAAGGGAATGAGCCAGACAGAGTTTGATAAGTTAAAAGGCAGAGTAAAAGATTTATCTTACAATTCGGGAAGTGATGCTAAAGCTGATCAGTTTAAAAACAACAAAACGCAATTTGGAAGAGAGCAGGAAAACATTGTAAATAATAAAGTTAAAGATTCCTCTAATGCCTTAATTTTTGGATCAGAACTTTTTGATAATCCTACTTTGAATTTTGAACCAGATTTAAAGTTGGCAACACCAATGAATTATATCTTAGGACCTGGAGATGAGTTGCAAGTAAGTGTTTATGGAGTTCAGGAATATAATGCCAGTATTCCTGTAAGTGTTGAAGGTAAAGTCAGTATTCAATATGTTGGGCAGATTGCCGTTTCAGGAATTTCGGTTGAAGCAGCGACACAGAAAATTAAAGCAGCTATTGCAAAAGTATATAGCTCTGTTCAATCAGGACAATCTCAGGTTAGTATCAGTTTAAGCCGAATACGTACTATAAAAATTACAGTTGTTGGCGGAAAACAGCCGGGAAATTATTCTATTTCCTCACTTGCCACAGTTTATAATGCATTGCATCTTGCTGGAGGGCCTGGCAAAAATGGAAGCTACAGAAATATTGAATTGATAAGAAATAATAAAGTCTACAAAAATGTAGATATTTATAGATTTCTGGTAAAAGGCGATCAATCAGACAATGTCAACTTAAAAGATAACGATGTTATTAGAATTCCTGCTTATAGTCAGCGAGTAACTGTAGAAGGACAGGTGAAACGACCTGGGATATTTGAAGTTAAAAAAGGAGAAACTTTTACTGATCTCTTAAGTTTTGCTTCTGGCTTTAATGAATTTGCTTATACAGCCTCAGTAAATGTTGTGCAAAAAACAGGAAAAGAATATAAAGTTCATGATATAAATGAAGCACAGTTTTCTAGTTATTATCCTCAATCTGGAGATGTTTTTAAAGTTACCAAAATCTTAAATCGCTTCGAAAATCGTATCAAAATTGAAGGCGCCGTTTTTAGACCAGATTATTATTCTTTCACAGAAGGAATGAGAATTTCTGACCTTATTACCAGAGCAGAAGGATTGAAAGAAGATGCCTATACAAAAAGAGCCAGAATCATTCGACTAAAAACTGATTTAACAACTGAAATTGTAAATGTGGATTTAAGTGGGGCATTATCTGGAGACTTAAATGCTGATCTTGAATTGAAAAGAGAAGATATAGTGACCGTTTACTCTATTCTGGATTTTAGAGAAGAATATAAAGTTACAATTGATGGTGAGGTAAAAAATCCAGGAACTTATGATTATTTTGAGAACTTAACCTTGAATGATTTAATTGTTCAGGTGGGTGGTCTAACCGGTTCTGCATCTAAAAGAGTTGAAATAGCAAGAATGGTAAAATCTGATATAATAGATGATAATGATCCGAAACGTGTTGAATTGGTCGAATTCGAAATTACGGCAGATAATAATGAACAGGTGAAAAATTTCATTTTGAAGCCCTTTGATGTGGTTAATATTAGAAGAATTGCAGTTTATGAAAAACCACAGATGGTTATTATAAGCGGAGCTGTTTCTTATCCAGGTAAATATGTTTTGGCAAATAAAAAAGAAACTGTTTATAATGTCGTAATGCGGGCAGGCGGATTGACATCAGTCGCAAACTCTGCCGGAATGAAAATCAAAAGACCAATCAAACAAGAGCAAATCGATAAAATAAAGAGTATTGATTTGAATTTATCTAAGAATGACACATTAGATGAAGCACTAGTAAAGAAAATTGAGGAAGATGTGAAATATGCAACGATTCCAATTGATTGGAAAAAAATTGTTAAGGACAAGAATCATTATTCAAATGTTACTTTATTTCCTGGTGATGAAATTATAATCGCAACATATAATGAAAGTGTAAAGGTTACCGGAAATGTTTTATTGACCTCAGAGATTCCATACAGAAATGGTAAAAACTTAAAATACTATATAAATGCTGTTGGGGGTGTAGATAGTAAGGGATGGAAAAAGAAAGCATATATTATTTATCCAAATGGTCAGGCGTCAGTAACTAATTCATTTTTGTTTTTCAGGTCATATCCGAAAGTACAACCAGATTCGCAAATAGTTGTTCCTGAAAAACCTGAAACAAATAAACTAAGTACAGGGGAATGGGTGAGTATTGGGAGTGTAATTACCAGTTTGGCTTTATTAATAGTAACCGCGTTTAAATAATTTAGAGACTTCTTATGAAAGAGAATGATACAGTCATTGATAATGAAATAACATTAAAAGAAATTATCGATCAATCAAAAATTGAATATCAATTTTTACTTTCTAAATGGAAAATTATTGTTATTGTTGGATTACTGGGAGGACTTTTAGGGTTAGGTTACTCTTACATTAGAAAACCAATTTATACTGCAACTTTATCATTTGCCCTTGAAGACGACGGAAATTCTGGTGGAGGATTAGGAGGTGCATTAGGATTTGCCAGTTCACTCGGTTTTGACATAGGTGGGAGCGGAGGAGGAGCTTTTGTGGGAGCAAATTTACCAGAGCTTTTTAAATCAAGATCAATGGTTGAGAAGGCATTATTAAACCCAATTAACATTGATGGTACAAAAACTTCTTTGGCCGAAGTATATATTCAAGATCACAATTGGAGAGAACAATGGGAAGATGATACTCAACTTGCAAAAGTCCAATTCTTGCCAAAAAAGGGAAATACGCGTTTTACACGTGTACAAGATAGTATCTTAGGTGTAATGTATAAAGATTTGTCGGAAAATGTTTTGAGTGTAGCTCAAAAAAACAAAAAGATATCAATTGTTAATATTGATGTAGTATACACAAATGAAGTTTTTGCAAAATATTTTACTGAAGCTCTTGCTAAAGAAGTATCTAATTTTTATATAGATACAAAAAGTAAAAAAGCTCGTATGAATATGACTATACTAGAGCGACAAACGGATTCAATTAGAAATGAACTTAATCAAGCAATAGCAGGTGTTGCTATAGCAAATGATAATACATTTAATTTAAATCCTGCATTAAATGTTAAGAGAATACCTTCTTCCCGAAAACAAGTTGATGTTCAGGCCGATGGAGCTGTTTTAGCAGAATTGATTAAACAAACCGAGTTAGCGAAAGTTACTTTACGTCGTGAAACCCCCTTGATTCAGATTATTGATAGACCAATTTTTCCTTTGAAAAAAGACAAAGTGGGAAAAATTAAAGGAATTCTTTTGGGTGGCTTTTTATTTGGTTTTTTGGCTGTTCTATATATGTTGCTTAAAAAATATTTAAAAAATAAAAATATTATATGAAAATTTTGATAACTGGTGGCGCAGGATTTATTGGGTCAAACTTATGTGAATACTTTCTACTTAAGAAATACCAAGTAGTCTGCTTAGATAATTTTTCAACTGGAAACAGACAAAATATTGATAAGCATATTTCTAATCCAGATTTTAAATTAATTGAAGGAGATATTAGAAATTTTGAGGACTGTAAAAGTGCCGTTCTTGGAGTTGATTTTGTATTGCATCAAGCGGCATTAGGATCAGTTCCTAGATCTATAAACGACCCTATAACCACTAATGAGGTAAATGTTTCCGGATTTTTAAATATGCTTGTTGCAGCAAGAGATGAAAAAGTAAAAAGATTTGTTTATGCAGCTAGCTCTTCAACTTATGGAGATTCTGTTGGTTTACCGAAAGTGGAGGATGTAATAGGCAAACCTTTATCTCCTTATGCCATTACTAAATATGTAAATGAACTTTATGCAGAAATATTTAGTAAAACATACGGGCTTGAAACTATAGGGCTGCGTTATTTTAATGTTTTTGGTAGAAGACAGGATCCGAATGGTGTATATGCCGCAGTAATTCCAAAATTTGTAATCCAATTTATGAATTATGAGAGTCCTGTAATAAACGGTGATGGCAACTACTCTAGAGATTTTACATATATAGACAATGTGATTCAAATGAATGAACTCGCCATGACTACTAGTAATCCTGAAGCGGTAAATACGGTTTATAATACTGCTTTTGGAGATAGGACAACTTTAACACAATTAGTGAGTTTATTGCAAGAATATTTATCTGATTTTGACCCAAAAATCAAAGATGTAACTGTTGTTCATGGAGCTAATAGAGTAGGTGATATCCCCCATTCGCTGGCAAGCATAGATAAAGCAAAAAAACTGTTAAATTATGATCCGCAATTTTCTATTCAAAAAGGGTTAAAAGAAGCCGTTAAATGGTACTACGATAATTTAAAAAATTAAAAAAAATGAAAAAAATTGCCATTATTGGTTTAGGATACGTTGGTTTGCCCTTGGCAAGATTGTTTGCTACAAAATATTCTGTTATTGGTTTTGATATCAATAAAGAAAGAATATCGTCTTTAAAATCAGGACATGATTCGACTTTAGAAGTAGAAGATGATATATTAAAAGCTGTTTTAGTTGATAGTCTTAGTGAGGTAAAAGGACTTTATTTTTCAGATTCTTTAGAAGACTTAAAGGAAGCACAAGTGTTTATTGTTACAGTACCAACACCTGTGGATAAAAATAATAGACCTGATTTAACGCCACTTTACAAGGCTAGTGAAACTGTTGGTAAAATTCTTAAAAAAGGGGATATTGTAATATACGAATCTACTGTTTATCCCGGAGTTACTGAAGAGGAATGTATTCCTGTTCTTGAGAAAGTATCAGGTTTAAAATTTAATGTTGATTTTTTTGCAGGATACTCGCCGGAGAGGATTAATCCTGGTGATAAACAACACACTGTTGAAAAGATCCTGAAAGTTACTGCAGGTTCAACTCCTGAAATTGGTGAAGAAGTGGATGCTTTATATAGAAGTGTAATAACTGCCGGGACTCATCTTGCCCCTTCAATTAAAGTTGCCGAAGCAGCTAAGGTAATTGAAAATTCGCAGCGTGATATCAATATTGCTTTTGTAAATGAATTGGCTAAAATTTTTAACCTAATGAATATTGACACGCAAGCCGTCCTTGAGGCAGCAGGTACAAAGTGGAATTTCTTGCCATTTAAACCTGGTTTGGTTGGAGGGCATTGCATCGGTGTTGATCCTTACTATCTCGCACAAAGAGCTCAGGAATTTGGATATCATCCTGAAATTATTTTGGCAGGAAGACGATTGAACGATAGCATGGGTGAATATGTAGCTTCGCAGGTGGTTAAATTAATGATAAAAAATGAAATCGCAATAAACGGTTCAAGCCTTTTAATGTTAGGAATTACTTTTAAAGAAAATTGTCCTGATGTAAGAAACACAAAAATAGTAGATGTAATCAATTCCTTAAAAGAATATGGTATTAAGATTACAGTCTATGATCCATGGGCAGATCCTGCGGACGTTTTTCATGAATATAAAATAGAAACACTTTCAGAGTTACCGAATGATAATTTTGATGCAATCGTATTAGGTGTTGCGCATGCTGACTTTTTAAAATTGGAATTTGATAACTTAAAAAAGGAAAAGGCTATAGTATATGATGTAAAAGGGATTTTAAATTTTTCAGATGGTAAACTTTAAAAAAGTATTTTCATAAATGTTTAGATATGGGACTATATAAAGTTGCGTGATGGAATAATTCATTAATGAGAAAAGTAAGATTAATGAATTATTTGTATTCAAAAAAAATTCCTTTTTTACCAGATATAATAATAAGATATATTCGCGTTATATATTCTTGCGACATACCTTTTAGAATTAATATTGGAAAAGGGGTCGTGTTTAAACATAATGGATTAGGTGTTGTAATTCATCCAAAATCAATTATAGGCGACTACACAAAAATTTATCAAAATGTTTCCATTGCCGGTCGTAATGGGAGAGAAGCTCCAACAATTGGAAAAAATGTGTTTATTGGGGCAGGGGCTTGTGTTTTAGGAGGAGTTGTAATTGGTGATAATGTAACAATTGGTGCTAACTCAGTTGTAATACATGATATTCCTGACAATGCAGTTGTTGTTGGCGTGCCGGGAAAAGTTGTGAAGTTTAATAATTAAGTAAAAAATGAAAGAAGAGAAAAATAAAATATTGCTGGTGTATGATTCAGTTGAATATTTTATGCCTTTTATCGAACGAAAAAATGTTGATGTCTTTAGATTATATAAAAATCTTAACTACGTAAATAGACTATTAAAAAAAATCTTCCAACTCTTAAATATTCGTACTATTTATTGGTATGAAAAATGGTTGAAAAATTGCAGTGATTACAAGACCATTATTTTTTTTGCAAATCGAGATTTTTATCCCTTGTACTACATAAAAAGGAAAAATCCCAAAGCAAAAATTATATTTTGGTATTGGAATCCGGCTATAAAAATGGCAGATCCGGATACTGTTCCTAAAGAATTATGCGAAATTTGGTCTTATGACCCTGTTGATTGCGAAAAATATAACTTAAAAAAGAATACTACATTCTATTTTAAGGATATAAAAATAAAAGAAGCCGCTAAAGAAATTGATTTACTTTTTTTAGGGATTAATAAAGGAAGGAAGAAAATCCTTAATGAATTAAATACTATAATGAATGAAAATAACATTAAAACTTATTTTCATGTAGTTCCAGATAAAAATGAAAAACGTCTAGATTCAATAAAGCCTATTCCTTATAAAAAATACCTTCAATTAGTTTCTAAATCCAAATGTATACTAGATCTGGTTCCGGAAGATAATAATGGAATGACATTAAGGCCAATGGAAGCCATATTCCTAAAAAGAAAACTTATTACAAATGATGCTAAAATTATGAAGGAGCCTTTTTATAATTCTAGCAATGTTTTTGTTTTAGGAGTTGATAAATTTGAAAATTTATATGATTTTATTAATTCTGAGTACACGGAAATAGACCTTAGTAAAGTACTTAGCTTTGATTTTGAAAATTGGTTAAATAGATTTTTTGTTGAAGAGAATAATTAATGAAAGATCTAATAAAATCATTTTTATCGTTTGGATTAGCTACATCTATAGATAGATTGCTAGGTTTAATTTTATTACCAATTTATACTAGTTGTTTTAATAAAGTTGAATATGGTGTAATAGATATGGTAGCAGTTATTCTCGGAATTGCCACAATATTTGGAGTGCTTCAAATAGAAACCTCTCTTCAAAGATATTATTATGAATCAAAAGAGCTGAGAAAAAAACTTTTGATTTCAAATGTATTTATTTTCATTTTAGCAGCCTCTGTTTTGGTAGCTGCAATAATGTATTTATTGGCACCATATTTGGCTGTTTCATTATTGGAGAATAAACATTATGAAGAGCTTATCAGGCTTGCTGCTTTTCAGCTTCCATTAATTAATATTAGTATGCATGGCCTTGTGGTTTTGCGTTATGAGCGTGAAAATTTAAAGTTTCTTCTAATCATAATTATTAAACTAATTCTCTCATTGCTTTTTGTTTACATTTTTGTTATTTTTCAGAAACTTGAGCTTTACGGCGTTTTTTTAGCGCAGTTATTCTCTCTTTTATTTTCAACTATTCTTGTATTAATTTATACAAAAAAGTACTTTGTATTATATTATTCAAAAGAAGTGATTAGAAAAACGACACGTTATGCTTTTCCGCAAATACCTGCAAGAATAGGTAGTGTGTTGCTCTCTCAGGCTAATCGTTTCTTTATGTTAAGTTTTTTAAGTTTAGGTGCAATTGGATTATATGCTGTTTCTTTAAAGCTAGCATCAGGAGTTCAAATGTTTTATTCTGCTTTTGTTATGGCGTGGGGACCTTTTATGTTCGATCAGTTTAAAAAGAAGAATAATAAAAAAATATTTGCATCGGTTTTGCCTATTATATCCTCCTTGATTTTTGCTGTCGTCGGTGTGATTACTTTGTTTTCGCAAGAAATTTTTCGTCTAATGGTATCTAAAGATTTCTATGAAGGACATAGATTTATAGGAGGACTTTCGCTTTATTTTGCTTTATTCATTATTAAAGAGGTAGTAGATATTGGACCCAAATTTAAAGAAAAAACTAAATTTCTTTCATATACATTTTTGGTTTCACTTTTAGTGAATTTAGGATCACTTTATATTTTAATTCAATTTTATGGTTTAGAAGGAGTTGTAATTTCAATGATCGTTACGAACGTATTTCTCGTAATTTTATCTTGGTTAGTTTCAAACTATCTATATCATATTTCCTTTAATAAAATTTATTTTATTTTGTTATTATTACCAGTTTTATTACTTAGTATAGTGTCAATGTACATTGAGTTTGGTTTAATAACAAGAATCGGGTTGACTTTTTTATTGCTGCTCATTTACTCTTGGAGTATGTATTTGTCTATAAAAAAATACAAAAATATTGTAATTACAGAATGATTTACATACTAATTTTTATTTCTATAATCTTCTGCGTGTTTTTGTTTGATTTTAATAAATCAAATGGAGCGTCAAATACCGTATATAATTTTTATTTGATCGTTTTTATTTTGATTGCAACTTTAAGGTGGAAAGTAGGTGGAGACTCAATTAGTTATCAGAATAGTTTTGAAGAAGATATACCAAATCTCTTCGAGTTAGATCTTGAATTCATTAAAGATTATAAATGGGAACCATTTTTTGTATTGGTGTTTTCATTTTGTAAAACGATAACAAAAGATTTTTGGTTTTTTCAATTCATTCATGCCATTTTTATTAATACAGTTTTTTTTAATTTTATTAAAAAGAACACTTCGTATAAATACATCGGATTAACTATATATTCGCTTTTTTTTTACTTCTATTTTAATTTTGAAATCTTGCGAGAATCGATAGCTGTAGCGATTTTTGTATTAATGTACCCCTTTTACTTAAACAAAAAATGGAAAAAATATTATCTTTTAGTGATAGTTGCTATCATGTTCCATTTTTCAGCATCAATATTATTAGTTTTCCCGTTGTTTCGTAATGCTGAGTTTAATTCAAGAGGAATTTTTTGGCTTTTTGTAATGGCGATTTTTTTCTTTATAATGAGTTTAATTTTTCCAATTCAATTAATATTTGCATTATTGGGAGATAATGCTCTCAACAAATTTGATTATTATTCTAACGTTATCATGAATTTTTATGGTACACTATATAAAATATTACTTTTCATAATTATTCCATATATAATATATAGATATAACAACAAGTATAGTAATAATGATCTTTTTAAAGAACTTATTTATGCTTATTTTTTTGTATCCTTTGCATATATTGTCATTTCAGGTTTAGGAAGATTTTTAAATTATTTCGCTCCTTTTGTCATCATTTATTATGCTAATACATTGCAGTTGATATTTAGATCAAAATCAATATATGAGATTAAAATTCTTCTTCTAGCAGTTATAATGTTTTTTCCAATAAATTATAAAATGTCTTATTACATGCGCTCTACAGATTATCTCGTTAAAGGAACTTATGCTTATAATATGTGGTTCCCATATTCTACAATATTTAGTAAGGAAGAAAAACTCGATCGTGAAACATTACACGATGAAGGATTAAGAGAATCACTTTCTAATACTTTAGATAATAATTAAAATATTGAGTATGGATTTTATGCTTGTAAATAACAATGTAATGTTTGAAAAAGATCAACAATTACTTGTTTATAAAGAGACGGGAAAATTTTTTGTTGAGGTTAAAGACTTAGGAAATAAAGTCAATGTTTTTCAACTTAGTATGTTGCAAAAAAAGAATGACACCTTCGCAAATTATAATATTAATGATAAAGGGCTTAATATTTATAATGTAAAAAGAAGAAATAGGTATTTTGCCTATATAAAAGCTTTTTTTAAGGCTCAATATATAATTAGAAGGTCTAATTTTATATATATATATTATCCTGGACCAATTTGTGTTTTTTTAGCTTTTTGTGCTATTTTGCACAGAAAAAAATTTGGATTATATGTAAGAGGAGAACAGGGATTTGATTCTTCTTTATCTAAAATTTTATTCAAAAAAGCCCAATTCGTAAATACTATATCCCCAAAATTTACTGATTTAATTACAAGTTTTGGAGGAAAGGCTTTTACTATTCGACCAATGATTGAATTAGGAGAGAAAGATATTGTGGAAGATAGAATGTATACTTCTAAGGAAAATTACAACTTATTGTATGTTGGCAGAGTGGTTGAAGATAAAGGGGTTTTCGAATTAGTTGAAAGTGTAGCTGCTTTAATTGAGAAACATAAAAATTTATCTATTAGGTTAACGATGATTGGTGATGGTTCTGATTTAAATAAGTTACAGGTTTTTGCAAAAGAATTAGGAATTGAGAGCAATATCGATTTTAAAGGAACTATAACAGATAGGATTGAATTGTCTAATCATTTTCTTAATGCAGATTTGTTTATATTACCCACACATCACGAAGGATTTCCCAGGGTTTTATATGAAGCAATGATTTTAGGAGTGCCAATTGTGACTACTTTTGTTGGAACAATTTCTTATTTAATGATTGATCAAGTGAACTGTATGGAGATTAAACCTAAAGATGTAAAAAATCAAATTCAAATATTGGAATCTATTTTACTTGATTATAATAATAAAGCAAAAATGGCTATAAAAGGAACTCAGACTATAAAAGAGTATTTAGCGGATAAAAAGTATAGTCATGCTGAGCAATTACATAATTTAGTTATTGGAAATTCTTAAGATATGGTTTCAGTTATTATACCGTTTTACAGTCATTTAGATTGGTTAGAAGAAGCATTGGAAAGTGTTTTTGATCAAACTTATACAGATTATGAAATCATTGTAATTAATGATGGCTCAACTGAGGATCTTACTAACTTTAAAAAAAAATACTTAGATCGAATAGTATATTTTGAAATTAAAAATAGTGGTCCCGCTTATGCTCGAAATATAGGCATTGAAAACGCAAAAGGAAAATACATTACCTTTTTAGATTCAGATGATTTATGGTTACCTACTAAACTCGAAAGACAAGTTCAGTTTATGGAGGACCACAAGGTAGTTTGGAGTCATACACTTTATGCTGTTTTTAATAATGAAGATGAAGAAAGAAAACTAACAATCATTAATAATGAAGATTATAGTGGAAACATCTTTCCTCTTTGTTTTACATCATTAAAAATTGGAACCCCCTGCGTAATGATTTTGACTCAATTTTTAAGAACTAATAGTAATATTCGTTTTTCGGAAAACATGAGATTTGGTCAAGATGGGTATTTATGGATGTTAATTGGTATGACTGAACCCTTAGGTCTATGTAAAGAGGTATTGACATATGTTAGAAGGTCGGGAGGGAATGCAGTACAAAGGGCTCGCGTTCATTTATATGTAAAGGGGAAGTTATATGAAAATCTAATAAAAAACATGCAATTAAATTATCCGGGAGTTAAATTGAATATGTTAGTGAAATTAGCGTATGCGCATTGCGGTTTTGGAAATAATATTGTTAGTTCTCTAGAGAATAGTAGCAGCTTTAACATCAGAAAAAATGTGTTAGAAACAGTCTCCAAGATTATTTATCTGCCAACATTTATATTTTTTAAATTATATTCAAAGAAAGTAAAATTATGGAATTGATAAAAAGATATGGACTATTAGGTTCTGCTAGATTACTCGTATCACTTGTTTATACTAAAATTTTTTTTTCGAAAGCAAGATTAATAAGATTACCTTTTGATATAAGAAATAAGAGATTTATTAAGATTGGTGAAAATTTCACCACGGGATTTGGCTGCAGGCTTGAAGCATTTCCGACAGATTACAATAATCATGATTGTTTAGTTATTGGAAAAAATGTTGAATTAAATGATTATGTGCATATAGCTGCAGGTGAAAAAGTTGTTATTGGAGATGATGTTTTGATTGCGAGCCGAGTATTTATTTCGGATCTGAACCACGGAAATTACACAGGCATTGACCAAGATAATCCACTAGTCAAGCCAAATGATCGGAAATTATCAACAAAACCTGTTATTATAAATGATAATGTTTGGATAGGAGAGTCTGTTTGCATTTTAGCAGGGGTTACCATTGGGAAGGGGAGTGTTATTGGGGCAATGTCGGTAGTAACTAAAACTATTCCAGAGTTTTCCATTGCAGTGGGATCACCTGCAAAAGTTGTTAAAACGTATGATTTTGAAAAAAAGGTCTGGACTAAAATTTGATTATAACTAATGAAAATTTCTGCAAGTATAGTGCTTTATCATTCTGATTTTGACACTTTAAAGAATTTAATAAAAAGTATTTATTTATCTGAAAATAGTGTTAAGCTCTATTTAGTAGATAACTCACATGATGATAGTCTTAGAGTACTTGAAAAGGAAAATGTAAATATAGTATATATACATAATAATGAAAATGTAGGCTTTGGTAAAGGACATAATATTGCATTTAAAAAAGCAATAGAAAACTTTTATGAATATCATTTTGTTATTAATCCCGATATTATTATTGACCCGCAAATCAATATAATAAATAGAATGGTAGAATATATGGCTCAGAATAAAGATATTGGTATGTTAATGCCTAAAATCTTAAATGAAGATGGAACTATTCAGTATTTGCCTAAATTATTACCAAGCCCAATTGATATTTTTATTCGTAAATTTAAAAGGCCAAAATCCTATTATAATTCTTTTATTGAAAATTATGAACTAAGATTTGTTGATCCAGATGTAGTTTACACCGCACCAATATTATCAGGCTGTTTTACCCTATTTAAGCTTAGTATATTTCAAAAAATCGGATTTTATGATGATAGATTTTTTATGTATTTTGAAGACTGGGATATATCCAGAAGAGTCAATGAAAAGTATAAGACAGTTTATTTTCCATTAGTTTATGTTTATCATGGCTATGAATCAGGAGCAAATAAAAGCAAAAAGCTTTTTAAAATTTTTGTTAATTCTGCCATTAATTATTTTAATAAATGGGGTTGGATGTATGACAAAAACAGGAAAAAGATTAATGCAAATACAATTAATCAATTTAAATAAAAATTTATGAAAAAAGTTTTTTTATTTATAATTATTTTAAAATCCGTGGGCATGTTTTCTCAAACTTACAAAGTTCTTCCTTTGTACAAAGAGCTCTTTGATAAGCAAGTAAATGTCACAAAGCATGAGAACGATTATCAGGATTTTTTAAAAAAAGCTTACGATGCCGAAGCAAATTTACCTGAGAACTTTGTGAAAAATGGTTCGGTTGATTATACTTTTTATATTCAGGAGGCTATTAATAAAAATGATATTGTTAAGCTTCCGAACTTTCCAATTTTAGTTAATACAAAAGGAATAAAATTAAAAAGTAATAGTGTTTTATTATTTCAAAATAAAACAAAATTGGTTATTCAGCCTAATAATTTAACTAATTATGAAATTTTAAATTTAAATGGAATAGATAATGTAAAAGTGTACTATGCCAACATTGAAGGAGATAAATATACTCATGTTGGAAAAGCCGGACAATGGGGATTTGGAATTAGTATCAGAGGTTCAAAAAACATTTTGTTAATTGGACCACAAGTTAGTAAAACTTGGGGAGACGGAATTTACATAGGGAAGTTAAACAAAAATTGTAGTGAACAAATAGAAATTATAAATAGTGTAGTAAATGATGTAAGACGTAATGGTATTTCCGTAACATGCGGAGTAAATATTAATATAGTATCACCATTGCTTGCTAATACTTGTGGTAATAGTCCGAAAAGTGGATTAGATATAGAACCGAATACTAATGATGATTTATTAGATAATATAATTATTTCAAATCCAATTACATTTAATAACGAATGGAGTGGGATATTGATAGTTTTACAATCCCTAGAAGGAATGAAAAACAAAAAAGTGTCCATAGATATTCAAAATCATGATGACATTAAATCAAGAAATGCATTATCTCTGCAAGGTTTAGTCTTAAATAAGTATAAAGATTTTGTTTTGGATGGTACAGTAAAAGTCAACGGTACTGCCTATAAACAAAATAAAATGGGTTTTTATTTATATAAATCAGATTTATCAAATTTGCAAATTGAGTCAGATAATCAAGATGTTTCCAAACGAATTAGTAATTATAGAAGTGCAAAAAAATAATTTTTTATATTTTGAAAAATAAAATTGTAATTACAGGTTCATCGGGATTTGTTGGTAGGAATATTAAATGTTACTTGAAAGATAGCTATGAAATAATTCCAATGTCTGCTCGTTTTTTTCCAGATCAAAAATTTCATATTAACGGAGATGCCGTAATTCATTTGTCGGGTAAGGCACATGATTTGAAAAAAGTTTCTAATTCATCGGAATATTTTGAAGCTAATTTTGAACTGACTAAACAATTATTTGATTCTTTTTTAGAATCAGAAGCTTCGGTTTTTATATTTATGAGTTCGGTTAAAGCTGCTGCCGATGAAGTTTTAGAAGTTTTATCTGAAAATGTAATAGCAAATCCAAAAACACCTTATGGTCAATCAAAACTACTGGCCGAAGAATATATTCTTTCGAAAAAAAATCCTAATAATAAAAGAGTTTTTATTATTAGACCATGTATGATTCATGGTCCGGGAAATAAAGGGAATCTAAATTTATTATACAATGTGGTTCAAAAAGGAATACCTTATCCTCTAGCAGCTTTTTACAATGAAAGATCATTTCTGGGTATTGATAATCTTAACTTTTTGATTAAAGAAATTCTTCAAAATCAAGAAATTCCTTCTGGAGTCTATAATTTTGCTGATGATGAAGTTTTGTCAACAAATGAGCTAGTTAAAATAATTGCAGATGTTTCAAATAAAAAAAACTTGTCTGTAGCAGTTCCGAAAACTATTATTAATAACATTGCTAAACTCGGAGATTTAGTGAAGTTTCCGCTGAACTCAGAAACAGTTAAGAAATTAACTGAAAATTATAAGGTTTCAAATTATAAGATAAAGCAGGCAATAGGAATTGATAAGATGCCATTGACGGCGCGCCAAGGGTTAGAAAAAACAATCAAAAGTTTTATAAAAAAATAATGGAATATACAATACTGGGATTACTTTTAATGATTTTAATGCTTCTGTATTTTAAAATTGCAGATCGTTTTAATATTATCGACAAACCCAACGAGAGAAGTTCACATACTGAAATTACGTTAAGAGGAGGAGGAATCATTTTTTGGTTTGCAGCGTTACTTTATTTCGTACGCCATTTTCAGGATAATTACTTTTTTTTTACGGGAATTACGTTAGTAAGCTTGGTGAGTTTTTGGGATGATATTCAGAGTTTATCCAATAAGATCAGGATTTCTATTCATTTTCTGTCGATCACTTTGATTTTTTATGATTTGGAGTTATTCAATACTGTTCCTGTTTTTGGAATTGTTGCCGCCTATATTTTAGCAATCGGATTAATAAATGCGTACAATTTTATGGACGGAATTAATGGAATTACGGGATTGTATACTTTGGTAGTATTGGGATCGCTATTATACATAAATTCTAAAATTCAACTTTTTATAGATGGTAGTTTCATAAAATATGGAATGATTGCGAGCTTAGTCTTTTTGTTTTTTAACTATAGAAAAAAAGCCAAATGTTTTGCTGGGGATGTAGGAAGTATTGCAATTGCTTTTTGGGTTATTTATCTCATTTTAAAGCTTGTTTTAATAACAAATTCACTTATTTGGTTGTTGTTTTTAGCTGTTTATGGTGTTGATGCTGTGTGTACAATTTTACATCGATTGTATTTAAAGCAAAATATTTTTGAAGCACATCGCTTGCATTTTTATCAGATCTTAAGTAATGAATACAAGGTGCAGCATAGATTAGTGTCTCTTTTTTATGCATTGGCACAGATAGTAATTTCAATTTTAGTAATTGCTCTCTATCAAAAAGTAAATGAAATATTATTATTTGTAATAGTTATTTTCCCTTTGCTTTTGGTGTACTCGTTAAAATTTTATCTCTTAAGAGAAAATAATTTAAGATTAAATTCATGAAACCGAAAATAATTCAGGGCGGTAACTTTTCAGATCATCGGGGAACTATTTCATACGTAAATGATTTTAGTTTTGGAGATATTGAAAGGTTTTATATTATTAGTAATTCTGATGAAAATCCTATTCGTGCCTGGCAGGGACACAAATTAGATGCTAAAAATTTTTATTGTTTAAGTGGATCTTTTAAAATTCACTTTGTAGAAATTGATAATTGGGAAAATCCTTCCAGAAATTTACATATTGAAACAGTTTATGTATCTTCATCAGATAGTAAAGTAGTTCATATTCCAGCAGGTTATGCAAATGCAATCGAAACACTTGAAAGTAATTCGAAATTAATGTCATTTTCCACTTTGCCATTAACAAATGTGAAAGAAGATGACGTACGTTTTCCCTCAGATTATTGGGTTTTAAATGGATAATTCAAGAATATATTTATCGGTAGCACAAGCAAGTGGTTTTGAACAAGAATATATTCAGGAAGCAATTAATACAAATTGGATTACTTCCGGGGGACCAAATGTTGATAATTTTGAAAGAGAACTTCAAAACTATTTAAGTGAACAGAAATTTGCTACAGCATTGAATTCCGGAACATCTGCAATTCATTTAGCCTTAATTTTGTTAGGAGTGAAAACGGGTGATGAGGTAATTTGTCAAACGATGACATTTTCAGCATCAGCAAATCCGATTTTGTATCAGGGAGCAATTCCTGTTTTTGTAGATAGCGAACCTGAAACCTGGAATATTTGCCCTGAAAATTTAGAAATAGCTATAAGAGACCGAATAAAAAAGGGTAAAAAACCCAAAGCTATAATTGCGGTGCATTTATATGGCACACCTTATAAAGTGGAACAAATTCATGCGATCGCAGATGCGTACGAAATTCCAATTATCGAAGATAGTGCGGAAGCTTTAGGGAGTTATTACAAAGGAAGAAAATGTGGAACTTTTGGAACTTTTGGAATTTTATCGTTTAATGGAAACAAAATTATTACGACCTCTAGTGGAGGGGCATTAATTTCTAATTCTAAAGAGATAAAAGAAAAAGCTGTTTTTTATGCTACTCAATCAAAAGATGAAGCTGTTCATTATCAGCATAGCGAAATTGGTTATAATTACAGAATGAGTAATATTTGCGCTGGCATTGGTATGGGGCAAATGAAAATAATAGAAGATAATATTCAACGCAAACACGAAGTTCATCAATTTTACAAGGGGATTTTTGATACGATAGGGGGTGGTGTTGAACTGTTTGAAGTCGGTGCAGGACAGAGAGATTATTTTTCAAATTATTGGTTAAATACGATTTTGATTAAGCCGGATAAAAAGAATAATAAAAACAGAGAAAGTTTAAGATTAGCTTTTGAAGCAGAAAATATTGAAAGCCGCCCACTTTGGAAACCTATGCATTTACAACCCATTTTTTTTAAATATCCATATTATGGCAATAAGGTTGCTGAAGAATTATTCGACAAGGGGTTATGTATGCCATCTGGGACAAATCTAACTACTGACGATAAAAATAGAATCAAAGGAGTGATCAACACTTTCTTTAAGTTGTAAGTAAATATCAAGAATATATCATAAAATGAAAATTGAAGAAACATTTATAAAAGATTTAGTTATTGTTGAGCCAACGGTCTTTGGAGATGAGAGAGGTTATTTTTTCGAATCTTACAGTAAGACTAAATTTCAAGATTTAGGAATTGAAATAGATTTTGTTCAGGATAATCAATCGTATTCAAAAAAAGGTACTTTGCGAGGTTTGCATTATCAAAACCCACCTTTTGCACAAACTAAATTAGTACGAGTACTACAAGGTGAAATTATTGATGTTGCTGTAGATTTAAGAAAAGATTCACCTACCTACGGAAAGTCATTCAGTATATTATTATCCGGTGAAAATAAGAAACAATTATTAGTTCCTCAAGGTTTTGCACATGGGTTCTCAGTTATAAGCGAAACGGCATCAGTAATGTATAAGTGCGATCAATTTTACAATAAAGCGTCTGAGGGAGGAATTAAATTTGATGATCCGTACTTAAATATTGATTGGGGAATGAATTTAGAAGAAGCAATTGTGTCTGAAAAAGACCAGGTACTTCCATTTATAGATAATTGTAATAGTTTATTTTAATGGAAAAAATTCTTGTTACAGGTGCTAATGGACAATTAGGATCGGAGTTAGCAGTTTTAGCAAAAGGATATCCAAAATATGACTGGGTATTTGCTGATCGAAAAGAGACTTCTTTAGATAATTTAGAGTTGCTTAAAAAGCAACTAAACGAAATTCAACCTGATATAATCTTAAATTGCGGAGCTTATACTGCAGTTGATAAAGCAGAAACTGAAAAAGAAACTGCCTTTACAGTGAATAGTTTAGCTGTAGAAGTGATTGCAAAATATGCCTTAGAAAATAAAGCGAAATTAATTCATATTTCTACTGATTATGTTTTTGACGGAACTTCTTCAATTGCTTTAGATGAGTTAGCAGAAACAAAACCTATAAATGTATACGGGGAAAGTAAGCTCGCAGGTGAAATTGTATGTTTGAAAGAAAACCCAGATTCCGTAATTCTAAGGACTTCTTGGGTATATAGCAAGTTTGGTAATAATTTTGTCAAAACAATGCAACGATTAATGCAGGAAAGAGACGCAATTAGTGTAGTAAATGATCAAGTTGGTTCTCCCACCTATGCGGCGGACTTAGCTCAGGCAATGATAATCATTCTTGAATCTGAAAATTGGACTCCTGGAATATTTAATTATTCAAATGAAGGAGAAATAAGTTGGTATGATTTTGCATTGAGTATAAAAGAATTGGGAGGATATGACTGTACTATTACTGGTATTCCATCAGCTGCTTATCCAACTCCTGCAAGACGTCCTGAATTTTCACTACTGGATAAGACTAAAATCAAGAAAATTTATTCCGTAAAAGTGCCTGATTTCAAGGAAAGTTTAAAAAAAATATTTATATAATCGTTTAAGATAATAGGTTTATGAAAGGAATAATTTTAGCTGGAGGCTCTGGCACACGTTTACATCCTTTAACACTTGCCATGAGCAAGCAAATGATGCCGGTTTACGATAAACCAATGATTTATTACCCATTGTCAACATTAATGATGTCGGGAATTAATGAAATATTGATTATTTCTACCCCTCATGACTTACCAAATTTTAAGAAGCTATTAGGAGACGGATCTAGTTTAGGTTGTAAATTTAGTTATGCTGAGCAGGCAATTCCAAATGGATTGGCACAGGCTTTTGTAATAGGGGAAGAGTTTATTGGGTCTGATGATGTAGCTTTGATTTTAGGCGATAATATATTCTTTGGATCTAATATGCAAGAACTATTAAAATCGAATACAAAACCAAATGGTGGTGTCGTCTTTGCTTATCACGTTTCTGATCCTGAACGTTATGGAGTCGTAGAGTTTGATGAAAATTTTAAAGCAATTTCAATTGAAGAAAAACCAGCAGAACCAAAATCCAGCTACGCAGTGCCAGGACTTTATTTTTATGATAATTCTGTAGTAGAAATTGCAAAGAATATTAAGCCTAGTGCTCGTGGCGAATATGAAATTACAGATGTTAATAAAGTATACTTAGAAAGAGAAGCTTTAAAAGTGGGTATTTTGAGTCGAGGTACAGCCTGGCTAGATACAGGGACGTTTAACAGCTTGATGCAGGCAGGGCAATTTGTTCAGGTTTTAGAAGAAAGACAAGGATTAAAAGTGGGCTGTATTGAAGAAATTGCATGGAGGCAGGGATTTATAAATGATCTACAATTAGAAGAATTAGCTCTGCCATTAGTGAAATCGGGTTACGGAGCATACCTAATTGAATTTTTGAAGCAGAAGAAAAAAGGGGGTAAAATTTAAATTACACACATTATATATGTAATTAAAGCCTTTAATTTGTATTTTTGTAATACATACAAGATTTACAGAATCAAACCTAATCAAATTGAATACAGATAAGCAGACCAAAATAGCCGATTTATTGCATAATTCATTCTCTCCAAGGAATCTAAGAGCGCAGATTAACAATCTTAGTTATTTGCCTAGGTGGATTATTATTGGTATTGATGTATTGGTGTTGGCTTTTTCTTTTACGTTTACCTATATGCTGTTTGAAGGAACAGCTTTAGGTTATATTATTACTTCTTACGACTTTTATTTTGTAGCAAGTCTAATTGCTGTGAATATATTTTTCTTTTGGTTATTTAGGACTTATTCAGGTATTATTAGGCACTCATCCTATATAGATGCAATAAAACTTTTATTCTCTCAAATGTCGGTTTTGGTGTTCTTTTTATTTTTCAATTTAGTTTTTGAATTATATACAGGACATAAAGCATTTTTAAATACAGCTCTTTTCATTAACCTGGTTTTATCCTTCTGTGGATTGTTTTTATATCGTGTTATAGTAAAACAAACTTTTGAATTATATTTTTCAGAAAAAACCAACTCTAAGCTAATAAGAACCGTAATCTACGGAACAGACGCAAATGCTATTTCAGTAGCAAATGCTTTGAAATTTGAAACGCCTTCAAGATTTAAAATTGTTGGTTTTGTGGATAAAAACAATCAAAATGCATCTAAGCGAATGCTAGATTTACCTATTTTGATTTTAAGAAAGAAGCTACCCGCTTTAATGCGCTCTGTAGCTGCTGAAGGAGTAATTATCGCAGATAAAAGTTTATCTAAAGAAGAACAATTAATTATAGTTGATCAATGTTTGGAATTTAATTACAGAGTATATACAGTTCCATTGATATCGGACTGGGAAAATCAAAAAGAGATTTCTCAAAAAGTAAAAAATATTCAAATTGAAGATTTACTAGAAAGAAAACCAATTGTTTTGGATAGTAAGTCTATTTCTAAGCAATTGAAAGAAAAAACAATTCTTATTACTGGTGCGGCAGGATCTATCGGAAGCGAGATTGTTAGGCAAGTTTTGGGATTCAATCCGAAAGTAGTAATAATACTTGACCATGCCGAAACACCTCTTCATAATTTGTGTTTGGAGACATTGGCAATGAATTCGCAAACAAAAATTGTTGCAGTAATTGCTGATGTGAAAAGTAAAAAAGCTTTAGAAAAAGTTTTTAAAAATTATAATCCTCATGTTGTTTTTCATGCTGCTGCATACAAACATGTTCCTTTGATGGAAGAAAATCCATCACAGGCAATCTTAACCAATATTAAGGGAACTAAAAACTTAGCTGACCTATCTTGTAAATATCGTGTTAGAAAGTTTGTTATGGTTTCAACAGACAAGGCCGTCAATCCAAGCAATGTGATGGGAGCGAGTAAACGAATAGCAGAAAAGTATGTACAGTCTTTATTCCTGAAAAATCAAAAAGAAAATGGTGAAAGTGGTGTAACAAAGTTTATTACAACGCGTTTTGGAAATGTTTTAGGATCAAATGGATCTGTAGTACCATTATTTACAAAGCAAATAGCCGAGGGAGGACCTGTTACGATAACGCATCAGGATATTATTCGATATTTTATGACTATTCCCGAAGCTTGTCAGCTAGTGCTGGAAGCTGGTGCTATGGGTAACGGAGGTGAAATTTACATCTTTGATATGGGTAAGCCGGTACGTATTATTGATCTGGCTAAAAAAATGATCAAATTGGCAGGATTTATTCCGGAGAAAGAAATCAAGATAAAAATAGTTGGTTTAAGACCTGGAGAAAAATTATATGAGGAATTATTAAATGATACTTCTAAAACGTTGCCAACGTATCATAATAAAATTATGATTGCGCAGGAAATTCAGGATGAGTATGAAAATCTTCATACCGAGATTGATGAACTAATAGGTATCGCAGATTTTTATGACAATGATGATATTGTTGCTAAAATGAAAAAAATTGTACCTGAATTTAAAAGTATGAACTCTGCTTTTGAAGTTTTAGATAAATAAAGATTTAATATATAAATCAAATGGATAATAGTAAAAGGTGTTTTTTTAAACGCCTTTTCGCTTTTTTGGGAATTTTTAACCGACTAAAAATCTTGTTAATTTGACAAGAGAAGAATGCGTATTAAAAATAACAAAACTTACAACTTAATTTGTGAGCACACAGAAATGAATACTACAGATAATAACAATGAATGGCTGTTTGAAATAACACCAAAAAACAAATTCTTTACATTAAATCTTAAAGAGGTTTGGCGATACAGAGATCTATTATTTCTATTTGTAAAACGAGATGTAATCACGGTTTATAAACAAACAGTTTTAGGGCCACTTTGGTACTTAATTCAACCTTTATTTACATCTATTACCTTTACCATCATTTTCAATAATGTTGCCGGAATTGATACAGGGCCAGTTCCTCCATTTTTGTTTAATCTGGCAAGTATTATGGTGTGGAATTATTTTACTTCCTGTTTAAATGGTACGTCAGATACCTTTAAATCGAATGCAGGAATATTTGGAAAAGTTTATTTCCCAAGATTTATTACACCGTTATCTGTTGTAATTTCTAACTTAATTAAATTTGGAATTCAATTTTTAATTTTTGTTGTCTTTTATATTATCTATTATTGTAGAGGAGCCGATTTAAACTTAAATAGTATGGTATTATTTTTCCCTGTCTTAGTTATTATCATGGGGATTTTAGGACTTGGGCTAGGTATGATCATTTCCTCTATGGTGACAAAGTATCGTGATTTTAGTTATTTAGTTGGTTTTGGAATACAATTACTTATGTATTTATCTGCCGTTATGTACCCGATGGAATTGATAAAACAAAAATTGCCTAAATATGGCTGGATCGTCGAATACAATCCTTTGGCTTATGTTATCGAAACAGCACGTTATATGCTTTTAGGTGTAGGTAATATTTCGATTTTAGGATTATGTTACACTTTGAGTGTGACTGTAGTCGTTTTCTTTATAGGACTTTTGATTTTTAATAAAACAGAAAAAAGTTTTATAGATACTGTTTAGACCGCAATTTATTTTTAGATAATTTACAACCTACAATTCATAGTTCATAATTGAAAAAAGATATCATTTTAAAGGCAGAGAATATTTCTAAACAATATCGTTTAGGACAAGTTGGTACTGGTACATTAAGTCACGATTTTAATAGATGGTGGCATGAAATACGTGGAAAAGAAAATCCATATTTAAAAATAGGTGATACTAATGATCGTTCTACAAAAGGAACTTCAGAATATGTATGGGCTTTACAGGATATCAATTTTGAAGTAGAGCGCGGTGAAGTTTTGGGTATAATTGGAAAAAATGGTGCAGGAAAATCAACCCTACTGAAGATACTTTCAAAAGTGACCGCTCCAACAACTGGCAGTATAAAATCGCGTGGACGTATTGCTTCACTACTGGAGGTAGGAACTGGCTTTCATGGGGAAATGACAGGGAGGGAAAACATCTATTTAAATGGTGCTATTTTAGGAATGACCAAAAAAGAAATCATTTCTAAAATTGATGAAATTATTGACTTCTCTGGCTGTGAGCGCTACATTGATACACCAGTAAAAAGATATAGTTCTGGAATGACCGTTCGTTTGGCATTTGCAGTAGCCGCTTTTTTAGAACCTGAAATTTTGGTTATTGATGAGGTATTAGCTGTTGGTGATGCTGAATTTCAGAAAAAAGCTATTGGGAAAATGCAGGATATTTCACGACAAGGAGGAAGGACTGTTTTGTTTGTGAGTCATAATATGGCTGCGGTTAAAAGTCTTTGTACTAAAGGAATTGTTTTAGAACATGGAAAAGTTGTTTATGAAGGGAATGTAGTTGAAGCTATATCAGAGTATTTAAGTCTAAATATGAATCTAAATTCTGTTAAAAAATACTCTATTGAAGATGCTCCATCTAGTGAAGCCATTAGATTATTGGAGACAGAAGTTTTAAATGATAAACTTGAATCTAAATTGGATTATTTTATTACAGAGAGGATTGGAATTCGAATAAAATTTGAAATTTTAAATGAAACGGATGATTTGGTATTAGGATTGAATCTTTTTAATAACGAGGAAATTCATATTTTAAGTTCGCATCAAAGAAATAATAATATTAATTATAAAGTAGGAATTTATCAAACAATTGTTTGGTTTCCTAATAATTTCCTTTCAGAAGGATTTCATTTTTGTGGTATTGCTGCAATGTCTTATAGGGGGATTTTCAGGGTTCATTTTCATGAAATAAATAAATTCTCTTTTAATATAATTGATGATTTTACAAATAAATCTGCTAGGGGAAGTTATTACAAAGGAAAATTTCCTGGAGTTATTCGTCCAATTTTGGAGTGGGATAATGTTAAGAGTTTATAAAATTTAAGTATGAAAGATTTGGAGTTTACAGGTGAACGATTAACGACAAGCGTTGATTCAATTCACGGGGTTATTGAGCATCTACATCGATATGCTTTAGCTCAAAAAATGACTAAAGATAAGATCGTTTTAGATATAGCTTCTGGCGAAGGATATGGTAGTTTCCTTTTAAGTAAAAATGCAGTCAAAGTTTATGGAGTTGATATTGATGAGAAATCTATAAACCATGCGAAAGTTAAATATGCATCGTCAACAAATATTGAGTTTACCGTTGGCTCTACAGATGAAATACCATTACCAGATAGTTCTGTTGATGTGGTAATCTCTTTTGAGACAATTGAACATCATGATAAGCACGATTTGATGATGAAGGAAGTTTCTAGGGTGCTTAAACCAGATGGTATAATCCTTATTTCATCTCCAGAAAAAAGTATTTATTCTGAGAGAGATCCTAACAACCCTTATCACATAAAAGAATTAAGTCTGCTTGATTTTGAAAAATTGTTAAATAATAATTTCAAAAATGTTAAATTATTTAATCAGCGCTTTGTTATAGGTTCCTTAATAAATTCATTTGATCAAAATAAGAGATCGGATTTTAGTTTTTTTGACGGAGATTACACAACTATTTATAATGAATTATTTTATGATCAGTTTTATAACAAACCTTACTTTAATTTAGCATTATGTTCTAATGTTGATTCGGAGCTTTATTTAGAAATTGGAACCTCAATTTTTAACGGTGTTAAGGCAGTTAAAAATGAAATGAATAAACAAAAACTCATTGATTCAAAAAAATATCAAGAAGTTTTAAACTCAGAATCTTATAAATTAGGTCACTTTTTTGTAAGAAAAATAAATATATTAAGAAAGTTGTGGAAAAAATAAAACCTATTGCAATATACCTTCCTCAATTTCATCCGATTCCCGAAAATGATGAATGGTGGGGTAAAGGTTTTACCGAATGGACTAATGTGACGAAAGCTCATCCAAGATTCGAAGGACATTATCAACCTCATTTACCTGCTGATTTAGGGTTTTATGATTTACGTTTAGAGGAAACAAGATTAGCGCAGGAAGAACTTGCTAAGATGTATGGAATTTACGGTTTTTGTTACTATCATTATTGGTTTAATGGAAAAAGACTTTTAAACGAACCATTAGATAGAAAGCTTAATAATCCTAAAGAAGATTTACCTTTCATGATGTGCTGGGCAAATGAAAATTGGACAAGAGCTTGGGATGGTTTAGATAAAGAAGTATTACGTAAACAAGATTATAGTTTTGATGATGATGCAAATCATATTCAGCACTTAATTTCTTATTTTAAAGATGATAGATATATAAAGGTTGAAGGTAAGCCTGTATTTATTGTTTATAGACCAAATCTTTTTCCAAATATGCAAAAAACAATTGAAATTTGGCGAAAAATAGTTAAGGAATTTGGTTTTCCAGATTTATATATAGGCTTTGCTCAAAATAAAGAATATCAATTTGATCCAGCAGATAAAGGTTTTGATTTTGCTTTTGATTTTCAGCCAAATTCTTTACATAATGCTACTGCAAAAATTTACCCTACAACTTTTCAAAAAAAAATTACAAGAAAAATAAAAAATATATTTAGGATAAAAGGAAATATGAATTATTACGTTGATTATTTGGATTTTGCGCAGAATCAGATGAATAAGCTTTTTTTAAAAGATGTGTATCCAGGGATAACTCCGATGTGGGACAATTCGGCAAGACGAAAAAATAATAATTTCATATTACACGATTCAACACCTGAAAAATATAAAATTTGGTTACAACATATAAAGGAAAATTATTCTTGGGAATCTGTTCCTGAAAATTTTCTATTCATTAATGCATGGAATGAATGGGCTGAAGGCAATCATTTAGAACCTTGTCAAAAATGGAAAAAAAGTTATTTAGAAATAACTAAAGAAGTATTATCATAAAAAAAGATACTTTGAAGTATAACTTAGGGAAATAATTAAATAAATAGCAAATGGTGATTAATAACAAGCCACTAGTATCTATTTGCATTCCAACTTATAATGGAGCTAAATATCTACAAGAGTCTTTAGAGAGTATTAAAAAACAGACCTATTCTAATGTTGAAGTTATTTTTAGTGATGATACTTCTAGTGACGATACATTATTACTCATTCATAATTTTAAAAGCGAAGTCAATATTCCTGTTTACATTTATAATAATAGTAAAAAAGGAATAGGAAGTAATTGGAATAATTGTATCAAACTTGCTAATGGTGAATATATAAAATTTCTTTTTCAAGATGATGTTTTAGAATATAATTGCATCGAAGAAATGGTGAATGCTTATAATAAATTCCCACAAATAGGACTTGTTGCCTCAAAAAGAAGCTTTATAATTGATGAAAATTCACAAAATGAAACTATAAAGCAATGGATTAGCAAGTATGGCGATTTGCAAGAAACAATTTCTCAATCTGAAAATGAGATTTTAATCTTAGATAATCAGTTATTTAGAAGTAAGCAATTCACTTTGTCACCGCTAAATAAAATAGGTGAACCAAGTACTGTAATGTTTAAAAAGTCAATTGTTAAAAAAATTGGTTACTTTAGAACTGATCTGAAACAAGTTTTAGATTATGAATTTTGGTATAGAGTATTAAAAAACAACAAAATTGTCATTATCAATGAGCCACTTGTAAAGTTTAGAATTCATCAGGACCAGGCAACAAATGTTAATCGAAGAGATGATATAAAAGATTATGATATTTATGATAAATTATTATATAAAAAATATTATTCACTATTAAACCCTGAAGTGCAAAAAAGACTTTATAAAAAGTATTCTTTTCTTGCCAGAGTAAATCGCAAAATCAAGTCTATTATGAAAATTAAGAGTTAATGAAGATAGCGGTAATTATAGTTACTTTTAATCCGGAAAAGTGGATTGAAAAATGTTTTTCGAGTTTGAGAAAAAGTACCCTTGAACTACAGACAATAGTAATTGATAATAAATCTTCTGATAATGCGACAACAATAATAAAAGAATTATATCCAGAAGTCACCTTGTTAGAATTGGATAAAAATTTAGGTTTTGGACAAGCAAATAATATTGGAATAAAAAAAGCTTATAATGATGGTGCGGATTACTTTTTTTTGTTAAATCAGGATGCCTGGATCGAACAAGATACTATTGAAAAGTTGATTATTGCTCATCAAAAGCAAAAGCAATTTGGAATATTAAGTCCGATGCACCTAAATGGAAAAGGAGATGCATTAGATTATAATTTTTCCTCTTTTGCAAGCCCACCCAAATGTAAAAAATTATTTTCAGATATTTTTTTAAATATAACAGACGATAAAATATATAAAACGGAATTTGTCAATGCAGCCGCATGGCTAATTTCTCGAGATTGCATTGAAAAAGTGGGCGGGTTTAGTCCTGTTTTTTTTCATTATGGAGAAGATGATAATTATTGTCAGAGGGCTAGATTTCATAAGTTATCTATAGGAATTCTCCCTGTTGCTAAAATTTATCATGATCGGGAAGATAGAAATAAAAATCATTATTTCGATGATATAAAAATTGCATATCAACGTAGAATACTTTTAAAAGCTTCTAATGTTTTTTATGATTTCTCATTTAAACGTGAATATTTTCATTGTTATTTTCAAATCATTAAATCAGGTTTATTATTTAGATTAAAAGATAGTTCTAATGCATATTTGAAACTTCGAATTTTAAATTCAATAGATAAAAACCAAATTGCCAAGAGTAAAATGATCAGTAAAATTCCTCAGAAATCATTTTTATAAAAAATGACTCCTTTAATTTCTATAATTATACCTACTTATAATCGTGCTCACTTGATAAGTGAAACACTTAATAGTGTTATTAGTCAAACATACACAAACTGGGAATGTATCATTGTTAATGATGGTTCTCTTGATAACACAGAAAAAATTGTTAAGGAGTATATCAAACAAGACAATCGATTTCAGTTTTATGATCGACCGAAACATCTTTTAAAAGGGGGAAATGCTGCGCGGAATTATGGATTTGAGGTAAGTAAAGGAGAATTTATTAACTGGTTTGATGATGATGATACAATGGAAAAAGATTTTTTGTTTACAAAACTTTCTTCTTTTAATGAAAATATTGATATTGTGATTGCACCAGGATATTTTTGCGATTCTCAATTAAACATTCTTAAAGAAATGAAATTCAAATCCAGCGGTAATTTATTTGTAGATTTCTTATTATGGGAATTACAGATTATAACGAATTGCGTAATGATAAGAAGGGAATTTTTAATCAATAGAAAGTTATTTGAAGATTGGATAGTTCGGGGCCAAGAAACAGAGTTTTTTTCAAGACTTTTTTATAAAATTGATAATAATAAAGTTCGTATTATAGATAGTTTCCAATTTTTTCATCGAAATCATTCAGAGAGAAAGACTTCAAAAGATAAAGAATATATTATCGAAAATCAAAAATGCACGGGATATATTTATATAAGCAATTATAGTAGAGTGAGAGAGCAAAAAAATGAGATGCTCATAACATTATTTTATAATAGAATTATTGCATTATGGTTTCGTCATCTTAAATTTAAAGATTTTGTTAATCTGAGAAACTTAGAAAATCAATTTCTTTTTAGATTAAAGGAAGACAAGATTAATTTTTTGAAAATTAAACTCGCATTTTTTTTGTGTCGAAAATTTAATATTCAATCTACTAAATTCAAGAATTTTCTAAAGAAAAAATATGAATCAGATTCCTAAAATAATCCATTATTGTTGGTTCGGCAACGCCGATTATTCTAATATTCAGGAAATTTGTTTTGCGTCATGGAAAAAACATTTACCAGATTATCAATTTATGTTATGGGATGAAAAGAATTCAGATCTTGATCATCCTTTTATTCAATTTGCATATAATAAGAAAAAATTTGCTTTTGTAGCTGATTATGTGAGATTAAAAGCGGTGTACGATTTCGGTGGAATTTATTTGGACACAGATATGTTCTTGGTGAAAGATTTCGATGCCTTATTAAATCAAAGTTTTTTTATTGGTGCTCAAGACAAAAAATTAATCAACGCGAGCATTTTTGGAGGAATTAAAAAAAACGACTTTATAAAAGAATGCCTAAAATACTATGACGATCAAAGACCGCAGGAGTGGCAATTGAAATTGGCAATCCCTAGAGTTTTGACAAGAGTTTTTGAAGCATATACCAATACTTTTAATACAACCTTTGATTCGTTTATAGAAATGAAGGGATTATGTGTTTATCCAGCTGAATATTTCTATCCATTACCTTTTGATGTTAACAAGTCTTTTCAAAAAGCCTTTTTAAAACATGCAGTCGATAATACAATCGCAATTCATTTATGGGAAGGTTCGTGGATCGATTATGATATTTTTCAGTTAATTCGAAAGCGAAATTATTTAAAGGCTCTAAAAAAAATAAATTTTAATAAAAAAATAAATTTTAAGTTTCTAAAAAAATGCACTAACGCAATAATTTATTCAATCAAAAATTAATGATTTCAGTTGTTATAAGGAATAAAAATGAAGCAATTGCTTTAGAATCCATTTTGAATATTTTGCAAAAAATATACATCGATGATATTGATGAGATAATTGTAGTAGATAATAAATCCACAGATGAAAGTATACTTGTAGCGGAAAAATTTAAATGCAAGATTATAACCATTGAAAATTTTACATATGGAAAAGCAATTAATTTAGGTATTAAAAATGCCAAAAATGATCTCATTTTACTTTTAAGTTCACATGCTGTCCCAATAGGAATGTCTTTTTTCAAAAATACAATTATAGCAGTCAATAAAGAGGAAAAATCGGCTGGTGCAAGATTTATTAATTCTATCGAAAATTATAAAAGAGCATTGAATAATGATTTCTTGGTTAAAGATGGTTTGAATTTTGGTTTGATGGCTGCTTGTGCAATAGTAAATAAAAAGGTTTGGGAAACTTATCCATTTGATGAAAAGCTGATAGCAAGTGAAGATAAGGAATGGTCTGATCGAGTATTAAAAGCTGGTTTTAAAATTCTCGATATAAATGAAACTTTTTTTTATTTTGCTAATAGAAATGATAAAGAAAAACTAAAAAGATGGGAAATTGAAACAATAGCACATTATCAATTGCATAAATTAAAATATCCATCGATTTTTAAAATAGCATTAAATTTTATTAAGAAAATGACTTTTAATTTACCTAAAGAGTATTTAAAAAAAATGAAATTTGAATTCTTATCTCTGATAGTAAAATTAAAAATAAGTAATTCGCTTAGAAAAAAAAAGTTATGAGTTAGTCTATAACTCATAAAAATAGTAGTATTGATTTACTATTTAATTAAATGAAGAATTTTATTGTGGCTTAGGGGTATGAAATAACCTAAAAAGGTTTAAGACTAGAAGATGTCTTTCTAAATAGTTGTAAAAAATGAGATAATTATTATATGGCATTCTATAAGAAGGTTAAAAATGTTCCAATTGTTGACATATTTTTATGAGTATGATCGCAAAACAATAAATTTTTTTTACATGCATGGTTAAACAAGAGAAAAGATAAAATTCAAGAACTAACACTTTGTTTCACATCGCTATAAAATTCTTTAAATAAAATATTATTCTTCGTAATTATTATTGTTACGGGAATAAAAGTTCAACGATAGTAGCTGATTTTTTATGAAAAGTTATTATAAGCAAAATTATTTGCAGCCAATTTATAAAAATATCTAATGATAACAATTGTTTTAACCAATCGTAATCGTGATTTACAGACTATAAAAAACTGTCTGGACTCTTTAGCAATGCAAACCAATAATGAGTTTGAATTGTTCTTTGTTGATTATGGTTCAAATGAAACTTATGTGCCTCATTTAGAAAAGCTCCTTTTAGAATATCCTAAAATTAAGTATTTGAATTGCCCTGTTTCCGGACAATTATGGAATAAATGCAGGGCTATAAATATTATTTTGCAACAATGTAAAACCGCTTATTTTTTTGTTGGAGATA
Organism: Flavobacterium sp. KH_001; assembly: GCF_057840745.1. NCBI lineage: Bacteria > Pseudomonadati > Bacteroidota > Flavobacteriia > Flavobacteriales > Flavobacteriaceae > Flavobacterium > Flavobacterium sp. KH_001. The sequence continues at coordinate 402,169 of NZ_CM174520.1, read as the reverse complement.
TTGACATGCTTTTTCACTCTGATTTTATCAGCAGACTTCACGAACTTAAAAATGAATCCAGAGTCACCTATTTTCAAGTTGGCTTTTTAGGCGAAAAAGAAACAGCACTCCAGAAAAATTTTGATAATGCGACTATTAGCTTTACTTCAAAAAAAGAGGCTACCGGAATGACATTGTATCCAACTCAACTATTAAAAGAAATTAATGGATACAATGAATTTTATCACGGCTGGGGTGCAGAAGACACAGATGTTCATGTTCGATTAGAAAATCTTGGAGTTGAAATTGAATTTTACAAAAAAGAGATTCTTCTTAAGCATCAATGGCATCCAAAAACATATCGAACTAATTTAAGTACAGATCCTTATCATTTTAAATTAGAAAGAATTAATCACTCCTATATTCTTATTTCACAAACGAGTAAACAAATAAAGGCAAACATAGATCAGGAATGGGGTGTTTTGCCTGAAAAAAAGGAGTATGCCAAATTATCGAATACTACTGACTGTACTACAATAGAGATTGAGCCAGAAATATCTAATGTGAACGCGTTATTAGCGCAATTAAATAATTTTGAAGATAAAGTCGTTTCTGTAATTATTAAAGATGTATCCAACAACAATAAAATAAAGCAATCAGTAAAAAGAATTTTGGGAAAAAAATATCTTAAATTTTTATCTATAAAAAATGTAAACGATATGATTCTCCAGGAAATTGTTTTGCATTACAGAAATTTACCCTACCAATATTCATTTAATCAAAATGAAGGCTTAATTCACCTTAAAATTTGTTTTAAGTAATGAAAATCCTAATGGTTTCGATTTCATCACTTCATTTTTTTAGGTGGACTAGTCAGCTTCAAGATTCAGGGTATGAGGTGTATTGGTTTGACATTACCGGAATGAGTAACAAAGTTGAAAGATTAAATTGGGTCTCACAAAAAACGAACTGGAAACTAAAATGGAATTATCCGGGCCGAATATTTTTAAAAAGTAAATTTCCTGAAATAAATTATAAAATTCAAAAAATAAACGAAAGGGAAACCGCTAAAGTTTTTGAAGAATATTTGAACGAAATAAAGCCGGATGTGGTACATAGTTTTGCGTTATATTTATCATGTACTCCCATAATCTCGGTTATGGAAAAATATTCAAATCAAAAATGGATTTATTCTTCCTGGGGCAGCGATTTGTTTTATTTTCAAAATGATTCAAAATATTTAAAAGATATAAAACGGGTTTTGCCCAGAGTAGATTACTTGTTTACAGATTGCAAGAGAGATTATGAGATAGCAAAGAAATATGGCTTTACAGGCGATTTTCTTGGTGTTTTTCCTGGTGGAGGCGGATTTGACCTGGCCTTTATGAAACAATTTAAATTACCCGAAAAACAACGAAAAATTATTTTAATTAAAGGTTTTCAAGGAAGATCAGGAAGAGCTATTTCGGTTTTAAAAGCAATAGAATTGCTGGAAAAAGAATTGTCAAATTATACGATGGTTGTTTTTGGTTCTGACAAGGAAACCTTAGATTATGCAAAAAAATCGACATTAAAAGATTGGCCCAATTTTCAAATAGAAGGAAAAATGACACATCAGGAAGTTATTCAACTTATGGGGCGGTCTAAAATTTACATTGGTAATAGTAACTCAGATGGAATTCCTAATACTTTATTAGAAGCTATCTGCATGGATGTTTATCCTATCCAGTCAAATCCGGGTGGCGCTACGACAGAGATTATTAATCATGGTGTTAATGGTTTGCTAATTGAAAATTGCGAAGATGTTTCTGAAATTAAATCAAACATTTTGGATGCAATCGTGCATGTGCCTAAAACAAATCAGGATTTAAAAAAACTTCAGGAAGAATTAGAATTTGAATATTTAAAAGAAAAAGTACTGGATAGTTATAATAGTTTAGGTGATGTGCCAATAGAAATTAAAGATTAGTATAAGTGAAAAAAAGTATTTCGACTCAAGAAGATATTAAACAATTGATTATTGATATTGAGCAAAAGTGGCCTGTAGATTTATGGAATATAAATGGAATTGATATTTGGCCTTATGTTAGAATTAAGATCTATATAGATTTCTTAGTTCAAATGAATAAATCAGATTCGTCAACCGAAACAAATAAAAAGACAGAGAAAGAAAAGGCCAATTTTTTACTGCGTTATTTTTTAATGATTATAAAAATAACAGGCGCTTTCGTGAGATTAATTTCGTTTTTTTTAATGTTGAAAAATAAAAAGATTTTATTTTTTGGTTCACATATTCATAGAGTTGTAAATGAGGGTGTTTATTTTAATAGATTTTATGATTCAATGATTGAACATCATAAATTGGAAGATGAGGTTTATATGGTCGAGTATCAAAAAACCTATAACAAGATGTACAATCCTGGTGCTATAATAGAATTAAAAAAATATTTGAATGATTATACTTTATTCTCTAAAGTGTTTTCTGTTTTTACAAAAAATAAAAACACAATTGATTTAGAAGGGTATGATGACTTTTATCTCTGGTTGTCATTACATTTTTTTGAATTGAAAAAAGTGAAGATTTCACAGAAAGACTTAATTAATTGGTCTAATAAAATTAAATCACTTAAAACATTTTATAGATTATTTTATAAAAAAGTAAAACCATCTAAAATAGTTTTTCTTGGATATTATGGTTTGGATGATTTGACAGCCGCCCTATTGGTTGGTAACGATTTAAAAATTACGACCATAGATTTTCAGCACGGGCCACAAACTAACATTCATATGGCTTATACCAGCTGGACAAAAGTTCCAAAAGAAGGTTTCAATATAATGCCAGTTGAATTTTGGAATTGGGATTCAAGATCAAAAAGCAATATCGAAAAATGGGCTTCTAAGACAAACAAAGTTAAGTCAAGACTGGTGGGACAACCTTTTGTTTCATATTATTTGAACAAATATAAGAATATAGAGAAAAGTGATCAAAAACAAATTTTTTATAGCTTACAAACTACTCCATTTTCGATTGAGGATATGATTACTCCTAAAATTATTTCATTAATAAAAAAATCGAATTTGAAATGGATTTTTAGATTGCATCCAAGAAGTAACATAAGCTTGCAATCATTAAATGATTTTTTGATGCTGCATAATATTGGTGATAAAGCCGTGACTCAGGATGCATTTCAAACTCCTTTGCCAGAATCTCTTGCCAGTTCTTTTTTGCATGTTACAAATTATTCTGGTTGTTTAATTGAAGCTTATTTAATGGGAATCCCGTCATTATTAATTCATAATATGGGTAAAGAAATGTTTAATTTATACATCGATAATAAAAAAGTATTTTTTCTGGATCAAAATGAATCAAATTTTGAATTGGATTTTTCTAATCTTATTGAAAGCATGGGAGAAAATAGTATGTTTAACACCAAGTTAGAAGTTTATAATCCTTTAGCATAATTTAATTGTGGAAAATATGTTAATTAAAAATTGAATTTTGAATACTAAAGAAAACTTTTTGTGGATTTCAAACCTGCGTGTACTTGCTGTCCTTGCAGTTATTTTTGTACATACAGCCTCACCTTTGGTTACCAAATTTGGTTTATTGCCAACTGCATTTTGGAATTATGCTAATTTTTATGATGCTGTGTCTCGATTTTGTGTGCCTGTGTTTGTAATGATTTCAGGAGCTTTATTGCTCAATAAAGAGTATCAGATTGTTATTTTTTTCAAAAAGCGCTTTGTTCGTATTCTCTTGCCTTTTTTATTCTGGAGTATTTGTTATGTCTTATATTCAATTTTTATAAAAACCAGCGATTATCAAAAAATGCATTTTTTTGATATAATTAAAAAACTGATCAGATCTGTTTATTTTGGCAGCGCTTACCATTTGTGGTATGTTTACATGCTTTTAGGATTAATACTGATTATCCCAATACTTAATTCCTGGATTATGAGGGCAAAGAAAAATGAAATTCATTATTTTTTATTGTTGTGGTTTGTAACTCTTTCATTTAAAAACCTGGGAATGGAAAATTACAAACCACCAATAGAGTTGCTTTATTTTTCAGGATATGTTGGTTATTTAGTATTAGGTTATTATTTGTCTGTTATTGAATTTAAGAATACAAAAAAGTGGAAAATAATAGCTTTACTGCTTTTTATTTCTGGTTCTCTTATTACTTTTTTGGGTACCTATTGGCTTTCACTTTCAAAAGGAAAAACCGACAGCTCATTATATGATTTTTTTAGTTTTAATGTACTTCTCGCTTCGATTGGCATCTTCATTTTTTTTAGATTGTCTGATTTTTTTAATCGAAAAAGCAATTTAGTTATAGGGCAGATAAGTCATTTTAGTTATGGCATTTATTTAATTCATGTTTTGGTTTTATGGATATTAGATAGTTTTGCGATAAATGCTTCGTTGATTTCTCCATTAATAGGTACTCCAATTACAGTTTTGTTATGTTTAGGTATCTCAACAATTATAATAAAAATTATTAATATGAATAAGTTTGGCTCTTATATTTCAGGCTAGCTTTGTTCTCTTAGTATAACCTTTTTGTTATATACTTGTTTCATAATTCATTTATAATTAGGTGCTTTGACGCTGGAGGGTAAGAGGTTTTTTTTATTCTGATAGTTATGTGCCTGATGAGCATAATTTTAATTAGTATAATACATCGTTTTTTAAGTTTAAAAGTTATTTTTGGGTGCATTTAAAATGTTATATATGAAAAAAACAGCAATAATTCCACTACGTAAAAACTCAAAAGGGATTCCGGGGAAAAATAAAAAGAAAATGCTTGGGCGTCCGCTTTTTTCCTGGGCTCTTACTGCCGCTATTTTTTCAGAATTAGATGAAGTATACATTTTTACAGATGATGAAGACATAATCAATTATGTAAACAAGGAATATTTTTGGTCTCCAAAAGTAAAAGCACTTTTACGAAATGATAAAAATGCTTCTGATACGGCATCTACAGAAAGCGTTTTGTTGGAATTTGCAGAAAGTGTTCAAAATGATTTTGATATTTTATGTTTATTACAGGCAACTTCGCCCATGACAACAGCACAAGATATCAATGCAGCGTTAAATGAAATTATTGTAAACAAAAAAGCTTCTGCATTGACTGTTGTCAATACGCATCGTTTTATTTGGAATTCTGACGGAACTCCACAAAATTATGACGTTTTTAAGAGACCAAGACGCCAGGATTTCGAAGGCTTATTGATCGAAAATGGCGCTGTTTATACAACAACAAAAGAAGCGTTTTTGTCTTCTCAAAATAGAGTTAGCGGTTCAATTGGTTTAGTAAGGATGCCTGAAGAATCACTTGTAGAAATTGATAGTTTGTCTGATTGGGAAATTGTCGAAGGTTTACTAGCAGATCGTCAGAAAAAGAAGAAAGTACACCAACGAATTGAATATTTAGTATTGGATGTTGACGGTGTTTTTACAGACGGATGCGTTTATTATGATGCCGAGGGCGAATTGGCCAAAAAATTTGATATGCGTGATGGAATGGGATTAGAAATAATCAGACAAAATCAGGTTGAGGTAATCGTAATGACTTCAGAAAATTCTGAGTTAGTAGCACAGCGAATGAAGAAATTGCAAATAAAACATACTTTTTTGGGGGTTAAGGATAAGTTTTCGTTTTTAACTCAGTTTCTTTTAGATAGAAATAGTAGTTTTGGTGCCGTTGCATACGTGGGCGATGATGTAAATGATTTAGCAAATATTTGTAGTGTTGGATGGTCGTTTACACCAGCTGATGCAACAGAAGTAGTCAAAGCAAATGCAGATTATATATTGACAAATGCTTCAGGAGATGGTGCAATTAGAGAAACTTGTGAAATTTTATTAAAATATAATAAACGTTATGAAAGATTATAAAAAACCTTATGTGATTGCTGAAATTGGATGTAATCATAAAGGCGAAATGGCCATTGCCAAAGAATTAATTAAAATTGCTAAAATCTTTGGAAATGCAGATGCAGTTAAATTTCAGAAACGTAACAATAAAGAACTTTTAACAGAAGAGCAGTACTATGCTCCACATCCGAACGCTTCAAATTCATATGGAAACACTTATGGTGAGCATAGAGAATATTTAGAGTTTGATGTAGAGCAGCACCGTGAACTTAAAGAATATTGTGAGGAAATTGGAATTGTATATTCAACATCAGTTTGGGATACAACTTCTGCAAAAGAGATCTCGTCATTAAATCCCGAATTTATTAAGATTCCTTCAGCCTGTAACAACAATTTTGAAATGTTAGGTTGGTTATGCGATAATTATCAGGGTGAAATTCATATTTCTACCGGGATGACTACTAAAAATGAGACGGAAATTTTAGTAGCGTATTTTACTGAAAAAGGAAGAAATAAAGATCTAGTTTTATATAATTGTACCTCAGGTTACCCTGTTCCGTTTGAGGATGTTTGCTTGCTGGATATTAATTTGTTGAATCAAAAATTTGGAGATAAGGTAAAACATATTGGTTTCTCGGGGCATCATTTGGGAATTGCCGTTGATATTGCAGCCTATACTCTAGGTGCCAATATCATAGAAAGACATTATACAATTGACAGAACCTGGAAAGGTACAGATCACGCGGCTTCATTAGAACCAATGGGTTTACGTAAGTTAACCCGCGATCTTCAGGCTGTTTATCAGGCATTAACTTTTAAGAGTTCTGATATATTGCCAATTGAACAAATTCAACGAGATAAATTAAAAAATAAAAAAGTCTAACTGAATGTTTTTTTCAAATAGAATAAGACTTTTTTGGTGGAATGAAAAAGTAATTCAGGGTAAGTCCAAAGAAAATTACGGCGACGTTTTAGGGAAATATCTTGTTGAAAAAATTTCAGGAAAGAAAGTTGTTTTTGCCTGGCCAAAGAAGTTCTCTATTCTTGATTGGTTTATCCCCATTTATGTTACTGTAGGAAGTATTCTAGCCAACGTAAATCACAAATGTATTGTTTGGGGAAGCGGAATTATTGATCAAAAAGCAAAAATTAAAAACGCTGTTTTTTTAGCCGTTCGCGGTCCACAGACACGTCAGTATTTGTTGGGTTTTGGCTATGATGTTCCAGAAATTTATGGAGACCCGGCATTATTGCTACCGCGATATTTTAATCCAAAAATTGAGAAAAAATACAAATTTGGCTTCGTACCACATTACAATGATTACAAATTAGTACATCATTGGTTTAAAGACAATCAGGACGTATTGTTGATTGATATGATGACAAATGATATCGAATCTAAAACTATAGAGTTTTTGCAATGCGAAAAAATAATTTCTTCTTCTCTACATGGAATAATTATTGGGCATGCGTATGGAATCCCGTCTGTTTGGCAAAAGTTTTCAGATAAGGTTTTCGGAGATGATATAAAGTATCAGGACTATTTTGAATCGATTCAGTTGCCATTTTATACTCCTGAAATTAGAATTTCTCCTTTTACAGATACTCAAATGGAAAACTTGTTTGCAGATTTACCAAGTTTACCCCTAAAAGAAAATGTAGAAAAATTATGTGATGGCTTAATGAAAGTATGTCCTTTTAAATAAGGAGTTTTTAGATAATCATCAAAGATTTGAATATGAAATAGAATGAAAAAAAAAATATTTATTTTTCTGCCAGACGGTGTTGGACTTCGCAATTTTGCTTTTACAAATTTTAAAGAAATTGGAGAAGAAAAAGGATATCAAATTACCTATTGGAATAACACAGTTTTTTCTTTAAACGATTATTTAGGATACAATGAGGTTGAAATTGAGAATCATACCACGCATCCTTTAACGCCTCTTTATTCGAGAATTAGAAAACATATAGAATTAAATGTTTCTCAAAAAAAGTTTAAAGACCCAGTATATCAAACTTATAAATTTTCTTTTAGTTATAATGGATTTAAAAACATTTTAAAAACATTATATATCAAATTATTGATTGGTTTTAATTCATCAGAGGAAGGAATTTTAAGAATAAGAAAACGTATCAATGCCCTGGAACGTTCGACATCAAAATATCAATATTGCAAAGCGCAATTAGAGGAACACAAACCTGATTTGATTTTTTGCACTACTCAAAGAGCAACGCAATCGATTAGTGCATTACTGGCAGCTCAGGATCTTAATATTCCGGTAGTTTCCTTTGTATATTCATGGGATAATGTGCCAAAAGCAATGCAGGTAGTCGAAGCTGACTTTTATTTTGTCTGGAGTGATTTAATGAAACAGGAAATTTTAAAATATTATCCTTTTGTAAAAGAATCTCAGGTTTTTGTTACGGGGACACCTCAATTCGAACCTCATTATAATCGTAACTTGTTTAAAAGTAGAGAAACGTTTTTTAAAGAAAACAATCTTGATAGTTCGAAAAGATATATTTGCTTTTCTGGTGATGATGAAACAACTTCACCTTTAGATCAGTATTATTTGGAAGATTTGGCAAAAGCCGTAATAAGTCTAAATGCTAAAGGCGAAAATGTTGGTATTATCTATCGTAAATGTCCTGTTGATACAACATCTCGTTACGACGACATACTTAATTCTTATAAAGATGTTATAACTGTTGTGGATCCATTATGGAAAGCAGTGGGAAAAAACTGGAATGAAATTTTACCTACAAAAGAGGATTTGGGATTATTGCATAATGTTTGTGCACATTCAGAATTTGTAACAAATGTTTGTTCTTCAACTGTATTTGATTTTGTCGCTCATGATAAACCCTGCATCTATTTTAATTACGAACAGCCTCAATTAAAAAAAGGTATTAGAGATATTGGTCAGAACTATAAATATGTTCATTTTAGAAGTATGCCCAGTAAGGAATCTGCTATTTTTTGTACGAGTAAGTTAGATTTAGAAAATCAGGTAAAACAAATTTTAGATAAGAAATTATCTAATGTTTACGATGGAAAAAAATGGTATAGTATTGTCGCAGGAGAAAATCCAATTCTTGCCTCTGAGAATATTTGGGAAGCTATAAATAAGATTGTAATAAAATAATTATGTTTTTTAATTCTTTAGCTTTTGCTATTTTTTTACCAATCGTTTTTTTCTTGTATTGGTTTATATTTAACAAAACCAAAAGCAACCAAAATGCTTTATTAATTGTTGCCAGTTATTATTTCTATTCTTGTTGGGATTGGAGATTCCTTTTTTTGTTAGTTTTCTCCACATTCCTGGACTATTATACCGGAATACAAATCGAAAAAGGAAAATCAGAAAAAAGTCGAAAATTTTGGTTTTGGCTTAGTATCCTGGTCAATTTAGGTTTCTTAGGCGTTTTTAAATATTATAATTTCTTTGCGGCTTCTTTCGCAGAATTGCTAAATTCAGCGGGAATTCATGCAAGTCCAATTTTGTTGAATGTTATTCTTCCTGTCGGAATTTCATTTTATACCTTCCACGGTTTATCGTATGTAATCGATATTTATTTTAAGCGAATCAAAGCCGAATATAATTTTATTGATTATTCACTTTTTGTTAGCTATTTTCCGCTTTTAGTTGCTGGGCCAATAGAAAGAGCGACTCATTTATTGCCGGAAATAAAAGTAAAACGAGAATTTGATTTAGAAAAAGCCAAAGAAGGTGTTTGTCAAATTGTTTGGGGATTAGTCAAAAAAGTAGTTATTGCAGATACTTGCGCCACTTATGCCAACGCTATCTTTGACAATTATACTTCAATGAATTCTTTCTCTCTTATTTTGGGAGCAATTTATTTTGCTTTCCAGATCTATGGAGATTTTTCAGGATATTCAGATATTGCTCTGGGAGTTTCAAAATTGTTTGGTTTAGATTTGTTGAGAAATTTTAATTACCCTTATTTTTCAAGAGATATAGCAGAGTTCTGGCGTCGTTGGCATATTTCACTTTCTTCCTGGTTTAGAGATTACTTGTATATTCCGCTAGGAGGAAGTAAAGGTGGGCTTTGGATGAAAATCAGAAATACCTTTATCATTTTTGTAGTTAGTGGTTTTTGGCACGGTGCCAATTGGACCTATATCGTTTGGGGATTCATAAATGCTGTTTATTTTCTGCCTTTGCTTCTGTCAAACAGCAATAGAAATAATATGGATGCAATTTTACTAAAGCCAAATTTTGATTCAGTCAAAGTAGTAATGAGTATTCTTTATACCTTTTTATTGACGTGTGTTGCCTGGGTGTTTTTTAGGGCCAGAACAATCACAGATGCCGTTGTGTATTTAAAACGTATTATCTCTAACAGGGAGTTTAGCTTTCAATATTTAGAAAATGAAAGGTATAATTATGAGTTGTTTTTATTGATTGGCCTTTTTGTTCTGATTGAATGGAATAATCGTAACAAAATCGAACCTCTTTCAGGAAGAAGAAATATATTGAAAATGGCTTTAGCAGTTGGCGCAATCCTGGCTTTCGGAACTTTTTCAGATTATAAAGAATTTATATATTTTCAGTTTTAATGAAGAAATTTTTAACTTATACAACCAAAATTTTTATTGTCATAGTTTTAATAGCAATTGTATTAGATGGGTTATATACAGCAATTTTTATGCAATCTAAGAATAGAGGAAAAATCGAAACTGTTTTTAATTCTACAGCTAAAAAATACGACGTTATCATTTTAGGTTCGTCTCGGGCAAATAACCATTTCGTAACACAGATGTTTGAAGATAGAGGTTTAAAAGCTTTTAATTATGGCATGAGTGGCGGACATTTGTTCGAAGCTTCTTTGTTGTTGAAATTAATGATTGAAAGAAAATATGAAATCAAAAATGTAATTCTTGAGGCCGATTTGAACCTTTCTAACGATAAGGAATCTGAAGGAGTTTCGACAAAATTTTTGCCCTATATTCATAATTCGACAGTCATAAAAGATCATTTTTCTGTCCAAGAAAATTTTAATGAATTGTATTACATTCCTTTTTATAGATATGTGAAATATGATTCTGAAATTGGATTTAGAGAAGTTTATAAAACTCTAATCGGTGAAAAAACGAATGCTTTAGATAACTTGGGATTCTATCCATTAAAGAAACACAAGAACGGTAATATGAAAAATAATATTGTTAATCTAAATCCGTTACCACATAATAAATATTACGAAGAAATAAAAAATATCTGTAAAGTAAATAATATTAATTTTATTGCAGTAATGACTCCTATATGTGAAAATGTTACGGGTATGAATTATTTTGAAAAAGTTAAAAAGTTTTATCCAGAGATTCATAATTATGAAAACGTAGTAAAAGAAGATAAATATTTCTCGTCTTGTGGACATATGACTGACGAAGGGGCAAAAATATTTACAGGCAGAATTATTAATGATTTTTTCAAGAAATAAATGCATATAGCCTTTTTAACACCAGAGTTTCCCCACCCTAAAGTTACACATGCAGCAGGTTTAGGTACCAGTATAAAAAATCTTACAACCGCTTTGGTCAAAGAAGGAGTTAAAGTGACTGTATTTGTATATGGTCAGAAAACTCAGGAAATTATTACCGAGAATGGAATCACACTTCATTTAATTAAAAATAAAAAATATAAATACTGTGGGTGGTTTTTTCATAGAAAGCATATCCAGAAGTATTGTGATAAAGTCATTAAAGAAGAAAAAATAAGACTTTTAGAAGCACCAGATTGGACGGGAATTACTGCATTTATGAAGTTTTCAATTCCTTTGATAATTCGTTTTCATGGTAGTGATACCTATTTTTGTCATCTGGAAAAAAGAAACCAAAAGCGTAAAAATTTTTGGTTTGAAAAATTGGCAGTAAATCATGCAAGCGCATTTATTGCACCAACTGACTTTGCCGGAAATGTTTCAAAAGAACTTTTCAAAATAAAATCGAAGGAAATAAAAACAATTCATTACGGCTTGGAGTTAGAAAATTTCACAAATAATTTTCCAGACGTTTTCGAAAAAGGTTTAATTCTCTATGTTGGAACTTTGATAAGAAAGAAGGGAGTTCTAGAATTACCTGCTATTTTTAAGCAAGTACAAAAAGATTTCCCTCAGTCTAAACTAGTTTTAATTGGCAGTGATTCTTTTGATATAAAAACAAAATCAAATTCAACCTGGCAATTGATGCAGAATCAGTTCACAAAAGAGGATTTGAAAAATGTGGAATATATAGGAAAAATTCCATACAGTGAAGTTCAGAATTATATAAAGAAAGCAAATGTATGTATTTTTCCAACCTTTGCAGAAACCTTAGGAATGGTGACTATCGAATCTATGGCAATGCAAAAAGCAGTTGTTAATAGTAATATAGGATGGTCTCAGGAATTGATTATAGATGCCGAAAGCGGTTATTTGGTCTATCCGGAAAATCATGATTTATATGCTGATAAAATTATTGAATTAATTCAAAATGATACAGTTTGCCTACAAATGGGTAAAGACGCGAGAAAAAGGGTTGAATCTAAATTTGATATCAATAAATTAGTAAATGAAAATATTAAATTTTATCAGAAGCTCATAAATCAAAACACAAAAAAGCAATCATGATCGTTGTTTATCATAAAAATAATAGAATTGTTATTATTGAATTTGGCGAGGAAAGACTTGTTTTTTCGTCGATAAATATTTCGTCAATTTTATTTGAGATTGCTGAAATTTATTCCGATCAGTTAATTATTTGGTGTCATTTCGATTTAAAAGCTAGTTTAAATCTTTTAAATATTGATGCTATTTTTCATCACAATAAAATAATGGCTTCCTATAATTTAGCAGGAAATTCATTTTTATCAGATGCTATTGGTTATGTCGAAGAATCGCCTTTTATAAAGATTAACAAGGGTGTGAGTTATCCAACATGGCAAATGAGCAGTTCTGTTGGTGGAATTCATGCTTCAGTATTGCTGGAATTGAAAAATCAAATTCAGGAAGATAAAAAATTTGATTATTTTTTGCACTCACTGGCAAAACTCGCAATGCCAAATGGACTTTTGTGCTATTCCGAACCTGGATTAATAAATGATTTTTCGATCAGCTTGACAGAATATCAAAATAGTAAATTTCAACTGTTTAGATTTGTGAAGCAGCATTATAAAATGCGTTGGATATTTTTGTTGTTTTTGAACTTATTTCTCTATGAAAGGGAAATAGCTTTTTTGCCTCTTATTTATAGTCTATTTTATAAAAAAAGAGAATTAAATGACACTACTTTAAAGATGATCAAAGTTCAGTCGACAAATAAAGTTGTTGAATTAGGAACGATTGATGTAATAATTCCAACAATTGGCAGAAAAAAATATTTATATAATGTATTGAAAGATCTTTCCTTTCAAACGCATTTGCCTGATAATGTTATAATTGTTGAACAAAATCCCATATTAGGAAGCGCTTCGGAATTAGACTATTTAACTAATGAAAAATGGTCATTTAAAATTAAGCATATATTTACACATCAATCGGGAGCATGCAATGCAAGAAATTTAGCGTTAGCAGAAGTAAAAAGTGATTGGGTTTTTATGGCTGATGATGATATTAGAATTGGAAATGATTTTATTGAAAATGCTTTAAAGAATATTATTCAGTTTGGTGTATTTGCAGGAACATTTGGTTGTTATGAATACGATTATCCATTTAGTAAAAAATATACAATTACGATGCAATGGATTTCGTTTGGTTCTGGTTGTAGTATTGTAAAAAATGAGTTTTTAAAATATATTAAATATAATTCAGGATTTGAATTTGGTTATAGAGAAGATGCAGATTTTGGTATGCAATTGAGAAATGAAGCAGTTGACATTCTTTATTTCCCTTCCCCAGAAATTATACATTTAAAGGCTCCAATTGGAGGTTTTAGATCAAAATCTGTTTTAGCGTGGTCAAATGATTATATTCAGCCTAAACCTTCACCAACTGTTATGTTGTATAATCAATTGCATTTAACGATACAACAAATTAAAGGTTATAAAACAATATTGTTTTTTAAATTTTATAAAGTTCAAACTATTAAAAACCCAATTCGATATTTAAATAATTTTCAAAAACAGTGGAAACAAAGTTTATATTGGGCAAACAAGTTAAAAAGTAAGCAATGAAATTTTCTTTAATTATTTGTACCTATATGCGTCCTGAGCCTTTACTGAAATTATTGGCTTCAGTAAAAGGACAAAATTTGTATCCAGACGAAATTTTAATTATTGATGGATCATTGAATAATGAAACAGAAGTTGCTTTAAGTCAATATCAATTTGAAAATCTTCAGTACCATATAATGACTAGTGAGGATAGAGGACTAACAAAACAACGAAATTTTGGAGTTTCAAAGGTTAGCGTTTCTTCAGAAATTATCTGTTTTGTTGATGATGACACCATTCTTGAGCCGGAATATTTTGCTGAAATTGTCAAGACTTTTCAAGTTAACCAGGACATTTGTGGTGTTGGAGGAGTTGCTATAAATGAATACAAATGGAAGCTTCGAAAAGAAAATGGTAACTATAATAAAAAGGGCTATTATTTTTTTGAAGACTATGTTTACAAGGAAGGTTTAAGAAATGTCGTTCGTAATTATTTGGGTCTTGCTTCTAACTTAAATCCAGGAAAAATGCCAAATTATTCGCATGGCAGAACTTGTGGATTTCCACTTACAGGAAAAATTTATGAAGTAGATTTGCTAATTGGTATGTCGATGGCTTTTCGGAAAAGTATTTTTGAAAAAATAAAATTTTCAAGATTTTTTGAAGGTTATGGCTTATATGAAGATGCTGATTTTAGTATTAGAGCATTAAATTATGGAAAAAATGTAATAAATACTCAAGTTCAGTTATCTCATTTTCATGATGAATCGGGGAGGCCAAACAAGTATAAATATGGTAAAATGGTAGTAAGAAATGGTTGGTATGTTTGGCGCGTTAAAAATCCAAATCCAAAATTAATCGATCGTTATAAATGGAATGCCATAACTATCTTATTAACCATAATACGATTTACCAATGTGATAACAGAACGAAAGAAAAGGGAAGCTTTTACAGAAGCAGTCGGTAGAAGTATTGGCTGGTGGAGTTTGATTTTTAATAAACCAAAATTATAATGAAAATTACATCTTTTTTTAGTTTAAGAAACTATAAATACTTTTACTATCTTATTAAACCATTTCCTGAAGAAGTAAAAAAAGATTTTAATAGTTATAGTGAGTTTGTAAATATTTCGGCCCTTGTTGATTACATCAATGTAAAAAATTACAAAAAAATAGTTGTCGTCGCAAGTGGGCCTTCAGCTAAGAATGTAACATTAGAAAAAGATGCATTGTATTTTACAACTAATAACGCACTTAAATTAGTTGAATCTGTTCCTCATGTTTATGTACTAAATGATTCCTATTACATTTTAAAATATTTAAAATCCATTAGTAATTCTGAAGAATGGAAAACAACTATTTTTTGGTATGTTTCTACGACATCAAAAATAAAAGAAAGTGCTGTGAAAATATTAGAGAACTATTTTGAAACAAGATCCAGAGATAAGAAGGAGTTTTTAATTACAAATATCGATAAGCCCTTTATGCTGAAAAATATTCATGTTGAGTTGGTCGAATTTCTTAAATTAAATCTGGATATTAATTATTATGGGGTGAATTCAGGATTTGTCACACTTGTTTTGGCTTATGTTATTTCCGTTATTTCTGATATTGAAATTGAGATTTATGGTTTGGATATGGGGGAGAAAGAGGAAGGGTATTTTGATAAAAAGATAGAGCTTGGTAAAAGTATAAAAGGAGAAAAAAATAGAGAAATTGTGAGGTCTTTTTTATTAAAAGCTTATCAATCGAAAGCTAAAATTATTAACCATTCAAACTTCATGACTTATGGAATTAATAAATGAATTTTTATCATGCAAAATATGTAATGGTAAAATTTATGATATAAATTCAACATTCAATCTTGTCAAATGTCAGGAATGTAAATTTGTATTTTCAAAACTAAAATTTTCAACAGAAGATTTTATTTTAACTTATGATAAATTATACAATGCAAAGGAAAATATACGATATAAAAAGCATTCAATAGAAGAATATAACCAACTCAAAAACGGGATAATCCGTATTGGGCATAACAGGAAAAGAATCATCAATAGTATTGTTACAAATCAAACTAAGAGTGTTTTAGAAATTGGTTCAGGTGTCGGTTTAATTGGTATGTATTTGAAAAGATTTAATGATTTATCTTATTTCGGCTTGGAATTGGATGAAAAAACACATCAACGTGCACTATCTCTTGGTGTGAATTCTATTAACGGAGATTTTTCTAAAATGAAAACATTTGATGAAAAATTTGATGTAATAATGATGTGGGAAGTTTTAGAACATTTACAAGATTTGGAGTTGTTTTTTCAATTGGCAAAAGATAGATTAAAAGCTAACGGAGTTTTTGTGTTTTCAGTTCCTAATTTCGCTAAAATTAATAATTATAAAGACGTAAGAGATAGAATATATCAAAGTGGACCTCCAGTTCATCTTAATTTTTTTACCAAGGAGTCTGTAGAAGAGGTTTTAAAAATTCATGGGTTTGATAATATTGTAGTTCGAGAAAAGAAATTTCCGTATTTTAATTTTAAAGCCTTAAATTTTTATAAAATGTTTTTGAAGTCTTTAATTGGTAAATATAATGGGCCTACGCTATATGTTACTGCTACGTTAAATAAATAAGGATAGTAATTTTGTCATTCAATTTTTGTATTATAACACATGTCATTCATCAAAAGCAAGAGGAGAGTTACTTTGGCTATGCACCGTATATTCGTGAAATGAATATTTGGCTGAAGTATGTCGATGAGGTAACTATAGTTGCTCCTTTAGAAAATAGCGATCCTACACCAATCGACTTGTCTTATGCGCACGAAAAAATTGATTTTAAATTGGTGCCAAATTTCAATTTAATTGGCTTTAGAAATGTTTTTTTTACATTAGTGAAATTACCCACAATTGTTTGGAGAATATTTTTTGCTATGTGTAAGGCCGATCATATCCATTTAAGGTGCCCTGGAAATATGGGACTAGTAGCTTGTTTTGTTCAAATTTTTTTTCCTAATAAAACTAAGACAGCAAAATATGCCGGAAATTGGGATCCTAAAAGCAAGCAACCCTGGACATATCGTTTGCAAAAATACATTTTGAATAATACTTTTTTGACTAAAAATATAAAAGTTCTGGTTTATGGAGAATGGGAAAATCAATCGACGAACATTTTACCTTTTTTTACTGCTACATATTCAGAAGCTGAAAAGGAAATAGTTAAAAAGGAGAGTCTAGATTTAGATACTCGTTTTGTTTTTGTTGGAAGCTTAGTTTCAGGTAAAAATCCGTTGTATGCAATTAGACTGATTGAAGAACTTATTAAAAAAGGAAATAAAGTTACTTTAGAATTATATGGGGAGGGTTCCGAAAAAGAAACTTTACAAAATTACATTTACGATAATCGATTAAATGATTATGTAATTTTAAGAGGAAACCAGGATAAGGATGTCATTAAAAAAGCGTTGCAAAAAAGTCATTTTGTAGTATTACCATCTAAAAGTGAGGGATGGCCAAAAGCAATTGCAGAAGGAATGTTTTGGGGGTGTATACCTGTTGCAACGAAAGTGTCGTGTATTCCTTTTATGCTAGATCAGGCAAATAGAGGTGTTCTGTTGGAGATGGATTTAAAAAAAGATGCAGAGCAACTAGAACAAATAATTAGTGACGAAAAGAGTTTTTTTACTAAAAGTAGACTAGCTAGCGAATGGTCAGGAAAATATACTGTTGATATTTTTGAGTCACAAATAGAAAAAATTTTAAAATCATGAAGCATACCTTAAAAACACGAATATTTAAAACTCTTTCATTACTTCCTGATCGATTAGGCTATTCTTTGTATCATATACTGCAAGATATTGGCAGTAAAGCTACACTTGAGGATAAAATTAATTCGACAAAAAAAACTTATGAAACGATAAAAAGAATATTACTTGCAAATAATTTAACTACTGAAGGCTTAAATATTGCAGAAATAGGTTCTGGTTGGGTTCCTGTATTTCCTTATCAATTAATACTTTTTGGAAAAGCGAAAAGTGTTGATACATATGATATAAATGAACATTACAGTATAAAAGAGATTAAAAAATTAAATGAATACTATAATACCCAATTTAATTTTGAAATTGAAAATAGAGGTAAATACCCTTTACATAATGCCGTTAAATATTTTCCTAAAACTAATGTTTGCAATGGAGATCTTAAGAATGTAGATTTAGTTTTGTCAAGGTTTGTACTAGAACATATTTCGCCTGAAAATTTATCAGAGATTCATAATTTTCTTTTTTCAGATTTAAAATCGGGAAGTTATGTTTTGCATTTAATTTCGCCAAGTGATCATAGAGCTTACAGTGATTCTTCTTTATCATTACAAGATTTTTTGAAGTATAGTGAAGAAGAGTGGAATCAAATTCAGACAAAATTTGATTATCATAATAGATTAAGACTACCTCAATATTTAGATCTCTTAAAGAAGAAATTTGAAATAGTTTTTTTTGAACATGATAAGATTAATTTCGAATCTGCAAGTTTTCGCAAATTTAGTAAATTGGAAATTCATGAAGATTTTAGAATATATAATGATCAGGAATTAATGGCGGGAAGTATAAATATTTTGCTTAGAAAGAAATGAGAGTGGTACAACTTATAGATTCTCTTGAGGCGGGTGGTGCTGAACGAATGGCAATAAATTATGCGAATGCTTTGTCCAAAAAAGCTGTATTTTCTGGTTTAATTGCAACTCGAAACGAAGGATTACTTTTAAGTCAAATAGATCATAATGTGAACTATCTATTTTTGAAAAAAAAAAAGGTTTTCGATTTTGGTGCTGTTTTACGCTTAAGAAAATATATAAGGCAAAATGAAATAGATTTTGTTCATGCACATAGTTCCTCTTTTTTTATTGCAGTTTTGGTAAAATTAACTTTTTCAAAGGTCAAAATTATTTGGCACGATCATTATGGAATTTCACAAGACCTATCATCAAGAAAGAGCTTTGTTTTAAAATGTAGCTCACTATTTTTTACAGGTATAGTTTCTGTAAATTCTGCATTAAAAGAATGGGCTTTATCTAATTTATTATGTTCTAACGTAGTATATTTGCCTAACTTCATTGAAAAATCTCCTTCCTTTAAAACTGACTTTTTTTTGGCAGGCCTAAAAGGCAAAAGGATTATTTGTGTCGCCAATTTAAGACCACAAAAAAATCATGCGTTGTTAATAAAAGCAGCTCATTTAATTAGAAACGAATTCCCGGAATGGACTTTTCACTTAATTGGGAAAGATTTTAATGATTCGTATTCTGCAAGCCTGAATCAAATGATTATTAATTTAAAGCTTGAGGAAACTGTTTTCCTTTATGGATCAATAGACAATGTAGTTTCTGTATTAAAACAAGCCGAAATTGCCGTTTTACCATCCCTGTCTGAGGGGCTTCCTTTGGCTATTCTGGAATACGGTTTATATAGTTTACCAGTTGTGGCAACAAATGTTGGAGAAGTTTCAAAAGTAATCACTTCGAAAGAAGAAGGATTTATTGTAGAATCGAATGATCTAAACCAATTTATAAAGTCAATCAAAATACTAATAAAAGATCAGAATTATAGAAAACAGGTAGGAGTGAATTTGAATAAACAAATTCAGTTTAATTACAGTGAAGAATCAATTATAAAAAAGTATAGTTCATGGCTAGGAGGTTTACTTAATTTTATTATTTTAATATGTTGTTCAAAATGAAAAACACTAAATTCTCATATACTTACTTGCTTTTAATTCATGCTGCCATTTCTTTGGCAATTTTCATTATGCCTTTTTTATCTAAGATTTATGCACTATTGATTCCTGTAGTTGGTTTTGCGGTTATTTATATGAAAAAGAACAAAAATAATGAAGCATTGTTTGTTGCAGCATACCTTGTAGGTGTAGAAGTCTTTCTTCGTATGACAGGAGGCAATTTTAATAATGAATACGTGAAATTTAGTGTTGTTTTTTTTATGATTCTTGGTATGATTTATAGTAATTTTTCTACTAGTTCGTTTGTCTACCTATTTTTTCTGCTTTTATTAATTCCTGCTATTTTAATTACTTCTAGTGCAATCAATACTGATATAGATGTTAAGAAACTGATTTTTTTTAATTTATCAGGCCCTGTGTGTTTAGCTGTTTGTGCACTATATATGTTTAAAAGAAAATTTTTATTTTCTGATTTGCAAAATCTTTTAGCTGTAATGGGCCTACCTATAATAACAACTACTGTTTATTTGTTTTTATATAATCCAAGTGTAAAAGATGTGATAACAGATACACAATCCAATTTTGAAACATCAGGTGGATTCGGACCCAATCAGGTCTCGACAATTTTAGGATTAGGAATGTTTATTTTCTTTACTCAATTAATTTTATTTTCAAAAACAAAAAAGGAGATCTTAGTAAATGGGTTTTTATTTCTGTTTGTTAGTTATCGCGCAGTGGTTACTTTTTCTAGGGGTGGTGTTATAACTGCTATAATAATGATTATTTGTTTATTGTTTTTGTTGTATTATTTTTCTAATGCGAAAGGAAGAACTAAATTTAGTTTAGTTTTTATATTAACAATCTTAATGACTTTAGGAATTTGGTCATATAGTTCTGTTCAAACCGGTGGTTTAATTAATAATAGATATGCCAATCAGGATGCGATAGGAAGGACTAAGAAAGACAAACTGGGAGGTAGAGAGAAAATTATGGATACAGAGATAAAACTTTTTTTGGATAATCCTGTTTTGGGAATTGGTGCTGGTATGGGGAAGCAAGTAAGAAAAGAGTCGTTTGGGTTGCAAGTTGCTTCTCACAACGAAGTTACACGTATGGTAAGTGAACATGGCTTGTTTGGCATTTTTGGGTTATTAATACTTTTAATAACCCCACTCTTGCTCTATATAAATAACAGACAGCATCTCTACTTTTTTTCCTTTTATTTTTTTTGGTTATTAACTATAAATCATGCTGCAATGCGAATCGCAGCTCCCGCATTTGTGTATGCTTTAACACTTCTTTCTGTTCAGGTTAAACTCCCTGAAAAAGAAGAAAATTCGGTCGAGTAAATTCTATTTTTTATAATACATTTGTCGCTAACTAGAGAGACCAAAAGAAAATAGATTACATGAAATCAAATAAAAAAATGCATTTTGAAATTTCAGAAAGGAAGATACTTCTTAGAGTTTTTGATGTTGCTTTTATTTTGTCAGCGCTGTTTTTGCTGAATTTTTTATTTGAGGTCCAGTATTTCAGTTTAAGTAAGACATACTATTTTAGACCAATGATGTTAATTGCATACCTGACTGTTTTCGGATCAATTTTCGAAATGTACAACTTACAGGTTGCCAGTAATCAGTTTCAGGTTCTTCGAAGCGTTATTCTTACCGTTACAACAGCGACTTTAGTTTATTTATTTACACCCATCTTATCACCAGAACTCCCAAAAAAGCGTTTGGTTATTTTGGCTTTTTATTTTACCATCTTGGGTACATTATTAGCCTGGCGATATTTCTATGTATATTTCCTTGCATCACATCGTTTTTCGCAAAATGTAATTTTAATTTGTGATCAGAATCAGGTTGAAGAATTGGTTTTAGGGCTTGAAAGTGTTGATCCTCACTATAAAATTTTAGGATTTGTTAATTCCGATTTAGTTTCACGTGAAGACGCTGATTTTTACTATGTAAAAGAAATTAAAAAAAATGATTTGGAAGTATTTGTCGCCAAAAACAATATTTCTGAAATTGTAATTGCATCACAAAAAACAGATGGTATTACTGCCGATTTGTATCAACAGCTACTTCACTTATTAGAATCCGGAAATATTATTCGTGAGTATACACAAGTATATGAAAGTAAAACACAGCGAATACCGGTACATTATATTGAAAAAGATTTTTATCGTTTTTTTCCTTTTAGCAGAAGTAATAGTAATAAATTGTATTTGTCATTAATTCGTTTACTTGAGTTTTTACTCTCGTTTACGGGCTTAGTAATTTGCATTTTATTTATCCCTTTAATTTTTATTGGAAATCTTGTAGCTAATAGAGGAAGTTTGTTTTACACCCAAGAAAGAGTGGGGAAACACGGAGTTGTTTTTGAAATTTATAAATTCAGAACAATGACGAAAAACACTGATGTAAATGGCGCATTTGCTTCTTCAAATGATAAAAGGATAACTCCTTTCGGTAAATTTATGCGTAAGTCACGAATAGATGAATTACCTCAGTTTTTCAATATTTTAAAAGGAGATATGGCCGTAATAGGACCAAGGCCGGAACGTCCGTACTTTGTGAATGAAATTGCTAAGGTTATGCCTTTTTACGAGACCCGACACGTTATCAAGCCTGGGCTTACGGGTTGGGCACAAGTGAATTATTCTTATGGAGAATCGATCGAGGAAAGTTTAATAAAGTTACAATATGACTTATATTATATTAAACATCGAAGCATTTTCCTCGATTTGAGCATCACTTTTAAAACCATTACTACTGTCTTGTTTTATCGAGGACAGTAAATTATTTAAATAATAATCGGAATGCGTTTTTTGTTTCTGATCACAACTCTTACTAAAACAAAACCACTTGTTAGTATCATTGGTGAAACAATTAATAGGTGTGCTTTGTTGATCATAAATAAGGTGTAAGCGATTAAAAAGAGGATATGTAAAACCGCAAATCGATAGGTCCATCTTTTGTTTTTAAGAATTGATAAAAAGACTAAAATCAACAGAAGAGGACTGAATAAAAGTACATTGTAATTCATCGCCAATTCCTGGTGAAAAGAATAAAATCCCACCACTACAAAGAAGATCCCTATTAAAGATAAAATGAATAGATAGATTTTGTCTACTATTTTGTTATGGGCCAAAACTACAAATGCCAGTATAAAAAGATAAGTATAAACATTATTCCACCATGAAGTTGGAGTTTCTTTTTCAAATAGCAGGAGCGTCTTGCTTTTGCTTACTAAAGGACGGTTTTGAAAAGTTGTTTTGTCTAAACTGTTTTTCAATTCAAAAGGCAGGAATATCTTCGTTCCTAATTGATCTACTTTGGTTCCGAAAATAATACTGGTTCCCAATTGCTCATAAAAATGTCCGTTGAAATAAGGGAATAATATAGAGCGATACGTAATATCTGTTTCTCCTTTTTTTACAATTACATTTTCATTTAAAGTCGAATTGATAACATCGACAACCATTGATGTGCAGTTTTTATCAATAAATTTGTAGGTGTAATAACGGTCGTCAGAAAATATCGTTGCATTTAATTTGTCAAAAAGTTTTTGCTTCAATTCGGGTGCTATAAGTAATTCCTGCTCAAAAACACTTCTTTTTTCATAAGTGTAGTCATTTATAAAATCTCCATAAGAATGGGCAGTCGCAAAATATTGCAAGTCACCTTTGGCAAATTTGGCAACAAAATTCGGTGTTCTAAAATCGAAAGTACCATAGTTGTAAACTACATCAATATTATTGGCTGGATCAGCTATTCTAATGGCTGTATGTCCAAAAAAAGAATAGGATTCATTCCCAAGTCCACAAGTAAGGACGCTTACTTTGGCATCTTTTGATAAAGGTAAATTCTGGCTAAAACCAATAAAACTCAGTAATAATAGTAAACTAAAAAGTGTTTTTTTTAAAATGACATTTTTCATAATTTAAAATTTTAAGAAGTTTGATGGTTTGTAAAAATTATCTAAAGATACCTAAATCTACTTTTAAAGAAAAAATATTCGAATAAAGGGCTGTACTTTGGTTTCCTAAATCAGTTAAAGCATAATCAACCTGAATGCCCTTATATTTAAATCCTAATCCAATATTAGGCTGAAAATTCACTTTTTCAGTATTATCCAATTGCATGACGTTCTGAAAATTTCCAGCTCCGGCTCTTAAGAAAACCAAATCGGTATATCCAAACTCAAAACCAACTGCAGGATCAATACTCACTATTTTTGATGAAATAATATCGTTTGTCTGTTCAAAACGCATATTCAAATTTGTAGCGACCAAAAGACTATAATCATTATGAAAGTCAAAAGTTTTTGAAACTCCTAATTGTGCTTTTGGTAAAGTAATCTCTGTGCTTTCTGGTAATTCGTTATTTTCTCCCGGAATAGCGTTGGCAATTTTTGCGTATTCTTCTTCATCAATATTCCAGACATTATAAGTTGTTGTAATATCACGAAGCATTAATCCGAATTTCCAGTCATTTCGTTCAAACTGTAATCCAAAATCAAAACCAAATCCCCACGAATTAGCAAATTCTCCAATAATTCGACGGATAACTTTTGCATTAATACCGTATTGAAAACCTTCTACAGGCAATTTCCTTGCGTATGAAAAGGTAAAACCATAATCGGCAGTCGAGAACAAACGAATTCGGTTGTAATCAATATTTCCCTGGCTGTCAATTAACTCAGTTGTGTCCATGATATCATCAACTCCGAAACGAATCATCGAGATCCCCCAGGCACTTCTGTCATCAATGGGGCTCGCATATCCTATATAGTCATACTGCGCTATATTGGCAAAATAATTGGCATGCATTAAAGATATCTGATGATCTTCAAGATGTGTAAGACCTGCCGGATTCCAATAAACAGCATTTACGTCATTAGTTGAAGCAACAACAGCACTCGACATTCCTAATGCAGCTGCATCGACACCAATATTCATAAATTCATTCGAATATTTTCGAACGGTTTGTGCATATTGTTGTGTGCAGCTCCAAAATAATAAAAGCAGTAAGGTTTTCTTCAACGTATATTTTTTTGCAGACTGAGGTCTATTTTAATTTTTATCAAAAATATAATATTTTACCCATCTAATTTATTCCTTTTGAGAAATATTGCGAAAGTCAAAATTTCAAATAAAAAACTCTTAAAAAAACGGCTTGTACATGCAGTTATTATACTAAATTTGTTCCTCACCATTATCAAATTTTATAAAGATGAATATTAAAAAACACATTCCTAATTTAATTACATTAATCAATCTTTTCTGCGGTTGCATTGCAGTTGTTTTTATTTCTGAAGCCAATTACGAAATGGCTTTTTATATGGTTTGTTTAGGAATCTTTTTCGATTTTTTTGATGGTTTTTTTGCCCGATTGTTCAAAGTTTCAAGCCCGCTTGGTTTACAATTGGATTCTTTGGCTGATATGGTAACTAGTGGTGTTGCTCCAGGTTATGTAATGTATAGTTTGTTTACAAACAGCGCTCACGAATTGGGAAACAATCCGGCGATTCCGTTTTTAGGATTTATCGTGACTTTAGGTTCTTGTTACCGTTTAGCAAATTTCAATATCGATACTCGTCAAACCGATTCGTTTATTGGCTTACCAACACCGGCAAATGCATTGTTTATTTTGAGTTTGCCTTTAGTTTTGAAATATTCCGATTCATTAATGATGTTAGAAATTCTAACTAATCAATGGGTTTTATTGGTTATTACTTTATGTAGTGCTTATATTTTGAATGCTGAAATTCCGTTATTTTCTTTAAAAATCAAGAAATTTAGCTTTAAGGAAAATGCACTTCAAATAGTGTTTTTGATAGTGTCTGTTTTAATGGTGCTTTTGTTGCATTATATAGCTATTCCGTTAATTATCATTTTTTACGTGTTGTTGTCAGTTGTCAATAATATTTTTTTGAAAAAGTAGTTTTATCCGAATGGCAAGAAAAACGACAAGACGAACTACTTATTCCCGAAAAACGCAACCAACTCGTTCTGCTTTTAGTAGATTGATCCGCTTTATCGCATACTCTTTTTTAGCATTGCTTTTCATTGGAACTGTTTGTCATTATCGTGCCGGATTGGCTTATTACCTCGGATTTAAATCGGATAAAGTTTTAGAAGAAGATGAGGTTGACAAGCATCTTTCTGATGTTCGAAACATTCGGGTTTTGGAGAATCATAAAGGGAAAGTGATTGGTATTGATGTGTCTGAATTTCAGGGAAAGATCGATTGGGAAGAGGTTGAAGTTTTAGAAGAAAAATATCCGGTTCATTTTGTGTTTATTCGCGCTACTGCCGGAAACGATCGGGTAGATGGACAATTTAAAAAGAATTGGGATGGCGCAAAAGAATATAAAATAATGCGTGGCGCGTATCATTATTATCGTCCAAACGAAAATTCTATCGAGCAGGCCAATCTTTTTATTAAAACTGTGAAACTGCAAAAAGGAGATTTGCCTCCTGTTTTAGATATTGAAAAATTGCCAAAAAATCAACCTTTGGATAGTTTGAAAAAAGGCTTGAAAAGATGGCTAACTAAAGTAGAAAAGCATTATCAGGTTCGCCCAATAATTTATACAGGAGAGAGCTATTATGACGATTTCTTAAAAGAGGAATTCAGCGAGTATTTGTTTTGGATTGCCAACTACAATTTTTATAGAGAAAAAATCGAAGACGATTGGCTTTTTTGGCAATTTACAGAGAAAGCTTCTTTGCCGGGAATCAAACACAGAGTAGATGTTAATATCTACAACGGCGATCTGGAACAATTGCAGTTTATAACCGTTGAATAATAATGTTCAGTGTTCAGTTTATTAGTTGCCAGTTTTTCACTGAACACTAAAAGCCTGAACACTGAACACTATTTATTAAAATTCAAGTTTCTTTTTACGTAGTTCGAAGTTTTGCCCAAGATAAACGCGACGAACCATTTCATCTTCAACTAATTCTTCCGGAACTCCCGCTTTCAAAATTCCTCCTTCAAACATTAGATATGTTTTATCTGTGATTGCCAGGGTTTCCTGAACGTTGTGATCGGTAATTAAGATTCCGATGTTTTTATTTTTTAATTGTGCCACAATTCTTTGGATGTCTTCAACCGCAACCGGGTCAACTCCCGCGAAAGGCTCATCCAATAAAATAAATTTAGGATCTGTTGCCAATGCACGTGCGATTTCAGTACGACGACGTTCTCCTCCTGAAAGTAAATCGCCTCGGTTGGTACGAATGTGTTCTAAACTGAATTCTTCAATTAGGCTTTCCATTTTTGCAATTTGCTCTTCTTTTGTCAGTTTAGTCAATTGCAAAACACTTAGAATGTTATCTTCAATGCTTAATTTTCTAAAAACCGAAGCTTCCTGTGCCAAATAACCAATTCCTTGTTGTGCACGTTTGTACATAGGGTAATCGGTAATATTCAAATCATCCAGATAAATGTTTCCCTGATTTGGTTTTACCAATCCCACAATCATATAAAAAGAAGTTGTTTTTCCAGCACCATTCGGACCCAAAAGACCCACGATTTCTCCTTGATTTACTTCAACAGAAATTCCTTTTACAACACTACGTCCTTTATAGGTTTTGATTAAATTATCGGCTCTTAGCTTCATTTTTTCAATTAGATAATTAGATAATTTGAAAATGAGATAATTAAAAAAACTAACTCAAATTCAATTTTAAAATTTATTAGAAGTGACAAATTAAAAGTAAAATAATCAACTAGATAAATGAATTAACAAATTATTGCGTTTTCAGGATTAGCTACAAGACTATTTTGAAGTAAATAATTAGAGCATTTTAAGAAATTATCTAATTAACACATTTTCTAATTTGTAGCTTCCTCTTCCAAAGCTTCCCAGAATTCGTAAGCTCTCCTTAAATGCGGAATTACAATTGTTCCTCCAACCAAAGTTGCGATTCCCATTGCTTCCATCATTTCTTCTTTGGTAACACCTTCTTTATGGCTTGTTTCCAGGTGATATTTTACGCAGTCATCGCAGCGTAAAACGGCTGATGCTACTAATCCTAAAAGTTCTTTTGTTTTTACATCAAGAGCTCCTGGCGCATAAGCGTTGGTGTCAAGGTTGAAAATTCGCTTTACAATTTTGTTATTGTCAGCTAATAATTTTTCGTTCATTTTAGAACGATAGTCGTTAAATTCTTGAATTAATTCAGACATTTTCTTTTAATTTATTTCTATAAACAACTTTTGAAATCAGGATACTCACCTCGTATATAAGCAACATTGGTATTGCTACGATAGTCTGGCTTACTACGTCCGGAGGAGTTACGATTGCGGCAATAATCAAAATGATAATCACGGCATACTTCCAATATTTTCTTAAAAAAGCAGGAGTTACTAATCCTAATTTGGTTAAGAAATAAATAGCGATCGGCAATTCAAAAAAGATTGCACTTCCTAAAATACTTGTTTTTACCATTCCCATATAAGAGTCGATTGTAAACTGATTCTTTACGACATCACTTATAGAGAAAGTCGCAACGAAATTAACTGACATCGGAATAACAACAAAATAGCCAAATAATACCCCTAAAAAGAAAAGTAAAGAAGAAGTGAATATAAATACTCTCGCATTTTTTCTTTCTTTCTCATATAAGGCAGGACTAATGAATTTCCAGATTTCGAATAAAATATAAGGGAAACTTAAAATGAAACCAGCCAAAATACACATCCAGACAAAGATGTTTACCTGACCTTCCATCTCCGTATTCTGAATAATAAAATTCAGTTCGGTGATACAGATGCTGTCGGCAAAACCTAGTTGATGTGATAAATCGCAAAACCAGCGATAGGTAAAAAAAGATGGTTTGGTCGGACCTAAAATAATTTCATCAAATAAATAATCACTAATAAAATAAGTTACAAATGCCATAATCAGTGTTGCAGTTGTACTTCTAACTAATAACCATCTTAGTTCTTCAAGATGGTCTAAAAATGACATCTCGCCAAGGTTCTTTTTTGCCATTATACGATTCCTTCTTTTAAAATGTCATGTAAATGTAATACTCCTTTGTACTCACCATTGTCAGCGACAATTAATTGTGTTATTGAAAAATCTTCCATCATATTCAAAGCGTCTACCGCCATGGTTTCGGAAGAGATTAATTTAGGGTTTTTAGACATAATATCTTTTGCCGTTAAGTCTGCAATAGTATCTACGTCGTTTAGCATTCTTCGGATGTCTCCATCGGTAATAATTCCAATAATTTTGCCCTCTTCGATTACGGCAGTAACGCCTAATCTTTTCTCAGAGATTTCAAAAATAGCTTTTTTGATTGAAGTCTCTGGTGTAACCATTGGTTTTAACGAATGTTCAATCATGTCCTTCACACGAAGTAATAGTTTTTTCCCTAAAGCACCACCTGGGTGATATACGGCAAAATCTTCTGGTTTAAAATCGCGCATTTCCATCAAACAAACGGCTAATGCATCACCTATTACAAGCTGTGCTGTTGTACTGTTTGTTGGGGCAAGGTTTATTGGGCAGGCTTCAATCTCAACTGTAGTGTTCAGGACGTAATCAGAGCCTTTTGCTAAAGATGAAGTTATGTTTCCTGTGATGGCAATTAAAATGTTTCCGAAACGTTTTAATAAAGGAACAAGGACTTTTATTTCAGGACTGTTACCGCTTTTTGAAATGCAAATAATGATGTCTTCTTTTTGAATCATTCCTAAGTCGCCATGAATAGCTTCTGAGGCATGCAGAAACATAGAAGGGGTTCCGGTTGAGTTAAAAGTAGCAACCATTTTTTGGGCAATTATTGCGCTTTTTCCTATTCCGGTAACGATCAATCGGCCTTTGGTTTCGTAAATGCGTTGAACAGCTTCGTAGAAATTTTCGTCAAGAAAATCAATTAACTTTATAATTGCTTCACTTTCAGATAGTATGGTTTTTTTGGCGATCGCCAATATATTTTCTTTTGAAATCAAAACAGAATATTTAAAATTTGTATGTATAAAAGAAAGTTGTATCTTTATGTGTTGCAAATTTATACAAAATATCCATTAATATAAAGAATGAATTCAAACGAAATTGAAATACACAAGGAATTAAAGAAGTATTTCGGCTTTAGCCAATTTAAGGGCTTGCAGGAGCAAGTCATTACGAGTATTTTAGGTAAGAAGAATACTTTTGTAATTATGCCAACTGGCGGTGGAAAGTCTCTTTGTTATCAATTACCCGCTTTAATTCAGGATGGAACAGCGATTGTTGTTTCTCCTTTGATTGCTTTGATGAAAAATCAGGTTGATGCGATTCGAAGCCTTTCTTCAGAAAACGGAATTGCCCATGTGCTAAATTCCTCCCTCACAAAAACAGAGATTGCCCAAGTAAAAAAAGACATCACCTCCGGTTTAACTAAACTTTTGTATGTCGCGCCGGAATCTTTGACTAAAGAAGAATATGTGGCTTTTTTACAGAGTGTGCCCATTTCGTTTGTTGCAATTGATGAAGCGCATTGTATTTCAGAATGGGGGCATGATTTTAGGCCGGAATACCGAAATCTGAAAAATATAATAAAACAATTAGGGCAGGTACCAATTATAGGACTTACCGCAACTGCAACCCCAAAAGTTCAGGAAGATATTCTGAAAAACCTTGATATGTCTGATGCAAATACCTTCAAAGCATCATTCAACAGACCGAACTTGTACTACGAAGTTCGCACAAAAACGAAAAATATTGAATCGGATATCATTCGATTTATCAAACAACATAAAGGCAAATCCGGAATTATTTATTGCTTAAGCCGTAAAAAAGTCGAATCTATTGCCGAAGTTTTACAAGTTAACGGAATCAGTGCTGTTCCATACCATGCAGGTTTGGATGCTAAAACCCGCGCCAAACATCAGGATATGTTTTTGATGGAAGACGTAGATGTGGTTGTAGCAACAATCGCCTTCGGAATGGGAATTGATAAACCAGACGTTCGTTTTGTAATTCATCATGATATTCCAAAATCACTAGAAAGTTATTACCAGGAAACAGGTCGTGCCGGTCGTGATGGAGGAGAAGGGCATTGTTTAGCCTATTACTCTTATAAAGATGTTGAAAAGCTGGAGAAATTTATGTCAGGAAAACCAGTTGCAGAACAAGAAATCGGTTTTGCCCTTTTACAGGAAGTTGTGGCTTACGCCGAAACCTCAATGTCACGAAGAAAGTTCCTATTGCATTATTTTGGTGAAGAGTTTGACAGCGAAACCGGAGAAGGTGCAGATATGGACGACAATGTTCGTAATCCGAAGAATAAAATTGAAGCACAGGATCAGGTCGTTAAATTGTTGGAAATCGTTCGTGATACTAAACACATTTACAAATCAAAAGAAATCGTGTTTACTTTAATAGGACGTATTAACGCAGTGATTAAAGCACACAAAACAGATACACAGTCCTTTTTTGGTTCAGGCTCAGATCATGACGAAAAATATTGGATGGCTTTATTGCGACAAGTATTGGTCGCAGGCTATTTATCAAAAGATATTGAAACTTATGGTGTGGTGAAAATCACTAAAGAAGGTTTGAACTTCATTAAAAAACCGGTTTCCTTTTTGATGTCTGAAGATCATGAATACAATGAATCTGAAGATGAAGCAATCGTAACCGCATCAAAATCATCAGGAACTGCCGATGAAGTTTTAATGGGAATGTTGCGCGAACTGCGTAAAAAAGTGGCTAAAAAACTTGGCGTTCCTCCGTTTGTAGTTTTCCAGGATCCTTCGCTTGAAGATATGGCTCTAAAATATCCAATTACCCTAAATGAATTATTCAATATTCACGGAGTTGGAGAAGGAAAAGCGAAAAAATACGGTGGTGAATTTGTAGCCTTGATTAGTCGTTATGTGGAAGATAATGATATCATTCGCCCAGACGATTTAGTGGTAAAATCTACTGGAGTTAATTCTGCCAATAAACTATATATCATTCAAAATATAGATCGAAAGTTATCTTTAAATGATATCGCTTCTGCGAAAGGTTTAACGATGGACGCCCTGATTAAAGAAATGGAGCAAATCGTTTATTCTGGTACAAAGCTGAATATAAAATATTGGGTTGATGATATGTTGGATGATGATCAGCAGGAAGAAATTCACGATTATTTCATGGAATCAGAATCAGACAAAATCGAAGATGCATTGAAGGAATTCGATGGTGATTATGATATTGATGAATTAAGGCTTATGAGAATTAAGTTTATAAGCGAAGTAGCTAATTAAAGTAATTAGTGATCAGTTTTTTAGTGTTCAGTAAATGCTAAAGTAGATTGTGAAAAAATATAAAGGTATTAAGTAATCAGTTTTTTTAGGACTCTCTGAACACTAAAAAAACTGATTACTGATCACTATAAACTTCCCCACGATGCGGTTTCAAAGCATCTCTTACCGGAATCATATTTTCTTCGTTTACAACCATAAAAGCAGTTGCGTGCATGTCGTTTACGATTTTAAAGCCCGTAATATTTAGCGGAAGTTTTTCTATCGCGATATATTCTTTCAAATGAATTTCGTGATGTTCAGCAGTTTTTGCTGATGCCGGACCACGAAAATCCCAAATCAATTTTATTTTTCTAGACATTGTTTTTAAGGTGCAAAGGTTCAGAGGAACAAAGGTACAAAGTCTATTTTACGAAGAAGAGAAAAGTTGCTATATAATTAACCGCAAAGTGCGCTAAGATTTTTTAAAGATATGGTTTTATAAAAACACAAAGTTCGCAAAGCTTTGTGTTGATCTAGCTTTGCGAACTTTGTGTTTTCTATGCGTAAAGTAAAATTAAATCTTAGCGCACTTTGCGGTTAATTATATAAAGTCAGTTCAAAATGTTATTTTTGCATGTTCTTTTCATAAATAGAAAAGCTAATTGAATAAATAAAACAAAATGCCAAGAGAACTTTTACTTCAGGTAACTCCAGAAATAGCTGCAAACGAATTGTTGCTAAAAGACTATTTGTCTAAACAAATAAAGGTTTCTCCTAAGGAAATTCAACACGTTTCTATTTTAAAACGATCAATTGATGCGCGTCAAAAAGCGATAAAAATCAATTTGAAAGTGATTATCTATTTGCAAGGAGAACCCTTTCAGGAAACAAAAATAGAGCTACCTATATATAAGGATGTATCATCCGCACAAGAAGTAATTGTTGTTGGAGCTGGTCCGGCGGGACTTTTTGCAGCTTTGCAATTAATTGAATTAGGCTTAAAGCCAATTGTAATTGAACGCGGAAAAGACGTGCGTGGTCGTCGACGCGATTTAAAAGCAATTAATGTAGATCATTTGGTGAACGAAGATTCTAATTACTGTTTTGGAGAAGGAGGAGCAGGAACGTATTCTGACGGAAAATTATATACACGTTCTAAAAAACGTGGCGATGTTACTAGAATTTTAGAACTTTTAGTAGCGTTTGGAGCTTCTGAAGATATTTTGGTAGAAGCGCACCCGCATATCGGAACCAATAAATTACCTAAGATCATTGAGGATATACGAAATAAAATCATCGAGTTTGGTGGTCAGGTTTTGTTTGATACGAGAGTGACCGATATTTTAGTAAAAAATAATGAAGTTGAAGGGATCGTAACGCAAACGGGAGACAAAATTCTGGCGAATAAATTAATCTTGGCAACAGGACACTCGGCTCGCGATATTTTTGAATTATTAGATAAAAAGAAAATTTTTATAGAAGCAAAACCTTTTGCTTTGGGTGTTCGTGCAGAACATTCGCAACAATTAATTGACAGTATACAGTACAGTTGTGATTATCGTGGTGAGCATTTGCCTCCAGCACCATATTCGATCGTAAAACAAGTAAACGGTCGCGGGATGTATTCGTTTTGTATGTGCCCGGGTGGTGTAATTGCACCTTGCGCAACGAGTCCGGGTGAAGTGGTAACCAATGGATGGTCGCCATCGAAACGGGATCAGGTTACGGCAAATTCCGGAATTGTGATCGAATTGAAATTGGAAGATTTTAAGCCTTTTGCAAAATTTGGCGCTTTGGCCGGAATGGAATTCCAAAAAAGTATTGAACAAAAAGCATGGCATTTGGCAGGAGAGACTCAAAAAGTTCCGGCACAAAGAATGATCGATTTCACCCAAAATAAAGTTTCGGCAGATATTCCGAAAACGTCTTATGTTCCGGGAACAACTTCCGTTGAAATGGGGCAGGTTTTTCCGGGATTTTTATCACAGATTTTGCGCGAAGGTTTCAAGGAATTCGGAAAATCAATGCGTGGTTATTTGACTAACGAAGCTATTTTACATGCTCCGGAAAGCAGAACGTCATCTCCCGTTAGAATTCCGAGAGACCCTATTACATACGAGCATTTACAAATAAAAGGTTTGTATCCTTGCGGAGAAGGAGCAGGATATGCGGGCGGAATTATTTCTGCAGCAATTGATGGTGAAAAATGTGCTTTAATGATTGCTGAAACTTTAAAATAATATATTTTGATAAAAGATTTCTTTTCTAATTTATTTGGCAGAAATAATGATCCAAAATCGATTGTTTCTTTTGATGTTGTTGATTCAATTTATTCTTATTTATATGATGAAGAGAATAGATTAGAGATTAAACTAAAAGGGATTTATGATACTGTTTCGGTAAATTTATATTCGTTTCCAAATTCATTTAATAATGAAGAAGCGCAAAACGGAATTAAGAAAGCGGGATTAAAAAATGCGTATGAAGTTTTAAATGAATTGTATAAAAAACTTAATATTGGAGCTGTTTCAGAAGAGGATATTCAGGCAGAATTAGAATACGATTATATTCATATTCAGTTTTACACACAGCCAACTCCTGAAATGAAAAAACATTTAAAACATGTTTTGCATAATTTCGTCATTTTCTTTTGTTGCACCAATAGTTTAGAAACCAATGATTTTAGAATTTTGTACAATAACAGTTATTTTCTGGATTATGTTGGAGGAATACTTGATACGGAATATATTGATATCAAGGATCCGAAAAATGATGTTCAGAAACTAGGTTTTAAAGAATTTGAAAGAGTTCTCCAAGGCATTTGTCAGTATATGCAAATCGAATTACCCGAAGGTATCGAGCTTCCATCACAAGAGAGTTTATTACCAGAAGAAGTTGAGATAGACCAGGAAACTTTTGAAGAATTTATCAAGCTGGTTTCAAGAGGAAATGTTGAAGAAAAATCACTTCAGAAACAAGCTAAAAAGCTTTTGAAGAATTTTAAAAAAGAAGCAAAAGAATATCATAAGATTGTTGAAGATCATTGGAGTTTTTTTGAAAGCATAGACTGCTGGAACAGCGATTGGAAATTTGATCCTGAAGATGCGGAATATTTTATCTCAGAAATGATTGGCGAAGATCTGAATTTCGAATATCCGGAAGAAACGTATAGTCATGATTTGTTTCCTTATATTCAATCGGCTTTGGGGAAACGCAATCTTGAATTAATGACGTATGACACACAGGGAGATAATTATTTGTTTTTTGTGGCGAATAAAAATGAGGTTGACAGAATCTTAGAATTGTCTGAATTGACGAAGATTGAGATTAATCAGTTGTAAATTGAAAACGATATTTCTCGCGTGAGGGATAGAGCTAAGCTACCGCAGTAGCAGCGAAAGCCCGACACCAATAAAAAAGGGGCGACTAAGCGGTGCTATAGTCAGCCCCTTTTTATATTGGTGGCACGCCCAGGTTATTATTTACGGAATTAAAATTATTTTCCCTGTACTTTTTCTGCTTTCCAAATAATCATGAGCCAATTTTCCTTCTGATAGTTTGAAAGAAGTTGGAGTTGAAAGTGTAATTTTTCCTTCGGTAATCCAATTGAATAATTGATTGGCTCTTTTGATTCGCTCTTCCTTGGAGTTTAAATAACTCCACAAATCGCCACCAGTTAAAGTTTTAGAACCATCCATCAACATTCTTGGATCTACAGGTGCCGGATCGCCACCTGCCATTCCGAAGAAAACGACCTGTCCACACTCTTTTGTGACTTCAAAACTTTCCATCAATGTGCTGCCTATGCTGTCGTAAGCAACGTCAACGCCTTTTGGAACTATTTTGAAAACTTGCGATTTCCAATCGTCATTATAAAGAAAAACATGATCAGCACCTTGCTCAATCGCAATTTTTGCCTTGTCTTCAGATGAGGTTAAACCGATAACATTTGCACCCAACAATTTGCTGATTTGTGTTAGTGTCTGACCAACGCCACCAGCAACGGCATGAATTAAAACCGTTTCGCCTTTTTGAGTTTTATGACTGTCTGTTGCTAAATAATGGGCGGTTAAACCTTGTAGTAAAATAGCGGCTGCAGTTTCAAAAGAAATAGCTTCGGGTAACGGTAAAACGTGATTTATATTTACGGCAACCAACTCTGCATTGGCGAAAGGAACATCGGCGAAAGCCACACGATCACCAACTTTGTATTCAGGATGATTGTTTGCATGAGCTACTATTCCTGCACCTTCATAACCGGCAATAAAAGGCGGATTTCCTTTTAAGTGATAATTTCCCTTTCGTCTGTAAACATCGGCAAAATTTAATCCGATGGCTTTCATTTCGACTAGAATTTCATCGTTCTTCAATTCCGGTTTCGGGATTTCTATATATTCTAAAACATTTGAATCTCCAAAAGTAGAGAAGGTAAGTGCTTTCATTTTTTATACATTTTTAGGAATACAAAAGTACGCTAAAATCTATTTTAAGTTAGAAAAGCTTTTCTTAAAACTGTATAAAAAAACCTCACTTGAATTTCAAGCAAGGTTTTGAATTTTATTGTTTTTCGAAATTAAATTTTAGGAAATTTCATTTCATTGAAAGTACTTTTTTGAGCTGCCATTTTTTCAACATCCTCCCATTTTCTTGGAGATTCAGCAGACAAATTTTCATACGAATCTTTTTTGATTGCAATGTCATCTTCGATTCGAACGCCGATATTCCACCACTTTTTATCACATTTACTGTTTGCTGGTATATAGATTCCCGGTTCAACAGTAAGTACCATATTTTCTTTTAAGTTTCCACCATAATTTCCTTTGTCATGAACATCTAAACCAAGAAAATGGGAGCAGCCATGCGGATAATAAAGTCTGACATCTTTAGGATCTGTGATGATTCCTAATTTAATTAATCCGGCAGCAATTACTTCTTTTGATTTTTTATTTAAATCCTGAAAAGGAGTTCCTTCTTTACAGATTTTAAAAACTTCTTCCTGAGCATCATAAACCAATTGATAAATGGCTTTTTGTTCTTCAGAAAACTTGCCATTTGCAGGAACTGTTCTCGTTACGTCTGCAGAATAACCGTGGTATTCAGAACCAACATCCATTAATAATAATTGATTGTCCATTTTTGTACTGTTGTTTTCGCCATAATGCAAAATACAGCCGTTTGCGCCAACACCTACGATTGGTGGATAACCTTCGCCCTCGGCACCATATTTTTTGTGAATATAAGCGTGAATTCCGTCAGCTTCGTTTTCGCTCATATCCGGGCCAACAGCTTTCATAACTTCGTTGTGGGCAACACAGGAAAGTTTAACGGTTTTGCGCATTAATTCCATTTCTTCGGGAGTTTTGATTTCTCGAAGGGAGTTGGTAATTTTGGTGAAAGTTTTTGCTGACGCTTTATCTTCACTTACAATACTGGCTTTTGTTTTGAAAATCTGAATTAGATTAAATAAATCTGCAGGATCGTAGGTGTTATCTTGAATTCCAGGTGATGCTTCGTCAAAAATAATCTCATCAAATTTTTTGAAGTCAATAGCAAAGGCATTAAAATCGGAACCATTATAAGCTTTTGAAAATCCTAATTTAGATTTGGCTCCTTCAACGCCTAAACGTCTTCCGGTCCACATTTCTCTTCCAGCATTTCTTTCTCTGACAAAAAGTACTTCGTTGTAAGTTTCACCTGTTCCCTGATTTTCTTTAAAGATTAGTAATATACCGTCTGGTTCTTTGTACCCTGTTAAATAATACATGTCAGGATTTTGATGGTAATTGTAGTTAACATCTTTAGAGAAAACTCTTTCCGGATAAGAAAAAACAACAGCAACTGAATTGGCTGGCATCATATTTCTGAAAGCTTCGCGTCGGCCTTTGTGAAATTCTTTTGAAAGATAATCTGCTGGAAGGTTTTCTTGTGCCTGAATATGGACGGCACTAATTAATAAGGTAAACAATAAAAGAAATTGCTTCATTTTTTTTGGTTTTTTATTGATGATTTTAGTTTTTTGATCACCGCAAATTACAAAAAAAATATAATTGTATGTTTTAATTTAAGTGTTTGATCTATAGTTTTTTAATTAAAATAAAGTAACTTAGTTATGAGAAATTGCAATTTCATAATCAAATCTGAGGTCTTTTTATGAAATATTAAATTTTTGTAAAACTTGCAGTCGGGCACGAATATTGAGAAGTACCATTCTATAAAAACAATTTTAATCTTTTAAAAACAACATTTATGAAAAAATATACTATTGCAGTCGTTTCAGTTTTAACTTTATTACTTACTTCATGTATGGCGTCAAAAGAAGTCAAAAACACAGCTAATATTTATGATACAACCTGGGAATTAGAATACATTTCCGGACCAAGAATTGCTTTTGAGGGATTATATCCAAATAAAAAACCACAAATTACTTTTGACCAGAAAGAAACAAAAGTTTATGGTAATAATGGTTGTAATGGATACAGCGCACCTTATACCCTAAATGGAAAATCTTTGACTTTTGGCGAGCCTGGACCAGCAACAATGATGTTTTGCGAAGGTGGCGGAGAGCAGCAGTTTTTACAGCAAATGAAAAAAATAACAAGTTATGCTATTGATAAAGATGGAAAACTAAATTTAATCGAGGGCGATGTGCCGATGATGCGATTTAAAAAAGTGGCTAAACAATAGTTTTAAAATCAATATAAAAGAAAAGGGAAATGAGTTACTTCATTTCCCTTTTTTTATGGTTTATTTCTTTTTGAGTTTGTCTTTAAAGACTTTTTCAAATTTCTCTATTTTCGGCTGAATCACCATTTTGCAATAGGGCTGACTTTTATTGTTTGCATAATAATTCTGATGATAATCTTCAGCTTTATAAAACTTTTTAAAAGGTTCTACTTTTGTCACAATCGGGCTGCTGTAAACTTTAGCTTTATTAAGTTCTGAAATAATACTTTGCGCTGCTTTTCTTTGTTCGTCGTTTTTATAAAAAATAACAGAACGATATTGTGTTCCAACATCGGCGCCCTGTCTGTTTAAAGTTGTTGGGTCATGAACTGTAAAGAAAACCTTGAAAATTTCATTAATATCTGTTACAGTTTTGTCATACGTAATCTGAACAACTTCGGCGTGACCTGTTTTTCCAGTGCAAACTTCTTCGTAAGTAGGATTGGCAACAGTTCCTCCGGAGAAACCGGAGACAACAGATTTTACTCCGTTTAAATCTTCATAAACCGCTTCAACGCACCAGTAACATCCGCCGCCAAGTGTGATTGTTTCAAGATTTGAAGCTTTTTTAGTTTGTGCAAATCCGTTTAAGGATAAAGCAAAAAGGCAAATTAGAATCGTATTTTTCATTTTTTTATTATTTGTTATCAGGAATAAAATCAAGGGCAATTGAGTTCATGCAATAGCGTTTTCCGGTTGGTTCGGGGCCATCATCAAATAAATGGCCTAAATGCCCGCCACAACGTCCGCATAAAGCTTCAATTCTTTCCATTCCAAGCGAATTATCTTCTTTGTAAACCACACTCTTTTTATTGTCTTGTTCAAAAAAGCTTGGCCATCCGCAGCTACTGGAAAATTTAGCTCCGGATCTAAAAAGCTTATTTCCACATGATGCACAATAGTAAGTTCCTTTTTCATCGGTATTCCAATATTTTCCTGTAAAAGGCCTTTCAGTATCGGCCTCACGCATTACTGCGTAAACATCTTCGGGAAGTACTTTTTTCCATTCTGCATTACTTACGTGCAATACGGTTGTGTCAGTATTTGAATAATAAGGATTTCCGGACTTATTGATTTTGTTTTCCATAACAATAGTTTTTGTGTTTTGCTTTTTTGTTGATTGGCCGCATGCCTGCAAAATGAAAAGCGGAATTAAAAAGCAAAGGCTGAAAAATTGAGTTCTTGTTTTCATAATTTTTGAGAGGCTGTAATTTTGTAAACCAAAGGTACGACGAGAGTTAGTTTCGAAATGTCGTCTAATTTACAATTGAGATTTTTTTAAGTATGTTTTAACTTTTTTTTATTTACGTAAAAGCAATGCATATAGTTTTTTAAGCTTATTTTTAAACGTTTTTAAATAAGTAGGTGTTTTTAAAGTCTTGAATTGTAAAGACTTGTGAAAATGTAGGCTCGTTAAACTTTTCACAATCTTTTTCAGAATTTTCAAGCCATTTCTTTTTTCGTATTTTTGTTTTGTACAAAACGCCATATGATAGAAGAAAACGTAATATTAGTTAATCAAAATGATGAGCAAATTGGCTTAATGCCAAAATTAGAAGCGCATGAAAAAGCACTTTTGCACCGCGCATTTTCTGTTTTTATCTTAAACAGTAAAAACGAGGTAATGTTACAACAGCGTGCTCATCAAAAATACCATTCTCCTTTACTCTGGACAAACACCTGTTGCAGTCATCAGCGTGAAGGTGAAAGTAACATTGAAGCCGGAAGCCGAAGATTATTTGAAGAAATGGGTTTTAAAGCGGAACTGAAAGAACTTTTTCATTTTATATATAAAGCTCCTTTTGATAACGGATTAACAGAGCATGAGCTCGATCATGTTATGATTGGGTATTTTAATGAAAGCCCTGAGATTAATCATGATGAGGTAGAGGACTGGAAATGGATGAAGATTGAAGATATAAAAGAAGATATTGAAAGACAGCCCGAAATTTACACTGTTTGGTTCAAGATAATATTTGATGAATTTTATCATTATTTAGAAGACCATAAAATTTAACCAAGACAACCAAAAACCCAAATGAAAGTAACCATATCAAGAAAAGCACATTTTAATGCTGCACATCGATTGCACAGGAAAGATTGGACGTTTGAGAAAAACAATGCTGTTTTTGGAAAATGTAATAATCCCAATTTTCATGGTCATAATTATGGTTTAACAGTGAGTGTTACAGGAAAAATTGACCCAGAAACTGGTTTTGTTTTAGATGTGAAAGTATTAGCGGATATTATACATGAAGAAGTAGAAATACCGTTTGATCACAAAAATCTGAATCTGGATGTTCCGGAATTTCAGGATTTGAACCCAACTGCTGAGAATATTGCGGTTGTGATATGGAATAAAATTAGAAAAAAAATTCATGCCGACTTTGATTTAGAAGTTGTTTTGAATGAAACGGACCGCAATTTTGTAACTTATAAAGGAGAATAATAAATGTCATTAAAAATAGGAGATATCGTTCCGAATTTTACTGCTAAAGATAGTCATGGAGAAGTTTTTGAAAGCCAAAGTTTTTTGGGTCGAAAGCCACTCGTGATCTATTTTTATCCAAAAGATAATACTCCAGGTTGTACTACTGAAGCATGCAGTTTTCGGGATCAGTATGAAGATTTCAAGGATTTGGGTGCTGAGGTAATTGGGATTAGTAGTGATAGTGTAAAATCGCATCATAAATTTGCCAAGAAACATGAATTGCCTTTTATATTGTTATCAGATCCTGATAAAAGACTGAGACAAGTTTTTGGAGTTCGAAATAATTTATTTGGTCTTTTGCCAGGAAGAGTAACTTATATTATAGACAGAAATGGCGTTGTAATTTATATTTTTGATAGTATGAATGCAGCCAAACATATTGAGAAAGCCTTAGAAACAATTAGAGAATTAGTATTATAAACTAAAGAATTAGTATTAGTTCAAAAACTATTTAATAAAGATATTAGCCGAAAAAAAATGAAACCAAACTTATACCCTTTACAATTCGAGCCCATTTTAAAAGACAGAATCTGGGGCGGAGAAAAATTAAAAACCATTCTGAATAAACCAATAGTTTCTAAAATTACCGGTGAAAGCTGGGAATTATCAACTGTTGAAGGCGATGTAAGTGTTGTTGCAAATGGAGTTTTAAAAGGAAAATCATTAATGAATCTTATTGATGAAATGCCAAATGAAATTTTAGGAACAGCAGTTTACAAACGTTTCGGAAAACAATTTCCATTACTTTTTAAATATTTAGATGCTCGTGAAGATCTTTCTATTCAGGTTCATCCAAATGATAAATTGGCAAAAGAGCGTCATAATTCTTTTGGTAAAACGGAGATGTGGTTTGTAACTCAGGCTGATGCCGATGCAAGAATTATTGTTGGTTTTAAAGAAGATTCGAGTAAAGAAGAATATTTAAAGCACCTGAGCGACAATACTCTAGTTTCTATTTTAGATGATGTTAAGGCAAAGGTTGGAGATGTTTTCTTTTTAGAAACGGGAACCGTGCATGCAATTGGTGCCGGATTAGTTGTGGCTGAGATTCAGCAAACTTCTGATATTACCTATCGCTTATATGATTTTGATCGTGTAGATGCTCAGGGGAATAAAAGAGAATTGCATGTAGATTTAGCTCTTGATGCTATCAATTATAATAAAGTAGATACGCAGAAGAAATACGACACAAAAGCCAATACTTCAAATACT
Organism: Flavobacterium sp. KH_001; assembly: GCF_057840745.1. NCBI lineage: Bacteria > Pseudomonadati > Bacteroidota > Flavobacteriia > Flavobacteriales > Flavobacteriaceae > Flavobacterium > Flavobacterium sp. KH_001. The sequence goes on along the minus strand of NZ_CM174520.1, from coordinate 359,774 downwards.
GTTGTAGATTGTCCTTATTTTACCACCAATTTTATTCCGTTAGAAGGCAAATTGGAAGTTTCTAAATCAGGAGAAACATTTACCGTTTATATGTGTATTGAAGGAAGCTTCGAAATTGAATTTGATGGTTTTAGACAAACCTATATAAAAGGAGATACAGTTTTGGTTCCAGCTGAGATAAATGCATTTATTTTGAACGGAAAAGCTTCTATTTTAGAAATTTACATTTCATAGGGCTAAATATAAAGATTATATGTACTTTTGCAGACGCAAATTAAAATTAAAATAAAAATGGCAAACGTTAAAAATTTAAAGAAAGACATCAACTTCGTATTAGGAGATATTATTGAGGCAATTTACTTATTTGAAATGTCTACTACAGGAAATCCTACTCCAGAAACGAATGCTTTGATCGATCAGGCTATTGCTGCTTTCGATACTTTGATCACAAAAGTGAACGCAAAGAACGTTGAAAACAAAAAAGCGCACTTCAAACAAATCAATGTTGAATTGGAAGAAACTGCTAATCAATTGATTGCTAAAATCAACGAATTGTAAGCGAAAAAAAGTATAAAAAAGTGCAAATTTATTTTGGTAAAACGAAAAACCGCTTTATATTTGCATCCGTAATGAGTCGCCAGCGTAGCTCAGTTGGCTAGAGCAGCTGATTTGTAATCAGCAGGTCGTGGGTTCGAGTCCCTCCGCCGGCTCAACATAAAACCATCACTTTTAGTGGTGGTTTTTTATTTAAATTTATTGCAAATTTATTTTGGTAAAAACGAAAATCCGTTTTATATTTGCACCCGTAATGAGTCGCCAGCGTAGCTCAGTTGGCTAGAGCAGCTGATTTGTAATCAGCAGGTCGTGGGTTCGAGTCCCTCCGCCGGCTCAACATAAAACCATCACTTTTTAGTGGTGGTTTTTTTTTGCTCAAAACTTTTATGAAAATTCCAAAATTGAAATCCCAAATTCCAATTGCAGCTATTTTTACTTTTATTAAGTTTGGAATTTGGAATTTCAATTTTGGAATTTTACCCCATAAAAAAAGTCCTGAATATAATTCAGGACTTTTTTTATGGGGTAAAAACTATTTTTGTTCTTGCTTTTTAATGTCAGCAACATATTTGGTTAGCTTTTTTCCGTAAAGTGATTGTGCTACTTTTGGAGTCATTGATTTTTGAATGGTATCAAGAAACTTAATGTTGATGTCATAAATCTCAGCTAAAGCGATATACGGTGCTATTTCGTGATCTTTGTGGTTAATGGCGAAGTTTGTGGCGTACAAGTATTTTCTCTTGATATTAGATTGTTGTTTTGCATCAATACTATCCACTGCTTTTTGATCTTGTCTTTTAAGTGCTCTAAATTTTGATTCAACCATGTTTAGGTTTTCATCATTAAAACGAGAGTTTATCTTTTTGTATTCTTCATACAATTCCTGATTTCTTGATCCTGTTATTTTAGCACCGTAAATAAAATTATCCAAGTTAGTTTCGATATTAATATTTCCAGGTTCTGCAAAGAATAGTATGTTATTATCCATCGAGTTACTTACTCCGCGATCCAGGAATAAATAAAGCATCTCAGGAGATTCTAATTTGATATCGCGTTCAAAAGCCGAATTTCCATCTATTTTAACACTGTCTATTGCGACAAGTGAGGTGTCAACAATTCTTTGAATATATAAAGTTCCGTTTTTTAATCCTTTAATGTTTCCTGTGATGTGCAGGTTGTCAGTAGATTCTTTTTTGCTGCATGATGCTAATAGGGCAATGGCGACAAAGGCAATAATTGATTTTTTCATTGGTTTTTAGATTTTGGTGCAAAATAAAGAAAATAGTTTGAATGTAGTGTTTGGGATTTAAATTTTAATAAAAAATAAATCCCAATTTAGAAATAAATTGGGATTGCTGTATTTTTATAAAAATGAGGCTTTTACATGGCTAAAGTATAGCTAATGCCACTTTCATGAGTATAAGTGAATATGCTGTCACAATCATTGTTTCCGTAGTCAATAACACCTTTAAGAAATCCGCCTTCTACTTTTAATTTTCCTTTAGAGATATAAGCGCATGATTGTTTTTTAACTAGTGTTTCCTGAACGGTCAAGGTTAGGGTTGCATCTTTGTCTGTTGTTACTGTATGGGTTCCTTCTGTCATTTCATATACATTATCTGTTAAAACATAAGGAGTGTCAACACCTGCTGTTTGTTTTACAGTATGCATGCCGGAGTTTGTATACACTCTTCCCTGAAGATCAGTAAATTTTCCGTTAGTAACTTTTCTGCTCCATTGTGGTACAGTTGCAACAGTAGTAGTATTTGTGTATTCAATTGTTCCTTCCAGTTTTATTCCGTTAATAGAATAGTCAATTCTTTCAATAGTTAATTTGCTTCCGGTTGTAATAATTGGTCCTGAAAGCGTAATTTTTAGTTTTCCTTTTCTTAAAAGTTGATTGTCTGTACAACCTGCTGTTCCATAATCAACAGTAAATACTTTTGGATAAGAATCTCCGGAAATAGTAATTGTAGCACATACACCTGCAACATCTGTAGCTGATTTTGCAGTTGGTGAACTATTTGTTACCAGTAAGCCTGTATTGATGTCCATTTCGTCCGCTGCATCAATTGCGACAGAGGCTCTCACCGCGGTAGTATCGGTTTCGTTAATAACGTCGTCATTATTTGAACATGAAACATAAGTTAATGCTGTAGCGCAAATACTTAGAATTAAAAAAGCTGTTTTTTTCATAGTAGTTTTAGTTTAAGATTAGATTAAAAAGGCATTCAAATGTAATAAAAAAAATGAATTCCAATAAAAAAATCCTGTGAGTCAGACCCACAGGATTTTAAAAATTATTTTTTTTTGAAAAAACCTTATTTAATCATTTCGAAACTTCTTTTTACAAAAGCCGTTAAAGCTTCACCTTTTAGTAGGTTTTGCGATAACTTTGCTAAGTCTAAAGCTTGTTTTACCAAGTGTTCCTGATGTGTTTTGTCCTCTGTATTTAAGATACTTGTTGCTAAATCAGAATTTGTATTTACAACTAAATTGTACATTTCCGGCATATTACCCATTCCGAACATTCCACCGCCGCCTGACTGGCTCATTTCTTTCATTCTACGCATAAATTCTGGTTGCGTGATAATGAAAGGAGCTGCCTGGCTGTCCATAGCTTCTAATTGTACAGAATATGCTTTTGGAATATAAGCTTCTAATGAAGTTTTTAGCGTTTCTTTTTCTTCATTAGATAATTTAGAAATCGTGTTTTCTTCTTTTTTGATTAGATTATCAATATGATCAGAATCCACGCGAACAAAAGTCACATCTTTATTATCACCTTCAATTTTTTGAATAAGATGAGAGATAATCGGAGAATCTAAAAGCAATACTTCGTATCCTTTTTCTTTTGCTGTTTCAATATAAGAGTGTTGAGCGTCTTTATTTCCAGCATATAGCACTACCAGTTTTCCGTCTTTATCGGTTTGGTTTTCTTTTAATTTCTCTTTTAATTCTTCAAGGGTAAAGTAAGTGTCATCTACAGTTGGATACAATACAAATGCACCTGCTTTTTCGTAGAATTTATCTTCAGAAAGCATTCCGTACTCTAAAACAATTTTAATATCGTTCCATTTTGCTTCAAAATCAGCACGATTTTCATTGAATAAAGCTTTTAGTTTATCAGCAACTTTACGAGTAATGTAGTTTGAGATTTTCTTTACTGCACCATCAGCCTGTAAACCTGAACGAGAAACATTCAAAGGAATATCAGGTGAATCAATTACACCTTTTAACATTGTCAAAAATTCAGGTACAATTCCTTCTACGTTATCTGTAACGTAAACCTGGTTTTGGTACAATTGAATTTTATCTTTCTGGATTTGCATGTCTGAACCTAACTTAGGGAAGTATAAGATTCCGGTTAAGTTGAAAGGATAATCGACATTTAAATGAATGTTGAACAACGGTTCTTCAAACTGCATTGGGTACAACTCTCTGTAGAAGTTTTTGTAATCTTCCTCAGATAATTCAGATGGCTGTTTTGTCCATGCCGGGTTTGGGTTGTTGATGATGTTGTCAATTTCAACAGTTTCATTGATATAGTCTTCAGGAGCATCTTCCGGTTTTGGAAGTGTTTCTGTTTTTGTTCCGAATTTAATCGGAATAGGCATAAATTTGTTGTACTTGTTTAATAAACCAGCAATTTTTGAATCTTCTAAAAATTCAAGAGAATCTTCAGCGATATGAAGGATGATTTCAGTACCACGTGAAGTTTTGTCAGCTGGCTCCAGAGTAAATTCAGGGCTACCGTCACAAGTCCAGTGTGCAGCAGGCTCATCTTTGTATGATTTTGTAATGATTTCTACTTTTTCAGCAACCATAAAGGCAGAATAGAAACCAAGACCAAAATGGCCAATAATTCCAGAATCTTTAGCAGAATCTTTGTATTTATCAAGGAATTCTTCAGCTCCGGAAAAAGCAACCTGGTTGATATATTTTTCTACTTCGTCTGCAGTCATACCTAAACCCTGGTCGATAATATGGATTTTTTTCCCTTCTTTATCCACTTTGATTTCAATAACCGGATTTCCGTATTCAACTTTAGCTTCGCCAATGCTAATAAGGTGTTTTAATTTTAAAGTAGCATCGGTTCCATTTGAAACCAGCTCACGCAAGAAAATTTCGTGATCGCTGTATAAGAACTTTTTGATTAAGGGAAAGATGTTTTCTACTGAAACATTAATTTTACCTGTTGTCATATTTTTTAATTTTTTAGTTTAATGTGATGATTCTCATTCCTTCAAATAGAATACCAATTGTTTTTTAGGTGACAAAATGACCGAAGTGTTAATTTTGAAAGAAAATAATTAGATTTTGGAACTGTTAATATTTCAATGAATCGTATATTTGTGGTACAGTAATTGTTAAACCTGTAAGTATTAACTTAAATAATGTATAAAATGAAGAAAATTCTTTTCATTTGCATGATCGCCACAATGGTATTCGCGTGTAAATCAGCTTCGTCAACAAAAGCTTCAACAGAAGCAACAACGCTTTCGACTAAACTTGACAAATCGACTCAAGTAGCACTTAAAGGAAATTGGGTCTTAACTAATGTATCTTACCCAGGTTCAGAGTATATCAAAGTAACTTCATTTGATCTTGCAGATTCTAAATGTTTTATTGGTAGTACCTGGAGTTTTATTTCGAATAATAATAAAGGTACAATGACATTGACAGCCCCAAGTTGTACAGCATTTACTTCTCCAATTGTGTGGAGTATAAATAATCAAGGTCTTTTTGTACTAAAAATTGTTAATCCTGGAACAAAATCGAAAAACGTTAAGGAAGGTTATTTACTAAAAGTTGCAGGTGTAACCGACAACTCTTTTGAGTTAATAGACAACATTAATGTAGGTGGACAAACTAAAGATGTTACTTACCAATTTCAAAGAGCCAATTAATATTAAAATATATACACATGAAAAAGATAACAGTTTTAGGGTTGAGTAGTTTACTTGTATTAGTTAGTTTTTTTGCAAGCTGCGATTCAGTTAAAAATGCAAATAACACACAAAAAGGAGCCGGAATTGGAGTAGTTGCCGGTGGTCTTATTGGTGGTATTTTAGGAAATAATTTAGGAAAAGGCGGAAACGCTGCTTTAGGTGCTGCAATTGGTGCTGCCGTTGGTGGTGGAACCGGAGCGCTTATTGGAAACAAAATGGACAAGCAAGCTCGTGAAATCGATCAGGCTTTACCTGGTGCAGATGTTGAAAGGGTAGGTGAAGGAATTCACTTAACTTTAAACGAAAATGCAGTTCGTTTTGATACAAATAAATCAACTTTGACTACTCAGGCAAAAGCTAATCTTGATAAATTAATCCCTGTATTTACTGAATACGGAGATACTAATATCGAAATTTTTGGTTATACAGATAACACTGGAAAACCAGAGTACAACTTAACGCTTTCAGGTCAAAGAGCTGCTTCTGTGCAAGCTTATTTAGTTTCAAAAGGATTAAAATCAAGCCGTTTCAAAACTTCAGGTTTAGGAATTGCTGATCCAATTGCAACAAATGATACTCCGGAAGGAAGAAGCCAAAACCGTCGTGTTGAGTTTGCTATTACAGCAAATGACAAAATGGTAAATGATGCTAAAACTGAAGCTGGAAAATAGTTTCTAAGACAATAAAAAATTTTAAAAGCTGTTTCTTAATTGAAGCAGCTTTTTTTTATTTGGATTTGAAATTACTGTTGATAAGTTAAAATCATAGATGATGATATTTTTCCATACTTTTCCCAAGTTCCCTGACTTCCAAATTTGTAATAATGAGTAGAGCTAAAGGATGGAATTATAATAGGAAGGCTTAATTTGTTGCCCTCATTCGAATGCTCAATCCATTCTACAGTGAGAATAATATCTTGCTGAGTAACAATGTTAAAGGGGGTTAAATCAATTATAGCCCAGTCTTTAAAGTTATTTTCGACTTCAATAAAAATATTAGAATTAGTAAGTTTTTTATCAGGCTTATTATCTTTTAAACTGTAAATATTAATTCTGAATTTGACTTTATTAAAGTTGTTCTCTTTAATGTAAAATTTGAATTCCGTTAATAAACTTGCCTTTTTTGATCCTATTGAAAATTTCTTGCCAATTTCCGTTCCTAAATTCATGTTTTTATAATTTGGATTGGCAAATAATACTTGATGTTTGGTTTCGGTTTTATCTTTTCCTTCAGTATAGATTTTCAAATTATTTTTTGAAAGAATAACTTCATCCAGTTTTTCAATATGATTTTCAAGAATTATAGTTGTCTTTTCTTGATTTAAATCTTTTACTAAATAATCTCTTGGAATATATGACAGGGAAGAAAACCTAAGTGTATCCAAGCCAGTAGTATTTTCAAGAATAAAGGAAAATTCCCCATTTTGATCAGAAACGGTACCAACAGGTTTATTTAAAATCCCAATATTAGCGTACGGAATTGGATTTTTTAAACTGTCTAGGACAATTCCTCGAACTGTTTTGCCTTGCGAATAAATAAATGTTGAAAAGGATAGTAAAAAAAGAATTCCAAGTTTTTTTTGCATAGGATAAATTTGTTAAAGAAAGATAAAGGTTGAAAATTATAATTTAACCGATGATTTTTTATAAAGTGATATAACATGCAATAATTAGATATTTTTGCATGTTATATTACTTAGCAAAATGAATTACGTATTAAAAATACAAGCAATATATTTTTCTTACAATATTACTGATTTTAGTAATTGAATAACAATTTAAAATAACAAAGTGATTTTATTTTTTTACTTTAGAAATTAAACATTGTAAATTTGGACTTTCAAATACAACCCATGCTCGACATTCAGAATATTTCATTTTCATATACCGATAAACCTGTTATTAAAGACGTTTCTTTTACTATAAACAAAGGTGAAAACATTGCTATTATTGGCGAAAGTGGCTGCGGAAAAAGTACGCTTCTTAAGCTTATGTATGGTTTGTTCGATTTAGATGAAGGCAAGATTTTTTATAATGAAAAACCAATTTTAGGACCGAAATACAATTTGATTCCAGGTATGCCTTTCATGAAATACCTGGCACAGGATTTTGATTTGTCCCCATATGAAACGGTTGCAGAAAATGTTGGAAAATTTCTTTCGAATGGTTTTGCTAACATGAAAAAATTGCGCGTTCAGGAATTACTGGAGATGGTCGAGATGGAATCTTTCTCTAATGTAAAAGCTAAATTTTTAAGTGGAGGACAACAACAACGTGTCGCTTTGGTCAGAGTTTTGGCTTTGGAGCCAGAAGTGATTTTACTAGATGAACCTTTTAGCCAAATAGATGCTTTTCGTAAAAATGCATTGCGCCGAAATTTGTTCCGATATTTAAAGCAAAAGGGAATTACCTGCATCATTGCAACACACGATAGTACTGATGCATTATCATTTGCTGATGAAGCTATAGTAATGCGAAATGGAGAAATCATTGTAAAAGATAATCCAACAAAAATTTATGAAGATCCTCAAACGAAATATGTGGCATCCTTATTTGGTGAAGTAAATGAAATTCCAACTCATTTATTACTCGATTATGAAGATGAAACACACAAAACATTAGTTTATCCCCATCAGTTAAAAATGCTTTCTGAGTCTAAATTACCGGTGAAGATTAGAAGAACTTATTTTAGAGGAAATCATTATTTAATTGAAACCGTTTATAAAAGACAATTAATCTTTTTTGAAAGTGAAATTGATTTGCCGCTGGAACAAGAAATTTCCTTAGGTTTGAATTATCTTTAATTAGAAAATTTGTCAATTAGATAATTAGATAATTCTTTTTACATTATAAATGAAGAAACCGACAGTCTTGAAAGCTGTCGGTTTCTTCATTTTAATTTAAATCTAGTTTTTTAAATACTTTTCTAAGAACTGATCTTGCTCCCAAAGTAAGTGTAGAATATTTTCTTTGGCAACATAACTATGTGCTTCTTTCGGTAAAATTACCATTCTGGCATTTGCTCCTAAACCTTTTAAAGCTTGGAAATAACGTTCTGTTTGTAAAGTAAAAGTTCCAGGGTTGTTATCTGCTTCACCATGAACTAGTAAAAGTGGTGTTTTCATTTTGTCAGCATTCATAAAAGGTGACATTGTATTGTAAACTTCCGGAACTTCCCAATAGTTACGTTGCTCTGTCTGGAATCCGAATGGAGTCAGCGTTCTATTGTATGCACCGCTTCTGGCAATTCCACACGCAAAAAGATTAGAATGTGTCAATAAATTTGCCGTCATGAAAGCACCATAAGAATGCCCTCCAACTGCCACTTTTTTACGGTTAATATATCCTAAAGCATCAACAGCATCAATTGCCGCTGCTGCGTTATCTACCAACTGAGAAATGAAATTGTCATTAGGTTCTGTTGTTCCTTCTCCAATAATTGGGAAAGCAGCATCGTCTAAAACTACATATCCTTTTGTTACCCAATAAACAAATGATCCGTAATAAGGAAAAGTAAATTCATTTGAGTTTTGAGTCGATTGTCCCGCACTGTTTTTGTCTTTGTATTCTGCCGGATAAGCCCAGATCAATAACGGTAATTTTTCTTTTTTTACTTTGTCATAACCTGCAGGCAAATATAAAGTCCCAGATAATTCAACACCGTCTTTACGTTTGTATTTGATTACTTCTTTGCTGACATTTTTAATACTTTCAAACGGATTTTTAAAAGTTGTTATTGGCGTCAGACTGTTTTGTTTTTTGATGTTTCTGAAATAATAATTAGGATATTCATTTTTCGATTGAATCTGAACTAAAACTTTTCCTGATTTGAAATCTTCGATTTCTAATAAATCTTCTTTTTTGTCTTTATAAGGAGAAGTATAAATACGTTTTGACTGATAGGTTTTTAGATTGAACTGATCAATAAAAGGAAATTGACCTTCTTTTGTGTAACCATCTCCAATACGGTAAGCATTGTCATTCTCGATAGCTAAAACATATTTGTTGTATTCGTTCTTTTTAGTTTCAAAAATACCTGGATCTGAATATACATCCTGAGAATTTCTGTCTGTAATTACTTTTGGCTGTTGCGCAGGATTTGACGGATTTATGACATACGTTTTAGTGTTACGAGTGTCATACCATTCGTCAGAAATCATGGCAATATTGTCATTTCCCCAAATAATATCGCTAAAACGCTGAGGTGTCTTTATCAATGAAGTGGCTTCATTTGTAAAAGGAGCGTCCCAAAGAAAAACTTCGTCTCTAAAATCAACTTTATTAGCAGGATCTCCTTCGTCTAAAGCTACAGCATAATATAAAGTCGCTGGTTTATCAGTTCTCCATGCCATATCTCTTTTTCCTTTTCTCACTGCCATGAAACCTTTTGGAATCACTTCGTTAAGCGGAACTTCGTTTACAGTTTTGATCTCTTTTCCCCTAGCATCATAAACAATAGTTTTAGACGGGAATCTATATAAAGGAACTACATAGGAGAATGGTTTTTGAATCGTAGTTAGCATGATGTAATTTCCGTCTGGAGAAATTTTTTCACCAAAATACATAGCTGTATCTTTAAACAAGGTTGCAGTTCCGTTTAAATTTACTTTGTATAATTCAGACGTGGTAATGTTCTCAAAGTTGATTTCATCATTCTGATTTTTTAGCATATCAGGATATGTTCTGTTCTGAGATTTTGTCCCGGATGTATTTGAGATGATTGGTCCGGTTGGTAAATCTTTTTTAGAATCTAATAATGGTTTTCTGTCTTTGGGAAGCATTTTTACCAAAATCGTTTCGTTGTCTAAAAACCAGTTAAAAGGATTTCCTAAGTTGGCGTTTACGTTTGCTTCTGTAAGTTTTGTGGCTTGCGCCGATGCAACATCCAGAACCCAAAGTTCTACGCCAGTAGCAATAGTGTTTGAGAATGCTATTTTTTTATCGTTTGGCGACCAAAGAATATTGCTTATTTTAGGATTACTTGGTAATCCGGCAACCTGAATCTCTTCCTTACCATTTACTTTTCTAACTTTTAAATTATTCAGATAGGTAACTGAACTTGATATATTCGTTATTGGATTAATTCTCAAACCTCCCAAACGAAGTTCTTCCTGATTTAAATCGTCTAATGTTTTGTAAGTGCTTCTATACATAAACAGCATGTATTCTTTTTTAGTATCCATTGATACTGTCGGAGCCCTTTCATAATCGGCTAAATCTAAAATAGATTTAGATGGTTTTTGGTAGGTTAAATTTTCTTGTGCAAAAGTAAAAAAGCCAACATTTAAGAATAATAATAGTGTAACCTTTAATTTCATAATTTGAATTTTAGTGGTTTAAAAATGGTATTCAGGATGTTTGACTAAAGTACTTCAATATTGTTACATTTTTTGAACTATTTTCATACTTTTCAGGCTTTCGATGCTAAAACTGTTTTTTCGATCAATAAAAGAACATTATCTAATGTATAATTAAATTATATTAAATTGCTAATAACGAAAAAAATAGTAATTTGGACGCTTATGTTTTAAAGTATACGTAAATTTGCAATCCAATTTTTTAACAAATAATAAAAGAATATGTATCATTCAAAAATAGCGGGCTTAGGATATTATGTTCCTTCAAATGTTGTGACCAACGATGATTTGTCTAAATTAATTGATACCAATGACGAATGGATTCAGGAACGTACCGGAATTCAGGAGCGCAGACACATCATTCGTGGAGAGGATACCACAACTTCAATGGGAGTAAAAGCAGCTAAAATTGCAATAGAACGTTCTGGCGTAGCCAAAGAAGATATTGATTTTGTAGTTTTTGCTACATTAAGTCCGGATTACTATTTTCCAGGTCCCGGAGTTTTAGTACAACGTGATTTAGGATTAAGAACAGTTGGAGCATTAGATGTTAGAAATCAATGTTCTGGTTTTGTATATGCAATTTCTGTTGCAGATCAATACATTAAAACTGGAATGTATAAAAACATTTTGGTAATTGGTTCTGAAGTGCATTCAACTGGATTAGACATGACAACTCGTGGACGAGGAGTTTCAGTGATTTTTGGAGATGGAGCAGGAGCGGCAGTTTTAAGTCGTGAAGAAGATTTATCGAAAGGAATTTTATCCACGCATTTACATTCAGAAGGACAACACGCTGAGGAATTAGCTTTGCAGGCACCCGGAATGGGAGCGCGTTGGGTAACTGATATTATTGCGGATAATGATCCAAATGACGAAAGTTACTATCCTTACATGAATGGACAATTTGTATTTAAAAATGCGGTAGTTCGTTTTGCAGAAGTAATCAACGAAGGTTTAGAAGCAAATGGTTTACAGGTTTCAGATATTGATATGTTGATTCCGCATCAGGCGAATTTGAGAATTTCACAATTCATTCAGAATAAATTCAAATTGACGGATGATCAGGTTCATAATAACATCCAGAAATACGGCAACACAACGGCAGCCTCTATTCCGATTGCTTTGACAGAAGCTTGGGAACAAGGAAAGATCAAATCTGGCGATACAGTTGTTTTAGCGGCTTTCGGAAGTGGATTTACCTGGGCGAGTGCTATTATTAAATGGTAATTTAATTCATCTTGCATTATATTTAAAACCTGCTCTGTTAAGAGTGGGTTTTTTTATAATTTAGTGGTTTGTAGTTTTTGAGAAAAATATATTCAAAATGAAAAAAAATCAACTCGAAATAGCATGTTTCAATTACGAATCGGCGATAATCGCGCAGGAAGCTGGTGCAGACAGAATCGAATTATGTGATAATATGAAACTTGGCGGAACAACTCCTAATCCGATCTTAGCGGTTAGGGTGCGTGAAAAAGTATCTATAAAAATGCATGTTATTATACGACCTCGCGGTGGAGATTTTATTTATACCGATGATGAGTTTGTTGAAATGAAACAAGACATCAAGCAATTTAAAAAACTGGGAGTTGATGGTTTTGTTTTTGGGATTTTAAAGGAAAATGGGAATATCAATAAAAGACGCAATAAAGAATTAGTTGATTTAGCTCATCCTCTTCCGTGTACGTTTCACCGGGCTTTTGATGTGGTGAAGGATGTCAAAAAATCGCTCAAAGATGTATTTGATTGTGGCTTTACAACCATTTTGACTTCTGGTCAGGGAATAAATGTGGAGGAAGGGATATTTGATTTAGAAAAAATTCAAAAATGGGCGAAAGGCAAAATTGAAATTATGCCAGGTGGCGGCTTACGGTCCTCTAATATTAAATTATTGCAGGATAAATTGGAGCCGACCTTTTATCATTCATCGGCAATAACAGACAATATGGAAACTGCAAAACCGGAAGAGATAAAAGAATTGCGAAATTTTTTATAATCTGTTTTATAAAATAGAAAAGCCTGGAGTTGGCATACTCCAGGCTTTTCTTTTCTACAAGAACTATTAAAATCTACTAATAAAAGTGGGATTAAAACATTCCACCACCACCTTTGTTAGTGTTATCTTCTCTTTGTTTACGTTGTAAGTTTTTGATTTTCCCTCCACCAAAGTTGTAAGTTAAACCTACATAAACGGTTTGGCTTTCCCATGAAAACTGTCCTGTTTGCGGGTAAGGATAAATTCCGTCAAATGAAAATTTCATGGTGTTGAAAACGTCATTGAAACGTACACTGATGTTCATCTTGTTGTCTAATAATGTATAACGTGAACCAATGTCTATTTTGTACATTTCGTTTCTGTGTTGTTGAATTTCTTCAACACCACCTCTGTAAAAACCGAATAATAAAAAGCTTAAACGTTTTGTTGGTTTAAAGTTTGAGTTCATACGAGCATTAAATGCTGATGTTGTAACAGTGCGTTCATACGGTAAACTTTCACCTGAAGCAGGATCTAATTGGAAAACTACACCATGCTGTTTTATGCTTGAAAAATCAATCGATGGCTGAATATCCCACCATTTTGTAAGTTTGTAATTTAATGAAACATCAAATCCGTAAGAGCTGCTATTGTCATAATTTGTAAAACCTAAAACTTGTTTATATCCTGAATCGTCATTTGGATCAGGACTTAATGTTCTGCTGATTTGATCGTTAATTCTTCTTACGAAAACACCTGCTGTTACACTTCCTTTTTCAAGCGTTTTAGTATAATTCATTTCTACAGAATTCGTAAACTGAGGTCTTAATTCCTGATTTCCGTAAGACGTTACCAATGGGGTAGAAAACTCACGAATAGGTTTTGTCTGTTCTAAACTAGGGCGGTCAACACGACGGCTATAACTTAATTGCAATACATTTTTCTCATTTAAATTATAAGTTAAATAAGCTGAAGGATATAAAGTGATATAATCATCATTAAAAGTTTTATAACCATAATTAAGATTTGAAGTAACCTTATAGCTTTCAAAACGAGTTCCAACCTGGTAACTGAATTTTTTGAATTTCTGACCAAAAGTTACGTAAGCTGAATAAATATCAGTGTCATAAATATAGTTAGAAATTTGATCCTCAGTAGCTACTAAAGGATTTTCAGTAGTATAATCATTAGTTGTTCTTGTAATTCTGGCTTCAGCACCAGCTTCAAGAGTCGTTTTATCATTTAACGGATTTACATAATCAACGTTAATAGTGCTTAATTTTCTTTTGTCATTAATAAAATCATTGTAAACAATGTCATTTACTGTGTTGGCAGGACTAGTTGTTTGAGTATCAAAATTTGAATTTTGAATCTCTTTAGTATCACTGTAGTTTCCTTCAAAATCTAAAGTATGTCCTTCTTTCTTAAAGATATGTTTGTAGGCTAAATTGTAAGTTCCAGTTGTACTTGGCCCTTGATATTTAGAATCTTGGTAGATGTTTAAAATGTCCGGGTCACCGTTATTATAATTAATATCAGTAAGAACAATTCCCGTTCCGGTAGATTTATTTTGGTTGGTATAAAATGACAAAGTATTGTGATCATTGATCAAGTAATCCATACCCACTTTATACAAGTAGTTGTCATTATCGTTTGAAATATCTAATTTTTGGTCTACATCCTGATCTAATCTTACGATATGACCTTCATTGTAATAAGTACCAAAATTTTGCCCTGCATTTCCAAAGAAATTTACTTTCCCAGTTTTATAATTCAAATCTAATGATTGATTGTATTTGGCCGTTTTTCCAAAAGTAATACCGCCACTATAGCTTCCGTTGAAACCAGTGTTAGCATTTTTGTGCAAAATAATGTTGATGATACCCGACATTCCTTCCGGATTGTATTTCGCACTTGGGTTTGTGATCAACTCAATTTTTTTGATAGAAGTTGATGGAATTTGTTTTAACAACTGCGCAGGATCAATATTTGATGGTCTTCCGTCAATTAATACACGTACATTATCGTTTCCACGAAGTGAAAGTTTTCCGTCCTGATCTACGTTTACTGATGGAATGTTGCTCATAATGTCAGATGCAGAAGCTCCTGCAGTAGTCAAATCTTTACCTACAGTAATTACTTTTCGGTCAATTTTTTGTTCCATTGTTGAACGTTCAGCTACTATATTTACACCTTTAAGCTGAGTCGCTTCTTCTTCAAGAGAAACATTCACAGTTGCCGTTTTTTTACTGTCGCTTAAAATTACAGAACCAATGTATTTTCTAAATCCAATGTATTGAATTTCGATTGTATAACTTTTTAAAGCTAGATTTTTAATTGTAAAGTCCCCATTGTCATCTGTGTTTACTCCTGAAACCACTTTTCCGTTGTCTTTAATAGAAACTGTTGCGTAAGAAATAGGTGCGTTATTCGATTTTTCAGAGATTTTTCCAGACACTGTTCCGGTGTTCTGGGCCTGAGCTGTTGCGATTACTGCCAGTAATGCAAACAGAAAGAGTTTTAATTTCATAATAGTACTAGTTGATTATTTTGATTTGATTGATGATGATTGTTTTTTTTGTTTTTGTTAGATTTTTTGGCTTCAAATGAATTCAAAGTTCCTATTAAGACTCTTTTGTTATCGTTATGTTACAGAAAAAAACGAAAAAGATTAAGTTTTTTTGAAGATGCCCTGTTGTTTAATAGATTAGCATTTTAGTTTTTTGATAATTTTAACATTCTATTCAAAGTGATTTTTAAGAAATTCTAAGTGTTTTGTTTAATTTTATATGTTTTTCATTTTCTGTAATTGATGAATAAGCAGTATCTTTGCTCACTTTAAAATAAGTTTACATGTCATTATCACAAATTCTTACTCCTTCTATACAAAGCGCCATTCAGGCATTATTTGATGTTACTGTTGATAAAATTGAATTTCAAACTACCCGAAAAGAGTTTGAAGGCGATATCACAATGGTGATTTTTCCATTAGTGAAATTGATCAAAAGCAATCCGGCAGAACTTGGAAATAAAATCGGAGATTATTTAGTTGAAAACGTTTCTGAGGTTGCCCGCTTTAATGTGGTTTCAGGTTTCCTGAACATTGTAATTGCAGATAGTTATTATTTGAATTTCTTTAATGAAATAAAAGACAATACAAAGTTTGGTTATGTAATACCTAGTCCAGACGATAAAGCTATTATGATCGAATATTCTTCGCCAAATACCAATAAGCCTTTACACTTAGGTCACGTTCGTAATAATTTATTAGGATATTCAGTAGCTGAAATTATCAAAGCTTCGGGTAAAAAGGTTTATAAAACGCAAATCATCAACGATCGCGGAATTCATATTTGTAAATCGATGTTGGCGTGGGAAAAATTCGGAAACGGAGAAACTCCTGAAAGTTCAAATTTAAAAGGCGATAAATTGGTAGGTAAATATTATGTGGAGTTTGATAAAGCTTACAAAGCAGAAATCAATCAACTGATAGAAACCGGTAAAACAGAAGAAGAAGCTAAAAAGCAAGCGCCAATTATTGTTGAAGCACAAGAAATGCTCCGTAAATGGGAAGCTGGTGATGAGCAGGTAATTGCACTTTGGAAAAAAATGAACCAATGGGTTTATGAAGGCTTTGCTACGACGTATACCAATCTTGGAGTTAATTTTGATAAATATTACTACGAAAGCAATACCTATTTGTTAGGGAAAGATGTTGTTCAGGTTGGACTTGATAAAGGTGTTTTCGAAAAAGATCCGGACGGTTCGGTTTGGATTGATTTGACAGATGAAGGTTTAGACCGTAAAATTGTATTGCGTTCAGACGGAACTGCTGTTTACATGACACAGGATATTGGAACTGCGATTCAGCGTGTAAAAGATATGCCAGATGTTGGCGGAATGGTTTACACAGTTGGTAACGAACAGGATCATCACTTTAAAGTTTTGTTTTTAATCTTGAAAAAACTTGGTTTTGACTGGGCTTCAAGTTTATATCATTTATCATATGGAATGGTAGATTTACCATCTGGAAAAATGAAAAGCCGTGAAGGAACCGTTGTTGATGCTGATGATTTAATGCAGGATATGACGGATACTGCGAAACAAATTTCTGAAGATTTAGGGAAATTGGAAAGTTACTCTGCAGAAGAAAAAGCTAAGTTGTACAAAACTATTGGACTTGGTGCTTTGAAATATTATATTTTAAAAATAGATCCTAAAAAACGTATTTTATTTAATCCGGAAGAATCTGTTGATTTTGCAGGAAATACTGGGCCGTTTATTCAATATACATACGCGAGAATTCGATCAATAATCCGTAAAGCCGACTTTGATTTTTCAGCAAAAACAAATACAGTAGAATTGCACGAAAAAGAGAAAGAATTGGTAAAACAAATTGAACTTTTCCCTGAGATAATTCAAAATGCCGCACAAAATCATAGTCCGGCTTTGATTGCAAATTATACTTATGATTTGGTAAAAGAATACAATTCATTTTATCAATCTGTTCATATTTTAGGAGAAGTTGATTTAACTAAAAAGATTTTCAGAGTACAGCTTTCGCAAAAAGTTGCCGAAGTTATAAAATCTGCTTTAACATTATTAGGAATTGAAGTTCCGGAGAGAATGTAAACGTATGGACATAAAAAGTAAAGAGCCGGTAATTTAATTATCGGCTCTTTTTTTATATCCTATTATCAGATACAGTTTGGAGATTAGTGCGTTTATAACAAAGTAAAAATAAATTAATTATAATGAATTGGTTAAGGATTTGTTAAGCTGAATTTTCTTCTAAAAATATTGATTTTAGATTTGCAGCTGTGAATTTTATACTTATGTTTACAGTAAGAAAATGATTTATAAAAATACCATGATAAGCTAATAAACAAAGAAGATCCCCAGATCTTTTATGCTTTAAATAATCGAGGAAGCTGAAAATCGTAAGAGTAAGCAAAACCAAAAACATGAAAATAAATGATTAAAAAACCTTTTTTCGTATTAGCCTTTTTATTTGCGCTAAGTACAATGAATGCACAAGATTTAATTAATCCATCTTATGGGTTCTCTCACAGTAAAACAGCCTACATTACTTTGGCAGATGGAACAGAAATCAATGGAACTATCAGAGATATTGATAGAGAAAAAGGATTAATTGAGTATATTAAATTACAAGACGCAGCTGGAAAAAAGCACAAACTTAAACCAGAAGATATTAAGTTTATGTACCTACCACCAAGCGGACTTGATAATTTAACTAAAAGTCTGGATTTTATTTCTGATTATCAAAAATGGAGTGACGATAAACTGAACCAAGCGTACATAAAAGAAGGTTACGCCTATTTTGAAACAGCTGATGTACAAGTTAAAAAGAAAACTTCAAAATTATTAATGCAACTCTTAAACCCGGGATTTAGTAAAGAGTGCAAAATATACTGTGATCCAAATGCAAAAGAAACTACTGCATTAGGAGTTGGCGGAGTTAACTTTATTGGCGGCGATGCAAAATCTTATTACGTAGCTAAAAAAGATGCACCAGCAGTTTTATTAAAGAAAAAGGAGTATAAAAAAGAATTTGCACCATTATGGGGTAGCTGTGAGAAAGTGATTTCTGCAAATCCTGAGCCTAAATGGACAGATTTAACAAAACATGTTATTACTTACTCTGAGTGTGCAGAATCAAAATAATTGTTTTGTAAACTAAAAGATATAGAATAAAAAAAGCCGATAGCATTAAAACTATCGGCTTTTTTACAACTAACACAAACCATTTTTATTTTACGAACTTGTCGATAATTTTGTCTGTTTCTGCTTTTGAAGCGTCTGGTTTTAGATCAAACAAAAGAGAATACAATGCTTTTCTATCCACTTTAGCTTCTAAGTTTAAGTCTTGATGTCTGTCAAACAACGTTTGCCATTTGTCACGAACATTTTTCCAAAGGGCGTTGTTTTCTTTCCACCATTTTTGAGCAGCAGCACATTTACTATCCGGAACTTTAGTGTAAACATCAAATCCTTTTTCCTGAGCTAGCAATACATCTTTTCCGCTGTCATCTCTAACCAGTTTGTCATTGTCTTGCTCGTGATTCCATCCAGTAGAAGTGATTTCATGAATGTTTCTTCTTTTCAAAACATTGTAGTCATTACGTTTTGTCTGCTCTCTCCTTGGTAGAGGAGCGTCAGCTACATTAGCCCAGTAATCTTTTCCGTCAACATGTACCCATGTTGATGATCCTTCATATCTTGGACTATCATCTACCTGATAAACTTTTTGAGTCCATTGTCCTTTAACTGCTTTTTTATCTAATTTTTGGTATTTCCAGGATGTTCCTTTATTGAATGAATATAAGTCTGTGTTTTCAAAAAGCCAGTCTTGTCTCCAGTGTTTGATGATCATATCATCGCTTACAATTAATAAGTGCTGCATTACAATCTTGTTTGGAGTATCTTCTAGTAAATCAACCCATTCTAAAGCAGACTCATGTTTAGTCTGTGATGGTTTGTAAGTAAGAGTATCTTTTGGATATTGAAAAGTTTCAGTAAAATTAAATTTCACTTCATAACAACCACACATTGATTTGATCGATTTGATGTCTTGTTGTTTTTTATCCTGGCTAAATCCAAGAGTACAAGTCAAAGCCGTTACGGCCGAAAAGAAGAGGCTTTTTGTAATCATAACTTATTGTTTTGTTTTTAAATTTTTTTGCAAATATATAAATTTTATTTAGAACAAATAAAAATAGTTATATATTTGCGTTCTTATTCAGACTTAATAAAAATAATGAAAATTAAAATTACCCTTTTTGCAGCAGTTCTTTTTTGCCAAATTTCTTTTTCTCAAGAAATTAAAAAAGATAGTGTTTCAGCAAATGAATTATCAGAAGTTAAAGTTACAACCGCAACGAGAACAGAAAGGGTACTTTCGTCATTGCCTTTACCAATGACAATTATTACATCAGAAGCAATTATTAAATCTGGTGTTACAAGATTAAATGAAATTTTAAGTGAACAAACAGGAATTATTTTGATTCCAGACGAAAGTGGTTTTGAGGGTATTCAAATGCAGGGTTTAGATGCTGCTTACACGATGATTCTAATTGATGGCGTGCCGCTTGTAGGAAGAAGTGCTGGTGTTCTTGACTTATCACGAGTTTCGGTTGGAAATATTGAGAGAATTGAAATTGTAAAGGGAGCCTCTTCTGCGTTATATGGTTCTGAAGCAATGGGAGGGGTAATAAATGTTATTACTAAAAAACCTAAAAAAGACATGTTTTCGGGTAGTCTTTCTTATAGGTATGCGACTTTTAATACTAATGATGCGAATACAAATCTTCTTTGGAAAAAAAAGAAATTTTCGGCTAATCTTTTTGCTAATTTTTATTCTACTGATGGTTATGATTTAGATAAAAGTACAACTTTAAAAAATGTAGAACCATTTTATAATTTTACAATTCAGCCTAAAATATATTACGATTTCTCAGAAAATTTAAAATTAATTATGAGTAACCGTTTTTATGATATGAAAATGGATAACGTCGCTATTATTGATTCTGAAAATTATAAAGGTGATGCGAAAGAAAAAGAGTGGAATTCACAGGTTAAATTAGAACATAAATGGAGTTCTAAAGTATATTCTGAATATGAATTCTATGCTACCAATTACAAAAATGATTCGTTTTTAAACGATGAGAATAATGTTACTTATGAAAGTGCTTATTACGATCAATGGCTTCTTCGTCCAGAGATTAGAACTACACTTTCACTAAAAAATGATAAATTGACTGGGGGTCTTGGATTAAATTATGAGACTTTGGATAGAACTTATTTTGATAAAAAAGTTGAGTTTAATTCACAATATGTCTTTTTACAATATGATTATAATCCAACAGAAAGATGGAATATAATAGCTGGTTTTAGATATGATAATCACAGTGTATATGCTTCACAATTCAGTCCAAAACTCGCGGCAAACTATAAAATCAACGAAAATTTATCTTTAAAATCGTCAGTGGGTTATGGTTATAAAGCGCCAGATTTCCGTCAATTATATTTTGATTTTACAAACCCCTCAGTTGGATACACTGTTTTGGGGTATAATGTAGCCGAAGCCCGATTGGATCAGCTTCAAGAGCAAGGGCAGATTTTGAGTAGAGCTGAAGGAATAAATTTTAACAGTCCATTAGAGGCTGAAAGTTCTATAAACTTCAATTTTGGAACTTTTTACAAAAAGAATAAGCTTAGGATAGATGCTAATGCTTTCTATAATTCAATAGAGAATTTGATTGACACTCGTGTTGTAGCTCAAAAAACTAATGGTCAAAATGTTTTTAGCTATTTTAATATAAGTCAAATTTTTACGTATGGTTTAGAATTTAATTCCACGTATGACTTTACTAAACAATTATCGGTTTCATTTGGATATCAATATTTAACAGCAAAGGATAAATCGGTTTTAGATAATTTCGAAGACTATCAATATATCCGTAACTCCGATTTGCAAACGTTTCAGATTAATAAATCGGATTATTTCGGATTGTATAACAGGTCTAAGCATACTGCAAATATCAAAGTTGCTTATTCTATTCCAAAAATCAAGACCGATATCAATTTGCGCGTTTTTTATAGAAGTAAATATGGAATGTTTGATACTAACGGAAATCAAATTCTGGATAAATACGACACATTTGTTGCTGATTACTTCATAACAAACTTATCTATTTCAAAATATATCGGAGATAAATTTATGCTTCAAGGAGGAGCAAACAATTTACTTGATTTTACAGATCCTAGTCAAATTAGTAACCTGGCAGGAAGGCAGCTTTTTGCACGAATTCAATATAATTTTTAATCAACATTTATTTAAACACCTTTACCATGAAAACAAATTTTTTAAAACTTTCGATTTTAGCTCTTGTACTTTTTACTGCATCTTGTAGTAGTGATGATAATAATGATAATACAATTCCGGCTGTTGAAACTGTAAAAGTTTCTAATCTTGATGCATCAAAAACGGAATATACAAAGTTCAGTTTTTCGGAAAACAAAGTTGTTACCACTGATAATTGGGATATTGCTTTTAGTAAAACCACTATAATCGTAAACGGAGGAGCAAAAAAAGCAGATACTGAACCAAGCAGAACAGGATCTGGTGCAGTAAGTATTGTTTCAGGTACATTTGCTAGTGTAACTGTATACCCGGCTGCATCTACTTTTGTTCAGGATGGAACTGCTGCTTATGGAATTCCTACAGGAAGCGGAAATGGATGGTATAGCTATAATTCAGCAACTCATATTATTTCTCCTATTGCAGGAAAAGTATTTGTTGTAAAAACACATGATGGTAAATATGCAAAATTTGAAATATTAAGTTATTATAAAGATGCTCCAGCAGTACCAGAAGCAACTTCTGTATCAGGAATCTACACTTTTAATTTTGCATATCAGGCTAATAGCACAACAACATTCTAAT
Source organism: Flavobacterium sp. KH_001 (assembly GCF_057840745.1). Classification (NCBI taxonomy): domain Bacteria; kingdom Pseudomonadati; phylum Bacteroidota; class Flavobacteriia; order Flavobacteriales; family Flavobacteriaceae; genus Flavobacterium; species Flavobacterium sp. KH_001. The sequence continues at coordinate 337,467 of NZ_CM174520.1, read as the reverse complement.
AAAAGTATATAGGACCTCGAATAAATTATTTATTCGAGGTTATTTTTTAACTAATAATTCAATTTAACATGAAGAAGGTTACTTTTATTTTATTGTAAATTTTGTTTTAAGTCTTTTTTACAAATAAAGTCTAAAATGAATTTTAAAGTAGATTCAGATAATTACTTAATGTTATGTAAATCATTATAAATATGAAAATAAAATTACTATTATTGTCTTTACTGTTCTTTGTAGAGATTAGTTTTGCCCAAAATTATGTGACTTACTCATCTAAAAGTGGAATAGTAACAACTAACTCAGGTGTTGAAGGATCATTTGATATTGTAATTAGTTGTTATGGAAGTAGTGGCATCCCGGTAATTCTTAATCAGCACTTTTTATGTGGCGATCCTGATGGTTTTGTTTCTAATCTAGCTTCAAATGGATTATCGTTAATTCCCGGACAAACAACAACATTAAAATTTAAATTTAAAAAAACTGTAACTTCAGATACTCAAAAAGTTTATAAGTTTACTACCAATGGAAGTTGTTTTCAGAATGAATCTGAAATGATTAAAATTACGGTAAATTATAAAAATGGATCGACGACAATTCCAACGAATCCAACAAATCCAACAAATCCCAATCCAGAACCAAATTTAAATAAAATAACATATAATGGAATTCCTAGTAATTACGTATATAAGAATGAAGGTGATAATTCTATTTGGATTATAGGAACAGATATGGGGCCAAATATTACCTATCAATGGTTTAAAAGATATTGGGCAGGAACACAACCTGAGGTTAAAATTGTTGGAGCAACAGGTAAAGATTATTTACCGACTGATTTTGACTCATTTAATTATTGGAGGCGATCATATAATGCGTCAAAAGTTTTGTCTAGTAATGTGATTGAAATAACTGTAATTAAGGCACCAAAACTGGAAAATAATATACTTACGTTAAATGGGAATACTGTTTCCGGGAGTTTACCAACTGGAGGAACTGGATCATATAGTTATTATTGGGAGTTAGATGGTGGAGATGTAAAATATTCATTTCCAGCAGGAACGGGACAAAGTGTGGAACTTCCTTCGTGGATACATAATGAATTATATGAAGGATTAAATGAGTATTATGGTTTGTATATTACTAGATATGTAACTTCTGGAAATGAAACTGTTGGAAGTAATTCTGTGAGAATTCCACTTATGGCTGCTATAAAAAATAACATAATTACGTTACAAGGAAATACGGTTTCTGGGAGTTTGCCAATAGGAGGAACTGGTACATATAGTTATTATTGGGAGTTAGATGGTGGAGATGTAAAATATTCATTTCCAGCAGGAACGGGACAAAGTGTGGAACTTCCTTCGTGGATACATAATGAATTATATGAAGGATTAAATGAGTATTATGGTTTATATATTAATCGATATGTAACATCTGGAAGTAAAACTTTGGGAAGTAATTCAGTGAGAATTCCACTTTTAAAAGCTAAGAAAATTGCTTCAAATAGCTCTGAAATTTACGATGGTTTATCTGCGAACGATATATTAACAGTCTACCCAAACCCAACATCAGAATCAGTTAATTTCTCAACAAGTTTTTCAATAAATAAAGAAATTGAGATAATTGTGTATTCAGATAAATTAGGAAATGAAAAATCTGTTTATAAAGGCGTAGTAGTACCTAATCAGGTTGTAAATTGGAATATTCCTCCCGGCTACCAAAAAGGAATTTATTTCTTTAAGATTTTTTCAGGAAATAAAGAAGTTAAAACTGGTAAAATAATAATTCAATAAAGGGAGACTTAAAACCTCTTTGTTTTAAATTTTAGTTAATTCATTAGCTTTGTTTTTTTTATTTTTTTTGAGAGAGGTTAGATTTATCTAGCCTCTTTTTTTGTTTTTTATTTTAATGTTAAAAAGGGTTGTAAATTAATGTTTAACCCTATCTTTGCACATGTTTTTTTAATATGGAATTAACAGGAAATTTTAATGAATTTCAGTCCAAGCCATTCTTCAAATTATAAGTAATAAGTGAATACAAAATCCTATTTTTTTCAGTCTTTCGCAATTGTCGCACTGGCGTTCATCGCCTTTATTGGATTCAAACAAGTTTTACCGAACAAAATCTTTTCGGATAGTAAAATAGATTCTAAAAATGTATTAATCGATAGTATGCTTTTAGAGTCGGTTGCTAATGACTCATTGTCTTTGGAAAACGACAGCATTGCTCAGGCGGAACAAGAGGAAGCGCAACAAGAAATTGTTTTTGAAAATACAGAAGGAATCGAATTTCCATCAGAAACTTTTGAAAATTATAAAGGATACCAATATCTGGTTTCTTTTTACGAAAAGTTGTATCAATTAGAAAAAAATCCACAAGCTAAAGTCCGAATCGCTTATTATGGAGATTCTATGACCGATGGAGATTTAATTGTGCAAGATGTAAGAACTAATTATCAGGAACGTTTTGGTGGAAATGGAGTTGGATTTGTATCCATAACTTCAGAATCTGCAGCGTCCAGAGGTTCGGTAAAATCGGTTTATTCTAAAAACTGGAAAACACAGTCTTATTTAAATGTAAAAAGACCAACAAGTCCTTTTGGGGTAAACGGTCACGTATTTTTCGCCAATGATAAAACCAATCCAACCTGGGTGCAATACGAAGCCGGAACGAACAAATATTCAACGACTTTAGATAATCCAGTATTGTTTTACGGAAAATCTGCCAAAAGAGGAAATGTAAACTTTATCATTGGAAAAGATACACTTCGAAAAAATCTTGTTCCAAGTAATTTGGTTAACAGCTTAAAAGTAACTTCAGGCAGTATAAAAGCATTCAAAGCTAATTTTGTCCATGCCGATTCTATTCCGATTTACGGTTTCAATTTCGATAACGGAAGCGGAGTTCACGTAGATAATTTTTCACAAAGAGGAAATTCAGGATTACCAATTTCAATGTTTGATGCCAATGTAATGCGTGCCTTCAATAATAATCTAAAATACGATTTGATTGTTTTGCATTACGGAACTAACGTTTTGAATTATGGTACCAAAAATTACTATTGGTATGAAAAAGGAATGAAAAAAGCTGTGAATAAAATAAGAGAATCTTTTCCGGGAGTTTCAATTCTGATTGTTTCGACTGCAGATAAGTCAACAAAATATGATTTGGAAATGAAAACCGATTCAGCCGTTGTTCCTTTAATGAAAGCACAAAAAAGATATGCTTTAGAATCAGAATCCGGATTTGTCAACTTATACACTTTAATGGGAGGAGACGGATCGATGGTAAAATGGGCTGATGAAACGCCGGCAAGAGCCAATAAAGATTATACGCATTTTAATCAGCGTGGTGCAAAAGCAATCGGAAGATTATTATACGATCAATTGAATAAAGGTTACGAAGAATATAAAATATTGCGCGAGAAACGTGATGTTGTTTCCCGTCAACAAAGAGCCACACGAAAAACAAACACAGACTCGGTTTCTGTAATAAAAGATAGTGTAAATGAATAAACTAATTATTTTCTTTTGTTGTCTTTTTTTATCTGCAAATAATAAAGTGCAAAAGACAGCTCCACTTCCAATCACTAAGCCTATGAGTAGTAAAATAGATACAACCACAGTTGATTCTTTTTCTGACGATAAGATCTATAACGCAAAAGCATTGGAAAGCATTTTTCAGAAATTAAATGAAAATGAAAACCAGAAAAGTCAGAAGATAAATATGGTTCATATTGGTGATTCTCATATTCAGGGTGATTTAATGACTAACGAAATTAGAAAAAATCTGCAACAGCGATTTGGAAATGCGGGAAGAGGTTTGGTTTTTCCGTATCAATTGGCCAAAACAAACGGATCGTATAACGAACGTTTTCGTTCGAACAGAACATGGGAAAGTTATCGAAACATTCATCCGCACAAAAATTATCCTGTCGGCTTAAGTGGAATAGGGCTTTGGAGAGATAATGGAGGTTTTGCAGTTGAGTTGAATGTAAAAGATCCTGCTTATAAGTTCAATACAATTAAGATTATTACGCCTCAAAACCAGAATATGTTTGATTTGGCAACATCATCTCAAACCAATATTATTCAGTCGACAGAACGAAAAGTAATTACCCACAAAATCAAAAAAGGAGAAGCGATCTCAACGATTGCTGACAAGTACAACATTTCGGTTACAGATATTAAGAAAGCAAATGGTTTAAAATCCAATAATATTCGTGCCGGTAGAACATTGAAAATTCCAACGAACGAAACAAAACCTAAAGCAATCAAGAGTTCAGCTTTTGTTTCTTTAGATATTGAATCAGATTCATTTTGTCATTATTACAATTCTGAAAAAGCATTAGATAAAATTTTCCTGATTCCGAATAAAGACGCTTCTAAATTTGAGCTAAACGGAATTGTTTTGGAAAAAGATGCACCTGGAGTTCTTTATAGCAGCATTGGAGTAAACGGAGCAAAATTTTCAGATTATAATAAATATCCGTTGTTTTTTGAACAGTTAAAAGCGTTGCATCCTGACGTACTGATTTTTTCATTAGGAACAAATGAAAGTTATGATCATATGGAAGCATCTGCTTATATCAAAGAATTGCGCCAGTTTATAAAAAATATAAAGGATCAGAATATTAATGTTCCGATAATTGTGATGACGCCGCCGCCTTCTTTTTTAAAAGCAAGAAGACCTAATATTTACGTTCATGATTATGCAAAAAGTATCCTCGGAATTGCTAAAGAAGATGGTTTTGCAGTTTGGGATTTATATGATGAATTTGGCGGAATGGAAGGTGTCCGAAAATTAAAAGCAGAAAAATTAATTGGTCCGGACTATGTTCATTATTCTAAAAAAGGATACGAAAAACAAGGAAACTTATTTACACAGGCGTTTTTAAAAGCATACGATAATTTTAAATTAAAAAATTAAGTTGATTACAATTGATAGCATAAATAATTGGTTTGTTCAAAATTTTGGGGAAGTTACTTTAGAGCAGGCTAAAAGCTGGTTTATTTATAATCCCGACGAAAAATTATTATTTAATACCGGTTTGTTCCTGGGATTATTTTTGGTTTTTTATTTTGTGTATGGTTTTTTACGCAAAACATTTTATTTGAGATTAACGTATGTTATTCTCTTCTCGCTTTTCTTTTACTATAAGTCAAGCGGAATTTACTTTTTACTCTTATTACTTTCCTCTGTAGTCGATTATGGTCTGAGCCAGATTATTTACAATACAGCAAAAGACAGTACTAAAAAAGTGTATTTGGTCATTAGTGTTATCCTGAATTTAGGATTACTTGGTTATTTCAAATACATGAACTTTATGATCGTGACTTACAATGATATGTTCAGTGGTCATTTCGAACTTCATAATGTTTTTCTTCCTGTCGGAATTTCGTTTTATACTTTTCAGTCGATGAGTTATATTATTGAGATTTACAGGGAAGAAATCAAACCAACAAAAAACTATATTGAATACCTGTTTTTCGTTTCGTTTTTCCCGCAATTAGTTGCCGGACCAATCGTACGTGCGAAAGATTTTCTTCCGCAGATTTATCAAAAATTAAACCTGACAAAACAAGATGTAAACAACGCTTTGTTTTTGATCATTGGAGGTTTAATTAAGAAAACAGTAATATCAAATTACATTTCGATCAACTTTGTCGATCGTGTTTTTGATACACCGATGAGTTATACTTCATTCGAAAATTTAATGGCATCTTACGGATACGCCATCCAAATTTATTGCGACTTTTCAGGATACTCAGACATGGCAATCGGAATTGCTTTATTGTTAGGATTCAAATTACCGGCCAACTTTAGAACGCCTTATAAATCGGTGTCGATTACTGATTTTTGGAGAAGATGGCATATTTCATTGTCAACCTGGCTGAAAGATTTCCTGTATATCTCTATTGGAGGAAACAGAAAAGGTTCATTTGCAGGATATTTGTTTCCAAGTTTATTCTTCTTCGGATTATTGCTTTGGGGAATCTCAAATGTTAATGAAAGCTTTATTCCGTTAGCAATTGGTATCGGATCAATTATTGTTTTTTGCCTTTCGTTTTTGCTTTCAAAAAAGAAAAACCAAACGTTGGTAACCAATTTTAATTTGTTTACTACAATGCTTTTAGGAGGACTGTGGCACGGAGCCGGAGCGCAATTTATCGTGTGGGGAGCACTTCACGGATTAGCTTTGGCAGTTCATAAAATTTTCATGGAACTTTTTCCTTCTAAAAAAGAAGGCCCAAGTTGGTTATGGACATTCTTTTCTATCTTAATCACGTTCCATTTCGTAGTTTTCTGCTGGATCTTTTTCCGAGCCAGAGATTTCGAAACAGCCTTGCAGGTTATCAACAATATCGGGCAATTAACTTTCGAGCCAGAAAACTGGAAAGCCATAGTTCTAGGATATAAAAATGTATTCTTATTAATGTTGTTCGGTTATGTTTGGCATTTCTTACCGGAAGTTGTTACAGACAAAATGAAATTCGTTTTCGACAGAACTCCATTACTTTTAAAAGCAGTAATCCTGGGCTTCGTCTACTGGATCGTGTACGCCACAGCAGTAGCAGGATCACAGCCGTTTATCTACTTTCAATTCTAAGGATTTTGCCACAAAGGCGCAAAGAAAAAGTTCTTTGCGCCTTTTTCATATATTTCAGCAAATAAAAAATAATAAACTTTGTGTCTTTGTGTCTTCGTGGCAAAAATTACATAGTGAATTTTGTGTTTAAAAAACTTCGTGCCTTAGTGCCTTCGTGGCAAAAACTACATATAAATAAAAATTGCCTGAAATATCTAATTAGATTATCTTTGCACTTCAAATAAAGAAAATAGTATGTTTGATAATTTAAGTGATAAGTTAGATAAAGCGTTCCATATATTAAAAGGACACGGTAAAATTACAGAAGTAAACGTTGCCGATACCTTGAAAGAAGTTCGTCGTGCCTTATTAGACGCCGATGTTAACTTTAAAATTGCAAAGGATTTTACAACCAAAGTAAAAGAAAAAGCAATTGGTCAGGACGTTTTAACAACGCTTCAGCCAGGACAATTATTGGTGAAGCTGGTAAAAGATGAGTTGACAGAATTAATGGGTGGCGATGTTGCCGGAATTAATCTTTCAGGAACTCCATCTGTGATCTTAATGTCAGGATTGCAAGGTTCTGGTAAAACAACTTTCTCAGGAAAATTAGCCAACTTCTTAAAAACTAAGAAAAATAAAAAGCCACTTCTTGTAGCGTGTGATATCTACCGTCCTGCGGCGATTAACCAGTTGCATGTTGTGGGAGACCAAATAGGTGTTGAGGTTTACTCAGAACCAGAAAATAAAAATCCTGTTGAAATTGCTCAAAACGCAATCAAACATGCAAAAGCAAACGGTTTCAATGTTGTTATTGTCGATACGGCTGGTCGTTTGGCAGTAGATCAGGAAATGATGGATGAAATTGCTCGTGTTCATAAAGCAATTCAGCCTCAGGAAACATTGTTCGTTGTGGATGCAATGACAGGACAAGATGCTGTAAACACTGCAAAAGCCTTCAACGATATCCTGAACTTTGATGGAGTTATCTTAACAAAATTAGATGGTGATACTCGTGGTGGAGCTGCGATTTCGATTAAATCGGTTGTAAACAAACCAATCAAATTTGTGGGTACAGGCGAGAAGATGGAAGCAATTGATGTTTTCTATCCAGATCGTATGGCCGAGCGTATCCTTGGTATGGGGGACGTTGTGTCTCTTGTAGAAAGAGCGCAAGAGCAATTTGATGAAGAAGAAGCAAGAAAACTTCAAAAGAAAATCGCTAAAAACGAATTTGGTTTTGATGATTTCTTAACGCAAATTCAGCAAGTAAAGAAAATGGGTAATATGAAAGACTTGGTCGGAATGATACCAGGTGCTTCAAAAGCCATGAAAGATGTAGAAATCGAAGATGATGCTTTCAAACATATTGAAGCAATCATTCACTCGATGACGCCAATCGAAAGAAGCAAACCTGCCATTATCGACGTAAAAAGAAAAGCCAGAATCGCTAAAGGTTCCGGAACCAAAGTCGAGCAAGTAAATCAGTTAATGAAGCAATTCGACCAAATGAGCAAAATGATGAAAATGATGCAAGGTCCGGGCGGAAAAAACCTGATGAAAATGATGGGAGGCATGAAAGGAATGCCAGGCGGTATGCCGAGATAATAAAATTAAAAGTTTCAAGTTTCAGGTCTCAAGTTAAGAGACTGAAATTTGAAACTTTTTTCAATAAATAACAGTTTCGTTTTTTTAACTTGAAACTTGAAACCTGAAACAAAATTAAATCTGAAACAAAAACAATGCAACTACTAGACGGTAAAAAAACAGCAGAAGATATTAAAAACGAAATCGCAGCCGAAGTTCAATCCATAAAAGCAGCAGGAGGAAAAGTACCTCATTTAGCAGCAGTTATTGTAGGAAGCAACGGAGCAAGTTTAACTTACGTAGGAAGTAAAGTAAAATCTTGCCAGCAAATTGGTTTCGATTCGACGCTGGTAGCTTTGCCTGAAGATATTACAGAAGAAGCTTTATTAGCAAAAATTAAGGAATTAAACGAAGACGATAACCTTGATGGATACATCGTTCAGTTGCCTTTACCAAAACATATCGATGAGCAAAAAATTCTTTTAGCAATCGATCCTGATAAAGATGTTGATGGATTCCATCCAACAAACTTTGGAAGAATGGCATTGGAAATGGAAAGTTTCATTCCTGCAACGCCATTCGGAATTATGGAATTATTAGAGCGTTACAAAGTAGAAACTTCCGGGAAACATACCGTAGTTATTGGAAGAAGCCATATTGTAGGACGTCCAATGAGTATTTTAATGAGCCGTAAAGGAAATCCAGGAGATTCGACTGTTACTTTGACGCACAGCCGAACTAAAAACTTAGCAGAATTCACTAAAAATGCTGATATTATCATCACTGCTTTAGGAGTTCCTGAATTTTTAAAAGGAGATATGGTTAAAGACGGAGTTGTTATTATCGACGTTGGAATTACCCGTGTAGACGATGCATCAAACGCAAAAGGTTATGTAATAAAAGGTGATGTTGATTTTGACGGAGTAAGCAAAAAAGCCTCTTTCATTACGCCAGTTCCGGGTGGAGTAGGACCAATGACAATTGCAATGTTGTTGAAAAATACACTTTTAGCAAGAAAAATGAGAAGCGCAAAAAACAAATAATTTGTTTCAAATAATAACAGAAAGCCTATTCGAAAGAGTAGGCTTTCTTCATTTTAATATTTAATTAATAGTTTAAAGTTTCGGGTTTTAAAAATAAAGGATACTTTTGCCACACTTAAAAAAAACTTCTCCAAATGGACGATTATTATTCGTTAGTATTAAATTAAAGTAGCTTTTGAAAATTTCAAAATGCTGCAATAAAACCCTGTATTTTGAAATGAAAGTATTTTACACAAACAACAACGGATTACTAGAAATACCAAAATGGACGCCAAACTGCTGGATTAATATTGAAGATCCATCAGAAGCAGAAAAACAATATTTACTCGAAGAACTTCAAATTCCCGAAGCATTTTATAATGATATCGAAGATATCGACGAAAGACCACGTATCGAAATCGAAGACGGCTGGACATTGATCATCATGCGCGTTCCCATAAAAAGCAATGACATTAAACTTCCTTTTCAGACCATTCCGCTAGGCGTGATTTTTAAAGGTGATATTTGCGTAACAATCACTTTTTACAAAACAGAAATCATCCATGATTTTATGTTGTATTCCAGACGCAAAAACATTCAGGTTAACGATAATCTCGATTGGGTTTTGAGATTATTGCTTTCATCAAGTGTCTGGTATTTAAAGTATCTAAAACAAGTCAATCAGAAAATAAAATTGGCCGAAGATAATTTGGAGAAATCCATTAAAAACGAAGAATTACAGGCATTGCTTCAAATCGAAAAATGTTTAGTATTCTTTATTACTTCGCTAAAAGCAAACGATGTTTTGTTTCAACGCATTAAAAATCTAAAAGCATATAAGGCAGATTATGATCTAGATTTGCTCGAAGACGTCGAAATCGAATTAAGTCAGGCGCAGGATACAGCCAATATTTACAGCAATATCCTGACCGGAATGATGGACGCCTATGCATCTGTAATTTCAAATAATATGAACAACATCATGAAGCAAATGACTTCAATTTCTATTATTTTAATGATCCCGACATTAATCGCGAGTTTATACGGAATGAACGTCCCAAATGGTCTTGAAGAAAGCAAATACGGCATTTGGATTCTTCTTTTAGTTTCTGTCGTGCTATCCGCTTTTGGAGTATTCTTATTCAAAAGAAGAAGATGGTTTTAATCAAAATTATAAAGGCCTGTTCATTTGAATAGGCTTTCTTGTTTTATAATCTGGGCGTGACCGTATTTACAAAAGGCGCTATTTAACATACCGCTTATGTGCGCCTTTCGCAAATACGGTCGGGCTATCCACGCTACTTCGGTAGCTAGCTTCTATCCCTCACGCAGCCCTCCGTTAATAAGAAGCTATTTCCTGTAAGGTTTTCAAAACCTTACAGGTATAATTTTTCGAACCAATAAAATAAATTAATTTTTCGCTTGTCAATTCAAAATAAAACATAACTTTGCAGTACAAAGTACTTTATTTATGAATCAGAAGCACCAAGAAGATTTAGCACATATTCGTTCCATGATGGAACGCTCTTCAAGATTTATATCCCTTAGCGGACTTTCAGGAGTTTTTGCCGGTCTTTCTGCTTTAATTGGCGGATTGTATGTTTATCAATTGTTTAAGATAAACGGTATTGAATATTTTGCTGGCGAAGTATATAGTGATGAAGTATATACAATTCCATCAAAATTAGTTTCAGAACTGGTTGTAACCGGAATCGTTATTTTGATTTGTGCATTTGTATTTGGATTGGCTTTTACCATCAGAAAAAGTAAAAAGTACAATTTGCCAATTTGGACATCGGCAACAAAAAAAATGCTTTTTAATCTGGCAATTCCATTAACAGTGGGCGGTGTATTTTGTTTATCACTTTTATACCATCAAAATTATGGTCTAGTAGCACCGGCAACTTTACTTTTTTACGGATTGGCACTTATAAATGCTGAGAAATATACTTTCTCTGATATTAAATATTTAGGGTATTGTCAATTATTTTTAGGCTGTGTTTCTCTTTTTTTTATTGGATATGGTTTAGTTTTTTGGATCATTGGATTTGGTATTTTGCATATCTTGTACGGATTAATAATGTTCAAAAAATATAAATAATCCACGCAATGGGAATTATTGATAAATTAAATAAAGACTTCGAAAGCCGTGTCAGATTGGGTATTATGTCCGTTCTGATGGTGAATGAATGGGTAGATTTTACCGAAATGAAAACCTTGTTGAATATTACAGATGGTAATTTGGCCAGTCACGCCTCAGCGCTTGAGAAATCAGAATATATTGCAGTAAAAAAGGAGTTTGTTGGCAAAAAGCCAAAAACGTCTTATAGTGTTACCGAAAGAGGTCGTTTGGCCTTTAAAGAGCACTTGTCGTACCTTGAAAAATTAATGAAATCCTAAAAACCAAAATTTTTTGTCTAATTACTTTGAAAAACAAAGTACTTTTAAATTTATTACAATGAAAAAACATCACATTATTTTAGTATGCAGTTTGATATTTACACTGCTTTTTTACAAAGAAGATCTGGGCGTTAACCTTGCTATTTTTGGGCTGGTCTTAACGGGTTTTGTTTGTTATTTCTTTCAGGATCGCTTTGTCGAAAGAGCACATTTGATCTTAGTGGTTACATCGGTTTTGTCTTGTCTGGCTTTTGCCTGGTATGGAGATTTTGCTTCTTTTCTGGCATTGGCACTGTCTGTTCTTTTTTTACAGTTTAAAACACAGGATCCAAAACTGAAAATAGTACAGATGTTCCCACTTGTATTTTTAAACGGAATTACTTCATTGGGACGCGTTTTAATGTTTAAACAATGGCTTCCGGAAAAGAAAATCCATAACAACTTTGCCAAGAAATTGGTTGCTTTTTTTGTTATCCCGGCTATTTTCTTAATCTTGTTTTTTATTGTGTATTCTTTCGGAAGTGATCATTTCTCTTCTTTATTTACAGATTACACTTTAGATATCGATCTTGGTAATCTTATTATTATTGGAATTCTGGGTTTTTATATTTCATTTAGTTTCTGGAATTACTGGGTTCCTGAAGTTTGTTATGAAAAAAATGACCTTCTGGATAATGAATTCACCAATATTGCCGAAGTCAAAAATCAAAACACATTTTCCTTTCTTGATTTGGATTTCGAAAGAAAGAGTGGTGTAATTACTTTACTGCTCTTGAATGTAATGCTTCTGGTATTTATTGTAACGTATAATTACGAACAGTTTTTTGAAGTGGTAGAAAAATCAAACTTAAGTGCCGATACTCATCAAAGAGTAAATTCAGTAATCTTTTCGATTTTAATGGCAGTTGGTGTAATCATGTTTTATTTCAAAGGAGGATTCAATTTTGACAAAGAAGCGGGTTCTCTTAAAAGACTGGCAAAGCTGTGGATTTTTCTAAATGGTCTCTTAATTGTAAGTGCTTTTATTAAAAATTCAGAATATGTTTCCTATTTCGGATTAACATATAAACGATTAGGAGTTTATGCTTTTCTGATTTTGGCCATTATTGGTTTAGTTTATGTCTTTTTTAAAATTACAAAGCAAAAAACAAACGCTTATCTTATCAATCAAATGGTCTGGTATTTTTATGGAACGGTTCTTTTATGTAGCTATGTAAACTGGGGTAATTTAATTACGAATTACAATATTTCAGTAAATAAAACCGTAGAACCAGTGTTTTTAAGCGATTTGAATTTTAATGATGAAGCCCGAAGAGCCTATTTTTTAAAGAACAATTTAGACGGACAAAAAACCGAAATCAGAAGAGAAGAAACAATTGAAGAATATCAAAACACTACGTTTTTATCGAAAGCGTTGTATTATGAGTTTTTGAATAAAAAATAGTAAGCAATAAAAAGCCGTTCAATTTGAACGGCTTTTTGTATTATCATTTTAATAATCTCCTTTTTTCTTAAATCGGGGATCGTGTTTTGAAATGAATTCGGTTCTTCGTGTAGCACGTATCGGCGCTTCCGCTTTTGGTAAACTTGCTTCTTCAGTCTTGCTTGATGGTTCAATCAAATGATTTAATTCTTTAATTTCATCATCCGTCAAATCACGATAACGCCCCACAGGAACATCTAAAGAAATATTAATAATTCGGATACGTTTCAAAGCCGTTACATCATAACCCAAATATTCACACATTCTACGAATCTGACGGTTTAAACCTTGAGTCAAAATAATTTTAAAAGTGTATTTGCTGATTTGTTCGACTTTACATTTTCTGGTTACAGTATCCAAAATCGGAACACCATTTCCCATACGCTCAATAAAACGATCTGTGATTGGTTTATTAACGGTGACCGTATATTCTTTTTCGTGATTGTTTCTGGCGCGTAAAATCTTGTTTACGATATCACCATCATTTGTCATAAAAATTAATCCTTCACTGGCTTTATCCAATCTTCCAATTGGGAAAATACGTTTAGGATAATTAATATAATCGACAATATTATTTCGAACCTCTAAGTTGGTGGTACATTCAATTCCAACCGGTTTGTTGAAAGCCAAGTAGACCAATTTTTCGTGCTTTTCCACGATCAATTTCCCGTCGATGCGTACTTCATCATCAGGCGAAACTTTAGTCCCCATTTCAGGTACAACTCCATTTATCGTTACGCGTCCTTCTTCAATTAATTTATCCGCCTCGCGACGAGAACAATAACCTGTTTCTCCAATAAATTTATTCAGACGTTTTAAATTCTCTTCCATACTGCAAAAGTAGGCAAAATTTAGACTTCTTAGAATTTAGATCTCTAGATTGTTAGACTTCTTAGAATTTTAGTATTTTCCGCAATCATGTAGAAAAGACAAAATGGGTGGGCTATCAAATGAAAAACCTTTGTCCCTTTGAACCTCTGCGCCTTTGAACCTTTTTAAGAATGAAAGCCCGCGCTGTCTTCCGGCGTTTCTTTCCTATCAAACATCCCATAATCCCGAACAACATGAGCAATTCTCAAATGATAATCTCTAAAGACTTCATTTCTCCCTTTTGACTGGGCATGACGATGCATTTCAAGATTTCTCCATTGTTGAATGCTTTCCTCATCTTTCCAAAAAGATAAGGACAAAACCTTTTCGGGATCACTAAAACTCTGAAAACGTTCTATCGAAATAAATCCTTCAATAAGATCCAGTTCTGGCCGCAAATTGGCAGCGATATTTAAATATTCTTCTTTTTTTCCGTCGTTAGGAATAACCTCAAAAATTACAGCTATCATGGTTTTATATTTTTAATTATTGAATTGAGATCCAGATATTTTTTGGTAATCTGGCATTTATAAGGGGTTCGTATTGAATTTGATTTTCTAACAATAAAACAGATTGGTAATTCTGAAACAAATACCAAATCGCTTCTGTTGCCAAATGAATGGAAAGATATTTAGCTAGGCACATATGTCCTCCAATTCCGAAAGTTAGATTTTCTGTGTTATTTATTCTTTCAACATCAAAATCCATAGCATTTTCAAATTTTTGAGAATCTCGATTGGCGGATGCCAGGACAATTAATATTGGATAGCCTCTTTTAATTTGGCTTTCGCCGATGTAAAAATCTTCAATTGAAACTCGTCTTGTATTATGAATTGGCGGATCAAAACGCAGTGTTTCCATTACGGATTTTTCGATTTCGATACGATTTAAAAATGTTTTACTCTGAATAATTTGCAATAACGAATTACTCAGAATCCCACGGCCGGCATCGAAACTCTGAATACATAAACCAATAAAATTACTGACTGCAATCAAATTAATTTCTTCTATTGAAATATTATATTGGTTTGAAGTTTTGATTAATAAAGAATCATAAAAGGGTAGAGAAGAAAGATGCTTTTCAATAGTTGAATACAGTTTTTCTGAAATTTCATTTATAAATTTTACTTGCTCCTCAGTTTTCTGCGGAAGCATAATTTTGATAAAAGATTCTATTTTCTGTGAAATGAAATCACAATCATTTTCTCCAAATCTAAAACTTTTTAAAAGAACAAGAACGGGCAGTTTTTTACAAACCGAATTAACCCAGTCGATTCCATCTTCAATTAAATCACTTTTAAGTAAAGGTGAAATGATTTCGCTAATATCAATTGATTTTATATTAGAAAACAACTGCATTGCTATTTCTTTTGAAATTTCATGCTGAATTCCATTTGATAAGCGGGTTAAATTACGAAGAATTGTCAGAGCAGATTCATTCAGTTGTTGTTCGTTATTTGGATTTACAATCGGAATTTCGACTTTGCTGCTTTTTAGAATTTCTACACAATATTTATAAGAATAGATAGCCCATATTTTGTTGGTTTCATCCCAATAAACAGGATGTTTTTCCAACATTGATTTATAAGTTGAATAAGGATTCTGAATGTCTGATTGAAGGAATAAATTGGAGGTCATTATGATTTGTTTTTAGCAAAGTTATTTAACTTTACAAGGGAATAGTTCAATCTATATTTAACTATGAAAATAAAATGGAAGATCAGTTTATAAAAACAGCAACTTTAATTGGCGACGCAACACGTGCCTCAATTTTGTGGAATTTACTCGACGGAAGAGCTTTTACGGCAACTGAATTAGCCATTGCTGTTGAAACATCGGCACAAAATATCAGTATGCATTTAGGGAAACTTTTAGAAGCCGATTTGATTTCTGTTGAAAAACAAGGCCGTCATAAATATTACAAATTTTCGAATAAAGAAGTTGCCTATGCCGTTGAAGCGATGGCGAATCTTATTCCGAAACCTAAAGTTTCTGTAAAAAAGAGATCGGAAGAATATCCTCCAATAAAATACTGTCGAACTTGTTACGATCATTTAGCCGGAAAAATAGGTGTTGCGCTGGCTGATAGTTTATTGGAACAAAAAATAATTACCGAGAAGAATGGTGTTTTCGAAATTAGTATTGACGGAGAAAAATGGTTTTCAGATTTTGGAATTAATATAGAAGAAGCCCAAAAACAAAAAAGAATCTTCTTAAAGCCATGCCTGGATTGGAGTGAAAGACGAAATCATATTGCGGGTTCTGTTGGCGCAATGCTTTTAAATAAAATGATAACAGAAGATTGGGTTAGAAGAATTAAAGATTCGAGAGCGGTAACGATAACGGGAAAGGGAGAAAAGGAATTGTTGCGGTATTTTAAAATTGTTGTTTAGACTTCTTAGACTTTTAGATTTATCATAAAGTTTGTCATTCCGAGGAACGAGGAATCCCCGCAAGTAACTCCATCCAGAGAATTATCAATCTTTGTCGAGCTACTCGTGGGGATTCCTCGTTCCTCGGAATGACAATACTGTGGCTGCCTAAATATAATCAAAGAAAAACCTTAGCGTCTTAGTGCCTTCGTGGCTAAGAACCTTCAGAAAATAAAAACTCAAGAACCTTCTCGTACAATTCATCGTCATGCATGCCGTGCCCCAAACCTTTAGTTTCAATAAATTGACTGTTCTTCCAATTACTGGCTATTTTTCTACCTTCCTCAAAAGCAACAATCTTGTCTGAAGTATCGTGTGCAATTAAACCGGCAACATTAAATTCAGATGCAAATCGTTGTCCGGAGAAATCTTCAAGTTTAAAATTGAAACGTTTCATGAATTTGCTTTCTAAAAGTGAAAGCATTTTAGTATTCAAACTCAACATCGAAATGTAATTGTCAATCAATGTTTTTAGTTCTGAAGGAGCTCCTAAAATTACCATTTTATTAATGCTCGTATTCGGAAATAAATATTGATGATAAACGCAAGCTGCACCACCAATAGAGTGTCCAATAATAATTTCGGGTTGATACTTCTCAACCGCTTTATTAATGAATTCAGCATAAAGCGGAACATTAAACTCTTTTCCGCTACTTTGTCCGTGTGCGGGTGCGTCAATTGCGATTATCGTGCTCCCAGATTTTTGAAGATGCGGTAAGGTTTTTTTCCAGCGTGAAGCATTGCTTTCCCAGCCGTGAACGAGCAGGATTTTAGTTTCGTTTCCTTTCCAGATATAAGTTTGAAAATGATGTTCGTTATGATGAAACGTTTCCGTTTCTGTATTCTTAAGGATCTTTGGTAAAGTGCCTTTTTGCAGTCTTCCAATTCGTGGCTGGCTAAAAAGTGCGTATGAAAGTTCAACCGCTTTTTGTGGACGAACGTAACTCAGGAAGTTGATATATTGTCCGACCGATTTTAATGTAATGAAACGAATTCCTTTTTTTATTCCCAAAACTTAAATTTTATTTTAGTAAAGGTAAAAAAAAAGTCCCGATTTAATCGGGACTCTATTATTTAGAATTTAGAGAACAATTGTTCCATTTTTTCTTTTTCTTCTTCAGCTAATGCGCTGTCAACTAAAATTCTTCCAGAGTGCTCATCAGTGATGATTTTCTTTCTTGAAGCAATTTCAACCTGCGTTTGAGGCGGAATTGTAAAGAATGATCCTGCAGATGCTCCTCTTTCGATAGATACTACAGCTAAACCATTACGAACACTGCTTCTGATTCTGTTGTAAGCAGCTAATAATCTTTCTTCAATTTGACCTGAAAACTCAGCAGATTTCTCAGATAAGAAGATTTCTTCTTTTTGAGTTTCAGCCATAATTGCATCAAGTTCAGATTTTTTATGTTTTAAATGAGAACTTTTTGCGTCAAGTTTTTCTTTTAAGTTAGAAATAACTTCTTTTTTATGTTCGATAGAAGCTTTCATTTCTTTGATTTGCTTTTCAGCCAATTGAATTTCTAATTCCTGAAATTCAACCTCTTTAGTCAAAGAATTAAATTCTCTGTTATTACGAACTGATTCTTGTTGTTTTGTGTATTTTTTGATAACCTCTTTGTGCTCATCAATAGCATTTTTCTTTGCTTTGATAAGATCTTCAATCACTTCAAGTTCACTTTTCAGTTTCTCTGAACGAGTGCTCAAACCTGCAACTTCATCTTCTAAATCTTCAACTTCTAAAGGAAGTTCTCCTCTTACGTTTCTGATTTCGTCAATTCTAGAGTCAATAAGCTGTAAATCGTATATTGCTCTTAACTTGTCCTCAACACTTAATTCTTTCGTATTCGCCATATTCTATAAGTACTTAACTGGATTTGTATTTTCTTCTGATAAAATGATGGCAAAATTAAGGATTTTTTTTCGAAGATAATCAACAATATAGTTTTTTGTATAGCGTTCGCTCTCAAAATGACCAATATCTGCCAAAAGTAGCTTGTTTTCGGCTTCGTAAAATTGATGGTATTTTAAATCGGCTGTCAAAAAAGCATCGGCCCCCGCCTGAATTGCATTTTTGATAGCAAAACTTCCAGAGCCACCTAAAACGGCAACTTTCTTAATTTTTTTTCCCAGAAAGGCAGAATGACGAATTCCGTTGGCAATCATTTTATCTTTTACGAAAAGCAAAAAGTCTTTTTCGTTCATCGGAATTTCAAATTCTCCAATCATTCCTAAGCCAATATTTTGATGCGAATTTTGAAGCTCATAGATTTCATAGGCTACTTCTTCATAAAGATGATTGTCAAAAAGAGCTTTTAAAATTCTGGATTGCAAATGTTTTTCAAAAGTAACTTCAATTTTTATTTCTTCGGTTTCTGTCAGTTTATGACGTTTCCCTACAACTGGTTTGCTTTTAGAATTACCTCTGTACGTTCCAATTCCGTTTGAGTTAAAACTGCAATTGTCATAATTTCCGATAGTTCCGGCACCGGCATCAAATAGTGCCTGACGTACTTTTTGCGCATTATCAGGGACAGTATAAGTAACTAATTTTTGTATGAAATTTTGCTTCGGAATTAAGATTTTTGTGTTTTCCAATCCTAATATATCGCAGAATATTTTATTAACTCCGGCAGAATGATTGTCAAGAGCAGTGTGGACGGCATAAATAGCAATATCATTTTTGATTGCTTTTAAAATCGCTCTTTCAACATAATTTTTGCCAGTAATTTTTTTGATTCCGGAAAATAAAATCGGGTGAAAGCAAACTACCAAATTGCATTTTTTTGCAATAGCTTCATTAATTACGTTCTCCAGGGCATCATGGCAGACTAAAACTCCTGAACTTTGTGTTTCAGGATCACCGACCAAAAGTCCAACATTGTCAAAATCTTCGGCGTAAGCCAAAGGAGCCATTTCTTCCAGAACTGCAATTATTTCTTTAATTTTCATCTTCTTTTTATTTCAGGTTTCAAGTTTCAGGTTTTATGTTTTACGATGAACCCGAAACTTGAAACAAATTAACGAAAAAAATTATACTTTCGTAAAATGAATGTACTTCGAAAAATACTTTTTCCGTTTGCCATTTTATACGGATTCATTACTTCAATTAGAAATTTTCTTTTCGATAAAGGAATTCTAAAATCAACTTCATTTGATGTTCCGGTTATTGCTGTTGGAAATCTAAGCGTGGGCGGAACCGGGAAAACACCTCAAATAGAATACTTAATCCGATTATTATCTGATAAATATAAAGTGGCCACTTTAAGTCGTGGCTATAAGCGTAAATCTGAAGGTTTTGTTTTGGCTGATGGAACTTCAAATGCTGAAATTCTTGGTGATGAACCTTTTCAGTTTTATCAAAAATTCCCCAATATTCAGGTGGCAGTTGATGCAAACCGAACAAATGGAATAACACAATTGCTTTCTCAAGAAAATAAACCGGATATAATTCTGCTAGATGATGCTTATCAACACCGAAAAGTAAAAGCCGGATTTTATATTCTGCTCACTTCGTTCGGAGATTTATATGCAGATGATTTTATGTTGCCAACCGGAAATTTGCGCGAAAGTAGAAGCGGAGCGAATCGCGCTAATATTATTGTCGTAACTAAATGTCCAAAAGATTTATCGGATCAAAAGCAAGAAGAAATTAGATTGAAATTGAACTTAAATTGTTCGCAGCAAATCTACTTTACTTTTATAGATTATGATGATGCGATTTATAATAAAGAGGATAAAGTTGCTGTAAATGATATTAAATCAGAAGCCAAAATACTTTTAGCCGGGATAGCAAAACCAAAGCCTTTTTTTGATTATTTAAAGAATGAAAATGATGAGTGCCTGACTTATCCGGATCATCATCATTTTTCGGATACTGATCTTGAGGAAATTCAAAACAAAGGAAACGGAAAAAAAATCATTACTACAGAGAAAGATTATGTTCGTCTAAAGGATTCTAAATTGGTTTCACAATTGTACTATCTTCCTATAAAAAGTACTTTTATCAATCAGCATCAAAACTTTGACGCGACGGTTTTGGAGTATGTGAAAAAAACTCAGAATCTTAGCGACTTGGTATCTTAGAAGCTTGCTTAATCAAAAAACTTAGCAATTATAGTATAGAATTCGTCTGGAACGAAAGGTTTAGTAATAACATCATTCATTCCAAAAGATAAAAGCATCTCTCGATTTTCATCAAGCGAAATAGCAGTTAAAGCAATAATTGGAGTATTTTTATCAAATTCCCTGATAAGTTTTGTCGCAGTTGTTCCGTTAATGCCTGGTAAATGCACATCCATTAAAACCATGTCAAAACGTTTCACTTTTAAAAGTTCTACAGCTTCTTCGCCATTATCCAGGATTTCGCAGAGTATGGCTTTGTTTTCCAGCATTTTTCTGGTAATCATTTGATTGATTTTGTTATCCTCAATCAATAAAATTGATTTGTGTTTTAATTGTTTGTCGTTATATGGTTTTGCTTCATTAGCCACTTCTAAAGGTTCTTTGTTAATACTAAAATCTAATTTAAATGTAAAGGTAGATCCTTTTCCAACTTCACTTTTTAGTTTTATCTCGCCTCCTAAAAGTTCAATCAGTTTTTTTACGATGGTAAGACCTAAACCGGTTCCACCATATTTTCGATTTACTTCTATAGAACCTTGTGAGAAGCTTTCAAATACCGTTTGTAATTTATCTTCTGGAATACCAATTCCGGTATCAACAATTTCAAAATAAACGGTTGCAGTTTCGTCCTCAATGGCATATAATTTTGCAATTACATTGACATTTCCATTTTGAGTGAACTTAAGGGCATTATTGATTAAGTTTAAAATGATTTGTGATAACTTAGTAGGATCTCCAATTAAATTGTCCGGAATGGTTTCGTCTATTTCGAGATTGAAGTAGTTTTTGTTGGCGGTTGCCAGTTCTTTTAAGGAGCTTTGAATATTAAATAAAAGTTCTTTTAAATTAAAGCTTATGTTTTCGATCTCTACTTTAGTAGAGTCAATTTTATTGATTTCAAGAATTTCATTGATAAAGGTAGTAAGGTAATTTCCTGAAAATTTTAAGGATTCTAAATACTTTAGCTGATTTTTTTTCGGATTGTCTTCGAGTAGTAAATGCGTTATTCCATTAATTGCATTCAACGGTGTCCGCAGTTCGTGACTTACTGTAGATAGAAATTCAGATCTGGCTTTTGATGCTTTTTCGGCTTTATTTTTAGCAAGAATGAGCTCTTTGTTTTTTTCTCTTAAAAGTAGGTTATTCTGATTTCGAATAATGTTGTTTTTGTATAAAGCCAGACTTAAAAGCGATAAAATCGAAATCAAAGCAATAGCCAGAATGCTAACCAATTTTGAATATCGATAGGTTTTTAACTGTATTTTTTCTTCACTTTCACGTTTAAGCGTGTTGTTTATAGACTGTGTTTTTTTGAACTTTTCATACTCATTCAAATCTAGTTTTGCATTTTTGAGCTTGAGAATATAGTTCTCAATTTGGTAATGTTCGTCAAGGTAAGAGTAAGCAAGATCAAAGTTTCTTTGTTTTTTATAGTATCTGCTTATGGCTAAAATGATCTTTGATTTTTGAGATAAATTATTGTTTTTGATACTATAATCTAAAGCATTCTCGAAGTGTACAAGTGCCGAATCGTTTCTCTTGAGCTGAGTTTCAATCAAACCAAGCTGATAATAAGAATCTGTTTTGGTTTTAAGGTTTTTTGGATTGTCCGGTTTCTTTACTATTTGATGGAAAGTTTTTGCCGCAAGAGATAGATTATTTCCAGCTTTTAAGGCCATTGCTTTTTGATAATCTAAAATTTCAGCATGGTCAATAAGCTTTAAATGTTTAAGTAAACTATCTGCTTTTTGATAGTAAATATTTGCAACGTCGTTATTGCCTTTTGCCGTGTTGCTGGCACCAATGTAATGTAAGGCTAAGACCTTAGTGCAGGTTGGTTTGATTTTGTCAAATAAAGAAACGCTCTTATGAAAGTTTTTTAATGCTTCGTCATAATTTTGCTGATTGTAGAAAATTTTTCCCAGCTTGAAAGTTTGATTGGCTAAACTTTCGCCCTGACCACTTGTCTGAGAGAAATCGATTGATTTTTTGGTATAAAAAACAGCCTGAGTATACTTTTTCTTATCAAGATTTGAGTTTGCTAATTTATTATAATAGGAAATGCTATCTGTATTCTTCTTTTGAGTTTGAGAATACAAAAATGAATTTAAAAAACAAACAAGAATAAGAAGATGGTATTTCATGTATGGCAATGCTTTTACAATGAATTTTATGTTTTCCTTATCAGTAAAATCAAATCTATTAATCTTGATGAATAACCAATTTCGTTATCGTACCAACCCACAACCTTTACCATTTTGTCAATAACGGAAGTAAGTTGTGCATCAAACAAACACGAATGTGTATTGCCAATTACATCGACAGAAACAATTGGATCTTCTGTGTAATCTAATATTCCTTTTAAATGCGTTTTTGAAGCTTCTTCAAATGCTTTATTAATCTCTTCTATAGTGACAGCACGTTTTACATTAAACGTGATATCGGTCAATGAACCATCAGGAACGGGAACACGAATACCACAACCTCCTATTTTTTGATGCAATTTAGGAAAAATTTTTGTTAATGCCTTAGCTGCACCTGTAGTTGTTGGAACAATTGACTGACTAGCGCCTCTCGCCCTGCGTAAATCCTTATGTGGCTGGTCATGAAGACTTTGGTCGGTTGTATACGAATGTATCGTTGTAATGTATGCTTGCTCGATTCCGCATAATTCATCAATGATTTTTATCATCGGGGCAGCATTGTTTGTCGTACAACTTGCATTCGAAACGATTAGCTCATTTCCGTCTAAAATACTATCATTTACTCCTAAAACTACTGTTTTTATTGTGTCAACTTCTGATGGGGCCGAAAGAATTACTCTTTTTGCTCCAGCTTCAATATGTGCATTTAATTCTTCGTGCGTTTTATATTTTCCTGTTGATTCTATTACAAAATCAATAGAATGGCTTTTCCAGTCTAAATTTGAAATGCTTTTTTCATGAAAAAAGACAAAATGTTTTCCGTCAACAATGATACCTTCTTCGTCGTGACTTACTTTAAAAGGTAGAACTCCATGAATACTGTCGTATTTTATCAAATGCGACATGGTTTTGTTATCAGCAATATCATTAATTGCAACTACTTCAATTTCTGGATGGTTTATAAGAAGGCGAAATAAATTTCTTCCAATTCTTCCAAAACCATTAATAGCAATTCTTGTTTTCAAACTTATGGTTATTCAGTTAATCAGTTATTCGTTTAATCGATTGAACAATTAAACGAATAAACGATTAAACTTTTTTATAAAATATGTTTTTGTGCTTTGTATGAAGAACGAACCAAAGGCCCGCTTTCTACGTAGCGGAAACCTAATTCAAGACCAAATTTTTCATATTTAGCAAATTGATCCGGGGTAATAAATTCTTTTACAGGTAAGTGTTTTTTACTTGGTTGCAGGTATTGACCAATAGTTACAACGTCAACATTTGCATTACGCAAATCGGTCATGGTTTGAAAAACTTCTTCTTCAGTTTCACCAAGTCCCAGCATAATACCCGACTTAGTTCTGTTGATTCCTTTTTCTTTTAAGTAACGTAAAACTTCAAGACTACGATCGTATTTTGCCTGGATACGAACCTCACGTGTTAAGCGACGAACGGTTTCGACATTGTGCGAAACTACTTCAGGATTTGCTTCTACAATCCGGTCAATGTTTCTTTCGATTCCCTGAAAATCCGGAATTAAAGTTTCAAGTGTAGTGTTTGGATTCATTCTGCGAATTGCTTTCACAGTTTCAATCCAGATAATTGATCCACCATCTTTCAGGTCATCTCTGTCAACACTTGTTATTACAGCATGTTTGATGTTCATTATTTTTATAGAACGTGCTACTTTTTCAGGTTCGTCCCAATCTACCGTTTCTGGCCTACCAGTTTTTACACCGCAGAATCCGCAAGAACGCGTACAAACATTTCCTAAGATCATAAAAGTAGCTGTTCCTTCGCCCCAGCATTCTCCCATATTTGGGCAACTTCCTGAGGTGCAGATAGTGTTTAAGCTATATTTATCAACTAAACCACGAAGTTCAGTATATTTTTGTCCAATTGGAAGTTTAACCTTTAACCATTTAGGTTTTCCAGTTGGTATATTTTCAATGACTGTTTCCATATATCAAAATTCAAAGTACAAAGATAAGCATTGTAGTTTATTTGAGGATTTGTTTATAGTTTAATTTGAAATTGTATTGTTACAATTTTGCGAAACCGTTTTGATGATTATTTTGTCAAATTGTTAAAATATTGTTTTTTGAAAGTAAGATACGTCCAAAAGGTATTGTTTTTGGCTATTTATTAGAAGGGAGAGGCTAAATATGCTATTCCTTTGACTTTTACTCATTTAAAATTTATATCTTTATTTGTTAAAAAATGGACTTAAAACAAGCCTAAAAAGGAACATAACTGTACTACATTTGTTGTTAAATTGAAATAATAAGAAATATGAAAAAGAAATTTATTGTATTGGGAGTTTTATTTGCCGCTTTTGGTTTCACTAAGATCAATGCGCAGATTAATTTTGGAGACAAAGCGATTGGTGCTGTCCAAAAAGGGGTTACAGGTTTTACATTTAGTAATGCTGATGCTGCTGCATTGTCTAAAGCGGCGGTAGATAAATTGGATACCGAAAATGAAATTGCCGGGCCCACAGATGGATACACTTTAAGATTGAATAAAGTTTTTGGAAAATATACTGCTGGTGAAGGCTATACATTAAATTATAAAGTATATAAATTAAAAGAAGTAAATGCTTTTGCAACGGCAGACGGTAGTGTTCGTGTATATTCAGGATTAATGGATATTATGGATGATAATGAGTTACTTGCTGTAATTGGTCATGAAATTGGGCACGTGGCGAACCATGATTCACAAGATGCTATAAAAGCGGCTTATAAAAAAGAAGCTTTAATGGATGCAGCTGCTTCACAATCAACAACTGTAGCTACTGTTACTGATAGTCAGTTAGGAAAAATAGGAAGTGCTAT
The DNA here is from genome assembly GCF_057840745.1 of Flavobacterium sp. KH_001. Taxonomy (NCBI): domain Bacteria; kingdom Pseudomonadati; phylum Bacteroidota; class Flavobacteriia; order Flavobacteriales; family Flavobacteriaceae; genus Flavobacterium; species Flavobacterium sp. KH_001. The sequence goes on along the minus strand of NZ_CM174520.1, from coordinate 311,984 downwards.
TGTTGATAGTAAATTTAGCCGTAAACAAGAAGCAGAAGCTGATTTGTTTGCGTATAATTTCATGAAAAAGAATGGTTATGATGTAAATGCAGAAGAATCTGCTTTTAGGATTTTAGCCAAAATGAGTGAAGGAGCAGAAGCTTCCTTTATTGATAAAATGATGAGCTCACACCCAGATTCAAAACAAAGAGCTGAAGATGCTAAAAAAAGAGCTGAAAAAGATGGTTTGTATAAGCCGTATGTGCAACAAAAAATTGTAAATACCGTTCCGGCTCCGACTAAGAAAGCAACAACTAAAAAGAAAACTACAACCAAAAAGAAAAAGTAATTTCCTTTAGAAAAAAGAAACCCGATAAATTTTTGAAATTTGTCGGGTTTTTTAATTTTATGATTAACCTAAAACATGGTGAGCTAGTACTTTTTGAACATCATAAACATTTACCGATTTAGTAAATTGTTTTACAATACTTGGCTGCACTTCGCTTGATACCCAAATTTTTAATTCGGCTTCTAAATCAAAAGTTCCCGCTGTTTCTACACTAAATCGGGTAATGCTTTTGTAAGCGATCGATTTATATTCTGTTTTGCTTCCTGTAATTCCTTGTACGTCAACTAAGATTAATCTTTTATTAGTGAAGATAAAAGTGTCACGGATCAATTTGAATCCCATTTCGATGGACTCATTATCAGTTAAGAGCTGTCCGTAGTTTTTTAGTAAATCTTCCTGACTTACAGAACCTGCATTTCCAAGAAGTGCTGAAAATATTCCCATTTTTTAGTTTTTAATTTTAATAAAATGTTTTTCTTTTATGAATGTAAAAGTAAGTGATTTTGTTAAAATTTTGAACCGCCTTTTGATTTAATTAGTAATGGAGTTGAAATTAAAGAAATCAGAAATGCGGATATTATGGAGACAATTATGTTGCCAAAAGCTTTTAGGTTAAAAGATATTGAAAATCTCAAAACTAGAATTAGAGTTAGTAAGATGAGAATCGTAACCCAATATTTTTTGCTAACTGAAGTTTTAGAGTTTATTTTTTTTGGAAGCCTTAATACTGCTATAATTATAGCGAATGCTCCAATTAACGAACTCAAATGTTGTGCTGTTTTCCAAAGCGGGATTTCTTTTTTAAGAATCTTTGCAGTGTTACTGAGTGTAGGGATTTTGTTTACAAAATAACCATGATTGTGTGTAAAGGCATCCCAAAAAAGGTGAGAAGTTATTCCGATTATTAAAGAAACTAGAACAGTAGTATAATTTTCTTTGAAATAAGTATTCCAGTTAAATTCGGTAAATAGTAACAGTCGAGATTTAAAAAAGCTAGGTAAGTTTAGATATAAACTATTACGAACTATATTATGAAAAATGAATGTTAATAAAATCCCTAGTGGTAAATCAAACCAAAATATCCCGTCGAGAGTATGACTATAAATACTTTGAACTTTCATTCTGATGAAATATTCGAAATCGGGAGTTAGACTGCCAATTACAAGACCGGTTAACGAAAACCATTTTCTCGGAAAATATTTAAGAGGAAGAATAATTGCGGGATGCGAGAAGGTAAATGGCATTAATTACAAATAAGTAAGGTTTTCTACAGAGTTAAAATTAGTGTTTTATGATGGAACAAAAAAAGCAGAACCTAAATTCTGCTTTTTCTTTTTTTATTCTACTTCCGTTTTTATTGTTATTGGAAGATTATATGCTGTTCTTACTGTTTTTCCGTTAAGTATTCCAGGAGTCCATTTTGCTTTTATAGATTTCAAAACTCTAATAGCTTCTTTTCCTAAGCCATAACCAGGGTCATTTAGTACCTTTATATCAGTAATTGAACCGTCTCTTTCAATTACGAAAGAAACATATACTTTTAATGTTCTTTCAACATCTAATTCCGGTCTGTTGAAATTGTTACCAACATAACTATAAAACTTCGCCATTCCTCCAGGAAATTCCGGCATTTTATCTAATACAGCAGAATTTACAGGATCATTAGTTGGTGGTGCCATTTCTGTACCGCTACCACTACTACCAGTTGATGGCAGAGTATTAACTACAGTACCAGTTCCCGCTGAAGTATTGTTAACAACAGGAGCATTATCTGTGTTGGGAGCAATAACATCTGGCGTAGCCTGATCTGTAGTAGTAACAACTGGATTTATCAATTGTGTACTGGTAATTGGCGGAGTAGCTGAACTTTGTTGCGGAGGTGCAATTGGTTCAGGCGTTGGTGGTTTAACGTAAGGATCAATTGTAACCGGCGTCATTGGTTCGGTAAAGGTTGGTTCGGTTTCTATCGGATCAGGTTGTCCTTTAAGTTTATTAATCAACATCGATACGCTTCCAATACCTGCTAAAAATAGCAGTCCCATAAATAGCGCTGTTACTGTGGTTTTTGAATTCTCCTGGCGTAATTGATACGCGCCGTACTCTTTGTTTTTGTTTTCGAAAACAAGGTCGGTCCAAGTGGTTTCGTAGATGTTTGATTTAGACATGATTAATGGATTTTAAGGTTAAGTAACATTAAATCATAAGCGATGGTTTTTTGGTTTTAGCAACAATGTAGGTGTTGTTGTTTTAGTATGTGAATAATTGATTGTTTTAAGAAAAAATAAGATAATACTTTATTCTTTACCTAAAGATAATAAATTATCTATTACGTTCAATTATTTCTGCTAATAATTTTTTAGCACGAAGAAGCTTTACTTTTACGTTGCTTAATGGTTCATCAATTTTAAGTGCAATTTCCTGATAGGTCATTTCCTGGAAATAACGTAACTGAATGACTTCCTGATAATGGGGTTTTAATTCTTTAATGCATAAAAGCAAACGGGATAAATTTTGCTCTTTAATTAATGCATCTTCAGCAGATGGAGTAGGGTCGGCAATGTTGTATGCCTGTTGATCTTCAGAATCTGTAATTTCGATAAAAAGATTGGTTTTCTTTTTGCGCAATAAATCAATATAGACATTTTTTGCGATTGCAATTAACCAGGTGTTGAATTGAAACTCTGAATTGTAAGTAGCAATTTTGTCGAAAGCTTTTGAGAAGGTTTCGATTGTAATATCTTCAGCAATAGTTTCGTTTTCAGTACGTTTTAGCATGAAGCCGTACACTTCATTCCAATAAAAATCTAATAAAAAAGTAAAGGCAATCTGGTCGCCTTTTTTTGCTTTTTCTATTTTAGAATTTATTTCCAATGTACAGGTTTTGAAAAGAGATTAGTTATAAAGATATTAATTTGTGTGAATATAAGCACTATCTCTACAACCGGAAACCATATTTTAAGATCATTTTCTTTTAATTTTCCGGAAGAAAATCCCATAACAGTCCACGCAACTGTGTAGCGAGTAGCCAATATTGCCAATACAGCAATCCATTGAAACTGGAAGGCCAATAAAAGTATAACTAATAAAAAGAATAATAATTGTGATGTATAAAAAAGACCCAACTGCATTTTATCAAAAAACTTATAATGTTCTGCAGTAGAAACATGTCTTCTCTTTTGTGTGAACCATTCTTTATATGATTCTTTTGGTTTTGAATAAGTAAAACTTTTCGGATTATATGAAATGGTAGTGTTGCTTTTATTTGCCGCCTGATTAATAAATAAATCATCATCGCCTGAACGAACCTGAATATGATCTATAAAACCGTTAACATTAAAGAATTCTTCTTTTTTGTAAGCTAAATTTCTCCCAACTCCCATATAAGGAGCTCCAATTTTAGCCCATGAAAAATATTGTACAGCTGTTAAAACAGTTTCAAAACGGATAATTTTATTTAGTAAAGAGCGCTCAATTTTTTCATAACCGCCATATCCTAAAACAATAGTTTTATTCATGGTAAATTGTGAGGTCATTGATGTTATCCATTCTTTTGAAGTTGGATAACAATCAGCATCAGTAAATAAAAGGTATTCTTTTTTAGAAGCTTTGATTCCTAAAGTTAAGGCGTATTTTTTATTACCCCAGAAAGCTTCATTATTTTGCACTTTTACCAGACGAATATTTGGATATAGGCTTTCAAATTCTTCAAAAACTTCTAAGGTTTCGTCGCTTGATGCATCATCAATTAATACAATTTCAAAATCAGGATAATCTTGTTCTGCTAATAACGGAATGAACTTTTTTACATTTTCTTCTTCATTTTTAGCACAGACAATTACAGAAACAGGAAGTTTTTTTTGTGTAATTTCTTGTGGTTTACTGAAAGCAAACTTTCCAAAAATTCCTAAGTAATAGAAAATTTGAATAAAAACAATAGCAATAAAGAAGTAAAATAAAGTTATAAGCATCTGATTTTAATGTCTTTTAATTTCTGAATCTTGCGCGTGCAAATGTACTTATGAATTCGTAATTTTCAATGGTTAATTCCAATTTACTTTCGGCATTTCGCCATTTCTTTTGCAACAGCAATAGCCTGAGGGTTTTCGGTTTTTTCTAATTCCGATATTATATTTTTATAATTGTGATCATCGCGATTTTGAGAGAGTTTTTTTGTGGCCTGAATCTCATCGATTTCTATTTCGAAACCAAATATGCCCCTGGCTTCACGCATTGTTTTTGTTGATAAATTCTCAACTCTAATCGGATTCTCTGAACTAGCTTCGTATTTATCAACCAGTTTTTTTAATTGTTCTATTGTACTTTCTTCATCGACAATTTTAATTCTTCCATAAACATGTACGGCTATATAATTCCATGTTGGTACATTTTCGTGATCATACCAGGAAGGAGAAATATAACTATGTGGACCTGTAAAAACAGCCAAAACCTGATCGTTTTCAGCAAAACCTTCTGCTTGCGGATTCAGTTTTGAAATATGCCCTTGCAGGATTTCTTTTCCATCAGCATTTACTTCAAGTTCTATCGGAATATGGGTTGCACACAATTTTCCGTTAGTCTGATTGATGAGAATTCCAAAACTGTTTTCTTTCAAAAAAGTTCTGATTGATTCAGGATCTTCGTTTTTGTATATTTCGGGTGTATACATTTGTGAGTTTATTTTAAAGATTTTCCAAAGCAAATGGCTTCCGGGCGATCGGTATATTTTCCGTAATTAGGAATTACTTTATAATCTTGTTTTTTATAAAATGCTGTTGCTTCTTGATTTTTCACTCGTGTCTCTAAAATCAAATCAGTATAACCAATTGTTTTAGCTTTATTTTCTAAAAAGGCCAAAACTGTTTGCCCGATTTTCTTTCCCGGATATTTAGAATACATTCGTTTTACTTCTCCAATATTTTCAGAAATTGGTCTAATCGCGCCGCATCCAACAATTTCATCGTCAATTTTGGCAACAGCAAAAACATATTTTGAATTATTGTATTCCCAATCGTTAAAAGAATTCTTTCCATCGCTTCCAAAACGAAGATAAAGATTTGCCGACAATTCTTCTATGATTGCCAGAACTTTTTCATCATTTGGATTGGTTACAATTATGGAAATTTGTTTTGACATTGATTTTTAATTTGATTTTGTTTCGTTTTTCACAGCAAACAAATTTGGTTTTACACTGAACCATAAAATCAAAAGCCCCAGTAAGGTAAAAGTAATTCCTCCAATTATAAATTGGATTACAAAATCATCAGAAAATGCAGATACGAAAAAATCAAATAAACGGGAAAATACACCTCTTCTAAAAAATTTAAGTCTTAGGATGATATACATTACAATTGCGACCAAAATGGTATTTAATGATGAAAATTTATGTTTCCAATTCAAGAAAGAAACCAGAAGAATTCCAGCTATAAGGCCTAAGAATATCCAGATATAAATACCTGGCCAAAAGTCAAAAAAAGCTTCTTTTGAAGGGAATAATCTATTCCAGCATTCCGATTTATTATTGTGAGTTGTGGCACAAATGAACTCTTCAGCGACAGTGTAAAACCGCAGTTGAAGTGTGCCATGAATCAGGAAAATCATTCCAAGCAATTGAAGTAGAATGACTCTGAAGTTAAGTTCTTTCATTTATAAAAATAAATTATAAAATTCTTAAATTACGTTTACTTCAGCTTCAATATGAATTCCGAAAGTTTCAAAAACAGTTTTTTGAACATCTTTTGAAACCGCTAATATTTCTTGCCCGGTTGCATTTCCATAATTCACTAAAACCAAAGCCTGATTTTTATGTACTCCGGCATCTCCAAAACGTTTTCCTTTAAAACCAGCCTGTTCAATTAACCAACCAGCCGGGACTTTAACTTCAGTTTCAGAAACTTCGTAATATTTCATTTCAGGAAATTTCAGATGGATTTTTTCGAAATCAGATTTTAATAAAATCGGATTTTTAAAGAAGCTTCCGCTATTTCCCAATTCTTTCGGATCGGGTAATTTGCTTTGTCTGATTGCAATTACGGCGTTGCTTACATCTTTTAAAGTGGGTGTAACAATATTATTTTTAGCTAATTCAGCGGTAATGTCTCCGTAAGAAGTATTGATTTTATGATTGCGTTTGGTCAATTTATAAATTACAGACGTAATGATATATTGGTCTTTAACTTCATTTTTAAAGATGCTTTCTCGGTATCCAAAATTACATTCAGAATTCTTGAAGGTTTTGATTTCCTGAGATTCGATATTGATGGCTTCACACGAAATAAAAGTATCTTTGATTTCAGTTCCGTAAGCACCAATATTTTGAACCGGAGTTGTACCGACATTTCCGGGAATTAGGGACATGTTTTCTAAACCTCCAAAATTATTTTCGATTGTATAAAGTACAAAGTCATGCCAAGTCTCGCCGGCCTGACTTTCAACCCAGACAAAATCTTCATCTTCTTTAATGATTTTTTTTCCTTTTAAATCGATATGAATTACCAGGGCGTCAATATCTTTAGTTAAAAGCATATTGCTTCCTCCGCCTAAAATGAATTTTTTCTCGTTTTTGTGTGCTTCTAAAATAGTTTTCAATTCAGCAACCGAATGTACTGCAACAAATTGTTTGGCTTTGGCTTCAATACCAAAAGTATTGTAGTTTTTTAAAGAAAAATTGGATTGGATTTCCATAAATAAAAGGCTTTTTTGATCCCGAAGTTTCGGAATAATTCTGAGCTCAAAAGTAAGGATTATAATTTATTTGAATTGGGTTTTAAATAAATATCAAATTAAAATTTTAATTCAGATGAAGGAGCATTTGTGAATTTTCGTACTAAAGACTTTTTGATATTGTAGTTTAATTTTCATGTTGGTTGTGATATTAGATTTTATCTTTCGTATGTTTGATTTAAAAATATCAATCTTTTAAAGATGAAAATAACTTATCGAACATTGCTTTTGTTTCTTGTAATTTTGCAATTCTTAAGCTGTATAAAATCTAAAGAAGAAAATGTAATTAAGAAGATTACGATTAAAAAATCCACAGAGAAATCTGAAGTGGCTTTAACAAATTCTAAAATAGATAATTTCTCTTTTCCTGTTGACAGCACTTTGAAAGTCAAGATTCTTGAACTTGAAACATTTCATAATGATGAAGTTGATCCTAATTTGGATAAGAAAATTTGGTTTGGACTTTTTAAAAGTAAGGATAACTATACTCTTGTGGAAACTAAGGTAACAATTAAAAACGCACATGATGCTATAATTGATGAAACCGAAGATGAACAAACAGGATGGAATGTTAGCGTTGCAACAAAAGATACTTGTGTAGTTTTAATTGAAAAACTACCTTATTTAAATAATAGAGATATATCAAGCATAATTTTGCCGAAGAGTATTTATCCAGGAGATAATTTTAAATTTTCTTTTGAAGGGATAGAATATGCTTTGTCTGCAACCGGCGATAAAAAAGGCTCTGATTGGATTGAGGTGTCAAATTATAAATTGTATTTGACATCAAAAGTTAACGGAAAAGAAATCACAGATCTTTTAGTTGCACAAAAAAGTTTTGATGATCAAATGATCAAAATCATTTTTGCTGGTGATATTGATGGAGATTCTAAATTAGATTTAATTATAGATACATCATATCATTATAACCTCTCAAGGCCTACATTATATTTTTCTAAAACGGCTGAAAAAGGAAAAATTATTAAACCAATGGGGGTTTTTAGTTATGTTGGCTGTTAAGCGATTTGATTATTTTATAGCTGCAATAAATCGTTGCATTTCTTTCATGGTTCCTATGGTAATTCGGGTCCATTTTCCATTTTCTTCGTAAATTTTTGTTCCAGTTATATTATGATCTTTCAATTGTTTGAAGTACTCTTTTTTATAATTATCTAAAGAAAAATAAATAAAATTAGAATGGGACGGAATGCAGTTTAAGTTAAGAAGAGTTAGCTGGTCTATCGTATATTTTTTTACTTCTTCATTTGATGTATGTACTTGTTGAATAAATTTCTCATCATTTAAAGAGGCTATAGCTGCCGCTGTCGAGACAACGCTGACTGCCATATTCTGTGATGATCTCACAGTGTCAAGTTCTTCAATAGTAGTAGCATGTGCAATAGCATACCCAACTCGGGCGCCGGCCAAACCGTACATTTTTGAAAAAGTCTTGGTGATAATCAAATTTTTATTTTCGAAAACCAAATCACTTAAGGATTGTTCTTTTGTAAAATCGATATAAGCCTCATCAACAAACACTATTGCTTTTTTTGTTGCTTCTTTTATAAAGGATTCCAATTCTTGTCTGCTACATATCGTTCCTGTTGGGTTATTCGGATTGCAGATATAAATCATTTTAGTATCTGAGTCGATAGCTTTCAACATGGCCGTTAAGTCATGTTTTTTGTGTTTAGTTAAGGGAACAGTAATTTTCTTAAGTCCTAGTTTTTCAGAAGGCGCTGTCCAGTAGTCGAAAGTGGTTTCCGCCAAAATGAAATTACCTTTTTTTAATGCAGTAAATTGAAGTACTAAATCTAAAATTTCTGTTGAACCAGCACCTAACAGAATATTATGGTCTGAAACAGCATTCTTTTTAGCGATATGCGTGATTAATTCTGCCGAAAGATCCCAGCCATATCGATTACTGGTATTGATGCTTTTTGCCATTGCAGCACGAGCTAATGGAGACGGACCATACGGATTTTCATTTGATCGAAGTGTTATAGGAGAATTGTCTAAATCAGGAAAAATAGGTTCTTCAACAGGTTTTGCAAATGCTTCAACGTTATAAAATCCTAATGCTATAGTACCTAAACTTATTTGTTTCAGCCAATTTCTTCTATTATTCATCTCTGTTTTAGATTAAATTAAACAATTACTTTTAATAGTATGTCGTAGAGATATAGGAAAAGTTACTAAGAGTTTTTTTTTTCTTAATGCTAAATAAAAAAAGCCTTCAAGTTTGAAGGCTTCTATATATTGATTCGTAATTTTATTTTGTAGCTAGTTTTTTAGAAAGGGAAATTGAATTGTCTCCAATCAAGCTAGAGGCTATTTCCATTTTTTGTTTTCCAAAAGTTTCATCAAAAGATTTTCTGTTTTCCTTGTCTTTGTAGGATACAGTAGTTTTTTTTTCAGATTCGTTTAAAATATCTTTAATTATATTTTTCATAACGCAGTCATTTGTAGTACAAAAGTATAAAAATTATTTGAACTCATCTTTAATCTCAAATGTTATAAAATTATATAATTTACTTTTATTAGAGTCGTATATTTGATATTCAATTTTGTCAACATTGATAATTGAATTGGGCTGTTTTCCTGTTTCTGCATTTTCTTGGATCTCTAAATCTCTAATAATTCCACCTCTTATAATAAAAAAACGTTCAATTGAGGCTAAATTATTATTTAATCCGATTTTGTATAACCTGTGTTTTGCATGAGTATTTCCGAAAAAGGTTAAAATTGAATTAGGATAAGTAGATAAAAAATCTAAGGCACAGGTAAATACTGTTTTTAGGACTTTGTTTTTATCATTTTTATTATTGTCTCGTGCCATATCAGAAATTGTTTCTTTGCCATTTTCATCGATATGAATGTTTCCAAATCCTAAATTATAATATCGCTCTAAACCACGTTGTGGATATTTTCGAATTGCAACCCTTTTAGGAATATCCTTTTTACCAATACTTACAAAATCATATTTAACATGGGAAGGATTTTTGTCGACTTGCTCAAATTCATAAGATTCATTTATTAAATCTTCCATTCATTGTTTTTATTGTTGGCAAACTTAAAATAAATAAAGTAAAATCTTGTTAAATTTTGATAAATTGTGTTTTGAAAAATCAAGTAGTTAGAAAAAATATCAAAATTTCCTATTCATTAACTCATGATATTTATCCGCAATAATCTTCATATTAATATCATAATTCGCATTCTCCTCTACAAATTTTCGATTATCTAAAATGGCATTATTTCGGGATTCGCTATTTTTAAAAGACCAAATCAATTCTTCTGCCAGCATTTCGACATCATCAATTGTAATTAATTGTCCGTTTTCATGATGTTTGATCCAGCTTTGATTTCCGGGAATGTCAGAAACTACAGGATAACAACTGCAAGCCATTGCTTCAAATAAAGAAGCAGAAACACCTTCGGTAATGGGCATGCTGATGTAAATATTCGATTCCTGTAATAATTTCGGAAGTTCAGTATTCGGAATTCTGCCTGTAAAAATTACTTTGTTTTCGATTTGTAATGTTGCCGCTAAATCTTTTAAAAACTGTAATCTTGTTCCGTCTCCCACAATGGTCAAAGTGAAATCTATTCCTTTTTGATGTAAAATAGCAAAAGCTTTTAAAATTGAATCATGACGATATTCCGGTTGTAAAGATCTAGTTACAATCGCTTCAATTTTATTTGAATTATTAATAGAAGGAGTAAAAAGCGTTAAATCAATTCCTTTAGGGATCACCAAGACTTTGCTCATGTCAACTCCGATTTGCTTCATTGAAATGGTCATAACTGGCCCCCAGGCATGAATTAGGTCAGCTTTTTTGAAAGCGTGTTTTTGTATGATTTTTTTAAGTGGTAATAAAATGGAACCTTCCGGCCATAAATCGGTTCGGCCTTGCTGTGCAATTGCAATTGGGTGCATTCCAGAAATGGCAGCAAGAAAACCGTAACTGGTTGTTCTCTCTGCAATAATCATATCCGGTTTTTCGCGTCGGATTGTTTTTCGAATAGAAATAGGAGAGAAGGCGTATTCTAAAATACGTTTGAATCGATTTAGTTTTGAATTGTTTGGTGTTTGAAGTTCCCAGGTACAAATTTCAAAATCGCCAAATTCTTTCAAACCTTTCATCCACGTAATAGCGTCCGCACGATACGATTCTCCCAGAAAAAGTATTTTTCTTTTCATTATTGTCTTTTTTCGCCACGAATTCACGAATTATTTTAAATTCATTCGTGAATTCGTGGCGATAATTTTTTTCGAATTGCTGAATTATTTTGCCACAGATTTCACAGATTTCAAAGAATTTTTTAATCTGTGGAAATCTGTGGCGAAATTTTATTTTTTCTAAAATTCATCTGTTTCTAAAGCACGATTGATGAACTCGTTTAATGGTTTTAATGTGATTAATTTCTTGCTCATTTTGGCAACAAAATCTTTTTGAGTCACCTCGGCAATATCATATTTTTGAGTTGCGGTAAAGCTTTTCAGTTTTAAAAATTCAATCGCCGGATGGTCTTTTTCGTAACCACGCGGCATGCTTTTAAGCGAATTGGTTTCGTTTACATCTAAACTTCCAAATTCCTTTTTGAAGTTTTTATCAGCCAAAATAGCTTGTAAATCATCATGAAAAAAAGCAATTTCTTTACGGACTTTTTTTAAGTCTGCAGCTTCTGGCGAATAAAATCCGCCGGCAATAAAACTAGCTCCTTTTTCAATGTGAACATAATATCCAGAACGATTGGCACCTTTAGCCCCGGCAGACATCCAAACGCCTAAATGTGCTTTATAAGGTGATTTGTCTTTGGAAAACCGAATGTCACGATTGATTCGGAAAGTGCAGTTTTTCACTTCTAATAATTCCAAAGAAGGATCAAGCGGTTTCATAATATCCAGAAAATCACTCACCAATTGATGATAGTCTTTTTTGAAAATCTCGTATCGTTTTTTATTGTCCTGAAACCAGTCTCTGTTGTTGTTCTTTTTTAAATCGTCTAAAAATTGCAATGATTCTTTCGTTAGCATATTCTGTGTTATTGCAGTTGTTCTTTTAAGTTTTGTTCAGAAGTCAGGCCTATTATTTTCTTTTGCACGGCTTTGTTTTCGTAAATCAAAATAGTAGGAAGAGAAGTGATTTTCATTGTTTCTGCCAAAGATTTGTTTTTGTCCACATCAATGCGAACAATTACAACCTTGTCTGCCATTTCCTTTTGCATTTTCGAAATAAACGGTTCCATTTGTTTGCAAGGTCCACACCATTCGGCATAAAAATCAACTAAAACTTTTTTGTCTGTATCTAATAAATCATTAAAATCATTCATCGTCATTCCAGCCTGAGCCGTCGACGGATTCGATAATCCTGCTTCGCTCCAGTTTAAGAAGCCACCGTCTAACTCATAAATAGTAGTAAAACCAAGTTCCTGAAGTTTTGCGGCTGCTTTTTTACTTCTTCCCCCACTTAAGCAGTACACAAAAACAGGTTTTGATTTATCGTAAGATTCGGCTTTTGTTGCAAAATCATCACTATTCCAGTTTACATTTACAGCATTATCAATATGTTCAGATTCAAATTCTTCCGGAGTTCTAACATCTAAAATTTGAGGTTTATCAGTTGTTTCGATTTTTTCTGCAAATTCTTTTGGTGCAATCGATTCAAAAGGTTTTGCTTTTTGGTTGTTGCAGGAGAATAGGAAAATTGAAACTATAAGCAATACAATTTTGGGGAATTTCATGATATTGAATTTTAAAATAAAGTATTGCTAAAGTAATGATTTTTCAATTTTGATTTCATAACAGAAAGGTAAAATCAATTTAGAGATAAGGCTTGCAGTTTCAAACGTCATGCTTGGAAACTTGAAACCTGAAACAAAATTTATAAATTGAATATCTTATAACTTTGATGCGTCGATTTTACAATTGCTTCGGTACGTTCGGGGTGTGTGTCTGAAATAAAAAGTTGACCGAAAGTTTCGCTGTTGACCATTTCGATGATTTTGGAAACACGGGTTTCGTCCAGTTTGTCAAAAATATCATCAAAAAGTAAAAGTGGCTTTACCCCGCTTTGTTTCTTTAAAAATTCAAATTGAGCCAATTTCAAAGCAATCAAAAAAGATTTTTGCTGACCTTGAGATCCGAATTTTTTTATAGGATAAGAATCGATTTCAAAAGACAAATCGTCTTTATGGATTCCGACACTTGTGTAATGAAGTGCCCGGTCTTTATTTATGTTTTCCTGTAAAAGAGTTAATAGGTCTTTTTCGTAAAGATGACTTTCATAAACCAATTGCACAGTTTCTTCAGACCCTGTGATAGCCTGATGATGTACATTAAATATAGGTATAAATTGCTCCAGAAAATCTTTTCGCTTTTCAAAAATAGATTGTCCAAAACTATTTAACTGCTCATTATATATAGATAAGGTATCGTTATCAAAAGTATGATTCAGGGCAAAATACTTCAAAAGCGCATTTCGCTGCACGATTACTTTTTGATATTGAATAAGCTGATGCAGGTAAGTGGAGTCTAATTGCGAGATAACGCTGTCCATGAATTTACGACGCGTCTCGCTTCCTTCTACAATTAAATCACGATCGGCTGGCGAAATTATTACAAGAGGAATAAATCCAATATGATCTGAGAATTTGTCGTAAGCTTTACCGTTTCTTTTTAAAACCTTCTTTTGTCCTTTTTTTAAACTGCAGACAATTTGTTCTGTTCTGTCATTTTTTACTATCTCGGCATCAATAACAAAAAACTCTTCCCCGTGTTTGATATTTTGAACCGCTAACGGATTAAAATAGCTTTTTCCGTATGCTAAATGATAGATTGCATCGAGCACATTAGTCTTGCCAATTCCGTTTTTGCCGACAAAACAATTAATCTTGAGGTCAAAATCGAAACTGACTTCGGCGAAATTTTTATAATTGAATAAAGAAATTTTGTTTAAATGCATTTTTTAAGAAACTCTAAGGGTAAAATTTGAAGTTTTTATAGGCGAGATTTTGTTTTTTGCCACAGATTAAAAGATTTTAAAGGATTTTTTCTGCTAAATACTGTGAAAACCTTTTGCAATCTGTGAGAATCTGTGAAATCTGTGGCTAAAATTTGAGTATTAGCCTGGAAAATCTGCGTTTTGGAACATCAAAAAATTGAGGGTGCAAATTATCGAAAATTATTGATATAAAAGGCTTTTGGCGTGTTTCAAGATGAATTATTTTAGTGCTGAGAAGAAAGGACTTAGCATTCGGAAAAATATTTTTTTTAAAATAGTGATAAAATTGATTTTTTTTACCTCAGTTTCAATAAAAATTTTATTTTTGCCGTTCACTAAATTAATTTTAAATGGCTACTTACAATAAAAGAGGATATAAAGCACCAAAAGAGAAGGAAGTTAAAGAAGTAACTGAAGAAACACAGGTAATCATTGACGAAAAAGACAGTACAACTGCTGGAGTTTTTTCTAAATTAGATGAAACTGCTTCAAGAACTGAGGATTGGGTTGCTAAAAATCAAAAAATCATTATTGGTTTAGTTGCTGGTATTGCGGTTGCTACTATTGGATATTTGGCTTACCAAAAATTTATCGAAGCTCCTAAGCAAGATGAGGCTGCAAACGAAATGTTTGTTGCTCAACAAAACTTCCAAAAAGCAACTGATGGTGTTGCAAGCGATTCATTATACAAATTAGCGTTGAATGGTTCTGAAGGTAAATTCGGATTCGTGAAAATTGCTGACGAATATTCTGGAACTGACGCTGGAAACTTAGCAAATTACTATGCTGGTATGGCATATTTGAATACAGGTAAATTTGATGACGCTATTAAATACTTAGGTAACTTTAAATCTGAAGATTTGATTTTAAGTGCTTTGGCAAAAGGTGCTATCGGAGATGCTTATTCTCAAAAGAATCAACAAAAAGAGGCTTTAGAGTATTATGTAAAAGCTGCTGAGTCTAACAAAAATGATTTTACAACGCCTCGTTTCTTATTAAAAGCTGGTAAAACGGCTTTGGCTTTAGGTCAAAAAGAAGATGCTTTAAAATATTTAACTGATATTAAAGAAAACTTCGATGCAACTCCGGAAGCAGCTTCTGTTGATGTATTGATTGGATTAGCGCAATAAAAATTTTAGACTTTAGATTTAAGATTGTAGATTTGTAATTAAGAATCTAAATTCTGAAATCAAAAATCTAAAATAGTACAGATGGCTACCGAAAATAAAAATTTATCAGAATACGATAAAAACACAATCCCAAATGCGAAAGACTTTCGATTTGGGATTGTTGTTTCTGAATGGAACGAAACCATAACAGAAGGACTTTATAATGGCGCTTTTGATGCCTTAGTTGATTGTGATGTGCCTACGCAGCAAATTATTCGTTGGAATGTTCCAGGGAGTTTTGAGTTGATTTATGGTGCAAAGAAAATGCTGCAAACACAAAACGTAGATGCCGTTATTGTAATTGGATGTGTAATCCAGGGAGAGACAAAGCATTTTGATTTTGTATGTGAAGGTGTTACTCAAGGAATTAAAGATTTGAATGTTCAAACTGATATTCCGGTTATTTTTTGTGTTTTGACAGATAATAACATGCAGCAATCAATTGATAGAAGCGGGGGAGTTCACGGAAACAAAGGAACTGAAGCGGCAATTGCAGCAATTAAGATGGCGTACATTCGTCAACAGGCTTCAATGTCACATCCTTTTAATCAGCCTTTATTAACTTCAGGTGCGCTTCAGATCGAAGAAACACCAATAAAAATCGAGAACGAATAAAACACAAATGTTTTAAAAATACCAAAACCTATACTGTAAAATAGTATAGGTTTTTTTATGCTTTTTTTGGGAATTTGTTAAGTATAAGTTGGTTAGGAAATATATTACATTTGAAATAATCTGTAAATTAAATTTCTATGAAAAAACAATTACTTGTTATTGGTTTTATTTTTCTTTCCTGTATTGGATATTCTCAGAATGGTTTTAATAAGGACTTGAAAATTGAATTAGATTCAATTATGAAATCAGATCAAATCCTTAGGGAATTTGTTGATTCCGAAACTTCCGAAGATCGTAAAAAGGAGATACTAAAAGAAGTAGGTCGCGAAAATGATCCTTCGTTTAGAAAAAATATTTGGTCAGCAATAAATAAGCAAGATTCAATTAATTTAATTAGAATTGAAAAAATTATTGCAGTTTATGGTTATCCGGGAAAAACTTTGGTAGGAGAACCAACTAACGAATCTGCATGGCTTGTTATTCAGCACACTTCTAAAATTGCCAAGTATTTACCTATGATTGAAGAAGCAGCCAAAAAAGGAGAAATTCCATTTACAAAATATGCTATGATGCAAGATCGTTACTTGACACAACAAGGAAAAGAGCAAATTTACGGAACGCAGGGACAGGGCAAGCAAATAACAAATAAGGAAACAGGAAAAAAGGAATTCTTTAATTATATATCACCAATACAAAATCCTGAAAAAGTTAATGAACTTAGAAAAAAAGCTGGTTTTACAAGTACTGTAGAAGAAAATGCCAAAAGATTGGGGATAGAATATAAAGTCTACACACTAGATGAAATAGCAAAAATTAATTAAATAGAGGAGCAATTGTATACAATCTTTCTGTTTTATAGAGGATTGTGGTTTTTGTTTTTTTTATGAGAGCTTAAGTTTAAAAAGCCAACAGAAATTCATTAAATTTGTACACCTTGATTTAGATTTCAAATCAAAAATCTCAAATCTTTAATCTACAATCTAAAATTTTAAATGTCGAGTATAATTCAATTACTTCCTGATCACGTTGCTAATCAAATTGCTGCTGGAGAAGTGGTTCAAAGACCAGCTTCAGTCGTAAAAGAGCTTTTAGAAAATGCTGTTGATGCTGATGCAACCGACATTAAATTAATTATTAAAGATGCCGGGAAATCATTGGTACAGGTTATCGATAATGGTAAAGGAATGAGTGTGACCGATGCGCGTTTGTGTTTCGAACGTCACGCCACTTCAAAAATTCGTCAGGCAGAAGATTTGTTTTCATTGTGCACAAAAGGTTTTCGTGGTGAAGCTTTAGCTTCTATTGCGGCAATTGCGCACATGGAAATGAAAACCAAGCAAGACCAGGAGGAACTAGGAACTCATATCGTAATTGAAGGCAGTAAATTCGTTTCTCAGGAAGTAGCAGTTTTACCAAAAGGAACTTCATTTGCAGTTAAAAATCTGTTTTTTAATATTCCGGCTCGTCGTAATTTCTTAAAGTCAGATACGGTTGAATTTCGTCATGTTATGGATGAGTTTCAACGTGTAGCTTTGGCACATCCTAATATTCATTTTACTTTTTATCATAATGGCAGCGAAATGTACAATTTGCCTGCTGCAGGATATCGTCAGCGTGTTGTTGGAATTTTCTCCGGAAAAACCAATGAGAAATTAGTTCCGGTTAATGAAGATACCGAGATTATTAACGTTCAGGGATTTGTTTGCAAACCTGAATTCGCGAAGAAAAACAGAGGAGAACAATTCTTTTTCGTAAACGATCGTTTCATCAAAAGCGGTTATCTGCATCATGCTGTAATGGCAGCTTACGACGGACTTTTAAAAGATGGTTCACAGCCAAGTTATTTCTTATATCTGCAAGTTCCACCAAATACGATTGATATCAACATCCATCCGACTAAAACAGAAATTAAGTTTGATGATGAACAAGCCTTATATGCTATTTTAAGAGCTTCTATTAAACATAGTTTAGGACAGTTTAATGTGGCGCCGGTTTTAGATTTTGATCGTGATGCCAATTTAGATACGCCATACCATTATAAAGATTTAGAAGCCGAAACACCAACGATTCAGGTTGACGGTACTTTTAATCCGTTTACGGATGATAAAACGAATCAGCATTATACAAAATCTGGTTCTTCGGGATCGGGTTCTGGTTACAGTTCAGTTTCGTCTTCGTCTTCAGTTTCCTCTTATTCCGGATATTCAAAAAGAGTTGAACCAACTGCAAGTTGGGAAAGTTTGTATGTTGGCCTGGATACCGAAAGTATCGAAAGCTCGCCTTTTACTTTTGAAAATGAAGAAGTAACTTCGTCCTTGTTTAATGATGATGAGGTAGAAACGGCACCTCAAAAGACCTATCAAATTCATAAAAAATATATTGTTTCACCTATAAAATCTGGAATGGTTATCGTTGATCAGCAACGTGCCCACCAGCGTATTTTGTACGAACAATTTTTACTGAATATGACGGTAAATCAGGCTTCAAGTCAGCAATTGTTATTTCCCTTGAATTTGTTTTATTCTTCAGATGAAATGACATTAATTGAAGAATTGAAACCTTCACTAGAAACAACAGGTTTTGTTTTTGATGACGCGCAGGCCGATCATATTGTGATTTCAGGAATTCCCGTGAATATTACAGAAAGCGAAGTCTCCTTAGTAATCGAACAATTATTAACTGATTTGCAAGACGGAATTCCGGCGAGCAGTTACAGTCAGAATGATACTATTGCCAAATCGATGGCAAAAAGTTTAGCGGTTAAAACGGGATCTTATTTAACCGAAAAAGAACAGGATAATTTGGTAAACGGATTGTTTGCCTGTAAAGATCCCAATATTTCACCTTTTCAAAAACCAACTTTCATCACCATGCGTGTTGAAGATATAGATAAAAAGTTTGCCATATGATGAAGATAACTCCTGTTGTAAAACAATTACTGATAATTAATATTATCTTTTTTATTGGTGCTCAATTAGTGCCGATGTCTTATGAGTATTTAGCGCTTTTTTTTCCAGAAAACCCTGGATTTAAATTTTGGCAACCTATTACCCATATGTTTATGCATGGCGGATTTACTCATATTGCATTTAATATGTTTGCGCTGTATTCGTTCGGATCAACTTTGGAGCACTTTTGGGGTGGAAAGAAATTTTTGTTTTTCTATATTTCATGTGGGCTAGGTGCGGCTTTGGTTAATTTTGCTGTTAATTATTATTTTTATCAGGACAGTTTAAATATTTTACTGGCAAATGGATTTCATAAAACAGATATTCTCAACTTATTAAATGAGGGTAAAATCGATACAAGATGGCAAGATATTTTGACCGTTTCTGAATTTAAACATTTTACTGAAGCGTATTTAGGAACAGTAGTTGGTGCATCTGGTGCAGTTTATGGATTATTAATTGCTTTTACTTTTATGTTTCCTAATGCAGAACTAGGAATTATGTTTATTCCAATTCCAATAAAAGCAAAGTATTTTGTTCCAATTTACATGTTATTATTTGATGGTTTTTTTGGAATTTTCGGAAGTTCATTTATGGGAATAGAATCTGGTATTGCTCATTATGCACATATTGGAGGCGCTCTTTTTGGATTTTTAATTATGTGGTACTGGAAAAAAAATCAGTTTAATAGTAATCGTTGGAATTAATTTTTAACTTTAATATCGGAAACTAAAAAACAAAGGAAACTTTATGAATATTTTAGATGATTTAAAACTACAATATAAAATAGGAGGAATCGCGCTGCGTGTTATTTACTGGAACATTGCCTGTTTCCTGATTTCATTGGTGTTTTTCTATCAATATTCAGGTGGAGGTTTTGCTTATCCGGATTGGCTGGCTTTATCTTCAGATCCAAATAGTTTTTTATTCAGACCCTGGACGCTTTTAACGTATGCTTTTTTTCATGCCTCGTTTTTGCACTTGTTGTTTAATATGATGGTTTTGAATTTTGCAAGCCAGTTGTTCCTGACCTTTTTTACACAAAAACAATATTTAGGACTCTATATATTAAGCGCTATTTTTGCGGGAGTTACTTTCGCATTAAGTTATTATTTTCTAGGTTATTCAGGATCTATAGTTGGGGCTTCTGCTGCAATTATGGCCATTTTAGTGGCGGCAACAACCTATCAGCCCCTAATGAATGTTCGTTTGTTATTAATCGGAAATGTAAAATTGTGGCACATTACAGCTGTAATTTTAATTTTGGATTTAATGCAGCTTCGTTTGGAAAATATGGGTGGCCATATTTCGCATTTAGCTGGCGCTTTGTTTGGATTTATTTACATCAAATTACTTCAGAACGGATCTGATTTGAGTATTGTTATTTCCAGAACACTTGATTTCTTCGCAAATCTATTTAAAAAATCCCCTTCGACCCCATTCAAAAAAGTTCATAAAAATTATCAAAAACCTACAGAAAAATCGGCATCAAGAATTGTTACGAAAGACAAAACGCAACAGCAAATTGATGAAATTCTAGATAAGATTAGCCAGTCAGGTTATGATTGTCTGACAAAAGAAGAAAAAGAGTTTTTATTTAAAGCTGGAAAATAATCCTTTTAGCAAAAAAATATGAAAAACCTTTCGTGGTTTAATAAGATAATGTTCTTTTTGAATATAGTGCTGACTGTCCTTACATTTAGTGTCTATGTTTTACCTTTTTTAGCACCTAAGAGCTTTCCGCTTTTATCGGTGCTTACGCTGTTTATGCCTGCCTTCTTTGTGCTGAATGCATTCTTCTTTGTTTATTGGGCTATTCAGTTTAAAAAACGTCTTATTTTGTCTGGTTTGGTTCTCTTGACGGGAATTACATTCATCAGTAAGTTTTACAAATTTTCAGCAAAAGAATACGTCAAAGACGAAAAAGATTTCTCTGTAATGAGTTATAATGTGCGTCTTTTTAATGTTTTTAAATGGCTGGATCGCGATGATATTCCGGAAAACATTAAAACGTTTATTGACGAAAAAGACCCGGATATTTTGTGTATTCAGGAATATTCGAATTCTGCTCATCTGGACTTAAAAGTGTACCCGCACCGTTATATTTTTATTGATGGAAATCAGATAAAAACAGGTCAGGCTATTTTTTCTAAATTCCCAATCTTGTATGAAGGGAATATCATCTTTCCAAATTCAGATAATAATGTGATCTATGCGGATATCAAGCGAGGTAAAGATATTATTCGTGTTTATAATATGCATTTGCAGTCTATCAAAATTTCACCGGACGTCGATAAAATCTCTAATGATATTGATAATGTAAATCAGCAAAAATCGCAATTAATTTATACCAGAATAAGTAAAGGATTTAGGCAGCAGCAAGAACAGGCAGAAATATTTAAAGAGAATATCAAGCAATGTAAAAATCCGATTATTATTTGTGGAGATATGAATAATAGTCCATTCTCCTATGTGTATCGAAATATAAAAGGAAAACTAAAAGATACTTTTGAAGAAGCTGGCGGAGGCTTTGGAGCAACTTATAAATTCCGTTATTACCCTGCTCGAATTGACTATATTTTTGCAGACAGCAATATGAAAGTCAAACAATTTGAAAGTTTTTCTGATTTCGAAAACTCGGATCATTATCCAATTATGACGAGACTTTCAATTGAATAATTTATTTAACCGCAAAGAGCGCTAAGGTTTACGCAAAGTTCGCAAAGTTTTATATAAGCTTTGCGAACTTTGCGCTTTTATACTTTGTGCTCTTTGCGCTCATATGAAGCTTTACAAGTTTAGCTTTCTGTATTGTAATGGAGATTTTTGTTTTAACTCTTTAAACTTCCTGTTGAAATTGGAAATATTATTAAAACCACACAATTCAGCAATTTCCAGAACAGACAGTTCGCTATTGTTGGCCAATAATTTTGAAGCATGTTCAATTCGGACTTCAATTAAAAACTGAAAAAAAGACTTGTTCGTCCGGACTTTAAAATACCGGCAAAAGGCATTTTTAGTCATATTGGCAATCGAAGCAATTTCATCTAAATTAATGTTTTTCTGAAAGTTAGTCATAACGTGTTCAAAAACCGTCTGCATTCTCTTGCCTTCATTATCGGTTATTTTTTTATCATATAAATGATTAGACAAAAGCTCCTTATCATTATTTGAAAGCCACTTTATGATTCCTAAAAACAAAAGAAAGCGTTCGTAATTATCTGCCTTTTTTAATTTTTTAAATGACTTAGTAATTTTTTTTGGTGCGTTATGAATGATGAAGCCGTTTTTGCTGCTTTCTAGAAAAGGATGAATATTTTTGAAAGTAGTAAGAGAAAAAAAATCTTTCCCAAACGAGTTTGTTGTAAAAAACAGCGTGAGCATTACGGAAGACTCATTTTCATGTACTTCGCTCCTAAAAACATGGGGTAAATTACTGCCAATAACGAGTATATCACCTTCACGATAATGTGAGATAGTATCGCCAGCAAAAACAGCACCTTCTCCTTTTTCGATAAAACTGATTTGAATTTCTTCGTGTTGATGGAGCTTGTCATAAAAAACAATTTCTCTATCTTCTTGATATATAAGGGGGTCTTCTCCCGATTTAGGGATTTTGAATGGAAAAACTTTCATGGTTGGTTCAGGTTAGTTACATCAAATATATTTTATTTGATCAAAAAAATAGCAATATATTAGTTTGTTTTTTGCTTAAATTGGATATATAGGGTAATATAGTATTAGTTTGAGGTAATTTATCAGCCTCTTGCTTTGTTCAATATAAATAATTTTGATTTTAATAAAAATCGATATTATGAGTATTCAATGGAAAGGCGTAATGCCGGCAGTAACAACAAAATTTACTGCAGATGATAAATTAGACTTCAGAATGTTTGAGGTAAATTTAAAAGCACAACTAGACGCCGGGGTTGAAGGAATTATTCTTGGCGGTACTTTGGGAGAAGCCAGTACACTTTTAGAAGAGGAAAAAAGAGAATTGGTAAAAAGTACTGTTAGCATGGTTAATAATCAGGTGCCAGTTATAATGAATATTGCAGAACAAACTACACGGGGCGCAATCTTAGCAGCCAATAAAGCAGAACAAGATGGAGCAAAAGGTTTAATGATGTTGCCTCCAATGCGTTATAATGCTTCTGATTTTGAAACGATAACTTATTTTTCTGAAGTAGCAAAAAATACATCACTGCCTATAATGGTTTACAATAATCCTGTAGATTATAAAATCGAAGTTACGCTTGATATGTTTGAAGAAATTTTAAAATTTGATAACATTCAGGCTGTAAAGGAATCAACAAGAGATATATCGAATGTAACAAGAATGATCAATCGTTTTGGAGATCGCTTAAAAATATTATCAGGTGTTGATACTTTGGCGTTAGAAAGTTTATTAATGGGTTCTCACGGATGGGTTTCAGGTTTGGTTGATGCTTTCCCTAGAGAGACAGTTGCAATTTACAAATTGGCTAAGGCAGGTCAAATCGATGAAGCATTGAAAATATACAGATGGTTTTTACCTTTATTAGAATTAGATATTAATTCATTTTTGGTTCAAAATATCAAACTTGCAGAAGTAGCAACTGGTATTGGAACAGAAAATGTTCGTGCACCTAGATTGCCATTACGTGGTTCTGAGAGAGAAAAGGTTTTAGGTATTATTGCAAAAGCTTTAGAATCAAGACCAACATTACCTGATTATAAAAATTTATAGTAATCAACGAATAGAATTGATTTTGCAAATTTCTTCATTTAAGAAATGTGAAGTATTCATTCAAAAAACAAAAAATAGTATGATTACAGGAAAAAATTATGTGGGAAGTACGCTTAAAGCTGCGGGAGAAAAAACATTTAAAACATTTAATCCGCAGTTAGATAAGGAAAATCCCTGGGTTTTTACGGAAGCTACTCCCGAAGAAATTGAAGAAGCTGTTACGTTAGCTAATCAGGCATTTGGAACCTATAAAAATTGTTCCGGTCTTGAAAAAGCTGTTTTTTTAAACGCTATTGCTGATGAGGTTTTAGCTTTAGGAGATAATTTGTTGGTTCAGTATTGTAGCGAATCCGGATTCCCGATGGGAAGAGCAGAAGGAGAACGCGGCAGAATGGTTGGTCAGTTACGTGCGTTTGCCCAAATGCTTGCGGAGGGAAGCTGGGTTCAGGCTACAATTGATACAGCATTACCAGACAGACTTCCGGCTCCAAAAGAAGATTTACGAAAAATGCTGGTTCCATTAGGTCCTGTTGTCGTTTTTGGATCCAGTAATTTTCCATTCGCCTTTTCAACTGCTGGCGGAGATACTGCTTCGGCCTTAGCTGCAGGCTGTCCTGTAATTGTAAAAAGTCACTCGATGCATGTTGGTACCGGTGAAATGGTTGCTTCAGCAATTCTTAAAGCCGCACAAAAAACAAATATGCCTGAAGGTGTTTTCTCTAATCTTGTTGGTGGCGGAACAACGCTTGGAACAAGTTTGGTTAAACATCCGTTAGTAAAAGCAGTTGGTTTTACTGGTAGTATTCGTGCTGGAAGAGCTTTGTTCGATCTTGCTTCACAGCGCCCTGAGCCTATTCCGGTTTTTGCCGAAATGGGAAGTATAAACCCGGTAGTCTTTTTGCCAGAAGCGCTAAAAACAAATAGTCAAAAATGGGCCACTGCTTATGCAGGATCAATTACTCTTGGTGCCGGTCAGTTTTGTACCAATCCGGGTTTATTAATTGGGATAAAGGGAGCAGAGTTAAATCAGTTTTCAATAGAATTATCAGAAGCAATCGAAAAAATAACACCGTTTTGTATGTTACATCCTTCAATGAAAGACAGTTTTGAAGAGGGTACAGCAACGATGATGGCTCAAAATGGAGTTTCTAAAATTGCGGAATATAAAGGCGAGGCAGCTCCTAATTACGGATTACAGAAGGTTTTGACCGTTGATGGTAAAACTTTTTTAGAGAACAAAACTTTAAGCCATGAGGTTTTTGGACCGGTTTCTATTCTTGTACAATGTAATGATGAGCATCAATTATTGAAAATCATCAAGCAGTTGGACGGACAATTAACAGGGACAATTATTGGAGAGCCAAAAGAACTGGAAGATTATAAGGAATTAATTGAAGGAATGCAAAACAGAGTAGGGCGTTTGATTTTTAATGGCGTTCCTACTGGGGTTGAAGTTTGTCCAGCGATGATTCACGGAGGCCCTTATCCGGCGTCTTCTGATTCCAGATTTACTGCAGTTGGAATTCATGCTGTTTATCGTTGGGTGCGACCATTTAGTTATCAAAATTGGCCAAATGAGTTATTGCCGGTGGAATTACAAGATGAAAATCCGTTGCAAATTTTAAGAACGTTAAATAATATTCAAACAAAATCTAAGGTATAATAATGTCAAAGAAAACTTTTTTTTGTGTAGATGCACACACTTGCGGAAATCCCGTGAGAGTTGTAGCTGGTGGCGGTCCTAATTTGGAAGGAGCTAATATGAGTGAAAAACGTCAGCATTTTTTAAAAGAATTTGACTGGATCCGTAAAGGATTAATGTTTGAACCTCGCGGTCACGACATGATGAGCGGAAGTATTTTATATCCGCCAAGTAATCCGGACAATGATTTCGGGATTTTATTTATCGAAACGTCGGGATGTCTTCCAATGTGTGGCCACGGAACAATTGGAACCATCACTATTGCAATTGAAGAAGGTTTGATTACTCCAAAAATACCTGGAAAAATAAAAATGGAAGCGCCTGCCGGTTTGGTTAATATTGAATACCAACAAACCGGAGGTAAAGTAGATTGGGTACGTTTGACGAATGTAAAATCGTATCTAGCCGCTGAAGGTTTGACAATTGATTGCCCTGAACTGGGAGAAATTACTTTTGATGTTGCCTACGGTGGAAATTATTACGCGATCGTAGATCCGCAAGAGAACTTTTCCGGAATTCAGGATTTTACAGCCAGTAAAATTATTCAGTTTAGTCAGGAAGTCCGTAAACGAATTAATGCAAAATATCCGGATTATTTTATTCATCCGCAAAATGATACGATTCGCGATGTGAGTCATATGTTATGGACAGGCGAACCTCTTGATCCTACATCATCTGGAAGAAATGCTGTTTTTTACGGAGATAAGGCGATCGATCGTTCGCCTTGTGGTACTGGAACTTCAGCAAGAATAGCGCAATTGCATGCCAAAGGAAAACTTAAAAAGGGTGAAGATTTTATTCACGAAAGTTATATCGGAAGCAAGTTTATTGGGCGGGTTGTTGAAGAAACAACTATTGGAGAAATTCCGGCAATTGTACCAAGTATTCAGGGCTGGGCAAAAGTGTACGGTTACAATACCATCATGATCGACGAGTCAGATGATCCGTATGCGCATGGTTTTCAGGTAATTTAAAAACTAATAAAAAATTCAATTCATTGAAGAAGCATATAATACTTCTTCAATGAATTTTTTAATTCTGCAAAAATGAAAAAAGTAAGTATAATTGGTGGAGGTATAATTGGTCTGTGTTCGGCCTATTATCTTGCTAAAGATGGTTTTGAGGTAACTATTTTTGATCAATCGGCAATGGATGATGGTTGTTCGTACGGAAACGCGGGGATGATTGTTCCGTCGCATATCATTCCGTTGGCACAACCCGGTATGATTGCGCAGGGAATGAAATGGATGTTTGACAGCAAAAGTCCGTTTTATGTAAAACCAAGATTAAATGCTGATTTGATTAAATGGGGACTTCAGTTTTATAAACATGCTAACGAAAAACATGTTGAAAAAGCGATGCCCGCTCTTCGTGATTTGTCTTTGCTGAGTAAAGAATTGTATCAGGATTTTGCCAAAGAAAATAATTCCTTTTTCTATGAAGAAAAGGGACTTTTGATGTTGTATAAAACTGAAAAAGTGGGACACGAAATGTTTCTTGAAGGAAGAGAAGCAGAAAAGTTAGGACTGAAAGTGGATTATCTTTCAGCAGAAGCAGTTGCGAAATTAGAGAAAGGTACTAAAACAAATGTTTTGGGTGGAATTCATTATACTGGTGACGCACATTTATATCCGCAGAAATTCATGCAATTTATCAAGCAGGAGCTGGCACGATTGAATGTTGAGATTCATTCGAATACAACAGTGCAGGATTTTGTTTTTGACCAAAATAAAATTACAAAAATTGTAACAAGCAAGGGTACATTTGCGACTGATGAAGTAGTGTTGGCTGCTGGTTCATGGAGTCCTTCATTGGCAAAGAAACTTGGAATTTCAGTTTCAATTTTACCAGGAAAAGGATATAGTTTTACTTTAAAAGATAAAAACCATAAACCTTCGATTCCTTCTATTTTGTGTGAAGGAAAAGTAGCGGTAACACCTATGAATACAGATATTCGTTTTGGAGGTACTATGGAGATTACGCATACCGGAGATACTCAAATAAATAAAAACAGATTGCAGGGAATTGTAAATAGTATCAATGAATTTTATCCGGAAATGGAAGTTGGAATGCCCGAAACGCAAGATACGTGGTTTGGATTCAGACCTTGTACGCCTTCCGGAATGCCAATAATCAACCGTTCAAAAAAAATCGTAAATTTGACTTTCGCCACAGGACACGCCATGATGGGTTTAAGTCTTGCGCCGGCAACAGGAAAAATAATCACTGAAATTATTTCAGGCAAAACGACTTCTGTAGATACTAAAATGTTCCAATTATAAAATATGAGATACGATTCGATTCCAGTTTCTTTATTCGAAAATAACCGAAAACGGTTTGTTGAAAAGATGCAAAACAATAGTTTGGCAATTCTAACATCAAATGATGTAATGCCAAATAATGCTGATGATGTAATGGGATTTGCACAAAACAACGATTTGTTTTATTTGTGTGGAATTGAACAGGACGAAACTATTTTAGTGCTTTATCCGGATGCCTTTAAAGAAGAAAATCAAGCCATTTTATTTGTAAAAGAAGTTAGTGAACACACTTTAATTTGGGATGGTGATTTTTTAACCAAAGAAAAAGTCTCGGCTATTTCCGGAATTAAAAATGTAAAATGGATTCATGAATTTGAAAAAACAATACAACTTTTTACGTTTGAAACAGATCGAATTTATCTGGGACACAACGAGCATATTAAAAGAGTAACAACTGAAATGAATACACGCCAGGATCGAATGATTCAGTGGTGTAAGCAAAAATATCCGTTACATCAATATGATCGCGTTGCTAAAATCACGAGAGAACTGCGTCCAATTAAATCGGATGAAGAAATTGCTTTGATTCAAAAAGCGGTTTCAATTAGCGTGAAAGGATTCAAATCGTTATTAACAGCCGTAAAACCGGATGTCAAAGAATATGAATTAGAAGCAGAATTAGCTTATCAATATATAAAGAATGGAGGAAATCGCCATGCTTTTAAACCCATTATAGCTTCTGGTAAAAACGCCTGCGCACTTCATTATAACACTAATGATTCGGTTTGTAAAGAAGGCGAAATGATTTTAGTAGATTTTGGTGTTTGTTATGCCAATTACAATTCAGATACTACACGCTGTGTTCCGGTAAACGGAAAATTTTCAGCTCGTCAGAAAGAAGTTTACGAGTCAGTTTTGCATTGTTTAAAAGAAGGTTCTAAGTTTTTGAAACCAGGAATTCTGTCAAAAGATTACGAATTGCAAATGGCAAAACTAATTGAAGCGGAATTGATTAAATTACGATTAATTAGCCCTGAAGATATAGCAAATCAGGATCCTCAAAATCCGGCGTATAAAAAATATTTCATGCATGGAACAGCACATCATTTAGGACTTGATGTTCATGATGTTGGGTTGTATTCAAAACCTTTTGAAAAGGGAATGGTGCTAACCTGCGAACCCGGAATTTATATTCGGGAAGAAGGAATTGGATGCCGTCTGGAAAATGATTATTTATTGACAGAGGACGGAAACATCAATTTATCTGAAGAAATGCCAATTGAAATTAAAGATATTGAACACTTATTAAACAACAAATAAACCATGATTAAAAACCGCTTTTTATTACTTCTTTTTATTTGCACAAGTATTTTTGCACAAAAAGACATTGACATTAACGAATTAAAATGGCTGCCAAACTCGCATTCGTTCTGGGTAAATTCAGACGAGAACATTTTGGTTTATGATGTAGATAAATTAAATCAGAGTACTACTGTTTTAACTACTAAACAATTAAAAGATGCAGGTTTCAACGGAGAAGTTGAAGATTTGGTTTGGAATCAAAATAAGACAAAAGTATTGGTTTATACCAATTCAAAAACCGTTTGGCGAGCTAAGACTAAAGGAGATTATTGGTTCTTTGATTTAGCAACGGGAAAAGGAAGAAAATTGGGAGCAAACTTAGAAGGATCTTCGTTGATGTTTGCTAAATTCTCCAATGATAATGAAAATGTTGCTTACGTTTCAAAACATAATATCTATCTGGAAAACCTAACTTCAGGAAAAATAACGCCATTAACAACTGATGGAACGGACAAAGTTATTAATGGAACTTTTGACTGGGTTTACGAAGAAGAGTTGGCGGCAAGAGATGGATTTCGTTGGAGTCCTGACGGAAAAAGTATTGCTTTTTGGCGCGTTGATGCAACAGATACGAAGTTTCATTTAATGATCAATAATACGGATGCTTTATATCCGTTTGTTGTTCCTGTTGAATATCCTAAAGCAGGAGAAAGACCTTCAGCGGTAAAAATCGGAATTATTGAGGTGGCTTCTGTAAAAACAAATTGGCTTGATATTCCAGGTGAACCTGATAATAATTATTTGGTTCGTATGGAATGGGTTGCTGCAAATGAAGTAATGGTGGTTCAGTTGAATAGAAACCAGAATCAGGCTTCAATTTACAATTGCAACGCACAATCAGGAAAAGCAAATTTAATTTATCAGGAAAAATCACCTGAGTGGATTGATGTTTTTGACATTTCTTCAGGAGTTTATGATGGTTTTCCATGTCAGTTTGTAGATAACGGAAAAGCTTTTTTATGGAGTTCTGATGCTGATGGCTGGATGCATGTTTATAAAATTAGCCGTGACGGAAAAAAGAAAGAGCTACTTACAACTGGAAAGTTTGATGCTTATTTTAAAGCGTATAATGATAAAACAAAATCAATCTATTATATCGCAAGTCCAACAGATGCTACACAACGTTATTTGTATGAAACGAATTTGAATTCGAAAAAAACAAAAAGACTAACCCCTGAAGCGTTTGAGGGGACTAACGAATATGAGTTTTCTACAGATGGATCTTATGCAAAACACACTAATTCTAATATCAATCGTGTTTTCAATACACGTTTAGTTTCGCTATCTGAACATAAAAAAATAGTACCAAAAGAAGCTGATGTTTTTACGGCTCCGAAGCGTGATTTTTCTTTAGAGAAATTTAAGGTAACAACTGTTGACGGTGTTGAAATGGACGGGATAATGGCAAAACCATTAGATTTTGACCCATCAAAAAAATACCCATTGTTCTTTTATGTTTATGGAGAGCCAATGGCTACTGTAGCAAATGATATGCCTTATTTTAATGGGTTTATCGATTTATTAATTCCAAAAGGATATATCGGAATTGCACTGGATAACAGAGGAACTCCATCCTTGAAAGGAACAAAATGGAGAAAATCGATTTATAAAAATATCGGAATTATCAATACGCGTGATCAGGCAATGGCAGCAAAAGAAATTTTGAAATGGAATTTTATTGATAATGACAGAGTTGCTGTACACGGATGGAGTGGCGGTGGAGCTGTGACTTTAAATTTGATGTTTCAATATCCGGAAATATACAAAACCGGAGTAGCCATTTCTGCAGTTACAGATCAACATTTTTATGATAATATCTATACAGAACGTTATATGGGATTGCCAAGTGAAAATGAAGCAGCTTACATTCAGGCATCACCAGTAACCCATGCTAAAAATTTAAAAGGAAATCTGCTTTACATTCACGGAACAGGTGATGATAATGTGCACTATAAAAATGCCGAAGTTTTGATTAATGAGTTAGTTAAATACGACAGAATGTTTAATTTAATGATTTACCCAAATCGTTCTCATAGCATCTACGAAGGAGAAGGTACGAGAGAGCATTTGATTAATACTTTTATAAAATTTATTGAAGAAAAAGCACCTCCGGGAGCAAAATAAAAATACTCTAAAATAAGAATTAAGGGGGAGAATTTCTGGGTAAAGAAATTCTCCCCTTTTTTGTTTTCTTGGACATTATCTAATTTGATGTTTTTATATGTTTGGTTTTTTTTTGTTTTTCATTGTGGATTATCATACAATAGGGTTTATTTTTTAATAGTATGTTTTTTTAAGGTTAAAAAGCTGTTAATTATGTATTGTTTTTAAGTAACATAGTATCAGTAAAGTAAGGTCTTTCGTGATAATTTTGATGTTAACAAAAAAACAAACAAACATGAGAGTAAAACTACTTATCCTGCTACTTTTTACGATAGTAAAAATGAGCGCGCAAGGCCTTCCTTGCCGGACGACAGAAGAAAATGCTAAAGTGTATCGGAGTAATCCGAATTCACTTAAGGAAAAAAAAGAATTTGATGCTTTTACAAAAAAGTTTGCATTGCAACGTAAAAGTAAGACTTCAAAAGAAGCGGCTGTTACTTACACAATTCCCGTGGTTTTTCATATTTATGGAGATGTTCAAAGTGGAAAAACCGTTACTTACGAAAAGATTGTAAATCATATGGCGCAATTAAATGACGACTTTAATGGAAGAAATGCAGATTACCAAACTGTAGAACCTTTCTTTCAGCCAAGAAGAGGAACATTGAAAGTTGAATTTAAACTAGCCAAAAAAGATCCTAACGGAGGATGTACAACCGGTGTCGTTTTTCATCCTGCTAAAAACGGTTACGGAAATGGAGGCGGTTATGATGATCAAATTGCTGCAGATGCATGGGATAACACAAAATACATGAATGTGTACATTCAGAATGACTTGTATAACGAAGGTGTTTTCAATAATTCGGGAGTTGCATGGTATCCAAATTCGGATATGACGGCCAATAACACAGCCCGTGTTGTATTTAATGGAGCATATCTTTATGATAACTCTTATAGCAAAGAATTCTCGGCAACACTAACACATGAGTTTGGTCATTTTATGAACCTAATTCACACTTTTGAGGGTGGTTGTTCAGGAACAGATGAAGTTGATGACACTCCAGCCGAAGATGCTTTACACACACTTGCCTGCACACCCGGAACAAATTGTGCGGGAGATAAGGTAAATTTTGAAAACTATATGGGTTATAACGGAGCGCAGGGTTGTTACAAAATGTATACGCAAGGTCAGATCGACAGAATGTTAGCCGCTTTACAACATCCTGCCAGAATTACGTTGTGGCAACCTCAAAATTTAATTGATACTGGTGTAAACGCAATAGAAAGTAGTTTAGTTGCGAATGTGACCACTTTTAAGGAAACTCTTGTAAATGATGGTGCATTTGATTCTGCATCGGTAGTAACAATTGGCGGAAGCAAAACATTTGCACTTAGCTCCGGAACAATGACAGCCGGAACTCATTTTACGCACACTTTTCCGTCAGGAATTACACCAGTAGTAACGGTTAATTCAAATGGACAAGTAACCGTAACACTTTCAGGAAAAGCGACTAATCATGCTACTGCTCAAAATGCAACGGCCGGAATTACCTTTTTACCAGCAGCTTTCACTGGAGGAACTGCAGGTTTATCGTGTACAGCTATATTTTTCAATTTGAAATTTACAGATCCGTACGGGATATTTTTTGTTGATATGCCAAACGTTAATATCTCTTCAGCCTTAACATGGAAAGCTTTTGAAATAGCTAAAGGAGATGATACTTCATTTGGAGGATGGCGTCATGTGGCAAATGCTTTAAAAATTGAAACCTATGGCAAAAAGTTAGTTTGCGAAAGTGGTACAAGAAATATTTCATTATTGGGACAAAATGTAGCAGTGGGTCCAGCGAGCAATATGACAGCTCCAGGAGCTTATCCTGATCAGTTAGATTTGAGAGCTGCAGGTTATACAGCCTGGGAAGGGAAATCCGGTTATGTAGGTTTTGAATACCAAATTGACGGACAAACATGTTATGGATGGTTTAAAGTTGATGTTGCAGCAAACGGCGATGCCTTTACAATTTCTGAGTATGCCTATAATACACAGCCAAATACACCAATTTATACCGGAATGACAGCGAAAACAGCTGTCGTATTATCTGATAGTACTTTGTACGAAGCAGATGCAAATGATGGTGGTTTTGCAACAACCAGTACGATTTCATTATCGACTAACAATGGAACATTTACGAAAAACTCGGGAACTTTAACTGTAGGAACTGATTTTACAGTAACTGGAACTCCTTCGGGATTAACAACTGTATTGACACTTCAGGGAAATAATAAAGTAGTGGTTTCTTTTACTGGTAAAGCAACAGCAAATACTCCAACAAATGATGCTGCTGTGGTAATCACTTTTAAAGATGCTGCCATTACCGGTGGAATTACGACATTAGATAGTGCTTCAAAAACAATCAATCTGAAATTTGAAGCGCCTTACGGAGTAGTTTATGTAAACAATCCTGATTATGTTGCTTCGGCTGCACAAACATGGCAGTATTTTGATTTGGCAATTGGAGATAATACGGAGTATGGAGTGTGGCAATATGCAGCTGCAGCTTTAAAAATGGAAACGTATGGTAAACGATTAGTTGGCCAGGCCGGAACCAGAAATATCACTTTGATTAACGAAGGTGCAGCAATTGGTGCATCAAGTAATTTTGTAACTCCGGGTGCTTATCCAGACCAGTTAGATTTGAGAACAGCAACTTATACAACGTGGGATAATAAAACAGGATATGTGGGATTTGAATACAAAAGCAGAGGACGTACTTGTTACGGCTGGATGCATGTAAAAGTAGAAGCCGGTGGAGTAGGTTATACCGTTTTAGATTTTGCTTATCATACAAAACCTAACGAATCAATTTTAGCAGGAACGCAAACTGCAACAACGGTTTTGGCGCCAACAAGTTTAACCGCAACTGCTAATAATACAAACTTAGAAGTGCAATTGACATGGGTAAACAATGCAACAAATGCGACAAACATTGTAATTGAAAGAGCAGGAAGTGATAATGTTTTTGCTGAGATCGTAACTTTGCCAAGTACAGCGTTAACTTATACAAACACTGGTTTAACAGCTGGGAATACTTATAAATATAAAGTTCGTGCAAAAGCAAATACTATTTATTCTGCTTATTCTAATGAAGTTTCTGCAACAATCACAGTAAATTCATCTTATTGTACAACGCAGTCTGATAATAAATACGAGTATATTAACTCAGTAACTATTGGAAGTTTCAACAATGCTTCAGGAAAAGATGCAGCCGGTTATGCTGATTATACTTCTAAATTGATCACAGTAGCACCAAACACGGTTACGAATGTAAGTCTGACACCTGGTTTTTCAGGTGATGCCTATTTGGAATACTGGGGAATCTGGATTGATTATAACAAAAACAATATTTTTGATGCGTCAGAAAAAGTTATTGATGGAATTTCTTCTAATGGAACAGCTACAGGAAGTTTTACACCTCTTGCTTTTACGGGATCAACAAGAATGCGTGTGGTAATGAAATACTATTCAAATCCTTCTGCTTGTGGAAATATTGTTGACGGAGAAGTTGAAGATTATACAGTAGTTTCCGGGACAGTAACGCCACCAAATCCGGTAACATTGGCAACGCCAGCCAATATTGGGAATTCAGGAGTTTATGCTACAGGATTTTATGCTTCATGGAATACCGTTTCAAATGCAACAAGTTATGAAGTGCAATTGAATAATGCAACAACTGGCTGGACAAGTTTTGGAACTTCAACATCTTATTATTTATGGATTCCGAAACAAGGAACGCAAACAGTTTATCAGTTTAGAGTAAGAGCAAAAAATGCCACTGAAATAAGTGATTGGAGTGCTCCATTAACTATCGATTTACAAAACGGAAGCACCGGTGCAGACCAGACTGATTTTACAAAATCATTTTCAATGTATCCAAATCCTGCTTCTGATATAGTGAACTTCAATTTTTCAAATCTGAATACTTCCGGTATAAAAATAACAATTTATGATAGTACGGGAGGTGTTGTTGAGGTTTTAGAAAATGCGACTTCTTATCCGGTTCATAGATTAAGAAAGGGATTTTATATAGTAGTTGCTACCGATGGAAGCTTCACTGAAAGTAAAAAGTTATTGGTTAAATAATTATAGTTTGGTTACTATTAAGAAAGGGAAACGATACGTCGTTTCCCTTTTTTTATTGACTTAAAAATAAAGCAAAATTTACGCTACATCAATCCCAAACGGATTATCAATGCTGTGCATTGGTGTAGTAAACCATTTTGGCCCGTTTGCTGTCATGTAAAAATGATCTTCATGACGAATTCCAAATTGTCCAGGAATGCAAAGCATTGGCTCATTACTTACCACCATTCCTTCTTGTAAAACAGTAGCATTGCCTCTTACCAAATAAGGATGTTCATGTATGTCTAACCCAGTTCCGTGACCAACACGATGAGGTAATCCCGGAAGTTCATAATCAGGACTCAATCCACCTTCTGCAATTACTTTTCTGGCTGCGTCATCTACAGAACCGCAAGTTGCTCCTAATTGTGCAGCATCAAAAGCTGCTTTTTGAGCGGCTTTCTCTAAATTCCAAATTTTTATATGAGCTTCCGTTGGTGTTCCGTAGACATAAGTTCTGGTAATATCAGACAAATAACCTTCTAAACGACAACCAGTGTCAATTAATACGACATCATTTTCCTTTAAATCCTGTGGCGTAGTAACACCATGCGGATATTGTGAATCATCAGCAAATAATACAATACAAAAATAAGAGCCAGAAGAAATTCCAGCCTTAATATGCGCCTGATTGATAAAATCAACCACTGTTTCGGCTTTTATTCCAGGATATAAAATACGTGCGGCAGCTCTTTGAACGACCATCGTAATTTCTTTTGCCTGCTGAATTATGGCAATTTCATTTTCTGATTTCTGAATACGGCATCCGGTAGTAATCGGTTGAGCATTTTCAAAATCATACTTTGAATTAGCTTTGGTTATGGCATCAATTAAAAAATAAGCTGCAGATTCATCCAAAGCAATTTTACCTGCATTGATGTTTTTGCTTTGCAATATTTTTCCAAATAAAACAGACGGAGATTCGTGCTCTTCCCAGCAATTAATTTTGCCTTCTATTTGCATGAATTTTTTAAAGGTTCCTTCTTCAAATTTCGGAACAATATATTCCAGGCTTCCATCTTCAGATAATAGTGCACCAACCATTCTTTCAGAAGCGCTCCATTTGGTTCCTGTAAAATAATATAAATTAGTTCCGGCATTAAGGTATAAAGATTTAACGCCTGTTGCTTTCATAATTGACACTGCTTTCTGAATACGCATCTGGTATTCTTGTGGCTGAATGGCTATTACATTCAGTGTCATGTTTTGTATTTTTTCCAGTTCTGCTTTTGCGGTAGATCCGCCAACTCCAATTGTCATCTTATTATTTTTTTGAGTTAATTATATTTTTTAAGTGAGTAGTTAATCTTAACGGTGGATTAAATGTATTAAAGATTTCAGGATTTATCATGAATTCTTTGGTTTTGGAATAAAATTAAGTCAATATTTTGTCATAGTGATATTTTAGCTCAAACTAGGTAAAATAGGATAATTTACAGGTAATATAGTATGAGATTGAGAGTTGTAATGCCTGTATTTTTAAAAATTCAATTAAACTTTAAAAATGAAAAAAATACAACGCTTACTATTTGTAGCGGTCATAGTCTTGAGCCCTTATTATGGTTCAGCGCAGACCACATCAATTTTGCTTCAAAAGCTAACAGAATTGTTTCCTAAAGCTGAAATTACTGCCATAGAAAACTTAGAAGGTTATACAGAATCCTATCAGTTGATTTTAAACGAACCGTTAGATCATAAAAATCCTCAAAACGGAACCTTTAAACATTATATGTACCTGTCTCATTTGGACTTTAGTAAACCAATGGTTATTGAAACACATGGTTATAGTACGAATAATATTAAAAGTGAAGTGAGTAAACTAGTAAACGCAAATCAAATCGCGGTTGAATATCGTTTTTATGGAAAATCAAGACCAGAGCCACTTCCGTGGGAATATTTAACTAACGATCAGGCTATTGCAGATTATCATGAAATTGTAGTGAAATTAAAACAATTATATACTGGTAAATGGATATCGACAGGAATTAGCAAGGGAGGAGAAACGTCTCTGATTTATAAATCAAAATATCCAAATGATGTCGATGTTGCAATGCCTTACGTTGCTCCTTTAATCGATTCGACGGAAGATCCAAGAACAATAAAGCACACAAGAACTATTGGTACTGCAGCATGCAGAGATAATATTACTACATTTCAAAGAGCCGTTTTAAAAAATAGAGAGGCAGTTTTGCAAGAGTTTCAGCAATATGCAATAACAAAAAAAATGAGTTTTACAGAAGTTTCGTATGCCGAAGCTCTGGAATACGCTGTTTTAGAATTTCCTTTTTCTTTTTGGCAATGGGGAGGACATTGTAATGAGATTCCACCAATAAAAGCTTCTCCAAAAGAATTGTTTGATTATTTGAATGTTATAGTTGGTCTTAGGACGTACAACGATAAAACCTATTTTAATGATCTACCTTCTTATTATCAGCATTTAAGCGAATTAGGATATTATGGTTTTGATCTGTCTCCGGTTGCAGATCTGTTGCAAATAGTAAAAAGTACTTCCAATGATCGATTCGCACCAAAGGGAATCACAATAAAATACAATCCTCAATACATTAAAGAAGTTCGCCAATATGTAGAAAACAAAGGAGATAAAATTTTGTACATCTATGGAGGTTACGATACATGGTTTTCTTGTGCGCCAACACCAGATCCAAAACTAGATGCTTTGAAAATGGTTCTGCCAACGGGAAGTCATAAAACAAGAGTAAAAGATTTTCCTGAAAAGGATCGAGCGCTTATCATGGAAACACTTTCCAGATGGTTGGCTGAAAAAAAGAACTAACTAAAACTAAAATAAAAAAAAGGAAGATTATGAAAATTAATAATTGGATAGCAGCTGGTATAAGTGTTTTTTGTATGACACTTCAGGCACAGAATAAAGAGAATTTATTATTAACGCCACCTATGGGCTGGAACAGCTGGAATACTTTTCATACGGATATTAGTGAGAAAATGGTAATGGAAACGGCTGATATATTGGTCTCATCCGGAATGAAAGATGCAGGTTATATTTATCTGGTTCTCGATGATGGATGGATGGCTATGGAAAGAGATAAACAGGGAAACCTTGTTCCGGATCCGCAAAAATTTCCACATGGGATGAAGTTTGTTGCTGATTATGTACATTCTAAAGGATTGAAATTTGGCATGTATAATTGTGCCGGAACGATGACCTGTCAAAAATACCCGGGAACTCGTGGATATGAGTATCAGGATGCAAGAAATTATGCAGCGTGGGATATTGATTTTTTGAAGTATGACTGGTGTTTTACTATGGGAATCAATGCAAAAGAAGCGTATCAAACTATGAGTAATGCCTTGAAGAAAACAGAAAGGCCAATTGTTTTTAGTATTTGTGAATGGGGTGTAAATAAACCATGGGAATGGGGAGAAGGAATTGGTCAAATGTGGCGTACAACAGAAGATATTTATCAAATTTTTGATTCGGTTCATGATGAGGGAACGTGGAATTCGTTAAGCGTAATGCATATCGCCGATTTACAGTCTAATCTTCGTAAATATTCGGGACCGGGTCATTGGAATGATCCTGATATGCTGGAAGTGGGTAATGGTATGACTTATAATGAGGATAAAGCGCATTTTTCACTATGGAGTATAATGGCAGCACCGCTTATGGCTGGTAATGATATCAGAAAAATGAGTAAGCAAACCCTTGAAATATTGACTAATAAAGAGGTGTTGGCAGTAGATCAGGATTCATTAGGAATTCAGGGTTTTCGATATTTGGATAAAGATGGCTTGCAGGTTTGGTGTAAACCACTTAAAAATGGAGATTGGGCGATTTGTTTTATCAATAGAAAAACAGAACCAAAAACAATATCTTTTGACTGGAGAAAAGAAAATATTGTGGATGAGATTTATAAATATTCACTGGACAAAAACGTGTCGTATAATCTTTTTGACGTTTGGAGTAAAAAAAATGCAGGAACAACAGCCAAAGAACTTAAAGCAACATTAGAACCACATGGCGTTTTAATGTATAGACTAAGTAAATCTAAATCTTAATTGATTAAAAAAAAGAGTCGAGTTATATTAGTTAAGTTGAGAAAAGATGCTTTAGACTTTCTTTAAGATTGGCTAAAGTATCTTTTGGTTTTTTAAATAATCCATAGCGAATTTACCTTCATTAAAAAGTAGATCTAAAACACTAAGGTTGTTTATAAAACCATGTTTGTCATCAAAAACTTGTGGATATTTTTCGAAAGAATTTGGGTCTTTTTTACCATTGGCTAAATATCTGAAATCAGAAATGTTTTCTGCTTCCATGAAATATTCGGTTGTTTTGCTGAATTCTAATTTCATTCTCAAACATTTGGTAACAATGTCGAAAACTTCCATATTTAAATCCATTAAAAAAGTGTGTTTCTTTTCAAAAACAGGTCGAATATCATCTTCAAAAAACTCAAAAAAAGGCGAACTTCTGTAACCTGCTTCTAAAGATTTGAAATGCTGTTTTTGCCAGTCAAATTCATTTTCAATCAAAACATCTTTTGTTTTTTGATGTAATGTTTTAGAATGCTTAACAGGAATGTTTAATAACTGAAGGCCGTTTGGACTATAAATATAAGTACGGTTTCTGTTAGTCTGTTTTTGAAAATTATCTTCCATTTCAAAAGTAATATTCTCAGATTGCGCCATAACTGCAAAGTGGCTTATCGATGGGAAATAAGTAGGAAGTAATAACGAATTCATGACTTTTGTGTTTAAACGTTTCAGGTTTCAAGTTTCAGGTTAGTATAAACTTGAAACTTGAAACCTGAAACCAAAAATAACTATTTTTTATTTATGCTTTATTTTCTTTTCTCTTTCTCCAGAAATATTCCCCAACAAAATAGGCAGCCAGTACCATTAAGAAATATTTGAAGTACGATTGTGGTTGCCCTTCGCCATCAACCGTTGTGAAAACTCTGTCCCAACGAACTTTGTTGATTCCTTTTCCGTTAGTATCCCAGCTCAACCAGATAAATACTGGTTTTCCTACAATGTGATCTTCCGGAACATATCCCCAATAACGACTGTCTTCAGAGTTATGGCGATTGTCTCCCATCATCCAATAGTAGTTTTGCTTGAAGGTATAAGAATTTGTTTGTTTTCCGTTGATTATGAAATGAGAACCATCTATTTGCAATGTATTATGCTCATAATTGGTAATGATTTCTTTGTAAAATGGTAATGATTCATTCGTTAAAGCAACTGTTTTTCCTGCTTCAGGAATATAAATGGGGCCAAAATTATCTTCATTCCATTTATTAATATGAGGAAAAATTCGATCATCGTTACCCGTTGCAATTTCTCTAACAACACCTGTAATACCCGGAATGGTTTTCATGCGTTCGGCATTAGCTTCTGTTAAGGCACCAATAAACAAAGTATCTCTTTTATTGTTATCTCTAAAGCCTCTTACATCCACAAGGTTAACGTTAAGTTCTTTTAGAAGAGCTTCTAAATCTATTGGAGTTTTTTCGTCTAATGCTATTTTGTATGAATATTGTGGTTTTGCTCTTTCAGGTAAAACCAATTTTTTTCCATTGATATAAACATAACCGTCTTTTATAGATAAACTATCTCCAGGAATACCAACACATCTCTTAACATAATTAGATCTTTTGTCAATTGGTTTTATAACACCCGGTCTTCCTTTTGGTTCGTAAAAATAATGTACGGTATCTACTGGCCAGTTAAAAACGACAATATCCGTTCGTTTTATTTTTTCAAAAGCAGGTAATCTGAAATAAGGTAATTGCGGCCAGCTTAAGTATGATTTTCTTTTTGTTAACGGAATAGAATCATGAACCATTGGTAACGCAACGGTTGTCATCGGTACCCTTGGCCCGTAGTTTAGCTTGCTTACAAATAAAAAGTCTCCAATTAATAAAGATTTTTCTAATGAAGAAGTTGGAATCGTATAAGGCTGTACTACATAAGTGTGTACTAATGTTGCTACGATTATAGCAAAAAGTAATGAACTTACAGTATCAGCAGTTTTGTTTTCAGGAGTTAATGATCTATTGGCGTTGTATTCTAATTTTTGAGTATAATTTACATAGTAAATGTAAAAACCAAGGGTGAAAATACCCAGAAAAGTATCCAAAGTTGATTTTTTACCAAATGTTCTTAAAGTCTCTATCCAAACAACCGGAAACATTATAAGGTTTATAATCGGAATGAAAAGTAATATTGTCCACCAGGTTGGTCGGCCAATGATTTTCATTAAAACGATTGAATTGTACACAGGAATAGCAGCTTCCCAGGTTTTACGGCCAGCAGCCTGATACAATTTCCAGGTTCCCAGAAAATGAATGATTTGAACAGCTAAGAAAAAAACAAACCAAAGATATAGTGTCATAATATTTTGTTTAAAGTTTCAAGTTTAAAGTTGATTTATTGAATTAACCTTACCCTTTAAATTTATTTATTTTAAGTTTAAAACATCTTTCATACTATAGATTCCTTTTTTACCAGCTAACCATTCAGCTGCAATTACGGCTCCTAAAGCAAAACCTTCACGATTATGAGCGGTGTGTTTTAATTCGATGCTATCTACAACTGAATCGTAAGTTACGGTATGGGTTCCCGGAACATCTCCAATTCTTTTTGCTTCAATATGAATCTCGTTTGTTTTAGCTTCGTCTAAAGTCCAATTTGCGTAATTGCTATTTTCAATAACGCCTTTCGCTAATGAAATGGCAGTTCCGCTTGGAGCATCTAATTTTTGAGTATGGTGAATTTCTTCCATTGTCACTTTGTAGGAATCAAATTGTGACATGATTTTAGCTAAATATTCATTTAGTTCGAAGAAAATATTCACTCCTAAACTAAAGTTGGAACTTGAAATGAAGCCCCCTTGTTTTTCGTTGCAAAGTGCCACCATTTCATCAAAATGTTCCAGCCATCCTGTTGTTCCTGATACTACAGGTACATTGGCATGAAAGCAATTTGAGATATTATCAACGGCAGCAGTAGGAACGCTGAAGTCAATTGCGACATCAGCAGTCGAAAGTCCTTCAAAAGTATTCGTTTCATCTTTCTTCAAAACAATTTGATGACCTCTTTCTAAAGCAATTCGTTCAATTACTTTACCCATTTTTCCGTATCCTAAAAGTGCAATTTTCATTTTATGTATTTTTTTTGAATTTTAAATAGTGAAAAGAACTATTTAAAAGTGGTAATTAAAAGTTAGTCCAACGTTTGGTTTAAAAGTTACATCAGCCGGATAGATTTCCGGGCGTACTGATAATCTTTCATTTACGTTAAACTGAATTAAAGCAGCGTCAACATTGGCATCGATAATGTTCAAAACATAAAAACCAACAACAAACAATGCTGACAGATCTCTGTTTCGTTGGTAGAATTTTTGCCCGGCGATAAGCCTGTCATCATCTAAAAATTGGTAATCATCATCATTGTAACCTTCCAGTCTTCGTTTGTAGGCGTCACGATAATCATGATATTTTTTATTATTGTCAATGTAAAAATACAAACTGGTACCAATTGCTCCGTAAACTAATGGTATTTTCCAGTATTTTTTGTTGTACGCCTGACCCAAACCGGGTAAAATGGCCGAGTAGAAAGCCGCTTTTGCTGGGGTAAGCGGGTCTATTTCCGGATACTTAGTAGTGTCTTTAACAACCAAAACCGTGTCTTTTTTTGCCTGGGCAAAAAGAGAAACGGTTCCTATAAGAAAGAACAATAGACTTATGGGGACAATTTTATTCACTATCCGTTTATTAATTTTATAATTCTGTCAAAGTCAGCTTGGGAATTAAAAGGAATTGTGATTTTTCCTTTTCCATTGCCAGCGACTTTTATATCAACTTTCGCACCAAAATAATCGTTGAAAGTGTTTTTTTGCGTTTCTTTAACAAGGAAGGAAGACTCTGCTTTTGCCTTTGTTTCTCCTTCTGGCTTTGGTTTTA
Source organism: Flavobacterium sp. KH_001 (assembly GCF_057840745.1). Classification (NCBI taxonomy): domain Bacteria; kingdom Pseudomonadati; phylum Bacteroidota; class Flavobacteriia; order Flavobacteriales; family Flavobacteriaceae; genus Flavobacterium; species Flavobacterium sp. KH_001. The sequence goes on along the minus strand of NZ_CM174520.1, from coordinate 268,911 downwards.
CACCTTCGTGATAATTTTTTACCAAAGCTTCTGTTTCACGAACAGATAAATTTTGGCTTACTATTTTTTGATAGATATCCGTCTGAACATCTAAATCTTCAATATTGATGATCGCTCTACCATGTCCCATACTGATAAAACCATCACGAATACCAGTTTGGATAATCGGGTCTAATTTTAAAAGACGTAAATAATTGGCAATTGTAGAACGTTTTTTTCCAACACGCTCGCTCATTTGTTCCTGAGTTAACTGAATTTCATCAATCAAGCGTTGGTAAGATAATGCAATCTCAATTGGATCTAAGTCATGACGTTGAATGTTTTCCACTAAAGCCATAACCAATGACTCATTGTCATTTGCAATACGAATGTAAGCAGGAACATGAGTTAAGCCTACTAAAGTTGAAGCACGTAAACGACGCTCTCCTGAGATTAACTGATATTTATTGAATTCTAATTTTCGAACAGTAATAGGCTGAATCACACCAAGTTCTTTAATAGAAGTGGCTAGCTCACGTAAAGATTCTTCATTGAAATTGCTTCTAGGCTGAAACGGATTTATTTCGATAGCACTTATTTCAAGCTCTATAATATTTCCAACAACTTTGTCAGCATTTTTGTCTTCTACTGATGTAATGTCGTTTTCCGGATCTTTTAATAATGCTGATAATCCTCTTCCTAAGGCTTGTTTCTTAATTGCTTTTGTCATAAAAACTATTTACTGTTTTTCTTTATAATTTCCTGAGCTAAATTGATATAATTAACTGCTCCTTTGCTTGTTGCGTCATAATTAATGATGCTTTCACCAAAACTTGGAGCTTCACTCAATTTTACATTTCGCTGAATCACGGTGTCAAAAACCATATCGTTGAAGTGTTTCTGAACTTCTTCAACCACCTGATTAGATAAACGTAATCTTGAGTCATACATTGTAAGAAGTAGTCCTTCAATATCAAGATCCGGGTTGTGTATTTTTTGAATACTTTTAATAGTGTTCAATAATTTTCCTAATCCTTCAAGTGCAAAATATTCACATTGAATTGGAATAACTACTGAATCGGCAGCTGTTAAAGCATTCAGGGTTAATAAACCTAAAGAAGGTGCGCAGTCAATAATAATAAAATCATATTCGTCTTTAACACTTTCTAATGCTTTTTTAAGCATGTATTCTCTGTTTTCTTTGTCAACCAATTCGATTTCGATGGCTACAAGGTCAATATGAGCAGGGATCACATCAACGTTTGGAGCTGAACATTTCACGATGGTTTCTTTTGGGGTGTGGCTATGTTCAAGTATTTGGTATGTACCAATTTCTACTGATTCAACATCAATCCCAAGGCCAGACGTGGCATTTGCTTGAGGATCAGCATCAATCAATAATACTTTCTTTTCTAAAACACCTAATGAGGCTGCAAGATTTACAGATGTAGTAGTCTTTCCAACGCCTCCTTTTTGATTAGCAATCGCAATGATTTTGCCCATTTATTTTCTAAATTTTGAACCGTAAAAATACAATTATTTATGGTTTTTGAAAATCTATTTTGTTAACATTTGTGAAACTTCGGATAATCGTTGTATGGTGCGTGTTTTGAAGTTTTTTATTGTTGTAATAATAAAAAAGAGTAACGAAATTTCGCTTTGTTCTATCATTGTTTTAAAGTGCAAAAAGTACAAAGCGGTAGTTTTGCTAAAAATGCGTTTTAGGGTTAAATTAGCTTTTTAATTTTCCACAATTTCAATTTTTACTTTCATTGAGCCACTTCCTTTGTTTGAGGCGATTTTCATAAAAGCTTTTTTGGTAAGATCAATTTCTCTTTTTTTGCTAAAAGGGCCTCTGTCAATAACTTCTACAATAACAGATTTATTATTTCGTTCGTTTGTAATTCTTAGTTTTGTCCCAAAGGGGAATTTTTTATGAGCAGCAGTTAATTTGTTGTTGTTGAATTTTCTACCACTTGCTGTTCTTTTTCCGTTAAATTTATTATTGTAATAAGAAGCGTGTGCATGAGTTTTATATAAGATGTATTTATCATTATTTTTTTCTGAATTCTTCTGCGCAAAGGCGAATGTGGAAATAATTAAAATAATGTAGAGTGTTATTTTTTTCATCTATAGATTTTCTAGGGTTACAAAAAAAAGCTTATTTGAAAAAACAACCAAATAGATTGGCTAATATTTATCATATGAATTTATTTTCCGATTTCAATGAAGAGGCTATGATCTTTAATCACAGTTAGACGGGGTGGGGAAGTATTGAAAATTTTATACTCTTTATTATTTTTTAACGCAGAGAACACAATCCCGATAGCTACCGGGATTCGCAGAGTGCACTAAGATTTAAGTTATGTTTACAAAATCTAAGCCCGAAAAGCTTTGTGAACCTTGTGTTTTTACTAAGCTTAGAATACTTAAAAAACTCTGTGTTCTCCGTGATGTTTTTTATCCACAGCTTTTCGTATTGATCCTATATATTAATTTCAAAAAAGTTTAAAGCAAAAAAAAGTCTTTTCAAAAAGATGAAAAGACTTTAGTCGGGGTGGCAGGATTCGAACCTGCGGCCTTCCCGATCTCAATCGGGACGCAATAACCGCTCGTTTATGTTAATTTCAAGAAAGTTTAAAGCAAAAAAAAAGTCTTTTCAAAAAGATGAAAAGACTTTTGTCGGGGTGGCAGGATTCGAACCTGCGGCCTTCCCGATCTCAATCGGGACGCTATAACCGTTCGTTTATGTTAATTTCAAAAAAGTTTAAAGCAAAAAAAAGTCTTTTCAAAAAGATGAAAAGACTTTTGTCGGGGTGGCAGGATTCGAACCTGCGGTCTTCCCGATCTCAATCGGGACGCTATAACCGTTCGTTTATGTTAATTTCAAAAAAGTTTAAAGCAAAAAAAAGTCTTTTCAAAAAGATGAAAAGACTTTTGTCGGGGTGGCCGGATTCGAACCTGCGGTCTTCCCCGATCTTAATCGGGACGCTATAACCGTTCGTTTATGTTAATTTCAAAAAAGTTTAAAGCAAAAAAAAGTCTTTTCAAAAAGATGAAAAGACTTTTGTCGGGGTGGCAGGATTCGAACCTGCGGCCTCCTGCTCCCAAAGCAGGCGCGATAACCGGGCTACGCTACACCCCGAAGATGTATTTGTTGTACTGCCCGTAAGCGGATGCAAATATAGTAATAAATTCTGTTTACAAAAGAAAAATCTCAAAATAAATAAAACTTATTTTGAGATAGTTATTTAGGATTTAATTTGATGGTAATTTTTTATAATAAAGTTTACATTTGCATCACAAAAAACTACACATATTATGTCAGATACAATAGAAAAAATTAAATGCCTTATTATAGGTTCTGGTCCAGCGGGTTATACTGCTGCAATTTATGCTGCCAGAGCAAATATGAATCCAATATTATATCAGGGAATGCAGCCAGGTGGTCAGTTGACTACAACAAATGAAGTAGAGAACTTTCCAGGTTATGTTGATGGAGTTACAGGACCAGAAATGATGATACAGTTACAGGAACAAGCAAAACGTTTTGGTGCTGATATTCGTGATGGTTGGGCTACTAAAGTTGATTTTTCAGGAGATATTCATAAAGTTTGGATTAACGATACTATCGAATTGCACTGTGAAACGGTTATTATTTCAACAGGAGCTACTGCTAAATATTTAGGATTGCCTTCAGAACAACACTATTTAAATATGGGTGGAGGAGTTTCTGCCTGTGCTGTTTGCGACGGATTTTTCTACCGCAATCAGGAAGTTGTAATTGTTGGAGCAGGAGATTCTGCTTGTGAAGAAGCACATTACTTATCTAAACTTTGTAAAAAAGTAACGATGTTAGTAAGAAGCGAAAAATTCAGAGCTTCAAAAATCATGGAAGAACGCGTTCGTAAAACGGAGAATATCGAGATTTTAATGAATCATGATACTGTTGAAGTTTTAGGAGACAGTAATGTTGTTCATGCTATTAAAGCCTTAAACAAAACTACTGGTGAAGTTATCGAAATTCCAGCAACAGGATTTTTCGTAGCAATTGGTCACAAACCAAACACAGATATCTTTAAAGATTATATTACACTTGATGAAACTGGTTATATCATCAATACTCCGGGAACATCTAAAACAAATGTTGATGGTGTTTTTGTAGCCGGAGATGCTGCAGATCACGTATATCGTCAGGCAATTACTGCTGCAGGAACGGGTTGTATGGCTGCTCTTGATGCAGAAAGATATTTGGCTTCTAAGGAGTAAACATTTAGTTTCAAGTTTTCTTTGTTTGCTTCGCCAGTTCGGCTAAAGCCTAGGGTCAAGTTTCAAGTTGTTGGAACGTGAATTAGAGAACTAATAAAGTAAAAATCCCATTCGTTATTTTACGAATGGGATTTTTTTATGTTGAAACTTTAAGCAGATTAAATTTTACCGCAAAGGTCGCAAAGTTATTGTAATGTGTAGTGTTATAAAACACAAAGTTCGCAAAGCTTTGTGTTGAACCAGCTTTGCGAACTTTTTTTCTTAATGTAAATGTGGGCAAAAAAAACTTAGCGTCCTTTGCGGTAAAATTCTCATTTCAATCTGACAGGAGGCTTTAGCCGAACTGGCGAAGCAAACAAAGAAAACCTGAAACTTTTTTCTATTTTATCTTTTTAATCAATTTTGCCTCTTCAGAAAAACGGGTAAGTGTGATAGCAGGACTTCCAAAAATCGAAACTTCTGTTTGGTTTCCTGCTGCTAATGTTAGGGTTGTTTCAGCTAAAATACTTCCTTTTGAAGATCCTTCTGCAGTAATACTGGCATCTTTCATAGTGAATTTAATTCCGGTGAAAGTCGAATTGTTGTCTAAACGAATCGTTGCTTTTTCGGCAATTCCTTCAAGGGTAGCAATCCCTTTTTGATATAGATCGCATTTGAATTTAGTTGCTGTCACTAATGATTTTATGACAGAATTTTTACTCAATTGAAGAGAAGCTTCATCTGCTTTTAAGTTTATTTCCGATCTCGATTTGTCATCGGCAATTAAACTGAATTTTTTAGCATTTACATTCAAAAATAGCTTTGAAAAATCGAAACTATTGAAAGTAATGTCATCCAACTGAAGTTCCTGAATCGCATAAACAACAGCTTCGTTTTTTGTAATAACTTTATTAAATGTATTCGTGTACGTTACGTGTACCGTAAGTTTTTTGAAAATAGTACTTTCCTTAGATGTATACAAACGAAGTGTTTTCTCTCTTAAATCCATCCCGATAATATCATGTAAATTATCATCGGCTTCAATTTTAATTTCGTTTTTTTCTCCTCGTTCCAGATAAACTTCAATATTATCATCAACTTCAAGAGCATCAAAATTTCCTGTTTCTTTTATAGAAGTAGTTACGATTTTAGTTCCTTTTACTTTTTCTCTTTTTTGGGCAAAAGTTAATGTAGTGAATAATAATAATAGGAGTAGGGCTGTACTTTTTTTCATTAATTCTAGATTTGATTTTGACAAATATAAAAAAATCATCCACTTTTGATGAATGATTTCTTTTATATTTAACAGTAAAATAAGGTTTATCCCTGATTGATACTTCCGCCTGAATTAGAAGTTTTTTCAATTGATTTAGGAGATCCTTTGTAATTAATGCTTCCTCCACTATTGGCATTGGCTTTCAAACTAACTATTGGGCTAATGTTTATGCTTGCTCCGCTATCGGCATCGGCTTCAATCTCATTGGCTAATAATTTTTCAGCCTCTATATTTGCAGCGCTAGATGCTGAAGATTTTACTTTTAATGCTTTTCCTTCAATTGTAATAGAACCCGCACTGTCTGTATCCAAAGAGATTTCATCAGATTCTATATTAACATTCATTGTCGCAGCACTTGAAGCATCTAATTTTATATTAGTAGAATGAATAACATTTGTACTCGTTATAGTAGAAGCGCTTGAAGCTTCTAATGCATCGATAACAGGCATTTTTACTATTACTTTTTTCTTAGTAACATTGTGGAAAGAAGTAAATTCACAGCTAATTACCAGAGTTCCATTTTCAACAGTCGTTTTAATTTCTTTCTGCAAATTGTCATCAGCTTCAACAATAATTTCTGTTTTATCTGATTGTTCGATTACAACATCAATAGCATTGCTTACTGATACATTTTTAAAATCTCCCTGAACAATTCGTTTTTCAGTCGTAACATTTCCACTTCCTTCTATAGATTTCATGTTAGTAAAATTACATGAAGCGAACAATAATGCAGTAACAGTGGCAATAATGAATTTTGTAATATGAATGATTATTTTTATCATGGCTTTAGTTTATTTTGATTATAACTCCGTTTTTATCAGTGGTTAACTTTCCGTTAGTTTTTTTTCCGTTTAGAACTTCTTTTCCATTAATTTTAATTGAAACTTCTTTTACTGTATCATTGTCAATAGTGTTGTCTTCGTCATAATCTACATCTTCCTGATCATCTTCGTCTGCAGGACAATTCAAACATTTAATTTTAGAACCTTCTACTTTATAATTGTAGTTTCCGCTAAAGTGTAAGTTGAAAAAATCATCTTCAGAGTCATCATAATCTTGTATAGAAGCATCTGGTTTAAACAATTGGCCTTCCGGCAAGTACAAATATACATCAACTTCCTGACCTCTAAATTTATTTTTTACATCTGTCAGAAAATAATTATCCAAAACTAAATGATTTCCGTTGATCTGAATTTTATAATCAATTTTTTCAGCTCTTTTTTTAGCATTTGAAAAAGAATTTCCTCTTGCACTTTTTTCTATCTGTAAGTAAGGACTTGCTTCGTCAGTGTGCAAAACATGTAAGCGAACATCATTTGAATAGATTAGCTGATTGTTTACAGAATCCTGCACAAACTCAAACTCTCTGTGATAATTGTTAAGGTCCTTAGCAAAATAATCATTGTATCTGAATTTTACATAAAGAGTATCTTTTGCATTGATGTTAAGCGCTTTTTTCTCTACCGTTTTTCCGTCATAAGAAATTTCAGTTGCTTGTTTGATTCCAATGCTGATAGCAATTGCAACAGCGATAATCCAGATTGCCAATAAAGTGTATTTTGTAATATTACCAATAGACTTTAAGTTTGGCGATAACAATTTGAAACCTAAAAGTGTCAAAAAGAAGAACGGAATTCCAACCGCAAAGAACATTAATAAACCAAATGACCAAATAGGATATTCTGTAAAGTTTCCTGCTTCAACGAAGTTTTGCCAAGGAAAATCAATAAAAATATTAGTTCCTAAGGTAAACACTCCAATCAATAACATGATCAAAACTGATATTCCTGACATGATTAAAACTACGCCTAAAAATTTTGCGAAGATTTTAAAAACCGTAATGACAAAGTCTCCAAATGAACTACTTATTCTCTCAGCTCCCGACTTTACCTGGTTTCCCATTTTGTCATAATCTGCACTTTTAAATTTATCAGATAATGATTCTATTTCTTCGCGAACTTTTTTTTCGATGTTTGAAATAGTTACCGGTTCACCTGTCATTTCTAATTTCTCAGAAGTTGTAACTGCTTCAGGAGTTACGATCCAAAGAACGAAATAAGCTAAAATTCCAGTTCCAAAACCTGCAAAAACAAATACTAAGAATATGATTTTGATCCAAACAGCGTCAATTCCAAAATAATGTCCTAAACCTGTTGCAACACCGCCAATCATACCTTTCTCTTTGTCACGGTATAATTTTTTATGCTTTCTTGTTCCGTAATCGTTAAAAGACTGATTTGATTTTTCTTCATCTTCAATGATGTAATCTTCAGGTTGTCCCATAACGGCAATCACTTCGTCAACGTCTTTCAGTCCAACAACATGTTTCTCGCTTTTTTGTTTTTCTGTTAATAATTCAGAAACACGCATTTCGATATCTTTAATAATTTCGTCTTGTCCAGATGAGCTGTTAAGTGATCGTTTTATTGCGTCAAAATAGCGGGTTAATTTTAAGTATGCATCTTCATCGATGTGAAAAAACATACCTCCTAAGTTAATATTTACTGTTTTGTTCATGACTATTGATTTTGATTGGTGATTAGTTTTACGGCGTCAGATAATTCTGTCCAGGTGCCGCTAAGTTCGTTTAAAAAAGTTTGTCCTATTTCGGTTAATCCATAATATTTTCGTGGCGGCCCTGAGGTCGATTCTTCCCAACGATAATTTAGCAAACCGTCGTTTTTCAGCCTAGTTAAAAGTGGATAAACTGTTCCCTCAACAACTAGTAATTTTGCGTTTTTTAAAGTGTCTAATATTTCTGATGTGTATGCGTCTTTTTCTTTCAATACAGATAAGATGCAAAACTCAAGAACACCTTTGCGCATCTGTGCTTTTGTGTTTTCAATGTTCATAATTTCATTTTGTTTTTTTTAGATTGAACAATTCGTTTTTTGATTGATGATGATTGCTGCGCCAGTTCGCCCTTCTGGCTCGGGTGATTGATGATTGATTCGAATTTATTCTGTTAGAATTATTTCGTATAACTTATAACTTTTAACCTTTTTAAGGATTACTTTATAAAAGGAATCGTTAACGGATATTTGTAATATTCTCCGTTTGAGGTTTTTATTGAAGCATAAATCACTAAAAAGAATTCAACAACTTTTAATAAGCCAAAAAGTACAACCGCTGTTCCACCTATAGTAAGTAACCCAATATTGCCTTGAAAATCAAAATTTCTTATTGCAAAATTATCGTCGTTAAAAAAAGCTTCCATTGGGATATTTTGAAGAAAAACAGTTACAAAAACCGGAATGGCAATTAGAGCCAGAACCAAAGTGTAAAGCAATAAACTTAATTGAAAGTTTAAGGTTTGTTTTCCGTGGTGATTTACAAATTCTGATTTGTCTTTGTAACTCGTCCAGATCAAAATTGGAAAAATATAATTTCCAAACGGAATGAAATACTGTGTTAAAGTACTTAAGTGTGTGAACGTTGCAGTGTTCTTTTCTGATGTCTTTTCCATGATTAGTGGTGTTGATGTTTCCATGATTAAAAGTATATAGTAATTTCTTATACAAATATATAGCTAAAAGACAGTATCTTGTTTTGCATAGTACCAAATATTAACAAAATTTTAACAAAGTTAAAATTTTAAATGCACCTTTAAAGCATTGAAAATCATTCGGAAGTATTGATTTTGTTGCTATTTTAGGAAAGTAATCGCTATTTATTGTGCGTGCATAGTTTTTTTGTATTTTTACATAAAAAAATAAATCACATGGCAGTTTCAGTTTCCAAACTCAATAAATTTGTATTATTCAAATTACCTTCAGCATACTTTTGTGGTGTGCGTGTCAAAGCAATTGATAAAGACAGATGTGTAGTAAGTGTTAAACACAGATGGATTAATCAAAATCCTTTTAACTCTATGTATTTTGCTGTTCAGGCTATGGCGGCCGAATTAACAACGGGAGCTTTGGTGATTTCTCAAATCCAGGAAAGCGGAAGAAAGATTTCGATGTTGGTAGCTAACAATAAAGGAAACTTTACTAAGAAAGCAACTGGAAGAATAACATTTGCTTGTAATGACGGACATTTAATTGCCGATGCTATTAAAAGGACAATAGAAACTGGAGAAGGGCAAACCTTCTGGATGAAATCGATTGGAACAAATGAAGAAGGAGTTCAGGTTTCTGAAATGGATTTTGAATGGAGTGTCAGATTGAAATAATTAGCTTTAATAGAATATAAAAAAAAGACCTCAAGCAATTGAGGTCTTTTTTGTTGAAACAGAATTTCTTTTATTTTTTAACGCAACAAGATTTTTTGTCCTTTTTATCTGTTGACGTTTTTTTGCAACATGATTCTTTTTTTGCTTTTTCTTTTTGAACCGGTTTTGTTTCTTGAGCAGTTACTCCAATTGAGAATACAGCAGCCGTTAAGAAGGTAATTACTTTTGTCATTTTATATAATTTGTTTTTGTTAGAAATATTGTGTTTTGGTGATTCAAATATACCAACATTTCTTAGAGTTGATTCTTACAATTTGTTAATGTTTTTATAATAATATGTCATTGAAAATTAAACAATCCAGGCATCTTCTATTTTATCAACAATCCATTTATTCTTTACTTTTTTAATATAAATTCTATACCCATATCCGCACATATTGCCACATTCAATACCTGCGGTGAGAACACCATATTTTTTTTCACTATCAAATTGAATTCTACTAAGAATGATTATCCCTCTAACAGAATAACAGCATTGATTATATATTTTTATTTCATTTTTGCGAGGTATTTTAGAAACATAATGAAGATGAAAAGTTTCGTATGCATTCAGTTTTTTTCTGTCAAATTTATATTCAAGGGTATCTGGAAAATTTTCTTTAGATATTTCAGCATCTTTGAAATGTTCTTGAAGTTGTTTTTCATTTCCGTTTGAAACAGCTTTATCCAGAATCACGAGATCAATCTTGAAGTGGGACTTTTTAAATCCTGCCAAATCTTTATTGAATCGTTTGTTTGATTCTTTTCGCTGATTTAATTTATATTCAGAAAGATTCATTCCTGGCGGTGCAGGTGGAACATAATTTCGCATAGCGTTTACCCAAACGGAATCAATAAGTGCTGGATAAACTTCATATATCACATTTTTTTCAAATTGTAAATCAGCTTCTTTATTATTACAGCCTGTTAAGATTATTCCAGAAATAAAAAGTAGTGTAAAATAGATTTTTCTCATACTTTATTTGAAAAAATTGTCATCAATTTTAATATTGAGAGATTTCATGATTATGCCATTATAGTTTTCTTTCAGTAAATTATTTATTGCTTGTTGGGATTTGTAAACAATCTTATAATTATCATTTTCAATTTCAATGCTTTTGATAGATTTACTGATTTCAATTATATTTTCATCATCCCATCTTCCTCTTCCAAAATAAATATGTCCTTGTTTTTCGTCTGGATTATGAGGAATTAAATTAAAAACAATCGAATCTCCTTTTTTCATCTCATCAAGCTGATCGTTTTTAACTTTCGAATTTATAATAAGTTTTACTTTTACATTGCTTTCACCTTTGTTTGTAAAAAGAATACCTTGCGAGGGATCACAGCTTATTAAGAGAAAAGCAGTCAGAAATAAGAATAGGAAATTTACTTTTTTCATTTATGAAGGTTACTGTTTAGTTTTGATAAAATTTCTATGCTAATATAATATTAATAATTCAGGTTTACTCCAAAACCAATTCCCATATCACTATCATAATGCGTTGTGATTCCGAAGTTTCTTCCCGCTACATATTTTAAACCGGCCATATATTCCTTATCCGTATTCCACATTAAGTTCATTCGCAAACGTCTCGCTAGCGGAATATCCTTTCGCTCAAACTGAACTCTCACATTTCCATCCGTATAAACTTCAACTTGTGCTTTTACCAACATGGGCAACGTATATTCAAGTCCGGCGCTAAAAACAGCACGGTTGTCTTTGGTATTGGTTTGGCCAAAAAGGTTTTGTTCCTGTTCGTCCATTCCCATTTTTCGATAGCGCCAGTCGAAACCTATAAAAGGCATTAACCATTGCATCTTACCAATATATCGGCCAATATGGGTTTCAGTTTCGTAACCGTGTTTGTCATTATAACCCAAACGCCATTCGGTTCCAATGCTCCAACGCGTGTTGCTGTACATGGCTTCTCCGTCGTTTCCGTTTGTGGCGAAATCATTTTCTGCCATAAAATGAAACATGCGGTCGTCCATTTTTAGCATTTTGTACGCCATTTCAGGATGATGTATCAACGGGTTTGGTGCTGAATTTTCATAACTAAAAATCCTTCCCATTCCCGCCATCATATGATACAGGATGTGACAATGAAAAAACCAATCGCCATCTGCATTAGCCTGAAATTCGATCGTATCGGTTTCCATTGGCATAATATCAATCACATTTTTAAGCGGAGAATAATCTCCGTGTTCGTTCAAAATTCTGAAATCATGTCCGTGCAAATGCATTGGATGGCGCATCATCGAATTATTATATAATACAATCCGAACGTTTTCTCCTTTTTTAATTAAGATTTTATCGGTTTCAGAAATCACTTTATTGTCCATACTCCAAACATAGCGGTTCATGTTTCCTGATAATTCAAAGCGTAATTCTTTTACGGGAGCATCTTTTGGTAATGTTGTTATAGTTGGAGATTTTAGCATTCCGTAATTCAGCGTTGTAATCTCAGCAACTTCTGTTGTATCGTTTGCCATATTCATGCCTTCCATAGTATGCTGAGAATGATCTTCTGTTTTAGATACTTGCTCTTCTCCGGAAATCTCCGGATACATCACGGCATTCATGTCCATTTTATTCAAGGACATATTCATACCCATATCGTTCATTTCGCCGTTCATCTTCATCATGTCGTTCATCATTTTCATCCCTTCAAAATATTTTAGTTTGGGAAGATGAGCAACAGGCTGTTTAGCTCCGTCTCCTAAAAACAAAGAAGCTGATCCGGTTCTGTCTTCGGCTGTAGCCAAAAAAGCAAAGGATTTTTTATCTTCAGGAATTGTAACGACAACATCATAGGTTTCAGAAACCGCAATAATCAATCGGTCAACTTCTACAGGCTCAACATCGTTTCCGTCACTGGCCACAACGGTTATTTTTCCACCACCGTAAGTCAGCCAGAAATAACTGGATGCGCCTCCGTTTGCGATTCGAAGTCGGACTTTATCTCCAGCTTTGAATTGCGAAAGCTGATCTTCATTTTTACCATTAATTAAAAACTTCTCATAATAAACATCACTGACGTCCATGGCGTTCATGCGTTTCCATTCGTTGGTCACTTTTGTTGAAAACTGTCCGTGTTTAATGGCTTCGGCATAACTTTGCGTTGTTCCTTTTTTTATGGCAAACCAATCGTTGGCATTGTGCAGCATTCGCTGAACATTTTCCGGTTTTAGATCGGTCCATTCGCTTAATATGACGGGAACTGTCGGTAAATCATCAATTCCTTTTCTGAAAGTAGTATCGTCTTTCTTTTTGTTGATGATAAAAAGACCGTACAAACCTATTTGTTCCTGCAGTCCGGAATGGCTGTGGTACCAATAAGTCCCATTCTGAATAATTGGGAAGCTGTATTTATGAGTTGTTCCGGGTTTAATTGGCATTTGCGTTAAATAAGGGACACCATCTTCTTTATTCGGAAGAAATAATCCGTGCCAATGTAATGCGGTATCTTCTTTATCCAGTTCGTTGTGTACATAAATTTCGGCAACATCGCCTTCCGTAAATGTCAAAGTCGGCATCGGAATTTGACCGTTAACAGTTAGAGCCCGTTTTTCTTTTCCTGAAAAATTGACAATAGTATCGCGAACGTATAAATCGTACCGAACTACTTTTTGAGCCTTTACGCTAATGGCAATCAGGAAGACAAGTATTATCGTATATAATTTCATGTTGCTTTTTTAAAGGTTTAGATTTCGTAATCGTAAAGCATTTACAATCACTGAAACGGAGCTCAGACTCATTGCCAGGGCTGCTAGCATCGGCGAAAGTAAAATTCCAAATACCGGATATAAAATTCCAGCCGCAATAGGAACGCCTAATACATTATATATGAAAGCGAAAAATAAATTCTGTTTGATATTTTGCATTACGGAATAACTTAGTTTTTTAGCTTTTACAATTCCGTTTAAGTCTCCCTTTACCAATGTTATTTTAGCACTTTCAATGGCAACATCAGTTCCGGTTCCCATCGCGATTCCAATATTCGCTTGTGCTAAAGCGGGAGCATCGTTAATTCCGTCACCCGCCATAGCAACAATTTTACCTTCGGCCTGTAAACGTTGAATTTCTTTTAACTTATCTTCAGGTAAACAATCAGCTTTGAACGAACTTAAATGTAAATGATCAGCAACCGCTTTTGCAGTATTGCCATTGTCACCTGTCATCATAATCACTTCAACACCCTGATCAATTAAATCTTTGATTGCTTTTGCACTATTTTCTTTTATGGCGTCAGTAATTGTTACATAACCCAAAACAACTTTGTCCACTGCGATATAAGAAACCGTTTTCCCTAAATTTTGTTCTGCAACAACCTTGCTTTCTATAGCCTCAGAAACTGAAGCACCAATCTGAAGCATGAGTTTTTTATTTCCTAAAGCTACTTTCGAATTATTTACAGTTCCTATTACTCCCTTTCCGGCAACGGCTTCGAAATCCGGAACTTCAATTAAACTTTGATTTTTAGTTTTAGCGAAGTTAACAACGGCTTGCGCCAAAGGATGTTCACTATACTGATTTAGCGAAGCAATATTTTGAAGTAAAGTATCCTCATCATTATGGATGGCGTAGATTTTTTCGACAGATGGTTTTCCTTCGGTAATTGTTCCGGTTTTATCAGTAATCAGAACATCAATTTTACTCATGTTTTCTAAGGCCTCTGCATTTTTAATCAGAATGCCAAATTGTGCCCCTTTACCAACACCAACCATCACCGACATTGGTGTTGCCAGACCTAACGCGCAGGGACAAGCTATAATTAAAACGGCTATAGCATTAATTAATCCATAAATATAAGCAGGTTCAGGACCAAATTTTGCCCAGACAATAAAGGTTACAATGGAAATAAGAACTACTGTCGGAACAAAATATTTGGCTACACGATCTGCTAGTTTTTGAATTGGAGCTCTCGAACGGCTGGCATCATTTACCATTTGTATAATTTGAGAAAGTAAAGTTTCTGATCCTACTTTTTCGGCAATCATAACAAACGATCTGGTTCCGTTGATAGTTCCAGAAATAACAGTATCTCCTGTTTTTTTATCAACCGGAATAGGCTCACCAGTAATCATGGCTTCGTCAATGCTGCTTTCACCACTAGTTATTTTTCCGTCAACGGGAATTTTTTCTCCAGGTTTTACACGTAATAAATCTCCTTTTTTGATATTGTGAATCGAAATTACTTTGTCATTTCCATTCTCAACCAAAGTCGCTTCTGTTGGCGCTAATTTCAATAATGCTTTTATGGCTCCATTGGTTTGTCCGTGTGCTTTGGCTTCTAGCAATTGTCCTAATAAAACTAAAGTTATAATAACAGTCGCAGCTTCAAAATAAAGATGAATGGTTCCATGATGTGATTTAAACTCCGATGGAAAAATATCCGGAAAAAACATTCCGGAAATACTAAATAAGAAAGCAACGCCTGTTCCTATTCCTATTAAGGTGAACATATTAAGATTCCAGGTCAAAATCGATTTCCAGGCGCGAATAAAAAACATCCAGCCTGCGTAAAAAATAACCGGAATTGAAAATAAAAACTGAACCCAATTCCATTTTTCAATAGACATTATAGTATAGAGAGGATTATTGGGAATCATTTCTGACATTGAAATAATAAAAATGGGAAGCGTAAACAATAAAGCGATCTTCATTTTCTTTAGTAAATCAGTATAGGTTTTGTTTTCTTCAGAATTAGAAGGCTGCATCGGAACTAAATCCATTCCACAGATTGGACAATCACCGGGTTCGTTTGAAACTATTTCCGGGTGCATTGGGCAGGTAAATTTTGTCGTATTGATTGCAACCTGAGGAATCAGATCCATTCCGCACACTGGGCAATCTCCAGGTTTGTCATAGGTTTTGTCGCCTTCACAATGCATTGGGCAATAAAAAACGCCGGTTGCATGGTGATTATGTGCTATAGTAGATTCTTTTTTATGCCCTGAACAACACGATTTAATTGCTGTTTCGTTATGGTTTTTAGGAGAATCCATCTCGATAGTGTATTTCCCAACTTCAGATAAAACTTCCTGAAATTTTTTAGTCGCCACATGTTTTTCCATTGTAATGGTTGCCAATGGAGGGTTTAATGTTACTTCAGCCTGAATTCCTTCAATGGTATTTAAAGTTTTCTCGACTTTGGTGCGACATCCATCACACGACATTCCTGAAATTATATATTGATGTGTCATTGTTTTATCTTTTAAAGTATTACAATGCAAATTTCCGAAGTAACGATTACTTCGATTTGTATAATTTTGTGAATGATTTGTAAGATTTACAAATGTTATTTAACCGCAAAGTGCGCAAAGGTCATTTATATGCGAGATTATTAAAAACACAAAGTTCGCAAAGCTTTGTCTAAATAGCTTTGCGATCTTTGCGTAGATCTTTGTGATCTTTGCGGTTAAGAAAAATTACAAATTCTCTATCTGAATGCGTTTTTTATCCTTCAATTGTTTGTAATAAGTAGGAGTGAAGCCTGTAATCTTCTTAAACTGATTACTCAAATGTGCTACATTGCTATAATTTAAAATGTCAGCTATTTCGCTTAATGAAAGTTCATTGTAAATCAAAAGCTCTTTTACTTTTTCTATTTTTTGACTTATGAAATATTTTTCGATTGTTGTGTTTTCGACTTCTGAAAATAAATTGCTTAACGTATTATAATCCTGACTAAGGTTTTGCGCCAGATAATCAGATAAATTGATTTTAAGTTCATTGTTTTTATGATGAACCAAATCAATAATAAGATTCTTTATTTTCTCAATAGTTTTACTTTTTTTATCATCAATTAAGTCGAAACCTAAAGCGTGTAATTGAATTAAAAGCTCTTTTTTTTGATCTTCGGATATGGTGTCTTTTAGTTCGACTTCGCCCAATTCAACAGAAATAGTCTGAAGTCCGAGTTTCTCAAACTCAGACTTCACAACCATTTTACATCTACTACACACCATGTTTTTGATGTAGAGCTTCATATTTATTTGATAGTTTCTACCACGTTTCCGCAAGTTAACATTGAAGAACCGTAGTACGGATTCTTAACTGCTTTTTCTTTGCTTAACCAATCAGCGTCTGCCATTGGACAGTATTGTTTGTAAACAACTTGTGCAGATTTTGAAACTTTAATAAGATCGTAAGTGTTTTTTGAAAGTGATTTGAAAGTTTCGCGTTGCTTTTTCAGATCTGTAGTTGCTGAAATAGTTTTTGCATCAGCAGTCAGTTTTTTTATGACTTTCATCCAGGCAGTATGCTCGTCACTTTTAAGTTTGTCCATTTTTACAGCCGAAATTGCTGTCAATAAAGCTGTGGCTTTCGCCGAAGTTAATTTGCTGTCACTTTTAATAAGCGCATCTTTCACTGAAAAATAAGCATCATAAACAGGTTGCAGCTGATTTGAATCTGCAATTTCAATTGTTGTCGTTTCTGATTTTACAGTGTTTGCGTGGATGATATTGGCAGTAAATAATGTAATTACTGATACTATAGTTGCTATTGACTTTTTCATTTTTATATGATTTTATAGAGATTGTAAATTTCTCTAAGTTGAATAATTAAATTTAATATTTCTTTGGGTCTTCGTGTCTTGGTGGCAAAACCCAATTATGGCTAAACAAAATACAATTATTTTATTTTTGGCGGCGACCAAATAGAAGTAAATCCATCTGAAACAGGGGTTTCAGTGTAATATAAAATAGGTTTCTCTAAAGAGAAATTAAAAGCATTAGTATTGAAATCAAATTCATTTTCTGAAATCAGACTAAATTGTAATCCAGAAGTTGTGCAGCCCGGATGATCACATTTTCCATTGCAGCCATGTTGATCTTTTTTTGAAGAATGACCTTTTTTGCAACAGTCTTTTTGACAAGTATCTGAATTTGTTTTTATTGAAGTTTTTCTTTCGCAAGAAATTTTTTCAGACGATTTTCCACATGCAAAACCCGCAGTTGGTATCAAAAAGAAACCAAAGGTTAAAACGAGAAATAATATGTGTACTTTTTTTGCCAAAGAAATTAGGTTAGTGATACAAATTTAGGTTTTTTTTTGAAGTCCCAAGATTATTTAAGATTTCGCTAACTACAGTTTTTTATAATCTGTAGGTTTCATGTTTTTTCTTTTTTTGAAATAATTTGATAAATGGCTTTCATCAGTAAAACCAAATTCATGAGCGATTTGCTTAATCGGCAATTGATTATTGTGGAATCTTTTTTCGATTAATGTTGTTCTTAAATTATGAATGTAATCGCGATAACTAATTGTAAAAGTTCTTTTAAAATAAGCGCTAAAATAGGTTTCGGCAATATTAAAATGATTTGCAATAACCTTTATCTGAACTAATTTTGGATTGTAAATATTCTGATGAATATAAGACGTTATTTGCTCGTTATCAATAGAATTACCTCTTACAACAAGATTCTGACCGCGCATTGTTTCTTTTATTAATCCAAAAATCGAAAGAATCTGATAAAATACAATTGGCGAATTTGAAACATCTGTATGACAATTATAGGCAGCAATATTTTCGATCGTATTTTTTAATATTGTTTTACAAGGATCATCTAATTTAAGTACAGTTTCTTTTAATGTCTTGTTCCGCATGAAACTTTCAGGAGTGTGAATTAAGAATTCATCGCATGTAAGGTTTTGTTTCGAATTAAAATAACTGTCGGTGAATTTAATATAAAAGAAACGAGTGCTTTTTTTAATATCAAAATAATGCTCGTCTTCTGGTGAAATTACAAATAAATCACCTGTTTTATAAGGTAATAAATTGTTATTTAGGTGATGAACTCCGCTTCCTTTTTTAATATAAATGATTTCATAATAGGTATGAGAATGCAACGGAAGATGAAATTTCTCATCTTCAAACTCATCAATCATGAGTGTTTTGAATTGATTTAATTTCGGCATAACTTAAATTTACAAGTTTATATCGCAAAAGTACAATTTATTTCTTGCATTCCTGACGTAAATTTGCATCATAGAAAATCTATTCCTTTCTTAATAAAAACAAATGAAAAAAAGTCTTATTGCCTTGTCTTTAGGAGGCTTAACTATTGGGATAACCGAGTTTGTAATGATGGGTTTATTGCCTGATATTGCTTCAGATATGAAAGTTTCGATTCCTGTTGCCGGATATCTAATTTCGGCTTACGCTTTAGGTGTTGTTATTGGCGCACCTTTATTAGTAATTATCGGGAGAAACTTTCCACCAAAAAAAATGCTTTTAATATTAGCTCTGATGTTAACTGTTTTCAATGCTCTTTCGATCATTGCTCCAACTTACAATTTTCTGTTTGCTTCACGATTTCTTTCGGGATTACCTCACGGAGCCTTTTTCGGGGTGGGGGCGGTAGTCGCGAGCCGTTTGGCTGATAAAGGCAAAGAAGCTCAGGCAATTTCAATAATGTTTGCAGGTCTAACCCTGGCAAATTTAATTGGTGTTCCAATTGGTACTTATATAGGACATCATTTTATATGGCGTTATACTTTTGTGTTAATTGCGATTGTGGGAATGTTAACTTTTTTGTTTATTTCTTTATGGATGCCAAACTTGGAGAAAAGCGGTAATGTAAATATGAAAACGCAATTGTTGTTTTTCAAGAAAACCGAAGCCTGGTTAATTATCGGAATCACAGCAATAGGTTTTGGAGGTCTATTTGCCTGGATTAGCTATATCGCACCTTTATTAATAAACGTTTCTAAGTTTTCTCCCGAAGATGTTTCGTATATTTTAATATTAGCCGGATTCGGAATGGTAGTTGGGAATTTTTTGGGAGGGAAATTGGCTGATAAATATTCGCCGGCACCAACTGTATTAGCATTGTTGTTTGTAATGGTGGCCGATCTGATTATGGTTTACTTTTTCTCTTTCAATCAATACATCTCTTTATTTCTGACATTTTTAACCGGAGCAATTTCGTTTTCTGTAATTGCACCCATTCAAATGCTGATGATTAAAACAGCTAAAGATGCTGAAATGATTGCCTCGGCGGCACTTCAGGGAAGTTTCAATATAGGAAATGCTTTAGGGGCCTTTTTAGGCGGATTGCCTTTAGCGGCGGGTTATAGTTATGCGTCTCCAAATCTTATTGGTATTGGGATGGCTACGGTCGGAATGGTTATAACTTTGGTTTTAATGCAGAAACATAAAAGTAATTTACAATTACAGTCTGCTTAATAATAGGTTAATTATTGTAAAAAGCCCTTAAACGAATTGCGTTTAAGGGTTTTTTTATAATAGAAGCTTGTGAAAATCTTACTCAATATCCAAATCAAATTTCTCCAATAATCCGGCAAGTGCTGTGTGTGAAACTTTTGTCCTTTTGATTTTATTTTCCGAAGGATCAAAAGCATAATTTCTTGAAGAACGAAAGTCAGTTTTCTCCAGAATACATTCTACGAAAGTGGCATTTGCCAAATCACAATTTTTAAAAATAGCAAGAGACAAATCTGTATTCGAGAAATCGACATCTTTTAGAGAGCAATCGATAAAACTGGTTTTCTTTAATTTTTTATAAATGAAAGTAGAATAATCTAAGAGGCAATCCTGAAAACGCATTGAAAACAAAAAGCTATTGCTTGCACTGAAATCTAATCCCATCAATTTACAACCGATAAATTGAATGTTTTTAAGCCCGGTATTTTTAAGAATGGCCAACGACAGATTACAATTCTTAAAAGTACAATCTAAGAAATCAATAGAACTGAAATCGCTTTTGGAAAAATTACAGTTGATGAATTCGCAATTTACAAATTCATTATCTGATAGTCTTTGTTCTGAATAATCAATAGTGTCAAAAGTTTTATTTTGATGTAAGGCAGTTTCCATAGTGAATAGTTAAGTTTTGAGAAAAGATTGTATCGAATTTTATTCTAATTCGATACAATCAAAAATGTTGTTTTGTAATACTATTTCAGAAACTTCCGTTTCACTCTCAATTCGTAAAATGTTATCGCAATCCTCAAGATCAAAATTCCATTTGGCATGAGGTAGTAATTCGGTAAGTAATGCTGTTGCGAATTCTAATTTCGATTTTGTATCAACTGAAGTTTTAAAAACATGAATCATAAATCTCCTTTTTTATGAGGCAAATTTCATAAAATGCTTGAAGAATTGATAGGATTCCGCAATCAATAATTAGGACTTATCAATCATTTTTCGGTACTGAATGGGAGTAACGCCCTCGTGTTTTTTAAAGAATCTGCTAAAGTAAGACTGATCTTCATGACCAACCTGCATCGCAATTTCACTGACAGAAAATGTAGTTTGATAGAGCAAATATTTTGCTTCAAGCATTATGGTTTCATCAATCCAATTGGTTGCAGATTTCCCAGTAGCTGCTTTAATCGATTTGTTTAAATGATTTGGACTTACATTTAAAAGTGAGGCATAATAATTTACCTGATGATTTATTTTAATATGATCATAAATAAGTGCTTTGAATTTTGATGAAAGTGTCGCCGCAGCACTATTATTTTTGGTTGTTTTGATGTTGTTTTTATTCATTTCACAGAATAAAGCCATCAAATAAGATTGAACGATTTCTAAATTGGCTTTTGCATTGGCAGTGTATTCATGTTGAAGACGGTGGAATAAATTGAGGATAAAAGGAAAGTCTGTTTCTGAAACCGGAATTTTTGGATTACCGCCAATCTTCAGAAAGTCAAACTCATTAATCATTTCGCTTCCGCCATATTTTCCAATTAAAACATCAGGATGAAATTGACAGACAAAACCAACATGTTTATTGTTTAAATGTTCTACCGAAAAAATCTGGCCTGCAGGAACGACTATAATTCCGTTAGAATAGGTTTTGTACTCTTCAAAACCAATTTTGATGCTATGGATGCCCGAAGTTATGAAAATGATCGTGTGACAACTGTGTTTAGATGGTGGAACTGGAAATTGTAATCCCATCATTTCTTCGATTTTCAAACAAAAAAAATGATCTGAATTGGATTTGAATAGCAAATGTATCGGATTTTCTTCGCCAAGAAATCGTTCCCGAAATCCTTTTGGTTCGTAGGTTTTTATTTTTTCGTTTGCCTGTTTTTTCATCCTTAATAATAAAGCCTGAAATCAAGCAATTGGCAAAGTGCATAATGTTTTTGGTACAATTCTTCAACAACCTCAGTAAGATCATCATTGTCCTGATACAAACTAAAAAAAGCTTTATCGATAGTACTGCTGCTGGCTATTTTATTATAAGTTGATCCGTAACCTGAGATGGCTCGGGCTCCGGTTATATCCAGAAAATATTGTGCTTCTTCTTCGTTGAGGTCTAATATTTTTTTATTAGCAAAATGAATTACTTTTCCTTTCATCTTGCCTTCAAAAAGCTCTGCTATTTCTTCCAGGCTATAGTAATAATCATGAAGACAGATGTTGTTAGGTTCACCTGGCATTACCAAATAGATTATTTCATAATCTTTAAAATTATGATCTTCATATAGCAATACATTTAGACTTTCTTCGAGGCCTTCAATGGTATCACAAGTCTTATAAATACTTGCAATTCCTTGATCAATGGCAATTTCTTCTAAGTTTTTAACCACTTGAGTCTCTAAATAAGTATCTACATCAGGAACGCCTTCCAGACAGAAAATAAATTTATCATGCTCCATAATAGTACACTTTCAGGTTCAGGGTGAGTTGTGAAAAGACTCTCTTTGTTTCATTTTGACAAATGTATTTTTTTATGTGGAAAAACTGCTATTAGATATGGATTTTAACGTGCTTTTTGCAATCTTGTCTTTTTGAAGAATATAGAATTTGGAATAAATTGAGCAATAAAAAAGAGGCTGTTTAAAGCCTCTTAGTTTTTAATGTTTTCCGTTTCCTTTACCATTGTTTCCTTTGCCGTTCCCGTTTCCATTTCCATGGTTTCCGTTATCGTGTCCTTGTTTGTTATTTCCGTTACCCGGTTTTTGACCAATTGTTTTTTGAGGTTTTCCTTTGTAACCTTTTCCATATTTTACTTTATGATTTTTAAAATTATCATAAGGAGAATTTCCTCTATAATCTGTTAATACCACTTTATACTCGTTGTAAAGGTCATAATTTCTGTAAACAGATGGAAGTGTTCTCGCTCTTATCCATTTTCCATTATTGATGTAAATATAATTAGATGTGCTTACATCATAATAAGTTTGAAGATCTGGTAGGTAATAATAACGTGCATCATTATAACCAACTGGTCCCCATAGTGGCGGCGTACCTATGTTAACGTTTACATTAACCTGAGCGTTTGAAAAATTAATTGCCAAAAGTGACAATCCTAGAAATAAATATTTTAATGATTTCATGATTTCAATTTTTTAAATTATTATTAAAGATACGAAAAACAAAAAGCATGCCGAAGAAAAACATTTATTGCTTTTTCAATTGTAAGTTATTGATTGTTAGTAATGTAGGTGTTTTTCTTTTAAGAGGAATTTATATATAATGTTTAGAAACGCTTTTTTAATTCCAAATTCCATTTCTTTCAGTTAATATGATCGGTTTACCTTCAGTAACCACAATTGTATGTTCGTGCTGTGCCATAAAACCACCCTTGTTGCCAACCATTGTCCAGCCATCCTTAAGTTCTACTGCCTGAGATGAAGTTGTCGAGATGAAGGTTTCAATTGCCACAACCGAGTTCTTCTTAAAACGTCTTTGGTCAAAGCGATTTTTATAATTTAGTAATTCGTCTGGTTGTTCGTGCAGACTTCTGCCAATTCCATGACCACCTAAATTTTTTATTACTTTGTAACCTCTTTTTTTTGCTTCTGTCTCTATAAGATATCCTATTTCAGCAATTTTCACTCCGCCTTTTATGTTGTTTATGGCTTTTTGTAAAATATCTTTTGAAGCATCAACCAGTTTTTGGTGTCCGTTTTTATCTTCACCTATAACAAATGAGCCTCCATTATCTGACCAAAAACCATCCAATTCTGCAGAAACATCAATGTTAATTAAATCTCCTTCTTTTAGTATTCTTCTTTCAGATGGAATACCGTGACAAAATTCATTATCTACGCTGATACAAGTCCATCCCGGAAAACCATAAGTTAAATAAGGTGCTGATTTTGCGCCTAAATCAGTAAGGATTTTTCCTCCATATTCGTCTAACTCCTTTGTTGTCATACCAGGTTTAGCAAATTCGCTCATTGCTTTTAAAGTATAGGCAACGGCTTCACTGGCTTTTTTCATTCCAATTAATTCTGAATCTTGTTTTATTGACATGTTTTTTATTTTTCTAATTAATTATTTTCAACCAGCTCAATATCCATTGTTTTTATTAATCCATCCTGAAAAGTATAAATATGTTTTACTAATCCGTCAAATATTAAATTGCCTTGCAAGTCTTTTACATTTTGATGTACCTTAACTTCTAAACTCCCGTTTTCTCTCTCCTCGAAACTTGTCGGCTCTACTTTCGGATTGATTTCTGTCCATTGTCTGGTCCAATATTGTTTAATTTCATCATGCCCGGAAATGTAGCCGCCTTCCCATGCTTTTGACCATTGTACATCTGGTTGCATTGTTGAAAGAGCATTGTCAATGTTTCTTTCGTTAAAAGCTGAGTAGGCTTTTTTGATTGTATCTTCGAATTGATTTGGCATATCTTGTTATTTTAGTTGTATTAGTTCTCCTTCTGAAATTTTATAGTTGCCACTTAGTAAACAGTCTTCTTCGAAATATTCTTTGTAACTGCTATTTTTTGTCTTTTTTGTTTTAACTAAAACCGTATTTCCTTTTGTGCTAATTTCTGAATTACATTGAGATAAAACAGGTTGTTTTTTATCTTCCCAGGACTCTGTTGCTAAACGTGCTTTGATCGAGAGAGAACTTAAATTTTCTAAATCTATTATATTAAAATCCGAACTGCCTTCAGAATGACCTCTAGAGCCATAACTGTATTGTGTGGTGTATAGTATAAATTTTGCATTATCAGAAAGTTCGAAAAAACCATATTGTCCACTGCCATCATAAAGATTAGGCAATTCATAAATTGTATATATCGAGTCATTTTTATAAAACAATGCTTTTCGTAATGTGTTTGTTTTATCTACCCAATCTTTAATGAAAAAGTTTTTTCCTTTTAATTCATTTTTGGACTGAATTTTAGCAATTTCTGTTGCTTTAATAACTTTACCAATTGCAATTAGTGGACTAAACTTTAAATTGGTTTTGCTTTGAGAAAAAACAGAAAAATTTAATAACAGTACGAATAATAGTATACTTGTTATTTTCATTTCAAAATTTTGAATTTAATTTGAAGCGATAAAACATATTCAACAACAGGTTCTGTTACTACCGGATTTATAATTTTGTCAAAGCCCGAGTAATTCAGTTTATCATAATAATAAGTTGGTGTTTTTACTAAATCTAATCTTTTGTTATAGGTGTTGTCATTTGTGTATGTTGAGCTAAGATTCGAAGTGTAACTGTTATAGGATTCTTGAGGTGATTGACTATGAAATTTTTCTCCAAAAATTTGTGAGGAAGTATCCAATTTCACGTTTGTTGCCGAAACATATAAATTTTTCTTTTTCTCAATAGTGCTTTTCGCAATTTCAAATAGGTTTGAATAAACTTCTTCTTCGTTGGAAACCAGATAATCTACTTTGATTAAGTCGTAAATAGCATAATTTGAGGCACAAATAACCATTTTATCTAAATCAGCTATTTTTTTGAATTTCAAAATGACATTTTTCTTTATTTCAAATCCATTGATATATTGTGTCGCAACTTCTTCTTGTATTTTGTAATCGTAAATTCTGGTTTGAGTTGTCATGTCAACGTAAATATCATTTTTATTAATACCCATTTTTACTAGATCTGAAATAAAACTGGTAATTCGTTTATTAATATTTTCGTTGCTTTCTTTCAATGAATTTGCCTTTTCACTTACTCCAAAAACTGCTACGTAATTATCTGCAATAACATTTTTTAAAATATTAGCCTGAACAATAAAAGTACTGTCCGTTATAAATAATTTTTGTGGTTCTAAAATTCCAATTTGATTTCGCTGATAATTTTTTTGAGCAGAATTTCCACTTACCTGTGCGTTTAATTTTGAGATTAAAAGAAATATTATTAAAGCAATTATTTTTTTAACTTTCATACTTTAGGATATTTATGTTTTTGTTATCGCTAATATAAAGCTAATTTTATTCAAAAGTAAATTGTTTTAAGATTGCTGAAATCACTGGTTTTGTGAACTGTTATTGGAGATAAAGCAATTATAATGAAGTTTCGAATTCATAATTTACTTAAAATAACTCTAATTGATTATTCGGATTTGCTGGTTTACTTTTAGGAGGTTTAGCGTCTCCAAAAACAGTTTTGCCACCATATTTATAGGATTCATTTCTTTCTCTTTGAATTAAGGCGTCAAAGTTGGAGTTGGGCGTAAAACTTTCTTCGGCTTTTCTTGAGATTTCAGATAATTTCCGAATCGCTTCTATTTTATCAGTATTGCCTATTTTAGCACGATTAATGGCTCTTTGTAAAGTGTCAATGGTTTCATCATAGATTTTTACCGGAACAGGAAAAGGATGTCCGTCTTTTCCGCCATGAGCGAACGAGAAACGTGCAGGATCTTCAAATCGGGTAGGAGTTCCGTATATTATTTCACTAACTAATGCTAATGATTGCAAAGCTCTTGGTCCCATTCCTTTTAAAAGTAATAATTCCTGAAAATCTTCCGGCTTATTTTCGTGTGTTGTCCAAAGCATTGCTCCGAGTCTTTTCATATTCACATCTTCCATTCTAACATCATGATGCGCTGGCATGGAAAGATTCTGCATTTCTTTCATGATTTTTGTTGGAGATTCTTTAGCTAATTCTAAAATACCTTCTCTGGATTTTGTTGCTGCCTGAGCGGTAAGATTTAAGATTGTACCTTGACTTTCGCCATAAATAAAGGTGTGGGGCTCATTTATAAAAGATTTTAAATCTTTCGAGTGCCAATGATATCTTCTTGCAGTTTGAGAATTAGGATTCATTCCTTGCTGAATAACGGCCCATTGACCTTTGTTGTCCACAATAAAATTATGCTGATACAATTGAAATCCATCCTGAATAGCAGTATTATCTACTTTGGCTGTAAGTCTGCTGCAATTCGCAAGATTATGACCGTCAAGGCCTGTTTTCTCACCAACAAATAAAAGTTCCTGTGGTGTTAACATAGAATGTTTGCCTTTGCCTCCGCAGATGTAGATTCCGAGTTCTTTTGAATGTGGATTGACAGATTTTTTTAAAGCCCCAAGTACTGAGGTTGTAATTCCGGAAGAATGCCAATCCATTCCCATTACGGCCCCAAAACTTTGAAACCAAAAAGGATTACTTAGTTTGCTTACAACTTCTGAAGTCGAAAATTCAAGGGCAATCGTTTCTACAATGGCAAAACCAAGTTTAGACATTCGTTCGGCCAGCCATAATGGAACATGGCCATAATGTAATGGGAGATCTGCCGTTCCTGAACGCTTCATCTAGTGGAATTTGTATTTACACAAAAATAACTAAAATACGTTTAAATGCTGGGAAGGCCGAAAAGTTGTTCCAGATCAGAACATTTTATTCCTCCTGTTCTAAATTGTCAACAGCCGAAATCTGATCTAATATATTAGTTTGGTTGGGCGAAATGTAGTTTTTTACCTCAGTTGGAGTTTCTTTCTTAAAAAGAATATCCAATGCATTGTATAATTTTAATAAAACATCTTTGTCTTCTTTTGCAATGTCTAAAGCAGTATTAAAATTAAAAACATAATTATTAGAATTACGTACTTCTACTTTTATAGTTTTTGATGTGATTTTAAACTTAACTATGTCCATATTTATAACGTGTTAACTTTTAGATTTTTTTTCTAATATAAAAATTAGGGAATGCTAATTTTTCTAGCATGCCACTAAAAAGTATTAAAGATATTTAATTATTTAGAGTTATAGCTTAATTATTTACTGTAATTTTTTATATAGTAAGAAATTAATTCTAATAAAAAAACCCCTAAACATTTGATGTTTAAGGGTTTGTTTTTTGTAGCGAGGACGGGAGTTGAACCCGTGACCTCAGGGTTATGAAAATTGAAATTTGATGCCTGTTATTGTGTAAGTTGTTTATTTATAGCGTTTTAATTTTTTTGCAAAAAATAGGTTTCGTGCTGTTTTTCGGCTTTTCCTCACTTACATTCCTCACTTGAGCTTTATTATAAATATTTGGCTATTTTAATTGATATTGTTTCTTTCGATCTAATTATTAATAGCTTAAAGATTACAAGATTATTTTGACATACTAGCAAAAGAATGAGGTCCAATTTGAAAGTAAACCTCCTTTCTCTTTTACTCCACTTTTTGTGATTAAATATTTAATGTACGAACTATCTTTCCAAAGATAATTACAAGTTTGTTTACATTTCTTTGGAGTATTTTTTAATCAAATTGGTTCTTTTTAATTTGTTTTTTCTGCCTTCTTTTACGAATAAATCTTTTAATTATGTTAATTCGATGATTAATTATAAAGAAATAATTATTCTATTTTAGCAAAATAAATATCACAAAAGGTAACTTAAACGATAATATCGTATGATTGACCATAACCGATTGTATAAGCCGCTTAGCAATAGATTTAATTTTTGCCAAAAACCAAACATTAATGCAAAAGGCAGCCTTAATAAAGGGGTGGAGACTAAATAACACTATTTAGTGATTTATATGTTGAAAAGACACTTGGTGGTGTTGGCTGTTGCCCATTTGATAAAAGCAGATGAGAGAATGAAAAGATAATTAGTAATTTGGTAAAATAAAAGTCAACGACAAGAATTGACGGTTTGTAATTTTATTTTTGAGAGCTATATATAATTTGAAAATTATGAATAAAGAATTGGAAAGAATCATTAATTTATATGAAATTAATGAATTAAAAAATGATTTACAATCAGCTGAAATTGTTGAAAATATTTTTATTGGAGTTTTAGGGGAATTTAGTTCAGGAAAATCATCATTGTTAAATAGTATTTTAGGAAAAAAACTACTTCCAGCAATGGATAAGCCAACTACCAAATCAGTTACGTACTTGAAAGCAGATGTGAATCAAGAAAATGAAATTGAATACTTTGAAATTAAAGAAGATGATTCAGAAGAAAGAATTTCTTTACTAGAATACCAAGACATTGCGAAAGGAAATCGGTCAGGTGAAGCGATAGTATCGGTTAATAGTAATGATTTTCTAAATAAAGGATATGTTTTTATTGATACCCCAGGCATTAGTTCTCTGGATCAATCTGATATTGATATAACATATGGATTACTGCCAAAATTGGACGGGGTATTAATCTGTATAGATTGCAATACAGGTTCTCTAAATTCAAGTTTAAAATCATTTTTGGAAAGACCAGAAATCGAGTTAATCAAAGATAAAATTTTATTTGTACTCACAAGATCTGATCAAAAAACAGCCGAGTCGATGAATAAAATAATTGACGGATTTAAAAATGATATTAATCACTATTTAAAGGTCAATGATATGGATAATCGTATTATACCGTTTTCTTCTAAGGAAGTTTTAGATGATGGAAATAGTAATGCAATCGAAAGTCTTTTTAATTTGTTTGATATTTCTATCAATTCTCGCAAAAAAGAAATGATTAATTTTCGTTTAAAAAAACAAGAGGAAGCTTTAAAAAGTAAGATAATAAATGCTTTGAAAGATCTAAAAAACAAGCTTTCTTTTGACGACAGCCAGTTTAAAATTGAACGTGTGAAATTGGAATCAGATATTGAGTCATTAAATGTCCAAAAAAGTGATTTAAAGAAAAAATTGGCAAAATTTGAAGAGATTTTATTTGATGAAATAAAATCTACAAACCAGAATTTTAATTCAAAAATACAATTTGAGTGTTCAAATGTTACCCCCAATGAGGAAATTTTGAATAAATTATACAGTACATACACTCAACAAATAAATAATATTATAAGTGCAAGCGTCGAAAGATTTTTCAAAGAACATACAATTGTTGAACCTAATAGTGTGAATATTGACATTAGTGAATTGTCTTCTACTGTAAATTCTATTATTAAAAAGAAAGAAATGATTACAGGGATTGCTACTTCCCTAACTATTGCTTTAGCAACAGGAGGGGTAACTCTTGCGGCGAATACAGTAGAAACTGTTGGTGCTGAGACTCTTCAGCTAGCCGGAAAGACGGTGACAGAAACAGTTACTAAAGAAGCTGCAAAAAATGGAGTAAAGACAATTCTAAAGCAAGGAGCAAAAAAGATGGCCTTAGATTTTCTTATGGGTCTAGCAGAAAAAGCAAAAGAAGCGAATCCTATAGAGCACGTAGGTGCATTATTAGCTAAAAGACAGATAGGATCAAATCTAGATGTTAGTTTATCTGAATTAGGAAGAAAGATTTGTAACCAGACTTTAATATCAATTGAAAGTCAAATTGAAACGGTTTTTATTGAAATAGGCGTGAAATTAAAAATTCATAATAACAATCTCGCTCTTGCTTTTGAAAATAAGAAAAAGGGTAAAAGTGAAGTGGAGAATTTAAAATCAAAAATTGAAGAAGAACTAATTAGACTCAACTAAAATATATGGATCTTAATAAGATTATATCTCCGCAAATGAAAAAGGAAAATAAGGTTAGAGAAATAGACATGAATCTTGTAAATCTATTTTTGAACGATATTGTCCTTTATAATGATGTTGAGAATGATTTTCCTGATGAGCTTTTTTGGAGAAGAGACCGAAATCTGATTAAAAGTTTAGAAGAAGATGCAAGAGTAATGCTTAAAAAAGCCATAATGGTTTCCGACAGTCATCAGAAAGTTAGAGTGGCTGTGGTGGGAAATTTTAGTGCTGGAAAATCAACTTTTATTAATTCATTGATTCAAGATGACATTTGCCCTGTTGCTGACAAATCTACAACTTCTTCTATTACCACTTTTAATTTTGCCCATCATAAAGCTTTTTACTTGATTGATGATGTAGGTTATAAAAAAGAGATATCAGCGAAGGATTATGAAGTGATGGTACAGCATGGTACAGAAAAAACATTAAGAAGAGGAGCACAATTTTTTGTAGAAGGCCCCTGGAGTTTTGTACGTGATATTTCATTACTGGATACGCCAGGTTTTCAAAGAGGTGATGATGTTTGTAATGGAAATATTGGAGGTGACGATGTCGTTACTGAAGAGGTAATAACAAAAGAAGCTGATGTATTATTTTGGTTGATGGATATCGATATTGGGACAATTACTAAAGATCAAAAGGAAAGAATTATTAAGTTAAAAAGAGAAACCAAAAATTCAGTTGATATCTATGTGATTTTAAACAAAGCTGATAGAAAAGGTTCAACTGGTAGACAAAAAATTTTAAATGATATTAAAAAAGATCTAGGACATTTGATTAAGGATGTGATTTTGTATTCATCTAAAAAGGAGGAAACTATTGATGAAGTAATTGATCTGGTTAAAATAAGTGTTAACAACCAAAGCTTATCTTATCAAGATAATTGGGAGTTGAAGTTCACAAGTTCATTGGGAAGAAGAGGGGGATTGAAGTTTCATTTTCATGAGAATGATAATCAGTTACATTTTTTTCACAATGTAGATCAGGATAATGAAATTGGAAAAATTTCTGAACGTTTTGAGGTGCAGGAAATGTTAAAAGAATTTGGAACTAACAACAATGAAATTTCTAATAAAAGCTTTGAGAGGGAATTTGCAGCTTACCAAAAGAGAAAGGAAAATATAACTCATATCTCAAATAAGATAAAAAAACAAATGGACGAGTTATGGTACTCTAATTTTGAGCCAAAACTGGCATCATTTAATGAAGAACAAAAAGCAATTTCTAAAACTTTTATAAATAATAATATTGGAGTATTCAGCAATATGAATTGTGAAAAAGATCATCATGAAATTTTAGATTCTTTTATGAAATTATATTCTTCGACCTTTAAGATATTTCGGAAGATAGTTAAGGAAAAGTTTAATTATTCGTTAAATGAAAAGGTGATAGAATTATTTTACGTCAAAGATTTTTTTTCGCAGCAATTGCTTGTATTTAATGATGTTGAAAAAGCTATGAATAAAACAACCTTTTTTTTAAATACAAATATATATTCTGCTTTTTACGAATATATTCTGCTTGATTACAAAAATTTATATCAGAAGTATAATAACATTTATACAAAAATACTACGCTAGAAAATATGCTACACGAATATACTAAACAAAAAGAATACTTCTTGGAGATATATGAAATGCTAGAAAAGGAAGATTCGAAATTTGTAGATGAAAATTTAAAATCAGAATTGCTAGAAAAGAAAAGTTCGTTGCTTAAGGATCAATTTATCTTGGCCGTCGCTGGTCAGATGAAAGCAGGGAAGAGCACTCTACTCAATGCTTTGATTTTTGGTAATAATATCCTTCCGGCCGATGATACTGAGTTAACGGCAAAGATTACCTTTATAACTTATGGAGAGGAACCATCATATGAAGCAACTTTATATACTTCAAATGAATTTGTTCAATTGAGGAATTCAATTAAAGGAACTGAAAGCGAGAGTGAATTCAATAAACTACTGAACACGTCTCTCGAAAATTTACAAAATAGAGGTTATTCAAGCTATGAAGAGTTGCTTTCTGAAAAAAATATTACAGGAAAAAACCTAAAAGAGTTGATTGATTTTGTTGGTAAAAATGGTGTTTTTACTCCTTTTGTTAATACGCTAACATTAAAAACAAATTCTAGTTATGTAAAAAACTTAATTGTTGTAGATACGCCTGGTATGAATTCACCAAATCAAATGCGTGATAAAGTTGTAAAAGATTGGATTGGAAAAGCGAATGCGGTTCTTTACTGTAGTTATGCTGGTGCAGCTATGAATGCTGTTGATGTAGATTTTGTAAAAGATTACATGTTACACATTTCTCCCAACCATCGCCTGTTTCCACTGACAAAATCTGACACTATAAATGGAGAAGATAGATTGACAGATACAATTGATGATATGGTGAATGGTGAATGGAATAAAAAATACAATTTAATTCCAGGCCAAGATACAGTTTTTCCTGTATGTCAACTAGCAGTAATGTTGGATAAAATGGATAAAAATAGTTTGCCATTTACCCCTGCAATGGAAGAAGAGTATGAAAAGTTGGAAAACCGAATTGATTTTGAATATTGTCATATACAATTCTCTAATTTAGAATCGGCAATTGAAAGAAAATTGATTGCCAACAAAGATTCTAATATGATTGAAACACATCAGCAATATCTAACTACGCTTTTTAGCGAGCCCTTACTAGAAATTAAAGAAGATATTGATAGTTGCAAAAAGAGTCTTGAGTTGATTAAATCTGATAAAAAGGAATTGGAAAAGAAAGAGATACAAATAAGGAAGGATATAAAATTTATCAGCGCAAGTTTAGAAAATATTGAAGATAGAATTAAAAATCATTTCGACGAATCCTCAAATAACATCAAGATATCTGCTGAAATCAAAGCAGCATTAAATATCATTATGAAGCGTTTAGAGGGGATGTCTTTAGATGATTTAGAGAAGTATGCAGCAAACGTTATTGAAGAGAAGTTAAGAAATGGTATTAATAATTTAAAAGAACAAATAAAGACTTTTACCAATGATTTTTCAAAAGGTTTGCAACGTATTTTTGATACAAGTAATCTTCAATTAGAGTATTTAAATTCTGATTTTATTAAAGATAAAATTGAAATCAAGTGTAGAAGTTTCATTAATTCGAAAATAGGAAATTTAAAAGATGAGTTAGAAACAGCTTCAAATAGTTTAAAAACAGATTATAGTAAAAATATTAATTTTTGGAGAAAATTTAAAGATGTTTTTAAATCTAACAAAACGAGAGATATACAGAGGGGAGAAGAAGCTCTGCAAAAGTTTGTTTCGGAAACACTTAATCCTATGTCTATAAAATTTAATAATGTTGAAAGGAATTTTTTTACTGATTTGAATTACGATATATCTGAAATTTTTAGACAAATACAAGATGAAAACAATAATAAATTAGAAGAGAAAGAGAAAGAAATTGAAATTCTGAAGAATAAAAATGGTAAAGATATTGAAGAGAGAATGCAAGTCGAGCAATCAAAATATAATGCTCTTAAAGTTCAAGAAAAGGAATTAGAAACTTTGATTGCTGGTATTAAAAGTAAAATAAATTTTATGTAATTATGAGAAACATTGTGATAATTATTGTATTTGTTGCTTTTGGTTTATTTGTTTTTAGAATATTTTCAAGAGAAAAATCAAAAAGAATTAAAGTTTTTTTGGTTAAAGACGAGCAATCTAAACTTAAATTTAAGCAAAAGGAGAAGGAACAAATCTATTCAAAATTAAATGAGATTAGAAATAGACATCTAGAAAATTTGGTTAATTACGAAATGACTTTGCTATACCGAACAGATTTGGACAATCAAAACATTAGAGAAAAATTATCTGAAAAATATCCTAAAACATTTAGTCGAATGACTTTTAATTTTACTTTGTTGTATAATGAACACGAAGTAGCATTAGTGGACGATTGTATCATTGAAATATTAAATTCACTAGGAGGGAAGGATTTTAAGTCAGAATTAAATCAGCCTTTTTTGACATTTGAATTTTTCATCAAAAATGAGGCAAAAGAAAAAGCACGGAAGCTTTTTGACGATTTTTTAGATGAAAATAAAAATTTAATCATTAACTAAAAAGGTTCAACAGAGCAAACTCATGATTTGTTTTGATAATTCTCAAACCCCTTCTTCAACTCCTCCTTAATCTCCTCCGCCAACCATTTAGGTTCTACGATCTTAACCAAACTTCCATATTTCAAAACCTGTTGTCGGAACTCAAAATTGGGATGAATACTTAGCTCAATATCAAAATTGTTTTCGTTATCGGTGTTGATTTCCTTTTGAGAATGATGTAAAGGTAGCGAGACAATATATGGTTTTTGTGAAATGTGGAAAGACAGTTGTATCTTTTCCATTTTATGATCAACATAATTTAGACCGATTACATTTCTAAATTTATCTATGGCTTCTTCAGTTTTTTGCTTAAATTTTTTAGTGCCTACTGTAATGTCTTTTAATCGATCAATTCCAAAAGTGCGATACCCTTTCTCAGTTTCACCAATAACGTACCAGCGATTTTGATATTGCTTTAAAAAATATGGTTTCAATGTATAATTTTCCTCTTTCAAGTGGTAAAAACTATAGTGCCCAAAACTAATAGGTAAGGCTTGATGAATAGCTTCCAAAATAACTTTGAAATTTGGAATTGAGGAAATGGTAGCTTTGTTTTCAAATTCAACGAAAGCTAATGCATTATTTGTTTCGTTAAAGCTGGACTTAATTAGTTCAGCTGTTGATAGAATTTCAATGTGGCTTAAAAAAGATTCGACGTTAGCAGATTTCTCTTCGTCTAAATAATAGTGCGTATTCCCTTTATTAAGTGTAATAACAATACCATAATCTTCATTTAATGTTTTTACATATCGTTGTATTGTACGTACTGATAGATTCTTTTTTTCCTTAACAGATATTTCTTTTATAAGAAGGTCACGATGCATTGATTGGTGTTTTCTTAATAATTCAACTAGTATTTTAGTGCGATATACTTGTGGTGAATTCAGGTGCGTTTGATTTTCTTCCATTTTCTTTTTTTGATATTTCAAAGTTAAAAAACAAAAACGACATAAGGTGTCGCTTGTTGCTTTTTTCAAATAAATAATAAGCGACACTAATTGTCGCGTTTGAGCAATAATTTAGCTCCGAAATTTTAAAACAAGTATTATGAAAAATTTATTTAAAAAGAAAGACAGTGAATTAGACTTTAGTAGTCTAAGTACCATTTTGAGTACAAGTGTGGCAGCCGGAGTTGCGATTGCTAATTATTCAGGGAAAAATCCTAAAACAGCAGGAATAATAAGTGCTGGTATATCTCTATTGGTTACTGGTTTAATAACAGCTTTAGATGATGATACTTCTTCCTCGAATTATAAAAGCTAAGATACATGTTTTTTAAATTAATTAATTTTTAATCAGACGCAAGTCACAAAATAAAAGTTTATGTTATTTCAAGTATTATTAAATATTGTAGCATTTTTTATAAAATGCATTGCATGGATAATTGTTGCATTTGTTGCAATTCCATTCGGGGTTTATTATTTTCTTTTGAGCTACTTCCGGGATTTTACGTTAGCCTATGGCTTTTCTTTTTGGGCCGTATTTTCAATATTATCCATCATCGGTTTTGTAATATTATGGAAGCCAATAATTTGGACAGTTGGAGTTATTCAAACGTTGGGAGCGGGCGCATAGTTTTTATAAAGGTTTCGGCTCAAGTCGAAACCTTTATTGTTGCTTTTTAAGTTATTCAGGATCTAGTTTTTCGTCTCTTTTATTAATAAGAGGATCCAACCAATCTGCTTTATCTGTGGCCCATTTGATCCACTCTAATTTCTCATCTGTTAAATTGTTTTTTGAAATGGCATGTTGATGTTCCGCTTTGATATATTCTCTAATTAATAATGACTGATTGTATTGTTTGGAAAGTTCGACAAGTTTATTAAATTTTTGAATTTCCTCATCTTTTTGTTTTTTTATTTGATTTTTTCGCTCTTTTTCTTCTTCATATTTCAGCCAATATATTCGAGATTCTTCCTTTCGAATAATTTCTTTGTCGGCGTCGATTTCGAGTTTTGCTACTATTTTTGCTAGCTGATTCTCTAGCTTGACTGTTCCATCTCTCCATTCTTGGGCTCTGAAACTTTCTCCAATTTTTAAAACTAGTATTCCACTAGGAAGATAAGTTGAACCATATGATCCCTTTTCAGGAGGAATCCTTTTCTGTGCTTCCCTCATACTAAAAGGAAATGAAATTTCTTTGATTATAATATGAGGGCCATCACCGTTAATGTCTCTTTTAAATGAATGCCCTCGATGTTTGAGTAGCTTTACGAACATGTCCATAATTATCAACGCGCGGTTGAAATTTTCTTTTTCAACTCCGTATATTGATAATAAATCTATTTTACTTGTACGGTAGTTATCATGATTATAATGCCCTTTTGTTTTATATTCTCTAGTTTGAGATATTAAGTTGTCTGGTTTAGTAAGTTTTTCGGATGTTTTTAGAGGTGCATTCTTGTCACTCAAAATTTGTTTGGTTAAAATCGTAAGTGGAGTTTGATCAATATTTACAATGCTGCCTTCTTTACGAATTGTAAGTTTAATTTCATTCTCTCCATTATACTCTAAATTTAGGTATTCTTTTTTGAAAGGCTTATTATGTTTTAATTTTGACCAATATCCATTTGGTGGTAGCGGAACCTCATGGGCTTTACAAATTTTTTTAAATCCATCATTTGATAATGCATATTGGTCTAATATTTTTGAAATAGGTGTTGACCAAACTAAGTCATATAATTCTTTTCTATTCAGTTTAGTAGTTTCCATTTGTCAACATTTTATAAATAAAAGTAATTATAAATTTTATAATTGAATGCAGGATAACTATTTTATTATGAACTAGTTAAAGATTGTGTTGTAAAGAGTTTCACTTAGCTTTTCATAACGTTCTTTTGTAGCTATTAGTGATCTGAGTTGCGTTGTAGTTTCTTCTGTTTCTTTTTTATTTTCTAATTCGAATTTAGTCATTTTTAATGTAACTGGATTTACAAGTTTTTTAATTGATTGAATGAATTTTGATGCTGATTTTCCAGATCTTAATTTTTCTTGTAATTCTTCTATTTGTGATGTATAATAGTCATTAAAAAAAATTATTATCAAATTATAATTTATTTTTTGTTTCTCATAAATTTTTGCATTTGAAAGTAGTATTACATTAGCTAATTCAAAATAAATTCCCTCAATGGTAAATATTGTTTTATTGATCTTTCCTTTTATTGCTAAAGCATGATTTAAATTCAATGCTGAAAAAATCCATAAATCATTTTTTAGTTCATCATAATTTATTATAAGTTGCTTTAAACAATGGATCAAATCACCTGCAATCGTTTTAGTTTGATATGATTTTTTTAAAGAACACAATTCCATGCTATATAATTTTTTTTCCAAATGCTTGTTTCTTATGTTTTCTTCATAGAATCCTATATAATTTAAAACTTGCAGTTCTAAAAGTTGTTGCTGAGCTAAGATTTCTTTTGCTTTTCCGAAGTTTAGATTATAAATATGATTATATTTTTCTGTCTTTAATAACAGGATTCTCTTATCGATTTTTTTGATGCAAATAAGTAACTGATCATAATTTTGAATCATCGTAAAAATGTTTTAATGGTGATTGAGTAAAAATAAAGCGACACACTGTCAAAGTGTGTCGCGATTGATGATTGTAAAATTATTTAGCTTCTCTTGTGCCAACTTCTTCCGTTTGTAGTTGAATAGTAAAGACCTTTTGAAGTACTTGCTAGTATTTCTTTACCATTATCTGTTAAATCTTGAAAATTGCCATATGAAGACCCAGAATATCTTACATGCCATGACCTGCCGGAGGTTGTTGAGTATTCAATCTTATTGCTGTTAGTAGGGTTGATCCTAATTAATTCATCGCCCTTGTTAATCATTTGTGACATAATAGTTGCTTTAAATTTTGCCTACTCTAATTTGGTTTTCGGCTTTTCCATGTAGCAAAGAAATATATAGCATATGTCAAAATGTGACAGAGTGAAATTATGTTGTATGAAAAATGACACTTAGTAAGAGTGTCATTTTGTAAGTGTAGAAAATCATTTGTAAAAAACTTCTTTGCCCTGTTTTGGGCGTTCTAAGATTTTTCGATATCAATAATTTCTTCAATGTTAGCTATTATTTCTTTATAAATATTACCATTTTCTCCTTTAGCAATGTCTTCCCAAATTTCGGGATTATTACCCCAATCTCTACTTGATGCATCTCTCCATATATTTGATTGGTTGATCTCGAACTTTGGGATGATTTTGTCAAATTTTTCTTGAATTATTTTTTTTTCAATATCAGAAATATTTTCGTTAAAATTTATGGCCACATACAGACCCGAATAATTAACTCCATGATCAGTATCAAACTTTATGGCAATTTTATATGGTTTTGAATTCCACTCTTTTGGAATTAGATATAATCCAAAATATGTTGTACTTTTTAGATCGCTTGAATCTACAGAAATTCCTTTTTTATTTGCGAATTGAGTTATGTCTTCGAAAAAGTCATAATATAATTTAGACTTTAAAGGTTCGATACTTCGTGATATTTCAAAACTTTGCAAAACGTTATTTTTTAAAATTTCCAGAATTTCCATTGTCTTAATGTTATTGGTTGTTTGGTTGGTTAATTTTTTGATTAGATTTAAATACTGGACTAATGTTTCTCTTATTATTGGCAGAGAATGTGTCTTTTCAAGACATTTTTCAATCCAATTCTTAATGTCTTTTTTAAACGAAATTGGATAATATAAACAGTGATGAATATTGCTTACTCCATTACTTTCTATTTTGTAATTTTCATATTCACTCTTTTTGTCAAATTTGAAATTTGCCCCAATTATTTTAATATTATCTTGAATGTAATATGGCTCTTCATGTTCATTTAGATCTTTACCATCTAATGTTAGGTAAAATAAAAATGAATTTTTAGATTTTTTTGTATCAGCATAGTTTTTATATCTTATTAACTGATATGGCTGGTCAACAGCATATATTTTATTTTCAATGATTAGTATTTGTTTACTGTCTTCAACAATAAGATCAATTCTTCCTCCAGTAACTGTGTCCCAATTGTTTCCTATACTTATAGTTCTTTCACAAATTTTGTCATTTATGAGTTTACCAAAATAATCTAATTCTATTTTATGTTCCTCATTATTAAAACTTTCTCTAAGATGGCTCACAAATAAATCCAGAAAAAGAGCTCCTTGTCCGTGAGAACCGTTAGGATTAAGTAATTCACCTATAATTGCAGAATGCGTATACACCTCGTCATGTTCCATATTCATCACTGAAAAGATGTTAAAATTTTCTCCAGTAATTTTTGCTATTTCATCATATTTTCTTGAAATAATTGAAACCTGCTGCAGTAGGTTATTGATGTTATTCATAAATTTTATTGTGATTTTTTATCTTCATATTCTACAAACTTTATTAGTGCTTAAAATAGCAAGATTATTAATTGGAATTTTTAAATATTAAAATTTCATAAAATGTTTGAGAAATCGAAAGCGAACTTAGTTATTGTTTTTCGAGATTATTTCATTACATACATTTATTAGAGAACTCTCTTTAGAATTTACAAATTCTATCATTCGTTTAGCTATTTTTTCTATTAGTTCATGCTGATTTGAAGGGCTTTTGCCTAAAAAGTTTATAAATTCTGAATCACTAAAATTAATTCGGTTATTTTTAAAATCTTCAAGGTTGTCAAAAAAGTCGACATCTCTCCACCATCTGAAACACTTAAAATTGTGATTTTCAAAAATGCTTTTGTGTCTGTCATTTAAGTTTAAAATTCCAAAAAATAATTCGTTGCGTACATTTCCTTTACCGCTGAATGGTTCTATTCCAAAATAGATTCCTAAATTTTGATAATCTTTTAATTCTAGCCATATTCCAGAATTTGTGTCTCCAATCTTATTACGTGTAGTTACGTTATATTTTGAACCCAGCTCTAAAATTAAAATCTCTGTTATTCGGGCTCTAATGCTTCCTGTAATTTTATATTTTATTTTTTCAAACTCTTTGACGATTTGTTCAGCAGATAAATAATTTTTTAAAATTAAATTTTGTATTTCTTCACCCATTTTTTTATTTAGTGTTTGTCCGGTTAATTTTTTAATTAAATAAATGTATTGTTTTATTACTTCTCGAAGCATTGGTTTGTCAGATGCTTCTTTTATACAAAGTTCTAACCAGTTTATAATATCTTCTTTATAAGAAATATTAAAATAATGCTGTCTTTCAATAAGGCCTATTCCAGAAGTCGGCGAGCTTCCATTCAATGTCAAGTATAAAATAGGCGCTTCCTTTAGAAAATATTCCTTACAATAATTATAATATCTTATCAATTGATTTTCTTGTTCTCTTGCATAAATTTTATTTTCAATAATAAGGGCATTTATTTTATTCTTGTCTTCAATAATAATATCAATACGTCCGCCCTCGGTCTTATCTTCATTTAATTTGTTAATGTTTTTTTCAACTATTGTGACTGCAGTTTCGGTATTAAATTTAAATCTATCTAGATCAAGTAAATTTTCAGACTCATCGACTTCAATTGGAATAAATTTTTCTTCTAGCATTTTTATGAAAAGCTTCAAAGGAATATCTTTTAATCCATGTGAACCTCTTGTGTTTAATAACTCTCCGATAAATGCAGAATGGGTTCGTACCTCATTGCTTGTTAAGTTCAATACTGAAAAAACATTAAATTTTTCTCCTGTAATTTCGGCTATATCATCATACTTGTTTTGAATAACAGAAACATTTTCGAGCAGATTTTTTATTGTTGATATATTTATTTTTTCTTCGGCTGTATTTTCGATCATATTGTTTAATGTAATAATGTTTTTAAAGCACAAGTTAGCTAAGTTGATTTAAATTATATGTACAGATTTGTCATTTTGAAAATTCTATTTTTTATCTCATTTTGAAGTCTAACTGGTGAGACAACTTTTACATCTGCTCCGTATTTTAATATTTCCATTATTATATCATTTGTAGGATGCATAAAAATTTCAAATATTATAGTACTATCCGTTTCTGCTACAATTTGTTGAGATGTGTGTAGCGGAAAAGTTTTTATGTAATTTCCTTGTTGAATAGTAAATTCTAAAACAATTTTTTCAGCAGAAGAATAGGTTTCAACTCCGAACGCATGTTCGAATTCCTTTTCCATATTATATTTGATTGGTTTGAATCTGCTGTCTAAAATATTTAAATTTGAGATCCGATCTAGCCCAAAAGTTTTTATTTTTTCGTCTTTTTTGTCAAAAGCAATCAAATACCATCGTTGGTGAGATTCTTTAATAGCAATTGGATAAACCTCACGTTGTGTAGTAAAATCGTCCCAATGTTTTTGATGAGTAAATCGCAAAACATATAGATTTTGTATAGCGTGAATTAAACCGTGAATATTTTCGGTTCCTGATGATTTTCTCTTTTCTAGAAAAACACTTGGCGATAACTTATCTCCTTCTTGCAAAGCATGATATATTGAAAAGGCATCTATTATTCTCGTTACTGACTGATCTTGTATTTCTTCTTCATCAATAAAATAGCTTTTGCATTTCCGGTTGTAATTAATTACAATTCCAAAGAGTTCTATAATATCTTTTTTGTCGCGTTCAAATGTCCTTATGGAATATTCAAAACTAGTATCAATGTCCTCATTTTCTAGTTTTCGTATGACATGATTTTTTAAATCTTTAAAGCTGCAAGGGTGGCTCCTTAAGCGATCAATGATATAAAGATACCTTTTGAAATATATTAATTTGGACATACTGCGTTGGTTTTTATTTTCAAAGATAATTTATTTGTCTGCCAATTAATGACAGAGTAAATATGCAACTAATAAACCTAGATCAAATTAAATAATGTTTTATTTTTAGACTGTAATACTTTTTTCTTTGTAAAGAGTGCCAATGTAATTTACAATTGTGGTATTTACTTAGAATTTAAATACCACGCAGATTATTAAAATGTAACATGTAATTGATAAATCTACTTATGTGTTATAATACGAATTGATATTAAAAACTATTAGGTGAACAATGTCGTTTTGATATGTTCAAATATTTTGTACCGACGTGCTATGGCAGTAAGTATTGCTTTATTTGCATTATTAGTTTTTATAAAGATCATTAAAGTTATGAGTTATGGCTGATTTAGTTTATGAGATAAAAGAGCATCAGATATTGCATTGGTTACTTAAAAGTGATGAATTTGCTTCTTCCCTGGTTTATTTAGTTTGTGGTAGGGAACATGAAAACTTGAATGTAATAAGCGGCCACAATTCAATAGAAATTTTCAATGACGAGTTAAAGGTTGTTATTCTTTTATCTGTTGGTTATGCAAATAAAAATTACCTTAATATTAAGGATGTACGAAATGTGTATTACATAGTCTTTTCTCGTCTCTTCAATGATCAATCTGTACTCAATGATTTAAATATTATTATGATAAGTATGAAGGACTGGTTTGATTTAATTAGTAGTAGTTCTAAAAACGAAGAAATTGATAGATTACGCCAACTCAGTAATTTAAAAATTAAAGTGATAGGTGAGAACTGGCCTAGCTGAGACCACAAATGTGTAATAAATGTTTGGGTTGAATCTCTGTATCCAAAAACACCAATTGTTTTTTGGCAAAATAATGATGTTGTGGATGATTAATATTGACGTACAAATTTCGTTTTGTAAAATTGCTGGACAGCGTCAAAGTAGACGGACTTCTTTTTTGGAAGATTATGCTTTTTGTTTAAAAAAATACCAATTGTCGAAAACTGGTAATCATATAAACGTGTTCTTAGGGGATGAATTTTTCGTTAATTAATTCTCCATTTACAATCCTTAAATTTGTAATATGTTCATTTCTGCTTTCATCAAAATATTTTATTCTCAATACAAGATTATTAAATTTTTCAGGAATTCTATGCTTCATTATTTCATCTGCTTCAGTACTTATTCCTTCGTAAAATAAAGAATATTTTGCGGTTAAATCAATATTTTGAAAAGGTGGAATGTTATTTACTTTACTTAATTTATCTATATCGGTAAAGTGTTCTTTTCCAACACTTTCGACACTTACATTAAAAGCAGGGAAACTTGAATTGTTGTAAATTGTAAAATTAAATCTCCATTCAATTTCCCAATAAATGATTGGGTGATTACTTACATTGTAAACTACTCTTCCATCTATTTCTTCTTTAGGATTTTTAGTACTATAACCTTGATTATAACGACCACCATTTTTCCAAATTAAATCAGCTTCAAGGAAAGGGGCTTCGACTTTTTTATTTTGAATTTCTCCATTCAGTTTTTTTACACTTTCTTCTTCTGCATTTTTTTTCCAATTTTCTAATATTTCAATTGTATATTTTTTTTCGTCTTTGTCAATTAGCGTTGCGCAATTACTACAAAGCCAAATAGCATTATCTATATGCGTTCTTTGTTCGGTTGATAAATTTTCATCATATCTTGGTCCTCCACTTGAAGCTGCAGTTATATGTGCAGCAATACCAATTGAAGTAGCTTTTTCTGAAACTTGATTTGCCCCAACTGTTAATTTTCTACAATTAGGATTGGAACATAAATATCCAACTCTTTTTGGTAGAACCTCAATAGTTACTTTTTTGAAATCATCTCTGTTATTTGCCATTTTTTCTATAATTTTTTTTGAAGCTTTTCATCAACGTCCCGAGGTTTGAAGAATTTCAGCAAGAATGGGACCGAGTTTTTCTGATAAAGATAAAATTTATTTTGAAAACTGAATTTTCTATTAGTCGGATTAGCTGCAATTTAGCCAAACTCCTTGTAGGCAAGATTTTTACTCCAGTATGTTATGAATTTCATTTATCTTCTTTTGAATATTGCATAAACCTGTAAAGTT
Source organism: Flavobacterium sp. KH_001 (assembly GCF_057840745.1). NCBI lineage: Bacteria > Pseudomonadati > Bacteroidota > Flavobacteriia > Flavobacteriales > Flavobacteriaceae > Flavobacterium > Flavobacterium sp. KH_001. Next base: position 224,564 of record NZ_CM174520.1, on the reverse strand, counting down.
AGGCTGGTCATTCCACAACCATGGATCTTCAATTTTTTCGATCTCAGTTTTGATTTTCCCCACCACACTTTTTCCATATTTTGTCAAAAGTTTACTTTTAATGATTTCATCACAAAGATTAAGCGCATTACTTTTTATGTAACGGTTTTGATAATAAGATATGGAGTCAATTTTGTTTTTAATTTCTTGCGAATTCATATAATTTTATTTTTAAATGTTAATTGCGCAAAGTTGAAAAATTGACTTTTCATAAAAAAGGACATGAAAATTTGAATAAAATTTTCTCTCTAAAGCTTTAAGAGGTTTTATATAATGTTTGGAGATCAATCGCACTATGTTGGGTTGTAAAGCTGATTATTCGCAACTACGGCTCAAATATAATTTGTTGCCAACTGCTTCAGTAGGTTGTACTGGATCAGCAACCCTCAAAAAAAGATTTAATTTAAAATGTTAGCATGCAGATTATACTATTCTGAAATTGCCACTCATAAAGGTGGTATTTTCAATCCAAAGCATTTGTGCAATTTTAGACTATAATTATACAGTGCTCAATTTGTGCATATTTTGTTTTAATGAAATGTAGAAAAAAATATGTGCAAAAGCCGCTATTCTATAATAGTAGTTTTCCGTAATTACTTTAGATTGGAAATCAGGTTGTCATTTTAATTGAAAAAAGTGGTCAAGTTTGATCCGAAGGCGATGGTCACTATATTCCGGAAAAGCAGGATCTATTAGACCATTTTTTTAACAGAATGTTTTATATAGTTTTATAATATAAGGTGTTAGAATTTGTAAACATATTAATGGTTTTTAAAAAAATAAAATGATAGAAAAAAATCAACCAGTCCCTGAGAACTGATTGATCCTGCTCAGAAAATTTCGGAGTACTTTTTGATAACACCTTTAAAAGGAGTTCCATCTTGCTTTTGGAAAGTATAAATCTATTACATTCTTAATAATCTAAAATAATTTTAGAGAGAAGTTATCTAAGAATAGTATAATTAGTGATTTAAATAATATTCTAGGTTAGTTTAATTAATGAGAAAGTTAATTCTTGCTATTCGAATTTGATCTTGGGTAAAGTTTAATGATCTATTCCAATCTACATTTTGATTGTATTCTAAGAAAGCAACATCGTTTACTGAAATATTATTGTTATCAAGAATAAAATCACCATTGACTGTGGTTGGTAAGTGTTGTAATGTAGCAATTTTATTACTGCTGCAATTAAAATCACCTCCAATATCAATTGGACAATGTTCTAAAGATGTTAGATTATTAGATGAGCAGTCGAAATCGTAATTAACTTTCTTCGGAGAAAATTCCAACGAGGTTAACATGTTGAAGGAACAGTCAAAATTAAGATAAAAAGTAGGACAAAATTCTAGAGATGTTAAGTTATTTGAAGAGCAATCAAAATTACCACCGATGTAGCAATATTCTAAAGATGTTAAATTATTATATGCACAAGCAAAATCATTATAAACTTCTACAGGACAATATTGTAAGGAAGTTAAGTTATTATGTGAGCAGCAGAAAGAGCCACCAACATCTTTAGGACATCCTTCTAAGCTCGTCAAGTTGTTGTCATTACAATAAAAATCACCTTGGACATTATTAAATTTCAATGGCAGCCTAGTTAATTTCTTATTTGACTTGTCCACATTGTCGTCTACATCAATTGATCCATCATCATTTATCACATAGTTGGTTATGTTTAATTTTTCACACTCTAATTTAATATTTGTTTTCATATATTATTTACGTTAAATTTTTTTATAGAATTTCTATATTAGTTATATTGTAAATAATACCAAAAGTTTGCTTTTTTTGAATATTTATTTTAAATATATAAATTGTAAACAATTGTTTAAAACTTCAGTGCTAAATAAATTTAGTTTATAAATTCATATAAATGTCATCCAACTCTTCTTGTCTAATTCCTAAGTATCTTTTTGTTATGGCAGGTGAGGAATGATTAAAAAGTTCGCTTAGATACAATAATGCTTTATCGCTTTCACCATTATTATTCCATACTTGACGGCCAAAAGTTTTTCTCAATGAGTGACTGCTAATTGCAATATTTTTGGTTTCAAACATTTCTTTTAGTTTTCGGTTCACGTATTGTACAGTTATCACTGTTGATTGATTTGATGTAAAAATATAACCACTTCTGATATCTGTCCTTTTTTTTAGAATTTCATAAGCATTCTTGATGTTGTCATTTAATCTAATGATGCGCTTTTTATTTGTTTTTAACTCTATTAATGAAATTGATTCATTTTCCAAATCTTCAAATTTCAATTTCAAAATATCAGAAATTCGTAATCCGGCATTTATTCCAAAAACTACTAAAAAACCTAATTTATAGTTTTTTTCTATTTTGATTATTTTCATTGCTTTGTTCAATGTTGAATCAAAATTTAGATAGTCGCTAGTCGTGATTGAATTTTTAAGGCTCATGGAGTGATAATTTATTCCAGTAAATATAGTAATAAAAGTTTCAAAAGCAACTATTTTGCATCAAAAGTGAAACTTTTTTAATTGTCAAAATCTACAAAACCATCTTAGCCCTTTATTAACAAGGGTTTAGCTAAAATAAAAAGTTTCACTATTATCAATAGTGAAACTTTTTATTTTTATTTTGGGACTTAAATGTTTCGATATGATCATTTGTCTTTAAAAGCTAAATGTATTTTAGCAAAGTAGGATACCGTCCCAAGTTTTTCCTGAGACGGTATGCCAAGTTTTTTTAAATAATTTTTTAAAGGTTATTTAAAAAATTTCAACTAGGAATATTGGTAAAGTTGTCATTATCAAGGTAGTAACTTGTGTGTAAGGGCAAGGACTAGTATTCCATATCTTGACATTATAGACAGTTTTTTTAAAGGTAATTTGCCAATTTACTGAGGAACCATAACTTTTGGGTAATTTGTTATGAAGTTCAATATGTGTAATCGCATTTTGAAAAATTATTGATAGTATGTTACTCGATAATTTTTTAAACGTAAAATAAAAATGATAATGATAATGAATTCCATTATACAATGGAATTGTTGTTAAAATTGCACCAAATTTAGATTTAAGTTTGTTCATTTCAATTTGGTCATTTGACGAAGCTGTAAATACAACATTTTGATTTAAATTCAAATGTTTTAAAAATTCAATTTTGTTATTTACGCTCGCATGTTCTTCTAATTGATAAAAGCCTTTGTTTGTTACTTTTTGCATAATCTTTTAAAATTTTTGTTAAATATTATTTATGATTCTTAATACTTTTTTGTTTGATTCAACTTTGTTTAGTTACAATAATTCATCATTATCATACATTGAATCATGTTTTATAATTGCTTCAATTTTATTTAACAACCTTTGCCAATTCTGGCAAAGGTTGTTTTCTAACTATTATGATCATAAAAAATAAACTCCAATTCTAATGTTTAGATTTTTCTGCAGAACATCTAATTTGTCAACTTTGTCAAATATCATAATGACATCAATTTCACCCTTCGAAATTTTTTGCTTTCCTTCTTCAATGTTTTCCAAAGAAATAATATTACTTGCTTTATAGGCTTTACCCTTTTGAGGAATTACTGACCTAGGAGTAACCAATTCTATTTTATTTAATGATGCATGAGCTGCACTAATTGAAATTTTCCCTTCATTTAGTTTTTCAATTGTTTGTTGAGATCCTTCATTTATTATTTTGTTATATTTAACAGCGAGAGATCTACCGACACCGGCAAGATTGGCAATTTCCTTATTCGTGTCAATTGCTTTTATTGTTGATGAATTTCGTTCTTTACCGGTTACTTGCTGAGTCATTTTTCCGGCTTTAGACAAATTTTCTTTCGCTAGTTTCTCAATTGTGGGTTTGGATAAAAAAGCAAGTCTCAACCTTTCCTCATTAGTCAGATTTCTCCTTTTCAGTTGGTGTTTTACAATCCAAAATTTGATTTCTTCAAGATTGTTAAAAGTTTCGGTTACTTCTAAGGTAGGTATGACTTTATGCTTAAGTTTAATTAAAGCTGCCAAACGTGTATGTCCATCTATGACAAGTTTTTTGCCATTTCGTAATTGCACATATATAATAGGACTCTGTATACCATTTTTCTCAATATCCTCTTTTAGGTCTTCAAATAAATCTTTTTTTGCTATCGGCAAGTGTGATTTTAGTTCCCATATAGTGACAAGATCTTCTATCTCGTCCATTATAAAATATTCACTATCAAATAGTTTGATGCGTGGGGTATCATCATTTGATACAGTAGGATTTGTCCAATAAATTTCACCATCTAATTCGCATCCTCCTTTTGAATAGTAACGATGCTCCTTATCTATAGTTGGGTCATTTGGGTTTGGGTTGTTCTCTTTTTTACCCCATTGTTTAAAAAAGAAAGGTACATTCTGACGAAGGCAATTAACCTTAATAATATCAACCCATTCTTTTTTCATGGGACGTATCTTTTTTTCAGGTATCTTTTTTCCATTGGCATCTAGCAAATGAGTAAAAACTATTTTGCCGTTTACGGTTTCGTATTTTTCTTCTCCCATCTCATCTTTTTCGATTTTATATGAATTATTTCCACTTTCGCCACCTACAATTACCCAATCAATTCCAGTTAGATTAATTTCTGAAATTTCTTGAATAAACGGCTCGATAGATAAAAATTTGTGTTTTGCTGGAGATTCAACAAGTGGAGGAATTCTCCTTGTTGCATATTGAGTGCCGCAGGATACTCCAAGCCAAATATTTTCTGACCATACAAGATCTTTTGGTAATTTTTCAATTCTATCATGTCTTTTAGTCAATATTTGAAAAGTATGATGTAAATTATCATTCATTACTTTAAAAACTTTTGTGATAAATTCATCAGAGATTTCTTTGTGAAAAAGGTCAGACATAGAATTAACAAATACTGTAGTTGGTTTTTTCCAAGTGTAGGGTTCATTCAGCACATCCTCATGTTCAACAACTACATCGAAACCTTTTTCGTAATTTTTATTGCCCATTAATTTTAATCTCTTTGTTTGGGTCTCAGCATAGCAGTTTAGGCATTCATTTCCACCATTTTTTTTACTACTATAGTGAGTGCAGCCTGTAGTTGGATTCCAGGTATTATTTGTCCATTCGATTTTTGATCCCATATTTTTTATATTAAATTTTATTTAATGATTATATACTTCAATCTTTTAATTTAAAATTAGCTAAGTGTAATGATAGGTTTTAAACAACCTAACTTGTAATTGTACTTTTGGATTTTCAATTATTAAACCAGAGATTAAATAATTGAAAATCCTCTTTTAAGACGGTTTGATAATTCCCTTCATGATCTGGCACTGTGATAAATTGAACTTTTTTGCGCTTTGATAGATGATTTGACTCAAATGTTAACATTTCAAATAATTCGTCAGGTTCAAAACCTTGAAGCTCAAAACAATTACCTTGATTATCATACATATATAAAGTTATGTTTATGATAGTTCCTTTAATATTTGGATTAGCCTGAAAAGCAGCAGGACTTATGAAATTGAAGGTCCCTGAAAGAATAAAGTAATCTACTCGATCTATGTAATGGCGAATTGCTTTTCTTCGGTTTTTAAGCATATCTTTTTTCTTAAAAACATCTTCCCAAGGTTCGTGTACAACCGATTCTTTCAAAGTTGCATTTTCAACGTCTATAAAATGAAATGATACTTTGTATTTAACCTTATAAGGTTTTTGCTTTTTAGTTTTTACTTTTTCATTCTTAAAATTGATTTACGTTTATATTATTTATGGTTTATTTGAAGTCAGTTCTATCTAATTCTTGTCGAATGGCATTTTGTGATAATTCGAGTTTCTTCCTTTAAGACATTTTTGTAAAGAGTTTAATTTTTCATTTTCTTATTGTTTTATAATTGAGGTTATAATTATTAATAGCTTCAAATTTGAAAAATCACCCATTGTTTAATTTTTTTAACACATCAGATCTTTTTGTATTAACTTATCTACTTACTAATAATCTCAATTTTGAAAAATCACCCATACTTTAATTTTTTTAACACATTAGGTTTTTTTGAATTAAAGTATATACTTACTAATAGTCTCAATTTTGAAAAATCACCCATGCTTTAATTTTTTTAACAGTAATAGCATTTTTTAATAGGTCTGGGTTACGAAGTATTTAATGGCGTATGGATTGGTAGGAACAAAAAAAGAGGGTACAGCTTTTTAAAGCTATACCCTCTTTATTAAATTAGGAGTAATTGTCTTAATTAAATTTGAAATAATTTAAATGTCATCGTTTAAATATTTTTTTTGAAGTTTTTCAAACATGCCTGGAAGTTCCGATTTTAAGCTGTTTCTCTCTACAACACTTATCGCTTTCGGCAGTGTTGAAAAAAAGGATACTTCCTCTTTAAATTTAGTGCCTTTTGAGTTTAATACTATGTTGATTGCTTCTGAAGTATTTCCTTTAACATACTCCTCAGCCAATTCTGAAATTAAAATTGAAAATGTTCTAGGCATTTTTGAAATAATTTTCTCTTTAACTGCTGAGCTTATATTTGAGTTAAGAACTAATTGATATAATTGTTTCGGATCAGTTTCAAAATAAAGAAGTGAATTCGTGAAATTTGCCCAAAAAGTTTCATCAAGAGCTTGAATGTCTAGATCGGTGGCTTTTTTTAATTTAGGAACCAAATGGAGCTGAACAATGTCGATTGCTATTTTCATTTTATGCTAATTGAAAATTATTATACATATTTTTTAAACGATCCATGCATTTACTCTTTTGATTTGTAGTGCTATGATTATTTTTGTAATTAAAAAGTTCTCTTAGATCACGTATTCGATAATTGTATTCTGAAGAGAATGATAATAAAATTAAAGAATAACATTTTCCTCCTTTATTCTTCATAATTTCTAAAACTTCATACTGCTTGAGGGTTTGGTTATAAAGCAAGTCTTGTTGTTTTATAAGGTCTTGTTCTTGGACATGGAATTCAATTTGGCCAGAATTAGTATCATAAGAATCGTCAGCATTTTGGTTTTCAACATCTGTTCTTATGAATCTGCTCGTATGTGTCACTTTTTCATTTTTCATTTTATTAATACAAATACCCATAAGATAACCGGCGATAGAGGAATCTTTCCTTTCCAATATTGAAAGTCCACTAGTCAAAATTTTATCATATAAATCACACACCGATTCAGTAAATATATCCTGAATTGTTGGGAAATCAGTTTTGGAGTAATTTTTTCTGATTTTTTTTGGAAAATCATCCTTATATTTTTCAAAAATAACACCTAGATAGAGTCTATCTTCAATGATTTTATTTATCAACTCTACGTCACTAAGAGCAAAAAGTAAATTTCGATTATCTAAGTATTCTCTTTGTTTATCTAAGTCCATTAACTATCTCATTAATTAATATGTAAAAATTCTCTTTAATAATTTCTCCGTCCAAATTATATACGTCATAATAACTTTCGTACCTAAGAAAAATAAGTAACCAGCTGCTTTCGATTTGGTTTAATTTCTCAATAAATACTTCATGGCCATTATCCTGTTTTAAACCTAGCATTTTTAAAATTTCCTTGTTAGGAATAATGGTTAAATCTTGATCTGGCGCAAATTTTATTTCAAATGCTATATGATGTTGCTTTAGGATTTTGATTATTCTTTTATGATTTTTCAAATTGTTACATATTGGAATTTAAACTGATTTTAGAAATCTTTCTTAATTTTTAAATCTTTCATTAAATCACTAACATTAGTGTCAAGTGCATCAGCTATTCTAAAAGCAAGATTTATCGTAATTCCCTGTTCCTTTCGTAAAATTCTTCGAATGGTTGTTTCAGAGCACTGGACTGATTGTGCAAAAGCAGATTTATTACCGGCATACTTTTTCTGAAAAAGCTGATAGACTCTTTCTATAAATTCAGATTCAATTTTATCTAATTCCTTTTGCATTTAACAAAGAAAATGAACAGGAATCATGATTTTTATAATTTAATTCGACTTATAAGTCGAATTTTATTATATTTGGCGGAGAGTGTTTTTCATATGGACATACGTATCAAATGAAGTCTCATGAAGAGTAGAGTCCAGAAACTACTATAAAAAACGGGGAGTATCCATATGATCCTTAACCATGTGGATAAAAAAAATATAAAATTTATGATCAAAAAAACAGCTACGGTTCTATGTACATGTGTATTTATTCTAACAAGCTGCAGTAGCTCGATTGAGAGTGATGCTGAAAAACTAGCTAAAATGCAATGCAAATCTTATGAGTTAATGGAAAAAGTAGGTAAGGGAGAATCAACCGTAGAAGAAAGCACTTCCTTATTGGCAGAAATGGAGCTTTTTAACAAAGAAATGAAAGGGAAATACGCGTCGAATCAAGACAATAAAAAATTTGAAGAAGCTTGTCTAAAAGCTATAGCCGCTGGCTGTAAATAATCACAACCAATTAAAATTTTAAATATGAAAAAAAATAAATTTAAACTTATTTTATCTACTGTCGTAATCATTTCACTTTTAAGCTGTGATAATAAAAAGTCAAAAGGTGATAAAAATGAGAGTGTTAAAGAAATTGATTCAGCAAGTGTTCAAAATATTAGCGGTCCAGAAAGTAAAAAACCTGAGACGAGTTTAAGTTTTGATTCTTATGATTTTGCTGAAAATTTGAAAAATGATAGTTTTTTTGAATCTGATAACTTCGATAAAACAATTGAACTTAAAAATGTTGCAATAACTTCATATATGATCTCCGGTAATGAAGTAAGTTTAAGTGGCGTTTTTTATAGTAAAAATAAAAATCTTGCGATCCCTAGGCCAAATAATAATCCTCCGGGCAGATCTTTTGTTATAGAATATTTTGGTAAAAAAGAAATAGATTACGACGAAAAGTATAAAACAACTTATTCCGCTACACTTTATATCTCATTAAAGAATCCAAAAGATGTGCAAAAGCTAAAAATGTATACTGCAAGCGAACCTACAAAAAACTATGAATATAAAGTTGATGGGACTCTGGATGAATTTAGATCTGGTTTTATTGATGTAGTTGATGTCAGTGGAACTTTTAAAGGCCTAAGTCCGAATGGAATTTACCCAAATAAGATGTACGAAGTTTCCAATGCAGAATTCAATTAAGAAAGTAAATCCCGAACACTTCGGGATTTTTTATGTATTATACTTAACAGACTACAAATCGCCCTTCGGCTTTTGGATTTCTTTTTAATAATATATATAGGAAAATAGGCAGATCATTTTGTATTCCGGCTTATTCTAAGGATCATTGATGTAGTCTTCAAAATCCATCAGTCACATAATTGAATAAATATGTCATTTTTTATAAATGCTATCGCTAAAAAATCATTTAAGAATCCGTGATAGTTATTTATAAGTATGAGTTACATCACTGGATGTAATTCAAGAGTTTTATTTTTTTATTTACTTTTTTTTTTTAAGTAATGATATCATTAAAGATATTTGGCTACTAAATCCATTTATGCTTTATTAAAGAAGTATTTATACACAATTGAATTGAGTAAGAAGGTGGAATCCTAGATGAGAATCTGCTTATTGATCTTCTATTCTTATCGACCACTGGTCCAGAATTTCGTTTGTTTTTAACTATTTCTTTTTAACTTTTTTTTATGATGCTTTTTATATAAAATTATTTGCTTGCTTCTATAAGTATTTTTGCATAAGTAAAAAATGTTCCTTAAATATAAACTTCTAACTGAAAATATTGTATAAGATTGTCGCACGATCTTAACAGTTAAAATATACGTGTTGACTTAATAAAATTAAAGATACACTAAATGTTAAAAGAAATTAAAAGGGTAAAAAGTACTCAAAGAATTAAACAAGTCAAATCCAACCATCCATCAAAATTTAATAAATTAATTAATAATACATCTATATCTATCATTAATGATGTAAAGGAGATCAATGATGTAATGGAGTCCGAATTGATTGAAATGTCAATAGATTCAGGACTTACGGAGAGGAACTCGAATAAGCAAACAGAAGACCTCTATACACAGTTTGCGACAACATTTTTTAAGAATCGCAATGAAATAATGATACCTACAGTTGTACAAACGTTAATAGAAAGGACATTGCCAAAACGTTATTTGGATAAAATACATGGTGGAGCAAAGACAAAAGAAAATAGGGATATAGCTAGTGAGTTGTGTTTGTTATTTTTAAGTCAGTTAAGCTCAACTCATAGAAATATCTTAAATGGAGAAAGCCCGGAAGGATGGAAATCTTTAAGAGCCGAGTATTTAAGACAGTTATTACGCATTAATGGCCAAACTTATCAATATGTAAAAAAAGCATTACTTGAATGGCAGTATGATTTAGGGCCAATATTAGAAGAGAGATTTTACGTAAAAGGGGAACACAGTTATGAATATCGTTTAGGGGAGTCTTTTCGTAGCAAAGGATTTAAACCATATGTGTTAAAGACTGGACATGTTCAGGAATTGCTTAAAAGATCACATGAGCGTAAATTTAAGCTGGCAGAAAATAATATTATTTGCAGGAATTTATTTGAATTTTATCAAGACATTACATTACCTACCGCAGAGGAAATAGAAGAGGAGGCAAGAAGATTGATAAGCGAAGGATACAAGAATAAAAAGGGGAAAATACTAATTTATAGGAATAAAAAGGGAGATGGATATTTTCAAGACATAGGTGCGCTTTGTTTTGTTGAAGATGCATTGAAAATTTTTAATTATTTGACTAAAAACGGCTTAATGATTCCCAGACAAGGAAATGAAAAAAGCGGAGGTAGAGTGGTAGATTCATTTACACTGATGCCATCTTGGATAAGGAAATTAGTCAAAGTAAATGGTGTCCCAATGGCTGAATCAGATTACTCGTGTCTGCATCCGAATATTGCTATGTGTCTTTATGGTGGAGATATCGAATATTTAAAACATGAAGATTTGGCTTTAGAACTTGGAATCAAACCCGAGATTGTCAAAATTGAACATTTATCGTTTTTTAATAAAAAAGTTTATCAAATGGAGCAGTCACCCTTGTTTGCTTATTATCAAAAATTAGGATCTCTTATGATGAATAATATTATATCAGAAAAAATACAGAGTGAATTTAAACACAAAATTACATCCCGACGTTTATTTGCCAAAGAAGTAGAAGTAATGACAGAGGTTATATCAAGACTTAATGAAGAGGATATTTTTGTTGGTTACGTATATGATGCATTATTCTTTAATCCAGTAAATGCAGAAAAAGTAAAGCAAGTAATGGATGAAGTTGCGACTGATTTAGGGGTTTGTACAGTCGCTAAAATAGAAAATTAAGGTTGTTTGCAAGGTAATGGATAAAAGTATCATAAAAGATCTTACTTAGCGTAATGGAGAGTGGAAAGTCGGTGAGTTGTCATAAAAAAATACCTAAAATCTTGAGCGTCATGCTGGTGTATGTGCGTCATGCGGATTATCTTAGCAGATTTTAATGCTAACATGAAACAGAAAAATGTTATTACGCGAAAACAAGTAGGATTCGTTGTTAAAAAATATAGAATCAAACTTTCTTCTATTGTAGTTAGAGAAGATGGTTTGATTGATGTACGAGGAAATGTGCATATAACGGGGAACAAAATTTTTAAACTTCCTCTAAAATTCGGTAATGTTACCGGTGATTTTTACTGTAAAAATAATATGTTAAAGACATTAAAAGGATCGCCGAAATTTGTCGGCGGTTCTTTTGATTGCTCTGATAACGAGTTAATATCTTTGAAGGAGGGGCCAAAATATGTCGGTGGTAACTATTTCTGTCAAGAAAATAAATTAATAAGTTTAAAAGGTTGTCCTCTAGAAGTTATAGGGATATTTAATTGTGCTTTAAATAATTTAGAGTCTTTGATGTTTGGTCCTTTAAGAGTGGGTAAAAGTTATTATGCTCATCATAACCAACTTAAAAAATTAACGGGCGCGCCGGATTTTTTAGGGGGTTCCCTTAATGTCGCAGCTAATTTTCTTAAAAACCTAGAAGATTGTCCTTACTATATAGGCGCAAACCTTCATATCGATTGCTGGATCCCCAGTTTGTATATGGCATCGAAAAACTGTTATGTAGGCGGTGTCAAAATTGAATCGCTTGAAAGAATGGATAGTGGTAGCTCTATATTGTCGGAATTGATTTTGAGTAATCAGAATTGTCTTCCTATTCTGTTTAAGTATGGTAAATACCTTGAATTATGGGACAAGGATGGACTGATTAATCCTGAAAACTTAAGAGATATCTTATTAGATATCGACGAAGGTTTAGTGTAGTATTTAAATTTATAATAGTTTAGTAGTAATGGAATTTGAGAATCTTTTTTATGATCAAGAAACAATTAGAAAAAATGAAATTGAAAAAGTTATTACTGATAATTGGATAATAATTTACCCGGGATCATACTCGATTAACCTTGATGGAAGTATAGATATTGATGGTACTATTAAGTTCGACGAGAATATGAGCTTTTTAAAGCAATTGCCTTTGCGGTTTAATAAAGTAAGTGGTGATTTTGATTGTTCGAAGTTAAGTCTGATATCTCTTAAAGGTGCACCGACGGAAGTTGGCGGAGTGTTCGATTGTTCTTTCAATCAGCTGTCATCATTGGAGTATTTACCTAAAAAGGCAGGTTGCTTTGTTTTTGATAATACTGTAAAATCGCTGTATACAGGTGGTGTGAACTGTAATTTTAAGACAGTAATTCTAAAGTATATTACTGATAGCTCAAATAAAATTCTTTCACACGAAATTGTTCAAAACTCACTTAGTACCATTTTCAAATATCAGAATTACTACGGTGTTTGGAATAATAACAAGACGTTGAATGAAGCTGGATTTACAGAACTAATAAATGATCTAGTCGAGGGCTTACAGTAAGATAGTAAAGTTGTTTCCTACCTAATTGAACAAACTAAAAAAGTATTTATGGCTTTTTTTTTAGGAAAAAAAAGAAGTATCTATTTATTGTTGGAAGCATGGTAAAAATCCTTTAAATATGGGATGTAAGAGCCTATCTAAGTTGAAATAATTAAGTTCATTTCATAGTTATTAATATACAAAAATGTATAATAATGTATTTTGTGTCAGATAGTTATTAAGAATTGGGAATCTTTTTTATAGTTCCTCTGTAAAGTTTTTTAATTTTTTTTCATCTAGGAGAAAACTTTTTATCTAAAAAATGATATAACCTCTATAACATTAGAATTATGGAGGGTTTAAATAAAGAGGAAAAAGCGGTTTTTGGAGAAATCATGAATATAAAAGAGGTCGGTTTGAGAATTGGCAGAAAAGATAAAGAATGTATAATAAAGTGGCTAAAGTATAGTAAAGTAACAATCCACAGAGCAGGCGGATTGACTTATGTCTACAAAGTGGACTTTGAGTGCGCTATTATCTTACCGCATGTATTAGATCGAAAACGAAGAGATCCGGATGGATGGGAAACTTATTATCAAAAAATAATTAAAGATGAAGCGTTGTTTGAATTGATAATGACAGAACTAAAAGTGAATGTTACTTATAAAAAACCAACAACCAGAGTTCAAAAAAGTAAAGCAGATCTAGAATTTTATAAAAAGTTATTATCATGAATAAGTTAACTCTCCCTAAAAATCCATATAAAGGATTGAAGATATTTTGCAAAACATGCAATAAAGATAACAGTAATTGTAAGCATTTTGATAATCAAGTATATAGAGTGAGAGTCCATGTTCCTGGAACTAAAAATTCTGTAAAAACAAAGAAGTTAGAGGCCAATAATTATAGTGATGCTCTATTAGAAGCTATTGCATTTGAGAAAGAATTGAGTGCAGTTGATTTTACTACAATAAGAAGCCCAATAATTGAAAAACAAATACAGGTGGAAAATGGAAATGATTATTCATTGGCGGATGCGGCAGTTAAATACAGGCAATATTTAAATGGTAAGAGCAATTATGCCCATCTTAAGAAAAATATCAGTATTGGGCATAAAAAAGAAATGTTGCGTTACTGTAGATACTTTTCGCAGAATGTGAATAAAAGTAAAGATATTACAAAGTTAAGGGTTAAGGACGTAAGTAGAGAGGAAGTATCTAGTTTTTATATTTGGGCAGAGAAAAAATTTATGGAAAAAACATTAAAAAAGTGCATGAGCACCTTGAAAGGTTTCTTTGAATTTTTAATCGATATTGAGGAAATGGAGATGAGAAATCCTTTTAGGACTTATGTAGTTAAGAGTTCAGGTAGTTCTGTAATTGAAACAATTACGAAACAAGAATTCGAATCGGTTTTAGATGCTGTTGATAAAGCAGATCCAATACTTCAATTAGGCGGGAAAGGTGAAAAGAAAGATATGTATCGTCCATATTTAAAACATGCTTACAAACTGTTTTTGCTAACAGGTTGTAGGCGAGAGGAATTGGTTGTTTTGAAGTGGGGTGATATATACACCTTTGATGAGACTGTCAAATTTTTATACATTGATAATATTAAAGTACAAAGGATTAAGAATAGAAAAAATGTACTTAGACCAATTCCAATTACGGAGCAATTAATGGAGTTGCTTATTGAGATGGGATATAACGAAAAGTATATAGCTGATGATTATATTTTATGCCCGGAACGTGATATGAGCGTGCAATCGATGATGGATTTTTTGTCAAAATCCTTTTCCCATTATTGGAGAAGTACTAAAATTGAAAAAGATTGTAGCTTAAAAAATTTAAGAAAAACGCACTTTACATGGGTTCATAAGGTCATGGGAGATGAAACCAAAATCCTATCGTCTCATTCATCAGATGACGTTTTGAAGAAATTTTATCTTGATCCAAAGCTTTCACCTATTATTGCGAAAGGTGCAGCTGAGATTAAAATATTTGGTTGAAGATAATAACCTTTGACACTTTTGGCAAAGGTTGTTTTTTTAATATTTATACGATACTAAATTGCCTTTATTTTCGAAAAATAATTTTGCACTTCCTCATTTAGATTAATGAAATAATTTATCTCTTTGCTTGCGATTATTAAAGTGTTATATCTTGCTCTTGAAGTTGCTACATTAAAACGGTTAACCTGAAGTGCAAATGGAATGCTTTCTTCTGGGATAAAGAATATACAGTAATCAGTTGTTAATCCTTGAATTCGGTCAATTGTTTCAACTAAAACTAATTCCGTATTTAAACATTTTGAATATACTTCTTTTTGCAAAAATCTTATCGTGTCTCTATTAAAAGCCAGTACTGCAATTTCGCACTTTGGATCATATTTTTGTAAATCTTTAATTATATTAATAATGAAATTTGAGTTTTCATTTGTTGGTAATTTACCATAAGTTTTGTCAACTATTTTTAACGAGGTTCCTCCATATTCTCGAAGATTTTGTTTTAATAATGGGAATTCAGAAAAATCAAATGGTATTTCAGCGTTTGATTTACTTTTTAATTTTCCATTATAAAACGAATTTGTAGCGACAACACTGTTTGGTGTTAATCGATATGAGTTGGTAAGGATGTATTGTTTAGTATTTCTTAAATAATAACTAATACCTTTTAATCCTCTAACCATCCAGTAATAATTATTTTGATTTTCTTGACTAAACTCTTTATGAAAGATGGGTTCTAATTGTTTTATGTCGCCAATAATAATGCATTTTTTCCCCATTTTTTTAGCCAAGGCAATCGTGGCTAAAAAAGCCTGACTCGCCTCTTCAATAATTATATAATCAAAGTGATTATCAATTGTTGCTTTTGAAGCTAATTGAGACATTACATAATAGGTTGATAAAAGCATTTGAGGTTTTTGTTGGCTCATGCTTTTAAATGCCTTTAATCCTTTTGTTTTTTTATTTTTGGACTCATCAGCGGTAAGTGCAGACTTATAAATTTTACCTTCTCCAAGGGCTATTTGAAGGTGTTCTTTCTCAGCTAATTCTACTAGTGCTCGATTTGTTAAAGCGGTAACTAAAATTCTATAATCTGATTTTAGTAATTGGCTACATAAAAGTGCCATTAAATGAGTTTTGCCTGTTCCTGGTGGTCCTTGAATTATAATATTATCTTTAAAAACAAAGTCGGTTTGTAATTTTGTAATAATATTTTCATCAACACATAAATCCTCAGGATTCCAATTTTTTGTTCCAATTTCAATATCTAAAACTGCATTAGATTTTGGATTTGTTTCTTTAATATAGTTAAGCAAATTAATAATATAGTTCAAAGGCGGATCAGCAGGTGCTAAGAATAGTAATGCGTTTTTTTGATACTTTTCAACATCTTCCAATTTTACACCAGACAGACCTACGATTGTATAATCAGCTTCGTGTGAAAAAAAAACGGTTTTGCTCTCAAACTGTAAGGTGACTTTTGATCTTAACGCTTCATATGTTAAGCCTCCCCAGTTTTTTACATTATTATCTGAATATTCTGAAACAAAGCATTGAAGATTTTCATTTTTTCGAGGAGGATTACAAATGTTATGTTCAAATTTAACAATGATGTTACCTCTTACTTTATCAAAACCTTGATACCTACATAAGTATAGCTGGTTGTCAATAAACATTTTTGCTGCATTCTTTTTTAGCAATTTGTTGAATTCATTTACTTGAAATAAATACTCTGACTGAATAAGCTCAATATGTTTATTTTGATCTAATTTAATCATACGATTCATTATTAAGGAATTTAAAAATAGCTAATCCTTCACCTACTTGTTTTTCTCTATCTGCGATTAAAAAATGAAATTTGTCTTTACTGGCACTGTTTTCACAAATGCTTATAATATCCGCTTCGCTTTTACTTCCCTGATATAACATGAGATAGTTTTGATAAAGTGAAATGATTTCTGAGTGTGAGTTGTAAATTCGAATATCTTTTGTTCCGTAATCGATTGCCATTTTATAGCCCTCGTTTTTCATTTTTAATATTTCATTTGGGTGGATATAAGCGAATGAACCACGTGCGCTGTGTATTAGGTATTTATGAATTCCGGATTCAATACTATTATATTCCCAATTTCTATCAAAGTCTAAATGTATCTTTTTACATAATTTTAATTTCGCCAATAAATTAAATGTCATTTGCTTTTCCTTAGGGTGATTTTTAAATTCGGCTAAAATTGACTTTAAATCTTCGATCTTATCAGCATCATAAATGTCCTCAACTTCTCTCATGCTTTCAATGAAATTCTCGACTTCTTTTAAAAAATCTGATTTTGCAATATCAATAACGTCTTTTTGATTGTTGTTCCATTCTAAAGGAGTGTTACCAATATCTTCGTTTAGCTTTTCGATAATTTTACTATCATCCCAACGATTAATAAGATTTTCAAACCATTTTCTTTCCATTCTATCACTAGATATTAACTCGAAAAGAAAATCAATTACAGCATTATTTGTTTTCCAGTTATCTCGGTATATAATGGTATTATTATCATTATAAAATTGATATTCTTCTGAAATGTATATGGGATTGTTTTCTGGGAATACTTTGACCAAAGTAGAAACTTCGCGAAAATTGTATTGTTTGATTTTATCAATTATTTGTTTTTCAATTTCTAAATAATTTGTAGGATTTATTTTGAATGCAATAAATTTAGCTTTTGTCTCAAAACATAAGGCGATGTCATTACTCCTTTCATGTTTTTCCGGTATCGTTTTTAAAATTAGATTTTCACGTGACAATTCGTTAATTCCAAAATTAATAGCAATCGGAATAAATTCATGGTGTAGCTTTTTTGAATTCTCAATAACAAATTCTTCCTCTGAAGAAAAGATCAATTCATCTAAGGGTTTCCATTCAAGATTTTGATTTAATAAACGTATATTTTCTTTTTCTAATTCTGAAGGAATATACTTCTTAAGTATTCTCACTACTTCAAGGTTACAAATTTCCTGAATTGAGATTTCATTTTCTATTCTGCTTAAAAGTCCAATACAGTGTTCTACAGACAAGAATTGCTTAATATCTAGTATTTCTTCAAGTGTTTTGTTTTCATTATTAGTTATGATTTTAGAAAAATCCAAAGCAGGTAGCTTAGATTGATCCGTGATATAATTTGATAGTTTAGAAGAAAACAGTTCGGATGGATAATCCCGAGTATTAGCTTTTGTTAATAAATTAGGCTCGTAACTTATCAAATAATATATATATGTTTTGTTTGCAAATACACGATTGTTCCAAATAGATACAATTGTGTTTCCAAAAAGAAATTCGAAATTTTTTCTTTTAGATATGAAATCAATTAATTTATCATAATAAAAAACGTTGCTAATAAGAAAGTCATAATTTAGAGTATAATGATTAGAAATATAGGTTCTTGATTCTATAGTATATGCATAGTGCCAGTTTTTTAAGAGTTGTGATTTATCTTTGACATACCGTTCATTATATTTTTCTATAGATTCAAGATAATCTATTTCCGCAATATCGCTTAAAGGCATTCTTTCTATCTTAGAAATGTTGAAACCGGATTGTACTCCGAAAGTATTTAACATTTCCTTGTCAAAATCAATAGGAGTATATTTTTCATTTAGAAAAAATATATTACTATTAACTTCATCATCGTTCTGTAAGTCTAATTTTGGTTTATAAATACTTGACAAATGAATATTTGAAGGTAATATCCATTGTCCGCTATCAGTAAATAGTTTTATTTCTGATAAACTATCTGGTAACTTTAGTCCATTTTCATTTGTAGTTTTATGTAGTTCCGATATACTTTTTATAATTTCAAAATGATTTTCTTTGAAAACTTCTTGATTTTTAATAAAAAAGGCAATTTTTGCATCCAATACATTTTGTCTTTCTACTAGGGAAACACATTGAAAAAGGCTGAAAAAAGTTTTCCAATCTGCAATTTGATTTGTTTTTGGACCGTATTCACTTGAGACCTGATTGGAAAGTTCAATTAAGGGAAGTATTGATTTGATTGTATTATTATTGTTGTAATGATCAGAAATTACAACTTGATGTAATCCGTAATAGTTTTTGTCAATAGCTTTTATCTTTAAAGCTTTTTGAATTAAAATTATTTGATTTTCAGAAAGTTCTGATGCTTTGGTTTGATTTCCTTTCCAGTATTTAAAAATTTGTTTTGCAATTTCAAAATGCTTGGATTCTTCAATAGTTGAAAGTTGAGGGAGCAAAATTTCAATTACTTTTTGAAGATCAGTTATAGCATTAGCCTGCTTAAATATTTGATTCCATTTAGATGCAGTTCTATTTTTAGAAATGTACTTTTCAGAAATAAATTTAGCATCTTGTATTCCAATCTCAGTTATGATTGATTCTATTTCATTCTCTAAATTAAAGTCACGAGCAATATAAACAGTCGAAATTAAACTTTTATATAGTGATTCTTCCTCTAAGGATTTACACAAGACTAAAAATAATTTTAAAGAGGCTTTAATTTTATCTTCTTTTTCAAAATCATTCCAATAATCATATATGAGCCTCCAAAAATTCAATAAATCTAGTTCATTAGATAGTTTTTGATTTATAGAATTTTGTTTACCTAAAATGTTTTCACTATAAAAGGCAATAGGATTAAAAGTCTTTAATTTAAGAGTAATATTATTTATTACTAGTAAGTTTAATAGTTCGTCATTTACTTTTTCAAATGTAATAAAGGTTACAACATCTGGCACTGAATTATACACTTCGGAACTAATCTTTAACTCATTATTTGCAGTAAGGATTATTGCTTCTGTTTCAAGTAATTCTTGCAGTTTTTTATTTGTACTAAAATAATGGATTATTTTGAAATTGTTATTTGGTATTTTAAGCCATTCTTTGAAGACATCATTTTTAAGATCTGATTTTAAATCTTCAATTGTGTAAATGTTGTATTCTAAATTATATTCTTTTAAAAGTGCTTTTACTTTTTCAATTCCTTTACCTAATTGATTATTAATTAAATTTCCACTTAATTCGGTAAGAGTGAAAAAAAAATCACTTAATAAGGTTGATAATCCGGTTTCATCAACCAATATATTTGAAAGTGTTTCCAATTTATTGTTTTGATCAGGTATGAAAGGCTGATTTAGGATTACTTTTTCAAAACCAGATTTAAAGTTATCTAAAAATATCTTTTTGTCTTCATCTAGAGTATTTGTTGTGATTGTAGAAAAAATCGGAATTTGTTCTAATACACTTTCAGCATGAAAACCTTCGTTAATAAGAAGGATTATTTCATTTAAAAACAATTCACCAGCTTTAGTAAAGAGAAAACAATTCCATGTTAAATCTGCATAAATTTTTGTTCTGGATGCGTCTGGAATAAAATTTCCATTTATAATAAATGAAAAGCCTAAATTTACTTTAGTTGGTAAATAAGCGTAAATATATCCGTCGTTAATTGATTCAACAATATTATTATTAGTTTTAAAAGCAAAACTAATTTCCGTTGAATTAATGTCATAAAATTTGATAGGAATTCTTTTATCAGGTAAATTTATTCTTCTATTCAATTCATTTGTTTCAACTTCAGGAATAATAACATTGTTTTTGGCAAATATTTTCCACCTTGAAGAAATATTAGAAATTACAAATTTTTCTTCAGGTGAAATGAAAATTAGAGACTTAACATTTCTTAAAAAGAGTAAAATTCTTTCATCATTGAAATGTGAGATAAATGTATTTTTATAATTATTTAATATCGCTTGTTCTTTTGGTTTTACTACAATGTTAACATTTGATTCCTCTAAAAGAATGTTTTCGAATTCCGCAATAGGCGTATTTATAGGGGTAATATGCCAAAATATTTCAATTCCTTGTTTTTTCCAATAGTCCTCATCAAATCTAAACGAAAAATTTCCAGATTTGATGAAAGCATAGTTTGAATCTTTAAAAATTGATTTAAAACCAATTCCCTTAAAACCAATTTTTGTTTTTTCTTCTCTTTTATCACCTTCATTAATACCACATAACGCAACAGTATTGTTCACTTCGAATTTACTTCCATTATGTTTTATTATAAGATTGGTATTGGTAATTTGAAATATAATTTCAACATTATTATCCTTATTTGGATAATCATCAGCATTTTGAATTAATTCAAAAATAAAAGTAGTCGGTTCCGTGTTTATATCAATTGAGATGGTTTCAATTGCTCTCATCAAATTACCAGCTATTCCTTCTGGTGTATTTAACGCGTCATTTTTTATATTTTCAATTAATTCATCTTCTTTCAAATTGACAATATCCTTTACTCGCTTCCAATCCGTTTGCAATAAAAAAGGATTTCTTTTATCTTTTCTTAAAAGATTAGAAGCTGGAACCGCATAAAATTTATACCATTTACCATGTTTTAATTGTTCATAGGCTTTTGTGAAAATTTCGAGAGGTCTTAATTTTTTGTCATCAGTTGATCCATCATCTTTGGGATAAAATTTCTTCACGCCCGAGAGTGACCGAACTTCTTTAAAAAATCCAAAATCTTTTTTTGGAACTTCTTCAAATTTTCCGATAAATTGAAATTCTTCAGTTTTTAATACATTTTTTAATCTTTGAATAATTTCTTCGTCTGACTTATTGAACCAATTCATAATTCTCGTATGCTTTATTAGTCATTAAAATTAATGCGCTTTTAAATCATTTTTATTTACTCTGTAAAAAAATAAAGTAATTCAACGTATTGCTTTATATGTAATTTTTCACTCAAGCAATACCGGCATTCTCATTAATCCTCTCAATAATACTAATCACTTTATGTGCATCACTATCTTCGAAAATACCTAATAAACCGCTGTCGTTAATGTCAGTGAAAGGTGACTCGAAAAGCATACTTGGTTCGATGGTGCCGTTTTTGGTCAAATGCGTGATTATATTTTGAATAAAAATCATTTGGTCGGCTCTAAGATTTCCAGCTTGCAGGAACTCTGAAAATGCGTCCTGCGCTGCTTTAACTTCGAGTCCAATAATACTGCGGATAAATTTACCTAATGGTTCAGTTCCATATTCTTTTGTAAAGTCTAAATAAGTACCTCTCTCAGTTCCATCAAACAAAATTTCCTGTAATAAAGCAAGTTCTTGTGTTGTAATAGGTTGGTTTGAAGACAACTTCGATATGGTAATATTGTGTTTGTTTTCCCTTATGAAACTTTCAACTCTTCTTCTGTAGGCATTACCATAGGTTGAAGCCATCTGTGGCTCATTAACAACAGTAATTATATCTTCATCTTGCAAGTCTGAATAGAATATCTCTTTGTTTGCTTTATCTAAATAGTGAATCAACTCACGAAGTTCTTCTCGTACTTCATTTAATTTTTTTTGTGAAATTGCGTTGAAAAAGTCGGCTCTCTTGATGTCTTCAATTAATCCTTTTGCTCTTAAAACTGCTGGAATAGTATACTTTTGACTTAATCCCTCAGATATTTCAACCAATGCTTCTTGGTATTTTATTTTGTAGTTGTTGGTCATTAAAGTTGCTATTTGTAGCTTTAGCATCATCAAATCAAATCTACGTGCTGATTCATTTATAGTTTCTGGTGCAGGTAAATCAGATAAGAACTCTTCAATAATATGTACATCACTAGAGTCAAGGTTTGACCAACGACTTCTTTCTGAGAATTCTGCAACATGTCTGGATTGCATGTTCACTTGAAACCTGTCTTTGTCTAAGTGACTAATAGCATAATGTAAAATATCTCGTAAGTTATTGGCTAATTCTATATCATCAGGTTCGCCAGTCTCAATCAACAACCTACTTAAATGCAATCGGTCTTCAAATATTTGTTGCGTAATTGGTTTAGCTATTTTGGTTTCATTTCCTTTCTTCTCAATATCAAAAAACTCAAAGTTTTTACAGACATCAAAAATTAAGAAATGATCTTTAGGCATATTTGGTCCATAGACATCTGGACACAAACGAGTGCCTCTGCCAATCATTTGCCAAAATTTAGCATAAGAACGTACTACTTTAAAAAAGACCAAATTCAGTACTCTAGGAGCATCGATACCAGTGTCCATCATGTCTACCGATACAACTATTTGTGGGTTATTTTCGATGTAATGGTCACAAAACAGGTCAATTAAGCTTTGTGCATGCGAGACTTCGTTATGAATCATACAAATAAAACCGGAAGGTTGTTCTGGATATCGCTCTAAAAAGCAATCCACAATAAATTTTGCATGTGTTTGATTTACAGCAAAAATTAAAGTTCTACCTAGTTTATCCGCACCTTCAATTTTCAAACCTTGTTCCATTAAAGTGTCTAAAACTTTGAAAACAGTGTCTTTGTTAAATAGCCTTTTGTTCATTTCATTGGCTCTTATTTCCTCGGGAAAAATGCCTGTGGTTTTGTCTGCAAAAGTCTCTTCGTATTTGGTCTTATCTGTGTCAGAAAGTTCACTATACTTAATTCCCTCTCTAATGAACTTGGTAGAAATATCAATGTTTTTATACGGACTTAAATAAGTAGGTACTGCTTCGTGAAGCTCATACAAGAAAGTAGGATCTTCATTACTACAACCAAAAAGTTCAAAAGTATTGTGGTCAATACCATCTTTTGGGGTTGCTGTCAACCCAATTATTGAGGCATCAAAGTAATCAAAAATAGCTTTATATCTGTTGTAAATAGAACGATGTGCTTCATCTACTATGATTAAATCAAAATGTCCAACACCATAGAAACGTTCTTCTGCGTTTCGGATATTGTCAATCTTATTCATCATAGTAGGGTAGGTACTGAACACTAATCGTGTTGTGTCGTTCTCTTTTTCCTCTGTTAAATCTATAGAAGTTAGATCAGGTAAATGTTCGCCAAAACTTTTCTTTGCTTGTCGTACTAAGGCATTTCTATCTGCTAAGAATAATACACGTTTTACCCAATTGTTTTTAAATAATACATCGACCATTGCAGCAATAGTTCTAGTTTTTCCACTGCCGGTAGCCATAACTAATAAGGCTCTTCTTTTATTGCCACAAATTCCATTTTTGTTTTCTGTAACAAAGTCTTCGGCAACATTTTGAATGGCTAGAAATTGATACGGTCTGTTTACAATATTTGTATTAATAGTAGCCTTACGAATGTCTTTGATGGTGTTTCGTTTCTGAATCAACCATTGCAATTCTTCTTTAGTGTAAAAGCCATAAATACGTCTTGGAGAACTGTAAAAAGTATCTTCCCATATTTTGGTTTCGTAACCATTGGTGTAAAAAATGATAGGTCTTTGCCCATGTATTTTTTCAATACAATTGGCATACAAGAAAGCTTGATGTTTTCCTATTTCAATATCTTTAGTGGTACGTTTGGCTTCTATCACAGCCAAAGGCTTTCCATTATCATCCCACAATACATAATCTACAAAACCATTTCCTTTTGGATTGTCTGCACTTATGGGCATACCAGAAACAGGATATTCTAAATCCCTTCCCATGCCTAAATCAAACCAACCGGCTTCTTTTAGCGAAACATCAATTAGATGCTGCCTAGTTTCGGATTCGCTGTATTCTGAGGTAAGGGGTTGTAATCGAGTTTGTTTTTGTTTTTTTAGTTTTACAACTGCCTGAGCAGTTTGCTCTTTAAAGGCAAGTAATGAGGCTTCACTTTCTTCTGCTTTCGCTAGAATTTCTTCTTTCTCTTTTTCTAGTGTGGCAATTTGCTCTTGAAGTAATAAAAAGGCTTTCTCTTGTTCTTTCTGTACTTCTTTTAACTGTCTTTGTTTTTGGCCTAATTTAGGAACAAAACCGGCATCAAAATGTTGTGGTAACTCAGGAATGGTTTTGCTGTAGTTTAAAGCAAACCATTTGACGAAATCATAAGTATAACGAATACTAATATTGGCTTCTTTACTTGAAATGCGTTGTCCAAAATGTACGGCATTGTTTCCCGTTTTTCGAACAATATGTAATCCCTCAGTTAGATGAAATGGAATGATATTTTTAATTTCTTCGGAAGTCATTAAGTTAACCAGTTCGGTATTAAAAGGTTTTTCGATATGTTCTATGTCATAGATAAGATACATACATTCCTCTAATGCTAAACGGCAATACGTCGCAGTAGAAACAGGTTCTGTACTTGCCCGTTCTTCTGCTGTTTTTAACTTTTGATAAAGTGATAACCACTCTTCTTGAAGAAATTTAAAGTTACTCATAGCTTACTTGTTTTATCATTGGTTTGCTCTATTCTTCTTCACTTTCGCTTGATTCATCGTAAGATGACTCGTCAGTAGGATATGAATCATCAGCATCAACGTCTTCATTATTATTGTGATCCGATTGAACATTGTCGGTATAATTACATTCTGGTCCCGTAATTTTTATTGTATATTCATATCCTTTATCACTAGTAAAAGAACAACTTCCATCTGTATCTAGTTCTTCAGGATAAAAATGACTATCATCTAACCAGCCACCATTTGGCCAATTGATTACTGTTAGTTCATTGTTTTCTACATCTACATTTAAGGTATAGGTATTTCTTGTTCCCGTATTGGGATTATAATATTCTACTTCTGCGCAATAAGTTCCATCAGCGTATTCATCCATATTTTTATATATTGAATAACTTGAAACTTCTTCTTTTGTATCTGAATTATCTATATTTTTTTTACATGATACAAATGTTGTTGCCACAAATAGCAGAAACAATAATTTCAGCTTTTTCATATTAACCCATTTTGAATTCTTTGAATTCTTTCCCGTGTAATTGGTTTATCAAAATCCACAGGAAATTGTTCAATTCCAAAATTTAATGAAGCAATAATATCTTCACCATAACCTTTTCCAATTGCAAAATCATCTGCTACAAACTCACTTTCTCTTCCTGTCAATGTTGGATTTAAAGCATGTCCGATCTCGTGGAGAAAAATCGCAATTCTTTGTCTTTCCTCAAATTTGAATAGAGTATTACTGTCAAGATTGATTAATTGGGAACCTGAAGGTATATTTATTTCTATTGGAGTAACAACTCCCGGACTAAATACTATATTAAAGTATATATTCCTCTGTTGCAACAACTGCAATTCTTCTAATGATAATATGTTTCCTATTTCAGCATAGATTCTTAATCTATTAGCATAATCAACACTTTTAAAATTTAACATTCTGGAATATAATATAGGTCCTTTCATTATAACTCTCCATTAAATGCCTTTTGCAAAAGGCTGTTTAACAATGCTTCTGATTTTTCTAGACTCTTTTGTGCTATCGCTTTCTGTTCTTCGATTAATGCAACTCTTTCTGAGAATTGGGTTTGTAGAGAAAGAGGAGGAAGTAAAATTGGAATTTCTCTGATTGCGTCTTTTCTTATAGTTTTCGTCACAGCTCCTTTAACTCTTTTACTTATTTCACGTTCTCCATATTTTGTTTTCAAGAGAAAGTAAATAAAATTGCTATCCAACGTGTTTTTAAAACGCAACATAAAAGCATTCATACCCAAAGAAACTGGTCTGTTAAGATTGGGCATCATATATACTTTTCCTGCGCTTCCAATTTTATTTATGATCATTTCACCGCCAAAAACTTTTGTTTTTTCTAAATAATTATATGATTCTTTTGAGATTGAAATTACATCTTTTTCAAAGTTGTTTTTCTCTAAGTCTGTTGTTCTTACCATCAAAGCATAATCAGCAGTATTTTTTAACTTCACATTTTTGTTGAGAGTTTCATAACTTCCATTTGCGTGATAATCAGTAAGAACTGTAATGTGTTTACCAAATTCCTCTTTCTCCCACCCCTTAGGATTACTCACAGGATCCCCAAACATATCCAAGAAAAGTGACTGTGTTAGAGCATCATATTTGGCAATAAGTTTCTTGTCGTTTTGTCTTAATTCATCGGCGGCATCAAGTATATTGGCTATTTTTTGTTGTTGGGGTAATGGGGGTAGAGGTATTTGTATTGATTCTAATGATGATTTTGTCAACTTTCCTCTAGTTGCTCCATTTATGTATAAATTCAAATCTGTATGATTTAAATAATACATTAAATATTCTAATACTAAATTTTTCTTTGCTGTTAACACATGTGCATGATTATTTACCCATACTTTTTCATTGTAGAGTACAGCACAGCGTTGATTAAACCCCCAACTTCCTCCATCTTCTGCAACGCATATTATTTTTTCGTCAAATATATATTCATCAATATATCCCATTATATTATTTGCACCAATATAAGGATATAAAGGTTTTGACTCTTTTAATTTCCTTTGGGAACAATTTAAAGGAATTCTCTTATTATCTAAATTATTTACTATTGTCTTTAAAGAGACTTTTTCCCATTTACTCATTTCAACAACTCTTCTAAGATTAATAATTTTGTTTTATTTTCTTCTTGAAGATTCTTGATGTCTTGTATAATAGCAATTGGTTTTTCATAAGTTACTTCTTCATACACCACTTCCTTGTATTTATTTATCGACAAATCCCAATCATTAGCTTGTATGTCAGTAACGGGTACTAAGAAACTTTTGTCGGTACGTTTTCTGTCGGCTTCAGCCTCTAAATTAAGGTATCTTGAAACAATATCAGGAATGTCATTGTCTTTGGTTTCACTACGTTTATCATCTAAAGTATAACCATCAGCTTGCATGTTATAAAACCAAACTTTATCAGTGCCACCAGTTCCTGTTTTGGTAAAAAACAATACTGCAGTACTAACTCCTGCGTAAGGTTTAAAAACACCATTTGGCATAGAAATTACAGCATCCAGCTTGTGGTTTTGTACTATTTCGCTTCGTATTTGTTTGTGTGCATTCGATGAACCAAATAAAACACCATCGGGTACAATTACGGCACATCTTCCGCCAGTTTTCATCATACGTAGCATTAATCCTAAAAACAGCAATTCTGTTTTCTTAGATTTTACGACTTTCAGAATAGAACTTTCTACCCCATCATAATCTAAACTTCCTTTGAAGGGTGGATTAGCTAGTATCAATGAGAATTGGTCTCTTACATCGGCATTGCTTTCGCTTAAGGCATCTTTACCTATCAAGTTCGGGTTTTCTATACCGTGTAATTGTAAGTTCATAGCACCAATACGCAACATAGTATTGTCAAACTCTACACCTGTAAACATTTTACTATTGTAGTGGTCTCTAAATCCTTTTTCGTGAAACCAATCTGGGTGATTTTGGTGTAGGTATTCTCCGGTTGTAACTAAAAATCCTGCCGTTCCTGCTGATGGATCACAAATAGTATCTTCTTTAGTAGGTTGTACCATATCCACCATCATTCGGATAATATGTCTTGGTGTACGGAATTGTCCGTTAGTTCCCGAAGAAGCAATTTTTGACAGCAAATATTCGTAAACATCTCCCTTGGTATCACGGTCTTCCATCTTGATCTTGTCTACCATTTGCACCACTTGGTCTAATACTCTTGGAGTGGGAATCATGAAGGTAGCACCAGACATGTACTTTGCAAAAACACCATTTTCAGTGCCTACTTTTTTCATGTGCTCAAACACAGAAAGGCCATCTACCATTGGTTTGGTAAATAAATCAAACATAGTTTGAGGATCATTATTTTTGAATGAACTCCATCGTAATGCATGTTGTTCTTCTGTATAAATTACATTGGTAACAGACTGTTTTATCATTGCTGCTTTACGTTCTTCCAGCAATTGTGTTTCGTCTAATCTGCGTATAAAAAGTAAGTAGGTAAATTGCTCAATTACTGTTAGTGGGTTTGAAACACCACCAGTCCAAAAGGACTCCCATATTTTATCTACCTGTGATTTAATTTCTCCTGTTATCATTATTCGTTTATTAAAGTCATTTCGTTATCTAATTCAAGTGATTTTATAGTTTGCACTGCATTACCGGCAATTCCGCGAATCGAGCCATACATATTAGTTGCATTGGCAATTACTTTGTCTAATTGTTTTTCTCTTTGACTCCAAATGCGTTGCATACTTCTTTTTTCGGTATTCAAATCGGTTTGCATTTGTGAAAAACCGTCTACAATCCCTTCCATTTGCAAATGAAACTCATTGCTAGTCAAAAAATCATAAAGCATAGCCATTTTGTCTCCTTTATTTTCTTGAGACTGCACTGCCATATTAATTTGTATTAAAGATTGACGCAAGACTGCACTTAATCCCTTAAATTCTTCGTAAGTACAAATCCAGATGCCATCTTTTAGTCCCATACGTTCCATTCCGTTTGGTAATACTTCCGTAACTAAAACGCCTAAATTAGCTTTTTTTTCTCTAATATCATTCTTGAACTTCTCAATCCAAGCTTGTTGAAAGGCCTTGGTTCGTTTACTTTCATAATAGATAGAACCGCAATTGTGTAATTCTCTGGTATTTACTATTTGAAGACAATCGGCACCATTTGCACCTTTTTTTATTTCGGCAACAGTATCTAAAGGAAAATTTGTACCAAGCCAATCTTCAATAGCCAATTCCATTACTTCACCTTGCAATTGCATAGAACCTTGTTCTTGCTTACGCTTCATTTCTTCAGTAAGTTTCTTTTGATCTTCAAGTTGTTTTTGCATCGTTGCAAACTTTAGTTCATTTTTGTCATCCTCTTGCTTACGAATTTTTTCGCGTTCAACCGCTAAAGTTTCATTTAACTGTTTTTGAGCAGCAGCTTCAATTGCATCTTTCATTTCTAATTTTTCACGTTCCAGCTTAGCAATTTCGCCCTGCATTTTACTTAATTCTCGTAACTTTACTGATTTTTCAGAAAGTTCTTTTTCCATTTCCATTACTCTATCCTTACTTTCGTCTTCCAGTTTCTTTTTCAGCTTTTCGGTTATTTCTTTTTCAGATAGTTTTTTGGCCTGTTCTAAACGTTCTGTAAACATTTCATTTTCCTGTTTCTTCTTGGCTTCAAATTCGGCTTTGGCTTTGTTTAACTCTTCATCCTTTGCCGCAAGCTCAATATTTTGTTGAGTTGCCTTTTGTTGGAATTCTTTTCGTATTACATCTTCTAATTGATGTTTTAATACGTCGTTTACATCGATAGTTGTATTACAATTAGGACACTGAATAGAAGTTTGATTTGTCATGATTTTACCTTTTTATAAGTTTATTTGACAAATGTACTTTTGTGCTGTGCATTATAAGTGCATAGCTATTTGTTTTCAATACTGATGGTATATAAAATGGGATGATTATTCATTTTAAGTATCTCAAATGATGTATCTAGATTTAAATCTTCAGTAAAACGTATATTACTGTCTTTTAGCTTCCATCCGTGCTCCACACCGGCATCAGGTCTAATAATAATCTTGTATTTTGGATTGCTAAATTCGAAATAACGATAATGAGGAATTGACTCACATGAAACGTTCGCAGTTTCTAAATTTAACTCATAGCTAAGGGATTTAATATAATTGTCTCTTGATTCATTATCTATAAATTCGTGGAACATTTTGTACGGCGCTCTATCATTATAAAATCTTTGCCCAATAAAATCGAACTCTTCAATTTCAAAACTTAATAAACTTTGTAAACGATCTAAAAATTGAAGCATTAATAGACACGAAAAAGGTGTTTTTAAATAACGATCTGAATATATTACATTGAACTTTTGATTGCTCATTTTTGATTTCAAATCAACTTTGTTTAATTTGTTAAGTAACTCATCTGCTAAGTTAACTGACTGTAAACTAGATGAAGTGTCAATATATGCCTCATAAACATTACTTGAGTTTAATAAATTTGCTGTTCCAAATCTTTCTAGATCAGGAAAAATTTCTGAATTGATTTTATAAACTTCTCCATTTTCTGTATCACCCCAATTGTTACTTAATTTAAGGTTGACTGTATCATTGACAAAGTATGCAGAATTAACACCATCTTCGAGATTGACTATACCGATGATGTTTAATAAATCATCATTGATACTTTTATCAATCCATAAAGTTGACCAAGCAGCAAGCTGAATTAATGTCATCGTATCTTGATTATTAGTAACAATAGGATTGCCAGTAAATATGATATTTATATTGGTCTTGCTTTTTAAACTTTCTAAAAATAAAATATTATCTAAATCCCAATTTTGAATTGCAGGATCCATAAACAGCCAAACATCTTTAATTTTAGAAGCGTAATTTAATTTGATTAATTCTTGTTTTATGCCTCCCAGCATTCTCTTGGCAGTTGGATGTTTACTTATAATTTCGTGGGGTACTTTAATGTCATCGATTGTTTTTAACCAATCTAATGCTACGTTTCGATCTAATAAATTGATATGCCACTGTGTCTTTCTATCAATTAAACATTTAGTACAGGCATTTTGACATTCACAAACTAGCTTATTTTTTGATTCTTTAAATATTTCCTCAGCATATAAAAAGAATTGATTCGAATATCCAGCGCCACCTTTAGTTGTATCAAAGATGAAAATTGTATAATAATTTTCATATCGCTTGATGCCAAATTCCAGTTCATTTGATTCTATTGCTAAATAACTTGCCAATTCTTTTACGAAAATTGAGCCTAGAGAATATAATAAAGTTTCATTTTTTGAATAGGATTTATTTTCTCTGATTCTAATTTCGCAAAAATCAGTTTTAAAGCGACCTCCTAAAATTACATTCGATTTTATTGCTGAGGATGATGAATTTCCTGAACATGAGCTTTTTCCATTATCATCTTTTCCACCCCTTAATCTTCTGTGATCATTCAATTCTTCTAATGATAATCCTGTTCTCCCACAATGTAAACATACGTGAAACCCATTTCCATTACCAACATTATAATATAAAATTTCGCCTGTATCTTCACTTTCCCTAATGTCGTAAACATTATTGCTGTCTTGTTCCCAGGGTTTAACATTAATTAATAAGGGATCAACATATTGTATTCTCGATGATTCCGATATTTTTCGATTTGGAGTTTGATATATATCCACAGCAAAACCAGCTGGTTGAATCATTTCCGTAAAATTGCTACGTAAACTCGTGTCATTAAAGTTAATTCCTCTAAAATTATGACTATTGCAATGCGGACACTCTGTATCAATATTTTGCCCAGCAGCTACTTCAACAATTCTCTGGTAACCACAAGAATTACACAATTGAATAATTTCTTTAGAAGCTTGTGTTCCTCTATTATCATCTAAAATAATTCCAGAAGAATGATAATTCATTCCATCAATAACAATATTATTTCCTGGCGCAAATTCAGAAAGTGCTCTGGTGATAAAATGAGATGGATTTTCTTTGTTTCTATTGTTACTTTTTAAAGTGTCAATATTGGTTATATCGAATTCAACTATTCCAGTAGGTAACCCAGCAGTAGGTAAAAATCCTTCTTGCGCCAAATAGGTTAAAGCATTTTTATTCAGAAACTGAATATATTGAATGTTAATGGATTTGAAAGCCGGAGTGTTTTTTCCAAATTCTGCCTCAACTTCATTTAATTTAATTTCGAAACCTTCTTTTTTATTTTTAGCTTTATTTAAAACATGATTGAAATTAGAAAATACTTTATTTAAAATATAATTAAAGCTTTTATGTTCAAAACTGGTTTCTTTGGTTATATCATTCACCTGATTTGAAAATCTAAATACATCCGTACTCATAAGCCAGCTGATAAATTTTACAGCTAATGGTTCCATTTCTGCAAAAAAGAAATTTTCAATTTTGTCCGTAACCTTCATTCCCTTGACATTATCTGTTTGAACAAATTTTCCTAAAAAGAAGGCATTGATATGCCTTTCAATAACTTGCGAACTATTAAAAGAAATAAATGGAGGCGCAATTTTATGAGTTAACGCCCAGGTTGGTGCATTAAAAGCATTAAGACCAACTGGATTTGGTGCGCAAACTGTAAAGGCAAGTGATTTGCTTTCTTTTCTACGTCCCGCACGCCCGGCTCTTTGCAGGTAATTAGCTGGACCAGGAGGTACATTATTCATAACCACAGTAGAAATACCTCCAATATCCACACCCATTTCCATAGTTGTGGAACAATTCAGAATATTTATTTCTGCTTTCTCAAATTTATCTTCCAATTGTTTTAGTCTTTTTTCATTTTGTTGAGCAGAGTGTTCTCCAGACAAATACAAAGGCCTATTTAAAATTATTTTTTCATGGATATCATTCCATAGCCCATTTTCCTTCCAAATAATAGAATTTTCAATGATCCAATTTTTAGTAGTTAGAATGTCTAAAATATTTTCCTCATTTCTGTTAAAAGGAAATTCAAAATTAGGGAATGTGTATGGCTGTGATTGTTTTATCTCGAAATGTCTAATATTATCTTCAGAAAAAGAACCTGAAATCCATGGAGAAAAACCTTTGAATTGTGCATCAATAAGACGTTTTTTGACAGGACATAACCATAATTTGTCTGATAATTGAAATTTTGTTCTGTTTTCTAGATTTAATTTATAACCGTTATCGTCAGAATCTAGAACTCGGCTTCTGATTGTCTTCCAAATTTCATTTAATAAATCATTAATGTCTTCCTCTATTTCATTAGTTATTTCTGATCTATCGTGAAATCCAAGACCAGCGCATAACAGTAATGCTAATCTGTTAGGTCTTGCTTCGTTTTTTTTAAAAGTTAGCCATCTTTTTACATCTGGCAGGTTTGAATCTGGCTCATGGATATGCTTACTTCTTAAAAAAGAAGTTGAATATGGATAAATTGCAGTATCTACAAAAAAGATAAATTCATATCTAATAACATAATCTAAACCTATTTTTAAAAGGCTTTTCCATTCATCAAGACTTATTTTGTATTGTTCTGCTATTTTAGGTACTTGCACATTATCTAAATCAGGATAAATTATACTGATCATTCCCAAGTTTTCTAATGAACGTTCTCTAGGGATTCTTCTTGCAAAATTATCAAACAAAAGGGCTCTAGAATATTTTTCAATATTGACATCATTATCTTCTCTGGGATTATTGTTTTTGAATAAAATTTTAAGGTCTTTTTTGGGATTTAGGAATTCATATAATTGTTTCCAAGACAAACGAACTTTTTCTTTGTTGTTTGTAGTACTAGCTTTTATTTTTTCAATGTTATCTTCAATTATTTTTTTGAGTAGATCATTTTTTTGAATAGCTAACTGCTCTTCAAGTTCTTGTAAATCACTAGGATTAAAGGTATTGTTTTGGGAAGTGTTTAATTGTTCTTTCCATAGTAAATGAAATACTTGAGAGCGTATCCAATTGTTTTCATTGTCTATATTTATTAATGCAGAAATTTTCGCCGTACCTTGCCTGCTATCAGTAAACGATATGTATTTGTGACCTTCCCAAAGCATTTCTGAACGAATTTCGTTCGCACCAGGCGTATTTTCAAGAAATACATCAGACAAAATTCTATTCATAAATGAAGAGGAGATTCTGAAGTGTAAGGGATTTTCAAGATTGCTTGAGCAATGTGGGCAAACACATTCACCGTCACGATCTGCTTCTATAAACTCATTTCTACTTCTATTTAGTTTTCCATCGCTTTCAATTCCAAACTCAGTTGTATTTGTTACATATCTTTTACTATTATTCCTTTTGGTAAAAAAGAATGATTGTGAGAGGGAACATGTATTTTCATTTTCATCATTATCTATGTCATCAACAATAAAATTGTCTTGGTTAATTGATGTTGGTAATTTTAAAAACTCATCATTTTTTTCTCTTTGTTTTTCGGCTTTTAGTAATTCGTTCCCGCACGAACGGCATGCAACTAATTCGAACATTGGAAAATTACACTTTGAACAATTTTTTTCTGCATAAGTTGTCATTGTACCCATTGTACTCTTTGCATCAAAATTTTTATGTTTATCACAGTCAGGATTTGAGCAAACATAAACACCACCAATGCCACGGGAGAATAAATGTGCTCTTAATGGTAAAATAGAAACATCATTAGTTTTATTTTCAACTATTTTATCTACTACAATTAACTTTTCATTTTGCGAGGCATTTTTTGTAATAAAACTATTAGTTAGTTCAGATAAAGTGATTGCATCTGACTTGTAAACCTGATGTCTCAGTTCTTTAATTTCTGCTTTGTTTTCTATTTGATAATTATCTGGTAATTCTTTAAATTCTCTTTTGCCAGTAATTATTTCAATTTGATTTTTTTCAATTCCACAGAGATTTGCCATGAAATCTTTTAGGCTATTTTCACTTTCTTTACCACTACCAACAGTTGCAGAAGTTATTGCAAAACGTAAATCTTTTACATCTACTTGAAAAGCATCTACAACTCTTCTTATCAATAAAGCCATTTCAGAAGCTGCTGAACCTATTAAAGTATGTGCTTCATCTAATAAAATCCAACGCAATTTACCTTTCGAATTCTCTAGTAGTGAAACATCTTTGTCTCTAACCAAAATATATTCTAACATCGACGGGTTAGTAAAAAGAATTTGTGGGGGAGTTTCTCTAATATCTGTTCTATCGATCAATTCAGGATAGGCTTCTTTTCTTTTTTTTATTGTCGTCGTACCATCTTCAGTATTACCATTATATACTGCATAGTTTAAACCGTCAAGCGCTTTAACCCATGCATTCATTCTCTTTTTCTGGCTACCAATTAATGCATTTAAGGGATATAGGAAAATCGCTCTTATGCCAGGTTCATTTTGACAGTTTTCATATAAATCTTGCAAAACTGGTAACATAAAACATTCTGTTTTACCTGAACCAGTTCCTGTAGTTACTGCAATGGATTTTTTTTCTTTTAAAAGGGTGTTCCAGCTTATAATTTGATGTTTGTATGGGTTTCTGTTTTTAGGAAATTCATACTCACCTTTAATTTTATCTAATTTGTTGATAAAATCATAATCAAATAGATGAGTTAAGTCTCCAAACGTTTCCTTAGCAGGCGTCCATGGGAATGTATTTTGAAAAACAGGTTCGGCTAATAATTTTTCATCCTCAAATAAAAGTGATAAGTAGTCTTGAAATTGTGCGTCTCCCGTAGCCCAAAGCGATAGGATGGATTCTTTTAGTCTATCTTGTATTTCGTTATATATTTTACTGAATTTAATATCTTGGCTCATAATTAGTTTAGTTTAAATAATAAATTAATGATTCTTCATACCACTTTTTATCGAGATTTTCTACATACTTGATTCTTCTTCTAAAATTATCTCCGTTGACATGCCAAAGACCTGTATTTATGCCTCTTATTGAAGATGCTACTGTTAATGATGCAATTACAAGAATATTAACTTGATCATTCCAGCGCTTTTGTGGTATAGGTTTGATATATTTATTTCTATCTTGTTCTATTTCATAAGAAGGTAATTGTTTTAAAACTCGTTCACCCAGACGCTCCCTAACATTATTTAGTTCTGAATGAAAAACAAAATTGTTGTTTCTACCATCTTGAAGTAGGCAGACCTTAAGCATATTCGAGTTAAAACTTAGCATAACTGCAATAGCATGGTAAGTTTCAGGATAAATTTCACAAATATTTTCCCAATCAGATAGTCTGACCCAGTGGAAAGAGAATCCTAAGTCATTTTCTAATTCAATAAAATCATTACCGGAGAATTTGTATTCACCAGAATCAAATTTTAATGATAAAAAAGTAAATGCTTTTGCAGCTAATTCGGAAGATGTTGTAATTGCTTTTATAATATCAAATGTTGCAAAAGGCAGATCGTTTTCTTTACATAAATAATAATAAACCCAAAACTTGTTCCATATATCACTACTAAAATCTTCTGATAAAAGTAGTTTTGAATAATTGATTATTCGAATGTTCCTATCCTCAATTGTAGTTAATTCATTTTCCGGATTGACGGAGATAAACTCAGGTTTAATTTTTAATTTCGAATTTTTATCAGAGAAGAGAATAAACTTATTTACGTTTTCTGTGTTGATTGAATAAAAACCAGAATCTTCTTTAATTTCAACTTTATGAATGTATTCTAAGTTACAATCTAATGGTAAAGCGTACACACAGCTTGAGATGTCAATACTTTCGATTTTATCAAATTTTATAACATTTTCAGAATTTACTTTCCATTTTATAATTTCAGAAAACTGTTTGATAATAACTCGTTTTTTCCTACTAGAATTTCCATTTTGGATTATTTCAAATATTTCCATTTTCAAGTAATTATCTGAATCGATAATATTAAAAAGCTGAAAGAGTGATTTGAAAGTTTCATAAAAATCAAATAAAGGTTTTACTTTTCTTTCAATCCTTTTTGATATGATAATTTCATGATTTTTATTATTCGAAATTCTCACCTCATACTCTTTATTGTGGGAATTTGCAATTAAACGCCAACCTTTTAGTTTATCCAAATAGATTTCATCATCTTCAATGATGTTATCATTTTGATCTACCAAAAGAATGTCTTGAAAAGGTGTAATTATATCGGCAATTAATCCATAGGTTTGATTATTTGCTCTTATTCTAGTTTTAATTGAAGCAGGAAATTTAGCTGGATTCGTTATAGTAAAATTAATTTTATTTTGGCTAATGTTAAAATCATAAAAATCAGATTTATATACTTCCAAAATAAAAGAATTATTATTAACCGTTATTTGTGGATTATTAGGATCTACAGAATTAGACAAGCATAAATTACCAATATTAAAAACTCTTTCAAATTCATCAATTCCCTCATGAGATATTTTAATATCTAAAACCCCTAATTCTAATGGAGTATGTTTTGAATTCCAATAATTTTTGTTAACGGACTTCCATTCAATATTTGGATTATTTATCCTTTGTCCGTACTTGTCGTAAACAAGTATTCTTAATCCATCTTTTACAATATTCAAATTTCCCTTTACCAACCATTTAGGTTTTTCATTTAGAATTGTCCATTCGAATATGTTCTCGGTATTTGTTTTGAATTTTATCGTATTTCCATCAATTTTATTAAGCTTAATTTCATTTTGGAATTTGACGAAAGAGAAATATTTCTCATTGATTTCAATATTAGATTTTTCTTCAATAAATCCATCACATGAATAACTATCGTTTAGTAATAAATATCCAAAGTTGTTATGAGTATGTCTAGATTTTTCTAAAACAAAACTTCCTTTGCTGCTTTCAGCCCATAACGTTGGAAGATCTAAGTTTAATTTCGAGTGAAGTAAATGATTTGCGTCATAAATTTTTTCAAATTCATCAACTACAAAAATTTCGGGATCAAAATCATTTTTAAAATTAACAAAGTCTTTAAAGTGTATGACTTTATAGGTGTCATTATTTCTCTTTACAATTTTAGCTATTAAATCATTTCCTAAAAACAGTTTATATTCATTGCAATAATTAACTACTTTCTCATCTAAAATATAATCAACTTCTTCTAATTCAATTTTTGAATTAATAATAGTGTTGAGATAAAAAGAGTTGCTGCTACAATTAAAATTCCATTTAAATTTAATGTTATTACTCTTCTTTCTTACCTTATCTCTTTCAATAATTAACTCTTCAGTAATTTGTTTTAAATCTGAATTCGCTCTTAAAGTTACCAGTTCATTTTCATCATTATCTAATACAGCGCGAACAATTTCTAGACAACTACTATAAATAATTTCATTTTGGCTAGATTTTGGTAATAAATTGGTTAATTCAGTATTAGTAGAAAAGTCCTCAATTGAACTTGGGCTTAGATGAATAATTTTTAAAAGAAAATCTCTATACTTGCCTCTATTATTCTGTATATGCTTTAAAGGAAGCCCTCCTTGTAGCAATAAAGTTTTTAGATAATGAGTATTTTGAAATTTAATCCAATTATAATTTAAAAGATTTCCTCCTTTTTTTGCTAATTCATAGAACTCGTTGGTATCAAAGCATAATTGATGATAACCGATAGAATTATAAACTTCATCTTTGGAAGGATATCCTCCATTAAAAATTCTTTTCCACCATTCAGCATAATACACAGCACATGTACGAGGATCGAGTTCTGAAATTCTTTGCACAATTTTAAATCGTTCTTTTAATTGTGCAAATTCAAAATCACTTAAATTGTATTTCCAAATAGGTTGTCCAGTGTGAAAATCTAGATTTCTAGCCTTTAATATTTTGTAAAACTCACTCATACTTATTTATTTTTGGATAAAAGTAAAATAGGTGTGTGCATTATAAGTACACAGCGCTCTTAATAATTTTCGAATTGCTTCTTTATCCGTTCCCTTATTTTGCAAACTAATGAATCTGGACTTATGACAGTTACTTTTTCACCGAAAGAAAGTATTTTCATTTCTAATTCATAATTAATGATTATTTTAATCCTTACTTCCAAAGTTTCATTCTCTAAAATTTTTGATTTTTGAGTATTATGAAGTGGTTTTGTTATAATATACGGAGATTGAGCTTTACTGAAAATTAATTTTACTTCTTCCGGTTTGTCATCTTCTCCTCGAGATACTCCAATTAGATCATCAAAGTAATCTTCCCAGTTTGTATTGTCATTTTTGTATGTACTATTGCTTGTTTCTATATTGTGCTTAATTCTATCTAAAGCCAAATTATATTTGGAATGGTTGTTGAATTCGTTAAATCCTCGAACAAACCATCTATTGTTATATTGTTTTAAATGATATGGATGAAAAATTATTTCATATTCTTTTTGATTAAAAGGCTCATAGATGATTTTTAGCACTGTCTTGTTAATGATGGCGTTAAAAATAGGTGTGATATACTCATACCCTGCATAATCAATATTGGATTCCAGCGAGATAACTTTTTGTTCGTTTTTGAGACTGAATTTATCATTTAGGAGTGGTGCTATTTCATTTATCCATTCAAATTCCGGACTGCCTTCGAATCTTTGTAAGATTGAGATTGCCTGTTTTAATTGTTCTGCTTCAGTGTAGTTAAGTGGACTCTTGCTTATGGAAAATGTTTTGTCTTCGTACCGATAGTAATTTGTTCCATTCGATCCTTTTTGTACCTCAATAGGAGCGTTATAGCCAGAAGTACTCTTCATGAAACTAATGTCTTTTCTCAGGGTTCTAATTTGAATTCCAGAGCTTTCGGGATCATACTCGAGAATTGCTTTATTTACTTCCTCTAATAAATGATCTATTGTGTATTCTTTTCCATAATTTTGGAAGCACTCATTAAGTTTGTTATATCTTACCAATTGATGTTTTGTGGTAGCCATAATTAATTGAAAAAGGTTGATAGTGTCTTAAAATACGAAGCTAACTTTTTGAGGAAAATAATTTTTACGGTTTACCGTATTTGATCTTATTTTCTACTTCTTAATTAAAATGATATTGAATTTTAAATAAAAATAGTAGATGATTCCTTAAGGCTTTATATAGTTTATTGTCATAGTAGCAAATCTCGATATTTATCTTTAATAATATACAAGTAAAAACACTTGAATTTATTAAAGAAGAGAGTAGCAAGTACTGTCTTTATCTGATGTTTAAGTAAAACGATTATTGAAATTTCTTTATGGATGGTACAGAAAAGAAAACTTTTGTTTTTGCTTAGCTATTTCTGGATTTTTTTAGTTCCTCACTGAAGCACCTCACTTGAGATATATGAGGACGCAATTTTGTGGAAGTAGATCAAAATAAAAAACCCCTAAACGGCTGTCGTTTAAGGGTTTGTTTTTGTAGCGAGGACGGGAGTTGAACCCGTGACCTCAGGGTTATGAATCCTGCGCTCTAACCAACTGAGCTACCTCGCCAAGATTGCAAGTGAACCGTGTTCCTCATTGCGGGTGCAAAGATATAAATATTATTAAAGCTTCCAAGAATAAAACGAAGAAAAAAAAATATTTTTAAAAATGCATTGTTTTTGGACATATATTCTTATATTTCGAAAAAATTAAAAGTAGCACATGGATCCAAAAATACGTTACGAAATCGAGTTTCCTATAAATTCTTCGCCGCAATTATTATATCAATACATATCAACGCCTTCAGGTTTGTCAGAATGGTTTGCTGACAACGTAAATTCGAGAGGTGAATTTTTTACTTTCATCTGGAATGATTCGCAGGAAAAAGCGCGTTTAGCGTCTAAAAAGACTGGCGAGAAAGTGAAGTTTAAATGGGTCGATGAAAGCAGCAAGGATACGGAATACTTTTTTGAATTACATATTTTAGTTGATGAATTAACTAAAGATGTATCATTAATGGTGGTCGATTTTGCCGAAAAAGAAGAAGTAGGAGAGGCTAAACAATTGTGGGAGAATCAGATCTCAGACCTGAAACATCTTATAGGATCTGTTTAGTAAAAGTCTATTTTATACCTTATATTTGCCCTGAACAAAATTCAGGGCTTTTTTTATGATCAATTTTAACGGAAACATAGTAGCGCAAGACGAGAATATATTAACTCAAAATCGCGCTTTTTTGTATAGTGATGGTGTATTTGAAACACTAAAAATAGTAAATAACAGAATTTTGTTTCTTGAAGATCATTACTTTAGATTAATGGCTTCCATGCGTGTGGTTAGAATGGAAATTCCGATGAATTTTACGATGGAATTTTTTGAAGAAGAGGTTTTAAAACTGGTTCAGGAAAATGAAATTTCTGCTTCTGCACGAGCAAGAATAACCGTTTTTAGAAACGATGGCGGATTGTATTTGCCAAAAACGAATGAAGTCTCCTATTTAATTCATGCAACGCCACTTGAAAATACTTCATATAGCTTAAATACAGCTGAATACGAAGTTGATTTGTACAAAGATTTCTATGTGACCAAACAATTGTTATCGTCGATTAAAACGACGAATAAAATGATAAACGTGACCGGAAGTATTTTTGCGCATGAAAATGGTCTGGCAAATTGCCTTTTAGTAAACGATACCAAAAACGTGGTCGAAGGCTTACAGGGTAATTTATTTATGCTGACAGGTAAAAAACTAATTACGCCTCCAATTTCTGAAGGATGTTTGAACGGGATAATGCGTAAACAAATTTTAGCCTTATCTAAGAAACTGGATGGCATAGAAGTACTGGAGGAAATAATTTCGCCATTTGATCTTCAAAAAGCTGACGAATTATTCCTTACAAATGTAATCA
The DNA here is from genome assembly GCF_057840745.1 of Flavobacterium sp. KH_001. Classification (NCBI taxonomy): domain Bacteria; kingdom Pseudomonadati; phylum Bacteroidota; class Flavobacteriia; order Flavobacteriales; family Flavobacteriaceae; genus Flavobacterium; species Flavobacterium sp. KH_001. The sequence continues at coordinate 182,667 of NZ_CM174520.1, read as the reverse complement.
CAGGAATACAACCGATAACCAAATATCGAAAAAAGGAGTTTAAAAGTGATCTGGCGCATTTATTAGTGCAAAAGCTTAATGAATCTATATCTGAAAATTAATTCAGATACGGATTCTCAGGTGCATTAGACCAAATAAGATAATCACCGCCAAGCTCAATGATTTGCTCTTTCCAGAAATGCGTGGTAGACTTACCGATAATTTTGTTTTTATAACTATTATCAGTAATGATCCAGGAGTTTCCCTGCATTTCACTCTCGAGCTGATTTTCATCCCAACCGGTATATCCTAAGAAAAAACGAATATTATTTTTACTAATAGATCCGTCGTTTATTAAGTCTTTGGTCGATTCAAAATCACCTCCCCAATAAATCCCATTAGAAATCTCGACACTATTCGGGATTAACTCTGGAATATTGTGAATGAAATAAAGGTTGTCCTGCTCTACAGGACCTCCGTTATATATCTTGAAAGTGGCGTCAATTTCAGGTATCAGATCATTAATAGTATATTTTAATGGTTTATTAATGATAAAACCTATTGATCCTTCTTTGTTATGGTCTGCTAATAAAATTACCGATCTATTAAAAGATAAATCTCCAATTATAGAAGGTTCGGCAATAAGCAGGTGTCCTTTTTTTAATTTTTCTGAAATCATACGGCTACAATTTTTATTAAATTTAATCATAAAATTTCTAAAAACCCAAATAAAATCGTTAAACCGCACAAAAAAACCCTCCATGAGAGGGTTTTGATTATATTATAAGTTTAGAGAACTTTCTTACTTAGTTCACTGCACCTTCTAATTCAGCTCCAGCTTTGAATTTTACAACATTCTTAGCAGCGATTTGAATAGTTTTTCCAGTTTGAGGGTTTCTACCGTCTCTAGCAGCTCTAGCAGATACTGACCAAGATCCAAAACCTACTAATGAAACTCTACCACCTTTTTTCAAAGTAGCTCCTACGTTTCCTAAAAATGATTCTAAAGCCAATTTTGCCGCAGCTTTTGTGATTCCTGCATCAGCAGCGATAGCATCGATTAATTCTGATTTGTTCATAATAATTAGTTATTAATTGTTGGTTAAAAAAAATTGTTAATACACAAATTTAGTAGGAAATCCGTTCCTTGCAAGTGTTTTCTTTAATTTTAGCAAAAATTGTTAATAACTTAGTTTTTTTGTTCATAAAGCCAGCTGTTTGTCGATCAAAAACAGGTAGAAACCCCTGTTTTACTGACGTTAATACAACTTTGCAGTATCAGAAAAAGTTATCCCATTTAGCAATTCTGCTACCTGCATTCTCTTTTTTCCAGGTAATTGCAAACTTAATAGCTGTAAAAAGCCATTTTGAACTGCAACTTTGATTTCTTTTTTGCTGCAAATTAAACTTCCAGCTTCGTAAGAATGTGCTTCTGAAACTAATTTTGCCTCGTATATTTTAATGGTTTGCTCTTCTTCTTTATCTTTTAGAAAACACCAGGCTGCAGGATAGGGGCTTAAACCGCGAATCAGATTATTGATTTCGTCTCCGGATTTTGTCCAGTCAATTTTACAGTTTTCTTTATTTAATTTATACGCCGTTTTAATTTCTGCAGTGTCTTCCTGAATTGTAGTGGTTACATTTCCGTTTTCAATCACTTTCAAAGTATCAATAACAGTCTTGCTTCCTAATAACATCAATCGGTCGTGCAATTGTCCCGCGCTTTCTTCCGGTTCGATCGCGATTTCCGAATTTAAAATCATTGCTCCGGTATCAATTTTATCATCAATAAAGAAAGTAGTGACTCCAGTTTTAATTTCTCCATTAATAATAGCCCAGTTAATTGGTGCTGCACCGCGATAATTCGGTAATAAAGAAGCATGAAGATTAAAGGTTCCTAAACTTGGCATTTCCCAAACTACTTTTGGTAACATTCTAAAAGCAACTACTATTTGTAAATTGGCATTCAAGGCTTTTAGTTCGTCTAAAAAAGCTTCATCTTTTAAATTGGCTGGCTGTAATAAAGTAAGGTTGTTCGCCAGCGCGTATTCTTTAACTGCCGAATATTTTATTTTTTGTCCGCGCCCCGCTGGTTTATCTGCAGCTGTAATAACGCCAACAACATCGTAATTGTTTTTAATAATGGTGTCCAAAATGCCGACGGCAAATTCTGGAGTTCCCATGAATATAATTCTCAATTTTTCCATTATGATTTTAAGGTGTATTTATTATTCGCTAATATGGTAATATGATTGTTTTCTAATAGCTCCTGAAGTACGGAAACAATATCGTTGGCATCTAGTTTTATTTGGGTTTGAATTTCTCTGGAAGTTAGAGCCGCTGATTTTAATAAATGCAGAATTTTATCGGCAATCGAATCGGCTTCTGTGATTTTTCCCTTTTGAGTAATACAATAGGAGCAGACTCCACAATTCTCTGTTGTTTCTTCTCCAAAATAATCCAAAACCAATCTGTTTTTGCAGGTTTTGTTTTCCTTTATATAATATAGAACAGACGAAAGCTGTTCGTGTTTAAGCTGATTTTGTTTTTCGAGATATTTTGAAACTCGGTTTATAGTCAAATCATCTTCGCGAACTTCATTAAATAAAATAGTCGCGTCGTTGTTTTTAGATTTGTATTCAATGATTTCTTTTTCCCTCAGTTTTTCTAAAACAGCTGTGACCTGCTCTTCTGTGTGATGTGATTTTTTGGCAATCAACGAAAGGTTAAATGGTGTCTTCATTTCGTAAACGCCAGGATACGTTCTCAAAATCGCCAGAATGATTTCTTCGTCATTCGGATTTAAGCTCATATACCGAATCACTTCTTTCGATTCGATTAAAAATTGCATTGTAATCTTCTCTGAGAATTCCTGTGACATGGTAATAATTCCCTGTTGATTCAGAAACTGCAAAGCATTATACGTTTTTAAAGTAGGGAAGTCATATTTATTACAAAAATGATTCAGTTTAAAAGAGAAAGAATCATCTAAACCTTCGCCGTAAGCAATCTGAAAATAATTGCAAAGTTTTACATACATGGTTTTTAAAAACTTCTTATCGGGCAGAACACTTAAAAATTGCTGTTCTGTCTGATTGGCATCAGCATTATTAAAAAGCAATACCGAAAAAGCTTTTTCGCCATTTCGTCCCGCTCTTCCGGATTCCTGATAGTAATTTTCAAGATTTTCCGGTAACTGTGTATGAATAACTGTTTTTACGTTGTCTTTATCAATCCCCATTCCAAACGCATTGGTCGCCACAATAACCTGCGCTTGTTCCGACATCCACAATTGCATGTTCTTGTCTTTTTCTTTAGCCGAAAGTCCGCCGTGATAATACGTCGCTTTAAATCCTAAAGATTGTAATTGCGTCGACATATTCAGGCACGATTTTCTATTTCGTACATATATAATAGAAGGCTGTGGGTTTTTCTTTAAAATTTGTTCGGTGCGATACAATTTGTCTTCGATTTCAAAAACCATGTATGCGATATTTTTTCTTTCAAAAGATTGTTGGAAAAAATTAGGGTCTTTCAAGCCTAATTCCGTTTTAATATCCTCAATAACTCTTGGAGTTGCCGTTGCGGTTAAAGCCAAAAAAGGAATTTTCGGGAAATATTTTTTAAGTTCTGAAATCTTCAAATAAGCCGGACGAAAATCGTGTCCCCATTGCGAAACACAATGCGCTTCATCAATAGCAATTAGATTTATGGGAAGATCTTTGATGCGCTCCAAAATCCAGTCAGACTGTAAACGCTCTGGTGAAAGGTATAAAAACTTGTAATTTCCGTGTTGGCAATTGTCGAGAAGGTCAATTATTTCTTCAGTATGAATTCCGCCTGTAAGTGCAATCGCTTTAATATCTCGTTTTTGCAAATTTGCTACCTGATCTTTCATCAAGGCAATCAAAGGCGAAACGACCAAACAAATGCCTTCCTGCATTATTGCAGGAACCTGAAAACAAATCGATTTTCCTCCGCCGGTTGGTAAAAGGGCAAAAGTATCCTGACCATCCAAAACAGAGTCAATAATCTCCTTTTGCAACGGTCTAAAACTGTCGTGTTTCCAGTATTTTAAAAGAATTTCTTGCGCTTCTGGCATTGGTCTTGTTTTAAAGTTAAAAAATTTAGAAATCAGTTTCTAGTTTTGCAACTTTAACCACATGCCTAAATTTTATCTAAGATATAAAGAATTCTGTTCTCCACCGTATCTTTAGGCACTTCAATTAAGTCGTAACCATATTTCTTGTACGTTTCAACAAGGTGTTTTTGGATCGTTAAAGCCTGTTCGAAATTCTCGTAACGCTCGGTGTCGCTTTCGTAAATTTCTTCCCAAGGCGGTAAAATAAAAGTTTTTGAATATTTAAAGTCCTCACAGGCTTTTGTAAAATGCGTCGGATATTCATCGCCAATATAATCCATATAAGCTACAACATCCGGAATTCCGCGATCTATAAAAACTACATTGTCCGGTTCTTCAAGGGCATTTTCGAATTGTTTAATTCTGCCTTCCAACAACATTTCGCTAAACAATAAAGGTTGTTCAAGGAACAATTGTTCGATTCCGCGTTGTTGCGCTTCTAGCGTAACTTGTCTTGAAATTTCAGGATAACAGCAGTAGCCACGAGCTACCAATTCGTTGATCAGAGTAGATTTTCCCGTTCCCGGGCCACCAATTAGAACTATGATTTCTTTTTGCACTTTCTTAAAATAAAGCGCAAATTTACCTAAACTTATTGGTATTTAAAAAGATTATTTTGCCTGAAGCGAATGATTTCGCAATTTTGGAGACATGGGTTCCTGCTTTCGGCTATATCTTTTATGGCGAACCCCGCCATAAAAGGATATCGCCTCAATCAGGGCTAGCTAGGAAATATGATTTTATTTTTGGGAAGATTTACAATATTGCGCGCTCCTGCAAGGTTTTCAAAACCTTGTAGGTATTTAAAAGACTGCAATAGAAAAAACAAATCTCTAAAATATTATTAGACTGGACTGAAGTCCAGCTCTACAAAATAAATTGTTCCTCTGGAACTAACAAAAAAGAGCCGAAGGTTCTAAAAATATTGTAGGGCTGGACTTTAGTCCAGTTTAAAGCAATCGAAGAATAATATAATTAAATGTTTTATGCACGACCCGCAATATTCAGATCTGAATAATTGTGCTTTGTTAAATTTATTTTCAAACTTATATTACAATTTCCGCCGTCATCCATTTGAATTAAGGAATATTTAAAATCTTTTTCATTGTATGAATCCTTGCAGTAACTATTTATCAAAACTTCCTTTTCTTGTTTTTCGTTTATTATAACAATACATTGATTTACATATTTGTCGAATTTTCTCAGTTCTGAGGCGTTATCAGAAAAACACTTTTTTAAAATTTGATCAATTTCAAGTAATTCCTTTTGATTTAAATCTGATGGTTTTATAGTGTTTGGTTTGAAACTAAAATATCTTTCATGGAATTTTTCTTCAAAAGAAAAAAACGCATAATCATTATATTTTTCAAGATTTAATTTGTTTTTGGTTTGAAGCAGGTTTTTTTTAATTTCAATTTTTAGCGGAAAATCGCCGTCAATAAATTCAATAAAGTTATTTTTAATTACTGCCTTTTCACTGCCATTATAACGGAATCTTGTTCGACTAAAATAAATTGTATCATTTTTTGAATAACAAAAATCATTGAATTTTTCCAATTTTTCGTGATTTTGACCTTTTTCTCTAATTGTAAAAACGTAAGAGCTATCAGAGAAAAATTGGAATTTTAAACTTTTATTTCCAAAAAAATTGTAGTTGTTTACAGCTGATATTTTTTCTGTTTTCGGTGTGTTTTTTTCGGATTTACCTCCTTTGCATTGAATGCACAATGCTAAAATAACTATTGATAATAAGATTTTTACTTTCATAAACCTATTCTATTAATTTACTCACAAAACAAATACTTCCCAGAATCAGCACCTTTCTTCTTAGAAGGAACAATCAAATGCGATTCAAACTTCTTACCTTTTAAAACATCATTCACAAAATCCAAAACATATTGTTTTCCATCATGAAAAAGATAACCGGAGAATTCATGTCCGCCACCACAAAAGGTAATCAGTTCAATATCTTTATGTAGATCAATCATATGATTGTAAACGGCATATGACCCAAATAGAATCAACCAACCCGAAGCATTGGTCGGGCAGGAGCGATGTGAGCCTGCGGCATACGGAACAGTTTGGTCATTATTTCCATGAGCCAATAACATCGGCATTGCTTTTTCTTTTGTAATCAAATTGATATCCTGAATTGCTCCAGAACCTCCTATGAATCCGGTATATTTAAAGTTTTCCGGTAAATTACTTTTATAGAGATTCATCAGTTTGTAATCCCAAAACGATGCATGAAAACCAATTTCAGCACCTGCACTAATTCCGGAAATAAAAATTTTTGAAGCGTCAAGATTGTACTTATTAGCATTTTCAATCAAAAACGAAGTCGCCTGCCACATATCGCTCACACCAATTTGGATTGCTTTTATTTTTTCGGTCAAAGTTCCTTTGCATCCAAAATCTTTTTCTTTCATATATAAACTGTATGAAATACTGGCAACCGCATAACCGTTTTTCGCCATAAACATTCCAAATTCTTTCTCGCTCGTACGTTCACCACCAGAAAATCCACCACCAAAAGCAAAAATCACTAACGGAATTTTTTCATTTGATTTTTTCTCTGGCAAATACAAATCTAAATCCAGTTTGATAGTATCGTTTTGGAAATAAGTCATTGTTTTGATTTCCTGTGCTTTCATCGAGTTGATTGTGAGTGCGATAAAAAGTAAAAGGATTTTTTTCATGGTATTGTGGTTTAGAATCTCGCAATCCCGATAGCCATCGGGATTACGAGAGATTTTCGTAGCAAAGTTTTTCAAATATAAGAGGAAATTTCACAATGAAATAATGTCGCAAAGCTTTTTTCTCTGCACCTTTACATCTTTGTATCTTTGAGCCTTTTTTCAAAGAAAAAAATCTAAAAAATCTGAAATCAAAACCGTATATTTGCGTTTATTTTTAATTACGAATGGAGAACGATAAAGAAAAAAACACCGCCGAATTTTACGAAAGATTAAAGGTAGAACTGGATAACGCAAACACCTGGCCTGCTGAATATTTGTACAAATTCATTGTGCCTTCAGTAGCCGATAATGTTGAGCGAGTTGAAAAAGCTTTTGACAGTATGGGCGCGGTTATCAAAACAACAAAATCTAAAACCGGTAAATTTACCAGTGTTTCTGTAGATGTTACGATGAACAGCTCTGACGATGTGATTGGCAAATACAAAGAAGTATCTACAATAGAAGGTATAGTTTCATTATAACTTATGGTCGAAAAATATAAAAAAGAAGTCGCGAATGACGTTGTTTTTAATTTAGAATACAATTCTGAAAGACAGCGTTTACTTATTCCTGAATACGGTCGTCATTTGCAAAAACTGATCGATCAGGCTACTATTATTGAAGATGCTGAAACGCGCAATAAAGCCGCGAAATACATCATTCAGGTAATGGGAAGTTTGAATCCGCATTTGCGTGATGTGCCCGATTTTCAACATAAATTGTGGGATCAGCTTTTTATTATGTCTGATTTTAAATTAGATGTAGAATCGCCATACCCAATTCCGTCTCGCGATGTATTGCAGTTAAAACCAGATGTTTTACAATACCCGCAAAACTTTCCGAAATACAGATTTTATGGTAACAATATCAAATATATGATTGATGTTGCCAATAAATGGGAGGAAGGCGAAATGAAAAATGCATTGGTATTAGTGATCGCTAATCATATGAAAAAATCTTATTTAAGCTGGAACAAAGACACAGTAAAAGATGATGTGATTTTTGAGCATTTGTTTGAATTGTCAGGAGGAAAAATCAATTTGTTGCAAAGTACAGAAGAACTTTTAAACACAACTGATTTATTGCGTACGAACAAACGTATGTCAAACAAAATTACGCCTCCTGGTCAGCCAAAAATCCAAAGCAACAAAAATAATAAAGGACCTGGGAAACCAAAACCTTTTCAGAAAAACAATAATCAGAAATAAAAAAAGGTGCTAAGATGCTAAGGAGCTAAGAAGCTAAGACTAGTTTAGAACCTCAGAATCTCAGAACCTTAGAACCTAAACAAGATCTATGGGAATTTTTAAAATCGAAGGAGGAATTCCTTTAAAAGGAGAAATCACTCCGCAAGGAGCAAAAAATGAGGCATTACAAATTTTATGTGCCGTGCTTCTAACGGGGGATAAAGTAAGAATTAATAATATTCCCGATATTATTGACATCAATAAATTAATCACTTTGTTGGGTAATTTAGGAGTGAAAATTCAACGCAATGAACCGGGTTCGATTACGTTTCAGGCGGATGAGGTTAATGTTGGATATTTAGAAACAGAAGCTTTCAAAAAAGAAGGTGGAGCGCTTCGTGGTTCTATTATGATTGTTGGACCGCTTTTGGCTCGTTTCGGAAAAGGATATATTCCAAAACCGGGTGGAGATAAAATTGGTCGTCGTAGATTAGATACACACTTTGAAGGTTTTATTAACCTTGGAGCAAAATTCAGATATAACAGAGAAGATCACTTTTATGGTGTAGAGTCTCCGGCAGAAGGGTTGAAAGGAACAGATATGTTGCTTGATGAAGCTTCTGTAACAGGAACTGCAAACATCGTGATGGCTGCTGTTTTAGCAAAAGGACAAACTACAGTTTACAATGCTGCGTGTGAGCCTTACCTACAACAATTGTGTAAAATGCTGAATTCGATGGGAGCTAAAATCACAGGAGTTGGTTCAAACTTATTGACTATCGAAGGTGTTGAAAGCCTTGGAGGATGTGAGCACAGAATCTTACCTGATATGATCGAGATCGGTTCATGGATTGGTCTTGCGGCTATGACAAAAAGTGAAATCACGATCAAAAATGTAAGCTGGGAAAACTTAGGTTTGATTCCAAATACATTCAGAAAATTAGGAATTACAATTGAAAAACGTAATGATGATATTTACATTCCTGCTCACACAGATGGGTACGAAGTAAAAACAGATATCGACGGTTCTATTTTAACTATTGCTGATGCACCATGGCCAGGGTTTACTCCTGACTTATTAAGTATCGTTTTGGTTGTTGCTACACAAGCTAAAGGAGATGTTTTAATTCATCAAAAAATGTTTGAAAGTCGTTTGTTTTTCGTGGATAAATTAATCGATATGGGAGCAAAAATTATGTTATGCGATCCGCACAGAGCGGTGGTTATGGGACATAATTTCGAATCTCAATTAAAAGCAACAACAATGTCATCTCCTGATATTCGTGCGGGAATCTCATTATTAATTGCGGCTCTTTCAGCAAAAGGAACAAGTACAATTCAAAATATCGAACAAATTGACCGTGGATACGAGCGTATCGACGAGCGTTTAAGAGCAATTGGAGCAAAAATCGTGAGAGCGTAAAAAAATATTTGCCCGAAATCACGAATTAAAGGAAGATTGAGATTTGCTATAATTCGTGACTTCGTGGCGAAAAAAAATAGTCTAAATGACAGATGAACAAAAAGCTGTAAAAGCTACTATATTTAGTATAGTTGGAAACACCTGCTTGGCCTTGATAAAAGGTTTGGCAGGTTTTTTTGGCAATTCATATGCCTTAATTGCAGATGCAATAGAATCAACTGCAGATATATTTTCGTCTTTTTTGGTTTTATTTGGAATCAAGTATTCAAATAAACCGCCAGATGAAAATCATCCTTATGGACATGGACGTGCAGAACCATTAATTACTTTTTTGGTTGTTGGGTTTTTAATTACGTCAGCAACGATTATTGGGTACGAAAGTATTTCTAATATTCAGACTTCGCATGATTTGCCAAAATCGTGGACATTATATGTTTTAGGAGCAATAATTATCTGGAAAGAATATTCGTTTCGTTTAGTAATGAGACGGAGTAAAGAAACTAATAGTTCTTCTCTTGCCGCCGATGCCTGGCACCATCGAAGTGATGCTATTACTTCAGTAGCGGCGTTTATCGGAATTTCTGTTGCGCTTATAATGGGAAAAGGTTACGAATCAGCAGATGATTGGGCGGCACTTTTTGCTGCTTTTTTTATCTTATACAACAGCTATAAAATTTTTAGACCAGCGCTTGGCGAGATCATGGACGAAAACCTTAATGATGATTTGGTTGAAGAAATTAGACTAAAATCTTTGACAGTCCAAGGTATATTAGGAACAGAAAAATGTTTTATCCGAAAAGCGGGAATGAAATATCATGTTGATCTTCATGCAATAGTATCGGCACAAATTTCAGTGAAAGAAGGACATGATTTATCGCATAAACTACAAGACACTTTAAAAGAAAAAATACCTCAATTGGGTAATGTTCTGATTCACATTGAACCAGATGATTATCATTGATTCTGAGGTCAAAGGGGCAAAGGTTCAAAGGTGCTAAGGTTTTGAATCTAGAAAAAAATCCGTTTATTCTTTTTTTAAAGAGTAAGCGGATTTTTTTATAGATAAAGTTTGTCACTTCGACGAAGGAGAAGTCACATAAAGTAGATCACGTCACGTAATTTCTCTTTCGAATGACAAAATTGACAATTTGATGGTTTATTCGAAATGATAATTAAGAAATTCCATGCCTGAATTGAAACTTTGTATTAATTCTATTTTCTTTTCTCTTCTCCATTTTTTTAATTCTTTTTCTCGAGCAATTGCTTCTTGGATCCAAACAAATTTTTCATAATAAACTAGAAATTCTATACTGTATTTTGAAGCGAAAGTTTTGTTTCCATTTCCTAAATTGTCTTTATGTTGTTGTAATCTTAATTTTAAATTGTTAGTTACGCCGATATAAAAAGTAGAACGATATTTATTGGTTAAAATGTACACATAATAGGAATGAAATCCTTCTTGTGGATTAAACATAATTTTTAATGTTTTTATAGTTTTTTGTCACTTTAAACAAAGCATATGCAGAAGTTACTTTGTGTGAACTTCTTTATGTGACTTCTCCTTCGTCGAAGTGACAAGATTGTCTTTAATCTAATCAAGGACATTCAAAATCTTCAACCCAAAAACAACCCCGTTTTGCTGGATTCCGCCTTGGTAAGAGTGAACATAATCAACTCTAAATAGCTTAAATTTTCCGAAGCCTAAATTGTCTAAACCAACTGTGAATTCAGAATACGGTTTTCTGTCCGGAATGGCCAGTGAATGAAAACCAATATTCATTGTAGATTTCAAAAGATTTAATAACGGAATTTTATTCATAATAAAACCGGTATCGTTATATTCTGAATGTATTTCAATATAACTATCGTTTGTGCTATTGGCATAATAGGGCATCATATTAAAAACATTCAAATAGCGATCACTTGTTCCAATGTGTGTTTGGTTTCCGTTGAAATGTCTGTAATCTATGAAAGAAATATTTTTGGCATTAAAGAACTTTCCGGCTTTGAAATTCATTCCCAGAAGGCCTTTATTTCCTAAGGATAGGTCGTATTGAACAGCCGCACCAAGTCTTTCAAATTCATATTTTTTCTCGCTGGCAGCAAAAGCATTTTCAAAAATCAAAAATACAGTTGGATATTTCTCGTTTTTAATATTATATCTTCCGTCTGGTCTTGAGATATATTTGTTTCCGAAGTTAATTCTCGCAGTCAAAGCCGTTTTAAATAAGTGATGCTGATCAAAGGCGGAAGTTGTAAAATCGTCTGGTGCTAAAGGGTTGTTAGACGAATAAATATCATCTTTCTTAAAGAAGGAATAATCTGTGGTATTAAAAAGAGGTTTTCTCTGCTCATAGGCTACTTTAGCATTTAAATTAATTCCGTTTGCAACATCCTGAGCATAGTTGATTTGGGCAAATTCTAAATTATACAATTTCATATAATTGTCCTTAAAGAACAATGAACTAATAGAATTGACAAATTTAGTTATAGGTTCGGCGCCATTAAATTGAGCTGTTTTTGTTCCTCCGGAAGCCCAGATTGTAGCGTAATTAATATTGTTGAAGCGATGGGTGAAATCTGCTGTAACACGGAAACGTTCATCTGAAAAACCATAGTTAAAAGTAGTATTTATAGAAGTGTTTTTTCCTTTTTCTTCATTCCATTTTCTAAAGGAGAAACCAGAGTCCAGATTAAAACCTTGTACGGTATTAAAACTTAAAGACGAAAGGTTTAGCAGACCTTTATATTCAAAGGAGTGTTTCTTAAAAGTATTCTTATATTCATAACCCATTATGACATCAAATACTTTAAACTTATTGTTTTTAGCATCAACTGAATCTGTGTATTTTTGAGATTTTTTAATGGTTTGTAAACTGTCTTTTTTAGTATAATCGCTGCTTTCCTCAAGAGTTAAAGGAATTGGTCGGATTTCATTCCAAAAAGCGTCGTCTTTTTTATTGGCGTTCGCTTCAAAGGCTACAATTTCATTTCCAAAAGTTTTCTTTTCAAAAGAAGCAGGAAACTCGTAATTCGAATAAACATAATTGAATTTTCCTGAGAATTTAACTCCAAAAGCACCTGCATTAAAAGAAAGTGTCTGTGCATTTTTAGACCAGATTTTGTTCTTTGAATTGTAACTAAAACTCTGTTTTAAAGTCATAATTTCAGTAAATTCATTTTTCATTCGGTAACCTTTGATATCTAAATCGATAGCATAAATAGCAAAACTGTCGTCGACAATATAAATGTAGCCTTCAAAAACCGGTTCTTTATCGCGTTTTGGAGTTACTTTAATCTTGTTAATTTGCTGATTGTTGTCATCGAAGAAAGTTCCTTCTAATTTGTATTTGTAATAACTGAAAGCATTATCTGCAATAGGAGAGATAAGTTTCACATCAAAGTCTAAAGTATTGTCATAAAAGTCATAAGTTGATAATGAAGCTGTATTATAGCTGTAGCCTTTATTGTTTCCTGAGATTTTAGAAGCAATGATTTTCTCTTTTAGTTTGCCGGGTTTTTCAAAGGAAATCTTGGAGATTGTTTCTGATAAATATAAAATTCCTGTTCCCGTTGAGTCTAAATTTGACGCCATTTCGTCGCCAATATCTACTTTCATACCCATAATCTTCTTAGGAAGATCTTTTATCTTAAACATTCCCTTTGAATAAAAATCAGCGGTATAACGTGCTGTTTTTTCAGAATTGTCTTTTTTGTTTGCAATTGCACTTCTTATAATTGCATTCGCAGGATTATTTTTAGGATCAATGACAACTTCATTTAATGCAAAGCTTTCTTCCTGCATTATGATGTTTAAGGTAGCTGTTTTTGAATCTGCAGAAACAGTTGATTTTTGGGTTTTAAAACCTAAATACTGAAACGTGATTTTATTTTTGCCAACTTCTTTTACGTTCAGTTGGTATTTTCCCTGCTCGTTTGAAGTTGTGCTCGTATATGTGTTTTCTTCAAGAACAGATACAAAAGGCAAAGGGTTTCCTTTGTCATCTGTTATAGTTCCTTTGATTTGAGCAAAGTTGGTAATCGAAAAGAATAAAAAGGCAAGTAAAGTATAGTTTCTCATGAAAGTTTTTTCTCTCACAAAAATAGAATAACTTAAAAACGAGCTTATTAATAATTTGTTAAATTGTTTGTCAAGCTGAGCAGAGTCGAAGCCTTCTCATTTCTATTAGCCTTCGACTTCGCTCAGGATGACATTCGCTTACAAAAATGATACTTATTTACAAAAAAGACTGAATTGCTAATTCGTAGCTTTTTAATCCAAAACCTAAAATAACACCTTTTGCATTTCCGGATAAATACGACTGATGTCTGAAACTTTCACGCGCATAAGTATTCGAAATATGAACTTCAATTACCGGAGTTGTAATGGCTTTCATAGCATCTCCTATGCCAATAGAAGTGTGGGTGTAAGCACCGGCATTCAAAATGATTCCATCAAAACTAAAACCCACTTCCTGAATTTTTCCAATCAATTCACCTTCGATATTACTTTGATAATACGAAAGTTCAACGTTTGGAAATTTTTGTTTCAACGTTTCAAAGTAATCTTCAAAAGTTTGACTTCCGTAAACTTCAGGTTCTCTTTTTCCTAAAAGATTCAAATTGGGTCCGTTGATAATGCAAATTTTCATAAGTAATTTAAATTTTATTAGTGTGATTAATTCCATTTTAGATTTCACGGAATACATTTCACAAGGATGTAAAAATAAAAAAACCGTTCCAATTAATAGAACGGTTTTTATAAAACTATGTGATATTCTTTTTAGAACATGAATCCAGCTGAAATTTGAAATACAGAGTTTTTAATATCAGCATTTTCAGACGCCTCTGTTAATCCTAAACCGTAACGTCCTTGTAAAAAGAAGTTCTCAGTAAGTTTAACTCCTAATCCGGCATTTACACCAAATTCAAAAGTTTCACCATTTTTAACATCAAAATCATTTCTTTCACTTACTAAGAAAGAAGCTTGTGGACCAACTTCCAAGCTAAAAGTTTTACTTAAATAAAACTTAGCCATAACCGGGATAGCGATATATCCTAGTTCGTTTTTAACATCTTCACTTACATCACTAAATTTATACGATGCACCTGTAGTAGAATATAAAAGCTCTGGTTGGATAGAAAATTTCTCTAATATTTTTATTTCAGCAACTAAACCAGCATGGTAGCTAGTGATACCTTCTTTGTCAATTTGATCTGGGAAATCTCCAGTTTGGTTTGCAAAGTTAACCCCTGCTTTTACTCCAAGTTTTAATAATTGGGCTTGTATTGTAGCTGATGTTGCGATGAACAGCACAGCTGCTAAAATTATCTTTTTCATAAAATTGTTTTTAAAAATTGGTATTTTTTTTAAATGTTATATATAGACCAAAACTACAGAATTATGATTTTATTGTTTTGTGTTTTGCATTAAATAATTAATAAAATTCGGATAATTTTTCAAAAAGACTAGATAATTGGCTCTTTTTAAGAGTGTTATTCTTATGTATTAGAAATTAGTTAAAATTTTCTTTAATAAGAATTAGATTTCATTTTCCGTAAATTCATTTAAGATTTCTCTGCTGATTTTTTAGTCTTAAATTTACTACAGTAAACAGGAAATGAAAAAGAACAACTTTTTTTGAGTTATAATTAAGTATGATTTTGGTGTTTTTCTCAATTTGAAAAAAGTTGTTATTTGATCTTTTCCTGTATTATTAACGTCTCTAAGGTGTTGTTTGTCTCGTAAGATTTTGGCTCTAATTACTGTTTTATTTGTTAAAATACAAACGTTTTTTTAATAAGTATAATTTTATATTTGACCGTTTAATTATAACCAAAAAAACAAAATGAAAAAAATTATTATGACTGCTGCTGCAGTAATGGCGTTTGCTTTTTCAAATGCTCAAGAAGTTAAATTTGGAGTAAAAGGAGGTTTAAATCTTTCAAATTTTTCTGGAGACACTGAAGGTATAGATTTTAAATCAAGAGTTGGATTTAATGTCGGTGGATTTGTAGAAATCAAATTGTCTGATCAGCTGGCAATACAACCAGAGCTTTTGTATTCTACTCAAGGAGCAAAAGTAGACAATTTTGGAGTAGAATTGGAAGGTAATTTTTATACTGCTGATGTGCAATTTAATCTTTCGTACATCAATATACCTGTAATGTTTAAATATTATATTGTTGAAAAATTTAATATTGAAGCAGGTCCTCAAATAGGGTTTTTAACTTCTGCAAAAACGAAAACTACAGTTCAGGGCTTTAGTGGTTCAGATGAGCAAGATGTTAAAGATTCATTTGAATCAATTGATTTTGGTTTAAACTTAGGAGCAGGATATGATTTTACTGAACATTTTTCAGCTAATGCAAGATATAATTTAGGACTTGCTAACATTGCAAAAACAGAACCAGGTGATGATTCAAAACTTCATAATGGGGTTTTCTCATTATCTGTTGGGTATAAATTCTAATAATAAAAAGAAGAAAATAGCCAAAATCTTATAAATCTGGATAGTTTTTTAAGCATATGTTTATTTTTCTTAAATAATTTACGTACGTATTTTTTAATAATTAATTATTACCAAAAAAATAAAATGAAAAAAATTATTATGGCTGCTGTTGCAGTAATGGCATTTGCTTTTTCAAATGCTCAAGAAGTTAAATTTGGAGTAAAAGCTGGTGTTAACTTTGCTAATCTTGGTGGAGATGCTGATGGATCTTCTCTAACAGGATTTCATGTTGGAGGTTTAGCTGAAATTAAATTATCAGATAAATTTGCAATTCAACCAGAGATTTTATATTCTGCACAAGGATCAGATTTTAGTGAAGACGGTTTTGATGATGAATTAAAGATCTCTTATTTGAATGTTCCAGTTATGGCAAAATATTATGTAATTGATAAACTTAGTATTGAAGCTGGGCCACAAGTAGGATTTTTATTATCTGCGAAAGAAGAAGGAGAAGATGCTAAGGATTTTTTAAACTCTGTTGATTTTGGAGTTAATTTTGGTGCAGGATATGATTTTACAGAAAACTTTTTTGCAGGAGTTCGCTACAATGTAGGATTATCAAATGTTGCTGATACTGAAGATAGTGATGATTTTAAAATGAACAATAGTGTATTCTCAGTATCTGTAGGATATAAATTCTAATTAATAAGATTAAAATAATCAAAACCTTCCAAATTTTGGAAGGTTTTTTTGTTTACGTGTTTATTTCATTTTTTGTGTATAGGGATAATTTTTTTATCGTTATAACATTATTGTAAAAAAACAAATTATTTTTTATTAAGTATATTTCTATATTTGACCTATTAATTTTAACCCAAAATCAAATAAAAAATGAAAAGAATTTTTTTAGTTGCTATTGCAGTAATGGCGTTTGGATTTACAAATGCTCAACAAACAAGGTTTGGAATAAAAGGAGGTCTTAATATAACAACGGTATCTGCCGGAAGTGATTACTGGGATGCTAGTTCTTTAGTAGGTTTTCAACTTGGAGGTTTCGCTGAGATTAAAATTATTGAAAGATTGGCTATTCAGCCAGAGATTTTGTTTTCTACACAAGGCGCTAGTTTTGATACTCCAATTGGTGATTTTGATGACAAATTAAATTATATAAATGTTCCTGTTTTAGCTAAGTTCTATATTACAAAACAATTTACTGTTGAAGCTGGACCACAATTAGGATTTTTAGTATCAGCTAAAGAAGAAGGTCATGATGTGAAAGATGATTTTAAATCAGTAGACACTGGATTCAATTTTGGAGCTGGTTACAATTTTACAGACAATGTTTCTGTAAATCTTCGTTATACCGTTGGTTTGTCTAATATTGCAGATTATGATGTTGATGATGCAGATGAATATTTTGATAGCCCAAAAAATAGAGTTTTAGCCTTGACTTTAGGATATAAATTCTAAAGAAGTATTAAAAGATATAAAAAAACCTTCCTGACCCGGGAAGGTTTTTTTATGCCTAAAAATCACTTACTTTGTAAATATGAGCTGGAACAGATATATAAAAGATTATCAATCGTATTTGCGAATCGAAAGAGGTTTGTCTAAAAATACCATCGAAAATTATGGTTTTGATATTGAACGACTTTGTCTTTTTTTAGATGGAAATAAAATGGAGGTTTCGCCATTAAAAATTACAGATGAAACCATTCAGCAGTTTATCTATCATGTTTCTAAGGAATTGAATCCGCGTTCTCAGGCGCGTATTATTTCAGGATTAAAAAGCTTTTTCAACTATTTAGTTTTTGAAGATTATAGAAACGATAATCCTTTAGAATTAATTGAAACACCAAAAACAGGTCGTAAATTACCGGACACTTTAGCGGTTCAGGAAATTGACGCTCTTATAGGAGCAATCGATTTAAGTTCCAATGAGGGCGAACGAAATCGGGCGATGCTGGAAACTTTATACGGTTGTGGACTTCGGGTTTCAGAACTCGTTTCTCTCAAAATTTCTGATTTATTTTTTGATGAAGGTTTTATAAAAATTACCGGAAAAGGAAATAAAGAACGTTTTGTACCAATCGGAAAATTGACGCAGAAATATATCCAGATTTATCAGAATGAAGTCAGAGGTAACTTAACTATTAAAAAAGACTGTGAAGATACCTTGTTTTTGAACAGAAGAGGAAATCAGTTAACGCGGGCAATGATTTTTACTATAATAAAAGATTTAGCTGTAAAGATTGGTCTTAAAAAAAATATCAGTCCCCATACACTTCGTCATTCTTTTGCAACGCATCTTCTGGAAAATGGTGCCGATCTAAGATCAATTCAATTAATGCTTGGTCATGAATCAATAACAACTACTGAAATTTATGTGCATTTGGACAGAAGTTTTTTAAAAGAAGTAATGCATTCTTTTCATCCACGGAAATAACTTTTTTTCCAAGAGACTCTGTTTTTATCTCAAAAATTAATATATTGTATGATAAATTCTATTAAATGCAGATAAAATCGACGAACTGCATTTTTTTGGTTTTAATCAGTCAATTTTACATAAAAGGTACTATATGGTTTTTGATTTATATGAAAATGATGATTGCTTAGAGATTAATAATTTTTATAAAAAATTATTAGCTGAAATGCCCGATTTGCTTTTTCAGTTTGTAATAGACCGAGACAATAATTATACTTTCCCACTTGTAAGTAAATCGGCTGATGATATTTTTGAGTTTTCTGCGGCAGAGTTTACAAATGATATTAAGTTTCTTATATACGACAGGATTTTTCCTGCTGACAGAGAGTTTTTTTTTCAGTCTTTGGTCAAAGCACGCAGGGAAGTAAAGCCCTGGGAAATAGAGTTTAGAGCTACTTTGCCAAAAAAGGGTTTACGCTGGTTTAAAATCTCCTCAAAAACAGAAAAGTCTATTGCTGATAGCGTTAGCTTTTTTGGGCATGTTTCTGATATTACCGAGCTTAAGGATAAGGAAGAAAAATTGCGTATTTCAGAAGAACGATTTCAGTTTGCCCTTGATGCCTCGACAGTTGGTATTTGGGATTGGGATATGGTGACCAATAGTGTTTTTTATTCTTCATTATCACTTAAAATTCTGGAATTAGAATCAACAGACATCTTTGATGATCCGGAGCGCTGGGATAAAATTGTCCATCCGGATGACCTCCCAAAATATTATTCTGATATTCAGGAACACTTTGATAATAAAATACCTTACTACGAAAATTATCATCGCGTAATGACTTCAAGTGGTAATTACAAATGGATTCTCGATCGTGGAAAAGTAATTAAGCGTGATGAAAACGGAAAGCCATTGCGTGTGTTAGGAACGCATACGGATGTCTCTTTGCAAAAAGAAAAGGAGTTGGAGATTATAAAAACGATGAAGTTATACAGCGATCAAAACAGTCGTTTGTTGAATTTTTCACATATCGTTTCGCATAATCTAAATACGCAGGCCGGAAATATAAAGTCGATTTTAGACTTTATTGACGCCGATGTTGATAAACAAACTGTCAGTGAAATGTTAGTGCATTTAAGAACAGTTTCTAACGATTTGAATGATACGATTTCGAATTTAACACAAATCGTAAAAACACAGAGTAATATTAATATTGCCGTTGTTCCGTTAAAACTGTGCGAGTACATCGAAAAAACAATTACCACGATAAGAGGATATGACAAACAGAAGAATGTTACGATTGTAAATAATGTACCGAATTATTTAACGATTAATTTTAATCCTGCTTATCTTGAAAGTGTTTTACTGAATTTTACAACAAATGCTATAAAATATGCTCATCCGGATCGGGATCCAATTGTTGTTTTTGATTTTACGATTGAACCAGAAGGTCAAAAATCATTAAAAATTACAGATAATGGTTTGGGGATTGATTTGGCGGTTCATGGCGATCTTTTATTCGGAATGTATAAAACCTTTCATAAGCATGAAGAAGCACGCGGAATTGGTCTGTATATTACCAGAAATCAAATAGAAGCGATGAAAGGAACTATTTCTGTTGAAAGTGAAGTAGGAGTAGGAACAAGTTTTAAAATTGTATTCAGCGATCTATAAGAGTTGAAAATTGGTATAAAACAACAAAGGCTATCTTGAAAAAGATAGCCTTTGTTGTTTTTATAAAGAATGGAGATTACTTCGCGATATTAACCGCTCTGGTTTCTCTAATTACTGTTACTTTAACCTGACCTGGGTAAGTCATTTCTGTTTGGATTTTTTGTGAAATCTCAAAAGATAAGTTTGCTGCATTATCATCAGAAACTTTTTCGCTTTCTACAATTACACGAAGTTCTCTACCAGCCTGAATTGCATAAGCATTTTTCACACCTGTAAATCCGTAAGCAACTTCTTCAAGATCTTTCAAACGTTGTATGTAAGAATCTAAAACCTGGCGTCTTGCTCCTGGTCTTGCTCCTGAAATAGCATCGCAAACCTGAATAATCGGAGACAATAATGATTTCATTTCGATCTCATCGTGGTGAGCTCCAATCGCGTTGCAAACTTCTTCTTTCTCGCCATATTTTTCTGCCCATTGCATACCTAATAAAGCATGGGGTAAATCACTTTCAGTATCCGGCACTTTTCCAATATCGTGAAGTAAACCAGCTCTTTTAGCTAATTTTACATTTAAGCCTAATTCGGCTGCCATGATACCACAAAGTTTAGAAACTTCTCTTGAGTGTTGTAATAAGTTTTGTCCGTAAGAAGAACGGTATTTCATTCTACCCACAACTTTAATCAATTCAGGGTGTAATCCGTGAATTCCTAAGTCGATTACTGTACGTTTACCTACTTCAATAATTTCATCATCAATTTGTTTAGCTGTTTTAGCAACAACCTCTTCAATTCTGGCCGGGTGAATACGTCCGTCTGTTACTAATTTGTGCAATGACAAACGAGCAATTTCTCTACGAACAGGATCAAAACAAGAAAGGATGATAGCTTCCGGTGTATCATCAACAATGATTTCAACTCCGGTTGCAGCTTCAAGAGCTCTAATGTTACGTCCTTCACGACCAATAATTCTACCTTTTACATCATCAGATTCAATGTTAAATACAGAAACGCAATTTTCTACTGCCTCTTCTGTTCCAACTCTTTGAATGGTGTTGATGATAATTTTTTTAGCTTCTTGCTGTGCAGTAAGTTTTGCCTCTTCAATTGTGTCCTGAATATGAGACATAGCTTTACTCTTAGCTTCGGCTTTTAAACCTTCTACTAATTGTTCTTTTGCTTCCTCAGCAGAAAGCCCTGAAATTACTTCTAGCTGTTGTAATTGGCTTTTGTGTAATTTGTCAACCTCTGCTTGTTTTTTATCTAAAACTTCAATTTTGTTGTTGTA
Source organism: Flavobacterium sp. KH_001 (assembly GCF_057840745.1). Classification (NCBI taxonomy): domain Bacteria; kingdom Pseudomonadati; phylum Bacteroidota; class Flavobacteriia; order Flavobacteriales; family Flavobacteriaceae; genus Flavobacterium; species Flavobacterium sp. KH_001. The sequence goes on along the minus strand of NZ_CM174520.1, from coordinate 161,362 downwards.
TTCGGCTGTTTTAGCTTCAAAATCATCGTTTACTTTCTTAGCTTTAGAAAGTTCATTTGATATTTGTGATTCTTTATCGCGAACTCTTTTTTCTACTTCGGCAACTTTCTTGTCTCTTGCTAAAATAACCTGTTCGTGCTCTGATTTTAATTCGATAAAACGTTCTTTTGCCTGAAGGATTTTATCTTTTTTGATATTTTCTGCTTCTAAATTGGCGTCTTTTAAAATTGATGAAGCTTCTTTTTTCGCGTTTTTGATAAGGTTTGAAATATTACTTTTTTCGATAATTTTAGCTATTCCAAAACCTGCTGCAATACCTATTATACCTGAAATAATGATCGTTATGATGTCCATGTTTGTTTAAATTTATATATAAAAAAAGCCTACATTAATTGCTTGAATAAACTCGTAAAGACAAGTTTTGAGCTAACTCACTGTTCAAGTTTTCCCGATAAAATCGGGACGTACTATAGTAGCGACGATTCACTCACTTTAATTTGTTAGTGTTGAGTTTACCAATTGTGAACTAATGTAGGCAGTATCTTAGTTTCTGTAAAGAACGTTTAATTTTCGAGATATTGATCTAATAGCGAATTTAATCTTTTAATTCTTTCGATGGTTTCTTCGCCATCAATCACGTTGTCAATTTGTTTTTGTTCAACCTGTGATGCAAATTGTAATGCACACATAGCCAATACATCTTGTTTGTCACGAACCGCGTAACTTTCTTCGAATTGCTTTATCATAGCATCAATTTTCTTAGAAGCACTTCTAAGTCCTTCTTCCTGAGCGGGTTCAACCGTTAACGGGTAAACGCGGTCTGCAATTGATATTTTAATTCTAAGCTTTCCGTCCATGTTTTTCAATCTGATAATTGCGCTATACAGTAATCAATTTCGCGAATTAATGAATTTATTTTAAGCTTTGTCTCTCTCTTGTTATTGTCGCTGCCGAGCAACGAATTGGCTATTTTAAGTGTGTCATATTGCTTTTTCAAAGCCTCCATTTCTTCAGATTGTTTCTGGATGATTTGCGCAGCTTTGGCTAATTGTAATCGTAATTCCTGATTGTTATTCTCCAGGCCTTTTGATTTTTCAAAAAGCTTTTCGACTTTATATTCAAGAGTATCAATTATTTCGGCAATTACACTCATTATAAATCCTATTCATTACTTAATCATACAAAGTTAGTATTCCTTTTTATTAATGCAATTTTTTATCGATTTTTTTGCATTAAAAATAGACAAATAAATGAAATTCAATCAATTGTATTTTTGTCTTAATTATCGTCGGATTTCGCCTGTTATTTTTTTATCTTAGCAAAAATGTTCCTTATGAGATTTTCAGTACTTACCCTTTTATTTTGTCAAATTATTTTTGCCCAGACGCAATATCCTACAGATTATTTTGATCCGCCATTAGATATTCCAATGCAGTTGTCGGGGAATTTTGGGGAGTTGCGACCAAACCATTTTCATGCCGGTTTCGATTTAAAAACCAATCAAAGGGAAGGTTTAAATGTTTATGCAGTTGCAGAAGGGTATGTGTCAAGAATTAAAATTTCGACTTTTGGTAACGGAAAATGTATTTATATCACACATCCAAACGGATATACTTCTGTATACGGACATTTGCAAACTACACTTGGAGCCATTCAGGAGTATGTTCAGAAAACACACTACAAAGAAAAAGCTTTTGAAATTGAAATGTTTCCGAAACCGGGAGAATTGCCGGTTAGAAAAGGACAGTTAATTGCACTTTCGGGTAATACAGGCTCCTCTGAAGGACCGCACCTGCATTTTGAAATTAGAGATACTAAATCTGAGTTTGTTATTAATCCAATCTTTTTCGGATACGATAAAAATATAACTGACACTAAAAAACCAACCATTTCAAGTTTGTATGTTTATCCGTTGGATAACACAACGGTGAATCAATCGAAACAACCCTTGTTGTTAAATCTTGCGCTTCAGAAAGACGGAACTTATCTGGCAAGTAAAGTAAAAGCTAACGGGAAAATTGGTTTCGGAATTAATGCTGTTGATTTCGACAATGTTTCCGGAAATAGAAATGGCGTTTTTAATGTTTCGACTTTCGTTAACGGAAATCCAAATTACAATTATAAGTTTAATACGTATTCGTTTGATGAAATGCGTTATATAAATGCTTTGATTGATTATCCCAGATATAAAAAATCAGGACAGCGCGTGCAAAAGCTTTTCATGAAAACACCTTTTGCGTTAAGTATTATAAAAACGGATTCGCTTCGTGGAATTATTCCGGTCGAGCCGAATTTAGCTTCAACATATCGTATTGAAGTTTCGGATTATTTTGGAAATTTAAGCGCCATTACAGTTCCAATTGAATTTGATGCAGCAGCTCCAATCATTAATGAAGTTTCCGAAACTTCTAAATATTTTATAAAAGTCAATAAAGATTATAATTTTGAAAAAGAGAATATGTCGGTGTTTTTTCCGGCAGGAACTTTTTATGATGATTTCAATCTGAATTTTGATGTAAAAAATAATAAAATTTATATCCATGATGATGTGGTTCCGGTTCATTCTAATTTTACAATTACAATAAAAGACAGTACCTATTCAGAAGCATTACGAGATAAAGTTTTTATCGGAAGAGGTGGCAGCTATAATGCAACAGCCAGAAAAAATGATGTTTTTATTGCTAAATCTAAAACTTTGGGACAATTTGGTTTGGTACTCGATACAATCGCGCCAGTTATTAAAATCGCAAAACCAATTGAAGGTAAATCGGTCAGTGATAAAACAATTCAGTTTACAATAAGTGATAGTGTGTCTGGAATTAAATCTTATAACGGTTATTTAAACGGAGATTGGGTTTTGTTTGAATACGATAACAAAACAAGAAAAATAACGCACAAATTTGATAATACTTTATTAGCTGAGGGAGCAAATGATTTAAAAATAGAAGTGGTTGATAATGTGGGTAATTCTGCTATCTTTGAAACTCATTTTTTTAGAAGTCAACAAAAATAAAGCCACAACATTTGAGCCATCGTAAGTTAATATTTGTTTTCCTTTTTTTATGCAGCTGTGTTTCATTTGCTCAGAATGCACAAGTAAAAGGTATTATTTTAGATCAGGAAAATCGTCCGGTTCCAGATGTTAATATTGCGGCTCACGGAAATGTTGCGCAATCAGATTCAAATGGTTTTTTTGAAATTGAAGTTCCTTCCAATAAAAAAGTATCACTGATTTTTACTCATATTTCTTTAAAAATGATGAGTCTTGCGGTGAGTTTAAAACCAAATGAAGTTTTCGTTTTTAATCCCGTAATGAATAATTCCGAGGAGCAAATGGGGGAGGTGTTTGTATCTTCCAAAAATAAAAAACGTGTTCAGGGAATCACTACAATAGATGTTGCGACGATCAAAAAGATTCCCGGAGCAAATGCCGGAATCGAAAATATTCTAAAAACTTTGCCCGGTGTAAATTCAAATAATGAATTGAGTACGCAATATGCAGTTCGCGGCGGTAATTATGATGAAAATTTAGTTTACGTAAATGAAGTCGAAGTTTATCGTCCGTTTTTAATTCGTTCCGGTCAGCAGGAAGGATTGAGTTTTACCAATACTGATTTGGTTCAGAATGTTGATTTTTCAGCTGGCGGATTTGAAGCTAAATTTGGAGACAAATTATCGTCTGTCTTAGATATTACTTATAGAAAACCAACTCAGTTTGGAGCTGCTTTTGAAGCCAGTTTGCTTGGGGCAAGTGCAGCGGTTGATTTGGTTTCTAAAAATAAAAAATGGTCAGCAGTAACCGGAATCCGTTATCGCAACAATAGTTTGCTGGTAAATAGCCAGGATACCGAAACGAATTATACGCCAACTTTTGCTGATGTTCAAACGAATATTACCTATGAGATTTCTAAAAAATGGCAAATGAGTTTTTTAGGAAATATTTCTCAGAATAAATATTTGTACCAGCCTTTGACCCGCGAAACGAGATTCGGAACAATAGATCAGCCAATGGAGCTGAATGTCTATTATGAAGGACAGGAAAAAGATCAATATGATACTTATTTTGGAGCACTGAAAACTACTTATAAAGTTACTCCTGATTTTACTTTAAAGTTGATAGGTTCGTTATTTCATACAAAAGAACAGGAACACTTTGATATTTTGGCGCAATATCGTTTAGGAAATGTTACGGATGAAGGAGAACCGGAGGCAATTGATTTTACACGTGGAATAGGTTCTCAACTGAATCATGCCCGTAATGATTTGGATGCTTTAATTGCAAATGCGGAAATTAAAGGATTTAAAGAATGGAAGAATGACAGTCAGCTCGAATTTGGTTTAAAATATACCAGAGAATCTATTCGCGACAGAGTAGTGGAGTGGGAAGTAATTGATTCGGCCGGATTTTCTATAAATCCACCTTTGGTTATTTTGCCCAAAAATAATCAGCCTTATCAGCCGTATACCGGACCACTTTTGCCTTATCAGGATGTTCGTGCAACAAATTTTAATACGGTAAACAGATTTGCAGGTTATGCGCAATGGAATCAGAAAACTGCAATTGGTTCCAACCAGGTTTGGTATCATGTTGGAGCGCGTTTTCAAAGTTGGAATGTATCCGGAGCAGCTGTTGATGGTAAGAATCAGACTGTTTTTAGTCCGCGGGCACAATTTGCTATAAAACCGGATTGGGACATGGATATGGTTTTCAGGGTATCTGGAGGAATTTATTATCAGCCGCCTTTTTATAGAGAGCTGCGTGATGTAAACGGAGTTGTGAATCCAAATGTGAAAGCACAGGAATCAGTGCACATTGTTTTGAGTAATGATTATAACTTTAAAATGTGGGATCGCCCTTTTAAATGGGTGACGGAAGTTTATTATAAATCACTTTCTGATGTAAATGTATATTCAATAGACAATGTTCGAATTCGATATATCGCCAATAACAATGCAACTGCATATGCACAAGGTTTAGATTTTAGATTGAATGGAGAATTTGTTCCGGGAACCGAATCGTGGGTTAGTTTTGGTTATTTGAAAACCGAAGAGAACTACGAAAATAGAGGTTACATTGCCAGACCAACAGATCAGCGGTTAAAATTTGCCATGTTGTTTCAGGATTATATGCCGAATATTCCAAGTGTAAAATTATATCTGAATTTGGTTTACAATACTGGCCTGCCAGGCGGTGCGCCAGCCTATTCAGATCCGTATTTGTATCAAAACAGATTAAACGATTACAGAAGGGCAGATGTAGGTTTTGCCAAAGTTTTCGTTGATGCCAGTACCAAAACCGCTAAAGCAAATTGGTTAAAAGGTTTTAAAGAATTATCCGTTGGATTTGAAATTTTCAACCTTTTCAATAATCAAAACGCAATTACCAATACATGGGTTCGTGATGTGTATTCTAAAAACCAATACGCGATTCCAAATTATATGACTTCGAGAGTTTTTAATGTAAAAATTAATGCGAGGTTATGATAGAGAAACGTGAAAAAAGAAAAAGAATTTTTTACGTTCCGGGAATGATCTCGTTGGTTTGTATTCCGTTATTTTGTTTTTATCATTTTTATAAAACAGATGCTTTTAAAGTGGAGAAAAGTATGAATGTTTACTATCCATTAGATTCTATTGTAGAAAAACAACTTTCCCAACACACAAGAGTTTATAAGGAATTTAATTTTAATAATTCTGAGATCGCAGAAGGTAAAAAGTTGCACAACCTTCAGTATGTTTTAAGGAAGTTATATCGTGAAAATGATACTATAAATGGGGTTAAAATTCATTTAGGAAATAAAATGAATTACGAAGTTTATATTAGAATTTTAGATATTATAACCATAGAAAAAATACCTACATATGTACAATATAAAAACGATTTTTTTGTTTTAATACTTCCAAAGCGTAAGCCAAATAAGAATTTACCAAAATTAATTCTTTTTGAATGTGGATATGGTGAAGCTAACAAAATGTACTTTTTAGAACAAGAGAAAGAAAGGCAATTTCAGTATAATTTAGCATTGTATAAAAAATATGGGTTTCTTTTTTTAGGATATTTTGGAATTCTATTACTCAACATATTTGTATTAGTAAAATTCAATAAAAACCAAAATTACAATCAAAAATAGTATATTTGATAATTGAATATAATCTTAGTAAATGAAAAACTATCTAAAATATATCGCCTTAGTAATCATCGGAACAGTAGTGAGTTGTAAAGATGATGCTCAGAAACCGAAAGTAATTTATGATGCTTCAAATAAGGCAAAAGTTTTAACGAAAACCGATTCTACCCAAATTGAAGTGGCTGACTTGCCTATTCAGATGGAAGGAACGAATTATTTAATTCATCCGGTTGGAGATTTAAGAGTTTTTGAAAAAGGAACAAAAGCACGTTATGGTTCTTCTAGTGTGAATGATGTTAGTTTTACGATTTCAAACTTAGGTGAATATGAAATTACAGGTTATTTACAAAACCTGAAATTTCAAAGAGTAGACTCAGATTCTATCCGTGCTCTATCAGATAAACCAGTGTTGATTTTAACGGCTACTTATTTGAAAACAGTTGCAGATCATACTATAAATAAAATTATGGTGTACACTTTAACGGATTCTGACACGAATAAAGACGGGAAAATAGACACAGGCGACATTAAAACATTGTATTTGAGTGATATCAGTGGAGAGAATTTTACTAAAGTTTCACCGGATCTTCAGGAATTAGTGGATTGGAATTTGATCGAATCTAAAAATCGCATTTATTTTAGAACTATTGAAGATACTAACCAAAATGGACAATTCGATAAAAACGATGTCTTGCATTATAACTATATTGATTTGATGTCTAAAAAATGGGAAGTTAAAAATTATAAACCGATCTAGAATCTTAGATTGTTGATTTTAGATTTTAGATTGAAAATATTATAAAAAGCCATTAAAGTAAAATTTTTAATGGCTTTTTTATTTTGATAAAGAGCCGGTAGGCTCAATAAATTTTGTAGGGCTGGACTTCAGTCCAGTTTATAGATAATGTTTTAATTAGATCAAAATATCGCTTTCCAAATCTGATTTTTCTATTTCAAAACCAAATCCCAGACGTTCTACCAGTTCAATAACGAGTTTTTTATACCAGTTTTCTGATTTTGGATGAATGTATATCTTTTCAATCAATTGATTGATGTCAACATTGATTTTAATACCATCGTTTAGCTTAATCTTACTTTTCGAAGTATCGGTAATAATGCGGACTTCGCGCTCATACTGAAAGCTTTTTCGTTTAAACAAAAACGGGAAAAATAAATCATCAAACGGAATGTATTCTTTTTTGTAATCGATGTAATTTACCTCACCAATATACTGATCAAAATTATTTTCTGGTTTTACAGCTTTTTGTAATCTTCCAATTGTCGACTGAATCGCTAAACCTTCACTGTTTTGCGTAAAAATCTGCCACATGGCAAACGATTCGTATTCGTTGATATGCCAGCTGCTAATAGCAACTTGTTCGCGCTGTGTTTTGTAATATTTTAAAAAGTCGGGATTATCAATGGCTAGTTTCTTAATCTCTTCAAAAGTAGGTTCACTAAACGTGCCCTCATATTGATCTTCGAATTTATCAGAACGGGACATGAATAACTTTTTCGAAAGTAGTAAATCAAGAAATTTAGATAGGTCAAGGTACTTCCAGACAATAGTATCGGGGTCGTCAGGAAGTTTTATGTTCGGATTATTAAGATACATTTTTAGAAAATTAAATAATCTACATAAAGTTAGAAAATTAAACACAGATTAAAGAAATTAAATATAGTTTTAATATTTCCTTAATCTGTGTCTCTGTGAATAAGCTGTTCTTTTAATCTTTAAGATTCAAAAGATTGCATTGTAACCAATTTGTTGTAAGTGCCATTATGCGCTATTAGTTGGTCGTGAGTTCCTTGTTCAACGATTTTTCCTTTTTGCATTACGACAATAACATCTGCTTTTTGAATAGTTGAAAGGCGGTGTGCGATTACGATCGAAGTTCTGTTTTGCATCATATTCTCTAAAGCAACCTGAACAAATTTTTCGCTTTCCGTATCCAGTGCAGAAGTTGCCTCATCCAAAATCATAATTGGAGGGTTTTTTAATACCGCTCTGGCAATAGATAGACGTTGTTTCTGACCTCCTGAAAGTTTGTTTCCGCTGTCACCAATATTAGTGTAAATTCCTAAAGGAAGATCTTTTACGAATTCAAAAGCATTTGCAATTTTTAAAGATTCAATAATTTCATCATCAGTAGCGTCTAATTTTCCTAAAGCGATATTAGCTTTGATGGTGTCATTAAAAAGAATGCTGTCTTGCGTAACCAATCCCATTAAACTACGCAGTGATTGCAAATTCATGTCTTTGATGTTGATTCCGTCAATCGAAATCGTTCCGTCATTCACATCATAAAAACGGGTAAGCAAGTTTGCAATAGTACTTTTTCCACTTCCGGATTGTCCAACTAAAGCAACAGTTTGTCCTTTTTTAATTTCAAGTGAAAAGTCTTTTAGAACCGTTTCATTTTCATACTTAAAATTAATATTCTGAATGTTTATATTACTGTCAAAAGTTGTTTTTTCAATTGCATCAGGTTTTGAAACAATTGGATTTTCCTGATCTAAAATTTCAAGAACACGTTCAGCAGCGGCGTTTCCTCTTTTTACGCCGTAAGAAGCTTTAGAGATTGCTTTTGCAGGTGTTAGAATGTTATAAGCTAATCCCATATAGGCAATAAAGGAAGGGCCACTCAGTGTTTTGTCGATCAAAACCATTTGCCCTCCATACCATAATAAGATAGCAATAACGGTAATTCCCATAAACTCACTTGCTGGCGAAGCTAAATTCTGGCGATTACCAATGCTATTAGATAAATTAAAAAAACGTTCAGTTGAATTTTGAAAAACCGAATTAAAGTAGTTTTCAGAATTATATCCTTTTACGACTTTCAATCCGCCAATAGTTTCTTCAATAGTAGATAAAAAAGTACCTTGTTCCTGCTGTGCTTTAGTCGATTGTTTTTTTAGTTGTTTTCCAATTAAGGAAATAATATAACCTGATACCGGAATAAAAATAAAAACAAACAGTGTTAGCTTAGTGCTAATAATTAGCATTGTTGTTATGGTAAAAACTATAGTTAATGGTTCTTTTACAATAAGTTCCAATATGGCTAAAAATGAGTTTTGTACCTCATTTACATCAGCAGATATTCTGGAAATAACATCTCCTTTTCTTTTCTCGGAATAAAATGCCAAAGGAAGTTCCAGTGTTTTTTTATACATCGCATTTCGCATGTCTTTTAAAACGCCATTTCGCAAAAAAGTGATAAAAAACATGGCTAAGTAATCTGCTAAGTTTTTTAATAAGAAGATTGAAATTATAATCGCTACCATTATAGATAAAATGTAGCCAGGATCATGATTACCTTTTGTAGTAGTTATGTAATAGCTCAAATAATCCTCACCATATTGCTGGAGTTTTAAAATTCCTTGATAGACTGGTTTTATTTTTCTCTCTTTATTTTGGTCAAATAATACCTGAAGCATCGGTATTAAAGCAACAAACGAAAGTGTACTGAAAAGTGCATACAAAACATTGAAAAAGATGTTTAAGAATGCGTATTTTTTATACGGATATATAAAAGGAACTATTTTTTTGAAATTACTCATTTATTTTTTGATGTTATTTTCTGCTATAGCAATGGCTTTTTTCCAGTTTTCTAGCAATAATTTTTTTCTGGTAACTGGGTTAAATGTGCTGATACTTTTATTTGTTGTGGAAATTTTTTACTGCACAAAATTAATCCAATTGGTTTATTTTTAATTTCTTTTTGCTTTTTTTTATAAAAAAAACTCCAATTTACATTATTTCTAAATGTAAATTAGAGTTCTATATATTGGATATGCTTAATTGTGCAGACAGTGTCTGCGCAATTGTAATTTGATTATAAAGAGTTTGTCACTCATTATTATTACTTCAATTGCATTCCTGCAATGATATTTTCTATTTTCTGATCTAAAAATTTTTCTGCAGCATCAAAATCCTGAACTGATTCTAATTCGGCATTTACACTAATGTAGAATTTGATTTTTGGTTCAGTACCACTTGGTCTTGCACATATTTTAGAACCGTCTTCTGTATAATAAATCAATACATTCGATTTCGGAATATCCATTACAGATTCTTCATTAGTCAATAAATTCAAAGCAACTGATGATTGGTAATCTTCCACCATAATTACTCTTTGTCCACTGATTTCTTTCAAAGGGTTTTCGCGTAAATCAATCATCATCTGATTGATTTCTTCCAATCCTTCCATTCCTTTTTTTGTCAATGAAACCAAATATTCTTTGTAAAAACCATTTTCAACATAAAGTTGTAAAAGTTCTTTGTAAACAGAGCTTCCAGCAGCTTTTGCCTGAGCAGCAACTTCACAAATCAATAGGGTAGCAGCAACAGCGTCTTTATCTCTAACGGCATCACCTACCATAAAACCAAAGCTTTCTTCACCTCCTCCAATAAATTGAAGTTCCGGGAAATCTTTAATCATTTTGGCAATCCATTTAAAACCGGTCAAACCAACTTTGCATTCTACGCCATAACTTGTCGCTAATTCCATTATCATTGGAGTGGATACAATTGTAGAACCAACGAATTGTTTCCCGTTAATTTTTCCGGCTTTTTTCCATTGTTTCAATAAGAAAGAAGTCATTAAAACCATCGTCTGATTTCCATTCAATAAAATCATTTTGCCATCATTATTTCTAACAGCAACACCAAGACGATCGCAATCAGGATCTGTTCCAACAACAATATCCGAATTTGTTTTATCAGCTAATGCTAAAGCCATAGTCAAAGCTTCCGGCTCTTCTGGATTTGGTGATTTTACTGTTGGGAAATCGCCATCTGGGATAGCTTGTTCCGGTACAATATGTACATTTTTGTAACCTGCCTGAGATAATGTGTCAGGAACAGATTTTATTGAAGTTCCGTGCAATGAAGTAAAAACAATTTGTAAATTATCTTTTGCTTCAGCCGGCGTATTAAAACTGGCATTTTCAATAGAAGATTTCACAAAAGCCTTATCAATTTCAGTATCGATATATTTAATTAGGCTTTCGTTTGCGTCAAACTTAATTTTGTCGTAACCTAAATTTTCAATTACATTAATAATAGCAGTATCTTGCGGAGGTACAATTTGTCCACCATCTTCCCAATATACTTTGTATCCATTGTATTCCGGTGGATTATGTGAAGCTGTAAGAACAATTCCGCATTGGCAGCCTAAATATTTAAGCGCAAAAGATAATTCCGGAGTTGGTCGTAAATCTGAAAACAAATAAACCTGGATTCCGTTTGCAGAGAAAACATCAGCTACAACTTTAGCCAAGGTATTACTATTATGACGGCAATCATAAGCGATAACAACTTTTAAAGGCTGATTTGGAAAAACTTCATGTAAGTAATCAGACAAACCCTGAGTGTTTTTTCCAAGGGTATATTTGTTAATTCTGTTGTTTCCAACGCCCATAACACCACGCATTCCTCCCGTTCCAAATTCAAGATTTTTGTAGAAACTCTCTTCAAGTTCTTTAGGCGATGTTGTCATTAATTCTTTAACTGCCGCTTGTGTTTCTTTATCAAATGTTGGAGTCAACCATTCGTTTACAGCATTCAATATATTAGGTGCTATATTCATCATTCGTATCTTTTTTATGTTTAAATAGTAATAATTTTCAGGAGCTGATCCTGCTGTCCACTATATCTTTTGCGTTCGCCGCTGCGAACACAAAAGGATACCGTTCCCATGAGGGCTAGGCGTTTTCGTTAAAAATTAACCTCTCGGGCAACTTTATAACGTGCTTCGTTGCTTTTAGTGCGTAAAATAATTTCACCAAGAAAACCTGCCAAAAACAATTGTGTTCCTATTATCATTGATGTTATTGACAAATAAAAATGCGGTCTTTCTGTAATTAAACGGCTGGTTTTATGAATGAATAATTTATCGATTCCTAGATATAAAGCTAATAAAAATCCAATCATAAACATAATGGATCCTAATAAACCAAATAAGTGCATCGGTCGTTTTCCAAATCTTGATAAAAACCAAATGGTAATTAAATCCAGAAAACCGTTAATAAAACGATCCATCCCGAATTTCGTTTCGCCATATTTGCGAGCCTGATGGATTACAACTTTTTCGCCAATTTTATTAAAGCCGGCATTTTTTGCTAAAACCGGGATGTATCGGTGCATTTCACCGGATACTTCGATGTTTTTTACAACCGTATTTTTGTATGCTTTTAATCCACAGTTAAAATCATTCAATTCAACTCCAGAAGTTTTTCTGGCCGCCCAGTTAAACAATTTAGAAGGAAGATTTTTTGCTACCACAGAATCGTAGCGTTTCTTTTTCCAGCCTGAAACCAAATCAAATTTTTCTTTGGTAATCATTTCGTATAATCCAGGAATCTCGTCCGGACTATCTTGCAAATCGGCATCCATGGTAATAATGACATCACCTTTTGCTTTGGCGAAACCAGCATGCAAAGCCTGCGATTTTCCAAAATTCTTCATGAAACGAACTCCTTTTACATTCGGGTTTTCGTTTGAAAAACTTTCAATAATATTCCAAGAATCATCCGTACTTCCATCATCTACAAAAATGATTTCATAAGAGTAATTGTTAGATTGCATCACTTTAATAATCCACGAATAGAGTTCTTGAAGTGATTCCTCCTCGTTTAGAAGCGGTATAAGTATAGATAAATTCATTTATTTTTTTATTCTTGTGTAGTTTTGCTTTTGAAAAATGCCGCGAAAATTAAACCAAAAATGGCACTGATTACAATTGCAAAAACAGATCCTTTCAATAATTCTAAAGTCGAATACGGATTGCTTAGTTTCATTTTTGCAATAGTTTCATTAATGGCTGATGCCGGAGTTCCAAATTTTTGCATCATTCCAACTGTATATTTAATCATTAATTCGCTTAAAGTGTCTTTCGCACCCGGATCAATAACATTAAATAGAATAATATTAAAAAAAGTCGAAATCAGAATTCCGATTACTGCAGCAATAAAATAAGTGGTAAAAGCTTCTTTAAAGCTAAAAACACCATTTAAATCTTTTTTTGTTTTAGAAAGTAAAATGATAGAAATAGTTAAACTAATAGCGATTCCTAATAATCCCATCCACCATGCTGTGAATAAATTTAAATCAACCGCATAGATAGTTGCAGTTATTAAAGCAGATGCAATTCCAATCATTACACCGTAAGTAATCCCGTTCTTTTTTATAACTTCATTAATCATATTTCTATATGTTTTAAAATTAATCCACAAATATAGCAATTCCCAATATAATCAGGGATAAAAAAAGCTTTTTGAATTTTACTAAAAAAAACGAGCTAAATGTTTGTTTATTAAAAAAGAATTGTAAATTTGCACACTCAAAAATAATTAAATTTTTAAACAAAAAAGAGTAGCCTTTGTTTACACCTTTTTCTAACCATGGAAAAGCTTCAAAATAAAAATACTCTAAACAATAAATAAAAGAAAAGATGAAAAAAGGAATTCACCCAGAAAATTACAGATTAGTTGCATTTAAAGACATGTCAAATGACGAAGTTTTTATCACTAAATCTACTGCAGATACAAAAGAAACAATTGAAGTTGACGGAGTTGAGTATCCAGTTGTAAAAATGGAGATTTCTAGAACATCTCACCCTTTTTATACTGGTAAATCTAAACTTATCGATACTGCAGGACGTATTGACAAGTTCAAAACTAAATATGCAAAACACGTTAAAAACTAATAACTGTTTTTATTCATACAAAAGCCTTCCAATTTGGAAGGCTTTTTTTATGTATTTAAATTACGCATAAATTTTCGCCACGAATTCACGAATTAGTTTTTATGTTTAAGTTTTAAATAATTTGTGAATTCGTGGCGAAAAAAAAACAATTGTATTTGTCTTTTTGTATGTCAACATGCTTTATCGAACAAATAAAATATTTGTAACTTTGACCTCGATAACCAAATCAAAATTTTAACAAGTACCAAATTTTTTATATATGAATTACATTCTTTTTGACGGTCCAGTCCGGAATGCTTTATTGCCTTTTACTTTTACCAGGCCGGTGGCTGATATTTTAATCGGAATTATGACGATTCGTCAAAAATGGGAAGCGCGCTTGGGTTCAACCATAACAACTATTACTGAGGATTATTTATCTGTCAAGTTTCCGATGGTAGAAATGGAAGAAAATGTAATGATAAATGCTGCGTATTTACCAAATGATACTCTTGCTGAAATGGTTTCTGATTTAAAAGAAAATCAGGCAATTTTTAAAGGAGAGGATGTTATTGCTTTTTTTACAACAGAAAATCAGGAAGAAGTTGATTTCGATTCGTACGAAATCATTCAATATAACGGCGATTGTTTGACGGTTGAACATACCTGGGATATTTTTTCGAAAAATGATGCTGCCATTCGTGCTGATTTTGCTTTCTTAACAGAAGACAGAAAATCACAGGCAATTCCAAAAAGTGTAAATGTAATTGCTCCGGAAAATATATTTATTGAGGAAGGAGCAAAATTAGAGTTTGTAACGCTTAATGCTTCAACGGGTCCTATATATATAGGTAAGAATACTGAAATTATGGAAGGAACCGTAATTCGCGGCCCATTTGCTTTATGCGAAAATGCCATGGTAAAAATGTCGGCTAAAGTTTATGGAGCGACAACTGTTGGACCTGGATCGCGTATTGGAGGAGAGGTTAAAAACTCAGTTCTTTTTGCAAATTCAAATAAAGGGCATGAAGGTTTTTTAGGAGACTCTGTGTTAGGTGAATGGTGTAATATTGGGGCAGATACTAACAACTCAAACCTGAAAAATAATTACGAAGAAGTAAAATTGTGGAGTTATGAAACAGAGGGTTTTGCTAAAACCGGGCTTCAGTTTTGTGGTTTGATGATGGGAGATCATAGTAAATGCGGAATCAACACGATGTTCAATACCGGAACTGTAGTAGGAGTGAGTGCAAATATTTTCGGAAGTGGTTTTCCTCGCAATTTTGTTCCGAGTTTTTCCTGGGGTGGAGCTGCAGGGTTTACAACTTACGTAACCAAAAAAGCTTTTGAAACAGCAAAATTGGTTATGGGGCGCAGAAATATTGAATTCGACGAAACAGAATCTGCAATATTGGAGCATATTTTTGAAGAAACGAAAAAATGGAGAAAGGATTGATTAGATAATTAGTCAATTAGAAAATTAGAAAATTAGATAATTTTAGCAAACCCGACAGGTTTTAAAACCTGTCGGGTTTTGTTTGTTGTAGATTTAGGGAATTATCTAATTATCTCATTGTCACATTTTCTAATTCTTGAAATTATCTAATTATCTAATTGACAAATTGCCACATTTAGAATTGGCACATTATCTAATTAAAATCTATCTTTGCACCTTCAAAAAAACGCTTGCTAAGAAGTTTAATAATCTAAGCAGTCTAAAATCTAAAAATCTAAATGATTACAGTTAACGATATTTCGGTTCAGTTTGGTGGAACTACATTATTTAGCGATGTTTCTTTTGCTATCAATGAAAATGATAAAATTGCCCTTATGGGTAAAAATGGTGCGGGAAAATCGACACTTTTAAAAATAATTGCAGGTCAAAGCAAACCTTCTACCGGAAGTATTTCGACTCCAAAAGATGCTGTGGTAGCTTATTTGCCTCAGCACTTATTGACTAAAGATGGTTCGACTGTAATGGAAGAAGCTTCAAAAGCTTTTGGTGAGATTTTTAAAATGAAAGCCGAAATCGATGAAATCAACGAGCAATTAACTGTTCGAACTGATTATGAAAGTGATGCTTACATGAAATTGATCGAAAGAGTTTCTGACTTAAGCGAGAAATTCTATGCAATTGAAGAGGTGAATTACGAAGCTGAAGTTGAGAAAATTTTAGTTGGTTTAGGTTTTGAACGTGAAGATTTTACGCGTCAGACTTCTGAATTTTCAGGAGGATGGAGAATGCGTATAGAATTGGCTAAAATCCTTTTACAAAAACCGGATTTGATTTTGCTGGATGAGCCAACCAATCACATGGATATCGAAAGTATTCAGTGGTTAGAAGAATTTTTATTAAATCAGGCTAAGGCTGTTGTGGTGATTTCACACGATAGAGCGTTTGTAGATAATATTACAAATCGTACTATTGAAGTCACAATGGGAAGGATTTATGATTATAAAGCGAAATATTCTCATTATTTAGAATTAAGAAAAGACCGTCGTGTTCATCAACAAAAAGCATATGACGAGCAACAAAAGATGATTGCTGATAACAGGGCTTTTATTGATCGTTTTAAAGGGACATTCTCTAAAACGGATGCTGTTCAATCTCGTGTTAAAATGCTTGAAAAGCTAGTTATTGTTCAGGTTGATGAAGTGGATAATTCTGCATTAAAATTGAAATTTCCACCAGCAGCGCGTTCAGGACAATATCCTGTGGTTGTAAAAGATTTATCTAAATCTTACGGAGATCACGTTGTTTTCAAAGATGCCAATATTGTTATTGAAAGAGGGCAAAAAGTAGCTTTCGTAGGTAAGAATGGTGAAGGAAAATCGACTATGATCAAAGCGATCATGAAAGAAATTGGTATCGATGAAGGAAGTGTAGATATTGGTCATAATTCTCAAATTGGATATTTTGCCCAAAATCAGGCTTCATTGTTAGATGAAAATGCTACGATTTTTGAAACTATTGATGCAATTGCTGTTGGAGATATTCGTACACAGATCAAAAATATTTTAGGAGCATTTATGTTTCAGGGTGATGATATTACCAAGAAAGTAAAAGTACTTTCAGGTGGAGAGAAAACGCGTTTGGCAATGATTAAATTATTGTTGGAGCCAGTTAACTTATTAATTCTGGATGAGCCTTCAAATCACTTAGACATGAAGACTAAGGATATTATTAAAGATGCATTACGTGATTTTGACGGAACGTTAATTTTGGTTTCTCACGACCGTGATTTCCTTGACGGATTAGCGACTAAAGTTTTTGAATTTGGAAATAAAAGAGTAAAAGAACATTTTGAAGATGTTGCCGGTTTCTTGGCGCATAAAAAAATGGATTCTATGAGAGAGATCGAAAAATAATTTTTCAATCTATATGAAAACGAAAAAGCACAAGGATTAACTTGTGCTTTTTTATTTTGTGGAGAAATCGAAAAATTAAATTCTAATTCCGGGAGGTAGTAATTCTTTATACCTTGGGTTTTTCTTGATGAAAAGCACAATTTTTGGATGAATAGGCATTAGTTTGAATTTCTTTTCAATGACAATTTCCATGATGCTTTTGAGTAATGTGTTAATCAAATCCTGATTTTCAAAACCTTCAGGAGTATTGATTTTAGTCAGGAAAATTTTCTTTTCCTGAAACGAATACTCAACAGAAATTAGTCCTTCAGGGGTTATGGTCTCAAATTGTCTTGCGAAAGTGTTGTCTTTGATTTCCATAATTGTTTCAATAGGTTCCATAATTTTACATGTTTTAGTAGGTGAAAAATGTTAATATAGATTAGGGTTTTAATTCGCTTCAATTTCTTTTAAAGAAGATTAAAGACGAATTATTTGGCATACAAAGGTAATCATTTGATTTTCAATATGAAATTATTTTTTTAAGTGCTGGTGTGGTTCTTCTTTTGTAATTTTATTTGTTTTAATATCGAATTATGGTGTAAGATTTGCTGTGCATATTAGTAAAAAAAGTAAATTTAACTTGAAATTGAAAAACCGTAATTAAAAATTCCTTTTCTGCCAAATGAGTAAAATTCCTGTATATTTTATGCCTGGTTTAGCCGCAAGCTCAAGCATTTTTGAAAGAATTAAATTAGATGAAGCTGTATTTGAAATGTGTCTGTTGGAGTGGGAAATTCCGAAGCCTAAGGAATCGTTATCTGATTATGCACTGCGAATTACTAAAAACATCAAACATGAAAATCCGGTTTTGATTGGTGTTTCCTTTGGTGGAATTCTGGTTCAGGAAATGGCGAAACATATTCAGGTTCGGAAAATTATCATTATTTCGAGTGTTAGAAGTAATACGGAATTCCCAAGAAGAATGAAAATCGGAAAAACTACAAAAGCGTACAAGCTGATTCCGATGAAGCTGATTTTGAATATTGAAAACCTTGCAAAATATTCTTTTGGAGAAAAAATCAATAAGCGTATTAAGTTGTATGAGAAGTTTCTGGCGATGCGCGATCTTCATTACCTGCAGTGGGCTGTAGAAAACGTGATTTTATGGGACAGAGATCAGAGAGATGAAAATGTAATTCATATTCATGGAGATAAAGACGATGTTTTTCCGATAAAATATATTAAGAGCTGTATTGTTGTAAAAGGAGGGACTCATGTTATGATTCTTAATAAATATAAATGGCTGAATGAGAATTTGCCTTCGATTATATTGGAGGATTAGGATTCTTAAATGCTTAAGAAAATAAATCTTCTTTTGAAAATGAGTGCCCTAGCCCCGATGGGAGGGAAAATCCTTTTGTGCCGGGGTTCGGCACAAAAGATTGGAAGGAACAGCGGGATCAGCTTCTATAAATCCCAATAATTAATTCTCAATCAAAAAATCTCTTAGAAATCTAAAATAAAAAATCCCAAACTCTTTTCGAATTTGGGATTTTAAATATAGTAATTTAAAGAAATTTAGATTTTCTTCATTTGCTCTTTCATCATAGTGATTTGCTCTTTTAGCATGCCTTGCTTATCTAATTTTTTAGCTTCATTCAGTAAATTAGTAGCTTCCAATTTTCTTCTGCGTGACATTGCAACTCCCGCAAGGTTTAATTTTGCTACAGCTAAATCCATATCCATAGATAAACCAAGTTCGATTGCTTTTTTAAAATGTTTCTCTGCCTGATTGATATTAGTCTGAGATAACATGATTCCGTGTAGGTAATTAAAATATCCTTGTTGTTTTCTAACTAATGCCGATTCCGGATTTTTGATGTATGCCAGCCAGTTTTTAGCTCCTTCGAAATCTTGTTTTCTTAATTTTAAGAAGGCTAAAAGGATAAATTCGTTTTTGAAATAAAGAAAAATAGGAATTGCCGTCAATAATATAAGGAAGATTCCATTCCCGATATTGCTCTCCGTAAATTGCCAAACGCCAGCAACTACAAGAAGTCCGGCCAAAATAAGCTTAATATTTTTGTTAAACATAATAGATGTATATTTGTGCTTGCAAATATAGTAAAATGAATTAAAAATATTTTTATTAAAGTACTTGCCAGAAAAAAAAGTCTTTGTATATTTGCACTCGGTTTTAGAATAACGATATTCAAAAACAGAAAAGAGATATTAGATACCATTTTAAAGATACAAAGCAATGAGCAAAAGAACGTTTCAACCATCGAAAAGAAAAAGAAGAAATAAGCACGGATTTATGGACAGAATGGCTTCTGCGAATGGAAGAAAAGTTCTGGCGCGTAGAAGAGCAAAAGGAAGACATAAATTAACTGTTTCTAGCGAACCTAGACACAAAAAATAATGTTTGTATAAACATACATAAGGCGATTACTTTTTTAGTATCGCCTTTTTTTATACCTTGTCGGTAAAAAAAGCTGCAACGTTCTAGTTTAGAATACACTACGAATGTTTTTTAAAGTACTTTTATATAACTACACAATACAAATACAATGCCTAAAGACACATCAATAAAATCAGTTTTAATAATAGGATCAGGTCCTATTGTTATTGGTCAAGCTTGCGAATTCGATTATGCAGGATCTCAATCTGCACGTTCTATTCGTGAAGAAGGAATTGAAGTTATCTTGATAAACTCAAATCCAGCGACTATTATGACGGACCCAACTATGGCCGATCATGTATATTTGAAACCATTAACTACAAAATCGATTATTGAAATTCTGAAGGAGCATCCACAAATTGATGCGGTTTTGCCAACAATGGGAGGGCAAACAGCTTTGAATTTATGTCTGGAAGCTGATGAAAAAGGAATTTGGCAGGATTTCGGCGTAAGATTAATAGGTGTTGATGTAAATGCTATTAATATTACGGAAGACAGAGAGCAATTTAAACAATTGCTTCAAAAAATAAATGTTCCTACTGCACCTGCAAAAACAGCTACTTCTTTCCTTGAAGGAAAAGAAATAGCTCAGGAATTTGGATTTCCGTTAGTAATTCGTCCTTCTTTTACATTAGGAGGAACAGGAGCCGCTTTTGTTCACAGCAAAGAAGAGTTTGACGAAAAACTAACCTACGGATTAGAAATGTCACCAATTCACGAAGTCCTAATTGACAAAGCTTTATTAGGATGGAAAGAATATGAGTTGGAACTTTTAAGAGATAAAAATGATAATGTGGTGATTATCTGTTCAATCGAAAATATGGATCCAATGGGAATTCATACCGGAGATTCAATTACGGTTGCGCCAGCAATGACATTATCTGATACAACTTTCCAAAAATTACGTGACTATGCTATCCTGATGATGCGTAGTATCGGAAATTTTGCTGGAGGTTGTAACGTACAATTCGCAGTTTCACCAGATGATAAAGAAGATATCGTAGCGATTGAGATTAATCCTCGTGTGTCTCGTTCTTCTGCTTTGGCATCAAAAGCGACTGGTTACCCAATTGCTAAAATTGCTTCTAAACTGGCTTTAGGATACAATTTAGATGAATTGCAAAACCAAATTACAAAATCAACTTCGGCTCTTTTTGAACCGACTCTTGATTATGTAATCGTTAAAATACCACGTTGGAACTTTGATAAATTTGAAGGTGCTGACAGAACTTTAGGACTTCAGATGAAATCTGTTGGTGAAGTAATGGGAATTGGACGTTCGTTCCAGGAAGCTTTGCATAAAGCGACTCAATCATTAGAAATCAAAAGAAATGGTTTAGGAGCTGATGGAAAAGGATATACGAATTACGAGCAAATTATCGAGAAACTGACTTTTGCAAGTTGGGATCGTGTTTTTGTAATTTATGATGCGATTGCAATGGGAATTCCGTTGAGCCGTATTCATGAAATCACAAAAATTGATATGTGGTTCTTAAAACAATACGAAGAGCTTTATACTTTAGAGAAAGAAATTTCGAACTATAAAATTTCGAATCTTCCAAAAGAGCTTTTACTTGAAGCGAAACAAAAAGGTTTTGCAGACAGACAAATTGCACACATGATGAATTGTCTGGAAAGTGAAGTTCACACTTTACGTATGGACCAAAATATTAACCGTGTGTTTAAACTGGTTGATACTTGTGCGGCAGAGTTTAAAGCACAGACACCTTATTACTACTCAACTTTCGAAGCTGAAATCGAAAAAGCAAATGGTGAGCGTTATGTAGATAACGAAAGCATTGTGACAGATAAAAAGAAAATCATAGTTCTTGGTTCTGGACCAAACAGAATTGGACAAGGAATTGAGTTTGATTATTCGTGTGTTCACGGGGTTTTGGCCGCAAAAGAATGTGGTTACGAAACAATCATGATCAACTGTAACCCGGAAACAGTTTCGACTGATTTTGATACAGCAGATAAATTATACTTCGAACCAGTTTTTTGGGAACATATCTACGATATCATTCAGCATGAAAAACCAGAAGGTGTTATTGTTCAGTTAGGTGGACAAACCGCTTTGAAATTGGCTGAAAAATTATCTAAATACGGAGTAAAAATCATCGGAACTAGTTTTGATGCACTTGATTTAGCAGAAGACAGAGGAAGATTCTCTGACTTATTGAGAGAATTACATATTCCTTTCCCACAATTTGGAATTGCTGAAACAGCTGACGAAGCTTCTGCCCTTGCAGATACTTTAGACTTCCCATTATTGATTCGTCCTTCTTATGTATTAGGAGGTCAGGGAATGAAAATTGTAATCAACAAAAAAGAATTAGAGGAGCATGTTATCAATTTATTGAAAACGATTCCAGGAAATAAATTGCTTTTAGATCATTATTTAGCCGGAGCAATCGAAGCGGAAGCTGATGCAATTTGTGATGCTGATGGTAATGTTTACATTATCGGAATTATGGAGCATATCGAACCTTGCGGAGTTCACTCTGGAGATAGTAATGCTACATTGCCTCCTTTTAACTTAGGAGAATTCGTAATGCAACAAATAAAAGATCATACCTATAAAATTGCGAGAGCTTTAAAAACTGTTGGTTTGATCAACATTCAGTTTGCGATAAAAGATGATACAGTTTACATTATCGAGGCAAATCCAAGAGCTTCGAGAACAGTTCCCTTTATTGCAAAAGCATACGGTGAGCCTTATGTAAACTATGCAACAAAAGTAATGTTAGGACACAATAAAGTAACTGATTTCGACTTTAATCCACAATTAAAAGGATATGCGATCAAGCAGCCGGTTTTCTCTTTCAGTAAATTCCAAAATGTGAACAAAGCATTAGGACCTGAAATGAAATCAACAGGAGAAAGCATCTTGTTTATTGATGACTTAAAAGACGATCAATTCTACGAGTTGTACTCAAGAAGAAAAATGTATTTGAGTAAATAATCTCAAACCTCGATATAAAAAAGCTCCATGAAAATGGGGCTTTTTTTTATGCCTTTTTTTAACTTGTGTTTGATAATGAAATATTTACCTATATTTGATAAAGACCAATTTAACTCCGTCATTTTTATTGTAATTATTTCTAAAGAAAAAAAATGAAATCACTTTTTATCCATCTCTTGTTATTTGTCATTATTTTTAAAGCTGAAGTTTTTGGGCAGAAAAAAATAAATGAGAAGTTCAAAAAAGAAACCATCAGTAAAATTGATTTATTACTACAAGAACATTATGTTTTTCCAGATAAGGCTGAGTTAATTGGTAGTCATTTAAATAAAAGTTTAAAGGAAGGGAAATTTAAAAAACAGGATCTACTTGATTCTTTTGCAGTTGCTTTAACTAAAGAAATTAGAGTAGTTAATGGTGATAAGCATTTAGGTGTCTGGCCTGCTTTTGCTCCAGTAAAGGAACAGGAAAATTCAAGTGATGATTACCAATTGTATTTGAAAAAATATACAGATACCCGAAAACAGGCTAACGGTTTTAAAGAGGTGAAAGTAATCGATGGAAATATTGGGTATCTAAACATTGACTTTTTCCTTGCAGAAACAAATAAAACTATTGATGCCTATATGGCTCTTCTGGCAAATACGGATGCTATAATTATTGATTTACGGAATAATGGCGGAGGTAATCCTAAAACGGTAAATTACTTATGCAGTTATTTTTTGGAAAGTAATTTATTGATTAATACACTTTATTTTAGGCAAGGAAATCGAAAAGATGAAGTTATTACCCATGAGGTAAATGGGAGAAAAAGGATTGATGTTCCTTTATTTATAATTACTGGTCCGAAAGCTTTTTCAGGAGCAGAGGAATTTAGTTACAATATGCAAAGCCAAAAAAGGGCTGTATTAGTGGGAGAAGCTACCGGAGGAGCGGCAAATCCTGGAGATGTTTTTAAAATAAATTCTGATTTAGAAATCTTTATTCCAGTTGGAGCCGGGGTAAATCCAGTAACAAAGACAAATTGGGAAGGAATCGGTGTACTTCCGGAAATTAAAACTTTAGCAGAAAATGCCTATTCTAAAACCGTTGAATTAGCTGCTCAGGCTGCAGAAATCTATAGAAATAAAAAAGCAGCAGAATCAAAAAAATTATATGATGAATTAGAGGCTATTGCTAAGCAGCAAGGGCAATCATTTTCAGAAAATAATGTTGAAAAAATGGAGCACCAAATAACAGAAATTTTTAGAAAAGGAATTGATTTAGGTTTGTTTAGCGAGGGTGATATTAATTTTTTCGGTTCTCAAAATATCAAAAAAAATCCTTTAATGGCAGAATGTATTTTAAAAAGCAATACTGTTTTATATTCCAAATCTCCAATGACTTATTTGGCCTATGGCGATATGCTTGAGCTTAGTGGCAAGAAAAAGTTGGCTTTGAGTAATTTTGAAAAATCAATAGTTTTAGCAGAAGAGCAAAGAGCTCCCTATTTAGAGGGATTGAAAATGCGATATGAAACAGCAAAAAATAGTAAATAGAAAAAAGCTCCAAATTTTTTGGAGCTTTTTTCTATTTGGTATTTGGAAGTTTTTGTCGTTATGATTTTAAGATATTATTCATTAGAAAATGCCATATTATCTCTGGTATTTTTTTGTACCGAAATAGCACCGAATAATGCTAATAAAAATGCAAAAGCATAGAATCCTTTTTCACTTGGTAAAATAGTTGCGTTCCATAATCCGACAGTCAATAATACAATTGATAAAAGAGTTCCGAACCAGCAAATTCCATAATATATGTCTGTAACTGGAAGCTTTTCAAGTCTGTCTCTTACACTTTTTTGTAGTGAAACTACAGCAAACAGACCAAACATTAAAACTGTAAAATAGTAGCCTTTTTCATTTAGCAGCATTTCAGCTCTTGCAAGCCCAACTATAAAGCCAAGTGTTCCAGCTCCGAGAGCAATCCAAGATGCCGCAATAAAGGCATTCGATGTTTTTTGTACCATATTTATTATTTTTGGTTAGATAACAAATATAGCTAAATTCAATTCACTTTAGAATAAATCAATTATTATTTTGGTAAGTTTAATCTTTCAATATTTAATAGAAAAAGCTCCAATTATTTGGAGCTTTTCTATTAAAAGTAAGATGTATTATTTATTAGTATTAATCAATTGCTGTAAAGGCTTCAATTGTTCCATGTCAATTTTTGACTTTTGCAAAACCGACATTAAAGTCATGATGTTATTTGGATTCATATTTTTTCCTAAAACACGAACTACCGCAAAACCATTTTCTTTTCTATTAGCAAAAACGACAAACTCTTCAATGTTTTCATCTGTGCCAACGTAGCTTATAGAGGCACCGTCTTTACCTGAGCCAAAAGACATTAATTTTTGGTATTTTGGATCTTTCAAAATAGCTTTAACTTTAGTTCTTTCTGTTTCAAATTGCGCCTGATTTGTAGCATTCGCTTTGAACGCCAGTATGTTCATTTTGTCAAATGATTTTAAAGCTTCAGTTTGTTCTGCAGTTAGCTTCGTTTTCTCTATGTTTAGGATACTTGGCGAAATATCAAGAGCGATAAAATCTTTGTTATCGGTATTCTGTACAAAATATTTTTGCAATGAAGGTTCAGAATTACAACTTATTAAAGTTAGTAATACTAAAAGGGCTGTGGTAAAAACGTTAAGTCTCATAATTATTTTTTGCCTTTAGTGGCTTTTTTTAAGTCAGAACCACCAGGAAGTTTCATCTTATCTGTTAGTACTGAAATTTCGTTGATGTCAAAATTACCCGTTAAAGATAATAAAACGGTTTCGTCACCTTTAGCACCGTCAACATACATCAGTAATTCTCTTACCTGAGAGTCTGTCGCTCCAGATTTTACTGATATTTTTACGTTTCTACCACCGTCATTGATTCTCATTAATTCTTCTAAACCGGCTGTTTTTACATATTTATCTGCTGAAGCTTTCATATCAGCTTCGATTTTAGGATTTTTTGTTGTAAACACTTTTAAGTAGTCTAATTTTTTAATCAGACTGATGTATTGTTGCATTTCTTTATCAGAAGCGTCAACTTTTACTTTGCTCATTAAATCGAACATTTTTTTGTTTACAATTACTGAGGTTACATCGTCCTGACCGTCAAATTTATCAAATGCTCCCTGAGCATAAAAAGCGGTACTAACGAATGCGAATACTAATGTTATGATGAAATTTTTCATTTTGTTTATTTTTTTGATTGATTTACTGTTTAAAAATTTTGTCTTTTGATTGTTCATATTCCTGAATGTACTGTACACTTTCAATACCTACATTCACATTGTTCGATAATAAAGCCAAAGCTTTTTGCGTTGCAGCAAGGGCTTCTTCCGGATTATCATAGGTTCCTAATTCTGATTGTGCTACAGTCTGAGTTGTAGTTTTTTGACTTGCAAAATAAAAGGTTCCTATTCCTAGTAAAACAACAGCTGAAGCTGCAATTGATAACCACGCCACGTTTCGTTTTTTAGTTTGTAGTGGAATCTCTTGCGTCGTTTTTTGTTGTTTTACCTGAGAGAAATAACCAAACATTGGTTTGTACTGCTCTAAATGCTGCGCAACATTCGGAGAAGAAAAATATTCTTTTAATTCTTTTTCTTCAGCAATAGTAGTTTCTCCCTGAAAGTATTTTTCTAATATATTTCCTATTTTATCTGATTCCATAACTGTGTGTATTAACCATTGATTCTCTTATTTTTTTTCTCGCTCTCGAAAGTGCTACCCTAATAGCCGTTTCATTCATGTTGACAATTTTGGCAATTTCATCAAATTCATATTGCTCAACATCGCGAAGCTGAATTAATATTTGGAGTTGCTCGGGCAACTGATTTATAATTTTTTCAACCCATTCCAGACTATTTGAATCTTCCAGTTTTTTGTCTAGCTGCGGTTCACGATCTGTATAGTTATTATGAACTATTTTTAAATTTCCCGCTCTTTTAGATTTTAACTGATCGAGACAATAATTTTTGGTCATTGTCATCGCAACAGCCTCAATATTATTATAAGCGTCTAAATTTTCTTTTTTGTTCCATAATTTTACCATTACTTCCTGAGTGGCGTCCTCAGCTTCTTCAGTACTGGTAAGTAATCTTTTTGCCAGACGAAAAACTTTGTCTTTAAAAGGATTAATCAATTCTATAAACGCAACTTGATTCATAATTGGTTATTTGTTGGTTTTTGGTCGGTTATAAGTTATTCGTTTATTGTGATTTAGTTAATTAATCAGTATTTACAAGTAAGCTTATATAGTCAAGACGAGGCACTATTATTTTTGTTACAACGAATTTGTATTTTTTTTAAGAAAAGATAATAGAGTTAAAACTAAAGGTAGTATTTTTACGTTAATAAAGGATTGAATACTACTACACCTAAATATATGAAAACAATATTAAAGAGTTTATTACTTATATTTCTGCTTGCATTTGCTTTGCAATCATGTGACGATAATGATGATGTTGATGCGCCTGCAAATCTGCAAGTAAATGATTTTGTCTGGAAAGGATTAAATGAAGTTTATTTATGGCAGGCTGATGTGCCTAATTTGGCTGATGATCGTTTTGCAAATCAAGATGCTCTTAATTCATTTTTGTCTGGATATTCTAAGCCAGAAGAATTATTCGAAGATTTATTAAATAAGCCAGTTAGTAAATATCCAATTAATGCAATCGATCGTTTTAGCTGGATTGTTGATGATTATACTGTTTTGGAACAAGAACTTAACGGAATTTCAAAAAACAATGGAGTAGATTTTAGATTGAGCAGAGTCTCTGAGGGTTCTAATGATGTAGTAGGTTATGTCCGTTATATTATTCCTAATTCTGATGCTTCATCTAAAGATATTAAAAGGGGTGATTTATTTACGAGTGTAAATGGTACAAAACTTACCGTTTCAAACTACGAATCGTTATTACTTAATCCTGATAGTTACACGTTAAACCTTGCGGATTATAATGGTTCTGCGTTTGTTTTGAATGGAAAATCAGTTGCTTTAACCAAAACTGTATTAGAAGAAAATCCAATATTAATTAGTAAAGTAATTACTTCTGGAGGTCATAAAATAGGATATGTAATGTACAACGGTTTTTATGCGGAATATGATACTAAATTAAATCAGGCTTTTGGAGAGCTAAAAGCACAAGGAGCAACAGATCTGGTTTTAGATTTGAGATATAATGGAGGTGGTTCAGTTCGTTCTTCAACCCGTTTGGCAAGTATGATTACCGGGCAATTTGAAGGAAAAATATTTTCAAAAAGACAGTATAATTTGAAACAAATGGCAGGGATGACTGCTGATGATTTGGAGTTTTTAAACGAAAGATTTGTAAAAGATATAGAAGGAGCTGCTCTTAACAGCTTAAATTTAAATACTGTTTATGTTATTACAACTTCTAATACCGCATCAGCAAGTGAATTGGTGATAAACGGATTAAAACCCTATATTAATGTCGTTCAGATTGGAGAAACGACAATTGGTAAAAATGTGGGCTCATTTACCGTTTATGATTCGCCTACCTTTACTAAAACTAATGTCAACCCAAATCATAAATATGCGATGCAGCCGTTAGTTTTTAAAATTTCAAATTCTGCTGATTTTGGGGACTATACAGCGGGGTTGCCACCAACATATGTTCAGAATGAGTCTGTTAGTACTTATGGTGTTTTAGGAGATCCGGGAGAGCCATTATTAAATTTGGCGATATCTAAAATTACTGGTTCTACAGCTAAAAAGGTTAGAATAGACGAAAATTTAATCTTGCCTTATGTTACAGATTCTAAGAAAATCAATGGCTATAGAAACGAAATGTATTTAGAGACTGTTCCAAAAGAGTTTCAAAAATTATTAAAATAAACGGAAAAAGGCTTTCAGAAATGAAAGCCTTTTTTACAAAAAAATCCAAAAACAAATTTAAAAATAAAGGTATTAATCGTTGAAGTAAAAACCATTTGGCCCTACACCAACCGTTAATTCTTTTTCCAAACTTCCACTTAAATTGTAGATGTACGCTTTGCTGTTTGATCCAAAATCACCACCATCAGCAATAAATATTTTATCCTTGTTTACTGCAAAACCGTAAATTGAACCACCTACAGGAAGGCTGACAGTTGCAATTGCTGTTGTTGAAGCGGCCGTTGCAGTAGTACTAATTGAATATACAGACTTGTTTGAAGTATAATAAATTTTATCATTATAAATGTCTAAGTAACCAGCTCTGTCTAAAGATTCGGGGAAAGTAATTTTAGTAACCGACTTATCAGATAATTTTACTTTTACAATTTCACTTCTATTATCACCATAAGGAGCTCTCAAAACATACAAAATTCCGTCTTTAGCTTCCATGCTGTCTCCACTAGTACCAATAGTTATAGGAGTTTCTAGAGCTTTTGTAGCTGGATTTACTACTAGTATTTTGTCGTTATAAGAATCTGTAATGTATAATTTATTGTTTTCCAACAAAATTCTGTTTGATGTTGCACCCAATTCGATTTTAGATTCTACTTTATTGGTAGCCAAATCAATTATTGCAATATAATCATCAGTATTCCCGGTTGTCGGATTGCTATAAGAATAAGTATTTGCATTTGTTACATACGCTTTTCCATCTTTTACAACTCCATATCTTGGGTTAGCAAGACCAGTTTCAACTTTTGCAATTAACTTAAAACTATACCTGTTTACAACGTTAATTACGTTAGATCCACCAGCAATAATATACGCTTTATCTCCATCAAAAAAGATGTTTTGAAGAAAAACGCCTGCAACATCGGTAGGATTTGCAGTTTTATACACATCAGATGTGAAATTTGTTAAATCATCACTTGCAAATGAAACTGAGCCACCGCTACTATTTCCTTCATTTAAGATGAAAAATCCATTCTCATAAGCTCCTTTAGGGGTATTATCATCATTGTTGTTGTCATCGTTAGAACAAGAAACAAAAAGCGATGCGCTTACTGCTGCTAAAATTAATCTGGTTAACTTCATTATATTAAAATTTAAGGTTTAAGTACATATTAAAATTTCTTCCTGGCATTGGTCTGTTTTCAAGACTTTCATAATTTTCATTCCAAAGATTTAAAACCTGGAATCCTAGTTTGAAAGAACTTAAAAATTTAAAATCATAGTCGATTCCGATATTAGAAACCATATAAGCATCTACAATTTTATTTGGGTCATTGTCGGCCTGTGTGTAAACAAAACCGTTATACAAAAATTGGTAATAAGTCGAGATATTATTTCTGGAATAAGAAACGGCTGCGGTAACTTTATTAAAGGGAACAAAAAACAGCTGTTTGTCAGTCGCTATATCTTTAGAAACCGTATAAGCATAAGTTGCATTAGCTCCAAAATAATTTTTGCCATATTGTTTTTTCCAACTCAACAAAGTTTCGGTTCCGTAGGTGTTGACTTTATCTGTGTTTTGCGGTGTCCAGATTCCGTTGCTGCCAGGAACCCAGCGCAATAAATCTGTAATTTTGATGTAGTAGAAAGTCTGCGTAAGCGAAATATTTTTATAAGTAAAAACATTTCCAATTTCTGCCTGATATGAACTTTCAGGTTTCAAATCAGGATTTCCGCCTTCCTCCCAATATAAATCGTTGAAAGTTGGAATTCTAAAATTTCGGGACAAATTCAATTTTAAATTATATAATTTTCCAAATTGATAAGAAGATCCCAAAGAGAATAAAACAGGTGATTTGTAGTTATCGGTGAATTCTTTTCTGATTCCAAACTCATTTTTCCAATCTTTCGAAAAATCTTGTTTTATCAATAAGGCAGCAGAACTAATTTCTCTGGTATTATCACCAAAACCACTTCCAAAACCTTTAGTTTTGTTGTAATCTAAAATTCCGTTGACTTGTGTCGATTTAAAAAGGTTATATCCTAAATCAGCTTTTGCAATAAAACTTTCTGTTTTTCCGAAAGTGTATTGATTAAGAGAATTATCAGGGTAATATTGATAATTTTCAAAAATATAAGCAGTTTTGAAATTGGTTTTGAATTTTCCAAAATCACCATCGTATTCTAATAAATTTCGATTGAATCCGTTTACGTATTTGCTTTTGGTTTCATTTTCAGTTATTAACGAGGTATTACGATCTGTGTTAGAAGTTTGACTGTATAATTTTAAACTGTTTTTAGCGTCAAATTTATACCCCAAATTGGCACTCATGGTAATTACATCGTATTGCCCGTTTTGGTTCCAGCGCTGTTCGCCTTTCCAGGTATATCGATTAAGATACTTATAATCGTTCGTCGAACTATTTTTAGAAAAACCTATCTGTGCACTCCATTTTTCGTTCGAAATATTAGTTTTATAATTGATTCCGATAGTATTAAAACTTCCATAATCCAATTTCAGATTATTTTCGAAACGTTTGTAAAAGCTTAAATCATTATTCAAATGTACAGTTCCACCAACAGCACCGCTTCCATAAATTACGCTTCCCCCACCAGCTTTTACACTAACAGAATTATAATCAGAACCTGAAATCGTATTGAAATCAGTACTTCCGTTCATTTGAGAATTTATGTTGATTCCGTTCCAGATTACGGCTGTTTGAGAAGATGTAGTTCCTCTAAATGCAACTGTCGAAAGCATACCGCGGCCGTATTCTTTGAAATAAATGGTCGAATTGAAATTTAAAAGATCCGTTAATAAAGCCTCATTTTTATTAATAACAGAATCATTGAGTTTTAAAACGGATTGTGAAGTAGAATATTTTTTAAGATTGGAATCAGAAACGACAACCGTTTTAAGTTTTGTAATAGAGTCGTTCTGCGCCGACAGAATCTGGCACAACAACAGCAAACAAAAAGCGAAAAGTTTTTTTAAAGTCATAATTTCTACACTCTTTTTCCCGAGAGTTCGATATTTGTTATAAAGGCAGGTCTCCTGGCTTGCGTCTTGTTGTTTACCTTCCCATTCGCCGGAGCGAGCAGTGGTTTTGTAGTTAACAACAAGCATTCTTTTCAGAACTTAGCTTACAGTTGCGGGTACAGCTCAAGATTTTACTTGATTCCCTTTTAATGCATTTTAAAATTAAAACGCAACCTTAAATTTCGGGCAAAGATAAAGTTAAAAATATTGAATTATCAAATTTGTTTTACTTTTTAAGTCAAATTCTAAACAAAATGAGGCTTAGAGCTCAATTTTAATGACTTCACCAAAATCTGCCTTATTTTGAAAAGCATCTTTTAACGGTAATTCAGCATGGTGACATAAGATACTTCTTATGATTCCGGCATGACAAACAACTATGATGGGCGAAGTGATTTGTTTTGAAGTTAAATATGATAAAAAGGATTCAGTACGTTTGTGTAATAAAACAAAAGATTCTCCATTTGAAGCAGGAACATTTACAAAATCTTCCATCCACGGATTGAGTTGTTCGGGTAAAATATCATTCCAGTTTTTCATTTCCCAATCACCAAAATCCATTTCCATTAAACGTTTGTCTTCCTGATACGATATCGTTTTGATGTTTTCCTGAATATATTGAGCCAAAATAACACATCGCTTCAGCGGACTTGAAAAAATAATCGCTTCTGAAGGTAATTGTGAGACAATGTTCTCAAAAATAGAATCAAAAGGTTTTGCTAAATTGACATCAGATTGTCCGTAACAAATCCCTTTTTCGCAAGCAGTTTCGGTATGACGAACTAGATAAATTTCCATATCAAAAGAAAGCTTAAGTAATAAACAACTTCGCAAATCTGTTGCGTTGCGCCCAGGCAATCTCCTGTATATCCGCCAATCCATTTCTGGAAGTAACGTGCCAAAAAGTAGCGAGTTACAAAAACAGGAATTAAGATAAATAAAAATTCGTACTGAAAACAAGATTGTACAAAAAGAGGAATTAATCCGAAGAAAAAAGCTCCGAAAACTTCTTTCCAGCTGTGTTTTTTAGCAATTGGTTTACTTTTACTTGAAGCATCATCACGAGAATATTCATGTGTAAAAATAATAGAAATGGCCGCTAAACGACTTAAAGCATGAGCAGAAATAAACAAAAGAAAAACCTTAAGAAGTGCATTATAGCTTTCGATATGAAAAATAGAAATTGATTCGGAAAGCAATTTAAATTTCAATAAAAATAATAAAACCAAACCAATTGCACCATAAGCACCAATGGCGCTGTCTTTCATTATCATTAAGATTTTTTCCTTAGTCCAGCCTCCGCCAAAACCATCACAAACATCAGCAAAACCATCTTC
Source organism: Flavobacterium sp. KH_001 (assembly GCF_057840745.1). Lineage (NCBI taxonomy): Bacteria > Pseudomonadati > Bacteroidota > Flavobacteriia > Flavobacteriales > Flavobacteriaceae > Flavobacterium > Flavobacterium sp. KH_001. The sequence continues at coordinate 128,498 of NZ_CM174520.1, read as the reverse complement.
ATGAAAAGCGCCAGTTGTTAGAATAGAAGCAATTATGGCTAAAATAACTGCAATTTCAACAGAAAGAAATTGAGTGAAAATATAAAAAGCAAAAAAAGAAATGCTTCCCACAATCCATCCAATAAAAGGAAAATATCGTGTAGCCTTATTTAAATAATCAGGATTGTGATTAATGTTTTTTGGACAGGGAATTCGGGTATAGAACATTAAGCAGGTAAAAAAAATATGTAGTTCTTTTTTCATTTAAGAATGTTATTTTTAATTGGCATTGAAATTTGTTATTGCCATTGATATTTATTTCTTGCTAATCCCAGCACTCTCAAAACTAGCCATTTCGTTCAAAAAAGCTTCCGCCGATTTCAAAATAGGAAAGGCAATTGCACAACCCGTTCCTTCGCCCAGACGCAAATCTAAATTTAAAATTGGTTTTGCATTCAAATATTGAAGTAATTTTTGATGTGCCTGTTCAGCAGAGCAATGGCAAAAAACAGCATTTTTAATTATATAAGGATTTATTTTTGTAGCAATTAAAAAAGCGACACTGCAAATAAAACCGTCCACTAAAATCAGCATTTTGTTTTCAAACGCAGTCAGTATTCCGCTTGCCATTTGTATAATTTCGAAACCTCCAAAATAAGCAAGTTGCTCTTTTAAATCGGCCTGACCGGAATAATTTTCGATTGCTTTTTTTAGAAATTCCTGTTTCTGTAGTAATTTTTGATCTTCAACTCCTGTTCCTTTTCCGACACATTCTTCGATAGAAAAACCAGTTAAAAGACTCATTAATACAGAAGCTGTAGAAGTGTTTCCAATTCCCATTTCGCCAAAACCAATACAATTAGAGCCTGTTTTGGAGATGTTTTCGACAATGGCTTTTCCTTTTTCAAAACACAATTGCAATTCGGTTTCGCTCATCGCAGGCGCGTGTAAAAACGATTGGGTTCCCTTAGCAATTTTGGCATTAATTAGATTAGCATTTGTCGGAAAATCATAATTTACGCCTGAATCTACAATGGACAATTGAATATCATTCTGTTTGCAGAAAACGTTTATAGCTGCACCGCCTTCCAGAAAATTGCCTACCATTTGGCGTGTTACATCTTGAGGATAGGCACTCACACCATGATTTGCAATTCCATGATCAGCTGCAAAAACAACAAGATTCGGATTTATAATTTTGGGATTTAAAGTTTCAAAAACCGTAGCCAGCTGAAAAGCTAAAGTTTCTAAAGTCCCTAAAGCACCTACTGGTTTGGTTTTACTGTCTATTTTTTCTTGTAATTCTTTGCTGAAATCATTTTTATTTTCAATCTCAGTTTGAGATTTTAATTTTAAATCAGAAATATAACTTTCTGTTACATTTTTGATTTCTGAACAAATCGGTGCTTCTGATTTCTGTTTCCAGTGCAATTGCTGCAACATGGGCTGATTGTTGTAATTCGTTGCCGGTTTTCCAACGCAGAAATAACCCAAAGGTTCAATGTTTTCTGGTAAATCGAGTATTTTTTTAAATTGATGATAATTTAAAATCGAAACCCAGCCCATACCATAACCCTGATCGGTAAGGGAAAGCCAAATATTCTGAGCCGCACAAACCGAACTAAATTTAACCGCTTCATTACTGCCAACAGTTCCAATTGTAAATTGATTTAAAACAGAACGGTCGTAAGCGATAATAAGTCCAATTGGAGCTTCTTCAATAGCTTCAAGTTTCAGGGATTTATAGTGTTCTTTTTGTTCGGGGTTATCGGTCAGTGATTCGGCTTTTTTATTATAATCCAAAAACAAATCTTTAATGGCACTTTTTACTTCTGCCGCTTTGATGATATAGTAGCGTGTGGCATCTGTAAGTCCAACAGATGGTGCCCAATGCCCGGCCTGTAAAGCTTTTTCGATCACTTCATCAGGAACTTCATCGGCGGTAAAATGTCGGGTATCACGACGCGATTTTAAAATATCGTCTAAATTAGTCATGTTGTTGGGGTTAAAATTCCAATAAAAAAAATCCAAATTCCAATTTCAAAAATCAATCTGAATGTTTGAATTTATGTAAAGTTAAGGCAGTGCCTTGGAATTTGGAATTTAAAATTTGGAATTTTATTTTATTTTTACTGGAATCCCGGAAACCATTAAAACAACTTCATCAGCATTTGAAGCCAAAAACTGATTCATCCAGCCTTGCAATTCTGTAAATTTTCTGCCGATATGAGTGTCGGCATGAACCCCCATTCCAATTTCGTTCGTAACAATAATTAGTGTTACATTTTCCTGCTTGGCCATAGCAAGAAACTCTTTTTTTGCTTCTTCCAAACTTGAAGCAACATCATTTTTAGTGTCTACAAAAAAGTTGGTCAGCCAAAGCGTAACGCAATCAATCAAAGCCACTTTTCCTGAAAAATCAATTTCGCTTAAATTTTTTTCTTTTTCAATATTGGTCCATCTTTCATCGCGTTCCTGTTGATGGCGGTCAATTCTATTTTGGAAATCATCGTCCCATTTTCGAGCCGTTGCTACATACATTGGTGCGTCTGAGAGTTTTAATGCTAAATTTTGAGCATAACTGCTTTTTCCTGATCGCTCGCCTCCGGTAATTAAGTAAATCATTTATAATTGTTAATTGTTAGTTGTGAATTGTTAATTTGTAGTAGGAACTGGTTTGGAAACGAGTTGATTTTTTGTAGTTTTTATAATACTTGTTATTAGTTTTAAGATTGCAATGGCGTCAGTATTGATGTTTTTAAATTCTTTATCATTTAAATAATCAGTAGCTTTTAATAATTCTAGCCAATAAACTGATTCGTTTGCTTCTTTTTGCGCAATAGCAAATTTATGAATGAAATCATTTTTACTTTCAGCATGTTCTGCTTCTCTGACCATTGCACCAATGCTTGTTCCCGATCTCAGTAGTTGTTTAGAAAGTGTAAATTCTTTTTTCTCAGTACATAAATATTGATATAATTTGACAATTCGAATGGCAAAATCAAAACTTTTGTCTTTGATTACGTTGTTCTTCATAATTAACAACTAACAATTTATAATTAATAATTAGTAGGGGCAATGACGACAATCATTCCCGCAACAGCTTCCGCGTTTCAAATGAAACCAACTAGTGAAAACAGTATTGCCATCTTCGGTGTAATAATCAATATCTTCAATTAGTTTTGCTGTTTTTGGTAAAGATAATGCTTTATTTTGTAGCGCTTTTTTAGGTGTCATTGTTTCTACATAAGCATCAATTTTGTCCATGCAGGCTTCTTTAAAGCAAACCGGACAAAGACAATCTCCTCCTTCAGAAAGATTAAAAATGGGAGGATAATCATTACACCAACATTTGTTTTCAACAGAAATATCCCCGCATCTAAAAATAGTTTCGCAACTCGAACAAATTTTGGTTTTTGTGGTATTCATATATTGTAAAAAATGAGTTTGTTGAGATTTGTAAGAATAAAGGTAAACAAAAAAAATAGAAATTGCCTTACCTTTGTCCTCATCAAAAAATTAAATTTTGAAATTTTAGTATTCAAAATCTGTGCCGATATTGGTGTTAACGATTTCAAATCACAAAATAGTATAACCAACATATGAAACATTTATTGCCTAAAACGTTTTATGTTTTGTCTTTTTTTCTTCTTGTAAGTTGTAAAAAAAATGAAACTACCGAAGTTGCAAAATCTCCAATTGCTAAAAATAGTATTGAATATGCTTCAGGGCTTTCTATCGTAAAACAGGAAGGATATTCGGTTGTAACGGTTACTAATCCTTGGCCAAACGCAAATAAAAAATTCACTTATATTTTAAAAGAGAAAGAAGGTAAAATTCCTGATAGTCTTCAAGCTTACACAACAATCAACGTTCCGTTGGAAACGGTTGTAGTGACATCAACAACTAATATTCCGTATCTTGAAATGCTGGATGTAGAACATAAACTAGTTGGTTTTCCGCATACCGATTATATTTCTTCTGAAAAAACAAGAATATTAATTGATAAAGGGATTGTGAAAAACGTTGGACAAAATGAAAAATTAAACATTGAACAATTAATAGATTTAGCACCAGATTTGATTGTAACTTTTGGAGTTGACAACAACAATCCGATGCTGGATAATTTGAAAAAAAGCGGTTTAAATGTTATGATTCAGGCCGATTGGATGGAGCAATCTCCACTAGGAAAAGCCGAATGGATTAAACTTTATGGAGCTTTATTTGGTAAAGAAGATAAAGCCAAAGAATTATTTGACAAGATAGTTGAAAGCTATAATCAGGCTAAGAAATTAGTAGCTGATAAGCCTGCGACAACAACGGTTTTATATGGTTCTATGTACGAAGACGTTTGGTATGTGGCAAAAGGAAACAGCTGGGTAGCGCAATTTATGAAAGATGCAAAGTCTAATTATTTATGGGCCGATTTAAAAGGTACCGGAAGTGAAGGTTTATCATTCGAAAAAGTATTAGACAAAGCCAAAACAGCGAATGTTTGGATTGCGTCAGGTTCTTTTCTAACTTTAGCCGAATTAGAAAAAGCAAATCCGCATTATAGTGAGTTTGATGCTTTTAAAAATAAATCCATTTATACTTTAGAAAGCAAGTTTGGGGCAACTGGCGGAACCATTTATTATGAATTGTCACCAAGCCGTCCAGATCTGGTTTTGAAGGATTATATCAAAATTTTTCATCCGGATTTATTGCCGAGTTATGAGTTTACTTTTGCATCTAAACTGAATTAAATTGGCGAACAAAAAACGAAATACCATTTTATTTATCGCTCTGGGTTTAGGACTTCTTCTGATGTTTTTTGCAAGCCTTAGTTTAGGTTCGGTAAATATTCCGTTTAGAGATGTTTATGCAAGTTTAACCGGAGGTCAGGCGAGCAAATCAACTTGGGAATACATTATTATCAACTACCGTTTGCCAAAAGCAATTACAGCAATTTTAGTTGGAACCGGACTTTCAATCAGTGGTTTATTAATGCAAACATTGTTTAGAAATCCGCTTGCAGGACCTTACGTTTTAGGATTAAGTTCAGGCGCAAGTCTGGGTGTAGCTTTTGTTATTCTGGGTGCCGGATTTTTGCCCTCTTTTTTAAAAGTTGTTGCCTTATCATCATACGGAATTGTTTTGGCTTCGACCATAGGAAGCACACTTGTTTTATTGTTGGTTTTAGTGGTTTCACAACGCTTACGTGACACGATGGCAATCTTGATCGTTGGACTAATGTTTGGAAGTTTTACCACGGCAATTGTCAGTGTTTTAACTTATTTTAGTACTGCAGAACAGCTTCAGAAGTTTACTTTTTGGTCCTTGGGGAATCTTGGAAATCTTTCCTGGAAATCAATCACTGTTTTATCGGCCAGCGTATTTCTTGGTTTAGTTTTAAGTGCGGGCAGTATAAAACCTTTGAACGCTTTGCTGGTGGGAGAAAACTACGCCAGAAGTATGGGGTTAAATTTAAGAAAAGCACGTGTAATCATTATTTTTGCAACCAGTATTTTAGCCGGAAGTATAACTGCTTTTGCAGGCCCGATTGCTTTTATTGGTCTGGCAGTTCCGCATATAGCAAAACTAACTTTTCAAACCAGTAATCATATGATTCTGTTTTGGAGTACATTGCTTTATGGAGCTATTATTGTATTATTCTGTGATATAGTTTCTCAAATGCCAGGATTTGATGTTACACTTCCTATAAATGCAATTACGTCTATAATTGGTGCTCCGGTAGTAATTTGGTTATTAATAAGAAAAAGAAGTTTTCAGTAAAAACTTACAAATATTTAATATCTTAGTTTTTTAAACACATAGAGACATAGTTTTATAACCTTAAAAAAGGCGTTTCACTTTTCCTCAAAAAACATAGCGAAGTGAAAATTAAAATGAGTTTCTATTTTAACTAATATTAAATGGTTACTCAAAAATATTTAGATGAACTAACTTATAATGTAATTGGTGCTTGTATTGAAGTACATAAAATAATTGGAAAAGGATTATTAGAAAATGTTTATCATCAATGTTTGAAGGAAGAATTACAACATAGGAAATTGAATTTTTTCTCTGAAATGAAAGTACCGCTGATTTATAAAAATAAAGAATTGACTGCAGATTTAAGATGTGACTTATTTGTTGAAAATTGTTTGGTTGTAGAATTAAAAACGGTTTCTGAAATAAGTCCAATTCATGAAGCACAATTATTAACTTATATGAAACTATCAAAGGCTCCAAAAGGAATTATAGTTAACTTTAATTGCCATAATATTTTTAAAGAAGGCCAAAAAACCTTTGTAAATGAATATTTCAAATTATTGCCAAAGTTTTAGCAACATACGCTATGTGTTAATTTACAAGTAAATTTTAAAATCAACTATTCCACATAAAGAAAGAAAACTATGTTCTCTATGTGTTTAAAAAGTAGCCCCACAATGAAAACCATACTAAGCACATCAAATCTAAGAATTGGCTACAAGTCCAATAAAGGAACTGTGACTATTGCAGAAAATTTAAATTTGAGTTTAAATTCAGGAAAACTCATTTCATTAATTGGCGCAAATGGAATTGGGAAATCTACTTTATTACGAACTCTAACCGGAATTCAGCATCCTTTAGGAGGAAATGTTTTCCTGAATGAAAAAAACATAGCAGCTTACAATCCGTTAGATTTAGCGCAGAATTTAAGTTTGGTTTTAACCGAAAAATTGCCACCAAGTAATCTTTCTGTTTTTGAATTAGTGGCGTTAGGAAGACAGCCTTATACCAATTGGATTGGGACTTTAACCTCAGAAGATATAAAGAAAGTTCAGGAAGCAATGGCATTGACTCAAATTGAACATTTGGCTCAAAAAAGACACTTTGAAATCAGTGACGGGCAATTACAAAAGGTTTTAATTGCGAGAGCTTTGGCACAAGATACACCCTTAATTATTTTGGATGAACCAACAACTCATTTAGATTTACTACATAAAGTTTCACTTTTTAAACTGTTAAAAAAGCTAACACAAGAAACGCAGAAATGTATTTTGTTTTCGACTCACGATATCGATTTGGCAATTCAGTTAAGCGATGAAATGATCATCATGACGCCAGAATTTGTGGTGCAGGATGAACCTTGTAATTTAATCTCAAAAGGAAGTTTTGAAACTTTGTTCAAAGACGAACATATTATTTTTGATGCCGAAAAAGGGAAGTTTGTTATTACTTAAGATTGTTGTTTTCAAAGCGTACTCTGTAAACATGAAGTAAGTTTTCCAGCTCGTAATTTTTTATATTAAAATACTCAATTTCAATTCCCTCATTATTAAATACTAGATAATTGCCTGATAGGCTATCATTGCGCACTTTATTCCAAGGAACTAACTTTTTATTTTTCAATTGAATTCCTTTAGAGTTAATTATGATTTGAGGATTTCTATCTCGTAATTTTTTAAGGAGGTCATAAATTAAGTAAAAACAAACAGCAGTGGAAAGTAATATCATCCAAATATTTTCGAAAAAATAATAAATTATGGCAAAAAGTGATAAAGTATAAATTACCAAATTAAATATTAGCGCTGAGGTTGCATAATAAACGATTATCTCTTGAGGAACGGTATCATCGTCTTCGAATCTATCCTTCTCAAGAAATTTCTTTTCTAATAATTTTAGTTTTGATTTTTGATCTTCACTTTTAAATTCAGTTTTTTCAAACCAGCTTCCACTTTGCCAAATTAATTTCTCTTCGATTGCTTTTCGCTTTAATTTATGAACGTTTCTTACGTTTTCAAATGCCCAAATTTTCCATTTATTTACAAAATAGCTCCAAGAGAGCCAACCAGATAAAAAACCTACAACTAAAGTTATCGGAATACTCCATCCGGGAACTATTCCCAAATAAAATAACAAAAGCCCTAAGCTTATAGTTGCTATGATGATCACCGTTGGCAAGTGAACAAGTCTTGCTCTACCTTTTTTTAAAGCTTCATTAACGGTAACTGTCTTATGCATAATTAAACCTTTTTCAACCCAATCTGCCTCTTAGCTTCACCCACCACAAAAGCCACAGAATTAGCAATATTAAAGCTGCGAATTAAATTCGACATTGGAATCGTTAAATGATTCTCAAAACGAGCTAAAACTTCTTTGCTTAAACCAACACTTTCTTTTCCAAAAACCAACCAGTCTCCATCCTGAAAATCGGTTTCTAAGTAGGATTTATCAGCATGTGAACTCATCAGGAAAACGCGCGACTGATCCGGAATCTCCTGAATCCATTCTTCTATATTTTGATATTCGGTGACATCAAGATGTACCCAATAATCCAAACCCGAACGTTTCAGATTTTTATCATTAATCACAAATCCAAAAGGATGAATTAGATGTAAGCGACTTTCGGTGCCTACACATAAGCGTCCAATATTTCCAGTATTATTTGGTATTTCAGGTTCTACAAGAACAACGTTCAGCATCTTTTTGAGTTATGAGTTATGAATTATAGGTTAAGAGTCTCAAACTTTTAATAATTATCTAATTGACACATTTTCTAATTATCTAATTTAAAATCGGAAACTTCAAGTACCTCGCCAGCTTTTAAGTTTTGCAAATATACATTTCCTATTCGAACGCGAACCAGTCTTAAAGTCGGAAAACCAACCGCTGCAGTCATTTTCCTAACCTGGCGAAACTTTCCTTCATTTATAGTGATTGAAGCCCATGAAGTTGGACCATGACGTTCATCTCTGATTTTTTTGGCTCTTACTCCAAAATCCGGAATTTCAGTAACAATAAAAGCTTTGCAAGGTTTGGTTTTGTATTTTCCGCCGTCAAAACCAATTTCGACTCCTTTTTGCAGTTCTTCAATTGCTTCTGGAGTTATTACGCCATCAACTTGTACATAATATTCTTTGTCGACTTTTTTGCTTCTTATTTGTTCACTTACTTTTCCGTCGGTAGTTAGCAAAAGTAATCCTTCAGAATCTTCATCTAAACGGCCAATTGCCATTGTTCCTTCAGGGAAATCATATAATTCACCCAAAAGCTTTTTCTTTCTTTTTAGTTCGTAAATAAATTGGCTTAAATAGCCGTAAGGTTTAAAAAGAATGAAATGTTGATGCATATTGTAATTTTTATGCAAAGATAGTTTTGTTTCAGGAGTATTTCCAATTAATCCTTAAGTTGGGTTTTCATCTTCTTCAGCCATAACAGGACAAACCAAATCACAGTTATACCAAATAAGATTAATAGTGGAGTATAATAATCCTTAAAGAAATCATGAAAATAACTTCCAATTAAAATATAGGCAGAAGCGATGCAAAGTTTTATTATGATAAACTCGGCATTTGACCAACTCGTTTTTATTTTGAAAAAATTCATAACTCCTGATTTATTTCTGTTTGAAAATTATGCGGTACTAATTTACTATTATTTTGATAATTATTGCGTTATGTGTTTTAAACGCAGTTTTAAAATTAAATCAAGAATCCAAAAGCTATGTTAAATGACTTAGTTTTAAAATCTAAAATTCGTAATATTATGTAGTAATGAAAAAACAAAACACCATGGAAAACAATAATCTAGGCTCAAAAAAAATAAATGGGGCACAAAAAAATATAGACGAATCGAAAGGAAAAAATGTTTCTCACGATACAGAAGTACATGAATCAGAATTGAAAAAAGAAATTGTAGCCGATACTGAAGGAAACAAAGAAATTGTAGATCGCGCGAGAAATGTAAATGAAAAAATTGAAGAAACTTCAAAGCAAATCAATCCAGATAATCCAAATGCCAATCGTGGTGTCTCGACAGAAGAAGAAGCTAAAAAAACAGTTGAGAATAAAGATCGTAATTCAGATGTTACTCCAAATCGTTATCCTAATTCAAATCCGGAAAGTCATGAAGACAGAGGAAATATGAAATTGGATGAATAATTACTTTAAATAGTGATTTTTTGACAGAAATTAATTGGTTTTTTCAAAAATAACATTTGATTAGCACATTGCGTTAATCTTATTCTAAACTTGCTTTTTGATCGAATAAGCCAGCAGGATCTTCGTAAATTGGAGCTACAAATTTAAATTTTAAGAATATGGCACTTTTAGAAAACAAAGTAGCTTTTGTATCCGGCGGTGGTTCAGGAATTGGTCGCGCTGTTGCAGAGGCTTATGCTCGCGAAGGAGCAAAAGTAGTACTTTCAGATATAAATGTAGAACATGGTGAAGAAACAGTTAAAGCAATAAAGGAAAGTGGTGGAGAAGCTTTTTTTGTAAAAGGTGATTCATCTAGTGCGATTGATAATAAACATATGGTGGAAGTAACTGTTTCAAAATACGGGCGATTGGATATTGCGTGCAATAATGCCGGAATGGGCGGCCCTGCGAAACCAACGGGAGAATATGAACCAGAAGCCTGGGATAAGGTAATTGCATTGAATTTAAGCGGCGTTTTTTATGCTTGTCGCTATCAGTTAGAGCAAATGGAAAAAAACGGTGGAGGCAGCATTGTCAATATCGCTTCGATTCATGGGCAGGTTGCCGCTCCCCTTAGTCCGGCTTATACAGCGTCTAAACATGGAGTTGTTGGACTGACGAAGAATATTGCTGCCGAATATGCATTAAAAAATATTCGTTGCAATGCCGTCGGACCGGGGTACATCGAGACTGCTTTACTGAAAGATAATTTGAATAAAGATATGATGGAAGCCATTGCTGCAAAAGCACCGATGAACCGATTAGGAACTTCCGAAGAAATTGCCGAATTAGTTGTATTTCTAAGCTCTGAAAAATCATCTTTTACAACGGGAAGTTATATTATTGCAGATGGTGGTTATACTGCTGTTTAAATTAGGAATCAAATAGAATACAAAACGGCTGTCTATTTAGGACAGCCGTTTTTTTTATGCTAGTAATCCAGTAATTTTTTAAAAGTATCAAAATTAGGTTTTGGCGTTATTTCGAAAAAATAATCCAATTGCCAACGCTGTGTTTTTTGAGCTTGTTTGTTTGTCGTTTCGTCCCAGGGAGGATAAACTCTGACGGCTCTTTTTCCATCTTTGGTCGCTGTCGAAAAGATTCCTTTTTCTAATAACACCGCTTTCGGGAAAATAAACTGACCAAGAAGATTTTCTTTTCGAACACTAATGAAGACAAAATCAATCAGATCGGAGGAATCAAAAGGCTCAATAGTTCCTAATCTGCTTCGTTTCCATAAAGTGACAAATTGACCCGTTTTTGTGGGAGTAATTTTGGCTTCACGGTAACAAATAAATTTTTCATTGAGATAAAAACGATAAGCACTATAATCAATGCTTTCACTTTCCTGCTGTGGTTGCGAACAGTCAAAATCAAAACAATCATAAACAAGTTCTTTGGTCAAAAGCAAATCTCTGGGTATAGATTTGTGATTTGTCCAATGGTTTTTTACGATCATTTTGTGAAGACTCGCTTTTAAGCTTGTTTTCAAAATTATTGTAGGTTTAGGTGTTATGTAGGTTTTTGGGTGTTAAATATATTGTTTTTTATTTAAAATGAAACATTTAATCCGAAATTTAAGCCCCATTGGAACTGATTAAAAGATTGACTGTTCAATGGATTTACGTAATAATTCATAGCTGGTTCTACAAAAACATTTGTTTTTTTGTAAATACGATATTGTACGGTACTGCTTAATGTAGAGCCATATACGAAATCATTCGCGTTTATGTTTTCTCCCAGCGAATTTCCATCTATAGCAACATTGTTAGAAATCAGTTTACCTACAAAACCTCCCGTATTTAAGCTGATAGAAGCTTTGTTTTTAGAAAAAACAGCATACGAAACTTCTAATGGCATCTCTACATATCTTAAGCTTTGGTCTAAATTGCCACTCTGAACATTGTTGCTTGTCAATGCATTTTTAGTTGAATTAGAAACCAATACATAGCCTTCGCTACTTGCGATTTGAGGAACTGTAGGGTTCTTTATAAAATAATCACCAGTAGTCAGGAAAGCATTGTTGGCCGTTTTAATATAAGAAACATTAGCAACACTCTGGCCTAATTCGTTGATTTTGACACCAGAACCAACGGCCCATTTTTTATTGATTTTATATTTAGTTTTAACACCGTAAGTACTACTTTGTTTAGAGTCGTTTACGTTGCCTAAAGTTTTGTCATTTTTATAGTTTTCAGAATTGGCAATTCCGGCAAAAACTTCAAGTGCCCATTTTTCAGCTGTTGATGAAGTTTTAGATTTTTTTTCATTTCCTTTTTTAACTTCAGGAATTATGCCTTTTTCTAAATTTTGAAGTTCTGCCAACTGAACAGAATCTTGTTTGCTCAAAACGTCGCTGAATTTTGAACTGCTTTTTGAAGTATTGTCAGCAATCGCTTTTTCGGTTTTAATAGTTGTTGGTGCAGCTTGTTTTTTATTGTCAATTGCCGCTGTTTGTCTATTGTTTGAAACTGAATTTGAAGTTCCTAAAGCAACACTGGCAGCATTTGAATTCGGTTGATTTTCAAAAATAGAATTGGGTACCTGATTTTTTGAGAACGAATTAAATTGATTTTGTTTTCCGGTCTTAAAAGTTTTTTCTGCTACAGCTTGATTTCCATTTCTTTTTTCAGGGTTAAAGCTTTGATTTTTCGAAAAAGAATTGAATTGATTTTGATTTCCAAAAGTATATGTTTTTTCAGCTACTGCCTGATTTGCATTTCTTTTTTGAGAATTTAAATTTTTATTTTTGGAAAATGCTGAATTGACTTGATTTTGCTTTTCAGAAATTCTTGTTTGTTCAGCAACGGCCTGGTTTACATTTATTTTTGCTGAATTTAATTTTACATCAGAGGAACCATTGTTATTTTTAGAATCAGCTTGAGCAACTGCAGTTTCTTTTGTTTGAATTTCTTCAACAGTATTAGGGTTATTTTTTAAGCTATCTTCAGAAGAATTTTTCCCAATTTCAGATTGCTTTTCGGTGCTGTTTTCTTCGGTAGAAATTGTTCGGGTAGTATTAAAATCTTTTTTATTCTCGTCTATAACAACACTGTTATTTCCTCCAGCACCATTAGTAATAGTCTGAATTCCGTTATTTGAGCTAAAATGTAAAACAGAAGGCAATAACAAGCCTAGTAACAGGCATGCCGCTGCTGACCACCAAAGAATAGCTCTTTTTTTCTTTTTAGGTTGGTCCAGTTTTTCTTCAATGTTTGCCCACAATTCAGGAGGCGGAATACTTGAAAAGTCTTCCATTGATGAAAAAATATCTTCTATATTCTGTTTTTTCATGCTATTTTAAAATTTTTTTTTATGCTCAAAATCCTTTTTTGCAAAATCCCTTTCGCCCGGTTTAAATTTGATTTTGATGTTCCTTCTGATATTTTTAATAATTCGGCTATGTCTTTGTGCTTCATTTTTTCAAAAACATACAAGTTAAAAACGGTTCGGTACTGATCGGGTAAATCCTGAATAAATTCTAACAGTTTTTCTTGTTCTATTGGAATTGCATCTAATTCTTCCTCCTCTATAAAATCAGTATCAGGATCAAAAACATCTAAAAAGAAACTTTCTTTCTTCTTTTTATTTAAAGTTTCGATAAGCTTATTTATGAAAATACGTTTTAACCAGCCTTCGAAGCTTCCTTCAAATTTGTACTGGCTTATTTTTTGAAAAACAATCACAAATGCTTCCTGGAAAACATCCTTGGCATCATCTTCATTTTTCATATATTTAAGGCAAATACCATACAAGACAGGAGAGAACAACTGATAAATTTTCAGCTGTCCATCTCTGTCATTTTGCATGCATTGTCGAATATATTTTTCTAAATCGTCTTTCAAAAATGGTTTAATTTGGTTTTGCAAAAATAGTTTTTATAAACTTAAAAAGCTACCTTTTATAAATACTACACGTAGTATACTTTTTATTGCTAACGATTGTTAAGTTTTGATGGTCAGTATTTTATATGATATAAGTATTGTTTTCAAGAGAGTCAGATTGGTGATCTGGCTGTCAGGAAAACAATACTTTTTTGGTTGATCTATATTGTTCAAATTTCTACATCATTTTAGCATAATAATTCAGTAGAAAAATATAGTCTTATTATTTCAAGCTTGTGATTTTATCCTGAATAGTTTTTTTGAATAATTTTACTTCTGAACTTTGATCAGCAGTATCGTTAGGGTCAATAAAAATTTTGGTAACTACTGCACCTTGGGTCAACTGAAAATAAATACCTCCCTGATCTGCTGAACCTGGTGTTCCGTATGTTTTGGTTTGTCCCTTTAAGTTTAAAATTTCAGTTGGTACTTTAGTTAAGAATAAAGTATAATCGTCTTTTTTTGCTATGGTAGCGTATTTATATTGGTTGAAATCATACTTACCTGCTACTACATTTAGAAAATTTAGAATATTGTAATTGTTTATCTGAAAAAATTTCTGACAATCTGCTCCCGTACATTTATCGTTATAACTTCCAATTACGATGTTATCAGAAGTCTCTGTTGTTCTGTTAAAAATGATAGGTTTTGATGTTTTTGGAATTAAAATAAAATCTGATGGATAAGTAGGGGACGATGATATTGTTTCACCTGCTTGTGGTCCTTTTTCGTAAAAATTAATAACCATCTGACAGCTGTTTTCAACGATACTTGTGATTTTTATGGCATAACCATTAGTAGGTTTTACTCCGGCAAAAATTCCGACTAAGTATTTTTGAGTAAAATCGATGTTAGGATCGCTTGGAACAGTACAGGTATTTTCGTGCTTAGTAAAGTAGTACTCCATTTTTTCAGTTGAGTTTACTACTATAGCGGCAGGAGTAGTAGGTAAATTTTTTACGGCATAATTGCATAAAAGCGGAAACCCCGTAAAAGCTACATTTGTGTTTACTCCACAATCTACATTATCCAGGTCATCATTATTAAGAGAGCAGGCACTAAATCCAAAAGCTATAAACAAGCTTAACATTAATTTTTTCATCGGTAATATTTTAATAGGTTATACTTAGTAGATGTGTTTTTTTAAAATGGTTGCGTGCAGCATTCCTTTTTTAGACATATTTTAATTGAGAATGTTGATTTAATTTAAGATTACTAATAATTCGTGAAATTTTAATTTTAAAAAAGTAAGTACTACGTATTATTGCGTACTTTTACGTAAAAAAGAACTAAGTTATGTTTGATTTTCTTCCGTTTTTATTGGCTTTTATTGTAGCGTTGTTTCTGGGGATTTATTTAGGAAGAATGTTGTTTTCAGCTAAATTTCAATCAGAAAAAGTGAGTTTAGAGGAAAGATTAAATGCCAATACAAATCAATTGCAGTTACAGAAGGAACAATTTGAAAGTGAAAAAAGAAATTTTGAAAAATTACTTCAGTTAAATAATGTAGAAAAAGAAAGTATCCGAACTGAAAAAGACAGTCTGGCAATTCAGCTTTCTAAAAAAGAAGTAGATTTTGAAAATTTGTGGGAACGCCACAAAGAGCAAAAAACAGAAATCACAGAGCTTCAGGAAAAGTTTACTAAGGAGTTTGAAAATTTAGCCAACAAAATTCTTGAAGAAAAGTCGGCTAAGTTCACAGAACAGAACAGTGTGAACATGAAGAATATCCTGTTGCCATTGCAGGATAAAATTCAGGGATTTGAGAAAAAAGTCGAACAAACGCATAAAGAAAGTATCGATTATCATGCGGCCTTGCGTCAGCAGATTGTAGGTTTAAGTGAGATGAATGCCCAAATGAGCAAGGAAACCTTGAATTTGACCAAAGCCTTGAAAGGTGATAGTAAGATGCAGGGTAATTGGGGTGAATTGGTTTTGGAACGTGTTTTAGAGAAATCGGGTTTAGAAAAAGGACGTGAGTACGAAGTACAGCAAAGTTTTACAAATAGCGAAGGAAGTCGTGTTTTTCCTGATGTCGTTATCAATCTGCCTGACGGCAAAAAAATGATTGTCGATTCTAAGGTTTCTTTGGTTGCCTATGAAAAATGGATCAATGAAGAATCTGAAATTCTAAAAATTGATTATTTAAAAGAACACGTCAATTCGATTAGAAGACATGTAGAACAACTCGGAAATAAAAATTATCATGATTTGTATCAAATCGAAAGCCCGGATTTTGTTTTGCTTTTTATTCCGATAGAACCGGCATTTGCAATTGCATTGAATGAAGATTCGGCCTTATACAATAAAGCATTTGACCGAAATATTGTAATTGTAACGCCAAGCACATTACTGGCAACCTTAAGAACAATCGACAGTATGTGGGCCAACCAAAAACAGCAGGAAAATGCTTTTGAAATTGCCAGACAAGCGGGAGCTTTATACGATAAATTTGAAGGTTTTGTTGCCGATTTGGTTCGAATTGGAAACAAAATAAAAGACACCAAAAATGAGTACGACAGTGCCATGAATAAATTGGTAGACGGAAAAGGAAACTTGATTTCAAGTGTCGAAAAATTAAAGAAAATGGGAGCAAAGGCCAAAAAGTCGCTTCCGGAAAATATTATTGCAAGAGCCTCAAATACAGAAGATAATCAACTACTAAACTAAAACTTTTACCTACTTAAAATACCACAATCATATGACTGCAGATTTCAAATCCGTTTCTTCATCGAAAATAAGTATTTCTGAATTAATGTTGCCTTCGCACACCAACTTTAGCGGAAAAATTCATGGAGGTTATATTCTTCAATTACTGGATCAGATTGCTTTTGCTTCTGCTTCAAAATTTTCCGGGAACTATTGTGTGACAGCTTCGGTTGATACCGTGAATTTTTTAAAACCTATTGAAGTAGGAGAATTGGTTACCATGAAAGCCTCGGTTAATTATGTGGGCAGAAGTTCGATGGTGGTTGGAATTCGCGTTGAAGCAGAAAATATTCAGACAGGAGCTGTTAAACATTGTAATTCGTCTTATTTTACAATGGTTGCCAAAGATAAAGAAGGTAAAAGCGTGCAAGTGCCCGGACTTATTTTGTCGAATTTAGAAGAGGTTCGTCGTTTTAGAAAAGCAATTAAACATAATGAAGCCAAAAAAGAATTTCAGGAACATGAAAAAATTGCAAAAGTAAATTCGATTGAAGATTTGGCAAGTTTAGATAAATATAATGTGCTTTTAGAGATTAGTTAAAAGTGAAAGTTTAATTTAAATCAGATCAAAATGGTAAAGTTTGGATATACAATTTTATATGTAGAAAATGTAGAAGAGTCAATTGTATTTTATGAAAATGTATTTGGTTTTTCAAGAAAATTCATAAGTCCGGATAATGATTATGGCGAATTAATTACAGGTGAAACTACACTTTCGTTTGCGTCAAAGAAATTGGCAGGCGAAAATTTAAAAGATGGTTTTGTTGAAAGTAACTTAGATAATAAACCTTTTGCCATTGAAATTGGTTTTATTACAGATGATGTTCCGGAGTTAGTTCAAAAAGCAACTTCTTTTGGAGCGGTACTAATAAAGGAACCAACACAAAAACCTTGGGGGCAAGTGGTGGCCTATGTTAGGGATCTGGATGGGTTTTTAGTGGAGATTTGTACTGAAATGGAATAGCTTAAAAAAGCATTTCACAAATAACATCTCACATTTTACACCACAAAAACATTTCACAAATATTTAGCATATTGCAGCAACTAATAGCTGGAAATTTTCGTAACTTTAAGTATATAGATATGTTACTAAAATTTCACGGAGTATTGCCATTCGATTTTTTAAAAATCTGATTCTTTTTTTAGTTAATCCCACTAAAAAAAACCGAATGACATAATTGTTTAATTGCTGACGATTATGAAAAGAACTACATTATTAATCTTGCTTTTTTCTGCATTTTCTTTATTTGCTCAGGAAAAATTTACAACCAATACGGCAACTGTAAATTTTGAGGCTTCAGTACCATTATTTGAGGAAGTAAAAGCAGTAAATAGATCTGTTGCGATTGTTTTGGAGCCTAAAACAAGCGTTTTCATCTGCACCGTTGTTGTCAAAGATTTTCGTTTTAAACTGGACTTGATGCAAGAACATTTTAATGATAATTATATGGAAAGTAATCGCTATCCTAAAGCGGTTTTTAAAGGTAAAATTGCAAAATTTGATTTGAAGGATATCAATGAAACTGAAAAAGAATATACGATCAAAGGTAAATTGACTGTTCGTGGTAAGTCAAAAGAAATTGAAGTGAAAGCCTATTTGAAAAAAGTAAACGAAGGCATTCAGATTCATTCTGATTTTCCAATTGCGGTATCTGATTTTAATATTCAAATACCGAATAGAATTGCCGAGAAAATTTCGCAAACGGCAAATACAGATTTAATTGGAGTGATACGAAACGAAGATGCGATTCTTTTAACACTAAAATAAATTAGGACAGGCTGGTT
Organism: Flavobacterium sp. KH_001; assembly: GCF_057840745.1. Lineage (NCBI taxonomy): Bacteria > Pseudomonadati > Bacteroidota > Flavobacteriia > Flavobacteriales > Flavobacteriaceae > Flavobacterium > Flavobacterium sp. KH_001. Next base: position 110,194 of record NZ_CM174520.1, on the reverse strand, counting down.
GAGAGCGTTGCTTCAATATCTTTATATTGAAATTCAAAACCTGCTTCCTGTATTTTTTCAGATGAAATTCGTTGCCCTTTCAAAACAGCAATACTCATTTCACCTAATGCAAGCTTGATAAGAAACTCTGGTATATTGGGAAGCCAAATGGAGTATCCATATAAATGGGCCAGAATTCTTGACAGGGTTGCATTTGTAGTATTATCAGTTATCGTGGCGTTGTAGGCACCCTGCATTTCAGTGTCTACTATTGCTTTTAAGTAAATTTGGCACAAATCTTCTACATGAATCCAAGGTAAATATTGTTTTCCGGAACCTAAAATGGCACCAAAACCAGCTTTAAAACCGGGAGCTATTTTTTTTAGAAATCCTTCATCTTTTCCCAGAACAATTCCCGTTCTGATTTTTACTGTTCTAATTCCCAATAAACTAATTTGATCAGCTGCATGTTCCCATTGCTGGCAGGTCGTGCCTAAAAAATCATTTGCCGGAGATGTTTCTTCAGTGCAAATTTCCTGACTTGTTATAGCGCCATAAATGCCAACCGCAGAGGCAGAAATAAATCCGTCTAAAGTTTTATTGCTTTCTTTTAAAGCAGATAATATAAGTTCAATAGGTTTAATCCGGCTTTCTAAAATTGCTTTCTTGCGTTTTTTAGTCCATCGTTTCTCTACAATTCCTTCACCAGCCAAATGAATAATATAATCGGCATTCAGAATAGCATCTTTCTCGATAAAATTATCTTTTAGATTCCATTTATAGTACGTAATCGATGGTGTGTTTTCTCTGCTCGAACGGCTTAAAATAGAAACCGTAAAACCACTTTCGATAAGAACATCTGTAAGATGCTTGCCGATAAATCCAGTTCCTCCGGTGAGTAAAACATTCTTAGCCATTATATTATAATATATTTAACAGTGCATCTTGTTTAACGATAAGTAAAGGTACTTAAACATTCCTTACCTTTAAGGCAAATTCTAAATTTAAATGAAATGGCTACTAAAAAGAAGATAATCAATAAAGAAGATATCGTTTCAATGTACATGAATGAAGTTTTAGAAAAGGGGCGAAAACCAAAATCAGTTTATCATTTTACAAAAGAAAATGATTTTGCAGAAACGGAATTTTATGCTTTTTTTGGAACACTAGAAGGCTTAGAAAAAGAGATATTCAGACTCTTTTTAGTCAATACAGTTGATTTGCTGCATAAAAATTCGGATTATCAGGAATATGACATGAAGAATAAAATGTTGAGTTTTTATTTCACATTCTTCGAGATCCTGACAGCGAACAGAAGTTATGTTCTACAATCATTAAAACTAGATAGAAATCCATTAAAAAATTTAGTACAACTGACTTCCCTTCGTGAATCATTTAAAGAATATGTTGCTGAAATCCTGACAGACGATTATAGATTGGAACAGGAGAAATTTCAAAAATTTCAGGAGAAAGGAATTCAGGAAAGTGCATGGCTGCAATTGATGATGACCATAAAATTCTGGATGGATGATGATTCTGCCGCTTTTGAGAAAACAGATATTTTTATCGAAAAGTCAGTTAATGCATCATTCGAACTTATGAATGTAGCGCCATTAAATCATTTGATAGATTTTGGAAAATTTCTGTTCAAAGAAAAAATATACAGCAAACAATGAAAACAATCGATTATATACCAACATCAAAAATAGAAAGAGCTGGAAAACTGGTGCAAACCGGAGCTAAAATAGGTGTAAACTATGTTAAACATTATGCCGAAAAAATGGTTAATCCAGACCTGACCCGAGACAAATTAAACGAAAATAATGCAGAGGATATTTATGACGGATTAAAAAGCCTGAAAGGAAGTGCGTTGAAAGTCGCTCAAATGTTAAGCATGGACAAGAACTTTTTACCTCAGGCTTATGTCGAGAAATTTTCATTATCGCAGTTTTCTGTTCCGCCACTTTCGGCACCATTGGTTTTAAAAACGTTTAAAACGAATTTCGGAAAAACGCCTTATGAAATCTTTGATGAATTTAATGCTAATTCGGTCAATGCGGCAAGTATTGGTCAGGTGCATTTGGCTAAGAAAAATGATAAAAAGCTGGCAGTTAAAATTCAGTATCCTGGTGTTGCCAACAGTATTTCTTCAGATTTGGCTTTGGTGAAGCCTATTGCGATCAGAATGTTTAATTTGCAGGGAAAAGATTCAGATAAATATTTTAAAGAAGTTGAAGATAAACTAATTGAAGAAACCAATTATTTATTAGAATTAAAACAAAGTCAGGAAGTTGTTGAAGCCTGCAGTAAAATTGAAAATATACTTTTTCCGAATTATTATCCGGAGTTCTCATCAGAAAAAATCATCACGATGGACTGGATGACGGGAATTCACCTTTCTGAGTTTACGGCTAAAAATACAAATCAGGAAGTAGGAGATAAATTGGGTCAGGCACTTTGGGATTTCTATATGTATCAAATTCATGTTTTGAAAAAAGTGCATGCAGATCCGCATCCCGGGAACTTTTTAGTGAACGAGCAAAATCAGTTAATTGCCTTAGATTTTGGTTGTATGAAACAAATTCCTGAAGATTTTTATGTGCCGTATTTTGAGTTAATCAACAAAAATGTAATTACAGATCCAGCACTTTTCAATCAGAAATTATTTGAATTAGAAATTCTTCGTCAAGATGATACAGCTTCAGAAATAGAATATTTTACAGAGATGTTTCATGATTTGTTGTCACTTTTTACAAAACCGTTTAAAGATGAGACCTTCGATTTTGCCGATGAAAGTTTTTTCGAAAGCATTGCTAAATTAGGCGAACGTTTCTCAAATGATACTGCCCTCAAAAAAATGAACGGAAATCGCGGTTCTAAGCACTTTATTTATATGAATCGAACTTTCTTTGGTTTGTATAATTTAATGTTTGATTTGAAAGCGAAAATTGTGGTAGAGAATTTTAAAAAATATTAAATTTTTTTTGTTTCAGGTTTCAGGTTTCAAGTTGACAAGATTGCGCAAAATACCTTTGCGAACTTTGCGTAAAATCATTGCGAACCTTGCGGTTAAACTTGAAACCTGAAACAAAAGAAACTTATTTCAAAATTCCTGCTTTATAAGTCTCAATCGCACGTTCTCTCGCAAAAGCGTGATCCACCATTGGTTCATTATAACCCAAATCAAATTCCGGAATCCATTTTCGGATGTAAATTCCTTTTTCGTCAAATTTCTTTTGTTGAATTTCGGGATTGAAAACTCTGAAGTAAGGTGCTGCATCGCAACCTGTTCCAGCGGCCCATTGCCAGTTTCCAACATTGGATGCCAATTCGAAATCTAATAACTTCTCAGCAAAATAAGCTTCACCCCATTGCCAGTTGATGAGTAAATGTTTGCATAAAAAACTGGCAACCACCATGCGAACACGATTGTGCATATAACCGGTTTCATTAAGTTGGCGCATTCCGGCATCGACCATTGGGTAACCTGTTGTGCCGGCACACCAGCGTTTAAAATCGTCTTCGTTATTCCGCCACTGAATACCATCATAAGCTGATTTGAAATTATGGTTAACGCAATTCGGAAAATTAAATAAGATCTGAATAAAAAACTCTCTCCAGATTAATTCGCTCAAAAAAGTTTGATTTTTTCGGCTGGCCCAATTCACTAACTTCCGAATACTTACGGTTCCGAAACGTAAATGTGGTGAAAGGTAAGAGGTGCTGTCTAAAGCTGGAAAATCTCGAGTTTCTTTATAATTGGTAATTTGTGTTAAGTTATGTGGAAGGACTTTTATCGAGCTCTTTTCAAAACCTATTTCATTTATTTCCGGAAAATTATATTGAATTTTAGCAAAATTATCGAATAGGGATTCTGAATTATATTCTGATACGCCGCCTGAAAGATGGTATTTCTCGAGCCATTTATTTTTGTACGGAGTGTAAACAGTATAGGGAAGGCCGTCTGCTTTTGTTATTTCTTTTTCTTCAAAAATCACGTGATCTTTAAATGAAAAAGTTTCAATCTGATTTTTCTTCAATAAGGAAGAAATGGCAAAATCGCGTTTGATCGCAAACGGTTCGTAATCCTTATTAAAGAAAACGTGTTGAATGTTATATTGTTCTAAAAGTGATTGCCAGACTTCACTAGTTTTCCCTTTTCTGATTAAAATAGAAGAAGAAATTGTCTGAAGCTGTTCTTTTATTTTTTGAAGCGAATCATAAATAAAACTTACCCGCGCATCATTTTTAGGAAGGTTCTCCAAAATATCATCATCAAAAATAAATAATGGAATTACCGGAAAGTCTGATTGTAGCGCATGAAATAATCCGGTATTGTCTTCTAAACGCAAATCACGTCTAAACCAGAAAAAAGTAACTTTTTGTTTTGCCATTTTAATCTTTAGTGAGAAATATGTTTCGTGTGTTTAATATTAATCGACTTGATTTTCGACCAATACTTTTGAATTGAATAATTCTTCAATTTTATTGTGACGGTAATCGAAGATGGTTTTTAGTTTGCTCCTTACAACAAGACTATTCATTATTCGGCCTAAGAACCCTAATGGAAGGGCATAATGTACGATGTCAGTCATTTTTGTTCCGTCTTCTGTTGGTTCAAAAAAATGTTTGTGGTGCCATAAGGCGTAAGGTCCAAAACGCTGTTCGTCTATAAAATATTGATTTTCTTTTGAAACGGTGATGATCGTAACCCAATTAATTTTAATGCCTAAAAGAGGTTTTAAAGTATAGGTAATAATCTGGCCGGGATACATACGTTTACCGTCAAAATCCTGAATTTCAAAACTCATATTATCAAGTGTTATGGTTTGTAGATTTTTTGGGCTGGAGAAAAAATCCCAGCATTCTTCGACACTTGCATTTACATGTTGAATGGTTTCTATTTTGTATACTTTCATAAAATCAATTTACATTTTGTAATATTTAAAAGGAACAAATAACATTCCGAAACATTCTCCTTCTTCTTTTCCTAAATGTTTATGGTGAATTTTATGTGCTTTCCGTAACCCGATGAGATACTTGTTTTTAGTGTTTTTAAACCATTTAAAACGCTGATGTATCAAAACATCATGGATTAAGAAATAGCAAACTCCATATAAAGTTACGCCGCAGGCAATGAAAAACAAATAATTAAATCCGCCCTGAACACCAAAATAAAAAAGAACAATACTCGGAACGGCAAAAATGACAAAGAAGATATCATTTCGTTCAAAAGTATTTTCGTATTTGGGTTGGTGATGATCTGCATGAAAATACCACATTAATCCGTGCATCACGTATTTATGCGTAAGCCAGGTAACACATTCCATGAACAGAAAAACACCTAAAAAGATTAAGAAAGAAATCATTTTTTTATTTGTTGAAATATTAAAGTTGCAATTAAAATGACTGACATTTTAACTTAAAAATATAAAAGATTGACTCTATAAATTATCAGACTAATTTTAGCTTGTAAGTTACAAAAGATTGGGCTAAAAGTCCTGCTTTTGTGTAATTTGAAACCCTGATTCGCGAATTTCCAATTTCATAATAAGGCGTATTTTTTAGTTTCTGTAATAGCTTTTTGTAATAAATGTAAGCTGTATATACGCCAAATTTTGCTTCCATCGGAAGTTTTACAATTCCCTGATAGGCAATTCTAAAATCTTCTTCGATTTCTTTGATGATGGTCGTTTTAGCATTTTCATCAAAAGATTTTAAATCGACTCCTGGAAAATAATTTCGGTTTAAAACTAAATTATCGTCTTTTAAATCCCTGAGAAAATTGACTTTCTGAAAAGCAGAGCCCAATCGCATCGCTTCGTATTTTAGTTGCTCGTATTTTTGATTGTTTCCTTTGACAAAAATCTTTAAACACATTAATCCCACAACATCAGCAGAACCGTAAATATAATCTTCGTATTCCGTTTGTGTGTTGTAGGTTGATTTTATCAAATCTTGTTTCATGCTTTTAAGAAATGCCTGTACTAAATCATCCGTTATATTATATTGTTTCACGGTATGTTGAAACGAGTTTAAAATAGGATTGAGGCTAATACCCATTTCCATGGCTTTGTAGTGTTCTTTCTCAAAATCATTGATGAGGTTTTCTTTGTCATAATCATGAAAAGAATCGACAATTTCATCTGCAAAACGAACAAAGCCATAAATGCTATAAATGCCATCTCTAATACTAGGTGAAAGCATTTTTACGGCAAGCGAAAAAGAAGTGCTGTAGTTTTGGGTAACCAATTTGCTGCACTTTATAGAAACGGTGTCAAATAGTGATTTCATCTTTTTGCGATCTTAGAGATTGGTGAATTAATTCAGCTACTAATTTTCCCGAAATTAAGGCGGGCGGAACTCCCGGACCAGGCACGGTTAATTGTCCTGTAAAATATAAATTACGAACTTTTTTACTTTTTAGTTTTGGCCTTAAAAATGCAGTTTGGAATAATGTATTGGCCATTCCGTATGCATTTCCTTTGTAAGCATTGTAATCTGCTACAAAATCATTTTTGCAGAAGGATCTTTTAAATATAATATTATTTCTAATTTTTTGCTGCGTAAGTTCCTCAAAACGAGTGATTATTTTTTTGAAATATTCTTCCCGAAGTTCTTCTGTATCTTTGATCCCCGGCGCTAGTGGAATTAAAAAGAAGCCGCTTTCCATTCCGTTTGGTGCTGCAGACTCGTCTGTTTTAGATGGGAAATTTGCGTAAAATAAAGGTTCGTCAGGCCATTTTGGCTGATCATAAATATCTGCGGCATGCTGATTAAAATCAACATCAAAAAATAAAGCGTGATGGGTGATGTTCTCTATTTTTTTATCGAAACCAACAAAAAATAAAAGAGAAGAAGGTGCAAAAACACGACTTTCCCAATATTTTTCTGAATAGCTTCTATATGTTTCGTCGAGTAAGGTTTCGGTATGTTGATAATCGGCACCACTTAAAATGATATCCGCTTTTATGGTTTTTCCGTTAATTATGATTCCGGTTGCGGTTTTGTTTTCTACTATAATTTTTTCAATTGCTGCATTCGTTTCAATCGTAACTCCTAGTTCAGTTGCTAGTTTCTCGATGCCACGAACGACATCAAACATTCCGGTTTTAGGATGCCAGGTTCCTAAACCAAAATCGGCATAATTCATAAAATTATAAAACGATGGTGTTTTGGTTGGTTTTGCACCTAAAAATAAAACAGGAAATTCGAGAATCTGAATTAATCGCTCGTTTTTAAATTTCTTCCGAATATCAGTACTTACATTGCCAAAAAACTGATTTAATTTTAATGCAGTTTGTGGCGTGATTAATTCTAAAGGAGAAACTCCCGGGCGATAAACCAAATCTTTAATGGCAATATCATAGTTGCTTTTGGCCTGATTAATAAAAGTTTCTAGTTCTGATCCGCTTCCTTTTTCAATGGCTTCAAAAGTAGTTTTTATTGCTTCAAGATTATCATAAATATTGATGAAGTCATTTATTCCAAAATAAACACGGTACGCCGGATTTAGTTTGATGAGTTCATAATAATCGTTTGGTTTTTTGTTGAAATCACTGAAGAATTTTTCAAAAACGTCTGGCATCCAATACCAGCTTGGCCCCATGTCAAAAGTAAAACCGTCTTTTTTGAATTGTCGTGCGCGACCGCCAATCGATTCGTTTTTTTCATAAATAGTTACCTTGTTACCTTGTTGTGCCAGGTAACAAGAAGCGGCTAACGAAGAGAAGCCTGAACCTATTATTGCGATAGTTTTTGTCATTTGTTTAACAAATATACAAAAACTTTAAACAAAACAATTATATTCTTTCGAGAGTCTCGTCCATCGAGTAGAAAAGTTTTATTCTTTCAGGTAAAACAGTCTGATCAATGTGTTCTATCATGCTCCCCATAAGCCAGATTTCGTTGTTTTTCTCCAGTAATTTTTGCCCCATTGTTTTTACATATTGATTAATCACGCTTCTATCGGGTTGAACCGTCATGAAAGAGACAAACGTAATGTTCTCAAAATATCGGGTAAGATCCTGAAGGTTTTCAATAGGCATACTTTCTCCTAAATAAATGCATTTGTATCCTTTTAAGAGAATTTCATATTGTATGTACAATAGCCCGAGTTGGTGAATTTCATTTAAGGGTAACGAAAGAACAAAAACACGATCTTTTTTGGTTGGTTTTAAGATTTGAAGACTTTCCGTATAAATTAAAATCTTTTGTTTAATCAGATGACTTATGAAATGTTCATTTGCCGGACTAATGGTTTCAGATTGCCATAACAATCCCAGTTCTTTTAATAAAGGAAGAAAATGGTCTTTGAAAACTTCGCTAAATGTTTTTTCTGAAATAAGCCAGTCAAAGGTGGTGAAGAATAATTCCTGGTCAAAATTCATCATCGCCATCTTAAAAGATGTGATAGCGTAATTTTGAGAATTCTTCTTTGAAATGATTTCACGCACCAGCTGTGGAATTTTTTCCTCCGGGTACGTCGCTATTTTAGATATTTTATATCCGTACTCGTGTAATAGCGTTATGTTTAATAGTTTTTGTAAATTATGTACATTATAAAGTCTGATATTGGTATCAGTTCTCATGGGTTCAAGAATGTTATATCTTTTCTCCCAAATACGAATGGTATGCGCTTTTATTCCTGATAAATTTTCAAGGTCTTTTATGCTAAAAACGGTCTTTATGTTGTTTATCATTATTACTATTTTGGATGAACAAAAATAGAATAAAATCTGAGATTACATTTAAAACCTGATTAAAATGATAGATTATTAGAAGTTTGTAGTATCATACTGATTTAATTTGTCCAAATACAAGATTGTTTTTGAGCCGTCTTTACTTCTGTTGTACATGGTGACGAATTTTGCGCCATAAATAACTTCGCTAAAAGTATAAGAAGTTCTGGCTGCCACGGTGTTACTAAACATATCATCGAACGTAGTTATGAAAACTAAAATTTCGCCATGGATTTTTTTGAAATCTTCTTCGGTAAAATTATATAACGGACTGTTTTCTGTTATGGGATGTACTAAGGTCCAGCTTAAAGATAATGCATTGATTCTGTCAAGTTCTAAATCTAAGGTGTAAAATTTGTTTGTTCGTTCTCCATTTTCTTCAATGCTCATTCCGAGCGTTACTTTTGCTTTTGCATCTGTAAAATTGGTGTTTTTAAAAGGTACCAGACGAATCATCAACCCTTTGCCTTCACCATATGGTGAAATTAGGGCATTATGAGAGAATTTTAGAAAAGCAGTTGGTTTACTGAATCTTCCAAAGAACAAACCTGTTGCAATAGCAAAACTTAATAAACCAATTAAAGCTTCTGCCGCAGATAACGCACTGGTTAAAAAACCACTCGGACTAATGTGTCCATACCCTACGGTTGTGAAAGTTTGTGCGCTAAAAAAATAGGCTTGTCCAAATTGTATTAATGCACTTTGTGTTGGTGCAATTCCATCAAGATGTTCAATTCCAATTCCGTAATAAAGTAAGGCGAAAACAAAATTGATGGCAATATAGAAACTAAATAAAATAAGCATGAATTTCCAATTGGGCATGTCGATCATGGTGTGATACCAGCTGATGCGGCGTAGGATGTTCATTCCTCTTTTTTCGATATTTGGGGTTCCGTTTTTGTTTACAAATCTACCGCCGTAGCTGTTTGCATTGGTCCCGAATCCTGAATTTTTATCGGTTTGTGCCTGGATGTTTATTTTTTTAAGAAGTGCCATTCAAGGTTAGTTTAAAGAACAAATGTAAGGATATCTTTTATATGAAAAGGCTATGGTTTTTAAACAGAAAAGCAATCAATAAAAAGTATTTTTTATTGATTGCTTTTTGATTATTGCCAGCTGTTTTTTGTTTATCTACAAAACGTTGCTTTGTTTTTTTTGGCGCTCTGACTCCCTAATTCAATAGCTTTAGCGAAATCTTTGCAACAATTCTTTTTGTCTCCAATTTTATTATAGGCCAAACCTCTTAAGTTATAAGCTACATAATCTTTTGGATTTAACTCGAGTGATGAAGAACAATCTGCAATGGTTTCTTTAAAGTTCATTAATTTGTAGTTGACATTAGCTCTTCCGGTGTAAGCATCAGTATTCATGTCGTTTAACTCTAGTGTTTTGTTAAAATCGGCAAGAGCTCCTTTTAAATCATTGAGATTGTATTTTGCCACACCTCTGTTTTGATACGCTTCGACAAATTTAGGATCCATGTTGATTGCTTTTGTATAATCTGCGATGGCGCCTTTTGTGTTGCCGGCTTCGGCTTTTTTCATGGCTTTGTCAAAATAAGCCGTTGAAGATTGTGCCCAGGTCGAGCAGCTGATCATAATAAATGATACCAGTAGTAATTTTTTCATAAACCAATTTGGGATTAGTTAGTAGGTTAATTAATTCTGAGACGAATTTATGAAAGTTTTATTTTGTAAGAGAAATTCTTTTGTGAAAAAATGGTAATTGAATTTAAAATATTAATTCACGAATGTAATCATGGCTTTTTTTAGAATTAAACTGTTATGAAAATGAGTGCCCTAGCCCAGATAGGAGCGGTATCCTTTTTCTTGCTCCTTTAGCAAGGAAAAGATACAAGCGGATAGCTGGATTAGCTCCTAAAAAAAAACTAAACTTTTAAACAACCACGAAAACCTCTTGCTGCATAATAAGATTCGGCACCATTATGATACACAAAAGTTCTGCCGTAGCGAAAATCAGAAAATAAAGCGCCGCCCAGTTTGCGAACTTCCGGAGTTGTGGCAATCCAGCTTGAAGTTTTGGTGTCAAAATTTCCTAATTCCTGTAATGCTCTGTACTGTTCTTCTGTCAGGATTTCGATGCCCATTTCTTCAGCCATATCGATGGCGCTGTTTTTAGGTTTGTGTTCTTTTCTTGAATCCAATGCTTTACGATCGTAACAGAGGCTTCTGCGGCCTTTTGGACTTTCGGCTACGCAATCGAAAAATATATATTCGTTTGAATTTTTGTCATAACCTACAACATCTGGTTCGCCATCGGTTTTTTCCATTTCAAGAAGTGACCAGAGTTTTGCAGGGTTTGCTTCTAATTTCTCCTGAACTTTGTTCCATTCAATACTTTCATGACGGGTTTTATTTTTTTCAAAACGCGTTTTCAGGATGCTGATGATTTCTTCCTGATGTTCTGGTGATAAGTTGTTTTTGCTCATGATGTTTTATTTGTGTGGTTATTTTTGTCTGCGAACCATTTCGTTAATCCAGATTGGGGCGAAAGGTGAGGTGCAGCCTTTTGAAGTTGGATAATCTCTATAAATCCCTAGCTTTTCTCCGATATTAAGAGCACGTTCGCGATATTCAGGATGATTAATTCCGATTTGTGCCAAGGTGCTATTCATGGTCCATTGTACTTCAGGCGCTGCTGCTGGCATCTCTTTTTCTATTCGGTCAAGAAGAGCCGGTATGTCGACTAATTCAGGATTACGTGCTACGCATCCGCTGGTAAGACTCCACGCAGCTCTAGCCTGCATAACATCGGTGCTGTGCATCCATTTTTGACGTAATGTTTCTTTGTCTGCGTATTCTTTTATGACATAGGAATAAAACCAATCGGCGATATGAGTGAATTTTTCTGAAGAAACTATTCTGGCAATTTCGTCATTGGAAAGTTTTTTTGGATCGATAATTAAAGTGGCTAAAAATCGGGCTTCAACATTTCCGGTATCCCAAAGTTCCAGTGCCAGTTCATGATTGATTTTTATCTTTTTGGCTATATTTCTAATATCGCCCATTTTAACACCAAACTGATTATCTCCTGCGCCACGCTTTTTGTTTTGCGCCCGCATTTTTTCGTCGCCAAGAACTTCAAGTTGCACTAATATATCTTTTGTATCCATTTTGATTTCGTTTTGTAATCAGCCTAAATTAATCATTTATTCCTTTTCCGTCAAGAATTTGCGGAATAGCTTTCTCTACTCTTGCTTCGCGGGTTTGGGCTTGTTTTGGTTGAGAAAAATGCAATAAATAACCTCTTTGACGTCCGGGAGTTAAGGCTTCGAAAGCGTTTTTAAGTTCAGAATTTTCGTCTAACTTCTTTTGAAATTCTTCAGAAACGGGAAATTCTGAGGTCTTTTTTAATTCGACTTTCAAACCTGCTTTTTCTATTTCAATGGCTTCGTAGATATAAGCTTTTAAAACGCTTTTTTGCTCGGTAATTTCTTTAAGATTCGTAAATCTAATTTGTCTCGCCGCCTGAACATTCTCAGATTGCTGAATCAGAATTCCTTCCGTATCTTTTAGTAAAGCGCCTTTGAAAAATAAAAAGGCGCAATACTTTTTAAAGTCGTGTATTAAAACAATGTTCTTTTTTTGGTGCATATAACAGGGAGTGCCCCATTTTAGCTCTTCTGTCAATTGACAATCAAGCGCAATCTTTCTTAGTTGTTCCAATTCTTCCTGCCACTTTTTGTCTTTAAAATAAAAATCAACTTTAGGATTCATTTTGATTATTTTTAGATTAAACTGAAACTGTTTTTCTATCCGCAGGTCTAAAATACCAGGAAAGAACACTTAAAACAAGCAATAAAGTTGGACCAAAATAAGCAATAGCTTCGTCGCCTTTGGCAAAGTGTGATATAATAGCACCCGACATCGCGAAGAAGAAACCGGCATAAGCCCATTCTTTTAGTAACGGGAATTTCGGAATTAGTATTGCGATAACGCCTAGTAATTTCCAAACGCCCAGTATAACCAGAAAATAAAGCGGATAGCCTAAATGTGCCATCATATCTACTTCTTCTTTAATTTGTAATATCTGCACGATTCCCGTTGCAGTCATTCCTAATGCCAGCCATAGTGTGGCAACCCAGTATATAATTTTGTTTCTCTTTGACATGATATTTTATTTTAATTTATTTACTATTTCCTGAAGTCTGTTGTGTGCCATATTGATGCCTTGTTTAAACGGAAGCTGCATCATTTGATCTCTTAATGCATTTGATTTATAAACAATTTGCATGGTCAGTTTGCTGGTATTTTCTGTGAGTGCTTCAAATTCCAGAAACTCCAATTGAACTGCAAATGGGGAATTTTCCATTTCGAATGTTCGAGTGATTTTTTGGTTTGGAATGTACTCATGAATAGCGCCATTGATCTGCAGCACCACATTTCCTTTTGCATCGCTGGTTTCAAATTGATAGCCGCCATGTTTTTTATTTTCCAGTTTTAATACTTTGGTTCCCATCCATTGTTCTACAATTCCGGGTTCTATATACGCTTTGAAAAGCAGGGAAACAGGCAAGTCGAAATCTCGGGTAATGACGAGTTCCTGTTTGCCGTCTTCGGCATTTATTTTTGTTTTTAATTCCATAGTGGTTTTAGTTTTCTGGTTTATAGTTTTTCATGATATCTTCAAGTTTGTTGAATCTTTCGTCCCACATTTTTATGAAAGGTTCAATAAATTCCGCTACTTCTCTCATTCTTTCCGCATTTATCGTGTAATGTACTTCACGACCGTTTTGTGTTTGCTGAAGTAATTCACACTCCGTCAGAATTTTTAAATGTTTTGATACGGTTGGTCTTGCGGTGTCAAAATTGGACGCTATCGCTCCGGCTGTCATCGAATGCGAAGTCACCAAAAGTAATATAGCTCTTCTTGTGGGATCGGCTATGGCCTGAAATACATCTCGTCTTAAATTCATTATGAAGTTATTTGGCTACAAATATATATGTAGTTATTTGACTACGCAAATATTTTGAGATATTTTTTTTGTAATTAGTTGCTTTTCAGACTAAAAGTCTTTGTTTTTGCTGGCTTGAAGGGAAAACTGGAAAGGTATAGTAATTGAGAACTTTGAAAAATTAGATCTTTTTCTGATGATTATTTGTGCCTGGAAGTAATAAAATCATGGGTATTTCAAGGATTAATATATATTGTGGAGAAATAAATATTAAAATGCTGAGTCTATATTTTTAAAATCAAATAGAAATGCAGGATTCTTCTAAAATCAACGCTAGATATCGTTGGGTAATATTGAACATTTCATGCATCTTAATTATTTTTTAACGCAGAGAACACAAAGATTTTCGCAGAGTTCACTAGTATTTAAGTTGTGCTTACACAATCAAAGTCCGCAAAGCTTTGTGAACTTTGTGTTTTTACTAAATTTAGAATATTTAAAAAACTTTGCGTTCTCCGTGGTAATTTTTTTCTTTTCCACAGGTTTTAGGGGATCCTGAATCTACCATTTTTCCACATGACCTAAAATAAAAAAGGTTGAGTAAAATAAATTACTCAACCTTTTGTGACCCGACTGGGGCTCGAACCCAGGACCCCATCATTAAAAGTGATGTGCTCTACCAACTGAGCTATCGAGTCATTATTCCATTCTTGAATGGGGGTGCAAAGATAGTAAGTTTTTTTTGGTAATTCCCAATAAATTTAATTAAAAAAGCTTGAGAATAGTTCTTTTTTCTTAACTCGCTGTTTACTAGAAATTTCGAATCGTAGCAAATTCTTTTCTATAGGTACTTGGGGTTTTTCCTGTTATCTGTTTAAAATGCTTGTTGAAATTCACAAAATTCTGATAACCACTTTCATAGCAGACATCTGAAACAGATAGTTTTTCATTTTGCAAAAGTTTGCAGGCATGTCCTGTTCGTAGTTCATTTAAAAAACGGGTAAATGATTTTTGAGCTCTTTTTTTAAAGAAACTGCAAAATGCCGGCGGCGTCATGTGAGCGACAGATGCAATCGTTTCTAATGAAATAGGTTTGGTGAAATTCATCATAATGTATTTATACACCTGATTCATTCTTTCGGTGTCTTTTTCATTATAGGAATGGAAATATCCTAAACCGGCAAGCAACTCATATTCATCAGTATTGAGCATAATATTTACGATCTTAAGAAATTCAATTATTCGTTGAAGCCCTTCCGTCGTTGTCATTTTTTCTAAGTGCTTGGTTATTTTTGTTCTGGTTTTTCCGGTAAAACGCATGCCTCTTTCTGCTTTTTCAAAAAGACTCTTTTTCTTAGATAAATCCTCGGGCTCCGTGCACAGTTTTTCGTAGAAATTAATTGGAAAATAAATCACAATAGCTTCAACAGATTTATTTCTATTGTGTTGATTATTTGGTACATCTTCATACCACATATGAGGCAAATTCGGACTCATTAGTACTAAATCTCCATCAGAAAAATTGGTGATACTGTCTCCAATAATTCTTTTTCCACTGCTTTTTTTAACAAAACTTAATTCGCAAAAATCATGAAAGTGCAAAGTGGCATCAAAGTCATGTTCTTTTACTTTTTTGACACTAACCAAAGACGAATTTTGCTTAGGTAACTCAATTAATATCGCTTTCATCTTGTATTCATAGTTAATGATTAAAACTTAACTTAAACAATATTACACATAATTGTTTTACGGAAACTTAAAATGATTAAAATAGTTTAAGTATTAGTTAAGTTAGTGTAAATAGAGAAAAAGGTTATGGCGTAGTTTTGACTTATGTTTAAATCAGTAATTAATTAAATAAAAATTCGAGGGTAATGGAAACTATATTTTGGAAGAACGACGATGAGCTTTTTGATATTGTACGTAACGAACTTTATACAGCTGTAGTAGGAGATGTTATGGATAAATTAGGTTTGTTAAATCAATTTCTGCCACCGCAAATACAGCCTTTACAGGATGATATGTTCATTATAGGTCGTGCGATGACCGTATTAGAAGCAGATGTTGTTTCAGATTCCAGTAGTAATAATCCAGTTTTGAATAAACCTTTTGGATTGATGTTAGAAGCATTGGATGATTTGAAGAAAAATGAAGTTTACATCTGTACCGGTTCTTCGCCATCTTATGCTTTATGGGGAGAACTGATGGCAACACGTGCACAAATATTAGGCGCAGCCGGTGCAGTTGTAGATGGTTATTCGAGAGATACCAGAGGAATATTAGAATTGAAATTCCCTTCCTTTTCTTATGGGAGATATGCTCAGGACCAGGCGCCGCGTGGAAAAGTAATTGATTTTAGAGTGCCAATAGAAATAAAAGGAGTCCGAATTAATTCGGGAGATATTGTTATTGGTGATATAGATGGTGTTTGTATAGTTCCAAGAGCAGTTGAAGAACAAGTATTCCGTCTTTCAATAGAAAAAGCAAGAGGCGAAAAAATGGTTCAAAAGAAAATATTGGAAGGAATGAGTACTAAAGAAGCTTTTGATAAATATGGCATCATGTAAATTTCTGAAACTGAATTTTTGACTTGTATTTAAGTTTTGTAACAACATCAATTTCACCAAAATGAAAAAAATAACAATAATAACCTTTTTATGCTGGTTTGCTTTTATCTGTCCCGCAGCTGCGCAAACAAAAAGTATTCAAAATTTTGAAGTTCCTTTTCTTACGCCATTTCCTACTGCTATCGCTGGTGTTTCTTCGCCTATAGTATCTTTAAATGGGAGTTGGGATTTTGACATAAAAGAACAAGCTCAAAAAGCAAAAAAGATTCAGGTACCAGGAGAATGGGAAATGCAGGGATACAGCGTAAAAGAAGGACAAACAGCTTTGTATACTAAAAAACTTGCTATTCCCGCCAATTGGAAAGGAAACCAAATCAAAATCAGGTTTGATGCTGTAAGTTCTCATGCTTTGGTTAAAGTAAACGGAAAAACGGTCGGAGAACACGAAGGAAGTTTTGTTCCTTTTGAAGTTGATATCACAAATCAATTAACATATAAAGAAGACATTCTGGAAGTTGAGGTTCAGGCTTTAACCGTTAGTGACCGATTGGCGTGTACTTCTCAATATGCCTGCCATACGGTTGGCGGACTTTTGAGGAAAGTAACTTTATTTGCTGTTGCTCCAATTTATATCGCTTCAGCAAATAACAATACTGTTTTTGATGCTTCTTATACTAACGCTTCTTTGACCATCACGAATGCTGTGGCAAGTACTTCATCAGCTTCTGAAGAGGCGTATTTTCAATTTACTCTTTTTGATGTAACCGGAAAAGTGGTTGCAAAAAAGACCTCAGCAGTAAAAAAAATCACTGCAAATACTACAGCTGATATTGAAACAGTTTTAGAAATAAAATCTCCGAAACATTGGGATCCGGAACACCCTTATTTGTATAAACTGCAAACGGAATTATTTGTCAATAATACTAAGAAACAAACGAACGAGCAAAAAGTAGGATTTCGTCAAATCGTTATTAAAGGAAATCAGTTTTTTGTTAACGGAAAAGCAATCAAATTGCATGGTGTAAACCGTCATTCTGTTCATCCATTAACCGGAAGAAGTATTTCACCGACATTAGACAGAAAAGATGCCGAATTATTTAAAGCAGCCAATTGCAATTATATTCGTACTTCACATTATCCTCCTTCTGAAGAGTTTTTGAATGCAGCAGATGAATTAGGTTTGTTTATAGAAAGTGAAGCATCCTTGACATGGATTCAGCATCATGCATCTCCTATCTGGAAATTGTGGAGTTATACTGATGAAAAATTTCTTCCTTTTATGGTAAGAGCTAATATGGATAATGTATTGGCGGGACGTAATCATCCATCTATTATTATTTGGTCATTAGGAAATGAATCGAGATGGAGTCCGCTTTGGGAAAAAGTAAATAAGATTGTCAAAGAAATGGATCCATCAAGACCTACAAGTTTTCATGATCAGTGTTGGGGAGGTTTTAACAATGCAGGCAGCAAAGCCGATGTAGCCAATTATCATTATCCGGGGATCAATGGACCAAAAGCAACAGACACCATGTCAAGACCAACATTGTTTGGAGAATATGCTCATTTATCGACTTACAACCGTAGAGAATTATTAAGTGATCCGGGTGTTAGAAGTGCTTACAATGAACCGCTTGTACAATTTTATGATTCGATTTACAAACATAAAGGAAATTTAGGCGGCGCAATATGGAGTGGTATTGATGATATTTTTCATATGCCTGACGGAAGAATTGTAGGTTACGGACCATGGGGACCTCTGGATGAGTGGCGCAGACCCAAACCAGAATATTATGGTATGAAAAAGGCCTATTCTCCAATAAGAATTACGAATGTAAATTGGGGAACATTAGCAAAAGGTTTCGTAGAATTAAGTGTGGAGAATCGATTTGATTTTACCTCGTTTAAAGAAATTAGAATTGAAGTAAAAGCAAATGGTAGTTCTAAATTGATTTCTTCTGTTATTCCGGCAAGAGGGGAAGGCATTATTAGAGTTCCTCTGGATAAAAAAACAACAGGATTTTATATTTCGTTTACAAATTCAAATGGGACAATTGTTGACGAAGAACAATATGAGAATAAGATTTTAACTAAATTAGAAGATCGAAAAGTAGCACTTTCATTTTCTGAGAGTGAATCAGCGATCACAGTAAAACAAGGAGAGGTCACTTATTTGATTAATAAAACAACAGGAATCATCACCAATATTACAAAGAACAATGAGACGATAGCAACACAAGGACCGGTTTTTTGTTTTGTTCCGATGAATGATGAAGACGGTGGAAAACCAAATGTGGCCGGTGAAACGTATCAGAATAATATTTACCCAGTAAAAAATTATCCATTGTACACTTTGTTTGCGACAGACCTTACAATCAAACAAACCGAAAAAGGAATTATGGTCGACATGAAAACAGCCTATATTGATGTCAAAGGAAAACAATCGTATTTGTTCACTGCTGACGGAAAATTAGAAACAACCTATGAGGTGGAATATGGTGAAACGGATCAAAGCCCGTATCAATACGGTCTGCTGATGCAATTGCCAAAACAATTTGACCAGTTAAGCTGGAAGCGTAAAGGCGAATTTACAATCTATCCTGAAAATGATATTGCAAGAATTGAAGGAACGACAATGTTAAATGCAAAACATGTAAACGGGGTTGAAGAGCCGGGAGTTGCACCAACTGGAGACTGGAAGGATGATGCTAATGATTTGGGAAGCAATGATTTTCGTTCAACAAAAAGACATATTGAATCGGCACAATTGCAGGATAAAACAGGAAATGCTATAAAAGTACTTTCAGATGGAACGCAAGCCTCAAGAAGCTGGTTGCAGGACGAACAAATACAATGGTTAATTTCTGACTACAGCAATTCGGGATCTGAACCTTTTTACGGAAGTCCGCATAGCAATGGCAGAATAAAAACTAAAAATAAAACGCTAAAAGGAAAATTAACTATTACCATTAATTGAAATGAAAGCACTTCACCTTGTTTTAATTTTTGCTACTATCACTTCTTATACTTTAAATGCGCAGCAATTAACGGATAAGAAAGAAGTAGTTTCTAAACACGAACTTAATTTTGACAAACTCTCCACATCTTGGGATGAAGGGATTCCGCTTGGAAATGGAATGGTCGGAGCCTTGGTATGGCAAAAAGGAAATAATCTGCATTTGTCATTGGATCGGGCTGACTTGTGGGATATGCGGCCAATGAAAGGTTTGCACCGTAAGGAGTTTAGTTATAAATGGGTCGAAGGACAAGTTGAAAAGAAGGATTATGGCATTGTGCAAAAATATTTTGACGAGCCATATGATACCGAACCTGCTCCGAGTAAAATACCAGGTGGCGCATTGGAATTCGAAATTCAAAATTGGGGAGCAGTTTCATCCGTACGTCTATCTCCAAAAGAGGCGATGTGTGAAGTGAAATGGCAAAATGGAATTGTCTTAAAAACATTTGTTCACGCTGTTAAACCAGTTGGATGGTTTCGTTTTGAGAATTTAAAAGAAGATTTCATTCCGCATTTAATTGCACCAAAATATCAGGGAGAAGTTAAGGTGTCCGGAGATCCGGTGGGAGGTGATGATTTAGCACGCTTGGGATATAAGCAAGGTAATGTAAAGCAGACAGCTAATACAATTTCGTATGAGCAGGAAGGATGGGGAGGATTTAAGTACCAGATTAGTGTGACCTGGAAAAAAATAAATAATTCAACTATTGAAGGGGTATGGAGCATTACTTCTCAATATCCGAACACTAAAATAAATCCTGTTGCGGAGAGTGTTGTAAAAAAGACCTTAGAAAGCGGTTATAATACAGATTTGAAAAGTCATATTGCCTGGTGGGAGAAATTCTGGAGCAAATCCAGTATTCAGGTTCCTGATCCTTTATTAGAAAAACAATGGTATTTGGAACAATACAAATTTGGGTCAGCAGCCAGAAGAGGGGCTCCGCCAATTTCGCTGCAAGCCGTCTGGACTGCAGATAATGGACGACTACCACCATGGAAAGGAGATTATCATCATGATTTGAATACGCAGTTGAGCTATTGGCCTTCCTACAGTGGAAATCATTTAGAAGAAGGTATGGGATATATCGATGATCTCGAAAAGAACAAAGCCAACTATAAGCGATATACGAAAATGTATTTTGGGAATGATGGTTTGGCAGTTCCAGGTGTTACAACGCTTGACGGAACTGAAATGGGAGGATGGATACAATATTCTTTTTCTCCTACAGTTTCTGCCTGGCTAGGACATCATTATTATTTGCAATGGCGCTATAGTATGGATCGCAAATTTTTGGAACAAAAAGCGTACCCATGGATTAAGGACGTAGCTAAACATTTGGAACAAACTACAGTAATAGACGAGAAAGGCTTTCGGAAATTACCCATTAGTTCTAGTCCGGAAATGAATGACAATGATATTAGTGCCTGGTTCCATCAGAATACAAATTACGATCTGGCTTTAATGACTTTTACTTTCAAAGCTGCTGCAGAACTGGCAACAGAGCTTGGATTAAAAGAGGAAGCGCTTCATTGGAAAAAAATAGGAGATCAATTTCCAGATTATGCGCGTACCGTAAATAACGAAATGATGGTTACGCCAACAATGCCTTATACAGAATCTCACAGACATTTTTCACATTTGATGGCCATACATCCGTTGGGTCTGATTAAATGGGAAGATGGAGAAAAAGCACAATCGACCATTAAAAATGCGCTCAATCTGGTAGATAAAATTGGACCAGATTACTGGTGTGGTTATTCTTATTCCTGGATGGCGAATCTAAAAGCAAGGGAAAAAGATGGAGAAGGCGCTGCCCACGATCTGGAAATTTTTGCTAAAGCATTTTGTCTTAAAAATAGTTTTCATGTAAACGGAGATCAGACCAAATCAGGCTATTCAAAATTTCAATACAAACCTTTTACACTCGAAGGAAACTTTGCTTTTGCCGCTGGTTTACAGGAAATGTTATTGCAAAGTTATACCGGTTTTATAGAAATCATGCCTGCTGTTCCGGTTTCCTGGAAAGATATTTCTTTTAATACGTTAAGAGCGGAGGGAGCATTTTTAGTTAGCGCTTCAAAGAAAGAGGGTATTATTACAGAAATCAGGATTGTAGCGGAGCAGGGAGGAAAAACCAAATTAAAATTACCGTTTAAAAATTGGAAGATTGAATCAAGTAATCAGGCAAATGCAAAACAACTTTCAGAAGAATTTATAGAACTGCAATTTGATAAAGGAGGTTCGATTATTTTAAAAAATAAAGACACAAGATATTAATAGAAGAAATAGAAAGAGATGAAAATTACAGATGTAAAAGTATGGATGGTTGAAGGTGTTAAATACAACTGGACACTATTAAAAATATATACAGATACTGGACATACCGGTGTTGGAGAAGCTACGAACTGGCCGGGAAGCCCAATTGTTTATCATGCAGCAAAGCATATTGGGGAAAGAATTATTGGTCTTGACCCTATGAAAACTGATTTTATCTGGACAAAGTTGTACCGCGATTTAAACTGGGTAGGGCCAAACGGAGCAAGTTTATGCGCTATTAGCGGAATTGATATGGCCTTGCTTGATTTAAAAGGAAAAGTTTTAGGTACGCCTTGTTATGAATTGCTAGGTGGCGCTTTTAGAAAAGATATTTTATTATATGCCAATTACTGGTTTACAGGTGGCGGTCACAATGCCGAGGATTATGCAAAACAGGCTATAAAAGTTAAAGAAGCAGGATTTACAGGATTAAAATTTGATCCGTTTGCACATACTAATTATTTGTATGGCGAAGATTTGTCTTCGAACCTTACGCTAACTGCAGAACAACAAGATTTAGCTTTTAATGTTAGTAAAGCGGTTCGCGATGCTGTTGGACCTAATTTTGATATTATGATCGAAACGCATGCAATGCTGAATTACAGAGTGGCCGTAAAAATGGCGCAGCGTTTAGCCGAGCTTGATATTACCTGGTATGAAGAACCTGCTGGTCCGGAAAGTGCTGATACCTTAAGAGCAATGAGAGAGCGTATTCCTTCTAGTGTTTCTATCTGTGTGGGAGAAAGGCATTACACCCGACACGGAATTCGTCCGGTTCTTGAAAAGAATATTTGCGATATCATGATGCCGGATATTACGCGTTGTGGAGGCCCGTCTGAAATGAAAAGAATGGCCACTATGATGGAAGCTTATAACGTTTTATTAGCACCACATAATCCTAACGGACCCTTGTCTACATTGGCATCGGCTCATGTCTGTGCTTCTGTTCCTAACTTTTTCCGTCAGGAATTTATGTTCAATGATGTGCCCTGGAGAGATACGGTTATTACACATCCAATAAAAGATATGATTCAAAATGGTCATTTGCATTTAAGTGACAGACCAGGTCTTGGTGTGGATTTAGTGGAAGAAGAAATGGAAAAACATCCCGGAATTGTAGTTCCGAGACCAGGATTTTATGTTTAATTATTTTGAGAATTTAATTTTCAACCACTTTAAAAGCAGTTGTTTATGTCAATTGAATCAATAAAGCGACGTGATTTTTTAAAGCAAACGAGTATTTTTACTGCTGGTTTGCTTGCCATGCAAATGGATGTTTTAGCAGGTTCTTTTGGAACTGATAAATTTGGTGATGGAAATATTTTACTCAATAAAAAAACAGACCCGGATTGGCTAAAATCATTGTACCAACGAGGAACCGTTACCACTTATCTCAAAAGTAAAAATGAGTTAAAATATATTGGTATGCCTGTTGGAGGAATCAACTGCGGTACTGTTTACTTGGGAGGTGATGGTCGTTTGTGGCTCTGGGATATCTTCAATAAAAATCAGGAAGGCATTGAACCAAAACTTGTAGAATGGAATAAAGGTAATGGCGAACAAATTAAATTGCGTCCCCGTGACGGTGCCGCTTATGTATTTCCGGCAACTGAAATTCATCCTTTGGAACAGGGTTTTGGGATAAAACTCAATTATAAAGGAAAAACTATAACAAAACGTTTTCATCAGGAAGATTGGACCGAAATTAAGTTTGAAGCAACTTATCCTGTGGCTGTTGTTCATTATATAGATTCCCATTTTCCCTTAGAAATAAAACTGACAGCATTTTCGCCTTTCATTCCATTAGACGAAGACAACTCCAATATTCCGGTTACCATCCAGTCTTTTGAAATTAAAAATACTGGAAAAGAAGTTGTTGAATTTGAAATAATAGGCTGGTTGGAAAATGCAGCTAATAAATTTTCAGCCACAGCAAGCAACGATGGAAAAAGAGAAAATACGGTGATTACTAAACCTAATCATGTCTCCGTCTTTTCAACCTTTAATCCAAATGATAAAACAAAATTGACGGAAGCAGGAGATTCAGGGTCATTATGTCTGTCATTTATAGGCAAAAATGCCGTTGGTATTTCTTCGTTTAGTCTTCCTTTTTCTGCAGCATCATTTAATTCAAAAGAGGGAAGAGAAGAGAAAAGTACAGTAAATGCAGCTGAAAAAATAATTGCCGGAATCACTGTAACTGAAAAATTAGCACCGGGAAAAACGGCAAAAAAAGAATTTGCTATAAGCTGGCATTTTTCAAATGTTGGAAAACGTATTGATGTGCCAGATGCAAGAACAGGACATTATTATTTAAATAAATTTTCTGATGCTTTGGCTGTCTCTGATTATGTAGCGGATCTGTATCCATTTTTATCGGCACAAACAAAATTATGGAAGAATACCTGGTATAATTCAACTTTGCCGTGGTGGTTTATGGAACGAACTTTTTCTAATATTTCAGCATTAGCTACCACTACTTCGCATCGATTTAAAACAGGTCGCTCATGGGCGTGGGAAGGTGTTGGCGCTTGCGAAGGAAATTGCACGCATGTTTGGCATTACGCGCAGGCAACAGGCAGGATATTTCCGGGGATTGAAAGAGATAATCGTCAGCGAGTTGATCTTGGTATTGCTTTACAAGAAGATGGCGGAATCTGGTTTAGGGCTGAATATGATAAACGTCCTGCTATTGATGGACAAGCAGGCAGAGTTCTGGGATGTTTGCGAGAACATCAGATGAGTGCCGATGATACTTTTTTAAGAACAAACTGGCCAAACATAAAGAAAGCAACTCAATTTTTAATCAACCAGGATAAAAATGGTAATGGCCTTACTGATACTCCAATGGAAAATACATTGGATGCGGTATGGGATGGAGAAATTGCCTGGATTACCGGTTTATCTATTGCAGCAGTAAAAGCTGGCGGTGTGATGGCTTTAGAAATGAATGATACTTCGTTTGCTGAGCAATGCAAAGTATATGCTGAAAAAGGTTCTAAAAACATGGATGAGGTTTTATTCAACGGAGAATATTATATCCATAAGCCTGATGCCATAAAAGGAAGAGAAGGAGTAGGATCTTACAACACTTGTCATATCGATCAGGTTTTGGGACAAAGTTGGGCGTGGCAAGTTGGCTTAGGCCGAATTAATGATAAAGAAAAAACTGCCAGTGCCTTGAAGGCTTTGTGGAAATATAATTTCATGCCGGATGTGGGACCTTATTTAAAAGAACACACGGGCTGGCGTCCTTACGCTTTACCCGGTGAAAGCGGAATGGTCATGAATACCAATCCTAAAAAGGAGGCCAATCCTTATGGGGAATCCGTTACCTGGCAAATGGGGTATTTCCATGAATGCATGACGGGTTTTGAACATCAGGTTGCCAGTCATCTTATGGCGGAAGAAATGACAGATGAAGCACTAATACTTACCAAAGCAGTTCACGATCGCTATCATGCCTACAAACGAAATCCTTTTAATGAGATCGAATGCAGCGATCACTACGGAAGGGCGATGGCGAGCTACGGAACTTTTATTACCGCCTGTGGGTTTGAATATCACGGGCCAAAAAACTTCATTCGATTTGCTCCTAAATGGAATAAAAAAAATTTTGAAGCACCATTTGTTACAGCAAAAGGCTGGGGGGCTTATTCTCAAAAAAATCAAAAAGAGAAACAAATTCATCGGTTTGAAGTAAAATATGGTTCACTTCGTTTACAAAAAATAAACCTGCAAAAAATAAGTGAATTACCAATAGAAAAAGTGATAGCAGCTGTGGGCGGACAAAAAGTAAAACTGAAATACGAACTAAACGGAAATGATATCGTAGTAGAACTTGCAAAGCCATTGAACATTCAAACAAATGAAACATTAATAATTACTATTTAAATATGATTATAATGCTGAAAAGAAATATATTTTTATGGATGGTTTTTGTAATAGTGATGTCTTGCAATCAATCTAAAACAAATGATGCAAAGCAAATAAATAATGTAGATAATAATTGGAAACCCCAATTTGATCAAAAACTTCCATTATTGGGACATCGTAATTGGATTGTGATTGCAGATAAAGCTTTTCCGGAACAAAATGCCGCAGGTATTGAAGTGATTAACACGAACGAAAATCTTTTGCCTGTTTTAAAATATGTTTTGCAACAGGTAAATTCATCCGGACATGTAAAACCGATTGTTTATCAGGATAAGGAGTTACAATTCATTACTGAATCGCAGGCAAAAGGTGTAACATCATTCCGCATAGAATCAGAGAAATTGTTAAGTAAAGAAAAAACAAGTTTAGAATTACAGCCTCAAACCATTCTTCATGATTCCGTTTTTACTAAATTAGACGAAGCATCAAAATTGTTTAAAATAGTGGTATTAAAAACCAATGAAACAATTCCATACACCTCTGTTTTTTTACAACTTGATTGTTCCTATTGGAATGCAGAGAAGGAAAAACAATTGAGAGAAAAGATGAAAAGTCAAAAATAATTAGAAAATAAAGGAAATATGTTTCAGATAGATCTTACAGGAAAAACAGTTGTGATTACTGGCGTTACTACTGGTATCGGAGCCAGTATTGCAAAAATGTTTGCCAAAGCCGGAGCAAATATTTCCGGTTGCGCAACATCGGCAGATGGTGGTGATTTTACAAAAGTTATTTCTGAAACCCCAGAGAAAAAACTGTACACACAATGTGATGTAACCAAGGAAGAAGATTTGCAGAAATTCATTCAAAATACGATGGAAACATTTGGAAGAATTGATGTGCTTGTTTCCAATGCCGGACAAAATGTTTTTGAAGGAGCAGCAAATTGTGATGAAGCACATTGGCAACAAAACATGGAATTAAATTTGGCATCGCATTGGCGATTAACAAAATTATGCAAGCCTCATTTAGAAAAAAATAATGGTGTTATCATCATCATGACGTCAAATCATGCCTATTCAAGTATTCCGGGCTGTTTTCCTTATAATGTGACTAAAACAGCTTTGACCGGATTGGTTCGCAGTTTGGCTATTGAATGGGGACCAACAATAAGAACTGTAGGTATTGCACCGGGATTTATTGATACTCCCGGAAATCAAAAATGGTTTGATTCCTTTCCGGATCCTGAAACAGAACGACAAAGAACAATTGATCTACATCCGGTAAAAAAAATAGGTTCTCCTGAAGAAATTGGTGCCTGGTGTGTATTCCTGTCTAGTGAATACGCCTCGTTTGCCAGCGGCGTTACTTATTTAATAGATGGAGGAAGAACCGCATTAATGCAAGATCAATAAATGGAAACCTGGAAAGCAACCTCATTAAATAATACAAAATTAGTTCTTGGAGAAGGAGCAATCTGGAGTGCCGAACGTAAGCTGTTTTTTTATGTAGATATCGAAGGGCAAAAGGTTGGTTTAGTAGATCCTGTTTCCGGGATGACGAAACAGCGACAACTTCAGGAGAAAGTAGGAACGGTAGTTCCAGCAGAAGACGGTCGACTTATACTCGGTCTTGAAAATTCAATTTCAATATTTGATTTTGATTCAGAAGAATTACAAGAGCTAATAAAGTTGGAACCGGAAATACCGACCAATCGATCTAATGATGGAAAATGTGATGCTGCCGGCAGATTCTGGATCGGAACAATGAACAAAGAAGCAAAGGGAGCTGTTGGAAACTTATATTGTTTTGATGGGAAAGAACTCAAAAAAATGATTCCAAAACGCAAAGTATCCAATGGCATTTGCTGGAGTGCCGATAATACTAAAATGTACTATGTAGATTCATTTGATTACAATATCAAAGCATATGATTTTGATTTAGAATCGGGTGCTATTTCTAATGAAAGGATTGTCGTTGAAATGAAAGAACCAAGTTTTACACCAGACGGCATGACAATAGACGAAGAAGGAATGTTATGGGTAGCCATGTGGGGAGAAGGAACGGTAAATAGATTCAATCCGCTTACGGGTGAATTAGTTGGAAAAGTGGAAATCAATGCTCCGCATGTTAGCTCTTGTGCATTTGGAGGAACTACTATGACACAATTATTAATTACTACGGCAAGCGCAGGATTAACTAATGAGCAGCTAAAACAGTTTCCGGAAAGTGGTACATTATTTTTAGTTGATGTTGGAATTAAAGGAACACAGATGAATCCATTTAAAATCCAAAATAAAATATAAAAGATTGACAATGAAAGAAATAGTTTTATTTGGAGAGTACTTATTACGTTTAACTCCGCCAGGAAACAAAAAAATAACGCAGGCAGAAAACCTTGAAATGCATTGGGCTGGTTCTGAAGCTAATATTGCAGTTTCGTTGGCTACATTTAAAAAAAGTACCCGATATGTTACTTCGTTGCCTAATAATACTGTTGGTCAGGCCGGTATCACACAACTTCATCGTTATGGAGTTCCCACTACCGTTATAGAAAAAAAAGGTCGTCAAGGTCTTTATTATTACGAAAGTGGCGTGGGAGCCAGACCAGGCAAAGTAACGTACGACCGTGAGTATTCGAGCTTTAGCATGCTGGAAGAGAAAGAGATAAATTGGGATGAAATTTTTAATAATGCCGAATGGTTTCACTGGAGTGGTATTACTCCGGCATTAAATGAAAATCTTGCCAAAGTTTGCCTGGACGCTCTGAAGGCTGCAAAGGAAAAAGGAATAATGATTTCGGCCGATTTTAATTTTCGATCGACGCTGTGGCAATATGGAAAACAGAGTAGCGAAGTAATGCCAAAACTACTGGAATATTGCGATGTAATTCTGGCAGATGTTGATGCCGCAAAATTGTATTTTAACATCCATCCGGACGAGAATAATTTGGTTGAAAGTACCTGTTCTTTATTAAAGGAAAAATTGCCTAATGTAAAATATATTGCGATGACCATGCGCTATCAAAATAATGCTTCAAATGAGTATGTTGGTTATTTGTGGAATAACGGTGCTGTAGTTTCTTCAACAACGTATAAAATAGACAATATTGCGGAACGTATTGGTGCCGGTGATGCTTTTATGGCGGGTTTGATTTATGGTTTACAGGAACAGCAGCCATTACAGCAAGTTATAGAGTTTGCCACAGCGTGCGGGGTAATGAAACATTATATAACGGGTGATATGAATATTGCTTCAAAGGAAGAAATTGAGACGATCATTCAACAAAAAGGCAGCGGAAGAATAATTCGCTAATTAAAAACAGAAAACATATGATCATTTCGAATCCTTTAAAAATGCAGAAAGATATTCTAAAAGAAAAATTCATTCCCTTATTTACCAATACGGATGCTGAGGTTTGTAAAAACATTATGCGTATTTGCTATGAAAATGGTATAAATGTATTTGAATTTACCGATCGAAATGAAAATTCCTATGCTGTTTTTAAGGAATTGAAAGCCTATAGAGATGTAGCTTTACCTCAACTAAAGATTGGAGTTGGCACGATTAAAAATGGTGCTCAGGCAAAATTATTTATTGAGGCTGGTGCCGATTTTTTAATCTCGCCGGTCGTTTTAGAAGAAATTCACCTAATATGTCAGGAGAAAAAGTTATTGTGGATTCCGGGCTGCGCAACGCCTTCAGAAATTGCTCTCGCAGAAAACTGGGGACTATCATTGGTAAAAATATTTCCGGCAAAACCGTTAGGAGGATATTCTTATATAGAAGCAATAAAAAGCGTGTTTCCTAAAATGTTATTTATGGCCACGGGAGGTGTTGAACCTAATAAGGAAGATATCGAAAAATGGTACGAAGCCGGCGTTTCTTCTGTCGGTTTAGGAGCAAAACTTTTCCCAAAAGAAATGCTGTCAAACCACGAATATGATAAGATGAGTGCTCACTTAGCTACACTCATCGGCGATTTAAATTAAAGAATTTACTAACCACAAAACCTTAGATAATAGTTAACGACCTAATACTATTATCAGATAAACTATTTTTTATTATGAAATTGGAATTGATTGATTATCTCATTATTGCTATTTATTTTGTTTTTGTCATCGGGATTGGTTTTTTGCTCAAACGGCAAGTAAAATCAGCGAATGATTTTTTAATGAGTAATCGAAATATTCCGTTATGGATTACCAGTCTTGCTTTTATTTCTGCCAATCTTGGTGCGCAGGAAGTTTTGGGAATGGCTGCCAATGGAGCAAAATACGGATTGTATACGGTTCATTTTTATTGGCTGGGAGCTGCTTTGGCCATGATATTTCTGGGCGTATTCATGATGCCGTTTTATTACGGAAGTAAAGCCAGGAGTGTACCTGAATATCTAAAACTTCGCTTTGACGAAAAAACAAGAACGTTCAATGCCTTTGGTTTTGCGGCTATGACCGTTTTTTCTTCAGGAGTTTCATTGTATGCTTTAGCGATGTTGATGGAAGTAATTTTAGGATGGAATTTTGATTTGTCCATTTGGGTTGCCGCTTTAGTGGTATTTGTCTATATTTTCATGGGAGGTTTAACCAGTGCCGTTTATAATGAAGTACTTCAATTTTTTCTTATTGTATTAGGAATTGCGCCTTTGGTTTATCTCGGTTTATATAAAGTGGGAGGATGGGAAGGAATTGTGGCAAACGTACAGGATTATAAACTTCATGTCTGGAAAGGATTGGATGATCCTTCGCATAATCCAATGGGAGTTGACGCTTTTAGTATGGTTTTCGGACTTGGGTTTGTATTAGCTTTCGGGTATTGGTGTACCGACTTTTTAGTAGTACAAAGAGCCATGATAAGCAAGGATTTGAGTGATGCGCAAAAAACGCCTATTATTGCGGCGATTCCTAAAATACTAATGCCGATGATTGTTATTTTACCGGGAATTATAATGCTGGCACTTCAAAATAAATTTTCGGGATTTGAACTTCCGGTAACTGCCAGTGGGGATGCTAACTATAATATGGTACTGCCTATCTTATTGCAAAAATTATATCCTAATGGTATTTTAGGAGTTGGAATTACAGCGCTTATTGCTTCTTTCATGAGTGGAATGGCAGGAAATGTAACCGCTTTTAATACGGTATGGACTTTTGATATTTACCAATCGCATATCAAAAAAAATGGCTCGGAAAAACATTATTATTATGTAGGGAAAATTGCTACCGTTGCCGGAATATTAATTTCGATTATGACGGCGTATGTAGCGCGTGGTTTCAATAATATAATGGATTTACTGCAATTGGTATTTAGTTTTGTAAACGCACCACTTTTTGCAACCTTCTTTTTAGGAATGTTTTGGAAAAGAACAACAGGACATGGTGCTTTTTGGGGATTAATTTGTGGGACTGCCACAGCTACAATCACGCACGGACTTACTGTTGCAGAAGGAAAAGGCGGCTGGATCGCCAATACACATGAGTACTTTTCAGGTACCAGTCAGGCTTTTAATATTGCATGGATTTCTTTTATAGTGTGCGTTATTGTGACGATTGCAATTAGTTTAGTTACCAAACCAAAACCGGAAGAAGAGTTAGTAGGATTGGTTTATAGTCTAACTCCAAAACAGACAGATTCTAACAAAATATGGTATAAAAATCCGCTTTGGATGGGAGTTGGCGTTTTGTTGGTTACCATTATATTTAACATCATCTTTTTTTAAGAATAATAGCTATGAATAAATTATATGATTTACGGATTGTAATCGGGATTTTCTTTCTGATTATTGGTTTTCTTTTAATGGGTTATTCCTTTTTATCAGATGGTTCTTTAGAAGAAAATGATAGAATTAATCTTTATTGCGGATTGCTGTTTTCTTCTTTTGGTTTATTGATGCTTTTGCTAAAAACCAAAAGAAATGGAAGCAATTAAAAACTGCATTACACGGCGTTTGTTTTTACAAAACTCCAATTATAATAGCTGAAATTTGATCTCGAAAATTTCGCTTCACTTTTAAATCTATTCTTTAGCCGAGTTGAGGTGTTTGTTTTAAAATAAACGCTCTCAATGAGGCTTTTTTGTTTTGTACGCTATTGAAAATCAGAATTATATCTATGGCTATAAACAGCGATTTTGGTTAAAATAGTTTCTATTTCTATTAAAAAAGTAGAAGAATGTCACTTACATATATTATACATTGGTTCCAGCTTAAAACCTCTTTTTTTAGAAAGTAGATTTTATTTTTTTTACCCATTATTATTTGATGACTTAGTACTTACAGACCTGTAAAAAAGAACTTGTTAGGATAAAAAAGAAACCCTGTTTTAAAAAAGAAATAAGCAATTATTATTAACTAACTAAATCAAAATTATGAAACAAAAACTTATCAGTATGCTGCTTTTACTTATTGTAGGCAGTTTTCAGTCTTGCTCAAAGGACACATCCGGTTCTTCTGAAACTTCAGAATCTGGTTTTAATTACACCAGTGATAAGACACATAATCTTAATGTTGTTTATTTTGTTCCAAATGACGTAACTGAGCCCGCTGATTATCATCGCAGAATAAGTGAGATACTTTTGAATGTACAGGCTTTTTATAGTTCGGAAATGCAACGAAACGGTTATGGTAATAAAACGTTTGGACTATTAAAAGATGAAGCTAAAAAAAGAATTAAATTGATTGTAATCAAAGGAAGTCAAGGAAAAGCAGCATATGTTTATGAAGGTGGTGCTGCTGCTATACAAACAGACATCAGTAATTACAAAGCCACACATAGTTCTGAATTTACAGGAGATCATTATTTGGTAATAACACCCACTACAATTGATCAGAACGGTAATGCTCTCGATGGCGGTGTTCCTTTTTATGGTACTGGTAAGTTTTGTTATGCACTTGACTATGCTGATCAGGACATAAAATATTTAGGAGCCAGTGGGCCATTAGGTGCAATTGCGACCAAATGGATTGGCGGTATGGTGCATGAACTTGGTCATGGACTGAATTTACCTCATAATCGTCAAAAATTCTCATCTGAAACATCGCTGGGGATGGCATTAATGTGGGCAGGCAACGGTACCTGGGGCATTTCTAAGACATTTTTAACTGCTGCAGATTGTGCAGTATTGAATGTTAATCAGATTTTTAACAATGATAACAAAACTTATTATGAAGGAAGCACTGCTTCTATTCAGGAAATACATGCCAATTATGACATTGGTAAAGGAGCGATTATTGTTTCGGGAAAATATAGCAGTTCATCAGTCGTTAAAGATGTTTTGTTTTTTAATGATCCTAATGTAGATAATGAAGGAACAGGAGTGAACAGGGACTATAATGCTATTGCCTGGACATCAAAACCTATCAGTCCCAATAGCTTTTACATTGAAATGCCTATTAAGGATTTGGAATTCAAAAATGATAATATATCGTACGAATTAAAAGTGAAGCTCGTCCAGGAAAATGGTAATGTAATAGAGACTTTTTATTCTTATACTTTTATGAATGGTGTACCACTTTTAAATTTCAGTACCAAAAACGAAATTGACAAGAAGGACTGGAAAGTTATTTCTTTTAGCTCTGAAGAAACTACAGGTGAACCAGCTCCAAATGGACCAGCTGCAGCTGTGATCGACGGAAGTGCGGCGAGCTATTGGCAATCTGAATGGAATGAAACAACAGCAGTTTATCCGCATCAACTTGTAATTGATATGATTAGCTCACATGCTGTAAATGGATTCACTATAACACAAAGAGGAGGACTGGTGGCTTCTATTAAGGATGCTGAACTTTTTATCAGCAACAATAATGTTGACTTTACTTCTGCCGGAACTTTTGTGTTTGCCAATACAAATGGGCCACAGAATTTTGATTTTTCTGCTGTCAGGAATTTTAGATTTTTTAAAATTGTTGCCAGTACTTCCTGGGATGGCCAGCAATATGGAGCGCTTGCCGAAATAGGAATGTACTAATCATTGAATCCAGGCATAATTTTTTTGCCTGGATTAACCTTTGGCAGACAAAGAATTAGAGGATATGTTATCTCCTATCTGATTAAAAAATGCCTATCATAAAAGCTGAAATTTGATTTCCTTTATTTCGCTGCACTTTTAAATCTATTTTTTTTAACTGAGTTGAGGTGCCTGTTTATTTGAAAAAATAATTCAGGCACATTCAATGACGCTTTCTTGTTTTATACTTTACTGAAAATCAAAACTCTAAATTAATTTCTGCTAAAATGATATTTAATCAGAAACAATAATTCTATGCTTTGTAAGCAGTGATTTTGATTAAAATAGTTTCTATTTCTATTAAAAAAGTAAAATAATCTGACTGACATAAATTATACATTGGTTCCCAGCTTAGAGCCTATTTTTTAGAAAGCAGATTTTAATTTTTCATCCATTATTATTTGCTGATTAAGTACTTACAAGCCTGTAAAAAAGAACTTTTTCGAATGAAAAAAAGGGGACAAACAAAAAAACATGACTTAAAATAACCATTATCAAAACTATTAAACTATGAAATTACTAACCAAAAACAAGCCAAGAAATTTTTGGCCAAAAAGTTTGTTTACGAACTTTTTTCAAGTTACGCCTATTGTATTATGTACAATTGTGCTACATGCATCAGCTGCAGCAATTCCTAAAAAAGAAGGACCTTCAAAAATCTATTTGTCTCTTGTACAAAAGGTAATAAAAGGGAAAGTGGTAGACGAACAGGGATTGCCGGTGCCAGGAGCAAATATTACTGCAAAAGGCACAAAAAATAGTACTCAGACTGATATGGACGGTAGTTTTTCTATTAGCGTACCTGATAATGTTACCAAATTAATCGTAACCTATATTGGAATGCAGGACCAAGAAGTTTCGATTACAGGAAATACTATTAATATAGTCCTGAAACAAACCGGGCAAAAGTTAGAAGAAGTGGTTGTAGTAGGTTATGGCAAACAGAAGAAAGTTAATCTGTCTGGAGCTGTAAGTGTGGTAGATACAAAAGCGATTTTAAATCGTCCGGTATCCTCACTGACAAATACTTTACAGGGAACGGTTCCAGGACTTACCGTTATTGCGCGCCCGGGAGATGTTGGTGGAGATATCGGAACAATTAATTTACGTGGAAAAGGAAATTTAGGAACCTCTTCTCCTTTATTTATTATCGATGGCGTAATTGCTACTTCTGAATTTTTTAATAGAATAAATTCTAATGATGTTGAAAGTATTTCGGTTTTAAAAGATGCTTCTTCCTCAGCAATTTATGGATCTCGTGCTGCTTATGGAGTTATCGTAGTAACGACCAAAAAAGGAAAAGAGGGTAAAGCCCAATTTAATTATAATAGCTATTTTGGTGTTCAGTCGGCCGTTCAATTGCCAAATAGGGTAAATGCTTTGCAATATGCTGAATTGTATAATGAAGCAAGACTTAATGCTGGTAAATCTGCATTTTATACTCCGGCTGAAATTGATAAAATTAGAAATAATTCAGATCCTGATCATTATGGTAATACAAATTGGTATGATTTATTTCTTCAAAAATCGGCACCTATATTTGAGCATGAAATTAATGTTTCTGGAGGAGGTGCAACACGTTATTTTGTAAGTGGGTCTTTTTTTGAACAAAACTCACTTTTTCCTGGAAAACAAATCAACAGATATTCTTTCAGATCCAATACAGAATCTAAAGTAAGTGATAAATTCACAATAGGAACTACTATCTCTTTTAGTCACGATCGTTATGAGAATGAAAATGGAGAGGTTAGTTTTACTTCTATTGACAGAGCAGTTCCTATATCTGTACCAATGCAATCTGATGGTACCTGGGGAGTTTTTACAGGCGGAAGAGTTAGTCAGGAATTCCCTTATAGAGTATTTAAAGAAGGAGGGAGAGCAGGTTATACTAAAGATCGATTCTCGGGTGCTATTAGAGCCGTTTTTACTCCAATTAAAGGATTGGATATTACGGGTTCGGTTTCTTATAATTTAAATAATGATTTTAGTAATGCCTTTGTAAACAGATTACCGGCACTTATTAATTTTGATACAAAAGTAGAAATACCCGGATCGGCTGTTGTACAAAATTCATATAACGAACAATGGTCGACCCTTGGAAAATTCTTAACAGACTTAACGGTGGGCTATGATAAAAAATTAGAAAAACATAGTTTCAAGGTTTTGGGTGGACTTTCTTATGAGGATAATTCCGGAAGAAATGTGAATATAACCAGAAAAGAGTATGTTACTAATAATATTAGTTCAATTGATGCTGGTTCTGCAGATCCTATTAATACAACCGTTAGTGGAAAACCAGGTCAAAATGCTTTTCAATCCTTTTTTGGTCGTGTAACGTATTCTTATGATAACAAATATTTATTCGAATCGAGTCTTAGATATGATGGATCTTCTAAGTTTCCGGTAGAAAATCGTTTTGGGGTATTTCCTTCAGTATCGGGAGCATGGCGTATTTCACAAGAGGATTTTATGAAATCGACGGAATGGATATCAGAGCTAAAATTACGCGCTTCTTGGGGTAAATTAGGAAGTGTGAGTAACGTAGGAGATTATGATTATTACAATACCCTAACTTCCGGAACACAAATTATTTTAGACGGAACAAAACAAGATGGTGTTATACCAGGGCAAATTTACAACCCACTTTTAGGATGGGAAAAAGTAAATATGACAAACATTGGTTTGGATCTTGCATTATGGAACAACAAATTCAATTTGCAGGTAGATGTTTATAACAAGCTAACGGATGGTATTTTACTACCTAATCCTTATATTCCTTCTGAAGCGGGATTAAGTGTTATTCCTCCAATCAACTTAGGAGAGGTAACCAATAACGGTCTTGAGATTGCTGTATCTTACAATAACAAAGTTGGGGAATTAAAATATTCGGTAGGGGCAAATATGAGCCGTATTTGGAACAAAGTTTCAGATTTGGGTGATGTATCTGAAACTCCTCCGGACGGTTACTATATTAACAGAGTAGGTTCACCGGTAGGTTCTTTTTATATGTGGGAGGCAGAAGGACTTTTTGCTAATGCTGATGATGTTGCAGGCCATGCTACACAATCGACAAATACAAAACCGGGAGATATTAAATATAAAGATCAAAACGGCGATGGAAAAATCAATGGGGATGATCGTGTCATCATGGGTAGCGAAATCCCAAAACTAACTTACGGATTTAATTCAACTTTGCAGTATAAAAATGTAGACTTTGCCGTTATGCTGCAAGGGGTACAGGGTACAAAAGCTTACCTTGAAAATGAAGCATCTCAGGCATTTTTTAACGGTGCAGGTGTAAAAGAATATGCATTGGATCGTTGGACAACCGAAAATCCAAATCCAAATGCAGCCTATCCAAGAATGTTGCTTTCACCAGATAATACACAAAACCTTCAAAGATCATCTTTCTGGTTGTTTGATACTTCTTATCTGCGTGTTAAATCGATGTCACTGGGGTATAATTTCCCAAAGCATGTACTTGATAAAATTAAACTGCAAGGTTTAAGATTTTATCTGGCAGGCAATAACTTGTTTACAATAAGAGGGGATAAACGAATGAAGGATTTTGATCCGGAAGTAGCTTCGCAAAGAGCCTCTTATCCACAATTGAAAACCTATTCTTTTGGTGTAAATCTTTCTTTTTAATTCAAACAAATTGCCTTTAAGATCAGGATTATCTTTTTTAAAGACATAAAATAGTATATACAGATGAAAAATAAATTTAATAAAATAGTACTATCATTTGCTGCAGCTGCCGTTTTTAGTTGTACTGCACCTCCATTGGAGAGAGTGCCGCAAGATACAAATTCAAGCAGCACATTCTGGACTTCAGAAAATGATGCCCGTTTAGCTTTAAATGGCTGTTATGGCTATTTAGCATATGCTTACAATAATGCTTATAACGATGGATCTGCTGATAATGCCTATTGTCAATATCCCTGGGAAAGCGATGCGACAACAATTAGTGAAGGAAACATAACACCTGCTTCATTAAATGCAGCTAATTATTCTGGTAAATATCAAAGTATTCGAGGATTTAACAGCTACTTAGATAATGTGGGTAAAATCGATATGGATGAAAATCTTAAGAAACGTTTTATTGCAGAAGCAAAGGTTTTACGTGCGATGGCCTATTTTGATTTAATACGTTCTTATGGTGCTGTACCATTGCTTACAACAGATTATGTTAGTCCGCAAGAAACAGCTGTAGCACCAACGCCAGAAGGAGATATCGTTACTTTTATCATAAATGAGTTGGTAGCTGCCCAAGCCGATTTACCCTTAACTTATTCAGGTGGTTTAAAAAATGAAAAAGGAAGAATTACAAAAGGTGCTGCATGGGCATTGAAAGCTAGGGTAGAATTAGATTATAATAAATTCGCGGATGCTGCAGCAAGTGCTCAAAAAGTAAAAGAGTTAGGGGTTTACCAATTGTTTAGAGGCGGAGATGTATCTAAGACTAAAGATGATTTTTCGTCCTTTGTTGATTTTGCATCAGCAACTGAAGAACAAAAATTTTATAAGGGATTCGCTAACTACGAACAATTATTTTGGGCTGTTAATGATAACAATTCAGAAGTCATTATAACTTCTCAAGCGATCAATAATTCCTCTTATGAGTGGGGTAATGGTTTAAACACATTATTGACACCTGTTGATATTGGTGGTTGGAGTTCTATTACACCAACAGTTGAGTTAGTAAATTCATATTGGAATAAAACTGGACATTCTTTTGTAGCACCATCGGCTGAAGTTAGAGCTGCAAATTATAATGAAGGAAGTCCTGCAGCTGCTTATTTTGCTGAATTTCATAATAGAGACACACGTTTATACGCTAGCATAATGTTTCCTACTTCTCCTTGGGAAAATGCTTCACCGGGTTATATTTATGATTGGGGCGCAAGCAGCAGTATGACAGGATATAATTTCAGAAAATTAACGGATCCGGCTTATCTTTCTGCAGAATGGGATGGTGCACAGGATTTTCCTATTATGCGTTATGCTGAAATTTTACTTATTTATGCCGAAGCAAAAAATGAGTTGAGTGGTCCGGATAGTTCTGTTTATGACGCAATTAATGATATTAGAGATCGTTCAGGAATGCCAGCAGTAGATCAGGCGATCTATAATACGAAAGAAAAAATGCGTGAACTGATTCGAAATGAAAGACGTATTGAATTAGCCGGAGAAGGTCAGCGTTATTTTGATATTCGCCGTTGGGGAATTGCTGATAAGGTAATGAAAACTATTTACGATATTACAGGTAACATTGCACAAGAGCGTGGTTGGCAGGCCAAATTTATGAAATTGCCATATCCACAGGCTGCAGTAGATAAAAACCCGAATTTGAGTTCGGCACAATCAGAAAAAGGGTATTAAAGAAAAGACGATCAACAATTTGTAAGTTGTTGTTGATTGGTTTTGGTTTCCAATAAATTGGTGGTTTATGTAAGAAGCACTGTCCTGTGGTAGGACAGTGCTTTTTTTTCTAGTACAATAAAGCAAATGCTGGATATAAAAAAACAAATCCCTTTTTACCTGTCAAAGTAAAAAGGGATTTGTTTTTTAATAGAAACTCAAATAAATGAGCTTAAATAACTTTATGATTGATGTATCAGCTAAAATTATTTTTTGGTTGTGTAAGGGATTTTCATTTTAATTTCCCAAGTACCTGAATCGTTTATTTTTACACCCCATCTTATATAGGCTCTGTTTCGAATTTGACCAGTAGCAGGATCGATATAATTCGTCCAGTCTTTTACTCCGTTATCCGCTTCAAAAGCTGCTTTATCTACCGTAAAAGCATCAGCTGTTGTTAAATAATACATTAAGTAAGCATCATTACCTTGGTAATTTCTTGCATATTGTGGAAATGGAGGAGCAGGTAAACCAAAAGTAGTGCTTTCTGAATCCAATACGACACCTATAGTATTGTCATGGTAATTTTGCAAAGGTGCAGATCCACTAATATTAAAAACTACCTTATTAGGATCAAGAGCTGCTCCGTGACTATCTGCAATTATCATTTTTACTTTTACCGCCATTTTAGGTTCATCACTTATTTTTACAATAGTGATATAAGGATCAGTTCCGTCTAATACACCTGAAACTTTCGGATCACTATCATTTAAAACAGAGTATGTGTAGCCAGTATCATAAACTCCTCCTCCTTTACCTAATTGAAGTCTTGAACGCATCTCAGTTTTGAATTCTATAGGAACAAATGGTCCCATTTTTACCCACGTAAACTTGTCTAATTGACGTTCACCCCTAACATTTTTTGCATTTACATTGATAATAAAATCATTATTAACAACATTTTTAGAAGCTTGGGTAAAGACAAATTCACCACTTACAGGATTCATTATAATAGAAGGCTGTGGGCTCAATTTTAATTTTTTCATGGCCAATTCCAATGTAGTGTCCGTAGTAGGATCAAATGGGGCAGTCCAGGTTAGAATCTCATGTAAATCCTGCAATTCAGTAGTTGGTTTGCCATCTTTATCTGTAATTCCAGTGATCGACCATTCCATAGGGTAGGTTGATCCTTCTACAGCTGGTGGTGTTGAAGAATAAAATACGCCACGAGGTACGGATATTGTGTCTTGTAGTGAATGTATATTATCACTGATATATCCTACTTCGGGCTGCTCACACGATAATGCAAGCAGGGTAATCCCGAATAAATAAATTATCTTTTTCATATGTGTCTATGTTATTTTTTTAAATTTCTTAGAAATAGCTTCAAAAAATTAATTTTGGCATTTCATTTTTATTTTGACATTTTTCCTTAAAAACGATAGTTTAATCGGTGTAATTCGAAAAATGATGAGACCCTTGCAGTACATGAATTACGCCATTGGTAGAAATTAAATTGGAAGTTCTGACTACAGTATTAACGTCGTCATTGTTACCGTCTTCAGCAGGGTTAGCACCCCAATAATCGTCTTCTCCCTTAAAAGTATAATATACATATTCAGGAAATTCATCTAACTGATCTCCATATTGATCGACAGGTATAAGCGAAAGCATTCTTTCCTCGCCATTATGTGCCGTATAAACTTTTCCTTCTTTTACCAGTTTACTTCGATCCAGACTTTGATCGAAGATGTAGCCGCCCAGGATCATTTTTAAATCTTCAACGGGTATATCATTGATTCCATAAGCCTGATTTTCCTCAACAAGTCTCATATAAAAAATGTAATTTTTTATAGATAAGTTATTTGGAGCAAAAAGGGTTGTTGACTTGGCGTTAACTACATCAATCATTCCTGCTTTTTCAATTAATAAAGCTAAGGTGTCTAATTGTTTATGTGATTTTAGAAAATCGTAAGTTGACTTTCCAACATTTGGATCGGCCAAACCACCATCTATAAGATAGTCATCGTTTGAACAGGAATACAAGGTAAACAGTACAAGTATTATAGATATATATTTCATGTTTTGTGTTCTTTAAGATTAAAAAAATTACAGTTTTCCTTTCCAGTAGTCTGTTTGAATAATAGCAGGATTAATTGAAATTATAGTTGGATCAACTGGCCAAAAACATCCCTGATGTGAGAGCCTGCTTGGAGTCATCCAGCTCACTCCTGCATAATAATTCATTCTGATTCTGTCAAATCCAGATTGTCCTTCTCCAACAAGTTCAATAGCGCGTTCATCAAAAATGGCTTTAGTCAGTGATTGACTGTCTGTCGCACCGGTGTAGTTAGGTACATTGGCTTTGGATCTGATTGTATTTAGGTCTGAAATGGCGGCTGTAGTATTTCCTAATTTCATATTGGCTTCTGCTCTAAGAAGATAAATATCTGCCAATCGGAAAATTAAAATATTGGATTCTGAAAATCTGGCATAAGGATCAGTTGACTGACCATCACGTGTTGCCTGAGAATACTTCATTAAAGAAGATCGTTCATTTGAATCAAAATCACTAAAAAACAATTCTTTACGTTTGTCATTATCCCGATCCGGATTAGAATTCATCATGTCTTTACCGTAAAAATCGTCATTAATAATTGGCGCATTTGAATTAGGATTTAGAAAAAATGGATCTGTTAATGTTAATCCTGTCATAGTATTATCTCCCCCGTCAACACGATACGATTCATTCATGGCAGAACTGATATTGATCTCAAAAAGACCTGTTTTAGATTGACCAATACACATATCATTAAAGCCATCAGCTCCTTCATTTGCATAATCTATAAGTGTAGCATTACTGTTTTGAATTACAGAATTAGCAGCTGCAAGTGACTGAGCAAGCATAGCTGGATTGCCTTGATTTCGACTCGCGTACCAAAGCGTAATATGTGCTTTTAAGGCTTCAGCACTTGCTTTATTGGCAGTAATTGCCCATTTAGGAGCGCCTGGAGTTGAATATTCCAGTAAACTGATTGCTTTATTGGCTGCTGCCAAAGCAAAATCCAGTACTTTAAGTTCATTTTCTCTTGGTTTTGTAATGATATAACCATCCTTAATCAATTGATCTGAAGTTTCTATAACTTCATCAACAATAGGGGCATCTCCCCAAATACGGGCCAAATAGAAATAAGACAATGATCGTACAAAAGCGGCTTCTCCCATTAATCTGTTTTTTTCGGCTTTCGATTGGAAATCGCTGTCCGGCATTTCGCTTACGTGTTTTTCAATAGAAAGTGCCCAGTTTGCTGCTCTGTAAAATCCTTTCCAGTTACGAGAATCATCACGATAAGCTAAAACATAATTACCGCTTCCTTCGATATAATCTACAATCCAGAACTGACTATCCATAAAAGTCATCCCGGTAAATTCTCCCCATAACAAAAAGTTTGAATCTTTAGTCAATGCTTCTTTAAGTAAAGCATAATCTCCGGCTAGTGCTGACTCAACATTAGCTTGCGAAACCCAAAAATTTTGTGGAGTAGCAAGACCTAATGGCTCTTGATCCAGCATATCTGTACAGCTAAATAGGCTAAAAAAGCCAAAAATCAAGACTGTTATTTTACTGTATGTATATTTTTTCATTTTTACTTCTGTTTAAAATTTAATATCCAATCCAAATGTGAATGTTTTTGATTGTGGATACCCGTTTCCAAGAGTATACCCCATTTCATCTACCTGAGAAGCATCTGCAACTACTTTAGAACGTTGCCATTGATATGGATTTAAAATTGTTCCATAAACACGCACTCTAGAAATATGCATTTGATCTAAAACACGATTTTTGTCAATTGTATATCCAAGAGTAGCATTTGATATTTTCCAATAATCACCACTTTCTTTCCATAAAGACTGACCACTTCTAAATCTGTAGTAAGGAGTAGTATTAGGAAGAGCTGGATATAAAGCCGGATAGCGTACTCCTGCTGCACCATCTCCGGGATTCTGCCAAAATGATAAATTACTTAGATCTTGTAGTCCTGCAGTAGCCCAATCAGTACCTCTGTCATAATTGTCCAAATATCTTTGTGTAGATGAATCTATAATATCAGAACCAAAAGAGAATTGACTGTAGGCTTGTAAATACCATCCTTTGTATCTTAAATTCAAATTAAATAAACCTGTGAAATCTGGTGTTGGCTTAAATGAAGTATCTAATTTGTAATCGCCGGCTTCATCTAACAAATAATCACCATTGTAATCTTTCCATATCGGTGTACCTGGTGCAATAGTTCCCCAGGCAGATTTGCCGTGCAGTACTTCTCCCGTATATGGATTTACTGGTAACTGGCTTAGATAATCTATAATATACTCATTCTGGAATTGAACAGGAA
The DNA here is from genome assembly GCF_057840745.1 of Flavobacterium sp. KH_001. Lineage (NCBI taxonomy): Bacteria > Pseudomonadati > Bacteroidota > Flavobacteriia > Flavobacteriales > Flavobacteriaceae > Flavobacterium > Flavobacterium sp. KH_001. The sequence continues at coordinate 67,021 of NZ_CM174520.1, read as the reverse complement.
GAATTAATGGCATCCCAACTACGTATCCATAATCTCTACCTCTGTTTGCATCATATCCGTAATAATCTTTGTTTCCGTTAGGAAGCTTTGTTACGTAATTTTTATTTTGACTAACCCCTGTAGTTACCTCCAGTTTCCAAGGATTTGATGCTGAGAAAATTTGGAATTTAACCATTGATTCCCAACCGTAATTCATTACTCCCGCTATATTTGATTTGGCCTGATTGAAGCCTGAATAAGCTGGGAAAGGTGTTTCGAATAATAGATTCTCTGTTTTTTTATTATAGGCATCAAAAGTTACATTGATACGATTATTAAACAAATCTAAATCGAAACCAATATCCCATTGTTTTGCACTTACCCACGATAGATTAGGATTTCCAATAGTATTATAATCTGTTACGACTCCTGTTGTACCGCCATAAGTAGAGACATTCATTAAGTTAGACCATAATGGATTTCCACCATATCCTAATTTATAAGATCCGTATCTCAAAAAATTCTCGTCAATTTCATTTCCATTTACACCATAACTGGCTCTTAGTTTTCCATAACTTATAATGTTTTCTCCCCAACTTTTGATGAAAGACTCATCAGAAAAAACCCAGCCTAATGCCACAGAAGAAAAATTAGCATAACGAACATCTTCACCAAAACGAGAAGAACCATCCCTACTAAAGGCAACGTCAACCATATAACGATCTTTGTAACGATATCCTACACGGCCAAAATAAGATAGCAAAGCATTGGATTCGATACTTGTGTAACCATTAATTTGATCCTGCGTATAACGATTATTAATAACCTTGATAGCGTCTACACCAAATCCTTTGGCATACATAAACATATCTTCATATTTATTATAATCCGTTTTTTGTCCTAATACAGCCGTAACGGTATGTTCGCCAAATTTTTTCAAGTAATTAACATAAAGATCTGAAGACAAATTTTTGCGGTTATACAAAGCGTAAGAGGCAAAACCGTCGCCATCTTCACGCACTGTCGAAGGTTCATAATAATTTTTCTTTTCAGAACTATACACATAATTAAATTGGGCATTAACAGAAAAGGCAGAAGTGAAATCATATTTCATGAAATCAGAAAAGGTCACTTGTGTGACTTCATCAGTATTCAGTTTTTCTGATAATTCTCCTTGTAGCGATTTCCTTTTAGCATCAGAAATATAAAATAAAGAAGAATTTAAGTTTGAAGGGTCAGTAGGTAATGTGTTGTTAAATTGAAAATTTCCACCATCCGGATTTCCCTGACCTGTTTGATTTTCAGTTAGTACTAAATTCACACGAAATTGATTGTCAAAATTTTGGCCAACTTTAGAATTGATATTTCCTGAAAAAGTATAACGCTTAAAACCTGAATTTTTAATAACTCCCTCTACATTATCATATCCTAATGATAATCTATAGTTAGTCGATTCTGATCCGCCTCGCATACCTAAATTATACTTATTAGAAATTCCCGTTCTATAAAATAATCCCTGATAATCTACTTTATTATTAAATGCCGGATTCAAACTGTCAGATAGAACCATCGGAATATGGGATGTTTGTAAGTCATCAGATTTCCACCATTTGTTTACCATGGCCATCTTAGCGTTTCTTTCGGCAGATCCAATGTTCATTGGTACTAAATCCGGAATAGGAGATAGTCCTGTGTTTAATGAAAAAGTAAATTCAGGTCTGTCCAATGCCCCTCCTTTTTTGGTAGTAATGATAATAACCCCATTAGCACCTCGTGAGCCGTAAATAGCGGCTGCAGAAGCATCTTTTAAGAAATCTATTTTTTCAATATCATTTGGATTCAAAGAAGCTAAAAAGTCTGTGTTGGAAGTATTGTATCCTGCTAAATCTTCTAAAGAAGTCTGTACTCCGTCAATTACATAAAGCGGGCTGCTGTATCCTGAAGACATGCTTGTATTTCCGCGTATAACCAAAGATCCTCTTCCTCCTGGAGCCCCCGTTTGAGTAGGAGTTTGTACTCCGGTCGCTAAACTACCAATGATAGAAGAAACACTAATTACCGGAATATCCTGTAAGTCTTTGCTGGTAATAGTGGATACTGCTGCATTTACATTTTTTTTATGGACTTTTTGATATCCAATAACAACAACGTCTGTTAAATCGTTTTGAGCAGATTTAAGTTTAATGTTGTAATTTTTTTGAGTGCCAACCGTAATCTCTTTGTTTTGATAACCAACAAAAGAGATAAGTAAAACATCTCCTTCTTTTGCAGCTATAGAAAAACTTCCGTCTACATCTGTAATGGCTTGTATGGAACTGCCTTTTACTTTAACAGTTGCTCCTGATAAATTTTCACCTAATTCACCCAAAATTTTCCCGGTGATGGGATTGTCAATTTTGGAGGTAATTAGTTTTCCTTCGGGTTTTGATTTCTCAGGAAGTTTCATCAAAATATCTTTCTTTGAATCAGAAGATAATTTTGATGTATTTCCAAAAGAAGAAATAGTAAATAAGAATGCAAAAAAGAATATTGCTTTCTTTTTCATCAAAAGAAATATTTTTTTTTGTTTGGTTAATAGCCCAGCCGGAGCCGGGTCAAATTGGTTTCTCATAAATTGGTTGTTTAAGTGGTTTATAAATATGGTTTAATTAAATGTTTGATGTAATAACAGTTCGCCCTGTGGGCTCGTTGTTGGCGATTTTAATTAGGTTGAAATCAAAAAATAGAAGCATGGTGAGTACTGCTCATTTTTGATATTTATTTGTTTAATTATTTTAAAAAAAAGCATAGAAAGGGCAATAAGCAAACCGTTTTCGGTTTAACTTTCTTAAAATCAGACAGTAAATAGAGATGGCTATTTAGGCTTGTTCTTACTTTTTAATCGCCCTAGTTTTTCTCCTGAAAAACTTAACTTTTTTACTTAGGTTCTCCCTTCTCAGGCTGTAAACTTTCCAATATTGGCGTTTCTAAAGTTCCTACTGAAGTTTGTACTTTGTCATTTTTCTGCTCAAAAATTACAATATCATTAGCACCTTTTTTCAACCAACATCCTGGGAGATATAAGGTTTGTTGAGGTCCAACACTCCAATATCGGCCAATATTGATTCCGTTTACAAAAACGATTCCTTTGCCCCAATCGCGCATGTCAAGGAAAGTGTCACCTACTGTACTCAGATTAAAAGTTCCCTGATATACTGTTGGTCTTCCAGCTTTTGCGTTATTTTTAGCATCGGTTAAATTAGGAACTACATCCATTGGCAGCTGATACATGTTCCAATCTCCGGTAATTGTTTGTCCGTTGATAATTACAGGTGAAATAATTCCTTTGGTACTGTTTATAATATCTGCTCCATAATTAATACGCCCCATATTTTCAACAATGATATCCAAAGTGGCATTAAAAGGAACATCAATCGTACAATCATATTTTTTATAGTAACGATTCAGCTCAGCTACTTTTACTCCATTCACATATACAATTGCATAATCACGAAGCCCTTTTAACTCTAGTGTTCCACTAATAGGCTGTTTGAATTTTTTACTGTACCAAACATAGCCATGACCTTGATTTAAATCTTCAAAAGTCAAAGGAGAATCTGCATTAACTGGTTTTACTTTACTTTTTAAATATTCGAGACTAACGGCTTTGGTTAGTTTAATATTTGGAATTGAAATTACCGGAATCTTTGCAGGAACTGCTGGTGTTTTAGGATTTTTTAGTAGCTCGCGTAATGCATTATATTTTTCTGTTCCCCAACCTGCTTCGCTTATTGGAGCATCATAATCATATGTAGTTAAATCTGGTTGAATATCGTGATTTCCATCATAATTTGCCCCGGAGGTAAAACCGAAATTAGTTCCTCCATGCACCATATAATAGTTAAAAGAAATCCCTGCATCAAGATATTTTTGAGTTTGTTTTACTACACTTTCGGTAGAAACTTTCGGGAATTCTTCAGCCCAGTGATCTAACCAGCCCGGATAAAATTCAGCGACCATATACGGACCTTTTCCATCGTTATATTTATTGACAACTTCTTTTAGTTTAGCTACGTCATCTTCACCATTTGCTGTTGGTAAAGCTCCCGGAAGGGCACCGCCTTCAAATAACCAGCTACCATCCGAAGTAAAGAAAGGAACGTTGAAACCTACATCTTTCAGTTGTTGAAAAACCGCTGCACTGTATTTTTTATGTTCTTCTAACGGAATATCTTTTCGTTGCGCTACATAGGAACCGAATTCATTTTCCCCCTGAACCATAATTATTGGGCCTCCATTACTAACCAATAAATTCTTCACCTGTCCATAAAGTGCGGTAAAGTAAGATTTTGTCGCAGCTAAATATTGAGGATTATTACCACGAATAACCATTCCCGGAACATTTCGTAAAAACCATGGATATCCACCAAACTCCCATTCAGCACAAACATACGGCCCCGGACGTAAAATGACATACAAACCTTCTTCCTGAGCAATCTTTATATATTCGGCAATATCTTTATTACCCGTTTTAAAATCCCAAACACCTGGTGCTGTTTCATGATAATTCCAAAAAACATAAGTTGCCACAGCATTTAGTCCCATGGCTTTCATCATTTGCAAACGATGACGCCAATAGGGCTTAGGAATACGTGCATAATGCATTTCTCCACTATGAATCTGAATTGGTTTTCCATCTAAAACAAAATTACCATCCGCAATAGTAAAAGTGTGTTTAGTTTGCCCTTTTGCGTTTACTGCTAGCAAAAGAAAGAGAAATAGGGTAAAAAGATTTTTTTTCATGTAACTATTTAATTGTAATGGATACCAACGAACCATCGGTTATTTATTATTTTCTACTTAGAATCAAAGACAATTTCTTTTTGAGAAATTTCAGTGTCTTGTAGTGAAACTGAATTGTTTTTTTTGTTTTTAGGTAGGACTGTACACTGTCCATAAGTTTAATTTGGGTTTTTGCTCTTACCAGATTCTGATCTTCGTATGTTGTTGCATAATAACGATCATTATTTAAGTAATCTCCTAAGAAGCGACATGCTTGCTCGAAAAGAATCAGGGGTAAACTTAGATGGATGTTTTTTGCTTCTTTATCCGACATAAAAGAAGAGGCTACATTTACATAGGCTTTCATAAAGGCCTCATAAATTTCTATATCAAAAGATACTTTGGACAGATCCTTTTCTTCTTCAGTTGCTGTGTTAGTTCCTGTTCTTAAAGTGTCACCTATATCGTGAAAAATACTTCCTGGCATTATGGTGTCAAAATCAATCATACATAGTATATTTTTGTTTTGATCAAAAAGCATGTTGCCTATTTTAGTGTCATTGTGTACTACTCTCAGAGGTATTGTTCCTGTATTTATATCACTAGCAACATCCTGTATGTGTTTAAAATTAGATTCTAAAAACGCAATTGATTCTTTTGCTTCTAATAACCTTTTCGGAGAAGCTTTTTTTATACTTTCCTTAAAGTCAGAAAATCTTTTTATGGTATTATGAAAGTCCGGGATTGTGTATTCCAACTCCGAAACAGGAAAATTAAGCAATGCCGTATGAAACTTTGCTAAATAAGCACCTACCTGGCTAGCAACCGCATCTGAGTCAATTCGATCCAGGACCAAAGAAGGGATATACGTTGAAAGCTGCCAAATCGCTTGGTTTTGTTCCGAATAAAAATGGCCATTTCTATTTTCGATAAATGTCAAAGTAAAAAAACCGTTTGCATTTAGATAGCAAGTAGTTTTGATCTTATTGTTCAACAAAGCTTTTATGTTTGGGAACACGATTTGGTTGATCTTTTGCAAAATATATTCAGCATCGGCAGTCTTAATTTTATAAGTGCTATTAATCAAGCCAATATCGATGACAGTGTAGGCAATTATAGGTTTGTCCGGATAAAAATCCTGAAAGACAGTTTGAATTAATTGTTCCATACTATCATTTGATGAATGCCGTTAGTATGCGTTTTTTTTGTCTCTATTTCAGCCAAATCTTTATAAGTTATATAAGTAATGCCAGTCTGTTTGTAATGCTTATTTAAAATTTCAATATTTGATTTTCTAGTTTGTAACTTTTTAAAGGCTCCGTGTTGTGTTACAATAACTACGGCTAATTCTGCTAATTTTCGCTTCATCTACTTTGGTTATGCTTTATTAATATAAATCTTTGGTTGTTCTATTTTAGTTTATAGGATAATTTAGAAGTAAAATCTTGTTATTGAAGAATTTACTCTTTGTTTATTTCGAGTGTTAATCTTAAAAAAAAAATTAACAAATTAATAATAATTCCCTCCCTTTTTTAACAAATATTAATCTTCAAAAAGGCCTGTTATTTTGGACTTTTTCCCATATTAAAAAAATGAGTAAAAAAAGACTTTAATTAATAATTATCTATTTTCATAAAAAATCTAAAAAACCATACTTAATTGCTGTTTTATTTGTTTTTAAATTAAAAATATGAACTAGTTGTTCGTAATTTAATGACTAAACTATATATTTTTTTTAAATAAAAAAAGAAAATATTAAAAAATGTGTTCGAACACATTAAATTTATGTGCACGAGCACATTAAATACGCCAAATAACAACATCCAACCTTTTTTTCTGGTTTTTTAACTTTTTACAAATAACAAGAAAAAACTTTCTTTATACTTGCAGGAGATTTTTTAAATGAACGGTTAGAAAAAAGTATATTCGTAATGCGAAGGTTTTTACTGAAATGGAAAAAAAAAGTTGATTTTTATTGTTTTTTGATGTTCTAACTAAGAGTGAGTTTTGTTGTTTAGAGATTGAGAGAATGAAAGAGAAAATCTTTATCGGTATTTTGAAGGCATTAGAATAGATAGGAGGAGGTAAAAAGCATTTTGTGGCTCAATGTGTTTTCGGATGATTTTGCGTTGGAATAAAGATCTAACAGTATTTATTGTTTCAATGTATTAAAGTATGAAATGAAAGGTATGTTTGTATTAACGGACTCTAATCTTTCTTGAGGATTTAAAATTAATCAGTCGAAAAAAAGCACAAAAAAAACCTATTTCAAACGAAATAGGTTTTTTGTTTAGTGACCACGGTGGGATTTGAACCCACACGCCCTTACGAGCACCACCCCCTCAAGATGGCAAGTCTACCGTTTCTCCACGTGGCCAAAAAATAAAAAAGGTCAAGTAATATAAATTACTCGACCTTTTGTGACCCGACTGGGGCTCGAACCCAGGACCCCATCATTAAAAGTGATGTGCTCTACCAACTGAGCTATCGAGTCATTGCTTTCAAGAAACTTATGTTGTTAATCACATATTTTGTGACCCGACTGGGGCTCGAACCCAGGACCCCATCATTAAAAGTGATGTGCTCTACCAACTGAGCTATCGAGTCATTATGTTTCTTGAATGCGGGTGCAAATATAAGGAGTTTATTTTATTATTTGCAAGCATTTTTATTATAAATTTGTCTTTTTTTAACCAATGTTTACAACGCCCTAGTTTATAGGGTTTTATTAGAATGAAAAAAATCGTCTTATTGGGATATATGGGTTGCGGAAAGTCAACTATTGCCCAAAATCTTTCAAAAATTATAAATATTCCGTTTTTAGATTTGGATAAATGCATCGAAAAAAGAGCAAATTTGTCCATAAATGAAATTTTTGAGCAACATGGAGAAATCTATTTTAGAAAATTAGAACACGAAATGTTTGTTGAATTACTTCAATCTTCAGAAAATAACATTATCGGATTGGGTGGAGGAACTCCATGTTACGCTAATAATCATTTGTTGCTTCAAAGAGATGATATTGTATCGATTTATTTAAAGGCTTCAATAGCCACTTTATATAATAGATTAGTCCACAATAAAAGTAAACGTCCTTTGATTGCGAATATGGATGAAGAAGAAATGAAAGAATTTATCGCAAAACATTTATTCGATCGTAGCTTTTATTACAACCATGCGCAACATAAGGTTGTGGTTGATGATAAGACGGTCGAAGAAACGGTTGAGGATATTACAGCTTTATTAGCTTAAAAAGGCATAATCACCTTCTTTGTTGTCAAAAACAACCTGAACATGCTCGAGTAAAGAAGTCGAAAGCGAAATGCCTTTAAAATCGGCTTTTACAGGGTATTTTTTATGGTTTCTGTCTACAAGTACTGCTGTTTTGAATTTCTTAAGCGGAACGTCTAAGAAATGACGAACAGCATAAATTAATGTTGTACCTGAGTTTAAGACATCATCAACTAATACTAGACCTTTGTTTTGGTATTCTTCTTTAGTTAAAGAGGTCTGAATTGGTAATTGTGGATTTTGTTTGTCAACCTTAACTTCGCAAGTAGAAACTTTAAGTGTTGAAATAGTGCTCAATGCAATGGCAATTTTTTCGGCAAAAATAGATCCGTTAGAAGCAATTCCGGCAATTACAACTTCTTCTTCATCAACAAAAGTCTCGTAAATTTGATAGGCGATACGTTTGATTTTGTGTTCGATTTCCTGATTCGTTAAGATGATGTTTTTGCTCATGATTTATTTTTTTTGCTAAAGTACAAATAAGAATTTTAGATTTTAGATTTTAGATTTCAGTTTTTGAAATGGAATTTGGGTTTTTTAAATTGGAATTTACTCCGTTTCCTCCTCATCAAAAATCTCGTTTCCATACTCGTCGATATCTCTTCGGTCTTTTTTGGTCGGTCTTCCTGTTCCGCTTTTTCTATAATGCTCCTTAGATAGTTTTAATAATTCTAAATGTGCATAAGCCTCTGCTGGTGTTTCGTTTTTACGATATATATCAACCAATTTTGCTCCAACGCGACTTTCAGGAATATCGAGTACAGTAATTATTTGCGTAATCTGATCTTTTCTGAAGGTGATTCTGTCTGTTGGGAAAACTTCCTTAGATGGTTTTGCAACCTGCCCGTTTACTGTAATATGGTTCTTTTTGCATGCCTCTGTTACCATGTTTCTAGTCTTGTAATAACGCACGCACCATAGGTATTTATCTATTCTCATAATTTTTCTAAAATCGAAGTTAAATTCTTTACAAAAATAAATCAATATTGTATCTTGCGCACCTAAAAAATTAACAATAATGAATAAATTTAAATATTATTTTATTTTATTGCTTGCAGGTGTTTCTTTGGTTTCTTGTAATAAAAGTGATGATGATGAAGTGGTTGTAGTGCCTTTGCGTGATTACAAAGAGCAATATAAGGCAGATAATGATTCGATTGAGAAATATTTAAAAACTAATTATATAATAGTTGATAAAGTAACTTTTGATGTAGAGATAAAAAAAATCCCAGCAGGAGGAACACAGATTTCTATTTGGGATCAACAAGAGTATCCTCTTGAACATAGAGATGTTTATAATCGTGACATTAATTATAAAGTTTATTATCTTACACTTAACAAAGGAATAGGTCAATCGCCTTGTAATACCGATCTTGTTTATACTTCATACAAAGGAAACTTATTAGACGGGACCGTATTTGATCAGTCATATGGTTTAGGTGTTGGTTTTGATTTATATGTTTATGCACCTCGTCCAGTAATTGACGGATGGGGAGAGATTTTTCCGCAATTTAAAACAGGTACTTCGACTGTTGCTGCTGATGGAGTTATAACATATGAAAATTACGGCGCAGGAGTTATGTTTTTACCTTCAGGGCTTGGTTATTTTGGTATTACACAAACTGGTATTCCTACATATTCTCCACTTGTGTTTAGTTTTAAGCTGTTTGATCTTCAAAGGTTGGATCATGATTTTCAAGTAGTAGGAGGGCAGAGAACAGGTGCTCCGGACGGTGTTCTGGATTATTATGAAGATATTAATCACGATGGTTATAATTATAATTTGGAAGATAAAGTAAGGTTTCCAAATATGCCTAAAGAATTAATTGATGATACTGATGGTGATGGAATAGCTGATTTTATGGATTTTGACGATGATGGAGATGGATATGCTACCCGATTTGAAATAACAAAACCAGAAGGTGCTCCCGTTACAGGTATAAGTAAATATTACCCTTTTGATCCTATAGCAGATAATCCAAAGACGCCAAATACAGATGAAACGGAAACTTACGGAATCCCTGCATTCTCTGCAGCTGGAACCCCGGATTATACATCTCCAGGAAGAAAAAGAATTCATGTTGATAAGGATCATCATTCTGCTAAATAAAAAAAAATATTCAATAATTTGAATTTTGACTAGTCCTAAATAATCGATACAGATTATTAGACAAATATCTTTAATTAAACACCTGTAAGAACTTTTTTTACAGGTGTTTTTCTTTTATAAGTTCTCATCTGTATTATGTTTTGTTGGTGCATTTGATTAGGGGTGAGCATATAATTAGAGTAATGTGGTCTTTTATTATTATAAATATCAATTGCATTTTTCACTAGCGCCTTCATCACAGCAATCTGCTGATTAAACTTATCAATATTAAATTCTTGTTTTAGAATTCCATTTATTCTCTCTGCCACTGCATTTTCATATGGATCCGAGTTTTGAGTCATGCTGCATTTTATATTGTTTTGATTTAATAGTTTTTGATATTGATCAGAACAATACTGTAGTCCTCTATCGGAATGATGGATTAATACTGAGTCTTTATCACTGCGTTGTTTTATTGCATTTTTTAAAGCCGTTAAGGTACTTTGAGTATTCATGTTATCTGCCACATTAAAGCCCATTATTCTTTTAGAGTAAGCATCTGTTATTAGACTTAAATAACAAGGATTATCTCTTTTCCCAATATAAGTTATGTCTGATACCCAGACTTGCTCAGGTCTGCGGATCTGTAAATCTAATATTTGATTTTGATGCTTTCTAAATCGGTGATGAGAGTTTGTTGTTATGTGATAAGAACGTTTAGGCATTATCAACAAATGATTTGCTCTAAGTATATTGATAAATTTATCTCTACCGATTTTGAGTTGATGCAATTGAACTTTTAAAAGATAATACAGTTTTTTTGCTCCTATTCGGGGCATTGTCTGTCTAATTCCAAGAACCAGGCTGATAACTTCTGAAGCCAGATGCTGTCTGGAACTGGTTCTTTTTATTCTTCGATAATAAACCTGTCTGTCTATCCCGAACAAAGTACAGGCAAACATTATTGTTTGTTGATGTTCTTCTTTAAAATGGTCGATTGTTCGGGTGGTGAGTTTTTTCGGATGTCAATTTGATATTCTTTTTCAGCTATATCAATCATCATATCAAAAATAATAGCCTTTTTATCAGCAACATAAGCCTGCTGTTCTAAAAATGCTTTTTGTCTTTCTAATAACTTCACTTTGGCTTCAAGTTCCATTATTTTTTGTTCAGGAGATTTTGACATAGTAAGAGGTGTTTGATTGTCCCAATCAAAGTTACCAAATTTCCGAAGCCATTGAACGATTGTAGAACGGGACTGAATGGCATAATCTTTTTTAACTTGCGAAATTGAAGTTCTCCCTTGTTCTATTTCCTGAACAATTTGAAGCTTAAAAGCCATAGTGTAATCTTTCTGTGTACGCTTTACATAGCGCAATTGTTGATCTTTTTCCATAATGATACTTTTTGTGTATCGCTATTTCAGGACAAGACATTTTAGATATAAAAAAACCTCGAAAGTGATTTCGAGGTTTTTTTTATAAAGTAAGAAATTTGAAATTATTTTCTTTTGATAACTCTTTCTACAGCTTCAACAATCGCCTGATTGTTTAATTTGTATTTTTCCATTAATTGCTCTGGAGTTCCAGATTCACCAAAACTATCGTTTACAGCTACAAATTCTTGTGGAGCAGGAGTGTTTAAAGCTAAAACTCTTGATACACTTTCTCCAAGACCTCCAAGAATGTTGTGTTCTTCAGCAGTTACTACACATTTAGTTTTAGCTAATGATTTAAGAATTGCTTCTTCATCAAGTGGTTTGATAGTGTGAATGTTGATTACTTCGGCAGAAATTCCTTTTGCTTCTAAAGCTTCAGCAGCAATAAGCGCTTCCCAAACTAAGTGTCCTGTTGCAACGATTGTTACATCAGTTCCTTCGTTTAATAAAATTGCTTTTCCAATTACGAATGGCTCATCAGCAGGAGTGAAGTTAGGTACTACCGGACGTCCGAAACGTAAATAAGCTGGACCGTGGTGATCTGCCAATGCTAAAGTAGCTGCTTTAGTTTGGTTGTAATCGCAAGTATTGATTACTGTCATTCCTGGTAACATTTTCATTAAACCAATATCTTCTAAGATTTGGTGTGTTGCTCCATCTTCACCTAGTGTTAAACCAGCGTGAGAAGCACAAATTTTTACATTTTTATCAGAGTAAGCAACTGACTGACGAATTTGATCGTAAACTCTTCCTGTAGAGAAGTTAGCAAAAGTTCCTGTAAATGGAATTTTTCCTCCAATTGTTAAACCTGCAGCAATACCAATCATGTTAGCTTCTGCAATTCCAATTTGGAAAAAACGCTCTGGGTGATTTTTTTTGAAATCATCAAATTTTAATGATCCAATTAAGTCAGCGCATAACGCCACAACGTTTTCGTTTTTTTGACCTAGTTCAGTCATTCCCGCTCCAAATCCTGAACGTGTATCTTTACTTCCTGTATTTGTATATTTTTTCATTTTTGTCTTTTATGAGATGCTAAGTTTCTAAGTGGCTAAGATTCTGAGTTTTGAACTGAAAACTGCACACCGAGACTGCACACTTTTTTAATAGTCGATTTGATCTGCAGAATAGTTTTGAGCTAAAGCACTTGCTAACTGATCGTTGTTAGGTGCTTTACCATGCCAAGCATGTGTGTGCATCATAAAGTCAACACCATTACCCATTTCAGTGTGTAATAAAATGCAAACTGGTTTCCCTTTTCCTGTTCTTGATTTAGCATCATTTAAACCTGCTAAGATTGCGTCGATGCTGTTTCCTTCTTTAATTTCTAGAACGTCCCAGTCAAAAGCTTCGAATTTAGCACGAAGACTTCCCATTGCTAAAACTTCGTCAGTTGTTCCATCAATTTGTTTTCCGTTAACGTCGATAGTTGCGATAAGGTTGTCTACTTTTTTAGCAGAAGCATACATAATTGCTTCCCAGTTTTGACCTTCTTGTAATTCACCATCACCGTGTAAAGTATAAATTAAATGATTATCACCATTTAATTTTTTAGCCTGTGCAGCACCAAGAGCTACAGATAAACCTTGTCCTAATGATCCAGAAGCGATACGAACTCCAGGTAAACCTTCGTGAGTTGTTGGGTGTCCTTGTAAACGAGAATTTAATAATCTAAAAGTTGCAAGTTCTGAAATAGGAAAATAACCGCTACGTGCTAAAACGCTATAGAATACTGGAGAAATATGACCGTTTGAAAGGAAGAAAATGTCTTCTCCAATTCCGTCCATATCAAAACCTTCTTTGCGGTCCATAATATTTTGGTATAATGTTACCAAAAATTCAGTGCAACCTAAAGAGCCACCTGGGTGACCTGAGTTGACAGCATGTACCATTCGAAGAATATCTCTTCTTACTTGGATTGTTAAATCGCTTAATTGTTGTGTGTTAGGCTTCATTTTATATGTAAAAGTTAAACTGGAGCAAAAGTAATCGTTATTTTGCGGGCTGACAAATGATTTTTTGCTTTAGTTTGTCGGAATTGTTAAATTCCACCGCTTTTTTTATTGATTCTAAAAAAAAGGCTTAAATGTTTTAGATTTATTGAATGAGACCATTTAATCGCATTGTTTTTTATTGAAAGTTTAATAAAAAAAAGCCCCTTTTAGGGACTTTAATTTCATTTAGGGATTTATTTAATAGCAAGTTAATTAGTATCTCCTTCACTATAGAAGTTGTTTTCTTCATCTTCGGAGCCAATTTCCTCTTGTTGGTCATCAAGTTCTGAGCCCGGAATGTCTAAGTCATTTCCGAGTTTATCGCTGTTTTGTTTCCATTCATGATTATCTTGATTAACAATTCTTTCTCCGGAAATATCTTCCGGATCAATGTCTTCTAGTTTGTCTTCCTGATTGTAAATATCTTCATTTGCCGGGTAATCTAAATTTTCAAGATTTCTTTCGATTTGATCTTCTTTTATTGGATTGTTATCTTCTGAATTTATCATGATTTCTATATTTTAAATGGATGTTAATTTCGTTTTTCAATTTCATTAAAATTACCGAATCAATGCCGTTATAATGTTACATATTCGTTATGAATTTGTTGTAACTTTTACATTCGATTGTTTCTTGAAAACGCTCAGGTCTTTGCGTTAGGGATAGAAGCGGCATCTCCCGATTTAGAAAAACAAGGCTTTTTAGCCGTAGTTTTTGTTAATCGGGAATATAGCGGATAGCCCGACCGGAGGGAACGCCCAATGAAATTAAAGTTTCAGGTTTTCTTTGTTTCAAGTTTCAAGTTGATCATTATCTCATTTTCTAATTGACAAATTATCTAATTACTTAATTTTCCCTGAAATTAGCTTATCTTTGCCGACTGAAAAAAGAAACAGATGAAGTTTGATTTATTACAAAAAGATCCGCAATCAAAAGCGAGGGCGGGGAGTATTACTACAGATCACGGCGTAATTGAAACGCCTATTTTTATGCCTGTTGGAACGGTTGCTTCGGTAAAAGGAGTGCATCAGCGTGAATTGAAAGAAGATATTAATCCGGATATTATTCTTGGAAATACTTACCATTTATATTTACGCCCACAGACTGAAATTCTTGAAAAAGCCGGAGGATTGCATAAATTCATGAACTGGGATCGTAATATTTTGACTGATTCTGGAGGTTATCAGGTATATTCTCTTTCGAATAATCGTAAAATTAAGGAAGAAGGAGTGAAGTTTAAGTCGCATATTGACGGTTCGTATCACTTTTTTACGCCAGAAAATGTAATGGAAATTCAGCGTACTATTGGAGCAGATATTATCATGGCTTTTGATGAGTGTACGCCTTATCCTTGTGATTACAGATACGCACAACGTTCAATGCATATGACGCACCGTTGGCTGGATCGTTGTATTAATCATTTAGATAAAGTGCCTTATAAATACGGTTATGAGCAAACGTTTTTCCCGATTGTTCAGGGAAGTACTTATAAAGATTTACGTCGTCAGTCGGCTGAATATATTGCAAATTCCGGGCAACAAGGAAATGCTATTGGTGGATTATCAGTAGGAGAACCAGCGGAAGAAATGTACGCTATGACCGAAGTGGTTTGTGAAATTTTGCCGGAAGACAAGCCTCGTTATTTAATGGGCGTTGGAACTCCAATAAATATATTAGAAAATATTGCGTTAGGTATTGATATGTTTGACTGTGTGATGCCAACGCGAAATGCCAGAAATGGAATGTTGTTTACAGCGAACGGAACTATCAATATCAAAAATAAAAAGTGGGAGGCTGATTTTTCTCCAATTGACGAAATGGGACACACCTTTGTAGATACAGAATATACAAAAGCTTATTTACGCCATTTATTTGCTGCTAATGAATATTTAGGAAAACAAATTGCGACTATTCATAATCTTGGCTTCTATATGTGGTTGGTTCGCGAAGCTAGAAAACATATCTTAGCAGGAGATTTTAGACCATGGAAAGAAATGATGGTTAAAAATATGAGCCAAAGATTATAAAAGAGTTTCAGGTTATTTTTGTTTCAGGTTTCAGGTTCAGTTGAGAACGTGAAACCTGAAACTTGAAACTTGAAACTTTTAAACTTGAAACTAAAAGTTTTATGCTGACTATAATAGATAAGTATATTTTAAAAAGATATTTAGCCACTTTTTCGGTGATGCTATTATTATTTGCTCCTATTGGGATTGTTATTGACGTTTCTGAAAAGGTAAATAAAATGTTAGAAAACAAGATTCCGTTTATGGATATTGCGTTCTATTATTACAATTTTACGATCTATTTTATCAATTCATTATTCCCGATATTTTTATTTTTATCGGTGATTTGGTTTACTTCAAAATTGGCCAATAATACAGAGATTATTGCTATTTTGAGCTCTGGAATTTCGTTTACAAGGTTTTTAAGACCTTATATTATTGGCGCAACGATCGTTTCTATTTTTGTGCTATTAATGGGATTCTTTATTGTGCCTGCAGCCAGTGAAGGCTATAATAATTTTAGATATACTTATTTAAAAGGAAACGGGAAAGAGCTCATGCGGGGCGAAAACACAAATGTTTACAGGCAAATTAATGACAATGATTTTATTTTTGTAAACAGTTTTCAGGAAGAATCTAAAACAGCTTTTAATTTTTCATTAGAGCATTTTGAAAAAGAAAAACTGAAATACAAAATTACAGCCAGCCGTATTAAATGGGACCCGAAAAAGAAAACCTATATTTTGTATGATTATACAAAAAGAACCGTTGGTGAATTGGGTGATATTATCGAAAAAAATCCTGAAAAAAGTATTCCTTTTAAGTTCGAATTAGAAGATCTGACACCTGTAGTTTATATCGCTGAGACTTTGAGCCTTGGTAAACTGTATAAGTTTATTGATAAGGAAAGAAAAAGAGGCTCCGGAAATATTAATACCTATTTAGTTGTTCTTTATAAAAAATATAGTGTACCGGTTTCTGCTTTTATTTTAACCATTATCGCTGTTGCAGTTTCGTCTATGAAACGACGCGGGGGTATGGGGATGAATCTTGCCATTGGAATTGCAATTGCCTTCTCTTTTGTGTTTTTTGATAAAATCTTTGGTACACTTGCCGAAAAATCTACTTTCTCACCTTTATTAGCTGTCTGGTTCCCAAATATGGTTTTCGGAATTTTGGCAGTTTACCTATTACGTAATGCGAAACGATAATTTAAAAAGTTACTTAAATCTTCATTTAATTGTTTTTATCTGGGGTTTTACTGCCATTTTGGGCGCTCTAATCACCATTGATGCTGAAAATTTAGTTTGGTTCAGAATGCTTATTGCCGGAATTTTTCTTGCTGGATTTATAGTTTATAAAAAACAATCTTTTGCAATATCAGCCCAGTCTTTTGCCAAGTTAATTTTTGTCGGATTGCTGATTGCCATGCACTGGATTTTCTTTTTCAAGGCAATTCATGTTTCTAATGTTTCAATAACACTTTCGATATTTTCATTAGGTGCTTTTTTTGCTTCTTTACTGGAACCGCTCTTTTACGGGAGAAAAATATTGTTATATGAGGTTTTCTTCGGATTGATAATTATTGCTGGTTTAACTATGATTATGCAAGTTGAAGTTAAATACCTGAATGGAATGTATTATGCGTTGGCTTCGATCATTTTGGGAGTTTTATTTACCTTAATGAATGGGAAATTAATCTCTGATCACGAACCGTCTGTTATTACATTTTATGAATTTGGAGCGGGAGTTTTCTTTATTTCTATTTATTTTTTAGTACAAGGAAAATTCACTGCAGACTTTTTTACAATGTCATTAAATAATTGGATTTTATTGCTTGTTTTAGCGTCTGTTTGTACGGCTTATGCTTTTACGGCTTCTGTAAAAGTAATGCAGAAATTAACTCCCTATACCGTAATGTTAACGACTAATTTAGAGCCGGTTTACGGAATTATGTTAGCTTATTTTATTCTGGGAGGAAAAGAAAAAATGAGCACGGAATTTTATATTGGTGCCCTGATAATTGTAATTACAGTTATCTTAAACGGCGTTTTTAAACATTATAAAAATAAGAAAGAACTGTAATAGTTTACTTATTTTTAAATCACAATTTGATACTTTACTAACAATTAACTGTGCCAATGATATAATATTTTTATATTTGCGGTTCGATTTACAAACAAAATTCAAAAATCCATGGAATATTTAGATTTTGAGCTTCCAATCAAAGAACTTGAAGAACAGCTGGAAAAGTGTGTTATAATTGGAAAAGAATCTGATGTTGATGTAACACCTACCTGCAAGGAAATCAACAAAAAATTAGAGCAAACAAAGAAAGAAATATATAAAAACCTTACGGCTTGGCAACGTGTTCAGCTTTCAAGGCACCCAAACAGACCTTATACCTTAGATTACATCAGAGCGATCTGTGGTGATACTTTCTTAGAACTTCATGGAGACAGAGGTTTTAAAGATGATAAAGCAATGGTTGGCGGATTAGGAAAAGTAAACGGACAATCGTTTATGATTGTTGGTCAGCAAAAAGGTTTTAATACAAAAACACGTCAGTATCGTAATTTTGGTATGGCAAATCCTGAAGGATACCGTAAAGCTTTGCGTTTAATGAAAATGGCAGAGAAGTTCGGAATTCCGGTTTTGACTTTAGTAGATACTCCGGGTGCATATCCAGGACTTGAAGCTGAAGAAAGAGGGCAAGGAGAAGCTATTGCAAGAAACATTTTTGAAATGGTTCGTCTGCAAGTTCCAATTATTACCATTATTGTGGGTGAAGGAGCTTCAGGAGGAGCTTTAGGAATAGGTGTTGGAGATAAAGTATACATGTTAGAGAATACCTGGTATTCTGTAATTTCTCCAGAATCATGTTCTTCAATTTTATGGAAAAGCTGGGAGTACAAAGAACGTGCTGCCGATGCATTAAAATTGACTTCATCTGATATGAAAAGACAAAAACTAGTTGATGATGTTATTCCGGAACCACTAGGAGGAGCGCACTATGATCGCGAGACTACTTTTAAAACAGTTGCCGAATACATTACCAAAGGATATAATGAATTGAAAGACTTATCAACAGCCGACTTAATTGCCCAAAGAATGGACAAATACAGTAATATGGGCGAGTATAAAGAGTAAATTCTTACAAGATTAATTAAAATCCGAAGCCTTACAGTTTCGGATTTTTTTTTGGTTATGAACAAAAAAATCTTATTTATAAACAATTAATAGTTATAACTCGATAGCAATTTTTTTTTAAATTTTGTTACTTTCGCTATATGGAAAATTTCAAAAACATAAACCCTGTAAAGGTAGATAAAACCACAATTATTAATTTAGAAAAAGGAAAATTACCTCCGCAAGTGCTTGATTTAGAAGAGGCTGTACTTGGGGCAATGATGATTGATAAAAAAGGGGTAGATGATGTAATTGATATTTTACAACCCGATGCATTTTATAAAGATGCTCATAAATTTATTTTTGAAGCAATCGTTCAGCTTTTTACAGATACACAGCCAATTGACTTGTTAACGGTTTCAGCTCAGCTGAAAAAAAATGGAAAATTAGATTTAGCCGGAGGAGATTTCTATTTAATTCAGCTTACACAAAAAATAGCGTCTTCAGCGCATATTGAATTTCACTCCCGTATTATTCTTCAGAAATTTATTCAAAGAAGTTTAATTAGAATTTCATCTGAAATTATCGAAGCGTCTTATGATGAAACTACAGACGTATTTGATTTGTTAGATCAGGCCGAATCAAAATTATACGAAGTAACGCAAGGAAATATTAAACGTAGTTCTGAAACTGCACAAAGTTTGGTTTTGCAGGCTAAGAAACGTATTGAAGAAATTTCTAAGCAAGAAGGTTTGAGTGGTGTTGAAACCGGTTTTACCAATTTGGATAAACTTACTTCAGGATGGCAGCCGAGTGATTTAATTATCATTGCAGCAAGACCTGCGATGGGTAAAACGGCATTTGTACTTTCAATGGCCCGAAATATTGCCATCGATTTTGGACACCCGGTAGCCTTGTTCTCTCTGGAGATGGCATCAGTTCAGTTGATTACGAGGTTAATTTCGTCAGAAACAGGATTGTCATCAGAGAAACTGCGTACGGGTAAATTAGAACCTCACGAATGGACTATGTTGAGTACCAAAGTGAAGAATTTAGAAAAAGCGCCCTTGTTTATTGATGATACACCATCACTTTCTATTTTCGATTTAAGAGCAAAATGCCGTCGTTTGGTTTCTCAGCACGGAATTAAAATCGTAATTGTCGATTATTTGCAATTAATGACCGCCGGTGGAAATGCTAAAGGAGGAGGAAACCGTGAGCAGGAGATATCTACAATTTCCCGAAACTTAAAGGCCTTGGCAAAAGAGTTAAATGTGCCTGTAATTGCACTTTCTCAGTTATCGCGTGCGGTTGAAACTCGTGGAAGCAGCAAGCGTCCGTTGCTTTCGGATCTTCGTGAATCTGGAGCGATTGAGCAGGATGCTGATATTGTTTCGTTCTTATACCGACCTGAGTATTACAAAATTGATGAGTGGGATGATGATGAGGCTTCACCAACTGCTGGACAGGCTGAAATTATGATCGCGAAACACCGTAATGGTGGTATCGAAAACGTTCGTTTGAAATTCTTGGGGCACCTTGGTAAATTTGATAATCTTGACGATTTTTCAGGTAGCTATGATGATTTACCTTCTAAAATGAATCATGAGGATAATCCGTTTATAACTAAAAATCTGCCTTCACCAAATGAAGCTTTTGGCAGTAATCTGAATGATGACGATGATGATAGCGATGTTCCGTTTTAATGTAATATAGAAGATATAACACAAAAAAATCTTTATTAGTTAAGTACTTATAAAGATTTTTTTGTGTTTAATACGATTTATTCTTCTTTATAATTTTACATATTAGTATGTTTTATATAAAATTATTTCGGTAGTTTAGCAAAACCATTAACAAATCAAATCTTATTAACTAAAAATTGTAAATTATGAATGAAGAAACTTTTCCGGGACCTATTGAAATTTCTAAAGCAACTGCTACTGAATGGGAAAAAAGGTATCAGGATGATGCAACGGTTGAAGATGCAAAGAATAAAGTAAAGGCTTATTTAATTCCAAGAGAAACTTTGGAAAAAGTATTAGAGTTAAAAACGGAAGCTGTTTGGGCCTATATGGGGATTAACGACCAGAAAGAAAAGACTTTACTTTTTGTTGGAGCAGAATATGATCCGGAAACAAAGAAATATATTAATGTTTACGGACCACCAAGTTCGGGTGAGAATAAATCTGCCGATGCACCTGGAGAAGTTGTATATGATGGTGTTCGTCCAAGCCCTCCAATGTAATTTTAAATAGGATTTAGAGGTGTATGACTTTTTTGTTTACTCTGTGTATTTAGTTTTACTGGTAAATCTTATACTATATTCATTTAGCTTTTTCCGAAAGGAAAAAGCTAATGTTTTTTTTGTGTCTTATTTGTTTTTCTCATTTGTGATGCAATTTTCAATGGAAGTAATGTATCATCTTAAAGTAAATAACTTACCTGTTCTTAATACGTTTTTTATTGGACAGATGATTCTGTTAGGATTGTTTTATAATTCATTACTAAAGTTAAAAATCCAAAAACTATTTGTAAAAGCTTGTATCGTTGTTGGATTGTTGATTTTAGTTATACAATTTGCTTTAGATCCGAGTCAATTTTTGAAATTTAATTTGTTTGAAATTGCTTTGACATGTTTGCTTATTGTTGTTTTTGCTTTGCTTCACCTTTATAATATGCTCACAGAAGGTAAAATGTATTATTATGCTAGTATTGGTATCATAATTTACTTATTTGCCAGTACAGTATTATTTTTAATTGGAAATCTTTCTTTTAGTCTGAGCGATGATTTAAAATATCTCATCTGGACCTTAAATGCTTTTTTAGCATTAGCTTACCAGTTTTTTATTTTATATGAATGGAAAGTAAGTTTTTATAACAAATCCTTGCGACCTTAAATTAATAATCTTGTAAAAGAATAGCACGATATGAATACCCATTCAATTCCTGAAAAAGAACTTGTTGCGATAATATTATACATTTCTCTTTTCTTTATAATAGTTGCTGTCGTATTAATAATATTCTTCTATTTTTCAAGAAAAAAAATAATTCAAAAAGAGCTTGAAAAAAAAGACTTAGTATTACAGTATCAAAAAGAACAATTACATGCCGTTCTTTTTACACAAGAAGAAGAACGAAAGCGTATCGCACAAGACTTACATGATGATATAAGTTCTAAACTCAACATTGTTTCCTTAAATACCCATTTACTTTCTGCTTCAAATTTAACCGAAGAAGAAACAAAAGAAATTACAGAAAACATTATCAATCTCACAGGGAAAGCATTAGAGAATTCTAGAAAAATTGCACATAATTTATTGCCTCCAGTTTTTGAGAAATTTGGGCTTAACGCCGGTGTTGAAGAGTTATGTGAAGAGTTTGAAAGTACTAAAGCTGTAAAAGTTCATTATAAAAATGAGATTGATTTTGATGAAAGTGACATCGATCGTCATTTGCACGTTTTTAGAATTCTACAAGAACTGATGAATAATTCATTACGCCACGGAAAAGCAACTGAAATTTGGATTTCTTTTAATACTATTTCAAATGTTCCCACTTGTAATTATGAAGATAATGGCGTTGGCTTCGATAGTAAAAATGTTGAAAATCAAAAAGGTCTGGGAATGAAAAACATTGATAGCCGAATTTCTTTTTTGAACGGTAGTATTCTGATTAACTCTCAAATTAATAAAGGATTTTCAGTGGTTTTTACTTTTTAAGCCAAAATTTAGCAATAAATCAGCTTTTAGCCCATTATGTCAAGCCTTTTGATGTTTTTTTAATTCATATTTTGTAATTTCGGAAAACCAAAAACCAAAAACAAATAAATAATGAGCCCGGCTATTAAAGTTGCTTTAGTTGACGATGAAGTTTTGTTCCGAAAAGGAATTGCTTTTTTATTACAGAGAGAAGATAATATTGAAATTATTTTTGAAGCTTCAAACGGAGAAGAACTTCTTTTTAGTTTAGAAGATAACGAGGTAAAGCCTGATATTATTATCATGGATTTAAAAATGCCCGTCTTAAATGGAGTGGAGGCTACTAAAATTCTCAGAAAATCTTTTCCTGACATTAAAATAATTGCTTTAACCAGTTATGATACTAAATCATTTATTGCAAACATGATTCAGGTAGGAGCAGTTGCTTATTTAATAAAAAATACAACTCCCAAAGATTTAATTCATACTATTAATGAAGTCGCAAAAAAAGGTTTTTATTACAATGAGAACGTCTTAAAAACAATTCAGGAAACTATTGTTTCGTCAAAAAACTCAAAAGGACATTTAGAAACCAGCTTTCTTTCTCCCAGAGAAGTAGAAATCCTTCAGCTTATTTGTCAGCAAAAAACAACTTCTGAAA
This sequence comes from Flavobacterium sp. KH_001, assembly GCF_057840745.1. Taxonomy (NCBI): domain Bacteria; kingdom Pseudomonadati; phylum Bacteroidota; class Flavobacteriia; order Flavobacteriales; family Flavobacteriaceae; genus Flavobacterium; species Flavobacterium sp. KH_001. The sequence goes on along the minus strand of NZ_CM174520.1, from coordinate 43,972 downwards.
TTGCTGATCATCTTTTTTTGAGTCCAAGAACAGTAGAAGGTCATCGTAACAATTTATTACTTAAAACAGAATCAAGAAATATTGCTGGTCTTGTAGTATACGCTATTCAGAACGAAATTGCTTTTTTAACAATTTAAACACGCACTAACTTGTTAGAAATTGAATAGACAATACATAATATAGAATTATAGTAAGGACAAGTACACAAATCCCTATTTTTTGTAATAAATTTAATCCCTTTGGCTGGTTATTGCTCTCATTAAACTTCATGGTATGGTCTTTCATTTGATTAATAGTTTAATAATTTGGCTTTTCAAATGTAGATAGAAATTAATTATTTGAAATACGTATTTTTACGTGTTTTTAACTAAAATGCACAGTTGCTTTATTTGGTTTATTTAATTAATGTTTCTTCTTTCATAAAAGAACTTTATCTGTTGTGTTTTTTAAAGCTTCCTTTATATCTTTACTAAAACAATTTTCTAATGTATAAGAGTTCAGTCTATATTTTCATGCTGTTGCTTTCATTTACGGCAAAAGCTTCGTTTATTTTACTTCCAATGGATGAGACTACGCAGCAAAATCACTTAAAAGCATACGGAATTACATATTGGTGTTTAAGTAAGGATTATAAAGCCAGCTGGTTGCTTAATTATCGTGGAGGTTCATTTTTGTTACCAGATGCCGAAGAGATTCGTAAAGAATGCCAAATTCGTGGAGTAAGTTTTGAAGTACTTTCGGATAGCGAAGAAGCTTCTATCTTAAATGATATTTCGAGTCCTTCACAAAATATGGAATCTGTTATTCTGGAGAAAGCACCAAAAATTGCGGTTTATACTCCAAAAGGAAAACAGCCTTGGGATGACGCTGTAACACTGGTGCTAACGTATGCCGAAATTCCTTTTACACCAATCTATGATGAAGAAGTTTTAAGTGATCAATTGTTGCTTTATGATTGGTTACATCTGCATCACGAAGATTTTACCGGACAGTACGGTAAATTTTATGCAGCATATAAAAATACACCCTGGTATATTGACCAGAAAAAAGATGCGGAAGCTTTGGCCGCAAAATTAGGTTATAGCAAAGTTTCTCAGGAAAAAGGTGCTGTCGCTAAAAAAATTAGGGATTTTGTGATTGGAGGGGGTTTTATGTTTGCCATGTGTTCTGCAACAGACAGTTTTGATATTGCCCTTGCAGCCGATGGAGTAGATATTTGTGAAGCAATGTTTGATGGTGACGCGAGTGATTCGAACTATCAGGCAAAATTAAATTTCGGAAATTCATTTGCTTTTAAGGATTTTACATTAGAAAGAAGACCAGAACAGTATGAGTTTTCAGATATCGATATGACCTTGAAACGTAAAATTCCTGTAGAAAAAGATTATTTTTCTTTAATGGAATTTTCTGCAAAATGGGACCCAATCCCTAGTATGCTTTGCCAAAATCATACACAATTGGTAAAAGGATTTATGGGGCAAACTACTTCATTTGATTCAGCATTGATAAAATCAAATATATTAGTAATGGGCACTTGCGAACTTAATGGTGAGGCCAGATATATACATGGAGAAAAAGGGAAGGGGATGTTTACCTTTTTTGGGGGCCATGATCCCGAGGATTTTCAGCATCAGGTTGGAGATCCGCCAACAGTTTTAGATCTACACCCAAATTCGCCTGGATATAGATTGATCTTAAATAATGTATTATTTCCTGCAGCTAAAAAGAAAAAACTAAAAACATAAATTTACTTTAACGAAAACTCAAACCATATTGGGATATGATCTGATATTTTTCGGGCCTCTTGTAATGAACTAAAAGTTTTGTAGAAAGGTATCACGCCTGAATTTTTATAATCCAGTGAGTTTATTTTGAAAAATATATTGTCAAACTCTGATGCCAGACAATAATTGTTTTTACATTTTTTCTTCAATGATGTTTTTTGATTTTGTAAAACAGAAGTATATCCTGATTTTTTCAGTGGATTGAAAACGGAATGTGATTGTGGGCAGTTAAAATCTCCTATAAAAATTAAATTTAAGTCAGGATATTCAGCAGGAAAAAATTTAAAGTATTTAATTTCGGTTTCTGGTTGTTTGTTTTTTGTAATGGCATGAAAATTTACTAAAGTAATTCTCTTTTTATCAATTTCAAAAGTTGCGAAATAAGGCTCCCTATCAATTTCCAGATGATATTTTTTTTCCAGCCACGGGCTGCCTATTAATTTTATTTTTTTTGTTTTCCAAATAAAGGCATAACGTTCCCTCTTGTAACTGCTGCTACTGGTTGGGTTGCTAATTATGTAATTCCATTTTGAGCCTTTTTCGTTCAATATACTGTTTAGTTCTGCAATAGCCTGTGCACCGCCGTAGCCAGCAACAACTTCCTGTATTGCTATTATATCGTATTCTTGAATAGTATTGGCAATAAAATTTAATTCAGTAGTAGATTTTGATTTTCCGAAATTTTCTAAATTCCAGGAGACAATTTTAGTTTGTGAAAAAGAGAGAAGACTTAAGAATAAAAGAAGAGAACTTAAAATGTTTTTCATGCAGAATTTTAAAAATCAAATATAAGTAATTTAAAATTTGATGATATTCTTAATTACTCTAATTTTTAGTTTCTGCTTATGTCAAAATCTTTTTTAAGACTTTTTTTTGTGGTATTGTCGTGAGTCTTTCCTTTTATAGCTATTTTGGGAACCATTCTTTCTGTTCTTGAGCTATACCAGTGCACTATAATAAGTATGCAGATCAATATAATTAGGAAGTTTTTTTTCATATCTATGAAGTTTAAGATTGAAAAATTACGACTTAATGTTTTTTGTATCTGTTTTTTAAAGCGGTCGAGATAATAATGATTTGCAAGACAAGAAGTGCCGGAATAAAAATGATTTTCCAGTCAACTTCAAGCCACCCTGATTTCTCAGAAACAAAAGCAAAACTTACGGAAAGAAAAATACATAATAACATAGTTTTCATAATGATCTTGTTTTTAGTTGTATTAATTTTTGCGATAAAATTAATTTGGTATTTAGGTTTCATTGGTCGGTTAATAAATTAAAAACAAATTTATAAGGATAAAGAAACATTTCCTTACGGAAACCCGTAAACACCAATAAAATTTATACTAAGCCAAAATCTTTCGCAATAGCAATTAAATGGACATTGTTATTGGCTTTAAAATATATTTTCAATTTATTAATTCTTTTTTCGATGCTACTTGTTCCATTTGGAGTAATTGAAGATGATTTAAATTCACTTGCAATGTTTTCTAAAATATATCCTTGAGCTAATAATTTTAGAATTGAAATATCATAAGATTCTATTTCAATCAATGTTTTATCGTTAAAACTAAATGATAAATCTGACGATAGAATTTTTTCTTCTCCTCTAAAAGTTGCTTCAATCGCTTTTCTTAGTTCATTTATACTATTTCGCCCTTTTGAAACGTAGGCATTTATTTTCAAGTCATTAAACAATGATTTAATTCTATAGGATTTGTCTTCAATTGAAAATACAATTTTTTTCAAAGAAGGTTGAACCGTATTAATTGCTTCAATAAGTTCTTCTCCACTTGATAACGCTGTCTTTCGATGGTCTGATTTAAAAGATAAATCACTTATCAATAGATCATAAGGAGCGTTTTCGAGAAGTGCTTTTTTTACTCGTAACAAGCCATCATCACAGTATTTTACATGATGTATTGTTGGTATTTTTAAGTCTTCAAGTACTTGAATAACAGCGATACTTATACTATCTAAATCTTCGGCTACTAAAACTTTTTTAAACATATTATATTTTATAAAGGGAAAGTGAAACTTATTTTAAAACCTTTTTGTGAATTATTGCCAAAAATAATAGTTCCATTTATAGTTTTAATACGGCTTTCCACATTTTGAAGGCCATTTTTTAAAATTAATGTGTTATTTTTAATTCCCACGCCATTATCTATATAAGTAACATGTAAATTTTTATTCTTTATGATGAAAGAAATACTCGCTAGTGTTGCTTCACTGTGTTTTTTCATATTGACAAATAACTCTTGCAAAACCCGGTAGAGAATTATTTTTTTATTCTTTTCAATTTCGTTCCAACGAATGGTCTCGAAGCCATTTATCAAGATGTTAATTTCAGATGCTTTATGTCCCAGGATCATTTCTTTTACCGCCTGCGGATAATTTTTATCTGTGCAGATATTACTATTTTCTTTCGATATATTTCTCGTTCTGAAATAAATAGTATCAAGGTTGCTTAATAGTTTTTCTTTGTTTTCATCTTTTTCAAGATCCTTAGTTTCGGCAAAAGCTATTGTTTGATAAACATCATTGGCAAGTTCGTCGTGTAATTTCTTTGATATGCGTATTTCACTGCTAAAAATGGCTTCATTTTTTTCTTTTCTCCCTTTTGATGTTAAGTAAAAATAGAGGAACAAAATAAGCCCTAGAACAAATGCTATTATTAGATATGCGATGATAACTCGGTTTTTCTGTCTTTCTAATTGTATCTTGTTTTCTGTTCGTAAAGCTTTAAGCTGTAAGTTTTCTGCTTTGTCTTTGTTAAAGGTATATTTAATATTAGAAAATTGATTTTTTGTTTTTTTCTGTGCAATGCGTAGTTTATCAGTAAGTGCAATATATTCCTTTGAGTATTTTTTTAAATCACTTCCCGTACTGGTTTTTATAAGCATTGCTAAACTGCTGATCTTTTCGCCTATATTATTTATTTGTGAAGCATGGTTATATGCTTTTTGAGCATATTCTTTTGCTATTTTTGGATTACTTTTTTGAAAAAATAAAGATAGATGCTTTAAAGAAGTTGATAAACCGTCGTTGTTTTTGTATTGTAATCTTATTTTTAACCCTTCATAGTAGCATTCTAATGCTTTTTTTGAGTCTCCAAGTTTATAATAACAAAAACCCAGATTGTCTGTGATATAAGCATGGTCATTGTTATTTGCTGCATCATAATTGGAGATTTTTTTTTGAGATGCTAAAATATTAAGAAGAATTGCCGCTTCTCTGTATTTCTTTTGCTCCATGTAAACAACTACTAAATTATTTATTGCAAGACTTTTTCGCCATGTACTCGTCTTTAATTTAATTGCTTTTTTGAAGTATAAAATTGCATTTTTGTTATCATAGGAGTGTGTATAATTTATCCCTAGAAGATTATATACAATCCAGGAATAACGAGGATTTTTTATTTCTTTTAAATATGGTAAAGCTTCTGTTGCACTTGCTTCACTAGCAATGTAATCACATTGATCTTGCTGAATTTCGGCGATACATGATAGCGCATATACATAATCAGTTGTATTTATTTTAGGATCGCAAAGTGCTTTAACTTTAGTATAAACGTAAAGAGCGCTATCTTGTTGATTATTATCAAAATAGATGTCGGCACTGTCAGTTAATCTTTTTATTTTTTCGGTTAGATCTGGTTTGACTTTTTCTGCCGTCTTGTTTTGACAAAAATGTATAAATAAGCCTGCTAATAATAGAGACAGTATTATTATTAGGAATTTTAAATTTTTTTTTTGAGAAAAAATTAAGTATTGTTCTCTCATCTATAAAGGAAATTTAATGAAAACTTTGAATCCTTTATTGGGCTCAGTATCAATGTCGATTTCTCCTTTTATGCTAAGGATACGATTCTCGACATTATGCAAGCCATTTTTGAAAATCATATTATTAATATCAATACCTTTCCCATTATCAGTATAATTAATAATAACGCTTTTGTCTGTTTTTTTGAAATTGATACCTACTAAAGTCGCATTACTATGCTTTTTCATATTTACAAGCAACTCTTGTAAAATTCTATAGATGGTAATTTTTTTATTTTTTTCTATTTCATTCCATGCAACAGATTCTATGTCGCTTAATAAAAGATTAATATTCGGAGTATTGAAACCGGAAATCATTTCTTTTAAATAGAAAGTATATTTTTCATTGGTTATTACAGGGCTGTTTTCCTTTGAAATATCTCTTGTTCTTGAATATATAGCATCTAAATTAATTAATAGTTGCTCTTTATTCTCGACTATCGAAAGATTCCTATTTTCGGCAAAAGCCATTGTGTGGTATATATCATTAGCAAGTTCATCATGCAGCTTCTTTGCTATTCTTGTTTCACTTTTATAAGTAGCTTCAATTTTTTCTCTATTACCTCGTGATGTTAGGTAAAAATATAGAACAACAATCAAACTTAAACTTAAAGCAATTAGAATATACGAAATGATATTTCGATTTTTCTGCCTTTCTAGTTGTAATTCGTTTTCAGCTTTATGAGTTTTTAATTTTAAATTCTCCTCTTTTTCTTTCTTAGAGTCATACCTAATTTTTGCAAATTGATTCTTTGTTTTTTGTCTTACCTCTGTAATACTATCATTTATTTTGATATATAGTAGAGAGTATTTTTTTAATTCACTATTATCACTATGGTTTATTAATAATTTTAAAGAAGACATTCTATCGTTAACATGATTCATTAGGGAAGATTTTTCATAGCTAAGTATCATGTATCTTTTTGCTAACGGAATGTTTTTTTTTACATAGAATTCGGCCAAATTAAGGTAGCTTGAACTAAGTGCTGAGTCATCTTTAATTCTGATTCTTATTTGTAAAGCTTTATTTAAATAAGATAGTGCTTTTGGGTCATTGTTTTGTAAATAACAGTAACCTACATTGTCAAGTGCTCTGGCATAATCTTCAGGGAATTTTTTTACACCATCACCTTCTAATAAGGCTTCGAAAATTTTTATTGCTTCATTATATTTTTTTTGTTGGATGTAAATACGAGCTATATTATTTTTGGCAGCGGCTTTTCTCCATTCTGTTGTTTTTAATGCTAAGGCTTTATTGTAATAGTACAACGCTAGTTTGTAATCGTACGTGTTTAAATAATTAATTCCTAAAATAACGTATGTGTTCCAGGCGTGTTTAGGGTTTTTTATATATTTTAAATATGGAATTGCTTCTGTAGCTGTTGATTCGCTTCCGGAGTAATCACTTATGTTTTGTTGGATATCGGCCATTCGGTCCAGTGTGCTAACGAAATTTTCCGAATCAGTTATAGGATTACAAATGGATTTTACTTTATTATAGTAATAAAAGGCACTGTCAAAGTTTTTGTTATCGTAAAGCTTATCGGCAATAACGATTAATTTCTCAACTTGCGCTTTAGTATTTTTGGGCGCAGTTTTGGTGATGTCTTTCTCTTTTTGACAAGAAAATAAGATAAGAAATAATACTGTAATATATAGAGTTATTTGAGTCCCTTTTGTAATCATGAGCCAAAAATAGAAAATTTTAGTTCTTACGACCACGTATAAATACGGTATTTTAAATTATTGCGAAAAAACTAATTTTCTTGTTCTGATTTACAGGTAGATATAAAGAAGCCCTCTGCTACAAGGGCTTGTATTTGCTGGAATGTTGTAAAAATTATCTTTATAAAAATTATACAGCTCTCATTCCTGTACTAACTCCTATTCGGTTCCAGGCGTTAATGGTAATGATCATCATGATGATTTCTGCAAGGTATTTTTCATCAAATAAGCGTGCAGCATTTTGGTATACATCTTCTGAAACATGATTGTTGATTAAAGTAACTTGTTCAGTCAAAGCTAAAATTGCTTTTTCTTCTTCGGTATAAACATCAGCTTCACGCCACGCACTTAATAAATAGATGCGTTGTTCACTTACGCCATATTTTCTGGCGTCAGCTGTATGCATATTAATACAATACGCACAACCATTTATTTGTGACGCACGGATTTTAATCAATTCTTTATGTACGGGTGTTAATGAAGTTGTAGAAATATATTTTTCTAAATTCATCATTGCTTGATAAGCTTGTGGGGCAACTGTCGGGATAACGATTCTTGGTGTCATTTTGTGTGTTTTAAAGTTTGATACAAAGTTCCTGCATATGTGCTTTAAAAAACTTGAACTACTTCAAGAAATTCGAATCATACTTTTCCTGCTCTGATTTTACTCATAAATTCAGCTGAAAAATCTAAATAGGAAGCAATCATATATTGTGGAACGCGCTGAACAAATTCAGGGAAGTTATCGTTGAAATGATGATACCTTTCTTCTGCAGACATTGTGAATAAGAATTTAATTCGCATTTGCATAGCACCAAAAGATTTTTGAGATACGAGTCTAAAATAGCGCTCCAGTTTCGGAATTTCAATTAACAAAGCTTCCAGGGTAGGTTTTTCTATTGCAATGATTTCGCAGTTCTCTACAGGCTGAATGTAGAAGTTAGAAGGAGTGTGGTTATGGTAACTCAAAAAATCAGTTATCCACCAGTTCTCAATAGCAAATTGTAATGTTTGTTCGCTGCCTTTAGTGTTTATGATATACTGTCTTATGCAACCCTTGACAACAAAATACATAGTATTGCAAACCTGTCCTTCTTCTAAAAGATGTTCTTTCTTTTTTACTTTAGAAAGTTGTAAGCATGATTCTAAAGTATCGATCTCCGAAGGTTCTAAAGTGATGAATTTTTCGATATGATCAAAAAGTAGTTGATACATACGACTAGGTTTGGTTTTGTACAAAGTTACTTTTAAAATTTTGTTTCTGATATAAAATAACAGAGGGCAAAATAGTTTAATTATAGAAATTTATTTCAAATTTACTATCGACTAATACACCACTAGAAACAGCGGCTTTCCATTTGGCGTTTTCGATAAACGCCCTAAGCTGACTAGCAATTGAATCGCTGAATTTTTCATTCTCAGGATTTGTAAATTTAATTTCGATATTAATATCTGATATTTTTGAATCTCTTTTAATAATGAAGTTTGTCTTTGAAAGAAAATCTCTTTGATTTATACTTTTGATGAAGCCACTTGGGGGGCTAAAAACTGTAAAGAAATCTTTTTGGATTTGCTTTTTTTGATCTAAGAACTCTGTTGCATTTCGATATATAATGCAATAATTATCTACCTCATTCGGATATTCAAAGGGTATTCTTATTCTGCTTATTACATATAAACTATCAGCGGTTCTTTCAATTTGTTTTGTAAAGTTATGTCCGTATTTTAGATTTAATAATTCATTTGTGGCTTTGCAATAGCAATTTGTTACTGCAGGGTAACTTTCTATTTTATTCCCAATTCGGAACGATGAAAATTCGGGTTCATTAGAATAAAGAAATTCAATTTGCTTTTCTTTAAGCAATTCTTTTAAATAGGGATGATGTCTTTTAGAATCGCTATCAATATACCCTTCAGGTTCGATATCATAAAAAAATTCCTGAAATTTAAAATTCATTTTTGCCTTTTCAATTTCAGAAAGACAGTTAGAGTCTCGTTTGTCAATTACGCCAATTATTGTGCTAAGGGAATTCCTGTCCAAATTTTTCTCCTGTGATCTGGCTACTAGGATTTGCATTATGAATATAATAAAAAATAGTCTTTTCATTAAAAATCAGGTTTAGTGGAAAAGGTAAAAAGCAAAAAACCATTCGTTAACGAATGGTTTTTCTATGATAAGTAAGTAATCTAAATTGAGTTTATAAAACGTTTATTTTACTTTATTAAGTATTGCTTTGAAAGCTTCAGGGTGGTTCATAGCTAAATCAGCAAGAACTTTACGGTTCAATTCGATTCCGTTAGCTTTAACTTTACCCATGAATTGAGAATAAGACATTCCTTCCAATCTAGCTCCAGCGTTGATACGTTGAATCCATAATGCACGGAAATTTCTTTTGTTTTGTTTTCTATCGCGGTAAGCGTAGCACATTGCTTTCTCTACTGCATTCTTAGCAACTGTCCAAACGTTTTTACGTCTACCAAAGAAACCTTTGGCTTGCTTCATTATTTTTTTTCTTCTTGCTCTTTTAGCAACTGAATTTACCGATCTTGGCATAATTTTAATGTGTTTTTGTAGCAGGCGTCCTGAATTGAATCAAAGGAACTTAAAAGCCATACTCCAAGGTTATATAAATAATTTTTTAACCTAAAGAATTATTAGATAATTCTTAATTGTTGTTTAATGCTTTTCATATCTGTAGAATGAACTAGCGCTGAGTGAGTCAAAGCTAATTTACGTTTTTTAGATTTTTTAGTCAAGATGTGACTTTTAAAAGCATGCTTTCTTTTAATCTTTCCAGAACCAGTAACTTTAAAACGTTTCTTGGCGCTAGATTTTGTTTTCATTTTAGGCATTTTTCCTAGTGTTTTAATTTATTCTTACTTACTTATTTTTTTTGTTTCAAGTTTAAGGTTTGAAGTTTTCTAACTGAATACTTAAAACTGTAAACTGAACACTATTTTTTCTTTTTCGGAGCAATGAACATGATCATTCTCTTTCCTTCTAAAACTGGCATAGCTTCCACTTTACCATGTTCTTCTAAATCTGTAGCCAAACGTAGTAATAAAATCTGTCCCTGATCTTTATAGATAATTGAACGTCCTTTAAAGAATACGAATGCTTTTAATTTAGCACCTTCTTTTAAGAATTTCTCGGCATTCTTTCTTTTAAACTCATAATCATGCTCATCAGTCTGAGGACCAAAACGAATTTCTTTTACTACAACTTGCGTAGACTTAGCTTTCAAAACCTTATCACGTTTCTTTTGTTCGTAAACAAATTTCTTGTAATCCATGATTTTACAAACCGGCGGCTCAGCGTTTGGCGAGATTTCAACCAAATCCAATTCGAATTGATCTGCTAAACGTAAAGCTTCAGCAAGCTTAAATACACCTGGTTCGATGTTTTCACCTACTAATCTTACTTCCTGTACACCACGAATATTATTGTTTATTCTGTGTGCATCCTTTTTTTCTACTCGAGGTTGATAACCTCTGTTGCTTCTTATTGCTATGACTTTATAATTTAAGTTAAACTGTAAAAACTTTTAATGTCTTTTTTATTTCTTCGTCTACAATTGCGACAAATTCATCAATTGAAACTGTAATATTCCCTTTTCCTTCTTGACCATGACGACGAATAGAAATTGTTCCGTTTTTCTCTTCCTCCTCACCAACAATCAGCATAAATGGTATTTTTTGCATTTCTGCATCTCTAATTTTCTTACCAATTGTCTCACTTCTGTTGTCAATTAGGGCGCGAATTTCGTGATTTTCTAGCAAATCTAAAACTTTTTTAGCATAAATTTCGTATTTCTCGCTCAAAGACAAGATTATAGCCTGTTCCGGCATTAACCAAAGTGGGAAATTTCCTGCTGTGTGTTCTAGTAAAATTGCTATAAAACGTTCCATAGATCCAAAAGGAGCTCTGTGAATCATTACTGGACGATGTAATTCATTATCAGCACCTTTATATGTTAATTCAAAACGCTCAGGTAAGTTATAATCTACCTGAATAGTTCCTAATTGCCATTGTCTTCCTAAAGCATCTTTTACCATAAAGTCAAGCTTAGGACCGTAAAAAGCAGCCTCGCCATATTCTACTACAGTATTCAATCCTTTATCGGCTGCAGCATTGATGATGGCATTTTCAGCCTTTTCCCAATTCTCATCTGTCCCAATATATTTTTCTCTGTTTTCCTGGTCTCTCAACGAAATCTGAGCTGTAAAATTTTCAAAACCTAAAGAACCAAATACATAAAGTACAAGATCAATTACTTTTTTAAACTCTTCATCCAATTGCTCTGGAGTACAGAAAATGTGTGCGTCATCCTGAGTAAATCCTCTAACACGAGTTAAACCGTGTAATTCACCAGATTGCTCATATCTGTATACAGTACCAAATTCAGCATAACGCTTTGGTAGATCTTTGTATGACCAAGGTCTTACATTGTAGATTTCGCAGTGGTGAGGGCAGTTCATTGGCTTCAATAAAAACTCTTCACCTTCAGCTGGAGTATTGATTGGTTGAAAACTATCTGCACCGTATTTTGCATAGTGCCCAGAAGTTACATATAGTTCTTTCTGTCCAATATGTGGAGTAACTACTTGCTCATATCCTGCTTTCTTTTGAGCTTTCTTTAAAAATTGCTCTAAACGGTCTCTAAGTGCAGCACCTTTTGGTAACCATAATGGCAGGCCTTGTCCAACTTTCTGAGAGAAAGCAAATAATTCAAGTTCTTTACCTAATTTACGGTGATCACGACGTTTTGCTTCTTCAAGAAGTTCAAGATATTCAGTTAAATCTTTTTGTTTTGGGAAAGATGTTCCGTAAACACGAGTCAACTGCTTGTTTTTCTCATCACCTCGCCAATAAGCACCGGCAACGCTCATGATTTTAAAAGCTTTGATAATTCCGGTATTCGGAATATGTCCACCTCTACATAAGTCAGTGAAAGTAGCGTGATCGCAAAAAGTTATAGTTCCGTCTTCAAGATTCGAAATCAATTCAGTCTTGTAAACGTTATCTTTATACATTTCTAACGCATCAGCTTTGCTAACTGGGCGCATTTTAAATTCGTGTTTTTCTCTTGAAATCTCAAGAACACGATCTTCTATTTTTTTGAAATCAGCTTCAATAATTTTTTGATCTTCAAAATCAACATCGTAATAGAAGCCATTAGCAATTGCAGGTCCAAGAGTTAATTTAATTCCCGGATATAATTCCTCAAGAGCTTGTGCCATTACGTGCGAAGTCGAATGCCAAAAAGCTTTTTTACCTTCCGCATCATTCCATGTATATAAAATAAGACTACCGTCGGTCGTCAATGGAGTTTCGGTTTCTATTGTTGTACCATTAAAAGACGCAGAAATCACGTTTCTTGCAAATCCTTCACTAATGCTTTTAGCAACCTCCATCGGAGTTACGCCTGAAGCTAACTCTCTAATTGACCCGTCGGGTAAAGTAATCTTAATCATTGTTTATAATTTTGTGAATGCAAATATAGCGCATTACTAAAATACATACAATACATAAGTACATGTTTATACTATAATATATAAGAGAAGAATTTAATTCTTGACGAAGTTTGTTTTTTATACATATATAAGGAAGGAAATATTATTATCATATATAAGAGGGGGGATTATGGGGTTATATGTGTCGAGACTCGGGAGAAACCCTTTCTAATTAGAATTTGGATCCGATTGCTAGAGAGCAGGTGAAACAATTTGAGATTTGGAATTTGGAATTTTGTTATTGGAATTAGTATTTTAATAATGAGCTTAATTCCGCTGTTTCTTCCAATCTTTTGTGCCGAACCCCGGCACAAAAGGATTTTCCCTCCCATCGGGGCTAGGATAGCTGTTTTCAAAAGAAGTCCTATTATATATAAGTATAAAAGATGCATGTCTGAAAAGAATGAAAAGAGACTTTGTGCTTTAGAATCTTTGTCTAACAGGGATAAAAGGCCAGAAAGAAGAGTAATGCGATAAGTTATAAAGTTCTCAGGAAAGAACGTATTGCTGTGTGAAGTCCATAAAAATGGCATATCCAGAAATAAAAGAATTGAGAGAATTACAAACACTACAGAATATTCTTATAAATGATAAAAAAGTTAAAAAGCTAAGTTTTGAGTTATCAGAGTGTTAAGAAAAAGTTTTAAAAAAGATCAAAAATAGTTCGATTAAAAGCTTGCAGAACTCAATAAAGGTGCTACTTTTGCACCCGCAACAGCGATAGACGTTCACTGAAATACTGACAAGCATACGAATTAATACTGAAAAAATTTTTTCAAAAAAAGATTCCAAAAAGCTTGTGAGATTTGAAAACGGATGTTACATTTGCACCCCGCAAAACACGGAAAGTTCATTGATAGATTGGTAAATAAGAAGAGGAAATTGAAACGAAAATTTTTCAAAAAAAACTTCAAAAAACATTTGCCAGTTAGAAATAAGTTTTCTACTTTTGCACCCGCTTTGAGAGACAAGCGAAACAAGATTGAAAGACACGTTCGTAGACATATTGAATTGACAGCCGCTTTAACAGAGATGTTAGAGCAAAAGAATAAAGAGTAAGATAATCGAGAGATTTATAAAAGAACCGATAGAGACTGATTCGAATAATAATTAGTTCCGATTAATCGGAACAAACAATATACGATGAAGAGTTTGATCCTGGCTCAGGATGAACGCTAGCGGCAGGCTTAACACATGCAAGTCGAGGGGTATAGTTCTTCGGAACTAGAGACCGGCGCACGGGTGCGTAACGCGTATGCAATCTACCTTTTACAGAGGGATAGCCCAGAGAAATTTGGATTAATACCTCATAGTATTACGAAATGGCATCATTTTGTAATTAAAGTCACAACGGTAAAAGATGAGCATGCGTCCCATTAGCTAGTTGGTAAGGTAACGGCTTACCAAGGCTACGATGGGTAGGGGTCCTGAGAGGGAGATCCCCCACACTGGTACTGAGACACGGACCAGACTCCTACGGGAGGCAGCAGTGAGGAATATTGGACAATGGGCGCAAGCCTGATCCAGCCATGCCGCGTGCAGGATGACGGTCCTATGGATTGTAAACTGCTTTTATACGAGAAGAAACACTACTTCGTGAAGTAGCTTGACGGTATCGTAAGAATAAGGATCGGCTAACTCCGTGCCAGCAGCCGCGGTAATACGGAGGATCCAAGCGTTATCCGGAATCATTGGGTTTAAAGGGTCCGTAGGCGGTTTAATAAGTCAGTGGTGAAAGCCCATCGCTCAACGGTGGAACGGCCATTGATACTGTTAAACTTGAATTATTAGGAAGTAACTAGAATATGTAGTGTAGCGGTGAAATGCTTAGAGATTACATGGAATACCAATTGCGAAGGCAGGTTACTACTAATGGATTGACGCTGATGGACGAAAGCGTGGGTAGCGAACAGGATTAGATACCCTGGTAGTCCACGCCGTAAACGATGGATACTAGCTGTTGGAAGCAATTTCAGTGGCTAAGCGAAAGTGATAAGTATCCCACCTGGGGAGTACGTTCGCAAGAATGAAACTCAAAGGAATTGACGGGGGCCCGCACAAGCGGTGGAGCATGTGGTTTAATTCGATGATACGCGAGGAACCTTACCAAGGCTTAAATGTAGATTGACCGGTTTGGAAACAGATCTTTCGCAAGACAATTTACAAGGTGCTGCATGGTTGTCGTCAGCTCGTGCCGTGAGGTGTCAGGTTAAGTCCTATAACGAGCGCAACCCCTGTTGTTAGTTGCCAGCGAGTCATGTCGGGAACTCTAACAAGACTGCCAGTGCAAACTGTGAGGAAGGTGGGGATGACGTCAAATCATCACGGCCCTTACGCCTTGGGCTACACACGTGCTACAATGGCCGGTACAGAGAGCAGCCACTGGGCGACCAGGAGCGAATCTATAAAACCGGTCACAGTTCGGATCGGAGTCTGCAACTCGACTCCGTGAAGCTGGAATCGCTAGTAATCGGATATCAGCCATGATCCGGTGAATACGTTCCCGGGCCTTGTACACACCGCCCGTCAAGCCATGGAAGCTGGGGGTGCCTGAAGTCGGTGACCGCAAGGAGCTGCCTAGGGTAAAACTGGTAACTAGGGCTAAGTCGTAACAAGGTAGCCGTACCGGAAGGTGCGGCTGGAACACCTCCTTTCTAGAGCCCCAATTGTTAGTATTAATACACGATGGGGAAAAAAGAAGAAGCTTTATAGGTTTTTAATTTTAAGACTATTTTACTCTTGCTGTTAGTTCAAATAATAAATTTTAAGTAAAACAGAGTCTCGTAGCTCAGCTGGTTAGAGTACTACACTGATAATGTAGGGGTCGGCAGTTCGAGTCTGCCCGGGACTACTATTTAACTTAAAAAAAGGAAATTCTGGAAGTTGGAATTCACCAAAAGAAATTAGAGAAGAATTAAGAAATCTAAAATCTGAATTCTACAATCTAAGATTGAAAAATGGGGGATTAGCTCA
The DNA here is from genome assembly GCF_057840745.1 of Flavobacterium sp. KH_001. Lineage (NCBI taxonomy): Bacteria > Pseudomonadati > Bacteroidota > Flavobacteriia > Flavobacteriales > Flavobacteriaceae > Flavobacterium > Flavobacterium sp. KH_001. Next base: position 28,153 of record NZ_CM174520.1, on the reverse strand, counting down.
GCTGGCTAGAGCGCCTGCCTTGCACGCAGGAGGTCAACGGTTCGACTCCGTTATTCTCCACTGATTTACTGTGAAGATAGTAAATAAAAGTTCATTGACATATTGAGATAAGAAAATAATAAAAAGTAGAAAGCGTTTTTTACTATTTATAGTAGAAAACAAAAAAAAACGGTCTTAATTAAATTTAAGATTGGTACAATAAGCAAAATAAGGGCGTATGGGGGATGCCTTGGCTCTCAGAGGCGATGAAAGGCGTGATAAGCTGCGAAAAGCTACGGGGATCGGCACACACGAATTGATCCGTAGATACCTGAATGGGGCAACCCACTATGTTGAAGACATAGTACACCGATAGGTGGGCAAACCCGCTGAACTGAAACATCTAAGTAGGCGGAGGAGAAGAAAACAAAAGTGATTCCGTAAGTAGTGGCGAGCGAACGCGGATTAGCCCAAACCAATGATGTTACGGCATTGTTGGGGTTGTAGGACCACGACATTTTATGTACAAGGAACCGGAAGTTACTGGAAAGTGACACCATAGAGGGTGATAGTCCCGTATGGGTAACGAGTATAATAGATAGTGGTATCCTGAGTAGGGCGGGGCACGTGAAACCCTGTCTGAATTTGGCGGGACCATCCGCTAAGGCTAAATACTCCTGAGAGACCGATAGTGAACCAGTACCGTGAGGGAAAGGTGAAAAGAACCGTGAATAACGGAGTGAAATAGATCCTGAAACCATACGCTTACAAGCGGTCGGAGCCCTTTCGTGGGGTGACGGCGTGCCTTTTGCATAATGAGCCTACGAGTTAACGTTGCTGGCAAGGTTAAGTGGTTAAGCCACGGATCCGTAGCGAAAGCGAGTCTGAATAGGGCGCTTTAGTCAGTAGTGTTAGACGCGAAACCGTGTGATCTACCCATGGGCAGGATGAAGCTGTGGTAACACACAGTGGAGGTCCGAACCGGTTGACGTTGAAAAGTCTTCGGATGACCTGTGGGTAGGGGTGAAAGGCCAATCAAACTCGGAAATAGCTCGTACTCCCCGAAATGCATTTAGGTGCAGCGCTGAATTTAAGTTATATAGAGGTAGAGCTACTGATTGGATGCGGGGGCTTCACCGCCTACCAATTCCTGACAAACTCCGAATGCTATATAATGTTTCTCAGCAGTGAGGGCTTGGGTGCTAAGGTCCAAGTCCGAGAGGGAAAGAACCCAGACCATCAGCTAAGGTCCCCAAATATACGCTAAGTTGAAAGAACGAGGTTTGTCTGCCCAGACAGCTAGGATGTTGGCTTGGAAGCAGCCATTCATTTAAAGAGTGCGTAACAGCTCACTAGTCGAGCGGACGAGCATGGATAATAATCGGGCATAAGCGTATTACCGAAGCTATGGATTTACAGTTTACTGTAAGTGGTAGGGGAGCATTCCAGCAGGGTTGAAGGTGTATCGTAAGGTATGCTGGACTGGCTGGAAAAGAAAATGTAGGCATAAGTAACGATAATGCGGGCGAGAAACCCGCACACCGAAAAACTAAGGTTTCCACAGCTATGCTAATCAGCTGTGGGTTAGTCTGGTCCTAAGGCGAACCCGAAAGGGACAGTCGATGGCTAACGGGTTAATATTCCCGTACTACTAATTACTGTGATGGGGTGACGGAGTGATGAAAGCGCCGCGAACTGACGGAATAGTTCGTTGAAGTACCTACCTATAAGATCTGCAGGCAAATCCACAGATCTTGGGGAAATACGATAGTACTCGGAGTCTTCGGACAAAGAGATAGTGCGCCTAAGGGCTTCCAAGAAAAACCTCTAAACTTCAGGTAATTAGTACCAGTACCGTAAACCGACACAGGTAGTTGAGGAGAGAATCCTAAGGTGCTCGAGAGATTCATGGCTAAGGAATTAGGCAAAATAGACCTGTAACTTCGGGAGAAAGGTCGCCAGCGCAAGCTGGCCGCAGTGAAGAGGTCCAGGCGACTGTTTATCAAAAACACAGGGCTCTGCAAAATCGTAAGATGAAGTATAGGGCCTGACACCTGCCCGGTGCTGGAAGGTTAAGAGGAGATGTTATCTTCGGAGAAGCATTGAATTGAAGCCCCAGTAAACGGCGGCCGTAACTATAACGGTCCTAAGGTAGCGAAATTCCTTGTCGGGTAAGTTCCGACCTGCACGAATGGTGTAACGATCTGGACACTGTCTCAGCCATGAGCTCGGTGAAATTGTAGTAACGGTGAAGATGCCGTTTACCCGCAGTGGGACGAAAAGACCCTGTGCACCTTTACTATAGCTTAGTATTGACCTTGGATAAATGATGTGTAGGATAGGTTGGAGACTGTGAAGTGGCGTCGCCAGGCGTTGTGGAGTCATTGTTGAAATACAACCCTTTGTTTATCTGAGGCCTAACCCCATATTGTGGGGGACATTGCTTGGTGGGTAGTTTGACTGGGGTGGTCGCCTCCAAAAGAGTAACGGAGGCTTCTAAAGGTTCCCTCAGTACGCTTGGTAACCGTGCGTAGAGTGCAATGGCATAAGGGAGCTTGACTGAGAGACATACAGGTCGATCAGGTACGAAAGTAGAGCATAGTGATCCGGTGGTTCCGCATGGAAGGGCCATCGCTCAAAGGATAAAAGGTACGCCGGGGATAACAGGCTGATCTCCCCCAAGAGCTCATATCGACGGGGGGGTTTGGCACCTCGATGTCGGCTCGTCACATCCTGGGGCTGGAGAAGGTCCCAAGGGTTGGGCTGTTCGCCCATTAAAGTGGCACGCGAGCTGGGTTCAGAACGTCGTGAGACAGTTCGGTCTCTATCTACTGTGGGCGTTAGAAATTTGAGTGGATCTGATTCTAGTACGAGAGGACCGAATTGGACAAACCTCTAGTGTATCTGTTGTCCCGCCAGGGGCACCGCAGAGTAGCTACGTTTGGAAGGGATAAGCGCTGAAAGCATATAAGCGCGAAACCCACCACAAGATGAGATTTCTTTTAAGGATCGTGGAAGATGACCACGTTGATAGGCTATAGATGTAAAGGCAGTAATGTCATAGTCGAGTAGTACTAATAATCCGTAAGCTTATGTACACCCTTTTCTCCCGACTCCGGTCGGGAGAAGAAACTTTCTAAATCAATACTTTTTTCTTTATCTCAGTATGTTAAGATATTGTGTAATGTTGATCAGCTAAAGCTGGTTACCCATTGCAAAACGACCTTAAGGTGGTTATTGCGGCGGGGCTCACCTCTTCCCATCCCGAACAGAGTAGTTAAGCCCGCCTGCGCAGATGGTACTGCAGTTATGTGGGAGAGTATGTCGTCGCCTTTCTTTTTAAAACCCTGTTTCTAACGAAACGGGGTTTTTTGTTTTACAATACTTTATGTTTTTACCGCAAACAAAGCAAAGGTTTTTATTATCGGTGTGTACAACACACCTGTTTAAGTTCGCAAAGCTGTGTTAATAGTTTTGCGAAGTTTGTGTAATCCTTTGCAAGCTTTGCGGTTAAATAGCAGTTGCTGTACCTGATTTCTTCTGAAAATAAAACTATGTAGTACTCTGGATTTGAATTTAGGATTTAAAAGTTGGAATTTCTTTTGAAAACTGTACTTCCTTTTTGTCGTAGTTTTTGTTAATTGGGAGTACAGCGGACAGCCCGGCCAGCCGGTAATCATCCTAACCTGTGTATTCTTTCAATAATATATCATCTTGTTTCTGTTAAATAAAAATCAATTTTGGGTTTTAATTTAGCCTCGGTTAGACATTTTAAATGTGAATCAGTATTTTTGTCTAAATTTTATAATTTAAGTATGAAAAAAAGTATTGTATTGTTGACATTGTTTGTAATCTCAAATTTAAGTGCTCAACAACGCCCTAAATTGGTTGTTGGAATTGTAGTTGATCAGATGAAAATGGAATATTTATATCGGTTTTCAGATGATTTTTCACCGAATGGTTTTAAGAAATTAATGAATAATGGATATACTTTTCAAAATATGCATTATAATTATATGCCAACTTATACTGCTCCGGGACATGCTTCAATTTATACAGGAACGACACCAGCTACACATGGAATTGTTGGTAACGAATGGTTTAGCAGAACAACTGGAAAAGAAATGTATTGTACAGATGATGCTGGGGTAAAAACAGTTGGTGACGGAACAGTTGAAGAAGGAGCAATGTCCCCAAAAAATCTTCAAAGTACTACTATTACGGATGAAGTAAGAATGGCTACCAATTTTCAAGGTAAAGTTATTGGAATGAGTCTTAAAGATCGTGGCGCAATTTTACCAGCAGGACATTTTGCAAACTGGGCTTTTTGGTATAGCAAAACGGGGTCGTTTATTTCGAGTACTTTTTATGGTGAAAAACTGCCGGAATGGGTAACTCAGTTTAATAATGAGAAACATTATATGCCCTATATTAATAAAGGTTGGGATTTGTATAAATCAGCTTCAACATACAATGAGAGTCTAGCGGATAACAATCCTTATGAAGGTAAATTATACGGTAGTGCTGCGCCCGTTTTTCCATATGATTTGAAAACAATGTATGAAAAAAATGATGCAGGTGTAATAAGAGCTACTCCTTTTGGTAATGATCTATTAGCTGAGTTTGCTAAAAAAGCTATCGAAAAAGAAGAATTAGGAAGGGATAATATCACTGATTTTTTAACAGTTAGTTTTTCATCAACAGATTATGTCGGACATTTATTAGGACCGCGTTCGATGGAACTTCAAGATACTTATTTAAGATTGGATCAAACGATCGCTGACTTCTTAGCTTATTTAGATAAAAGGGTTGGAAAAGGTAATTATTTGCTTTTCTTAACAGCGGATCATGCAGGTGCCGAAAATGTTATTTATTTAAAAGATCGTAAATACAATGTCGATAATTATCCGTCAAAAGACTTTAGGAAAAATCTACAGGATTTCTCTGTAAAAACTTTTGGTGTTGATCTGCTTTTAAATTATTCTAATTTCAATATCTTCTTTAATAAGCAAATAATTAAAGATAAAGGTTTGGATTTAGTAAAAGTAAAACAAGCTTTTAAAGATTACATGATTTCGCTACCACAGATTAAAAAAGTGTATACGGAAGAAGAAATTTTAGCTAATTCCGGGAATGATTATTATTTGAATTTTGTTGCTAAAGGATATGATGTTACTCAGGATGGTGATATGGTTATCATTAATAAACCTGGAGATATGGAATATTCGGTTACTGGAACTTCGCATGGAACTCCATATAGCTATGATACTCATGTACCTGCTATTTTTTACGGATGGCACATTAACAAAGGAGAATCATATGATAAAAAAGCGATTACAGAAATTGCCCCTACAATAGCTCAGAAAATTAAAGTTAGTTTTCCTAATGGAACTGAGGCAAAAGTGTTGCAAGAAGTTTTAGACGAGAAAATCGAGAAAATCGAGAAAAAATAGTTTTTCTATTTATCTATAAAGCAAAACCTGTCATTATTTTATGACAGGTTTTTTTTATGCTCAAAAAAAAGGTCTTTCAATTAAGAAAGACCTTTTGAATAGTGTTTTAGTAAGCACTTATTTTAATGTTAGCACTATGCGTTTGCTAACACTAATTCTTCGTTAAAAGGAAGATTCCAAGCTTCAGCAACTCCTTTATAAAGGATTTTTCCGTTAGCGATGTTCAATCCTTTTTTCAATTCTTCGTTTTCGTTACAAGCTTTTTCCCACCCTTTGTTTGCTAGTTGTACAGCATAAGGTAAAGTAGCATTTGTTAAAGCTAAAGTTGATGTGTAAGGTACAGCACCTGGCATATTAGCCACACAGTAGTGAACGATATCATCAATAATGAAAGTTGGATTTTCGTGTGTTGTAGGTGTACAAGTTTCGATACATCCTCCCTGATCTACTGCAACGTCAACTACAACAGTTCCCGGACGCATTAACTTAAGCATGTCACGAGTAATTAAGTGAGGTGCTTTTGCTCCTGGAATTAAAACAGCTCCAACAATTAAGTCAGCATCTTTAATTGCTCTAGTAATATTGTAATGGTTAGACATTTCTGTATTTACGTTTGCTGGCATGATATCGTCAAGTTGACGTAAACGTGGCAAACTTAAATCCATAATAGTTACTTGTGCTCCTAAACCAGCAGCCATTTTTGCAGCTTGAGTTCCAACGATTCCTCCACCTAAAACTAATACTTTAGCTGGCGGTACACCTGGAACACCACCTAAAAGAATTCCTCTTCCTTTTAATGGTTTTTCAAGATATTTTGCTCCTTGTTGAATTGCCATACGACCTGCAACTTCAGACATTGGTACTAATAATGGTAAACTACGGTCTGCTTTTTCAACAGTCTCATAAGCTAAACAAACTGCGCCTTTTTCAAGCATTGCATGTGTTAATGGCTCAGAGGAAGCAAAGTGAAAGTATGTGAAAAGCAATTGATCTTTTTTGATTAAAGGATATTCAGAAGCAATTGGTTCTTTTACTTTAATGATCATTTCTGCAACAGCATAAACTTCTTCAATAGTTCCTAAAACTACTGCTCCTGCATTTGCATATTCATCATCGCTAAATCCACTTCCTATACCTGCAGTTGCTTGAACATAAACTGTATGTCCATGTTTTTTCATTTCAGAAACACCTGCTGGTGTTAATGCTACACGATTTTCGTTGTTTTTGATTTCTTTTGGAACACCTATTATCATCTTGTTATATTTTTTGTTTTTTTTCTTGAATTTGTTTTACAAAGCTACTGATAGAGAATATATTATTGATATTGGACTTATAAATAAGAAAATATTATTTTATTTTATACTTTTACAGAAAAATATTCTTTTTGAATAGGTTTGTAATTCGAAAAAGAGAAAAAAAGACTAAATTTTACTAATTAAAGAAAACGTTTTCGTTATGGCTTTAGATGAAATTGACAAAAAAATCTTACGACTTTTACAGGAAAATGCCCATTATACTTTAAAGGACATTGCAAATAAAATAAATCTGTCCCTTACACCGGTTCATGATAGGGTTAAACGTCTTGAAAAAGAAGGGGTTATAGAGAAGTATGTTTCGATTTTGAACAAGAAGAAACTTGGAAATAATCTTACGGTTTACTGTCAGGTTACCTTAACAAAACAGACTTACGATACTTCTGAAGGGTTTAATCAATCCATTCTTAATTTACCGGAAGTTGTGGAATGTAATTACGTTTCCGGTAATTTTGATTATATGCTTAAAATCATTATTCCGGATATGGAAAGCTATCATCATTTTCATCAAAAAAAATTATCGATCTTGCCTGAGGTTTCTCTAATCAACACTGTTTTTGTGATTTCGGAGGTAAAAAGCACTACAGTTCTTCCAATTTAAAACAACAAAAAACCATCAAGAAAACTTGATGGTCTTAAGAATGGTTGGTTTGGTTTTATATTAATAATAAGTAAAACGTCTCACTTTAGCAATATACTTTGCTAAACGGATTACTTGATGACTATATCCATATTCGTTATCGTACCAAATATAAAGTACGATGTTCTTGCCATCTTTAGAAACAATTGTTGCGTTGCTGTCATATATCGATGGAGCAGAAGTTCCTACTATATCAGAAGAAACCAATTCATTATTTAAGGAATATTTGATTTGCTCTACAAGTTCTCCTTCTAAAGCGTATTTTTTCATGATTTTATTGATGCCTGGTATAGAGGTTGCTTTTTTAACTTCTAAGTTTAGTACCACCAACGATCCGTTTGGAACTGGAACTCTAATAGCATTTGAAGTTAATTTTCCTTCAAGGGATGGAATTGCTTTTGAAACTGCAGTTCCGGCACCAGTTTCGGTAATTACCATATTTAATGCAGCAGCTCTTCCGCGACGGTATTTTTTATGCATATTGTCAACCAGATTCTGATCGTTTGTATAAGCATGAATGGTTTCTAAGTGACCTTTTGCAACTCCTAAAGTGTCTTCAATAACTTTTAAAATTGGCGTTATAGCGTTTGTAGTGCAGGATGCTGCAGAAAAAATATTTATTTCGTCCGGGTTGTATTCGTTATGATTAACCCCATGAACGATATTTGGAACTCCTTTTCCAGGTGCCGTCAATAAAACTTTGCTAACTCCATTTGAAGTTAAATGCCTTTTTAGAGTCTCCTCTGTTGTAAAGGCACCAGTATTATCAATAACTAAGGCATCATTGATTCCGTATTGTGTGTAATCTATTTCTTCCGGAGTATTAGCGTTTATAATGTGAACGGTGGTTCCGTTAATGATTAAAGCATTATTCTTTGAATCTGCAGTAACAGATCCCTGAAAATCGCCATGAATTGAATCATAACGCAATAGAGAAGCTCGTTTCTCTAAAGTTGCAGCATCACTTTTATCACGGGTTACAATTGCTCTCAAACGCAATTGGTTTCCTTTACCGGTTTTTGACATTAATTCTCTGGCTAACAAACGTCCGATTCTTCCAAAGCCATATAAGACAACATCCTTTGGCTGAATTTCTTTGGTTGATTTGGCTTTTTTTAGCTTTTCCATCACAAAATATCTTGCATCCGGATATTTTTCTTCTTCTAAAAGATATTCGTAGGTAAGTTTTCCTAAATCTAATTTTGCAGGCGGAAAATCTAATGACAAAATCACTTTTGCAATTTCAACAGAATCAAAAATACTAATAGGTTTGCCAACGAATTCACCTGCGTATTGATGTAAATTGATTATGTCACTGACATTTTTATCCAATAATTGGTTTTTAAATAAAACCATTTCGATGGATTTGTCGTACCATAAATCACTTATGACTTTTATTAATTCGACACCAGCTCTTCTTCGGTCGACTTGTAACGATACCTCTTTTTGGTACAAAGATTTTTTACTCATAATTGATTAAATTGAAAAAATAAAATGCTCACTATTTTAAAATTTGGCGCAAAAGTATCCATTTCAATCGATTTCGTAAACTATTTTATGATTTATTTTTGAAAATAAAAAAGCCACCTTAATTTCTTAAGATGGCTTTAAGGATTTTCAGTCTTAGCTACAGTTTTATTTTTTTAGCTGAAAACTGTGACTAATAACTGTGACTAAATAATTATTCTGAAGATTTCTCCATTTCTGTTTATCATTTCGATGCGAACGCTTTGTCCTTCATCTTTTTTACTTAAAAGTTTCGAAACGGTTTCAACATTTGTTGCTTTAACATTATCGATGCTTAATATAATGTTTCCTTGCAACTCATTTTGATATTGCATTAAATTGTCATTGGTTATGTTTTTAATTTTAACACCATAATCAATTCTGAATTTCTTTTTGTCAGCAGCATCGATATTTTCTAATTCTATCCCTTTAAATTCGGTACTAAAAAATTCATTTTTGCTTAAAGTTACCGGAACTGTTCTCGTTTGTCCATCTTTCATATAAGTGACTTTGACAACATCGTTTGGTCGTTTCGTATTAATGTAACCTGAAAGATCAGCATAAGTTGCAATGTTTTGATCATCCAGTTTTACGATAATGTCACCTTTTGTAAGTCCAGCTTTTTCAGCTCCGGAATTTTTAGAAACTTTACTGATATAAAATCCTTGCGTTTGAGTTACGCCTAATTCTTTCGATGCAGTACTATTTAATTCACCACCTTCAACACCTAAAATACCTCTTTGCACATTACCAAATTCCATAATGTCTTCAATGATTTTTCTGGCAATATTAGAAGGGACCGCAAATGAATATCCAACATAAGAACCCGTCATTGAGGAAATCATCGTATTGATTCCAATTAATTCTCCTCTGGTATTTACTAACGCTCCACCGCTATTTCCAGGATTTACAGCCGCATCAGTCTGAATGAATGACTGAATTCCGCTAGTGTCTAAATTTCTGGCTTTCGCCGAAACAATCCCCGCAGTTACGGTTGAAGTTAGGTTATACGGATTTCCAACTGCCAAAACCCATTCGCCAATTTTTACATTATCAGAATTAGCAAAAGCAGTATATGGTAGTTTTTCATCGGCATTGATTTTTAATAATGCGATGTCCATTTTTGAATCGGTACCAATTAATTTTGCCGTATATGATTTCTTGTTGTTTAAGGTAATTTCAATTTCAGAAGCATCTTTAATTACGTGATTGTTAGTCACAATATATCCGTCTTCAGAAATAATAACACCAGAACCAGTTCCTACTTGTTCTTGTTGTTGTTGACCACCATATCCATAGAAAAATTCCATCATAGGATTACTAACTGTCCTTCTCGAAACGTTCTTTACGTGAACAACAGTATGGATTGTCTTATCTGCAGCAGCAGTAAAATCAACCGTTTCAGCTGATAATGCAACATTTCTGCCAAATGAATTGGGGGCTAAAGTAACAACAGAATTTTCTCTTCCAAAAAAAGAATTGTTGCCATCAAATAATAATTTGTAAGCACCAAGTGTAGTAGCACCACTTAGTAATGATACTAAAAATAAGCTTGAAAATCTTTTCATAATTAGGATTTATGTTTAAGTTACTAACGTAAAATTAAAGGAAAAAATTATTTCAAAAAATGCTTTAACGCTCTTTAACATTGATTAACATTTCATTAATTAATAGTTCGTACTTTTGTACTTATTAATAGACTAAAAATGCAAATAGAATTTTATAAATATCAAGGTACGGGCAATGATTTTGTAATGATTGACAATCGTACTAATTTTTTTCCAAAAGAAGATATTCAACTGATTGAGCAATTGTGCGACAGAAGATTTGGAATTGGCGCTGACGGACTTATTTTACTTGAAAATGATTCGGATACAGACTTCAGAATGGTTTATTACAATTCTGATGGAAACGAAAGCTCAATGTGTGGTAACGGAGGTCGTTGTTTGGTAGCTTTTGCAAATCAATTGGGCGTTATCGATAATCAGGCTATTTTTATGGCAACGGATGGTCTGCATCACGCTTCTGTCGGAAATGATGCAATTGTTTCCTTGCAAATGATTGATGTTGATGAAATACAAAAGAAAGATTCTTATACTTTTTTGAATACAGGCTCGCCACATCACGTGCAGATCGTTGAAGATTTGAAAAATTATAATGTAAAAGATAGCGGAGCATCGATTCGTTACGGTGAACTATATGGAGAAAAAGGAAGTAATGTTAATTTTGTAAAGAAAATTGATGAGGATACTTTTTCACTTCGTACGTACGAAAGAGGCGTTGAAGATGAAACTTTAGCGTGTGGAACAGGAGCAACAGCTGTTGCAATTGCAATGAATGCGACTGGAGAAACAGATAAAACATCTATCAATTTAAATGTTGAAGGAGGAAAGCTAAATGTTTCTTTTGATAAAATGGGAGATCATTTTACCAATGTTTTCTTAACTGGTCCGGCAAAATTTGTTTTTAAGGGAACAATTGAAATATAATTCAATTTTCAACTTTGAAATTCCAAATTCCAAAAATCTAAAATCAGCAATCTAAAATTAAATGATCACACTCAAAGGAGAAAATATCTATCTGCGTGCCTTAGAACCTAATGATTTGGAGTTTGTGTATGCGATGGAAAATGATCAAAGTATTTGGGAAGTCAGTAATACGTATACGCCATATAGTCGTTTTCTGGTACGTCAATATCTTGAAAATGCTCATCAGGATATTTATGAGGCCAAACAATTGCGATTGGCTATTTGTCAGGATCAGGATTTTCCTGCTATTGGATTAATTGATTTATTTGAATTTGATCCGAAGAATAATAAAGCAGGGGTTGGAATCGTTATTCAAAAGAATGAAAATAAAAGACAAAACATAGGTTCTGAAGCATTAGAACTTTTAATTAAATATGCTTTTTATAATTTAAATTTACATCAGCTCTACGCAAATATTAGTGTCGAAAATGTAGCTAGTATAGCTCTTTTTACTAAATTTGGTTTTGAGAAAATAGGAATTAAAAAAGATTGGATCTTGCTGAATAACCACTATCTAGACGAAGCAATGTACCAGTTAATTAACAAACAAATTTAAAATTTAGACTTTGAGCTTAAAAAAAATTATCACGATAACTGCTGTAGCCGTAATTTCAGTTTTAATGATTTACGGATTTATTTTGATCAGCAGAATTTTTAGCGCCAACACAAAATTTGAGGAAAAAGAACTTTATGTCTATGTTCCAACTGGTGCCAATTATACCGATGTTAAAAAAATATTAGAACCATATATTAAGAATTTCGAAAACTTCGAAATGGTAGCAGATAAGAGAAGCTATCCTGAAAACGTAAAATCAGGACGTTTTTTGCTTAAAAAAGATATGAATAATATCGATTTGGTTCGTGCAATGCGTTCTAACGTTCCAGTTAAGTTAGCTTTTAACAATCAGGAGCGTCTAGAGAATTTTGCTGGAAGAGTTGGTTCTGAAATCGAAGCAGATAGTTTGTCTCTAATGAAAGCAATTAAAGATTCGACTTTCATGGCAGCGAATGGTTTTAATGAAGATAATGTTTTTGCCATGTTTATTCCAAATACTTATGAAGTGTATTGGAATACCTCTGCAGAAAAATTCCGTGATAAAATGATCAAGGAATACCACAATTTTTGGACAGATAAAAGAATTGCAGAAGCAAAAGAACAAGGTTTAACACCTGTTCAGGCTACTATTTTAGCTTCAATTGTTCATAAAGAATCAGTTAAAAAAGACGAAAGACCTAGAATTGCGGGAGTGTATTTAAACCGTTTACGTTTAGCAATGCCTTTGCAAGCTGATCCGACTGTAATTTATGCTTTAAAATTAAGAGATAACAATTTTGATCAGGTTATAAAAAGAGTATTTTATAATGACTTAGTAATGAAATCTCCCTATAATACTTATGTAAATATTGGGTTGCCTCCAGGACCAATTGCAATGCCTGATATTACGGCTCTTGAAGCAGTTTTGAATCCGGAGAAAAATGATTATATCTATTTTTGTGCTAGTGTTGAGCGTTTTGGATATCATGAATTTGCTTCAACTTTAGCAGAACACAATGTAAATGCAAAAAAATATTCTGACTGGATTGCTAGTCAAGGTGTAACAAGATAGTTTTTTAATTACTTTATAAAATTTAACCGAAGCGCAAAAGCTTCGGTTTTTTTGTTTTTGGTGGTTTCATTATTTTTAAGAAGGTGATCATTTGTAAATTTCCATTTGAATTAATTTTTCAAGTTTTAAAAAGTAAAAGAATGAAATGTAAGGCCTTTTTAAATTTAAAAAAGGCAAAATTCAGGTTAAATGTCATTTATTTATCTGTAAACAAATCGTAAATATTGTAGGTTAAGTATTGTTATTTTAACAAAATTGCTAAAAATTTGATAAAAATGATGTTTTTTAAATTTATTTTTTAGCGCTTTTAAAGCAGATTTGAAATCTTCGATTTATGCTCGAAAAGGGCATCATTAAAGGGATCAAGTGCAATTTTATAATTCTTAAAATCGGTTAAGTTGTTGGTTGTCAGTATTGTTTTGTTTTGATTATCTTTGCACTGTAGAAATTTCAAGAGGGTGACAGCGTTTTGAAGAAAAACAATTTATGATAAAGAAATGGTATTTTTATGCGAGTTTAGTCGTTATTATTACATTTTTAACTTTGGGTTTTAAACCCTTTAATCTAGAAACCAAACCTTGGTTTTTAATAGAAAAAACAGATGGATCAGAATACTTATTTCCATCGCTAGATAAGGATGATTATCCTGAATCAAACAAATTAAACGTCCCATACACGGGAAATCATCTAATCGGTTTTAAAGAAGCAGTTGCTTTTAAAGAGTCTCAGGGGAAATACCGTTTGGTAAATTCACTTGGTTACATGGGCAAATATCAATTTGGTCCTCAGGCATTGAGATCGATTGGTGTTCGCAGTGGAAAGGCATTCTTAAAAGATCCTGCTTTGCAAGAAAAGGCATTTATTGCGTTATTATCTAAAAATAAATGGATTTTGCGAAATGAAATCCAAAGGTATGAAGGCAAAATCATAAACGGTATTGCCATCACCGAATCCGGAATTTTAGCGGCCGCACATCTTGGTGGCGCCGGATCAGTGAAAAACTTCTTTAAAAATAAGGGGAATAGGTATTTTAGAGATGCTTATGGAACTTCATTAAGAAGTTATATGAAAGCCTTTGGCGGTTATGATCTCTCTTATATTGAGGCAGATAGTAACGCAACGATACACTCGATGTAATTTTGCGAGTTAAGAACATTACAAAAACCTGCAAGGGATTGCAGGTTTTTTTGGTATAAATAATATTTTCAGTCGTTCGTAAAATCATGCCTTTGGAATTTTTGAAACAGAATAGTTTAGTTTTTCAGTTCCTTTAGAGAAATTTCTGAAATTCTTGTTACATCATCGTTATTGTTCCCGAAGAAAATAATGCGTAATATGCTTGCAGTACAGGTATTTATTGTATATTTTTCTATTTGCAGAGATTTGCCCGAACTTTCGCCCTTGAACATAGAAATAAATTGCCCTCCACCGCAGGAAAGTTGAACTTCAAACTTGTATTTTAACTCGTTTCCTTTTCCCCATGCGATTTCAATTTCTTTTGGAGTGGCATTACTTTCCAGTTGAAAATCTATTGAAACATTTTTTTCTTTGGCCGTCCAGAAAGTTTCTAAGTTTTTATCGAACATTTTTGATTTATTAGGTTCATTTGTAGACGGCTGAACATAATTTTGTATTCTGTTGTCAGTAGAAATTTTAGCCAGCATTTCTTCTATTTTATCTTTTTCGGCAATCGCAAATTTTCCTTCCAATTTTAGATCGGTAGAGGATGCACCAATATAGACTTTAAATTCACCAGGTTCTACAACCCAGTTGTTATCTTGGTTTAACAATTGAATATCTTCTGGTTTTAATGTATAAACAATCGTTTTTGTCTCATTTGGCTTTAAGTTCACTCGGTCAAATCCTCGCATATTTATATCATAGGTAGTTACACTACTTACTAAATCGCGATAGTACATTTGTACAACTTCATCTCCTTCTCGTTTTCCTGTATTAGTTACATCAAAACTTACATTGATATTGCCGTCTTTGGTTTGAACTAATGGAGAAATTTTAAGGTTGCTGTATTTGAAAGTTGTATAACTTAACCCATAACCAAAAGGATATAAAGGATTGTTTACGCCCGCCGGTCCGGCTGGAATTTGCGAAGCTGGTTTATAGGGGAAATTTAACGGTATTTGTCCGACTGTTTTAGGAACTGTAACGGTAAGTTTACCACCAGGATTATAGTCGCCAAATAGAATATCGGCTACAGCTTCGCCACCTTCTGAACCTGGGTACCATGCAGCTAGTATTGCAGGGATGTATTTATCTGCCCAGTTAATACTTTGCGGTCGACCACTAATGATGATCAGGATAACAGGTTTTCCCGTAGCATAAATGGCTTGTAATAATTTTAATTGTCTGCCTGGAAGGTCTAAACTTGTTCTGGATTTATTTTCCCCACAAGTTTTTCCATTACCACCTAGCACTACAATAGCTACATCAGCTTCGTTGGCTTGTTTTACTGCTATGTCAATTTCAGCTTGTTCTTCTTGAGTTAGCGGGAATTCGATTATTTCTGATTCCGGCCAATTTTTGTCGATAATATCGCATCCTTTTGTATAAGAGACTTCGGCTGATTTTCCGAGTTTGTTTTTAATTCCTTGTAGCACTGTTGTTACATCCACTGCAACAGGACCATAATGCGTTAAGGCATAGGCAGCATCATCTGCATTTGGCCCTGATATAGCTATTTTTTTTATTTTGGATCGGTCTAAGGGAAGTGCATTCTTTTCATTTTTTAAAAGGACAATACTCTCTCTCGAAGCTTGCAAAGCTATCTTTCTATTTTCGTTATTATAAACAATTTCGTCGGCTTTTTTAGGTTCTTTTATATAAGGATTGTCGAAAATGCCTACTATAAATTTCACTTGCAGTACATCACGAACCCTTTCATTAATTATTGTTTCGGTAATCTTACCCTCTTTTATAAGTTCACGTAAAGGCAATACATAACTATCTGGTGAGCGAAATGTGCAGCGCACATTTAAACCTGCATTAACAGCCTGAAGAATTGCATCTTTAGGACTTTCGGCGGTACGGTGTTTTTCATACATATATTCTACGGCATCACTATCTGAAACGACGTATCCTTTAAAGCCCATTTCTGTTCGTAATTTATCTATTAGCCAGTATTTAGAACCTTGTATAGGAACGCCATCATAATCATTATAAGAACTCATGACGCCCAGAAGTCCTGCTTCTCGAATGACACGTTTCCACGGATATAAATGAATATTTTCTACTTCACGAGGAGATATTTGAGGATCTACACGAGAAAATCCTTCACGAGCTCCTTTGTTATTACTATACGCGGCAAAGTGTTTTGCAGTGGCTGCAACCTGAAAATTGTGTTGTAAGCCTTTTGTCATCTGGATACCGAGTTCTGCTACCAAAAAAGGGGATTCTCCGTAAATCTCTTCGTAACGTCCCCATCGTTGATCACGGCCTACATCTAAAATTGGTGCATATACATTGGTATATCCTAAGATGCGTGCTTCTCGTCCTGTAATATTCCCTATTTTAAATACCAAGTCTTTATTCCATGTATGTCCGATTCCTAATTGTGTTGGAAAATTAGTAGCCTTGTAGCTTTCTATACCACGAATCCCTTCATTAGTGAAGTCAACCGGAATTCCCAAGCGGGTATTTTCGATAAACCAACGCTGTACTTCATTAATCGCCCAAGCATGGTTTGATGCTGGCCAAACATTTGGATCGTCTTGTGGCTGAACTCCCCAGCCTCTAAAACCATTTAAGTGTTCATCAATATTAGCAACACCATCTTTCCAGATTTTCGTTTTCCATTGGTCAATAGGAAGAGGATCGGTCAAAACTCGTTGGTAACCATAAAGAGTTACCATTTGCATGGTTTTCTCGTCCATAGTCATTTGTGACAATAGGTCCTCAACACGATCTTCTAGCTTTGCATGAGGATTTTCATAGATATCTTTTTTTCCATTTTTATTAAAATCTATCCAATCCTTTTTGTAGATTTTATTGTCTGGTTTATACGTTTTTTTTTGTGCCAAAGCTCCTACGGATAATAGAAACAGGAGGGACAGTAGTAAATTTCGGTTTAGTAACATGGTCTTTTATATTTAATGGAAAATGATGGTTAGTATTAGGATAGTAAAAAAATGTGTTCGTACACACAAATATATAAAATTTTTACGTGTGCGCACACGTATTTTATTTATTTTACGTGTTTTCAGAGGGAATCATTAGATTCTATTTTGTAAAAAAAGGGAAAATAAATGTGGAGAAAGGTAATTATGTCTATAGCCGGGGAAAGGAGACTGTATTTATATTTAGGCAATGTCAAAAAAACACACAACGAAAGGATTTCAAATTTTACCCAAAAAACCGAATGGATTCAGTATGAAGTGATTTTAAATAATAAGTCCTCCTAATTTTTTAGGAGGACTTATTTTAATCAATTAATATTTCTAAGATTTTAATTGCTGCTTCACTAATCTTTGTTCCTGGTCCAAAAACGGCAACTGCACCGGCATCAAATAAGTATTGATAATCTTGTGCGGGTATAACACCGCCTACAATTACCATTATATCTTCGCGGCCGTGTTTTTTAAGTTCTTCTATTACCTGCGGAACCAAAGTTTTATGTCCGGCAGCCAACGAAGAAACTCCCAATATATGGACATCATTTTCAACGGCTTGTTTTGCAGCTTCAGCCGGAGTTTGGAAAAGCGGACCAATATCAACATCAAAACCAACGTCAGCGTAGCCGGTTGCAACTACTTTTGCGCCTCTGTCATGCCCATCTTGTCCCATTTTGGCAATCATAATTCTGGGACGTCTTCCTTCTTGTTTGGCAAAGACATCTGCTAATTGTTTTGCCTTTTCAAAATTTTCGTCGTTTTTTATTGCTGCACTATACACACCGCTAAAGGATTTAATTTGCGCTTTGTACCTGCCAAAAATACTTTCCAGAGCATCGCTGATTTCACCTAATGTAGCTCTTTCGCGCGCTGCTTCGGTTGCGATTTCTAATAAGTTTCCTTGTCCGGTTTTGGCACAATGAATTAATTTTTCCAGTGATTGATTTACTTTTTCAGTATCTCTTTTTGCTTTTATTTCTTCAAGACGTTCAATTTGTTGCTTACGAACCATTTGGTTGTCAACATCCAAAATATGCAATGGATCTTCTTTTTCTAATCTAAATTGATTAACACCCACAATAATATCTTGCCCGCTGTCAATTCGAGCTTGCTTTCTTGCAGCAGCTTCTTCAATTCTCAGTTTCGGAATTCCGGCTTCAATGGCTTTTGTCATTCCGCCTAATTCTTCTACTTCTTCAATTAATTTCCACGTTGCATCTAAAATTTCATTTGTTAAACTTTCAACATAGTAACTTCCAGCCCATGGATCAACAGTTTTAGTTATCTTAGTTTCCTCCTGTAGAAAGATTTGCGTATTACGGGCAATTCTTGCAGAAAAGTCTGTTGGTAAGGCAATTGCTTCATCAAGTGCATTGGTGTGTAAGGATTGTGTTCCTCCAAAAGCAGCTGCAGTTGCTTCGATACAAGTTCTGGCTACGTTATTAAAAGGATCTTGTTCTGTTAAACTCCATCCACTGGTTTGGCAATGCGTTCTAAGTGCTAATGATTTATCACTTTTGGGATTAAATTGCTGAATTAATTTTGCCCAAATCATTCGGCCTGCTCTCATCTTGGCAATTTCCATAAAATGATTCATACCGATAGCCCAAAAGAAAGAAAGACGAGGAGCAAAATCGTCGATTGTCATTCCGGTTGAAAGTCCTGTTCTAATATATTCTAAACCATCTGCCAAAGTATAAGCCAATTCAATATCGGCAGTTGCACCTGCTTCCTGCATATGATATCCTGAAATTGAGATAGAATTGAATTTTGGCATTTTTTTGCTCGTAAATTCAAAAATATCAGCAATGATTTTCATTGATGGCGTTGGTGGATAAATGTAAGTGTTACGTACCATGAACTCTTTCAAAATATCATTCTGAATAGTTCCGGATAATTTCCCGATGGCAACACCTTGTTCTTCTGCAGCCACAATATAAAAGGCCATAATAGGCAAAACGGCTCCGTTCATCGTCATCGAAACCGACATTTCATCTAATGGAATCTGATCAAACAATACTTTCATATCTTCGACAGAATCAATCGCAACACCTGCTTTTCCAACATCGCCAACTACTCGCTCATGATCTGAATCGTAGCCGCGATGGGTTGGTAAATCAAAAGCAATTGAAAGTCCTTTTTGTCCGGCAGCTAAATTTCTTCTGTAAAAAGCATTACTTTCTTCAGCTGTTGAAAATCCGGCATATTGACGAATAGTCCACGGACGTCTGACGTACATCGTGGCATACGGTCCGCGTAAATTTGGTGCAAAGCCAGCTCCAAAATCAAGAAATTCTAAATTTTCAATATCTTTTTCAGAGTATGTTTTTTTAAGTTCAATACCTTCAGCAGTAAAAAAGTTGTCAGCTAAAATGTCGGACTTTTGACTTTCGACTTTTAACTTTTGACTGTCCAGATTAATATGTTTAAGGTCTTTTCTTATCATGGAGACACTTCGTTTTGTTGGGTTATTAATTACTTTGAAAAAGATTATTCAAGTTCTAAGCGTTCTTGTTCCAGTTTCTCAGCTAATCTTTTTTCTATTATGGGTGTAATTAATGTTTTTCTTGGTTTTATTTTTACAAAAGGAAACAATTCTAAATCGTGTTTCATTTTGTCTTCTTTGTTTGGATATTTATTCGTTCCTAGTAAAACTTCTTTTTTTGAATCGAATAATTCCTGTTCTTTTGTTGCACTTTCCTGAATTTTCTTTTTAATAGTACCATCATTTAAAAGTTTTAAAAAACCACCATCATCTTCAATATCCTTGAATAATTTTAAACTTTTTTCTGCTAACTGTGTAGTTAAACTTTCAATGTAATAACTTCCATCAGCAGGATTATCTACTTTGTCAAAATAACTTTCATGTTTTAGAACGAGCAATTGATTTCTCGCAATTCGGTCGCCAAATTCATTGTCTTTGTGATATAAAGCATCATAAGGTAAATTTGCGACGGCATCTGCACCACCTAAGATAGCCGACATGCATTCGGTTGTAGTACGAAGCATATTGACATTGTAATCGTAAATCGTTTTATTTCTTTTGGTTGGTGTGACTAATAAATGGCATTCAATTTCAGGATTATATTCATCGGCAATTAATTTGAAAAGCATTCGTAAAGCACGAAGTTTTGCAATTTCAAAGAAATAGTTCGTTCCAACAGAAACCTGAAACACAAATGGTTTGGTAATGTTTGGTAAACGATTTAAATATTCGTTTGCGTGTGCTAAACTATAAGCAATTTGTTGTGTAATATTGGCACCGGCATTTTGGTATAAACCCAGATCGACGCTTAGTAAGGAAAGGTTTGTTGTTGCTTTTGCAATATTTTCAATCGTTTCAAAATTATTTTTATCTGATGTTGGAAACCAATTTCCTTCTCTGGCAAAATGTCCAATTGGATCAATATTGCAGTAAAAAACAGTTTTTTTTTGTAAAGAAATAGTATCTAATTTTTTTACGAAATCGATTGAAATAAAGTTCAAATTAAAGTAAACGATTCGGTTTTCTAAAGGAAGTGATTCCAATAAATTTTGAATGTCGATTTTTTCGTTTTCAATTGTAAAACGTAAACTTTCAGCACCTCTTTCAATAGTATTAATAGCTCTTTGAATCGATTTCTCGATGTCGTAAACAAAAATATTTTGACAGATTTTAAAATTGGAAGCCTCCGTTTTTACGGCTGCTGCTTTTGAAAATTCATCTCTGTGATAAAAAGGCTTTACCTGAATATCTTCCGGAGAATTCCAAATTACGGTTTGATTGTATTCGGCTCCATCTAATTCAAACTGAATTTTTTGTTTCCATTGTTTGGATGAAATCGGATTAAAATCGTCGAACAGGGTAGTGGCCATTGGGTGTTTTTTCTAATTATTCTTTGTCTTGAATGGTATCTCCTTCAAATTGGATGATGTAAATATCTTCGCTGTCTTTTTTCATAAAGTACTTTTCACGAGCATATTTTTCTATTTGTTCAGGATTTTTAAGTTGCTTGATCTGTTCCTGATCTTTCTTTATTTCTTCCTGATAGTATTTTTTATTGTCTTGTAATTCATTGATTTGTCCATCTAAGAAACGATGATCAAAATAGGAGTAATTGTCTAAAAATAACATCCAGATAACAAAAAAGAGCAGTACCCAAACATATTTATTGCCCAGGAATTTAAACCATGATTTGTTTTTATATGGATTCTTTATTTTCATTTTTAATTAATCGATTGTATCTTAGAGATTTGAGTCGTCTTTCTAGCCCCGATGGAGCCGATATCCTTTTTATGGTTTTTTCTGCCATAAAAAGATAAAGGCGAGAGCGGGAAACAGCTCCTAATTATTATGGACTAAATTTACAATAAAAATTATAAAATTCGCTGATTAATTACGGCACGAACCACATCAATTGCTACTGTGTTGTATTTGTCATTTGGAATAATGATATCAGCAAAAGCTTTTGATGGCTCGATAAATTGCTCGTGCATAGGCTTTAAAGTGTTTTGATAACGATTTAAAACCTCGTCGATATCACGTCCGCGTTCTGAAATATCTCTTTTTAAACGACGCACTAATCTTTCGTCAGAATCGGCATGAACGAAAATTTTGATATCAAAAAGTTCGCGTAACTCCGGATTGGTTAAGATTAAAATACCTTCAACAATCATTACTTTTCTAGGATGTGTCGATACGGTATCGTCAGTTCTGTTATGCTGTATAAAAGAATAAACCGGCTGATCAATTGTTTCGCCTGCTTTTAAAGCTTTAAGATGCTTTACCAGTAGTTCAAAGTCAATAGATCTTGGATGATCAAAATTAATTAATGCTCTTTCGTCAAATGACAAATTGGTTGTTTCTTTATAGTACGAATCCTGTGAAATCACACCAACTTCAGTGTCGGGTAATTCAGTCATAATCTGGTGTACTACTGTTGTTTTTCCACTTCCTGTTCCTCCTGCAAGTCCAATAATGAGCATAAATTTGATATTATATATTTGTTTGGCAAAAATAATAATTTAAGTGAATTGTCTAGGCATATTATTTATTTAAACCATATAAGTAATGTAAGTAAATTTAAGCAAACAGATGTTTAAACAAATTATTATTTAACTGAATTTATATCAGTTATATCGTAAAAACAATAAAAAAAATCCCGACAGCAAGCTATCGGGATTTAGTGCAATCAGTATAGTTTTAATAAAATATTCTGAATTTAGTAAGCACGTAAAATTATTTATTCTTTTTTGCTTTTATCATCATTTCAAGCTGATCCCAAAGTTCTTCCGGAATTGCTTCCAGTAAATTGAACTGTCCGGCTCCTTTTAACCATTCACCACCGTCAATTGTAATAACATCTCCGTTTACGTAAGCTGAAAAATCAGAAACTAGATAAGCCGCTAAATTGGCTAATTCCTGGTGATCACCAACACGTTTCAATGGCACTTTTTTAGCCATATCAAACTTTTCTGCAAGATCTCCAGGCAATAATCTGTCCCAAGCACCTTTTGTAGGGAATGGTCCCGGCGCAATGGCATTAGAACGAATTCCGTATTTTGCCCACTCTACAGCTAAACTGCGTGTCATGGCTAAAACTCCCGCCTTTGCAGTGGCACTTGGTACCACATAAGCAGAACCTGTCCAGGCATAAGTTGTTACAATATTTAAAATTGTAGCAGAAGTTTGTTTGCTGTCAATCCAATGTTTACCGAAGGCAAGTGTACAGTTTTTAGAACCTTTTAATACAATGTCAATAACAGTGTCAAATGCATTTGCAGATAAACGTTCTGTTGGTGAAATGAAATTTCCGGCAGCATTGTTCAAAAGAACATCTACTTTTCCGAATTCTTTCAAAACTGCCTGAAGCATATTTTCTACTTCTTCGTAATGACGAACATCACATTGAAGCGGTAAACATTTTCCACCAGTTTCAGCTTCAAGCTCTGTTGCAGTATTTTTTAGCTTGTCTAAATCTCTTGAAGTGATCGCTACCTGAGCGCCTAATTCTAAGAAATATTTAGTCATTGCTTTTCCTAAACCACTTCCACCGCCTGTAACTACAATCACTTTGCCTTTTAAAGCATCGTCACGTAACATTTTATCTGTATAACTCATACTTTTCTTTTTTTACAATATTAATTAAAATAATAGGATGCATGCATAATAATGTTATAAAATTTTGATAAATTTTATATATCGCACAATTTTTTTGCTGCTGATTCAAGAGTGAAGTTGTCTTTGGCAAAGCAAAAACGTATTAATTTTTGATCTTTATGATCGGAATAGAAAGTTGAAATAGGAATTGCAGCAACGCCGTGATCTATAATTAGCTTTTTGCAAAAGGTAACATCATCATCATCAGAAATAGTGGCATAGGAAGCTACCTGAAAATAAGTTCCTTCACAAGGTTTTAATTCAAATCGGCTGTTTTGAAGGAGTTTTTGAAAATAATCACGTTTTTCCTGATAAAATTTTCCAAGTAAATTCACATCTACAATATCCAAATATTGACTTATAGCAACCTGAGAAATACTGTTGACGCTGAAAACCAAAAACTGATGTACTTTTTTGATTTCTTTCATCAAATATTCCGGTGCGACGGTATAACCAATTTTCCAACCTGTAATATGAAATGATTTTCCGAAGGAAGAAACCATGATGCAACGATTCAAAAGGAAATCTTTAGTATGTGCGGATATATGTTTTTCTTCAAAAGTAATGTATTCGTAAACTTCATCAGATAAAACTAGAATTTCAGGATATTTTGAAAGCAATTTTTCCAATTCTAAAAAATCATTTTCCGTCAAAATCTTTCCCGTCGGATTATGCGGATTATTTATAATGATCATTTTTGTTTTTGATGAACACGCTTTTTCTATTGTTTCCCAATTTGGTGTATAATCATCATTTAAAGCTACACGGACAGGTTTTGCATTGCACAATAAAACAGGAGATTCATAAGAATCATAACTCGGATCCAGAATAACCACTTCATCTCCAGTTTTAACCAAAGCTAAAATTGTGGTGAAAATTCCCTGAGTTGCTCCGGCAGTAACCAAAAGTTCTAGATCAGGATTAATACTTCTATTATATGAACTCTGAATTAATTTTGCAATCTGATTCATCAAAGGCGGATAACCTGCCATTGGTGTATATTGGTGCACATTTTCTTTAGATAATTTTGCCAGAATATCGGTTAATCTTTCATCTACAGGGAAATTTGGAAATCCTTGAGAAAGATTAATTGCATAATATTCGGTTGCCATTTTAGACATTACCGTAAAAATACTAGTCGTTATATTCGGAAGTTTACTCATAATTATATTTACAGAAATTGTATTAATAAAAGTAATTGTTTTTTAAAATAAAATGGGTTTTTATTTTTTAAAGCATAAAAAAGACATTAAAAGAAAGCTGTCTTTTAATGTCTTTTGTTTTTGGATTTGTTTTTATTTTACAATTTCACCGTTTGGTTTGACAACAATTTTGCGAACAGTATTGTCTTTTGCGATTTTCAGGTTATATTCCTTTTTTTTGATATCGCCTTCTTCTTGGGTGTAAAGAAACTTGTCTTTTACTATGGTCCAACCAGGATATTCTTTGTAGATGGCGTAAATTACTTTAGCAGGAAGCTTTACATTCTCATAATTTTCAACTACGCTGGTTAATTTTCCTTTGTGATTATAGGTTGCAGATAATGAACCTTTTGGACATTCTAAGACTACTAAATAAGAATCAAAGCCTTCATAGTCTTTTCCTAAATTATAAGAAATAAACTCTTGTTGAAGTGCAATAACATGTGCATCTGGGTTTCTGTCAGGTAAGTAAACAGAAAAGTCTTTTCCTGCGCTTTTAATTACAACTGCAGGCAGTTCGTCCATTTTAATTTCGCCCTCTTTTAATTCAGAGTTTTCACCCTGAGAAAAAGAGTTTGCCGTTAAACTAAAAAAAGATAAAAATAAAAGAAATGTTTTCATGATATTTTATTTTTTAAATTATTAATAGTTTAGGTTAATCTTAATGATTTAAAATATATGAAGGCTTCTTTTTTTTCTTCCCCTTTTTGATGATGGTTTTTCTGTTAAATCATTAAAGTTCAAGGCTTTGAACAATTTTTTTTTTAATCAGATAAAAGTAATTCTTTTACTAATATCGAAGAGTTAAAATTGTCTTTATTGATTGTTAATTAAACGCGGTTTTGATGTTATTTTTTTGGAGGAAAATGTACTGGATTATTTGTTTTTTAATACGAAAAAAACAATAAACCATGTAATGAAAATATAACTTAGATTGGAATACAGATTAGAAAAAAGATAATTTTTACAATTACATTTTATGAATAATAAATATTGTAGGTCGATTATGTAGATCAACTTTTAATTTTTTCCAATCTGAAATACGCATTGTTTTAATGAATTCTGTTGGTAATGTAATATCTGTCGCAATACAAAGATGTGTTGAAGGATTTAGAATTTGTAAAAGATCTTCTACTAATTTATTGTTTCTATATGGTGTCTCGATAAAAATCTGAGATTGATTTTTGTCCTGAGATAATTTCTCAAAATGTTTCAAAGCCGATTTTTTCTCGTCTTTATCAATTGGCAAATAGCCGTTGAAAGTAAAACTTTGTCCATTCATTCCAGAAGCCATCATGGCTAATAAAATAGAAGAGGGTCCAACCAAAGGTACTACCTGAATTCCTTTTTCATGTGCTAATTTTACAATTACTGCACCTGGATCTGCAACTCCTGGACAGCCAGCTTCACTCATTAATCCAACATTTTTTCCTTCTAATAAAGGTTTGATAAAGTCTAAATGTTCGCTTGGTTCAGTTCGTTTATTAAGAGTAAAAAGTATAAGTTCTGATTGTTTTTTTTCTGGAGAAACTGCTTTTATTGATTTTCGGGCCGTTTTTTCGTTTTCAACTATATAATAATCTATAAAATCGATGCTTCTTTTTACGGTTTGCGGTAAAACATCCATCGGATCGCTTTCACCCATTGTTGTTGGAATTAAATATAGTTTTCCTGGAAGTTTCATGTGATTTATTTTATAGATTATAAAATGAAATAGATTCAATTATTAGCTGCCAAATAATTGAAATATTGATGAGTTAAGAATGTTTTTCGATAAGTTTTTTAGAAATGATCTCAGCAACTTCGTCTAACATTTCGTAAACGTTGTCAAAACCATTTACCGCTCCAAAATAAGGATCTGGAACATCTACATTTTCGCCCGGAAATAATTCGTTTAAAATAAGGTAAACTTTTTCTTTATGTTCAGGTGTTTTGGCAAGATGAATGACATCGCGGTAATTCGAATTATCCATAACATAGATATAATCGAATTCATCAAAATCTGAAGTTTTAAATTGTCTTCCTTTTTGATTGTTAATACATAAACCGTTTTTTTGAGCAACTGCAATTGAGCGTTTGTCAGGTGCATGTCCTATATGCCAGGATCCTGTTCCAGCGGAATCAACTATGAAATTGTCTTTTGGTAATTTAGAAGCCAGAATTCCTTCTGCTAAAGGTGATCTGCAAATATTTCCCAAACAAACCATTAAAATTTTTACTGGCATGATTCGCGTTTATAGCGTTAGTTTTTTGTTGATGTCTTCGACAAATTTTTTGAATTGTTTGTCTGTAGAAACTAAATTGTCAACTGTTTTACAAGCATGTAATACGGTAGCGTGATCGCGATCTCCAATTTGTGAACCAATGTTTGCCAAAGAAGCTTTAGTGAATTTCTTCGCAAAAAACATGGCCAATTGTCTCGCCTGAACAACGTGCCTTTTTCTGGTCTTCGATTGAAGCGTTTCAATATCCAACTGAAAATAATCAGACACAATTTTTTGAATATAATCGATAGAGATTTCTCTCTTCACGTTCTTAACAAATTTCTCTACAACACTTTTAGCCAACTCGATCGTAACCTCTTTTTTATTGAAAGAAGATTGAGCAATTAATGAAATAATCGCACCTTCAAGTTCACGAACATTGCTTTTGATATTGCGGGCAACATATTCAATAATGTCTTCCGGCATTTCAACACCATCGCGGTACAAAATGTTTTTTAAGATTGAAATACGGGTTTCGTAATCTGGCTGATGTAACTCAGCAGATAATCCCCATTTAAAACGAGATAATAATCGTTGCTCAATATCCTGCATATCAACAGGAGCTTTGTCTGAAGTTAAAATTACCTGTTTTCCATTTTGGTGCAGGTAATTGAAAATATGGAAAAATACGTCCTGAGTTCCTGATTTTCCAGATAAAAACTGAACATCATCAATAATCAAAACGTCAATTAATTGATAGAAGTGAATGAAATCGTTACGATTATTCTTTTTTACCGAGTCAATATATTGTTGTGTGAAAATTTCGGCAGAAATATATAAAACCGTTTTTTCAGGATATTTATCTTTTACTTCAACACCAATAGCGTGTGCTAAGTGGGTTTTTCCTAAACCAACTCCACCAAAAATCAACAACGGATTAAATGACGTTCCTCCAGGCTTATTGGCAACAGCCATACCTGCAGAGCGCGCCAAACGGTTTGAGTCTCCTTCTAAGAAATTGTCAAAACTGTAGTTTGCGTTTAATTGCGACTCAATTTTTAAATTTCTAATTCCGGGAATTACGAAAGGATTTTTAAGTTCAGGATTTAGGTTTTTGAACGGAGCATCAACCTCTTGCGGTTTCATTGGTACTCTGTTGGCACTTGGCAACTGTTCGGTAAACGGTTGTTTATTGCCATAAGTGTTCTCCATTTTAATTTTATAGAGTAACTTTGCGTTTTTTCCCAGTTCTTTGGTAAGCGCAACTTTCAATAATTTTACATAATGCTCTTCGAGCCATTCGTAGAAAAATTTACTTGGTACCTGAATATATAATGCGTTGTCGGTTAGCTCAACTGATTTGATTGGTTCGAACCAAGTTTTATATGCTTGATCTTGAATATTGTCCTTTATAAAAGACAAACAGTTTTCCCATACCGATTGAGCAGTTTTAGTCAT